>NZ_JBMUZU010000001.1:2650000-7732500 GCF_049542095.1 Streptomyces sp. G45 | reverse complement strand
GGCGACGTGAAGGCTGGCGACGCGCTCTTCGCCTGGAAGTGACGTCGGCGCCGTCGGCGGTCGACGGCAGGTAGGACATCCACCGCGACGGCTGGGCCCGTCGCACTATCGGAGACGGGTGAAATGGAGACAACGCTGCGAGGCGTCGGCGTAAGCCACGGTGTGGCGATCGGCGAGGTTCGGCACATGGGAACGGCGGTGCTCGAACCGCCTGCCAAGCAGATTGCGGCGGAGGAGGCCGAGCGCGAACAGGGGCGCGCTCGCCAGGCCGTCGAGGCTGTGGCGGCCGACCTGATGGCGCGCGGCAACCTGGCCGGTGGCGAAGCCCAGGCGGTGCTCGAGGCCCAAGCGATGATCGCGCAGGACCCGGACCTCATCGCGGACGTGGACCGGCGGATCGCCGTCGGCAGCACCGCCGAGCGCGGCATCTACGACGCCTTCTCCCACTACCGCGAGCTGCTCGCGGGCGCGGGCGAGTACATGGCGGGTCGCGTCGCCGACCTCGACGACGTGCGGAATCGTATCGTCGCCCGCCTCCTGGGCGTCCCCATGCCGGGCGTGCCGGACAGCGACGAGCCGTACGTGCTGATCGCCCGTGACCTGGCTCCCGCCGACACCGCCCTGCTGGACCCGGCGCTCGTGCTCGGCTTCGTCACCGAAGAGGGCGGGCCGACCAGCCACAGCGCGATCCTGGCGCGGGCGCTCGGCGTGCCCGCCGTCGTCGCGCTGCCCGGCGCCGGTGAGCTCGCAGAGGGCACCGTCATCGCCGTGGACGGCAGCACCGGTGAGATCTTCGTGGACCCGACCCCGGAGAAGCGGGCCGAGCTGGAGGCCGCGGCCGCCGAGCGCAAGGCCGCGCTGGCCGCGTCGACCGGCCCCGGCGCCACCTCCGACGGGCACAAGGTGCCGCTGCTCGCGAACGTCGGCGGCCCCGCCGACGTACCGGCGGCGGTCGAGGCGGGCGCCGAGGGCGTCGGCCTGTTCCGCACCGAGTTCCTCTTCCTCGACGACAGCACCAAGGCGCCGAGCGAGGAGAAGCAGGTCGAGGCCTACCGCAAGGTTCTTGAGGCCTTCCCGGAGGGCCGGGTCGTCGTGCGCGTGCTCGACGCCGGTGCCGACAAGCCGCTGGACTTCCTCACCCCCGCCGACGAGCCGAACCCCGCCCTGGGCGTGCGGGGCCTGCGGTCGCTGCTTGAGCACCCGGAGGTGCTGCGCACGCAGCTGGCCGCGCTGGCCAAGGCCGCCGAGGGCCTGCCGGTCTACCTTGAGGTCATGGCGCCGATGGTCGCGGACCGCGCCGACGCCAAGGCGTTCGCCGACGCGTGCCGTGAGGCCGGTCTCCAGGCCAAGTTCGGCGCGATGGTGGAGATTCCCTCCGCCGCGCTGCGGGCGCGCTCGATCCTCCAGGAGGTCGAGTTCCTGTCGCTCGGCACCAACGACCTGGCGCAGTACACCTTCGCCGCCGACCGGCAGGTCGGTGCGGTGTCCCGGCTTCAGGACCCGTGGCAGCCGGCGCTGCTCGACCTGGTCGCGCTGTCGGCCGAGGCCGCCAAGGCCGAGGGCAAGAGCTGTGGCGTCTGCGGTGAGGCGGCGTCGGATCCGCTGCTCGCCTGTGTGCTGACCGGTCTGGGCGTCACCTCCCTCTCCATGGGTGCCGCGTCGATTCCTTACGTCCGGGCGACGCTCGGCAAGTACACGCTGGCTCAGTGCGAGCGTGCCGCGGCCGCCGCGCGGGCCGCGGACAGCGCCGAGGAAGCCCGTAAGGCCGCGCAGGCGGTGCTGTCCGGCGAGTGAGCCGGGCGGTGCCCGCGGCCTGAGCGGGCACGGCCGTTTCCGAGGGGCGCTCCACCATGCGTGGGGCGCCCCTCGAGTGTTCAGTGGTGGTGCCCCTGGTGGGGCTCTTCATCGTCGCCCAGGTCGGGTGCCGCGCAGTAGTCGACGCCTGACTCCGGGGCGATGAGGTCGCCTGACTGGGCGTCGGTGCAGTAGGCGTCGAAGACCTCCGCCGCGGTCAGCGGGTGCAGCCGCTCGCCTTCCAGGCGCCAGCCCCGCACGCGCTCCCCTTCGATGTCGCTGGTGCGCATCACGAGGCCGCCGTGGCCCTGGGTGGCGATGCCCACCGCGAGGACCGTGGTGAACTCCAGCGCTGCGCTCTCGTCCAGCTGGAAGCCGCCGTCCGCGTCGCAGGTGACGTGCAGCGCGGCGAGCAGTGTCTGGCCGTCGCTCGGGACGCTGCACACCAGGTGGCAGGTGGCGGAACCGGCCGTCCCGATCACGCGCATGAGCAGGTCCGACGCGCGGGCGAAGGCGGCGCGGCCGATGTCCACGCCGCACTCGGCGCAGGCGCCGATGCGGGCCAGGAGCATGGTCGCGTACTCCCAGGTGCTCTGGCGGACCGTCTGGTCGACGAGGTCGGGGACGAGGTCGGTGAGGTCCTGGCCCTCGTACGCGATGGTCGGGCCGGACGTGGCCAGCTCCGCGGTGAAGCGGGTGCGGCTGGAGGGCGCGTCCGGGTCGAGGCCCGCGTCGGCGCAGAAGTCCTCGTACTCCGTCGGGTCGAAGAGCGCGACGCTGGTGTGCCGTCCTTGTGCGGCGAGGGACTTGAGCAGGCCCTCGACCTGCTGGAGGTAGGTCACGTGGTCGTCGAAGGTGAAGGTGCGGTAGCGGCGCATCGCCGCGAAGTCCTCCTCGTCGGCCAGCAGGCCGATGGTTCCGGCGACTTCGCGGCGCAGGGCGCGTCGCATCGTGTCGTGCTGGTGGTGCCCCATGGTTCCCCCTGCGGTCAGTCGATCAGTGCTCACCCAACGTAACCGACGGCACTGACAACGACCGCGGAGCGTGAGGGGTCAGGCGCGCTCGCGGGCCAGGTTCGCGTAGAAGTGGAGCAGTTCGACGTTGTCGACCGAGCCCGCGTTGACGGCCTTGTCGAGCGGGGTGCCCTGGAGGAGGCGCTTGACGGGGACCTCGATGCGCTTGCCGGTGAGGGTGTGCGGGACGCCGGGGACCTCGATGACCTCGTCGGGCACGTGGCGCGGTGACAGCTGTTCGCGGATGGTGGACTTGATGCGGGCGCGCAGGTCGTCGTCGAGGGTGGCGCCGGGGGCGAGGTGGACGAAGAGCGGCATCCAGTAGCCGCCGTCGGGCTGTTCGACGCCGATGACCAGGGACTCGCGGATCTCGGGGAGGCGCTCGACGGCTTCGTAGATGTCGGCGGACCCCATGCGGACGCCCTGGCGGTTGAGCGTGGAGTCGGAGCGGCCGTGGATGACGACGGAGCCGCGCGCGGTGAGGGTGATCCAGTCGCCGTGGCGCCACACGCCGGGGTAGGTGTCGAAGTAGCTGTCGTGGTAGCGGCTGCCGTTCGGGTCGTTCCAGAAGTGGATCGGCATCGAGGGCATGGGGTTGGTGACGACGAGTTCGCCGACCTCGTCGACGAGGGGCTTGCCCTGGGGGTCCCAGGCCTGGAGGTCGGTGCCGAGGCAGGGGGCCTGGAGTTCCCCGATGTGGACGGGCAGCGTCGGCACGGCTCCCGCGAAACAGGAGCACACGTCGGTGCCGCCGCTGACGGAGGCGATCCACACGGGCCCGGTCGCCTCGGCGAACGCGTCGTGCAGCCAGCGGAATCCGTCGGGCGGCAGCGGTGAGCCGGTGGTGGCGACGCACCGCACGCGGGACAGGTCGAAGTCGCGCGCGGGGTGCACGTCCGCCTTGCGGCAGGCCATGACGTACGCGGCGGACGTCCCGAAGAGCGTGGCTCCGGTGCGTTCGGCGACGCGCCACTGGGCGCCGGTGTCGGGGTGGCCGGGGCTGCCGTCGTACAGGACGATCGTGGTGCCGGTGAGCAGGCCGGAGACGAGGAAGTTCCACATCATCCAGCCGGTCGAGGTGTACCAGAAGAACCGGTCGTCGGGGCCGAGGTCGCAGTGCAGCCCGGCCTGCTTGAGGTGTTCGACGAGGATGCCGCCCTGGGACTGGACGATGGCCTTGGGCAGACCCGTCGTACCGGAGGAGTAGAGCACCCACAGGGGGTGGTCGAAGGGCACCGCTTCGAAGAGGGGGGCCGTGTCCCCGGTGGTGAGGGCGGACCACTCCAGGGCGCCTTCGGGGGCGTCCGTGCCGAGCAGCGGGATGTGGACGACGGCGCGCAGGGTGGGCAGTTCGCGGCGCAGTTCGGCGACGGTGTCGCGGCGGTCGTGTTCCTTGCCTCCGTAGCGGTAGCCGTCGACGGTGAAGAGGACGACGGGTTCGACCTGCTGGAAGCGGTCGAGGACGCTGCGGGCGCCGAAGTCGGGGGCGCAGGACGTCCAGACGGCGCCGACGGCGGCGGTGGCGAGGAGCGCGACGACGGCCTGCGGGATGTTCGGCAGGTAGCCGCTGACGCGGTCTCCGGGGCGGACGCCCAAGTCGCGCAGTTCGGCCGCCAGGGAGCCGACCTGGCGGCGCAGCTCGGCCCAGGTGACGGAGGTGGGCTCGTGCGTCTCGTCGACGTGCAGGAGGGCCGGGTGGTCGGCGCGGGCGGGGTCCTCGGCGGCGCGCAGGGCGTGCTCCGCGTAGTTCAGCGTGGCGCCGGGGAACCACTCGGCGCCCGGCATGGAGCGGTCGCCGAGCACGCGTGTGTACGGGGTGTGGAAGCGCACGTCGAACCATTCGGTGACGGCTTTCCAGAAGGTGTCGAGTTCGTCGACGGACCAGCGGTGCAGCGCCGGGTAGCCGCCGGTGGCGGGGGCCCCGTGGTGCTCGGCCGCCCATGCCTGGAAGCGCGTGACCTGTGCGTCGGCGATCCGCTCCTGGTCCGGCTGCCAGAGCGGCGAGGGATTCGCTGAGGACATGGGGCTGCTCCTGGGCTGTACGCGTCGTGGGCGTCTGTCGTGCGCACGGGCTCGGTGTGCGCGTGACACGGCTGACAGGACGATGCCACGTGATCGACTTCCGCACCAGGGTGTGCCGCGCGGCGGCCGGGTGTGGTGCGGGTGGCCGCCTTGGGTGAACGGCAGTTGAACGCGGTACACCCGTCGCGTCTTCGGTGGCAGGGTGAGCAGCATGAACGGTCGTGACCTGGTGCGTTCGGTGAAGGCGGTCAACTTGTCGGACGCGGCTCTGAGGGTGCGCATGGTGCGTTCCGCGTGGCGTCGGCGGCGGGTCGACGCGGTGGGGCTGGCTCCCCGGGGTGCGGAGCGGGCGCGTACGCCGGGTCCGGTGACGATGGTCGAGCCGGGCCCCGGGGGCGGGGTGGTGCGGTTCGCGCGGTCGGAGCTGAGGGTGCGGGTCACGTCGGGCGGTGCCGTGTTCTGGGGCTGGGACGGGGCCGAGCCGGGGCCGTCGAGCGCGCTTGTGGGTGGCAGCCCCGAGGCGGATCCGCGGGCCGTTCTGGAGCCCGACAAGGAGGGCGGCTGGCGGGTGGTGGCGGAGCGGGCGACGGTGGTCGTCTCGCGGCTCGGGGCGGTGGAGCTGCGCACCCCCGGTGGGGTGATGCTGCGGCGCGACCTGCCGCCGCGCTGGTGGGAGCCGGTGGGGGGCGGTACGGCCCGTTGGGTGCAGCGCTCGCATGTGGCGGCGGACGCGCGGTTCTTCGGGCTGGGCGGGCGCGCCGCGGGACCACGGCTACGGAATGGCACGTACGTGTTGTGGAACACGGATCCGGGCGGTTCGTTCGGCCCCGGGGACGATCCGCTGTACATCACGATGCCGGTGCAGCTCGTGGTCGCCGACGGGGGCACGCACCTGGTGTTCCACGACAACACGTGGGACGGCACGGTGACCTTGCGGGAGGGCGAGGAGGGGGCGGGGTCGGGCCACGACCGGATGGGGTCGTGCGAGGTGCGCATGGAGGGCGGTCCGCTGCGGTGCTGGGCCATGGTGGGCGCCCCGGCGCGGGTCCTGCACTCCTGGGCGTCGCTCACGGGGGCGCCCGCGGTGCCGCCCACGTGGGCGCTGGGGCATCATCACGCGCGGTGGGGCTTCGGCAGCGAGCGGGAGGTGCGCCGGATCGTCGCGGGCTACCAGGAGCGCGGGCTGCCGCTGGACGCCGTCCATCTGGACATCGACCACTTCGACGCGCACCAGGTGTTCACGGTCGACCGGGAGCGGTTCCCCTCGCTGCCCAAGCTGGCGGCCGATCTACGGGGCGACGGGATCCGCCTGGTGTCGATCGTGGACCCGGCGGTGAAGGCGGAGCCGGGCAACGCCGTGTACGACAGCGGGACGGCGGCGGACGCGTTCGTGCGGGATGCGGCGGGTCGGGTCGTACGGGGCGTGGTGTGGCCCGGTGACGCGGTCTTCCCCGACTTCACGGCGGGGCGGGTGCGCAAGTGGTGGAGCGGTCAGTACGACGAGCGGCTCGCGCAGGGCTTCGCGGGCTTCTGGCACGACATGAACGAGCCGGTGTCGTTCGCCGCCTTCGGAGAGACGACGTTGCCCCTGTCGGCCCGGCACGCCCTGGACGGCCGGGGCGGTGACCACCGGGAGGCGCACAACGTGTACGCGCTCGGCATGGCGCGCGCGGGCTACGAGGGGATGCGTGAACTGCGGCCCGGGGAGCGCCCGTTCCTATTCTCGCGCTCCGGCTGGGCGGGAATGCAGCGCTACGGAGGGACGTGGTCGGGTGATGTGGCCACGGGGTGGCCGGGTTTGCGTGCCTCGCTCTCCCTGGTGCTCGGCCTCGGTCTGTGCGGGGTGCCGTACTCGGGTCCCGACGTGGGCGGCTTCGACGGCAGTCCCTCGCCCGAGCTGTATCTGCGCTGGTTCCAACTGGGCGCGTACCTGCCGCTGTTCCGTACGCACGCGGCGCTGCGGGCGGGGCGCAGGGAGCCGTGGGAGTTCGGTCCTGAGGTCCTGGAGCACGCGCGTGCGGCGCTGGTCGAGCGTCGGCGGCTGTTGCCGTACTTCGTGACGCTGGCGCATCTGGCGCGGCGTTCGGGGGCGCCGTACGTGCGGCCGCTGTGGTGGGGCAGTCCCGAGGACCGTGCGCTGCGGGACTGCGAGGACGCCTTCCTGCTCGGCGACTGCCTCCTGGTGGCTCCGGTGCTGTCCCAGGGGGTGACGCGCAGGGAGGTGCGGCTGCCTCCGGGGCGGTGGTACGACACGGTGACGGGCCGCGCCTACGAAGGGCCGGGGCAGGTCAGCGTGGATGCCCCGCTGTCCCGTATCCCCGTACTGGCGCGTGCCGGGTCGGTGCTGCCCGTGCGGGGTGCGGACGGGCGGCTCGCGCTCGACGTGTGGGCGCCCGGGCCGGGGCGCGCCGGTGGCGGCCTGGTGATCCCGGACCCGGGCGACGGATGGGACGAGCCGGAGCTCCAGCGCTTCGCGGTGCGCTGGAGCGACGGCCGGGTGCTGGTGGAGCGGGACGGCGAGGATGAGGCAGCGGTGGAGTACCCAGTGCGGGTGCTCGGGCTCGACGCGCCGGGGGCGCCCCGAGCGCCGGAGCAGGCCTCTCCGTAGTGACCGGGTACGCCCCGGTGACGCCGTCGCGGCGGAGTCAGATGTAGCGACCCTCGAACCAGGCCCGCACCACCGAGGTGTGCAGGGGGAAGGCGAGTTCGGCGGGCCGGTACAGCAGTTCCCAGCCTTCGGTCTCGTCCGTGGGCTGGGACTGGGGCAGGTCGGCAGCGGGGCGCTCGGGGAGCAGCCCGAACAGGAGCAGGTGCCCGTCGGGCGAGCTGAGGGCCTCGACGATGCGCACGTCGCGGCTCGCGGCGCTGATGCCGGTCTCTTCCTTGAGTTCCCTGGCGACGGCGTGCCGCCAGTCCTCCCCGTGGTCCACGTAGCCGCCCGGCAGGGCGGTGCCCCCGCGTGCGGGGGCGATGGAACGGGTCACGATGACGAGGGCGGTGCCCTTCGTGTCGTACACCGGCTGGAGGGCCACGGCTACGGGCAGCGGATTGCGGTAGGCCACGGTCGCGCAGGCGGCGCAGGTGCGGGGCCAGCCGGTCACGTGGTCCGCGTAGCGGGTGCCGCAGGTCGAGCAGTGGGAATCCGGTGCGGAGTTGGTGGAGTGTTCGGTTGGGGACACGCGGCGGACTGTAGCCGATCCGCGGGCGTCGGTCTTCCGCGGAGTGCCCGGTTGCTGATAGACGCACGGACATGACCGCATATGGACCCGCTCTGCGGAAGCTCGCCGTCGCCGCCGTCGCCCTGTTCGCGGTGGCCGCGGCCCCCTCGCCCGCCCAGGCGCGCCCCGAGCCCCGCGCTCCGGACGGCTTCGTCGCGTTGCGGGACGTGGATCCGACGATCATTCAGGAGATCCGGTACTTCACTCCGCACAACTTCGTGGGTGAGCGCGTGACCGGGTACCGCGCACCGATGTGCCTGCTCACCGAACCCGCGGCGAGGGCCCTGCGCAAGGCGCAGCGGACGCTGCTGCGCCGGGGGTACTCGCTGAAGGTGTACGACTGCTATCGGCCGCAGCGGGCGGTGGACCACTTCGTGCGCTGGGCCGAGGACCTGCGGGACGAGCGGATGAAGGAGGAGTTCTATCCGCGAGTCGACAAGTCGAGGCTGTTCGAGGACGGGTACATCGCCGAGAAGTCCGGTCACAGCCGTGGCTCGACGGTCGACTTGACGATCGTGAGGCTTCCGGCCCCGCCCACTCGCCCGTACGTCCCTGGTGAGCCCCTCACGCCGTGCTACGCGCCCCAGGAGGAGCGGTTCCCGGACAACTCCGTGGACATGGGCACGGGGTACGACTGTTTCGACACGCTCTCCCACACCGACGATCCCCGGATCACCGGGGTGCAGCGCGCTCACCGCGATCTCCTGCGCGGCGCACTGGTCAAGTTTGGCTTCGTCAATCTTCCTGAGGAGTGGTGGCACTTCACGTACAAGCCTGAGCCGTTCCCGGACACGTACTTCGACTTCCCTGTGTCGCGGCGCTCCCTGCCCCACTTCCAAGTCGAGGGACTCCGGTAAGTCAAGGGCCTTACGGGGAGCGGCCTGGGGCTGACGCCGTGCCGCTTCCCGTGCCACACTCCTGACGTACCGTCAGATCCAGTGGGCTGGAGGAGCCTTGTCGCGGACGCGTACACCTGTGGTGGCCGACTGGTTCGCCGGGGAGGGAGACGGCTTCCGGCTGCTGGGCACGCGGTGCGCGCGGTGCGCCGCGGTCTTCTTCCCGCGTGAGGACGGCTTCTGCCGCAATCCCGGGTGCGGGGGTGACGAACTCCTGGAGGTGCCCCTGTCGCGGCGTGGGCGGGTGTGGTCCTACACCGACGGTCGCTACCGCCCGCCCCCGCCCTATGTGTCCGACCCGGAACTCCCCTGGCGCCCCTACACGTTGATCGCCGCGGAGCTGGAGGCCGAGCGCATGGTGGTGCTCGGCCAGGCGGCCCCAGGGGTGACCGTCGCCGACCTTGAGGTGGGCATGGAGGTGGAGGTCGTCCCAGGCGTGCTCCATGAGGACGAGAAGACGGTCTGGACGACCTGGCACTGGCGGCCCCTGGGGGTGAGGGCATGACGGACGACGTGGCGGTGCTGGGCGTGGGCCTGCACCCCTGGGGCAAGTGGGGGCGCGGTTTCGTCGCGTACGGGGTGGCGGCGGCCCGCGCCGCGCTGACGGACGCCGGTGTCGACTGGCGGGACGTGGACACGATCGTCGGCGCGGACACGGTCCGCGGCGGCTATCCGGGGTACGTGGCCGGGGCGACGTTCGCGAAGGCCCTGGGCTGGCAGGGCGCGCGCGTGGCGAGCGTGTATGCGGCGTGCGCCTCCGGAGCGCAGGCGATCCAGACGGCCCGCGCGCACCTCCTCGCGGGGCTCGCCGAGGTCGTTCTGGTCGTCGGCGCCGACGCGGCCCCGAAGGGGTTCTTCCGGCCCGCGGGAGGCGATCGCCCGGAAGACCCGGACTGGCTCCGCTTCCGCGTCCTCGGCGCCACGAATCCCGCGTACTTCGCGATCTACGCCCGCCGCCGGATGGCCGTGCACGGGGACACGCTGGAGGACTTCGCCCAGGTCAAGGTGAAGAACGCGGCCGCGGGGGCGCTCAATCCGTACGCGCGCTACCGCACGGCCGTCACCCCCGACGAGGTGGCTGCCTCGGCCGTGGTCGCCGACCCGCTGCGGCTGCTCGACATCTGCGCGACCTCGGACGGCGGGGCGGCGCTCGTGCTGTCCACCGTGGAGTACGCCCGGCGGCACGGAGCCGCCCACCCGGTGCGCATCCGCGCGGTGTCCACCGTCACACCGACGTACCCGAACGCGGTCCTGGACCTCCCGGACATCGCCACCGACTCGGCCGCCGCCGTGTCACCCAGTGACCGGACCTTCCGGGCGTCGGTCCCGCACACCGCGTACGAGGAGGCGGGCATCGGCCCGGACGACCTCTCCTTGGCGGAGGTGTACGACCTGTCGACGGCCCTGGAGCTCCAGTGGTACGAGGACCTGGGCCTGTGCGACGAGGGCGAGGGCGCCAAGCTGCTGCGCTCCGGGGCCACGGCGCTCGGCGGGCGCGTCCCCGTGAACGCCAGCGGCGGACTCGCCTCCTTCGGAGAGGCCGTCCCGGCCCAGGCCCTCGCCCAAGTGTGCGAGCTGACCTGGCAGTTGCGGGGCACGGCGGGCGCGCGCCAGGTCGAGGGGGCGCGCGTCGGCATTACCGCGAACCAGGGGCTCTTCGGACACGGATCCTCGGTGATCGCGGTGCGGTGAGACGGCGGGGGCAGCCCCTCGGCAGGTGAGGTAGGGCGGCACGGCGCACAGTGGCGCTCGGCGGGCGCGTGCGCGGGCGCGCCCTCAGGCAGGGTGGGGCGGCGCGCCTCCAGACGGAGAGAGCGCCCCCAGCCGAGTGCGGCGGCGCGCCCTGAGACGGGTGGGCGGCGTGCCCGAGACGAGTGGGGCGCTCGGCGGGGGAAGGCGTCGCACCGGTTAACCCGTGGTGTCGGCGACCTTGACGCTCCATCACCGCCGGTGAACACTTCCCGGTGTCAGTCGGCATCGCCGCTCGTCGGCTCCCTGCCGCTCAGGGCCCGTGTGCTCCCCAGGCTCTGCCCACAAGGGCCTGTTCAACGGGTCATCCCCCCATGGGCGATGCGACTGTGACGGCACGCTGACCGCCGGGGCCCAACGGGGCGCGGGAGCCCCTCGCCGCCGGTGGACGCCGCCGTCCGTGACCGGGCAGCAGTCGTGGAAACGCACCCTGCACGGAGTTCCGGGGCCGCTCGCCCCGGGCGAGGGCCTAGGAGCCGCCATGCATGCGAACGGGGACATCTTCGTCGGTGAGGTCATCGGCACCGCCATCCTGATTCTCTTCGGCGCCGGAGTGTGCGCCGCCGTCACGCTCAACCACTCGAAGGCCAAGGCGTCCGGGTGGCTCGTCATCGCCTTCGGCTGGGGCTTCGGTGTGATGGCGGGCGCGTACACCGCGGCGCCGCTGTCCGGCGGGCACCTCAACCCCGCCGTCACCCTCGGCATCGCCATCGACACCGGCGAGTGGAGCAAGGTCTGGCTCTACCTGGCGGGCCAGATGGTCGGCGCGATGCTGGGCGCCGTCCTCGCCTACCTCACGTACTTCGCGCAGTTCCACGCCAACGTGCCGGGCGGTGTCAGGGGCGGCGCGGGGACCGGGGAACCCACGCCGACGCTCGGCATCTTCTCCACCATCCCCGAGATCCGGAACCCGGTCGCCAACCTGCTGACCGAGGTCATCGGGACCATCGGCCTGGTGCTGCCCATCCTGGCGTTCGGGCTCACCAAGGGCCTCGGCGAGTCCGGCACCCAGACCCTGATCGTCGCCTTCCTGGTCGTCGGCATCGGCCTGTCGCTCGGCGGCCCGACCGGGTACGCCATCAACCCGGCCCGCGATCTCGGCCCGCGCATCGTGCACCAGTTCCTGCCGATCCCCAACAAGGGCACGTCAGACTGGAGTTACGCCTGGGTGCCGGTGGCCGGACCGCTGATCGGCGGCGCCCTCGCGGGCCTGATCTACAACGCAGCCTTCTGAGCCCCTGCCCCCTTGGGACTCTGCGCCCTGAGCCCTCTGAAGCCTTCCGAGCGGGAGTAGCCATGACGGACAGCTCCGAGAAATTCGTCGCCGCGATCGACCAGGGCACCACTTCGAGCCGCTGCATCATCTTCGACCGGGACGGCGCCGTCGTCGCCGTCGACCAGCGCGAGCACCGGCAGATCTTCCCCAAGCCCGGCTGGGTGGAGCACGACGCCATGGAGATCTGGTCCAAGGTGCAGGCCGTGGTGGCCGGTGCCCTCGCCAAGGCCGGGCTGCGGGCGGACCAGCTCAGCGCCCTCGGCATCACCAACCAGCGGGAGACGACGGTCCTGTGGGACCGCTCCACGGGCAAGCCCGTGCACAACGCCATCGTCTGGCAGGACACGCGTACGTCGGCGCTCTGCACCGAACTGGGCGGTGCCGACGGGAAGGACCGGTTCCGCGAGCGGACGGGCCTGCCCCTGGCGAGCTACTTCTCCGGCCCCAAGGCGGCCTGGCTGCTCGACAACGTCCCCGGACTCAGGGCCCGCGCCGAGCGCGGCGACATCGCCTTCGGCACCATCGACTCCTGGCTCATCTGGAACCTCACCGGCGGCACCGACGGCGGCGTCCACGTCACGGACGTCACCAACGCCGGGCGCACCATGCTGATGAACCTGGAGACCCTCCAGTGGGACCCGTCGATCCTGTCGGTGATGAACGTCCCGGAGGCGGTCCTCCCGGAGATCAGGTCGTCGGCCGAGGTGTACGGCACGGCTGTCGGGCAGCTCTCCGGAGTGCCGGTGGCATCCGCGCTCGGCGACCAGCAGGCCGCGGTCTTCGGCCAGGCCTGCTACGACACGGGCACCGCCAAGAACACCTACGGAACGGGCAGCTTCCTGCTGCTCAACACGGGGAACAGGCCCGTGCCTTCGAAGAGCGGGCTGCTCACCACGATGGGCTACAAGATCGGCACAGAGGCGCCCGTCTACTGCCTGGAGGGGTCCATCGCGATCACCGGAGCCCTGGTGCAGTGGTTCCGCGACCAGCTGGGCATCATCCGCAGCGCCGACGAGATTGAGACGCTCGCGGCCAGCGTGGACGACAACGGCGGCGCGTACATCGTGCCCGCGTTCTCCGGCCTGTTCGCCCCGTACTGGCGCTCCGACGCCCGCGGCGTCGTCACCGGGCTCACGCGGTACGTCACCAAGGCGCACCTGGCGCGTGCCGTCCTGGAGGCGACGAGCTGGCAGACCCGTGAGGTCGTGGACGCCATGTACCAGGACTCCGGGGTGCGGATCACCACCTTGAAGGTGGACGGCGGGATGACCAAGAACAATCTGCTGATGCAGCACCAGGCCGATGTGCTCGGCGTGCCCGTGATCCGCCCGAGGATCGCCGAGACGACGTGCCTGGGCGCCGCGTACGCCGCGGGGCTCGCCACGGGCGTGTGGCACGACCTGGACGAGCTGAAGGGCCACTGGCAGCGCGACGCCGAGTGGACGCCCCGCATGGGGCAGCAGGAGCGCGACCGCGAGTACCGCAACTGGCGCAAGGCGGTGGATCGCAGCTTGGGCTGGCACGAGGAGGAGGGCAGCGCCGCCTCGGACTCCGGCGACGGCGACCCCGGCTGAGCGGGCATGGCGCAGCCGAAGGGCGGCACGCGCGCGTGGTAGTGGCCGATGGCACGTGCGGGTGCGATGAGGCCGCGGCTCGTACCCCGGTCGGCGAGGGTACGGGCCGCGCGCCGCAAACGTGCGGGCCTCGCGCCGCAGGGGCGCGGCCTCGCGCCAACAGTGAAGGACGAACGGACGGCGCTCGCGCGGGTCGCACGCGCCGGGTGGTGCGCGTCGGCTCCGGCGCGGCCGGTCGGGTGCCTCAGGTGGTGACCGGTTCCCGGGCGGCGGAGCCGATCGCCATGGCGTGCTCGACGACGTCGATGAGGACCTCCTTGACGGAGTCCTTCTCCCGGGCGTCGCACAGCACCAAGGGGGTGGCGCTGTCGAGGTCCAGGGCCTGGCGCACCTCGTCTTCGGGGTAGCGGGTCGCGCCTTCGAAGCAGTTGACGCCGACGACGAAGGGTATGGAGCGGCGTTCGAAGTAGTCGACGGCGGCGAAGCAGTCCTCCAGGCGACGGGTGTCGGCGAGGACCACGGCGCCGAGCGCGCCGGTCGCCAGCTCGTCCCACAGGAACCAGAAGCGGTCCTGGCCGGGTGTGCCGAAGAGGTACAGCACCAGGTCGTCGCGGAGCGTGATCCGGCCGAAGTCCATGGCCACGGTGGTGGTGTGCTTGCCCGGCACGGCGTTGATGTCGTCGATCGGACGGCCCGCCTCGCTGAGCGTCTCCTCCGTGCGCAGCGGCCGGATCTCGCTGACCGCGCCGACGAGCGTCGTCTTGCCCACGCCGAAGCCGCCCGCCACCAGGATCTTCAGCGTGACCGGCTCGACGGGGGCCGCTCCGCGCTCAGAACGCTTGAAGATCATTGCTCTCTACTCCTGAGTCCGTCATCTGGGGTATCGCGTGCGTCGGCCGGGCGGCGCCCGTACCCGCCGCCTCCGGGGGTTTCGATCACGAGGACGTCGCCGGGACCCGCGTCTACGGAGTCGCTGCCGTCGAGCCGCGTGACGGTTCCGTCGGCGCGCTCCAGGCGGCCCGAGCCGAGCGCGCCGGGCTCGCCGCCCGCCATGCCGTAGGGCGGCACCCTGCGGTGCTGGGACAGTGTGGAGACGGTCATGGGCTCGCGGAAGCGGATGCGGCGTACCGCGCCGTCCCCGCCGCGCCAGCGGCCGTCGCCGCCGCTGCCGCGCCGTACCGCGAACTCCTCCAGGAGGACGGGCAGCCGCCACTCCAGGACTTCGGGGTCGGTGAGGCGCGAGTTGGTCATGTGGGTCTGGACGACGGACGCCCCGTGGAACCCGTCGCCCGCTCCGGAGCCGGAGGCCACGGTCTCGTAGTACTGGTACCGGTCGTTGCCGAAGGTGACGTTGTTCATCGTGCCGGAGCCCTCCGCCTGCACGCCGAGCGCCGCGTACAGGGCGCCGGTGATGGCCTGCGAGGTCTCCACGTTGCCCGCGACGACGGCCGCGGGCGGCTGGGGCGACAGGAACGTGCCGGGCGGCACGATCACGCGCAGGGGGCGCAGACAGCCGTCGTTCAGGGGGATGTCGTCGTCCACCAGGGTGCGGAAGACGTACAGGACGGCGGCGTTGACCACGGCGAACGGCGCGTTGAAGTTGCTGTCCAGTTGGGCGGAGGTGCCGGTGAAGTCCACGGTGGCGGTGCGCTGTTCGCGGTCCACGGTGACGCGGACGCGGATGGTGGCGCCCGAGTCGGTCTCGTACGCGTACGCCCCGTCCTCCAGGGCGTCGATGACGCGCCGTACCGCGTCCTCGGCGTTGTCCTGGACGTGTCGCATGTAGGCCTGGACGACGTCGAGGCCGAAGGTGTCGATCATGCGGGCGACCTCGTCGACGCCCTTCTGGTTGGCGGCGATCTGGGCGCGCAGGTCGGCGAGGTTGGTGGCGGGGTTGCGGGAGGGGTAGCGGGTCTCGGTCAGCAGCCGCAGGGTCTCGGCCTCGCGGAAGCGGCCCGCCTCCACCAGGAGCCAGTTGTCGAAGAGGATGCCCTCCTCGTCGATGGTGCGGCTGTGCGCGGGCATGGAGCCCGGCGCGATGCCGCCGATCTCCGCGTGGTGGCCGCGCGACGCTACGTAGAACAGGATCCGCTCCCCCGGGGTGTCGAAGACCGGGGTGATGACGGTGACGTCGGGGAGGTGCGTGCCTCCGTGGTAGGGGTCGTTGACCGCGTAGGCGTCGCCGGGTCGCATGGCGTCGCCGCGGCGGCGGATGACCTCCTTGACGCTGGTGCCCATGGACCCCAGGTGGACGGGGATGTGGGGGGCGTTGGCGACGAGGTTGCCGTCCGGGTCGAACAGGGCGCAGGAGAAGTCGAGCCGCTCCTTGATGTTGACCGACTGGGCGGTGGACTCCAGGCGGGCGCCCATCTGTTCGGCGATGGACATGAACAGGTTGTTGAAGACTTCGAGCAGGACCGGGTCGGCCCGGGTGTCCGCGCGGGAACTCGGGGGCTCCTCGACCCGTTCCATGACCAGGTGCCCGTCGTCGGTCATGGCCGCCCGCCAGCCGTCGTCCACGACGGTCGTGGCGCTGGCCTCCGTGATGATCGCGGGCCCGGTGACGGTCTCGCCGGGCGGCAGGTCCTCGCGGCGGTGCAGCGGCACGTCGCGCCAGGCGCCCCCGGTGTGCAGGCGCACGGTCCGCGCGGCGCCACGGGAGGCGGCGCCGCCGAGCACCGACAGGTCGGGGGGCTCGGTGCGGCCGGTGGCCTCCACGGAGAGGGCTTCGACGATGACGGGGCGGTCCAGGGTGAACGAGTAGGTGGCGCGGTGGCGCTCTTCGAAGGCGCGGGTCATGGCGTCCGGCTCGGTGAGCTCCACGGTGAGGGTCGTGTCGGTGCCGTCGTAGCGCAGTTGGGCGCGGCGCGTGACCTCGATGCGGTCGGCGGGCACGTCCTCGTCGAGGAGTTCGGCGGTGGCCGCCGCCTCCAGGTCGTCGGCGGTCTTGCGGACGCGGGCCATCGAGGACGCCTCCAGGGGCGCCTCCACGGACTGCTCGCGCATCGCCGTGGTGTCGGCGAGCCCGATGCCGAGGGCGGAAAGGACCCCGGCCATGGGGGGTACGAGGACGGTGCGGATGCCGAGTGAGTCCGCGACCATGCAGGCGTGCTGCCCGCCCGCGCCGCCGAACGTCGTCAGGGCGTAGCGCGTGACGTCGTGGCCCTTCTGGACGGAGATCCGCTTGACGGCGGCGGCGATGTTGGCGACGGCGATCTGGAGGTAGCCCTCGGCGACCTGCTCCGGGGTGCGGTCGTCGCCGGTGGCGTCGGTGATCTCGCGGGCGAGGGCGGCGAAGCGGTCGCGGACGAGCGCGTCGTCGAGGGGCTGGTCGCCGTCGGGGCCGAACACCGCGGGGAAGTGGGCGGCCTGGATGCGCCCCAGGGCGACGTTGGCGTCGGTGACGGTCAGCGGGCCGCTGCCCCGGTAGCAGGCCGGGCCCGGGTCGGCGCCCGCAGAGTCGGGGCCCACGCGGTAGCGGCTGCCGTCGAAGTGCAGCACGGAGCCGCCGCCCGCGGCGACGGTGTGGATGTCGAGCATCGGGGCGCGCAGCCGCACGCCCGCGATCCGCGTGGTGAAGACCCGCTCGTACTCCCCCGCGTAGTGCGACACGTCGGTGGACGTGCCGCCCATGTCGAAGCCGATGACCCGGTCGAACCCGGCGAGCTTCGACATGCGGGCCATGCCGACGATGCCGCCCGCGGGCCCGGACAGGATGGCGTCCTTGCCGCGGAACTGCCCGGCTTCGGCGAGCCCGCCGTTGGACTGCATGAACATCAGCCGCACGCCCCGGAGTTCGTCGGCGACGTGCTGGACGTAGCGGCGCAGGACGGGCGAGAGGTAGGCGTCGACGACGGCGGTGTCGCCGCGGGGGACGAGCTTCATCAGGGGGCTGACCTCGCTGGACAGCGAGATCTGCGGATAGCCCAGGCGGCGAGCGAGGGCGCCGACGGCCCGCTCGTGGGCGGGGTGGAGATGGCTGTGCAGACAGACGACGGCGACGGCGCGGATCCCGGCGTCATAGGCCTCCCGCAGCGGTCCGGCCAGCGCCTCCAGGTCGGGCGCGCGCAGGACTTCCCCATCCGCGGCGACGCGCTCGTCAACTTCGACTACTCGGGCGTACAGGTCCTCGGGCAGGGTGATGTGGCGGGCGAAGATCCGCGGGCGGTTCTGGTAGGCGATGCGCAGGGCGTCGCGGAAGCCTCGGGTGATGACCAGCACCGTGGGTTCGCCCTTGCGTTCCAGGAGGGCGTTGGTGGCGACGGTGGTGCCCATGCGGACGGCGTCGATGGGGACGGTGCCCAGCTTCGCGCGGAGGTCGTCGCGGTCGCCCGGGTCGAGGTCGTCGGGGTCCAGGGCGCCCGCGTCGGCCAGGAGCTGGGCGATGCCCGCGACCGCCGCGTCGGCGTAGCGCGCGGGGTTGTCCGACAGGAGCTTGTGGGTGAGGAGACGGCCGTCCGGGTGGCGCGCGACGACGTCGGTGAACGTGCCTCCCCTGTCGACCCAGAACTGCCAGCCTGTCACGTCTCAATCCCCGCTTCCGCGCTGTTCAGAGCTGTTGAGAGCTGTCTAGAGCGCCCGGAGGCCGTCGATCACGTCGCGCAGAATACTCTCGTCCGGCAGCTCGGCGGGGGTACGGGACGGGTCACGTGCACCAGTCGGTCGTGGACGAGGTCCCCGATCAGGACGCGGACGACACCGATCGGAAGGTCGAGTTCCGCGGCGAGTTCCGCGACGGACTGCGGGCTGTCCCGGCACAGGTCGACGATGTCCACGTGCTCCGGTGACAGGGTCTGGTCGGCCTCCGTGTCGTCGACGCGGGACTCCGCCACCACGACCGCGATCAGGTCGAGGCGGTGCTGGCCCGGGCTGGTGGTGCGGCCGCGCGTCATGGCGTACGGACGCACCACCGGTCCGGCGTCGTCGTCGAACCAGCGGTGCGCAGACTGGGAAGCCTGGGCGGACTGGGGGGCCTGGGGGACCGACCGTCGTCGCTCATGACCTCCCACTACCCTCCCGTGGGCAGGTCGGTGCGCGGCGCCGAACCCAGGTGCACACCCACCCTCTTGACCAGCAGCGTCATCTCGTACGCCACCAGACCGACGTCGGAGTCCGCGTCCGCGAGGACGGCGAGGCAGCTGCCGTCGCCCGCCGCCGTGACGAACAGGAACGCGTCGTCGAGCTCGACGACCGTCTGCCTGACCTTGCCCGCGTCGAAGTGGCGCCCCACGCCCTTGGCGAGGCTGTGGAAGCCGGACGCGACGGCGGCCAGGTGCTCGCTGTCCTCACGGGTCAGGTTCTTGGACACGCCCGTGGGCAGGCCGTCTCCGGAGAGCACGAGCGCTTTGCGGATGCTGCCGACACGCTCCACCAGGTCGTCGAGGAGCCAGTTCAGCTCGCCCGGCGCCCCGGTCGTGGTGGCGCGTGTGTCGGCCTTCGGTGCGGTCATCGACCGTCCCCCTCAGATGTCGTTCCTGGTGCTGTGCCGTCGGGGGCGCTGTCGCCCGCGGCATTCTCTTCACGTCCCCGCTGCCAGCCGCGCTGGAGCGAGGCCATGCGACTGCGTACCTCGTCGGCGTCGCGCTCCTCGGGCCCGCCGGGCGCGGCCGGGGCTCCGCCGCGCTCCGTGCGGCTCGCGGGGCCCTCCTTGAGCTGCGGGGCGAGGCTCGCCTGCCGGACCCGGCGCGGCAGGCCGCCGAGGGTGGGCGCGGGGTCCTGCGCCGCCGGGCGGGACGGCGTGCCGATGCTGCCTGCGGCCCGGTCCATGGGTTCTGTGTCCGTCCTTGCCGCCCGGTCCGCACCAGGCGCTGGTTCCGTGCGGGTGGTGGGCCGGGGCGCGTCCGTCGCCGGGCGGCGCCTGGGCAGGAGCGGCGGTTCGGACGGGGATCCGGTCCCGGTCGGGCCGGTCCCGGTCGGGCCGGGCGCGGGCGCGTCGGGCCACGTGGTGTCGGTCCGTGGGCGGCGCGGCAGGTCGAAGCCCGCGCGGTCGCTCGCGCCGAGGGTGCCGGGGGCGCCGGCGCCGAGGCCGCGCTTGTCGGGTCCGCCGCGCGTGGGAGGCGGGGTCCTGCGGGTGTCGAGGGCCGACGGGCCCGTGAGGCGGGTCTCCCGTGCGGGGCCTCGGCCGGGGCGTCCGCCGCCGGTGTCGCGCGAGCCACGGCCGTCGTCGCTCGCCGTGTCCCGGGCGTTCACGGAGTCGGTGTCGTCGGAGCTTCGGGGGCGGGTGGGGCCGACGCGACGGCCGTGCGAGGAGACGAGCTTCGGGGCGCGGCGGCGGGGCAGCGGCATCGCGTCCCCGGGGGTGAAGTCGTCGTCTACGGAGACGTCGATGTCCGGGACGGCGTGGCCCGCGGGGTCGCCGGTGCGGGCGGGCTCGCCGACGCCCGGTTCGCGGGTGTCGCGCGCCTGCTGGTGCTGTTCGCCCGCGCCTTCGGAGCTGCGGCGGCGCGGCCGGAACAGCCCGCCGCGCTCGCTGTCCTCGTCCTCCAGCGCTCCGGGGAAGGTGTCGAGGCCCGCCATGCCCACCGGGGCCTCAAGCTCGACGGGGCCGTCCAGGAGCGACGCGGGCAGGCCGGGCAGTTCGGCGGGCACGTGTGCGAGGGCGGTGGCGCGGTCGCCCCTGGTGTCGCCGCCCACGGACGTCGCGGGCCCGGGCCGGTCGAGACGGAAGCCGACGCCTCCGGTGTCGGGCACGTCGTCGGTGAGCAGCGACTCCGGGATGAAGACGACGGCGGTGGTGCCTCCGTACGGAGAGGGCTGCAGGGACACGCGCACGCGCTGGCGCTGGGCGAGGCGGCTGACCACGAACAGGCCGAGCCGGTCGGTGTCGGACAGTTCGAACTCGGGTGTCTCGGCGAGGCGCAGGTTGGCGTCCAGGAGCGCCTCGGAGGCCATGCCGAGGCCCCGGTCGTGGATCTCCAGGGTGAAGCCGTTGGCGACGTGCTCGCCGAGGACCTGCACCGCGGTGTGCGGGGGCGAGAACACCGTGGCGTTCTCCAGGAGTTCGGCGAGGAGGTGGGTGAGGTCGGCGACGGCCGGGCCGGTGACGGCGATGCGCGGCAGCCGACGCACCTCGATGCGCTCGTAGTCCTCGACCTCGGCGACGGCGGCGCGGACGACGTCCATCAGCTGGACGGGCTTGCGCCACTGCCGGGAGGGCGCCGCTCCGGAGAGGATGACCAGGCCCTCGGCGTGCCGCCGCATGCGGGTGGTCAGGTGGTCGAGGCGGAACAGGTCGGCGAGCTCGTCGGAGTCCTCGGTCCTGCGCTCCATGGTGTCGAGGAGCGTGAGCTGCTTGTGCAGCAGCACCTGGCTGCGGCGGGCGAGGTTCACGAACACTTCGGAGACGCCGCGCCGCAGGTCGGCCTGTTTCACCGTGGCCTCCACGGCCGCGCGCTGAAGGGTGTTGAGCGCCTGGCCGACCTGCCCGATCTCGTCCTTCTCGTAGCTCAGGCGGGGCGCCTCGGTCTCCACGTCGACCTGCTCGCCCGCCGCGAGGCGCCGCAGCAGGCCCGGGAGCCGGACGCCCGACGCCTCGTGGGCCTCCAGGCGCAGTCGGCGCAGGTCGCGGATGAGGCCGCGGCCGATGCGTACGGACAGGAAGACGGAGACGAGGACCGCGAGGAGGCCGACCACGCCCGCCACGGCCAGTTGCACGATCACGCTGACGGCCTCCGGGCGGGCCCGGTCGCGCAGTCGCTCGATGGCGGCGTCGTTGCGCTCCTCCAGGCCGAGGAGGACCTTGCCGGACTCCCGGTTCCAGTCGGACGACGTGACCGCGCGCGGGGTGCCGGGGCCGGACTCCACCAGGGTGCGCTCGGCGTCGCGCAGGCGGGCCGTCTCCGCGCCGTTCCAGTAGCGCTCGTAGCGGGCACGCTCGTCGTCGGGGAGCTGCGCGAGGCTGGTGTCCAGAAGCAGGGTGCGCTGCGCCATCAGGTCGGCGACCTGGCGGATCTCGCTCTTGGTGACCGTGCGTACGAGCAGGGCCGAGCCGAGCAACGCGTCCTCGCGGGCGAGGAGTTCGCGGGCCTGGTCGACGCCGACGAGCGCGCGGCTCTGCGCGGTGATGCTCACGTCGTCGAGCGCGTTGAGCGTGGTGAGGAAGCCGTAGCAGGGGTCGATCAGGCGCGTGTACATCTTCAGCGCCTTCTCGCGGCTGATGGTGCCCTGCTCGACGGTGCGGCGCAGCGCGTCAATGCTGTCGAAGGCGTCCAGGACGACGGCCAGGCGGTCCGCCGAGCGGCCGTCGAGGACGTCGCGGGAGTCGGAGCTGGCGGCCTTGGACTTCACCTTGGCGACCATCTCGTCGGTGGCCCTGCGGGCGCTGCGCAGCTCGGCCAGCGCGTCCGAGGCGCGGGGGTCCGCGAGGTAGGCGAGGGTCTGGCGCCGCTCCTCCTGGACGACGTGCGCCGTGTCCTGGATGGGCTTGGCGAGGTCGTCGATGATGTACGCGGTGTCGATGAGCTTGTTGGCCTCGCGCCCGGTGAGGAAGGTGGCGAAGCCCCAGATCGCCGTGAGGGACACCAGCGGCACGAGCAGCAATGCCACGATCTTCCGGCGGATTGACTTCCCGCGAAAGCGCATGGCCTCCCCCAGATCGGGCCCCTCGCGGCCGCGCGTCGACCGGGGGCACGCATGTGCGTCAACAAACGGCGCGAGCCTACTACTGACACAGGAGCAACTCGAAGGCGCGTCCGGGTGCTTTTCAGCCGTGACGCGAAAGCTGCGTCCGGCGTTGTCCGCCCATTGCGGGAGATTGTCTCCCGCAGAGGGAACGGGCCGGACCGACTCATCGTCCGTGCGTGTGGCGCCAGTTGGCCGGAAGTGTTCGCCGCGTGCCGCAGATCACCGCGGAGTTCGCCGCGCGGTGCGCCATGGAGTACGTCGTGGAGTTCGCCGTGGAGTACGCCGTGAAGCCAGCCGGATCGTTCGCCGTGGAGTTCGCCAGGGAGTTCGTCATGGCGTTCACCGTGGGCGGACGCGTTGTCGGTCGCCGTGGGAATCTTCGACGGGGTTCGTTCGTCGATCTGTACGAGCGGGTTGAGCAAGTTGGGCGGGTCGAGCGGCTTGAGCGGGTCGAGCGGCTTGGGTGGATTGAGCAGTACGGGCAATACGAGCAGTACGAGCGAGGCGAGACGGGTGCGGGGAGGGGTGGACGCGCGGTGGCGACCGAGGCAGCGCGGCGGGGGCACCTCGGCCACACCGAGCGGCCAGACGCGATACCGCCGATTCGCTTTGCGCGAAGCCAGGTTGAATACGGAGAGTGGAGAGTGGCACACGCAGCGCGGGAGCACCTCAGCGACACGGAATAAAGCACAGCAAAAAGGGCAGCAAGGAGGGAGTCGGCCATGAGGGCTCCCGGCATCCGCGACGCGACGCACGACAGCGGGGGAGGGACGAGGGATGGGCACGACTGAGCGCCACGGGACACCCGTGGCGCGCGTGACGGACACGGATCGACGGGCTCGGGACCAACGCGGGCGGACGGGTGCGGAGTTGGCGATACGAAGCGGGGACAAGGAGACGCGCGCGGCCAGCGGCGCCTCTCGCGGGGCCGGGGCAACCGGGGACAACGGCCAAGTCGGGGCCGCCGGTCGCACCGCGGGCGCCCACAGGGGCGCTGGGGCCGCCGGGACCGCTGAGCGCAGCGGAGCCACGGGGGGCGCCCGGGCCGCACGGGTCACCGAGACCGCCGGTCGTACCAGGGGCACCAGAGGCACGGGCGCCGACGGGGCCGCGTGGGCCATCGGCCAGGAGGATTCCGTGTACGAGCAGCAGAGGCGCCCCTTGTGGGTCGAGGAGCCCGCGGGCCGACCGCGGCTCCCGGACCCGGTGCGCACGGCGGCCGTCCGGGCCGTGCTCATCGTCGCGCTGACGCTCACGCAGGCGATGACGGCGTTCTTCTGCGCGCTGGCCGAGTCCTGGCTGGCCTTCCCGATGATCCTCAGCAGCGTGGCCAGCACGGTTGTGGCCACGTGGGGCGTCCTTGACGTATGGGTCACCCGCCAGGTGTGGAACCAGCGCAACGGCGTCGTCTCAGCGCCCAGCAGCACGGCACGCCAACTGCGCCGTGAGCGGCGCCGGGCCCGCCGCCAAGCCCGTGCGGCCGCCCGCACGAAGGAAGGCATACGGGGGCGGGGCGGGGCCCGTCAGCTGTCCCACTCCTGACGCGTGCCCCGTCCCGCCGCCCTCGCGCCACGGCCGCCGCCTGACCTCCTGCCCCTGCGGGGATCCAGGCCTCCGCCCTCTTGAGTCCGGCCCCCGGCCCTGGGCTCCCGGCCCCGGCTCACGAGCCCGCCCGGTCCGGCACGAGCCTGCGCCGTCCGGGAGCCCAACGCCCCCCTGACCTCGTACGGTTCAGCCCGCCCGCCCGGCGACCGGTCACCGCCTCCGGCGACAGCCGCGTGACGAGCCCGCAGTTCACGCCATACGCGGAGGAACGGGCGCGGGAGGTCGACCGCCAAGGCAGCCGTCGGTCTCCCCTCGTGTTCGTACACGGCGAGGAAGGCACCCTCACCGGGGTCGCCCTCCACCACGCGGACGGTGGCGTCGGGATGGCGGTGCCCGGCGAACTGGATGCGGGAGCCGTACTGGTCGGACCAGAAGTAGGGCAGTGCGGTGACGGACTCGACGGTGTGCCCGGCGAGCAAGTTCCGTACGGCGACGCGGGGTTGTTCGGTGGCGCTGGTCCAGTGCTCGGCCCGGGCGCCGTTGACGCGGGCGACGTCGCCGACAGCGACCACCTGCGGCAGCGGGGTGACGCAGCCCTCGTCGCACAGGACGCCGTCGCGCAGTGGGAGCCCGGAGTTCGCGAGCCAGGCGGTGTTGGGCAGCGCGCCGATGCCGACGACGACCACGTCGGCGGGGAGGAGACGGCCGTCGGCCAACTCGACGGCGGTGACACGGCCTGGCGCTTCGGGGCGGTCCGGCGCTCCCGAGTTGGCGGGAAGGAGTGCCGGACCGGCGCCGGTGCGAGGGGGTGTCGAACCTGTGCCGGGGAGCAGGGGTGCCGGGTCTGCGCTGATGCGAAGGGGTGCCGGATCTGCGTCGGGCAGCAGAGGTGCCGGACCGGCGCCGGAGTACGGAAGCGTCGTGTCTGCGCCAAGGGAGCCAAGGGGTGTGCGCACGGCGTCCGCGCCAAGGGGGCCAAGGGGTGTGCGCCCGGCGTCCGCGCCAGGGTGCGGGCTCGTCCCACCCGTGGTGGAGCGCAGGCGCGCCACGCTCGTGCCGGTGAGCAGCCGGGCTCCGCCCCGGCGGTGCAGGTCGGCGCAGAAGGCGGCCATGTCCGGGCCGAGTTGCGGGACGAGGGGTAGCGGTGCGGCCTCGACGACGGTGACGTGGTGGCCGAGCGCCACGCAGGAGGAGGCGGTTTCCGCTCCGATGAAGCCGCCGCCGATGATCACGACGCGCCGCGTGCCGTTGGTCAGTTCGCCGCGCAGGGCGCGGGCATCGTCGAGGGTGCGCAGGGTGTGCACGCCCGCGTAGCGCGGCCCGGGCAGCGGGCGGGCCGTGGCGCCGGTCGCGATGACCACGCCGTCAGTGGGGACCCTGCGGCCGTCCGAGAGGAGGACGGCGCGGTCGCGTGGGTCGAGCGCGGACGCGGCGACGCCGAGCCGCCACTCGGCGTCGAGGGCAGCCATCTCCTCCCCGTCGGTCAGGGCGAGCGAGGCCTCCGGACTGGCGCCGGTGAGGAAGCCCTTGGACAGGGGCGGGCGGTCGTACGGAGCGTGGGGCTCCGCGCCGACGACCACCAGGCGGCCGTCGTAGCCCTGGGCGCGCAGTTCGCGGGCCGCGTGGAGACCGGCGAGGGACGCGCCCACTACGGTGACGGTGGCGAGTCCGCCCGCACTCCCCCGGCCCGTCATGCGGCGGAGCCGCCCGCTACCGAGCCCGGGGTGCCCGCAGTGCCCACGGTGGAGCCCGTCATGGCAGCCGCGGCGCCCGTGTCGCGCGCCGCCGCTGGCGCGTCCGTGAGCGCGAGGTGGACGTGGATCACCCCGTCCACGACGGTCACCCGATGGGTACGCACCGGGCGGCGCGCGGGCAGGCACGCCGGTTGCCCGGTCCGCAGGTCGAACGACGCGGCGTGCAGCGGGCATTCGACGAAGCAGCCTTCGAGCCAGCCGTCGGAGAGGGACGCGTCCTGGTGGCTGCAGGTGTCGTCGACGGCGTACAGCGCACCGTCGGCGTTGAACACCGCCACGGGCGGTGTGGTGTCGAGACGGACGGCTTCGCCCGCGGGGAGGTCTTCGAGGCGGCAGACGGGAATCGCGGGAATCATGGGCCCCCCTCTGGAGTGTCGCGTGGGATGTCTCGTGGAATGCCCGGCCCGTTCCGAGGCCGTTTCGGGCGGGACTCTTCGGTAACATGAAGTTTCATATGGCGCACCAGAGAGTGCTATGCGCAACAGAATCCGGTGGGAAGGCCATCGCGTCAAGGGCTTCCCTGGTACGCGGCTTCAACCGGCCGCCGAGTGGTGAGAGTTGAGATATGACCCGCACGCGGAAACAGCCTGACCAGAACGGGGAGCCGCACAGCACCACACCCCAGAAGGCGCCCGGGGTCCCCCCTCGGGAAGCGCCGGGGAGAGCCCCGGCGAAGCGCTCGGCGCCCGCGAAGGCCGCCGGGTCCCGGGCGGCGCAGGCCACCAGGGGCGCCGCCTCCGCGGTGCAGTCCGTGGACCGGGCCGTGAGCGTCCTGGAGATCCTGGCCCGGCACGGCGAGGCCGGTGTCACGGAGATCGCGGACGAGCTGGGCGTGCACAAGTCGACGGCGTTCCGGCTGCTCGGGGTGCTGGAGAACCGCGGGCTCGTCGGGCAGGCCAAGGACCGCGGCAAGTACTTCCTGGGGGCGGGCGTGCTGCGTCTCGCGGGGGCCGCGGCGGTGCGCATGGACATCTCGCAGGAGGGCGGTCCCGTCTGCCGGGAGCTCGCGGACGAGCTGGGCGAGACGGTCAATATCGCGGTCCTCGACGACGACGCGGCCGTCAACATCATGCAGGCCCGCGGCCCCGCGTCCGTGACCGCCCAGAACTGGCTCGGCAGACGCACCCCGCTGCACGCCACGTCCAGCGGCAAGGTGCTGCTGGCCCACCTGCCCACGCCCCTGCGCGAGGGTCTGGTCGCCCGTACGCTGCCCCGCTTCACGGAGCACACGGTCACCGGCACGGTGGCGCTGCGCACCGAGCTCGGGACCGTCACGGAGCGGGGCTACGCGACCGCGTTCGAGGAGCTGGAGGTGGGCCTCGCCGCCGTCGCGGCGCCGGTGCGCGGGCACGACGGCAAGGTGATCGGGGCGCTGAGCGCGTCCGGACCGGTCTACCGGCTGACCGAGGACCGGCTCACGGAGATCGCCAAGCGCACGGTCGCGGCGGCCGTCGAGCTGTCGCGGCGGATGGGGTACGGGTTCTGACGCCCTGACAGGCGCGAGCAGGCGCTGACCCGCGCAGACAGCCGTGCCGGGCGCCGACAGAGGCAGTATCGACCGCGCCGACACGGCGCACACCGACCGGCACACGAGCGCGAGCAGCGAGCAGCGAGCAGGGGACGCTGGGCCCGGATGTCCCGGCCCAGCGCCCTCTCACACCTGATCCAGCACCCTCTCCCGCCTCATCTCGCACCCTCTGGCGCTTCGCGCTCCCGTGCGTTCCGCACTCCCCGCTCCCTCACGGCCGCCCACGCCCCGCGTGCCTCACGCGCTCCCTCACGGCCGCCCACGCCCCGCGTGCCTCACGCGCTCCCTCACGGCCGCCCACGCCCCGCGTGCCTCACGCGCTCCAGCAACCCTGTTCACCCCGCGCTTCCCACCCGTCCCGCCGCATTGCCAAGCCGCAGGCATGGCCCGTCCCCTCAGCTTCTCGCGGGCTCCGCCCGCGCCCCGGCTCCGCCCGCTCCGCCCCCTTGACGGGCCCTTGATGCCGCTCGCACGATGTCTCCGATAGCGCAACCGATCGTGGAGTACGCAACAACAGTCCGCGCTTGCGCGTCGCTGCACCCGTCACGCCGTCGCGCCGTAGCGCAACGTTCCGCAGAGGAGCCTGGCCGTGCCACACGAGGTCCGTGGCGTCGTCGCCGCGAAGAAGGGCGCACCCGTCGAGGTGCAGACGATCGTCGTGCCGGATCCCGGACCGGGAGAGGCACTTGTCTCCGTGCAGGCCTGCGGGGTCTGCCACACGGACCTGCACTACCGGGAGGGGGCGGTCGGCGACGGCTTCCCGTTCCTGCTGGGGCACGAGGCCGCGGGCACCGTCGAGGCGGTCGGCCCCGACGTCGACGGGCTGCGGCCGGGCGACTATGTGATCCTCGCGTGGCGCGCCCCGTGCGGCGCCTGCCGGTCCTGCGTGCGCGGCCGCCCCTGGTACTGCTTCGACTCGCGCAACGCGGCCCAGCCGATGACGCTCCTGGACGGCACGCCGCTCACGGCGGCGCTCGGCATCGGCGCGTTCGCGCAGCTGACGCTGGTCGCCGCGGGCCAGGCCGTGAAGGTCGACCCGGCGGCCCGCCCGGAGGCCGCGGGCCTGATCGGCTGCGGTGTGATGGCCGGGTACGGGGCCGCGGTGAACACGGGGAACGTGGGCCGCGGCGACACCGTCGCCGTCATCGGCTGCGGCGGCGTCGGATGCGCCGCGATCGCCGGGGCCTCGCTCGCCGGGGCGCGGCGCGTCATCGCCGTCGACATCGACGACGCGAAGCTCGACGGCGCCACGCGGTTCGGCGCCACGCACACCGTCAACTCCCGTGGCACGGACGCCGTCGAGGCCGTGCGGGGCCTCACCGGCGGCTTCGGGGTCGACGTCGCCATCGACGCGGTCGGCCTCCCCGAGACGTACCGGCAGGCCCTCCACATGCGCGACCACGCGGGCGTGCTCGTGCAGGTCGGCGTGCCCGACCCGGCCATGACCGTCGAGCTGCCGCTGATCGACCTGTTCTCCCGCGGCGGGGCCCTCAAGTCCTCCTGGTACGGGGACTGTCTGCCCTCCCGGGACTTCCCCATCCTCGTCGACCAGTACCTCAGCCGCAGGCTGGACCTCGGTGCCTTCGTGACCGAGAAGATCGCGCTGGACGAGGTCGAGGAGGCCTTCGCGGCCATGCGGCGCGGTGAGGTGCTGAGGTCGGTGGTGGTCCTGTGACCGCCGCGCCCGAACCGGGACACGCCCCCGGCACGCGCGACGCCCCGCGACCGAGCCCCCACGCGAGCGGCCCCCGCACCGGCGGCCCCGGTCCCGGCGGCCCCCGCGTCGTCGTCATCGGCGCCGGAATCGTCGGCTGCTCCCTGGCCGACGAGCTGACCGCCCGCGGCTGGAGCGACGTGACCGTTCTCGAACAGGGGCCGCTGCCCGCGCCCGGCGGCTCCACCTCGCACGCGCCGGGGCTCGTCTTCCAGACCAGCCCGTGTCGGACGCTGAGCGCGTTCGCCGCATACACCGTGCGGAAGTTCACCGAGCTGCGCGTCGACGGTCTGCCCTGCTTCCACGCGGTGGGCGGCCTGGAGCTGGCCACCACCGCGGAGCGCTGGGCCGATCTGCACCGCAAGGCGGGGCTCGCCGCGTCCTGGGGCATCCGCGCCGAACTCGTCGGCCCCGGCCGCTGCAAGGAGCTGTGGCCGCTGCTCGACACCGGCCAGGTGCTCGGCGGTCTGCACACCCCGGACGACGGCCTCGCACGCGCCGTCCCGGCCTGCCGCGCGCAGATCGCACGGGCCGCGCGCCGCGGCGCCCGCTTCCTCGACCGGCACACCGTGACCGGAATCGAGCAGGCCGGTGGCCGCGTCACCGGCGTGATCACGGACCGGGGGAGCTTCCCCGCCGACCACATCGTGTCCGCGGCGGGCTTCTGGGGGCCGGTGATCGGCTCCATGGCGGGCGTGGACGTGCCCCTGCTGCCGCTCGCCCACCAGTACGCCACCACCCGGCCGCTGCCCGCGCTCCAGGACACGGGCGCCCCCAGCAGCGGCCCTCGTGCTCCCCGTGCCGAGGCCACTCGGCCCATCCTGCGCTTCCAGGACCGCGACCTGTACTTCCGGGAGCACACCGACCGCCTGGGCATCGGCTCGTACGCCCATCGACCGCTGCCCGTCGACCCGTTCGCCGTCCCCGCGTACGAGGAGGCCGTCGCGGCCGGGCGTGCCGTGCCCGCGATGCCCTCGGCGTACCCCTTCACCGAGGAGGACTTCGGCCCGAGCTGGCAGGACACCTGCGAACTGCTGCCCGCGCTCAAGGAGTCGGCGGTCGACGAGGGCTTCAACGGCGTGTTCTCCTTCACTCCCGACGGTATGCCGCTGCTCGGCGAGTCACCCGAGCTGCGCGGCTTCTGGCTGGCCGAGGCCGTGTGGGTCACGCACTCCGCGGGCGCGGCGAGCGCCGTCGCCGAGTGGATGGTGCGTGGCCGCCCCTCCACGGACGTCCACGGCTGCGACCTGACACGCTTCGAGGACGCGCAGCGCTCCCCCGCGTATGTCGCGGAGCGCGGCGCCCGGCAGTTCGTCGAGGTGTACGACGTGATCCACCCGGCGCAGCCCATCGCGGGGCCGCGTCCCTTGCGCGTCAGTCCCTTCCACGCCCGCCAGCGGGAGCTGGGCGCCCACTTCATGGAGGGCGGCGGCTGGGAGCGCCCGCACTGGTACGAGGCCAACGCGCCGCTCGCCAAGGGCCTCGGCCTGCCCGAGCGGGACGCCTGGTCCACGCGCCACTGGTCGCCGATCGCCGCGGCCGAAGCGAGGGCGACACGCGAGCGGGTCGCCCTGTACGACATGACGCCGCTGCGCCGACTGGAGGTCACAGGCCCCGGCGCCCTGGCCTTCCTTCAGCGCATGACCACCAACAACCTTCGCAAGAAGCCCGGTTCGGTCACCTACACCCTCCTTCTCGACGAGGCGGGCGGCATCCGCTCCGACCTGACCGTGGCACGCCTCGCCCCGCACCGCTTCCAGGTCGGCGCCAACTCCCCCGCCGATCTCCACTGGCTACGTTCGCACGCGCCGCACGACGTGCACATCAGGGAGATCACCCAAGGGACGTGCTGCGTCGGTGTGTGGGGGCCGCTGGCCCGCGCGCTGGTCCAGCCGCTGACGCGCGACGACTTCTCGCACGAGGCGTTCGGCTACTTCAAGGCCCGCGAGACCCACATCGGCCACGTCCCGGTGACGGCGCTGCGCCTGAGCTACGTCGGCGAACTCGGCTGGGAGCTGTACACCAGCGCCGACCTCGGACAGTGCCTGTGGGACACGCTGTGGGAGGCGGGGCGGCACCTCGGCGTGATCGCGGCCGGGCGGTCCGCGTTCGCGAGCCTGCGCCTGGAGAAGGGCTACCGCGCCTGGGGCCAGGACATGACCACCGAACACGACCCGTACGAGGCGGGGCTCGGCTTCGCCGTCCGCCTGGACAAGGGCGACTTCGTGGGGCGCGCGGCCCTCCAGGAACGCGGCCCGCGCACCCGCGCGCTCACCCCGCTGCTCCTCGACGACCCGGCCGCCGTGGTCCTCGGCGCCGAACCGGTGTACGTCGACGCCACCCGCGACGGCACCGGCGACGCCCCCGCCGGATACGTCACCAGCGCCGCGTACGGCTACACGCTGGGCCGCTGCGTCGCGTACGCCTGGCTGCCGCCGCTGCCCGCCGGGACCGGCGCCCACATCGCGTACTTCGGAGAGCGACTGCCCGCGACGGTCGCCGAGGAACCCCTCTTCGACCCCGGCATGACCCGTATCCGATGCTGAAGGCTCCGCAGAACGCGCCGTGACGAGCCGTCGCCCGGCACAGGGCGCCGTCCGTCCGCGCCCCGCCGCGGCTGATCACGCAGTCCCCCGCGCTCCCTGGAGGGCGCTTTTCACACCCCGGAGGCCCCGATGTCGCCCACCACCCCCTCGTACGACGTGATCGTCATCGGTCTGGGCGGCATGGGCAGCGCCGCCGCGCACCACCTCTCGGCGCGCGGCGCCCGCGTCCTCGGCCTGGAGAAGTTCGGCCCCGTACACCAGCGCGGCTCCAGCCACGGCGGCTCGCGGGTCACGCGCCAGTCGTACTTCGAGGACCCCGCGTACGTCCCGCTCCTGCTGCGCGCCTACGAGCTGTACGACAAGCTGGAGCGCGACACCGGGCGCGAGATCGCCCTCCTGTGCGGCGGCCTCATGGTCGGGCTCCCGGAGGGGCGGGTGGTCTCCGGAGCGCGGCTGTCCGCGGAGACCTGGGGCCTTCCGCACCAGATGCTCGACGCCCGGGAGATCCGCCGCCGCTTCCCGACGCTGACGCCGCGCGACGAAGAGGTGGCGCTGTACGAGGAGCGGGCGGGCCTCGTCCGGCCGGAGAACACCGTCGCCGCGCACCTCCAGCTGGCCACGCGCCAGGGCGCCGAGCTGCGCTTCGAAGAGCCGGTCGTCCGCTGGGAGCCGTTCCGGGGCGGGGTGCGGGTGCACACTCCGGAGGACACGTACACCGCGGGGCAGCTGGTGATCTGCCCGGGTGCGTGGGCGCCGGGGCTGCTGGCGGACCTCGGGGTTCCGTTCACCATCGAGCGGCAGGTCATGTACTGGTTCCAGCCGACCGGCGGGGTCGGCCCGTTCCTGCCGGAGCGGCATCCGATCTACGTCTGGGAGGACGCGGAGGGCGTCCACGTCTACGGCTTCCCGGCGATCGACGGCCCCGAACGCGGAGCGAAGGTGGCCTTCTTCCGCAAGGGTTCGGTATGCACTCCGGAGAGCATCGACCGCACCGTACACCCGGAGGAGGTCGCGGCGATGGCCGCGCACATGGCGCGGCACATACCGCTGCTGCCCGGGCGTCTGCTGAAGGCAGCCACCTGCATGTACACCACCACGCCCGACGAGCACTTCGTCATCACCCGCCATCCGGCGCACCCGGAGTCGGTGACGGTGGCGTGCGGGTTCTCCGGGCACGGCTTCAAGTTCGTGCCGGTGGTCGGGGAGATCCTCGCCGACCTGGCGCTCGACGGCGCCACCGCCCACCCCATCGAGCTGTTCGACCCGCGCAGGATCACCGGCCCCCTCAACCCGGCGCCCGCCGCGGCGCCCGCGTGAGGACCCCCGAGGCCCCCCCGAGGAAACCCTGAGGAACCCTGAGGACCCCAAGGAGTGCGCACGTGACCACCCAGGTCTCCGCGAGCCTCGTCGCGACGCTGCCCGGTCGCGCCTACACCGACCCCGACGTGTTCCGGCGGGAGCAGGAGAACGTCTTTGAAGCGCTGTGGACCTGCGCGGTGCGCTCCGCCGACCTCGACCGCCCCGGCGCGTACCGCACGGTCGAGATCGGCCGCGAGAGCGTCCTGATCACCCGCGCCCGCGACGGCGGCCTTCGCGCCTTCCTCAACGTGTGCCGCCACCGGGGCGCCCGCCTGTGCACGGACGCCGCGGGCGAGGTCCGGCGCGGCCTGCAGTGCCCGTACCACGCCTGGACGTACGGCCTGGACGGCAGGCTCGTCGCCGCGCCGAACCTCAGCGGGATGCCCGACGTCGACCGCTCCGCGTACGGCCTGGTCGCGGTGGCGCTGCGGGAGTGGCTGGGCTACGCCTGGGTGTGCCTCGCCGAGGAACCGCCCTCCTTCGAAGAGACCGTGATCGGCGAAGCCGTCGAGCGGCTCGGCGACCCGGCCGCCGTCGAGCGCTACCGCGTCCACGACCTGGCGCTCGGGCGGCGGGTGCGCTACGACGTGCGCGCCAACTGGAAGCTGATCGTCGAGAACTTCATGGAGTGCTACCACTGCGCCACCATCCACCCCGAACTGACCGACGTCCTGCCGGAGTTCGCGAACGGCTTCGCCGCGCAGTACTACGTGGGGCACGGGGCGGCGTTCGGCGAGGAGGTGAGCGGTTTCACCGTGGACGGCAGCGCGGGCTTCGGCCGCCTCCCGGAGGTCGCCGACGACCAGGACCGCCGCTACTACGCGGTCACCGTCAAGCCGACGGTGTTCGTGAACCTCGTACCGGACCATGTGATCCTGCACCGGATGTTCCCGCGCGCGGCGGACCGCACGGTCGTCGAGTGCGACTGGCTGTACGCGCCCGAGGTCGTCGCCTCCGGAGCGGACCTGTCGAAGTCGGTGGAGCTGTTCCACCGCGTCAACGAGCAGGACTTCGCGGCGTGCGAGCGCACCCAGCCCGCGATGACCTCACGCGCCTACCGGGACGGCGGGGTGCTCGTGCCGACCGAGCACCACATCGGCGCCTTCCACGCGTGGGTCACCGGGCGGCTCGGCGCCGTCTGACAGTCGCACGTCTGACAGTCACACGTCTGACGGGCGCACCGTCTGACGGGCGCACCGAGCCGTCGGCCCGGCCTGCCCCGCCCGGACCGACCCGCCCTGCCGCTCAGCCCGCGACCGGCTTCTTGAACATGCGTGTCGCCGTGATCTCGCCGTGCACCGTCTCCTCGGCCGGGGCCTGCTGCGCCTGGGGCAGGCCGGGGCGCAGGTGCTCCTCGACGCTGATGTACTTCAGGCCCGCACGCAGGTCGGCGTCGTTGCGCAGCCGGATGACCAGCGGGAACTCGGCGAGCGCCGTCGTGTCGAACAGGCCGGTGGTGTACAGCAGCTGGACGCCGAGGGCGTCGGACACCGCGCGCTGGAGCTCCAGGAGGTAGGTGGCGTTGGCGCGGCCGATGGGGTTGTCGAGGAACAGCGTGCCCGCGTGGCGGTGCTTGTCGCGGCCCCGGTCGTTCGACCGCAGGGCGGCCATCGTGCAGTACAGGGCGATGGCGGCGGTCAGCAGCTGGCCGCCGGAGAACACGTCGCCCATCTGCCCGACGGGGACGCGCTCGGCGCGGAGCACCGCGTCGGGCTTGAGGATCTCCACGGCGACGCCGCGCGGCTCCAGGGCGGCCTGAACTCCCCTGAGCAGCAGGGACATGCCGTCCCTTCGCAGGTCGGAGTTCTTCTTCACGGCCGCGCGGGTCGCGTCGTCGATGACCTCGCCGAGCCGCTCGGTGAGCGTGGCCTGGTCGGGCTCTTCGAAGCGGATGCGCAGGAATTCCTGGCCGGACCACTCGCCGAGGCCCTCGGGGAGCCGGGACAGGCGCTGGGCGGACCTCAGGGTCGCGAGCGCCGACTCGACGAGGCCGCGCAGCCGGTCGACGATGCTGTCGCGGTTGCGCTCCAGCTGCTCCAGCTCGTCGGTGAGCACGCGCAGGCGGGGCGCGAAGGCGTCCGCCCACTTCTTGGCGTGCTCGGGGAGCGCGGCGGCGGGCAGCTCCCGGATCTGCTGGCGGGCGGGCGTGCGGACCTGTTCGTAGCGCGTGGAGTTGGCGTGCCGCACCAGGACGTCGCTGGCCTCGCGGACGGCCGCCTCCGCGGCGGACAGGTCAGCGGCGCACCCGCGCAGCGAGCGGCGGGCCTCGGCGGCGGCCTGGCGGGCCTCTTCGAGGGTGCCGGGGTGCGGCTCGGGCTGCTCCTCGTCCTCCGCGTCGTGGTGCTCGCGGAGCAGGTCGCGCAGGAGTGCGGCCGTCTCGTCGAAGCCGCTGGCCGCGTCTTCGGTGGTGCGGTGGGCGCGCAGGAGGGCGGCGTGCGCCTCCTTGGCCTGGGTCAGCGCCTCCGTGCGCTCGGCCAGCTCGGTGGTGGCGGTGCGCAGGAGTGCCTGGGCGTGCTCGGCGTCGGTGGGCACCAGGTCGTCGGGCAGGTCCGTGTGCGCGTCGCCGTCCTCGGGGGCATGCCGCTCGGCCTCGCCGCGCAGGCGGCCGAGCTGCTCGCTGGCGGCGGACGCGCGGGACTCGATGAGCTGGACCTGCGCCTCGGCGCGGGCGGCGGCGGCCTGCCGGGAGGGTCCGTCGGCGCCGTCGGTGCCCTCCAGGAGCTGGGCGGCACGGGTGCGGACCTTGTTGCTGAGCCGGTCCAGTTCGGCGAGCGCGGCGGACTCGTCGCTCTCGGCGCGGGCCTGCTCGGCGCGCAGGTCGGCGCCGACGCCCACCTTCTCGTAGAGCTGGGAGGCCGCGCGGTAGGCCTCGCGGAGCGCGGGCAGCGACGGCTTCGGAGCGTCCGGCGTCTCCGTAGAACCCGGTGTCTCCGTAGAGCCCGGGGCGTCCGGGGAGTCCGGGGTCTCCAGGGATACGTCCTCGGGGGCGCCCGCGATCTCGGCGCGCTCGGCGCGCAGGGCGCGCGCGGTCCGGCGCGCGTCGTCAGCCGCGCGCTGGGCGGCGCGCCGGTCCTCGTCGGCGGCGCGGGCCCGGTCCAGGCAGGCCTGGGCGCGGGCCTCGTACTCCACGGCGTCGTCGGCCAGCTCGCGCAGGGTCGTCTGCCAACCGGCGCGCTCGCGCAGGCGGAACGCGAGCCCGGCGAGGGCGTCGGCGGCGCGCCGGGCCTTCTGGGCGGCCTCCTGCCGCTCGTCCCGCACCCGGGTGGCGTCGCCCGCGGCCTCGTCGGCCTCGGCGCGCGCGGCCCGGGCCTCGGCCAGCTCGGCCTCGGTCTCCTCGGCGAACCGGCGGGCCTCGCGCGCGGCGGAGGCCAACTCTTCGAGGCGCCCGGCCGGGCACCCGGAGCGCCAGGACGCGAGCCGGGCGGCCAGCTCCCGGTCCTTGGCGAGGCGCTGGGCGAGGGCGCGGATCTCGTCGTCGCGCCGCGTGGCGCGGGCGCGCAGGGCCTGGCGCTCCTCGTCGGCCGCGTGCTCGTCGTGCATGGCCGGGTTCGGCGGTACGAGGAACACGTCGCCGTCCGGCGCGGACTCACCGGGGGTCGGGGCGAGCAGCGCGGCGGCGGTGCCGACGGCGACCGTGGAGCGCGGCAGGAGCGCGGCGCCGGTGAGCGCCTCGCGGGCGCGGGCGTGGGTGTCGGGGTCGGTGATGATGACGCCGTCGACCAGCTCGGGGCGGGCCGCGAGCACCCGCGCGTGGTCGGCCGGGTCGACGGCCTGCGCCAGATAGCGCCAGCCGGGCAGCGCGGGGATGCCGTGCTCACCCAGGAACTCGACGGTGGCGAGGACGTCGGGCCCGGGCGGCAGGAGCCCGCCGTCACCCAGCGCCCCCAGGATGCGGGCGTCGTCGGCGGCGGCCGTCCTCAGCTCGAACAGCTGCCGCTCGGCGGCGGCCACGCCCTCCTCCAGCAGGCCGCGCAGGTCGTCGGCCGCGCGGTCGAGGTCCTCCGCGGTGAGCGCGGCTCCGGAGCGGCCGGACGCGGCATCGCCGTCTCCTTCGGCCCCGTCCTCGCCGTCCGCGTGCCGGGGCTGCGGTACGCCGCCGGGGGCGCCCGGCAGGCCGAGGAGTTCCGCGAGGCGCTCGTCCCGGGCGAGGGACTCGGCGGCGCGGCGCTCCGCCTCGTACGCCTGCTCGGCGGCCGTCGCGGCGTCCGCGGCGCGGGCCGCGGTCAGCTCGGCGCGGGACTCCGCGGCGGCGGCCTCCTTGGCGTGCTCCGTGGCCCGGCGGGCGGTCTCGCGGGCGGTGTCCCAGGCGGCGACGGCTGTCTTCTCGGCGTCGCTCGCGGCGAGCGCGGCGCGCGCCGGGTCGGCGTCCGGGGCGCTGTCGTCGAGCCAGCCCGCGCGGACGGCCTCGGCGGTCTCCTGCTCGACCTCGGCCAGGCGCTGGCGCAGGTGCCCGGCCTCGCTGCGGGCGCGCTGGGCCTCCGTGGCGGCGGCGGTGGCGTCGCGGTGGGCGGCCTCGCCGGTCTCCTGGAGGGTGGCGGAGCGCTCCTCCTCCTCGTTGGCGTGCGCCTCGGCGTCCTCGGCCGCCGTGTGCAGCGCGCGCACGAGGTCGGCGGCGGCCTTGGCGCGGGCGGCGAGCGCGGGGGCGGCGTCCCGCTCGGCCTCGCGGATCGCGGCGGCCACGCGCGCGGAGCGGTCGGCGGCGGCGCGGTGGCGCAGGACGGCCTCGGCGGCCTGCCAGGCGGCGTGCAGGGTGCGGGCGTCGGCCAGCTCGCGGCGCTGGGCGGCGGCGGCCTTCTCGGCGACGGTCAGCGCCAGCGAGGCGTGCCGGTAGGCCAGTTCGGCGGAGATCAGGGCGGCGCGCTCGCGGGTGCGCTCAGCCTCCGTGACCGTGTGGGCGGCGGCCGTGACCTGCTCGGCCAGCTCCGCCGCGCGGCCGCGCTCCTCGACGGCGCGGGCGGACAGGCGGCGGGCGAGGGTGCGGGTGCGCCGCTCGGCGCCCGCGTGCACATCGCGCGCCCGGGCCCGGGTCTCGGCGGCGTCCACGATGCGGCCGAGGAGGTCCACGGAGCCCGCGGTGAAGTCCCGCTCGGCGATCAGCTCGGCGCGGCGGCCCAGCTTGTTGCCGAAGCCGTGGACGAGGTCGGCGAGACCGTCCGTGTCGCGCGTGTCGGTGACGGCGCGCAGCAGCAGGTCGGTGAAGTCGGAGTCCTTCTTGACCGCGAACAGGCCCGCTGCCTCGCCCTCGTCGGCGTTCATCTCGCGCTGGTAGCGGAAGAGCTCGGGGTCGAGGCCGAGGTCGCCCAGGTGCTCGTTCCAGCGGTCGTGGATCTCCTCCCAGTGCACTTCGAGGTGCGGGTACGCCTTGCCCGCCTCGGTGAGGGCGTCGCGGAAGCCCTTCATGGTGCGGCGGCGGCCCTGCGCGCCCGAGGCGCCCTCCACGGGGGGCCGCACGGCGGTGGACTCGGCCACGGGCAGCGAGTCCAGGCTCATGCCGGGGCCGGGCCTGAAGGAGTACCAGGCCTCGGCGAACTTCCGCGGGTCGTTGGAGACCTGGCGGCCGCGCCACTCGCTGACCTTGCCGACGACGACGCACTCGCCGGTCAGGGTGTGCTGCCACTCCAGGGCGACGTGCCCGCAGTCGTCGGCGAGCAGGAACTTGCGCAGCACGCCGGAGCTGGCGCCGCCCAGGGTGTTGCGGTGGCCCGGCAGCATCACCGAGAAGATCAGCTTGAGCAGGACGGACTTGCCGCCGCCGTTCTCCAGGAAGAGCACGCCCGCGGGCGCGGGCCTGCGCGGCGGGCCGACGGGCTCCTCTTCGAAGAACTCCGCCTGCGCGGGCGCGGGGTCGGGCACCACGTCGCCCACGCCGCGCAGGTCGAGGACGGTGTCGGCGTAGCGCGCACCGGCAGGTCCGATGGAGTAGAGGCGGACCCGGGACAGCTCGTACATGGCGGCGGACTCTCGTCGTCAGTCGGTAACTCGTGCGGAACGGCCGGGGTGGGGCACCCCGGCCCTCGGGGTCAGGAGTGGAACGGCAGGCCCGCGTCGGCCGCCAGCTCCAGGTCGTCGGTGTCGTCGGGGGGCAGCAGCGTGGCGGAGCCGTCCGTCACCGGGACGACGCCGAGTTCGAGCAGCTCGGTGAGGGCGGCGCTGCCCGCCATGTCGCGCACCTGGAGCTGGTAGCGCGCGGTCGTGCGGTACGTCCCTCCGGAGTCGTCGCCCGTGCGCTGGAGGAAGCCGGAGTCGGTGAGGAAGGCGACGGCCTTGCCGACGATGCCGGTGGTCGAACCGGCGAGCCTGCGCGCGTCCTTGGTGGCGCCGGTTGCGCTGCGGCGCGCCCAGACGCGCCAGGCGGCCTCCAGGCCGGGGGCGTCCGTGGCCGGGTCCGTGTTCTCGCCCTGTTCCTCGGCGCGCTCCTCCAGGCGGCGGCAGGCCTGGCGGACGAACGCGTCGACGCCGTTGACCGTGACCCGGCCCACGTACCCGTCGTCGGCGAGGTCCTCGGGGCGGGGGAAGGCCAGGGCCGCGACGGCGAGGTGGGCGAGGCCGTGCAGGAAGCGGTCGGTGGAGTCGGCGGCGGCGCGGCGGGCGTAGTCGCCCATGCGGACGGCGAACACGGAGTCCTCGGCGGCGGTGACGGCCATGCCCGCGCGCGGGGACACCTCCAGGACGACCAGGCCGAGGCCGGTGGCGACGGCGTCGGCGAGGCGGGCGAAGGGCGGGTCCTCGCGGTAGCGGCGCAGCAGGTCGCCGTACTCCTGGTCGCGGGCGGGCTGGAGCTTGGGCTGGAGGCCGAAGGCGACCAGGCGGGCGGCGTCGGCGGCGTCGGCCGGGGTGACGGCGGCCTGCGCGGCCGGGGCCGCCGTGGAGTCCGGCTCGCCCCACGCGGCGTGCTCTGCGGGGTGGTCGGTCACGGCTGGGGCTCCTTGCTGCGGTCGGTCGGCGGTGTCGTGCCGCGGTCGGTCGGCGGTGTCGGTCGTACGGAGACGGGGGTGCCCGTGTGTCCCGTGTCTACGGAGGGAACGCCCTTGTGCACGGGGTGCACAGGGTGCACGGGGCGTACAGGGCGTACGGGCCCCTGGAGGCACTCGCGGGTGGTGGGCATCAGGCGGCCTCCGTCCGGTCGGCCGCCATGCCCGCGGCGTCGAGCAGCGCCGTGCCCACGATGAGGTCGGCGCCGCCGAACTCCGGGTCGTCGAGTTCGGTGCCGTCGTCCACGGCGAAGAGCAGCTGCTGCTCGCCCTGGCGGTAGGCCGTGCCGACGGGCGGGCTCGCGGCGTGCACCGCCAGGAGGGCGACCAGATAGGGCAGTTCGGGGTCCCGGCGGCGGGCGTCGGCGAGCAGGCCGGACAGGCGGCGCGGGGCGTCGGGCGGCAGGGCCAGCAGCTCCTGGGCGCTGGCCAGCTGCTCCTCGCTGAACCGGCTGTCGTCGGGCGTGGCGATGAGGTCCGGCTCGGGCATCTCCGCGCCCAGGTGCTCCCGCTCCATGGGGGGCGTGAGCAGTATGTCCACCAGGTCGCCGACGCGGACGGACACAGGCGTGCGCAGGCCCGTGCCGTGGGCGAAGAAGGCGTCCGTGACGCGCAGGGCCTGCTCGGCGGGGAGCGGCAGGACGGGGGCGACGAGCTGGCCGTACAGGTCGAGGCCCGCGCGGGCGGTGGGGGTCGCGAAGGCCTGCCGGTCCTGCTCGGCGCGGAACAGCGGGCCCGCTTCGAGGAGGCGGGACTGGAGCTGGGTGTGGCGGCGGATGCAGTCCTTGACGATGTCGACCAGCTCGGCGGCGCGGCGCTTCTGCTCGGGGTCCTCGGACTCGTCGCGGGCCTTGCGGATGTTGGTCAGGATCGCGTTCTCGTGGCGGTACCGGTCGGCCACGTGGTCGAGGGCCTCGGCGATCATGTCGGGGACGGCCTTGAGCCAGTCCACCGCGCGCACGTTGCGCCGGGTGGCGTCGAGGGCCTTGCGGAGGGATTCCGAGTACTGCACGGTGCGGTAGCGGGCCTGCTCGGCGGCGAGCTGGGCGTCGGCGAGGCGGCCGCGGCTGATCAGCACCTCCAGCTTGACCTCGGCGGCGATCTGGGCGCTGGTGACGTCCGTGTCGAGGGCGCCGACGAGGACGTTGACCGCCTCGTCCGTGGTGCGCAGGAAGACTCCGCCGCCGTACCCGGGGACCTCCTCGATGAGCTTGAAGTCGTAGTCCCGCCGGACGTAGGCGCCGTCCGGGCCGAACGTGCCGTACACCGCGCGGAAGCCGCGGTCCACGCTGCCCACGTTGATCAGGTTCTCCAGGACCCAGCGGGCCACGCGCTCGTGCTCGGCGGCCGGGCGGTGCGGGGCCTGGGCGGCGACGCGGGGCAGCAGGCGGGTCACGATCTGCTCGTGGTCGGCGCCCGTGTCGAAGTCCATGTTCAGCGTGACCAGGTCGATGGCGGAGAGGGCCACCTCCGCCATCGCGTACACCGAGTACTCCCCCGCCAGGTTGGCCTTGCGGGCGTCCAGGTCGTGCAGCGGGGCCGTGCACGCGAGGGCGCGCAGGCGGCGGGCCAGGCCCTCGTCGGCGGCCGGGCCCGGCGCGGGCCGCGGCCCCGCGCTGAGCTGGGACGGAGCGGTGTCCGATACGGCAGGCGAAGTCACGGTGCACAGACTAGGTCCTCGGTCTGACAACGGTCGAAACGACGCAGATGCCCCCGGGCGCCACGGCGGGTGCCGCGCGGCGCCCGACCCCGCTCGGGAGCCGCCCGCGCCGGGCCCGCTCCCGGCGCTCGCCCCCTCCCGGCGCTCGCCCCCTCCGGGCGCTCAGCCCGCTCCGGGCGCTCAGCCCGTCCCGGTGCTCGACCCGCCGTCGCCGCTCAGCCCGTCCCGGGGCCGCCCTCCGCCATCCGCCGGGCGTAGGTGTCCACCAGGCCGCGCCGCGAGTCGTCCAGGTACACGGCGAGCAGCCGCTCGGCGCCGGGGCGGTCGCCGTCCTGGAGGGCGGCGAGGATCTGCTGGTTGCGGGTGAGGTAGGGCTCGTGCAGGCGGCGCGGGTCGTCCACCACGTGGAAGGCCAGGCGCAGTTCGGCCAGGACGCTGCGCATCAGCTCGTCGGTGCGGGCGCTGCCCGCGAGGGCGACGAGTTCCTGGTGGAAGTGGATGTTGGCGGTCGAGACGCCCTTCCAGTCGCGGGCGCGGGCGGAGGCGCGACCCTCGGCGACGGCCGCGGCGAGCGCGTCCACGGCGTACGGAGGCTCGCCCAGCTCGCGGACGACGGCGCACTCGACCAGGCGCCGGACGCGGTAGATGTCCGCCACGTCGTCGACGGTCAGGACCCGTACGAAGACGCCCCGGTTCAGCTCGTGCACGAGCAGGCGCTCGTGGGTGAGCAGCCGGAAGGCCTCCCGCAGGGTGTTGCGCGAGACGCCGAGCGCGCCGCCGATGCTGTCCTCCGACAGCCGCGAGCCGGGCGGGAAGTAGCCCTCGGCGATACGGCTCCGCAGGATGTCCGCGACCCGCTCCGCGGTGCTGGTGCGGCCCAGCAGCGCGCGGTCGTCGGCGAGACCGGTCAGTTCAGCCATGCTCCACCTTCGCCCTCCCGCCCCCGTCGGCCATGCCCGGATTCAACCGCAGAGCCAAGAACGAGACAACATGGGTATTGAGGGATCGTTCAACGATCCTCTACGTTGTCCGGCAAGCGGCTCCCGCTCCCCCGCCGGACGCCGCCATGCTCGGCCCGTCAGCTGCCCGTCAACTGCCCGCCAGTTGCCCTCACTCGCCCCCCAGTCGCCCGTCAGCAGCACCCGCGGCGCTCGCGGACCGCCCCGGCACCGCTCGGCACCACTCACCACCTGCGCCCTCCAGCACCGCCAACCCCTCTGCGAGGTGCCCATGAGCACGACTCCACCACCCGCTCCGATATCGCTGGACGACAAGGGGGACGACGCCCGAACCCCCGAAGACGGCGGCGCGTTCGGCTGGCTGCGCGCGCTGGGCCCCCGCGGCCGCCGCGCCTTCGCCGGAGCCTTCGGCGGGTACGCGCTCGACTCCTACGACTACTTCACGCTGCCGCTGAGCATGGTCGCCCTGAAGGCGTACTTCGACCTGGACAGCGGCCAGACCGGCCTGTTCACCACCGTCACCCTGGTGGTCTCCGCGGTGGGCGGCGCCCTCGCGGGCATCGTCGCGGACCGCATCGGCCGCGTGAAGGCCCTGATGATCACGGTCATCACGTACGCGGTGTTCACCGTGGCGTGCGGCTTCGCCCCCAACTACGAGACGCTGCTGGTCTTCCGCGCCCTCCAGGGGCTCGGCTTCGGCGGCGAGTGGGCGGTCGGCGCGATCCTGGTCGCCGAGTACGCGAGCGCCAAGCACCGGGGCCGCACCCTGGGGGCGATCCAGAGCTCCTGGGCCGTGGGCTGGGGACTCGCCGTGCTCGTCTACACCCTGGTGTTCGAGTTCCTCGACGACGACGTCGCCTGGCGCGTGATGTTCTTCACCGGGGCGCTGCCCGCGCTGCTCGTGATCTACGTACGCCGCCACGTGCACGACGCCCCCGGAGCGACGGCCGCACGGGAGCAGAGCGCCGAGAAGGGGTCGTTCACGGCCATCTTCAAACCGGACCTGCTGCGCACCACCCTCTTCGCGGTGCTGCTCTCCACCGGAGTGCAGGGCGGCTACTACACGCTCGCCACCTGGGTGCCCACCTACCTCAAGGACGACCGCGACCTGACGGTCGTCGGCACCGGCGGCTACCTCACGTTCCTGATCTCCGGAGCGTTCATCGGCTACCTGGCGGGCGGCTACCTCACCGACAAGCTGGGCCGCAAGCGGAACATCACCCTGTTCGCCTTCCTGTCGGCGGCCTGCATCGCCGCGTACACGAACATCCCGGACGGCGCGAACGGCCTGCTCCTGGTGCTCGGCTTCCCCCTGGGCTTCTGCATGTCGGCCATCTTCAGCGGCTTCGGGTCCTTCCTGAGCGAGCTGTACCCGGCCGCCGTACGCGGTACGGGGCAGGGGTTCACGTACAACACCGGCCGCGCTGTGGGGGCGGTCTTCCCCACCACCGTCGGGTTCCTCGCGGACAGTTGGGGCGTGGGCGGCGCCCTGATCTTCGGAGCGTTCGGTTACGCGCTCGCCGTGGTCGCCCTCTTCGGCCTTCCGGAGACGCGGGGGAAGGAGCTCGTGTGAACACCCTCGCCCTGAGCCCTCAGGACGCCCGTGCCCGCTTCCGGGACGGTCTGAGCGCGCCGACCGCGGGCTGGGCCGCGGGGCACACCCAGGCCAACCTGATCTCCGTGCCCGCCGACTGGGCGTACGACATGCTGCTGTTCTGCCAGCGCAACCCCAAGCCGTGCCCCGTCCTGGACGTCACCGACGCGGGCTCCTGGACCACGCCGCTCGCCCCGGGCGCCGACCTGCGCACGGACCTGCCGCGCTACCGGGTGTGGGAGCACGGCGAGCTGGTCGACGAGCCCACGGACGTCCGCGCGCACTGGCGGGACGACCTGGTGTCCTTCCTCATCGGGTGCAGCTTCACCTTCGAGTGGGCGCTGTCCGCCGCGGGGGTGCCGCTGCGCCACGTGGAGCAGGGCCGCAATGTCTCCATGTACGTCACCGACCGCCAGTGCCGCCCCGCGGGGCGGCTGCGCGGCCCCTTGGTGGTGTCGATGCGCCCGGTGCCGCCGCGGCACCTCCAGGCGGCGATCCGGGAGAGTTCCCTGCTGCCCGCGGTGCACGGCTCCCCGGTGCACTGCGGTGACCCCGCCGGGCTCGGCATCGCCGACCTCGGGGCACCCGACTTCGGCGACCCGGTGGCCGTCGAGCCCGACGACATCCCGGTGTTCTGGGCGTGCGGGGTGACACCGCAGGCCGCCGTGATGGCCTCGCGGCCGCCGTTCGCGCTCACGCACGCGCCGGGCCTGATGTTCATCACCGACGCCCGCGACGAGCAGTACCGCGTGGCCTGACCGACACCCCACCAGCGACTGACCGGCACCACGGGCCCCAGGGCGGGCCCGGCAAGGACACGGGAGCGACACGTACATGACCTGGGCCTCGATCGACCTGAACGCCGACCTCGGCGAGGGCTTCGGCCGCTGGCGGCTCACCGAAGACGAGGAGCTGCTCTCCGTGGTCACCAGCGCCAACGTGGCATGCGGCTTCCACGCGGGCGACGCGGCCACCATGCGGCGTGTGTGCGAGCGCGCGGCCGAGCGGGGCGTACGGATCGGCGCCCAGGTCTCCTACCGCGATCTGGCGGGCTTCGGGCGGCGCGCGATGGACGTGCCGCCCGACGAGCTGGCGGCCGAAGTGGCGTACCAGATCGGGGCCCTCGAGGTGTTCGCGCGCGCGGCGGGCACCCGCGTGGCGTACGTGAAGCCGCACGGGGCGCTGTACAACCGGGTGGTCCACGACGGCGAACAGGCCGGTGCCGTCGTCGACGGCGTGCTCCTCGCCGACGACCATCTCCCCGTGCTCGGCCTGCCCGGATCACGTCTCCTGGAGGCGGCGGAGAAGGCCGGGCTCCCCGTGGTCACCGAGGCGTTCGCGGACCGCGCCTACACCGACGAGGGCACGCTGGTGCCGCGCGGCACCGAGGGCGCGGTGATCACGGAGGCCGACCGCGTCGCCGAGCGGTCCGTGGGGCTCGCCCGGCACGGCAGCGTGGTCAGCCACTCCGGAGAGCGGATCGCAGTCCGCGCGCGATCCCTGTGCCTGCACGGCGACACCCCAGGGGCGGTGGACCTCGCCCGTCAGGTCCGCGCGCGCCTGGAGGCGGCGGGCGTGCGGGTGGAGGCGTTCGCGTGAGCGTCTCCACCGAGCGTCCGCCTCTGAAGGTGCTGCCCATGGGCGACCGGGCGCTGCTCGTCGAGCTGGCCGACGGGGCGGCCGCCGCGGCCCTGCACGCCGAGCTGCTGCGCCGCCGCGCGGACGGCGAGCTGGCGGTCCGCGAGATCGTGCCAGCGGCCCGCACGGTGCTCCTGGACGGCCTCCGCGGCCCCGACGAAGCGCGGCGGCTCGCCGCGCGCCTGCGCTCCTGGGAGATCCCGCCGCTGCCGCCGCGCGCCGAGGACGTCCTGGAGATCCCGGTGCGCTACGACGGCCCGGACTTGGAGGAGGTCGCGGCCCTGTGGGGGGTGAGCGCGCGGGAGGTGCCGGAGGTGCACGCGGCGGCCGAGTTCCGCGTCGCCTTCTGCGGGTTCGCTCCCGGCTTCGCCTATCTGACGGGCCTCGACGGCCTGCCGGACGTGCCGCGCAGGGCCACGCCCCGCACGACCGTGCCCGCGGGCTCCGTCGGCCTCGCCGGGCCGTACACCGGCGTGTATCCGCGCCCGTCGCCCGGCGGCTGGCAGTTGATCGGCTCTACGGAGGCGGTGCTGTGGGACCACGCACGCGTACCGGCGGCGCTCCTCGCCCCGGGCGCCCGGGTCCGCTTCGTTCCGGAGGCCCGATGACCGACCGTGCCGTCGCCGTCGTACGGGCCGGGGCGCTGACCACCGTGCAGGACGAGGGGCGGCTGGGCCACGCGCACCTCGGGGTGCCCCACTCCGGCGCGCTGGACCGGCCCGCCGCCGCCCTGGTGAACCGCCTCGTCGGCAACTCCGAAGACGCGGCCGTCCTGGAGACCACCCTCAACGGCTGCGCCCTGCGGCCGCGTTGCCCGGTCACTGTCGCCGTGGGCGGAGCCCCGTGCCCGGTGACGGTGGCCGGGCGGCCCGTCGCCTGGGGAGCGGCGGTACGGGTGCCTGCCGGGGCCCTCCTGGAGGTGGGTGCCGCCACCTGGGGCGTACGCAGCTACGTCGCGCTCGGCGGCGGCGTGGCCGTCGACCCGGTGCTCGGCAGCCGCTCCACCGACCTGCTCTCCGGGTTGGGGCCGCCGCCCCTGGTGGACGGTGCCGTGCTGCCGCTCGGCGAGCCACCGGCCGGTCCCGCGCGCGTGGACGTGGTGCCGCAGCCCGCGCCCCCGCACGAGTTGGTGCTGCGCCTCGCGCCGGGCCCCCGCGTGGACTGGTTCACCGGCGCCGCCCTGCGCACCCTCACCACGCGCGCGTACCGGGTGTCGGCGGCCAGCAACCGCATCGGGCTGCGCACGGAGGGCCCGCCCCTGGAGCGGGCCGTGCACGGTGAGCTGCCCAGCGAGGGGATGGTGCGGGGCGCGGTCCAAGTGCCGCCGGACGGCAGGCCCGTGGTGTTCCTCGCCGACCACCCGACCACCGGCGGCTACCCCGTGGTGGGGGTGGTGCGCCGGTCGGACCTCGCGGCGGCGGCACAGGCGGCTCCGGGGACGCCGGTGCGGTTCGTGGCGGCGTGGCGCTGACGTGACGCGCGCCGGGTCGGCCGGTGCCGGTGAGGGCGTACGGCACCTGTCGGGCCGGACTGGTACGGCACGTGTCGGGCCGGACCGGTACGGCACCCGACGCGCTGGGATGGTACGGCTCTGAGCGCGCTCAGTCGGCACGGCTCCCCGTAGCGCCGGACCGGCGCCCCCCACATCCCCCCAGCGCGGCCCCCAGCGCCGCCCAGTGGCCGCTCACGCCGCCTCCGCGTGCCGCTCCGCGGCCGTCGCCCCGTCCAGCGCCACCGCGGCCGCCCGTGCGGCCCGCGCGTCCAGGCCGCCGCTCGTGCCGCACACCCAGTGCCGTACCTCCGTAGCCGCGAGGCCGACCAGCTGGGGCAGCAGGTCGGTGCAGCGGCGGGCGACCCATCCGGTGCCCGCCGTGGCCAGCCACCACAGGCTCTCCGTGGGGGTGGGTCCTGGCTCCTCGGGGGCGTGGCCGGGCGCGGGCCCGGACGCGAGGCCCTCGGCGGCGAGGAGGGCGTGGAAGCGCGCGGCCAGCACCCGGTGCCCCCGCTCTCCTGGGTGCAGCCGGTCCACGCTCCACAGGGCGCGGTCGCGGACCCACTCCTCGCCCGCGACATGCAGGTGCAGGGCGCCGTGCCGTGCGGACAGGGCGTGGACGACCGTGTTGACGCCGCGCTGCCGCCGGGCCAGCGGGCGGCGCAGCGGGCCCGGGAGCCCGAGCATCGCCCCGGGGTCGGGCAGGCAGGCGGTGAGCAGCACCGCGCCGCCCGCCCGCAGCGCTCCGTAGACCTCGTCGAGGCGCGCGGCGACGGCGTGGAGGTCGAAGGTGCGGCGCAGCGTGTCGTTGACGCCGACGACGACGGACGCGAGGTCGGGCCGCAGGGCGAGGGCGGCGGGTGCCTGGTGGCGCAGGACGTCGTGGGTCTGGGCGCCGTTGGCCGCCAGGTTGTGGAACCGCACACGGTGGCCGGGCGCCCCGAGGGAGGCGGCGAGCAGCGCGGCCCAGCCCCGCCACCCGCCCGCCACGCGGTCCCCGACCCCGGCGGTGAGCGAGTCGCCGAGCGCCACGTAGGTGAGGGTGGTCATCCGCCACCACCGTGCCGCCTGGCGGCGTCCGGGGCCCGGCGCCCGCTGTCGCCGCCCGGCGCTTCGGAGAGGGGCCCCGCGCCGCCACCTGCGGGCACCGCGCCCGGCGGCACGTCGTGCGCGGCCAGGAACGCCGCCACCGCCGTGTCCCAGCCGAAGCGCTCCGCCCGCAGGCGTGCCGCCCGGCGGCGCGCCGCCTCGGGCCTGGCCAGCACGGTCTGGACGGCGTCCGCGAAGGCCTCCGGAGCGTCGGCGGCCACCGCGCCCGCGCCGCCGACGACCTCCGGCAGCGCGGAGGAGGCGCTGGCCACCACAGGCGTGCCGCACGCCAGCGCTTCGAGGGCGGCGAGCCCGAACGTCTCGCAGGGCCCGGGGGCCAGGCACACGTCGGCGGTGGCCTGGAGGGCGCCGAGCGCCGCCCGGTCCGCGACGTGTCCCAGGAACCTCACGGGCAACCGCCGCTCCCACGCCCGCTGTTCGAGCCGTCCCCGCAGTGGCCCATCCCCGGCGACGACTAGCACCGCGGGCACACCGCGCGCACGCAGCGCCGCCAGCGCGTCGAGTGCCGTGCCGGGCCGCTTCTCTACGGAGAGGCGGGAGCACATCAGGAGGAGGACGTCCGTGTCCCGCGCGTACCGGTCGCGCACGCGCGGGTCGCGGAGCCCGGGGTGCCGGTCGCGCAGGTCGACGCCCAAGGGGGCGCGGACGACGTTGGCCGCGCCAATCCGCAGGAACTCGCGCTCCGCCCAAGCGGTGGTGCACACGACCCGCGCGTAGGCGTGCGCGGTACGGGTGTTGAGCGCGTCCGCGGCGCGCCGTGCCAGGTCCGGCGGCAGCCCCCAGGTGCGCAGGACAGCGTCCGCCCCTTCGTGGGAGACCATCACCGCCGGGATCCGGGCGTGCCGCGCCCACGCGCCGGTCCAGCGCAGGGTGGTGCGGTCGGACACTTCGAGGCGGTCGGGCGCGATGCGCTCCAGGAGGCGGGTCAGGGCGCGCCGGTCGGTGAGGACGCGGTAGCCGCCGGTGCCCGGTACGACGGGGCCTGGCAGGGTCACGATGCGCCCCTGCTCGGTGTCGCGCACCCCGGCCCGCTCGCCGGGCACGATCAGGACGGGCTCGTGTCCGGCGGCCAGATAGCCGCGCCCGAGTTCCCGCAGCGCGGTGCGCAGGCCGCCCGACGAAGGCGTGACGAAGTTGGCGAGCCGCACGATCCGCAGCGGGCCGGTGTCCCGTACGGCCCGCAGGGGACCGGTGTCCCGTACGGCCCGCAAGGGACCGGTGCCCCCTAGGGCCCGCAGCGCGCCCCTGTCCCGCGCGCTCCGCGGCACGCCGGTGCCCTGCCCGGCGGCCCCCGACGGGCCCGCGTTCCGGGCACCCCTGAGCGGCCCGGCGCGCCAGGCCGTCCGCTGCCGTGCGGGGGCGGGCGCCAGCGCCGGGTGCCGGGCCGCCGGGCCCGCCTCCGGGGCGCCCGTTCCCCGCCGTCCGCCACGTCACGTACCACCGCGCTCAGCTCGACGCCAGGCGGCGCCCCTTCGCCCTCCGTGCCGTCCGCCACCGGGCCCGCTCCCAGGGGCCCCGTCACAGGGGCGACGCCCGCCCCGGGGCTCGGCTCCACGCCGCGCGCGCCCGCCTCCGCCTCCCGCGGTCGCCACAGCCGTCCGACGCCTCCCGTGCCCCAGGGCACCACGCCCCCGCGCTGCGTCTCCCGTGTCATGCGGCCACCGCCGTCCGCTCGGCGAGCACCTCTTCGTAGTGGCCGATGAGTTGCTCCCCCACGGCGTCCCAGGTGCGGTCCTCGACGGCGGCGCGTCCGGCGGCCCCGTACGCCGCCCGCAGGCCCGGGTCGGCGGCCATCGCCCAGACGGCGTCCCGTAGGGCGGCGGCGTCACCCGGGGGACGAGGCTGCCGGTGCGCCCGGGCACCACGAGGTCCAGCGGGCCGCCGACGGCGGGCGCGACCACCGGCACACCGCTGGCCATGGCTTCCTGCACGGTCTGGCAGAACGTCTCCAGGGGGCCGGTGTGCACGAAGACGTCCAAGGAGGCGAAGATCCGGGCGAGTTCGTCCCCGGTGCGGCGGCCGAGCAACCGGGCGCCGGGCAGCGCCATCCGCAGGGCGCCGTCGCTCGGCCCGTCCCCGACGACGACCACCCGCACCCCGTCGAGCCCGCACACTTCCGACAGCAGCTCGACGTGCTTCTCCGGAGCGAGGCGGCCGACGTAGCCGACGATCAGCTCGCCGTCCGGGGCGAGCGCGCGGCGTACCTCCGGATCCCGCAGTTCCGGCCGGAACCGCCGCGTGTCGACGCCGCGCGGCCACAGCCGCACCCGGGGCACGCCGTGCGCCACCAGGTCGGTGAGCGCGGCGGTGGACGGCGCGAGGGTGCGGTCGGCGGCGGCGTGCACGGCCCGGATGCGCCGCCAGGCGGCGGCCTCGCCGATGCCCATGTACGTGCGCGCGTAGCCGCCGAGGTCGGTCTGGTAGACGGCGACGGTGGGGATGCGCTGGCGCGCGGCGGCGGCCATGCCCCGCACGCCGAGCACGAACGGGCTGGCCAGATGGACGAGTTCGGCCCGGTGGGCGTTCAGCGCCCCGGCCAGGCGGCGGCTCGGCAGGGCCACCCTGACCTGGGGGTAGCCGGGCAGCGGCAGTGAGGGGACGCGGACGACGGGGCAGGGCGCCTCGTCGCCGGACCCGGTACCGGCCCCGGTGGCGGGGGCGACGACGAGGGGGTCATGGCCCCGGGCCACGAGCTGTCGCGCGGTCTGCAGGGCGCAGTGCGACACGCCGTTGACGTCCGGCGGGAAGGATTCGGTGACGATGACGACACGCATACCGCTGTTGTCGTCAGACGGGGCGTGCCCACGTCAACGTGGATCTTTCGAGACGAGGAACGTCCCATGAGCGTTGCGCTCCGCGGTGCCGCCGTACGCAGCGGTGCCGCCGTACGGAGCCGGGGCGCACGCGCCGGGCCGCTTGCCGCCGCTGGGCCTGCTCCCATCGCCGTACGCCGTCGGACCGCTCACCGCTCCCTCCGCGCCTGCCGCCGCCCGCCATCGCCCGCTGCGGGCGTGCGCCCGCCGCACCGCCACCCGGCGGCCACGGCGGGCGCACGAGGGGCACCACAGCGGGCACGAGGGACACGAGAGCTCTGTCGGCGTTCAGGCCGACGGGCACACCGCCCCGCCCCCGCGGCCTCACACCGCTGGCGCGTCCGGCCCGATCCGGTTCCGCACCGCCGACTGCACGTCGTCCTCCTCGGCGGGGTCGGCGGCGAGCCTGCGCAGTTGGGCGACGACGCGGGCGTCGCCGGTCTCGGCGTGGCGGGCGGCGACCTCGCGGGTGGACTCCTCGCAGTCCCAGAGGCACTCGACGGCGAAGCCGGAGGCGAAGGAGGGGTCCGTGGCGGCGAGCGCGCGGGCGGCGCGGCCGCGGAGGTGGGAGGAGGCGGTCTCGCGGTAGACGTGGCGCAGGACGGGGGCCGCGCAGGCGATGCCGAGGCGTCCCGCGCCGTCGACGAGCGGCCACAGGGCGGGCGCGTCCGGTCCGGCGCCGCGCACCGCCTCCCGTAGCGCGGCGAGGACCAGGGCGCTGTCCTGGGCGCCGCCGCGGCAGGCGAGGACGCGCCCGGCGGCGGCTCCGAGGGCGTCGGGGCGCCCGGCCCACTGGCGGGCCCGCTCGACGGCGGCGACGGAGCGCATCCGCTCGAAGGTCTCGGCCGCGACGTCCACGACGGCGGGGGACGGGCTCTGCGCCGCCTCTTCGATGAGGTCGAGCGCGTCGGGGTCGTGGGTGTCGGCCAGGTAGCGCAGGGCCGTGCCGCGGGCTCCGTCGGCGCCGTGCCGGGCGGCGGCGACGATCTCGGGGCGGTCCTCGGGTCCGGCGACGGCGCCCAGGCAGCGGGCGGCGGGCACGTGCAGGGCGGCGCCGCGCTCCAGGCCTTCCTGGGCCCAGGCGAGCACGGCCGCCACGCTCCAGCCGGGGCGCGGCCCGGATGGCTCCATCTGGCGCTGCCAGCGGTCGAAGGAGCCGCGCTCGCGGGCGGCCCGCACCCGGGCTCCGACGCCGGGGCGCGGGTCGTCGGCCCACAGTCGCCAGGGCCGGGGTTCGAAGGCGTCCCGCACGGCGGCGGCCAGGGCGGCCTCGCCCTCGGGGTCGTCGGGGAACCGGGCGAGCACGGGGGCCGCGAGGTCCCGCAGGCCCGCGTCGTCGTCGCGCAGCGCCAGCTCGTCCAGGGCCCAGGCCCAGTTCGCTCCGGACGCGGCGTACCTGCGCAGCAGCCGCAGGGCGTCGAGGCGGTCGTAGGACGCGAGGTGGCCGAGGACGGAGAGCGCGAGACCGGTGCGGCAGTCCTCCGTGACCAGGGCGTCCTCGGGGTCGAAGAGGTGGCGCTCGATGGCGTCGAGGTCGCCGTTCAGGTCCAGGTACAGGCGGGCGTAGTACAGCGAGCGGTTCTCCACCTGCCAGTCGTGCCGCGGGTCGTTCAGCACGCAGTGGTCGAGGGCGGAGAGCGCCTCGGGCCGGGGTGCGGTGAGCGCGTGCAGCGTGCCGTCGCCGCGGCCCCGCTGGAGCAGGCCGAGCAGCGTGCCACTGGGCGCTATGACCGGTTCGAACATGGGAAACACAGCCTCACATCAAGCGTCGACGCAACCGGGGATCTCAACTACCTGGCCGTGCGCCAACACGTCGGGCCGCCCGCCGTCTCTTGCTTGCTGAAGACCATTTTCCTCTGCCTCTCGTCGATGGCTCGGGGGATCCCGGACGCCAGGTCCGGGGCCGAGCCGCTCACGGCCGTGCGCTGCGGCAACTTCTGCCCCGACGTCGCGTCCGTGAATCACGTCGTCATGATGACCCAGCGGTTCCGCCCGCCGCGACCACATTTCCGGCGCCCCCGTCGCACCAGGTCGGCTACCCCGCTCAGGCGGCGCCGAACAGCGTGAGCAGCTCCGCCTTGCCGAACATCCGGGCGGTGTCGATGGCCGACGGCTGCCCCGCGGCCGGATCGGCGCCTCCGTCGAGCAGGGCCCGGACCACGTCGTCGGCGCCCTTGAAGACGGCTCCCGCGAGCGGCGTCTGGCCCTTGTCGTTGGCCCGGTTCGCGTCGGCGCCGCGCTCTAGGAGGGCGCGGACGGCGGCCGCGTGCCCGTGGTAGGCGGCCAGCATGACGAGCGTGTCCCCGTTGTCGTTGGTGAGGTCCGCGGAGACGCCCGCGTCGACGTACGCGGCGAGCGCCTGGGCGTCGCCGGTGCGCGCCAGGTCGAAGATCCTGCCCGCCAGCTCCACGACCTCGGGGTCGGGGGCTTCGCTCATCGTGCTGACCGCCTTTCGCGCTGCTTGGTGGACCGTGCTGTCCGGTGGTTCGTGCCGCTCAGTGACCCGTGCCCTACGGAGGGCCGTGCCGTCCCGCCGCCGCTCCGTACTGCGGCCGTACGAGTGAACCGACAGGGTACTGCCCGTCACGGCACCTGACCGACCGCGTGCACGGCGAAGCCCACACCGGGCGGAACGGGCCCCTCCGCCCCCCTGCCACCGTCTCGGCCACTCCCGCGGCCGCCAGCCCGGCACGCCGTCACGACCGCCACCCCGCCCCGGCCGTCACCCCGCCACCGCCGCCGTCACTGCTGTCACCGCTGCCACCCAGACACCCCGCCGCCGTCAGCCCGGACACGCGGAGCCATTAGGGGAAATATCGGGGATTTCCCCCATTTGCACCTCATTCCATATGGATACATGCTGTGAGCCTGGAAGTACTGATGGTGACTGTCCCCCTCGATCAGGAGAAACTCCCATGGTCCTGTCCATCTCCGGTGTCGTGCTGCTCGGCATCATCGTCTTCCTCTTCTTCCGCAAGGACGGGCTGAAGGCGTCCCACGCGCTGGTCTGCGCCCTCTTCGGCTTCTTCCTCGCGGGCACCGCCATCGCGCCGAGCATCAAGGCGGGCAGCGCGAGCCTCGCGAGCCTGCTCGGCGGGATCAAGTTCTGACGGTCGCCGACCGCCGACCCCTCACCACCAGGAGACCGACGTGGCCCGGCGCCCCCTCCCCGCATCCTGAGCACCGGCACGGCCCAGATCGCCCGGGGCCGGGAGCACCTCACCCGCAGCCGTGAGCTGGCCCGGTCGGCCGCGGACAGCGCCACCGACGTCCTCCATCCGCTCATCACGATCACCCGCGGACTGCGCCGCCTCGCCGGAGCCGGGCGGCGCAAGTGGGCGGCGACCCCCAAGGACCGCCGCGGCCCGCTGCTGTTCCTGGTGGCGTCCGTGATCCTCGTCGTCGCCCTCATTCCGTACGGTCCGCTGCTCGCCGTCATCAGCCTGATGGCGGCGGCGGCCTGGACCGGCCGGGAGCGCCCCGCGCCGGAGCCCACCGGCCCGGACGACGACCAGGTCCAGCGCCTGAGGTCCCTCTACGAGGCGCTGGTTCCGTACTTCTCCGTGCCGGAGGACCCGAGCCCGCTCTTCGCCCACGGCGGCGACTGGGAGCAGGCCTTTCCCGCGTACGAGTTCGACGACACGGGCCGGGTCTCCCATCTGGTGGTGCGCTACCCCGCGTACTTCACCGACGGCGAGCCAGCGTCCCGCGCGCGCATCGAGCAGTTGCTGCACGCCAAGTCGGGGCGCGGCCGCGAGTACCACTTCGCGTGGGACGAGGAGGGCAACGCGCTCACGGTGACGCTGCTCCCCCGCTGCCCACCGACATCGCCGCCCAGCGGTTCGTCACCTCCCCTGGCGAGACCGTGCTCGGCTTCACCGACCCCACCGCCGTCCAGCGCACGCTGCCGGTGACCGACGGCGAGGAGCAGCGCGACGTGCCCCCCGTGGTGTGGCGCACCGGCCCCCGCTCGACCGAGCCGCACCTGCTGGTCCTCGGCCAGCCCGGCAGCGGCACCACGACCCTGCTGCGCTCCCTCGCCCTCCAGGCCCTGCGCCACGGGGACGTCCTCGTCATCGAGGGCAGCGGCACCGGCGACCACGCGTGCCTCACCGGGCGCGACGGCGTCCTGGGGGTGGAGTGCGGGCTCTCCGGAGCGCTGACCAGCCTGGAGTGGGCCGCCCATGAGACGGAGCGGCGCCTGATCGCGGCGAACCGCGCCCGGCAGGCGGGCCACCCGCCGCCCGACGACATCAGACGCCCCCTGTGGATCCTGCTCGACCGCCCCGGCACTCTCGGCCACCTGGCCGCCGCCGACGGGCACCGCGACCCGCAGTCGCTGCTGTCCGTGCCGCTGCGGCACGGACGCGCCGCGGGCGTCACCGTCGTCGTCGCCGAGCAGTTCGACGCCCTGGACACCCTCAGCGACACCGTGCGCCAGCACACCCGCGCCCGGGTCGTCCTCGGCCCGGCCACGCCCGACCAACTGGACGCGGTCCTGGGCGCCCAGCCAGCCGCGCCACCCACGGCCCCCACGGCGGACCTGCCCCCAGGCCGCGGCTACGCCCGGCTCGGCGCGGGCCCGGTGCTCCGCCTCCAGGTCCCAGCGACCCCGGACCCGTACGACGACGCGACGAGCGAGGCGCACCGCCGAGCGGTCCTCGACCTGCTCCCGGAGCGCTCGAACCCGGCCGACGGCCCCCTCGCGGGGGCGCCGGAGCTCAGCGAGGAAGCGGCGGTCGCCGAAGGGTGACACCCGCCCCCGTACGGCACCCCACGGGCCCGCACAGCACGCCGCCCACCCCCGTACGGCACCAGACGTCCCCGCACAGCGCGCCACGCGCACCCACACGGCACGCCACGGGCGTGCGCCGCGCGGCGCACGCCCTCAGGCCACGAACGAATGCGTCGACTGCACCCCGGCGCCCGCCCCCGACTCAACGAGGCGCGCCGCCGCCGCGAGCCGCACGGCTGCCTCGTCGGCGACGGCCCCGCCGACCGTGAACGGCAGCCGCACATAGCCTTCGAAGGCGCCGTCCACGCCGAAGCGGGGCCCGGACGGCACCCGGACGCCGACGCGCTCGCCGACCTCGGCGAGGCGCGAGCCGGACAGGCCGCCGGTGCGCACCCACAGGGTCAGGCCGCCGCGCGGCACCTCGAACTCCCAGTGGGGCAGCTCCCTGCGGACGGCGGCGACCAGGGCGTCGCGGTTGTCGCGGGCCTGGGCCCTGCGGACGTCGACGGCCTCGCGCCAGCCGCCGGTGTTGAGCAGCCAGTTGACGGCCAGCTGCTCCAGGACGGGGGTGCCGAGGTCGGCGTACGCGCGGGCGGCCACCAGGCTGCGGATCACGTCGGGCGCGGCGCGCACCCAGCCGATGCGCATGCCCGCCCAGAAGGCCTTGCTCGCCGAGCCGACGGTGATGACGGTGGCGCCCGCGGGGTCGAAGCCGCAGACCGGGCGCGGCATGTCCACGTCGTCGTCCAGGCGCAGCTCGCTCATGGTCTCGTCGACGACGAGGACGGTTCCGGCGGAGCGGGCGGCGTCGACGAGCCCCCGGCGCTGGTCCTCGTCGGCGAGGGCACCGGTCGGGTTGTGGAAGTCGGCCACTACGTAGGCGAGGCGTGGCGCCGCGTCGCGCAGCACCTGCCGCCAGCGCTCCAGGTCCCAGCCGCCGAGCCCCTCGGACATGGCCACGGGCACCAGGCGCGCGCCCGCCTCGCGCATGAGCTGGAGGATGTTGGCGTACGACGGCGACTCGACGGCGATGCGCTCGCCGCGGCCCGCGAAGAGGTGGCAGATGGCGTCGATGGCGCCCATCGCGCCGGTGGTGACCATGATCTGCTCGGGCATGGTCGGTATGCCCCGCGCCGTGTAGCGCTCGGCGAGCATGGCGCGCAGGGCGGGCAGGCCCGCGGGGTAGTCGCCGTGGGTGTGGGCGTACGGGGGCAGCTCTTCGAGGGCGCCCTGGACGGAGCGGGTGAGCCAGGGCTCGGGTGCGGGCAGGGCCGCGCAGCCCAGGTCGATCATGGAGCCGAGCGCCTCGGGCGGCAGGGGCTCCAGGCCCCGCGCGGGCAGGGGGTTGCCCGCCGGTACGGCCGTCCAGCTGCCCGCTCCCCTGCGTGACTCCAGGAACCCCTCGGCGCGCAGCGCCTCGTAGGCGGCGGCGACGGTGGTGCGGCTCACGGACAGCGCGACGGCCAGCTCCCGCTCGGCGGGCAGGCGGGCGGCCACCGGGACGCGTCCTTCCAGGACGAGCAGCCGGATGCCGTCGGCGAGGGCGCGGTAGGCGGGCGGGCGGCGGGTGCCCGGGCCCGCGGGGCGCGGCTGCTGGGAGGTGAGCAGCCGGGCGAGCTGGGCCGATCCCACCGCCGATGTCCACTGAGCCATGATCCCAGTCCACCTTCATCGAATTGGCCATGGTTGGCGTCGTACGCCAAGCCACAGAGTGTCATGCGTCAGTCCACTACCACCACTGGGGGTATCCCTTGTCCACGGCGAAATCCGGCCCTTCGACCCCGCCGGATCCGGCAGACCCGGTGGATCCGGCGGACCCGGTGGATCCGGCCACGTCGGCGGACCCGGTCGCGCCAGCGGACCCGGCCGCGTCGGCGTCCCCGGTGCCAGAGGGCTCGGCGGCCCCCACGGAGCGGCCCGCGGCGCCGCGTCCCGGCGGCCGGAAGCTGCCGCGCCGCCTGACGCAGCTGTACGTGGGCCTCGCCCTGTACGGCGCCAGTTCGGCGCTGCTGCTGCGCTCGGGCCTCGGCCTGGAGCCGTGGAACGTGCTGCACCAGGGCCTGGCCGAGCGGACCGGGATGTCGATCGGCGTCGTACTGATCATCGTGGGCGCGGCGGTGCTGCTGCTGTGGATCCCGCTGCGGCAGCGGCCGGGCCTCGGCACGGTGTCCAACGTCTTCGTCGTGGGCCTCGCCCTGGACGGCACGCTGGCGCTCGTCCCGGACGCCCACGCCCTGGGGGTGCGGATTCCCCTCATGGTGGCGGGCATCGTCCTGAACGGCGTGGCGACCGGCCTGTACATCGCGGCCCGGTTCGGCCCCGGCCCGCGCGACGGCCTGATGACGGGGCTCCACCAGCGCACCGGCCGCTCCATCCGCCTGACGCGCACGTGCGTGGAGGTCGCGGTGGTCGTCACGGGCTTCGTGCTCGGCGGCACGCTGGGCGTCGGCACGGTCCTGTACGCGCTGACCATCGGGCCGCTCGCCCAGTTCTTCCTGCGTCTGTTCACCGTGCCCGCGCCGTCGGCCGGTGGCGCGGTGGCCGCCGGGGCGCCATCGCGGCGGGTGATACTTCAGCGGTGACCACGCGCGTACGCCATCCCTATCTCGACCATCCGGGGCCGCTGGCCTTCGCCCACCGCGGCGGGGCGGCGGACGGCCTGGAGAACACCGCCGCCGCGTTCCGGCGCTCCGTAGAGGCGGGCTATCGCTACGTAGAGACGGATGTGCACGCCACCGCGGACGGTCACCTCGTCGCCTTCCACGACGCCACGCTGGACCGGGTCACGGACGCCACGGGCCGGATCGCGGACCTGCCGTGGAGCGAGGTGCGCCGGGCGCGGGTGGCGGGCAGCGAGCCGGTGCCGCTCTTCGCGGACCTCCTTGAGGAGTTCCCCGACGTGCGCTGGAACGTGGACGTGAAGGCGGAGCCCGCGCTGCTGCCGCTGCTCGATCTGATCGAGCGGACCCGCTGCTGGGACCGGGTGTGCGTGGGCTCGTTCTCGGAGGGCCGGGTGGCGCGGGCGCAGCGGCTCGCGGGCCCCCGCCTTGCGACGTCGTTCGGCACGCGCGGCGTCCTCGGCCTGCGCCTGCGCTCGCTGGGCGTCCCCGCCACGCCCCGGATCTCGGCGGTGTGCGCCCAGGTGCCGGAGTGGCAGTCGGGCGTCCGGGTCGTCGACCACCGCTTCGTGCGCACCGCCCACGCGCGCGGCCTCCAGGTGCACGTGTGGACCGTCAACGAGGCGGACCGCATGCACGCCCTGCTCGACCTGGGGGTCGATGGCATCATGACGGATCACATCGAGACGCTGCGCGAGGTGCTCAAGGACCGGGGGACCTGGGTCTGACCGCCGACGGCGGCGGACCACGGGGAAGACGAGGGGTCACCGGTTGAGCACCGACACCGTGCGCGCGTCCGCGCCACGCGATCCGCAGGAGCCGCGGGAGGCCGCACGGCGCAGGCACGAGCAGCGCGGCTGGTACGTCTACGACTGGGCCTGCTCGGTCTACTCGACGAGCGTCCTGACCGTGTTCCTGGGGCCGTATCTGACGGAGGTCGCCAAGGCCGCGGCGGACGCGGATGGCCATGTGCACCCGCTGGGCATCCCCGTGCGGGCCGGTTCGTACTTCGCGTACGCGGTGTCGCTGTCCGTGGTGGTGTCGGTGCTGGTGATGCCGCTCGCGGCGGCCGCCGCCGACCGCACGGGGCGCAAGAAGCCCCTCCTCGGGGCGGCCGCGTACGTGGGCGCCGGGGCCACCGCGGCCATGTTCTTCGTCGCGGACGGCCGCTACCTCCTGGGCGGACTCCTCCTGATCGTCGCGAACGTGGCGCTCGCCGTGTCGATGGTGCTCTACAACGCCTATCTGCCGCAGATCGCGGAGCCCGAGGAGCGGGACGCGGTCTCCTCGCGCGGCTGGGCCTTCGGGTACGCGGCCGGGGCCCTGGTCCTGGTGGCGAACCTGGCCCTGTACCTGGGCCACGACCGCTTCGGGCTCTCCGAGGGCACGGCCGTGCGCATCTGCCTGGCGTCGGCGGGCCTGTGGTGGGGCGCGTTCACGCTGGTGCCGCTGCGGCGGCTGCGGGACCGGGGCGGGCCCGCGGCGGCCGGGCCCGGACAGGGACACGGCTGGCGGCAGCTGGCCGCGACGGTCCGCGACATGCGCCGCCACCCCCACACGCTCGCCTTCCTGCTGGCGTACCTCGTCTACAACGACGGCGTGCAGACGGTGATCACGCAGGCGTCGGTGTACGGCTCTCAGGAACTGGGCCTTGGGCAGTCGACGCTGATCGTGGCGGTCCTGCTGGTGCAGGTGCTCGCGGTGGCGGGCGCGCTGGCCCTCGGCAGGCTGGCGCGGGACCACGGGGCGAAGCGCGTGATCCTGGGCTCGCTGGTGGCGTGGACGGTGACGATCGGCGCCGGGTACTTCCTCCCGGCCGGGGCGCCGGTGTGGTTCTTCGTGCTCGCCGCCGGGATCGGGCTGGTGCTCGGCGGGACGCAGGCGCTGTCCCGCTCGCTCTTCTCCCATCTGGTGCCGCCGGGCAAGGAGGCGGAGTACTTCTCGGCGTACGAGATCAGCGACCGCGGCATGGCGTGGCTGGGCCCGCTGATCTTCGGCCTGACGTACCAGCTCACGGGGTCGTACCGGGACGCGATCGGCTCCCTGGTGGCCTTCTTCGTGATCGGTTTCGCGCTGCTCGCGCGGGTGCCGGTGCGCCGGGCGGTGCGGGCCGCGGGCAATCCCGTGCCGGACCGGATTTAACATCGGGCGGCGCGGGCCGGTAGTGTACGCCTTTGGCCTGCCAGGCGGACCGTTACTGCGCGCTGAGCACGCGGAAACGCGGAGTGACATCTGCTGCCAGATGTGACAAACCGGGCGCCTGTGGGTACAACAAGGGGCGGCATACGACGGCGACGCATGACCCGGAACGGGAATCTTTACCGCCGACCGGACGTTGTCCGGATGACGACGACAGCGACACCTGTCCTGTGGGCGACAAGCCCGGGAGGCACGATTCATGAGTGAGCGAGCTCTTCGCGGCACGCGCCTCGTGGTGACCAGCTACGAGACCGACCGCGGCATCGACCTGGCCCCGCGCCAGGCCGTGGAGTACGCATGCCAGAACGGACATCGTTTCGAGATGCCGTTCTCGGTGGAGGCGGAGATCCCGCCGGAGTGGGAGTGCAAGGTCTGCGGGGCCCAGGCACTTCTCGTGGACGGCGACGGACCGGAGGAGAAGAAGGGCAAGCCCGCGCGCACGCACTGGGACATGCTCATGGAGCGCCGTACGCGCGAAGAGCTGGAGGAGGTCCTTGAGGAGCGCCTCGCGGTTCTTCGCTCCGGTGCGATGAACATCGCGGTGCATCCGCGGGACAGCCGCAAGTCCGCCTAGGCGCGCGGCGATTCAGCAGTACGACGAGGGCGGGCCCACTGCGTTGCAGTGGGCCCGCCCTCGTCGTGTCGTCACCGGCAGGGGCCGAGCCCGTCCGGCGGTCGCCGTCAGCGGGGAAGCTGGGGGTCGTCCGGGCGCGGGCCGCGCGGGGGCTGGTCGTCGCGGATGACCTCGCCCTGCACCACCTTGCCGTCAGACTGCCGCATGCGGGCCTGCTGGAAGGCGTCCCCCAGGCCGCCCAGCTTCCGCTCGACGGCCCGCTCCGCGGACCGGCTGAGGGCCCTCTGCAGCGGCGGCACGAGCAGCAGCAGCCCGAGGGCGTCGGAGATCAGGCCCGGCAGGATGAGCAGCAGGCCGCCGAGCATCGTCAGGGCGCTGCCGCCGCCCTGGTCGGGCGCGGGGGCGAGCCCGCTCTGCTGCTGCCGCAGCGCCTCGCTCAGGTTCCTGAACGCGCGGCGACCGGCCCGCTTGATGACGTACGAACCGAGCACCAGGCCGCCCACGAGCAGCAGAAGCACCGTGACGCCGCTGGTCGCGCCCGCCACGAGGGTCAGCAGCCAGATCTCCAGGACCAGCCACGCGGCGACGCCGAGGGGCAGGAACCTGAGGGCGCGGGAGCGCCGGGGCCGGGCGGGGGTCGTGAAGGGAGGCGGTGCGCCAGTCGTCATGCTCCCAGTGTGCCTGGCCCCGCCTCAGACCGGGATAAGCGGGGTGATCAGGAGCGAGCGGGGCGATCAGCGGGGGTCGGCGGGCCTGCGGCCGATGACCTTGCCGACGCGCTCCCCCACACCCCACGCCGTGACCCGCCACAGCGCCTCGGCGACGATGTCCCGGCTCATCTTGCTGTCGCCCAGCTCCCGCTCGACGAAGGTGATGGGCACCTCCACCACGTGGTAGCCCGCCTTCACGGCGCGGCGGGCCAGGTCGACCTGGAAGCAGTAGCCCTGCGAGGCCACGTCGCCGAGGCCGAGGCCTTCGAGGGTCTCGCGCCGGAACGCGCGGTAGCCGCCGGTGACGTCACGGATCGGCACGTCGAGCAGGAGCCGGGAGTAGGTGCTGCCGCCGCGGGAGAGGAACTCGCGGGACCTGGGCCAGTTGACGACGCGCCCGCCGGGCACCCAGCGCGAGCCGAGCACCAGGTCGGCGCCCTTCAGGGCGGTGAGCAGGCGCGGCAGCTCCTCGGGCTGGTGGGAGCCGTCGGCGTCCATCTCGACCAGGACGCCGTAGCCGTGCTCCAGGCCCCAGGAGAAGCCCGCGAGGTAGGCGGCGCCCAGGCCCTCCTTGCCCTTGCGGTGCAGCACATGGACCTGGTCGTCGTCGCCCGCCAGCTCGTCGGCGATCTTGCCGGTGCCGTCGGGGCTGTTGTCGTCGGCGACCAGGACGTGCGCCTCGGGCACGGCGGCGCGCACCCGGCCGACGATGGCCTGGATGTTCTCCGCCTCGTTGTAGGTCGGGATGATCACCAAGGCCTGGCCGAGCGGGCCGAACTGCCGCCCCGCCTCCGCTGCTCCGCTGGTCCCGCCGCCGTTGCTCACTACTGCCCCTTCGTTCGTACGCAGGGGACCACCATAGTGGCCCGGGCCTGGGCGGTTGCGCCGCCACGGGCGTCGGGGGACCGGGCGGGCGCCGCGCGCGCAGGAGCGATCCTGCGGGTCGGGGCCCGGCACCCTTCGGGCCGGCCTGGGAACCGCTGGCTGCGGGTCGACCGAGAGCCGTTGTCTACTGAGCGTCCGGGCCCCACCCGGGTCGCACCGCCCCGAGCTCGCGAGGAGCAGGAGGGACGCCCTGTCCGGCGGTGACGTTCCCGCCTCCGCGTCGCAGGCACTGGACCTGGCTCCCTGTGGCGGTGCGCCGGTGCGGCACCCCGCCCGTGACCCAGCGGCGTTCGACGACCGCGTGGAGGGCTCGCCGGTCAGACGTCCTGTGGTGGACGCGGCCGAAACTACCCGTCGACGGCCGCCGTCTGTCAATAGCCCTCTGACCTGCGGTGCCGTCGTAGATCAGCAGGTCAGTGGCAAGGGGGCGGGGGCGGTGCGACGCGCCGCGTGGGCCCGTTCGGAGCCGCCCCGCCCCCGCCCGGTCACTCGTCCGGCCCCACGTAGACGGTGCGTCCGCCGACCACGGTGCGCAGGCAGACCGGCAGGTCGGCGCCGGGCGTGAGGTCGGGCAGGCCGGGGGTGCCGGAGCGCGGGTCGGTGGACCAGCGGGCCACCCGGTCGTCCGGCGTCTGCACGAGCAGCTCGCCGGTGCGCCACACGGCGTAGTCCGCGGGGGCGCCCGGCACCAGGACGCCCGCGTCGTCACGGCCGATGGCGCGCCAGCCGCCCCGGGTGTGGGCGGTGAACGCGGCGCGCACGGACACGCGGTGCTCCGGAGTGCGGTGGAAGGCCGCGGCGCGGACGGTGCCCCAGGGGTCGAGCGGGGTCACGGGGCTGTCGGAGCCGAAGGCCAGCGGCACCCCGGCGCGCAGCAGGGCCGCGTACGGGTTGAGGGTGCGGGCCCGCTCGGCGCCCAGGCGCTCGGCGTACATGCCGTCGCCGCCCCACAGCGCGTCGAAGGCGGGCTGCACGGACGCGGTGAGGCCGAACTCGGCGAACGCGGCGACGGTCTCGGGAGTGAGCATCTCGGCGTGCTCGACGCGGTGGCGGGCGGCGCGGACGCGGGCCAGGCCGACCGTGTCGGCGGCGGCGCGCAGGCCCTCGATCACGGCGGTCACGGCGGCGTCGCCGATCGCGTGGAAGCCCGCCTGGAGCCCGGCCCCGGCGCAGGCGACGACGTGGTCGGCGACGTCCGCGGCGGTCAGGTAGGTGTTCCCGGTGGCGTCGGCGTCGGCGTACGGCTCGTGCAGCCAGGCGGTGTGCGAGCCGAGCGCGCCGTCCACGAACAGGTCACCGGCGGCGCCCGCGGCGCCGAGGTCCCGCGCGCGGGCGACGCCGTCGGCGCCCCGCTCGCCCCAGTAGCCGACGACGCGCGGGCCCGCCTCCTCGGCGGCGAGGCGCAGCAGCGCGGTGAAGTCGTCCTCTCCGGAGATGGTGGGCCCCGCGCACTCGTGGACGGAGCCGATGCCGAGGGACGCGGCGCGGCGGAGCGCGGCGCGCTGGGCCTCGGCGCGCTGGAGCGGCGTGAGGGCGCCGTGGGCGGCGTCCCGGACCAGGTGGTGGGCGTCGGCGGTCAGCGGCCCGTCGGCGGCGAACCCGGCCGCGTCGGCGACGCCCGGCACCAGGTCGAGGAGCGCGGTGCTGACGACGGCGGAGTGGACGTCGATGCGCGACAGGTACAGCGGACGTCCGCCGGTGGCCTCGTCCAGCTCCGCGCGCGTGGGCGGCCGTCCGCCGGGCCAGCGGGCGGCGTCCCAGCCGTGGCCGAGCAGCACGCGGTCGTGCGGGCGCGCGGCGGCGTACGCGCGCACGAGGGCGAGCGCCTCGTCCAGGGTGCGGGCGCCGGAGACATCGAGTCCGGTCAGGGCGAGACCGGTGCTCGTCGTGTGCACGTGCGCGTCCGTGAACGCCGGGGTGACCAGGGCGCCGTCGAGGTGGACGACCTCGTCGACGCCGTCGGCGAAGGCGTCGGCGGCACCTTCGGAGCCGACCCAGGCGACCTGGCCGCGTTCGATGACCATCGCGGTCGCGAAGGGGTCGGCGGGGCTGTGGACTTCTCCGCCGCGCAGCAGGACGGTGCGCTGTCCGCTGTCGGGGGTGTGGCGCTCGCTCATGGGGAACAGTCTCGCGCCTGGGCGGGGGCGGCAGGTCGCCGGGGGTGGCCCGGGGCGCCCGCGCGGCGGAAGGCGGCGCGGGACGCGGCGTCAGCTCCAGGGCGGCAGGGCCCTCGTACGGAGTGAGTCAGATCCGGGGCCGCCGGGCCTCGTACGGAGTGAGTCAGATGCGGGGCGGCCGGGCCTCGTACGGAGTGGAGAGGACCACCGTCGTGTGCGTGGACACCCCGGCGAGCGAGCGCAGCCGGGCCAGGAGGTTCTCCAGCTCGTGGGGGGTGGCGACGCGGACCTTCAGCAGGTAGTTCTCGGCGCCCGCCACGCTGTGGCAGGCCTCGATCTCGGGCACGCCCGCGAGGCGCTCGGCGATGTCGTCGGGGGCGCTGGGGTCGAACGGCTTCACCGCGATGAACGCCGTGAGCGGCAGGCCCACGGCCTCGGGGTCGACGACCGCGGCGTACCCGCGGATCACCCCGCGCTGCTCCAGCCTGCGCACCCGCTGGTGCACGGCCGACGTGGACAGGCCCGTGGCCTTGCCCAGGTCGGTGTAGCTCATCCGCCCGTCCTTGACGAGCAGCTCCACGATCTGTCGGTCCAGCTCCTCCATGCGCAGAACCTACAGTGCCCTTGATCCCCACGGGTACTTGAGTGACGTCGAGCGAGCCTGAAGAACCGTTCCGGCGCCCCGCGCACGGGCCCACGGCCCCCCGAAGGGCGGCCCCGCCCTTCCGTAGGGGGCGTTCCACCGGAGCGTCCCGTACGCCACCGCGCGCGGGCTCCGCGCTCCGGCGGCGCCCCGGGCGCGGCGGCACCTTCACCCGGCATGTGACGAACGCCACATACAGCTGGCCGTGTCCGTAGAGATGCCGCGATTACCCGAAGGACCGGGCGGGAAGTGCTTGCTGTGGTCGAGGCCGCAGTGCCTTGTCGGCCCACCCGAGGGGGAGATTTCCATGCAGAACCTGAAGCGCCCCGGTCGTTCCGCGCGCCGCAAGCAGCAGTCCGTCGAGCTCGAGCCCGCGCCGGAGGGCGTCGAACCCGTCGACGCGCTCCAGGCGTCCGACGCCACCGCCGACGACGAGTTCGACCTCTACGACACCTTCGAGATGTACCGCGTGACCTGCCCGGACTGCGGGCAGCCCATCGCGCTGCTCGCGGACGAGGACATCCTGCCCGAGCACGCCCTGTGCCCCACTCCGTGGAACCCCTTCGGGCTCACCGTCTGCGCGGGCACGGGCCGCGCGGCGTCGGAGGCCGAGTCCGCCGACGAGTCCCCCTGCTCCAGGAGCAGGACACGGCCCTGCTGCTCACGCTGCCCCAGGGCCTGGACTGGCGCACCCAGCCGTTCTCGCACGTGGGCGGCCCCGGTTCGCGCCCGATCCGGGTGCCCCGGCAGCAGCCGCGCCGCGCCGCGGCCTGACCGCCCGTCACCTCGCGGTTCCCCGCCTCACCAGTAGTCGCCGCGCACCATCGCCGCGAGGCTGGCGCGGTGCGGGATCAGCGCGTCGGGGTCGTCCGGCGGCGTCACCTCCCCGAAGTGCACCTGGCGGTGGGCGACGCGCAGCATGACGATCGCGTGCCGCAGCGCGGCGTACAGGGTGAAGAAGTCCATGGCGCGCGGCCGGTGGCCGGTCAGCTCCGCGTACCGCTCCTCGACCCGGTCGCGGCGCAGGAAGTCCGGCAGCCCCGGCTGCCCCAGGCTCACCGTCAGGTCCTGGAAGAACCGGTGCAGGTACACGGTCCAGCCGAGGTCCACCTCGCGCGGGCCCGTGCAGGCCATCTCCCAGTCGAGGACGGCCACGGGTTCGAACCCGGCGTAGACGACGTTGCCGACGCGGGCGTCGCCCCAGTTGACCACGGTCTCGCCGGGGTCGCAGGGCCACAGCTCCTCGACGCGGGCGAAGGCGCTCTCGATGAGGGGTGAGCGCGGCAACCCGGTCACCACCCAGTCGTAGTAGGCGCGTTGGGCCGTGACGTGGCGGCGCAGCGGGTCGCCCTGGCCCGGGAGGTCCAGGAACGCGGCGCGGTCGAGGGGCGCCTGGTCGTGCAGGCGCGCGAGGACGCCGATCGTCGCGTCCTCCAGGCGCGTCCGCTCGGCGTCGCTCGCGGCGTGCAGCCAGTTGCCCTCGTACGTGTACGGCAGCACGTCCGGCGGCACCCGGCCGAAGGCGCGCTCCATGACGAAGAACGGCGCGCCGAGCGGCCCGGGGTCCTCCTCCAGCCAGAGCACGCGCGGCACGGGCACATCGGTGTGCTCGGCGACCAGGCGCATCGTGCGGTACTGCCGGGGCATGTCGTACACGGGGAAGACCGTGTACGCCGCCGGGTCGGCCGCCAGTCGCAGCACGCAGGCCCGGGCGGGCGGCCGGGGGTGGTCGACGGTGAACAGCAGGGTCTCGCTCGACATGCCGTTGGCCGCGGGCACGGACACGTCCACGGCCCGCGCGCCGGGCAGCTTCGTGCCGAGCCAGGCGGTGAGGCGGCGGGCCAGCTCGTCGGGGTCCCGGGTGGTGGTGCGGGGCCGGGGTGCCGTGGCCATGTGCGCGCTCCTCTCGGGGCGGCCCGCGGGCGCCGCGGGGCCGTGTGGCGGCGCGTGCGGTCAGGGCGCCACCGCGTCGAAGCCGGTGAAGCCGCTCGGGTCGTGGCGGCCGAAGGTGCCGTGCTCGAACACCCCGTGGCCGACGCGGCCGTCGAGCGTGCAGCGCGCCGCGTGGTCGGTCACGCCGTACCCGGCGAGGGGGTGGGCCGCCGGGTCCGACAGGTCGTAGGCGCGGCGGTCGCACCAGGACCGGCCGCGCCAGGTGCCGTGCTGCCAGTCGTCGGCGGGCGGATAGCCCGCGCCGACGGCGAGCGGCAGGGAGGTGAGAACCTCGACGCCCAGCTCCAGCGGCTCGCGGCCGTCGGGGCCGGTGAGGTGGACGACGGCGCTCCGCGGCTGCCGGGTGCCCCGCCGGTAGCTGATGTCGGCCCGCGGCCAGCCCAGTTGGCGGTCGCGGTGGCCGGGGCGGACGAGGGTGGCGTCGTTCAGGGTCCGGTAGCCGTCGGCGTCCTCCTGGACGATGACCATCAGGAAGCGGTCGTCGAACCGCACCGGGCACCAGATCCAGTGGAACCCCTCGGTGGCGAACTCCTCGGCCAGGCGCCCGCCGTCCTCACCGGGCAGGGGTCGCACGCCCCAACTGCGGTCACGGGTCGCCGTCCAGCGGTCCGCGGTGACCGGTAGGGTGTCACCGCCGACGCGGATCGTCCCTGCGCAGCGGCCCGCCTGCACGAAGCGGCGGCCTTCGAGCGTGAGGCGGCCACCGCGGCGCTGGACGTGGTGCGGCTCCCACAGCGCCGGGAAGTCGGCGGTCCAGGTGAGGTCGTACGCGAGCGAGTCGGCGTCGTCCGGGTCGGCGGCGCAGCTGAGGCGCAGCGTCCGCAGCGGTTCGTCGACGGCGATGCGCAGCGGGCCGACCGCCAGGTCCGTACGGTCGTCGCCCAGCGCGTCGGACGCGCGTACGGCGTGCACCGTATCGCCGATGCGCAGAGTGGCGTACGCGTCGATGACACCGGTGTTCGGATAGACACCCAGACCGAGGACGAGCAGGGCGCGGCCGTCGTGGTCGAAGACCTGGAAGATACAGCGGTCGTAGGCGTTGCGGTCGCCGGTGGCGACGTGCTTCATCGACAGCGGCACCTGGTGGACGGGGTACTCGTCGAGCGGCACGGGACGGTCGTCCGGCACGGCACACCTCCCCGGGAGCAGGGCAGTTGACGGCGCCCGGGTCTTGCGGCGCGCAGTTGACGGTACGTCAGATGCCGTGCCGGGGCCATACGCGTGCCGGGTCCGCGCCCCCGGCTCGCCCCGGTTTTGTCCGAGCCCCTCGCGCGCGGCGGCGCGGGCGCGGTGCGGCGCGCGCGGCCCGCGGCGGCGCGGCCTGAACTCACGCTCGATTCGACCCGATGGTGACCTGCTCGCGGTGGCGCGCGTTGGCCGGACATGACGACCCCCACACATGCTCCGTCAGGCCACCGCAGGCGGGCGCTCACGTCAGGTCCCGGTTCCGCAGAATCGGTTCCTCGCCCGTCCCAGTATTCACCACAGCCGCCGTACGCACAGTCGCCTCCCTATGCCCCGCAGCCGCAGCCGTCCCCTCCCCCGCCCCAGCCGACCCAGCCCCAGGACCCGCCGATCTACCGGGCCCTGCTGCGCCACTGGGCCGAGCGCGGCCGGACGCTGCCGGGCCGCCAGGACCCGGAGTGGGTGCGCCTCGCGGAGCCCACCGTGCGGACGGGTCAGTTCGGCGGGCGGTTCGGGATGGCCCGCGAGCCGTGGTTCGGGGACCGGCGCGCGACGCCGTTCGGCGAGGGGCAGGGGGCCTTCGGCGCGGGCGGGAGCGGCGGCGGGCAGGGCACGTACGGCGCGGGGGGCAGCGGACAGAACGCGTACGGCGGCGACAGGGGCAGCGAACAGAGCGCGTACGGCAGCGGCGGGCAGAGCGCGTACGGCGGGCCCGTCACCGGCTCGTACCGCCCCGGTGACGGCGGGGGCGCCTTCGACACCGGCGGGGGCGGGCAGCCGTACCAGGCGGGCGGCGGCGGGCAGTTCGGGCCGCCCCGGGAGACCTCGTTCGCGCCGGGCACGGGCCCCGCGCGGCACCCGGGCGGCGGGGACACCGGCTACGGCGAGCGCCGGGACGCGCCGCCCGCCGCGGGCGGGGAGGCGGCGCTCGGCGCGGGCGGGGACACCACGTACAGCGCGGGCGGGGACAGCGCGTACGGCGCGGGCCGCGACGGTCGGTACGGATCGCCCCGCAGGCCCCTGGCCGACCCCGCCCGGGACGGCCGCCACGAAGGGCGGGCCGAGCCCCGGCCCGCCCCGGAGTCCGTCCCGGACACCACGTTCGGCTTCCGGCTGCCCTCTCCGGAGAGCGGTCCGGACCCGCGGGTCAGCGCGAGTCAGGACCAGCGAGGTGACGGGCGATGACCATCCGCTGGATCTGATTGGTGCCCTCGACGATCTGGAGCACCTTGGCCTCGCGCATGAACCGCTCGACGGGGAAGTCCGCGGTGTAGCCGTAGCCGCCGAGGACCTGTACGGCGTCCGTCGTCACCTTCATCGCGGCGTCCGTGCACAGGAGCTTGGCCATGGCGGCCTGCTTGGAGAACGGCCTGCCCGCGTCCCGCAGCCGGGCCGCCGCCAGATACAGCGCCCGTCCGGCCTCGATCTGCGTCGCCATGTCGGCGAGCATGAAGCGCAGGCCCTGGAAGTCGGCGATGGGGCGGCCGAACTGCCGCCGCTCCTTGGCGTACCCGAGCGCCGCGTCGAACGCCGCCTGGGCCACGCCGATCGCGCACGCCGCGATCCCGAGCCGCCCCGAGTCAAGGGCGGAGAGCGCGATCGCGAAGCCCTGCCCCTCGTCGCCGACGCGCCGGGCGTCCGGCACCCGTACGCCGTCGAAGTGGAGCTGCGAGGTGGGCGAGCCCTTCATGCCCATCTTCTTCTCGGGCGCGGCGGCGCTCAGGCCCTCGGCGTCGCCCGGCACCAGGAAGGCCGTGACGCCGTGCGCGCCCTCGCCGCCGGTGCGGGCGAGGACGGTGTAGAAGTCCGCGACGCCGCCGTGCGTGATCCACGCCTTGGTGCCCGTGATGACCCAGTCGTCGCCCTCGCGCACGGCCCTGGTGCGCAGGGACGCGGCGTCCGACCCGGAGGACGGCTCGGAGAGGCAGTAGGCGCCGAGGAGCCCGCCGCCGAGCATGGCGGGCAGGTGCTCGGCCTGCTGGGCCTTGCTGCCGTAGCCCGCGAGCGCGTGGCAGGCGAGGGAGTGCACGCTGACGCCGAGGCCGACGGTCAGGCGCGCGGCGGCGAGTTCTTCGAGGACCTGGAGGTACACCTCGTACGGCTGGTCGCCGCCGCCGAAGGCCGAGTCGTAGGGAAGGCCGAGCAGGCCCGCCTCGGAGAGCAGCGCGAAGAGTTCGCGCGGGAAGCGGCCCGTCTCCTCCTCGGCGGCCGCGTGCGGGGCGATCTCCCGTTGGATCAGATCGCGTACGAGTGCCAGCAGGTCCCTGGCCTCCTCGGTGGGAAGCTGACGCTCCACCGGCTGCGGGGCTGCCTCGGGCATCGTGCTCACCTCTCCCTTGTCGTCCCTCGTCGCCCGTTGTCGGACGCTTGCTGCGGACACGCGCACGGGGTGTGGCGCCGCCGCCGGGTAGCCGCCGGGCCGATGGTGCCCCTCCGGGTCTCGGAAGCGGCTGACCAGCGGCTGCGGCGCGTCGAGTATGCCTGATCGGCGGCATGGCGTCACGGGTTCTCCCGTACGGCATCCGATCTTCGCCGGGCGTTGTCCGGTCCAGCGGTACGCGGGGCCGTACGCCCCCGGCGTGGACACAAGCGGAATCCGGATTGGTCCGAACCATTGACGCACTGGTCTAGTCCTCCTAGAGTCCAGCGCCATCGGGTTTTCCGCGTTCATGCCAACTCGCCGGGCCGCGGCGGCGGCCGTGGCGGCGGGGCCGCCGCGCGGAGGCCCCGGCAGGTCACAGCAGCACGACTCTCTCCGTTCGCTCCATCCCCCACACGTTCCCCCTCCCCCCACGAGGAGACAGCGATGCCACGACCGAACCGTCCCCGCACAGGCGTGAAGGCGCTTGTGGCCAGCGCGTGTTGTGCCGTCCTCGGCGCGGGCCTGCTCGCTGGCGCGGGCACCGCCACCGCGGACCAGCAGACCGCGCGGACCAGCAAGGACACCGCACCGGCCGCCGAGGCCAAGGCCGGGTCCCGCGTGGTCGGCTACTTCACCGAATGGGGCGTCTACGGCCGGAACTACCACGTCAAGAACGTCGAGACGTCCGGCTCCGCCAACAAGCTCACGCACATCAACTACGCCTTCGGCAACGTCCAGGGCGGCCGGTGCACGATGGGCGACGCCTACGCCGCGACCGACAAGGCCTACGGCGCCGACCAGAGCGTCGACGGCGTGGCCGACACCTGGGACCAGCCGCTGCGCGGCAACTTCAACCAGCTGCGCAAGCTCAAGAAGAAGCACCCGAACCTCAAGATCCTGTGGTCCTTCGGCGGCTGGACCTGGTCCGGCGGCTTCACCCAGGCCGCCCAGAACCCCCAGGCCTTCGCCCAGTCCTGCTACGACCTGGTCGAGAACTCCAAGTGGGCCGACGTCTTCGACGGCATCGACATCGACTGGGAGTACCCCAACGCCTGCGGCCTGACCTGCGACACCAGCGGGCGCGCCGCGTACAAGAACCTGATGGCCGCCGTGCGCGCCAAGTTCGGCCCCAACTACCTGGTGACGTCGGCGATTCCGGCCGACGCCGCGGCGGGCGGCAAGATCGACGCGGCGGACTACGCGGGCGCCGCCCAGTACGTCGACTGGTACAACCCGATGACGTACGACTTCTTCGGCGCCTGGGACGCCAAGGGACCGACGGCGCCCCACTCGCCGCTCAGCTCCTACCCCCGCATCCCGAAGCCCGACTGGCACTCGCAGGCCACGATCGCCAAGCTCAAGGGCCTCGGCATCCCGTCCGACAAGCTGCTGCTCGGCCTCGGCTTCTACGGCCGCGGCTGGACCGGCGTCACGCAGAAGGAGCCGGGCGGCACCGCGACCGGCCCCGCGCAGGGCACCTACGAGCAGGGCATCGACGACTACAAGGTGCTCAAGACCAAGTGCCCGGCCAACGGCACGGTCGGCGGCACGGCGTACGCGTACTGCGGGAACAACTGGTGGAGCTACGACACCCCGGCGACCATCGCGGGGAAGATGGCCTACAAGAACCAGCAGGGCCTCGGCGGCACCTTCTTCTGGGAGCTCAGCGGCGACACCGCCAACGGTGAGCTGATCAAGGCGATCAACTAGCCGCCACGGCACGTGAGTCAGGGGTGGACGCCCGGCGGGCGTCCACCCCTGACTCGTGTACGCGCCCGCGCGGGTCCGCCTACAGCTCCTCGCGCGGCGGGGCCGGGCAGCCCGGCTCGAACTCCTCGATGACGCGCAGCGTCTCGCCGAGGGTGCGCACTAACAGCTCGCGCACGGTGTCCCGCTCCAGCTCCTTGTGGCTCCGCGGGCCGATCCAGTCGAGGGTGATCCCCTCCACGCTGCACAGCCAGCCGAGCAGCGCGGTGCGCGCGAGCGGCGGGATCTCCCGGCGGCCGTACGCCCCTTCGGCGATCGTGCCGATCATGGCCTCGCGCACCCCGTCCCGTATGGCGTGCACCTCCGCGTCGAAGCCGACGCCGCCGCTCACGATCGTGCGGTACGCCGCCTGGTGGTGCTCGGCGTAGCGCAGATAGCCGTCGATGGTGCGGTGCACCCGCTGCACGCGCGGGAGTTCGGTGTCGCTGCCCGCGCGCTCGACGAGGTCGGCGACCGAGTCCTCGATGATCGCAAGGTAGTAGCCGCGCTTGGACTTGAAGTAGTAGTAGATCAGGCCCTTCGCGACCCCCGCGTGGCGGGCGATGTCGTCCATCGAGAGCGCGTCGTAGGACGTGTCGGCGAACAGCTTCCGGCCGATGGCGATGAGTTCGGCGCGGCGCGCGTGCGAGCGGTCGGTGGCGCGCGCACGCGGCCGCTCCGGCTCGGAGGAACGATCGGCACCGCGCTGTTGACTATTATTCAATTTCGGCCCTAGTCTCCAACTGCCTCGGAAATAGCCGCAGTATGGCAGACCCCTGTGTTCCGTCCGGCCCGCTGCGGCCCTTCGGCGGCGCTCCGCCACGCACTCCCCCCTGCACACTCCTTGCACGCTCCCCTTGCGCACGCGACGACGTACGGGAGGACGACAGTGAGCACAGCACAGCGGTCCCTGGGCGAGGGCAGAACCAACTGGAAGAAGGCGGCCGTGGTCGCGCTGCCCGCGTTCGTCGCGGTGGGCGCGATGGCGTCGGTGATGGCCGAGGGCGCGCTCGCCGCGTCCTTCGCGGTCTCCGGCACCAGCTTCCAGGTCTCCTCGGGCAAGCTGACCAGCAAGGGCCTGGCCAGCTACGTGGAGACCGACCGCAGCGTCGACGGCAAGGGCCACCCGGTGGCCCTGCTCGGCATCGGGGACGCGACGCTCTCCGACATCTGCCAGGCCGCCGAGGTCAAGACGCCGCTCGGCACGGTGGTGTTCAAGCTGACCGCGGGCGGCGACGCGGGCAACGTGACCGCGAGCAACCTGGTCATCGACGGCGAGGACCTGGTGGGCGACGCCCGCTTCGGCACCGCGCAGATCGGCCGGGACGCCTCGACGCTCGACGAGGTGTCCGGCGTCAAGGGCGAGAAGGGCAAGTTCGGCCTCCAGGCCGGGAACATCGAGGTGTCGAAGGTCAGGTCCCACGCCTGGTCGGCGACCGGCGGGAACTTCCGGCTCAAGGGCATGCGGCTCGACGTCAGCCTGGGCGGCGGGAAGTGCTTCTGAGCGGGCCCGGGGCGCCGCGCCCCGGGGGCTGGCTCGACGAGCGGCTTCCGCTGCGGGAGGCGCGCCGGGTGTTCCGCCGGTGGCGGCGCACCCGGCCCTTCTGGGGCGGGCTGCTGCTCGTCCTGGGCGGCGCCGAACTGCTGGTGGTGCCGCTGTCGCCGCTGACCGTCCTGGTCAGCCTGGGGATCGGCGGCATCGCGGCGATCGGCATCGGCATCGCGCTGGTGGTCGCCGGGGTCTTCCTGTGGGTGCTGCCGGGCGCCCACCACTACGTGTCGGTCAACGCGCTGATCCTCTCGGTGCTGTCGTTCGCGGCGACCAACCTCGGCGGGTTCCTGGTGGGCATGGTGCTCGGCATCGTGGGCAGCGCGCTCGGGTTCGGCTGGACGCCCGTGGCGCAGGACGACCAGGAGGCGACGGGCGCGCCGAAGGTCCGCGACGGGCAGGGCACGCGGACCCTCGCCGTGCTGCTTCCGGTGGTCCTCGCCGGGGCGGCGCTGTGGGGCGCGGTCCCGGCGCGGGCCGCTGCTCCCGGCGACGGCGCGGTGGCGGCCCGGACCCCGCCGACGGTGACGACCACGCTGTTCGCGCCGCGGGGCTTCATCGTCGCGGGCGTCCGGACGGTCCCCACCGCGGACGGCCCGCTGAAGGTGATGGTCCTGCGCATGGACGCGGCCTCGCTCACCGACTACCGCCTGCGGACCCGCGACGGCTCCAGGGAGCTGTCGCTCGCCGCCGACACGTTGGACCTGCGCGGCAAGGTGACGCTGTACCTGACCAAGTTCCGCGGCTGCGTCGAGGGCCTGCTCTGCATCACCTTCACGCCCGACAGGCTGCCCGTGCCACCGCTCGTACCGCCCTTCGTGTTCATGACGGACGTCAGCGCCGAGCAGGCCCTGGTCACCTCGGACGTGATCGACGCGGGCGGCCTCAGCCTGCGGGCGCACCCCTGAACCGTCTCCGGCAGGTCCTGGGAGGTCACCGTGGTCCAGATCCAGGCCGCGCTGTTCTGGGCGTACGCGGTGGGCGCGGGCTCCGCGCTCGCCGCGGGACGCCAGTTGCGGGTGTGGGAGCGGATCAACGCGGGCGAGGGCCCGCGCACGCGCAGCCGCGCCGCCAACCCGTATCTGGCCCTGACGCTGCTGTTCGCGGCGGTGCTCATGGTGCCGACGGGGCTGTTCCTGCTGTGGCAGAACCCGTCGTGGGCGACCATGCACGTCGCGCGCGGCCACGACGGGCTCTGGGCGGGCTTCGTGCTGCTGTACGCGGGCGGCATCCCGGTGGCCGCCGTCCTCGGGTTCGTCGCGGCGCAGGCCCTGGTCCTGGTGGGCGCGGGCTACGGGGCGTACCTCCAGTGCGTCGGCGGCCACTTCCTGCTGTTCGGGACGCTGGTGCACGGCTGGGACGGCAGCGGCTACGAGCGGTTCCTGTCCCCGGGGCGCGCGACCACGCCGACTGGGCGGAGGACAGCGTGGTCAACAACGCCCTGGACTTCCTGACGTCCGGCACGTTCCTCGCGCTGCTCGTCTTCGGCGCCGCGGTCGTCGGCACGCTGCTGGTGACGCAGGTCGGCTGGCTGCTGGAGGGCTGGGCGCTGCCGGGCGCGGACGCGGACCGGGGGGTGCCGCGCGTCCTGGCCGTCGCCATCGCGGCGGCCGGGGTCTACGGCTTGCCGTTCGCCGGTGCCGTCATCGCGAGCGTCCTGGTGCGGCTGCTCGGCGCCTGGCTGGGGCTTGCGCTGTTCGCGGTGGTCGCGGGCGTCGTGCTGCTCGCGCGGCGCTCGCCGGTGCGGCGGCTGTACGGCCTGGTGGGCGTCCCCCGCGGGCACTGGCGGGCGGACCCGGCCGCCTCCGCCGGGGCGGCTCAGGTCACAGCAGACCGACCTGAGTGACGAGCATCGCGAGCACCACGACGAGCGTCCAGCCCAGGAGGTGTTCGAGGAGCTTGGGCCCGTCCTCCTTCGGGCCGCCCGTACGGGCCCGGGAGACGGTGGCGGTGGCGGAGCTCGCGGTCATGGCAACTCTCGGTGGATCGTCCGGCAGTGGCTTCCCCCACTGGCCCCTCCACCATGCCAGCGAATCCGCCGGTCACGGGAGAGACGTTGGTCACCCGGGGGCCCGCCCGGCGGACACCGGGCGAACACCGGCGGCTCACCCGGCCGGGTGCCCGGCCGCACCCGTACGGCCGCTCGGCCACAACTGACGCCGGGGGTCGCGCGTCTAATTCGGCGTACGTCGCACGTCCGCGCGCCATCCGACCGAAAGGTTTCCGATGAGTACGTTCACGACGCCCCGCCGCAGAGCGCGGCTCGCCCTCGCGGCGGCCGTCACGGTGGCGGCCGCCCTCACCGGACCGGTCTCGTACGCCACCACCACCCCCACGGACCCCACGGACGCCAAGCCCACGCCGGGCGCCCCCGGCCTCGGCGACCCGATGTTCCCGCTCGACGGCAACGGCGGGTACCGGGTCGACCGCTATCTGCTCGACTTCGACTGGCAGGCCCCGAAGACGCCGTTCGCGGCGACGGCGACCGTCAAGGCGACCGCCACCCAGTCCCTGTCCCGCTTCAACCTCGACTTCGGCGGCAACACCCTGCACGCGGTGACCGTCGACGGCCGGGCCGCGGGCACCGCGCGCGACGGCGACGAGCTGACCGTCACGCCCAAGACGCCGATCGCCAAGGGCCGCGCCTTCACCGTCAAGGTGAGCTACACCGCCGACCCCACGCAGATCAGGCACCGCGACGACGCCATCGAGGACTACGGCTGGATCCCCACGCCCGACGGCACGGTCGTCTACCCGCAGCCCAACGGCGCCCGGCTGATCTTCCCCGCCAACGACCACCCGAGCCAGCGGGCCCCGATCACCTTCCGCATCACCACGCCGAAGGAGCTGACGGCCGTCGCCAACGGCAAGCTGGTCGACCGGAGCGCCAGGCCCGGCGACCGCGTGCGCTGGACGTACGACTCCGAGCAGCCGCTCTCCACCCAGCTCGTGCAGCTCGCGATCGGGAAGTTCACCCTCGACGAGCGCACGGGCCCCGGCGGCCTGCCGATCCGCGACGTGGTGCCGGACGCACTCGTCGAGCCGACCGCGAAGTACCGCAAGCTCACCTCGGACCACCTGGCCTGGCTGCAGGACAGGCTCGGCCCCTACCCGTTCAACCGGTACGGCGTCCTCGTCGGCGACACCGACCTCGGTGTCGCCCTGGAGACCCAGACCCTCTCCCTCGTACCGAAGGCCGACCTGCTCGGCACCCAGGTCGACGCCGAGCGGAACCTGGTGCACGAGCTGGCCCACCAGTGGTTCGGCGACAGCGTCGCGCTCGCCAGCTGGTCCGACCTGTGGGTCAGCGAGGGCCACGCCCGGTTCTACGAGCGGCTGTACTCCGAGGCGCACGGCGGCGACAGCTTCGAGGCGGCGATGAAGGCCGCGTACAAGGCGCACGACCAGTGGCGCAAGGACTTCGGCGCACCCGCCGAGCCCACCGAGCCGAACCTCTTCAAGCGGATGCGCTACGACGGCTCCGCGCTCGTGCTGTACGCGCTGCGCGAGAAGGTCGGCGACGCCACCTTCGAGAAGATCGAGCGGGCCTGGGTCAGCCAGTACCGCGGGAAGACCGCGAGCACCCAGGACTACGTCGACCTGGCGTCGAAGGTCGCGGGCGAGGACCTGGCGGGCTTCCTGAAGCCGTGGCTGTACGGGCCGAAGACGCCGCCGATGCCCGGCCACCCGGACTGGGTGGTGGACCCGGCGACCTGAGCCTCCCGGGCGCCCTGAGCGCGGGCCCCGCCTCCGGCAGTTCCGGGCGGCGGGGCCCCGCGTCAGCGCACGCCGACCGAGGCCAGCGCCGCGAGCTGGGCCTTCGTCGGCCGCAGCGGGAAGTACAGGTAGCAGACGCCGCCGGTGCCGGGGACGACGTTCCCGGCGGCGTTCCTGCGCTTGGTGCGCAGCCACACGTTCTCGAACTCGCGCCGCCGGTAGACCCGGCGCACCGCCGCGTTGCTGGGCGAGGCCGGGTCGTTGGCGACCACGTCCCCGTCGGCGGTGAAGCCGATCACGGTCATCAGATGGCCCGCCGTGCCGTAGCCCGCGCCGGTCAGCTCCTCCTTCAGGAACGACTGGGAGGTGATGACGGGGATGCCCGCGGCGATCAGCCGCTCCGCCTCGGTGAGCGAGGCGAGCCGGGTGACGACGCCCTGCGTGTCGGGGTACGTGGCGGCGTACGCGGCGTTGAACGGCCAGTTGCCGCAGCCGCCGTACTGGTGGTCGTAGGTGAAGCGGGCCGCGTGGCACACCTGCGGGTCGGCGTAGGACGGGTCGACCCAGGCGAGCTGGTCGGCGGTCGGCTCGCGGCCCCAGTACTCCAGGACCATCTGGGAGGAGGTGGGGCTGCACCAGGCCTCGCCGCCGTTGTCGTACTCCGGGTACTGGCCCTTGTGGATCTCCTGCGAGTAGCGCGGCACCGCCAGCTCCCTGGCGAGGCCCGGGGTCGAGGCGGGCACCGTAAAGCGGTCGGGCACGGCCGAGGCCATGGCGCCGAGCCGCCACACCGTGGGGGTGAGGGCGGTGCCGGGCGCCCGGTACAGGGTCAGGCGCAGGCGGTAGGCGGTCAGGCGCTGGGGCGCGGCGGTGTCGTCGATCGCCACGGTGTCCGTCCAGACGGAGGACGTGCCGTCCCGCTGGCCGTCGACCGAGGTGCGGCGGATGACGGGGGCGCCGGGGTCCTCCCGGTCGTCGCCGGAGGTCCAGCGGCCGAGGACGTACCAGGGCGTCCTCGTGCCGTCGGTGTAGCGGCCCTCCACCTCGACCTGGATCCAGGTGCCCACGGGGGTGCGGGCGTTCCAGGAGGCGATGACCTCGGTGGCGGCCACGGCGGGGCGGTGCACCGGGCCGGTCCACCGGGCGTACTCCCAGGTGCTGGTCCTGCCGGTGTGCGGGTCGGCGTAGGAGACGGTGCCGAGGGGCCGGGCCAGCTCGACGCCCGCGCGGGGCCTGGCGACGGTGCGGGTGCCGTCGGCCGTTCCGGCGGCCCAGTCCTTGGGGGTGGTCCAGAAGCGGTTGTCCACCTGGCGGTCGGCGCGCGGCGGGCGTGGGCGGGCGGCGGGAGCGGCCGGGGGTGTCGAGGCTGCGGCACCGGCGGTGGTGGCCGCGGCGACCGCGACGCCCGCCGCGGTGGTGAGCATTCTTCTGCGGGACATGCTGTCCATGGTCGGGCCCCCAGTCGGCGTGGGTTCCGGCGCCCGCCGGGCGGCGGTGGCCGCCAGCCGGACGATGATGGTCAGGTGCACGACAGTGCGCCCACCATGACCGCTCCCTGGTGGGTTCCACCAGCGTCCCGACACCGAAGACCCCGACCACCATTGGCCTCTACCACTGGCATGACCTGGGCCGGTGCCCCGCACCACGGCGACCACCCGGGGCACGGCCCCTGCGCCTAGGCTGTCGGGTGATGACAGAAACGCACCGCGAGCCCCCGGCGCCCCTCCCGGCGCCACCCCCGCCGCCCGAGCCGCCCGAGCCGTCCCTGGCCCGCCTCGCCGACGCGCTGCGGCGGCTGCCGCCGTCCTGCGGCCCGGTCCGCCTGGTCGCCGTCGACGGGCACGCGGGCAGCGGCAAGTCGACCTTCGCCGGGCGGCTCGCGGCGGCGCTCGGCGGCGCGCCGGTCCTGCACCTCGACGACATCGCCAGCCACGCGGCCCTCTTCGACTGGACCGAGCGGCTGCGGCACCAAGTGCTCGACCCCCTGTCCCGGGGCGAAGCGGCGCACTACGCGGCGTACAACTGGACCGCGCGCCGCTACGGCCCCGCGAACCGCCCCCTGCCGCCCGCCCCCGTCGTCCTCCTGGAAGGCGTCGGCGCCGGACGCCGGGCGCTGCGCCCGTTCCTGGCGGCACTGCTGTGGATGGACCTGCCGCGCGCCGACTCCTGGGCCCGGGGGCGCCGCCGTGACGGACCGGCACAGCGTGACTTCTGGGACGGCTGGGAGGCCGCCGAACAGCGCCATTTCGCCGCGGATCCGTCCCGGCCCGCCGCACGCCTGCTGGTACGGGAGGTTTCCGAGGGACACTCCGAGGGATACGAGGTGCTGGCGGGGCCCGCTGGAACCGCAGCCGAGGCCCAGATCATCACGGAGGGTGAGGGGCGGTCGGCAGCGCGCTGAACCCGGCCCACCGGTAGCCAAGCGTCCGTTCCGGACGGCATGGCCAGTTTTCGCCAGTGCCCCAACTCGGCTTGACCCAGGGGGCTTACAGGACTTACGTTCTCAATGTGCGGCCTTTCGGGTCGCCCCGCAGCGCGAAGCCCCCGGTTGTTCCCCGTGATCGGGGGCTTCGTTCTGCCCGGACAGCTCCCCCGGCGGACGCCGCCAGGCGCCGGACGCTCACCCTCGGTGACCATCGCGCCCCGGCCGACGAGCGGCTTTCCGCAGGCCCCGCCGCCGATCCCACCGTGCGGCACCCTACGGCCGGGCCCCTTGCCGCAGGTACGATGCCTCTCGGTGCTACCGACGGACGGCGGCTGCCCGCACCCGGTGAACTCCCGTCAACTCCCGTCCACGGCACGGCGGTTCAGCACAGCCGACGGGCGAGGGGCCCGGCGGCGCACCAGCGGGGGCACGGTTTGTGGGGGACGTGATGGACTTCGGCACGCAGGGCCCGACCGCCCCGGCCGACCTCGCCTGGCTGCGGGGCGTCGACGCCTACACCATGGGCGCCTATCCGCAGGCCGAGGAGGAGTTCCGCGCCGCGGTGCGGATGGACCCGGCCATGGCGGACGGCTGGCTCGGCCTGCACGCGCTGCGCGTCGACACGACCACGGCGCTGCTGAGGATGTTCCAGCACCGGGACCGCTTCGGCGAGCAGCGCGCCCGGCACCGGCGCACCCTCAACTCCTGGTACTGGCTCGGCTGGTGGGTGCAGCCCGTCCTGGAGTCCACCCGCGACCTGCTGCTGGCGCACGCCTCGCACTGGCTCGACGGCCGCCACGTCCCCGAGCTGGACCGGGCGCTCGCCGGGCTCCCGCCCGTCGACGCCGACGGCCAGGTCCGCTTCCTGCACGCCTGCCGCGCCTATCTGGTCAAGGACTGGGAGCAGTTGGCGCGGCACACCGACCCGCTGATCGACGACCCCATGCTCGGCATCGAGGCGGGCCTGTTCGGCGGCATGGCCCGGGTCCGCCTGGAGATGTACGGACAGGCCGAACCGCTGCTCTCCGCCGCCCTCATGCGGTGCCGCAGCGAGCAGCCCCAGCGCAAGGAGCTGCGCTACTGGCTCGCCCGCGCCCACGAGGGCACCGGCCGCTCCGCCGCCGCCCTGCCGCTGTACCGCGCGGTGCACCGCGTCGACCCCAGCTTCATGGACACCTCCGCCCGGCTCGCGGCGATCGCCGAGGGCGACGGCTACGACGACGGCGCCGACCTCGCCGCCGTCTCCCTGCCCGGCCTCGGCCAGGACGCCCTCGAATCGCCCGACGGCGTCGACGCCCTGTTCGGCGCCGAGGGCCGCGACCTGAAGGTCACCGAGCCCGAACTGCCGCCCGGCGGCGGCCCGGTCGACCCCGAGGTCCCCGGCGACACCGGCGCCGTGCGCGAGAAGGCCGTCATCCCCGTCAAGCCCGCCCCGCCCCAGCCGCCGCCCGGCCCCACCGACCCCGAACTGCTCGCCGACGCCCTCGCCGAGCTGGAGCGCATGGTCGGCCTCGAACCCGTCAAGCGCCAGGTCAAGGCGCTGTCCGCGCAGCTCAACATGGCCCGTCTGCGCGCCGCCCAGGGCCTGCCGGTGCAGCCGCCGAAACGACACTTCGTCTTCTCCGGTCCCTCCGGCACCGGCAAGACGACCGTCGCCCGCATCCTCGGCCGGGTCTTCTACGCGCTCGGTCTGCTCGGCGGCGACCACCTGGTGGAGGCCCAGCGCGCCGACCTGGTCGGCGAGTACCTCGGCCAGACCGCCGTGAAGGCCAACGAGCTGATCGACTCGGCCATCGGCGGCGTCCTGTTCGTCGACGAGGCGTACGCCCTGTCCAACTCCGGTTACGGCAAGGGCGACGCGTACGGCGACGAGGCCCTCCAGGTGCTGCTCAAGCGCGCCGAGGACAACCGCGACCACCTGGTGGTGATCCTCGCCGGGTACCCCGAGGGCATGGACCGCCTCCTCGCCGCCAACCCCGGCCTGTCCTCGCGCTTCACCACCCGCGTCGACTTCCCCTCGTACCGGCCCCTGGAACTCACCGCGATCGGCGAGGTCCTGGCCGCCGAGAACGGCGACGTGTGGGACGAGGAGGCCCTGGACGAGCTGCGCTCCATCAGCGGCCACGTCGTCGACCAGTCCTGGATCGACGAGCTGGGCAACGGCCGGTTCCTGCGCACGCTGTACGAGAAGAGCTGCGCGTACCGGGACCTGCGGCTCTCCGGCTACCCCGGCGAGCCGTCCCGCACGGACCTGGCCACCCTCCGCCTGCCCGACCTGATGCAGGCGTACGGCGAGGTCCTCTCCGGCCGGGGACCCACGGGGCCGCCCGGGGCCTGACCCCGGCCCCTGGACCCCCTGGGCACGCCCAACGGCCCATGGCCTACCAGCCGCCCCGCGCGGCGCCGGAAACGGGCGGGCGGGTAGGAACTCCGTCATCCGTTAGAGGCGTTTGGCGTCCAACCCCTCCGCCCCCGGCGAGAACTCCGCGATCCTGCCCGGGTGACCACCTGGCTGGCATGGGGCTTCTTCGCCACCACCGTGGCGATGATCACCGCCGGAGGGGCCCTCTGGGCGGCGACCGACTTCGGCTTCCAGCTCGCCGTGGACAGCTTCGTGCTCACGGACACCGTCCTCGCCCTGGTCTTCGCCACCAGCGGCGCGCCCGTCGCCTGGCGCCGCCCCGGCAACCCCATCGGCTGGCTGCTGCTGTGCGGCGGCGCCGCGCACGCGACCACGGTCCTGGCGCTCGGCTTCCTCGCCCTCGGCCTGCACGACGGCTGGGGCGAGGGCGCGCTGCGCGTCGTGGTCACCGTGGCCCTCGCCGGATGGCCGCTCGGCCTGCGGCTGTTCGTGCCGATGGCGCTGCTGCTGTTCCCCACCGGCCAGCTGCCGGGCCCGCGCTGGCGGCCGGTGGCGTGGGGCACCGCCGGGATCGGGGTCGTCTTCTGGCTGTGGAGCGTGACCACGCCCCACCCGTACGTGGTCGGCGGGCCGTCCGGCTATCTGCGCGTCCTGAGCTGGCCGCCGCTCGAACCATACCGGCCGCAGACCGACCTCCTCGGCATCTTCTTCCCCCTGCTCATCGACCTCGCCGCGCTGGTCGTGCGCTACCGCTGGGGCGACGAGCGGCTGCGGCGGCAGATGCTGTGGCTGATGCTGGCCGTGCTGTGCGCGGTGCCCTGGTGGCCGCTCGGCATGAACGCGGAGGCGCTCCAGGTGTTCATCGTGGCCCAGCCCCTGGCGATCGCCGTCGCCATCCTGCGCCCGCAGGTCCTGGACATCCAGTGGGTGGTCTCCCGGGCCCTGCTGTACCTGGCGCTGTCGCTCGGGGTGCTCGGGGTGTACACGGCCGTGGTGCTGTTCCTGGACCGGGTGCTGCGCGACACCTTCCACCTGGGCGGCGCCGCGCTCGTCGCCGTGGGCGTCGCCATCGCCTTCCACCCCGTGCGCGGGCGGCTCCAGCGGATCATCGACCGGCTCCTGTACGGGGACCGGGGCGACCCGGTGCGCGCCCTCGACCGCCTGGGCGCCCGGCTCTCCACCGAGGCGGGCCTGGACGAGCTGCTGCTCACCGTCCGCGACGCGCTGCGCCTGCCGTACGCGGCGCTGCGCCTTCAGGGCCGGGCGGTGGCCGTGTCCGGCATCCCGCCGCCCGGCTGCACGGTGGTGCCGCTGCCCGCCCCCGGCACCCGGGGCGCCGAGCTGGTCGTCGGGACCCGCCGCGGGCAGGCCCGGCTGAGCACCGAGGACCTGCGCGCCCTGCAGATCCTGGTCGTACCGCTGGGCGTCGCGGTGCGGGCGACCGTCCTGTCCGAGGAGCTGCGGTCCTCCCGGGAGCACCTGGTGTCCGCCCGCGAGGAGGAGCGCCGCCGCCTGCGCCGCGATCTGCACGACGGGCTCGGCCCGACCCTCACCGGTCTCGCCTTCACCGCCGACGCCGCCCGCAACCTGGTGCGCGCGGACCCCGGCACCGCCGAGCGGCTGCTCGACCAGCTCCGCGGGCACGCCAGCGGCGCCATCGACGAGATCCGCCGCCTCGTGGAGGGCCTGAGGCCGCCCGCCCTCGACGAGCTGGGCCTGGTCGCGGCCCTGTCCCGGCAGGCGGAGCGGCTCAGCCACCGCGAGGGCGGCGCCCCGCTCACCATCACCGTCGACGCGCCTCGGTCGCTCCCCCGGCTTCCGGCCGCGGTCGAGGTGGCCGCGTACCGCATCGCGACCGAGGCGCTGACCAACGCCGCCCGGCACTCACGGGCCGACCACGCGCTGGTCCGCATCCGCGTCGACGGCGACCACGACGGGCTGCGCATCGACGTCACCGACAACGGCGGCCCGCCCGCCGGTCCGTGGCGGCCCGGAGTGGGCCTGTCCACGATGGCCGAGCGGGCCGCCGAACTCGCCGGCTGGTGCCACTGCGGGCCGGGCCCGGACGGCGGGGAGGTTTGCGCCGTCCTGCCGCTGCGCCCGCGGTAGCACCCGCACGGCTCCATACGGCTGAGTGCCTGGCCACATCAGCCGTACAGGCTCCAGAGGAGCCGCAGGGCGAACTCCCCGACGGCGACCCCACTCGTCGCCCCGTCACCTCCTTCCGCCGCGGCGCCGAGACTGATCCCCGTGAAGCCGATGAAGAGGGCAGCGGCGGCGAGCGTGGCCATGCCGACGTTCTTGTAGCTCCGGTTCATGGCGTTCCTTTCGGGGAGTGCCGGTGCGGCAGTTACGGAAGGTCGGCTGTCCCTTCATGCCCCACAGGGTGCCCCGCGCGGGCACCCGCGGGTCAGGGAGCGTCATCCGCCGGGCGCCGGGAACGCCTCCCGGGGGAACTGGGTGCACGACCCCGGGACAGCGGGGCGCGCGCCCGCGATGATGTGAGTGACGGAACTCGCCCGTGCCGACCTGCCGTTGGGAGCCCGCGCCGTGCCGATGCCCGCCGAGCCCACCGTGTCCCCCCGCTCCCCGGGGGCCCCGGAGTCACCCGCGCTCACCGTGGTCCTGGCCGACGACCATCCCGTGGTGCGCGGGGGCCTGCGGGCGCTGCTCGGCTCCATCGCGGGGATCACGGTGGTCGGCGAGGCGGCGGGCGGGCGCGACGCGGTGCGCGAGACGCTGCTCCACCGGCCGCGGGTGCTGGTCGTCGACCTGGAGATGCCGGACCTCGACGGGGTCGCCGCGACCCGCGAGGTGCTCGCGTCGGCGCCCGACACGGCGGTGCTCGTCCTGACGATGTTCGAGGACGACGAGTCGGTGTTCGCGGCGATGCGGGCGGGCGCCCGCGGATACATCCTCAAGGGCGCCACGCAGGACGAGATCGTCCGGGCGGTGCGCTGCGTCGCCGCCGGTGAGGCCATCTTCGGGCCCCGGATCGCCCGCCGGGTCGCCGAGTGGATGGCGCGGCCGCGGGACGCGGCGGCCCGGTCGCCGTTCCCGGAGCTGACCGCGCGGGAGCTGGAGGTGCTCGACCTGATCGCCGCCGGTCTCGCCAACCCGGCGATCGCCCGGCGGCTTCAGCTCGCCCCGAAGACGATCAGCAACCACATCTCGGCGATCTTCATAAAGCTCCAGGTGGCCGACCGGGCGACGGCCATCGTGCGGGCCCGCGAGGCCGGGCTTGGCCGGTCCTGAGCGGGTTCATCGCGGGTCCGGGCCGGGGGCCTTGAGCGGGTTCATCGCGCTGCGCGCGGGTCCGGGCCGGGGGCCTTGGGCGGGTTCATCGCGCTGCGCGCTCGTCCTCAATCGCCGGACGGGCTGTAGTTCGCTCGTCCGGCGCTTGAGGGTGCCGCTCGTCCCGTTGCGGGGTCAGCTCACCAGTTGCCTGCCCCGGTCCGGGGCCGTGCGGGGGACCGTGACGCGGTGGGTGGGGTCCTTGACCTCGCCCACGAGGAGTTCCAGTACGTCCTCCAGGGCCACCAGGCCGAGGACCCTGCCGGTGGGGTCGGCGACCTGGGCCAGGTGGGTCGCGGCGTGGCGCATCACCGTCAGGGCGTCGTCCAGGGGCAGTTCGGCGCGCAGCGTGGTCATCTGGTGCCAGACCCGCTGCGGCACCGCGCGGTCGGTGTCCTCCAGGTCGAGGACGTCCTTCACGTGCAGATAGCCCATGAAGGCGCCGCCCTCCGCCCGCACCGGGAAGCGGGAGTAACCGGTGCGGGCGGTGAGCTCCACGACCTGGTCCGGGGTGACCGAGGGGTCCACGGTCACCAGGGACGCGCTGTCGAGCAGGACGTCCGTGACGGGGCGCGAGCCCAGCTCCAGGGCGTCCTCCAGGCGTTCCTGGGCCTGCGGGTCGAGCAGCCCCGCCTGCCCGGAGTCCTCCACGAGGCGGCCGAGTTCCACGCTGGTGAAGACCGCCTCCACCTCGTCCTTCGGCTCGACGCGGAACAGCCGCAGCACGACGCGGGCGCACGCCCCGAGCGCGGCCGTCACCGGACGGCACAGCCGGGCGAAGGCCACCAGGGCGGGGCTGAGCCACAGCGCGGTGCGCTCCGGAGCGGCCATCGCCAGGTTCTTCGGGACCATCTCGCCGATGACGAGGTGCAGGAAGACGACGACGGCGAGCGCGATCACATATCCGAGGGGGTGGATCACGCCCTCGGGCAGGTGCGCCGCGGCGAACACCGGCTCCAGGAGGTGCGCCACGGTCGGCTCGGCGACCGCGCCGAGCGTCAGCGAGCAGACCGTGATGCCGAACTGGGCGGCGGCCATCATCTGCGGCAGGTGTTCCAGCCCGTACAGGACCTGCCGTGACCGCTTGGTGCCCAGCGGCTCGATCTGGCTGCGGCGCACGGACACCAGCGCGAACTCGGCCCCGACGAAGAAGCCGTTGGCGAGCACGAGCAGCAGCGCGAACAGGAGTTGCAGGGCGCTCATCGGACGGCCTCCGCGACGCCCGCCGCGGCCCGCGCGGGTTCGGTACCGGCGCCGGTGCGCACGAGCCGTACCCGCTCCGCCCGGTTGTGGCCGACCTGCCGCACCGACAGGCGCCAGCCGGGCAGGTCGGCGCGGTCGCCGGGGGCCGGGATGCGGCCGAGCAGGTCGGCGACGAGACCGGCCACGGTCTCGTAGGGGCCTTCCGGCACCTCCAGGCCTATGCGCTGGAGCGTGTCGACACGGCAGCCGCCGTCGGCGTCCCAGGCGGGGCGGCCGTCCTCGGCGGGGGCCGCGGCCAGCTCCGGCAGGTCCTGGCCGTCGTGCTCGTCGCGGACCTCGCCGACGAGTTCCTCGACGATGTCCTCCAGGGTGACGACTCCGGCGGTGCCGCCGTACTCGTCGACGACGACCGCCATCGGCTGCTCGCTGCGCAGCCGCTCCAGGAGGGGCTGCACGGGCAGCGTCTCCGGGACGAGCAGGGGGCTCTTGGCGATGTGCCCGACGGGCGTGCGCAGTCGGCGGTCCGCGGGGACGGCGAGGGCGTCCTTGAGGTACACCACGCCGACGACCTCGTCGATCCGCTCGCGGTAGACCGGGAAGCGGGACAGGCCGGTGGCGCGGGTCAGGTTGACGACGTCCTCGGCGGTCGCGGAGGCCTGGAGGGCGCTGACCTTCACGCGCGGCGTCATCACGTGCTGCGCGGTGAGGCCGCCGAGCGACAGGGTGCGTACGAACAGGTCGGCGGTGTCCTGCTCCAGGGCACCGGCGCGGGCCGAGTGCCGGGCGAGCGAGACGAGTTCGCCGGGGGTGCGGGCGGAGGCCAGCTCGTCGGCGGGCTCCACGCCGAGGGCCCGCACGACACGGTTCGCGACGGCGTTGAGACCGGCGATGACCGGCCGGAACAGCCGCGCGAAGGCGTGCTGGGGGCCCGCGACGAACCGCGCGACCTGGAGGGGCCGGGACACCGCCCAGTTCTTGGGCACGAGTTCGCCGATCACCATCTGCACGGCGGAGGCCAGCAGCATGCCGACGGCGACGGAGACGCCGGGCACGGCGCCGTCCGGCAGCCCGGCCGCCGTGAACGGGCCCGCGAGCAGGTGCGCCAGGGCCGGTTCGGCGAGCATGCCGATGACCAGGGAGGTGAGGGTGATGCCGAGTTGGGTGCCAGAGAGCTGGAAGGAGAGTTCCTTCAGGGACGCCACGACCGTGCGCGCCCGGCGGTCGCCCTCGGCGGCGGCCCGCTCGGCGTCCGGCCGCTCCACGGTGACCAGGCCGAACTCGGCGGCGACGAAGAAGCCGTTGGCGAGGATGAGCAGGAAGGCCGCTCCGAGGAGCAGCAGGGGGATGGTCATGGTGCCGCCGCCTCGTGTCGCGCCCGGTGCGGGCGGGTCCCCGTATGTCGGGAGGGGGCGGCGCAGGTACTACAGGACGATCCGTCCATCGCCGGAGAGGGTCACTCCTCGGGTAGCAGGAGCCCCTGGGGGCGGTCGGCCCGGCAGGGGCGGGGCGGCACACCGGGCCTGCCCCGCCACCAGATTAATCACGTCACCCGGCGGAGGTCAGCCGCCGGTGCCGGTGGAGCGCGCCTCGGCGAGGGCGCGCAGCGCGCGGGCGTCGCTGATGGCCTGCTGCTTGGCGATGCCCGGCTGGATGCCGAGCGCGGGCAGGCTGGTGCCGTCGCTGAGGTCGAGGAACACCCAGGGGTCGCCGGGACGCAGGTTGACCCGGACGATCTCGGCCCAGTCCAGGCGGCGCCGGGTGGCGATGTTGACCACGGTCACGCCGGACTCGTCGGCGGTGACCTTGGGCCGGGCGAGCAGGACGAGGGCTCCGGACAGGAGCGCTCCGGTGAACACGAAGCTGATCCGCTCGCCCGGGTTGAGGGCGGGCAGGATCACGGCGATCACCACCAGGACCACGAAGATCGCGACGGCGGCGGTGAGCAGCACGGCCCGGGTGCGGCCCGGCCGGAAGGTGACCGGGAGCCGGGGCACGGCGGTGGACTCTGTCATGACGGCGCTCTCCTGCCCGGTCACAGGCGGCAGGCGTGGATGGCCGTGGTCAGGATGGCCCGCGCGCCGATGGCGTACAGGTCGTCCATGACGCGCTGGGCGTCCTTGGTGGGGACCATGGAGCGGACGGCGACCCAGCCCTCGTTGTGCAGCGGCGAGATCGTCGGCGACTCTAGGCCGGGCGTGAGGGCGACGGCCTGCTCCAGGTGCTCGGCACGGCAGTCGTAGTCCATCATCACGTACGTACGGGCGACCAGGACGCCCTGGAGGCGGCGCAGGAACTGCTGCACCTTGGGGTCGTCGGCCTCGGCTCCGGTGCGCCGGATGACCACGGCCTCGGACTTCATGATCGGCTCGCCGAAGACCTCGAGGCCCGCGTTGCGCAGGCTGGTGCCGGTCTCCACGACGTCCGCGATGACCTGGGCGACGCCCAGCTCGATGGCGGTCTCGACGGCGCCGTCGAGGTGGATGACGGAGGCGTCGATTCCGCTGTCGGCCAGGTGCTTGGCGACGATGCCCTCGTACGAGGTGGCGACGGTGCGGCCCGCGAGGTCGGCGAGGCCGGTCGCGGTGCCGGGCTTGGCGGCGAAGCGGAAGGTGGAGCGGGCGAAGCCGAGCGGCAGGATCTCCTCGGCGCTGGCGCCGGAGTCGATCAGCAGGTCGCGGCCGGTGATGCCGATGTCGAGCTTGCCGGAGGAGACGTAGATGGCGATGTCGCGCGGGCGCAGGTAGAAGAACTCGACCTCGTTCTCCGGGTCGACGATGACGAGTTCCTTGGACTCCCTGCGCTGCTGGTAGCCCGCCTCATGGAGCATCGCCGACGCAGGTCCGGACAGTGAACCCTTGTTGGGGACGGCGATGCGCAGCATGAGGTCGGCTTCCTTTGCGTGAGACTGCCTGAGACGTGCGGGGGTCGTGCGGGGGGCGTGCTGGGGAATGGAACGGGTGCGGGGCGCTGAGCGGGGACGACGTTCGCTCTACAGATGGGCGTACACGTCGTTGAGGGTGATGCCCTTGGCCACCATCATCACTTGTACGTGGTACAGGAGCTGCGAGATCTCCTCGGCGGCGGCCTCCTTGCCCTCGTACTCGGCGGCCATCCAGACCTCGGCGGCCTCCTCGACGACCTTCTTGCCGATGGCGTGGACGCCCTTGTCCACCAGTTCCGCGGTGCGGGAGGTGGCCGGGTCGCCGTGGGCGGCCTTCTGCTGGAGCTCGGTGAACAGCTCCTCGAACGTCTTCTTGGACATGATGCCGTTCACTCTACGCGCCCGCGGGGCCCCGCTCAGCGCCAGGGCTCGGAGACGGTCCGCAGGGTGGCCGCGGTCGCCACGGCCGCGGTGACCGCCTCGTGGCCCTTGTCCTCGGTGGAGCCCTCGATGCCCGCGCGGTCCAGGGCCTGCTCCTCGGTGTCGCAGGTCAGGACGCCGAAGCCGATGGGCACGCCGGTGTCGACGGACACCTGGGTGAGGCCGTGGGTGACGCCCTGGCACACGTAGTCGAAGTGGGGGGTGCCGCCGCGGATGACGACGCCGAGCGCGACGATCGCGTCGTAGCCGCGGCCCGCGAGGACCTTGGCGACCACCGGCAGCTCGAAGCTGCCGGGCACCCTGAGCAGGGTCGGCTCGTCGATGCCCAGTTCGTGCAGGGCGCGCAGGGCGCCGTCGACGAGGCCGTCCATGACCTTCTCGTGCCACAGGGCGGCGATGACGGCGACCCGCAGGTCGCCGCAGTTCTTCACGCTCAGTTCGGGGGCACCCTTGCCGCTCACGCGCTTCTCCTCGGGGTGGTGTGATGTGTCGTACGTCGACTACTGGTTGCCGCAGGCGGACATGTCCGTGGCGTCGAGCCAGGGCAGGTCGTGGCCCATGCGGTCGCGCTTGGTGCGCAGGTAGCGCAGATTGTGCTCGCCCGCGGTGACCGGCATGGGCTCGCGCGCGATGACCTTGAGGCCGTGCGCGGTGAGCGCCTCCGTCTTGTCGGGGTTGTTGGTCAGCAGGCGCAGGCTGCGCACGCCGAGGTCGTGCAGGATCCGCGCGCCCGCGCCGTAGTCGCGGGCGTCGGCGGGCAGGCCCAGTTCGAGGTTGGCGTCGAGGGTGTCGCTGCCGCGCTCCTGGAGTTCGTACGCCCGCAGCTTGGACATCAGGCCGATGCCGCGGCCCTCGTGGCCGCGCAGGTAGACCACGACGCCGCGCCCGGCGGCGGCGATGCGCCGCATGGACTCCTGGAGCTGGGGGCCGCAGTCGCAGCGCAGGGAGTGGAAGACGTCGCCGGTCAGGCACTCGGAGTGGACGCGCACCAGGACGTCCTCGCCCTCGCCGACGTCGCCGTGGACGAGCGCCACGTGCTCGACGCCGTCGGCGGTGGAGCGGTAGCCGTACGCGGTGAACTCGCCGAAGGACGTGGGCAGGTGGACCTCGGCCTCGCGGCGGACGGTGGGCTCGGCGGAGCGGCGGTAGTCGATGAGGTCTTCGATGGAGATGATGGTCAGTCCGTGCTTCCGTGCGAAGGGGATCAGCTGGGGCAGCCGCAGCATGCGCCCGTCCTCGCCCGCGATCTCGCAGATGGCCCCGGCCGGGCGCAGGCCCGCGAGCCGGGCCAGGTCGATGGCGGCCTCGGTGTGCCCGTCGCGGGCGAGCACGCCGCCCTCCTTGGCGCGCAGCGGGAAGATGTGGCCGGGGCGCACGAAGTCGTCGGCCCTGGCCTTGCCGCCCGCGAGCATCTGGAGGGTGGTGGCGCGGTCGGCGGCGGAGATGCCGGTGGTCACGCCGTGCGCGGCGCTCGCGTCGACCGAGACGGTGAAGGCGGTCTTCATGGACTCGGTGTTGTCCTGGACCATCTGCGGGAGCTGGAGCCGGTCGAGCTCGTCGCCCTCCATGGGGGCGCAGATCAGGCCGCGGCACTCGCTCATCATGAAGGCGACGATCTCGGGGGTGGCCTTCTCGGCGGCGATGACGAGGTCGCCCTCGTTCTCCCGGTCCTCGTCGTCGACGACCACGACGGGGCGGCCCGCGGCGATGTCGCGGACGGCCAGCTCCACGGGGTCGAGGCAGAGGTCCTCGGAGTTGTCCGCCGTGTAGTAGAAGGGGTGCACGGGACCGGCGGCTTCCGGGGCGGCGGGGGGCTCTTGCGTGGTCATGCCGGGGCTCCTTCGATGGCGGGCTGCTGCGGGGTGACCGTGCGGCGCGACCGGAGCCACCAGTCGCGCAGCCCCCAGAGGACGAGGGCCAGGTAGACGACGTACACGAGTCCGGAGAAGGCGAGGCCGCTGGAGAAGGCGAGCGGCACGCCGACGACGTCGACGAGCAGCCAGGCGAACCAGAACTCGACCAGGCCGCGCGCCTGGGCGACCATCGCGGCGAGCGTGCCGACGAATATGTAGGCGTCGGGCCAGGGGTTCCAGGACAGCTCGGGCACGGCGGTGAACAGGGCGCCGACCGCGAGGGTGCCGACGGCGGTGCCCCCGGCGAGCAGGGCGCGCTCCTTCCAGGTGGCGAAGCGGACGGCGATGGAGCCGTCCTGGGCCTTTTGGGTGCCGCTGGTCCACTGCCGCCAGCCCCACAGGGCGACGCCGATGACCAGGAGCTGCTTGCCGACGCCGCCGGAGAGCTGCGCGGAGGCGTACGCGGCGACGAGGATCAGGCCGGAGAGGAACTGGGCGGGCCAGGTCCACACCGAGCGGCGCCAGCCGAGGGCCAGGGCGATCAGGCCGATGGTGTTGCCGATCATGTCGGACCACATGATGTGCTGGCCGAAGGCCGCGAAGGCCTCGGAGTTGAGCCAGGTCACCGGGGGTCCTCCTCGGTCGGCGCGCGGTGGCCGAGCAGGCGCTCCACGTACTTGGCGATCACGTCGACCTCCAGGTTGACCGGGTCGCCGGGCTGCTTGACGCCGAGCGTGGTCAGGGCGAGCGTGGTGGGGATCAGGCTGATGGTGAAGTAGTCGGGCCCGGCGTCGACGACGGTCAGGCTGACGCCGTCGACGGTGATGGAGCCCTTCTCGACCACGTACCGGGCGAGGTCGGCGGGCAGGGAGACCTTGACGATCTCCCAGTTCTCGGAGGTCTTGCGGTCGACGATGGTGCCGGTGCCGTCGACGTGGCCCTGCACGATGTGCCCGCCGAGCCGGGCGCCGACGGCGGTGGGCCGCTCCAGGTTGACCTTGGAGCCGGGGGTGAGGGCGCCGAGGCTGGAGCGGTTCAGGGTCTCGGCCATCACGTCGGCGGTGAACTCGTCGCCCTCGTGGTCGACGACGGTCAGACAGACGCCGTTGACGGCGATGGAGTCGCCGTGCTTCGCGCCCTCGGTGACGACGGGGCCGCGCAGGCGGAAGCGGGAGGCGTCGCCGAGGTCCTCGACGGCGGTGACCTCGCCCAGCTCTTCGACGATTCCGGTGAACACGCTCAGTGCTCCTTCGTTGCGACGGTGGCGGTGATGCGCAGATCGGGTCCGACGCGGACGGCCTCGCTCATGTCCAGGCGCAACGCGTCGGTGACGGTGGTGATTCCGCCGCCGGTCAGGGCGGCGGGGCCCGCGCCGAGCAGGGCGGGCGCGAGATAGCCGACGACGCGGTCCACGGCGCCCGCGGCGACGAAGGCACCCGCGAGCGTGGGGCCGCCTTCGAGCAGGACGGAGCGGACGCCGCGGGCGTACAGGGCGGCGAGCAGGGCCGTGATGTCCAGGCCCCGGTCGGCGCGGGGCAGGCGCACCGCTTCGGCCCCGGCGGGGGCCTGGGCGTCCTCGGCCACCGCGACGAGCGTGGGGGCGGCGTCGTCGAGGACGCGGGCGCCGGGCCGCACGGCCGTGCCGTCGGTGTCGACGACGACGCGCAGCGGCTGGCGGACCCCGGCGTCGGCGAGGGGGCCGCGGACGGCGAGGTGCGGGTCGTCGGCGCGCTGGGTGCCGGAGCCGACGACGACGGCGTCGCACTCGGCGCGCAGCCGGTGGACGTCGGCGCGGGCCTCGGCGGAGGTGATCCAGCGGCTGGTGCCGTCGGCGGCGGCGGTGCGGCCGTCGAGGGTGGCGGCGTACTTCCAGGTGACGTGGGGGCGGCCGGTGCGCACGGCGGTCAGCCAGGCGGCGTTGCCCGCCGCGGCCTCGGCTTCGAGGAGGCCCGCCTCGACGTCGACGCCCGCCGCGCGCAGGGTGGCGGCGCCGCCGGTGGCCTGCGGGTTCGGATCGCCGACGGCGTAGACGACGCGGGCGATTCCGGCGTCGAGGAGGGCCTGGGCGCAGGGGCCGGTGCGGCCGGTGTGGTTGCAGGGTTCCAGGGTGACGACGGCGGTGGCGCCGCGGGCCTTGTCGCCCGCCGCGCGCAGGGCGTGGACCTCGGCGTGCGGGCCGCCCGCGCGCTGGTGGTGGCCCTCGCCGACGGTCTCGCCCGCGGCGTCGAGGATGACGCAGCCGACGACCGGGTTGGGGCTGGTGGAGCCGAGCGCACGCGCGGCGAGCGCGATCGCGTGCCGCATGGCGGCTGCTTCGGCCTGGGTGGCCACCGGGTCCTCCTGCCTCTTCGGGCACGGACTCCGGGGCGCGTCGATGACGACGACTGCGTACGAACGAGAACACCGAGGGGGCCGATGGCGCCGGGTCCTCATCGCGAGGACACCCGTCCCCTCGCGGGAACGGGTCCCGTTCCTCGGCGGAACGAGCCACTACGGCGTCATGGCACACACGGGTGTGCCCGCTCGCCGCGCACTGCCTCCCATCCGGACTTTCACCGTCGGTCCAGGAGTTTCACCTGGTCAACCGGTCACTGGAGGTGACCGGGTCGCGGACTTTAACCGCCGGTTCGGAATTGCACCGACCCCGGAGTGCGCTGCTTCTGGTACGAGGCCAGTGTGCCACGCCGGGTAGCGGCCAGGCGGGTGACGTCCTGTGGGGTGGCTCACAGGACCCTCCACTCCCCGGCAGACCCCAGATTGGTCCATACCTATTGACGCTCTGGTCTAGTCCTTTTAACGTCTGCGTCACTCCGCGGAGAGGCCCGGCCGGTGTGCGCACATCGTGGGCCGCCGTCCCCCGTTCTTCGTGCGCCACCGAGCCTCCCCAGGAGGAACCGACGTGCCCACCCCCACTCGGGCGAGACCCACGCTCTTCGCGACCGGCGCCGCCGTCGCCGGTCTGCTCCTCGGCACCCTCGCCACCACCGCCTCGCACGCCGCGGACACCTCCGCCGCGGCGGGGGCCGCCGCCGACGCGGCCTGCCGCCCCGACGGCCTGTACCAGACGCCGGGCGTCGACGTCCCCTACTGCTCCGTCTACGACGCCGACGGCCGCGAGAAGATGGGCGCCGACCACCAGCGCCGCGTGATCGGCTACTTCACCAGCTGGCGCGACGGCCGCAACGGCGAGCCCGCCTACCTCGTCCCCGACATCCCCTGGGACAAGGTCACCCACCTCAACTACGCCTTCGCGCACGTCGGCAAGGACAACAGGATCTCCGTCGGCTCCGACGGCGAGAAGAACCCGGCGACCGGCCTGACCTGGCCGGGCGTGGCGGGCGCGGAGATGGACCCGGCGTACCCCTACAAGGGCCACTTCAACCTCCTGAACAAGTTCAAGAAGAAGCACCCGAACGTCAAGACGCTGGTGTCCGTGGGCGGTTGGGCCGAGACCGGCGGCTACTTCGGCGACGACGGCAAGCGCGTGGACTCCGGCGGCTTCTACTCGATGGCCACCAACGCCGACGGCTCGGTGAACCAGGCGGGCATCGACACCTTCGCGGCGTCGACCGTCGAGTTCATCAGGAAGTACGGCTTCAACGGCGTCGACATCGACTACGAGTACCCGACGACCATGAAGGACGCGGGCAACCCGCTGGACTGGCAGCTCGCCAACGGCCGCCGCGCGGGCCTGGTCAAGGGCTACGCGGCGCTGATGAAGGCGCTGCGCGAGCAGCTCGACCGGGCGGGCGCGGCCGACGGCAGGCACTACCTGCTCACCGTCGCGGCCCCCTCCTCCGGCTATCTGCTGCGCGGCATGGAGACCTTCCAGGTCCAGAAGTACCTGGACTACGTCAACATCATGTCGTACGACCTGCACGGCGCCTGGAACGAGCACGTGGGCCCGAACGCCTCGCTGTTCGACGACGGCAAGGACAGCGAGCTGGCCGCGGCCGGGGTGTACGGCAGCCAGCAGTACGGCGGCATCGGCTACCTCAACGCCGACTGGGCGTACCACTACTTCCGCGGCTCGATGCCCGCGGGCCGCATCAACATCGGCCTGCCGTACTACACCCGCGGCTTCAAGAACGTGCAGGGCGGCACCGACGGCCTGTGGGGCAAGGCGGCCACCACGAACTGCCCGGCCGGTTCGGGCCTGACCAAGTGCGGTGACGGCGCGGTCGGCATCGACAACCTGTGGCACGAGAAGGACGCGGGCGGCAAGGAGTCGCCCGCCGGTTCCAACCCGATGTGGCACGCCAAGAACCTGGAGAAGGGCGTCGTCGGCGACTACGTCACCCGGTACGGCCTGCCCGCCGACACCAAGCTCACCGGCACCTACGCCCGCCGCTACGACTCCACGCTGGTCGCCCCGTGGCTGTGGAACGCCGAGAAGAAGGTCTTCCTGTCCACCGAGGACGAGCAGTCGGTGAAGGCCAAGGCCGACTACGTGGTCGACCGGGGCATCGGCGGCACGATGATCTGGGAACTGGCCGGTGACTACTCCTGGAACGCCGCCAAGGGCCAGTACGAGGTGGGGGACACGCTCACCACGGCGATGTACGAGAAGTTCAAGTCGGCCGCCCCGTACGGCGCGAGGGTCGCGGGCAAGGAGCTGCCCAGCAAGGCCGTGGACATCGGCGTGGAGTTCGGCGACTTCAAGCTCGGCGACTCCAACTACCCGATCACGCCCAAGCTGCGGATCACCAACAACACCAAGACGGCGCTGCCCGGCGGCACGGAGTTCCAGTTCGACTACGCCACCTCGGCCCCGGCCAACGCCTCCGACCAGTCCGGCTTCGGCACGAAGGTGATCAGCACCGGGCACTCCGGGAACAACGTGGGCGGCCTCAAGGGCGACTTCCACCGCGTCTCGCTGAAGCTGCCCGGGTGGCAGACGCTGGCGCCGGGCGCGTCGGTCGACCTGTCGTTCAACTACTACCTGCCGGTGTCGACGCCCTCGAACTGGACGGTGAACATCAACGGCACGACGTACGCCCTCGCCGGTGACCTGGCGCGCGGCACGACGGTGGTCGAACCCGGCACAGGCGGCGGCCCGACCGACCCGCCCGGCGACTGCGCCGCGCCCGCGTGGAGCGCGACGGCGGAGTACGGCTCCGGCGCCACCGTGTCCCACAAGGCGCACACCTGGAAGGCCAAGTGGTGGACCAAGGGCGAGGAGCCCGGCACCAACCAGTGGGGCGCCTGGCAGGACCTGGGCGCCTGCTGACCCCCCGGGCCGCCTGACGGGTCGGCCCCTTCAGACGCCCGGCGGCGGGAAGACGTGCCCTTGCCCCGCCGCCGGGCTTCCACGAGGACGGGGGCGCAGAAGCGCCCCGAAGGGGCGCGGGGAACGGCGCGAGCAACCACGACGCCCCCGCAGACGCGAGCCCAGCCCCGCCCCCACGGCGCTCACGTACGGAAGATCTCCTCCTGCGCCGCGTCCCGCGCGGTGAGCAGCGCCCCCCGCAGCACCGCCGCACCCCCCAGCGCGCTGGCGCGCACCTCCGTACGCAACGGCGACATCGCGGCGACCCGCTCCGCGACGCGGCCCGCGAGGGCCGCGCCCCCCTCCCGGCCCAGCTCGCCGCCGAGGATCACGCACCCGGGGTCGAGCACGGCCGCGACCGACGCCACCCCGATGGCCACCCGGTCGGCGAGCGCGTCCAGGAACGGCGCGTGCCCGGCGTCCACGGCCTCCCGCACCAGCGCCGCGGCGGCCAGCTCCCCCGCGCCGGGCTCCGCCTTGATGCCGTGCTCCGCGGCCAGGTCGGCCACGGCTCCCGACCCGGCGAGGGAGTGGAACCCGCCGTCGCAGGCGGTGGCGGACGGCAGCCCGCCCGTGCCGGGCACCGGCAGGAAGCCGATCTCGCCGGTGCCGCCGGAGGCGCCGCGGCGCAGGGCGCCGTCCAGGACGACGGCCGCGCCCGTGCCCGCGCCGAGCCACAGGAGCACGAAGGTGTCGCGGTCGTGCGCGGCACCGCCGCGCTGCTCGGCGCGCGCGGCCAGGTTGGTCTCGTTCTCCACCAGGACGCGGGCCGGGAGCCGGTCGGTGAGGGCGGCCACCAGGCGGCGGTGCCAGGCGGGCAGGCCCGCCGAGTCCCGCAGGTCGCCCGTGGCGGGGTCGATGAGGCCGGGGGCGCCCACGCCGACGGTGTGCAGCCGCGTGGCGCCGCCCGCGCGCGCCGTGCGCTCGACGAGGGCGACGGCCCGCTCGACGGCGGACCCCGTGCGCGTGGTGCCGCCGATCGGCAGCGACGCCTCGGCGAGCTTCTCCCCGAGCAGGTCGGCGACGGCGACGGAGACCCCCTCGGTGCGCACGTCGAGCGCGGCCAGGTGGGCCCGGTCGGCCACGATGCCGTACAGCCGCGCGTTGGGCCCCCGGCGCCGCTCCCCCGCCTCGCCCACCACCGTGATCAGACCGGCGCCTTGAAGGCGTTCCACGAGGTCCGCCACGGAGGGCCGGGACAGGCCGGTCAGCTCCTTCAACTGGCCTGCCGTCAGGGGCCCCTCGCTCTGGAGCAGGCGCAGGGCGAGCCGGTCGTTGATGGCCCGAGCGGTGCTCGGAGATGCGGGCATGGCCGGACCTCTCGTCTGTTGGTCGCCTGAAATTCCGGTTTCCCGGGTCTCTTTTATCAGGCAAGGTTCCTGATAGTTTACTGCGGCGGTCCAGGACGGGACCGTGATGAGGGGTGAAGTGGATGAGCGAGCAGCACCGGGGCGCCCAGGTCGCGCCCAGTACGCGGCAGTTGGGCCGGGCCCGGCTCGCCGTCGCGGTCATCTTCTGCGTGCACGGCTCGGTCGCCGGGTCGTTCGCGACCCGGGTGCCGTGGATCCAGGACCACGCGGACGTCAGCGCGGGCCTGCTCGGCCTGGCGCTCGCCTTCCCGGCGATCGGGGCGTCGGTGGCGATGCCGCTGGCGGGCTGGCTGAGCCATCGCTTCGGCGTCCGCGCCGCGCTGCGGGCGCTGCTTGCGCTGTGGACGCTCGCGCTCACGCTCCCCTCGCTCGCGCCGAACGTGGCCACGCTGTGCGCGGCGCTCTTCGTGTACGGGGCGACCTCCGGCATGGCGGACGTGGCGATGAACGCGCTCGGCGTCGAGATCGAGAACCGCCTGGAGAAGTCCATCATGTCGGGCCTGCACGGCATGTGGAGCGTCGGCGCCCTGATCGGCTCGGCGGGCGGCACCATCGCGGCGCACCTGGACGTGGACGCCCGTCTGCACCACGCGCTCGCCGCGGCCGTGCTCACCGCGCTCGGCCTGATCGCCTGTCAGGGCGTGCTGGAGCTGGGCGCGTCGCCGGACGAGGAGCCGCCGCCGCGGTTCGCGCTGCCGCCCAAGTCGGCGCTGCTGATCGGCGCGGTCGGGTTCTGCGCGGTGTTCGCCGAGGGCGCGAGCCTCGACTGGTCGGCGGTCTACCTCAAGGACGTGCTCGACTCCTCCGCGGGCCTGGCCGCGGCGTGCACCACCGGCTTCACGCTGACGATGGCCATCGCGCGGCTCGTGGGCGACAAGGTGGTCGACCGGTTCGGCTCGGTGCGCACGGTGCGTGTCGGCGGCCTCCTCGCCGCGCTCGGCGGCCTGTTCGTGGTGACGGCGCCGCACGCGGCCCTGGCCATGACCGGCTTCGCCCTGATGGGCCTCGGGATCGCGGTCGTCGTCCCGCTGGCGTTCGCCGCGGCCGGGCGCAGCGGCCCCAATCCCAGCCAGGCCATCGCGGGCGTCGCCACCATCACGTACACCTCCAGCCTGATCGCCCCGTCGGCGATCGGCACCCTCGCCGACGCGACCAGCCTGGTGGCCTCCTTCTGCCTGGTCACGGCCCTGGCGTGCGGGCTCATGGTGTGCGCCGGGGTACTGCGCACGGACGGCCGCCCGACGACGCGGGGAGCGGGAACGGACGCCGCGGGGACCGGGGCCGAGGCGGCAGCGGTGGAGCGGAACGCCGAGCCGTCCCCGTGACCGCCGGAGGCCGGGTCATCGCCGTACCCGTAGGCACACGTACAGGCACAGGCCCGTAGGCACACACAGGCACACAGGCAGGGCACACACCGGCACACGCGCAGGGCACAAGCACAGGCGCCTGAGTGCGGAAAGGCCCGCGGGGCGCGCCGCGCCGTCATGTCTCCCCGTCACATGACAGTGCGTCGCGCCCTGAACTACCATGTGCCATCGGCGCGTTGGGGGGACGCCGCCCGCGTGCGAACGGCGAGTGCGCCCGGGAGGCGGATGTGATCACGGCGGAGCGCCCGCACCAGTCGGAGGCGGTCGAGCAGTCCGACTCCGACATCCTGGTCCCGCGCCGCACCCATCCGCTCACGGACACCGGCGGCAACCCGCACACCGAAGACCGCGCCGTCGTCCCGCCCGACGCCGTGGCCGCCGCCACCACGATCGACGCGCCGCCCTCCTTGGACAACCTCCCGCAGGGCCCCACCGACGCCTTCGTCGGCCGCGGCGGCGCCCTGGACGGCATCCGGCGCGCGCTCGAAGCGGGCGAGGGCGTCATCAGCCAGCCGCAGACCCTGCACGGCCTGGGCGGCGTCGGCAAGACCGCCCTCGCCCTGCACTACGCGCGCACGCGCCGCCCCGACTACCGCCTCATCTGGTGGATCGTCGCCGACAGCCGCGAGCAGATCGACGCCGCCCTCGCCGACCTGGCCGTCTTCCTCCACCCGGGCTGGGCCCTGACCGCCCTGCCGAGGCAGCAGACGGAGTGGGCCCTGCTGTGGCTCCAGGCGCACCGCGACTGGCTGCTGATCTTCGACAACGCCGAGGCCCCCGCCGACCTCAACCCCTACCTGGGCCGCCTGCACGGACACGGGCACCAGCTCGTCACCAGCCGCCGCGCCGACGGCTGGCACACCGCCGCCCACCCGCTGCGCCTGGACGTGCTGGCGTCCGACGCGTCGGTCAACCTGCTGTGCGGCCTGGCCCTGCCGGGCCGCGAGCCGACCCGCGAGCAGCGCCGGGAGGCCGCCGAACTGGCCCTGGACCTCGGCCACTTACCGCTCGCCCTCGCCCAGGCGGGCGCCTACCTGCGCCAGACCGGCACCTCCTTCGCCGCGTACCGCGCCCTGCTGACCCAGTCGCCCGGCACGGTCCTCGACGCCCTCGCGGCGCCGGACGACGCCAGCCGCACCATCGCCCGGATCTGGCGGGCCACGCTGCGCGCCGTCGACCGGACCGACCCGCTGGCGGCGACCCTCCTGCACACCCTGGCGTGGTACGCGCCCGAGGCCGTCCCCCGCGACGCCCTGACCCCGCTGGCGAGCGCGGACCCCGCCGCCGTCGAGCACGGCGAGCCGCCCACCGGCCCTCCGCCGCCCCCGGCCACCGCCGCCGACATCGACCGCGCCCTGCGGCTGCTCGCCGAGTACAACATGATCACGCTCACCGGCCAGGACGTCACCGTCCACCGCCTGGTGCAGAAGGTCCTGCGCGCCCCCGCGCCCGGAGCCGACGCGGCGGACTCCCGGCACCGCTCACGGCTCGAGACGGGCCGCGCCTGGGCCGAGGCGGCGATGGCCCGCGCGCTGCCCGAAGGGCCCCGCACCGACCGCGCGGCCCAGGCGCGCTGGCAGGCGCTGCTCCCCCACATCGCGGCGCTGGCCGCCACCCGCCCGCCGCGGCCGTGGCCGCGCGAGGCGACGGTTCTGCTGTACGAGCGCGCGGCGCGGGAGCTGATCGAGCGCGACCAGCGGCTCCTCGCCATCCCCCTCCTCGAAGCCGTGGTGGACGGCTTCACGCGCCTGCGGGGACGCGAGCACGCCCACACCCTCGACAGCCGGGACGCCCTCGCCGACGCGCAGAGCAGGGAGGGCGACCCCCGCCGGGCCGTGGAGCTGTGCCGCGCGCTGATCGCCGACCGGCGGCGGGTGTGCGGGCCCGACGACCCGGCCACCCTGGCCAGCCGCCACACCTACGCGCACGCGCTGCGCAAGGCCGGTGACCACCGGGCGGCGGCCGAGGAGTTCACGGCGGTCGCCGAGGACCGGGCCCGGGTGCTCGGCGCGGACCACCGCGACACGCTCGCCAGCCGGGACGGCCTCGCCTACGCCCTCCAGCTGGCCGGAGACCACCGGCGGGCCGTCACCGCGTACGAGGCCGTGGTCCACGACCGCACCCGGCTCTTCGGCCCGGACGACCCGTCCACGCTGACCAGCCGCAACAGCCTCGCCTACGCCTGCCGCTCGGCGGGCGACCACCGTCGGGCCATCGCCCTGTACGAGGCGGCCATCGCGGACCGCACCCGGGTGCTCGGGCCCGACCACCCGGACACCCTCACCAGCCGGGGCTGGCTGGCCCACGCCCAGCGCGTGGCGCAGGACCACGCGGCGGCCGTCGCGGGCTTCACCGCGATCGTGGCCGACCGCACGCGCGTCCAGGGCGAGGACCACCCGGACACCTTCGACAGCAGGGCCGACCTCGCGTACGCGCGCCAGTGGTCCGGGGACCCGGCGGCCGCCGTGCGGGAGCTGGACACCCTGGTCGCGGACCGCTCACGGGTGCAGGGCGCGGACCACCCCGCCACGCTCGACGCCCGCGAGCTGCTGGCGTCCGCGTGCGGCTCCGACGGCGACCACCGGCGCGCGGTCGCCCTGTACGAGGGCGTGGCCGCGGACCGCGCGCGGATCCAGGGCGCCACGCACCCCGACACCCTCCAGGCCCGCGACGAACTCGCCGACGCCTACAGCGAGGCCGGAGACCACGCCCGCGCCGTCCGCCACGCCCTCGCCTCGGTGTCCCGCCGCGGACGGACCCAGGGCACCGACCACCCGGCGACGCTCCAGGCGCGGCTCGACGTGGCCTACGCCCACCGCCTGGCGGGCGACCACGCGCGGGCCCTCACCTGGTGCGAGCGGGTCGTCGCGGACGCGACCCGGCTCCTGGGCGCCGACCACCACGACACGCTCAACGGCCGCCGCCAACTGGCGCTCATCCGGCGCCTCGCCCGCGACCACGCTGCGGCCGTACCGGAGTTCGCGGCCCTGGTGGCCGACCGCACCCGCGTCCAGGGCCCGGACCACCCCGCCACGCTGAACGCGCGCTCCGACCTGGCCTACGCCCGCGACCTCGCGGGCGACAGGGCCGGTGCGGTGCGCGGCTTCGAGGAGCTGCTCGCGGACCGCGTCCGGCTGCTCGGCCCCAACCACCCGGACGTCCTCAACACCCGGTCCTGGCTGGCCCTCGCCTGCCGCCACGCGGGCGCCCACCGCCGGGCGATCACGCTGTACGAGGAACTCCTCGCCGACCGCGTCCGCCTCCAGGGCCCCCGGCACCGGGACGTCCTCTCCGGCCGCGAGATGCTCGCCCTCGCCTGGACCGCCGAGGGCGACCACCGCCGGGCCGCGGAACTGCTCGGCGAGGTGGTCGCGGAGCGCACCGAGGCGCAGGGCGCGGACCATCCGCAGGTGCTCAACGCCCGCTTCAACCGCGCCACCGCCTTCCGGTCGGCCGGAGACCACCCGTGGGCCGTCGCCCTGTACGAGCAGCTGGTCGACGACTACGCCCGCGTCCTCGGCCGGGACCACCTGGACACGCTGGGCTGCCGCAACGGCCTCGGCTTCGCACGCCAGTTGGCCGGTCAGCACGAGAGCGCGGTGCGGGACATGGAGGCGCTGGTCGCCGACCGCGAGCGCGTCCAGGGCCCGGACCACCCGACGACGCTGGTCAGCCGCGCGAACCTCGCCTACGCCTGCCGCGACGCCGGTGACCACGCCCGCGCCCTGCGGCTCTACGAGGAAGCGATCTCCGACTGCGTGCGGGTGCACGGCCCCGACCACCCCACCACGCTCACCCGCCGTGAGGACCTCGCCGACACCTGCTGCGCGGCCCGGCAGTTCGCCCGGGGCGTCCGGCTCTACCAGGAGCTGCTCAACGACCGGCGCCGCGTGCAGGGCGCGGACCACGTGAGCACCCTGCTCACCCGGGAGCTGCTGGCCCAGGCGTGGCTGAACGCGCGGCAGTACCGCGACGCCCTGCGGGAGTTCGAGGCGCTGGTCGCCGACCGCGTCCGCGTCCAGGGCCCGGACCACCCGGCCGCCCTGAACAGCCGCGCGAACCTGGCCCGCACCTGCCGCCTCTCGGGCGACCACCGCCAGTCCGTGCCCCGCTACGAACAGCTGGTGCGCGACCGCACCCGGATCTACGGCCCGGACCACCCCTGCGTGCGCATCGCCCGCTGGAACCTGGCCGTCGCCCTGCGCGCCGCCAAGGACTACCGCCGGGCGATCCCCCTGTACGAGCAGGTGGTCGACGACTACGCACGCGCCTGCGGCCCGGAGCACCTGGACACGCTGGCCTGCCGCAACGGCCTGCACTACGCCCGGCAGCTGGCCGGTCAGCTCCAGGAGGCCGTGCGGGACCGGGAGGCCATGGTCGCCGACCGGGTCCGCCTCCACGGCCCGGACCACCCCACGACGCTGGTCAGCCGGGGCAACCTCGCCCACGCCTGCCACAACGCGGGCGACCACGCCAGGGGCGTACAGCTGCACGAGGAGCTGCTCGCCGACTGCGTCCGCGTCCACGGCCCGGACCACCCGACCACGCTCCAGCAGCGGGTGTACGTCGCCGACGCGCACGTCTTCGCGGGCGCGCACCACCGCGCGGTCGCCCTGTACGAGGACCTGGTCGCCGACCACGAGCGGGTCCTCGGCCCCGACCACCCCGACACCCTCGACGTCCGGCGCTGGCACGCCTGGGCCTGGCAGTGCGCCGGGGACTACAGGCGGGCCATCCCCCTGTACGCGGCGGTCCTGGCGGACCACACGCGCGTCCACGGCCCGGACCACGTCGACACCCTCGCCTGCCGCAACGCGCTCGGCCACGCCCGGCAGCTGGCCGGTCGGCACGAGGACGCGGTGCGGGACATGGAGGCCCTGGTCGCCGACCGCACGCGCCTCCAGGGCCCGGACCACCCCTCGACCCTGGCCAGCCGCGGCAACCTCGCCTACGCCCTGCGCGGCGCGGGCGACCACGCCCGCGCCATCCGGATCTACGAGGACGTGGTCGCCGACCGGGCCCGCGTGCTCGGCGCCGACCACGACACCACCCTCGCCTCCCGCAGCGCCCTGGCCCTCGCCCTCGCCACGGCGCTCGGCGGATCCCCCGGGCCCGCCGTGTCCCTGTGCGAGACGCTCGTCGAGGACCACGCCCGCGCGTTCGGCGCCGAGCACCCCGCGACCCTCTTCAGCCGCGAGCGCCTGGCCTACGCCTGCCTCCTGGCGGGCGACCCGCACCGGGCGATCGCCCTGTTCGAGGCCGTCATCGCCGACCGCTCCCGGATCGTCGGCCTCGGCCTCCCGGACACGGCGGACGGCGTCGCCGAGGCGCACGAGCAGGGCCGGGCCGCCCTGGCGACGGTGACCGCGTGCGCGGAGCGCATGCAGGACCAGGGCCACCCCACCGCCATCGACGCGCTCGCCAGGGCGTACGGCGAGGCGGGCGACTGGTCCCGGGCCGCGGAGCTGTACACGGCAGTCGCCGCCGGGCGCGGCGAGGTCCAGGGCGACGCCCACCCGGACACGCTGGAGAGCCGCACCGGGGCGGTCCTGGCGCGGGCGGCGGCCGGGGACGTGCCGGGGGCGTCCGCGGCGGCGGCGCGGCTGCTCGCGGACTGGGAGCGGACGCTCGGCCCCGACCACCCGCGGGTCCGGTCGGTCCGGCGGCAGCTGGCGGCGCTGCGGTCCTCGTGGGCGCTGCGGCTGCGGCTGCTCGACGACGAGGTGCGGGCCGGGGAGCCGGTCCGGGTGGAGGTCAGGGTGGAGCAGTACGGCGCGGCGCCCGCGCCGGAGCTGCCGGTGCTGCTGCTGGTCGCCGCCGCCCGCTCGGCCGCCACGGTGGAGCCGCCCGTCGCGGAGTACGTGCCGGGGGACGACCCGCCGGTCTTCACCTTCACGGCCGCCGAGCCCGGCGCGCACCGCCTGCGGTTCACGGTGTACGACCGGGACTTCGGGGTCGCGCTCCAGGACGTGGAGACCAGCGTCGACGCGGAGGCCCCCGCCCTTGACGCAGCCGAGCCCGGGAGGAACTGAGCAGGTGGCCAGAGAGCTCGTCGCGGACGTGATCCACAACCCTTCGCTCGACTTCACGGCCATGCCGCCGCGGCAGCACAGACCGGACAGCCAGGTCCGCGCCAAGGAGCCGCTCGACCTGCTGGTGAGCCTGAGGCAGAACGGCCCCGACCGCCTGCACCTCACGGCCCTGGTGCCCGCGCGGCGCACGCCGAAGAACGGCCTGCCGCAGGCCTACCTGACGGTGTCGGCCACGGAGGTCCTCCAGATGGCGGCGCGGCTGCGCGCGGTCTGGCGGGACCAGCTCGTGCACCACCAGGTGTGCGACGCGGACGGGATGCCGCTCGGCGGCTATCCGTTCAGCGACGCGGTGGACCTGTCGGCGGACACCGAGCACGCCGCGGCCTCCCGGCGCCTCGCGGACGACCTCGCCGACGAGGGGCGGCACTTCCTGGAGCGGCTGCTCGCGGGCCCGGACCGGCAGCTCGCCGTGGTGCGGGAGCTGCTGCTCGACGCGCTGGTCAGCGAGGAGGGGCTGCGCGTCAACTTCGACTCGGACCTGCACCTGCCCTGGCCGATGCTCGCCGTGGAGCCGCCGGACGCCACGGAGCCCTGGCACGGCTTCCTCGGCTACCGCCACCAGGTCGAGCAGACCGGGGACGCCCTGGACGCCTACCCCGCGTCGCAGAGCCGGGCACTCAGCCACGCGCTGCCCGTGACCAGCCTCAACACCGATTCCACGCTGGACAACATCGGCCGCGCCCCCGAGGTGCGCAAACTCCTCGAGGAGCGCTCCCGGCTCACCGTACGCACCGAGTCGCGGGCGTTCCTCGACGACCTGGCCGCGCCGGTGCTGCACGACGACGTCATGTACTTCTGGTGCCACGGCGCCTTCGTCGACAACGGCTCGCCGCAGCCGCACCTGGCCGTCCGGCTCTCCGACGACCGGCCGATCGACGCCGAGCTGGTCCTGCGCAAGCGCCGTCGCCACCAGGGGTCCACGGACGCGCTCTTCCACCCCTTCGTGCTGCTGAACGCCTGCCACACGGGCCAGACGTCCCCGGAGCCCGGGCTCAAGCACCTCGGGGGCGTCCTGGTGCGGCTGGGGGCCGACGGGGTGCTCGGGCCGCAGATCGAGATCCCGCAGCTGTTCGCGTCCGAGTACGCGTTCGCGTTCCTCGACCGCTATCTCAGCGGGGCGTCCACGGCGGGCGAGATCGCCATGGACCTGGTCCGGCACTACACCGACGACCTGCGCAACCCGCTGGCCCTGACCTACTCCCTGTACTGCGGCATCGACAGCAGGCTGGAGACCGCGCTGTGACCCGGCCCGCGCCCGCCGCCGCCCGGGGCGGCCCGGCCCCGGTGCCCGCCGTCCTCCACCTGGACGAGCGGGGGCGACTGCGCGCGTCCGCGACGGGCGCCCCCGTCCGCCCGGACCGCGTCGCCGAGCACCTGTCCCGCGTGCTGCGCGTCCCGGACCGGGCGACCGACCTGTATGTGTACGTCCACGGCTGGCAGACCGCCCCGGACAGCGCCGTGCGCAGCGCGACCCGGCTGCTGCGCGGGGCGCACGCGCTCGCCTCGGCGCGACCGGGCCTGTACGCGGGGCTCGCCGGGGGCTACCAGCCGTGGTGCGTGGTGGTGTGCTGGCCCTCCTCCAGCCTGCCGAGCCTGGCCGGGTACCGCCGCGTCCGGGACCGCGCGCACGCGATGAGCGCGCCCGGCACCGGGCACGCCGCGCACGTCATCGGCCATCTCCTCGGCTATCTGGACGCCCACCGGACGGACCCGGCCGACCCGAGGGTCCTGGCCAACCGCAACGGGCAGTACCTGCACCTGGTGGGGCACTCCTTCGGCGGCCGGTTCCTGTGCGAGGCCGTGCAGTGGGCGGCCGATCCGCCCGGCGGGCCGCGGGTCCTGGGCTGGAGCACCCCGGTGGACCCGCGGCGCCCGTTCACCGTGGACAGCGCCCTGGTCTTCCAGATGGCGGCGCCCCGCGACAGCTTCGACGCGCTGTTCCCCGCGCTGTTCCGGCAGGACGGGCGGCCCGCCGCGCCGCTGCGGGGCCCCCTGGTCCTGACGCACTCCCGGTGGGACCGCGCCACGGGCTTCTGGCACCTGCGGGCGGAGGCCGCGCCGGGCATCGGCCACTCCGGCGCGGGCACGGCGCCGGTGCCCCAGTTCTCCACCCAGCTCCTCGCCGTCGACGAGCCGTACCGGCGGCAGGTCCTCGACCACCGGATCGTGAACGTCGACGCGGGCTGGCGCTTCCGCGGCGGCCGGACGGCCCGCCTGTCCCCCGCGGGCGCGCACTCCGACTTCCACCACCCCGAGTCCTCGCACCTGCTGCTCAGCCTCTCCGCGCTGTCCCGCTGAGCGGCCCCCACCTGCGGCGATCAGATAGGCGAACACCGGTCACGGGCACGTCCGAGGGCACCGCACCGGCACGGCCCGGGCGGACGTCGCACTTATGTCGCATTAACATGTCGACGCTGATCGTTCCCGCGCACAGAAAGCGAACTCACCATGGACCTCGGCGTGCGCTGGAAGCTGCACGGCGACGGGCGGACGCCCGCGCCAGGGGCGGTCGTCCGCCCCGACGAACGGCTCTCGTGGCCCCGCACGTTCGGGCTCGGCGCCCAGCACGTGGTGGCGATGTTCGGGGCGTCGTTCGTCGCCCCCGTCCTCATGGGCCTGGACCCGAACCTCGCGATCATGATGTCCGGCGTCGCGACCGTGATCTTCCTGCTGGCCACGCGCGGCCGGGTGCCCAGCTACCTCGGCTGCTCGCTGTCCTTCGTGGGCGTGGCCGCGGTGATCCGGGCGCAGGGCGGCTCCAGCGCGACGGTGACGGGCGCGGTGTTCGTGGTGGGCGCGGCGCTGTTCGTGGTGGGCCTCGCCGTGCAGCGGTTCGGGGCGCGGATCATCCACGCCGCGATGCCGCCGATCGTCACCGGCGCGGTCGTGATGCTGATCGGCTTCAACCTGGCACCGGTGACGGCGGCGACGTACTGGCCGCAGGACCAGTGGACGGCGCTGCTCGTGATGCTGTTCACCGGTCTGGCCGTGGTGTGCCTGCGCGGTTTCTGGTCCCGGGTGGCGATCTTCCTCGGCCTGGTCTTCGGCTACGCCCTGTCCTGGGTGCTCGACTCGGTCTTCGGCAAGATCCACTCGGCGGACGGCTCCGGGAAGGTCACCGACCACTGGCGCCTGGACTTCTCGGCGGTCGGCGACGCGGACTGGATCGGCCTGCCCTCCTTCCACGCCCCGAGCTTCGAGTGGTCGGCGATCCTGGTCGCCCTGCCCGTCGTGATCGCGCTCGTCGCCGAGAACGCGGGCCACGTCAAGGCCGTCGGCGAGATGACCGGCGACGACCTGGACGGCAAGCTCGGCACCGCGATCTCAGCGGACGGCGCGGCGTCCATGCTGTCCACGGCCGTCGGGGGGCCGCCCAACACGACGTACTCCGAGAACATCGGGGTCATGGCCGCGACCCGGGTCTACTCCACCGCCGCGTACTGGGCGGCGGCCGCGTTCGCCCTGCTCTTCGGGCTCTGCCCCAAGTTCGGGGCGGTCGTCGCCGCGATCCCCGGCGGCGTGCTCGGCGGGATCACCGTCATCCTGTACGGCATGATCGGGCTGCTCGGCGCGCAGATCTGGATCAACGCCAAGGTCGACCTGCGCAACCCGCTGAACCTGGTCCCCGCGGCGGCGGGCATCATCATCGGCGTCGGCAACGTCTCCCTGAAGTTCACCGACAACTTCTCCCTGAGCGGCATCGCCCTCGGCACCATCGTGGTCATCACCGGCTACCACGTGCTGCGCGCCCTCGCGCCCGCGCACCTGAAACGCCAGGAGCCCCTCCTGGACGCCGGGACGTCGTCGTACGACGACCGGGCCTAGCCCTCGCGGGGCGCCCCGGCGGGGACACCGGCGTAACCCGATCCGGGGAAGGCGCCGCCCGGCGCCCCCACGGGCGGCGGCCCGGCTGGGACCCTGCCCCCATGGCGACGCAGTCGAAGTCGAAGAGTGTGGACGAGGTAACGGCACGCATGCGCGCCCTTGACGCGCGCTGGCCCCGCCAGGACGGCGTCGCCGTCTTCAACCGCGTGTACCTGACGGTGACCCAGGAGGTCGGCCACCACGTCGTCGGCGGCGCGTTCCCGGACACCGTGGCCGCCGTCACCCTGGACGTCCGCTTCGCGGAGCACTACCTCGCGGCGGTGGACGCCGTGGCCGCCGGACGGCGGCCCCCCTCCTGCTGGCGCCCCCTGTTCCAGCTGCGCCGCCACCCGGGCGTCCGCCCGCTCCAGTTCGCGTTCGCGGGCATCAACGCGCACATCGGGCACGACCTGGCGCTCGCCGTGGTGGACGCCTGCCGGGACCTCGGCTGCGAACCGGCCGACCTGGAGGATGAGTTCGACCGCGTCGGCGACATCCTCGTGGCCCTTGAGGAGCGCGTCCGCGAGGACCTGATGCCCGGGCCCGACCTGCTCCAGGTCGCCGATCCGCTGACGCATCTGCTCGGCGCCTGGAGCCTGGAGCGGGCCAGGGACGCCGCGTGGGCGGCGGCGCGTGCGCTGTGGGCGCTGCGCGGACTCCCGGGCGTCGCCGGGGAGTTCCGCGACCGCCTGGACGGGGCCGTAGGCCTCGCCGGGCGGATGCTGCTCACGCCCCTGCCGGACTGACCCCGGCCGCGCACCGGCCGGGGTCGCGCGGCTCAGTCCTCCGGCAGCTCCACCGGGGCGATCTCGTCGTAGAGGTCGCCGGGGCCGGGGTTCGTCGGGTCGGTCTGGCCGCCGAGGTGGTGCATGACGCCCCACACGGCGTTCAGCGCGGTCGTCACGGCGCCCTCGGCCCACCCGGCCGTCCAGGAGATGTCGTCGCCCGCGAGGAAGATGCCGCGCTTGTCCTCGGGCAGCCGGTCCTGCATGAAGTGCGTGAACAGGCGCCGCTGGTAGCGGTAGTGGCCGGGCAGGTTGGCCTTGAACGCGCCCATGAAGTAGGGCTCGTTCTCCCAGGACACGGTCACCGGGTTGCCGATGATGTGCTTCCTGATGTCGACCTTCGGGTAGATCTCGCCGAGCGACTTGAGCATGACCTCCATGCGCTCGTTGGCCGACAGCGGCAGCCACTTCAGGCTGTCGTCGCACCAGGTGTACGACAGGCAGATGACGGCGGGCTTGTCCGGGCCGTCGTCGAGCAGATAGGTGCCGCGGGTCATGCGGTCGGTGAGCGTCATCGACATGACGTCACGACCGGTCTCCTCGTCCTTGTCCAGCCAGAACGGCCGGTCCACCGGCACGAAGAGCTTGGAGGACTCCATGTAGTGGGTGCGCTCCATCGCCGTCCAGTGGTCGATGGGGAACAGCGAGTCGTCGCACTCGATCTTGGAGAGCAGCATCCAGGACTGCGCGGTGAAGATCGCCGCCTTGTAGGTGCGGATGTCGCCGTTGGCGTCGGTGACGGTGATGTGGTTGCCCGCGGTGCGGTGCAGCCGGGTCACGGCGGGCCGCGGCGCGCCGCCCTCGTGCAGCGACGCCAGCGAGGTGCCCTGCGCCCAGTGCACGATCTTCTGCGGCTCGCGCTCCCACAGGCGCAGCGGCAGCTGCTGGGAGCCGCCGACGATGCCGCGGTGGTGGTCGTCGGCCTCGGTGTAGACGACGCGCAGGATCTCCAGGATGGAGTTGGGGAAGTCGGTGTCCCAGCCGCCGGTGCCGAAGCCGACCTGGCCGAAGATCTCGCGGTGCCGGAAGGACCTGAAGGCCTCGGACTCGCAGAGGAAGCCGTAGAAGGTCTGGTTGTCGAGCTTCTCGACGAGCCGCGCCCAGATCTCGCGGATGCGCGGCACGTCGCGCTCACGCAGCGCGCGGTTCATGTCGGAGAAGTCCGCGCCCTCCTCCAGGCAGTCGTTCCACGCCTGGGCCACGTCACGGTAGACCTGCGGCAGGTCGTCGATGGTCTCGGCGTAGTGCGACTCGCCCTTGAGGTCGACGACGGTCGACGGCGTGGCCTCGGCCAGCGGGTTGGGGAACGGCCGGGTCTTCAGGCCCACCAGGTCGATGTAGTGCTGGAGCGCCGTGGACGACGGCGGGAAGCGCATCGCGCCCATCTCGGCGGTCAGCGACTCGTCGCAGCCCTCGAAGCCGACGGTGCGCAGCCGCCCGCCGATCTGGTCGGCCTCGTACACGACGGGCTTGAGGCCCATCTTCATCAGTTCGTACGCGGCCACGATGCCGGACAGGCCGCCGCCGACGACGGCGACCTCGGTGCCGTGCTCGGTCGCCGGTATCTGGCCGAGCCCGGCCGGGTGCGCGAGGAAGTCGTCGTACGCGTACGGGAAGTCCGGCCCGAACATGGTGATGGGCGGCTGGGCGTCGGTGTGCTGGACGGCGGTGGGCACCGTGGACGTCATGGGGTGCGGACTCCTTGCGGCAAGGTACGAACGGTGGTGCGGGGGGCTCAGATCAGGGAGGCGTACAGACCGGGGCGGCGGACGCGCAGATAGGGGTTGGCCTCGCGGGACGCGGCCAGGAACGCCGGGTCGGCGTCGGCGAACACCAGCTCGTCGCCGCGCCCGGCGCGGACGCGGGCGACGCCGTCGGGTCCGGCGAGCGTGGAGAGCCCGACGAACTCGAACTCCCCCTCCTGGCCGACCCGGTTGACGTACGCGACGTACAGCTGGTTCTCGAAGGCGCGCACCGGCACGACGGACTCGGCGACGAACTGGAAGGGGTGCATCTGCGCCGTCGGCACCAGCAGCAGGTCGGTGCCCGCGAGGGCGTGGGCGCGGACGTTCTCCGGGAACTCCACGTCGTAGCAGATCATCAGGCCGATCCGGACGCCGTCGAGGTCCGCCTGGACGACGGCCTGCTCGCCGGGCGTGAAGTGGTCGCGCTCGAAGCAGCCGAACAGGTGCGTCTTGCGGTAGTTGGCGAGCCGGGCGCCGTCGCGGCCGATCAGCTGGACGGCGTTGAAGACGTGCTCCCCGTCGCGCTCCGGATAGGCGTAGGCGATCGCGAGGCCGTGGCGTACGGCGATGTCGGCGACCGCGCCGGCCGCCTCGCCGTCGGCGGGCTCGGCCAGGCGGGGCACGTCGGCGCCGATCGCGTAGCCGGTCAGGAACATCTCCGGCGTCACCAGGAGCCGCGCCCCGGCCGCGGCGGCGCGGCCCGCGGCCTCGTCCAGGGCCTTGAGGTTGGCGGCGACGGAGCCGGGACGCCCGGAACTCTGGAGCAGGGCGGTGCGCAGCGGCGGCATGGCGGACCTCGGGGACGCGGGGGCGGGGGCGGGTTGAACCGGATAGACCGTACGTTTCGCGGGAGTGACGGGACAAGACACGACCGTTGCGCCCCACCGTGCGATGTGTTGCGCGTACAGCGCCCGTGGCGGCGATTCGTTGCGCGGCGGCGTCAAGGTGGCGTAGGGACGGCGTACGGGGCGCGTCCGCGCGGCGACCGCGTGGTAGCGGGGTCAGCCCTGGGGCGCAGGCGGGCGCCGCGGGGCTCCCCCGCGCGGGGGAAGCGGAGAGCAGCCTTGGGCCCGACGTGCCGGACCCCCGCTCCGGGAGATCGTGAAGCCACCCGGAACGACCGGGCCTCACCACAGACGGAGGGCTTCCCATGAGCCGCATCACCTTCACCCGCTCCAGCACCCGCGCCCTGGCCGTGGGCGCCGCGCTCCTGGTCACCGCGGGTGCGGCGGGCGTGGCCGTCGCGTCGGGCGACGACGTCACGCATCCGGCGCCCGCCGCCAAGGAGCGGGCCGAGCCGCGCGAGGCGGCGGCGCTGACCGGCAAGGCCAAGCTGTTCCGCAAGACGACGGAGGACGTGACGTTCACCTTCGACGCGCACTTGGCCAAGCGGCACAACGGCGACCCGGGCAAGGCGACCGGCACCTTCGAGTTCGTCCACCTGGACCGGCCGGGCGGCGAGGGCGGCTGGGCGAAGGGCCGGATCGACTGCCTCCTGACCGGCGGCAAGGTGGCGTCGGCGACCGGCATCATCACCAAGTCCAACATCAAGAAGATGGTGGGCAGCCGCGTCGGCTTCAGCGTCCACGACCAGGGCAAGAACGACCGTCTCGGCTACAGCTGGGCAGCGATCGGCGGCCCCGACGGCACCAAGAAGCTGACGAAGTGCAATAGCGCGGCTCCCTTCGAGAAGGTCAAGAAGGGCACGGGCGACTTCCACGTGACGCCGTGGAACCCCCCGTACCCCACGAAGTAGCCGCGTGGGCCGCAGGCACTGAAAGGGGCGCGGGGAACTGCGCGACCAGCCACGACGCACCCGCAGCGAAAAGAACTAGGCAGGCGACCCCGAAGAAAACCGCCGCATGAGCGGCGAAAGCACCAGCACCGACTTGGTCCGCTCAACAAATGGCTCCCCCGCAATGCGCTCAAGCACCCGCTCGAAGTGCCTCATATCGGCAGCGAAGACCTGCACGATCGCGTCCGCCTCCCCCGTAACGGTGGAGGCGGACGCGATCTCCGGGTACCGCTCAAGCCCCCGCTGAATCGCCTCCGGCGAGGTATTGCGGCGACAGTAGATCTCGATGAACCCCTCGGTCTCCCAGCCCAGCGCGGCCGGGTCGACGCGGACGGTGAACCCGGTGATCGCTCCGGTGGCCCGCAGCCTGTCCACGCGGCGCTTCACGGCGGGCGCGGACAGGCCGACGAGCTGGCCGATGTCGGCATAGGAGCGGCGGGCGTCCTCGGCGAGGGCGTGCACGATGCGTTCGTCGAGATCGTTCAGTCGCACAGGGGGTCGTTCACTTTTCTGCGTATCGCTTCACGCGAGTCACTTCACTGGGGAGGCCTCCCCGGTGAGGGGCTCGGTCTCCAGACGGGAGCGGCGCATCCCGTACAGGAAGTAGAACACGAGCCCGACGACCATCCAGACACCGAAGACCTTCCAGGTCGCCGCGTCGAGGTTGTACATGTTGTAGGCGCAGAAGCCGAAGCCGAGGACCGGGAAGAGCCAGCCGAGCGGCACCCGGAAGGTGCGCGGCATGTCGGGGCGGGTCCGGCGCAGGACGACCACGGCGATGTTGACCAGGCCGAAGGCGAAGAGCGTGCCGATGCTGGTGGCGTCGACGAGCTTGCCGAGCGGGATGACGGAGGCCAGGGCGCCGCAGAACAGGGACACGATGACGGTGTTCACGCGGGGCGTGCCGGTCTTGCCGCTGACCTTGGCGAAGGTGGTGGGCACGAGGCCGTCGCGGGACATCGCGAACAGCACGCGGGTCTGGCCGTAGAGCACGGTCAGGACGACGCTGGCGATGGAGATGACGGCACCGGCGGCGAGCAGCGTGCCCCAGAAGGTCTGGCCGCTGACGTCGTTCATGATCGCGGTCAGGGACGCCTCGGAGCCCTCGAAGTCCTTCCAGTTCCAGGCGCCGACGGCGACGGCGGCGACCAGGACGTACAGGGCGGTGACGATGACCAGCGAGAGCATGATCGCGCGGGGCAGGTCGCGCTGCGGGTTCTTGGCCTCCTCACCGGCGGTGGAGGCGGCGTCGAAGCCGATGTACGAGAAGAACAGGCTGGCCCCGGCCGCGCTGACCCCGGCGACGCCGAGCGGCATGAAGTCGGAGTAGTTGCCGGACTTGAAGCCCATGAAGCCGACGGCGCAGAACAGCACCAGGGCCGCGATCTTCACGATGACCATGATCGTGTTGGCGCGGGCGGACTCCTTGGCGCCGCCGAGCAGGAAGACCATGGCGAGCAGCACCACGATCAGGCCGGGCAGGTTCATGATCGCGCCGTCGGCCTCGCCGGGCGCCGCGGAGAGGGCGTCCGGGATGGTGACGCCTATGGTGCCGTCGAGCAGTTCGTTCAGGTACTCGCCCCAGCCGACGGCGACGGCCGCGACGGACACGCCGTACTCCAGGACCAGGCACCAGCCGCACACCCAGGCGACCAGCTCGCCCATGGTGGCGTACGCGTACGAGTACGAGGATCCGGCGACCGGGATGGTGCCCGCCAGCTCGGCGTAGGACAGGGCCGAGAACAGGGCGGTGAGACCGGCGATGACGAAGGAGACCGTCACGGCGGGACCGGCCTTGGGGACGCTCTCGCCGAGGACCACGAAGATGCCGGTGCCGAGGGTGGCACCGATGCTGATCATGGTGAGCTGCCACATGCCGAGGCTGCGGCGGAGCGTGCCGCCCTCGCCCTGGCCGCCCTCGGCGACCAGGCGGTCCACCGGCTTGCGCCGCATGATTCGGGTGCCGAGTCCACCGGTGCCCTGGGGGCGGGGGCGGGTCTGCGGGGGTGCGCCCTGGTCGAGCACGGGCTCGCTCCTTATCGCTGCCGGTCAGGGTGGTCGGGAACCACGGCAGCCCGCACCGATCACGGGAACCACCGAGCAGGCAGTCCCCGCCACGCCACGTACAGCGCCAGACTCTAAGCGGTTCCGCTTCTCCGTCGAAATGCAGCAACGTTGCGCACCGGCACATGATCGTTGCGTGAGCACCGAAGGGACGGATCTTTATTGCGCCGTCCCTTTCGTCCGTTGCGTGTCACCCGTTTTGTCCGCTGTGCCGAACGTCGTCCGTTCCCGGTCCCGCCGCCCGCGGCTCGGTCCCCGTACGCCGCCCGTCGGCCGATCCGTATTCCGTTTGTGATCTTCGCGCGGCACGCGCGCGACGCCGACGGCCCCCGCGAGCGAACTCGCGGGGGCCGTCGGTGAGTTGTGCGGAGCCGTCAGCTCCAGCTGGCGTGCAGCGGCTTGCCCTCGGCGTACCCGGCGGCGGACTGGATGCCGACGGTGGCCTTCTCGGCGAACTCCTCCAGGGACGCGGCGCCCGCGTACGTGCAGGAGGAGCGGACGCCCGCGATGATCGAGTCGATCAGGTCCTCCACACCGGGGCGCTCCGGGTCGAGGAACATGCGGGAGTGCGAGATGCCCTCCTCGAACAGCGCCTTGCGGGCCCGGTCGTAGGCGGACTCGTCGGCCGTGCGGTTGCGCACCGCGCGGGCCGAGGCCATGCCGAAGGACTCCTTGTACAGGCGGCCGTTGGCGTCCTGCTGCAGGTCGCCGGGGGACTCGTAGGTGCCCGCGAACCAGGAGCCGATCATCACGTTCGAGGCGCCCGCGGCGAGCGCCATGGCCACGTCGCGCGGGTGGCGGACGCCGCCGTCGGCCCACACGTGCTTGCCGTACTTCTTGGCCTCGGCGGCGCACTCCAGGACGGCGGAGAACTGCGGGCGGCCCACGCCGGTCATCATCCGCGTGGTGCACATGGCGCCGGGGCCGACGCCGACCTTGATGATGTCGGCACCGGCCTCGATGAGGTCGCGCACGCCCTCGGCGGCCACGATGTTGCCCGCGACGATCGGCACCTGCGGGTCGAGGGCGCGCACGGCCTTGACCGCGCTGATCATCGACTCCTGGTGGCCGTGCGCGGTGTCCACGACGAGGGTGTCCACGCCCGCGTCGAGCAGCTGCTTGGCCTTGCCCGCCACGTCGCCGTTGATGCCGACGGCGGCGGCGACGCGCAGCTTGCCGTCGGCGTCGACGGCCGGGGTGTAGAGGGTGGCGCGCAGGGCGCCGGTGCGGGTGAGGATGCCCGCGAGGCGGCCGTCGGCGTCCACGGCCGGGGCGTAGCGGCGGTTGGCGCCGTCCAGCTTGTTGAAGGCGTCGCGCGGGTCGATGTCCGCGTCGAGCAGCAGCAGGTCCTTGGACATGACCTCGGACAGCTGCGTGAAGCGGTCCACGCCCGACAGGTCGGCGTCGGTGACCACGCCGACCGGCCGGTGGTCCTCGTCCACGACGACGCCCGCGTTGTGGGCGCGCTTGGGCAGCAGGGCCAGCGCGTCCGCGACGGTCTGCGTGGGGGCCAGGACGATCGGGGTGTCCAGGACGCGGTGGCGCGTCTTCACCCAGGAGATGACCTCCGTGACCACCTCGATGGGAATGTCCTGCGGAATGACGACGAGGCCGCCGCGGCGGGCGACGGTCTCGGCCATGCGACGGCCCGCGATCGCCGTCATGTTCGCCACGACCAGCGGGATCGTGGTGCCCGTGCCGTCCGGCGAGGCGAGGTCGACGCCCTGGCGGGAGCCGACCGCGGAACGCCTCGGGACCATGAAGACGTCGTCGTACGTCAGGTCGTACGCAGGCTGGATGTCATTGAGGAAACGCACGTGCTGCTCATCCCAGTCGATCAGAGGTGGCCCCCGGACCGGACGGCCGGGGAAAAGCACGTACTTCATTCTCCCATGCCGGACCGGTGACACCTCCTGGGACGATCCCCCAGGCACCCGGTAGCCGCCTGGTGAGATCCTCCAAGCCGCGCCCCACCAGCCGCGGGCGCGCCGCGCCACCGGGCGAGGACGGCGCCGCGGCTCAGCCCGGCGGGCCCAGGACCAGCACGACCTCCAGTGCCGTGGCCGTGCCGCGGCCCTGCTCGACCGCCGCCGCGAAGACCTCCTGCGCGGTCTCCCACTCGTGCGGCGCCGCCTCGGCGTAGTCCCGCCAACCGGACACCAGGATCAGGCGGCCCGGGGCGGGCGGCGCCCAGGACAGGTCCGTGAGGCAGTCCGCCAGCGCGTCCCAGTTGCGCCCGAACCAGTCGGGCAGCGCCAGCGCGGCCGCGCATCGGTCCATGAAGGCGGCCTTGCCGCGCACCCCGCTCAGGTCCAGCGCGACGGTGCTCCAGCCGGTGCCGCGCACGGCGTCGAGCACCGGCGCGAGCGGCCGCCGCCCGGGGCCGCCCGTGTCGTCCGCCGTCATCCCAGCCTCGCCTTCCTCGCCGTACCGCCCGGTCATCTCAGCACCGCCCGGAACGACGCGTAGTGGTCGTCCGTGTAGTACAGCTCGCGCTCCCGGCCGGTGACGAGCCGTCGCGCGCCCCGGTCCCGCTCCCCCGGCGTACGGACGGTGTACTCGTGGTAGTAGCCACGGGCCCGGCGCGGCAGTTCGCCCTCGAAGTTGCCGAAGACCGTGCCGTCCTTGGCGTACGGGAAGGGGCCGCCCCGGTCGATGAGCCGCAGGGTGTGCCGGGCCTCGGCGGGCAGGTCCGCGACCGCCACCGTGCGCATGCCGCGCGCCCAGGCGGGCGTGGACATGGACGGGGACCTGGACGTGGACGGGGACGTGCCGCCGCCCCGGTCACCGGGGTCCTGCTCGGTGCCGCCGCAGCCGGTGAGGAGAGCGGCGAGGCAGACCAGGAGCGCGCACAGCGCGCGGCCACCGACCCGGAAGATCATGCTCCAGATGCTGCCACAGCCCCCGCGCCCGGGCGCGCGCCCAGGTCCGAACGGTCCTCTCCGCCCTCACACCGGCGATCGGCTCCCGCACCGCCCGCGCCCTTCCCGCGCCGCGCCCGGCTCCCGGCCCGCTCAGGCCCCGTCCGGCCGTGGCTCACGCCCCGTCGGGGTCCGCCCGGTCGAGGGCCGGGCGCGGCGCGGTGCCCGCCGTCAGGAGGTGGTCGGCCGCCGCGGTGTCCGTGACCAGGCTGGTGACCAGGCCCGAGCGGAGCACCGCGTCGATCGCGGCGGCCTTGCGCGCGCCCCCGGCGATCGCGACGACCTCCGGGATGCGGCGCAGCCGGTCCGCCTCGACGGTGATACAGCGCTCGCCGAGGTCGCGGCCCACGCGGCGGCCCTCGGCGTCGAAGAGGTGCGCGGACATCTCCGCGGCGACGCCGAGCGAGGCGTAGTGGGCGCGCTCCTCGTCGGTGAGCATGTCGTGCACGGTGGAGATGCCGGGCTCCCAGGAGCCGATGGACACCGCGGCGACGGTCACCTTGTCGAAGTACTCGAAGGCCCGGGCGATCCCCGTCTGGTGGCGCAGCGCGGCGGCGGTGGCCGCGTCCGGCAGCAGCATCGGCGCGTAGATGGGGTGGGCGTCGCCGCCGGAGACCTGGGCGGCGCGGCGGACGGCCTCGACGGAGCCGCGCTCCGCGGTCCCCGCGTCGTACACGCCGGTGAGCTGCACCACCGTGCACGGCGGCAGCGAGTCGAGGGCCGCCGCCATGTGGATGGTGGAGCGCCCCCAGGCGAGGCCGAGGACATCGCCCTCGGTGACCAGCTCGCCGAGCAGCCCCGCCGCGACCTCGCCCAGGTTCTCGGGGTCGGGCGACTCGTCGCTGTCGTCGGCGGGCGTCGGCGACTCGACGACGACGGCGTGCCTGAGGCCGTAGCGGGCGCGCAGCGCGTCGGAGCGCTCGGCGTCCAGCTCCGCGGGCACGCGGATCTCGATGCGGACAAGGTCACGTTCGAGGGCGGTCTCCAGGACCCGCGCCACCTTGAAGCGGCTGACGCCGAACTCCTCGGCGATCTGGATCTTGGACTTTCCCTCTAGATAGAAGCGGCGGGCCATGGCCGCCGCCTGCACCAGCTCCGCGGGTCCCATCCGCATGGCTGACCGACCCGCCGACATGGCCGACACGGCGCTCTCCTCACTGCTGTTCACTGCGTTCGTACACCTGGATTCGCTCGGATTCGCTGTTCATCCTTGCAGATCCGGCGTACTTGATCAGCCCTGCTCGGCCGCGTTCACGTTCCCGTGGCCAAGTGGTGGCTCAGTGGCCGCATGCCCACGCGGCGGACGCCGTGGCCGACTCCGCCTGGGCGCGCAGGGAGCGCACCGCCTGAGCGGGGTCTTCCGCTCCGTACACCGCGGATCCGGCGACGAAGACGTCCGCGCCCGCCTCGGCGCAGCGCTCGATGGTGGAAGCCGAGACTCCGCCGTCGACCTGGAGCCACATCTCAAGGCCGTGCTTGCTGATGAGCTCGCGGGTGCGGCGGATCTTGGGGAGCATGATGTCGAGGAAGGCCTGGCCGCCGAAGCCGGGCTCGACGGTCATGATCAGCACCATGTCCAGCTCGGAGAGCAGGTCCTCGTACGGCTCGATGGGCGTCGCGGGCTTCAGCGCCATGGAGGCGCGGGCGCCCTTGGCGCGGATCTCGCGCGCGAGCCGCACCGGCGCCGCCGCGGCCTCCGCGTGGAACGTGACGGATCCGGCCCCCGCTTCGACGTACTGCGGGGCCCAGCGATCCGCGTCCTCGATCATCAGGTGGCAGTCCAGGGGCGTGTCCGTCGCCCGGGCCAGGGACTCTACGACCGGCACCCCGAGGGTGAGGTTCGGTACGAAGTGGTTGTCCATGACGTCGACATGGAGCCAGTCTGCGCCGTCCACCGCCTTGGCCTCCTCGGCGAGGCGGGCGAAGTCGGCGGACAGGATGCTGGGGTTGATCTGCGCGGCCATGCCTCAAGACTGCCATGTCCCGCGGCCCCGTCCCGCCCCGGTCCGGCCAACTCGCGCACCGGGCCGAAGGCGGCCTCCCGCGCCCCCGCGCCCCGTGCCATGCTGGCGGACCGGCAGCGCGTGGGGCGGCAGGGAGCGGCCATGCCAAGGAAGCCGAAGTCTCGCAGGGCGCGGACGGGGTGGGGGTCCCGCGGGGCCTGGACGGGAGGGAAGGACTACGGGTCCCGGTCGGGCTGGAAGGCCCGCGGGTACCGGACGGGGTGGAAGGCCCGCGGGGCCCGGTCGGAGCGCAAGCGGCGGGCGCACATGGGAGTGGCCCGGCTGGTCTGCGGGCGGCGGACCAAGTGGCTGGTGGTGGTGTTCTGGCTGGTGGTCCTCGTGCTCGCGGCGCCGCTCGCCCAGCGGCTCTCCGACGAGCAGGACAACACGACCTCGTCCTGGGTGCCGCGCTCCGCGGAGTCCACCCAAGTCCTCGACGCCGCCGAGGACTTCAGGCCCGAGACGATGCCCGTCGTGGTCCTGTACGCCCGCGAGGAGGGGCGGCTGACGGCCCGCGACCGGGAGCGCGTCGACGAGGGCGTGCGCGGCCTCAGGCAGCTCCACTCCCACTGGATCCGCGGGGACGAGACCCGCGGCCCCGTCACCGCCGAGAGCGGCGGCGCCGCCCAGGTGTACGTGCCGCTCACCATGAACAACGAGACCTTCAGGGACCTGCCGGACGCCGTCGACGACGTCCGCGACACGGTCGGCGGGAGCGCGGACGGCCTGGACGTGTACATCACGGGCCCGGCCGGGGTGAACGCCGACTCGGTGGCGGCCTTCGCCGAGATCGACTCGACGCTGCTGCTCGCCGCGGGCGCCGTCGTGGTGGTCGCCCTGCTGATCACGTACCGCAGTCCGGTGCTCCTGTTCGTCCCCCTGGTCTCGGTCCTGGTGGCGCTGTACGGCGCGCAGGCCCTGATCTGCCTGCTCGCCCGGCACGCGGACCTGACCGTCAACGGCCAGGCCGCGGGCATCCTCACGGTGCTGGTCTTCGGCGCGGGCACGGACTACGCGCTGCTCCTGGTCGCCCGCTACCGCGAGGAGCTGCGCCGCCACCGGGACCGGCACGAGGCGATGGCCCTGGCGCTGCGCCGGGCGGGACCCGCGGTGATCGCGTCCAGCGCCACCGTCGTCCTGAGCATGCTGGTGCTGCTCACGGCGGAGATGAACTCCACGCGGGGCCTCGGTCCCGTCGCCGCGATCGGCGTCGGGGTCGCGCTGCTGGCGATGCTGTCGCTGTTCCCGGCGCTTCTGGTGGTCTGCGGGCGCTGGCTGTTCTGGCCGAAGGTCCCGCGGTACGGTTCCGCGGACCCGGCGGAGCAGGGCGTGTGGGCGCGCACGGGCCGCCGTATCGCGCGTCGGCCCCGCAGGGTCTGGGTGCTCACCTCGGTGGTGCTCGCCGCCCTGGCCGTCGGCCTGGTGGAGTTGCGGGCGGCGGGCGTCAGCACCGAGGACGCGTTCCTCGACAAGCCCGACTCGGTCCGGGGTCAGGAGGTCACCGCGGAGCACTTCCCCGCGGGCAGCGGCGATCCCGTGGTCGTCGTCGCGAACAAGGCGCGGGACGGCGAGGTCCGGCGCGCCGTGGCGCGGACGCCCGGAGTGAACGGGGACAGCGTCACCGTCCCCCGGGCACCAAGCCCGAGCACGACGGGAAGGTGCTGTTCGAGGCGGTCCTCACCGATCCGTCCGACAGCCGGGCGGCCAAGGACACCGTCGAACGGGTCCGCGAGCGGGTGCACGCCGTGCCGGGCGCGGACGCGAAGGTCGGCGGCGGCACGGCCACGCTGCGCGACATGGACGCGGCGACGGTCCACGACGACAAGCTGGTCATCCCGCTGGTGCTGCTCGTGGTGCTCCTCATCCTGGCGGTCCTGCTGCGCGCGGTCGTCGCGCCCCTGCTCCTGATCGCGACGGTCGTGCTCTCGTTCTCCGCGGCGCTGGGCGTCAGCGCGCTCGTCTTCCGCCACGTCTTCGGCTTCCCCGGCGAGTCCACCGACTTCCCGCTGTTCGTGTTCGTCTTCCTGGTGGCGCTCGGCATCGACTACAACATCTTCCTCACCACCCGCATCCGCGAGGAGGCCCGCCGCCAGGGCACCCACCGGGGCGTCCTCACCGGCCTCGCCGCGACCGGCGCGGTCATCACCTCGGCGGGCCTGGTCCTCGCGGGCACCTTCGCCGTCCTCGGCACCATCAGGATCGTCGCCTTCGTCGAGGTCGGCTTCGCCGTAGCCCTGGGCGTCCTCCTGGACACCTTCGTGGTCCGCTCGATCCTGGTCACGTCCCTGCTCCTGGACACGGGCCCCAAGGCATGGTGGCCAGGCAGGGAATAAGCCCGTCCGGCGGACCACCAAGCCCGTCCGGCGTTTGAGGACGAGCCGCGAAGCGGCAAAAAAAGGGGGGTCCTGGGGCGCAGCCCCTAGTTTCGGGAAGGGGCGGGCCTGGGGCGCCCCGCGAGGGCACCCGAGACCCGCACCCTCACGCACCCCGCCGAATGACCGCCAGATACATCGCGTCGGTGCCGTGCACATGAGGCCACAGCTGAACGTCAGGCCCCTCCCCCAGCCCCGGCACCCCGGGGAACAGCGGCCGCGCGTCGACCAGTTCGGCCCCGCCCCGCTGCTTGAGCACGTCGTCCACCACGGCCCGCGTCTCCGCCAGATGCGGCGAACACGTGGCGTACCCCACTACACCGCCGACCCGCACGGATTCCAACGCGCTGTGCAGCAGCGCACGTTGCAGTGGCGCGAACCCCTCCAGGTCCTCCGGCCGCCGCCGCCACCGCGCCTCGGGCCGCCGCCGCAGCGCGCCGAGCCCCGTGCAGGGCACGTCCATCAGGACGCGGTCGAAGCTGCCGGGCAGCCACGGGGGGCGCGTCCCGTCGGCGGCGATGACCTGGTAGGGACCAGGGTTCCCGGCCAGGGCCCGGGCGACCAGGCCCGCGCGGTGGGGCTGCTTCTCGGAGGCCAGCAGCGTCGCGCCGCGCTCGGCGGCGAGCCCCGCGAGCAACGCGGCCTTGCCGCCGGGCCCCGCGCACCCGTCGAGCCACCGCGTGTCCCGCCCTTCGAGGGGCGCGTTCGCGAGTGCGAGCGCCACGAGCTGGCTGCCCTCGTCCTGCACCCCGGCGTCCCCGGCGCGCACGGCGTCGAGCCTGCCGGGCTCCCCGCCCTCGGTGAGCCTGACGGCGTACGGGGACCAGCGGCCCTCGACGGCCTGCTCCCCGAGCGCGTCGAGCAGCTCACCGGCGGTGCTCCGGCCGGGCCGGGCCACCAGCGTCACCTCGGGCCGCTCGTTGTCGGCCTCCAGCAGGTCCTCGATGCCCGCGCGGCCGCCGCCGAGCGAGTCCCACAGGGCCGAGACGACCCAGCGGGGGTGCGAGTGCACGACGGCCAGGTGGTCCTCGGGGTCCTCGTCGTAGGGCGGGGCGACCTTCGCGAGCCAGCCGTCGAGGTCGTCTTGGGCGACCTTGCGCAGCACGGCGTTGACGAACTTGGCCCGCCCGTCGCCGAGCACCACGCGCGCCAGCTCCACCGACGCCGACACCGCCGCGTGCGAGGGGATGCGCGTGGCGAGGAGCTGGTGCACGCCCATGGCGAGCACGTCGAGGACCGGCGGGTCGACCTCGCGCAGCGGCCGGTCGACGCAGGCCGCGACGATCGCGTCGTACGTGCCCTGCCCGCGCAGCGTGCCGTACACCAGCTCGGTGGCGAGCGCCGCGTCCCGCTGGGCGAAGTCGCCCTTCTCCTGGGCCTTGCGCAGCAGCGGCGGCAGCACCAGGTTCGCGTACGCGTCGCGCTCGTCCACGGCCCGCAGCGCCTCGAAGGCGAGGATCCGGACGGCGTCCTTCTGCGGTCGGCGGTAGGGCTTGCCGGGCTTGCGGGGGCGGCGTGTGGCCTTGTCGTTCAAAGGTGCTCCGCTTAAGGGGTACGAGCGTGGGTGCGCGTCCGGGGGTGTACGCGGGGGTGCGTGTCCGAGGGATACGCGCGGGGTGTGCGCCGGTGTCCGTCGGAGTGCGGCGTACGCCGGACCTCCTCAGCCTACGTCCGCCGGGCCCGGCCGCCCACTCGCCGCCCGCGCCCGGCGGGGGGCCGGGGGTGCCGTCGGCCGGGCGGGGGTGCTACGCGCCGAGGCGCTCGCCCGGCGCGATCCGCACGCCACGCGCCCAGTCCGCCGCGGCCATCGGCTTCTTGCCCTGCGCCTGGACCCACAGCAGCTCCACGGCGTGCGACCCCGTGCCCACGTACAGGTTCTTCTTGCCGACGGACAGCTCGCCGGGCGCGAGGTCAGTGCGGTCCTGGACCGGCACGGCCTGGATCAGCTTCAGGCGCTCACCGCGGAAGACGGTCCACGCGCCGGGCGCGGGCGTGCAGCCGCGCACCACCCGGTCCACGCGCAGCGCCGGGGCCGCCCAGTCGACGCGGGCGTCCTCCACCGTGATCTTCGGGGCGAGCGTGACACCGTCGGCGAGCTGCGGCACGGCGGTCAGCGAGCCGTCCTCGATGCCGTCCATGGTGGCCGCGAGCAGCCCGGCGCCCGCGAAGGCCAGCCGGGTCAGCAGGTCACCGCTGGTGTCGGTGGGCCGGACCTCCTCGGTGACCGTGCCGTAGACCGGCCCCGAGTCCAGGCCCTCCTCGATCAGGAAGGTGGAGGCGCCGGTGATCTCGTCCCCGGCCATCACCGCGTGCTGCACGGGCGCGGCGCCGCGCCAGGCGGGCAGCAGCGAGAAGTGCAGATTGACCCAGCCGTGGGCGGGCACGTCCAGGGCCACCTTCGGCAGCAGCGCGCCGTAGGCCACCACCGGGCAGCAGTCCGGCGCGATCTCCCGCAGCCGGTCGAGGAACTCAGGGTCACGCGGCTTCGCGGGCTTCAGCACCTCGATCCCGGCCTCCTCGGCGCGCTCGGCCACCGGGCTCGCGACCAGCCTGCGGCCGCGGCCCGCCGGGGCGTCGGGGCGTGTGACGACGGCGGCGACCTCGTGCCGTCCGGAGGCGATCAGGGCGTCCAGGGAGGGGACGGCGACCTCGGGGGTGCCTGCGAAGACCAGCTTCACTGGGTGGTACCTCGGTTCTCTGGGGGTCGGCGGCGCGGTCACCGGCGGCGACGCGGCGGGCGTGGACGGCGACGCACCAGTCTATGACCGCTGCCGGAACGGGGCGCGGGCGTGCCCGGTGACGACCGGAGAGTGCCCGCGGCCACTTCCCCCGGGGGCGTACGCACAGCCGTGCGCCCTGCGCATATGCGTATACGCCCCGAGACCGTGACCCCTCACGACGTGGCGCGTTGGTCAAGAGAAAGTTGACCACGAAGGGGCCACCACGCGGCCCGCTCCCCGCACCAGATTCACCGCACCAGCCAAACCCCCACGGGCCACCGCCCGTTCCCCGCCCGGACCCGCCACGCAGACAACCTCGTCCCCCTCCCCCTCCTTACTTCCCTCCCCGCTCCCGTCCCACCCCTCACACCTCATCCCGTCCCTCATCCCGTCCCTCCTCCCTCACCTCCAACCCCTCACCTTCAACCAGCTCAACTCCATCAACCCCGATCCCTCAACGCCGGTTCGAGAGGCTTGTTCATGGCCGACCACGCAACCCACGACGCCCAGGCACGGGCCAGCCTGCACCTCCTGGTGCGGGACATCGAGCGGGTCCGCCGGCAGGTGGACGCACTGCGCACCCTCACCGCCCAGCTCGGCAACGTCTACCGCCCGCGCCGCTCCAGCCCCTCCGCGGGCTTCGTCGTGTACGGGCGCGCGCCCGCCCCGACCGTCCGCCTCGCCCAGGAACTGCGGGACAGCGTCGAGACGCTGGTCACCGCCGCGGTCGACTTCGACCGCTCCCTGGGCTTCTCGTGGGACGCGGTCGGCTCCGCGCTCGGCGTCACCAAGCAGGCGGTGCACCGCCGGTACGGCGCCCGCCGGGCCACGGCACAGGCCACGGCCACCGAGCCGGAACGCACCACCGAGCCCACCCCCGCCACACGCCCGGTGCCCGTCGGCACCACGCTGCCGTCGGTGCCCGCCGCCCGCGCCATGCCGACCCAGCCGACGGCGGGCAGCCCCGCCCTCCGCGACGACGTCCGCCCGAGCGCCTTCCCCGGCCCGCGCAACGGCTGACCCCCACAGCTGCCCCCGCCCCGCTCACCACGGGCCGGGGGCAGCCGCGCATCTCAGCCCGTCCGGCGTTCGAGAACGAGCCACGAGGCGGCGAGACCCTTCAAGCCCGTCCGGCGTTTGAGGACGAGGCGCGCAGCGCCAACTAAGGCGGGGTGCCAGGGGCGGCAGCCCCTGGTTTCGGTGAAGGGGCGGGCCTGGGGCGCCCCCGCGAGGCCCCCGCCCCCACCACCCGTCACCCAATGTCCCCCGGATCAATCCGCACCCGCACCCCGGCCTGCGCCCCCGCCCCCCGGGCCATCCGCGCCGCCTGCGCGGACTTCAGCGCACGGGCCAACGCCGCCCCACTCCCCGGCGGCACCCGCACCAGCGCCCGCTCCCACCGCTCCCCCGGCGGCGGATCACCGGGCCGCCGCGCCCGCCCCGGCTCCGTGGACGGCATCGGCACCGGCCCCAACACCTCGGCGTCCGGCGGCAGTTCGACCTGCCCGAGGAAGTCGGCGAGGGACTCCGGCGCACCGGCCACCGCCGCCATCCGCGACACCGGCGGAAAGCCCAGCTCCGCCCGCTCCGCCAGCTCCCGGACCGCGTGGCCCACCGGATCCCACCGCACCAGCGCCTGCACCGGCCGCAGCGTCGGCTCGGCGACGACCACGACGGTGCCGCCCGCCCCCTGGTCCCGTACCAGCGCGGCCGCGCCGATCCAGCGCCGCAGCGCGTCCTCGCCCGCCCGCAGGTCGGGCCGCCCGAGCATGGCCCACCCGTCGAGCAGCAGCGCGGCGGCATAGCCGCCCTCCGCCACCGGCTCCGCCCCCGGCGTGCTCACCACCAGGGCGGGCGCGGCCCCCACCGTGTCCAGGACCTGCTCGCGCCCCGACGTCCGCACCGGCACCGCGGGAAACGCCCGGCCCAGCTCCTCCGCGGTGCGCCGGGCGCCCACGACCTGGGCGCGCAGCCGGAAGCCACCGCACTCCTGGCAGTGCCAGGCCGCCTCGTCACGCCCGCACCAGGCACACACCAGCGCCCCGGAGTCCCGGGCCTCAAGCGGTCCGGCGCAGTGGCGGCAGCGCGCGGGCTCCCGGCAGCGCTCGCACGCCAGCCGGGGCACATAGCCGCGCCGGGGCACCTGCACGAGCACCGGGCCGCGCTTCAGCCCCTCGCGGGCGACCTGCCACGCCAGGGAGGGCAGCCGGGCCGCGCGGGCCGCCTCGTCCCGCGCGAGGTCGTCGTCCCCGACCGTGCGCACCAGCGGGGCGGCGGCCCGCACCTGCTCGCGGTCCGCGGCCACCGGCAGGGCCCAGCCGCTCTCCACGAGCTGCGCGGCCTCCACCGTGCAGCTCCAACCGCCCAGCAGGAAGCCGCACTTGTCGCGTGCGGCACGCAGCTCAAGGACCTCCCGGACGTGCGGGAACGGCGCGTTGTCGTCGCTGTGGCTGCCGTCGCCGTCGTCCCACACGACGACGAGGCCCAGATTCCGCACGGGCGCGAACATGGCGGCGCGGGTCCCGACGACGGCACGCACCGAGCCGCGGCGCACCGCCAGCCACTGCGCGTACCGGCGCTCCGGACCGGCGTCGGCGGTCAGCAGCGCGTGCTGCCCCTCGCCGAGCAGGGCCCGCAGCGCCGCGTCCACCCGCGCGGCGGGCCGCCCGGCCGGGACGACGACGAGCGCGCCGCGCCCCGAGGCGAGCGTCGCCTGCACGGCGCGGGCGATCTCCTCCGCCCACAGCGGCCCCGGCAGCGCGGTCCACACCGCCCGCGGCGCCCCGCCCGCGGCCAGCTCCGCGAGGAACTCGGGCCCGCGCGCGTACCTCCGCCAGGAACCGGCGTCCGGCGCCTCGGGCGGCGCGGGCGCGGGCGGCGACGTCCGCTTCTCGGCCCGCGCGTGCCGGGGCGGCACAGCCAGCTGCAGCACGTCGGCGAGGCTCCCCGCGTACCGGTCGGCCACGGCCCGGGCGAGCCCGAGCAGCTCCCCGTCGAGCACCGGCTCCGGCGACACGACCTGCGCGAGCGCGGCGAGCGGTCCGCTGTAGTCCGACTCGGCGCACCGCTCGACGAGGAACCCGTCGATCAGCCCCCCGCCCTCGCGCCGCCCGTCCCGCACGTTCCGCGCCCCGGCCCCGAACCGCACCCGCACCCGCACCCCCGGCTGCGCGGCCTCGTCCAGCTCCTCGGGCACCGCGTAGTCGAAGTACCGGTCGAGGTGCAGCACGCCCTTGTCCACGACGACCCGCGCCACCGGCAACTCCTTGGCCAACGCGGCCCCCCGCCACGTACGCGGCTTGGCCTTCGGAGCCTTGGCCTTGCGCACACTCTCCCGGATGAGCGCGAGCTGCTCAGGCTCGGTCCCACCGGACCGTTCGACGTTCTCGTTCTCGCTGCTCACGCTGCATTCCTACCAGACGGGACGGACAACGAAGCGGGGCCAGGACGCCCCGCGGGACCCGCTGGGCCCACCCCTCCCACCTGGCTGGTTTCGCCTTCTCGACACGCGGCGCGGGGCCGGTTTCCCTCCCGATGAGGAAACGGGAAACGTTCCATTCGCCTTGTTCGGCCCCGTCGGCTGCCACACGCTGAATCGCGGCGCTCACCGGCTGACGGCCGGAGAGTGACGGAGGTAGAAGTGCTGGATCGGACACGTGACTTCGGGCCGGAGCTGCGCAGGAGGCGCCTGGACGCCCGGCTCTCGCTGGCCCAGCTCGGTCAGCGCGTGCACTACAGCAAGAGCCAGCTCAGCAAGGTGGAGCGCGGGATCAAACGCCCGACGCCCGAGCTGGCTCGCCTGTGTGACACGTGTCTCAAGGCGGACGGGGCGCTGGCCGCCCTGGTGCCGGTCCCGTCGCCCACGCCTTCTCGCCCTGCCCCTGGCCCTGACCACGACGGTGAGGTGTGGTTGATGCACTTGGACAAGGACGGTTCGAGCACGTTCCAGACGGTGACGCGGCGCGGCGTGATCGCCGCGGGGGCCACGTCCGTCCTGGCGATGCACACGGAGGACGGGCTGTGCCAGCCCTCGCCCGGCGACGCCGCGGAGACCGTCGTGGACGCGGCCCGGCTGCTCTTCGACCAGTTCCGGCGCCTCGGTCAGGCGTCCGGCCCCGCCAGTGTCCTGCCCGCCCTGATCGCCCAGACCCACAGCCTGGAACAGCTCGCCGTACGAGCGGGGCCCCGCACCCGGCGCGCGCTGCTCCTGATCGCGTCCCGCTACGCCGAGTACGTGGGATGGATGGCCCAGGAGTGCGGCGCGGACCCCACAGCACTGTGGTGGACGGACCGGGCCGTGCGGCTCGCGGACGCGGGTGACGACCCCGACCTCGCCACGTACGCGCACGTCCGCCACTCGCTCATCAGCCTGTACCGCGGAGACCTCGACCGAGCCACCCAGCTCGCCGAGCGGGCGCTGCGCAGCGACGCGCCCGCACGCATCCGCGGGCTGGCGGCGCAGCACCTGGCGCAGAGCACCGCCGTCGCGGGCGACTACGACACCTGCATGCGCAGCCTGGACGAGGCACGCGACCTGCTCGCACGCGACGCCGCCGACCCCGGTCGGCCCGTGCTCGGCACCTCGCACCTCCCCGACGTGGTCTCGATGTTCACGGGCTGGTGCCTGTACGACCTCGGCCGCCCCGCCCAGGCGGCCGCGCTGCTCGACCGGGAGACCGCGCGGATCCCCGAACACGCCTTCAGGACCCGGGGGCGCTACAACGTCCGGCGCGCCCTGGCCCACGCCGCAGCGGGCGACATCGACCACGCCTGCGCACTCGCCGCGGACGCCCTCACGAGCCCTTGATCTGGCGGTCGCGCTCCTCTGGGCCGCCCCTTCCTAGAGAGGACTGAGACATGCACGAGATCTTCATCAACTACCGCACCAAGGGCGGCAAGGAGCTCGCCCACATGTGCCGCCGGGCACTGACGGACAGGTTCGGCGCGGACAGCGTGTTCCTCGCCGGGCAGTCCATCGAACTGGGCCGCGACTACACCGAGGCGCTGTCGCAGGCGGTGCGCCGCAGCCGGGTCCTCCTCGTGATCGTCGACGAGCGCTGGCTCGACGCCCCTGACCCGCGGCGGCCGGGCCGACGGGCGCTCACCAACCCGAGGGACTGGGTGCGGCGCGAGATCGAGGAGGCCTTCGACTCGGGGGTGGTGGTCGTCCCCCTCCTGACGAGCCGCCATCTGGAACAGCTCGCCCCCCACCGGCTCCCCAAGCCGATCGCCCAACTCGCCGCCTGCCAGTACGCACGCGTGCAGCTGCGTACCTTCGACACGGACCTGACCAGTCTGGGCGACCGCCTGTCCCAGCAGGTCCCGGGCCTTGCCGCGCTCGACCGGCGAAGGAGCGGTCAGGACAAGAACCAGCCCGAGCAGTCGACCACCATCCGAAACAAGCAGCAGAGCGGCGGCATCGGGCACATCAGCGGTTCGGTTGGAACGGGAACGTTCGTCGGCCAGTCCCAAGGTCCATTACACACGGGCAGTGGCGACATAGTCACCCACCATCACGAGAACGGCGACGGGACCACCTATCTCGCGGGCGACAACCACGGCGGCGTGGGCCACCGCTTCGATCGACGCGACCCGCGCTTGTCTAGAGCAGGGCAGCCGGTAGCGGAAGACACCGGCACATACGTGAAAGAGGCACACGGCCCGGTGCACGGGGGTGAGGGGCCGCAGTTCAACTTCTACATGACGGTGTCAGCTCCCGTGACGCCACGCCGGGAACAAGGGCGCCGACGGCCCTGCACCGCTGCCGGGGGCGTTCGCACCCACCTCTGCCGACGCTTCGTTGATCCACTCCACCACGCAGGGGGGCATGAAGGTGTACGACCGGCACACACAACGCTGCCCGACGCCCCGGACGACGAGGCGTCCACCGCTCTGGACCCCCGGGACATCGGCTCCGGTGACCGGCTCCTGCTCGACCTCTCCGAGGCCGACGAGTCCCGGTACGTGACCGTGCAGGAAGAGCTGCTCGGCTTCCGCGACCAGCTCATCCGGCTCGACGCCCACCTCGTCGTGGTGCTGCCGCACCACCTCGGCTACCTGCTGCGCGACGACCTCAGGCACCTCACCGCCGAGATCGGCCACCCGTCGGCGAAACGGGTGCTGGCCCGGCATCTGCGCTGCGAGAACATCCAGCCCACCCCGGACGACCTCCAGGACGGCGAACTCACGGCCTACACCGGCCGGGCGCCCCTGCGCGACATCGCGGCGCTCGCCGACGGCATCAGACGGCAGCGTGACACAGGGGGCCCGGAACGGGGCTTCGCCCACTGGCTCGCCGCGGCCCTCGCCGAGAAGCACGACCAGACCGTGCGCGTCGCCGCCGACATCGCCGCCGAGCACAGCGGGCGCCGCAGGGCGCTGCTGCTGTCGCTCGCGATGTTCCACGGCACCACGCCGGTGACGGTGCTGCACGCAACGAACGCGCTGCTGGAGGTCCTGAGCCATCCGCAGGACGACACCCCCGCCTCGACCGCACCGACTTGCACGCGGAGTTCAGCGCGATCGGTGCCGAGGTCAGCGCCGACAGCCGCGTCCGCTTCCCGCTGCCCGGCTACGACAGCGCCGTGCGCAGCCACTTCTGGACGTATCTGCCGGACGTCCGCCGACAGCTTCGCGACTGGTTCCAGCTGTGCATGGCGGCACCGGACCTCGACGTGGCCGAACGCGGCCCCGCCGTCAAGCGGTTCGCCGACCAGGTCCTGCGCTGTGACCGCCCCGAGGACCTTCGGTGGCTGGTGGACCGGTGGACCCGCGGCGGCACCTCCACCCGGAAGGTCGCCGACGCCGCGCAGCTCCTGGCCCACGGCCTGGCCGACGACCAGCACGGCCGGTACTTCCGCCAGCAGGTCTACGACTGGTCCAAGGCGCCCGACACCAGCCCCGGCCTGGGGCAGGTACTCGTGCTGGTCTGCTCCAACGTCATGGCGCGCAGTCACCCCGACCAGGCCCTCGTACGCCTTCACCACCTGGCCCGCCGGGCCAAGGGCCAGGTGCTCGCGGACGCCCGGGACGCCACCCTGCGCCTCGCCCGCTCCGACAACCGCCTGTACCGCCGCATGCTGGAGCGGCTGGGCACCGGCATGGCCCAGGGCCAGTGGGGGGACAGCGACAGCGTCCTGTTCCTGTCACTCGCCGACCCGGTTCGCCTCATCCGGTCCGCGTCCGTCAGGGCACTGCTGGCCCGGGGCTGGTCCGAGGCGTTGCACCGCCCCGAGCAGCACTGGGCGGTGCCCGTGTCGCACTGGCTCAACGCCTGTGCCACGGACGCCGTCCATCGCACGCTGATCCTCGATGTCCTCGCCACGGCCTGCGCGCCGGACAGCCGCACGTCGGGCCTCGTCTACCGGGTCGCGCGGCGCTGGCGGCACGAGAGCCCGGCGTTCCCGGCCGAACGCGCGGACGTCCTCGCCCAGCTGCTGCACACCATCAACGCCCGCCAGGGCATCGAGTCGTACTGATCCGCCGTCCGACGACAATTCGGGGGTTCACCATGGGTTCCGGCCAGAAGACGATGACGCTGTTCGTCACCGTCATCCTGGGGCTGGTCGTCGTCATCTTCGGGCTGAGCGCGGGCTGGCCGCGCTGGGCCTGGCCCGTCACGGCCATGGCCCTCCTGGGCACCGCGGCGGTCACGCACCGCGCCCTGTGCCGTACGTCCCGCAGGCCGCTCTCCGACCCCCTGCCGGGGTTCGACCCGGATCTCCTCGCGCCGTGCGCACCGGGTCCGGAGCAGCGGGTCACGCACGTGGCCCTGCCCAGCGCGGTACCCGACTACGACTTCTCCTTCTCCGCCACGGTCTGCTGGAGCGAACGGGAGGCCGCGGAGGACGCCCCGGCGATCAACGCCGCGGGTCTGGCCGTGGACGCGATCCTTCAGCGCGCGCGGGCGCTCACCTCCCAGCAGCCGCCCACCCGCAGCGCGTTCGTCCAGCACCAGCTCAACGGGGCACTGGGCACGATGCGCGAGGACGCCACCGGTCGCGTCATGGCCATGGCACATGACGTCTCGCTGAGCCTGCCGGAACACGACCGTGAGCGTCTGTCCAAGCTGTCGGACGTCCGCAAGGACGAGGACGTCTGGGAGCACGAGCGGAACTACGAGCGGAGCAAGCGGGCCTACCTCGGCGACGACGTGCTCAAAAACACGGGCAGCGCCGTGGTGTGGTGGCTGTCGCGCAACGACGAGGAGGTGGAGGGCACCGTCGACCGGATCGGCCTGCTGGCCCGGCTGTCGGCGGCCGCGAACAACGACACCGTCGCGCCGCCCTTCGAGCACCTCGTGCCCCCGTCGGCATCGCCGTACGCGAGCGACCCCATGGACCTCGGCCGACAGGGCCCGCCGGACTGGGGCGCACCGTCGCCTCCCTACGGCCCGGACGGCGATCCGGCACCGGCCCAGGACACGGCGGGCTCCGGCATGATCGACTCGATCCTGGCCTGGTTCGGGCTCTCTCGCGAAGACCCGGAGGCCGACCTCTTGGCCGAACGGTTCATGAACCTCGCCAGAGCCCACGGCAGGATGGACGTCGTCGAGGAGTTCCGACGGTACTTCGGACACCCCGGGCCGGGCGGAACCGACGACGACGGTACGAAGCCCACGGACCCGCCCGGCTGACGCAGCGAGGCCCGGCGTGCCGTCAGGCGGCGCCGGGCCTCGGCCGAAGCGTGCGGCTTGCGGACTACAGGCCCGCGGCCTTCCGCAGCGCGTCCACCCGGTCCGTCTTCTCCCAGGTGAAGTCGGGCAGGGCGCGGCCGAAGTGGCCGTAGGCGGCGGTCTGGGCGTAGATGGGGCGCAGCAGGTCCAGGTCGCGGATGATCGCGGCGGGGCGGAGGTCGAAGACCTCGCTGATGGCCTGCTCGATCTTGTCGGTGTCGACCGTGTTCGTGCCGAAGGTCTCCACGAACAGGCCCACCGGCTCGGCCTTGCCGATGGCGTAGGCGACCTGGACCTCGCAGCGGGCGGCCAGGCCCGCGGCGACGACGTTCTTGGCGACCCAGCGCATCGCGTACGCCGCCGAGCGGTCCACCTTGGACGGGTCCTTGCCGGAGAAGGCGCCGCCGCCGTGGCGGGCCATACCGCCGTACGTATCAATGATGATCTTGCGGCCGGTCAGGCCCGCGTCACCCATCGGGCCGCCGATCTCGAAGCGGCCGGTGGGGTTGACCAGCAGGCGGTAGCCCTCGGTCTCCAGCTTGATGCCGTCGTCGACCAGGGCCTTCAGCTCCGGCTCGACCACGAACTCGCGGATGTCGGGAGCCAGCAGCGAGTCCAGGTCGATGTCCGAGGCGTGCTGCGAGGAGACCACCACCGTGTCCAGGCGGACCGCCTTGTCACCGTCGTACTCGATGGTGACCTGCGTCTTGCCGTCGGGGCGCAGGTAGGGGATGGTGCCGTTCTTGCGGACCTCCGACAGCCGCCGCGACAGGCGGTGCGCCAGATGGATCGGCAGCGGCATCAGCTCGGGCGTCTCATCGCACGCGTAGCCGAACATCAGGCCCTGGTCGCCCGCGCCCTGCTTGTCCAGCTCATCCTCGTCGCCCTCGACGCGGGACTCGTACGCCGTGTCGACACCCTGCGCGATGTCGGGCGACTGCGCGCCGATGGACACCGACACGCCACAGGAGGCGCCGTCGAAGCCCTTCTTCGACGAGTCGTAGCCGATCTCCAGGATCTTCTCGCGCACCAGCTGCGCGATCGGCGCGTACGCCTTGGTCGTGACCTCACCCGCGACGTGCACGAGGCCGGTCGTGATGAGCGTTTCCACGGCGACCCGCGAGGTGGGGTCCTCCCGCAGAAGCGCGTCGAGAATGGTGTCGCTGATCTGGTCAGCGATCTTGTCGGGGTGACCCTCGGTCACGGACTCCGAGGTGAAGAGACGGCGGGACACATCGCTCCCTGTGGTTGCAGCGGCTGCTGGCTGATCATTGGCGAACGGGCCGAGAGCTGCGCTCGACGTCGTCCGAGACCAGTTTATCGGTCGCGCTCGGCCGCGTGGTCACGTGTCTCGCCACATGGGAGCCCTGTGACCTGCGGCACTGCATTGTGCGACACGGTCAGCGGTCTCCACCAGAGGGCGTGGCGCCCCGTAATCCCGGGGTCTTCCCGGGTTTTTCGGGGGTTTCACGGGTTCGTCCCGCCTGGCGGGACACCGGCCCCCGGTGGTCGACCGACGCGGGGACCGTCAGGCGAGTCGCGGAACGACCAGGTCCCAGACGGTGTCGGCGAGATCGTCCTTGGGGCCGTACGGGACCGGGGTCTCGCTGCCGTCGGCGCCGAGCACCACGGCCTCGTTCCGCTCAGAGCCGAATGTCTTGCGCTCGCCGACCTCGTTCACGACGAGCAGGTCACAGCCCTTGCGCGCGAGCTTGGCGCGGCCGTTGGCGAGGACGTCGTCCGTCTCGGCGGCGAAGCCGACGACCACCTGGCCCGGGCGCGGCCGGTCGCCCGCGATCTCGGCCAGGATGTCCGGATTGCGGACGAGGGCGAGAGGGGCGGGCTCCTCGCCGTCCTTCTTCTTGATCTTCCCGGCGGCGTAGGCCGCCGGGCGGAAGTCGGCCACGGCCGCCGCCATCACCACGGCGTCGGCGTCGGCGGCCGCCTTCAGGACCGCCTCGCGCAGCTGAAGGGCCGTGCCGACGGGCACGACGTCGACGCCCGCCGGGTCGGGCAGCGCCGCGTTGGCGGCCACCAGGGTCACGCGGGCGCCGCGGGCGGCCGCGCTGCGGGCGAGGGCGTAGCCCTGCTTGCCGGAGGAGCGGTTGCCGAGGAAGCGCACCGGGTCCAGGGGCTCGCGGGTGCCGCCCGCGCTGACGACGACGTGGCGTCCGGCGAGGTCCTGACCGCCGGTGCCGCGCTTGAGGACGCGGCGTACGACCTCGAACAGCTCCGCGGGCTCGGGGAAGCGCCCCTTGCCGGTGTCGACGCCGGTGAGGCGGCCGACGGCGGGCTCGACGACGAGGGCGCCGCGGCGGCGCAGCGTGGCCACGTTCTCCTGCGTGGCCGGGTGCTCCCACATCTCCGTGTGCATGGCCGGGGCGAAGACGACGGGACAGCGGGCCGTGAGCAGCGTGTTCGTCAGGAGGTCGTCGGCGAGGCCGTGGGCCGCCTTGGCGAGCATGTCGGCGGTGGCGGGCGCGACGATCACGAGGTCGGCGCCCTGCCCGATGCGCACGTGCGGCACCTCGTGGACGTGGGACCAGACCTCCGTGGACACCGGGTTCCCGGAGAGGGCGGACCAGGTCGCGGCGCCCACGAAGTGCAGCGCCGACTCGGTCGGCACGACGCGGACGTCGTGGCCGGACTCGGTGAGCCTGCGCAGCAGCTCGCACGCCTTGTAGGCGGCGATCCCGCCGCTGACGCCCAGCACGACCCGCGGCTTGCCCTGCCGGTCTTCCCGGACCTCCCGGGCTTCCCGGGCTTCCCCGGCTTCCCGGTCTTCCCCGGCTGCCCGGTCCTCCCGGGGGTCGCGGATCTCGCCGCTCTCGCCACTCTCACCGGACATGTCGCTCTTGTCGGCCTTGCCCACGGTACCTCCCCGCACTCTGTCGCGCACGCCGCGTCGGCGGCGTACGACTCCATGACACACCACAGGCCCGGCAGGTGCTCTGCCGGGCCTGTGGTGAACGACTTGGACGCTTACTGCGCCGGGCCCTCGACGGCCTCGGACGTCAGCAGGCCCGCGTTGATCTCGCGGAGCGCGATCGACAGCGGCTTCTCGTGGACGTGGGTGTCCACGAGCGGGCCGACGTACTCCAGGAGGCCCTCGCCGAGCTGCGAGTAGTACGCGTTGATCTGACGGGCGCGCTTGGCGGCGTAGATCACGAGGCTGTACTTCGAGTCGGTGGCCTCAAGCAGCTCATCAATCGGCGGGTTGATGATGCCCTCGGGCGCGGTGATGGAAGAGGACACTCTCTGCCTTCCGAAGGGGGTGAAGATCAAACAACTTTCATCAAGGCTAGCAGTTCGCGCGCGACATCCTCGACCGAGGTGTTGACAAGCGTCGTATCGAACTCCGACTCCGCGGCCAGTTCGACGCGCGCGGCCTCCAGCCTGCGCTCGATCACCTCGGGGGCCTCCGTCCCGCGGCCGGTGAGCCGACGGACCAGCTCGTCCCAGCTCGGCGGGGCCAGGAAGACCAGCTGGGCGTCCGGCATCGACTCGCGGACCAGCCGGGCGCCCTGGAGGTCGATCTCCAGGAGGACGGGCTCGCCCGCCTCCAGGCGCTCCAGCACGGCCTGGCGGGGCGTGCCGTAGCGGTTGCCCGCGAACTCGGCCCACTCCAGCAGCTCGCCGTTGGCGATCAGCTTGTCCATCTCGTCGTCGGAGACGAAGAAGTACTGGACGCCGTGGCGCTCGCCGGGGCGCGGCTTGCGGGTCGTCGCCGAGACCGAGAGCCAGACCTCGGGGTGTTCCTTGCGCATATGAGCGACGACCGTGCTCTTGCCGACCCCTGAGGGGCCGGAGAGCACGGTCAGCCGCGGACGTACGTCCGGGGGCACGGGGGTCGTCCCCGGGATGTTGCAGCCATGCAGCGATTATCCAGGTTCGCGGGAGTGCCCGAGACCGTCAGCTGGCAGCACTGCTGCCAAACTCACGCTCGAGCGACGCGATCTGGTTGGAGCCGAGGCCGCGGACACGGCGGCTCTCGGAGATCCCGAGGCGCTCCATGATCTGCTTGGCGCGGACCTTGCCCACGCCCGGCAGGGACTCCAGGAGGGCGGAGACCTTCATCTTGCCGATGACGTCGTTCTCCTGGCCCTGCTTGATGACCTCGTGAAGGGAGGCGCCGGAGTGCTTGAGTCGATTCTTGACCTCGGCCCGCTCCCGGCGAGCCGCGGCGGCCTTTTCGAGCGCGGCTGCGCGCTGTTCAGGGGTAAGGGGCGGAAGAGCCACGCCTACGTCACCTCGAAGATCGAACTGTCGGATACGGACCGGTGAGGAACCTAGTCGCCCCACACCAGGGGAGCAACGTGCAACGCGCTTGCCCGTTGGCTCTCGTCGGAGACTAGCGGCCATGGCCGCCGGAGTCAGCGAGAACAAGCGAAAAGTCCTGGTCAGCCTCCGCTGAGCCCGACATAACGGGCAATTCTCCCCTGATTTGGCCGGGTGTCGCGTAAGCAACGCGTTAGTAGGGCGCGTGTGTGCCGTGCCCCGGCACGACCGCGTGGGGGCGGCGGGACGCTCCGCGCGCGGTACGGCGCATATGCAACCGCCCCCGGTGCCGGTCGGCGGCACCGGGGGCAGCGGGGGCACCGGGGGCAGAGGGCGGGCTCCGGGGGCGGACTCCAGGGGGCGGCCAGGGGGCGGACTCCTGGGCGGGGCGGCTACGCCCCCGTCACGGCCCGCCGCACCTCGTCCGCGAACCCGGCGGCGGCCGCCCGCAGCGCCTCCGCGTCCGGCCCCGCCTTGAGCACCCCCCGGCTGACGTTCGGCACCACGTTCCGCACCGCCGGGCCGAAGACCGCGGGCAGGTCGGCGGGCGTGGCGCCCTGCGCGCCGATGCCGGGTGCGAGGAGCGGGCCGTTGATGTCGAGGTCGAACGACGACAGGTCGCCGAGCGTGGCGCCGACGACCGCGCCGAAGGAGCCCATGGGGGCGGCGTCGGCGTTCTCGCGGGCGAGGTGGGCGAGCATGGTCGCGCCGATGGTGGCGCCGCCCTCGGGGCGGACGGCCCGCTGCACCTCGGCGCCCTCCGGGTTGGAGGTCAGGGCCAGCACAAACAGCCCCGTACCGCTCTGGCGCGCCAGGTCCACGGCGGGGCGCAGGGACTCGTAGCCGAGGTACGGCGACACCGTGAGGGCGTCGGAGAACAGCGGCGCGTCCGGGCGCAGGAAGGCCTCGGCGTAGGCGGCCATGGTGGAGCCGATGTCGCCGCGCTTGGCGTCCATGACGACCAGGGCCCCGGCGGCGCGCAGCTCGGTGACGGCCCGCTCCAGGACGGCGACGCCGCGCGAGCCGAAGCGCTCGAAGAACGCCGCCTGCGGCTTGAAGACGGCGACCTGGTCGGCGAGGGCCTCCACGGTGGTGCGCGTGAAGGTCTCCAGGCCCTTGACGTCGTCGTCGAGGCCCCAGGCGGCCAGGAGCGAGGCGTGCGGGTCGATGCCGACGCACAGCGGCCCGCGGGTGTCCATGGCGTGGCGCAGGCGGGCGCCGAAGGGCTCGGTCATGCGGACTTCCTCACGTCGGCGCCGACCGCGTCGGCGAGCGTGGCGTACGGGGATGCGGCGAGCCGGGCGGCGAGGCCCTTGTGGACGGCGCGCTGCCAGAAGGGGCCCTGGTAGATGAACGCGCTGTAGCCCTGCACCAGGGTGGCGCCCGCGAGGATGCGCTGCCAGGCGTCCTCGGCGTTCTCGATACCGCCGACGCCCACGAGGGTGATCCGGTCGCCCACGCGCGCGTAGAGGCGGCGCAGGACCTCCAGGGAGCGCTCCTTCAGGGGGGCGCCGGACAGGCCGCCGGTCTCCTTGACCAGCTCGGGGGCGGAGGCCAGGCCGAGGCCGTCGCGGGCGATGGTGGTGTTGGTGGCGATGATGCCGTCCAGGCCCAGCTCGACGGCGAGGTCGGCGACCGCGTCGACGTCGTCGTCGGCCAGGTCGGGGGCGATCTTGACGAGCAGCGGGACGCGGCGGTCGGTGACGGTGCGGTCGGCGGCCTCGCGCACGGCCGTGAGCAGCGGGCGCAGCGACTCGGTGGCCTGGAGGTTGCGCAGGCCCGGCGTGTTCGGCGAGGACACGTTGACCACCAGGTAGTCGGCGTGCCGGGCCAGGCGCTCGGTGGACTTCACGTAGTCGGCGGCGGCCTCGGCCTCCGGGACGACCTTGGTCTTGCCGATGTTGACGCCGACGACGGTCCGGAAGACCTCGTCGCGGGCCGCCAGGCGCGCGGCGACGGCCGCGGAGCCGTCGTTGTTGAAGCCCATGCGGTTGATCAGGGCGCGGTCCTCGACCAGGCGGAAGAGGCGCTTCTTGGGGTTGCCGGGCTGCGGCTCGCCGGTGACGGTGCCGATCTCGACGTGGTCGAAGCCGAGCATGGCCATGCCGTCGACCGCGACGGCGTTCTTGTCGAACCCGGCGGCGAGCCCGAAGGGGCCGTGCATGCGCAGGCCGAAGGCCTCGGTGCGCAGCTCCTTGTGGCGCGGGGCGAGGGCGGCGGCGACGAAGGTGCGCAGGACGGGGATGCGGGCGGCCAGGCGGATCCAGCGGAAGGCGAGGTGGTGAGCCCGCTCCGGATCCATCCGCCGGAAGACGAGCCGGAAGAAGAACGTGTACATGTGGTGTCCTCATAAGGAGGGGGACACCGCGTTCGGTGTCCCCCTCACGAGCTGCTAGGCGAGCGTGGCGAAGTCGGCTGCGGTACGGGAGCGCCCCGAAGGGCGCGGGGCCGTGTCGATATGCGGCTCCGCCGCGTGGGCGCGACCAGCCACGACGGAGTCGCGGACGGACGACGGCACAGCGCAACCCATCCCGCGGAGCGCCTAGTCGCGGTCCGCGGACAGAGCCGTCAGGTGCCGCGCGTGTTCCTGGAGCGAGCGCACGCCCACTCCCCCGTGGTGCAGGGCGTCGATGCCCTGGACGGCGGCGGCCAGGCCCTGGACCGTCGTCAGGCACGGCACGGAGCGGGCGACGGCCGCGGTGCGGATGTCGTAGCCGTCGAGGCGGCCGCCGGTGCCGTAGGGGGTGTTGACGATGAGGTCGACCTCGCCGTCGTGGATGAGCTGGACGATGGTCTTCTCGCCGCGCGGACCCTCGCCCTCGGACTGCTTGCGCACGACGGTGGCGTTGATGCCGTTGCGCTTGAGGACCTCGGCGGTGCCGGAGGTGGCGAGCAACTCGAAGCCGTGGGCGACCAGTTCGCGCGCCGGGAAGATCATGGAGCGCTTGTCGCGGTTGGCCACGGAGATGAACGCGCGGCCCTTGGTGGGCAGCGGACCGTACGCCCCGGCCTGCGACTTGGCGTAGGCCGTGCCGAACACCGAGTCGATGCCCATGACTTCGCCGGTGGAGCGCATCTCCGGGCCGAGCACGGTGTCGACGCCGCGGCCCTGGATGTCGCGGAAGCGCGACCAGGGCATGACGGCCTCCTTGACGGAGATCGGCGCGTCGAGCGGCAGCTCGCCGCCGTCGCCGGTGGCCGGGAGCAGGCCCTCGGCGCGCAGCTCGGCGATGGTCGCGCCCAGCGAGATGCGGGCGGCGGCCTTGGCGAGCGGCACGGCGGTGGCCTTGGAGGTGAAGGGCACCGTGCGCGAGGCGCGTGGGTTGGCCTCCAGGACGTACAGGATGTCCCCGGCCATCGCGAACTGGATGTTGATCAGGCCGCGCACGCCGACGCCCTTGGCGATGGCCTCGGTGGAGGTGCGCAGGCGCTTGATGTCGTGGCCGCCGAGCGTGATCGGGGGCAGCGCGCACGCCGAGTCGCCGGAGTGGATCCCGGCCTCCTCGATGTGCTCCATGACACCGCCCAGGTACAGCTCGTGGCCGTCGTAGAGCGCGTCCACGTCGATCTCGATGGCGTCGTCGAGGAAGCGGTCGACGAGGACCGGTCGGTCGGCGCTGATCTCGGTGGACTCGGCGATGTACGCCTGGAGGCGGGCCTCCTCGTACACGATCTCCATGCCGCGCCCGCCGAGCACGTACGAGGGGCGGACGAGGACGGGGTAGCCGATCTCGTCGGCGATCTCCTTGGCCTCGGCGAAGGTGGTGGCGGTGCCGTGCTTGGGCGCGGGCAGGCCCGCCTCGGCGAGGACGCGGCCGAAGGCGCCGCGGTCCTCGGCGGCGTGGATGGCCTCGGGCGAGGTGCCGACGACCGGGACGCCGTTGTCCTTCAGGGCCTGGGAGAGGCCGAGGGGGGTCTGGCCGCCGAGCTGGACTACGACGCCCGCGACCGGGCCCGCCTGCTGCTCGGCGTGGACGATCTCCAGGACGTCCTCCAGGGTGAGCGGCTCGAAGTAGAGCCGATCGGAGGTGTCGTAGTCGGTGGAGACGGTCTCGGGGTTGCAGTTGACCATGACGGTCTCGTAGCCCGCGTCGCTGAGCGCGAAGGAGGCGTGCACGCAGGAGTAGTCGAACTCGATGCCCTGGCCGATGCGGTTGGGGCCGGAGCCCAGGATGATCACGGCGGGCTTCTCGCGCGGCGCGACCTCGGACTCCTCGTCGTAGGAGGAGTAGAAGTACGGGGTCTTCGCGGCGAACTCGGCGGCGCAGGTGTCGACCGTCTTGTAGACCGGGCGGACGCCGAGCGCGTGCCGGACCTCGCGGACGACGTCCTCGCGCAGGCCGCGGATCTCGGCGATCTGCGCGTCGGAGAAGCCGTGGCGCTTGGCGTCGGCGAGCAGCTCGGGGGTGAGTTCGTCGGCGGCGGTCAGCTCGTCGGCGATCTCCTTGATCAGGAAGAGCTGGTCGACGAACCAGGGGTCGATCTTCGTGGCGTCGAAGACCTCCTGCGGGGTGGCGCCCGCGCGGATGGCCTGCATGACGGTGTTGATCCGGCCGTCGGTGGGGCGCACGGCGGCGCGCAGCAGGGTGTTCTTGTCGCCGGGCCTGCCGGTGAAGGTGAACTGGCTGCCCTTCTTCTCCAGGGAGCGCAGGGCCTTCTGGAGGGCCTCGGTGAAGTTGCGGCCGATGGCCATGGCCTCGCCGACGGACTTCATCGTCGTGGTGAGCGTGGAGTCAGCCTGCGGGAACTTCTCGAAGGCGAAGCGCGGGGCCTTGACGACCACATAGTCGAGCGTGGGCTCGAAGGACGCCGGGGTCTTCTCGGTGATGTCGTTGGGGATCTCATCGAGGGTGTAGCCCACGGCCAGCTTCGCGGCGATCTTCGCGATCGGGAAGCCGGTGGCCTTGGAGGCCAGCGCGGAGGACCGCGAGACGCGCGGGTTCATCTCGATGACGATGACGCGGCCGTCGGCCGGGTTCACCGCGAACTGGATGTTGCAGCCGCCGGTGTCGACGCCGACCTCGCGGATGATCGCGATGCCGACGTCCCGCAGGATCTGGTACTCGCGGTCGGTGAGCGTCATCGCGGGCGCGACGGTGATGGAGTCGCCGGTGTGCACGCCCATCGGGTCGAAGTTCTCGATGGAGCAGACGACTACGACGTTGTCGTTCTTGTCGCGCATCAGCTCCAGCTCGTACTCCTTCCAGCCGAGGATGGACTCCTCCAGGAGCACCTCGGTGGTCGGCGAGAGGGTGAGGCCCTGGCCCGCGATGCGGCGCAGCTCGTCCTCGTTGTGCGCGAAGCCGGAGCCCGCGCCGCCCATGGTGAAGGAGGGGCGGACGACGACGGGGTAGCCGCCCAGTTCCTCGACGCCGTTCAGGACGTCGTCCATGGAGTGGCAGATCACCGAGCGGGCGGACTCGCCGTGGCCGATCTTGGCGCGGACGGCCTCGACGACCTCCTTGAACAGGTCGCGGTCCTCGCCCTTGTTGATCGCCTCGACGTTGGCGCCGATCAGTTCGACCCCGTACTTGTCGAGGACGCCCTGCTCGTGCATGGAGATGGCGGTGTTCAGGGCCGTCTGGCCGCCGAGCGTGGGCAGGAGCGCGTCGGGGCGCTCCTTGGCGATGATCTTCCCCACGAACTCCGGGGTGATCGGCTCGACGTACGTGGCGTCGGCGATCTCCGGGTCGGTCATGATCGTGGCCGGGTTGGAGTTGACGAGGATGACGCGCAGGCCCTCGGACTTGAGGACGCGGCACGCCTGGGTTCCGGAGTAGTCGAACTCCGCGGCCTGGCCGATGACGATCGGGCCGGAGCCGATGACCAGGACGGACTGGATATCGGTGCGCTTAGGCACGCTGGCCCTCCATGAGCGTAACGAAGCGGTCGAAGAGGTACGCGGCGTCGTGCGGACCCGCGGCTGCTTCGGGGTGGTACTGGACGCTGAACGCGGGCTGGTCGAGGAGCTGGAGCCCCTCCACCACCTGGTCGTTGAGGCACACGTGGGAGACCTCGGCGCGTCCGTAGGGGGTGTCGGAGACGCGGTCGAGCGGGGCGTCGACGGCGAAGCCGTGGTTGTGCGCGGTGACCTCGACCTTGCCGGTCGTGCGGTCCTGCACGGGCTGGTTGATGCCGCGGTGGCCGTACTTCAGCTTGTACGTGCCGAAGCCGAGGGCGCGGCCGAGGATCTGGTTGCCGAAGCAGATGCCGAACAGCGGCGTCTTCCGCTTCAGGACCTCCCGCATCACGGCCACGGGGCCGTCGGCGGTCGCCGGGTCACCGGGGCCGTTGGAGAAGAACACGCCGTCGGGGTTGACGGCGTACACGTCCTCGGCGGTCGCGGTGGCGGGCAGCACGTGCACCTCGATGCCGCGCTCGGCCATGCGGTGCGGGGTCATGCCCTTGATGCCGAGGTCGACGGCGGCGACGGTGAACTTCTTCTCACCGATCGCCGGGACGACGTACGCCTCCTTGGTGGCGACCTCGGCGGACAGGTCGGCGCCCTTCATCTGCGGCTGCGCCCGCACCTTGGCCAGCAGGTCGGCGTCACTGGCGATGGCGTCTCCGGAGAAGATGCCGACACGCATGGCGCCGCGCTCGCGCAGGTGGCGGGTGAGGGCGCGGGTGTCGATGCCGCTGATGCCGACGACGCCCTGACGCCGCAGCTCCTCGTCGAGGGAGCGCCGGGAGCGCCAGTTGGAGGGCACCCGGGCGGGGTCGCGCACGACGTACCCGGAGACCCAGATCCGCCCCGACTCGGGGTCCTCGTCGTTGACGCCCGTATTCCCGACGTGGGGGGCGGTCATCACGACGACCTGGCGGTGGTACGACGGGTCGGTCAGGGTCTCCTGGTAGCCGGTCATGCCGGTGGAGAAGACGGCCTCGCCGAAGGTCTCCCCCACGGCCCCGTAGGCGCGGCCGCGGAAGGCGCGGCCGTCCTCCAGGACGAGTACGGCGGGAGGCGCCACCTTCCTCTGCGAGGCGTTCTCCTGGGTGGAGGTCGTCATCGTGCGCCTTCCGTTTCCGTCGTGCTGTGGTTCTCGGTGCTGTCGATCATGTTGTTGATGGCTTCGACCCAGGCGGCCTGCTCGGCGGCGTGGTCCGAGCGGAAGCCGGAGTCGAGGAGCTTGTCGCCGTGCGCCCAGGTGACGATCAGCAGACCGCCCTCGGCGAGGACCTTGCCCGCGATGCCCTTGTCGAGCCGGGCCTCGCGCAGGGCTTCCCTGGGGATGAAGAAGTCCCGCGCCCCGGGGCGTACGACGTCCAGGCCCGCGTCGGTGAGGGTCAGCTCCACCCGGCTGCGGGTGCCCAGGCCGTGCGCCACGATGCGGTCCAGCCACTGGCCCGCGGTGGTGGAGCCGTGGTAGCGGCCGGTCAGCTCAAGTTTCGTCGCACCGGGCTCTGACGGCGCGCTGGGGAGCTCCGGCAGGTCGCTCTGGAGGGTGCCGCGCCACTTCCAGCCCTCGCGCATCAGCCAGTAGACGAGCGCGATGAAGAGCAGGATGCCGACGACCCAGCCGATCCGGGCGGCCCAGTCGGTGACCTGCGCCGACTTCTCGTCGGCGGCGAGCTGGGTCAGGGCGAGGGGGTGGTGTGCGTTCACTGGAGCTTCCCGTCGACGAGCGTGGCCCGACCCCGGAGCCAGGTGTGCGTGACGCGTCCCGGCAGCTCACGGCCCTCGTAGGGGGTGTTGCGGCTGCGGGAGGCGAAGCCCGCGGGGTCCACGGCTCCACGGTATGCCGGGTCGACGAGGGTGAGGTTCGCGGGCTCGCCCGCGGCGATCGGGCGGCCCTGGCCCGCGGCCTGGCCGATCTCGGCGGGCTTGACCGACATCCGCTCGGCCACCCCGGCCCAGGTCAGCAGGCCCGTGTCGACCATCGTGTGCTGCACGACCGACAGGGCGGTCTCCAGGCCGACCATGCCCATGGCGGCCGCGGCCCACTCGCAGTCCTTGTCCTCGTGCGGGTGCGGGGCGTGGTCGGTGGCGACGATGTCGATGGTGCCGTCGGCGAGAGCCTCGCGCAGGGCCATGACGTCGGCTTCCGTGCGCAGCGGCGGGTTGACCTTGTAGACCGGGTTGTAGGTGCGCACCAGCTCGTCGGTGAGGAGCAGGTGGTGCGGGGTGACCTCGGCGGTCACGTCGATGCCGCGGGACTTGGCCCAGCGGACGATCTCCACGGACCCGGCCGTCGACAGGTGGCAGATGTGCACCCGCGAACCGACGTGCTCGGCGAGGAGGACGTCCCGGGCGATGATCGACTCCTCGGCGACCGCGGGCCAGCCGCCGAGCCCCAGCTCCGCGGAGACGACACCCTCGTTCATCTGGGCGCCCTCGGTGAGCCGCGGCTCCTGGGCGTGCTGGGCGACGACACCGCCGAACGCCTTCACGTACTCCAGGGCACGCCGCATGATCACGGCGTCGTCGACGCACTTGCCGTCGTCGGAGAAGACCGTGACACCGGCGGCCGACTCGTGCATGGCGCCCAGCTCGGCGAGCTTCCTGCCCTCCAGGCCGACGGTGACGGCGCCGATGGGCTGCACATCGCAGTAGCCGGACTCCTTGCCCAGCCGGTAGACCTGCTCGACGACGCCCGCGGTGTCGGCGACCGGGAAGGTGTTGGCCATCGCGAACACGGTGGTGTAGCCACCGCTGGCGGCGGCGCGGGTGCCGGTGAGGACGGTCTCGGAGTCCTCGCGGCCGGGCTCGCGCAGATGGGTGTGCAGGTCGACCAGGCCCGGCAGGAGCACCTTGCCGTCGGCCTCGACGACGGTGGTGCCCTCGGCGGCGAGCCCGGCGCCGACGGCCTCGATGGTCTCCCCGTCGATCAGGACGTCCTGGGGCTCGCCGCCGAGCACCTTCGCACCACGGATCAGGATCTTGCTCATGGGTCTTACTTCTCCTCGGTACGCGAGTGGGTGACGGCGGGCTCGTTGCCGCCCAGCAGCAGGTACAGGACGGCCATGCGGATGGAGACGCCGTTGGCGACCTGCTCGACGACCGTGCAGCGGCCGGAGTCGGCGACCTCGGCGGTGATCTCCATGCCGCGGACCATGGGGCCGGGGTGCATGACGATGGCGTGCTCGGGCATCTTCGCCATGCGGTCGGCGTCCAGGCCGTAGCGGCGCGAGTACTCGCGCTCGGTGGGGAAGAACGCGGCGTTCATCCGCTCGCGCTGCACCCGCAGCATCATCACGGCGTCGGACTTGGTGAGCGTGGAGTCCAGGTCGTACGACACCTCGCACGGCCAGTGCTCGACGCCCACCGGGATCAGGGTGGGCGGCGCGACCAGGGTGACCTCGGCGCCGAGGGTGTGCAGCAGGTCCACGTTGGAGCGGGCGACCCGGCTGTGCAGGACGTCGCCGACGACGGTGACGCGCTTGCCGTCCAGGCCCTGGCCGAGGCCCGCGTCGGGGCCGATCAGGCGGCGGCGCATGGTGAACGCGTCCAGCAGGGCCTGCGTGGGGTGCTGGTGGGTGCCGTCACCGGCGTTGATGACGGGCGCGTCGATCCAGCCGGAGGTGGCGAGCCGGTAGGGGGCGCCGGACGCGCCGTGCCGGATGACGACGGCGTCGACGCCCATCGCCTCCAGGGTCTGGGCGGTGTCCTTCAGGGACTCGCCCTTGGAGACGCTGGACCCCTTGGCGGCGAAGTTGATCACGTCCGCCGAGAGGCGCTTCTCGGCGGCCTCGAAGGAGATCCGGGTACGGGTCGAGTCCTCGAAGAACAGGTTGCAGACCGTGCGGCCGCGCAGCGCGGGCAGCTTCTTGATCGGCCGGTCGGCGACGCGGGCCATCTCCTCCGCGGTGTCGAGGATCAGGACGGCTTCGTCGCGGGAGAGGTCGGCGGCCGAGATGAGGTGTCGCATCATCGGGTGGGCTCCGTAGGGGGATTTCAGGTGTGCCGGGCCTGGGTCACGTCCCTGGGCGGGCAGGCGGGCGCGCCGCGTGTACGGGCGCGCGTCAGCTCGCGCACGGACCTGAGGCGGGTCGTACGAGGGGGAGCCAGCGTCAGCCGGCCGCGGGCTCCGGCTTGGCGCCGAGCAGCACGGCGTCGCGGCCGTCCTCCTCGGCGAGCTGGACCTTGACCGTCTCCCGCAGCGACGTGGGGAGGTTCTTGCCGACGTAGTCGGCGCGGATGGGCAGTTCGCGGTGGCCGCGGTCGACGAGGACGGCGAGCTGCACCGCGCGCGGGCGGCCGATGTCGTTCAGGGCGTCGAGGGCGGCGCGGATGGTGCGGCCGGAGAAGAGCACGTCGTCGACGAGGACGACCAGGCGGCCGTCGACGCCGTCACCGGGGATGTCGGTGCGGGCGAGGGCGCGCGGGGGGTGCATCCGCAGGTCGTCGCGGTACATCGTGATGTCAAGGGAGCCGACCGGGATCTTGCGGCCGGTGATCTCCTCGAGCTTCGCGCCGAGCCGCTGGGCGAGGAAGACGCCCCGGGTCGGAATGCCGAGCAGCACCACGTCGTCGGCGCCCTTGGCGCGCTCCACGATTTCGTGGGCGATACGGGTCAACACCCGTGCGATGTCCGGGCCTTCGAGAACGGGCCGCGGCACACCGGAGGCATGCGTGTCCATGAAAACGGACCTCCTTCTCCGCCTCACGGGACGGACTTTAAAGGACGTCGAATGTACGCCTAATCCCGCCATCCAGCGGGCCAGGCGTCTTTTACGGTACCAGCCACGGCAACGCGGCCCCTCCCCGCCCCTCGGAAGGGGCCCTCGGACCCATTCGGCTTGACGCAGCCAAGTAACGCTGCGTAACCTCACAGTGAGTCACCAGCCGCGCGGCGGAGCCGCACGTTGTCACAGCGTCCGGGGAGCTATATGTCCAGCGAATACGCCAAACAGCTCGGGGCCAAGCTCCGCGCCATCCGCACCCAGCAGGGCCTTTCCCTTCACGGCGTGGAGGAGAAGTCCCAGGGTCGCTGGAAGGCCGTCGTGGTCGGGTCGTACGAGCGCGGCGACCGCGCCGTGACCGTGCAGCGCCTCGCCGAGCTGGCGGACTTCTACGGCGTTCCGGTGCAGGAGCTCCTGCCGGGCACCCCGCCCGGCGGTGCCGCCGAGCCGCCGCCCAAGCTGGTCCTGGACCTGGAGCGCCTGGCGCACGTCCCGGCGGAGAAGGCGGGCCCGCTCCAGCGATATGCCGCCACCATCCAGTCCCAGCGCGGCGACTACAACGGCAAGGTGCTCTCCATCCGCCAGGACGACCTGCGCACCCTCGCCGTGATCTACGACCAGTCGCCCTCGGTGCTCACGGAGCAGCTCATCAGCTGGGGCGTGCTCGACGCGGACGCCCGCCGCGCCGTGGCCCACGAAGAGGTCTGAGCGGCCCCCTGACGGGGCCCGGGGAGAAACGTGCCGCCGGGGTGGCCGGAAACCCATGAGGTTTTCCGGCCACCCCGGCGGTTTTTCGCGCTCCCGTCAGCGGTGTTCACCCGTACGTCCGCTTGGCCGTGCCACCGAGGGAAAACGCGAAGGGCCCGCGGCCGTGATGGCCGCGGGCCCTTCGAAGCGCTGCTGGGAACGGCGGAACGAGAACCGCTCACGCCTCCCGGCGCAGGCTCGGCTTGAGGTCCTTGAAACGACCGAGGAGCCCATTCACGAAAGCGGGCGAATCGTCGGTCGAGAACTCCTTGGCGAGCTGAACGGCCTCGTCGAGGACGACCGCGTCGGGCGTACCGTCCACCCAGACCAGCTCGTAGGCGCCGAGCCGCAGGATGTTCCGGTCGACGACGGGCATCCGGTCCAGGGTCCACCCGACGGCGTACTGGGCGATCAGCTCGTCGATGCGGGCCGCGTGCTTCTCGTAGCCCTCGACCAGCTCCATCGTGTACTCGCTCACCGGCGGCTGCCGGGTGTCGGTCCGCGAGTGGCGCACCCAGTCCGCGAGCACGGTGAGCACGTCGACGCCGCGCTGGTCGGCCTCGAAGAGGATCTGGAAGGCGCGCTTGCGGGCCGTGTTACGGGCGGCCACGGTTAGCTGTTCACCCGGCCGAGGTAGCTGCTGTCGCGGGTGTCGACCTTGATCTTCTCGCCGGTGGTGATGAACAGCGGCACGTTGATCTGGTGGCCGGTCTCCAGGATGGCGGGCTTGGTGCCGCCGGTGGAGCGGTCGCCCTGGACGCCGGGCTCGGTCTCCTGGATGGTCAGCTCGACGGCGGCGGGCAGCTCGACGAAGAGCACCTCGCCCTCGTGCTGCGCGACGGTGGCCTCGAAGCCCTCGATCAGGAAGTTCGCGGCGTCGCCGACGACCTTCTTGTCGATGTGCAGCTGGTCGTAGGTCTCCATGTCCATGAAGACGAAGTAGTCGCCGTCCATGTACGAGAACTGCATGTCGCGCTTGTCGACAGTGGCCGTCTCGACCTTGACGCCGGCGTTGAACGTCTTGTCGACGACCTTGCCGGAGAGCACGTTCTTGAGCTTGGTGCGCACGAATGCAGGGCCCTTGCCGGGCTTGACGTGCTGGAACTCGACGACGGACCAGAGCTGGCCGCCTTCGAGCTTGAGCACCATGCCGTTCTTGAGGTCGTTCGTGGAAGCCACGGTTGCGGAATCTCCTGGACTGACGTGGACGACCCCGGGCACGTGCCCGCGCTAGAGCGCGAGCAGCTCCTTGGTCGTGATGGTGAGTAGCTCGGGTCCGCCGTCCGCTTCGCAGCGGACGACGAGCGTGTCATCGATCCGGACTCCGCCCCGGCCCGGGAGGTGGACCCCCGGTTCGACGGTGACCGGCACGCAAGCGTCCAGTTTACCCATGGCCGCGGGCGCCAACTGCGGGTCCTCGGTGTTTTCGAGCCCCACGCCGTGTCCGGTCCCCGGAGCCAGCCCCTCCGAGTACCCCGCGGCGGCGAGCACCTGCCGGGCCGCGCGGTCCACGTCCCGGCAGGCCGCACCGGGGGCGAGGGCCTCGCGCCCGGCCCGCTGGGCGGCGAAGACCACGTCGTACAGCTCGATCTGCCAGTCCGCGGGCGTGGTGCCGATGACGAAGGTGCGGCCGATCTCGCTGCGGTAGCCCCGGTAGCAGGCGCCGAGGCACACGGAGAGGAAGTCGCCCTCCTCCACGCGCCGGTCCGTCGGGCGGTGCCCAAGGCGCCCGGAGTGCGGCCCGGTGGCGACCGACGTCGGGAACGCCGGGCCGTCGGCGCCGTGGTCGACGAGGCGGCGCTCCAGCTCCAGGGCGAGATGCCGCTCCGTGCGCCCCACCAGGATGGATTCCAGCAGCTCCCCCAGCGCCTGGTCGGCGATCTCGGCGGCGATCCTGAGGCAGGACAGCTCCTCCTCGTCCTTGACCAGGCGCAGCTGTTCCACGCCCTGGGCGAGGTCGGTGAAGCGCAGCCGGGGCGCCACCGACGCCAGCGCCCGGTGGCGGGCGACGGTCAGGTGGTGCTCCTCGACGGCGAGCGCCTCGACGCCCTGGGCGGCGGCCTGACCGGCGCCCGCGACGGCCGGGTCGCCGTCCGGCGCCGGAAGGACGTGCAGCCGCAGGCCCGCATCGGGCCGTGCCGCGCCGGGCTCGTCCTCGGGCGGGCGGGCGCACAGCAGCACGTCCTCACTCCCGCCGAGCAGCAGGACGGCGCCGCGCGGGGCCGCGCCAGCGAGATAGCGGACGTTGGCGGGCCGGGAGACCAGCGCCGCCGCGCTGCCTCCGGCCGCGCACCGCTCCCTGAGCCGCTCCCGGCGGGCCGCGTACACCTCTGACATGGGGCCGAGCCTAAGAGCGGCCCGGTGCCGGGGCCGGTTCAGCGCGTCCGACCGGGCGTCAGGGCCGCGCGGACGAGGGGCGGGGCCGGGATCGTTGACAGCGGCCCGCGGGGCGGTGGCCGCGCGCTTGAGCCTCCCCTTCGGCGGGCCGCGGCCACCGGCGCGGCAGGCCCCGGGCTACCACTTGGGCGGGCTCGTCAGCGCCCGGGCCAGGACCTCGTCGAGGAGGCGGGCCGTCGCCGGGACGTCCAGGTGGGAGTTGTCGATGATGGGCAGGCCCGAGCCGTACCACCCCGCCATGCGGCCGTGGATGCGGGCGACCTCCTCGTCCGTGAGGCGGCGGTTGCCGCTGCGCTGGGCGTTGCGCTCCAGGACGACCTCCAGGCCCGGCAGCAGGACGACGGGCAGCAGGCCGGGGCCCACGTGCCGCTTCCAGCCGCCGAGGCCGACGACCGGCCGGTCCGGGAAGACGGCGTCGTCTAGGACGCAGGAGATCCCGTTGGCCAGGAAGTTCCGCGCGGCGAAGCCGCAGGTGCGGCGGGCCAGGCGGTACTGCGCCTCGGAGTTGTCGTTCCACCCCGCCTGGGGGTCGGCGAAGCCGGAGCGGACCCACTCGCGGACGTCGTCGAGGCTGATGTGGGCGGTGGGCACGCGGCGGTGCTCGGCCCAGTACTTCGCGACGCTGGTCTTGCCCGCGCCCGCGGGGCCGATGAGGAGCACGGCGAGGGTCGTGGAGCCCGTGTCGGCGGGGGCCGCGTCCGGCGGGGGGCTCGGCACGGCGACGGGGCCGCCGGGCGGGAGCTGGATGTGGCTGGTGACGTCCCGAGGCGGCGGGGCGGGGGCGTGCGGGGCGGCCGGAGGGTGGGGCGCCGCCGGGGCGTGCGGAACGTGCGGGGCGACCGGCGCGTGCGGGGCGCCGTGGCCCTGCGGGGCGCCCGGGGCCTGCGGAACGGGAGCCGGTCCCGGCGGGTGCGGCGCGGGACCGGAGGGGGCGCTGGCGAAGCCGGGCGCGAAGCCCGGCTGGGGGGCGCTCGGGTGGTGCGCGGCCGGGGACCAGCCGGTGGCCGGTCCGTGCCCCGGCTGAAGGGGCGGCGGCGACGGAGACCCCACTGCGTGCTGCATCCGGTGCCACTCCGTCTCGTACGACTGACCTGGTAGGGGCGGCGGGGCCGCCCGTACCGAACGGTACCGTCCCCGGCCGACGTTGTGTGAACGGCCGGGGAGGCCGCGGAGTGCCCGTGGCTTGTTCGAATCGCCCGCGGGCGGACGGATCGGACGGTCAGTCGGCGACTTCGCCGTACGCGGCGAGCAGCACCGCCGGGTCCGGGCCCTCCAGGACGGTCGGCTTGGCGAGGCCGTCGAGGACGATGAAGCGCAGCAGGTCGCCCCGGGACTTCTTGTCGACCTTCATGGTCTCCAGGAGCTTGGGCCACTGGTCGTAGCGGTAGCTGAGCGGCAGCCCGACGGACTCCAGGACCGTGCGGTGCCGGTCGGCGGTGGCGTCGTCGAGGCGTCCGGCCAGACGGCCGAGTTCGGCCGCGAAGTGCATGCCGACGGCGACGGCGGCGCCGTGCCGCCACTGGTAGCGCTCGTTCTTCTCGATGGCGTGCGCCAGCGTGTGGCCGTAGTTCAGGATCTCGCGCAGGCCCGACTCCTTCAGGTCGCCGGAGACGACCTCCGCCTTGACCCGGATGGAGCGCTCGATCAGCTCGGCGGTGTGCGGCCCTGCGGGCGTGCGGGCCGCCTGGGGGTCGGCCTCGATCAGGTCGAGGATGGCCGGATCGGCGATGAAGCCCGCCTTGATGATCTCGGCGAGCCCGGAGACGTAGTCGTGCACGGGCAGCGAGTCCAGGGCGGCCAGGTCGCACAGCACCCCGGCGGGCGGGTGGAAGGCGCCCACCAGGTTCTTGCCCTCGGCCGTGTTGATCCCGGTCTTGCCGCCGACCGCCGCGTCCACCATGCCGAGCACGGTCGTGGGTACGGCGACCCAGCGCACCCCGCGCAGCCAGCTCGCCGCGACGAAACCGGCCAGGTCGGTGGTGGCGCCGCCGCCGACGCCGACGATCACGTCGGTGCGGGTGAAGCCGGACTGGCCGAGCGCCTTCCAGCAGTACGCGGCGACCTCGGCGGTCTTGGCCTCCTCGGCGTTCGGCACCTGGATGGCGACGGCCTCGTAGCCCTGGTCCGCGAGGTCCTGGCGCAGTGCGTCGCCGGTCTCGGCGAGCGCCTCGGGGTGGATGACGGCGACGCGCTTGGCGGCACCGACCAGGCCGCCCAGCTCGCCGAGCAGCTGCCGCCCGACCAGCACGTCGTACGGCTCCGTGCCCGCGGTGCCGCCGACGTGGATGCGGGTCACTGCCTCGCTCATGCTGCCTTCAACTCCAGTGCGTCCAGGACCGCTTGCGCGACCTCTTCGGGGGTGCGGCCGTCGGTGGCGACGACGGCGCTGGCGACTTCTTCGTACAGGTGGCGGCGCGCGTCCATCAGCTCGCGCCACTGCTTGCGCGGGTTGACCGCGAGCAGCGGGCGCGCGGCGCCCAGGCCGACGCGGCGCACGGCCTCCTCGACGCCCATCGAGAGGTAGGCGACGGGCAGGTCGCGCAGCAGCGCGCGGGTGCCCGCGTCGAGGATCGCGCCGCCGCCGAGGGCGAGGACCCCGTCGTGCCCGGCGACGGCGGCCCGCACGGCCGCCCGCTCCAGGTCGCGGAAGTGGTCCTCGCCGTCCTCGACGAAGATGTCGGCGATCTCGCGGCCCTGGGCGGCCACGATGTCCGCGTCGGTGTCGCGGTAGGCCACGCCGAGTCGCTCGGCGAGGAGCGCGCCGACGGTGGTCTTGCCCGAGCCCATCGGTCCGACGAGGACGACCTTGGGGCCGCCGCTCACCGGATCTGGAGGTGGTCGAGGTACGACTCCACGTTGCGCCGGGTCTCCGGGACGCTGTCGCCGCCGAACTTCTCGGCGACCGCGTCGGCGAGGACCAGCGCCACCATGGCCTCGGCGACGATCCCGGCGGCCGGGACCGCGCACACGTCGGAGCGCTGGTGGTGGGCCTTGGCGGCCTCGCCGGTGGCGACGTCGACGGTGGCGAGGGCGCGCGGGACGGTCGCGATGGGCTTCATCGCGGCGCGCACGCGCAGCAGCTCGCCGGTGGTGAGGCCGCCCTCGGTGCCGCCGGAGCGGCCGGTGGCGCGCTTGATGCCGTCGTCGGTGGCGACGATCTCGTCGTGCGCCTTCGAGCCGGGCACGCGGGCCAGCTCGAAGCCGTCGCCGACCTCGACGCCCTTGATGGCCTGGATGCCCATGAGCGCGGCGGCGAGCCGCGCGTCGAGCCGCCGGTCCCAGTGCACGTGCGAGCCGAGGCCGACCGGCACGCCGTACGCCAGGACCTCGACGACGCCGCCGAGGGTGTCGCCGTCCTTGTGGGCCTGGTCGATCTCGGCGACCATCGCCTTCGAGGCGTCGGCGTCCAGGCAGCGCACCGGGTCGGCGTCCAGCTTCTCGACGTCGGCGGGCGTCGGGTACACGCCGTACGGGGCCTTGGCCGCGGCCAGCTCCACCACGTGGGAGACGATCTCGATCCCGGCCGTCTCCTTCAGGTACGACCGGGCGACGGCGCCGAGCGCGACACGCGCCGCGGTCTCGCGGGCGGAGGCGCGCTCCAGGATCGGGCGGGCCTCGGACACACCGTACTTCTGCATACCGGCCAGGTCCGCGTGGCCGGGCCGGGGGCGAGTCAACGGCGCATTGCGCGCCAGCTCAGCGAGTTCGGCCGGGTCGACGGGATCGGCCGACATGACCTTCTCCCACTTCGGCCACTCGGTGTTGCCCACCATGATCGCGACGGGCGAGCCCATGGTCAGGCCGTGCCGGACGCCGCCGAGAAAGGTGACCTCGTCGCGCTCGAACTTCATGCGGGCACCGCGTCCATAGCCGAGGCGCCGCCGGGCCAGGTGGTCCGCCACCATCTCCGTGGTGATCGGCACACCGGCGGGAAGACCCTCCAGCGTCGCCACAAGTGCGGGTCCGTGGGACTCCCCCGCGGTCAGCCAGCGCAACCTGCTCAACGGTGCTCCTCATGCTCGCGCCTGGAACTGCGACGGCGCGACCGGGTGCGCGGCCCTGGCCCGCCTCCCCCTGATCCTCCCACGTCCGCGGGGCCCGCTCGGCGCCGGTCCAGAAAGCGGACGGCGCCGGGCGCCGGATCAGCGCTCGGCGAGCGCCCGCTCCCCCGCCTTGCGCATCGCGTCCAGCGGCGCGGGGGCGCGCCCCGTCATCTGCTCGACCTGGAGCACCGCCTGGTGGACCAGCAGGTCGAGACCGCTGACGACGGCCCCGCCGTACGCCGACCAGCGGGCGGCGAGCGCGGTGGGCCAGGGGTCGTACAGGACGTCGAAGAGCGTGGCGGGGCGCTCCGGCACCGCGTGGGACAGGGCGTCCGTGCTGCCCGCGGGCGTGGTGGCGATCACCAGCGGCGCCCGCAGCGCCTGCTCGGCGTCCGCCCAGTCGGCCGTGCTGACCTCGACGCCTAGCCGCTCGCCCCACTGCCGCATCTCGGCGGCGCGCTCGGCGCTGCGGACGTACGCGACGACCTCGCCGGTGCAGATCCGGGCGAGCGCGGCGAGGGCGGAGGACGCGGTGGCTCCGGCGCCGAGGATCGCGGCGGACTCCACCTGCTCGATGCCGCGCTCGCGCAGCGCGGCGACCATGCCGGGGATGTCGGTGTTGTCGCCGGTGAGGCGCCCGTCGTCGGTGCGGACCACCGTGTTGACGGCCTCCACGGACGCGGCGGTCCCGCTGACGGCGTCCAGCAGCGGGATGACCGCGCGCTTGAGGGGCATCGTGAGCGAGAGCCCCGCCCACTCGGGCCCGAGCCGCTCGACGAACCCGGGCAGCGCCGCCTCGTCGACCTCGAAGCGGTCGTAGGACCAGTCGGTGAGGCCCAGTTCGGCGTAGGCGGCGCGGTGCAGCACCGGCGAGAGGGAATGAGCGATCGGCGAGCCGAGAACCGCGGCCCGACGCGTGTGCGCGCTCACTGTCCGTTCTGCTCCTTCAGGTATTTCTCGCGGTTCCGGTTCTGTTCCTCGTTCGTCTCCGCGAAGAGCGTCTTGTCCTCGCTGACGGACACGAAGTAGTACCAGTTGCCCTTGGCCGGGTGCAGCGCGGATTTGATGGCGACCTCACCGGGGTTGCCGATCGGTCCGGGCGGCAGGCCCTTGATCTTGTAGGTGTTGTACGGGTCGCTGATCCTCCGCAGGTCGTCGACGGACCCGATGGCGAGCTTCGACTGGCCCTTGAGGTAGTTGACCGTCGAGTCGAAGTCGAGCAGGCCGTACGTCTCGGTGTTGCCGGTCTTGAGGCGGTTGTAGACGACCGTCGCGACCTTCTCGAAGTCGTGCTTGTACTTGCCTTCCGCCTGGACGAGGCTGGCGACGGTGACGACCTGGAGCGGGTTCTTCAGGTTGAGCCGCTGCGCCGCGGACTGGACGCCCAACTCCTCGTACTTCTCGGTGGCTTGGGCCACCATCTTCTTCAGGACGTCCTCGGGCTTCTGGCCCTTGGCGACCGGGTAGCTGGACGGGTAGAGGAAGCCTTCGAGCGGGTCCTTGACGTCGCTGCCGAGGTTCGCCGACGCCCACTGCGGAAGTCCGAGTTTCTTCCATTCCCGGTGGGCGACGTCCTTGGTGGTGCCCGGTTTCAGATTCAGCCGCTCGTCGATGTTCGCGTACACCCACACATTCCGCTTTCCTTCCGGAATGATGAGGTTGTTGCGGCTCTTCGGGCTGAGCATGAGTTCGACGGCGCTCTGGGCGGACATATGCTTCCTGAGCACATAGACGCCCGCCTGAATGGACTGGCCCTTCGGGTGCTTTCCCTGGGCGGAGACGAAGGCGTCGACGCTCTTGACGACTCCGGCCTCCTTGAGCTTCTGGCCGATGGCGTAGCCGCCGGAGTTCTTGGGGATGTCGACGGTGGCCTGGCCGGAGCCCTCGCCGGAGTAGTCCGGGGCCGTGCCGAAACGATCCTGGTAGAACTGGTACCCGAAGTAGCCGACGCCTCCGAGGCCGCCCGCGAACACCAGGGTCACGACGAGGCAGGCACAGCCGTTGCGTTTCTTCTTCGGTTTCCTGCCGCCGCGGCCGCGGCCGCGCCCCCGGCCGCGCTCCTCGTCGAGGCCGTCGTCCTCGTCGTCACCGCCGCCCGCGAAGAACGCGTGCTCCCCCTGGTCGGGCCCGGGGTCCCAGCCCTCCTCGGGTTCCGGTTCCGGTGCGGGGCGCCGCTGGCCCGGCGGCTCGGGGGGCGGGTAGGCGTCCGGGGTGCCGTAGAAGTCGGGGCGCTCCTCGGCGTAGCCCCCGGGCTGGCCGCCGTAGGGGTCCACGGGGTCGCCGCCGTAGGGGATCTGGCCGTGCGCGCCGCTGTCCCAGCCGCCGTCCTGCGGCTGGCCGGGGCCCCCGTACTGGGCCTGCGGGGCGTACCCCTGCTGTCCGGCGTAGTCGCCGTACGCGTCCTGGGGGTGGCCCTGCTGCGGGTGCTGCGGCTGCTGCTGCGGGTGGTACTGCCCCTGGCCGCCGTAGGGGGACGGGCCGCCCGCGGGCGCCTGTCCTCCCCATCCGCCGTCCCCGTACAACGGGTCCTCCGGATGCCACGGTTCGGAGCCTTGGCCCCGGCCATACTCAGTCATCGATCCCCTACGAGCCGCGAGGCGGGGGCCACGGCCCGGACGCCGGGCCAACCGTTCCGCCTCTTGATGCTGTGCGGCGACTGTTCGAACGCCGCCGCACCGCGCGGAACGTTACCGTATCGCGATCAGATGACCACTTCGACGCCCTCGCCGGGAGCGGTCCCTGACGCCCGTTCGGACTCCAGGGCCTGCTGGAGGATGATCACGGCGGCCGCCTGATCGATGACAGACCTGCCTTTTTTGGACTTCACGCCGGAGGCGCGCAGGCCCTGGCTGGCCGTCACTGTGGTCATCCTCTCGTCCACGAGCCTCACCGGAACGGGGGCGATGCCCCGGGCCAGCTCCTGGGCGAAGGCGCGGACCTTGACGGCGGCCGGGCCCTCGCCCCCCTTGAGGGAGCGAGGGAGCCCGACGACGACCTCGATGGGTTCGTACTCCTCGACGAGCTGGCGCAGGCGACGGTGGGCGGCCGGGACGTCCCGGCCCGGCACCGTCTCGACCGGCGTCGCGAGGATCCCGTCGGGGTCGCACGAGGCGACCCCGATGCGGGCGTCCCCGACGTCGATCGCGAGGCGGCGGCCCCGGCGGACGGTGCTCATCAGGCGGTTTCGCCGACGAGGCGCTCGACGGCGGCGATGGCGTCGCCGATGGCGGCCACGTTCTGGCCGCCGCCCTGGGCGACGTCCGGCTTGCCGCCGCCACCGCCGCCGAGGGTCTTGGCGGCGGTGCGAACCAGGTCACCGGCCTTGAGGCCGCGCTCACGGGCGGCCTCGTTGGTGGCGATGACCGTGAGCGGCTTGCCGTTGGCCGAGGTGAACAGGGCGACGACGGCCGGGCGGTCGCCCGGGATGCGGCCGCGCACGTCGAGGACCAGCTTGCGCAGGTCGTCGGCGCCGGTGCCGTCCGGGACCTGGCCGGTGACCAGGGCGACGCCGTGGACGTCCTTGGCGCCCTGGGCGAGCCCGGCGGCGGCCGCCAGGACCTTCTCCGCGCGGAACTTCTCGATCTCCTTCTCGGCGTCCTTGAGCTTGGCGAGCATGCCGGAGATCTTCTCGGGCAGCTCCTCCGGGCGGCCCTTGACCAGCTCCTGGAGCTGGGCGACGACCGTGTGCTCCTTGGCGAGGAAGTTGTAGGCGTCCACGCCGACCAGCGCCTCGATGCGGCGCACGCCGGAGCCGATGGAGGACTCGCCGAGCAGCTTCACCAGACCCAGCTGGGCGGTGTTGTGCACATGGGTGCCGCCGCACAGCTCCTTGGAGAAGTCGCCGATGGTGACGACGCGCACGCGCTCGCCGTACTTCTCGCCGAACTCGGCGATGGCGCCTGCCTTCTTGGCCTCGTCCAGGGACATGACCTCGGCCTGGACGTCCAGCTCGCGGGCGAGGACCTCGTTGATCTTCTGCTCGACGTCGGTCATCACGGCCGTGGGCACGGCGGACGGCGAACCGAAGTCGAAACGGAAGCGGCCCGGCTGGTTCTCGGAACCGGCCTGGGCGGCCGTCGGGCCGAGGGCGTCGCGCAGGGCCTGGTGGGTGAGGTGCGTGGCGGAGTGGGCGCGGGCGATGGCGCGGCGGCGGTGGGCGTCGATCGAGGCCCACACCGGGGCGCCGACGGTGACCTCGCCGACCTGGACGACGCCCTTGTGGACGTGCACGCCCGGCACCGGCTTCTGGACGTCGCGGACCTCGATGACGGCGCCGCTGTCCAGGCGGATGCGGCCGGTGTCGCCGATCTGGCCGCCGCCCTCGGCGTAGAACGGGGTGCGGTCCAGGACGACCTCGACCTCGTCGCCCTCGGTGGCGGCGGGCGAGGAGACGCCGTTGACGAGCAGGCCGACGATCACGGCCTCGTTCTCGGTGAGGCTGTAGCCGGTGAAGTCCGTGGCGCCCGCGTTGTCGGCGATCTCGCGGTAGGCGCCCATGTCGGCGTGGCCGGTCTTCTTGGCCTGGGCGTCGGCCTTGGCGCGCTCCCGCTGCTCCTTCATCAGGCGGCGGAAGCCGTCCTCGTCCACGGTCAGGCCCTGCTCGGCGGCCATCTCCAGGGTGAGGTCGATCGGGAAGCCCCAGGTGTCGTGGAGCAGGAACGCCTTGTCGCCGGGCAGCACGGTGGAACCGGCGGCCTTGGTCTCGGTGACGGCGGTGTCGAGGATGTTGGTGCCGCCCTTGAGGGCCTTGAGGAAGGCGGCCTCCTCGGCGAGCGCGACGGTCTCGATGCGCTTGCGGTCGGTGATCAGCTCCGGGTACTGCTCGCCCATGGTCGTGATGACCGTGTCGACGAGGTCGGCGACGACCGGGCCGGTGGCGCCGAGCAGGCGCATGTTGCGGATGGCGCGGCGCATGATGCGGCGCAGGACGTAGCCGCGGCCCTCGTTGCCGGGGGTGACGCCGTCGCCGATGAGCATCACGGAGGTGCGCATGTGGTCGGCGACCACGCGCAGGGAGACGTCCGAGCCGTGGTCGGCGCCGTAGCGCACGCCGGTCAGCTCGGTGGCCTTGTCGATGACGACGCGCAGGGTGTCGGTCTCGTACATGTTCTGCACGCCCTGGAGGATCATCGCCAGGCGCTCCAGGCCGAGGCCCGTGTCGATGTTCTTCGACGGCAGGTCGCCGAGGATCGGGAAGTCCTCCTTGCCCTGGCCGGGGCCGCGCTCGTACTGCATGAAGACCAGGTTCCAGATCTCCACGTAGCGCTCGTCGTTGACGGCGGGGCCGCCCTCCTCGCCGAACTCCGGACCCCGGTCGTAGTTGATCTCGGAGCAGGGTCCGCAGGGGCCGGGCACGCCCATGGACCAGAAGTTGGGGCCCATGCCCAGGCGCTGGATGCGCTCGGCGGGGACGCCGACGACGTCGCGCCAGATGCGCTCGGCCTCGTCGTCCTCCTTGTAGACGGTGATCCACAGGCGCTCGGGGTCGAGGCCGTAACCGCCCTTGTCCTGGGGCGTGGTGAGCAGCTCCCAGGCGAGCTTGATGGCGCCTTCCTTGAAGTAGTCGCCGAAGGAGAAGTTGCCGCACATCTGGAAGAACGTGCCGTGCCGGGTGGTCTTGCCGACCTCTTCGATGTCCGGCGTGCGCACGCACTTCTGGACGCTGGTGACGCGCGGGGCGGGCGGCTTGGTCTCGCCCAGGAAGTAGGGCTTGAAGGGCACCATGCCCGCGGGGACGAGGAGCAGCGTCGGGTCGTCCGCGATCAGCGACGCCGAGGGCACGACCTTGTGGCCACGCTCCTCGAAGAAGCTCAGCCAGCGGCGGCGGATTTCAGCCGACTCCATCAGTGGTCCTCATTCCGGTTGTACGAATACGTCGTGTCCGTCGACTGCGCGAGGGACTTGGGGGTCTTGTCGGTGGCGGGCTCGACGATCGCGAGGCGGCGCTGGGCGGGCAGCTCGGGGTCGACCGGGGCGTTCAGACCGAGGGCGTCGCCCAGCTCGGCCTCGCGCTCGGCCATGCCGTCGCGGACGTCGAGCGCGAAGTCCTTGAGCCGGTGCCCGGCCTCGACGGCCTTGTCCGCGGCGCGCGCGGCGAGGCTCTCCGGGGTGAGCTGCTTCAGCTTGCGGTTGACCTTCGTGGTGGCCCACACGCCCGCGGCCGCGCCCGCGGTGAACCAGAACGTACGGCGGAACATCGCTGCGTCAGTCCTTCTTCCGCTTGCCCCGTCGTGCGGACGGGAGGGTGCGGCCCACGATCACCGTACGACGGGACGGTTTGGCGGGCACTTCCTTGCGACCGAGGGCCCGGCGCACCCCGTAGCCGAAGGCCGCGACCTTGACGAGGGGTCCGCCGAAGGTCGAGGCCACGGTGGTGGAGAGCGCCGACGCGTTCGACGTGACCTCCTGGACGTCCGATGCGATGGCGTCCACGCGGTCGATCTGGGTCTGTGCGGAGCGCACCGCCGCCGAGGCGTCGGCGAGCAGCGGCACGGCCTGCTCGGTCACATCCGCGACGAGCTTGGTGGTCGCCCTGAGCGTCTGCGCCAGCCTCGCCAGCGCCACCGCCAGGAAGGAGACCAGGATCGCCCAGAAGACGGCCACCAGGATCCCGGCCACCTCTCCACCGGACACTGTGCACCGCTCCCTGAGACACCGCCCCGGATCCGCTGAGGGTTCCCCCTCCGGGTTCCGGGGTCGTCGAACGTCGAAAAGTAGTGCTCCGACCCTATCGCGCCGGGGCCCGCGCTCCGTACCGCATTAGCGCACGCGGCCCGGGAAGCGGATGCCGTGAACCGGGCACGGACAGAGAGATTGTACGGAGTGCGTACGCATGAGTACGCTCCGTTCCCCATGCGACGCCCTCAGCACCCCGACCGGGGTCGGAACGATTCCGCGGCCGCGCCCGGCACGCCGGGAGACCCGCCCGCCGTGCCCGGGAACCTGCCCGCGGAGCTGACCGCGTTCGTCGGGCGCTCCGCCGAACTCGCCCGGCTGACCGAGGCGTTGGCGAGCGCGCGGCTCGTCACGGTGACCGGCGTCGGCGGGGTGGGCAAGTCGCGGCTCGCCGTGCGGGCGGCCGCCGCCGTCCGGCCGCCCGACGGGGCCTGGCTGGTGGAGCTGGCGTCGGTGCGGGACGCCACGCTGGTGGAGCACGCCGTGGCGAGCGCCCTGGAGCTGACCGACCACACCAGCAGGGCGCCGCGCCAGGTGCTGCTCGACCGGCTCGCCGGGCGCGAGCTGCTGCTGGTGGTGGACGGCTTCGAGCACCTGGTGGACGCCGCCGCCTCGTTCGTGCGGGAGCTGCTGCTGCGCTGTCCGGGCCTGAAGGTGCTCGCGGCGGGCCGCAGGCCGCTCGGCACGCTCGGCGAGCATGTCGTTCCGCTCGCGCCGCTGCCGGAGGCGGAGGCGGCCGAGCTGTTCGCGGACCGGGCGGCGGCCTGTCTGCCGGGCTTCTCGCTGGACTCGCTCGACGGCGCGGCCCGCGCGGACGTCCTGGAGCTGTGCCGCCGCCTGGACGGCATCCCGCTCGCCGTGGAGCTGGCGGCGGGGCGGCTGCGGGCGCTGTCGCCGGGGCAGCTGCTGGCGCGCCTCGACGACCGGTTCCGGCTGCTGCGCGGGCCCGGACGGGACGCGCCGTCGCGCCACCACACGCTGCGGACGGCGATCGGCTGGAGCCACGAGCTGTGCACGGCGCAGGAGCGGCTGCTGTGGGCGCGCCTTTCGGTGTTCTCGGGGCCGTTCGACCTGGAGGCGGTGGAATACGTGTGCAGCGGTGCGGGGCTGCACGCCGACGACGTGCTCGACGTCCTGGACGAACTGCTGGCCCAGTCGGTGCTGGCGCGCGAGGAGAGCCCGACGGGGGTGCGCTTCCGGATGCTGGACACGGTCCGGGCGTACGGCGCGGACTGGCTGGCGGCGATGGGCGACACGGACCGGATGCGGCGCAGGCACCGGGACTGGTACATGGGCCTGGCCACCTGGTGCGAGCTGGACTGGTTCTCGCCCCGGCAGGAGGCGGTGGCCACGCTCGTGGAGTGCGAGCTGCCGAACCTGCGGGCCGCCCTGGAGTTCTGCCTGACCGACCCCGAGGAGACGCACCTGGGGCAGTACCTGGCGGGCACGCTGTGGTTCTGCTGGGTGGGCTGCGGGCGGCTCGCGGAGGGCAGGCACTGGCTGGACCGGGCCGTGGAGCTGGACGGCGGCCACGAGGACTCGCGCCTGAAGGCGCTGTGGGTGCTCGGCTATGTCGCGATCCTCCAGGGCGACACGGTGCCCGCGCTGAGCGCGCTGCAGGAGTGCCAGGACACGGCGGAGCGCTCGGGCAGCGCGGTCGCCGCCGCGTACGCCACGCACCGCATGGGCTGCCTGGCGCTGGTCTCGGACGACATGCCGCGCGCCGAGCGGCTGCTGCGCTCGGCCCTTGAGGCGTACCGGCGCATCGGCGAGCTGAACAGCAACGTGCTGATGGGCCAGGTCGAGCTGGCGATGGCGCTGGCCTTCCAGGGCTCGCTCGGGGACGCGGTGGAGCTGTGCGAGGACGTGCGGCGGATCTGCGAGGACCACGGCGAGCGGTGGACGCTGGCGTACGCGCTGTACGTCCTCGGCTACGCGGCGTGGACGCGTGGCGAGCCGGTGCGGGCCCGGGAGCTGGTCACCGAGTGCCTGGCCCTGGACCACACCTTCCACGACCTGCTCGGCACGGTCCTCGCGGTGGAGCTGCTCGCGCTGTTCACGGTGTCGGAGGGCGACGCGGCGGAGGCGGCGGTGCTCCAGGGGGTGGCGGCGCGGATCTGGCCGTCGGTGGGGCTGCCGCTGTTCGGCTCGGAGTACTTCGGGGCGCCGCACGCGCTGTGCGAGGCGAAGGCCCGCGAGGGGCTCGGCGACGCGCGGTACGAGGCGTGCGTGCGCTCCGGTGAGGCGCTGACGACGGACGCGGCGGTCGCCCGGGCGCTGGGCCGCGACCGCGGGGCGGCCCTGGAGGGGCGGCAGCGGCGTCCCGGCGGCACCCCGGCCTCGTACGCGCGAAAGCCCGCCGCCTCCCCCGCTCCGAAGGGCGGGGAGACGACGGGCTGATGCCGGGTGCGGCTACGTCCGGGTCAGCGGGCGTAGTACTCGACGACGAGCTGCTCGTCGCAGATCACCGGGATCTCCTTGCGGTTCGGCTCGCGGTCCAGGCGGAAGGCCAGGGCCTTCAGGTTGACCTGGAGGTAGCGCGGGGTCTCGCCGTCGGCGGCGAAGCCACCCTCGCGCGCGACCTCGAACAGCGGCTTCTGGCGGCTGCGCTCGCGGACCATGACGACGTCGTCCGGCTTCACACGGAAGGACGGCTTGTCGACCTTGTGGCCGTTGACCTCGATGTGGCCGTGGACGACCATCTGGCGGGCCTGGTAGATCGTGCGGGCGATGCCCGAACGCAGGACCAGGGCGTCGAGGCGGCGCTCCAGCTCGATGATCAGGGCCTCACCGGTCTTGCCCTGGACCTTGGAGGCACGCTCGTAGGCGCGGACGAGCTGGCGCTCGGACACGTCGTACTGCGCGCGCAGGCGCTGCTTCTCCAGCAGACGGACCTTGTAGTCCGAGTTCTGCTTGCGGCCGCGGCCGTGCTCGCCCGGCGGGTAGGGGCGGGCCTCGAAGTACTTGACGGCCTTCGGGGTCAGCGCGATGCCGAGGGCACGCGACTTCTTGACCTTGGGGCGGGACTGGTTCGCCACTTCTTTTCCTTTTCTCGTTCGGCTGCCTCAGGGTTACGGGAGGTCGCATCCGCAGCCGGGATCCCGACAGGCCCGCGAAAGGCGTGTCAGGCAGCCACTCCCTGGTCTGGGCACATACGTGCAGCACACGAACGGCCCACCGACCGGTCCCGGGACTCCGGGTGGTGGTGGGCGGCCCGCGACACCTACGACGGTGCGCGACGCTCCTGGATCAACGATCCGGCTGGTTGTCCCGCCTGAGGCGCCGACCGGAGCCGGACACGGGACGCAGCGCTTCGAGGAAGTCTACAGGCTGCTCAGGACCGCTTGCGACCGAGGTGCTTCCTGGTCCACTCCACCGCGTCCGCGTACCTCGCCTCCGCGCCGTGGCGGCTCGGGGTGTAGTACTCGCGGTCCTTGAGGGCGTCCGGGGCGTACTGCTGGGGGGCGATGCCCTCGGGGAGGTCGTGGGGATACACATAGCCCTGGGCGTGGCCGAGCTTGGCCGCGCCCTTGTAGTGGCCGTCGCGCAGGTGGGGCGGGACGGGACCGGCGTGGCCCTTGCGGACGTCCTCCAGGGCGGCGCCGATCGCCGTCGTCGCCGCGTTGGACTTCGGGGCGAGGGCCAGGGCGATCGTGGCGTGGCTGAGGGTGAGCGCGGCCTCCGGGAAGCCGATCATGGCGACGGCCTGGGCGGCGGCGACGGCGATCGGCAGGGCGTTGGGATCGGCGAGGCCGATGTCCTCGCTGGCGGAGATCATCAGGCGGCGGGCGATGAACCGGGGGTCCTCGCCCGCCTCGATCATCCGGGCCAGATAGTGCAGCGCGGCGTCCACGTCCGAGCCGCGGATGGACTTGATCAGGGCGCTCGCGACGTCGTAGTGCTGGTCGCCCGCGCGGTCGTATTTCACCGCGGCGCGGTTGACCGACTCCTCCAGGGTCTGGAGCGTGATCTCCCGCTCGCCCTTGGCGAGGGCGGCGCCCGCGCCCGCCTCCAAGGCCGTCAGGGCGCGGCGCGCGTCCCCGCCCGCGACGCGCAGCAGGTGCTCCTCGGCGTCCTCGGGCAGCGTGACCGCTCCGCCGAGGCCGCGCTCCTCGGTGAGGGCGCGCTTGAGGAGGGCGCGCAGGTCGTCGTCGGTGAGCGGCTCCAGGGTCAGGAGCAGGGAGCGGGACAGCAGCGGGGAGATCACCGAGAAGTACGGATTCTCGGTGGTCGCCGCGATCAGGGTCACCCAGCGGTTCTCCACGGCCGGGAGCAGGGAGTCCTGCTGGGCCTTGCTGAAGCGGTGGATCTCGTCGAGGAAGAGCACCGTCTCCTTGCCGTGCCCGCCCATGGCGCGGCGGGCGCCGTCGATGACCGCGCGGACCTCCTTGACGCCCGCGGTGATCGCGGACAGCTCCACGAAGCGCTTGTTGGTCGCCTTGGAGACCACATACGCCAGCGTCGTCTTGCCGATGCCGGGCGGGCCCCACAGGAACACCGAGGACGGCCCCGCGGGCCCGCCGCCGCCCTCGCCGACGAGTCTGCGCAGCGGCGAGCCGGGGCGCAGCAGGTGCTGCTGGCCCACGACCTCGTCGAGCGTGCGCGGGCGCATGCGGACGGCGAGGGGGCTGCTCGCCGGGTCCTTCTCCTGGCGGTCCTCGGCGGCGGCGGTGAACAGGTCGGGCTCCACGTCCAAAACCCTATGCCACCCCACTGACAATCAGGTCGGGCCGGGTGCTCAGGCCCAGAGGTCGGTGCCCCACCGCGTGAAGATCAGCATGGCGATGATGCCGAGGTGCACGACCGGCAGCGCCCAGGTGAAGTCCTGGAAGAAGCTCCGCAGCCAGCCCGGCGCGGGCAGGAAGCCGTTGCGGATGTTGAAGGACGTCACGTACCAGAACATCAGGATGGTCGCGGCCCAGGCCAGGCAGCACCACAGGCACAGCGCGTTGATCCGGTACAGGGACTGGAACTGCAGCCACGTGCAGAAGCCGACCCCGAACAGCGTGCCCGCGTTCAGCGTCAGCCAGTACCAGCGCGGGAAGCGAGCCCCGGCGAGCAGGCTCATGCCGACGCCGATGACCACGGCGTAGGCGGCGAGACCCAGCATCGGGTTGGGGAACCCGAAGGCCTCGGCCTGGTCGCTCTTCATGATGCTGCCGCACGCCACGACCGGATTGATGCTGCACCCCGGCTGGAAGTTCGGGTCCTTCAGCAGCTCGAACTTGTCGAGCGTGATCACCCACGACGCGAGCAGCCCCGCCGCACCCGTGACCACCAGCAGCAGCGCGAGCGCCCGGCTGCCCCCGAGCGACCCGGGCGCGTCCTCACGGTCCGCGCCGGAGGCGGCACCGTCCTTCACCGACATCGTTTTGCTCATCACGCCGTTTCCGTCGCTCGTGGGTGGGCCTGCGGGCAGGGTCATTGTGCCGTACGCACCTGTGTGTCCACCGTTCGACGGACGCAAGCGCGTACGCCCGGGGGTCCCGCGACCGCCACCGCGCCGGAAACCTGACCCCCATGACCCCAGGCAGCACCACACCGCCCCCTCAACTCGCCGTCCGCGTACGAGGGTTGCGCAAGTCCTACGGACCCGTGACCGCCGTCGACGGCCTCGACCTCACCGTCGGCCACGGCGAGGTCTTCGGCTTGCCCGGTTACGCCAGCCTGTCCTTGAGCACCGCCACGATCACGTCGAGCGCGACGGCCTCCTGCTCGCCGGACTCCATGTCCTTGAGCTGGACGACGCCCTCGGCGAGGTCCCGCTCACCGGCGACGACGGTGAAGCGCGCGCCGCTGCGGTTGGCGTTCTTCATCGCGCCCTTGAGTCCCTTCCCGCCGTACGAGAAGTCCGCCGCGACCCCGGCCTTGCGCAGCTCCGTCACCTTGGCGAAGAGGACGCGGCGCGCCTCCTCGCCGAGGGGCACCGCGAACACGCTGGTGGCCGCGGGCAGGGCCAGGGCCACGCCCTCCGCCTCCAGGGCGAGCACCGTGCGGTCCACGCCGAGTGCCCAGCCGACGGACGGCAGCGAGGGGCCGCCGATCATCTCGGACAGGCCGTCGTAGCGTCCGCCGCCGCCGACCGCGGACTGCGAGCCGAGGCCGTCGTGGACGAACTCGAAGGTCGTGCGCGTGTAGTAGTCGAGGCCGCGGACCAGCTTCGGGTCGTCCTCGTAGGCGACGCCCTCCGCCGTAAGGAGCTCGCGCACCTGCTCGTGGTACGACTTGCACGCGTCGCACAGGTAGTCGCGCAGCAGGGGCGCGCCCACGAGCTGCTTCTGCACGTCGTCGCGCTTGTCGTCGAGGACCCGCAGCGGGTTGATCTCGATGCGGCGGCGGGTCTCGTCGTCCAGGTCGAGGCCGCGCAGGAAGTCCTGGAGGGCGGCGCGGTAGACCGGGCGGCACTCCTTGTCGCCGAGCGAGTTCAGCAGGATGCGGAACTGCTTGAGGCCCAGCGAGCGGTACGCCTGGTCGGCCAGGATGATCAGCTCGGCGTCGAGCGCGGGGTCCTCGGCGCCGATCGCCTCGGCGCCGACCTGCGAGAAGTGGCGGTAGCGGCCCTTCTGGGGGCGCTCGTAGCGGTAGTACGAGCCCGAGTACCAGAGCTTGACCGGGAGGTTGCCCGCCTTGTGGAGGTTGGCCTCCAGGGCGGCGCGCAGCACGGAGGCGGTGCCTTCGGGGCGCAGGGCGAGCCTGTCGCCGCCCTTCGTCTCGAAGGCGTACATCTCCTTGGTGACGATGTCGGTCGACTCGCCGACGCCGCGCGCGAACAGCTCGACGTTCTCGAAGCCGGGCGTCTCGACATAGCCGTAGCCGGAGTTGCGCAGGGGGGCCGCGATGGCCTCGCGCACCGCCAGGTAGGTCGCGGAGGCGGGCGGCAGCAGGTCGTACGTGCCCTTGGGGGCCTTGAAGGTGCTCACTTCAGAGTCTTTCTTCAGATTCCTCGTCGAGGGGCGGACGCGGGGTCCGCGCCGTGGCCTTGACGGGCGGCGGCCACCTGCCGCAGATACGGGTTGGTGGCGCGCTCCTGGCCGATGGTCGTCTGGGGGCCGTGGCCGGACAGGACCACGGTCGAGTCGTCGAGGGGCAGACACACGCGGGCCAGCGAGTCGAGGATCTCGGGGTGGCTGCCGCCCGGCAGGTCCGTGCGCCCGATGGAGCCGGCGAACAGCAGGTCGCCCGAGAAGAAGACCGACGGGATCTCCGCCGTCTCGGGCATCCGGAAGGTCACCGACCCCTTGGTATGGCCAGGGGCGTGCGCGACGGAGAAGTCGAGGCCCGCGAGGCTCAGCTCCGCGCCGTCGCCCAGCTCCCGCAGGTCGTCAGGCTCCCCCACGGTCAGCTCGCCCATCAGCGGCATCCCGATGGAGCGGCCGAGGGCCTTCTCCGGGTCGCTCATCATGTAGCGGTCGGCGGGGTGGATCCAGGCGGGCACGTCGTGGGCGCCGCACACCGGGACGACCGAGGCCACGTGGTCGATGTGGCCGTGGGTGAGGATGACCGCGACGGGCTTGAGCCGATGCTTCTTGAGCGCTTCCTCGACGCCCGGGGCGGCCTGGTGGCCCGGGTCGATGATCACGCACTCCTCGCCCGCGGCGGGGGCGACCAGATAGCAGTTGGTGCCCCAGGCCCCGGCGGGAAACCCGGCAATGAGCACGATCGTCCTTCGTTTCGTCGTACGGCGGAGGGGTCCGCGAGGGGTCCGCGGAGCGCGCGGCGGATCCGCCGGGCCCTGAGGGTCCGTCCGGGTCCGATCGCGGCAGATCAGGCCCCAGCCTACCGGCGCTGCCGATTCCACAGGTAACCCATATACGGTACGGGGCACGCGCGGCCGCTTCCGCCGCGCACCGACGGCCAAGGCGAGGAGTGGACCCGGTGGTCAGCCAGCAGCAGCGGCGCAAGCAGCTCGCTCGGGAGAAGTATCTGCGGCAGCAGCAGCGGCGGGAGGCCGCGCAGCGCAGGCGGCGGGTGCGCAACGCGGTGATCGCGGGCGCGCTCGCGCTGGTCGTCGGCGGCGGCGCGGTGTCGTACGCCGCGGGCGCCTTCGACGACGGCGGCTCCACGAAGGACGACGCGGCCGCCGACCCGACGCCGAGCAAGCCCGCGGACCCCTGCCGCAAGGCGGCGCCCGGCAAGGTCAAGCCGCTCAGCTTCAAGAAGGAGCCGAAGCTGACCGTCGACACGTCGGCGTCGTACGCGATGAAGCTCAGCACCACGTGCGGCGACATCGGCGTCGCCCTGGACGCGAAGAAGGCCCCGCGGACCGTCAACTCCTTCAACTTCCTGGTGAACAAGGGATACTTGGACCACACGCGCTGCCACCGCCTCACCAAGGGCACGGTCAACGTCCTCCAGTGCGGCGACCCCAAGGGCACCGGCGAGGGCGACCCGGGCTACTCGATCCCGGACGAGAACCTGAAGGACAAGCGGGTGCGCGGCGGGGTGTACCCGGCGGGCACGGTGGCCATGGCGAACCGCTACAACGCCCAGGAGAAGAAGGGCCGCGACACCGGCGGCAGCCAGTTCTTCCTGGTGTACGAGGACACGCGGCTGCCGCCCGACTACACGCCGTTCGGAACGGTCGACAAGGCCGGGATGAAGGTCCTGAAGAAGATCGCCGCCGCGGGTGAGAGCACCGGCCAGGGCGACGGGGCGCCGAACGCGACGGTGGTCATCGACAAGGCGACCGTCCGCGCCTCCTGACCGGGGGCGCGCGGCGGCGGCCGGGAGAGACGGGCCACGGCGGCGGGCCAACGGACGAGCGAACCGGCGGCGGGCCAACGGACCAGCGCACCGGCGGCGGACCAACGGTGGGTGAATTTCGCCCGCGCTGGATGCGGACAGCCGCCCCGCCGGTCGCCTATGTTGGCGGTGACGAAACTGTGGACGATGCCGGGGGCCCGTGGCCTTGTGCAGGCATCATGTGGAGGAGGCGCTGTGAGCAGCGACCCGTGGGGCCGCGTCGACGAGACGGGGACCGTGTACGTGCGTACGGCCGACGGCGGCGAGCGAGTGGTCGGTTCGTGGCAGGCAGGATCTCCCGACGAGGCCCTGGCCTATTTCGAGCGCAAGTATGACGGGCTCCTCGTCGAGATCGGACTTCTTGAGCGCCGGGTGCAGACGACCGACCTGTCGGCCAAGGACGCGATGACCGCCATCGACCACCTGCGCCAGCAGGTCGACGAGGCGCACGCGGTGGGCGACCTGGAGGCGCTGGGCAAGCGCCTCGACAAGCTCGTCGCGACCGTCGAGGCGCGCCGTGAGGAGCGCAAGGCGCAGAAGGCGAAGCAGTCGGACGAGGCGCGGCACGCCAAGGAGGCCCTGGTCGCCGAGGCCGAGGAGCTGGCGCAGAGCGAGCAGTGGCGGGCCGCGGGCGAGCGGCTGCGGGCGCTCGTGGACACCTGGAAGGGCCTGCCGCGCCTGGACCGCAAGTCCGACGACGAGCTGTGGCACCGCTTCTCGCACGCCCGCTCGGCGTTCTCCAAGCGCCGCAAGGCGCACTTCGCGCAGCTGGACGCGCAGCGCGAGGAGGCCCGCAAGGCCAAGGAGAAGCTGGTCGCGGAGGCCGAGGCGCTCTCGGGCTCCACGGACTGGGGGCCGACGGCCGCCCGCTACCGCGAGCTGATGGCCGACTGGAAGGCGGCGGGCCGCGCCCAGCGGGAGCACGAGGACGACCTGTGGAACCGCTTCCGTGGCGCCCAGGACGTCTTCTTCGCGGCGCGCAGCGCGGTGTTCGCGGAGCGCGACGCGGAGCAGGCGGAGAACCTGAAGCTGAAGGAGGAGCTGGCCGAGGAGGCCGAGAAGCTCGTCCCGGTGACGGACCTGAAGGCGGCCCGCGCGGCCTTCCGCTCCATCAACGAGCGCTGGGAGGCCATCGGCCACGTCCCGCGTGACGCCCGCCCGAAGGTCGAGGGCCGGATGCACGCCGTGGAGCGCGCCCTCCAGGAGTCCGAGGAGGCGGAGTGGCGGCGTACGAACCCTGAGGCGCGGGCGCGGGCCGAGGGCCTGACCGGGCAGCTCCAGGCGGCCGTGGACAAGCTGAAGGGCCAGGTCGAGCAGGCCCGCGCGCAGGGCAACACGGCGAAGGCCGACAAGCTCCAGAAGGAGCTGGACGGCCGCCAGGCACTCCTGGACCAGGCGCTGAAGGGCCTTCAGGAGTTCGGCGGCTGAACCCCCGGGCCAGCGAGGACGCCGACACGAGTCCGCCCCCGGTGCCGGGCACCGGGGGCGGACTCGTGTCCGGGCGCGGGCCGGGGCCCGCGGACATCCGGCCGCTAGGGCCGCCGCGCCGAGGTCACCCGGTACACGTCGTAGACGCCCTCCACGCCCCTGACGGCCTTGAGGACGTGGCCGAGGTGCTTGGGGTCGCCCATCTCGAAGGTGAAGCGGGAGGTGGCGACGCGGTCGCGGGAGGTCTGCACGGCCGCCGACAGGATGTTCACGTGCTGGTCGGAGAGGATGCGCGTGACGTCCGAGAGCAGGCGGGAGCGGTCGAGGGCCTCGACCTGGATGGCGACGAGGAACACCGAGGACTGCGTGGGCGCCCACTCGACTTCCAGGATGCGCTCGGGCTCCCGGGACAGGGACTCCACGTTCACGCAGTCGCTGCGGTGAACCGATACGCCGCTGCCGCGCGTGACGAAGCCGATGATGGGGTCGCCGGGCACGGGCGTGCAGCAGCGGGCCAGCTTGACCCAGACGTCCTCGACGCCCTTGACGACGACGCCCGGGTCGGCGCTGGAGCGCCGCTTGGTGCGGCCGCGGCGGGCGGGCGGGGCGCTCTCGGCGATGTCCTCGTTGGCGGCCTCCTCGCCGCCGAGGGCCTGCACGAGCTTCTGCACGACGCTCTGCGCGGTGACGTGGCCCTCGCCGATGGCCGCGTACAGCGAGGAGATGTCGGGGTAGCGCATCTCGTGGGCGAGGGTGACGAGGGAGTCGCCGGTGAGGATGCGCTGGATCGGCAGGTTCTGCTTGCGCATGGCCCGCGCGATGGCGTCCTTGCCCTGCTCGATGGCCTCCTCGCGGCGCTCCTTGGAGAACCAGGCGCGGATCTTGTTGCGCGCGCGGGGCGACTTGACGAAGCTCAGCCAGTCCCGGCTCGGCCCGGCGCCCGCCGCCTTGGAGGTGAAGACCTCCACCAGGTCGCCGTTGTCCAGGGTCGATTCGAGCGGTACGAGGCGGCCGTTGACGCGGGCGCCTATGGTGCGGTGGCCGACCTCGGTGTGCACGGCGTACGAGAAGTCCACGGGGGTGGCACCGGCGGGCAGCGCGATGACATCGCCCTTGGGGGTGAAGACGAAGACCTCGTTGCGCGACAGGTCGAAGCGCAGGGACTCCAGGAACTCGCCCGGGTCCTCGGTCTCCTTCTGCCAGTCGAGGAGCTGGCGCAGCCACGCCATGTCGTTGAGGTGGTCGTCCTTCTTGCCGGACGACTTCGGGGCGTCGGTGCGCACCTTGGAGGCGCCCGCGACGGCCTCCTGCTTGTACTTCCAGTGCGCGGCGATGCCGTACTCGGCGCGGCGGTGCATGTCGAACGTGCGGATCTGGAGTTCGACGGGCTTGCCGTTGGGGCCGATGACCGTCGTGTGCAGCGACTGGTACATGTTGAACTTGGGCATCGCGATGTAGTCCTTGAACCGCCCCGGAACCGGGTTCCAGCGGGCGTGGACGGTGCCCAGGGCCGCGTAGCAGTCGCGGACCGTGTCGACGAGGACGCGGATGCCCACCAGGTCGTAGATCTCCGCGAAGTCCCGGCCGCGGACGATCATCTTCTGGTAGACGCTGTAGTAGTGCTTGGGGCGGCCGGTGACGGTGGCCTTGATGCGGGCGGCGCGCAGATCGGCCTGGACCTCGTCGGTCACTATGGCCAGGTACTCGTCGCGCTTGGGCGCCCGCTCGGCGACGAGCCGCACGATCTCGTCGTACATCTTGGGGTAGAGGATCGCGAAGGCGAGGTCCTCCAGCTCCCACTTGATGGTGTTCATGCCCAGGCGGTGGGCGAGCGGAGCGTAGATCTCCAGCGTCTCGCGGGCCTTCTTCTCCTGCTTCTCGCGCTTCAGATAGCGCATGGTGCGCATGTTGTGCAGGCGGTCGGCGAGCTTGATGACCAGGACGCGGGGGTCCTTGGCCATGGCGACGACCATCTTGCGCACGGTCTCGGCCTGCGCGGCCTCGCCGAACTTGACCTTGTCGAGCTTGGTGACGCCGTCGACGAGCAGCGCGACCTGGTCGCCGAAGTCGCGGCGCAGCTGCTCCAGGCCGTACTCGGTGTCCTCGACGGTGTCGTGCAGCAGGCCCGCCATGAGCGTGGCCGGGTCCATGCCCAGCTCGGCGAGGATGGTGGTGACGGCGAGCGGGTGCGTGATGTACGGGTCGCCGCTCTTGCGCTTCTGGCCCCGGTGCCAGCGCTCGGCGACCTGGTAGGCGCGCTCGATCTGGCGCAGCGTCGCCGTCTCGATCTTGGGGTCGTTGCTGCGGACGATCCGCAGCAGCGGTTCGAGGACCGGGTTGTACGGGTTGGAGCGCTGGACGCCGAGGCGGGCGAGCCGGGCCCGTACGCGGTTGGAGGAGCCCGAACGTTCCGGCTTGCCGGAGGCGGGGCGCGTGGCGGGCGGCTGGGCGGGGCGCGTGGCGGGCGGCTGGGCCGGGCGGCGCTCGGGGCCCGGCCGGGTCTGCCCGGCCGCCGTGTCGGCCCGCTCGGCGCCCGTGGGGGCCGCGCCGCGGGTCGGCGTCCCGCCGGTCGCGGGCGTCCCCGTGGGCGCGCCCGGCGCCTGCTGCGCGGACGCGGCGGCGGGAGCCGCGGCCCGCTCGGGCTGTTCGGCGGGCTGGGCGGCGGCAAGTGGCTGGGACTCGTCTGGCAAGAGCGCTCCCTGTGCGCGATCGGGTCACCCGGTGAGGTCCCGAGTGCCCATGGTATCGATCCTGGGCCCCCGGCTCGCCCTCGGCCGGTGAGACGGCTCTGTCCTGGGGAAACACCGGAGGCGGGCGCCGGATTCCACCGGGCCCGCCTCGATGCGCGCGGCCGTCCCGCCGCGCCGCCGCCGTCGCGCGAGGGCGGCGCTCAGACCGTGAGCAGCGCCTCCAGCGGTGCCCCGTCCAGAGCGGGAACCAGCCGGTCGCGCCCGCCCAGGAAGCCCAGCTCCATCAGCACCGCCACACCGGCGACCTCGGCCCCGGCGCGGCGGATGAGCTGGAGCGAGGCCTCGGCGGTGCCGCCGGTGGCGAGGACGTCGTCGATGACCATGACGCGGTCGCCCGCGGTGAGGTCCTCGGCGTGCACCTCGATCTCGGCGCTGCCGTACTCCAGGTCGTAGGCCTGGCTGAGCGTGGCTCCGGGGAGCTTGCCCGCCTTGCGTACGGGGATGAAGCCGAGCCCGGCGCGCAGCGCCACCGGGGCGCCCAGGATGAAGCCGCGCGCCTCCAGGCCGATCACCTTGGTGGCGCCGTGCCGGGTGCTCAGCTCGGCGAGCGCGTCGGTGAGGGCCGCGAACGCCGCCGGGTCGGCGAGCAGCGGGGTGATGTCCTTGAACATCACGCCGGGCGTCGGGTAGTCCGGCACATCGCGGATGCGGCTGAGGAGCAGCTCCCTGGTCGCGGTCAGGGCGTCGGTCTCGGTCACGCTGGTGTCCCTCCCGGTCATCGGCCCGGTCATCGGCGCTTGCCCGACGGGCGGCCCCGGCCGCGGTTGCGGACGGGCTGGGCGCGGGGGCCGGAGCGGGGGCCGACGACCGCGGGGGCCTCGTCCTCCGGGTCCTCGGCGTCCGCGGGGGTGTCGGCCGCCGGGGTCTCGGCGGACTCGCCCTTGGCGTCCGCCGCCCTGCGCTTGGCGAGCACCCGCTTCTTCAGCGCCTTCATCTGCGGGTCGGTCTCCTTGAGATCGGCGACCAGCGGGGTCGCGATGAAGATCGAGGAGTACGCGCCCGCGGCGAGGCCGACGAACAGCGACAGCGAGATGTCGTTCAGCATGCCCGCGCCGAGGAAACCGCCGCCGATGAACAGCAGACCGGCGACCGGGAGCAGCGCCACGACCGTGGTGTTGATCGAGCGGACCAGCGTGCCGTTGATCGAGCGGTTGGCGATCTCGCTGTAGGTGAAGCGGGTCTGCTTGGTGATGTCCTTCGACTGCTCCTTGAGGCTGTCGAAGACCACGACCGTGTCGTACAGCGAGTAACCGAGGATGGTGAGCAGACCGATCACCGTGCCCGGCGTCACCTCGAAGCCGACGAGCGCGTAGACGCCGACGGTGATGGTGATGTCGTGGATCAGGGCGATGAGCGCGGCCACGGCCATGCGCCACTCGAAGGCGATCGCCAGATAGACCACGACGAGGATCATGAAGATCGCCAGGCCCTGCCAGGCCTTGTTGGCGATCTGGTCGCCCCAGCTCGGGCCCACCAGGTCGGCGTTGATGTCGTCCGCCTTGAGGTCGAGCTCCTTGGCGAGCTCGGCCTTGATCTGGTCGGACTTGTCGGTGTCGACGCCGCTGATCTGGATGCGCAGCGTGTCGTTGCCGAGGCGCTGGGCGATGGCCTGGTGGCCGGAGGCCTCCTCGGCGACCTCCTCGGCCTTGGCCGCCGAAACGCTGGTCTTCGGCGTGTTGAAGACGGCGCCGCCCTCGAACTCGATGCCCATGTGCAGGCCCCGCACCATCAGGGCCACGAAGGCCGTGATGGTGATCAGGATCGAGATGCCGTACCAGATCTTGCGCTTGCCGACGAAGTCGTAGCCGACCTCGCCGCGGTAGAGCCGGGCGCCGAGATTGCCGAGCTTCGACATCTCACGCCTCCTTCGGGTTCGGGTCGACGGGGGCGGGGGCGCTGGTGCGGCGCGAGCGGCGCAGCGGCGGCTTGGCGCCGAGCCGCTTCGGGTCGAGACCGGACCACTTGTGGCCACCGGCGAAGAACTTCTTGCGGGCCATGATGGTCATCAGTGGCTTGGTGAAGAAGAACACCACCACGACGTCGAGGAGCGTGGTCAGGCCGAGCGTGAACGCGAAGCCCTGGACCTTGCCGACGGTGACGATGAAGAGCACCGCCGCGGCGAGGAACGACACGAAGTCCGACACCAGGATGGTGCGCCGGGCGCGCGGCCAGGCGCGCTCGACGGCGGGCCGCAGCGTGCGGCCCTCGCGGACCTCGTCCCTTATGCGCTCGAAGTAGACGATGAACGAGTCGGCGGTGATGCCGATGGCGACGATGGCGCCGCAGACGGCCGGGAGGTTGAGCGCGAACTTAATCGTCGGACCGAGCAGCGTCATGATCGTGTACGTCAGCGCGGCGGAGACACCGAGGGACGCGATGGCGATCAGGGCCAGGCCGCGGTAGTACGCGACCAGGTAGATGATGACGAGCGCGAGGCCGATGGCGCCCGCGATCAGACCGGCGCGCAGCTGCTCGCCGCCGAGGGCCGCGCTGACGGTGGTGACGCTCTGCTCCTTGAAGGTCAGCGGGAGCGCGCCGTAGGACAGGATGTTGGCCAGGTCCTTGGCCTCGTCCTGGGAGAAGCTGCCGGAGATCTCGGCCTGGCCGGAGGTCAGCGCCTGGCGCACGTACGGAGCGGAGACGACCTCGCCGTCCATGACGATGCCGAACTCGTTCATCGGCGGCTGCTGGCTGGCGAGCTTGCCGGTGATGTCACCGAACTGCTTGGTGCCGGTCTTGGAGAAGTCCATCGTGACCTTCCAGCCAGCGGCACCCTGGGTGTCGAAGACGGCCTTGGCGTCGTCGACCTCCTTGCCGTTGATCTCGGAGGGGCCGAGGATGAACTTGTCCCAGTTGTCGCCGTTCTTGCCGCAGGCGACGACGGTGTCCGAGGGCTTGACGCCCTCCTTCACCTTGGCGCGGGCCTTGGGGTCGGTGCAGTCGAGCTTGGCGAACTGCTCCTGGAGGGCGGCGGAGGGCTGGTCCGGCGCGGGGGGCGTCGGCGGGTCGTCCTTCTTCTTGCCGCTGTCCTTGTCACCCTTGTCGCCCTTGTCCTTGTCGCCCTTGCCGGAAGGGGTCGAGGACGGGGTGGGGTCGGCCTTCAGGGCGTCGGAGACGGGGCGGCCCTGCGTGGTCGGGGACGAGGACGGGGAGCCGGACTGGCCCTTGTCGTCCTTGGCCGCGTCACCCTTGCCGTCGTCGTCCTTGGACTTGTCGCTGGCGCTCGGGGACGGGGATGAGCCTGGCTTGTCCTTGTCGCCGCGGTCCCCCTTGCCCTTGTCGCCCTTGTCCCCCTTGTCCTTGCCGCCGTCGGCGGGGGTGCTGGGCTGCTGGGCGAGGACGGGCCGGAAGTACAGCTGGGCCGTGGTGCCGACCTGCTTGCGCGCCTGCTCGGCGTTCATGCCCTTGGGGATGTTGACGATGATGTTCTCGGAGCCCTGGGTCTGGACCTCGGCCTCGGAGACACCCAGACCATTGACACGCTTGTTGATGATGTCAACAGCCGTGTTCATATTGGTCTCGTTGATCGCGTTCTTCTGGCCCGGCTCGTTCTTCGCCTGGAGCGTGATGCTCGTACCACCGGCGAGGTCGATGCCGAGGCGGGGCGTGGTGTGCCCGGAGAGGAACATCCCCCCGGTGAGCGCCACCAGGGCGATCAGGATGAAGACCAGGGTGCGTCCCGGTTTCCCCTGGGTTCCCTGCCTTCGGCCCTTCTTGGGTGCTGCCACCTTCTCGTTCTCCCTGTCCTACCGCCCCGCCTGCGGGGTGCTCCCCCGGCCTTCGCCGAGCGGAAGGGGTCCCGGGCGGGCGGCCATGAAGTTGTGTGAGACGCGGCGCGAAATCACAGGCGGCGGGGCCGCGGGCGCGAGCGGGCGCACGGCGGTCCCCAGCCGTGACTACTTCGCGCCGGACTCGCCGTCGGTCTTCTTCGGCTCCGCGTCTGCGGCCTCGGGGGCCTCGTCGGCCGCGTCCTTCTTGCCGAGGTCGATGCGCGAGTCGTCAGACACCGGCCCGTCGGTCTCGTCGGTCTCGGTGAGGGAGGAGGCGTCGTCCGGCACCACCGGGGTGTCGTCCTCGTGGTCCGCGCCGTGCACGATGCGGTTGTACTCGTCGTCCTCCAGGACGGCGCCGATGGCGTTCTTCGCGTAAACCGCGTGGACGCCCGGGGCCACCTCAAGGAGGACCGAGTCGTCGTGGACCTCCTTGACGGTGGCGTACATGCCGCCGATGGTGCGGATGCCGGTGCCAGGCGTCATCTCGTTGCGCATCTGGGCGGCCGCCTGCTGCTTCTTCTTGGCGGACCGGGTCATCAGGAACATGGCCCCGATGAGCACGATGAACGGGAGGAGGGTCACGATATTCACGGGACGGAATTTCCTTCGCACGACCGCGTGGTGAAGCGGCCTGATGGATGGGGGTGGGCGGCGCCGCTTATAAGGGCGGCATCGGCGGAGTCTAAGCGAGTCCGCGCCTAACGAACAACGCTCAGCATGGCACCGCAGTTCCTGGCCGTGCGACTCTCCGCGCCGATCCCGGCCGCGTCATGTCCCGAACAGGTCCTGTTGGCCACTTCCGCCCCCCTGCCGGGGCGGGGTCAGGCCGAGGTGGGCCCAGGCCGCGGGGGTCGCCACCCGGCCGCGGGGGGTCCGGGCGAGCAGTCCCTCGCGCACCAGGAAGGGCTCGGCCACCTCCTCCACCGTCTCACGCTCCTCCCCCACGGCGACGGCCAGCGTCGACAGGCCGACCGGGCCGCCGCCGAACAGCTTCAGGAGCGCTTCGAGCACGGCGCGGTCGAGCCGGTCCAGGCCGCGCGAGTCGACCTCGTACACCCCGAGGGCGGCGGCCGCGATGTCGCGGGTGATCACACCGTCGGCCTTGACCTGCGCATAGTCGCGGACGCGGCGCAGCAGGCGGTTGGCGATGCGGGGGGTGCCGCGGGAGCGGCCCGCGATCTCGGCGGCGCCCTCGGCGTCGATCTCCACGTCGAGCAGGTGCGCCGAGCGGTGGATGACGCGCTCCAGCTCGGCCGGTTCGTAGAACTCCATGTGCGCGGTGAAGCCGAAGCGGTCGCGCAGCGGCGGGGGCAGCAGGCCCGCGCGGGTGGTGGCGCCGACCAGGGTGAACGGCGGCAGCTCCAGGGGGATGGCGGTGGCGCCGGGGCCCTTGCCGACGATGACGTCGACGCGGAAGTCCTCCATCGCCATGTACAGCATCTCCTCGGCGGGCCGGGACATGCGGTGGATCTCGTCGAGGAAGAGGACCTCGCCCTCCTGGAGCGAGGAGAGGATGGCCGCGAGGTCGCCCGCGTGCTGGATGGCGGGGCCGCTGGTGATGCGGATCGGGGCGCCCATCTCGGCGGCGATGATCATCGACAGGGTGGTCTTGCCGAGGCCGGGGGCGCCGGAGAGCAGCACGTGGTCGGCGGTGGCGCCGCGGGCGCGGGCGGCGCGGAGCACCAGGTCGAGCTGCTCGCGGACCTTCTCCTGGCCGATGAACTCCCCGAGGTCCTTGGGGCGCAGGGCGGCCTCGACGGCCTGGTCCTCGCCGTCGGCGGCGGCGCCCACGAGGCGCTCCGCGTCCAGGCCGACGGGCCGGTCGGCCGCGCCGGGTGCGGCCGTGGTCTCGTCGGTCGGGTCGTCCCAGTTCATGCGGTGTGCCTCGCGGTCTCGTACGTACGGCGGTGTCGGGTGTTACCGGGTGCGGTTCAGCGTCTGGAGGGCGGCCTTCAGGAGCTGGCCCACCTGCGGGTTCCCCCGGCGGCCTCGGCCTGCGGGGCGACGGCGGCGACGGCCTCGTCGGCCTCGCGGGTGGCGTACCCCAGGCCGATGAGGGCGGCGTGCAGCTGCTCGCGCCAGCCCTGCGTGACGGGGGTGCCGATGGCCGGGCCGCCGGTGCCGACGGGCTCGCCGAGGCGGTCCTTCAGCTCCAGGAGCAGCTTCTGGGCGCCCTTCTTGCCGATGCCGGGCACGGCGGTGAGCGCCTTCTCGTCGCCGGTGGCGACCGCGCGGCGCAGCGCGTCCGGGCTGTGCACGGCGAGCATGGCCTGGGCGAGGCGGGGGCCGACGCCGCTCGCGGTCTGGAGCAGCTCGAACGTCTGGCGCTCGTCGTCGTCGGCGAAGCCGTACAGCGTGAGGGAGTCCTCGCGGACGACGAGGGACGTGGCGAGCTTGGCCTGCTGGCCGACGCGGAGCGCGGAGAGGGTGTTCGGAGTGCACTGGACGGCCATGCCGACGCCGCCGACCTCGACGACTGCGGAGTCCGGGGCGAGGGCGGCGACCGCGCCGCTGACGAAGGCGATCATGCCGTACGGCCTTTCGTTGCTGACTGGGCGCGCAGGGCCCGGGCCTGGGCGTGGGCCTGAGCCTGGGCCTGCTGGAGTCGGTTCTGCGCGGGGGCGCGCCAGATGTGGCAGATGGCGAGCGCGAGGGCGTCGGCCGCGTCGGCGGGCCTGGGCGGCGCGTCGAGCCGGAGCAGCCGGGTCACCATGACGCCGACCTGCGCCTTCTCGGCCCGGCCCGAGCCGGTCACGGCGGCCTTGACCTCGCTGGGGGTGTGCAGCGCGACGGGGATGCCGCGGCGGGAGGCGCAGAGCATGGCGACGGCGCTGGCCTGGGCGGTGCCCATGACCGTGCGCACGTTGTGCTGGCTGAAGACGCGCTCGACGGCGACGAACTCCGGGCGGTGCTCGTCCAGCCAGCTCTCGATGCCCTGCTCGATGGCGACGAGGCGGTGGCCCAGCTCCGCGTCGGCGGGGGTGCGCACGACGCCGACGCCGCGCATCGTCAGCGGGCGGCCCGCGACGCCCTCGACGACGCCGACGCCGCACCGGGTGAGACCCGGGTCCACGCCCAGTACCCGCACCGCTACTCCCCCTCCGTCGCGGCTGAACCGCCGCCGCTCCCGCGGACCTGGTCGATCACCGTCGCGGGCCCGCAGCGGATGGCCGCGGTCCGCGTCGGCGATCTTCGATTGCCTCTCAGGTTATCCGCCACCACCGACAATGGCGGCGGGCCGGTGGGACGTGTCCCACCGGCCCGCGACGAACCGCCCGCCAGGGCTCAGGCGTCGACCTTCGCCATGACCTCGTCGGAGACGTCGAAGTTGGCGAAGACGTTCTGCACGTCGTCGCTGTCCTCCAGGGCGTCGATCAGCTTGAAGATCTTCCGGGCGCCGTCCTCGTCCAGCTCGACCTGCATGGTCGGGACGAAGTTGGCGTCGGCGGAGTCGTAGTCGATCCCGGCCTCCTGGAGCGCGGTGCGCACCGCGACCAGGTCGGTGGCCTCGGAGAGCACCTCGAAGGACTCGCCCAGGTCGTTGACTTCCTCGGCACCGGCGTCCAGGACGGCGCCCAGGACGTCGTCCTCGGTCAGCTCGCCCTTGGGGACGATCACCACGCCCTTGCGGTTGAACAGGTACGACACCGAGCCCGGGTCGGCCATGGAGCCGCCGTTGCGGGTCATGGCGACGCGGACCTCGGAGGCGGCGCGGTTGCGGTTGTCCGTGAGGCACTCGATGAGCACCGCGACGCCGTTGGGGCCGTAGCCCTCGTACATGATCGTCTCGTAGTCGGCGCCACCGGCCTCCAGGCCCGCGCCGCGCTTGATCGCCGAGTCGATGTTCTTGTTCGGCACCGACTGCTTCTTGGCCTTCTGCACGGCGTCGAACAGCGTCGGGTTGCCGTCCAGGTCGGCGCCGCCGGTGCGGGAGGCGACCTCGATGTTCTTGATCAGCTTCGCGAAGAGCTTGCCGCGCTTGGCGTCGATCACGGCCTTCTTGTGCTTCGTCGTAGCCCATTTAGAGTGGCCGGACATCTGCCTGTCTCCTTCGCGTAACCAACCTCGATAACGAACGTCAGAGATCCTACAAGGATCGCCGCGCCTGCTTCGCCCGCACCATCTCCACGAACAGGCCGTGCACCCGGTGATCGCCCGTCAGCTCCGGGTGGAAGGACGTGGCCAGCGCGCTGCCCTGGCGTACGGCGACGATGTGGCCGTCGTGCTCGGCGAGCACCTCCACGGCCGCGCCGACGGACTCGACCCAGGGGGCGCGGATGAAGACGCCCTCTACAGGGTCGCCCTCGACGCCCCTGACGTCCACCGCCGACTCGAAGGACTCGTTCTGCCGCCCGAAGGCGTTGCGGCGCACGATCATGTCGATGCCGCCGACGGTCTCCTGGCCCGAGCGCGGGTCGAGGATCTTGTCGGCGAGCATGATCATGCCCGCGCAGGTGCCGTAGACGGGCAGTCCGTCGCGCACGCGGGCGCGCAGGGGCTCCATCAGGCCGAAGAGGTGGGCCAGCTTGGAGATGGTGGTGGACTCGCCGCCGGGGAGCACCAGGCCGTCCACCTCGGCCAGCTCTTCGGGGCGCCTGACCGGCCTGGCCACGGCGTCGGCCGCGGCCAGGGCGATGAGGTGCTCCCGTACGTCGCCCTGGAGCGCCAGGACACCGACCACGGGGATGTCAGTCATCTTCGGAGTGCCTTACCAGCCGCGGTTCGCGTAGCGCTCGGCCTCGGGGAGGGTGTCGCAGTTGATGCCGACCATGGCCTCGCCGAGGTTCCGGGACGCGTCCGCGATGATCTTGGGGTCGTCGTAGAAGGTGGTGGCCTTCACGATGGCAGCGGCGCGCTTGGCCGGGTCGCCGGACTTGAAGATGCCGGAGCCGACGAAGACGCCCTCGGCGCCGAGCTGGCGCATCAGGGCGGCGTCGGCGGGGGTGGCGACGCCACCGGCGGAGAAGAGGACCACCGGCAGCTTGCCCAGCTCGGCGACCTCCTTGACCAGCTCGTACGGGGCGCGCAGCTCCTTGGCGGCGGCGTACAGCTCGTGGTTGTCGAAGCCGCGGAGCTTGGCGATCTCGTTCTTGATCTGGCGCAGGTGGCGCACGGCCTCGACGACGTTGCCGGTACCGGCCTCGCCCTTGGAGCGGATCATGGCGGCGCCTTCGGCGATGCGGCGCAGGGCCTCGCCCAGGTTGGTGGCGCCGCACACGAAGGGGGTGGTGAAGGACCACTTGTCGGAGTGGTTGACCTCGTCGGCCGGGGTGAGGACCTCGGACTCGTCGATGTAGTCCACGCCGAGGGACTGGAGCACCTGGGCCTCGACGAAGTGGCCGATGCGGGACTTGGCCATCACCGGGATCGACACGGCGTTGATGATGCCCTCGATCATGTCCGGGTCGGACATGCGGGCCACGCCGCCGTCCTTGCGGATGTCGGCGGGGACCCGCTCCAGGGCCATGACCGCGACGGCGCCCGCGTCCTCGGCGATCTTCGCCTGCTCCGGCGTCACGACGTCCATGATCACGCCGCCCTTGAGCTGCTCGGCCATGCCGCGCTTCACGCGGGCGGTGCCGGTCGCGGGGGCCTCGGCGGACTGGGGGGTGCTGGAGAGCGTGCTGGACACGGGTGACCTCACTGGGTGGAGAACGACGCTGTGGCGGGGCCGCGCGCTCGGGGGCCGCGGCGCTTCCGCTGCCTTGAGCAAACGCCCGGGGACCAGGCCACAGCAAGGGCCAATGGTGAGGCGGTGGCTCGTTTTCCGGTGCTCGGTGCACTGGTGAGGGGTTCTCCGGTGCACTGGCGACGGGTCTTCCGGTGCACTGGCAACGGGCTTTCCGGTGCCCGGTGCGCTGGTGACGGCACGGGAACTTCAGCGACCGCTCCCCAGGGGCCGGTGCGCGGTCCATGCTGGGGAGGGTGCCGGGGGCAGCGCGCGCAGCACGGGGAGGGCGAGGCGGGATGGAGCGGTTCGCAGGGGTGGGGGCCGGAGTGCGGGCGGTGGTCGCGCCGGTCGTGAACGGCGTACGGCGGATGGACCGGTGGTGGGACACGCACGAGGTGGTGACGGCCCTCGTTCTGCCCGCGCTCGTGCCCTGGGGGCTCATGGTGTACGGGTTCCGCTGGTGGACGGTGCCGTTCGCGCTCCTCGCGGCCGTGTCCCTGATGACGTGGGGCGCGGCGGTGGCCAAGCTGCTCCGCAAGGCCCGCCGGAGCTAGCGCCGCCTACACCGTCGCGCGGTCGGCGAGCGCCGCAGGGGGTTCGTCGTCCATCTCCACCGCCATCGGGAACGGGGCATGCCCGGCGAGCCGGAACCAGCGGACCTTGCGGTGGCGGCGCAGCGCGCGGGCCGCGCGGACGGCGTCGTTGTGGAACCGGCGCGCCATCGGCACCCGGCGCACCGCCGCCGCCAGCTCGCTGGTGGCCGCCTCGCCGCCGGGCGCCTCCCGCACCGCCTCGACCTGCTGGGCCTCGCCGAAGATCGCCCGCAGTGCCTGGCTCAGCTCGCTCTCGGCGACCTCGCGCTGCTCCTCCTCCGCCTGCCGGGCGGCGTGCGCCGCCTCGTAGAGGACGATCGACGCGGCCGGGTCGAGCACCCCCGACGTGGCCAGCTCCTGCGCCACCGACGCGCGGCGCAGCAGCTGCGCGTCGAGGGCGGCGCGGGCCGCGTCGATGCGCGCGTGCAGGCGGTCCAGGCGCCCCGCGGTCCAGCTCAGGTAGAGGCCGATCGCGAACAGGGCGACCGCGATCCAGATCAACGTGGAGGTCACAACGCCCCAGGCTACCCCCGGGGGTTTGCGGTTGTTGATCGGCGCTGCGCGCCTCGTCCTCACGCGCCGGACGGGCTGATGCCGCCCCTGCGGGGGCGTGGTCCGCCGCTGCTTTCGCGGGGAAGAGGGACCAGACCCGGTGGCGGGACCCTAGTCCCTGGCGAGCCCGAAGCGGGCTCGCAGGCCGGTGCGTTCGTCCGCCGCGACCGCCGCCGCGCCGTCCGTCACCGTCTCGTACACCGACAGGATGTCCGCGCCGACCGTCGACCAGTCGAAGCGCCGCACGTGCTTGCTGCCCCGCTCGCGCAGCTCCTCGCGGCGCGCCGGGTCGCCGAGCAGGCGCAGGGCGGCCTCGGCCAGGGAGTCCGCGTCCTCGTTGGCGAACAGGTCACCGGCCGTGCCCTGGTCGAGGACCTGGGCGAAGGCGTCCAGGTCGCTGGCGAGCACCGGCGCGCCCGCCGACATCGCCTCGACCAGGATGATGCCGAAGCTCTCGCCGCCGGTGTTCGGGGCGACGTACACGTCGACGCTGCGCAGCAGGCGCGCCTTGTCCTCGTCGCTGACCATGCCGAGGAACTCCACCCGGCCGCGCATCTCGCGCGGCAGCGAGGCGACGGCCTCCTCCTCGTCGCCGCGTCCGGCCACGAGCAGCCGCGTCCCCGGGCGCTCCGCGAGGATCTTCGGCAGCGCCTTGATGAGGACGGGCAGGCCCTTGCGGGGCTCGTCGATGCGCCCGATGAACCCCAGGGTGTTCCCCTGCCACTCGGGCTTGGGCTCGGCGCGGGCGAAGAAGTCGACGTCGACGCCGTTCGGGATGACGACCGCGTCGCCGCCCAGGTGCTCCACGAGCGTGCGGCGGGCGTACTCGCTGACCGCGATGCGCGCGCTGATCTTCTCCAGAGCGGGCTGGAGGATCGGATACGCGGCGATCATCGCGCGGGAGCGCGGGTTGGAGGTGTGGAACGTCGCCACGATGGGGCCCTGCGCCGCCCAGCAGGTCAGCAGGCCGAGCGACGGCGAGGTCGGCTCGTGGATGTGGATGACGTCGAAGGTGCCGTCGTGCAGCCAGCGGCGCACCCGCGCCGCCGACAGGAAGCCGAAGTTCAGCCGGGCCACCGAGCCGTTGTACGGCACCGGCACGGCGCGGCCCGCCGAGACGACGTACGGCGGAAGGGGGGTCTCGTCGTCCGCGGGGGCGAGCACGGACACCTCGTGCCCGGCGCCGATGAGGTGCTCCGCCAGGTCACGGATGTGGAACTGGACGCCGCCCGGCACGTCCCAGGAGTACGGGCAGACGATCCCGATCCTCATGGCGACCCCTCGGCCCGCGCCTCCGTAGACGACGCTTTCGTCTCCGTAGAGGACGCCTTCGCCTCCGTGGAGGACGCCTTCGCCTCCGTAGAAGACACCCGTGCCTCCGTAGAGGACACCCGTGTCTCCCTAGAGGTCGCCTTCGCCCCCTTGGCGGGCGCCTTCGCCGGGTCCAGGTCCGCGAGCCACAAGCGCTGGAGCATGTGCCAGTCCTCCGGGTGCTCGGCGATGCCCGAGGCGAAGACGTCCGCCAGGGCCTGGGTCATCGCGGCCGTCTTCTCCGCCCTGGTGCCCGTCTCCGGCACGTCGACCGGCGGGTGCACCCGCCCCCGCATGACCGGCGAGTCGTCGTACCACAGCGTGACCGGCAGCAGCAGCGCGCCCGTCTGCTGGGCCAGCGCCGCGGGCCCCGCGGGCATCCGCGCCGTCTCGCCGAAGAACGACACCTCGACGCCCGACGACGACAGGTCCCGGTCGGCGACCAGGCAGACCAGGCCGCCCGCGCGCAGCCGCCGCGCCAGCGTGCCGAACGCCGAGCCGCCCGTGTGCGGCAGGACCTCCATGCCGAGGCCGCTGCGGTAGGCCACGAACCGGTCGTACAGGGACTCGGGCTTCTGCCGCTCCTGCACGGTCGTGAAGGGCGTCTTCAGCTTCGTGGTGACCCAGGCGCCCGCCAGGTCCCAGTTGCCCAGGTGCGGCAGCGCGAGGATGACGCCCTTGCCGCGCTCCAGGCCCTCCGTGAGGTAGTGCAGGTCCTCGGGCGTGAAGCCGTTCTTGATGCGGTCCTCGCTCCAGGCGGGCAGCCGGAAGGACTCCATCCAGTAGCGCATGTACGAGCGCATGCCCGCCCTGGACAGCTCGGCGAGGCGCTGCGGAGAGGCGCCGGGCACCACGCGCGCGTAGTTGGCCTCCAGGCGCAGCACGCCCTTGCCGCGCCGCTTCCAGGCGATGTCGGCGATGGTGCGGCCCAGGCGCGCGGCGGTGGGCTCGGGGAGCTTCTTGACCGTGCTCCAGCCCGCGCCGTACAGCGCGTCGGTCAGCTTCTCCGTAGCGGTCAGCTTCTCCGGGGCGCTCGGCCTCGTTGAGGCGGTCGGCCTCGTTGAGGCGGTCGGCTTCTCCGGGGCGGTCGGCCTCTTTGGGGCGCGGCTCATGAGGCCGTCTCGCTCTGCCGGGCGGCCTCGGCGTCCGCCTCGGCGGACTCGCGGCGGACCGTCACCACGCGCTGCACCAGCGTCACCAGGCTGCCCACGGCCACGATCCACAGGGCGATCGGCAGCAGCACGTCGATGCCGGGGACGCCGAACTTGTGCAGCCCCGCGAAGCCCGCGGCGACCAGCGAGATCACCAGGCGTTCCGCGCGCTCCACCAGGCCGTTCACCGCGACCGGCAGGCCGATCGCCTCACCGCGCGCCTTCGTGTACGACACCACCTGGCCGCTCGCCAGGCAGAAGATGGACACCGCGCACAGGACGTTGTCGCCGCCGGAGCCCGCGTACCAGAGCGCGAAGCCGCCGAAGATCGCGCCGTCGGCGACCCGGTCGAGCGTCGAGTCCAGGAACGCGCCCCACCGGCTGGAGCGGCCGAGCTGGCGCGCCATGTTGCCGTCGACGAGGTCCGAGAACACGAACAGCGTGATGACGACCGTGCCCCAGAAGAACTCCCCGCGGGGTAGAAGACCAGCGCTCCCGCCACCACACCGGCCGTACCGATGAGCGTGACCGTGTCGGGGCTGACCCCGCGGCGGATGAGAAACGCGGCGAACGGTGTGAGGACACGCGTGAAAAACGCACGCGCGTACTTGTTCAGCATGGCCTTCCCGAGGGTCGGTGCGCACGGCGGCCCCGTTGGCCACCGGCTGGCCCATCGTAGTCACGCCCCGAACCCCCCGGCTCGCCCCCTCACGATCGCGTACGACGTATGGACGCACAGTGACGCAAGTGGAAAGCTCGAAAGCACCGCGGGCGTCGTCGGAGCCGCCCCGCACGCGGCAGCCGTGTGTCCGCGCTGAGCCAGCATCCCCGAGGGGGCTGAGCCTCCTCTTCCATGCACGTAACCGGGAGGCCAAGGCATGGGCGACAAGGCGAACGCACACCCCGGAGCCGCCGGCAGGGCAGCTTCGGCCGACCACCCCGCGTCCGTACGGAATGTGGTGCTGGTCGGCCACAGCGGATCGGGCAAGACGACCCTGGTGGAGGCCCTCGCCCTGACCGCGGGGGCGGTGAACCGGGCGGGCCGCGTGGAGGACGGCACGGCGGTCTCCGACTACGACGAGATCGAGCACCGCCAGCAGCGCTCCGTCCAGCTCTCCCTCGTCCCCGTGGAGTGGGGCGGATTCAAGATCAACATCCTGGACACCCCAGGGTACGCCGACTTCGTCGGGGAGCTGAGGGCCGGTCTGCGCGCCGCGGACGCGGCCCTCTTCGTCGTCTCCGCCGCCGAGGGCACCGAAGGCATCACCGGCGCCACCCGCATGGTGTGGGAGGAGTGCGCCGCCGTCGGCATGCCCCGCGCCATCGTCGTCACCCACCTGGAGTCGGCCCGCGCGGACTTCGCCGAGATGACCCGCAGCTGCGCCGAGGCCTTCGGCGGCGACGACCCCGACGCCGTCCTGCCCCTGTACCTGCCGCTCCACGGCGAACAGGGCCCCGACGGCCACCAGCCCGTCACCGGCCTGATCGGACTGCTGTCCCAGCGCGTCTACGACTACGCCTCCGGCGAACGCAAGGAGTCCGAACCCGGCGCCGACCAGCTCCCCCTCATCGAGGAGGCCCGCAACCAGCTCATCGAGGGCATCATCTCCGAGAGCGAGGACGAGTCCCTGATGGACCGCTACCTCGCGGGCGAGCCCATCGACCACCAGACCCTCGTCGACGACCTCGAACGCGCCGTGGCGCGCGGCGTCTTCCACCCCGTGCTCGCCGCCGCCCCCGCCGCCGAGGGCGCCCGCCAGGGCCTCGGCACCGTCGAACTCCTCGAACTCGTCACCGGCGGCTTCCCCACCCCCCTCGAACACCCCGCGCCCGCCGTCACCAGGCCCGACGGCACGCCCCGGCCCGCCCTGACCTGCGACCCCGAGGGCCCCCTGGCCGCCGAGGTCGTCAAGACCGCCTCCGACCCCTACGTCGGCCGGATCTCCCTGGTGCGGGTCTTCTCCGGCACCCTGCGCCCCGACGAGACCGTCCACGTCTCCGGGCACGGCCTCGCCGACCGCGGCCACGAGGACCACGACGTCGACGAGCGCGTCGGCGCCCTCTCCTCGCCCTTCGGCAAGCAGCAGCGCACCCTGTCCCAGGCCATCGCGGGCGACCTCGCCTGCGTCGCCAAGCTCAGCCGCGCCGAGACCGGCGACACCCTGTCCAGCAAGGACGACCCGCTCCTGATGGAGCCCTGGACCATGCCCGACCCCCTGCTGCCCCTGGCCATCCAGGCGCACAGCAAGGCCGACGAGGACAAGCTCTCCCAGGGGCTGTCCCGGCTGGTCGCCGAGGACCCCACCATGCGCCTCGAACAGAACCAGGACACCCACCAGGTCGTCCTGTGGTGCCTCGGCGAGGCCCACGCCGACGTCGCCCTGGAGCGGCTGCGCAGCCGCTACGGCGTCCAGGTCGACGTCGTCCCGCACAAGGTGTCCCTGCGCGAGACCTTCGCCGCCAAGGCCAGCGGCCGGGGCCGCCACGTGAAGCAGTCCGGCGGCCACGGCCAGTACGCCATCTGCGAGATCGAGGTCGAGCCGCTGCCCGCGGGCAGCGGCATCGAATTCGTCGACAAGGTCGTGGGCGGCGCGGTGCCGCGCCAGTTCATCCCCTCCGTGGAGAAGGGCGTCCGCGCCCAGGCCGCCAAGGGCGTCGCCGCCGGATACGCGCTCGTCGACGTCCGCGTCACTCTCCTCGACGGCAAGGCCCACTCCGTGGACTCCTCCGACGCCGCCTTCCAGACCGCGGGCGCGCTCGCGCTGCGCGAGGCGGCCGCCGCCACCACCATCCACCTCCTGGAACCCGTCGCCGAGGTCTCGGTCCTCGCGGGCGACGACTACGTGGGCTCCGTGATGAGCGACCTGTCCGGACGCCGCGGCCGGGTCGTCGGCACCGAACAGGCCCCCGGCGGACGCACCCTGGTGCGCGCGGAGGTCCCCGAGATCGAGATCGGCCGGTACGCCGTCGACCTCAGGTCCCTGTCCCAGGGCACGGCGCGCTTCGACCGCCGGTACGCCCGGCACGAGCCCATGCCCCCGCAACTCGCCCAGAAGATCCGCGAACAGGCCCAGAGCAGCGCCTAGTTGGCGCCCCGTCAGGCCACGACGGCCGAATGCCGCCCGTCCGCGCCCGCCGAGGCGGGCGGCATTCGGCCGACCGCTGACGGATGTCGGTGCGCCCCGATACGCTGATGACCTGATCAACTGCCGTACCGGCCAGCTCAACAGGTGTGCCGGGGCGCGCAGTCGGGAAGCTCGGGAGACAGCACGGTCTCGGAGACGACTCAGTAGGGACGAGCCGCGGCGGCCAGCGGCGCGCGGCGAGGGGGCGGCAGGTGGCGGACGACGCATTCGACTTCAGGCCAGGGGCCCAGGTACCGCTCGCGGGCGCCGCGGGACAGACCGCGGCCACCCACGCCCTGGCCTCCGCGGCCTACCGCGACAGCGAGGTCGACGAGATCCTCAAGGCCAACAGCGACTGGCACAAGTCCGAGGTCAAGAAGGGCCGCTGGTCCCTGTGCAAGCCCAGCCTCGGTGAGGCCTTCTCGCGCACCATCCAGGTCCGCATGCTCGGCGGCGCCCGCGCGGCCCTCATCCAGTCCTTCGGCACCGAACCGCAGGTCGTCGTCGAGCACTGCCTCGCCGCGACCCGCATCCGCAAGCAGCGCGACAGCTGGCTCACGCTCGTCATGGGCGTGTGCGGGCTGCTCTTCCTGCCCGGCCTGCTCGCCTGGCTCCTGGTGTTCACGGTCCGCAAGTGGATCTCCCGGCAGAAGGACCGCCGCACCCAGGCCATCGCCACGGCCTTCCTCGTCGCCGTCGGGGTCCTCGCCGTCATCGCGCTCATCAAGCTGCCCTTCGGCGGCTTCTGGGCGTGGTACCTGCGCGTCTCCCCGTCGTCCCCGTCATCGGCTGGTTCTGGGCCAAGCACATAGCCGAGGGCACCGCCAGGGACCTGCGCGAGCGCTGGTCCAGTCTGCTGGCGGGCGGCGGCATCGGCGCCAAGATCCCCGAAGCCGTCCCCGGCAGCCCCGGCGAGACCTCCGCGGAGCGCCTGCGCCAGGGCCTCGCCCGCCTCTCCGCCGAGCAGCAGAGCAACTCCGTGTTCTACGCGGGCCCCAAGGGAATACTGGGCATGGGCACCCGCTGGGGAAGCTGGCAGCTCGCCGAGGAGCTGACCCCCCGCGACCCGGACAAGGAGATCAACCCCTTCCGCAGCTGGGACGTCATACGGGCGGTACACGACCAGCTCCGCCTCCTGGAGCGCGGCCCCCTGCACACAGGCGGGTTCCCCACCCCCTCCATAAAGCACTGGGTCGTCACCCCGATCGGCGAGAACGCCGGATCGGTCTCCCGCCCCTCCGGCACCGACGTCGAGGCCTTCCAGATCAAGGGCCACGAGATACAGCGCATCTGCAACGAGCAGCAGTTCGGCAGCGGCGACCGCCACTACCTGGGCGTGCAGTTCACCCTCTGGGACGGCCAGCTCGTCATCACCATGCTGATCACGGTGACGGTCCTGCACGAGACGCTCCGCATCGAGGTCACCGGCCACGCCCTCGGCCCCGTGCACTCCCTGTTCACCAGCAAGCCGTCCCCCAAGACCAAGACGGTCAGCAAGACCATCAAGTTCTGGGAGACCACCACGCGCAACCTCCCGCTCGTCGACGCCCAGGAAGTGGTGCGCCTCGCCGTGCGCGCCCCCTTCACCTGGTACCCGCCGATCCTCGACTACCTCGGCGGCAAGCTCGTCCTGCCCGAGCCCTTCGGCCTGCGGCACGCCTGGGCCGACAAGCCCTGGCGGCACCGCTTCATGGCCGACGACGCCCTGCGCGCCGCCACCCCGGTGCTGCGCGTGGTACACGCGGCGGCCATCAAGGTCCTGGAGGAGAACGGCGTCAACACGGAGCGGTTCAGCGGCCGCGCCACGTTCCTCAGCGGCGCCATCCAGGACCCGATGCCGCGCAACGCGGACGTCTACGGCGGCTGACACGGCGTACGCCCCGGGCACGGCGTACGCCCCGGGACAGCACCCAGGGGACCGGAGCACGCCGGAGGAAAGCCCGAAGGGGGCGGCGCGGATCACCGCGCCGCCCCCCTTCGGGCTCCCGCCGCCCTAGGCCGTCGGCCAGGCGTCCGCGAGCATCTTCCGGGTGTCGGCCAGGAGCTGCGGCAGCACCTTGGTGTGCGCGGTGACCGGCATGAAGTTGGTGTCCCCGCCCCACCGCGGCACGATGTGCTGGTGCAGGTGCGCGGCGATCCCGGCGCCCGCCACCGTGCCCTGGTTCATGCCCAGGTTGAAGCCGTGCGCGCCGGACGCCGTGCGCAGCGCCGTCATCGCCTGCTTGGTCAGCTCGGCGAGCTCCACGGTCTCGGGTGCGGTCAGGTCCGTGTAGTCGGCGACGTGCCGGTACGGGACGGTCATCATGTGCCCGCCGTTGTACGGGTAGAGGTTGAGCACCGCGTACACGTGCTCGCCCCGCGCGACGATCAGCCCGTCCTCGTCGGACTTCGCCGGGATCGAGCAGAACGGACAGCCGTCGTCGGCTTTGGGGCCGGTGGGCTTGTTCTCCCCTTGGATGTACGCCATCCGGTGGGGCGTCCACAGGCGCTGGAACGCGTCCTGCGTCCCCACTCCGATCTGCTGCTCCGGCTCAGTCGTCATGGTGGCCAGCATATTCGCCACCGGGGGTGTGACGAGGGGCGGCCCTGGAAGGGCCGCCCCTAAAACCCCGCAGGTGCGGGGAACACAACCTCTGTCCCCGCTTATGGATCTCTTGCATGGGACCACCCCGCGCCAACGGGGAACACGTCATGCCTGAACGCGACGCTCCACTACATCAACGAGCTTCCGCAGTGCCTCGTCACGAGGAATCCCATTCTCCTGCGACCCATCCCGGTACCGGAACGACACCGAGCCCGCGTTCATGTCGTCGTCCCCGACGATGACCATGAACGGCACCTTGGACTTCTGCGCGTTGCGGATCTTCTTCTGCATCCGGTCCGACGAGGCGTCCACCTCGACGCGCAGCCCGTGCTTCCTCGCCTCCTCCGCGAACTCCTGGAGGTACGGCACGTGCGCGTCCCCGACCGGGATGCCCACCGCCTGCACCGGAGCCAGCCACGCCGGGAACGCGCCCGCGTAGTGCTCAAGCAGCACACCGAAGAACCGCTCGATCGAGCCGAACAGCGCACGGTGCAGCATCACCGGCTGCTGCTTGGAGCCGTCCGCCGCGGTGTACTCGAGCCCGAAGCGCTTCGGCTGGTTGAAGTCCACCTGGAGGGTCGACATCTGCCAGGACCGGCCGATCGCGTCACGCGCCTGCACGGAGATCTTCGGCCCGTAGTACGCGGCCCCGCCCGGGTCCGGCACCAGCGGCAGGCCCTGCTTCTCAGCAGCAGCGCGCAGCGCCTCCGTGGCCTCGGCCCAGTCCTCGTCCGAGCCGATGAACTTGTCGGAGTCGTCGCGGGTGGACAGCTCCAGCTCGAACTCGTTCAGACCGTAGTCACGCAGCAGGTCGAGGACGAAGGTGAGGAGCTTGTCCAGCTCCTCCGCCATCTGCTCCTTGGTGCAGTAGATGTGCGAGTCGTCCTGGGTGAACCCGCGCGAGCGGGTCAGGCCGTGCACGACGCCCGACTTCTCGTACCGGTACACGGTGCCGAACTCGAAGAGACGCAGCGGCAGCTCGCGGTAGGACCGGCCCCGCGACTTGAAGATCAGGTTGTGCATCGGGCAGTTCATCGCCTTGAGGCGGTAATTCTGCTCGTCGAACTCGATCGCCGGGAACATGCCGTCCGCGTAGTGCGGCAGGTGCCCCGAGGTCTCGAAGAGCTTCTCCTTCGAGATGTGCGGGGTGTTCACGAACTCGTAGCCGGAGTCCTCGTGCCGCTTGCGGGAGTAGTCCTCCATCACCTTGCGGATCACGCCGCCCTTGGGGTGGAAGACCGCGAGGCCCGGGCCCAGCTCCTCCGGGAAGGAGAACAGGTCCAGCTCCGCGCCGAGCTTGCGGTGGTCCCGCTTCTCGGCCTCCGCGAGGAACTCCAGGTGTGCCTTCAGCTCGTCCTTGGTCGGCCAGGCGGTGCCGTAGATGCGCTGGAGCTGCGGGTTCTTCTCGCTGCCCCGCCAGTACGCGGCGGCGGACCGCATGAGCTTGAACGCGGGGATCGCGCGGGTGCTGGGCAGGTGCGGACCCCGGCAGAGGTCCTTCCAGCACAGCTCGCCGGTCTTGGCGTCCAGGTTGTCGTAGATGGTCAGCTCGCCCGCGCCCACCTCGGCGTCGGCGCCGTCGGCGGCCTGCGCGGCGTTGCCCTTGAGGCCGATCAGCTCCAGCTTGTACGGCTCGTCGGCCAGCTCGACGCGGGCGTCCTCGTCGGTGGTGACGCGGCGCGCGAACCTCTGCCCCCGCTTCTGGATCTCCTGCATCCGCTTCTCGATGCGCTTGAGGTCCTCAGGGGTGAAGGGCTCCTTGACGTCGAAGTCGTAGTAGAAGCCGTCCCGGATGGGCGGGCCGATGCCGAGCTTGGCCTCGGGGAACAGCTCCTGCACGGCCTGGGCCATGACGTGCGCGGTGGAGTGGCGCAGGATGTTCAGGCCGTCCTCGGAGGAGATCTCGACGGGCTCGACCTCCTCGCCGTCCTTGACCTCGTACGCGAGGTCCCGCAGCTCGCCGCCGACGCGCGCGGCGACGACGGTGCGCTCGCCCTGGAAGAGGTCGGCGGCCGTAGTGCCCGTGGTCACCACGCGCTCTTCCCGCTCGGAATCGCGTTGGATGGTCACACGGACGTCTGACACCGGTCTCTCCTGCCTGGAAGGGGGCTGCCGCAGATCCTCGCCTGCGCGCGGTACGAATCGTACCGAGCCCCGGGGGCCCGCCGCGAAACGGTTGTCAGCGAGCGGGCCCCGCCCCGGCTCAGTCGCCGCCGCGGGCCTCCTCGAAGAAGGTCGGCGCGTCCGCGTACTCCTGCGCCGACTTCATCAGCCGGTCCCGCTCGGCGTCGTCGACCCGCACCGGCGCCACCTCGCTGGCCCCCGTGAGCCTGCGGAAGCCGCCCCTGCTCTCCAGTCGGCCGCGCACCCGGATCGGCAGGCCGACCAGGTGGGCGTGCCCGGCGACGCGGTACGCCTCCTCGTCGAGGGACATCCGCACGTGCGGGACCTCGGCGCCCGCGAGCACCCGCACCCGTACCGTGCCCGCCCCGCGCGGCCCGGAGCGCCGCATGCGGACGACGGCGCCGGTGATCCGTACGGGCACGGACGGCTCGGCGCGCAGGTAGCGGGCGCTCGCCTCGCGCAGGACGGGCAGGTCGCCGGGCGAGAACTCGACGGGCTCGGCGGCGGCCGCGCACCCCTCGGGGGTACCCGCGGCGGGCGCCCAGGCGACGTGCACGCGGGCGCCCTCGGTGCCGCGGACCAGGGCGACCACGGCCTCGACCAGCTCGTGGCTGACGCCCGCCCGGACCGCGCCGTCGAAGGCGTCCATGCCGCCGGTGGCGCGCCGGTAGTCGACGGCCTCGCGGGCGGCGCAGAGCGCCTGGTGCAGCCGTACGGCGAGGGGGCGGCCCTCGGGGACGGGCACGAAGGCGGTCAGCTCGCGCCCGCCGGGCGCGGGCCCGACGAGGACGCGCTCCAGGGCCGCGGCGGCGGTGCGGCGGTGGCGGGCGCCGTGGTACCCGGCGCGTTCGCGGGCGGCGAGGGCCCCGGCGAGCAGCATCTGGCGGGCGGCGGCGCGCAGCTGCTCCTCGACGGTCCAGGGCGCCGCGCCGACGGGGCCGCTCGGCGCGTCCCGCCACCAGCGGATCTCGTCGCTGGGTACGGCGAGGGAGACGAGGACGTCGCGGGCGGACGGCGCGGAGCTGCGGGCCAGGGCGGTGAGGGCCTCGCCGAGCAGGTCGTCGCTGTCGGGGAAGGCGCGGCTGTCGGGGACGAGGAGGCTGGTGCCGCCGCCGTGGGGGGCGCCGGGCGGGGTCCACCGGGAGTAGCGCCCGGCGGCGCCACCGCGGCGCTGCCAGCCGTGCCGGTCGAGGAGGGCGCCGAGGACGGCGGGGTCGACCTGCCCGGGGTCGGGCGGCTCGCCCCAGAGGCGCGGACCACCGCCGGGCCGGGCGCGGACCCCGCGTGCGGGGGCGGGGGCGTCGCCTCGCAGGGAACCCGGGCCGCCGCTGCGTACGGGAACGGAGTGGTCGCCTCGTACGGGGGCGGGGCCGTCGCCTCGTACGGGGGCGGGGGCGGGGTCGTCGTTCGGGCGGTGCATCAGGGTCTCCCTCCCGCGCCGACGCGCGTCATGATCTCGCAGAGGGCCGTGTCGTCGAAGATCCGTGAGGTCGGCACACGGACGGTGGTCCGGCGCCTGCCGGTCACGGGGTGTCCCGCGAGGTTGGTCCAGTAGCAGCAGTGCCGCAGGGCGAGGTGGTCGTGGTCGGCGCGCAGCCAGTCGTCGCGCGAGCGGGGCGCGATCATGACGACCAGGATCTTGTGTACGGACACCGGGGTGCGGGCGAGCTTCTCCAGGTGGGCGTTGTCCAGGGTGAAGGAGAAGGCGGGGCCCTCGGGGCGGGGCGGGATCTGGTACGTGCACTTGAGCTGGACCTTGATGGTGACCTCGTCGTCCACGGTGTGCCCCGGGGCGCTGTGGCTGACGTGCCAGTCGATGCCGTTGTCGGGAAAGGGCTGGGACAGCGAGCAGCCCGCCGCGGCGGCGACGGCGTGCAGATAGCCCACCTGAAGGGTCTCCATGCAGGCGGTGGTGGCGAGGGTGCCGCGCGGCGGTGCGATCCGCTCGGGCAGCAGCCCGCTCTGTTCGGGCCGCGCGAGCGCCATGGCGAGGGGGCCTTCCGAACCGGTGGGATGAGCGCTTGAGCCGTCAACCACGCGGCTCCGTACCTGTGTTGTCTCCTGGGCGGGTTCGGGGCAAACGGCCCGGGTATCACCAGCGTGAGGCAGGAGTGGAGGTCAACTGCCGGAGCTGAACGAGGAGTTGCGTCGGGATGACGTGCTGGTATGAGGGGCCCTTGGCCGCATTCGACACGGAGACCACGGGTGTCGACGTCGAGACCGACCGGATCGTGTCGGCCGCCGTCGTCGTGCAGAACGGCGCGGGGGCCCGGCCGCGCGTGACCCGCTGGCTGGTGAACCCGGGCGTTCCGGTGCCCGAAGCGGCCACGGCGGTGCACGGTCTGACGCAGGAGCACCTGGAGCGCAACGGCCGCTGGCCCGCTCCGGTGATGGAGGAGATCGGGCGGGAGCTGGCGGAGCAGGGGGCGGCGGGGCGTCCGCTGGTGGTGATGAACGCGCCGTTCGACCTGACGCTGCTCGACCGGGAGTTGCGCAGGCACCGGGCGTCGTCGCTGGCGCGCTATGTGGAGAGCTATCCGCTGTGCGTCGTCGACCCGCGGGTGCTCGACCGGCATCTGGACCGCTACCGCAAGGGCCGCCGCACGCTGACGGACCTGTGCGCGCACTACGGCGTGGAGCTGAGCGGCGCGCATGACGCGGCGGCGGACGCCCAGGCCGCGCTGGATGTCGTCCGCGCGGTGGGGCGCCGTTTCGCGACGCGGCTCGACCGGTTGTCCCCGGCGGAGCTGCACACGTTGCAGGCGGTGTGGCACGCGGCGCAGGCCCGGGGGCTCCAGTCGTGGTTCGCGCGCTCCGGTTCGCCGGAGGCGGTGGACCCGGCGTGGCCGCTGCGTCCGGAACTGCCCGCGGCGGCGTGAGCGTTGCCGGAACCAGGGCATGAAAACGGAACCAGGGCATGAAAAAACCGGTCCGTCGGTGACGGACCGGTGATCTCCGGGTGGGCGATACTGGGTTCGAACCAGTGACCTCTTCGGTGTGAACGAAGCGCTCTCCCACTGAGCTAATCGCCCGGGAACGCACTGAACAATACAGGTCCGGGCGCCGATCCTTCAAACCGCTCGCCCGCCGCTCGGCTGCCGCCCCTCAACGACGCGCCCCGCGCGGCCCCTCCGGGCCCAGCCGGGCCGCGAGGCCGCGTCTCCCGGCGCGCATCATCAGCGCGTGGTTGAGCCGGAACAGGGGTCTGCCGGGCAGGGCGAGGCGGCGCATCAGGGGCTTGCGGACCTCGACCTCCTGGTCGTAGCGCGCGCTGGTGCCGCCGGTGGGCGCGGCGGTGAGCGTCCAGCGGGCCCAGCCGTCGAGGTCGCCGCTCATCGTGATCTCCAGGACGCCGCGGCCGGGGTCGCGCCGGGCCTCGCGGGCGGTGATCACGAGGTCGTACGGCAGCAGCGACCGCAGCCGTACGGTGCCGCTGCGGTCGTCGAGCGGGGTCACCTCGCGGACCTGGGGCCACCAGGAGGGGTAGTCCTCGGCGCGCTCCAGCGCGGCGTACACGGCGGCGGGCGCCTGGGGCAGGTCCCAGCGGGCGTGGAAGCGGTAGTGGCACCAGTTCATGGGCCCAGTGTGGGGCGCGGTGCCGGGATCCGACGGGACGTCAACTCGGCAGAAATAGGAATGAGTTATTCCGAGGGCCGGGCGGAGTGCCCGGAATCGTCGCGCGGAGGTGCCCGAATCGCCGCGTGACGCGCGGGAATCACCGGGCGGAGGCGCCGGAATCGCCCGCCGGGGCACTCGAATTCCGTGAAAGGCCGTCAAATACGGCTGTGGCCCGGAGGCTGTTTCCAGCCTCCGGGCCACAATCCCGGGTGGGCGATACTGGGTTCGAACCAGTGACCTCTTCGGTGTGAACGAAGCGCTCTCCCACTGAGCTAATCGCCCGGGCGCAGAGAGAACATTACCCCATGTCAGGGGGTGCCTCGGACCACCCCCCGGGTCCCGCCCGGGGGCGGGGTCACTGGTCGTTGATCTTCCAGGGCATCTCCAGGCCGAACTTCCACAGGTAGATGCCGCCGAGGGCCGCGATGATCACCAGGCCGATGGTGGTGAGGATGATGTTGCGGCGGCGTACGCGTGGGTCGAGTGCGCGCTGTGCCGCCTCGGTGACCTTCCGCTTCGTCCAGCGGAGCACCAGCTGCGCCCAGACGAACTCGGTCGCCCAGATCGCCATGCCGCCGAAGATGACCACCCAGCCGGGGCCCGGCAGGGGCAGCATGATGATGCCCACGATCACCACGGCGAGGCCCACGACGAAGACGCCGACCTGCCAGCTCAGGTGCAGGGCCCGGCGTGCCTTGATGAACTCCGGCGCTCGCGACCCGAAGGGCTTCTCGGGCTTGGCCGTGCCCTCGCCCCCCTCGGCCGCCTCGGTGACGACCGGCTCGTTACTCCCCGTATTCATGCCCCCAAACCCTACCGGACGGAAACCCGTCACCGGAATGGCCGTACGAACCAATGGGGCAGTCCGCCATACGAGCCACCTAAAGACACGCAAAACCCTCAGAGGGGTTTACAACGGCACCGTAGGTGGCATGTCGATTTCGCCGACGTGCGAATCCCCGAGCGCACACTGAGCGAAAGGCCTTGGCGCTTATGAACACCACGGTCAGCTGCGAGCTGCACCTGCGCCTCGTTGTGTCGAGCGAGTCCTCACTGCCTGTACCCGCAGGACTGCGGTATGACACGGCCGATCCCTATGCCGTGCACGCCACCTTCCACACCGGAGCCGAGGAGACCGTCGAGTGGGTGTTCGCCCGCGACCTCCTCGCCGAGGGCCTGCACCGGCCCACGGGCACCGGAGACGTCCGTGTCTGGCCGTCCCGCAGCCACGGTCAGGGCGTCGTCTGCATCGCCCTGAGCTCCCCCGAGGGCGAGGCTCTGCTCGAGGCCCCGGCGCGGGCCCTGGAATCGTTCCTGAAGCGAACCGACGCGGCCGTGCCGCCCGGTACCGAACACCGCCACTTCGACCTCGACACGGAGCTCTCACACATCCTGGCCGAAAGTTAGCGCGGTCCGGTCCTCAGTCCCCGCCGCCGTCCGACTCGGGGAGACGGCGCGGGTCACGCGCGGGTACGACAACGACATACCGGAAGGCACGGCAGACACCGGCGCCGGAGCCGCGGAATTCCGCGGCTCCGGCGCCGTGGCGTGCGGGGCGTGAGCCGCTAGCATCGGCCAGCACCAGGCGGGCGCCGCCCGACCTCCAGGCCAGGGAGCGAATCGTGCTGATCACCCACGACACCCGGTGTGCACTCGGCGCCGTGGTCGATCTGGTGAACTCCGCGCCAGACGAAGAGAACGGCGACGGCGTCGAAGGGCTCGCGGACGTCGCGGCCCTGCGCGCGTTCGTAGAGGAACACGCGATCAGTGACGTGGGGGCGCTCTCCGAGCGGGACCTCGCGGGGGTGCACCGCGTCCGCCGCCGGTTCGCCGAGGTGTTCGCCGCCCGCGAGCCGCACGTCGCGGCGGCCCTGCTCAACGATCTCGTCGCCGCCGCGGGCACCACGCCGCGCCTCACCGATCACGACGGCTACGACTGGCACGTGCACTACTTCGCTCCCGGCGCGTCCGTCGCCGATCACCTGGCGGCCGACTGCGGGATGGCGCTGGCCTTCTTCGTCGTCGCGGGCGAGCAGGAGCGGCTGCGCCGGTGCGAGGCGCCGGACTGCCGCCGCGCCTTCATCGACCTCTCCCGGAACCGCTCGCGCCGCTACTGCGACAGCCGCACCTGCGGCAACCGGCTGCACGTCGCCGCCTACCGGGCCCGGCGCCGGGAGGCGGCGGGCGCCGAGGGCCCCGACCAGGGGGCACCGGGCGGGGAGACGCTGGACCGGCGGGCGCGGGCGGCGCTAGAGCAGGAGCAGGTCGTGCAGTGACGCCATGAGCAGCAGGCAGCCGATCACCGCCAGGAAGATCATCAACGGGGGCTGGGAGAGGGCGAAGAGGCAGCCCTGCGGTTCGTCGGCGGTTCCGTGCCCGTCAGGCCGGGCGGGGTCGCTCTGCGGAGTGGTGTCCAGCATCTCGCCGCGATGATGACGCAGCGCGCGCCGACGGGGACACCAACACGCCCGGTTCGATGGGGAGTTCGCCGCATTCCGTGACCTTGGCGGGGCCGGGGGCCGCACCTGCGAACGGTGTCCGTGGATACGCTCGAAAGCCGGTCCGTCCGGGCGGGGCCCGCGGCCGGGCCGAGCGGGGCGCTTGGGTGAGCATGGCGCCGGGGCGGGGCGAGCTGGCGCCAGGGCGGACGGGAGCGGTCAGATCAGGAACGGCCAGGTCGGGAGCGGCCAGGTCGGAAGCAGTCAGGTCGGAAGCGGTCAGATGCCGTGCTTCTTCAGGATGGCCTCGATGTCGCTGAAGTCCTCCGCCGGGGCCGCCTTCTTCTGCGGGGCCTTGGCGGCGGGCCGGGTGGACGGGCCGAGGGAGGGGGCGGACGCGGCGGGGGCGACGGCCTCGCGCCGGGCGGCCTTCTCGGCGGCCCTGCGCTCCTTGCGGGTGCCGCCGGAGCGGCGCTCCACGGCGCGAGTGCCCATGAACAGCAGCCAGGCCGCGCCGAGCACGCCGAAGCCCGCCCACGCCACCGGGCTGAACGCGGTCTCCGCGGCCCATTCGACGGCTCCGGTCATGACCAGGCCGATGGGCACCAGCGAATAGGCGGCGAGCCGCGCCGCGGCGAGGAAGCGCTTGCGATACGCCGTGACAGCGGCGATGCCCAGGCCTGCCGCGGATACGGCGGAGCAGATGGTCTCGGCAAACATCCCGGTCCTCCAGGCCCGCGGGCACAGTCGATCGGTGGAGCGTGTGTCCCTTCCATCCTGCACCGGCCGGGGCGCCCGGGGCCACGGTCGCCCAGGACATCAGGGAGATATCCGGGTAACCCCTCATCCCCAGGTGCCGGTCCCGCACCCGGCGAGCGAGTCCCGGTTGGGGGGCCTTCCCGCAGGCTGGGACACTGGGCGCATGAACGACTCCTCCCCCTCCGGGCCGACCGGCCCCGTCGTCGTCGACTTCTGGTGCGAGCTCCAGTGCCCCGACTGCCGCACCGCCCTCGACGACGTCCGCGCCCTGCGGGCCCGCTACGGCGACCGCGTCGACGTGCGGCTGCGCCACTTCCCGCTGGACAAGCACAAGCACTCCTTCGCCGCCGCGCAGGCCGCCGAGGAGGCCCTGGAGCAGGGCAGGGGCTGGGAGTACGTCGAGGCGGTGCTGGCCCGCGTCGAGGAGTTCGACCGCGAGGGCGAGCGGCTCCTCGTGGCGGTGGCCGCCGAACTCGGCCTGGACGCCGAGGAGTTCGACACCGCCCTGGTGGACGGCCGACACATCCTGATCGTCGACGCCGACCAGGCCGAGGGCAAGGCGATCGGCGTCACCGGGACGCCCACGTACGTCGTCGGCGGTGAGCGCCTCGACGGCGGCAAGAGCCAGGACGGGCTGCGCGAGCGCGTCGAGGAACTCGTCGACGGCCTGCTCGCACGGGACTGACGGAAGCCAGCCGACCGGGTCGACCCAGTCGACGTAGCCGCCCCGGCCGCCAAGTCAGCCCGGGCGGCCCGGTCGGCCCGGCCGCCCCGGTCAGCGCGCTGAGCCTCCCCAAGCGGCCGCTCGGCTCGCCGTCAGAGCAACCGCCGTCAAAGCAACCGCCGTCAGAGCAACCGCTTGTAGAAGTAGTGCGTGACCGGCTCATAGCCGAGCGACTCGTACAGGCGCAGGGCGGGCGTGTTGTCGACGAAGACGCTCAGGCCGATGCGGGTCCGGCCCGCCGCCACCCCCCGCGCCTCCGCGTACCGCATCAGTGCCCGCCCGTGCCCCTGGCCGCGGAAGTCGGCGCCGACCCGGACGTCGAAGACGAAGGTCTCGCCGTCGCGCACGCCCAACCACAGCGTGCCGACCTGGGTGCCGTCGCGGAGCAGGACGCCGAGGTCGGTGTCGGGGCTGTCGAGGCCGTTGGGCAGGAGGCGGTCGTAGTCCTGCTCGGCCTTGGCCCGCGCCTCGGCCTCGGAGAGGCCACCGCGCTCCCGCCACGACATGGCGTACCCGCTCTGGGCCCGCGTCCGCCACACCTCGTACTCGCCCCGCGTCATGGGCCGTGCCTGGACGCCGTCGGGCAGCGCGGGCGGGCTCAGCGGCAGTTGCTTGGCCATGGCGCGGGTGCGCTCCGCGTAGCCGAGCGCGGCGACCAGGCCGAGGGCGCCCGCGGCGGCCGCGGGCACGGAGGCCTCGACGCGGGTGCAGCCCCAGCCGCGCGCGACCTCCTCGGCGGCCAGGGCGGCCACGGTGGCGCGCCCGCGCCGCCGGTCCGGCTCGTCGACGCGCAGGTCCAGGATCTGGGCCACCCGGGGTCCGAAGACGCTGTGGGTGCCGAGCTGTATCAGGCCGACGGGGCGGCTGTTCACGCAGACGTCGAAGTCGCGCGTCTTGGCGCCGTCGGTGCTTTCGCGAAGCGGCCCGGTCGGCCGCAGGGTCGTCGTCATCACGGGTGTTGTACCCGCCCAACGCCCCCGCGTCATCCGGTTTTCGCGTGCCGTACGGCACCCCGGGCCGCTCGGCGGGCTACGGGTCGAGGTCGTCCGCGGCGCGCTCGGCGAAGACCCGCATCGCCTTGGCCGTGACCGGGCCCGGCGCGCCCGGCAACTCGCGCCCGTCGACGCGGTGCACGGCCTGGACGTCGCGCAGCGTGGAGGTGAGGAAGACCTCGTCGGCGCGGTCGAGGACGTCCAGGGGCAGGTCGGTCTCCCGGGCGCCGGTCCACTCGACGGTCAGCGCGCGCGTGATGCCCGCGAGGCACCCGGAGGACACGGGCGGCGTATGGATCTCCCCGTCGAGGACGACGAACACGTTCGACCCGGTGCCCTCGCAGAGCTGCCCGACCGTGTTGGCGAACAGGGCCTCGCTGGCGCCCTGCGCGGTGGCACGGGCCAGGGCGACGACGTTCTCCGCGTACGAGGTGGTCTTCAGGCCGGTGAGGGCGCCGCGCTCGTTGCGGGTCCACGGGACCGTGATCACGGCGGTGGAGTCGGGCCTGCGGACGGCCTCGCCGAGGGCGACGACGAGGGTCGGGCCCTGGTCGCCGCGGTCGGAGCCGAGCGGCGAGAGCCCGCCGGTGTAGGTGATGCGCAGACGGCCGACCGGCATGGGGTTGGCGTCCAGCACGGCGGCGCAGGCGCGGCGGACCTCGTCCAGGTCCGGCTCGGGCAGCCCGAGCCCGCGCGCGGAGCGGGCGAGCCGGTCCAGGTGGCGGGTGAGCGCGAAGGGCCGTCCGGCGACCGCCTTCACCGTCTCGAAGATGCCGTCGCCGACGGTGAGCCCGTGGTCGAGCACGGAGACGCGCGCGGAGCCCAGCTCCTCCAGGCCGCCGTTGAGCCATATCTTCACGAGGGGGTTCCTCCAGTGTTGTCGTACGTTCCCGACGCTACCGCCAGCAGGCGCGCGGCCTTCAGCTCGGTCTCGCGCCACTCGCCCTCGGGGTCCGAGCCCCAGGTGATGCCCGCTCCCGTACCGAACCGCAGGGCGTTCTCGGCCCGGTCGATCCAGAAGGTGCGGATGCCGACGGCCAGCTCGGCGGTGCACCGGTCGGCGTCGACCCAGCCGACGCCGCCACAGTAGGGGCCGCGGGGCGCCGTCTCCAGGGCGTCGATGATCCGCAGGGCGCTGGACTTGGGGGCGCCGGTGACGGAGCCCGGCGGGAAGGCCGCGGCGAGCAGTTCGGGCCAGCCCGCACCGGGGCGCAGCTCGCCGCGCACGGTGGAGACGAGGTGCACGAGCCCGGGGTGCTTCTCCACGGCGCACAGGTCGGGCACGGTCACGGTGCCGGTCTCGCAGACCCGTCCCAGGTCGTTGCGGACGAGGTCCACGATCATGACGTTCTCGGCGTAGTCCTTCTCCAGGAGGTCCGCCTCGGTCCGGCCGGTGCCCTTGATGGGCCCGGACTCGACGACGTCGCCGGTGCGGCGCAGGAACAGCTCGGGCGACGCGGTGGCGACCTCCACACCGTGGGCGGGCAGGCGGATCGTTCCGGCGTACGGAGCGGGGTTGCCGCGCGCGAGGAGGGCGGTCAGGGCGTCGATGTCCACGGGGCCGTCGGCGTCGGCCGCCAGGGGCGCGGACAGGACGCGGCAGAGGTTCGCCTGGTAGACGTCCCCGGCCGCGATGTGGGCGCGAATGCGGCGCACGCCTTCCGTGTACGCGGCGCGGTCGAGGGACGACACCCAGTCGCCGACCCCGGGGCCGCGCCAGGCGCCGGGCGCCGGGGCGGGCACGGGGTCCGCTGGACGCGGCCGAAGCGGGCGCAGACGAGGCGGCCCTCGAAGTCCGCGCAGACGGCCCAGAAGCCGCCGCTGTCCAGGGCGGAGGGATCGCAGGTCACGTCCCGCAGGTCGGTCGCGAGGAGGCCGCCGAAGCGCGCCAGGGGAAACAGGTCGTGCACGGCTGTGAGTCTATGACCGGCGTCTTCGTGACGCCCTGGGGCCGCCGACGGGCCGCCGACCGGAGGCGGACGGGAAGCTGACGGGAGGCGGACGGGAGGCGACAGGGCAGCACGCTGCGCAAACGCGTTTTTGTACTGGCCCAGGAATCCGCTAGAGTTCAACACGTCGCCGGGACGCGGAAGCGGGCCGGGAAAGACAAGCGGACGTAGCTCAGTTGGTAGAGCGCAACCTTGCCAAGGTTGAGGTCGCCAGTTCGAACCTGGTCGTCCGCTCGCAGGAAAGTGGGGGATCTTCCCGAGACCCCGCACTCCTGGTGGAGTGGCCGAGAGGCGAGGCAACGGCCTGCAAAGCCGTCTACACGGGTTCAAATCCCGTCTCCACCTCCAAGGACGATTAGCTCAGCGGGAGAGCGCTTCCCTGACACGGAAGAGGTCACTGGTTCAATCCCAGTATCGTCCACTGAGATCTCTGATCATCGGACTCCGATCGAGGAGTTATGATCATCCGGAGATTTCCCCGCGCGATTAGCTCAGCGGGAGAGCGCTTCCCTGACACGGAAGAGGTCACTGGTTCAATCCCAGTATCGCGCACGCAGCACCCTCCACCTGCGGGTTCCGACCCGTCGATGGTCCCGCGCGATTAGCTCAGCGGGAGAGCGCTTCCCTGACACGGAAGAGGTCACTGGTTCAATCCCAGTATCGCGCACCAGCTCCGCGAAGCCCCCGGCCGCATCGGCCGGGGGCTTCGTCGTGCGCGGCCGGGGCGGCCCGGGAGCCGGGAGCGGTCCCGGGCGGCCCGGCGCGGATCAGGACGAGAACAGCATGTGGCCGAAGCTCTTGTGGTGCTTGTGCCCGTGGTGACCGTGGTGTCCGTGGTGGCCGCCGTGCGGGGCGCCCCAGGCGGGCGCGGGGGCCGCGGCCGGGTACTGCGGGGCGGCGGGCGGAGCCTGCGGAACCTGCTGGGCCTGCCACTGGCCCTCCAGGCGGGTCAGGGCCTCCAGCTCGCCGTAGTCGAGGAATATCCCGCGGCAGCCGCCGCACTGCTCGATCTGGACGCCGTTGCGGTTGTACGTGTGCATGGGTGCGTGGCACTTGGGACAGTGCATGGACGGCTCAACTCCTCGCCGGTGGTGACCGTTTCGCCGGATGTCTGCCCGGCTTCGACGCGTCGCACCCTACTTCGTGCCGGTGGGCGCCTGTTCGGGCGGGTTGGTGGCCATGCGGTGGCAGGCGTCGGCGAAGGCGCGCTCCACCTCGTCCAGCGGGCGCCCCTCGGCGGTCGCCTTGGCGATGGCGCGGGCGGCGGTCTGCGCGGTCAGGGCGCGGGCCGGGGCGTCGAGCCCGGGCCAGGGGTCGGAGCCGTCCGCGGGGACCGCGGGGCCGCCCGCTGCCCAGTAGGCGCCGAGGAACCTCCCCCACGCCTCCCGCGGCAGCAGGCCGAGGGCGTACCAGGCGGCGGGGCGGGCCAGGTCCCAGGCCGGGTCGCCGGTGCCCAGGTCGTCGACGTCGATGAGCAGCCAGTCTCCGCCGGCGGCGCGGACGAGCTGGCCCAGGTGCAGGTCGCCGTGGCACAGGCGGGCCGGGGCGGGGGCGGGGGCCTCGCCCCGGGCCCAGGGCGGCAGGCCCGCCCAGGCGCGCTCGACCGCGGGGGTGTCGAGGTGCGGGGCCGTGGCGCGCAGCCGGGCGACGGCGCGGGCCGCCTTCTCCGGGCCCCTCATCTCGGGCAGCGGGTGCGGCAGTTGGGCGGGCGGGGTGCGGTGCAGGCGGGCCAGCAGGGTTCCGGCGGCCTCCCAGGGGGCGGCGGCCGGGGTGTCGCGGTCCACGGGGGTGCCGTGGGGCCACAGGGTGACCAGGCGGTCGTGCAGGCGGGTGGGCTGCGGGGTCAGCGGGGCCAGCAGGGTGCCCGCGAGGGCGGGATGGGCGGCGGTCGCGAGGCGGGCCCTGAGGGCGGGCTCGGGGGTGCCGGGGGCGTGGGCCTTCGCCACGACGTGTCCGTGGCGGACGACCGTGGCGTCGGGGCGGTTCGCGAGGACCGCGTGGGGTGGGTCGGTGGGGCGGCAGGGGCAGGTGAGGGTGCGGGGGGCGTGGGCGTGGTGCTTCGCTGTGGCGGTCAGGGCGGGTACGAGGGGCGGGTGCACGGGGGTCCTGGGCGGCGCGGGGCGGGTGGGGGTGGCCTGGGGTGAGCGTACGGGGTGGGGTGGGGCCTCGCGGGTGCGCCCCGCTGCATCCATCAGCGCGCTCCGCGCGCGGGCGCCCCTTTCCCGAAACCAGGGGCTGCCGCCCCTGGCACCCCGCTCCTTGTTGCCGCTTCGCGGCTCGTCCTCAAACGCCGGACGGGCTCGTTGACGCCTCGCGCGCTTTTCGGGAAAGGAACAGCCCGCGCAGCTCCCCAGCTGCGCGGGCTGTTGTGCCGTCCGCCGCACCCCCGTCCCCACGGGGTTTCATGGCCGGATGTCCCCGCCCGGACCGCTCTTCCGGGCCCGGGGCGCCGCTCAGCGCCCCAGCATCACGCCCACGGACGACGCTTGTGTGACCACTGCGTCCCAGCCGCCGAAGGCGACCGTGAGCAGGGCTGCCAGGGGGAGGACCATGAGCGTGGCCACCAGGGGGTGGCGTGTGCCGGAGGGCCGGACGCCCAGGGTGGAGAGCTTGCGTCCCTGGGTGCGGATCATGGCCCGCGGCGCGGTGTCCGCCATGGCGCTCTCCCTTCCTGACCTTTCGGTGTGACTCTTGGGCAGCGGCGGGTGTCTGACCTCGGGGGACGAGTGCTGCACCCGCCGCTTGACCTCAAATCTAGGCGCGTGGCGGCCTCGGGACGTCATGCCCTCGTACCGATTGGCGGGCCTCCCGGAGGATGAGCGCTCTTCACACAACTACTCCCGTGGGTGGAGACGGAGACCTAGGACTCGGGGTCTTCCCGGAGGGGACGCCCGATCCGCTCCGATGTGTCCTCCCTCGGGACGGGCTGCTCGACGAGGGCCAGGACGCGGGTCGCCATGAAGCGGGCCGTGCGGACGACGGAGCCGCTGCGGGTGACTTCGCTCACTTCCACCACTCCCCTGCGGACGGCGGTCTCCACCCGGCGGCCGGCCCGGCTCGCCACCACTTCGTACGTACGCGTCGTGTCACCGGCGTCCACGACTATCTCCACGCGGTCACCCTTCACGGGATCAATCCCCCTTCGGCGGTGGGCGGTTGGGGTCGGTGGTGGCGGCGGGGGCCCCTCGCCCCGCGGCGCCTGACCACTCTTCAAGTTTCCCACCGGGCACTGACAATCGATCGGGCCGCGAGGGCGCGGCCTCTGCACGTGCCCGGCCGTGGAAACGTAAGCTGTGGCTCGTCAGACGGACCGGGCAGCGGGGATGAACATGGCGATGATGCGCCTGAGGCGTGAGGACCCGCGTGTCGTCGGCTCGTTCAGGCTGCACAGGCGCCTGGGCGCCGGCGGGATGGGGGTCGTCTATCTGGGCTCCGACCGGCGCGGCCAGCGGGTCGCGCTGAAGGTCATCCGGCCTGACCTGGCGGAGGACCAGGAGTTCCGGTCGCGCTTCGCCCGGGAGGTCTCGGCGGCCCGGCGGATCCGCGGCGGCTGCACCGCCCGTCTGGTGGCCGCCGACCTGGAGGCCGACCGCCCCTGGTTCGCCACGCAGTACGTGCCCGGACCCTCCCTGCACGACAAGGTCGCTGCCGAAGGGCCGCTGTCCGCGGCGGAGGTCGCCGTCATCGGCGCCGCCCTGTCGGAGGGCCTGGTCGCCGTGCACGAGGCCGGTGTCGTCCACCGCGACCTGAAGCCGTCGAACATCCTGCTGTCCCCGAAGGGGCCGCGGATCATCGACTTCGGCATCGCCTGGGCGACGGGCGCCTCGACGCTGACGCACGTCGGCACGGCCGTCGGCTCGCCCGGCTTCCTCGCGCCCGAGCAGGTGCGCGGCGCCGCCGTGACCCCCGCGACCGACGTGTTCGCCCTCGGCGCCACGCTGGCGTACGCGGCGATGGCCGACTCGCCCTTCGGGCACGGCAGTTCCGAGGTCATGCTGTACCGGGTCGTGCACGAGGAGGCCCAGTTGCGGGGCGTGCCCGACGCGCTGGCCCCGCTCCTGCGGACCTGTCTCGCCAAGGACCCGGAGGAACGTCCCAGCACGCTCCAACTGTCGTTGCGGCTCAAGGAGATCGCGGCCCGCGAGGCTCAGGGCCTGACCGACGTCCGGCCGCCCGCCCCCCGCCAGGACGCCCATGAGCGCCCGACGGGCCGCCTCGCCGACACGTACGCGGAGCAGCGCACCCAGCGCCGCACCTCACCGGGCACTCCCCCGCCGCGCTCCGGCTCCCGGCCCGGCGCGCCGAGGACCGGCGGCTCACGCACCGGCGGCTCGCGCACGGGCGGCTCCCCGTCGGGCGCGCGCCCCGTCGCACCCCGTGGCACCAAGGGTTCGGGCGCCCGGCCCGCACCGCGCGGCGGCGCCGGGCGGCAGGGGCCGCGGACCACCGGCACGCGGCTGCGGCCCGCCAACCCCCGGCTGCTGCGGCAGCGCCTGTTCGTGTTCGTGGTCGTGACGCTGCTCGTGGCCCTGGGGATCGCCGCGGCGCAGGGCTGCCAGGGGCCCGCCCGCGGGCTCGGCGCGCCCTCCCACGAGCGGCGCGTCATCGGCGTACAGGAAGTACAGGAAGTACAGGAAGTACGGGAAGTGCGAGAACAGGTCGTGCGTACGGGAGTGGCGCCGCCGCCCGGTGGGCGGCTGAGCTAGTCGCGGGGGCGGCCCGTCGCCACCGCGTAGAACGCCACCGCGGCCGCCGCGCCGACGTTCAGCGAGTCGACGCCGTGGGCCATGGGGATGCGGACCCATTCGTCGGCGGCCATCAGGGCCTGGGTCGACAGCCCCTCGCCCTCCGCGCCGAGCATCAGGGCGACGCGGTCCATGCGGTGGGGCGCGGTCTCGTCGAGGGTCTTCGCCTTCTCGTCGGGGGTGAGGGCGAGCAGGCTGAAGCCCGCCTCGCGGACGCCGTCCAGGCCCTTGGGCCAGGAGTCGAGGCGCGCGTACGGCACGGAGAAGACCGCGCCCATGGAGACCTTCACCGAGCGGCGGTACAGCGGGTCGGCGCAGTCCGGGGAGAGCAGGACCGCGTCCATGCCGAGCGCGGCGGCGGAGCGGAAGATGGCGCCGATGTTCGTGTGGTCGTTCACGGCTTCCATGACCACGACCCGGCGGTGCGTCCGCAGCAGCTCCGCGGCCGTGGGCAGCGGCTTGCGCTGCATGGAGGCGAGGGCGCCGCGGTGCACGTGGTAGCCGGTGACCCGCTCGGCCAGGTCGGGGCTGACCGCGTACACCGGGGCGGGGACCTCGTCGATGACGTCGCGCATCACGTCCACCCACTTGGCGGAAAGCAGCATGGAGCGCATCTCGTAGCCAGCGAGCCTGGCGCGCCGGATCACCTTCTCGCCCTCGGCGATGAACAGGCCCTCGGCGGGTTCGCGCCTGCGGCGCAGCTCGACGTCGGTCAGGCCCGTGTAGTCGCGCAGGCGCGGGTCGTCGGGGTCGTCGATGGTGATCAGACCTTGGGGTTCAGCCACAGGGTGATACTGCCTTGTCCGGGGAGTGGTGCCAACGGCTCGGGGGCCGTCGCGTTACCGATGGTTATGCCGGGTCGCGGGGCCGTCAGGCGGGCTGCTCGGGGTTGAGGGCCGCCACGGGGCCGATCACGATGACCGCCGGGGGCCTCACCTCGTGGGTGCGGACGGCGTCGGCCACCGTCGCCAGGGTCGCGTCGACGCGGCGCTGGGCGGCCGTGGTGCCCTCCTGGATGAGGGCGAGCGGGGTGTCCGCCGCCTTGCCGTGGGCGATCAGGGTCTCCGCGATCCGGCCGATCTTGTCGACGCCCATGAGGATCACCAGGGTGCCGGTGAGCCGGGCGAGCGCGGGCCAGTCGACGAGGGAGCGCTCGTCGTCCGGCGCGACGTGGCCGCTGACCACGGTGAACTCGTGGGCCACGCCCCGGTGCGTGACGGGGATGCCCGCGGCGCCCGGCACCGAGATCGAGCTGGAGATGCCGGGCACGACCGTGCAGGTGATGCCCGCGTCGGCCAGGGCCTGGAGCTCCTCCATGCCGCGCCCGAAGACATAGGGGTCGCCGCCCTTGAGGCGGACCACGGCCTTGCCCTGCTTGGCGTGCTCGATGAGCGCGTTGTTGATGGCCTCCTGGGCCATGAAGCGGCCGTACGGGATCTTCGCCGCGTCGATCACCTCGACGTGCGGCGGCAGTTCGGCGAGCAGGTCGCGCGGGCCGAGGCGGTCGGCGATGACCACGTCGGCCTCGGCGAGCAGGCGGCGGCCGCGGACCGTGATCAGGTCCGGGTCGCCGGGGCCGCCGCCGACGAGGGCGACGGTGCCGGTGGCGCGCGGGCGGTGGTGCGGGGCCACCAGGGTGCCGTCGCGCAGGCCCTCCACCACGGCGTCGCGGATGGCGGCGGTGTGGCGGGGGTCGCGGTCCTTGGCGTCCGTGGTGAGGACGGCGACGGTCACGCCCGCGCTGTGGCCGGTGGCCGGGGTCCAGGCGGTGGCGGCCTCGGCGTCGTCGGAGCGGACGCACCAGACGCGGTTCCGCTCGCCCTCGGCGGAGGCCCGGGTGTTGGCCTCGGGGTCGCTGGTGGCGATCAGGGCGTACCAGGTGTCGGTGAGGTCGCCGTCCTCGTACCTGCGGCGGTGCCAGGTGATCTCGCCCGCGGTGGCCATCGCCTCCACGGAGGGGGTGGCCGACGGGGAGATCAGGTGGACGTCGGCGCCCGCCCTGACGAGGGCGGGGAGGCGGCGCTGGGCCACCTGGCCGCCGCCCAGGACCACGACGCGGCGGCCGGTGAGACGGAGGCCTACGGGGTAGACGGGGTGTTCGGTGGCCATGGTGCGCCTTTCCTTGGTGCGGGGTGGGGCGGTACGGGTGGGTGGGGCCCTGCCGGGGGCTCCCCAAGCCCGCCCCTTCCCGAAACCGGGGGCTTCGCCCCCTGGACCCCCTTTCGCGCTTCGCGCTCGTCCTCAAACTCCCCCAAGCTCTTAAGGAGCAGGGGGTGCCCCCTCGACGGGCTGAGAACTGCTACTTCTCCGTCACGCCAGCGGAGTCGAACGTCGCCACCTCGTGCATCGCCCGCGCCGCGCTCTGCACGACCGGCAGCGCGAGGAGGGCGCCGGTGCCCTCGCCCAGGCGGAGGTCCAGGTCCACCAGGGGGCGCAGGCCCAGCTTGTTGAGGGCCGCCACGTGGCCGGGTTCGGCGCTGCGGTGGCCCGCGATGCAGGCGGCCAGGACCTCGGGGGCGATGGCGCGGGCCACCAGGGCGGCGGCGCCCGCGCTGACGCCGTCGAGGATCACCGGCGTACGCAGGGACGCGCCGCCGAGGAGCAGGCCGACCATCGCGGCGTGTTCGAGGCCGCCGATGGCCGCGAGGACGCCGATGGGGTCGGCGGGGTCGGGCTCGTGCAGGTCGAGGGCGCGGCGGACGACCTCGACCTTGCGGGCGTGCATCTCGTCGTTGATGCCCGTGCCGCGGCCGGTGACCTCGGCGGGGTCGGTGTCCGTGTAGACGGAGATCAGGGCGGCGGACGCGGTGGTGTTCGCGATGCCCATCTCGCCGGTCAGCAGGGCCTTGTTGCCCGCGGCGACCAGGTCGCGGGCGGTCTCGATGCCCACCTCGATGGCGGCCTTGACCTCCTCGCGGGTGAGCGCGGGGCCCGTGGTCATGTCGGCCGTACCGGCGCGCACCTTGCGGGGCAGCAGGCCGGGCGTCGCCGGAAGTTCGCTGGCCACGCCGACGTCGATGACGCACACCTCGGCGCCGACCTGATTGGCGAAGGCGTTGCAGACGGCGCCGCCGCCGAGGAAGTTCGCGACCATCTGGCCGGTCACCTCCTGGGGCCAGGAGGTGACGCCCTGGGCGTGCACACCGTGGTCGCCCGCGAAGATCGCAACGGCGGCCGGTTCCGGGATCGGCGGCGGACACATCCGGGACAGGCCGGAGAGCTGCGCCGAGATGATCTCCAGCATGCCGAGCGCCCCGGCGGGCTTGGTCATGCGCTTCTGGCGCTCCCAGGCCTCGCCGAGCGCCTTGGCGTCCAGCGGGCGGATGTTGCCGACGGTCTCGGCGAGCAGGTCGTGCGGGTCCTCGCCGGGCAGCGCGCGGCGGCCGTACGTCTCCTCGTGCACGACCCACGACAGCGGGCGGCGCTTGGACCAGCCCGCCTGCATCAGCTCCGGCTCGTCCGGGAACTCGTCGACGTACCCGACGCACAGGTACGCCACGACCTCCAGGTGCTCGGGCAGGCCGAGGGCGCGGACCATCTCGCGCTCGTCGAAGAAGCTGACCCAGCCGACGCCGAGGCCCTCGGCGCGGGCGGCGAGCCACAGGTTCTCGACGGCGAGCGCCGAGGAATACGGGGCCATCTGCGGCTGCGTGTGGCGGCCGAGGGTGTGGCGGCCGCCGCGGGTGGGGTCGGCGGTGACGACGATGTTCACCGGAGTGTCGAGGATGGCCTCGATCTTCAGTTCCTTGAACTGCTTGGCGCGGCCCTTGGGCAGCGACTTGGCGTACGCCTCGCGCTGGCGCTGGGCCAGTTCGTGCATGGTGCGCCGGGTGTCGGCGGAGCGGATGACGACGAAGTCCCAGGGCTGGGAGTGGCCCACGGACGGCGCCGTGTGGGCGGCCTCCAGGACGCGCAGCAGCACGTCGTGCGGGATGGGGTCGGAGCGGAAGCCGTTGCGGATGTCGCGGCGCTCGCGCATCACGCGCAGCACGGCCTCCCGCTCGGCGTCGGCGTAGGCCGGGGCGGGCGGGTCGAGCGGGGTCGCGTCGGCCTCGGGGTCCAGCGGCTCGGCGAGGTCCGAGGCGTCGCCCTGGACGGGGGCGCCCGGGGCTTCGGGGTCTTCCGTGCCGTCGGCGCCGTCGGCGATGACGGTCAGCGGCTCCGGGAGGCCGGTCGGCTCCGCCGGGTCGGCGGCGGGGGGCTCCACGGGCGCGGCGGGGTCCGGGGTGGGGACCTCGTCGGCCTGGGGGGCGGGGTCGGTCGGTTCGGCCGGGTGAGGTGCGTGCATCGGCTCGTCGGGGTCGGCCGCCTCCGGGGCGGGCGGCGCCTGGCCGTCCGTCGTGGAGACGGATGCCGCGTCCGGGGCGGGGGCGGCCGGGGGCCGCTCGCCGTCCCGGGGCGCGGGCACGGTGGGTACGGTCGTGCCCTCGGCGCCGTCGGGCGCCTCGGGCGCCGCCTGTGCGGCGGCGTCGGGGAGTGCGTCCGGCGCCAGGAGGACGGGCGCCGGGGCGGATGCGGCGTCGCCGGTCTCCTGGGCGGCCGCGTCGGCCTGCTCGGCGCCCGGCTGCGGCGCGTCGAACAGCTCCTGCGGTACGGCGAGGGGGCGCGGCGGCGTCGGGGCCAGGTGCGGGGTGGTGGGCACCGAGCCCTCGACCGGCACGAACTGGCCGAGCGGCGCGGGCGGCTCCGGGAAGTGCTGCCCGGGAACCGCGCCCTCCGCGCCCGGCGCGGCGAGGTGCGGGCCCTGCGGGGTGTGGGCGCCGGGCCACGGCTGGGCGGCGTCGGGCGCCTGCGGGGTGACGTCGGCGGCCAGGGGCTGCGGGGCGATGACGATCTCGTCGGCGTACGCGTCCGGGGCGTCCGGGGCGCTGCCGTCGGCGTCGGGGGCGCCCGGAGCCCGCGTCTCCGCGGGCGTGTTCGGTACGGGCGTCCCGTCCGCGGCGGGCGCCGGGACCGCCTCCTGGGCCGGGGCGGCGGGCGCGTGGGGGGCGGGCGCGGTGGTGGCGTCCGGCGCGGCGGTGGCGTCGGGGGCATCGGAAGCGCTCTCGGGGCCTTCGGCCTCGGGGGCGTGCGCGACGGGCTGCGCGTGCGCCGGGGATGCTTCGGGCGCCGGGGCGGCGGCCTCCGGGTGCACGGCTTCGGGGGTGTCCGCCGGGGCGATCGGGGTGTCCGCCGGGGCGTCCGGCTCGTCGGTGGCCTGGGGGGCGGGTGTGGCGTGCGGGGCTTCTGAGGCGTGCGAGGCCTCTGAGGCATGCGGGATCTCCGGGGTCTCCGGGACGACCGTTTCTGCGGGGAGCCCCTGGGGGGCGTGTGGCGCCGCCTGGAGGTGCGGGGGCAGGGACTCCTGGGGCTGCGGGGTCCAGGGCGCCGCGGGCTGCGGCGGGATCTCGCCGAGCTGCGGGCCGGGCAGCACGCCCGCGTCGTCGCGCGGGACGTCCAGGTACTCGGGGCCGCTGGTCGGCGGGCCGGGGTTGCGCACCGGTACGGCGTGCGGGGTGCCGCCCGCGGGGCCGCGGTCGGCGAGGGAACGCACCGGGCTCGCGGCGGCGTTGGGCACGGCGGGCGCCGCCGGGCCGCGGTGCAGCGGACGCCTGGCGGCGCCGTGGTGCGCGGCGGGGGCGTGGGCCGGGCCGCCGTGCAGCCCGGTGCCGGTCAGGTCGACGGAGCCGCTGTCCCGGCCCGCGGTCTCGTGCGGGCCGGGCTGGTGCGCGGCCAGGTCCTGCTCGGCGGGCACCGGGGCGGCACCCGGGTCGGGCTGCGCGCCGGGGGCGACGGGCGCCTGCTCGGCGGGGAGGTGCCCGGCGGGGGCGGGGGGTGCCTGGGCCGGGTCGGCGGGGGTCGGGCCGGGCTGGGCCTGGGCCATGGCCGCCGGGTCGGCGACGGCCTGGGCGTTGGGGGTCTGGGCGTTGGGGGTCTGAGAGTGGGGGACCTGGGCGTTGGGGACCTGGTCGAAGCCCGCGCCCGCCTGGTCGAAGCCCTCCTGGCCGCCGGGCTCCTGGCCAGCGGGCCCCTGGGCGGGGGCGGCCTGGACCTGAGCGTCCGCGGGACCGGGCTGCGCGAGACCCGGCTGGGCGGGGGCGGCCTGCGCCTGGGCGGTGGCCACCTGACCCGGCTGCGCCTGGCCGACGTGAGCCTGGTTCACCGGCACCTGATCAACCGGCACCTGATCAACCGGCATCTGGTCCACCGGCACCTGACCCACCGCAAGCTGGTCCACCGGCACCTGGTCCACCAGAACCTGATCCACCGGCATCTGACCCGCCGTGTCCTGCCGCATCCCGTCCTGTCTCATCGCGTCCTGCCCCGTCCCGTCCTGCGCGATCGGCGCCTGAGCGGCGGCCTGCGGGTGCGCGGCGCCCTGCGCCACACCGCCCGGCTGCCCGGCACCGGACTGGTCCACCGCGCCCGCCTGCGCCCGCGCTTGCGCCTGGGCTGCCGCCGCGCGGCGGGCCGCCTGGCGTCCGCGCCCGCGCGCGGGCGGGGCCTGCGGCGGAACCTGGGCCGGGGCCGCCAGCGGCTGCGCGACGCCCGCCTGTCCACCCTGCGTCTCGCTCCACGCGCCCTGGGCGCCTGGCATCAGCAGCAGGTCGTCGTCATCGGCGGGGTTCTCGGAGGGGTCGAGGAAGGCGTACGCGCCCGGGGCGGGGATGCCCGGCTGCTCCACCATGCCTGCGTTCTCCGGCAGTCCCTCGCCCGGGACCTGGCCGGTGTCGGTCATGCGTACCCCTCGCCCATCGGTTAGTCCTTCTGTGACCGCCCGTCATCCACAACGAGCGCGTGTGCCGTGCGGCACGCGCCGCGTACGGACACAGGCATTGTCGCGGTAGCTCCGCCCCCGCGGCAGCGTGATCGGCCACGGTCCGCTGTGGACTGCGCCACGTCGCGCGTCCCGCGGTCCGCCGTACCACACACACCACCCGAAACGGGTGGTTTTCCCGGCCTTGACCGAGGAATTGCCGGGCATCCGGGTGCGGTACAACGATCGGCCAGCCTACCCCGCACCGGGCGGTGGCAGGGCCGCGAGGGTCACGCCGTTCGGTCGAGCAACAGGCCCGAGAGCAGGAACACGACGGTCCTCTTCCGCTCCGTCCAGGCGCGGGTGTCCAGCTCCACGGACTGGAGCAGCGCGCACTCGACGGCGTACCCGTGCTCCGACAGGTCCCTGCCGAGGAGTTCGGCGGCGTCGCGGGTCGCGGCGTGCGTGACGATGCGCTCCGGGCGGCGGTCGGCGACGGCGGACACGACGGCGGCGCCCCCGCCGCCGACCCGCACGACGTCGGGCTCGGGCAGGTTCTCCAGGATGTGCGGGGCGGTGCCGTGGACGACTTGGGCGTGGACGCCGAAGCGGCGGGCGGCGGCGGTGGTGCGGGCGCAGGCGTCCGCGTCGCGGTCGACGGCGATGACGGCGGCGCCGAAGCGGGCGGCCTCGGCGGCGAAGGCCCCGGTTCCGCAGCCGATGTCCCAGACCAGGTCGCCCACGCGGGGGCCGAGACGGGCGAGTTGGGCGGCGCGGATGCGGTCGGTCTCGCCCTCGCCGAGTTCGTGCTCGCCGCCGTAGCTGGCGGCGGGCAGGGCCCAGCCGCGCGGTGTGGTGACGGGCTCGCGGCCCGCGATCCAGCCCCCGTCGTGGGCGGCGGCCGGGTCGTGGGTGACGGGGCCGCCGATGACGATGACGACGTTGGGGTCGCGCCAGGTGTGGTCGGCGGCCTTGTCGGAGGTGACGACGGTGACCTGCTCGCGCGTGGTGCCGAGTTCCTCGCAGATCACGAAGGTGCGGTGGACGCCCTCCAGGAGCAGCCCGAGTTCGGCGGGCCCGGCGCCGGGCGAGGTGAGGACGGCGACCTTGCTGTGGGCGCGGCAGACGTTCACGGCGCGGCGCAGGGTGCGGCGGTGGGCGACCACGACCTGGGCGTCGTCCCAGGGCATCCCGGCGCGGGCGAAGGCCTGGGCGACGGAGGAGACGGCGGGGACGACCTCGACCTCCAGGCCGAACTCGGGGGCGCGCAGGGTGCGGACGACGCCGAAGAAGCCGGGGTCGCCGTCGGCGAGGACGACGGCGGTGCCGCGGTGGGCGGCGATGCGGCGGGCGGCGAGGGCGACGCTGCCCAGGCGGATGCGTTCGGCGGTCGGGGGGACCTCGGGGAGGGACAGGTGGTGGGCCGCGCCCGCGACGAGCGTCGCGGCGCTCAGGGCTGAGCGGGCCGCCGTCGTCAGGGGCGTGCCGTCCCAGCCGATCACCGTGACCCGGTCGGCCATCGTCGTGTGTCTCCTGTGGGGTCTCGGGTGGGTCTCGGGTCGTGGAAGGGGGTGGGGCGTGTGCGGCCCGCAGGGAGCGTACCTGGTGGTGCCCGGCTGGGAGCTCCCCCATCCCGCCCCGTCCCGAAACCAGGCGGAACCAGGGGGCTCCGCCCTCTCCTGGCACCCCTGCCCATCGGCCTGCGGCCTCGTCCTCACCCGCCGGACGGGCTGGGACCTCGCCGCGACCGAACGGGTTCCGGGGCGCGCCCGCGAGGGGCTAGGACCAGCTGGAGAAGGTCGTCGCCGGTTCCGTGACCCCTTCGAGGTCCTCCGGCAGCAGGCTCCACACGATGAGGTCGGTCCGCAGGTCGATCCACCCGCCGAGCGGATCGCCGCCGTTTCTGACGCGCGCTATCCAGGCGCCCCGCAGCACGCCCTCACTGATGCAGCCGATCTTCTGGGCGACCTGCTGCGCCGCGGTGTTGTCGGCGGCCGTACGCAGTTCGATGCGCTCGAACTTCTGGTCGTGGAACAGCCACTGCGCGGTGGCGAGCGCGGCCTCGGAGGCGTACCCCTCGCCGCGGGCCCAGGGCGCCGAGACGTAGCACAGCTCGCTGGAGCGCACCCGCCAGTCGGTGCGGCGCAGCCGGACGGTGCCGACGAGGCGCTGGGTGAGGAACTCGGTGACGGCGAAGGCGATCCCGCGGCCCGCGGTGCGCTCGGCGGGGGCGCGCTCGGTGATCCAGGCGCGGGCGTCGGCCTCGGTGTACGGCTGCGGCACGGCGGTCCAGGCGGTGACCAGTTCGTCGTTCATCATCTCCGCGTAGGCGGGGACGTCCGCCTCCTCGAAGGGGCGCAGCAGCAACCGCTCCGTGCTGATGGAGATGTCGGGAAAACCCGAGGAGCCTGAGGAGGCTGTGGTCATGCGCCGCTCCGTAACCTTCATGGGCCCTTCGCTCCGTGAACCTATAGCGCCGTCAAGGACCTTCGGGCCTGCCGAAGTGCCCAGCATGCAGCATGGTGACGCGTGAACGCACCACGGGGTCCGCTCCGGCGTGCGGAGCGGACCCCGTGGGATCCCGGTCGGGCGCGCGGGGCGCACGGCGTGCGTCAGCGCGCGGCGACGGGCAGCACCGAGCCCTGGTACTTGTCCTCGATGAACTTCCTGACCTCGGGCGACGTCAGGAGCTTGGCCAGTTTGCGGACGTTCGCGTCGTCCTCGTGGCCCTTCTTGACCGCGAGCACGTTGTTGTACGGGTTGTCCTTGGCCGACTCGAGGAGGACGGCGTCCTTCTTGGGGCTCAGGCCCGCGTCGAGCGCGTAGTTGTTGTTGATGACGGCCGCGTCGACGTCCTTGAGGGAGCGCGGGAGCTGCGCGGGCTCCAGGGGCTTGATGGTGAGCTTCTTCGGGTTGGACGCGATGTCCTCGGGGGTGGCGTTGGCACCTGCCCCCTTCCTGAGTCCGATCACGCCCTTGGAGGCGAGGAGCTGGAGCGCCCGGCCCTCGTTGGTGGTGTCGTTGGGGACGGCGACGGTCGCGCCGGAGCGCAGCCGGGTGACGTCCCCGAGCTTCTCGCCGTCCTCGGCGTAGACGCCCATCGGCGGCAGGTACACCTCGGTGACCGGCACCAGGTCCGTCTTCTTGGACTTGTTGAAGTCCTTCAGGTACGGGGTGTGCTGGTAGAGGTTGGCGTCGAGGGAGCCCTCCTGGAGGGCGGTGTTGGGCGTGACGTAGTCGGTGAACTCCTTGATCTCCAGGTCGAGCCCGGCCTTCTTCGCCAGGTTCTGCTGGATGTACGTCAGGACCTCACCGGCGGGGGTCGGGGTGGCCCCGACGACGAGCGCGTCGCCGTCGGAGCCGGAGTCCGAGCCGCAGGCCGTCAGGCCGAGCGCCAGGGCGAGGGCCCCAGCCGCCGCGGCGGCGCGGGCCCGGGTGTCGGCGCGCCGCATGTCAGAACGCGGCGACGACGGCGCCATCGTACTTGTCGTCGATGAACTTCTTGACCTCGGGCGAGGTGAGGAGCTTGGCGAGCTTCTTGACCCGCGGGTCGTTCTCGTTGCCCTTCTTCACGGCGAGGAAGTTGCCGTACGGGTTGCCCTGGGCCTTCTCCGCGACGAGGGCGTTCTTGGCCGGGCTGAGGTCGGCCTCCAGGGCGTAGTTGCCGTTGATCACCGCGGCGTCGACGTCGTCGATGGAGCGCGGCAGCTGGGCGGCCTCCAGCTCCTTGAACTTCAGGTCCAGGGGGTTGGACACGACGTCCTTGGGGGTGGCGGCGAAGCCGACGCCCGGCTTGAGCTTGAGGACGCCGTTGTCGGCGAGGAGCTTGAGGGCGCGGGCCTCGTTGGTGGTGTCGTTGGGGACGGCGACCGTGGCGCCCTTCTTGAGGTCGTCGAGCTTCTTGATCTTCTTGGAGTAGACGCCGAGCGGCTCCAGGTGCACCGTGGCGTTCGGCACCGGGACGATCTCCGTCTTGTTCTTCTTGTTGAAGTCGTCCAGGTACGGCTTGTGCTGGAAGTAGTTCGCGAAGACCTCGCCCTGCTGGACGGCGGTGTTGGGCGTGACGTAGTCGGTGAACTCCTTCACCTCCAGGTCGAGCCCGGCCTTCTTCGCGAGGTTCTTCTTGACGTACTCGAGGATCTGGCCCTGCGGGGTGGCGGTCGCGGCGACGACGAGCGGTCCGTCCTTGTCGCCCGCGGAGTCCTTGTCCGAGCCGCAGGCGGTGAGCCCGAGGGTGAGGGCTCCGGTGGCCAGGACAGCAGCGGTGATCTTGGTGGTGTTACGCACGAAAAGTGCCTTTCTCCATGGGTGGTACGCCCCGCGGTCGGTGGCGGCGGGGTGATGCTGGGTGCCCGCTGGGCGGACTCAGCGATTCCGGGGGCCCGGGCGCCCCGGCGGGGCGCGGCGGGCTCAGGGGGTCTTGACCGGCGCGGCCTCGGCCACGGCGGCCGCGGGGGCCTTGGCACGCAGCAGCTTCAGCCTGGGCGCGGCTCCGGAGTGGCCGCCACGCCGGTGCAGGCTCCGGGCGGCGTAGTCCCCGGCGAACTGGATGACGGAGATGACCACGGCGAGGATGGCCACGGTGATCCACATCAGCTCGTTCTCGAACCGCTGGTAGCCGTAGCGGATCGCGAGGTCGCCGAGGCCTCCGGCGCCGACGGTGCCCGCCATCGCGGAGTAGCCGATGAGGGCCACGACGGTGGTGGTGGCGCTGGAGATCAGCGACGGCAGCGACTCCGGTACGAGGACCTTGCGGACCACGGTCCAGGTGTTGCCGCCCATGGACTGGACGGCCTCGACCAGGCCGTGGTCGACCTCGCGCACGGCGGTCTCCACGAGCCGGGCGAAGAACGGGATGGCGCCGATGGCGAGCGGCACGATGGCCGCCTCGCGGTTGATGGTGGTGCCGACCACCCAGCGCGTGAAGTCCATCAGGGCGACGATGAGGATGATGAACGGCATCGAGCGGGCGATGTTCACGACCTGCCCGATGACCTTGTTCACGATCACGTTCTGGAGGAGTCCGCCGCGGTCGGTGAGGACCAGCAGGACGCCGAGCGGCAGTCCGGCGACCACGGCGATCAGCGTCGACCAGCCGACCATGTAGAGGGTGTCCCAACAGGCCTGCTCAAGCAGCGGCCGCATCTCGTCCCAGGTCACTTGGCACCTTCCTTCACCAGCGCGGAGTCCTGCGGCGCGGGCGCGCCCTCGTCGTCGTGTCCGGCGACGTCGACCTGGAGGCCCTGCTCGCGCAGGAAGCCGATCGGCACGACGTTCTCCTCGAAGGCGCCGGGCAGCTCGATGCGCATGCGGCCGACCTGCTTGCCGCCGACGGTGTCCATCGCGGCGCCGAGGATCGAGATGTCGATGTTGTAGGTGCGCGACAGCTGGGAGATGACCGGCTGGGTGGCGGCCTCGCCGTGGAAGGTGACGTCCACGACGGTGCGCTGGTCGCCGGAGGCCGCGCCGCTGAGCGGGAACAGCGCGGCGGCCAGCTGCGAGCCGGGCGTGGCCAGCAGTTCGCTGACGGTGCCGGACTCCACGATCTGCCCGCGCTCCATCAGGGCGGCCGAGTCGCAGACGGTCTTGACGACGTCCATCTCGTGCGTGATGAGCAGGACGGTCAGGCCGAGCTGCTGGTTGAGGTCGCGCAGGAGCTGGAGGATGGAGCGGGTGGTCTCCGGGTCGAGGGCGCTGGTGGCCTCGTCGGAGAGCAGCACCTTCGGGTCGCCCGCCAGGGCGCGGGCGATGCCGACGCGCTGCTTCTGGCCGCCGGACAGCTGGGCGGGGTAGGCCTTGGCCTTGTCGGCGAGGCCGACAAGGTCGAGCAGGTCCAGGGCCTTGCGGGAGCGCTCCTTGCCGGACAGGCCGAGGATCTCCAGGGGAAGTTCGACGTTGTCCTGGACGGTCCGCGAGGACAGCAGGTTGAAGTGCTGGAAGACCATGCCGATGCGGCTGCGGGCGCGGCGCAGTTCCCGGCCCGCGCGCGGGCCGCGCCCGGCGAGCGCGGTGAGGTCCTGGCCCGCGACCGTCACGGTCCCGGAGGTGGGGCGCTCCAGGAGGTTGACGCAGCGGATGAGCGAGGACTTCCCGGCGCCGGACTGGCCGATGACGCCGTAGACCTCGCCTTCGCGGACATGGAGGTCGACTCCGTCGAGGGCGGTTACTTCACGACCGCGTGAGCGGTAGACCTTGGTCAGGCCGGAAGTGGTGATCACTGGGATTCCGTACTGTCGAGTGCACGGCGCGTTGGTGGCCGGGGCACGGGGCATTCGTTCGGAACGCGGCACGGTTCTCGCGGTGGCGGTGGAACCGGAGGACGTGTGCGCGGGGCGGGCCCGCTCTCCGCGTCGCGTGGGGACGGACGTGGGGGGTGCGGGGCACGGCGGCTTCGCTTCGGGGCGCGAGGCTCAGTGGAACAGGGGCCCTCAGAAGGCGCACATTCGACACATACAACGAGCACCGGGCGTCGTCATCGCCTCGGTCGCAAGGGTGCGGCTGCTCGTCGTGGTCATGCGGACAGTAAAACACGCGTACGGAGTCACTCTGCCAGCGCTGTCTGAATAGCGGACAAGCGATGACCGCTATTCGGGACGATCATCCCCGCCCGCGGGCCCGCTCAGGCGCCCGCGACGATCTCCACGCCACCCGCTGTGGCCTGCGCGGACACCGCGGAGAGGTCCGGGACGACGACATCGGCGGCCAGCTCGGCGGCCTGGTGCGTTGTGGTCAACGCCACGGTGGTCATGCCCGCGGCCCGGCCCGCCGCGAGGCCCGCCGGGGCGTCCTCGAAGACCACGCAGCGCGCCGGGTCGGCGCCGAGCCGCGCCGCGGCGAGCAGGAACGGCTCGGGGTCGGGCTTGCCGCGGGTGACGTCGTCGGCGGATATCAGCAGCTTCGGGCGGATGCCGACCTCGCCGAGCCGCGCCTCGGCCAGGCGGCGCGTGGCGGAGGTGACGACCGCCCACCGCTCCGGCGGCAGCGCGCCAAGGAGCGCGAGGGTGCCGGGCAGGGCCACGACGCCGCCCGCGACGTCCGCGACCTCCAGCTCGTCGATGCGGGCGAGGGCCCCGGCGACGGCGTCGGCGGGCAGCAGGTCGGCCACGATCTCGGCGGCGGGGCGGCCGTGCAGGCCCACCCGGGCGAAGTCCTCGGCCGTGACGCCGTACTCCCCCGCCCACCGCGTCCAGCAGCGGGTCACCGACTCGATGGAGGAGACGAGGGTGCCGTCGTTGTCGAACAGGAGGGCGTCGGCCTGGATCTTCATGCGCCCGACCCTACGCGCCCGCCCGCGCCCCTCCCCCCGCGCCCACCCGCGCCCACCCGCGCCCGCGCGCACTCACTCGCACCCCCGCCCGCGCGCCCGCCCGGGGCCGGACGCAACGGACCTTTCGGCCTGTACTACGGTCTGGGCATGCTTGTTGCCCTGACCGTCGCGACCTCCGTGGCCGCGCTCGCGCTCGCGGCCTGGTGCGGCTTCGCCGCCTACCGGGACCAGCCGACGAAGGACTGGCACTTCATCGGCATGGGCGTGGTCACGCTCCTCGCCCTGGTCCAGCTGGTCGTCGGCGTCGTCCAGCTGGCCCGCGGCGAGGACCCGGAGCAGGGCACGACGATCTTCGTGGCTTACCTCATCGGCTCCTTCGCGTGCGTCCCGGCGGCGGGTTTCATGTCGCTCGCCGAGCGCACCCGCTGGGGCTCGGTGACGGTCGCGGCGGGCGGCGTGGTGCTCGCCGTGCTCGAAGTGCGCCTGTACGACATCTGGGGAGGCTGAGGTGGCCGTGACCGACGAGCCCGGCACCGAGCCGCGGCGGAAGCTGATCAAGGGCCCCGGCATCCTGCTGGTGTGGCTGTACGGCGTGATGGTCGTCGGCGCCGTGTCCCGCTCGGCGGTGCAGATCTCCACGGACTTCGGCAAGGCGCCGCTCGCGTACTCCCTGTCGGCGCTCGCCGGGGTGGTCTACGGCTTCATCACCTACTCGCTGGTGCGCGGCGGCGAGAGGGCCCGCAGGGCGGCGCTGGTGTGCTGCGCCGCCGAGCTGGTCGGCGTGCTCGGGGTCGGCGCCTGGACCCTCGCGGAGCCCTCCGCCTTCCCCGACGCCACGGTCTGGTCGGACTTCGGCATGGGGTACCTGTTCATCCCCGTACTGCTGCCGCTGACGGCGCTGTACTGGCTGCGCAGGGCGCGGACGGCCGACGCCTAGGCGCTGGTGGCGTACGCCTCGGCCGCCGCGTCCTTGGCCAGCGTCACCACCGTCAGCTGGTCGTCCACGCGCCGCGTGCTCACCGGCGCGTACCCGTGCTTGCGGTAGAGCTGGAGGTTGCTCTCGCTGCGGTGGCCCGTGAACAGCTCGAAGCGCCGGGCCGCGCCGCTCTCGCCGAGGCGCCGCTCCACCGCCGCCAGGAGCCGCCCGCCCAGGCCGTGCCGCTGCATCCGCGGGTGCACGATCAGCTTGCCGATGCGGGCCGTGCCCGAGGCGTCGACGCTGCCGCGCACGGAGGCCACCACCTCGGCGCCGAGGCGGGCCACCAGGACGGTGCCCTCGGCCAGCTCGGCCCTGAGGGAGTCCAGGGTCTGCGTCAGCGGCTCGATGGAGTAGTCGCCGTACAGCTCGGCCTCGCTCTGGTAGCAGAGGTACTGGAGTTTGAGGATCTGCTCGGCGTCCGTGTCGGTCGCCTCCGAGATGGTCACGCTCATGCCCATGTGTGCATGCCTCCCGCTCACCTGCTCCGCCGGTTGTCCCTCACTCCTTTCCCCACGGGTCCGGAGTCCCAACCTCCTGCGCGAGCATTCTGCGCAGGCATCCCAGGCACCGGGAACGTTCTGGCCCCAAAGATCCTTGTGACATTCCCAACTCTCCTGCGATTTCGCGGTACGTCAGGTCCTTCGGCGACAGAAGCGCAGCCATGAGGCGGGGGCACCGTCCGGGGAGCCTGCGCACGGCGGCGTGCAGGGTGTGCCGCTGCTCGGCCCGCAGGGCGCGCTGCTCGGGGCCGCCCCGGGGGTCGTCGGCGGGCTCGGTGACATACGGGCGCTCCCGGTGGGCCGCGTGGCGTGTGCGGTGCGCCTCGTCGCGGACGGCGGTGCGCAGCCAGGCGGCGGGGTCGGCGAGCGGACCCCCGGCGGCCAGGTGTTCGAGCAGGCGCAGCCAGACGGCCTGTTCCAGATCGCCGGGCTCGACGCCGCCCGCGCCCGCCTCCGCCGACGCCTCGGCGGCGAGCAGCGGGCGCAGGGTGATGACCAGGTCGTAGGAGAGCGAGAACGTCATACCGGCGGTGACGCGGCCGCTTCGGTGAGAAGTTTCCGAAACGGCCGCAGCTCACCCCAACCGGGACTCTCCGGTCAGTCGTTGACGAAGTCGGCGGCGGCGAGCAGCGCCGTGTCCGGGTTGTCGGAGAAGATCCCGTCGATGCCGGTCGCGAGGTACTTCTTCAGGGCGCCGAAGGCGTCGCCGTAGGCGCTCGGGTCGGTGCCCCTCTTGAAGTCCGCGGGCAGGAAGGTGTTCTCGTTGCGCATCGTGTACGGGTGCAGGATCAGGCCCTGGGCGTGGGCGTCGCGCACCAGCGTGGTCGGTTCGAGCAGCCTGCCGTCGGGGCCCTTGGGGATGACCAGGTCGAGCGTCGGGCCGATGCCCTTGGCGTAGGAGGCGATCCACTTCAGGCCCGCGGGCTTGATCAGGTCGGCCACCGTGCGCGGGTCGCCGGACTCGACGAAGTCCCAGGGGCGGGAGTCCGCGCTCGACAGCAGGACCACGCCGGGCGCGTCGACGAGCTTGCGCAGGCGCTGGATGCTGCCCGGCTCGAAGGACTGGAGGAAGTTCGGGGACTGCCTGCGGTGGCGGTTGTACCGGCGCAGCAGCTTGGCCAGCGGCTCCTCGAGGCCGAGGCCGAGCTTCCGGAAGTAGGTGGGGTGCTTGGTCTCGATGTGCAGCCAGATCCGGTGGCCGCGCTTGCGGCCCTCCTTCTCGGCCCAGCGGAAGACCTCTTCGAGGGTGGGCACCTCCCAGCGGCCGTCGTAGAGGGTGTTGCGCTGGCGGGTGCCGGGGATGCGCTCCTTGGCGCGCAGCGTCTTCAGCTCGGCGAGCGTGAAGTCCTCGGTGAACCAGCCGGTCAGCTTGGCGCCGTCGACGGTCTTGGTGGTCTTGCGGCTCGCGAACTCGGGGTGCGCGGCGACGTCCGTGGTCCCGGTGATGTCGTTCTCGTGACGGCATACGAGATGGCCGTCCTTGGTGGGCACCACGTCCTGCTCGATGACGTGCGCGCCCATGTCGAGCGCGAGCTGGTACGAGCCGAGCGTGTGCTCGGGCCGGTAGCCGCTGGCGCCGCGGTGCGCGATGACCGTCGGCACCGGCAGCTCCCCGCCGTGCCCGTGCCCGTGGCCCTTGCCGTTCCCCTTGCCGTGCCGGGCCTCCGCTCTCGCCACGCCGGGCGCGCCGACGACGGCCGTGCCCGCGCCGAGGACCGCCGCCCCCAGCAGCGCGCGCCGCCCCGGGCTCGTCCCCGTACGCCGCTGCCCCGAATCCTGCGCCATGAAGCGCTCCCTCCTGATGTGCCGCCTTGTACGCCTTGCACCTGACAAAGCGGCACTGATCGTAGGTGGCACCGGGTGACGGGTGGGAGACCCGGGGTGGAACGGACGGGTGACGCGGGGTGTCCAGTGCTCCGCTCGGGGTACCCGGTCGTGCGCGAGCGGCGCGCGGCCTGGCGCGGGCGCCCGGCCGTGACCTGCGCCGCGCGTGAGAAGCACCACTCGGACAAGCCACGCAGTTCGTACGGAGATAACGTCAGGGCGTGAGACCCCTCGCGGGGGTACGGCGCGCACATCTGACCGTCCCTGGGACGCCCTGGGTCGGTCAACTCCGCGTATCGGGCGCATGAACCCGATGTGCAATCGACGGGGAGCCGCGAGTATGGTCCTCACCTGCACAGACTCTTCGTCGACCCGTTGACACCGGAGGACTCGTTGTCCCGTCTAGCACTCATCAAGGCAGTGCTCGGACCGTTCTTGCGCCTGATGTTCCGTCCGCGGGTGGAGGGTGTCGAGCACATCCCGGGGACCGGCCCGGTGATCCTGGCCGGGAACCACCTCACGTTCATCGACTCGATGATCCTGCCGCTGGTCTGCGACCGGCCGGTCTACTTCATCGGCAAGGACGAGTACGTCACGGGCAAGGGCCTCAAGGGCCGGGCGATGGCCTGGTTCTTCACCGGCGTCGGCATGATCCCGGTGGACCGGGACGGCGGCCGCGGCGGTGTGGCGGCCCTGATGACCGGCAAGCGGGTCCTCGACGACGGCCAGATCTTCGGCATCTACCCGGAGGGCACCCGCTCCCCGACGGCCGCCTGTACCGCGGCCGTACGGGCATCGCGCGGCTCACGCTGATGACGGGCGCCCCCGTGGTGCCGTTCGCGGTGATCGGCACGGACAAGCTCCAGCCCGGCGGCAAGGGCCTCCCGCGCCCGGGCCGTGTGACCATCCGCTTCGGCGAGGCGATGGAGTTCTCGCGCTACGACGGCATGGACCGCGACCGCTATGTGCTGCGCGCGGTCACGGACTCCGTGATGACGGAGGTCATGCGCCTGTCCGGCCAGGAGTACGTGGACATGTACGCCACGAAGGCCAAGGCGGCCTGAGCACGCGGATTCCCGCACGGAACAGCCGGACCAGACGGAACACACGGAACACACGGAACAGCCCGAAGGGCCGCCCCCACCGCGGGGGCGGCCCTTCGTCGCTTCCAGGGCGCCGGGGCGCCGGAACACCGGGGCGGCGGCGTCGGCGCTACGGGTGCTCGACGCCGTCCTCCAGCTTCTGCCCCTTGAGCAGGAACCACGCCGCGACGGCCGTCGCGAGCAGCACCGCCGCGCCGACGCCCGCGGCGACCCGCAGCCCGTCCACGAAGGCCTCCTGCGCGGCCGCGAGCAGCGGTTCCGCCGTGTGCCGGGGCAGTTCCGCGCTCGCCTCGACCGCGCCACCGAGCGATTCGTGCGCCGCGGACGCCGCGTCGGCGGGGGTGCCCGCGGGGGCCGTGAAGTCGCGGTAGACGCCGGTGACGATGGAGCCGAGCAGGGCGATACCGAGGGCCGCGCCGAGTTCGTACGCCGTCTCGGAGACCGCGGAGGCGGCGCCCGCCTGCTCCTTGGGCACGCTGGACAGGATCACGTCGGCGGTCACCGTGAACGCGAAGCCCGCGCCGACGCCGACGATCAGCAGGGCCGCGCCGAGCAGCGGATAGCCCGTGTGCTGGCTGAGCGTCGTCAGCGCGGCCAGGGCCAGGCCCACGGCGGCCAGGCCGCCCGCGACCACCGAGCGCACCGAGAAGCGCCGCGCCACCAGGCCCGCGACCAGACCCGCCGTCACCGCGCCGAGGGCGGCGGGCAGTTCGGCGAGGCCCGCCTCGAACGGCCGCCTGCCCTGGACCAGTTGCAGGAACTGCGACAGGAAGAAGACCAGGCCGGACAGGCCGAGGATGGTCAGCAGGTCGGCGAGGACGGCGGCGGAGAAGCCGCGGTTGCGGAAGAGCCGCATGTCGAGCAGCGGGGCGGACAGCGTGAACTGGCGGCGGACGAACCAGGTCAGGGCGGTGACGCCGAGGACGGCCGCGCCGAGCACGTCCCAGCGGAAGCCGTGCGTCGCCGCCTCCTTGATCGCGTACACCACACTGATCATGCCGATGAGCGACAGGGCGACGCTGACCAGGTCCCAGGGGCCGGGCGCCGGGTTCTTCGACTCCGGCAGCAGCTTGACGCCGACCAGGACGAGCGCGGCCATCACGGGCAGGTTGATCAGGAAGACCGAGCCCCACCAGAAGTGTTCGAGCAGGAAGCCGCCGACGACCGGGCCGACCGCCGCGCCCGCCGACGCCATCGCGCCCCACACACCGACGGCGAGGCTGCGCTCGCGCGGGTCGTGGAAGATGTTCCGGATCAGCGCCAGGGTCGAGGGCATCAGGGTCGCGCCCGCGACGCCGAGCAGGGCCCGGGCCAGGATCATCAGCTCGGGGCTGGTGGCGTACGCGTTGAGCACGGAGACCGCGCCGAACGCGACGGCGCCGGTGAGCAGCAGCTTCTTGCGGCCGATGCGGTCACCGAGACTGCCCATGGACACCAGCAGACCGGCGATGACGAACGAGTAGACGTCGCCGATCCACAGCAGCTGGGTGCCGGAGGGCTTCAGGTCCTCGCTGATGTACGGCGTGGCGAGGCCGAGGACGGTGGCGTCCACCGCGACGAGGAGGACGGCGAGTACGAGCACGGCCAGGGCGAGCCACCGGCCGGGAGGCCGGGCCACCTCCGCGGGCCGGTTGCGCAGGGCTGTGCTGGTCATGATTCCTTTCTCCGTTCCGCGCCGCCGATCAGCAACTCGGCGACCATGTGTGTGAAGTCCTTGGGGGCCACCCGGCCGTCCAGGACGGCCCAGGCGCCGGAGCCGACGAGCCCGTACAGCGCCTCGGCGAGCCACACGGCGCTCAGGTCGATGCGGAACTCGCCGCTGAGCTGGCCGCGCCTGAACAGCTCCGCGATCCGGTCGTCGAGGCGGGCCCAGCCCTCGTGCTGGTCGTCGCCCTCGAAGAGCTGGTTCTCCGTGACCAGGAACGCCAGCAGGCCGGCGGCGGGCTCGATCTCCCCGATCAGGCGCCGCAGCGCGTCCTTCGCGCTGCCCTCGTCGAGGCGCGCGGCGTCGAGCGCCGCCTCGCACTCCCGGATGCCGAGGTCCTCCAGGGCCCGGATGAGCGCGTCGCGCCCGGCGAAGTGCCGGTGCAGCGTGGCGCGGCTGATGCCGCAGGCCCTGGCGATCTCGTCCAGGGTCGAGGAGCCCTTGCGGGTGAGCTGGGCGGCGGCGCTGCGCAGCACCTGGTCACGATTGACTGACATGAGACAAGCATAGACCTGATGAGACATATTTGTCTCATCAGGGGCATGCGGGCCTCACCGGCTGGTGCGGAACGGGTTCCCTACGGCTGCCGGACGAGTTCCCTACGGCTGCCGGACGCGGCTCAGTGCCAGGGCAGCCCGGCGCGGGTGCGCCAGTACGCCGTGGGCTCCTCGGCGAGGGCCGCGAGCCGCTCCAGGTGCGCGTCGTCCAGGTCGACGGCCGTGGCGTGCAGGTTGGACACGAGCTGTACGGAGGTGGCGGCGCCGGACAGCACGACGCCCGCCCACGGCTGGCGCAGCACCAGGGCGAGGGCGACCGCGTCGCAGCCGAGCCCGGTGTCCTCGGCGACGGCGCGCAGCGCGGCGGGCGCCCGCTCACCGGCGAGGCGGCCGTTGGCCATGGCCTCCTTGACCAGGACGGTCAGGCCCGCGTCATGGGCCTCGGCGAGCGCGGGGCCCGCCGAGGTCTCCAGGGCGTTGTACGTCGCCTGGACCGTGCGGAAGAGCGGCTCGCCGTCGACGGTGACGGCCAGGGCCGCGCGGATCGCGGCGGCCTGCTCGGGGCCGCTCACGGACAGGCCGACGGTGACGCCGTCGGCGGCGAGGGCGGCGAGCCGCGCGTGCAGCTCCTTGTCGGCGAGGGCGGGGCTCTCGGGGGTCACCGAGTGGATCTGGTAGAGGTCGAGCCGGTCGCCGAGCACCTCGGCGGTCTCGGCGCGCTGGCGCTCGTACGCGGCGACGCTGTGGTCCTTGACCTCGTGCGCGTCGGCGTCGGTGCGCCAGTCGGCGGTGTACGTGTACCCCCACTTGCTGCCGACCACGACGTCGCGGGCGTCGGGCCGGGCGCGCAGCCAGTCGGCGAGGAACTCCTCGGAGCGGCCGTAGGAGCGGGCCACGTCGACGTAGCGGACGCCCAGGGCGTAGGCGGCGTCGAGGAGTTCGAGGGTGCGGTCGCGGAGGGCCTCGACGCTGCGGGTGGCGGGCAGGTCGGCTTCGCGGCCCAGCGTGATGTAGCCGGGCCTGCCGATGGCTGCGAGGCCCAGGCCCAGGTGGGCGGTGGGGGTGGTGGCTGCGGCTAGTCGGGCGAAGGGCATCTGGGGCTCCGGGACGGCGAGGGGGTACGCGGGTCGCGCACCCCCTCAACGTAACGCCGGGCCCTCGCGGGGGCGCCCAGGCCCACCCCTTCCCGAACCAGGGGGCTGCCGCCCCTGGGCCCCGCCTTCTTGGCGCTTCGCGCCTCGTCCTCAGACGCCGGACGGGCTTGAACTCGCCCAGGTGCGCTGGAGCGCCACGTTCTCCTTGATCTCGGCGAGTTGCCTGGCCACCGCCTCGGGGGCCGTGCCGCCCCGGCCGTTGCGGGAGGCCAGGGCTCCGGGGACGTTCAGGACCGTGCGGACCTCGGGGGTCAGATGGGGGAGATCTTCGCGAACTGCTCGTCGGTGAGCTGGTCCAGCTCGATGCCGTGCGCCTCGCACTCCTTGACGCACTCCCCCGCCACCTCGTGCGCGACCCGGAACGGCACGCCCTGCTTGACCAGCCACTCCGCGATGTCCGTGGCCAGCGAGAAACCCGCCGGGGCCAGCTCCTCCATCCGCTCCCGGTGCACGGTCAGGGTCGCCATCATGCCGGTGAAGGCGGGCAGCAGGACCTCCAGCTGGTCGCAGGAGTCGAAGACCGGCTCCTTGTCCTCCTGGAGGTCGCGGTTGTACGCGAGCGGCAGCGCCTTGAGGGTGGCGAGCAGGCCCGTGAGGTTGCCGATGAGGCGGCCGGACTTGCCCCGGGCCAGCTCGGCGATGTCCGGGTTCTTCTTCTGCGGCATGATCGACGAGCCGGTGGAGAAGGCGTCGTGGAGCGTGACGAAGGAGAACTCCTTCGTGTTCCAGATGATGACCTCCTCCGCGATGCGGGAGAGGTTCACGCCGATCATCGCGGTGATGAAGGCGAACTCGGCGGCGAAGTCCCGCGAGGCCGTGCCGTCGATGGAGTTCGCCGCCGAGCCGCCCTCGAAGCCCAGGTCCCTCGCCACGGCCTCCGGGTCGAGGCCCAGCGACTGCCCGGCCAGGGCCCCCGACCCGTACGCCGACACGGCGGCCCGCTCGTCCCACTGCCGCAGCCGCTCCGCGTCCCGCGCCAGGGACTGGACGTGGGCGAGCACGTGGTGGGCGAAGAGGACGGGCTGGGCGTGCTGGAGGTGGGTGCGGCCCGGCATGGCGACGTCCGGGTGCGCCTCCGCGAGGCCGATCAGCGCCTCCTGGAGGTCGGTGATCAGGCCGCCGATGATCCGGGCGTGGTCGCGCAGGTACATCCGGAAGAGCGTGGCGACCTGGTCGTTGCGGGACCGTCCGGCGCGCAGCTTGCCGCCGAGGTCCGGGCCGAGGCGCTCCAGCAGGCCGCGCTCCAGGGCCGTGTGCACGTCCTCGTCGGCGATGGTGCCGGTGAACTCGCCCGCCGCCACGTCCGCTTCGAGCCGGTCGAGACCGGCGATCATCCGGGTCAGCTCGTCCTCGGTGAGCAGGCCCGCCGTGTGCAGCACGCGCGCGTGGGCGCGGGAGCCCGCGATGTCGTAGGGGGCGAGGCGCCAGTCGAAGTGGACCGAGGCCGAGAGCTTGGCCAGGGCCTCCGCGGGACCGTCGGCGAACCGTCCGCCCCAGAGCCGGACGTCACCGCTGTTGCTGCTCACTGCACGTGCTCCTTGAAGAAGGTGGTGATGTGCGTCCGCCTCCCCGGCGCCGGGCGCTTCGGGGAGGCGGACCTCACGCTACTGCTCGGGGCCTCAGGCCAGGTCCCGCTTGGCGGCGATCTTCGACGACAGGGCGAAGATGTCGATGAAGCCCTGGGCCTTCGACTGGTCGAAGGTGTCGCCCGTGTCGTACGTCGCGAGGTTGAAGTCGTACAGGGACTCCTCGGACTTCCGGCCGGTGACGACGGCGCGGCCGCCGTGCAGGGTCATCCGGATGTCGCCCGTGACGTGCTGGTTGGCCTCGTTGATGAAGCCGTCCAGGGCCCGCTTGAGCGGGGAGAACCACAGGCCGTCGTAGACCAGCTCGCCCCAGCGCTGCTCGACCTGCCGCTTGTACCGGGCGAGTTCCCGCTCGACCGTGACGTTCTCCAGCTCCTGGTGGGCGGTGATCAGGGCGATGGCGCCCGGCGCCTCGTACACCTCACGGGACTTGATGCCGACGAGCCGGTCCTCGACCATGTCGATCCGGCCGATGCCCTGGGCGCCCGCGCGCTCGTTGAGCTGCTGGATGGCCTGGAGGACCGTGACGGGCTTGCCGTCGACGGCGACCGGGACGCCCTCCTTGAAGGAGATGACGACCTCGTCGGGCTCGCGGGGCGTCGCCGGGTTCGACGTGTACTCGTAGACGTCCTCGATCGGCGCGTTCCAGATGTCCTCCAGGAAGCCCGTCTCGACGGCGCGGCCGAAGACGTTCTGGTCGATGGAGTACGGGGACTTCTTGGTGGTGGCGATCGGCAGGCCCTTGGCCTCGCAGAAGGCGATGGCCTTGTCCCGCGTCATCGCGTAGTCCCGGACCGGGGCGATGCACTTGAGGTCGGGGCCGAGGGCCTGGATGCCCGCCTCGAACCGCACCTGGTCGTTGCCCTTGCCGGTGCAGCCGTGGGCGACCGTGCCCGCGCCGTGCTTCTTGGCGGCGGCGACCAGGTGCTTGACGATGGTGGGCCGGGAGAGGGCCGACACCAGCGGGTACCGGTCCATGTAGAGGGCGTTGGCCTTGATCGCCGGGAGGCAGTAGCCCTCGGCGAACTCGTCCTTGGCGTCCGCGACCTCGGCCTCGACGGCACCGCAGGCGAGCGCGCGCTTGCGGATGACGTCCAGGTCCTCGCCGCCCTGGCCGACGTCCACGGCGACGGCGATGACCTCGGCGCCCGTCTCCTCGGCGATCCAGCCGATGGCGACGGAGGTGTCAAGGCCGCCCGAGTAGGCGAGTACGACGCGCTCGGTCACGGGTTTCTCCTCACAGTGCATTCGCTCGCTCAGTGCCCCACGGTCACTGATATGCATGAGTATGCATTGCTCTGCATGATTCGTCAATCGACGCACGCCAACGGCCGTGCGATCGCACGATCGAGCGAGAGGGCGCCCCCATTTCCTTAGACAAGCGAACGGTTCAGGGTCATAATCCTTAGGCATGGGAAAGACTTATGAGCGCATCGACGGCAGACTCCGCACCTTCATCGAGCAGCAGCCGGTCTTCTTCACCGCCACCGCCCCGCTCTCCGGCGACGGCACCGTGAACCTCTCCCCCAAGGGCATATCGGGCTCCTTCGCCGTGCTCGACGAACGGACCGTCGCGTACCTGGACTTCGCGGGCAGCAACGCCGAGACCATCGCCCACCTGCGGGAGAACGGCCGCATCACCCTCATGTGGTGCGCCTTCCAGGGCCCGCCGAACATCGTGCGCGTGCACGGCCGCGGCGAGCCCGTCTTCCGCGACGACCCGCGCTTCCCCGAACTCCTCGGCCGCTTCCCGGGCGTCGACCCGGCGCCGCACGGCCTGCGCGCGATCATCGTCGTGACCGCCGAACTGGTCCGGGACACCTGCGGGTACGCGGTGCCCTTCATGACGTACGACGAGGACCGCGACCTGCACGCCAAGCGCTTCGCCCGCGAGGACGACGCCTCGCTCGACGCCTACTTCACCAAGAAGCCGGACATCGCCACGAGCATCGACGGGCTCCCCGGCCTGCCGCTCCCGCTGCCCCCGAGCCCCGCCTGAGCCCCTGACTCCGCCCGGCCCGGCCCCGGTCGGCCCGCCCCCGGCCGACCCGCCGGGCCCCCAACCCGCCCTGTCCCGCCACCCCCCGCCAGGCCTGGCGCGATGCCATCATGTTGCTCCGGCCGGGCCGGGCGGCGGGAGGGGACCATGGCTGTGGCACGCAGGGCACTGCTCATCGGCATCGGGAACGTGGCGGGGCGGACGCCTCCTTCGCCCCGCTCGACGACGCCGTGGACGCCGATCTGCGCCTGATGTACGCGGCGCTGCGGGCGGCGCACTACGACATCGACACCCTGCACAACGCCGGGCTCAGCCAGATCAGGACCCGGGTCCACGAGGCCGCGCGCGACGTGCCCGCCCACGGCACGCTCCTGGTGTACTTCACCGGGCACGGCGTGCGCGTCAACGGCACCGACTACCTCCTGCCGCACGACGCCGTCCCGCCCGCCGACGGCGACTGGCAGGAGCCGTACCTGGACACGCTGGTCCCGGCGAACATCAGCCCCTGGCTCAAGGCGTCCCGGGCCGACACGGTCCTGTGGGTCATCGACGCCTGCCGCACCGAACTGCCCAGCAACGACCCGCCGTTCGGCAACAGCGTCGACAACGGCCCGCCCGGCGGCGGCTTCGCCGTGTTCATGGGCTGCTCCGCGGGCGAGCGCGGCGGGCACACCAGCGAGGGCAGCTTCTTCACCCGCGGCCTCGCCGACGCCCTCGGCCCGCTGACCCCCGAGCGTGCCGTCGAGGACGTCTTCGCCAAGGCCGCCGCCCGCGCCAAGGCCGTGGCACACCGGCACGGGCACCCCCAGAACGCGGGCGTCCGCTACGGCACCAACTTCGAGGCGCGCACCAGGGCCACGGAGATCTGCGAGGGGCGGCCCCTCCTGGAGGCCTGGCAGTCGGCGGTGCGCGACACCCCGCTGTGGAAGCGCGTCGAGACCCGCGACGAGGGCGGCGTCACCCGCTTCCAGGACTGTCTGAGCACGTTCGTGGAGCGCTGCGCCCACACCCTGCACCTCGCCCAGGAGCGGCTGCCGTTCGAGGACCCCTGGTCCGACGACACCTTCCCCGTGCGCCTGGTCTGCGACCGGCTGCCGCAGCTGCTGCCCGAGGGGGCGCGGCTGTCCGCGGTGGAGGTCGCCACGCTCGTCGCGGCGCCGTTCCTGCGGGAGGCCGCCTGGGCGCAGCGGCTGAGCCAGGCCGCGGAGATCGGCCCGCAGTGCCTGGAGCGGGTGCCGGGCGCCGACGCGCACCGCAGGCACTACGAGCAGATCGGCGACCAGCACGCCCGAGTGGCCCGGAAGATCGCCGAGTGCCGGGCCCGGGAGCGCACCCGCGACGCCGTCGCCGTCACCATGTGGCTGGTGCACCGCTGGGTCGCCGACCGCCTGGAGACCGACGACGAGGAGGCCGCCCAGCCGTTCGCCGACACCCTCGCCGCCGCCCTGCTCGGGGGCACCGCGCCCGCGCAGGACCGGGTCGCGGAGCTGTCCGGGCTGATGCGCGCCGCCGCCGCGGCCATCGGCATCGACGAGCCGTGCGACGCCGTGGCGCGCCGCGCCCCCGCCAAGGTGCTGCTGCCCGGCGGGCACCAGCTGCTGCGGGTGCGCCCGCTGGCGGCGCTGCTACGGCTCGCGGGCACCCTCTCCGTGGACGTGCGCACCTTCCCCGAAGTGGTCGCCGAGCACCTGGCCGTGTCGGACCCGGTGCTGCCGCAGGAGATCGTCGCGCTCGTCTCGCACCCGAAGCTGCTGAGCTGGCAGCCCGAGGGCACCGCGCTCCACCTGGACGTGCCCTGCCCGCACCAGGCGGTGCACGCCGCGCTCATCGAGGTCACCGAGCAGGCCGACCAGCTGGCCGCCCAGGTGGCCGTCCTCGCGGGCACGCTGCCCGAGCAGGAGGCCGCGCTGCTCACCGCCGTGCCCACCCGGGTGACCGACCGCGACCTGCGCGCCAGCGAGCCGGGCGGCCGGGCCGCGTACGAGGTGCCGCTGCTGCGCTTCCACCTGGCGCAGACCGAGGTGCGCGAGCTGCTCATGGGCGAGCAGCTGTACGGCGGCGAACCGCAGCTCGCGCTGCGCGAGCTGTACCAGAACGCGATGGACGCCTGCCGCTACCGGGCGATGCGCTGGGCGTACCTGCAGAGCGCGGGCCCGGCACCGGCGCGCTGGAGCGGCCAGATCTCGCTCACCATGGGCGAGGACGAGCGCGGCCGGTACGTGGAGTGCCGGGACAACGGCGTCGGCATGAGCGCGGAGCAGCTCAAGTACACGTTCACGCGGGCGGGCAGCCGCTTCGAGCAGTCCAAGGCGTTCCGGCGTGAGCAGTCGCGCTGGCTGCGGCACGACCCGGCGCTGCGCCTCTTCCCCAACAGCCGCTTCGGCATCGGCGTGTTCAGCTACTTCATGCTCGCCGACGAGATGGCCATCGTCACGCGGCAGGTGAGCCCCGAGGGGATTCCGGCCCCCGAGGCGCTGAGCGTGGAGATCCCGAGCAGCGGCAGCCTGTTCCGGATCAAACGGCACGACGGGGCCGGGGACGCGCTCGCCGAGGGCGGCACCCGGGTCCGGCTCTACCTGCGGCCCGGCCCGGTCGCCGACCAGCTGTCCTGCGTGCGGGTGCTGCGCGGCCTGGTGCGGGTCAGCGAGTTCGAGCTGACCGTGCGGGACCTGACAGGACCCGGGCACACCTGGGACGAGGGCAGGCTCCAGCCGCCTCTCACGGGCGACTTCACCTATGTGCGGGAGGCCGTGCCGGGCGTGCTGTGGTGGGTCGGCGAAGGCGGCGGCATCCTCTGCGACGGGATCGCCACCGACCAGGAGCGGTTCGGGTACGTGCTCAACCTGACCGGCGCGCACGCCGGGCAACTGAGCGTCAACCGCAAGGAGTTGCAGGACTACGACCGCCAGTGGGAGGAGGACAACTGGCGGGCCGGGGCGGCGGCGCTCGGCGCGGACCCCGACCTGCGCATGGAGTGGCTGTGGACCGTGGAGCAGAGCAACGTGGTGCTCGCCCGCACCCTGTGGGACGAGTGGCGCGGCAAGGGGATCACCGCCGCGCGCGGCGAATCCCGCCACAGCCTGGACTCCCAGGGCTGGTTCTACCTCGACGCGCAGATCCTGGACCTCGGCGTCCCCGCGGTGAGCTGGGCCGAGCAGCTCGGCCCCTGGCGCAAGGCCGCCCTCGGGCTCGCCCACCCCACCCCCGAGGCGTCCCTCCCCCAGGAGCTGACGGGCTACGCCGTGCCGCACCCGGGCGACGCCGACCTGTTCGACAGCGGCGGCCCCGCCTGGTGGCACGTGGTGGCGCAGGCCGCCCGGCAGCGCACCACGGTCGCCGACGTGCTGCGGCGGCAGCGGCAGCTGCGCATCGCCCACAAGCACCACGGCGCGCCGTCCGTGTGGCCGGGCGACCTCGACGTGGTGCCCGACGCGTTCGACCGGGCCGTGGCGGGCGTCTTCGCCGGGCACCGGCAGGACGGCAGCATGGTGTCGACGGCGTCCTCCGGCAGCGTCGGCCTCGCCGCGGGCCGGATCGTCATGGCCTCCTGCCAGGAGGGCGAACCCCTCGGCCGGGTCGCCGCGTGGTACCGCCGCTGGACGCCGCTGCACAACGCCCCGCTGCCGCCGGTCCCCGACCACCACGCGGACTACGTCTGCACGGCGGAGGACATAGCCTGCCTGTTCTTCGAGACGGGCCCCTCCTACAACCGCAGGTTCGTGCCCGTCACCACGCCCTGGCACCTGCGGGACGCCTGCGAGCGCCTGGGGGTGACCCCGGAGGAACTGCTGCGCAGGATCGCCCCGTTCGGCTGGCTCGGCTGGCCCCTGCCGCGGCCCGAGGCGGTCCGCGCGTGGGCCGGGGTGGAGAGCGACCTGTACGGCGTCCTCATCGACTTCATGACGGGCCCGGCCACCGCGAAGGCCCTGCCCTGGGCCGCCACCGTCGCCCTGGCCGCGCGCACCCGCACCACCCTCGCGGACGCGGAGGCCCGCCTCGCGCGCGCCGCCACCGCCACGGGCCTCGCCTTCGTACGGCGGTACGCGGACGGCGCGCCGGGCGGCGGCGTCACACCGCCCGAAGCCACGCTCGCCCTGGTGTCGGCCCTGCACGAGGGCGAGGCGCCCCTGGAGGGCGGCCTCGGCTTCGAGGCGCTGGGCCGGGCCGCCGCCGCGGACGACGCGCTGAGCCCCGAGGGCCTCGCCGAGGTCGTGGCGGGGCTGCGGAAGGCCGGGGTGCGGGTGCCCGAGCCGCCCGACGTGGTCGTCGAGTGGCCCCGGCTGCCCCTGCGCACCCGCTTCGTCCTGTCGGGCAAGGACATCACCAACCGGGACGAGGACTCCCCCTCCGACCGGCTCACCGCGGCCGGGCTCACCTACGTCGCCGAGCGCCTGCACGAGTCGCTCGGCGAGGTGTGGCACCTGGCGGCCGAGAACGCCGACCGCTTCGGCTACACGGTGCCGCCGCCCCCGGAGCCGCTCGCCTCGTTCCGGCCGACGTCGCACGACATCGCGGCGCTCGCCGAGCAGCCGTACAACGGCCACTTCTCCAGCGCCGAGTGGCAGGTGCTCACGCCCTCGGCCCTGGCCCGGTACGCCGCCACCCTGGAGATCGACACCGCGTCGGCGTACGCCCGCCTGGCAAGGCTGCGCCCCCTCGGCGCCCTGGTGCCCGAGCTGCCGCCCGAGGCGGTGGCCGCGCTGCCCACCGCGGTCCCCACCGAGCGGGACCTCACCGCCCTCTCCCACCAGCACCGGCTCAGCGATGACGACCAGCCGCTGACCGCCCTCGACCTGGTCAGCATCGCCGGGCGCCTGGGCGAGCCGCTGCCGGTGACGCTGCGGCGCGTCGCGCCCTACCTCGCCCTGCTGCCCGACGCGGCCCCGCTGCCCGCCCCGCCGGACACGGTGCCCCGCTGGCAGGACCTGGCCCTGCTCACGGTGCACCTCGACGGGCGGCTGCCCGCCCTGTCCGGGACGGTGTCCGCCGGGCACGTCGCCCGCGCCGCGCACGGCGTCGGCGAGTCCACGGCCTGGGTCACCGAGCGGCTGCGCCTGTACGCCCCCTTCTTCGGCCTCGCACTCGACCTGGACGGCACCCCGTGACCCATCTGTTCGACACCGCCTACGCCGACCGGGACCTGGGCGAGGTGCCCGGCCCCTTCACCCTCGGCCCCTCCCCCGGCGGACACGCCCTCGTCCAGGGCACCTGCCCCCGCTGCAAGGGGCACACGGCCACCGAGTACCGCCACGGCGTCCCCGGCACCGGCACGGCCACCGGCACCAAGGGGCCGCTGGCGGACACCGCCCGGCTGCTCGCCCTGGAGCGGCACTACTGCGAGTGCCGCCACCCCCACCCGGACCTGCCGCCGGACGCCGTCTTCGTCGGCTGCGGCGCGAGCTGGTACGTACGGAACCTGGTGACCGTCGGCCCCGGCGGCACGCCATGACCGCGCAGTCGGACCGCCGCTGGTCGCAGCTGGCCCGCGAGCTGGAGTTCACCCAGCTGGACGAGTTGCGCGGGCGGGCCGAGGGCTGGCGCAACGGGCTCGCGGGGCTGACCGCGCTGCTGGCCGTCCTGGTGGTCCTCAAGGGCCGCGACGACCTGGGCGCCCTCCCGGCGGGCGCCCGGCGCGCCGCCATGGTCCTGGTCGCCGCCTCGTTCGTGCTGCTGCTCACCGGGTCGGTGCTCGCCGTGCTCGCCGCGCACGGGCGCCCCCGCGAGCGCATCCTGCTGGCGGGGCAGTCCCTGCGCCGCTGGAGCGAGCGCGAGGCGGCCCGGATCCTCCGGCTGCTGCCCCTGGCCCTGGGGTGCTGCCTGCTCGGCGTGGTGTGCGGCGGCGCGGGCATCGGCGTCGCCCTGGTCGCCACCGAGCCGCCGCAGGACCACCTGGTGCGGGTCACCACCACGACCGGGGAGCGGTGCGGCGAACTCCTCGGCTCGGGGCGCGCCGGGCTGGCGCTGCGGGAGGAGGAGAGCACCCCCGACCGGGTCACACTGCCCGCGCGCACGGTGGTGTCGGTGACCCCGGTATCCCGGTGCGACACGCCCAAGTGACCCACGGAGGAGACGAATCAAGCCCGTCCGGCGATGTGCCCCCCGATGGAGGCACATCAAGCCCGACCGGCGAAGTGCACCCCGACGGAGGCACATCAAGCCCGTCCGGCGTTTGAGGACAAGGCCGAAGGCCGGTGAAACCCCGCCCAAGGCCAGGGGCCAGCGTCAGTGTTCGTTGGACGCCAGCCGCAGCAGGTGGTCCGCGAGGGCCTGGCCCCCCGTCGCCTCCCTGCTGATCAGCATCACGGTGTCGTCGCCCGCGATGGTGCCGAGGATGTCGTGCAGCTCGGCCTGGTCGATGGCCGAGGCGAGGAACTGGGCCGCGCCCGGCGGCGTACGCAGCACCACGAGGTTGGCCGACGCCTCCGCGGAGATCAGCAGCTCCCCGGAGAGCCGCCGCATCCGCTCCTCCTTGGCCGACTCGCCGAGCGGGGCGCGCGGCGTGCGGAAGCCGCCCTCGCTCGGCACGGCGTAGATGAGGTCGCCCTCGGCGTTGCGGATCTTGACGGCGTTCAGCTCGTCCAAGTCCCGGGAGAGGGTCGCCTGGGTGACCGAGAGGCCGTCGTCGGCGAGGAGCTTGGCGAGCTGGCTCTGGGAGCGCACGGGCTGCCGGTTGAGGATGTCCACGATCCGGCGGTGCCGTGCGGTGCGGGTCTGCGGCACGGCGGGCCCGGCGGTCCCGGAGGGCTCCCCTCGGTCGTTGCGCTGCGCGTGGCTCATCGTCGTCTCATTCTCCGGATCGTCCGTCCCCGTTCGCCGCGGCCGCGGCCTTGTCCAGGACGCCGGGCAGCGCCTGGAGCAGCGCGTCCACCTCGGTGTCGCGCACGTTCAGCGGCGGCATGAGCCGTACGACATCGGGGGCGGGCGCGTTGACCAGGAGGCCCGCGTCCTGAGCCGCCCGCTGCACCTCGGCGGCCAGCGGCTCGGTGAGCACCATACCCAGCAGCAGGCCCGCGCCCCTGACATGGGAGACCAGCGGGTGGCCCGCCGCCTCGATTCCGGTGCGCAGCCGCTGCCCGGCGCGCCGGGTGTGGCCGAGCAGGTCCTCGGCGGCGATGGTGTCGAGGACGGCGAGCCCGGCGGCGCAGGCGACGGGGTTGCCGCCGAAGGTGGTGCCGTGGTGGCCGGGCTTCAGCAGGTCGGCGGCGGCGTCGAAGGCGACGGTGGCGCCGAGCGGGAGGCCGCCGCCGAGGCCCTTGGCGAGGGTGACGACGTCGGGGCGTACGTCGTCGTCGGCGAGGTGCGCGAACCAGTGGCCGGTGCGGCCGACGCCGGTCTGGACCTCGTCGAGGACCAGCAGGGTGCCGGTGGCGCGGGTGATGTCGCGGGCCGCCCTGAGGTATCCGGCGGGCGGCACGACCACGCCGTTCTCGCCCTGGATCGGCTCGATGATCACCAGGGCGGTGTCCTCGGTGACCGCGGCGCGCAGGGCGTCGGCGTCGCCGTACGGCACGTGCGTGACGTCGCCGGGCAGCGGCAGGAACGGCTCCCGCTTGCCGGGCTGGCCGGTCAGGGCGAGGGCGCCCATGGTGCGGCCGTGGAAGCCGCCGTCGGTGGCGACCATGTGGGGGCGGCCGGTGAGGCGGCCGATCTTGACGGCGCCCTCGTTGGCCTCCGCGCCCGAGTTGCAGAAGTACACCCGTCCCGGCCGGTCGAAGAGGGCGAGCAGCCGCTCGGCGAGGGCGACGGGCGGCTCGGCGACGAAGAGGTTGGAGACGTGGCCGAGGGCGGCGATCTGCCGGGACACGGCCTCGACGACCGCGGGGTGGCCGTGGCCGAGCGCGTTGACGGCGATGCCGCCGACGAAGTCGACGTAGGCGTTGCCGTCGGCGTCCCACAGCGTGCTGCCCTCGCCGCGCACCAGGGGGAGCCGCGGGGTGCCGTAGTTGGCCATGAGCGCACCCTGCCAGCGCCGGGTCAGCTCGTGGTTGGCGGTCATGCGGGGTCTCCCTCGGTGGGCTCGTCGGGCACGACCATCGTGCCGATTCCGTCATCCGTAAAGATTTCGAGCAGGATCGAGTGCGGGACGCGGCCGTCGATGACGCGGGCGGTGCGCACGCCGTTGCGGACCGCGTGCAGGCAGCCGCGCATCTTGGGCACCATGCCGCTGGACAGCTCGGGGATGAGCTTCTCCAGCTGGCTGGCGGTGAGCCTGCTGATGACCTCGTCGCTGTGCGGCCAGTCCTCGTAGAGGCCCTCGACGTCGGTGAGCACCATCAGCGTCTCGGCACCCAGCGCCGCAGCGAGTGCCGCAGCCGCCGTATCAGCATTGACGTTGTAGACATGGCCCGGGCCGCCTTCGTTCTGGGAGCGGGCGATGGAGGAGATCACCGGGATGCGGCCGTCGGCGAGCAGCGCCTGGACGGCCCCGGTGTCGATCCGGGTGACCTCGCCGACCTGGCCGATGTCGACGGGCTCGCCGTCGACGAGGGGGCGGTGGCGGGTCGCGGTGATGGTGTGGGCGTCCTCGCCGGTGAGGCCGACGGCCAGCGGTCCGTGTTCGTTGAGCAGCCCCACGATCTCGCGCTGCACGCGGCCCGCGAGGACCATGCGGACGACGTCCATGGCCTCGGGCGTGGTGACGCGCAGGCCCGCCTTGAACTCGCTGACCAGGCCCTGCTTGTCGAGCTGTGCGCTGATCTGCGGGCCGCCGCCGTGCACCACGACGGGTCTGAGGCCCGCGTGGTGCAGGAAGACGACGTCCTGCGCGAAGGCGGCCTTGAGCGCGTCGTCGACCATGGCGTTGCCGCCGAACTTGATGACGACGGTCCTGCCGCGGTGCCGGGTCAGCCAGGGCAGCGCCTCGACGAGGGTCTGGGCCTTGGGCAGTGCGGTGTGCTTGCGGGTGCTCACGGTTCTTTCCAGGGGGAGGCGGTCGTACGGCGTCGGGGCCGCGGGGGCTACGACGAGTACGCGCTGTTCTCGTGGACGTAGTCGGCGGTCAGGTCGTTGGCCCAGATGACCGCGGACTCGGTCCCGGCGGACAGGTCGGCGGTGACGCGCACCTCGCGGTAGCGCATGTCGACGAGGTCGCGGTCCTCGCCGACCGAGCCGTTCCGGCACACCCAGACGTCGTTGATGGCGACGTTCAGCCGGTCCGGTTCGAAGGCGGCGCTCGTGGTGCCGATGGCGGAGAGCACCCGGCCCCAGTTGGGGTCCTCGCCGTGGATGGCGCACTTCAGGAGGTTGTTGCGGGCGATGGAGCGGCCCACCTCGACGGCGTCGTCCTCGCTGGCGGCGCCGATGACCTCGATGCGGATGTCCTTGGTGGCGCCCTCGGCGTCGCCGATGAGCTGCCGGGCGAGGTCGTCGCAGACGGCGCGGACGGCCTCGGCGAACTCCGCCTCGCCGGGCGTGACCTCGGCGGCCCCGGAGGCGAGCAGCAGCACCGTGTCGTTGGTGGACATGCAGCCGTCGGAGTCGACCCGGTCGAAGGTGAGCCGGGTGGCCTCGCGCAGCGCCTTGTCGAGGTCGGCGGCGGGCAGGTCGGCGTCCGTGGTGAGCACCACCAGCATGGTGGCGAGGCCGGGGGCGAGCATGCCCGCGCCCTTGGCCATGCCGCCGACGGTCCAGCCGTCGCCCTCGTGCACGGCCGTCTTGTGGACGCTGTCGGTGGTCTTGATGGCGATGGCAGCCTTCTCGCCGCCGTGCGCGGACAGCGCCTCGGCGGCGCTCGCCACGCCCGGCAGGAGCCGGTCCATGGGCAGGCGTACGCCGATGAGTCCGGTGGAGGCCACGGCGATCTCGGCGGCGCTCTCGCCGAGGACGTCGGCCGCCTTCTCGGCGGTGGCGTGCGTGTCCTGGAAGCCCTCGGGGCCCGTGCAGGCGTTGGCGCCGCCGGAGTTGAGGACGACGGCCGCGACCTGCCCGCCCTTGAGGACCTGCTCGGACCACAGGACGGGCGCGGCCTTCACGCGGTTGGAGGTGAAGACCCCGGCGGCGGCGCGCCGGGGTCCGTCGTTGACCACGAGGGCCAGGTCCGGGGTGCCGCCCGCCTTGATCCCGGCGGCGATGCCCGCCGCCCGGAACCCCTTGGCTGCCGTGACGCTCACTGTCTCTCCTTGTCCGCGGTGTCTGGCGTTGTCTGGCACTGGCTGACGCTGGCCGACGTGGTCCGACGGCGTCCGGCGTTGTCCGGGTCGCGGTCCGGGTGGCGGTCCGCCGTGTGCGGGCTCGCTCAGGGGGCGAGTCCGGTGGTGGGGAGCCCCAGCTCCTCGGGGAGGCCGAGGGCGATGTTCATGCTCTGCACCGCGCCGCCCGCGGTGCCCTTGGTGAGGTTGTCGATGGCGCTGATCACGATCACGCGGTCGGCGGCGGTGTCGTGGGCGACCTGGAGCTGGACGCAGTTGGAGCCGTACACCGAGGCCGTCGCGGGCCACTGGCCCTCCGGCAGCAGGTGCGCGAACGGCTCGTCGGCGAAGGCCTTCTCGTACGCGGCCCGGACGGCCTCCGCGGTGACGCCCGGCCGCGCCTTGGCACTGCACGTGGCGAGGATGCCGCGGGGCATCGGGGCGAGCGTGGGCGTGAAGGAGACGCTGACGCGGGTGCCCGCGGCCGCACTGAGGTTCTGGATCATCTCGGGGGTGTGCCGGTGCACCCCGCCGACGCCGTACGGCGACATGGACCCCATGACCTCGGAGCCCAGCAGGTGCGGCTTGGGCGACTTGCCCGCGCCGGAGGTGCCGGACGCGGCGACGATCACCGCCTCGTCCTCGACGAGGCCCGCGGCGTACGCCGGGAACAGGGCGAGCGAGACGGCCGTCGGGTAGCAGCCGGGCACCGCGATGCGCCGGGTGCCCTCCAGGGCGGCGCGGGCGCCGGGCAGCTCGGGCAGGCCGTAGGGCCAGGTCCCGGCGTGGGCGCTGCCGTAGAAGCGCTCCCAGTCGGCGGCTTCCTTGAGGCGGAAGTCGGCACCCATGTCGACGACCAGGACATCCGGGCCGAGCTGCTCGGCGACGGCGGCGGACTGGCCGTGCGGCAGGGCGAGGAAGACCACGTCGTGCCCGGCCAGGCTCTCGGCGCTCGTCGGCTCCAGGACGCGCTCGGCGAGCGGCGTCAGGTGCGGCTGGAGCGCGCCGAGGCGCTGGCCCGCGTTCGCGTGGGCGGTGAGCGCGCCGATCTCGACCTCGGGGTGGCCGACGAGGATGCGCAGCAGCTCCCCGCCCGCGTACCCACTCGCTCCCGCAACCGCTGCGCGTACCGTCATGGACTCCTCCTCCTGGATGGCATGAATATACAAGTCATCGCACGTTTATGCAATGCGGATCTCGTGCCGCCTCGGGTTCCCGCGGGCCCCCGTGCGCCGACGAGCTGGGGAAATCGTGGCACCGGGCCGGGCCGGGCGGCCAGGGTTGGCCAACCGGAGGCAGCGTCCCCGTCCGGTGGCCGAGACACGACCGCCCCGGTCGGCGGTTGCCGACCGGGGCGGAAGGGATGGCTGTCCTACCGGGCCCTAGGGGCGCGCGGCGGGGGTCAGGCGAGCGTGGCGAGGGCCTCGTTGAAGGTCGCCGACGGGCGCATGACGGCCGCGGCCTTGGCGGGGTCCGGCTGGTAGTAGCCGCCGATGTCCGCCGGGGAGCCCTGGACGGCGATCAGCTCGTCCACGATCGTCCGCTCCTGCTCGGTGAGCGTCTTGGCCAGCGGCCCGAAGGCCTCGGCCAGCTGGGCGTCGTCGGTCTGCTTGGCCAGCTCCTGGGCCCAGTACAGGGCCAGGTAGAAGTGGCTGCCGCGGTTGTCGATGCCGCCGAGCCTGCGGCTCGGGGACTTGTTCTCGTTGAGGAACGAGGCGGTCGCGCGGTCCAGGGTGTCCGCGAGGATCTGGGCGCGGGCGTTGCCCGTGGTCTGCGCCAGGTGCTCGAAGGACACCGCGAGCGCCAGGAACTCGCCGAGGCTGTCCCAGCGCAGGTAGTTCTCCTTGACCAGCTGCTGCACGTGCTTCGGGGCGGAGCCGCCGGCGCCGGTCTCGAACAGGCCGCCGCCGTTCATCAGCGGGACCACCGAGAGCATCTTGGCGCTGGTGCCCAGCTCCAGGATCGGGAACAGGTCGGTCAGGTAGTCGCGCAGCACGTTGCCGGTGACCGAGATGGTGTTCTCGCCGCGGCGGATGCGCTCCACGGACAGCTTGATCGCGTCGACCGGCGCCAGGATCCTGATGTCCAGGCCCTCGGTGTCGTGCTCCGGCAGGTACCGCTTGACCTTCTCGATGAGCACGGCGTCGTGCGCGCGGCCCTCGTCCAGCCAGAACACGGCCGGGTCGCCGGTGGCGCGGGCGCGGGTGACGGCCAGCTTGACCCAGTCCCGGATCGGGGCGTCCTTGGTCTGGCAGGCGCGGAAGATGTCACCGGCGGCGACGGGCTGCTCGATGAGCACGTTGCCCTGGGCGTCGACCAGGCGGACGGTACCCGCGGCCGGGACCTCGAAGGTCTTGTCGTGGGAGCCGTACTCTTCGGCCTTCTGCGCCATCAGGCCGACGTTCGGCACCGAGCCCATGGTGGCCGGGTCGTAGGCGCCGTTGGCGCGGCAGTCGTCGATGACGACCTGGTAGATGCCCGCGTAGGAGCTGTCGGGCAGCACCGCGAGGGTGTCGGCCTCCTGGCCGTCCGGGCCCCACATGTGGCCGGAGGTGCGGATCATCGCGGGCATGGAGGCGTCCACGATGACGTCGCTCGGGACGTGCAGGTTGGTGATGCCCTTGTCCGAGTCGACCATGGCGAGGGCGGGGCCCTGGGCCAGCTCGGCCTCGAAGGACGCCTTGATCTCGGCGCCCAGGTGGGGCACGGAGTCCAGGCCCTTCAGGATGGTGCCGAGGCCGTCGTTCGGGGACAGACCGGCGGCGAGCAGCGCGTCGCCGTACTTCTCGAAGGTCTGCGGGAAGAACGCGCGCACCGCGTGGCCGAAGATGATCGGGTCGGAGACCTTCATCATCGTGGCCTTCAGGTGCACGGAGAACAGCACGCCCTCCTCCTTGGCACGGGCGACCTGCGCGGCGAGGAACTCGCGCAGCGCGGCCACGCGCATCACGGAGGCGTCGACGACCTCGCCCGCGAGGACCGGCACCGACTCGCGCAGCACCGTGGTGGTGCCGTCCTCGGCGGCCAGCTCGATGCGCAGGGCGCCGTCCTCGGCGATGACCACGGACTTCTCGGTGGAGCGGAAGTCGTTCTCGCCCATGGTGGCGACGTTCGTCTTGGAGTCGGCCGTCCAGGCGCCCATGCGGTGCGGGTGGGCCTTGGCGTAGTTCTTGACCGAGGCGGGGGCGCGGCGGTCGGAGTTGCCCTCGCGCAGCACCGGGTTGACCGCGGAGCCCTTGACCTTGTCGTAGCGGGCGCGGATCTCGCGCTCCTCGTCGGTCTTCGGGTCGTCCGGGTAGTCGGGCAGCGCGTAGCCCTGGCCCTGGAGCTCGGCGATGGCGGCCTTGAGCTGCGGGATGGACGCCGAGATGTTCGGCAGCTTGATGATGTTCGCGCCCGGCGTCTTGGCCAGCTCGCCGAGCTCGGCCAGCGCGTCGTCGATCCGCTGGCCCGGCTCCAGGTGCTCGGGGAAGCTCGCGATGATCCGGCCCGCCAGGGAGATGTCACGGGTCTCGACGCGGACACCGGCCGTCGAGGCGTACGCCTGGATCACGGGCAGGAACGAATGCGTCGCGAGGGCGGGGGCCTCGTCAGTGTGCGTATAGATGATGGTCGAGTCAGTCACCGGGTGCTCCGCTCCACGTCTGCAACATTGCTCGACATCAAGATATCTCGTGTGCGCGACCTCCCCGACAGGGCCCTTGGCGCACGCGTGGGCACCGGCCGGAACCGCCGCGCGGCGGCGGCCCGGGTCCCCGCCCCCACGCAGGCCACCGCTGCCCGTCCCGTCACCGCCGCGCGCCCCGCCCCGGGCGCCGGACGGCCGAAACCCGCCCGTCCGGTCAGCGGGACAGGTCCGGCGCCCACACTCCCGCGGCGGTGCCCGCGCGGACGTGCCGCTCGTACGCCACGACCTTGCCGTGGATGATCTCCAGGCTCGCCTCCAGTTCGGCGACGCGGGCGCGGACGGCCCGCTCGTGCTCCTGGAGCAGCGCGAGGCGTTCCGCTTCGTTCCCCGGGCCCGAGCGGACGAGGTCCGCGAACCGCTTGAGCGTCGCGATCGGCATCCCGGACGCCCGCAGCCGGTTGCACAGCAGCAGCCACTCCACGTCGGCCGCCTCGTAGACGCGCCGCCCGCCGCCGGTGCGCGGCACGGGCCGCAGGAACAGCCGCTCGCGCTCGAAGAACCGCAGCGCGTGCACGCTGAGCCCGGTCCTCTCCGCGACCTCCCCGATGGACATCCCGCTGGACATCCCGCCCGCCGCGCCCGCCATCGCCCGCCCCCTCAGCCGACCAGAGCTTGATCTAGATCGCAGTCTAGGTCCTAGCGTCCCGCCCATGACGACCACACCAGCGCAGCAACGCAAGATCGGTTCCGGTTACGACGCCCGGAGCACCGCCGACGACGTCCTCGACGGCATCGACCTGACCGGCAGGACCGCCCTCGTCACCGGCGGCTACTCCGGCCTCGGCTTGGCCGCCACCCGGGCCCTCGCCCGTGCCGGTGCCCGGGTCATCGTCCCGGCCCGCAGGCCCGGCACGGCGCGGGCGGCCGTGCGCGGCGTCCCCGGCGTGGAGGTGGCCGCGCTGGACCTGGCGGACCTCGACAGCGTCCGCGCCTTCGCCGACGGCGTCCTGCGCGCCCGCACCACGGTGGACCTGCTGATCGCGAACGCGGGCGTCATGGCCTGCCCCGAGACCCGCGTCGGCCCCGGCTGGGAGGCGCACTTCGCGGTCAACCACCTCGGCCACCACGCTCTGGTCAACCACCTCGCCCCCGCGCTGGCCGCGCCGGGCGCCCGCGTCGTGGCGGTGGCCTCCTCCGGGCACTTCCTGTCCGGCATCCGCTGGGACGACCCGCACTTCGAGCGCGGCTACGACCGCTGGCTGGCCTACGCCCAGTCCAAGACGGCGAACGCCCTCTTCGCCCGGCACCTGGACGCGCTCGCCGGGGACCGCGGAATCCACGCCTTCGCCGTGCACCCGGGCAGCGTCCTCACCCCGCTCCAGCGCCACGTCCCGCGCGCCGAGCAGCTGGCGCAGGGCTGGATCGGCCCCGACGGGCGCCCCGCCGAGGGCTTCAAGTCCCCGGAGCAGGGCGCGGCCACGGCCGTGTGGGCAGCCACCTCGCCGCTCCTGGAGGGCCACGGCGGCGCCTACTGCCAGGACTGCGACATCGCGGAGGCGGCCACCACCGACGACATGCTGATCGGCGGGGTCAAGCCGTGGGCGGTGGACCCCGAGGCGGCGGCCCGGCTGTGGGAGCTGTCCGCCGACCTCACGGGGGTGGACCAGTTCTCGTGACGGCTCACCCGGCGGGACAGACGAGGTCCCGGCCGGGCAGCTCGCCCCGCCGAGGTAGGCGTTGACCGCCCGGTCGGCGCACGGCACCGGCCTCAGGCCGTCGACGGCACGGCCGTACACGCCGTGGCCGCGGATGTCGGCGGTGACCATGCGGGAGCCGCGCAGCGCCCGGTGCATGGCGCGGGCGTCGCGGTAGGGGGTGTGGTCGCGACGGGCCTGGAGCAGCAGGACGGGCACGTCGTTGCCGATGGTCACCGCGGGTTCCCGCGGGGGCGTGCGGAAGAACACGCAGGGCGCGGTCACGCCGTTCACGAACGGTCCGAAGACGGGCTGGGCGGCGCGGCTGCGCTGGCTGTTGCGCCAGTACACCTCGGTGTCCCCGGGCCAGCCGCCCGCGGGCCAGCCGCCGTCGCCGCACATGAAGAGCATGCCGCCCAGCATGCCGTCCGCCAGCTCGGGCGAGCGCAACAGGTCGAGCATGCGGGCGAGTTCGGGCCCCGGCTCGGTGAGGCGGCCGTGCGCGGCGGCCACCAGGTCGCGCACGAGGGCGGCCACGGTGGCGTCGTTCTCGTACTGCGTCAGGGGCTGTTTGAGCAGCATCCGCAGGGTCGGCGCGTCCAGGCGGACGCCGTCCACGGTCAGCGGTCGCCGCTCGGCGCGGGCGAGGACGGCCTCTACGTGGGCGCGCACGCGCCGCGGGGTGCGGCCGAGCCGGTAGGCGGCGTGGCGGCGGGCGGTCCACGCGGCCCACTCGTCGAGCGCCGCCTCCGCGGGGCCGCCCGAGCGCTGGAACTGCTCGTACTGGGTGGCGGCCGGGTCGGTGACGGAGTCGACGACCATGCGGTCCACGCGGCGCGGGAAGAGCTGCGCGTAGGTGGCGCCGAGGTCCGCGCCGTACGAGACGCCGTAGTACGAGATCCGGGGCTCGCCGAGGGCCGCGCGGATCAGGTCCATGTCGCGGGCCACGTTGCGGGACGAGGCGTGCGGCAGCAGGCGGGCGTTGTCGCCGGGCTCGTGGCAGCGGCGGGCGTCCACGCGGGCCTTCGCCACGGCCGCCTCGAAGTCCGCGCGGGGGCTCGTGGTCGGCGCGGGGGCGGGCGGCGGGGGCGCGGGGGCGCAGGTCAGCGGGGTGCTCTCGCCGAGGAAGCGCGGGTCGAAGCCGATCAGGTCGTAGGCGTCGGCGGTCTTCTTCAGGGCGGGGCGCAGGGCCAGCGTGGAGGCGAGGCCGAGGCCGCCGGGGCCGCCCGGGTTGGACAGCAGGACGCCCCGGCGCTGGCCCGCCGGGGCCTTGGCCCGGACCCGGGAGACGGCGATCTCGATGGTGCGGCCCTCGGGGCGGGCGTAGTCCAGCGGCACGGTGACCCTGGCGCAGCGGGCGCCCGCCTCGCGTAACGCCTTCTGGTCGGCGGGGCAGTCGGTCCAGCTCAGGCGCTGGTGCGCGAACGCGGCGAGGCCCGGCGGGCGGCCCGGCGGCGGGGGCGCCGCACCCGCGTCGGCGGGCGCGGTCACGGTCGCGGTCGTGAGCAGGGCGGCGAGGCCGAGGCCAGTGAGGGTGACGGTGGACGCGGAACGCATCGCTGTCTCCTGGGTGGAGCGGGGTGTGGTCGTGGTCCGGCCGACGCTAGGGGCGCGCGTGCCCCGCCCGACATCCGGCCAGCCCGCCCACCGGCCCTGGGGCCAGCCCCCGTGCCCGACGCGCCGCGCTTGCCCTGGAGCGCGCTCCAACTCCTAGGGTCACGGCCGAGATCACGACACGGCCCGCGCACGGCCCCCGCGTTCGCGCACGGCCGCCGTACGACTGGAGGTACGACCATGACCGGCCTGCCCACCCGCAAGCTCGGCGCCCTGACGGTCTCGGCCCAGGGGCTCGGCTGCATGCGGATGAGCCACGGCTACGGCTCCTCGGACGACGCCCAGTCGACCGCGACCGTCCACCGCGCCCTCGACCTCGGCGTCACCCTCTTCGACACTTCCGACTACTACGGCCATGGCCACAACGAGCGGCTTCTCGGCCGCGCCCTCGCCGGGCACCGGCGGGAGCGGGCCGTGATCGCCACCAAGTTCGGCTTCGCCAACCGGCTCGGCGAGCCCACCGTGATCCGTGGCGACGCCGCGTACGTGCGCCGGGCCTGCGACGCCTCCCTCGCGCGGCTCGGCGTCGACCACATCGACCTGTACTACGTGCACCGCGTCGACCAGGAGGTGCCGATCGAGGAGACGGTCGGCGCGCTGGCCGAGCTGGTCGCGGCGGGCAAGGTGCGCCACCTCGGGCTCTCCGAGGCGAGCGCCCGCACGATCCGGCGCGCCCACGCCGTGCACCCCATCGCCGCGCTGCAGAGCGAGTGGTCGCTGTGGACGCGGGACCTGGAGGACGAGATCGTGCCGGTGTGCCGGGAGCTGGGCATCGGGATCGTGCCGTTCTCGCCGCTCGGCCGGGGCTTCCTGACCGGCACGGTCAGGTCCGTCGACGGGCTCGCCGCGGACGACGTGCGCCGCACCCAGCCCCGGTTCGCCGACGGGAACCTGGAGCGGAACCTCACCGTCGTGGAGACGCTGCACGCGCTGGCCGCCGAGAAGGGCGTCACCGCGGGGCAGCTGGCGCTGGCCTGGGTGCAGCGGCGGGGCGACGACGTGGTGCCGATCCCGGGGACGCGCCGCGCGAAGTACCTGGAGGAGAACGTGGCCGCCGCGACCCTTGAGCTGTCGGCTGCCGAGCTGGCCGCGATCGACGCGGCGGCACCCGCCGGGCGGGTCGCGGGGGCGCGGTACGACGCGAACAGCCTGGCGGTGGTGGACCGGTAGGGCGCGGCCCGGCGGCGGGTCCGCCCGGGGCCGGGGCCGCGTAGGCTGCGGGTATGCCCCTCCCTGACGACGCCGGATACGCCGTGCCGGACGTTCTCGCCTACCTGTGCGGGACCTGGCGGGTCGAGCGGACGGTGGGCGACTTCGCCGCCGGGCGGGGCGTCCCGCTGGAGGGGCGCTTCACCGGGGTGACGCGGTTCACGGCCCTGCCCGGCGCGGACGGCGGCGGGCTGCTGCACCACGAGTCGGGCACGTTCACCTGGCGGGGGGTCGCGCGGCCCGCCGAGCGGACGCTGCGGTTCCTGCCGGGCGGCGCCCCGGGCACGGCCGTGGTGCGCTTCGCGGACGGCCGCCCCTTCCACGACCTGGACCTGCGGACGGGCCGCCACACCGCCGACCACCCGTGCGCGGCGGACCTCTACCGGGGCGAGTTCACCGTGGCTGCCGAGGACCGCTGGGGCACGCGCTGGCGCGTCCGGGGCCCGGCCAAGGACCTCCTCCTGACGACCCAGTACACCCGCGTGGCCTGATGCCCCGCGGCGCTCACTGCGCGCCCAGCACCATCCACTTCTCCGGGTTCTGCAGGGCCGTGAAGCCGAACTTCTCGTACACGCCGTGGGCGTCCGCGGTGACCAGCAGGACGCGGCGCAGCGCGAAGGGGGCGAGGTGGTCGCGCACGCCCGCCACCAGGGCCGTGCCGATGCCCTTGCCGCGCACCGAGCGGTCCACGTACACGTCGCAGAGCAGCGCGAAGGTCGCGCGGTCGGTCACCACGCGGGCGTACGCGACCTGCGCGCCCGAAGCGGTCTCGTACACCCCGAAGTTGAGCGAGCCCACCATGGCGCTGTCGTGCGTGGCGCGGGTGCGGCCGAGCGCCCAGTAGGCGTCGGTGGACAGCCAGTGGTGGACCCGTCCGGCGTCCACGCGGGCGGGGTCGGCGGACAGCTCGTACCCGTCGGGCAGCTCGAACTCACGCGCGTGCTCATCGGTCATGCGCCCACCTCATCACAGGCGGCCCGCAGTCGGCGTACCCCTTCCGTGATCTCCCCGGCGCCCGCGAGCGCCGCGAAGCTCAGGCGGACGTGCCCGGCCGGGGGCTCGGCGGCGAAGTACGGGCGGCCCGGCGCCACCGCGACCCCGGCGCGCAACGCGGCCGCCGCCAGGGCGAGTTCGTCCGTGCCGTCGGGCAGGCGCAGCCACAGGTGGTAGCCGCCCGCCGGGACGTGCGGCAGCGCCAGCTCGGGCAGGCTGAGGCGCAGCGCCGCCGCCATCCGGTCCCGGCGCTCCGTCAACTCCCCCGCCACCGCCCGCAGATGGCGGGGCCACGCCGGTGAGCCGACGAGTTCGAGGGCGGCCTCCTGGAGCGGGCGCGGGACGAAGAAGTGGTCGACGACCTGGATGGCGCGCAGCCGCTCCAGGACCGGCCCGCGCGCGGCGAGCGCGCTCACCCGGAAGCTCGGCGATGTCGCCTTGGTGAGGGAGCAGACGTGTACGACGACGCCGTCCTCGTCGTCGGCGGCCAGCGGGCGCGGCAGCGGCCCCGCGCCGTCGTGCGCCAGACGGCGTACGAAGTCGTCCTCGACGACGAACGCCCCGGCCTCGCGGGCGATGCGCAGCACCTCCGGGCGGCGCTCGGCGGACAGCACGGCCCCGGTGGGGTTCTGGAACAGCGGCTGGCACACGAACACGCGGGCGCCGGTCGCCCGGAACGCGGCGGCGAGCAGCTCGGGCCGGGCACCGTCGGTGTCCACGGGCACCGGAACGGGCCGCAGCCCCGCGGCCCGCGCGATCGCGAGCAGCCCGGGGTAGGTGGGCGACTCCAGCAGGACGGGCGCGCCGGGCGGGGCGAGCGCCCGCAGCGTGGTGGTCAGCGCGCTCTGCCCGCCCGCGGTGATCAGCACCTCGGCGGCGGTGATGGCGCCGCCGATGCCGCGCGCGAACCACTCCCGCAGCTCCGGCAGGCCGTCGATCGGCGGGCGGCCCCAGGCGCCGGGGCGGCGGCCCGCCCGCGCGAGCGCCGCCGCCATGGCGCGCTCCGGCTGGAGCGAGGGGTGCGGATAGCCGCCGTTGAACTCGATGACCTCGGGCGGCGGCGCGGCGAGCGTGGCGAGGACGCCGGACGCGTCGACGGACCGTGGCACGACCTCCGCGGCGGCGTCCGCGCTCAGCGTCACCTCCTGCCAGGAGGTGTCACCGGCGGCGTGAGCGGCGCCGCCGCGCGCCTCGGCCCGGAACGCCCCGGCGCCGGGGCGCGTGACGACCAGGCCCTCCGCGGCGAGCTGCGCCAGCGCCCGGGACACGGTCACCGGGCTCACCCGGAACCGGTCGACCAGCACACGACTCGACGGGAGCTTTCCACCGGGAGAGTAGCGATTCAGCTCGCTCCGCAACTGTCGTGCCAGTTCACCCACACTGCTACGCTCTTGCATGAGAGCACAGGATAGCGCTACTGATCAGCGGCGGATAGCGGTCCCGGCCCGCGCCACCACCGACCGCCCCGCGCCCCGCACCGCCACCGGCCACCCCGCGCCGCACACCGCCACCGGCCACCCCGCGCCGCGCACCGCCCCGCACACCCCCGCGTCACCCGCCCCCGCCCCGCACGCCCCCACCCGCCGCGCCCAGCGCCTCGGCACCGCCCAGGCCGCCCTCGGCGTCGTCGCGTTCTCGCTCACCTTCCCCGCCACCGCCTGGGGCCTGGAAGGCATCGGCCCGTGGAGCTTCGTGGCCCTGCGCTGCCTGCTCGCCGGGCTCGTCGCGGGCGGCTGCCTGCTCGCGCTGCGCGTGCCGGTGCCGCCGCGCGCCCACTGGGCCGCCCTCGCGGTCGTCGGCGGCGGCGTCGTGGTGGGCTTCCCGCTGCTCACCTCGCTCGCCCTCCAGACGTCCAGCACCGCGCACGCCGCCGTGGTCGTCGGACTGCTCCCGCTGACCACCGCCGTGTTCTCCGTGCTGCGCACCGGCGCCCGGCCCTCGCGCGCCTTCTGGGCGGCGGCCCTCGCGGGCGCGGCGGCGGTGGCCGGGTTCACCGTGCGGCAGAGCGGCGGCGCCCTGTCCACCGCGGACCTGTACCTCTTCGCCTCGCTGCTGGTGTGCGCCGCCGGGTACACCGAGGGCGGCCGTCTCGCCCGGCACATGCCCGGCTGGCAGGTCATCGGCTGGGCCCTGGTGCTGTGCCTGCCGCTGAACGCGGTGCTCGCGGCGGTCGCGCTGCCGCACGAGCCCTTCGCGCTGACCGGACACAGCACCGCGGGCCTGCTGTACGCCGCGCTCGGCTCGCAGTTCCTCGGCCTGCTCGTCTGGTACCGCGGCATGGCCGCCATCGGCATCCCCAAGGCCAGCCAGCTCCAGCTCGCCCAGCCCCTGCTGACGCTCGTGTGGTCGGTGCTGCTGCTCGGCGAGAGCCTCACCCCGGCGGCGCCCCTCACCGCCGTCGCCGTCCTCGTGTGCATCGCCGTCACGCAACGGGCGCGCGAGTAGGCCCCAACCCACGCCACCGGTCGTACACTGACGGCCACGCACCGCCACCAACCGCGACGCGGACGAGGAGGTCACTCCCCATGCGAGCATCCGTGGGCGACCGGCTGCTGATCCACGGCAGGATCGTCGGACAGCACGACCGGACTGCGGAAGTCATCGAGGTTCTCGGCGCGGACGGCGGTCCGCCGTACCGCGTGCGGTTCGAGGACGGTCACGAGACGCTGATGTCCCCCGGCCCCGACACCGTCGTACGTCACTTCGCCGCCGAGGGCGACTAGCGCGCAGCGGCCCCGGGCCCGCGCCCGGGGCCTACGCCGCCGCTACCGCGCGGGCCGCGTGTAGTGGTCGTCCACCACCCGCTGCATCGCGCCGATCCGGTCGGCGACCACGTGCTTCGCCGAGTAGAAGATGTGCCCCGCACCCGCGGGAAGCCCTTGGCGTACGTGAGGTGCCGGGACAGCTCGGCCGGGTCCTGCCACGGCGCGGCCTGCGCCGGGTCCCCCGCCTTGTACAGCCCCTCCCCCACGTACAGCCGCACGCCCGTGCCCCGGGCCACCGCGTCCCACCAGGGCACCAGCTTGGCGTAGTCCGCCGCGGCCTGACCCATGTGCCAGTACAGCTGCGGACAGATGTAGTCGATCCAGCGCTTCCTCACCCAGCCCCGGGTGTCCGCGTACAGGTCGTCGTAGGTCTGCACGCCCGCGCGCGTGTCCGAGCCCGTCGGGTCGGTGGCCGCGTTGCGCCACACGCCGAAGGGGCTGATCCCGAACTGGGTGCCCGGCCGGGCCTTCTTCACGCGGACGCCCATCTCGCGCACCAGCCGGTCGATGTTGTCCCGCCGCCACGACGCCCGGTCGGGGAAGGCGCCGCCGTACCGCGCGAAGGCCTCGTCGTCGTCGAAGACCTGGCCCGCCACTGGATACGGGTAGAAGTAGTCGTCCCAGTGCACCGCGTCGAGGGGGTAGCGGCGCACCGCGTCGAGCATCGCCTGCTGCACGAAGCGCCGCACCTCGGGCAGGCCCGGGTTGTAGAACAGCTTCCCGCCGTACGGCACGACCCACTCGGGGTGCAGGCGCGCCGGGTGGGTCGGCACCAGGCGGCTCGGGTCGGCGTGCATGGCGACCCGGAACGGATTGCACCAGGCGTGCAGCTCAAGGCCCCGGTAGTGCGCCTCGCGCACGGCGGTGCCCAGCGGGTCCCAGCCCGGGTCCTTGCCCTGCGTGCCCGTGAGGTACTCCGACCACGGCTCGTGGCGCGACGGCCAGAACGCGTCCGCCGTCGGGCGCACCTGGAGGACCACCGCGTTCAGGCGGCGCCGCACCGCCTCGTCCAGGTAGGCGATCAGCTCCGCCCGCTGCCGCTCCACCGGCAGGCCCGGCTTCGAGGGCCAGTCGATGTTGACCACCGACGCCACCCACATGCCTCTCATCTCCCGGCCCCAGCGTCTGGAGTCCGGCAGCGCCGCCGCGTCGCCCGCCGTCGCGAGCCCCGCGACCGCCGCTGCCGCCGCCACGGAGAAGGTCCGACGCGATACCTGACGTGACTCTTGACGTGACTCTTGACGTGACTTCTGACGTGCCCCTTGACGTGACAAATGCCTCACGATCCCGTCCCCTGTTCCTGGTGTTCCTGGAAGTCCCCGGACAAGCCCTGGCCGTTCGGGGACAGCATGCCCGACCCGGACGGCCGCGCACCGCGACGCGCGGAGTAACGTTCACCGGCGAGGCAGGACCCGACACCCCGCGGGGGGCGACCTGCCAGCCCTGGTAGATGAGCGAAAGGCACGAGGTGACCAACTCAATGGCCGACATTGCGCGCGTCGGAGTAGTGGGCTGCGGCCAGATGGGCGCGGGGATCGCGGAGGTCTGCGCCCGCTCGGGCCTTGAGGTGCGGGTCGCGGAGACCACCGGGGAGGCCCTGGAGATCGGCCGTACGCGCCTGTACAACTCGCTGACCAAGGCCGCCGAGCGCGGCAAGATCTCCGAGGAGGAGCGGGACGCCACGATCGCGCGGCTGAGCTTCACCACGGACCTCGGCGAGTTCGCCGACCGGGACCTCGTCATCGAGGCCGTCGTGGAGAACGAGCAGGTCAAGACCGAGATCTTCCAGGTGCTCGACCAGGTGGTGACCCGCCAGGACGCCATCCTCGCCTCCAACACCTCCTCCATCCCGCTGGTGAAGCTGGCCGTGGCCACCTCCCGGCCGGACCAGGTCATCGGCATCCACTTCTTCAACCCCGCGCCCGTGCAGCAGCTCGTCGAGCTGATCCCGGCCCTGACCACGTCGGAGGGCACGCTCAGCCGGGCCCAGCTGTTCACCGAGAAGGTGCTCGGCAAGCACGCCATCCGCGCCCAGGACCGCTCGGGCTTCGTGGTGAACGCGCTGCTCATCCCGTATCTGCTGTCCGCGATCCGGATGTTCGAGTCGGGCATCGCCTCCCGCGAGGACATCGACAACGGCATGGAGATGGGCTGCGCCCACCCGATGGGCCCGCTCAAGCTGTCCGACCTGATCGGCCTGGACACAGTGGCCTCGGTCGCCGACTCGATGTACGCCGAGTACAAGGAGCCGCTGTACGCCGCGCCCCCGCTGCTCCAGCGGATGGTCGACGCGGGCCGCCTCGGCCGCAAGTCCGGCTCGGGCTTCTACACGTACGGCTGACGCAGACGGCTGATCGTCTTCCGTTCCGGCTACGCTCCGTACCTGAATTCAAGTCAGTTTCCGGCCAGTTCACGGGCCCGGCACACCGAGTGTGCCGGGCCCGCGGCGTTCACACACCGTGTGCGCCCCGGGCTCGCATATGCCCTTCGCACACTCTCCCGCCGCGCCCACCAGGCGAGTTGACTTTCCGTGCGCACAAGGGGGGAAGTGACCACTACAGAGAGGAGCGGAATCGTGACCACCGACCCCGAGCGTCCTGTGGTCCCCGTGGTCCCGGAAGAACTCGCAGAGTTACGGCGCAGCCTGGACGTGGGCCTCGCCCGCGTGGACGGACAGCTCGCCCTGCTCACCCAGCGCGACGCCCAGCACACCAAGGACCAGGACGATCTGGCCGTCCGGATCACCGCACTGGAGCACACCCGCTGGCCGCTGCCCGCCCTCGCGGCGCTCACCGCGGTCGGCGCGCTCGCCGTGGCGGTCTGGCAGGCGCTCGGCCACTAGTTCAGCGATTCAGGGCCACCGCGGCTAGGCCGCGTCCTGGCCGAGCCGGAGATGGTGCAGCAAGAGGAGTGCTGCCGCCATATTGGCGGCCGGGACCTCCCCGCGTGCCACCATGTCGGGGACGAGCTTGAGCGGAACCCACTCTCGGCGGTCCGACTCGAAGTCGTCCTCGGGGTGGCCGATGTAGGTCCCCTCGTCCGACCAGTAGATGTGGTGCCGAGCGTCCGTGAGCCCGTTGCACGGCTCGACACTCATCAGGTGACGCAGGGGTCCCGGTCGCCAGCCGGTCTCCTCCTCCATCTCGCGGGCCGCCGCGTACGCGATGTCCTCGCCGTCCTCGACGACGCCCGCGGCGAGCTCCCAGCCCCAGCTGTCGGTGATGAAGCGGTGCCGCCACAGCAGCAGCACCTCGTTGGCCTCGTTGACGACCGTGGCGACGGCCACGGGACGGAGCCTTATCAGGAAGTGGTCGAGGTGCCGACCGTCCGGCAGTTCGACGTCCGCGAGATTGACGGAGAACCACCGATTTCCATACACAGTTTGTTCGCTCTGTTTCGTCCACTGCACGGTTCTGCCACCTTCCGCCGAGTAGATGGCAATATCGCAGCAGGACGAGATCAGAGCACTCCGCGCACGGCAGGGCGGCGTTGCACGTGTCATGCGTGCCGTCGCCTCTCGCGCCTCCCGCGCCCCGGCGTCACGGCGGTCCGTGCCTCACTGCGCCCCCGTGCCCTCACAGGGGCACGCGCAGCGCTCCGTCGATGAGTTCGGCGGCCTCGGCCGTGCCCGCGCAGTCGCTGCGCACCAGGTGCTCCCGCACCGCGCGCAGCCGGTCGCGCAGCCGCTGCGACTCCATCCCGCGTGCCTGCTCCGCCATCTCCACCGCCGTGGCCACGGCCTCGTCGGTGTTCCCCTGGCGCAGCTCGATCTGGCTGAGCATGGCGAGCCGGTGCACCCGGCCCCGGTCGTGCGTCGGGGTGCCCACCGCGGCGGCGGCGTGCTCGTGCGCCCCCGCGAGGTCGCCGAGGCTGAGCAGCGCCTCCGCGACCTGGACGTTCACCAGGCCCGGCTGGACGTATCCGGTCTCGTCGGGCTCGCGCCCGCGCCGGATGCGGTCGGCCGCCGTCTCCGCGCGCCGGATGCACGACAGGGCGCTGCCCCCGTCGCCCAGGTGCGCGTACGCCTTGGCCTGCATCGCGTACAGGTCGGAGGCGAGCGCCGGGGTGATGTCCCGCCCGGCGGCGCGCAGCGCGGCCTCCGCGAACGCCACGGCCTGGCGGTACTCGCGCATGAACAGCGACTGGTTGACGAGCAGCGCGATCACATAGGCGCCGAGCCCCCGGTCCCCGCTGGCCTTCGCCAGCCGCAGCGCCTGGTGGAAGTAGCGCTGGGCGAGGCCGTGCGCGTCCGAGTCGTAGGCGCAGATGCCCGCGATGGCGACCAGGCCGCCGGTGGCGCGGTGCAGCTGGCGCCCCGTCGCGTCCGTGTAGCCGCCGCGCAGCAGCGGCGCCGCCTCGGCGTTGAGGAAGCCGACGATGCGGCTGCGGGTCGCGATGCCGCCGGTCTTGCGGTACATCTGCTCGTAGTGGGTGCGGGCCGCGCGCAGCATGTCGATGTCCGCCATGCTGACGGGGTGGCGCCCGCCGCGCGAGACGTCCACGTCCTCCGGCGGGTTCTCCCACTCCCACACGGGCATCACCGCGGGCGTGCCGGTCACCGCGGGCGCCCCGAGGAGATGCGGCCGCTGCTGCTCGTCCGAGCGCCACAGCGCCGTCGCCCGGTCCACGAACCCCGAGAGCGTGGAGACCGCGGAGCCGCCGCGGGCGGCCGGGGAGCCGGGCACGCCGAGCCCGATGTCGTCGAGGGTGACCGTGCGGTGCAGCCGCGCCGCCAGCACCTCGCAGATCAGGTCGGGCACCTGGCCGCGCGGGCGCTGGCCCTTCAACCAGCGGGCCACGGCGGTGTGTTCGTATCTCAGGGCGAGCCCTCTGGCCTTTCCGGCCTGGTTGACGTGGGCGGCGAGGCCCGCGTGCGAGATGCCCGCTTCGTCGAGGATCGCGTCGAGCAGGGTGTTGGGCTGCATGGGAGGGCCCTCCGGTGGCTCGGTGCGACCAGCGTAGTGGAGCGCCCTTCACACCCCGTGTGAACGGAGTGCTCGCATCCGGGGGGTGTGCGCTCTGCCGCGCGGGGCGCGGGGTCGGTTGACTGAGGGCCCTCACCAGGAGGCGGCCCGGCCGTCGGCTCCCCCTCACTCAGTGCGACGGCCTCTCTTCGGCGCCGTCCGCTTCACCCGTCGTCTGCCCGGCAGTTCCACGACGGGGCGGACGGCGCGGGCCGCACACCGGGCGGCGTTCAGCTCATGGTGCGGGCGCGCCGCCCGGTCTCCGTCTGCTGCCGGGGCACCCACTGCCGGTCGTTGCGCAGCACGAGCAGCGCCGCGTCGTCGGTGGGCAGCCGCCCGACGTGGCGCAGGAGCCGGGCGTAGACGGCCTGGATGACGTGCTGCGGCGACACCGGCGGCGTGCGGGCGGCCTCGCTGAGCACGGCCTGGAGCGGGAAGAACCGCCCGGCCCGGTCGCGGGCGTCCGCCACCCCGTCGGTGTGCAGCACCAGCGCGTCCCCCGGAAGCAGCCGCCCCCACCGGTGCACGGGCAGTTCGGCGGGCAGCGGGAACGGGCCGAGCGGCGGCAGCGGCTCGCCGCCGGGCAGCTCCCTGGCCCGGCCGCGCAGCCGATGGGGCCAGGGGTGGCCGCAGTTGAGCGCGCGCACCTCACCCTCGTGCCCGATCTCCAGCAGCAGGACCGTCACGAACTCCTCGGCGAGCGGGCCGTCCTGGGGCGCGGCTCCGCCCGCGGACGGCTCGGCGCGGGAGCGCTCCCGCAGATGCCGGGCGAGCGCCCGGTCCAGACGGCGCAGGACCCGCCCCAGGTCTGGCTCGTCGTGGGCGGCCTCGCGGAAGCTGCCGAGCACGGCGGCGACGGTGCCGAGCGCGGCGAGGCCGTGGCCGCGCACATCGCCCATGACGACGCGTACGCCGTGCTCGGTGGCCGCCACCTCGTACAGGTCGCCGCCCACCGAGGCGCCGCGCGAGGCGGACAGGCGGCCCGCGGCGAGGGTGAGGCCGTCGACGCGCGGCGGCAGCGGCCGCAGGAGCACGTTCTGCGCGGCGCCCGCGACCTCGCGGACCTGCCGCAACTCCCGTAGCAGCGCGTGCCGGACGTGGAATATCAGGCCGGTCCCGACGGCGAAGAAGACGGCGCTGGTGGCGATCCGCGCGCCGAGCCCGCTCTGCTGGGCGAGCGGGCAGACCATCTTGTACGTGACGGCGACGGCGCCCCACACCGTCGGCAGGCCGAGGAACAGGGCCCGCCGGACGCGTCGGCGGCGCGGCGGCTCGAACGGCGGCGGGTCGCCCCGGGGCACCCGGGCGCGCAGCCCGGACAGCCGCCGCCGGAACCCCGCCGCGCGGCGGACTCCGGCGCGCCGGACCCCGGCTCGGCGGCGACGGGGCGGGCAGGGCTTGATGCGGATCATGCCGACGGCCCCCCTAAGGCCCGGTTCAGCGTGCGGCGGGCCGAGGGGCCGGTTCGACGCGCGGGCCGTGGCCCCTCCGGCCCCAACGGCCGGATCGATTGTGTCGACCACATGGCCGGATCGGGCCAGATCGCCCCGCGTTGTCACCCGTACGAGTGAGGGGCGCATCCGCGTCCACGGATGCGCCCCTCAACAGCGCCTTTGTTCCGCCGGGCGGTCTCAGCGGACCGCCGGGCGGCCTCGGCGGACCGCCCGGCGGGGCGGGGTCACGCCCCGCGCAGCACCGCTCCGGTCGTCTCGGCCGCGCGGGCCACCGCGGCGTCCCGCGCGGCGCTCGCCTCATCGACCGTCAGCGTGCGGTCGGCGGCGCGGAAGCGCAGCGCGTACGCCAGGGACTTCTTGCCCGCGCCGATCTGCTCGCCGGTGAAGACGTCGAACAGGCGGATGTCCTCGAGGAGTTCACCGGCGCCGTCGCGCAGGTAGGCCTCGACGACGGCGGCGGGCACGTCCTGGTCGACGACGAGCGCGACGTCCTGCGTGGCCACCGGGAAGGTGGAGATGCCCGGCGCCCGGAGCGCGCCTTCGCCCGCCTCCTGGAGGAGGTCGAGGTTCAGCTCCATCGCGCAGGTGCGGGCGGGAAGCCCGAGCGCCTTGATGACGCGCGGGTGCAGCTCACCGGCGTGGCCGATGGAGACCAGGTCGCCCTGCTCGCCGTTCGGCCCCTGCGCGCTGTCCAGGTACACCGTCAGCTCGGCGCAGCGGCCCGGGTGCCAGGGGCCGTACTGGCCCTGCTGGACGATGAGTTCGGCACCGGCCTCGCGGGCCAGGGTGCGGGCCGCCTCGACGGCGTCCGCCCAGTCGGCCGGGCGGCCCTTGCCCCACCAGCCCGCGCGCTCGCGGGCGCCCGCGAGGACGACCGCGGCGTGCCGCGGCTGCTCGGGCAGCGAGGCGTTGAGGGCGGCGATCTCCTCGTCGGTGGGGCGCCGGTCCACGGGCAGGCGCCCGACGGGGGCCGCGTCCTCACGGGGGTGGAAGACCAGGCCGGTCTCGAAGAGGGCCAGGTCGTGGCTGCCCCGTCCGTCGTTGCGGCGCAGCGCGGCGAGCAGGCCCGGCAGGAGGGTCGTGCGGAGCGCGGGCTCCTCGTCGGAGAGCGGGTTGACGAGCGTGACCACGCGGCGGTTCGGGTCGTCCGCCTCCAGGCCCAGCTGGTCGAAGACCTGCTCGCTGAGGAACGGGTAGGTCGGCGCCTCCACGTACCCGGCGCCCGCGAGCGCCCGCCCGGCGCGGCGGTGCAGCCGCTGCCGCTCGGTCAGGCCGCGCCCGGCCGGGGGCTTGGGCAGCGTCGAGGGCAGGTTCTCGTAGCCCTCCAGGCGGATGACCTCCTCGGCGAGGTCGTTGACCTCGGCCAGGTCGGGCCGCCAGGACGGCACGGTGACGGTCAGGACGTCCTGGCCGTACACGTCGCAGCCGACCTCCTGGAGGTGGCGTACGACGGTCTCGCGGCCGTAGGCGACACCGGCGACCTTGTCCGGGTGGTCGGCGGGCATGGTGATGGTGCGCGGCGCGGAGGGCGCGATGACCTCCGTGACGCCCGCCTCGGCGGTGCCGCCCGCGAGCAGCACCAGCAGGTCGACGGTCCGCTGCGCGGCGGCGGACGCGGCCTGCGGGTCGACGCCGCGCTCGAAGCGCCGGGCCGCCTCGGAGGACAGCTTGTGGCGGCGCGCGGTGCGGGCCACGGAGACCGGGTCGAAGTGCGCGGCCTCGATGACCACGTCCGTGGTGCCCTGCTCCTCGGTGTGGTCGGCGATCTCCGTGTTGGCGCCGCCCATGACGCCCGCGAGGCCGATGGGGCCTCGCTCGTCGGTGATCACCAGGTCCTCGGCGTCGAGGACGCGCTCGGCGCCATCCAGGGTGGTGAACTTCTCGCCCTGCTCCGCGCGGCGCACGCCGATGGTGCCCTGGACGCGCGAGCGGTCGTAGGCGTGCAGGGGCTGGCCCAGCTCCAGCATCACGTAGTTGGTGACGTCGACGGCCAGCGAGATCGGGCGCATGCCCGCCTTCTGGAGGCGGCGCTGGAGCCAGATCGGGGAGCGGGCGTCGGGGCGCAGGCCGGTGACGGTGCGCGCGGTGAAGCGGTCGCAGCCGACGGGGTCGCTGATCTGCACCGGGTAGCCGAAGGAGTTCGGGGCCGGGACGTCGAGCAGCGCCGGATCGCGCAGGGGCAGGCCGTAGGCGGTGGCGGTCTCGCGGGCGACGCCGCGCAGGGACAGGCAGTAGCCGCGGTCGGGCGTGACGGCGATGTCCAGGACCTCGTCGACCAGTTCGAGCAGCTCGATGGCGTCGGTGCCGACCTCGTGCTCGGGCGGCAGGACGATGATGCCGCCGCTGCCGTCGTCGCCCATGCCCAGCTCGTCGCCGGAGCAGATCATGCCGCGCGACATCTTGCCGTACGTCTTGCGCTCGGCGATGGCGAAGTCACCGGGCAGGACGGCGCCGGGCAGCGCCACGACGACCTTGTCGCCGACGGCGAAGTTCCGGGCGCCGCAGACGATCTCCTGCGGCTCGCCGGTGCCGTTGGTCTGGCCGACGTCGACGGTGCAGAAGCGGATGGGCTTCTTGAAGCCCTCCAGTTCCTCGATGGTGAGCACCTTGCCGACGGCGAGCGGGCCCTTGAGGCCCTCGCCGAGCCGGTCCACGGTCTCGACCTCGAGGCCCGCCGCGATCAGCTTGGCCTGCACGTCGCGGCCGGTCTCGGTGGCGGGGAGGTCGACGTACTCCCGCAGCCAGGAAAGCGGGATTCGCATCAGATCTCCATCCCGAAGGGCCGGGTGAAGCGGACGTCACCCTCGACCATGTCTCGCATGTCTTCGACGTTGTGGCGGAACATCAGCATCCGCTCGATGCCGAACCCGAAGGCGAATCCGCTGTACTTCTCCGGGTCGACGCCGCAGGCCTGGAGCACCTTGGGGTTGACCATGCCGCAGCCGCCCAGCTCGATCCAGCCCTCGCTGGAGCAGGTGCGGCAGGGGCGGTCGGGGTTGCCCACGGACTCGCCGCGGCACACGTAGCACACCATGTCCATCTCGGCGGACGGCTCGGTGAACGGGAAGAAGTTCGGCCGCAGGCGGGTCTTCATGCCCTCGCCGCCGAACAGCTCCTGCACCATGTGGTCCAGGGTGCCCTTGAGGTCGGCCATGGTCAGGCCCTCGTCCACGGCGAGCAGCTCGACCTGGTGGAAGACCGGGGTGTGGGTGGCGTCCAGCTCGTCGGTGCGGTAGACGCGGCCCGGGCAGATCACGTAGACGGGCGGCTCGCGGTCGATGAGCGAGCGGACCTGCACCGGCGAGGTGTGCGTGCGCAGGACGACGCCGGAGTCGGCGGTGGAGCCCTCGGGCCCCCGCACGAAGAACGTGTCGGCCTCGCCGCGCGCCGGGTGGTCGGGCCCGATGTTCAGCGCGTCGAAGTTGAACCACTCGGCCTCGGCCTCGGGGCCCTCGGCGACGGCGTAGCCCATCGCGACGAAGATGTCCTCGATGCGCTCCGACAGCGTGGTCAGCGGGTGCCGGGCACCGGCCGCGACGCGGTCGTAGGGCAGCGTGACGTCCACGGCCTCCTCGACCAGGACGCGCGCGTCGCGCTCGGCCTCCAGCTCGGCCTGGCGGGCGGCCAGCGCCTTGTTCACGGCGCCGCGGGCCATGCCGACGCGCTTGCCCGCCTCGGCCTTGGCCTGCGGGGGCAGCGCGCCGATCTCGCGGTTGGCGAGCGCGAGCGGCGAGGTGCCGCCGCAGTGCGCGGTCTTCGCCTCCTGGAGCTGGTCGAGGTCGGCGGCGGCCGCGAAGGCGGCGAGCGCCTCGTCCCGCATGCGCTCGATCTCTTCAGGTTTCAGTGCCTCGACCTCGACAGGGTCGTACGACTTGTTCGGTGCCGACATCTCTTCCCGTGCTTCCGGTTGGCTGGCGGATGGTCCCGCGCGCGACTCGGTGCTGAGCCGTCCCGCATCAAGGGGACGCAAATGTGCCAAAGGCCGAGTCTAACGGGGCTGAGGTGAACGCTTGCGCCCGTGGGCCGCTCAGGCGGTGATCGCCGGTTTCCCGGCCGCGATCACTGGAGGTACGCCGGAGCCCCCACGGGCAAGGTAAATCGGAACTGGGCGCCGCCGCTCGCCGCGCGGCCGACGGTGATCCGCCCGCCGTGCGCCTCCACGATGCCCTTCACGATGTACAACCCCAGTCCCGTTCCGCCGCGTTTGCTGCCCCGCCAGAAGCGGGTGAACACGCGGCCCATCGACTCCTCCGGAATGCCGGAGCCCTCGTCGCTGACGGTGACCGCGGTCTCCGTCGCGCCCCGCACGCGCAGGGACGGCGAGGGCGCCACGTCGATGGTGACAGTTCCCTCGCCGTGCCGCACCGCGTTTTCCAGGAGGTTGCTGAGCACCTGGTCGATCTTGTCGGGGTCGGCCCACAGGTCGGGCAGCGGCTGCTGGAGGCGGACGAGGAAGCGGTCCGCGTCCTGCCCGGCGGCGACGTGGGCCTGGATGTGGCGGCCGACGGCGGCGCCGATGTCGACGGGCTGGCGGCGCAGTTCGAGCCGCCCGGAGTCGATGCGGGAGATGTCGAGCAGCTCGGCGATGAGCCGGGTCACGCGGTTGGCGTCGGCGTCGACGGTCTCCAGCATGAGGCGCTTCTGGTCGTCGGTGAACCGCTCCCACTTGGCGAGCAGCGTCGCCGTGAAGCCCTTCACGGACGTCAGCGGGGAGCGCAGCTCGTGGGCGACGGTGGCGATCAGCTCGGCGTGGCTGCGCTCGGTGCGCCGCCGGGCCTCGGTGTCGCGCAGCGAGACGACGAGGCGGCGCAGCGGGCCCGTGGGCCGGGCCCGTACGTAGCGGGCGGAGACCAGGACCTCGCGGCCGCCGGGGAGCAGCAGGTTGCGCTCGGGCTGGGCCACGCGTGTGGCCAGGCCGCCGTACGGGTCGGTGAGCTGCCACCAGCGGCGGCCTTCGAGGTCTTCGAGGGGCAGGGCGCGCTCGATGGGGGCGCCGAGGGCGTCGGCGGGGGGCACGGCGGTGATGCGCGCCGCGGCGGCGTTGAAGCAGATGACGCACCCGGTCTCGTCGGCGACGACGAGGCCGTCGGGCAGGTCGTCCGGGTCGATGCCGAGCTCGCCGAGCCCCGGGCCCGGCGGGCCGGGGGGTGGGCACAGGAGGTCCCGCACTCCCGGTGCTCTGCTCGTGCCGACGCTCATGTCCCCGTGATCCCCGCCTCTCGGAACCGGCTGAGTGGGCCCTGGGCCGGATGAGTGGGCCCTGGAGCCCGACACACTACTAGCCGGGGGTGACGGAACGGCACCCTCCGGCGGCGCGCTGTGCACGGGCGGACGCATAGAGGCACACGGCTGCCGCCGTCGCGAGGTTCAGGCTCTCGGCGCTGCCGTGGATCGGAACGCGCACCACGGCGTCCGCGAGTGCGCGGGTCTCCTCCGGCAGGCCCCACGCCTCGTTGCCGAAGATCCACGCGGTCTCGGTGCCCATGGTGCCCTTGTCCAGCTCGGCGTCGAGGTCGTCGGCGCCCGCGCCGTCGGCGGCGAGCACGCGCACGCCGGCGCCCTTCAGTCCGCGTACGGCCTCCTCGACGGGCACGCCCACCGCTACCGGCAGGTGGAAGTGCGAGCCGACCGAGGCCCGGACGGCCTTGGGGTTGTACAGGTCGACGGAGGCGTCGGTGAGCACCACCGCGTCGGCGCCCGCGGCGTCGGCGCAGCGCAGCACGGTCCCGGCGTTCCCCGGGTCGCGTACGTGCGCGAGCACGGCGACGAGCTTGGGCCGCCCTGCGAGGATCTCCTCGAACGGCACGTCCAGGAACCGGCACACCCCGACCAGCCCCTGCGGGGTGACGGTGGTGGAGATGTCGGCGATGACGCTCTCGTCGGCGAGGTGCACCCGCGCGCCCGCGTCCCGCGCCGCCGCCACGATGTCCGCGTACCGCTCGGCGGCGTCCACGGTCGTGAACAGCTCGACGAGCGTGGCCCGGTCGCCGTCGCGGTGCCCGGCCGCCTCCCGCACGGCCTGCGGCCCCTCCGCGAGGAACAAGCGTTCCTTCCCCCGGAAGTTCCGCTTGCCAAGCCGCCGCGCGGCGCTGACGCGCGACGAACGCGGGGAGATCAGTTCGGGACCGTTGACCATCGAGTCGCTTTCAGACGTACGGAGGTGAGGGGTGGGGCCGGGTGCCGCCGGTGGTCCTTCTCCGCCGCGACGGCGCTCAGCCGGAAACGACCTGCCCGGCGGTGCCGGGCTCGCCCGAGCCCGCGGAGGAAGGGCGGAACGTGACGGGACCCGCAGGCACACGGCCTGCGGGTCCCGTCACTGCTCAAGCTCAGTGCAACGTCACGCGGCCTTGGGGGCGTTGACGTCCGACGGCAGCGCCTTCTGGGCCACCTCGACGAGCGCCGCGAAGGCGTTCGCGTCGTTCACGGCCAGCTCGGCAAGGATCTTGCGGTCCACCTCGATGTTGGCGGCCTTCAGACCCTGGATGAAGCGGTTGTAGGTGATGCCGTTCTGGCGGGCAGCGGCGTTGATGCGCTGGATCCAGAGCTGGCGGAAGTCGCCCTTGCGCTTCTTGCGGTCGTTGTAGTTGTAGACGAGGGAGTGGGTGACCTGCTCCTTCGCCTTGCGGTACAGGCGCGAGCGCTGACCGCGGTAGCCGCTGGCAGCTTCGAGGATCGCCCGGCGCTTCTTGTGGGCGTTGACTGCCCGCTTGACGCGTGCCACTTGTTAACTCCTTGTAGCGGGGCCGTGGTGGTCGTCACACGGCCCGGTTCGACTGATGTCCCGGTCCTGGCGTCGCGTGGCCCCCGTCACCGGGGGCCGCGACGTCACTTGCCGAGAAGCTTCTTGATCTTCTTGGCGTCGGCCGGAGCCATCTCGGCGTTGCCCGTGAGGCGACGCGTCAGGCGGGACGACTTGTGCTCGAGCAGGTGGCGCTTGCCGGCGCGCTCGCGGAGCACCTTGCCGGAGCCGGTGACCTTGAAGCGCTTGCTGGCACCGCTGTGCGTCTTGTTCTTCGGCATAGCGCCGTTCTCTCCTCGTCAGTGGCGCTCCGATGCCCGGTCGCGAAACCGGGCATCCGGGAGCGTCATGTGTTCGGTTGGCATCCCTGGACTCGCGTCCGGGGATCAGGCCTCGGCGGAAGCCTCGGCCGGGGCCTCGGAAAGCTCGCCCTCGGCGGCGTTCTGCGACTTGCCAGGGTTGGCCTTCGCCTCGGCCTTGCGAGCCGCCTGGGCCTCACGGGCCTCGGCCATCGCCTCGGTCTTCTTCTTGTGCGGACCGAGGACCATGATCATGTTGCGGCCGTCCTGCTTCGGGTTCGACTCGATGAACCCGAGGTCCTGGACGTCCTCCGCGAGGCGCTGCAGCAGCCGGAAGCCGAGCTCCGGCCGGGACTGCTCGCGACCACGGAACATGATCGTGATCTTGACCTTGTCGCCCTGCTTGAGGAACCGGACGACGTGACCCTTCTTGGTGTCGTAGTCGTGCGGGTCGATCTTCGGCCGGAGCTTCATCTCCTTGATGACCGTGTGCGCCTGGTTCTTGCGCGCCTCACGGGCCTTCATGGCCGACTCGTACTTGAACTTCCCGTAGTCCATGAGCTTGCACACGGGCGGACGGGCGTTCGCCGCGACCTCGACCAGGTCCAGGTCGTACTCCTGCGCAAGCTCCAGGGCCTTGGCAAGCGGAACAATCCCGACCTGCTCGCCGCTGGGACCGACAAGTCGCACCTCGGGAACGCGAATCCGGTCGTTGATGCGGGGCTCGGCGCTGATGGATCCTCCTCGGTAGCACCACGCGACGGTCTGGCGGACAGCCGCGTAACGTCTGTATGCGTACGACCTAACCGTGTCGGCGCACGAAAAATGCCCCGACTGATCACAGAAGGGGCTCCGCACAGCTACCGGAGCACCTCCGCGGTGATCGCGGGGCGCATCGGGCGGGCCGTCGCACGGGGGCTTCGGCCGCCTGACCGGTGACCCGCCGCTCGGGGAGCGGCAAGGTGGGAGATCGGAGCCTCCACTTGTGGGCCGGATCCCTCGTCGAGACGTGGGCGTCCGGCCGGTCGTCACCCAAGGTTAGCAGGTACCGGGGGGTGGGGCTAACGGCCGACGGCGCCGCCTAGGGTGTGGGGCATGAGTGACACGAGCCCCGCCCCCTCCGCGACCCCTGAGGCCTCCCTTGGCGAGAGCGCCGGGAACCCCGACTTCGACGCCATGACCCGCGACATCGCGGACGTCCCCGCCGTCGAGGTGATCACGACCGTCGCGGTCCACCTGATGAGCGCGGCGGCGGTGAACCTGGGCCTCGCCGAGGAGGGCGAGGCCCACAAGGACCTGGACGAGGCCCGCAAGCTGATCCAGGCCCTGGCCGGACTCCTCGACGCCAGCGCGACGGAGGTCAGCTCCTTCCACGCCGCTCCCCTGCGGGACGGCCTGAAGTCGCTCCAGCTCGCCTTCCGCGAGGCCTCGGTCGTGCCGGACGAGCCGGGCCAGGGCCCGGGCGAGAAGTACACGGGCCCGGTCTTCGGCTGAGGCCTCAGTTCCGTACGTAGAGGGGCTCGCCCGGCGGCGTGGCCTCGACCGGCAGCAGCGCCAGGTCGAGGCCGCGCACCAGGCGGGCCCTCAGCGTGTCGTCTGCGGCGAGCGCCCGCGCGACCCGCCGCACCGCCTCCGCGGGCGCGGCGGCCGGGTCGAGCACCAGGGCGAGGGTGCCGTCGGCCGTCCCCGGGCCGAGGTGGGCGCGCTGAACGGCGGGCTCGGCGGCGACGACGGCGCGGACGGCCGCGGTGACCGCCGGGTCGGTGAGCGCGTCGGTGCTGTGGCGGCCCTCGGCGAGGGCGATCAGGGCGGCGCGGTTCAGCTCGTAGGGCACAGGGCCCGCGAGGTCCAGGACGATCGTGTCGGCCTTCTCGTGCGCCGCCGCCTGGAGGGCCTGGCGCAGGGGTACGGCGACGGGGCGGGCCGCCGGGTCCCACAGGGCGAGCGCCTCGGTGGACGTGAAGGCGGGCAGCGCGGTGCGGTGCCCCGCCTTGAGCGTGGGCACCGCCATGTCGCTGGTCTTCTCCCGCTTCAGGCCGTTCTCGTCCTCCTCCACCTCGCCGAGGACGGCGACGACCGGGACGAGGAGGCGGGCGCCCACCAGCGCGGCGAGTACCTGGCCGTGGGCCTCGGGCGTACGGTCCTCGGACCAGGTCTCCAGGGCCGCCCTCAGCGCCGGGTCGGCCGAGCCGTCGTCGTCGGCGAAGCCGGGGTTCGGGATGTTCTTCTGGTTCGTCCTCGTCACGGGGTACGACGATACGGGGCGCTCCGCGGGGGCCCACCGTGCGGTCGCCCCGTCGCCTCCGACGCGTCCCCTGCCCCACGCGGCGAACGTCCCCCGTGGGGTTCACCCGCCGCCGGTGCCCGCGAGCCCCACCCGCCCACCCGTCACCCCCGAGTTCCACGGTGAACGCCCCCCGTGGGGGTCACCCGCCGTTGGCACCCGCGGGAAGCCCGCCGCTACCGCGGCGGAACCTCTCCCACCCGCCCACCCGTCACCCCAAGCTCCACGCTCAACGCCCCCCGTGGGGGTCACCCGCCGTCGGCGCCCGCGGGAAGCCCGCCGCTACCGCGGCGGAACCCCTCCCACCCGCCCACCCGTCACCCCCAAGCTCCACGCTCAACGCCCCCCGTCGGGGTCACCCACCATCGGCACCCGCGGGAAGCCCGCCGCTACCGCGACGGAACCCCTCCCACCCGCCCACCCGTCACCCCCAAGCTCCACGCTCAACGCCCCCCGTCGGGGCAACTCGCCGTCGGCGTCTGCGGCCTGCCAGCCGGGGGGCACCCCCACCCACCCCGACGGAAGCGCATAGGGAGGGCGGGCGGGGAGATGCCGCCGCGCAGCGGCGGGACGGAGGCGTCAGGGGTGGCGGGGCAGGGGGCGTCCCGGTGGCCAGCGGAAGCGCATGGGGTGGGTGGGTGGGACAGGGGGCATCCCGGTGGGCGGCGGAAGCGCATGGGGTGGGTGGGGCAGGGGGCGCCCCGGTGGGCGGCGGGAACGTCAGGGGTCAGCGGTGGCGTTGGGGGCGCCCGCGCCAGAGGTACGTGGCGGTGGCCAGCAGAGCCACCCCCAGCGTGCCCGCCGCCGGGCCCAGCCAGCCGCCGGAGTCGTCGGCGGGCCGCGCCGCGGTGGGCCCGGGCCCGAAGTACCGGGGCCCGGCACCCTGGGCCGCCGCCCGCAGGGAATCCGGCTTCAGCTTGGCGGCACGCCGCAACGCCGTCGCCGGGTCGATGAGCCCGAAGCCGCGCGAGTCGTCCCGACCGCCCGCGGGCGCGTCGCGGGCGGTGTCCTGGAGGAGCTTCTTGATCTGCGCCGGGGACAGCCCGGGGTGCGCCGCGCGGATCAGCGCGACGGCACCGGAGACCATGGCGGCGGCCGCGCTCGTACCCCACCCCTCGTAGTACTTGCGGTCGGGGTCGGCGATCACGATGTCGTCGCCGGGCGCGCTCACCGTGGCGTACCAGCGGCGGGTGGAGAACGAGGCCCGCTCCCCGTTCTCGTCGACGGCGGTCGCGGCGATCACGCCGGGGTACGCGGCCGGGTAGGAGATGTGGTCGCCGCGCTCGCCGCCGTTGCCCGCGGAGGCGACGACGACGGCACCTTTCTTCAGGGCGTACTGGACGGCGGCGTCCTCGGCCGGTTCGGGGTGCGCGGACTTGGAGTCGTCGCCGAGGGAGAGGTTGATGACGTCGGCGCCGTGGTCGACGGCCCAGCGGATGCCCTCGGCGAGGGCGTTGCCGCGGGTGGAGCGGGCCCGCTTGCGGGCCGGGTCGCCGTCTTCGAGGATCACCCGCACCGGCAGGATCCGCGCCTCGGGGGCGATCCCGAGGACGCCGTCGCCGCGCCCGGCGCCGTGCCCGTGGCCCGCGACGATCCCCGCCATGGCGGTGCCGTGCCGCGCCCAGGTGCGGTCGCCGCGGCGGGCGCCGAAGCCGACCATGTCCCGGCCGGGCAGCACGTTGTCCCGCAGGTCGGGGTGCGAGCCGTCGACGCCGGTGTCGAGGACGGCGACGGTGACGCCCTCGCCCTTGGTCGTGCGCCAGACCTCGTCGGTGTCCATCACGTCGAGGGCCCACTGCTGGGCGCGGATGCCGTCGTCGGCGTACGCGGGAGCGGCGGGCAGCAGCGCGAGGAGCGCGGCGAGCGCGGTGACCGCGGGGGCGGTGGTTCTGCGGGGGGTCATCAGGGCCGCTCCGGGTCCGCGGTGGCGGTCTTGCGCAGGCCGCGCTCGACGCGGTCGGCGATGCCCTTGGCGTCGTTGCCGAGCCCGGACTGCGCGGGCGCCGACGTGGCCCCGGCCCGTACCGCGTCGGCGGCGGGCTCCGGCTCGGTGACCACACGGCCGTCGGCGAACCCGGAGACGGCGTACGCGACGACGGGCGCGTCCGGCAGCACGGACAGGCTCCAGGTGGCCCGCTGCGCGTCGCCGAACCGGGCGGCGACGGTGCCGTCCACGGCGTACGGACGGGGCATCAGGTCGGTGCGCCGGTCGAGTCCCTGGTCGGTGAAGCGGGCGCGCAGGGCGCTCATCGCGTCGGCGTCGGCCTTGGTGAACAGCAGGCCGACGGTGGTGACGTGGCTGCGGGTGGCGTCGGCGTAGGTGGCGCGCAGCAGCCGCAGGCAGCCGACGGGCGCGAGCGCCTTGCGCAGCAGCGGGTCGAAGGCGCCCTGGCAGCCGCTGTCGGGGGCGACGGCGACCCGGTTCCAGGTGCGGTCGGCGCCGCCGGGGCCCGCGCCGTCGCCCGCGAGGGTCGGCGGGAACAGGTCGTCGACGGGCACGCTGTGCCACAGCTGCCCGGCCCGCGCGTACGCGTCCCGGGTCCCGGCGGCGTCCGGCTCGCCGGTCAGCCAACTCCCCGTCACGGCCCCGCCGATCAGGCCGAGCCCGAGCACGGCGCAGCCGACGGCGGCGGCCAGGCGCGGCCTCAGCCAGGCGCGGACGGGGCGCAGCCGGGTGGTGGTGTCGTCGTACAGGGTGGGCCGCGCGAGGAACACGAAGGGGCGCCCCGCGTCGGGGCGCGGCCGCAGGTCGACCGACCCGACGGGCCTGCGGGCGGCGGGAGTCGGGACGGGCGGGCGGTCGCTCTCCGCCGCGTGCGGGGCGTCGGCGGCCGGGCGCGGGGGCGTGGCGGGCCGCGGCGGCGGCACGGACGGGGCGGCCGCGGGCCGCGGCGGGGCGTCGGGCAGCCGCGCTGAGGCGGGCGGCGGCGGAGGCGCCTGCCCCGCACCGGGCACCGCGGCGGCGTCGGCGCCCCCGGCCTCCTCCGAGGCGGCGTCCGAAGCCGCGTCCGAGGCGGCGTCCGAAGCCGCGTCCGAGGCGGCGTCCGGTGAATCCGCCGCGGGAGCGCCGTCCGGCCCGGGCACCGGCTCCGCGGGCTCGTCGGGCTCGTCGGGCTCGTCGGCGGCAGTGGCGTCCGCGTCCGCGGTCCGGGGCCGTGCCCGGTCGAAGGGGGCCAGCAGACCGGCCAGTATCGCGTCGGGCGACTCGTCGGGGGCGCCGCGCGGGGCGGTGACGCGGGGGCCCGGCGCGGCCGGAGGGCGTGCGTCGGGGAAGCGGGCGCTGGCGGGCGGGGGCGGTGGCGCCGGGGTGTCCGCCGGGTCCGGCACGTCGGCGGCGTCCTGCGGCGGCACCCCTGGTGGCGTGCCCGGACGTGGGGGGACGGGGGGCCGTCGCGCCTCCGTGCTCATGCACCCCCCGTTTCCGTCGCGTCGCGCGCTCCCTGCGTGCGCGTCACTCTACGGGCTGACATGACCGCCACGGGAACCCAGTCCTGGCCACCGGGTGATCTGCCCGGATCATCCCCCTACCCTCGGGTAGCCGCGTCTGGCAGGCTGCGCCCATGACAGGCCGAGCCGCAGACAGAGCCACGCACAGGGCCGCTGACCGTGCCGCTGACCGGGCCACTGACCGGGCCACTGACCGGGCCCGCTACGACCGGGCCACCGCCGCCCATGACGCGCCCCTCGCCCTCGTGGACCTGGCGGCGTTCGACGCCAACGCCGCCGATCTGACGCGCAGGGCGGGCGGCAAGCCGATCCGGGTGGCCAGCAAGTCCGTGCGCTGCCGGGCCCTGTTGGAGCGGGTGCTCGCCCGGGACGGCTTCGCCGGGGTCATGTCGTTCACGCTGGCCGAGTCGCTGTGGCTGGCCCGCTCCGGCTTCGACGACGTGCTGCTGGCCTATCCGTCGGCGGACCGCGCCGCGTTCGCCGAGCTGGCCGCCGATCCGAAGCTGGCGGCGGCCGTGACGGTGATGGTGGACGACCCGGCGCAGCTGAACCTGATCGACGCGGCGCGCGGCGGCGGCCGTGAGGAGCTGCGGGTGTGCCTGGAGCTGGACACCTCCCTGCACCTGCTCAAGGGCCGGGTGCGGGTCGGGGCGCGGCGCTCGCCGCTGCACGACCCGGCCCAAGTGGCGGCGCTGGCGCGGGCGATCGGCCGCAGGCGGGGGTTCCGGCTCGTGGGCGTGATGGCGTACGAGGGCCATGTGGCCGGGGTCGGCGACGACGTGGCGGGGCGCCCGGCGCGGTCGCGGGCGGTCCGGGTGATGCAGTCCGCGGCCCGCAGGGAGCTGGCGGCGCGGCGGGCGGAGACGATCCGCGCGGTGCGGGAGGCGGTGCCGGACCTGGAGTTCGTCAACGGCGGCGGCACGGGCAGCGTGCAGCACACGGCGGCGGAGGACGCGGTCACCGAGGTGGCCGCCGGGTCGGGGCTGTACGTACCGCGGCTCTTCGACCACTACACGTCGTTCAGCGGGCGTCCGGCGGCGCTGTTCGGCCTGCCGGTGGTGCGCAGGCCGGGGCCGGGGGTGGTGACGGTGCTCGGCGGCGGCTATCCGGCCTCCGGGGTGGCGGGGGCGGACCGGTCGCCGGTGCCGTACCTGCCCGAGGGGCTGCGGTACGACCCGCAGGAGGGCGCGGGCGAGGTGCAGACCCCGCTGCTCGGCCCGGCGGCGGACGACCTGCGGATCGGTGACAAGGTCTGGTTCCGCCACGCCAAGGCGGGCGAGCTGTGCGAGCGCTTCGCGGAGCTGCACCTGGTGGAGGACGACCGCGTCACGGCCGTGGTCCCCACGTACCGGGGTGAGGGCCGCACGTTCCTGTGACCCGGGCCCGCGCGCCCGTTGGGCCGACGCCGACCCGGACGCCCCTTGGGCCGCCCGCCCTTCGGCCCGCGCCGCTACGGCGTCGGCCCCACGCTGCTGCCCACTCCGCCGCCCATCTCGCTGTCGCCGACCGGCCTGATGCCGTCGATGACCTCGTCGAAGTCGGACAGCGGCGGCGCCTCGTCGCTCGCGTCGAGGTGGAAGCGGACGATGACCATGGCCTCGGAGCCGGTGCTGGAGGGGAACGCGAGGGACTGGACGTAGCCGCCGGGGCCCTTGGCGGTGTGGACGCGCCAGCGGACGAAGTAGCCGCCGCGGCCCGCGACGGCGACGGTACCGCTCTTGACCTGCCGGTGGCTCGTGATGCCGCCGAACGGCTTGCGGTCCAGGGTGTCGTGGTCGTACGCGGCGTCGGCGGCGTCGGCGATGTCGGCGCGGGCCAGCTTGCGGGGTGAGCGCTCGTCGGTGCCGGTGACCGTGCGGGTGCTGATGCTGCCGTGGCGGCAGAAGCCGGTGTCGCCGGGGCAGTCGTAGGTGTCCGGTGTGTGGAGGGTCAGTTCGTCGCCGACGACGTTGTCCGCCTTCTCCCAGCCGTCGGGCACGGGCAGGGTGATGCCGTTGAGCTGGTCGACGAGGGTGTCCGGGTCCGGGTCGGACGCGGAGGTCGTCGGCTCGGGCGCCGAGGTGGTCGGGTCGGGCGAGGGCGGCTGCGAGGTGCTGGGCGGGGGCCCGGCGGTGGGGTCGCCGTCGTCGTCCTGGAGCACGAGGACGCCCGTGACGATGGCGGCGATCAGGACGGCCGCGGCCGTGCTGAGCGCGATGACCCGGGCGCGGGCGCCGCCGCCGGTGGACGGCGGCTGGACCAGGGCGGGGTCGAGGCCCGGCAGTCCCGGCGCCGTGGGCGGCAGGTCGGCGGGCGTGCGCCGGTGCTCGCTCCACGCGGACCCGTCCCACCAGCGCTCGACGCCGGGCGTGGACGGGTCCGGGTACCAGCCGGGCGGGGGCGACATGCTCATCCCGGCACTCTAGGGCGTGCCGCGGCGGCCGGTACACCTGCGTCCGGCCGCCGCCGGCGGATGCGCGCGGAGCGTCAGTACACCCGGTCCGTCTGGTCGGGGACCACGGAGCCGTCCTCGCGCAGGACGGGGCCCTTGCGGCCGTCGGGCTCGTTGTACGCGGACGTCGAGCACGGGTAGGTGCCCTGCTTGCGCGGCAGCGGCTCGATGAACATCGGGTTGATCACCCAGCGGCCGTCGGCGTTGTCGTAGGCCCGGCACATGAACTCGCCCTTGTTGCGGTTCAGGACCAGGTGGGCGCCGGTGGCGTCGCCGACGAAGGTCACGTCGGTGTCGGCGTCGCCGCCGCCGACCGCGATGCGCTTGCTCCAGCGCTGCTTGTCCCAGGCCTTGTCGCCCTTGACCTTGTAGATCTCCTGGTTGATGAAGCAGCGCTTGCCGTCGATGTACGGGATGACCTCGCCCTTGTTGGCGCCGACGCCGCCGCAGCCCTGGTTCCAGGTGGTGATGCGGCCCTCGCGGTCCAGGACGGAGCGGATCGCGATGGTGTGCTTCCGGTCGATGCCGACGCCGCGCGACCACACCTCGGCGACGGGCTCGGAGCCCGCGGAGACGATGTAGACGTCGAATCCGGCCTTCTTCAGGGTGCGGATCAGGTCGCGCTGCTGGTCGTAGTAGCGGGCGTAGCCGGGCACGGTGTGGCTGCCGATGGTGCGGGTGGTGCCGACGGGCGCGGCGAGGGCCTCCGTGCGGGCCTTCTTCGCGTACGACTCCACCTCCTTGACGGTGTGTCCGGCGAACAGCTGGGGCACCCAGGCGTACTGCGGGACGGTGCGCCGGTGGTTCCAGGTCCCGGCGAACGCGGCGGCGCCGCTCATGGTGGTGCCGTCCTCGCGGATCTGGAGGATCTCGTCGGCGCAGGCGGTGTTCGTGGAGGTGGGCAGCGGCTTGCCGACGGGCACGGTGGTGCCGCAGGCCCGGGTGAGGGCGCGGTGGCCCGCGTCCGTCATCCACTTGCTGGAGGACTTCCAGCTCTTGGGGCGCAGGATCTTGTCGTGCCGGAGCGCCCAGCTGATGGTGGCGTCGGTGACGTCGTTCTTGACGACCGTGTTGTCCCAGTCGAACGCGGCGACGGGGCGCTTGTGCGTGCCGTGGTCGAGGTGCGGGTTGGAGCAGGTGCCCCGCTCGTCGATGACCTTCTGGAGGCGGGCGCGGTTGTCGCCGTACCAGGAGAGCTTCTTCGACAGCTGGGGGCAGTGGGCGCCGGGGTGCGACGCGGGTGCGGCCGTGGCGGCGGCAGCGGGGAGCGCGACGGGCCCGGCCACCAGGGCGGCGGCCGAGACCAGCGTCAGCGCCAGAACGTTTCTGTTACGCATGTGCGTGGACGCTACAGCAGTGTTACGGGGCCGTCGACGCCCCGTGCTCCGTGTCCTGTTGATCCCGAAAAGCCGGGCGTCGGATGACGCCCGGCTGTCGGCTGGGTGACGTCGGGGTGGACTACAGGGGCGTGACGTACGCGCCGGAGATACCGCCGTCGACGAGGAAGTCCGTGGCGTTCACGAACGCGGAGTCGTCGCTGGCGAGGAAGGCGACCGCGGCGGCGATCTCCTCGGCCTCGGCGAAGCGACCCACGGGGATGTGCACCAGGCGGCGGGCGGCCCGCTCGGGGTCCTTGGCGAACAGCTCCTGGAGCAGCGGGGTGTTGACCGGCCCCGGGCACAGCGCGTTCACGCGGATGCCCTCGCGGGCGAACTGCACGCCCAGCTCCCGGGACATCGCGAGCACGCCGCCCTTGGACGCGGTGTACGAGATCTGCGAGGTGGCGGCGCCCATGCGGGCCACGAAGGAGGCGGTGTTGATGATGGAGCCCTTGCCCTGGCGGCGCATGTAGGGGATGGCGGCCTTGCAGCACAGGTACACGGAGGTGAGGTTGACCTCCTGGACGCGCTTCCAGGCATCGAGGCCGGTGTCCAGGATGGAGTCGTCGTCGGGCGGCGAGATGCCCGCGTTGTTGAAGGCGATGTCGACGCTGCCGTAGGTGTCGTACGCCGTCTTGAACAGCGCCTCGACCTGCTCGGCGTCGGTGACGTCGACCTTCACGTACGTCCCGCCGACGTCCTCGGCGGCCTTCTTGCCCGCGGTCTCGTCGATGTCGCCGCAGACCACGTGGGCGCCCTCGGAGGCGAGGCGGCGGGCGGTGGCGAGGCCGATGCCGCTGCCCGCGCCGGTGATGACGGCGGTGCGGCCGACGAGGCGACGGCAGATGTTCTCGGTCACTGGGCGGGCCCTTCCGTGCTGATGAAGACGTTCTTGGTTTCGGTGAAGGCGGCGAGGGCGTCCGGACCCAGCTCGCGGCCGAGCCCGGACTGGCCGTAGCCGCCGAAGGGGGTCCAATAGCGCACGCTGGAGTGCGAGTTGACGGACAGGTTCCCGGCGCGCACGGCCTGGGAGACGCGCAGCGCGCGGCCCACGTCCCGGGTCCAGATGGAGCCCGACAGGCCGTAGTCGGTGGCGTTGGCGAGGCGCACCGCCTCGGCCTCGTCCGCGAACGGCAGCACCACGGCGACCGGCCCGAAGACCTCCTCGACGGCGACCGGCGAGGTGGGGGCGGCGTCGGTGAGGACGGTCGGCGGGAACCAGAAGCCGGGGCCCTCGGGGGCGCTGCCGCGGATGCCCGTGCCGGACGGCACGTAGGAGCGCACCCGCTCCAGCTGGGCGCGGGAGATCAGCGGGCCCATCTGCGTCTTCTCGTCCGCCGGGTCGCCGACGACGTACGACTCGACGACGGGCGCCAGGACCTCGACGAAGCGGTCGTAGACGGAAGCCTGGACGAGGATGCGGGTGCGGGCGCAGCAGTCCTGCCCGGAGTTGTCGAGGAACGAGCCGGGCGCGGCGAGGGCGGCGGCCTCCACGTCGGCGTCGGCGAAGACGATGTTCGGGCTCTTGCCGCCGAGTTCCAGGGTCAGGCGCTTCACCCGGTCGGCGCACTTGGCCATGATCCGCTTGCCCACGCCCGTCGATCCGGTGAACACGATCTTGGCGACGCCGGGGTGCTCGACGAGCGCGTTCCCGGCGACGGCACCCTCGCCGGGCAGGACCTGGAACAGGCCCTCGGGCAGGCCCGCCTCCAGGGCGAGTTCGGCCAGGCGCAGCGCGGTGAGCGGGGTGGTCTCGGCGGGCTTGAGGACGACCGCGTTGCCCGCCGCGAGCGCGGGGGCGGTGCCCCAGGCGGCGATGGGCATGGGGAAGTTCCAGGGCGCGATGACGCCGACGACGCCGAGGGGTTCGAGGATCGTGACGTCCAGGCCGCCGGGCACCGGGATCTGACGGCCATTCAGGCGCTCGACGCCGCCCGCCGCGTAGTCGAACAGGTCGCGGGCGTTGCCCGCCTCCCAGCGGGCGTTGCCGATGACGTGCCCGGCCTCGCGGACCTCAAGGCGGGCCAGCTCCTCGATGTGCCCGTCGATGACGGACGCGAAGCGGCGCAGGAGGCGGGCGCGGTCGGCGGGGGCGACGGCGGCCCACGCGGTCTGCGCGGCGGCGGCGCGGGCGACGGCCGCGTCGACGTCGGCCGGGGTGGCGGCGGGGACGGTCGCGACGACGTCCTCCGTGGCCGGGTTGAGTACCTGGAGTTGTTCGAGCAAGTCGTGCCTCACATGCGTTCGAAGGAGCGGCGCAGCTCCCAGTCGGTCACCGCGGAGTCGAAGGCGTCCAGCTCGACCCGCGCCATGTTGCGGTAGTGCGCGACGACGTCGGCGCCGAACGCGGCCTTGGCGATGGGGCTGTTCTCCCACAGCTCGGCGGCCTCGCGCAGGGTCGTCGGGACGTGTGCGTAGTCGGCCGTGTAGGCGTTGCCCTCGCAGGCCTCGGGCAGTTCGAGGCCCTGCTCGATGCCGTGCAGGCCCGCGGCGACGAGTCCGGCGACGGCCAGGTGCGGGTTGACGTCGCCGCCGGGCAGGCGGTTCTCGAAGCGCAGGGAGCGGCCGTGGCCGACGACGCGCAGCGCACAGGTGCGGTTGTCGTAGCCCCAGGCGGCGGCGGTCGGGGCGAAGGTGCCCGGCTGGAAGCGCTTGTAGGAGTTGATGTTGGGCGCGTACAGCAGGCTGAAGTCGCGCAGCGCGGCGAGCTGTCCGGCGAGGAAGTGCCGCATGACGGGCGACATGCCGCCGGGGTCGTCCGGGCCCCCGGCCATGGCGTTGTTGCCGTCGGCGTCCTGGAGCGAGAGGTGGATGTGGCAGGAGTTGCCCTCGCGCTCGTTGTACTTCGCCATGAAGGTGAGCGAGACGCCCTCCTGCGCGGCGATCTCCTTGGCGCCCGTCTTGTAGATGGCGTGCTGGTCGCAGGTGACGAGGGCCTCGTCGTAGCGGAACACGATCTCGTGCTGGCCGGGGTTGCACTCGCCCTTGGCGGACTCCACGGTCAGGCCCGCGGCGGCCATCTCGTTGCGGATGCGGCGCAGCAGCGGCTCGATGCGGCCGGTGCCGAGGACGGAGTAGTCGATGTTGTACTGGTTCGCCGGGGTCAGGCCCCGGTAGTCGGCGTCCCAGGCCTGTTCGTAGGTGTCCTTGAAGACGATGAACTCCAGCTCGGTGCCGACGTGCGCGGTGTAGCCGTGCTCGGCGAGCCGGTCCAGCTGGCGGCGCAGGATCTGGCGCGGGGCGGCGGCGACCGGGGAGCCGTCGCTCCAGGCCAGGTCGGCGATGAGCAGGGCGGTGCCCGCGTTCCAGGGCACCCGGCGCAGGGTGGCCCGGTCGGCGTGCATGGCGAAGTCGCCGTAGCCGCGCTCCCAGGAGGACATCGCGTATCCGTCGACCGTGTTCATCTCCGTGTCGACGGCCAGGAGGTAGTTGCAGCCCTCCGTGCCGTGCTCCAGGACCTCGTCGAGGAAGAAGCGGGCGGCGAACCGCTTGCCCTGGAGCCGCCCTTGCATGTCGGGGAAGGCCAGGACGACAGTGTCGATCTCGCCGCTCGCCACGAGGGCTCTCAGCTCCTCGACGCCGAGCGGGGGTGTGCGGTCTGCCACGGGAAAAGCCTCCTTGGGTCAGCCGAGTGGCCATAAGGTATGGGGAGAAACCATTGCTTGGGAAGGGGGTCCGGCAACATGTCGCACACGGATGCCGACGGCGGCCTCGCGACGGTACTGCGGCCCGTGCGGGCGGGCAACGGCTTCGAGGAGGCCCTGGAGCAGATCCTCCAGGTGGTCCGCCTCGGCCTGGTGCCCGGGGGCGAACGGCTGCCGTCGGAACGGGAGTTGGCCGACCGGCTCGGCATCAGCCGGGTCACCCTGCGGGAGGTCCTGAAGGTCCTCCAGGACCAGGGGCTCGTGGAGTCGCGGCGGGGGCGCTACGGCGGCACGTTCGTCCGCCCGCGCCCCGAGGCGCCGGGCGAGGACGAGCTGCGCCGCCGCATCCGGGGCGTCGACGTCGAGGACGCGCTGCGCTTCCGCGAGGTCCTGGAGGTCGGCGCGGCCGGTCTGTGCGCCGACGGCCTCGACGACGAGCAGGGCGGGCGCCTGCGCGCCGCCCTCGCGGACACCCACGACGCGCCGCTCGCCGACTACCGCAGGCGCGACACGTTCCTGCACCTCACGCTGGCCGAGCTGTCCGGCTCGCCGACGCTCGCCGCGCAGTACGCGGCGGTCCGCGCGACCGTCAACGACCTGCTGGACTGCATCCCCCTGCTCGTACGCAACCTGGAGCACTCCCAGCGCCAGCACACCGCCCTGGTGGAGGCCGTGCTCGACGGGGACCCGGACGGGGCGCGGGAGATCATGCGGGAGCACTGCGCGGGCACGGCGGCGCTGCTGCGCGGCTTCCTGACCTGAGCGGCACGGGTTCACCAGCACGTTGCGCACGGGGCTTGATTTCTGCCCGCCCGCACCGCAAAGGTATGGCCCCAATCCATTAACGCCGCCCCAGGGGAGCTCCCTCATGACGCTGGAGTCCGCCAAGCCACGTGCCGCCGACGAGGGCGACGACTACCTCCGGCGGCGTGCCCTGCGCCGCGGCAACGCGGGCTGGGTACTGCTCACCGGCCTCGGCGTCGCGTACGTCGTCTCCGGTGACTACTCCGGCTGGAACTCCGGCCTGAAGGAGGGCGGCTTCGGCGGCCTCGCCATCGCCATGGCGCTGATGGGCCTGATGTACACGTGCATGGTGTTCTCGCTGGCCGAGCTGTCGTCCGTGCTGCCGACGGCGGGCGGCGGCTACGGCTTCGCCCGGCGCGCGCTCGGCCCCCTGGGCGGCTTCCTGACGGGCACGGCCATCCTCATCGAGTACGTCCTGGCGCCCGCCGCGATCTCCATCTTCATCGGCGACTACGTGGAGTCCCTCGGCCTGTTCGGCCTGGAGTCCGGCTGGCCCGTCTACCTGGCCTGCTTCACGCTCTTCATCGGCATCCACCTGTGGGGCGTGGGCGAGGCGCTGCGCTTCAGCTTCGCCGTCACGGGCATCGCCGTGGCCGCGCTGCTCGTCTTCGCCGTCGGCGCCCTCAGGGAGTTCGACGGCTCACGGCTCAACGACATCCCCGTGGACCACGGCGCGTTCGGCGCCAACTCCTGGCTGCCGCTGGGCATCCTCGGCATCTGGGCGGCGTTCCCGTTCGGCATGTGGTTCTTCCTGGGCGTGGAGGGCGTGCCACTGGCCGCCGAGGAGACGAAGGACCCGGCGCGGACGCTGCCCCGTGCGATCCGCTGGTCGATGGGCATCCTGGTGGCGCTCGCGCTGCTCACCTTCCTCGCCGCGGCCGGGGCGCGCGGCTCCGCCGCCATCCAGGCCACGGGCAACCCGCTGGTGGACGCGCTCAAGACGGACGGACGGCAGACGGCCCTGAGCCGGATCATCAACTACGCCGGTCTCGCGGGCCTGGTGGCGTCGTTCTTCTCCCTGATCTACGCGGGCTCCCGGCAGCTGTTCGCCCTGTCCCGCGCGGGCTACCTGCCCCGCTTCCTGTCCCTGACCAGCCGCCGCAAGGCGCCCTATCTGGGCCTGCTCGTGCCGGGCGCGATCGGCTTCTCGCTGGCGGCCGCCACCGGGGACGGGCCGCGCATGCTGAACGTCGCCGTCTTCGGCGCCACGATCTCGTACGCCCTGATGTCCCTGTCGCACATCGTGCTGCGCCGCCGCGAGCCGGGCCTCGCCCGCCCCTACCGCACGCCCGGCGGAATCCTCACCTCGTCGGTGGCGCTCGTCCTGGCGTGCGCGGCACTGGTGGCGACGTTCCTCGTGGACGTGACGGCGGCCCTCATCGCGCTCGGCGTGTACGTCGTGGCGATCGCGTACTTCGGCCTCTACAGCCGCAAGCACCTGGTGGCGCGGGCCCCCGAGGAGGAGTTCGCCGCGCTCGCCGCGGCCGAGGCCGAACTGGAACGGAACTAGCAGGACGAGAGCAGGACGAGAGAGGGACGGGAGAAGGAGTTGACGGTGAACGGGAACGGCAAGCGGCCCCTGATCGGCGTGAGCACGTATCTGGAGGCCGAGGCCCGCTGGGGCGTGTGGGCGCTGCCCGCGGCGCTGCTGCCCGCCGGGTATCCGCGCCTGGTGCAGGCGGCGGGCGGCCTCGCGTCGATGCTGCCGCCGGACGATCCGGCGTACGCCGCCGAGGTCGTCGCCCGGCTCGACGGCCTCGTCGTCTCGGGCGGCCCCGACGTGGCGCCCGAGCGGTACGGCGCGGTCCGCGAGGAGCGCACCGGGCCGCCCGCGCGGGAGCGGGACGCCTGGGAACTGGCCCTGATCGAGGCCGCGCTGGCGACGGACACGCCGCTGCTCGGCATCTGCCGCGGCATGCAGCTGCTGAACGTCGCGCTCGGCGGCACGCTGGTCCAGCACCTGGACGGCCACACCGAGTCCGTCGGCGTCTTCGGCACCCACCCGGTCAAGCCGGTCCCCGACACGCTGTACGCGTCGATCGTCCCGGACGCGACGACGGACGTCCCCACCTACCACCACCAGGCCGTGGACCGCGTCGGCACCGGCCTGCGCCCCAGCGCCCACGCCGAGGACGGCACCGTGGAGGCCATCGAACTCCCGGACCGGACCTGGGTCCTGGGCGTCCAGTGGCACCCCGAGATGGGCACGGACACACGGGTGATGGCGGCGCTGGTACGGGCGGCAGCCGTGCGGTAGCCGTTGTGGGCGGTCGTTCCGCTGGGGCGGAACGGGTGGGCACAACGGACGGCGCCCTTTCCGCCGCCGGGCAGCCCCACCGCGGGCAGCCCCACCGCGGGCACGCGCCGCAGGCGCCCACCGCGGGGCACCCGCCTACCGATCCCCCCGCGTGAGCCCCAGCAGCTCCCGCGCGGGCCCGGTCGGCACGTGCCCCGTCGGCCACACCGCCCGCAGGTCCCGCCGCAGCCGGATCCCCTCCACGGGAACCCGCACGAGCCGCCCCGCCCCCAGCTCCTCCCCCACCGCCAGCTCACTGAGCACGGCGGGCCCGGCCCCGCTGACCGCGGCCGACTTCACGGCGGTGGTGGAGGACAGCTCGAGCAGCGGCGCCGCCAGCCCGCCGAGCGCCGCGTCGAGGACCTGCCGGGTGCCGGAGCCCTCCTCCCGCAGGATCAGCGGCGTCGCCGCCAGCTCCGCGGCGCCGAGCGGCGCCCGCCGCCGCGCCCAGGGGTGCCCCGGCGCGGTCACCACCAGCAGCCGGTCGTGCCCGACGACGGCCGCGTCGAGCCCGGCGGGCACCCCGACCCCCTCCAGGAACCCCAGGTCGGCCTCCCCGCCGAGCAGCTTCCGCGCGACCTGCGCGGAGTTCCCCGCGAGCAGCGACACGGCCGTGTCGGGCCGCCGCGCCCGCAGCGCGATCAGCCAGCCCGGCAGCAGGTACTCGGCGATGGTCATGCTGGCGGCGACCCGAAGCCGCGAGTCCCGCCGGTCCCGCAGCGCCTGCGCGCCCGCGTCGAAGGCCTCCGCAGCCTCCACGATCCGCCGCGCCCAGTCGGTGACCAGCGCCCCGGCCTCCGTCAGGCGCGAACCGCGCGGCGAGCGGTCCACCAGGGCCACGCCGAGCTGCCGCTCCATGGACCGGACGCGTCCGCTCGCGGCGGGCTGGGTGATGCCCAGCTCGCGCGCCGCCCGCCCGAGGCTCCCCAGGCGCGCCACGGCGAGCAGCAGCTCAAGCGCGGCCAGGTCCGGCACCCGGTGCGCGAGCCGCACCCCCATGGACGTATCCGACGTAGACGTAGCCGACGTAGGCGTATACGACGTAGACGTATCCGACGCACCTGAGGTCATAAGCCCAGGTTATGCCCCCATAGCCCGAAGATCCCTACTGGCGCCGCCCCGCCGGGCGCACCGTGGACTCATGGTCACCGCAGCACCCAGCCGCCCCCGCGCCCGCCTCCGCCCGGCCCCCCGCCCCGGCACCGCCCGCGCCGCCGTCCGCCACCTCGGCCCCAACTGGTACGCCGCCGTCATGGGCACCGCGATCATCGCCAACGCGGGCGTCGCGCTGCCCTGCGCGATACCGGGCCTGCGCACGGCCTGCGCGGCGATATGGGCGCTCGCCCTGCTGATGCTGACCGCCCTGCTGCTCGCCCGCGCCGCGCACTGGGTCCACCACCGGGACCAGGCCCGCGCGCACCTCCTCGACCCGGCGATGGCACCGTTCTACGGCTGTCTGTCCATGGCGCTGCTCGCGGTGGGCGCCGCCACCGTGCTCGCGGGCCGGGACTGGATCGGCCTGGACACGGCGGTGGCGCTGGACGCGGCGCTGTTCACGGCCGGTGCGGCGATCGGCCTGGCCGCGGCCGTGGCGATCCCGTACCTGATGGTGGTCCGGCACCGGATCACCGCCGAGCAGGCGTCGCCGGTGTGGCTGCTGCCCGTCGTGGCGCCCATGGTCGCGGCGGCCGTGGGCCCGCTCCTGGTGCCGCACCTGCCGTCCGGGCAGGCTCAGCGGACGCTGCTGTACGCCTGCTTCGCGATGTTCGGCATGAGCCTGCTCGCCACCCTGGTCATGCTGCCGCTGATCTTCGGCCGCCTGGTGACGGGTCCCGCGCTGCCGCTCGCGCTCACCCCGACCGTGTTCCTGGTGCTGGGCCCGCTCGGCCAGTCCACGACGGCCGCAGCCAAGTTCGCCGACGCCGCCCAGGGCCCGCTGCCCGCCCCCTACGACCAGGGCTTCGCCGTCTTCGCCGCGCTGTACGGGGTGCCGGTGCTGGGCTTCGCGCTGCTGTGGCTGGCCCTGGCGGCCGCGCTGGTGGTGCGCGCCCGGCGCGCGGGCATGGGCTTCGCGATGACCTGGTGGGCGTTCACCTTCCCCGTGGGCACCTGCGTCACGGGCGCCGAGGGCCTGGGCAGGCACACCGGCCTCGCCGCGTACGACTGGCTGGCCGTCGCCCTGTTCGCCCTGCTTGTGGCCGCCTGGGCGGTGGCCCTGACGCAGACCGCTCGCGGCCTGCTCAGCGGACGGCTGCTCGCAGCGCCGCGCTGAGCACGGCGGGGGCCTCGGCGAGGGACGGCCCGTACCAGGTCAGGTGGCGGCCGCTGACCAGCGCGACCGGCACGCTCGCCGGGAACGCCTCGGGGCCGTCGTCGCGCGTGAAGCGGTACGGCTCGTCCGGCAGGACCACCAGGTCCAGGTCGGCGGCGCGCAGGTCGTCCAGGGGCACGCGGGGATAGCGCTCATCGTGCCTGGCGTACGCGTTGTCCACGCCGAGGCGGGCCAGCAGGTCGCCCGCGAACGTGTCCCGGCCGAGCACCATCCACGGCCTGCGCCAGATGGGCACCGCCGCTCTCGGTCTGATGGCCGGGCGCGCCGGGTCGAGCCAGGCGGCCTCCGCCCGGTCGAGCCAGGGCGGGCGCGCGGGGCCGCCGCAGGCCGCGAGGACCCGCGCCAGCTCGGCGAAGGCCTGGTCCAGGCCGCGCACCTCGGTGACCAGGACGTCCAGGCCCGCGGCGCGCAGGGCCGCGAGGTCGGCGGGGCGGTTCTCCTCCTCGTTGGCGATCACCAGGTCCGGGGCGAGCGCGACGATCGCGGGCACGTCCGGGTTCTTGGTGCCGCCGACGCGGACCACCCCGAGGTCGTCGAGGTCCGCGGGGTGGCTGCACCAGTCGGTGGCGCCGACCAGCGCGCCCGGCACCGTCACGGCGACCGCCTCGGTCAGCGACGGCACCAGGGAGACGACCCGCGTGTCCGCCACCGCTCAGTGCCGCCGGTCGTCGACGGCCTCGATGTGGTCTCCCACGGCGACGACGAGGACCCGCGCGTCGGCGGCCGTCGCCCGCCACCGGTGGCGCACCCCGCCCGTCAGGTACAGCGAGTCCCCGGGCCCCAGGCGGTAGGCGCGACCCTCGGCCTCGACCTCGACGGCGCCGCCGATGACGTACATCAGCTCGTCGTTGCGGTGCTGGAACTCGCGGCCCTCGTCGTGGTCCCCCACGTACTCGAAGGCGTGCAGCTGGTGGTGGCCGCGCACCAGGTCCCGCACGTGCGTCTCGGGCGTGCCGCCCTCCAGGCTCACCTCGTCGGCGGCGCGCACCAGGTCGACCGTGCCGGTCGGGTCGGCGGCGGCCAGCAGCTCCACGGCGGTGGTGCCGAGGGCGTCGGCGACCCGCTCCAGGGAGCGCATGCTGGGCCGGGCCCGCTCGTTCTCCACCTGGCTCAGGAACGGCACCGACAGGCCGCTGCGCCCGGCGACGACCGCGAGGGTGAGCTCAAGCTGGCGGCGGCGCCGCCGTACGGCCGAGCCCACCCGGAGGTTGTCCTTGTGCTCGTCCATCGCCTCGGCTCCCTTCTTCTTCTCTGCGCGCATCGGTCAACTTGCCGTGCCTGTCCGGTCACCCTGAAGGGTTTTCTGCACCCTACGCATGTTCGCCAAACGGTTTTACCCAGTTGGGCGGTTCCGGCCGGGCGCGAGGGGCGCGCGCGAACGCCGGACGGGCCCCATTCAAGCCCGTCCGGCGTTCGAGGACGAGGCGCCGAGCGCCGACGAAGAAGACGAAGAAGACGAAGAAGGGGCCTACTGCGGAGCCATCCGCCCGGGAACCTCCGGGTGCTCCTTCAGCCACGCGGCCACGGCCTCCTCCTCGTGCCCCTTGCCGCGCTTCTTGATCTCGTTCTCCAGGCCCGCCAGCTCCGCCTCGCTCATCTTGAAGTTCTTGAACCACTTCGTGAGCTGCGGGTACTGCTTCGGGAACTGCTTGCTGGCGATCGTCCGGATCGTGTCGCCCTTGCCGAAGGCGCCCTTGGGGTCCTTCAGCTTGGTCAGGTCGTACTCGTTGTACGCCCAGTGCGGCGACCAGAGCAGGACCGCGACCGGCTCCTTCTTGGCGTACGCGCGCTTCAGCTCGGCGAGCATCGCGGGCGTCGAGCCGCTGGCGATCTTGTACTCGCCGTCCAGGCCGTAGCCGGGCAGCACCTCGTCCTTGAGCTTCTGCATGACGCCGGTGCCCGGCTCGATGCCGACGATCTTGCCGCCGAACTTCCCGGCCTTGCCCTTGAGGTCCGCGAGCGACTTCACGTCCTTCACATACGACGGCACGGCGACCTCGAGCGACGTCGGGCTGTACCAGGTGCCCAGGTCGACGAGGTTGTCCTTGTGCTTGTCCCAGTAGTTCTTCTGGGTGCTGGGCAGCCAGGCGTCGAAGTTCACGTCCAGGTCGCCCTGCGCGAGGCCGGTGTAGACCGGGCCGACGTCGGACTGCGACAGCTTCAGCTTGTAGCCGCGCCGCTCCAGGACGTTCTTCCACAGGTAGGTGACGGCGACGTCCTCATCCCAGGGGAACCAGGCGACGTTCAGCGTCCGCTTGGCCTCGGCGGGCGTCGACCCCTTGCCGCCCGCGACGGGGGCCCACTTGTCGACCAGGCCGGGGTGCCGCTTCAGCCAGGCGCGCACGGCGTCCCGCTGGTTGCCCTTGCCCGCCTTGTTGATCTCCGCTTCCAGACTCGTGAGCTGCTTCTCGCTCATCTTGAAGTCCTTCAGCCACTTGGCGACCTCGGGGTGCTCGCCGCCGAAGCCCTCGCGGGCCAGCGTGTGCACGCCGTCGCCCTTGCCCCAGGCGCCCTTGGGGTCCTTCAGCTTCTTCAGGTCGAAGTCGCTGTACGCCCAGTGCGGCGACCACAGCGTGACCAGGATGGGCTCCTTCTTGGCGTACGCGCGCTTCAGCTCGGCGAGCATCGCGGGCGTGGAGCCGTCGACGACCTCGTAGTCCTTCTCCAGGCCGTACTCCTTGAGGACCTTGTCCTTGAGGAGCTTCATCATGCCCGCGCTGGACTCGATGCCGATGACCTTGCCCTTGAAGGTGCCCTTCGCGCCCTTGAGGTCATCGAGGGAGTCGACGTCCTTCATGTACGACGGCACGGTCAGCTCCAGCGATGTCGGGCCGTACCAGGCGCCGAGGTCGTCCAGCTTGTCCCCGTACTTCTTCCAGTACGACTCGTGCGTCACCGGCAGCCAGGCGTCGGTCTGGAAGTCGATGTCGCCCTGGGCGAGCGAGGTGTACAGCGGGCCCGCGTCGAGCTGCTTGGTGTTCACCTTGAAGCCGCGCTGCTCCAGGATCTCCTTCCACAGGAAGGTGGAGGCGACGCCCTCGTCCCAGGGGATGTAGCCGACGTTCAGCTCCTTGCCGTGGCCGACGTTGCTGCCGCCGGACGCGGCGGTCGCCTCGTCGTCGGAGCCGCCGAAGACGCCCACGCCGCCCGCGACCAGCGCCAGCACGACGACGCCGACCACGGCGAACGCCGGGCGGGGCCGGTAGTTCCAGGGCTTGACGCCCTGCGCGGCGCGCGCCTTGGCGGCGGCGCGGCGGCCGAGCGGGGACACCTGGGTGCCCAGGGCGCTGGTCATGCGGTCCAGGTAGATCGCGAGGATCACGATGGAGACGCCGGACTCGGCGCCGAGGCCCACGTCGAGCTGGCCGATGGCCTCGTTCACGTCGGCGCCGAGGCCGCCGGTGCCGACCATGCCCGCGATGGCGGCCATGGACAGGCCGAGCATGATGACCTGGTTGACACCCGCCATGATCGTCGGCAGGGCCAGCGGGAGCTGCACGCGGAACAGGATGTTGCGGGGCGTGGTGCCGAACGCGTCGGCCGCCTCCACCAGCTCCTTGTCGACCTGGCGGATGCCCAGCTCCGTCATGCGCACGCCCGGGGCGAGCGCGAAGATCAGCGTCGCCACGATGCCCGCGGGGCCGCCCATGCCGAAGAACAGGATGGCCGGAATGAGGTAGACCATCGCCGGGAGCGTCTGCATGAGGTCAAGGACGGGCCGGAGCAGCGCGCTGACCCGGTTCGAGCGGGCCGCCCAGATGCCGAGCGGCACGGAGATCACCAGCGCGATCACCGTGGCCACGAGCACCAGCGAGAGCGTGATCATCGCGTTGTCCCACAACTCCAGGGAGTCGATGAACGCGAAGCCCACGAACGCCAGCACACCGGCGCTCAGACCGCGCAGCCAGAACGCGATGACGGCGAAGATGCCCGCGAGCAGCAGCGGCTCGGGGGCCTGGAGCAGGTCGACCAGGTTGTCGTTCATGCCGCTGAGCACGGACTTGACGAAGTCGAACAGCCAGTCGAGGTGCTGGGTGAGCCAGTCGACCGCGTCGTTGACCCAGTCGCCGAGATGAATCCTAGGCACCGCTGCTCACCTTGCCCACGCTCTTGCCGCCGTCGCTCCCGGCGCGCCGGGCGCCCTCGACGTCGTCCTTGCCCGCGTCCTTGCCCGCGCCCTTGCCGCTCTTGTCGGGACCCCTGTCGGCGTCCCTGACCTGCGCCGGGACGGCGGCGTTCGGGGCCGCCTCCTGCTGCGTGCTGGGCTCGCCGAGCACGGCGAGCAGCCGGGCCCGCGGGACGACGCCGATGAGCGCGCCGCCCTCGTCGGTCACGGCGACGGCGACGCCGCTGGTGGAGCACGGCGTGAACAGCTCGATGATGGGCGTGTCCGCCGAGACGGTCGCGGGCGCCGCCGCGAGCACGTCGGCGGCGGTGTGCAGTTCCTTGCCGTCGGGCGTGGTGGTGCCGTACGCGGTCTCGGGGTCGGCCATGATGGCGCCCGCGGTCAGCACCCGGGAGCGGTCGACGTCCTGCGTGAACGCGGCGACGTAGTCATTGGCCGGGGTGACGAGGATGTCCTCGGCGGTGCCGGTCTGCACGATGCGGCCGTCGCGCATGACGGCTATCTGGTCGCCGAGGCGCATGGCCTCGTTCAGGTCGTGGGTGATGAAGACGATGGTTTTCTTCAGCGTCTTCTGCAGCTCCAGGAGCTGGTCCTGCATGTCGCGCCGGATCAGCGGGTCGAGCGCGCTGAAGGACTCGTCCATCAAGAGCAGGTCGGCGTCGGTGGCCAGCGCGCGGGCGAGGCCCACGCGCTGCTGCATGCCGCCGGACAGCTCGTCGGGCCAGGACTTCTCCCAGCCCTTGAGCCCGGCGAGCTCAAGCGCCTCGGTGGCCCGCTTCTCGCGCTCCGCGCGCGGCAGGCCCTGCACCTCCAGGCCGTACGCGGCGTTCTCCAGGACGCTGCGGTGCGGGAAGAGCGCGAAGTGCTGGAAGACCATGCTGATCTTTTTGGAGCGCACCTCGCGCAGCTCGCGGGGGCTGAGCCCGGTCAGGTCCTGACCGTCGAAGAGCACCTGTCCGGCTGTTGGCTCCGAAAGACCGTTGAGCATGCGCAGCAACGTGGACTTGCCGGATCCGGAGAGACCCATCACGACGAAGATCTGGCCCGGCTCGACGGTGAAGGACGCGTCGATCACCGCGGCGGTGGTTCCTTCGGCGCGCAGTTCCTCACGGTCGGCTCCGTGGCGGAGTCTCTCCACCGCGTCAGCGGGTCGTCTGCCGAACACCTTGTACAGGTGCTCGGCTTGCAGCCTGGACACATACACCTCTCGGGTTGAAGCACGACGGCCCGCCTCCCCCGTTGGCGGGCCGTGGAGCGGCGCGGGGTCTGCCCGCTTCCCGGTCGGTCGACCTCAAGAATCCACACTTCAAGAAGTTGAAAACGCGACCGAGCCCGCTCCGCGTGCGCGCCTGCCCCCACTGGCGTGGCGCAAACCAAAGAGTGCCCCAGGTCACACCGGCCTCCTCATCGGCGCTTCGCGACGGCGCGTGCGGTAGATCCAGCCCGTCCGGCGTTTGAGGACGAGCCGCGCAGCGGCAATCAAGCGGGGTGTCAGGGGCGGCAGCCCCTGGTTTCGGTGAAGGGGCGGGCCTGGGGCGCCACCCGCGAGGCCACCCCCCGGCTGTCGTACCCGTGCGGCAAGATGCCCCCGTGACTCAGCAACCGCGGCGGCTCATGCTGCTCGACACGGCATCCCTGTACTTCCGCGCCTACTTCGGCGTGCCGGAATCCGTCCGCGCCCCCGACGGCACCCCGGTCAACGCCGTCCGCGGCCTCCTCGACTTCATCACCCGCCTCGTCCAGGACCACCGCCCGGACGACCTGGTGGCCTGCATGGACGCGGACTGGCGCCCGCACTGGCGGGTGGAGCTCATCCCCTCGTACAAGGCGCACCGCGTCGCCGAGGAGGCCCCCGCCGACTCCGCGGCCCCGGACGTCGAGGAGACCCCGGACACCCTCTCCCCGCAGGTCCCGGTCATCGAGGACGTCCTGGACGCGCTCGGCATCGCCCGGGTGGGCGTCGCGGCGTACGAGGCCGACGACGTGATCGGCACGTACACGGCGCGCGCCACGGGCCCGGTCGACATCATCACGGGCGACCGCGACCTGTTCCAGCTGGTGGACGACGCGCGCGGCATCCGCGTCCTGTACCCCCTGAAGGGCGTCGGCACCCTCCAGGTGACGGACGAGGCCCTGCTGCGCGAGAAGTACGGCGTGGACGGCCCCGGCTACGTCGACCTCGCCCTGCTGCGCGGCGACCCCAGCGACGGCCTGCCCGGCGTCCCCGGCATCGGCGAGAAGACCGCGGCCAAGCTGCTCGACGCCTACGGCGACCTGGCGGGGATCATGGCCGCGGTCGACGACCCGTCGTCCAAGCTGACGCCGTCGCAGCGCAAGCGGCTCGACGCCTCCCGGGCGTACGTGGCGGTCGCGCCGAAGGTGGTCCGGGTCGCCGACGACGTGCCGCTGCCGGACGTCGGCACCGCGCTGCCCCGCGAGCCCCGCGACCCGGTCGCCCTGGACGACCTGGCGGCCCGCTGGGGGCTCGGCGGTTCGCTGGAGCGCCTTCTCAGCACGCTGCGGCAGTGAGGTGTTAGGTTAGGTAAACCTAACAAATAGTAGATCAGGGGAGGCACGTCATGGCCGAGCGGCCCGCACGCAAGGCTCCGAAGCCCCATCTGGCACAGGTCGTCCGCACGGAACGCCTGACCCCCCATATGCAGCGCGTGATCCTGGGCGGCGACGGCCTCGCGGAGTTCAGCGCCGAGGAGTTCACCGACCACTACGTGAAGATCCTCTTCGCCCCCGAAGGCGTGACCTACCCGGAGCCCTTCGACATCCAGCGCGTCCGCGCGGAGCTGCCGCGCGAGCAGTGGCCCGTGACGCGGACGTACACGGTGCGCTGGTGGGACCCCAGGGCCCGCGAGCTGGCCATCGACTTCGTGGTGCACGGCGACGAGGGCCTGGCCGGGCCCTGGGCGCTGCGCGCCGAGCCCGGCGACACGGTCCGCCTCCTCGGCCCCGGCGGGGGTACGCCCCGGACCCGGCCGCCGACTGGCACCTGATCGCCGGTGACGAGAGCGCCCTGCCCGCGATCGCCGCCGCGCTGGAGGCGCTGCCCGACGGCGCCGAGGTCCGCGCCTTCGTGGAGGTCGAGGGCCCCGACGAGGAGCAGCCGATCAAGACGGGCGCGGAGGTCGTCTGGCTGCACCGCGGCGCCCGGCCGGTCGGCGAGATGCTCGTCGAGGCCGTCCGCGCCCTGGACTTCCCGGCGGGCGACGTGCAGGCGTTCGTCCACGGCGAGGCGGGCTTCGTGAAGGAGCTGCGCCGGATCCTGCGCGTGGAGCGCCAGATCCCGCGCGAGCGGCTGTCCATCTCGGGCTACTGGCGCCTCGGCCACAACGAGGACGGCTGGCAGGCCTCGAAGCGGGAGTGGAACGCGCAGGTGGAGGCGGAGCAGGAACCCGCTGCTGCGCAGGGCTGAGCCGTTTTCTGGCGTGGGCGCCCTTTCCTGGCGTGGGTGCCCTCTGCCGGGCATCCGCTGCCCGGCGCCCCCCTGTCATCGGCCTCCGGCCTCGTCCTCAAACGCCGGACGGGCTTGATTTCCTACCGGCGCCGCAGGCTCGCGGAAGGCGGCCTCAGAAACCCCGGGCGCCGGGGTGGCCTCAGGTGCCGGACGGGTCTGGTTCCCTGGCGGCGATCCGCGCGTGCAGGTGCATGTCGTGCCAGCCGTCCTCGTGCAGCAGGGCGCTGCGCTTGGTGCCCTCCGCCGCGTAGCCCGCCCTCAGGGCCACGCGGCACGACGCCTCGTTCTCCGTCGAGTGAGTCAGCTCCAGGCGGTGCAGGCCCACCTCGTCCAGGGCCCAGGACGTCAGGGCCTGCACGCCGCGGGACGCGACACCGCGGCCCCGCGCGCCCGGTGCCGTCCAGTACGCCATCTCCGCCTGGCCGTCGCCAAGGGCGATCATCCGCAGGGCGACCCGCCCCAGCACGGCGTCGGAGTCCGCGTCGACGACGGCCCACTGCGCGGACTTCTCCTCGTACCACTCCTCACGCCAGGTCTCGATCCACGCGCGGGCCTCGTCGACGGAGTCCGCGACCCGCGCGTGCCAGCGCTGGAGCAGCGGGTCCTGGAAGGCCGCGTACACGGCGGGCGCGTCCTCGGGGTCCCACGGGCGCAGGCGCAGGCCGCCGGACGCGGGCAGGGCGGGCTGGTCGCGCTCGGCGAACGTACCCGGGCGCACGACGTCGGAGATCTTGTAGGGCATGGGCTCATCCTGCGCCACGGCCCGGCCCCCGCCCCAGCGAATTACGCTTGCCCCTTGTGAGACGCAAGACCCGCATCCCGCCCGCTCCCCTGCCGCAGCGCGACGGCGTCGACCCCGTGCGGGTGCGGCTCCCGCAGGGCGGGGCGTGGCCGACCGTGCGCGACCACCTCGTGGCGCGGCTCGCGGCCGGGCCCGACGTCATCGACGGGATGTTGCGCGCGGGCCGGATCGTCGGCGCGGACGGGACGCCGGTCACGCCGGACACCCCGTACGCGGCGGGCCTGTACGTGTGGTTCCACCGCGACCTGCCCGCGGAGCCCCGCGTCCCGGGCACCCTGGACGTGGTGTACCGCGACGAGCACATCGTCGTCGCCGACAAGCCGCACTTCCTGGCGACCATGCCGCGCGGCAGCCACGTCGCCGAGACCGCCCTGGCCCGGCTGCGCGCCCGGCTCGGCGTCCCCGCGCTCAGCGCCGCCCACCGCCTGGACCGGCTCACCGCCGGGCTGCTGCTGTTCACCGTGCGGCCCGAGGAGCGCGGCGCGTACCAGGCGCTGTTCCGCGACCGGCGGGTGCGCAAGGAGTACGAGGCCGTGGCCGCGTACGACCCCGATCTCGCGCTGCCCCGCACGGTCCGCAGCCACCTCGTCAAGGACCGCGGTGTGCTCGCCGCGTACGAGGTGCCGGGCGCCGAGCCGAACAGCGAGAGCCGCGTCGAACTCCTCGCGCACGACGGCCGCCTAGGGCGCTACCGGTTGATCCCGCACACCGGCCGCACCCACCAGCTCCGCGTCCATATGAACGCCCTCGGCCTGCCCCTGCTCGGCGACCCGCTGTACCCCGCGGTGCGCCCGCCCGCGGCCCCCGACGACTTCCGGCGCCCGCTCCAACTGCTCGCTCGCGCCCTGGAGTTCACCGACCCGCTCACCGGCGTCGCGCACCGCTTCGTCAGCGGGCGGGCCCTCGGCGCGTGGACGTCGTACGAGACCTGGGCCGACGGCGGCGCCTGACAGCCGCGCCGCCGTTCCCGACGCTCCCGCCGCTCCCGGCGCTCAGTAGCCGCGCCACCACTCCAGGAACCGCCGCCAGGCGCCCTTGCGCCGCGCGGGCTCCGGCTCCGGCTCCGGGGCGGCGGCGGGGGCGGGGGCCTCGGCCACCGGCGGCGGGGCCACCGGCGGCACCGGCTGCGGCAGCGGCGACGACACCTCCCAGCCCTTGCGCGGCCCGGGGACATGCGCCGCGGGCCGGGCGGTGACGTCCTGCGGCGGCCGGGCGCCGAACGTCACCGGCAGCGCCACCAGGTGCCGCGACATGATGGTCGAGCGCCAGCTCAACTCGCTCTCGTCCACGGCGAGTTCCACGTCGGGCAGGCGCATCAGGAGCGCGTCCACGCCGGTGTCGGCGATGGCGCGGCCGATGTCCTGGCCCGGGCACTCGTGCGGCCCGCCGCTGAAGGCGAGATGGGCGCGGTTGCCCTGCATGCTGGCGCTCAGGTCGGGGCGCACCACGGGGTCGACGTTGCCCGGCTGGATGCCGAGCAGCAGGCCGTCGCCCGCCTTGATGTGCTGGCCGCCGAGCTGGGTGTCCTGCTTGGCGAAGTAGCCGACCATCGCGCTGAACGGCGGCTCGTCCCACAGCGACTGCTCGACCGCCTCCGGCACGGTCATCTGACCGCCGCTGAGCTGGGCGCGGAAGCGGGGGTCGGTGAGCACCATGCGCAGCACGTTCGCGATGAGGTTGGCCGTCGCCTCGTACGCGGCGATCAGGACCAGGCGCAGATGGGCGGCGACCTCGTCGTCGGTGAGCTGCTGGGGCTGGGCGATCAGGGCGCTGGTGAAGTCCTCCTCGGGCTGGGCGCGGCGGCGCACCACGTGCCGGGTGAGGGCGTCCATCACGAACTGGTTGCTGGCGATGGCCGTCTCGGTGCCCTTGATCATGTCGCGGGCGGCCTGCACCATGCGCTCGCTGTAGTCCTCGGGCATGCCGAGGACGTGCAGCATCACCATCATCGGCAGGTGCTCGGCGAACTGGCTGACCAGGTCGGCCGTGCCGCGCTCGCAGATCTCGTTGAGCAGCTTGTTGCTGTAGCGGTTGATGTGGCGGCGGATGCCGCGGTGGTCGATGGTGTCCATGGCACCGGTGACCGCGCCGCGCAGCCGCTGGTGCTCGGCGCCCTCGGCGAAGGTGCACATCGGCTGCCAGGTGAAGACGGGCGCGAGCGGGTGGTCGGGGCCCGCGGTGCCGTCCTTGACCGCGGTCCAGATGCGCGAGTCGCGGCAGTACTGGGACGGCGTGCGGACCATGTGCAGGTTCTCGCTGTGGCCGAGGACCGCCCAGACGCGTACGTCGTTGTGGATCAGCGCGGGCGCCACGGGGCCGTGCTCGGCGCGCAGCTTCTCGTACACGCCCGCGAGGTCCTCGTCGGCCTCGGGGCCGTACAGCCTGCGCAGGCCGCCCGCGCCGATGCCGGAGATCCGATGGGCCGGGCAGCCCGGCGGGGCCTGGTCGGTGCCCGGCGGGGGCTGGGCGGGAAGAGGGGAACGGGAGGAACGGGAGGGGCTGGGGGAGGCGTCACGGTGGTCGCTCCGGGGGTTCGCTGACGTTGCTGGGATGGCTCAGGCCTTGGCCATGGCGAGGGAGTGCAGATACCGCATGAGGGTCATCAGGGTGTCCCGGCTGGAGGCGCGGCGGCGCGCGTCGCAGTGCACGATCGGCACCTCCGGCTCCAGGTCGAGCGCGGTGCGCAGGGCCTCTATCGGGTGCCGGGGCGCGTCGGGGAAGTCGTTGACGGCGATGATGAACGGCACGCCCTTCTCCTCCAGGCGTCCGATCACGTCGAAGCTGACCTGGAGGCGCCGGGTGTCGATGAGCACGACGGCGCCGAGCGCGCCTTCGAACAGGCCGTTCCACAGGAACCAGAACCGCTCCTGGCCGGGGGTGCCGAACAGGTACAGGACCAGCTCCTCGGAGATGCTGATCCGGCCGAAGTCCATCGCCACGGTGGTGGCGGTCTTGGTCTCGGAGCCGTAGTTGTCGTCGACGCCGATCCCGGCCTGCGTCATGGTCTCTTCGGTGGTCAGCGGGCGGATCTCGCTGACGGAGCCCACCATCGTCGTCTTGCCCACGCCGAACCCGCCCACGATGACGACCTTGACGGCCGCGGCGGCCGTCGCGGGCAGCACGTCCTGCTCGCGCGGCCCGGTGATCGTGCCGGAGGTGAGCGTGTCAGAGCTTTTGAAGTCCATGCATCACCGCTTCGAGAAGGGAACGGTCGGGGAGCGCGGAGCGCACGATCGGGGCGCGCGCCTGCACTAAGTCCGCCGCGAGCAGCTCCGTCAGGAGCACGGTCACCACGCTGAACGGCAGCGCCAGATAGGCCGAGACCTCCGCGACGGACAGCGGTGTCTGGCACAGCCGCAGCACGGCGGACTGCTCCGGCTGCGCCGTCGGCGACGGGTCGCCCTTGGCGACGATCAGCGTGACCAGGTCGAGCGGGGCCCGTTCGGTGTCCTCTCCGGTGAGGATGTACAGCCGCGCGGGGTTCGTCGACAGCTCCGGGCTCTCGGGGGGCACGGGGCTGCGGCGCTCCCGCCGGACCGGCACGTCGGCCTGGAAGCGGGGATCGGTCGGATCGTGGTGGACGGGGTCTTGCGGATGAGTCATACGGCCTGCCCGTCTCGCCGGGGCGGGCTCGTCAGATGGGCGCCGATCCGTACGACGAGGTCACGCATGCGGTTGCCGATGAGGCCCGCGTCGACGGTCTCCTCGGCGAGCACCGCCAGATAGGCACCGGCTCCGGCGGCCATCATGTAGAAGTAGCCGCCGTTGACCTCGATGATCACCATGCGCATCTTGCCGTCGCTCTCGGGGATCTCGGTGGCGACGGCCGCCGCGAGGCTCTGCAGTCCGGCGCAGGCGGCGGCGAGGCGGTCGGCCGCGTCCGGGTCGCCGCCGTAGCGGGCGATGCGCAGGCCGTCGGCGGAGAGCACCACGATCTGCCGGGTGCCGTGCACGCCGTCGGCGAGTTCCTTGAGCATCCAGTCGAAGTTGGCCCGCTGCTGGATCACTTCCAGCCTCCCTCGTCGGCGTGGTCGGTGCTGCCGTGGTCGTTCTCGGTGCGGACCTGCCCCGGTGCCGCCGGGCCGCCCGGCCGGTCACCCGCGCCGGGGTCCTCGCCGTTCACGCCCTTCATGAAGGCCTCGATCCACAGGCCGGGTTCCTTCTCCTCGTGCTTGCGCACCGGTTCGGGCGGGGGCGGCGGGGCGGCCGCCATGGCCTCCTCGGCGCGCCGCTGCGCCTCGGCCTCCTGGGCGTAGCGCTCGCTGAGCGGCATCTTGACTCGACTCCTGCGCTGCGGGAGGCCGTTGGCCGTCCACTCGGTGACTTCGGGGATCTCGTCCTCCATCGACGCGGTGAGCGGCATGGAGGGGCGCGGCACCGTGGTGACCTTCCGCGGCTTCTTACGCCGGATGCCGCGTTCCTCCACGATGATCGTGCCGTCCGCGTCGACGCGCGGCACCGCGGAGGCGCCGATGCCGTGGGCGAGTCCGGGCGCGGGCTCGGTGGTGAGCATGTCGCGCGGGACGATCAGGACGGCGCGCACCCCGCCGTAGGCGGACTGCCGCAGGGACACCTGGAGGTTGTACATCTGCGAGAGCCGTCCGACGACGGCCATGCCGAGCCGGGGGGTCTCGCCGAGGTCGTTGAGGTCCATGCCCTCCTTGGCGCGCTCCAGCATCCGCTCGGCACGGGCGCGGGCCTCCTCGCTGAGGCTCACGCCGCCGTCCTCGATCTCCACGGCGATGCCGGTCTGCACCTCGACGGCGGTGACGTGCACCCGGGTCTGCGGCGGCGAGTAGCGCGTCGCGTTGTCGAGGAGTTCGGCGCAGGCGTGGATGAGCGGCTCGACCTTGGTGCCGTGGATGTTGACGTTGGCGATGGAGTGCAGGTCGACGCGCTGGTACTCCAGGATGCGGGACATGGCGCCGCGCAACACGCTGAACAGCGGTACGGGCTTGGGCCACTGGCGTCCGGGGCGGGCGCCGCCGAGCACGGTGATGGAGTCGGCGAGGCGGCCGATCAGCGCGGTGCCGTGGTCGATGCGCAGCAGGTCGTCGAAGACCTCGGGGTTGCGGCCGTGGAACTCCTCCATTTCGCGCAGTTCGGCGGACTGCTGGTGGACGATGGACTGCACCCGGCGGGCGATGTTGACGAAGGCGCGCTGGGAGTTCTCCCGCATCGCCTCCTCGCGGTCCAGGATGTCCAGGATGGAGCGCAGCAGGATGCGCTGGGACTGCGGGATCCCGCGGTTGGCGGGGTCGCCGTCGATGACGCGCCGGATGACCTCCGAGGGGGCTCGCCCTGCCGGACCCGGTGGAGGGTGACGGGCAGCAGCTCGCGGCCCAGGCGCACGGTGTCCTCGTCGAGGGACTCGATGCGCCGCCGCAGCTGGGCGACCTGTTCGGCGTGGCTGCCGCGCAGGTCCCGGATGACGCGGCCGCGGCGGGCGGCCTCGGCTCCGACGGCGATCACCAGGAGGGTGGCGACGGCTCCGCACAGGGCCACGGCGCTCCGGGCGGGCACCGCCACCACGGCGACGGCGGCTCCGGAGGCGGCCGCCATCAGCAGGGCGGGCAGCAACAGCACACGTGCGTAAGGGACTTCTCGGCCACCGGGAGGCGATTGAACACTCACCATGTATGCCCTCTGAACACTCGTCTTGGGGAGGAAGGTTGGGGGAAGTTGCGGGGGATGTCGTGGGGGAAGCTGAGGAGGAGATCGGGGAGGAAGCCGACCAGGACGTCGAGGAGGAGGCGGGGAGGAGGCGGGGAGGAGGCGGGGGAAGAAGCTGAGGCGATGGGCAGGGAGGAAGGGGAGGAAGCAGGGAAGGAAGCAGGGGAGGAAAACGACCTATCGAAAAATGACGAACAAGCGCGCGAATCTAACGCAACTCGTTCAACTCGCCGCGCTCCGGGCGAGCTTAGTCCGCTCACATCACCCTGGAGTCATATTCGGCAACCCTCTGCGAGCGCCCGCCAACACCCCTAGACTCGTCTCTATTTACACGCTTGGCGATCACTCGAACGCGGGTGGTGAGCACCTCGAACGCGGCCGCGCCGAGCCCTCGGGGCCGGTGACCCCCGCTCTTCGCCCCCGCCCCGCCCTCCGGCCGCCCCGTCCCGCGCCCCGCGTGTACGAAACCGGAGTCAATGCCCCGCGCCCGCGACCGGCCCTCCTCCGTACACGAGTGGCCCCCGCCGAGTCACCCGGCGGGGGCCACACAGAGTGCGCGCTGCGGCGGCGCCTCAGCCCACGGAGCTGTACGCCACGACGCCGCGCAGCAGTTGGTCGACCGCCTTGCGGGCGTTCCTCCCGACCGTGCTGTTCTCGCGCGGTGCCGCCGCCGAGATCTGCCCGAGCACGTCGATGACCTGCTTGCACCAGCGCACGAAGTCACCCGCGGGCATCTCCGCCTCGCGCAGCACCTCGTCCAGACCCTTGTCGGACGCCCACATGTACGCCGCCCAGGCGAAGCCCAGGTCGGGCTCGCGCTGCCCGACGCCCTCGGCCTGACTGATCCGGAACTCCTCCTCCAGGCCGTCCAGGCGGCCCCAGATGCGGACCATCTCGCCGAGCGCGGCCTTGGCCCTGCCGGAGGGCAGCTTCGGCGCGAGCGCGTCGTCGCCTACCCGCGCCTCGTACACCAGCGCCGAGACGCACGCCGCCAGCTCCGCAGGGGCCAGGCCCTCCCAGACGCCCGCGCGCAGGCATTCGCTGGCGAGCAGGTCCAGCTCCCCGTACAGCCGGGCCAGGCGCTTGCCGTGCTCGGTGACCTCGTCGCCGCGCAGGTAGTCCAGCTCGGTCAGCAGGGCCACGATGCGGTCGAAGGTGCGCGCGATGGTGTTGGTGCGGCCCTCGATGCGGCGCTCCAGCTGCTGGGTGTCGCGCAGCAGCCGGTAGTACCGCTCGGCCCAGCGGGCGTGGTCCTCGCGGTCGTCGCAGCCGTGGCACGGGTGGGCGCGCAGCTCGGCGCGCAGCCGGGCGATCTCGCGGTCGTCGGCGGCGGCCGCGCGGCCCTTGCGGTGCCGCTCCGGCACGATGTGCCCGGCCTTGGTGCGCAGCGCGGAGGCCAGGTCGCGGCGGGACTGCGGGGAGCGCGCGTTGAACGACTTGGGGATGCGCATCCGCTCCACCGGCTCCACCGGCACCGGGAAGTCCATCGCCGCGAGCCGCTTGACCTGCCGCTCGGCGGTGAGCACCAGGGGGCGCGGGCCGTCCTGGTGGTCGAAGCCGCGGTGGCCGTTGGCCCGGCCCGCGGGCAGGCCCGGGTCGAGGACCAGCGCCAGGCCCGCGTACTTGCCCGTCGGCACGTGGATCACGTCGCCCGGCTTGAGCTTCTCCAGGGCGGCCGCGGCGGCGGCCCTGCGCTGCACCGCGCCCTGCTTGGCCAGCTCCGTCTCGCGGTCCTTCAGCTCGCGGCGCAGCCGCGCGTACTCCTCGAAGTCGCCCAGGTGGCAGGTCATCGAGGCCTTGTAGCCCTCCAGGCCCTCCTCGTTCTTCTGCACCTGGCGGGAGATCCCGACGACCGACTTGTCGGCCTGGAACTGCGCGAACGACGTTTCGAGCAGTTCGCGCGAGCGGTGGCGGCCGAACTGCTCGACCAGGTTCACCGCCATGTTGTACGACGGCTTGAAGCTGGAGCGCAGCGGGTAGGTGCGGGTGCCCGCGAGACCCGCCAGGTGCTCGGGGCTCATGGCGCGCTGCCACAGCACCACCGCGTGGCCCTCGACGTCGATGCCTCGGCGGCCCGCACGGCCGGTGAGCTGCGTGTACTCGCCGGGGGTGATGTCGGCGTGCTGCTCGCCGTTCCACTTCACCAGCTTTTCCAGGACCACGGAGCGGGCGGGCATGTTGATGCCGAGCGCCAGGGTCTCCGTGGCGAACACGGCCTTGACCAGGCCGCGCACGAACAGCTCCTCCACGACCTCCTTGAAGGTCGGCAGCATGCCCGCGTGGTGGGCGGCGATGCCGCGCTCCAGGCCCTCCAGCCACTCGTAGTAGCCGAGGACGTGCAGGTCCTCGTTCGGGATGGAGGCCGTGCGCTCCTCGACCAGCTCGCGCACCGCGACCCGGGCCGCGTCGTCGTTCAGCCTGAGCCCCGCGTACAGGCACTGCTGGACGGCGGCCTCGCAGCCCGCGCGGCTGAAGATGAACGTGATGGCGGGCAGCAGGCCCTCGGCGTCGAGCCGCTCGATGACCTCCGGCCGCGACGGCGTCCAGATCCGCGACCGCTGGCGGCGCTCCCGCTCGCGGTCCGCCTCGCGGACCATCTTGCCCTTGCGGCGGTCGCGCGGGTTGTACCCCCGGCTGGCCTCCAGGCGGGCCATGCGGGTCAGGTCCGGGTTGACCGTCTTCTTGCGGCCCGCGCCCTCCTCCTCGAACAGGTCGTACATCCGCCGTCCGGCGAGGACGTGCTGGAACAGCGGCACGGGCCGGTGCTCGGACACGATCACTTCGGTGTCGCCACGGACCGTGTCCAGCCAGTCACCGAACTCCTCGGCGTTCGACACGGTGGCCGACAGGGACACCAGCGTGACCGACTCCGGAAGGTGGATGATTACTTCCTCCCAGACGGCGCCGCGGAAGCGGTCGGAGAGGTAGTGCACCTCGTCCATGACCACATGGCCGAGGCCGAGGAGCGACTGGGAGCCCGCGTACAGCATGTTCCTCAGGACCTCGGTGGTCATGACGACGACCGGGGCCTCGGAGTTGACGCTGTTGTCGCCGGTGAGCAGGCCGACGCGGTCCGCGCCGTACCGCTTGGCGAGGTCGGCGTACTTCTGGTTGGAGAGCGCCTTGATCGGCGTGGTGTAGAAGCACTTCTTGCCCTGCTGGAGCGCGAGGTGCACGGCGAACTCGCCGACGATCGTCTTGCCGGAGCCCGTGGGGGCGGCCACCAGCACGCCCTTGCCCGCTTCGAGCGCCTGACACGCCTCGATCTGGAAGGGGTCGAGGCCGAATTCGTACATCTCGCGGAAGGACGCGAGCGCGGTGGCCTGCTCGGCAGCGCGCTGCCGCGCTGCCGCATACCGCTCGGCCGGAGAGAGGTCCTCTGTCATCGTGCTTTCGAGCCTACCGGCCACCACTGACATCGGACGATCATTATCCGGACCAGCGCATATGCCCGCTGGTCAGGGCCCGAGGACCCGCACGGCGCCGCGCACGCACTCCGCGGTCAGCGGCAGCGGCCCGAGCCGCTCCCCGTCCGCGTAGCCGGTCACCCCGGGCGCCGCGATGCTCACCTTCGCGGCGCGGTACACGCTGACCCTGGGGTGGTCCAGGTGGGTGCCCCGGTAGACGCGCGGGAAGACCCTCAGGAGCGTGGCGCGGCCGCACGCCCCGACGACCGTGACGTCGAAGAGCCCGTCGCTCAGGTCGGCCCCGGCGCAGATCCTCATGCCGCCGCCGTACGAGGACCCGTTGCCGACGGCGACGAGCGTCGCCTCGATCTCGCGCACCGCCCCGTCGTCGAGCGTGAGCCGGTACGGGATGGGCTTGAGCGCGGCGAGTTCGGCGACCATCGCGAGGTCGTACTTGAAGCGCCCCGCGGGCCAGCGCATCCGGTTGCCGCGGTCGTTGACCCGGGAGTCGAACCCGGAGGCGAGCACCGACCCGAACCAGGTGCCGCCCACCCGCCCGAGGTCCACGTCCCGCGTCCGGGCCCCCTTCAGCGCGTCAGCGACCAGCGCACCGGCGGCGGCCGGGTCCCGCACGGGCAGCCCGAGGGCCCGCGCGAAGTCGTTGCCGGTGCCCACCGCGATCACGCCGAGCGGGGTGCGCGTCCCGGCGACGGCCTGGAGGGCGAGGCTCGCCATGCCGTCGCCGCCGACGGCTATCAGCGCGCCGGTGCCGCCGTCGACGGCGGCGCGGGCCCGGCGCAGCGCGTCCCCGGCGTCCTCGCCGACGACGGTGCGTACGGAGAATCCGGCGCTCCGCAGCGCCGCCGCGGCGGGCTGAGCGGCGTGCGCGCCCCGGCCGCGGCCCGCGGCGGGATTGACGAAGAGGGTGATCTCGCTGGTCACGGCCCGGACCCTACAAGGCCCCGCCGCACCCAACCAGCAGGGACCGGACGCGACGGGCGTCCGGTCCCTGTGCCGTGGGTGGGCTCGGTCAGGTCACGTCGTCGTAGCCGTTGTACTTCGCGGAGCGGGAGTCGTCGCCGTTGACCTGCTCCGGCAGGGCCTTGGCGGCGGGCACGGGCTTGATGTCGCCGATGGGCTCCGGCGTGAGGTCGAGGTCGGAGGCCTCGTCGTCGTCCAGGTCCGCGTCCGGGTTGGCGCGGCGGCGGCGCTTGTCGTTGAGGAGGGAGAAGCCGACGGCGAGGAAGTAGAGGACGACGATGGGGCCCGCGAGGGCGATCATCCCGAACGGGTCGGTCGTCGGGGTCGCGACCGCGCCGAACACGAACACGCCCATCACGACACCGCGCCACCAGCCGACCATGCGGCGCCCGCTGACCATGCCGGTCATGTTCAACATGACGAGCAGCAGCGGGAGTTCGAAGGAGACACCGAAGACCAGGACCATCCGGACGCTGAAGTCCAGGATCTTGTCCATGGGCAGGATGTTCTCCGAGCCGTCCGGAGTGATGCTCAGCAGCACCCGCATGCTGATGGGCATGATCTCGTACGCGAGCCAGGCGCCACCCATGAACAGCGGCACGGCAGCGCCGACGAAGGCGTAGGTGTACTTGCGCTCGTGCTTGTGCAGCCCGGGCGCGACGAAGGCCCACAGCTGGTAGAGCCACACCGGACTGGCCACCACGACGCCGACCATGAGGGACACCTTCACTGTGGTGGTGAAGGGTGAGAGCAGGTCCATGTACGCGACCTGCGCGCAGACGCCGCCCGTGGTGGGCTTCCCGTTCTCGCAGCGCGGCACGGGGTCGGCGAGGAACTCCATGAGCTCCTCGCTGTAGAACGCGGCGACGATCGACACGACGACGATCGCCAGCATTCCCTTCGCAAGCCGGTTGCGGAGCTCGCGCAGGTGGTCCGCGAGCGGCATCCGCCCCTCGGGATCCCGCTCCTTCTTGCGGGCAGACTTAAGCAACCCACGTCCTCATCTCGTGCGGCAGGCCGACGCGTCGGCGTCGGCCTTGGGTCAGCGCTTCGTCGTGTGGTCGGTCGGCTCGGCGACGGGGCGCGAGCTGGTCACGTCGCCGGGCGCGGCCTGGATGGTGCGCTGCTGCGGTGCGGAGGCGTCGGCGGGCGGGTCGGCCGGGGCGGCCTCGTCCTTCTTGCCGTCCGACTTCATCGCCTTGGCCTCGCTCTTGAGGATGCGCGCCGACTTGCCGAGGGACCGGGCCATGTCCGGGAGCTTCTTCGCACCGAAGAGCAGGACCAGGATGACGAGGATCAGAATGATCTCGGTGGGGCCGAGCCTACCCATAGCTGTCTACCTTCTTCACCGAGGCGTCAGATTTCGGGACCGGCCGTCGGACAGGCGTCCGAACCACCGGGCTTGGCAGCGATCGTAACCCCCTGCGGTAAACGCGGGGCAATCCCCGTGCATACTCCCAGTTGCGGCCCGCGCCTCACATTTCGGGCCACTTCAGCAGCGTACCCGCACCATCAGGACGGTTGACAGACCGCACCGCGCCACACCTCGCCCCACGGGCGCCGCGCGCCTCAGGTCAACTCGCGGCCCGCCCTGGCCACTCCGGCCGCCGCGCGCTCCAGGTCCTCGGCCGCGCTGTTGATCCGGCGTGTGGTCTCGGTCACTTGGCGCCCGAGCCGCTGGGCCTCCACGAAGACCTTGATCGCGAACACACCCAGTACGGCGAGACCGCAGAATCCCACGGCCACCGCCAGCATCGCCCAGAACATGCGCCGAGCCTAGACGGTCGAGTGCAGCCGCAGGGTCCGCACCCCTCCGCCGGTGAGGAGCTCCACGATCCGCTCCCCCGCGGGCTTGCGCACGGCCGTGCCGCACTCGGGGCAGGTGAAGGAGTAGAAGGTGGTGCGGCGGCTGGCGCCGATCGCGAGGCGCAGGGCGCCCGCGGCGAGCTCGAAGCGCGCACGGCAGTCGGGGCACGCGGCCTTGAAGAGGACCGCGGCCACCGGGCCGGACGCAAGGGACGTCAGCGACATACTGTGCAACTCTCCTCAGCTCGGTTCTCCACGCGGGCCCGCGTCTCCACGCGCCACACGCCCCCGCCGGTCCCCCGGCCGGGCCGGACCCGCCGCGGGGCCGGGCCGGACACCACGCCCGCGCCCCGCACCCTCACACCCCGGTCCCGCCGGACTCCGGCCCGCCGGTGCGGCCCGCGCCGGGCCCCGGCGGGGCCTCCCGGGCCACGCCGTCGTACGCCACGTCCTCGTACGCCACGCCGTCGTACGCCGCCAGCGCCTCGCGCGCCGCCGCGCGGGCGCTGTCCGCGAGGTCCTGCGGCGCCACGATGCGCCCGTCGCCGCCCAGGCGCAGGGCCAGGCGGCGCAGGGACGCCGGGTCGGGGGTGCGCAGCGTGATGCGCAGGCCGCCGTCGGGCAGCTCCTCCGCGCTGTCGTGCGGGTAGTACTCGGCGACCCAGCGCCCGCCCGGACCGACCTCCACGACCACCTCGGGATCCTCGGCGGCGGGCTGCACAAGCCCCGCCGACAGGTCCCGCAGCTCGATCTCCGGCGGCGCCGACGGCTCGTCCAGGACCTTGATCTCGGCGACCCGGTCAAGCCGGAAGGTGCGCCGCGCCTCGGAGCGGCGGCACCACGCCTCCACATAGGTGTGGCCGACGCTGACCAGCCGGATCGGGTCGATCTCCCGCTCGGTGACCTCGTCGCGCGCGGGCGAGTAGTAGCGGATCCACAGCCTGCGCCGCTCCGAGATCGCCCGGTCGACGTCCGCGAAGACACCGCCCTCGGACTCGAAGGTCACCGACAGGCGGGAGCTGGCCCCGGCCGCCTCACCGGCGGCGGCCTCCAGCTTCGCGGTGGCGCGCAGCAGCGCGAGCCGGTCGCTCTCCCGCAGCCCCGGCAGCGTGGCCACCGCGCGGGCCGCCACCAGCAGCGCCGTGGCCTCGTCGGCGGCGAGCCGCAGCGGCGCCGCGACGTCGTCCGGGTTGTGCCACCAGATGCGCTCGCCGTCCGTGTCGATGTCGAGCAGGTCACCGCCGCGGAAGCTGGTCCCGCACAGCGGCAGCACGTCCAGGTCGGAGATCAGCTCGTCCTCGCTGATGCCGAAGGCACGCGCCACGTCCGCGACCCGGGCCCCCGGGCGCTCACGCAGATAGGTCACCAGGGACAGCATCCGCCTGGTCTGGTCGATGGCGTTCGCGGCCATGCTCGGTACGCTCCCCTCAGCCCTTGGCCACGGCACGCAGCCGGTCCACCACGTCGGCCCGCAGCTCCGCGGGCTCCAGGACCACCACATCCGGCCCGAACTCCACCAGCCAGGCATCCAGGCCGTGCCCGTACGGGATCTCCAACTCGTCCCAGTCGCCGTCCAGTTCCCGCGCGCCCACGGCCTTGGCGCGCAGCGGATAGCCCGCGCCCTTGCGCAGCCGGATCAGCGCGGTCCGGTCGGCCTTCTCCCCCGCCCACATCGCCACGGTCTCCCGCACGGTCACCACGTCGGGCACATCGGCGCGGAACCTCCCGGCCCGCGAGCGCACCTTGCCCGTGATCCGGGAGAGCCGGAACACCCGCTCCGCCTCCCGGTCGCGGTCCCAGCCCGCCAGATACCAGTGGCCGCGCCAGCACTCCAGCGCCCACGGCTCGACGTGCCGCTGCTCGGGGCGCGCCGCCGTCGCCTTGCGGTAGTCGAACACCACCGGCCTGCGGTCGCGGCAGGCCAGCATCAGCGGCTCGAAGGCCGCCTCGTGCACGGGGATGCGCGGCTCCAGAGCGCCGTGCGCCTCGTACGGATCGACGTCCTCCGGCAGCCCCGCGGCCCGCAGCTTCTGCAGTGCGCCGCTGGCCGCGCCCGCAAGGCGGGCCTGCTGCCACACCTTCGCCGCCAGGCCGAGCGCGGCGGCCTCCTCGGCGTCCAGGGTGATGGGCGGCAGGCGGTTGCTGTCCCGGCGCGCCAGATAGCCGGTCTCCCCGTCGAGGTTCTCCACCGTCTCGATGACCAGACCGAGTTCGCGTAGATCGTCCTTGTCGCGCTCGAACATCCGGTTGAAGGATTCCTCGGCGGCGGCAGCGGCACCCGTGACACCGGCACCCCGGCCCGACCCCGCACCCCGGCCCGGCCCGAAGGCCTCGACATAGGCCTCGATGGACTCGCGCAGCTCCCGCTTGCTGAGCGGCCGCCTCGTCCCGAGCAGGCACAGCGCCAGGTTCATCAGCCGCTCGGCCTTGGCAATGGCCATCGACGCCCTTTCTCGGCCCACTCACCCATGCTTCCGGTACTTCCGAACGATGACCGTACCGCCCCGGCGTGTCGTGGCAAAAGCCGAGGGCCCTTGCCACAGCAGGCAGGGCCCTCGACGGACACGTTCGGTCACGCGCGGTCGCGCCACCGGGAAACGCACGGGGTCAGACGGACACCAGGTCGCAGACGAAGATCAGCGTCTCGCCCGGGGCGATGCGGCCGCCACCGGCGCCACGGTCCCCGTACGCCAGGTGGGCCGGAATGGTCAGCTTGCGGCGCCCGCCGACCTTCATGCCCTGCACGCCCTGGTCCCAGCCCGCGATGACCTGACCGGCGCCCAGCTGGAACTCCAGCGGCTTGCCGCGGTTCCAGGAGGCGTCGAACTCCTCACCGGAGGAGAAGGACACGCCCACGTAGTGGACCTTGACGAAGTCACCCGCCTTGGCCTCCGCGCCGTCGCCCTCCCAGATCTCGTCGATCTGCAGCTCGGTCGGGGCCGGGCCCTCGGGGAAGTCGATCTCGGGCTTGTCGATGTTCACGTGACTAGCTCCTGCTCATGTGCGATAGGACAACCGGGACAGTCTGCCATCCCCGGCCTCACATCTTCGCGAGGATGTCCACGGAGAAGACGAGCGTGGAGTCCTTCTTGATGGGGGTGCCCTGCGGCGGCTTGTCGCCGTACCCCTCCTTCGGCGGGACGACGACCAGGACGCGGCTGCCGACCTTCTTGCCCGTCAGGCCCTTCCGCCAGCCCGGGACGACCTGCTGCAGCGAGAACTGCGCGAGCTGCTTGCGCTTGTACGAGGAGTCGAACTCCTTGCCGCCGTCCCAGAGCACACCCTTGTACTGGCACAGGAGCGAGTCGCTCTCCTTGACCTCGTCCCCGTCGCCCTCGATGACATAGCTGGCGACGACCTTCTTCGGAGCGTCCGCCTTCGGGACCTCGATGGAGGGGGCCTTGCCGTCCGTGTCGGTCCCGACCTTCGGCAGGTCCTTGGCGTCCTGCGCGACGGTCTTGCCCTTGGCGGCGCTCTTCGGGCCGTACGTGTTCACGATGTCGACGACGAAGACCAGGGTGTCCGTGCCCTTGATGCCCGCCTGCTTGTTGCCGTCCTTGCCGTACCCGAGGGCCGGGGGGATGGCCAGCTCGACGCGGCTGTCGACCTTCTTGCCGACCAGGGCCTGGTCCCAGCCCGGGATGACCTGGCCGACACCGATCGGGAAGATCGTGGGCGCCTTGCGGTCGTACGAGTTGTCGAAGACCTTGGCGGTGTCCCAGATCTGGCCCAGATAGTGGGCCTGGAGGTAGTCGCCCTTGGCGACCTCGACGCCCTTGCCCGCGATGACCGTCTTCACCGCGAGGTCGGACGACGGCTTGCCCGAACCCTTGGCGACCGTCGGCTTCTCGCCGAACTTCGTGCCCTTGGTGATCTCGGGCACGGGGCCGTCGACGATCTTCGCCTTCGGGGGCGTGGAGTTCGTCGGGCTGGTGCTGTCCTTGGACTTGGCCTTGTCGGACTTCTTGTCGTCACCACATCCGGCCAGGGTCAGCAGGCCGGCCGGAACGGCCAGGAGAAGAGAGCGTCGGCGCACGGTGGGGGCCTCGTATCGGTCGATCTTGTCGGTTGGCGTGCGCGCAACTCTACGCATGGAGCAGGGCACCGTACGAGGAACGTACGATGCCCCGCGTTGCGTTCCCGCCAGACACCACCGTCTCAAGGCCCCCACCGGACCGGGCCAAAACGGCACCCAACGGGCACTGCGCCCCTACATGCCAGCGATCAACTTCTCCACCCGGTCATCCACCGAACGGAACGGGTCCTTGCACAACACCGTGCGCTGCGCCTGGTCGTTGAGCTTCAGATGCACCCAGTCCACCGTGAAGTCCCGGCGCTGCTCCTGGGCCCGGCGGATGAAGTCGCCGCGCAACCGCGCCCGAGTCGTCTGCGGCGGCACCGACTTCCCCTCGAAGATCTTCAGATCGTTGCAGATCCGCGCCGCCTGCCCCTTCTTCTCCAGCAGGTAGTACAACCCACGACGACGGTGGATGTCGTGGTACGCGAGGTCTATCTGCGCGACCCTCGGGTGCGACATCGTCATGTTGTTCTTCGCCCGGTACCGCTCGATGAGCTTGTACTTCATCACCCAGTCGATCTCCGTGGCGATCCGGTCCAGGTCCTCCGACTCGATCGCCTCCAGCGTGCGCCCCCACAGCTCCAGGACGCGCTCCACCGTGCCCGTGCGGATACCGCGGCGCTCCACGAAGTCCACGGCCTTCTCGTAGTACTCGCGCTGCACCTCAAGGGCCGAGGCCTCCCGGCCGCTGGCCAGACGCACCTTGCGGCGGCCCGTCGTGTCGTGACTCACCTCGCGGATCGCCCGGATCGGGTTCTCCAGCGTCAGATCCCGCATGACCGTGCCCGCCTCGATCATGCGGAGCACCAGATCCGTCGCCCCCACCTTCAGGAGCATCGTCGTCTCCGACATGTTCGAATCGCCCACGATCACATGCAGGCGGCGGTACCGCTCCGCGTCCGCGTGCGGCTCGTCCCGCGTGTTGATGATCGGCCGCGAACGCGTCGTCGCCGACGACACGCCCTCCCAGATGTGCTCCGCACGCTGACTCACGCAGTACACCGCGCCCCGCGGGGTCTGGAGCACCTTCCCCGCACCACACAGCAACTGCCGAGTGACCAGGAACGGAATCAGGATGTCCGCGAGCCGCGAGAACTCCCCGTGCCGCGCCACCAGGTAGTTCTCATGGCACCCGTAGGAGTTTCCCGCCGAGTCGGTGTTGTTCTTGAACAGATAGACGTCGCCCGCGATTCCCTCCTCGTGCAGGCGACGCTCGGCGTCGACGAGCAGGCCCTCCAGAATCCGCTCGCCCGCCTTGTCGTGCGTGACCAGCTCCGTCACGTTGTCACACTCGGGTGTTGCATATTCCGGATGTGAACCCACGTCGAGATACAGGCGGGCGCCGTTCCGCAGAAAGACGTTGCTGCTGCGGCCCCATGACACAACACGGCGGAAGAGGTAGCGCGCCACTTCGTCAGGCGACAGACGGCGCTGTCCCCTGAACGTGCACGTGACACCGTACTCGTTCTCCAGCCCGAAAATGCGGCGGTCCATGACTGAACATTACGCCTGATGCCCCGCACTGAAACCGGGTTCGACAGCACGGCTTCGATCATTTTCCGATGAATCCTCAACCGTCCCGCCACCGCCGGGAACTGCGAGGACCCGCCGCGTCCCCACCAGCACGAGCAACGCCGCCGCACCCGCGAGCCCCGGCACCGCGTACCCCCACACCGCACCGCCCCACTCCACCACCGGGCCACCGGCGGCCGTCCCCACCGCCGTCCCCACCGTGAACGTCGTCACCAGCCACGAGAACGCCTCCGTCACCGTCCCCCGCGGCGCATGCCGGTCCACCACCACGAACGCACACGCCAACGACGGCGCCAGGAACACCCCCGCCAGCGTCGACAACCCCACCATCGCCACCGCCCCCGGCGTCAGCACCAGCGGCACATAGAACACCGCCAGCAACCCCACCAGCACCACCAGCCGCCGCTCCGGCACCCCCGCCCACTGCCGCGCCCCGTACACCACACCACCCACCAGCGCACCGAGCCCCAGACCCGCCACCATCGCGCCGTACACCACGTCCCCACCGTGATCATCGGCGTACGACACCCCCGCCACCGTGATCGCCCCCAGCGCCGTGCCCACGAACAGGAACGCCCCGAGCAGCGCCAGCAGCCCCGGCGACCGCAACGCCCCCAGCCAGTGCGCCTCCCGCGGCGCCGAACGCCACGCCCGCGACGGCCGCGACAGCACCACCGACAGCGCCCCCAGCACCCCCAGCACGTTCACCGCCAGCAGCGCCGCCCGCTCCGACCACAGCGACACCATCCCCGTCACCAGCAACGGGCCCACCGTGAACATGACCTCCTGCGCCACCGCGTCCATCGCGTACGCCGTGTGGACCTGCTCCTCCTTGCCCAGCACATCCGGCCACAGCGCCCGAAGGCCGCCCTCCAGCGGCGGCGTGAACACCCCGGCGACCACCATCGCGGCATACGCGGCCCCCCGCGCGTCCGGCCCCACCACCGCGAACGCCGCCATCCCGAGCGCCGACACCACCGCCGACGGCAGCATCACCCGCGGCTGCCCGTACAGGTCCACCAGACGGCCCAGCAGCGGCTGCCCCACCGCCGTGGCCACCGCGTACACCGCCGCGAGCCCGCCCGCCAGGCTGTACGTACCGCCCTCCGCCCGCACGAACAGCACGATCGCGATCGCCGCCGTCGCGTTCGGCAACCGCCCCACCAGCGTGCCCACCAGCAGCCGCGTCGCGTGCCGCGCCCGCAGGATCTCCCCGTAACCGGTCGCCATGACCACGCCTCCCAGCCCGCCCGCGCTCCACAGCGCCCGAAGTTGTACGTATAACCTCGCGCAGCATACGTACCATGAGCGCTGTTCACCAGCCCACCGACCGCCCCCCCCCGCTCACACCCGGCACCCCCCGATCACCCCCGATCACCCTCAGCAACCCCCGACACCCACCAGGAGACGTCCGTGGCCGGACCCCAGCACGACACCACGGCCCCCCGCCCCACCAGCCGCGACGTCGCCCGCGCCGCCGGAGTCTCCCAGGCCACCGTCTCCCTCGTCCTCGGCGGCAAATGGCACGGCCGCGTCGCCGAACGCACCGCCGAACGCGTCCGCGCCACCGCCAAGGAACTCGGCTACCGCCCCAACCTCGCCGCCCGCAACCTCCGCCTCGGCCGCACCCGCACCGCCCTCCTCGTCGTCCCCGCCCTCACCAACGAGTTCTTCGCCCGCCTCCACACCGGCGCCGCACGCGTCGCCGCCCGCCACGGCTTCAGCGTCGTCCTCTACCCCTCCCCCGACAGCGTCAGCCCCAGCGGCCACCCCACCCAGACCCCCCGCGTCAGCGACCCCTTCGACTCCGCCCGCGCCGCCCTCGACGGCGTCCTCGCCTCCTCCATGGCCTCCGACGCCCTCGCCACCCTCCGCGGCGACGCCCTCCCCCTCGTCATGCTCGACAGCGACCCCACCCACAGCCTCGGCGCCGCCACCGTCAACCTCGACATCGCCGACGGCACCCGCCAACTCGCCGCACACCTCCTCGCCCTGGGCCACCGCGACTTCCTCCACCTCGCCGCCGACATCGACTCCTGGACCTTCCACGTACGCCGCGACGCCCTCGCCGCCGCACTCCGCGGCACCAGCGCCACCCTCCGCACCAGCAAAGCCGCCCTCACCGTCGACGACGCCCGCACCGCCACCGAAGCCGCCCTCACCGCCACCGGCCCCCGCCCCACCGCCCTCATCAGCGACGACGACGTCCTCGCCGCCGGCGCCTGCAAAGCCGCCCGCCGCCTCGGCCTGCACGTACCCCACGACCTCAGCGTCACCGGCTTCGACGACCTCACCCTCGCCACCGCCGTCGAACCCGAACTCACCACCGTCCGCCTCCCCGCCGAAGACTTCGGCGAGCAAGGCATGGCCACCCTCCTCGCCGTCCTCGACGGCCACACCCCACGCCCCGAACCCCTCCCCGTCCACCTCGTCGTCCGCGGCTCCACCGCACCACCCCCCACAGCACAACGCCCCGCACCCCGGTGACCACACCGGAGCACGGGGCAACCGCGCCGCGCGCTACCAACTAACGCACTGAAACACCCACTACTCCTCGGACGAACCGCCCTCCGAGCCAGCGCCCTCGGACCCGCCCTCCGCCTCAGCGGCCTCCGCGTCCGACGCCGAACCCTCCTCGCCGAGCAGCCGCTCCAACTGACGCCCCACGATCCGCTTGAACTTCCGCTGCTGCGGCCGCGTCCGATCCAGCACCGCCACCTCAAGGCGCTCCGCCGGAATCTCCCGCTCACTGCCGTTCGTATCCCGCGACAGCGCCTGCACCGCCAGCTTCAACGCCTCCGCCAGCGACATCCCGTCCCGGTGCCGCTGATCCAGATACGTACTGATCTGCTCGGCATTGCCACCCACCGCGACCGAACCGTGCTCGTCCACGATCGAACCGTCATGCGGCAACCGATAGATCTGGTCACCCTCCGGAGTCGCCCCCACCTCGGCGACCACCAGCTCCACCTCGTACGGCTTCTCCGCGTTGCTGGAGAAAATCGTGCCCAACGTCTGCGCGTACACGTTCGCCAGGCCACGCGCCGTCACATCGTCACGGTCATACGTATACCCACGCAGATCCGCGTAGCGCACACCGCCGATACGGAGATTCTCGTACTCGTTGTACTTACCAGCCGCCGCGAAACCGATCCGGTCATAGATCTCGCTGAACTTGTGCAGCGCACGGGACGGATTCTCACCGACGAACACAATGCCGTCGGCATACTGGAGCACAACCAGACTGCGACCACGGGCGATGCCCTTCCGGGCATACTCCGCCCGGTCGGCCATGGCCTGCTGGGGTGAGACATAGAACGGCGTCGACACCGGCTTCCGTCCCTTTCTGTCAAGACGTCACAACAACAAAACGAGACACTCAGCCGCTCAGAGCAACGCGGCCCGCGGGCCGTCCGGCTGCTCAAGCCGCCGCTCCAGGATCGACCGCGCGATCGCGGACGTCTCCTCCTCCGACAGCCTGCGGAACCCCTCCTCCGAGATCACCGTCACGATCGGATAGATCCGCCGCGCCACATCCGGACCGCCCGTCGCCGAGTCGTCGTCCGCCGCGTCGTAGAGCGCCTGCACCACCAGCGTCGTCGCCTCGTCCTGGGACAGGTCGTCGCGGTACAGCTTCTTCATCGACCCGCGCGCGAACACCGAACCGGAGCCCGTCGCCGCGAAGCCCTGCTCCTCACTGCGGCCACCCGTCACGTCGTACGAGAAGATCCGGCCCTTCGCCCGGTCCACGTCGTACCCCGCGAACAGCGGCACGACCGCCAGGCCCTGCATCGCCATGCCCAGGTTCGACCGGATCATCGTCGACAGCCGGTTGGCCTTGCCCTCCAGCGACAGCTGAGCGCCCTCGACCTTCTCGAAGTGCTCCAGCTCCAGCTGGAAGAGCTTCACCATCTCCACGGCCAGACCCGCCGTACCGGCGATGCCCACCGCCGAGTACTCATCGGCCGGGAACACCTTCTCGATGTCCCGCTGCGCGATCACGTTCCCCATCGTCGCCCGCCGGTCACCGGCGAGCACGACGCCACCGGGGAACGTCGTCGCGACGATGGTCGTCCCGTGCGGGGCCTCCACGACACCCTGCACCGGGGGCAACTGGCGGTTCCCCGGCAGCAGTTCCGGCTGGTGCGCGGAGAGGAAGTCCACGAACGAGGACGACCCCGGTGTCAGGAAGGCAGCCGGTAGACGCCCGGTGCTACGAGTGTTGGCTTCCACGGGTTTCCTTCCAGATAGCTAATGGCCCGACGGAGTGCGTCGGGATCATCTCCCAACTTGCCGATGGCCGAATTGCAGTTGAAGCACAGTACGCCACGGACCCTACCCGTCTCGTGACAGTGGTCCACATGCACGGGATCCCTCTTGAGGCAGATCACGCAGAGCCACTTCTGCTCGGCGATCATCTCGTCACGCTCTTGCATCGTGATGCCGTAGGTGCGCTTGAAGTAGCTCTGCTGATTCCGCTCAGCCCGGCACGGCTTGCAGTAGCTGGCGTAGCCGTCCGACGACGTGGAGTTCCGTTCCCACTCAGAGTGCGGCTTGACCTCCTCACACTGAGGGCAACGCTTATACCCGTCCGGTACGTCCACCTTCGCCCGGACCGCTTTCCCGATGGCCTCCCTGCGTCGGCGGTAGTGCGCAGCGCTATATTCCGCTACGCACTCCCGACAACGCACCTGAAGGCCGTCACGCCGATTCTTGTCCCGAGCGAATGAAGCGAGGGGCAATATTCGCCGACATCCCGAGCATTGCTTCCCCGCCCCAGAATCGGACATTAGGGTCATTCTCCACCTTTTTGCACAAATGACCGCACAAAGTCCTCTGCGTTCTCCTCGAGTACATCGTCAATTTCGTCAAGAACCGAGTCGACGTCGTCGCTCAGCTTCTCCTGGCGTTCCTTGAGGTCCTCCGAGGCCTGCGCGTCCTGCGTCTGCTCCTCGACCTCCTCGGTGGAGCGCGTCGCCTTCTGCTGTCCGCCGCCGGTGTCCTTGGTCGCCATCTACCTCACCCCGCTCGGTTAGACGTTCTTGATCAGACCCTACAATCCGGGTCCGACATCGGCCCCGCACTTCCGTCAACGTGCGGGGCCCACCTCTGTGATTCCCCGGCCGCCGGGCTTTCAGCCCCCGGACAGGACCCTGACCAGATCCTCCGCCGTGCGGCACCGGTCGAGCAGTTCCTTGACGTGATTACGCGTTCCGCGAAGCGGCTCCAGGGTCGGGACGCGCTGGAGGGAGTCCCGGCCGGGCAGGTCGAAGATCACGGAGTCCCAGGAGGCCGCGGCCACGTCGTCGGCGTACTGTTCCAGGCAGCGGCCGCGGAAGTAGGCGCGGGTGTCCTCGGGCGGCTTGGAGCGGGCCCGGTCGACGTCGGACTCGTCCAGGAGGCGCTTCATCTTGCCGCGGGCCGCGAGGCGGTTGTAGAGGCCCTTCTCGGGGCGCACGTCGGCGTACTGGAGGTCGACCAGGTGGAGCCGGGCGGCGTCCCAGTCGAGGCCGTCGCGGCGGCGGTAGCCCTCCATGAGTTCGCGCTTGGCGACCCAGTCGAGCTCGCCGGAGAGGCTCATGGGGTCGTGCTCCAGGCGGTTGAGGACGTCCTCCCAGCGGGTGAGGACGTCCTTGGTCTGGGCGTCGGCGTCGGCCCCGTACCGCTCCTCGACGTACTTGCGGGCGAGTTCGTAGTACTCCATCTGGAGTTGTACGGCGGTGAGCGAGCGGCCGCTACGGAGAGTGACCAGGTGCTGGAGGGTCGGGTCGTGGGACACCTGGTGGAGGGTGCGGACGGGCTGGTCGACGGCGAGGTCCACGGCGATGAAGCCGTCCTCGATCATGGCGAGGACGAGGGACGTGGTGCCGAGCTTCAGGTACGTGGAGATCTCGGAGAGGTTGGCGTCGCCGATGATCACGTGCAGGCGGCGGTACTTCTCGGCGTCGGCGTGGGGCTCGTCGCGGGTGTTGATGATGGGGCGCTTGAGGGTGGTCTCCAGGCCGACCTCGACCTCGAAGTAGTCGGCGCGCTGGCTGAGCTGGAAGCCGTGCTCGTGGCCGTCCTGGCCGATGCCGACGCGTCCGGCCCCGGCGAAGACCTGGCGGGAGACGAAGAACGGCGTGAGGTGGCGCACGATGTCCGAGAAGGGGGTCTCCCGCTTCATCAGGTAGTTCTCGTGCGTGCCGTAGGAGGCGCCCTTGTTGTCGGTGTTGTTCTTGTAGAGGTGGATGGGCTGGGCGCCGGGGAGCTGGGCGGCGCGCTCGGCGGCTTCGGCCATGATGCGCTCGCCCGCCTTGTCCCAGAGGACGGCGTCGCGGGGGTTGGTGACCTCCGGGGCGCTGTACTCGGGGTGGGCGTGGTCGACGTAGAGGCGGGCCCCGTTGGTGAGGATGACGTTGGCGAGGCCGATGTCCTCGTCGGTGAGCTGGCTGGCGTCGGCGGCTTCGCGGGCGAGGTCGAAGCCCCGTGCGTCCCGCAGCGGGTTCTCCTCCTCGAAGTCCCAGCGGGCGCGTCGCGCCCGGTGCATCGCCGCCGCGTAGGCGTTGACGATCTGGGACGAGGTGAGCATGGCATTGGCGTTGGGGTGGCCGGGGACGGAGATTCCGTACTCCGTCTCGATGCCCATTACTCGCCGTACGGTCATGCGGCCCTCCTTGCCCGGCGGCGCCCTCGGTCGGGGGCGCAGCTCAAGTACCGCTGGTTCTCCGGTGCGTGTGCGGTGCCCGTCCCCGCACTGCGCGACTCGGCGGTACGGAAGAGCCTAGAACGCCTTTGCGCTGGTGGGGAGATCATTTCCTGCATTGCTCTCGCTGGGTTGGTGACGGGGCTGCGAGGGGCCCGTGACCGGCGGAAAACAGTCGGCTGCGGGTACCCGAGGTGGGCACCCGCAGCCGCCCTGTCGCCTACAGGTACTGACCGGTGTTGGCCACCGTGTCGATGGAGCGTCCGGTGTCGGCGCCCTGCTTTCCGGTGACGAGGGTGCGGATGTAGACGATCCGCTCGCCCTTCTTTCCGGAGATGCGGGCCCAGTCGTCCGGGTTGGTGGTGTTGGGCAGGTCCTCGTTCTCCTTGAACTCGTCGACGCAAGCCTGGAGGAGGTGGGAGACCCTGAGGCCCTTCTGGTTCTGTTCGAGGAAGGCCTTGATGGCCATCTTCTTGGCGCGGCCGACGATGTTCTCGATCATGGCGCCGGAGTTGAAGTCCTTGAAGTAGAGGACTTCCTTGTCGCCGTTGGCGTACGTGACTTCGAGGAAGCGGTTCTCCTCGGATTCGGCGTACATCTGCTCGACGACGGACTGGATCATGGCGTGTACGGTGGCGGCCTTGTCGCTGCCGTGTTCGGCGAGGTCGTCGCTGTGCAGCGGGAGGCGCTCGGTGAGGTACTTGGCGAAGATGTCCTTGGCCGCTTCGGCGTCCGGGCGCTCGATCTTGATCTTCACGTCGAGTCGGCCGGGCCGCAGGATGGCCGGGTCGATCATGTCCTCGCGGTTGGAGGCGCCGATGACGATGACGTTCTCCAGGCCTTCCACGCCGTCGATCTCGGCGAGCAGCTGGGGGACGATGGTGTTCTCCACGTCCGAGCTGACGCCGCTGCCGCGGGTGCGGAAGAGGGATTCCATCTCGTCGAAGAAGACGATGACGGGGGTGCCTTCGCTCGCCTTCTCGCGGGCGCGCTGGAAGACCAGGCGGATGTGCCGTTCGGTCTCGCCGACGTACTTGTTGAGGAGCTCGGGGCCCTTGATGTTGAGGAAGTAGCTCTTCCCCGCGGGCTGGCCGGTGACTTCGGCGACCTTCTTGGCGAGGGAGTTGGCGACGGCCTTGGCGATGAGGGTCTTGCCGCAGCCGGGCGGGCCGTAGAGCAGGACTCCCTTGGGGGGCCTGAGTTCGTGCTCCTTGAAGAGGTCGGGGTAGAGGTAGGGGAGCTCGACCGCGTCGCGGATCATCTCGATCTGGCCGCCGAGGCCGCCGATCTTGTCGTAGCTGATGTCCGGGACTTCTTCGAGGACGAGTTCCTCGACTTCGCTCTTGGGCACGACCTCGTAGACGTAGCCGGAGCGGGGTTCGAGCAGGAGGGCGTCGCCGGGGCGGATGGTGACGTCCAGGAGCGGCTCGGCGAGCCTGACCACCCGTTCCTCGTCGGTGTGTCCGAGCACGAGGGCTCGTTCGCCGTCCTCGAGGATCTCCTTGAGGGTGACGATGTCTCCGACGCGCTCGAACTCCATGGCTTCGACCACGTTGAGGGCTTCGTTGAGCATGACCTCTTGGCCGCGCCTGAGCTCGTCGAGTTCGACGCTCGGGCTGACGTTCACGCGGAGTTTGCGGCCGCCGGTGAAGATGTCGGCGGTGCCGTCCTCGTTCGCCGTGAGGAAGACTCCGAAGCCGGCCGGTGGCTGTGCGAGCCGGTCGACTTCCTCTTTGAGGGCCACGATCTGGTCGCGGGCCTCGCGGAGGGTGTTGGCGAGCCGTTCGTTCTGGGCGGACACGCCTGCCAGGTTGGTCTGCAGCTCGACGATCCGCTCTTCGAGAATCCTCGTGTGTCGCGGAGAGTCGGCGAGCTTGCGTCGCAGGACGGCGATCTCCTGCTCTAGGTAGGCAACCTGACCGGCTGGGTCTTCAGACCCTCGCCCCGGCCGGATGCCGCGGTTGATGTCGTCGTCGTGGGCTGCCACGGTCCTCACCTCCTCCAAGGGGAGCTGGACGCTTCCTGACCCTACCTGGGTGGGTGCTGATTGAAACCCCTAGATCACAAAGACGGTGGGGGTGTGTCCGATCTTCACCCTTGCGCTCTCCCTCACGCCAGGGGAATACCCACCCAACAACATCGGAAAGCCGCCGGTTGTAGGGTCGAACTGTTCAACACCCGTCGGGGTTGGCCGGACTTGCGGCAGAGTCGGGCTTCTTCGGCGCAGTTTCGGCAGGAGAGATGACCGTGCGGCACGACGCGGAGACCGTCGGCGAGAGCCAGGACCAACTGGAGGTCTGGATCGATCAGGACCTGTGTACGGGTGACGGCATCTGTGCCCAGTACGCGCCGGAGGTCTTCGAGCTGGACATCGACGGCCTGGCGTATGTGAAGGACGGGGACGACGAGCTGTTGCAGGCCCCGGGGGCGGCGGCGCGGGTTCCGCTTCCGTTGCTGCGGGACGTGGTGGACTCGGCGCGGGAGTGTCCGGGTGACTGTATTCACGTACGTCGGGTTTCGGACAGGGTCGAGGTGTACGGGCCGGACGCAGAGTGACCGAATAGTTTCACTGGGTGAGCTACGTGGGGCCCGCATGCGCTGTCGGAGGCGCGTGCGGGCCCTGTGTGTGCGGCTCGGCGGTCGGCGGGTGATGTGCGCGGGGCGTTACACGCTGCGGGCGTCGGCGCTTGTCGAGCGGGTGAACGCGCCGTTCTTCCACTGCCACTTGGTCTTCTCGTGCCGGTCGGGGCAGCAGCGGGGGACGTCGGGCGAGGAGTAGCCGAGGAGGGTGGCGGTCACCGCGGTGCCGGTGATGCGCAGGTCGCGGGCGGTGAGCCGGTCCTTGGGGTCGACGAGGGTGGCGACGACGCGGGGGGTGCCCGCGCGGTTTCTGGCGATGACGTAGACGCCGTCGGGCGGGGTGCCGGAGCCCGCGGCGCAGTGGACGGCGGCGACGGTGTCGGGGCGGCCGTCGGCGTCGAGGTCGCCGGTGGCCTTGGCGGAGACCATGGGTTCGGCGGTGCCGCAGTCGAGGGGGTAGTGGAGGGCCGTGGGGTCGGGGGCGGGTCCGGCGGCGGCCTTGGGGGTGGGTTCGGGGGCCGTCTGGGCGGCGGTGGCGTGGTCGGGCTGGAGGAAGGCGGCGCCCGCGATGACGGCGGCGATGGCGGTGGCGGTGGCCACCCAGTGGATGGGGCGTGTCGTGGTGTGGGCCAGCAGTTCCGGGACGGCGGGGTGCTGCACGAGGAGTGTCTCCTGTGAGGGCTGTGCCGGGGGGTGTGGGTGGCCAGCATCGTGCCACACGTCACAGGGCGGGGGAACACCGGGGTCGGGGTGGGTGGCGGTCGGTCAGGCGGAGGGCCGGGCGGGGGGCCGGGTGGGCAAAGGGGCGGCGCCGTCGCCGAGTTCCGCTTGGGTGGGAAGTCGGTGACGGCGCCGGTGCGTTGCCTGGTGGCCGGGCGGAAGGCTTCGGGTGCTGCCGGGTGCCTTCGCGCGCGGGTCAGCGGGGGGTGCCTCCGTCGGCGTTGGGGCCGCTGTAGTCCTCGCCGTAGGCGCCCTTGGCGGGGCGGCGGCGCCGCATGGGCGGCTCGACGCCGTCGGCGAGGCGGCGGGCGGTGAGGAGGAAGCCGGTGTGTCCGATCATCCGGTGGTCGGGGCGGACGGCCAGGCCTTCGATGTGCCAGTTGCGGATCATCGATTCCCAGGCGGTGGGTTCGTTGAACCCGCCGAGTTCGCGGATGGACTCGACGGTCCGGGCGAGCTGGGTGGTGGTGGCGACGTACGCGCAGAGGATGCCGCCGGGCACGAGGGCCTTGGAGACGGCCTCCAGGCACTCCCAGGGGGCGAGCATGTCGAGGATGACGCGGTCGACGTCGGTGTCGGACAGGTTGTCCTGGAGGTCGCCGACGGTGAGCTGCCAGGCGGGGTGGGGGCCGCCGAAGTAGCGCTCGACGTTGGCCTGGGCGATCTCGGCGAAGTCCTGGCGGCGCTCGTAGGAGTGCAGCATGCCCTGGTCGCCGATGGCGCGCAGCAGGAAGGAGCTGAGCGAGCCGGAGCCGACGCCCGCCTCGACGACGCGGGCGCCGGGGAAGATGTCGGCGAAGGCCAGGATCTGCCCCGCGTCCTTGGGGTAGACCACGGCGGCGCCGCGGGGCATGGACAGGACGTAGTCGGGGAGCAGGGGGCGCAGCGCGAGGTAGGCGACGTTCCCCGTGGTGCGGACAACACTGCCCTCGGGCGCGCCGATCAGCTCGTCGTGCGGGAAGGACCCCTTGTGGGTGTGGAAGTTCTTCCCGGCTTCGAGCGTGAACGTGTAGTGGCGTCCCTTGGGGTCGGTGAGCTGGACCTGGTCCCCGACCTTGAAGGGCCCGCGACGGCGGGCGGCACCGGTCGGTTCGGACATGTGACCAGCCTACCGGCCGTGGCGGGTGCCGCCGACCATCCGGGTTCAGCTGGGGCGGGCCATGGCCTTGACGAAGGCGCGTTCGACGTCGGCGGCGGAGAGGACGCCGTAGATCTCGCCGGAGGGTTCGACGACGAGGTACTCGGTGGCGGGGGTGGCGCGGAGCCGGTCGAGCAGTTCCTCCCCGGCCAGCTCGGCGGGGACGCGCATGCCTTCGGTGATGTCCTGGGCGAGGCCGCTGACGGTGACCCAGGGGCGGCGGTGTTCGGGGACGCCGACGATGGCGGCTTCGCGGACGACGGCGAGGGGGTCGCCGTCGGCGTCGACGACGACGAGGGCGCGGGCTCCGGCGGCGTTGGCGCGGCGCAGGGCTTCGGAGAGGGGGGTGTCGGTCTCGACGGGGACGGCGCGGCGGGTGAGGGCGCGGGCGCGCAGTTCGGGCAGGTGTTCGCGCAGGCGGGCCATGCGGAGGCTGTTTCCGGCGCCGGTCCAGATGATGGCGGCGAGGATGGCGGCGAGCAGGGCGTCGGTGACGGTGTCCATGCCGCCGATGTCCTGGGGGTCGCCGCCGAGGGCGCCGGACTGGTTGAGGAGGGGCAGGCCGACGAGGACGGAGATGGCGAGGGCGCGGCCGACCCAGGCGGCGGCGATGGTGCCGCTCATGGGTTTGCCGGTGATCTTCCAGACGACGGCGCGGAGCATGCGGCCGCCGTCGAGGGGCAGGCCGGGCAGCAGGTTGAAGGCGGCGACGATGAGGTTGGAGACCATGAGTCCGGCGAGCAGGACGCCGGGGACGGTGTCGGGTTCGACGGCGCGCAGGGCGGCGTAGAAGACGCCGGAGAGGACGAGGGAGAGCAGGGGGCCGACGAAGGCGAGGACGAATTCGCGGCCGGGGGTCTCGGATTCCTTCTCGATCTCGGACACGCCGCCGAAGAACTGGAGCTGGATGCGGCGCACCGGCAGTTTGAAGCGGAGTGCGGCGACGGTGTGGGCCAGTTCGTGGACGAGTACGGAGGCGTAGAAGGCGACGGCGAAGAACAGGGAGACCAGGTACCGGGCGCCGCCGAGTTCGGGCAGTACGCGGTCGAGCTGGTCGCCGAAGACCCAGGTGATGAGGGCGGCGACGAGGAACCAGCTGGGCGCCACGTAGACGGGCACGCCGAAGGGCCGCCCCATGAGCAGCCCGCCTCCGGGGTTCTTGGGCTCTTCTTTGGGCGTGCGCTCCTGGGGGGCCTGCTTGGCGAAGGAGGGCCGGGCGGGCGCTTGGCCGGACGGGGGTGTCGCGGGCTCATCGCTGCCGGGTCCGGGCTCGGCCCGGGCGGGCCGCTGGGCGGCGGGGCCGTCCGCGGGGTGTGCCGCCGGGGTGCTGGCGGGGGGCTCGGCGGCGTCCGTGGGGCGGGCTGGCGCGTGGGGTCGTTCCGGCGGTGTCGGGCTGGCCGGGGCGCGGTGGGGGCCCGGGGCGTCCGGGGTCGCCGGGGTGTTGGGCTGGGGCGGGTCGGCCTGGGGGTGGTCCTGGGGCGCGGGGGTGCCGGGCTGGGGGCGGGGTGACTCGGGGTGGTCCTGGGCCGCCGGGGCGCCGGGCTGGGGTCGGGCCGCCTCGGGGTGATCCTGAGCCGCTGGGGCGCCGGGCCGGGGTCGGGCCGCCTCGGGGTGGTCTTGGGCCGCTGGGGCGCTGGGCTGGGGCCGGGCCGACTCAGGGCTGTCCTGAGCCTGCGGGGCGCCGGGCCGAGGCGGGTCTACCTGGGGGTGGTCCTGGGCGGCCGGGGCGCTGGGCCGGGGCCGGGGCGACTCGGGGTGGCCTTGGGCCGCCGGGGCGCTGGGCCGGGGCCGGGCCGACTCAGGGTGGTCCTGGGCCGCCGGGGCGCTGGGCTCGGCCGGGGGCGCCTCGGGGTGGTCCGGGGTGTCGGCCGCCGTGGGGGCGGGTTCCGGCTCCGGGGTGCCGCTCGCCGTGCCGACGGGGCCGGGGCCCGGGGCGTCCGGGGTCGCCCGGGCCCGTTCGGTGCTGCCGGGTGTCCGGGTCGCGTCGTCCGCCTGGGTGGGCGTGTCGGTCGCGCCCTCCGCCCGGGCGGGCACGTCCTCGGACCGCGGCCTGCCGCTCCCGCCGCTCTCGTCCACGCTGTCCCCTCGTTCGAAGCGTCCCCCGCGCCTGCCGCCGCGCGGTACACGCACGATCATGCAGGGCGGATGGGTCTGTCGTCGATGGTATGCGGCCGTTGTCAGTGGCGGGTCGTAGGGTCTGTGGTCATGGAGACCAGGACCGACGCCGTCGTGGCGGCCGCGGCCGCGCGCCCGGATTCGCTGTCGCCCTCGCGCGCCAGCGATTTCATGCAGTGTCCGCTGCTGTATCGCTTCCGGGTGATCGACAAGCTGCCGGAGAAGCCGAGCGAGGCGGCCACGCGGGGCACGCTGGTGCACGCGGTCCTGGAGAGACTCTTCGACGCGCCCGCGCCGGAGCGCACCGCGCCGCGGGCGAAGTCCCTGGTCCCGGGCCAGTGGGAGCGGCTGCGGGAGGCGAAGCCGGAGCTGGCGGAGCTGTTCGCGGACGACAGCGAGGGCGAGCGCCTGGCGGGCTGGCTGGCGGACGCGGAGCGCCTGGTGGAGCGGTGGTTCACGCTGGAGGACCCGACGCGCTTGGAGCCCGCGGAGCGGGAGCTGTTCGTGCAGGCCGAGCTGGACTCGGGCCTGAAGCTGCGCGGCATCATCGACCGGGTGGACGTGGCTCCCACGGGCGAGGTCCGGATCGTGGACTACAAGACGGGCAAGGCCCCGCGCCCGGAGTACGCGGAGGGCGCGCTGTTCCAGATGAAGTTCTATGCGCTGGTGGTGTGGCGGCTGAAGGGGGTGCTGCCGCGGCGCCTGCAGCTCGTGTATCTGGGCAGCGGCGACGTGATCACGTACGACCCGGTGCCCGCGGACCTGGAGCGGGTGGAGCGGAAGCTGCTCGCGCTGTGGGAGGCGATCGTGCGGGCGACGGAGACCGGTGAGTGGCGGCCGCGGCCGACGAAGCTGTGCGGCTGGTGCGACCACCAGGCCGTCTGTCCGGAATTCGGCGGCACTCCCCCGCCGTATCCGCTTCCGGTGAGGGCGCCCGCGTCGGGCGGCGGGGAGCAGGGCAGAATGGGCCCGGGCTAGGCGAAGGAGAGTTACGTGGCCATCCGCGTCCTACTGGTCGACGACCAGCCGCTGCTGCGCACGGGTTTCCGGATGATCCTGGAGGCCGAGCAGGACATCGCGGTCGTCGGCGAGGCCGGAGACGGCCTGCAGGCTCTGGATCAGGTGCGGGCGCTCCAGCCCGACGTGGTGCTGATGGACATCCGCATGCCGCGGATGGACGGCGTCGAGGCGACGCGGCAGATCACGGGCCCCGGCCGGGACGGTCCGGCGAAGGTGTTGGTGCTGACGACGTTCGACCTCGACGAGTACGTGGTGGAGGCGCTGCGGGCGGGTGCCAGCGGCTTCCTGTTGAAGGACGCCCCGGCGAACGAGCTGGTGCAGGCCATCCGGGTGGTCGCCGCGGGTGAGGCGATGCTGGCGCCGAGCATCACGCGGCGGCTGCTTGACAAGTACGCGGGGCATCTGCCGTCGGGTGACGAGCCGGTGCCGGACACGTTGCACACGCTGACGGACCGGGAGGTGGAGGTCCTCAAGCTGGTCGCGCGGGGGCTTTCCAACGCGGAGATCGCCGCGGACCTGTTCGTGAGCGAGACGACGGTGAAGACGCATGTGGGGCATGTGCTGACGAAGCTGGGGCTGCGGGATCGCGTGCAGGCCGCGGTGTACGCGTACGAGAGCGGCCTCGTCCGGCCGGGCGCGCAGTAGGCAGCTGCAGGCAGGAGACAGCGGCAGCCGTAGGCAGCGGCAGGCAGTCGGACGGACGGAAGGCCCGCTTCCCTCGGGAAGCGGGCCTTTCGCGTGGGGCGCGGCTCAGTCCTTGCTGAGTTCCCAGAAGCGGAAGACCGTGGAGGCGTCCAGGCAGGACTCCACTCCGTAGACGCCGTCGCGGACGACGGCGTACTGCTTGGCCTGCCACACCGGCAGGATCGGCAGTTCGTCGGCGACGATGTCCTGGAGGCGGCCGTACTCCTTGTCGGTGGCGGTGCGGTCGCCCTGGGCGGCCGTGCTCGGGATGATCTTCCCGGTGATGGTGCTGTTCTGGTAGCGGTTCGACAGGACGTTGCCCTTGCCGAAGAACGGCTGCGTGAAGTTGTCCGGATCCGGGTAGTCCGGCACCCAGCCCTTGACGTAGACGCCGTACTTCCCGGCCTTGATGTCCTTCTCGTACTGGTCGAAGGCGACGGACTTCACGTCGGCCTCGAACAGGCCGCTGGCGTTGAGCTGCTTGGCGATGGCGCGCAGTTCCTCGTCGGTGGCGGGGCCGTAGCGGGACGGCGTGGACCAGAGGGTGAGGCGGACCTTGTCGGTGATGCCCGCGTCGCGCAGGGCGGCGGCGGCCTTGGCGCGCTGCGGGCGGGCGCCGTAGGTGTCGAAGAAGGCGGTGTTGTGGCTGCCGATGCCCGCCGGGACGATGGAGTACAGCGGGGTGGCGGTGCCCTGGTACACCTGGTCGACGAGGGCCTCGCGGTCGAGCAGGTAGGCGATGGCCTGGCGGACGCCGAGCTTGCCCGCCACGGGGTCCTTGACGTTGAAGACCAGGTGCTGGACCTCGGCGCTGGTGCCCTCGACGACCTGGGTCCGCTGGTCGGAGTCCCGTTCGATGTCGGCGATGTCCGTGGCGGCGAGGCCGCGGTAGGCGACGTCGATCTCCTCGTTCTCGACGGCCTGCTTCAGGGCCTTGCGGTCGCCCTTGAAGAACCGCAGGGTGACGCCCTCGTTGCGGGGCTTGGCGTCGCCGCTGTAGTCGGAGTTGACGGAGAACACCGCCTCGTCCTCGTCGAAGGAGTCGAGCTTGTAGGGTCCGGAGCCCACGGCCTGGCCGTCGGTGCGGAGCCGGTCCTCGGGGTACTCGCGGTGGTCGACGATGGAGCCCGCGCCGGAGGCGATCTTGCTGGGGAAGGTCGCGTCGGGGAACTTCAGCTGGAAGACGACCGTCTTGGCGTCGGGCGTCTCGACACGGTCCAGCATGGGGAACATGATCGCGGGGCCGGTGCCGTTCTTGATGCGCATCATGCGGTCGAAGGAGTACTTGACGTCCTTCGAGGTGAGCGTGTTGCCGTTGCTGAACTTCAGGCCGTCGCGCAGGGTGCAGCGGTAGACCTTGGTGCTCTGGTCGGTGAAGCCGCACTTGCGGGCGGCTTCGGGCTCCGGCTGCGTGGCGCCCTTGGGGAAGCTCAGCAGCGACTGGAAGACGTTGTTGAACAGCAGCCACGAGCCCGGGTCGTAGCCGGAGGCCGGGTCGGTGGCCAGGACGTCGTCGGACATGCCGACGACGACGGAGTCGCTGTCCTTGGCCGAACTCGCCGACTGCGTGCCGCAGCCGGTCAACAGGGCCGCCGCCAAGCCTGAGGAGAGAGGCAGGGTCAGCCACTGGTTGCGCATTTTCACTTACGTGCCTTGTCGTTGTTTCGTCTCGGGTGCGGCGCCGGTCAGTCGCCCACACCTCGGGCCAGCTCCCAGAGCTGCAGGTTCGAGGAGGAGTTGAGGGCCCACTCGACACCCGTGATGTCATCGCGCGCGGCGATGTACTGCTTGCCCTGCCAGAGCGGGAGGAACGGGACGTCATCGGCCACGATGTCCTGCATCCGCTCGATGCTCTTGGCGGCGCTGAGGCGGTCGGCCTCGCGGCGGGAGGTGGGCAGCAGTTCGTTGATGATGGCCTTGCTGCGGTAGGGGGACTTCAGGAAGTTGTCCGGGGCGAGGAACGGCGCGATGAAGTTGTCGGCGTCCGGGAAGTCGGGGAACCAGCCCATGCCGTAGACGTCGTACTCGCCCTTGCTGACGGCGGCGCGGAAGGTGTTCCACACGACGCCCTTGATCTTGACGTCGAAGAGGCCGCTGTCGTTGAGCTGCTGCTGGAGCGTCTCGAATTCCTTCTTGGTGCCCGGACCGTAGTGGTCGGTGGTGTAGGTCAGGGTCAGCTTCACCGGGGTGCTGATGCCCGCGCCGCTGAGGATGTCGCGGGCCTTCTTCGGGGACGGGTTCTCGTACTTGTTGAAGAACGCGTTGGAATGCCCGGTGATGGTGGTCGGGACCAGGGAGTACAGCGGGTCGGCGGTGCCGGGGTAGACCTTGCCCGCGAGGGCGCCGCGGTCGACGACCTGGGCCATGGCCTGGCGGACGGCCTTGTCCTTGACGCTGGCGGCCTCGGTGTTGAAGCCGAGGTAGCGGATCTCCAGGCCGGGCATCTCGACGAGGTCGATGTTCTTGCCGGGCTTGGTGCTGAGCTGCTTGATCTGCTCGGGCGACATGGTGCGGGTCATCAGGTCGATGTCGCCCTTTTCGAGGGCCTTGCCCATGCTGGTGGCGCTGTCGAAGGCGCGCAGCTCGACCTTCTCGTTCTGGATCTCGAACGAGCCCTTGTAGTGCGGGTTCTTGGTGAACTTCGCCGCGACGAGCTGGTTGTTCTTCACTTCCTGCTTGACCGTGTACGGCCCGGAGCCATCGAGGTCGAAGCCCTCGCGGAGCTTGTTCTTGGGGTAGTGCTCGGGGCTGACGATGCTCGTGCTCGGCGTGGCGAGCTTGTACGGGAAGGTCGCGTCGGGGGTCTTCAGGTGGAAGACGATGCCGCGCTCGCCCTGGACCTCGATGGTCTCGACGTTGGAGACGAGGCCGTCGGAGCCGCTGGGGTTGGCGACCTTCATGTCGCGGACGCGCTCGATGGAGAACTTCACATCGGCGGCGGTCAGCGGCTTGCCGTCGGCGAACTTGAGGTCCTTGCGGAGCGTGCACGCGTAGCGCTCGTTGCCGGTGTCGGTGAAGCCGCACTTCTGGGCGGCCTCCGGCTCGGGCTCGCCGCCGCCGCGCGGCAGGGCCATCAGCGTCTGGAGGGTCTGGCGCAGCACGTTCCAGGAACCGGCGTCGTAGGCGTACGCCGGGTCGAAGGGCGCCGGCACCTCCTTGGAGACGCGGAACCGGTCGGTGGTGCCCGCGGTGATGGGGCCGTCGTTGTCCCCGCTGCCCGAACCGCCACACGCGGCAAGCGCGGGGGCGAGCAGACCTATGACGGCCGGCAGCACCAAAGTCTTGCGGTTCATGCTCGACGTTCTCCAGAGCTCTTGATCCCGTGGTTCCGGCAACGGCGGGGTGGGGTTGGGTGGGTCACGGGGGGTGGGGCGGTGTTGTCGCGACGAGATTAGTCCGCACCCTCATGGGCGTTGACGGGGACCGGAGTTGGGTTGCCATCACGCAGCGATACGGCGTGGGGACGCACCGAGACCCCGACACCGGAAGGTTTCGTGCACGGGTGGCGCAATCGGGACACAAGGGCATGCGCCGTCCGGGGGGCGGGGGCTCCCCTGCACAGCTTCGCACCCCTGTCGACCCCCCTTGGCGTGGGAAACGTCACACTGGGAACGGGCGTGCGGTCCGGGGGTTTCGGCCATGGGCGACCGGTTCGGGAGTTCCGCGGCGCGGTGTCACTCCTGCCTCAGGCCTGCCTCAGGCCTGCCTCAGGCCTGCCTCAGGCCTGCCTCAGGCCTCCATCAGTCCGTGCAGGAACGGCAGGTCCACGTGTTCGAGTGAGGGTACGACGGTCCTGCCGGGGGCCGGGGCGATGGGGGCGACGGACGGCACGGCCACGACGCGGCAGCCCGCGGCCTCGGCGGCGGCCACGCCGGTGGCGGTGTCCTCGATGACGGCGCAGCGGGCGGGGTCGACGCCGAGTCCGGAGGCCGCGAGGAGGTACGGGTCGGGGTGCGGCTTGGTGCGGGGCACCTCGTCGCCCGCGACGGTCAGGGCGAAGTGGTGGGCGCCGACGGACTCCAGGACGCGGTCGATGATGCGCCGGTGGGAGGCGGAGACCAGGGCCGTGGGCACCTCGTGGGTGGCCAGTTCGGCGAGGAGGCGGGCGGCGCCGGGCATCAGCGGCAGGGTGCGGCTGATGCGGTCCTCGAAGCCCTGGTTGAGCAGGACGGTGAGTTCGTCGAGGGTGATGTCGGCGCCGGTGGCGTCGATGAGGAAGCCCGCGCTGCGGGACATCGGGCCGCCGACGACGATGTCCCGCCAGGACTCGTCGAGGGTGTGGCCGAGCGCGCCGAACACCTCGACCTCGGCGTCCCACCAGAAGCCCTCGGTGTCGACGAGCGTGCCGTCCATGTCGAGGAGTACGGCCTGCAGGGCGGAGCCCTCGGCCGTTCGCGTACCGAGCGCGGGAACCGTGCTGGTCATCCTGGCGCACCTCCGTAGGTCCATAAGGGACGAGAAGGCCGGTCCCCGGGAAGGGACCGGCCTGCACTGGACCGACCAGTGTACGACTGCTCGGCCCGTGGCGCCTTGGGATAACTGGGGGAACCGGGTCGGTGGTGTCCGCGGGGGCGCGGGGAACCGCGGGACCGGCCACGACGGCGCCGCGGGCGGACGGCGGGGGTGCCCTTCGGTCCGCCCGCGGCACGCTCAGCGCGCGTTGAAGTAGGTGGCTTCGGGGTGGTGGATGACGATGGCGTCGGTGGACTGCTCGGGGTGGAGCTGGAACTCCTCGGAGAGGTGGACGCCGATGCGTTCGGGCTGCAGCAGTTCGGCGATCTTGGCGCGGTCCTCCAGGTCGGGGCAGGCGCCGTAGCCGAGGGAGAAGCGGGCGCCGCGGTACTTGAGGGCGAACATGTCCTCGACGTCGGCGGGGTCCTCGCCGCCGAAGCCGAGTTCGGCGCGCACGCGGGCGTGCCAGTACTCGGCGAGGGCCTCGGCGAGCTGGACGGACAGGCCGTGGAGTTCGAGGTAGTCGCGGTAGGAGTCGGCGGCGAAGAGTTCCGCGGTGGCCTCGCCGATCTTCGAGCCGACGGTGACGACCTGGAGGCCGACGACGTCCGTCTCGCCGGAGTCCTCGGCGCGGAAGTAGTCGGCGAGGCACAGGCGGCGGCCGCGGCGCTGGCGGGGGAAGGTGAAGCGGGTGCGTTCGTTGCCCTGTTCGTCGAGGATGAGCAGGTCCTCGCCCTTGGAGACGCAGGGGAAGTAGCCGTAGACGACGGCGGCTTCCAGGAGGTTCCTGGTCTGGAGGTCGTCGAGCAGGCCGCGAAGGCGGGGCCTGCCCTCGGTCTCGACCAGTTCCTCGTAGGTGGGGCCGTCGCCGGTGCGGGCCTGCTTGAGGCCCCACTGGCCCTTGAACAGGGCGCCTTCGTCCAGCCAGGAGGCGTACTCCTTGAGCTGGATGCCCTTGATGACGCGGGTGCCCCAGAACGGCGGGGTGGGCACGGGGTTGTCGGTGGCGACGTCGGAGCGGGCGGGGCCCTCGGGCTCCTTGACCTCCAGGGCGGGGGTGTCCCGCTTGGGCACGCGGCGCTGCTTGAGTTCGGGCAGGGTGGCGCCGGGCACGCCGCGCTTGACGGCGATGAGGGCGTCCATGAGGCGCAGTCCCTCGAAGGCGTCGCGGGCGTAGCGGACCTCGCCCTCGTAGATCTCGTGGAGGTCCTGTTCGACGTAGGCGCGGGTGAGGGCGGCGCCGCCGAGGATGACGGGGTAGTCGGCGGCCAGCTGGCGCTGGTTCAGCTCCTCCAGGTTCTCCTTCATGATCACGGTGGACTTCACGAGGAGGCCGGACATGCCGATGACGTCGGCCTTGTGTTCCTGGGCGGCGTCGAGGATCGCGGCGACGGGCTGCTTGATGCCGAGGTTGACCACGTTGTAGCCGTTGTTGGACAGGATGATGTCGACGAGGTTCTTGCCGATGTCGTGGACGTCGCCGCGCACGGTGGCGAGGACGATGGTGCCCTTGCCCTCGGCGTCGGACTTCTCCATGTGCGGTTCCAGGTAGGCCACGGCCGTCTTCATGACCTCGGCGGACTGGAGCACGAACGGCAGCTGCATCTGGCCGGAGCCGAAGAGTTCGCCGACGACCTTCATGCCGTCCAGGAGGGTGTCGTTGACGATGTCGAGGGCCTTGCGGGTCGTCAGGGCCTCGTCGAGGTCGGCTTCGAGGCCGTTGCGCTCGCCGTCGATGATGCGGCGCTTGAGGCGCTCCTCCAGGGGCAGCGCGGCCAGTTCCTCGGCCTTGCCCGCCTTGAGGGACTTGGCGGTGGCGCCCTCGAACAGCTCCATGAGCTTCTGCAGCGGGTCGTAGCCCTCGCGGCGCCGGTCGTAGATGAGGTCGAGGGCGGTGGTGACCTGCTCCTCGTCGAAGCGGGCGATGGGGAGGATCTTGGAGGCGTGCACGATCGCCGAGTCCAGGCCCGCCTTGACGCATTCGTCGAGGAAGACGGAGTTCAGCACGATGCGGGCGGCCGGGTTGAGGCCGAAGGAGATGTTGGACAGGCCGAGCGTGGTCTGGACGTCCGGGTGGCGGCGCTTGAGTTCGCGGATGGCCTCGATGGTGGCGATGCCGTCCTTGCGGGACTCCTCCTGGCCGGTGCAGATGGTGAAGGTCAGGGTGTCGATGAGGATGTCCGACTCGCGGATGCCCCAGTTGCCGGTCAGGTCGGCGATCAGCCGCTCGGCGATCTCCACCTTCTTCTCGGGGGTGCGGGCCTGGCCCTCCTCGTCGATGGTCAGCGCGATCAGCGCGGCGCCGTGCTCCTGGGCGAGGCGGGTGACCTTGGCGAAGCGGGAGTCGGGGCCGTCGCCGTCCTCGTAGTTGACGGAGTTGATGACGGCGCGGCCGCCCAGCTTCTCCAGGCCCGCCTGGATGACGTCGACCTCGGTGGAGTCCAGGACGATCGGCAGCGTGGAGGCGGTGGCGAAGCGCCCGGCCAGCTCCTCCATGTCGGCGACGCCGTCGCGGCCCACGTAGTCCACGCACAGGTCGAGCATGTGCGCGCCCTCGCGGATCTGGTCGCGGGCCATCTCCACGCAGTCGTCCCAGCGGCCCTCCAGCATGGCCTCGCGGAACTTCTTCGAGCCGTTGGCGTTGGTGCGCTCGCCGATCGCCAGGTACGAGGTGTCCTGACGGAACGGGACGGTCTGGTAGAGCGAGGCGGCGCCGGGCTCGGGGTGCGGCTCGCGGGCGGTGGGGGTGAGGCCGCGGACGCGCTCGACGACCTGGCGCAGGTGCTCGGGCGTGGTGCCGCAGCAGCCGCCGACCAGGGACAGGCCGTACTCGCGTACGAACGTCTCCTGGGCGTCGGCCAGTTCGGGCGCCGTCAGCGGGTAGTGGGCGCCGTCCTTGCCGAGGACGGGCAGGCCCGCGTTGGGCATGCAGGCGAGCGGGACGCGGGAGTGGCGGGAGAGGTAGCGCAGGTGCTCGCTCATCTCGGCGGGGCCGGTCGCGCAGTTGAGGCCGATCATGTCGATGCCGAGGGGTTCGAGCGCGGTGAGCGCGGCGCCGATCTCGGAGCCGAGGAGCATGGTGCCGGTGGTCTCGACGGTGACCGAGCAGATGAGCGGCAGGTTCGCGCCGGTGGCGGCCAGGGCGCGGCGGGCGCCGAGGAGGGCGGCCTTGGTCTGGAGGAGGTCCTGGGTGGTCTCCACGAGCAGCGCGTCGGCGCCGCCCGCGATCATGCCCTCGGCGTTGCGCTGGTAGGCGTCGCGCAGGGTGGTGTAGGGGGCGTGGCCGAGGGTGGGCAGCTTGGTGCCGGGGCCCATCGAGCCGAGGACCCAGCGCTGCTGGCCGGTGCTCGCGGTGAACTCGTCGGCGACCTCGCGGGCGATGCGCGCCCCGGCCTCGGACAGTTCGAAGACCCGCTCGGGGATGTCGTACTCGCCGAGGGCGGCGTGGTTGGCGCCGAAGGTGTTGGTCTCGACGCAGTCGACGCCCGCGGCGAAGTACTCGCGGTGGACGGAGGCCACGATGTCGGGGCGCGTGACGTTGAGGATCTCGTTGCAGCCTTCGAGGTTCTGGAAGTCGTCGAGGCTGGGGTCCTGCGCCTGGAGCATCGTGCCCATCGCGCCGTCGGCCACCACCACGCGGGTGGCGAGGGCTTCGCGGAGGGCGTCGGCTCGGTTCCCGGCGGAGGGCTCCGCCGTGGAAGCGGACGAGGGGGTCGGCGACGAGGCCATGAATGAGCTCCCTGGAGTGCGACGGCTGTCGGCTTTGCGGCTTCCCGTGGAAGGCGCACCCGGCCAGGGTAGCCGGGGGTGGCGTGCTTGCGTCAGGGCGTCCCAGCGGTCGGACGGTGGCCGGAAGTCGTCGTGGGCGCGGTGTCCGGGTGAAACGCGAGATGCTCACCCTTAGCCACAGGTCGGCAACGACCGATAGTGTTCAGCATTGCCGAACGGCGTCCCCGTTCGGTGGGTAGCCGCGGGATCGAGTGCCCGGCGCAGGGACGTGCGGGGCACGGGACGGAGGGACAGGCCGCGATGGCACGGAACATCCAGTCGCTCGAACGGGCCGCCGCGATGCTGCGCCTGCTCGCGGGCGGTGAGCGTCGCCTTGGCCTCTCGGACATCGCCTCCGCCCTGGGGCTCGCCAAGGGCACGGCACACGGGATCCTGCGCACGCTCCAGCAGGAGGGCTTCGTCGAGCAGGACCCGGCGTCCGGGCGCTACCAGCTGGGCGCGGAGCTGCTGCGCCTCGGCAACAGCTATCTGGACGTGCACGAGCTGCGCGCCCGCGCCCTGGTGTGGACCGACGACCTGGCCCGCTCCAGCGGCGAGAGCGTCTACCTGGGGGTGCTGCACCAGCAGGGCGTGCTGATCGTGCACCACGTCTTCCGGCCCGACGACAGCCGCCAGGTCCTGGAGGTCGGCGCGATGCAGCCGCTGCACTCCACGGCGCTCGGCAAGGTCCTCGCGGCGTACGACCCGGTGGCGCACAGCGAGGCCCTGGAGGCGGAGCGGATCGCGTTCACCGACCGCACGGCGTGCGACGCGGCGGCGTTCGAGAGCGTGCTCGACGTGACGCGGGCCCGGGGGTACGCCACCGACGTGGAGGAGACCTGGGAGGGCATCGCCTCCGTCGCGGCGCCCATCCACGACCGGCGGCGGATGCCGGTGGGGGCCGTGGGGGTCACCGGGGCGGTGGAGCGGGTGTGCCCGGGGGGCGAGCTGCGGACCGAGCTGATCGCCGCCGTGCGGGACTGCGCGCGGGCCGTCTCCCGGGACCTGGGGGCCAGCCGGTTCTGAGGGGGCGTGGGTGCGGGTCCTCGCGGGGCGCCCCAGGCCCACCCCTTCACCGAAACCAGGGGGCGCCGCCCCTGGACCCCGCCCTCATCGGCGCTTCGCGCCTCGTCCTCAAACGCCGGACAGGCTGTCTTCGGGTTGCGCTTCGCTGATAAGGCGGAACGATCAATAACGATCGTGTTTTCAATTACAGAAGTCTTGACGCGCCGGTAACCCCAGGGACAGACTCGCGTCCACCGGTCGGCATTGTCGAACAGCTAACGGCATTACGCGTTAGAGTGGGGCAAGCCAAGGGCCGGAGAACGCCCTCACCTGAGGGCGCGGACCACCGGAGGGACCCGGGGTTCGGCTTCCCCTGGACGAAGGACAAAGGAGTCGCGGGTGTCCAGCCACGACATCTTCCTCGGCGAGACCATCGGTACCGCCATTCTCATCCTGCTGGGCGGTGGCGTGTGCGCCGCCGTCACGCTCAAGCGCTCGAAGGCCAAGGACGCCGGCTGGCTCGCCATCACCTTCGGGTGGGGCTTCGCGGTCCTGACGGGCGCCTACCTGGCCGGTGGCGTCTCCGGCGCCCACCTGAACCCGGCGGTCACCATCGGCCTCGCCGTCGAGGGCGGCACCAAGTGGAGCGACGTTCCGGTCTACCTCGGCTCGCAGCTCCTGGGCGCCATGATCGGCGCCGTGCTGGTCTGGGCGACGTACTACGGGCAGTTCCAGGCCCACCTCACCGACCCCGAGATCATCAAGGCCCAGCCCGCCGAGGAAGGCCTGGTCGACCAGAAGGCCGCGCCCAAGGCCGGTCCCGTGCTCGGCATCTTCTCCACCGGCCCGGAGATCCGCAACGCCGCGCAGAACCTCATCACCGAGATCATCGCCACGACCGTGCTCGTCCTGGCGATCCTCACTCAGGGCCTCAATGACGGCGGCAACGGCCTCGGCACCCTCGGTGCCCTGATCACCGCGCTCGTCGTGGTCGGCATCGGCCTCTCGCTCGGCGGCCCCACCGGGTACGCCATCAACCCGGTCCGCGACCTCGGCCCCCGCATCGTCCACTCGCTGCTCCCGCTCCCCAACAAGGGTGGCTCCGACTGGTCGTACGCGTGGATTCCCGTGGTCGGTCCGCTGATCGGCGGCGCTCTCGCCGCGTACATCTTCAAGCTGTTCTGAGCGAACCCGCCGACCACCCGACCACGACGCACTCCAGGAGCACACCGTGACCGACGCGCACACCGCAGGGCCCTTCATCGCCGCGATCGACCAGGGCACCACGTCCTCGCGCTGCATCATCTTCGACCGGGACGGCCGCATCGTCTCCGTCGACCAGAAGGAGCACGAGCAGATCTTCCCCAAGCCGGGCTGGGTGGAGCACAACGCCACCGAGATCTGGACCAACGTCCAGGAAGTCGTCGCCGGGGCGATCGAGAAGGCGGGCATCACCCGCGACGACATCAAGGCCATCGGCATCACCAACCAGCGCGAGACCACGCTGCTGTGGGACAAGAACACCGGCGAGCCGGTCCACAACGCCATCGTCTGGCAGGACACCCGCACCGACGCCCTGTGCAAGGAGCTGGGCCGCAACGTCGGCCAGGACCGCTTCCGCCGCGAGACGGGCCTGCCCCTTGCCTCGTACTTCGCCGGGCCCAAGGCCCGCTGGCTGCTCGACAACGTCGAGGGCCTGCGCGAGCGCGCCGAGGCGGGCGAGATCCTCTTCGGCACCATGGACACCTGGGTCATCTGGAACCTGACGGGCGGCGTCAACGGCGGCAAGCACGTCACCGACGTCACCAACGCCTCCCGCACCATGCTGATGAACCTGCACACCATGGAGTGGGACGAGCGCATCGCCGAGTCCATCGGCGTGCCCCTCGCGATCCTGCCCGAGATCCGCTCCTCCGCCGAGGTCTACGGCGAGGTCACCGGCGGCAAGCTCGGCGAGCTGCTGGGCGGCATCCCCGTCGCGTCCGCGCTCGGGGACCAGCAGGCGGCCCTGTTCGGCCAGACCTGCTTCGCCGCGGGCGAGGCCAAGTCCACGTACGGCACCGGCACCTTCATGCTGATGAACACCGGCGAGAAGGCCATCAACTCGTACAGCGGGCTGCTCACGACGGTCGGCTACCAGATCGGTGACAAGAAGCCCGTCTACGCCCTCGAGGGCTCCATCGCCGTCACCGGCTCCCTGGTGCAGTGGATGCGCGACCAGATGGGGCTCATCAAGTCGGCCGCCGAGATCGAGACGCTGGCCTCCAGTGTCGAGGACAACGGCGGCGCCTACTTCGTCCCGGCCTTCTCCGGCCTGTTCGCCCCGTACTGGCGCTCCGACGCCCGCGGGGTGATCGCCGGTCTGACCCGGTACGTCACCAAGGCGCACATCGCGCGCGCCGTCCTGGAGGCCACGGCCTGGCAGACCCGTGAGATCACCGACGCCATGACGAAGGACTCCGGCGTCGAGCTCGCGGCCCTCAAGGTCGACGGCGGCATGACCTCCAACAACCTGCTGATGCAGACCCTCTCGGACTTCCTGGACGCCCCCGTGGTGCGCCCGATGGTGGCCGAGACGACCTGCCTCGGCGCCGCCTACGCCGCCGGTCTCGCCGTCGGCTTCTGGTCCTCCACCGACGACCTGCGCGCCAACTGGCGCCGGGCCGCCGAGTGGACCCCCCGCATGGACGCGGACACCCGCGCCCGTGAGTACAAGAACTGGCTCAAGGCCGTGGAGCGGACCATGGGCTGGCTCGAAGACGAGAGCTGACCACACCCCACAGCTCGCTGACGAGGAGCAACAACCATGACCACCCTAGAGAGCGGCCCCGTCACCTCGGCACTCGGGACGCCGCCCGCCGACGGCCGCAACCCGAGCCGTGCCGAGACCCGGGAACGCCTGTCCAAGGCGGCGTACGACCTCCTGGTGATCGGCGGCGGCATCCTGGGCATCTCCACGGCCTGGCACGCCGCGCAGTCGGGTCTCAGGGTGGCCCTGGTGGACGCCGGCGACTTCGCCGGCGCCACCTCCTCCGCCTCCTCCAAGCTGCTCCACGGCGGTCTGCGCTACCTGCAGACCGGCGCGGTGAAGCTGGTCGCGGAGAACCACTTCGAGCGGCGTGCGGTGTCGCGCCAGGTGGCACCGCACCTCGCCAACCCGCTCACCTTCTACCTGCCGGTGTACAAGGGCGGCCCGCACGGCGCCGCCAAGCTCGGCGCGGGCGTCTTCGCCTACTCGGCGCTCTCCGCGTTCGGCGACGGCGTCGGCCACCTGCTCTCCCCGCCAAGGCGGCGCAGGACGTGCCGGAGCTGCGCACCGACAACCTGAAGGCCGTCGCGGTGTACGGCGACGACCAGATGAACGACGCCCGCATGGCCCTGATGACGGTCCGCGCGGCCGTCGAGGCGGGCGCCGTCGTCCTCAACCACGCCGAGGTCACCGGGCTGCGCTTCACGGGCGGCCGGGTCACCGGCGCCGACCTCAAGGACCGGCTGTCCGGCGACGAGTTCGGCGTCAACGCCCGGCTCGTCCTGAACGCCACCGGCCCCTGGGTCGACCACCTGCGCACGATGGAGGACCCCAACGCGGCCCCCTCCATCCGCCTGTCCAAGGGCGCGCACCTCGTCCTCAAGCGCACCTCCCCCTGGAAGGCCGCGCTGGCCACGCCGATCGACAAGTACCGCATCACGTTCGCCCTGCCGTGGGAGGACATGCTGCTGCTCGGCACGACCGACGAGGAGTACGAGGGCGACCCGCGCGGCGTCGCGGTCAACGAGAAGGACACCGCCCAGATCCTGGACGAGGCCGCGTTCTCCATCCGCGACCAGCAGCTGTCCCGCGACCTGATCACGTACTCCTTCGCGGGTCTGCGGGTGCTGCCGGGCGGGCCCGGCGACACCTCCAAGGCCAAGCGCGAGACGGTCGTCACCGAGGGCCGCGGCGGCATGCTGTCCGTCGCGGGCGGCAAGTGGACGACGTTCCGCCACATCGGCCGCACCATCATGAAGAAGCTGGAGTCGCTGCCGGGCCACCCGCTCGGCGACGCCTACGAGCCGATCTCCTCGCTGCCGAAGAAGCTGCCGCTGCCCGGCATCGCCAACCCGCGCGCCGTCGCCCACCGCCTCCTGGTGGACGGCCCGGCGCCCGGCCCGCGCATGGCGCCGGACACCGCCCGCCACCTGGCGACGCACTACGGCTCGCTGTCCTTCGACATCGCCCGCCTGGCCAACGAGAACCCGGAGCTGGCCGAGCGCGTCCACCCGGACGCCCCGGAGATCTGGGCGCAGGTCGTGTACGCGCGTGACAACGAGTGGGCCGAGACGGCCGACGACGTGCTGCGCCGCCGTACGACGCTGACGATCCGCGGCCTGGCCACGGACGAGATCCGCGGCAAGGTCGAGGACCTGCTGGGCAAGAAGAGCTGACCCCAGGGCAGTGGGTGAGGGGCGGTCGCCGTACGGGCGGCCGCCCCTCGCGCGTGCCCGGGCAGGGGTGCCACACCGCCGCCACACCGCCGCAACGTTCGGCGCGCACAGTTGAAGCATGAAGTTTCAAGTGCTGTCCCTCATCTCCCACGCCCCGCACCCGCTGACCGGTGAACGGCCCACCGCCGCCGAGCGGTTCGCGGAGGTCGTCGAGGTCGGCGTCGAGGCGGAGCGGCTCGGGTACGACGCGTACGCCGTGGGCGAGCGGCACGCGGGCGACTTCCTGTCGTCGAGCCCCACGGTCGTGCTCGGCGCGCTCGCGGCGCGGACCTCCCGGATCAGGCTGCTCACGGGCGTCACCGTCGTCGCGATCCTCGACCCCGTGCGGATCGCCGAGGACTACGCCACGCTCGACCAGCTCTCCCGGGGGCGCGTGGAGCTGGTCATCGGCAAGGGCGCGGAGGCGGGCCACTTCGACCTGTTCGGGCTCGACGAGGCCCGGCAGTGGGACCTCCAGAAGGAGAAGTACGAGCTGCTGCGCCGCCTGTGGCGGGAGGAGGACGTCGACTGGGAGGGCGAGTTCCGGCCCGCCCTGAAGGGCGTGACGACGGTGCCGCGCCCGTATGCGGGCCCGCCGCGGGTCTGGCACGGCTCGGCGACCTCCCTCAACTCCCCCGAACTCGCCGCCCTGCACGGCGATCCGCTGTTCACCGCCAACGCCATCCAGCCGCGGGAGGCGTACGCCCGGCTCATCGCGCACTACCGGGAGCGGTTCGAGGCCCACGGGCACGACCCCGCCCGCGCGCACGTGGCCGCGGGCTCGGGCGGGCTGCTCATCGCCGACAGCGCGGAGGAGGCGGTGCGGCGCTACCGGGATCTGTACGAGGCCAAGGTGCGCCAGACGTTCCGGCCCGACCTGGAGGGGCGGGCCGGTTACAACACGCCCTTCCGCACGATCGAGGACGCCATCGCCGACGGGCCCCAGCTCATCGGGTCGCCGCAGCAGATCATCGACAAGATCCTCGGGTACCACGAGGTGTACCGGCACGACCTCCAGTCCATCACCGTGGACGGCTTCGGGCTGTCCCGGGGGGAGCAGGTGGAGACGTTGCAGCGGTTCGCTGAGGAGGTGGCGCCGGTGGTGCGGAGGGAGGCGCCGTCGGGGTTGTGGGAGGACGCGTAGGGATGCCCTCGCGCCCCCGTGAATTGTCGCTCCGCGGCTCGTCCTCACGCGCTGGACGGGCTTGAGGACCCGCTGGCACCGGGGCGCACCCGTGAGGGCAGAGTGGGCTCATGATGATGACACTGCCCCTCACCGGGGTGCCCCGTACGGGGTTGCCCGGTCACGCCGTGGTCGTGGGTGACCCCGCCCGCGCCGCCCAGCTCGCCGCCCTGCTCGACGCTCCCAAGGAGGTGGCGCACCGCCGCGAGTACCGCACGTTCACCGGCACCTGGCAGGGCCTGCCGGTGGTGGTGGCCTCGCATGGCATCGGCGCGCCCGGCGCCCTCATCCTGTTCCAGGAGCTGGCGCGGGCGGGTGTGACGCACCTCATCCGCCTGGGCACGGCGGGGGCGATCCGCGACGGCGTCGGGGACGGCGACCTCGTCATCGCGGACGCGGCGGTGCGCGACGACGGCGTGACCCAGCAGCTCGTCCCCGCCGAGTACCCGGCGTTCGCGGCGCCGGAGGCGGTGCTCGCGCTCCAGCGGGCGGCCCGCGCGGCCGAAGCCCCGTACCACCGGGGCGTGGTGTGGACGCGAGCGGCGTTCCAGCCGGGGTTCCTGCCGCTGCCGGGCGAGGCGTACGCGCGCGCCGGGGTCGCCGCCATCGAGATGGAGCTGAGCGCCCTGTACGTGTTCGCCGCCACGCACGGCCTGGTCGCGGGCGGCGCCCTGGTGGTGGACGGGGCGAACGCCGACGAGTTGGTCGACGAGGAGGCCACCGGCGGCTACGACCCGCACCGCGGGGTGGTCGCCGACGGAGTCACCCGCGGCGCCCGGATAACCTTGGACGCACTGCGCCTGCTGGCCGCCGACGTCCCGGCGCCACCCCGGCACGCCCGGTAGCCCGGCGGTCCGGTCGCCCCTGTCCCCGCCCCCGCCCCCACCCCCGTACCCGTATCTCGTACCCGTCAGCCCCTTGGAGTCGCCCATGCCCGCGATCGACCTGCTCGTGCACGGCGGTGACATCGTGACCGTCAACGCGTCCGGCACCGTCGTGGCCGACGGGGCCGTGGCGGTGCGCGACGGGGAGGTCGTGGCGGTGGGACCGGCCGCGTGGCTGCGTGAGCGGTTCGTGGCCGCCGAGGAGATCGACGCGCGCGGCTGCCTGGTGCTGCCGGGGTTCGTCAACGCGCACACGCACCTGGGCATGACGCTGCTGCGGGGCACCGCCGACGACGTCACGCTCCAGGAGTTCCTGGAGCGGATTGTGCCGCGCGAGGCCGCGCTGCTCACCCCGGAGACCGTGGCGGCGGGCACGCGGGCGGCGATCGCCGAGTCGGTGCGCGGCGGGGTCACGACCGCCCTGGACATGTTCTGGTACCAGGAGGCGGCGGCTCGGGCGGCGGGCGAGGCCGGGTGGCGGCTGCTGACCGGGCCGACGTTCATGGACGTGCCGGAGCCCCCGGACCGCCGCCCGTACGCGGAGCGGCACGCCTGGGCGGGCGCCTGGCTGGCCGCCCGCACCCCGGCGCCGGGCACCCGGCCGGTGGTCTTCGCGCACTCGGCGTACACGCTCGCGCCCGACCAGCTCGCCGCGGTCAGCGCGCTCGCCCGCGCCCATGACGCGCTGCTTCACCTGCACGCCGCCGAGAACGCGGCCGAGGTGGCGCAGGTCCGCGAGCGGCACGGCATGCGGCCCGTGGAACTCCTCGACGCGCTCGGCGTGCTCGGGCCCGACACGCTGCTCGCGCACGCCGTGGACCTGACGGACGCGGAGATCGCGGCGCTGGCCCGCACGGGCACGGCCGTGGCGCACTGCCCGGCGTCGAACCTGAAGCTGGGCTGCGGCATCGCCCGCGTGCCCGACCTGCTCGCGGCGGGCGTCACCGTGGGCCTCGGCACGGACGGCGCGGTCAGCTCCAACACCCTGGACGTGCTCGGGGCGGTGCGGCTCGCGGCGCTGGTGCACAAGGCGGGCGGCGACCCGACGGCGGTCGGCGCCGAACAGGCCGTGCGGATGGCGACGATCGAGGGCGCGCGGGCCCTCGGGCTCGGCGATCAGCTCGGCTCCCTGGAACCGGGCAAGCGCGCCGACCTGGTGGTGCTCGACCTCGCGCGGCCGCACCTGGCGCCGCGCCACGACCCGTACGCGACGCTCGCGTACGCCGCGTCGGCCGCCGACGTGCGCGACACCGTCGTCGACGGCCGCGTCCTGATGCGCGACCGCGTCCTGCTGACCCTCGACGAACCGCAGGTGCTGCGCGCCCTCGAAGCCGCCGTGAGCGGCGCGGCCCTGCCCGAACCGGCTGTGCGATGACCCCTGACGACACTCCCCCACCAGCGCCGCCGTCGAGCCGACGCGCGGCTTCACCGGGTGCGCCCGCGCCGCCGAGCGCGATCCGCGCCTGCCGCCGGGCCAGTACGACGCCCGGGACACCTGGCCCGTGCTGTCCGCCGAGGTGACGCCGCGGATCGCCACCGCCGACTGGACGTTCCGTATCGGCGGGCTCGTGGCGCGGCCGCGCACCTGGACCTGGGACGAGGCGCACGCGCTGCCCCCGTCCGAGTACCGGGGCGACATCCACTGCGTGACGAGCTGGTCCAAGTTCGGCGTCCGCTTCGGCGGCGTCCGCCTGGACGCGTTCCTCGCCGGGGCGGGCGGCCCGCTGCCCGGCGCCACGCACGTCGTCGCGTACTCCCACACCGGCTACACCGCGAACCTGCCGCTCGCCGACGTCACCGGCGGGCGGGCGTGGATCGCCTGGGAGTACGAGGGCGAGCCGCTGGCGCCCGAACACGGCGGACCGGCCCGGCTGATCGTGCCGCACCTGTACTTCTGGAAGAGCGCCAAGTGGATCGCGGGCCTCGAGGTCCTCGACCACGACGAGCCCGGCTTCTGGGAGAAGAACGGCTACCACCACCGGGGCGACCCGTGGCGTGAGGAGCGTTACGCCGGTGACTGAGGTGACTGAGGTGACTGAGGCGATGGGGACCCCGTACGTCCCCTTCGTGCCGCCGACGGCCTTCGCGGTGCCCGGCCGCATCGCGGTGAGCGAGCAGGCCGCCTCGCACTGGCAGCGGGCGCTGATCACGGAGATCCGCCGCGAGACGCGGGCCGCCGCCACGTTCCGGCTCAAGGTGCCCGACTGGGCGGGCCATCTGCCGGGCCAGCACCTGATGCTGCGCCTGACCGCACCGGACGGCTATGTCGCCCAGCGGCACTACTCGCTGGCCTCCGCGCCCGACGGCAGCGGCGAGATCGAGCTGACCGTGGACCACGTCGACGGCGGCGAGGTCTCCGGGCACCTGCACACGGTGGCGTGCGTCGGCGACACCGTGGAGGTGCGCGGCCCGCTGTCCGGGTTCTTCGCCTGGCCGGGCGACCGGCCCGCGCTGCTGCTCGGCGGGGGCTCGGGCGTGGTGCCGCTGATGTCGATGGTCCGCCACCACCGGCGCGCGGGCCTCGCGGTGCCGCTGCGCCTGATCGTGTCGGCCCGCACCCGCGCGGACCTGATCTACGCCGACGAGTACGGCGGCGAGACGGATGTGCTGCTCACCCGCGCCGAGGGCAGGCTGAGCGCCGCCCATCTGGCGCCGTACCTGAGCGCGCCGCCGGACGGCGGCTGGGAGGCGTACGTCTGCGGCTCCAACGGGTTCGCCGAGCACGCCGCGCGGCTTCTGGTGGACGCCGGGCAGCCGGTGGACCGGATCAGGATCGAGCGCTTCGGCTGAACCCGCCGCTCCCCCGCCGCCCGGGGCCATAATGTGCCGACACATCGGATGTCTCATTCCGGTGGGCCGCACCGGCCCCGCCCCACCCGCCGCGGCGGCCGGTCCTCACGAGGCGAGGTCGCCATGGCTGTCACCGACGAGGCCATCGAAAAGATCAAGGGCATGATCGTCTCGGGTGTGCTGCGCCCCGGCGACAGGCTGCCCAAGGAGAGCGAACTGGCCGCGGAGCTGGGGCTGTCCCGCAACTCGCTGCGCGAGGCGGTGCGGGCGCTGTCCCTGATCCGCGTCCTGGACGTGCGCCAGGGCGACGGGACCTATGTGACGAGCCTGGACCCGCAACTGCTCCTGGAGGCGCTGAGCTTCGTCGTCGACTTCCACCGGGACGACACGGTCCTGGAGTTCCTCGCGGTGCGCCGCATCCTGGAGCCCGCCGCCACGGCCATGGCGGCCAGCCGCGTCTCGGACGCCGAACTGGACGCGCTGACGGCCCAGTTGGACGCGCTCGGCGCGGCGCCGAGCGTGGCGGAGCTGGTCGCCTGCGACCTGGAGTTCCACCGGGGCATCGTGCGGGCGGCGGGGAACTCCGTGCTGTGCTCGCTGCTCGACGGCCTGTCGGGGCCGACGACGCGGGCCCGGGTGTGGCGGGGCCTCACCCAGGAGGACGCGGTCAGCCGCACCCTGCACGAGCACCGGGCGATCCTGGCGGCGCTGCGCGAGCGGGACGCGGAGGCGGCGCGGTCCTGGGCGACCGTGCACATCGCGAGCGTGGAGCAGTGGCTGCGGTCCACTTTGTGAGGCATGCGTGACGAGCGGTTGACCTGGGCAGTGATCCGGCACCCGGCGCCGCCGGGGGGCTGCGGAGGCCCCCGCGGGACGCCGTAAGGTTGGGGCGTACTTATAGCGGAGAACGTCGGAAGGAGGCCCGGGTGATCGAGCTCGAAGGGGTACCCGAGCTGATCGACCCGGTCATGGTGGCCGCGTTCGAGGGCTGGAACGACGCCGGCGACGCCGCCTCCACCGCGGTCGCACATCTCGACAAGGAGTGGAAGGGCGAGGTGTTCGCGGCGCTGGACGCCGAGGACTACTACGACTTCCAGGTCAACCGCCCCACGGTGTGGCTGGACGGCGGAGTGCGCAAGATCACATGGCCGACGACCCGCCTCTCCGTGGTCCGCGTCGGCGGTGACAAGCCGCGCGACCTGGTCCTGGTGCGGGGCATCGAACCGTCCATGCGCTGGCGCTCGTTCTGCAACGAACTGCTCGGCTTCGCCCACGAGCTGGGCGTCGAACTGGTCGTGATCATGGGCGCGCTGCTCGGTGACACCCCGCACACGCGGCCGGTGCCGATCAGCGGCGTCACCTCGGACCCGGACCTGGCGCGCACCATGGACCTGGAGGAGACCAAGTACGAGGGTCCGACGGGGATCGTCGGCATCCTCCAGGAGGCGTGCACGCACGCGGGCGTCCCCGCGGTGAGCCTGTGGGCGGCGGTGCCGCACTATGTGTCGCAGCCGCCGAACCCGAAGGCCACGCTGGCCCTCCTGAACCGCCTGGAGGACCTGATCGACCTCAGGATCCCCCTCGGCGAGCTGACGGAGGACGCCCGTGCCTGGCAGCTGGGCGTCGACCAGCTCGCGGCCGAGGACAGCGAGGTCGCCGAGTATGTGCAGTCCCTGGAGGAGGCGCGGGACACCGCGGAGCTTCCGGAGGCCTCCGGCGAGGCCATCGCCCGCGAGTTCGAGCGCTATCTGCGGCGCCGGGACGGGGGCGCGGGCCCGGTCGCCGGGACCGGGCCGGTGGGCGGCCACGCCACGGAGGGCGGCGACGGGGCGGCGTACCTGCGGGACACCCCGAGCGAGCGCACGCGCCCGCCGAAGCCGAAGCCGCGACCGGACGCGAGCGCCGAGGCAGGCACCGAGGCAGGCACCGGCACCGGCGCCGACGGGAGCGCCGACACGGGCACCGGCGCCGCCAAGGAGGAGGCCCCCGGTAACGCCAAGGACCCCGAAGCCTCCGGCGGCGACGCCGACAGCAGCGGCGGTGACAGCAGCGGCAGCAGTGGCGGCGACGGCGGCGACGGCGGACACGGCGGCGACTCCCCGGCAGGAGATTCGTCCGAGGACTGAGGCGGCGGCGTCGGCGGACGCCCGGCCCTGAGGGGCGGCACCCGAGCGGGTGCCGCCCCTTTCGCCGCGTACGCCCCAGAACGTCACAGGCTCCTCGTAGGCCTTTGGCCTGTTTGGGGCGTGACATGGATTTCTTGATGAAATGCACACGGTTCCCCACTCAACTTCTTCTCAAACACCGTTGAGGCACAGACCCCTGGACGACTCGCCCCGGCGGTAGCAGGGTGTGCAGCGACCGGACGGTGACGCGTCCGGACGCGCGGGAACCGAAGGGAGTGGTGCGGCGATGACCGACCAGGTGCAGCAGGGCAGCGACCCGGGAGGCGGTGGCCCCGGGCCCGACGGAGCGGGCTTCACCTACCGGCCCGCCGAGCAGGAGCTGATCGTCGTCGCCCGGCCCGAGGCCCGGCTGCGCGCCCAGGAGCACGGCGTCCGCTCGGCCACGGGCGCCGACGTATCGGCCCTGAACATGTTCCTCAGCGACGAACAGCTCGCCCTTGAGCCGCTGTTCGGCAACGAGGACCGGCTCCAGGCGGCGCTGCCGGACGCGGCCGACGACGTACCCGACCTCACGCTGTTCTACCGGGTGCGCGGCGGCGACGAGCGCGCCCAGGAGCTGCGGGCGCGGATCGCGGCGCTGCCGGGCATCGACACGGCGTATGTGAAGCCCGGCGCCGTACCGGCGACGCTCGACTCACTGGGGCAGGGGCAGCGGAGCGGCGACGAGCGGGACGAGACACGGCGCCGCAAGGAGGGCATGCCCGTCACCCCCGACTTCACCGGCCGCCAGGGCTATCTGGGCGCGGCGCCCGAGGGCGTGGACGCGCTCTGGGCCTGGCAGCGGCTCGGCGGCGGGGGCGACGGCGTGACCGTCATCGACATCGAGGGCGCCTGGCAGCTCAGCCACGAGGACCTGTCGGCGAAGCTCGCGGGGGTGGTCATCGGCACCCCCGTCCAGGACGTGGCGTGGCGCAACCACGGCACGGCCGTGCTCGGCGTGCTGGGGGCCGACCGCGGCGGGTCCGGCGTGACCGGCATCGTGCCGGACGCGGTGACGGCGGCGGCGTCCTTCCTGCCCAGCGGCACGGCGGCGACGATCCACGCGGCGGCGGACCGGCTCGCGCCGGGTGACCTCATCCTGGTCGAACTGCACCGCCCGGGGCCCCGGTTCGACTTCGACGAGCGAGACGACCAGCGCGGCTACATCGCCCTGGAGTGGTGGCCCGACGACTACGCGGCGATCCGGTACGCCACGGCCAAGGGCGTCGTCGTGGTGGGCGCGGCGGGCAACGGCGGCGAGTCGCTGGACGACGCGGTGTACGAGCGGCGGCCCGACGAGTTCCCGTCGTGGTGGCGCAACCCGTTCAACCCGTCCAACCCGCCGTCGGAGGCCGTCCTGGTCGGCGCGGGCGCGCCGCCGCCCGGCACGCACGGCCGCGACCACGGCCCGGACCGCTCGCGCCTGGCGTTCTCCAACTACGGCGCGCGCGTGGACGCCCAGGGCTGGGGCCGCGAGACCACGTCGACGGGCGGCTTCTGGAACCAGCCGGGCGACCTCCAGGGCGGCGTCGACGAGATCGCCTGGTACACGGACACGTTCTCCGGCACCTCGTCGGCGTCCCCGATGGTCGTCGGCGCGCTCGCCTCGCTCCAGGGCATGCTCAAGGCGGCGGACCAGCAGCCGTTGACGTCGCCCCGGGCGCGGGCGCTGCTGCGGGCCACGGGCTCGCCGCAGCAGGACGCGCCGGGCCGCCCGGCGTCCCAGCGGATCGGCAACCGCCCCGACATCAGGGCGGCGGTCGCCAAGCTGCTGCCGTCGGCGGTGGGCTCCGGCCGCGCCGAGCGCTACTGGGACGAGCTGATCCCGTATCCGCCCGAACTCCCGCCGCGCCTGCGGCTGTTCGTCGCCGGGGAGTGGCGGAACCTGAACCATCCGACCCCCGAGATCCGCCAGGCGGTGCACGCCGCGTTCGCGGGCGGGTCTCCCGACGTACGCGTCTGGTTCTCCGAGGACGAGGTCGTGGGCCTGGTCGTGACGGGCTGAACCAGCGAGGGACATCAAGACACAGAGACGATTGAGGGAAGGTGGCACCCGCATGAGCACCACCCCGCAATTGAGCCAGCAGAGCCAGCAGTACGGGCAGCAGCAGCCCTTCGGGCAGCAGCCGTTCGGGCAGCAGCAGTTCCCCGGCCAGCAGCAGTTCCCGGGCCAGCAGGGCATGGGCCAGCAGCAGCCGTTCGACCAGCAGGGCATGGGGCAGCAAGGCGGCCAGGGCATGGGCCAGCAGGGTCCGAGCACCGCGCCGCCGCAGCTCCAGCAGCAGTACGGCCAGCAGCGCCCGTTCGGCCAGCAGGGCATGGGACAGCAGGGCGGCCAGGGCATCGGCCAGCAGAGCATGGGGCAGCAGGGCACCGGCCAGCAGGGCATCGGTCAGCAGATCCCGCCGCACCTGCGCCAGCAGATGCAGCAGCTCGGTCAGCAGCAGCCCTTCCAGGGGCTGCTCCAGCAGCTCGGCCAGCGGCAGGTCCCGCAGGCGCAGGCGCCCGAGGTCTCCACCACGGCCCTCGCCGCGGCGGTGTCGGAGACCTTCTGGGACGTGGTGCAGCCGCTGCCGGGGCAGGCCCCGCTCCTGTACCTGTACGTCGACGGCGACTGGCGGGTCTACGTCGACCCCAGCGACCGCACCCGCGAGGAGGTGCAGCACGCCTTCGCGTACGGGCAGCCGGTGATCGGCTACTACGACAGCAACAACCCGGGGCTGCTGCTCGCCATCGTCGTCACCAGGTGACGCACCTCGGAACCCACCGTGCACGACGGCGCCGGGCGGAACTCCGCCCGGCGCCGCTCATGCCTGCCGGGAACGCCCCGAAGGGGCGCGGGGAACCGCGCGGCGCCTAGAGCGCGACCCCCAGCAGCGCGTCCACGGCACGCGAGACGACGCCGGGCGCCCCCTCGTCCGTGCCGCCCTCGGCGTCCTGGCGGGCGGCCCAGCGGTCGACGGCGGCGAGCGCGGCGGGCGCGTCCAGGTCGTTGGCGAGGGCCTCGCGCAGCTCCTCGACGAGCTGGTCGGCGGGCGGCCCGTCCGGCCGGGAGACGGCGGCGCGCCAGCGGCCGAGCCGGGCCACGGCGTCCTGGAGGACCTGGTCGGTCCACTCCCAGTCGGCGCGGTAGTGGTGGGCGAGGAGGGCGAGGCGGATGGCGGCCGGGTCGACGCCGTCGCGCCGGAGCTTCGACACGAACACCAGGTTGCCCTTGGACTTGGACATCTTGGCGCCGTCCAGGGCGACCATGCCCGCGTGCACATAGGCCTTGGCGAAGGGGTGCTCGCCGGTCAGGGCCTGCGCGTGCGACGCGCCCATCTCGTGGTGCGGGAAGGCCAGGTCGGAGCCGCCGCCCTGCACGTCGAAGCCCATGCCCAGGTGCTCCAGGGCGATGGCCACGCACTCGATGTGCCAGCCGGGGCGGCCGCGTCCGAGGGTGCCGCCGTCCCAGCTCGGCTCGCCCTCGCGGGCGGCCATCCACAGCATCGGGTCGAGCGGGTTCTTCTTGCCGGGCCGGTCGGGGTCGCCGCCGCGCTCGGCGGACAGCAGCCGCATGGCGGCGGCGTCGAGCCCGGAGACCTCGCCGAAGTGCGGGTCGGCGGCGACGGAGAAGTAGACGTCCCCTTCCAGCTCGTACGCGGCGCCGATGTCCCGCAGGCGCTCGACGAGCGGCACGATGCCCGGTATGGACTCCACGGCGCCCACGTAGTGCTGGGGCGGGAGGAGGCGCAGGGCGGTCATGTCCTCGCGGAACAGCGCGGTCTCGCTCTCGGCGAGCTCCACCCAGTCCTTGCCGTCGCGCTCGGCCCGCTCCAGGAGCGGGTCGTCCACGTCCGTGACGTTCTGTACGTAGTGAACCTGCCGCTTGGTGTCGAGCCACACGCGCTGGACGAGGTCGAACGCGTTGTAGGTCGCCGCGTGACCCATGTGGGTCGCGTCGTACGGGGTGATGCCGCAGACGTAGAGACGGGCGACGGGACCGGGCTCAAGGGTGACGAGGCCACCGGTCGCGGTGTCGTGAATCCGGAGGTCGCGGCCCTTGCCGGGCAGGGCGGGAACCTCAGAAGCGGGCCAGGCATACATGCCTTGAGCCTAACCGGATGCACCGTCCACATACGACCCAGGGCGACGGGTTTACCTGCGCCCTTACCCGGGCAGGGCGGCCGGTCCGCCCTGCCCGGCGGGTCACACCGGGGGCCAGGGGATGGCGGGCCAGTCGCCGGACGGCTCCGGGTGCCGCCCGGCCGCCAGGAGCGCGGCGACCCGGGCGCGGGTGGCGGCCACCTCGGCTTCGGTGAGCAGTTCCCCCAGGCGTTCGGCGAGGGGCTCGCCCTCCGCCAGGGCGTCCCGGAGGGTGCCGAGGGCGGCCACGGCGTCCTCGGGCAGCTTCTCCCCTGCCCAGCCCCACAGCAGGGTGCGCAGCTTCGGCTCGGTGTGGAAGGTGACGCCGTGGTCGATGCCGTAGAGGCGGCCGGTGGCGTCGGTCACCAGGTGGCCGCCCTTGCGGTCGGCGTTGTTGATCACCGCGTCCAGGACGGCGAGGCGCCGCAGCCGGGCGTCGTCGGCGTGCACGAGCAGCGCGGTCCTGTCCTCCCCGACGGCGGCGAAGCCGACGGCCTTCCAGCCGTCGCCGGGCTCGTCGCCGTCGACGAGGGCGAGCAGTTCGGGGCCGCCGTCGCCGTCGGGCGTCTCGGGGGCGTCGATCCAGAGCTGGACCATGCCCTGGCCGTAGGGGCCGTCGCGCAGCACGGTGGGCGGCACCAGGCCCCAGCCGAGGGCTTCGGACACCTCGTAGGCGGCGACCTCGCGCTGGGCGAGGGTGCCGTCGGGGAAGTCCCACAGGGGGCGCTCCCCCGCGACGGGCTTGTAGACGCAGGCCACCGGGTGCCCGGCGGCGCCGGTGTCCCCGTCGGTGGCGGCGACCGTGCCCGGGGAGACGACCGTGCCCGGGGCGGCGACCATGTCCGGGGAGGCGACCGCGTCCGGGGCGGCGACCGTGCAGTACAGGACCGCGTTCGAGGCCTCCCTGATCTGCCCGCGCACGGTCAGCTCGCCCCGGGCGAGCAGTTCCGCGGCGGTCACGCTCCCCGCCGGTATCCGTTCTGGCGCGGGCATACGTGTCCTTCCGGGTCGAGCGGCAGGCTGCACAGGGGGCACGGGGGCGGCCCGCGTTCACGACGTCCAGGGCGCGCTTGGCGAAGGCCCTGGCCTGGACGCCGGTGAGGCGCACGCGGAGCATCGGGGGGCCGTTCTCCTCGTCCTGGAGGAGCCTTTCCTCGGCCTCCGCGAGGTCTTCGTCGGAGTCCGCGTCCAGTTCGACGAGGGCCTGGGCTTCGACGATCATCCGCTGTTCCTCGCTGTCCCAGGCGAGGGCCATGGTGCCGACCCGGAACTCCTCCTCCACGGGCGAGTCGAGCGGCGCGCTGTCGGTGGCCTCGGCGGGCGCGACGGCGGGCACCGCCGCGCTGCCGCCGCTGCGGCGCACCACTTCGTCGAGGAGTTCTTCCATGCGCTCGGCGAGCGCGGCGACCTGTGTCTTCTCCAGGGCGACGCTGGTCACGCGCACTCCGGCGGACGCCTGGAGGAAGAAGGTGCGCCGCCCTGGGAGCCCGACGGTTCCGGCCACGAAGCGTTCCGGCGGGTCGTAGAGGAACACCTGACGGGGCACGTCCTGTCTCCATTGGAATCGACTGCGGGTGGGGTCGCCGTCGCGTACGGGCTTCCGGGCGACGGCGGGCGGGTGGAGCGACGACTGCACTGCACCCTACTGCGGGGAACGATCACGGTCCTCCCGCGTGTCACGGGGCACCGGTGTCTCCCCCGACCTGAGCGTCGTCGCCCGGCGGCTGCTCGCGGGGGACCAGCGACGCGAGGTCGCCGGTGTCCCCGAGGCGTACGAGGAAGGGGCGCAGACGGGTGTAGCGGATCACGGTGAGGGAACACGGTTCCACCGAGATGCGCTGAAAGAGGTCCAGATGCAGTCCGATGGCGTCCGCCACCAGGGATTTGATGATGTCGCCGTGGGAGCACATGAGATACACGGCGTCGGCGCCGTGGTCGCGCTCCACGCGGGCGTTCCACTCCCGTACCGCCTCGGCGGCGCGGGTCTGCATGGCGCGCAGGGACTCGCCGCCGGGGAAGGCGGCGGCGGAGGGGTGCTGTTGGACGATCTCCATCAGCGGTTCGTCGGCGAGTTCGGCGAGCTTGCGGCCGGACCAGTCGCCGTAGTGGCACTCGCCGACGCGGTCGTCGGTGTGGACGGTGAGGTCCGGGCGGGCGGCGAGCAGCGGCGCGAGGGTCTCCTGGCAGCGCTGGAGGGGGCTCGTGACGGCTTCGGCGAGCGGCACGTCGGCGAGGCGGCCGGGGAGCGCCGCGGCCTGCCGGGCGCCGCGCTCGTCCAGGGCGACGCCGGGCGTCCAGCCTGCGAGCAGGCCCGCGGTGTTGGCGGTCGAGCGTCCGTGCCGGACGAGGATCAGCGTGGGCATGCGGGTCAGCCTAAGCGGCGGAGGGGATGCGGCAGGAGTCAGGCTTGGGAAGAATCCGGGACGTGATCGTCGACTGCGCCATCTACCGGCACGGGCGCCGTACCGAGGGCCCCGCGGACTTCTCCGACGCCTTGGACGAGGCCCGCGCGTTCGGTGACGCGTTCGTGTGGATCGGTCTGCACGAGCCGACGGAGGCCGAGTTCGACCAGGTCACGGAGGAGTTCGGGCTGCACCCGCTGGCGGTGGAGGACGCCTTGAAGGCCCATCAGCGGCCCAAGCTGGAGGTGTACGACGACTCGCTGTTCGTGGTGCTGAAGCCGGTGGTGTACGAGCCGGACAGCGACACGGTGTCGTCGGGCGAGCTGATGCTGTTCGTGGGCGACTCGTTCGTGGTGACGGTCCGGCACGGCGAGGGCGCGCCGCTGGGCAGCGTGCGGCACCGCCTGGAGGCGGAGCCGGAGGTGCTCGGGCACGGGCCGACGGCGGTGCTGTACTCGGTGGCGGACGCGGTGGTCGACCACTACTTGGAGGTGGCGGACGAGCTGCAGACGGACCTGGAGGGCCTGGAGGCGGAGGTGTTCTCGCCGGACGGGGGCGGCTCGCGGCACACGGCGTCGCGGATCTACCGGTTCAAGCGGCAGATCCTGGAGTTCCGGCGGGCCACGGGGCCGCTGGCGATGCCGGTGGCGCGGCTCGCGGGTGTCGGTCCCGCGGCCCGCGCGGTGCCGTTCGTGGACCAGGAGGCGCAGCCGTACCTGCGGGACGTCAGCGACCACCTGACGCGGGTGAACGAGTCCGTGGAGGGCCTGGACCGCCTGGTGACGGACATCCTGTCGGCGCATCTGGCGCAGATGAGCGTGCGGCAGAACGACGACATGCGGAAGATCTCCGCGTGGGCGGCGATGGCGGCGGTGCCCACCATGATCGCGGGTGTGTACGGCATGAACTTCGACCACATGCCGGAGCTGCACTGGTGGTGGACGTACCCGGCGGTGATCCTGCTGATGGCCGCCCTGGAGGTGGTCCTGTTCCGGCTGTTCAAGCGGCGGGGGTGGCTGTAGGGCGCACGTGCCCGGCGCGGGCACGCGCGCGTGCGGGCGGGAGTGCCGGGGACCGGCTGGGGATCAAGCGCGGGCAGGCGGGGGTCAGGCGAACTCGGGGGCCGAGGTGGCGGGGCCGCCGAGGGCATTGCGCCGCTCGGGCATCCTCAGGGACACCATGCGCCGCCAGCCGCCGAGGCGCTCGTACGCGTACATGGCGTGGATGCCCGCGGTGAGCAGCGCGGACTTGGCGCGGGACCAGCCGAGGATGCGGCCCATGCGGGCCATGACGGCGAGGCTGACGTCGCGGTAGATGCGGATCTCGGCGAGCGCGCACTCGCGCAGGGTGGCCTGGATGGCGCGGCCGTGCCCGGCGGCGGCGAAGCGCAGCAGTTCCTCGTGCGTGTACGCGAGGTGGTTGTCCTCGTCGTTGGAGATCATCCTGACGGCCTTGCCGACCTCGGGGTGGTCGGCGAAGAACTTCCGCAGCATCACCATCTGGTCGGCGGCGCGCTGCTCGGTGACCCTGCTGTGCGCCAGGTACGTGATGATGTCCCGCTCCGTGAGCGGCTGGTCGGCGCGGAGCTTGTCGTGCGCGAGGCCGATGCCGTGCCGCTCCAGGATGAGCGTGTAGTCCGTCTCGTACGGCACGGGACAGGCGTCGAGGCCGCGCTTCTTCAACAGCGCGTTGAAGATCCGGCCGTGCTTGTCCTCGTCCGCGCCGTGCCGGGCGATCTTGGGGGCGAGCGCGCGCTGGCTCTCGGGGACCAGTGCGGCGATGCGCCCGTTCTCCCAGCCGCCCTGGGACTCGCCGCTGGCCGCGATGGAGCAGAACAGCCGGAACGACTCGTCGTTGTCGAGGATCTCCTGGAAGAGACTCTTGGCCGAAAGCATCGCTGGCACCTCCATGCCTGCACGGACCGCGCGGGGTTCTCGGACTTCCGCAAAGAACGAGTCAAATGCGCGGTGGAGCAGGAGGCAACAGGTGTACGGGCCAGCTCAGCCGAACGGAGGACTTTCACGGCCGAACGGGGCCGTAACCGGACGGCGTGTCGCGGCGTTGTGATGCGTGACGGCCGTGGCGGGGAAGACCCCCGAGCCCCCACCACGGCCGCGGAAACCTCCCCCGGCACTCCCTTCCGGTCCCTTCCGGTCCCTCCCGGTCCCTCCGGGCGCCGCCAGGCCCCTGCCGCGGCTCCTTACGCGAGGCCCGCGCGCTCCAGCGCCTCCGTGCCCGCCCGCAGCGCGGCGATCCGCTCCTCCAGGGTGAAGCCCGCGGGCGACAGGGTGAGCGTGGTGACCCCGGCCTCGGCGTACGCGCGCATGCGGTCGGCGATGCGGTCGACGGAACCGAGCAGCGTCGTGGAGTCGATCAGCGAGTGCGGCACGGCGGCGGCAGCGCCGTCCTTGTCCCCGGAGAGATAGCGGTCCTGGATCTCGGCGGCCTCCTTCCCGTACCCCATGCGCGTCGCCGCCTGGTGGTAGAAGTTCTGCTTCCGGCTGCCCATGCCGCCGACGTACAGGGCGGTGTACGGGCGGAACATGTCGGCCAGCCTCTCGACGTCCGCGTCCTCGCCCACCGCGAGCGGCAGGGTCGGCACCACGTCGAAGCCCTCCATGGTCAGCCCCGCCTTCTCGCGCCCGGCCCGCAGATGCCGGACCGCGGTCTCCTCCAGGTGCTCCGCCGCCGGGAAGATCAGCAGGGCTCCGTCGGCGATCTCACCGGTCTGCTCCAGGTTCTTCGGGCCGATCGCCGCGATGTACACCGGGATGTGCTCGCGCTGCGGATGCACCGTCAGCTTCAGGGGCTTGCCCGGGCCGTCCGGCAGCGGCAGCGTCCAGTGCTCGCCCGCGTGACTCAACCGCTCCCGGGCCATGGCCTTGCGTACGATCTCCACGTACTCGCGGGTGCGCGCCAGCGGCTTGTCGAACTTCACGCCGTACCAGCCCTCGGAGACCTGCGGCCCCGACACGCCGAGCCCCAGACGGAACCGGCCGCCGGACAGCGAGTCCAGGGTCGCCGCCGTCATCGCGGTCATCGCGGGCTGCCGGGCGGGGATCTGGAAGATCGCCGAGCCCACGTCGATGCGCTCGGTGCGGGCCGCGACCCACGCGAGGACGGTGGCCGCGTCCGACCCGTAGGCCTCGGCCGCCCAGCAGACCGCGTAGCCGAGCCGGTCGGCCTCCTGCGCGACGGCCAGGTTGTCCGCGTCCATCCCGGCGCCCCAGTAGCCGAGGTTGATCCCGAGCTGCATGCCCGATCCCCTTACCCGTGAGTAACGTCTGTGTGCCGGGACTGTAGCGCGCGGGTGCGGGATCCGACAGGCGGGCGGCGCCCACGGGGTGCGGAGGGCCGGGGCGGTCCTCTCACGCGTGAGGGCCGACCCACAGGGCGATGGCGGCCCGAGCGGCGGGCCCGGCGGCCCTCTCGCGCGTGACGGCCGGGTGACGGTGATGTCCACAACCGCGCGTTTGTCCACAGGAACACCCGCTGTGGAGGCATGGCCAGTAATCTCGCGCCATGGAACAGAGGCATCTCGGCCGTACAGGTCTGCGTGTGTCCCGGATCGGACTCGGCACCCTGACCTGGGGGTACGCCGACGAGATCGGGGAGAGCGACGCCGCGGACCTGCTCAAGGTCTTCTGGGAGGCGGGCGGCACGCTCATCGACACGGCCGATGTGTACGGCGACGGGGAGGCCGAGTACCTCCTCGGCCGCCTCGTGGAGCGCCTCGTCCCCCGCCGTGACCTCGTCATCGCGACCAAGGCGGGCAGCGTCCCCGACCCGGACCGGCGCTTCGACGGCTCCCGCGGCCACCTGCTCGCCGCCCTCGACGCCTCCCTGGCCCGCCTGGGCACGGACTATGTGGACCTGTGGCAGGTCCACGCCTTCGACCCGGAGACACCCCTCGAGGAGACGCTCCAGGCCCTGGACATCGCGGTCAGCACCGGCCGCGCACGGTACGCGGGCGTGTCCAACTTCAGCGGCTGGCAGCTCGCCAAGGCGGCCACCTGGCAGCTGGCCTCCCCCGGCACCCGCACCCGCCTCGCCAGCACGCAGATGGAGTACAGCCTGCTCCAGCGCGGCGTCGAGCGCGAGGTGCTGCCCGCCGCCGTCGACCTGGGCGTGGGGCTGCTCCCTCCTCCCCCTCGGCCGCGGCGTCCTCACCGGCAAGTACCGGCACGCCACGCCCGCCGACTCGCGCGGCGCCTCCGAGCAGTTCGCCCCCTTCGTCGCGCCGTACCTGGACGACGCCGCGGGCCGGGTCGTCGACGCGGTCGCGATAGCGGCCGACGGCCTCGCCGTGACGCCGCTCCAGGTGGCCCTCGCCTGGGTGCGCGACCGCCCCGGAGTGACCGCCCCCCTCATCGGCGCGCGCACCGCCCAGCAGCTCACGGCGGCGTTGTCAGTGGAGACCCTTAGTCTTCCTGACGAGATCTGCCAGGCGCTCGACGACGTGTCGGCGCCCGTGCACCGCTACCCAGACCAGGACTGGAGCACGCTGTGAGTACGGAGTCCGCCGCCGCGGAGGTTGCCGAGCCGAGGAGCCCGGACGCCGCGGTTCCAGGACCGGGGGCCCAGGGTGGCCCGGACGGTGCCCCCGAGGCCGCGGGCCCCGAGGCCGAGAGCGGCGCGGAGGCCGCTTCCGAGGCCGATGCGGAGGCGGCGTCCGAGGGCGGCTCCGGCCAGGCGGCCGAAGGCGCCGCGGACGGCGGGACCGCGGAAGGTCAGGCCGAGGGCGGCGCGGGCGGTGAGGTGTCCGAGGCCGAGGCCGAGCTTGCCGCGCAGCGAGAGCTGCGGGAGCGGATCGAGCAGCGCAAGGCCGCGAAGAAGGGCCCGGTCGCGGCCGGAGGGAAGCTCCAGGGCACGGCGGCCGACCTGCTGGCGGCGGTGCGGGCCGTGGAGAGCGGTGAGAAGCCCGTCGCCTCCGCGTTCCGTGCGCCCGAGCCGGTCGCGCCCCGCAGGCCCGCGCCCGAGCCGGTGCGCCGACCGGCGCCCGAGGCCCCGCCGCGCCCGGCCGAGCCCGCGCCGGAGGCCGTGGCGGCGGTGGCCGCCGTGCTGGCCGAGGGCGGGGCGCCCGCCGCGCTCGCCGCCCGGACGGCGGCCGCGCTCGGCGAGGGCGCCGACGGACAGCTGCGCGAGGACCCGTGGCAGCTGCTGCGCGTCACCGGGGTGCGGCCCGAACAGGCCGACGGGTTCGCGCGGGCGCTGCTCGGGCCCGAGTGCGGCCCCGACGACGAGCGCAGGGGCCGCGCCCTGACCGTCTGGCTGCTCGACCAGGCCGCGGTCGCCGGGCACACGGCCCTGGACTCGGCCGCACTCACGGCGGCGCTCGGCCAGCGCGGGGTGCCGGACCCGGACGCGGCGGTGCAGAGCGCGATCGCCGAGGGCGACGTGCTCGTCTTCCAGGACGCGCTGGACGGCGCCCCCGTGGCGGAGGCACCCGCCGTGAGCCCGGAGGGCGCGGACGGTGAGGGCGGCGCGGACGCCCCGGACGGCGAGCAGGCGGCGGTGCCGGTCCGCGTCCTGTTCGGCCTTGAGCGGTACGCGCTCGCGGAGGAGAGCCTCGCCGACGGACTGGCCCGCCTCCTCAACACGGCCCTGCCGACCGCGTCGGCGGCATCGCGCGCGTCGAACAGCTCGGACACCTCGGGCTCCCCGGACTCCCCGGACTCTCCGGATTCCCCGGGCTCTCCGGACGCTTCCGCGGCGGGCGACGGCGCCGGGCCGGGGGCCGAGGCGTGGGAGTCCGCGGCGGGCGCGGCGTCCGGTTCCGCGGCCGAGCTGATCCGGGCCGTCGCCGGGCACGGCCTGGTCCTGCACACGGGCGGCGAGGCGGCCCGCGCCGAGCCCGCCGCGCTCGTGGCCGCCGCCCGGTCCCTGGGCCTGCGGGTCTGCGCGGCGACGCACAGCGCGGACGGGCGGCGACGGCTCGCCGAGCACATCGGAGCACCGGACGCCACCGGACTGGACGCCCCGGGTGGCCCGGGCGCCCCAGCCGCCGCCGAGCCGACCGCCGTGGTGACCGTGGCGGGGCTGCTGTCCGGGCGCGAGGGCCCCGGGAGGGACGCGGACGGCGCGCTCGCCCTCGACGTCCTGGTGGTCCTGGACGCCCCGCAGATGGACGTGGAGACGGCGGCGATGCTCGTCGAGTCGCTGCCGGACGGCGCCCGGCTCGTGCTCAGCGGCGACCCCGGAGTGCTGTGGTCGGCGGGCCCCGGCCGGGTGTTCGCGGACCTCCTCGCCGCGCGCTGCTGCCCCCAGATCGCCTCGCGCACCCCGGACCCCGGCCCCATCGGCGAGCTGGTCTCCGGGATCGGCGTCGGTGAGCTGGGCGAGGTCTCCGCGCCGGACAAGGAGGTCGTGATCGTGCCGGTGCGGGACGCGGCCGACGCGATCCACCGCACGGTGCAGCTCGTCGCCGACTCGGTGCCGCGCGCGCTCGGCGTGCCCTCCGAGGACACCCAGGTCATCACGCCGGGCCACGGCGGCGCCGCGGGCACGCGCGCCCTGAACGCGGCCCTGAAGGAGCGGCTGAACCCGGGCCCGGGCCGGTTCGGCGGCTTCGACCCCGGCGACCGCGTGGCCCACGCCCCCGTCCCGGGCCGCACGGCGCTCGGCCGGGTGGTCGGGGCCGACGCGGAGGGCCTGCACCTGGAGTGCGACGGCGCCCCCGTGGTCGTACCGAAGGAGCGCGTGGAGCAGACCGTGCGCCACGCCTGGGCGCTGACCGCGCATCAGGCGGTGGGGCGCCGCTGGCCCGCGGCGGTGGTCGTGCTGCCCGGCGACGCGGCGGCGGCCCTGACCCGGCCCTGGGTCTACACGGCGTTCAGCCGTGCCGGACGCCACCTGTCGGTGGTCCAGGGCGTCGGCCAGGCCCTGCCCCAGGCAGTGGCGGAGCGCCCGGCGAAGGACCGTACGACCCGCCTGATCACCCTGCTGCGACCGCAGGTGCCCGCGACGCGGTAGCGCGCCGGGGCGGACGTGGAACCCCCGCGTCCGCCCCGGCCGGGCGCGGAGCCTTCGATTCCGCGCGCCGCGGGCCGTGGGCCGCGAACCGCACGGTGTGGGCGCCCTCGTGGCCCCCCACCCGAGAGCCCGGCTCGCGGTGTGCACGACGGCGTTGGTGACCGGCACCGTGGCATGGGTGACCAACACCGTCACGCCGAGCGTCGCCATGTCACAAGCCCCGGGGCGCCGACCGCGAGGAGACGCTGCGAGCCGGTCACGCGTCAACCGCCGGGCGCGCGCGGCGGAACCGGGCCGCGCACCCCCTCGCGCGCGGCCCCAGCCCTACGCGGACGCGTCGCGCTTCCGCCGCTCGAAGACCTCCACGTCCTCCATGCCATCCACGTCATCGCCGCCATCGCCGCCATCGCCGCCATCGGTGTCATCGGCGTCATCGGCGTCATCGCCGTCGTCCGGGGCGTCCGGGTCGTCGACCTCGTCCACCACGTCGTCGACGCCGTTCAGGGACCCGGTCTCGTCCAGGTCGTAGTCGAGGTCCCCGTCGTCGATCTCCGCGTCCAGGACCGCGTCGGCCCGGTCCGCGTCATCGAGGTCGTCAAGGTCGTCTGCGTCGTCGTCGAGGTCGTCGAGGTCGCTGTCGGCCTCCTCGTCGAAGACCGCGCTCACGTCGAAGCGGCACACGACGCGCTGCGGGTCCGCCTGTTCGAAGGGGGACTCCAGCCACTCCCCGGCCTCCGCTGGCTCGTCCAGGGCGGTGACCCACAGCGTGGAGTCGCCCTCCTCCAGGCCGAACTCCTTGTGCCGGGAGGCGATCTCGTCCGGTTCGAACTCGCCGAAGAGCAGGCCGATCGCACCGGGGAGCGTGCCTCCCTGCCGGTCGGCGTCCGCGTCCCCGTCGTCCCCCTCCGCGGCCTCGACCCGCGCCGCCTGCGCGAGGAGCCGCTGCGGCTCCACGACGGCGTAGTCGCGCCGGATCAGCACGCTCAGCGCGGTCGGCTCCGCCGGGCCCTGGTACGGCGGCAGGCTGTCCTCCGCTCCGGGGATCTCGAACGGGGTGACCTCGTCGTAGCCGTCGTAGAGCAGTTCGTCGTAGGTCTCGGCCGCGGCGGCCAGTTCGTTGAACGCCTCGTAGACGGCCGGATCGTCCTCGCCCGACCTGCGTTCGACCGCCGCAAGGTGGCGGTCGAGCGCGGTCTTGACCGCCTCGGCGGCGGCGCGTACCTCGGCAGCGGTCGGCTGCGCAGCATCAGACATAGTGCAGACGCTATCCGTACGGGGCCGGTGCCCGCACAATAGATGCGATGCCGGAATACGAATTTGTCGACGTGTACGTTCCGCGCGGGGTGTCCCGCAAGGAGGCCACGCGTCTGCTGACGGACCACGCAGAGTACGGACACTGGGAGTTGGACCGCCTCAGCCTGCACGCCGACGGCAGTCGGCGGGTGCGCCTGCGGCGACGGATCATCCGCCAGGTACGGGCCACGTGGTGACCGGTGCCTGAGCGCTCGGGACGGACCGTGAGGGCGCCTTGAGGGGGCCGCGACAGGGCCCGGAGCAGGAACGGAGCGGGCCCCGCGATCGCGGGGCCCGCTCCGTTTCCGCTCACCGGTCGGACCGCGTCAGGCGCGGGCCTTCCGGTACAGGATCGAGCCCGCCACCAGCATGCCCGCGCCCAGCGGCAGGGCGGCACCGGCCGGGAGCGAGCTGCCGGTCTGCGCCAGCTGGTCCTTGCCCTCGGGCGGGGCGATGACCTGCGTGGCGGGCTGGTTGGCGCCGCCGCTGTCGGCCACGTCGGCGTGGTCGCTCCCGTCCCCCGGCCGGTCGCCGCCGGGCTGCCCCGGCCCGCCCGGGTGGCCCGGCTGACCCGGCTGGCCCGGCTCACCGGGCTGCGTGGGGTTGCCCGGCTCGCCGGGGTCGCCCGGCTTCCCCGGCTTCCCCGGGTTGGTCGGCTTCTCGCCGTTGCCCGGCTTGGTCGGGTGCCCCGGCCCACCGGGCTCCCCTGGCTCACCGGGCTGACCGGGTTTCCCAGGCTGTCCGGGCCTACCCGGCTCGCCCGGCTTACCCGGCTCGCCCGGCTGACCGGGCTGACCCGGCTCCCCGGGCGGCGCCGTCTCGCCGCCACCCCCGTGGTTGGCGCAGTCGTTGCCCACCGCCGCGTTGCCCGCGCCGCCGATGGTGACGGTGTTGCCGCACAGGTTGATCGGTGCGTACACGGGCGCCTGCACGGTGTTGCCGGAGCCGACGCCGGGCGAGTGGGTGGCGTGGCCGTCGGACGAGGAGCCGCCCGGGTGCTCGTCGCCGTAGCCACCCCCGTCTCCGGGGGAGTTTGTACAACGGTTGCCGATCGCGGGATTCAGCACCCCGACCACGTTCACGGTGTTGCCGCACGCGTTGACCGGCGCGTGCACCGGCGCCTGCACCGTGTTGCCCGACAGGACGCCGGGCGCGTGGGAACTCCCGCCCTCCGCGCCCGCGTCGGCGTGCGCGTAACCGCCGGTGACCGCGAGGACACCACCGGCGGCCGCCGCCGTGATCAGGGTCTTTCGTGTGGCCTGTCGCATGGTTCTCCCTGCCTCCTCTGCCTGCTCTTCCGTTGCCTGCTCTTCCGTCCGGAAAGGGGCGCACGGGCGGGACCTCGCCGTGCGTCCAATGCCCGTCGGCCCCGGAGTGCGTGGCAAGCACTCCGGGGCCGACGGACTCAAGAGACCCTCAGGGGGTGAGGCCCCTCACGGGGTGGGGCACGGCGGCGTCACTTGTTGACGCAGTAGTTGCCGAAGGCGGGGTTGAGCACGCCGATCACCGAGATGGTGTTGCCGCAGGCGTTCACCGGCACGTGCACGGGGATCTGCACGACGTTGCCGGAGGCCACGCCCGGGGAGTGCACGGCGGCACCCTGCGCACCGGCGTCGGCAGCGGCGACGCCCGCGCCAGCGAGTACGAGGCCACCCGTGACGGCCGCGGCGGCGACAACCTTCTTGATCATTAGTTCCTCCTAGTAGGCCATGCGGTCCCAGCCGCGGACCGCACCACCTGTAACGAGGAGGCCGAAGGGGGGCTACGAGCCCCGATCTGCTTTCACTCTTTTCAGTCAAACGCGCACACGCGGCCGATTGCTGAAGTGTCGTTTCGGCTGGTGAACCGACGTGTGCGCCGCCCCGGAGGTCGACTTGTGGACAGGGACACGGGGGTGTCGGCTGCCCCCTCGGGGACGGCGTACCGGGTCAGGAGGCGTCGATGAAGCGGTCCAGGACGCGCACGCCGAACTTCAGGCCGTCCACCGGCACCCGCTCGTCGACGCCGTGGAACATGCCCGCGAAGTCCAGCTCCGGCGGCAGCTTGAGCGGAGCGAAGCCGAAGCCGCGGATGCCCAGGTCGTCGAAGGACTTGGCGTCCGTACCGGCGGAGAGCATGTACGGCACGGCGCGCGCGATGGGGTCCTCCGCCTGGAGCGCCGACTGCATGGCGTCCACCAGGGCGCCGTCGAAGGTGGTCTCCAGGGCCTTGTCCGCGTGCACGTCCTCGCGCTTCACGTTCGGCCCGAGGATCCGGTCGAGGTCGGCGAGGAACTCCTCCTCGTACCCCGGCAGGAACCGCCCGTCGACGTGCGCGGTGGCCTGGCCCGGAATCACGTTCACCTTGTAACCGGCGCCCAGCTGCGTGGGGTTCGCGGTGTTCTGGAGCGAGGCACCGATCAGCTTGGCGATGCCGCCGAGCTTGGCAAGGGTCTCGTCCATGTTCTCCGGGTCCAGCTCGGTGCCCAAGGCGTCGCCCAGCTCGTCCAGGAAGTGCCGCAGCGTCTTCGTCACCCGGATCGGGAACTTGTGCCGCCCGAGCCGCCCGACGGCCTCGGACAGCTCCGTGATGGCGTTGTCCTTGTGGATCATCGAGCCGTGCCCGGCGGTGCCGTCCACGGTCAGCTTCATCCAGTGCATGCCCTTCTGGGCCGTCTCCACGAGATACAGCCGCAGCTGCTCGTTGACGGTGAAGGAGAAGCCGCCGACCTCGCTGATCGCCTCGGTGACGCCCTCGAAGAGCTCCGGGTGGTTGTCGACGAGGTAACGCGCCCCGTACGTCCCGCCCGCCTCCTCGTCCGCCAGGAACGCGAGCACGATGTCCCGCGGCGGCTTGCGGCCGCTGCGCAGGCGATCGCGGACGACCGCGAGGGTCATCGCGTCCATGTCCTTCATGTCGACGGCGCCCCGGCCCCACACGCAGCCGTCGGCGATCTCCCCGGAGAAGGGGTGGTGCGTCCAGTCCTGCGCATTGGCCGGTACGACGTCGGTGTGGCCGTGGATGAGCAGCGCGGGCCGCGACGGGTCCTCGCCCTCGATGCGGGCCACGGTGGAGGCGCGCCCCGGGTGCGACTCGAAGATCCGCGGTTCGAGCCCCACCTCCGCGAGCTTCTCCGCGACGTACTCGGCGGCCTTGCGCTCGCCCGGCCCCGAGTGGTCCCCGTAGTTGCTGGTGTCCATCCGGATCAGGTCCCGGCAGAGGTCGACGACCTCGTCCTCGCCGGAGACGGCCCGCGCCCCGTTCGCCCTGCCGCCCGTGGTCGGCTCGCTCACGCTGTTCCTCCCGCTGTCGCGCTCTCGGTCTCCCCCATCCTCCCGCGCCGACCGTCCAGGCCCAAGGCCGGGCGGCTCTCGTCATACGCCGTTCACGCACATCACCCGCGTGATCAGGCACCCCCGAATGTTTGCTATGGTTTTCCACGTCGCCGCGGGAACGCCCCGCAAGGCGGCAGACACCTGGTCCGGGTGGCGGAATGGCAGACGCGCTAGCTTGAGGTGCTAGTGCCCTTTATCGGGCGTGGGGGTTCAAGTCCCCCTCGGACACCAGTGAGAAGGCCCCCTCGTGAGGGGGCCTTCTTCGTGTTCGGGGTCCCGGGGGCCGGTGCCGGGTGGGGTCAGCTGTCCTGCTGGGTCGGGGGGACCGTGCGCCACGGGGTGAACGGGGTCGCTCCCCTGGGGAGGAGGGACGCGAGGTCGGGGCAGTGGTGGAGGATGACGGAGGTCATGCTGCCCTGCTGGACCCAGTCGAGGCCCAGGGGGGTGTAGATCTCGGGGCGGAAGTCGACGGTGAGGAAGCGGTCGCTCTGGAGGCGGCGGGCGGCCATCAGGAGGAAGACGCGGAACGCCGTGTCGCTGAAGCCGAAGCCGGTCGGGGGTTCTCGGCGAAGAGGCCGATCACGGTGTCCACGTCGTCGACGGAGTCGTAGACGTCCCGCAGCCGGGCCAGGGTGTCCGGGGACTCGGTGAGGTCTTCGAAGCGGCGGACGCGCTGCTTGTGCAGGCCCTCGCGGAAGTCGTTGTAGCGGGGCACGCCGCGGCGCCGGGTGCGGACGAGGTCGACGACGGACAGGTCGATGATCTCGCCGTCGCGCTCGAACCGCTGGAGCGCGCGCGGGAAGTTGTGCAGCGTGATCGCTCCGGGGTGCGCGATGCCGAGGGAGTACAGGGTGTTGGCGAGGCCGGTCTTGCGCAGGGCGCCCTCGGTGGCCGCGCCCTGGACGTCGAGGAAGCCGACGGTCTCCAGGCGCTGCCCGAAGTGGTGCTCGCGCAGCTCGAAGTCGTCGGGGATGAGCGGGTGCATGCGGTAGACGGTGACGAAGTCCTCGGTGAGGGAGTACGGGGTGCCGTGGTGGTCGGGCAGGCTCGTCGGGACGCCGGTGAGGGCCTGGGCCTCGAACAGCCACAGGCCGAGCTTGTTCAGCCAGCCCGAGGGCGTGCCGCCCCAGGTGGTGTGCGCGCCGACGTCCATGGCCTCGGTGGCGAGGACCGCCGGGGTCCACTCCACGGTGTGGATCTTGGCGATGAGCGCGGAGACCACGAGCCGGGCGGTCTGGTAGACGGCGTCCTCGCTCATCGAGGGGTACGTGGAGCGCAGCGCGTCGCACACCGCGTTGTGCTCGCGGGCGAACAGGGTGTGCAGGGCGCTCAGCCCCAGCCACCAGCTGTCGGTGAAGCCGCTGAGCGGGGCGCCGCTCCGGGTGAGCGGCAGGTGGCCCTGTTCGAGGCGGAGGTGGGCGCCGCCGGGGACGCGCAGGGACTTCGCGGTGGCCTCGTCCGCGCCGTACACCTCGGAGCCGTCCCACCAGTGGGAGGTGGTGTTGGCGAAGCGGAGGGGAGGGCGGCCGTCGGGGGTGGGCAGCGGCTCGTTCTCGGCGAAGCGCATCACGCGCTCGGCGGGGCCGCCGGGCGTGTTGTGCCAGGCCATTCCGGCGGGCAGCGTCACCTCGACGGTCTTGGTGCCCGGCGGGTAGCGGCGGTGGTTGACCCAGTCGTGGACCTGGAACTGGATCCAGGCGGCGGCGAGCACGTTGAGGGACGTCGCGGGCAGGAACGTCTCGCGGTACAGGAGTTCGCGGCTGACCGTCACCGGGTTCGGGGTGTCGAAGAGGTCGGGCCGGTAGACGGGCGCCACGTTGCGCCCGAAGGGGGCGCCGACCGCGCCCATGGCGGGCGCGGACAGGTCGTTGTACGAGCCGTCGTAGGACCGGGCGGTGCGCAGCGTCCCGTCGGCCGGAGGGGGCGGCACGGGCACGGCCCGCGGCGGCGCCTCGTGCGCGTCGGTGTCGAGGAGGTTGCGGCGGCGCAGCGCCTTGCGCAGGAAGAGCACGTTGAGCACGCTCGCCGGCGGTGGCAGGCGGTGCCAGGGCACGAAGCGGTTGAGCAGGCCGAAGGCGGCGCCCGCGGGGACGCTCAGGATCCGGTTGCGCAGGGGCCGCGGGGGCAGGAAGCGCAGGCCCTGGCGGTGGGCGGCGCTGGCTTCGTAGGCGGCCTTGCGGGCCCGGTTGAGGTTGCCGAGCGGGCGGAAGTCGTCGGTGGTGTACCAGGGGTTGAAGGCGAGGTCCTCCACGCGTGCGGCGGCCGCGCGGGCCGCCGCGGAGTCGAGGTCCTGGCTCGGGATGGTGAGCCGGGCGACGGGCACGGCGGGGGCGATGGCCTCGCGCCACTCGACGGAGGCGTCCTCCACCGGCGTGCGCGTCTCGTCGACGTACGCCTGGACGCACAGGTCGAAGGTCACGTCGCCGGTGGCCAGGCGCAGCGCCAGCTCGCGGTGCAGCCGGTTGGGGTCGTGCCGGTCGGGCCGCGGGGCGTGGGCGGCGCTGCCCGCGGGGCGCAGCAGATAGCGCACGGGCCCGGTCGGGCCCCACAGGATGGCGCCGCCGCTGAAGTACGTCTCGCGCGCGAGGCTGGCGACGGTGTGCCGGGTGGCGGCCCGGAGGTCGCGGCGCATGCGCGTGGCGCTGGTCCGGCCGACGGCGAGCGGCAGCCTGACGTGCAGGGCGAGGGCCTGCTGGAGGCGGGTCCGGGCGCCCGCGAGGGCCTTGGCGCAGGCGACGAACTCGATGGCGTCCCTGGCGTGGGACGCGGCCCGGTTGGTGGCGAGCAGGTCGTGGCTCTCGTCGGCGCCGACGCCGACGCGTACGGCGATGCCGCGCAGGTCGGGGGCGCCGTCGGGCCCCCGGATGCCGCTGGCGTTGGAGAACCGCACGGTCGCCGGGTACTCGGCGCCGGGCCGCGCGTAGCCGTGGCACAGGGCCTCCGGGAGGTCGTCACGGAAGCGGAGGCGGGCGTTCTCCACGCCGAGTACGGCCTTGGCGTGCTGGGCGCGCGCGAGGGAACCGGCGCCCGCGGCGCGCCTGTTGGCGGCCTGGACCCGCGTCAGCTCGCGGGCGAGCCGGTCGAAGACGAGCCGCTCGGCCGCGGGGCCGCCGCCCAGGTAGCGCTCGTGGGTCTGTTCGGGCCGGTCCGGGCGGTCCGGCCCGCCGTGCTCGCCGGGCCGGTCCGGCTGGTCGGGTGGTGCGGTGTGGGCCATCGGGCGCTTCCCTTCGCACGAGGACGCGTACGCGGCGGGGGAAAGCGTAGAGGCTACTGGCGGCGGTGGGCGGCCGCAGGAGGCGATCGCGCCTATGTACGCGGGAGCGCGTGGCGTCGAACTGGCGCGCGGGCCGCGCTGTTCGGGCCCGTCAGGGGCGCGGGCGGGCCGGGCGCGCGGATGGGGCCGGGCCCCTGCGGACCGTCGGCCCCATCCGTTTCCGCGCGCGGTGGCCGGGTCGCGGCGGTCTCGTCAGTCGAGGAACGCGCCGTCCACGTACACCCACGCGCCGTTGACACGCTCGAAGCGGCTGCGTTCGTGCAGGGAGTCGGGACGGCCGCCGTCGGTGTAGCGGGCGCGGAAGGTGACGGTGCCGGTGCTGTGGAAGGCCGTGCCGTCGGCCGTGTCCTCGATCTCCAGGCCCGTCCAGCGCAGCGCCGGGTCGAAGCCGATGTGCGGCGGGCGGGTGCGGGGGTGCCAGGTGCGCAGCAGGTACGCCTCGTCCCCGCGGGCGAAGGCGCTGTAGCGGGACCGCATCAGCTCTTCGGGGCTCGCGGCGGCGGCCTCGCCCCGGTGCAGCCTGCCGCAGCACGACGCGTACGGGAGGGGGTGACCGCAGGGGCAGGGTTCGGGGCGGGGGGTGCGTCGGGGCATGGGAGCCATTGTCGCCGACGGGGGTGGTCGCGGGTCAGCGCCCCTGCGGGGTGCCTCCCGGCGAGGGGCACCGCCCGGTGAGGGACGCCTCCCGGCGAGGGGCACCGCCCGGTGAGGGGCACCGCCCGGTGAGGGGCACCGCCCGGTGAGGGGCACCGCCCGGTGAGGGACGCCTCCCGGCGAGGGGCACCGCCCGGTGAGGGGCACCGCCCGGTGAGGGACGCCTCCCGGCGAGGGGCACCGCCCGGTGAGAGGCACCGCTCGGTGAGGGACGCCTCCCGGCGAGGGGCACCGCCCGGTGAGGGGCACCGCTCGGTGCCAGTGAGCACGCCCGGCAGGGGGGCGGCGCCCGGCGCGGGACGCCCCCGGGGTCGGGACACGGCCCGGCGCCGGTCGGCACGCCCGGCGCGGATCAGCGCCCGGCTACGGAACGCCTCCCGGCGCGGGACGCCGCCCGCGTGGGGCGCTTCCCAGCGCGGGACACCGCCCGGCGCCCGTCCTACACCCGGCACGGGTAAACGCCCGGCAACGGAACGCCTCCTGGCACGGGACACCACCCGCGTGGGGCGCTTCCCAGCGCGGGACACCACCCTGTGCCGGTCAGTACATCCGGCGCGGGTCAGCGCCCGGCACGGCACGCCTCCGGGGTCGGGACACCACCTGCGCGGGACACATCCCGGGGCGGGGCGCATCCCCGTGCTGGTCAGTACGCCCGGCACGGGGCGCCCCCGAACGCGGAATTCCCCCGGCGCTGGACACTGCCCGTGCGGGACACCGCCCGTGTGGGACGCCTCCCGGCGCTGGATGCCTCCGGGGCTCGGGGCACCTTCCGACGCGGGACACCTCCCCCTGCCGGTCAGCGCGCCCGGCACAGGTCAGCGCCCGGCGTGGGACACCCCGGGACGAGTCAGCGCCCGGCGCGGGGCGCCCCCGGGCGCGGGGCGGTTTCCGGAGGTGGTGCCAGGATGTCCAGCTCGCGCAAGGCGCCCTCGGCGATCTCGCGGGTCAGGGCCTCGGCGCGGGACGCGTCGCCCTCGCGGACGGCCTCGGCGACGCGTACGTGCAGCGTGACGGCGGCCGGGTCCGGGTCCTCGAACATCACGTCGTGCTGGGTGCGGCCGGTGAGGACCTCGGCCACCACGTCGCCGAGGCGGGCGAACATCTCGTTGCCGGACGCGTTCAGGACCGTGCGGTGGAAGGCGATGTCGTGCACCAGGTACGCCTCCAGCTGGCGGCCCCGGGAGGTGGCGACCATGCCGAGGGCGCACTCGGTGAGGGCGGCGCACTGCTCGGCGGTGGCGTGGCGCGCCGCCAGGCCCGCGGCGGCGGGCTCGACCGCCGAGCGCAGCACGGTCAAGGAGCGCAGCTGGCGCGGCCGGTCGGTGCCCGCGAGGCGCCAGCGGATGACCTGCGGGTCGTAGACGTTCCACTCCTCGGCGGGACGCACCGTGACGCCGACGCGGCGCCGGGACGCGACCAAGTGCATGGACTCCAGGACGCGGACGGCCTCGCGCATCACCGACCGGGACACCTCGAAGCGCTGCGCCAGCTCATCGGTGCGCAACACGCTGCCGGGAGGGTACTCGCCCGCCGTGATGGCGGGCCCGAGGCTGTCCAGTACGCGGGCGTGAAGGCCACGGGCCGGTGCGGTCATGAGGTCAGCGTACGAGGGGCCACCCGACCCCAAAAAGTCAGACTTTTAAGTCACAGGGTCTTGAATTCGTCTGACCTAATAGGTTTCAGTGGCGTGAACGTCGAAGAGGACGAACAGGACAGCGAGGCAGCAGCGATGAGCACCCCCCACGTCGTCGTAGTGATGGGCGTCGCAGGAACGGGCAAGACCACCGTCGGCGCGTTGCTCGCGGCCCGGCTCGGCGTCCCGTACGCCGAGGGCGACGGCTTCCACCCCGAGGCGAACATCGCGAAGATGTCCGCCGGGACGCCGCTCACCGACGAGGACCGCTGGCCCTGGCTGGACGCCATCGGCCGGTGGGCGCACGGCCGGGCCGGGCTCGGCGGCGTGGTGAGCTGCTCGGCCCTGAAGCGGAGCTACCGCGAACGGCTGCTCGCGGCGGCCCCCGGCCTGGTCTTCCTCCATCTCACCGGCGACCGCGCGCTCATCGAGGAGCGGATGGCCCAGCGCAAGGGCCACTTCATGCCGACCGCGCTGCTCGACTCGCAGTTCGCCACGCTCCAGCCGCTGGGGCCCGACGAGCCGGGCGTCGCCGTGGACGTCTCGGGCACGCCCGAGGAGATCACGGAGCGGTCCGCGGCGGCCCTCGCCGCGCTCACCCCCGGCGCCGCCTGACCTCCACCACCCGCCGCCGCCCCTTCTGCTCCGCCCCGCCAGTCCCTTCAGTCCCTTCAGCCTCTTCAGCCACTCCAGCCTCTTCAGTGCGCCGTACATCCGTACGTCCGTACGTCCACCCCCGACTCGTACGCGCCCATGAGCCGTACGCCCCCACCCCGTCCACGCACAAGGAACCACCGTGACCAGTCTCAGCGTCGAGATGCTGGCAGCGGATCCCGTCGAGCCGATCACCTCGGCGGGCCACGCCCAGCTCGGGATCGCCGTCCTCGCGGGCATCGCCGTCATCGTCGTGCTCATCACCAAGTTCAAGGTCCATGCCTTCCTGGCGCTGACCATCGGCTCGCTGGCGCTCGGCGCCTTCGCCGGGGCCCCGCTCGACAAGGCGATCAGCAGCTTCACCACCGGGCTCGGCTCCACCGTGGCGGGCGTGGGCGTGCTCATCGCGCTCGGCGCGATCCTCGGCAAGCTGCTCGCGGACTCCGGCGGCGCCGACCAGATCGTCGACACGATCCTGGCGAAGGCGGGAGGGCGCTCGATGCCCTGGGCCATGGTGCTCATCGCGTCCGTGATCGGGCTCCCGCTGTTCTTCGAGGTCGGCATCGTGCTGCTGATCCCGGTCGTCCTGATGGTCGCCCAGCGGGGCAACTACTCCCTGATGCGCATCGGCATCCCGGCGCTCGCGGGCCTGTCCGTGATGCACGGCCTGATCCCGCCGCACCCCGGCCCGCTCGTCGCGATCGACGCGGTCAAGGCCAACCTGGGCGTCACGCTCGCCCTCGGCGTGCTCGTCGCCATCCCCACCGTCGTCGTGGCGGGGCCGCTGTTCTCCAAGGTCGCCGCGCGCTGGGTCGACGTGGCGCCTCCGGAGCGGATGATTCCGCAGCGGGCCTCCGAGGACCTGGAGAAGCGGCCCGGCTTCGGCGCGACCATCGCCACCGTGCTGCTGCCGGTGGTGCTGATGCTGGCCAAGGCCCTCGTCGACATCGTCGTGGACAACCCCGAGGCCACCGTGCAGCGGGTCTTCGACGTCGTCGGGTCGCCGCTGATCGCGCTGCTCGCCGCGGTGCTCGTGGGCATGTTCACCCTCGGCCGGGCGGCCGGGTTCACCAAGGAGCGGCTCTCCGCCACCGTGGAGAAGTCCCTCGCGCCCATCGCGGGCATCCTGATGATCGTCGGCGCGGGCGGGGGCTTCAAGCAGACCCTCATCGACTCCGGCGTGGGGCAGATGATCCTCGACATCTCCGAGGACTGGTCCATCCCCGCGCTGCTGCTCGCCTGGCTCATCGCCGTGGCGATCCGGCTCGCCACGGGGTCCGCCACGGTGGCGACGATCTCCGCCGCGGGTCTTGTGGCGCCGCTGGCCGCGGACATGTCCACGGCGCACACCTCGCTGCTCGTGCTGGCCATCGGGGCCGGGTCGCTCTTCTTCAGCCATGTGAACGACGCCGGGTTCTGGCTGGTGAAGGAGTACTTCGGGCTTGACGTGGGGCAGACCGTCAAGACGTGGTCGGTGATGGAGACGGTCATCTCTGTGGTGGCGGGTGGGGTGGTGCTGCTGCTGTCGCTGGTGATCTAGCCCCCACCCCGCCCCTTCCCGAAACCGGGGCTCCGCCCCGGGCCCCGGTTTCGGATGGGGCTTCGCCCCTTTCCCCCTCGTTGGCGCTTCGCGCCTCGTCCTCAAACGCCGGACGGGCTTGAAGCCTCGTCCTCACACGCCGGGCGGGCCTGAGGTGCTTGCCGCCTTCTCCAGTTGGAAGGCCTCGTTGCCCAGGCCGATCCTCGCGTGGGCCTGGGGGCGGCGGGCCCGCATCACGCTGCCGTGGACGAGGCCCACCACGGCCGCCGCGACGATGATGCCCGGCAGGACCCAGCTGAGGGCGGAGTCGGGGCCCGCGGCCACCAGGACGTCGAAGTCGCGGATCGTGTAGGCCGCGATGACCAGCAGGGCCGCCCCGGCCAGGCCGGACGCGACGATGCGCCAGAACTGCGTACGGGCCGCGCCGCGCCGGACGAAGAAGACGATGACGGCGATGGACGCGGTCGCCATCAGGAGCAGCACGCCGAGCGCGCCCACGTTGCCGCCCCAGGTGAACAGGTGCAGGACCGGCGCCGTGGGGTCACCGGTGGGCTTGTCGTCGGTGACCGCGAAGACCACGACCACCACGGCGGCCACCACGGTCTGGAGCAGGGAGCCGGTGCCCGGCGCGCCGCTCGCGCCGTTGGTGCGGCCGAACGCCGCGGGCAGCAGCCCCTCGCGGCCCATCGCGAAGGCGTACCGCGCGACGACGTTGTGGAAGCTGACGATCGCCGCGAACACCCCGGTCACGAACAGCACGTGCAGCACGTCCGTGAAGGTGCCGCCGAGCCGGGGCTCCGTGAGGCCGAACAGCAGGCCCGCGCTCTGCTCCCGCGCGGCGGGGACGATCCCGTCGGGCCCGGCCGCCACGGTCAGCGCCCAGGAGCTGAGCGCGAAGAACACGGCGACGAAGCCGACGGCGAGGAACATCACGCGCGCCACCACGACATGGGGCTTGCTGGTCTCCTCCGCGTACACCGGCGCCTGCTCGAAGCCGGTGAACGCGGCGATGCAGAAGCACAGCGAGGTGGCGACGCCCGCGCCAGTGAGCGTGTCCGGGTTGAAGGCGTGCAGCGAGAGGCCCTGGTCGGAGGGGTCGGACACGGCGGCGATGTCGAAGATGACGACGAGCGCGACCTCGATGAGCAGCAGCACGCCGAGGACCCGCGCGTTGAGGTCGATCTTCAGCCAGCCGAGGACCGCGACCAGGGCGACGGTGATCAGGGCCGGTATCCACCAGGCGACGGTGACGTCGAGGTGCTTGTCGAGCAGCACGGACACCTCGAAGCCGAGCATGCCGTACAGTCCCGCCTGCATCACGCTGTACGCGACGAGGGCCACGACGGACGCGCCCGCGCCCGCGGTGCCGCCGAGGCCCCGCGAGATGTACGCGTAGAACGCCCCCGCGTTGTGGACGTGGCGGCTCATCTCCGCGTACCCGAAGCTGAACAGGGCGAGGACGACGCCGAGCGCGAGGAACAGCAGCGGCTGGCCGACGACGCCCATGACGCCGTACGTGGTGGGCATGACGCCCGCGACGACCATGAGCGGGCCGGTGGCGGCGAGCACCGAGAGCAGCAGGCCCGCCGTGCCGAGGCGACCCGCGCGCAGGGCGCGCTCCTGGCCCATGTACGTGCTGATCCGGCCGCCGCCCGCCGGGGCGGGCCTGCCCCGCGTTCCGGTGCCGCGGCCCGTGGCCGCGTGACCGGCTCTGTCGCCGCCGCTGTGTGCGCTCGTGCTCGAACTGCCCGTCGCCATGGCGCGGTCGTCCTTTCCGCTCGCTCGTCGTGCGTGGTCAGTCGTGGGGTGCCACTCGTGCGGCGCGCGCCCGGGGGGCGCGCTGGGGCGGTGCGCTGTGTGCGTTGTGGGTTGCGTGCGTTGCGTGCGTTGTGCGCTGTGTGCCTTGCGTGTGCTGTGTGCTGTGTGCTGTGTGCTTCGTGCGCTGTGTGCGTTGCGTGTGCTGTGTGCTTTGTGCGCTGTGTGCGTTGTGCGTGCGCTCGGGTCGTCACGCCGTGCCGAGGGCCGCGGTGCGCGCCGCCGCGTGGGCCTCGCGCGGGTCGCGGTCCGGGTACGACCAGGGCGCCTCGGTCACATGGCGGCCGATGCGCTGGAGGAGGGCCCCGGACTCGGCGTGCCGACCCGCGCAGTACGTGGCGTGCGCGAGGTAGTTCAGGTCGACGTAGGCGCGGGGGTGGCCCTGGTCGCCGGGGATGGCCCACTCCAGCCACCAGTCGAAGGACGCCTTCATCACCTGCCGGGCGCGGCGGCTCGTCCAGTGCGCGGACGCGAGGGGGTCGCTGGTCTCGCTGCCCACGGCGGCGAGCACGCGGTAGCGCTCGGTGTGCGCGATGACCGGCAGGAGCGCGAGCGGCGAGTGGTCGGGGGCCTGTTCGGCGGCCCAGTACGCGAAGTCGTACACCTCGTGCAGCGGGTCCTGGCCCGCCGCGGGGCGGCGCTCGGCGAGCCGCGCGATCATCAGGTGGTGGGCGTGGTGGTGCTCCGGGTGCCGGTGTCTGACCTCGTCGAAGAGGCGTACGACGTCCTCCTCGCGGCCCAGGGAGCGCTCCAGGAGCAGCAGCGCGAGCCAGGGCGTCGGGTCGGCGGGGACCTTGACCATGGCCTCGCGGCAGGCGGCGCGGGCCTTCTCGGAGCGCTCCTTGCCGCGCAGCGCGCGGTGCACGGCGGCGTAGGCGAGCAGCACCACGGCGTCGGCGCTCTCCGGCTCGAAGAGCCGCCAGTCGCGGGCCCAGGCCGTGGTGGTCGGCTCCCGGGCGAGCACGTCGATGCGGTGGCCCCTGCGGTCCCAGTCGTCGCCGGTGGCGGCGAGCAGCTCCCTCACCTCGGTCCAGCGTCCCTGGGCCAGCGCCGTGCGTGCGGCGACGAGGTCGGAGTCGTCGAGGGCGGCGTCGAAGACGTGCGCCGCCCGCTTGCGGGACCGACCGAGGGGCGGAGGTGGAGACACCGCGGGACGTCCTCCCCAACGCGGTAGGCGAGCGTGCGATCACGCACAGCCAACCGGCAGCCAGCGCTCCACGTCAAGGGTCATGTGCGCCGCTCATTGGACCACTGCGCCATTCGCCGTAGCTGAACTCGCCGGTACGGCTTACCAGTTCGGCGCGCACGGCGCGCTGGGGGCGCGCGGGCGGCGCGGGCGGGCGCGCTATCCCACGGCTTTCGCGGCCGCCCGCCCCGCCGCGCGCCCCGAGAAGAGGCAGCCGCCGAGGAAGGTGCCCTCCAGGGAGCGGTAGCCGTGCACCCCGCCGCCGCCGAACCCGGCGGCCTCCCCCGCCGCGTACACGCCCGGCAGCGGCGCGCCGCCCTCCTGGAGCACGCGCGAGGACAGGTCGGTCTCCAGGCCGCCGAGGGTCTTGCGGGTGAGGATGTTTAGGCGGACGGCGATGAGCGGGCCCGCCTTCGGGTCCAGCATGCGGTGCGGGGCGGCGGTGCGGATGAGGCGGTCGCCGAGGAACCGGCGGGCGCCGTGGATCGCGGCGACCTGGAGGTCCTTGGTGAAGGGGTTGACGATCTCGCGGTCGCGGGCGGCGAGGGTGCGGTGCAGGGCGGCCTCGTCGATGAGGGGCTCCTTGGTGAGGGCGTTCATGCCGCGCACCAGCGCGCCGAGGTCCCGCTCGACGACGAAGTCCACGCCGTGCTGCATGAACGCCTTCACCGGGCCCGGCACGTCGGCGCGGGCGCGGTCGATGACGCCGCGCACGGACCTGCCGGTGAGGTCCGGGTTCTGCTCGGAGCCCGACAGCGTGAACTCCCTGCCGATGACGCGCTGGTTGAGCACGAACCACGTGTGGTCGTACCCGGTGCCCATGATGTGGCTGAGGGTGCCGAGCGTGTCGAAGCCGGGGAACAGCGGCACGGGCAGGCGGTTGCCGCGCGCGTCCAGCCACAGCGAGGACGGGCCGGGCAGGATGCGGATGCCGTGCCGGGCCCAGATGGGGTTCCAGTTCTCGATGCCCTCGGTGTAGTGCCACATGCGGTCGCGGTTGATGAGGTGTCCGCCCGCGCGCTCGGCGACGCCGAGCATCAGCCCGTCGACGTGCGCGGGCACGCCGGACAGCAGCTTCTCGGGCGGGCGGCCCAGGCGCTTGGGCCAGTTGGCGCGGACCAGGTCGTGGTTGCCGCCGATGCCGCCGGAGGTGACGATCACCGCCTGGGCGCGGAACTCGAAGGTCCCGGCGACCTCGCGGCCGCTGGCCGTGCCCCGCTCGGCGTCCGACGGCTCGAGGACCTCGCCGGTGACGGTGTCGACGACGCCGCCCGTGCGGGCCAGGCCCGTCACCCGGTGCCGGAACCGCAGCTCGACCAGGCCGCGCGCCACACCCTCGCGCACGCGCCGCTCGAAGGGGGCGACGAGGCCGGGCCCGGTGCCCCAGGTGATGTGGAAGCGCGGCACCGAGTTGCCGTGGCCCTGCGCGTCGTACCCGCCGCGCTCGGCCCAGCCCACCACCGGGAAGAACCGCACGCCCAGGCCGTGCAGCCAGGCCCGCTTCTCGCCGCTGGCGAAGTCCACGTACGCCTGAGCCCAGCGGCGCGGCCAGTGGTCCTCCTCGCGGTCGAAGCCCGCCGTGCCCAGCCAGTCCTGGAGGGCCAGCTCCCGGTGGTCCTTCACGCGCATCCGCCGCTGCTCGGGGGAGCCCACGAGGAACAGGCCGCCGAACGACCAGTGCGCCTGGCCGCCGATCGACTGCTCCGGCTCCTGGTCCAGGAGGATCACCCTGCGGCCCGCGTCGACCAGTTCGGCGGTCGCGGTGAGGCCCGCGAGGCCCGCGCCGATCACGATGACGTCCGCGTCGTAGGCCATGACGGCGGCTCCCTGGGGGTTGGGGCGGGCGGGGAGTTACTGGTCAGTCAGATCCTTCAGAGCGGGGGGTCCTACGTCAACCAGGCGGTAGGGAGAAGTGGCCGTCTCCGGGGGCCCGGAGCGCGCCCCGGGCCCCCGGGCAAGGGAAAGGGCACAGGTGCGTACGGTGGGGGCATGAGTGGTGTGGTGGATCCCGCGCGGGAAATCGTGAGCGTCGTCGACGAGCACGACGTCGTCGTCGGCCAGGCCCCCCGGGCCGAGGTCTACGCCCGGGGCCTGCGGCACCGGTGCGCGTTCATCGAGGCCCGCGACCCCGAGGGCCGCGTCTTCGTGCACCGGCGCACCCCGACCAAGCTGGTCTACCCCTCCCTGCACGACATGTTCGTCGGCGGCGTCGTCGCGGCGGGCGAGTCGTACGACGACGCGGCGCTCCGCGAGGCGCGGGAGGAGCTGGGCGTGGCGGAACTGCCGCGCCCCACGCCGCTGTTCAAGTTCCTGTACGACGACGGGGCGGGCCGCAGCTGGTGGTCGTACGTCTATGAGGTGCGGGTCGGCGCCCCGGTGCGCCCGCAGGTGGAGGAGGTCGCCTGGCACGGCTTCCTGACGGACGAGGAGCTGGCGCGGCGCGTGCCGGAGTGGGAGTGGGTGCCGGACGGCCTGGAGGCGTACCGCCGTCTGCTGGCCTTCCGGGAGCGCGGGGCGTGAGCGCGGCGGGGCGGCCGCGGGCCGGTCAGCGGCGGCGCGGGGACCGGCGCCTACAGTGCGACGGGTGATCACCTTCGTACAGAGCCTGCGCCTGTGGTTCAGGCCCGACCGGGTCCGGGCCGAGGGCGAGACGCCCGACTACCGCTTCTCGCTGGCCAACGAGCGCACCTTCCTGGCCTGGCTGCGCACCGCGCTGGCGCTGATCGGCGGCGGGTTCGCGGTGGACCAGTTCCTGCCGGACCTGCGCTGGGGCGTGCGGGTGGGCCTGGCGCTCGCGCTGCTCGGGGCGGGGGTGCTGTGCGCGCTGCGCGCGGTGCACCACTGGGTGCGCTGCGAGCGGGCGATGCGGCGCGGCGAGGACCTGCCCGCGACGCGCTTCCCGGCGCTGCTGGGCGTGGTGGTGGCGGCGGTCGCGGTGGCGATGGTGGTGGTCGTCCTGTTCGGCTGGGAGGGGTGACCGGCGTGGGCGCTCGGGATCCGGGGCTCCAGCCGGAGCGCACGCGCCTGGCGTGGCGGCGTACGACGCTGGCGTGCACGGTCGCGGCGGTGCTCGCGGCGCGCACGGCGCTGCACGACGGGGTCACGGCGGCGGGCCTGCTGGCGTGCGCGCTGTGCCTGCTGGTGTGGCTGGGCTTCCTCGCGGTGGCGCACCTCCGGATCGCGGCGCTGGCGGTGGCGCGCCCGCGCCCGCTGGCGCCGCGGGCGGCGACGGCGGCAGTGCTGTGCACGGTCGGGCTCGCGGCGGGGGCGGCGGCGATGGTGCTGTGAGCGCCCGGTGGGCGGGGGCTCGGGCTAGGTCTGGCCGGGGGTTTCCGGCCAGTTGACCGTGACCGCGATCTTGCCTCGGGTGCGGCCCTCTTCCAGGAGGCGGTAGGCGTCGGCCGCCCGCTCCAGCGGGAAGACGGCCTCTACGTGCACGCTCAGCGCGCCCCGCTCGGCGAGTTCGGTCAGGCTGCGCAGGTCGTCGGCGTCGGGGCGGACGAAGCAGTAGCGGCCGCCGAGGTCGATGACGGAGCCGTCGGCGACGGAGGCGAGGCGGCCGCCGGGGGCGAGGAGGTCCGCGGACACCTTGAGGGTGTCGCCGCCGATGGTGTCGAAGGCGGCGTCGACGCCCTCGGGGGCGAGGGCGCGGACCCGGTCGGCGAGCCCTTCGCCGTAGGTGACGGGCTCGGCGCCCAGCTCCCGCAGGTAGCCGTGGTTGCGCTCGCTGGCGGTGCCGATGACGCGGGCCCCGGCGTGCCGGGCGAGCTGCACGGCGAAGGAGCCGACGCCGCCCGCCGCGGCGTGCACCAGGACGACGTCGCCGTCGGTGACGCGCAGTGCCCGGTGGATGACCTGGTAGGCGGTGAGCCCGGCCAGCGGCAGGCCCGCCGCCTCCTCGAAGGAGAGGTTGCGGGGCTTGCGGGCGAGGGTGCGCACGGGCGCCGCCACGTACTCGGCGAGGGTGCCGCGGGACAGGAAGTCCTCCCGTACATAGCCGATGACCTCGTCGCCGACGGCGAACTCGGGGACGGCGGCGCCGGGCTGGACCACGACGCCCGCCACGTCCCAGCCGGGGACGACGGGGAACACGGGGTCCAGGACGGCGTCCAGGTACCCGGCGCGGCACTTGAAGTCCACGGGGTTGAGGGCCGCGGCCCGCACCTTCACCAGGACGGTGTCGGGGCCGACCTTCGGATCGCGTACGTCGCCGTACTCCAGGACCTCGGGGCCGCCGTACGCGCGGTAGCTGATCGCCTTCATTCCGTCGCCTCACAGAGTCAGGGCACTACCGGCAAAGCTCGCACACCGGGAGCGCCGGGGCATCGAGGGCTAGCCTGAGAGGGTCATCCGGTTCACGGGAGACGTGCGCGCGCTTCGGCGGCACACCCGGCGGCACACGCGCGCTCCGGTGGCGCACCCCGCCGCACGGGAGGCACCCTCATGACCACGCCCCACCAGGAACACCCGGTCCACGACCACGCGCACGGCCCCGTCTGCGGGCACCCCGAGGTCCCGCACGGCGACCACGTCGACTACGCGCACGACGGCCACCTCCACCGCGCGCACGGCGACCACTACGACGAGTGCGAGCCGGACGGGCACGTCCGCCACGACGGCCACGACCACCAGCACGGCGAGGGGTGCGGGCACGCCTGTGTGGCGCACGGCGACCACGTCAACTACGTCCACGACGGGCACCGGCACGCGGAGCACGACGGGCACTGGGACGACCACTGACGACCTGCCGGTCGAGGGCGGCGGCAGCGCGCTCAGGCCCCCGCACCTCAGTCGGCTTCGCCACACCCGCTCGGACCCTCTGGACGACATACCGACCGGTCGGCATCATGAGGCGAGCAGTACGGCCCGACCTCACCGATCAGGAGCGATCCGCCCATGAGCGCTGACCACCCGCCCGGCCTCGACCTCGACCGGCTGCGCGGCCACCTCGACCGCGTCCGCCCCGGCCTGGTGGGGCCGGGGCCGCTCACGGCCGAGCTGATCGAGGGGGGCCGCTCGAACCTCACGTACGCCGTGACGGACGGCACCGGCCGCTGGGTGGTGCGCCGCCCGCCGCTCGGGCACGTCCTCGCCACCGCGCACGACATGAAGCGCGAGCACCGGGTGATCAGCGCGCTGCACCCGACGGCCGTGCCGGTGCCGCGCCCGGTGCTGCTGTGCGAGGACACCGCCGTGCTGGGGGCGCCGTTCTATGTGATGGAGCACGTGTCCGGCACGCCGTACCGCACGGCGGAGCAGCTCGCCGCGCTCGGGCCCGCGCGCACCCGCGCCACGGTGCTCGGCCTCGTGGACACGCTGGTGGACCTGCACGCCGTGGACCCGGAGGCGGTCGGGCTCGGCGACTTCGGGCGGCCCGAGGGCTTCCTCGACCGGCAGCTGCGGCGCTGGGGCAAGCAGCTCGACGCCTCCCGCGGGCGCGAGCTCGCCGGGATCGACGAGCTGCACGCGGCGCTCGGCCGCTCGCTGCCCGTCTCCCCGGCGCCGACGGTCGTGCACGGCGACTACCGCCTGGACAACGTCCTCATCGCGTCGGCCGCCTCCGCCGACGGCACCGGCGTGACCGACCGCATCGCGGCCGTGCTCGACTGGGAGATGTCCACGCTCGGCGACCCGCTGACCGACCTGGGCCTGCTGGTGATGTACAGCTCGCCGCTCCAGGTGCCCGACTCGCCCGTCAGCACCACCGCGGGCGCGCCGGGCCACCCCGAACCGGCCGAGCTGGTGGAGCGGTACGCGGCCCGCTCGGGGCGCGACGTGTCCGCCGTCGCCTGGTACACGGCGTTCGGGTGGTTCAAGCTCGCCGTGATCCTGGAGGGCATCCACTACCGCTACACGCTCGGGCAGACCGTCGGCGCGGGCTTCGACCGCATCGGCGCGCTGGTGCCCGCCTTCATCGAGCACGGCCTGACCACCCTTCAGGAGAGCTGAGCCGCCATGGACTTCGCCTACGACGCCCGCACCGAGGAGCTGCGCGCCGAGCTGCTCTCCTTCATGGACTCCCATGTGTACCCGGCCGAGCAGACCGCCGACGAGCAGCGCGCCCGGCTCGCCTCGCCGTGGGACCAGCCGCCCGTGGTGGAGGAGCTGAAGGCCGAGGCCCGCCGCCGCGGCCTGTGGAACCTGTTCCTGCCCGACGCCGAGTACGGCGCCGGGCTGACGAACCTCCAGTACGCGCCGCTCGCCGAGATCACCGGCCGCAGTCCGCAGCTGGCGCCCACGGCCCTCAACTGCGCGGCCCCGGACACCGGCAACATGGAGGTGCTCGCCCAGTTCGGCACGGCCGAGCAGCGCGAGCGGTGGCTGAAGCCGCTGCTCGCGGGCGAGATCCGGTCGGCGTTCGCCATGACCGAGCCGGACGTGGCCTCGTCGGACGCCACCAACATCACCACGCGCATCCGGCGCGACGGCGACGCCTACGTCATCACCGGCCGCAAGTGGTACATCTCCGGCGCCATGAACCCGGACTGCCGGGTCTTCATCGTCATGGGCAAGACCGACCCCGACGGGGACGTCCGCCGCCAGCAGTCGATGGTCCTGGTCCCCCGCGACACGCCGGGCGTCGAGGTGCGGCGCGCGATGCGGGTGTACGGGTACGAGGACCACTACCACGGCGGGCACGCCGAGGTCGTCTTCGACGAGGCGCGCGTGCCGGTGGCGAACCTCGTCGGCGAGGAGGGCGGCGGCTTCGCCATCGCCCAGGCGCGGCTCGGGCCCGGCCGCATCCACCACTGCATGCGGCTCATCGGCATGGCCGAGCGCGCCATCGAGCTGATGTGCCGCCGGGCCCTCGACCGCACCGCGTTCGGCCAGCCGCTGGCCCGGCAGGGCGTGGTGCGGGAGTGGATCGCGGACGCCCGCGTGGCGGTCGAGCAGCTGCGGCTGCTCGTCCTGAAGACGGCGTGGCTGATGGACACCGTGGGCAACAAGGGGGCCCACACCGAGATCCAGGCCATCAAGATCGCCACGCCCCGGGCCGTCGTCGACATCCTGGACAAGGCCGTGCAGCTGCACGGCGCGGGCGGGGTCAGCCAGGACTTCCCGCTGGCGGAGCTGTGGGCGGCGGCGCGGACGCTGCGCTTGGCCGACGGGCCGGACGAGGTGCACCAGCGGTCGTTGGCGCGGCGGGAACTCGCCCTGCACTCCCCGGGGTCCGCCCGGTCCTGAGCGCGTAGCGGTCGACCGTCGACGGTCTCCGCCGCTCCCGGGCGTCTCTTGGGCGCCGCCCCGTCTGTGTGGGGTGTGCCACGCCAGGCCGTCTCCCGGGCGCGATCGCCGTCGTGGCTGGGCGCGCCGTTCCCCGCGCCCCTTCGGGGCGCTCACCGTGCCCGGAATCAGGCGTTCCCCGCGCCCCTTCGCGGCGCTCGGCGCACCCGGAGTCAGGGGCGAAGCGCCCGCAGCAGGAGGTCGGCCAGGTGGTCGGCCACCTGCTGGGGGACAGGGGGCCGTCGGGGCGGTACCACGTGGACAGGTGGTGGACGGAGCCGAAGTGGTAGTCCACCACCAGGTCCGCGGGGGTCGCCGAGGAGAACACCCCCGCCTCCTGCCCCTCCTCCACGAGCGCCCGGAAGCGCTCGTGGTACCGCCGCCGCTCCGCCCGCACCTGCTTGAGCTTCTCGGGGCTCAGGTGGTGCATCGAGCGGAAGAAGATCGCGGCGTCGTCCAGGTTGGCGATGGTGGTCACCACGACGTCGGCCGCCGCGTCGCGCAGCCGCCGCTCGACGGGCGCGTCCGCGTCGGCGAAGGCGTCGAGGCGCTCCTGCTGGACCCGCAGCATCCGCGCGTACACCTCGTGCAGCAGGTCGTCCTTGGAGCCGAAGTAGTGGTAGAGCGCGCCCTTGGTGACCCCGGCCGCCTCGACGATCTCCTGTACGGACGTGCGGTCGTAGCCGCGGTCGGCGAAGAGGCGGGTGGCGGCGGCGAGCAGCCGCTGCGGGACGGGTGGGCCGTCACCGTCCGTCGTCCTGGTCACTGCCGCCACCTGCCTTCCGGGTTCGTGAGACGCTCTGCGATCTTGCGCGGGGACACCGTGACAACGCGGTTCCCGCCGCAGGATCTTCCCACTGGCCGCACCCGGTCACGGGGCCGCCTCCCACTTCTGCTGGAGGTGGTTCATGTTGGCGAGCCAGGCGTCGGGGGCGAAGGCCCGCGCCTGGTAGTACGCGGAGACCTCGGCGTGCGGCAGGATCAGGAAGCGGTCCTCGGCCATTCCGGCGAACAGCGCCTCGGCGACGTCCTCCGGTTCGATGGCGGTGGGCGCGAGGACCAGCTCGCCCGCGGAACCGGCCGCCGCGAGCATGTCGGTGCGCACGCCCTGCGGGCAGACCGCGTGGACCTTGAGGCCGCGGTGGCGGTAGGTCAGGGACAGCCACTCGGCGAAGGCGTACGCGCCGTGCTTGGTGACGCTGTACGGCGCGGCGCCGATCATGCTGAGGAGCCCGGCGGCGGACACGGTGGACACGAACCGGCCCTCGCCGCGCTCCAGCCAGCCCGGCAGCAGCGTCCGCGCGGCGCGCACATGGGCCATGACGTTGACGTCCCAGGCGGCGGCCCACACGTCCTCGGGCGCGGCCTCGGTGCCGCCCGCGGCGAGGCCCGCGTTGGCGCAGTACACGTCGATGGTGCCGCCCAGCGCGACGGCCGCCGCGGAGACGATCCGCGAGGCGTCGCCCGGCACGGCGGTGCCGCCGACCGCCGCGGCGACGGCGGCGGCCCGGTCCGGGTCCAGGTCGTTGACGGCGACGCGGGCCCCGGCCTCGGCGAAGCGGTGGGCCAGGGCGGCGCCGATGCCGCCGCCCGCGCCGGTGATGACGACGCGCTTGCCGTCCAGGTCCAGGTTTCCCGCCGGGTTGCCGTGAAGGCTGTCCACGGGCGCACTCCCTCGGTGTCGGTCACGCTCGGTCTCGATCACTCCCACCAGCAGACTAACCAGTCGGTATGTCACTGAGGAAGGGTTTCTTCCGCCGTCGTACGGGCGCCCGGAGCACGCAGGACGCCGGGGCCGAGCGCGCGCCGCGCGCCGCGTGGCCTACGACAAAACCGGTAGGCCCGGGGGCCAGCGCGCTCCACCCCCCGTCCGGGAGCCTGCCGGATGGTGGCGTCCGGGGGCCGCTCGGGATCGTGGTCGGCAGGCGCGCGGACCGGATCCGCGCGCGCCGCGACCACCTTCCCGAGGAGGACCACATGGCACGCACGGCATGGCGGCGGACGGCGCTGCTGCTCGTCACGGCGGCCGGGGCGGGGGCCCTCGTCGCCCCGCAGGCGGCCCAGGCCGCCCAGACCACGCAGTCCGCGCAGGCAGCCCAGGCGGCCCAGGCCGCGCCCCCGACGCGGGCGGCGCCGCGCGCGGGCGACCCGGTGCGGGCGATCGAGCGCTCGGCGCACCCGCTGCGCTCCACCGACCCGGGCGGCTCCACCGCCGATCTGCGGCCGCTCGGCCGCATGGTGGGCGGGGCCGAGGTGGTGGGCCTGGGCGAGGCCACCCACGGGTCGCACGAGTTCTTCACAATGAAGGACCGGGTATTCCGCTATCTCGTCGAGAAAAAGGGCTTCACCACCTTCGCGCAGGAAATCAGTTGGACCACCGGGCTTCGCTTCGACGCCTATGTGCGCGGCGGCAAGGGAGACGTACGGAAACTGGTCCACGACGAGCTGGCCGAGACGCCGTGGGACACCGACGAATACGTGCGGCTGCTCACCTGGATGCGGGCGTACAACCAGAAGCACCCGGACCGGCAGGTCCGGTTCATGGGCAATGACCTCAACTATCCGCACCAGGGAACCGAGGTGTTCGACGCGGTCCGCTCCTACGTCCGCGCGCACGAGCCGGACCTGGCCGAGCGCGTGGACGCGCTGTACGCGCCGCTGCGGCGCCTGACGGACAGCGACGTCTTCTGGAAGCTGCCGATGGCCGAGCGGAAGCGGCTGACCAAGCGGGCCGAGGAGGTCCACGGCCTGCTGGAGGGCCGCCGACCGGCGCACGGCGGGCGGGCGCACGCCTGGGCGCTGCGCAACGCCGAGTCGATCGCGGAGACCGCGCAGATCCTCACCTACGACGACACGGACCAGGGCGTCAAGGACGCCATGCTCCACCGCGACCGCCTGATGGCGCGCAACACCGCCTGGTGGCAGCGGTACACCGGCGGCAAGGTCCTGCTGTCGGCGCACAACGCCCACGTGGGGTACGAGAGCTACGACCAGCGCTATCCGAAGATGCAGGGCGCGTTCCTGCGGGACGCGCTCGGCAAGCGGTACCGGAGCATCGGGTTCACCTTCGACCGGGGCGCGTTCATGGCGCAGAGCGAGACCTCCACGGTGTGGCGGGAGCGCTCGGTGGGCGCGGCCACGCCCGGCATGAACGAGTACACGCTCGACAAGGTGCGCCATGACGACTACGTGGTCGACCTGCGGACCCTCCCGGCGACGGCGCGCACCTGGCTGGACAAGGCCCGCCCGACGCGGAGCATCGGCACGGCCTACCCGGACGGGCCGTGGCCGATCAGGCTCGGCGCGAGCCACGACATCCTGATCCACCTGCACCAGGTCACCGCGGCCCACCGCCAGTGACCCGCCCGCCGCCGGGCCGCCCGGGGCGTCAACGGCTGAGCCACCAGCGCTCGTTGTCCTTGGCGAGCGCGTCCCACAGCAGGTTCAGCGGGTGCTGGGCGTCGTACGAGGCCCGGTCGCCGCGCCGGGTGAAGACGCCGACCAGCACCTCGGTGCGCGGTCCGACGTCCCCCACGACGTCCAGCCTGCGCAGGCCCCCGGCCTCGGGCAGGCTGCCGGACTCGGCGGCCTCCGCGATGCCGCGCGTGACCAGCATCGCGCCGCTGACGACACCGGAGCGCAGCAGCTCGAAGCCGTAGTGGGCGGCCTCTATCTCGGCGGCGATGGTCAGCTCCTTGCGGAAGTCGGCGCCGTACCAGGCGGTGAGGAAGCGGGCGATGAGGCCGCCCGCGGAGACCACCAGGGGCAGGCCCGGCAGGTCGCTGGCGCGCACGCCGGGGCCGGGGAGCTTCCGCGGCGGCAGGTTCGTCAGGACGCAGACGCCACTGCGCCGCCACTCGATCATCTCGTACGGATCCAGCTCGTCCTCCTGGCCCTCGGTGACGACGACGCTGCCGCACACCAGGTCCAGCTCCTTGGACTGGAGGCGGGCGAACAGGTCGCCGGTGCGGACGTGGGTGACCTTCAGGTCGACGCCCCGGCGTTCGTAGGCGTCGCTGACGCGCTCCACGGCGTCGAGCAGGAAGCCGAGGGTGTAGCGCGTCGAGCCGACGGAGAGGGTGCGGCCGAGGCGGCGGCGGGCGTCGTGGATGCCGTCGGTCCACGCGCCCAGCGTGGTGCGGGCCAGCTCCACGAGCAGTTCGCCGGTGGCGGTGAACAGGACGTCCTTGCCGCGGCCCCGCTTGAGGACCAGGGCCTCGCCGCAGAGCGCGCCGAACGTGCGGTTCAACGTGTCCAGTTGCTTCTGCACGCTGGACTGCTCCCGGCCGAGGTGGCGTGCCGCCGCGAGCGCCGTGCCGTGTTCGTGCACGGCGAGCAGCGTCCGCAGTTGGTCCATGGTGGTGTCCAGGAGGGCGGCGGGGAACTGCGGGGGACCGTTTAAGGCCATTGCGGGCTTTCTCTCAGCTTCCTGCTCAGCTTCCTTCGCGATATGCCGCAATGCAGCATAGCCGCCGCGGAAACTGATCCCCGGATCACCTCAAATTATCTGGGGATTTCTTCCGGTAAAAGCTGGCTGGGTTCGCCGTACCCATGGAAAGGTCGAGGCAATCCCGATCGACCCGTCCACTCCGCGAGGAGAGTCGCACCCGTGAGTCACTACCAGGTCGCGCCCGCGCCACCCGGCCCCCGCCGCGCGGTCCGTGCCGCCCGCGCGCCCCGGCGCCCCGGCTCCCTCACCGCCCTGGTCTGGACCTCTGTCATCTCGGTGGTCTCCGCCGTGATCGGCGCGCTGTTCGTGTTCGTGGGCGGTGAGGACCTGGCCGACGACAACATCCGGGACGTCGTCGGCGACCATCCGGACGTCGTGGGCCTGCCGTCGCATACGTCGGCGGCCGACCTCAAGTCGCTGTCCGGGCCGCTCTGGGACGAACTCGTCAGCGACCGCGCAGGAACGCTCGCGGCCCGCGGCGGATTCGCGATTTTCACCGCGGTGGCGCTGCTTGCATTCACGCTCTGCGTGCACAGGAAAGCGGCGGTATGGGCACGCGTCTGCGTGACCATTTCGGGCTTCGTCGCCTTGTTCCCCCATATCCTTATCTTGGGTGACTACGAACCCGAGTCCGTCATGGCGCTCAGTCTGGTGGCGCTGCTCGGGGCGCTCGCGGCGATCGTGTGCTGCTGGCTGCCGGGCACCCGGCGCTACGCCCGCGACAGCCGGGCGAGCCGGGTGCCCGTGGCCGCGGCCCCGTCGCGGTACGCCCCGCCGACGGGGCCCTGTCCGCCGCTGTAGCCCGCGGCTCCACGACCGCGGTGGCCGGTGCGTCCGGGGACGGCACCGGCCACCGCTCCCGCGTTCACCGGTGCCGCGGGAACTCCACGACCTGCTGGTACGTGGGGCGGTTCTGCCACTGGACCGGGCCGTGCGTGATGCCGCCCAGCGGGCGGTGGACCACCGCGTCGGCGCACCACTGGTCGCCCGCCTCGCAGGTGCCGTCGCCGGGGTAGACCTCTGACGGCGCCTTGGCCACCGCCTGGCCGAGGGTGCGCAGCAGGGCGTCCCGGCAGGCGGCCGGGTCCCCGTCGCCGCAGTACGCCGAGCGGGCCCAGCCCTCGACCGGCCGCCCGAGCACGGTGCGCAGGTCCTTGTCGACGTACCCCCACCAGCCGTACTGGAAGGCCGATCCGGCGTGCGCCCCGGTCGGGCCGTGGCCCGCGGACGGCGCCTCGTCGACGCCCAGCTGTGCCGTCAGGGCGCCGTACAGGTCCGCGCCGAGGCCGGGCTTGAAGACGGCCTCGACGAGCAGCGGCCACCAGGCGTCCATGACGCGTACGGCGTCGGGGTGGGCGTAGGTGCGCGAGCCGGGCGCGGTCTGGTTGCGCTGGGCGCCCGCCTTGTGCCAGGCCTCCAGCTGCCGCGCGGCTTGGGCGAGCGCCGGGTCGTCGACGGGTTCGGCGCGCAGCACCGCGAGCAGTTCGGGCAGCACCTGTTCGCCGCGCAGGTCGGTGACGGCGGCCTCGGCCATGGCCCGGGTCAGCGCGGCGCGGGTGACGCCGCCCTTGGCGACGAGGGCCTTGACGCGGTCGTCGAGGAGGTCGCCGCGGTGCACGGCGCTCATGCCGAAGCCCGCCGCGCTGAAGTCCTCGGCCTGCTTGTTGTTCCAGGAGACGTAGTAGTCCTGGTTGACGGAGTGCGGGTGGGCGGCGGGCGGGGTGCGGGCCGATGTGTTGTCCTCCGGGTCGAAGTCCCGCCACTCGTACGCCGCTTCGGCGCGCACCGGGAAGGACGGGTCGACGTCCTTGGCCCGCTCGGGGTTGGCGCCGCTGTTGTAGTACGCGGTGTCGCGGGCGTCGGCGTAGAACCAGTTGAAGGCGTAGGAGATGTGCTCGGCCGCCCGCTGGAAGGAAGCGGCGTCCTTGACGTACGACGGGTCGTTCAGCATCTGGAAGCCGATGATGGAGTCGGCCTCGTGGCGGTAGGTGGAGCGCAGCGAGACGTAGGCGACGGGCGCGCCGTCGACGGTGGCGCGGTGCGTGACGATGCCGTAGTCGGTGCGGAACACCTGCATCCGGTAGGAGCCCGCGGCCGTGGAGTCGGCGAGGGTGGGCTTCCAGGCGTTCCTGCGCTCCAGCTTCTCCATGGGCACGCAGGCGCCGCGCCGGTCGCGGTAGTGCGTGGACCGCTTGGTGGGGGTGCCGCCGCCGGGTTCGCACAGGGCGACGGCGTAGGTGTCGGTGATGTCCTGGGACGCGGAGGTCGCCGACCAGGCGTAGTCCTGGCCGCGGCCGAGCTGGACGTACATGCCGACGCCCGCGAAGGACACGCCGCGGGCGCTGATGCCGGGGCCCTGGAGCTCCTGCTGCATGAGCAACTGGGGCGCGAAGTAGCCGGTCTGCGGGCCGAAGACGGCGACGGGGTGGCCGCTCGCGGTGTGCTTGCCGGAGACGAGCAGCGCGTTCGACATGCCCTTCCTGGGGTTCGCGAACAGGTCGGCGGGCAGCACGCCGTCGTCGTACATGCCCTGCAAGGGCTTCAGCTTCCCCGGCGCCTCCACCGGGTCCTTGGCCGCGGTCCTCGCCCCGCCCTCGCGGTCGTACACGAGCTGTTCGCGCTCCACCGAGCCGGGGTCGGGCAGGGCGGTGCCGCGCGGGTGGGCGGGCCTGCCCGCGTACGGGAAGCTCGTGCCGTCGTGGATGGTCTGGACGGTCTCCGGGTCGTTGCGGGCGCGGAAGGCCTCCCAGACCTCGGTGCCCTTCTCCACGCCGTACTTCTTCTGCGCGGCGAGCAGGGACAGGGCCGACTCGACCTCTCCCCGCCGCCGTTGCCGAACAGGCCGCCGACCACGGACGCCAGGGCGATCATGTCGGTGACCTTGAAGGGTTCGATCTCGCCGACGTTGGTGATCGCGTCGATCTTGCCGGTGAGGACGTACTCGCCGGGGAAGTAGCGGCCGTCCTTGGCCCGCTCGCGGTAGGCGTTGAGCCCGTCGACATAGGCCTGCGCGTCCGCCATGGCCCGCTCGCCGCGCTCGCCCTGGGTGGTCCTGATGTACGCGACCTGCCGCTCCAGGTCCGCTTCGGTGTACGGGGCCTGCGGCCAGAACTGCTGCTCCAGGCCCTGGTTGGCGGGGGCGCCGCCCGCGAACGGGGTGAGCTGGCCGCGGCCGATGTGCCGGAACAGGTCGATGAGCCACAGCCGGTCCTGCCCGGCCGCGTATCCGGCGCCGAACTCGGTGCCGTACCGGGTGGTGCCCTGGATGTGCGGGACGCCGTACTTCTTGTCGCGGGTGATCGTCACGTCGTCGCGGGGCCGGGTCACGGAGGCCACCTGGTCCGGGGCGACGCCGAAGGACGCGTCGTTGAAGAACGCGCCGAGCCTGTCGTCGGTGAGCGAGGAGTAGCCGGACGCCAGCGCGTCATAGCGGCCGAGCTGGTCGTCGGAGTGGGCGGGTTTGGTGCCGAACACGCGGTGGCCGAGGATCTCGGCGAGCGTGGCGTTGCCGTTGGTGCCGGGCGGCAGCACGTCCGCGCACATCGCACCGCAGTAGTCGGGGGCGGGCGCGGGCTCGGCCGCGGTGGCGGGCGGGCCGGGCGCGAGCAGCAGGGAGGCCCCGAGGGCCAGGGCCGCCGAGACGGTGAGCGTTCTGAGCCGGGCGCCGCGTGGTCGCGTGGATCGCGTGAGTCGCATGGGTGCTCCTCCGGGTGGCCGTCGCGCGGAGGTTACTGCCGGGTTGTCGAACCCGAAAGATGAACAACCGTCGCCTTTTCACAACCGCCACACACCACCCGCGCGCTGTGCTCGGGCCGCTGGCCGAAATCTCCCCCGCATCGACGTTGACCTGCGGGGAACGCGCTGGAGGAGAGCCGTCCGACATCGGATGGCACCAAATCGCGAGTCGATACGTCTACTCGATGTCCGCTGGGTCCACTGGCGACGTCCGAGAACGTGTGACGGAGGTGCAGGGCGATGGCCGGATTCCGGAGTCTCGCGAGACAGGTGCGCGACCCGCACAACGACTTGGCGCTGCGGCGGTACTCGCTGCGCAAGTGCCTGGAGAGATTCGCGCCGTACGGCCACCGGGCGACCTGGGACCACCTGTGCTCCCGGGCGGGCTTCGGCCCCGAGGACCGATCGCCCGACCCGGCGCGGCTGGTGGCCGCGCTCGACGAGTTGGAGGCGGCCCGCGACGTGTGGCTCGCCTACGAGGAGGGCTTCGCGCGCCGCCGCCGCAAGGAGAAGCACGACGGCCTGCGGCGGCCCGGCAGCGTCGACGACTGGCACCGCTGCACCTGGGGCGGGCACGGCATCGCCTGGTGCGACGACCCCGGACGGCATCCGTCCGCGCCGCTCGCCGAGGTGCTGCGCCGCCTCATCGCCGCCCTTGAGCGTGAACCGGGCGCCGCCTGCCCCGTGTGCGGCGACCCGGACCTGGAGTGGCGCTACGGCCTGGCGCACGAACCGTCGTCGGGCCCGGTCTGCACCAACTGCGGCATCGTGGTCCCCGCGCCCGTCCTCAGCCGCGAGGCGGTCCGGCGGGCGCGCGGCGCCCGGTCACGGTCCCTGGTGTCCGCCTGAGTCCCCTTCGGGCCTGATGACGTCCGTCTGGATGGCCAGCTTGAACTCGGCCAGCAGCAGCGGCGCGGCGAGCTTCGCGTCGCCCGGGCCGCGGGCGGATATCTTCAGGCCCACCGGCGTGCCGGGGTGCACGAACATCTGCCAGACGTAACTGCGGTACTGGCCGCCGCGGGTGGGTTCCGTGTCCGTGGTGGCCGTCGAGTCGTAGCCCGTCGACAGGCCCAGCGGGTCGCGCACGAAGCGGGCCCGGTACTCCGTCGGCCTGCCGTCGGGCTCCCAGAAGACCAGCGCGGACAGGGTGCCCCAGCCGTCGTGGCTGGGCCAGATCAGGCCCGACCTGGCGTCCGGGAACTTCGACGCCTTGGCACCGCCGTGCGCCGGGTCGTGCATCTTCCAGGGGTCGTACGCCTCCTCCTGCTCGGCGTAGGGGAAGCGCACCAGGTGGTAGCCGTCCCGGTCGTAGGCGATCCGCTGGGGTCCCGTCCGCGCGGACTCCCACTTCAGCGAACAGATGGCGACGCTCATCGGTGCTCCCCGTGTGTGTTGTCATGGGCTCATGCAGGTGTGTCTGAACGGTGCCCGCGGCGCGGGCGACGGCGCGGCCGTCCCTCTGTCACCGCGCGCGCTGGGCGAGTCGGCCGCGGAGGCGGTCGCCGCCGGAGCGCGTGACGTACATGTACACCCCAAATCCCCGTGCGGAAAGGACTCGTTGGCGCCGGGCGCGGTCGCGGCGACCCTTGCGGCGGTACGCTCCGCCGTCGCCGCCCTCTCCCTGCGGGAGGCCGTGCCGGTGGGGGTGACCACGGGTGCCTGGGCGGAGCCCGATCCGGCGGCGCGGGTCGCGCGGATCCGGGAGTGGACGGTGCTGCCCGACCACGCCTCGGTCAACTGGCACGAGCCGGGGGCCGAGGAGGTGGCGCGGGCACTGCTCGACCGCGGGGTCGGCGTGGAGGCGGGCATCTGGTCCGGCACGGACGGCGCCGCGCGGTTCGCGGCGTCGCCGCTGGGGCCGCGCGTGCTGCGGGTGCTCGCGGAGGTCACCGAGCACGACGCGGGCGCCGCGGAGGCGGCCGCCGTGGGGCTGCTCGCCGAGATCGGCGGTGCCTGGGGGCGGCCGGTGCTGCTCCACGGGGAGGAGGGGGGTGCCTGGCCGGTGCTCGCGCTGGCCGCGCGGCGGGGGCTGGCGTCTCGTGTGGGGCTCGAGGACACGTTGGTCCTGCCGGACGGGCGGCGGGCCCGGTCCAACGCCGAGTTGGTCTCGGCGGCCCTGGCCCTTCCGGCGGCGGGGCCCTGACCGCCGCGCGCCCTCAAACGCCGGGCGGGCTTGACCGGTGCGCTGCGGGCCCGTGGCCAGGTGCGGGGCGGGCTCGACCATCGCGCTGCCGCGCTCGCCCTCAAACGCCGGACGGGCTTGGCGGTTGCGCGGGCCTGGCCAGGGGGCTGGCGGGGGCGGAGTGGCTGAGGGGGACCCGCCCCGGTAGGGGCGGGTGGGTGGGGGCGTCCGGCGCGGTAGCGGCCGCGGCAGCCCGCTCGGCGCTTGAGGGCGAGGCGCGAAGCGCCGAGGAACCGCCACCCGTCCGGTCAGGACGAACCGCGGTGCTCCCCCATCAGCCGCGACCCCACGATCCGTTCCCCGAAGACGTCGTCGGGGTTGGACAGCACGCAGGTCTCCAGGGAGAGGCAGCCGCAGCCGATGCAGTCGGTGAGGTGGTCGCGGAGCCGTCCGAGCTGGGTGATCCGCTCGTCGAGTTCGGACCGCCAGGTCCGGGAGAGCCGCGCCCAGTCCTCCCGCGTGGGCGTCCGCCCCTCCGGCAGTTCCGCCAGCGCGTCGCGGATCGTGGCGAGCGGGATCCCCACGCGCTGGGCGGCGCGGATGAAGGCCACGCGCCGCAGCGTGTCGCGGTGGTAGCGACGCTGGTTGCCGGAGGTACGGCGGCTGCTGATGAGGCCCTTGCTCTCGTAGAAGTGCAGCGCGGACACGGCCGCGCCACTGCGCGCGGAGAGCTGGCCGACGGTGAGCTCGTGGATCTTCTCTGGGATCTGGGGCACCCCTCGAAGCCTACTGGCCGCCGCATTGACAGTGATCCCCGCACCCCGCATGCTGAGCAAGCGCTTAGTCCACTCTCCGTCCGGGAGGCCAGCACATGGCAGAGCCGAGGATCTTCACGTCCGCCGACGACCTGCGCGCGGCGGTCGGCGAGCCGCTCGGGCCCAGCGACTGGCTGACGGTCGATCAGAAGCGGATCGACCTGTTCGCCGAGGCCACGGGCGACCACCAGTGGATCCACGTGGACCCGGAGAAGGCGGCCGCGGGCCCCTTCGGTTCGACCATCGCGCACGGCTATCTGACCCTGTCGCTGCTGCCGGTCCTGGTGCCGGGGGTGATGCGCGTCGAGGGCCTGCGGATGGGCCTCAACTACGGGACGAACAAGGTCCGCTTCCCCTCCCCCGTGCCGGTGGGCTCGCGGGTGCGCGCGACGGCCGTACTGACCGGAGTCGAGGAGACGAAGGACGGCGGCGTGCAGGTGACGGCCGCGGTCACGGTGGAGCGCGAGGGCAGCGAGAAGCCCGCGTGCGTGGCGGAGTCGGTCTCCCGCTACTACTTCTGAACCGGCGCCCACGCGCACCGGCGCCCGCGCGTCAGCCCTGGGCCCGCGCCCCCACCATGCGCAGCACGAGGTCGGCGTAGAGCGCGCCGACCTCGTCGGGGGTCCGGCGCCCGGCGGCGTTGAACCAGCGGGCGACGTCGATGCAGAGCGACAGCACGGCGAGGGTGGTGCCGGGCACGTCGGGCACGTCGAACTCGCCCGCCCGTACGCCGTCGTTGATGATCTCCCGTACGGCCGCGTCGGTCCGGCGGCGCAGCGCCACGATCTCGGTGCGGTGCTCGGGGCCGAGCGCGTCCAGCTCGTACTGCACGACCCGCGCGGTCATATGGTGCCCGGCGTGCCAGCGCACGAAGGAGCGGACGGCGGCGGAGAGCCGCTCGGCGGCGCTGCCCTCGCCGTCGGCGGCGGAGCGCAGGATGGCGAGGGCCTTGTCGTGGCCGAGCCTGCTGATGCGGTGCAGCAGCTCTTCCTTGGTCTTGTAGTGGATGTAGAGCGCGGCGGGGCTCATTCCGGCGCGGCTGGCGATGTCACGGGTCGTGGTCGCGTGGTAGCCGCGCTCGGCGAAGGCCTCGACGGCGGCGACGAGGAGCCGCCTGGCCGCGTCGGGACTGACCTCGGCCCACGGCTGCTGTTCCTCGCCGAGGGTCTCCTTCGCCGCGCCCATGCGCACTCCTTCCGCCGTCCGGGACAGACACCCTACCCTGAGGGTGAGCAAGCGCTTAGGCAAGTGGGCGGAGGGCGTCCGAGCCGTCGGCCGGACCGCGGCTCAGAACGCTGCTCAGAACGTGACTCAGACCGCGGCTCAGACCGTGGCTCAGAACGCGGAGACGCCCGTCAGGGCCCTGCCGATGACCAGCTTCTGGATCTGGCTGGTGCCCTCGTACAGGGTCATCACGCGGGCGTCGCGCAGCAGTTTGCCCACCGGGTACTCGTCGATGTAGCCGTAGCCGCCGAAGACCTGGAGGGCGTTGTTCGCGGCGCGCACGGCGGCCTCCGAGGCGAACAGCTTGGCCTGGGAGGAGGCGGTGGCGAACGGCTGGCCCCGGTCGATCAGGTCGGCGACCCGCCAGGTGAGCAGCCGGGCGGCGTCGACGTCCACCGCGATGTCGCTGAGGAGTTCCTGCACGAGCTGGTGGTGGGCGATGCTCCTGCCGAACTGCTCGCGCTCGGTCGCGTACGCCACGGCCGCGTCCAGGGCGGCCCGGGCGATGCCGACGCACCCGGCGGCCACCGACATGCGCCCCTTGGCGAGGGCCGACATCGCCACGGAGAACCCCTTGCCCTCGGGCGCCAGCATGGCGCTCGCGGGCACGCGCACGTCCTCGAGGACGAGTTCGGCGGTGGCCTGGCCGCGCAGGCCGAGCTTGCCGTGCACGGGGCGCCGGGTCAGGCCGGGGGTGTCGGCGGGCACCAGGAAGGCGGAGACGCCCTTGTGGCCGGGGGCGTCGCTGGTGCGGGCGAAGAGCAGCACCACGTCGGCCCAGGTGCCGTTGGTGATGAACATCTTGGCGCCGTTGACGACGTACGCGTCGCCGTCGCGGACGGCCCTGGTGGTGAGGTTGCCCGCGTCGGAGCCGGTGCCCGGTTCGGTGAGCCCGAAGCAGCCGACGTACGCGCCGGAGGTGAGCCCCGGCAGCCAGCGCCGCTTCTGCTCCTCGCTGCCCCACGCGGCGATCGTCTTGGCGACCAGGCCGAGCGAGACGGAGACGATGCCGCGCACGGAGGAGTCGCCGCGGCCCAGCTCCTCGGTCACCAGGCAGTACGCGAGGTGGTCGCCGCCCGAGCCGCCGTACTCCTCGTCGATGGTGAGCCCGAGGAAGCCGATCTCGCCGAGCTTGCGCACGATCGACCGGTCGACGCTCTCGGCGCGGTCCCAGGCCGCCGCGTGCGGGGTGACCTCGCGCGCCACGAAGTCCTCGGCAAGCCGCCGCACGGCGGTCTGCTCCTCGCTGAGCTCCAGGTCCATCGTGGACTCCCCACGCTCCGTACTCATAAATTAGCACTGCTAGTTTCTGTTGGCAGCCCTACTATGTGCCGCATGGCCCGACCGCGCAAGCCCCTCCTCAGCACCGACCGCATCGTCGAGGCGGCCCGCGCGCTCGTCGACGCGGAGGGCCTCGCGGCCGTCTCCACCCGCCGCCTCGCCGCCGAGCTGGGCGTCAGCGGGCCGTCCCTGTACAACCACTTCCGCACCAAGGACCAGATCCTGGAGGCGGTCGCGGACTCGGTGAGCGCCCAGGTCGACCTGTCGATGTTCGCCCCGGGCGACGGCCGGGACTGGCGCACCGCGCTGCACGACTGGGCCGTCTCCTACCGCGCGGCCCTGACCCGGCACCCGAACATCGTCCCGGTGCTGGCCCGCGGCCCCGGCCGCCGCCCGGCGGGACTGCGGCTCGCGGACGCGATGTTCGGCGCGATGGTGGCGGCGGGCTGGCCGCCCGCGCAGGCCACGTCCATCGGCGCGCTGATGCGGTACTTCATCATGGGCTCGGCGCTGGGCTCGTTCGCCGGGGGCTTCGTGGACGACGAGACGGCGTACGACCCGGCGGACTACCCGCACCTGGGGCAGGCGCACCTGCTCGCCGAGCGGCAGGAGCTGATCGACGCGCGGGCCTTCGAGACGGGCCTGACGGCGCTGCTCGACGGCCTGGCGCTTCAGTACGAGAGCGTGGTCGCCGCCAACGAGCCCGCCTGAGGCGGCGGTTGTGCCCGGCTCCGCCCCGGGGGCGCGGGGCCGGGCACTACGGTGAGGGGATGCAGATCGCCTTCGACGCCTTGGCCATGGCCGCGCTCGGCGGGGCGGGCGGGCAGCTCGGGCAGAGCGCCACCGCCGCCCTGTGGGAGCGGCTGCGGGGCGGCTCGCGCCCGACGCGGCCGCGGTCACCGAACCGGACGCCCCAGACGCCCCAGACCCCGCATCCGTCGACCGGCTCGCGGCCACGCTGCGGCACCTCGCCGCGACGGACCCCGAGTTTCGCCGCGAACTGGAGGAGCTGACCCGGCAGTTGGGCCCGGCCCTCCCCAGATCAACCAGGTGCGCGACTCCCGGGGCCTGAACGCCCCCGGGGCCACCTTCACCGGCCCCGTCACGATGACCTTCGGCGGCGAGGAGGCTTCGGAGGCCGACGGGCGGTGAGCAACTTCGTCGGCGGTTCCACGGGGCTCAACGCGCCGGGGGCGGTGTTCCACGGCCCGGTGACCGTGGGCAGGGGCGACGGGCGCGCGGGCGAGCGGACCGAAGGCCTGGTCCTGCGGGTGCTGCAACGGGAGTTCGGCGGGGCGGCTCCGGTCCGGCTCCTCGATCCGTCCCTCGGCGCCGAGCCGCGGAGCGTCGCCGACGTGTTCGTGGACCTGTCCGCCCAGCGCTCGGAGGGCCCCGGCAGGCCCGGGGGCGCCTCCCGGCCGTTCCTGCGGGACTACTTGGCGGCGGAGGGCGGCCCGGCGCCGCGCACGGTCCTGACCGGCGGCCCCGGCCAGGGCAAGACGACGGCTGCGCGCATGCTGGCGCAGGCGCACCGCGCCGCGCTGCTGCGCGCCTTCGAGCCCGAACGGCTGTCGCCGCGCACGACGGAGGAGATCGCCCGCGTCGCACGGGGGCTGGCCCGCCTCGGCATCGAACCGCCCGCTGTCGCGCGCTTCCCCTTCTGGCTCGACGCCGACGCGTTCGCCGCGTACGTGAGCGGCGCGCCGGAGGCCCGGCGCTCGGTGTGGCACTTCCTCGCCCAGCGCTACGAACGGCTCCTGAAGGCGGAGGTGTCCCCGGCCGAGGTCCGTGCCGTGGCCGGGCACCTGCGCACGGTGCTGCTCCTCGACGGCTACGACGAGGTCTCCCCGCGCCACCGCGACGCGGTCCTCGGCCAGGTCGTGGACTTCGCCGAGGAGACCCAGATGGACCGGGCCGACGCCGCGATCGTCGTCACCTCGCGGCCCCAGGCGTACGGGGACGAGCTGCTGCCCCACAAGTTCACCGCCTGGTCCCTTACCGACCTCGGCCCGCGGGAGGCCGACGCCCACGCGGCCGCCCTCGTCCCCGACGGCCCCGAGGGCGCGCGCCTCCTCGACCTGTTCCGGCGCGCCCGTGACCGCGCCGACCTGCCGGACATCCTCAACACTCCGCTGCACGTGGCCCTGGTGGTGTCGATCCTCGCCGACTCGGGCGAACTCCCGGCGGGTCGGCACCGGTTGTTCGTCCGCTACTACGACCACGTGTACGCCCGCGAGGAGGGGCGCGGCGGCGAACTCGGCACGTTCCTCGAACGGTACCGGGACCTGGTCGACGAGCTGCACCGCCGGGCCGCCTTCCGCATCGTCCTCACCGCCGAGACCCGCCGCGAGGCCCGGGGCATCGGCGGGGACGAGTTCGCCGCGCTCGCCGGGGACGTGGTGCGCGACGTGGGGGTGCGGGACGGTGACCGGTCCGACGAGGTCGTCGAACAGCTCATCCGGTTCGCCAAGGAGCGGCTGGTGCTGCTCGTCGGCATCGACTCCGACGTGGTCGGCTTCCAGATCAAGTCGCTCGCCGAGTTCCTGGCCGCCGCGTATCTCTCCGCCACCAAGGACGAGGCGCTGGTGCGGGAGCGGTTCCGGGCGGTGGTGGGGGCGGAGCCCTGGCGGGACGTGGCGCGGTTCATGGCCGCCGCGGCGTTCGAGGCGGAGGACCTGGGCGGCAGGGACCTGCGGGACTCGATCGTCGTGGCGCTGCGCGAGCTGGACGACGTGGACCTGGCGGGGGCGGCTGCGATGGAGCGGCGAGGGGCGCACTTCGCCGTGCACCTGCTGGCGGATCTGCCGGAGTTGGAGGAGCGGTATCGGCGGCTGCTGCTGCCGAGCGTGGAGGCCATCCGGGATCTCCGGCACGGGCCGGATCGGCTGGCCGCGGCGGCTTGGGAGCTGTTTGACGAGCGGCGGGTTGAAGAGGTGGTGCGGCTGATGCGGCCGGAGGGCGACGGGGGGCGCGCCAACGCGCAGCTGTGGCGGTTGCTCAACCAGTTGGCGGAGGCGGGGAACGAGGCGGCCGGGGAGGCGGCGCGCCGCTTTCTTGAGGAGGCGTCGGCCGCTCAGCTTCCCTCGCTGCTGGTGGACGCGGCGATGCCCGCAGTCATGGAACCGGGGCAGCTCGGCCGGTATCTGCGGCGGGCCGACCCGTACCACCTGTACATCCAGTCCGGCGTGCGGCAGGTGGACGGACTCGATCCCTGGACCGAGGCGGCTCGGCGGCTCGTGCACCTGGGGCCGACCCAGCGCGGCCTGGACGGCCTCTCCCTCGGGGGTTGTTGGCCGCTGAACGGTCCCGTGGCCCTGCGCCCATCTGCCTGGCTGCGCCCCCTCGCCACTCCCCCCGTCGGCGCCCACGCCCATTGGGACACCTGGCGCCTGGTGGCTGAAACGCTGGACAGCCCCAGCCGGTCGGTCCTCACCGCGCTCGCCCGGGCGTTCGGCGCGCTCGACTACGACTTCGCGTGGCGCGTCCTGCCGTGGCCCGTACTGGAGCGGGTGCAGGGCGGGCCCCCCTCGGGCCCCCTCGACCTCAGGGCATGGCGAGCCGCTGAGGAGCGCTGGCTGACGGAGGGGGTGGCCTGCCATGACGTCGATGCCTATCTGCGGCGCGGCAGCCTGGGGTCGGGTGTGGCCACCAGTGGGTTTCCGTTCGCCACCACGCACTGGGTCCTTCCCGGCGGGCCCCAGCCGGAGATCGCGGCACTCGCCGAAGAGGTCTGGAGCATCTGGAGGGCCCACCACGACCGCCCCGACGGCCGCCCGGCCGTCATCGCCGAACGCCTGCTGCTGCCGCTGTCCGACTACGGCCTGATGGAGGGCGTCCACACGCTGAGTGCGGAGCGGGTGCGCGCGGCGCTCCGGGCGATCCCGACCGGCCGCGAGCTGTTCCTCACCTTCGAGACCGCCGCGCTCGCGCTCTCCGACTGCCCCGACGACGAGCAGTTCACGGCGTTCGCGGAGCGGCTCGCCCCGGCCATCTGGACCACCGACGACAACGAGCCCAGCCAGACGCCGGTGGACGGCGTCCTCCGGCGGGCCCACCGCCTGCTGCCTCCCGCCACGTTTCGGACGCTGTGCCGGACGGTCGCCGAGCGCACCGACCGCCCCGACACCTGGGAGGCGCTGAAGCAGTGCTGGATCGCGCCCTCGACGCCCGAGCAGGACGACTGGCCTCTCACGGGGCTGCTCCGCGGCGACGGCACACCACCCTCGTACCGCGACATCGCCCTGGCCCTCACGCACGTGGACGCCTGGGACCTCGTCCACATCGTCAACGACGTCCCTTACTGGGACGAGGAGTTCCGCGCGGGGCTGGTGGAACGCGTGATCATCCAGTCCGGGGAGGGGTGGCTGGCCGCCAGCCACCCCACCAGGTCCCCCCTCCCCCTGGACCGCCTCCGCCTCCCCGCCTAGAACACCACCAGCGCCCGCCCGCCCTTGCCCGCGACCATGTTGGCGAACGCCTCCGGGATGTCCGCGAGGCCGATCCGGTCCGTCACCATCAGGCCCAGGTCGAGGCGGCCCGCCCGTACGTGGTCCGCGATGACCGGCAGGTCGCGGGCCGGGTCCGTGTCGCCGTACACGCAGCCGGAGAGGGTGCGGCCCCAGTGGAAGAGTTCCAGGGCGTGGAAGGTGACCTGCTGGTCCTTGCCGCCGATGCCGACGACCGTGGTGCGGCCGCCGCGGCGGGTGGACTCCCAGGCCGTGCGGATGGTGACGGCGCGGCCGACGCACTCGACGGCCACGTCGGCGCCCTCGCCGCCGGTGAGGGCGCGGACGTCGCGGGCGGTGGTGTCGGAGGCGAGGACGAAGTCGGTGGCGCCCGCCGCGCGGGCCAGGGACTCCTTGGCCGGGGACACGTCGACGGCGATGACCTGGGCCGCACCGGCGATCCGCGCGGCCTGGAGCGTGGCGAGCCCGACGCCCCCGGCGCCGTACACGGCGACCCGCTCGCCCTCGCGTACCCGCGCGGAGTGGTGCACGGCGCCGTACCCGGTGAGGACGGCGCAGCCGAGGAGGGCGGCGTCGGTGAGCGGGATCCCGTCGGGGGCCGGCAGTACGCAGGCGGACGGCACGACGGTCTCCTCGGCGAACGCGGCGACGTTCAGGCCGGGGTACAGGTCGCCGCCGTCGGCGCGCCGGGCGTGGACGGTGCCCGCGCCGGTGAGGGCGTCGCCGCACAGCCACACCTCGCCGCGCGCGCAGGCGGGGCAACGGCCGCAGGACGGCGCCCAGTTCAGGACGGCGCCGTCGCCGGGCGCCACGTGGGTGACGTCGGCGCCGACGGACACCACCGTGCCCGCGCCCTCGTGGCCGAGCACGGCCGGTACGGGCACCCGCATGGTGCCGTTCGTGAGGGACAGGTCGGAGTGGCAGACCCCGGCGGCGGCCAGCTTCACCCGCACCTGCCCGGGGCCGGGTTCGGGCAGGTCGATCTCGGTGACTTCCAGGGGCGAGCCGACGGCGGGCAGGACGGCGGCGCGGACGCGTGCCACGGTGGCGTACTCCTCAGGGGATCGAGGGACAGGGCCGAACGGGATCAGAACTGGAGGGACTTGGTCTGGAGGTACTCCGTGAGGCCGTGGGTGCCCAGTTCCCGGCCCACGCCGGAGCGCTTGTAGCCGCCGAACGGGGCGAGCGGGTTGAAGGCGCCGCCGTTGATGTCGACCTGGCCGGTGTGCAGGCGGCGGGCGAAGGCGGCGGCCTCCTCGTCGCTCCCGGCCCACACGGCGCCCGCGAGGCCGTACTCCGTGCCGTTGGCGATGGCCTCGGCGTCGGACTCGTCCTCGTACCGCAGGATCGAGAGGACCGGGCCGAAGATCTCCTCCTGGGCGATCGTCATGTCGGGGGTGACGTCGGCGAAGACGGTGGGGCGGACGTAGTAGCCGCGCTCGCGCGGCGCGTCGGGGCCGCCCGCGACCAGGCGGGCGCCCTCGGCGACGCCCCGCTCGATGTAGCCGCGCACGCGGTCGCGCTGGGCGGCGCTGACGACGGGGCCGATGCGCTCGCCGTACTTGGCGGCGGCGGTCGCGGCGAGGGCCACCGCCTCGTCGTACTGGTCGGTGTGGACGAGCATGCGGGTCCAGGCGCTGCACGTCTGGCCGGAGTTGGACATCACGTTGGCGACGCCGACGTTGACGGCCCTCGCGAGGTCGGCGCCGGGCAGGATGACGCTGGCGGACTTGCCGCCGAGTTCCAGCGCGACGCGCTTGACGGCGGCGCCCGCCACCGCGCCGATCCGTCGGCCCACGGCGGTGGAGCCGGTGAAGGAGACGAGGTCCACGCCGTCGTGCTCGGCGAGCGCCTGCCCGGCGACCGGGCCGAGCCCGGTGACGAGGTTGAACACCCCGGGCGGCAGACCCGCATCGTGGACGACCTCGGCGAAGAGCTGGGCCGTCAGGGGCGTGTCCTCGGCCGGTTTGAGGACGATGGCGCAGCCCGCGGCGAGGGCGGGGGCGGCCTTCGCGACGATCTGGTGCAGCGGGTAGTTCCAGGGCGTGATCGCGCCGACGACGCCGACGGGTTCGGCGTACACGGTGGAGTTGCCGACCTTCTCCACGAACGGGTACGTCGCCGCGAGGTCCGCGTAGGAGGCGGCGACCCGGGCGGGCAGGGCCGCGTGGACGGCGGCGGCGATCTTCGGCGGGGCGCCGAGTTCCGCGGTGACGGTCGCGGCGATCTCGTCCGCGCGGGCGGTGAGGCCGTCGCGTATCGCGGCGATGCGGGCCGCGCGGTCCTCGGGCGGGGTCGCGGCCCAGCCGGGGAGCGCGGCGCGGGCGGCGCGCACGGCGGCGTCCACGTCGGCGGCGGTGCCCGCGGGGACGTGGGCGATGACCTCCTCGGTGGCCGGGTCGACGACGGGGATGGTGTCGCCGGTGGCGGCGGGGCGCCACTCGCCCGCGATGTACAGGGCGTCGTGGGGCGCCGCGACGAGGGCGTCGGGGGGCGTCGTCATGCGGGGCCTCCTGGGGTGGTGCGGGGTGTGCGGCGGGCGCGGGGCGGGCGGGTAGCCGCGGCGGCCCCGGGGCCCTCGGCGGGCCCCGGGCGGCCGTCGCGCGGGCGGATGACCACCCAAACTAGCGCCGTTAGTTTTCCGGCGCCAGAGGCACCCGCACGCCCGTGGTCGCGGCCGGAGCCGGGCCCTCCGGCAGCCCCGCCAGGCCCCCGGTCACCTGCTTCAGGAGGGCCGCCAGGTCAACGCCCGTGGTGGAGCCGAGGAGTTCGACGCCCTGGGCGACGTTGTCGGTGACGGTACGGGTCAGCTTGCTCGCGCCGTCCGTGGAGATCACCGTCATCTTGTCGACCGCGCCGAGCGGCTCGGCGGCCTTGGCGACGACCTGGGGCAGCACCTCGACCAGCATCTGGAGCATGGCCGCGTCCCCGTACTGGGCGAAGGCGTCGGCCTTCTTGCGCATGGCCTCGGCCTCGGCGGAGCCCTTCGCGGCGGTCGCGGCGGCCTCGGCCTCACCCTCCAGTCGGACCGCGTCGGCGAGCGCGGCGCGCTGCGCCTTCTCGCCCTCACCGGTCAGCCGGGCCCGCTCGGCGTCCGCCTCGGCCTCCTTGACGAGGGCGATGCGCCGGGCCTCGGCCTCCTGCTCGGCCCGGTAGCGGGCGGCGTCGGCGGGCTTGCGGACCTGCGTGTCCAGTTCGCGGTCGGTCAGGGCGGCCTGGCGCTGCGCCACCTTCTCCTGCTCGGACAGGACCTCCTGCTGCCGGGCCGCCTCGGTGAGGGGGCCCGCCGCACCGGCGCGCGCCGCGGCCTCGTCCGTCTCGGCCTTGATCTCGGCCTGCTTCAGCGCGAACGTCCGCTGGGCGACCGCGATCTCCTCCTCGGCCTTCAGGCGCGCCTGCTCGGCGGCGCGGCGCGCCACGGCCTCGGCGATGTCGGCCTCCTGCTTGGCGCGGGCGGCCTCGGGGCGGCCCAGGTCCTCCAGGTAGGAGCCCTCGGTGGTGATGTCCTGGATCTGGAAGGCGTCCAGGACCAGGCCCTGCCCGGACAGGCTGGCCTCGGCCTCCTCGGCGACCTGCCCGGCGAACGCGGCCCGGTCGCGGATGATGTCCTCCACCGACATCCGGCCGACGATGGAGCGCAGCGCGCCGGAGAGCACCTCCTGCGTGAAGCCGACGATGCCGTCCTGCTGGACCAGGAAGCGCTGGGCGGCGGCGCGGATGGAGTCCTCGGTGCCGCCGACCTTCACGATGGCGACGCCTTCGAGGTGCGCCTTGACGCCGCGCAGGGTGACCGCGCCGCGCACCGCGACCGGGATGTGCCGCGACGACAGGTCGAGCGTGAACTTCTGCTGCACGAACGGCACCACGAACACGCCGCCGCCGACGACGACCTTCTGCCCGCTGTTGTCGGTGACGACGCGGCCGGTGGCCGGATCGGTGGACTTCTTGCCGCGCCGCCCGGTGACGATGAAGGCCTCGCTGGGCCCGGCGACCTTGTAGCGCGTGACGACGACGAGGGCGAGCAGCACGACGAGGACGACGCCGCCGATGACGGAGAGGAGAACGGCACTCATAGGACTTCTTTCCGCCGCCACGAGGACGGCACAGGAGGAACAGAACGCGGGGGCACGGGCAGCGCCCCGAAGGGGCGCGGGGCTGTGTCGATATGCGGCTCCGCCGCGTGGGCGCGCCCCGAAGGGGCGCGGGGAACTGCGCGCCCAGCCACGACGCCGCCGCAGCCAAAAGGACACCCCACCCCGGCACACACCCACACCCACACCCGCCCCCAAGGAGGCACCTGCCGGGACACCTACCGATCGACAGGCCGCACCACAACCGCCGTGGCCGACAAGGTCCCGGCGACCCACACCTCGGTGCCGCGCGCCAGCGCGACCCCACTGCGGGCCGCGTACTTCACCGGTTGCCCCCCGAGCCGCAGCAGCACCTCGCCGTACCCGTCGGCGGGAATCGCGGTGACCACGGACCCGGCGGAGCCGAGCAGGTCGTCGCCGCGCGGCGTGCGCGCGGTCTGGTCGCGCATCAGGGCGCGGGTGAACCGCCAGGTGAGCCAGGCGGCTCCGGTGCCCAGGACGGCACCCAGGGCGGTCGCGGGCCCGACGCCGAGCCCGGTGGCGCCGAGGACGAGCGCGCCCCCGAAGCCCAGCGCGGACAGGAAGCCCGCGATGACCGGCAGCGACAGGAGCCCGTCGAGGAAGCCGCCGAGGGCTCCGTCGAAGAGCCCTTCGAGGACGCCGTCGAGGAGCAGCGCCAGGACCAGCAGGACGAGGCCCGCGATGCCGAGTCCCAGAAACCACCCCATCGCGCGCACCCCTCCCTGTCCCTGCCGGGAACCCCGTGACCTTGTCCGATGTCCACCCTGACATGACAAGGCGGTCCGAGTCATTGCCGGATTCCGGCAGTCCTTAACGCTTCCTTAATGCCGACAATGCCGACTCGCGACTCCTTGATGCCGACAATGCCGACTCGCGGCGCCCGCCGCCGACGGGGCGGCACCCCCGCCGCCGACCGGACGGCCCGCTCAGTTCCGGCTCGGCACCGGCCCCGGCGCGCAGTCCTCGGTGGCGCTGAGCTGGATGAGGTCGGCGACCGTGGGGGCCGTGCGCTTGTCGCGGATGCGACGCAGATACGTACCGACGGTGTGCACGCTGATGCCGAGGCGCCGGGCGATCTGCTTGTGGGAGAGCCCGGCCGCGATATGGGCGAGGACCTGCCGCTCCCTCGGCGACAGGGCCGGGCGTTCGTCCTGAGGGTCCGCTCGGGACTGTCTGGTGGTGTCTGTTCTCCGCACAGGACCCTCAACTCCACGGCTGCCGCGACCGACCTTTGGATCTAACCACGGTCAGAGCGAGAGACAAGGTGGCAGTTCGGGCCCGCGCGAAGTCGGCTATGCCATTCGCCGGGACATGTCAAGTCACCAATTTCAGTGACTGTAGGTCGCCTTGGAAGCACGTGAGGGTGAACACGTCCTCCTCCGGACCACCCGATCGGTGTGCTTTCCGGGGAAGAGTGCGGGATCCGTGGACTCATCCGTGGACACAGGGGGAGCCCTTGCGGCACTTTCGACTGCTGGTCGTGGGCAACGGCGTCTCGGCGTACGGCAGTTACCTGAACATGGTGGCGCTGAACGTCTTCATCTACCAGGAGACCGACAGCGCGCTCGCCGCCGGGCTCTTCATGGCCGTACGACTGCTCGTCAGCGTCGTCTCCGGGGTGGTCAGCGGGCGCCTGGTGACGGCCTACGACCGCAAGAGGCTGATGGTCGGCGCCGACCTCACCCAGTGCCTGGCCCTGGTGGCGCTCCTGGTCGCGCCCGACGGCGCGCGCGTGGGCCTGCTGTACGCCCTGGCGGTGGTGACCGGCTCCTGCTCGACGCTCTCCAGCGTGGCCCTGCGCAGCAGCGTCCCCGAGATCGTCGGCCCCGATCTGCGGACGCGGGCCAACGCGCTGCTCGCGACCGGGCGTTCACTCGCGATGATCACCGGTTTCGCCTCGGCGGGCGTGGTCGTCGCGCAGCTCGGCTACACCGCCGCGCTCGCCCTGGACGCCGCGACGTTCGTGGTCTCCGCGAGCGTGCTGTTCTCGCTGCCGATCCGTACGCGGGCCGAGACGGAACCCCCGGCGCAGGAGACGGCGGAGGCCGGTGCCACGGGGCCGTCCAAGGCCGCCGCGCGCGCCCGCGCCGCCTCCCTGGTGCTGCTGCGCGCCACGCCCGTGCTCGCCGTGATGATCCTGGTCCGGGCCGTCGACGGCCTCGGCTCCTCGTCGCACAACGTCGCCCTGCCGGTGTACTCGCACGACCTCGACCCGGACCATCCGGCGACGTTCGTCAGCCAGTTCTGGGCGACCTGGGCGATCGGCAACATCCTGGCGCAGCAGGCGTGCTCCCGGTGGAGCGGGCGCAAGGGGCGGCACGGGCCCGGCGAGCGGGCGTTCGCGATCGGGTCGATGGTGATGTCGGCCGCGTTCATCGTGGTGTTCACGGGCCTGCCGACGCCGCTGGCCGTCGTGGCCGCGCTGGTGGCGGGCATGGCGGACGGGCTCACCGAGATCGCGTACGTCTCCCGCCTCCAGGCGGCGCCCGACGAGCAGCGCGGCCGTCTCTTCGGGCTCTCCGCGTCGGCCGAGAACACCGGGTTCGGCCTTGGGATGCTGGTGAGCGGCGCGCTTCTGGACGTGTTCAGTCCGCTCCAGGTCACGGGGATGCTGCACGGCCTCGCCATCGCGCTGTGCGCGGCACTGCTCGTGGTGATGGTGCGGCAGGCCCGGGGCGCTCCGGGCGCCGGGCCGCCCGCGCCCGCCGAGACGCCCGCCGCCGCGCCGGACGCGGACCCGGCTTCCGTATCCGGTTCCGCCTCCGCCTCCGGTTCCGCCTCCGCTCCGGCTGACGAGCCGCCGCCCCCGTCCGCCTCCCCCACCGCCCAGGAGAGCCGATGACCGCCGTCCCCAGCGCCGCCGTCGCCGTCGTCGGCCTGTCCTTCCGGCTGCCCGGCGCGGACACCCCGGAGGAGTTCTGGGACACCATCCGCACCGGAGCCTGCCGCATCCGCCGCTTCACCGACGCCGAACTGGCCGCCGCGGGCTACCCCGAGGAGCGGCGCCGGGCGCCCGGTTTCCTCGGGGCGAGCGGCGTGCTCGACGGCATCACGGGCTTCGACGCGGCCTTCTTCGGGATGAGCGCCCGCGAGGCCCAGCTCACCGACCCGCAGCAGCGGCTGTTCCTGGAGTGCGTCTACCACGCCCTGGAGGACGCCGGGTACGCGAGCCGCGCGGACTCCCCGGGCGGCGGGCAGGACGTCGGCGTCTACGCCAGCACCGGCTACCACCTGTACTGCCTCCAGACGTACCTCCAGAACAACGTCCTGCACACCGACTTCGCCACGGACTGGGCCAGCGCCCTCCAGGTGTCCATCGGCGGCTTCACCGACTTCTCGGCGACCCGCGTCGCCTACCGCCTGGGCCTGACCGGGCCCGCGCTCAACGTGCAGACCGCCTGCTCCAGCTCCCTGACGGCCGTGCAGCTCGCCGCACAGGCCGTCGCGCACGGCGAGTGCTCCCTCGCCGTCGCCGGGGCCACCGCCGTGCACGTGCCGCAGGTGGTCGGCTACGACTACGTGAAGGGCTCCATCCTCTCCAAGTCCGGGCGCATCCGGCCCTTCGACGCCGCCGCCGACGGCACGGTCGGCGGCACCGGCGTCGCGGCCGTCGTACTCAAGCGCCTCGACCGGGCCCTCGCGGACGGCGACCACATCCACGGCGTGCTGCGCGGCTGGGGCGTCAACAACGACGGCGCGGGCAAGCGCACCTACACCGCGCCCAGCGCCGACGGCCAGCGCCAGGCCATCCGGCGCGCCCTGGACCGCGCGGGCGTCTCCGCGGACACCGTCGGCTACCTGGAGGCGCACGGCACCGGCACCTTCAAGGGCGACCCCATCGAGCTGGCCGGGGCCACCGCCGCGTTCCGCGCGGACAGCGAGCGGCGCGGCTACTGCGCCCTCGGCTCGGTGAAGGCCAACATCGGCCACCTCGACGTGTGTTCGGGCCTGGCGAGCCTGATCAAGGCGCTGCTCGTGCTGCGGCACGGCGTCATCCCGCCCATGGCGGGCTTCGAACGGCCCAACCCGGCGCTCGACCTGGCGTCCGGCCCGTTCTACGTGCCCGACTCGGCGCGCCCCTGGCCCGAGGGGGACACCCCGCGCCGGGCCGGGGTCAGCTCGTTCGGCGTCGGCGGCACCAACGTGCACGTCGTCCTGGAGCAGGCGCCCGAGCCCACGCCCCGGCCCGCCGACGCCCCGCCGCCCCCGGACGTCCTGCTGGTGTCCGGGCACACCGGGGCGGCGCTCGCCGCCAACGCCCGCGCCCTGCGCGACCACCTGCGCGAGCGCCCCGGCACCCACCTGGGCGACCTGGTCACCACGGCGGCCGTCGGGCGCGCGCACGGCCGCCACCGGATCGCGCTGCGCGGCGCCAGCGTGGCGGCGCTCACGGACGCCCTGGACACCTGGCTGGCCGACGGGGAGCCGACCGAGGAGACGGGCCCCCCGGGCGCCGCCTTCCTCTTCACCGGGCAGGGCAGCGCGTTCCGGGGCATGGCGCGGCCCCTGTACGACCGCTTCCCCGTCGTACGCGACGTCGTGGACGCCTGCGCCCGCCAGCACCGCGCCCTCACCGGCGATGACCGGCTGCTGCCGTGGCTGCTGGAGGCGGGGGCCGCCGACGCGGACGAGGTGTGGCCCACCGCGCTGGCGCAGCCGGGGCTGTTCGCCGTGCAGTGCGCGCTGGTGGAGCTGTGGCGCGAGGCGGGCGTCACGCCGGGCGCGGTGGCCGGGCACAGCGTCGGCGAGTACGCCGCCCTGTACGCGGCCGGGGCGCTGTCCCTGGAGGACGGGCTGGCCCTGACCGCCGAGCGCGGCCGCCTGATGGACCGGCACTGCGCCCCGGGCGCGATGGCCGCCGTGCGGGCGACGCAGGAGCAGGCGCGGGAGCTGGACGCCGAGGTGCCGGGCGTGGAGCTGGCCGCGTCCAACGCGGCCGACCAGCAGGTCCTGGCGGGCCCCGCGGACGCCGTGGCGAAGCTGACGGAGCTGCTCGCGGGACGCGGCCTGAAGGTGCGGGCGCTGCCGGTGCGGCACGCGTTCCACACGGCGCTGATGGAGCCGGTGCTCGACGCGCTGCGCGAGCACGCCGGACGGCTGCCGTCGACGGCGACCGGCGTGCCGTTCGTGAGCGGCCTGGACGGGGCGACCCGGGCTCCCGGCTGGCGGCTCGACGCCGACTACGTCGCCCGGCAGGCGCGCGAGCCGGTGCGCTTCACCGGCGTACTCGACGAACTCGGCGCCAGGGCAGGCGAGTTCGGCGTCGGCTCCCTGGTGGAGATCGGCCCGCAGGCGACGCTCAGCGGGCTCGCCCGGCGCCGCCTGCCCGCGCTCCCGGCGCACCCGACGCTGCGGCGCGGCGCGGGCCTGGCTCCGCTGTGGGGCGCGGCGGCGGGCCTGCACCGGGCGGGGGCGCCCGTCGACTGGCGGACCTTCATGGGCCGGGCGGGGCGGAGGATCCCGCTGCCCGGCTATCGATTCCAGCACAGGCACTACTGGACAGGTCCGGAGAACCACCTTCTCCGGACGGCGGAACCGGCAAGGGATGGGACGGACGTGGCACAGGACGAGGCAGCGGCGGTCGACCGGGTTCTCCGGCACGTCATCAAGGTGATCGCGGAACACCTCAGCTACGACACGAGCGAGATAGCCCCCGACGCTTCCTTCTTCGACCTCGGCGCGGACTCGCTCCAGATGATCGGCGCGCTGCGCGAGCTGGAGGACGAGCACCGCGTGAAGGTGTCGATGCGGGAGCTGTTCGAGGAGGCGGGCACGGCGCGGGAGCTGGCGCGGACCATCGTCCGCAAGGCGGCCGCCGCCGAGCGTCCGGGCACCGAGTCCGCACCGGCCCCGGCGGAGCCCGCGTACGAAGCCCCGGCGCCGGTCGCGTACGAAGCCCCGCCCGCGCCCGAGCCGGTCGCGCCGGTCGCCCCCGTGGTGCCCGAGCCCCGGCCCGCCGCGGCTCCGGTGGAGCCCTCCGCGTACGCCACGCGCGAGGAGGTCGCCGAACTGGCCCGGCAGATCCGGGAGCTGTCGCGGATGCAGCTCCAGCTCATGGGGCAGCTGTCCGAACTGCTCGCCACGCGGGCGCCCGCCGTCAACGGGACGGTGGCCCCATGACCGGACTCGGCGAGGTCACCGCGGGCATAGACGAGGACCTGGCCGCGATGGCGGCCCTCTCGCGCCGCATAGCCGACCAGTTGGACGCGCCCCAAAGGGGCGCGGGAACGGCGCGACCAGCCCCAACGAACCCGCAGACGGCGCACCACCCACCCAGGCAGACGCGACCCGAAGGGGCGCGGGGAACGGCGCGCCCAGCCCCCACGCACCCGCGGACGGCGAACAGCCCGCCGGGGCAGACGCTCCCCCGGCCAAGGTCACCCAGCACGGTCCCCGCATGACCGTGCCCCGCACCTCCGGCATGGTCCGCGGCGGCGCCCCCGCCTCCCAGCGGGCCCACCTGGACGACCTGGTGGCCCGCTACACCGCGAAGACGCCGACGTCCAAGGAGATCGCCCAGCGCTACCGGCGGGTCCTCGCCGACAGCCGGGCCGCGGTCGGCTTCCGCAGCGGCACCAAGGAGATGCTGTACCCGATCGCGGGGCGGCGGGCGCGGGGCTCCTGGCTCGAGGACGTCGACGGCAACCGCTATGTCGACATCACCATGGGCTTCGGGGTGCTGCTCTTCGGGCACGAGCCGGACTTCGTCACCCAGGCGGTGCGCGAGCACCTGTCGCGCGGCATCCAGCTCGGCCCGCGCACCGTGGAGACCGGCGAGGCCGCCGAGCTGCTCGCGGAGCTGACCGGCATGGAGCGGGTCGCCTTCGCGAACTCCGGCACCGAGGCGAACTCCGCCGCGATCCGCCTCGCCCGCGCCGCCACCGGCCGCCGCCGCATCGTCACCTTCGAGGGCGCCTACCACGGCCACGCCGACAACGTCCTCGGCCGCTCCCCCGGCCGCGACGGCTCCGCCACGGTGCCGATGTCCGCGGGCATCCCGGCGGGCGCCGTCGCCGACCTCCTGGTGCTGCCCTACGGCAGCGAGGAGAGCCTCGCGGTCATCGAGCGGCAGGCCGCCGACATCGCGGCGGTCGTGGTGGAGCCGGTGCAGAGCCGCCATCCGTCGCTGCGCCCCGCCGCGTTCGTGCGCAGGCTGCGCGAGCTGACGCGGCGCCACGGCATCGTCCTGTTCTTCGACGAGATGCTCACCGGCTTCCGCCCCGCGCCGCGCGGCGCGCAGGAGCTGTACGGCGTCACCCCCGACCTCGCCACCTACGGCAAGCTCCTCGGCGGCGGCTTCCCCATCGGCGCCATCGCGGGCCGCGCCGACATCCTCGACGGCGTCGACGGCGGCTTCTGGCGGTACGGGGACGACAGCTACCCGCGGGCCGACACCACCTTTTTCGGCGGTACGTACATCCAGCACCCGGTGTCGATGGTCGCGGCCCGCGCCGTGCTGACCCATCTGAAGGAGCACAGCCCCCGCCTCCAGGAGCGGCTGAACGCGCGCACCGACGCGCTCGCCGCCGACCTCAACGCGTTCTTCGAGGACGAGGGGTTCGCCCTGCGGATGAGCCACTTCGGTTCCATGTTCCGCTTCGACCACCGCGCGGACATGGAGCTGCTCTACCACCACCTGATGCTGCGCGGCGTGCTCGTGTGGGAGTGGCGCAACTTCTTCCTGTCGACCGCGCACTCCGACGACGACTGCGCGTTCGTCGCGGACGCCGTGCGCGGATCGCTGCGGGAGCTGCGGGACGCCGGGTTCTTCCGGGACCCGGCGCGGCCCGCGAAGGCGGCGCGGCCCGCCGCCGCGCGCACCGAAGCCAAGACCGAAGCCGCGGCCAGGGCCGAGCCCGCGCTGCCGCAACCCATCCCCTTGAACGGCGCCGCCGTCTCCCCCGCCCGCCCGGCGGCGGTCGCCACGCCCCGCGCGGAGGCCGCCGAGACCCCGCGCCCGGTCCGCGCCCCGGACTTCGGCGTGTACTTCTTCGGCGACTACCCGCAGGACGACGACGCGGCCGGGGACCCGGGCAAGTACGACCTGCTCCTGGAGACCGCCCGGTTCGCCGACCGCCACGGCTTCTCCTCGCTGTGGGTGCCCGAGCGGCACTTCCACTCCTTCGGCGGCCTCTTCCCCAACCCGGCCGTGCTGACGGCGGCGCTGGCGCGCGAGACGGAGCGCATCCGGCTCAACGCGGGCTCCGTGGTGCTGCCGCTGCACGACCCGATCCGGGTCGCCGAGGAGTGGTCGATGGTCGACAACCTCTCCGGCGGCCGCGTCGGCATCGGCTGCGCCAGCGGCTGGAACGCCAACGACTTCGTCTTCTTCCCCGAGCGGTTCGGCCCCCACAAGGAGGCCATGTACGAGCAGTTGGCGCAGGTACGGGCGCTGTGGCGCGGCGAGGCGGTGCGGCGCAGGACCGGTGAGGGCACCGAGCGCGACATCCGGCTCTTCCCCGGCCCGTGCAGGCCGCGCCGCCGATGTACACGGCCGTCGTCGGCAACCCCGCGTCGTACGAGCTGGCCGCCCGGCACGACCTGGGCATCGTCACCAACCTGATGGCGCAGACCGTCGAGCAGCTGGCGGAGAACGTCGACCGCTACCGCCGCGAGCGCGCCCGGCACGGCCTGGACCCGGACGCGGGCCGCGTGGCGGTGCTGCTGCACACGTACCTCGCCGACGACCACGACGCGGCGCGCGCCGAGGCCCGCGACCCGCTGGCGCGGTACATGCGGGCCTCGCTGTCCCTGTTCGAGACCGTCGCCAACAGCCTGGGCCACAAGGTCGACATGGCGTCGCTGAGCGAGGACGACCTGGACGTGGTGTTCCGGCGCGCCTACGACCGCTACTGCGACCAGCGGGCGCTGATCGGCAGCCCCGAGTCCGTGGCGCCGGTGGTGGACGCGGTGGGCGCCGCCGGGGCCGACGAGGTCCTGGCGCTCGTCGACTTCGGGGTGCCGCCGGACGCGCTGCGGGCGGGCCTGACGCACCTGGAGGCGCTGCGGCGCGACTACCGGCCGGGCCGCGCCGGGTCCGCGCGGACGCCGCTGGCGGACACGACGCCGGTCAGCGAGCCCGCGCCCGCCCGGGAGCCCGCGCCCTTCCGGGAGCCCGCACCCGTCCACGAGCCCACGCCCGCCCGGGAGCCCGCGCCCGTCGCCGAGGCCGACCGCGGCGCGCCCCTGTCCCCCGGCCAGGAGCGCATCTGGTTCCTGGAGCGGATGCTGCCCGGCCGCACCGCCTACAACGAGACGAAGGCCGTCGCGCTCGACGGGCCCCTCGACGTGGCGGCCCTGCGCGGCGCCCTGGACGACCTCGTCGCACGGCATCCGATGCTGCGCACCGTCTTCCGCGAAGTGGGCGGCGGGCCCCGGCAGTTCACGCTGGCGCCGGGCGCCGCGGACTTCGCCGTCGTCGACGCGGCCCCGGGCGGCGGCGATCCGGTGGCCGCCGCCCTGAAGGAGGGCAGCGAGCGCCGCTTCGACCTCGCGCGGGGGCCGCTGTTCGTGGCGCGCCTGGTGCGGCTCGGGGCCGAGCGGCACGTGCTCGTGCTGTCCCTGCACCACATCGTGATGGACGCGGCGTCGGCCGCCGTGCTCGCCCGCGACGTGTCCGCGTGCTACCGCGCCCGCACCACCGGCACCCGCGCCGAGCTGCCGCCGCTGCCCCGCTCCTACGCCGACCACGCCCGCGCCCAGCTCGCCGCCCTCGACGGCGACAAGGCGGCGGCCGACCTGGCGTACTGGACGAAGGCCCTCGACGGCGAGCTGCCCGTCCTCGCGCTGCCCACCGACCGGCCCAGGCCCGCCGTGATGACCTCGAACGGGCGCGCCCTGTTCCGCACCCTGGGGCGCGAACTCTCCGAGCGGCTGCGGGCGTTCAGCCGGGAGCGGCGCGGCACCCTGTTCATGACCCTGCTCGCCGGGTACGCGACCGCCCTGCACCGGGTCACCGGGCAGGACGACCTGGTCATCGGCACCCCGATGTCCGACCGGCCGCGCGGCTACGAGGACGTGATCGGCCTGTTCGTGAACACCCTCGCGCTGCGCCTGGACCTGTCGGGGCCGTCCGGGCCCCCGGACTTCGCGGCGCTGCTGGACCAGGTGCGCGAGGTGGCCCTGGACGCCTACGACCACGCCGACGTGCCGTTCGAGGCGGTGGTGCGGGAGCTGGCGCCGCCGCGCTCCCTGGACCGCACGCCGGTCTTCCAGACGCTCGCCGAGTTCGAGACCGGCGACCCGTTCCGCTTCGACCTGCCGGGGGTGCGCGCGACACCGCTCGACTCGGGGCCCGACAAGGCCCTGACGGACCTCTGCGTGTACTTCACCGACCAGCCGGACGGTGTCCGCTGCCATCTGGAGTACAACACCGACCTGTTCGACGAGGCGACGGTGGACGCGCTCTTCGGGACGCTGCGGGACGTGCTCGCCGAGGCCGTGGGGCACCCGGCCGCCGACGCGTCCGCACCGGAGGGCTGGCGGCGCGGCCCGGTGAAGGAGCGCTCGCGCAGCACCGTCGACGCGCTGGTCTCGCGGTGGGCGGTCAGCGCCCCGGACCGGACCGCCGTGGAGTGCGGTGCTACGACCCTGTCCTACCGGGAGCTGGACGAGCGGGCCGAACGCCTCTCCCGCGCCCTGCGCGCCCACGGAAGCGCCCACGACGGCACCCACGACGGCACGCGTGACGGCGGCGCCGACGACGCGCCCGTGGCCCTCTGGCTGCCCCGCGGCACCGACCTGATCGTGGCCATGCTCGCGGCCCTCAAGGCGGGCCTCGGCTATGTGCCGTTGGACCCCGGCCTCGGCCGGGCCCGGGGCGAGGCGGTGCTCGGGCAGTGCGGGGCGCGCGTCCTGGTGACCGGTGCGGCCGGGGGCGCCCTGGCGGTGCCGGACGGCGTGACCGTCCTCGGCGTCGACGCCGAGGTCCCGGACCGGCCGGGTACGGCGCCGCGCCCGAACTCCCCGTCGTCGCTGTGCGCCGTGATCTACACCTCCGGCAGCACCGGCACCCCGAAGGGCGTGGCGATCGCGCACCGGTCGGTCGTGGACCTGTGCCAGTGGCACCACGAGCGCTTCGGCTTCTCGGCAGACGACCGCGCCGCCGCCGTGTGCAGCCAGGGCTTCGACGCGGCGCTCCTGGAGGTCTGGCCCGCCCTAGCGGCGGGCGCCACGGTCGTCGTGGCCGACGAGGCCCGCGACGGCCGCGACGCTGACGTGCGCCGCGACCCGGCGGCGCTGGCCCGCTGGTACCGCGAGCACCGGATCACCTTCTCGATCCTGCCGACGGCCCTGGGCGAGGCGGTCCTCGCGCTGCCCGGCGAGCAGCAGCCGCCGCTGCGGCACCTGCTGCTCGGCGGCGACGTGCTGCGCACCCGGCCGCGCCCCGGCGTGCCCTACGAGACGGTGAACGTGTACGGGCCCACGGAGACGACGGTCCTGTGCACGGCCGCGACCGTGGCGCCGGAGCGCGACGGCGAGGCGGCCCCGATCCCGATCGGGCGCCCCGTGGACAACGTCGCGCTGCGCGTCCTGACGGCCGCGGGCGCCGAGGCCGGGGTCGGCGAGGTGGGCGAGCTGTATGTGGCGGGGCCCGGTGTGGCCCTCGGCTACCTGGGGCGCCCCGACCTGACGGCGGAGCGGTTCGTCGCCGGACCCGAGGGCGACGGCACCCGCTGGTACCGCACCGGCGACCGGGTGTCCCGGACGGCGGACGGGGCCCTGGAGTTCCACGGCCGGGCCGACGACCAGGTGAAGATACGGGGCTTCAGGGTCGAGCCCGAGGAGGTCACGCGCGCCCTCACCGCGCTGCCGGAGGTCCGCGCGGCCGTGGCCCTCGGCCGCCGGGACCGCCGCGGCGACGCCTACCTCGCCGCGTACGTCGTCCCCGCCCAGGCCCCGTCGGACGAGCGGGAGTTCGCGCGGGCGCTGACCCGGGCCCTGGCCGCGCGGCTGCCGGACCACCTGGTGCCGCACGCCTGGGCGGTGCTGCCCCGGCTGCCGCTGTCCACCAACGGCAAGGTGGACCGCTCGGCGCTGCCGGACGCGTCCCTGGTGACGGCGACGGCCGCGCCGACGGGGCACCCGCGTCCGCCCCTGCCAAGGCGGCCCCGGTCGACGTCGAGGAGCGGCTGCGGCGGCTGTGGGCCGAGGAGTTCGACACCGCCGCGGACGCGCTCGGCGCCGACGTGTCGTTCTACGACCTCGGCGGCCACTCGATCACGGCCATCCGGCTCGCCAACGCCGTACGCGAGGAGTTCGGCGTCGACTACCCCGTCGCCCACCTCTACCAGGAGCCGACGCTGCGCGCGATGGCGGCCTTTCTGGAGGCCCACCAGGGGACGGGGCGGCGCCCGGAGGCGGTGGCGACGGCGGCGGGCCGGGCGCCCGCGACGAAGCAGCAGTCCATGTTCCTCACCCGGCACGGCACCCACCCCCGGCCGGAGATCTTCAACGTGGCGATGCGCCTGACCCTCACCGGCGACCTGGACGTGCCCGCGCTGCGCACGGCCGTGTCCGGCCTGGTCGCCCGGCACGAGGCGCTGCGCACCCGCTTCACGCACGAGGACGACGCGTGGTGGCAGGAGCCGCTGGACCCGCGCCCGGTGGACCTGCCGGTGGAGGACCTGCGGGAGCGGTGCGGCTCGCCCGAGCGGGCCGCGGCTAAGGCGGCGCGCATCACGGCCGGGGACGCGAGCACCCCCTTCCGCCTGGATGGTGAACTCGCCCCGTGCTGGCGCCTGTTGCGCACCGCCGACGACCGCTGGGTGCTGATGCTCGTGCTGCACCACGCGGTGTGCGACGGCTGGTCGGTGAGCCTGCTGCTGCGCGAGCTGGCCGCCCTGTACCGGGCCGCGGCCACCGGGGAGCCGCACGGCCTGTCCGAGGACGTGCCGCAGCCCCGCGCGTACGCCCACTGGCAGCGCGAGCACGCCAAGCCGCGGGGGCCGCTGCTCGACTACTGGGCGCGCGAGCTGGACGGCGCCTTCTTCGGGCCGGTGCTGCCGGTGGACCGGCCGCGCCCGCAGGACCTGAGCGGCGAGGGCGACGTGGTGGTGTTCACGATTCCGGCGGCCGTGCGGGCGGACGTGGAGGCGCTGGCCCGGCTGCGCCGCACCACGCCGTACGCGGTGACCGCCGCCGCCCTCGGGAAGCTGGTCGGCGACCTGTCGGGCGAGCGGGACGTCCTGCTCGCCGTCGCGTACGCCAACCGGGAGCTGCGCGCCTTCGAGTCGCTGGTCGCCGCCACCGTCTCCAACTTCACGCTGCGGGTGCGCGGCGACCGCGCCGAGTCGTTCACCGCGCTCGTGGACCAGGTGGCCCGCTCCTCCGCGTCGGCCATCGAGCACGTGTCCCCGCTGCGCGACCTCGTGCCGGAACTCGCCGAGCGGGTGGGCGCGGAGATCCCCGACCGGGTGCCGCTGGCGTTCCAGTACCAGAACTCCCTGGACACGGAGATCACCCTGCCCGGCCTCACCACCGCCGTGGAGGACATCCCCATCCCCGCCGCCCGCGTCGAGTTCAGCCTGGGCCTGATCCCCAGCGGCGACCTGCTGGCGGGCTATGTGGAGTTCTCCGGCGACGTGTGGGACCGCGAGACGATCGAGTCGTGGACGAGGAGGTACGTGGACCTGTTGGCACGGGAAACACGCGACAGCCTGGCGCCATCAAGCCCGTCCGGCGTTTGAGGACGAGCGCGCAGCGCGACGATTCAGCCCGTCCGGCGTTTGAGGACGAGCCGCGCAGCGGCAATGCAGGGCGGGGGTGCCAGGGGGCGCAGCCCCCTGGTTCCGGGAAAGGGGCGGGCCTGGGGCGCACCCGCGAGGGTCACCCCACCCGCACCCCCAGCCCCGCCGCCACCCCCAGCAGCACCCCCAGCGTCAGGAACGGCGCCCCCACCCCCGCGGCCCCGGCGACGAGCCCGGCCGCGGCGGGGGCGGCCACCTGCCCCAGCCGGTTGCCGGTGAGCCGCAGCGCGAGAGCCGTGGAGCGGGCAGCGGCGGGGGCCGCCTGGACGACGGTCGTCATGGACAGGGGCTGGCCGACGCCGAGGCAGAACCCGAGCAGGACGAGCGTGCAGGCCAGCGCCCACACGGGCAGCGGCAGCGCGACGGCGGCGCACAGCAGCCCGCCGAGCAGACAGGTCCCGACGATGAGCGCCCGGCGGCCGACGAGCCGGATCAGCGGTGTCATCACCAGGCGGCAGGCGATGGTGGCGCCCGCCCGCAGGCTGAGCAGCACGCCGATGACGGCGGGCGGGATGCCCCGGTGCTCGCCGACGACCGGCAGGTACGCGGTGAGGACGTCCGTGGCGGAGAGCACGGCGAGGCTGATGAGGATCCCGGCGGGGACGCCCCGGGTGCGCAGGATGCCGAGGACGGGAACCTTGTCCCCGGCTGCCGGGGGGTGCCCTCGCGCCTCGGCCCCGACCGCCGGGTGGGCCGGTGGCCGGTGCTCGACGCGCCACAGGGATGTGCACGCCGTCGCCGCCACGGCGGCCGAGACGACCAGGGCGAGCGCGCTGGTGCGGCCGGTGTCGCCGCCGATGACCGCCCCGGCGGCGAGCGGCCCCACGAGCTGGCCCAGGGACGCGCCGATGGTGAAGTGCCCGAAGTCGCGGTCCTGTTCGTCCGGAGCGGACTGGCGGGCGACGATCGACTGGGCGCCGATGACGAAGCACAGGTGCCCGAGGCCCATCACGCCGCTCCACGCGGCGAGCGCGCCGAGCGACCCGGCGGTGCCGCTGAGCGCGCAGCCGCCCGCGATGAGCGCGACGCCGACGGGCAGCAGGGGCGCGCACCGGCCGTGGTCGGTGCGGCGGCCGAGGGGCACGGCGGCGAACAGCGGAAGCAGCGCGTACACCCCGGCTATGACGCCGACGGCCCGTTCGTCGGCGCCGAGCGCGAGGGCCCGGTAGGAGACGGCGGGCCGCGCCATCGACACCGCCCCTTGCGCGAAGCCGAAGGCGATGACGAGGCGCAGCAGCCAGCCCCTGCCGGGCGGGGTGCTCTCCCGTGGGCCCCGGGGCGCCCCGTGGCGCGCCCGGGGGCCGTCGCAGCGGGCGGACATCCGGGGTCAGATGATCCCGAAGGCGATGCCGGACCCGAGGACCACGAGGGAGGTGAGCACCGCCCACTTTACGGTGAACCGGGTGTGGTCGCCGAACTCGACCTTGGCCATGCCGACGAGGACGTACACGGCGGGCACGAGCGGGCTGGACATGTGCAGGGCCTGTCCGGCGATGGAGGCGCGGGCGATCTCGATGGTGGACACGCCGTGGGCGTTGCCCGCTTCGGCGAGGACGGGCAGGACGCCGAAGTAGAAGCCGTCGTTGGACATGAAGTAGGTGAGCGGGATGGAGAGCAGGCCGGTGACCAGGCCCATCTGGCCGCCCATGCCGTCGGGGATGGCGTTCACGAGCCAGTCGGCCATGTGGTCGACCATGCCGGTGCCGGTGAGGACGCCGGTGAAGACGGCGGCGGCGAAGACCATGCCGGTGACGTTGAGGACGTTCTCGGCGTGGGCGGCGATGCGGGCCTTCTGGTCGGGCATGTGCGGGAAGTTGACGGTGAGGGCGAGGGCCGCGCCGAGCAGGAACAGGACCGGGATCGGCAGCCACTCCATGATCATGGCGGTGAGGAGGAGGACCGTCAGCGCCGCGTTGAACCAGTAGAGCCTGGGGCGCAGGGTGGGCCGGTCGGGGTCGAGGCCCTGGAAGCCGTCGTCGGGCTCCCCGGCCCCCTGGGATGCCCCGGCGGGTTCGGCGTCGGTGTCGGAGCCCGCTCCCCCGCGGTCTTCTTGGTCAGGGACGTACGTCCCTCAGCACCGTCACCGGCGCCCACGAGAACGGTCTCCTGCTCCCGCTCAAGTGCCTCGTCGAGGGAGAGCACCCCGAGCCGCCTGCGCTCGCGCAGGCCGAGCGCGTAGGCGAGGACGAAGACGGCGACCAGGCCCATGGCGAGGGCGGGGATCATCGGGACGAAGATGTCGGCGGCGTCGACCTTGAGCGCGGTGGCGGCGCGGGCCGTCGGGCCGCCCCACGGCAGGGTGTTCATCACGCCGTTGGCGGTGGCGGCGACGCCGGTCATCACGACGAGGCTCATCTTCAGGCGCTTGTACAGCGGGTACATCGCCGACACCGTGATCATGAAGGTGGTGGAGCCGTCGCCGTCGAGCGAGACGATCGCGGCGAGCACGGCGGTGCCGACGACGATCCGCATCGGGTCGGCCTTGCAGAACCGCAGGATGCCCCGCACGATCGGGTCGAAGAGGCCGACGTCGATCATCACGCCGAAGTACACGATGGCGAACATGAGCATCGCGGCCGTGGGCGCGAGGTTGCCGACGCCTTCGAGGACGTAGTCCCCGAAGTAGGCGGCCTTTCCGACGAAGACGCAGAACAACGCGGGGATGAGCACCAGCGCCGCGATCGGCGACATCTTCTTCATCATGATCAGCACCAGGAAGGTGGCGATCATGACGAATCCGAGGATGGTCAGCATGGGGGCTACCTAACGTTCACCATCGAACTCCACCAGGTCTGGCGGTGCGGATGACGGTAGGACCCGCCCGGAAGCGTTAACAAGGTGTTGACGTGCGAGCAATAAGCGCAAAACTCCAGGTCAAGAAGGTTCTGGTAGCGGGGTCACGGTCACGGGGAAGCCGTTGAGCACCGCCGTGCCGGACAGCGGGTCGAGGAGCGTGCCGTCCAGGAGCTGGTTGACGTTGGCGCCGGGGTCGGCGGCGGCGACGGTCAGGCGGGTGCCGGGCCGGTCGTGGCCCCAGCCGTGCGGCAGGCTGACCACGCCGGGGCGCACGGTGTCGGTGACCTCCACGGGCGCGGTGAGTTCGCCGCCGTCGGCGCCGACGCGGGCGGGGCGGCCGTCGCGCAGGCCGAGGCGGGCGGCGTCCTCGGGGTGGACCTGGAGGGTGCAGCGGTTGGAGCCGCCCACGAGGGCGGGGACGTTGTGCATCCAGCTGTTGTTGGAGCGCAGGTGGCGGCGGCCGACCAGGACCAGGGCGGCGGGGTCGGCGGACAGGGCGCGGGCCAGGCGCGGCAGGTCGTCGGCGATCGGGCGGGGCAGGAGTTCGATGCGGCCGCTGCGGGTCTTCAGGATGGCGGGGACGCGGGGGCGCAGCGGGCCGAGGTCGATGCCGTGGGGGTGGGCGAGCAGGCGGTCGAGGGTGAGTCCGTCGGGGTCGGCGCCGAAGCCGTCGCCGTAGGGGCCGAGGCGCAGCATCAGGTCGAGGCGCCGCTCGGGTCCGCTGTCGCCGGTGAGCCGGGCGGCCAGGTCCTTCGGGTCGCGGCCGTGCATGGGTGCGTGCGGGTCGGTGACGGCCTTGCGGAGGGTGTCGTCGATGACCAGGGCGTCGACGGCGGCCGGGTCGGTGGCGTCCGTGCCGCTGACGGCGAGGCCGATCCGGGCGAGGATCTCCGTCTCCGGCACCCGGCCCGGCTCCAGGGGCACGGCGGCGCGGGTGTAGCGGACCTGGTTGCGTACGGCCAGGGCGTTGAAGGCGAAGTCGAAGTGCGGGGTCTGGGCGGGCGGGGGCGGCGGCAGGATCACCTGGGCGTGGCGTGAGGTCTCGTTCAGGTACGGGTCGACGCTGACCATGAAGTCGAGGCCCGCGAGCGCCTTGTCGAGCCGGTCGCCGTCGGGCGCGGACAGGACGGGGTTGGCGGCGACGGCGATCAGGGCGCGGACGGGGCTGGCGCCGAGGCCGCCGTCGGCCGTGCGCGGCGGGGTGTCGATCTCCTCGGCGAGCGCGGCGAGCGGCAGTTCGCCCTTGGCCTCGGGGTGGCCGCTGACGCGGCTGTGCCAGCGGCCGAGCGCGAAGCCCCTGCCGGGGGCGGCGGGGCGCGGGGCGCGCCCGGTGGCGGAGAGCGGGAACAGGGCGCCGCCGGGCCGGTCGAGGTTGCCGGTGAGGACGTTGAGGACGTCGACGAGCCAGCAGGCGAGGGTGCCGAAGGCGACGGTGCTGGCGCCGACGCGTCCGTACACGGCGGCGGTGGGCGCGGCGGCGAGCTGGCGGGCGAGGTCGCGGATCGTGGCGGCGGGCACGTCGCAGGCGGGCGCGGCGGCTTCGGGCGTGAACGGGCGCAGCGCGTCGCCCAGTTCGGCGACGCCGTCGACGTGGCCGGTGAGCGCGCCGGGGTCGGTGAGGCCTTCCGCGAGCAGGACGTGGGCAAGGGCGGCGAGCAGCAGCGCGTCGGTGCCGGGCCGGATCGCCAGGTGCCGGTCGGCGAGACGGGCGGTGCGGGTGCGGCGGGGGTCGACGACGGTGAGCGTCCCGCCCCGGGCCCGCAGCGCCTTGAGCCTGCCGGGGAAGTCGGGGGCGGTGCACAGGCTGCCGTTGGAGTCCAGCGGGTTGGCGCCGAGCATCAGCAGGAAGTCGGTGCGGTCCAGGTCGGGTACGGGGATGGCGAGCGGGTCGCCGAACATCAGACCGCAGGAGACGTGCTTGGGCATCTGGTCGACGGTGCTCGCGGTGAACAGGCTGCGGGTGCCGAGCGCGCCGAGCAGCACCGGGATGTACAGGGAGCCCGCCATGGTGTGCACGTTGGGGTTGCCGAGGACGACGCCGACGGCGTGCGGCCCATGCGCTTCGGCGACGGGCCTGATCCCGGCGGCGACGGCGTCGAACGCCTCGTCCCAGGTCGCCTCGGTCAGGCGCCCGCCCCGGCGGACGAGCGGCGCGGTGAGCCGGTCGGGGTCGGCGTCGGCGTCGCCGAAGGCGGCGCCCTTGGGGCAGATGAAGCCCCGGCTGAACACATCGTCGCGGTCGCCGCGCGCGCCGGTGACGCGGGTGCCGTCGACGGTGAGGGTCAGTCCGCAGGTGGCTTCGCAGAGCGGGCAGATGCGCGGGGCGGTGCGGGGCATGAGCCCTCCCGGGGCGACGGCACGGCGGTGCGGTACGCCCTCAGCATACCGACCGGTATGGACTGTGCCAGGGGGTCGCGCGCCGGGGTCAGTCGAGGGTGCGCTCCAGGTAGGCGTGGAGCAGCACGCGGGTCTCGGCGATCAGCTCGGGGCTGCCCAACGGGTCGTCGCGGAAGGCGAGTTGGAGCAGCGCGTCGACGGCCTCGACGCTGACGAGCACGGCGCGGCGCAGGCGGGCGTCCGCCGGGCGGCCGAGGTGGCCGGCGAGCAGCCGGGCCACGCGGTCGGCGACCGTCGCGTTGGCGTCGGGCAGCACGCCGGGCGCCGCCGGGACGCCGAAGTCGACGCGGCCGAAGCCCGGCACGGTGCGCTTCATCAGCAGGTACTCGTCGAAGGCGGCGTCGGCCGCGCCCCGCAGGTCGCCGCGCGGGGTGTCGGCGAGGCGCGCGGCGACGCGGTGGGCGTACGCGTCGAGGTTGCGGTGGGCGAGCGCGTCGACCAGGGCGCGCTTGTTGCCGAAGAAGCGGTAGACGGAGCCGATGGGGACGCCCGCGCGGGCGGCGACGCCCCGGGTGGTCAGGCCGTCGTAGCCGACCTCGTCGAGCAGGGCGGCGCAGGCGTCGAGGATGCGGGACAGGCGCTCGGCGCTGCGGCGCTGGACGGGGGCGCGGCGCAGGGCGGCGCCGTCGGGCCCGGCGGGGCGGCCCGGGCCGTGGCCGCCGGGGTCGCGCGTGCGTGGTGCGTCCCGCATCCCGGGAGACTAGAGCACGGTTCGCATGTCATGGATCCCCCTTGCGCGAGGAAAGAGCGAATCCTACGGTGTTCCATAGGAATCAGGTGCCAGGGATCGCTGGCCCGGGAGTCGAGGGAGCTGTCATGAGCGGGGACCACCCCAGGGACGACGCGCGCAAGACCGCCGAGGGACTGAGCTACCTGTCCGGCTTCGGCAACGAGCACAGCTCGGAGGCGGTCCCCGGCGCCCTGCCGCAGGGCCGCAACTCGCCCCAGCGCGCCCCCCTCGGCCTGTACGCGGAGCAGCTGAGCGGCACGGCCTTCACGGAGCCGCGCGCCCACAACCGCCGCTCGTGGCTGTACCGGATCCGCCCGTCGGCCGCGCACCCGGCGTTCACCCGCATCGACAACGGCGCGATCCGCACGGCGCCCTTCACGGAGTCCGTCCCCGACCCCAACCGCCTGCGCTGGAACCCGCTGCCGGAGCCCGCCGAGGGCACCGACTGGCTGGCGGGCCTGTGGACCCTCGGCGGCAACGGCGACGCGACGCAGCGCACGGGCATGGCGGTGCACCTGTACCACGCCAACGCCTCCATGGACCGGGTGTTCTCCGACGCCGACGGCGAGCTGCTGATCGTCCCCGAGCGCGGCGGCCTGCTGCTGCGCACCGAGCTGGGCCTGCTGCACGCCGAGCCCGGCCACGTCGCGCTGATCCCGCGCGGCGTCCGCTTCCGCGTGGAGCTGCTCGACGAGACGGCCCGCGGGTACGTCTGCGAGAACTACGGCGCGGTCTTCCAGCTCCCCGACCTCGGCCCCATCGGCGCCAACGGCCTGGCGAACGCCCGGGACTTCCACGCCCCCGTGGCCGCGTACGAGGACGTCGAGGGCCCCGTAGAGGTGGTCAACAAGTTCTGCGGCAACCTGTGGTCGGCGACCTACGACCACTCGCCGCTGGACGTCGTCGCCTGGCACGGCAACCACGTCCCGTACGTGTACGACCTGCGCCGCTTCAACGTCATCGGCACGATCTCGTACGACCACCCGGACCCGTCCATCTTCACGGTGCTCACCTCGCCGTCGGACACCCCGGGCCTCGCGGGCGTCGACTTCGTGGTGTTCGCGCCGCGCTGGCTGGTCGGCGAGGACACGTTCCGGCCGCCGTACTTCCACCGGAACGTGATGAGCGAGTACATGGGCCTGATCGAGGGCGCCTACGACGCCAAGGCGGAGGGCTTCGTACCGGGCGGCGGCTCGCTGCACAACATGATGTCCGCGCACGGCCCCGACCGGGAGACCTTCGAGCGGGCCAGCGCCGCCGAGCTGCGGCCGCAGAAGATCGACGACGGCCTGGCGTTCATGTTCGAGACCCGCTGGCCGGTCACCGCCACGGAGCGGGCGGCGTCGGCGGACCACCTCCAGCGCGCCTACGACGACGTGTGGCAGGGTCTGGAGCGTCATTTCCGGCCGTAGTACCACCACTTCCGGCCGCTGTCCGCGTCGTGACGGAAGTACGGAGTTCCACGTGACCGCGTTCGCCCCGGACTCGATCGTTCTGAACCGCAAACTGCCGCTGTGGTACCAGGTGTCGCAGTCGCTGCGCGCCTCGATACTCGGCCGGGCGCCGGACGCCCCGCTGCGCCTGCCCACCGAGGAGCAGTTGGCGGGGCACTACGGGGTGAGCGTGCTCACCATGCGCCAGGCCCTGAAGGAGTTGGAGGCCGAGGGCCTGATCAGCCGCCACCGGCGGCGCGGCACGTTCATCGAGCCGACCGCGCAGCGCGGCTCGCCGGTGCGCCTGCTCGGCTCGGTCGACGCGATCGTGGCGCAGCAGTCCGGCATGGACACCAAGCTCCTCACCCACGGCCGGGAGCCGGTGCCCGCCGACCTCGCCGAGCACTTCCCCGACCTGACCGAGGTGGCCACCTACCACCGGCTGCGCAGCGACGCCACGACCGGCGAGCCCACCAACCACGCCCGCAACCACGTCCGGCCCGACCTCGCCGAGCGCGTCGACCCCGCCGACCTGGAGCGGTGGCCGATGACGAAGGTGCTGCGGGACGTGGTGGGCGTGGCCATCGCCCGCATCACCGACACGGTGGAGGCCCGGCTCGCCGACCCCGAGACCGCCCGCCTCCTCCAGGTCCCGCTGCTCAGCCCGATCCTGCACTACACGGGCATCACGTACGGCGCGGACGGCCGCGTCCTGGACGTGGCGCGGATCGAGTACCGGGGCGACCGGTTCTCGTTCACGGTCACGCTCGACGCCACGTGACGCCCCACCGGGCCGGGCGCCCGGGGCCTTCGCGCCTTGCTGACCGCCGCGCCCGGCGTCGTACGATGCCGGGCGTGACGCACGACCAAGCGCCGCCGCTCGCCGATCTGATGCCGTGGTCCGTCGCCCCGCTGCGCCCCGGGCGCACCTGGCCGATGGCCCCCGACGCGGCGTCCCTGAAGGCCCGTTGGGACGCCTTCGTCCGGGCCGACGCCGACGGCCGCGCGGCGCTCTTCGGGCCCACCCGGGCGCGCACCCTGCACACCGCGGTGGCCCAGCTGCCCGGCTTCGGCGGCGGCACGGTCCGCCTGGCCCGGGAGTCCGGGCCCTGCCCCGAGCCGGTGCGCGTGCTGCACGGCCCCTTCGACGAGCAGTGGCTGATACCGGACCACCGCCTCGTCGACCAGGCCCGCCCCGAGCTGTGGCGGGTCCTCGGCGAGGGCCAGCTCTTCCTCACCGAACAGGGCCACGTGCCCGACCCCGACGCCGGTCCCCCGGTCCTGGCGTCCGCGCTGCTGCCCGACGGCCGCTCCCCCGCCGGGCGCCCCGGCCGCGTCCGCCCCCTCTACCGCCGCCCCGGCCGCGCGGAGCCCAATCTGGCGCCGGGCCTGCTCGCGCACCTCACGCGGCGGTACGGGGCCGAGGTCACCCCCGAGGACTTCCTCGCCTGGACCCTGGTGGCCGCGCGGTCCGCCGCCACGGGGTGCGTGGTGCCGCTCACCTCGGACGCCGGGGTGTGGGAGCGGGGCGTGGAGCTGGGGCGGCGGGCGCTGCGGCTCCAGGCGCGGGTGGGCGGGGAGCGGCCGAAGCTGCCCGGCGGGCGGCGCCCCTATGTGCGCGCGCCGCTGCCCGCGCGGCCGTCCTCCCTCGCGTACGACGCCGAGGACGAGATGCTGCGGGTCGGCGAGGGCGGGGTGATCTCCCCGGTGCCGGTGGGGGCGTGGGACTTCCGGGTCAGCGGAGTGCGGGTCCTTCAGCTGTGGTTCGACCGCCGCGTGGCGCCCGCCGAGCCCGGCACCCTGGACGCGATCCGTCCCGCCGCCTGGCCCCAGCCCTGGACGTCCCAGCTCCTGGAGCTGATCACGGTCCTGGCCCTCCTGGCCGAACTCCCCCACTCCCCCTGGACACGGCCCCGCCCCTGACCGCCGCGGACCTCCACCGGGCGGGAGTCCTCCCCGTCCCCGCCACCACACGGCGACCCGCCTCGGTCCTCGACCACCACGAGGAGGGCCCGGAGGGCCAGTTCGCCCTCCTGTGAAACAGGACAGCACGCGAGAACCAGCCCGTCCGGCGAAGGACGAGCGCGCAGCGCGATAAGGCCACCCGCACGCAGAAAACGCACGCACGGACAGTCACGAAAGCCCGTCCGGCGATTGAGGACGAGCGCGCAGCGCGATGAAGCGACCCGTACGAAGAAGACGCACGCGCGGGCAGACACAAAGAGCCCGTCCGGCGATTGAGGACGAGCGCGCAGCGCGACACACGGCCACCCACCCAGCACGGGCCAGGGCAGGGGCGCACCGCAACACACCGTACGGAACGAGGGAGTTACCGCCACCCAGAGCCGGGAGGGGACGGCGGGGAAGCCCGGGGACACCCCGGGCCTCAGCCCAAGGCGCCCCCGCCAGAGATCAGTGGTTGCCGAACAGCGAGCGCCGCAGCCGACGCAGCGGCGCGAACAACGACACGCGGCCGACCCGCGCCCGCCTGCCGCCCCGCTCGTGCGCGGCGTCACGCGAGGTGAGCTCCCGCATCAGCAGCGTCGCCTCGGCCGACTCGCGCTGCGGGACGGCGGGGCCGCCCAGCACCGAGAGATGACGGTCGAGGCGAGAGCTGCTCGCGCCGCTCCCACAGGTGATCGCAGGGACCCGAGCCCTGCTGCGCACTGTTATCTGTTCCATGTCACTCCCCACCCGTACGAGGGCACCCGGCCCAGGGCAGGTTAACCCTATCGCCCCACCGTCACACCCGGGTATCCCGGTCCTGGGATTCACCTGTGACGCAAGGGGGTTGACGGTTACTCTCCGAATCCAAGTGATTCCAGGGCGAGTTGGACGACCGGCTTCGTAGTGGGCCGGACGGAGCCGCCGCCGGGTTCGACGGTGACAGCGAGTGACGTCGCGCGGGCGGTGAGGTCGGCGGCGAGCACCGGCGATTCGCCGTCGAGCAGCCCGAGGGAGCGGGGCGCGGCGCCCGCGCGCATCACCCACAGTTGATGGACGCGCCCCTGCGGCGGGCGGCCGAGGCCCGTGGCGCTCACCACGGCCCGCCGCTCGGCGCGCGAGGCGACGACGGTCAGGCCGCGCCCGCGCGCGTCCCGCTGAGTGCTCGCGCGGGCGTCCGGCGCCGCCAGGACGTGGGCGATCTCACGTGCGGCGGCCCGCTCGTCGTCGAGCCGGTCGTCGGCGCGGACCAGGGCGAAGGCCAGCAGGCCCGCGGCGAGGAGGGCGAGCACGGCCGCCGACGCGGCGAGCGCCACGAGCACCGGCGCCCGGGCGGCGGGCCGCGCCCGGACCGGGTCGGGCGGCGGCCCTTCCGGCGGCGGCTCCTGTGCCGTCGTGCGCACCGCGGTGAGGATCCGCTCGCGCAGGTCGGGGGGCGCCGGTACGGACGCCGCCCGCGCCAGGCGCACGGTGTCCGCGGCGAGCGCCCGCACCTCGTCGGCGCACCGGGCGCAGCGCGCGAGGTGCCGTTCGTAGCGGCGCATCTCGTCCGGGTCGAGGGCGTCCAGGGCGTAGGGCACGGCCAGGGAGTGCAGGGAGTGGCCGAGGCCCAGGCGGACGAGGCGGGCACGGAGCGCGTGCAGCGGGCGGTCCGTCATGCGGCGGCGCCCAGGCAGTCGCGCAGCCGCAGCAGACCATCCCGCATCCGGGTCTTGACGGTGCCGAGCGGCACCGAGAGGCGGCGGGCGACCTCGCGGTAGGTGTAGCCCTCGTAGTAGGCGAGGGTGACGGCCTGGTGCTGGAGGTCGGTGAGCCGCTCCAGGCAGCGGCGCACCCACTCGCGCTCCAGGCTGCCCTCCACCTCCTCCGCTACCTGGTCGAAGGCGGGGCCCTCGCCGCGGTGCGCGACGCGCCGCTCGCGCTCCCCGGCCGCGCGGGCGCTGCGCACCCGGTCGACGGCCCGGCGGTGGGCGAGGGTGAGGATCCACGCCAGGGCCGTGCCGCGCCCCGGGTCGAAGCGGGCGGCGGTGCGCCACAGTTCGAGCAGCACCTCCTGGGCCACCTCCTCGGACTGCGCGGGATCGCGCAGCACTCTGCGTACGAGGCCGTAGACCGGCCCGGACACCAGTCCGTACAGGTCCTCGAAGGCCTGGTGGTCACCGCGGGCCACGCGCGGCAGCAGGTCGTCCGCCTCCACCCCGTTCCCCTCCCCCGTCCGGCCCCGTCTGGGGCGCTCAATTCTGGACTCGGCGGGGATTCGGGGCGAGCCCCCCGTCGGGATTGCCCGGACCGAGCCGCTCCGCGGGGGATTCTCACGCCGGGCCAATCCGCCCGGCGGGCGGCGCCGAATGGCATGCGTCAGACGGACCGGGCGCGGCCCCGCGCGTGGTCCGTACAGCGAAGTGATGAAGGACGGACGCGATGACCGCACTCGTCAGGAGCCGCGCGACGCTACGGAGGACCCGTGGCGTCGCCGTGCTCGTCTGCGGGGCGCTGGCCGCCGGGGGGCTCGCCGCCGCCGGTTTCACCGCCCTCGAACCCGAGGCCGCGCGGGCCTCAAGCCACCGGGAGGCCCCGCTGATCTCGGGGCAGCCCCAGTACGACACCACGGACGTGTACGCGTTCGTCAGCCCCGACCGGCCGGACACGACGACCATCGTCGCGAACTGGCTGCCGTTCGAGGAGCCCGCGGGCGGGCCGAACTTCTACCCGTTCGCCGAGGACGCCCAGTACGACGTGCACATCGACAGCGACGGCGACGCGCAGGGCGACCTGCTGTACCGCTGGACGTTCGACACGCGCACGAAGAACGGCGACACGTTCCTCTACAACACCGACCGGGTCACCAGCCTGGACGACCCCGACCTCAACGTGACGCAGACCTACGACATCGACCTGCTGCGCCTGAAGGACCAGAAGGTCGTCTCCACGACGAAGGTCGCCGACGACCTGCCGGTCGCGCCGTCCCACGTCGGCAAGGCGTCCATGCCGAACTACGGCAAGCTCCGCGACCAGGCCGTGCGGAAGCTCCCGGGCGGGACCACCGCGTTCGCCGGGCAGGCCGACGACCCGTTCTTCCTCGACCTGAGGGTCTTCGACCTGCTGTACGGGGGTGACCTGTCGGAGGTCGGCCGGGACACGCTCGCCGGGTACAACGTGAACACCGTGGCGCTCCAGGTGCCGAGCGCGGCCATCCGGCAGTCGGCCGACCAGCCCACCGTCGGCGTGTGGTCGACGACCCAGCGCAGGAACGCGGCGGGCAAGTGGACGCAGGTGTCCCGGCTCGCCTCGCCGCTGGTGAACGAGCTGGTCGTGCCGCTGAAGGACAAGGACAAGTTCAACGCGTCGCAGCCGTGGAACGACGCGGACTTCCTGCCGTACGTCCAGCGGCCGGAGCTGCCGGGCCTGATCGAGCGGTTCTACAAGATCAAGGCGCCGCAGGAGCCCCGCAAGGACCTGGTGTCGGTGTTCCTGACCGGCGTCAAGGGCCTCAACCAGCCGCCGAACGTGCGGCCCGCCGAGGCGCTGCGCCTCAACACGTCCGTCAAGCCCACCGCCGACCCGAAGCGGCTCGGCGTCCTCGACGGCGACACCGCGGGCTACCCCAACGGCCGACGCCTGTCCGACGACGTCGTCGACATCTCCCTCCAGGTGGTGCAGGGCGAACTCGCGGGCCAGAAGAACGACCTGGGCGACGCGGTGAACGCCAACGACCGCGCGTTCGGCTCGTCCTTCCCGTACGTGGCGCTGCCCACGCCGGGCTCGCGCGGACCGCTCGCGGACAAGAAGGCCAGCAGCGCGCGCGACGCCCTCGTGGGCGGCGCGGCCCCCGCCGCCCCGTCGGGCTCGTCGGGCTCGTCGGACACCGTCCTGGTCGCGTCCGCCGCGTCCGGTGGCGCCGGGGTGCTGCTGGTGGCGCTCGGCCTGGTGTGGTGGCGCACCCGCGGCACGCGGGGGCGTGGCGCCGGGGTCGTGGGGAGCTGACGTGAACCGACGGGACTGGGCCCGGAGCGGGCCGGGGCGCACGGTGCTGCCCGTGTCCGTACGGGGGCTCGCGGGGGCGCTTGCCCTCGCGGTCGCGCTCACCGTGGGCGCGGTCGTCGTCGGCGGCACGTCGGACCAGGGGCGGCCGTCGACGGCGGCCGCCCCGCCCGCGGTGCCGTGGCAGGGGGCGCTGGCGGGCGACCTGGACCGCGGGGTCACCGCGCTGCGGGAGCGGGTGCGCGACCAGCCGAGGGACACCGGGTCCTGGGCGGCGCTCGGCACCGCGTACGTCGAACAGGCCCGCACCAAGGGCGACCCCACCCGGTACGCCGAGGCCGAGCGGGCCCTGGACCGGGCGCTCGCGCTGCGGCCGGGGCACGACGGGGCCCTCGCCGGGCGGGCCGCGCTCGCCGCGGCCCGGCACGACTTCGCCGCCGCCCTGCGGTACGCGGACCGGGCGCTCGCCGTGAACCCGTACCACGAGCGCGCCCTCGCCTCCCGCGTCGACGCGCTCGTCGAACTCGGCGACTACGACCGGGCGTTGACGGCCGCCCGCACCGCCGACGCCCGCCGCCCCGGCATCCCCGCGTTCACGCGCTACGCCTACGTACGGGAGCTGCGGGGCGACGTGGCCGGGGCGCGGCGGGCGCTGCTGCTCGCCCTGCGGGACGCGCGGGCGCCCGGCGAGCGGGCGTACGTCGCCACGGCGCTCGCCCAACTCGCCTGGCGGCAGGGGCGGTACGGGGAGGCGCTGCGCCGGTGCGCGGAGGCCCTGCGCGCCGACCCCTCCCACCTGGCGGCGCGGGAGACCCGGGCGCGGGCCCGGGCCGCGCGCGGCGACACCGCCGCCGCCGTCGCCGAGCTGCGCGCGGTCGTCGCCCGGCAGCCGCTGCCGGGTCCGCTGGTGGCGCTCGGCGAGCTGTACGAGGCGCGGGGGCAGCGGGCGCGGGCCCGCGAGCAGTACGCCCTCGTCGGCGCCTGGGCGAAGCTCGCCCGCGCCAACGGGGTCAACCCCGACCTGGACACCGCGCTCGCCGCCGCCGACCACGGCGACCCCGCCGAGGCGCTGCGCGCCGCCCGGGCCGAGTGGCAGCGGCGGCGGACCGTGCACACCGCCGACGCGCTCGCCTGGGCGCTGCACGCGCGGGGGCGCGACCGGGAGGCGCTGGCCTACGCCCGGCGGGCCACGGCCACCGGGTTCCGAGAGGCGTCCTTCTTCTACCACCGGGGCGTGATCGAGCGGGGCGCTCGCTCGCCGGGGGCGGGGCGGACATGGCTGCGGAGGGCGCTGGCGCTCAATCCGGGGTTCTCGCCCACCGCGGCGCGGGGCGCTGCGCGGCTCTTGGGGGGTCGGTGATGCGTTGTCCTTCGTTTTCCGGCGCGGGCCAGTGGGTGGTTGCTCTGGGCCGCCGCTTCGCGGCGGATCACTCCCACCCGCCCACCGGTGGCTCCGCATCGAGCGGCGGGCCAACGGCGGGGCGCCTGACGGCAGTTCCAGCGGGGCCCCGGCGGCTGTGGGTGCGGCGGGTGCTCGTGCTGCTCGGTGTCGTCCTCGCGGTTGCCGCCCTCGCCGGGCCCGCCCGCGCCCACCCCCTCGGCAACTTCACCGTCAACCAGCACGACGCCCTGCGGCTCGCCCCCGGGCAGCTGCGCGTCGAGCACGTCGAGGACCTCGCCGAGATCCCCGCCACCCAGGCCAAGCCCGCCATCGACCGGCAGGGCAAGGAGAGGTGGGCGCGCGAACGGTGCGCGCGGGCCGCGTCCGGCACCCGCGTGCGCGTCGGCGGGCGCCCCGCTCCCATCACCGTGGCCGGGCCCGCGCACGCCACCGTACGCACCGGTCAGGCGGGCCTGCCCACCGTCCGCGTCACCTGCCGGTTCGCGGCACGGCTCCCGCGCGGCCCCGTCGCACTGACGTTCCGCGCGCCGCCGCAGGCCGCGCCCGGCTGGCGCGAGGTCACCGCACGGGGCGACCGCATGACCCTGACCGGCACGGACGTGCCCGCGTCCTCGCCGTCCCGGCACCTGACCCGCTACCCCGCCGAGCTGCGCGCGTCCCCGCCCGACACCACCACGGCCACGCTGCGGGCCCGGCCCGGCGGTCCCGCCGCCGCCGACGAGGCGACGCCGCCGGGCTCCCCGCTGCCGCGCGCCGCGACCGACGCCCTGACCGGCCTGGTGGCCCGGCACGAGCTGACCCTGCCGTTCGCGGCGCTGGCCCTCGCGACCGCGCTCGCCCTCGGCGCCCTGCACGCCCTCGCTCCCGGGCACGGCAAGACGCTGATGGCGGCCACCGCCGCCGCCCGGGGCCGCGCGACGGTGCGCGACGTGCTGCCGCTCGCCGCGTCCGTGACGGTCACCCACACGCTGGGCGTGGTGGCGCTCGGGCTGCTCGTGGCGGGCGGGTCGGCGGCGGCGCCCTCGGTCGTCGCCTGGCTCGGGGTGGCCAGTGGCGCCCTCGTGACCGGCGCGGGCGCCCTCCTCCTGCGCCGCGCCTGGCGCCACCGCGCCCACGCCCACCCCCACACCCACGACCACCCCCACGATCACACCCACGCGCACCCGCACGCTCATGCGCACACCGCCGCGCCCCCTCACGCCCCACCGCACGACCACGCGCATCCGCACCACGCCCCGCACACCCACACCCCACACGACCACGCGCATCCGCACCCCACCCCGCTCACCCACGCCCCACCCGGCCCGGGTCCCGCCCGGCCCTCCCTCCGGGGCACCCTCTTCCTCGGCTTCGCGGGAGGGCTCGTGCCCAGTCCGTCCGCCGTCGTCGTGCTCGTCGGGGCCGCCGCGCTCGGCGAGGCCTGGTTCGGGCTGCTGCTCGTCCTGGCGTACGGGGCGGGGCTCGCCGTCACCCTGACGGCGGCCGGTTTCCTCGTCGTGCGCGTCGGCGCGCGGCTGTCCGCCGAGGCCGGACGGCGCCTCACCTGGCGCCGGAACCCGGCCCGGCTCGCCCGTCGCCTCGCCCCCCTGGGCTCCGCCTGCCTCGTACTCGCCCTTGGGTGTGGATTGGTGTTCAAGGGGGCGGCAACAGCGCTTGGTTGAGCTACTTTTGGGACAGTCGCACGGCTGCGAATGGGGGGCACGTGACCGACGGAGCACGCGTGATCGCCGGGCGGTACCGCCTCCTCGCCCCGCTCGGCGAGGGCGGCATGGGCACCGTGTGGCGGGCCCGGGACGACGTACTCGGCCGTGAGGTCGCCGTCAAGGAGGTGCGCGCGCCCGCCGGGCTCCCGGCCGGTGAGGTGGAGCGGCTGTACGCCCGCCTGGAGCGCGAGGCCTGGGCGGCCGCCCGCATCCCGCACCGCAACGTGGTGACGGTGTACGACGTGGCGACCGAGGAGGGCCGCCCCTGGATCGTCATGGAGCTGGTGCGCGGCCTGTCCCTGTCGGACACCCTGGACGGAGAGGGCCCGATGCCGCCCCAGCGGGCGGCCCGCGTCGGCCTTGAGGTGCTCGGCGCGCTGCGGGCGGCCCACGGGGCGGGGGTGCTGCACCGCGACGTGAAGCCGGGGAACGTGCTGCTCGCCAACGACGGCCGGGTCGTCCTGACCGACTTCGGCATCGCGATGGTCGAGGGCAGCTCGGCCCTCACGATGACGGGCGAGGTGGTCGGCTCACCGGAGTTCCTGGCGCCGGAGCGCGCGCTGGGGCAGCGCCCCGGGCCCGAGTCCGACCTGTGGTCCCTCGGCGTCCTGCTGTACGCGGCGGTGGAAGGCGTGTCGCCGTTCCGCCAGGACACGCCGCTGAGCACGCTGCGCGCGGTCGTCGACGAGGAACTGCCGCCCCCGCGCAACGCGGGGCCGCTGGCGCCGGTCATCGAGGGCCTGCTGCGCAAGGACCCCGCCGAGCGCGCGTCCGCCGCGGACACCGAGCGGGACCTGCGGCTCGTCGCCGAGGGCCACACCCCGCGCCCGGGTCCGTCCGCCGCGTACGCGCCCACGGTCACCGCCCACCGCCAGCCCGACGCCACTCCTCCCCGGCCCCGCCGCCGTACCCGATGGGCTCCGCCGCGGCCAGCACCACCACGACCACCGCCACGACCACCGCCGCGGCCAGCTCCCGCCGCGCGTCCGCGGCCGTGGTCGCGGGCCTCGCCGCCCTGCTGCTGGCCCTCGGCGGCATCACGTACGCCCTGGTCAACGACGACGGGGACGGCGGAGGCGGAGGCACCAACGAGGGCCGCGACACCGGCGGTTCGGGCGGCGGGAACAGCGGGGACAGCGGCGGCAGCGCGGGCGACGACGGCGGCGGCAACGGCGGCACAGGGGGCACGGGCGGCGACGGCGGCACTGAGGGCAAGGACAGCGGAGGCAGCGGCGGGGGCGGCGACGGCGGCTCGACGGGCGGCGGCACGAAGGGCGGCGGCGGCAACGGCGGCACCGACCCCCAGCCGCCGCAGTCCGTGCACGTCTCCCTGACCGGCGACCGCACCTCGTACAGCGGCCCCTGCCCGCCCGCCGCGGGCGCGTCGCCGTCGTTCACGGCGGTGTTCACCGTGGGGCGGCTCCCCACACAGGTCGAGTACCGGTGGGTCACCGCGGAGGGCCAGTCGAGCGACCCCGGCTGGAAGACGCTCGCCTTCCCGAAGGCGGGCGGCACCAAGAAGTACGCCCAGCACGTCGAGAGCCCGGGCCACACGGACCCGGGCACCTACCACAACAAGATCACGGTCGAGGTCCGCGCCCCGCTGTCGGCGCGGTCCGGCTCCGTGGCGTACTCGGTGACGTGCGCGGCGGAACCCCCGACGACCGGGGGCTCCACCTCGCCCGGCGAGTCCACGTACGGCACGTACCGCACGTACCGCACGTACCGGCCCTGACGGGTGCGACGGACGGGACCTGACGGCCGTGTGCGGCCCGGCGGCCCGTCATCCGCGTGCTCGCGTCAGGACGCGGCCCGGGTGAGCACCGGCAGGTAGCCGCCGGACTGGCCCGCGGCGGTCGGGTGGTACGACTCGCTGATGTTGCCCCAGTTCACGCTGTGCAGCCAGGAGTCACCGGAGCAGATCTCGTGCCCGGTGAAGGTGGTGGTGACGTCGCCGAAGGTGAAGCCGTGGTCGGCGGCGCGCTTGGCGGTCGCCGTGTTGAGGTGGTCGGCGGCGCCGTTGATGGCCTTGCGCTCGTTCTCGCTGAGCCCGGCGAGGCAGCTTCCGTTCAGCTTGTAGAAGCGCGGGTAGCCGAGGACGACCACACGGGCCGACGGCGCCTTGTCGCGGATCGCGGAGTAGACGCGGTCCAGCTTGCCGCCCAGCGTCGAGTCGACGTACGCCTTGGCCTGGTTGACGCGCGCGATGCAGCTCGACTCGGACTGGAGCACGCACGTCGTCATCACGTCGGAGAACCCGGCGTCGTTGCCGCCGACGGACAGGGACACCAGGCCGGTGCCGGAGTTCAGCGGGCCCAGCTGCTTCGCCAGGACGTCGTCCGTGCGGGCACCGGAACAGGCGGTGAAACTGAAGCTCGACGGGGAGTGCGCGGCGGCCCAGAGCGCCGGGTAGGCGCGCGACGTGCGCTTGCAGTCGCCGCTGCCGCTGTCGTAGTTGCCGGACCCGAGGCCCGACGAGTAGGAGTCGCCGAGGGCCACGTAGGCGGGCGCGGCGGCCCGCTGGCCCGCCTCGTCGGCGTGGGCCGCGGTGACCCCGGTGAGGGCGAGGGCGGCGCCGAGGAGGAGCGAGGACGCATAGGTGGTGAACCGGGACAATCTCATGGAACCTCCCTTAGCAGGATTTCTGCCTCGACAGTGGTAGCACGCACCACCCGCCACGGATAGTGTCCATGACAATCAGTTCTTCGGTAATTTCCTTGCCCGCCAGGAGAGTTCACCGATCGTCCGCCCGCCCGACAGGGAGGAATCTCCACACTCCCCCTCATCCGGTGGCGCTCCGGAGCCGCGCTCCGTCCCCAACCACCCACGCCCGTAGGCGTCTTGACGGAGCGCCACCCGCTGCGCCACATTGAAGCCCGGCATCCGGCGCTTCGGGGGCAAAGTCGCCCATGCAGACCATCGGCACCAAGACGCCGTCAGCAGGCTCGGGACAGGGCGAGCGGGACCCCGGCAGCGGTCCCCGCGCCCCGTATCCGGATCTGGTCCCCCTGCTCGCGGGCGCCGCCGTCGCGGCGGGCGCCGCGGGGGCCGTGCTGGCGCTGCTCGACCTCTCCACTCCCGCGCGCGCCCCGCTCACCCTCTTCTTCCTGCTCGCGGCCCCGGGCTTCGCCATCGCCCACTGGCTGCGCGGCCTTGAGGCCCGGGGCCGCGCCGTGGCCGCGGCGGCCGGGGCGATCGCGGTCAACCTCCTGGTCGCCCCGGCCCTGCTGGCCCTGCACGTGTGGTCGGTCCGCGGCGGCGTCGCCGCGGTCGCCGGGCTCAGCGCGGCCATCTTCCTGTCGGACCTGGCGCGGCGGCGGCGCCACCGCGCCCCGAGGAGACGGACATGATCACGTGGAGATCACCGTGCACCGCCCCGGCGAGCTCACCGCGGCCGACCGGGGGGCATGGACCGCGCTGCAGGCCAAGGCGCACCTGAACGGCTCACCCCACCTGGCGAACCCGTTCCTGGCCCCGGAGTTCACACTCGCCGTGGCCCGGGTCAGGGGCAACGTCCGCGTCGCGGTCGTCCGCGAGGACGGCGACCCGGCCGCGTACTTCCCCTACCAGCGCTCCCGCGCCGGCGTCGGGAAGGCCGTGGGCCTCGGCGTCTCCGACAGCCAGGGCATCGTGCACCGCCCCGGCTTCACCTGGGAGGCGCGCGCCCTGCTGCGCGCCTGCGGCCTGGTGATGTACGAGTACGACCACCTCGCCGAGGGGCAGGGCCCGTTCGAGACCGGGACCACCGGCAGGTTCGCCTCCCCGGTCATGGACCTCGACCAGGGCTACGACGCCTACCTCGCCCATCTGCGCCAGCAGTCGCCGAAGTTCCTGCGCAGCACGCTCGCCAAGGGCCGCAAGCTCGCCCGCGACCTGGGCGAGGTGCGGTACGTGCACGACGAGCGCGACCCCGGCGCGCTGCGCACGCTGATCGCCTGGAAGTCCGCGCAGTACCGCAGGACCGGCCGCAGCGACCGGTTCGCGCACACCTGGATCACCGGCCTGGTGCACCAGCTCTTCCACACCCGCGGCCCGTCGTTCGCCGGACAGCTCTCCGTGCTGTACGCGGGCGGCAGACCGGTCGCCGCGCACTTCGGGCCGCGCGGCGAACGCGTCCTCGCCTGCTGGTTCCCCGCGTACGACCCGGACTTCGCGAAGTACTCGCCCGGCCTGCTGCTGCACCTGCGCATGGCCGAGGCGGCCGCCGCCGACGGCATCGCCCACCTGGACCTCGGGCGCGGCCAGAAGGCGTACAAGGACTCCCTGAAGACACGGGACATCACCGTGTCCGAAGGGTGGGTCGCGCTACCCCACCCGGTGGCTCTCGGCCATCGTGCGCACCGGGCCCCGGTCCGGGCGCTGCGCAACACCGTGCTCGCCCGACCGGAATTGTTCACCCCCGCGGACCGGCTGCTCAAACGCCTGGGAAAGATCCGCTCCCGGTACCGGAAAGAGTAGGAAGCACACAGAAAACACCAAGGATCGTCACACAGGACCAGAGATCGAGCGCGAACGGGTCACCCGCAGAGTGTCCGAAGAGATTCGCCGGGCATCGAAAAGATCCAAAGAGACGAGTCAATTTGGTGAAAACGTGAGACCCCGATCCGGGTCTTGCCATACGGTCGCAGTCATCAATACCGTCATACAACCACCCGCAAAGGTCCCGTCGGCACTCGGTCTGGGGGAGGGCTCAAGACCGCGACGGCTCCGGAGCGGGGCGCGGTAGGGGGGTGCCCGTGCCCGGTGATCGAGTTCCTGCCGGGTCACGTGCCGCGTTGACATGCCAGCTCACTCGGCCTGCACGGAGGACAAATCCGGCATGGCCGCATGTGGGAACCCCCCCTTTCGAACCGGACCCACAACCGGACCGCCCGGGGGCGGGCGGTCCACCGGACGAGAGGGACACGACTCATGAGTTCTTCCGCTGTGCGCCCGTTCAATTCGGGCCAAGATCCGCTCATCGAGGCATCCGGGAACGAGCTGCCCGGCATTCCCGCACAGCAGCAATACCGGCCGGTGTCGTCGCACCTCGCCATTGCGCCGCCGGTGAGTGTGGTGATTCCCGCGATGAACGAGGCGGAGAATCTCCCCTATGTGTTCAAGACCCTGCCGGAGTGGATTCACGAAGTCGTCCTGGTGGATGGTAATTCCACCGATGACACGGTGGCCGTGGCGCGCGAACTGTGGCCGGACGTGAAGGTGGTCCGGCAACTCGGCAAGGGCAAGGGCGACGCGCTCATCACCGGCTTCGAGGCGTGCACCGGCGACATCATCGTGATGGTCGACGCGGACGGCTCGGCGGACGGGCACGAGATCGTCTCCTATGTCTCCGCCCTGGTCTCCGGCGCCGACTTCGCCAAGGGCTCCCGGTTCGCCAACGGCGGCGGCACCGACGACATGACCCTCATCCGCAAACTCGGCAACTTCGCGCTGTGCGCGGTGGTGAACGCCAAGTTCGGCGCCAGGTACACCGACCTGTGCTACGGCTACAACGCCTTCTGGCGGCACTGCCTCGACAAGATCGAGCTGGACTGCACCGGCTTCGAGGTCGAGACGCTGATGAACATCCGCGTCGTCAAGGCGGGCCTGAAGGTCCAGGAGATCCCGAGCCACGAGTACCTGCGCATCCACGGCGTGAGCAACCTCAGCGCGGTGCGCGACGGCCTGCGCGTGCTCAAGGTGATCCTCACCGAGCGCTCCAACAGGCGGACCCAGCGGCGCGGCACCCGCCCCGCCGCCGCCCGGCCCCGGCGCCAGGGAGAGGTTTCTTGATCACTATCTCAGTGGTGATCTGCGTGTACACCGAGGACCGCTGGGAGGACATCCTCGCGGCGGTCTCCTCGGTGCGCGCGCAGTCCCTCGCGGCGCACGAGACGCTCCTCGTGGTGGACCACAACCCCACCCTCAAGGAGCGCCTCGCCAAGGAGTACAAGGAAGCGGCGGACGTGCGGGTGCTCGCCAACGCGGGCCCCCGCGGCCTGTCCGCGGGCCGCAACACCGGCATCGCCGCCTCCAGCGGCGAGATCGTCGCCTTCCTCGACGACGACGCCGTGGCCGAGCGCGACTGGCTGCGGCACTTCGCCGCCGCGTACGACGACCCGAAGGTGTTCGCCGTCGGCGGCCGCACCGTGCCCGCCTGGGCCACGCGCCGCCCCGACTGGTTCCCCGAGGAGTTCGACTGGGTCGTCGGCTGCCTCTACCGGGGGCACCCCACCGGCCGCTCCCGGGTGCGCAACGTGCTCGGCGGCAACGCCTCGTTCCGGCGCACCGCCTTCGCCGTCGCGGGCGGCTTCGCCTCCGGCATCGGGCGCGACGGCGACAAGCTGCCGCTCGGCTGCGAGGAGACGGAGCTGTGCATCCGGCTCACCCGCGCCCGGCCCGACGCGGTGCTGCTCATCGACGACCGCGCGGTCATCCACCACCGGGTGCCCGCCGCCCGCGAGACCTTCCGCTACTTCCGCTCCCGCGCCTACGCCGAGGGCCTGTCCAAGGCCCTGGTCGCCAAGAGCGTCGGCGCGGGCAAGGGCCTGGAGTCCGAGCGGCGGTACACCACCCGGGTGCTGCCCGCCGGAGTCGGGCGCGGCCTGCGGGACGCGCTGCTCGGGCGGCCCGGCGGCGCCGGGCGCGCGGGCGCCATCGTCGCGGGCGTGGCCGCGGCGGCCGGTGGGTACCTCATCGGGAGCGTCCGGGCGCGCCGGGGCGGCGCGACGTTCTCCGTCGTGGACGTGACGGAGCCCAGACCCGGCGGTGAGGGGGCGCGGAGATGACCTGCGGGATACCGATACTGATGTACCACGCGGTCTCGCCCCTGCCGAACGAGGCCACCCACGACCTGTCCGTGGCGCCGGAGGAGTTCGCCGAGCAGATGGAGGTCCTCCTGGCGCTCGGCTGCACTCCGCTCACCACCGCGCAGCTCGGCTGGCACTGGCGCCACCCCGGCCATCCGCTGCCCACCCGCCCGGTCCTGATCACCTTCGACGACGGCTACGAGGGCGTGCACCGGCACGCCTTCCCCGTGCTCGCCAAGCACGGCTTCCCCTCGACGCTGTTCGTCACCACGGGCTGGCTGCGCGGCGCGTACGACACCGGCGGCGGCCTCGACACCATGCTGAGCTGGCGGCAGGTGCGCGAACTGGCCGCCGCGGGCGTGGAGATCGGCGGCCACAGCCACACGCACCCGCAGCTCGACCAGCTCGGCGACGACGCCCTCTGGTTCGAGGTGGCGCGGTGCAAGGAGATCCTCACCGAGGAACTCGGCGCGCCGCCCGTGTCGTTCGCCTACCCGTACGGCTACTCGAGCCGCCGGGTCAGGCGGGCGGTGCGGGGCGCCGGGTTCTGCCAGTCCCTCGCCGTGGGCAACGGCCTGGCGCGAAGACGCCAGGGGCCCTACGCCCTGCGAAGAGTGACGGTGCGGCGCCGCACCGGCCTCGACGAGTTCGAGCGTCTCGTCGAGGGGCGCCGCATCGCACGCACCTTCGCCAGGGACCGCGCGCTCACCAAGGGATACGCCATCGTTCGCCGATGCCGACAGGTACGCCGGAAGGCAGCTCGCGCCCGTGTCTGACACGACCACCGCACAGGCAGACGTCACTGGGACCGACCGCACCACCGACGGCGCTTCGCCCTCCGGGAAACCCGGAAGGTCCCGGCGGATGCGACTGCCGGGAGCGGGCGGGGGAAGTCCGCTGTTCCGCAACGCCTACGCGCTCATGCTCAACACCGGCATCTCCGGTCTCCTCGGCCTCGGCTTCTGGCTGGCCGCCGCCCGCTACTACTCGGAGTCGGCGGTCGGCCAGGGGTCGGCGGCCATCGCGGCGATGAAGCTCCTCGCGGGCGTCACCGCCGTCACCCTCACCGGCGCCCTCGCCCGGTTCATCCCGGTCGCGGGCCGCCACACCGGCACGCTCATCTTCCGTACGTACGCGGGCAGTTCCCTCGTCGTCGGCGTGGCGGCGCTGGTCTTCCTCGCCACCCTCGACCTGTGGGGGCCCTCGTACCGCTTCCTGCACGGGCCGCTCGCCGGGGTCGGCTTCGTCGCGGCGGTCATGGCCTGGTGCCTGCTCACCCTCCAGGACGGCGTGCTCACCGGCCTGCGCAGCGCCCTGTGGGTGCCGGTCGGCAACACGGTCTTCTCCGTGGTGAAGCTCGGCCTGCTCATCGTGTTCGCGGCGGCGATCCCCACCGCCGGGGTGTTCGTGTCGTGGGTGGCCGCCATCGCCCTGTCGGTGGTGCCGCTCGGCTGGCTGGTGTTCCGGCGGCTCGTGCCCCGCCATGTGCGGCTCACCGAGGGCAAGGCGCAGCCGCCGACGCTGCGCGAGATCGGCCGCTTCCTCGCCGGGGACTACACCGGCTCGCTGTTCTCGCTGGCCGTGGTCTACCTGGTGCCGGTGATCGTCGCCGCGCAGGTCAGCTCCGAGGACAACGCGTACTTCTACATCACGACGACGATCGCGGGCACCATGAACCTGCTCGCGATCAACATGGGCGCTTCCCTGACGGTCGAGGGCGCGCACGACCCGGCGCGGCTCGCCGCCAACACCCGGGCGGCGCTGCGCCGCATGCTGCGGATCATGCTGCCCGCGTGTGCGTTCCTGTTCCTGGCCGCGCCGTATGTGCTGCGCGTGTTCGGGCCCGGCTACGCGGAGGCGGCGACGCCGCTGCTGCGCTGGTTCGCGGTGGGCGCGGCACTGCGGGTCGTCATGGAGACGTACTTCGCGGTCCTGCGCGCGCAGAGCCGCACCTCGGGGCTCGCCTGGCTCCAGGGGCTGCTGTGCGCGCTCGTGCTGGGCCTGACGCTGCTGCTGCTGCCCCGGATGGGGCTGACGGGCGCGGGCGTCGCGGAGATCTCCAGCCTGACGGTGATCGTGGCGATCGCCGCGCCCCGGCTGTACGCGATCACGCACACGGCGGCGCCCGTCGCGTCGGCGGCCGACCGCGCCGCGCCGGACGGCGACCTCGCGGACCTCGGCGCCCGGGACGTGCGGCCGTCGGGCCTTCCGGTGCGGCCCGTGGCGCCGGGCGTGCCGCCGGCGAAGCGGCCGGAGCGCCGCCACGGCCCGGCGTGGGCGCTGCGCGAGTCCCTGGACTCGGACACGCTGCGCCTGACCGTGCCGTCCGATCTGGACCACCAGGAGCGCAGGCCGGACGTGCGCCCGGGCCCGGCGACGCCGCCGTACGGCACCCCCGTGGCGACGGACGGCCACCGCCCCGGCTGGTCGCCGCGGCCCCCGTACGGCATGCCGACGGTGCCCCAACAGCGCACGGACGAACCGGCGGACACCACGACCACGGGCCCGGGAGGAGCACGGGGGGCTATGAAGGCCACGGAAGCCACGCAGGCCACTCAAGCCACGGAGGCGTCCGAAGCGACGGCGGAGGCGGAGGCGTCCGCGGGGGGCGGGACGCCCGGGGCCGGTACGGAGGCCGGGCCGTCCGGCGCCGGTACGAGGGCCGGGGCGTGCGGCACCGGCGCGGGGGCCGGAACGTCCGGCGCCCCGGGGGCGACCGGCGCTGAGGCGCGCGCCGCGCAACCGGTCGCCGCGTCCGCGAGTTCACAGGCCGTGCACTCCACCACCGCCCCGGAAGCGCCGGGCGCCCCGGACACGCCGGACACGCCGGATACGCCGGACACGCCGGACACGCCAGGCACCCCGGACGCCCTGCCCGCGCCGCCCGCCGCCCCGGCGCCCCCGAAGCGCCGTCCGTTCCGCGACGCCAGGCCAGGCGTGCTCGCGCTGCTCCTGGCCGTGGCCCTCGGCCTGTACTGGGTGCCCGCGGCCGGTCTGGGCGAGGACGACCTCGACCGCATGGGCGGGCTCGGCCTGGTCACGGTGCTGCCGCTGCCCACGCTGCTCGGCGCGGCGCTGCTCGTGGGCGTCTTCGCCGCGCTGCTGTGGCGGGAGCGCCCGCACCGCCGTCTGCTCCTGGTCACCCTGGTCGCCACCGTCGTGTCCCTGCACGCGCTGCCCGCCGTCATCGAGACCGAGCCGCGGTTCGCCACGGCCTGGCAGCACCTGGGCTTCCTGGAGTACATCGACCGCACGGGCGAGGCGGCGCCCGACCTGGACGCGCGCTGGAGCTGGCCCGGGTTCTTCGCCGCCGCCGCGTTCGTCGCCGAGGCCTGCGGCGTCTCGGACCTGACGGAGGTCATCCGCTGGTGGCCGCTGGCCATCCAACTGGCGTACCTGGTGCCGATGCTGCTCCTGGTCCGGCACATGCGGGCGAGCTGGCGGGCCAAGTGGACCGGCCTGTGGATCTTCGTCCTCAGCGGCTGGGTGGGCCAGGACTACTTCTCACCGCAGGGCTTCACGTTCCTGCTGTACCTCGCGTTCGTGGCGATCCTGCTCTGCTGGTTCCGCCCGCCCCGCGTGCTGTGGTCCCGGCGGCGGCCCGGCGAGGTCGAGGTGGCGCCCGCCGACCGCCGCCAGCAGGCGGTGCTGCTCGTGGTGCTGTTCGGCCTGTTCGCGGCCAGCGTGCCCGCGCACCAGCTCACGCCGTTCGTGATGCTCGGCGTCGTCACCGCGCTCGTGTGGGTGCGCCGCTGCGAACTGCGGGGGCTGCCGCTGCTGTTCGGTGTCCTGGTCGCCGTCTGGCTGGGCTTCTTCGCCGAGCCGTACTGGTCGGGGCACTTCGACGAGCTGTTCGGCGGCGTCGGCGGCGTCGGCGGCAACGTGTCGTCGTCGGTGTCCGGCCGCATCGAGGGCGGCGACCCCACGCACAAGCTGGTCCTGTACGCCCGCGTGGCGCTCGCCGGGACCGTGCTGGCGCTGGCCTGCTGGGGCTGGCTGCGCAGGCGGCGGCACAAGTACCGCGAGGTCTCGCTCCTGGTCCTCACGTTCGTGCCGTTCCTCGGCTTCGGCATGCAGTCCTACGGCGGCGAGATGGCGCTGCGCGTGTTCATGTTCGCGCTGCCGGGCGCCGCGCTGCTCGCCGGGCTCGCCCTGTTCCCGCGCACCGGCGCCACCGCCGAGGAGCGCGACCGCGAGCGCCGCAGCCGCGCGCCGCTCGCCGCGCTGCTCGCCGGGCTCGTCCTGATCGGCGGCTTCCTGGTGGTGCGCTGGGGCAATGAGCCCTTCGAGCGGGTCAGGACCGGCGAGGTCGCCGCGATGGAGTACGTGTACGCCCACGACGACCCGACGGTGCGGCTGCTGTGGATGAGCAACGACCCCGTCACCAACGTGACGCCGTCCATCCCCTGGGGCGAGCGGGACGCGGAGAAGGTCGAGTACCGGCCGACGCTCGCACCGCCCGACCCGGACCGCGTCACGGACCTGGTGGAGGCGCTCAGGGACGCGGGCCCCCGCTCGTATCTGATGGTCAACCGAGGCCAGACCGTGTACCTCCAGATGGACAGCGGCTACCCCGAGGACTGGGACACCCGCCTGACGCGCGCCCTCGACCGGCGCCCCGAGCTGAGGAAGGCCTACGGCAACGCCGACGCGACGCTGTACGCGCTGCGCGAGCAGCCCGAGGGGCGGGTGCCCGCGGCGGACCCGGGGCCCGCGGGCCCGAAGGTGACGTGGACGGTGTGGTCGGTGGTCGGCGGGCTCGCGGTCCTGGCGCTCGTGGTGCTGCTCGCCGTGCGCGAGGTGGTGCGGGTGGCGTCCCCGCCGAGCGTGGACAAGGAGCGCTGGCTCCAGGGCAGCTTCTGGTTCTCGCTGCCGCTGCTCGCGGTGTTCCTGGCGTCGCTGATCCAGCGGTTCCTGACGATGGCGTGACGGAGGGCGTGACGGGTGGCGTGACAGATGACGTGACGGGTGCCGTGACGGGTGGCGTGACGTGCGGTGGCTAGCGCTTGAGCCACTTCACCTCGTACGCGCCCAGGTCGTACCGCCCGCCGTCGACCTCCGCGCTGATGGTCCGGTCGGTGACGTTCACGACGAGGACGGCCTCGTCGTCGGCGAGGACCCGCACGTTCGGTACGTCGCCGGGGCCGACGGACACCTTCTCGTACCGCGTGCCGGGCGGGAAGGCCTCCGCGAACCGGGCGAGCAGGCGCAGTATCGGCAGCTCGCGGCCGCCGTCGGGCAGGTGCGTGGAGCTCCACAGGCAGCCCGCGCAGGCCCCGTCGCGCCGCTGCGGGTTCCAGTAGAAGCCGCTGGTGGCGCCGCCCCTGGCCATCGCGATGAGGCTGGTGGCGTGCACGGCGACGCGGTGCGGCTCGGGCCACGCGTCGCGGTTGTCCCGGTCGTCGGCGGGCTCCACGTAGTACTCGGCCCACCACAGCGGGAGGCCCCCGGTGCGCTCGCGCAGCCAGCGGCCGACGGCGGTGAACTTGTCGGCGGCCCGGAACTCGTCGGGCAGCAGCTCGTCGTCCTTGGTGTAGCTGGCGCCGTCGACGACCACGAAGTCGGCGCCCGCCTTGTGCTCGTTCCAGTAGTCGAAGGCGTCGACCGCGCCCTGGTCGAGGCTGCCCCAGGGGCCCTTGACCTCCTCGGAGGCGCCGTCGCCCTGGCGGGGGCGGACGCTGTCCATGATGACGTAGGGCCCGCCGACCATGATGTCCTTGTCGACCCGCTTCAGCGCCCGGTAGACCTTGTTGTAGAGCGCGGTGTAGCCCTCGTAGTCCCAGCGGCGCTCCGTGCTGTTCCAGAAGCCCTTCATCTCGTTCCACACGACGAAGTGGCGGACGTCCGGATAGCGCTTGGCGACGGTCGCGGCGAGCGCGGCGAAGTCGTCGTAGTGCTCGGGCTCGGGGGCGGTCTCCAGGGAGGCCTTGCTCCAGTCGGTGTTCTCGGCGCCGGGCTCGCCGCCTTTCATCCAGTCGGGGGCGCAGCACAGCGTGAGCACGGGCGTGCCGCGGGTGGCGCGGACGAAGTCGACGCGGCGGTCCAGGTCCGCGAAGTCGTACCGCCCCCGCGCGGGTTCCGGGTTGCCCGCGCCCCAGCCCATGAGGTGCTGGATCTGCGGCAGCGGGCGGCGCTGGCCCTTCAGGAGCTTCTCGGCGCGGCCGACGGCGGCGTCCTCGCCCTGGTCCGCGCTGTGCTGGGTGTGGGTGAAGCCCCAGCCGACCTCCGCCGCCCGCCGCCCCGGCGGGTCCGCGGGCGTGCCGTGCACCCGGTCGCCGTTCCGGCTCGGGCCCGCCGTGCCGTCCCGGTCCTTCCCGGGCATGGTCAGGACGGTGAGGACCAGGGCGACGGCGACCACACCCACGCCGAGCAGGGCGGCGACCCGCCACCGCCGCGCGTCGGAGCTCCACCCATGACGTCGCATCACCGGCAAGCGTAGCCACGGCGATTAGCGGTAGGGCGCATTCCGTACGAGTGTCCGGGAACGGCCGAAACCCTCGGCCGGTGGCCGCGCCACGCGGTTGCCGACTGCGGAAACAGGGGTGCACGGGGGCATGTGCGTGCCGGATCATGGCGGCATGTCTGCGAACCCCCAGGACGCCCTGCCGATCCGGCTCACCGTCGACGACAGCGACTCCCCCACGGACGTCGTCGACGCGCTGTTCCTCGGCCGCTTCGCGACGGGCGAGCAGCCGTACGCGCACAGCGTCAACATCGACCGCGTCAGGTCGGGCGCGACGCTGCTGCCGCCCGGCGCGAGCGTGCTGCGGGCGGCCCGCGACGACGACCGCAGCGCGACGCTCGCCGAGGGCGAGGGCTGGACGGTGCTCGTCTCCCGCTGGAGCCGCGGCGCCGACGTCACCGTCACCGCGACCTCCGCCGAGCTCGCCGAGTCCGTCGTCAAGCAGGCCACGGACGGCGCGCAGGACGACCCGGAGCCCCAGCCGGAGAACGTGTCCATGGGGTTCTGGTACGTGTCGCCGCGGCGCGGCCCGTACCGCACGACGCGGCAGATCTCCGCGGGTACGTGGGCGGAGGTGCGGGGCAACTACACGGCGCCGGTCGCCGACGCCATGGACAAGCTGATGAAGACCACGCCCGAGGACATCTCCGGGCGGCTGCTGCTCCTGCACGGGCCGCCCGGCACGGGCAAGACGTCCGCGCTGCGCACGCTCGCGCGGTCCTGGCGCGACTGGTGCCAGGTCGACTGCGTGCTCGACCCGGAGCGGCTGTTCACCGACGTCGGCTATCTGATGGACATCGCCATCGGCGAGGACGACGGCTCGGCGAAGGGCCGCTGGCGGCTGCTGCTCCTGGAGGACTGCGACGAACTGATCCGCGGCGAGGCCAAGCACACGGCGGGGCAGGCCCTCTCGCGCCTGCTCAACCTGACGGACGGGCTGCTCGGGCAGGGCCGCAACGTCCTCGTCGGCGTCACCACCAACGAGGACCTGGAGAAGCTGCACCCCGCCGTGGTGCGGCCCGGGCGCTGTCTGGCGCGGATCGAGGTGGGGCCGCTGACGCGCGCGGAGTCGGTGAACTGGCTGGGGACGAGCACGGGGGTGCCCCGGGGCGGGGCGACGCTGGCGGAGCTGTACGCCTTGCGGCGGGGCTCGTCTCCGGCGGCGGTGCCGTCGTCCCGGGACGGGGCCGGGCTCTATCTCTAGCGGTCGGCGCCTTCCGCCGCTGGCGCGGCGGGTGTCTCTCCCACCCGCCCGCCCGTCGCCCTCTCGGGCCCGGGGACCGCCCCTGGTGAGGGCTCATCGCCGTCGGCGGGTGCGGGGGATTCTTCCCCGCCCGCCCGTTGCCGCCCCGCGTGAGGGGGGCGCCCCTCGTGGGGGCTCGTCGCCGTCGGCGGGTGCGGGAGCGTGTGGGTGGGTGGTGCCGTCGCGGTAGTGGCGGGGCGGGGGGCTAGGGGGTGGTGTAGGTGGCGCGGAGGGCTTCCTCGGCCGTTGCCTGGGCGGCGGCCTGGGTGAGGCCCAGGCGGTGGACGCGTTCCGCGTAGGCGCGCGCCGCCGCGGCGGCGGCCTTGGCCGTCGCGTCGCCCGCGGCGGCGACGAACGTGCCGTTGCGGCCCCGCGTCTCGATCACCCCGTCCTCCTCAAGTGCCCGGTACGCCTTGGCGACGGTGTTCGCGGCCAGGCCCAGGGTCTCGGCGAGCCCGCGCACGGTGGGCAGTTTGTGGCCCACGGGCAGCGCCCCGCTCCGGGCCTGCTCGGCGATCCGCGCGCGCACCTGTTCGTACGGCGCCGCCGTACCCGCGCCTTCCTCGATGACGATCTTCAGAGTCACCCGCTGATTGTCCCGCACGAACGGAAAATGGGAGGCACGTCGCGCGGTCCCGCGCGTACCGTCCGGCGCATGACAGAGCTCCTGGTCCGCGCCGTGCGCCCCGGCGACGCGGCGGACGCCACCGCGTTCGCCGCGATCCGCCGCGCCTGCCTGCCCGCCCTCCTGACGAACGCCGCCGCCGTGCTGTTCGAAGCGGAGCACGCCCATCCCGAGGCCCACTACCTCCAGTTGCTCGCGGAGGCCGACGGCACCCCGATCGGCACGGGCCAGGTCGGCGTCGCGTACGACAGCCCGGAGCCCGGACAGGGCTTCGCCAACGTCTACGTCCTGCCGGAGCACCGGGGCCGCGGCGCGGGCTCGCTGCTGCTGCGCACGGCCGAGGAGCACCTGGCCGCGCACGGCGCCGGCACCGTGTTCTCCTGGGCGCTCGAAGGGCCGCGGAACCGGGCGTTCGCCGAGCGGCGCGGCTACCGCGCGAGCCGGTCGGCGCACTTCCTGCGCCTGGACCTGGCGGCGGGCGAGTTGCCGCCGCTGGACGCGCCGCCGCCGGGCGTGGAGCTGCGCACCGCCGCGGACTTCGCCGCGGACCCGCGCCTGTTGTTCCGCCTGGACGCCGAGACGACCGCGGACGAGCCCGGCGACGTCGCCGCGGACCTCCAGGACTACGAGCAGTGGCTCATGGACACCTGGAACCACCCGATGCTGGACCGCGCGCTGACGGTCGTCGCCGTGGTGGACGGCCGCCCGGCGGCGTTCACCGCGGCCCGCACCGACGGCGCGGGCCGCTATCTGAGCGGCATGACCGGCACGGCCCGCGCCCACCGCGGCCGCGGCCTGGCCACGCTCGTCAAGACCGCGTCACTGCACCGTGCGCGCGCCGCCGGGTGCACGGAGGCGTTCACGGGCAACGACGCGGACAACGCTCCGATGCTCGCCGTCAACAAGCGGCTCGGCTACGAGATCTGCGACACGGAGGTCCGCCATGTCCGCGCCCTCGGCTGAGGCCGCGCCCCGGGACGTGGAGGTGGTGCTGCGCAAGGCGGGGCGCACCAAGCTCCGCTATCCGGCGCGGCTGGTGGCGGACGACGGCAGCCGGGTCACGGTCCGCGCGCCCTGGGCGGGCGCGGGCGTGCGGGACTTCGGCTTCGTGCGCTTCGAGCCGGGTGACGTCTTCGTGGAGCACTACTGGCGGGACCGCTGGTACGCGGTCAAGGAGGTGTACGCGGCGGACGGCTCCCTCAAGGGCTGGTACTGCGACGTCACCCGGCCCGTGATCCGCGACGGCGCCGTGCTCACCTCCGAGGACCTGGACCTCGACCTGTGGTGCTCGGCCGACCGCACGCGGATCGTCCGCCTGGACGAGGACGAGTTCGAGGCCAGCGGCCTGCCCGTGTCCGACCCGGCCGCGGCCGAGGCGGCCCGGGCCGCCCTGGACGACCTGGAGCGCCTGGCCCGGCGGGGCCGTCTCGTCTGACGCGCGCGCAGCCCGCCGTCAGTCCCACGCCACCAGCTCCACCTCGTACCCCTGGCCGTCCTCCAGGTACGCGGCGCGGTGGGCCGCTCCCCCGGCGTACGGATAGCGGTCCGCGAACAGCGGGGTCCAGCCGTGCGCCGGGGCGAGTGCCACGAGGCGGTCGAGCGCCGTCCGGCCGCCGACGTGGAAGGCCAGGTGGTTCAGGCCCGGGGCGCGCCGGTCGTGCGGGCCGGGGCGCAGGTCGGACGACTGCTCCAGGACGACGTAGGCGTCGCCGCGCCGCCAGCTGCGGCCCCGCTCCCAGACCTGGTCCCGCGCGTAGCCGAGCGCGCCGAGCAGCCAGCCCCAGGCGGGCTCGGCCGCCGCCAGGTCGGGTACCCACAGCTCGACGTGGTGCAGCGCTCCCGCCCGCGACGGGGCGAGCGCGGCGGTGCGGTCGGGGCCCGTCGGCTCGTACGCCACCGCGTCCCCGTCGCGCTGCCAGTGCACGGCGAAGGGCTCGCCCCGGTGCCAGGCGTCGAGGCCCGCGCGGCAGTAGGCGACCATGTCGTCCGGCAGGGCTCGGACGGGGTGCCAGGCCAGCTCGGCGCACTTGTGCGGCTCCGCGTTGCGCGGTGTGCCGCCCGCGCCGTGCGGGGCTTCGAAGAACCAGCCCGTGCGGGGGTGTCCGCCGGGGCCGCGGTGCTGCATGACGAGGGCGGCGCGCAGGTCGCCGGGCGCGAGGGCGAGGCCCAGTTCCTCGCGGGCCTCGCGGATCATCGCGGTGCGGACGTCCTCGCCGTCCTCGACGTGGCCGGAGGGCAGGTGCAGCAGGCCGTCCGCGTAGCCGGTGCCCGCCCGGCGGGTGAGGAGGACGTCGTCGCCTCTGCGCAGGATCAGGTGGACGTCGACGACCTCCGTGTGCCGCGCGGCCGCCGCGGTGACGCCCACCAGCGCGTACCGCTCGTCGTCCACGGGGCGGCCCCAGAGCCGGGCGTCGGCGGAGAGCCGCTCGCTGTGCGTCCGGGCGACGAGCGGGGCGAGCGCCGCCGTGACGCGGGCGGCGGGCAGGCCCGTTGGGCTGGCCTCGCCCCACACCCCTTCGACGAGGACGAGGCGCCCGCCGGGCCGCAGCAGGGAGCACCAGTGCCGCAGCGCCGCATCCGGGTCGGGCAGCAGCCACAGCACGTGCCGCGCGAGGACCGCGTCGAACCGGCGCTCCCCCACCGGGGGCCGCGCCGCGTCGCCCACCAGGACCCGCGCTCGGTGCCCGGCGAGCTTGGCGCGGGCCCGCGCGGCCATGGCCGGGGACTGGTCGAGGGCGGTGACGCGGTGGCCCTGCTCGGCGGCGAGCAGGGCCAGGCCGCCCGTGCCGCAGCCGACGTCGAGAATGTCGCCGGGCACGTCCGGCAGCCAGTCGGCGAGGCGGTCCGCCCAGGCCCGGCGCACCGCCGGGTCCCGCAGGCCGTGGTCGGGCGCGTCGTCGAAGGCGGCGGCCCGCGCGTCCCAGTCGATCCCGCCGCGTACGGCGCCCCCTTCGCGTACGGCACCCCCGTCGTCGTACGCCGCGCCCTCGTCGTACGCCATGTCCGCGCCCTCGCCCTCGCCCTCGCCGATCGTCATGAGCCGATCGTGGCATCCGGCACTGACAGTCGGCCCGGCGATGAGGCTCGCCGTGCCCGGCCGTCCGTATCCGTGTCGCCGGGGTCTTCGATGGGTACGGCATGACCACTGGTAGGCAGGGAGGCCGTCATGCGCCGAGTGACCGTGCACAAGCCCGTCGTGAAGTCCGCCGTCCGCCGGGTGCGGGAGGGCCGGGAGGTCCGGGAGGTGGAGGAGCGCGCTCCACGGGAGCGGCCCGAGGTCCGCACGGACGTGCTGCGCACCTGGTGGCCCGTCGACTGAGCGTGGGGCCCGGCCGGAGGAACCGGCCGGGCCCCACGCTCAGTCGTCACAGCCGCTTGCGGTAGTGGAAGCGGTCGTAGACGCCCTCGATGCGCCGCTCCACGAACTCGTAGCCGAAGCGGGGGTAGATCTTCTGGTTCTCCCACATCATCGCGTTGGTGTAGAGCCGGATCTCGGGGAGTTCGAGGGCGCGCGCGTGGTCCTCGACGAACTCCAGGAGGCGGCGGCCGAGGCCGGTGCCCTTGGTGTCGGGGCGGACGGCGATGTTGTCCAGGTACAGATGGTCCTCGCGGGCGTGGACGCAGACCAGGCCGACGACCGGCTCCCCCGTGACGTACACCCTGCCCGCCGCCACGTCGGCCGCGTGGTCCGCCTCCATGGGGGCGGGCACGCGGCCGATGCGCTCGATGTAGTGGCGGTAGGCGGCGTCGGTGACCTCCTTGACGGCGGGCACGTCGGCGGCGGTGGCGAGGCGGATGGCGGTGGGCCCGCCCGTGGTGGTCTGGTCGCTCATTCCCTCACCGTACGGCGGGGGTTCAGCGGGCCGCGCGTGAGTTTCCACAGCAGCGGCCAGCCGAGGATGAGGGCGATCAGGACGTACACCGTCACGGAGAACGGCGTGTCGACCAGGCCGCGGGCGCTGCCGTCGCTGATCTGGAGGGAGCGGCGCAGCTGGAGTTCGGCGTTGGGGCCGAGGATGACGCCGATGACGGCGGGCAGCACGGGCAGCCCGTAGCGCCGCATGCCGAAGCCGATCAGGCCGATGACGAGCAGGATGACGAGGTCGAGGGCCTCGCCGCCGACGGCGTACGCGCCGACCGCGGCGAAGAAGAGGATGCCCGCGTAGAGGTAGGGGCGCGGGATGCGCAGGAGCTTCGCCCACACGGGCGCCAGCGGCAGGTTGAGGGCGAGCAGCAGCACCATGCCGACGAACAGGGACGCGATCAGGCCCCACACCAGCTCGGCTTCGCGTTCGAAGAGCAGCGGGCCGGGCTGGATGCCGTAGCTCTGGAAGGCGGCGAGCATCACGGCGGCGACGGCGGTCGTGGGCAGGCCGAGGGTGAGCATGGAGACGAGGGTGCCCGCGGCGGACGCGGAGGAGGCGGACTCGGGGCCCGCGACGCCCTCGATGGCGCCCTTGCCCCACTCGTCCTTGTGCTTCGACAGGCGCTTCTCAGTGACGTACGACAGGAAGGTGGGGATCTCGGCGCCGCCCGCGGGGATCGCGCCGAACGGGAAGCCGATGAGGGGGCCGCGCAGCCAGGACTTCCAGGTGCGCCTGACGTCCTGCCTGCCGAGCCAGGGGCGGCCGACGGGGATCGGGGCGGCGGCGGTGCGGCGCAGGTAGGCCGCCACCCACAGGGCCTCGCCGATGGCGAAGAGGCCCACGGCGACGATCACCACGTCGATGCCGTCGGCGAGTTGGAGGGAGCCGAAGGTCAGGCGCTGCTGGCCGGTCATCTGGTCGAGGCCGACCAGGCCGAGGGTGAGGCCGATGAGGAGGGAGGCCAGCCCGCGGACGCGCGAGGAGCCGAGCACCGAGGTGACCGCGATGAAGGCGAGCACCATGAGGGCGAAGTAGTCGGGCGCGCCGATGTCGACGGCGAGGTCGGCGACCTTCGGGGCGAGCGCGACGAGCAGGGCCGTGCCGATCACGCCGCCCGCGAAGTGGCCGATGGCGGCCGCCGCGAGGGCCTGGGCGCCGCGGCCGGACTTGGCCATGGGGTTGCCCTCCAGGGCGGCGACGACGGCGGCGCTCTCACCGGGCGTGTTGAGCAGGATCGAGGTGGTCGACCCGCCGAACATCGCCCCGTAGTAGATGCCCGCGAACATGATGAACGCGCCGGTGGGTTCGAGCCCGTACGTCACCGGGAGCAGCAGCGCCACGGCCATCGCGGGGCCGATGCCGGGCAGGACGCCGATGGCGGTGCCGAGGAGCACGCCGACGGCGGCCCACAGCAGGTTGACGGGGGTCAGGGCGGTGCCGAAGCCGTCCATGAGGGAGCTGAAGGCGTTCATGTCACAGCACTCCCATCAGGGGGCCGCCGGGCAGCGGGACCCCCAGCAGCCGGTCGAAGACGGCGTACGTGACCACGGACAGGACCGCGGCGATCAGCGGGTCGCGGTCGACGGCGCGGCTGCCGAGGGCGTAGGCGGCGCCCCAGAAGAGGAAGGCGCCCGCGACGGGGAAGCCGACGGGGTCGATGAGGGCGGCGGTGGCGAGGAAGACCCCGGCGAGCAGCAGCACGGTGCGCCAGTCGGCGGGCTCGGACAGGTCGACGTCCTCGCCGCCTTCGGCTTCGCCGCGGCCGCCGCGCAGCACGTCGACGGCGAGGAGTACGGCGATCAGGAGCAGTCCGCAGCCGACGGCGACGGGGGCGGTGCGGGGGCCGACGGGGCCGCGCTGGGTGAGGGCGAGGTCCATGGTGAGCGCGTCGGTGAGGACGACGGCGCCGAGCGCCAGCAGCAGGGCGCACACGCCGAGTTCGGAGTGCTCGCGCAGCCAGGCGCGGCGGCCGGTGGTCTCCTTGGCGGGGGGTTCGGCGGCGGTCACAGGCCCAGCTCCTTCAGGACGGACACGACGCGGCGGTCCTGGGCGTCGAGGAAGTCGCCGAACTCCTCGCCGGTGAGGAAGGCGTCGTCCCAGCCGTTCTTCTTCAGGGAGGCGCGCCACTCCTTGGAGCGGTGCAGCTCGCGGATCAGGGCGGTGAGCTTGTCGCGTTCGGCGTAGGTGAGGCCGGGCGGGGCGACGATGCCGCGCCAGTTGGTGAAGTCCACGTCGTAGCCGGACTCCTTGAGGGTGGGGGCGTCCAGGCCCCTGACCCGCTTCGGTCCGGTGACGGCGAGCAGCCGCAGCTCTCCGGACCTGATCTGGTCCAGGTACTCGCCGACGCCCGACACGCCGAAGGCGACCTTGTCGCCGAGGATCGAGGCGAGGAGTTCGCCGCCGCCGTCGAACGGCACGTAGTTGATGTCCTTCGGGGGGATCCCGGCGGCGCGCGCCATCAGCATGGGCGCGATGTGGTCGGGCCCGCCGGGCGACGAGCCGCCGCCGACGGGCATCTTGCCCGGCCGCTCCTTCCAGGCCTCGATCAGCTCGCCGATGGTGTCGTACGGCGATCCCTTCGACACCACGACGACGCCCTGCTCCTCGGTGAGGCGGGCGATCGGGGTGGTGTCGGCGAGGGTCCTGGGGGCGTGGTTGGAGCGGGCGGCGCCGACGACGCCTAGGCCCATGGACATGGCGAGCCTGCCGTTGCCGTGCTCCGCGACGAGGCGGCTGAGACCGACGGTGCCGCCCGCGCCGGGCAGGTTGAACACCTCGATGTTGTGGGCGAGTCCGGCGTCCTCGGCGTTCTTCGCGGCGGTGCGGGCGGTGATGTCGTAGCCGCCGCCGGGGGTGTTGGGGACCATGAAGCGCAGGCCGGGGATGCGGGTGCCGGTGTCGTCGCCGTCGCCGGGGGTGAGCAGCGGGGGTGCGAGGAGTACGAGGAGGGCGGCGCCGCACAGGGCCAGGGGGGCGCGCAGGCGCCTGGGGGGACGTAGTCGCACGGGTGCCACCACCTGTCTGGCCGTCCGGCCGGTCCGCTTACGTGTGTGAGGTGGCCCACATGTTGCCCACGCGTGAAGAAGCTGTCTCGCTTCCGGAACCAACGGACGTTGTGGTCGTTGTGGTCGCGCCCCTACCCTGCGGCGACGACGAGGGGCGAGGGGGCGGGCGATGACGAAGGTGCTGGTCGTCGACGACGACTTCATGGTCGCCAAGCTGCACAGCCGGTATGTGGCCACGGTGGACGGCTTCTCGGTGGCGGGCGTGGCGCACAGCGGCGTGGATGCCCTGCGGGCGGCGGAGCGGTTCCGGCCCGACCTGGTGCTCCTGGACGTGTACCTGCCGGACATGGACGGGCTCGCGGTGCTGCGGGAGCTACGGGCCGCCGAGGGGCGGGATCCGGGGCGGGTGCCGGTGGACGTCCTGTTCATCACGGCGGCGCGGGACGCCGAGGTCGTCCGCGCCGCGCTGCGCGCCGGGGCGCTGCACTATCTGATCAAGCCGTTCAACCAGGCGGCGCTGCGGGAGCAGTTGCGGCACGTCGCGGCCCTGCGGGCGCGCCTCGACGGTCTCGCCGAGGCGCGGCAGGAGGACGTCGACCAGCTCTTCGGCACCCGCCCGCCCGGCTCCCGCGAACTCCCCAAGGGCCTCGCCCCGCACACCGCCGACCTGGTCGCCCACACCCTCCGCGCCCACCCCGACGGCCTCTCCGCCTCCGAGTGCGCCGAAGCGGGCCACCTGTCCCGCGTCAGCGCCCGCCGCTACCTGGAGTTCTTCGCGACGACGGGGCGGGCGGAGGTCACCCTGCGGTACGGCGGGGCGGGGCGACCTGAGCGGCGGTATCGGTGGGTGGGGTGAGCGTGGGCGCCGGGCATTGGGGCCGGGGGGCATCCCCGCGTAGGCGGGGACCGGGCGCTCGCTGACGCGGCATGTGCGCAGGTCGAGGGGTCAGCCCCGCGCGCGCGGGGACCACACGAGCCGACCAGGCACGTTAGCCCGGTGGCGGCTTCGGTTCGAGTTGTTTCGGGGACACGGGCGTTCCCCTCGGGCACCGAGGGTTCCTGAGACCCCGGTTAGGCGGCCCTTAACGGCGGCATAAGGATCACCAATTCGCGGTCTCCGCAGGCGAATTCAAGGGTGACGGGGGCTAGCTTGCTGATCACCGCGGGGCCCGGCGCAGCCGTACCGCCCTGCCTCCCCCGACCGTCTCCCGAGGAGAATTCCCCATGTCCGCTCGCCGCAAGGCCGTCGCCGTCACCGCCGCCACGGCTGGCATACCGCTCGTCCTGTCCGGCGTGGTCGCCGCGCCCGCGGCCGCGCACGGGTCGATGACCGACCCCGTCAGCCGCGTGGCCGCCTGTTTCCAGGAGGGCCCCGAGGCGCCGAGGTCGGCGGCCTGCAAGGCGCTCGTCCGGGCGGGCGGCACCCAGCCGCTGTACGACTGGAACGAGGTGAACATCGCCAACGCCGCGGGCAAGTCGCGGGAGATCATCCCGGACGGCAAGCTGTGCAGCGCGGGGAACGCCAAGTACAAGGGGCTCGACCTACCTCGTACCGACTGGCCGTCCACCAGGCTCCGCGCCGGGAAGCACACCTTCCGCTACCGGGCCACGGCCCCGCACAAGGGCACCTTCGAGCTGTACCTCACCAAGCCGTCGTACGATCCGGCCAAGCCCCTGAAGTGGTCGGACCTCCAGGCGCGTCCGTTCGCGAAGGTCACGGACCCGAAGCTGGTGAACGGTTCGTACGTGTTCAGCGGGAAGGTCCCGGCGAGGTCCGGGCGGCACCTGGTGTACTCCATCTGGCAGCGCTCGGATTCCCCGGAGGCGTTCTACACCTGCTCGGACGTGGTCTTCGGCGGGGGCGGCGGCGTCACGACCGCCGCCGCGCCGTCCGAGCGGGACATCGCCGACGGCGCGGACAGGTCCACGGTGGAGCACCACGGCCACGGCGACGTGAAGGGCGCCGCCGCCGACACCGGCAACCAGCCGGAGGCCAAGGGCGGCGCCGCGAAGCCGGTCTCGGCCAGCGGCGAGCGCCTCGCGGAGACCGGCGGTGACAGCGCGACGCCGTACGTGGCGGTCGGCGGCGCCGCGGTGCTCGCGGCCGGTGCCGCCACGCTCTTCATGGCCACGCGGCGGCGCGCGGCGGCCACCCGCCGCTAGCCGCCGGGCGGCGTCAGTCGTCCGTCACCTCGATGCCCAGTGTCAGCGCCAACGCCGGTGCCAGTTCGACCAGTTGCAGGCCGCTGATGGTCGCGCCGCGCAGCGCGTCGAAGCCGGAGGAGATGCCGAGGGCGGCGGCCCGGCTGAGGTCCGCCCGGTCGACGGTGACGTTGTCGAAGCGGACGCGCTCCAGTGTCGTACCGGGAAAGTCGACCCCCGCGAGGTGCGCGCCGCCGAAGTCGACGTCGCGCAGCAGGCAGTCCACGAAGGCGACGTCGCGCAGCTCGGTGGCGCGCAGGTTGACGGAGTCGAACTTGCAGTGGTGGAACACCACGCGCCGCAGCCGCGCGCCGTGCAGCTCCACCCCGGCGAGCAGCCCCGCGCCCGCCTCGGCGTCCGTCCACTGGGTCTCGGCGAGGTCGGCGCCCACCCAGCGGGTCTGGTGCGCCCAGACGTCGTTGAAGCGGGAGCGGCGATAGCGCCCGCCCTCGAAGGCCACCGAGGAGAAGGCGCACTCGATGAACACGGAGTCACCGCCGTCGAGGTCGACGAAGTCACCGCCGTCGAAGTGCACGGACTCGTGGTCGCCCTCGCGCTCCAGCTCTCCCGCGAACGCTTCGAGCCGGTGCGCGTACGGGAGGTCGGCGAGGTCGCGTGGGGCGGGGTGCGGGGTCGCGGGCATGGCCGGTCCTCTCGGAAGGGGGTGGGATGCCGTCGTTGTACCGCGCCGAGGCGGGGGCGGCCCAATCGGACAGCGCGGGAACCCCGCCGACGGCGCACGAGCCGCCGCGACGCGGCACCATCTCCCAACCCTTCGAAACCATCCCAAACCACCCAGGGTGGATGTGATGTGCGTCACCCTCAAGTGGCTGCCTTTCAGGGGAGAGAGGCCTCAACTCACCGGCGAGCAGGGTGAGTTGGCGTCAGAACGGCGCCCCCGCCAGCCCTCCGCGCCGCTTCTCCCAGAAGGATCCTGCGCTCAGCGCGCCCCACCCGCCCAACGCGCCCGCGCGAGATCACGCCGCCAACGCCCCCGGCACGATCGCCAGCGGCCCGAAGCGTGCCCGCGCCCGGTCCGCCACCGCCTCGATGCGGCGGGCCCGCTCGTCCGCGGGGTCGAAGGTGAGCTGGTGGGAGGCCTGTTCGGCGGGGCCGAGCCCCTCCGCGCGAAGGGCGATCGCGCGGACCCGGGCGCGCTGGAGGCCGAGCGCCTCGTACATGCCGTACGCCGTTCCGGTGAGCGCCGCCGAGTGGGCGGTCGGCTCCTTCAGGGTGCGGCTGCGGGTGGTCGCGGAGCGGTCGGCGTAGCGGACGGTGAGGGTCAGGGTGCGGCAGACCTTGTCGAGGGCGCGCAGCCGGGTGCCCAGCTCCTCGGCGGCCGAGAGCAGGGCGCGGCGGTGCCGGTCGGGGTCGATCTCGTCGCGCGGGAAGGCGCGCTCGGTGGCCAGGGAGCGGGAGACCGCGTTCGGGACGACCCGGCCGCGGTCGACGCCGTTCGCCTTCTCGCGCAGCTCGCGCCCGGCCCGCGCGCCGAGAAGGCGCTGGAGCGTGGACAGGGGCGCGGCGGCGACCCGGCCGAGGGTGTCGAGGCCGTACTCGCACAGGGTGCGGGCGGTCGCCGTACCGACGCCGGGCAGCGCGGCGACGGGCCGGTCGGCGAGGAAGTCCCGGACGGCTTCGGCGCCGCCTTCGGGCACCGCGCACACCGCGCCGGGCCGGGCGTCGCGCAGCGCCACGCGGGCCAGCATCGGCCCGGGACCGGCGCCGATCGCGCAGTCGACGCCGTGCAGCGCGAGCGCGCGCACCCGGATCACCGAGGCGAGTTCGGCGGCGCCGCGCCCGAAGTACCGCTCGGCGCCCCGCAGATCGGCGAGCGCCCCGTCCGGCGGCAGCGCCTCGACGACGGGGGTGAACTCCTCCAGGAGCCCGAGCAGGCCCGGCAGGGCCGCCTCGTACATCGGCGGCAGCTGGAAACGTACACAGAGGACAGTCATCCCGCACTCCCAGGACTCTGGTGCCACAACTTCCGTGTCTGTGAAGGCTCTTGCCCGGCGGGCCGCAGGTCGGCCCACGGGTGCATCGTGTAGCCGGTGGACAGCTGGATGCGGCGGCCTCCCGTCGGGTCCTCGGCCCCGGCCCGCGTCGAGGGCGCGGGTTCCGCGAGGCGTGCCGCCACCTCGTCGAGGCCGCCGTCGCGGCGCAGCTCCACCAGCTCCGCGAGGTTCCACGCCGCCGCACCGACGACGCTGAGGCTGCGCGGCCCGCGCCGCTGCACCACGCCGCGCACGAGCAGCAGCCAGGAGTGGAAGACGGTGTGCGCGCAGGCGTCGTGGGAGTCGTCGAAGAAGGCCAGGTCAACCAGGCCGGTGCCGTCGTCGAGGGTGGTGAAGATGACGCGCTTGCCGGAGCGGATCGGCGGGGTCTGGGTGGCGGCCTTGGCGCCCGCGACCAGGACGGTGTCGCCGTGCCGGGCCGCGCGCAGGCGGCGCGCGGAGGTGACGCCCAGCTCGTCGAGGAAGGCGCGGTGGTCGTCCATCAGGTTCCGCGAGGCGTCCATGGAGAGCACGCCGAGTTCGGCGCTCAGGCGCTCGGTGTCGTCGAGGTCGGGCAGGCCCGCGGAGGCGGTGTTCCGGCCGCCGGGCAGCGGCAGTTGGGGGCCGCCGCCGCGGTCGCCGCGCTGAAGCTCCGTCAGGTGCAGTCGCAGGTCGCGGCGGTTGGCGCCGAACGCGTCCAACGCCCCCACCTGGGCGAGCCGCTGGGCGAGCGGGCGGCTCGGCCGGGCCCGCTGCCAGAAGTCGAGCAGCGAGGCGTACGGCTGTCCGTCGGCGACGCGGGCCGCCTCGGCCTCGCTGATGCCGTGCACGTCGGACAGCGCGAGCCGCACGCCCCACCGGTCCGGAGAACCGGACACCAGTTCGATACGGTGGGCGACCGCGGACCGGTTCACGTCAAGCGGCAGGATCGGCACCCCGCGCCGCCGGGCGTCCGCGAGCAGCAGCCGCTTCGGGTACATCCCCGGGTCGTGGGTGAGCAGCCCCGCGTAGAAGGCCGCCGGGTGGTGGGCCTTGAGCCACGCGGACTGGTACGTGGGCACGGCGAAGGCCACGGCGTGCGCCTTGCAGAAGCCGTACGACCCGAAGGCCTCGACGATCTCCCAGGTCCGCCGGATCGTCTCGGCGCCGTACCCGCGCGCGGCGGCCGCCTGCGCGAACCACACCCGGATCCGCCCCTGCGAGCCGGGGTCGGACAGGCCGCGCCGCACCCGGTCGGCCTCGTCGCGCCCGCAGCCGGTCATGATGTCGACGATGTGGATGATCTGCTCGTGGAAGACGACGACGCCGTACGTCTCCTTGAGCGGCCCCTCCAGGTCGGGGTGCGGATAGCGGACGGGCGCGCGGCCGTGCCGGGCCTCGATGAAGGGCCGCACCATGTCGGCGGCGACGGGGCCGGGCCGGAACAGCGAGATGTCCACCACCAGGTCGTGGAAGGTCGCGGGCTGGAGGCGCCCCACCAGGTCGCGCTGGCCGGGTGACTCGATCTGGAAGCAGCCCAGGGTCTCGGCGGAGCGGATGAGCCGGTACGTCGCCTCGTCGCCCTCCGGGACCTGGCGCGGGTCGTCCAGGTCGATCCGCTCCCCCGTGGCCCGCTCGACCTCGGCGACGGCGTGCGCCATCGCCGACTGCATCCGCACGCCGAGTACGTCGAGCTTGAGCAGGCCGAGGTCCTCGACGTCCTCCTTGTCGAACTGGGACATGGGGAAGCCCTCGCCGCTGGTGGGCATGACGGGGGTGCGCTCCAGGAGGGAGGCGTCGGAGAGCAGCACGCCGCAGGGGTGCATGGCGACGCCGCGCGGCAGCGCGTCGAGGCCCTCGACCAGGTCCCACAGGCGGCCGTGCCGGTCCGCCTCGGCCGCGATGCCCTTCAGCTCGGGCAGCTCCGCCATCGCCGCGCGGGCGTCGCGGGCGCGGATGTGCGGGAAGGCCTTGGCGATCCGGTCGGTCTCGGCGGGGTCCAGGGACAGGGCGGCGCCGACGTCGCGGATCGCGTGCCGGACCCGGTAGGTCTCCGGCATGGCGACCGTCGCCACCCGCGCCTCGCCGAACCGGCCGATGATCGCGCGGTAGACCTCAAGGCGCCGCGCGGACTCCACGTCGATGTCGATGTCCGGCAGCACCCGGCGGCGCGTGGACAGGAACCGCTCCATGAGCAGCCCGTGCGCGAGGGGGTCGGCGGTCGCGATGCCAAGCAGGTGGTTGACCAGGGACCCGGCGCCGGAGCCGCGCGCGGCTACCCGGATGCCCAACTCCCGTACATCGTCCACGACCTGAGCGACCGTCAGGAAGTAGGATGCGTAGCCGTGGTGGGCGATGATGTCCAGCTCGTGGTGCATCCGCTCCCAGTACGCGCGCCCGTCGGCGCGCCTGTCGTAGCCGCGCAGTACCATGCCCGCCGCCGCCCGGGAGGCGAGGACGCGCTGCGCGGTGCGGCGGGCGGCGCCGACCAGGCCCGGCTCGGGGAAGCGCACGGAGCCGACGCCGAGGTCGTCCGCCGGGTCGACGACGCACTCGGCGGCGGTCGCCCGGGTCTGCTCCAGGAGGCGGTGCGCGACGTCGCGGCGGAATCCGGCGGCCTCGACGATCCGCTCGGCGGCGTCCCGCATGGCGGCCTCGCCCTTCAGCCAGCGCTCGCCGCTGTCGAGCCGCCCCTTCGGGTCGATGGGCACCAGGCGGCGGGAAGCGTCCAGGACGTCGGCGACGGGGCCCTGGCCCGGGTCGGCGTAGCGCACGGCGTTGGTCAGGACGGGGCGCAGGCGCTGCTCGGCGGCGAAGCCGACGGTGCGGGCGGCCAGGCGGAGCGAGCCGGGTCCGGTGCCGGTGCGGCCGTGCCAGACGGCTTCGAGCCGCAGCGCGTCGCCGTACCGCTCGCGCCAGGGGACGAGCAGCCTGGCGGCACGGTCGGGGCGCCCGGCGGCGAGCGCGCGGCCGACGTCGGACGCGGGGCCGAGCAGCACGGTCAGGCCGTCGCCGCGGCAGTCGTCCCAGGGCAGCACGGGCGGCCCGTCCGGGGCCCGGTGGGCGGCGCTGACCAGGCGGCACAGGTCCGCCCAGGCCGCCGCGCCGTCCCGGGCGAGGAAGGTCACGCGCGGGGTCGACTCGTCGATGAAGGCACCGCCGCGCACGGGGGCCCGGCGGCGGGCGCCGCGCTCCCCGGCGGGCTCGGGCGGGTCCACCGCGAGCTCCGCCCCGAACAGCGGCCGCACCCCCGCCTTCTCGCACGCCTTGGCGAAGCGGACCGCGCCCGCGAGGGTGTCCCGGTCGGTGAGCGCGAGCGCGTCCATGCCCCGCTCGGCGGCGCGCTCGGCGAGCCGCTCCGGGTGCGAGGCCCCGTACCTGAGGGAGAACCCGGAGGCGGTGTGCAGATGCGTGAACCCGGGCACACGCACCTCCTGAACCTTCCGCTTCCCGTCCCCCTCCTCCACCATAGACCAATTTCGAATACTAGTTCGACCACCGGTGCGAGGGGTTCACCCGGTACGAGGGTTCAATCGGTACGAGGGCTTCGTACGATCGGTACGAGGGCTTTGTACGAGGGGTCATCCATTCGGCCCCGCCCCGCCTGCGCGCCCCCCGGACGCCTCGGAGCGTGGGGGCATGACCTTCGCCGACGAGCTCAAGAGCGCCGTCACCCCGCGAGCAGCCCTGCTCGTCCTTGGCGTCCTGGCCCTCCAGCTGCTGTTCATCACCTCCTACGTGGGCGCGCTGCACCACCCGAAGCCGAAGGACGTGCCCTTCGCGGTGGTGGCCCCCGGCCCCGCCGCCGACCAGACGAAGGACCAGCTCGCCCGGCTGCCCGGCGCGCCGCTCGACCCGCGCGTGGTCAAGGACGAGGCCACCGCCCGCGACCAGATCATGGACCGGGAGATCGACGGCGCCCTGATCGTCGACCCCCAGGGCACGAACGACACCCTCCTGGTCGCCTCCGGCGGCGGCAAGGCGCTCGCCAACGCCCTGGAGATGATCGCCACCCAGGCCGAGGGCGCGCAGAAGCGCACGGTGAAGACCGTCGACGTGGCCGCCGCCTCGCCCCAGGACTTCAACGGCCTGTCGTCGTTCTACCTGGTCGTCGGCTGGTGCGTGGGCGGCTATCTGTGCGCCTCGATCATGTCGATCAGCGCGGGCTCCAGGCCCGCGACCCCGCAGCGCGCGGCGATCCGGCTCGGCGCCATGGCCCTGCTCTCGATCGCGGGCGGCCTGGGCGGCGCGGTGATCGTCGGCCCGATCCTGGGCGCCCTGCCCGGTTCGATCATGGGTCTGTGGGGCCTCGGCGCCCTGCTGACCTTCGCGGTCGGCGCGATCACCCTGGCCCTGGAGGCGCTCACCGGCATCATCGGCATCGGCCTGGCGGTGCTGCTGATCGTGGTGGCGGGCAACCCGAGCGCGGGCGGCGCCTTCCCGCTGCCGATGCTGCCCCCGTTCTGGAAGGCGATCGGCCCCGCGCTGCCGCCGGGCGCGGGCACGTGGGTGGCCCGCTCGATCGCGTACTTCAAGGGCAACGCGACGACGGGCCCGCTGCTGGTCCTGTCGGCGTGGGCGGTGGCGGGCACGGCGGCCACCCTGGTGACGGCGAAGTACCGGCGGAAGAGCCTGTCCGACGCTTGAGGACGAGGCGCGAAGCACCCAAGGGGGGGCCGTCTGTCAGACCCACCTGCCACCCTGGGGACATGATCCGCACGCTGGCCGTAGAGAACTACCGCTCCCTCCGCAAACTGATCGTCCCCCTGGACCGGCTGAACGTGGTCACGGGAGCGAACGGCACGGGGAAGTCCAGCCTGTACCGGGCCCTGCGGCTCCTGGCGGACTCGGCCCAGGGCGGCGCCGTAGCCGCCCTGGCCCGGGAGGGCGGCCTCCCCTCGGCCCTCTGGGCAGGCGAGAAGAGAGAGGAGCCCGCCGCCTTGCGCCTTGGCTTCGCCGGGGACGAGTTCGGGTACGCCGTGGACTTCGGCGTCCCCCAGTCCAGCGGAGCGCAGCCGGGCGGAGCCCCGTCGATGTTCGCCCTCGACCCGGAGATCAAGCGCGAGGCCACCTGGGCGGGCCCCGTGCTGCGCCCCGCCGCGCTGCTCTGCGACCGCGCGGGCCCCGCCGTACGCACCCGCACGGCCGACGGCGGCTGGCACCGCACCCAGGGCATCAGGCCGTACGACAGCATGCTGAGCGAGTTCGCCGACCCCCAGCTCGCCCCGGACCTGCTCAGGCTGCGCGAGCTGCTCCGCTCCTGGCGGTTCTACGACCACGTGCGCACGGACGCCGACGCCCCGGCCCGCGCCGCCCGCGTCGGCACCCGCACACCGGTCCTCGCGCACGACGGCGCCGACCTCGCCGCCGCGCTCCAGACCATCCGCGAGACCGGCGACGACGCGGCGCTCGACGCGGCGGTGGACGACGCCTTCCCGGGCAGCCGGGTGCGGATCGCGGACCACGGCGGGCGGTTCGAGATCCAGCTGCACCAGCGCGGCCTGCTGCGCCCCCTCGGCCCGGCCGAGCTGTCCGACGGCACCCTGCGCTATCTGCTGTGGACCGCCGCCCTGCTCACCCCGCGCCCGCCCGCGCTCCTCGTCCTGAACGAGCCGGAGGCCAGCCTCCACCCCGACCTGCTGCGCCCGCTCGCGGACCTGGTCCTCACGGCGGCCCGCGACACCCAGATCGTCCTGGTCACCCACGCCCCGCAGCTGGCGGACGCGATCGGCAAGCGGGCCCCGCGCCACCGGCTCGACGTCACCTCCATCGAGCTGGTCAAGGAGGCGGGCGAGACGGCCGTGGCGGGCCGCGAGAGCCTCCTGGACGAGCCGCTCTGGTACTGGCCCAAGCGCTGACCTCCCCCCCCGGAGGGCCCCCATCCCGTTCAGCGGCCCACCCGTCAGCCCGTCCGGCGGCACTTGAGCCCGCGCGGGCTCGAAGTCCCGTTCGAGGGGCACCCTCCGGCCATTCCCGCCGCCCCGGCGGAGCGCGGCCCACGCCCCCACCCCCCCGATCCACGGCCACCGCGCCCCTTTCCCGGCGTACGGGAGATTCCCGCCGAACCGGCCTTCCCGCTGGCCGCACCAGGTGCTCACACCCCCGCCCGCCGTCCCGCCCCGTAACTTCACGCCACTACACAGCGTTCTCAACCATCGACCGAAAGCCAGTGTCCGATGTGCTTTCGATGCCGCCTTGAGCAAGACTCGCGTCACGTTCCGTTCGCTATCTGCAACGCAGAGCAAGGGAGTGTTCGAAATGCGGTACATCACTGGAGGGATCGCGCTGGGCGCCGCCCTCGCCCTCGGCGGTCTGAGCGCCGCGGCCACCGCGGCCGCGCCGACCGCCGCCCCCACGCCCGAGGCCGCCGCGGCCCGGCTGTACGCACCCTCCGAGCTGGTGCTGACCATCGGTTACGGCGACAAGGCCGAGACCGCCTCGATCCAGCGGGCCGTGTCGCTCGGCTGTTCCTCCGGCGGCGTCGGCAGCCACCCGGACGCGCCCGGCGCCTGCGACGAACTGCGGTCGGTCGGCGGGAAGTTCGACAAGGTGACCAAGAAGCCGTCGCCCCGGCCCTGCACCAAGGAGTGGAACCCGGTCGTGGTCACCGCCCAGGGCGTCTGGGAGGGCCGCCGCGTCTGGTACGAGCACACCTTCGCCAACCCCTGCGCGCTGGAGCTCGGCAAGGGCAAGGTCTTCGACTTCTGAGCCCGGCCCCGGCCCGGCCGGGGTGGCCACCACCCGCGGGGGCTAAGGCCCCGTCAGCCACCCCCGCAGCACGGCCTGGGCGCCCGCCTGGAAACGGGTCTCGGCGCCCAGGTCGTCCAGGAGGCGGCTGATCCGCCGCCGCGCCGTGTGCACATGCACGCCGAGCCGCCGCGCGATCGCCTCGTCCTTGAAGCCACCGGCGAGCAGGCCCAGCAGGTCCCGGTGCTCGTCCGAGAGCCGCCCCGCCGCCCCGCCCAGCGGCAGGGCCTTGTCCCAGAGCGCCTCGAAGAGCGGCCCGAAGGCGTTCTGCAGCAGCGCCTCGCGCACGACCACGGCGGTGCGCGCCGGGTCCGCGCCGTCCACCGGCGGCAGCAGCGCCGCACGGCCGTCCACCGCGACGAGCCTGGTGGGCACGTCGGCCGCCACCCGCACCCTGAGCCCCCGCTCCACCAGCGGCGCGAGCAGCCGGGCACGCCCCGGGAGCCCCAGCCCCGCGCGGGCCAGCACCATCCGTACGACGACGCCGCGCTCCAGCAGCGCCGCGATCCCCCCGCCCGCCCGGGCGCTCCCGCCGGTGCCCGGCCCCGTCCAGGGCGCGAGATAGGGCGGCCGGTCCAGGATCAGGACCTGCTTCTCGGCGCGGGCCAGCAACTGGTCCAGGTGCGCGAGGACCGCGGGCGCCCCGCTGACCGCCTCGACGCCCGCGGCGGCGCCCGCCCCGAGCGCCGGATCCGGCTCCAGGCGGTCGGCGATCGCGTCGGCCTCACGCCGCAGCCGCTCAAGCTCCGCGGCCCGGCGGCGCAGTTCCGCCTGTCTTCGGTGGATCAGGGCGCGCACCGCGGGCGCGGGCGGCACCGGGCGCGGCAGGACGCCGCGCGGGTGACCGGACGCGGCGTCCGGCTCCGGCAGCGTGAAGCCGTGCTCCCGCAGCCGGGTCAGTGACTCCTCCAACTCCCTGCGGGTGAGCCCCAGTTCCCGGCGCAGCTGCTCCGCGTCCAGGGCCGTCCTGGCCCGCCGCCGCAGCAGCGCCCCGTACACCCGCTCGTCCGACTCCCCCAGGCCCAGGTCGCGCAGCGCGCTCCCCTTGCCGCTCCCCACCATGGTCATGACGGGCAGTCTCACCCTCCCCCGAAGGTGCACACAAGTGTGCGGCCCCACTTGTGACCAGTCGTTATTCCTTGATCAACATGGGGGCAACGGCTTGCATGTGCATGGCACGTACACGACGTGCGCCGTGTCGACGCGTGCTCGGTCGACGCGCGCTCTGTCGACGTGCGCATCCGATCACGTGGAGGGGAACGTTGAGCAAGTCACGGTTGAGCAAGTCACGCAAGCGAATACGCCTCACGGGTGGCGCCGCGCTGCTGAGCGCGGCGGCGCTGCTCGCCTCCGGGGTCACCGCCGCCCAGGCAGCCGACGCGCCCGCCGACGACCCGGCGGCCGAGGTCGTCCCCGGCACGGGCACCGACACCCCGGCCCTGGTCGACGGCATCGAGGAGGCCGCCAAGGACTCCGGCAGCGCCGCCGACGCGGCCCGCGGCCACCTCGCGGCCAAGAAGGACCGCTACGAGATACCCGACCCCCGGCGGAATCTGACCACCGAGCAGACCCTGCGGCAGGGCGCCGACGAAACGGTCCGCTTCCAGCAGAAGCACAAGGGGCTGCCGGTCCTCGGCGGCCAGTACCTGGTGCGGATGGAGAAGAAGGACGGCGAGCGGGTCGTCACCGGCACCTCCGGCAAGTACTTCACCGGCCTGAGCGTCGGGACGAAGGCGCGGGTCGCGGAGAAGACCGCCGTCCAGCGGGCCGTCGCGGTGACCGCCGCCGGGGACGGCCGCACGGGCAGCCTGACCAAGCTGGCCCCCAAGTCCGCGGGCGCCAAGGGCAAGAAGGGCGAGAAGGCCAAGGCCCGCAAGGGCGCCGCCAGGGCCGCCGCGCTGAGCGGCACCTCGCACGGCCTGGTCGTCCTCCCCCAGGGCAAGGGCGTCCTCACGTACCACGTAACCGTCACCGGCACCGACCCAGCCAGCGGCGGCCCGGTCAAGCGGGAGGTCTACGTCGACGCCGCCTCCGGCTTCCCGGTGCTCCAGTACTCGGGCATCCAGACCCTCGATGCCGCGGTCTCAGGGGCCTCAGGGGCCTCAGGGGCCTCCGCCGACGACGGCTTCCCGGGCACCACCGGCAGCGGCGTCAAGCTGGACGGCACCAAGGTCGACCTCGACCTGACCCATGACGCGGCGTCGGACTCGTACCAGCTGCGCGACTACCGCCACCAGTGGGGCGGCAGCAAGAACGCGCTGACCACCTGGGACGCGCGCGGTGTCGACGCCAACGACGCGTCCGGGAAGTGGCCCAGCGGGATCTCCGAAGTCGCCTCCAAGACCAAGGAGTTCGGCAAGGACGCCACCGAGTCGGGCGCCGTGGACGCGCACTGGGCGGCCGGGAAGGTCTACGACTACTACAAGAAGAAGCACGGCCGCGACAGCCTCGACGGCAAGGGCATGGCCATCAACTCCCTGGTGGGCGTGACCGACGGCGGCTTCCCGTTCGTCAACGCCTTCTGGGACGGCCAGAAGATGGTGTACGGCGGCGGCGACGAGGAGACCAAGACGCTCTCCGCCGACCTGGACGTGGTGGGCCACGAGATGACGCACGGCGTCGTCGAGCACACCGCGGGCCTGGTGTACGTCGGCCAGTCCGGCGCCCTGAACGAGGCCATCGCCGACTACTTCGGCAACGCCATCGACGTCACCGCCTCCAAGACCCCGATGAGCGACCCCAAGGCCGCCCTCATCGGCGAGGACCTGTGCCGCACCAAGGCCCCCGAGGACTGCGCGTTCCGGAACCTCAACGACGGCCGCACCACCGCCAAGGACTTCCTCGGCGTGACCATCGGCACCGACAGCGGCGGCGTGCACCTCAACTCGACGATCGTCTCGGGCGCCCTGTGGGACATCCGCGAGGACCTCGGCGGCACCCTCGCCGACCGGATCGTCTACAAGGCGCTCGCCGAGTACCTGACGCCGCTCGACGGCTACACCGAGGCCCGCACCGCGGTGGTCGCCGCCGCCAAGGCGCTCGGCGTCAAGGGCGCGAAGCTGCGCGCGGTGCACCGCGCCTTCGACGCGCACGGCATCGTCAAGGGCTGGGAGAAGGCCATCGGCGTCGACTCCGACAAGCTCGTCGGCGACCTGAACGCCACAGCGCTCGGCGGGGCCCTGCCGAACACCGGCGCGGGCGCGGGCGGCGGCTGGTGGGCCGCGTCGAAGTCCGACGAGGAGGGCCAGGAGGCCTTCTCCGTGTGGGCGGGCCGCACCGACGGCAGGGGCGAGCGGAAGCTGATCAGCCCCAACGACGGCCGGTTCCACGTCTACCCGGACACCGACGGCAAGACGGTCGCGTGGGTGGCGTACGGCCCGACCAGCGTCGAGGTGCTCTCCCGGCCGCTGAAGGGCGGCCCGGTCAAGAAGCTGTGGTCGGCGGGCACCCTCGTCGCCAATGTGCGCGTCTCGGGCTCCACCGTGACCTGGCAGGAGTCCAGCCCGCACGGCCAGCAGCGGGTCGCCTATCTGCGCACGGGCGAGCGCGAGCCGGTGTTCGTGGACGGCGGCCGCTACGACGTGGCCACCGCGCTGCCCACCCTCAGCGGTGACAAGCTCGGCTACGCCAAGGTGTACGTCGACAAGGACGGCGTCCAGCAGATCTCCACGGAGATCACGGACGTCAGGACCGGCAAGCGGACGCTGGTCCCCGCCAAGGGCGCCTACCTCGGCATCGCCACCCCGGCGATCAACGGGAAGTACCTGTACTGGCTGGTCGACGACATCGCCGACGACAACCGCATGGGCCTGCGCCGCGCCAAGCTCGACGGCACCGGCCTGACCGACATCGTCCCCGAGTCCTCCGCCAACGCGTACTTCTGGAACGTGGACGCCTCGGACTCGGCGCTGACGCTGACGCACTGGCAGCCGCGGCGCGGCTGGAGCAACGGCAACCTCACCAAGCTGGTGCAGACCGACCTGGACGGCAAGGGCCTCCAGCGGGTCTCCTGCAACCGCGGTGAGCAGACCGGCCACGCGGTCGACACCGGCAGGCGCGTGGTGTGGATCGACGGCACCACCGGCCACACGGACCTGGTGACCCGGGCCCGCCCGGCGGGCACCTGCTGACACCCCCGTGACAAGCGCGGTGCCCCGCTCCCTGGCCGGTGGACTCCAGGGGGCGGGGCACCGCTTCGGGGTGGCCCCTCCGCGCCGTCCCCTCCCCTCCTCGAGGCGGCGCGGAGGGGCGGCGCGGGGCGCTCAGAGGGTCGCGGCCAGCAGTTCGCGCGTGTACGCGGCGCTCGGCCGGTCGAACACCTCCTCACGCGTACCGGTCTCGACGATCTCCCCGTGCCGCATGACCGCGACCCGGTCGCAGAAGTGCCGTACGACGGCCAGGTCGTGCGAGACGAACAGCAGCGAGAGGCCCAGCTCGTCGCGGAGGTCCATGAGGAGGTTGAGGACCTGGGCCTGCACCGACACGTCGAGCGCGGAGACCGGCTCGTCGGCGATGATCAGGCGGGGCGCAGCGCGAGCGCCCGGGCGATGCCGATGCGCTGGCGCTGCCCGCCGGAGAATTCGTGCGGGTAGCGGTCCAGGTGGTCCGCGGACAGGCCGACCTGGTCGAGGAGTTCCGCGGCCCGCTCCCGGCGCTCGGCGGCGCTCGCGCGGGTGTGCACGCGCAGCGGGGTGGTGACGATCTCCGCCACGGTGCGGCGCGGGTTCAGGGAGGCGTACGGGTCCTGGAAGACGATCTGCACCTCGCGGCTCAGCTCGCGGCGCAGCGCGGCGGACCCGGCGGCCCCGGAGATGTCCCGCCCGGCGAAGCGCACCTCGCCGGAGGTGGGCCGCTGGAGCCCGGCGAGCACCCGGGCGGTGGTGGACTTGCCGGAGCCGGACTCGCCGACCAGGCCGAGGGTCTCGCCCTCGCGGACGGCGAGGCTGACGCCGCGCACCGCGCGGGTGGGCTCGCGGCGCCGCCCGGTGAGGGTGCGGCCGCCGCCGAACTCCACGCGCAGGTCGGCGACTTCGGCGAGCGGCCGCTCGGGGGAGCGACCAGGCCGCGGGCGGCGGTGCGCGGCTTGGGGTCGGGTTCGTCGACCGTGGGCAGGCGGGTGCCGGGGACGGTGGTGAGGGTGGGGGCGGCGCCGACGAGGGCGCGGGTGTAGGGGTGCTCGGGGGCGGTGAGCACGCGTTCGGTGGGGCCCAGTTCCAGCTGTCGGCTGTCGCGCATGACGAGGACGCGGTCGGTGGCGTGCGCGACCACGCCCACGTCGTGGGTGACGAGGACGACGGCGGTGCCGTGCTCGTGGCGCAGCTCGTCGAGCAGGTCGAGCACCTGGCGCTGGACGCGGGCGTCGAGGGCGGTGGTGGGCTCGTCGGCGATGAGCACGTCGGGGCTGTTGATCAGCGCCATGGCGATCATCACGCGCTGGCGCATGCCGCCGGAGAACTGGTGCGGGTAGTCGCGGGCGCGGGCGGCGCCGATGCCGACCCGCTCCAGCATGTCGGCGGCCCGGTCCCCGGCCTCGGCGCGGGAGGCCCCGGCGTGGTGGATGCGGTGGGCCTCGGCGAGCTGGGCGCCCACCGTGTGGAAGGGCGAGAGGGCGGCGAGCGCGTCCTGGAAGACCATGGCGATCCGGGAGCCGCGCAGCGCCCGCAGCTGAGCCTCCCCGGCGCCGACGACCTGGGTGCCGCACACCTCAAGGCTCCCGGTGACGCGGGTGCGCGCGGGGTCGTGCAGGCCGAGGGCGGCGAGGCCGACGGTGGACTTGCCGGAGCCGGACTCCCCCACCAGGCCGAGGACTTCGCCGCGCGCCAGGTCGAAGGTGACGCCGTCGGCGGCGGTGACGGCGCCGCGCGGACCGGTGAACGTCACGGTCAGGTCCCGGGCCCGCAGCACGGGACGCGCCCGCCCGGCCGCGTCGGCCCCGTCAGCCGTACCGGTCGCGCCGGTCGTGCCGGTCACGCCAGTTCCGCCAGTTGTGCCGGTCGCGCCAGTTGTGCCGGTCGTGCCGGTCGTGGCGGTCATGCGAGCCTCACCCTCGGATCGAGCCACGCGACCACCAGGTCGGCGATGGCGACGAACACCACGACAAAGAAGGCGGCGAGCAGCACGGTGCCGACGACGGTCGGCAGGTCGTTCTGGACGACCGCGTCCACGGCGAGCTTGCCGACGCCGCTGAGCCCGAACACGGTCTCGGTGATGAACGCGCCGCCGAGCAGCGCGCCCACCTCCAGGCCGAGGAGCTGCACCAGGGGTGCCGCGGCCCCGCGCGCGGTGTACTTGAGATGGGCGCGCAGCGGGCCGAGGCCCTTGCCGCGCGCGGTGCGGACGTACCCCTCGTGCATGACCTCCAGCATCTGGGCGCGGGAGAGCCGGGCGAACACGGCGGCGTTGACGAAGCCGAGCACCAGCCAGGGCAGCAGCATCCCGGCGAACCAGGCGCCGGGGTCCTCGCCCGGCGGGGTGTAGCCGGGCAGCGCGAACCAGCCGGTCTGGTACACCAGCAGGTACTGGAGGGCGTAGCCGAGGAAATAGATCTGCACGCTGGCGCCGACCAGGGTGAAGCCGGAGAGCAGCCGGTCGCTGAGGCGGCCGCGGCGCAGCGCGGACACGAAGCCCGCGCCGACACCGGCGACGAGGATGACCGCGAGCGCGCCGCCCGCGAGCGACAGGGTGACCGGGAACCGGCTGGTGATCGCGGCCCGCACCGGCTCGTGCAGCGCGTAGGAGTAGCCGAGGCAGGGCGCGTCGCAGGCGATGGGGGTGCCGTCGACGTCAGCGATGGTGCGGCCCGCGAACAGGCCGCGCACGTAGTCGGCGTACTGCGTGAGGATCGGCTGGTCCAGGCCCATGCTGTGGCGCACCGCCGCGATCTGGGTGGCGTCGCACTTGGGGCCGCAGGCGATGACAGCCGGGTCGGACGGCGCCGCGTAGAACAGGGCGAAGGCGGTCGCGGAGATCGCGAGGAGGACCACGACCGCCTGGAGGGCCCGCCGGAGCAGGTAGCTGAGCATGGGTCAGGACTTCTTCAGGTACAGCCAGGCGGGGCTGATGGTGCCGTAGATCGGGTGGATGAAGGCGCCGCCGACGTTGGTGCCGCGCACCTGCTGGACGCGCTGGTGCAGGAACGGCACGACCGGCAGGTCCTTCATGATGGTGTTCTTCTCCAGGGCGATGAGCGCCTTGGCCTTCTTCGTCGCGTCGCTGATCTTCGCGATGCGGTCGAGTTCCCTGTCGACGGCCGGGTTCTTGTAGCGCGGGTCGTTGTCGAGGGAGTCGCGGCGGGAGTCGAAGCGGTAGGGGACGCCGGTGGCCGGGGTGGGCCAGTCCACGGAGGAGCCGGACAGCCACAGGTCGTACTTGGGGTCGGTGCCGCGCAGGACCTGGTTGGTGTACGCGGGCAGCGGCAGCGGCTTGGCGACCAGTTCGATGCCCGCCTTGGCGAAGGCGTCGACGAGGACCTGCGCCATGCGGTCGTTGACGGCGTTCGCCTCGTAGGCGTACGCCAGGCGCGTGACCTTCTTCTTGGCCTTGGCCAGGTGCCGCTTGGCCTTCTCGATGTCGCCGGTGGGCTTGACCGGGTAGGTGTCGTAGCTCTCCCAGCCGACGATGGCGGGCGAGGAGTAGGTGGTGGCGAGGTCGCCGACGCGGGGGCCGCCGAGGGCCTGGCGGGCCTGCTGGCGCGGCAGCAGGTAGTGGATGGCCTTGCGCACCTCGGGGTCGGCGACGCGGTCGTTGCGGATGACCAGGTGGTACGTGAACGCGCCGCGCCGCCCGTCGACGATCAGGGCCTTCTTCTTCGGGTCGCGCTCGGCCTCGCCGATCAGCTCGGGCGGGAACTCGTTCTTGGTGGTGATGGTGTCCGCGCCGTCGCCGCGCCCGTTGAGGATCTCCTGGGCGGTGTTCAGCTCCTTCTTCTCGAAGCTGAACTCGAACCGGTCGGCGTACTGGTGGCGGATCGGGTCGGTGGCCGCCTTCCAGTGCGGGTTCTTCTCCAGGGTCAGGGACTGGTTCTGCTTGTGCTCGACGATGCGGTAGGGGCCGGTCGCGAACGGCTTGAGGTCGTAGCGGGTGCCGGTGTCCTTGTCGGGGCGGACCGGCGAGGAGGACGACTGGGCGGCCATGAACGGCACGTCGGACTGCGGCTTGTGGAAGCGGAAGACGATGGTCTTGTCGTCGGGCGTCTCGATGCGGTCGAAGTCGCCGTCCTTCTTGGGGCCGCCGTAGACCTCGCGGGCCTGGGCGAGGTCGGACTTGCCGGTGAGCCACTGCGGCCAGTAGGGCGGGCCGACCTCGAAGCCGGGCGCGAAGGTGCGCTCGATGCCGTACTTGACGTGCTTCGACGTGATCGGCTTGCCGTCCTCCCAGGCGATGCCGTCCTTGAGCTTGTACGTCCAGGTGCGGCCGCCGTCGGAGGACTTGCCGATGTCGGTGGCCAGGTCGCCGACCAGCTTGGGCTTGCCGTCGATCACCTGGTACTGGGTGAGCTGGCGGCCCCACAGCAGGGAGGTGTTGTAGGCCTCGCCCGCGTAGATCTTCTGCGGGTCGAGGTGGGAGTAGTCCCGCAGGTTGGCGACGCGGATGGTGCCGCCCTTCCGGGCGCCCTCGACGGCGGGCGCGGGGCCCGTGCTGTCCTTGGCGCTGCCCACCCCGGCGACCAGGTCGGCCTCCTCGCGCGGGGCGGCCTTGTCGCTGCCCGTGCCCGCGCCGGAGGAGCAGGAGCACAGCACGAGCAGGGCGGAGGCGGCGGCGACGGGGACGGCCACGGCACGTGTGGTGATCCTGGGCATGGTGGAACTCCCTTGCGGGTGGGGCGGGTTGGTGTTCGTACGAGCCACGCGGGTCGCACGCGTCGTACGGGTCGTACGGGAAGGCCTGGCGGTGGGGTCAGTGGCGGGTGCGGGGGTCGAGCGCGTCCCGCACACAGTCGCCGAGCAGGTTGAAGGCGAGGACGAAGAGCAGGATCGTCACGCCGGGGAAGACCATGTAGGTCGGGTCGTCGTAGAAGACCTCGGAGCCGCGGGCGATCATCCGGCCCCAGTCGGGGATGGGTTCGCTGATGCCGACACCGAGGAAGGACAGCGCGGCCTCGGCGGTGACGATGCCGGGCAGGGCGATCGTGATGTGTACGAGGACCGGCGCGAGGACGTTGGGCAGCAGCTCCCGCAGCACGATGTGGCGGCGGGAGGCGCCCACGGCACGGGCGGCCTCGACGAACTCGCGCTCCCGCAGCGAGCGGACGGTGGTACGGAGCACCATCGCGAGCGGCACCCAGCCGAAGGCCGCGAAGATCAGCACGAGGACGGTGAACTGCATCCAGGCGGGCTCGCTCTCGCCGGGGTCGACGAAGCGGGTCTGCACGATGGGGCTCAGGGCGAGGAACAGCAGCAGCGTGGGGAAGGCGAGCAGCACGTTGCAGACGAACGTGAAGATCCGGTCCGCGAGGCCGCTGAGGTAGCCGACGGTCACGCCGAGCACCACGCCGAGGACCGCGATGACCACGACGGCGGCCCCGGCGACGAGCAGCGAGGTGCGGATGCCGTAGAGGAGCTGGGTGAACACGTCGCGCCCGAGGCCCGGTTCGAGGCCGAACCAGAACTCGCCGGACATGCCGCCGTTGGGCAGCACCGGCAGCCCTTCGGGGCTGAGCAGGCCTGGCTCGTTCTGGCCGTAGTGCTCGGTGGGGTTCTTGCCGTAGAGCGCGGCGATCAGCGGCGCGGCGAGGGCCAGCAGCACGAAGAGGGCGACCACGCACAGCGCGGCGACGCCGACTCGGTCCCTGCGGAAGGCGCTCAGCATGCTGCCCAACTCCTGATGACGTGCGGACGCGGATGTTTCCCGCGTCGTGTTGCGCCTCATTAGAGCCAGCACAGCGGGGCCTTCGCAAATCCCCCACGGAAATCATTTCGGGAATGCGTTGCCGCTTTACAGAGGCGCAACATTACGTGCCCCCATAAGCCCTCATAACAGGACATCCCGCCCCGATGAGATATGCGCCACACACTCACACCATGCAAGGCGGCATCGCCACATAGCCTTGCTTCGCAAGGTCAACTACCCACTCAACCCGCCAAACACACCCCTATCTACGCGCGTCACCCTTAGGGAATTCAGCACCTTCGGCAATATGAAACCTTCCCCCGAAAACCGGAAGGGCCCCGGAAACCACAAGGTTTCCGGGGCCCTCAGAACCGCTCACCAGACGTCAGCCGATTTCCGCTCCGAAGGCCTGGAGGGCCTCCGGCACCGGCTGGAAGAACGTCTCGCCGCCGGAGGAGCAGTCGCCGCTGCCGCCGGAGGTCAGGCCGAGCGCCGTGTCGCCCGCGAAGAGCGCGCCGCCGCTGTCGCCGGGCTCGGCGCACACATCGGTCTGGATGAGCCCGTTGACGACGTCGCCGTTGCCGTAGTTCACGGTGGCGTTCAGGCCGGTGACCTTGCCGCCGTGCACCTTGGTGGTGGAGCCGCTGCGCCGCACCTCCTGGCCGACGGTGGCCTCACCGGCCTTGGTGATCTTCTGGGTGGAGCCGTTGTAGAGGTTCACCTCGCTCGGGTGCGGGGTGTCACCGGAGTACTTGACGATGCCGTAGTCGTTGTCGGGGAAGCTGGATCCCGCGTTCTCCCCGATGGGCTGGCCGCCCTGCTGGTCGGACCAGCTGGAGACGGCCTCGGTGCAGTGCCCGGCCGTCAGGAAGTGCGGGGCGCCGTCCTTGACCACGTTGAAGCCGAGGGAGCAGCGGCTGCCACCGCCGTAGATGGCGTCGCCGCCCGCGATGAAGGGCTTGAACTCCCCCTTGGTGCGGCGCAGTTCCACCGCGCCGCCGAGCTGCTTGACCACCTTGTCGAGCTTGGCCAGCCGCTCGCCCTTGACCGTGCGGTCGGCGGTCACCACGACCTTGTTGCTGGCCGGGTCGGTGGCCCAGGACGTGCCCGGGATGGAGGCCTTGTCGCTGAGCGTGGCGGTAGCGCTCTTCAGCTTCGCGAGGGAGTTCTCGACGACGCGGGCCTTGGCGCCCGCCGACTCGACGGTCTTGGCGGCGCCGTCGTCCAGCACGTTCACCACGAGGTGCCGGGACTTGGCGTCGTAGTAGGTGCCCGCGCCGTTCGCGCCCAGCTCCTTGTCGAGCGAGGAGGCGAGCTTTCCGGCCTGCGCGACCGACAGCGCGTCCGGCGTGGGCGTGCCGGTGCCGTCCTCCGCGTTCGCGGTCTGCAAGGTGATTCCGGCGGCGATGAGCGCCGCCACGCCCGCGCCCGCCAGAGCCGCACGCCGTCTGGGTATGCGTCGGTGCTTCACGACACGTCCTCCTGTGGGGGGTTCGGGCCGTCGGCGTTGTGGGGACCCCGGCGACCCGTCGGTGTACGCACGGACGCGCCACGCTGGGGGAAGCGCGTCCGTGACGTCAGGACCCGGCCCACTATTCCCAGCCTCACAGGGAGCACACAAGGTCGACTTCGGGACGCGTGCACGACAACGGATGGGCTTCCGGGGGCCGTTCACCCAGGGCGATCACTCCACGTCGTCCCGTTGCGCGTCCCCGTTGCAAACACCGCGCGCGAGGGGGTGATGGGCAGCGGGTGAGGACTAGTCCTGTCCTGTTCCCGATGGTTTCGGGGTGCTGGAGGCCGCCGGTCCGGTGGTCTCCGCACGCTCGACTCCGGTGTGCGGCAGGGCGGCCGTGGGGTCGGGCGCGGGGTCTGGGGCAGGGTCGGGCGCGGGGGTCAGTTCCTCCAGCCGGGCTGGCTGGGGCGGTTGGTCCGGCTCCTGAGGCCGGGGCGGCTGCGACTGGGGCGACTGCGACTCGGGCGGCTGCGGCTGCGGGGCCTGGTTCGCCTGGGCGCGTTCGAGGAAGCGGAGGAGTTCGACGGGGAAGGGCAGGACGAGGGTGGAGTTCTTCTCGGCGGCGACGGCCACGACGGTCTGGAGCAGGCGCAGTTGCAGGGCCGCGGGCTGCTCCGACATCTCCTTGGCGGCCTCGGAGAGCTTTTTCGAGGCCTGGAGTTCGGCGTCGGCGTTGATGACGCGGGCGCGGCGCTCGCGGTCGGCCTCGGCCTGGCGGGCCATGGAGCGCTTCATGGTCTCCGGCAGCGAGACGTCCTTGATCTCGACGCGGTCGATCTGCACGCCCCAGCCGACGGCCGGGCTGTCGATCATCAGCTCCAGGCCCTGGTTGAGCTTCTCCCGGTTGGACAGCAGATCGTCCAGATCGCTCTTGCCGATGATCGACCGCAGCGACGTCTGCGCCATCTGCGACACCGCGAACCGGTAGTCCTCCACCTGCACGACGGCCTCCGCCGCGTCCACCACCTTGAAGTACACGACGGCGTCGACCCGCACCGTGACGTTGTCCCGCGTGATGCCCTCCTGCGCGGGCACCGGCATCGTCACGATCTGCATGTTCACCTTGCGCATCCGGTCCACGAACGGCACCACCAGGGTGAACCCCGGCCCGCGCACCGCCCGCTGGAGCCGCCCGAGGCGGAAGACCACCCCGCGCTCGTACTGCTTGACGACGCGCGCCGCCGCCACCAGACAGACCGCACCGGCGGACGCGACGAACGCCCCCGCCGTCACCAGTTCCTCGACCACGACGGCCCCCCGAAGGTCACCTTGGGGCGAACAGGGCATGCACGTACGAAGGTAACGCGCACCCTCCACAAGGGCGAGCCCCCGCCCAGGAGTCGGACGGGGGCCCGGCACGCGCTGACCCGGTCAGTACACGCTGACGTTGTACGCCCGCAGCGCCTCCGTGACCGGCTGGAAGAACGTGGTGCCGCCGGACGAGCAGTTGCCGCTGCCGCCGGAGGTCAGGCCGAGCGCCGTGGAGCCGGAGTACAGCGGGCCGCCGCTGTCGCCGGGCTCGGCGCACACGGTGGTCTTGATCAGACCGCGCACGACGTCGCCGCTGCCGTAGTTGACGGTCTGGTTCAGGGCCGTCACGCGGCCGGAGTGGGTGCCGGTGGTGGAGCCGCGGCGGGTCACGCTCTGGCCGACCGTGGGGTCGGCGGCGCGCGTGATGTCCTGGCCGCCGACGGTGCCGTCCTTGGCGATCGAGCTGTTGGTGTAGCGCACGATGCCGTAGTCGTTGCCGGGGAAGCTGGAGCCGTGGGTGGTGCCGAGCACGGTGGTCTTCGAGGAGTTGGCCCACCAGGTGCCCGCGCCGTCGGTGCAGTGCCCGGCGGTGAGGAAGTAGTAGGTGCTGCCGTTGCGCACGTTGAAGCCGAGCGAGCAGCGCCAGCTGTCGGCGTACGTGGCGTCGCCGCCGGAGATGTACTTCCGGAACGTCCCGGACGTGCGCTCGATCTTCAGGGCGCCCGCGTTGGCGCCCGCCGCCTGCCTCAGCTCGGCGACCTCGGCGCGCGAGACGGTGCTGTCGACGGTGACGACGACCTGCCCGGACCTGGCGTCGACGCCCCAGGCGGTGCCCGCCACGTCGGCGGTGAGCACGGCGTCGCTGGCTGCCGCGAGTTCGGCGGCGCTGTAGGCCCGCGCCTCGCCCGCGCTGGCGGCGGGCACGGCGAGCGCGACGGCGGCCACGAGGCCGGTGGCGACGGCGAGGGTGCGGGAGTGTCTCGATATGCCGCTGCGGGGGGTGGTGCGCTTGATCCTCACTGCTGGTTCCTCCCGAGGGGAAGTCAGGGGGCCCCTGTGGGATGAGGCCCGTGAGGCGCGGCCAAAGGGCGCGGGCGAACTGGTGGTGCGCGTGCCCCCTGACAAGCGCTGCACGGGAGTATCGGGGCCCCCGTGGCACCGCACAAGGGGCCGGTTTCCGTCGTGCTGGCCGAATGCCGGTCGCCGACGGCCCGGCCCCTGAGGGGAGCCCGGCGGCACACCGGCCCGACGACACCGGCCCGACGACACCGGCCCGACGACACCGGCCCAACGACACCGGCCCAACGACACCGGCCCAGCGGCACACCGGCCCAGCGGCGCCCGCCCCCCTGCCGCGTCAGCGGCCCAGCAGGTTCCGCTCCCCCGCCGCGATCTCGACGCCGAGCGTGTTGCCGGGCGGCGGGAACGGGCACAGGAAGTGGTCGGCGAACGCGCACGGCGGCAGCAGCGCGCGGTTGAAGTCGACCGTCACGCGGCCGTCGGCGTCGGGCGCCTCGGGCCGCAGGAAGCGGAAGCGGTGGCTGGAGGTGCCGCTGGTGGCGTCGGCGAAGACGGCCCACAGCGAACCGTCGCCCTCGACGCTCACCTTCAGGGTGTGGTCCCGCCCGTCGAGCCGGAAGGCCACCTCGCCGCCGAGCCCGAGCCCGCGCTCCACGCCGTCCGCGTTGGCGACCTGGACGGTACGGTCCTCGGCGTACGGGGTGAAGCGGCCCTCGACGGTGAAGCGCGGGTCGTACGCGGTGGCCTCGATGCCCGGGAAGGCGCGGCGCGTCGGCGCGTCCGGGTCGAAGTCCCGTACCGCCCACAGCCCTTCGCGGCGCAGCACCACCAGGCGCCGGTCGCCCGCCGCGACCCTGGCCGCGGTGACCGGGCCCGCGTCCGGGGTCAGCCGGGCCGTGCCGGTGAGCGCCTGCCCGTCGAGGGTGAGGCCGTCCTCTGCGGTGGCGGTCAGGACGACCGCGTCGCCGTCCTCCGCCCAGTGCCCCGGCAGCCCCGGAAGCCGCCCGTCCGGGTGGTCGGAGAGCCAGTGGGTGCCGGTGAGGGACAGCGGGCCGTAGGGCGCGGACACGGCCGCCGTGCGGTCCTCGTGCCACTGCTTCCAGTCCTGCCGCGCCTGGTCGAGCGCCTGCGCGCCCGCGCTGGAGGTGCCGCCGGAGCTGGCGGTGCCTTCGGTGGAGCTGGCGGTGCCTTCGGTGGTGCTCATGGTGATCAACCCTTCCGTTCGGGCTCGGGCAGCCCGAGGTGTGAGCGCAGGGTCGCGCCCTGGTATTCCGTGCGGAACGCGCCGCGCTCCTGGAGCAGCGGCACCACCCGTTCGACGAACTCGTCGAGCCCGCCCGGCGTCAGATGCGGGATGAGGATGAAGCCGTCGGCCGCGTCCTGCTGGACGAACGTGTCGAGCTGCTCGGCGACGGCGGCGGGCGTGCCGATGAACGACTGCCGCGCGGTGGTCTCGATGACGGTCTGGTGCAGGGACAGGCCCTTGGCGCGGGACAGGGCCCGCCACTTCTCGGCGACGGCGAAGGGGTCGCCGACCCGGACGCGGCCCTGCACCAGCTTGGAGTCCGGGTCCGGGTCGATGTCGGGCAGCGGCCCGTCGGGGTCGTACGCCGACAGGTCGACGCCCCACACCTGCTCCGCGGCGAGGATCGCGTTCTGCGGGGAGACCTGCTGGCGGCGGATCTCGATGGCGCGCTCCTGGGCCTCGGCGGCGGTGTCGCCGAGCACGAAGGTCGCCCCCGGCATGATCTTCAGGTCCTCCGGGCGCCGCCCGTGCGCCGCGAGGCGGCCCTTGACGTCGGCGTAGAACTCCCGGCCCGCCTCCAGGGTGCCGTGCCGGGTGAAGATCACGTCGGCGGCGGCCGCGGCGAAGCCCCGGCCCTCGGCGGAGTCCCCGGCCTGGATGACGACGGGGTGGCCCTGCGGCGAGCGGGGCACGCCGAACTCCCCCGCGATGTCGAAGTGCTGCCCGCGGTGCGCGAACGGCCGCGGCCCGCCGCCCGGCGCCCAGGAGTCCCACAGTTCGCGGGCGGTGGCGACGAACTCGGCGGCGCGGGTGTAGCGGTCGGCGTGGTCGAGGAAGCCCCCGCGCCGGAAGTTCTCGCCGGTGAAGGCGTCCGAGGAGGTGACGACGTTCCAGGCGGCGCGCCCGCCGCTGAGGTGGTCGAGCGACGCCAGCCTGCGGGCGAGGTCGTAGGGCTCGTTGAAGGTGGCGTTGACGGTGGCGGCCAGGCCGAGCCGGTCGGTGACGGCGGCGAGCGCGTTCAGGACGGTGATCGACTCGGGCCGTCCGACGACGTCCAGGTCGTGGATGCGGCCCTTGTGCTCGCGCAGCCTGAGCCCCTCGGCGAGGAAGAAGAAGTCGAACAGGCCGCGCTCGGCGGTGCGCGCCAGGTGCACGAAGGAGGAGAACTCGATCTGCGAGCCCGAGCGGGGATCGGCCCAGACGGTGGTGTTGTTGACGCCGGGGAAGTGGGCGGCGAGGTGGATCTGCTTCTTGCCCTGGGTGCGCGATGTCATGACGGGCTCCCCACGGTGGCGGCGGCGTAGCGGTTGGCGGGCCGGGCCAGGCCCAGGTGCTCGCGGAGCGTGGCGCCGGGGTAGAAGGTGCGGAACAGGCCGCGGTGCTGGAGCAGGGCGACGGTGCCGTTGACCAGGCGCTCCAGGTCGCGGCGCGGCTCGACGGGCGTGAGGTGGAAGCCGTCGACGGCGCCCGCCTCGTGCCAGGTGGCGATGAGTTCGGCGAGGTCCACGGGCCCGCCGCGGTACAGGGGCCCGGCGGCGGTGGGCAGCGGGCCGCCGCCGTGTCCGGGCTGCGCGGCCTGCTCGCCGTCGCCGAGGTCCACGACGAGCGCGGCGAGCACCCGCAGCTCGCCCGGGTCCCGGCCGACGGCGGCGGCCCTGCGGCGCAGTTCGGCGCGCGCGGCGTCGGCCTGGGCGGGGCTCGCGGCCCGTACGAGGGCGACGTCGGCGTGGCGTGCGGCGGTGGCGCGGGCGTGTTCGGCGGTGGCGTCGACGACGATCACCGGGTGGCCCTGCGGCGGGCGCGGCACGATCGAGGGGCCGCGCACGGAGAAGGCGGCGCCCTGGAAGTCGACGTAGTGCAGCTTGTCGCGGTCGATGAAGCGGCCGGTGGCGACGTCCCGGATCTCGGCGTCGTCCTCCCAGCTGTCCCACAGGCGCCGGGCGACGTCGGCCACCTCACCGGCCTCGCGCCACAGCTCGTCGCGCGACGCGGCCCGGCGGCGCCCGAACAGCTTGGCCTCGGCGGCGGTCGTCGACACGTCGACCGCCCATCCGGCCCGCCCGTGGCTGACCCAGTCGAGCGTGGCCACGGCGGCCTGGACGTGGAAGGGCTCGGTGTGCGTGGTGGTCACGGTCGGCACCAGGCCGACGCGGCCGGTGTCGGGCGCGACGCGGGCGAGCACGGCGAGCGCGTCGAGCCCGGTGCGCGCGAAGGAGTCGCCGAGCGTCACGAAGTCCAGGGCGCCGCGCTCGGCGAGCCGCGCGAGCTGGATGTACGGGGCGGCCGTGGTGGCGCCCGCCTGGTCGACGGCGGCGGCGATGTGCAGCGGGCCGCGCCCGCTGGGGGGCGTGGTGGCGGACATGTGGGGGTGCACCTCTCTCGTGTGCGTGGGGTCTGTGCGGCTGGTGGGTAAGGGGCCGGGCGCCCGTGCGGCGCTCATCGCGGCGCCCCGGCCAGGAAGGTGAGGACCGCGCGGGCGGTGGCGTCGTTCTGCCGGAAGGACGGGCTGTTGGTGCGCGGCCGGGTGAAGGCCCCGGCGCCGCGCGCGTCGGTGTGCGGGCCGAGGGCGAAGCGGCGCGGGTGCGGGGTGCCCGCGCGGTCCCGGATCCGGCCGTCGGCGGGGTCGACGGCCAGCAGCCCGTCGGGGGTCTCGGCGACGCCCTCGTCGTGCAGGGCGCGAAGCAGCGGGTCGCGGGTGCGGGCGAGCGTGGGCTGCGGGAGCCGGGCCTCGACCAGGGCGCGGGCGGTGACGTGGTGGCCGGGTACGGAGGCGCTGGTGGCCCGGAACGCTCCGTCGCGGCCCTCCACGGTCAGGTCAGCGCCGAGGAACCGGACGATCCCGGCCCGGGACAGGGCGAGCAGCTGCCGCAGCCGAGGGCCGGGCGGCCCGGAGGCGAGGTAGCTGAAGTAGCCGTGCCACCAGGGCCCGATGTCGCCGAGGCGCACCAACTGGCCGTAGACGGACAGGAGTCCGAGGAACACGGCGAGGTCGGGGCTGTGCGCGGGGTCGTGGCGGCGGGCGAGGTCGGCGCTGATGTAGGCGCGCAGGCCGTCCTGGAGCTGGTCGAAGGAGGCGTACCGGACGCCGTCCAGGGGGTGGTCGAGGGCAGTGAGGTCGAGGCGGTCGGCGGGGTCGGGCACGGCGGAGCTGACCAGGGCGTGCAGCTCGGGGCTGCCGGGCGCGCAGGCCGCGTACTTCTCGTCGAAGTCCGCCCAGGCGACGGTGGTGCGCTCGGGGTGGGCGGTGAACAGGCGGTGGTAGTGGGCGAAGCCCAGCTCCTTGTCGACCAGCGGCCACACGTCGCGCCGGAAGTCGAAGCCGTCGGGGCGGGCGAGCAGTTCGTCGATCTGCGCGGGCCCCAGGTAGCGGGGCAGCGGGGGCCGTTCGCCGCCGTCCCAGGTGTAGCCGAGCTTGGAGTGGTAGGGCACGCCGCGCCGGGAGCCCACGTACAGGATCGGCTCGCGCCCGGACGGCAGATAGGTGTCGCCGTCGTAGCGCCCGCCCCGGCCCTCCGTCAGGAGGACCATCAGGTCGACGAAGGCGAGCCCGAAGCCGCGTACGACGACGGGCGCGCCGCCTTCGAGGGCGCTCAGGTCGCTGTCGGCGGTGAAGTCCGGCGGCAGGTGGACCAGGTCGTGGCGGCGGGCGTAGCGGGCCAACTCCTCTTGCTCGTCGTCGAGTTCGGCGTCGAGGTGGCCCTGGGCGAGGATCACCAGGTCGGCGAGGAGGGGGGTGGTGCGGCCCTCCAGCCAGACCCGCTGGCGCCCGGCGCGGGGCCCGGTCAGGCGCACGGCGCGGCAGGGGTGGTGGTGGACGGCGATGCCCGGCGGCAGAGCGGCCACCGACCGCTCGTACACCCAGCGCAGATAGGCGCCCTGGGTCTGCCGGTCGGCGAACTCCTGGCCGTCGACGTCGGCCCACTCGTGCAGCGCGGGCCCCGGCAGGACGGGTCCGGCGACCTCCACGGTGTCGTCGGTGAACAGGGTGACGTCCTGCGCGTGGGAGTTCATCCACAGCAGCGGCGACTGCTCCTGCCGCCAGATCCGGCCGGGGCCCGGCGGGTAGGGGTCGACGAGGTGGATGTCGAGGCGCCCGTCGGCGTACAGGGCGGGCGCGTTGGCGGCGATCCGCTCGATGATGCCGGTGGCGCGCGGTCCCGCGCCGACGATGACCAGCGCGGGCGCCGCCGCGGACGCGCTCATCGCGCCCGCTCCGAGCCGCGCGCGTAGTGCCGCTCCACGTAGTACTGGCCGACGCTGAGCACCGAGGTGACCACGACGTACCAGATCGTGGCGACGAGCAGCAGCGGGATGACCTGATAGGTGCGGTGGTACACCAGCTGCACGGAGTACAGCAGGTCCTGTACGGCGATGACGCTGACGATCGAGGTGCCCTTGAGGGTGCCGATGAGCATGTTCCCGGCCGGGGGCACGATGGCGCGCATGGCCTGCGGGAGAACGATTCTCCTGAAGCGCCGCCAGCGGCCGAGCCCGAGCGACTGCGCGGCCTCGACCTGGCCCCGGTCGACGGAGAGGATGCCGCCGCGCACGACCTCGGCGGCGTACGCGGCCTCGTGCAGGGTGAGCCCGATGACGGCGATGGTGACGGGCCCGAGCAGGTCCACGGTCTTGACGCCGAACAGCGACGGGTAGAGCGCGCCGATGTTGAACCAGAAGAGCAGCTGCACCAGGATCGGCATGGACCGGAAGAACCAGACGTAGCCCCAACTGACCGATCGCAGGACGGGGTTGGCGGAGAGGCGGCCGAGGGCCAGCAGGGTGCCGAGGGCGAAGCCGAGCGCCATCACGGCGCCGGTCAGCCACAGCGTGAGCCACAGTCCGCGCAGCACGGACGCGGTGGTGAAGTAGTCGGCGACGACGCTCCACTGGAACGCGTCGTTGCGGGCGACGGAGCGCGCGGCGAGGGCGAGGGCCACGAGGACCACGGCGGCGGCCGCCCACTGGCCGAGGTGGCGCCGGGGCACGATGCGGGGCGCCCCCGCTTCGGCGCCCTCGGCGGGGCGGGGGTCTCTGGGAGGGTCGGGCCGGTGGACGGCCACCTTGGCGACGGCGTCGGATGACATGCGAAGGCTCCGATGGTGCGGATGGCGCCTTCACACACGCCGCGCGCGGCACGCGGGCCACGGTGGGCCGACCGGCCCGCGCGGACCGAGCCCCTCAGCACGGGTCCGCCCACCGAGACTACGTGGCACGTCGCGCCCGCTGTCAAGGCCGCCCCAGGAGCCGTCCCACGGTTCTGTCCAGAATATGAGCCGTACGTCTCAACGCAGTTGACGCACTCCCGAATGCCTGTTCCACTTATGCCCATGCATCCGCAGCAGTGGCTGGTCACGCGCTCCCACATCGACTTCGGTCGTGTGTGGTCGGCGTCTTGTTGATGCGCTCCTGAGCCGACCGCCCTGCCGCGCCCCAGGCCTCCTGGCCGTTCATCTCATCATGCGGACCGGTCGTCTCACCCTCTCCGGCACTCCCGTTCCGCCGTAACTCCCCTGCGCTCACGCGCCGTCGCCTCGCCTTCACACGCCTCCCCGCACGCGGCCACACCCCTCCCCTCGCCTCCCCTCTCCTCCCCTTGTCGCCCCGCCCGCCCCTTCGGCGCCCCCGCCTGCCCAGATCCCGGAGAACCCCACGCCATGCGCACGCCCCGGTCCGCCGTGTCCGCCTTCGTCCTGATCACCGCCGCCGCGCTCACGCTCACCGCGTGCGGCTCCGGCGACACCGCCGACACCGCCGCGGGCGCCGCGCCCGCGGGCAAGAGCGGCAAGCTCCCCACCACGGACGTGGTGTCGTCCGTCAAGAAGAACGCGAAGGCGGCGGCGCTGCTGCCGCCCGACGTACGCAAGCGCGGCACCCTCAGGATCGCCAGCAGCGTCGGCGGCACCCCGCCGAGCTCCGCCTACCTGGAGGACGGCAAGACGGTCGTCGGCCAGGACATCGACATCGCCGAGGCCGTCGCCAAGGTCCTCGGCCTGCGCCTGAAGCGCGAGACCGCCAGCTTCGAGGCGATCCTGCCGTCCCTCGGCAGCGGCAAGTACGACCTCGGCACCGGCAACTTCGGCGTGACCGAGGAACGCCGCAAGACCATCGACTTCGTCACCTACATCAACGACGGCCAGGGCTTCGCCGTCCGCGACGACAGCGACCTGAAGAAGGTCACCGACTTCCGCCAGCTCTGCGGCCTGAACGTGGCGACCGGCGCGGGCACCACCTTCGAGGTGACCCTGGAGGACAACAAGCACGTGTGCGCGGACGCGGGCAAGAAGCCGTACAGCGTCAGGACGTACACCGAGCAGGGCGCGATCTGGGGCGCGCTCCAGCAGGGCCGCGCGGACGTGGTGATGTCGACCATCAACGGCCTGCGGTACGCGGTGAAGCAGCAGCCCGGCCTGAAGTTCCTCGGCGAGTTCCACCGCCTGGACGTGGGCTTCGCGTTCAAGAAGGGCACCAAGCTGGCGCCCGCGTTCCAGGCGGCGGTCAATCAGCTCATCAAGGACGGGACGTACCGGCGCATCCTCACCAAGTGGGGGACGACCGGGTCGGCGATCCCCGAGTCCCGGATCTCACCGCCGGAGATCAAGGACTGACACGGCGTCACACCCCCGGCCCGTCGGCTAGCAGTCGCACGAGCAGCACTCACAGCAGTCGCAGCAGTCGCAGTCCCGGCAGGCGCCCTTGCGCTTCTTCCGGGACCAGGGGCCCTCGTACTCCTTGGCGCAGCAGAGCTGGCAGGTGCAGCACAGGCCGATCGCGACGGCGCACCCGGCCCAGAAGCCGCGCCGCGGCTTCGACGGCTCGCCGCCCCAGCCGCCGGAGCCGCCGTAGTTCCCCCGCCGTGGCCCCCGCCGCCGTACGCCGCGCCCCCGTAGTTCCCGGCGCCGTAGTCGCCCGCGCCGTAGTTCCCCGCCCCGTACGACGAGCCGTTGGAGGAGCCGCCCCCGTAGGACCCGGAGCCCCACGAGCCCGAGCCGTCCTGGGCGGCGGCCCCGGGGCCGCCCGCGCCGCGCACCTCGTGCGGGGCGTGCCCGCAGGAGCTGGTGCCGAAGACGCGGTCCACCGAGCGCCGCAGCTCGTGCACGAGCAGGAAGTGCGCGAGCTTGGCGTCGGTGAACTCCACCTCGTCCAGGGCGAGCCGGATGCCGTGCAGCGCGTCGTCGGCGAGCCGCCGGGCCTCGGCGGCCGGGGTGCCGGTGGCCGTGATCGGGTTCCAGGCACCGGCCTCGGCGTCCGCCCTGCGGTCCTCCACGGCGTCGAGCAGGTGCGCGAGCCTGCCGAAGAGCCGCCCGGCCTCGGCCAGCGGCTCCGCGTTGCCGGGGCGGCCCGCGAGGTGCGCGGTGTGTGCGAAGGCCGCGGCGGTCGCGGTCTCGGTCGGCTCGGTGACGGTGAGCAGCGAGGTGCCGGGGCCCGCCAGGGCCTCGACGCCCTCCTGCCGTTCGACGGCGTCGACCAGGACCGCCGTGTCGAAGCCGACGTCGGCGCCGGTGCGGGCGCCCGCCCGGTCCCAGCGCACGGCGACCCTGCGGGCCGCGGCGGCCACCGGCCCGCGCGCGAGCAGCCCGTCGCCGTCCACGACGTGGTCGCGGACCTTCGCGGAGGCGAGCACCAGCGAGACGGCGGCGGCGAGCCGGGCGCCCTCCCCCTGGGCGACGGACGCGGTGCGCATGCCGCGCAGCGGACAGGGGCCCGCGGTGCGCCGCCACCCCGTGGACCGCTCGGCCTGAGCCTCCGTCAGGACCGAGATGATGAGCCCGTCGTAGTTGGTCACGACGCGCGCGAACTGGCCGTGGTCGCCCCGCAGCGCGAGGCAGAGCCCGCACAGGTGCGCCATCCACTGGGCCTTGAGCCCCTCGCCGAGACGGTGGCTGCAGGGCCTGACGATTCCGAACAAGACGACTCCCCCGTGCGTCCGGCGAACGCGCTACCTGACCAAGAAACGTGACCGCGATGCCTGCTGACGCTCTTTTGACGACACCTTGACGGCGTCCGTGTGCTGTCTTCCGCGTACTGCCGTGTGCGGCCTTCCGGCCGGACGCGAGCATCGTAACCAGCGGAACGTTCACCCGGACGCACCGTCCGTCACCCATACGCCGTGAAGAATCATATTTCACTCTCCGTCAGCAGCCGTGCGCACCAATCCCCTTGCGGCACCCCGCGCGTCGGCCCGCCGACTGTGCACCAGTACCGTCACGAAACCCCCGCGCGGCGGCTATCCCCTTGGCGCACCATCCGCATCATGGACGACCATAGGGGAAGCGGAACTCAGGGAAACCGCTGCGAGAGGAGGCATCCATGGGATCGGTGCGCAAGGCGAGCGCGTGGCTGGGCCTCGTCGACGACAACAACGACGAGCGCTACTACGACGGCTACGAGGACGACGGGGCCGAGGGCCCCGAGGCCGCCGAAGCCTGGGTCACGGACCCGCGGGTGAAGGTGGCGTCGGACACGGCCGAGGAGAAGGGTGCCCGGATCGGCACGGTCACGCCGGACAGCTTCCGTGACGCCCGCGGCATCGGCGAGCTGTTCCGGGACGGCGTGCCGGTCATCGTGAACCTCACGGCCATGGAGGCGGGCGACGCCAAGCGCGTCGTGGACTTCGCTGCCGGTCTGGTCTTCGGTCTGCGCGGGTCCATCGACCGGGTGGCGCACCGGGTCTTCCTGCTGACCCCCGCGCACACGGAGATCGTCAGCGGGGAGGGCCCCGGCCGCCGCGCCGACGGCTTCTTCAACCAGAGCTGAGGCGGGGCCTCACCGGAACGCGTCCAGACCGGTGAGCGCCTTGCCCAGCACGAGCTGGTGCATCTCGACGGTGCCCTCGTAGGTGAGCACCGATTCGAGGTTCGTCGCGTGCCGCATCACCGGGTACTCCAGGGAGATCCCGTTCGCGCCGAGGACGGTGCGCGAGGTGCGGCAGATCTCGATCGCCTCCCGTACGTTGTTGAGCTTCCCGAAGCTGACCTGCTCGGGCCGCAGCGTCCCCGCGTCCATGCGCTGCCCGAGGTGGTGCGCGAGCAGGACCCCCTTGTGCAGTTCGACCGCCATGTCGGCGAGCTTGGCCTGGGTGAGCTGGAAGCCGCCGATGGGCCTGCCGAACTGCTCGCGGGACTTCGCGTAGTCCACGGCCGCCTCGAAGCTGGCGCGGGCCGCGCCCATCGCGCCCCAGACGATGCCGTAGCGGGCGTGCGTCAGACAGCCGAGCGGCCCCTTGAGGCCGGTCACCCCGGGCAGCACCGCGTCGGCGGGCAGCCGCACCTCGTCCAGGACGAGTTCGCTGGTGACGCTGGCCCGCAGCGACCACTTGTGCTTGATCTCCGGCGCGGAGAACCCGGGCGCGTCCGTGGGCACGGCGAAGCCGCGGATGCCGTCGTCGGTCCGCGCCCACACCACGGCGACGCCCGCGACCGACCCGTTGGTGATCCACATCTTGCGGCCGGTGAGGACCCAGTCCGTCCCGTCCCTCTTGGCGTACGTGCGCATCGACGCCGGGTCGGAGCCGTGGTCGGGCTCGGTGAGCCCGAAGCAGCCGATGATCTCGCCCGCCGCCATCCCCGGCAGCCAGCGCTCCTTCTGCTCCTGCGAGCCGTACTTCCAGATCGCGTACATCGCGAGGGAGCCCTGTACGGAGACCAGCGAGCGGATGCCGGAGTCGGCGGCCTCCAGCTCCAGGCAGGCGAGGCCGTACTGGACGGCGCTGGCACCCGCGCAGCCGTAGCCCGTGAGGGACATGCCGAGCGCGCCGAGCGCGCCCAGTTCGCGGGCCAGCTCCCGTACGGCGGGGAGTTCACCGCTCTCGTACCACTCCGCGATGTGCGGCAGGACGCGGTCCGCCGCCCAGTCGCGGACCGTGTCGCGGACCGCGCGGTCCTCCGGGGTGAGCAGGTCGTCGATGCCGAGGGGATCGGCGGGGTCGAAGGGGGGCAGCGGCATCTGGGCCTCCGGCGGCGTTAACTAGCGCTGGTAGTTCGGTGCGGCGAGGCCGACGCTACGATGCCGCACGCCCTCCGTCCAGGGTGGCTCCCTGCCGGGTGGCCCCCCGTCCCGCCCCTTTCCCGAAACCATAAGGCTCCGCCCCCTGGACCCCCGACATCGGCCTGGCGGCCTCGTCCTCAAACGCCGGACGGGCTTTCCCCCGCCGACGACGGCGAGAAGGCAGGTCCCAGCCCGTCCGGCGTTTGAGGACGAGGCGCGGAGCGCCGATGGCGGCGGGGCGCCAGGGGCAGCAGCCCCTAGTTCCGGGCGCTCCCCGCGAGGGGCGCGCCGTCGCGCGGCGCGGGCATCCCCGGCTCACCCCCGCCGGACGGCGCACCGCACTCCATCCGCCGCGGCAACCGCAGCGCGGCCAGCGCCCCCGCCAGCAGCAGCCCCGCGCTCACCAGCAGCGTCACATGCAGCCCGTGCACGAAGGCGTCCCGCGCGGCGACCCGCAGCGCCTCCCCGCGCCCCCCGCCGAGCCGCGCCGCGACCTCGTAGGCCTCCCCCAGCGAGTGCCCCGCGGCCGAGCTCTGCGCGGCACTCACCCCGGGCACGGAGGACAGCCCCGGCGCGTACGCGGCGTTCATGACGCTGCCGAGCAGGGCGATGCCGATGCCCGCGCCCAGCTGGTAGGAGGTCTCGCCGATCGCGGCGGCACCCCCGGCCTGCGTCTGCGGCGCCTCGCTGAGCATCGACTCGTACGCCCCGAACAGCGTGGTCTCCAGGCCGAAGCCGAGCAGGACGAAGCCGGTGAGCAGGAGCGGGGCGTTGTCCTGGCCGCCCATGCCGGTGAGGGCGACGACGGCGAGCGCGGTGAGGGCGAAGCCGGAGGCGACCATGCGGCGCGGCCCGAACCGCTGGAGCATGCGGGACCCGGCGAGGCCCGCGGCCATGGCGGCGATGGTCAGCGGCAGCAGCCTGAGGCCGGTCTCCAGCGGGGACAGGCCGAGGACGAGCTGGAGGTACTGGGCGGCTATCAGCTCCAGGCCCACCAGGGCGAGCATCGCGAGGACGATGCACCCCACGGACGTACTGAACGCGGGCCGCGTGAACATCGCCAGGTCGACCAGCGGGTGGGCGCGCCGCCGCTGTCGGCGGACGAAGGCGACGAGCAGGCCGACGCCGAGGGCGAGCGAGAGGAGCGTGGTCGCGCCCAGCGGGGACTCGCCGCCGCCGAGCCGCTTCACGCCGAGGACCAGGCCGAAGAGCCCGGCCGCGGCGAGCAGCGCGCCGACGACGTCCCAGGGCCCGTCGCGCTCCCCGGTGGACTCGGGCAGCAGCCAGCGGCCCACGGGCAGGCTGACCAGCATCAGCGGGATGTTGATGAGGAAGACCGAGCCCCACCAGAAGTGTTCGAGCAGGAAGCCGCCGAGCAGCGGACCGACGGCCGCGCCGACGGCGGCGACGGCGCTCCATATGCCGATGGCGAGCGCCCGCTCGCGCCGGTCGGGGAAGACCTGGCGCAGGATCGAGAGTGTCGCGGGCATGATCATCGCGCCGCCGACGCCGAGCAGCGCGCGGGCGGCGATCAGGACGTGCGGGGTGTCCGCGAGGGCCGCGACGGCCGAGGCCACGCCGAAGAGCCCGTATCCGAGGAGCAGCACGCGTCTGCGGCCGACGCGGTCGCCGAGCGTGCCGAACAGGATGAGCAGCGAGGCGCAGACCAGCGGATAGATGTCCACGATCCACAGCAGCTCGATCGCGCCGGGCTTGAGGTCCTCGGTGACGGCGGGTACGGCGACGTGCAGGACGGTGGCGTCGACGGCGACCAGCAGCAGGCTGACGCAGAGGACGACGAGCACGACCCAGCGGTTGGCACCCGCGCCGGGGGTCCGACGGCCGGATGGAGCGGCGGCCGTGGTCGTCCCGGACATGTGCGTTACCTCCCAGTGATGCCTCGCGCATGCGGCCCCAGCGGGACCCGAGCGGATGCGGTCGTCCGGCTGTGGCGCCTGTGAACAGCGAGTGGCCGTCAGCGTACGCGAGTCCCCGCACCCCGCGCGTGGCGGACCTCTCAAGGTTGCGCCCGAAGCGTGTGGCATACAGCACACCGCTAGAGCCCGCCCGGCGTTCGAGGGCGAGGCGCGAAGCGCCAACGGAGCGGGGAAAGGGGAGCAGCCCCAGACGAGGGCAGGGGCCCTGGGGCGCAGCCCCAGGTGAGGGCGGGCGGGTGGGGATAATCAACCGGTGATCGATCATGCGAAGCGCCCGGCGGCGACCGCGCTGGCCGTCTACGCGGCGGTGCGAGCCCTCGGCCTCGCGGCGCTCGCCGCGTGGTGCGCCGGCACCGGCAAGAGTCCGCACACCCTCCTGACCGCCCGCTGGGACTCCCTGTGGTACACCCGCGTCGCGGAGTTCGGCTACGGCTGGGAGGTGCGGCTCCCCGACGGCAGCGTGCACTCGAACCTGGCGTTCTTCCCGCTGCTGCCGTGGCTGGAGCGGGCGGTGTCGGCGCTCACGCCGCTGGGGTACGCGGACGCGGGCCTGGTGGTGAGCTGGGTGGCGTCGCTGGTCGCGGCGGCCGGGATCTTCGCCGTGGCGGACCACGTGTACGGGCGCAGGGCCGGGGTGTGCGCGGTCGCGCTGTGGGCGGTGCTGCCCGTCGGCGTCGTGCAGTCGATGGCGTACAGCGAGTCGCTGTTCACGGCGCTCGCCGCCTGGTCGCTGTACGCGGTGCTCACCGGGCGCTGGCTGGCGGCGGGCGCGCTCGCGGCGCTCGCGGGCCTGACCCGGCCGGTGGGCGGGGCGGTGGTCCTGGCGCTGTGGGCGGCGGCGGCCGTGGCCGTGCGCCGCGCGGGGCGGGTCGAGTGGCGGCTCGCGCTCGGCGCGCTGCTCGCCCCGCTCGGGGCGGCGGCGTACGTGCTGTGGGTCGGGCACCGCACGGGCGGCGGCCTCTTCGGCTACCTCGACGTGCAGGAGGGCTGGGGCAACGGCTTCGACGGCGGGTACGCCTTCGCGAAGTTCATCGGGGCGAAGTTCACCTCCGTGCCGGGCGCGCTCGCCGGGCTCGGCCTGATCGTCGGGGTCGGCCTGCTGATCTGGCTGTACGTCGTCGGGGTGCGGCAGCGCCAGCCGCTGCCGCTGCTGGTCTACACGGGGGTCGTGCTTGTGCTCGCGCTGTGCGCGGCGGGCTACTTCGGCTCCAAGCCGCGCCTGCTGATGCCCGCCTTCCCGCTGCTCTTCCCGCTCGCCGTGGCGCTCGCGCGGCTGCGTACGCCGAGGTCGGCCGCGGTGCTCGGCGGTGCGGCGGTGCTCAGCGCGGTGTACGGGGCGTTCTGGCTGAACGGTTCCGGGCCGCCCTGATCACGCCAAGATCGTTTATCCGTGCCCGCTCCGGCGCGGCCCGGTGAGTGCCCGGCGAGCGGCCGGTGAGCACCCGGAGAATTCCACCCCAGCTCCCGGTGAACGAATTCATAAGGCGCCCAAAACCGCGAGAGTAACGATCACGAGAATGGGTAAAGCGGCCCTCAATGAATAGGCATTCCGGCAGGAATAAGCCGGGGGCTGAGATCAATGCCACATCACATCGTCATCACAAACCCGGGGATTCGGCCGGGTCGGACGCTCACTCGCTGTAACGTCGATTGGGTGCGTACCGAACGAAACCTGACGCGTCTGGACCGGCTCTTCGCCCGTCTTGACCGTGAGCCGGAGAGGCCGGTTCACCTCGATGTGCCGAAGATGAGTCGGCACAGAGTCGTGCTGTTCAGCGCGACCCTGGCCTTCTATATCGCCATCGTGGTCGCCGTCCTGGCCACCTCCTGGCTGGTCAGGTTCGACTGGCAGGTCATGTTCTTCCGGCCCTACCAGCAGTGGCCCCAGGTGCACGGCTTTCTGGACTACTGGGTCGTGCTCGGCCAGCGCGGCCCCACCGCCGTGATGGTCGCCGCCTGGCTCGGCTGGCGCTCCTGGCGGCAGCACACCCTGCGCCCCCTGCTGATGTTCGGTACGGCCCTGCTGCTGCTCAACGCCACGGTCGGCGCCGCCAAGATCGGCATGGGCCGCCTCGGCCCGCACTACGCCACCGTGATCGGCTCGAACGAGATGTGGCAGGGCGGCGATATATTCCCTTCGGGCCACACCGCCAACGCCGTCGTGACCTGGGGAATCCTGGCCTACCTCGCCTCCACCCCGGTGACCCGCCGCTATCTGTCGGCCGTGTCCGCCGTGGTCTCCCTGAGCGTCGGCCTCACCACCGTCTACCTGGGCACGCACTGGCTGAGCGACGTCCTGCTCGGCTGGGCCGCGGGCCTGCTCATCCTGCTCGCGCTGCCCTGGTTCGAGCCGCTGGCCACCCGCGCCGAGGCCTGGATCCTCGGCGTCCGCGACCGCCTGCGCGCCCCGCGCCCCGCGGGCGCCCCCCGGCTCCGGCCCCGGCCCCGGCCCTGATCCCGCAGCGCACGGCCGCGGGCAAGACCCCGGGCCCCGGCGACCAGTCGCCCCTGCGCGAGCCCGTCGCCGCCGCCCGCACCCGCGCCCCGGCCTACCTCGCGCCCGGCCCGCACACGGCCCGCTGCGAGCGCACGCCGGTCACGCCCGCGGGCTCCCGCCGCCCCCCGCACCCGGAGCGCGTGCGCGGCGCGTCGGCCCGGCCCGTCGCGGGCGGCTGACCCGCCCGCCCCCAGCCGCGGGACCGGTACGCACACCTGACTCCCGCACCACGAAGGCCCCGGCCCCGCGAGGGAACCGGGGCCTTCGCGCACGGGCGCTCAGCCCTTCCAGCAGCGCGTCACCGTACCGTCCGCGACCTCGAAGTTCAGCCGCCCCGCCAGGTACTCCATGGTGATGAACGCGCCCGGCGCCAGCGATCTGACGGTGGACCAGCCGCGCGCACGGGCCCGGCGCTCCGCCTCCTCGGCGCCGAGGCCGACATAGGCCGCCGGGTCGTCCTGGGGCTCCGCTGGGGGTGTCGGTAGAGGTGCCATGGGCGCCACGTTAGGCGGCGCGTTCGCGCCGGGGAAGTCCGGGGAGTACCGGAACGGCACGTACCACCCGTCACCAGTGCCTCTCTGGTCACGCTTCTGTCACAGGATCACGACGCGGGTTTCGCCCTCGGCGCGTCACACGTACGAGCGGTTCCCGGTCACTCCCGGCCGAATTCGGGGTGAACTCAGGGGAACTTCCGGGCCTCTTCACCGCTCACCGGAAATCCCTTCGGGCGGCTCCCTCAATGCGCGCGGGAACACCGTGGCCGCCGCCCGTGAAAAACCTTTGCGGATCCCTCGCATTCGTGATTACCGGGCGCCCGGCGGGAGCTGACACCGCATCGGGGAACACAGGGAATTCATGGTTCCAGAACACTGGCCGCGGCCCGGCCGGGGAGCGCGCCCCCCGCCCACCGCGCCGCCCGTCGCCGTACGCCCCCTGTCGGAGTCGGGAGTCGGCGAGCATCATGGCCTGTGCTTCGGGCAGCCCGGGACGCGACAGCGAAGGGGCACGCGATGGGGACGCAGACGGTACCGGCACAGGAGCGGCCGACGCGCGAGCGGTCGCCGGGGCGGATCCTCGTCGACTGGCTCACCACCACCGACCACAAGAAGATCGGCCACCTCTATCTGATCACGTCGTTCGGCTTCTTCCTGATCGCCGGGGTGATGGCGCTGTTCATGCGCGCCGAACTCGCCCGCCCCGGTCTCCAGATCATGACGAACGAAGAGTTCAACCAGATGTTCACCATGCACGGCACGATCATGCTGCTGCTCTTCGCGACCCCGACCTTCGCGGGCTTCGCCAACGAGATCATGCCGCTCCAGATCGGCGCGCCGGACGTGGCGTTCCCCCGCCTGAACATGCTCTCGTACTGGCTGTTCCTCTTCGGCGGCCTGATGGTGCTCGGCTCGCTGCTTGTGCCGGGCGGGCCCGCGCCGTTCGGCTGGTTCGCCTACGCGCCCCTCAACAGCCTGGAGCGGACGCCCGGCATCGGCGCCGACCTGTGGATCATGGGGCTCGCGCTCTCCGGTTTCGGCACGATCCTCGGCTCGGTGAACTTCCTGACCACCATCATCGGGATGCGGGCGCCCGGCATGACGATGTTCCGGATGCCCATCTTCACCTGGAACGTGCTGTTCACCTCGATCCTGGTGCTCATCGCGTTCCCGGTGCTCGCGGCCGCGCTGCTGGTCCTGGAGGCCGACCGGCGCTTCCACTCCCTGGTCTTCGCCTCGGAGAACGGGGCGCGCTGCTGTGGCAGCACCTCTTCTGGTTCTTCGGGCATCCGGAGGTCTACATCATCGCGCTGCCGTTCTTCGGCATCATCACCGAGATCATCCCGGTGTTCAGCCGGAAGCCGATCTTCGGGTATCTGCCGCTGGTCGGCGCGACGATGGCCATCACCGGCCTGTCGGTGGTCGTGTGGGCGCACCACATGTTCGCCACCGGGGCGGTGCTGCTGCCGTTCTTCTCGTTCATGTCGTTCCTGATCGCGGTGCCGACGGGCGTGAAGTTCTTCAACTGGACGGGCACGATGCTCAAGGGCTCACTGTCCTTCGAGACGCCCATGCTGTGGGCGGTCGGCTTCCTGGTGTCGTTCCTGTTCGGCGGCCTCACCGGCGTGCTGCTCGCCTCGCCGCCGATCGACTTCCACGTCACGGACACGTACTTCGTGGTGGCGCACTTCCACTACGTGGTGTTCGGCACCGTCGTCTTCGCGACCTTCGCCGGGTTCTACTTCTGGTGGCCGAAGCTCACCGGCAAGATGCTCGACGAGCGCCTCGGCAAGATGCACTTCTGGACGCTCTTCGTGGGCTTCCACACCACGTTCCTCGTCCAGCACTGGCTGGGCGCGGAGGGCATGCCCCGGCGGTACGCCGACTACCTGGACGCCGACGGCTTCACGGTGCTCAACACCATCTCGTCCATCGGCGCCTTCCTGCTGGGCCTGTCCACGCTGCCGTTCCTCTACAACCTCTGGAAGACGGCCAAGTACGGCGAGAAGGTCGACGTCGACGACCCCTGGGGCTTCGGCCGCTCCCTGGAGTGGGCCACCTCCTGCCCGCCGCCGCGGCACAACTTCGTCACGCTCCCCCGGATCCGCTCGGAGTCCCCGGCGTTCGACCTGCACCATCCGCGGTACGCGGCGTTCCGGGCGCCGGACGAGCAGACGGAGCACCCCGGTCCAGGGCCCGGCTGAGCAGGTCCCGGGCCGCCTCGATCCGGTCGAGCAGCTCCACGGGCTCGACCACCTCGAACTCGAAGCCCAGGAACAGCACGTGGAAGACCAGGAACTCCAGGCTGGCCGCCCCCGTGCGCAGCAGGCAGGTGCTCTCGGTCTCGGCCTCCAGGGTGCCGTCCAGGGGCCGCACCCGCCGCGTGGCCTCCTCCAGGGAGACGAACAGGCGGACCGTGGACCGCTCGGCGTACGCGCCCGTGGACACGCCCCGCGAGACATACGCGGCGAGGTCGTCGGCGGGCGGTGTGCGCGGGGCGCAGCGCGGGCCGTGCGGGGGCTTCGGCGTGATCCGGTCGACGCGGAAGGTGCGCCAGTCGTCGCGGTCCAGGTCCCAGGCGACCAGGTACCAGCGGCGCTCGGTGCACACCAGGCGGTGCGGCTCGACGACGCGGCGGCTCGAACTGCCGTGGTGGTCGCGGTAGTCGAAGCGGAGCCGCTCGGAGTCCCGGCAGACCGCCGCCAGTTCGGTGAGGACGGCGGAGTCGACCGGCTCCTCGTGCGGGGTGTGCAGCATCGGCACGGTGAACGCGTTCAGGGTGCTCACGCGGCGCCGCAGCCGGTGCGGCAGCACCTGTTCGAGCTTGCCGAGGGCGCGTACGGAGGTCTCGCCGATGCCCTCGATGCCCTGCCCGGCGGCGGTGCGCAGGCCGACGGCGACGGCGACCGCCTCGTCGTCGTCCAGGAGCAGCGGGGCAGCTCGGCCCCCGCGCCGAGCTGGTAGCCGCCGCCGGTGCCGGGGCTGGCGTTGACGGGGTAGCCCAGCTCGCGCAGGCGGTCGACGTCGCGGCGGATGGTGCGGGGCGTGACGCCGAGCCTCTCGGCGAGGTCGGCGCCGGACCACTCGCGGTGCGCCTGAAGCAGGGACAGAAGACGGAGCAGCCGTGCGGAGGTCTCCAACATGCGGCCATTCTCCCGCCCATTGCGGACATCCCCTGTCCTCAGCCCCCCTCCCACGAGAGCCACCCAGCCCATCCGACACTTGAGGACGAGCAGCGCCACATCAAGCCCGCCCGGCGTTTGAGGGCGAGCGCGCAGCGCGACAATCAAGCCCGTCCGGCGTTTGAGGACGAGCCGCGAAGCGGCAATGAAGGCGGGGGTGCCAGGGGGCGGCAGCCCCATGGTTTCGGGAAAGGGGCGGGTCAGGGGCGCCCCGCGAGGATCAGCCCCCGGCCACCACCCGCACCCGTACGGACAGGTCGTTGTCGTTCGTGTAGTACGGACCGACCTCCACGCCCCCGACCCGCGTCACCGGGTACGTGAAGATCGGCTTCTTGTCCGCCACGTCGTCCAGGAGCCGGGCAAGGCGGACCCGGGGCCCATCAGAACCGCGGGGGCGCAGCCACAGGTCCCAGGGGCCCTCGCCGTCGGCGAGGTCGGCGTAGCGCAGGGCGAAGGTGAACTCCGGCGGCTCCGGGGCCGCCTCGACCGCGACCACCCGCTGGGGGTCGGCGCGCAGCACGGCCTCGACGGACGCGGCGGCGGTCAGCTCCGTGCCGTACACGCGGGCCCGGCCCGTCAGCCCGGCGTCGGTGATGTCCAGCTCCCCGGCCTCGGCGTGCGGGGCGCGCACCCAGCTCCGTACGGAGAGGTTGCCCTGCTTGGTGGCGTAGGGGATGCGCACGGAGACGTGGCCGCGGCTGCCGCTGGGGGCGCGGTCCACGAGGGAGCGCAGGTCGTTGACGCCGGGCACGAGGCGGCGCGGCTCGCCGCCCTCGACCAGGGCGTAGGCGTTCCAGCGGCCCTCGGCCAGCTCCACGCTGCTGGGCAGCGCGGCCCGCAGGCGGCCGTCGGCGGACGGCGTGAGCGGCAGCCGGACCTCGTCGGCGGGGTCGGAGTCCCGCAGCCGCAGCAGCAGGTGGACGGCGCCGCGCTCGCCGGGGTCGGTGACGTCGAAGGTGAGCCCGCCCGCGGAGTCGGCGATGCAGTCGGCGCGCGGCGCGGGCGCCTGGTCACGGGCGCCGGTGCCGTCGCTCGCTCCGTCTCTCGTGTCCCGCGTGAACACGGCCGTCATGCCAAGCGCCCCTTCGTCGGTGCGGTCCTTCCGGCGTCACGAACGGCGTACGCCCGGGTGAGCAGGGCGCCGCGCGCGCGGTGCAGCGAGCCGCGCATCCGGCCGCCCAGCGAGCCGCCGCGCTGGAGCATGCCGGTGAACATCGCCTCGTAGCGCTCGGCGATGCGGGTCGGGTCGAAGCGCTCGGAGTCCTTGAGCGCGGCGCCCGCCATGCGCTGGCGGAGCGCGTCGTCGTTGATCAGCTCCAGCAGTCCGCCCGCGATGGCGTCGGCGTTGCCGACCTCCACGAGGCGGCCGTCGACGCCGTTGGAGATGATCTCGCCCGGGCCGTGCGGGCAGTCCGTGGAGACCACGGGCAGGCCGCAGCGCATCGCCTCGACGATGGTCATCCCGAAGGACTCCAGGTTGGAGGAGACGGCCGCGATGGAGCCCTTGGCCCACTCCGGCTCGATGGGGTGGGCGGGCCCCATGAGGAACACGTGGTTGTACAGGCCGAGGTCGTCGATGAGCCTGCGCAGCTTGTCCTTCTGCTTGCCGCCGCCGTAGATCCGCAGGCGCCAGTCGGGCCGCTCGCGGCGGACCGTGTCGAAGGCGCGGATCAGCAGGTCGTACCGCTTGACCGGGGCGAGCCGACCGGCCGCGACGACCCACTTGTGGGAGCCGTCGGCGGGCTCGATGCCGGGGGCGGGCACCGGGTTCGGCACGGCCTGGACGTGCACGCCGGGCAGCCGCATCCGCTTGCGGTAGGCCTCCGCGTCGGCCTCGGTGGTGGTGGTGAGGACGTCCAGGCGCGGGTAGACCCGGCGCAGCTGGAGGCGCAGCTCCTTGGTGTGGCTGTCGAGCGTGAGGTGCTCCTGGCCGACGCGCAGCACGCCGCGCCGGGTCTGGCGCGCGATGTGCACGTTCAGACCGGGCCGGGTGCCGACGACCACGTCGGCCCTGAGGGCCCCGAGGTGGGCGGCGATGCGCTCGTCGGTCAGGGCGCTGTACTGGGCGTAGCGCCCCTCGGCGCTGGGGAAGACCCGGGCGGGCGTGCGGTGGGCCTCGCTGTCGCCCTCGTAGCCGGGGGCGTCCTTCCTGATGTCGACGAGGTGGCTCAGTCTGATGCGCGGGTCAGGCGCGAAGACGGGCTCGTCCCGGTGCCTCAGGACCGAGACGATCTCCACGTCGTGCTGCTCCGCCAGCGTGTTGGCCAGGTTGTATGTGGTCCGGATCGTCCCTCCGATCCCGTAAGCGTTGTGAATCAGGAAAGAGATATGCATACGTACCCGTATTCCGCGCTTCCCTGCGGACAGTCCGTCTCGTCCGCCTAGCAAGGGGTTAGACGGGAATCTCAGGCCAACGGTTGGGTCGGATTCACGTCTTGTTTCCGAAGGGATGCCCGATCGACACCCGGAACCCGGAACTCCCTGGGGGGTACATCGATCATGGCTGGTAGGAGAGCTGCGGCACCGTGAAACAGGTGCGATCCATGGCACCCTGTGTGACCCAGCCCTCGTCGTCCTTCCAGCGGGCCACCGACACGCACGTCCTGCGGGTCGCGGGCGGCTCGGCGCGCCGCTGGTACGTCACGGGCAGCAGCAGCCCGTCCGCGTCGTAGGGCTTCCCGCGGTCCATGAAGCGGTCCACGCACCGGCTCGTGACCTCGGCCGCGGCAGCCAGGCAGGACTTCGCGGCGTCGGTGAACCACAGGGCGGCCGCCCAGCCCTCCAACTGCCACTGGGACAGCGCGTCCGGCCCCTTGCCCGCCGCCTTCATCCCGGCGCGGAACGCCCGCACGGCCGGGTGGTCCGCGTCCTCGTAGTTGCGGCTTGATCCCGTCGCCCACAGGGCGTTGCGGCAGCGGGGCGCGTCCTTGTAGTCGTCGGCGACGGAGGCCGACCAGTTCTGGACGTTGGTGACCTTCGCGGTGACGTCGGCGCCGACGTCGTCCATCGCCGCGCACAGGCGCGCGTTGCCGTGCGTGTCCATCGCGTCGAAGACGACGTCGGCGCCCTGGTCCTTGAGGTCGGCCGCGGCAGCGCGGAAGTTCGGCAGGGCGAAGTCGACCTGCTCGGTGACCACCTTGTAGCCCTCCCGCTCCAGGCCGCGCTTGACCAGGCGGGCGTACGCGGCCGACGCGGCCTGGTTGTACGAGACGACGGCGGCCGTGCGGGCGCCCTGCTCCCGCTTGAAGTAGCGGTACACCTCCGTGCCGCCGACCAGCTTCCCGTCCCAGCCCGTCTCGCCGTCGCGGGGCGCGAGGCTGCCGTAGATCCCGTACAGGTGCGGATGGGCGTCGTACGCGGAGCCGATGGGCTGGCCGCCGATGTCGGGCACGCCCGCCTTCGACACCCGGGAGGCGCCCGCGTAGTCCAGGACGGTGGTGGCGACCAGGGCGACGACCTTCTGCTCGTCGAGGAGCTTGTGCACGCAGTCGTTGTTGCCGACGCCGCTGCCGCCGTCGTCGCAGGTGTGCACCTCGACCGTGCGGCCGCCGATGCCGCCGCGCTCGTTCAGCCGCGCGAAGTAGGCCTTGGCGCCGTCGCGCGGCCCGGTGAAGGCGGAGCCGCCGACGGGGCTGGTGGCGCTGGTGATGATGCCGACCCGCACGGGCGGGCCGCCGCCGTCGGGGGCGCGCCGGTCGGGCGTCGCTCGAAGTCGCTCTCCGGGAGGCGGCTGCCGCAGGCGGCGCTCGCCAGGAGCGCCGCCGCCGTCAGCACGGCCGCGAGGGCCCGCCCCCGGCCCCGGGCCTCAGCAGCCCGGGCCCGGCGACGCATTGCCGCTCAGCTTCACCAGCGCGCACAGGGTCTTGACGGACACCTTCCAGGTGTCGTCCTGGTTCACGGCGGTGCCGCTGGCGCCGGGCAGCGCGGTGGCGCCCTTCAGGGTCAGCGCGTAGGTCACGTCGGCTTCCTTCGCGGAGGTGAACTCGACCTTGGCGACCCGCGCCTGGACCTGCCTGCCGCGCTCGTCGCCGCTGAAGGCCTGGAGCACCTGCCGCATCCTGGGGCCGTTCTCCAGGACGGCCTCCTTGTCCTTCAGGGACACCTTCGGGTCGAAGAACCTCTGCCAGTTCTCCCGGACCTCCTTCTCGGCGGCGGCCGGGTCGGCGGGCGCGGTGGCCGCGCGCGACGGGGCGCTCGACTCCACGGACGGCTCGGGCGGCGGGCTGCTCTCGTCGCCCCCGCTGTCGTCTCCGCAGGCCACGGCGGCCGGGGCGATCAGCAGGACCGCGGCGGCCGCCAGCGCCGCGCTCCGCACCCTTCCCCGCCGGGGAACGCTCCCCCGCCTGGGACCTGTCCAGAGAACCATCTGGCTCACCACCGGATGTTGATCCGGGCCATCAGCGCCCGGTGCTTTCAGGGTCAGCTTCCAGAAGGCATAGTGCAAGCCATCGACGGACATGAACAGACCCGCACGGACCCATGACGTCTCCCAGGGGGCCTGGATGACCTCTCCCGCCGCCTCGCGCACGGCCCGGCTGCGGGCGGTGCACCCCATGCTGTGGGCGGCCTTCGCGGCGCTCGCCACGGGCGCGGTGCTGTGCGTGATCGGCTGGTACGGCATCTCCGGCGAGCGCTTCGCCGAGCGGCAGCTGCCCTATCTGGCGTCGTGCACGGTGCCCGGCGCCGCGCTGATCATCGCGGGCGCGATCCTGCTCGCCCACGGCCGGAGCGCCCTCGCGGCGGCGCGCGTGGAGGAGCTGTACGGGCTGCTCGTCGCCGTCGAGGGGCAGGACCCGGCGTCCGTGCGCGCCGAGCGCGCGGCGGCCCCGGTCGCGACCAGCGACGCGCTGCGGGCGGTCCCCGGCGGCACCCTGTGGCACCGCGCGGACTGCCCGCTGGTGGCGGGGAAGCCGGAGGCGGCCCCGGTGGACGCGGTGGCCCTCGCGGAGGGGGCGCTGACGCCGTGCCCGATCTGCGCGCCGCCCCCGCCCCAGAACACCACCGGCACCGATACCCGCACCGACAAGGGCGCCGCCACGCCCGACGCCCCGGACGAGTCCCCCGCCGCCCAGGACCCGGAGGGCTGACCCGGTGGCGTCCCTGAGCTACGACCTCACCCTGGCCGGGCTCTCCGTCGGCGGCGCCGCCGCCCTCACCGGCATCGGACTGATCGTCACCTACCGCGCCACCGGCGTGCTCAACTTCGCGCACGGCGCCATCGCCATGGTCTGCGCCTATCTGCTGCGCCAGTGCACCGTCGCGTGGGGCTGGCCGCTCTGGCTCGCCGCGGCGGTCACCCTGCTCGTCGTCGCGCCCGCCCTCGGCCTCCTCCTGGAAGCCGCCGTGTTCCGCCCGCTCGCCGTCCTCGGCGGCGACCCGGCGCAGACGCTCGTCGCGTCGATCGGCGTGTTCGTCCTGCTCGTCGGCGGCGCCGCCCTCGTCTGGGGGCAGGGCGCCCGCGACGACGTGCCCACGCTGGTGTCCGCGGACCCCTGGGGCCAGCTCGCGGCCGCCGTGGCACTGGCGCTCGGCGTGTGGGCGCTCACCCGGTTCACCCGCTTCGGCGGCGAGCTGCGCGCGGTGGTCGACGACCGCCGCCTCGCCGTGCTCGCCGGGATCGACGCGGACCGCGTGGCCTCGGCGGGCTGGGCGTTCGGCTCGTTCACGGCGGGCCTGACGGGCGTGCTGCTCGCTCCGTACGTCCGCCTCGACCCGTACGGCATGCCGCTGCTGGTGATGGAGGTCGTGGCCGTCGCCGTGGCGGCCCGGATGCGGTACCTGCCGGTGGCGATCGCCGTGGCGCTCGGCGTCGGCGTGGCCCAGAGCCAGCTGACCCGTCTGCACCCCTCCGGCTGGGCCGAGCCGCTGCTCCAGGCGGTCGGCGCCAACCTGTTCGTGGTGGCGCTGCTGGTCGCCGCGCTGGTCCTGCCGGGCATCGGCACCGGTGACGCGCTGCCCCGCACGGCCACCGCCCGCGTCCCGACACCGCCCGGCGCCTGGATAGTGGCCGTGGTCCTCTTCCTGCTGCCGCTGGGCCTCGCGGGCTCGGACCTCACCACGTCCGTGCAGGTACCGGCGCTCGGCGTCATCCTGCTCTCCCTGGTGGTCGTCACCGGCAGGGGCGGCCAGATCTCGCTGGGCCAGGCGGCGTACGCGGGCCTCGGCGCCCTCTTCACCGCGCTGCTCGCCAGCGGCCGCTTCCCCGGACTGCCCGAGCTGCCCGCGCTCGTCGCCCTGGGCGTCGCCGTGCTGCTGGTCGCACCCCTCGGCCTGCTCACGGGCTGGCCCGCGATCAGCCGCCACGGCCTGGCGCTCGCCCTCGCCACGTTCGCCGTGGGCGTCGGCGTGAGCCGCTTCGTGTTCGCGCAGCCGTACGCCACGTCGGGCCTGACCCTCGACCGGCCGTCCGGCTTCGGCGGCGACCGCGCGTACTACCTCCTCGAACTGGTCCTGCTCGGCGGCGCCCTGCTTCTGGTGGCGGCGCTGCGCCGGGGCCGCACCGGCCGCGCGCTGGCCGCGATGCGCGACCACGAGGCGGGGGCGGCGGCGTCAGGGGTGGCGGTGCGCCGCCTGAAGCTCGCCGCGTTCGTCGTCGGCGCCGCGCTGGCCGCCCTGGGCGGCGGCATGCTCGGGATGGGGCTGCGCGCCTTCGACCCCGGCTCGTACGACCCCGTGCGCGGGCTGCTGTGGTTCGCGGCGGTCGTCGTGCTCGGGGCGGACAGCCTCCTGGGGGCGCTGCTGGCCGCCGCGCTGCTGGTGGGGCTCGACGCCGGGACGCGGGGCGGGGTCGCCGCCGCCGTCATCGGGGTCCTCGCCATCCTGGTGGGGCGGTTCCCCGGGGGGCCGTACGAGGCCCTGCGGGCGGCGACCCGGCGGCTGCGCCGACGCGCCTCGCTCACTCCGCTGGGGCTTCGGGTCAGGGCGGCCCTGGCGACCGGGACCCCGGCGCTGGCGGGCGCCTCGGCGGCGGGCACCCGGCAGCCGGGCGGCGCCCTCCCGTCCCCGGGTTCCCGGCTCCGCTCGGACCGGGGAGGCCCCACGCGCCCGCCCGGCGGACCAGCCGCCCACACGGGCGACGGCACGACTCCGCCCACGCCCAAGAGGCGCACCCCGCAGGGGGCCGCCCCCAAGGGGCTCACCCGCGGCGTGGCGCACGACGCGCTCCGTGCCCGTCACCTCCGCCTCAGCTACGACGGATTCACCGCCCTCCACGACGTCTCCCTCGTCGTGGCCCCCGGCCAGGTCACCGCCGTCGTCGGGCCCAACGGGGCCGGGAAGAGCAGCCTCTTCCACTGTCTGGCCGGGACGCTGCGGCCGCAGCGGGGGCGGGTGCTGTTCGGGGAGCGGGACATCACGCGGCTCCCGGCACACGCGCGGACCCGTATCGGGGTGGCGCGGACCTTCCAGCAGCTGGCCGTCTTCCCGACGCTGACCGTGGCCGAGAACGTGCGGGTGGGCGCCGAGCAGGGGCGGGTGCGCGACCCGGCGGCGCCGGAGCGGGCGCTGCGGCTCCTCGGCCTGGAGGGCGTGCGCGACCGCCCGGCCGCCGGGCTGCCCACCGGTACGCTGCGCCGCGTCGAGCTGGCCCGCGCCCTGGCGGGCGACCCGTACGTGCTGCTCCTGGACGAGCCCGCCGCGGGCCTCGACACCGCCGAAGTGGCCGCGCTCGCCCGGATCCTGCGCGCCCTCGCCGCGGACGGCACCGCGCTGCTGGTGGTGGAGCACGACCTGGACCTGGTGGCGGGCCTCGCCGACACGGTGCACGTGCTGACGGCGGGCCGGATCGTCGCGTCGGGCCCGGCGCACGAGGTCCTCGACGGCGGGACGCCCCCGTGAGCACCCTCGAACTGCGCGCCGCCCGCGTGCGCTACGGCCCCCTTGAGGCGCTGCACGGCGTGAGCCTGGCCGCGCCCGCGCCGGGCCTGACGGTGCTGCTCGGCCGCAACGGCTCCGGCCGCACCACCGCGCTGCGCGCCCTCGCGGGCGCGGTGCCGCTGTCCGGGGGCGCCGTCGTGTGGGAGGGCGTGGACGTCACCCGGCTCGCCGCGCACGAGCGCGCCCGCCGGGGCGTGTGCTTCGTGCCGGACCGGCGGGCGGTGTTCGGCTCGCTCACCGTCCGCGCGAACCTGGAGCTGGCGGGCGCCGACACCGGAATCGCCCCGGCCCTCGCGGCGTACCCGGAGCTGGGCCCGCTGCTCGCCCGCCGCGCGGGCACGCTCTCCGGCGGCGAGCAGCGCATGCTGGCGGTCTCCCGCGCCCTGCTGGCCGGGGCCCGCGCGGTCCTGGTCGACGAGCCCGTGCAGGGCATGGCGCCGGAGGTGGCGCGGCGTACGTACGGCCTCCTCGCGGCGCTGCCCGCGTGCGTGGTGGTCGCCGAGCAGCACCTGCCGTCCGGGCTGCGCAGGCGCGCGGGCCGGACGGTGGTGGTGCACGAGCTGCGCCGCGGCGCGGTGGTGTTCAGCGGGGAGGCCGCCGAGCACGTGAACCGCGCCGACCGCGCCGGGCGGGGCCCCGGCGGGGGGCCGCTCACTTCGCCGGGATGACGAGGACCGTCCCCACGGCCAGGCGGTCCGGCTTCGGCCCGATCACGCGCCGGTTGGCCTGGTAGAGGGCCTTCCAGCCGCCCTTGACGCGGTAGCGCCGGGCGAGGGAGCTGAGGGTCTCGCCCGCCTTCACCACGTGGGTGCGCCGCTCGGGCCGCAGCGCGTCGTCGGCGAGGTCGGCCTCCTTGACCTTCTTCGAGCAGACCGGCCAGGCGCCCCAGCCCTGGTTGAGCAGGACCTTGCGGGCCACCTTGATCTGTTCGTCGCGGGTGGCGAGGTCCGCGCGGGGCGCGTACGCGAGCCCGCCGTGCTCCTCCCAGGTGGACTGCTTGAACTGGAGCCCGCCGTAGTAGCCGTTGCCGGTGTTGATCTGCCACCGGCCGCTGCTCTCGCACTGGGCGAGGCAGGCCCACGGCCCCTTGGCGCGGGTGCATTCGCCCATGGAGACGTACGCGGTGGCGGGTGCGCCGGGCCGTGGGGGTGGCGGCGCCGCGGTGACCGACGGCGCGTCCACGGCCGCCGCGCCCAGGGACAGGGCCGCGGCGGCGAGCAGCGTCACGGACCGCGGCCGGTTGCGGGGCCGCGAGTCCATCGGGTGCGTCGAGTGCATCGGGCCACGTTACGCAGGGCCCGCGCGGGCCCCGGCCGTGACGCGCCGTCACGGGCGCGGCCCCACCCGGTCGGCGGACGGGGCGGGGCCGCGCGTGCGTGCTCCGCGGCCGACGGCGCGTCGGCGGCGGCGCGGGGACGGGGTCGGCTCAGACCGTCAGGCGCTGGCCCGGCACGATCACGTTCGGATCACCGCCGATGACGGCCCGGTTGGCGGCGAAGACCCGCTGCCAGGAGGTGCCGTGGGCGGCCGCGATGCGGCTGAGCGTGTCGCCCTGGCGCACGGTGTGGTTGCCGTGGCCGCCGGGCGCGGTGCGCTGGTTGCTCCGGTCGCTGTGGCCGGGCGCGCGGTACTGCTTGACGGGCTTCGGCACGGCCTGCCGGGGTGCCGTGGACCGGGGCGCGGGCTGCGGGGCGGCCGCCCCGGCGCCGCGCCGGACGCACCGGCGCGGGCGGAGCAGGACGGCCAGGCCCCCCAGCCCTGGGCGCGCTGGACCTTGGCGGCGATGGCGATCTGCTGCGCCTTGGACGCCTTGTCGGCGGTCGGCGCGTAGGCCGTGCCGCCGTACGCGCGCCAGGTACCGGCGGAGAACTGGAGTCCGCCGTAGTAGCCGTTGCCGGTGTTGATCTGCCAGTTGCCGCCGCTCTCGCAGCGGGCGATCCGGTCCCATACTCCGCTGTCCGCGGCGGCCTGACCGGTCGCGGCAAGCAGTCCCAGCGGGGCGAGGAGCGCGGCGCCGCCGATCACTGCGGTCTTGCGAAGGTACTGGGGACGATCGGACATGACTTTCCCTCTCCAAGGACCCGGGCTCCCCCGGGCTCCGCGGCCCCGCACGCATCCGGCGCCGGGTGCCGCCGAGCCCCGCCCGCCGAGGGTGTCGCTTGGCCGCACCGTGGTTCGGAACAGCTCGGTGGTGCGATCGGCGGGCGTGCCCGAGCGGTGCTCGTTGCACACGGCGGTGGAATCTAGGAGCCCGCTCGCCCTGATATCAACCGACTCCTTGTCATTCCAGGCCAGTTGACTGTTACTGCGGGTATCATCGATTTTCGGACACCCGCTTTCTCCATAGATGTCCGCATTTACCTCCCCGCCCGCCCGGGGATCTGTGACTCACTTCACCGCGTCAACTCCCTTGCGCCCCGCAGTCGTTGGCGCGGAGTGACGAATTCCGGGCGCATTCTCACGCTCCGCTGCGGATCGTTCAATCCCATGCCCTCCCGCGCGTGACTTGTGCCACTGATCGCCCGTTGTCTCCTTTATGAGCCGGGCACCACCCGGACCACCCACGCATCGATCCCGAGGAGCCACCCGTGCCGCGCATGCTCGACCTCAGCGACGAGGTACGCGCCGAGATCGGCGATGAAGAAGCCGACCGCCTGCTCGCCGGAGAGAACGCCCCGGGCGCCTACGACTGCACGTCGTGCCGGACGCCGGGCGACTCGGAGCGCGAGCGCACCAGCACGGTCCTGTTCGTCGGCGACGAGACCGCCGTGCTCGCCTTCGCCCACGCCGCCTGCCTGCCGTCCCAGATCGTCGAGGTCTCCGAGGAGCAGCTCCAGGGCGCCGTGCGGTCCATCACCGGCGAGGACGCCACGGCCGCCGCCGCGCCGGACGCCGCCCCCGACCACGCCGTGCTCGGCGTCACCAGCGGCCTCGTCCTGATCGAGGGCGAGCTGCGCCCCGCCCTCGTCGTCGAGCCGACCGGACCCATCGCCCGCCCCGGCGCCGCGCCCGGCGGCGGCGACGACTTCCTGCCGCTGCTCATCGAGCACGGCTTCATGCCGGTGACGTCGCTCGCCGGCGTCCCGCCGACGCTGCACGGCTGGTCGGTGCTGCTCGCCATGGGCCAGCTGCACGCCATCCTCCAGCCCGGCACCGGCGGCGGCCCGCAGGTCGCCTGGTGGCAGGCCCACCAGCCGCTCCAGGTCACCGAGGCCTGGCGCACCGCCGCCACCAAGTACCAGTCCGCGCTGCTGTTCGCGGCCCCCGCGGGCGCCATCGGCCGCCAGCCCCGCGAGGACCTGCTGCGCGACGCCCTGGACCGCGCGGCGTCCCAGGGCCAGCTGGTAGCGGGCACCATGCCCCTGGCAGGCACGTGACCGCCGTCGCCGCGCGCCGTGGCCGCGGGGGCGGTGCCGTGGCGGTGGGCGCCGGGCACCGCTCCACCGGGCGGACACCCAGGAGGACCCCGGACAAATGCGGGCGCGGCCCCCGCATCCCGACGGCCCCCCGCCTCGTTGGCACTGACGTGCACGTATACGAGCCCTCACACCACCGGCCGTACCAGAGCCCCATCCCCTCCATGCGCGCCGCGCAGGACACGATGGCGCCCGCCTCGGCCACGCCGATCTACGACGCGCTGTACTCCGAGTACCTCAGGGCGTTCCGGGCCCTGCCCGGCGACCGGACCGGCGAGGAGGAGCTGAGGTTCACCGGCTTCGGCCCCGGGCCCTACGGCACCCAGCACGGCCGCCCCGACCCCCGCCACCACACCCCCCGGCACGACCCCCGCCAGCCCGGCTTCCACGTCGCCCGGTACGGCCAGCCCAGCCAGGCCGACCACCACGGCTACGGCCACCTGTTCCCGGCCGCGCTCCCCCCGGGCCCGCGCCGCGGCTGACCGGCCGCCCCCCGAACGCCGATGCCCGGCCCTCCCCCGTGGGAAGGCCGGGCATCGGCACGCCGTGGCCGCGGGCGGCGGCGTCACCGCGTACGGCGGCTACTTCTTCTGGCTCTTCTGGCCGCGCTTCTCGCGCACCCGCACCGAGATATGGATCGGCGTGCCCTCGAAGCCGAACTCCTCGCGCAGCCTGCGCTCCACGAAGCGGCGGTAGCCGTGCTCGATGAAGCCCGAGGCGAACAGGACGAACCGCGGCGGCTTGGTGCCCGCCTGCGTGCCGAACAGGATGCGCGGCTGCTTGCCGCCCCGGACCGGGTGCGGGTGGGCGGCGACCAGCTCGCCCAGGAACGCGTTCAGACGGCCCGTCGGCACGCGCGTCTCCCAGCCCGCGAGGGCCGTCTCGATCGCCGGGACCAGCTTCTCCATGTGCCGCCCGGTGCGCGCCGACACGTTCACGCGCGGCGCCCAGGCCACCTGGCCCAGCTCCGTCTCGATCTCCCGCTCCAGGTAGTAGCGGCGCTCCTCGTCGAGGGTGTCCCACTTGTTGAACGCGAGGACGACCGCGCGGCCCGCCTCCACCGCCATCGTGACGATGCGCTGGTCCTGGACGCTGATGGATTCGCTGGCGTCGATGAGGATGACCGCGACCTCCGCCTTCTCCACGGCGGCGGCCGTGCGCAGCGAGGCATAGTAGTCGGCGCCCTGCTGGAGGTGGACGCGCTTGCGGATGCCCGCCGTGTCGACGAACTTCCAGGTGACGCCGCCCAGTTCGATCAGCTCGTCGACCGGGTCGCGGGTGGTGCCCGCCAGTTCGTTGACGACGACGCGCTCCTCGCCCGCGACCTTGTTCAGCAGGGAGGACTTGCCGACGTTCGGGCGGCCGATGAGGGCGATGCGGCGCGGGCCGCCGACGGCCGTGCCGAAGGTCTGCGCGGGCGCCTCGGGCAGCGCCTCCAGGACGGCGTCCAGCATGTCGCCGGTGCCGCGGCCGTGCAGCGCGGAGACCGGGTGCGGCTCGCCGAGGCCGAGGGACCACAGCATCGCCGCGTCCGCCTCGCCGCTCGGCCCGTCGACCTTGTTGGCGCACAGCACGACGGGCTTGCCCGCCTTGCGCAGCAGGCGCACCACGGCCTCGTCGGTGTCGGTGGCGCCGACCGTGGCGTCCACGACGAAGACGACGGCGTCCGCCGCCTCGATCGCGTACTCCGCCTGGGCGGCGACGGACGCGTCGATGCCGAGGACGTCCTGCTCCCAGCCGCCGGTGTCGACGACCTTGAAGCAGCGCCCGGCCCACTCGGCCTCGTACGTCACCCGGTCGCGGGTCACGCCCGGCTTGTCCTCGACGACGGCCTCGCGGCGGCCGATGACGCGGTTCACCAGCGTCGACTTGCCCACGTTCGGGCGGCCGACGACGGCGAGGACCGGCAGCGGGCCGTGCCCGGCCGCCTCGATGGCGCCCTCGACGTCCTCGACGTCGAAGCCCTCTTCGGCGGCGAGCTCCATGAACTGCGCGTACTCGGCGTCGCCAAGCGCACCGTGGTCGTGCTCGACGTGCTCCGCCGAGCCCGCGTCCTCGGGCTGGTTCTGGTCGTTCATGAAGTCCGTACCTCGTCGTTCATCGTGGTGATCGGTGACCCGTCGTACGACAGGCCACTACTGAAAGTCTTACTCAGCGCCCGGTGAGGCGCCTGGCGTTTTCCAGGTGGGCGGCCAGCTTCTCCTGGATGCGCACGGTCGCCTCGTCCAGCGCCTTGCGCGTACGCCGCCCCGTGCCGTCGCCCGCCTCGAAGGGGTCTCCGAAGACGACGTCGACGCGGGCGCGCAGCGGCGGCAGATGCCGTACCAGGCGGCTGCGCCCCTCGGTGCTGCCGAGGACCGCCACCGGCACGATCGGCGCCCCCGAGCGCACCGCGAAGTACGCGAGCCCGGCGCGCAGCGACGCGAAGTCGCCGTCGCCCCGGGTGCCCTCCGGGAAGATCCCGAGGACCCCGCCGCCCTCCAGGACGGCCAGGGCGTCGGTGATCGCGGTGCGGTCGGCCGTGGACCGGTCGACCTCGATCTGCCCGATGGAGTGCAGGAACGGACCGAGCGGCCCGACGAACGCCTCCTTCTTGATCAGGAAGTGCGCCGGGCGGGGCGCGACGCCCATGACCATGGGGCCGTCGAGGTTGTGCGAGTGGTTCACGGCGAGGATCACCGGGCCGCTCGCCGGGACCCGCCAGGAACCGAGCACCCGCGGCTTCCACAGGCCGTACATCAGGCCGACGCCGATGCGCCGTCCGACCTCGGCGCCGCGCTCGGATGCCGCTGCGGTCACTTCCCGGCCCGCTTCTCCTCAACGAGGGTGACGACGCACTCGATGACCTGCTGGAGCGTGAGCTCGGTGGTGTCCACCTCGACGGCGTCGTCGGCCTTGGCGAGCGGCGACGTCTTGCGGCTGGAGTCGGCGGCGTCCCGCTTGATCAGGGCCTCGCGCGTGGCGTTGACGTCGGCGCCCTTCAGCTCGCCGGAGCGGCGGGCGGCACGGGCCTCCGGCGACGCGGTGAGGAAGATCTTCAGGTCGGCGTCGGGCAGGACCGTGGTGCCGATGTCCCGGCCCTCGACGACGATGCCGCCGGTGGCCGCGGCGGCGATGGAGCGCTGCAGCTCGGTGATGCGCGCGCGCACCTCCGGGACGGCGGAGACCGCGGACACCTTGGAGGTGACCTCCTGCGTGCGGATCGGGCCCGCGACGTCCGTGCCGTCCACCGTGATCGTCGGCGCGGACGGGTCGGTGCCGGACACGATCTCCGGCTTCGCGGCGACCGCGGCGATCGCGGACGGGTCGGTGAGGTCGATGCCGTTGTGCACCATCCACCACGTGATCGCCCGGTACTGGGCACCGGTGTCCAGGTAGCTCAGGCCGAGCTGCGCCGCGACGGCCTTGGAGGTGCTGGACTTGCCCGTGCCGGAGGGCCCGTCGATGGCGACGATCACGGTGCCTGCGGCGCTGTTTTCCACGGTTTCCACGGGCTGCGGGTGCCTTTCTCGGGGCGCGGGTCGGGGTGCGGGACGCGTACGACGCCCCGCACAAGGTTACTGGCTTCCGAGCCCCGCCGTCCGGGCGTCCCCACCGGGGCGGTCACTGCCGCAGGGCCCAGCCCCGCTCCCGCAGCGCGGCCGCCAGCGGCCCGGCCGCCGCGGGCTCCACCATGAGCTGCACCAGACCGGCCTGCTGGCCCGTGGCGTGCTCGATGCGGACGTCCTCGACGTTGACCCCGGCGGCCTCGGCGTCGGCGAAGATCCGGGCGAGCTGGCCCGGCTGGTCGTTGATGAGGACCGCCACGACCTCGTACGCGGACGGCGCCGAGCCGTGCTTGCCGGGCACCCGGGCCTGCCCCGCGTTCCCCCGCCGCAGCACCTGCTCCACGCCCGCGGCGCCCTCGGCCCGCTTGGTCTGGTCGGCCGACGCGAGGCCCCGCAGCGCGGTGACGGTCTCCTCCAGGTCGGCGGCGACGTCCGCGAGCAGGTCGGCGACCGGGCCGGGGTTGGCGGACAGGATGTCGATCCACATGCGCGGGTCGGAGGCGGCGATGCGGGTGACGTCCCTGATGCCCTGGCCGCACAGCCGCACCGCCGACTCCTCGGCGTTCTCCAGGCGGGCCGCGACCATGCTGGAGACCAGGTGCGGCATGTGCGAGACCAGCGCGACCGCCCGGTCGTGGGCGTCGGCGTCCATCACCACCGGGACGGCCTGGCACTGCGCGACCAGTTCCAGCGCCAGGTTCAGCACCTCGGTGTCGGTGTCCCGCGTGGGCGTGAGTACCCAGGGGCGCCCTTCGAAGAGGTCGGCGGACGCGGCGAGGGGGCCGCTGCGCTCACGGCCCGACATGGGGTGCGTGCCGATGTACGGCGTCAGGTCCAGGCCGAGCGCCTCCAGCTCGCGGCGCGGGCCGCCCTTGACGCTCGCCACGTCCAGATAGCCGCGGGCCAGGCCGCGGCGCATGGCGTCGGCGAGGGTCGCGGCGACGTGCGCGGGCGGCACCGCGACCACGCACAGGTCCACCGGGCCCTCGGGCTCCCCCGCCGTCCCGGCGCCGAGCGCGGCGGCCGTGCGGGCCTGCTCGGAGTCGTGGTCGGCGAGGTGGACGGCCACGCCCCGGCGGGCCAGGGCCAGGGCGGCGGAGGTGCCGATGAGGCCGGTGCCGATGACGAGGGCGGTTCTCACTGGGCTCTCACTGGACGGTGTCCCCCGTAGCTTCCGTGCCGCTGCCGTACGTACCGACGTACGGCAGCGCCTGTCTGTCGTCCGTACAGCCTAGTCACCGCCGGTGACACGCCCGCCCGGCGCTCACCCGCCGGGCGGGCGGGCGCCGGGCGGCGCGGGCCTCAGAGCCCCTGCTCCTTGATGATGTCCTCCAGGGAGCCGCTGGGCACCTGCCCCTGCGGCGTCAGCTTGTCGACGACCTGCGGCAGGTCCTTGGCGATCTCGTCGGCCGCCTGGTCGGGCGAGACCCCGGCCTGCTGGGCCACCTGCTGGAGGGTGTCGTCGGGCAGGGCCTGCTTGAGCTGCTCACCGGTCACCGGCTGGTTCTCGCCGGTGCCGACCCACGACTGGGCCTGGTCGGCGAGGCCCGCCTTGGTGAGCCCGTCGAGGAGGCCGCCCAGCGGGTTGCCACCGCCGCCCTTGCTCGTGAGCGCGCCGAGCAGGGCGCCGAGGATGTTGCCGCCGCCGGAGGGACCGCCGCCCTGGCCGCCTCCGCCGAGGAGACCGCCGAGGAGACCGCCCAGATCGTTACCCGCCATGGTCGTGCCTTTCGCTTCGCTGGCCGGACCCTGCCAATGTCACCTGATCGCAGGCGCTTCGCCACTCAGGCCCGGCTCCCTCGCGGGTGCGCCCCAGCCCCAGACCCGCCCCTTCCCGAACCAGGGGCGGCTGCCCCTGGCACCCCGCTTCCATCACCGCTCCGCGGCTCGTCCTCAAACGCCGGACGGGCTTTCTCCCGGCGGAACCGTACGCTGCCGCCATGGACAGCCCCCACGACCTGGTCACCGCCCACACGATCTACGCCTGCGTCATGGGCTCGCACGCCTTCGGCCTGGCCACCGACGACAGCGACACCGACCGCAGGGGCGTCTTCCTCGCGCCCACGGAGCTGTACTGGCGCTTCGAGAAGCCGCCCACGCACGTGGACGGACCGGCCGAGGAGCGGTTCAGCTGGGAGCTGGAGCGGTTCTGCGAGCTGGCCCTGCGCGCCAACCCGAACGTCCTGGAGTGCCTGCACTCCCCGTACGTGGAGCAGCTCACGGACACCGGTCGCGAACTGCTCGCGCTGCGCGGGGCCTTCCTGTCCCGGCAGGCCCACGAGACCTTCGCCCGCTACGCGCTCGGCCAGCGCAGGAAGCTGGAGGCGGACGTCCGCACGCACGGCGCCCCGCGGTGGAAGCACGCCATGCACCTGCTGCGCCTCCTGATGAGCTGCCGCGACCTGCTGCGGACCGGCGAGCTGACCGTCGACGTGGGCGACCAGCGCGAGCCGCTGCTCGCCGTCAAGCGCGGCGAGGTGCCCTGGCCCGAGGTGGAGGCGTGGATGGCGCGGCTCGCCGCGGCGGCCGACGCGGCGGCGGACCGCACCCCGCTGCCGCCGGAGCCGGACCGCCGCCGCGTGGAGGACTTCCTGTTCCGCGCGCGCCGAGCGTCAGCCCTGCGGGCCTGCCAGGCGCACCCGGACGACCAGGTCGTGCAGGGCGGTGAAGGCGTCATGGGCGCCCGGCAGGGCTGAGTCGGCCTGCGCGGCGTCCAGGGCGGCGTGCAGCCTCCCGACGTCGGCGGCGACCCGCGCGCGGTCCACGTCGGCGCCGCCGTGCTCGGCCTCGCTCTTGGCGGCGACCAGCTCGGGCAGGTACGCGGGCGCCTCGGCGACCTCGTCGGCCAGCGTCGGCAGATGGGCCACGACCGCCCCGGCGCGCATCAGGTGGATCCCGGTGAGCAGCACCCGGAAGGTGTAGAGCAGCGGCTTCAGCTCGCCGTTCTTCTCGAACAGCCGCCACTGGGTCTTGGCGAACCCCCGGTAGTGGTGGGCGTGGTGGCTGGTCAGGACGCTCGGCGCAAGCGCGGCCAGCTCGGCGTGGGTGTCGGTGGTGTGCGCCACCAGCGGGGACAGCAGCTGTTCCAGGACATAGCCGTTGTGCCGCAGCATGAGGCGGGCGAACTTCCGCAGATCGTGCGTGACGAGGTCCATCTCGACGCCGTCGCGGACCCACATCCGCGACCGGGTCTCCTCCGGCTCCCGCAGCCCCACGAGCGCCGCCACGGGCAGCAGGTGCACGCCCCGCAGGTCCACGTCGGAGTCCCGGGAGGGAAACCCGTACAGATGCGCCCCGGAGACCGTCGCGAACAGCAGGGGGTCGGTCTGCTCGGCCACGACGGCGCCCAGGTCGACGCCGATGTCGATGCCGGTGCCCAGGTCCACGCTCATGCCTCGCCGTCCCAGAGCGCGCCGAGTTCCAGCAGCTCGCCCCGGTAGGGGTGCTCGATGTGGTCGGTCCACGCCGCGGGCCAGGTGTCCGCGCCGCCGTGCGCCCCGGCGAACGCCCCCGCCAGGCAGGCGATGGAGTCCGAGTCGCCCGCCGTGCACGCGGCCCGGCGCAGCGCGGTGACCGGCTCGTCGACGAAGAGCAGGAAGCACAGCAGACCGGTGGTCAGGGCCTCCTCGGCGACCCAGCCCTGCCCGGTGGCCCCGCACGGGTCGGCCTCCGGGTCGGGGCCGCGCAGGGCCGCGGCGAGCCGGTCGAGGGCGCCGAGGCACTCGTCCCAGCCGTACGCGATGAACTCCTCGGCGCTCGCGGCGTCGCCGTGCGTCCACAGGTCGCCGAGCCAGCGCTCGTGGTACGTGCCGCGCTGCTCGGCCGCGTACGCCCGCAGGTGCCCGACGAGCTGCCCGGGGTCCGTGCCCTCGGCGAGGAGGCGGACGGCGTACGCGGTGAGGTCGGAGGCGGCGAGCGCGGTGGGGTGGCCGTGGGTGAGGGCCGCCTGGAGCTGGGCGGCGCCCGCCCGCTCCGCCGCGCCGAGGCCGGGGGCCAGCGCGACCGGCGCGACCCGCATGTTGGCGCCGCAGCCCTTGGAGCCCACCTGGCTCGCGTCCTGCCAGCGCACACCGGTCTTGAGGCGGTAGCAGGCCTGGAGGCAGGTGTTGCCGGGCGCCCGGTTGTTCTCCGGCGACCGGTACCAGTCCACGAACTCCTCGCGCACCGGCCGCTCCAGGCCCGCCGGTGTGAGCGGCCCGTGCTCCAGGGCGGTGCGCAGGCCGTGGCCGAGCGCCAGCGTCATCTGGGTGTCGTCGGTGACGATCGCGGGCCGGGGCAGCTCCATCTCGCGCCAGGGGCCGCACTTGGCGAGGATCGACGGCACGTCGTTGAACTCGGTGGGGAAGCCGAGCGCGTCGCCGAGGGCGAGGCCTATGAGGGCGCCGGTCGCGGGGCGCTGCGTACGGGTCATGCGGAGGGGCGTCCTTCCGTGGGGCCGGTGCGGGAACGGCGACGGCCGCCCGCGCGCGGGTGCGCGGGCGGCCGTCAACGTATCCGGCGCGGGGCCTACAGGTCGACTTCCTTCATCAGCATGCCGACCTCGGTGTTGGACAGGCGGCGCAGCCAGCCCGACTTCTGGTCGCCGAGCGTGATCGGGCCGAAGGCGACGCGGACCAGCTTGTCCACGGGGAAGCCCGCCTCGGCGAGCATGCGGCGCACGATGTGCTTGCGGCCCTCGTGCAGGGTGACCTCGACGAGGTAGTTCTTGCCGGTCTGCTCCACGACGCGGAAGTGGTCCGCGCGGGCGTACCCGTCCTCCAGCTGGATGCCGTCCTTCAGCCGCTTGCCCAGGTCGCGCGGGATGGGCCCGACGATGTGCGCCAGGTAGGTCTTCTTCACGCCGTACTTGGGGTGGGTCAGGCGGTGGGCCAGCTCGCCGTGGTTGGTGAGCAGGATGACGCCCTCGGTCTCGGTATCGAGACGGCCCACGTGGAACAGGCGCGTCTCGCGGTTGGTGACGTAGTCCCCGAGGCACTGCCGCCCCTCGGGGTCCTCCATGGTGGAGACGACCCCGGCGGGCTTGTTCAGCGAGAAGAACTGGTACGACTGCGTGGCCACGGTCAGGCCGTCGACCTTGATCTCGTCCTTCTCGGGCCGGACCCTGAGGCCCTGCTCCAGGACGATCTCGCCGTTGACCTCGACGCGGGCCTGCTCGATCAGCTCCTCGCAGGCGCGCCGCGAGCCGTAGCCCGCGCGGGCGAGGACCTTCTGGAGGCGCTCGCCCTCCTGCTCGGCGCCGGGGAAGGTCTTGGGGAGCCTCACGTCCTTCTTGCCCGCGTACCGCTCGCGGTTGCGCTCCTCCATGCGCGCCTCGTACTCGCGGGAGCGCGCGGGCGCCGGACGGCCGCGACCGGTGCCGCGCTGGTCCTGGGAGCGCTTGGGGCCGCCCTTGGCGCCGCCGCGCGCCGCGGAGCCGCGGCCCGACTTGGGGCCGTCCTGGGTGGCGCCGGGGCCCACGTCGTAGCGGCGCTCCTCGGGGCGGGGCTTCTTGGGGCGGCCGCCGCCCTGCTTGTCGTCGCGGTTGTTCCCGGCGCCGCGGTAATTGCCGCGCCCACCGCTGCTGCCGCGGCCGCCGCTGTTGCCACCACGGCTCCCGCCGTTGTTTCCGCTGCTGTTCCTGCCGCTGCTGCTTCGCATCAAAGTTCCGTCTTAGGTCGGCTGCGTCTCGTCGTCCGGTGCGTCGGGCGCGTCCGGATCGAACGACGGAAGTCCTTCCTGCGTCTCGGCCTCGATCGCCTCCGCCTCCGGGAGGAAGGGCGCGAGCTCCGGGAGCTCGTCCAGACCGCGCAGGCCCATCCGCTCCAGGAAGTAGTTCGTCGTCCTGTACAGGATCGCACCTGTTTCGGGTTCCGCGCCCGCCTCCTCGACCAGACCCCGCTGGAGCAGGGTGCGCATGACCCCGTCGCAGTTCACGCCGCGCACCGCCGAGACCCGGGAGCGGCTGACCGGCTGCCGGTAGGCGACGACGGCGAGGGTCTCCAGGGCCGCCTGGGTGAGCCGGGCGTGCTGCCCGTCCAGGACGAAGCCCTCCACGGCCGGGGCGTACGCGGGCCGCGTGTAGTACCGCCAGCCGCCCGCCACCAGGCGCAGCTCGAAGCCGCGGCCCTGGGCGGTGTACTCGTCGGCCAGCTCCCGCAGGGCGACGGCGACGGCCCGCCGGGGCCGCTGGAGGACCTTCGCCAGGTGTTCCTCGGTGGCGGGCTCGTCCACGACCATCAGGACGGCCTCAAGGGCGGGCTTCAGGTCCAGCTCGGCGACCTCGGCCCGCAGCTCCCCCACGGGGCTGTCGATGCTCACGCCTTCTCCTCCCGAGGCTCGGGGGCCCGGTCGAACTCGTCGGTCACGGTCGGTTCCGCGTCGCCGTCCCCGCCCGTCCAGCGCACCCTCAGGTCGCCGAGGGCGTCCTCCTGCTCCAGGGCGACGGCCTTCTCCCGGTACAGCTCCAGGAGGGCCAGGAAGCGGGCGACGACGGTGAGGGTGTCGTCGGGCCCCAGCTCCTCGATCAGGCCGCGGAAGCTGACCTCGCCGCGCTCCTTGAGCCGGGCGACGACGACGGCGGCCTGCTCCCGCACCGACACCAGCGGGGCGTGGATGTGGTCGACGTACACCTGCGGCTTCGCCTTGGGCTGCATCGCCTTCACGGCGAGCTTGGCGAACCCCTCGGCGCCGATGCTGATGACGACCTCGGGCAGCAGCTCGGCGTGGTGCGGTTCGAGGCCGACGGTACGGGGGTAGCGCCGCGCCTCGTCGTCGAGCCGCCCGCTGAAGATGTCCGCGATCTGCTTGTACGCGCGGTACTGGAGCAGCCGTGCGAACAGCAGGTCCCGGGCTTCGAGGAGGGCGAGGTCGGCCTCGTCCTCGACCTCGGCGGCGGGCAGCAGCCGGGCCGCCTTCAGGTCGAGCAGCGTCGCGGCGACGACCAGGAACTCGGTCGTCTGGTCCAGGTCCCAGTCCGGCCCCATGGCGCGGATGTGCGCCATGAACTCGTCGGTTACCTTGGAGAGCGCGACCTCGGTGACGTCCAGCTTGTGCTTGGAGATCAGCTGGAGCAGCAGGTCGAACGGCCCCTCGAAGTTGTCGAGCCGCACCGTGAACCGGCCGTCGTCCGGCTGCTGGCGCTCGTCGACGTCGTGGGCCGTCGCACCGGACCCTTCCGGAGCGTCATCAGGGGGGTCCGCCGGGTGCGGCCCCTCGGTTTCGGGAGGGGGCGGGTCCGGGGAAGCTCCCGCAGCCGCCCCGCCCCACCCCAACCGGCGGCGTCCGGACGGCGAGGGTGCGGCGGCGCTGCTCGCGGAGGTGCTGGACATCACGCGGAAAGGTACCGCTACCGCCCGCGCAGACGTCGTACGAGGATGCTCGCGTCCCCCCGCGATTCGAGGTCCGCGAGGACGACCGCGACGGCCTCGCGCACGATGCGCCCGCGGTCCACGGCGAGCCCGTGCTCGCCGCGCAGCACGAGGCGCGCGTGCTCCAGGTCCATCAGCTCCTCGGCGGAGACGTACACGGTGATCTTCTCGTCGTGCCGCTCGCGTCCGCTGGGGCGCCGGTTGGCGGCCCGGCCGCGGCGGCGCGTCTGCGTGGTGGCGGCGCCGCTCGCGGACTTGGCCCCGGTGCCAGAACCTTCCTGCGCGGAGCGGCGTCCGCCGCGCTTGCCGCCGTCGCCCTCGGCGCGGCCGCGGGGCGCGGCCGCCGGCTCGGCGCCGTCCGCCGGGTGCTCGCCGGACTCGGCCTCGCCCTGCGCGTCGGCGGGGGCGTGCGACTCCTCCGCCGCGGCCTCGTCGCTCTCGCCCGCGGGGGCGGGCACCCGCGCCTCGCCGTTGGTCTGGCGCCGCGGGCTGGACGGCTGGAGCGCCATCCCCCCTGTCGTACGGAACAGTTCGTCGGCTCCGGGCAGACTCACTCGGCGTGACACCGGGCGAGCACCTCCCTGGCGAGCTGGCGATAGGCGGCCGCGCCCACCGAGTTCGAGGCGTACGTCGTGATCGGCTCACCGGCGACCGTGGTCTCCGGGAAGCGCACGGTCCGCCCGATCACCGTGTGGTAGACGTGGTCGTCGAAGGCCTCGACCACGCGGGCGAGGACCTCGCGGCTGTGCACCGTGCGCGAGTCGTACATCGTCGCGAGGATGCCGTCGAGCTCCAGGTCGGGGTTGAGCCGCTCCTGGACCTTCTCGATGGTCTCGGTGAGCAGCGCCACGCCGCGCAGCGCGAAGAACTCGCACTCCAGCGGGACGATGACCTTGTGGGCGGCGGTCAGCGCGTTGACCGTGAGCAGGCCGAGCGAGGGCTGGCAGTCGATCACGATGTAGTCGTAGTCGGCCATCAGGGGCTTGAGCGCGCGCTGGAGCGTGGACTCGCGCGCGACCTCGCTGACGAGCTGCACCTCGGCGGCGGAGAGGTCGATGTTGCTGGGCAGCAGGTCCATGTTGGGGACCGCGGTCTTCAGCAGGACCTCGTCGGCGGACATGCCCCGCTCCATGAGCAGGTTGTAGACCGTGAGGTCGAGCTCCATCGGGTTCACCCCGAGGCCGACCGAGAGCGCGCCCTGCGGGTCGAAGTCGACGAGCAGGACCCGGCGGCCGTACTCGGCGAGCGCGGCGCCCAGGTTGATGGTCGACGTGGTCTTGCCGACGCCGCCCTTCTGGTTGCACATCGCGATGATCTTCGCGGGACCGTGGTCGGTCAGCGGGCCCGGGATCGGGAAGTACGGCAGCGGGCGCCCGGTGGGGCCGATGCGCTCGCGGCGCTGGCGGGCAGCGTCGGGGGCGAGCGTGGCCGCGTACTCGGGGTCGGGCTCGTACTCCGCGTCGGGGTCGTAGAAATGACCCTGGGGCAGTTCCTCGTAGTCGGCGAGGGGGGTAGGGGTGGTGTTGTCGCCACTCCGGTCGCCGGCCATGGCGTTCACGTGTTGGCCATCCATGATCTGGGGTGCTGACTGTGTCGGCTGCGGACTCTGGCGGGCTTCGAAGGTGCGGACAGCGACGGAGCCGACACCTTGGAGCCCGACGGGGCCCTGGCCCCTTCCAGGCATTCCTGGTTGACCACCCCCGGGAGCAAATGTCGACTCATTCACAAGTCGTCTTACCTCCTTGGTGACCAGGAAATTTCTAGATAGGTCAGCGTGGCACCATGCCGACGGTTGGCGACTCTATGGCGTGTCACCGCTCCGCAGCAACACAATCCGCCGGACCCGGCCCGATGTGTCGGCAACCGAACACCCCGGTGTCAAGGGCGTGTGGTGGGTCGCGCACACGTTTCCGGGGTGGGCGAAACGGTTAAAGGGTTACGTTCACGGCGAGTTGACCGTGTCCGCGCCGAACCGCCGACGGCCGGACCCCTCGCAAGGTCCGGCCGTCGGCGTGAGATTGACGACTTTTGTTGACGTTCTTGCCGTTCGTCGTCGGTCGCGGCGTCAGCCGAGCAGCGAGTCCAGCTCGACGTGCTCGTAGCCGTGCGCCTCGGCGACCTCCTTGTAAACGACCTTGCCGTCGTGGGTGTTGAGGCCGAGGGCGAGCGCGGGGTCGCGGCGCAGGGCCTCGACCCAGCCGCGGTTGGCCAGCTCCACGATGTAGGGCAGCGTGGCGTTGGTCAGCGCGTAGGTGGAGGTGTTGGGCACCGCGCCGGGCATGTTGGCGACGCAGTAGAAGACCGACTCGTGCACCGGGAAGGTCGGCTCGGCGTGGGTGGTCGGACGGGAGTCCTCGAAGCAGCCGCCCTGGTCGATCGCGATGTCGACAAGGACACTGCCCGGCTTCATGCGCGAGACCAGCTCGTTGGTGACCAGCTTCGGGGCCTTGGCGCCCGGGATGAGGACGGCGCCGATGACCAGGTCCGCCTCCAGGCAGGCCTTCTCCAGCTCGAAGGAGTTGGAGACGACGGTCTGGATCTTCGTGCCGAAGATTTTGTCGGCCTCGCGGAGCTTGTTGATGTCCTTGTCGAGCAGGGTCACGTGGAAGCCCATGCCGATGGCGATCTGCGCGGCGTTCCAGCCGGAGACGCCGCCGCCGATGACCACGGCCTTGCCCGCGGCCACGCCCGGGACGCCGCCCGGCAGGACGCCGCGGCCGCCGTTGGCGCGCATCAGCTGGTAGGCGCCGACCTGCGGGGCCAGGCGGCCCGCGACCTCGGACATCGGGGCGAGCAGCGGCAGCGCGCGGCTGGGCAGCTCCACCGTCTCGTACGCGATGGCGGTGGTGCCGGACTCCAGGAGGGCGTCCGTGCACTCCTTGGAGGCGGCCAGGTGCAGGTAGGTGAAGAGCGTCTGGTCCTTGCGGAGGCGGTGGTACTCCTCCGCGATGGGCTCCTTGACCTTCAGGAGCAGGTCGGCCGAGGCCCAGACCTCGTCGGCGGTCTCCAGGATCTCGGCACCGGCCGCGACGTACTCGTCGTCCGTGATCGAGGAGCCGACACCGGCGTTCCGCTCGATGACGACCTGGTGGCCGTGGCGCACCAGCTCGTGCACACCGGCGGGGGTGATGGCCACCCGGAACTCGTTGTTCTTGACCTCGCGGGGGATGCCGACCTTCACGTCGATCACGGTCCTTGGCTCAGAGGGGGATATGGGGCAAAGCAGTACAGACCGGTACGCACTGAGCGCATCGGAAGACACCACGTGAGAACGCGGCGGAGCCATTCTAATTAAGGATTTCTCGCTGTCTAGCCTTCCAAAGCATCAATCCCGGCCGGATGCACTACGGATTTCGTAGGCGGAAGGGCCTGCTTCATCGGGGTGGTCCAGCCCCGCGACCTCGGCACTTCCGCCGGAACCGGCACGTCCAGGGGACCCGTCGCGCCCGCCGGGCCCCACGGATCCCGTACGCGGTTCCCCTCCCAGGATGCGCTCGGCGGCGGCGCGGTGCAGCCGGGCGGCGGCCGGGTCGCCGAGCCGGTCCTGGGTGTCCGCGAGGCGCACCTGGAGCGCCGCGAGCAGCCGCGTGTCCTCCGCCCGCCGCGCCCACTCCAGCGCCTCCTGGCAGGTGCGCAGGCTCTCCTCGGGCCGCCCCGCGTACTCCTGCACCCGCGCCATCTCGCTCAGCGCCCGCGCCCGGCTCGGCACGTCACCGGTCTTGCGGTACCCGGCGGCGGCGGAACTCCAGTTGCGCAGCGCCTCCCCGTAGCGGCCCGCGTAGGTGTGCACGGTGGCGATGCGGCCGTGCAGCCGGGCGGCGTCGGCGCGCTCGCCGCGGGCCTGGCGGTGGGCGAGTGCCCGCCCGTACCAGTCGGCGGCCCGCTGGAAGTCGCCCAGCTCCTGGTGGGCGCCGCCCACGGATTCCATCGCGCGGCCCGTCGCGTACGGGTCCTGGGCGGCCCGGGCGCAGTCCAGGGCCGCCCGGTAGCGGGCCAGGGCGTCGTGGGTGCGGCCCGTGCGGGCGTCCAGGTCCCCGAGGTTGAGCAGCGCGGCGGCCTGCTCGCGCGGCAGGTCGCGGCGCTCGGCGACGTCGAGGACGAGCTGGTGGATGCCGTACAGCTCCGCGGCGGCGCCCTCGGTGCCGCGGTGTGCCACCAGGGCGCGGGCCAGGGCCGACATCAGGCGCCGGGCGAGCGTGTCCAGCTCCCCGTCGGCGACCGCGAGCCGGGCGGCGGCCAGCAGCGCGGGCTGCCGGATCCGCAGCCACTCGGCGGCGGCGCGCGGGGTCGGGAAGCGCAGGGCGCGGGGCAGCCCGGCGAGCCGCTTGCGCGCGGCGGAGTCGGCGGGTTCGGTGACGGCGCGGCAGGACTGGAGCAGCCGCACGGTCCGCTCCAGCATCCGGGCGCGCGCCAACTGCACCTCCCCGGGCCGGTCCTGGGTCTGCGTCAGCTCCTTGAGCAGCGGCACCAGGCAGCCCGGCACCTCGTACTGCGGCAGGGCCGAGGCCACCGACCGCAGCAGGCCGAGCGCGACGAGGTCGTCGAGCGTGGCGTGCGCGGCGGACACCGAGCAGCCCGCGAGCGCGGACGCCGTGTGCGGGTCGACGTACCCGGCGGGGGCGAGGCTGAGCAGCCGCAGTATCCGCGCGGCGGGGGCGGGGAGCCCGGTGTAGGCGTGCCGGAAGACGCGGGCGAGGCCGGTGTCCGGCCCGCCCGGGGCGTCGGTGCCGCTCTCGGGGTGCTCGCGGACCTGCTTGGCGAGGTCGGCGACGGCGGCCTTGGGCCGGGCGGCGAGCCAGCCCCCAGCCAGGACGAGCGCCGCCGGGTGCCCGCCGCAGGCCTCGACCAGGCTCTCCGCGGAGCGCGGGTCGACGGTGATGCGCACCGAACCGGCGCTGCGGGCCAGCAGGTCGAGGGCGGCCTTGGTGTCCAGGCCGCCCAGGGTGCAGGGCCGCACGTCGGGGATGCCGGTGAGCGGGCCGCCGGACACCGCGACGGCCAGGCAGTCGGGGGCGTCCGGGAGCAGCGGGTCGACCTGCTCGGCGCCGAGGGAGCCGTCCCCGGCGGCCACGTCGTCCAGGATCAGCAGGGCGCGCCGGTCGGCGAGCGCGGTGCGCAGGATCGCGGACAGGTCGTCCTCGTCGGCCCCGGCGGGGGCGGGCACGCCGAGCGCGTCGAGGAGTTCGCGGGCGGTGCGCTCGGTGGGCACGGGGGTGCCGTCGGGGTCGGTGAGCCGGGCGCGCAGGACGCCGTCGGGGTAGTCGCCCTGGATCTGCCGGGCCAGCTCCTCGGCGAGCGCGGTGCGCCCGGAGCCGGGGCGGCCCGCGATCAGCAGGACGCGGGCGCGGGGTGCCTTGCGGCCCGCGAGGGTGTCGAGCCCGGCGCGGTCGATGTCGGCCCGGAGTTCCTTCAACTCCCGGTGGCGGCCCACGAATTGGCCCGGGCCCGGGTCGGCCGCCGCGCTCGGGGGCGGCGGGGCGGCGCCGCTCGCCGCCCCGTCCGTGTCGAGGGCCTGATCCGTCACGGGTACCGCTCCCGTCCGCCTGCGCACGAGCCCGCCGGGACTCCGGTCGGGACGCTTTCAGAGCCTAGTTCAGGCCCGGCCGCCTTCCCGGCCGTACGCCGCGCACAAGTCGCCCGATCGGATCAGGAGATGGTCACACCAGCGCGCGGCGCGACCCCCGCCGAGGGCGTGAACGGCTCCGCTCAGGCCGTGAACGGCCGCGCGGGCCACGGCGCCTCGGCCGGGCGCAGCGCGTCCAGGCCCTCGCCCCGGAGCGCGGCCGTGAGCGACAGGACGCCCACGACCAGGCAGTTGTTGTGCAGCTCCCCGGCGAGGACACCGCGTACCAGGTCGTCCAGGGGAACCCGCGCGATCTCCATGTCGGCTTCCTCCTCCTCGACCTCGAAGCGCTCGCCCTCGGCCTCGGCGAGGTCCCGGGCGAGGAAGATCCGCACGGCCTCGTCGCAGCCGCCCGGCGTGGTGTAGACGTCGGTGAGCACCCGCCAGTCCTCGGCCTTGATGTGCGCCTCCTCGTACAGCTCGCGCTGCGCGGCGTGCAGGGGGTTCTCACCGGGCACGTCGAGCAGGCCCGCAGGGATCTCCCAGAGCTTGTGGCGCACGGGGTGGCGGTACTGGCGCACCAGGACGACCCGGCCGTCGTCGTCGAGGGCGAGGACGGCGACGGAGCCGGGGTGCACCTGGTAGTCGCGGCGGGACACCGAGCCGTCGGGCATGACGACGTCGTCGGTGCGCACGGAGGTCTTGTTCCCGACGAACGGCGTGGCCGTCGCCGTGACCTGCCACTCCTCCGCGGTGTCCTTGATCGTCATGTCGTCCTGTCCTCCCACACGCGCATACGAAAGCCGGGGTGCGCGCCCCCGTGAGGGCGGCACCCCGGCAACCGTATCGCTCTTGGACTACTTGCCCGTCTTGCGCTGCACGGCGGCCTTCACCAGGCCCGCGAACAGCGGGTGCGGGCGGGTCGGGCGGGAGCGCAGCTCGGGGTGCGCCTGGGTGGCGACCAGGTAGGGGTGCACCTCGCGCGGGTACTCGACGTACTCGACGAGCTTGCCGTCCGGGGAGGTGCCGGAGAACTGGATGCCCGCCTTCTTCTCCAGGTCGGCGCGGTAGGCGTTGTTGACCTCGTAGCGGTGGCGGTGGCGCTCCTCGACGTACTCCTTGCCGTCGTACACCTCGCGCACGATGGAGCCCTCGGCGAGCTTGGCCGGATACATGCCAAGGCGCATGGTGCCGCCCATGTCGCCCTCGCCCGCGACGATGTCCATCTGCTCGGCCATGGTGGAGATGACCGGGTGGGAGGTGGCGGCGTCGAACTCGGTGGAGTTGGCGTCGGGGATGTCCGCGAGGTTGCGGGCGGCCTCGATGACCACGCACTGCAGGCCCAGGCAGAGGCCGAGCAGCGGGATCTTGTTCTCGCGGGCGTAGGTGATCGCGCCGACCTTGCCGGTGACGCCGCGGTCGCCGAAGCCGCCGGGGATGCAGATCGCGTCGACGTCGGCGAGCTGCTTCTTGGCGCCCGCCGGGGTCTTGCAGTCGTCGGAGGTGACCCACTTGACCTTGACGCGCGCCTTGTTGGCGAAGCCGCCCGCGCGCAGCGCCTCGGTGACCGACAGATAGGCGTCGGGCAGGTCGATGTACTTGCCGACGAGCGCGACGGTGACCTCGTGGTCGGGGTTGTGGACGCGGTCGAGCAGGTCGTCCCAGGTCGTCCAGTCCACGTCGCGGAAGGGCAGGTCGAGCTTGCGCACGACGTAGGCGTCCAGGCCCTCGGTGTGCAGCACCTTCGGGATGTCGTAGATCGACTTGGCGTCGATGGCGGCGACCACGGCGGCCTCGTCGACGTCGCACATCAGCGAGATCTTGCGCTTGATGGCGGTGGGCACGTCGCGGTCGGCGCGCAGCACGATCGCGTCGGGCTGGATGCCGATGTTGCGCAGGGCGGCGACGGAGTGCTGGGTCGGCTTGGTCTTCAGCTCGCCGGACGGGCCGATGTAGGGCAGCAGCGAGATGTGGACCACGAAGACGTTGTCCCGGCCGACCTCGTGGCGGACCTGGCGGACGGTCTCCAGGAACGGAAGGGACTCGATGTCGCCGACCGTGCCGCCGACCTCGGTGATGACGACGTCGACGTCGTCGGTGGCCATGCGGCGGATGCGGTGCTTGATCTCGTTGGTGATGTGCGGGATGACCTGGACGGTGTCGCCCAGGTACTCGCCGCGCCGCTCCTTGGCGATGACCTGCGAGTAGACCTGGCCGGTGGTGACGTTGGCCGAGCCGTCGAGGTCGACGTCGAGGAAGCGCTCGTAGTGCCCGATGTCCAGGTCGGTCTCGGCGCCGTCGTTGGTGACGAACACCTCGCCGTGCTGGAAGGGGTTCATGGTGCCCGGGTCCACGTTCAGGTACGGGTCGAGCTTCTGCATCGTGACCCTGAGGCCCCGGGCCTTGAGGAGCGCACCCAGGCTGGAGGCCGTCAGACCCTTGCCGAGCGAGGAGGCGACACCCCCTGTGACGAAGATGTGCTTGGTCGTCGTGGATGTGGGTGGCATGGCCAAGAGGGGGCTCCCGTGCGTCGCGGTCTGGGGTGCGTACCGGCGCCTCCCGGCGGTTCGGGGGGAGGTGCCGTCGCTGCGGTTCGGGGGTTCGATGACCACCGGCTCACGGGCTACCAGGGTATCAGCGACGGGAGGGGGCCGCTTCCGGCCACGTCTTGACACGCGCCTTCACGTCACGTACATGATCTCCACTCCGCGCACACGTCGGTCACGCGGTGTCATCGCGGAACGGTCCCCTCGCGGTCCCGAACTCGTTCGGCCTAACCGGGTTGCCCGGACGAGGCGACAATCCCCGGGTATGCCGATGTATCTTGCTCGGACACTCACTGCCGAGCCGAGTACGCGGGTGGAACCATCCCCCGTCGGCTTTCTGGACATCGCCGGAAACATCCGGGCCCGGCAGTTCGTTTCAAACGTTTTGAGCGAACCCTTGACCGTAGGACGAGCGCCCTTGAGCGGGCGAACGTGGCCGTTTGAATGGGGATGCACGTGGCCGGGCGCATCGAGGATTACGCACTCATCGGAGACATGCAGACCGCGGCGCTGGTCTGCCGGAACGGCACGGTCGACTGGCTGTGTCTGCCCCGCTTCGACTCCCACGCCGTCTTCGCCGGTCTGCTCGGCACCGAGGAGCACGGCTTCTGGCGCCTGGGCCCCGCCCACGCGCCGGGCGCCGAGCCCCCGGCGGCGACCCGGCGCACGTACCGGGGCGACTCGCTGATCCTGGAGTCCGAGTGGGACACCCCGCGCGGCACGGTCCGGGTCACCGACTTCATGCCGCCGCGCGACACGGACGCCCCGCAGCTGGTGCGGATCGTGGAGGGCGTCAGCGGCCGGGTGCCGATGCGCTCGGCGCTGCGGATGCGGTTCAGCTACGGGCGCGTGGTGCCGTGGGTGCACAAGGTCGACGGGCGCACGGTGGCCGTCGCCGGACCCGACTCGGTCTGGCTCGACACCCCCGCCGAGACCTTCGGCAAGAACCTCACGACGTACTCGGACTTCACCGTCGCCCCCGGCGACCGCATCGCCTTCACCCTGTCCTGGCAGCCCTCGCACAAGCAGCCGCCCGCCCACCCCGAGCCGGAGTCCGCGCTCACCGCGACCGAGGAGTTCTGGCGCGAGTGGGTCGAGCAGTGCACGTACCACGGGCCCTACCGCGAGGCCGTGGTCCGCTCCCTGATCACGCTGAAGGCCCTGACGTACGCGCCCACCGGCGGCATCGTCGCGGCCCCCACCACCTCGCTGCCCGAGGACATCGGCGGCTCCCGCAACTGGGACTACCGCTTCACCTGGCTGCGCGACGCCGCCATCACGCTCTCCTCGCTGCTGCGCACCGGCTACCGCGAGGAGGCCCGCGCCTGGCGCGAGTGGCTGCTGCGCGCGGTCGCGGGCGACCCGGAGAACCTCCAGATCATGTACGGCATCGCGGGCGAGCGCGAGCTGGGCGAGGCGGAGCTGGACTGGCTTCCGGGGTACGAGAACTCGGCCCCCGTACGGGTGGGCAACGGCGCCGCCCACCAGCTCCAGCTCGACGTCTACGGCGAGGTAACCGAGGCCCTGCACCTCGCCCACATGACCGGCCTCGCCCGCAACGACTACGCCTCGCTGCTCCAGCTCAAGCTGATCCGCTACCTGGAGACCCACTGGGACCAGCCGGACGAGGGCATCTGGGAGGTGCGCGGCCCGCGCCGCCACTTCGTGCACTCCAAGGTGATGGCCTGGGTCGCCGTCGACCGCACCATCAAGCTCATCGAGTCCGGCGACGCCGACGGCCCCCTGGACCGCTGGCGCGACCTGCGCGACGACATCCACCGGGACGTCTGCGAGAAGGGCTACGACAAGGGGCGGAACACGTTCACGCAGTCGTACGGCTCCAAGGAGCTGGACGCCTCGCTGCTGCTGATCCCGCAGGTGGGCTTCCTGCCCCCGGACGACAAGCGCGTCATCGGCACCATCGAGGCCATCCAGCGCGAGCTGTCCACGCCCGACGGCTTCATCCTGCGCTACCCGACCTCCGGTGACGACGCGGGCGTGGACGGCCTGGAGGGCGACGAGGGCGCGTTCCTCGCCTGCTCGTTCTGGCTGGCCGACGACCTCGCGATGATCGGCCGCGTGGACGAGGCCCGCAAGCTCTTCGAGAAGCTGCTCGCCCTCCGCAACGACCTCGGTCTGCTCGCCGAGGAGTGGGACCCGCGGCTGCAGCGCCAGGTGGGCAACTTCCCGCAGGCGTTCAGCCACGTCCCGCTCATCGACACCGCGCTGCGGCTCACGGCCTCCGGCGCCTACGGCGGGTAATCGGTCCTGCGGTGCCCCGGCCCCCTTCCGGGGCCCCGTCGGCGGCCGGGTCCCGGCCGCCAGGACACCGGTACGGCGACTTCGCGCCAACCTCCGTCCACCGCGGTACAACCGGAATGGGATCTTCCGTTCGAATGCGGTCGGGTAGCGTCCGCCCCATGGACAGTCAGGACACCCAGGGCGGCATCACCGTACAGCGGGCGCTGGAGCTCCCGGGCCTGCGCGGCGGGCTCCCGGAGGTCGTCGCGGGCGCCGACCGGCTCCAGCGGACCGTGCGCTGGGTGCACGCGGGCGAGGTGCCGAACATCGCCTCCCTCCTCAAGGGCGGCGAACTGCTCCTGACCACCGGCCTCGGCCTCGGCGCCCGCCCCGCCGAACAGCGCGCCTTCGTCCGCGACCTCGCCGCGCGCGGCATCGCCGCCCTGGTCGTCGAGCTGGGTCCGCGCTTCTCCCGGCTGCCCGCCGCCCTCGTGGACACCGCGCGCACCGCCGGACTCCCCCTGGTGCAGCTGCACCGCGAGGTGCCGTTCGTCGCGGTCACCGAAGAGGTCCACACCGAGATCGTCAACGGCCACTACGCCCTCCTGCGCCGCGCCGACGAAATCCACCGGCGCTGCACCCAGGCCCTCCTCACCGGCGGCGGCGTGCCCCAGGTCCTGGCCGTCCTCGCCGAGTTCAGCGGCAACCCGGTGTTCCTGGAGACCGCCGAGGGCCGCCTGCTGTACGGGGCCGGGGCCGACGGCGCCTGCGCGGACCCGCTCCAGGTGTGGGAGGGCCTGCGCGGACGCCCGTCCGACCGGGACGAGCCGCCCGCGGGCACGGTCCTGGTCGACGTGCCCGGCGGCGGCCCCGGCACGGGAGCGGTACGGGCCCGGCTCGTGCTGCTCGCCGTGGAGTCACCGCTGCTGCCGGTCCACCGAACGGCGGCCGAGCGGGCGGCGAGCAGCCTCGCGGTGGTCCTGATGCAGGCCCGCCAGGAGGAGGAGTTGGCGGCCCGCGGCCGCGGCGACTTCCTCACCGACCTCGCCGAGGGCCGCATCACCGCCGACGACGCCCCCGCCCAGGCCCGCGTCCTCGGCTTCAAACCGGGCGCGAGCCCGCTGCTCCCCGTCGTGATGCGGCTCGCCGACGCGGCGGCCGGGCCCCCGCCGGGCGGCGGCTGGGCCCAGCTCGCCCGCACGGTCGCCGAGGAGCTGGCGGCGGTGGGCGCCCCCGTGCTGCTCGGTGTGCGCCCCGTGGAAGGGCGGGTTCCGCTGCTGCTCGCGCTGCGCTCGGAGGCGGAGCGCACGGCCGTCGCCGACCGGGTCGCCGCGGCGCTGCGGGCCGGGGTCGAGCGGGCCGGGATGCGGCGGGCGGGCGGACCGCCACCCATCGTGGTCGTCGGCGTCCCGGGCGGCTGGGCCGCGGCCAGCGCCGGGCTGCGGCACGCGGCCGAGACCGCGACGGCCGCCCAGGGCCTGCCGGAACGGCCCTGGTACGACGCCCGGCGTCTCGACATCGACCTGCTGCTCTGGCGGCTGCACAGCCATGACAACACCGCCCTCGCCGCCTTCGTGGACCGCGCCATCGGCCCGCTGCGCGCCCACGACCGGCGCGCCAAGCCCCCGCTGCTGCCCACCCTGGAGACCTACCTGGCGCACGCGGGCCGCAAGGCGGAGACCGCCCGCGAGCTGCACCTGAACCGCCAGACCCTCTACAACCGCCTCGCCCGCATCGGCGAGCTGCTCGGCACGGACCTCGACGACCCCCAGACCGTGCTCGCCCTGAGCCTGGCCCTGCGGGCGCGGCGGCACGTGCCGGTGCGCTAGGCCGTGTGCGCCGCTACAGGGCCCGGGGCTACAAGGCCCGGGGCTACAGGGCCCGGGGCTGCGTCAACTCGTCGTACACGCTGAGGACTTGCGCGACCGTCTCGTCCTCGGTCGGCCAGGTCGCCGCCTGCGCCGTGCCCCGGTCCCGCAGCGCCGCCCGGCGCCCCTCGTCGGGGAGCAGGCCCACCACGGCGTCGGCCAGGGCCCGCGCGTCGCCGTACGGCACCAGCTCGGCGGCGTCGCCGACCAGTTCGGGGACGCCACCGACCGCCGTCGCCACCAGCGGCACCCGGGCGTGCAGCGCCTCCTGGGCGAGCAGCGCCCGCGACTCCCAGCGGCTCGGCAGCACCGCGAGGTCGGCGGCCGCCAGCAGATCGGGCACGTCCTCGCGCCGCCCCACCAGGCGCACCGGCAGGCCCTCCGCGTCGACGCGCGCCTGGAGCGCGGACCGCAGCGCCCCCTCCCCCGCGATCACCAGCAGCGGCGCCGGGTCCAGACGGCTCCACGCGTGCACGGCGTCCAGCAGGACGTCGTACCCCCGGTGGGCCTCCAGGGCGCCGACCGCGAGCAGCAACGGGCGGTCCACCGCACCCAGTTCCGCCCGCAGCTTGTGGCGCGCCCCACCGCCCTCGCCGTCCGCCGTGGGCACCGGGCGGCGCGGCGCGGGCAGCGTCACCGGCGCGAGCCGGGCATCGCGCGCGCCCCGGCTGCGCGCCCGGTCGACGAGGTCGGACGAGGTGCCGAGCACCACGGCGGCGGCCCTGGCGACCCGCCGCTCAAGCAGCCGCACGGCGTGGGCCCGGGCGCCCGAGGCCTGCGCCCGGGTGTGCCAGGTGACCACGAGCGGCACCCGGCGGCCGGTCAGGGCGAGGGCGGTCCGCAGCCCCGCGTGCAGACCGTGCGCGTGCACCAGGTCGGCGTCCGCGCACGCCGCGCGGAGCGAGGCCACCGAGGCCGGGTCGCCACGGCGCGGTACGGCGATGTGGCGGGCGCCGCTGCCCGCGAAGTCGTACACCTGGTCGGCCTCGTCGGGGGCGCACACCGTGACGCGCACGCCCCGCGCCGCGAGCCCCACGGACAGCGACCTGACGTGCGCGCTGCTTCCGGCACTGCCGCCGCCCAGGACTTGCACAGCGTGCAGCGGCGTCTGGCCCTGCGGTGCGGGGCTGCTCACGTGGCTCACGTGGCCGGGGCTCCTGGGTCGGGTCGGCGGCGGGCGGCGCGCCGACGGGTGGGTGGGCGCCGGCTGACGAGGCGGTCGGTCGACCGCCTGTTGCTGCGCCAAGGATGCCAGTCCCTGGGGACCGTCCGGCACTGCCGAAAGGTCCCTTCGGCATCGGGCCGGACAACTTCGCGTACGGGATCACCCACACGGATGAGCGCGGGCGACGCGTGGCGCCGGTCCACGCATCTTCGCAACCCCGGGCCCCACCCGAAAGCCTCCGACACCATTCGGCGCGCCCTCGCTCGCGGACCGCGCCGGGGCCGCCCCTGGCACCCCGCCTTGTCGCCGCTTCGCGGCTCGTCCTCAAACGCCGGACAGGCTGGAAATAGCCCGTCCGGCGTTGATGCAGCGGGGGCCACCCGGCAGGGCCCGGACCCCGGCGTCAGCCTTCGCGCGCCGCCGCCAGCAGTTCCTCCGCGTGGGCCCGCGCGGTCACCGAGTCCTCCTGGCCCGCCAGCATCCGCGACAGCTCCCGCACCCGGGCCTCCCCCTCGAGCACCTGCACCCCGGACCGCGTGACGGACCCGTCGTTGGTCTTCTCGACCAGCAGCTGCCGATCGGCGAACGCCGCCACCTGCGGCAGATGGGTCACGACGACGACCTGCGCGGACTTGGCGAGCTTGGCGAGCCGCCGCCCGATCTCCACCGCGGCCTTGCCGCCGACGCCCGCGTCGACCTCGTCGAAGAGGTACGTGGGCACGGGATCCGTCCCGGCGAAGACGACCTCGACGGCGAGCATCACGCGGGACAGCTCACCGCCGGACGCCCCCTTGGCGATGGGCCGGGGCGGCGCCCCGGGGTGCGGGGCGAGGAGGAGTTCGACCTCGTCGACGCCCGCGGGCCCGTACGCGACCGTACGCCCGTCGATCTCCACGCCGTCGGGGTCGTCGGTCTGCCGGACGTCGATGGTGACGCGGGCGTGCGGCATGGCGAGCGAGGCCAGCTCCTCGGTGACGGCGGCCGCGAAGCGGGAGGCCGCCTCGACCCGGGCCTCGGTCAGGGCGCGGGCCAGCTCGGCGAGTTCGGCGCGCAGCGCGTCCCGCTCGGCGGTCAGCTCGGCGAGCCGGTCGTCGTCGCCGTCGAGTTCGGCGAGCCGGGCCGCGCCCTGCTCGGCCCAGGCGAGGACCGCGCCGACGTCCTCGCCGTACTTGCGGGTGAGCTGGGTGAGCGCGGCGCGGCGCTCCTCGACGGCGGCGAGCCGCAGCGGGTCGGCGTCCAGGTCGTCGGCGTACCCGGCGAGTTCGCCCGCCACGTCGGCGACGAGGATGCCGATCTCGCCGATGCGGTCGGCGAGATCGGCGAGCGCGGGGTCGTGGGAGCGCACGGACTCCAGGGCGCGGTGGGCGCCGCCGACGAGGGTGGTGGCGTCGACGCCCTCGGGGTCCTCGGGGTTGCCCGCGAGCGCGGCGTGCGCGGCCGTGGCGGCGGAGGCGAGCGCCTCGGCGTGGCCCAGGCGCTCGGCCTCGGCGGCGAGTTCCACGTCCTCGCCCGGGCGCGGCTCGACGGCCTCGATCTCCTCCAGGCCGAAGCGCAGCATGTCGGCTTCCTGGGCGCGCTCGCGCGCGCGGGTGGTGATCTCGTCCAGCTCCACGGTGACGGCCCGCAGCCTGCGGTACGCGGCCGTGTACTTCTCCAGGGGCACCGAGACCCGGTCGCCCGCGTACCGGTCGAGGGCGCCGCGCTGCCGGGCGGGCTTGAGCAGGCCCTGCTGGTCGCTCTGCCCGTGGACGGCGACGAGGTCGTCGGCCAGCTCGGCCAGGACGCCGACGGGCACGGACCGGCCGCCGAGGTGGGCGCGGGAGCGGCCCTCGGCCGAGACGGTGCGGCTGATCAGGAGGGCGCCCTCGTCCAGCTCGGCCCCGGCCTCCTCGGCGCGCAGCGCCGCGGACGCGCCCGCGGGCACGGCGACGCGCCCCTCCACGACCGCCGACTTGGCCCCGATCCGCACCAGGGCCGGGTCGGCGCGGCCGCCGAGCAGCAGGCCGAGGCTCGTGACGACCATCGTCTTGCCCGCGCCGGTCTCGCCGGTCACGGCGGTGAAGCCGGGCGACAGCTCGACGACGGCGTCGTCGATGACTCCGAGCGACCGTATCCGCATCTCCTCCAACACGCACCTGACCATACGAGGTTTCCCCCCGGGTCGCGACGTCGCCCCTGCGTTCTCCGGGGAAGCCGCTGCTCGAAGCCCGCTCGGTGCACCCGCGCGGCGTCACCTTTTCGGCTGCGACGCGTTGACCCGGTGGCTCCCCACGGGAGTGGGGTTAACCCCCGGCCGACCCTCGGGTGATCTCCATGGCGGGCGGTGGCCCTGGGGCCCCACCATGATCACCATGACTACGGGACTGGCACGGGCGGCGCTGCGGGCGCACCGCCCCGCGTTCATCGGCACGGCCGTGGCGGCGCTGTTCGCCGCGACGGTGGTGAGCGCGTCGACGATGGTGCTCCGCAGCACGAGCACGGACGGGCTCTCCGCCGAGGCCCGCCACCGGCTCACGGAGAACGCCGTGGGCGACATGGCGGCGGTGCTCCTGATCGGCTCCGTCTACATGTCGGTGTTCGTGGTGGCCTCCACGATGGGCACGGCCGTCGTCCAGCAGCACCGCGAGCTGGCCCTGGTGCGCTCCATCGGCGCCCGGCCCCGGCAGGTGCGCCGCGCGGTGGCCCGGCAGGCCCTGGCGGCCTCCGTCCCCGCGGCCCTGGTCGGCTTCGCGCTCGGCGGGGTGCTGGCGCGGGTGTGGTTCACGGGGATGGTGGAGCACGGCCTGGTCCCGGCCGAGGTGACGTTCCGGTTCAGCTGGCTGGCGCTGCCGGTGTGCGTGGGCGTCGCGGTGGTGACCTCCGCGCTCGCCGCCGTGCTGTCGGCCCTGCGGTTCTCGCTGCTGCGGCCCGCCCGCGCGCTGGCCGAGGCGACGGCGGGGCGCAAGGGGCTCGGCTGGCTGCGGGCGCCGCTCGGGGTGCTGGCGATCGCCGGTGCCGTGGCCCTGTCGGTGCTGCTCTCACGGCAGCCCGCGGACGAGGCCAGCGAGGGCGCCTTCCTCGTCCTCATCCTGTTCTGCGCGGGCGCGGGGCTGCTCGGCCCGCGGATCATCGGGCCCGCCGCCTGGCTGGTGTCGGCGGCGGTCGGCCGGTTCGGCGGCTCCGCGGCGCGCCTGGCGATGCTGAACGTGCGCTCCCAGCCGCGCCGCTTCTCCGCGGCGGTGGTGCCGCTGCTGCTCGTGGTCGGCTTCGGCGTCACCAAGGTGGCCATGCACACCACGGCCGAGCACCACACGGGCTCGGCGGGCAGCACCGGCGAGGTCTGGCTGGACTACATGGGCACGTCGCTGTACGCGGGCTTCGCCGCGATCGCCTCGGCGAACACGCTCGCCATGATCTCCTTCGAGCGCCGCCGCGACCTGGCGCTGCTCAGGGTCGTCGGCTCCCAGCGCCGCCAGGTGCGGGCGATGGCGGCGTGGGAGGCGGTGGTCGTGGCGGGCACGGCGCTGCTCGTCGGCGGCGCGATCGCCCTGGTCACCCTCGCGCCCATCCTCAGCACGGCGTTCGGCTCGGCGGTGCCGTATCTGCCGGGCGCGGTCGTGGCGGGCATCGCGGCGGGCGTCCTGCTGCTGACGCTGGGGGCGACGGGCCTGCCGGTGACGGCGGTGCTGCGGCGCCGGGCGATCTCGGTGGTCAGCGGCACCTGACGCGCCGACGGGCGCGCCCGAGCGGCGTACGGCGAGTCCAGCGGGAGCCCCTTGGGCGACGTACGCCGAGTCCAGCGGGAACCCCCTGGGCGGCGTACGCCGAGTCCAGCGGGAGCCCCCTGGGCGGTGTACGCCTAGTGCGGCGCCCCGCGCCACCCCGACACCGGCAGGGCGAACTTCGCGACGAGCCGGTCCGTGAACGACGCGTGGTGCAGCCGCGCCAGCCGCACCGGCACGGCGCCCCGGCGCACCTCGACGCGGGCCCCGGCGGGCAGCTCGACGGTCCGCCGCCCGTCGCACCACAGCACCCCGTGCGGCGTGTGCGGCTGCACCTCGACGGCGAGCACCGAGTCCGGCGACGTCACCAGCGGCTTGGCGAACAGGGCGTGGGCGCTGATCGGCACCATCAGCAGCGCCTCCACCTCGGGCCACACCACGGGCCCGCCCGCCGAGAACGCGTACGCCGTGGAGCCCGTCGGCGTGGCGCACACGATGCCGTCGCAGCCGAAGCCGGTCACCGGGCGCCCGTCGATCTCCAGGACGACCTCCAGCATCCGCTCCGCGGACATCTTCTGCACGGCGGCCTCGTTCAGGGCCCAGTCGCGGTGCACGACGTCGCCGTTGCTGTGCACGACGACGTCGACGGTCATGCGCTCCTCGACCTCGTAGGCCTTGGTGACGACCCGGTCGACGACCTTGTCGAGGTCGTCGCGCTCGGCCTCGGCGAGGAAGCCGACCCGGCCCAGGTTCACCCCGAGCATCGGCACGCCGGAGGCGCGGGCGAACTCGGCGCCGCGCAGCAGCGTCCCGTCACCGCCGAGCACGATCAGCAGCTCGCACCCGTCGAGGCAGGCGGGCGTCGCCTCCTTGACGAGCCGCACCTCGTCGGGCAGCGGCAGGTCCACCGCCTCCGCCTCCAGGACCCGCACGCCCAGGCCGCTGCGCAGCAGCCCCTGCACGACGAGTTCGGCGCTGCGGATGGCCGCGGGCCTGCCGGTGTGCGCCAGGAGAAAAACAGTACGAGCTCGGGTCTGACTCAACGGGGCCCCTCCGCCACGGCACGGTCGACGTCCGCCGGGTCCAGTTCCGGCGCACCGGCGCGCAGCCACAGAAAGTACTCGACGTTGCCGGAGGGCCCGGGCAGCGGGCTCGCGGTCACCCCGCGCACGCCGAGGCCGAGTTCGCCCGCCTGCCGGGCCACCGTGCGCACGGCCTCGGCGCGCAGGTCGGGCGAGCGGACCACGCCGCCGCTGCCGAGCCGCTCCTTGCCGACCTCGAACTGCGGCTTGACCATGAGCACGAGGTCCGCGTCCGGGGCGGCGCACCGCACCAGCGCGGGCAGGACGAGCCCGAGCGGAATGAAGGACAGGTCGCCGACGACCAGGTCGACGGGCACGCCGTCGATGAGGTCGAGCGTCAACTCGCGTACGTTCGTACGGTCCTTGACGGTGACCCGGTCGTCGCTCTGCAGGGACCAGGCGAGCTGGCCGTAGCCGACGTCGACGGCGACGACGTGCGCGGCGCCCGCGCGCAGCAGCACGTCCGTGAAACCGCCGGTGGAGGCGCCCGCGTCCAGGGCGCGGCGCCCCTCGACGACGAGCCCGCGCGGGACGAAGGCGGCCAGTGCCCCGGCCAGCTTGTGGCCGCCGCGCGAGACGTAGTCGGGGTCGCCGTCGTCCTGGGCGACGACGATCGCGGCGGCCGTCTCGACCTGCGTGGCCGGTTTGGCCGCGACGGTCTTGCCGACGGTCACGCGACCGGCGGCGATCAGTTGGCTTGCGTGCTCGCGCGAGCGCGCGAGCTTCCGGCGCACCAGCTCGGCGTCGAGGCGACGGCGTGCCACTCCTGCCACGGTGGGTTCAGCTCCTGTTGTCGTACGAGGGACCCGGCACGGGTGGTCCGGGGCGAGCGTCAAGGGCGGTCAGCGCGTCGCGCAGGCCCCGGTGGACATCCTCGTACACCTCGATGTGGCCGTCCGTGGCGAGGTGGTCGACATCGCCGAGGCGGCTCAGCCCGGCGTCCACGTCGGCGTCGCCGGTGGGGGTGCGGGGCACGCCCAGGGGGGCGGGGGCCGCCGGGTCGTGCTCCGGGTCGGCGGGCGGCCCGGCGGCCGGGGCCTGGGGGGCCTCGGGCCCGGCGGCGGGCGCGCCCGGAACTTCCAGCTCCGGGCCCCCTTCGGGCCCGTGGGAGTCGTCGCTCATGCCATGACGCTACCCCGAAGCGGCGCGGTACCGTCGATCACGATGGCGACCTTGGCGGAGTGCCGCAGCGCGCTCGACCGGCTTTCGGACAACCTCGCGGGCGCCGACGGCGACGTGCGCGCCGCGGCGGCGCTCGACCGCACCCTGAGCTGCCACGTCACCGACCTGGACGCCACCTTCACCGGCCGTCTGCGGGGCGGCCGGATCGAGGTGGCGGGCCACCACGGCGGCCCGCCGCGCGAGCGGGCCCGGATCCGCCTGGCGTTGACGGGCGACGACCTGGTGGCGCTGGTGTCCGGTCGACTGGACTTCGCCCGCGCGTGGGCCTCGGGCCGGGTGCGCCTTGAGGCGGGCCTGGGGGACCTGCTGCGGCTCAGGAAGCTGCTGTAGCCGCCTGGCGGGCGCGGCGCGCCGCGGGCACCACCAGCGGCGTACCGGTCTCCGGGTCGTCGATGACCTGGCACGGAAGCCCGAAGACCGCCTCCACAAGCTCGGCGGTGACGATGTCGGACGGCGCGCCCTGGGCGAGGACCTCGCCGCCGCGCAGGGCGATGAGGTGGGTGGCGTAGCGGGCGGCGTGGTTGAGGTCGTGCAGCACGGCGACGAGGGTGCGGCCCTGCTCCTCGTGCAGCTCGGCACAGAGGTCGAGGACGTCGATCTGGTGCTGGATGTCGAGGTACGTGGTGGGCTCGTCGAGCAGCAGCAGCGGTGTCTGCTGGGCGAGCGCCATGGCGATCCACACGCGCTGGCGCTGCCCGCCGGACAGCTCGTCGACGTACCGGTCGGCGAGTTCGGCGACGCCGGTGGACTCCATCGACTCACGCACGATCCGCTCGTCGTCGCGCGACCACTGGCGCAGCAGCCCCTGGTGGGGGTAGCGGCCGCGGGCCACCAGGTCGCTCACGGTGATGCCGTCGGGCGCGATCGAGGACTGCGGGAGCAGCCCGAGGGTGCGCGCGACCTTCTTCGCGGGCAGCGCGTGGATGGCCTCGCCGTCGAGCAGGACGCGTCCCGAGGTCGGCTTGAGCATCCGCGACAGGGCGCGCAGGAGCGTGGACTTGCCGCAGGCGTTGGGGCCGACGATCACCGTGAAGGAGTTGTCCGGGATCTCCACGGAGAGCTTCTCCGCGATGACCCGCTGGTCGTAGCCGAGGGTCACGTCGTCGGCGATGAGCCGGTTCACTGGGCACGCTCCTGGTCGTGGGGTTCTGCGAGGGAGAGGGCGGGGCGCGGTCGGCGCGCCGCTCCGCCCGGCGGTCTGCGGCTCATATCCGGCCCGCCTTGCGCTCGGTGACGAGGAGCCACAGCAGGTAGACGCCGCCGAGGACGCCGGTGACGACGCCGACGGGCACCTGGTCGGCGCCGAACACCCGCTGCGAGGCCCAGTCGGAGACGATCAGCAGGGTGGCGCCCATGCACATCGCGGGCAGCAGGTTCGGCCCCGGCGAGCGGGTCAGGCGGCGGGCGAGCTGCGGCGCGGTCAGGGCGACGAAGCTGACGGGCCCGGCGGCGGCGGTCGCGGCGGCCGTAAGCAGCACGGCGGAGCCCATCAGGACGAGCCGGGTGCGCTCGACGGGCACCCCGAGGGCGTACCCGGTGTCGTCGCCCATCTCCAGCATCCGCAGCGGCCGGGCGTGCGCGACGATCAGCGGCAGCAGTACGACGCACAGCCAGAACAGCGGCCACACCTGCTCCCAGTCGCGGCCGTTGAGGGAGCCGGTCATCCACACGACGGCCCGGGTGGCGTCGACGAGGTCGGCCTTGGTGAGCAGATAGCCGTTGACGGCGACGGCCAGGGCGTTCATGCCGATGCCGACGAGCACGAACCGGTAGCCGTGCACGCCCCGCTTCCAGGCCAGCAGGTACATGGCGGCGCCGGTGGCGAGGCCGCCGACGAGCGCGCCGCCCGCGACCTGGGCCGCGCCGCCGGAGAAGACGACGATGACGACGAGGGCGCCCGCGGTCGCCCCTTGGCCGAGGCCGAGGACGTCCGGGCTGCCCAGCGGGTTGCGGGAGATCGACTGGAACAGGGCGCCGCCGAGCCCGAGGGCGGCGCCCACGAGCAGGCCTACGAGGACCCGCGGCAGCCGCAGCTCGTTGATGATGAAGTCCTGCCCGGCCTCGCCCTGGCCGAACAGGGTGCGGACGACGTCGGCGGCGGGGATGGGGAAGTCGCCGGTGCCGATGAGTACGACGCTTCCGGCGAGGGCGGCGGCGAGCAGCGCCACCACGACGACGGCCGTGCGGACGTCGAGGCGGACGGAGAGGCCGCCCCGGGTGCGTATCGCCTTCACAGCTTGGCCATCCTCTGCCGTCGTACCAGGAAGATGAAGACCGGGGCGCCGATGGCCGCGGTGACGATGCCGACCTGGAGTTCCGCGGGGCGGGACACGACGCGGCCGAGCACGTCGGCGCCGAGCAGCAGCACGGGCGACAGGACGGCGGCGTACGGCAGGATCCAGCGCATGTCGGGCCCGGTGAAGGAGCGCACGACGTGCGGCACCATCAGGCCGACGAACATGATGGGCCCGCAGGCGGCGGTCGCGGCCCCGCACAGCAGGGTCGCGGCGGCGATGGAAAGGCCCCGGGTGCGGGTCAGGTGGGCGCCGAGGGCGCGGGCGGTGTCGTCGCCCATGGCGAGGGCGTTCAGCGGCCGGGCGAGGCCGAGGGCGAGCAGGATGCCGACGCCGAGGAACGGCAGGACCTGCTCGATGGTGTCCATCTTGGCCGAGGCCAGCGAACCGACCGTCCAGAAGCGCATCCTGTCGAGCGCCGCGTTGTCCGTGATCATCACGGCCTGGAGGTAGCCGGAGAGGGCCGCGGTGAGCGCCGTACCGGCGAGCGCGAGCCGCACGGGTGTGGCGCTGCGGGTGCCGCCGAGCGCGTACACGAGGACGCCGACGACCGCCGCGCCCGCGAAGGCGAACCACACGTACCCGGTGAGCGAGGTGACGCCGAGGAAGCTGATGGCGGTGACGACCGCGGCGGAGGCGCCCATGTTGATGCCGAGCAGCCCGGGGTCGGCCAGCGGGTTGCGGGTCAGGGCCTGGAGGACCGCGCCGGACAGGCCGAGCGCGATGCCCGCGAGCAGCCCGAGGAGGGTGCGCGAGACCCGCTCGCCGACGACCACGTCGGCGTACGTCCCCGTGTCCTGGAAGAGCCCGTGCCAGACCTGCCCCATGGAGAGCTGTTCGGCGCCGACGGCGACGCTGGCGAACACCACGACCAGCAGCAGGGCGGCGGAGAGCACGAGCCCGACGCCACGCAGCAGGCGGCGACCGGGCGGCGCGGGAGCGGTCTCCGCGCAGGGTTCAGGAGGACTGTCGACCAACACGAGGTTAGGTTAGCCTACCCTCCGCCTAGAGCCCGTCCGGCGTTTGAGGGCGAGCCGCGCTGCGGCGATGGGGCGGGGTCCCAGGGGCGGCAGCACCTGGTTTCGGAGAAGGGGCGGGCCCGGGGCGCCCGGCGAGGACGTCCCGGCATGACACCCCGCCCGGCGAGGACATCTCGGGATGACACCCCGCCCCGCGAGGGCACCCCCGCCCCAAGGCCCCCTACACCCCCAGCCGCCCCAACGCCTTCCCCGCGTCCAGCCCGCAGCGCCCGCTCCCCGCCGCGCTCCAGGCCACCGCGCACAGCGCCCGCACCCCGTCCAGAACCGCCCCGTCCCCCTCCAGCACCAGCTCGTCCCCCGGGCGGACGCGGTCCACCCTCCGCACCCGAACCCCTCCCCCACGGAGGCCACTTCGGGCTGTCCCACCAGCAACCCCCGCAGATCCGCGTCCACATACGTGGGCCGGTGCTCGGGCGGCGCGGCCAGCACCCCGGCCACATCCGTCACCCCGGTCAGCACCAGCAGCGAGTCCACGCCCCCGTTGAACGCCCCCTCGATGTCCGTGTCGAGCCGGTCCCCCACCACCAGCGGCCGCTCGGCTCCCGTCCGCAGGATGGTCTCCCGGTGCATCGGGGGCAGCGGCTTGCCCGCCACCCGCGGCTGCGCCCCCGTGGCGATGCGGACGACCTCCACCGCCGCCCCGTTCCCCGGCGCGATGCCCCGGCCGCTGGGAATCGTCAGGTCCGTGTTGGACGCGAACCACGGCACGCCCCGGGCGATCGCGTAGCACGCCTCCGCGAACCGCCCCCACGGCAGCTCGGGCCCCCCGTACCCCTGCACCACCGCCACCGGCGAGTCGTCCGCGGACTCCACCGGCTCAAGGCCCCGCTCGCGCAGCGCGACCCGCAGGCCCTCGCCGCCGACGACCAACACCCGTGAGCCCGCGGGCACTTCCTCGCTCACCAGGCGGGCCACGGCCTGCGCGGAGGTGATCACGTCCGAGGCGTCCGTGGGGATGCCCAGCTCGGTCAGGTGCGCCGCCACCGCGTCCGGTGTGCGCAGCGCGTTGTTCGTCACGTACGCGAGGCGCATGCCCGTCGAGCGGGCCGTCTCAAGGGAGTCGACGGCGTGCGCGATCGCCCGGCCGCCCGCGTACACCACCCCGTCCAGGTCGAGCAGGGCCGTGTCGTACGCCTCGTGGAGCGCCCTCGTGCTTCCCTCCGGCCGGGTCCTGCCGGTGGGGCTGCCGGTCTGGCTCATTACGTATCGCTCCTTGATAAATCCGCTCCCCCGATCATCGCTCATGCCACTGACACACTTACGATGCACTAATGAACACAGTGGGTCACACGGACGTCCAAGGCCTCGACCTGGTCCCGTTCCGGGGCGTGCGGTACGACCCCGAGCGGGTCGGCGGTCTGGCCGCGGTGACCTCGCCTCCGTACGACGTCGTGGTGCGTCCGGACGGACTGCTGGAACTGGAGTCCTCCGACCCGCACAACATCGTCCGGCTGATCCTGCCGCAGGCCACCACGCAGGCCGCCCGCGACCGCCAGGCCGCCGACACCCTGCACGACTGGCTCGCCGACGGCATCCTCGCGCCGGACCCGCTGCCCAGTCTGTACGTGTACGAGCAGCACGGCTCCGGCCTCGTGCAGCGCGGCATCATCGGCGCCCTGCGCCTGTCCGAGCGGTCGGACGGCGTCGTCCTGCCGCACGAGGACGTCATGCCGCACGTGATAGACGACCGCGCCGCCCTGATGCGCGCGACGGCCGCGAACCTGGAGCCGCTGCTCCTCACGTACCGCGGCGACGGCCCCGAGGGCGCCACCGCCACCGCCATAGAGCGCGCCACCCACCACAAGCCGCTGCTGTCGACGACCACGCAGGACGGCTTCAGCCACCGCCTGTGGGCGGTCACGGACCCGGCGGAGATCGCCGCGATCCGCGCGGATCTCGCGCGCCACCAGGCTCTCATCGCGGACGGCCATCACCGCTGGGCCACGTATCTGCGGCTGCGGCGCGAGCACGCCTCACCGGGCCCGTGGGACTTCGGCCTGGTCCTGCTGGTGGACACGGCCCGCTATCCGCTGCGGGTGCGGGCCATCCACCGCTATCTGCACCGGCTGCCGGTCGCGGACGCCGTCGCGGCCCTGGACGGCCTGTTCCGGGTACGGGCCCTGCGGTGCCCGCTCTCCGAGGCGCTGGCGGCGCTGGCCGACGCCGCGGCTCAGGGCAACGCCTTCCTGCTCGCGGGCGACGGCGCCTTCCACCTGGTCGACCGCCCCTCCCCGGAGCTTCTCGCGCGCACGGTGCCCACGGGCTTCCCGGAGGCCTGGCGCACCCTGGACGCGACGGTCCTGCACGCCACGCTCCTGGACCACGTGTGGCGCGTCCCGGACGCCGCGGAGCACATCGCGTACATCCACCACACGGAGGCGACGGTGGAGAAGGCCGAGCGCGAGGGCGGCACGGCGGTGCTGATGCACCCGGTCCGCGAGGAGGTCGTCCGCGACCTGGCCCGGCAGGGCGTCACGATGCCCCGCAAGTCGACGTCGTTCGGCCCGAAGCCCGCGACGGGCCTGGTCCTGCGCGACTTGGCGTTCTGACATCCGCACGCTGAGTACGTCGAAGGGGGCGGGCCTCGATCGAGGCCCGCCCCCTTCGACGTACTCAGCGCTACGCCGCTACGCCGCTACGAGCGCTGCGACGGGTCAGTCACCGTCCCGCTCGACCGCGCCCTCGGCACCGGCGTCACCCTCGGCGCCCTTGTCGCCACCGGCATCCGCATCGGCATCGACATCGACATCCGCATCGTCGGCATCGGCGTCGGCGTCTTCCTGGAGGGCGTCCACGAACTCGACTCCGTCCAGCTCGGCGAGCCGGTCGGACGCGTCGGTGCTGCCGTCCCGGTCGGACTCGACGGCCTTCGCGAACCATTCCCGTGCCTCGTCCTCGCGCCCGGCCGCGAGCAGCGCGTCGGCGTACGCGTACCGCAGGCGCGCGGTCCAGGGCTGCACCGAGTGGGAGGCCAGCTCGGGGCTCTGCAGCGTGACGATGGCCGCGTCGAGCTGCCCCATGTCGCGCCGCGCACCGGCGGCGACGAGCCGCATCTCGACCTGTCCGGCCTTGTCGAGCTTCTGCACCTCGGGCGCCCCGGCCATGTCGAGCGCCCGCTCGGGCCGCCCGAGCCCGCGCTCGCAGTCGGCCATCAGCGGCCACAGCTCGACGCCCCCGCTCATCCGCCGCGCGGCCCGGAACTCTCCGAGCGCCTCGCCGTACTTCTGGGTGGCGTACGCGGCGAAGCCCGCCGCCTCGCGCACGGCGGCGACGCGCGAGGCGAGCCGCAGCGCGACCTTGGAGTAGCCGTAGGCCGCCTCGGGGTCCTCGTCGATCAGCCGGGCGACCATCACCAGGTTCTTGGCGACGTCCTCGGCGAGCGTCTTGGGCAGGCTCTGGAGCTCCTGCCGTACGTCGCTGTCGACCTCCTCGCCGGTGACGTCCTCCGGGATCGGCAGCCGCTTGATCGGCTCCCGCTCAGTGCGCTCACGGTCCTCGCGCCGGAACCCACCGCGGTCGTCACGCCCCCGGAAGCCGCCGCCGGGCCGCCCCCGACCGTCGTCCCGCCGGGGCCCACGCCCACGGAACCCACCACCGTCGCGCCGGTCGTCCCGCCGGTCATCGCGACGCTCATCCCGCCGGTCGTCGCGGCGGAAGCCGCCGCGGTCACCGCGGTCGCGGTCATCGCGACGGTACGAGGGCCGGTCGCCGTCACGCCGGTCATCGCGCCGGAAGCCACCGTCCCGGCGGTCGTCGCGCCGGAAGCCACCACGGTCACCACGGTCACGATCGTCACGGCGGTACGAGGGCCGGTCACCGTCACGCCGGTCATCCCGGCGGTCATCGCGTCGATCGTCCCGCCGGTCATCGCGGCGGAAGCCGCCGTCCCGGCGGTCGTCGCGCCGGAAGCCACCACGGTCACCACGGTCACGGTCGTCACGCCGGAACCCCGGCCGGTCCCCATCACGCCGGAACCCACCACGATCACGGTCATCGCGGCGGAAGCCGCCCCGGTCACCGCGGTCGCGGTCATCGCGACGGTACGAGGGCCGGTCGCCGTCACGCCGGTCATCGCGCCGGAAGCCACCGTCCCGGCGGTCGTCGCGCCGGAAGCCACCACGGTCACCACGGTCACGATCGTCACGGCGGTACGAGGGCCGGTCACCGTCACGCCGGTCATCCCGGCGGTCATCGCGTCGATCGTCCCGCCGGTCATCGCGGCGGAAGCCACCGCGGTCGCCCCGGTCACGGTCGTCACGCCGGAACCCCGGCCGGTCCCCATCACGCCGGAACCCACCACGATCACGGTCATCACGCCGGTCGTCGCGGCGGAACCCGCCGCGCTCACCGCGCTCACCACGGTCGCGGTCGCGGTCGCGGTCATCGCGACGGTCGTCGCGCCGGTAACCACGGTCGAAGTCACGACGCGGCCCGCCGCGGAAACCTCCCCGGTCGCCACCGTCCCGGCGGCGCTGGTCGCGCTCCGGTCGCTCGTCGGGGGAGTTGGGGGACATCGGTGACTCCTAGTCTTCGGTACCGCAGTCATTCTGACGCAGCCACGTGGGCCGCGCTCTTCGGCAAAACAGAAAGGACCCCTGGTCCCAGCGTGAACGCTGGGACCAGGGGTCCTCCAAAGATTGTTCGGCGGCGTCCTACTCTCCCACAGGGTCCCCCCTGCAGTACCATCGGCGCTGTAAGGCTTAGCTTCCGGGTTCGGAATGTAACCGGGCGTTTCCCTCACGCTATGACCACCGAAACCCTATGAAACATCCCGCCACGACGGCGGAATCTCAAACAGGGCAGCGAACAAGCACACTCTTCAATTAAGCAGTGCGACGTTCAGCCGACACGACTGTTCGTGGTTTCAGAACCAACACAGTGAACGCGAGCAACTGAGGACAAGCCCTCGGCCTATTAGTACCAGTCAACTCCACCCCTCACGAGGCTTCCATATCTGGCCTATCAACCCAGTCGTCTACTGGGAGCCTTACCCCATCAAGTGGGTGGGAGCCCTCATCTCGAAGCAGGCTTCCCGCTTAGATGCTTTCAGCGGTTATCCCTCCCGAACGTAGCCAACCAGCCATGCCCTTGGCAGAACAACTGGCACACCAGAGGTTCGTCCGTCCCGGTCCTCTCGTACTAGGGACAGCCCTTCTCAAGACTCCTACGCGCACAGCGGATAGGGACCGAACTGTCTCACGACGTTCTAAACCCAGCTCGCGTACCGCTTTAATGGGCGAACAGCCCAACCCTTGGGACCGACTCCAGCCCCAGGATGCGACGAGCCGACATCGAGGTGCCAAACCATCCCGTCGATATGGACTCTTGGGGAAGATCAGCCTGTTATCCCCGGGGTACCTTTTATCCGTTGAGCGACGGCGCTTCCACAAGCCACCGCCGGATCACTAGTCCCGACTTTCGTCCCTGCTCGACCCGTCAGTCTCACAGTCAAGCTCCCTTGTGCACTTACACTCAACACCTGATTACCAACCAGGCTGAGGGAACCTTTGGGCGCCTCCGTTACCCTTTGGGAGGCAACCGCCCCAGTTAAACTACCCATCAGACACTGTCCCTGATCCGGATCACGGACCCAGGTTAGACATCCAGCACGACCAGAGTGGTATTTCAACGACGACTCCCACGACACTGGCGTGCCGCTTTCACAGTCTCCCACCTATCCTACACAAGCCGAACCGAACACCAATATCAAACTGTAGTAAAGGTCCCGGGGTCTTTCCGTCCTGCTGCGCGAAACGAGCATCTTTACTCGTAGTGCAATTTCACCGGGCCTATGGTTGAGACAGTCGAGAAGTCGTTACGCCATTCGTGCAGGTCGGAACTTACCCGACAAGGAATTTCGCTACCTTAGGATGGTTATAGTTACCACCGCCGTTTACTGGCGCTTAAGTTCTCAGCTTCGCCCCACCGAAATGGAGCTAACCGGTCCCCTTAACGTTCCAGCACCGGGCAGGCGTCAGTCCGTATACATCGCCTTACGGCTTCGCACGGACCTGTGTTTTTAGTAAACAGTCGCTTCTCGCTGGTCTCTGCGGCCACCCCCAGCTCCAGAGGTAAACTCCATCACCGGGTGTGGCCCCCCTTCTCCCGAAGTTACGGGGGCATTTTGCCGAGTTCCTTAACCATAGTTCACCCGAACGCCTCGGTATTCTCTACCTGACCACCTGAGTCGGTTTAGGGTACGGGCCGCCATGAAACTCGCTAGAGGCTTTTCTCGACAGCATAGGATCATCCACTTCACCACAATCGGCTCGGCATCAGGTCTCACCCCTTATGCGCGACGGATTTACCTACCGCGCGGGCTACACCCTTACCCCGGGACAACCACCGCCCGGGCTGGACTACCTTCCTGCGTCACCCCATCACTCACCTACTACCAGCTTGGATCAGCGGCTCCACCACTCCGAGATCACCCGAAGGATCACCCGGCGGCTTCACGGCCTTAGCATCACTGGATTCGATGTTTGGCGCTCCATAGCGGGTACCGGAATATCAACCGGTTATCCATCGACTACGCCTGTCGGCCTCGCCTTAGGTCCCGACTTACCCTGGGCAGATCAGCTTGACCCAGGAACCCTTAGTCAATCGGCGCACACGTTTCTCACGTATGTATCGCTACTCATGCCTGCATTCTCACTCGTGAACCGTCCACCACTGCCTTCCGGCGCAGCTTCACCCGGCACACGACGCTCCCCTACCCATCAACACGGACGTTGGTCCTCATGTGTCAATGACACGACTTCGGCGGTACGCTTGAGCCCCGCTACATTGTCGGCGCGGAATCACTAGACCAGTGAGCTATTACGCACTCTTTCAAGGGTGGCTGCTTCTAAGCCAACCTCCTGGTTGTCTCTGCGACTCCACATCCTTTCCCACTTAGCGTACGCTTAGGGGCCTTAGTCGATGCTCTGGGCTGTTTCCCTCTCGACCATGGAGCTTATCCCCCACAGTCTCACTGCCGCGCTCTCACTTACCGGCATTCGGAGTTTGGCTAAGGTCAGTAACCCGGTAGGGCCCATCGCCTATCCAGTGCTCTACCTCCGGCAAGAAACACACGACGCTGCACCTAAATGCATTTCGGGGAGAACCAGCTATCACGGAGTTTGATTGGCCTTTCACCCCTAACCACAGGTCATCCCCCAGGTTTTCAACCCTGGTGGGTTCGGCCCTCCACGACCTCTTACAGCCGCTTCAGCCTGCCCATGGCTAGATCACTCCGCTTCGGGTCTTGAGCGCGCTACTCAACCGCCCTATTCGGACTCGCTTTCGCTACGGCTTCCCCACACGGGTTAACCTCGCAACACACCGCAAACTCGCAGGCTCATTCTTCAAAAGGCACGCAGTCACGAGAACAAGGCAAGCCTTGTTCCGACGCTCCCACGGCTTGTAGGCACACGGTTTCAGGTACTATTTCACTCCGCTCCCGCGGTACTTTTCACCATTCCCTCACGGTACTATCCGCTATCGGTCACCAGGGAATATTTAGGCTTAACGGGTGGTCCCGCCAGATTCACACGGGATTTCTCGGGCCCCGTGCTACTTGGGTGTCTCACAAGCAAGCCGCTGACATTTCGACTACGGGGGTCTTACCCTCTACGCCGGACCTTTCGCATGTCCTTCGCCTACATCAACGGTTTATAACTCGCCTCATGACCGGCAGATCATGAAAGTGAGATCCCACAACCCCCCAAGCGCAACCCCTGCCGGGTCTCACACGCTTGAGGTTTGGCCTCATCCAGTTTCGCTCGCCACTACTCCCGGAATCACGGTTGTTTTCTCTTCCTGCGGGTACTGAGATGTTTCACTTCCCCGCGTTCCCTCCACACCGCCTATATATTCAGCGGCGGGTGACAGCCCATGACGACTGCCGGGTTTCCCCATTCGGAAACCCCCGGATCAAAGCCTGGTTGACGACTCCCCGGGGACTATCGCGGCCTCCCACGTCCTTCATCGGTTCCTGGTGCCAAGGCATCCACCGTGCGCCCTTAAAAACTTGGCCACAGATGCTCGCGTTCACTGTGCAGTTCTCAAACAACGACCAACCACCCACCACCCTGCTAGACAAGCCAGCAAGTTCACTGGGGTCGGCATTGAGGACGGGAACAAGCCCGCACCCTCAGATACCCAACAGCGTGCCCGACCAGTTCCTGTCCGAAGATCATGCGTTCCACGCTCTGACGAGCAGTACTAACAGCCTCCGACCCAGAACCTGGCCGAGTAGTCAACGTTCCACCCATGAGCAACCAGCATCAGACGTTCGCTGATGTACTGGCCTCTGACCTCACCCCGAAGGGATCGGTAAGAAGTGCTCCTTAGAAAGGAGGTGATCCAGCCGCACCTTCCGGTACGGCTACCTTGTTACGACTTCGTCCCAATCGCCAGTCCCACCTTCGACAGCTCCCTCCCACAAGGGGTTGGGCCACCGGCTTCGGGTGTTACCGACTTTCGTGACGTGACGGGCGGTGTGTACAAGGCCCGGGAACGTATTCACCGCAGCAATGCTGATCTGCGATTACTAGCGACTCCGACTTCATGGGGTCGAGTTGCAGACCCCAATCCGAACTGAGACCGGCTTTTTGAGATTCGCTCCACCTCGCGGTATCGCAGCTCATTGTACCGGCCATTGTAGCACGTGTGCAGCCCAAGACATAAGGGGCATGATGACTTGACGTCGTCCCCACCTTCCTCCGAGTTGACCCCGGCGGTCTCCCGTGAGTCCCCACCACCCACAAAGGGGCGTGCTGGCAACACGGGACAAGGGTTGCGCTCGTTGCGGGACTTAACCCAACATCTCACGACACGAGCTGACGACAGCCATGCACCACCTGTACACCGACCACAAGGGGGCGACCATCTCTGGCCGTTTCCGGTGTATGTCAAGCCTTGGTAAGGTTCTTCGCGTTGCGTCGAATTAAGCCACATGCTCCGCCGCTTGTGCGGGCCCCCGTCAATTCCTTTGAGTTTTAGCCTTGCGGCCGTACTCCCCAGGCGGGGCACTTAATGCGTTAGCTGCGGCACGGACAACGTGGAATGTTGCCCACACCTAGTGCCCACCGTTTACGGCGTGGACTACCAGGGTATCTAATCCTGTTCGCTCCCCACGCTTTCGCTCCTCAGCGTCAGTATCGGCCCAGAGATCCGCCTTCGCCACCGGTGTTCCTCCTGATATCTGCGCATTTCACCGCTACACCAGGAATTCCGATCTCCCCTACCGAACTCTAGCCTGCCCGTATCGACTGCAGACCCGGGGTTAAGCCCCGGGCTTTCACAACCGACGCGACAAGCCGCCTACGAGCTCTTTACGCCCAATAATTCCGGACAACGCTCGCGCCCTACGTATTACCGCGGCTGCTGGCACGTAGTTAGCCGGCGCTTCTTCTGCAGGTACCGTCACTTGCGCTTCTTCCCTGCTGAAAGAGGTTTACAACCCGAAGGCCGTCATCCCTCACGCGGCGTCGCTGCATCAGGCTTTCGCCCATTGTGCAATATTCCCCACTGCTGCCTCCCGTAGGAGTCTGGGCCGTGCCTCAGTCCCAGTGTGGCCGGTCGCCCTCTCAGGCCGGCTACCCGTCGTCGCCTTGGTGAGCCACTACCTCACCAACAAGCTGATAGGCCGCGGGCTCATCCTGCACCGCCGGAGCTTTCCACCACCAGACCATGCGGTCAGTGGTTGTATCCGGTATTAGACCCCGTTTCCAGGGCTTGTCCCAGAGTGCAGGGCAGATTGCCCACGTGTTACTCACCCGTTCGCCACTAATCCACCCCCGAAGGGGCTTCATCGTTCGACTTGCATGTGTTAAGCACGCCGCCAGCGTTCGTCCTGAGCCAGGATCAAACTCTCCGTGAATGTGAACCCGTAATCGGGTGCAACACACACGAGAGCGGAACAACCAGGAGGAATAATCCCAGTCGTTCACAGCGTCCTCGCTGTGCGCCTCCCCCAACGATTCGCGGGGAAGGACTTTTCCAAAGGAACCTCGTCCCAACCGGTGATCCGGCCGGAGACGGGGTATCAACATATCTGGCGTTGACTTTTGGCACGCTGTTGAGTTCTCAAGGAACGGACGCTTCCTTTGTACTCACCCTCGCGGGCTTTCCTCCGGGCGCTTCCCTTCGGTATTTCGTGTTTCCAACTCTACCAGATCCGTTTTCCGTTCCGTTCCCGGTTCGGATTTCATTTCCGGTGGCCGTTGGAGGGCCTTGCCTTTCGGCGTGTCCACTACGTTAGCGGATTTCCCCGGCATCTCATAATCGAGTTCCGCGGAATCGAATTTCGGCATGCGGGCACGCCAAAAAGGACCCCGTTGAGGGAAGTCGTAGGTAGTGGTTGGCCGCTTCCGGCTGCTGGCTGAATGCCGTACCCGGGTCAAGCGGCTCGGGCCACATTACGGACCTGCCAAGGCCCCGTCAAGTTCGGCGGCGGCGAGGAGCGTGGGCCCGGTAGGGGCTCACCGTCGGGTCGTCGGCCTCCCAGAAGCGCCAGGGGTGGACGCTGCCCTCGCCGCCGACTCCCGTGCGCGGACCGCTCTTCACCTGGTCGGGGTGGGTGGGTATGCCGGTGAGGACGGCGAGCGGGGCGTGAGGGCCCGCGCAGACGTCGGCGCCGTTGAGGGCCCGGTCCACGTCGAGGGCCGTGGCCAGGCGGGCGGGCCCTTTGGCCAGTTCCTTGTCGTTTCGGGCCGATAGTCGACGTTTGCGGGCCAGGTCGGCGCCTTCGATGACCTCCCCGGCACGCAGCAGGACCCCGCTCGCGTGGCCCTCCGGGCCGCACACGAAGTTGAGGCAGTGCCACATGCCGTACGTGAAGTAGACGTACGCGTGGCCGGGCGGGCCGAACATCACGGCGTTGCGGGCAGTACGGCCCCGGTAGGCGTGGGAGCCGGGGTCCGCCTCCCCCGCGTACGCCTCCACCTCTGTCAGGCGCAGGGCGATCGGGCCGTCGGGAGAGTTGCGGACGAGGACGCGGCCCAACAGGTCGGGGGCGACCTCCAGGACGGGTCGGTCGAAGAACTCTCGGGGCAGGGGCGTACGGTCAGGTCCCGCGATCATGCCGCACGAGCGTAGTGCACCGAACGTGTACGGGTTTGGCGTGGAGGGTGGCCTCCGGGCGCTCCCGTAGAGAGGGTGAGGGCGCGGGGTGGGCGGTGGGAACCGCGCGCCCGCCGATCGCGTTTGTAGGGATCACACCGAAGATCCGTCGACCGAGTCGAGCCACAGGCAGCGCCTGGGGAGGAGAGTCATGGGGTTCAAGAAGCTGCTGGCGAGCCTGGGGGCCGGAGGCGCGTCCGTGGAGACGGTCCTCACCGAGGCCAACGTCGTGCCCGGTGGTGTCGTCCAGGGCGAGGTGCGGATCCAGGGCGGCTCCGTCGACCAGCAGATCGAGGCGCTGTCGGTGGGCCTCCAGGCCCGCGTCGAGGTCGAGGGGAACGACCAGGAGTTCAAGCAGGACGTCGAGTTCACCAAGCAGCGCCTCGGCGGGGCCTTCGAGCTGAAGGCGAACGCGGTGCACGCGGTGCCGTTCGGGCTCGACATCCCCTGGGAGACGCCGATCACCCACTTCGCCGGGCGCGAGCTGCACGGCATGAACATCGGGGTGACGACGGAGCTGGCGATCGCCCGGGCCGTGGACTCCGGTGACCTCGACCCGATCCACGTCCACCCGCTGCCCGCGCAGCAGGCCATCCTGGACGCCTTCGGGCAGCTGGGCTTCCGCTTCAAGAGCGCGGACATGGAGAAGGGGCACATCCGGGGCACGCGGCAGAAGCTGCCGTTCTACCAGGAGATCGAGTTCTTCCCGCCGGAGCAGTACCGCGGCCTTAACCAGGTCGAGCTGAGCTTCGTCGCCGACGAGCGCGAGATGGACGTCGTCCTGGAGATGGACAAGAAGCCGGGCCTGTTCAGCGAGGGCAGCGACTCGTACAAGGCGTTCAAGGTGGGGCTGCACGACTACCAGGGCACCGACTGGGCCGCGTTCCTGAACGCCTGGCTGTCCGAGGTCGGCAGCCGCCGCAACTGGTTCTAGGCTCGTCGGCGGCGCGGATCACCGTCCGCGCCGCATCGACGCGGTCGGCCCGGCCGACGTACGCGTCGTCATCGACGTAGCCCAAACCGATCAGGAGGTGCCCACGTGACCGACGTCAACAGGCCGCCGCTGCCGCACGACTTCCACCCGCCCGTGCCGTCGTTCACGGTCGCGAGCGCGGACTTCGAGCCGGGCGCGGTGCTGCCGGACGCCCAGGTGTACGCGGAGGGGAACACGTCGCCGCAGCTGCGGTGGGAGGGCTTCCCGCCGGAGACGAAGAGCTTCGCCGTGACGTGCTTCGACCCGGACGCCCCGACGGGCAGCGGGTTCTGGCACTGGGTCGTGTTCGACATCCCGGCCTCGGTGACCGAGCTGCCCGCGGGTGCGGGCAGCGGCGCGTTCGAGGGTCTTCCGGAGGGCGCCGTGCAGGCGCGCAACGACTACGGGACGAAGGACTTCGGCGGCGCCGCCCCGCCGCCCGGCGACCCGGCGCACCGCTATGTGTTCACCGTATACGCGGTGGACCAGGAGAAGCTGGGCCCGGACTCCGACGCCTCGCCCGCGGTGGTCGGCTTCAACCTCCGGTTCCACACGCTGGCGCGTGCGCAGGTCATCGCCGAGTACGCGGCGGTCGCGGAGAACTGACCGTTCACGCAACGTTTGCCCGCCCCCGGTCATGGAAGTGATCAGGGGCGGGCACCTTTTTTATTGCGTTGTCCATCTCGGCGTGCCCGGCCAGAGTTGATCCCAGCCCGCCAGGGGGTGGGCCGGTGCACACGGGAGGTGGGCGAGATGCGAGACACGCTGGTCCTGAACGCGAGCTTCGAGCCGCTGTCGACGGTGACGCTGAACCGCGCCGTCGTGCTGGTCCTCCAGGACAAGGCCGTCGTGGAGCACGCCCACCCCGGTCTGCGCGTGCGCGCCGCCGACGTGGACCTTCCGGTGCCCCGCGTGATCCGGCTGTGCCGGTACGTCCGGGTGCCGTTCCGAAGACGCGCGCCATGGTCGCGTCGGGGGGTCCTGGTGCGGGACCAGCACCGGTGCGCGTACTGCGGCAAGCGCGCGACGACCGTGGACCACGTGGTGCCGCGTTCCCAGGGCGGCGCGGACACCTGGCTGAACACGGTCGCCTCGTGCGCGGTGGACAACCACCGCAAGGCGGACCGCACGCCGGAGGAGGCGGGGATGCCGCTGCTGCGGCAGCCGTTCGAGCCGACGCCCGCGGACGCGATGCTGCTCGCGCTCGGCCGGGACGGGCGGAACGCGCTCCCGGACTGGCTGGCGGGGTCCGCCGCCTGACGATCTGACGCGTGTACGCACATGGGGGCGCCCTCTTGGCGGAGGGCGCCCCCACGTCGTATCCGTACGCGGTGTCAGTCGGTCAGTCGATCGGCGGCTGTTCGCGGCGCTCGACGCCCGCCGGGGCCTTGGGGGCGCCGCCTCCGCCGCCGGTGACGGGGCCGAAGTTGCCGAGGGCGCCGCCGAGGCCCTTCAGGGCGTCGCCGATCTCGCTGGGCACGATCCAGAGCTTGTTGGCGTCGCCCTCGGCGATCTTCGGGAGCATCTGGAGGTACTGGTAGGAGAGCAGCTTCTGGTCGGGGTCGCCCGCGTGGATGGACTCGAAGACCGTGCGGATCGCCTGGGCCTCGCCCTCGGCGCGCAGGGCCGCGGCGCGGGCCTCACCCTCGGCGCGCAGGATCGCGGACTGCTTCTCACCCTCGGCGCGCAGGATCTCCGACTGGCGGACACCCTCGGCCTGGAGGATCGCGGCGCGCTTGTCGCGGTCGGCGCGCATCTGCTTCTCCATCGAGTCCTGGATGGAGGTGGGCGGCTCGATGGCCTTCAGCTCGACGCGGTTGACGCGGATGCCCCACTTGCCGGTGGCCTCGTCGAGGACGCCGCGCAGGGCCGCGTTGATCTCCTCGCGGGAGGTGAGGGTGCGCTCCAGGTCCATGCCGCCGATGATGTTGCGCAGGGTGGTGACGGTGAGCTGCTCGATCGCCTGGATGTAGCTGGCGACCTCGTAGGTCGCGGCGCGGGCGTCGGTGACCTGGTAGTAGATGACCGTGTCGATGTTCACGACCAGGTTGTCCTGGGTGATCACCGGCTGCGGCGGGAACGGCACGACCTGCTCGCGCAGGTCGATGCGGTTGCGGATGGAGTCGATGAACGGGACGACGATGTTCAGGCCCGCGTTGAGGGTGCGGGTGTAGCGGCCGAAGCGCTCCACGATGGCGGCGCTGGCCTGTGGGATGACCTGGATCGTCTTGATCAGGGCGATGAAGACCAGCACCACCAGAATGATCAGGACGATGATGATTGGTTCCATCGTGGTTCCCCGTACCCTTCATGCCTCGGCGTTTCCGGAAGATCTCCTCGGCGATCCCCCCGGCGTCTCCGGAAGATCTTGAGGATCTCGCTGGTCGAGTGTGTCAGAACACGGCGTGTCCCGGGGCGCGTTCGGATCACCTGCTGGCGCGATCTCACATGACGACGGCGGTGGCTCCGTCGATCTCCACGACGTCCACCTCCTGGCCCGCCTCGAAGCTCTGGCCGGGGTCGAGCGGCCGGGCCGACCAGACCTCCCCCGCGAGCTTGATGCGGCCGCCGGAGGCGTCGACCCGCTCCAGGACGGCGGCCCGGCGGCCCTTCAACGCGTCGATTCCCGTGGCGAGTTCGGGTCGCTGGGCGCGGTGGCGCGCCGCGATCGGGCGTACGACCGCGATCAGCGCGACCGACACGGCGGCGAAGACCACCACTTGAAGGGCCACTCCGCCGCCGAGGCTCGCGACCACGGCGGCGGCCACGGCGCCGACGGCGAGCATGCCGAACTCCGGCATCGCGGTCACTACGAGCGGGATTCCCAGGGCGACCGCGCCGATCAGCCACCACACCCATGCGTCGATGTCCACGTGGTCATGGTAGGTCCGCGACTCCCCTTCCCGACAGGGCGTGACCGATCAGCTCAGCGGCAGGCCCTGGGCCGTCCAGCGGTCGCCGCGCTGCTCGACGACGAGCGGCAGGCCGAAGCAGAGGGACAGATTGCGGGAGGTCAGCTCCAGCTCCAGCGGGCCCGCGGCGAGGACCTTGCCCTGGCGGATCATCAGGACGTGCGTGAAGCCGGGGGCGATCTCCTCGACGTGGTGCGTGACCATGATCATCGAGGGGGCGATGGGGTCGCGGGCGAGGCGGCCGAGGCGGCGTACGAGGTCTTCGCGGCCGCCGAGGTCGAGGCCCGCGGCGGGCTCGTCCAGGAGCAGCAGCTCGGGGTCGGTCATCAGGGCGCGAGCGATCAGGGTGCGCTTGCGCTCGCCCTCGGAGAGGGTGCCGAACTTCCGGTCCAGGTAGTCGCTCATGCCGAGGCGGTCGAGGAAGGCGCGGGCGCGCTGCTCGTCGATGTCCTCGTAGTCCTCGCGCCAGCCCGCCGTCATGCCGTACGCGGCGGTGAGGACGGTCTGCAGGACGGTCTGGCTCTTGGGCAGCTTGTCGGCCATGGCCATGCCCGCCATGCCGATGCGCGGGCGCAGCTCGAACACGTCGACCTTGCCGAGGGTCTCCCCGAGGACGGTGGCGGTGCCCTTGCTGGGGAAGAGGTAGCTGGACGCCACGTTCAGGAGGGTGGTCTTGCCCGCGCCGTTCGGGCCGAGGATGACCCAGCGCTCCCCCTCCTTGACCGACCAGGAGACCTGGTCCACCAGAGCCCGGCCCTCGCGGACCACGGATACGTCCTTAAGCTCCAGTACTTCGCTCATGAGCGCGGTCTCTCCCATTGCAGTCTCGGCTGTCGCGTGCGTCTGTGGACTTTGTGTGGACGCAGCCCCCGGATAAAACCTACGCCACCGGGCGGGCGTTCCCGTCCCGAGGCCGGTCCTTAGGCTGTGGGCATGCTCTCCGAACCACGCTCTGGACGCCTGGCCGCATGGGGAAACGCCCTTTTGGCCGGACTTGTTTCGCCGGATGACGCGGTGCTCGCCGTCGTGGGCGACGACGCGGTGCACCGGGTCGAGGGGCTGCCCGGTGAGTCGGGGCCCGTGGGTCTGACGCTCGCGCTCGGGCGGCTGCGGGCGCTCGGCGTGACGGGGTTGCGCGTGGCGCTGCCCGCGCCGGGGCATCCGCTGGGCCTGAGCGGGCCGCCCGCCTTCAACGAGCGGGCGCTGGAGGCCGAGGAGGCGGTGGTCGCGACGGGCGCTCCGTACGGGCTCGTGCCCGAGGTGTCCGAGGCGGGGCCGGACGGCGATGTGCACGTGGAGGTGGTCTGGCACTGTCTGCCGGTGCGGGAGGCGCCGCCCGCGGACGTGCCCTCGCTGGGCGAGGCGGAGCGGGAGCTGGCGGAGGCCCTGCGGGAGGCGACGGCGGTCCTGTCGCGGCTGGACGTGGCGGCCTCCGGGCCGGTGGCTGAGGCGGCGCTCGACGCGTACCGGGCGCGGGTCGAGCGGGGGCGCGAGCTGCTCGCGCCGGGGTATCCGCCGCGCGCGGTGCGGGTGTTGGAGCTGGCGCAGCGGGTCGGTCTGCTGGTGTCGATGGCGTACGAGAACGGGCACGGCGGCGCGGTGAGCGCCGCCGAGATGGCGGCGCGCGCCCAGGCGCTCAGACCCGTGGAGCGGACGGCCCGGCGGGCTCAGGTCGCCGCGTACAACGCCTACGTCGAGTCCCAGGGGCGTGGGTGATCGGCTGGCCTTCGGCGGGCCGGGGCGCGGGGGTGGTCGCGGTGTGCTCGGACCGCCGGTCAGGGAGGGGTGGCTTGGACCGCCGGTCTAGGAGGGGTGGGGGGCTCGCCGCCGCGGCGGAGTGAGACACCCGGCAGGGGCGGGGCCCCGGGAACGCGCGGGCCCCGCGGGCCGGGATGGTCCGCGGGGCCTTGGCGCCGTGCGTGTGTCAGTGGTTGAGCGTCTGGTTGGCGAACGCCGGGTTGAGGATGCCGACCACGTTGGCGCTGTTGCCGGTGGCGTTGACCGGGACGTGCACCGGGACCTGGGCCTGGTTGCCGGAGCCGACGCCCGGGGAGCTGGTGGCGTGGCCGTTGGCGTCGGAGGCGGCGACGGCGGCTCCGGAGGAGGCGCCCGCGGCCAGACCGGCGGCGACGACGGCGAGGGCGGCCTTCTTGGCGATGCTCATGGGGTGTGTTCCTTCTGGGGGCACTCGTGACGGGGGTGTCCGGACGGGGGGTGTCCGGCCGTGCGGGGGGATGCTCGGTGGCGCGGGGCGCGGCCGCTGTGGGTGGGCCGCGCCGCCGCCGTCAGACGTTCTCGCAGACGTTCCCGAAGGTGGGGTTCAGGACGCCGACGACGCTGACGCTGTTGCCGCAGGCGTTGACCGGGATGTGCACCGGGGCCTGGACCAGGTTCCCGGAGACGACGCCCGGGGAGTTCTTGGCCACGCCGTCGGCGTCGGCGCCGTGGGCGGAGGCGACACCGGCACCGGCGGCCAGCAGGCCACCCGCCACCATCGTGATGGCCGCGGCCTTCTTCACGTTCTTCACTGCTGAAACCCTCCTAGCGGAAGCTGCGGCGAGGCGCCGCAGCACGCATTGGAGAACGGCCGGACCGCGCCGGGGATGCGCCAAGTGGGGGACATCCACACGACGGTATGAATCTCTGTCCGGAAGGAGACGGTCCGCACTGACCCGCACCGGCGTGCGGCTGCCCCGCTCCGGCGTGCGCCGGGGCGGGCCGGGACGAGGCGGGGCGGGGCCGGGGCCCGGGGGGCCGCGGTCAGTCCGTCACGCCGTGCCGCACGGCCCACAGGGCGGCCTGGGTGCGGTCCGCGAGGTCGAGCTTCATCAGGATGTTGGACACATGGGTCTTGACGGTCTTCTCGGAGAGCACGAGGGCGCGGGCGATCTCCCTGTTCGACCGGCCGTCCGCGATCAGGCCGAGCACCTCGCGCTCCCGCTCGGTGAGCGAGCCGCCCCGGCCCTGCGTGTGGTTGGCCTCCTCCTGGGAGAGCAGGGCGCCCGCCACCTCGGGCTGGAGCAGGACGTGCCCGGCGTGCACGGAGCGGATGGCTCCGGCGAGGGCCTCGGGGTCCACGTCCTTGTACACATAGCCCGCGGCGCCCGCGCGCAGGGCGGGCACGACCGTGCGCTGCTCGGTGAAGCTGGTGACGATGAGCACCCGCGCGGGGTTGGCCAGCTCGCGGAGCTTGCGCAGGGCCTCGACGCCGTCCATGCCGGGCATCTTGACGTCCATCAGGACGACGTCCGGGCGCAGCTCCTCGGCGGCGGCGACGCCCTCGGCGCCGTCGGCCGCCTCGCCGACGACCTCGATGTCGTCCTGGATCTCCAGGAACGTACGCAGTCCTCGGCGGACCACCTGGTGGTCGTCGACCAGCAGCACCCGGATCCTGTTCTCAGCCACCGGGAACCTCCATCTCGATCGTGGTGCCCTCGCCGGGCTCCGATTCCACGGTCAGCCGTCCGCCGACCCCGCCCGCGCGGTCCCGCATGGAGACCAGGCCCAGATGGCGCCCGGCGCGGCGCGTGGCGCGCGGGTCGAAGCCCCTGCCGTCGTCCGTGACGCGCAGCACCGCGCCGGGGCCGCGCTTCTCCAGGGTGACCGTGACGTGCTCCGCCTGGGCGTGGCGCAGGGCGTTGTGCAGGGCCTCCTGGGCGACGCGCAGCATGGCCTCCTCCTGGGCGGCGGGCAGGGCGCGCACGCCGGTGCTGTCGAAGCTGACCCGAGCCGAGTGCGCCCGGTCCAGGACCTGGGTGTGGGTGCGCAGCGTGGCGACCAGGCCGTCCTCGTCGAGGGCGGCGGGGCGCAGCTCCACGACCGCGGCGCGCAGCTCGTCCGCCGCCTCGGCGGCGAGGGCGGCGACCTGCTGGAGCTCGCCCTTGGCCCGCGCGGGGTCCCGGTCGACGAGGGTGGTGGCGGCCTGGGCGGTCAGGCGCAGCGAGAACAGCTTCTGGCTCACGGCGTCGTGCAGCTCGTGGGCGAGGCGGGAGCGCTCCTCGGCGATGGTCAGCTCGCGGCTGCGCTCGTAGAGCCGGGCGTTGGTGAGGGCGATCGCGGCGTGCTGGGCGAGGATCGACAGCAGTTCCTCGTCGTCCGCGTCGAAGCCGCAGCCGCTCGGGGGCTTGCGGCTGGGGGTGCCCGGGGGGTGGCCCCGCGGGGTGCGGAGCTTGTTGGCGAGGAACAGGGCGCCGAGCGTCTCGTCCCCGTACTTGATGGGGAGGCCGAGGAAGTCGGACATGTCCGGGTGGGCGGCGGGCCAGCCCTCGAAGCGGGGGTCCTCGCGCACGTCGGCCAGGCGCTCCGGCTCGCCCTTCTGGAGCATGGCGGCGAGGATGCCGTGCTGGCGCGGGAGCGGGCCGATGGCCCTCCACTGCTCCTCGCTGACGCCGTCGACGACGAACTGGGCGAAGCCGCCGTGGTCGTCGGGGACGCCCAGCGCCGCGTACTCGGCGTCGAGCAGCTCCCGGGCGGAGACCACGATCGTCTTGAGGACGTCGCGCACCTCCAGCTGGCTGCTCATGGCGAGCAGCGCCGCGCTCACTGCGGAGAGCCCGGAGCGGGGACCTTGACTCATGGGATCACCGTACCGGCGGGGTGTGACAGCGCGTATCCGTCGTGTGGCGGCCGCGGGGTAGGCCCGGGGGCCTAGGTCGCTGGGCCCCGCGCCCGGGCCTCGCGAGGCACGAGTCCGGGGGCGTTCCCCTCCCCCGCGGGCAGGGCGACGCTCACCGAGCGCATTGCTCACGCAACGGATGGTGAGACTGTTACACGTTCGATGTGAGCCCGGGCATAGGACGCACATCACGTACGAAGCGCGCTAGTGGACGCCACCACCCCGTAAAGGTGGGCTAAACGGGGGCGTGCGAGGCGGTCGGGCACCCCCTCGTCCACTATCCGGCTTCGTATGTCACTTCTTTGCCTCGCATTTTTGCGCCCGCTAAGAATTGCTCCCGTCGCTCGGCGCCGCGGTCCCGCACCGCGGCGCTTTGCCGGTCACCAGCTCCTGTCCCCACCGGCGCAGAGCGGCCTCCCGAACCACGAAGAGGTCCCCCTCCCATGTCCCAGCGCGTCCCCTCTGGTCATAGTCGTGCCGCTCTGACCAAGACCCAGAAGCTCTCGATCGCCGGTGTCGCCACGCTCGGTGCCGCCGCCCTCGCCTTCTCGATCGTGCCGGGCGGCTCCGAGGCCCAGACCGTGCGGACCGAGGCGCTGGGCAGCCACACCGCCGCCTGGTCCGTCCCCGCGCAGGCGCAGGCCGCGGTCCACGAGAGCGTCAGCAAGCAGCAGGCGCACGCCGACAAGCGGGCCAAGGACGCCGCGGCGAAGAAGAAGGCCGACGACGAGGCCGCGGCGAAGCGGAAGGCCGAGGAGGACCGCAGGAAGCAGGAGGCCGCGAGCCGCGCCGCCGCCCGCAAGCCGGTCTACGCCAACAACCTCGACGGCTGGATCCGCCAGTCCCTCGACATCATGAAGGCCAAGGGCATCCCCGGCTCCTACGAGGGCCTGCACCGCAACATCATGCGCGAGTCGACGGGCAACCCGAACGCCGTGAACGGCTGGGACGTCAACGCCCAGAAGGGCACCCCGTCCATCGGCCTGCTCCAGGTCATCCAGCCCACGTTCAGCGCGTACCACGTCGAGGGCACCTCGACGAACATCTACGACCCGGTCGCCAACATCACCGCCGCCGCCAACTACGCGGCCCACCGGTACGGCTCGATCGACAACGTCAACGGCGCCTACTGAGTCCCACCGCTCCTGGAACCGGACCTCCCAGAGCGAGGCCGACCTCAGACGCCGAAGGGCGGCACCCCCCGCGGGGTGCCGCCCTTCTTGGCGTACGGATCTTGGCGTACGGATCTTGGCGTACGGACCCGGCGTACCGGTCGCGGTCCGGCGTACCGCGTACCGCGTACTCGCGCTACTTGCGCATGACCTCCGGCTCGTGGCGGCGCAGGAAGCGGGCGACGAGGACGCCGCAGAGCGCGCCGAGGGCGAGCAGGGCGGTGATGTCCATGAGGTAGGCACCGGCCTCGTGGTCCCACAGCGGGTCCGTGCTGCCCGGGTCGTCCGGATTGGGGCTGATCTTGTTGAAGTCCAGCGTGGTGCCCGCGGCGGCGACGGCCCAGCGGGACGGCATCAGGTACGAGAACTCGTTGACGCCGACCGTGCCGTGCAGGATGAACAGGCAGCCGGTGAACACGACCTGGATGATCGCGAACATCACCAGCAGCGGCATGGTCTTCTCCGCGGTCTTCACCAGGGCGGAGATGATCAGGCCGAACATCATCGAGGTGAAGCCGAGCGCCATGATCGGCAGGGAGAGTTCGAGCAGCACCTGGCTGCCCAGGACCAGGCCCTTCTCCGGGATCTCGCGGGACGAGAAGCCGATCGCGCCGACCAGGGCGCCCTGGAGCACCGTGATCATGCCGAGGACGATGACCTTGGACATCAGATACGCCGAGCGCGACAGGCCGGTCGCGCGCTCGCGCTCGTAGATCACCCGTTCCTTGATCAGCTCGCGTACGGAGTTCGCGGCGCCCGCGAAGCAGGCGCCGACCGCGAGGATCAGCAGGACCGTCGTGGCCGTGCCATTCGGGATGATCTTGCCGGTCTGCGGGTTCACGTTGGGCAGCAGGCCCTTGTCCGGGTCGATGAGCAGGCTCACCGCGCCGAGGACCGCGGGCAGGATCAGCATCAGGGCCATGAAGCCCTTGTCGGACGCGATCACCGAGACATAGCGCCGGACCAGGGTGATGAGCTGGGAGCCCCAGCTCTGCGGCTTGGGCGGGCTGAGCGCCTGCGGCGGCGGCATGTGTACGGACTGCGCGGCGACCGAGTCGATGTCCGCGGCGTACATCTGGTAGTGCTGCGAGCCCTTCCAGCGGCCCGCCCAGTCGTAGTCGCGGTAGTTCTCGAACGCGGAGAACACGTCGGCCCAGGTGTCGTAGCCGAAGAAGTTCAGCGCCTCCTCGGGCGGGCCGAAGTACGCCACCGAGCCGCCCGGCGCCATCACCAGGAGCTTGTCGCACAGCGCCAGCTCGGCCACCGAGTGCGTGACGACCAGGACCGTGCGGCCGTCGTCAGCGAGGCCGCGCAGCAGCTGCATCACATCGCGGTCCATACCCGGGTCGAGGCCCGACGTGGGCTCGTCCAGGAAGATCAGGGACGGCTTGGTGAGCAGTTCCAGGGCGACCGAGACGCGCTTGCGCTGACCGCCGGACAGGGAGGTGACCTTCTTGTCCTTGTGGATGTCGAGCTTCAGCTCGCGCAGCACCTCGTCGATGCGCTGGGCGCGCTCCTGCTCGCTGGTGTCGGCGGGGAAGCGCAGCTTGGCCGCGTACTTCAGGGCCTTCTTGACGGTCAGCTCCTTGTGCAGGATGTCGTCCTGCGGGACCAGACCGATGCGCTGGCGCAGCTCGGCGAACTGCTTGTACAGGTTCCGGTTGTCGTAGAGGACGTCGCCCTGGTTGGCGGGCCGGTAGCCGGTGAGCGCCTTGAGCAGGGTGGACTTGCCGGAGCCCGACGGGCCGATGACCGCGATCAGGGACTTCTCCGGGACGCCGAAGGTGACGTCCTTGAGGATCTGCTTGCCGCCGTCGACCGTCACGGTCAGATGGCGCGCGGAGAAGGAGACGTCACCGGTGTCGACGAACTCCTCGAGGCGGTCGCCGACCAGGCGGAACGTGGAGTGGCCGACGCCCACGATGTCGTTCGGGCCGATCAGGACCGTGGACGACTTGGCGATCGGCATGCCGTTGACGTACGTGCCGTTGTGCGAGCCGAGGTCGCGCAGCTCGAAGCGGCCGTCGGGCGTCGACGTGAACTCGGCGTGGTGCCGCGAGACCTGGAGGTCGGAGACCACCAGCTCGTTCTCCAGGGCGCGGCCGATGCGCATCTTTCGGCCAAGCGCGAGCTGGTGGAACGTGGTCGGGCTGCGGTCGCCGTAGACCGGCGGGGCCCCCGCCGCGCCACCGGCCCCCACGCCCGCGCCCGGGCCCTGCTGCTGCGGTACGTGCGCCTGCTGCGGTACGTGCGCCTGCTGCGGCTGCGGCGCCTGGTGCTGCGGCGCCTGGTGCTGCTGCGGGGCCTGCTGCCAGGCCTGCTGCGGCGGCATCTGCTGCGGCTGCGGCTGGTACGGCGCCTGGGGCTGTGCCTGCGCGGCCCAGCCAGGTGCCTCCTGCTGGCCCACCTGACCTCCGGCCTGGCCGGGCTGGTGCGGCGCGGCGTGCTGCGCCTGCTGCGCCGCGCCAGGCGCCGACACGGCCGCGGCCGCCGCGCCCGCCGACAGGACGAACTGCGGGCCGTCCGTCGCGTTGCCCAGATGGACGGCCGAACCAGGGCCGATTTCCATCTGGTGGATGCGCTGCCCGTGGACGAAAGTGCCATTGGTGGACCCGTGGTCCTCAATGACCCAGCTCCGGCCGTTCCAGCTGATCGTCGCGTGCCGCCAGGAGACCCTGGCGTCGTCGAGCGCGATGTCCCCCTGCGGATCCCGTCCGAGGGTGTACGCCCTGGACGAATCCAGCGTCCAGGTCCTGCCATTCAATTCCAGTACGAGTTCCGGCACTCCATGCCCCACTGAGTTGTCCCCCGAGTTGCCCCCATCATGGGGAGTCTAGGGATGTCGAACATCGGGAGGAACTATTTCAGGCGGAGGGCTCTGACCGAAAGTCGGGCCTTGTGAAGACTGCGTACGGGCCACTATGACTGCCCCGTTGACGGGGCAGATACCACCCCGGAAAGTGGTAAGGGCTCTCAGCGGGTGCGGATAGCGGCCATGTCTCGCATTTCACCCAAGTCGGCCTCACCGGCTGTGCTGGCCGTGCTGGCCGTGGTGGCCGGGACGGTGGGGTCGGCCGCGGCTCCCGGTCCGCCGGTCCGCCCGCCCGCGCACGGAGGGCGACGCGCTGCGAGCTCGGGGGGTCTGATGGGGACCGGCGAGTACGAGGACGCCCGGCGGGGGGTGCCGTGGGGCGACGTCCTGCTCTCCGCGGTCGCCGCGGTCAGCTGGGCGCTGATCGGCATGGCGGGCACGGCCGCCCTCGGCCTGCACCTGCTCGGCGCGGACGCGGCCGGGTCGCTGGGGCCGATGACGGCGGCGGCGATCGCCCTCGGGGTCGGCGGCGCCGTCACCCCGTCCGGTGACGTCTCCGCGTTCGGCCTCAAGGGGGCGGAGGCGAACACCGCCATCGACGTCTCACCTCTCGGTGTGGGACTCGTGGGGGCCGTGCTGCTCTCCTTCTTCTTTTTACGCTCCCTGCGCGGCGCGGGCCTGGTGATCTCGCCCGCCGAACTCGCCGCCCGCGCCGGAGCGGTGATCGCCCTCTTCCTCGCCATGCTCGGCGGACTCGCCTGGGCCGGGCACGACGTCATCACGATCGACGGCGCACAACTGGGCCTCGACAAAGGAATGGACAACGGCATCGACAAAGGCGTCGACGGCCTTCCCGACAGCATCCGCGACCGCATCCCCGACGGCCTCAAGGACATCGGCGGCATCGGTGACATCGGCGGGCTGCTCCCCGACCGGCTACGCGGCCTGGTCGACGCGAAGGCCGCGGTCGGCTTCACCGTGGACACCGGCGCCACGCTCCTCGGCGGTGCCGTCTTCGTCACCGGCGTGCTGCTCATCGCGCTGCTGGCCTCGCGCCGCACCCCGCTGCCGCGGGGCTGCGACGCCGTCCACCGGGTGCTGCGGCCCGCCGCGTCCGCGCTGGTCGGCGTGGTGCTGATGGCCGTGGTCGCGGGCCTCGCCGCGGCGGCGTACGCGGCGATCGGCGACGACCATCCGAAGCGGGTCCTCGGCGGCGCGCTCCTCGGCACCCCGAACGGCGTGTTCCTCGGCCTGCCCGTCGGCCTCCTCGTCCCGTACGACGGCGAGGCCTCCGGTGTGCTCACCCGCTTCCTGCCCGACCCCGTCGACGACCTGCTGCGCGACTCCGACGACCCGCTGACGCTCGCCCGCCTCGCCGAACTCGACGGCAGGGTGTGGCTGCTCGGGGTCGCCGCGGTGGTGATGATGCTGTTCGCGGGGGTGCTCACGGCCGTGCGCAGTCCGCTGGGGCGGACGGCCGGGGCGGGTCCGGCCGGGGCGGGTCCGGCCGGGGCGGTACGGGATGACGGGGCCGCCCGGTTCGTGGCGCGGTGCGCCGTGCCGCTCGCCGGGGCCACCGCGGTGGCGCTGCCCCTGATGACCTGGCTCACCGGGGTGTCCGCGGACGCCTCCCTCTCGGTGCTCGGCATCGACACGGTCGGCGCCCGCCTCGACCTGCACGGGAAGGTCGGCATGGCGGTGCTCCTGGGCGCGGCGTGGGGAGCGGCTGCCGGGACGGCCGGTGCGCTGCTCGCGCGGGCGACGGGAGCGGCCGGGGGGCGGGCCGCGCCGTTCGCGTACGGGGTGGGGGGTGCTGGGGCCGGTGCCGGTACTGGTCGGGCGGAGGCCCCGGTGGCGCCGGTGCCCGGCCCGTACCAGCCGAGTACGCCGTACCGGCCGCCGCGCGCCGAGACCAACCCCTATCTGCGTGTGCCGGAGGAGCCGCGGGACGCGGGCCCCCGCGGGGCGGCTCCCCCGCCGGTGAGCGGGGCGCCGACGGTGAGCAACCCCACGACACCACCGCCCCGCAGGCCCCGACGGGGCCCGGAGGGGCCACCGCCGCCACCGCCGCCGCCACCACCGGCGGGCGGGGGGCCTCGGCGGGGCAGGTGAGCGGGGCCGCGCGGTGCGAGGAAGGGGCGCGGTGCACCGGGGCTCGGGCTGAGGCTGGGGCTGGGGCTGGGGCTCTGGGCGATGCCGAGCGTGGCCCCCCACACCCTTCACATGTCCGCCAGGCGGTGTCCGGGGAAAGCGGGGGCCAAGCGGAGGGGAAAGGCCTGTCCGGCAGCCGGACACCCTCGTCGCCCGGCAGGCGGGGCCAGCTACCGTGGGGATCACCATGAGTGCCTCCACGCCCCCCGCGCCCCCGGGCGCCCCGGCACCGGCCGGTGCCGCAGCCGACGCTCCGACGCTCCTTGTGAAGATCTTCGGCAAGGACCGTCCAGGAATCACCGCCGGGCTCTTCGACACCCTCGCCGCCTACGCCGTCGATGTCGTGGACATCGAGCAGGTCGTCACGCGTGGCCGGATAGTGCTCTGCGTCCTGGTCACCGCTCCCCCGCACGGCCTGGAGGGCGATCTGCGGGCCACGGTGCACAACTGGGCGGACTCCCTGAAGCTCCAGGCGGAGATCATCTCGGGCCGGGGCGACAACCGCCCGCGCGGCGTCGGCCGCTCCCACGTCACGGTGCTCGGTCACCCGCTCACCGCCGAGTCCACCGCCGCCATCGCCGCCCGCATCACCGCCACCGGCGGCAACATCGACCGCATCTTCCGCCTCGCCAAGTACCCGGTGACCGCGGTGGAGTTCGCGGTGTCCGGCACCGAGACCGAGCCGCTGCGCACGGCGCTCGCGCTTGAGGCCTCGGCGCTGGGCGTGGACGTCGCCGTCGTCGCCGCAGGCCTGCACCGCCGCGCGCAGCGCCTGGTCGTGATGGACGTCGACTCCACGCTGATCCAGGACGAGGTGATCGAGCTCTTCGCCGCGCACGCGGGTTGCGAGCCGGAGGTCGCGGAGGTGACGGCCGCCGCGATGCGCGGCGAGCTGGACTTCGAGGAGTCCCTGCACGCGCGCGTCGCCCTGCTCAAGGGCCTGGACGCCTCGGTGGTGGACAAGGTCAGGTCCGAGGTCCGGCTGACCCCGGGCGCGCGCACGCTGATCCGCACCCTCAAGCGCCTCGGCTTCCAGGTCGGCGTGGTCTCCGGCGGCTTCACCCAGGTCACCGACGACCTGAAGGAACGTCTCGGCCTGGACTTCGCCCACGCCAACACCCTTGAGATCGTCGACGGCAAGCTCACCGGCAGGGTGACCGGCGAGATCGTGGACCGGGCGGGCAAGGCCCGCCTCCTGCGCCGCTTCGCCCACGAGGCGGGCGTGCCGCTGGAGCAGACCGTGGCGGTCGGCGACGGCGCGAACGACCTCGACATGCTCAACGCGGCCGGTCTCGGCGTCGCCTTCAACGCCAAGCCGATGGTCCGCGAGGCCGCGCACACCGCGGTGAACGTGCCCTTCCTCGACACCGTCCTCTATCTCCTCGGCGTCACCCGCGAAGAGGTCGAGGCCGCGGACATGCACCTGGACCACGACTAGCGGGACCGGTCGTCGCCGCTCACGCGTGACCGAGGCCCGGCACCCCCTTGGTGCCGGGCCTCTCTCACGGACCGGAGGGTGCTACTCGGACGGCGCCCAGTAGTCCACCAGCGTCGCCGTGCCCGGTTCGAGGCTCTTCCACGATCCGGTGTAGGTCAGGACGGCGAACGCGGCCGTCGGGAAGCCGCGGCGGTTCATCCGCACCTGGGCGTCGCCCTCGGCCTCTCCGGCGAGGACGTCGGCGAGGCCGTGGACGCCGGGGTTGTGGCCGATGAGGATCAGGTCGCGCACGTCGTCCGGTGTTTCGTTGAGCACGGCGATCAGCTCGCCGGGGGAGGCTTCATAGACCCGGTCCTCGTACACGGTCCGGGGGCGCTGCGGGAGCTCCTGGACGGCGAGCTTCCAGGTCTCCCGGGTCCGGACGGCGGTCGAGCACAGGGCCAGGTCGAAGGCGATGCCGCTGTCGGCGAGCTTGCGGCCGACGACGGGGGCGTCCTTGCGGCCGCGCTCGGCGAGCGGACGGTCGTGGTCGGACACCTGGGGCCAGTCGGCCTTCGCATGCCGGAGAAGGACAATCCTGCGGGGTTCTGCGACGCTCATGGGTCCCAGCTTCGCATGAAACACGCCACCGGGCGCAGGGAGTTGACGGGGTCTCCCGACAGGGGTGACGAGGCCTTCACAGCGTGACGTACGAGGTCGGAGGGCGGTCAGAGGTCGGTCAGAGGGCGGTCGGGGGTGCCGGGTGAGGCGGGCGGGCGGTGGTGCCCGCTTCCCTGGCGGTGGGCTGGGGCGGCCTCAGAAGGCGGCGCTCAGGACGGACTGGATGCGGTCGAGGACGTGGGCGAGGAAGGGCTCGCCGCCGCCGGTCGCCGCGTGCGCGTCCGCGGGGTTCAGGATCAGCAGGAGGAGGGCCGCGAAGGCGATCGCGGGCAGGGCTATGGCCCACCAGGGGAGCTGGATCTCGACCCCGGCCGGTTCCGCCCGGGGTGCCGGGTCGGGTCGGGTGTGCGCGCGGGCCGCCATGCCGCCTCCAGGGTCTTCGAGTGCTCCCGGCCGCGTCCTCGCGGCCACATCTCGAAGGTACGGAACCGGGGCCTCTCAACCCATCCGGTGATCCACCCAGATAACCCTGACACTGACCCCCTAGGGGATGGTAGGGCTAGCCCTACCATCCGGCTGCTGAGAAGGCGTCAGGGTGACGCCACGGTGGCGACGATGCCAATGATCACGGTGATGGCCAGCATCGCGCCCAGCACGATGAGCAACTTCTTCTGGCCGTTCTGGGGGTTCGGGTCGAGCACGGGCATACGGCAAGTCTCGCACCCTCTCCTCGCCGGGGGCGTGGCGGGGGGCGGTCCGTCCGGCGGGCCCGGGGCCGCGTCGCGCGGGTACGGCGGGGCCGGGGCCGCCAGCCGGGGGGCAGCGCCGGTGGCACCGGACACCGGCGGTGGCCCCGGCAGCCGACCAGCCCCGTGCCGAGCCCGACAGCCGCTCAGTCCGTGCCGAGCCCGGCAACCGCCCAGCCCCATGCCGAACCCGACAGCCGCTCAGTCCGTGCCGAGCCCGACAGCTACTCAGCCCCGTGCCGAGCCCGGCAACCGCTCAGCCCCGCGTCGCGCGGGACGCCCGCGCCGCCGCCTCGTCCTCCACCGTGCGGTCGCGGCCCGCGAGGACGCCGATGAGGATCTGGGGGACCATCAGGGCCGCCATGAGGGCGATCGGCAGGCCCCAGCCGCCGCTGTGCTGGTAAAGGACGCCGACCAGGAGCGGGCCGGGGATGGAGATCAGATAGCCGGTGCTCTGCGCGAAGGCGGACAGCTTGGCCACGCCCGCGCTGGTCCTGGCGCGCATGCCGACCATCGTGAGGGCCAGCGGGAAGGCGCAGTTGGAGATGCCGAGCAGCACCGCCCACGCCCAGGCGCCGCCCGCCGGAGCCACGTACATGCCGAGGTAACCGGCGAGACCGCACACGCCGAGCGCGGCGACGGCCGGGCCCTGGTGGGGCAGGCGCGTGGCGACCCGGGGGATGACGAAGGCCAGCGGCACGCCCATCGCCATCGTGACGGCGACCAGCACGCCCGCCAGGCCCGCCGAGACGCCCGCGTCGCGGAAGATCTGCGCCATCCAGCCCATCGTGACGTACGCGGACGACGCCTGGAGCCCGAAGAAGACGGCCAGGGCCCACGCGGTGCGGCTGTGGGTGATGCGGAACCCCTCGTCCCGCTCCCCCTCGGCCGCCGTGGCCCGCTCCCCGTCGGCCCCCGCGTCCCGCTCTCCCTCGGCCACCGGGGGCCGGGCCCCCGCCCGCGCCGCCTGCCGCGCCGCGCGCCAGTCGGTGCGGGACAGCACGAGCCACGGCAGGAACGCCAGCGCGGGCAGCACCGCCCACACCGCGAGACCCGTGCGCCAGCTGCCGCCGAGGGCGTCGGTCATCGGCACGGTCAGGGCGGCGGCGAGCGAGGTGCCGAGCGCGAGCGCCATCGAGTACAGGCCGGTCATCGGGCCGACCCGGTCGGGGAACCAGCGCTTGACGATCACCGGCATCAGGACGTTGCTGACCGCGATGCCCATCAGCGCGAGCGCGCTGGCGGCGAGGAAGCCCGCGGTGGAGCCGAGGAAGGGCCGCAGGACCAGGCCCGCGGCGATGGCGGCCATGCCCGCGCACACCACAGTGGCGGGCCCGAAGCGGCGAGCGAGGCGCGGCGCCATGACGCCGAACGCCGCGAAGCACAGCGTCGGCACCGACGTGAGCATCCCGGCGACGGTGCCGCTCATGCCGAGCCCGTCCCGCACCTCTTCGAGGAGCGAGCCGAGGCTGGTGATGGCGGGCCGCAGGTTCAGCGCGGCCAGGACGATGCCGACGGGGATCAGGCGCAGCGCCCATGTGCGCGCGGCGGCGCTCCGCGCGTCCGCGCCCTTCGCGTCCGCCCCAGGGCCGCCCCCGGGCGCGCTGGGCACGGCGGCCGCCCCCTCGGGCGCCTCCGCGTCCGTACAGGCCGTGGTCTCGGAGCGTGCCGATCCGTCCGCCGTCCGGGTCTGCGCGCCCGTCGGCGGTGTGGTCGCCGGTATCGGCGCCTTCGTCTTCGTCGTCTCCTCACGCACCATGGTGCCATCATAGAATCATGGGATGATTGGTTGTCCAATCCGTTTCCCGGCCATCGGCCCCGGGCCCCGTACTCGTACGCGTACCTGTATGAAGGAACGTCGGCCCCGGCCCCCGTACGAAGGAACGTCATGCCGCTGACCACGCCCCGTCGCTCCGCGCTCTCCGAGCAGGTCATCGCCGAGCTGCGCAACCAGATCTCGTCGGGCGAGTGGCCGGTCGGCTCCCGCATCCCCACCGAGCCCGAGCTGGTCGAGCAGCTGGGCGTGGCCCGGAACACGGTCCGCGAGGCCGTGCGCGCCCTCGCCCACAACGGCCTGCTCGACATCCGGCAGGGCTCCGGCACCTATGTGATCGCGACCAGTGAGCTGGCGGGCGTGATGCACCGCAGGTTCGCCGACGCCGACCCCACGCACATCGCGGAGCTGCGGTGCACGCTGGAGGCGAGCGGGGCGCGGCTCGCGGCGCGGCGGCGCACGGACCGCGACCTGCGGCAGCTGGACGCGCTGCTCGCGCAGCGCGAGGCGGCCTGGGAGTCGGGCGACGCGGAGGCGTTCGTGGCGGTGGACGCCACGTTCCACATGGCGGTCGTCGCGGCCTCGCACAACGAGGTGCTCACCGCGCTGTACGCGGACCTGAACGAACTGCTGCGCGCCTGGCTGCGCCTGGACGTGGGCGAGGAGCTGACGCCGGAGAGCTACATGGACCACGACCGCCTCGTGGCGGCCATCCGGGCGCGGGACGCGGAGACGGCGGCGGCGGAGGCGGCCAGCTACCCGTACCAGTGCCACCGTCGGCACACGGACGCCGGGGACCAGCCGGACTCCGCCGACCTATCGGACGCCGGGGACCTGTCGGACGCCGGGGACCTGTCGGGCGCCGCGGGCTGAGGCCCGGCTACCGCTGGTGGCTGACCCACACCGCGCGGATCTCCTTCCAGCAGCGCCCGGTGAGCCGCACCGTCATGGCGGGCCCGGCCGCGACGGGGCGGCTGTCGCTGTCGAGGTCCCACCACCGCTCGCACTCCACGTGCAGCCGGACCCGGTCGGTGTCCGGGTAGGGGTTGTGGCAGTACGCGACGGCCTGGGAGCCCACGACGCTGCTGCGGCACTCCGCGCCGAACGGCCGTGCCGCGGCCGCCCGCCGGGCCCGCTCGGCCGCGCTTCCGGCGTCGTCGGCGCCCCCGCCGCGCGCGGCCTGCGCGGCGGCGTGGGACACGGCGTCGTACGGCAGCGTGCTCAGGAGGGCGAGGGCGGCGAGCGCCGCACCAGGGGACCAGCGCACACTCCAGGGTGCGCGGCACCGGCCCGCGCCCGCGCGACGGGCGGGCCGAACGGGCGACGCCCCGCCCCCGCGCGTACGCGGGAACGGGGCGTCGGCACCGTACGAAGAGCCCGTACGAAGAGCCCGTAGAGAGAAGGGCTCAGGCGCCCATCATGTGCACGCCGCCGTCGACGTGGATGATCTCGCCGGTGGTCTTCGGGAAGAAGTCCGAGAGCAGCGCGACGATGCCGCGGCCCGCGGGCTCCGGGTCGGCCATGTCCCACGTGAGCGGGGAGCGGGTGTCCCAGACCTTCGCCAGCTCGGTGAAGCCCGGGATGGACTTGGCGGCCATGGAGCCGATGGGGCCCGCCGAGATGAGGTTGCAGCGGATGTTCCGGGAGCCCAGGTCGCGCGCCAGGTAGCGGTTGGTGGCCTCCAGGGCGGCCTTGGCCGGGCCCATCCAGTCGTACTGCGGCCAGGCGAACTGCGCGTCGAAGGTGAGGCCGACGACCGAGCCGCCCTCCTCCGGCATCAGCGGCAGGCAGGCCATGGTGAGCGACTTCAGGGAGTACGCCGAGACGTGCATGGCCGTGGCGACGGACTCGAACGGCGTGTTCAGGAAGTTGCCGCCGAGGGCGTCCTGCGGGGCGAAGCCGATGGAGTGGACGAGGCCGTCGAGGCCGCCCAGCTCCTCGCGGACGACGCCCTCCAGGCGGTCCAGGTGCTCCTGGTTGGTCACGTCCAGCTCGATGACCTTGGCGGGCTTGGGCAGCTTCTTGGCGATGCGCTCGGTGAGCGTGGGCCGCGGGAACGCGGTCAGGATGATCTCGGCGCCCTGCTCCTGCGCGACCTTCGCGGCGTGGAAGGCGATGGAGGACTCCATCAGCACGCCCGTGATCAGGAGCCGCTTGCCGTCGAGAATTCCGCTCATGGTGATCAGTGACCCATGCCCAATCCGCCGTCAACCGGGATGACGGCTCCAGTGATGTACGAAGCGTCGTCCGAGGCCAGGAACCGCACGGTGGCGGCGATCTCCTCGGGCTGCGCGTAACGGCCGAGCGGCACCTGCGACACGATGTTCGCCCGCTGCTCTTCCGTGAGCGCCTGGGTCATGTCGGTGTCGACAAAACCGGGCGCGACGACGTTGAACGTGAGGTTGCGCGACCCGAGCTCCCGGGCGAGCGAGCGCGCGAAACCGACCAGGCCCGCCTTGGAGGCGGCGTAGTTCGCCTGGCCCGGCGAGCCGTAGAGGCCCACGACGGAGGAGATGAGGACGACGCGGCCCTTCTTGGCGCGCAGCATGCCCCGGTTGGCCCGCTTCACGACGCGGAAGGTGCCGGTGAGGTTGGTGTCGAGGACGGACGTGAAGTCATCCTCGGACATGCGCATCAGGAGCTGGTCCTTGGTGATGCCCGCGTTGGCGACGAGCACCTCGACCGGGCCGTGCTTCTCCTCGATCTCCTTGTAGGCCTGCTCCACCTGCTCGGCGTCGGTGATGTCGCACCTGACGGCGAGCACACCGGCCGCGGTGAGGTCCTGGGGCGGCTCACCCGAGCGGTAGGTGATCGCGACCTGGTCGCCCGCGTCGACGAACGCGCGGGCGATGGCGAGGCCGATGCCCCGGTTTCCTCCAGTGACGAGAACCGAGCGGCTCAACGGATCACCCTTCTCCTTGACGGTGTGGTCACTCGAAAACCTATCGGTCCCGTACCCGATCCGGGGAATCGGCGACCGACAGTGGCATGAAGTGCTCACTGTTGGATCCCTACAGAAGGGTGCGTGCCGCCACCGCGGAAAGGTATGGCCGAGCGGCCGGTCGGCGCGCGATGATCGGACGTGACCGACGCCCCGGGGCGGCCGCGGACGGGGGCCGACCACGGCGGGCCGGAGCCCACCACTGGTGACAGCAGGGAGACTTTCCGTGCCTCATTCGATCGATGAAGCCTTCACGGCGCTGCCGCTGAGGGCCCTCGCCGACGCCGCGCTCGCCCGCGCGCGGGCGCTGGGCGCCGAGCACGCGGACTTCCGCCTGGAGCGGGTGCGCGGCGCGGCCTGGCGGCTGCGGGACGCGCGGCCCGCCGCGTCGTCCGACACCACGGACCTGGGCTACGCGGTGCGGGTGGTGCACGGCGGCGCCTGGGGCTTCGCCTCCGGCGTCGACCTGACGATGGACGCGGCGGCGCGGGTCGCGTCCCAGGCCGTGGCGATGGCGAAGCTGTCGGCGCGGGTCATCGAGGCCGCCGGGTCCGACGAGCGGGTGGAGCTGGCGGACGAGCCGGTGCACGCCGACAAGACGTGGGTCTCCTCGTACGACATCGACCCGTTCCAGGTGCCGGACGAGGAGAAGACGGCGCTGCTCGCGGACTTCAGCGCGCGGCTGCTCGCCGCCGAGGGCGTCGCGCACGTGGACGCCTCGCTGCTCACCGTGCGCGAGAACAAGTTCTACGCGGACACGGCGGGCACGGTCACCACACAGCAGCGGGTGCGCCTGCACCCGCAGCTCACCGCGCACGCGGTGGACGAGTCGAGCGGCGAGTTCGACTCGATGCGCACCCTCGCGCCGCCGGTCGGCCGGGGCTGGGAGTACCTGACCGGCACCGGCTGGGACTGGGACGACGAGCTGGCCCGGATCCCCGGCCTGCTCGCCGAGAAGATGCGCGCCCCGAGCGTCGAGCCCGGCCTGTACGACCTGGTGGTCGACCCCTCCAACCTGTGGCTGACGATCCACGAGTCCATCGGCCACGCCACGGAGCTGGACCGCGCCCTCGGCTACGAGGCGGCGTACGCGGGCACGTCGTTCGCGACCTTCGACCAGCTCGGCAAGCTGGCGTACGGCTCGTCCCTGATGAACGTGACGGGCGACCGCACCGCCGAGCACGGCCTCGCGACCATCGGGTACGACGACGAGGGCGTGGCTGCGCAGTCCTGGGACCTGGTCAGGGACGGCACCCTGGTCGGCTACCAGCTGGACCGGCGCATCGCGCGGCTCACCGGCTTCGGGCGCTCCAACGGCTGCGCGTACGCCGACTCCCCCGCGCACGTGCCGGTGCAGCGCATGGCGAACGTCTCGCTCCAGCCGGATCCGGCGGGCCGGTCCACGGAGGATCTGATCAGCGGCGTGGAGCGCGGCATCTACGTGGTCGGCGACCGGTCGTGGTCCATCGACATGCAGCGGTACAACTTCCAGTTCACCGGGCAGCGCTTCTACCGGATCGAGAACGGGCGGCTCGCGGGGCAGCTGCGCGATGTCGCCTACCAGGCGACGACCACGGACTTCTGGGGGTCGATGGCCGCGGTCGGCGGCCCGGAGACCTATGTCCTGGGCGGCGCCTTCAACTGCGGCAAGGCCCAGCCGGGCCAGATCGCCGCGGTCTCCCACGGCTGCCCCTCGGCCCTCTTCACGGGCGTCAACATTCTGAACACCACGCAGGAGGCCGGGCGATGACCGCGCGTACGAGCAAGCCGCACGAGATCGTCGAGCGGGCCCTTGAGCTGTCCACCGCCGACGGGTGCGTGGTGATCGCCGACGAGGAGTCGACGGCGAACCTGCGCTGGGCGGGCAACGCCCTGACCACCAACGGCGTCACCCGGGGCCGCACCCTCACCGTCATCGCCACCGTCGACGGCGCCCAGGGCACCGCGTCCGGCGTGGTGTCCCGCTCGGCGGTCACCGCGGACGACCTGGAGCCGCTGGTGCGGGCCGCCGAGGCCGCCGCGCGCGGGGCCGGGCCCGCGGAGGACGCGCAGCCGCTGGTGACCGGCGCCCCGGCCGCCCCCGACTTCACGGACGCCCCGGCCGAGACGTCCTCGGCGGTGTTCGACGCGTTCGCGCCCGCGCTCGGTGAGGCGTTCGCCCGCGCCCGCGCGGGCGGCCGCGAGCTGTACGGCTTCGCCAGCCACGAGCTGACCTCGACCTACCTGGGGACGTCGACGGGGCTGCGGCTGCGCCACGACCAGCCGACCGGCACCCTGGAGCTGAACGCGAAGTCGCCGGACCGCGCCCGCTCGGCGTGGGCGGGCCGGGCCACGCGGGACTTCAAGGACGTGGACCCGGGCGCCCTCGACGAGGAGCTGGCCCGGCGGCTCGCCTGGGCCGAGCGGCGCGTGGAGCTGCCCGCCGGGCGGTACGAGACGCTGCTGCCGCCGACCGCGGTCGCCGACCTGCTGATCTACCAGCTCTGGTCGGCGGCGGCCCGGGACGCCGCCGAGGGCCGCACGGTGTTCTCCAAGCCGGGCGGCGGCACCCGCGTCGGCGAGCGGCTCGCGCGGCTGCCGCTGACCCTGCGCAGCGACCCGAGCGAGCCGGGCCTGGAGGCGGCGCCGTTCGTGATCGCGCACTCCTCGGGCGACTCGGCGTCCGTCTTCGACAACGGCCTGCCGCTGGTGCCGACGCGGTGGATCGACGGCGGCGAGCTGACGCGCCTGACGACGACCCGGCACAGCGCGGCCCTGACCGGCCTGCCGGTGGCCCCGGCCGTCGACAACCTGATCCTGGAGGGCGGCTCGGACCGCTCCCTGGAGGAGATGGTCGCCGCCACCGAGCGCGGCCTGCTGCTCACCTGCCTGTGGTACATCCGCGAGGTGGACCCGGCGACGCTGCTGCTCACGGGCCTGACCCGGGACGGCGTGTACCTGGTGGAGAACGGCGAGGTGGTCGGCGAGGTGAACAACTTCCGGTTCAACGAGTCGCCGGTGGACCTGCTGTCGCGGGCCAGCGAGGCGGGCCGTACCGAGCGGACGCTGCCGCGCGAGTGGGGCGACTACTTCACCCGGGCCGCCATGCCCGCGCTGCGGGTGCCGGACTTCCACATGAGTTCCGTCAGCCGGGGCGTATAACCTCGTAGACCGCACCCCGCGCACCCCCGAGGCGCGCGTACTGATCACTCCCGAGGAGACAAGAGACCCGTGACGGACATCGTCGACGAGCTGAAGTGGCGGGGGCTGTTCTCCCAGTCCACCGACGAAGAGGCACTGCGCAAGGCGCTCGCGGACGGTCCCGTCACGTTCTATTGCGGCTTCGACCCGACCGCGGCCAGCCTGCACGTCGGGCACCTGGTGCAGGTCCTGACCGTGCGCCGCCTCCAGCTGGCGGGCCACCGCCCGCTGGCCCTGGTGGGCGGCGCCACCGGCCAGATCGGCGACCCGCGCCCCACGGCCGAGCGCACCCTGAACGACCCGGAGACGGTCGCGAACTGGGTGAGCAGGCTGCGGACCCAGATCGAGCCGTTCCTGTCCTTCGAGGGCGAGAACGCCGCGGTGATGGTGAACAACCTGGACTGGACCGCGGGGATGTCCGCGATCGAGTTCCTGCGGGACATCGGCAAGCACTTCCGTGTGAACAAGATGCTCACCAAGGAGTCGGTGGCCCGCCGCCTGGAGTCGCAGGAGGGCATCAGCTACACGGAGTTCAGCTACCAGCTCCTCCAGGGCATGGACTTCCTTGAGCTGTACCGGCGCCACGGCTGCGTGCTCCAGACCGGCGGCTCCGACCAGTGGGGCAACCTCACGGCGGGCATCGACCTGATCCACCGCCTGGAGCCGGAGGCGACGGTGCACGCCATCGCCACGCCGCTGATGACCAAGGCGGACGGCACCAAGTTCGGCAAGACCGAGGGCGGCGCCGTCTGGCTCGACCCGGAGATGACCACGCCGTACGCGTTCTACCAGTTCTGGCTGAACGTGGACGACCGGGACGTCACCCGCTACCTGCGCATCCTGTCGTTCAAGTCCCGCGAGGAGCTGGCGGAGCTGGAGCGGCAGACCGAGGAGCGCCCGCAGGCGCGGGCCGCGCAGCGCGCGCTCGCCGAGGAGCTGACGACCCTGGTGCACGGCGCCGACCAGTGCGCCGCCGTGATCGCCGCGTCGAAGGCCCTGTTCGGCCAGGGCGACCTCGGGGACCTGGACGCGGCGACGCTGGCCGCGGCGCTGTCGGAGCTGCCGCGCGCCGAGGTCGCCGAACTGGGCCCGGTCGTGGACCTGTTCGCCGAGGTCGGCCTGGTGGCCAGCAAGTCCGCCGCGCGCCGCACGGTCAAGGAGGGCGGCGCCTACGTGAACAACGTCAAGGTCGCCGCCGAGGACGCCGTCCCGGCCCGCGAGGAGCTGCTGCACGGCCGCTGGCTGGTCCTGCGCCGCGGCAAGAAGAACCTGGCGGCGGTGGAGTTCACGGGCTGACGCCGTCGCTCCCGCACGGGGGAGGGGCCGGTCCTGGTGGACCGGCCCCTCCCCGTGTGCCCGCGCTGTCAGGTCGTGCGCCTGTTGCCCCTGACCGCCTTGTACAGCATGTCGCCGACCGCCACGACCACGAGTGCCGCGACGAGCTGGAGCGCGTGCCGCCCCCAGTCGATGCCCTTGGTCTCGTCGATGCCGAACCCGGCCGCCAACGAGTTGCCGATCACCGCGCCGATCATGCCGAACACGGTCGTCAGCCAGAGCGGACTGTGCTGCTTCCCCGGCAGGATCGCCTTGGCGAGCAGTCCCAGCACGAAGCCCACGATGATCGCCCACAACCAGCCCATAGCTGCCTCCTCAGACGGCTCGACATGAGCATTACGCTCAGTGTCGGCCCATCCGCCGTACGGCGCATGTCGGGCGGGGCCGTACGTGGCGTGACGCAGCGGATACGCCGTGGCATGGCGAGCCCCGGTCTACGCGGCTGCGCAGCCGCGGCGTAACGTGGTGGGGCGTCCAGGCCGGGGAGAGTCTGGCGGGAACGGGCAGGCGGTGGAATGTGATGCGGAAGCGGAGCGGCACGGAGGTCTTCCGGATCACCGGAGCCCGCCAGGGCCTCGCGGAGGACGTGCGGGGCCGCCAGCGCCGGTATGTGATCTCGATGAGCGTCCGTACTGTTTCGGTCATTGCCGCCGCGGTGCTGTGGAACGTCGAACGCCACGTCGCTCTCGTCGCGCTGGTGCTCGGAGTGCTCCTGCCGTACGTCGCCGTGGTGATCGCCAACGCGGGCCGGGAGAACGCGCCGTCGCTTCCGTCAACCTTCGTACCGGCGCCGTCGCGGCCGATGCTGGCCTCCGCGCCACCACCCGATCGGGCTGCGGAACCGGTCCCGGAGGACGCCGTCCACCCGGGTCGGAGCCAGCCGCACGCGCCGTCGCGCGAGCAGGGCTGACCGTCGAGCTTACGCCAAGCTCAAGAAATGCTCAGATCAATCATGGAGTTCCGGTGCCAGGCGGCCGGTTCCCCGTGACATACTTCGTACGCGCTCCGCATCCCCCGTCGGAGCGACAGACCGACGCCGGGCAGCTCCCCCGTGGCTGCTCGGCGTCGCCTTGTTTGGGATGACTTACGTGACCGACGAAACCCCCCTCTGTTCCGCCAAGGGCTGCCGCGCCGACGCGGTCTGGGTGCTCGCGTGGAACAACCCGAAGCTGCACACTCCGGACCGGCGCAAGACCTGGCTGGCCTGCGAGGAGCACCGCGAGCACCTGTCCCAGTTCCTCGGTGTGCGCGGCTTCCTCAAGGACGTCGTCACGCTGGCCGACTGGGAGCGGGACCGGGGGGCGTCAGCCGCCGATCGCTGACATGGGGCGCTCCGGCTGGAGGAACGCCGGGTCGTCCAGGCCCGATCCCGCCTTCTTGCCCCACATGGCGAGCTTCCAGACGCGGGCGATGTCGTCGTCCGAGCCGTGCTCGGCGCGCAGCGCGGCCCGCAGGTCGGTCTCCTCGGTGGCGAACAGGCAGGTGCGCACCTGGCCGTCGGCGGTGAGCCGGGTGCGGTCGCAGGCCGCGCAGAACGGGCGGGTGACGGAGGCGATGACGCCCACGCGGTGCGGGCCGCCGTCGACGAGCCAGCGCTCGGCGGGCGCGGAGCCGCGCTGCTCGGTGCCCTCCGGGGTGAGGTCGAAGCGGGTGCGCAGCGAGGCGAGGATGTCACCAGCCGTGATCATGCCGTCGCGCTTCCAGCCGTGCTGGGCGTCCAGGGGCATCTGCTCGATGAAGCGCAGCTCATAGCCCTGCTCGAGGGCCCAGGCGAGGAGGTCGGGGGCCTCGTCGTCGTTGAGGCCCGGCATCAGGACCGTGTTGACCTTCACCGGGGTGAGGCCCGCGTCGCGGGCGGCCGCGAGGCCTTCGAGGACGTCGCGGTGGCGGTCGCGGCGGGTGAGGGTCTTGAAGACGTCGGGGCGCAGCGTGTCCAGGGAGACATTGACCCGGTCCAGGCCCGCGGCCTTGAGGGCGGCGGCCGTGCGCCCCAGGCCGATGCCGTTGGTCGTCAGGGACATCCGGGGGCGCGGGTCGAGGGCGGCGCAGCGCTCGACGATGCCGACGAGGCCGGGGCGGAGCAGCGGCTCGCCGCCGGTGAAGCGGACCTCCTCGACGCCGAGGCGGGTGACGGCGATGCCGACGAGGCGGACGATCTCGTCGTCGGTGAGCAGATCGGGCTTGGCCAGCCACTGCAGGCCCTCTTCGGGCATGCAGTACGTACAGCGCAGATTGCAGCGGTCGGTCAGCGAAACCCGCAGATCGGTGGCCACTCGGCCATACGTGTCGATGAGCACGTGGGCCCCCTCCCCGGTCCGGATCGGTGCGTCGGCGACGGTTCGTCCTGTGACCATGAGCCTACGTGACCCCACTGACACCGACAGAGACCGATCCCACCACGTGGGACGCGGCCGCGTCGTAGGGATCTACGACACGGCCGCGCCGGGGGCCGGGGCGGGGGCGCGGGTCAGTGCGCGCCGGTGCCCGTGAGGGAGCGCACCTCCAGCTCCGCGTACTTCTTGGTGTCGGGCTCCTCCTTGGACAGGACGGTGCCGAGCCAGCCGAGCAGGAAGCCGACGGGGATGGAGATGATGCCGGGGTTCTCCAGCGGGAACCAGTGGAAGTCGACGCCCTTGAACATGGAGGTCTTCGCGTTGCCGGAGACCACCGGCGAGAACAGCACCAGGAACACGGCCGTGAACAGGCCGCCGTAGATCGACCACAGCGCGCCCTGGGTGGTGAACCGCTTCCAGAACAGGCTGTAGAGGATCGTCGGCAGGTTCGCGGACGCGGCGACGGCGAAGGCGAGGGCCACCAGGCCCGCCACGTTCAGGTCGCGGGCGAGGGCGCCGAGGGCGATGGAGACGACGCCGATGAACACGGTCGCCCAGCGGGCGGCCTTGACCTCCTCCTTCTCGCTGGCCTGGCCCTTCTTGATGACGTTGGCGTAGATGTCGTGGGCGAACGACGAGGATGAGGCGAGGGTGAGGCCCGCGACGACCGCGAGGATCGTGGCGAAGGCGACGGCGGAGATCGTGGCGAGCAGGATCGCGCCCCAGTTGGAGTCGACGCCCCCCAGGTGGAGGGCGAGCAGGGGGGCCGCGGTGTTGCCCGCCGGGTTGGAGTCGGTGATCTCCTTGGGGGTGATCAGGGCGGCGGCGCCGAAGCCGAGGGCGATCGTCATCAGGTAGAAGGCGCCGATGATGCCGATGGCCCAGTTCACGGACTTCCGGGCGGCCTTGGCCGTGGGCACCGTGTAGAAGCGGATGAGGATGTGCGGCAGGCCCGCGGTGCCGAGGACCAGGGCGATGCCGAGCGAGATGAAGTCGATCTTGGATGTCGTCGTGAGGCCGTACTTGAGGCCGGGCTCCAGGAACGGCGCGCCCTTGCCGCTGTTCTCGGCGGCGGTGCCGAGCAGATCCGAGATGTTGAAGTCGAACTTCAGGAGCACGAGGAAGGTCAGCAGGAGCGCGCCCGCGATGAGCAGGACGGCCTTGACCATCTGCACCCAGGTGGTGCCCTTCATGCCGCCGATGGTGACGTACACGATCATCAGGACGCCGACCAGGGCGACGATGCCGATCTTGCCGCCGTCGCTGGTGATGCCGAGGAGCAGCGAGACGAGGACGCCCGCGCCCGCCATCTGGGCCAGCAGGTAGAAGATCGACACGACGATGGTGGAGGTGCCCGCGGCGGTGCGCACCGGGCGCTGGCGCATGCGGTAGGCGAGGACGTCGCCCATGGTGTAGCGCCCGGAGTTGCGCAGCGGCTCGGCGACCAGGAGCAGGGCGACGAGCCAGGCCACGAGGAAGCCGATGGAGTAGAGGAAGCCGTCGTAGCCGAACAGGGCGATGGCGCCCGCGATGCCGAGGAAGGACGCGGCGGACATGTAGTCGCCGGAGACGGCGAGGCCGTTCTGGAAGCCGGTGAACTGCCGTCCCCCGGCGTAGAAGTCGGCGGCGCTCTTGGTCTGGCGTCCGGCCCAGACGGTGATGACGAGGGTGGCGACGACGAAGACGGCGAACAGGCTGATGATCAGCGGCCGGTGCTCGCTGGCCTCGCCCGCGGCGAGGACGGCGGCGCCCGCGTCGGGGACGGCCGAGGCGTTCAGGGTGCTCAGGGTGCTCATGCGCCGCCCTCCATCCGGGACTTGATGGCCTCGGCGCGCGGGTCGAGCTTGGCCGCGGCGTGGCGCGAGTACCACCAGGCGATGAGGAAGGTGGTGAGGAACTGGGCGAGTCCGAACACGAACGCCACGTTGATGTTGCCGAACAGCTTGTTGCCCATGAAGTCACCGGCGTAGTTCGACAGGAGCACGTACAGCAGGTACCAGGCGATGAAGGCGATCGTGAGGGGGAACGCGAACGAGCGGTGGGCGGTGCGCAGTTCACCGAACTCCTGGCTCTGCTGCACCTCGACGAACTCCTCCGTGGAGGGGGTCGGAGGCAGGGATTCGGTGCCGCCCTTCGATGGTGGGGGTGCGTCGGGGGCCACGGAGTCTCCTCGTGGTGCGGGGGTGGTTGGGGTTGGCGGTGGGCCGGACGGGGGCGTGGGGACGTCAGGGGCCGACTCGGGGACGGACTCAGGAACGGAAGCGATGTGGTCCATGCGCTCTCTGCTTCGGGAGTGACACGGATCACGTGGGCCGCGGTTGGTGATGCTAAGCCCAGGGAGACGTGATCCGACAGGGGGTTGATGTTGCGTCTGTCGGCTGTTCAACGTCACGGCGGCGCGCCCGACTCGGTTCGCCGTGCCGGTTTCCCTGGTTTCTTCACACGGTCATTGCTGGCCAAGGAGTCCGGGGGATAGCTTCACCCTGCACACCCGTCATGCACCTGCCCGAGCACCAGAAGTGTTCGGGCAGTTCCGTATTCGGATGATGTGGAGATTCCATGGCTCTTCCGCGCTCCTCGCGTTCGTCGCGTCCCTCCAGACGCCTCGCGCTCGCCCTGCCGCTCGGCGTCGCGCTCGCCGCGTCGGTCGGTTTCGCCCCGGGCGCCGCGACCGCGGCCCCGCTCGACGCCCCCGGAACCACCACGGCCCGCGCCGCCCAGGCCCCCGCCACGGGCAAGCTGGCGTACGTCGTGAACTCCCGCACGGACGGCAAGACCCTGGACCGGGTGCGCAAGGCGATCGCCGCGGCCGACGGCACGGTCGTCGAGACGTACGCGAAGATCGGTGTGACCGTCGCGCACTCGGCCAACCCGGACTTCGGCAAGCTGCTGCGGAAGGTGCGCGGCGTGCAGTCCGCGGGCGCCACCCGCACCGCGCCGCTCACCCCGGCGGCCACCACCCAGGAGGGCGCCCCGGTCTTCCTGTCGAAGGACAAGGCCAAGGCCCTTCAGGGCGCGGCGGCTGCGGGCCGCGGCGGCGCTCCGGCGCAGGAGCCGCTGGAGGCCGACCAGTGGGATCTGCGGGCCATCGGCGCCGACAAGGCCGCCAAGGTCAACCCGGGCTCCAAGAAGGTCACCGTCGGCGTCATCGACACCGGCGTCGACGACACCCACCCGGACCTCGCGCCCACCTTCTCCGCCCAGCAGTCGGCGAGCTGCGTCGGCGGCAAGGCGGACACCTCGCCCGGCGCCTGGCGCCCGGCGAAGCCGGAGCACTACCACGGCACGCACGTGGCGGGCGAGATAGCCGCGGCCCGCAACGGCATAGGCGTCGCCGGGGTGGCACCCGGCGTCAGGGTCGCGGGCATCAAGGTGGCCGACCCGGTCAGCGAGCTGTTCTACCCGGAGAGCGTGGTCTGCGCCTTCGTGTTCGCCGCCGACCACGGCATCGAGATCACCAACAACAGCTACTACGTGGACCCGTGGCTGTACAACTGCAAGGACGACCCGGACCAGCGGGCCATCCTCGACGCGGTCGACCGCGCCCAGCGGTACGCCCAGCGCAAGGGCACCCTCAACCTCGCCTCCGCGGGCAACTCCAACCACGACCTGGACGCGGACGAGATCGTCGACGACTCCAGCCCCGACGACTCCACGCCGGTCAAGCGCGTCATCGACCCGCACGAGTGCCTGGACGTGCCGACCCAGCTCCCGGGCGTCGTCACGGTCAGCGCGACGGGCGTCTTCAAGGCCAAGTCGTACTACTCCTCGTACGGCAACGGCGTCGTGGACGTCGCCGCCCCCGGCGGCGACCGCCGCTACCAGAAGCCCACGGACACCCCGTCGAAGGACGGCGGCATCCTCTCCACCATGCCGAACGGGCAGTACGCCTGGCTCCAGGGCACCTCGATGGCGTCGCCGCACGCCGCGGGCGTCGCGGCCCTGCTGAAGTCCACGCACCCCAAGGCCTCCCCCGCCCAGCTCCAGAAGCTGCTCAAGCAGCAGGCGGACAACCCGGGCTGCCCGGACAAGCCGTACGACCCGGACGGCGACGGCAAGGTCGACGCCGTGTGCGAGGGCGGCAAGAACCGCAACGGCTTCTACGGCCACGGCATCGTCGACGCGCTCGACGCCGTCACCAAGTGAGGGGGGACCGCGCCATGACTCAGCACTCCGGGAACTCCGGCCGCACCGGCCGCTCCGGGCCCCGCGCGCGCCGCGCCCTCGCCCTGCCGCTGGGCGTCGCGGTGGTGTCCGCGCTCGCCTTCCTGCCCGGCACCGCCGCGGCGCAGCCCGACGCTCCCGCGGCTCCGGCGGCCGCGGGCGCCACGGCCGCCGACACCGCGGCCGCCGGGACGATGTCGTACGTCGTCAACGTCCGCAAGGGACACGGCGGTTCCGTCAAGCACGTGCGCAAGGCCATCGCCAAGGCGGGTGGCACCGTCGTCATCGCGTACGACAAGATCGGTGTGATCGTCGCGCACTCCTCGGACCCGGACTTCGCGAAGACGATCCGCAAGGCCAAGGGCGTGCAGTCGGCGGGCGCCACCCGCACGGCGCCGCTGTCCGCGCAGTCCAGCGACGACATCGACGTCGCGCGCCCGCTGTCGGCGGCCGAGGCGAAGGCCGCCAAGGGCAGGGCGGCGGCCGGGCAGGACGAGTACCAGCCGCTCCAGTGGGACCTGCCCGCGATGAAGGCGGACAAGGCGCACGAGGTGTCCCTGGGCAGCCCGAAGGTCACGGTCGCCGTCCTGGACTCCGGCGTCGACGACACCCACCCGGACATCGCGCCGAACTTCGACCGGGAGGCGTCCGCGAGCTGTCTGGGCGGCGTGCCCAAGCAGGACAACGCCTGGCGTCCGGTCAAGGGCGAGAGCGACCACGGGATGCACGTGGCGGGCTCCATCGCCGCCGCGAAGAACGGCACCGGCGTGGTCGGCGTCGCGCCCGGCGTGAAGGTCGCGAGCCTGAAGGTGGCCGAGCCCGCCACCGGCATGTACTACACGGAGGCCGTGGTGTGCGGCTTCATGTGGGCGGCCGACCACGGCGTGGACGTGACCAACAACAGCTACTACACCGACCCGTGGCTGTTCAACTGCCGCACCGACGACGACCAGAAGGCCCTGGTCGACGCGGTCGGCCGGGCCGCGCGGTACGCCGAGCGCAAGGGCGCGGTGAACGTGGCGGCGGCGGGCAACGCGGAGACGGACCTCGCCCAGGAGGAGATCGTCGACGAGTCGAGCCCGGACGACACCACGCCGGTCAAGCGCGTCATCAAGACCGCGGACTGCTTCGACCTGCCCTCGCAGCTCCCGGGCGTGGTGACGGTGTCCTCCACCGGCGCCAAGGGCCTGAAGTCGTCGTTCTCGAACTACGGCAAGGGCGTCATCGACATCACCGCGCCCGGCGGCGACGCGACGGCGTTCCAGAAGCCCGCTCCCCCGGCCACCAGCGGGCTGATCCTGTCGACGCTCCCGAACGGCAAGTTCGGCTACAAGGCGGGTACGTCGATGGCGTCGCCGCACGCCGCGGGCGTGGCCGCACTGCTCAAGTCGACGCACCCGAAGGCCTCCCCGGCCCGGATCAAGGCGCTGCTGTACCGCCAGGCCGACGCCGTGGAGTGCACCAACCCCTACGACATCGACGGCGACGGCAAGGTCGACGCGGTGTGCGAGGGCGGCAAGAACAAGAACGGCTTCTACGGCGTGGGCATGGCCGACGCGCTGGACGCCGTGCGCAAGTAGCGGTGCGAGCGCGGGGGCCGGGCGGTCGCGGACCGCCCGGCCCTCCGCGAGAGGATGCCGGGCATGTACGCCTACCAGGACGCGACCTTCGTCCACAGCGGCCCCGAGCGGTGGCACGCCGAGCCGGTCCGCCCGGCCGCGCGGCTCGTGCCGCTGTTCCTCCTCACGCTCGTCGTGCTGTCCCTGTGGTGGGCGCTGCTGCTGGCGCTGTTCGCCGTGCTGATCGTGGTGGCGATGTTCGCGGAGATCTTCACGGTGATCCCGGGCTTCGAGCGCGGCGCGGAGCGCGTCATGGACGCCGTCATCGGCCGGATCGCGATCTGGCCGCGCTGGACGGTGACCTGGCCGGAGCTGCGGCACGAGGGCGACACCGCCTTCTACGGAGCGCGGGTCGACGCCTGTCTGGACAGGTGGACGAAGCGGGCGGCGGCCCCCAGGAAGAAGGGCACGAGCCCGACCACCGAGTGCGAGGTGCCGCTGCGCACGTACCGCGGCGTGGGCGGCCGCTACGTGGTCGAGGCGGCGGCCGCGCGCGGCTGGGAGCTGCGGCCGTCCGACCCGCGGGAGGAGATCCGGCTGTGGTGGTCGGCGGCGTCGGAGCCGGGGGCGACCGGGCCTACGGGAGCCGCGGGGCCGACGGGGTGACGGGCCGACGGGCCGACGAGGCCGACGAGGCCGACGGGCTGACGGGCCGACGGGGCCGCGTGGGGCGGGAGGCGCTGGACGCGGCATAGTGGGTGTATGACCCAATCACCTTTGGAGCAGGGCGGATTCCGGGGCGCGGCAGCCGTGGCGGGCGAGGCGGCGCCGCTCCGTGTCGCGACCGCGTGGGACGCGCTCGGCGGCGCCCCGGAGCTGCTGGACCGCCTCGCCCCGGCCGTACGCGACGACACGCTGCCCGCCCGGCTCCCCGTGCGCGCGCTCGCGCGGGCCTGCGTGGGCGCCTGCGCGCTCGCCGCCGCCGAGCTGACGGGCCGCCGCACGGGCGGGGACGTGCCCCTGGCGCGCGTGGACGACGGCGCGGTGGCCACGGCGTTCACCAGTGAGCGGCATCTGCTGGTCGACGGGCGCGCGCCCGAGACGTTCGCGCCCCTGTCACGCTTCTGGCGCTCCGCCGACGGCTGGGTGCGCACGCACGCCAACTACCCGCACCACCGGGAGCGGCTGCTGGCGGCGCTCGGTCTGACGGCGGACGCCGCGTCCGTGGAGTCGGTGGCCGCGCTCCTCGCCGGTCTGCCGGGCCATCAGATCGAGGAGGCGGTGTACGCCGCCGGGGGCCTGGCCGTCGCGGTGCGGACGCCCGAGCAGTGGGCCGCGCACCCGCAGGCCGCCGCCGTCGCGCGGCTGCCGCTGGTCGAGCGGGTGCGGATCGGCGGCGGCGCGCCGCGCGCCGCCCTGCCGCCGCTCGCGGGCGACCCCCTGCTGCCCGCGTCCGGGGTGCGCGTCCTCGACCTCACCCGCGTCATCGCCGGGCCCGTCGCGACCCGTACCCTCGCGCTGCTCGGCGCGGACGTGCTGCGCGTCGACGCCCCCGGGCGCCCGGAGCTGCCCGACCAGCAGGCCGACACGGGCTTCGGCAAGCGGTCCACGACCCTCGACCTGGGCGACCGCGCCGACGCGCGGACCTTCGAGGACCTGCTCGCCGGGGCCGACGTCGTCGTCACCGGCTACCGGCCCGGCGCCCTCGACCGGTTCGGCCTCTCCCCCGCCGCCCTCGCGGAGCGCGCGCCCGGCATCGTGGTGGCGCAGCTGTCGGCGTGGGGCGCGAGCGGGCCGTGGGCCCACCGGCGGGGATTCGACAGCCTGGTGCAGGCGGCGACGGGCATCGCCCTCACCGAGGGCTCCCCGGAGCGCCCCGGGGCGCTGCCCGCGCAGGCCCTGGACCACGGCACGGGCTATCTGCTGGCGGCGGCCGTGCTGCGCGCGCTCGCCGAGCGCGCCGCCGACCCCGCGGGCGGCACCCGCGTGGCCCGGCTCGCCCTCGCCCGGACGGCGGCCTGGCTGACGGGCGGGGCCGACGACGACGGCGCGGCGGCGGCTCCCGGGGGCGACGGCTACGACCCGGCGCGGTGGCTCGCCCACACGGACGGCCCCCTCGGACGGCTGCGACACGCCCTGCCGCCGGTGTCGTTCGCCGGTGGCCCGGTGAACTGGACGCGCCCGCCGGGCCCTTGGGGCGCGGACACACCCGTGTGGCGGTGACCGGGGGCGCCGGGCGGAAGCGCCGTACGCCAGTTGTTTGCCCAGACTTGCCCAGAAGTGGGATGCCTGGTGAAGATCGTGCAGTGACCATACGACCCACCGCACGCCCGTCCGCGCAGCCGACCGCAGAGCCCTCTGCGGGGCCGACCTCGGAGCCGTCCGTGGCGGGGCCGACCTCGGAGCCGTCCGTGGCGGCGCCGGTGGGAGCGTCCATGGCGACGGCGGTCGCCGACCCGGCCGGTGCTTCGCCGCGCGCCGGGCGGCGCGGCGCGCGGCGCGGCCCCGCGCCGGGACGTGCCGTCGCCGTGCTCGTCCTCGTAGCCGTCGCCGCCGTGATCCCGCTGCTGGGCCCGGCGGTCGCCCTGGACGGGACCGGTGAGGCCGAGGCGCCGGGCACACCGGGGATCACGTTCCTGCGGACCGTGCTGTTCGCCGCGCTGTGCGTGCAGACGGGCGAGGTGTTCATCCGGCGGCTCGCGCGCCGGGTGCCGGGCGCGCCCCGGGGCGCGGCGCCGCCGTCGTGGGCGTGGTGGGCGGCGTGCGCGGGCTTCGTGGCGGCGCTCGGTCTCGCGTCGGTCGTGGCCAGCGGCAACCTGGTGCCGCAGCACCCGTCCGACCTCGACATCGGCGGGCTCGCCCAGTCAAGGGACGGGCGTCTGGCGCTCCTTGAGGTCAACGCGTTCGTGGTGGCCGCCCTGTGCGCGCGCTCGCGCCGCCCGGACAGCGCGGTCCTGCCGCTCGCCGCGGTGGTCGTCGCCGAGGCGCTGCGCGCCCATCCGCCCACCGAGGCCTCCCCGCTCGTCGGCTCCGGGCTCACCCTGGTGCATCTGACGTGCGCGTGCCTGTGGGCGGGCGGGCTGCTGTACGCGCTGCGGACGCTGTGGCGCTGGCGCGCGCACGCCCCGGCCGCGGGCGTCGCCGTCCTCGGGCTCTACGCGCGCGTGGCCGCCGTCCTGTTCGCCGCCATCACCGCGACCGGGACCGTCAGCACGCTGCGCCGGATGCCGCCGGACACGGTCGTGGACCAGCTGACGGAGACCGCCTACGGCCGGACGCTGCTCGCCAAGGCGCTGCTCGTGGCGGTGGTCGCCGTCCTCGCGCTGCTGGCGCGGCGGCGGCTGCGCCGACCGGTGACGGCCGACCGGCTCGCCGCGTTCGTGCCCGCGCGCGGCGAGGTCCTCGTGCTCGGCGCCGTGGTCGCGGTGTCGGCGCTGCTCACGGCGCTGCCGGTGCCGATCCGCTGGTGACGGGGGCGCGCGCCAGGACGCCCCGGGCCAGCAGCAGTTGCGCCGCCAGATAGGTGAGCATGATCCAGAAGTCGGGGCGCGGCGCCTGCGGCCAGTCCGCCACGTCGGTCGCGATGAGGGTGTCCGACAGCAGGAACAGCGCGCCGCCGACGGCCGCCGCGGGTCCGAGCCGGGTCGCCGCGTACGCCATCGCGGTGAGCAGCAGACTGTAGCCCGCCACGGGGCCGCGCAGGTCCGACGGGAGGTCGGGCCACAGGAGCGCGACGGTGACGGCGAGCGCCCCGGCGTACGCGACGACCAGACCGGCGCCCCGCGTGCGCGGGTGACCGCTGCCGTGCCTCCGGAACAGGGCCAGGTAGCAGACGTGGCCCGCGGCGAAGGAGGCCATCCCCGCGAGGAACGCCGGGTCGGCGTCCAGCAGGAGGAGGGTGTCGCCGCCCCAGCCCAGGAGCAGGGCGGCGACCAGGAGGCGGGGGCCTCCCCGCACGGTGACGTACGCGGCGAGGAGGGGCATCAGCAGGGGCTTGAAGACGGTGTGGGCGGTGTCCGAAGCGGTGAGTACGCCGATGAGGTCGCCCAGGGCCGCGAGGGCGAAGGCCGCCGCGATCCAGGTGCCGTAGCGGTCTCGCGGGGTGGGCGTCCCGGGCGCGGATTCCGGCGTCCCGGGCGCGGCCCCCGGCGCCTCGGGCTGTGCCCACCGGCTGCCCGCGGCGCGTGCGGGGCGGGTCATGCCGTGGGCTCCGGGGTCCGCCGCGCCTGTTCGGCGCGCTGGGGTTCCGGTGCGCGCCGGGGTTGCCAGCCCGGCCCCCGGAACAGATGGCCCGCGCGGTCGCGCCAGCGGTCGGCCCTCCTCATGTCCCGTGCGATCGCCACGTACTCGTGGGTGGCGACCCGCAGCGGGTTGTAGGTGTCGATGTTCTTGGTCAGGCCGTAGACGGGGCGCTCCGTCTCGGGGACCCAGGAGCGGAAGAGGCGGTCCCAGACGATGAGGATGCCGCCGAAGTTGCGGTCCAGGTAGCCGCCCTGGGAGGCGTGGTGGACGCGGTGGTGCGAGGGGGTGTTGAAGACGTACTCGACGGGGCGGGGCAGCCTGCCGACGCGCTCGGTGTGGATCCAGAACTGGTACACCAGGTTCACCGACGAGCAGAACGCCACCGCGGCCGGGTGGACGCCGCACAGGACCATCGGGACGTAGAACGGCCACACCGTCAGCGTCGTCCACGGCTGGCGCAGCGCGGTGGTGAGGTTGAACTTCCTGCTGGAGTGGTGCACCACGTGGCAGGCCCACAGGACGCGGATGACGTGGTGGCCGCGGTGCGACCAGTAGTAGAAGAAGTCCTGGGCCAGCAGCATCAGCGGCACCGTCCACCACAGGACGGGCACGCGCAGCGGCGTCAGGGAGTACAGCGCCGAGTAGACCGCGACGATCGGGACCTTCCACAGCAGGTCGAAGACGAGGCTGCCGAGCCCCATGGTGACGCTGGTGGCGGCGTCCTTCGCCTCGTACCCGGCGGCGTCGTCGTCCGGGTGGAGCCGGACGCTGACCATCTCCACCACGGTGAGCAGGACGAAGGCCGGTATGGACCAGAGGACGACATCGGGCAGGTTCGGGGACGACATGCGTGCAAGGTAGAACGGCCGTTCGGCGTGCCGCTAGGGGTTGTTACCGACAAGTATTACCGCCGGTACGGACCGAGAGTTGGCGACCCCCGCCAATCCGCCGCGCCACCGGGCCCCGGGTGCCGACTCGCGCCGCCCGGCGAGGAGTTCGGGCAGCCCTCGGACGGATCGGCGTACGGCGCCGCCCGTCGCCGGAGGCGCCGGGGCACCGCTCCGGAGTGAGGGAGGGCGGGCATCGCGCACCGCGCCCCGGCACGGTGGTCCGCGAACGCGGCCTGACGGAGCGGACGTTCCCGGCGCCCGCCCAGGAGGCGCGCGCGGAGCCGGGTACGTCTCGACGGCCGGGGCGCGGGAGGGCGCGGCCCTGGGGACGGGTTGTCAGTCGTGGCCCGTATCCTCATGGACCATGCTCGAAGACCGCACGACCGCAGCCACGACGGCAGCCTCCGGGGCCCCCTGGCCGACCGCGTATCCGCAGGGGTACGCGGTCGTCGACGTCGAGACCACCGGCCTGTCCCGGGACGACCGGATCATCTCCGCCGCGGTCTACCGTCTGGACGCGCGCGGCGAGGTCGAGGACCACTGGTACACGCTGGTGAACCCGCAGCGCGACCCGGGCCCGGTGTGGATCCACGGCCTGACGAGCGAGAAGCTCGCCGACGCGCCGCTGTTCGCGGACATCGCCGAGGAGTTCGGCGAGCGCCTGCGCGACCGCGTCCTGGTCGCGCACAACGCCGTCTTCGACTGGTCGATGATCGCCCGGGAGTACGCGCGCGCGGAGCGCACCGCGCCGGTGCGCCAGCGCCTGTGCACCATCGCGCTCTCCAAGGAGCTGGGCCTGCCGCTGCCCAACCACAAGCTGGAGTCCCTCGCCGCGCACTTCGGCGTCGTCCAGCGCCAGGCCCACCACGCCCTGGACGACGCGCGCGTCCTCGCCGAGGCGTTCCGGCCCAGCCTGCGCGCGGCGGCGAGCGGCGGCGTCCGGCTGCCCCTCCTGGAGTGCCGCCCGCTGACCGAGTGGACGGACGGGCCCCGCATCGGCCGCCAGGCCACCGGCTCGCCCAACTCGGCCTACGGCACGACCGGTTGGCGCCCCTCCCGGAAGCGCCCGGCCTGCCCGTATCCGAACCCGGGGCGGTACGAGGACGGCAAGCCCCTCAAGCAGGGCATGCGCGTCGCCTTCTCCGGGGACACCTCGGTGGACCGCGAGCTGCTGGAGGACCGCGCCTTCGAGGCGGGCCTGCACATCGCGACGAGCGTGTCCCGCCTGACCAGCCTCCTCGTGACGAACGACCCGGACTCCGGCACGTCCAAGACGACGAAGGCGCGCGCGTTCGGCACGCCGGTGGTCGACGAGGCGGCGTTCGGACAGCTGCTGCGGGACGTGGCCCCCGCGGACGGGGTGCCCCCGGCGTCAGACGGGTGATTGCCGGGCGACTCGCCCGCCCGCCGCTCGCCCCGTGCCGCCGCCGCGTCCCACGCTGTGGCGCATGGCACGTTGCGAGGTCTGCGGAAACGACTACGGCATGTCCTTCGAGGTCCATGCACAGGGCGCGGTGCACGTCTTCGACTGCTTCGCCTGCGCCATCCACCGCATGGCGCCGATCTGTGAGCACTGCCGGGTCCAGGTGATCGGGCAGGGCGTGGAGGCCGAGGGGCACTGGTACTGCGGGGCGCACTGCGCCCGCGCGGAGGGGCGGGTGGGCATCGTCGACAGGGTGTGACGCGGCCCGCCCGGCCGCCACCGGCCCCCGACCGGACCCTCCCGTCGGGGGCCGCCGCACGCACAGGTACCGTCAAGGGGTGTACCGCTTCCTGTTGTCCCGCCAGTGGGTGATCCTCACTCTCCTCGGCCTCGTCCTCATCCCCGTGATGATCGAACTGGGCTTCTGGCAGCTGCACCGGCACGAGAAGCGCGTGGCGCGCAACGAGCAGATCGCCGAGGCCCTCGACGCCCGGCCGGTCCCCGCGGAGCGGCTCACCGCCCCCGGCCGCGAGGTGCCCCGCTCGGCCGTGTACCGCCGGGTGACGGCCAAGGGCACGTACGACACCGAGCACGAGGTCGTGGTGCGGCGCCGCACCAACTCCGACGACGAGGTCGGCTTCCACGTCCTGACGCCGCTGCTGCTGCGCGACGGCAAGGTGCTCCTCGTCAACCGCGGCTGGGTCCCGGCCGACGGCCCCCAGACGGCCTTCCCCAAGATCCCCGCCCCGCCGAAGGGCGAGGTCACCGTCACCGGCCGCCTGATGGCTGACGAGACGTCGGCGGCCAGCGGCATCAAGGACGTCCGGGGCCTGCCCGACCGGCAGATCATGCTGATCAGCAGCGGCCAGCAGGCCCACGCCCTGGGCAAGAAGGTCCTCGGGGGCTATATCGAGCAGACCGCCCCCGAAGCGGACTCCCCCAGCTCCTCCCCGACCCCGACCACAGCGGCATCGGTCCCCACATGGCGTACGCGGTGCAGTGGTGGCTGTTCGCGGCGGGGGTTCCCGTGGGGTGGGTGGTGCTGGTGCGCCGCGAGGTCCGCGACCGCCGTGAGGCCCTGCGGGCGGCTGAACCGGAACCCGCCGCGGCCTGACGCCCCGCCAGGGGTGCCCCACGCCTCCGTCCCGCCGCTACCGCGGCGGCTTCTTCCCGCCCGCCCACCCCAGACGCTTCCGCGGACGCAGACGGCGGCGATCCCACGCGAGGGGCATCCACCGGCAGGGGGACAACGCACGCGCCCGCGGACGCCGACGGCGGCGCGCCCCCGCGAGGGGCGTCCACCCCGCGAGGGGCGGTCACGGGCGGGGCGGTGGGAGAGGACCGCGGCTAGAAGCTGCGCAGGGCGCCGCCGTCGACCGGCAGCATGACGCCCGTCACATACGCCGCCGCGGGCGACAGCAGGAACGCCGCGACCCGCCCGAACTCGTCGGGCCCCCCGTACCGACGCAACGGAATGCCTGCCTCCGCGCTCCGTCGCGCCGCCTCGGGGTCGTCGGACAGCTCGTCGATCTGCCGCACCCGTTCGGTGTCGATGCGCCCCGGCAGCAGCCCGACCACCCGGATGCCCCGCGGCCCCAGCTCCTGGGCGAGGGACTTGGCGAAGCCCGCGAGCCCGGGGCGCAGGCCGTTGGAGATGGTCAGGACGGGCTGCGGCTCGTACACGGACGTGGACAGGACGAAGCCGATGACCCCGCCCTCGTCGAGTGCGGCCGCCGCGGCCCGGGCGAGCCGCACCGCGCCCAGGAACACGGACTCGAAGGCCGCCTGCCACTGCTCGTCCGTGGCGTCGGCGGCGAAGCCGGGCGGGGGCCCGCCGACGCTGATGAGGATGCCGTCGAAGCCGCCGAACCGCTCGCGCGCGGTGGCGATGAGCCGGGCGGGCGTCCCGGGGTCGGCGTTGTCCGCGGCGACGCCGACCGCGCCGGGGCCGAGTTCCTGGGCCGCCGCGGTGGCGGCCTTCTCGTCGCGGCCGCTGAGGACGACCTTCGCGCCGTCGGCGACGAGGGCGCGCGCGGAGGCGTTGCCGAGACCGCGCGAGGCGCCGGTGACGACATAGACACGGTTGTTCAGGCCAAGATCCATGGCCCCATCCTGCCGCTTCGCCCCGCCGTTGTGTCCCCCGCACCCGGCAAAGCCGCGGCCCCCACACCCAGGAGGCGCCCGGGAAACGCCCGGGAACGCCGTGGCCGCCGCCCGCACGGAGCGGGCGGCGGCCACGGCTTTGCGTCAGGCGGCTTTGCGTCAGGCGGCCTTGACCAGCGTGGACCGGTCCTGCCGGGCGGCCGCCGCGGCGGTCGCGGGGCTCGGCACGGCCCCCCGCCCGTCGTGGCGCGGCCACAGGAGGACGGCGCCGAGCGCGCCCGCCCCGGCCAGGGCCGCGAGGACGGTCCAGGTGAGGGCGAACCCGGCGTTCGTACCGAGCCAGCCCGCGACGGGGTAGGTGACCAGCCAGGCCAGGTGCGACAGCGAGAACTGGGCCGCGAACGCCTCGGGGAGCGCGCTCCGCCCGACGGAGGCCCGCAGGACCTTGCCGGTCGGCGTGATGACCAGCGCCATGCCCGCGCCGATCGCGCTCCAGACGGCCGCCGTCGCGGCCCAGACGGCGAACCCGGTCGCGGCGAGCGCCACCGCGGCGGCCGTGCCGCCCACGAGGACCCCGGCGCCGGTCAGCATGACCGTGCGGGCGGCGACCCGGTCGAGTACGCGGGGCAGGGCGAGGGCGGCCAGGAGGGTTCCGGTGCCGGAGGCGGCGAGCATCCAGGCGACGTCGGACTGCGAGCCGCCCAGCTCGTCGCGGACGTAGTTGAAGGTGTTGACGACGACGATCGAACCCGCCGCCGCGACCACCAGGTTGAGCGCCATGACGCCGCGCAGCCGGGGCGTGGTGAGGAAGGTCCGCACACCGGCGGCCACCTTGTCCCACGCCTTGGTGTGGGCGCTGGGGCGAGCGTCGGGGACGCGTGTCGCCAGGACCAGCAGCGCGGAGAGGAGGAACCCGGCGGAGGTGCCGAGGAACAGCCGGTCGAAGCTCATGAACGTCAGGGCGACGGCCGCGAGGACGGGGCTGAGCAGGCTCTCCATGGTGGAGGCGACCTGGGAGGCGGACAGGGCCCGCGTGTAGGCGGCCTCGTCGGTGACGATGTCGGGGATGACGGCCTGGAACGTCGGGGTGAACGCCGCGGCGGCGGCCTGGAGCAGACCGATCAGGACGTAGATGTGCCAGACCTCGGTGACCAGCGGAAGCGCCAGGACCACCGCGCCGCGGATGACGTCGAGGACGACCAGGAGCGTTCTCCTGGGGAGCCGGTCGACGTACGCGGCAGCCAGCGGGGCGATGACCACGTACATGACCATCTTGATGGTGAGGGCGGTGCCGAGGACCATGCCCGCGCGCTCTCCCGCGAGGTCGTAGGCGAGCAGTCCGAGGGCCACGGTGGTCAGGCCCGTGCCGAACAGGGCGATGACCTGGGCGCCGAACAGATGGCGGTAGTCGCGGATGGCGAACAGTCGCATGGCGGGTTCCTTCCGTGTCCATGCGGCGGGGCACGGCCCCGGGGCGGGGGCCGTGCCCCGCGGGTACAGGCGGGGTGGGTGGCGCTACGCACGGGCGGTGCTCTCCGGAGTGAGGCCCGCGAGCAGGTTGAAGGCGCCGGTGAGGACGTTGAGGGCGACGACGCCCACGACGTCGGCGATCGCGCGGTCGCTGAAGCCGTGCTCGCGCACCGCGCTGACCTGCTCGTCCGTGATCGTCGTCGGTTCGCGGTGGACCTGGAGGGCGAGGGCGATGATCGCCGCGGTCGCGGGATCGGCGGAGGTGCCCTTGCGGGCCCGCTCGATCTCCTCCTCGTCCACGCCCAGGGCGCGGGCGGCGCTGACGTGCGCGTCGAGGCACAGCCCGCAGCCCTGGACGGCCTGGACGGCGATCGAGATCCGCTCACTGGTCCGGCGGTCGAGCTTGGCGCGCCCCATGGCGCGGCTGAGCTGGAGGTAGCCGCCGAGGACGGCCGGTGAGTGGGCCATCGTGGAGACCATGGCGCCGATCTGCCCGTGGCGGGAGACCAGGTCGGCGAGGAGGTCCCGCGAGGCGCCGACGGCCGTGTCGGGCGTGAGGCGGGCGAGGCGGGGCATGGCGGCGCTCCTTCCAGTGGGCGCGTTCACGGTCAGTGGTGGGCGTGGTGGCCGTGGTGCTGACCGTGGTGACCGTGGTGGGTGTGCTGGGCGTGGTGGCCCGCGTGCTCGGGGGCGGGCGCGGCCGCCGCGGTGTGCACCGTGAACTCGGCCGTCCGGACGACACCGTCGTGCTGGAAGTCCAGGTACAGGCGGTAGGTCCCGGCCGTGGGCGCGACCGCCATGAAGGCGATCTCGGGGCCCGGGGCGGTGGTGCCGTCGCCCGGCTCTCCCTCCGGGTGGACGTGGAGGTAGCCCAGGTCGCCGACCCGCAGCGCCACCAGGTGCCCGTACGCCGCCAGATAGGGCTGGAGGTCGGTGACGTGGCGGCCGTCCCGGCTGACGGCGAGGGTCAGCTCGCTGGCCTCGCCTGGGACGAGGTCGCCGTCGAGGGCGACGGTGTACTCGCCGACGCGGGCGGTCCGTGCGGCCTCGGGAAGCGGCCTCGGCTCGTACGCCCCGGCGACCGCGGCGTCGATCCCGAGGGTCATGGTCCCGCCGTGGGCGGCCGGGTGGATGTCGGCGAAGAATCTCCAGTCCCCGGGCTCCAGCGCCAGTTCGGTGGTCCAGGTGCCCTTCTCGTCCCGCACCGGGTGCACGTGCTGGAACCCGGCCGTGTCACGTCGTACGGCGATGAAGTGCAGCTCCTTCTCGTGCTCGGGCACGAACTCGGTCACCGGCCGCCCGTCGGGGCCGATCACGCGGAAGCCGATCTCCCGCACGCCCGCGGTCATGGTCGTCGCGTCGAGTTCGAGGGTGTACCCATGCTCCGAGACCGAGAGGCCGCCGGGCTGGGTGCCGTGACCGGCGTGACCGCTGTGAGTGCCGTGAGTGCCGTGGCCGGTGTGGTTGTTCATGACGTCTCCCCTGGGTGATGCGCCTCGCGGCGCCGCCCGTCCTCCCGGGCGTTGATCACAACCATATACCCCCAGGGGGTATTCCGGTAGCCCGATGGGGGAAATCCTGTGCGGGACTCCGGGAGGCGGGTCTAGTCCGCCGTCCGGCCGCCCGTGCCGAAGAGCGTGAAGGCCGTCACGGCGAGCCCGACGTGGCTGAAGGCCTGCGGGAAGTTGCCGAGCTGCCGTCCGTGCACGGGGTCGTACTGCTCGGCGAGCAGCCCCACGTCGTTGCGGAGCGCGAGCAGCCGCTCGAAGAGGTCGCGGGCCTCCCGTGTGCGCCCGGTCAGGTGCAGCGCGTCGGCGAGCCAGAACGAGCAGACGAGGAAGGCGCCCTCGCGGCCGGGCAGGCCGTCCACCACGGTGCCGTCGGTGCTGTAGCGGCGTACGAAGCCCTCGCGGGTGGCCAGGTCCTCGCGGACGGCGTCGACCGTGCCGAGGACGCGCGGGTCGTCCGGCGGCAGGAAGCCCACGCGCGGTATGAGCAGCAAGGCGGCGTCGAGCTCCGCGGAGCCGTACGCCTGCGTGAAGGTGCGGCGCCGGGCGTCGTAGCCGTGGGCGCACACGTCGGCGTGGATCTCGTCGCGCAGCCGCCGCCACCGGTCCGCGTCGCCGCTGAGCCGCGGGTTCTCCTCCAGGGCGCGCACGGTGCGGTCGGCCGCGACCCACGCCATCACCTTGGAGTGCACGAACTGGCGGCGCGGGCCGCGCACCTCCCACAGCCCCTCGTCCGGCTCGCGCCAGGCGCCCCGCAGGAACTCCAGGAGCGCGAGCTGGATGTGCCAGGCGTGCGGGCGCGTGGCCAGGCCCGATCGGCGCGCGAGCGCGAGGGAGTCGACGACCTCGCCGTACACGTCGAGCTGGCGCTGGCTCACGGCCCTGTTGCCGACGCGCACCGGCGCCGAGTCCGCGTAGCCGGGCAGCCAGCCCACCTCGTACTCCGGGATGCGCCGCTCGCCCCCGAGGCCGTACAGGATCTGGAGGTCGGCCGGGTCGCCCGCCACGGCGCGCAGCAGCCAGTCGCGCCAAGCCTCGGCCTCCTCCACGTACCCGGCGCCGAGCAGCGCCCCGAGCGTGAGCGTGGCGTCGCGCAGCCAGCAGTAGCGGTAGTCCCAGTTGCGTACGCCGCCGAGTTCCTCCGGCAGGGACGTGGTGGGCGCGGCGACGATGCCGCCGGTCGGGCCGTAGGTGAGGGCCTTGAGGGTGATCAGGGAGCGGACGACGGCGTCGCGGTGCGGGCCCTCGTAGGGGCAGCGGGCCGCCCAGGCCCGCCAGTCGGCGACGCTCTCGCGCAGGGCCCGGTCCACGTCGATCAGCTCGGGGCGGGGCTCGTGCGACGGGTGCCAGGTGAGCACGAACGCGACGCGCTCGCCCGCGGCGACGGTGAACTCCGCGTGCGTGGCCTGGTCGCGGCCCCACGCCCGCACTTCCGGCTGCACCCGCAGCCACACCGAGTCGGGGCCCGCCACGGCCACCCGGTGCCCGTCCACGCGGCGCACCCACGGCACGACGGAGCCGTAGTCGAAGCGCAGCCGCAGGGTGCTGCGCACCGTCACCTCGCCGCTGAGGCCCTCGACGACGCGTACGACGTCCGGGGCGCGGTCGCGCTGCGGCATGAAGTCGGTGACGCGCACCGAGCCCTCGGGGGTGTCCCACTCGGTGTCCAGGACCAGCGAGTCACGGCGGTAGGCGCGGCGCGCGCACGTGTCGGCGCCCTTCGGGGCGATGCGCCAGTGGCCGTGCTCCTCCCCGCCGAGCAGGGCGGCGAAGCAGGCCGCGGAGTCGAAGCGGGGGAGGCAGAGCCAGTCGATGGAGCCGGTGCGGGTGATGAGGGCGGCGGTCTGGTGGTCGCCGATGAGGGCGTGGTCCTCGATGGGTCGCTGCACGGGTGACGGCTTCCCGGTGCGGGTAGCCGTCGATCTCGGGGGTTCCCCTCGCCCACCCGCCCGCCCGTGACCGCCCGCTGCGGGGTGGACGCCCCCTGCGGGGGTTCGCCGCCGTCGGCGGCCGCGGGTGCGTGGCGGGTTTCGTTTCCCACCCGCCCACCCGTTACCGCCGCTTGCCGGGTGGGCGCCCCTCGCGAGGGTTCGCCGCCGTCGGCGTGTGCGGGGCTGGGCATGCCGCCGGAGGCTGTCGGCGGAAGCGTCTGGGGGGCCGACGGAGGCGGCGGCAAGGGCTAGTTGACGCGTCCGGGGCGGTGCTTGGCGGTGCGGAGCTGGACCGTCGCGGGGAGCCGCGCCAGGCCCGCCGAGTCCCGGGCGCGGGCGAGGGTCTCGGTGGACAGCCGGTGCAGGGCCTCCGCGGGCACCGCCTCGGCCTCTAGGACGAGGCGGACCCGCGCTTCCGGCGCAGTACGGCGGCGGCCGGTGAGCAGCACCCGCGCCCGCCCCACCCCGTCAAGCGCCGCGGCCTCACTCTCCAGGACGTCCTCCAGCGCCCGCCCGCGCAGCAGCGCCCCCTGCCCGTCCCCGGTCTCGACCAGGACCTCCGCGAGGCGGCGGCGCCGCAGCTGGGCGGTCAGCCACCACAGGGACAGCAGCACGAGCACCGCGAGCACCGCGATGACCGTCGGCCACCACCAGCCGTCCTCCCGCCACCGCGTCCGGTCGGCGTCGCTGAGCAGCACGTCATGGCGGCCGTCGTGCACCCACCAGGACGGCGGCCGCGCCCCGAGCCCGATGGCGAGGACCGAACCGCCGAGCACCACGAGCGCCAGGCCGACGAGGCCGAGCAGCACCCGGTTCACCGTGCGCAGCATGCCGCGCTCACCCCTTCCTGCCGGGCCGCGCCACCCGCACCGAGAGCGCGGGCTGCTTGCCGAGGCCGAGCTTGTGGATGCCGTCGGCGAGCGCGGTGTCCAAGTCGCCTCGTACGTCGTCGAGTTCGCGGAAGTGGGACACGGCCCGCACATCGACCTTGGACCGCTTCATCCGCACCCGCACCGACCGCACGCCCGCCACGTCCAGGGCCCGGTCGCGCAGCACCATCGCGGCGGCGCCGCGGTCGAGCCCGGCGCGCACGTCGGCGTGGCCGCGCCGCATCGGCAGCACCGACCGCAGGCCGGGGGTGGCCGCGAGGACGACGAGCCAGAGCCCGAGCACCGCGGCCACGGCGGCGCCGACGAGCACGGCGGTGTCGTCCAGGGGCCGCTCGGACAGCTCGCGCGCCAGCTCGCGGCGCCAGCGCATCGCCGGGTGGTCGGCCCGTACGGCGACGACGTCGTACAGGAGCAGGCCCGAGCCGCCGAGGAGCAGCAGCGCGAGCAGCGCGGCGGGCACGCGGCGCCGTGACCAGAAGCGCCCGGCCCCGTCGCCCTCGTCGTCGGGGGTGAGGGTGGGATGGGGCCGGTAGGCGGCCGCGGACGCCGACTGGTCGAGGTCGGCTCCGGCGCCTTTCTCCTGTTCGACGGCGGGCAACTGCTGGGTCCCACCGGCTTCCTGGGGGTCGCTCATCGGGTCCTCCCCTGTGCGGCGGCCCGCGCCCGCGCCGAGTGCAGCCGCTCCACCTGGACCGCCACCTCGGGCACTTCCATGCCCGCCAACGCCTCTACCCGCTGGGTGACGTGGCGACGCACGGCGGCGCACTGGGCGCCGATGTCGCTGGGGTAGTCCAGCTCCAGGCTGACGCGGACGCGGGCCAGGTCGGTCGGGGTCTCCCCGGTCCTGGCGGAGCCGAGGGCCCGGGGGAGACGCTGACGGTGGCGTGCGGCGGCGCGGCGTCCGGCGGGAGGTCGCCGAGGGCCTCCCGTGCGGCGCGCGCGGCGATCTTCGCGACGACGCGGTCGGCGACGCGGGTCGCACCGCGCTCACCGGGCGCGACCTGCCCCACGACCTCGGTCGCCACCGCTCACCGCCGCCGGTCGCCGCGCGTGCGGAAGAAGTCCCCGGGCTCCAGGTCCCCTTCGAGGAACCGCCCGGCGACGAAGCCGATGGCGCCCAGTGCGGCCACAAGGAGGAAGGCCCCGAACCCGCCGAAGTACCCGGCGAAGCCGAGGGCCATCCCGGCGATCATGCCGATGACGGCCATGCTCATCGTGCGCTCCTTCGCTGTGCGCGTGCTTGCTGTGCGGGTGCTTGCTGCGCGCGTGGTCTCGCTCGCTGCGCGCGTGGTCTCGGTCGTGCGCGTGGTCGCGGTCGTACGTGGTAGCCGTGCCGGTCCGCCGCCGCGCGGCTAGGTGCGGCCGGTGGGCTACTGGAGCCGCGGCTGCTCCTCGTCCTCGTCGTCGGGCAGCTTCACGTCGCTCACCGCGATGTTCACCTCGACGACCTCAAGGCCCGTCATGCGCTCGACCGCCGTGACGACGTTCTCCCGCACCGCCTTGGCGACATCGGCGATCGACACTCCGTAGTCGACGACGATCTCCAGGTCGAGGGCCGTCTGCACCTCACCGACCTCGGCCTTCACGCCGCGCGTGACGGACTTCGAGCTGCCGGGCACGCGGTCGCGCACGGCGCCGAAGGTGCGGGCGAGCCCGCCGCCCATCGCGTGTACGCCGACCACGTCGCGGGCGGCGAGACCGGCGATCTTCTCGACGACGCCGTCCGCGATGGTGGTGCGCCCGCGCGTCGCCGGGTCACCGCCCCCGCGCCGGGGCCCGCCGGTCCTCCCCGGCCTCGTCGGACGACTCCTTCTCAAGCTTCTGCGGCGTCACGCTCTGTCCGGTTCCGGTCATCGCCGTCAGTCCTTTGCGACAGGGGATGTTCCTCCGTCCACACTAAGCGCGGCTCCGCCGTCGCGCCCCGGGATGGGGCAGGCTGGAGCCATGACGGGTGACGGATGGAGCGCGGCGGTGCGGCGCCAGCTCGGCCTTGGACGGGTGCTGCCCCTGGGCGGTCCGGGGGACGGGGCGTGGCTGACGGAGTCGGCCGCCGCGACAGTGCTGCGGGAAGCGGCCGAGCGGGTGACGGGCGTGCGCCTGACGGCGGTGCGCCTGGACCTCGCCGACCCGGCGGCCACCGCGCGGGAGCTGTCCGCGAACGGGTACGGATCCGGGGACACGGCAGCGGTCCCGGCGCCGCCGAGCGCGCTGCCGCCTGGGCCGCTCGGCATCAGCGGGGACGTGGCGGCGGCCGCGGGCGAGCCGCTGCCGGTGGCGGCGGCCCGGCTGCGTACGGCACTGGCGGCGGCCGCGGCGGACCGGCTCGGCCTGGTGGTGGCGCGGGTGGACCTGCGGGTGACGGCACTGCTGGAGGAGCCGGGCGCGGCCGGTGCCGCCCCGGGGCCGGATGCCGTTCCCGACGCCGCGGAGGCCGAACCGAAGCACACGGACGCCGGACCGGAGGACGCGGAGGCCGAGCCGAAGCACGCGGACGCCGGACCGGAGGCGGCGGGGCGGTCCGGGGGCGACCTCGTGGACGGCGAGAAGCCGATGGACGGTGAGGAGCCGGTGGCCGCCGACGCGGACCGCGTGGCGCGGACCGCGCGTGCCGTGCCGGGCGTGACCCGGCTGACCGGCGCGCTCGGTGGCCTGGGGCGCGCCGTCCACATCGAGGAGCGCCCGGCGGTGAACGCCCTGCCACGCCGCCACATCCGCCTGGAGCTGGCGGTGGCCGCCGACCGCCGGGCCCTGGACGTGGCCCGCGCGGTCCGCGCGGCCGTCGGCGACGCGCTGCCGGACCACCCGTCGGTGGCGGTCCTGGTCACGGCGGTGGAGTAGCCGCCGGGCGGCGGGGGCGTCAGTCCCCGAGGCCCGCGAGGTCGCGCAACCGGCGGGCCTGCGCCGCGCGCTCGGCGGTGCGCTGCTCGTCGTACGTACGGCCGGTGGCGCCCTGGAGCAGGGCCTTGGTCTCGATGACCGCGTCGCGGGGCGCGGCGAGGAGGGCTGCGGCCAGGTCCCGCGCGGTGGCGTCGAGCTGGTCGCCGGGCACGACGAGGTTGGCGAGGCCGACGCGGTCGGCCTCGTCGGCGCCCACGAAGCGGCCGGTGGCGCAGATCTCCAGGGCGCGCGCGTAGCCGACGAGGGAGACGAGGGGGTGGGTGCCGGTGAGGTCGGGCACCAGGCCGAGGCTGGTCTCGCGCATGGCGAACTGCGCGTCGTCGGCCGCGATCCGCAGGTCGCAGGCGAGCGCGAGCTGGAAACCGGCGCCGATGGCGTGCCCCTGGACGGCGGCGATGGACACGAGGTCGCTGCGCCGCCACCAGGTGAACGCCTCCTGGTACTCGGCGATGGTCGCGTCGAGGACGTCGTCGTCGCCGCGCGCGAGGTCGATGAACGACGGCTCGCCGTCGAAGCCCTCGGGCGTGAACGCCTGGCGGTCCAGGCCCGCGGAGAACGACTTGCCCTCGCCGCGGAGCACGACGACGCGGACGCTGCCCGGCAGGGCGCGGCCCGCCTCGGCCAACGCCCGCCACAGCGCGGGGGACTGCGCGTTGCGCTTGGCGGGGTTGGTGAGCGTCACCGTGGCGACGGCGTCGTCGACGATGAGGCGCACGCCGTCCTTGTCGAGTACCGGTGCCGGTCCGCCGGGTCCGCTGTCGGGCGAAGCCATGGGTGCCTCCGATGGGTGCAGTCGTGGGTCCGGGCGCGGGAGGGCGCCCGTAAGTGACTGCACAGTAACCACCCGGTCGAGCAGGGCGTCGACCGGGTGGCCACCATCGGGCCACGCGGGTCAGGGCCGACGAGCGGTCGCCGCGGAGCGGTGCCGGACGACGTCAGACGGACGACGACGTCAGACGGACGACGACGTCAGAGGGACGACGACGTCAGAGGGACGACGACGCCAGACGGAAGGCAGCCTCAGACGGAAGCGGCCTTCTTGCCCCGCGTCGCTCCGCCACGGCCGCGCAGCACGACACCCGACTCGGTGAGCATGCGGTGCACGAATCCGTAGCTGCGACCGGTTTCCTCCGCCAGTGCCCGGATGCTCGCACCGCCGTCGTACTTCTTCTTCAGGTCTGCCGCGAGCTTCTCGCGCGCGGCGCCGGTCACCCGGCTGCCCTTCTTCAGAGTCTCGGCCACCCGTGCCTCCTCATGGGAAGTGCGCTCTGGACTTCCCATGATCACCCCTCCTGAGCCTCCTGGCCACCCATTCGACAAGGTCGGTACCGTCCGATTGGCCGCCCAGGACGGGGCCCTCACGAGCGGAATTAACGATTCCGCACGGCTCGCGCGGCGCGCGATCCACTCCGCCGAACGGGTTTGGCGGGGAAGCGGCAGGTCAGCGACGCGCCGGAGGAACGGGGCCGTCCGGGGCCCGTCGGGCGCCGATATGCGTGTATCGCACACCTCGGTACGAGGGCGGCTCACACAGATGAAGGATCACGGATGGGCCGAATGATCCATACGGAGTGGATCATTGCATCGATCAAGCAACCCCGGCGGCCCCGCGCGCGTGCGGCCCGGCGGCACACGGCCCGCGCGGGCCCGGCGGCGCGCCGGGCGAGGGGCCCGGGGCGTGCGTCAGGCGAGCGCCACCAGATCCGCGTAGTCCTGGCCCCACAGGTCCTCGACGCCGTCCGGGAGCAGGATGATCCGCTCCGGCTGGAGCGCCTCGACGGCGCCCTCGTCGTGCGTGACCAGGACGACCGCGCCCTTGTAGGTGCGCAGCGCGCCGAGGATCTCCTCGCGGCTGGCCGGGTCCAGGTTGTTGGTCGGCTCGTCCAGGAGCAGGACGTTCGCCGACGACACGACCAGGGTGGCGAGCGCGAGCCGGGTCTTCTCGCCGCCGGACAGGACGCCCGCGGGCTTGTCGACGTCGTCACCGGAGAACAGGAACGAGCCGAGCACCTTGCGCACCTCGACCAGGTCGAGGTCGGGGGCGGCGGAGCGCATGTTCTCCAGGACCGTGCGGTCCGGGTCGAGGGTCTCGTGCTCCTGGGCGTAGTACCCGAGCTTGAGGCCGTGGCCCTCGATGACCTCTCCGGTGTCCGGCTTCTCCACGCCGCCGAGGAGGCGGAGCAGGGTGGTCTTGCCCGCGCCGTTGAGCCCGAGGATGACGACCCGGGAGCCCTTGTCGATGGCGAGGCCCACGTCCGTGAAGATTTCGAGCGAGCCGTACGACTTCGACAGGCCCTCGGCGGTGAGCGGGGTCTTGCCGCAGGGCGCGGGCTCGGGGAAGCGCAGCTTGGCGACCTTGTCGCTCTGGCGCACCTCTTCGAGGCCGGAGAGCAGCTTCTCGGCGCGGCGGGCCATGTTCTGCGCGGCGACGGTCTTGGTGGCCTTGGCGCGCATCTTGTCGGCCTGGGCGTTCAGGGCGGCGGCCTTCTTCTCGGCGTTCTGCCGCTCGCGCCTGCGGCGCTTCTCGTCGGACTCGCGCTGCTGCTGGTAGAGCTTCCAGCCCATGTTGTAGACGTCGATCGTGGAGCGGTTGGCGTCCAGGTAGAAGACCTTGTTGACGACCGTCTCGACGAGGTCGACGTCGTGGGAGATGACGATGAAGCCGCCCCGGTACGTCTTCAGGTAGTCGCGCAGCCAGACGATCGAGTCGGCGTCCAGGTGGTTCGTCGGCTCGTCCAGGAGGAGTGTGTCCGCGTCGGAGAACAGGATGCGGGCCAGCTCGATGCGGCGCCGCTGGCCTCCGGAGAGCGTGTGCAGGGGCTGGCCGAGGACGCGGTCGGGGAGGTTGAGCGCGGCGGCGATGGTGGCGGCCTCGGCCTCGGCGGCGTACCCGCCCTTGGTGAGGAACTCCGTCTCCTGGCGCTCGTACTGCTTCATCGCCTTCTCGCGGGTGGCGCCCTTGCCGTTGGCGATGCGCTCCTCGTTCTCCCGCATCTTGCGGATCAGTACGTCGAGGCCGCGGGCGGAGAGGATGCGGTCGCGGGCGAGCACGTCGAGGTCGCCGGTGCGGGGGTCCTGCGGGAGGTAGCCCACCTCTCCGGAGCGCGTGATGGTGCCGGACGCCGGGATGCCCTCACCGGCGAGGCACTTGGTGAGCGTGGTCTTGCCCGCGCCGTTGCGGCCGACGAGGCCCACGCGGTCGCCCTTGGCGATACGGAACGAGGCGTTCTCGATGAGGATGCGGGCACCGGCACGCAGTTCGATACCGGAGGCGGTGATCACGGGCAGACTCCTGGACGGGATTCAAGGACGGCGGAAGCGGAGGGAAGGCAGGGCGAAACCGCGCGAGGCGCGCCGCGCAGCCGTCTAATGCAGCAGGAGAATGGCCATGCGGCCATTCTAACGGGGGTGCGCAACCGAATTTCCGGCGCGTGTTCGCCGGACGGCCGCGCGGCCGGTGCCCCTCGTCCGCCCCGCCCTCAGGGCCGGTGCTCGCCCGGCAGGTCGTTGCCCAGGGGGGTGCGGTGGGGGGCGATGCGGCCCAGGTCGTCCACCGCGACGACCTGGGCGGTCCAGGGGGCGGCGCGGTCGCGGCAGGGCTGGGCCAGCAGGAGGGCGCCGTCGCGGTGCAGGGCCCGGGCGGGGGCGAAGGCGCAGCCCGCGCGTGCGGGGAGGATCCAGCGCAGGTCGCCGTCGGCGGTGCGGTAAGCGGCGACGCGGTGCGGGGTGACCACGGCGAGCATGCGGAACGCCGGGTCCAGGGGGCGCAGCGCTCCCCTGCCGCCGTGCGCGCCGGGGGTGCGGAGCCAGGCGGCGGTCTCGGGGACCGCCCGGTGCCAGCGCACTCCCCGGTGTCCGGTGTCGGTGACCAGTCCGTCGTCCCAGAGCGTGAGGGCGTGCCCCGGGGCGGCCCGCGTCAGGAACGGGCGGCGCCCCTGACGCGCGTACGTCCAGCGGATCCGGCCGTCGACGGCCCCGTACGCCGCGACGGCGTCCCCCGTCACCCGTGGCTCGCTCGCTCCCCGCGCCCGCGCGTGGGCGTGGAACTGGTCTCCGTAGGGGGCGGGCCGCGCGTGGTGGGCGGCGGTGACCAGGGGCACGGCGAGCAGGGCCAGCACTACGGAGAGGAGGAGCCGGGACCTGTGGGGCACGGCGGCACCCCCCTCTCGCTGCCTCTGGCCATGGATCTCGCTACCCCTGGCCATGGATCAGGCGCAGAGCGTAGCGGAGGGGTGGGGGCGACACGGCGGGCGGCGGCGGGCGCGTCCCCCGTTCGGACCCCGTCCGGGGCCGGTCGGGGGCGGGCGTACCAGGATGAAGTGGCCGGGCCCCCGGCGCAGGGCGGCGGGACGTCGTCCGGACGAGGCAGAGGGTGGTGCGCCCATGCAGTTCGACGACGACGCGAACCTGGACACCTCCGAGGTGCAGGACGTGCGCGGCAGCCGGATCCCCGGCGGCCGGGCGACCGTCGGCGGCGGCATCGCCGGTCTCGTCGCGCTGCTGCTCGGCCTGTTCTTCGGAGTGGGCCCCGACCAGCTGGGCCTCACGGACGGCGACGGCGAACCCGCCGCGTCGTCCTCGTCCGCGGCCGAGGTGCAGCAGAGCTGCCGCACCGGCAAGGACGCCAACACCCGCCAGGACTGCCGCACGGTGGCGGTGGTCAACAGCGTCCAGGACTACTGGCGGCAGGAGTTCACCCGCCGCCAGGGCCAGTACGCGCCCGCGCGGACCGTGCTGTTCACCGGCCGCGTGGGCACGGCGTGCGGCGCCGCGTCCTCCGCGGTGGGCCCGTTCTACTGCCCCGGCGACCGGAAGGTCTATCTGGACCTGGGCTTCTTCGACGAGCTGCGCACCAAGTTCGGCTCCAGCGGCGGCCCCTTCGCACAGGCGTACGTCGTGGCGCACGAGTACGGGCACCACGTGCAGAACCTGATGGGCACGCTCCGCCGCGCCCAGGACGGGCGGACCGGCGAGGGCAGCAACGCGGTGCGCGTGGAGCTGCAGGCCGACTGCTACGCCGGGGTGTGGGCGCACAACGCGACGCGCACGCCCGACGAGTCGACGGGACGGCCGCTGATCACGCGGCTCACGGACGCCGACATCCGCGACGGCCTGGACGCGGCGGCCGCGGTCGGCGACGACCGGATCCAGGAGCGCTACCAGGGCCGGGTGACCCCGGAGTCGTGGACGCACGGCTCGGCCCGGCAGCGCCAGGTCTGGTTCCAGGAGGGCTTCAGCACCGGCGACATGGCGCGGTGCAACACCTTCCGCTGAGCCGCGCGAGGCGGCCGCGGGCCGTTGTCGGACCCCGGTGCCATGCTGGGAGACACGGCATCTCTCCAGGGCCCGGCGAGGGGCCCGGCGGAAGGAGTGAGCGCGATGACGGGCGCTGCCAGGGGACGGCCCAGCATCTGCCCCACACTGCTGTACGCGGACGCGAAGGCCGCGATCACCCAGCTCACGGAGGCCTTCGGCTTCACCGAGACGAGTGTGTACGAGAGCGAGGACGGCACGGTCCTGCACGCCGAGCTGAGCCACGGCAACGGCGTGGTGATGCTCGGCTCCAAGGGGCGCGAGGGCGTCTTCGCCGAGAAGATGAAGGACGCGGGCCCGAGCGGGATCTACGTGGTGGTGGACGACGTCGACGCCCACCACCAGCGCGCCGCGGAGCACGGCGTGGAGATCCTCACGCCCCCGACGGACCAGGACTACGGCTCGCGGGACTATCTGGCCCGGGACCGCGAGGGCAACGTCTGGAGCTTCGGGACGTACGCCCCGGAGGCCGCCGTCTGACGCCCGCTCCCCCGGCCGGTCACACTCCCCCGGTGTGCACCTGGAACGCGGCTCGGCGCACGGCCTTGGCCAGCGCCGGGTCCGGGTGGGCCGCGGCGAGCGCCACCAGGACCTGCACGGTGCGCGGATGGCCGACGGCCCGCACCTCGTCGAGCAGCGCGGGCACGGTGGGCTGCGGTGCCGAGTCCAGATGGCGGACCAGCAGTTCGGCCTCGCCGTGGTCGGCGACGGCGGCCGCGGTGTCCACCCACAGCCAGGTCGACTCCTCGCGGGTGAGGACGAGGTGCACGTCCTCGGGGTCGGTGCCCTCGTGCTCGGCGAGCCACAGCAGGGCGTACGGCCGCAGCGAGGGCTCGGCGACCACGGCGCGGACGTCCGGCTCGGCGGGGGCGCCGACGACCCGCAGGGCCTCGAAGGCCAGGCCGCGCAGCAGGGCGTCGTCGCCGCGGGCGGCGTCGAGGAGTTCGGTGACGGCGCTGCCGACGTCGCGGGCGGCGAGCCACGCGCGGTACTCGGCGCGGGCCGCGTTCGGCCGCAGCCGGGCGCACCCGCGCAGCATGTCCTCGGCGGCCTGCTCGATGTGGCCCGCGGGGCTCTGCGCGGCGACGCAGATCTGCTCCAGCTTGACCCACACCGCCCAGCTGCCGAGCGGGGTGAGCGTGGCCTGCGCGTCGGCGTAGGTCAGCGCGCCGACGGCGGCGAGGGCGCGCAGGGCCCAGTCGAGCAGCTCGGGCAGCGGGGGCGCCGGGTCCTGCGGCTCCTCCTGGGGGCCGAGGGGGATCTCGCAGCGCTCCGTACGCAGCTCCCGCACGCGCTGGTCGAGCAGGTCGAGCAGTTGCGGCACGGGCACGGGGCCCGCCGACAGCTGGAGGAAGGACAGGAGTTGGGGGACGGCCTCGACGGTCTCCGCGACCGCGGCGGGCGGCAGCTCGGCGGGCGCGGGGTGCACCAGCGACCAGGCGTCGAAGAGGGCGACCCAGCCGCGGAGCACGGCGGCGTCGTCCCGGTCCCAGGCGCGCAGCCGCCAGCCCGCGCGGACGCTGTCGCCGTGGACCTCGACCAGTCCGGCCAGGCGGGCGGCGTCCCAGTCGGCGCGGAGCTGGTGCACCGTCACCTCCAGCTCGGCCGCGGCCTGTTCGGCGGCGGCGTCGGACAGCGCGCCGGTGGCCTGGGGCGGGCTCGTGACGGTGGCCGGGGCGGGCGTTCCGACGCCGGGGCGCAGAGCGCTCTCGGCCCAGCGGGCGGCGCGGACGGCGCCCGCGAGCCCGCCGCGCGCCATGCGGGCCAGCTCGGCGGGGGCCGGGGTGCCCTCCGGTGGCGGGGGCGCGGGGCGGCGCGCACGGGCCTTGCCGATCGCGCCGGGAGCGCGCAGGGGGCCGCGCGTGCGGCCGCGCTCCGCCTCCGTTCGCCGTTCGGCCCGCGGGGACGGGGTGCGGACGAGGTGCAGCCGGGAGTCGCGCGGGTTACGGGACGTCACGAGAGCAGTCTTCCTGTTGACGGTCCGAAATCCCAAACGGAATCCCGCGCGGGGGTCCGGGACACCGCCGCCGCGAGGGCCCGGCGGCCCGGCGCCAGGCGGGCTCCCGGCCCGTCGGCGGGCCCGCGGAGACGCCCGTCAGGGAGTGTGGACGCGGTCTCACATCAAGGGGGTGAGGAAGCGGCGCAGCGCCTCCTCGTAGCGCGCGGGCGCGGCGTTCCACATGGCCCCGTGGGGCGCATCCGGAACGGGGTGGAGGGTCACGAGCCCGGGGTTCTTCTCGGCCATCTGGCGCGACAGCGCCCAGGGGGCGACGGCGTCGTCGGGGCCGTGCAGCACCAGCGTCGGTACGCGGGGCGCGTCGGGCCCGCCCGGGGCGGCGCCGTCCCAGGGGTGGCCGCCGCTCAGGCCGGTGCGGCCCTGGGCGGCGCGCACGGCCAGCGGCAGGAGCGGGCTCGGGGTGCCGCGGGCCGCGGCGAGGGCGCGCAGCGTCGCCTGCCAGTCGAGCACCGGCGAGTCCAGGACGAGGCCCGAGACACGGGCGCGCAGCGGGGAGCGCGCGGCGGCGCGCAGCGCCATCGTGGCGCCGGTCGACCAGCCGTGCAGGACGACGGCGCGGGCCCCGTGGCGCACGGCGTGGCGGATGGCCGCGTCCAGGTCGCGCCACTCGGACTCGCCGAGGTGGCCGAGGCCGTCCGGGGAGGGCGGCGCGCCGGGGTCGCCCCGGTAGCCGAGGGCGAGCACCGGCAGGTGCAGGCGGCGCAGGAAGTCCAGGACGACCATGGGGTGCTCGCGGGTGGTGCCGAGGCCGTGCACGGCGATGACCCAGGTGTCGCGGGCGCCGGGCACGAACCAGGCGGGCAGCGCGCCGAGTTCGCCGGGGATCTCCACGTCGGTGTGGTCGATGCCGAGCGCGCCGCGCGGGTCGCCGACGTGGACCTGCGGGGTGAGCCACACCTTGGCGCCGGGCTCCAGGGCGCCGCGCGTGACGCGCTCCAGACGGCGTACGACCGTGTCCGCGGACGTCTCGGCCGCCTCCAGAACCGGGCCGACCACGGCGTGTCCGCCGTCACCGGCGAGGCCGTAGACGCCGGGGCGCTGGGAGGCCAGGGAGCGGGTGAGGGTGATGCGGCCCGCGGCCGTCGCGTGCACGGTGAGGCGGGGCTCGGTGGGCAGGGGCTGGTGGGCCGACGCCTTCAGGGCGGCGTCGCTCGCGTAGCGGCCCGCGGCGATGGCCAGGGCTGAGCCGATGCCTAGGGCGGCGGCGGTTGCTGCGGTGACGGCGGTGGCCGTTCCTTTGGCTGGGCGCACGCGTTCCAGTGTCTGCGGTGGGGGCGGGCGCGGCCAGTGGGCGGGGGCCTCGCGGGGCGCCCCCCGGTCCGCCCCTTTCCCGGAACCAGGGGGCCGCGCCCCCTGGCGTTTGCCGGAACCAGGGGGCCGCGCCTCCTGGCACCCCCCTTCATCGCGCCGCGCGCTCGTCCTCGCTCGCCGGACGGGCCGCGTCCGTCTGGCCGTACCCCTTCAGCTTGCCGCCCGCCTCGGCCAGCTGCTGCGGCGTCAGCAAGGAGGGCGCTCCGCCCGGTACCGACGTCGCCGTCAGCCACAGGCGGCACATCCATTCGAGTTGGGCGGTGCGGTCGTAGGCCTGGGCGAGGGTGTCTCCGTAGGCGACGGTGCCATGGTTCTGGAGGAGGCAGGCCGTGCGGTCGCGGAGGGCGGTGAGCATGTTCGCGGCCAGTTCGTCCGTGCCGTACAGGGCGTAGGGGGCGACGCGGACCGGGCCGCCCAGGGCGGCGGTCATGTAGTGGACGGGCGGGAGTTCCGTGACCAGGGTCGAGACGGCGGTGGCGTGCACCGCGTGGGTGTGGACGACGGCCCGGGCGCCGGTGGTGCGGTAGATCTCCAGGTGCATGGGCAGTTCGCTGGTCGGGGTGAGCGCGCCGAAGAGCCGGGTGCCGTCGAGGGCGACGCCGACCGCGTCCGCGGGGCGGAGCCGGTCGTAGGGGACGCCGCTCGGCGTGACGAGCACGGTGTCGCCGACGCGCGCCGACACGTTGCCCGAGGTGCCGACGACGAGGCCGTCGGTCACCGTCCGGCGGGCGGTCTCCACCAGTGCGTCCCAGGCTCGCGCGAGGGCTCCATGGGCCGTGTCCCGGCCCGGCGTGTGCTGCCGCTGCTCAGTCATGCGGCGATCCTGCCAAAGGGCGGTCGGCGGGGCACCGGTGCGTCCGCGGGCGGAGGGGCTTCCGGCCGATTGGCTGAACGTTGTACCGGTCGGCGCGGGACGGCGCCCCGGGGCCGGGAGGGTTCAGTACTCTCGCGGAGGTCCGCCGCACCGCTCTCGCGGCGATCTGCCGCACCCGCCGCCATCGCATCGGCGCGCGGGGCGCCAGCGGGGGAGAACAGGGCTCGCCACCGGGGGAGAACATGGCTCGTGATCGCGTACCGGCGCGTCGCCGCGTCCGGGTCCTCGCCGCGTCCGCGGTGGCGCTCGCGCTCGGCGCGACCGCCTTCGCCGAGGCTCCGGGGACGGCCGCGGGCCGCCCCCGCGGCCACGACGTGTCCTCGCACCAGCGGAACGTCGACTGGCAGCGCGCGAAGGACCGGGGCGCGATGTTCACCTATGTGAAGGCCACCGAGTCCCACACCTACCGCAATCCCTACTTCCGGCAGCAGTACGACGGCTCCCGCGCCGTCGGCCTGATCCGGGGCGCGTACCACTTCGCGCTGCCGAACCGGTCCTCCGGCGCCCGGCAGGCCGCGCACTTCACGGCCAACGGCGGCGCCTGGGCGGCGGACGGCTGGACGCTGCCGCCCGCGCTCGACATCGAGCACAACCCGTACGGGAACCGGAAGTGCTACGGCCTGAGCCGGGCCGCCATGGTCCACTGGATCCGGGAGTTCAGCGACGGGGTCAGGCGCCGCACGGGCCGCAGGCCGGTGATCTACACGACCGCGCGCTGGTGGAACGACTGCACCGGCGCCAGCCGCGCCTTCGGCGACCACCCGCTGTGGCTGGCGCGCTGGTCGTCGGCGCCCGGGCCGCTGCCGAGCGGCTGGTCGTCCTGGACGTTCTGGCAGCACGCCGAGCGCGGACCGCTGCCGGGTGACCAGGATCTCTTCCACGGCACGACGACCCAGCTCAGGCGGTTCGCGCGGGGCTGAGCCAGGGGGCGGGACGTCCCTCGATCGGCCTAATTCCGGGCCTGTGCCGGGTCCCCGCCGCCGCGCCGAGGCGCACGCGGGTGTAAGCCGGAAAGGTGTGGAGCCACGGCATCCCCCGATGGGCCACCCCAAGGCCCTGTCCAGTTCACTTTCCGTTCACTCAGGTTGCCTACGGTCCACGAGCCACTGACGTCCAACAGAAGCCTGGGTAAATGGAAAACATCACGCTTCTCCTCGGGATCGTGATCGTCACCGCTCTCGTGTTCGACTTCACGAACGGTTTCCACGACACAGCCAACGCGATGGCCACGACCATCTCGACCGGCGCCCTCAAGCCCAAGACGGCGGTGGCCATGTCCGCCGTGCTGAACCTCGTCGGAGCCTTCCTCTCCGTCGAAGTCGCCAAGACCATCTCCGGCGGGATCATCAACGAGGACGGCCTGAAGACAGAGGTGATATTCGCCGCGTTGGTGGGCGCGATCCTCTGGAACCTGCTGACCTGGCTGCTCGGCCTGCCCTCCAGCTCCTCCCACGCCCTGTTCGGCGGCCTCATCGGCGCCGCCGTGATGTCCATGGGCTGGTCGTCGGTGAACGGCGGCACCGTCGTCACCAAGGTGCTGCTCCCCGCGATCGCCGCCCCGCTCGTCGCGGGCATCGCGGCGTCCCTCGCCACCCGGCTCACCTACCGGATCAGCAGCCGCACGGACGAGAAGGCCACCAGCAAGGGCTACCGCGCCGGGCAGATCGCCTCGGCGGGCCTGGTCTCCCTGGCCCACGGCACGAACGACGCGCAGAAGACCATGGGCATCATCACGCTCGCCCTGATCACCGGCGGCGTGCTCAACCCGGGCGCCAACCCCCGATGTGGGTCATCGTCTCGGCCGGTCTCGCCATCGCCCTCGGCACCTACCTGGGCGGCTGGCGCATCATCCGCACCATGGGCAAGGGCCTCACCGAGCTGGCCCCGCCGCAGGGCTTCGCGGCGCAGACGTCGGCGGCCACCGCCATCCTCGCCTCCTCGCACATCGGCTTCTCCCTCTCCACCACCCAGGTCTGCTCCGGCGCCGTCATGGGCGCGGGCCTCGGCCGCAAGGGCGGCGTGGTCCGCTGGTCCACGGCCAGCCGCATGTTCATGGCGTGGGGCCTCACGCTGCCCGCCGCCGGTCTGGTCGGCGCGGGCGCCGAGCTGCTCACCAAGCAGGGCGACTGGGGCGTCGCGGTCACGGCCGGGCTGCTCGTCGGCGGCTCCGCCGTCATCTGGCAGCTGTCCCGCCGCCAGCCGGTGGACCACACCAACGTCACGGCCGACGAGATCGGCGCGCCCGGCGCCCCGGCGCGGGACGCCGAGCCCGCGGGCGTCGTGACCACGGCGATCGCCGCCGTCACCCCGCCCCCGGCGGGCCCGCTGGCCGCCCCGGCCGACGCCGCCGAGACCACCGCCCCCTCCCCGCGCCCGTGGCGGACCCCGCCCGGCCCGCCACGGTCTAAGGAAGCAGCACCATGAAGATCGACTGGGCAGCCCTCGGCTCCGTCTTCGGCGTCAGCCTCGTCGTGACCGTCGCCCTCGTGGGCGTGTTCACGCTCGGCATCGTCGGCCTCTCCAAGCAGGAGCAGGCCCGCACCGCGGGCGGCGGCACCGCCGCGCTCCCGGCCCGCGTGGGCGCGTACGCGTGCTTCGCGCTGTGCGCGGCCGCGGTGGCGTACGGGATCTACCTGATCGTCGTCTGACGGCGGTCCGCGTACGACGGCGAGGGGCGGCGCCCGGTGACCTCACCGGGCGCCGCCCCTCCCTTTTCCGCCCGGCGTGCGCCGCCCCGTCGCAGGTCAACCGCGAGTTGACGGGCGCTGACGGGCATGGTGGACTGCCGAGGCCATCACGGCGGCAGCAGAGGAAGTCCGGTGCGAATCCGGCGCGGTCCCGCCACTGTCACCGGCGGAACGCCCCCGCGTTCCCCGGGAGCCAGGAACTCTCGCCGCCTGTCACGTCGAACCAGGGCGCGGACACCCTGAGTGAGGACACAGCACATGCGCGGCCGACCGCCGTTTCCCGCCGGGGCTCCCCACGGGTCGAGCCTTCCCTGCAGCCTGCCACGAGCGGCGGCGGGCTGACTCCATGCGTGCCGATCGCGACTTCGCGTACGGTGCCGCCGCCGGACTCCTCGGTGACCTGCTGCTCGGCGATCCCCGCCGGGGGCATCCGGTCGCCGCGTTCGGGCGTGCGGCCGCCGCCGTCGAGCGGGTGCTGTGGCGCGACCACCGCGGCTGGGGGGCGCTGCACACCGCGGTGTGCGCCGGGGGCGCCGCCGCCGTGGGCGCGCTCGCCGCGCGCGGTGCCCGCCGCTCCGCCGCCGCGTCCGTCGGACTGACCGCGGCGGCCACCTGGGCCGTCGTCGGCGGGACCTCGCTCGCCCGGGAGGCGCGGGCCATCGGCGGCGCCTTGGAGGCCGGGGACCTGGCGGTCGCCCGGGAGCGGCTGCCGCACCTGTGCGGGCGCGACCCGCAGGCCCTGGACGCCGCCGGGATCGCCCGCGCGGTGGTGGAGTCCGTCGCCGAGAACACCTCCGACGCCGTCGTGGGCGCCCTCGTGTGGGGCGCGGCGGCCGGGGTGCCCGGACTCGTCGGGTTCCGGGCCGTCAACACGCTGGACGCCATGGTGGGCCACAAGTCCGCCCGCTACCGGCGCTACGGCTGGGCGTCCGCCCGGCTCGACGACGTCGCGGGTTGGCCCGGGGCCCGGCTCACCGCCGTGCTCGCCGCCGCGGCGGGCGGCGACCCGCGCGGCGCGGTGCGCGCGTGGCGCGCGGACGCGCGGCGGCACCCCAGCCCCAACGCCGGGGTGGTCGAGGCCTCGTTCGCGGGCGCGTTGGGGGTGCGGCTCGGGGGGACGCTGTCGTACGGGGGGCGGGTCGAGCACCGGCCCGTCCTGAACGCCGGGGGGCGGGACGTGGTCGTCGCGGACATCGAGCGGGCCGTACGGCTGTCGCAGCGGGTGAGCTGGCTGGCGCTGGGGGCCGCCGTGGCCGCCCGGGGCGGCCTCGCCGGGCGCCTGGCCAAGGGCCGCCCGGCACCGGGAGCGGTGCCCCGGCCGGGACGCGGGGAGGACCGCCCGCGGGCGGGGTCGCGCAGCAACGGGAGCCGCCTGCCCAGGCGGGCACACGGAGAGGGAGCCGCATGAGCGGGGGGCTGCTGGTCGCCGGGACGACCTCCGATGCCGGGAAGAGCGTCGTCACCGCCGGGATCTGCCGGTGGCTCTCCCGCAAGGGAGTGTCCGTCGCGCCGTTCAAGGCGCAGAACATGTCGCTGAACTCCTTCGTCACGCGGGAGGGCGCCGAGATCGGGCGGGCGCAGGCCATGCAGGCGCAGGCCGCCCGCGTCGAGCCGTCGGCGCTGATGAACCCCGTCCTGCTGAAGCCGGGCAGCGACCGCTCCAGCCAGGTCGTGCTCATGGGCAAGCCGGTGGGCGAGATGAGCGCGCGCGGCTACCACGGCGGCAGGCAGCAGGCGCTGCTCGACACCGTCGTCGGGTGCCTCGAGGAACTGCGGGGCGCGTACGACGCCGTGATCTGCGAGGGGGCCGGGAGCCCCGCCGAGATCAACCTGCGGCGCACCGACATCGTGAACATGGGGATCGCGCGGGCCGCCCGCTTCCCGGTGGTCGTGGTCGGCGACATCGACCGCGGCGGCGTCTTCGCCTCGTTCTTCGGGACCGTCGCGCTGCTCGGCGAGGCCGATCAGGAGCTGGTCGCCGGGTTCCTGGTGAACAAGTTCCGCGGGGATGTGTCGCTGCTCGAACCCGGGCTCGACATGCTGCGCGGGCTCACCGGGCGGCGCACCTTCGGCGTCCTTCCGTACCGGCACGGGCTCGGCATCGACGAGGAGGACGGGCTGCGGGTGTCCCTGCGGGGCGCGGTCCGGGAGTCCGTCGTGGCGCCGCCGGTGGGCGAGGACGTGCTGCGCGTCGCCGTGTGCGCGGTGCCGCTCATGTCGAACTTCACCGACGTGGACGCCCTCGCCGCCGAGCCGGGCGTGGTCGTCCGGTTCGTGGACCGCCCCGAGGAGCTGGTCGACGCCGACCTCGCCGTCGTACCGGGCACGCGCGGCACCGTGCGGGCCCTGGCCTGGCTGCGTGAGCGCGGGCTCGCGGACGCGCTGGCGCGGCGGGCCGCCGAGGGGCGGCCGGTCCTCGGGATCTGCGGCGGCTTCCAGGCGCTCGGCGAGCACATCGAGGACGACGTGGAGTCCCGCGCCGGGGCCGTGGACGGGCTGGGGCTGCTGCCGGTGCGGGTGCGGTTCGCCCGCGAGAAGACCCTCGCCCGGCCCGTGGGCAGCGCGCTCGGGGAGCCCGTCGAGGGGTACGAGATCCACCACGGCGTCGCCGAGGTGCTCGGCGGCGAGCCCTTCCTCGACGGGTGCCGCGTCGGGGAGGTGTGGGGCACGCACTGGCACGGGTCGCTGGAGAGCGACGCGTTCCGGCGGCGGTTCCTGGCCGAGGTGGCGCGGGCGGCGGGGCGGCGGTTCGTCGCCGCGCCCGACACCAGCTTCGGGGCACTGCGGGAGGAGCAGCTGGATCTGCTCGGCGACCTGGTCGAGGAGCACGCGGATACCGATGCGCTGCTGCGGCTCATCGAGGGTGGGGCGCCCGCGGGGCTGCCCTTTGTGCCGCCGGGTGCACCGTCGTGACCCTGCCGGGGGCTCCCCGGTCCCGCCCCTTCCCGAAACCAGGGGGCTCCGCCCCTGGGCCCCCGTTCATTGCCGCTTCGCGGCTCGTCCTCAAACGCCGGACGGGCTCAAAGCTTCGCTGGAGGTCGCGTGAGTACCCCCTATCCCTTCACCGCCGTCGTCGGGCAGGACGACCTGCGGCTCGCCCTGCTGCTCAACGCGGTCAGTCCCGCCGTGGGCGGTGTGCTGGTGCGCGGTGAGAAGGGGACCGCCAAGTCCACCGCCGTGCGGGCGCTTTCCGCGCTGCTTCCGGACGTGGACGTCGTCGCCGGGTGCCGGTTCTCGTGCGCGCCGGGCGCGCCCGACCCGGGCTGCCCGGACGGGCCGCACGAGGCCGGGGGCGGGGTCGCCCGGGCCGCTCGCATGGTCGAGCTGCCCGTCGGCGCGTCCGAGGACCGGCTGGTGGGCGCCCTCGACATCGAGCGGGCCCTGGCGGAGGGCGTCAAGGCCTTCGAGCCGGGTCTGCTCGCCGACGCGCACCGCGGGATCCTCTACGTCGACGAGGTCAACCTGCTCCACGACCACCTCGTCGACCTGCTCCTGGACGCCGCCGCCATGGGCGCCTCGTACGTCGAGCGCGAAGGCGTCTCCGTGCGGCACGCCGCGCGCTTCCTGCTCGTCGGCACCATGAACCCCGAGGAGGGCGAGCTGCGGCCGCAGCTGCTCGACCGGTTCGGCCTGACCGTGGAGGTGGCCGCCTCGCGCGAGCCCGACCAGCGCGTGGAGGTCGTCAAGCGGCGACTCGCGTACGACGACGACCCGGAGGCCTTCGTGGCGCGCTGGGCCGCGGAGGAGCGGGCCCTGCGGGAGCGGATCGTGGCGGCGCGGGAGCTGCTGCCCCGGGTCCGGCTCGGCGACGGGGCGCTCCGGCAGATCGCGGCGACCTGCGCGGCCTTCGAGGTCGACGGGATGCGGGCCGACATCGTGATGGCCCGCACGGCCACCGCGCTCGCCGCCTGGGCGGGACGCGAGGACGTGCTCGCCGAGGACGTGCGGCAGGCCGCGCTGCTCGCGCTGCCGCACCGGCGCCGCCGCAACCCCTTCGACGCGCCCGGCCTGGACGAGGACAAGCTCGACGAGACCCTGGAGGAGTTCGGCGACGACACCCCCGAGTCCCCTGAGTCCCCGAGTCCCCGGGGTCCGGGGAGGGCGACGGCGACGGTGACGACGACGGCCCGGGCGGCGGTGGCGGCGGCCTGCCCCGCAGGCCCCCGGCCCGGACGCCCCGCAGTCCCCCGGCACGCCCCCGCGGGAGGAGACCGCCGACGGCCCGCCCCCCGTGGCCCCCGGCGCCCCCGAGCAGCAGCCCGTGCGGGCCGGTGAGCCGTTCCGCACCAAGGTGCTGAGCGTGCCGGGGCTCGGCGAGGGCGCGGCCGGGCGGCGCTCGCGGGCCCGCACCGAGCACGGCCGCACGACCGGCGCCCGGCGGCCCCAAGGGGCGCTCACCAAGCTGCACCTGGCGGCGACGGTCCTCGCGGCGGCGCCGCACCAGCGGGCGCGCGGCCGGTCCGGGACCGGGCTCGTCGTACGCCGTGACGACCTGCGGCAGGCGACGCGGGAGGGGCGCGAGGGCAACCTGGTGCTGTTCGTCGTGGACGCCTCCGGCTCGATGGCGGCGCGGCGGCGCATGGGCGCCGTCAAGGGCGCCGTCCTGTCGCTGCTGCTCGACGCCTACCAGCGGCGCGACAAGGTGGGCCTGGTGACGTTCCGCGGCACGGCCGCGGAGGTCGCGCTGCCGCCGACGTCGTCGGTGGACGCCGCCGCCGCGCGCCTGGAGTCGCTGCCGACGGGCGGCCGGACGCCGCTCGCGGCCGGGCTGCTGAAGGCCCACGAGGTGCTGCGCGTGGAGCGGCTGCGGGACCCGGCGCGGCGGCCCCTGGTCGTCGTGGTGACGGACGGGCGCGCGACCGGCGGTGTGGAGCCGGTGGCGCGGGCCGCGCGGGCGGCCGGGCTGTTCGCCGCCGAGGGGTACGCGTCCGTGGTCGTCGACTGCGAGGCGGGGCCGGTGCGGCTCGGGCTCGCGGGGAAGCTCGCCGGTGAGCTGGGCGGGACCGCGGTGACGTTGGACGAGCTGCGGGCGGACTCCATCGCCGGGCTCGTACGGGATGTTCAGGGTGACCACAGGAGGGCCGCGTAATGCCGCAGGGACAGCCGAGTGTCGTACCGGACGACGGACTGACGACCCGTCAGCGCCGGAACCGGCCGCTGGTGCTGGTGCACACGGGCGTCGGCAAGGGCAAGTCCACCGCCGCGTTCGGGCTCGCGCTGCGGGCCTGGAACCAGGGCTGGCCGATCGGGGTGTTCCAGTTCGTGAAGTCGGCCAAGTGGAAGGTCGGCGAGGAGAACGCGCTGCGGGTGCTCGGCGCCAGCGGGCAGGGCGGCACCGTCGACTGGCACAAGATGGGCGAGGGCTGGTCCTGGGTGCAGCGGGACGGCCAGCTGGACAACGAGGAGAAGGCCCGCGAGGGCTGGGCGCAGGTCAAGCGCGACCTGGCCGCCGAGACCTACCGGCTGTACGTCCTCGACGAGTTCGCCTACCCCCTGCACTGGGGGTGGATCGACGTCGAGGAGGTCGTGGCGGTCCTCAAGGAGCGGCCCGGGACGCAGCACGTGGTGATCACCGGCAGGAACGCGCCGGACGCGCTTGTCGAGTACGCCGACCTCGTCACCGACATGTCCAAGGTCAAGCACCCGATGGACGCCGGTCAGAAGGGTCAGCGGGGCATCGAGTGGTAGCGCGCGTCGTCATCGCGGCGCCGTCGTCCGGCAGCGGCAAGACGACGGTCGCGACCGGGCTCATGGCCGCGTTCACGGAGGCCGGGCTCGCCGTGTCCCCGCACAAGGTGGGGCCCGACTACATCGACCCCGGCTACCACGCCCTGGCCACGGGGCGGCCGGGCCGCAACCTGGACGCCTATCTGTGCGGGCCCGACCTGATCGGCCCGCTGTTCGCGCACGGCGCCGCCGGGTGCGACCTCGCCGTCGTCGAGGGCGTGATGGGCCTGTACGACGGGGCGGCCGGGCAGGGCGAGCTGGCGTCCACCGCGCACGTGGCGAAGCTCCTCGGCGCGCCGGTGGTCCTCGTGGTGGACGGCTCGTCGCAGTCCCGGTCCGTGGCCGCGCTCGTGCACGGCTTCGCCTCGTGGGACCCCGAGGTCCGGGTCGGCGGGGTCATCCTCAACAAGGTGGGCTCCGACCGGCACGAGGAGCTGCTGCGCGAGGCCCTTGACTCCTCCGGGGTGCCGGTGCTCGGCGCGCTGCGGCGGGCTCCGCAGGTGCGGGCGCCGTCGCGGCACCTGGGTCTTGTGCCGGTCGCCGAGCGGCGGGCCGAGGCCGTCGCCTCCGTGGCGGCGCTGGCCGCGCAGGTGCGGGAGGGGTGCGACCTGGAGGCGGTGCTGGCGCTGGCGCGGAGCGCGGGGGCCTGGGCGGGGGCGGCGTGGGATCCCTGCCGGGAGGCCTCCGTGCCCGCCCCTTCCCGCGCCCAGGAGGCTCCGCGCCCTGATCGGCCTTCGGCCTCGTCCGCACACGCCGGGCGGGCCGAAGCCCCTGTCGTCGCGCTCGCGGGCGGGGCCGCGTTCTCGTTCTCGTACGCCGAGCACGCCGAGCTGCTGGCCGCCGCCGGGGCCGAGGTCGTACCGTTCGATCCGCTGCACGACGAGGAACTGCCGCCCGGTACGCGCGGGTTGGTCATCGGGGGCGGGTTCCCCGAGGTGTACGCGCCGGAGCTGTCCGCCAACGAGCCGCTGCGGAAGGCCGTGGCCGGGCTGGCGACCGGTGGGGCGCCGGTGGCGGCCGAGTGCGCGGGGCTGCTGTATCTGGCGCGGGAGCTGGACGGCAAGCCGATGTGCGGGGTGCTCGACGTGACGGCGCGGATGACGGAGCGGCTGACGCTCGGGTACCGGGACGCCGTGGCCGTGTCCGACAGCGCGCTCGCGGTGGCGGGGACCCGGATGCGCGGGCACGAGTTCCACCGCACGGCCGTCGAACCGGGCGCGGGGGCCGCGCCCGCCTGGGGGCTGCGCGCCCCCGTACGGCGCGTCGAGGGCTTCGTACAGGACGGCGTGCACGCGAGCTATCTGCACACGCACTGGGCCGCCGAGCCCGGGATCGCGCGCCGGTTCGTGGCGAGGTGCGCGGCCGGATGAGCGGCGGCAGCGGTCCGGGCTCACTCGGACAGGCCCACCACCAGCCAGATGAAGCCCGCCCCGGCGATGGTGCACAGCAGCGTCGAGCGCGCCGGGTGGTCGTGGTGGGCCTCGGGCAGGATCTCGGCGGCGGCGAGGTAGAGCAGCGCGCCGCCGAAGAAGCCGAGATAGCCGCCGAGCAGTTGCTCCGGAATGGTGAACAGCAGCGTCGACGCGGCGCCCACCACGGGGGCCGCGGCGTCCGCGAACAGCATGGCGAGGGCCCGGCGGCGGGCGTTCCCGTACAGGCGCGTGATCGTGTACGTGTTGAAGCCGTCCGCGAAGTCATGGGCGATGACGGCGAGCGCCACGGCCACGCCCATGCCGCCGCCCACCTGGAACGCGGCGCCGATCGCGACGCCGTCCATGGCGCTGTGCCCGACCATCGCGGCCGCCGCCGTCAGGCCCACCTCGGGCGTGCGGCCGCCGTGCCCGTCCGCCCCGTGCGCGGCCTGGCGCAGCGCCAGGAGCCGCTCCACGACGTGCGCGAACAGGAAGCCCGCGACGGTCAGGAGCAGCGCCGCGGGCACCCCGAACACCGGGCCGCCCGCCGCCTCCAGGGCCTCCGGCAGCAGGTCGAGGCCGACCACGCCCAGCATCAGCCCGCCCGCGAGCCCCAGGACCAGATGCCGCCGGTCGGTGACGCGCCCGGCCGTCCAGCCGCCGAGCAGGGTCATCACGAACGCGCCGAGCGCCACGAACACCGCCATGCGCCCTTGCTAGCCGATCGCTCCCGCAAGCGCTAACCGAACCACCGAGAGGACCCCGTCATGGTTGACGCCCCAGCCGCCCCCGCCGCCGCGCCCGCCGGGCGGTGACGCGGTGACCCGCCCGCTGGTGGTGGGCGTCGGGGCCTGCGCGGACGCCGACGCCGACGAGGTCGCGGACCTGATCGCGGCGGCCCTGCGCGACGCCGGTCTCCTTTCCTGCTGCGTACGGGAGTTGGCGACCGTCGAGGGGAAGCGGCACGAGCCGGGGATCGTGGCGGCGGCCGCCCGGCTCGGCGTGCCGCTGGTGGCGTACGGGGCCGACGCGCTGGCCCGCGTGGAGGTGCCGCACCCCTCCGCGACGCCGCTCGCCGCCTTCGGGACGCCGTCCGTCGCGGAGGCCGCGGCGCTGGTGCGCGGGGGTGAACTCCTCGTACCCAAGCGGAAGTCGGAGCCCGGGGGCGGCCGCCCGGCGCGGGCCACGTGCGCGGTGGCACGGCTGCCGGACGCCGAGGACCGCCCCGGACACGACCTCCCCCACTGCCACCCTCACGCACACGAACACGGGAACCATGCACCTGCGCACTGACAACGAGGTGGACCTGCGGCACCACGGGGACGTGGAGGTGCGGGGCGGTACGGGCCTCGTGGACCTCGCCGTCAACGTCCGCTCCGACACGCCGCCCGCGTGGCTGAAGGAGCACATCGCCGCCTCCCTCGACGGGCTCGCCGCCTACCCGGACGGGCGTCCGGCGCGTGCCGCCGTGGCCGCGCGGCACGGTCTGCCGCCGGAGCGGGTGCTGCTGACGGCGGGCGCCGCCGAGGCGTTCGTGCTGCTCGCGCGGGCGCTGCCGGTGCGGCGGCCGGTGGTCGTGCATCCGCAGTTCACGGAGCCGGAGGCCGCGCTGCGGGACGCCGGGCACGAGGTGGGGCGGGTGCTGCTGCGGGCCAAGGACGGGTTCCGGCTCGACCCCGCGGCGGTGCCGGAGGACGCCGACCTGGTGGTCGTCGGCAACCCCACGAACCCGACGTCCGTGCTGCACCCGGCGGCCGCCCTCGCCCGGCTCGCCCGGCCCGGGCGGTTCCTCGTGGTGGACGAGGCGTTCATGGACGCGGTGCCCGGCGAGCGCGAGGCCCTGGCGGGCCGCACGGACGTGCCGGGCCTGGTGGTGCTGCGCAGCCTGACCAAGACCTGGGGCCTCGCCGGGCTGCGCATCGGGTACGTCCTGTCCGACCCGGACACGATCGCCGCCCTCTCCCGGGCCCAGCCCCTGTGGCCGGTGTCGTCCCCGGCGCTCGCGGCGGCACAGGCGTGCGTGGCGCCGCGGGCGCTCGCGGAGGCGGGGCACGTCGCCCACCGGGTGGCCGTGGACCGGCGGCACCTCGTGGCGGCGCTCGCCGCCCTGCCGGGCGTCGAGGTGGCGGGGCCCGCGGAGGGCCCCTTCGTGCTGGTCCGGATCGCCGGGGCGGCCGGGGTCCGCGAGCGGCTGCGGGAGCGGGGGTTCGCGGTGCGGCGCGGCGACACGTTCCCCGGCCTGGGGCCGGACTGGCTACGGCTCGCGGTCCGCGACCGCCCCACGACGGACGCCGTCGTCACGGCCCTGGCCGACCTCCTGCACCCCTGACGCTCCGCGAGCCGCCGACGGCGAGGGGCGCCCACCTCGCAGGAGACGGTCACGGGCGGGCGGGTGGGAGAGGGGTACCCCGCAGCCAGCCGCAGGCGTCAGCCGCGGCGGCGGTAGGCGACGAGCCCGCCTCCGGCCAGCAGGAGGGCGACGGCGCCCCCGGCGACGTACGGCGTGGCGGAACTCCCCCCGGTCTCCGCGAGGTTGTCCTCCTTCGGGGGCGCCGCCTCGGCCTTCGCCGCGACCGGTTCCTCCCGCTCCCCCTGCGGCTTCGGCTCCGGCTTGGGCTGCGGCTTGGCCCCCGGGCCAGCGGACGGCGTCGTGCACTCGGCCCCCGCCAGGGTCACCGTGCCCTTCACGGCGGCCACCCCCAGCTTCAGCGGATCGACGGTGACGGCGAGCCGCAGGGCGGTCGCGGCGGCCGTACGGGACGTGGTGCGCGTCGACGACAGGTCGAGGCGCACGTCGCCGACGCCGGGCACGGACACCTGGGTGGTGCCCGCGGACCGCACGCTCACCTTCTTGCCGAGGACGGTGACGCTCCCGAGGAAGCGGGACTCGGCGACGGGCCGCGCGCCCGCCGCGCACACGGCCTTGGAGGTGATCTGGTCGAGTTCGACGAGGGGCAGCAGCGGCAGGCCCGGCAGGTGCACCTTGGCGCGGGCGATGTTGCTGTAGCCCTGGGCGGTGCCGCCCTTGACGGTGGCGCGGGCGGTGGCGACGTCGGCGCGCAGCACGCTGAACGGCCGTCCGCCGTCGACGCCGTCCAGCTTGGCGGTGAGGGCGGTCCGCTCGGCGCTCGCGGGCGCGCTCACCTCGTTCAGGGAGACGTTGAGGGGCAGCCGCACGGTCTTGCCGAGCAGGGAGACGTCGAGGCCGGTGCGGAGCACGACGGCGCTCGCCCGGCCGCCGCGGTGGTCGTCCGTCGCGTGGGCGGGACCGGCCCCGGCGAGCGCCGCGGACCCGGCGGCGAACACGGTGGCGGTGGCGAGCGCGCCGATGCGGCGGCACACGGGCAGTCGACGGAAGGCGTTGCTGGTCACTGTGGTGGAACCCTCACATGAGTCACGAAGGCGCCGCCGGCGCACGCCACAGGGGGACAGCGCGTGCGCACGGCGCCACTGATGCCGGGGGCGCCGGGCGGCGCCGCCGACCCCGGAATCTTTACGCACGGAGAGTGAACGGGCAGCAACCTGGCGTGAGTTCACCCCAATGGGAGACTTCCGCCCTCACATTCGAATCCGCGGGCACGGGCGTTCCCCGGAGCCCCGCGCACCCCACCCGCCGGTGCGCCAGGCGCACCGGCGGTCGACAAAGCGAGAAACGACGTACAACGAGCCGGTCCCCGGCGCGTCACGACCTGTCAACTCATCGACAGTGCGGGGGCGCGGGAGGCGGGGCGGTCAGCCCAGCACCCGCCCGTTCACCACGACCCGCCGCGGAGCGGTCAGCACCCGTACGTCCGCCCGCGGATCCGCCTCGTACACGACGAGGTCCCCCGGCGCGCCCTCGACGAGGCCGGGGCGGCCGAGCCAGTCCCGCGCGCCCCAGGTCGCCGCGGACAGCGCGTCCCGCACCGGGATGCCCGCCTTGACCAGCTCGGCGACCTCCGCGCCGACGAGGCCGTGGGCGAGGGAGCCCCCGGCGTCGGTCCCGGCGTACACCGGCACTCCGGCGTCGTACGCCGCCCGGACCGTGTCGTAGCGCCGGGCGTGCAGGCGGCGCATGTGCGCGGACCAGCGGGGAACTTCTTCTCGCCGCCGTCCGCGAGCTGCGGGAACGTGGCGATGTTCACCAGGGTCGGCACGATCGCCACGCCGTTCTCGGCGAACAGCGGGATGGTGTCCTCGGTGAGTCCCGTGGCGTGCTCGACGCAGTCGATGCCCGCCTCGACGAGGTCGCGCAGCGAGTCCTCGGCGAAGCAGTGCGCGGTGACGCGGGCGCCGAGCCGGTGGGCCTCGGCGATGGCCGCCTCGACGGCGCCGCGCGGCCAGCACGCGGCGAGGTCGCCCGCCTCGCGGTCGATCCAGTCGCCGACGAGCTTGACCCAGCCGTCGCCGCGCCGGGCCTCCCGGGCGACGTACGCGACCAGGTCCTCGGGCTCGATCTCGTGGGCGTAGTTGCGGATGTAGCGGCGGGTGCGGGCGATGTGGCGGCCCGCGCGGATGATCTTCGGCAGGTCGTCGCGGTCGTCGATCCAGCGGGTGTCGGACGGCGAACCCGCGTCGCGCAGCAGCAGCGCGCCCGCGTCGCGGTCGGTGAGGGCCTGCTTCTCCGCCTCCTCGGCGGGGACCGGGCCGTGCGCGTCGAGCCCGACGTGGCAGTGGGCGTCGACCAGGCCGGGCAGCACCCAGCCGTCCACGGTGACCGCGTCCCCGGCGGTCCCCGCGGTGGGCCGCTGGAACGTCACCCGCCCGCCGACCACCCACATCTCGTCCCGTACGTCCTCGGGCCCGACGAGCACCCGCCCCTTCACGTGCAGCACCGCGTGATCGCTCATGACAGCAGCTTAGGAGGCGAGGGACCTGTCCGGGACGGCCCGGGGCCTGGGTACGCTCGGGGCCATGGCTCACCCCTTCCTTGACCTGCCCCCGCTGACCGCCGCGCACTTCGCCTCCATCGAGGACCGCGTGGCCCGGCTCCTGGACACCGAGCAGGACGTCGTGATCACGCAGGGCGAGGCGCTGCTTCCGCTGGAGGGCTGCATCCGCGGCGCCGCGCGGCCCGGCACGACGGCGCTCAACGTGATCACCGGCCCGTACGGGCAGACCTTCGGGAACTGGCTGCGGGACTGCGGCGCGGCGGTCGTCGACCTGGCCGTGCCGTTCCACACGGCGGTCACCGCCGCGCAGGTCGAGCAGGCCTTCGCCGAGCACCCCGGGATCGACTTCGTGTCCCTGGTGCACGCCGAGGCGGCGACGGGCAACACCAATCCGGTCGCGGAGATCGGCGAGGTCGTACGGGCGCACGGCGCGCTGTTCATGCTCGACGCCGTCGCGTCCGTGGCCGCGGAGCCGCTGCTGCCGGACGCGTGGGGCGTAGACCTGTGCGTGATCGGCGCGCAGAAGGCGATGGGCGGTCCCGCCGGGGTGTCCGCGGTGTCGGTGAGCGAGCGCGCCTGGCAGCGGATGGCCGCGAACCCGCGGGCGCCGCGCCGCTCGTACCTGTCCCTCCTGGACTGGAAGGAGCGGTGGATCGACGGCGGCCGCCGGGCGCTGCTGCACGCGCCCGCGCAGCTGGAGATGCTCGCCCTCGAGGCGTGCGTGGAGCGGATCGAGTCCGAGGGCCTCGACGCGCTCATGGCGCGGCACGCGACCGCCGCGGCGGCGACGCGGGCGGGCGCGGTCGCCCTGGGCGGCGGGCTCGAACCGTATGTGTACGAGGCCCGGGACGCCGCGCCGGTCGCCACGACCCTGCGGGCGCCGCGGGGCGTGGACGCCTCCGAGCTGGTCGCCAAGGCGCTGGCGGCCGATCCGGCGCTTCCGCTTGTCGCTGGCGGGGGCGCCCTGGCCGGGGAGATGATCCGGGTCAACCACTACGGGCCGGACGCCACGCGGGGTGTGGTGCACGGGGTGCTGGCGGCGCTCGGAGCCGCGATGGGCGAGGCCGGGCTCGCCGTGGATCTGGAGGGGGCGCGGCGCGCGGTGACTGCCGCCTGGGGGTAGTCCCCCCGGGGCCGCGGCCCCGGGCCCCGCGCTCGGCTGGGGCTGCGCCCCTCTCCCCCGCCTCTTTGGCGCTTCGCGCCTCGTCCTCAAACGCCGGACGGGCTTGATCTCGCGCCGCGCGCTCGTACCTGAACGCCGGATGGGCTTGGTCGGCCCGTCCGGCATTCTTTTTTCTGGATTATCCGGGTGCTTTCCTCAATTCTTTATGAGAGCAGCTTCCCGTATTCTTCTGCCCGCTTTCCCGAGGGCTAAACACTAAGGTTTCGCCACCGCCAAACACCGTAATCCGGACACGTCTCAGCGGGATTACGAGGCTGTGACGCACTCCACATCGCGCCCTTTTTGCGTGCAATGCGGCGGACATACCCGTACAAACAACCGACGGCTCGTGCGGGCGTGCGCGCCTGCGCGATAACACATCGGGCAGCGCCACGTAACCCCTTCCCCCGATGCAATCCCAGAAATTGCTCGGTAAATTCAATCCGCATGACCGCTGCACAAGCCGATCTACCGACCGACCTGCACGCGCAATTCCTGGAAATGCCCGAGGGGCTGCGGCTGGACACCCCGGGTGTCGCCGACGGGGCCTCGATCTGGCGGATCGCCCGGGACTCCAAGGTCCTCGACCTGAACTCGTCGTACAGCTATCTGCTGTGGTGTCGTGACTTCGCCGCCACCTCCGCCGTGGCCCGCGACGCCGACGGTCAGGTCGCCGGGTTCGTCACCGGCTACGTACGGCCCGACCGGCCGCACACCCTGGTGGTCTGGCAGCTGGCGGTCGACCATGGACACCGGGGCCGCGGTCTCGCCGGGGCCCTGGTCGACGGGCTGGTCGCCAAGGCCGCCGCCGGGCGCGAGCTGACCACCCTGGAGACGACGATCACGCCGGACAACGGCGCGTCGGAGCGGGTGTTCACCTCCTTCGCGCGGCGGCACGGCGCGAGCGTCGAGCGCACGGTCCTGTTCGACGCGGGTGTCTTCCCGCAGGACGACGGCGGCCACGAACCGGAAGTCCTGTACACCATCGGGCCGTTGCCGCGCGTCTGAGCCCGCCCGCTTCCCCCGCCACCCCTCTCCCCCTGCTCACCCCTCCTCACCTCCCACGCCTTTCCTCTCCCAGGAGACCCGCTGTGACCATCACCCAGCCCGACCTGAGCGTCTTCGAGACCCTGGAGTCGGAGGTGCGCAGCTACTGCCGCGGTTGGCCCACCGTCTTCGACCGCGCGCAGGGCAGCCGCATGTACGACGAGGACGGCCACGAGTACCTCGACTTCTTCGCCGGAGCCGGATCCCTCAACTACGGGCACAACAACCCCGTCCTGAAGCGGGCGCTGCTCGACTACCTGGAGCGCGACGGCGTCACCCACGGCCTCGACATGTCGACGACGGCCAAGCGCGCCTTCCTGGAGTCGTTCCAGAACCTGGTGCTGCGCCCGCGCGACCTGCCGTACAAGGTCATGTTCCCGGGCCCGACCGGCACCAACGCCGTGGAGTCCGCGCTGAAGCTGGCCCGCAAGGTCAAGGGCCGCGAGGCGATCGTGTCGTTCACCAACGCCTTCCACGGCATGTCGCTCGGCTCGCTCGCCGTCACCGGCAACGCCTTCAAGCGCGCGGGCGCGGGCATCCCGCTGGTGCACGGCACGCCCATGCCGTTCGACCACTACCTGGACGGCCGGGTGCCCGACTTCCTGTGGTTCGAGCGGCTGCTCGAAGACCAGGGCTCGGGCCTCAACAAGCCCGCCGCCGTGATCGTGGAGACCGTGCAGGGCGAGGGCGGCATCAACGTCGCCCGCGCCGAGTGGCTGCGCGCCCTCGCGGAGCTGTGCCACCGCCAGGACATGCTGCTGATCGTCGACGACATCCAGATGGGCTGCGGCCGCACCGGTGCCTTCTTCTCCTTCGAGGAGGCGGGCATCACCCCGGACATCGTCACCGTCTCCAAGTCCATCAGCGGCTACGGACTGCCGATGGCGCTCACCCTCTTCAAGCCGGAGCTGGACGTGTGGGAGCCGGGCGAGCACAACGGCACCTTCCGCGGCAACAACCCGGCCTTCGTCACGGCCGCCGCCGCCCTGGAGACCTACTGGTCCGACGGCTCCGCGATGGAGAAGCAGACCCGCGCCCGCGGCGAGCAGGTCGAGCAGGCCCTGGTCGCGCTCGTCGACGAGCACCGCGCGGACATCGTCGAGTACCGCGGCCGCGGCCTGGTGTGGGGCGTGGAGTTCCACGACAAGGCCCGCGCGGGCGCCGTCGCCCGCCGCGCCTTCGACCTAGGCCTGCTCATCGAGACCTCCGGGCCCGAGAGCGAGGTCGTCAAGCTGCTCCCGGCCCTGACGATCTCCGCCGACGAGCTGGAGGAGGGCCTGCGCACCCTGGCCCGCGCCGTCCGCGAGACGGCCTGAACCACCCGCGCGCCACCACCGCGTACCACCACCCGCGCACCACCACCCGCGCACCACCAACGAGAAAGGCAGCAACTCACCGTGATCGTCCGTTCGTTCAAGGACATCGAGGGCACCGACCGGCATGTGAAGGCCAAGTCGGGGACCTGGGAGAGCAAGCGCATCGTCCTGGCCAAGGAGCGCGTCGGCTTCTCGCTGCACGAGACCATCCTGTACGCGGGCACGGAGACCGACATGTGGTACGCCAACCACGTGGAGGCCGTCGTCTGCACCCGGGGCGAGGCGGAGCTCACCGACCGCACCAACGGTGAGACCTACCGCATCACGCCCGGCACCATGTACCTGCTCGACGGGCACGAGAAGCACACGCTGCGGGTCAAGGAGGACTTCCACTGCCTGTGCGTGTTCAACCCGCCGGTGACGGGCCGTGAGGACCACGACGAGAACGGCGTGTACCCGCTGCTCACCGAGCCGGACCCCGCGTAGGGACAGCGACACAGCCAGCGCCGTACGAGAGAGGAGAGGCAGGCACCACCATGACCACCGCACCCGAACGCACCGCCGACCTGTACCCGACCCGGGGCGCCGAGGAAGTGCTCATCGAGCGCCAGGACCCCGTCGTGTGGTCCGCGCCGGGCACCGAAGGGCCGGTCTCCGCCGAGGAGTTGGCGGGGTTCGACCGCGACGGGTTCCTGGCGATCGACCAGCTCATCGGGGCGCAGGAAGTGGCCGAGTACCACGCCGAGCTGGAGCGCCTTGTCGGCGACCCGGCGATGCGCGCCGACGAGCGCGCCATCGTCGAGCCGCGCTCGCAGGAGATCCGCTCCATCTTCGAGGTGCACAAGGTCAGCGAGGTCTTCGCGCGCCTGGCCGCCGACCCGCGCGTCGTCGGCCGCGCCCGGCAGATCCTCGGCTCGGACGTGTACATCCACCAGTCCCGGATCAATGTGAAGCCCGGCTTCGGCGCCTCCGGCTTCTACTGGCACTCGGACTTCGAGACCTGGCACGCCGAGGACGGCCTGCCGCGCATGCGCACGGTCTCGGTGTCGATCGCGCTCACCCGCAACCACGACACCAACGGCGGGCTCATGATCATGCCGGGCTCGCACCGGACGTTCCTGGGCTGCGCGGGCGCGACGCCGAAGGACAACTACAAGAAGTCGCTCCAGATGCAGGACGCGGGCACCCCGTCCAACGAGGCGCTGACCAAGCTGGCGTCCGAACACGGCATCCGCCTGTTCACCGGCGAGGCGGGCTCGGCGACCTGGTTCGACTGCAACGCCATGCACGGCTCCGGGGACAACATCACGCCCTACCCCCGCTCGAACGTCTTCCTCGTCTTCAACAGCGTGGAGAACGCGGCGGTCGAGCCGTTCGCGGCGCCGGTGCGGCGGCCGGAGTTCATCGGGGCGCGGGACTTCACTCCGGTGCGGTGACGCGTGCGCCTTCGCTGTTGAGCGGCGTGTGAGGGGCCCGGCACCTGGGTGGGTGCCGGGCCCCTCACACGTCGTACGCCGTGGTCACAGCGTCGGGTAGTCCGTGTAGCCCTTGGCGTCGCCGCCGTAGAAGGTGGCGCGGTCGGGCTCGTTGAAGGGGCCGCCCGCCTTCAGGCGCGCCGGGAGGTCGGGGTTGGCGAGGAACAGGGTGCCGAAGGCGACGATATCGGCGGTGCCGTCCTCGACCAGGGCGAGGGCGTCGGGGCCGGTGGGGCCCTCGGTCGACGGGTTCAGGATGAACACGCCGCCGAAGCCCTCGCGCAGCGTCGAGACCAGCTCGCGTATCGGGCCGACCTCCATGACGTGCACATACGCGATGCCGAGCGCGTCCAGCTCCTTCACCAGGGCCGGGTAGGTGGTCTCCGGCTCGGGCTCGTGGATGTCGTTGAGCGTGTTGCCGGGCGAGAGGCGGATGCCGGTGCGGGCCGCGCCGATCTCGGCGACCACGGCCTTGGTGACCTCGACGGCGAAGCGGATGCGGTTCTCCGGGGAGCCGCCCCACTCGTCGGTGCGCTGGTTGGAGCCCGGCGCGAGGAACTGGTGGATCAGATAGCCGTTGGCGCCGTGCAGCTCGACGCCGTCGAAGCCCGCGTCCACCGCGTTGCGGGCCGCCGTGACGAAGTCGGCGATGGTGGCGCGCACCTCCGCGCCGGTCAGCTCGCGCGGGGTGACGAAGTCCTTCGGGCCCTCGTGCGTGTACACCTGGCCCTTCGCGGCGATCGGGGACGCGCCGACCGGGGTCAGGCCGTCGGGCAGCAGCACCGGGTGGCCGATGCGGCCGGTGTGCATCAGCTGGGCGAAGATCCTGCCGCCCTTGGCGTGCACGGCGTCGGTGACCTTGCGCCAGCCCGCGATCTGCTCGTCGCTGTGCAGGCCGGGGGTGTTCGGGTAGCCCTGGCCGACCACGGAGGGCTGCACGCCCTCGGTGATCAGCAGGCCCGCGGAGGCGCGCTGCGCGTAGTACTCGGCGACGAGGTCGGTGGGCACTCCGCCGTCGCCCGCCCGGCTGCGGGTCATCGGCGCCAGGGCGATGCGGTTGCCGAGGGAGACGCCGTGCAGGTCGATCGGGTCGAACGCGGTGGTCATGGGGACTCCAAAGCGACATGTAGTTGGTCGGCCAAGTAATTCAACCGGGAGTCACTGTAGCGCATTCCTTGGCCGACCAAGTTAACCTCGGGGGCAAGGCCGGGCCACACTGGTGGACCCGGACGGCACCATCCGATGAGCAGGAGTCCCGATGAAGGCCGACACCGCCACCCCCGCGGCCGAGCAGGCCGACCCCGCGTGTAGCGGCGAGGAGCTGCCCGGCGCGGCGCGCCGGGGTCCCGTCAGCCATCTGGTGAGCCGGGTCGCCCGGCTGCACCGGGTCGCGGCCGGGAAGCACCTCAAGGGGCTCGGCCTCTACCCCGGGCAGGAGTTCGTGATGATGCACCTGTGGGACGCGGGTGCCGTGCGGCAGTCGGAGCTGATCAAGCTCCTCGACCTGGACCCGTCCACGGTCACGAAGATGCTCCAGCGCCTTGAGCAGGCCGGGCACGTGCGGCGGCGGCCGGACCCGGACGACCGGCGGGCGGTGCTCGTGGAGCCGACCGAGGCGAGCTGCGGGCTGCTGGAGTCCGTGGAGCGGGCGTGGGGGACGCTGGAGGAGCGGACGCTCGCGGGGCTTGACGCGGGTGAGCGGCGGGAGCTTGCGCGGTTGCTCGGGCGGGTCGAGGCCAACCTGTGTGCGGATACGGCGGACTGCCCTGAGGCAGCGCTTCGCTAGCCCCTGGGCTCTGGCGGGGTTCCACCGGGTGCCCTGGGCTCGGTGGCGTTCGGCTGCGGCGACGTCGTGGCCGGTCGCGCAGTTCCCCGCGCCCCTAAGGGACACCCCGCGCACGCCTCGCGGCAAGGCGCCCGCGGCCGGGTTCCGTCGGGGCCGTGCTCGGTCGGGTGCCGCGCCATCGTGGCTTGTCGCGCAGTTCCCCGCGCCCCTTAGGGGCACCCCGCGTACGCCTTGCGGCTAGGCGCCCGCGGCGTCGTCGGGGGCGGCCTTGGGGGGGCTGGTGGTCAGGCTTGTGGTAGGGCGGCCAGTAGGCGGTCTACGTCCGCTTGTGTGTTGTAGAAGTGGAACGCGGCTCTGAGGTTGCCCTCGCGGTCGGAGACCTCTATGCCCGCGGCGCTCAGTTCGGGCTGGTGGGAGCCCAGGCCGGGGACCGAGACGATGGCGGAGCCGGGGGCGGGCACCGGCTGGTGGCCGAGGGCCGCCAGGCCGGTGCGGAAGCGGTCCGCGAGGGCCAGGTCATGGGCGCCGATCGCGGCGACGCCGAGGCGCTCGATCACGTCCAGGGAGTGCCGCGCGCCCGCGTACGCCAGCAGCGCGGGGCTCTCGTCGAACCGCCGCGCGGAGTGCGCGAGTTCCTCGACCGGGCCGTAGCAGCTGTCCCAGGGGCGCTCCCCCGCGACCCAGCCCGCGAGCAGCGGACGTACGCCGCCGAAGTCCTCGGCCTCCTCCGGTACGACGAAGAAGGCCACGCCACGCGGGCAGGTGAGCCACTTGAACGCCACCGCCGCCGCGAAGTCGGCCGCCGCCACGTGCTCGGCCAGCGGCAGCCAGCCGACGGCCTGCGACACGTCCAGGTAGACGCGCGCGCCGTGCGCACCGGCGGCCTCCCGGATCGCGGCCAGGTCGGCGACCCGCCCGTCCGCGGACTGCGCGGCGCTGACCGCGACCAGGGCCGTGCCGGGGCGCACCGACTCGGCGACCCGCTCCAGCGGCACCGCGCGCACCTTGAGGTCGCCGCGGACGTGGAAGGGGTTCACCGTCGAGCTGAAGTCGCCCTCCGCGGTGAGGACTTCGGCGCCCTCGGGCAGCGAGGAGGCGATCAGCCCGCTGTAGACGGCGACGGAGGCGCCCGCGGCGACGCGGGACACCGGCACGCCCGCGATCCGGGCGAACGCGGCGCGGGCCGCCTCCACGTCCGCGAACATGTCGGCCGGGCGGCCCGCCGCCACCGACTGGGCCGCCTCGTGCATGGCCCGTACGGCACGGGCCGGGAGCAGGCCGGTGCTCGCGCTGTTCAGATAGGTGGTGCGGGGCGAGAACTCGGAGCGTACGAAGGACTGGTCGAGGGACGGCCCGAGGAATTGCTCGGGCGTCTCGTCGAGCCGGTCGGGGCCCTGGCCGGAAGTCTCCATGGGATCACTGTGCCGTCCGGGCCGCGCGCGGTCCATCACGTATCCGTGAGGAGTACCGCTAAGCAACACTTATACCCGCCCCCGGCCAGCGCCCCGCGCGTCAGGCGCCCGGCACCGCGCAGCCGTCGGGCCCGCAGGCGTCGGCGCCGTCCGCGGAGAGGACGGTGAGCGGCGAGCGGTTCCCCCACGCCTGGGTGAGGGCCTGCTCGAAGACCTCGGCGGGCTGCGCGCCGGAGACGCCGTAGGTCCGGTCGAGGACGAAGAAGGGCACGCCGTTCGCGCCCAGCTCGGCGGCCTCGCGCTCGTCGGCGCGCACGTCGTCCGCGTACGCCGTCGGGTCGGCGAGGACCGCGCGGGCGGCGTCGGCGTCCAGGCCCGCCTCGGCGGCCAGCGCCACGAGGCGGTCGTCGCTGTCGAAGACGGACTCCTCCTCGGCGAAGTTCGCCCGGTACAGCAGGCCGATCAGCTCGTCCTGCCTGCCCTCGGCCTTCGCGAAGTGGAGCAGGCGGTGCATGTCGAAGGTGTTGCCGTGGTCACGGCCCCGGGTGCGGTACTCCAGGCCCTCCGCGCCCGCCTGCGCGCCGACGCCGTCCTCGGCGGCCTCCGCCTGGGCCTCGCTCATGCCGTACTTGCGGGTGAGCATGGTGATCACGGGGGTGGTGTCGCCCTTGGCGCGGTCCGGGTCCAGCTCGAAGGAGCGGTGCACCACCTCCACGGAGTCGCGGTGCGGGAAGCTCGCGAGGGCGCGCTCGAAGCGGGCCTTCCCCACGTAGCACCAGGGACAGGCGATGTCGCTCCAGATCTCGACGCGCATGCTGTGCACTCTCTCCAGCCTTCTCCAGGTCGTATGCGGAGACCGCCTCCGCTCCCTGGTCCAACCGCGCCCGGCGCCCGCTCATTCCCCGGCCGGGGCGAACCGGTCGGTGTTCGCCCGCACCCAGCTGCGCAGCTGGGCCAGCGGCTCCAGGGCGCCCCGGCCCAGCGGCGTCAGCGCGTACTCCACGCGCGGCGGCACCTCCGCGAAGACCTCGCGCCGCACGAGCCCGTACTCCTCAAGGCGGCGCAGGGTCTGCGTGAGGACCTTCGGGCTGACCCCCTCCAGCTTGCGGCGCAGCTCGCCGAAGCGGCGGGGCCCGTCCTCCAGGGCGGTGATCGCGAGCCCGGTCCACTTGTTGGCGAGCAGTTCGAAGACCTCCCGGCCCGGACACAGCAGCGCGTAGATGTCGTGCCGCGGCTCGACGGCCGGATTACCGCTCTGACCAGTCATGGTTCCCAGAATATAGTTGGCGCCCTTGCGGGTGATCAGGGCCCGGCTCCTACGGTGCGGCCATGAGGATCACCACGGAGAACCCCGTCCGCGTCGGCATCGTCGGCCTGTCCGCCCGCGGCGGCTGGGCCCCGCGGTCCCACCTTCCCGCGCTCCGCCGCCTCCCGGGCTACGAGCTGCTGGCCCTCGCCGCGTCGAGCCCGGAGTCGGCGCGGGCGGCGGGCGCCGCGTACGGCATTCCCCGGGCGTACGGCAGCGCGGGCGACCTCGTCGCGGACCCGGACGTCGACCTGGTCGTGGTGAGCGTGCGCGTCCCGCTGCACCGGGAGGTGATCCTGGCGGCGCTGGCCGCGGGCAAGGCGGTGTTCTCGGAGTGGCCGCTGGGCAACGGCCTCGCGGAGGCCGAGGAGCTGGCCGCGGCGGCCGAGGCGGCGGGGGTGCGGACCTTCGCGGGCCTCCAGGCGCGCACGGCGCCCGCCGTGCGGTACGTGCGGGACCTGCTCGCCGAGGGGTACGCGGGTGAGGTCCTTTCCACCAGCCTGATCGCGTCGGGGCGCCGCTGGGGCCCCTCCTTCGAGCCGGGCGCCGACTACCTCCTGGACCGGGACAACGGCGGCACCCTGCTCACCATCCCGTTCGGCCACACCGTCGACGCCCTGACCGCGGCGCTCGGCGAGTTCACCGAGGTGGCGGCGGTGACGGCGACCCGGCGGCGCACGGTGCACGAGGAGGGGACGGGGCGGGCGGCGGCCATGACCGCGCCGGACCAGCTCGCGCTGAGCGGGGTCCTGGAGTCCGGCGCGGTCGCCTCCCTGCACTTCCGGGGCGGCCTCGCGCGCGCCACCACCTTCCACTGGGAGGTCAACGGCACCGACGGCGACCTCGTCGTCACCGGCGACCACGGGCACCTCCAGCAGGCCCGCCTGACGGTGCGCGGCGCCCGCGGCGAGGAGGCCGCCGTCCGCGAACTCCCCGTTCCGGCCCGCTACTTCGACGTACCCGAACTGGACGACGTACGCGACGAGGTGCCGTACAACATCGGCGTGCAGTACGAGCGGATCCTGCGCGACCTGCGCGCGGGCACCCGCACCGTGCCGGACTTCGCGCACGCGGCCCGGCGGCAGCGGCTGCTCGACGCGATCGAGCGGTCCGCCGCCACCGGGGCGCGCGTGGCGCCGTGACGTCAGGAGCCGTCGCGCAGGCCCTTGGGCCAGTTCGGGCGGAACTCGATGTGGTCGTACGTCACCACGCAGCCCTCGCCCTGCGGGGACTGCGCGAGGAAGCCGACGAGCGCGGCGCCCGCCGCCTCCTCGTCGCCGAGCTGGAAGATGCGCACGAACGTCCACCGCTCGCCGTCGGTGGAGGCGTGGAAGGCGAACGCCGCGCCCGTGCGGCTGATCCGCAGCCAGGCGCTGGAGCCGTCCACGACGAAGGCGTTGGCGTCGTCGGAGCGGCCCCGGGTGACGACGGTGCAGATGGTCGGCAGGTCCGGGGAGCGCTCGAAGCAGAGCTTGGCCCAGTGGTGCTCGCCGACGTGGAGATAGAGCACGCCCGCGTCGAAGGCGGCGGCGAAGCCGACCGTGACGCGGGCGATGAGCTGGAAGTCGCCCTCGGGCGCGCCGAGCAGCCGGGGGGCGTCGGACGCCGGTTCGAGGGCGTCGCCGGTGGGCGGCACGAAGCGGTCCTGGCGGGGTCCGGCCCAGCCGGTGAGGACGCCGTCCTCGTAGCGCCAGTCGCCGTCGGGGCCGTACGGCCTGAGCGGGAAGGGCAGTTCGGGCAGCGTGAGGCTGCCGGTGTCCTTGGCGTTCATGCCGTCAGTGTTCCAGGCGGCCGTCGTAGCGGCGGGGCAGTCCCAGGGGATTGGCGTCGTGGAGTTCGGGCGGCAGCAGCGCCTCGGGGGTGTTCTGGTACGCGACGGGGCGCAGCCAGCGCTCGATGGCGGTGGCGCCGACCGAGGTGGACGTGGAGGTGGTCGCCGGGTAGGGGCCGCCGTGCTGCTGGGCGGGGGCGACGGCCACGCCGGTGGGCCAGCCGTTGACGAGGACGCGGCCCGCGAGCGGGGTGAGCGCGGCCAGCAGCTCGGCGCCCCGGCCGCCGCCCGCCGCCTCGTCGGCGGAGAGGTGCAGGGTGGCGGAGAGGTTGCCGGGCAGCCGGGAGAGCACGGCGGTGACCTCGTCGCCGTCGGTGTAGCGGGCGACGACGGTGACCGGTCCGAAGCACTCCTCCAGGAGCAGGTCGTGCGCGCCGTCGGCGGCCAGGCGGGCGGCGGGGACGGTGAGGAAGCCCGCCGCGACCGTGTGCGCGCCGCCCGCGCCGGGCGTCACGGGCGCGGTCACGTCGGGCAACGAGGCGCGCTCTGTGACACCGGCGAGGAAGGTGTCACGCATCCGCTGGTCGAGGAGCACGCCCGGTTCGGTGTCGCTGACGGCCGCGGTGAGGGACTTCACCAGGCGGTCGCCGCCCGCGCCCTCGGGCACCAGGACCAGGCCGGGCTTCACGCAGAACTGGCCGACGCCCAGCGTCATGGAGCCCGCGAGGCCGGTGCCGATCTCCTCGCCGCGCTCGGCGGCGGCGTCCTCGGTGACGACGACCGGGTTGAGCGAGCCGAGTTCGCCGTGGAACGGGATCGGTACGGGGCGGGCGGCCGCCGCGTCGAACAGGGCGCGCCCGCCGCGTACGGAGCCGGTGAACCCGGCGGCGGCGACCAGCGGGTGCCGGATCAGGTCCAGGCCCGCGTCGAAGCCGTGCACCAGGCCGACCACCGCCTGCGGCAGGCCGTGCTCGGCGGCGGCCCGGCGCAGCACGGACGCGACCAGCTCGGAGGTGGCCGGGTGGTCGGGGTGGGCCTTGACCACCACGGGGCAGCCCGCGGCGAGCGCGCTCGCGGTGTCGCCGCCGGGCACGGAGAACGCGAAGGGGAAGTTGGAGGCGGCGTAGACGGCGACGACGCCGAGGGGCAGCTTGTAGCGGCGCAGGTCGGGCGTGGGCGGCGTGGTGGTGGCGTCGGGGTGGTCGATGACGACGTCCAGGTACGCGCCCTCGTCGACGACGTCCGCGAAGGCCCGCAACTGGTAGCGGGTGCGGGCGAGTTCACCGGTGAGCCGGACCGGGCCGAGGGCGGTCTCCGCGTCCGCCGCCTCCACCAGGGCGGCCTCGGTGGCGCCCAGGAGGTCGGCCGCGGAGCGCAGGAAGGCGGCGCGGACCGCGCGGTCGGCGAGGGCGGGGCGGGCGGCGTGGGCGGCCGCGACGGCCCGGTCGACCTCCCGCGGCGTGGCCTCCACGGCGACCTGCTCGCGCCGCTTCCCGGTTCGGGGATCGACGCTCCAGACTGGTGCTGCTGCCACCGGGGGCTCCTCCAGGGGTTGTCGCGGACGCGCGCCGCCGTGGGCCGCCATGGGCCGCTGTGTGCCGCTTGCCTGCCGCTCGCCAAGGCCGTTCGATATGCTGAACGCGGTCTCCGTCGCTGAATCAGCGGGGGACAGTGGAGACTATTTCTCTTCGGACGTGAGGGGTCAAGGGCGATGGCTGGTGCCGAGACGGGCGGGGGCGCACAGGTCAAGTCCGCGGTGCGGACGGTGGAGTTGCTGGAGTTCTTCGCGGGCCGCCCCGGAATGCACTCGCTGGCCGATGTGCAGGAGGCCGTCGGCTACCCCAAGTCGAGCCTCTACATGCTCCTGCGCACGCTCGTGGAGCTGGGCTGGATCGAGACGGACGCGACCGGCACGCGGTACGGCATCGGGGTGCGGGCGCTGCTCGTCGGCACGTCGTACATCGACGGGGACGAGGTCGTCGCCGCGGCCCGGCCCACGCTCGACCGGCTCCAGGACGACACGACCGAGACCATCCACCTGGCCCGGCTCGACGGCACCAACGTGGTGTATCTGGCCACCCGCCAGTCCCAGCACTATCTGCGCCCCTTCACACGCGTGGGCCGCCGCCTCCCGGCGCACTCGACGTCGCTCGGCAAGGCCCTGCTGGCCACGTACACCGACGAGCAGGTGCGGGGGCTGCTGCCGGAGACGCTGCCGTCGCTGACCGAGAACACGATCACCGACCGCGAGCAGCTGATCGAGGAGCTGCGCACGGTGCGGGAGCAGGGCTTCGCCGTGGACCGCGAGGAGAACACGCTGGGCCTGCGCTGCTTCGGCGTGGCCATCCCCTACCGCACCCCGGCCAGGGACGCGATCAGCTGCTCGGTGCCGGTGGCGCGGCTCACGCCCGCGCACGAGCAGATGGTCAAGGACGCCCTGTTCGACGCCCGCGACCGGCTGACGCTCGCCACGCGGCGCCTCTGACCTCGTCCGTTCTCCGGGCGGGCCGCCTCCCCCGCGCGGCGGAGGCGGTTCGTCGGCACGCAGGAGGCCAGGGGGCCCGGCCGCGCGGGAGCGTGGAGCCATGAGCGAAGCACTCGTCCCCACCGCCGCCGCCCTCCCCGCGAGCGGCGCCCCCAGCGGGCTCCGCCGGGCGCTGCGCGCCGTCGCCGTGGCCTCCTGCCTGCCGTACCTGTCCCTGAAGGCCGCCTGGATCGCCGGGAGCCACCTCGGCATCCCCGAGGGCAGCTCCCTCCTCGACCACCGCGGCCTGATGATCGTCGCCAACTCCGTGACCGTGCTCATGGACGCCGCCGTGATCGTCCTCGCGCTGCTGCTCACCCGGCCCTGGGGGCGCCGCGTCCCGGCCTGGCTGCTCGTCCTGCCGATGTGGGCGGCCACCGGGCTGCTCGCGCCGATCATGGCCGGGTTCCCCGCGCAGCTCGCCGTGCGCGCGCTCGGCGGCTCCGTGACCACGACCGACGGGAGCGACGGCGGCCGGGCGTTCCTCGACGAGTGGGTCTTCGGAGTGGTGTACGGGGGCTTCATCCTCCAGGGACTGAGCCTCGGCCCGCTGTTCGCGCTGTACGCCCGCGACCGGTGGGGGCACCTGTGGCGGGGCCGGACGCGGGAGCTGCCCGCGCCGGGGCGCCGCGCGCGGGCCTGCGCGGTCGCGGCGGCCGTCCTCGCCCTGTACCCGGCCGCCCTGCGGCTGCTCTGGGCGGGCGGCTCCTCCCTCGGCCTCAACGACGGGCAGGAGCACACGGCCGACTTCGCGGTGCTGCGCGCGCTGGAGGCCGCCTACCTGGCGGTGGCCGTGGCGGGCGCCCTGCTGCTCGCCTTCCGTGGGGCGCCCCGGCTGCCGGTGAAGGTGCCGCTCGCCCTCGCCTGGGTGGGGTCCGGGGCGGTGGGGTGCTGGGGCGCCTGGCAGTTCCTCACCTCGCTCGGCGCTGCCGCCGACGTCACCCAGCGGCCCACGGGGGCGATGGTCCTGTCCTACGCTGTGCAGATGATCATCGGACTGCTCGTGGCCGCGGTGGGCGCGGGGCGCCTGGCGGCGGGCACGGGGCGCCTGGCGGCGGGCACGGCGGGCACGAGCCGCGCTCCGGGCGCGGTGGGTGCGGGGGGCGGCGCGGCGGGCGCGGGGCTCGGCTCGGCGGGCGCGGGGCTCGGCGCGGCGAGCGCGGGGCTCGGCACGGCGGGCGCGGGGCTCGGCACGGCGAGCGCGGGGCTCGGCACGGCGAGCGCGGGGCTCGGCACGGCGAGCGCGGGGCTCGGCACGGCGAGCGCGGGGCTCGGCACGGCGAGCGCGGGGCTCGGCACGGCGAGCGCGGGGCTCGGCACGGCGGGCGCGGGGCGGCGCGTCAGTGGGGCCGGTGGCGGTGGGGCCGGTGGCGGTGGGGGCGTGTGAGGCGGCTCGGGGCGGCCCTGTTCGGGCGGCGGGCGCGACGGCGGTGGATCCATCTGATCCTCGGCGGCGCGCTCGCCATGCCGTATGTGTTCGTGGGCTCGATCGCCTCCGGGCCGCTCTTCCACGACGACCGGCTCTTCGGCTCGTTCGCCGCCCAACTGGTCGCCTTCGCCTTCGGGTTGCCGCTCGCCGCGATCACCGCCCTGTTCCCGCTGACCCGGCCGATGTCGGTGGCGGCGGTGCGGGCCCTGTGCTCGGTGCCGGACGAGGCGCTCGCCGACGGGCCGCCGCGGAGCCGGGCGGCGCGCGGGCGGGCGGTCGCCTGGTTCACGCTGCACCTCGGCTTCGGCGGGATCATCAGCGGGATGACGCTCGCGCTGGTGCCGTTCGCGACGTTCCTGATCGCGCTGCCGGTCGCCGTGGGGCTCGCGGACTCCTGGCTGGGGTTCCCCGCCTCCCTGCACGAGCCGTGGGCACTCGCCGTGGCGCCGGTCGCGGGCGCCGTGTCGCTCGTCGCGCTCGCCGGGTGCGCGGCGGGCTCGGGCGCGCTGCTGGCGCGCTGGGCGCCGCCGCTGCTCGGGCCGACGCCCGCCGACCGGCTCGCCGAGGCCGAGCGGCGCGCCGCCGACCTCGCCGTGCGCAACCGGCTCGCCCGGGAGCTGCACGACTCGGTGGGCCACGCGCTGAGCGCCGTCACGCTCCAGGCGAGCGCCGCGCGCCGCGTCCTCGACCACGACCCGGAGTTCGTGCGCGAGGCGCTCGCCGCCATCGAGGACACCACCCGGCGCACGGTCGGCGAGCTGGACGCGGTCCTCGGCGTGCTGCGCGAGGGCGACCAGCGGGCCGCGACCACCCCGGCGCCCACCCTCGCCGCCGACCTGGACGGCCTGCTCACCCACACCCGCGCGGGCGGCCTGCGGGTGGAGGCCGCCGTCGACCTCGGCCCCGGCGGCGCCGACGCGCTGCCGCCGATGGTGTCCCGCGAGGCCTACCGCATCGTGCAGGAGTCCCTCAGCAACGCCCTCAAGCACGCGGGCCCCGGCACCACCGTGACCCTGCGCATCGCCCGCGACGCCACCGGCCTCGACCTGACCGCCGAGAACCCGCTGCCCGACGCGCCACCGCCCGGCAGTCCGCGCCCCGGCGGCGGCCACGGCCTGCGCGGCGTCGCCGAGCGGGCCAAGCTGCTCGGCGGCACCACCGAGTCCGGCGCCACGGACGGCACGTGGCGGCTGCGCGTCCGCCTCCCCCTCAAGCCGACCCCGTGACCCGACCCCGTGACCCCGCCGGGCCGACCCCGTGACCCCGTACCGCCGCCCCGTCCACCGACCGCCCTGGAGGCACCCCGATGACCGACACCCCCCTGCGGATCGTGCTCGCCGACGACGAGCGCATGGTGCGCACCGCGCTGCGCGTCATCCTCAGCGCCGAGCCCGGCTTCGAGGTCGTCGGCGAGGCCGCGGACGGCGCCGAGGCGGTCTCCGTGGTACGGGAGCTGCGGCCCGACGTGGTCCTCATGGACGTACGCATGCCGGAGGTCGACGGCATCCGCGCCACCGAGCAGATCCTGCGCACCATGGACGCCCCGCCGCGCGTGGTGGTCGTGACGACCTTCGAGAACGACGCCTATGTGTACGAGGCGCTGCGCGCCGGAGCGTCCGGGTTCCTGCTGAAGCGGGCCGACGCGGACGAGCTGGTGGGGGCGGTGCGCCTGGTCGCGCGCAGCGACTCGCTGCTGTTCCCGGCGGCGGTGCGGGCGCTCGCCGCCGAGCACGCGCGGGCCACGACCGTGCGGGCGCCCTGGGTGGCGCGGCTCACCGGGCGGGAGAGCGAGGTGCTGCGCCTGATGGCGGCCGGGCTCACCAACGCGGAGATCGCCGCGCGCATGGAGGTGGGCCCGGCGACGGTGAAGACGCACGTGGCGGCGGTGCTCGCGAAGACCGGCGCCCGCGACCGCACGCAGGCGGTGATCGCCGCGTACGAGGCGGGCTTCATGAAGGCGGTTTCCTGAGCCCCCTTGAGCCCCCCTGAGCCTCCCCCTCGCGTGGGCTCCCGAAGGCCTCGAAGGTCCCTGAAGACCTCGCAGGTTCCCGAAGACCTCGCAGGTTCCTGAAGACCTCGCAGGTTCCTGAAGACTTCCTGAGAAATCGGACACACCCGCGCAAGGCAGGAACGATTCGCTCCCCCGTGCTCGTCCTTGTGGGGGATGAACAAGACGATCAGGCATGCCGCGGTCTTCGCCCTGCTCCTGGTGCTCGCGCTGCTAGCGCGCGCCACCTGGGTGCAGTTCCACGACGCGAAGGCCATCGCGGACGAGAAGCTGAACCGACGCAAGGCGATAGCGCAGTACTCGGCGCCGCTGGGCGACATCGTCGTGGGCGGGAAGGCGGTCACCGGCTCGAAGCGCACCAAGAGCGGCGACCTCGCCTACCAGCGCACGTACAAGGACGGCCCGCTGTACGCGGCGGTCACGGGCTACACCTCGCCGGTGTACGGCGTCACCCAGCTCGAAGGCGTCTACCAGGACGTCCTGGACGGCTCCGACACCCGTCTGAAGAGCCCCATGGACGTGCTGACCAACAAGCGCGCCGACCCCGGTGACGTGGTGACCACCATCGACCCGGCGGTGCAGAAGGCCGGGTTCGCGGCGCTCGGCGACAAGAAGGGCGCGGCGGTCGCCATCGACCCGAAGACCGGCCGGATCCTCGGCATGGTCTCCACGCCGAGCTACGACCCGTCGCGGATCAGCGGCACCGGCGGCGGCGACGCGTGGAAGCAGCTGACCGAGGGCGACGAGGACAAGCCGATGGTGAACCGGGCGATGCGCCAGCCGCTGCCGCCCGGCTCGACGTTCAAGCTGGTGGTCGCCGCGGCGGCCCTGGAGGACGGCCTGTACGACTCGGTCGACGAGCGGACCGACAGCCCCGACCCGTGGACGCTGCCCGGCACGCGCACGTCCATCCCGAACGAGATCAGGTCCGCCCCGTGTGAGAACGCCTCGCTGCGCACGGCCCTCCAGTGGTCGTGCAACAACGTCTTCACCAAGCTCGCCGTGGACCTCGGCCAGGACAAGGTGCGGGCGCAGGCGGAGAAGTTCGGCTTCAACGCCGACAAGCTGGACGTGCCGGTGCGCGCCTGGACGAGCGTCTACCCGAAGGACATGGACAAGGCCAGCACGGGCCTGACCGGCATCGGCCAGTTCGACGTGACGGCGACGCCGCTGCAGATCGCCATGGTGTCGGCGGCGATCGCCAACGGCGGCGAGCTGAAGTCGCCGCACATGGTGGACAAGGTCACCGACGCGGGCGGCGACGTCCTCCAGTCCTACGACGGGGACGACGGCGCCGAGCGCGTCATGAGCGAGTCCACGGCCGAGCAGCTCCAGTCGGCGATGCGCACGGTCGTCGAGAAGGGCACGGCGACCAGCGCCCGCATGGACGGCGCGACGGTCGGCGCCAAGACGGGCACGGCCCAGCACGGCGAGAACAACAGCAAGACGCCGTACGCCTGGTTCACGTCATACGCCAAGGGCGGCGACGGCAAGGAGGTCGCCGTCGCGGTGATCGTCGAGTCGTCGAAGGCGGCGCGCTCCGAGGTCAGCGGCAACGGCCTGGCGGGCCCGGTGGCGAAGGCGATGATGCGGGCGGCGCTGCGGTAGCCGCGGGGCTCGCGGGGGCGCGGCGGTCGACGGCCGCGCCCCCGCCGCGGGCTACTTCACGTTCGCCCAGCGCTTGATGGTGGCGATCACTTCCGACTGCTGCGGCTCGGGCAGCTTCGCGATGCTCGCGCCGTGGTTGGCGCCCGGCACCACGTACTTGTACGAGTCGCGGTGGCTGGGCGTGAACTGCTCGGCGCTCCACGGGTCGTTCTGGCCGTAGATGAACATCATCCGCTGGCCGCGCGTCTTCACCCAGCGGTCGACGTCGGCGATGGTCCGGTTGTTGTAGGTGCCGCGCATGGCGGCGGGCAGCACCGAGTTGGGCTGGTAGATGTCCGGGTAGTGGCGGACGCCCTTGAGGTGCGTGAACTTCAGGTCGGCCCAGCCGAGCTGGGTGGCGGCCTGGCGGTAGTAGGGCCCGGTGCCGTTGGCGCCCAGCTCGGCGTCGTGGTAGACGCTCAGGCCGTGGCCCTTCGACCAGTCGTACAGCTCGTCGTCGGTGGCCTTCTTGGCGTCGGGCACGGTCGGGCAGTCGGCGGCGGTGCCGGACTGCCAGAAGTTCCACACCTGGTCGAGGACGGCGAACTCGTAGGCGCGGTCGGTGGTGCCGAGGGTCTCGTGGAAGGTCTGGCCCTTCGCCTTCGCGTCCGCCTCGAACTTCGGCAGCAGCGCGTCGCGGCGCACCAGCATCTCGCGCTGTACGGCGTTCAGGGCGTCGCGGCACTCCTGGGTGCCGACGGTCCTGAAGAAGCGCTCGTAGCCGGTGTCGTCCTTGTTGTTGGCGTCGTTGGGCGCCACGAACGCGACGACGGCGTCCAGGTCGTCCGGGTAGAACCGCTCGTGGTAGGTGGCCGTCATGCCGCCCTTGCTGGCGCCGGTGCCGAGCCACTTGCCCTTCTCGATGGTGCGCAGCGCCCGGGTGATGCGGTGCTCGTCGGCGGCCTCCTGCTCGACGGTCATCTTGGTCCAGTCGCGGCCGGGCGCGCCGGAGGGGCGGGACTCCTCGAAGTAGCGGTGCTCCAGGCTGACCTGGTTGGCGTCGATCAGCGTGGTCAGGGCGGTGGTGCGGGAGGCCAGCGTGTAGCCGCTGGTGTAGAGGACCGTGGGCTTGTCGGTGGCCTTGTGCCAGAGGGTCAGGCGCTGGGTGAAGGTGGCGCCGTGGGGGCGCCGGTGGTCGACGGGCTGACGGTAGGTCAGCGAGTAGAGGGGGTGGCCCTCCTTGTCGGCGACGGAGACGACCGTCATGCCCGGGATCTTCTCCAGCCGGTCGCGGATGTCGGCCGCGGCGGCCCGCTGGGGGCCGGTCTGCGCGCCGGTCCGCGCGGCGGCGGGCGCGGCGGTCGCGACGACGGCCGCGCCCGCGGTGAGTGCGGCGCAGATCAGCGCGGATATCCCCTTGTTGCGCACCTTTTCTCCTCTGAGGGCGTCGTGTGGTGCGCGGATGGTAACCGCTGCGCGTGGAGGTGCGACAGGGCTTGTGTGACCTGCGCCAGGTCCTGGTCCGAGGCCAATCCGGCGTGGTAGAGGCGCAGTTCGGTGGCGCCCCGGGCGCGGGCGCGCGCGGCGTCGGCGGCGAGGGTGCCGGGGCTTCCGCCGAGGCCCGCGACGACGGTGAGGTTCGCGGCGAGGACCGTGCGCTCGTGGGCGTGGGCGGCGAACGGCGCGAGGGCGTCGGGGCCCTGCGCGCACGGCACGACCACGCCGTCGGCGACGGAGAGGATGTGCCGGGGGTCCACTCCGGCGTTCGCCCCGCAGCGGTACGACAGCGGGTCGGCGTGCAGCAGCACCTGGAAGCCGTCGGGCGCGGCGGCGCGCACGGCGGCGACGGCCGCCTCCTGGAGGGTGCGGGCGGCCTCGTCGCGGAAGGCGCGGGTGGCCGCCGCCGTCGCGGCGCCGAGCAGTTCCTCGACCCCGGTCCAGCCCGGCGTGGGCTCGGTGCCGCGCCACACGGGTGCGAGCGCGGCGCGCACGGCGGCGGCCAGCTCGTCCGGGTCCAAGCCGTGGCGCCCGTACCCCTCGCGGCAGTCGGCGCAGAAGCACAGCGACATCAGGTACTGGCCCGCGTCGCCGAGGCCGACGCCCGCGGTCTTGTCGTGGGCGTGCAGGTGCGCGAGCCCGTACCAGCCGCAGGACTCCAGTTCCGTGCCGCCCGCGCCGGGCCGTGCGGCGGCCTCGGCGGCGAGGTCCACGAGATAGGCGCGGACGTCGGGCCGCGCGACGCAGGGGGCCCACGGGTAGCGGTCCCCGTAGGCGTTGACCACACAGGTGTCCGGGTGCTCGGCGCCCAGGCGGGAGTTGTGGGCGAGGACGACCCAGGTGTGCACGTCGAGCCCGGCGACCGCCAGGGCCTTCGCGGCCTGTCCGTAGGCGTCGCCCGGGGCCCAGTCGCCTGCCGGGTACGGGCGCGGGGCGCGGCCCCGCCAGCGGTGGGCGTCGGGTTCGTACAGGACGGCGGCGTGCGCGGCCGTGACCACGCGGTGGCGGGGATGGCGGGGGTGAGGGCGCGCGTGGAGTGGTAGGCGGCGGCGAGGGTCACCTGGCGCACGCCCAGGTCGGCGATGCGGGCGGGCGCGTCCGGGTCGCCGACGACGTCCCACGGGTAGAGGAACGCCGAGGCCTTCACGGAGCGGTCCCGAGCAGGGCGCGGCCGCGCTCGACGAGTTCGGCGAGCCGCTTGAGGTGGTCGTCGGCGGGTTCGGCGAGCGGCGGGCGCACCCCGCCGACGTCCAGGCCGCCGAGCCGCACGCCCGCCTTGACCAGCGAGACCGCGTACCCCCTGCCCTGGTCGCGCAGGTCGGCGAAGGGCCGGTAGAACCCGTCGAGCAGGCGGTGGACGGTGGTGTCGTCGCCGGAGTTCAGCGCCCGGTGGAAGGCGAGCGCGAGGTCGGGGGCGAAGCAGAACACGGCCGAGGAGTACAGCGTGACGCCGATGCCGCGGTAGGCGAGGGCGGTCAGCTCGGCGGTGGGCAGGCCGTTGAAGTAGAGGAAGTCGCCGGGGCCCTCGGCGCGCACGGCGCTGACGACGCGCTGCATCAGGTCCAGGTCGCCGAGCCCGTCCTTGAAGCCGATGACGCCGTCGGTGCGGGCGAGTTCGACGACCGTGTCCGGGGTGAACACGGCGTTGTCGCGCTGGTAGACGACGACGTCGAGACGGGTGGCGGCGGCCAGTTCGCGGTAGTGGCGCAGAAGGCCCCGCTGGGGCGCCGCGACCAGGTAGGGCGGCAGCGCGAGCAGGCCGTCGGCGCCCGCGTCCTCGGCGAGCCGGGCGTGGCGGACGGCGAGCGCGGTGCCGTACCCGGCGCCCGCCACCACCGGGACGCGGCCCCCGGTGACCTCGACGGCGGCGGCGACGCACCGCTGGAACTCCTCGGGCGTGAGCGCGTGGAACTCGCCGGTGCCGCAGCAGGCGAAGACGGCGGCGGCGCCCGCCTCCACTCCCCCGCGCACATGGCGGCGGAAGGCGTCGACGTCCACGGACCCGTCGGCGGCGAACGGCGTGACGGGGAAGAACAGCGGCCCGCTGGGGACGCGGAGCCGGGCGGCGAGGGGACCTGGGCGAGCTGACGTCACGGGCTCTCCTACTCAAGCGCGCACGCTGTCATACGCCGTGCACGTTTCTGATTCATGTCCATACTCCTGAACGGGCCCACGCTAAGACCCCCCGCGAGCCCGGTCAAGCGCCCAACCGCGCACCTCGGGAACGGACTTGGCGCGCCCGCGTCCCCCTTGACTCCCGGACCGCCCCTGCCTAGCGTGTCCATGGTTGTGAACCACATCCACGCACGCGTACGCCTTGAGGAGAACGAGGAGAACGCCGCATGCCCGCTCCCCGCACCGTCCTGCTGACCGGCGCCGCCGGTGGCCTCGGCACGCTGATGCGCGGCCTGCTGCCCGCGTACGGCTACGACCTGAGGCCGCTGGACGTGCGCCCCGTCGAGGGCGAGCCCGGCGCGCTCACCGTGGACCTCGCCGACCGGGCCGCGCTGCGCGAGGCGGTGCGCGGCGTCGACGCGGTCCTGCACCTCGCGGGCATCTCCCTGGAGTCCACCTTCGACAAGATCCTCAAGGCCAATGTCGAAGGCACCTACCACCTCTACGAGGCGGTGCGCGAGGAGGGCGTACCGCGCGTGGTGTTCGCCTCGTCCAACCACGTCGTCGGCTTCACGCCCCGGCCCGTCGGCGACGACCCGCTCATCCCGCTCGACACCCCGCGCCGCCCCGACACGCTGTACGGCCTGTCGAAGTCCTTCGGCGAGGACCTGGCGCAGTTCTACTGGGACAAGCACGGCGTGGAGACGGTGTCCGTGCGCATCGGCGCCTGCTTCCCCGAACCCGCCGACGTGCGGATGCTGTCGGTGTGGATGTCGCCTGCCGACGGCGCCCGGCTCTTCCACGCGGCGCTCACCGCCCCGGACGTGGGGCACACCGTGGTGTACGGCTCGTCGGCCAACACCCGCCTGTGGTGGGACCTCGGCCCGGCCCGCGCGCTCGGCTACGAGCCGCGGGACGACTCCGAGGCGTACGCGGACAAGCTCGTCGCCGAGCACGGGGAACTCGACCCGGCCAACCCCGCCCACGCGCACCTCGGCGGGCGCTTCTGCACGAATCCGCCAGTGTGGCCGCATTGAGGCTCATCCTGGGAGCGGAGGGCGCCCTACGACCACGGTCCCGCACGGGTCAGACCCGAGGGCGACGACCGGCGACGGGCCGCTGCCTAGCCTGAGTCGCCATGACCGACACCGCACGCACCTCGCGCACCGCCCGCGGGCGCGCCCTCAGCGCCGCGCTCGCCCTCGCGCTGGCCCTGCCGCTGGCCGGGGCGACGGCCGCCGTCGCCGCCCCCGCGGCCCCCGACCGGCCCGCCGCCGAGGCGGCCACCACCCGGCCCGAACTGCCCCGCCCCACCGGCGCGTTCGCCGTGGGCCGCGACACCCTGCACCTGGTCGACACCGGCCGCCGCGACCTGTGGGACCCCAGCAAGCCGCGGGAACTGATGACGTCGCTGTACTACCCGGCGCGCGGCCACGGCGGTCACGCCACCCGGTACACGTCCGAGAAGGCCGCCCGCGCCATGCTCGCGCACTACCAACTGGACGTCCCGGCCGCCGCGTACAGCGCGACCCGCACCCACGCCCGCACCGGCGCGCCCACCGCGCCGGGCCGGTTCCCGCTGGTGGTGCTCTCGCCCGGGTTCACCGCGCCGCGCTCCACGCTCACCCACCTCGCCGAGGACCTGGCCAGCCGCGGCTATGTGGTGGCGACGGTGGACCACGCCCACGAGGCGGCCGGGGCGGAGTTCGACAAGGGCCGGGTGCCGCCCTGCGTCGGCTGCGACCCCGACTCCGGCGTTCCCGGCGCGCGCATCACCGCGAACCGGGCCAAGGACCTGTCGTTCGTCCTGGACCACCTCGTCGGCAACCGGCCCGCCGAGCCCGGCGAGGACCGCGAGGCCACCTGGCGGCACGCGAGGATGATCGACCGCGGGCGCGTCGGCGCGGGCGGCCACTCCATCGGCGGCGCCGCCTCCGCCGCCCTGATGAACACCGACCGGCGCGTCCGGGCGGGCGCGAACATGGACGGCGGCTTCCAGATCCTGCCCGACGGCCTGCGCCGCCCCTTCCTGATGCTCGGCACCGAGACCACCACCAAGCCCGACGGCCCCTACAACTGGCGTGACGCCTGGGCCCGGCTCGACGGCTGGAAGCGCTGGCTGACGGTGGCGGGCTCCGGGCACTTCACCTTCACCGACGCTCCCGTCGTCCTCGAACAGCTGGGCGCCGACGAGGACCCCGACGCCACCATCTCCGGCAGGCGCGCCGAGCAGATCACCCGCGCCTACGTCGGCGCGTTCTACGACCGGCACCTGCGCGGCGTCGACCGGCCGATCCTCGACGGCCCGACCCCCGCCCACCCGGAGGTCGGCTTCCACCAGCCCTGACCCCACCCCTGGTGCGGGCGGCGAACGGGCGCCGCCCGCACCGCGAACGGGCACACCCGCCGCCCGCTCCGCAGGCCACGGCCGCGCGAAGCGGGCACAAACGGGCACCATCAGGACACCTCCGCGCCTGGTAGGTGCCCTGCGCGCCCGGTAGAACTTCCCCACGGGCCCGAACGGGCACCACCAGCGACCCCCTAGGGGCCACCCAGAGGGCCACCAGGGGGCCACCAAGGGTCAGCGAGAGGCCATCGAGAGGCATCGAGGAGCCATCGAGGGGCCGTCGAGGGGCCATCAAGGGGAAGGGGCAGCCGGATGGCGGCGGAAGAGCGGCGGCGGCAGATCGTGCGCGTGGCCCGCCGCTCCGGGTCCGTCGACGTCGGCGCCCTCGCCACCGAACTCGGCGTCGCCAAGGAGACCGTACGCCGCGACCTGCGCACCCTGGAGAACCACGGCCTGGTCCGGCGCACCCACGGCGGCGCCTACCCCGTGGAGAGCGCGCGTTTCGAGACGACCCTCGCGTTCCGCACCACCGCGCACGTACCGGAGAAGCGGCGGATCGCCGCGGCCGCCGCCGGACTCCTCGGCGACGCCGAGACCGTCTTCGTCGACGAGGGCTTCACGCCCCAGCTCATCGCCGAGGCCCTGCCCCAGGACCGCGAACTGACGGTCGTCACCGCCTCCCTCGCCACCGCGGGCGCCCTCGCCGTGTGCGACCGCTTCACCGTTCTGCTGCTCGGCGGCCGGGTCCGCGCGGGCACCCTCGCGACCGTCGACCACTGGGCGACCCGCATGCTCGCCGGGTTCGTCATCGACCTCGCCTACATCGGCGCCAACGGCATCTCGCGCGCCCACGGCCTCACCACCCCCGACCCCGCGGTCAGCGAGGTGAAGGCCCAGGCGCTGCGGGCCTCGCGCCGGGCCGTGTTCGCGGGCGTGCACACCAAGTTCGGGGCCAGCGGCTTCTGCCGGTTCGCGGGCGTCGGCGACCTCGACGCCATCGTGACGAGCAGCCGCCTGCCCGCCGCCGAGGCCCACCGCTACTCCCTGCTCGGCCCGCAGGTCATCCGCGTCTGACCGCCCACCCCCACACACCTCACCCGTACCCCCCCACCTCTCCCCCACCCCTTCCTCTCCTCTTCGTCCAGGAGCGACTCATGCGAACCCCCAGCCGATGGAGGCCACCCACGCCGCGCGCGCCGCGGCGCCTGCTCGTGGCGGCCGTCGCAGGGACGCTGCTCGCCCCGCCGCTGACCGGCTGCTGGGCCGGGGCGGGCGGGACCGGTTCCGGCGACGCCATCACCGTACTGATGGTCAACAACCCGCAGATGATGGAGCTGCAGAAGCTCACCAAGGCCCACTTCACCAAGGACACCGGCATCGAGGTGCACTTCACCGTGCTGCCCGAGAACGACGTCCGCGACAAGATCAGCCAGGACTTCGCCAACCAGGCGGGCCAGTACGACGTGGCGACGCTCAGCAACTACGAGATACCGATCTACGCGAAGAACGGCTGGCTGCGCGAGCTGGGCGGCTACGCCCGCAAGGACAGGGCCTTCGACCAGGACGACATCCTGACACCGATACGCCAGTCCCTCACCGGAGAGGACGGCAAGCTCTACGGAGAGCCGTTCTACGGCGAGTCGTCGTTCCTGATGTACCGCAAGGACGTGTTCGCCAAGGCCGGACTCAGCATGCCCCGGCGCCCCACCTGGCGGCAGGTCGCCGCCCTGGCGAAGGAGGTGGACGGCGCCCAGGACGGCATGAGGGGCATCTGCCTGCGCGGCCTGCCCGGCTGGGGCGAGGTCATGGCGCCCCTGACGACCGTCGTGAACACCTTCGGCGGCACCTGGTTCGACAAGGACTGGAAGGCCCGTCTCGACTCCCCCGAGTTCGAGCGGGCCACCCGCTTCTACGTGGACCTGGTGCGCGCCCACGGCCAGTCCGGAGCCGCCCAGTCCGGGTACGCCGAGTGCCTCAACAACCTCACCCAGGGCAAGACCGCCATGTGGTACGACGCCACGGCCGCCGCCGGGTCACTGGAGTCCGCGAAGTCCCCGGTGCGCGGCAAGATCGGCTATGTGCCCGCGCCCGTCGAGCGGACCTCCGGCTCCGGCTGGCTCTACACCTGGGCCTGGGGCATCCAGAAGGCCTCCCGGAACTCCGACAAGGCCTGGAAGTTCATCTCCTGGGCAGCGGGCAAGGAGTACGAGGAACTGGTCGGCGAGAAGACCGGCTGGGCCAACGTCCCCGCGGGCAAGCGCGCCTCCACGTACGACGACCCGCGCTACCGGAAGGAGGCGGCCGCGTTCCAGGGCGTGACACGGGCCGCGATCGAGGGCGCGCGCCCCCGTGACCCGGGCCTCCAGCCGCGGCCCGCGCCCGGCATCCAGTTCGTCGGCATCCCCGAGTTCACCGACCTCGGCACCAAGGTCTCGCAGGAGATCAGCGCGGCCATCGCGGGACGCACCTCCGTCGCCGCGGCCCTCGACCGCGCCCAGGACCTCGCCGAGAAGATCTCCGAGGAGTACGAGGGACGATGACCGCCACCACGAGCACCCCCCTCGCTCCGGCGCGCCCGGCCCCGGCCGCGGCCCGCCGCTCGGCCCGGCTGCGCGCCTGGGCCACCCGGGCGCCGCTGCTCCCCGCCCTCGTCTTCATGATCGCCGTGACCCAGCTGCCGTTCGTGGCCACCCTGGTGATCTCCTTCTTCGACTGGAACGCGCTCTACCCCGACGCCCGCGAGTTCACCGGCCTCGCCAACTACGAGGAGGTCCTGACCGACCCGGACCTGCGCGAGTCGGTGCTCACCACGGTCGTCCTGACCGCCGCCGTGGTCCTGGCCAGCCTGGTCATCGGCCTGGGTCTCGCGCTGCTCCTGGACCGCCGCTTCCGGGGCCGCGGCGCGGTCCGCACCCTGCTGATCGCGCCGTTCCTGCTGGTGCCGGTCGCCGCCGCGCTGCTGTGGAAGCACGTGCTCTACAACCCGGAGTACGGCCTGCTCAACGGCGTCCTGCGGTGGCTGGGCGGGGACGGCGCGGCCCAGCCCGACTGGGTCTCCAACACCCCGCTGCTCGCCGTGGAGCTGGCCCTGATCTGGCAGTGGACGCCGTTCATGATGCTGATCCTGCTGGCCGGGCTGCAGAGCCGCGACCCCGAGCTGGTCGAGGCGGCCCGCATGGACGGCGCGGGCGACTGGCAGGTCTTCCGCCATCTGACGCTGCCGCACCTGCGCCGCTACCTGGAGCTGGGCGCGCTGCTCGGCTCGATCTACATCGTGCAGAACTTCGACGCCGTCTTCACCATCACCTCCGGTGGCCTCGGCACGGCGAACCTGCCCTACACCGTGTACCAGAGCTTCTACCAGGCCCATGAGAACGGCCTGGCGTCCGCCGCCGGGGTGCTCGTCGTCATCGGCTCGCTGGTCATCGCGACGCTCGCGCTGCGCGTGGTGTCGTCCCTGTTCCGCGAGGAGGCGACGCGCGCGTGAACACCCCCACCCCCGGTCGCACCCGCCGGTTCAAGGGGGCGGGGCTCGGGCTCGCCGCCTGGCTCGCGGGCGTGCTGTTCTTCCTGCCCATCGCCTGGATGGCGCTGACGTCCCTGCACTCCGAGGAGGACGCCGCCACCAACCCGCCGTCCCTCGCGGCCTCCCTCACCCTCGACGGCTACCGCGAGTTCTTCGGCTCCGACGGCGGCGCCAGCCCCTGGCCGTCGCTGATCAACTCCCTGGTGGCGTCGACCGCGTCCACCCTGCTCGTCCTCCTCCTGGCGCTCCCCGCGGCGTACGCGCTGTCCATCCGCCGCGTCCGCAAGTGGACGGACGTGCTCTTCTTCTTCCTGTCCACGAAGATGCTGCCGGTGGTCGCGGGCCTCCTCCCGCTCTACCTCTTCGCCAAGGACACCGGCCTCCTGGACAACATCTGGCTCCTGGTCGTCCTCTACACCTCGATGAACCTGCCGATCGCCGTGTGGATGATGCAGTCCTTCCTGGCCGAGGTGCCCGTCGCCGTCATCGAGGCCGCGCGGATCGACGGGGCCCGCCTGCCCACCGTCCTGACCCGGGTCATCGCCCCCATCGCGCTGCCCGGCATCGCCGCCACCGCCCTGATCTGCTTCATCTTCAGCTGGAACGAACTGCTCTTCGCCCGGGTGCTCACCGGCGTCGTCGCCCAGACCGCGCCCGTGTTCCTGACCGGCTTCATCACCAGCCAGGGCCTGTTCCTGGCCAAGGTGTGCGCCGCGTCGCTCGTCATCTCCCTGCCGGTGCTCGCCGCGGGGTTCGCCGCCCAGGACAAGCTGGTCCAGGGCCTGTCGTTGGGAGCCGTCAAGTGAAGGCCGCCATCATCGAGTCCGTCGGCAGCGCGGTCGTCGGCGAGGTGCCCGACCCCACTCCGGGGCCGCGCGACGTCGTCGTCGAGGTCGCCGCGTGCGGGCTGTGCGGGACCGATCTGCACATCCTGCAAGGGGAGTTCGCGCCCACGCTGCCGGTCGTGCCGGGGCACGAGTTCGCCGGGACGGTGGTGGCGACCGGGGCCGACGTCACCGAGCTGCGCGCGGGCGACCGCGTCGCCGTCGACCCCTCCCTGTACTGCCACGAGTGCCGCCAGTGCCGCAGCGGGCACAACAACCTGTGCGACCGGTGGGCGGCCATCGGCGTGACCCGCGCCGGGGGCGCCGCCCAGTACGCCGTCGCGCCCGTCGCCAACTGCGTCCGGCTGCCCGAGCACGTCCGCACCCAGGACGCCGCCCTCATCGAGCCCCTGTCCTGCGCCGTGCGCGGCTACGACGTGCTGCGCGCCCGGCTCGGCGCGCACATCCTCATCTACGGCTCCGGGACCATGGGCCTGATGATGCTGGAGCTGGCCAAGCGCACCGGCGCGGCAGGCGTCGACGTGGTCGACCTCAACCCCGAGCGGCTCGCCACCGCCGTGCGGCTCGGGGCGTCCGGCTCCGCGGGGTCCGCGGACGAGCTGGACCGACCGCAGGGGTGGGACGTCGTCATCGACGCCACGGGGAGCGCGGCGGCCATCCAGGACGGGATCGGGCGGGTCGCCAAGGCGGGTACGTTCCTCCAGTTCGGGGTCGCCGACTACGCGACGCGCGTCACCATCGACCCCTACCGGATCTACAACCAGGAGATCACCATCACCGGGTCGATGGCCGTCCTCCACAGCTACGAGCGGGCAGCGGAGCTGTTCGCCGCCGGGGTGCTCGATCCCGACGTGTTCATCAGCGACCGGCTGCCGCTGGCCCAGTACCCCGAGGCCCTGTCCCGATTCGCCTCCGGCCAGGGCCGCAAGATCCTGGTGGTCCCGTAGAGCCCCCTCGATCGCCGCTCCGCGGCTCGTCCTCAAACGCCGGACGGGCTGGATCCAGCCCGTCCGGCGTTTGAGGACGAGGCCGAAGGCCGATTTCCGGGGGTGCCAGGGGGCTGGCCCCCTGGTTTCGGGAAAGGGGCGGGTCTGGGGCGTCCCCGCGAGGGAACCCGGCGGAAGGCGGTGGAGGGGTAAGGGAACGGCAAAGTCCCCCCGGTCGTTACGACTGGCATGACAGCTATGACCCCCGGCTCGAACATCCCGCTGACCGCGACCCGCGTGGCGGTGGACGTCACCGCCCCCGTGCGGCTGGACGTCTCGGGCCTGCTGCTCACCGCCGAAGGCAAGGTGCGCTCCGACGACGACTTCATCTTCTACAACCAGCCCACGGGCCCGGGCGTGACCTACCGCTCGGGCGGCGGCACCGCCCCGGACGCGATCACGGTGGACACGGCAGCCGTCCCCCGGGCATCGAGAAGATCGTCGTGACGGCCAGCCCGGACGCGGCGGGCCAGACCTTCCAGGGCATCGAGCCCACGGCCACGATCCGCGACGCGGACGGCGGCGCGGTCCTCGCCACGTTCACCCCGCCCCGCCTCGGTGCGGAGACGGCCCTGGTCGTCATCGAGATCTACCTGCGCAACGGCGCCTGGAAGGCCCGCGCCGTCGGCCAGGGGTACGCGAACGGCCTCGCGGGCATCGCGACGGACTTCGGCGTGACGGTGGAGGAGCCCACACCCGCCCCTGCGGCTCCCGCGGCCCCGGCGGCCGCCCCCGCGGCGCCCCAGCCCGCCGCCCCCGCCATGGCGCCCCCGTCCGGCCCCCCGGTCCAGGGCCCGCCCCCGCCCGCCGCCCCGGCCCCCGGCACCGGGAAGATCAACTTGGACAAGGGCCGCGTCAGCCTCCAGAAGAACCAGACGGTGTCCCTGGTCAAGGGCGGCCGCCCGCTGCTGTCCCAGGTGAAGATGGGCCTCGGCTGGGAGCCCGCGTTCCGCGGCAAGGACATCGACCTGGACGCCTCGGTCATCGCGTACGGCCCGCAGCGCAACCACATCGACAGCTGCTATTTCGGCAAGCTCTCCATCCTCAACGGCGCCATCAAGCACTCCGGGGACAACCTCACGGGCGAGGGCGGCGGTGACGACGAGGTCATCGTCGTCGACCTGGGCCGCCTCCCCCAGGAGGTCACGGGCCTGGTCTTCACGGTCAACTCGTTCTCGGGCCAGAAGTTCACCGAGGTCGCCAAGGCGTACTGCCGCCTCCTGGACGCCGCGTCGGGCGAGGAGCTGGTCCGCTTCGACCTGACGAACGCCGAGGCGCAGACGGGCGTGATGATGGCCAAGCTCATCCGCCAGTTCTCCGGCGAGTGGGAGATGACCGCCATGGGCGACTTCGTGAAGTCCCGCACGGTCCGCGGCATGGTCAAGCCCGCCGCCCAGGCGCTGTAGCGTTCTCGCAGGTCATGGCGTTCGCGCCCTCGGTTGGCCACTGATCGGATCGCGCACCGGAGAGTTTTGCGGGGCCGTTGACGGTCGGGATGCTCACCGCGGGGCTATCGACTGGCGAACTGTTTCCCAGGCGTTTCCCAGTGAGTACGCGATCGGCCCTGCCGGGCGGGATGTCCGGCAGGGCCGCAGTCGCTCCGCTGGGGACCAGGCTGAGGGCGCCACCTGGGGGGAGTTGTCCCGTCCGCTGACCTACCGTCGGCGCCCGCACAGGGCGGCGTGCCACACCATGCTGCCGCCCCCGCCCGACGCGGAGAACTTCGCGCGCACGAGGTACGGCTCACCCGGCCGGATCCGCTCATCACACCGAGCACAGATCAGCACCCTCTGGGTCACGCGCCCTCCCGCGGCGGATACGCAGCCAGGTCCCGCAGACGCCGCCCCAGCTCAGCGACCCGCAGCGCCGCCACGAGCGGGCCTTCACCCGGCTGCGGCCGTACCCCTTCCCAGTCCAGCGCATCACGCGCAGCCCTGATCACCCGCTGATGCCGGTGCCATTCCGGGCTGCCGTCCTCGGCGGCGGCCGCGGCCTGCTCCGCGCGCGGCAGGCGCAGCTGAATCTCGGCCACGAGATCGCGATGGACCTGGACAGTGGTCTCCGTGGGCGGCAGCGTGCGGCACGCAGCGAGCGCCACCTCCAGCAGGTGCCGCACGCCCGCGGCGGGCGTCATGCGCGGGTCCCCACGGCCACGGAGTCCGCACCCGCCCACGCCGCGAGCGCGCGCAGCACGATCGCGAGACGGCGCTCGCCCAGCGGCAGCACACAGCCCAGCAGGACCTGGCGCCCCAGCGCGATGGCGAGCACCACCTCCATGAAGGCGTACTCACTCTCGTCGAGGTCCAGGTCCCCGAGGCGCACAGTGAGGTGGGCCCAATCCGCGTACAGGGCCTCGTCGTCCAGCACGACGAGAGCCCGCCGCACGTCAGGCCGGGCCAGCAGCTCACGCTCCTCGATGAGCATGGTCACCGCGATACAGGCCAGGTCGTCGGTCGCCCAGGCCCGGAGCCGGTCTCGGAGCCGGTCTTCAAGGGTCGATGACTCAGACGGCGTGGGGTCGTCGTGGTGCAGGGTCATCCGAATGCCTCCGCAGGAAGATGAAGGCCGCAGCCCGCGCGAAGGGCAGCAGCCGGATGGGCGGGGTCGGTGAGGCGCCCGGATCCGTCCGGCCAGTCCACCCAGAAGCGGTCGCACACTGGTCTGCCGGTAGGGGAAAGAGCAACGGCCAGCCGACGGGGTGGACCGCGACTGCTCGCATGCGGCTGTAGCGCTCAGCAGGCCCGGCGTTGGGCAGCGGCCACCAGGCCAGGCCGATGCCCGGATCAACGAGGGTCGGCCCTCGCTGATCGGGTGGCATGCGGTTCATCGCGCCGAGCGCCGTAGCGAGTCGGGCCTCGGCGACGATCCAATGCTCACCGGTCCGGATGGGCGCGAGGGCGCCCAGGCTCCGGGCTACTCGTACGGTGTCGGGGGCCGGAGCGCGGTTGGCCAGCCAGTCGTCGCCTGCATCGTGCTGTCCTTGCTGGCTGGCCATAGGGCGCGCTCCGTCTCGTGGGTCCTGTTACGGACCGTACGGACGAGGCGCCACAAAGCTCCAGAAAGTTCCATGAGATTCTATGGAGTTCACCCCAGGGCCCTCAGCGCGATGGCGATTAAGCTCCGCGCGTCGGCCCCGTAGACAGCGTGCTCGGCCAGCTCGGCGAATGCCTCGGCGTACATCCCCACTTCGCGCTGCTGTGTGAGGGTGAGGTAGCCGGAGACCAGCTCGACAGAGACCTGCGTGGAGTCGTAGATCCAGAACCCCTCGACCGGCATCCGGGTCCGGTCCACGCTCATGGGGACGATGCCGAGACTGACGTTGGGCAACGAGCCGACGGTGATCAGCTGGCCCAGTTGACCGGCCATGACCTCCCGTCCGCCCATACCGGACCTCAGTACGGACTCCTCGACGAGGAAGGCGAAGGTGCGGCCGCCCTCGTGCAGGATCTGTTGACGCTCCATCCGTGCAGCCACAGCCGCGTCGACATCGTCCACATCGACACGGCGGCGTTGCACTGCCCGCAGCACGGCTTCCGTGTACGCGCGGCTCTGGATGAGGCCGGGTACGAGCCACGAGGAGTAGGCCCGGAAGCGTGTCGTGCGCTCGAAGAGCGGCCGTACGGCCTCCTGGGCGCGGCGTAGGCCGTCGCGCTCCATGCGGCGCCACTCGACGAACATGCCCTCGACGTCCCGGAGCTTCTGGACGAGGTCCGCGGCCTGATCCTCGGCGTCGCACGCCGTGCACCAGGCGCGGATGTCGTCGGCGGACGGCGACGTGGTCGCGTTCTGGATGCGAGACACCTTGGACGGGTACCAACCGAGGCGCGCAGCGAGCTGGGTGCCTTTCAGCCCAGCGTCCAGACGGATCTCGCCGAGGCGGTCGGCGAGATCCTTCCGGGCCTGCTCTGCGCTGGATGATGCGGACGGGGCCATGAGCGTGCGCGGTCAGGCAGGCCGGTACTCGTCGTGCGGGATGGCCCGTCGCCAGATGGCCTCGAAGGCATCGCCGCACTGCTTGGCGAGGGCTGGGTCCGTGACGTACTCGCGGCCGTCCTCGGCGAGTTGGCCATCACCGGTGAAGTGGTGGAAGAGGACGGTCTCCTCATCGAAGACCCACAGGTCAGTGCCAGGGACCAGGAGGTCCTTCGCCTGGCGCCGAGGCAGCCACCGCACCTGTTCCCCGGCAGCGATGTTGGTGAAGGTCACGTCGTGCTCGTAGCGGATGTACTCGCTGACCGGCTCCGACACGATCCGGGCGCGCCGGACCGCGACGCCCCGGGCCGTGGCCTGGCTGACGGCGTCGTGCCAGCCTCCCCACCACGAGTCCCTATCCGACGGATCGAGCCGGTGCCCCTCCTGCCAGGCGATGAACTCCGGGTCGTCCAGCATGTAGCTGTCACGCAACTCCAGGTGCACCGCGGATCGTTGGGCTTGGGCCAGGGCGCTACGCGCTGGTGGCTGCACTTGCTTCCTCTCCGCTGCAGTTCGGGCAGGGGGTGTACTTCAGCATGACCTTGGGCAGCCTAATGACCGTCTCGTGATCCGGCACATCCGTGGAGTGTCCGGGGATAGAGCCGACCTCCTGGCACCCACGTACTTCCTCCGGCGTCGCCTTGTACGACTGGATCAGGAGGTCCCCTGTGGCCTCATCCAGCCAGATCGTGGGGGACTCGTCGGTCGGAGTGTTGGGGATGATGCCGAGGAAGCGCAGGGCCATCAGAATCTCCTCTACGAGCGGATTCCACGCTGTTGCACCGCACCTTCATTGCGGCAGGGCGTCGCGTCAAGAGTGCGTCACGCTGTGTGTCCGCGCCGGGGCGTGGCGAGGTGGTAGGCGTCGACGGCTGTCAGGGGCACCGCTTGCGCTGGCAGGCATGTCCTCCGCCCCCAGCACCGCGGCCCCGTGCGCCCTGCCGCGGCCGTGAACGAGGACACCCGCGCCTTCCCCTGGCGTGACCCGCGCGTCGGCCTGGCCGATGGGCAACGCGTCGCGTACGAACGGCTGCTCGCCGGGGGGCCGACGCGGTACGCGCCGACGTCGTCACGGCGGCCTGAACCTCACACCCCGCAGGGGCAAGCTCCGCGGAATCGCCCCGACGCCGGGCCCAGGTTCGGCATGGTGGACCTCGATCCCCTACCGGCGAGGAGCGGCCATGTGGGCCACGGAGGAGTACGGCAAGAGCCACGAGGGATGGGTGGGAGCCGTACTCGCGGACGGCACCGAGCCCAAGCCAGCACACATCGACCCCGGCAGCGGCCCCAACTTCCGCCAGACACGCGAGTGGTGGGCCTACAGCGGATCCCTGGGGCGCCCGCGAGCATCCCGGGCCCGCGGTGCCTGCTCCTGCGGGTGGCGCGGGGAGAACGAGTACCTCATCGACTGGGATCAAGTCGACGTCCGCACGCAAGAGTTCCCCTCGCTCGAACCGCTCTCGGACTGGGAGCGGCACATCGACTCCGTAGCGGCCCTCACCGTCCCGCTGCCCACCGAACTGGCGGACCTCTTGGAACAGGTCGACACCCAGCTCACACGTCTCGCCGACGAGGCACCGCTGGCTGCGATCAAGGCCGTGATCGCGCTGGAGAGCACGATGAAGCGCGTCGCTCGCAACTCCGCCGCCTACGCTGAGGCCGATGGCCTGTCAGGCGAGGCGCTGGGGCAGGCGCTCGGCTTGTCGCCAGCAGCTGCTGAGTCGCGGTTGCTGCGGTATCGACTCCGCTAAGCGGCTCTGCTGTCCGCGGGCATGATGGAGTGCCCCGGCCCGCGCGCAAGGCGGGGGGCGGGGCATCGTTCACGGTTCACGCGTACTGGCCTCGTTGAGGATCCTCATGGTTTTCACCATGCTCATGAGCGGCGCTGTCCCGCCGCCGGAGCCGCGCCGCGGCAAGTACGTCAGGAAAGCGGTGTGCGAGAAGCGACCGCTCGCGATGGGCCCGGCCTGCCAGCTCGCGGTGAACGCGTACGCGGTGTGGGGCTTCTCCGGCTGGACGTACATCTGGCGCGCCGCGTTACAGGGGCCAGCGGCCAGTGAGCGCGAGGCGCGCAGGGGCTTCCTGCGCCCGGCGGTCCCGCCCGGGGCGCGGGCCTCGCCCGCCTAGGCGAACAGCCCGCTGTACGCGTTCAACGCGGGCTGTCCGCCCAGGTGGGCGTAGAGGACCGTCGACCGCGGGCCGATCTCCTCACGCCGTACGAGATCGAGGAGTGCCGCCATCGACTTCCCCTCGTAGACGGGATCGGTGATCATGCCCTCGGTGCGGGCGGCGACGCGCATCGCGTCGAGGGTGGCGTCGTCCGGGATGCCGTACGTCCCGGCGTGGTAGCGCTCGTCCAGTTCGATGTCCGCCTCCTCGATGGGCCGCCGCACGCCCAGGAGCTCGGCCGTGGCGCGGGCGATCCGCAGGATCTGCGCGCGGGTGCGGGCGGGCTCGGCGGAGGCGTCGACCCCGAGGATCCGGCGGGGGCGCCCGCCCCGCTCCTCGGCGAGCGCGGCGAACCCGGCGACCATCCCGGCCTGCGTGGACCCGGTCACCGAGCACACCACCACGGTGTCGAAGAAGACCCCCAGCTCGTCCTCCTGCCGGGCGACTTCGGCGGCCCACCCGGCGAACCCGAGGCCGCCGAGCGGATGGTCGGAGGCGCCCGCCGGGATGGCGTACGGCGCGCCGCCCGCCTCCTCCACCTCGCGCACCGCCCGCTCCCAGCTCTCCCTGACGCCGATGTCGAACCCGGCCCGCACCAGGCGCACATCGGCGCCCGCGAGGCGGCTGAGGAGGATGTTGCCGACCTTGTCATAGCCGGGTTCTGGCCAGTCGACCCAGCTCTCCTGGACGAGCACGCACCGGAGCCCGGCGTGCGCGGCGGCCGCGGCGACCTGCCGGGTGTGGTTGGACTGCACGCCGCCGACCGACACGAGCGTGTCGCGGCCTTGGGCGAGCGCGTCGGCGACCAGGTACTCCAGCTTGCGGGTCTTGTTGCCGCCGTAGGCGACGCCGGAGTTGCAGTCCTCCCGCTTGGCCCACAGGGCGGGCCCGCCGAGGTGGTCCGTGAGGCGCCGCAGGGGGTGGACGGGCGAGGGGCCGAAGAGCAGCGGATGGCGGGGGAAGGCGCGGAGCGCGGCGGCCAGCGGCGAGGGGGACACGGAACCTCCGGACGGTCAGGGGACGTCAAGGCCTGGGGTGTCGTCGGCCAGCTCTTCCAGGGCGCGCCAGATGTCCGTCGTGACGCGCACGGCGGCGCCGGTGTCGCCCGCCGCGCACGCGTCGATCAGCCGGTCGTGCAGCGCGGCGGAGCGGCAGCGGCTGCCCGCGCCGAACACCTGGCGCTCCAGACGGCGGATCAGCGGGGTGTAGCGGGCGATGGTGGCGGCCGCGGCGCGGTTGCCCGCGGCGTCCACCAGGATCTGGTGCAGCGCGTCGTCCTCGGCCAGCGCGGCGTCCACGTCCCCGGCCGCGACGGCCGCCGAGAAGCGGGAGTTGGCGGCGCGCAGGGCCGCGACGGCGCCGGGGCCGAGCCGGGGCACGGCGGTGCGCGCGACCAGTTCGTGCAGGGCGCGGACCACGGCCGCCGCGTCCCGGACGTCGGCGGCGACCAGCGGCGTCACGCGCGTACGGCTCTGCGGCTTCGTCTCCACCAGTCCCTCGTCGGACAGGCGCGCCAGGGCCTCGCGGACGGGCGCCCGGGACAGGCCGAGCCGGTCGGCGAGGTCCGTGTCGCGCACGATCGAGCCGGGCGGCAGGTCGCCGCCGACGATGGCGTCGCGCAGCGCTGCGTACGCCTGGTCGCGAAGGAGCGTGCGGCGCACGGGTCGTAGGGCACCCATGAACTGACATGTTAGATACCAGTACGGGTTTTGCACAGACGCACGAAGACGCGGAAGGGGCGGCGAGCGGCTCGGGCCGTCCGCCGCCCCCGGTGGTTCAGCGCTTCCAGGGCCAGTCCGCGGCCCGTCCCGCCTCCAGGAGCGGCACCATGCGGAACGCGGCGTCCGAAAGGCCGCCGAACACATGGCGGTTGCCGGTGCCGGAGGGGCCGTGGCCCGTGCGGTAGCCCGCCAGGTTCCAGGTGTACACCGGGATGTGCGCCGGGATCTGGTCGGTGGGGCCGCCGTGGCGGCTGTGCGCGGTCTGCTCGTCGGTGACGATCAGGACCCGGTCGTGGCCGCGGTAGTGGCGGCGGACCGCCTCCGTGGTGTGGGTGCCGCCGAGGTCGCCGAAGCGGTCCAGGACCTTCAGGACGGACTCGCCCCGCGCGTACCGCACTTCGGCGCTGGTGGTGCCGAACTGCACGAGGTCGGCGTCGGCGGCGCGCAGCGCGAGGGCCGCGCCGAACACCGCCGCCGCGTCCGCGCGGTTGAGCTGCGAGCGCTCCGAAAGCGGCGACCACATGGAGCCGGAGCGGTCCACCAGGATCAGCGAACGGCCGGGCAGCGCGGGCACGTTGGCCAGCGAGTGGCCGAGCGCCCGCTCCAGCGCGTACGCCCAGCGCAGCGACGGCGCGTGCTGGTACGCGGCCAGGTAGCGGAAGGGGAACTGCCGCGACCGCGCGACCTCCGCGGGGTCGGCGAGCCGTGCCGCGACCCCGGCGGCGACCTCGTCGCTGACGCCCGCCTCGTCGAAGTTCCGCAGGTTCCGTGTCAGCGCCATCACGCCCATGGACGGAATGACCGCCTCCCAGGCGGCCCTGTCCATCGGCCCCTGGAGCCAGCCCGCGAGCGCCTCCCAGGTCATGCCCGCGGCGGCGAGCCGCTCGGCGGCGCCCGCGCCGGTGACGACGCGGCGCCGCTTGGCGACGCGCAGCGCCATCAGGTCGCGGTGCGCGGCCAGCACGGGCAGGGACGCGGGCACCACGGCCGTCTCCGGGTGGTGGCGCCGGTCGAGCGCGTACCGGAACAGGTCGCCCTGCCAGGGCTTGTCCGGGTCGGGCGCGGCGTGCACCAGGTTCAGGATGTCGCCGAAGCGGTAGCCCTTGGACGCCGTGTCGTACTTCAGCAGGGACTTCTGCGAGTACAGACGGCGTACGGCGTCGGCGATGCCGCGCTTGACGGGCTTCGGCACGCTCCGGCCGTACGTCGCCGTCCAGTAGCCGAGCAGTTCGCCGGGCTCGTCGGGGCGGCGCAGGACGGAGGCGATGACCTGGCGGTTGGCGGGGCCGCCGGTGGCGCCCGCCGCGAGGCGCGCCCGCACGTACTCGGCGGCGCCGACCAGGGACGCCGTCCGCATGCCGCCGTCGCCGCGGAGCCAGCCGAGCAGGCCCGCGGTCCACTCGGGGTCCTCGACGGCGAGCTGGCGCACGAGCGCCGCGAACCGGTCGTCGCGGGCCTGGCCGCTCTCGTAGTGGGTGTCCTGCGCCACGAAGTTCGCGACGGCGAACAGGAAAAGTTCGGAGCGCGCGTCCCTCAGGTGTCCCCGGCCGCCCTGGTGGGTGCGGGTGACCGCGCCGGTCGAGCGGACGGGCGAGGCGGGCGGGGCCTTGGCCGCCCTGGCGTTGAATCGCGCCATGGTGAATTCCCCCGAATTCTGGGCCTCCCGAGATCTGATCGGCGGCGGCGTCATTTCGGAAAAGGAAGGAGCCGCGGCCAGCGCACCGGGAGGTGGATGTCCTGGGTGTCCAGAGATCTCGGCGGCGGAACTGACGTATGGCGCTCTGACCCCTGAGCTACACCGGCCTGACGTGCCGATGGCGGGATTCGAACCCGCGGCCTCCCCGTTAGCAGCGGAAGTAAGTCCCGCCCGCGCACCTGGACACGGATCACTTTAGGAGAGCGAACTCGACGGGTGCCAAGGGTTTTTCCCGCGGGCCCGGTCGCGGGCGGACGCAACCATACGATGCCCGTGCGGCGTCGCTCTGTGCGGCCGGATCGAGGAGGGGGCGGGCGCTATGGCGGGGGCCACGGGGGTCACACGGGCCACGGCCGGTGACGTCGGCGGCTACCGGCTCGTCGCCGAGCTGGGCGCGGGCGGCATGGGGCGGGTGCACCTGGCGCGGTCCGCGGCGGGGCGGCCGGTCGCCGTGAAGACGGTGCACGCGCACCTGGCCGCCGAGCCGGAGTTCCGCGAGCGGTTCCGCCGCGAGACGGCCGCCGCGCGCGCCGTCACCGGCCCGTTCACCGCAGCGGTCCTCGACGCCGACCCGGAGGCGGAGCGGCCCTGGCTGGCCACGGAGTTCTGCGCGGGCCCGGACCTCGCGGACGCGGTCGCCGCGCACGGGCCGCTGTCCGCCGCCGACCTCGCCGCGCTCGGCGCCGCGCTCGCGGAGGCGCTCGGCGCCGTCCACGCGGCGGGCCTGGTGCACCGCGACCTGAAGCCCGCCAACGTGGTCGTCACCCGCGCGGGGCCGAAGGTCCTCGACTTCGGCATCGCCAAGAGCGCCGCCGACGACAGCCTCACGGCCAGCGACGAGGCCATCGGCTCCCCCGGCTTCATCGCCCCCGAGCAGCTGGCGCGCGGCGCCGACGCGGCGCGCCCCGGGCCGCCCGCCGACGTGTTCGCGCTCGGCGCGGTGCTCGCGCTGGCGATGACGGGGCGGGCCCCGTTCGGCGGGGACGGCGCGGCCCGCGTCCTGTACCGCACGCTGCACGAGGACCCGGACCTGGACGGCGTGCCCGCTGACCTGGACGGCGTGCCCAGCCCCGGCCCGCGCGCCTTCCTCGCCCGCTGCCTGGCCCGCGACCCCGGCGAGCGGCCGACGGTCGTGGAGGTGCTGGCGTGGTGCGGGGAGCGGACGGCGGGGGTGCCGTGGTGGGAGCGGGGCGCGGTCGCTGAGCTGATACGACGTCATGAGGACGACGTGGCAAGGCTGTTGGCGCCCAGCGCGCCCCCGGGCGGCACGGGCGGCACGGGCGCCTCGGACAGCACGTGCGCCTTGCACACCTCGGGCGCCTTGGCCACCTCGGGCGCGTTGGACGCCTCGGGTGCCTCGGCCGACTCGGACAGCACGGCCGCCTTGGGTGCCTCGGGCAGCACGGACACCTCCGCCGCCCCTGACGCTCCCACCTCCCCCGCCGCCCTCACCGCCCCTACCGTCCCCACCGTCTCCGACACCCCCGCCCCACCCCGCCGCCGCCTGCTCCTCTGGGGCGGCGGCGCCCTCGCCGCCGCCGCGGTGGCGACCACGGCGACCGTCGCCGCCCTGGCCGGGAACGACGGCGACGGCCGCAAGGGGAAGGGCAGCGGCGGCCGGACCCGCTGGACCCGGGGCCGCGTCCTGTGGACCAGGGAGGCCGACGACGTCAGGACCGGGGGCCTGGTGCGCCGCGGCGCCGACCTGTACCTGCTCACCGTCGACGGGCTCACCTGCCTGGACGCCCCATCCGGCACGGAGCGCTGGGGGTATCCGGAGGCGAGCCTGCACCAGGTGGAGCGCTACCGCGACACGGTGTACGTCCTCAAGGACGACCTGTTCGAGCCGGAGGCGCACGCGCTCGGCGCCGCCACCGGCCGCAAGGAGTGGCAGTCCCCCTCGCACGTCCTCAACCCGCGGCGCCGCACGCTCGCCGCCACGGACGCCGACAACCCGCTCAGCACGCTGGAGGGCGACCGCGGCACGCTCGTGCTCTGCGGCGGCGTGCTCTGCCTGCTGACGTACGCCGCGTACGACACCCGGTGGGCGCGGCGCTCCGCGCAGGGCAGGCGGTGGCGGGCCTACGGCTTCGACGCCCGCACCCACCGGGACCTCTGGTACCACCAGGGGGACGCGTCCGGGGTGGTCGGCACCCACCAGGCGGGCGGCCGCATCGCCGTGGCCACGTCGGCGCGCCCGGCGTACGGAAGCGAGGAGCCGCGCGGCCCGCTCGTGGTGCTGCGGGCCGCGGACGGCGGGGTGGAGCGGACCGTGCCGGGCGGCGCGGCCCGCCCCCAGGCGCACCCGGGCGCGCGGGGCACCGGCGTGTACGCGGCCGGGCCCGGCCTGACGGCGGTCGACCTGGGCACGGGCCGCACCCGCTGGAGCCGCCGCGCGACGGCGGTCACCGCGCACACGCCGCGCCCGGTGCGGGGCCTGGTGCTGGCCGCGGCGGGCGACGGGGTCAGCGCGTACGACGCCGGGTCGGGCGGCGGGCCCCGCTGGACCCGCGCCGGGGTGCGCGGACTGACCGCCGGGGACGGCTCGCTGCTCACCGCGGACGGATACGCGTACGTCCTCGGGCCCGAGCCCGGGACGCGGGGCGAGCCCACGTGGGGCCTGCACGCCCTGGACGTGCGCACGGGCGCGACGGCCTGGGCGGTGGAGCTGGGCGCGGGCACGACGGTGGCCGCGGCGGCGGCCGGTGACGGTCTGGTCCACCTGTACGCCGACGACGCGCTCCGGACGGTCGGGGGGCCGGACCGCTCATGACGACGCCCCTGCTGCCGGAGGACCCGGCGACCCTCGGCGGCCACCGGCTGCTGGCCCGGCTCGGCGCGGGCGGCATGGGCCAGGTGTACCTGGCGCGCAGCCCCGGCGGGAAGCCGCTCGCGGTGAAGACGGTGCACGCGCACCTGGCGGCGGAGCCGCACTTCCGGGAGCGTTTCCGGCGGGAGGCCACCGCGGCGCGGGCCGTCACCGGCGCGTACACGGCGGCGGTGGTGGACGCGGACCCCGACGCCGAGCAGCCGTGGCTGGCGACGGCCTACCTGCCGGGCGTGACGCTCCGCCAGGCGGTCGCGGCGGCGGGCCCGTTGGGCGCGGACGTGGCGCGGTCGCTGGCGGCGTGCCTGGCCGAGGCGCTGGTCGCCATGCACGCGGCCGGGGTCGTCCACCGCGACCTCAAGCCGTCCAACGTGCTGCTCACCGCCGACGGCCCGCGCGTCATCGACTTCGGCATCGCCCGCGCCACCGGCGACCACGCCCGGGGCGCCCTGACGGCGACGGGCGCGCTGCTCGGCACGCCGGGCTACATGGCGCCGGAGCAGGTCCTGGGGGCGGAGGTGGGCCCGGCGACGGACGTGTTCGCCCTGGGCGCGGTCCTGACCTTCGCGACGACGGGGCAGCACCCGTTCGGCACGGGACCGGTAGCGGTACTCCTCTACCGGGCGGCCCACGAGGACCCGGACCTCAGCGGCGTACCCGAGCCCCTGCGCGCCCTGACCGCCCGCTGCCTCAGCAAGCCCCCACCGGCCCGCCCGACCCCCGCCGACATCCTCTCCGAGACCTCCACCCCCCAGGCCCCGCTGTGGTGGCGCGAGCCCCCGTTGGGCCCGCTGATCCAGAACGAGCAGCCCGAGATTCCAGCCCGTCCGACGCCCGAGGACGAGCGCACAGCGCGACAGACCGAGCCCGTCCGGCGTTCGAGGACAAGCGCGGAGCGCGGGGAATCAGCCCGTCCGGCGCTTGAGGACGAGGCGCGGAGCGCCGACGGGGCGGGGGCCCAGGGGCGGCAGCCCCCTGGCTCGGGGCGAAGGGGCGGGTCTGGGGGTCCCCGCGACAGCGCACCCTCGCCCGCCGCACCGCCCTCACCCTCGGCGGCACCGCCCTCGCGGCCCTGGCGGGCTGGGCCATCAGCACCTCCCCGGGCCCGGCCACCCCGGGCAACCGCAGCGGCAACGGCGACGGCACGGACAGAGCCGCCCTGGCGCTCAGCAAGGGCCGCCGCGCCACCCCGGCCGCCACCCGCTGGACCCTGACCTCCGAGGCCACCCCCGGCGACGGCCCCAACGGCCTGCTGCTGACGGGCGGCACCCTCCTGGTGCACGCCCCGGCCTCCGCCGCCTCGACGGGCGGCACGGTCCACGCCGTACGCACCGCCGACGGCACCCGCCGCTGGCAGCGGGACGGCGGCGCGGGCGCCCCGCCGAAGCTGTGGGGCGTCGTGGACGGCCTGCTGCTCGCGCCGGACGCGCTGGCGGAGGCGCTGGACGTGCGCACGGGCGAGCCGTGGCCGGTGCCGGACGCCTGGCCGGGGACCACGCTCTGGTACGCCGTCGCCGGGCGGCGCCTGGCCACGCTGCACCGGGTCGACGGGGTGGACCGCTACGAACTGCGGCTGCGCACCCTGCCCGACGGCTCCGCGCCCAGGACCCGCAAGAGCGCCCCGCACTGGCACCGGCCCGCGGCCCTCGGCTCGGCGCTGCTGCTCGCGCCCGAGCCGGGCACGCTCGTGGACGACGTCACCTGCCTGGACGCGGCCACCGGGAACACGCGGTGGACGTACGACGGACTCGGCTCCGACGCGAAGGCGGTGGCCGCGCCACTGGCGCTGCCCGGTCGTGGCGGGCGCGCGGCGCGCTTCGCGCTCCTGTCCGACACGGGTGACCTGCACCTGGTCGCCGCCCGCGACGGGAAGCGCCTTGCCCGCCGCGCGCTCGGCATCGCGGCGGGCCGCGGTACCACGGCGCTCGGCCAGGCGCGGGGCACCGGTCTGGTGCTCGGCGGCGGCAGGCTCGTCGCCTTCGACCCCGACGACGGGGCGGTGCGGTGGAACCGCCCGACGGCCGGGCTCGCCGCGAGCTGGCCGTCCGGCCCCGGCGGCGCGGCGGCGCCGGTGACCGCCGATGGCGTCCTGCTGCACTGGGCGGACCCCGGCACCCTGGAGGCCGTCGACCTCGCCGACGGCGGCAGGCGGTTGTGGGCGGCGGCCTTCGACGCCACCGCCCAGTGCCCTCCCGCCGTCGGCGGTGGCGTCGTCTATGTCACGGCGGGCCGCGAGTGCCGGGCGCTGCCGCCGCGCGGCGGGGCGCCGCTCGCGCGGTGGCGCCTCGACGCCGAGGCCACGGCGCTGGCCGCCGACGCGTCCGGCTGGTACGCGCTGCTCGGCGGGCGGTCCGTACGCGCCGTCAACGCGCCGTCCGTGTAAGGGAGTTCAGTGGCGCTGGCGCCGCCAGGGCCCGGTGATCGCGAACATGATGCCGGGGCTCTGGATGTTGGCGTACAGGGTCCGGCCGTCCGGCGAGAACGTGACGCCGGTGAACTCGCTGTAGGAGGGCTTCTCCGGGGTGCCCGCGTTGAGTTCGTTGCGGGCGATCGGGTACGTGCGGCCGCGCTCCGTCGCGCCGAACAGGTGCTGGACGCCGTCGCCGTCCTCGGCGAGGATCAGGCCGCCGTACGGCGAGACGGTGATGTTGTCGGGGCCGTCGAAGGCGCCGTCCCGGTCCGGGTCCTGGTTGACGCCGAGCCGCACCTTCAGGGTGAGGGTGCGGCGGCCGGGGTGGTAGAACCACACCTGCCCGTCGTGCTGGGCGCCGGGGCTCTCGTCACGGGCGTACGACGACACGATGTACGCGCCGCCGTCGCCCCACCACATGCCTTCGAGCTTGCGGGCGCGCGTGACGGCGCCGAGGTCGAACTGCTCGCGCACGGGGACGTCGCGGGCGTCGCGGTCGGGCACCTCCACCCAGTCCACGCCGTACACGGTGCCGATCTTCGTGGCGCGCGAGAGGTCGTCGACGAACCGGCCGCCGGAGTCGTAGCACTTGGGGGCCTTCAGGACGCCCGCATCGTCGGCGAGGGCACGCAGGCGGCCGCGGCCGTGGCGAAAGCCGTGCGGCGGGGTCCAGCGGTAGAACAGGCCGTTGGGCCCGGCGGCGTCCTCGGTCAGATACAGGTGGCCGCGCTTGGGGTCGACGACGACGGCCTCGTGGGCGTAGCGGCCGAGGGCCTTGATGGGCTTGGGGGCGAGGTTGGCGCGCCGGTCGTGGGGGTCGACCTCGAAGACATAGCCGTGGTCCTTGGTCATGCCGTTCTGACCGGCCTTGTCCTCGGTCTCCTCGCAGGTCAGCCAGGTGCCCCAGGGGGTGGATCCGCCCGCGCAGTTGGTGGAGGTGCCCGCGACGCCCACCCACTCGGCGACGGCGCCGCCGCGGCGGACCTCGACGACCGTGCAGCCGCCGGACGCGGCCGGGTCGTAGACCAGGCCCTCGGTGAGCGGGACGGGGTGCTTCCACCTGGAGCGGCGGCCGCCCAGCTCGTGGTTGTTGACGAGCAGGGTCACGCCGCGCGGGCCGGGGAAGGCGGCGGTGCCGTCGTGGTTCGAGGGCGTGAACTCACCCGTCTCCAGGCGGGTACGGCCGCTGTAGGTGAGGACGCGGTACGAGAACCCGGCGGGCAGCGCGAGCAGTCCCTCGGGGTCGGGGACGAGCGGCCCGTAGCCGGGCGCGCCGTGGCCGTGGCCGTCGGCGGTGGCCTCCCCGGCCACGTCGGGGTCCTCGGCCGCGAGCGCGCCCGGCGCGGTGGCGAGCGCCCCGGCACTGCCCGCGATGGCGATGCCCGCGCCGGTGGCCGCGGATCGTCTGGTGAAGTCCCTGCGCGTGAGCGACGACATGGTTTCTCCTGAGGGAGCGGATGACGGCGGGTGGGGGGCGCGAACGACCAGGCAACTGCCGCCGACAGATTCCCGCGCCCGCCTGAACACCACTTGAACACCACTCAACCGCCCGCCCTGAAAAGGGCGGGCGGGTGGGGAAAAGCGAGCGCGCCAGCGCGAGCAACCCGCGGACGACCGCGGACCGCGACGAAACCACTCAGCCCGTCCGGCGCTTGAGGACGAGCGCGCAGCGCGAAGACCGGCACCCCGAGGGGGCGGTCACCCCCTCTGGGACCTGGCCTTGAAGGCCGCCTTGCGGGCCTCCTTCGCCACCTTCTTGTCCGGGTGCAGCCGCCCCATCGCCTCCAGGACGTCCGCCGTCGCGGGGTGCTCCACCCGCCACGCCGCCGCGAAGAACCCGCTGTGCTGGGCGGCGAGCCCCTCCACGAGCCCCCGCAGCTCCTCGGAGTTGCCCTCGGCGGCGAGCTGCGCCGCGATCGTGTCGATGGTGAGCCAGAAGACCATGCCCTCGCCCGGCGGGGGCACGTCCGCCGCGCCGCGCTCGGCCAGCCACACCCTCGCGAGCCCGCCCAGCTCGGCGTCGTCGAGGACCTCGCGCAGCGCGGGCTCGGCGGCGCCGCCGACCAGGGACAGCGCCTGCTGGCAGCGCAGCCGCCGCAGCGGCGCCCCCTCGTCGCTGCCGCGCGCGGCGGCCAGCAGCTCCCGCGCGGCGTCGAGCGGCTCGCGCCGGGCGAGCCACTGCTCGGTCTCGGCCCGCGCGGCGGTCTGCGGGAAGGCGGAGGTGGCGTCGAGGAGGGTGTCGGCGCCCTTGTCGGCGAGGTCGCCGACGGCGGGCGCGTCGACACCGGCCTCCAGCATCCGGGCGCGGACGCCGTAGAGGCCGAGCGGCGTCAGCCTGACCATGCCGTAGCGCGTGACGTCCTCGTCGTCGACGGGCGGCAGCGGCTCCCCGCTGTCGCCCTGGTCGATGTCCGCCATCAGGGCCTCGTCCACGGGCTGGTAGTCGACGAGGCCGACCGGCGCCAGCATCCGGAACTGGTCGTCGAGCCGCATCATCGCGTCGGAGACCTGCTCCAGGATGTCGTCGGTGGGCTCGCCCATGTCGTCGGGCACGATCATCGAGGCGGCGAGCGCGGGCAGCGGCACCGCGCCGTCGTCGGTGGCGCCGTCGCCGACCGTCAGCAGGTACAGGTTGCCGAGGACGCCCTCGAGGAAGTCGGCCTCGGCCTGCGGGTCCCAGCCCAGCTCGCCGAAGTCGATCTCACCGCCGTCCTGGATGACGTCGACGAGGTCCTCCAGGTCCGGCACGGTGGCGTCGGCGAACACGGTCTCCAGGGCGCCCAGCCAGATGGCGAGGACGTCCTGCGGGCCGCCGGAGGTGATCAGCTCCAGCTCCTCCCCCGCGACCACGGTGCCCTCGGCGTCATCGGCGTCGGCGTCGTCGTCGGCGTCATCGGCGGCGTCCACGACCTCCACCAGGCCGGTGTCGACGGCGACCCGCCAGGCCTCGCTCGCGTACGCCGCCGCGTCCCCGGCCTGCAGGCCGTCGGCCCCGTCGACGAGCCCTAGCTCGGCCGCCGCCGCGGGCAGCTGCTCGTCGACGAGCTCACCGCCCGCGCCGACCCTGGTCTCCGGGCCCGCCCAGCGGGCGAGCCGCACCGCGCGGCCCAGCAGCGGGGTGGCGAGCGCGTCCCGCGCGAGCTCCGCTTCTGAGTGCAGCAGCACCGGCGGCAGGGTGGCGGGGCTTTGGGACATCGGCTGGTTCTCCTGACGGGGGTACACGGGGGCACGGTCTGCTGCGTGAAGCCTAGACGGATGTGACCGTTCGCCGCCCACCCGTCACCGGACCCGGCCACCGGCCGGGGCGCCACGGGGGTTGCCCCTCTTTGGCCTAGTTCATGTCCCTGTCAGAAAACGTACAGCCGGACCACACCCGTCCAACCTTGACAACTCCCCTGGTCAGGCAAGAGATTGACGCGCGTAGAGCCGCGTTCCCCGAGCCGCGCGCCCCACCGCTTTCCCTTCTTTCCGCTCTCTCCTCTCATCATCCGGAGCCTCTCGATGCCCGCCATATCCGGCAAGAACCGCCTGCCCCGCGTCCCCAGGTCCGCCGCCGTCAGCGCCGCCGTCGCCACGGCCCTCGCGGCCGGGCTGCTCGCCGCCACCGCCGCCCCCGCCTCGGCCGACCAGGTGCGCGTCCACGACATCCAGGGCACCACGCGCCTGTCCCCGCTGGCCGGACAGCAGGTCACGGACGTGCCCGGGATCGTGACCGGCGTCCGCGCCTACGGCTCGAAGGGCTTCTGGATCCAGGACCCGCGGGCCGACGACGACCGCGCGACCAGCGAGGGCGTCTTCGTCTACACCGGCTCGACGCCCACGGTGAAGCCGGGCGACGCGGTACGGGTCTCGGGCACCGTCACCGAGTACGTCCCCGGCGGCGCGAACTCCGGCAACCAGTCCCTGACGCAGCTCACCAAGCCGACGGTCACCGTCGAGTCGTCCGGCAACCCGCTGCCCGCCCCCGTCACCCTCGACGCCAAGTCGGTGCCGTCCGCGTACGCGCCCGCCGGTGACCCGGCCGCCGGGAACAGCGTCAACGCCCTGCCGCTGCGGCCCCGCTCGTACGCCCTGGACCTGTACGAGTCCCTGGAGGGCATGAACGTCCGTGTCGGCACCTCGCGCGTCGTCGGCGCCACCGACCCGCACCACGAGCTGTGGATCACCGTGAAGCCGCGGGAGCACCGCAGCGAACGCGGGGGCGCGCTCTACGGCTCGTACGCCTCCCAGAACACCGGGCGCCTCCAGATCCAGCAGCTCGCGCCGGTCTCGGAGCAGCCCTTCCCGAAGGCGGACGTCGGGGACGTGCTGTCCGGCACCACCGAGGGCCCGCTGGACTTCAACCAGTACGGCGGCTACACGCTGACCGCGCGCACGCTCGGCACGGTCGTCGGCAAGGGCCTGGAGCGGGAGCGGACCCGCCCGCAGCGCGAGCGCGAGCTGGCCGTGGCCACGTACAACGTCGAGAACCTCGACCCGGGCGACCCGCAGGCGAAGTTCGACGCGCTCGCCACGGGCGTCGTCACCAACCTCGCCTCGCCGGACATCGTCGCCCTGGAGGAGATCCAGGACGACAACGGCGCGAAGAACGACGGCACGGTGGGCGCGGGCCAGACCCTGAAGAAGTTCACCGACGCCGTCGTGGCGGCGGGCGGCCCCCGCTACGCGTGGCGCTCCGTCGACCCGGAGAACAACAAGGACGGCGGCGAGCCCGGCGGCAACATCCGCCAGGTATTCCTCTACAACCCCGAGCGGGTGTCGTTCACCGACCGCGCGGGCGGGGACGCGACGACCCCCACCGACGTGGTGCGCCACGGCAAGCGGGCCGCGCTCACCCTCTCCCCCGGCCGGATCGACCCGGCGAACGAGGCGTGGACCAACAGCCGCAAGCCGCTCGCGGGCGAGTTCACCTTCCGCGGCCGGACCGTCTTCGTGATCGCCAACCACTTCGCCTCCAAGGGCGGCGACGAGTCCCTGACCTCCCACCACCAGCCGCCGTCGCGCCCCTCGGAGGTCCAGCGGCTCAAGCAGGCGCAGGCCGTCAACGCGTTCGTGCGCAAGCTGCGCGCCGCGGAGAAGGACGCGGACGTCGTGGTCGCCGGTGACATCAACGACTTCGAGTTCTCGCCGACCACCAAGGCCCTTGAGGCGGGCGGCGCCCTGCGCGCGGGCGTGAGGACGCTGCCGCGCGACGAGCGCTACTCGTACGTCTTCCAGGGCAATTCCCAGGTGCTCGACCAGATCCTGGTCAGCCCCGGCGTCGGCCGCTTCACCTACGACAGCGTGCACCTGAACGCGGAGTTCGCCGAGCAGAACAGCGACCACGACCCGCAGGTGGTCCGCTTCAAGCCGTGAGCCGGGCGTCACGCCCGCGGGCCCGCGGGCGTGACGCCGTACGCGAACCGGTAGCGCTTCACCCGGTCGTCCCGGGCCACGCCAGGGAACTCCCGCACCCCGCGCCACTGCGGTGTCGGCGAGCCCACGCCCGCGCCCGGGGCGGCCAGCGCCTCGTCGTGGTCCCGGGCGCTTCGCCACTCCGCGTAGTTGAGCACCCGCCTGCCGTCGGTGCTGAGGTGGAAGTGCGCGCCGAGCAGGCCGGGGGCGGGCGCGGGGTCGGAGGCGAGGGCCGCGAGGACGGTGTCGACCCAGGCGCGCTGGCGGTCGGCGTCGGGCCCGTCGAAGTCGACCTCGACCAGCACGAAGGCCCCGGCGGTGCCGCTGCCCGGCGTCACGCTGCGGTAGCGGCGGGTCTTGTGCAGGCCGAGGCGTTCGATGCCCGGCACGGCCGCGTCGATGTCGGCGTTGCGCTGGTCCCGGCCGTGGGCGAAGAAGTCCTCGTAGGCCTGCTCGTCGCGCCACTGCGAGTGGTGCATCAGGGTCGCCCCGTCCTCGCCCTCGTACACGGAGTACGACAGCAGCCCCGCGTGCGGCCAGTCACGGGACTCCCAGGCGCGGGAGATCGCCTCGACGGTGGCGCGCTGGCGCTCGGGGGTGCCGACGTGCCAGGTGCTGAAGAAGGCGAGGCCCACGTCGGTGCGGGTCGGGTCGGGGGGCGTGAGGGCGCGCTGGGTCATGGGTGCTCCCGGGTCGTGAACGGGCGAGGGCCGCCGGGTCGGCGGCACGGCTCACGCTCCAACGTGAACCAAGGTTGAAGTCAAGCCCGTGCTCTGAGAAGCCCGTACTTCTGGAAGGCCCGCACGCCTGGAAGGCCTGTACTTGTGGGGGCCCGCACTCCCGGAAGGCCTGTACTTGTGGGGGCCCGCACTCCCGGAAGCCCCGCCCTCAGGCCCCTTCCGGCAGCCGCACCGCGTCCAGCGCCGGGCGCTTCGGGCGCCGCCCTGAGCCGCCAGGCTCCGGCAGCCGCATCCGGCGCCGCGCCCAGGGCGCCACCGCCCCGGCCAGCCACCGCACCTCCTGCGCCGCCCCGCCGAGCGCTGTCACCGGGGCGAGCGGCGGCAGCGGGCGCGCCCAGTCGGCGTACCCGGGGACGCCGAGCACGTCGGCCACGCCCGCGGCGATCCGGGCGTGGCCCACGGGGCTCGGGTGGGTGCGGTCGCGGCTCCACAGGCGCGGGTCGGCCATGACGCGCTGCGGGAACAGGTCGAGGACGACGACGCCGTGGCGGTCCGCGGCGGCCCGGACGCGGGCGTTCAGGTCGACGGCGCGCGGCTGGGCGCGGCGCGCGAGGGGCGCGATCCTGCCGATGTCCGGGAAGGTCACGGTGACCACGCGGGCGCCCGCCGCGGTGAGTTCGGCGAACATCTCCTCCATGGCGCGCGCGGTGCGGGCCGCCTCGTAGCCGGGTCCCATCAGGTCGACCAGGCCCGCCACGACGGTCGCGAGGTCGGGCTTCAGGTCGAGCGCGGGGCCGAGCTGCCCGTCCCTGACCCGTGCCGCGGAGCGGCCGCGCACGGCGAGGTTGGCGTACGCGAAGTCCGGGCGCCCGACGGCGAGGATCTCCGCGAGGCGGTCGGCCCAGCCGCGGTAGCCGCGTCGCGCGTCGCCGTCGCCGATCCCCTCGGTCAAGCCGTCTCCGAGCGCGACGTACCGCGCGTACGGATGCGAGCTCATGGCCTGAGGGTCCTGCGCGCGCCGGGCCCCGTCAACGCGGCCGCCGGTGGCGCGTGCCGGACTTCACGGCCGCACCGCCTCCCCCGGCGCGCCCGCGCCGCGGCCACGGCGGGTGCGGGCTCGCCCCGCGGGCCGTGGCGGGCGCGCCGCCCGGTGCTCAGCCCGGCCCCCGCAGCCGCCCCAACTCGCTCTGGAACCAGTCGAGCCGGGCCTGGAGCAGCGCCGCCTCCGCGGCCAGCTCCGGCAGGCCGAGCCCGGTGGGTACGGGCGCGGGCGCGCCGGGCACCGCGGGGGCCGCGGTCACCCGCAGCCCCTCGCCCGCCACCTCGGCGAAGCGGCCGAGGGTCACCGAGACCCGGCCGCCGCCCCGCCCGCAGCCGCCGCACACCGCGTCGAGGGCCCGCCAGCCGGGCCTGCCCCAGCCCGCGTCCGCGAGCCGGGTGGCGGCGGCGCCGCAGCCGCAGGGCCCCACGGTGAGCACGCGCACGCGCTGGCGCGCGTACCGGAAGCCGCGCTCGAAGCGGATGTAGGCGCCGAGCACGGCCACTTCGAGGAGCGCGGCCGCGCGGTGCTCGGCGGTGCACAGCAGTCCCTCGGCCTCGGCGCGCGCGTGCACGCAGTGGAAGCCGCAGTCGCAGCGCCGGTGCGGGGCCCGGTGCCGTCGGCCGTAGGCGCAGCGGGCCTCGTCGAGCACCCCGTACGGCAGCGCGCCGCCGAGCGAGACGCCGGTGAACCCGGCGCGGGTGCCGTCCTGGGACAGCACCGGGTGGGCGACCTTGTATCCGGTCGGCGGCGTCGCGGGGCGCTCCGCGGGCAGCCGGAACCTCATCGGGCCGCGGGCACCTCGGCCGGGGCGGCGGCGGTGGCTGGGGCCGGGGTCAGGGGCGGGGCCGGGGTCGGCCCGGCGGTTTCCGGGGCGGGGGCGGACGCGGTGCCGGTGGCGTCGGCGGCGCCGGTCCCGGTGGCCGCGGGGGTCTCGTGGGGCTCTTCCGTGGCGATTCCGGTGGCGAGTGCCTTGCCCAGCCTCATGGTGCCTCCTGTACACGTGACTACACGTGGCGCGTGACGGACGTGTTCCCTGGCTTCCGCCATGGTGACGCATTCCGGGGCGAGTTGGCACCGGTGCCTCCCCATCTCGTGGCGGGCCAGACGGCGCGGACCGGACGGCGCGGGCGGGCGGGACGGCGCGGGCGGGCGGGACGGCGCGGGCGGCCCGTCGGCCACGAGGTGGTCGACGGGCCGCGCACGGTCTACGAGGCGCTCACGGGCGGCGGCGCGGATCCGCTCACCGCGCGGTGAGCAGCGGCGTCCAGCGACCGGGGTAGTCGGCCGACGGTTTGCGGAAGCCGCCGAGCGGCACGACCTTCCCGCTGCCGACGGTGACCAGGACGAGGCGCGTGCGGAACTCGTCACCGCCGTGGCACCTGCCGGGCTCGCAGCCCCAGGCGATGAGGCGCCGGTTGTCGGCCCAGGCGAGCTGCTGCATGCCGGGGACGGTGCCGACCTGCTTGCCGGTTCCCGGGTCGAGGAGCGGGGAGCCCTTGTCGTCGCCGTCGGCGGCGAGCAGCTTGCCGTCGGGCGAGAGCCCGGCCCGGGGCCAGCCCGCGTACCGCTCGCCCGCGGGCGCCTCGGTCCGCTTGCCGTCGAGGGTGTACCAGTGGCGGCTCTCGCCGACGCGGGCCGAGGCGTCGCGGGTGGGCGGGACCTCGTCGGCCGGAACCTCCTTGCCTTCGGTGATCTTCACCTTCCCGACGTCGGCGGGCTCGTACTCGACCTCCTGCGTGTAGAGCTTGGTGCCGTCCCGGGACCAGTCGAGGTCCTCGCGCGGGTTGCCGTCGTAGGACCGCCCCATCGGCGCCTTGGGCTGCCGCAGTTCGCGGAACGGGCCGACCTCGCCGGTGCCCGCGTCGATCACGTAGAAGCCGGTGCGGCTGCCGTGCGGGCGCGTGTCGTCCCCGGGCCACTTCTTGGGCGGCGCCAGGCGGCGGTCGGGGTTCTTGCTGTACGCGGTCGCGACGAGCCGCTTGCCGTCGGGCGACCACTCGACGCCCGCGACGGCGCTGCCCGGTGTGATCCACCGCCGTACCTCGCCGGTCATCAGGTCGAGCATCCCGATGCGCCGGGCGGGCAGTTCGCCCTCCAGGACGGCGGCGGTGCGCATGCCGGGGGCGACGTCCACCCAGGCCCACTTCGCGTCGGCCTTCTCGTACGTCCCGGTCTTCTGGTCGAGGAGCGTGTAGCGGCGCTCGATCACCTCGTCGCCGTTCGACCGCTTCTCGGTGCGGGTCGTGTAGTACCCGGACACCGCCGTGTTCCCGGCGGCGATCAGGTCGCGGGGCGGCGACTGGTCGGGGTGGGCGACGACGTCGGCGGTCAGCGACGCGCTGGCCGGGCCCGCCTCCTCGGTGCCGTCGCCGGGCAGGCCGAGGGCCGCGGCGGCGATCGCGGCCGCCGTCACCGCGGCGGCGCCCGCGAGGGCGCCCCGCGTGCGGCGGCGCCGTGCGGCGAGCACCCGGTCGGCGAGGCCGGTCCGTGCTCCGCCGCCTGCGGCGGCCTCTTCCTTGAGCGCCTCGCGCACCAACTGTTCGACGTTCACGGACGTACCTCCACAGGCTCCACAGGCTGCACGGGCGAGATGTCACGGGGCGGCGCCGCGTCGGCGGTCTCGTCGGCGTCGTCCGGGCCGCCGAGCGCGGCGAGTTCCGGCGCGAGCTGGCGGAGCCGGGCGAGCGAGCGGTGCGTGGTGCTGCGGACCGTGCCGACGGTGCAGCCGAGGACACGGGCCACGTCGGCCTCCGGAAGGTCCTCGAAGTAGCGCAGCACCAGCACGGAGCGCTGCCGCGGGGTGAGCCGGGCGAGCGCCCCGCGCATCACCACGCGCAGCTCGGCGGCGCTCTGGTCGCCGTCACCGGCGCGTTCCGGCGGCTCGGCGACGGCCACCTCGCGGCGCGGCCACTTCAGCCGCCACCGGCTGACCTGCTGGCGGTAGAGCACCTGCCGGACGTACGCCTCCGGTTCCTCCACCCTGGACCACCGGCCCGCGACCTTCACCAGCGCGTTCTGCAGCTGGTCCTCGGCGGCGTGCCGGTCGCCGCCGCACAGCAGCACGGCGGTCCTCAGCAGGGCGGAGGATCTGCTCTCCACGAACTCCCGGAAGCGTTCCTGGCTCTCGGCATCCATCGTCACCTTCTCTTCTCCGGCGGCCCTGCTGCCCCCTCTGCCCTGGGTGACGCGCGCGGACCCGCGTCGCTATGCCTGTGCGGCGACGCGGGTCCGTGAGGTGGTGTACGGGGGTGGGGTCAGCCCTTGGTGAAGCCTCCGCCCTTGGTCCAGCGCAGGCGGTCGGCGTGGTGCTTGAACGTGACGCGCTTGCCGTCGCGCGCGATGTCGGCCCTGGTCCAGCCGTCGAAGTGCCGGGTGATGTGCCGCTCCCACGTGGTGAGGCCGCCGGTGGCGACGGCGGCGAGCGAGGTCTGCGGGGGCTCGCCGTCGTAGCAGTACGTCCCCCAGTCGGCGATGGCCGCGACGGTGCCCGCGCGGGCCGTGAGCGTGATGCCCTGGCAGACGTCGGCCCGGGTGCGGTACACGGCCTTCGGCTTGGACCAGCCGCGCTCCCTGGGGCTGTAGTCCTGGACGTACAGCCCCTTCCGCTTCAGGTAGTGCAGGGCCACGCGCCGCCCGTCGGGGAGCTTCAGCCGCGACTCGAAGGGCGACGGCGACCCGCTCCAGGGGATGTCGGAGTGCTGGAGCCGGTAGTGGTGGTGCCCACCGCCCGCCCCTCGGGCCCCGGCACCCCCGGTCTCCGCCCCTCGGGCCCCGGCGACCCCGGTCCCCGCCCCCGCGACGAGCACGAGGGCGACACCGCCCGCCACGACCGCCCGCGCCGCCGCCTCGCGCATGGTTGTTCCCCTCCCTGGAAAGTGCCCGAGTCCGGATAAGTGCCCGAGCCTGGATAAGTGCCCGAGCCGGATCGCCCCGGAGGGGCGCTCAGTTGTGGCTGTGCAGCACGTCGTTGAGGCCGCCCCACACCGCGTTGTTGGGCCGTGCCTCCACCGCGCCGGTGACGGAGTTGCGCCGGAAGAGGATGTTCGACGCCCCGGACAGCTCACGGGCCTTCACGATCTGCCCGTCGGGCATCGTCACGCGCGTACCGGCGGTGACGTAGAGACCCGCCTCGACGACGCACTCGTCACCGAGCGCGATGCCGACCCCGGCCTCGGCGCCGATGAGGCAGCGCTCGCCGATGACGATGCGGACGTTGCCGCCGCCGGACAGGGTGCCCATGGTGGACGCGCCGCCCCCGATGTCGGACCCGTCGCCGACGACGACCCCGGCGGAGATCCGGCCCTCGACCATCGAGGTGCCGAGCGTTCCGGCGTTGAAGTTCACGAAGCCCTCGTGCATGACCGTGGTGCCCTCGGCGAGGTGCGCGCCGAGCCGGACGCGGTCGGCGTCGCCGATGCGGACGCCCTTGGGGGCGACGTAGTCGGTCATGCGCGGGAACTTGTCGACGGAGGTCACCTGAAGGTGCAGGCCCTCGGCGCGGGCGTTCAGACGCACGGTCTCCAGGTCGTCGACGGCGACCGGGCCGAGGGAGGTCCAGGCGACGTTGGCGAGGAAGCCGAACATGCCGTCGAGGTTCGCACCGTGCGGCTTGATCAGGCGGTGGCTGAGCAGGTGCAGGCGCAGATAGACGTCGTGCGCGTCCAGCGGCTTGGCGTCGAGCGAGGCGATGACCGTGCGGACGGCGACGACCTCCACACCGCGGCGGGCGTCCGGCCCGATGGCCTTCGCGGCGCCCGCGCCGAGCAGCTCCACGGCACGCTCCGCGCTCAGCCGCTCGCTCCCGGCGGGGCCGGGCTCGGCGACGAGCCCGGGCGCGGGGAACCAGGTGTCGAGCACGGTGCCGTCGGCGGCGACGGTGGCGAGACCGGCGGCAACGGCGCCGGTGGTGGGGGAAGCAGTCGTTTCGGTCATGGGTGAAAACCTAACCGGGCCGGGCCCGCGGATGCTAACCGACGCCGGTCAGGCCCGCGGGAGGGCCACATCACGCCGCCCCGCGCGAAGGAGTGGGTTCCCTTTCGGAACGCACTAGGGCATCATGCGGAGCCACCGGATCACCGGGGAGACACCACGAAGAGCCAGGAAGACACCCGGGCACGAGAAGAGAGGGACAGACCCCACCGATGAGGACCCCGCAGGACGCACGGCAGGCACACCCGCTCCTCGGCACGCGCCTGCCGAACCTCCACCTCCCCTCCACCACCGGCGAGTTGACCGACCCCGTGGCCAACACGGCGTTCACGGTCCTGTACTGCTTCCCGGGCGCGTACGCCCGCGCGGACGCCTATCCGCCCGACTGGTCGGCGATCCCGGGCGCGCGGGGCTGCACCCGGCAGTCCTGCGCCTACCGCGACCGGCTCGCCGAGTTCACGGCGGCGGGCGCGGCCGTGCGCGGCGTCTCGACGCAGACCCCGGACGAACAGCGGGCGTTCGCCGCCAAGGAGGGGCTGCGCTTCCCCCTGCTGTCGGACGCGGACCTGGCCCTGTCGGCGGCCCTCGGCCTGCCGACGTTCCGCGCGGCGGGGGTCAGCCGCCTCACGCGGCTGACCCTGGTCGTGGACGCCGACCGGACCGTACGGGACGTGCACCACCCGGTCACGGACGTGACGGCGAGCGTCGACGACGCGCTGGCGGCCGTCAACCGCCTTGCGACAGCGGGTCGTTGACGATCCGCGTGAACATCTCCCGGGCGTAGTCCGCGTCGTAGGCGTCCCCGGCGAGCAGCACCTGGAGGCAGATGCCGTCCATCAGGGCACTGAGCCCGCGCGCCGTGGCGGCGTCGACGTGCTCCCGCAGCAGGTCGATCAGGCCCCCGCACCACTCGGCCGCCACGGGCCGCAGCGCGGGCCTGCGCAGGGCCGCCAGATACAGCTCGTACTCCAGCTCCACGCCCGGCCGCCGCGCCGCGAGCCACTCCCCGAGCAGCGCCGCCAGCTCCTCGGCGACGTCGGCGCCCGGCTCCCGCAGCAGCCCCCGGGCGCGGACCGCCTTCGCGTACGCCTCGCTGGACTGCCGCAGGGCGGCCACCATCAGCTCGTCCAGGGTCTTGAAGTGGTACGTCATGGACCCCAGCGGCACATCGGCCTCGGCGGCCACGGACCGGTGGCTCAGCCCCGCGATGCCGTCGCGCCCCACCACGCGGATCGCCGCGTCGATGATCCGCTGCCGCCGCTCGGGGTCGTAGCGCCGCACCACTAGTGGGCCCCACCCAGGTTCAGCACGACGACGCCCGCGATCACCAGTGCGATCCCGCCGAGCTTCACCAGGCTCGTGGACTCCCCCAGGAACACCATGCCGATGGCGGCCACGGCGGCGGTCCCGATCCCCGCCCAGATCGCGTACGCCGTCCCCACCGATAGCGTCTTCAACGTCTGCGCCAGCAGCGCGAACGCGAGCACATACCCCACCACCGTCACCAGCGAGGGCCACAGCTTGCTGAACCCGTCGCTGTACTTCATGGCCGTCGTCCCGGCCACCTCCGCCGCGATCGCCGCGGCCAGCAGTCCGTATCCCATGCGTACGAGAGTACACATCGTTGCGTACGGCTGTACACATCTGGCGGCCGCCGGATCGCGCCGCCCGGGCCCCGCACACGACGAGGCCCCCGCGCCAGTGGCGCGGGGGCCTCGTGAAGCCCGAAGAAGCGTGCTCGGCTCAGACGTTGAACGTCAGACGTTGAACCCGAGCGCCCGCAGCTGCTCGCGGCCGTCGTCGGTGATCTTGTCGGGGCCCCACGGCGGCATCCAGACCCAGTTGATGCGCAGCTCGTTGACGATGCCGTCCGTGGCGGACTTCGCCTGGTCCTCGATGACGTCGGTCAGCGGGCAGGCCGCCGAGGTGAGCGTCATGTCGATGGTGGCGATGTTGGCGTCGTCGATGTGGATGCCGTAGATCAGGCCCAGGTTGACGACGTCGATGCCCAGCTCGGGGTCGACGACGTCGTACAGCGCTTCGCGGACCTCTTCCTCCGAAGCGGGCTTCGTGGTCAGGGTCTCGTTCTCGCTCATGCCGTCTTCCTCTCCACGCTCTCGCCCAGGGCCTGGGCGGTCGCGTCCTTCCACGCCATCCAGCTCAGCAGAGCACACTTCACGCGCGCCGGGTACTTGGAGACCCCGGCGAACGCGACCGCGTCCTCCAGGACCTCCTCCATCGCGTCGTCCGGCTCCAGCCTGCCCTTGGACTGCATCAGCTCCAGGAACACCGCCTGGATCTTCTGCGCCTCGGCCAGGTCCTTGCCGACGAGCAGCTCGTTCAGGACGGAGGCGCTGGCCTGGCTGATGGAGCAGCCCTGGCCCTCGTAACTCACGTCCTCGATCCGCGTACCGTCGTACTTCACCCGTAGCGTGATCTCGTCGCCGCACGTCGGGTTGACGTGGTGCACCTCGGCGTCGCCGGGGCGCAGTCCGCGGCCGTGCGGATGCTTGTAGTGGTCCAGGATCACGTCCTGGTACATCGAATCCAGCTTCACGATTCCCAGCCAGCCCCTCAGGCGAAGAAGTTCCGGACGTGCTCCAGACCCTCGACGAGCGTGTCGATCTCGCCGGGCGTGGAGTACAGATAGAACGACGCCCGCGTGGTCGCGGGAATTCCGTAGCGCAGGCAGACCGGGCGGGCGCAGTGGTGGCCGACCCGGACCGCGATGCCCTGCTCGTCGAGGACCTGGCCCACGTCGTGCGGGTGGATGTCGCCGAGCGTGAAGGAGATCGCGGCGCCCCGGTCCTCGGCCGTGGCCGGACCGATGATCTTCAGGTCCGGGACTTCGAGCAGCCGCTTCACCGCGTACTCGGTGATCGCGTGCTCGTGGCGCTCGATCTTGTCCATGCCGATGGCCGTGAGGTAGTCCACGGCCGCGCCGAGGCCGACGGCCTGGGCGATCGGCGGGGTGCCCGCCTCGAACTTGTGCGGCGCGGGGGCGTACGTCGAGGAGTGCATGGACACCGTCTCGATCATCTCGCCGCCGCCGAGGAACGGGGCAGGTCCTCCAGCAGCTCCTGGCGGCCCCAGAGCACGCCGATGCCCGTCGGACCGCACATCTTGTGGCCGGTGAAGGCCACGAAGTCGGCCTGGAGGGCCTGCACGTCCAGCGGCATGTGCGGCGCGGCCTGGGAGGCGTCGACCAGGACCAGGGCGCCGACCTCCTGGGCGCGGCGCACGATCGCCTCGACCGGGTTGACCGTGCCCAGGATGTTGGAGACCAGGACGAAGGACACGATCTTCGTCTTCTCCGTGATGACCTCGTCGATGTTCGACAGGTCGAGGCGGCCGTCGTCGGCGAGGCCGAACCACTTCAGCTTCGCGCCCGTGCGCTGCGAGAGCAGCTGCCACGGCACGATGTTGGAGTGGTGCTCCATCTCCGTGATGACGATCTCGGTGTCGTGGTCCACGCGGTAGGGCTCGTCGGCCCAGCCCAGCATGTTGGCCACGAGGTTGAGCGATTCCGAGGCGTTCTTGGTGAAGATCACCTCGTCGCGGCTCGGCGCGTTGATGAACGCCGCGACCTTGTCACGGGCGCCCTCGTACAGCGCCGTGGCCTCCTCCGCGAGGACGTGCACACCGCGGTGGACGTTGGCGTTGTGCTGCTCGTAGTACTCGCTGACCACGTCGATGACCTGGCGCGGCGTCTGGGAGGTCGCCGCGTTGTCCAGGTACACCAGCTTCTTGCCGTCGTGGAGCGTCCGCTCCAGGATCGGGAAGTCCTTGCGGAGCGCCTCGGTGTCGAGGAGGCCCGGCAGCGCTGTCACGCGGACGCGCCTCCCTTCACGTATGCCTCGTAGCCCTCGTTCTCCAGCTTGTCGGCCAGCTCGGGGCCGCCGGACTCGGCGATGCGGCCGTTGGCGAAGACGTGGACGTGGTCGGGCTTGATGTAGCGCAGGATGCGCGTGTAGTGCGTGATGAGCAGGGTGCCGACCTCACCGGTCTCGCGGACGCGGTTGACGCCCTCGGAGACCACGCGCAGCGCGTCGACGTCCAGGCCGGAGTCCGTCTCGTCGAGGATCGCGATCTTCGGCTTGAGCAGCTCCAGCTGGAGGATCTCGTGGCGCTTCTTCTCACCGCCGGAGAAGCCCTCGTTGACGTTGCGCTCGGCGAAGGACGGGTCCATCTGGAGCGCGGCCATCGACTCCTTGACCTCCTTCACCCAGGTGCGGAGCTTGGGGGCCTCGCCGCGGATGGCGGTGGCGGAGGTGCGCAGGAAGTTGGAGACCGAGACGCCGGGGACCTCGACCGGGTACTGCATGGCCAGGAACAGGCCCGCGCGGGCGCGTTCGTCGACCTCCATCTCCAGGACGTCCTCGCCGTCGAGGGTGACGGTGCCGCCGGTGATGGTGTACTTCGGGTGGCCCGCGAGGGAGTAGGCGAGGGTCGACTTGCCGGAGCCGTTGGGGCCCATGATGGCGTGCGTCTCGCCCTGCTTCACGGTCAGGTCGACACCCTTGAGGATTTCCTTGGTGCCGTTCTCGACCTCGACGGTCACGTGCAGGTCGCGGATTTCAAGCGTTGCCATGGGTGCCTCAGGACTCCTGGGAGAGGGAGACGAGCACGTCGTCCCCTTCGATCTTTACGGGGTATACGGGGACGGGGCGCGTCGCGGGAAGGCCGGACGGCTTGCCGGTGCGGAGGTCGAACGCGGAGCCGTGCAGCCAGCACTCGATCTGGCAGTCCTCCACCTCGCCCTCGGAGAGGGAGACGTTCGCGTGCGAGCAGATGTCGTGGATCGCGAACACCTCGCCCTCGGTGTGGACGACCGAGACCGGCGTGCCGTCGAGTTCCACCCGCTTGGGGGTGTCCTCCTCCAGCTCGCTCAGTCCACAGGCGCGTACGTACGTCATGCGACGGACGCCTCCAGCTCCTCTTCGATCTTCGCGATGAGCCGCTCCTCGATGTCGTCGACGCCGATCTGCTGGACCAGCTCGGCGAAGAAGCCGCGGACCACCAGGCGGCGGGCCTCGCGCTCCGGGATGCCCCGGGCCATCAGATAGAAGAGCTGCTCGTCGTCGAAGCGGCCGGTCGCGGACGCGTGACCGGCGCCGACGATCTCGCCGGTCTCGATCTCCAGGTTCGGTACGGAGTCGACGCGGGCGCCGTCCGTCAGGACCAGGTTGCGGTTCATCTCGTAGGTGTCGGTGCCCTCGGCCTTGGCCTCGATGAGCACGTCACCGATCCACACCGCGTGCGCGTCGTCGCCCTGGAGCGCGCCCTTGTAGACGACGTTGGACTTGCAGTGCGGGACGTTGTGGTCGACCAGGAGGCGGTGCTCCTGGTGCTGGCCCGCGTCCGTGAAGTACAGGCCGAACAGCTCGGCCTCGCCGCCCGTGCCCGCGTAGGCGACGCGGGGGTGGATGCGGACGACGTCGCCGCCGAAGGTGACGACGACGGACTTGAAGGAGGCGTCGCGGCCGACGAGCGCGTTGTGCTGCGCCACGTGCACGGCCTTGTCGTCCCAGTCCTGCACGGACACGACGGTCAGCTTGGCGCCGTCACCGAGGACGTAGTCCACGTTGGCGGCGAGGACCGCGTCCCCGGAGTGGTCGATGACGACGACGGCCTCGGCGAACGCGCCCAGCTCGATGACCTGGTGGCCGAAGGCGGTGCCGCCCTCGCCGTGCACGGCGATGCGGATCGGCTCGCTCAGCACCGTCTCCTTGGGGACGGTGACGACCGAGGCCTTCTCGAACGCCGAGTACGCCTGCGCGGCGACCCGGTCCACGGGCGTGCCCGCCCGGCCCAGGCGGGCGTCGTCGCGGCCGACGGTCTCGACGGTGACGCCCTCGGGGGCCTCCACCTCGACCTTGACGCCCTCGCCGGTGGCGACGGCGGTGCCGTCGTGCAGCCCGCGCAGCCGCTCCAGGGGGGTGAACCGCCACTCCTCCTCGCGGCCGTGCGGCACCGGGAAGTCCGCCACGTCGAAGGACGGCGGCGCGCTCATGCGCGTGGCGACGGTGGATTCGGCCGCCACCGCGACGGCTCCCGCCGGGCCGGCACCGGTGCTGGTGGCGCCCGCCGTGATGGAGCCGGAGGTGGTGGCACCCGCCGGGATGTTCTGGGCCATGGCTGTCGTGTTGCTCGCTTTCTGCCTCGTCGTGCTCACCCGCCGCCCGGCTGGCCGGGCCGGTCCTCGCCTGGTGGCGAGGACCGCTCCGGCCCGCCCTGCGGCGAGCTCGCGGGGCTCAGCGAATGAGCCCGGGTCATGGGGTCTGCTGCGCGGGGCGCCCTAGCCCACCGCGCCTTCCATCTGCAGCTCGATCAGCCGGTTGAGCTCCAGGGCGTACTCCATGGGGAGCTCCTTGGCGATCGGCTCGACGAAGCCGCGCACGATCATCGCCATCGCCTCGAACTCGGTCAGACCGCGGCTCATCAGGTAGAAGAGCTGGTCCTCGGAGACCTTGGAGACGGTCGCCTCGTGGCCCATGGACACGTCGTCCTCGCGGACGTCGACGTAGGGGTAGGTGTCCGAGCGGGAGATGGTGTCGACGAGCAGCGCGTCGCAGAGCACGTTGGACTTCGAGCCCGGGGCGCCCTCGCCGATCTCGATCAGGCCGCGGTACGAGGTGCGGCCGCCGCCGCGCGCCACCGACTTGGAGACGATGTTGGACGACGTGTTCGGCGCCATGTGGACCATCTTGGCGCCCGCGTCCTGGTGCTGGCCCTCGCCCGCGAAGGCGATGGACAGGGTCTCGCCCTTGGCGTGCTCGCCCATCAGGTAGACGGCGGGGTACTTCATGGTGACCTTGGAGCCGATGTTGCCGTCGATCCACTCCATGGTTGCGCCCTCGTAGGCCACGGCGCGCTTGGTGACCAGGTTGTAGACGTTGTTCGACCAGTTCTGGATCGTCGTGTAGCGGCAGCGGCCGCCCTTCTTGACGATGATCTCGACGACCGCGGAGTGCAGCGAGTCCGACTTGTAGATCGGCGCCGTGCAGCCCTCGACGTAGTGGACGTAGGCGTCCTCGTCGACGATGATCAGCGTCCGCTCGAACTGGCCCATGTTCTCCGTGTTGATGCGGAAGTACGCCTGGAGCGGGATCTCGACGTGCACGCCCTTGGGGACGTAGATGAACGATCCGCCGGACCACACGGCCGTGTTCAGCGCGGCGAACTTGTTGTCACCGGCCGGGATGACCGTGCCGAAGTACTCCTTGAAGAGCTCGGGGTGCTCCTTGAGGGCCGTGTCGGTGTCGAGGAAGATGACGCCCTGCTCCTCCAGGTCCTCGCGGATCTGGTGGTAGACGACCTCGGACTCGTACTGCGCGGCGACACCGGCGACGAGGCGCTGCTTCTCCGCCTCGGGGATGCCGAGCTTGTCGTACGTGTTCTTGATGTCCTCCGGCAGGTCCTCCCAGGACTCGGCCTGCTTCTCGGTGGACCGCACGAAGTACTTGATGTTGTCGAAGTCGATGCCCGACAGGTCCGAGCCCCAGTTGGGCATGGGCTTCTTCTCGAAGAGCTTCAGGCCCTTCAGGCGCAGCTTGGTCATCCACTCCGGCTCGGACTTCTTGTCCGAGATGTCGCGGACGACCGCGTCGCTCAGACCGCGCTTGGCAGCGGCACCGGCCTCGTCGGAGTCGGCCCAGCCGTACTCGTACTTGCCCAGGCCCTCCAGCTCAGGGTGGGCAGTCTCCGTGGGGAGAGTCATGCGGGGTTCCTCCCGGCCGTGCTTGCGGATGCTCGTTGAGTGGTCTGTGTGGTCTGTGTGGTCTGTGGGGTGCCCGGCGTGCCGTGCGGGATGTACGTCGTACAGACGCCGTCGCCGTGGGCGATGGTGGCGAGCCGCTGGACGTGCGTCCCGAGCAGCCTGGAGAAGATCTCCGTCTCCGCCTCGCACAGCTGCGGATACTGCTCGGCGACGTGGGCGACCGGGCAGTGGTGCTGGCAGAGCTGCTCGCCCTTGCCGGGGCGGGGCGCACTGCGCGCCGTAGCAGCGTACCCGTCCGCGGTCAATGCCTTCGCCAGCGCCTGTGTGCGGCTCTCGGGGGCGCCGCCTCGATCGCCGCGCGGTAGGCCTTGGCCTGCTCGGCGATGCGGGCGCGGGCGAACTCGGCGACCGCCTCCGGGCCGTGCCGCTCGGCGATCCAGCGCAGGGCGTCGGCGGCCAGCGCGTCGTACGACTGGTCGAAGGCGTCCCGGCCGCAGTCGGTGAGCGCGAAGACCTTCGCGGGGCGGCCGCGGGAGCGGGCGCCGTAGACGCGCTTCTCGCGGGGCTCCACCACGTTCTCCTGGACGAGGGCGTCCAGGTGGCGGCGGACGGCGGCCTGGGTCAGGCCCAAGCGGCCCGCGAGGTCGGCGACGGTGGAGGGGCCGTGGTCCAGGATGGAGCGCGCGACGCGGTTGCGCGTGGAGCGCTCACCGGTCGCCAGCTCTTCCTGAGGGGCCCCCGAGGGGGTCTCCCGAGCCTCGCCCACGTTTTTCACAACGCCATTGTTGCGTAATTCTTCAGAGCCTGACAAGCCGCATCCGGATCACCTCGCGGTGCGGTGCGTCACTTAGGTTCACCTAAGCTGACCTGCGGAAACGATCACCGGCCCCGGCAAATCGATGGCACCGGAGACGGCTTTGCAGAACACTGCGGAAGCATGTCGGAGACCTCCGCACCCCCTGTGACCGGCCCTTTGTGCACCCGCGCCACCCTCGCGGCCGAGCTGCGCGCGCTCGGCGTCAGCCGTGGCGAGATCCTGCTCGTCCACTCCTCGCTCAGCTCGCTCGGCTGGGTCTGCGGCGGCGCCGAGGCCGTCGTGCGGGCCCTGCTCGACGCCCTCGGCGAGGACGGCACGCTGGTCGTGCCCACCCAGTCCGGTGACAACTCCGACCCCGCGGAGTGGACGGACCCACCCGTGCCGCAGGAGTGGTGGCCCGACATCCGCGCCTGGCTGCCCGCCTACGACCCGCGCACCACCCGCACCCGCGGCGTCGGCGTGATCCCCGAGACCGTCCGCACCTGGCCGGGCGCCGTGCGCAGCGCGCACCCGCAGACGTCGTTCGCCGCCATCGGCCCCCGCGCGGCGGAGCTGATGGACGGCCACGCCCTGGACTGCCGCCTCGGCGAGCGCAGCCCGCTGGCCCACCTGGAGCGGGCGGGCGCGCGCGTGCTGCTCCTGGGCGCGGGCTTCGCCTCCTGCACGGCCTTCCACCTCGCCGAGTACCGCGGCCCGGCGCCGCTCGTGGAGAACTCCTTCGCCGTCCTGACCGGGGGCGGCCGCCGCTGGATGACCGTCCGCGAGCCCGCCATCAGCGAGGACCGCTTCGCGGACCTGGGCGCGGACTTCGAGAAGGAGCGCCCGGTGGTGCGCGGGTCGGTCGGCGCCGCCACCGCGCGCGTGTTCGCGCTCCCCGAGGCCGTCGCGTACGCCGAGACGTGGCTGCCCCGGCACCGGCCGCGCCCCGCGTGACCCTTGCCGCCCCGGAGGGCCGCCGGGCCCCCTGGTCACGGGACGGCCCACGCTCTCTAGACTCTCCCGTCATGGGAACTGAGTCCGTCGTCCAAGCCGAGGGCCTGGTCAAGCGGTACGGGACAAAGACCGCGGTGGACGGCCTCGACCTGCGGGTCCTCGCGGGCACCGTCACCGCCGTCCTCGGCCCGAACGGCGCCGGCAAGACCACCACCATCGAGATCTGCGAGGGCTACCGCACACCCGACGCCGGATCCGTCCGCGTCCTCGGCCTCGACCCCGTGGCGCGGGGCGCCGAGCTGCGGCCGCGCATCGGCGTGATGCTCCAGTCCGGCGGCGTCTACTCCGGCGCGCGCGCCGACGAGATGCTGCGCCACGTCGCCAAGCTGCACGCCCACCCGCTCGACGTCGACGCCCTCATCGACCGCCTCGGCCTCGGCTACTGCGGCCGCACCGCCTACCGCCGCCTCTCCGGCGGCCAGCAGCAGCGCCTCGCCCTGGCCATGGCGGTCGTCGGCCGTCCCGAGCTGGTCTTCCTCGACGAGCCCACCGCGGGCCTCGACCCGCAGGCCCGCCGCGCCACCTGGGACCTCGTCCGCGACCTGCGCGCCGACGGCGTCTGTGTGATCCTCACCACCCACCACATGGACGAGGCCGAGGAGCTGGCCGACGACGTCGCCATCATCGACGCGGGCAAGGTCATCGCCCAGGGCAGCCCCGAGGAGCTGTGCCGCGGCGGCGCCGAGAACACCCTGCGCTTCACCGGCCGCCCCGGGCTCGACGTCGGCTCCCTGCTCAAGGCGCTGCCGCCGGACTCCGCCGCCGCCGAGATCACCCCCGGCGCCTACCGCGTCAGCGGCACCGTCGACCCGCAGCTGCTGGCCACCGTCACCTCCTGGTGCGCCCAGCACGGCGTCATGCCGGACCGGATCTCCGTCGAACGGCACACCCTGGAGGACGTCTTCCTGGAGCTCACGGGCAAGGAGCTGCGGTCGTGACCAGCACCCCCACCAGTACGCCGGGCACCTACAGCCCGAAGCCGGGCGCCGCCCCGCTGCGCCGCATGATCGCCGCGCAGGCCGCCCTGGAGACCAGGATGCTGCTGCGCAACGGCGAGCAGCTGCTGCTCACCGTCGTGATCCCCACACTGCTGCTCGTGCTGTTCAGCGCCGTGGACATCGTCGACACCGGCGAGGGGAAGGCCGTGGACTTCCTGGCCCCCGGCGTCCTCGCGCTCGCCGTGCTGTCCACCGCGTTCACCGGGCAGGCCATCGCCACCGGCTTCGAGCGGCGCTACGGCGTGCTCAAACGGCTCGGGGCGTCCCCGCTGCCGCGCTGGGGCCTGATGACCGCGAAGACCCTGTCGGTCCTGGTCACCGAGGTGCTCCAGATCGCCCTCCTGACCGCCATCGCGTTCGCGCTCGGCTGGTCCCCGCACGGCAACCCGCTCGCGGTGCTGCTGCTCCTGGTCCTCGGCACGGCCGCGTTCTCCGGGCTCGGCCTGCTGATGGCGGGCACCCTGAAGGCGGAGGCGACCCTGGCCGCCGCGAACCTGGTCTTCCTGCTCCTGCTCGTCGGCGGCGGCGTCATCGTGCCGCTCGACAAGTTCCCCGGCGCCGTCGCCTCCGCGCTCGCCCTGCTGCCGATCTCGGCCCTCTCCGACGGCCTGCGGGACGTGCTCCGGGACGGCGCGGCGATGCCGTGGGGCGACCTCGGGATCCTCGCGGTGTGGGCGGTGCTCGGGCTGGGGGCGGCGGCGCGGTTCTTCCGCTGGGAGTGACCGGCCGGGGCGCCGACGGGGAGTATCCGGAGTACGCCGACTGGGAGTATCCGGAGTAACCGGCGTCACAGAAGCACCGGATACGTCCCCCTCGTGAAGCCGTGCACAAGCGGCCCCCTACGATGGGGCCTGTGCCAAAAGTGACCCGAGCCGACGCCGCCCAGTTCGTGCGCAACCCGCTCGCCTTCATCGCGGAACGCTGGACTCCGACCGAACGGACCGTCCGGCGCGCGGCGCTCTCCTCGCTCGTGATGACGGTGGTGATCGTGGTCACCGGCGGCGCCGTCCGCCTCACGGGCTCCGGCCTCGGCTGCCCGACCTGGCCCAAGTGCACCGACGAGTCCCTCACCGCGACCAGCGAGATGGGCTTCCACGGAGTCGTCGAGTTCGGCAACCGCATGCTGACGTACGTGCTGTGCGCCGCCGTCGGCTGGGCCATCATCGCCGCGCGCGCCCAGAAGCCGTGGCGGCGGAGCCTGACCCGCTACGGCTGGGCCCAGTTCTGGCTGGTCATGGGGAACGCGGTGCTGGGCGGCATCGTCGTCCTCGTCGGCCTGAACCCGTACACCGTGGCGGCGCACTTCCTGCTCTCCACCGCCCTGATCGCGGTCGCCACGGCGATGTGGCAGCGCACCCGCGAGGGCGACGCCCAGCCGCGTCCGCTCGTCGGCAAGGCGGTCGCGCAGCTGGTGTGGGTCCTGACCTCCGTCACCGTGCTGCTGATCGCGGTCGGCACGGTCGTGACCGGCGCCGGACCGCACGCGGGCGACTCCAGTGACGTACCGCGCATGAACGTCGGCGCCGTCGGCCTGGACTGGGAGGGCGTGACCAAGCTGCACGCCGTCCTGGCGTGGGTCGTGGTGACGCTGGCCTTCGCCCTGTGGTTCGTCCTCAAGGCCGTGGACGCCCCGCGCGGCCCGCTGGCCCGCACCCGGGACCTGTTCCTGATCCTGCTCGCCCAGGGCGTCGTCGGCTACGTCCAGTACTTCACGGACCTGCCGGAGGTCCTGGTGGCCACGCACATGCTGGGCTCGTGCCTGGTGTGGATCGGCACCCTGCGCGTGCTGCTGTCGCTGCGGGAGCGGCCGACGGCGACGGCGGAGCTGCCGACGCAGGTGGACGACTCCCGGCTCTCCCCGGTCTGACCCCGGGGCCCCTCTGGTCCACCCTTCCGGCCCGCCCCTCCGGTCCGCCCCTCTGATCCGCCCCTCCGGTCCCGTCCGGCTTACGCGTCCCCCAGCCCGTACACCCGCCGCGCGTTCCCCGCCGCGATCATCCCCGCGACCCGCTGCGCGTCCGTCAGCGACCACGCCCCCTCGGCCACCCACGTCCCGAGCACCCGGCCCAGGGCCTCCCGGAACAGCTGGGCCCCGACCACGTGCAGCTCGGGCAGGCCGTGGGCGCCGCTGGAGAAGAGCAGCTTGCCGAACGGGGCCAGCTCCAGGATCTCGGCGAGGACGGCGGCGGCCCGGGCCCCGGTGCGCGCGAGGGCGGGCCCCACGTCCGCGTACACGTGCGGAAAGGACCCCGCGAGCTGGGCCGCCGTGCGGTGGTGGGGATAGCCGTGCAGCAGCACCAGGTCCGTGCCGAGGCCCGCCGTGGCGCGGGCGAAGCCGCCGAAGGCGCACCGCGGGTCGGCGGAGCCGGTGTGCAGTTGCAGAGGCAGCCCCGAGGCGACGGCGATCCACAGCAGGTGCCGCAGCAGCAGCGGGTCGGCCAGCTCGCCGCCGACCGGCCGCCGGGCCAGCCAGCGGCCCGCGGCGCCGCGCACCTCCCCGGGCCCCGGCGGCTCGGCCGGGAGCGCCCCGCCGTGTCGCACCCCCGCGAGCGAGGTGAACGCGACGGCCGTGGCCGCGGCCCCGTGCACGGACTCGGCGAGGTTGGCGAGGAAGGAGTCGACGGTGCCGGAGGTGTCGGCGACCTGCTCGGCCAGCAGTTCCAGGCGGACGATCTCGCGGGCCTCCGCGTCGCCGGTGCTGGCCAGCTCGCCGGGCCCGGTCAGGTCCCCGGGCAGGCCGGTGTCGACGAGGTACGTCGTGATGCCGCTGCCGCGCAGCAGGCGCCGCCCGGCCGCCAGGACGCCGAGTTCGCGACGCCGTGCCAGATAGCGGGCGGGCGGGCAGTGCGCTTCGAGCCCCAGCAGCGGCGGGCACCAGCGGCGCACCGCGAAGCCGGTCTGCGTGTCGAAGAAGGTGGTGCCGGGCGCGGGCGGGCCCTCGCCCCGGCCAAGGTGGGCCTCGAACGTGCCGAGGCCCAGCTCCGTGCGCAGGATGCCGTGGCAGTGCTGGTCCACCAGGGACGGCGTTTCGATCATCCTGGCTCCCATGGGTGGACCGCGCTTCCACGGTCCCTAACGGGTGACCCCGGCGTCAGGTGTTGCTCGCCTTGTCACTCCGTGCCCACCCCGGGCGGGAGTCAGTCGTTCTTCGGGCCGCCGATCTGGATGCCCGCCATGCGCGTCCACTCGTACCGCCCGGTCCTGACCTTCGCGGCGAGGTCGCCGTCGAACGCCTCGTGGACGGTGATGCCCGCCTTGCCGACGGCGCCCAGGGCGATCGCGTGGGTCGGCGCGACCAGGTCGCCCCAGGCGCCGTCCTCGCCGACGAGGACGATCCGGGAGCCCTTCTGCCCGAGGTACGCGACCTGTCCCTCGGCGCCGCCGTGGGCGCGCGCGAACGCGGTGATCTCCTTGGCCAGCCTGGCCGCCTTGCGCTCGGCGCGCGCGGTGTCCCTGGCCGTGTCCTTCGCCGTGTCCATGGCCGTGTCCGTGGCCGTCTGCCCGTCGGACGCGGCCGTCTCGGGGGTGCCCTGCTCCGTGTCTGCCATGGCACAGGATGCTACCGACGGGTAGATCGTTCGGCGACGCCAGGGCCGAGTGGTCTCGGCCACGGTCGTGCCGCGCACCGCGCGGGAGTTCCGTCCTCGGGCACCGCGTGGTAGGACGAGGCATGCCCGGTCTGCTGGTCGGCGAGGCCCTGCGGTCCGCGGCCCGCGCCGCCCCGCGCCGCGCGGCCGTGGTGCTCGGGGCGCGTGCGCTCACCTTCGCGGAGCTGGACGCCGCCGCCGACCGGGCCGTCGGCGGGCTCGCGGCGCGGGGCGTCCGGCGCGGCGACCGGGTCGTGTGCGTGGCCGGGGCCTCGCTCGACGCCCTGGCCCTGTTCGCCGGGGCGGCGCGGGCCGGGGCGGTGCTCGTGCCCCTGCCCCCGCAGGCGGCGGTCGCCCCGGTCGTGCGCGCGGCGCGACCGCGGCTGCTGGTGACGGAAGCGGAGCCGGTGGGGAGCGCGAGCGGTCCCGGGTGCGTCACGTCGTACTCTCCGAACTGGCCGCCGCACCGGCGGAGCCGCCGCGGCAGCCGCCGGAGGAGCGCGACCCGCATCTCGTGCTCTACACCGGCGGCGAAGACCCGCGCGGCGTCGTCCTGGCGCACCGCGCGAGCGTGCTGCGCGCCCACCCCGGATCCCGCCCCGAGCCGCGCGGCGCGCTGGTGTGCGGGTTCCCGCCGGGGCACTGGGCCCGGTGGACGGCGGTGCTGCGGCAGTGGCGGTCCCGGGGAACCGTGGTGCTGCCCGAGCACCCCGACCCGTGGGCGCTCTGCGCGGCGGTGCGGGAGCACCGCGCGGAGCGGCTGGTGTGCGGGCCCGCGACGTGGCAGGGCGTCCTGGACGCGGCGCCGCACCACCTGGCCACCCTGCGCCTCGCCGACGTCGAGACGGCGGGGCCCGCGGTGCCGCCGCGGCTCCTCGAAGCGGTGCGCACCGCGACCCCGTGCGCCCGCGTCCGGGCCTTCCTCAGCACCCCCGAGGCGGGCGACATCGCCGCCCTCGACCACGCCGACGCCCGCTCCCTGCCGGGCACCTGCGGCAGGCCCGCCCCGGACGTGGACGTCCGCCTCGCGCACGGCAAGCTGTGGGTGCGCGGCCCGGCGCTCTTCGACGGCTACTTCCGGGACAAGCGGGCCACGGACGCGGTGCTGCGCGACGGCTGGTTCCGCACGGGGCGCGCGGCCCGCCTGGACGAGGACGGCTACCTGTATCTCACGGACCGCTGAACGGCGTACCGCACCGGGGCCCGAGCACAGGACGAGGCCCCGCCGCCCGGTGGGCGACGGGGCCTGACCATTTTGTTGACGGTGGGGCTAGCGCAGGAAGGGGTCCACCGCGACCGCCACGAACAGCAGCGACACATACGTGATCGACCAGTGGAAGAGGCGCATCTCCTTGAGCTTGGCGCCCGTCGCCTCGGCCTTCGCGCGGTTCTGCAGCGCGTGCGCCTCCCACAGCCACCAGCCGCCCGCCGCGAGGGCGACCGCGGTGTAGAACCAGCCGGTGTAGCCCAGCGGGGTCAGCAGCAGCGACACCAGGACCATGACCCAGCTGTAGACGACGATCTGCCGGGCGACGACCTTGTTCGAGGCGATGACGGGCAGCATCGGCACGCCCACGCGCGCGTAGTCCTCCTTGACCTTCATGGACAGCGGCCAGTAGTGCGGCGGCGTCCAGAAGAACATCACCAGGAAGAGGATGACCGGCGCCCACGACATGGAGTTGGTGACCGAGGACCAGCCGATGAGGACGGGCAGGCAGCCCGCGATGCCGCCCCACACGATGTTCTGCGAGGTGCGGCGCTTGAGGATCATCGTGTACACGACGACGTAGAAGAGCAGCGCGCCCAGGGACAGCCAGGCCGACAGCCAGTTGACGGTCAGGCCGAACAGGAGCGTGGAGATCACCGCGAGCGAGATGCCGAAGACCAGGCACTCGCGCGGGCTGACCATGCCGGTGACCAGGGGGCGCTGCGAGGTGCGCTCCATCAGGGCGTCGATGTCGCGGTCGTACCACATGTTGAGCGCGTTGGCGCCGCCCGCGGAGAGATAGCCGCCCAGGCAGGTGAGCAGCACCAGCTTCAGGTCGGGCACGCCCTGCTCGGCGAGGAACATCACCGGCACGGTCGTGATCAGCAGCAGCTCGATGATCCGCGGCTTGGTCAGCGCCACGAACGCCTTGACCCGGGCCCCGAACGGCCGGTGGCTCGGGCTCTGGCTCGTCCCGAGTAGCCCCGCTGGACGGGATTCAACGGCCGTCACGCACACCCCTGACAGAGACATCCCAGCAAGCCCACGTCGGACCTTCAGACATGAAGTTCCGGTAAAGGCTCGCGCGTACCACGCCACTTTAGACGTTGCCCATACCTCGCCCTTCGCGGGGGTGGGTTCGTGTTGGGCGGCCAGACGAGGGGTGTTGCGCGGGCGCCCCGGGCGGCCACCCCGGGGACCCGCACACGCGTTCGCCGGTCGGCGCGGATGGCGACCAGATGAGCAGCTCCTCATTCACATGGTGAATGCGGTATGACCCGTTCAGGAGGCGGATCGCGACGGGTCCCGGCAGTCTGGAATGACTCGAAAAGACGCACGTTCTTACAGGGGTAGGCTCGACAGCGGCCGGAGCGATTTCCACGCCGCCGGCATTCGACATGTGGAGAGGAGCCCTGACCCAGGGTGAGCACCAAGCCGACCACCACAGACCTTGAGTGGACCGATCTGGACCAGCGAGCGGTCGACACCGCCCGTGTCCTGGCCATGGATTCCGTACAGAAGGTCGGCAACGGCCATCCGGGTACGGCCATGAGCCTGGCGCCCGCCGCCTACACCCTCTTCCAGAAGGTGATGCGGCACGACCCGGCGGACGCCGACTGGACCGGCAGGGACCGGTTCGTCCTCTCCGCGGGCCACTCCTCCCTGACTCTTTACATCCAGCTCTACCTCGCCGGTTTCGGCCTGGAGCTGGACGACCTGAAATCGTTCCGCACCTGGGGTTCGAAGACCCCCGGTCACCCGGAGTACGGCCACACGGTCGGCGTCGAGACGACGACGGGCCCGCTCGGGCAGGGCGTCGCCAACGCCGTGGGCATGGCGATGGCCGCCCGCTACGAGCGCGGCCTGTTCGACCCGGACACCGCCGCGGGCGAGTCGCCGTTCGACCACTACGTCTACGCGATCGCCGGTGACGGCTGCCTCCAGGAGGGCATCTCCGCCGAGGCGTCGTCGATGGCCGGGCACCAGAAGCTCGGCAACCTGATCCTGCTGTGGGACGACAACCACATCTCGATCGAGGGCGACACCGAGACCGCGATCTCCGAGGACACGGTCAAGCGGTACGAGGCCTACGGCTGGCATGTGCAGCGCGTCGAGCCGAAGGAGAACGGCGACCTCGACCCGCACGCCCTGTACGAGGCGATCCAGCGGGCCAAGGCCGTCACGGACAAGCCGTCGTTCATCGCGATGCGCTCGATCATCGCCTGGCCCGCGCCGAACGCGCAGAACACCGAGGCCGCGCACGGCTCGGCGCTCGGCGACGAGGAGGTCGCGGCCACCAAGCGCGTCCTCGGCTTCGACCCGGAGCGGACCTTCGAGGTCTCCGACGAGGTCATCGCGCACACCCGCCGGGCCCTGGACCGCGGTGCCCAGGCCAAGGCCGAGTGGGAGAAGGGCTTCGCCGCCTGGCGCACCTCGCAGCCGGAGCGCGCCGCCGAGTTCGACCGGATCGCCGCCGGTGAGCTGCCCGCGGGCTGGGAGGAGAAGCTCCCGGTCTTCGAGGCGGGCAAGGGCGTCGCCACGCGCGCCGCGTCCGGCAAGGTCCTCCAGGCCCTCGGCGCGGTGATCCCCGAGCTGTGGGGCGGCTCCGCCGACCTCGCGGGCTCGAACAACACCACGATCGACAAGACGTCGTCGTTCCTCCCCGCGGGCAACCCGCTGCCGGAGGCGAGCCCCTACGGCCGCACGATCCACTTCGGCATCCGCGAGCACTCCATGGCCGCGGAGATGAACGGCATCGCCCTGCACGGCAACACCCGTGTCTACGGCGGCACCTTCCTGGTGTTCTCCGACTACATGCGCAACGCCGTGCGCCTGTCCGCCCTGATGCACCTGCCGGTGACGTACGTGTGGACGCACGACTCCATCGGCCTCGGCGAGGACGGCCCCACCCACCAGCCGGTCGAGCACCTGGCCTCGCTGCGCGCCATCCCGGGCCTGAACGTGGTCCGCCCGGCCGACGCCAACGAGACCGCGGTCGCCTGGCGCGAGATCCTCAAGCGCTGGACGAAGGAGTTCGGCAAGGGCGCCCCGCACGGCCTGGCGCTGACCCGCCAGGGCGTGCCGACGTACGACCGCGAGGTCACCGAGGGCGCGGCCAGGGGCGGCTACGTGCTGTTCGACGCCGAGGGCGGCGAGCCGCGGGTCATCCTCATCGGCACCGGCTCCGAGGTGCAGCTCGCCGTCGAGGCGCGCGAGCAGCTCCAGGCGGCGGGCGTGCCGACGCGGGTCGTGTCGATGCCGTCGGTCGAGTGGTTCGAGGAGCAGGACCAGGGGTACCGCGACAGCGTGCTGCCGCCGTCCGTCAAGGCCCGCGTGGCCGTCGAGGCGGGCATCGGCCTGACCTGGCACAGGTACGTCGGTGACGCGGGCCGCATCGTGTCCCTGGAGCACTTCGGCGCCTCCGCGGACGGCAAGGTCCTGTTCCGCGAGTTCGGCTTCACCGCCGACGCGGTGGCCGCCGCGGCGCGGGAATCCCTCGAAGCCGCTCAGCGCTGACGCCCGTATACGACTAGTAGGAGATGTAATTCCATGACAGACGCAGTCAAGCGCCTCTCCGACGAAGGCGTCGCGATCTGGCTGGACGACCTGTCGCGCAAGCGGATCACGTCCGGCAACCTGGCCGAGCTGATCGACCAGCAGCACGTCGTGGGCGTCACGACCAATCCGTCGATCTTCCAGAAGGCCATCTCGTCCGGCGACGGCTACGAGCAGCAGCTCGCCGACCTCGCCGCGCGCAAGGTCACGGTCGAAGAGGCCATCCGCATGATCACGACGGCGGACGTCCGCGACGCCGCCGACATCCTGCGCCCGGTCTTCGACGCCACCGACGGCCAGGACGGCCGCGTGTCCATCGAGGTCGACCCGCGCCTGGCGCACAACACGGCGGCCACGATCGCCGAGGCCAAGCAGCTGGCGTGGCTGGTGGACCGGCCGAACACGCTCATCAAGATCCCCGCGACCAAGGCGGGCCTCCCGGCGATCACCGAGGTCATCGGCCTCGGCATCAGCGTCAACGTCACGCTGATCTTCTCCCTGGAGCGCTACCGCGAGGTCATGGCCGCCTACCTGGCGGGCCTGGAGAAGGCCAAGGAGCGCGGCCTGGACCTGTCGAAGATCCACTCGGTGGCGTCGTTCTTCGTGTCCCGCGTGGACACCGAGATCGACAAGCGCATCGACGCCCTCGGCACCGACGAGGCCAAGGCCCAGCGCGGCAAGGCCGCCCTCGCCAACGCCCGCCTGGCCTACCAGGCGTACGAGGAGGTGTTCGGCTCCGCCGACAAGTCGACCCAGCCCTCCGACCGCTGGGCCGCCCTGGACAAGGCGCACGCCAACAAGCAGCGCCCCCTGTGGGCCTCGACGGGCGTGAAGGACAAGGCGTACAAGGACACGCTGTACGTCGACGAGCTGGTCGCCCCGGGCACGGTCAACACGATGCCGGAGGCCACCCTGGAGGCCACCGCCGACCACGGTCAGATCACCGGCAACACCATCGCCGGGACCTACGACCAGGCGCGCGCCGACATCGAGGCCGTGGAGAAGCTCGGCATCGGCTACGACGACGTCGTGCAGCTCCTGGAGGACGAGGGCGTCGAGAAGTTCGAGGCGTCCTGGAACGACCTGCTGAAGTCAACCGAGGCGGAGCTGAAGCGCCTCGCTCCCTCGGAAGGCTGACCCACTGTGTCGAGCAGCAATCCGCTGCGTGACGCCGCGGACCGACGGCTCCCGCGCATCGCGGGGCCGTCGGGCCTGGTCATCTTCGGCGTCACGGGCGACCTGTCCCGCAAGAAGCTGATGCCCGCCGTCTACGACCTGGCCAACCGCGGCCTGCTCCCGCCGGGCTTCTCCCTCATCGGGTTCGCCCGCCGCGAGTGGCAGGACGAGGACTTCGCGCAGGAGGTGCACGACGCCGTCAAGGAGCACGCGCGCACGCCCTTCCGCGAGGAGGTCTGGCAGCAGCTCATCCAGGGCATGCGCTTCGTCCAGGGCAACTTCGACGACGACGCGGCCTTCGAGCAGCTCAAGGCCACCATCCAGGAGCTGGACAAGGCGCAGGGCACGGGCGGCAACTTCGCCTTCTACCTGTCGGTGCCGCCGAAGTTCTTCCCGCAGGTCGTGCAGCAGCTCAAGAAGCACGGCCTGGCGGACGCCCCGGACGGGTCCTGGCGCCGCGCGGTCATCGAGAAGCCCTTCGGCCACGACCTGAAGTCGGCCGAGGAGCTGAACGCGATCGTCCACGAGGTCTTCTCGCCGGACCAGGTCTTCCGCATCGACCACTACCTGGGCAAGGAGACGGTCCAGAACATCCTGGCCCTCCGCTTCGCCAACCAGATGTTCGAGCCGATCTGGAACCGGTCGTACGTCGACCACGTGCAGATCACCATGGCCGAGGACATCGGCATCGGCGGCCGCGCCGGGTACTACGACGGCATCGGCGCCGCCCGTGACGTCATCCAGAACCACCTCCTCCAGCTCATGGCCCTGACCGCCATGGAGGAGCCCGCCTCCTTTGACGCGGACGCGCTCGTCGCGGAGAAGGCCAAGGTGCTCGGCGCCGTGCGCCTCCCGAAGGACCTGGGCCGCGACACGGTGCGCGGGCAGTACTCCGCCGGGTGGCAGGGCGGCGAGAAGGCCGTCGGCTACCTCCAGGAAGACGGCATCGACCCGAAGTCCAAGACCGACACCTACGCCGCGATCAAGCTGGAGGTGGACAACCGCCGCTGGGCGGGCGTCCCCTTCTACCTGCGCACCGGCAAGCGCCTCGGCCGCCGCGTCACGGAGATCGCGGTCGTCTTCCAGCGCGCCCCGCACTCCCCCTTCGACCACACGGCGACGGAGGAGCTGGGCCAGAACGCGATCGTCATCCGCGTCCAGCCGGACGAGGGCGTCACGGTCCGCTTCGGCTCGAAGGTGCCGGGCACGTCCATGGAGATCCGGGACGTGTCGATGGACTTCGCGTACGGCGAGTCCTTCACCGAGTCCAGCCCGGAGGCGTACGAGCGCCTGATCCTGGACGTGCTGCTCGGCGACGCCAACCTGTTCCCGCGTACGGAGGAGGTCGAGCTGTCCTGGAAGATCCTCGACCCGATCGAGGAGTACTGGGACGCCAACGGCACGCCCGCGCAGTACCCGGCCGGAACGTGGGGCCCGGTCGAGGCGGACGAAATGCTCGCACGAGACGGACGGAGCTGGCGTCGGCCATGAAGATCGACCTTACGGACACCACGGCCAGCAAGATCAACAAGGCGCTCGTGCAGGGCCGCCGCGCGATCGGCACCCCGGCCGTCGGCATGGTCCTCACTCTCGTCATCGTCACCGACGAGGAGAACGCGTACGACGCCCTGAAGGCGGCCAGCGAGGCCTCGCGCGAGCACCCCTCGCGCACCCTCGTCGTCATCAAGCGCGTCTCGCGCTCGCCCCGCGACCGTACGCAGTCGCGCCTCGACGCCGAGGTGCGGGTGGGCGCGGACGCGGGCACCGGCGAAACGGTCATCCTGCGGCTGTACGGCGAGGTCCTCAACCACGCCCAGTCGGTGGTCCTGCCGCTGCTGCTCCCGGACGCCCCGGTCGTCGCCTGGTGGCCGGTCAACGCGCCGCTCGACCCGGTGGGCGACCCGCTGGGCGCGCTCGCCCAGCGCCGGGTCACGGACACCTACGCCGCCGAGCAGCCGGTGCACGAGCTGACGGCCCGCGCCGAGTCCTACCACCCCGGTGACACCGACCTGTCCTGGACCCGGATCACGCCGTGGCGCTCCATGCTCGCGGCCGCCCTGGACCAGGTCACCTGCGAGGTCACCGCCGCGGAGGTGGAGGGCGAGGAGTTCAACCCGAGCGTCGAGCTGCTCGCGATGTGGCTGGCCGACCGGCTTTCGGTCCCGGTCAAGCGCACGCTGTCGGCGGGCCCCGGCCTGACCGGCGTCCGCATGGACACCAACTGCGGCCCGATCGTGCTCGACCGCGCGGACGGCTCGCTCGCCACGCTCTCCATCCAGGGCCAGCCGGACCGCGCGGTGGCGCTCAAGCGCCGCGAGACGTCCGAGCTGATCGCGGAGGAGCTGCGGCGCCTCGACCCGGACGACACGTACGCGTCGGCGCTGAAGTTCGGCGTGGACCGGCTGGGCGAGACGGCGCGGACGACGGTGCCGTCGGCCGCATCGGAGTCCTCGGCGGCATCGGAGTCCTCGGCAGCTTCCGGGGCGGAAGGCGCGGCCGGATCCGACGACTCCGACGACTCCGACGGCTCCGACGGCTCCGGGGCGAAGAAGGGGCGTCCGCGAAGGGCGCGTCCTCCGCGAAGAAGGCCCCGGCGAAGAAGGCGGCCGCCAAGTGAGCACGGCTCCCCAGCTCGTCGTCCACCGCGACAAGGAGCTGATGGCGCAGGCCGCCGCGGCCCGCCTGATCACGAAGATCGTCGACGCCCAGGCGGCCCGCGGCTCCGCCTCCGTGGTCCTCACCGGCGGCCGCAACGGCAACGGCCTGCTCGCGGCGCTGAGTGCGGCGCCCGCGCGCGACGCCGTGGACTGGTCGCGGCTCGACCTGTGGTGGGGCGACGAGCGGTTCCTGCCGGAGGGCGACCCCGAGCGGAACTACACCCAGGCCCGCGAGGCGCTCCTCGACGCGGTGCCGCTCGACCCGGCGCGGGTGCATCCGATGCCCGCGTCGGACGGCCCGCACGCGGTGGGCGCCGACGGGGACGGCGCGGACGCCGCGGCGGCGGCGTACGCGGCGGAGCTGGCCGCGGCGGCCGGTCCCGAGGACCATGGGCCGGTACCGACGTTCGACGTCCTGATGCTGGGCGTCGGCCCGGACACGCACGTCGCGTCGCTGTTCCCGGAGCTGCCCGCGGTGCGCGAGACCGAGCGCACGGTGGTCGGCGTGCACGGCGCGCCGAAGCCGCCGCCCACGCGGATCTCGCTGACCCTCCCGGCGATCCGCGCGGCCCGCGAGGTGTGGCTGCTCGCGGCGGGCGAGGACAAGGCGAAGGCCGCGGCGATCGCCCTGTCGGGCGCGGGCGAGATCCAGGCCCCGGCCGCGGGCGCGTACGGCCGCTCCCGCACCCTGTGGCTCCTGGACGCGGCGGCGGCGTCCCAGCTGCCCCGGGACCTGTATCCCCCGGCGTCGCCGTGACGCGCTGAGCCGCCGACTGAACGCCCTCGGGCCCCGGACCACCTCTGGTCCGGGGCCCGACGGCGTCGTGCGCTCAGAAGACGTCACAGCTGGCGGTGGCGAGCACACCGCTGGCGGTGGCCGTACGCGTGGTCCCGTCGACCGTGGCCGCGCAGCGGACCGTACCGCCGGAGGTCCCCGTGGTGACGGCGAGCAATCCGCCCTTGACGAAGCCCTTCGTCCTCAGTTCCTTGCGCCACGGCGGGTCGACATCCGTCACTTGGTGCTGCGACAGGCTGCCATCGCTGTAGGTCGCGTACGTGATCGTGACGTCCTTGGCCCTGGCGTCACCGGTCACCTCGTAGGTGATCGTGACCTCGCGCTTCGACTCCTCGTCGATCTCGCGGCCGATGCCCACGACGAGCGCCACGCAGCCGCCCGCGCACAGCACGAACACCGCGAGCAGCGCCCACGGCCACACGCGGCGCTGCCGCCGCCCGCGGGACGGCGGAGCCGACCACCCCCGCTGACCTGGTCCGTGCCCGGGGCCCTGCCCCCGCTCGCCCCACCCCTGGCCCCACCCCTGGGGGCCGTCCGGCGGCGGGGGTGCGGGAGGCAGTGGCATACCCGCCATGCTTCCGCGGCCCCCGGCGGCCCACCACCCGGGCGGGCCACCGCGCCGCCCGTCCGGGTGATCCGGCCCGCTGCCCCGCCGGGCCCGGCGGGGCAGCGGGCCGTCCGGCCCCCGGGTGCTCCGCCGGTCAGGCGGAGGCGGCGGCTCAACGGCCGCGCAGCTCCCGGTACTTGGCGACCAGGGCCGTCGTCGACGCGTCCAGGCCCGGGACGTCCGCGCCTTCGGTGAGGGCGGGCTCGACGCGCTTGGCGAGGACCTTGCCCAGCTCGACGCCCCACTGGTCGAAGGAGTCGATGTTCCAGACGGCGCCCTGCACGAACACCTTGTGCTCGTACAGCGCGATGAGCTGGCCGAGGACCGACGGGGTCAGCTCGCGCGCGAGGATCGTCGTCGTCGGGTGGTTGCCCCGGAACGTCTTGTGCGGGACCAGTTCCTCCGGCACGCCCTCCGCGCGCACCTCGTCCGGCGTCTTGCCGAAGGCGAGGGCCTGGGTCTGGGCGAAGAAGTTGGCCATCAGCAGGTCGTGCTGGGCGACCAGGCCCGGCCTGAGGTCCGCGACCGGCTCGGCGAAGCCGATGAAGTCGGCCGGGATGACCTTCGTGCCCTGGTGGATGAGCTGGTAGTAGGCGTGCTGCCCGTTCGTCCCCGGGGTGCCCCACACGATCGGGCCCGTCTGCCACTCGACGGGGTTGCCGTCCCGGTCCACGGACTTGCCGTTGGACTCCATGTCCAGCTGCTGGAGGTAGGCCGTGAACTTGGACAGGTAGTGCGAGTACGGCAGGACCGCGTGGGACTGCGCGTCGTGGAAGCCGCCGTACCAGACGCCGAGCAGGCCGAGCAGCAGCGGCGCGTTGGCCTCGGCGGGCGCCGTGCGGAAGTGCTCGTCGACCAGGTGGAAGCCGTCCAGCATCTCCCGGAAGCGGTCCGGGCCGATGGCGATCATCAGGGAGAGGCCGATCGCCGAGTCGTACGAGTAGCGGCCGCCGACCCAGTCCCAGAACTCGAACATATTGGCCGTGTCGATGCCGAAGTCGGCGACCTTCTCGGCGTTGGTCGACAGGGCCACGAAGTGCCGGGCGACCGCGCTCTGGTCGGCGCGCAGCTCGGTGAGCAGCCAGTCGCGCGCGGACGTGGCGTTGGTGATCGTCTCGATCGTGGTGAACGTCTTGGAGGCGATGATGAACAGCGTCTCCGCCGCGTCCAGGTCCCGCACCGCCTCGTGCAGGTCGGCGCCGTCCACGTTGGAGACGAAACGGACCGTCAGGTCCCGGTCGGTGAACGAGCGCAGCACCTCGTACGCCATCGCCGGGCCGAGGTCGGAGCCGCCGATGCCGACGTTCACCACGTTCTTGATGCGCTTGCCCGTGTGGCCGGTCCAGGCGCCGGAGCGGACCTGGTCGGCGAAGGCGGACATCTTGTCGAGCACGGCGTGCACCCCCGGCACCACGTTCTCGCCGTCGACCTCGATGACGGCGTCGCGCGGGGCGCGCAGCGCGGTGTGCAGGACCGCCCGGTCCTCCGTGGTGTTGATCTTCTCGCCGCGGAACATGGCGTCCCGCAGCCCGAAGACGTCCGTGGCCCTGGCGAGGTCCCGCAGCAGCGCGAGGGTCTCGTCGGTCACCAGGTGCTTGGAGTAGTCGAGGTAGAGGTCGCCGACCTGGAGGGTGTACGTGGTGCCGCGCGCGGGGTCGGCGTCGAACAGCTCCCGCAGCCGCACCTCCCCGAGCTGCTCCCGGTGCTTGGCCAGGGCCGCCCATTCGGCCGTCTGATTCAGCTTGGTTCGGCTATCTGCGTTCATCTCGGAGTTCATCTCGGACTTCAGCCTTCTCTCGTACAACCTGTGTACCGCGCGTACGCCCCGCTGCCTTTCCCAACCTAATTGATCAGCGCGTGGTTTGAGGCGTCTGTCCGCTGTGGGCCGACTTCAGGGCAGGGGTCAGCGCGAGGACCGAGAGCGTGAACAGGGCGGCCGCGAGCAGCATCGGCGTGTTCGGCCCCCACAGGGCGGCCACGGCCCCGCCGAGCACCGCGCCGAGCGGCGCCCCGGCGATCGCCATGGTCCGGAACGCCGCGCTGATGCGCCCCAGCATGGCGGCGGGCGCGCGCTCCTGCATCAGGGTGTGGGTGTTCACGTTCCACAGCATCCCCATGGCGCCGAACAGCGTCATGCTCACCACCAGGGCCACGCCGCTGCGGACCGTGCCCATCGCCACGAGCGCGGCGGTCTGGGCCGTTCCGGCGAGGAGGATGCCACGCACCCGCCCGAGCCGCCGCGCGAGCCGTCCGGCGACCGCCCCGCCCGCGAGGCTCCCGGCCGCGTACGCGGTCGTGGTGGCCGCGTAGGTGCCGGGGCCCGCGTCGAGCCAGCCGGTGACGAGGACGACGAGCGTGGCGATGAGGGCCCCTATGCCGACGTTGCCCACGGCGGTGGACGCGCACAGGCAGCGCAGCACCCGGTCCCGCCACAGCGCCCGCAGCCCGCCCGCGATGTCGGAGCGCAGGGTGACGCCGCCGGATCTGGGCGGGTGCCCGGGCGCGGGCACCCTCAGCGAGGCCACGAGGGCGGCGCCCGCCAGATACGTCGCCGCGTCGATCCCGTACGGCAGGGCCGGTGCCGCCGCTATCAGGAAGGGCACCACGGGGGCCGCGAGGATGCCGCTGGCGAGCTGCTGCGCGGTCAGCAGCCGGGCGTTGGCGCTGCCCAGGGCGTCCCGGGGCACGAGGGCGGGCAGCAGGGCCGTGGCCGCGTTGTCGAACAGGGTCTGGAAGGTGGTGAGCACCAGGGCCAGCGCAATCAGCAGGCCGATCGAGGCGTGCCCGAACGCCACGGCGAGGGCGAAGGCCGCGACGAGCAGGCCCCGCGCCACGTCCACCCGCCACATGGCCCGCCGCTGGTCCACCCGGTCGGCGATGGCCCCGCCGAGCAGCCCGAAGACGAGCCACGGCAGATAGCCGCAGGCGCTCACGGACGCTATGAGCAGCGGATCGTCGGTGAGCGAGGCGGCGAGCAGCGGCAGCGCGGCCTTGCGCAGCCCGTCGCCGAAGCTGGAGAGCACCACGGCGCCCCACAGCCGCCCGAACCCCCCGCGCCAGGCGACGCTCCGCGCGCCCTTCACTCCGGCCTCAGCCGTGTCCGAAGCTGTCACAACTCCCCCCGCCAGCCGCGCCGTTCACGATCTTCCACGTCCTCTGGGAGAACCGTAGACGGCACCACTGACAATCGCCCGGAGACCGGCCTCGACCTGGCTGCTCTTCGGGGGGCGCGCCACGGGGGCGTCACGGGGGGCGTACGGGTCCGGCCGGGCACCTGTCGGTACCCGGCCGGTCCTCAACTCCTAGATCTCGCCCCGCAGTTTGGCCAGCGCCTCGGCGAGGATGGCCTCGCCGTCCGCGTCGCTGCGCCGCTCCCGTACGTACGCCAGGTGCGTCTTGTACGGCTCGGTGCGCGGCGGGTCCGGCGGGTTGTCCCGGTCCTGTCCGGCCGGGAAGCCGCAGCGCGGGCAGTCCCAGGTGTCGGGAACCTGCGCGTCGCTGGCGAAGCTGGGCTGCGTCTCGTGCCCGTTCGAGCACCAGAAGGAGATGCGCAGTCGCGGCGCGGACTCGCCGCGCTCGGCCTCGCCCATCGGCCCCGCCCCGACCCGGCTGCCACGGATCGCGTTGCCACTTGCCACGGTCGTAACTCCCTGCGTGATGGTGCTGCCTGTGTCGAACGGCGGCTGCGCCGCGGGGTCGACTGTCGGCTCCGCTGAGGGCGCCTCAGTCTACGTAAGGCCCAACGCGCGTCCAGTGTTGGGAGTTACACCCCACCCCGACACGCAAGCCCCATGATAAGCCGCGCGCGCGGGCGCGTACGGAACATGGGGCCATGAGTGGGACTTCGGGGCGGGGCGGCCGTCGCGGGGCAAGCGGCCCGCGGCTGCCGCCCGTTGTCTCAGTTGTTCACCTTCATGAGGATGCCGAGCACGACAATGCAGGCGAACCAGAGCAGACCGACCACGACGGTGATGCGGTCGAGGTTGCGCTCGGCCACCGAGGAACCACCGACAGACGACTGCATTCCGCCACCGAACATGTCGGAAAGGCCGCCGCCCTTGCCCTTGTGCATCAGCACCAGCAGCATCAGCAGCAGGCTGAAGACGATCAGGGCGATCGAGAACCCCATAACCACGGCTGGACCAACTTCCTCGGATCTGAATCGACGACGGGGGCCCGGTGTCAGGCCACCCGGCCCCCGCAAGGGTACGACGTATCTCCGCTACCGCATACTCACTGCTCGCGGAGGCACGGTCACTGCTCGGCGAAGCGCACGATCTTGACGAATTCGTCGGCGTCCAGGGACGCGCCGCCCACGAGGGCGCCGTCGATGTCGGGCTTCTCCATGATCTCGGCGACATTGCCGGACTTCACGGAGCCGCCGTACTGGATGCGGACCTGGTCGGCCACGTCCTGCGTGTACAGCTCGGCGAGCTTGGCGCGGATGGCGGCGCAGACCTCCTGCGCGTCGTCGGCGCCGCACACCTTGCCGGTGCCGATGGCCCAGACGGGCTCGTACGCGATCACGATCTGCTCGGCCTGCTCGGCCGGGACGTCCTTGAGGCCGCCCTCGACCTGGGCGAGGGTGTGCGCGACGGCGTTGCCCGCCTCGCGGACCTCCAGCTCCTCGCCGACGCAGAGGATCGGCGTGATGCCGTGCTTGAAGGCCGCCTTGACCTTGGCGTTGCACAGCTCGTCGCTCTCGCCGTGGTACTGGCGGCGCTCGGAGTGGCCGACGGCCACGTACGAGCACTTCAGCTTGGCGAGCATCGGGCCGGAGATCTCGCCGGTGTACGCGCCGGAGTCGTGCGCGGAGATGTCCTGGGAACCGTACTTGATCTTGAGCTTGTCGCCGTCGACCAGGGTCTGCACGGAGCGCAGGTCGGTGAACGGCGGCAGGACGGCGACCTCGACGGCCTCGTAGTCCTTGTCGGCCAGCGCGAAGGCGAGCTTCTGGACGTGCGCGATGGCCTCGAGGTGGTTGAGGTTCATCTTCCAGTTGCCCGCCATCAGCGGCGTGCGGGTGTTCTGATTCGTCATGAGGGGGTCAGTTCTCCAGTGCGGCGAGGCCGGGGAGCGTCTTGCCCTCGAGGTATTCGAGGGAGGCGCCGCCGCCGGTCGAGATGTGGCCGAATGCGGTCTCGTCGAAGCCCAGGATCCGGACCGCGGCGGCGGAGTCGCCGCCGCCGACGACCGTGAAGGCCGGGGAGTCGATGAGCGCCTGCGCGACCGCCTTGGTGCCCTCGGCGTAGTCGGGGTGCTCGAAGACACCCATCGGACCGTTCCAGAAGACGGTGGCCGCGTCGGCGAGCTTCGAAGCGTACAGCTTGCGGGTCTCGGGGCCGATGTCCAGGCCCTCCTGGTCGGCCGGGATGGCGGTCGCGGCGACCGTGGTGGGGTTGGCCGGGGCCTTGGTCTTCAGGTCCGGGAACTCCGCGGAGACCAGCACGTCGACGGGGAGGACGAACTCCACGCCCCGCTCCTCGGCGCGCTTCAGATAGCCCTGCACGGCCGGGATCTGGTCCTCCTGGAGCAGCGAGATGCCGACCTCGTGCCCCTGGGCCTTGAGGAAGGTGTAGGCCATGCCGCCGCCGATGAGGATGCGGTCGGCCTTCTCCAGGAGGTGGTCGATGACGCCGAGCTTGTCGGAGACCTTGGCGCCGCCGAGCACGACCGCGTAGGGGCGCTTGACGTCCTCGGTGAGCTTCTTCAGGACGCCGACCTCGGTGGCGATCAGGTAGCCCGCGTAGTGCGGCAGCTTGCCCGGCAGGTCGAACACGGAGGCGTGCTTGCGGTGCACGGCGCCGAAGCCGTCGCCCACGTAGACGTCGGCGAGTTCGGCCAGCTGGTCGGCGAAGGCGCCGCGCTCGGCGTCGTCCTTGGCCGTCTCGCCCGCGTTGAAGCGCAGGTTCTCCACCACGGCGACCTGGCCGTCGGCGAGGCCCGCGACGACGGCCTTGGCGGACTCGCCGACCGTGTCCGTGGCGAACGCGACGTCGGCGCCCAGGAGCTCCCCGAGGCGCGCGGCGGCGGGGGCGAGCGAGAAGGCGGGGTCCGGGGCGCCCTTGGGGCGGCCCAGGTGCGAGGCGACGACCACGCGGGCGCCCGCGTCGGCGAGGGCCTTGACGGTCGGCACGACGGCGCGGATGCGGCCGTCGTCGGTGATGGTGGTGCCGTCGAGCGGCACGTTCAGGTCGGCGCGGACGAAGACCCGCTGGCCCGCGACACCGCTGGCGAGAAGTTCGTCGATCGTCTTCATAGAGGGGCTGCTCCTGGTCAGAGGTCTGTGGCGTACGAGACGTACAACAGGGTCCGGACGTTAACGGTCCGGACCCTGCTGCTCACATCTGGGTACCTGCTCTAGGCGCCCGGGCGCCTCAGAGCTGGCCGCCGACGAAGACCGTGAGGTCGACGAGGCGGTTGGAGTAGCCCCACTCGTTGTCGTACCAGCCGAGGATCTTCACCGAGTTGCCCTCCTGGACCATGGTCAGGGAGGAGTCGAAGGTGCAGGAGGCCGGGTCGCTGACGATGTCGGAGGACACGATCGGGTCCTCCGTGTAGTACAGGATGCCCTTCAGCTCGCCGTCGGCGGCCTTCTTGAACGCGGCGTTGACCTCGTCCTTGGTGACCTCGCGCTGGAGCTCGACGACCAGGTCCGTGGCGGAGCCGGTGGGGACCGGGACGCGCATGGCGATGCCGTCCAGCTTGCCCTTGAGCTGCGGCAGGACCAGGGCGGTGGCCTTGGCGGCGCCCGTGGTGGTCGGGATGATGTTCTCCGCGGCGGCGCGGGCGCGGCGCAGGTCCTTGTGCGGGAAGTCCAGGATGCGCTGGTCGTTGGTGTACGCGTGGACCGTCGTCATCAGGCCCTTGACGATGCCGAAGTTCTCGTCGAGGACCTTGGCCATCGGCGCCACACAGTTGGTGGTGCAGGAGGCGTTGGAGATGACGTGGTGGTTGGCCGCGTCGTACTTGTCCTGGTTGACGCCCATCACGATGGTGATGTCCTCGTCCTTGGCCGGGGCCGAGATGAGGACCTTCTTGGCGCCACCGGCGAGGTGCTTGGCGGCGTCCTCGCGCTTGGTGAAGATGCCGGTGGACTCGATCACGATGTCGACGCCCAGCTGGCCCCACGGGATGTCGGCGGGGTTGCGCTCGGACAGCACCTTGATGGTGTGGCCGTCGACGGTGATGGTGTCCTCGGTGTGCGACACCTCGGCCTTGAGGCGGCCCAGGATGGTGTCGTACTTGAGCAGGTGAGCCGTCGTGGCGGTGTCACCCAGGTCGTTGACAGCCACGATCTCGATGTCCGCACCCTGCTCAAGGAGAGCGCGGAAATAGTTGCGCCCGATGCGACCAAAGCCGTTGATGCCTACGCGGATCGTCACGAACCGATCTCCTCGTTGGTACGCCGGTCTGAGACGCCGGCGAGATGTATTGGGATGTCCCCGACCGCTTCCGACCCTACCTCTCCACAAGGCTCGGGGTGACATCGAGTGGCCCCACGGAGGCAATACTGTCCGGTAGTGATAATCGCCACCCCCGTCACCGCGCTCACTCGTTTCACAGCGCGCACGAGTGAGCGCGAAACCCCGGGATTTCGGCGCGGGAGGGGCCCTGGGAGCCCCTTTCTCAGGCCGCCTCAGACCGCGAGGTTGTCGGCCATCTCCTCTGTGAGGTTCGACTCAGTGCCGGGGATGCCCAGGTCCTGGGCCCGCTTGTCGGCCATGGCGAGCAGGCGGCGGATGCGGCCCGCGACGGCGTCCTTGGTCAGCGGCGGGTCGGCGAGCGCGCCCAGCTCCTCCAGGGAGGCCTGCTTGTGCTCCATGCGCAGGCGTCCGGCGGCCGCCAGGTGCTCGGGCACCTCCTCACCCAGGATCTCCAGGGCGCGCTGCACCCGGGCGCCCGCCGCGACGGCGGCGCGGGCCGAGCGGCGCAGGTTGGCGTCGTCGAAGTTGGCCAGGCGGTTGGCGGTGGCGCGCACCTCGCGCCGCATCCGCCGCTCCTCCCAGGCGAGCACCGACTCGTGGGCGCCGAGCCGCGTCAGCAGGGCACCGATCGCGTCACCGTCACGGACGACGACGCGGTCCACGCCGCGCACCTCGCGGGCCTTCGCGGCGATCTGGAGCCGCCGGGCCGCGCCGACCAGGGCGAGCGCGGCCTCCGGGCCCGGGCAGGTCACCTCAAGGGAGGAGGAGCGGCCGGGCTCGGTCAGCGAGCCGTGCGCGAGGAAGGCACCGCGCCAGGCGGCCTCCGCGTCGCAGGTGGCCCCCGAGACCACCTGCGGGGGCAGGCCCCGGATGGGGCGGCCGCGGCCGTCGACCAGACCGGTCTGGCGGGCCAGCTGATCGCCGCCCGCGACGACCCGCACCACGTACCGGGAGCCGCGGCGCAGGCCGCCCGGGGCCATCACGATCAGCTCCGAGCCGTGCCCGAAGATCTCCAGGATGTCCCGCTTGAGGCGGCGGGCCGCCATCGCCGTGTCCAGCTCCGCCTCGATCACGATGCGGCCGCTGACCAGGTGCAGTCCGCCCGCGAACCGCAGGATCGCCGAGACCTCCGCCTTTCTGCAGCAGGTCCGGGTGACGGGGAGCCGGGAGATCTCGTCCTTCACCGCTGCCGTCATCGCCATGGGCCGATCCTTCCATGCATCCGAAAAATACGGTCGTACGCGGCGGCCAGCAGCTCCGGGTCGTGCTTGGGGCTGCCGTCCTCGCGGGCCACCGGAGCCAGCTCCACCGTGGCGCCGAACCGCTTGGCGGCGTCGGTCAGGGATCCACGATCGGGCACGGCGGCCTCGTCGGCCAGCACCACGTCCAGGGCGAGTTTAGGGGCGTGTCGGGCCAAAACCTCCAAATGACGCTGCGGGGAGAAGCCTTCGGTTTCTCCGGGCTGCGGCGCGAGGTTCAGTGACAGGACCCGGCGGGCCTTGGTCTCCGTCAGCGCGTCGAGCAGCTCGGGGACGAGCAGGTGCGGGATGACCGAGGAGAACCAGGAGCCGGGGCCGAGGACCACCCAGTCGGCGTCCAGGACGGCGGCGACGGCCTCCGGGACGGCGGGCGGGTCCTGCGGCACCAGGTGCACGGACTGCACCTCGCCGGGGGTGAGCGCGACGGTGGCCTGGCCGCGCACGGTGTCCACGTCGTCCGGGCGCTCGGGATCGTGGCCCTTGACCAGCGCCTGGAGCTCCAGGGGCACCGCGGACATGGGCAGCACGCGCCCGTGCGCGCCCAGCAGCTTGCCGACCAGGTCCAGGGCCTGGACGTGGTCGCCGAGCTGCTCCCACAGGGCCACGATCAGGACGTTGCCCACGGCGTGCTCGTGCAGGTCGCCACGGGACTGGAAGCGGTGCTGGATGACGCGCGCCCAGGTCTGGCCCCAGTCGTCGTCGCCGCACAGCGCGGCGAGGGCCTTGCGCAGGTCGCCGGGTGGGAGCACGCCCAGCTCCTGGCGCAGGCGGCCGCTGGAGCCGCCGTCGTCGGCCACGGTGACGACGGCGGTGAGGTCTCCGGTGATGCGGCGCAGGGCGGCGAGCGAGGCGGACAGGCCCATGCCGCCGCCGAGGGCGACGACCTTGGGCTGGGCGCCCCGCTTGCGGCCCAGGCGGTTCAGACGGAGCACCCGGCGGTTGGGCTTCATTCGCGCCCCATGTCCCGGTGGACGATGACCGTCTCCACCCCGGCGGCGGACAGCCGGGCGGCGAGCTTCTCGGACGTGGCCACGGAGCGGTGCTTGCCGCCCGTGCAGCCGACGGCGATGGTCACGTACCGCTTGCCCTCGCGGCGGTAGCCCGCGGCGATCAGCTGGAGCAGTTCGGTGTAGCGGTCGAGGAACTCCTTGGCGCCGGGCTGGTTGAAGACGTACGCCGAGACCTCCTCGTTCAGGCCGGTGTACGGGCGCAGCTCGGGGACCCAGTGGGGGTTGGGCAGGAAGCGCATGTCGACGACGAGGTCGGCGTCGACCGGCAGGCCGTACTTGAAGCCGAAGGACATGACGGTGGCCCGCAGCTCGGGCTCCTCGTCGCCCGCGAACTGGGCGTCCATCTTGGCGCGCAGCTCGTGCACGTTCAGGCTGGAGGTGTCGATCACCAGGTCGGCGTCGCCGCGCAGCTCGCGCAGCAGCTCGCGCTCGGCGGCGATGCCGTCGACGATGCGGCCGTCGCCCTGGAGCGGGTGCGGGCGGCGCACCGACTCGAAGCGGCGCACCAGGGCGTCGTCGGAGGACTCCAGGAAGACGATGCGCCGGGTGACGTGCTTGGCCTCCAGGTCGGCGAGGGACTCGCGGAGGTTGTCGAAGAAGCGGCGGCCGCGCACGTCGACGACGACGGCGATGCGGGCCACGTTCCCCTGGGAGCGGGCGCCCAGCTCCACCATGGTGGGGATCAGGGCGGGCGGCAGGTTGTCCACGACGAACCAGCCGAGGTCCTCCAGGCACTTGGCCGCCGTGGAGCGTCCGGCGCCTGACATGCCGGAGATGATCACCAGCTCGGGGATCGCCGCCTCGGCGGCCTCCCCTGCTTCGATGGTGGTGCCCGTACTCACCTGTGTGCCGCCTTCGTCGTGCTCGCTCATGTCTCCGTCCCCCGTCGTGGTTCTTCGGCGCCCACGCGCGTGGGCGCCGTGCTGTCGCTCGGGGCCGCGGTCGGTGCGGGCCCCTCGCCGTTCTCCGGGTGCCCCGCCGTCGCGGGGTCTCCGGTGGGGATCGAGTCTCCCGCCCCCGCGGGGTCCTCGTCCTCCATGATCTCTCCTGTCGCCGTGTTCACGGCGGGGGCCGCAGGGGCCGCCTGGGCGAAGGCGGCGGCGATCGCCTCCGCCGTCTTGCGGCCGAAGCCCGGGACCTCGCAGATCTCGTCGATGGTCGCGGCCCTGAGCTTCTTCACCGAACCGAAGTACTTGATCAGGGCCTGTTTACGCGCGTCACCCAGGCCCGGAACGGCGTCCAGGGGGCTCGCCCGGAAGCGCTTGGCCCGCTTGGTGCGCTGGTAGGTGATCGCGAAGCGGTGCGCCTCGTCGCGGACGCGCTGGAGCAGATACAGGCCCTCGCTGGTGCGCGGCAGGACCACCGGGTCGTCCTCGCCGGGCACCCAGACCTCTTCGAGGCGCTTGGCGAGGCCGCAGACCGCGATGTCGTCGATGCCCAGCTCGTCCAGGGCCCGCTGGGCGGCGGCGACCTGCGGCTGGCCGCCGTCCACGACGACGAGCTGCGGCGGGTAGGCGAACTTCTTGGGGCGCCCGTCCTCCTCGGTGAGGCTCGCCCTGGCGTCCCCGGCGTCCCCGGCGGCCACCTCGGAGCCCCCGGCGTCCCCGGCGTCCCCGGTGTCCTCCGGGGACCACTCCCCCGTCCTCTCCTTCTCGGCGAGATACCGCTTGAAGCGGCGCGTGATCACCTCGTGCATGGACCGGACGTCGTCCTGCCCGGCGAAGCCCTTGATCTGGAAGCGGCGGTACTCGCTCTTGCGGGCGAGGCCGTCCTCGAAGACCACCATGGAGGCGACCACGTCGTCCCCCTGGAGGTGGGAGATGTCGTAGCACTCGATGCGCAGGGGGGCGCTGTCCAGCTCCAGGGCGGCGGCGATCTCCTCCAGGGCGCGCGAGCGGGTGGTGAGGTCGGAGGCGCGCTTGGTCTTGTGCAGGGCGAGGGACTGCTGGGCGTTGCGCGCGACGGTCTCCATGAGGGCCTTCTTGTCGCCGCGCTGCGGGATGCGCAGGGACACGTTCGCCCCGCGGCGCTCGGTCAGCCACTCCTGGACGGGTCCCGCCGGGTCGGGCAGCGCCGGGACCAGCACCTCCTTGGGGACGGCGTCGCCGCGCTCCTCCCCGTAGAGCTGCTGGAGGGCGTGCTCGACGAGGTCGCCGGTGGTGACGGCCTCCACCTTGTCCGTGACCCAGCCGCGCTGGCCGCGCACGCGTCCGCCGCGGACGTGGAAGATCTGGACGGCGGCCTCCAGCTCGTCCTCGGCGAGGGCGATCAGGTCGGCGTCGGTGGCGTCGGCGAGGACGACCGCGCTCTTCTCCATCGCCTTCCTGAGGGCGTCTATGTCGTCGCGCAGGCGGGCCGCCTTCTCGTACTCCATCTCCTCGGCCGCGTCCGTCATCTGGCGCTCCAGGCGCCTGATGTACGTCCCCGTGCGGCCGGTCATGAACTCGCAGAAGTCCTCGGCCAGTTGCCGGTGGTCCTCGGGGGAGATCCGGTCGACGCAGGGGGCGGCGCACTTGCCGATGTACCCGAGGAGGCAGGGGCGGCCGGTGCGGGCGGCGTTCTTGAAGACGCCCGCCGAGCACGTGCGCACGGGGAAGACGCGCAGCAGCAGGTCGACCGTGTCGCGGATGGCCCAGGCGTGGCCGTACGGGCCGAAGTAGCGCACGCCCTTCTTCTTCTGACCGCGCATCACCTGCACGCGGGGGAACTCCTCGTTCATCGTCACCGCGAGGTAGGGGTAGCTCTTGTCGTCGCGGTACTTGACGTTGAAGCGGGGGTCGTACTCCTTGATCCAGGTGTACTCCAGCTGGAGCGCGGCCGTCTCCGTGGCGACGACCGTCCACTCCACGGACGCGGCCGTGGTGACCATCGTGGCCGTGCGCGGGTGCAGGTTGGCCAGGTCCTGGAAGTAGCTCGACAGGCGCTGGCGCAGGCTCTTGGCCTTCCCGACGTAGATCACACGGCGGTGCTCGTCACGGAACCTGTAGACCCCCGGCGAGTCGGGGATCTGTCCCGGCTTGGGGCGGTAGCTGGAAGGGTCGGCCATGTCGGACAGCCTACTGGCGGGGTGTGACAGGCCGGGGCCCGGACGGTTCCTGGCGGGGGCGTCGCGGACCCGCCCGCCCCTCGCGGGGCGGGCGGGTGGGGCGGGTGGGACGGGTGGGAGACGCCCCGGCCGGAGGCCGGACCGCCTCAGCCGAGGCGGCGGGAGCGCCGCTTGACCAGCGCCACCCCGGACAGGCCGAGCGCGACGGCGGCCCCCGCTCCGGCCACGGAGGAGACGACGGTCACAGCCCCGTCGGTGGACGACGCCTCCGGCTCGGGGGCGGCCTCGGTGCCGTAGCCGCCCGCCTTGCCGGACTTGGCGTAGGCCGACCCCGGCAGCTTGTCCCCGTACGCCGCGTGGACCCGCTTCTGGTAGGCGGCGACCGTGGTGCCGTCGGCGCCGACGGCCCGTACCGCGTCCTGGTCGAGCGGCAGCACCCGCTCGCCCTTCTGCACGTACCAGGCGTTGATCTGCGGCTCGTGGAAGACGGTGCCTCCGGGGAGCTTTGCGGCGCCCGCGCGGGCGTAGCGGGTCTCGTCGTCGCCGGTGGCGATGTTCACGACCTGCCAGGAGCCGGACTGCTTGGCGGTCCACAGGGAGGCCTTCTGGCCGTCGGCGGAGACCGCCCCGCTGGCGAGGAACTCCAGGCGGGCGACCGGAGCGCCCTTCGTACCCGCGACGAAGTCCGGCGACAGGTAGTACACCGGCACCGCCGCGCCGGTGACGCGCGGCTCCGCGGCCTTCTTCGCGATCTTGCCGTCCCGGGCGAAGAAGCGGGAGAGGGTGTCCAGCGTCTTCGGAGAGGCGGCCGCGTCGTGTGCGGCGTCCCGGGTGGCCTGGGAGGGCGCGGGGGGCGCGGCGGGCCCGGTCCCGGCGCTCGCCAGGGGTGCTCCGAGGCCGAGCAGCAGGGCGGCGGCCGAGCCCGTGAGCGTGGCCTTCAGGAGGGTGCGGGGAACTCGACGTGTCATCGCTCTCACGCCCCGATCCGGTAGAGCGAGTGGGTCCAGGAGAAGGTGCCGTTGTTGACGTACCAGGAGTGCGACGCCCAGTTGTAGCGGTCGCTGGACGGCCAGGGGTCGCCCCAGTAGACCCAGCTGTTGGCGGTGTCGTACCCGTAGATGACGTGCATGTGGCCGCCGCCGTTGGACCACTGGATACGGGTCTCGACGGGCCGGTTGGCGTCGATCTCGCTCTGCACGGTCGGGTAGCGCAGCCAGCCGGTGACGTACGAGCCGGAGTTGACGCCCATCCAGTTCAGGGCCGTCTGCACGTTCCCGAGGGTGGCCTGGTTGTTGGGGCACTCGGTGTTCTGGCTGCGCCGGAAGGCGGCGTTGCAGAACTGGTTCTGGCTGTAGTTCTTGCCCAGGTACGTGGCGATGGTGTTGCCCGCGGCGGCCCAGCACCAGTTGGACTTCTGCTGCGCCTGCATCGTGATGTTCAGGCGCTTGGCGGCGAGGGCGGAGCGGGCGGAGGGGTCGGCGGCCCCGGGGGCCGGGGCGGCGGCGGGCGCCGGGGCGGCCGACGCGGAGGGCGGGCTGTCGTGCGGGGCCGCCGCGGCCGTGGCCGTCGGCAGCGCGAACAGGGCCGTCGCGGCGACGGCGAGCGCGGACAGCCGTCTGCGGCGGCTGAGCCTGCTGGTGGGGTGCATCGCGGTCCTCCCGAGCAAAGGTGGGGGCGATAGGTGGGGGGTGTGATGTGGAGGAGCGCGTCCGGACGCTGCGATTGAGCATCAAGTGTTGTCGGGAGCAGGTCAACACGCTTCAATGCGGAGGGGATTGAACCGTGAACAACAGCCCACCCCTGTGAACACCGCCCCCGCGCTCACCTGGTCGCCCGCTCTGACCGGGGCGTACGCGCCCACGGTCGGTGTGAACGTTCACAGAAAGGACCAGCGGTGCGGCACGCCCCTCCCCTCGCTCCCCACGCCACGGCCGTCGCGTCGTCCCCCGCGAAGGACATACCGGCGGACCTCGCCGCCGCCCTGCGCGCGGGCCCCTTCCACGTCGCCCTGCGCGCGGCGATCGCCGCGCGGCGGCTGCCCCTCCAGCGCGTGCGCCACCACCTCGCCCGGCACGGCGTCAGCGTCGGCGTGACCAGCCTGAGCTACTGGCAGCAGGGCGCGCGCCGTCCCCAGCGCGCCGAGTCCCTGCGTGCCGTACGCGCCCTGGAGGAGATCCTCGAACTCCCCGAGGAGTCGTTGATCCGGCTGCTCGCTCAGGCCGACGGGCCCCTGGAGGGCGAGCGTCCCGCCGCCCGCTCGTACCGCTCCCTGGTGGAGGCGTCCGACATCCTCCAGTCCCTGCTCGTCGAGCTGGAGTCGCCGCTCGACGGCGGCCTGCACACCATCGGCCACCACGAGCGCGTCCGCATCGGCGCCCGCCGCGAACTCCTCGGCCGCGACTCCGAGCACATCGTGCGCGCCCACCGCGACGGCGTGGACCGCTATATCGCCATCCACCACGGAGACCCGGGCTGCGCTCCGGAGCGCACGGCGGTGCTCGCCCTGGAGAACTGCCGCACCGGACGTGTGCGCTGGCACCACGACACCGGTGTGCTGGTCGCCGAGCTGCTCTTCGACGCGAAGCTGCGCGCGGGCGACACCCATATGTTCCGCTACGGCTTCGTGGACGGCACCGCCGGGGCGTCGAGCGAGTACTTCCGCTGCTTCAGCTTCGCGGGCGGCCAGTACGCCCTCCAGGTGCGCTTCACGGACGGCACCCTGCCGGTGCGCTGCCACCGCTTCACCCAGCACTCCGCCGCGGCCCCGCGCACGGGGCGCAGGGAGATGACCCTGAACGGCTGCCACCGCTTCGTCCACCTGGTGGAGCCGCAGGTGCGGGCCGGGATCGTGGGCGTGGAGTGGGACTGGGAGTGAGGGGCGCGGGGCGGCACGGGGCGCCGCACAGCGCGGGGTGCGGACCGGCGCGAGAGCGGGCCCCCGGCGCGGGGCGGGCCCCTGGCGCGGGGGCGCTGGAAGACGTGCGGGCGCTGGAAGACGCGCGGGCGCGGCCCGGCGCGCCGGGTTACGCCTCGGGCCCCGCCACGATCGTGCCGTTCTCCACCTTCACCCGCAGCTTCTTCAGCGGCGCCACCGCGGGCTCGTGCAGCACCTTGCCGTTCGTCGCGTCGAACTGGCTGCCGTGGCAGGGGCAGGTCAGCTTGCTGCCCTCAAGCCTGTTGATGGGGCACCGGGCGTGCGTGCAGATCGTGCTGTACGCGGCGTACTGGTCGTCGGTGATGCGGCTGACCACCACGTCGTGGTCGGTGTACAGCTTGGACTCACCGACCTTCACCTCGTCGGCGGGTCCCAGGTCCACCGGCTTCGTGGGCGCCGAGCGGTCGCCGTTCTTCGCGTCGGTGGAGCAGGCGGTGAGCCCGAGCCCGGCGGCCGGGGCGAGTGCGGCCGCGCGCAGCACGGTACGGCGGGCGTGGGGCGTGCCGGGCATGAAGTCTCCACAGGTCAGCGGCGTTCGGTGACGGATCAGACCCTACCGGTGCGGATCGTTCCGGCCGCGCTGGGCACCGGTGCGGCCGGGGCGCGTCGTCGCTCGCGCGGGCGGGGCGTGCCCGAGTGGGGCGTGCCGGTGCCCGAGTGGCGCCCGCCCCGCCCCGGCCCCTGGTACACGCCCTAGCCTGGGCGGAAGCGGGCGCCGGGGCCCCGGCCAGGGGGCCGCGGCCCGGGCCGGACGACCGGAAGGGAACCGTCAGTGATCGTCGTCGCAGGAGAGGCCCTGATCGACCTCGTACCGCAGGGCGGTGAGGGCGGCGCGGCGCTGCCGACGCTCGCGCCCCGGCTCGGCGGCGGGCCGTTCAACACGGCGGTGGCACTCGGCCGTCTCGGCTCCCCCGCCGCGTTCTGCTCCCGGATCTCGCGCGACGCCTTCGGTGAGGCCCTGCTCGCGCGGCTGCGGGCGGCGGGCGTCGACGTGTCGTCCGTACAGCGCGGCGAGGAGCCGACGACGCTCGCTGTGGCGTCGGTCGGCCCGGACGGCTCCGCGGGCTACTCCTTCTACGTCGAGGGCACGGCCGACCGGCTCTTCAGCGCCCCCGCGCGCCTGCCGGAGGGGGCGCGGGCGCTGTCCTTCGGGACGTGCTCGCTGGTCCTGGAACCGGGCGCGAGCGCGTACGAGGAGCTGCTGCGGCGGGCGGCGGCGCGCGGGGTCTTCACCGCGCTGGACCCCAACGTCCGCGCGGGTCTGATCGCCGACGCGGACGCCTACCGGGCCCGGTTCGCGAGCTGGCTGCCCTCGGTGTCGCTGCTGAAGCTGTCGGAGGACGACGCGCGCTGGCTGGGCGGCACGCCCAAGGAGTGGCTGGCCTCGGGGCCCACCGCGGTCGTGGTCACGCGGGGCGCGGCGGGCCTTTCGGTGTTCACGCGCGACGGCGGCGAGGTGGCCGTGCCGGGCGTCGCGGTCGACGTCGTGGACACCATCGGCGCGGGTGACACGGTCAACGCGGCACTCCTGCACGGGCTGGCCGCGCGCGACGCCCTGTCGGCGGGCGCGCTGGCGGAGCTGGGCGGTGACGCGTGGGCGGACGTCCTGCGCTTCGCGGCGCGCGCGGCGGCCGTCACGTGCTCCCGCGCGGGCGCGGAGCCTCCGTACGCGGAGGAGTTGGCCGGGGCGTAGACCGCGTCCGGCGGGCTCGTCAGCCGCCGACCGCGCGCAGGCCGCCCGGCTGGCGGCCGTTGAGCCGGTCGAGGGCGGCGGCCGTGGCCTCGTCGGCGGGCAGATGGACGAGCAGGCGCTGGCCGTCGATGTCGGGCAGCGCCAGCGTCTCGTACGCCAGGTTCAGGGCGCCGACCTCAGGGTGGGTGAAGCGCTTGACGCCGCTGCGCCGGGGCACGGCCGGGGCGCCCGTGGCGCGGTCGGCGAAGGGCGCTCCGGCGAGCACGGTCAGCTCGTCGACGAACCCCCGCACGTACCCGTCGATCAGCGGGGACTCGGTCCGCAGGTGCGCGACCTCGTCGTCGGCGACCTGGTCCCACTCGGGGAAGGCGTCGCGGGCGCGGTCGTCGGTGAAGACGAAGCGGACGACGTTGGGCCGGTCGCCGTCCAGCAGGCCGAGCGGCCGCGCGATCCGTTCGTACGCGGTCGTGTACGCGAGCACGTCGCTGAGCCGGTTGAGCAGGACCGCCGGGGTGGGCTCCAGGCGCTCGACGAGCTCCCGGACGGTGGGGCGCACGGTGCGCGCGGGCGGCGGGGCGTCGGCGCAGCACGGGTCCTCGGCACCGGAGTTGGCCTTGTCGAGGCGGCGCAGGTGGAGCCGCTCCTCCACGCTCATCCGCAGGGCGTCCCCGAGGGCGCCGAGCACCTGGGGCGACGGGTGGCGGTCGCGGCCCTGTTCGAGCCGGGTCAGGTACTCGACGCTGATCCCGGCGAGCGTGGCGACTTCGGAGCGGCGCAGTCCGGGAGTGCGGCGGCGCGGTCCCGTGGGCAGCCCCACCTCCGCGGGGGTGACCGCCTCTCGGCGCTCCCGCAGGAAGGCGCCCAGCTCGTTGTCGCTCACCGTTCGAACGTATCAGGGGGTCGGCCCGGCGCGCCGCCTCGGATCATGGCCCTGTCACTACCAGTCTCAGCCCGGCCTTCCTCCGCGCCCGCGGCCGTCGCAGGGTGGTCGGCATGAGCTTCGAAACCACTGAGACGACCGCCGACCGCACCGCGACCGCCGACAACCTGCCGCTGGCCCCGGGCCGGTGGGCCCTCGATCCGCTGCACTCGGCCGTGAACTTCACCATTCGCCACCTGGGCATCTCCAAGGTGCGTGGCCGGTTCGCCGAGTTCGACGCGGAGCTGGTGGTGGGCGAGACGCTGGCGGAGTCCGCGGTGAACGCCACCATCGCGCTCGCGTCGATCGACACGGGCAACCCGGACCGTGACGCCCATGTCCGCGCCTCCGACCTCCTCGACGTGGAGCGGCGGCCGACGATGGTGTTCCGCTCGACGCGGATCACGGGCTCGGGCGAGGACTGGACGCTGGAGGGGGACCTGACGATCGGCGATGTGCGGCGTCCGGTGTCGCTGGCGGTGGAGTTCGGCGGGGTGGGTGCCTTCGGGGAGTCGCGGCACGCCGGGTTCGAGGCGACGGGCGAGATCAAGCGCAGTGAGTTCGGGCTGACCTTCGCGCCCGGGCTGCTGGGCGAGGCCGTGAAGATCCAGCTGGACATGCAGTTCGAGGAGCCGGGGGCGGGCGGCGGTCAGGAGGGGGCGTAGCGGCCGCCCGTGGCGACCGCCGCCACCGCCACCGACTGCCTGCGTACCGCTCACTCAGCCGTCGCCGAAGGCGCCGTGCCGTCCCGCTCCGGCGGCGAACCGCGCGGCGCCTTCGGCCGCTTCGCCGAGCGCCTGCCGTCCGTGGCTCAACTCGACGGCCAGCGCTTCCTGTTCGGGCAGGCCGTGCTGTGCGCGGGCGGACAGCCGGTCGTGCCGCAGGCAGGTCTGGGGGAACGCGGCGATCTCGGCGGCCAGGCCTTCGGCGGCTTCGCGGGCCGTCCCGGCCGGGACGACGCGGTTGACCAGGCCCATGCCGAGGGCCTCGGCGGCGTCCACGGGGCGGCCGGTCAGGATGAGGTCCATGGCGCGTCCCTCACCGATGAGGCGCGGCAGCCTCACGGTGCCGCCGTCGATGAGCGGGACGCCCCAGCGGCGGCAGAACACCCCGAGGACGGCGTCCTCCTCGGCGACGCGCAGGTCGCACCAGAGCGCCAGCTCCAGGCCGCCCGCGACGGCGTGGCCGGAGATCGCGGCGATCACGGGCTTGCCCAGGCGCAGCCGGGTGGGCCCCATCGGCCCGTCGTTCTCTCCGTGCTCGCCGCTCTCGCCGCTCTCGCCGTTGACGTCCAGGACCGCGTTGCCGTCCGGTGTGCCGATGGCCTTGAGGTCGGCGCCCGCGCAGAAGGTGCCGCCCTCGCCCCAGAGCACGGCGACGGATGCGTCCGGGTCGGCGTCGAAGGCCCGGAAGGCGTCGGCGAGCGCGCGGGCGGTGGGCCCGTCGACGGCGTTCCGCGCCTGGGGGCGGGACAGGATGACGGTGGTGACGGGGCCTTGGCGCTCGCTGCGTACGGGCATGGGGGCAAGACGACCACGCGGGCCGCCCCGGGGCAAGGGTCGGTTCGAGGGCCCGTTCGAGCCCCGGGGGCCGCCGCCGGTCCGCCCGCTGAGAGCTGAGAGCGGACCGGCGGGGTGCGCCCCGAAGGGGCGCGGGGAACTGCGCGACCAGCCACGGGCGACGCGCGCGGGCGCCCGTGCCCGTGGGGCCCGCGGTGTCAGCGTGGCGCTCAGGCCTTGCGGCTCCGCGTCGCCTTCTTGGCCGCCGCCTTCTTGGTCACCGTCGTCTTCTTGGCCGCGGTGGCCTTCTTGGCGGTCGTCTTCGTGGCCGCGGTGGCCCGGGTCGCCGTGGTCCTGGCCGTCGCGGACTTGGTGACCGTCTTCTTGGCGGTCGCCGTGGCCGCGGCGACGGACTTCTTGGCGGCCGCCCGCTTCCTCGTACCCCGCGCCGGAGGCGCCCCGGCGTCGCTGATGCGGTCCGCTGCCACGATGTCCCGCAGGAACTTGCCGGTGTGGCTGGCGGGGACCCCGGCGACCTGCTCGGGGGTGCCCTCGGCGATGACGAGGCCGCCGCCGCTGCCGCCCTCGGGGCCCATGTCGACGATCCAGTCGGCGGTCTTGATCACGTCGAGGTTGTGCTCGATGACGATGACCGTGTTGCCCTTGTCGACGAGGCCGGACAGGACCGTGATCAGCTTGCTGATGTCCTCGAAGTGCAGGCCGGTGGTGGGCTCGTCCAGGACGTAGACCGTGCGGCCCGTGGACCGCTTCTGGAGTTCGCTCGCCAGCTTGACGCGCTGGGCCTCGCCTCCGGAGAGGGTGGGCGCGGACTGGCCGAGGCGGACGTAGCCGAGGCCGACGTCGTTGAGCGTCTTCAGGTGGCGGGCGATGGCGGGCACGGCCTCGAAGAAGCCGAGCGCCTCCTCGATGGGCATGTCGAGGACCTCGGCGATGGACTTGCCCTTGTAGTGGACGTCCAGCGTCTCGCGGTTGTAGCGCGCTCCGTGGCACACCTCGCACGGGACGTAGACATCCGGGAGGAAGTTCATCTCGATCTTGATGGTGCCGTCGCCGGAGCAGTTCTCGCAGCGGCCGCCCTTGACGTTGAAGGAGAAGCGGCCGGGCAGATAGCCCCGGACCTTCGCCTCCGTGGTCTCGGCGAACAGCTTGCGGACGTGGTCGAAGACTCCGGTGTACGTCGCCGGGTTCGACCGGGGGGTGCGGCCGATGGGCGACTGGTCGACGTGCACCACCTTGTCGACGAGGTCGTCGCCGTCGACGCGGGTGTGGCGGCCGGGGACGTTCCGGGCGCCGTTCAGCTCCCGGGCCAGGTGGGTGTACAGGATGTCGTTGACCAGCGTCGACTTGCCGGAGCCGGAGACGCCCGTGACGGCCGTGAGGACGCCGAGCGGGAAGGAGACGTCGATGTCCCGCAGGTTGTTCTCACGGGCGCCGTGCACCGTGAGCTGGCGCGTGGGGTCGGTGGGGCGGCGCACGTCGGGGACGGGGATGGCCTTCTTGCCCGACAGGTACTGCCCGGTCACGGACTTGTCGTTGGCGAGCAGTTCCTTGAGGGAGCCGCTGTGCACGACCTTGCCGCCGTGCTCGCCCGCGCCGGGGCCGATGTCGACGACCCAGTCGGCGACCTTGATGGTGTCCTCGTCGTGCTCGACGACGATGAGCGTGTTGCCCATGTCGCGGAGGCGGACCAGGGTCTCGATGAGGCGGTGGTTGTCCCGCTGGTGCAGGCCGATGGAGGGCTCGTCCAGGACGTAGAGCACGCCGACCAGGCCGGAGCCGATCTGGGTGGCCAGGCGGATGCGCTGGGCCTCGCCTCCGGAGAGGGTGCCCGCGGCGCGGTTCAGCGAGAGGTAGTCGAGGCCGACGTCGACCAGGAAGCGCAGCCGCTCGTTGACCTCCTTCAGAACGCGCTCGGCGATCTTCTTGTCACGGGCGGTGAGCTTCAGCTCGGCGAGGAAGTCCGCGCAGTCGCTGATCGACATCGCGGAGACCTCGGCGATGGACTTCCCCATGACCGTGACGGCGAGGACGATCGGCTTCAGGCGCGTGCCCTCACAGGTGGGGCAGGGCACCTCGCGCATGTACCCCTCGAAGCGCTCGCGGCTGGCGTCGCTCTCGGCCTCGCTGTGGCGGCGCTTGACGAAGGGGACGGCGCCTTCGAAGGCCGTGGTGTAGACCCGCTCGCGGCCGTACCTGTTGCGGTAGCGGACCTCGATCTGGGTCTTGTGGCCGTACAGCAGGGCCTTCTTGGCGCGCTGGGGCAGGCCCGCCCAGGGCATGTCCATGGAGAAGCCGAGGGCGTCGGCCAGGGCGCCGACGAGGCGGCCGAAGTAGTCCTTGGTGTGGCCGTGCGACCAGGGGTGGATGGCGCCCTCTTCGAGGGACTTGTCCTCGTCCGGGACGAGCAGCTCGGGGTCGACCTCCATGCGCGTGCCGATGCCGGTGCAGTCGGGGCAGGCGCCGAAGGGCGAGTTGAAGGAGAAGGAGCGGGGCTCCAGCTCTTCGAAGGAGAGGTCGTCGTACGGGCAGTAGAGGTGCTCCGAGTACATCCGCTCGCGCTCGGGGTCGCCCTCGGGGAGGTCGACGAAGTCGAGCACGACCATGCCTCCGGAGAGACCGAGGGCGGTCTCCACGGAGTCGGTGAGGCGGCGCTTGGCGCTGTCCTTGACGGTGAGGCGGTCGACGACCACCTCGATGGTGTGCTTCTCCTGCTTCTTCAGCTTGGGCGGGTCGGAGAGCTGGACCGTCTGGCCGTCGACCCGGGCGCGGCTGTACCCCTTGGTCTGGAGGTCGGCGAAGAGGTCGACGAACTCGCCCTTGCGCTCGCGCACCAGCGGCGACAGGACCTGGAAGCGGCTGCCCTCGGGGAGCTCCAGGACCTTGTCGACGATGGCCTGCGGCGACTGGCGCGTGATCGGGCGGCCGCACTCGGGGCAGTGCGGCTTGCCGATGCGGGCGAACAGCAGGCGCAGGTAGTCGTAGACCTCGGTGATGGTGCCGACCGTGGAGCGCGGGTTGCGCGAGGTCGACTTCTGGTCGATGGAGACCGCGGGCGAAAGGCCCTCGATGAAGTCGACGTCCGGCTTGTCCATCTGGCCGAGGAACTGGCGGGCGTACGACGAGAGCGATTCGACGTATCGGCGCTGGCCCTCGGCGAAGATCGTGTCGAAGGCGAGCGAGGACTTCCCGGAGCCGGAGAGACCGGTGAAGACGATGAGGGAGTCACGTGGGAGGTCGAGCGAGACGTTCTTGAGATTGTGCTCGCGCGCGCCACGGACGATGAGACGGTCGGCCACGCCGGTCCGCACCTTTCTTGAGAGAAGTGACAGGGGCGGGGCCCCCGTCGTTCACAGACTAGGGCGACCCACTGACAACGCCGGGCGGTTTCTCCGGTTCTCCGGTTCGAGGAACCCGGACCCTTCAAGAGTGCCCGATGCCGCGCTCGAGCTTATAGCACGGACATTCGATTTGCGGGGCTGGTCCATCGCCTTCACCCGAACGTGTGGCGGGGCTATCGTCGGGCCCATGATTGATCATGTGCGCGACCTGGCGTCAGTACGTGACGCGACCGACCGGCTGCTCTCGGCGGCCGCCGCCCTGGACGACACGGCCGCCGCCGAGCCGTCCCGGCTCCCGGGCTGGACCCGGGGCCATGTCCTCAGCCACCTCGCGCGGAACGCCGACGCGCTCGTGAACGTCCTGGCCGGGCGCCCCATGTACGCCAGCGCCGAAGCGCGCGACGCCGACATCGAGCGGGGCGCGCCGCGGCCCCTGGCCGAGCAGATCGAGGACGTGCGCCTGTCGGCGGCGCGCTTCCAGGACGAGGGGGCCCGTCCCGCGGACTGGTCCCGCACGGTGGAGCTGCGCAACGGCGTCACGGACTCGGCGTCCCGGGTGCCCTTCCGGCGCTGGATCGAGGTGGAGCTGCACCACGTCGACCTGGGCGTCGGATACGAGCTGGAGGACCTGCCCGGCGACTTCGTCGAGCGCGAGATCGACTTCCTCGCCTGGCGCTTCCTGGGGAACGCCGACGTACCGGCGACGCACGTCACCGACGGCACGCGCGCGTGGAGCACGGGCCGCGTCCAGGAGGGGGAGAAGCCGGAGGTCACCGTGAACGGCCCGGCGCCCGACCTGCTCGGCTGGCTCGCGGGCCGCCGTGACGGCGCCGCCCTGACCGTCGACGGCGGCCCGCTCCCGGCCCTCCCCCCGCTATAGGCTGGCTGTCATGACGTACAGCGGAGCGGTGACGGTCGGCGGGCCCGCGGATGTGCACGAGCTGCGGGACCTGATGATCTCGAAGGTCGCGGTCGGCCCGATGGACAACAACGCCTATCTGCTGCGCTGTCGGGCCACCGACGAGCAGCTCCTGATCGACGCGGCGAACGAGCCGGAGACCCTGCTGCGCCTCATCGGGGACGACGGCATCAGGGCCGTCGTCACCACGCACCAGCACGGCGACCACTGGCAGGCGCTCGCCGACGTGGTCGCGGCCACGGGGGCGCGGACGTACGCGGGCCGCGAGGACGCCGAGGGCATCCCGGTGCCGACGGACGTCCTCTTGGACGACGGGGACACGGTCACGTTCGGCCGGATCTCGCTCACCGCGCGCCACCTGGTGGGCCACACACCGGGCTCGATCGCCCTGGTCTACGACGACCCGCACGGCCACCCGCACGTCTTCACGGGCGACTGCCTCTTCCCCGGAGGCGTCGGCAACACCTGGAAGGACCCGGAGCGGTTCGCGAGCCTCATCGGGGACGTCGAGACGAAGATCTTCGGCGCGCTGCCAGACGAGACCTGGGTCTACCCGGGCCACGGCGGCGACACGACGCTCGGCGCGGAGCGCCCGCACCTCCAGGAGTGGCGCGAGCGCGGCTGGTGACTCCGTAGGGGCGGCGCCGTGACTCCGTAGCGCGGCGCCGCCTCTCCCCCGTGCGCGGGCCGGGGCCGTCAGGCGCCCTTGACCAGCGCCGCCACCCGCTCCACCCCAAACACATAGCCCTGCACCCCGCACCCCGCGATGACGCCGTCGGCGCGCTGCGAGACGTACGAGTGGTGCCGGAAGGCCTCCCGCTGGTGGATGTTGGAGATGTGGACCTCCACCACCGGCAGGCCGTCACAGGTGTTGAGCGCGTCCAGAATCGCGACCGACGTGTGCGAGTAGGCGGCGGGGTTGATGACGATGCCCACATGGTGCTCGCGCGCCTCGTGGATCCAGTCCACCAACTGACCCTCGTGGTTGGACTGCCGGAGGTCGACCGTCCCTCCGTGGGCCGCTGCCGCCTCGGCGCACCGGGCCTCGACGTCGGCGAGCGTGTCGGTGCCGTAGATCTCCGGCTGCCGCTTGCCCAGGAGGTTCAGATTGGGCCCGTTCAGGATCATGATCGGGGCGGTGGCGAGGGTGTGGGGCACAGGGACCTCCGTGCGTCGGGCTGCTGCTCACAGACGGTTTATCACGGTGCGCCCGCGCGGCGGCCGGCCCTAGGCTGCCGGGCATGACGACGCCTGCCGAGCCGCCGCGTCCCGTGTATCCGCCGAAGCCCGCGCCGGGCGACCGCATCGCGGTCGTCTCGCCGTCGGCGGGCCTGCCGGAGCTGTTCCCGCTCCCGTACGAGCTGGGTCTGGCACGGCTGCGCACGATGTTCCACCTGGAGCCGGTGGAGTACCCGACGACGCGCACGATGGGCGCGTCCCCGCGGCGGCGCGCGGAGGACCTGCACGCCGCGTTCGCCGACCCCACGGTGAAGGCCGTCATGGCGAGCATCGGCGGAGACGACCAGATCACCGTCCTGCCGTTCCTGGACCGGGAGTTGATCCGCGCCCACCCGAAGCCGTTCTTCGGGTTCAGCGACAACACGACCCTGCACGCGTTCCTGTGGCGGACCGGCATCGTCAGCTTCCACGGAGCGTCGGTGATGTGCGAGCTGGGGCGGCCGGGCGCCATGGCGGCGCGGACCGCCGACTCGCTGCGCGCCGCGCTGTTCATCCCGGGGCCGTACGAACTCGTGCCCGCCGACCGGTTCCGCACCGTCGACGTCCCCTGGGACGACCCGGCCTCCTTCACGGCCGAGCCGCAGACCGAGCCGGGCGGCGGCTGGCTGTGGCACCTCCCCGGAGCGACGGCCCAGGTCGTGGAGGGGCGCTCCTGGGGCGGCAACCTGGAAGTGCTGTCCTGGCTCCTGATGGCCGACCGCGAGATCGCCCCCGACCCGGCCGCGTACGACGGGCACGTGCTGTTCCTGGAGACGTCCGAGGACCTTCCGTCCGCGGTCGAGGTGTTCCGCGTCCTGCGCAACATGGGTGAGCGGGGGCTGCTCGGCCGCTTCGCCGCGCTGATCATGGGCCGCCCCAAGACCTGGAGCTTCGAGCAGCGCAACACCCCGGAGGAACGGGCCCGTTACGCCCGCGAGCAGCGCGAGGCCGTCCTGCGGGCGCTCGCTGCGTACGCCCCGGACACCATGGCGGTGTTCGACGTGGACCTGGGGCACACGGATCCGCAGTACGTGATCCCGTACGGCGGCGTGGTCCGGGTGGACGGACAGGCGCGGCGCATCACGGTCACGTACTGAAGCCGTCCCGTACTGAAGCCCGTCACGCGCTGAAGTGGCCCGCGGCGGGCGCGGGCGGAGGGGCGGGCGCGTGCAGGGGCACGTCCGTGGCGTGGCGAGACGCGTGCGAACTCCCGTGCGCCCCCGTAACCGCCTGAGACACCGGGTAGTTGACGCACTGTGCACGTTCATCACTCTGCGTCAAACACCCAGGCCAGTCCCCCGTCGCTGCCCCGCCTCGCCGCCGCGTCGCTCGCCGGGACCGCCATCGAGTTCTATGACTTCTTCCTCTACGGCACGGCGGCGGCCCTGGTGCTCGGTCCGCTGTTCTTCCCGACGTTCTCGCCGCTCGCGGGGACGCTCGCCGCGTTCGCGACCTTCGGAGTGGGCTTCGTCGCCCGCCCCCTGGGGTCGGTGATCTTCGGGCACGTCGGGGACCGGCACGGGCGGCGGCCGGTCCTGGTGGTGTCGCTGCTGATGACCGGCCTCGCCACTGTCGCCGTCGGCTGCGTGCCCTCGTACGACGCGATCGGCGTCGCCGCTCCCCTGCTGCTGCTCGTCCTGCGGTTCGTGCAGGGCGTCGGGCTCGGCGGCGAGTGGGGCGGGGCGGTGCTGCTGACGGCCGAGCACGCGCCCGCCGAGCGGCGCGCCCTGTGGGCGAGCTTCCCCCAGGTGGGCCCGCCGGTCGGGTTCCTGCTGGCCAACGGCGCCATGCTGACGCTTTCGGTGACGCTCACCGACGCGCAGTTCGCGTCCTGGGGGTGGCGGGTCCCCTTCTGGGGCGCGGGCCTGCTCGCGGCTGCGGGGCTGGTGCTGCGCTCCTCGCTCGCGGAGAGCCCGGACTTCCTCGGCGTGCGGGAGCACGCGCGCGTGCCGCTCGCGGAGGTGGCGCGCGGGCACTGGCGGCTCGTCCTGCTGACGGCGGGCGCGCTCGCCGTCGGGTACGCGGTGTTCTACGCGGTCACGACCTGGTCGCTCGCCTACGGAGTGGAGCGGCTCGGGGTGAGCCGCACGGTGCTGCTGGCGTGCGTCATGGGGGCCGTCGTCGCCATGGGGGCGCTGACTCCGGTGGCGGCGCACCTCGGGGACCGGTACGGGCGGCGCCCGCTGTGCCTGTTCGGCTGCGCGGCGACCGCCCTGTGGATGTTCCCGATGGTAGGGCTGCTGGCGACGGGTGAGCCGCTGCTGATGTTCCTCGGCTTCCTGGTGGCGCTGCTGGCGTTCGTCACGATGTTCGCGGTGGTCGCCGCCTATCTGCCGGAGCTGTACGAGCCGCGTGTGCGGTGCACGGGGGCGGCGGTCGGCTACAACCTCGCCGGGGTGCTCGGCGGCGCCCTGACGCCCCTTGTGGCGACGGCCGCGGCGCGCGGGGAGGGCACTCCGTGGGGCGTGGCCGCGTATCTGACGGCGGTGGCGGTGCTGAGCCTCGGGTGCTTCGCGCTGCTTCCGGAGACACGGCCCGCCCGGCAGGCGGTGCCGGTCACCGGGTGACGGGCACCGCCCGGGGGCTCACGGGTTCATGGCCAGTTCCAGGTAGGCCGCGAAGAGCACGAGGTGGACGCCGCCTTGGAGCAGCGTCGCCCGGCCTGGTACGACCGTGAGGGTGCTGACGCCGACCGTGAGCAGGAGCAGCACCATGTGGGTCGAGCTGAGGCCGAGCACGAGCGGCCCGGAGAGCCACACGGACGCGATGGCGACGGCCGGGATGGTCAGGCCGATGCTGGCCATCGCCGAGCCGAGGGCGAGGTTCAGGCTGGTCTGCACCCGGTCGCGGCGGGCGGCGCGCACGGCCGCGATGGTCTCGGGCAGCAGCACGAGCAGCGCGATGATCACGCCGACGACGGCGTGCGGCATGCCCGCGGACTCCACGCCCGACTCGATGGTAGGCGACACGCCCTTGGCGAGGCCGACGACGCCGATCAGGGCGAGGCCGAGGAGGCCGAGGCTGATCAGGGCGGTGCGCGACGAGGGGATCTCGGCGTGGTCGTCGGTGTCGAGGACCTCGCCCTCCTTGGTGACCGGCAGGAAGTAGTCGCGGTGCCGCACGGTCTGCGTCGCCACGAACAGGCCATACAGCACGAGCGAGGCCAGCGCGGCGAAGGTGAGCTGCGAGCTGGAGAACTCCGGGCCCGGCTTGGACGTCGTGAACGTCGGCAGGACCAGGCTCAGCGTGGCCAGGGTGGCGACCGTCGCGAGGGCCGCACCGGTGCCCTCGGGGTTGAAGACGGCGACGCGGTGCCGCAGAGCGGCGGTGAGCAGGCACAGGCCGACGATGCCGTTGCAGGTGATCATCACGGCGGCGAAGACGGTGTCGCGCGCCAGGGTGGAGCTCTTGTCGCCGCCGTCGGCCATGAGGGTGACGATCAGGGCCACCTCGATGATGGTGACCGCGACGGCGAGGACGAGGGAGCCGAAGGGTTCGCCGACGCGGTGCGCGATCACCTCCGCGTGGTGGACCGCCGCGAGCACGGCCCCGGCGAGCACGAGCGTCACGAGGGCGACGACGGCGCCGGGCAGGTCCCTGCCCCAGGTGAAGGCGAGGAGTACGACTCCGAGCACGGGTACGGCCGCCGTCCACCGTGAGGTGAGAGCCCGGAGTCTGAAGGTCATGTCTTCGATGCTGCCCCGTGCGCGGGAGGGCCGCGAGTTCATACGTTCCTCTCTATGCGGGAGCGGTGCACAGTCGACGACTGTGCACCGCTCCTGTTCGTTCTTCTGACGGGCGCCCGTCCCCTACGGAGAGGGCGCCTTCGAACTCCGTCTCCACGGAGTGGGCGAACTCCGTCTCTACGGAGTGCGCGGTTACGCCTCGACGCTGTCCTTCGACGCCTCGCCCTTACCGGTCACCGCGTCGGCCGCCTCGCGCTCCGCCTGCTTCTTGGAGGCGACGAGGCTGGTGATCGTGGTGATGATCAGGACGCCGCAGATGACGCCCAGGGAGACCGGGATGGAGATCTCGGGGACGTGCACCCCGTTCTCGTGCAGGGCGTGCAGGACGAGCTTCACGCCGATGAAGCCGAGGATCACCGACAGGCCGTAGCTCAGGTGGACCAGCTTCTTCAGCAGGCCGCCGATGAGGAAGTACAGCTGCCGCAGACCCATCAGGGCGAAGGCGTTGGCGGTGAAGACGATGTACGGGTCCTGGGTGAGGCCGAAGATCGCCGGGATGGAGTCCATGGCGAACAGCACGTCGGTGGTGCCGATGGCGAGCATGACGACCATCAGGGGCGTCATGATGCGCTTGCCGTTCTTCTGGATGAACAGCTTCGTGCCCTCGTACCGGTCCGAGACGCCGAACTTCTTCTCGATGGACTTCAGGAGGCGGTTCTCCTCCCAGTCCTCTTCCTCCTCGTCGGCGCGCGCCTCCTGGATGAGCTTCCAGGCGGTGTAGATCAGGAAGGCGCCGAAGAGGTAGAAGACCCAGGAGAAGCTGGAGATGATCGCGGCGCCCGCGGCGATGAACACGGCCCGCAGGACCAGCGCGATCAGCACGCCGAACAGCAGCACCCGCTGCTGGAGGTGGGAGGGCACCGAGAACTTCGCCATGATCAGGATGAAGACGAAGAGGTTGTCGACGCTCAGCGACTTCTCGGTGATGAAGCCCGCGAAGAACTCGCCGGACGCCTGGGTCTCGCCCGCGATCAGCAGGCCGATGCCGAAGAGCACGGCCAGCACGATCCAGACGATGGTCCAGATTCCGGCTTCCTTGATCGACACCTCATGGGGCTTGCGCCCGATGAAGAAGTCGACAGCGATCAGGGCACACAGACCGAGAACGGTCAGCACCCACAGGGTCATCGAAACGTCCACTGCGCCTCCGGCGTCGTACGGCTACTGATCAGCGTCGTCGCTGCCGGAGGTCTCTTCCACCCGGGCGCCTGCCGTGCGCCGCGGGCCGACGCCCCGGGACCGATGGCGGTCCGTATTGACGGGCACGTCGCGTACGGGAGTACTCCCTCCGCACCACGAAGAGTACGCGAAAGACCAAGCTTTGGTAAAGGGTGCGGCAAACGAGCGCCAAGTGGCCAGGTCAGGCGGGTGTGAGGTCACTTAGTCGACTTGACGGAATCCGTGCCTCGGCGCGGGCCGCGCCGTCGTCGGGTGGCTCAGCGGCTTCCCGTGCGCCGGGCCCTGCCCACGCGGTCGAGGACGTGCCGCAGGACCTGGCTGTGCGGCGGGGGCAGCGGCGGCTCGTACGTCCACGCGTGCCCCACCCAGGGGTCGGCGAGGTGATCGTCGGGCACCGGTGTCAGGCGCATCAGCGCGCGCCACAGCGGGTCGAGCAGCGGACCGTACTCCGCGGCGTCCTCGCGGTCGGCGACCATCATCAGGTGGACGCCGACCGCCGGGCCCTCGTCCGCCAGGTAGCGGAGCTGGGTGACGGCGCGGTCGTCGAAGCCGTGCGGGAAGTCGTTGACCAGCAGGAGTTGCTCGCCCGTGTCCAGGTCCTGGGGCAGCGACTCGGCGACGCCGCCGCGGACCGCCATCTGCACCAGGTCCACGCGCTGCGTGAGCTTGGTGAGGACCGCCGACACCCCGGCGGCTCCGGAGGCGGGCGGCTCGTCCAGGGCTCCGGCGGCGAGCAGCGGCGCGAGCGCGCCCGAGCCGGTGCCCGCGGGGTCGATGACGTGCACCGTGAACCCGCCCGGCGGGTACACGGCGAGCAGCCGCGCCGCGTGGGCGACGGCGCTGTCCAGGGCGAGGCGGCGCACCTGGTCGGCGTCGGCGAGCGAGTCCGCGCCGGAGCGGCCGCAGTCGATCCACAGGCCGCGCTCCAGGGGCAGCCGGACCAGCATGGGGATGCGCAGGTCGGGGCGCTCGGGCAGGTGCAGCCCGCCGAGGCGCAGGGCCATCGGGATCTCCATGGGCACCTGGTACGCCTGCCAGACGGGGCTCGACCAGTCGGCGAACGCCGGGGGCAGCGCGGGCTCGACGACCTCGACCTCGGCGGCGAGCTGGGCCAGGTCCCGGTCGAGGGCGGCCCTGGCCTGGTCGACGAGGTCGCCGTGGCGGGCGCGCGCGGTCTCGCGCGCGGCGTCACCGGCGCCGCCGATGCGGCTGCGCGGGTCGGACAGGACCTTGTCGAGCTCCCGCTCCATGCGCGCGTCGGCGAAGTCGACGGCGCTGCGGTACGCCGCCGTCGAACGGGCCAGGTCCTCGAACATGCCCCACACCTGGTTGTACAGACGCTCCTCCATGGACCAGCCGGTGGCGTCGCCCGCGACGGGCTGGGCGGGCTGGCCGGGGGGCGCGGGGGCCGGGGTGGGCGGGGGCGGCGGCGGTGCGGTGGCCTGGCGGCGCGGGTGGGTGTAGTTGATGGGGCCGCCGTCGGGCTGGCGGGGCGGGGCGGCGCCGTCGCCGGGGCCCGGCGGGGTGGACGGCGGTGCGGCCGGGTCGCCGGGTCCCGCGGGCGGCGACGGCTGGCCGGGGGCGGCGCCCTGGCCGGGCTGCTGGCCCTGCGTGGGCGTCTGGCCGGGGGTCAGCGGGCCCGGAGCGGCGGGGGCGGGCGGCTGCTGGCCCGGCGCCGTGTGCCCCTGCGCGGCGGCGCGCACCCGGGTCTCGTCCGTGGGGCGGGGCGGCGGGGCGGCCACGGAGCGGGCGAGGCCCTGGGCCACCGCCTCGTTGATGGCGCCCGCCAGCTCCTGCGCCTGGGGCAGCCCCTGGTCGGCGAACAGGTCGGCGAGGCCGCCCGCGTAGCCCTGGCCGACGGCGCGGACCTTCCAGGCGTCGCCCCTGCGGTAGAGCTCCAGGGCGACGACGGCCGACTCGGCGGTGAGGTCCGTGATCGTGTAGCTGACGATCTCCATGCCGTCGGGCGCGGCGACGGCGACGAAGGGCGCGGCGACGGCGGCGAAGCTGACCGGGCCGCCGACGCCCACGGGCAGTGCGAGGAGCACGTTGACCTGGTGGGCGTCGTCCGGCAGCGCCTGGAGGTCGACGGCCAGGCGGTGGTCGGCGGCTGCCTGCCGGGACACCTCCAGGCCCGGGAGGGTGGGAGTGCCGGGATGCGCGACCCAGGACGTGCCGCGCACCACGCGCTGCGCGTCGCAGAGCGTGGCCCCGACGACGACCGGCTTGCCAGCCGACACCCTGATGTCGAGGCGGGTGTCGGCGAGGGGGTGGTTCTGCCCCTGACCAGCTCGGCCGTCATCGTTCGCTCCCCCTTGCGGCCCGTCACCGGGCCCTCGTACGTACTGCCGTGCGTGCGTACCGCCGTGCGTGGCCGTCGTCGGTGACGGCCGGGTGGACCGGTGGACCGGTGGCCTGAACGGGTCCGGGCCGGTCGGGTCCTACAGGTGCGGCAGGATCGCGGGCATCAGGTCCTGGAAGGTGCGGCCGTTGGCCGGGTTGCCCAGGGCCGTCATCTGCCAGCCGGGGCCCGCGCGGTGGACCTTGGCCATGATCTGGGCGGTGTACTGGCCGCCGCCGTCGAGGGTGTAGCGCGCCAGCTCCTGGCCGTTGGTCTCGTCGACCAGGCGGCAGAACGCGTTCTGCACCTCCTGGAAGGTCTGTCCGGTGAACGAGTTCACCGTGAACACGATCTGGTCGATGTGGACCGGGACGCGCTGGAGGTCGACGAGGATCGCCTCGTCGTCGCCGCCCTGACCGGCGCCGCCGACCAGGTTGTCCCCGGTGTGCCGCACAGAGCCGTCGTCGCTGACGAGGTGGCGGAAGAACACCACGTCGACCGGCTGCTTGTCGGCGAACAGGACGGCCGACGCGTCCAGGTCGACCTCGCGGGTCCGGGTGCCGAACAGGCCGCGGCGCGGAGCGGCCTGCCAGCCGAGACCCATGCGCACCGCGGTCAGGGCGCCCCCGTCGTTCTTCTGCAGGCTGATGGCCTGGCCCTTGGTCATGTTGACCGTCACGCGCTGTCCCCTTCTCGAACCGCTCTGGGCAACCGCCGTCGTTGACGGTTGCCCATCACCCTATGCAGCGGTGTCCACCGCGCCGCACCCCGTACCGCGATTTGTGTCGGTCTTGCAACACACCGCGACGCCGCCCCCGTTCTGGGCTATGCCAGCCCCGCCTCCTTCATCTGCCGGAGCTCCTTCTTCATCTCCGACACCTCGTCGCGCAGCCGCGCGGCGATCTCGAACTGGAGGTCGGCGGCGGCGGCCCGCATGCGCTCGGTCATCTCCTCGATCTGCTCGGCGAGTTCGGCGGCGGGCCGGTCCGTGGGCGCGGTCTGGCCCTTCGCGGCCTTCTTGGCGGCCTTCGCTCCCTTGGCGGGTGCGGTGCCCGCCGAGCCGAGCGAGGGCACCGGGGCCTTGGCTCCCTTGCCGTCCTTCGACTTGCGGTAGTTGCTGCCGAGGAGCTCTTCGGTGTCGACCTCCTCGCGGGCGATCGCGGACACGATGTCGTTGATCTTCTTGCGGAGCGGCTGGGGGTCGATGCCGTTCGCCTTGTTGTACGCGATCTGCTTCTCGCGGCGGCGGTTGGTCTCCTCGATGGCCTTCTCCATCGCCGGAGTGATCTTGTCCGCGTACATATGGACCTGGCCCGACACGTTGCGCGCGGCGCGGCCGATGGTCTGGATCAGGGAGGTGCCCGAGCGCAGGAAGCCCTCCTTGTCCGCGTCGAGGATCGACACCAGGGAGACCTCGGGCAGGTCGAGGCCCTCACGCAGGAGGTTGATGCCGACCAGGACGTCGTACTCGCCCGCGCGCAGCTCGCGCAGCAGCTCGACGCGGCGCAGGGTGTCGACGTCGCTGTGCAGGTAGCGGACCTGGATGCCGAGCTCCAGGAAGTAGTCCGTGAGGTCTTCGGCCATCTTCTTGGTGAGCGTGGTGACGAGCACCCGCTCGTCCTTCTCGGCGCGCTTGCGGATCTCGTGCACCAGGTCGTCGATCTGGCCCTCGGTGGGCTTGACGACGACCTCCGGGTCGACGAGGCCGGTGGGGCGGATGATCTGCTCCACGAAGCCGTCGGAGCGGGACAGCTCGTACTGCCCGGGGGTGGCCGACAGGTAGACGGTCTGGCCGATGCGCTCCAGGAACTCCTCCCACTTCAGCGGGCGGTTGTCGAGCGCGGAGGGGAGGCGGAAGCCGTGGTCGACGAGGGTGCGCTTGCGGGAGGCGTCGCCCTCGTACATCGCGCCGATCTGCGGGACCGTGACGTGCGACTCGTCGAGGACGAGGAGGAAGTCGTCCGGGAAGTAGTCGAGGAGGGTGTGCGGCGGGGTGCCGGGGTCGCGGCCGTCGAAGTGCATCGAGTAGTTCTCCACGCCGGAGCAGGAGCCGATCTGGCGGAGCATCTCCAGGTCGTAGGTGGTGCGCATGCGCAGGCGCTGGGCCTCCAGCATCTTGCCCTGCTTCTCCAGCTCCGCGAGGCGCTCGGCCAGCTCCTTCTCGATGCCGTTGATCGCCTTCTCCATGCGCTCCGGGCCCGCCACGTAGTGGGAGGCCGGGAAGACGTAGAGGTGGTCGTCGTCGCTGATGACCTCGCCGGTGAGCGGGTGGAGCGTGGAGAGGGCCTCGATCTCGTCGCCGAACATCTCGATGCGCACGGCCAGCTCTTCGTAGACCGGGAAGATCTCGATGGTGTCGCCGCGGACGCGGAAGGTGCCGCGCGTGAAGGCGAGGTCGTTGCGCGTGTACTGGATGTCGACGAAGCGGCGCAGGAGCTGGTCGCGGTCGATCTCGTCGCCGACCTTCAGGGGGACCATGCGGTCCACGTACTCCTGGGGCGTGCCGAGGCCGTAGATGCAGGAGACGGAGGCGACCACGACGACGTCGCGGCGGGTGAGCAGCGAGTTCGTCGCGGAGTGGCGCAGGCGCTCGACCTCCTCGTTGATCGAGGAGTCCTTCTCGATGTACGTGTCCGACTGCGGGACGTAGGCCTCGGGCTGGTAGTAGTCGTAGTACGAGACGAAGTATTCCACCGCGTTGTTGGGCAGCAGCTCGCGGAACTCGTTCGCCAGCTGGGCGGCCAGGGTCTTGTTCGGCGCCATCACCAGGGTGGGGCGCTGGAGCTTCTCGATCATCCACGCGGTGGTGGCCGACTTGCCGGTGCCGGTGGCGCCGAGCAGGACGACGTCCTTCTCGCCCGCGCGGATGCGCTTCTCCAGGTCGGCGATGGCCGCCGGCTGGTCGCCGCTGGGCTGGTACGGACTGACGACCTCGAAAGGCGCCACCGTGCGTTCGATCTTCGATACGGGCCGCATGGAATCCACCGTACGACTCCCCACTGACAACGCGGTCCGCTCGCCGCTCGCGGGCCGGTCGGCGCACCGCTCACGGCCGGTCGCCCCTCACCGTGTCCGGGCTGGTCGGCTCACCATTTCTGGGGTGCGCGCGAGCCCGGACCGCGGCGGTTCCTGCGGCCCGGGCGCGGCGGCGTCCTGCGGCTCACGCGCCCGGCCAGGCGGTCGCCGGAGCGCGCCACGGCGTAGGACGGGGGCGCGGCCGGGCGGCGGCCCTGAGGTCGGCCTTGCCGAGCATCATCAGCGGATCGAAGATCACGATGACGCCGGAGAGCAGCAGGAAGGCGAGCGGCCCGATCATCAGGGGGGCGAGCAGCTCGGCGGACGAGGTGCCGGACGGGTCGCCGGGCGCGTCGTGCAGGTGGACGGTGACGGCGGCCATGCCGGTGTAGTGCATGCCGCTGACGGCGAGGCCCATGACGAGGCTGGCGCCGAGGCTCCACAGGAAGCCCCTGATCTGTCCGGCGGCCCACAGCGCGGCGATGGCGGCGACGACGGCGATCACCACGGAGGCGGCGACGGTGAGGGTGTTGTAGCGCAGCGTGCCGCCCAGGCGCATGCCCGCCATGCCCAGGTAGTGCATCGACGCGATGCCCAGGCCGGTGATCGTGCCCCCGGTGAACAGGGCGGTGCCCCGCGCGCCCCGGTAGCCGACGATGAAGATGCCGACGCCGACCATGGCGATGGCGACGGCGAGGCTCGCGAAGGTCGTCGCCTTGTCGTAGTGGATGGGCGTCTCCTGGACGGTGAAGCCCATCATGGCAATGAAGTGCATGGTCCAGATTCCGGACCCGATCGCGGCCGAGCCGAGGGCGAGCCAGCCCGGCCTCCAGGAGTGCGCGACCAGCAGTGACCTGGTGGTGCAGCGCAGCCCCAGCGCGCCGCCGAGACAGGCCATGAGGTAAGCGACGACCGGTGTGACGAGTCCGTAGCTGAAGCCGTCGACCGTGCCCTCCATGAGCGGTAGCCCTTCCGCCTGTCGTACCTGAATGTCCCGGACCACCCTGTCAGCGCCGGTCGACGGCCGGGTGACGGGGCGTCGGCTGAGGCGAGAGTAGGACTCCTCCAGGAACGTACGAACGATTTTCCGGCAAAGAAACACGGCTTCCGCGCGCGGGGTCCTCACATGAGGGGCCGGTGTTCAACCTGTGGCCATCCTGCACCTGTCTGCAGTTGGCCGTGAACTGTCATCTTTGTCCGGCCCCCCCTGAGCTCTGACGCGAGGAGAATCCGTGTACGCACGCGCTGCCGCAGCCACGACCGCCGCTCTCCTGGGAGCAGGCGCGCTCGTGCTCCCCTCCGCCACCGCCTCCGCGGACACCGCGGGCGCTCCGGAGAGCCGGGTCGCCGCCCGCCACGGCGAGCCGCTGGTCGTCGCCCACCGCGGCGCCTCCGCCTACGCTCCGGAGAACACCCTCGCCGCCATCGACAAGGCGGCCGAGCTGGGCTTCCGCTGGGTCGAGAACGACGTCCAGCGCACCAAGGACGGCGTGCTCGTGATCGTGCACGACGACAACCTGAAGCGGACCACCAACGTCGAGGAGGTCTTCCCCGACCGCGCCCCCTGGAAGGTGAAGGACTTCACCGCGGCGGAGATCGCGAAGCTGGACGCCGGGAGCTGGTTCAGCAAGAAGTACGCGGGCGCGCGCGTGCCGACGCTCACGCAGTACATGAACCGCCTCACGCGCAACCACCAGCGGCTCGTCCTGGAGCTCAAGAAGCCCGAGCTGTACCCGGGCATCGAGCGCGACACCCTGCGGGTGCTGCGCAAGACGGGCTGGCTCGACAGGCAGCACGTGAAGCACCGCCTGGTCATCCAGAGCTTCAACGCGGACAGCGTCCAGAAGGTGCACGCCCTGCGGCCCGACATCAAGACGGGCTTCCTCGGCACGCCCGCGGTCGCCGACCTGCCGAAGTACACGGAGTTCGCCGACCAGATCAACGCCACGCACACGTCGATCTCCGCCGACTACGTCTCCCGGATCCACGCGCTCAAGGGCGCGCACGGCAAGCCCCTGGAGATCTTCACGTGGACCGTCGACGAGGCGGAGGCCGCGCGGCGGGTCGCCGGATTCGGGGTGAACGGGATCATCACCAACAAGCCGGACGTGGTCCGCGAGGCCATCGACGACTGACCGGCGCCGCCGCCCGGCGGGCGCCGGGCGGCACTGTCAGTGCCCGGTCGTACGGTGGTGTCCATGAACGCCATGGGGCACCACGAGCAGGACCCGCGCCGAGCCGACGAGCCCGCGCGGCCCGGCCGGTCCGAGCAGTCCGAGCGGCCCACGCCGGTGTGGACCGTCATCGCCAGCGACATCGGCCCGCTGCTGCTGGTCGCGACCGGAACGGGCCTGGTCACGGTCGGCTTCCACGCCACGGACAGCGTGCGCGACAAGGTCCTCGACAAGCTCGGCGCCCGCCTCGGCGCCGAGCCGGTCGAGGCCCCCGGCTCCCCGCTGCTGGCCGAGCCCATACGCCAGCTCGGGGAGTACTTCGCGGGTGAGCGCCGCGACTTCGACCTGCCGCTCGACTGGTCGCTGATCTCCGGCTTCAACCGCCAGGTGCTGCGCGAGCTGGCGGCGGGCGTTCCGTACGGGGCGGTCGTGGGCTACGGGGACCTGGCCCGGCGCGTGGGCCAGCCCGGCGCGGCCCAGGCGGTGGGGCTCGCGATGGGCGCCAATCCCCTGCCGGTCGTGGTGCCGTGCCACCGGGTGGTGGAGAGCGACGGCGGCATCGGCGGCTTCGGCGGCGGCCTGGAGACCAAGCGGCAGCTGCTCGCGCTGGAGGGGGTGCTGCCCGCGCCGCTGTTCTGAGGGGGCGGGCCGCGTGCCCGGGGGCGGGTGGCCGGAGGCCGGGGCCGCCTCAGCGGGAGCGAGTGCGGTGCCCAGCGAGTGCGGCGCCCGCCGGTCGGGGCCACCCGACGCGGTGTCGGCCGTGGCCCCGGAGCACACGCGCTGAACCGTCCGTCGGCCCTACGCGCTGAGCGTGATGTGGTAGGCCTTGCGCAGCGTCTCGTGGACGGTCCACGTCGTGCGGTCGCCCTCGCGCAGGACTGCCGCGACACCCGGTCCCAGCTCCAGGACGTCACCGCCCTCGACCTCGACGGTGGCGCGCCCGCTGACGACCACGAACAGTTCGTTGGCCTCGGTGTCGGTCACCACGCCCGGCGTGATCTGCCAGATGCCGCGCACCTGCTTGCCGTCCGCCGACTCCCACAGCACCTTGCCCGTCACCACCGGGTCTCCGGAGACGATCTGCTCCGGGTCCAGCGGCTCCTCCTCAAGGTCGACGTCCGGAACGTGCACGGCAAAAGAGGCGGCGCTCTGATCATTCGTGGTCATGCCCGGTCACCTTAATGGGGACCCCCAGAGGCTTCCCCGACGGGTCCGCCGGGCCCGCGTACGGGTTTGCGCCCGCGCCCCGCCCGCCAGGGATGAACCCAGGAGGAGTGAACCGCAGGAGCGAGCGAGACCCGACGGACAGGAGGCAGGCCCGTGTTGGTGGTGTCCGACGACGTGCAGGCGGCGCTGGCGGAGCGGCGGCCCGTGGTGGCCCTGGAGTCCACGATCATCGCGCACGGGCTGCCGCGCCCGCGCAACCTGCGTGTGGCACTCGAACTCGAAGAAGCCGTACGGGACGAGGGCGCCGTTCCCGCGACGATCGCCGTGCTCGACGGCCGCCCCCACATCGGCCTGGGCAAGGAGCAGGTGGAGCGGATCGCCAGCGAGGACGGCGTCCGCAAACTGAGCCAGCGGGACCTGCCGCTGGCGATCGCCGCGGGCGCGAGCGGGGCGACGACGGTGTCGGCGACGGCGCTGCTCGCCGCCCGCGCGGGGCTGCGCGTGTTCGCGACGGGCGGCCTCGGCGGGGTGCACCGGGGCTGGACGGTGACCCAGGACGAGTCCGCCGACCTGGGGCTGCTCGCGCGGACGCGGATCACGGTCGTGTGCGCGGGCGTGAAGTCCGTCCTGGACGTGGCGGCGACACTGGAGCGCCTGGAGACGCTGGGCGTGGCGGTGGCCGGGTACGGGACGGACCGGTTCCCCGGGTTCTACCTCCGCGACTCCGGTCACCCCGTGGACTGGACACTGCGTACGCCGCACGAGGTGGCCGGGGTGATGCGCGCCCAGGACGCCCTGGCCGCGCCGCCGTCGGCCCTCGTCGTGGCGAACCCGGTGCCCCAGGACGAGCAGCTCGACCCCGCCCTGCACGCGCGCGTGCTCGACGAGGCACTACGGGAGTGCGATGCCCACGGTGTGTCCGGGCAGGCGGTGACGCCCTTCCTCCTCGACTATCTGATGCGGCACACCGACGGGGCGTCCCTGGAGGCGAACCTCGCGGCGATCCGCGGAAACGTGCGGCTCGCCGCGCGGATCGCGACCGCGTGGGCGCGGGGGTGAGGGGCGCGGCGGACGCCGGGGCCACGGTTCCGGACGGTCCCGGAGGCCTGCTGGTCGTCGGCGATGTGGTCACGGACATCGTCGCCCGGCACCGGACGCCGCTCGCACCCGGCACCGACACGGCCGCCGCGATCCGCACGGTGCCGGGCGGGGCGGGCGCCAACGTCGCCTGCTGGGCGGCCCACTGGGGCCACGCGGACGTGCGGTTCCTGGGGCGCGTGGGCGCCGACGCGGCGCAGTGGCACCGGGATTCGCTGCTGCGGTCCGCCGTACGCCCCCATCTGGTCGTCGACCCGGACGCCCCGACGGGCACGGTGATCAGCCTGGTCGACGCGGGCGGGCACGTCGAGACCGCGGGAGGGGACACGGACGGACACGAGGACGGCATCGAGCACCCGAGCGGCACCGGGCGTGACGGCGGCGGCGCGTGCGCGGCGGAGCGGACGTTCCTCACCGACAGCGGCGCCTCCCTGCGGCTCGCCGCCGCCGACTGGACGCCGTCGCTGCTCGACGGGGTGACGTGGCTGCACCTGTCCGGCTACTTGTTCTTCGCCGCGTCGAGCCGGGCCGCGGCCCGGGCGGCTCTGGAGGCGGCCCGGTCCCGGGGCGTGACGGTGAGCGTGGACCCGGCGTCCGCGGGCTTCCTCGTGCGGCACGGAGTGGACCGCTTCCTCGCGCAGGCGCGGGACGTCGACGTGCTGCTGCCGAGCCGGGACGAGGCGGAGCTGCTCACGGGCCTGCCGCGGGCCGCGGACGCGGCGGCCGCGCTGAGCCGCCGGTTCCCGGACGTGGTGGTCACGTTGGGGTCCGAGGGCGCGCTGGCCGCGCGGGGCGGTCAGGTGCGGGTCCGCGTGCCTGGGGTGCGGGCACGGGCCCGGGACTCCACGGGCGCGGGCGACGCGTTCAGCGGCGCGTTCATCGCGGCGCGCCTGGCGGGAGCGGGGGTGCGGGAGGCGGTGGCCGAGGGGTGCCGGGCCGGGGCGCGGGCGGTGGAACGGGTGGGGGCGCGGCCCGGCTTGGGGGCGGGGATACGAGGTGGGGGTGAGGGCGGTGGATGAATGTGCCGGACGCGAGATGCGACGGCGTGTGAGGACGGTTGATGAGGGCGGCGGATGAGGATGACAGGTGAAGGCGGCGGATGAGGCAACGGGCAGGGCGACGAAGGGGACGGCGAACCTGGGCGAATGAAGCGGAATCTTCCGTTTCCACAGGCCCCGCGCGATGTCGGATCGTGCTGGCAGACTTTCCCCATCAAGTCCAGTGCTAGGAGCGGCACATGTCGATGGCAGGCAACTTGCGGAAGGTCCGCGGCCTTCGCAGGGTCGGGAATCTGCGGAGCGTGCGCGGCTTGAGAAGGGTGGCGCGCCTGGGCAGGCGCACGCCCCGCGTCGACCTGAGCCACCCCGCGCGTTCCCCGCTGGGCTCGTCGGTGGTCAAGTGCGTGACGTACCGCAAGGGGGTGCGTCAGACCACGGCTCGCGACGGGGACCTCGTCGAGGCAGTGAGGCAGGTCCGCGAGGGCGACGAGGGCTTCGTGTGGCTGGGGCTCCACGAGCCGACGGAGCAGGAGTTCGTGGGCATCGCCGACCTCTTCGACCTGCATCCGCTGGCGGTCGAGGACGCGGTGCACGCCCACCAGCGCCCCAAGGTCGAGCGGTACGGCCAGACGCTGTTCGCCGTGTTCAAGACCGTGTGCTACGTGGACCACGCCGAGCTGACCGCGACCAGCGAGGTGGTGCACACGGGCGAGATCATGGTCTTCGTCGGCCGCGACTTCGTGATCACCGTGCGACACGGACGGCACGGCTCGCTCGGCCCCCTGCGCGAGGAGCTGGAGGCGACGCCGGACCAGCTCGCCCAGGGCCCCTCCGCCGTGCTGCACGCGATCGCGGACCAGGTCGTCGACGACTACCTCGCGGTCACGGAGTCCGTCCAGGAGGACGTCGACGAGGTCGAGTCCGAGGTGTTCGCGCCCACCGGGGCCCGCTCGGCGGACCCGGGCCGCATCTACCAGCTCAAGCGCGAACTGCTGGAGCTGAAGCGGGCGGTGGTGCCGCTCGGCCGCCCGCTCCAGATACTGGCCGCGAAGCCGACCCGCCTCGTCGCCCCGGAGATACAGGCGTACTTCCGCGACGTGGACGACCACCTCAAGCGCGTCACGGACCAGATAGCCGCCTTCGACGAACTGCTGAACTCCATCCTCCAGGCCCACCTGGCACGGGTCACGGTCGCCCAGAACGAGGACATGCGGAAGATCACCGCCTGGGCCGCCATCGTCGCCGTCCCGACGATGGTGTGCGGTATCTACGGCATGAACTTCGACCACATGCCCGAGCTGCGCTGGCAGTACGGCTACGCGCTGGTGATGGGGGTGATCGCCACGGCGTGCTTCACGCTCTACCGGGGCTTCCGGCGCAACGGATGGCTATGACGTGCCGGTCGGCAGAGCGTGATGGTGGCTGTGCCACGCCGGGTGGCCGTGCCGCGTTCGGCTGGCCGTGCCGCGCCGGGGCGCCGTGGAGCGGCAGGTGAGCCTGGCATGGCCGGGGGCCGTGGGGCGGCGGCGAGCCGTGGGGCGGCGCAGGGTTCGACCGCCCGCGCGGCGCGTCAGCTCTTGGCGTAGACGCTCTCGACCCAGCCCGCGAGTTGCTCGTCCGTGAGGTGCGTGGCGAGGTCGGCCTCGCTGATCATGCCGACGAGGCGCTTGTCCTGGATGACGGGCAGTCGGCGGATCTGGTGGGTCTGCATCTCCCGCAGCACGTCGTCGACGTCGGCGTCGGCCGCGATCCAGCGCGGGGTGCCCTGGGCCATGTCGCCCGCTGTCACCTGCGCCGGGTCGTGCCCCTTCGCGACGCAGCCGACCACGATGTCCCGGTCGGTGAGGATGCCGCACAGGCGCTCGTTCGCGTCGCTGATGGGCAGGGCGCCCACATCGAGGCGGGCCATGAGCTGGGCCGCGCGGTCCAGGGTCTCGTGGGCGGGAATCCACTGGGCACCGGCGTGCATGATGTCTCCGGCGGTGGTCATGGGGTACCTCCCAGGGCCGGACGGCCGGCGCGGCACAGGGGGTGCCGCGAGTCCCGGCCCTCCCATTCTCACCGCCCGGCCACCCGGCCGCACCCGCAGCCGCCACGGCTCCGGGCACGCGTCAGCCGCCGCATACCCACCGCCCGCGCCCACCGCCCGCGCCCACCGCCCGCGCCCACCCCGCTCCGCCCAGGTCCTCCCCGCCCGTGTCAGCCGCTCCACGCCGGGTGGCGGGGGTCGTCGGCCCGTACGACCACGTCGGCCGTGGTCGCGGGGGCGGACTCCGTCTCGTACCGGTCGAAGGCGGGCAGCGTCCACTGCTCGTCCGGGGCGGTACGCCGCCGCAGCGCGCCGGGAGACAGCCGTACGTGCACCGTCAGATCGAAGGGGAACCAGTGACCGAGGAGCAGTGGACCGTGAAGCAGCAGCAGGCCACCGGGAGGGAATTGGACGTAAGGGCTGCGCGTGGCGCGGTCGGAGACCGGGTCCCACAGGTCGGGCAGGACCCGGCCGGTGCCGCCCGGCTCCAGCGGCCCGAACACCTCCCGCCACAGGGCGCCGGTGTCGAACCAGCCGCCGTAGTAGGCCTCGACGTCCTTGTGGCCGTACTCGAAGCGCAGCGACGCGGGCTTGAGGAACCCCTGGGTGCCGACGACGACCGAGGGCCGCCCCCGCACCCGCAGGGCCTCGCCCACCCGCGCCGCGAGTTCCCCGGGCCGGGCGGCGGGGGCGCCGTCGAAGGCGACGCGCGGCCAGGGCCCGCCGTCGGCCGACCGCAGGTCGAGCAGGCGGTCGGCGAGGGTGTCCGTGAGCCGTTCCCAGGTGATCGCTTCGAGTCGCACGGGCCCATGATGCCGCCCGCGGGACAGGGGACCGCAAGCACGTACGAGACGCGGCCGCGCGGGGAATCAACCGTCCATGACCGCTGCCTCCGCTCCCGCCCCTCCCTCCGGCGCACCCCGCTCTTCGGGCCGCTCCGCTCTGGTGGTGGTCCAGCCGCTGAAGCGCAAGCGCTGCGCGGAGTGCCGGGCCGGGCCGCTGTCCCTGCTGGTCCGCGAGGACGGCGGGCCGCGCTGTCTGGACTGCGCGGACCTCGGCCACCTCGTGTACCTGCCGCGCGGCGACACGGCGCTGACCAGGCGGTCGCGGGAGGCCAGCGCGCTGTCCGCGGTGGTGGTCCGCTTCAACCGGCGCAGGAGCCGGTACGAGCGCCAGGGCGTCCTGGTCGAGGAGGCGGCGCTCGCGCGGGCCGAGGAGCTGTGTCTGGCGGACGCTCAGGCGAGGGCGCGGCGGCGGGCGCGGGACCGGGCGCGGCGGGCGGTGCTGGACGAGCTGTTCGCGGCGGCGTTCGCGCGGGAGATCCTGGTCCTGTTCCCCGGGTGCCCGCCCGAGCGGGCCCGGCGGATCGCCGCGCACGCGTCGCTGCGGGGCAGCGGGCGCGTGGGGCGCAGCGCGGCCGGGCGTGCCCTGTCGCCGCGGGCGGTGACGGCGGCCGTGATCGCGGCGGTGCGGCACGAGGACACGGAGTACGACGGCCTGTTGATGCGCGGGGTGCCCCGGGGCGAGGCCCGGCGGCGGATCGCGGGGGCGGTGGAGGAGACGGTGCGCGGGTGGCGGCCGTCGGGGACGGACGACGCCGCCACGGCCACGTGAGGCCACCGGCTCCGCCCCGGCACCGGGGGCCCTCCGCCGCCCCGAGCCATCCGCGTATGCCCGCGCGGGGCTGGCGCATGGTCGGTGGTGGCCCCGGGAGATTGACTTGTCGTAGACCAGCACGCCGCGCCGGAGGGCGGAGCCACCCGCCGCAGGCCGGACCCACTCAGGGAGTTGCCATGATCGAGGGACCCTATTTCGTGCTCGCCGTTCTCGGCGCGGTGGCCTGCGGCCTGGTCGCGGGGGTGTTCGTCGGCTTCTCCACCTTCGTGATGAAGGGGCTCGCCGCGCTGCCGTCGGCGCAGGGCGCGGCCGCGATGAACGCGATCAACGCCGCGGCGGTCACGCGGGGGTTCATGGCCGTGTTCATGGGGGCGACCGGGCTGTGCGCGGTGCTCGCCGTGGTGACGTTCGTGCTGTGGCCCGACGAGGGCACGGTGGAGTTGCTGCTCGGCAGCGCGCTGTATCTGTTCGGCTGCTTCGGCGTGACGGTCGCCGCGAACGTCCCGCGCAACGAAGCGCTGGCGACGGTGGACGCAGACTCGGAGCAGGGGGCGGAGTACTGGCGTACGTATGTGCGCGAGTGGACGATGTGGAACCACATACGCACGGCGGCGGCCACCGCGGCGACGTTCGCCTTCATCCTGGCGTTGACCTGACCCCGGCCGCCCTCCCGGCCCGGCCCTGGTGCGCTCGCCCGTCCTGGCCCCGGCTCGATCGCCGTCGCGGCGCGGGCCCCGCCCCGCCCGGTCGCGCGGATGCCGCTCCCACCTTCACGACGTACCGTGACACAAGGGGCGTCGGACGTCGCGTGTGCAGGGAGACGGCCATGGCCGACCCCAAGGGGTTCCTCAGGATCGCGCGCGAGGAGTGGCCGCGGCGGGCGGTCGGCGAGCGGGCCCGGGACTGGGGCGAGGTGTACGTGCCGGGTGTGCCGCTGCCCGTGATCGAGCGGCAGGCGGACCGGTGCATGGACTGCGGGGTGGCGTTCTGCCATGGGGCGTGTCCGCTGGGCAACCTCATCCCGGAGTGGAATGACCTGGTCTCGCGGTCCGACTGGGCGGCCGCGGCCGAGCGGCTGCACGCCACGAACAACTTCCCCGAGTTCACCGGGCAGTTGTGCCCCGCTCCCTGTGAGGCGGGCTGTGTCCTGGCCATCGACCGGCCCGCGGTGGCCATCAAGAACGTGGAGGCGGCCATCGCCGACCGCGCCTGGGCGGAGGGGCTCGCGCCGCCCAGGCCGCCGGACCGGCTGACGGGGAAGTCCGTCGGGATCGTCGGCTCGGGCCCGGCGGGGCTCGCGGCGGCACAGCAGTTGACGCGGGCCGGGCACACGGTCGTGGTGTACGAGCGGGACGACCGGCCGGGCGGGCTGCTGCGGTACGGGATTCCCGCGTTCAAGATGGCGAAGGGGCGGCTGGAGCGGCGGCTCGCGCAGATGCGGGCCGAGGGCACGGCGTTCCGTACGGCGACGGAGGTGGGCCGGGACGTGGAGGCGGGGGTGCTGCGGGCGCGGCATGACGCGCTGGTGCTGGCCGTGGGCGCCACGGCGTGGCGGGAACTTCCGGTGCCGAGCCGGGCGTTGGAGGGGGTGAGGCAGGCGATGGAGTACCTGCCGCTGGCGAACCGCGTCTGCGAGGGGGACCTGGACGCCTCGCCCCTGTCGGCGGCCGGTCGGCACGTGGTGATCGTGGGCGGCGGGGACACCGGAGCGGACTGCCTGGGCACGGCGGTGCGGGAGGGCGCCGCATCGGTGACGCAGGTGGACATCCGCCCGCTGCCGGGCGCGGAGCGGGACGAGGTGGCCGAGCCGTGGCCCGTCTACCCCCGGTTGCGTCGGGTGTCGCCCGCCCATGAGGAGGCCGGGGAGCTGGGGTTGGGGCAGGAGCCGGACGTGGACGCGCGGGTGTTCGCGGCGCGGACGGTGCGGTTCAGCGGGGATGAGGAGGGGAGGGTGCGGGCCGTCCACCTGGTGGGTGTGGACGCGCGGCGGCGGGCCGTGCCGGGCGTGGAGCGGGTGCTGCGCGCGGATCTAGTGCTGCTGGCGCTCGGGTTCCGGGGGCCGGAGACCGAGGGGGTGGTCAGGGAGCTGGGGGTGGCAGTCGGCGCGGACGGGACGGCCGTCCGGGACGACGGCTTCGCCTCAGGCGTGCCGGGGGTGTTCGTCGCCGGGGACGCGGGCCGGGGGCAGTCCCTGGTGGTGTGGGCGATCGCGGAGGGCCGCGCGGTGGCGGCGGCGGTGGACCGCTTCCTGATGGGGACGACGAGCCTCCCGGCTCCGGTGACCCCGGCGGACCGGCCCCTGGCGGCCTGAGCATGGCCTGAGCGCGCCCCGAGCACGCCCCGAGCACGGCCCGAGCCGTGACCGCTCACCCCCGCGCCCTGCCCCTTGGCGGCTTGGCGACGCGGACGGACGCCACACACGTCCGCCCCCGCCACGGATGCGCGGGGCACCAGCGCCCAGCGCCGGTGCCCCACACTCCTCACACTCAGGGAGGCCCCAAACGAAACTCCATGAACGGATACAGACAGGCATAGACACAGTCAGGCATAGCCAGATGTAGCCAGGCGTAGTCAGGTGCAGTCAGACCCAGGCAGATAAGGACGCAATTCACATACCGGCGAGGTCAACCACCGTGCACAATCAGCCAATTACCGGAAGTGACGTCAGGACAGGAGGAAGTCCGCCTCCCCCGCCTTCGCGCCCTGGATGAACGCCCTGATCTCACCGTCGGTGTAGATCAGCGCGGGTCCGTCCGGGTCGGACGACTGGCGGACGGCGACGCGGCCGTCGGCGAGCTTCATCGCCTCCAGGCAGTTGCCGCCGTTGCCGCCGCTCCACGGCTTGTGCCACCCCTCGGTGCCGAGGTCACGGGCTGGCATGCCGTTGTAGACCCGGGACGAGGTCCCCGGGGGCCGGGAATCGGCGCGGGTGTCGGGCCGGGACGCGGGGCCCGTGCCCGCACGGTGTCGACTACGGTCCATTCACAGCTCCTTGCGGACATCCCGGAGGATTTCCTTCGTGCGTTGTGCGGTGGCGGCCTGGGCCGCCATGCGGTCCATGACCTCCAGGTGCGTCGCCACCTCGGTGCGCGCGTCCAGGTAGACGGCGCCGGTCAGGTACTCGCTGTAGACCATGTCCGGCAGCTCCGCCATCGCGAAGCGGAAGAGCACGAACGGTCCGAACGTGCCCGGGTGCGGGCCCGCCGCGAACGGCGCGACCTGCAGCGTCACATACGGCAGCTCGACGGCCTCGATGAGCCGGTCGAGCTGCCCGCGCATCACCTCGGGGCCGCCGACGGGGCGGCGCAGGGCCGTCTCGTCCATCACCACCCACAGGCGCGGCGCGTCCTCACGGGTGAGCAGCGTCTGCCGTTCCATGCGCAGGGCGATGTACCGCTCGATGTCCTCGGGCCGGGTCTGGCCGATGGCACCGGAGAGCAGCACGCCACGCGCGTAGTCCTCGGTCTGGAGCAGGCCCGGCACGAAGTGCGGTTCGTACGACCGGATCAGGCTGGCGGCGCCCTCCAGGCTGACGTACATGCTGAACCAGTTCGGCAGAATGTCGTGAAACCGCTGCCACCAGCCCGGCTTGTTCGCCTCCTCGGCGAGCGCGACGAAGGCGTCGGCCTCGTCGTCGGCGACGCCGTACGCCTTCAGGAGCAGCTGAAGGTACGGGATCTTCAGCGCGACCTCGGCGGTCTCCATGCGGCGCACGGTCGCGGGGGCCACCCGCAGCACGCGCGCGGCCTCGTCGCGTTTCAGGCCCGCGCGTTCGCGCAGGTCCTGTAGGCGACGACCGAGAACGACCTGTCCGACGGTCGGCGCCGACCGCGGTTCGCTCACGTCCTACCTCCACCCACTACGCGTCACTTTCCGCTACGCCTTGCGCCACGCCGTGTTACCGCACGTCACGCCAGCACACGCCGCATGGTGAGGCGTTGCCAGAAGTGTGCCATGCGCCGTCCTGAAGGAACACGTCACTGTGCACTTTTCAGAGTGGCCCTTGCCAAGGTGTTCGCGCCGGGGCGATAGTGGAGAGCGTGACTCCGCCCGCATCGTTAGGAACTGAGGCCACCCGACCCCGACTTGGCGCGAGCGCCGGGCGGGCGGCGGATGGCGAGTCCAGCGTCACCTTCACCTTGGCCGCGCAGCCCGGTTCCGTCGCGCGCGCCCGGCAGTTGACGCGTGACCGGCTCGGTTCCCTCGCGGTCGGCGACGACGCCTGCGACACGGCGGCGCTCGTCGTATCGGAGCTGGTCACCAACGCCATCGTGCACACCGCAAGCCGGACCGTCGTCTGCGAGATCCGCACGGGAGCCGACACCGTGCGGATCGCGGTTCGCGACGAGGGCCGCGGATCGGGGGTTCCGCGCCCGGCCGGTTTGCGTGGGCCTGATGAGGAGCATGGGAGGGGGTTGCTTCTCGTGAGTGCCGTGAGCAGCGCATGGGGTGTCCAGGACTCCGGATCCGGCCTCGCGGTGTGGGCGGAGCTGCCCAGGACACCCGCGGCGTACGCCATCGACGCCGCGGGCGCCCTGGGCACGGAGTTCACCACGGACTTCGACACGGGCTTCGACACGGGCTTCGACACGGACTTCGACGCCGAGTACTCGGAGTGCGGGGAGTACGGCGACTACGGCAAGGACGTCACCGGCGGCTGAGAGCGGCCCGCCCGGCGATGTGAACCACGGCGTGACCCGTCGGCCGCGAGGCCGACGGATCGGGGATGCGAGTGCGACAGTGATGCGGTCGGGGGACATGTGAGCACGGGGACAGCGCGACCGTTTGACCTCGGCACCTTGGTACGGCTCTCGCGCGAGCGGGAGCGAGCGGTCGGACGGCGGGTCGTGAGTGTGCAGCCAGTGGCACGACTCGCCGTCCCCGCTGGAATGCGGCAGCCGCTCGGCTGTGACGCGGTCGCCCTGCCCGCAGAGTTCGGCCCGCGCCTCCTGAAGCGGCTGCCGCGCGCGGGGTGCGTGTTCGCGGACGGGCCGCACTGGTGGTGGATCGTGCCCGCCGAGTCCGACCTGGCCCTGGAGTGGCCCCCGCCGACGCTCTACGCGCCGGGCGCGGTGCTGCCGGACGCGACCGGCGATCCCGTCCTGGTGCACTGTCCCGCCGACCCGGAGCGGAGCCTGCCCTACACGCCCCCCATTCCCCTGTACGCGGCGTACCAGGCCCTGTGCCGCACGAGCCGGGCGGTGCACGCCTGACCCACGACGTACGGGACGGCACCGGAGCCCGTACGGAGGGCACCGCATCCTCACGGGCGTCGCACGGTTGACCGTGCGGCGCCTTTCGCGTTGCGCACCACCGCCCGCACGACGGCGACGCGCCCCCACCGCCCGCACAACGGCGACGCGCCCCCACCGCCCCCGCGACCCACGCCACTTAGGCAAGCCTTTCTATACGTGTAAGAATAAGTGCGTCCAGCTGCGCGCACGCGCGGTGGTCCCGCTCGTGATGCCCGGACCGTGCCGGACCGCGGGGGCGGCGAGGCCGGTTCGAGCGAGGAATGCGAGGAAGGCGACCCGATGACCAGCACCCCGGTGGCGGCCCCGCGCTTCGCCACGTATCTCGTCCCGCTGCTCCGAAGCTCCCCGGTGACGCCGCGGACGCTGCGCCTGACGGTGGGCGGGGAGCGGCTGCGCGGCTTCCGGGCGGGACGGGACGCCGACGAACGCGTCAAGCTGTTCTTCCCGCCGAGGGGCCTGCTCGTCCCGGCGCTGCCCGAGTTCGGCCCCGACGGCATGCGCTACCCGGACGGCGCCGTCGTCCCGCACGCCCGCACCTACACGGTGCGGGCCTTCGACCCCGAACTCCTGGAGCTGGACCTGGACTTCGTGCTCCACGGGGACGGGCGGGCCGCCGAGTGGGCGCGCGAGGCCCGGCCGGGCGACCTGCTCGGCATCGCGGGCCCCGCGGTCGGCGGGATGCCGTCGGCCGCGGCGGACGTCCATGTCATCGCCGGTGACGAGAGCGCGCTGCCCGCGATCGCGTCGATCCTGGAGCGGCTGCCCGCCACGGCCCGCGCCGAGGTGTTCGTCGAGGTCGTGGACGCCGCCGAGGAGCAGCCGCTGGCGATCGCGCCGGGCGCCCGGGTGTGCGTGCGCTGGCTGCACCGGGGCACCGGCCCGTGGGTCTCGCCGACGCCGCTGGAGCACGCGGTGCGCGAACTGCCGTGGCCCGAGGGCGTGGTGCACGCCTGGGTCGCGGGTGAGGCGGGCGTGGTGCGGGCGCTGCGCCGCCTGCTGCGGGACGAGCGGGGGCTGCCGCGCGAGGCGCTGCGCGCCACCGGCTACTGGCGGCTCGGCCGGACCGTCGAGGAGTGGATCGACGAGGAGGGGATCGGCGAGGAGGGGATCAGCGAGGAGGGCGACCCGCGCGCCGAGACCGACTGACCCCGGCCCGGACGCCCGAGGCCCAGCGGTCCGGCAGCCCGGCGCCCGCTACCACCGCCCCGCCAGCAGCCCACCGATCCGGCGCCCGCTTCCACCGCCCCCAGCCGGAACCCGCCGATCCGGCGCCCGCCACCTCCGCCCCGCCCGGAACCCGGCAGTCCGGAACCCGGCAGCCCGGCGCCCGCTACCCCCGCCCCGCCGCGTCGCCTCACACGGCCGCGCGCTCGGCCGCCCCCTCCGGTCCTCGTACGATCACCAGGAACGCGTCCGTCGTCAGGTCCATCACGACCTCCGCGCGCTGGCCCTCGCTGCGCCGGTCCCGCGCGAACTCCTCCGCGGGCCACGAGCCGCGCGGCCCGCCCGCCGGGAACCGCCCCAGCACCACTCGTTTGTTCGTCATGTTCTTCGATCCCCCGTGTGCGACTCGGTACGGAGCGACGGCTCCGTACCGAGGAGAACGCGCGGAGCGCGCCGGAGGATGCACAACGTGACCTAACGTGACCCAACTGACATCGACCGCGGGCCGGGTACCCGTGCGGAGGCGCCTCATCCGCCCACACGGCTGACCGGCCCGTGCCCCTGTCCGTACGGGCGGATCCGTACCGCTAGCCGTACACCTCGTGGTCCTCGTACTCGTCGTGGTACCGCAGCGGGCGGCCGCTCGCGGGGGCGCCGAACGCCGTGGCACGGCCCTTGGGTTCCTCCCAGTCCTCCTGGCGGCCGAGCGCGGTGAGGTCGAGCAGGCTGGTCGTGGAGCCGAGGCCGTCGAGGCCGCGGTCGAACGTCGAGTACGTGTGGAAGACGCGGTCGCCGTCGCGCAGGAAGCAGCTCAGGCCCGGCCGGTCGTGGAGGCGGCCCTCCTCGTCCTCGTACGACGCTTCGAAGTCGCGGTTGAACTCGGCGCCGCACGTCGAGAACCACGGCACGACCCACCCCATGCGCGCCTTGAACGGCAGGATGCGGGTGAACGGGGCGCGCGAGGCGGCGACGAACGTGGTGTCGCGGGCGCGCAGATGGGACAGGTGCCCGATCTGGTCGAGGAAGCCCGAGCAGCCGCGGCAGCCCGCGTCCCACTCGGGCGCGAACATGAAGTGGTAGACGACGAGCTGCGAGCGCCCCGCGAACAGGTCGAGCAGCGTCGCCTTGCCGTCGGCGCCGTCGAACACGTACTCCGTGTCGATCTCGACCATCGGGAGGCCGCGGCGCTCGGCGTTCAACGCGTCGCGCGCGCGGGTGGCCGCCTTCTCCTTGGCGAGCAGCTCCTCGCGCGCGGCCCGCCACTCCGCTCGCGTGACGATGTGCGGAAGTCCCATGGCGCATTCCTCCGGATCCGGTCCGCGGTCTTCGTGAGGGTGGACCGGGGGCGGCGCCGGAACTCATCGGCGGTGGGCGGGGTTTTCGCAACTTTCTTGGCACATCGGTCGGCGCGGCGGCCGTCAGGCGTCGTACTCCTGGATCCGCCGCCCGTGCCCCCGCTCGACCAGGCCCGGAAGGCGCTCGGTCAACTCCCCCACGACCGCGGGCACGTCCACGGTCAGCAGCTTCCGGTCGCGCATCAGGACGCGCCCGTCGACGATCGTCGTGGTGACGTCCGCGCTGCGGGCGCTGTGCACGAGGGTGGCGGCGAGGTCGTGCACCGGCTGGGTGTGCGGCCCGCTGAGGTCGACGAGGACGACGTCGGCGCGGCGGCCCGGCGCGAGGGAGCCGATCGCGTCGCCGAGGCCGACGGCCCGCGCGCTCTGGAGCGTGGCGTGGTGCAGCGCCTGACGCGAGGTCAGCCAGCGGGGGTCGCCGGTGGCGGACTTCTGCACGAGCGCGGTGAGCGCCATCGACTCCCACACGTCGAGGGAGTTGTTGGACGCGGCGCCGTCGGTGGCGAGGCCCACCGGGATGCCGAGTTCGGCGAGGAGCCGTACGGGGGTGGGGTCCCAGGCGAACTTCAGGTAGCCGCGAGGGGCGCTGGCGACGGCGACGCGTCCGGTGGCGGCGGCGAGGGCGGCCCGGTCGCGGTCGACGATGCCGGTGCCGTGGGCGATGAGGACGTCGACGTCGAGCAGGCCGGTGCGGCGCAGGATCTCGATGGGCGTCGCGCCGTGCCGGGCGAGGCTGTGCTCGGTCTGGTCGCGGCTCTCGGCTGCGTGCAGGTGCACGGGCAGGCCGTGCTCGCGGGCGAGGTCGGCGGTGGCGGCGAGGTCGGTGTCGTCGACGGTGTACGGGGCGTGCGGGGCCAGGCAGGTGGTGACGCGGCCGTCGGCGTCGCCCGCGCGGCGCAGCGCGAAGTCGAGGGAGGCGGCCCGGCCCTCGGGGCCCTGCGAGGAGAAGTAGGCCTGGCCGAGCAGGGCGCGCAGGCCGGTGTCGGCGACGACGTCCGCGACGGTGTCCATGGCGAAGTAGTGGTCGGCGAAGGTGGTGACGCCGCCGCGGATCAGCTCGGCGCAGGCGAGGGAGGCGCCGAGTTCCACGTCGCGCGCGCCGAGGTTGGACTCGATGGGCCAGATGTGGTCGTTGAACCACTCCTCGACCGGCAGGTCCTCCGCGACGCCGCGCAGCGCCACCATCGGCGCGTGCGTATGGCAGTTGACCAGGCCCGGCAGCGCGGCCTGGCCGCGCGCGTCGATCCGCTCGACGGCGTCGAGGCCCGCGACGGCGTCCGCGGTGGTGACGTCGGCGATCAGCCCGTCGCGTACGACGATCGCGGCGCCCTCGACGAAGCGGACGCGCTCCTCCTCGTCGTGGACGAGCGCGGTGCAGCCGGTGATGAGCAGGTCGGCGGGACGGCCCGGGCCACCGGCGGCTACGGGGTCGGCGGGGCCGGGCGCGGCAGACGCGGTCATACGTTCACAGTATGCCGGGCGCGTTCACGGTACGCCGTGCGCGGGCGCAGTACGCCGTGCGCGGGCGCGCCCCGAAAGGCCGCGGGGAGCCGCGCGACCAGCCACGACGCCGCCGCGGCCGAACGACCGCACGGCCCGGCACCCGGCGACCCCCTCAGCCACGCCGCACCCGGCAGAAAGCCCAGCCACGCCCCCGGCGAACCCCTCAGCCGCGCGGCACCACCGTGCCGAGCACCCCCGGCAGCGGATACCAGTCCGCCGACACCACGCTGGCGTGCCGCTGGGCGAGCAGCGCGACCCGGTCGCGGGCCTGGGCCTCCGTGGGCCGGGTGCCGTCGATGGCGGGCGGCACCTTGTGGGCGTCGGTCATGACGACGAGGTAGCCCCGGTCGGCGTACCACCGGGTGTCGACGGTCCCGCCCGCGTAGACCGACGCGTCGCCGTCGAACAGCACGAACCACGGCCGGAGCGAGACGTCCGCGTAGCGGGTGCGCGGGTCGCCGGGCGCGGCGCCGAGCACGGCGGGGAAGGCGGCGGCGTCCTGGACGCGGCCCGCGGCGGCCAGGTCCCGCAGATGGGTGGCGTACTCGCGGTCGGTCCACAGGGTGTCGGCGGGGTTGTTCTGCTCGACGGTGCCGGGGATCAGCTCGACGACGAACTTGCCCGCGAGCGCGGACCGCCCGGGCCAGCCCTTGGCGCGGACGGCCTCGTCCAGCGTGGCGCCGCCGGTGGCGAGGTCGCCCGGCCGGTACAGGGCGTCGCCGAGCTTGGCCTTGAGCAGGGCGTCGAGGTCGGCGGGGCCGCGTCCGCCGCGGGCCTGGAAGCCGTCCTTCAGCTCGACCTTCAGCAGGATCGGGCGGTGCCCGGGGTGGGCGTCGTGCCAGGCCCTGAGGTCGGCGAGGCAGCCGTCGAGGCGCTGGTTGCGGGACTTGGTGCGCAGTTCCTCCGGCCGCTGCGCGTTCTCGCAGTTGTTGTCGTTGCCGACGGGGTTGCTGTGCGCGACGCGCCAGCCGCTGCCGAACACATTGGTCCACACGTCGAGTTCGAGCATGGCCGCGCCGGAGTCGAGCGCGTCGGCGAGGTAGGGGTACTTCGTCTTCTCGTACGCGTTGTGCACGCCGACGCCGGTGGTCGCGCCGTACGAGGCGTCGGCGCGCGGAGCGGTGGGCTCCGCCGCGGTCGCCGTTCCGATCAGCGCCCCGCCCAGCACACAGCCCGCCACACAGCCCGCCACGACCCCGCGCGTCACCTTCAGCACCGCCACCCCGCCCGTCCCTCCCGAACCATCCGTCAAGTCCCGGGCACCGTACGGGACGCGGGTGACGCGACGGAAGACAGCGACTTACGGCCACGCCCCGTGGCGCTGCCGCCGCGCCGGGGTCCGGTCCTCTACCGTGGCGCCCGCCGAACCCACCCGCACCGGAGAGACCGGCCGGAAAGACAGGCCGGAACAGGCCGGAAAGACCGAAAGGCGACCCCACCTTCATGGCCCTGACCCTCACCCTCACCGGCCCGCGCCTGGCCCTCGCCGCGGCGGCGGCCGTCCTCGCGGTCGGCGCGCCCACGGCGTACGCGGCCCTCGACTCCGACGCGCCGCAGCCGCCCGCGGCGTCGGCGCAGCGCGGCAAGCCGTTCGTCGAGACCCGCCTGTTCTTCGGCACCGAACGGCCCGACGGCGGGCCCGACGTGACGGACAAGCAGTTCATGAAGTTCATCGACACCGAGGTGACGCCCCGCTTCCCCGACGGCCTGACGATCCAGCGCGGCCGGGGCCAGTGGAAGGACAGCAACGGCACGATCGAGCGCGAGCGGTCCTACGAGCTGATCCTGCTCTACCCGACGGGTGAGGCGAAGCAGCGCGACAAGCTCATCGAGGAGATCCGCTCGGACTACGAGAAGCGGTTCGCGCAGGACTCGGTGGGCCGCGTCGACGACCGGACGCGGGTCGACTTCTGAGCCGCTGAACCCTCTTTGAGCCGCTGAACCCCCTTAGGGGGCGCGCCCGGCGCCCGCGGGCCGCCGCTCACGCCCCCTTTCGCCCCGACCGGGCCCCCCGCGCCCCGTTGCGCTCTACGCTGGTGCTGCCCGTGGCGAAGGGGGACCGCCATGCTGCACCTGCCACTGCACCGGGACTTCCGGTACATCCACGAGCCGCTGCCCGTGGGCGACGGCGCGATACCCGTGCTCGGTCACGAGGAGCTGGTCGACGCGCTGCGGGAGCGGCTGACGTACTCGCACGGCGGGACCTTCCTCGTCACCGGCTTCCGGGGCGTCGGCAAGTCGACGCTGGTGCTGCGCGCGCTCGCCCGCGCCGCCGCCGAGCAGCGGCGCGGCGAGGCGCTGCTGCCGGTGCACCTGAACGTGGCCCGGCGGATGGAGCCGGACCAGCTGCTCTTCGCCGTCGTGCGCAGGATCTTCGAGACCCTGGACGACCGGGGCCTGTTCGCGCGGCTTCCGGCGGAGGTCCGCGAGGCGCTGCTGCTGGCCTACACGCGTACGTCCCTGTCGTTCACGCAGACCCACGCCGAGGGCAGCGAGTACGGGGCGGCGCTCGGCTTCGGGATGCAGAAGGGCGGCCCGCTCGCCTCGCTGACGCCGTCGCTGTCCATGACCGGCAAGAAGGTCAGCGGCCGGGCGATGGAGGCGTCGTTCCTCGCGTACTCGGAGACCGACGTCGAGCACGACCTCGTACGGATCATCCAGCTGCTCGGCGACGTGGACGGCACCCGGCCGCCGCCCCGGCGGCTGCTGCGGCGGCGGCGCAGGTCGCGGCTGCGCATCCACCCGGTGATCGTGCTCGACGAGGTCGACAAGCTCACCGACAACTCCACGGACGCCATCGCCGACCTGGAGAAGCTGCTCGGCACCCTGAAGAACGTGCTGACCGCGCGCGGCGCCCACTTCATCGTCGTCGCCGGGCCGGACCTGCACGACCAGGTCCTGAAGGACGCGGACCGGGGCGGCGGCCTGTACGAGAGCGTCTTCGCGTGGCGGATGTACGTGCCGTGCCTGTGGGCGGCGCCGGAGCGGCTGGTGACGGGCCTGTCCGCGCTCGGCCGCGCGGAGCAGGGTCTGGCCCCGCTGCCGATGCCGTCGGCGCAGTGGCTTCTGACCCGCACCTGGGACGGGCAGGCGTCGCTGAGCGAGGTGATGGCGCTCACGTCGCTGATCACGCACCTCCAGTTCAAGGCGCGCGGGGTGCCGCGCAGGCTGCTCCAGGAGTTCAACTCCCTGGTCACCTGGGACGAGACGGGCCGCCCGGCGCTGCGGGTGACGGGGGACGACTGGCAGCGGGTGCAGTTCTACAGCCACCTGGAAGCGGTCGTCACGGAGGCGGTGTCCGCGAACACCACGAGCGGCCTGGCGACCGTGCCCATCGACATCGACCGGTGGCGGCTCGGCGGCTACCACCTGGTGGACTGGACGCTGCGCAGCCGCGGCCGGGTCTTCACCGCGGCGGACATCACCGGGGACGGCCAGGTCGACCCGCTGCTCAGGATGGACAGCCCCACCGCGGAACGCCTGCTTCGCCACCTCGCGCAGAGCGGTGTCGTGGAGGTCGTCAGCGAGGGCGGCCGCCCGGACGCCACGGTGTACGGCAACCCCGCCGACGCCGCCATCACGTACTACAAGCTCACCGAGGGCTACGCCCGCCGCCTCGCGGGCTTCGCCCGGCACAGCGAGAGCGAACGCGCCGACCTGGGCCTGCCCGCGCCGCCCGCGCGCAGCGTCTGGGACGACACGCTGAGCCCGCCGACCGTGACCACCACGGGCGCGGCGACCGGGCAGGTGGCGCGGGTGGAGCCGGAGCCGCCGGTGATGCTGCTCGCCGACCGCTACGAGCTGCGCCAGCTGATCGGGCAGGGCGGCATGGGCTCGGTCTACCGGGGCCGCGACCTGCGCACGGGCGAGGAGGTCGCGGTGAAGCTGGTGCACCGGGTGGCCGCGCAGGACCCCGCGATGCGGGCCCGCTTCGCCCGGGAGGCGCAGATCGGCCTGCGGATGCGGCACCCCAACGTGGCGCGCGGCATCGCGGTGGTGGAGCATCCGGAACCGGCCCTGGTCATGGAGCTGGTCGAGGGCCCGTCCCTGTACGACCTGCTCCAGGAGGGTCGGCTGCCGCCTCCGCGCGACCTCGCGTCCCTGGCCGAGAACCTGGGCGAGGCCCTGTCCTACCTGCACGCCCAGGGGTTGTCCCGGATCGACCTGAAGCCGTCCAACGTCATCGTGCACCCCGCCCGGGGCGCCGTGATCATCGACCTGGGCGTGGCCCGCACCCTGGACTCGGCCATGACGCAGCTGACCGACACCGGCATCGTGATCGGCACGCCGGTCTACATGGCCCCCGAGCAGGCGCTCGGCGCCGACGTGGACATCCGCTCCGACCTGTACGCCCTGGGCGTCATGCTGTACGAGTGCGCCGCGGGCCGACGGCCGCACGCGGACGGGGAGCTGGTGCGGGTCATGTACACCATCGTCCACCAGGACGTCGACGTCAGTTCGCTGGGCATCTCCCCCGAGCTGCGGCAGGTCCTGAGCACCTGTCTGGCCCGGGACCCGGAGGACCGCTACCAGGATCCGGCGGCCTTCCTCGCGGCGCTGCGCGCCACCCCGGAGGCGCTGGGCCCGCCGTCCACGGGCTTCCACCCCTTGGCGGACACGGGCTGACCCCGGCTATCCCAGATGCACGTCCCCCACGGTGTGGGCCTGGATGACGCCGCCGTGCTGCACTCCGCCGCTGATGGTGTTGTGCGCGGCCCCGCCGCGCGCCCCGCCCTCACCCTCGTACCCCAACTCCGCGAGCAGCGCCCGCAGTTCCCGGGCGGCTTCGGGGTCGTCGCGCAGGGCGCGGCGCATCCGGTTGCGCCACTCGACGCGCAGGCCCTCCTCGACCGTGGCGTCGCGGGAGGCGGTCAACTCCGCGCGGGCCTCGTCGAGTTCCCCGGCGAGACCGTCCTCGCCGCCGTCCCGGCGCCGCCCGAGGAAGGCGGCCACCCGGTCCCGGGCGTGCGTCCATCCGTCCCCGACCATCGCCTGCACGAGCGCGGTCGCACCGGCCGCCGCGAGGGCGGTCACTTCTGGGTCCACCGGGTCTCCTCCACCAGGGGCGCACGGGTGTTCGCGGGCGGCGCACTCCGCGCGGAGCACGCGGACGAACTGGGTCAACGGTAGCTCCGGGCGGGGGCGTTGGGGAGGAGGACGCCTCCGCCCGGGGTGATCGTCTTCGTCGGTAGGAAAGTTTCCTAACTATTCCGCTCCACGATATTGACGCGCACATGCCTGCTCGCCACCATTCCTGAGACGGTCCTCCCCACCCCCCTCACCCCCCAGGAGAAGGACATGGCTCCCACCTCTCGTGCGCCCATTTCCCGTCGCCGCAAGGCCCGTTGGGGCGTGCCCGCCGCCGCGGGCGCCGCGCTCGCCGTCACCGGAGGGCTGCTGGTGTGGTCGCCCGCCGACGCCGCCGAGAACGGGCGGGACACGCGGGCCGCGCGGGCCGCGTTCTCCGCGGTCGCCGTGGGCGACATCGCCGAGCAGTGCACCAAGAGCGACAGCAAGTGCGCGCACCCGAAGACCGCGGCGCTGGTGCAGCAGCTCGACCCCGAGTTCGTGCTGACCATGGGCGACAACCAGTACGACGACGCCCGGCTCAAGGACTTCCAGAAGTACTACGCGACCACGTGGGGCGCCTTCAAGAACAAGACCAAGCCGGTGCCGGGCAACCACGAGACGTACGATCCGGCGGGGCCGCTCAAGGGCTACAAGAGCTACTTCGGGTCCGTGGCCTACCCCAACGGCAAGAGCTACTACAGCTTCGACAAGGGCAACTGGCACTTCGTCGCCCTCGACTCCAACAGCTTCGACGACTCGTCGCAGATCAACTGGCTCAAGTCCGACCTCGCCGCCACCTCCAAGAAGTGCGTGGCCGCCTACTTCCACCACCCGCTGTTCTCCTCCGGAGAGCACGGCAACAACCCCGTGAGCAAGCCCGTGTGGAAGCTGCTGCGCGGCGCCAAGGTCGAGCTGGTGCTCGGCGGACACGACCACCACTACGAGCGGTTCGCGCCGCAGGACGAGAACGGCAAGGCCGACGCGGACAAGGGCATCGTCGAGGTCATCGCCGGGACCGGCGGCGCCAACCCGTACAAGATCGAGGAAGTCCAGCGCAACAGCCAGAAGCGGATCACCAACACCTACGGAGTGGTGAAGCTCGACTTCGGAGACGACGGGTTCTCCTGGAAGCTGATCGGAACGGACGGGTCCACCAAGGACAGCAGCCCGTCCTACGACTGCCGCTGACCCGGGGCGGGCAGCGCACCGATGTATCTGGCCACCACCGACGCGGTCGCCACGGCCACCCAGGGTCGCCGCACGCGCGGCCGCGTCACCGGTCCCGTCCTCGCGCTCGGCGCGGTCAGCCTCGTCACGGACATCTCCTCGGAGATGGTGACGGCGGTCCTTCCGCTGTACTTCGTGCTCGGGCTCGGACTCTCCCCGCTCGCCTTCGGGTTCCTCGACGGGCTCTACAACGGCGTCACCGCCGTCGTGCGCCTCCTCGGCGGGTACGCCGCCGACCGCGGCGGCCGCCACAAGCTCGTCGCGGGCTCCGGCTACCTGCTGTCCGCCCTGTCCCGGCTCGGCCTGCTGCTCGCGGGCGGCGCCACCGCCGGGATCGGCGCGGCCCTCGCCGCCGACCGGATCGGCAAGGGCGTGCGCACCGCGCCCCGCGACGCCCTGATCTCCCTGAGCAGCCCGCCCGACGCGCTCGGCCGCGCCTTCGGAGTGCACCGGGCGATGGACACCACGGGCGCGCTGCTCGGCCCGCTCGCGGCGTTCGCGCTGCTGTGGGTGACCGCCGACGCATACGACGCCGTGTTCGTCGTCAGCTTCTGCTTCGGCCTCTTCGGAGTGCTGCTCCTGGTGGCGTTCGTCCCGGGGCGCGAGGCACTGCCCACAGCGCGCTCGGCACCCAAGCTGAGCGCCTCGCTGGCGCTGCTGCGCGCCCCCTCCTTCCGGCGCCTGTGCGGGGCCGCCGCGCTCCTGGGCGCCGCCACCATCGGCGACGCGTTCCTCTACCTGCTGCTCCAGCGGCGGCTGGACTTCGCGGAGAGCTGGTTCCCGCTGCTTCCCCTCGGCACGGCGGCGGTGTACCTGCTGCTCGCCGTCCCGGCCGGGCGGATCGCCGACCGCTTCGGGCGCCGGGTGCCGTTCCTCGCCGGGCACATCGCGCTGCTCGGGGCGTATCTGCTGCTGCTCCTGCCGACCGGCGGGCGGACGCTGCTCGTCGGGGTGCTGCTCGGACTCGGGGTGTTCTACGCCGCCACGGACGGCATCCTGATGGCGCTCGCCGCCCCCTTCGTACCGTCGGCGCAGCGGGCCGCGGGCATGGCCGTGCTCCAGACCGGCCAGGCGCTCAGCCGCCTCGTGGCCGCGGCCGGGTTCGGCGCCGCGTGGACGCTGTGGGGCATCGGCGCGGCCCTGACCTGCGCGGCGCTCGCGCTGGCGGTGGCGATCGCCGGGGCGGCGGCGCTGCTGCCGCGGCGGGACGCGGGGGCTCCGGAGGCGCCCGACGCTTCCGGGACCTCCGGGGCGCCCGACGCTCCGGACGCTCCTGACACCACCGGCGCCACCGCGACTCCTGAGACCACCGGCACCACCAGCGCCTTCAGCACCACGAGCACCACCAGCACTGCTGGCACCGCTGATACCTCAGGCACCTCAGACACCTCGGACACCTCCAGTGCCCCTAGCTCCCCAGGCACCACCAGCACCCCCGCTCTCCGTGCCCCCGCGGAAGGGACACCATGACCCCGCTTCCCCCGCCCGCCTGCGCTTGATCGCCGTCGCCGCGGCCGCCGCCCTGCTCACGGCCGTCGCCGTCGCCTACACAGTGCGAGCCGCCCACGACGCCCAACCGGTCTCCGCCACCTCGAAGTTCGCCCTCGACACAGGGAAGCTCTACTTCCGCTCCACGCAGGCGGGCGCGGGCCGCGTGGCCCGGCTGCCGCTGTCCGGCGGCGACCGGCGCACCACCGGCGGCCCGTCCTGCGAGCGCTTCTACGCCGCCGGGGGCACCGGCCTGTGCCTGCTGCGCCGCCCCGGCATCCCGCCCAAGTCGTACGCCGTCGTCCTGAACGACCGGCTGCGCGAGCAGCGGCGGATCGCGCTGACCGGCATCCCCAACCGGGCGCGCGTCTCGGCGTCCGGGCGGATGCTGTCGTGGACCATGTTCACCACCGGCGACTCCTACGCGGGCGGCAGCTCGACCTTCTCCACGCGCACCTCGATCCTCGACACCCGCACCGGCTACCTGATCAAGAACATGGAGGAGATCCCGCTCACCATCGACGGCCGCCGCTACCACTCCCCCGACGTCAACTACTGGGGCGTCACCTTCGCCCGCGACGACAACCGCTTCTACGCCACCGTCTCCACGAAGGGCAAGACCTACCTGATCCGCGGCGACATGCGGAAGTGGTCGGCGACGGCCCTGCGCGAGAACGTCGAGTGCCCGTCGCTGTCCCCCGACAACACCCGCCTCGCGTTCAAGAAGCGGGTCCGCGGCGGCACCTCCGACCCGTGGCGGCTGTACGTCCTCGACCTGCGGACGATGCGCGAGCGGCCGCTCGCCGAGCGGCGCAACGTCGACGACCAGGCCGCCTGGCTGGACGACGGCACCCTCGCGTACGCGCTGCCCGGCCGCGAGGGCCGCAAGCAGGACGTCTGGACCGTGCCCGCCGACGGCTCGGGGCGGCCCGAACTCCGTGTCCCCGGGGCCAGTTCACCGGCGGCCGTGCGCTGAGCGGCCCGCCGTCCGGGGGCCCGGGTGCGCCGTCACGGCCGCCCCTGCCTTCACGCGAAATTTAGGTGCGGGCGGGGGCGGGCGGCGCTGACGATGGCCTCATGACCGTTCAGCGCACTGTCGTCCCGTCCCTGTTCCCGCCTCCTGGATACGCCCACGCGGCCGTCGTCGAAGCCGGGACCCGGCTCGCCTTCCTGGCCGGTTCCGTGCCGCTCGACCCCGAGGGGAAGCTGGTCGGCGAGGGCGACCCGGTGCGCCAGGCCGAGCAGGTCATAGCCAATCTGGAAGAGGCCCTGCGAGCCGTGGGCAGCGACCCGTCCCAGGTCGTCGCGAGCACGGTGTACGTGGTGGCGCACGAGCCCGGCGCGCTGACCGAGGTGTGGGAGGTCGTCCGCGCCTCCGGCCTGCTCACCCCGCAGCCGCACACGTCGACGCTGCTCGGCGTGACCGTCCTCGGCTACCCGGGCCAGCTGGTGGAGATCACGGTGACGGCCGTCGTGCCGGACGGCGCCGCCGGGTGACCGCCGAGACCCTCACCCTGCGCGCCGCCACGACCGCCGACGCCGCGGCCGTCACCGAGGTCTATCTGCGGTCGTACGACGCCGCGCTGCCGACGGTCCGCCGCGCCCACTCCAACGCCGAGGTCCGAGAGTTCTTCCAGCACGTGGTGCTGGGGCGCGGCGGCACGTGGGTGGCGGAGGCGGCCGGTGCCGTCGTCGGCATGATGGTGCTCGACGGCGCCGAGCTGAGCCAGCTCTATCTGGCGCCCGACCGGCGCGGCCAGGGCATCGGCGACCGCTTCATGGCGCTCGCCAAACGCCTGGCCCCCGACGGCATCGACCTGTGGACCTTCCAGGTCAACGCGCCCGCCCGCCGGTTCTACGAGCGGCACGGGTTCGTGGCGGCCGAGCGGACGGACGGCGACAACGAGGAGGGCGAGCCGGACGTGCGGTACGTGTGGCGCCCTTGAACGCCAACGCCAACGCCGCCAGCGCCTTCGCCCTAGCCTTCCCCTGCGTTTTCGACGGTGCCCGTGCCGTCGTCGCGGGCGCCGCTCAGCCCTTGGCCGCCCGCGCCAGGCCCAGCGCGTAGCTCGGCCACCACGCCCCGGCCACCGGCCCGCCCCGGCACTGCCCGTCGGACTCACCGGGGCGCTTGATCCACAGGTAGGCGTCGATGGCGGGGTCGCCGGTGCGGGTGGTGGGCGGGGTGCCGAGGGCGCGGCCCGGCGGGTTGCACCACGGCTTGTCGCCCGTGTAGGGGCCGTTGCCGTTGCGGCTGGTGTCGATGACGAAGTGCCGGTCGCCGCCGAGCGCCCGGGCGACGCGGTGACCGTACGCGGAACTCACGGCGTTGGTGTGGAAGTTGGACACGTTCAGCGCGAAGCCGTCGGCCTTGTCGATGCCCGCGCTGCGCAGCGGGGCGACCAGGCGCCGCTCCTGCGGAATCCAGGTGGCGTTGCCCGCGTCCAGGTACACCCGGGCGCCGGGCTGCCGCTTGAGGCGGGTGACGGCGTGGTCGAGCAGCGCGTACCGCTCGGCGGCGTCGGCGCCCGCGCAGCCCGCCACCATGTGCGCGACGGCGTCCGGTTCCACGATCACGTACGCGGGGTGCGAGCCGAGCCCGGCCGCGAAGTCGTCGATCCAGCGCCGGTAGTGGGCGGCGTCCGTGGCGCCGCCCGCCGAGTAGTCGCCGCAGTCGCGGTGCGGGATGAAGTACGCGACGAGGACGGGGGTGCGGTGCGCTCGGGCCGCGCGGGCCACGAGCGAGCGCACCACCGGGCCCGCACCGTCCTTGATCAGCCACTCCGCCTGGGGGCGGACCGCGATGCGGGACAGGACCCAGCCGTCGGAGAAACGTCCCTGCGCCCACCACTCGGCGACCTGGCGGGAGGCGTGGGTGTCCGGGTTCACCCAGAATCCGGTCGCGTGCGGCGGGGCGGCTTCGCGCGGGGGCGCGGTCTCTCGCGGGGGCGCGGTCTCTCTCAGGGGCGCGGGCGCGGCGGTCCCTCCTGGGGGCGCGGCTGCCAGGGCTCCGAGGGCGAGGAGGGTGACGACGGCACGGGACAGCCATCGGCGGCGAAGGGGGACGTGTTGCAGGGGCACCGGGCGGCTCCGCTCTCCTGGCGCCGGACGACCCGGCGTTCCTCTCACGGAGTGTGCGTCCAGATGCCCTCGTGGTGCAGGTCAACGGGCTTGGTTGCCGTGGAAGTTCACCCCTACGTGGGCGGGGCGGCCTTGCGCTGGTGCCGTGCTGTCGGCCTGCGGCCTCGTCCTCAATCGCCGGACGGGCTTTCCCCTGGCCCTCCGCCTCATGCGCCGGACCGGCCGGGATCCTCCGCCCTGAACCGGTCCGTCGCCGCCACCAGTTCCTCCGCCACCCCCCGCGCGCCCGCGTCGTGGCCCGCCTCGTCCACCAGGATCAGGTCCGCCGTGCCCCACGCCTCCCGCAGGCGCCAGGGGATGCCGAGGAGGTTGCCGAAGTCGAGGGTGCCCTGGACGATCACGCCCGGGATGCCGTGGAGGGACGCCGCGTCGCGCAGGACCGCGCCGTCCTCGCCGAACCAGTGGCCGTGGGCCCAGTAGTGCGTGACGGTGCGGACGAAGCCCGCGCGGAACTCCTCGTCCTCGTACCGGGCGATGGACCGGGGCGGCTGGGACGCCATGGCCGTCTCCCAGTCGGTCCAGGCCCGCGCGGCCCGCGCCCTCGTCCCGGCGTCCCCGGATTCCAGGAGCCGGTGGTAGGCGAGGGCCAGATCGCCGTCCCGCTCCCCCTCGGGGACGGCGGCGCGGAACGCCTCCCAGGCCTCGGGGAAGACCCGGCCGAGCCCCCGCGTCAGCAGGTCGACCTCGGCCTGGCTGCCGGTGGCGACGCCGGTGAGGACCAGCGCGGACACCCGGTCCGGGTACACCTGCGCGTACCGCAGCGCGAGCGCCGAGCCCCAGGAGGCGCCCCACACCAGCCAGCGCTCGATGCCGAGGTGGCGGCGCAGCAGTTCCAGGTCGGCGAGGAGGTGCTTGGCGGTGTTGGCGCCCATGTCGGTGTCCGGGGCGCTCGCCGGGGGCGTGGAGCGGCCCGCGCCGCGCTGGTCGAGCAGCACGATCCGGTACGCGTCGGGGTCGAAGTAGCGCCGGTGGCCCGGCGTGCAGCCGGAGCCGGGCCCGCCGTGCAGGACCACGGCGGGTCTGCCGCGCGGATTGCCGCACTCCTCCCAGTAGACGCGGTTGCCGTCGCCGACGTCGAGCAGCCCGTGGGCGTGCGGTTCGATCTCCGGGTAGAGGGGCATCCGCGCAGCCTAGGCGCCGCCGCCGGTCGGCGTCGCGCGCATTTACGGCGCGGGCCGTCAGGTGAGCGCCGCCCCGGCGGCCACAAACCCGCAGATCAGCACGGCCAGGACCACCAGCAGCGGCCACACGAACCGCAGATACCTGTCGTAGCCCACCTTGGCGAGCGCCACCCCGCCGATCGTCACGGCCGTCGTCGGCACCCACAGGTTCATCCAGCCGCTCGCCGCGGCCCACGCCGTGACGACCACGGACCGCGAGACACCGGCGAAGTCCGCGAGCGGCGCGAGGATCGGCATCGCGAGCGTGGCGTGGCCGGACGTGGAGGGGATGAGGAAGGCGAGCGGCAGGTTTACGAGGAACACGATCACCGCGAACAGGGCCGACGAGGTGCCCTTGACCACGCCCTCGATGGAGTGCAGCACGGTGTCCGTGATCTGCGAGTTGTTCATGATCACGGTGACGCCGCGGGCGAGGACGATCACCAGGGCGGGCGAGATGAAGTCGGCCGCGCCCTGGATCACGGTCGCGCTCAGCTTCTGCTCCCCCATCCGTGCCACCAGGCCGACGAGCACCGCCGCGCACAGGAACAGGGCCGCCAACTGCGGGAAGGACCAGCCCAGTTCGAATCCGTACGGCGTGGCGTCCGCGTCGCCCGTCAGGGCACTGGACCACGGCACCACCGAGAAGATCATGAAGGCGAAGACCAGGGCGACCACCACCAGGATCACCTGGTGCAGCCGGGTCAGCTCGGGCGGCTCCGCCGCGTCGGCGGCCGTCCCCTCCCGGTCGCCGGGCAGGAAGCCGCTCAGGGAGCGGCCGGGGTCCTTCCGTACGCGGCGGGCGTACCGGATGACGTACGCGATGGTCACGGCGGTGAGCACCAGCCACATCGCGAACCGGAGCACGATCCCGTCGCCCAGCGAGATGTCCGCCGCCGAGGAGGCCACTCCGGTCGCGAATGGGTTGACGGTCGAGCACAGCACGCCGACGCCCGCGCCGAGGATGATCGCGCCGACGGCCGTCATCCGGTCGTACCCGAGCGCCAGCATCAGCGGCACGATCAGGCCGTAGAAGCCGAGCGTCTCCTCCGCGAAGCCCTCCACCGTCCCGAGGACGGAGAAGACCACCATGACGCCCGCGATGAGCAGCGCGCCCCGCTCCCGGAGCCGGTGGGCGAGGCGGCCGATGCCCCGGTCGAGGGCGCCGGTGGCGAAGACGACGGTGATGAACGCGCCGATGGCGAGCACGAAGAGGAAGACGCCCGCGCTGCCGTACAGCTCCCCGGCGAGGTCCGGGCCGACCTGCCCCGACTTGGCGTCCTGGACGCCGTACAGGCCGTTGACGGGCGCCAGGAACAGGTCGTTCAGCCGGTCCGCGAAGGACTGCTCGTCCGGCACGCGGTGGTAGCTGCCCTGTACGGGCGCTCCGTCGGCGTTCCGCACGTAGGCGCCGGACGGGATCAGGAACGCCAGCAGCCACACCGCGACCGTCACGATGACGAGGACGGTCAGCGCGCTGGGGAAGGCGAACGTGCGCTTGGGCGCGGGCTCCTCGGTCCCCGGCCCGGTGGTGGCGCTCACGCCCGGCTCCGGCCGTCGAAGTCGGCGGCGTACTCGCGCACGAACGCCCCCAGGGCGAGCACGGTGTTCCGCAGCTCCGAGAGCAGCACGCGCTCGTTCGGGGCGTGCAGGTTGCACATGCTGTCCTGGGCGCCGAAGAGCAGTACCTCCGCTTCGGGCGCGGCCGTGGCGAGCCCGTTGACCAGCGGGATCGAGCCGCCCGTCGCCACGTACGCGGCGTCCTTGCCCCAGGCCTCCTTGAGCGCGGCGAGCGCGGCGCGGTAGGCGGGGCCGCCGGTCACCGCCTCGTAGCCGGGGCCGGTGTCGCCCGGCGTGACGGTCAGCGGGATGCCGAAGGGCCGCAGGGACCGCAGGTGGCCGACGAGCAGGTCCCGTGCCTCGACGGGGTCCTGCCGGGGGTGGAAGCGCAGGTTCAGCTTGGCGCGGGCGTATGGCACCACGGCCGAGGCCGCGTGCTCGACGCCCGGCGCGTCCAGGCCGATCACGGTGACCGCGGGCCCGCTCCACAGCCGCTCGCCCAGGCCCCCGCTGCCGATGAGCGGCACCCCGTCGCGCACGCCCGCGAGGTCGCGGAACTCCTCCTCGGTGTACGACGTCCCCTGCCAGGGCTCGCGGCGCAGGCCCTCGACGGCGACGTCCCCGTGCACGTCGTGCAGGGTGGCGAGCGCCTTGAGCAGCACGAGCAGCGCGTCGGGCGCGGCGCCGCCGAACTCTCCGCTGTGCCGCGGCTCGTCCAGGGTGCGGACCTCGACGACGACCTCGGCGGCGCCGCGCAGGCCGGTGGTGAGGGTGGGCGTGCCGGGGCGGAGGTTGCCGAGGTCGGCGATGACCATGGCGTCGCAGGCGAAGCGCTCGGGGTCGGTGGGCGGGTAGGTGTCGAAGGCGCTGCCGTACTCCTCCTGCCCCTCGATGACGATCTTGACGCCGACGGGCGGGCGGCCCCCGTACGCGCGCAGCATGCCGAGGTGCGCGATGACGTTGGACTTGTCGTCGGCGATGCCCCGGGCGCGCAGGCCCCCTTCGACAGGTGTCGGCTCGAAGGGCGGGGAGCGCCACAGCGTCTCGTCGCCGGGCGGCTGCACGTCGTAGTGCCCGTACAGCAGCACGGTGGGCGCGTCCGGGGCGGGCGGCGGGATCTCCCCGTACACGGCGGGGGCGGTGTCGGGCAGGTCGAGGCGCTCGACGGTGGGCACGCCCGCGTCCCGCAGCAGGGCGGCGACCAGGTCGTGGGCCTCCTCCACCGGGCCGCTCGGGAATCCGGGGAAGGCGATCGAGGGGATCGCGGCGAGCCGTTCGAGGTCGGCGCGCAGGCCGTCCATCAGGCCGTCGACCGTGGTGGCGAGCTCTTCGGGCGTCATGGGCAGCACCTCTGATGCGGGAATATGCCGTCTTTGCCGTGAATGCTGAATTTCAGCCCGCATTATCGAGGGCGAAGGCTGGCGGGTTCCGGACGGCTCGCCGGGGGCCCTGGGTGCCCGCCCCGATGCCGCACTAAGGTCGGCACATGGCTTCGGAGACGTCAGCGAACACGGGGGACGCGACCGGCGGGACCGTCCGCGTCGACAGCTGGATCTGGTCGGTGCGCCTGGTGAAGAGCCGCTCGATGGGCGCGGCGGCGTGCAAGGGCGGACATGTGCGCGTCAACGGCGAGCGCGTGAAGCCCGCGTACGGGGTGAAGCCGGGCGACGAGGTGCGGCTGCGGCAGGCCGGGGGCCGCGAGCGCGTGGTGATCGTCAAGCGGGTCATCCGCAAGCGCGTGGGCGCGCCCGTGGCCGTCGAGTGCTACGTCGACCACAGCCCGCCGCCGCCCCCGCGCGAGGCGGTGGCCCCCGCGGGCATCCGCGACCGCGGCGCCGGGCGTCCCACCAAGCGGGACCGCCGCGAGCTGGAACGGCTCAGGGGGAACCCGCGCTGACCCCCTCGCGGCTCCGCGCCCGGGCGGGCTTCGGCCGCGGGCCCGCCCCGTCGGCGCAGGGGCGGGGCGGGAAGGAGGCCCCGTGCCGTCAGGCCGATGGCACGGCCCGCACCCAGACGCGGTCCTCCGTGAGGTAGCGGTCCACGCGCAGGCCCGCGCCAGAGAGCGCCTCCTCGAACTGCTCCTTGCTCAGCGGCCGTGCCAGGAACGTCTGGGTCCAGGTCGCGTCGGGGAACTCATACTCCGCGTAGACGCGGTTCACGCCGTCTCCCACCGGCTCCGCCGACACGATCCGGACGACGAATCCGGCGGGGTCGACCCGCTCGCGGGGCAGGTCGTCGTGGTAGTCCTCGCCCTCGCGCTGGAACAGCACCACGCCGTCCTCCGCCACGTGCTGACGGCACACCCGCAGCATGCCGTCGCGCACGGACACGTCACCGGCGTGCACCAGGAACGAGCCGAGCAGCACCACGTCGAACCGCTCGCCGAGGTCCAGCGTCTCGATGGCGCCGCGCACCGTGCGCAGGGCGTCGGCGTCGAGGCCGTCCCGCGCGACCAGCTCCCGCGTCTTGTCCAGCATCTCCTGGGACTCGTCCACGGCCGTGACCCGGAAGCCGCGCCGCAGCAGCGGGCGGGTGACGCGGCCCGCGCCGCAGCCCAGTTCGAGAATGTGCGCCCCCGCGGGCACCGCGGCGGCTATGACGTCGGGCTCGTCACCGGCGGGAAGCCGCTCGTACAGGCCCACCGCGCAGCCGTCCGGCGTGATCGCGCCGGGCCCCGTGCCCTCGTATCCCTCACGCATCGTCGTTCCCATGCCGCTTCAACGAACCGCCCCGCCACCCCGTTCCCGCCGTCGCGCCGTTCTACAGCGGGAACCAGCCGTGCCCGGCGTACCAGTGGCCGCCCGCGCGCAAGTGGTCGCCCACGGCCCGCTCAAGGCGTGTGCGGCGCGGCAGTTCGGCCACCGGCAGATCGCGGTCCCCGAAGACGAAGCCCACCGGCACGGTGTCGTCCGGCTGCTCGTCGCCGTACGTCTCGGCGAGCCGGAAGCGGTCCTGGAAGCGCACGATGTTGGAGTCCGCCGGGAGGTAGCGCCGCAGCTGCGGGTCGAGCAGCCACGAGTGGCAGATGGCCACCTCGTAGCGCTCGTCGGGGAAGTGCCGCGGGAAGAACTCCCGCGCGAGGTCCACCGACTCCGCGCACGCCTCGGGCGACAGCGGCCCCCGGAAGTCCGGTATGTGCACGCTCAGGCACAGGTCGTCGGGGCCGAGGCCGAGGCCCGCGTCCGCGACCGCCGCGCCCATGCGCTTGCCGAGCCGGGCCCGCTGGAACTGGAGCCGCCCCAGCTGGTACAGCTCGCCGCGGAAGTGCAGCGCGTTCCAGCTGGGCACCGGCACGCCCCTGCTGTCGTGGCCCCTGCGGTACACGGCCAGGTGCCGCCCCAGGTCGGCGAGGGTGCGGCGGGCCGTGTCGTCGGGTATGCCGTGGCGGCGGTGGTAGGCCCGCACATGCGGCAGCGCGGCCACGAAGACGAACACGGGGAAGCAGCTGCCCAGCTCGCCCAGCTCCTCCGGCAGGACCGGCATGCGCGGCTGCCGCCCCGGCTCGCCCATGTCCCGCACCAGCGCGTCGAGGCAGCGGTCCAGCAGCCAGCGGGTGTCGTCGTGCTCCAAGACCCGGGCGCGCAGCGCGACCAGCTCGTTGACGTCCTCGTGCGGCACCGCCAGGTCGAGCAGGACCTCGGGCAGCGCGTCCGCGGACGGCAGCACGGCCTCGGCCTCGGGCTCCCCCGCGTCGTCCAGGTCCTTCAGCCACGCGGCGAGCCCCTCGTCACTCTCCGCCGCGGCCCGCAGCACGTCCAGCACAGTCCCACCTACCTCTCGATCGCCCCTTCCGCTCCGCCCGTGCCGGGTGGACCCTGGAAGGAGGAGATGACGTTCCATGCGCACAGGCAGCGAACCGGTCACCGCGCGGAGCCCGCTGCGCATGCGCTTCTGGTTCAGCGTATGGGGCCTGGTCTGGGCCACCGCGGGCACGGTCGCCTTCGCGCTCGCGGGCCGCACCGGCTGGGCCGTGGCGTGCGGGGTCCTGTGGCTGGTGATCACCGTCGACATGGCGCTCGTCGTGCGCCACATCCGCCAGGGGCCGCACTACCAGCCGGGCCGGGACGTGCCGCCGTACGAACCGCCCCAGGCCTGACGCGGGCCGCGCGGGCCCTGCCCCCTACGGGGCCGCGTCCCCCTACGGGGCCGCGTCCCCGCCTGTGCCGCGCTCGCCGTCGGCGCGCTGGGCGCCGCCGCTGTCGCCACTGCCGCCACCGCTGTCGCCACCGGTGTCACCGCTGCCGCCACCGCTGCCGTCCCCGGTGTCACGGTCGAACCGCGCCGCCGCCAGGTACTCCGGCTGCGGGTCGAGCGCGGCGGCGAGCCGGAAGTGGCGCCGGGCCTGCTCCGGCCGCAGGGCGCGCTCATAGGTGCGGGCCAGCGCGAAGTGCGCGAACGCGTTGTCCGGCTCGCGCTCCAGGACGATGCTGAACTCAAGCTCGGCGGCGCGCAGTTGGGCGCTGGCGAAGAAGGCGCGGGCACGCAGCAGCCGCGCCGCCGTGTTCTCCGGGTGCGCGGCGATGACCGTGTCGAGGAGCTTCACCGCGCCCCGTGGGTCCCGCGCGGCGAGCAGCTGCTCCGCCGCGCGGAAGTCGATGACATGACTCTCCGGGCTGCTGTCGGGCACGCCGAATCCCTTCCCTGGCTCCCCCGCGTCAACGCCCCCGCCCCGGCGCCGTATTCCGGCCACCCGGCCGGGAGCCACCGCCGCCGCGCGGGTGGGCGCCGCCGCCACCCGGCCGGGAGCACCCCGAGGGCGGGCGCCGCCGTGCCCTCGCCGGGAGCGCCACCGCCCCATGACGCCGGGCACCACCGCCACACCGCGACGGCCCCCGCCGTCACCCCGCCGTCACCCCGCGGCGAGCCCCAGCGCGAGCCCCGCCACGACCAGGCCCGCCCCGGCGATCACGAACCCCCAGTCGACGCCCCGCCGTTCCCCGCCGAGCACCACCACCTCGCGCGGGTCCTCGGGGTCGTAGGCGACCCGCAGCCGCGCCCCGGCCGCCAGGGGCCGCCGTCGGCTCGGCGGCACCGGCGAGACGATCTCGACGACCCGCCCGTCCGCCGTCTCGAACTGGAGCGTGGGCCGCTCCTCCCCCTGCCGCACGGCCTTGACCAGCGCCTGAGCCACCAGGCCCGCCTCGCTGACGCGCCGGGTCTGCCGGAGCCCGTACGCGCCCGCGAGCAGCGCGACGAGTCCGCCCAGAGCGGTGAACGCCGCGAACACGACCACAGAACCGCCCCTCTCCCGCCCTGTCCCGCCCTTTCGACCGTGTGGGTGCCGTCGTCAGGCCGACGGCGGCCGCTGTTCCGCGCGGGCCCTCAGGTCCCGCCACACGGCTGTGACGCGCTCCTCCAGGTCGACGAGGGGGCCGTCGTTGTCGATCACGATGTCGGCGATCTCCAGGCGCTTCTCGCGGGCCGCCTGGGCGGCCATGCGGGCGCGGGCGTCGTCGGCGCTCATGCCGCGCAGCCGCACCAGGCGGTCGAGCTGGGTCTCGGGGCTGGCGTCGACGACGACCACCACGTCGTACAGCGGCGCGAGGCCGTTCTCGGTGAGCAGCGGCACGTCGTGCACGACGACCGCGTCGGGCGCGGCGGCGCGCTCCAGTTCGGCGGAGCGCGCGCGCACCAGCGGGTGCACGATCGCGTTCAGCCGGGCCAACTGGGCGGGGTCGGCGAAGACGATCGAGCCGAGCTTCGGCCGGTCGAGGCTCCCGTCGGGCGCGAGGACGTCCGGTCCGAACGCCTCGACGACGCCCCTGAGGCCCTCCGTGCCGGGCTCGACGACCTCGCGGGCGATCCGGTCGGCGTCGATGAGGACGGCGCCGCACGCGACGAGCAGCCGCGACACCTCGCTCTTTCCGGCTCCGATGCCGCCGGTCAGGCCAACTCTCAGCATGACCGGCAGCTTAGGCCCTGCCCGGACGGCGTGTCCGGGGCCCCGGGCGATCTCCGGCCATCGGCGATGTCCGGGGCCACGGGCGGCGCACCCGTGCCGGGGACCGGCCGCCTCAGCCGTCGCCCTCGCGCTCCGCGAGGAACCGCTCGAACTCCCGGCCGATCTCGTCCGCGGACGGGATGTCCACCGGCTCGGCGAGCATGTTGCCGCGCGTCTGGGCGCCCGCCGCCGCGTCGTACTGGTGCTCAAGGCCCTGGACGAGCGCGACCAGTTCCTCGTCGCCCTCCTGGATCTGGCGGTCGATCTCGGTCTGGGTGCGGTGCGCCTCCGTGCGCAGCGCGTGCGCGACGCCGGGCAGGACCAGGCCGGTGGCGGCGGTGATCGCCTCCAGGGCGGTCAGGGCCGCGTCCGGGTAGGAGGAGCGGGCCACGTAGTGCGGGACGTGGGCGGCGACGCCGAGGACGTCGTGGCCCGCCTCCGCGAGGCGGTACTCGACCAGGGCCTCGGCGCTGCCCGGCACCTGCGCCTCGTCGAAGGGGCTGGCGTGGCCCGGCACCAGGTCCGTGCGGGTGCCGTGCGGGGTCAGGCCGACGGGGCGGGTGTGCGGGACGCCCATCGGGATGCCGTGGAAGTTCACCGCGAGCCGCACGCCGAGCCGCTCGACGATCTCCTTGACGGCGGCGGCGAAGCGCTCCCACTCGATGTCCGGCTCGGGCCCGGAGAGCAGCAGGAAGGGCGCTCCGGTGGCGTCCTGGAGGAGCCGCACCTCCAGCGCGGGCTCGTCGTACGCGGTCCAGCGGTCGCGGCGGAAGGTCAGCAGCGGGCGCCGGGCCCGGTAGTCCACCAGCCGGTCGTGGTCGAACCGGGCCACGACCTGCCCGGGAAGGCTGTCCACGAGCCGCTCGACGATCTGGTCGCCCGCTTCGCCCGCGTCGATGTATCCGTCGAAGTGGTAGAGCATGACAAGACCGGCCGACTCCTGGGCGAGCGCCATGTCGACGACCGCGAGCCCCTTCGGCTCCCACGTGTACAAACCCTGCGGATCAAGCACAGTGACCGCTCCTCCTCGTGTTCATAGAGCAGAACACGCCCTGGACAGCGGGCATTCCCGCCGACGGCGACCACGTCGGCTCGAAGGTGGCCTAGAGTCCGGGTACGGAGATCCGGGCACGACGCGCAGAGGGGGGCACCCGTGGCCAAGGTCAGCGTCAGTCTCGACGCGGAACTGGTGGTGGAGGTGATGGTCCTGGCCGGGGTGGGCTCGCCGCAGGACGCCGTCGAGCTGGTCGTACGGGACTACATCGCCCGGGGCCACCGCACGGAGGCCCGCACCGAGCGCACGGACCAGGTCCTGCGCGACGCGGAGCCGAGGGCGCGCGAGGAGCAGGGCTGACACACGCCCCACGGGTTCGTATGCGTGAACTCATCTCAGCCCGGGGCGAGTTCGCCCTTCTCGCCCGGCCTCGGCGGGGTCTCTGCGGGGTCTCTGCGGGGTCTCGGCGCACACCTTGACGCGGCCTGGGTGCCGCCCTACCGTCTCGAAGCGACCTGGTTCACACTCGCGCCCTCAGTTCACATACACGCACAAGAGGGGGTGCGGGACCGCGTACGCGAGCGAACCGAAGGACCCGACGGGAAGGCACCCCCCATGCGCACCCGCTCCCTGCTCGTCCCCGTACTCGCCGCCCTCACCGCGACCGGAGGCCTCTCCCTCGCCGGACACGCGCACGCGCGGGCCGTGGCGCCCGCCGCGACCATCGAGGTGTCCACGGCGGCCCAGCTCAAGTCGGCCCTCGCCAGCGCCTCCCCCGGCGACACGATCCACCTCGCCGACGGCACGTACGCCGGGAACTTCAAGACCACGATCGCCGCCCGCGCGGGCGCCCGCATCACCCTGACCGGCTCGCCGAAGGCGGTCCTGAAGGCGGGCGGCGGCTACGGCCTGCATCTGAACGGCGCCTCCCACTGGACCGTCAAGGGCATCACGGTCACCGGCGGCCAGAAGGGCATCATGATCGACTCCGCGAACGGGGTCGTGGTGGACGGCGTGACGGTCCACGGCCTCGACATGGAGGGCGTGCACTTCCGCAAGTCCAGCAGCGACGGCGTGATCAGGAACGCGCGGATCTACGACACCGGGAACGACGGCCGGGGCATGGGCGAGGGCATCTACGTCGGCTCCGCGAACACGCTCTCCGACCGCAGTGACAACGTACAGATCCTGAACAACGCGATCGGCCCGGACGTGGGCGGCGAGGCCATCGACCTCAAGGAGGGCACCAGGGGCGGCCGCGTCATCGGCAACACCTTCGACGGCCGGGGCCTGACCGGCAACAACTACGACGACTCGTGGGTCGACGTGAAGGGCAACGGCTACCTCATCGAGGGCAACACCGGCAAGAACACCACGAACAACGGCTTCGAGACCCACACCCAGCAGCCGGGCTGGGGCTGCGGCACGGTCTTCCGCGGCAACCAGTCGGACCTGACGGGCGCGACGGGCGACAAGCGGCTGGCGATCAACGTCACCCACCAGAGCGCCGACTGCAAGACGACGGTGTACGCGAGCAACACGGTCAGGGGCGGCAGGGGCCTGACGAACATCCCGGTGACGCCGTAGCGACTCCGTAGCGTCCCGCGGGGGCGCGGGGAACGGCGCGCCCGGACCACGACGGCCCGCGGCGGACGAACAGCGCGGCGGACACGCCTGTGGGCCCGCACTCCGAAGAGTGCGGGCCCACAGTCACGTGCTAACGCCTAGCGGCGAGCCTCAGCTCTGACCGCCCGCGAGCTTCTCGCGCAGCGCGGCGAGCGCCTCGTCCGAGGCCAGCGCACCGGCGTTGTCCGCACCCTCGGAGGAGTACGAACCGCCACCCGAGGCGGCCGGGGCCGCGGCGGCGGCGTCGCCGCCCTCGGCCGCCGCCTGGGCGTCGGCCTCGCGGGACTTGATGACCTGCGCCTGGTGCTGCTCGAAGCGCTGCTGGGCCTCCGCGTACTGCGTCTCCCAGGCCTCGCGCTGGGCCTCGTAGCCCGGCAGCCAGTCGTTGGTCTCGGGGTCGAAGCCCTCGGGGTAGATGTAGTTGCCCTGGTCGTCGTAGGACGCGGCCATGCCGTACAGGGTCGGGTCGAACTCGACCGACGCCGGGTCGGCACCGAAGGACTCGTTGGCCTGCTTCAGGGACAGCGAGATCCGGCGACGCTCCAGGTCGATGTCGATGACCTTGACGAAGATCTCGTCGTTGACCTGGACGACCTGCTCCGGGATCTCCACGTGGCGCTCGGCCAGCTCGGAGATGTGGACCAGACCCTCGATGCCCTCGTCCACGCGGACGAACGCACCGAACGGCACCAGCTTCGTGACCTTGCCGGGCACGACCTGGCCGATCTGGTGGGTGCGGGCGAACTGCTGCCACGGGTCTTCCTGGGTCGCCTTGAGCGACAGGGAGACGCGCTCGCGGTCCATGTCGACGTCCAGGACCTCGACCGTGACCTCCTGGCCGACCTCGACGACCTCGGACGGGTGGTCGATGTGCTTCCAGGACAGCTCGGAGACGTGCACCAGACCGTCGACGCCACCCAGGTCCACGAAGGCACCGAAGTTGACGATGGAGGACACGACGCCGGAGCGGACCTGACCCTTCTGGAGGGTCGTGAGGAACGTCTGGCGGACCTCGGACTGGGTCTGCTCCAGCCAGGCACGGCGGGACAGGACCACGTTGTTGCGGTTCTTGTCCAGCTCGATGATCTTGGCCTCGAGCTCCTTGCCCACGTAGGGCTGAAGGTCGCGGACACGGCGCATCTCGACCAGGGAGGCCGGGAGGAAGCCGCGGAGGCCGATGTCGAGGATGAGACCACCCTTGACGACCTCGATGACGGTACCGGTGACGATGCCGTCCTCTTCCTTGATCTTCTCGATGGTGCCCCAGGCACGCTCGTACTGGGCGCGCTTCTTCGAGAGGATCAGGCGGCCTTCCTTGTCCTCCTTCTGAAGGACGAGGGCCTCGATCTCGTCACCGACGGCGACGACCTCGTTCGGGTCGACGTCGTGCTTGATGGAGAGCTCGCGGCTCGGGATGACGCCTTCGGTCTTGTAACCGATGTCGAGCAGGACCTCGTCCCGGTCGACCTTCACGATGACGCCGTCGACGATGTCGCCGTCGTTGAAGTACTTGATCGTCTCGTCGATCGCGGCGAGGAAGGCTTCCTCGTTACCGATGTCGTTGACCGCAACCTGCGGGGTGGTGGCGGTGGTCTCGGTGCTGCTCGTCATGTGGGAAAGGGCTCCGGTACGGACATTGAAGTCGTAGGTACTGCTTACGCCGGAGCCCGTTTCGCTCTGAAGAAGCCGGACAGCCTAGGAGGCGCCGACTTACACGGTTTCCAAAGGAAACGGAAGGCGCCTCGACAACCGAGGGGACATACAACAGACGCGAGCGCAACCTGCTATGTCTGAGGAACGCAGGCCCGCAGCGCAACTTGTAGCATACGGGGGCCGTCCGACAGGGTCAATGCGCGAAGGCGCACACCCGGGGCGGATCGCCGCATACCCGGCACAAAACGAGTTACATGAGGCCACACGGGCCGCACCGCGCCCTGCCGCGCCGCGTCCCACTGCGGGAAGACCGCAGAGTACCGACGAGGGAGCCGATCATCCAAGCGCCCGACGCACCCGAGCCCGAAGCCACCCGCCGCGACGCGTCCGCCACCGAGAGTGTCCACGCCAACCGGGGCTGGTGGGACCGTAACGCGGACGACTACCAGACCGAGCACGGCACGTTCCTCGGGGACGACCGCTTCGTGTGGGGGCCCGAGGGGCTCGACGAGGTCGAGGCGGAGCTGCTCGGCCCGGCGGAGGACCTGAAGGGCAAGGACGTCCTGGAGATCGGCGCGGGCGCCGCGCAGTGCGCGCGCTGGCTGGCCGGGCAGGGCGCGCGCCCGGTGGCCCTGGACCTCTCCCACCGCCAGCTCCAGCACGCGCTGCGCATCGGCGGATCGTTTCCCCTCGTGTGCGCCGACGCGGGCGCGCTGCCCTTCGCGGACGGCTCCTTCGACCTCGCGTGCTCCGCGTACGGGGCGCTGCCGTTCGTCGCCGACCCGGTGCGGGTGCTGCGCGACGTGCGGCGCGTGCTGCGCCCCGGCGGGCGGTTCGTGTTCTCCGTGACGCACCCGATCCGCTGGGCGTTCCCCGACGAGCCGGGCCCCGAGGGCCTGTCGGTCGCGGCCTCGTACTTCGACCGCACTCCGTACGTCGAGCAGGACGACGACGGCCGCGCGGTGTACGTCGAGCACCACCGCACGCTCGGCGACCGGGTGCGGGACGTCGTCGCGAGCGGCTTCCGCCTGGTGGACCTGGTCGAGCCGGAGTGGCCCGCGTGGAACACCCAGGAGTGGGGCGGCTGGTCCCCGCTGCGCGGGAACCTGATCCCGGGGACGGCCATCTTCGTGTGCGAGCGGGACTGATCGTCCCTGGGGGCGCGGCGGGAGCCCGCCGGGCCCGTACGACACTGGGGGCGTGATCCGTGACGACGCCCTGAACCTGCCCGTGCGCGAGGCGCTGCCCGCGCTGCGCGACGCCCTGGAGGGGCCGGGCGCCGCCGTGCTGTGCGCGCCTCCCGGCACGGGCAAGACGACGCTCGTGCCGCTGGCCCTCGCCGGGCTCGCGGGCGGCGCCGGGCCCGCGCGCCGGGTCGTGGTGGCCGAGCCCCGGCGCATCGCCGCGCGGGCCGCCGCCCGGCGGATGGCGTGGCTGCTCGGCGAGGAGGTGGGCGGCAACGTCGGCTACACGGTGCGCGGCGAGCGCGTGGTGGGTCCGGGCACGCGCGTGGAGGTCGTCACCACCGGCGTGCTGCTCCAGCGGCTCCAGCGCGACCAGGAGCTGGCGGGCGTGGACGTCGTGATCCTCGACGAGTGCCACGAGCGGCACCTGGACGCCGACACCGTCGCGGCCTTCCTGATCGACGTGCGTGAGGCGCTGCGCCCGGACCTGAGGCTGGTGGCGGCGTCGGCCACCACGGACGCGGAGGGGTGGGCGCGGGTCCTGGGCGGTGCCCCCGTAGTGACGGCCTCCGGGACCTCGTACCCCGTGGAGGTGGTGTGGGCCCCGCCCGCGCGCCCGGTGCGGCCGCCGCACGGGATGCGGGTGGATCCGGCGCTGCTCACGCACGTGGCCTCCGTGGTGCGGCGGGCGCTGCGGGAGCGGGAGGGGGACGTGCTGTGCTTCCTGCCGGGCGTCGGCGAGATCGGCCGGGTGGCCGGGCAGTTGGGCGACCTGGACGGGGTGGACGTCCTCCAGGTGCACGGGCGGGCCCCCGCGGCGGCGCAGGACGCGGTGCTCTCCCCGGGGGCGCGGCGCCGGGTGGTGCTCGCGACGTCCGTGGCGGAGTCGTCCCTGACGGTGCCGGGCGTGCGGGTCGTGGTCGACTCCGGGCTCGCGCGGGAGCCGCGCGTGGACCATGCGCGCGGGCTCAGCTCCCTGACGACGGTACGGGCCTCGCAGGCCGCCGGGCGGCAGCGCGCGGGCCGGGCGGGCCGCCAGGCGCCGGGCACGGTGTACCGGTGCTGGAGCGAGGCCGAGGACACCCGGCTGCCGCGCTTCCCCTCCCCCGAGATCAGGGTCGCCGACCTGACGGCGTTCGCGCTCCAGGCGGCCTGCTGGGGCGACCCGGACGCCTCGGGGCTCGCCCTGCTCGACGCGCCGCCCGCGGGCGCCATGGCGGCCGCCCGTGAGGTGCTGACGGCCATCGGGGCGGTGGACGCGGGGCGCGCCACCCGGCGCGGCGCCCGGCTCGCCCGCGTCGGCGTGCACCCCCGGCTGGCCCGCGCCCTCCTGGACGCGGCACCCCGGGTCGGCGCGCGCCGGGCCGCCGAGGTGGTCGCGCTGCTGAGCGAGGAGCCGCCACGGGAGTACGGGGATGACGTGGCGGCGGCGCTTCGGAGCGCCCGGCGGGGTGGCGACGGGTACGCGGGGCGCTGGCGGGCGGAGGTGCGGCGGCTGACGTCGGCTGCCGGGGCCGCGTCGGCGGTGTCTTCGGAGCGGGCGGTGCCTTCGGAGCGGGCGGCTGCCCGGTCGTCCGCCGGTCGCCCGGCACCAGGGGGGACGCGTGCCGACGCTCCGGAGACGGGGGCCGCTCCCGGGGACGAGGCCGTCGTGGGGCTCGTCGTCGCCCTGGCCTTCCCCGAGCGCGTCGCCCGGCGCGCGGGTGACGGGACGTACCTCATGGTCGGCGGCACGCGCGCCGAGACGGGCGCCGGGTCAGGGCTGGGCGGGGCGCCCTGGGTGGCCGTGGCGGTGGCCGACCGGCCCGCCGGGGCGGGGCACGCGCGCGTGCGGCTCGGTGCGGCCGTCGACGAGGACACCGCCCGCGCCGCCGCCGCACCGCTGTACGCGGAGCGCGACGAGGTGGCCTGGGTGGACGGCGACCTGGTGGCGCGGCACGTCGAGCGGCTCGGCGCGGTGGAGCTGGCGGTGCGGCCGCTCAAGGACGTGGACCCCGCCCTCGTACGCGCCGGACTGCTTCAGGGGCTGCGGCGCGAGGGCGTCGAGCTGCTGCGCTGGGACCGGGACGCGGTGGCGCTGCGCGACCGGCTGCGGTTCCTGCGGCGGCACTTGGGCGAGCCGTGGCCGGACGTGTCCGACGAGGCGCTGCTGGCGCGGGCCGACGACTGGCTGGAGCCGGAGCTGGGGCGGGCCCGGCGCCGCGCGGACCTGGGGCGCGTCGACGCCGGGCAGGCGCTCACCCGGCTGCTGCCGTGGGCGAGCGGCGAGGCGGCCCGCCTGGACGCGCTGGCCCCGGAGCGCGTCACGGTGCCCAGCGGCTCCCGGATCCGCGTCGACTACGCCGATCCCGAGCGGCCGGTGCTCGCCGTGAAGGTGCAGGAGATGTTCGGGCTCGACGACACCCCGCGCGTGGCGGGCGTGCCGCTGCTCGTGCACCTGCTGTCACCGGCCGGGCGCCCGGCGGCCGTCACCGCCGACCTCGCCTCGTTCTGGCGCGACGGCTACCGCTCGGTGCGGGCCGAGCTGCGCGGCCGCTACCCGAAGCACCCGTGGCCCGAGGACCCGGCCACCGCGCAGCCGACGCGGCACACGAAGGCACGGCAGGAGCGGGGCGCCTAGCCCGCGGCGGCGGCGCCCCTCGGGGACACGCGGACCTCTCTACGGAGAGGACCTCTCTACGGAGATACGGGGACGCGCGGCCCTCTACGGAGACACGCGGGCCTCTACGGAGACACGCGAGCCGCTACGGAGAGGCGGGCTAGGCGTTCGCGGGCTGCGGCTGCGGCGCCGTCTCCTGTGTGGGCTCCGGGTCGTCCGGTCCGCGGCCGCGGGCCTCCAGCCACAGGGCGAGGGCGAGCAGCAGCACGCCAAGGACGAGGAAGCCCCACGGCAGGTACGAGGTGATCAGCAGGATCAGCAGCCGCTGGGACCTGACGAGGTCGACGGTGTCCTCGATGTAGTCCTCGCGCATCTTCACGTGCCCGGAGAACGCCGTGACCTTGTCGCGGTCGCCGAGCAGGGTGCCGCCGCGCAGCTCCTCCTGGTGGATCTCCTCCCCGTACACCGGCGCCCCGGTGGTCGGCTCGACCCAGAACCTGCGCACCGTGGAGTACCAGCGGGTCGTGCCGGTCTTGGCGAGGGACTTGGCCGTGAGGCCCTTGACCGGCAGCGTCTTGGGCATGGGGACCCTGGTCCAGGGGATGGACTGCTCGAAGTAGTAGACCTCCAGGCCGCGGAACGTCCGGGTGCCCTTGTAGTGGATGGGTTTGGTCACGCGGGCCTGCGCGTCGAAGTACCGGTAGTCCCGCTTCTCAGTCAGGAAGGGCCACTTGAACTCGATGCCCTCGCGCTTGACCGGGTCGCCGTCGACCATCTCGCCGCTGGTGTGGACGGGCTGCTGGCTGTGGGCGTCGAAGACGTAGCGTTCGGGGATCTTGGAGACCATCTTGCCGTCGGGGCCCTGGACGTAGGTCAGGCCGTCCCAGACGACCACGTCGCGGTCGGCGGACCGCTCGACCTTCTCGGAGGCCGCCACATCGCCCTTGAGGGTCTGTACGACGGTGACCTTGGGCACGCGCTTCGCCTTCATCGTGCCGTAGTCGATGAGCGTCGCGGGCTTCGCCTCCAGCACCGTCGTCTGGTACTGGCTCGGCGGGACCTTGACCAGGCGGGGGAAGGCGTACCAGCGCAGCAGCGGCGACAGGGCCGCGAAGAACACGGCGAGGGCGAGCAGGACCAGGCTGGCCTTGCGGCGCATGGCGGCCCTCCCCTACGGGTGCGCGGGGACGGTGGTGAGCAGCGGCTCGGGCGAGGTCTCGCCCGGCGGCGCGCCGATCGCCGTGACCGTCCACACGAGCGCGAGCGCGACGACGAGGCCGGTGGCGGCGGCGATCAGGGCACGCATACGGGCCTCCCGAGGCGGCGACCGGAAGCCGGGATCTGACTGTTCGTCAGGGCGGGGGCACCGTAGCAACGCGCGGGTGAGATGAGAACACGTCGTACGGGGTCGGCGGCCGTGGGCGGTGGCAGCGGGCCGCGAGGGGAGCGGCGGCGGGAGGGCGGCAGCGGGCCGCCCCCGTGCCGTGGGTGGCGCGGGGGCGGTCGGCGGCTGCGGCGTGCGGGCCAGCCCTGGGGCGGCGTGCGGGCCAGTGCCTGGGTGGCGGGCGGGTCAGCGCCTGGGCGGCGTGCTGGACGTGCCGCTCGGTGTGGAACTCGGTGTGGAACTCGGCGTACCGCTCGGTGTGCCGCTGGGCGTCGTGCTCGGCGTGCCGGACGGGGTCTCGGTCGGCTTGTCGGCCGTCACCTTCAGCTCGACGGTGAGCGTGGCGCCGCCGTCGGTGACGATGCGCAGCAGATACGTCCCGGTCTTGTCGTCGGCGTACATCTTCGGCAGCAGCAGCTTGCCGTTCTTGTCCGTCCTGAGGCCCTTGAGGACGCGGACCGGCTTGCCGTCGGCGTCCTTGAAGTAGGGGCCCTTGTCGTTCACCGTCGGCCGGGTCGCCGACGTGATCATCGTGGCGGTGGCGGCGACTCCGGCGGCGCTGTCGCCCTTGTACGTCGCCTTGACCTGGACCTGCTCGGCGAAGGCCTTGCCCGGGGCGCAGGTCAGCGGCTCGTCACCGATGCGGGCGAGCGCGTCGGCCTTGCGGCCGGTGACCGTGCCGGGCACCTCGACGCGGTCCAGGGAGCGGCCCACGACCAGGGCGCGCACCGTGAACGCGCCGGTCTTCTCACCGGCGCGCAGCTCGGGCGAGGTGACCGTGCCGGTGCCGTCGGTGCTGAGGGTGACGCTGCGGGCGCCGCCAGCGAAGCGCGTGTCGGTGTCCCCGCTGATGGTGAAGCGGACCTTGACCTTGGCGACGCCCTTGCCGGAGCGGTCCTCGGCGCGCACCGCGACGCGCTCGTCGAAGGCGTCGCCCGCGGTCGCGGTGACCTCGTCCGGGCCGGTGTTCTTCAGGCGCTTGACCTGGTCCTGGGGCTGCTGCGGGGGCTTCGGGGTGGGCTTTCCGGAGCCGCCGCCGGGGGTGCCGGGGCGGGTGGTCTCGTCCGGCGGCAGCTTGTCCGGCTGCTGCGGCCTGGGGAGGGGCTTGGGCGGCGTGGACGGCGAGGGCCTGTGGGAGGGCGGCCGCGCGGAGGAGCCGGGGCGCGGGGTGCGGTCGCCGCGGTCGTCGCGGTCGTCGCTGCGGTTGCGGTCGTCGGGCAGCACGCCGGTGCCGTCGGGGATCTCGTGGGTGCCCTTGCGGTAGTACTCCAGCCACGACAGGACCGTGTTCAGGTACTCCGTGGACTGGTTGTAGCTGAGGATCGCGGCGTGCAGGTCGTCCTCGACGGCGAGGTCGCGGTCCTTCCCGCACAGGTAGTGGGCGGCGGCGAGCGCGGCGTCGTAGATGTTGTTCGGGTCCTTCTTGCCGTCGCCGTTGCCGTCCTGGCCGGAGGTCTTCCAGGTCGACGGGATGAACTGCATGGGGCCCACGGCGCGGTCGTGCGTGGTGTCGCCGTCGTAGGCGCCGCCGTCCGTGTCGGTGATCTTCGCGAAGCCGTTGCCGTCCAGGACCGGGCCGAGGATGGGCGTGAGGGTCGTGCCGTCGGCGTCGACGCGGCCGCCGCGGGCCTGGCCGGATTCGACCTTGCCTATCGCGGCCAGCAGCTGCCAGGGGAGGTTGCAGCCGGGGCGCTCGGACCGCACGGCCGCCTCGGCCTTCTTGTAGGCGTCGAGGACCGTGGCCGGGAGGCCCGCCTCGGGGTCGCCCTTCGCGGCGCCGCCGCCGGGCTCGGTGTTCGGCGGCGGAGGGGTCTTCAGGGGCGGCAGGTCCGTGTAGTACGGCGAGTTGCCGGTGGCCGAGTCCGGGGCGGGCGGCTGCGAGGCGTCCGCCGCCTGCCCGCCCGGCGCCTTGTCCGGAGTCGCCACACCAGGGGCCTGCGAGGCGGCCAGCGCCGCCACCGCCGCGGCGGCGACCGCGGACGTCACCGTCGCCTTGCGCAGCCGCTTGCCGAATACCGGCGCCATGTCCGTGAATCCCTCCCTTGACGACCTGCCCGTGCCCTCCCGGCGCTCCTTCTGGCGCCGCCAAGGGGCAGCTCAGGCGACACTACGACAACTCGCGGCGCCGAGACACCTGTTCGCGTCCGATTTTGTCGGATAGGCCAGTCACGGTCCTGTCCCTGTTCGGCTACCGTCCCGCACCCGTTCATCTCCGCGTATCCGGAAGGGGACGCACGGAGCGGAACGGGCGCACGGACGGACCGCCGCGCGGACGGGCGGGCGGACTGCCGGGCGGGTGCGCGGAGCATCAAGCCCGTCCGGCGTTTGAGGACGAGCCCGAAGGGCGATCAACGCCCACCCCGCGAAGGGGGAACCCCCGAGGGGCGGCGCCCCGGGACCCGCCCCCCGCCGGGAGGCTAGTGCGCTGCCGACTCCCAGTCCGCGCCCACACCCACCGACACGTCCAGCGGCGCCCGCAGCGACACGGCGGCGGACATCTCCCGGCGCACCAGCTCCTCCACCGCCTCGCGCTCGCCCGGGGCGATCTCCAGGACGATCTCGTCGTGGACCTGGAGCAGCATCCGGGAGGTGAGCCTCGCCTGTGTCAGCGCCCGGTCCACGTTCAGCATGGCGACCTTGACGATGTCCGCGGCCGTGCCCTGGATCGGCGCGTTCAACGCCATGCGCTCGGCCATCTCACGGCGCTGCCGGTTGTCGCTGTTGAGGTCCGGCAGATAGCGGCGGCGGCCCAGCATCGTCTCCGTGTACCCCGTGGCGCGGGCGTCGTCGACGACACGGCGCAGATAGTCGCGCACGCCGCCGAACCGCTCGAAGTAGGTGTCCATCAGGGCGCGGGCCTCGGCCGCCTCGATGTTCAGCTGCTGGGACAGGCCGAACGCCGACAGGCCGTACGCCAGGCCGTACGACATGGCCTTGATCTTGCGGCGCATCTCCGCGTCGACGGCCGAGCGGTCCACGCCGAACACCTGCGAGGCGACCGTGGTGTGCAGGTCCTCGCCGGAGGTGAACGCCTCGATGAGGCCCTCGTCCTCCGACAGGTGCGCCATCACCCGCAGCTCGATCTGGCTGTAGTCGGCGGTCATCAGGGACTCGAAGCCCTCGCCGACCACGAAGCCGCGGCGGATGGCGCGGCCCTCGTCCGTGCGCACCGGGATGTTCTGCAGGTTCGGATCCGTCGACGACAGGCGGCCCGTCGCGGCCACCGTCTGGTTGTACGTCGTGTGGATGCGGCCGTCCGCGGCGATCGTCTTGACCAGGCCCTCCACGGTGACGCGCAGCTTCGCCTGCTCGCGGTGGCGGAGCATGATCACCGGAAGTTCGTTGTCCGTCTGGGCGGCGAGCCAGGCGAGCGCGTCCGCGTCCGTCGTGTACCCGGTCTTCGTCTTCTTCGTCTTGGGCAGGCCCAGCTCTCCGAAGAGGACCTCCTGGAGCTGCTTGGGCGAGCCCAGGTTGAACTCGTGGCCCGCCGCCGCGTGCGCCTCCTTCACCGCCTGCTGCACGGCGCCCGCGAACTGCTGCTCCATGGACTCCAGATGGGCGCGGTCGGCGGCGATGCCGTGCCGCTCCAGGCGGGCGAGCAGCGCGGACGTCGGCAGCTCCACGTCCGTGAGCAGCCCGGCGGCGCCCACCTCCTTGAGCTTCTCGCCGAACGCCTCCCCCAGGTCGAGGATCGTGCGGGCCTGCACCATCAGGGCCTCGGCCTCGGCCTGCTCGTCGTCCTCCGTACCGAAGGCCAGCTGGCCGTCGGACTCGGCGGCGGGCGCCAGCTCACGGCCCAGGTACTCCAGGGACAGGGCGTCCAGGTCGAAGGAGCGGCGGCCCGGCTTGACCAGGTACGCGGCGAGGGCGGTGTCCATGGTGACACCCTCGACGGTCCAGCCGTGCTCGGCGAAGACCCGCATCGCGCCCTTGGCGTTGTTGAGCACCTTCGGCTTCTTCGCGTCCGCGAGCCAGGCCGCGAACGCCTTCTCGTCGGCCTCGTCCAGCTGCGCCGGGTCGAACCAGGCGGCCGCGCCCCCGGCCGCGGCGAGCGCGACCTCCGTGACCGAGCCGGTACCAAGGGACCACGAGTCGACCGTCGCCAGGCCCAGGACGGCCTTGCCGTGCTCCGCCAGCCACGGGGCCACCTCGCCCGTGCCGAGCACCGCGCCGTCCAGCTCCACGCCCTCGGCGAGAGGGGTCTGCTCGGCCTCCTCCGCACCCGGGTCCACGGCGAGCAGCCGCTCACGCAGCGACGGATTGCGGATCTCCAGGGTGTCCAGGACCATCGCGACCGCCTTGCGGTCGTACGGAGCGCGCTCCAGGTCGGCGACCGCCTTGGGCAGCTCCACGTCGCGCACCATCTCCGTGAGGCGGCGGTTGAGCTTCACCGCCTCCAGGTGGTCGCGGAAGTTCTGCCCGGCCTTGCCCTTGACCTCCTCGGCGCGCTCCACCAGCTCCGCGAACGAACCGAACTGGTTGATCCACTTCGCGGCCGTCTTCTCGCCGACGCCGGGGATGCCCGGCAGGTTGTCCGAGGGGTCGCCGCGCAGCGCCGCGAAGTCCGGATACTGGCTCGGGGTCAGGCCGTACTTCTCCTGGACCTTCTCCGGAGTGAAGCGGGTCAGCTCCGAGACGCCCTTCGTCGGGTAGAGCACCGTCACATGGTCCGTGATGAGCTGGAAGGAGTCCCGGTCGCCCGTGACGATCAGCACCTCGAAGCCCTCGGCCTCGGCCTGCGTGGCGAGCGTCGCGATGACGTCGTCCGCCTCGAAGCCGTCCACCGCGAACCGCACCGCGTGCATCGCGTCGAGCAGCTCGCCGATCAGCTCCACCTGCCCCTTGAACTCGTCCGGGGTCTTGGAGCGGTTCGCCTTGTACTCCGCGAACTCCTCGGAGCGCCACGTCTTGCGCGACACGTCGAACGCCACCGCGAAGTGCGTGGGCGCCTCGTCACGGAGCGTGTTCGCCAGCATCGACGCGAAGCCGTAGATCGCGTTCGTCGGCTGGCCCGTCGCCGTCGTGAAGTTCTCCGCGGGCAGCGCGAAGAACGCTCGGTACGCCAGGGAGTGCCCGTCCATCAGGAGCAGGCGCGGCCGGTCGCCGGCGGTCGTCTTCTCGGTCTTCTTCGATGCTTTCTCTGCCACGCCCCCGATCCTGCCACGCCCCACTGACACTCGGCCCCGCCCCGCCCGCCGACGCCCCGGGTGTCGGCGTCGCCCCGCTCCCCGAGGCCCCTTCGCCCCGGCCGCCCGCGCGGGCCCGCTGTCAGTGCCGCGTGGGAGGATCGGACACGTACTCGCGTTGCGCGCTCGAAGGGGAGCAGACGATGGCAAGCAAGCCGCCCAAGGGTGACCCGGTCCAGGACGCGCCGCAGGTCGCGGACGCGCAGCACGCCGCCGCGGGACTGCCCGCCATCGGCCACACCCTGCGCGTGGCCCAGCGCCAGATGGGCGTGCGGCGCACGGCGTTGACGCTGCTGCGGGTCAACCAGAAGGACGGCTTCGACTGCCCCGGCTGCGCCTGGCCCGAGCCCGACCACCGCCACAAGGCCGAGTTCTGCGAGAACGGGGCGAAGGCGGTCGCCGAAGAGGCCACGCTGCGCCGCGTCACCCCCGACTTCTTCGCCGCCCACCCCGTGGCCGACCTCGCCACCCGCAGCGGGTACTGGCTGGGCCAGCAGGGCCGCCTCACCCACCCCATGTACCTGCCGGAGGGCGGCACGCACTACGAACCGGTGTCCTGGGACCGCGCCTTCGACATCGTCGCCGAGGAGCTGGCCGCGCTCGCCTCCCCCGACGAGGCCCTCTTCTACACCTCGGGCCGCACCAGCAACGAAGCGGCGTTCCTGTACCAGCTCTTCGCCCGCGAACTCGGCACGAACAACCTCCCGGACTGTTCGAACATGTGCCACGAGTCGTCCGGCTCCGCCCTCACTGAAACCCTCGGCGTCGGCAAGGGCAGCGTCCTCCTGGAGGACCTCCACCAAGCGGACCTGATCATCGTCGCCGGACAGAACCCGGGCACCAACCACCCGCGCATGCTCTCCGCCCTGGAGAAGGCCAAGCGCGGCGGCGCGAAGATCATCACGGTCAATCCGCTGCCCGAAGCGGGCCTGGAGCGCTTCAAGAACCCCCAGACCCCCCAGGGCATGCTCAAGGGCACCGCCCTCACCGACCTGTTCCTCCAGATCCGCATCGGCGGCGACCAGGCCCTCTTCCGCCTCCTGAACAAGCTGATCCTGGAGACCGAAGGCGCCGTCGACGAGACCTTCGTACGGGACCACACCCACGGATACGAGGACTTCGCCGCCGCCGCCCGCGCGGCCGGCTGGGACGAGACGCTCACCGCCACCGGCCTGGACCGCGCCCGCATCGAGGAGGCCCTGCGCATGGTCCTCGCCTCCCAGCGCACCGTCGTGTGCTGGGCGATGGGCCTGACCCAGCACAAGCACGCCGTGCCCACCATCCGCGAGGTCGTCAACTTCCTGCTCCTGCGCGGCAACATCGGCCGCCCCGGAGCGGGCGTCTGCCCCGTGCGCGGCCACTCCAACGTGCAGGGCGACCGCACCATGGGCATCTTCGAGCGCCCCGCGCCCGCCTTCCTCGACGCCCTGGAGAAGGAGTTCGGCTTCGCCCCGCCGCGCCACCACGGCCTGGACGTCGTCCGCGCCATCCGCGCGCTGCGCGACGGCGACGCCAAGGTGTTCTTCGCCATGGGCGGAAACTTCGTCTCCGCGTCCCCCGACACGGAGGTCACGGAAGCCGCGATGCGGCGCGCCCGCCTGACGGTGCACGTGTCGACGAAGCTGAACCGCTCGCACGCCGTCACCGGCGCCCGCGCCCTGATCCTGCCGACGCTCGGCCGCACCGAGCGCGACCTCCAGACCGGCGGCGAGCAGTTCGTCACCGTCGAGGACTCCATGGGCATGGTGCACGCCTCCCGCGGCCGCCTGGAGCCCGCGAGCCCGCACCTGCTGTCCGAGCCCGCCATCGTCTGCCGCCTGGCCCGGCGCGTCCTCGGCCCCGAATCGGCCACGCCCTGGGAGGAGTTCGAGCAGGACTACGGACGCGTCCGCGACCGCATCGCCCGCGTCGTCCCCGGCTTCGAGGACTTCAACGCGCGCGTGGCCCGGCCCGGCGGCTTCGCGCTGCCGCACGCCCCCCGCGACGAGCGCCGCTTCCCCACCGCCACCGGCAAGGCCAACTTCACCGCCGCGCCCGTCGAGTACCCCACGGTCCCCGAAGGCCGCCTGCTGCTGCAGACCCTGCGCTCCCACGACCAGTACAACACCACGATCTACGGCCTGGACGACCGCTACCGCGGCATCAGGAACGGCCGCCGCGTCGTCCTGGTCAACCCCGCCGACGCCCACGCCCTCGGCGTCGCCGACGGAGCCTACGTGGACCTGGTCAGCGAGTGGAAAGACGGCGTCGAGCGACGCGCCCCCGGCTTCCGCGTCGTGCACTACCCCACGGCACCGGGCTGCGCCGCCGCGTACTACCCCGAGACCAACGTCCTCGTCCCGCTCGACGCCACCGCCGACACCAGCAACACCCCCGCCAGCAAGTCCGTCGTCGTCCGCCTGGAACAATCCCCTACCGACTGAGCGTTCGCTCAGCCAGTTGTCCGTGTAGTTGTCCGTGTTTCAGGTGTCGTCGACGAACGGAGCCCGGCCCTATGGGCGAGCAGCACATCACGAAGTTCCCGCAAGAGGTCATCGACGAGTACGCCGGGCTCGGCATCGACCTGCCCGCCCTGTTCTCCGCCGGGAACCTCGGCGACCGGATGGGGGTGCGGATCCTGGAGGCCTCCGCCGACCGTGTCGTCGGCACCATGCCCGTCGAGGGCAACACCCAGCCGTACGGGCTGCTGCACGGCGGGGCCTCCGCGGTGCTCGCCGAGACCCTCGGCTCCATCGGCTCCATGCTCCACGGCGGCAGCCGGAAGCTCGCCGTGGGCGTCGACCTGAACTGCACACACCACCGGGGGGCGCGGTCCGGGCTGGTCACAGGAGTGGCCACACCGGTGCACCGGGGGCGGACCTCGGCGACGTACGAGATCGCCATCCAGGACGAGGAGGGGCGGCGGGTGTGCAGCGCGCGCCTGACCTGCGCACTGCGCCCCGCCGACGGGGCCAACGGCGGCTGACCCCGCCCTGAGCGCCCTGGGGCCCACCCTCCGGCCGTGGGCCCCTGCCGCCGCCCGCCGGCCACCGGGGGCCTGCCGCCGCCGCGCCCTCGCCCACCCGCCGCCCGTGACCGCCCCCTGAGAACCGGGCGCCCGCGAGACCGAGCCCTGGTGGAAGGACCCCCTCCGGGCTACCGTCGCCGCCATGAGGCACCGCAGGACGGCCCTCCGCCAGGCACCGCTCGCCCTCGCCCTCACCCTCGCCGTCACCGTCGGCGCCTGCTCGGCCAGCGGCCCCACCGCCCCCGACGGGCCCAGCAGCCCCCGCACCCGCACCACCTCCCCCGGAGACCTGTGCGCCAGCGTGGTCCTCGCCTGGGCTCGCGACGTCTACGACGGGCGCAGGGACGTGTACGGGGACTACCAGCACATGGGGCTCTCCTACGGGCAGTACGAGATCCTGCGCGGCGCCCTGAGCGCGGGACGGGCGGAGCGGAAGCGGCACGGGGCCGCCGCGGGGCGGACGGTGATGACGCGCCAGGTCCGCGAGAAGTGCCGGGCCCGCTACCGCGGCGGCTCCCCCACCGGCAACCCTTGGTAACGGCCGCGACACACCCCCCGTACGCCCCGCGGCCACGGCCGCGCCGCGCCGCCCGGCCCGCCCCCAGGCCCCTGGGAAGCGCTTCCCTTCACCGGAGGAACAGGAGTGCTCCGCAAAAACACTCCTGACCACCCACATTCGCGTATGCGGAAAAGTGCCACGGAATGATCTGCTCCTTTTTCATGAACGTAACGCTGTGTAATACGCGGGCAATGTGAGGACGAAGATCGAATAGCGGGGCGGAGCCCGTAAAGGATCTTTACGGGACGCGGGGAGCACACCGTTCCGCACACTTCCGTCAGGAGTAAAACCAGAGAACAGTCCTGCACGTTCGGCTATGCCGGATGCGCCGAAGCGTGCATATTCCGCCACAACCGGCCCCCGCCTTCACGGACGGAATGCCCCGCGGCATAACAAGAGCGTCACAGCCTTGGTCCGACCACTCCACCAGGATCAATTACGCCCTTAGAGTCACGGCCAGTCACCGCGCCGCCGGGCGCGAACTGAATTGCACGGCCCGGTACCACCACCAGTACGGCCCGGCGATCTTCACGGCCCTAGCAGAGGGCCGCGCCTGGGGAAAGGACCAATCGTGCGAAACCGTTCCGCGCTCATCCTCACCACGGTGTTGACCACAGGGGCACTGACCCTCACCGCCTGCGGATCGCGCGACAAGGACAAGGACGACAACGGCGGCGGCGAGAAGACCGTCGTCATCGGCTTCGACGCCCCCCTGACCGGCGACCTCTCCGCCCTGGGCATCGGAATGCGCAACTCCGCCGAGCTGGCCGTCAAAACCGCCAACAAGGAGAACACCGTCGACGGCATCAAGTTCAAACTTGAACCCCTCGACGACCAGGCCCAGCCCTCCGTCGGCGGCCAGAACGCACAGAAGTTCATCAGCAACGACGACGTCCTCGGCGTCGTCGGCCCCCTCAACTCCAGCGTCTCCCAGTCGATGCAGAAGCCGTTCAACGACGCCAACCTCACCCAGGTCTCGCCCGCCAACACCGGCACCGAACTCACCCAGGGCGACGGCTGGAAGACCGGCGACAAGAAGCGCCAGTTCAAGACCTTCTTCCGCACCGCCACCACCGACCAGGTACAAGGCCAGTTCGCCGCCCAGTACCTGTTCCAGAAAGCGAAGATCAAGAAGGTCTACGTCATCGACGACCAGAAGACCTACGGCGCCGGACTCGCCGCCTCCTTCAAGGACACCTTCATCGACCTCGGCGGCAAGGTCGTCGGCCAGGACCACATCAACCCCGACGACCGCGACTTCAAGTCCGTCGCCTCCAAAGTCAAGGGCAGGGGCGCCCAAGCCGTCTACTACGGCGGCGAATACCCCGCCGCCGCCCCCCTCAGCCAACAGCTCAAGGAGTCCGGCGCCAAGATCCCCCTCATGGGCGGCGACGGCATGAAGAGCGAAGAGTTCCCCAAGCTCAACAAGAAGGCCATCGGCGACCTCGGCACCTCCGTCGGCAAGCCCGTCGAGGAACTCGACTCCGCGAAGAAGTTCATCGAGGAATACAACAAGAACTACAAAGAAAACATGGAGACCTACGGTGGCGGCACCTACGACGCCACCTGGTCCATCATCGAAGCCGTCAAGATCGCCGTCCAGGAAAACGACGGCAAGCTCCCCGACAACGGCCGCGAAAAAGTCCTCGAAGCCATGAGCAAGGTCAAGTTCGACGGCGTCACAGGAACCGTCTCCTTCGACAAGTACGGCGACACCACGAACACGATGATGACCGCGTACCAGGTGAACAAGAGCAACAAGTGGGAATCCAAGTTCAGCGAGGCCTACAAGCCACGCTGACCCAACCCCACACCCATTGACTCAAGGCCGCGCGGGACGCGCTACCAGCGCTCCCGCGCGGTGCCATATCCGAACCCACGGAGGCCCTGCGGTGAACGAACTGCCGCAACAGCTAGCCAATGGACTCATCCTCGGCGCGATGTACGGTCTCATCGCGATCGGCTACACGATGGTCTACGGAATCGTCCAACTCATCAACTTCGCCCACGGCGAGATCTTCATGGTCGGAGGCTTCGGCGCCCTCACCGTCTCCCTCTGGCTCCCCGACGGATTCTCCCTCCTCGCCATGATCCCCCTCATGATCATCGGCGGCGTCATCTGCTCCGTCGCCGTCGGCACCGCCGCAGAACGCTTCGCCTACCGCCCCCTGCGCGGCGCCCCACGACTCGCCCCCCTCATCACCGCCATCGGCCTGTCCATCCTCCTCCAACAAGCCGTCTGGAAGTGGTACCCCGACGCCAAGAAAGACCGCACCTTCCCCCAATTCAGCGGCGACCCCGTCCATGTCTTCGGCGCCGACATCCAACGCGGCGACTTCTTCCTCATCATCGCCGCACCCCTGTGCATGCTCATCCTCGGCTGGTACGTCAACAAAACCCGCTCCGGACGCGGCATGCAAGCCACCGCCCAAGACCCCGACACTGCCAAACTCATGGGCATCAACACCGACCGCATCATCGTCATGGCCTTCGCCATCGGCGCCGCCTTCGCCGCCATAGCCGCCGTCGGCTACGGCCTCCACAACGGCCAAGTCGGCTTCAAAATGGGCTTCATCATGGGCCTCAAAGCCTTCACCGCAGCCGTACTCGGCGGCATCGGCAACATCTACGGAGCCATGCTCGGCGGCATCGTCCTAGGCGTCGCCGAAGCCCTCGCCACCGGATACATGCACGACGTACCCGGCATGGAACAGTTCGGCGGCGGCGCCTGGAAGGACGTCTGGGCCTTCGCCCTCCTCATCCTCGTCCTCCTCCTCAGGCCCCAAGGGCTCCTAGGCGAACGCGTCGCGGATCGGGCGTGATACCCATGACCACCACCACCTCCAACACCCCCAACCACACCAAACCCACCACCGGCACCACCACCCCCCTCATCCCCCTCCCCCAAAACCTCACCCGCCCCCTCATCCTCACCGGATCCACCACCGCCCTCATCGGCACCTTCCTCCCCTGGACCTGGACCACCGCCTTCCCCGGCGACCTCACCGTCACCGGCTACCCCGGCGGCCTCCAAATCCTCACCCTCATCGGATCCGCCCTCACCCTCCTCTTCACCCTCGCCACCTACCACCTCCGCGGCCTCCGCTGGCTCACCCCCGGCGGCACCCACAGCCCCGTACTCCTCCTCACCCTCGGCGTCCTCGGCACCACCGGCTACACCATGGGCGCCATCACCGACCACCTCGGCGGCATCGTCAACCTCGAACCCGGAGCCTGGATCTCCGGCATCGGCGCCCTCACCGCCACCATCGGCGCCCTCGCCCTCCCCACCGACACCCCCGACACCGACAGCACCAACCCCTGGCAACGCCTCCGCCACAGCCTCAAAGCCCCCACCCCCAAACGCGCCAAAGAACTCAACTCCACCCTCGAAATCCTCATCATCGCCGCCGCCTTCGGCATCGGCCTCTACGTCTTCGCCTACGGCATCGAGGCCTACGACGAACTCTTCATCGGCTTCCTCATCACCACCGCCTTCAGCGCCACCGCACTCCACCGCGCCGGACTCATCCCCCGCCTCACCACCCTCACCGCCAAACACCGCAACATCACCCTCACCGCCGCCCTCATCGCCGCCGCCCTCTTCCCCCTCACCCAAAGCGACGCCAGCTACGCCCTCATCGGCGTCAACATCCTCATCTTCGCCACCGTCGCCCTCGGCCTGAACGTCGTCGTCGGCCTCGCCGGACTCCTCGACCTCGGATACGTCGCATTCCTCGGCGTCGGCGCCTACACCGCCGCCCTCGTCTCCGGAAGCCCCGCCTCCACCTTCGACGTCCACTTCCCCTTCTGGGCCGCCGTCCTCACCGGCGCCGCCGCCTCCCTCATCTTCGGCGTAGTCATCGGCGCCCCCACCCTCAGGCTCCGCGGCGACTACCTCGCCATCGTCACCCTCGGCTTCGGCGAAATCTTCCGCATCACCATGAACAACCTCAACGGCAACTCAGGCCCCGACCTCACCAACGGTGCCCAAGGCATCCCCAACATCCCCGACCTCGAACTCCTCGGCTACAACCTCGGCACCGAACACGACATCGCCGGATTCACCCTCAGCAGACCCGCCAACTACTACCTGCTGATGCTCCTCTTCACCGCCGTCGTCGTCCTCGTCTTCCGCCGCAGCGGAGAATCCCGCATCGGCCGCGCCTGGGTCGCCATCCGCGAAGACGAAACCGCCGCCACCGCCATGGGCATCAACGGCTTCCGCGTCAAACTCATCGCCTTCGCCCTCGGCGCCACCCTCGCCGGATTCGCCGGAAGCGTCCAAGCCCACGTCTCCTACAGCATCACCCCCGAGCAATACCTCTTCGCCAACACCGTCCCCCCAACTCCGCCTTCCTCCTCGCCGCCGTCATCCTCGGCGGCATGGGCACCATCAGCGGCCCCCTCATCGGTGCCGCCCTCCTCTACCTCATCCCCGCCAAACTCCAATTCCTCGAGGACTACCAACTCCTCCTCTTCGGACTCGCCCTCATCCTCCTCATGCGATTCCGACCCGAAGGCCTCGTCCCCAACCGCCGCGCCCAGCTCGAATACCACGAAACCGACCAACTCGACATCCCCGCACAACAAAAACTCCCCGAAGGCACCATCGGCGTCCACAAGGCGGGGGCGTGACCACCATGACCACCACCACGACCACCACCGTCCTCGAAGCCAAAGGCGTCACCATGCGCTTCGGCGGACTCACCGCCGTACGCGCCGTCGACCTCACCGTCAACACCGGAGAAATCGTCGGCCTCATCGGACCCAACGGCGCCGGAAAAACCACCTTCTTCAACTGCCTCACCGGCCTCTACGTCCCCACCGAAGGAACCGTCTCCTACAAAGGAACCATCCTCCCCTCCAAACCCCACCTCGTCACCGACGCCGGAATCGCCCGCACCTTCCAGAACATCCGCCTCTTCGCCAACATGACCGTCCTCGAAAACGTCCTCGTCGGACGCCACACCAGAACAAAAGAAGGACTCTGGAGCGCACTGCTCCGCGGCCCCGGATTCAAAAAAGCCGAAGCCGCGTCCCACGCCCGCGCCATGGAACTCCTCGAATTCGTCGGCCTCGCCCACAAAGCCGACCACCTCTCCCGCAACCTCCCCTACGGCGAACAACGCAAGCTCGAAATCGCCCGCGCCCTCGCCAGCGAACCCGGACTCCTCCTCCTCGACGAACCCACCGCGGGCATGAACCCCCAAGAAACCCGCGCCGCCGAAGAACTCGTCTTCGCCATCCGCGACCAGGGCATCGCCGTCCTCGTCATCGAGCACGACATGCGGTTCATCTTCAACCTCTGCGACCGCGTCGCCGTCCTCGTCCAAGGCGAAAAACTCGTCGAAGGCACCTCCGAAACCGTCCAGGCCGACGAACGCGTCATCGCCGCCTACCTCGGCACCCCCTACGAAGGCGCACCCGGCGCCGCCGAAATCGCCGAAGTCGAAGCCGCCGAAGCCGACGCCGACACCCCCGACGACACCCCCACCGACACCACAGACGACAGCACCACAGCCCGCGCCACCGGCACGGAAGGAACAGCCAAGTGACCGCACTCCTAGAGGTCCACGACCTCAAGGTCGCCTACGGCAAAATCGAAGCCGTCAAAGGCATCTCCTTCACCGTCGAAGCCGGACAAGTCGTCACCCTCATCGGCACCAACGGCGCCGGAAAAACCACCACCCTCCGCACCCTCTCCGGCCTCCTCAAACCCCTCTCCGGCACCATCACCTTCGACGGCCAACCCCTCACCGGAACCCCCGCCCACAAAATCGTCGCCCGCGGCCTCGCCCACTCCCCCGAAGGCCGCCACATCTTCCCCCGCCTCACCATCACCGAAAACCTCCAACTAGGCGCCTACCTCCGCGACGACCGCACCGGCATCGAAAAGGACATCCAACGCGCCTACGACCTCTTCCCCATCCTCGGCGAACGCCGCAAACAAGCCGCAGGAACCCTCTCAGGCGGCGAACAACAAATGCTCGCCATGGGCCGCGCCCTCATGTCACGACCCAAACTCCTCATGCTCGACGAACCCTCCATGGGGCTCTCCCCCATCATGATGCAGAAAATCATGCACACCATCAGCGAACTCAAATCCCAAGGCACCACCATCCTCCTCGTCGAACAGAACGCCCAAGCCGCGCTCTCCCTCGCCGACCACGGACACGTCATGGAAGTCGGCCGCGTCGTCCTCTCCGGCACCGGACAGGACCTCCTCCACGACGAATCCGTCCGCAAGGCCTACCTCGGCGAGGACTAGGCCCCTGGCCCCACACAACGAAAAGGGCGGCACCCCCCAGGGGTGCCGCCCTTTACCTTCTCGCCTCGCCCTACCGGCTCAGCCCTTCGCCGCCTTCTTCTCCGCCGCGTCCTCAATCACAGCCTCCGCCACCTGCTGCATCGAAAGCCGACGATCCATCGACGTCTTCTGAATCCAACGGAACGCCGCGGGCTCCGTCAGACCGTACTCCGTCTGCAGAATCGACTTCGCCCGATCCACCAGCTTCCGCGTCTCCAGCCGCTGCGTGAGGTCCGCGACCTCCTTCTCCAACGCCTTCAACTCCGTGAACCGCGACACCGCCATCTCGATCGCCGGTACCACGTCACTCTTGCTGAACGGCTTCACCAGATACGCCATCGCCCCCGCGTCCCGCGCCCGCTCCACCAGGTCCCGCTGCGAGAACGCCGTCAGCATCAGCACCGGCGCGATCGACTCCTCCGCGATCTTCTCCGCCGCCGAGATCCCGTCCAGGACGGGCATCTTCACATCCAGGATCACCAGGTCCGGCCTGTGCTCCCGGGCCAGCTCGATCGCCGTCTCCCCGTCCCCGGCCTCGCCGACGACCGTGTAGCCCTCCTCTTCCAGCATCTCCTTGAGGTCGAGGCGGATCAGCGCCTCGTCCTCGGCGATGACGACACGGGTCGTCAGCGGCGGGACGTGCGACTGGTCGTCGTCGGTCGTCTCTACGGGCTGGGGCGACTCGGGCGCGGTCACGGAGGGCTCCTTGGTATGGCAGGTGCGCTGCCCCGCCAGGGTACCTAGCTGCGGCGCTGCACGGTGACCCGGTATGCTGCCGAAGGTGCTGTGGCACCCCCAGCCGGGTTGGCGGAATGGCAGACGCTGATGTCTCAAACACATCTGTCCGAAAGGGCGTGCGGGTTCGAATCCCGCACCCGGCACGCCGAATAGCGGAGTTTCACGTTCTCGTGAAACTCTGCTATTTACTACGTGGAGCCACGATCAGTCGCACAGAGTGGTCGCATGAACTTCCACGGGACAGAAGTGCGACAGAAGGCATTGACGCTTTTGCGCGGCGGGGCCAGGAACGCCGACGTCGCTCGGCGCCTGAACGTTCCGGTCGGCACGATCGGCTACTGGAAACACGAGGACCGAGCCAAGCGGGGCGAGTGCCCTGGTCGGGTAGGGCCTCCGTGCCCTCGCTGCGACGGAGAGTTGAATCGGTCAGCGTACGCCTATCTCCTGGGCCTGTATCTTGGCGATGGCCACATCAGCAAGAACCGCGCCATGCGCTCTCCCAGCCTCTCGATCACGTGCGCTGAATCTCACCCAGGCCTCATGGATGAGTGCGAGAAGGCCATGCGTCTCGTCTTCCCCAGAAACTCCGTATGCCGAGTCCTCCGCAAGGGTTGCCGGGACGTAAAGCTCTACTCCACGCACATATCGTGCCTGTTCCCCCAGCACGGCCCAGGCCGGAAACACGAGCGCGTCATCGCTCTCGAACCCTGGCAGCAGGAGATCGTCGACAGTTACCCCTGGGAATTCATCCGAGGGCTCATCCACTCCGACGGATGCCGCATCACCAACTGGACCACGCGGCTCGTCGGGGGCGAACGCAAGCGCTACGAGTACCCCCGCTACTTCTTCGCCAACAAGTCCGACGACATCCGGAAGCTGTTCACCGACACCCTCGACCTGGTCGGGGTCGAGTGGACCAGCCTCGCCCGGGGCAGCGACCCGTTCAACATATCCATCGCCCGCAAAGCCTCCGTCGCCCTCATGGACGCTCACGTCGGGCCCAAGTACTGAGACCGGGCCGGGCGGGGCCGCTCCCCCGTGTGAGCGGCCCCGCGGAGTGGGTCAGCGAGGGGTGTCGTCCTCGCCGATGTGGTGGACCCGCACCAGGTTCGTGGAGCCGGAGACTCCGGGTGGGGAGCCCGCGGTGATGATGACCGTGTCGCCCTTCTGGCAGCGGCCGATCTTCAGCAGGTGCTCGTCGACCTGGTCGACCATCGCGTCGGTGGAGTCGACGTGGGGGCCGAGGAACGTTTCGACGCCCCAGGTGAGGTTGAGCTGGGCGCGGGTGGCGGGGTCGGGGGTGAAGGCGAGGAGGGGGATGGGCGAGCGGTAGCGGGAGAGGCGGCGGACGGTGTCGCCGGACTGGGTGAAGGCGACCAGGAACTTCGCGCCGAGGAAGTCGCCGATCTCGGCAGCGGCGCGGGCGACGGCGCCGCCCTGGGTGCGGGGCTTGTTGCGTTCGGTCAGGGGCGGGAGGCCCTTGGCGAGGATGTCCTCCTCGGCGGCCTCGACGATGCGGGCCATGGTGCGGACCGTCTCGACGGGGTACTTGCCGACGCTGGTCTCGCCGGAGAGCATCACGGCGTCGGTGCCGTCGATGACGGCGTTGGCGACGTCGCTGGCTTCGGCGCGGGTGGGGCGGGAGTTGTCGATCATCGAGTCGAGCATCTGCGTGGCGACGATGACCGGCTTGGCGTTGCGCTTGGCGAGTTTGATGGCGCGCTTCTGGACGATGGGGACCTGTTCGAGGGGCATTTCGACGCCGAGGTCGCCGCGGGCGACCATGAGGCCGTCGAAGGCGGCGACGATGTCGTCGATGTTGTCGACGGCCTGGGGTTTCTCGATCTTGGCGATGACGGGGAGGCGGCGGTTCTCCTCGTCCATGATGCGGTGGACGTCGTCGATGTCGCGGCCGGTGCGGACGAAGGAGAGGGCGATGAGGTCGAAGCCGGTGCGCAGCGCCCAGCGGAGGTCGGCTTCGTCCTTGTCGGAGAGGGCGGGGACGGAGACGGCGACTCCGGGGAGGTTGAGTCCCTTGTGGTCGGAGACCATGCCGCCTTCGATGACGGTGGTGGTGACGCGGGGGCCGTCGACGTTGGTGACCTGGAGGGTGACTTTGCCGTCGTCGACGAGGATGTGTTCGCCGGGGGTGACGTCGGCGGCGAGGCCGTCGTAGGTGGTGCCGCACTGGTGGCGGTCGCCGGGGGCGTCTTTTTCGACGGTGATGGTGAAGGTGTCTCCGCGTTCGAGGAGTACGGGGCCTTCGTGGAAGCGGCCGAGGCGGATCTTCGGGCCTTGAAGGTCGGCGAGGATGCCGACGCTGCGGCCGGTCTCGTCGGCGGCCTTGCGCACGCGCTGGTAGCGGTCCTCGTGGTCGGCGTAGGTGCCGTGGCTGAGGTTGAAGCGTGCCACGTCCATTCCGGCTTCGACCAGGGCCTTGATCTGGTCGTAGGAGTCGGTGGCGGGTCCCAGGGTGCAGACGATTTTCGCTCGGCGCATGGTTCGACACTAGGGCTTACCGATGGGTAGTGGATTGGTTGGGTGTGACTGCTCAACAACCGTTGCATGAAGGGTTTTTGACAACTGTTGAAGTGTGCGTGGGCGTGCTCTGATGAGCGCGTTCAAGGGTCGTTGCGGGTGCGGTCACAGTTGTGGGGGGTTGAGGGTGAAGCGGGCGTTGACCTGGGCGTGGACGGTCTGGCGTTGGGGTTCGAGGTCGAGGGGGGCGGCGGCTTCGGGGGTGGCTCCGCCGTAGGCGGCGCGGGCCATGCCGGGGGCGGCGGGGTAGGCGTAGGGGGCGTTGTCGGCGCCGATGTCGGCGATGTCGATGAGGTGGGCGAGGGTGGTGCCGAGGGCGTCGGCGTATTCGCGGGCGCGTTGGACGGCTTCCTTGACGGCTTGTTGGCGGGCGTGGCGGTGGGCGGGTGAGGTGGGGCGCAGGGCCCACCAGGGGCCGTCGACGCGGGTGAGGTCGAGGTCGGCGACGCGGGTGGTGAGTTCGCCGAGGGCGGTGAAGTCGGTGAGTTCGGCGGCGATGTGGACGCGGCCGTGGTAGGTGCGGACGCGTTCGCCCTTGCCGCGTTTGGTGAGTTCGGGGGTGATGGAGAAGGCGCCGGTTTCGAGGCGTTCGACGGCGTCGCCGTAGCTTTTGACGAGTTCGATGACGGTGTTGTTGCGGCGGGTGAGGTCGGCGAGGGCGGTGGCGCGGTCGTTGCCGCGGGCGCTGACGGTGATGCCGATGCGGGCGTACTCGGGGTCGACTTCGAGGTGGGCTTCGCCGCGGACCGCTACGCGCGGGGCGTGGGCGGTGGCGTGGGTGGCGGTGGCGTCGGTGGTGTCGTCCTGGGTGGTCATGGGGCCACTGTCGCACTGCGGGTGGGTGCGGGACAGTCATCGGATCGAAACCTGGCGGGTCTGTCGCGGGCTGCGCGGGCGGGTCAGAATCTACGCGCGTTACCGCTGTTCATTCCTGTTGTGTATCCGCTTTTGTCGTGTTGGAGGAGTTTGTCATGCCGTTGAACCGGAGGAAGTTCCTGGGTGGGTCCGCCGCTACGGGTGCGGGCGTGGCCCTCGCGGGTGCGGCGGCGCCGGTGGCCGAGGCGGCCGCGGGGCCCGGTGGGCGGCGGCCGAAGCGCTATGAGTTCACGGTGATGGGGACGACGGATCTGCACGGCAACGTCTTCAACTGGGACTACTTCACGGACCGGGAGTTCGACGACAAGGACCACAACGACGTGGGCCTGGCGAAGATCTCCACGCTGGTGGGGCGGGTCCGGGCGGAGCGGGGCCGCCGCAACACGCTGTTGATCGACGCGGGTGACACGATTCAGGGCACGCAGTTGTCGTACTACTACGCGAAGGTCGATCCGATCACGGCGGAGCGCGGTCCGGTGCATCCGATGGCGCGGGCGATGAACGCGATCGGCTATGACGCGGCGGCGCTCGGCAATCATGAGTTCAACTATGGGATTCCGCTGCTGCGGAAGTTCGAGGAGCAGTGTGACTTCCCGCTGCTGGGGGCGAACGCGTTGGACGCGAGGACGCTGCGGCCCGCGTTCGCTCCGTACAGCATGCACCGGTTGCGGACGCCGCACGGGCGGGATGTGCGGGTGGCGGTCCTGGGGCTGACGAATCCGGGGATCGCGATCTGGGACAAGGCGAACGTGCAGGGGAAGATGACGTTCCCGGGTCTGGAGGAGCAGGCGGCGAAGTGGGTGCCGAGGCTGCGGTCGATGGGCGCGGACGTGGTGGTGGTGTCGGCGCACTCGGGTTCGAGCGGTACGTCGTCGTACGGGGATCAGTTGCCGTACGTGGAGAACGCGGCGGCGCTGGTGGCGCGGAAGGTGCCGGGGATCGACGCGATCCTGGTGGGGCACGCGCACACGGAGATTCCCGAGTACGTGGTGGAGAACGAGGTCACGGGCGAGAAGGTGGTGCTGTCGGAGCCGTTGAAGTGGGGGCAGCGTCTGACGCTGTTCGACTTCGGCCTGGTGTGGTCGAAGGGCCGCTGGCGGGTGGAGTCGGTGGGTGCGCGGGTGCTGAACTCCAACACGGTGGCGGAGGACCCTGCGATCACGGGGCTGCTCGCGAAGGAGCACCGGAAGGTCGTGGCGTATGTGAATCAGGTCATCGGCACGTCGAAGGCGGCGATGAGCACGGCCGAGGGTCCGTACAAGGATGTGCCGATCATCGATCTGATCAACCATGTGCAGGCGGAGACGGTGCGGGCGGCGCTGGCGGGCGGGGAGTTCGCGGCGCTTCCGGTGCTGTCGCAGGCGTCGTGCTTCTCGCGGACGGCGGGGATTCCGGCGGGTGCGGTGACGATCCGGGACGCGGCGGGCCTGTATCCGTTCGAGAACACGCTGGAGGCGCGGCTGCTCACGGGTGCGCAGCTGAAGGACTATCTGGAGTTCTCGGCGCGGTACTACGCGCGGACGGCTCCGGACGCGGTGGTGGATCCGGCGAAGCTGACGAACGCGAACGGCACGCCGGACTACAACTACGACGCGCTGTACGGGGTGACGTATGACGTGGACATCGCGCAGCCGGAGGGTTCGCGGATCGTGGATCTGCGGTTCGAGGGGAAGGTGGTGGATCCGCAGGCGCGGTTCGTGCTGGCGGTGAACAACTACCGGGCGAGTGGGGGTGGGAACTTCCCGCACGTGGCGAAGGCCCAGCAGGTGTGGGTGAATTCGGAGGAGATCCGGAACACGATCATCGCGTGGGTGAAGGCGCGGGGGACGGTGGATCCGGCGGAGTTCGCGCGGGTGGGGTGGCGGCTGACGCGGGCGGGGGTGCCGGTGTTCTGACGGGTGTCGTGGGGCGGGGCCGGGCGGTGGGGGTGGTGCCGCCCGGTTGTGCTGCCGTCTGGTCGCTGTTGGTGAGGTGGCTGGAGTGCCCCGACCGTCCGGGTGCGCGTCCGTGGGGCGCGGGTGGGTCCGCGGTCGGGGCAGGTGGGGTCGTTCCTGGGGTGGTGTGAGGGTTATTTCTTGAGGTGGACGAGGGTGCCGCGCTGTTCCCCCGCGGGGTGGGGGGTGGCGCGGCTTTGTTGTGTGGGGAGGCCGAAGCTGGTGAAGGCGGTGCGGTCGGGCAGGGGGTAGGGGTTCTTGCCGGTGAGGGCGTTGAGGATGGTGGCGCTGCGCCAGGCGGAGAGGCCGAGGTCGGGGGCGCCGACGCCGTGGGTGTGGCGTTCGGCGTTCTGGACGTAGACGTTGCTGCCGGTGCGGGTGATGGCGGGGTCGAGGACGAGGCGGTAGTGCTCGTCGATGCGGGGGCGGTCGGCGCTGTCGCGGCGCAGGTAGGGGTGGAGTCCGGCGAGGAGTTGGTCGAGGGGGCGTTCGCGGTAGCCGGTGGCGAGGATGACGGCGTCGGTGGTGAGGCGGGAGCGGGTGCCTTGCTCGGTGTGTTCGAGGTGGAGTTCGACGCGGGTGGTGGCGACGCGGCCCGCGGTGCGGACGCTGACGCCGGGGGTGAGGACGGCGTCGGGCCAGCCGCCGTGGAGGGTGCGTCGGTACAGCTCGTCGTGGATGGCGGTGATGGTGTCGGTGTCGATGCCTTTGTGGAGTTGCCACTGGGCTTTGACGAGGCGGTCGCGGGTGGGTTCGGGGAGGGCGTGGAAGTAGCGGGTGTAGTCGGGGGTGAAGTGTTCCAGGCCGAGTTTGGAGTACTCCATGGGGGCGAAGGCGGGGGTGCGGGCGAGCCAGTGGAGTTTCTCGGCGCCTGGGGGGCGGTGGGTGAGGAGGTCGAGGAAGATCTCGGCGCCGGACTGTCCTGAGCCGATGACGGTGATGTGGTCGGCGGTCAGGAGGCGGTCGCGGTGCAGGAGGTAGTCGGCGGAGTGGATGACGGGGACGGTGGGGGCGTCGGCGAGGGGTTTGAGGGGTTCGGGGATGTGGGGGGCGGTGCCGATGCCGATGACGATGTTGCGGGCGTGGGTGCGGCCGAGGGCTTCGGCTTCGCCGTCGGTGTCGAGTTGGGTGTAGTCGACGTCGAACTGGGCGCGGTCGGGGTTCCAGCGGACGGCGTCGATCTGGTGGCCGTAGTGGAGTCCGGGCAGGTGGTCGCTGACCCAGCGGCAGTAGGCGTCGTAGTCGGCGCGTTGGATGTGGAAGCGCTCGGCGAAGTAGAAGGGGAAGAGGCGTTCGCGGCTTTTGAGGTAATTGAGGAAGGTCCAGGGGCTGGCGGGGTCGGCGAGGGTGACGAGGTCGGCGAGGAAGGGGACTTGGAGGGTGGTGCCGTCGATGAGGAGGCCGGGGTGCCAGTGGAAGGAGGGGCGTTGTTCGTAGAAGTCGGCGGTGAGGTGGCCGAGTTCGGTGAGGGGCTGGGCGAGGGCGGCGAGGGAGAGGTTGTTGGGGCCGATGCCGATGCCGACCAGGTCGCGGGGGGTTTCGGGTGGGGTGGGTGCCTGGCGTGGCTTGGGGGTGAGTCGGTCATCGGGGGGTGGTTCCTTCCGCGACGAGGGTCAGGAGGCGGGTGAGGTCGGCGGTGGTGGTGTGGGGGTTGAGGAGGGTGAGTTTGAGCCAGCGGCGGCCGTCGAGTTCGGCGCGGCCGAGGACGGCGGTGCCGTCGGTGAGGAGTTTTCTGCGGAGGTGGGCGATGTGGTCGTCGTCGGCGCCGGTGGGGCGGAACAGGACGGTGCTGATGGCGGGTTTGGCGTGCAGGTCGAAGCGGGGGTGGGCGGCGACGAGGTCGGCGAAGGCGTGGGCGAGGTGGCAGACGCGGTCGACGAGGGCGCCCAGGCCGCTGCGGCCGAGGGTCTTGAGGGTGACGGCGATCTTGAGGGCGTCGGGGCGGCGGGTGGTGCGCAGGGAGCGGCCGAGGAGGTCGGGGAGGCCCGCGGTGGTGTCGTCGTCGGCGTTGAGGTAGTCGGCGCGGTGGTCGAGGGCGGTGGTGTCGTGGGGGTCGCGGAGGGTGAGGATTCCGGCGGCGGCGGGCTGCCAGCCGAGTTTGTGCAGGTCGAGGGTGACGGTGTCGGCGCGGTCGAGGCCGTGGAGCTTGGCGCGGTGGGTGTCGCTGAAGAGGAGTCCGGCGCCGTAGGCGGCGTCGACGTGGAGGCGGGCGCCGTGGGTGGCGCAGAGGTCGGCGATGTCGGTGAGGGGGTCGATGAGGCCCGCGTCGGTGGTGCCCGCGGTGGCGGTGACGAGGGTGTGGCCGCCTCGGGCGGTGAGGTGGGTGAGGGCGTCGTCGAGTGCGGTGAGGTCGAGGGTGCCCGCGGGGGCGGGCAGGGTGTGGGGGGTGGGCAGGCCGAGGAGCCAGGCGGCGCGGTGGAGTGAGTGGTGGGCGTTGGCGCCGGTGAGGATGTGGAGGGGCTGGCCGTGGGCGGCGGCCTGTTCGCGGGCGAGGAGCAGGGCGAGTTGGTTGGACTCGGTGCCCCCGGTGGTGATGAGGGCGTCGCCGTCGCCGTGGACCTCGGTGGCGAGGGTGGTGGTGAGGAGGTCTTCGAGGGCGGAGGCGGCGGGGGCCTGGTCCCAGGAGTCGAGGGACGGGTTGAGCGCGGAGGCGGCGAGGTCGGCGGCGGCGGCGAGGGCGAGCGGCGGGCAGTGCAGGTGGGCGGCGCACAGGGGTTCGGCGGGGTCGGCGGCGCCGGTGGCGACGGCGCGGACGAGGGTGGCGAGGGCGTCGTCGCTGCCGTGCGGCGGCAGGAGGTCTCCTGCCGCCGCGTGGAGGCGGGTGGTGACGGCGGTGGGTCCGCCGGGTGGGAGGGGGCCGCCGCGGGCCGCCGCGCCGTCGCTCAGGGCGTCGAGGACGGTGGTGAGCAACGGCCGGAGTGCGTGGGGGCCTTGGGCGCCTCCGGCGAGGGGTGGGGGGCCGTCGGCGGGGGCGGCGGGGTGTTCATGGGAACACCCTGTATCGGTTGTGGGGGTTGTGAGCCGAGCGGCGGCATTCGGAACCCGAAAGTGGTAATCGGACGCGCCGCCGCGCTCCCGCGCCGGGTATGCGGCTGCGTCGGGGTGGGCGATGCCGGGCCGGGTACGGCCCCGGGCACGCCCCGTGCCCCGGGCACGCCCCGTGCCCCGACCTGCCCGCGCCCCAGCGCGCCCCCGCCCCCCGGAGGGCCCCCGCCCCCAGCGCTACGCGCGGAAGTCGTCCGCGTGGTCCCGTGCCCACTCGGCGAAGGTGCGGGCAGGGGTGCCGGTGACGTCCTCGACCGTGGTGGTGAGCGGCGGCTCGTGCTCGACGGTGTGGGCGAGGGCGGCGACGAAGGCGGGCACCATGTCGGCGGGGATGATGGGGAACATCTCCGGGGCGACCTCGTCGGGGGTGATCTCCTGGTACGTCAGGGAGCGGCCGACGGCGTCGCCGATGGCGGCGATCTGCTGGGCGGTGGTGATCGGCGCGGGCCCGGTGAGGGCGTGGGCGGTGGCGCTGTGCCGTTCGGTGAGGGCGTGGCGGGCGACGGCGGCGATGTCGCCTTCGTGGATGGGGGTGGAGACGCCGTCGGCGTAGGGGCCGCGGACGGTGTCGCCCTGCTTGATCTGCCAGGCCCACTGGAGGGCGTTGGTGGCGAAGACGCCGGGGCGCAGGAAGGTCCAGTCGAGGCCGCTGTCGCGGACGTCCTGTTCGAGGGTGCGGTGCCAGGTGTGGATGAAGGTGTCGTGGGCGGGGTCGTCCTCGACGGCGATGGAGGACAGGACGACGACGTGTTCGACTCCGGCGGCGCGGGCGGCGGCGAGGAAGGCCGTGGTGTGGTCGCCGGTGACGGAGGCGTGCAGGAAGAGCTGCCTGGCGCCCTTGAACTGGACGGTCATGTCAGCGGGTTCGGGGGTGACGACGAGTCGGGTGGTGTCGGCGGCGGGGGGCAGGTGGGCGCGGGCGGGGTCGCGGGTGAGGGCGCGTACGGGGGTGTCGGCGGCGGTGAGCTGGTGGACGAGGGCGCGGCCCACGTTGCCGGTGGCTCCGGTCACGACGATCACAGGGGGTTCCTCCGGGTCGTTGGTCGGGTCTGGCCTGGTGTGGCGTGGTGCGGACCGACCCTAAGCAACCGGAGGAGCCCTCCGTATCGTCGTCGAGGACGAGCCCGGCCTAGGCAATCGGGCCTAGGCCGGGGGTCGTACGAGGGCCGTCTCAGCCCTTGACGGCGTCGCTCCCGGACTTGCGCCGCACCCTCAACGCCCGTGCCAGGTCGTCGAGTTGGTCGGCGAGCCCGCGGCGCAGCGCCGGGGCGAGGCCGGGCCGGGCCAGGCTCCGCTCGCCCAGGCGCAGCGTGTCGTCGTCGACGGCGTGCAGCGGGAAGGCGTGGTGGCAGATGGCGCTGGCGATGGCGGGGCCGCGGCGGGCGGCGACGGGGACGGCCTCCTCGAAGTAGCGCGGCACATAGGGCCGTACGAGGTCCTCCTGCTCGGGCTGCCAGAAGCCCTGGGCGGTGGCCTTGAACAGGTAGTTCGACAGGTCGTCGGTGGCGAACAGGGCGTTCCAGGCGCGCTGTTTGGCGGCGGCGTCGGGCAGTGCGGCGCGGCAGCGGGCGGCGCCCTCCTGACCGGCGGCGCTCGGGTCGCGGCGCAGTTCGGCGGCGATGGCGTCCTCGTCGGCCTCGCCGAGCACGGCGAGCCGGGCGAGGACGCGCCAGCGCAGCTCGGGGTCGAGTTCGGGCCCGCCGGGGACGGCGCCGAAGCTGAGCCAGGTGTGCAGCGGCTCGGCCTGGGTGGCGGCGTCGATGAGGCCGCGTACGGCGATGAGTCTGAGGTCCGGCTGGGAGCCGTCCTCGGTGCGGCGGATGATGTCGCGGCACAGGGCGTCGAGGGTGGCGAGGGCGGCGGGGCGGTCGGCGGGCGGGGTGTAGCGGTCGGTGATGTCGCTGGCCGCGAAGGCGAGGACGCCGGAGACCAGGGCGATGTCGGTCTCGGCGGGCAGGTGGGCGCCCGCGGCTTCGAGGTAGGCGGCGGGTTCGAGGTCGCCGTCGCGGACCATGTCGCGCAGCGCGTTCCACAGGACGGCGCGGGTGAGCGGGTCGGGGACGTCGGAGAGGGAGCGCAGGGCGGTTTCCTCGGAGACGTCGTCGAGGCGGATCTTGGCGTAGCTGAGGTCGTGGTCGTTGGGGACGATCAGGGCGGGCCTGACGCCGTCGCGGGGTTCGGGCTCGCGCTGGGGTACGTCGGTCTCGTAGCGCTCGCGCAGGACCAGGCCGCGGCCGTCGGACAGGTCGCGGTCGAAGACGCCGACGGCGATGCGGTGGGGGCGGCTGCCGTCGCGGTCGAGGGTGAGGGTCCAGGTGCGGCCGCCGTGGGTGACGGTGGGGGTGAACGTGTCGACGCCGGTGGTGCGCAGCCAGGATTCGGCCCAGGCGTGCACGTCGCGGTCGGTGGCGGAGGCGAGGTTGTCGATGAAGTCGGCGAGGGTGGCGTTGGCGAACTTGTGGCGCGCGATGTGGGCGTTGATTCCGGCGAGGAAGTCCTTCTCGCCGAGCCAGGCGACGAGCTGGCGCAGGGCGCTGGCGCCCTTGGCGTAGGAGATGCCGTCGAAGTTGAGCAGCGCGGACGCGGTGTCGGGCACGGCGTCCGGGGCGGGTGCCACGGGGTGGGTGGAGGGCCGCTGGTCGGCGTTGTAGCCCCAGGCTTTGCGGGTGATGCCGAAGTCGACCCAGGTGTCGGTGAAGCGGGTGGCTTCGGTGAGGGTCTGGTAGCCCATGTACTCGGCGAAGGACTCGTTCAGCCAGATGTCGTCCCACCAGGCGAGGGTCACCAGGTCGCCGAACCACATGTGGGCCATCTCGTGGGCGACGACCACGGCGCGGGTCTGGCGCTGGGTGTCGGTGACGGCGGACCGGAACACGTACTCGTCGCGGAGGGTGACCAGGCCCGGGTTCTCCATGGCGCCCGCGTTGAACTCGGGGACGAAGGCCTGGTCGTAGGAGTCGAACGGGTAGGGCTCGGTGAATTTCTCGTGGTAGCGGTCGAAGCAGGCGCGGGTGACGTCGAGGAGTTCGTCGGCGTCGGCGTCCAGGTGCGGGGCCAGCGAGCGGCGGCAGTGCAGGCCGAAGGGCAGGCCGCGGTGTTCGGTGCGTACGGAGTGCCAGGGGCCCGCGGCGACGGCGATCAGGTAGGGCGACAGCGGCGGGGTGGTGGCGGCCCGCCAGCGGCCGTCGCCGAGGTGTTCGGTGACGCCGTTGGCGAGGACGGTCCAGGCGGTGGGGGCGGTGACGGTCAGGTCGAAGGCGGCCTTCAGGTCGGGCTGGTCGAAGGCGGCGAAGACGCGCTGGACGTCGTCGAGGAAGAGCTGGGTGTAGAGGTACGTCTCGCCGTCGCTGGGGTCGGTGAAGCGGTGCATGCCCTCGCCGGTGCGGGAGTAGCGCATCGCGGCGTCCACGCGCAGTTCGTGCCGTCCGCCGGTGAGGGCGCGCAGCGGGAACCGGTTGTCGGCCAGGTCCCGCGGGTCGAGGGGGACGCCGTCGAGCGTGATGGAGCGCAGGGTGGCGGGCTTCAGCTCGACGAAGGTGTCGCCGTCCGCGGCGGCGGTGAACTCGATCACCGTGCGGGAGTCGAAGGTCTCCTCGCCGGTGGTGAGGTCCAGGTCGACCTCGTACCGCTGGACGTCGAGGAGCAGGGCTCGGGTCTGCGCTTCGTCGCGCGTCAGTGCGGGCATCTGGCAAGGATGCCTTACGCGGGGGGTGGTGCGACCGGGGGATCGGGTGCCCGGGAGCGCGCTGGGGGCGGGCCCGGGTTTCCGGGCGCCCGGCGCCGGGGCTGTGCCCGCCGGTTCCGGCCGCCCGCAGGTGGGGTGGGGGCGGCCGGTCGGCGGTCAGGACTTCTCGTTGGCGATGTGTTCGTGGTGGCGGATGACCTCGGCGATGATGAAGTTGAGGAACTTCTCCGCGAAGGCCGGGTCGAGCTTGGCGTTCTCGGCGAGCTGGCGCAGCCGGGCGATCTGGCGGGCCTCGCGCTCCGGGTCGGCGGGCGGCAGGTGGTGGTTGGCCTTGAGGTGGCCGACCTGCTGGGTGCACTTGAAGCGTTCGGCGAGCATGTGGACGACGGCGGCGTCGATGTTGTCGATGCTCTCCCGCAGGCGGGACAGCTCGGCGCGCACCTCGGGGTCGTCGCTGGTGTGCTTCGTGGTCATGGCATGCGAGCCTACGTGGCGTCGGCGGCGGGCTCCGACGTCAGGATGGGCGGGTGGTCGGGGTCGGGGACGCGCTGGGACCAGCCGCCGGGGACGGCGCGCCCCTGCTGTTCGCGGAAGCGCACGGGGGCCATGCCGACGCGGCGGGTGAACAGGCGGGAGAAGTAGGCGGGGTCGTCGTAGCCGACGCGGCGGGCGACGGCGGCGACGGGCAGTTCGGTGGCGGCGAGGAGTTCCTTGGCGCGGCCCAGGCGGATGCCGAGGAGGTAGTCCTTGGGGCTGCACCCGGCGCCGCGGCGCACGGCGGTGCGCAGTTCGGCGGGGGTCATGCCGTGGCGGGCGGCGTGTTCGGCGACGGACAGGGCGGTGAAGGCGTCGCGGGCCAGGGACTGCAGGACGGGGTCGCCGTCGGGGGCGATGTCGGCGCGGGCGCGGCGCAGGGCGACGAGGAGTTCGTGGACGGCGGCGCTGGTCTCGACTTCGAGGAGGGGGTTGCCGCGGCGGGCGGCGCGGGCGACGCGGCTGACGACGGCGCGGGCGGCGGCCGCGTCGGACAGCGGCACGACGGGCCGGTCGGGTTCGATGTAGCCGAGTTCGGTGTAGGTGGCGGCGTCGGGTCCGGTGAAGTCGACGAAGCACTCGTCCCAGCCGGTGTCGGGGTCGGCGCCGTAGTGGTGGGGCACGCCGGGGGTGAGCCAGAGCAGGGCGGGCGCGGTGACGGCCCTGCGGCGGCCGTCGGGGGTGCGCAGCCAGCCGCTTCCGGCGCTGACGACGACGGCGACGTGGTGGTCGAGGGTGCGGGGGCCGACGGTGGGCAGGGTGCCGTGCTGCAGGCCCACGCCGAGGCAGACCAGGCCGAGGCGCTGGTGCACCGGGCTGGGCGTGAAATACCTCATCCAGGTGTGGTACATGCGCGGCCGCCCCTCTCGTGCGCGGGTCCCGTCGTCGCCCCGGGTCCGGTCGTCCACGGGACCCGGTCGTCCACCGGGCCGGGTCGTGTCGGCTCAGTCCAACCGGGTTCGATCTTTGTCCATGGACCGTGCCGCCCGCCAGGGGCAATCGTGGCTGCCGTACCTGGTCGGCGAGGAGGGGACGGGCGCGGTGCGCGGCTTCAGGGTGGGCGAGGACGGCTTCGAGCTGGACGGGCGGCCGGTGCGGATCCTGTCGGGGGCGCTGCACTACTTCCGGGTCCACGAGGGGCAGTGGGAGCACCGTCTGGCGATGCTGCGGGCGATGGGCCTGAACTGCGTGGAGACGTACGTGCCGTGGAATGTGCACGAGCCGCGGCCGGGCGTGTTCCACGACGTGGAGGCGCTGGGCCGGTTCCTGGACGCGGCGCACCGGGCGGGTCTGTGGGCGATCGTGCGGCCGGGCCCGTACATCTGCGCCGAGTGGGACAACGGCGGGCTGCCGTACTGGCTGACGGCGGAGGCGGGGCCGCGGGTGCGCACGCGGGACGCGTGCTATCTGGCGCATGTGGAGCGGTGGTTCGCCCGGCTGCTGCCGCAGGTCGTGGCGCGCCAGCACGACCGGGGCGGCCCGGTGGTCCTCGTACAGGTGGAGAACGAGTACGGGAGCTACGGCAGCGACCAGGTGTATCTGCGCCGCCTGGCGGAGCTGCTGCGGGAGTGCGGGGTGACGGCGGAGCTGTGCACGTCGGACGGCCCCGAGGACCACATGCTGTCCGGGGGCAGTGTGCCCGGGGTGCTGGCGGCGGTGAACTTCGGCTCGCGGGCGCGCGAGAGCTTCGCGGCGCTGCGGCGGCACCGGTCGAAGGGGCCGCTGATGTGCATGGAGTTCTGGTGCGGCTGGTTCGACCACTGGGGCGCGGAGCACACGGTGAGGGATCCGCGTGAGGCGGCCGACGCGCTGCGGGAGATCCTGGAGTGCGGTGCGTCGGTGAATCTGTACATGGCGCACGGCGGCACGAACTTCGGCGGCTGGGCGGGCGCCAACCGGGGTGGGGGCGCGCTGCACGACGGGGTGCTCCAGCCGGATGTCACGTCGTACGACTACGACGCGCCCGTCGACGAACGGGGGCGGCCCACGCGGAAGTTCTGGCTGTTCCGCGAGGTGCTGTCCGCGTACGCCGACGGGCCGCTGCCGGAGGTGCCCGCGGCGCCGCCGGTGCTCGGCGCGGCGGGCGCGGGGCGGCTCACCGGGTGGGCGTCCCTCGACGCAGTCGCCGCGCACCTCGGCACGCCCGAGTCCGAGCACGCCGTGCCGCCCACGTTCGAGGACCTCGGCGTGGACCGGGGCCTGGTGCGGTACGCGCTGACCGTGCCGGGGCCGCGGGCACCGTATCCGCTGCGGGTGCGGGGGCTGCGGGACCGGGCCGTCGCCTTCGTCGACGGGCGCCGGGCCGGTGTCCTCACCGAGGACTCCCCCGAGCTGCCCCGGCCCGTGCCCGGGCCCGCCCGCGTGGAGCTGTGGGTGGAGTCCCTCGGCCGCGTCAACTACGGGCCGCGGCTCGGGGAACCGAAGGGGGTCACCGGGGGTGTGCTGCACGAGCGGCAGTATCTGCACGGGGTGCGGGCCGTCGGGGTGCCCCTCGACGCGTTCCGCTCGGCGGACACGGTGCCGGTGGGCGGGGTGCCCGGGGACGGGCGGGCCGGGCTGTACCGGGGGGTGGTGGAGGTGACCGGGGCGGGGGACGCGGTGCTGTCCCTGCCGGGGTGGACCCGGGGGTTCGTGTGGGTGAACGGGTTCTGCCTGGGGCGGTACTGGGGGGTGGGGCCGCAGCGGGGGCTGTTCGTGCCGGGGGTGGTGCTGCGGGAGGGGGCCAACGCGGTGTGGGTCCTGGAGGTGGAGGGGGCGACGGGCACACCCCGGGTCCACCTGCGCTGTCCCTAGCGGGGGGCTCCCCAATCCCGCCCCTTCACCGAAACCAGGGGCGGCTGCCCCTGGCACCCCGCTCATCGCCGCTGCGCGGCTCGTCCTCAAACGCCGGACGGGCTGAGATCTGCCGCACCGGCAGAATCCGACCCAGCCCGCGACAATCCAGCCCGTCCGGCGTTTGAGGACGAGGCCGAAGGCCGATTCACGGGGGTGCCAGGGGGCTGGCCCCCTGGTTCGGGAAGGGGCGGGTCTGGGGCGCCCCCGCGAGGGTCAGCGCTCCGCCACCTCGAAGGCGTCGAGGACGAACTCCGCCTTCCCGTCCGCGCCGACCTTCCGCAGACCCACCCACGCCTCCCCCTCCCCGGGGGCGGTGAACTCGTACGAGAAGAGGGCGGGCTCCGTGGCGACGGGCACCGCGACGCGGGACAGCTCGCGCCCGGAGGGCGCGTCCACGGCGGTCACCCAGGCGTACTGCCCGGCGGTGTCGTTCTCGTACCGGAAGGACACCCGGTAGCGCCGCCCGGGACGGAACCGCACGGTGTGGGGAACGGTCCGGTAGACGAGCCCCTCGTTCTCGCCGCGGGACTTCAGCGACTGGCGGCCGTCGATGACGTCGTCGATGGCCTTGCCGTTCCAGCCGCGCTGGGTGTAGGGGGCGTGCCGCTGGGCGATGTGGGTGCGCGGGTCGGTGGCGCCGCCCGCGTCGCCCTTGACGAAGGGCCCCCAGCCCTGGGGGACGGCCTCGAAGTCCTCACGGACGAGCACGCCGGGCGGGAGCCGCCCGGGCGGGGCGGCGGGCACGACGCGGACGTTGTCGAAGCGGACGCGGGCCGCCCCGGCGTCGGCGCGCAGCGCGAGCCGGACGGGCCCGCCGCCTTCGGGGACGGTGAAGCGGGTGAACAGGCGCTGGAAGCGGGTGCCGTGCTTGCGGTCGGCGGCGACGTAATTGACGGCGGTGGAGGTGTCGGTGAAGTTGGCGGCGGTGACGCCGTCGGCGGTGCGCACCTCAAGGGCGGCCCGGCGCCGCTCCCCCGCGCGGACGCCCACCTCGACCTGCGCGGAGGCGGCGTAGTGGCCGGGCGGGAGGCGGCGCAGCCGCTGGCTGACGGTGGCGGCGCCACCGGCGGCGATGACGAGTTCGTAGTCGCCGAGGGCGCTGCGCTCGACGCGGGCGGGCCCGGTGGCGTGCCAGTTCCCGGCGAGGGTGCCCGCGTGGAAGCCGGGGTCGCGCAGCGGGGTGCCCTGGCCCCAGTCGGGGTCGCGCTGGGCGCGGGCGCGGGTGCGCAGCACGACGTAGGGCTGTGCGGCGTCGGCGTCGAGGGTGATCCGGCCGCCGCGCACGGGCAGGTCGCGTACGAAGGCGCGGCCCTGGTCGGTGAGGCGGTACAGGAACACGCGGCGGGCGTCGGCCCAGCGGGGCGGCAGGGTCCAGGTGGTGCGGCCGCCGCGGGGGTTGTAGTGGTGGAGCTTGGCGGGGTCGGTGGCCTCGCGGGGCTCCCAGGGCAGCAGGTAGGCCCCGTCGTCGTACACGAGGTGGCCGTGGGTGGTGACGCGGCGTCTGCCGCCGGTGTCGGTGACGGAGGTGGCGCCGTCGCCGAAGAAGGTGATCTCGTGGTCGGTCCAGGTGCGGACGGGGTGGGCCTGGAGGTATTTGGCGGGCAGCGCGTGGGTCCAGATCAGCCGGTAGAAGGCGGGCCAGTCGGTCTTGCCGACCCAGCCCTCGAAGGTGCCGGTGCGGGCGGTGCCGAGGAGGGTGGGCCACTTGTCGGCGAAGACGTCCTTCTGGTGGTGGCGGATGAAGCGGATCAGGCGGGAGTTGACGCCGCGGGAGGTGTCGGGCCCGTAGTCGGTCTCGGTGGCCCAGTGGGACCAGACCGATGAGCGTTCCAGGCCGTGGCCCCATTCCGTGGTCACGGTCCAGCCCTGTTCGCGCAGGGTGCGCTGGAGGCGGTCGGAGGTCCAGCCGGACTCGCGGAAGACGTCGATGTAGAGGGTGTTGAGGGCCGGGTGGGTGTCGCGGCGCAGGGCGGCGAGGCGGCGCGCGATGTCGCCGGAGACCAGGTCGCGGCGCTGGTCGATGCGGTAGCTCTGGTCGAGCCAGTCCCACTGTTCGTCGGTCTTGTCGACGAGCTTCTCGGAGAAGGCGTGGGCGGCGGGGTAGGACTCGGTGGCGTTGATGTGCACGCCGAAGTCGCTGTGCCATCGCGCGCCCTCGCGCAGGAGGGTGTTGAGGTCGTCGAGGCCGCCCGCGCGGGTGTTGTAGTTGCCCGCGTAGTCGGGGTGGGCACAGTCGTGGCCCTCGGACTGGTAGCCCTTGAGGAGGGTGTACTGGCGCAGCCCGTCGGTGGCCAGGGAGATCCGCTTGACGTTGTCGAGGGTCGCGAGGAACGGGTTGGTGGCCTGGGAGGCGAAGTTGAACGGGATGTGCGGGACGACCCGCAGGTGCTGCTCGTCGGCGCCGAGCGGGTTCACCATGATGTCGCGGAAGGCGATGGCGGCGTCCTGCCAGTCGACGCGGCCGTCGCCGTTGCGGTCGCCGGTGACGATGACGGTGGCGTACGGCAGGGGCTCGGTGTCGGCGGTGGGCGCGGTGGCGGCGCGGTGGGTCCACTGGCCGGGGGTGAGGCGGGCCTCGGTGTGGCCGCCCGCGCGCCGGGTCTCGTGCCACAGGCGGCCGTTGTCCCAGGTGGTTCCGGCGGCCGAGGTGGGCTTGTCGTAGACGGTGTTGGTCTCGATGGCGGCGCCGAGACGGTCGTGCGCGACGACGGCGTACGCGCAGCCGGTGGGCGCCTGCGCGGGAGTGTCGGGGGTGAGGGTGACGAGGGTGTCGCCGCTCTTGGCCTGGTCGAGTTCGACGCGGGCGGCGTACAGCGCGGCGCCGGGCTGGTCGCTGCGGACACAGGCCAGGGCGAGGCCGGGGACGCGGAGGGTGCCGACGCGCAGCGCGGGCGTGTCGGCGACGCGGGTGACGCGCCAGTGGACGCGGCGGCCGGTGACGGAGATCTCCACGTCGATCCGGGTGCCGCCGTCGAGGGTGAGGACGTAGGTGGCGCGGTCGCCGGTGGTGCGCGCGGTGACCTGGGGGGTGTGCTCGGTGTCGTCGACGAGGAGGGTGGTGACGGGGTCGGGCTGTGCGTGCAGGACGGCGCCGCTGGCGCGGTCGGTGTACGCGATGACGCGGGGGAAGGCGGTGCAGACGCGCACGTCGAGTGCGGCGGACCGCAGCACGGCCTCGCCAGCGGGACGTCGCGCGGCCACGGCGGGGGCGCCGACGGCCGCGCCGAGCCCCGCGGCGACGCCCGTGGCGACGCCCGTGGTGACCACGGCCCTGCGGCTGGGGCGGGGCGCGGGGAACCGCGCGCCCGGCCTCGGCGCACCCGCGGCCGCCGAGCGGCGTGACGGGGCGGCGGCTCCGGCGTCCCCCTGGGAGGAACCGGACGGCGTAGAAGGCGGCATGGACGCACCCTTCCCTGCGGCGGCATCGGCGGCACCGCTGGCACCGGCGGCTCGGTGGCATCGGTGGCATCGGTGGCATCGGTGACGGTCACGATGCGCCGCGCGGCAGGCACGCGCCCATGGACAAAGGCGGGAGAGGTGTTGGACTAACGGGGCGCCCCGACACACCCCGACACACCCCGACGCGCTCTGATACGCCCCGCCACGCCCTGACACGCCCCGCGCGCCCGGCGCCCGCCCCCGGGCAGCCGAACGGAGCCGGACCCCCGGAAGGGTCCGGCTCCGCCGCGTGCGCAGGGTCATCCGCCGGGCGCGCGGCACCCGGTGGACGGAAGGGACGTCAGAGCTGGCCCGCGTAGCGGGTTATGTCGGCGGCGAAGGTCGACACCTCGGTGTAGACGCCGGGGTAGTTCGGCCGGGCGCAGCCGTTGCCCCAGCTCACGATGCCGACCTGGACGAACTGGCCCGCCTCGTCCTTGCGGAACATCGGGCCGCCGGAGTCGCCCTGGCAGGTGTCCACGCCGCCCTGGGCGAGCTTGCCCGCGCACAGCTCCTCGGCGGGCACGAAGTCGTTGCCGTACGCCGCCTTGCAGTCGGCGTCGCTGACGAACGGGACGGTGGCCTTGAGCAGGTAGCGCTGCTGCGGGCCGCCCTCGCGGGCAGCGCCCCAGCCCGCGATGGTGAAGTTGCCGCTGTTGTACTGGGTGGTGGTGGCGATCTTCAGCGTGGGCTGGTTGATCGGCTTGGCGAGCTTGATGAGCGCCCAGTCCTTGCCCTTGCCGTTGTAGCCGGGGGCCTGGAGGACCTTGGTGGACTTGACCTTGATGGCGCTGGGGCTCTGGAGGTCGACGACGCCGCCGGTGACCGTGATGGACGTGTTGTTGCCCGAGCCGTCGACACAGTGCGCGGCGGTGAGGACGACGTCCTGCTTCAGCAGGGAGCCGCCGCAGCCCATGGACAGGCGCACCATGAACGGGAACTCGCCCTGGGCGGCGCGCACGCCGCCGACGACGCGCTCGCCCGGGTTCGGGCCGGGGTGCGGGGCCGCCTGGGCGACGACGGGCTGGAGGCTCGCGACTCCGAGGGCGACCGAGCCGAGGACGGCGGCTCTCTTGAATCCACGGAACTTGTTCTTCACTTCGACGTCCCTTCGTGGGAGTTGTGGGGGGTAGCGCACGCGGCGGGTCTGTGCCGAACGCGCCGGAGAGGCTCGTGGCATGAGCCCGCCAAAGCGTTGTTGGATTATGAGGAGGGCCGCACACGAGCGACAAGGGGCGCTTTTCGGCCAGGCGTTGGCCGATGATCTGGCCGGTGGGCCGGACAACCCCCGTACAGTAGGGACGAGTCGGGGTGATCTCAGCGGGACGCCGCACGGTTCCCGCCGTGGCTCAGGGGGTGGCGGCGTGCCGGACGACGGCCCGGTGGAGCACGGCTATCCGCATCTGGAGACGGTGCGCGCGGCGATCACGGCGCTGTACCGCCGCCTGTCGTACGACACGGTGCACTCCTTCGACACCAGCGTGGCGCCCGCCGACGTCGCCTTCTGCGACACCGACGACCTGCACCTGGGCGCCCAGCGGGTGGCCCGCGAGATGGTGCGCCACCTGCGCCTGCCGGACGCCCGCATGATCGTGTCGTTCCGCGAGATGCGGCACGCGGCGTTCGTCGAACTGGCGGCGGGCCCCGAGTACTTCATCGAGCTGAACGACCGCTTCCGCAGCCACCGCAGGGACATCGGCGCGGCCCTCGCGCACGAGGTGATGCACGTCTATCTGCACCGCCTGGACCTGGCCTTCCCCGGCACCCGCGACAACGAGATCCTCACGGACACCGCGACGACCTACCTGGGCGCGGGCTGGCTGCTCCTGGACGCCTACCGCGAGGACGGCGCCTCCTCGCAGAAGCTCGGCTATCTGACGCCGGAGGAGTTCGGGTACGTGCTCGCCAAGCGCGCCCTGGCCTTCGGGGAGGCGCCGGAGACCTGGTTCACCAGTCCGCAGGCGTACACGGCGTACACCAAGGGGCTGGCGCGGGCCCGGCACGACCAGCGGCAGCCGCCGCTGACGGCGGCGGGCTGGGCGGGCCGCCGCCGCTACGCCAAGGACCGGCGCCACGCCCTCGACCACGGCGCCGCGCCGGACCCCACCGGCCCGTACTCCTTCTCCCGCCCCGACGCCTCGGGCCCGCTGCGCGTCTCCTTCCCCTGCCCGACCTGCCACCAGCGCATCAGGCTGCCCGCCCGGGGCCGGGTGCGGGCGCGGTGCGGCCTGTGCCGGTCGGTCCTCGACTGCGACACCTAGCGGGGTACGTCGGGGCCGGGGCCGCCGCCCCGTGGTGCGGGCCGGTCAGGTGGGGCGCGGCGGGACGATGCCGAGGTCCCGCGCCGCCTTCAGCCACTGCGGCAGCTCCCGCACCAGCCGGTCGTACAGGACGTCGTCCGGCACCGCGCGCGGCTTCTCGCCGACGGGGAAGAACCCGGCGTTGTCGACGGGCCGCCGGGCGGGCACCGCCAGCTCGTCCAGGCGCCGCAGGTAGTCGAACTGCTTGCTGTCCGGGTCGCCGAACCCGACGAACTGCCAGAACAGCGGCAGCCGCGCCGCCTTGCACAGATAGCGCTCGGCGGCGGCCCTGCTGAGCGGCCCGCCGTCGGTCTGGAACACCACCAGGGCGGGGGCCTTCGTGCCGCTGTCCAGGTAGTGGTCGATGACGGCGTCCATCGCCAGGTGGTAGTTGGTCCGGCCCATGTGCCCGAGCCCGGCGACGATCCGCTCGATCCGGCCCTCGTGGCGGGCGAGTTCGATGTCCGTGACCGCGTCCACGTCCGTGGAGAAGAACACCGTCGGTACGGTGCCGTCGTCGTCCAAGTGCGCGGACAGGCCAAGGACGCGGTCGGCCAGGGCCTGGACGGTGCCGTCGTCGTAGTACGGGCGCATCGACCCCGAGTAGTCGAGCACCAGGTAGACGGCGAGGCGCTCGCCGTCGAGGCCGTGCCCCCGGACCGAGGCCCCCGCCGTCTTGTACAGGCTCACGAGCCCCGGCGCCGTCTCCTCGACCTTCCGCAAACTGATCACGCCCCCATCTTCCCCCGGTCCCGGCCCGCACGGAACGCCGAGCGGGGGCGGCGCGACCCAGCGCACCGCCCCCGCCTGGCGTTCGGGAGACCGGCTCAGCCCTTGACGGCTCCCGCCGCGAGCCCGGAGCCCAGCCTGCGGTGGACGAGCACGAAGAAGATCATCACTGGCACGGTGACCAGCGTGGAGCTGGCCATGACCGGCCCCCACGAGGTGGTGTTCTCACCGAAGAACTGGAAGATGCCCACGGCCGCCGTGTACTTGTCGCTGCCCTTCATGAAGGTGTACGCGAACACGAACTCGTTCCACGCCGTGATGAAGGCGAAGATCGAGGTGGCCACGAGACCGGGACCGACCAGCGGCAGCAGCACCGACCAGAACATCCGGAACCAGGACGCGCCGTCGATGTACGCCGCCTCCTCGACCTCCTTGGGCACCGCCGCGACGAAGCCGCGCAGCGTCCAGATCGCGAACGGCAGCGAGAGCGCGATGTACACGATCGACAGACCGAGCAGCGAGTTGAGCATCTCGTAGTCCCGCATCTGGATGAACAGCGGGATGACCAGCGCCTCCAGCGGCACCATCTGCACGATCAACACCATGATCAGCACGGAGGTGCGGAACTTGAAGCGGAAGCGGGCCACCGCGATCGCCGCGAACAGCGACAGCAGCGCCGCCGCGACGATCGTGGCGAGGCCCACGATCGCCGAGTTCAGCAGATACTGGTCGAAGTTGCCCCGGTCGAAGACGAAGTCGAAGTGCTCGAAGCTCACTCCGCTCGGCAGCAGGTCCGAGCCGCGCGTGAGCGCCTTCGGATCGAGCGCCGTGGAGACCATCCAGTAGACCGGGAACAGCGTGAAGACCAGCAGCGCCACGACCGCGACCGGCAGGCCGACGCGTGCGGCGAGACCGGTGCGGCGACGGGTCCCGCCCGCGGCGGGCACGGCCGCCGAGACCTTGGTGGGGGTCGTCACAGGTCCTCCTCCCCCTGCCGGAACAGCGTACGGATGTAAATGATGGTGATGACCAGGAGCAGCAGCGTGAGCAGCACCGCGGCCGCCGCGCCCGTGCCGTAGTCGTTCTTGGCGAACGCCTCGATGTACGAGTAGACGCCGAGGTTGTAGACGTCGGGGTTGTCGCCGCTGCCGCCCGGCATCAGGAACACCTGGGTGAAGACCTTGAAGTCCCAGATGGTGGACAGGATCGTCACCACCAGGAAGACCGGCTTGATGGTGGGCACGGTGATCTTCCAGAACCGCTGCCAGGCGTTGGCGCCGTCGATCATCCCGGCCTCGTACAGCTCCTTCGGGATGGTGAGGAGACCCGCGAAGACGGTGATCGCGACGAACGGGAAGCCGTGGTGGACGACGTTGATGGTCGCGATGATGTAGAACGGCAGCCGCTCGGTGAACCAGTTGGTGGTCTCCGCGTCGATCAGCCCGAGGGAGTCCGCGAGCTGGCTGAACATGCCGTCCCCCGGCGAGAACAGCCAGATCCAGACGTACGTCCCGGTGACCGCGGGCATCGCCCAGGCGCTCAGGATCGACACGGAGCAGATCATGCGCCAGACGGGGCCGAGGCGGTTGAGCAGCAGTGCGACGGCCGTGCCGAGCGCGACGGTCAGCCCGACGCAGGCGACCGCGAAGAAGACCGTGTTCGGCATGACGGTCTTCCACAGCAGATCGCTGGAGAGCAGGTCCTTGTAGTGGTCGAACCCGGTGAACGTGGCCTCGCCGCCGCCGAACTTGACCTTGTAGTCCTGGAGCGAGAGCTTCCCGACCTGGATCAGCGGCCACAGGAGCAGGCCCGCGAGCACGATGAGCGAGGGCGCGAGCAGCAGCCACGGCCGGGTGACGGTGATCAGCTTCTTGCGGCGCCGGGCGGCCTCCGCCCCGCCGTCGGCGGGGCGGGAGCCGCGGGCCGAAGGGATGGTGGCCTTCGGCTCGCCGCTGACGAGCGTGTCTTTCACAGCAGTGACTCGTCCCTGTTACTTGTCGTTACTTGCCTTACATGTGGTGCTTTCGCACTTCCCCTTGGGTGCCACGGCGCGCCGCTACTCGTCCTTGGCGAAGATCGCGTCCATGTCCTTCGCCGCCTGGTCCGCGGCCTCCTGGACGGACGACTTGCCGGTCAGGACCGACTGGACCATGCGGGGGATGACCTTGGAGGCCTGGATCTCGCCGTACGACTTGGTCTTCGGCACGGTGGCACCGGCCTCGATCATCTGCTTCGCGAACGGCTCGACCAGCGGGTCCTTCTGCTGCTCGATCTTCTTCAGCTCGGAGTTCTGGCCCGGGAAGTAGTTGGTCTGCTTGGCCCACTTGGCGGCGAACTCACCGGTCGTCATGAGCTTCACCAGCTCCCAGCCCAGCTCCTTCTTGTCCGTGTCGAACACCGACAGGTAGGAGCCGCCGACGAAGGACTTGCTCATGCCGCCCTTCTCGCCCGGGATGGGTACGACGCCGAGCTTGCCCTTCAGCTTCGGGTTGCCCTCGACGATGGCCTTCGGGGTCCAGTTGCCGCCGATCGACATCGCGATCTCGCCCTTGTTCCAGGCGTCGCCGACCTCCTTCTCCGTCCAGGTGTTGACCTTGGCCGGGGAGACCTTGTCTTTCGTCGCGAGGTCCGTGTAGAACTTCAGGCCCTTCACGGCCTCGGGCGAGTTGATGCCGGACTTCCACTTGTCGCCGTCCTGCACGGCGAGCTGACCGCCGCCGCCCCAGACGAAGGCGGTGGCGAACATCTCCGCGCCGCCCGCCACCGGGAAGGGAACCAGCTTCGGTTCCTTCTCCTTCAGCGTCTTCGCCGTCTCCTGGAGCTCCTTCCAGGTCGTCGGCGGCTTCAGGTTGTGCTTCTCGAAGACGTCCTTGCGGTAGACGATGGAGCGGACGCCCGCGTACCACGGCATGCCGTACTGCTTGCCGTCGAGCGTTCCGGCGTCCTTCAGGCCCTCGACCAGGTCGTTGCTGAGCCCCGACTTCTTCACGTCGTCGGTGACGTCGACCAGCGCCTCGGTCTCGGCGAACTGCGGCACCCAGGTCGTGCCGACCTCGGCGACGTCCGGGACCTGCTCCGCGCCGCCCTCGATGGCCGTGGTGAACTTCTTCTGGGCCGTGGCCCACTGCTGGTACTCGACCTTGATCTTGGCGCCGGTCTTCTTCTCGAAGGCCGCGCCGACCTCCTTGAAGAAGGGCCTGGGGTCAGGGTTGGTACCCTCCATGATCCATACGGTGAGGGTCTTGCCCTTGCCGTTGAGCTTGCCGCCCTCGCCGTTGTCGTCGCCGTCGTCGCCGCCGCACGCCGTTGCGGTGAGACCGAGCGTCAGGGCGATACAACCCGCCGCGATGACATGTCGGTTCATGTCGGCCCCCTTCAGGTTCTAATGGTGGGAGCGATTCTGCTCACGCAGGGTGTTGGCGGTCTAGACCCTTTCGGATACGCGGCCGAACCGTAATCACCGTTGCGTGGGGCGCTACCACTGGGGTTTGGCGGGTTTCGGCGCCGCCGCTGCCGCGGTGGATTGGGGCTGCGGGCCCACCCGTTTGTCCTACACCCGCGGGCCGGTGGGGGGTTTCTTCTCCCACCCGCCCACCCGTGACTGGCGGCTTCGCCAGCGCGGGTGGGTGCGTCAGCCGACGGTACAAACACGCGACGCCTGCCGAAGAGTCCGGTCGGGGACTCGGCAGGCGTCGCGCTCAGTTCCGTACGCCGTTGTACGGGACAGTCGGGTCAGACCGTGAGGGCACGGTCCGTGGGACGGATGGGGGCGGGGAGGTCGCTCGCCCCCGTGAGGTAGCGGTCGACGCCGCGCGCGGCGGACCGGCCCTCGGCGATCGCCCAGACGATCAGGGACTGGCCGCGGCCCGCGTCACCGGCGACGAACACCCCCGGCACGTTCGTCTGGAACTCACCGTCCCGGGCGATGTTACCCCGCGCGTCCAGGTCGAGCCCGAACTGGTCCACCAGGCCGTTCTCCCGGTCCGTGCCGGTGAAGCCCATCGCGAGGGTGACGAGCTGCGCCGGGATGCGCCGCTCGGTGCCCGGCTTCTGGGTGAGCTTGCCGTCGACGAACTCGACCTCGACCAGGTGCAGCCACTGCACGTTGCCGTCCTCGTCGCCCTCGAAGTGGGTGGTGGAGACGGAGTAGACGCGCTCGCCGCCCTCCTCGTGGGCGGAGGTCACCTTGTACAGCATGGGGAACGTCGGCCAGGGCTGGTGCGGCGCCCGCTCCTCGCCCGGCCGGGGCATGATCTCCAGCTGGGTGACGGAGGCCGCGCCCTGGCGGTGGGCGGTGCCCACGCAGTCCGCGCCGGTGTCGCCGCCGCCGATCACGACGACGTGCTTGCCCTCGGCGGTGACGGGCGCGGTGACGTAGTCGCCCTCCTGGACCTTGTTGGCCAGCGGCAGGTACTCCATGGCCTGGTAGACGCCCTTCAGCTCACGGCCGGGGACGGGCAGGTCACGGGCGGTGGTGGCACCGGCGGCGATGACCACGGCGTCGTACCGCTTGCGCAGCTTCGCCGCGTCGATGTCGCGGCCGACCTCCACGCCGGTGCGGAACTTGGTGCCCTCCGCGCGCATCTGCTCGATGCGGCGGTTGATGTGCCGCTTCTCCATCTTGAACTCGGGGATGCCGTAGCGCAGCAGGCCGCCGACGCGGTCGGCGCGCTCGTACACGGCGACGGTGTGCCCGGCGCGGGTGAGCTGCTGGGCGGCGGCCAGGCCCGCCGGGCCCGAGCCGATGACGGCGACGGTCTTGCCGGAGAGCCGTTCGGGGGCCTGCGGGGCCACGTCACCGGTCTCCCAGGCCTTGTCGATGATGGAGACCTCGACGTTCTTGATCGTGACGGCGGGCTGGTTGATGCCGAGGACGCAGGCGGCCTCGCACGGGGCGGGGCACAGGCGGCCGGTGAACTCCGGGAAGTTGTTCGTGGCGTGCAGCCGCTCGGAGGCGGCCGTCCAGTCCTCGCGGTAGGCGTAGTCGTTCCACTCGGGGATGAGGTTCCCCAGCGGGCAGCCGTTGTGGCAGAAGGGGATGCCGCAGTCCATGCAGCGGCTGGCCTGCTTCGAGATGATCGGCAGCAGGGAGCCGGGGACGTAGACCTCGTTCCAGTCCTGGACGCGCTCGGCCACCGGGCGGGTCGCGGCGACCTCGCGGCCGTGGTTCAGAAAGCCCTTCGGGTCAGCCATGGGTCGCCGCCTCCATCATCTTCTCGGTGATCTCGGACTCGGTGAGTCCGGCTCGCTCGGCGGCGTCCTTGGCGGCGAGCACTGCCTTGTACGTACTGGGGATGATCTTGCTGAAGCGGGTGACGGCGGTGTCCCAGTCGGCGAGCAGCTTCTCGGCGACGGTGGAGCCCGTCTCCTCCTGGTGGCGGCGCACCACGTCGTGCAGCCACCGCTCGTCCGCGTCGTCCAGGGCCTCGATGGCCCCCAGGTTCCCGGCGTTGACGCGGTCCCGGTCGAGGTCGATGACGTACGCGACGCCGCCGGACATGCCCGCCGCGAAGTTGCGGCCGGTCTCGCCGAGGACGACGGCGTGGCCGCCGGTCATGTACTCGCAGCCGTGGTCACCCACGCCCTCGGAGACCACCAGCGCCCCGGAGTTGCGCACGCAGAACCGCTCACCGGTGCGGCCGCGCAGGAACAGCTCGCCGCCGGTGGCGCCGTACGCGATGGTGTTGCCCGCGATGGTGGAGTACTCGGCGAGGTGGTCGGCGCCGCGGTCCGGGCGGACGATGATCCGGCCGCCGGACAGGCCCTTGCCGACGTAGTCGTTGGCGTCGCCCTCCAGGCGCAGCGTGATGCCGCGCGGCACGAACGCGCCGAAGGACTGGCCCGCGGAGCCGGTGAAGGTGATGTCGATGGTGTCGTCGGGCAGGCCCGCGCCGCCGAACTTCTTGGTCACCTCGTGGCCGAGCATGGTGCCGACCGTGCGGTTGATGTTGCGGATGGCGACCTGCGCGCGGACCGGCTGGGCCTCGTCCTGGGAGGTCGCGGCGAGCGCGTCGGCGGCGAGCCTGATCAGCTCGTTGTCGAGGGCCTTCTCCAGGGCGTGGTCCTGGGCGACCAGCTGGTGGCGGACGGCGCCCTCGGGCAGGTCCGGGACGTGGAACAGCGGCTCCAGGTCGAGGCCCTGCGCCTTCCAGTGGTCGACGGCGCGGGTGGTGTCCAGCAGCTCGGCGTGGCCGACGGCCTCCTCGATGGAGCGGAAGCCCAGCTCGGCGAGGAGTTCGCGGACCTCCTCGGCGATGAACTCGAAGAAGTTCACGACGAACTCGGCCTTGCCGCTGAAGCGCTCGCGCAGCGCCGGGTTCTGCGTGGCGATGCCGACCGGGCAGGTGTCCAGGTGGCAGACGCGCATCATGACGCAGCCGGAGACGACGAGGGGCGCGGTGGCGAAGCCGAACTCCTCGGCGCCGAGCAGCGCGGCGATCACCACGTCGCGGCCGGTCTTCAGCTGGCCGTCGGTCTGCACGACGATGCGGTCGCGCAGGCCGTTGAGCAGCAGCGTCTGCTGGGTCTCGGCGAGGCCCAGCTCCCAGGGGCCGCCCGCGTGCTTGAGCGAGGTGAGCGGGGATGCGCCGGTGCCGCCGTCGTGGCCGGAGATGAGGACGACGTCCGCGTGTGCCTTGGACACGCCCGCGGCGACCGTGCCGACGCCGACCTCGGAGACCAGCTTCACGTGGATGCGGGCGGCGGGGTTGGCGTTCTTCAGGTCGTGGATGAGCTGGGCGAGGTCCTCGATGGAGTAGATGTCGTGGTGCGGCGGCGGGGAGATCAGGCCGACGCCGGGCGTGGAGTGCCGGGTCTTGGCGACCCACGGGTAGACCTTGTGGCCGGGGAGCTGGCCGCCCTCACCGGGCTTGGCGCCCTGGGCCATCTTGATCTGGATGTCGTCGGCGTTGACGAGGTACTCGCTGGTCACGCCGAAGCGGCCGGACGCGACCTGCTTGATCGAGGAGCGGCGGGCCGGGTCGTACAGGCGCTCGGGGTCCTCGCCGCCCTCGCCGGTGTTGGACTTGCCGCCGAGCTGGTTCATGGCGATGGCGAGCGTCTCGTGCGCCTCCTTGGAGATGGAGCCGTACGACATGGCGCCGGTGGAGAAGCGCTTGACGATCTCGGAGACCGGCTCGACCTCGTCGAGGGGGATCGGCTGCCGGTCGCTCTTGATGGCGAACAGTCCGCGCAGCGTCATCAGGCGCTCGGACTGCTCGTTCACGCGGTCCGTGTACTGCTTGAAGATGTCGTAGCGGCGGTTGCGGGTGGAGTGCTGGAGCCGGAAGACCGTCTCGGGGTCGAACAGGTGCGGCTCGCCCTCGCGGCGCCACTGGTACTCGCCGCCGATGTCCAGGGCGCGGTGCGCGGGCGCGATCCCGGAGGCCGGGTAGGCCTTGGCGTGGCGGGCGGCGACCTCCTGGGCGATGACGTCGATGCCGACGCCGCCGATCTTGGAGGTGGTGCCGTTGAAGTACTTCTCGACGAAGGACTCCTCCAGGCCGACGGCCTCGAAGACCTGGGCGCCGCGGTAGGAGGCGACGGTGGAGATGCCCATCTTGGACATGACCTTCAGGACGCCCTTGCCGAGGGCGCGGATCAGGTTGCGGATGGCCTGCTCGGGCTCGATGCCCGGCAGGAAGGTGCCCGCGCGCACCAGGTCCTCGACGGACTCCATCGCCAGGTACGGGTTGACGGCCGCGGCGCCGAAGCCGATGAGCAGCGCCACGTGGTGGACCTCGCGCACGTCGCCCGCCTCGACGAGCAGGCCCACCTGGGTGCGCTGCTTGGTGCGGATGAGGTGGTGGTGGACGGCCGCGGTGAGCAGCAGCGACGGGATCGGGGCGTGCTCGGCGTCGGAGTGCCGGTCGGAGAGGACGATCAGGCGGGCCCCGGCCTCGATGGCGGCGTCGGCCTCGGCGCAGATCTCCTCGATGCGGGCGGCCAGGGCGTCGCCGCCGCCGTGCACCCGGTACAGGCCGGAGAGGGTGGCGGCCTTCATGCCGGGCATGTCGCCGTCGGCGTTGATGTGGATGAGCTTGGCCAGCTCGTCGTTGTCGATCACCGGGAACGGCAGGGTGACGCTGCGGCAGGACGCGGCGGTCGGCTCCAGGAGGTTGCCCTGGGGGCCGAGCGAGGAGTGCAGGGAGGTGACCAGCTCCTCGCGGATGGCGTCCAGCGGCGGGTTGGTGACCTGCGCGAACAGCTGCGTGAAGTAGTCGAAGATCAGCCGGGGGCGCTCGGAGAGGGCCGCGATCGGCGTGTCCGTGCCCATGGAGCCGATGGGCTCGGCGCCGGACTTGGCCATCGGGGCGAGCAGCACGCGCAGCTCTTCCTCGGTGTAGCCGAAGGTCTGCTGGCGGCGGGTGACGGAGGCGTGGGTGTGCACGATGTGCTCGCGCTCGGGCAGGTCGCCCAGCTCGATGATCCCGGCCTGGAGCCACTCCTCGTACGGCTGCTCGGCGGCGAGCCGCGCCTTGATCTCGTCGTCCTCGACGATGCGGTGCTCGGCGGTGTCGACGAGGAACATCCGGCCGGGCTGGAGGCGGCCCTTGCGGACGACCTTGGCGGGGTCGATGTCGAGGACGCCGACCTCGGAGCCGAGGACGACGAGGCCGTCGTCGGTGACCCAGTAGCGGCCGGGGCGCAGGCCGTTGCGGTCGAGGACGGCGCCGACCTGGGTGCCGTCGGTGAAGGTGACGCAGGCGGGGCCGTCCCAGGGCTCCATCATCGTTGAGTGGTACTGGTAGAAGGCGCGCTGGGCCGGGTCCATGGAAGCGTGGTTCTCCCAGGCCTCCGGGATCATCATGAGCACGGAGTGCGGCAGGGAGCGGCCGCCGAGGTGGAGGAGTTCGAGGACCTCGTCGAAGGAGGCCGAGTCGGAGGCGTCCGGCGTGCAGACCGGGAAGATCCGCTCCAGCTTCTCCTGGGGGCCGAACAGGTCGGAGACGAGCTGCGACTCGCGGGCGCGCATCCAGTTGCGGTTGCCCTTGACCGTGTTGATCTCGCCGTTGTGGGCGACGAAGCGGTACGGGTGGGCGAGCGGCCAGCTCGGGAAGGTGTTCGTGGAGAAGCGCGAGTGGACGAGCGCGATGGCCGTGGCGAAGCGGCGGTCGGACAGGTCCGGGAAGAAGGGCTCCAGCTGGCCGGTGGTCAGCATGCCCTTGTAGACGATGGTGCGGGCCGACAGGGACGGGAAGTACGTGGCGGCCTCGCGCTCGGCGCGCTTGCGCAGCGCGAACGCCTTGCGGTCCAGGTCGAGCCCGGTGCTGGCGCCGTCGGTGACGAACAGCTGCCGGAAGACCGGCATGGTGGAGCGGGCGGTGGCGCCGAGCAGCGTCGGGGCGACGGGGACCTCGCGCCAGCCGAGGACGGTCAGGCCCTCCTCGGCGGCGATCGTCTCGATGCGTGAGACGGTCTCGTCGGTGCCGGTGGTGGGCAGGAAGGCGATGCCGACGGCGTAGGCGCCGGGCGCGGGCAGCTCGAATCCGGCGGCCTCGCGCAGGAACGCGTCCGGCACCTGGAGCAGGATTCCGGCGCCGTCACCGGAGTCGGGCTCGGAGCCGGTGGCACCTCGGTGCTCCAGGTTGCGCAGTACGGTCAGCGCCTGCTCGACGAGCTCATGGCTCGCCTCACCGGTGAGGGTGGCCACGAACCCGACGCCGCAGGCGTCGTGCTCGTTCCGGGGGTCGTACATGCCCTGCGGGGCGGGGCGACCGTCCATGGGCGACCAGGCGTCGATGCGCATCGGCACTCCCGTCGTCGTCGTGGTGAGGCACCTCCCAGGCTCTGGAGGCGCGGGCGGCGAGGGACGACGTTGGCCCTGGCGAAATTTCGTGCAGGTTACATGATGGGTCGCTTCTCGAAAAGCGGAACCATCATTCCAGCATTTGGACACGCTCCGGGGGTGGCGAGCGGCGGAAGAGGGGGCCGAAGCGGACAGATCGGTGGCCGTGGGCCCGTCGCGTCACGGGCCTCATTGCCCGCAGCGCTTACGGCTCATGCCCATCGGCCCGCGAATCGAAACAGCCCGGAAACGGCTACTTATGCAGGATCCTGCATACACCTGCGGCCGCTCATCCTACGGCCGTGCCGAACAGAGCGCCCAGGGCGTACGTCACACCCGCCGCCGCCCCGCCCAGGGCGAGCTGCCGGAGACCGCTGAACCACCAGGAGCGCGCGGTCACCTTCGCGACGACCGCGCCGCACGCGAACAGCCCCACCAGCGCCAGCAGCACCGCGGGCCACAGGGCGCTGGCCCCCAGCAGATACGGAAGGACCGGCAGCAGCGCGCCGAGCGCGAACGAGCCGAAGGACGAGACGGCGGCGACGGTCGGCGAGGGCAGGTCGCCCGGGTCGATGCCCAGCTCCTCACGGGCGTGGATCTCCAGGGCCTGCTCGGGGTCGGCCGACAGCTGCCGGGCGACCTCGCGGGCCAGGTCCGGCTCGACGCCGCGCGCCACGTAGAGCGCGGCCAGCTCCCGCTCCTCGTCCTTGGGGTGCTTGCGCAACTCCCGGCGCTCCACGTCCAGTTCGGCCTGCACCAGCTCGCGCTGCGAGGCCACCGAGGTGTACTCCCCCGCGGCCATGGAGAAGGCGCCCGCGGCGAGCCCGGCGAGGCCCGTGACGACGATCGTCTGCTGCGAGACGGCGCCGCCCGCGACGCCTGTCATCAGGGCCAGGTTGGACACCAGGCCGTCCATGGCGCCGAAGACGGCCGGGCGCAGCCAGCCACCGGTGACATCACGGTGGGTGTGGTTGTCGCGGTGCGCCTCGTGCAGCGTCGCCTCGGTCTCGATGATCGCCATGACTGGCCGATGCCCCCTTGTCGTACGACGCCCGTGTGGCGTCAGTGAACTCCCTGAACGCCTTCGAAAGTACGCCCGAAAAACCGCTCCCGCCAGCAAGGAAGGCCGTACTTACCTGCGAAAACACACGGATGTAAGGCGAGCCTGCCCTTCCCGTGGACCCCCGTCGGGGCCCGTCCGGCTGCCTCTCGGCAGCAGGGCGCCGACGGCGCGAAGGGGTGATCCGAGCGCGCCGATGCTCATATGAGAGGCGTCGCGTGGGAGTCATCCACCAAGGCGCCGCCATCGGCAGTCGGCGTGACAGAGCGTGACAGGCGTGACAGGGAGGCACGGCATGGCATCCGTCGCATGCGTTCCCTCCGTCCCGGCGCCCGGCGGCGCGGGCGGACTGCGCGAGCGGGCCCGCGGGGCGATGCTCGGCCTCGCCGTCGGCGACGCGCTCGGCGCGCCCGCGGAGAACCTGAAGCCCTCCGAGATCCGCCGCCGCTGGGGCCGCATCACGGGGTACGTCGCCGAGCACCCGGCGGGCACGGACGACACCGAGTACGCCATCTTCTCCGGCCTGCTGCTCGCCCGGTACGGCTCCGGGCTGCGGGTCGCCCACGTGGAGGCCGCCTGGCACCGCTGGATCGCCGACCTCGACGAAGGGCCCTTCCGCGGCGCCGGGTTCAGCGAGCGCGGCACCCTGGAGAACCTGCGCCGGGGCCTGGCCGCCCCCATCTCGGCCCAGCACCGGCACGCGTGGAGCGACGGCCTGGCGATGCGGGCGGCGCCCTTCGGGGTGTTCGCGGCGGGGGACCCGGCGGAGGCGGCGCGCCTGGTCGCCGTCGACGGCTCGGTCAGCCACGACGGCGAGGGCATCCACGGCGGCCGGGCGGTCGCGGCGGGCGTCGCGGCCGCCATGGCGGGGGCGCCGGTGCCGTCCGTGGTCGCGGCGGCCCTGTCGGTCATCCCGGAGGACTCCTGGACGTGCCGCTCGCTGCGCCGCGCCGTCGCCGTCGCCCACCGCGGCGAACGCGCGGTCCGCACCGCCGTGGTCATCGGCGGCTACCCCTGGACGGACCTGGCCCCGGAGGCGGTGGGCCTCGCCTTCGGCGCGTACGCGGCCGCCGACGGCGACTTCGCGGCGGCGGTACTCACCGCGGTCAACATGGGCCGCGACGCCGACACGACGGCGGCGGTCGCGGGCGCCCTCGCGGGCGCGACGCGCGGCGCCGCGTCCATCCCCGCGGAGTGGGCCGAGGCCATCGGCCCCGCCCGGGGCACCTGCCTGCCCACGATGCGGGGCCACCACGTCCTGGACATCGCGGACCTGCTGACGCCGGACGAGGAGCCGTAATGTCGTACACAACTGGCCATTCCCTGGCTGTGGGCAGTCGTCCCGCAGGGCGGGACGGGTGGGCACAGCCCGAGACGCCGGGCGACCGTGAAGCGGGGGTCCAGGGGGTGCAACCCCCTGGTTTCGGGAAGGGGCGGGCTTGGGGAGCCCCCGGCAGGGCCACCCCCGGCAGCCCCCGCACCGAAGGCCTCCTGCTCGGCCTGGCCGCAGGCGACGCCGCCGGGTGGCCCGCGGCCCGCCACCGGGCGACCCGCATGCCCGAGTGGACCCGCCGCCTCACCCGCGAACTGGACACGTTCGCCGAGCAGAACGCGACCACCACCCTCCCCGTGCCCATCGCCCTGAACCAGCCCCCGGGCCCCCTCCGCCTGGGCCCCTCCGACGACGCGGAGTGGGCGGCCTTCACCGCGGAGTCCGTCCTGGAGGCGACACGGGCCACCCGCGCGAGGAGCACCCCCACCCGCTCAAGGGACCGCCGCACCCGCACCGCACTGGCCGCCGCCTGGCAGTCCCTGGCCGACGAGATCGCCGCCGCCGCGGCCCGCGCCCCGGAGGTCGAGTCCGCGGTCCTGCCCCTGCGCGCCCGGATCTCCGTCCGCGCGGGCCTCGGGAACCTCGCCGCGGGCCTCACCCCGCCCGCCACCGGCCACGACAACCCGCACTACTTCGACGACGCGGCCTGCGTGCGCGCCTGCGTCCTGGCCCTGGTGCACCCGGGCGCCCCCGAACGGGCCGCCGACCTCGCCGAGTTCGACGCCCGCTACACCCAGGACGGCGACGGCGTGCACGGCGCCCGCGCGATGGCCGCGGCGGTCGCGGCGGCCCTCGGCGGCGCGGGCCCCGATGAGGCGGTGGGCGCCGCCCTCGCCCAGCTGCCGGGCGGCACGGAGATCGGCCGCAACGCCCGCCACGCGGTCGCCCTCGCCCACGAGTGCGCGCTGGACGAGGGCGCCACGTTCGCCCTGATCCCGCTCCTGGAGCACCAGATCGTCGACCACGTCTACAGCTACGGCATCGCCGCCGCCGAGACCGTCCCGGTCGCCCTCGCCCTGGCCACCGCCGCCCGCGGCCGGATCCACGAGGCGGTGCCCGCCGCGGCCTGCCTGTCCCGGGTCGCGGACTCGGCGCCCGCGCTCGCCGGGGCGCTGACGGGCGTGCTGGGCACGGCCGCCGCGATCCCCGACAGCTGGCGGGCGGCCTGCCGGACGCTCTCCGGCTGCGCGCTGCCCCGCCTCGCGGGTACCGACCTGGTGGCGCTGGCCGCGCGCCTGGCCGACGCGTACGAGCCGACCTGACCCCCAACCACCCACCGCAGGAGGCGACTTACCGCATGACAGCCCCGCAGCCGACACCGCCGCGCACCACCCTTGAGGACCGCGTCACCGGAAGCCTCGTCGGCGCGGCCGTCGGCGACGCGCTCGGCGGCCCCGTCGAGGGCCACTCCCCCGAGCAGATCGCGGACCGCCACGGCGGCCCCGTCCAGGGCATCGTCGGCCCCTGGCACGGCGACGCCTGGCGCACGGCCCGCCCCATCGCCCCGTACCACAAGGGCGACGGGCACGTCACCGACGACACCTTGATGACGCACGCCCTGGTCCGCGTGTACGCCACCGTCCGCGACCACCTGGACGCGTACGCGATCGCCGACCACCTGGTGCCGGACCTGATGACCCGTCCCCGCTGGATCCCGGAACTGGAGGCCGAGGCGCTGCCCCTGCACCGCCTGTTCCTCGCCGAGAAGTGGCTGGTGGCCCGCCTGCACTACGGCCACGCGGACCCGCGCGAGGCGGGCACCGGCAACATCGTCAACTGCGGCGCGGCGATGTACATGGCGCCGGTCGGCCTGGTCAACGCGGCCGACCCCGAGGCCGCGTACGCCGAGGCCCTGGACGTGGCGGGCGCGCACCAGTCGTCGTACGGAAGGGAGGCGGCGGGCGTGCTCGCGGCGGCGGTCGCGGCGGCCTGCCGCCCCGGCGCCACCCCCACCTCGGTGATCGACACCTGTCTGTCCCTGGCGAAGGACGGCACGCGGGCCGCCATCGAGGCGGTCGCGGACACCGCCGCCCGACACCGCGCGTACGAGACGGCCCTGCGGCCCCTGCGCGCGGCCATCGCCCCCTTCGACACGGTCGGCCCCGACTACCGCGCCCCGTCGCTCGGCGCCCGCCGCCCCTCGCGCCTGCACGCGATCGAGGAACTTCCCATCGCCCTGGGCATGGTGCTGATCGCCGACGGCGACTACCGGGCCGCGGTGCTCGGTTCGGTGAACTACGGCCGCGACTGCGACTCGATCGCGACGATGAGCGGCGCGATCGCGGGCGCGCTGCGCGGCGAGGCGCCGATCCCGCGCGACTGGTCGAAGAGGGTCGCCGAGGCCAGCCGCCTGGACCTGCACGCCCCGGCCCGCACCCTGACGGCGGTCGCGCGGGAGGTCCACGCCAGGGACCGCGCCCGCCGCCGCGCCCACGAGACGGCGTTCGCCACTCTGACGGGCACCCCCTGATGCGCCTGACCTGGCTCCAGCCCGAGGACCTCATCGCCCACGAACTCCGCCAGGCGGAGGAGGAGGGCAGAGACGTCACCGAGGCCCGCTCCCGCTGGCTGGCGGCGGGCGGCACTCCCACCCCTCCCACGTCAGGCGCGTCCCTCCACCGGGCCCCGCCCCACCTGCGAGCCTTGGCGGAACAACTCCTGGACGAGCTGGGTGATTCAGCCCGTCCGGCGTTTGAGGACGAGCCGCGAAGCGGCCATGAGCGGGGTGCCAGGGGCGGCAGCCCCTGGTTTCGGGAAAGGGGCGGGCCTGGGCGCCCCCGCGAGGCCACCGCCACCGCGTACACGCGGCCTGGCTGGGCCGAGCCGTCGGCTGCCTCCTGGGCAAACCGGTGGAGAAGCTCCCCCTGGACGGCATCCGCGCCCTGGCCAGGGCGGCTGGCAACTGGCCCCTGAGGACCTGGTTCACCGCCAGGGGCGTCCCACCCGCCCTCCTCGCCCAGCACCCCTGGAACCGGCGCTCCGCCCCCACCTCCCTCGCCGAGAACATCGACGGCATGCCGGAGGACGACGACCTCAACTACCCCCTGCTCAACCTGCTCCTCCTGCAGCGCCACGGCCCCGCCTTCACCACCGCGGACGTGGCTACGCTCTGGCTGGAGGAGCTGCCCGCGGCCCGCACCTTCACCGCCGAGCGCGTCGCCTACCGCAACCTCCTCAACGGCGTCGCCCCACCCCGCACGGCCCGCCACCGCAACCCGTACCGCGAGTGGATCGGCGCCCTGATCCGCGCGGACGTCCACGGCTGGACGAACCCGGGAAACCCTCAGGCGGCGGCCGAACAGGCCAGCCGTGACGCCGAGTTGACCCACACCGGCAACGGCGTGTACGGCGCGCGGTTCGCGGCGGCCACGATCGCGCGGGCGGCGTCCGGAACCGCCGACGTCCACCAGTGCCTGGCGGCGGGCCTCGCCGCGATCCCGCCCGGCTCCCGGCTGTCCGAGGCCGTCGCGCACGGCATCCACCTGGCCCGCACCGCGCGGCACTTCGACGACGTGGTCGACCAGCTGCACGGCCGGTTCGGCCACTACCACTGGGTGCACGTGGTCCCGAACGCGGCGCTGCTGGCCGCCGCCCTCACCCACGCCGACGGCGACTTCACCGGCTCCATCACCAAAGCGGTGTCCGGCGGCTGGGACACCGACTCCAACGGCGCGACCGCCGGTTCGGTCGCGGGCCTGCTCGCCGGGCACCCGGACGCGCTGCCGCCGCGCTGGACGGCCCCGCTCAAGAACCGCCTGGCCACGTCCGTCGGCGCCTTCGACGGCGTCGGCTTCGACCAACTCGCCCAGCTCACCGCCGAGCTGACGCCCCCTCACACACTCCAGGAGACCCCCCGCCCATGAGCCCGCACATCGTCGTCCTAGGCAGCACCAACATGGACCTCGTGGCGTACGTGGCCACGGCCCCGTGCCGCGGCGAGACCGTCACCGGCCGCGAGTTCCGCACCTTCCCCGGCGGCAAGGGCGCCAACCAGGCCGTCGCCGCGGCCCGCGCGGGCGCCACCGTCTCGATGGTCGGCGCGGTCGGCACCGACGCCTTCGGCGCGCGGCTGCGCGAGACCCTCGACCACTCGGGCGTGGACATCGACCTGCTGCGCACCGTCGAGGGCGCCACCGGAACCGCGCACATCGTCGTCGACGACGAGGGCGGCAACGCGATCGTCGTGGTGCCCGGCGCCAACGCGACGCTCACCGGCCTCACCCACGGCGACGAGGCCCTGATCGCCTCCGCCGACCTGCTGCTCCTCCAGCTGGAGGTGCCGCTCGACGGAGTGCTCGCCGCCGCGCGCCACGCCCGCGAGCGCGGCGTGCGGACCGTCCTCACCCCGGCGCCCGCCCAGCCGCTGCCGCCCGAACTCCTCGCCGCCGTCGACCTGTTGGTCCCCAACGAGCACGAGGCCGCCGCGCTCACCGGCGTCACCGACCCCGGCGCCGCGGCGCGGGCGCTGCTGTCCCAGGTCCCGGAGGTCGTCGTCACGCTGGGCGCGCACGGCAGCCTGTACGTGGCGCGCGACGCGGAACCCGTCACGGTGCCCGCGCCCCGGGTCACGGCGGTGGACTCCACGGGCGCCGGTGACACGTTCGTGGGCGCGCTCGCGGTGGCGCTCGGCGAGGGCAGGCCCATGCCGGACGCCCTCGCCTGGGCGTCGACGGCGGCCGCGCTGTCCGTGCGGCGGCCGGGGGCGGCGGCGTCCATGCCGTACCGCACGGAGATCGACGCGGGGGCGGACACGTGAGACCGCTGGAGGGCCTGCGCGTCCTCGACCTCGCCACGCTCTTCGCGGGCCCCCTCGCCGCGACCCTGCTCGGCGACTTCGGCGCGGACGTGATCAAGGTCGAGCACCCCGCGCGCCCCGACCCCTCCCGCGGCCACGGCCCGGCCAAGGACGGCGTCGGCCTGTGGTGGAAGCTGCTCGGCCGCAACAAGCGCACCATGACCCTGGACCTGTCCACGCCCGGCGGCCGCGCCACCCTGCTGCGCCTGGCCGCCGGGGCCGACGTGGTCGTGGAGAACTTCCGCCCCGGCACCCTGGAGAAGTGGGACCTCGGCTGGGAGGAGCTGAGCGCCGCCAACCCGCGCCTGGTCCTGGCCCGCGTCACGGGCTTCGGCCAGTTCGGGCCGTACGCGCGCCGCCCCGGATTCGGGACGCTCGCCGAGGCGATGAGCGGCTTCGCCGCGGCCACCGGCGAGCCGGACGGCCCGCCGACGCTGCCGCCGTTCGGCCTCGCCGACTCCATCGCGGGCCTGGCCACGGCGTACGCGGTGCTGACCGCGCTCGCGGCCCGCGACCGCACCGGCCGGGGCCAGGTCGTCGACATGGCGATCATCGAGCCGATCCTCACGGTCCTCGGCCCGCAGCCGCTCTGGTACGACCAGCTCGGCCACGTCCAGCCGCGCACCGGCAACCGCTCAGCGAACAACGCGCCCCGCAACACCTACCGCACCGCCGACGGCAGCTGGGTCGCCGTGTCCACCTCCGCCCAGTCGATCGCGGAGCGGGTCCTGCGCCTGGTCGGCCGCCCCGAGCTGATCGACGAACCGTGGTTCGCCACCGGCACCGGGCGCGCGGCGCACGCGGACGTCCTGGACGAGGCGGTCGGCGCCTGGATCGCCCGCCGCACCCGCGCCGAGGTCGTCGCGGCCTTCGAGAAGGCGGAGGCGGCGGTCGCCCCCGTGCAGGACGTGCGGGACGTGATGACCGACCCGCAGTACGCGGCCCTCGGCACGATCACCACGGTCCCCGACCCGGAGCTGGGCCCGCTGCGCATGCAGAACGTCCTCTTCCGGCTCTCCGAGACGCCCGGCGCGATCCGCTGGGCGGGCCGCCCGCACGGCGCCGACACCGACGAGGTCCTGACCGGGCTCGGCCTGACGGCGGACGAGATCAGCGCGCTCCGCGAGGAGGGCGCCCTATGAGGCCCATCCCCCTGACCTGGCTGTACGTTCCCGGGGACCGCCCCGAGGTAGTGGCGAAGGCGCTGGCCGCGGGCGCCGACGTGGTGGTCGTCGACCTGGAGGACGCGGTGGCGCCGGACCGCAAGGAGTACGCCCGCGCGGCCACCGCGGAGCTGCTGGCGAAGGCCCCGCCGGTTCCCGTCCACGTCCGCGTGAACGCGCTCGGCACGCCCCTGTCCGACGCCGACCTGGCGGCCCTCGCGCCGCTGCCGGGCCTGTCAGGGCTTCGCCTGCCCAAGGTGAACGACCCGGCGGACGTGGTGCGCGCCGCCGAGCGGGCGGCCCCGGCGGAGGGCGGCGCGCCCGCCCTGTACGCCCTGATCGAGTCGGCGCTCGGCGTGGAGCGGGCGTACGCGATCGCCACCGCGCACCCGGCGCTGCGGGGCCTGTCGCTCGGCGAGGCGGACCTGCGGGCCGACCTCGGCGTGCGGGAGGAGCCGGGCCTCGACTGGTCCCGGTCCCGGGTGGTGGTCGCCGCCCGCGCGGCGGGGCTGCCTCCGCCGCCGCAGTCGGTGCACCCCGACATCCGGGACCTGGAGGGCCTGGCCGCGTCCTGCGCGCGGGGCCGCGCCCTGGGCTTCCTGGGCCGCGCCGCCCTCCACCCGCGCCAGCTCCCGGTCATCGAGCGCGCGTACCTGCCGACCCCCGAGGAGGTCGAGCGGGCCGAAGCCGTCCTCAGGGCAGCGGAGGCCCACCCGGGCGCCCAGGCGCTCCCCGGCGGTCAGTTCATCGACCAGGCGGTGGCGGAGCAGGCCCGCAGAACGCTGGCTCTGGCTCGTCGGCAGCGCCCCGAAGAGGCGCGACCAGCCACGACGGCGCCCTAGCCGAATGACGGAGGCCGTCTCAGCCCTTGGCCGTGGACTCCGCCCCGCCCTCGGACTCGACCTTGGGCTCCTTGGCCAGCGGGTCAGAGCCCTTCGCCTCGGCCAGGGCGTCCGAGGGCTCCCCCTCGGCGTCGGCGCCGTCATCGCTGGAGGCGCCCCCGCCAGCGACCGCGGCGGGTTCGACGACCTCCTCGCGGCCCGGCCGCGTCCGCGCCGAGATCACGAAGTACACCACGGCCAGCAGGAAGACGACGAGCGCCGTCCAGTTGTTCAGCCGCAGGCCGAGGAATTCGTGGGCGTCGTCGACGCGCATGTACTCGATCCAGAAGCGGCCCGCGCAGTACGAGGCGACGTACAGCGCGAAGGCCCGCCCGTGCCCGAGCCTGAAGCGGCGGTCGGCCCAGATGACGAGGGCCGCGACGCCGAGGCACCACAGCGACTCGTACAGGAACGTCGGGTGGTAGGTGCCCGGCACGCGGCCGTCGTCGGAGCTGGTGATCTTCAGCGCCCACGGCAGGTCCGTCTCCCTGCCGTACAGCTCCTGGTTGAACCAGTTGCCCCAGCGGCCGATGGCCTGGGCGATCGCGATGCCGGGGGCGAGGGCGTCGGCCCAGGCGGGCAGCGGGATGCCGCGCCTGCGGCAGCCGATCCAGGCGCCGACGGCGCCGAAGGCGATGGCGCCCCAGATGCCGAGCCCGCCCTCCCAGATCTTGAAGGCGTCCACCCAGTCGCGGCCGTCGCTGAAGTACAGCTGGTAGTCCGTGATCACGTGGTAGAGGCGGCCGCCGACGAGGCCGAACGGCACCGCCCACACGGAGATGTCCGCCACGGTGCCGGGCAGACCGCCGCGGGCGATCCACCGCTTGTTGCCGAGCCACACGGCGACGAACACGCCGATGATGATGCAGAACGCGTAGCCGCGCAGCGGAATGGGGCCGAGCTCGACCACTCCGCGCGACGGGCTGGGGATGTAGGCAAATTCCATGGCAGGGTCGACGCTACCGCGCCGGGCGGCGCCGACGGCAACCGGCCCGGCAACGGGTCCATAACGCCGCCCCGCGGACGGCGGGCGTCAGCGGGCCGCCTGCTCCACCTTCTGCTTGAGCTTCTGGGGCGTGAGCGGGTTCTTCTGGTCCTCGAAGATGTTCTTGCCGTCGAGCAGGACCGTGGGCGTGCCGCGCAGGCCCGCGTCCTCGAAGGCCTTGTCGGACTTCACCACCCAGCTGCTGTGCGTGCCGTCGGTGACGCACTTCTTGAAGGCGGCCGTGGTCAGGCCGTCGACCTTGCCCGCCAGCTCGATCAGCTTGTCGTTGTCCCCGAAGGCGTCGTCGGGCTCCGGGGGCTGGTTCTGGAACAGCACGTCGTGGTACGCGGGGAACTTCCCGGCGTCCTGGGCGCAGGCCGCGGCGTTGGCGGCGCGCAGGGAGCCGTGGCCGCCCATGTTGTCGTCGATGAGGGTGGCGAGGTGGTAGTCGACCTTGAGCAGGCCCTTGTCGACGAGGTCGTTGACCGTCGAGCGGTACCCGTCCTCGAACTGCTTGCAGGCCGGGCAGCGGAAGTCCTCCCAGACGGTGAGGGTGGACTTGGCGTCGGCCTTGCCGTGCCGGATCGCCGGGCCGTCCTCGTCGGTCGCGCCCTTCGGGGCGACCACCGGGCCGGACGCGTCCTTCTTCTTGTCGTCGTCCCCGGCGTTCGCCGCGAGCAGGCCGCCGACCGCGGCCAGCGCCAGCACCCCGACGACGGCCGCGCTCACCAGCAGCGTCCGGCGCCGCTTGTCGCTTCTCTTCTGCCGCTCGCGCTCCTCGGCAAGGCGCTCGCGGGCCGTGCGCTTGCCCTCACGGTTCTTCTCGCTCATAACGGACCAAACGAACCGGGGAGGCGCGAGCGCGCCTCCCCGGTCCAGGTCCACCCTTATGAGCTACCCGTACGAAACTACCCGTCGGCCCGTACGCCCTTGGCCAGCTCACCGGCCAGTTCGCGCACCGCGGTGAGGCCCGCCGCCTCGTCCTCGGCGTCGAGCATGCGCTGGACGAACGCCGAGCCGACGATGACGCCGTCGGCGAAGCCCGCGACCTCGGCGGCCTGGGCGGCGTTCGAGACGCCGAGGCCCACGCAGACCGGCAGGTCGGTGGTGGCGCGGGTGCGCCGCACCAGGTCCGCGGCCTGCGCGCCCACCGAGGCGCGGGTGCCGGTGACGCCCATCAGGGAGGCGGCGTACACGAAGCCGGAGCCCGCCGCGGTGATGGTGGCGAGCCGCTCGTCCTTGCTGCTGGGGGCGACGACGAAGACGGTGGCCAAGTCGTGCTTGGCCGCGTGCTCGCGCCACAGCGCGGACTCCTGCACGGGCAGGTCGGGCAGGATGCAGCCCGCGCCGCCCGCCTCGGCCAGCTCGGCGGTGAACCGCTCCACGCCGTAGCGGTCGATGGGGTTCCAGTACGTCATGACGAGCACCGGCTTGCCCGTGGCGGCGTGCGCCTCGCGGACCGTGCGGAGGACGTCGGCGATCTTCACGCCGCCGCGCAGGGCGATGTCGTCGGCGGTCTGGATGACCGGCCCGTCGAGGACGGGGTCGCTGTGCGGCAGGCCGACCTCGACGACGTCCGCGCCGCCGTCGAAGACGGCCTTGACCGCCTCGATGCCGCCGTCCACGGTGGGGAATCCGGCGGGCAGGTACGCGATGAGCGCGGCCCGCCCCTCGGCCTTGGCGGCGGCGAGGGTGTCGCTCAGCAGCTGAAGGTTCCCGCTCACTTGGCGGCCTCCTCGGTGGCGTCGTAGAGCCCGAAGTAGCGGGCGGCGGTGTCCATGTCCTTGTCGCCGCGCCCGGAGAGGTTGACGACGAGCAGCCCGTCGGGTCCCAGCTCCCGGCCGACCTCAAGGGCCCCCGCGAGGGCGTGGGCGGACTCGATGGCCGGGATGACGCCCTCCGTGCGGGAGAGCAGCCGCAGCGCCCGCATCGCCGCGTCGTCGGTGACGGCCCGGTACTCGCCGCGGCCGCTGTCCTTGAGGAAGGCGTGCTCGGGGCCGATGCCCGGGTAGTCGAGCCCCGCGGAGATCGAGTAGGGCTCGGTGATCTGCCCCTCCTCGTCCTGGAGGACGTACGACCGCGATCCGTGCAGGATGCCGGGCTCGCCCGCGGTGAGCGTCGCCGCGTGCTCGCCGGTCTCGACGCCGTGCCCGGCGGGCTCGCAGCCGATCAGGCGGACGTCGGTGTCCGGGATGAAGGCGTGGAAGAGCCCGATGGCGTTGGAGCCGCCGCCGACGCAGGCGATCGCGGCGTCGGGCAGCCGCCCGGCCCGCTCCAGGATCTGGCGGCGCGCCTCCACGCCGATCACGCGGTGGAAGTCGCGGACCATGGCGGGGAAGGGGTGCGGCCCGGCGACGGTCCCGAACAGGTAGTGGGTGTGGTCGACGTTGGCGACCCAGTCGCGGAAGGCCTCGTTGATGGCGTCCTTCAGCGTCCGGGAGCCGGACTTCACGGCGATGACCTCGGCGCCGAGCATCCGCATCCGGGCCACGTTCAGGGCCTGGCGCTGGGTGTCGATCTCACCCATGTAGATGGTGCAGTCCAGCCCGAACAGCGCGCACGCGGTGGCCGTGGCGACGCCGTGCTGCCCGGCGCCGGTCTCGGCGATGACCCGGGTCTTGCCCATCCGCTTGGTGAGCAGCGCCTGCCCGAGCACGTTGTTGATCTTGTGGGAGCCGGTGTGGTTGAGGTCCTCGCGCTTGAGGAACACGCGGGCGCCCCCGGCGTGTTCGGCGAACCGCGGCACCTCGGTGAGCGCGCTGGGCCGTCCCGTGTAGTTCACGAGCAGGTCGTCCAGCTCCCGCGCGAACGCGGGGTCGGCCTTCGCCTTCTCGAACTCGACGGCCACCTCGTCGACGGCCGCGACCAGGGCCTCGGGGATGAACTTGCCGCCGAACGCGCCGAAGTAGCCTTCGGCGCTGGGGGTCCGGCCCTCCGGGTCGGGGATGAAGAACTCGCTGGGCATGTGGGTACCTCATGATGATTCGGGGCGAACGTGGTCTGTTCGTCTGCGCGCCCGAACACCGCCGCTCGCGGCGGATACCTTCCACCGCCCCCTGGTTTCGGGAAGGGGCGGGCTTGGGGAAGTTCCATCCGCCGCGACGGCGAGCAACCCCCGCGAACCGGCCCGGCGGTGCCGAGCCGTCCGCAAGCACAGGGTCAGGGACGCGCGCCGCAGGGACGCCATCGCATCCCGTTCACCTGACCGGGCTCGTCCCCGATGACATACCGCACCCGCCGCCCGCGCACCCGCCGCGCGGGCGCCCGGCAGCCGCGCGGGCGGCAGCCGGGAGCGAGGCGGGCGGCGATGGGCATGGCGGCGGTCAGCTCCGCCCGTGCCGCAGGGCCGGGTGCTCCCCGGCCGCGACGAGGTCGGACACGGCGGCCCTGGGGTCGCGCCCGGTGACCAGGGACTCGCCCACGAGCACCGCGTCGGCGCCCGCGTTGGCGTACGCGATCAGGTCGTGCGGGCCGCGCACGCCGGACTCGGCGACCTTCACCACGGAGTCGGGCAGCTCGGGCGCGACGCGCTCGAAGGTGGCGCGGTCGACCTTGAGGGTCTTCAGGTTGCGCGCGTTGACCCCGATGACCCGGGCGCCCGCGTCGAGGGCGCGCTCGGCCTCCTCCTCGTCGTGGACCTCCACGAGCGGGGTCAGGCCGATGGACTCGGCGCGCTCGATCAGCGACTCCAGGGCGGGCTGGTCCAGGGCCGCGACGATCAGCAGGGCGAGGTCGGCGCCGTACGCGCGGGCCTCCCACAGCTGGTACGAGGTGACGATGAAGTCCTTGCGAAGGACCGGGATGTCGACCTTGGCGCGCACGGCCTCCAGGTCGGCGAGGGAGCCGCCGAAGCGGCGCTGCTCGGTGAGCACGGAGATGACGGCGGCGCCGCCCGCCTCGTAGTCGGCGGCGAGGCCCGCCGGGTCGGCGATCGCGGCGAGCGCGCCCTTGGACGGGCTGGAGCGCTTGACCTCGCAGATGACCTTGACGCCGTCGCCGCGGAGGGCGGCCGCGCCGTCCCGGGCCGCCGGTGCCTTCGCCGCGCGCTCCTTGAGCTCGTCGAGGCTGACGCGCGCCTGCCGCTCCGCGAGGTCGGCACGGACTCCGTCGATGATCTCGTCGAGCACACTCACGCGAGCGGCCCCCTTCCCTGCAAAACGATGGTCACTGCGATGGTATCCGCAGCGGGGCGTAGGCCCCGCATCCGGTTGACGGCGATCCCACGACCCGGACGCCCGCCAGGGTCGCCGGACCCCGCTGACGGGGCGCTGACCGGCCGCCGCCGCACGGGCCTAGGGGTGCAGCCAGGACCCGAACGGCAGGTTGCGTACGAGGGTGAACAGCGCGACCAGCGCGCCCAGGGCCCACAGCTGGCCGCGCCCGAGGTCGAGCCGCGGGGGCCTGCCGCGGGCGGCCCGCACGGCCCACAGCGTCCAGAGCACCGCGAAGACGCCGTAGCCGACGACGGCGAGGGCGTTGGCGCCGAGGGCCCCGGCGAGGTCGCCGTGGGCGACGGCGTGGGCGCTGCGCAGCCCGCCGCAGCCGGGGCAGTAGACGCCCGTGTAGTACAGCAGCGGGCAGGCCGGGTAGTGGCCGGGCTCGTTCGGGTCGACCGCGGCGACGTACGCGAAGGCGGCGGCGACCGCGCCGAGCAGGGCGAACGGCACTGCCAGGCGGCGCAGCGCGGGGCGCGAGCCCTTGGCGGTCTCCGGTTCGGCGTTCACCAGCGCATTCTCTCCCGTGCCGGGCGCGGGCGCGCCCGTCCGGTACGCCGATGGGGCGCGCGGAACGGGTCCGGGCGCCCCATCGGCGTACGACAGGAGTCGGTCAGCTCTCGGACTGGACCACCCGGTGCGGCTGGGGCTTCTGGCCGAGGCCCGCGAGGCGCATGGCGCCGCCCACGACCGCGCCGACGAGGGTGAGCCCGATACCGGCCCAGAAGCCGACCGGGTTGCTCATCACCATGAAGGCCCCCGCGACGCAGAAACCGATGAAGGCGATGATGACACCGGTCCACGCGGCCGGGGTGTGTCCGTGTCCGTGGCTTCCCGCCATGACTTGCTCCTCGTTAGCTGTGCGTGTGGACGCGTGTGGGTTGACGCTGTCGTCCATTGTCCCGTACGCCGGGGTGTGCGATGAGACCGGGGCCCGCGATGATCGCGCCGACCGGGGTCCCGTGGCGGCTATGCCTCGCGAGTGGGGTCCTCGCCGCGGTCGATGGCCTTCCACAGCTCCTCGGGGCGGTCCGGGTCCGGGGCGCGCCGCGCGGCCCGGGGGCGGGGGCGCCGTCGCGCTCGTACCGGCCGGACATCGCGGGCCAGGCGCGGCCGCAGACCAGCGCGAGCAGCCCGGCGGCGAGCAGCAGCGCGCCCGCGGCGGCGGCCGCGTAGGGCCAGCCGGTGTGGCTCAGCTCGGCGACCTGGGAGGCGGCGTCGCCGGACGCGGTGGCGGCCTTCTCGTCGAGCGCGCCGCTGTCCCTGGCGCCGACGAGCGCGGCGACGGCGATGCCGACGCCGCTCAGCGCGAGCAGCAGGGAGACCAGGACGCGGCCGGTGCGGCGCACGGCGAAGACGGCGACGAGCGCGGCGAGGCCCACTATCGCGAGGGCCGCGGGCACGCCGGTGACGTCGCTGCCCTTGGCGGTCAGCGGGAAGTCGCCGCCCGCCACGGCCGCGGTGCCGTGGGCCCAGGACTGCCGGGAGGCGAGCAGCGCGAGGGCCGCGCCCGCGGCGCCGAGCAGCAGCGCGGCGGCGAGGCTGCGCCGTCCGCCGCGCGCGGGGCGGCTCGCGACAGCCGGGGGCGCGCTGTCGGAACGTGGCGTCGGTACTGCTGCAGAAGTCACCCGTCCACTATCCCTCACGGCTCGCGGGGCCGTGCAGGCGGTGGGCGGTATGGATGGCGCGCAGCACGGCGGCGGCCTTGTTGCGGCACTCGGTGTCCTCGGCGACCGGGTCGGAGTCGGCGACGACACCCGCTCCGGCCTGCACGTACGCGGTGCCGTCGCGCAGCAGGGCGGTGCGGATGGCGATGGCGGTGTCGGAGTCGCCCGCGAAGTCCAGGTAGCCGACGCAGCCGCCGTACAGGCCGCGCCGGGACGGCTCCAGCTCGTCGATGATCTGCATGGCGCGGGGCTTGGGGGCGCCGGAGAGGGTGCCCGCGGGGAAGCAGGCGGTGAGCACGTCGAAGGCGGTGCGGCCCTCGGCGACCCGTCCGGTGACGGTCGACACAATGTGCATGACGTGGGAGTACTTCTCGATGGACATGAAGTCCACGACCTCCACGGAGCCCGGCTCGCAGACCCGGCCGAGGTCGTTGCGGCCCAGGTCGACGAGCATCAGGTGCTCGGCGCGCTCCTTGGGGTCGGCGAGGAGTTCCTCGGCGAGCGCCTGGTCCTGCTGGGGGTGGCGCCGCGCGGCCGGGTCCCGGCGATGGGGTGCACCAGGGCGCGCCCGTCCTCGACCTTGACGAGCGCCTCGGGCGACGAGCCGACGACGTCGAATCCGTCGAAGCGGAAGAGGTACATGTACGGCGACGGGTTGGTGGCCCGCAGCACCCGGTACACGTCGAGGGCGCTCGCCCGGCACGGCGTCTCGAACCGCTGCGAGGGCACCACCTGGAAGGCCTCGCCCGCGCGGATGCGCTCCTTGATGTCCTCGACGGCCGCCTGGTACTCGGGGCCGCCCCAGCGGGCGGTGAACTCGGGCAGCTCGGAGGGCGGGAGGGCGGCCGGGGGCTGGGCGACCGGCCGCGACAGGTCGGCCTCCATGGCGTCGAGCCGGGCCACGGCGTCGGCGTACGCCTCGTCGACGCCGGTGTCGAGGTCGTTGTGGTTGATGGCGTTGGCGATGAGCAGGACCGAGCCGTCCCAGTGGTCGAGGACGGCGAGGTCGCTGGTGAGCAGCATGGTCAGCTCGGGCAGCGCCAGGTCGTCGACGTCGCCGGGGCCGATCTTCTCCAGGCGGCGCACGATGTCGTAGCCGAGGTAGCCGACCATGCCGCCGGTGAAGGGCGGCAGGCCCTCCTGGTGGGGCGTGTGCAGGGCCTCGATGGTGGCGCGCAGCGCGGCCAGCGGGTCGCCGGAGGTGGGGACGCCGACGGGCGGGGCGCCCAGCCAGTGGGCCGCGCCGTCGCGCACGGTCAGGGTGGCGGCGCTGCGGACGCCCACGAACGAGTACCGGGACCAGGAGCGGCCGTTGTCCGCCGATTCGAGCAGGAACGTGCCGGGGCGCTCGGCGGCGAGCTTGCGGTAGAGCCCGACCGGGGTGTCGCCGTCCGCGAGGAGCCTGCGGCTGACGGGGATCACGCGGCGGTCGGTCGCGAGCTTGCGGAAGGTCTCCAGATCCATGGGCCGACCCTACTGGCCGAGGGGGAGCGCGTCGGCGTCGAAGCAGGTGCGGGTGCCGGTGTGGCAGGCGGGGCCGACCTGGTCGACCTTCACGAGGACGGTGTCCGCGTCGCAGTCCAGGGCGACGGACTTCACGTACTGGTAGTGGCCCGACGTGTCGCCCTTGACCCAGTACTCCTGCCTGCTGCGCGACCAGTACGTGCAGCGCCCGGTGGTCAGGGTGCGGTGCAGGGCCTCGTCGTCCATCCAGCCGAGCATCAGCACCTCGCCGGTGTCGTACTGCTGGGCGACGGCGGGGACGAGTCCGTCGGCGCCGCGCTTGAGGCGGGCGGCGATCTGCGGGTCGAGGCTGCTGGGCGGCGGCGTGCTGGTCATGTCGGCCATTGTGCCGCGCCCGTGCGGTCCGTCCGCCGGACGTCCACTGTGCGGACCGGATCCCCGGTCGTACGCTGGCTGGCATGTCGACCCATGCCAAGCGTGAACGACTCCTCCTCGCTGACCTCCTGGAAGCGGCGGGGCCGGACGCGCCGACCCTCTGCGACGGCTGGACCACCCGCGACCTCGCCGCCCACGTGGTGGTCCGCGAGCGCCGCGCGGACGCGGCGGGCGGAATCCTGATCAAGCAGCTGGCGTCGCGCCTTGAGCGGGTGCAGGCGGAGTTCGCCGCGAAGCCGTACGACGAGCTGATCCAGCTCATCCGCACGGGGCCGCCGCGGTTCTCCCCCTTCCACCTCAAGCAGGTCGACGAGGCGTCGAACGCCGTCGAGTTCTACGTCCACGCGGAGGACGTGCGCCGCGCCCAGGCGGACTGGACGCCGCGCGAGCTGGACCCGGTGTTCTCCGAGGCCCTGTGGTCCCGCCTGGAGCGGATGGCCCGCGTCCTCGGGCGCAAGGCCCCCGTGGGCCTGGTCCTGCGCCGCCCCGACGGCCAGACGGCGGTCGCCCACCGGGGTGCCCCGGTCGTCACGGTCACCGGGGAGCCGTCCGAACTCCTCATGTTCGCCTTCGGCCGCCAGGAGGTGGCGGACGTCGCCCTGGACGGCGACAAGGAGGCGGTGGCCAAACTCCTGGAAACCCCCCAGCTGGGCCTCTGACTCCCGCCCCTCTCCCCCACCCACCTCATCGGCGCTCCGCGCCTCGTCCTCAAACGCCGGACGGGCTGGAACGTGCGTTGCTCGCCGTCGTCGACTGACCGTGATCCACCGCTACCGCGGCGGATTTCCCCACCCGCCCGCCCCCTCCGGGGCGGGTGGGCTGCCTCGCTGTCCCGTCCAGCACCCGAGGACGAGCCGCAACGCGACCGATCCAGCCCGCCCGGCGTTTGAGGGCGAGCGCGCAGCGCGAAGGATTAGCCCGTCCGGCGTTTGAGGACGAGGCCGCCAGGCCGATGAACGGGGGTGCCAGGGGGCGACAGCCCCATGGTTTCGGGAAAGGGGCGGGCCTGGGGCGCCCCCCGCGAGGGCTAGCGCACCGCGTGTCCCGCCCCCCTCAGCGCCCCCTTGACCTCCCCGATCCGCAGATCCCCGAAGTGGAAGACGGATGCCGCGAGCACGGCATCCGCACCCGCGGCGACGGCGGGCACGAAGTGCTCAAGCCGCCCCGCACCCCCGACGCGATGACGGGAACCGAGACGTGCTTGCGGACGGCGGAGATCATCTCCAGGTCGTAGCCGTCCTTCGTGCCGTCCGCGTCCATGGAGTTGAGCAGGATCTCCCCGCCCCCAGCTCGGCGGCCCGGTGAGCCCACTCGACGGCGTCGATCCCGGCGGAGCGGCGACCGCCGTGGGTGGTGACCTCGAAGGCCCCGGACCCGGTGCGGCGCGCGTCCACCGACAGGACCAGGACCTGCCGCCCGAAGCGCTCGGCGATCTCGCGGATGAGGTCCGGCCGGGCGATCGCGGCGGTGTTCACGCCGACCTTGTCGGCCCCGGCCCGCAGCAGCTTGTCCACGTCGTCGGCGGTGCGCACCCCACCGCCGACGGTGAGCGGGATGAAGACCTGCTCGGCGGTGCGCCGCACCACGTCGTACGTGGTCTCGCGGTCGCCGGAGGACGCGGTGATGTCCAGGAACGTCAGCTCGTCGGCGCCTTCGGCGTCGTACACCTTGGCCATCTCGACGGGGTCGCCCGCGTCGCGCAGGTTCTGGAAGTTGACGCCCTTGACGACCCGGCCGTTGTCCACGTCCAGGCAGGGGATGACTCGGACCGCCAGGGTCACGATGGGGCTCCTCGGGAAGCTTCTCGGAATGCTTCTAGCTCGACCTCGACCAGGATGCGCGGGTCGACGAACCCGTCGACGATCACGAGCGTGCTGACGGGGCGCACGGAGTCGAAGACCTCCCAGTGCGCCCGGCCCACGTCGTCGACGTCCCGCGCGTGGGTCAGGTACATGCGGGTGCGGATCACGGAGTCGGCGGTCAGGCCGAACTCGGCGAGCGCGTCCAGGGCGTTGCGGAAGGCGACCCGCGCCTGTTCGTAGGGGTCGCCCTCGCCGTACAGGACCGGGCCCTTGAAGGCCGTGGTGCCGCCGACGAGGACCCGGTCGCCCGCCGCCACGGCGCGTGCGAAACCGAAGGCGTCCTCCCAGGGGCTGCCGCTCTGCACACGCCGTACGTCGCTCATGACGCCACTGCCCCCACTGCCTCCAGTGCCTCTTCCAGCGTGAACGCCTTCGCGTACAGCGCCTTGCCGACGATGGCGCCCTCGACGCCCCGCGGCACCAGCGCGGCGATGGCGCGCAGGTCGTCCAGGGAGGAGACGCCGCCGGAGGCGACGACCGGGCGGTCGGTGGCCACGCAGACGTTCTCCAGCAGCTCCAGGTTCGGGCCCTGGAGGGTGCCGTCCTTGGCGATGTCGGTGACCACGTAGCGCGCGCAGCCCTCGGCGTTGAGGCGCTCCAGGGTCTCGTACAGGTCGCCGCCGTCGCGGGTCCAGCCGCGGCCGCGCAGCGTGGTGCCGCGCACGTCGAGGCCGACGGCGATCTTGTCGCCGTGCTCGGCGATGGCCTTGGCGACCCACTCGGGGGTCTCCAGGGCGGCCGTGCCGAGGTTGACGCGGGTGCAGCCGGTGGCGAGGGCGGCGGCGAGGGTCTCGTCGTCGCGGATGCCGCCGGACAGCTCCACCTTGATGTCCATGGCCCGGGTGACCTCGGCGACCAGGGCGCGGTTGTCGCCGGTGCCGAACGCGGCGTCCAGGTCGACCAGGTGCAGCCACTCGGCGCCCGCCCGCTGCCAGGCGAGGGCGGCCTCCAGCGGGGAGCCGTAGGAGGTCTCGGTGCCGGACTCGCCGTGCACGAGCCGGACGGCCTGCCCGTCGCGGACGTCGACGGCGGGGAGGAGTTCGAGCTTCGGGGCCGTGCGGGGGGCCGTGTCAGGGGCCATCAGAGGGTTCCGATCCAGTTCTTCAGCAGCTGCGCTCCGGCGTCGCCGGACTTCTCGGGGTGGAACTGCGTGGCCCACAGGGCGCCGTTCTCCACTGCCGCCACGAAGGGCTCGCCGTGCGTGGCCCAGGTGACCTTGGGGGCGCGCATCGCCGGGTTCGCGGTCTCCAGGGTCCAGTCGTGGACGGCGTACGAGTGCACGAAGTAGTAGCGCTCGTCGGCGTCCAGGCCCCGGAACAGCTCGGAGCCCTCCGGGGCGTCGACGGTGTTCCAGCCCATGTGGGGCACGACCTCGGCCTTCAGGGGCGCGACCGTGCCGGGCCACTCGTCCAGGCCCTCGGTCTCGACGCCGTGCTCGATGCCGCGCTCGAACAGGATCTGCATGCCGACGCAGATGCCCATGACGGGGCGCCCGCCGGACAGGCGGCGGCCGACGACCCAGTCGCCGCGGGCCGCGCGCAGCCCCTTCATGCAGGCGGCGAAGGCGCCGACGCCGGGCACGAGCAGGCCGTCGGCGTTCATCGCCGTGTCGTAGTCACGGGTGATCTCGACGTCGGCGCCCGCGCGGGCGAGGGCGCGCTCGGCGGAGCGGACGTTCCCGAAGCCGTAGTCGAAGACCACGACCTTCTTCGGAGCGGAGGTCAATTCCACACCTCCAGGCGCAGGACGCCCGCGAGGAGGCACATCCCGGCGCCGATGGACAGCAGGGTGATGAGGCTCTTGGACTGCTTCTGCTTGGCGAAGGAGTACACACCGCCGAGGAGGAAGAGCCCGACGAAGATCAGCAGGGTGGAGACGCCGTTCATGGCTACAGGGCGCCCTTCGTGGAGGGGAGGATTCCGGCGGCGCGCGGGTCGCGCTCGGACGCGTACCTGAGCGCCCGGGCGAGGGCCTTGAACTGGCACTCGACGACGTGGTGGGCGTTGCGCCCGTACGGCACGTGGACGTGCAGGGCGACCTGGGCCTGGGCGACGAAGGACTCCAGGATGTGCCGGGTCATCGTGGTGTCGTACGCGCCGATCATCGGCGCCAGGTTCTCCGGCTCGGTGTGCACCAGGTACGGGCGGCCGGAGAGGTCGACGGTGACCTGGGCGAGGGATTCGTCGAGCGGGACCGTGCAGTTGCCGAAGCGGTAGATGCCCACCTTGTCGCCGAGGGCCTGCTTGAAGGCGGCGCCGAGCGCGAGGGCGGTGTCCTCGATGGTGTGGTGGGAGTCGATGTGCAGGTCGCCGTCGGTCTTGACGGTGAGGTCGAACAGGCCGTGGCGGCCGAGCTGGTCGAGCATGTGGTCGTAGAAGCCGACCCCGGTCGACACGTCGACCTTCCCGGTGCCGTCGAGGTCGATCTCGACGAGGACCGAGGTCTCCTTGGTGGTCCGTTCGACACGGCCTACGCGGCTCATGCGTTTCGCTCCTTCTTCAGTCCGCGCACCGCATCGAGGAACGCGTCGTTTTCTGCGGGGGTGCCCGCGGTGACCCGCAGCCACCCGGGTACCCCGTTGTCCCGGACGAGGACGCCCCGGTCGAGGATGTCGCGCCAGGCCCGGTGGGCGTCGTCGAAGCGCCCGAACTGGACGAAGTTGGCGTCCGACTCGGTCACCTCGAAGCCGAGGGCGCGCAGCTCGGCCACCAGGCGGTCCCGCTCGGCCTTGAGCTGCTCGACGTAGCCCAGGAGCGTGTCGGTGTGCTCCAGGGCGGCGAGCGCGGTGGCCTGCGTGACGGCCGACAGGTGGTAGGGCAGGCGCACCAGCTGCACGGCGTCCACGACCGCCGGGGCGGCGGCCAGGTAGCCGAGGCGCAGGCCCGCGGCGCCGAAGGCCTTGGACATGGTGCGCGAGATCACCAGGTGCGGCCGTCCCTGAAGGAGGGGCAGCAGCGAGTCGCCGTGGCTGAACTCCACGTACGCCTCGTCGACCACGACGATCGACGGTCCGGCGGCCTGCGCGGCGTCGTACAGGGCGAGGACGGTCTCGCGCGGCACGGCGTTGCCCGTGGGGTTGTTGGGCGTGGTGAGGAAGACGACGTTCGGCCGGTTCTCGGCGATGGCGCGCGCGGCGGCGTCGGCGTCGATCGTGAAGTCGTCGCGCCGCGGCCCGGAGATCCAGCCGGTGCCGGTGCCGCGGGCGATCAGGGCGTGCATCGAGTACGAGGGCTCGAAGCCGATCGCGGTGCGGCCGGGGCCGCCGAAGGTCTGGAGCAGCTGCTGGATGATCTCGTTGGAGCCGTTGGCGGCCCACACCTGGGCGCGGGTGACCTCGTGGCCGCCGGTGCGGGTGAGGTAGCGCGCGAGCTGGGTGCGCAGCTCGACCGCGTCCCGGTCGGGGTAGCGGTTCAGGCCCCGGGCGGCCTCGCGGACGCGCTCGGCGATGCGCTCGACCAGGGGCTCGGGCAGCGGGTAGGGGTTCTCGTTGGTGTTCAGGCGGACGGGGACGTCGAGCTGGGGCGCGCCGTAGGGGGACTTGCCGCGCAGCTCGTCCCGTACGGGGAGGTCGTCGATGGTCACGTCGCTCACTGGCCGGGCACCTTCCCGCCGAACCTCACCTTGACGGCCGCGCCGTGCGCGGGCAGGTCCTCGGCCTCGGCGAGCGTCACCACGTGGTGGGCGACCTCGGCGAGGGCGTCCTTCGTGTAGTCCACGATGTGGATGCCGCGCAGGAAGGACTGCACGGAGAGCCCGGACGAATGGCAGGCGCAGCCGCCGGTGGGCAGCACGTGGTTGGAGCCCGCGCAGTAGTCGCCGAGGGAGACCGGCGCCCAGGGACCGACGAAGATCGCGCCCGCGTTCCTGACCCGGTCGGCGACGGCGGCGGCGTCGGCGGTCTGGATCTCCAGGTGCTCGGCGCCGTACGCGTCGACGACGCGCAGGCCCGCCTCCAGGCCGTCGACGAGGACGATCGCGGACTGGCGGCCGCTGAGCGCGGGCACGATGCGGTCCTCGACGTGCTTGGTGGCGGCGACCTGCGGCTCCAGCTCCTTGGCGACCGCGTCGGCGAGCGCCACGGAGTCGGTGACCAGGACGGCGGCGGCCAGCGGGTCGTGCTCGGCCTGGCTGATCAGGTCGGCGGCGATGTGCGCCGGGTCGGCGGTGTCGTCGGCGAGGACCGCGATCTCGGTGGGGCCCGCTTCGGTGTCGATGCCGATGCGGCCGGTGAAGTAGCGCTTGGCGGCGGCGACCCAGATGTTGCCGGGGCCGGTGACCATGTTCGCCGGGGCGCACTCCTCGGTGCCGTACGCGAACATGGCGACGGCCTGGGCGCCGCCGACGGCGTACACCTCGTCGATGCCGAGGAGGGCGCAGGCGGCGAGGATCGTCGGGTGCGGCAGGCCGCCGAACTCCTTCTGCGGCGGGGAGGCGAGGGCCATGGAGGCCACGCCCGCCTCCTGCGCGGGCACCGCGTTCATGATCACGGAGGAGGGGTAGACGGACCGGCCACCCGGCGCGTACAGGCCGACGCGGTCCACCGGCACCCACTTCTCGGTGACCGAGCCGCCGGGCACGACCTGCGTGGTGTGGGGGGCGCGGCGCTGGGCGCGGTGGACGGTGCGGGCGCGGCGGATGGACTCCTCCAGGGCCGCGCGCACGGCCTCGTCGAGCCCCGCCAGGGCCTCGGTGAGCGCCTCGGCGGGCACCCGGACCCGCTCCAGGCGCACGCCGTCGAACTTCTCCGCGTACTCGATCAGCGCCGCGTCGCCGCGATGATGCACGTCTTCGCAGATGGGCCGCACCTTCTCCAGGGCGGCCGCGACGTCGAAGTCGGCACGGGGCAGCAGGGCGCGCAGGGCGGAGCCCTCGGGGAGGGCGTCGCCGCGCAGATCGATTCGAGAGATCACATGGCCAATTCTCGCAGACGGCCGTCGGCGGCCGGTCGGCCGTATCAGTGAGTGATACGCGGTGAGTGATACGGGACGGGCCGGGCCCCGGCCGCCCGGCGCATCCGGCGGAGGCTCGGGTTCCGGCGGCTGGCGGGGCGGCCCCGGATGTACGGAAGCCCCGCTCACCACTAGCGTTCAGGCGGTCACGGAGCGGGCATGAACAGGTGTACGAGACACGCGCACCTCAGGGGACGTACGGGAGGACGACGGCTGTGGTCGACGACACCGGCATCGGGGAGCCGCCGGACGGGCTGACCGCCGCGGAGATCGGCATGTGGCAGGCGTTCCGCAACGGCACGACCTACGACCTCAGATCGGGCGACGCGGTCGCGGACGACCCGCACGGCGCGCACCCCTGGGGGCCCGAGCGCAGCGTGCGGGCCCGCATCGTGTGCTGGCTGCTGCTCGACGGGCCGCCCGCGCTCGCCGGGCGGGTGTCGGCGCTGAAGCTCGCGGGGGTGCAGATCACCGGCGTCCTGGACCTGGCGGGCGGCACGGTGGTGCCGTACACGGAGCTGAAGGGCTGCCGCTTCGAGAAGGAGGTCCTGCTGCCGGAGGCCCGGTTCACCACGCTGCGCCTGGTGGACTGCTCCATCCCGCGCCTGGAGGCGGCCCGGGTGCACACCGAGGGCGACCTGCACCTGCCGCGCTGCCGGGTGCACAACGGCATGCGCCTGACCGACGCCCACATCGGCACCGACCTGCTGCTCAACCAGGCCGTGGTCTACCGCGACCGGCGCGGCCGCTCGATCATGGGCGACGGCCTGTCGGTCGGCCAGGACCTCCAGGCGGAGATGCTGGAGTCGCACGGCGAGCTGAGCCTGCGCGGCGCGAAGGTCGGCGTCAGCCTGAGCCTGCGCGGCAGCCGCCTGTCCAACCCGTACGGCTACCGCGCCCTGAACGCCCCGCAGCTCACCGTCGAGCGCACGCTGTACCTGACGCCCGCCGGGGTCGGCAACCCGCCGCAGACCAGCGGCTCCACGCCCGCCCGCGGCACCCGTGTGCAGCGCTTCGAGTGCCGCGGCGGCATCCGCCTCGACGACGGCCGCTTCGGCGACGCGGTGGACTTCGGCCAGGCCCGCTTCACCCTGCGGAACGACCAGGAGCTGTCGCTGCGCCGCGTCCAGACGCCCGAGCTGCGCTTCCTCGGCGAGGCTCCGCAGCACGGCAAGGTCGTCCTGTCCGGCGCGCGGATCGTCAACCTGATGGACCGGGCGTCGAGCTGGCCCGGCCCCGGCGGCCTCCAGATGGGCGGCTTCACCTACGAGAACCTGATCCCGCAGGGCGCCTTCCCGCTCTCCCGGCGCCTGGAGTGGGTGGTGGCGGCCACCGCCGAGTACAACCCGGAGCCGTACGAGAAGCTGGCCGCCGTGCTGCGCGCGGGGGGCGAGGACGCGGACGCCCGCGAGGTGCTGCTGGCCAAGCAGCGGCGGCGGCGCGAGACGCTGCCCTTCGCGGCCAAGCTGTGGGGGTACGCCCAGGACTGGACCGTGGCGTACGGGTATCGGCCCGGGCGGGCCGCGCTGTGGATGGCGGTGCTGTGGGCCGCCAGTGCCATCGCCTTCTCGCGCGCCGACCACCCGCCCCTCAAGGAGGGGGAGCACCCCAACTGGAACCCCTCCCTGTTCGCCCTCGACCTGCTGCTGCCCGTTATCGACCTCGGCCAGGACAGCTACTGGCAGCTGCGCGGGGGCTGGCAGTGGCTCGCGGCGGCGCTGATCCTGCTGGGCTGGGTCCTGGCCACGACGGTCGCGGCGGGCGCGACGCGGCTGCTGCGGCGCAACTGAGCCGGGGGTGCCCTCGCGGGGGGGCGCCCAGACCCGCCCCTTCACCGAAACCATGGGCTGCCGCCCCTGGCACCCCGCCCTCATTGCCGCTTCGCGGCTCGTCCTCACACGCCGGACGGGCCGAAACCCCGCCGCACCGGCAGGATCCCGCCCGGCCCGCGAGGAAAACTTGCCGAACCGTTACCCGGGCCCGCACAACCATCCCCCACCTCCACCCGTCAACACACATCGACCGCACCAGAACACCCACCGGCGCAAAAGGGGGGACCGCCATGCCACTGCTGCGCGCCCTCATCCGCACCGCCCGCATGGTCCGCCACACCCCCCGCCTGGCCGACGGCCTGTCCCCCGACGACGACGTCCTCCTGGACGTGCCGGATGACCGCCTCGCCCCCGCCCTCGTCGCCGCGGGCCGCGGCGACCACGGCCCGGCGGCCAAGCTGCTCGCCACCACCCGCGAGGCCGCCGAGTGGGAGAACCGCGACCGCTACGCCACCCGCCTCGCCGCCTTCGCCCGCTCCCGCGGCGAGTGGTTCGACGACTGGCTCGCCGCCGCCCCGCACGACCCGGACGCGCTGCTCGTCAAGGCCGAGCTGGCGGTCGTGCGCGGCTGGGAGTCCCCGGCCCGCGCCGAGCTGCTGCGCGAGGTGAGCCCGCTGATCAGCGCGGCCGCCGAGGCCGACCCGCGCGACCCGGTGCCGTGGCGCGTCGCGCTCGACCACGCGCGCGGCACCCACGCCTCGCACACGGACTTCGAGGAGCTGTGGGCCCAGGCGGTGCGCCGCTCCTCGTACCACTACGGCTGTCACGCCTCCGCCCTGATGTACCTCTCGGCGGACTGGTACGGCTCGCACGCGGAGTGCTTCGACTTCGCCGAGCGCGCGGCGGCGGACGCGCTGCCCGGGTCGCTGATACAGGCACTGCCGGTGCGCGCCGCGTTCGCGTACCTGACGAGCGACGGCGGGACGCTGCCGCGCGAGCGCCTCGACAAGGCCGCCGACCTGGCGATCGCCCTGTCCGGCGCGTACGGGCCCGCCGACCCCTGGCCCGCGGAGGTCCGCAACCTCCTCGCGTACGTCCTGATCCGCCTGGAGCGGTGGCAGGAGGCCCTGGAGCAGTTCCGTCTGATCGGGCCGTACGCGACGTCGTTCCCCTGGGACCGGATCGCCGACGACCCGCTCGGGCAGTTCCTGGAGCTGCGCGACGGCGTGCGTCTGGAGGTGGCCGCGCGCACCCCGCTGCGGTCCGGGCGCGGGCGCGCGGGCGGCGGGGGTGGCCGCGGCCGTTAGGCTTTCGGCTCGTGACGACCGTCCGGCTCCCGCTCTTCCCGCTCAACTCGGTGCTGTTCCCGGGTCTGGTGCTGCCCCTGAACGTGTTCGAGGAGCGGTATCGCGCCATGATGCGCGAACTGCTCAAGACCCCCGAGGACGAACCGCGGCGGTTCGCCGTGGTGGCGATCCGTGACGGCCAGGAGGTCGCGCCGAGCGCGCCCGGCCTGCCCGACCAGGCGTCCCGGCCCGAGCCGGGGCCCACCGCGGGCTTCGGCGACGACCCGGTGAAGTCCTTCCACGCGGTCGGCTGCGTCGCGGACGCCGCGACCATCCGGGAGCGCGAGGACGGCGGCTTCGAGGTGCTCGCCACCGGCACGACCCGGGTGCGGCTGCGCTCCGTGGACGCCTCCGGCGCCTTCCTGACCGCGGAGCTGGAAGAGCTGGGCGAGGAGCCCGGCGACGAGGCGGGCGCCCTCGCCGAGGGCGTCCTGCGGGCGTTCCGCTCGTACCAGAAGCGCCTGGCCGGGGCCCGGGAGCGCTCACTGACCACCGGCACCGAGCTGCCCGACGACCCGTCGGTGGTGTCGTACCTGGTCGCCGCGGCCGCCGTCCTGGACACGCCCACCAAGCAGCGCCTACTCGAAGCCGCCGACACGGCCTCCCGGCTGCGCGACGAGCTGGAATTGCTGCGCGCCGAGACCGCGATCATCCGTAACCTGCCGTCGTTGCCCGCGACGGAGCTGACGCGCGGCGCGACGAGCCTCAACTGACACATCCCCAGGGGTAGGCGAAGTGGCCAAGAAGCAGAAGAAGTCCCAGGCGGGCGGCACCCCCGCGACGGTCGCCCTGACGAGCGCGGGCACCGAGTTCACCCTCCACGCGTACGAGCACGACCCGTCCCACCCCTCGTACGGCGAGGAGGCGGCCGAGGCGACGGGCGTGTCCCCGACCGCGTCTTCAAGACCCTGGTCGCCGACGTCGACGGCGAGCTGACCGTCGCGGTGGTGCCGGTGGCGGGCACCCTGAACCTGAAGGCCCTGGCCGCGGCGGTCTCCGGCAAGCGCGCGACGATGGCCGACCCGGCCCTGGCCGAGCGCACCACGGGCTATGTCCGCGGCGGCATCTCCCCCCTCGGCCAGCGCAAGAAGCTCCGCACGGTCCTGGACGACTCGGCGTCCACCCACGCCACGGTCTTCGTCTCGGCGGGCCGCCGCGGCCTGGAGGTCGAGCTGTCCCCGCCGACCTCGCCGCCCTCACCAACGCGGTCCTCGCCCCCATCGGACGCGATTGACCCCTCGACGCCACCGCGTTCCTCGACTAGGACCACACCCATGTCGAAGAGAACACGCAAGCGGAAGTGGCGAGTACGCAAATCCAAGGCGAACCACGGCCGCCGACCGGCGTGACGAACATCAAGCCCGTCCGGCAGCCGTCAAGCCCGTCCGGCGTTTGAGGACGAGGCCGAAGGCCGATGAACGGGGGTGCCAGGGGGCGGAGCCCCATGGTTTCGGGGAAGGGGCGGGCCTGGGCGCAACCCGCGAGGGCTACCGCCCCACCGCCCCGTCCTCATAGGCGCCCCCCGCCTCGGGGTCCCGCGGCCCGAACAACGCCGTCAGCACCAGATGCACCACCATCGCGGCGACGGGCCACGCCAGCAGCACCCCCTTGGCCTTCAGCTCCATGGGCGCGTCGAACACGACCCCCCGCCCCACGGACTTCGCGTGGGCGACCACGTCCGTCTCGGGCCCGAGCCACACCCCCACCTTCCAGGCGAGCACCGCCCCGAGCAGCCCGCCCGCGGCGAGCCCCACGACCAGCGGGATGCCGCCCCGGCGCCGCACCAGGAAGACCACGACCGCGCTCAGCAGCCCGAAGCCGAGCCCCAGCAGCGTGAACGTTCCGTCGACGCCGATGGCCTGCTCGCCCTCGTTGTCCTTGAGGTAGACGGCCTCCTCGGAGGCGATGAGCGGCACGCGCGGGGCGAGCCAGAGCCACAGCAGCCCCAGCAGCACCCCGCTGACCGCCACCGCGACGCCGATCACCGCGGCTTCGACGACTTCACGCCTCATGCCGGGACCGTCCTCCTCGTACCCCGTGCCGGGAGCGGGTCCCGACGCCTGCGCGGGTGCCTGCGGTGCCTGCGGTGCCTGCCAGGGGCTGGGCCCGGGCTCGTCGTGCGGTGGTTGGGAGGGTGTCAGCGGTGCGGTCACGCACACATGGTGCCAGCTCCGCCTGAGAACCGCGCCACCGGTCGGCCCGGCACCGCGCGGGCCGGGCACCGCGTCAGCGGACGGCGGCCCGCCGGTAGGCCCAGGTGGCGACGGCGAGCGAGACGACGCCGACGCCCGCGCACACCGCCAGGTCGAGCGCGACCACGCCCCAGTCGGGGTCGGCGGCGAAGGTGCGGGCCAGCGCCTCCACCCCGTACGTGGACGGCAGCAGATCCCGCGCGACCTGGAGGAGTTCCGGCATCCGCGCGGCCGGGAGCACCCCGAGCAGCAGGGCCGCCGACATGCCCATCTGGCCGAGCAGGGTGGCCAGTTCGGGCCGGGGCGCGAGCAGGCCGAGCGCGGCGCCGAGCCCCGCGAGGGCGGCCCCGGCCAGCGGGATCACCGCGACCAGCACCCACAGATGCGTCAGCGGCAGGCCGAACAGGGCGCAGCCGACGACGGCGGTGACGATGGTGCCGGGCACCGTGAAGGACGCGTACGCGGCGGCGGCGCCGAGGACGACGGCGGCGGGCGGCACCGGCAGCGTGGCGTAGTGGTCGAGCCCGCCGGTGCCGCGCAGTTGCCCGAAGTACTGGGCGAGCAGGTTCAGCGCGACGAAGGCGACGACGAGGACGGAGGACCCGGCGACGACGGCGTGCGCCTCGGCGCCGCCGTCCACCACGCCGCGCATCAGGATCATGATCCCGACGGACTGGAAGGTGGCGACGAAGAGCAGCGGGATCCGGGCGACCCGCGCGCGGGAGAGCTGCGCGCGGTAGACGGCCGCGAGGGCGGGCAGCAGACGCGCCCGCGCGCCGAGGGGCGCCGCGACGTCCGCCGCCGCTCCGGGGCCGTCCTCGGCCCGCGCCACGGCTTCCAGGGAAACGGCACTCACCGACGAACCTTCCTGATTGCGTCCACTGCGACCCTCGCGCACGGCGTCCACCGCGGCCGTCACGACTTCACCAGCCCGTCCCCGCCGAGGCCGCCGAGGGCGAGGTACACGTCCTCCAGCGACGGCGTGGCCACCGTGAAGTCGTCCAGCGCGGCGAAGGCGCCCCCGCCGGTGACCGCCGCGACCGCCGCGCGCGCCTCCTCAGGGGCGAGCCGCAGCGTCCAGCGCCGCCCGGACTCGACGGCGGACGAGCGCAGCGCGGCCACCTCCGGCACGTCGACGGGCGCCCGGTCCCGCCACACCAGCTCGACCCGCACCTCGCCCGCGACCCGCTCCTTCAGGCCCGCGGGCGTGTCGCAGGCGATGACCTTGCCGCGGTCGAGGACGGCGACCCGGTCGAGGACGGTCTCGGCCTCGATGACGTTGTGGGTGACGAGCAGCACGGTGGTGCCGCGCTCGGAGCGGCGGCGGTCGACGGCGGCCCACACGGCGCGCCGCGCCACCGGGTCCATCCCGGTGGTGGGCTCGTCGAGGACGAGCAGCTGCCGCTCCCCCACCAGGGCGGTGGCGAAGCAGGCGAGGCGGCGCTGGCCGCCGGAGAGCTTCTTCAGGGGCATGGAGGCGAGCGGGAGCAGGCCCAGCTCCTCCAGGACGGCGTCGCGCTGGGCCCGCGCCAGCGGCACGTCGAGGCCGCGCAGCCGCGCGGTGGTCTCGACGGCGAGGGACACGGTCAGCTCGTCGAGGGCGGTGGACTCCTGCCCCAGGTAGGCCAGGAGCCGGGCGGCCCGCTCGGGGTGGCGCACGATGTCGTGGCCGAGGACCTCGACGCTGCCGCTGTCGGGCCGCATCAGGCCGGTCAGCTGGCGTACGAGGGTGGACTTGCCCGCGCCGTTGGGGCCGAGGAGGCCGAAGATCTCGCCGCGGCGGACCTCGATGCCGATGCCGTCGGAGGCCCGCACCTCGGGGGTGGCTGGCCTGCCGCGCCGGGCGCGGGCCGCGGGGTAGACCTTGACCAGGTCGCGCACCGCGCAGACGGCATCGCTGCCGTGCCCCTGCCGGAGCCCCCCTCGGACTGCCTGTGCCGCGCGCGTACTCACGAAGGACGAGGGTACGGGGTCCGCTGCGCGGCGAGGCGCCCGGGGCGGCCTCACTCCCCCGCGACCGCGTGCTCCGCGGCGGTCCGCACGTCGATTTCGCGCCAGAATCCGGCCCTGATCGCGTACCGGTCGTGCTCGTCGATCTGGTCGTCCTTGTGGGCGAGCAGGCCGAAGCGCGCGGCGTACCGGAGCAGTTCGCCGTCGATGCGGTGCGGGATGCGGGGGTACATCGTGGACAGCTTCTGCAGGCCCTCCTTGTCGGGCAGGCGGGCCATCCAGCGGCGGGCGAAGACCTGGCCGACCTCGTAGGGGTCGCCGCCGACCGTGGTGATGTCCTCCTCGCGGTCGGCCCAGCGCTGCTCGGCCGTGGTGAGCTGGGCGAGCGTGGGCAGCGCGGCGGCGTCCGGGGACTCGGCGGGGGTGCCGGGGCGGTCGACCCAGCCCTTGTCGGAGGACCAGCGCAGCGTGGCGCCCGCCTGGTCCTTGCCGGTCGGGGCCGGGGCGGGGCCGCGCAGCGCGGCGAGGTCCTTGGGGGTGGGGACGCCCTTGGAGGCGCGCTCGCCGTTCTCCTGGGCGCGGGCCGGGGCGCCCGCGTGCGGGGCGGCGGGGGGCTCGGCCGGTTCGGCGGCGGCGGTGAGGGCGGACTCCGGCAGGGGCGCGGAGAGGATCGCGGCGATCTCGGGGCGGGGGCGGGCGGCGGCGCGCAGACCCCGCCCTGCTCCTTGGCGCGTACGGCCTGGGTGATCCAGGCGCGGTCCAGGACGCGCCGCTCGTCGGCCTCGGCGACCAGGTCCTCCGACTGGTTGTAGTCGCCGTCGGCGGCCTGCACGGCCCACAGGTGGACGGCGACGCCGTGCTCCTTGGCGGCCATCATGCCGGGCAGCAGGTCGCCGTCGCCGGTGACGAGCACGATGTCGGAGCAGGCGCGGTTGCGGGCCAGCTCGGTCAGCTCGGCGTGCATGGCGGCGTCCACGCCCTTCTGCGCCCAGCGGCCGTCGCTGCGGGTCAGCGCGCCGAGCCGGACGGTCACCCGGGGCATGACCCGCAGCCTGCGGTGCTCGGGCTGCGGTACGCGGTCGGGGGCGCCGTCGAACCAGTAGATGCGCAGCAGGGGCCGCTGCGTGTCCGACTCGGCGCGCTCGCGCAGCCCCTGGATCAGGGCGGTGTGGTCGACGGTGATCCGGGAGCGGGACGGCTCTCCCGCGAGGAGGCTCGCGGCGGCTCCCAGCAGATACCCGGCGTCCACCAGGACGACGCAGCGGTCCACGCGATCCACCCTCTTTCCCTGGTACGGCTGGTGTGGCTGGTGTGGCTGGCCATGCCCGACAGCGTCCTGCGGGTCCTGCGGATACTCCGAACGGTCCCCACAGGGGTCACTTCGGGTTTGCTTCGAGTCTGCCCGACCTCGCGGAGGTTAACGGCCGGAACTCGATCTTCGGCGTGGCGTATCGGCTCCGTACCCCTCGGTGGCCCGAATTACGCACGGTGATTGCCCGACATGCGACCTTCGTCCGTTCATGTGAGCCTTGTCGGGTCCTGGCCCCCCGATTCCTTCGCAGGAGGAAGATCACCATGGCCAAGAACAAGAACCGCGACCGTAACCAGCAGCAGAAGGGCGCCCAGGCCGCTGAGCGCGGCCGCCAGGAGGCCCAGAAGTCGGCGATGGAGGCGCAGGCCCAGCCCCAGGCGCAGGCCCAGGGCAGCCCGGCGGACGTGGCGCGCAAGCACCAGCGCCGTTTCGGCCACAACTGACGCGGGCTCAGGCACAGCCGAGGGGCGCACCCGGAGTCGGGTGCGCCCCTCGGCCGCGCTGGGTGCCCTCGGGCGGTCAGCCCGCCAGGCAGGACGGGCCGAGCAGCACCTTCAGGTCGCCGAAGAGCGCCGGGTCCGGCTTCACGCGGTGCCGGTCGAGCCGGAGCACGGTCGTCTTCTGCGCCCCCTGGAGCTTGATCCGCACCTCGCTGTTGCCCCGGTGGTGGCTGAGGATCTCGCCGAGGCGCGTGACCATCGGCGGGCTGACCTTGACCGTCGGGATGGTGAGGATCACCGGGGCGTTGGCGCCCGCGTTCGACAGGTCGGGGACCTGCATCTCCATGGCGACGAGCCGGGGACGTCCTCGCGCTTGTCCAGGCGGCCCTTGACGAAGACGACGGCGTCCTCGACGAGCTGGGTGGACACCAGCTGGTAGGTGGCCGGGAAGAACATGCACTCGATCGAACCGGCCAGGTCCTCCACCGTGGCGATGGCCCAGGCGTTGCCCTGCTTGGTCATCTTGCGCTGGAGGCCGGAGATGATGCCGCCGATGGTGACGACCGCGCCGTCGGCGAAGTCCCCGCCGGTCAGCTGTCCGATGCCCGCGTCGGCCTTGTCCGACAGGACGTGCTCAAGGCCGAACAGGGGGTGGTCGGAGACGTACAGGCCGAGCATCTCGCGCTCCTGGGCGAGCAGGTAGGTCTTGTCCCACTCCTCGTCGGAGAACTCGACGTCGAGGCCGAAGCCCGGCTCGTCACCGCCCTCGTCCATGCCGCCGAAGAGGTCGAACTGGCCCTCGGCCTCCTTGCGCTTGACCGCGACCACGTTGTCGATCATGGGTTCGTACTGAGCGGTCAGGCCCTTGCGGGTGTGCCCCATGGTGTCGAAGGCGCCCGCCTTGATCAGGGACTCCGTGGTGCGCTTGTTGCAGGCGGCGGCCTCGACCTTGTCCAGGTAGTCGGGGAAGGAGGCGTACTTCCCCTTGGCCTTGCGGGAGCGGATGATCGCGTCGACCACGTTGGTGCCGACGTTGCGCACCGCTTCGAGGCCGAAGAGGATCACGTCGTCGCCCTGGGCGGCGAAGTTGTGCACGGACTCGTTCACGTTGGGCGGCAGGACCTTGATGCCCATGCGGCGGCATTCGTTCAGATAGACGGCGGACTTGTCCTTGTCGTCCTTGACCGAGGTGAGCAGCGCCGCCATGTACTCGGCCGGGTAGTTCGCCTTCAGGTAGGCGGTCCAGTACGTGACCAGGCCGTACGCGGAGGAGTGGGCCTTGTTGAACGCGTATCCGGCGAACGGGACCAGGACGTCCCACAGGGCCTGGATGGCCTCGTCCGAGTAGCCGTTCTTGCGGGCGCCCGCCTGGAAGATGCCGAAGTTCTTCTCCAGCTCCTCCGGCTTCTTCTTGCCCATCACACGGCGCAGGATGTCGGCCTCGCCGAGCGAGTACCCGGCGATGATCTGGGCGGCCTTCTGCACCTGCTCCTGGTACACGATCAGGCCGTAGGTCAGGCCCAGGGTCTCCTTCAGGGGCTCTTCGAGCTCCGGGTGGATCGGGGTGATCTCCTGGCGGCCGTTCTTCCGCTCCGCGTAGTTGATGTGCGAGTTCATGCCCATCGGGCCCGGGCGGTACAGGGCCGAGACGGCGGAGATGTCCTCGAAGTTGTCAGGCTGCATCTGGCGCAGCAGCGAGCGCATCGGGCCGCCGTCGAACTGGAAGACGCCGAGCGTGTCACCGCGGCAGAGCAGTTCGTACGTCTTGGGGTCGTCGAGGGGGACTTCGAGCAGCTCCAGCTCGATGCCCTTGTTGGCCCGCACCATCTTCAGGGCGTCGTCCATGATGGTGAGGTTGCGCAGGCCGAGGAAGTCCATCTTCAGCAGGCCGAGCGACTCGCACTGCGGATAGTCCCACTGCGTGATGGTCACGCCGTCGGTGTGCCGCACCCAGATCGGAGCGTGCTCGATGATCGGCTCGCTGGACATGATCACGCCCGCGGCGTGCACGCCCATCTGCCGGACCAGGCCCTCGACGCCCTTGGCGGTGTCGATGACCTTCTTCACGTCCGGCTCGTTCTCGTACATCGACCGGACCTCGCCCGCCTCGCTGTAGCGGGGGTGCTCGGGGTTGGTGATGCCGTCCAGGTCGATGCCCTTGCCGAGGACGTCGGCGGGCATGGCCTTGGTGATGCGGTCGCCCATCGCGTACGGGTAGCCGAGGACGCGGGCGGAGTCCTTGATGGCGTTCTTCGCCTTGATCTTGCCGTACGTGCCGATCATGGCGACCTTGTCGGCGCCGTACTTCTCCGTCACGTACCGGATCACCTCGACGCGCCGACGCTCGTCGAAGTCGATGTCGACATCGGGCATGGAGACGCGCTCGGGGTTGAGGAACCGCTCGAAGATCAGGCCGTGCTCGATCGGGTCGAGGTCGGTGATGCCCATCGCGTACGCCACGATCGAACCGGCCGCGGAGCCTCGGCCGGGGCCGACCGCGATGCCGTTGCGCTTGGCCCACATGATGAAGTCGGCGACCACGAGGAAGTAGCCCGGGAACCCCATCTGGATGATGACGTCCATCTCGTACTCCGCCTGCTTCTGGCGGTCGTCCGGGACGCCGTTCGGATAGCGGCGCTCCATGCCGCGGCGGACTTCCTCCTGGAACCAGGTGACCTCGGTGAAGCCCTCCGGGATGTCGAACTTCGGCATGAGGTCGCGCTTCTCGAACATGCCGGTGGTGTCGATCTGCTCGGCCACCAGGAGCGTGTTGCGGCAGCCCTCCTGCCAGGCGTCCGAGGAGTCGATGGCGTACATCTCGTCCGTGGACTTCAGGTAGTAGCCGGTGCCGTCGAACTTGAAGCGGTCGGGGTCGGAGAGGTTCTTGCCGGTCTGGATGCACAGCAGGGCGTCGTGCGCCGTCGCCTCGTGCGCGTACGTGTAGTGCGAGTCGTTGGTGACCAGGGGCGGGATGCCGAGCTTCTTGCCGATCTCCAGGAGGCCGTCGCGGACCCGGCGCTCGATCTCGATGCCGTGGTCCATCAGCTCCAGGAAGTACCGGTCCTTGCCGAAGATGTCCTGGTACTCCGAGGCCGCCTTCAGGGCCTCGTCGTACTGGCCGAGGCGCAGCCGGGTCTGGAGCTCGCCCGAGGGGCAGCCCGTGGAGGCGATCAGGCCCTCGGACCACTGGGAGATGGTCTCCTTGTCCATGCGGGGCCACTTCTGGAGCCAGCCCTCGGCGTACGCGTCGGAGGACAGCTTGAAGAGGTTGTGCAGGCCGGTCTTGTTCGCCGCCCAGATCGTCTTGTGCGTGTAGCCACCGGAGCCGGAGACGTCGTCGCGCTTCTGGTGCGGCTGGCCCCACTGGATCTTGCGCTTGTTCCTCCGGGACTCCGGGGCCACGTACGCCTCGATGCCGATGATCGGCGTGATCCCGGCCTTCTGGGCGCTGTGGAAGAAGTCGTACGCCCCGTGGAGGTTGCCGTGGTCCGACATGGCGATGTGCGTCATCCCCATCTCGTTGCACGCCTTGAACATGTCCTTCAGCCGCGCCGCGCCGTCCAGGAGCGAGTACTGGGTGTGCACGTGCAGGTGCGTGAAGGGCGGCTTCGACACGGCTTGGGCCTCCGACGAGAACGCTGGGCGACAGGCTGGGGACAGTCCGGGGGACAGCGGGGAAGTCTAGTCGGGGCCACTGACAGCCCGCGGGCACTCGGGAGTACGGTCGAGCGTTGGAAGCCACGGAGAGGGGGCGGCGACGGCCGCCCCGTGTTCAGGTACCAGGAGGCACCCCGCGATGTCGGTCCCCCAGCCCACCGCCGAGCAGCGCGGTGAGCAGATCCTCGCCGTCTTCGACACGGCCTTCGGCGAGCTGCTCGCCGCCGACCCCGCGGCCTTCCGGGTCAAGTTCCGGAAGATGGCGGCCTCCGCCTTCGCGTTCTACCGGGGCACGGCCTGCCTCTTCTACCACGACCTGGAGCGCGAGCTGCACACCGGCGCGTACGTGGACGACCGCACCGGCCGCGTCTGGATCCACGGCGACCTGCACGCCGAGAACTTCGGCACGTACATGGACGCCCAGGGCCGCCTGATCTTCAACGTGAACGACTTCGACGAGGCGTACGTCGGCCCCTTCACCTGGGACCTGAAGCGCTTCGCCGCCTCCCTCGCCCTGATCGGGTACACGAAGGCTCTGAGCGACGACCAGATCACCGACCTGGTGCGGACCTACGCTGCGGCCTACCGCGAGCGGATCCACGACCTGGCGACCGGCGCCAAGAGCGACGAGGTGCCGCCCTTCACGCTGGACACCGCGCAGGGCCCGCTCCTCGGGGCGCTGCGCGCCGCCCGCTCCCTGACCCGCTTCGCGCTGCTCGACTCGATGACGGAGATCCGGGACTTCGAGCGCCGCTTCGCCCCGGGCGGCGGCTCCATAGAGCTGGACGCGGCCACGCGGTACAAGGTCCTGGCCGCCTTCGACGGCTACCTGGAGACGCTCCCCGAGTCCTCCCTCACCCGCCCCGACTCCTACCGGGTCAAGGACGTCGTGGGCCGCCGCGGCATCGGCATCGGCTCGGCGGGCCTCCCGTCGTACAACATCCTCCTGGAGGGCAACAGCGACGCCCTGGAGAACGACGTCGTCATCTATCTGAAGCAGGCCCAGACCCCCGCCGTCTCGCGCCACGTCACGGACCCCGCGATCCGCGACTACTTCCAGCACGAGGGCCACCGCACGGTCATCTCGCAGCGCGCCCTCCAGGCGCACGCCGATCCCTGGCTCGGCTGGACCGAGCTGGACGGCGCGGGCCAGCTCGTCGCCGAGGTCTCGCCGTACGCGGTCGACCTGGACTGGTCGGACATCGACGACCCGGAGGAGATCGCCGCCGTGGTCGCCGACCTGGGCCGGGCCACGGCCACGATGCACGCGGCGGCCGACGACGAGAGCGGCCACTCGGACCTGGTGCCGTTCTCCACGGAGCGCGCCATCGACGCCGCGATCGCCGCCGACGAGGACGACTTCGGCGACCTGCTCGTGGACTTCGCGCACTCCTACGGGGCGCGGGCGCGCGCCGACCACCAGATCTTCGTCGACCTGTTCCGCAACGGCCGGATACCGGGGCTGTAGGGGACTGGTGCGGGGCCGCCCCCGCCGCCGGTGATTCTCATGGGATTCAAAGGGACCCTTCAGGGCTCTGACCCGGCGGCTCATGGCACACTCGCTTGCGCGATGGACATATCCGGGACCCCGATCAGAGTGGTGCGCGCGGCACTGTTCACGACGCTCGTCGTGCTGCTGTCCGCCGCGTCGCACATCCTGCTGTCCCGGGCCCCGCTGCCGCTGCCCACGTGCCTGGCCGTCACGGCCGCCGTGTACGCCGTCGCGTACGCCCTCGCGGGCCGCGAGCGCGGCTTCGGCAAGATCGCCGCCCTGCTCATCCCGCTGGAGCTGGCCGCCGACACGGTCTTCACCACCGGCCAGCACGTCTGCTACGGGCAGGCGGGCGGCCCCGTCGCCGGGCCGCTGCGCTCCGTCGGCTTCGACGTGCTGTGCGGCGGCGGGGACGTGGGCACCCCGCTGGCCCGCATGACGGGCGGCGAGCCCCAGGGCGCCGCCGCGCTGCTCGCCGACGCCGACCCGGCCGCGGCCTGGCTGCTGCTCGCCGCGCACGTGGGCGTCGGCCTGGTCGCCGCCGCCTGGCTGAGCCGCGGCGAGCGCGCCGTCGCCCAGCTGCTGCGCGCGGTGGCCGCCGCCACGTTCCGGCCGCTGCTCGTCGCCGTCGCCGCGGTGGCCGCCGCGGTCGCTCCGGAGCGGCGCCTCCCGCGGCCCGCGCGCCGCACCGCGGCGGTGCGGACGCGGCTGCTTGTGCACTGTGTGGGGCGGCGTGGACCGCCGCGCCGGGCCCGACTCGCCTGAGCACCCCACAGTCCACATCTGCCACACCCACGGAGAACAGTCATGAGCAAGCGCAACAGCCAGGCGGCGAAGCAGGCGGCCCGCGAGCGGATCCGCGCCCAGCAGGAGGCCGAGCGGCGCCGCGAGAAGCGCAAGAAGTCGTTCATCGTCGGCGGCGCCATCGTCGGCGTCCTGGCCATCGCGGGCGGCATCAGCTACGCCGTCGTACAGAACAACAAGCCCGGCTACTGGGAAGAGGCCAAGGACAACAAGCTGGTCAAGCCCGCCAACACGTCCGGCAAGGACGGCACGACCGTCGTCATCGGCAAGGCCGACGCCAAGAAGACCGTGAAGGTCTACGAGGACCCGCGCTGCCCGATCTGCGCCAGCTTCGAGCAGACCGTGGGCCCGACCGTCGAGAAGGACATCAAGGACGGCAAGTACAAGGTCCAGTTCGTCGGCGCCACGTTCATCGACCGGAACCTGCCGGGCGAGGGCTCCCGCAACGCGCTCAGCGCGCTCGGCGCCGCCCTGAACGTGTCGCCCGACGCCTTCCTCGCGTACAAGAAGGCCCTGTACTCGGCGGACAACCACCCGAGCGAGCAGGACGACAAGTTCAAGGACGACTCGTACCTGATCAAGATCGCCGACGAGGTGCCCGCGCTGAAGAAGAACGCGGGCTTCAAGAAGGCCGTCAAGGACGGCACGTACGACCGCTGGGCCCTGGAGATGTCGAAGACGTTCGACGACAACAAGGAGGACGTCCGCGGCACCCCGGCCTTCACCGTCGACGGCAAGCAGCTCACGGGCGCCGACGGCAAGAACGCGCCGATGTCGGTCGAGGACTACAACAAGGCGATCGACAAGGCCCTCAAGGGCTGACCGCCCCCGAGGGCGACCAGCCACCGAGGGCCGACCAGCCTCCAGGGGCTGACCGATCGCTGTCACGCAAGCGAAGTAGACGACTTGCGGAAGAGCGGGCGAACTTTTCGAAGCCGCCCGCTCTTCGCCGTTACTGGTCCGTAGGGTGCCTGTTCGTGACCAGTCGAATAGACAGCAACTCCCCCGCGCCCGCCGAGGGTTCCGGTGGTCCCCAGGCCCCGGCGCTCACCCCGCGCCGCCGCACCGTGGTCAAGGCCGCGGCGGCCACCGCGGCCCTCGCCGCACCCCTGGCGGCCGCCTCCCCGGCCCGCGCCGCCGAGGGCCCCGCCTTCCTGCACGGTGTCGCCTCCGGTGACCCGCTGCCCGACGGCGTCCTGCTGTGGACGCGCCTCACGCCGACCCCGGACGCGGTGCCGGGCTCCGGCAAGGGCCCGGACGTCACGGTCCGCTGGGAGGTCGCCGAGGACAAGGGCTTCACCCGGATCGTCAGCGGTGGCTCGACCACCGCGAAGGCCGGAAGCGACCACACCGTCAAGGCCGATGTAAGGGGCCTGCGCCCGGCGACGGCCTATTACTACCGCTTCTCCGTAGCGGGCGCCGCACCGGTGCACTCCCCCGTGGGCCGCACCCGCACCGCCCCCGCGCACGACGTCGCCGCGCCCGGCGTCCGCCTCGGCGTGGTGTCCTGCTCCAACTGGGAGGCGGGCTACTTCTCCGCCTACCGCCACCTCGCGGCCCGTACCGAACTCGACGCGGTCCTGCACCTCGGCGACTACCTGTACGAGTACGCGTCCGGCGGCTTCGCCTCCTCCGGCGACGTCGTGCGCGAGCACCGGCCGCGGCACGAGATCGTCACCCTCGCCGACTACCGCGTGCGGCACGGCGCCCACAAGACCGACCCGGACGCCCAGGCCATGCACGCCGCGCACCCGGTCATCGCGATCTGGGACGACCACGAGGTCGCCAACGACGCCTGGTCCGGCGGCGCGGAGAACCACCAGCCGGAGACCGAGGGCCCCTGGGCGGCCCGCGTGGCCGCCGCCAAGCAGGCCTACTTCGAGTGGATGCCGGTGCGCCCGTCCACCGAGGGCACCGTCTACCGCCGTCTGCGCTTCGGCAGGCTCGCCGATCTGCACCTGCTCGACCTGCGCTCCTTCCGCTCCCAGCAGGCCAAGCCCGGCAGCGGCGCCGTCGACTCCCCGGAGCGCACGATCACCGGGCGCGCCCAACTCGACTGGCTGAAGGCGGGCCTCGCCTCCTCCGACGCCTCCTGGAAGCTGGTCGGCACCTCGGTGATGATCTCGCCGGTGGCCTTCGGTTCGCTCCCGGCGTACCTGCTCGCGCCGCTCGCGGAGCTGCTGGGCCTGCCCAAGGAGGGCCTGGCCGTCAACACCGACCAGTGGGACGGCTACACGCACGACCGCAAGGAACTCATCGGGCACCTGCGGGACAAGGGCGTCAAGAACACCGTCTTCCTCACCGGCGACATCCACATGGCGTGGGCCAACGACGTGCCGGTGACGGCCGCCACGTACCCGTCGTCGCCGTCCGCCGCCACGGAGTTCGTCGTCACGTCGGTGACCTCCGACAACGTCGACGACTTCCTGAACGTGCCGCCGCAGACGGCGTCGCTGGTCGGCGTCGCCGCCGTCAAGGCCGCCAACCGCCATGTGAAGTGGCTCGACATGGACTCGCACGGCTACGGGGTCCTGGACGTGACCGCCGAGCGCGCGCAGATGGACTACTACGTGCTGTCCGACCGCACGGACCCCAGGGCGACGGCGGCGTGGACCCGTTCGTACCGGACGCTCAGCGGCACGCAGAAGGTGGAGCGGGCGCACGCGCCGGTGCGCTGACCGGCGGGCGCCGGACCACCTACCCTGTCGCCCATGAGCACGCAGGGGGATGTGGTCGACGGGCGCTTCGAGTTGCTCGAACGGCTGGGCAGCGGCGGCATGGGCACGGTGTGGCGGGCGCGCGACACCGTGCTGCACCGCGAGGTGGCCCTGAAGGAGGTGCGGCCACCGCGGGCGGACGGCGTCGGCGCGGACGTGCTGCGCGAGCGGGTGCTGCGCGAGGCCCGCGCGCTCGCCCGGCTCAACCACCCGCACGTGGTGACCATCCACCACATCGTCGACACCCCCGCCGAACCGCACCCCTGGCTGGTGATGGAGCTGCTGCCGGGCCGCACCCTCCAGGACCTCCTGGAGCAGCGCACGCTCACCCCTCAGGAGGCGGCGCGCACGGGCCGCGAGATCCTGTCGGCGCTGCGCGTCGCCCACGCCGCGGGCATCGCGCACCGCGACGTCAAGCCCGCCAACGTGCTCCTGCGGGAGCCGCCGGGCCCCGGCGCGGTCCCGCCCGCGGTCCTCACCGACTTCGGCATCGCCCGGCTCCAGGGCTCCACGCAGCTCACCGCCACCGGCGAGCTGATCGGCTCCCCCGAGTACATCGCTCCGGAGCGCGTCCGCGGCACCGGGGACGGCCCGGCCGCCGACCTGTGGTCGCTGGGGCTTGTGCTGTACGTCGCCGTGGAGGGCGTCAGTCCGCTGCGCCGGGCGTCCACGCTGGCCACGCTCGCGGCCGTGCTCGACGACCCGGTGCCGCCGCCGGTGCGCTCCGGGCCGCTCGCGCCGGTCCTGACGGCGCTGCTGGTGCGGGATCCGGCGCTGCGCCCGGACGCGGAGCGGCTCGACGCGACGCTGGCGGCGGTCGCCGAGGGGAGGCCACCCGTGCCACCCGAGCCGCCCGTGCCGCCCGAGCCGGTCGCGTACGTGCCGACGGTGACCGCGGCGCGGCCTGAGCCGCCCGCTCCCCCACCGACGCCGACTCCCTCACCGGAGCCCGCACTCTCGCCGGAGCCCGCGCCGCCGTCCGCCGCGCCCCGGCGGCGTACGCCCGTGCTCGTCGCGGCCCTCGCGGTGGTCCTCGCGCTGGTCGCGGGCGTCGCCCTCGCGCTCGCGCTGCGGGGCGGCGACGAGCCGGACGGCAAGGCGGGCGGCGACACACGGGAGACCGCCAGCGGCACGCGGCCCTCGCCCCGGCGCACGCCCTCGGAGCCGACCGCCACGCGGTCCACGCCGAAGCCGTCCCAGGAGCCCGCCACGCGGCGGCCGCCGTCGAAGACCCCGGAGACGACGCCCACGGGGAGGGGCCCGAAGCCCGGCTTCGGGCGCTGGATCGCCCAGCTCCACTCCGAGCCGGACTCGACGCCGCCCGCGGCGCGCGACCGCAAGCTCGCCGCCCTGCGCCAGCGGATCCCGGAGGCGCGGTATCTGCACAGCGACGACTACGCCTCGCTGCGGCCCGGCTTCTGGGTGTTCTACGCGCCGGGGCCGTTCGCCGACGGCCGGGCCGCCCTTGGGTTCTGCGCCGCGCACGGCCGCGCCTCGGGCGACTCCTGCCTGGGCCGCTTCCTCAGCGGCAGCGCCGCCGACATCGTGTTCCAGTGCAAGCCGCCCCTGAGCAGCCCCAGGGGACGCTGCACGGGGCGCCCCTAGGCCCCTTGGCCGTACGCCCCGTACGGCCCGTACGGGGCGTACGCCCCGTGCCGGGCGCTACAGGGTCTCCAGGAACCCGAGCGCCGTCCGCCACGTGGTCTCGGCCGCCTCGGCGTCGTAGTCGTCCAGGTCCGGGTCCGTGTACAGGTGCCCGGCCCCGGCGTACCGGTAGATCTCGACGTCCGCCCCGGCCCGGCCCATCTGGAGGTACCAGGCGCTCAGCCAGTCGTCCGTCTCGAACGGGTCGGGCTCGGCGACGTGCAGCTGCACCGGCAGCTCGTCCACGGAGGCGTTCTCCGCGATGTCGGACGTGCCGTGCAGGAGCAGCAGGCCGCGCGCCTTGGCGTCGCCGAGCGCGAGGGTCTGCGCGACCGAGGCGCCGAACGAGAAGCCCGCGTACACCAGGCCCCGCTCGGAGTAGGGCGCCGCGGCCAGGACCGCGCGCCGGAGCAGTTCGTCCCGGCCGAGCCCGTCCCGGTGGGCCATGCCCTCCTCGACGGTGTCGAAGACGCGGCCGTCGAAGAGGTCGGGGGTCCACACCTCGTGGCCCGCCTCGCGCAGCCGGTCGGCCGCCGCGCGCACCGCGGGCCGGAGCCCGTACGTCGAGTGGAAGAGCATGATGTTCATGGGGCCATCGTGCCATCCGCGGTCAGGGGCACCCCTACCCTCGGAGGCATGGAGAACGTCCTGCGCCCAGTGATCGTCGTCGGCGCCTCGGTCGTGCTCACCCTGGCCGTCGGCTGGATGGTGGACGCGGCGCTGCGCCGTGCCGACGCCCGGCAGCCCGAGCGCCCCCTGTGGGGGCTGCTGCGGCGCTGTCGGCTGCCCCTGCAAGTCGTGCTGTGCACCGCCCTGTTGCGAGGGTCGTACGAACGGGCCGAGATCGCCGTGGAGCACTCGGCGGGCATCGCCCGGTTGCTCACGCTGGTGCTCATCGGGTCGGTGGCCTGGCTCGCCGTGCGGATCTCGGCGGCCATAGTGGAGGCGTCGTACGCGCGCTACGCGGCCGCGCACCGGGACCCGGCCCGGGTGCGCCGCGTCCGTACGCAGGTGACGCTGATCCAGCGGGTGGTCACGGCCGTGATCGGCGTGGTGGCCGTCGCCGCGATGCTGCTGACGTTCCCCGCGATGCAGACCGCGGGGGCCTCGCTGCTGGCGTCGGCGGGCATCCTCGGCATCGTCGCGGGCGTCGCCGCGCAGTCCACGCTCGGCAACCTCTTCGCGGGGCTCCAGATCGCGTTCGGCGACATGGTGCGGATCGGCGACACGGTCGTGGTGGACGGCGAGTGGGGCACGGTCGAGGAGATCACGCTGACGTTCCTGGCCGTGCGCACCTGGGACGAGCGCCGGATCACCATGCCCGTGTCGTACTTCACGTCGAAGCCGTTCGAGAACTGGTCGCGCGGCGGCGCCCAGATGACCGGCACCGTCTTCTTCCACCTCGACCACACCGCGCCGGTCGCCGCGATGCGCGAGAAGCTGCACGAGGTCGTGCGCGACTGCGCCGCCTGGGACGGCCGGGACTGGGGCCTGGCCGTCACGGACACCACGCCGAACACGATCCTGGTGCGGGCGCTCGTCACCGCCAAGGACGCCGACGACATCTGGACGGTCCGGGTCACGGTCCGCGAGCAGCTGGTGGCCTGGCTCGCCGAGCACCATCCGTACGCGCTGCCGCGGGTCAACACCGCCTGGGCGGAGCTGCCGCCGGACGGCGAGCGGCCGTCGCCACCGGCGCCGCCGACGGCTCCGACGCCGCCGCTGCCGCGCACGGGCCGGGGCTGAGCCCCCGGGTCCCGCGCGGCGGGCGTCAGCGCAGGCTGCGTACGTCGAGGTGGTGCAGGACGCGGTCGACGACCTCCGGGTCCGAGCCGGGTTCGCTGCGGGCGGCGAGGACGGCGTGCCGGGCGGCCGACATCATCTCGCGCTGGATGCGCTGGACCGCCTTGAAGCGGTCGACGCGTTTGGCGTACCGCTCGCGCCGCTCCTCGTCGACGATGTCCGGGCTGATCCGGGCGCCGATGTCGAAGGCGCCGCGCAGCAGCCGTTCGGAGATCTCCTCGGGCAGTTCCTCGACCTCCTCGATCTCCTTCAGGCGGGCCTTGGCGGCCTTGGCGGCGCGCAGGGCGAGGTCGCGCTCCAGGTCGCGCTCGGCGTCGGTGTCCGCGCGCACCCCGAGCCGCTTCACCAGCCACGGCAGGGTGAGCCCCTGCGCCACCAGCGTCGCCATGATCACACAGAAGGCGATGAAGACGACCTCGTCGCGGCCGGGGAACGGCGCCCCGTCGTCGGTCTTCAGCGGGATGGCGAGGGCCAGCGCCACGGAGGCCACGCCGCGCATCCCGGACCACCACATGACCACGGTCTCGCGCCACGACATGGGGATCTCCTCGTCGTAGTCGCGCCGCTTGTGCAGCCGCTTGGCGAGCCAGGTCGCGGGCAGCAGCCAAAGGAGTCGTACTCCGACGACGACCGCCACGACCGCCGCGCCCCAGCCGAGCATCCGCCACTCGCGGCCCTCGGCCGTGCCGAAGACGTTGTGCAGTTCGAGCCCGATCAGGCCGAAGGCGACTCCGGTGACGAGGGTGTCGACGATCTGCCAGAAGGACTGGCCGGTGATCCGGCCGAGCACGTCGTCGGCGTCGACGGCCCGCTCGGCGAGGTAGAGGGCGGTGGTCAGGACGGCGAGGACGCCGGAGCCGTGCAGTTCCTCGGCGAGGACGTACGAGACAAACGGCACGAGCAGGGTCAGGCCGGTCTGGAGGGTGGCGTCGGCGAGCAGGCCCATGAGCTTGTTGGAGAGCCAGCCGATGGCGAACCCCACGGCGACGGCGACCACCGCGGACAGCACGAGCTGGCCCACGGCCGACGGCCAGGAGAAGGTGCCGCTGACGGCGGCGGCGATGGCCACGTGGTAGAGCACGATCGCGGTGACGTCGTTGAACAGGCCCTCGCCCTCCAGGATCGACACCAGGCGGCGCGGCAGGCCGAGCGAACCGGCGACGGCGGTGGCGGCCACCGGGTCGGGCGGGGCGACCAGGGCGCCGAGCGCGAGCGCGGCGGCGAGCGGCAGGCCCGGCACGACCGCGTGGGCGACGGCGGCGACGGCCGCCGTGGTGACGAAGACCAGGGCCACGGCGAGCAGCAGGATGGGCCGGATGTTGGCGGTGAACTGCCGCCAGGAGGTGCGCTGCACGGCGGCGTAGAGCAGCGGCGGCAGGACCAGCGGAAGGATGAACTCCGGCGGGATGTCGACGTTCGGTACGAAGTCCAGGAAGGCCAGGACGATGCCGCCGAGGGTCATGAGGACCGGCGCGGGCAGCCCGAGCCGGTCCCCTATGGGCACGGTCACGACGGCACCGAGCAACAGCACGAGCAGCAGCGCCAGTTGATCCATGGAGGTACTCCGGGGGCCGAGGCGTGGGCGATCAGGACCCCAACCTTGCCATGGAACGGAAAAAAACATGGCAAACCACCCACCAGCGGGATGCGGCCATACGGCACGGGGAGCGCCCCGAAGGGGCGCGGGGAACTGCGCGACCAGCCACAACGCGCCCGCGGCCGAACAAGCACAGCGCGGCACCACGAACGAGCACAGCGCGGCACCACCGGCGAAGCGCTAGCGCAGCGCCTTCCGCATCGCCCGGTGCGGAATCCCGGCATCCGGGAACTCCGCCCCGTACGCCTCGTACCCCAACCGCTCGTAGAAGCCCAGCGCGTGCGTCTGCGCGTGCAGGTCGACGGCGGTGAGCCCCCGCTCACGGGCCGCGTCCTCGATGGCCCGCACCAGCGCCGCCCCCGCCCCGAGCCCCCGCGCGGACCGCAGGACGGCGAGGCGCCCCAGGGCGCCCACGCCCGCGTCCCCGCCGTTCTTGACGGCCGCCGCCTCGCCCGTGAGCAGCCGCCCGGTCCCGATGGGCGCCCCGTCGCCGCGGCGCACCGCGAGGACGTGCACGGCGACCGCGTCGTACTCGTCGTACTCCAGTTCCTCAGGGACGCCCTGCTCGGCGACGAAGACCTCCTTGCGCACGGCGAAGCACGCGTCGAGGTCCGCCCGCCCTTCCGCGACCCGGCAGGTCACGGCGTCCGCGGCGGTCACGCGCTCTCCGCCCGGACCCGGTCGAGGGCGCGCTGGAGGTCTTCGGGGTAGGCGCTCTCGTACTCCACCCACTGGCCGTCGCCGGGGTGCTCGAAGCCGAGGCGCACCGCGTGCAGCCACTGGCGGGTGAGGCCGAGGCGCTTGGCGAGCGTGGGGTCCGCGCCGTACGTCAGATCGCCCACGCAGGGGTGCCGGTGGGCCGACATGTGGACGCGGATCTGATGGGTGCGGCCCGTCTCCAGCTTGATGTCGAGCAGGGAGGCGGAGCGGAAGGCCTCCATCAGGTCGTAGTGCGTGACGGAGGGCTTGCCGTCGGCGGTGACCGCCCACTTGTAGTCGTGGTTCGGGTGGCGGCCGATGGGGGCGTCGATGGTGCCGCTCAGGGGGTCGGGGTGGCCCTGGACCAGCGCGTTGTACCGCTTGTCGACCGTGCGCTCCTTGAACTGGCGCTTCAGTGACGTGTACGCCCGCTCCGACTTGGCGACGACCATCAGGCCGGAGGTGCCGACGTCCAGGCGGTGCACGATGCCCTGGCGCTCGGCGGCGCCGGAGGTCGAGACGCGGTACCCGGCGGCGGCGAGGCCGCCGATCACCGTGGTGCCGGTCCAGCCGGGGCTCGGGTGGGCGGCGACACCGATGGGCTTGACGATCACCACGATGTCGTCGTCGTCGTGCACGATCTCCATGCCCTCGACCGGCTCGGCGACGACCTGCACCGGCGCGGGCGCCTGCGGCATCTCCACCTCCAGCCAGGCACCGCCGTGCACGCGCTCGGACTTGCCCGCCACCGACCCGTCGACCAGCACCTTTCCGGCGGCCGCCAGCTCGGCGGCCTTCGTACGGGAGAAGCCGAACATGCGCGAGATGGCGGCGTCGACGCGCTCGCCCTCCAAGCCGTCGGGCACGGGCAGGGTACGGATCTCGGGAATCGTGCTCACCCCACGAGTATGCAGGAGGGGTACGACACCCGGAGACCTCGGGAGACCCGTCAGTCCTTGTGCACGGTCCCGTCCGGGTCGAGGCCCCGGAAGGAGAGCAGCACGATCAGGATGCCGCCGCACACGATCGCCGAGTCCGCGAGGTTGAACACCGCGAAGCCCTTGGGCGCGATGAAGTCGACCACGGCGCCCTTGAAGACGCCGGGCGAGCGGAACAGCCGGTCGGTGAGGTTGCCGAGCGCACCGCCGAGGAGCAGGCCGAGCGCGATCGCCCAGGGCAGGCTGTAGAGCTTCCGGGCGAGCCGGGCGATCACCACGATCACGGCCGCGGCGATCACCGTGAACATGATCGTGTACGCCTCGCCCATGCCGAAGGCGGCGCCGCGGTTCCGGATCGCGTTGAAGCGCAGCAGGTCGCCGATGACGTCGACGGGCTCGTGGTGCTCCAGCTTGGCCACCACGATCATCTTGCTGACCAGGTCCAGGGCGTACGCGAACAGGGCCACCCCGAACAGCACGGCGATCTTGCGCCTGCCCCTGGGCTTCCGCTCGCCGTCGGCCTCCTGTCCGCCGTCGGCGCCGTGCTCTGCCTCGGGGATGTCCGGCGTACCGATGATGCGCTCCGCCTCTGCCACGTGAGTCCCTCGACTAGGTACCTGACTGGGACGAGGGTACGGCACACACGTACGGGCCCAGGTGTACGGGCCCGCGCGTACCGGCCCCGGTCAGGACCGCCGCTCCTGCTTCTGCTTGCACTCCACGCACAGGGTCGCGCGCGGGAACGCCTGCATCCGGGCCTTGCCGATCGGGTTGCCGCAGTTCTCGCACAGCCCGTAGGTGCCCGCGTCCAGGCGCTCCAGGGCGCGTTCGGTCTGCTCCAGCATCTCCCGGGCGTTCGCGGCGAGCGCCATCTCGTGCTCCCGGGTGATGTTCTTCGTCCCCGTGTCCGCCTGGTCGTCGCCCGCGCCGTCCCCGGAGTCCCGCATCAGGCCCGCGAGGGAGGTCTCGGACGCCTCGATCTCGGTGCGCAGCCGCATCGCCTCGGCCATCAGCTCGGTCCTGGCGTCGGCGACCTCGGCCGGGGTCCACGGGTCCTCGCCGGGGCGCACCGCCAGCTCGCCGGGCGCCGCGGCGGCGCGTGCCTTCGGTACCGCCCCCGGCTTGTGCGTCGCCTGTGCCGTCACCGTGCCCGGAGTCTTCTTCGCAACCACTGTCGTGGCTCCCGTCGTCTCCGCGGCCAAAGCCGCATCCTCGGCCGCGGACGCGGCCGTCTTCTTGGCCGTGCGCTTCCGGGCCCCTGGGCCCTTCGCGGCGGTCTCCGTCGCCTTCTTGGACGCGCCACGCCCGCTGGTCGCCTCCGCTTCGGCGGGGGAAGCCGCCGTCTTTTCCGCCCCGCGCGCCCCACCCGCCCCCTCGGCCGCCTCCTCACTCGGGAGCCCCGCCTCCTCGGGGGCCTCGCTGCTCGGGGGGTGCGCCTTCGCGGGGGCGGCCTTCGCGGGGGCGGCCTTCTTGGAGGGGGTCTTCTTGGGGGCCGCCTTCTTGGGGGCGGTGTCCTTGGCGGCCGCCTTCTCGGAAGCGGCCTTCATAGGGGCGGTGTCCTTGGCGGCCGCCTTCTTGGGGGCTGTCTCAGTGGCCGCGGCCCTCTTGGTCGCGGCCTTCGTGGTCGCGGTCTTGGCCGCCGTCGTCTTCGTAGTGCTGGCCTTCTTCGTAGTGCCGGTCTTCACGGTGCCGGTCTTCGCGGTGCCGGTCTTGGTGGCCGCAGACTTCGTAGGCGCGGCCTTCGCAGCCGTGGTCTTCGTGGACGCGGCCGCGGAGGCCTTCGCGGGCTTGGCCGACGCCGCCTTCCCCGTGGCCGCCTTCTGGCCCACCGCCTTCTTCGGAGCGGCCTTCTTGGTCACCGCAGCCTTGGCCGGGGCCCCGGTGGCGGACTTGGCCGCCGTCTTCTGGGGCCGCCCCCGGCACCCGCAGCGGCGGACGCGCCCGCGCGTACGGTCTTCACCGCTCGGGCCGCCTTGCCGCCGCCGGTTCCCCGGGCCGCCCCGTCGGCCTCCGCTCCTGTGGATCTGCTGGACACCGACTGCTGTACGGCGGTCTTCTTCGCCACCATGCCCGCGGCCCCTTCACATATTGTGATCTTGCTCGCGAATCGTGCTGGGACGATAAATCGACTCCAAGCCCGCGGCAACGGGGCACACCGCCCGATTCGCCCGCCCCGCGGGTGCCGCGCGACGAGCCTTCAAGCGTTGTGCCCAGCTCTTCGCCGCGTAATCCGCCGCCCGGGGCGCACCGGGACGCGTGGGCGTGCGTCTGGCCATTCGGGTCAGTACGGCGCCCGCGCCCGCACCTCCCCCGGGACCCGCCCCGGCCGGGCCCCGGTCCGCCGAAAACCGGTCGGCACCCCTCGCCCGGGCGCCGTACACTGGCCGGAGCGAAAAGCGTGGATGGGGACGAGTAGCGGCGTACGCAGCCAGGAGCGACCCGGGGACGGTGTGAGCCCGGGGGCGAGCGCGACGTGAAGATCACCCCGGAGCCGCCGGAAGAAAGCCGCAGCCCAGCGCCGCAAGGACCGGGCCCAGGCGAGTAGAACCGGCATCGCGACCCCAATGAGGGGGCCGTCACAGGTGCCACCGGCACCACGGCGGCCAAGGAGGGTGGTACCGCGGGAGCGCAGGCACAGGGCTCTCGTCCCTCCGACGGAACGGAACGCACGTCCGCCGGAGGAAGCGCGATATGACGCCGCCGCAGTACCGCCAGGTGCCAGCCCAGGTCGACCTGCCCGCCCTAGAGCACGCCGTGCTCGACTTCTGGCGCGAGCAGAAGATCTTCGCCAAGAGCCTGGAGCAGTCCGAGGGCCGCCCCGAGTGGGTGTTCTACGAGGGCCCGCCCACCGCCAACGGCATGCCGGGCGCCCACCACATCGAGGCCCGCGTCTTCAAGGACGTCTTCCCCCGCTTCCGCACCATGCGCGGGTACCACGTCGCCCGCAAGGCGGGCTGGGACTGCCACGGCCTGCCCGTGGAGCTGGCCGTGGAGAAGGAGCTGGGCTTCTCCGGCAAGAAGGACATCGAGGCGTACGGCATCGCCGAGTTCAACGCCAAGTGCCGCGAGTCGGTGACCCGGCACACGGACGCCTTCGCCGAGCTGACGACCCGCATGGGCTACTGGGTCGACCTCGACGACGCCTACCGCACCATGAACCCGGAGTACGTGGACTCCGTCTGGTGGTCCCTGAAGGAGATCTTCAAGAAGGACCTCCTGGTCCAGGACCACCGCGTCGCCCCCTGGTGCCCCCGCTGCGGCACCGGCCTGTCCGACCACGAGCTGGCCCAGGGCTACGAGACGGTCGTCGACCCCTCCGTCTACGTCCGCTTCCCCCTCACCGGCGGCCCCCTCGCGGGCGAGGCCGCCCTCCTGGTGTGGACGACCACCCCGTGGACGCTGGTGTCCAACACGGCGGTCGCCGCCCACCCGGACGTCACCTACGTAGTGGCGACCGACGGCAAGGAGAAGCTGGTCGTCGCCGAGCCCCTGGTGGAGAAGGCCCTCGGCGAGGGCTGGCAGACCACGGGCCAGACCTTCACCGGCGCCGAGATGGAGCGCTGGACGTACCAGCGCCCCTTCGAGCTGGTCGAGTTCCCGAGCGCCAGCGAGGGAACCGATGAGCACAGCCCGGCCCCCGCCCACTACGTCGTCAACGCCGAGTACGTGACCACGGAGGACGGCACCGGCCTCGTCCACCAGTCCCCCGCCTTCGGTGAGGACGACCTCAAGGTCTGCCGGTCGTACGGCCTGCCGGTGGTGAACCCCGTCCGCCCGGACGGCACCTTCGAAGAGGACGTCCCGCTGGTCGGCGGCGAGTTCTTCAAGAAGGCGGACGAAAAGCTCACCGCGGACCTCGACGCCCGCGGCCTGCTCTTCAAGCACATCGCCTACGAGCACAGCTACCCGCACTGCTGGCGCTGCCACACGGCACTCCTCTACTACGCCCAGCCGTCGTGGTACATCCGCACCACGGCCATCAAGGACCGCCTCCTCGAAGAGAACGAGAAGACCAACTGGTTCCCGGAGTCGGTCAAGCACGGCCGCTTCGGCGACTGGCTGACCAACAACGTCGACTGGGCCCTGTCCCGCAACCGCTACTGGGGCACCCCGCTGCCCATCTGGCGCTGCGAGGAGGGCCACCTGACCTGCGTCGGCTCCCGCGCCGAACTCACCGAGCTGACCGGCACCGACCAGTCCGGCCTCGACCCGCACCGCCCCTTCATCGACGACGTCACCTTCCCCTGCACCCACGAGGGCTGCTCCCTGGAAGCGGTGCGCGTCCCCGAGGTCATCGACGCCTGGTACGACTCGGGCTCGATGCCGTTCGCACAGTGGGGCTACCCGTACAAGAACAAGGAACTGTTCGAGTCCCGCTACCCGGCGCAGTTCATCTCCGAGGCCATCGACCAGACCCGCGGCTGGTTCTACACGCTGATGGCCATCGGCACCCTCGTGTTCGACAAGTCGAGCTACGAGAACGTCGTCTGCCTCGGCCACATCCTCGCCGAGGACGGCCGCAAGATGTCCAAACACCTGGGCAACATCCTCCAGCCCATCCCGCTGATGGACCAGCACGGCGCCGACGCCGTGCGCTGGTTCATGGCCGCGGGCGGCTCCCCCTGGGCCGCGCGCCGCGTCGGCCACGGCACCATCCAGGAAGTCGTCCGCAAGACCCTCCTGACGTACTGGAACACGGTCGCCTTCCAGGCGCTGTACGCCCGTACGTCGAAGTGGGCCCCGTCCGACGCCGACCCGGCGCCCGCCGACCGGCCGCTCCTGGACCGCTGGCTGCTCGGCGAACTGCACGCGCTCACCGACCAGGTGACGCAGGCCATGGACGCCTACGACACCCAGCGCGCGGGCAAGCTCCTGTCCGCGTTCGTCGACAACCTCTCCAACTGGTACGTACGCCGCTCGCGCCGCCGCTTCTGGCAGGGCGACAAGGCCGCGCTGCGCACCCTGCACGAGGTCATCGAGACGGTCACGCGCCTGATGGCCCCGCTCACGCCGTTCATCACCGAACGCGTGTGGCAGGACCTCATCGTGCCCGTCACCCCGGACGCCCCGGAGTCGGTGCACCTGGCGACCTGGCCCGAGGCCGACCTGTCGGCGGTCGACCCCGAGCTGTCCCGGCAGATGGCCCTGGTCCGCCGCCTGGTGGAGCTGGGCCGCGCCTCGCGCGCCGAGTCGGGCGTCAAGACCCGCCAGCCGCTGTCCCGCGCGCTGGTCGCGGCGACCGGCTTCGAGACGCTGGGCGACGAGTTGCGCGCCCAGATCGCCGAGGAGCTGAACGTCTCCTCGCTGGCCTCGCTCTCCGAAGTCGGCGGCTCGCTGGTCGACACCACCGCGAAGGCCAACTTCCGCGCCCTGGGCAAGCGGTTCGGCAAGGGCGTGCAGGCCGTGGCCAAGGCGGTCGCGGAGGCCGACGCGGCCGCGCTGTCCCTCGCGCTGCGTGAAGGCACGGCCTCGGTCGAGGTCGACGGCGAGACCGTCAGCCTCGCCCCGGACGAGGTCATCATCACCGAAACGCCGCGCGAGGGCTGGTCGGTGGCGTCCGACTCCGGCGCCACGGTCGCCCTCGACCTGGAGCTGACGGACGAGCTGCGCCGCGCGGGCCTGGCCCGCGACGCGATCCGGCTGATCCAGGAGGCCCGCAAGAACAGCGGCCTGGACGTCGCCGACCGCATCGCGCTGCGCTGGGCGTCGCCGGACGACGCCACGGTCAGGGCGCTCACGGAGCACGCTTCGCTGATCGCCGAGGAGGTCCTGGCCGTGGACTTCGCCTCCGGTGAGGGAGACGACACCTACGGGGAGGCGTTCAAGGACGAGTCCCTGAACCTGACGTTCCGCCTCCGCAAGGCGTAGCGGCAACGACGAAGGCCCGGTCCCGCCAGTCACCTCGGCGGGACCGGGCCTTCTGCTCTTCCTGCCCGCTCCCCACTGTGCCCACATCCCTGCTGTGCCCACAGCGGCGAGCAACCGGCAGCGCGAAAGGGCGGAGCCCCCGGTGGTCCGGGGGCTCCGCCCTGTGCTTCGCCGACGCCTATGGCGTGGTGGTGGCCGTCAGTTGTCGTCCTCGTCGATGAGGAAGCCGCGCATCGGGGACGGCGCCTGCTGCATCGGCTGCGGGCCCTGCGGCCGCACCGGCGCCATCGGCTGCGTCATCGCCGGGGACATCTGCTGCTGACCGCCGTACGACGGGCCGCCCGCGGGCTGGCTGTTGCCGCCCATCGACTGGTTGCCCCCGTAGGACGGGGCACCCGCGCCCGCCGGGGCCATCGAAGGCGCCGGGGACGGCGGCAGGGAGGCGGTCGCCGGGGTCCGCGGCGGGGCCAGCGAGTCGTCGGCCTGGGTCTCCAGCTGGCGCAGCTGCGACTCCAGGTAGGACTTCAGCCGCGTGCGGTACTCGCGCTCGAAGCCGCGCAGGTCCTCGACCTTGCGCTCAAGGGTGGCGCGGGCGGACTCCAGGGAGCCCATCGCGACACGGTGCTTTTCCTGCGCGTCCCGCTCCAGGGCATCGGCCTTGGCGCGGGCGTCCCGCTCCAGGCCCTCGGCGCGCGAACGGGCCTCGCCCACGATCTTGTTGGCCTCGGAACGGGCCTCGGCGATCGCCTGGTCGGCGGTCTGCTGCGCGAGCGAAAGCACACGGGCGGCGCTGTCGCCGCCGGGACCCTGGCCGGGCTGCGGCAGCTGCGGGCCATGGCCGCCCATCGGACCGCCCATGGGGCCGCCCATCGGACCCTGACCCATCGGGCCGGGACCCTGCGGGCCGCCCTGCGGACCGTGGCCACCGGGACCGGCGGGCAGCTGCGGGGCACCACCGGGAAGCTGGGGCGGACCACCCATCGGGTGCTGCTGCCCCGGCGGGACCGGCTGCGGACCAGATATCGCGGCGGGCACGGGCGCGCCGGGCCGCTGGTCCTGCGGCGGACCGTCGGGGCCCTTGCGCATCCCGCCCTGCTGCTGGTTCTGCGCGGCGGCACGCGTGGCGGCGGCCAGCTTCGCGCGCAGGTCCTCGTTCTCGCGGAGCAGGCGGGTCAGTTCGGCTTCGACCTCATCGAGGAAGGCATCGACCTCGTCCTCGTCATAGCCTTCTCGGAGGCGGACGGTCGTGAACTGCTTGTTCCGCACGTCCTCGGGGGTCAACGGCATCTCTTCACCTCAACGTAGTCGTCGGCATTCGGCAAGACCGTAATTGACATCGCGCTCACAGCCGGCTCACGACGGAGATCAGGATGTAGACGATGATCATCAGTACGAAGAAGGACAGGTCGAGCGCCACGCCCCCGAGACGCAGCGGCGGGATGAACCGCCGCAGAAGCTTGAGCGGTGGATCGGTGACAGTGTAGGTGGCCTCCAGAACGACCACCATCGCCTTGCCGGGTTGCCATGAGCGGGCGAACTGGAAGACGTAGTCCATGACCAGCCGGAAGATCAGCAGGATGAGGAAGCACATCAGCGCGATGTAGATCACTTGCAAGACCACGCCCATGTTCGCGTTTCCCTCTCCCCTGCTGCTTGTCGCGACCGCGTTGTGTCGGTCCGGTTCCGCTGTCTACCGCACTGCGTCTCAGCTCTGGTTGAAGAACCCGCCCTCTGCGATGCGGGCCTTGTCCTCCGCCGTGACATCGACGTTAGCAGGCGACAACAGGAACACCTTCTGCGTCACTCGCTCGATACTGCCATGCAGTCCGAAGACAAGACCGGCCGCAAAGTCGACAAGTCGCTTCGCGTCCGTGTCATCCATCTCGGTCAAGTTCATGATCACCGGGGTGCCCTCGCGGAAGTGTTCCCCGATGGTACGGGCTTCGTTGTAGGTCCGGGGTGAAGCGTGGTGATGCGGTAGGGCTCACGCTCGGACACGACCTTGGGCATGATCACCGGTGCGTTCTTCTCCAGGCTCTGACGTTCAGGTGTGATAGATGCCACGGGGGCGATTCTCGCCGGTCGTCCCGTTTCGGCGGGGAGAGGGGCGGGCCGTGGCGCCGGTTCGCGCTGCGCCGGAGGCTGCACCACTCGTACCGGTTCGTCCCTTTCGATCTCCCGCTCCGGGAGGTGGGACTGGTGCGGCGGCTCGTGCCGCCGACGGTCGCGCTCGGGCTCCGGCTCGGGCTCGAAATCGTCATCGGGGTCGAATCCCCGGCCGTCGTAACCGTCGTCCTCCACGAGGCCGAGGTAGACCGCCATCTTGCGCATCGCGCCGGCCATGCTCTGAGTCCTCCGCTCTGTGGTGGATCGAGAGGTCGTCACCAACTTCCCGCGATCCACGAGGTATCCCCGCCTATCGGTGGGAATGACCATATTTTCTGCTGTGGTCCGACTTCCTGGCGACGTTACCCGAGCCCGCGGCGGACTCCGAGTACCGCCGTACCGACGCGCACATGTGTCGCACCGGCAGCAACGGCCTCTTCGAGGTCCGCACTCATCCCTGCCGACACCATGTTCGCAGCCGGATGGGCCACGCGCAGGGCAGTCGACAAATCCATCAGCCGCTCGAACGCCGCCTGTTGCCGTCCCGCATACTCCCCGGTGAGCGGCGCGACCGTCATCAGACCGTCGAGCCGCAGCCCCGGGGCGTCGGCCACGAGACCGGCCAACTCTTCGATTCCGCCGGGGCCCACGCCCCCGCGCTCCCCCGACCGCTCTCCCCCGCGTCCAGGGCGACCTGGACGAGGCAGCCGACCTCCCGCTCGGCCCGCACGGCGGCGGCCGACAGGGCGGAGACCAGCCTGGGCCGGTCCACCGACTGCACCACGTCCGCGTAACCCACCACGGAGCGCACCTTGTTGGTCTGGAGCTGGCCGACGAAGTGCCAGCTCAGCGGCAGGTCCGCGCACTCCGCGGCCTTGGGGGCCGCGTCCTGGTCGCGGTTCTCGGCGACGTGGCGCACGCCGAGTTCCGAGAGAATGCGCACATCGCTCGCCGGGTAGGTCTTGGTGACCACGATCAGGGTCACTTCTTCCCGCTTGCGTCCCGCGGCGGCGCAGGCCGCCGCGATGCGCTCTTCGACTTTCGCCAGGTTCGCGGCGAGTTCCGACTTACGGTCCGTCATGCCCCATCAGTCCAGCCAGACATAGCCCGCGAGCCGCCCGGTGGTGCGGTCGCGACGGTAGGAGAAGTGGTCGCCCGACTCCAGCGTGCACACCGGCGAGCGCTCCCGGTCGCGCACCCCGAGCCGGTCGAGCTGCGCGTGCACTCCGGCGGCCACGTCGACCGCGGGCGTGCCCCAGCTCGTCTCGGCGTGCGCCGCGGGCTCCACGGCGGCCACGTCGGCGCGCAGGTCCGCGGGCACCTCGTAACAGCGGCCGCAGACGGCGGGTCCGGTGCGGGCCACGATCCGCTCGGGCCGGGCGCCGAGCCCCACCATGGCCTCGACGGCGGCGGGCACGACCCCGGCGACCATGCCGGGACGGCCCGCGTGCGCCGCGGCGACGACACCCGCCGCCGGGTCGGCGAGGAGCACCGGCACGCAGTCGGCGGTGAGGACGGCGAGGGCGAGGCCGCGCTCGGCGGTGACCACCGCGTCGACCCGCGGGACCTCGTCGCCCCACGGCCCGTCGACGACGGCGACGTCACGGCCGTGCACCTGGTTCATCCAGACCACGCGGTCGGCGTCGACGCCGAGGGCCTTGGCGGCCAACGCGCGGTTCTCGCGGACGGCTTCGGGGTCGTCGCCGACCGCGCCGCCCAGGTTGAGCTGCTCGTACGGAGCGGCGCTCACCCCGCCCCACCGGTCGGTGAAGGCGAAGTGCGCGCCGCTCACAGTGCTCGTTCCGGAGCGCTTGGCTATCACTTCAGGAAGTCCGGCACGTCCAGCTCTTCGGCCTGGCTGTCCTGGTGCAGTCGGGTCGGCGGCACCTGAGGCGGCGTCACCGGGGCGGCGGGCGCCTCGGCCGCGGGCGCGGGCTCGACGGGCTCGGGGGCCGACGGCTCCTCGCGCGGGGTGACGCTGCCGAGGCCTCCGAAGGCCGGTCCCGGGCGGGACGATTCAGCGGAACGGCTGGTCGGAGCGGGCTCCTCGCGCTTGGGGGCGGACGAGCCGAGGACGTTGTCCCGCTTGGCGGGCGGCTGTCCGCCGTCGAACCCGGCGGCGATGACGGTCACCCGCACCTCGTCGCCGAGCGCGTCGTCGATGACCGCGCCGAAGATGATGTTGGCCTCGGGGTGGGCGGCCTCGCTGACCAGCTGGGCCGCCTCGTTGATCTCGAAGAGGCCGAGGTCGGAGCCGCCGGAGATGGAGAGCAGCACACCGCGGGCGCCGTCGATGGAGGCTTCCAGGAGCGGCGAGGAGATGGCCATCTCGGCGGCGGCCACCGCGCGGTCGTCGCCGCGGGCCGAGCCGATGCCCATCAGGGCCGAACCGGCCTCGGACATGACCGACTTGACGTCGGCGAAGTCGAGGTTGATCAGGCCGGGCGTGGTGATGAGGTCGGTGATGCCCTGGACGCCGGAGAGGAGCACCTGGTCGGCCGACTTGAACGCGTCGAGCACGCTGACCTGGCGGTCCGAGATGGAGAGCAGCCGGTCGTTCGGGATGACGATGAGGGTGTCGACCTCTTCGCGGAGCTCGGCGATGCCGTCCTCCGCCTGGTTCGCGCGGCGGCGGCCCTCGAAGGTGAACGGCCGGGTGACCACACCGATCGTCAGGGCGCCGAGCGAGCGCGCGATGTTGGCGACCACGGGCGCGCCGCCCGTGCCGGTGCCGCCGCCCTCACCGGCCGTCACGAAGACCATGTCGGCCCCCTTGAGGACCTCCTCGATCTCCTCGCGGTGGTCCTCGGCGGCCTTGCGGCCGACGGCCGGGTTGGCTCCGGCGCCGAGTCCGCGGGTGAGTTCACGGCCGACGTCGAGCTTGACGTCGGCGTCGCTCATCAACAGGGCTTGCGCGTCGGTGTTGATGGCGATGAACTCGACGCCCTTGAGACCGACCTCGATCATCCGGTTGATGGCATTGACACCACCGCCGCCGACACCGATGACTTTGATGACTGCGAGGTAGTTCTGCGGTGCTGCCACGTCGAAGGCCTCTCGCCTCGATTACGTGTCGCCGTCTCGCACTGCCGCGAGGCGCCGACTGATGCCGAATGGGACGGTCCGAACGCCGACCCGAACCCTAACGCTGAAGTTTAGGGTTACCAGTGTGTCTGTTCCCTGGACTCTTCCGAACAGGACACTAAGTCGACAAGTGGCGCGCGTTCAACGAACACGCCGAACCTCCCGTTTTTCTTTTCACCCTATGTGATCAGGCTTAAGCGTGCCCATCCAGGGTGCTGGCCTGCGCTGATGTACGTCAACTTCCCGATGACGCGGGGGCGGTGGGAACGCTCACGTCGAAGTGCCGTGCCTTCGGGACGGCTTTCATCAGCGCGGTGAGCGCCTCCCCCTTGGCGCGGCCCCGCTCGCCGCTGCCCCAGTCGACGGTGCGCCCGTCGGTCAACTCCAGCGTGATGGCGTCGTACGAGCGGACCTTCACCGCCCGGGTGCTCGCCACCACCGAACCGGGCAGGTCGGCGACCACCCTGACCGCCTCGCGGCGCAGCCGGTCGGGGCCGAAGCGGCGCAGGCTGGCGGCGGCGCCTCCGGAGCGGTCGGTGGTGAGTTCGAGCAGCGGCGCGCCCTTGGGGGCCTTGTCCACGGTGGCGAAACGCACCCCCTTGGCGTCCACTTCGACGAACTTTCCGCCCTTTTCCTCCAGTAGGACGGGGGTACGCTCCGTCACTTTCAGGGCGATTCCATGGGGCCAGGAGCGGACGACGTCAACCGAGTCAATTCGGGGCAATGCCCTCCGCAGCCGCTCCTCGATGGCGCCGGAATCGACCGAAACGAGCGGTCCGCCGAGGGGAACATCGGCCGCGTCGCGGACCGCTTCGGGCGTGAGCCTGAGGGTGCCGGAGACCGTCACGCGCTCCACGCGCAGCCACGAAGAGCCGTAGAGCACCCAGGCGCCGCCCCCGCCGACGAGGGCGAGGGCGACGGCCAGGGCGATCAGGGTGCGCCGCCGGGGCAGCCGCGGGCGGCGGGGGCGCGGGCCGGACGCGGGCCTGGTGCGCTCTGCGGTCTTCGGTCCGGCCACTTCGCCCTGCCTTCTCACGCGCCGCGGCGTGACGCAATCGCCTCGTACACCATGTTGACGAGGAGGTCGTCCGCGTCCCTGCGCCCGAACTCCGATGCGGCGCGGGACATCTCGTACAGCCGGTGCGGGTCGGCGAGCACGGGCAGCACCTGGGTCTGGACCCATTCGGGCGTCAGTTCCGCGTCGTCGACCAGCAGTCCGCCGCCCGCCTTGACCACCGGCTGGGCGTTCAGCCGCTGTTCGCCGTTGCCGATGGGCAGCGGGACGTAGGCGGCCGGAAGTCCGACGGCGGAGAGCTCGGCGACGGTCATCGCGCCCGCGCGGCAGAGCATCATGTCGGCCGCGGCGTACGCGAGGTCCATCCGGTCCACGTACGGTACCGGGATGTAGGGCGGCATCCCGGGCATGTTCTCGACGTACGGCAATTCGTTCTTCGGGCCGACGGCGTGCAGGATCTGGATGCCCGCGCGCTGGAGGACCGGGGCGACCTGCTGGATGACCTCGTTCAGGCGGCGGGCGCCCTGGGAGCCGCCGGAGACCAGCAGGGTGGGCAGGTTCGGGTCGAGGCCGAAGGTGTCGCGGGCCTCCGGCCGGACCTTGGCGCGGTCCAGCATGGCGATGGCGCGGCGCAGCGGGATGCCGATGTAGCGGGAGCCGCGCAGCTTGCTGTCGGGCGTGGAGACGGCGACGGCCGCCGCGTACCGGGAGCCGATCTTGTTGGCGAGGCCGGGGCGCGCGTTGGCCTCGTGCACCACGATCGGTACGCCCAGGCGCTTGGCGGCGAGGTAGCCGGGCAGCGCGACATAGCCGCCGAAGCCGACCACGCAGTCCGCCTTGGTGCGCTCCAGGACCTGCTCGGCCGCCTTGATGGTGCCGCGCAGCCGACCGGGCACGGTGATGAGCTCCGGTGTGGGCTTGCGGGGCAGCGGGACGGCGGGGATCAGGGCGAGTTCGTAACCGCGCTCGGGTACGAGTCGGGTCTCAAGACCGCGCTCCGTGCCGAGGGCCGTGATGCCCACGGTCGGGTCCTGCCTGCGCAGGGCGTCTGCGAGGGCAAGCGCGGGCTCGATGTGGCCGGCGGTCCCCCCACCGGCGAGTACGACATGCACCGAAATTCACCGCTCTCCGGACGAACGCGCCTTGACGCGCCGTCGCATCGTGTTCCATCTCACCCGAGGTTGCCGCATGGCCAGGGCCGCCTTCGCCGCGGGGTCCTCTCGCGCGAACGCGATGAGGAGTCCGACGGCGAACATGGTCGGCAGCAGGGCGGAGCCCCCGTAGGAGAACAGCGGGAGCGGGACACCGGCGATCGGCAGCAGACCGAGCACCGCACCGACGTTGACCACGGCCTGGGCCGTGATCCAGGTGGTCACGCCTCCCGCGGCGTACCTCACGAAGGGGTCCTCCGTGCGTCCGGCCACGCGGATACCCGCATAGCCTAGAGCCGCGAACAGGGCGAGCACCGACAGTGTCCCCGCGAGACCGAGTTCCTCCCCGGTGATCGCGAAGATGAAGTCGGTGTGCGGTTCGGGTAGTTGACCCCATTTTTCCACACTCGCGCCCAGTCCGGAACCGAAGAATCCGCCGGAGGCCAGGGCGTAGATGCCGTGCACGGCCTGCCAGCACTGGTCGCCGGGTCCGGGGTCGGTGGCGCCGATGCAGCCGAGCCGGGCCATGCGGTTGGGGCTGGTCTTGATGAGGATCACACCGAGCACGGCCGCGATGCTGAGGACCCCCGCGAACAGCCGCGTCGGCGCCCCCGCGAGCCAGAGCAGCCCGAAGAGGATCGCGGTGAGGATGATCGCGGTGCCCATGTCGCCGCCCAGCATGATCAGGCCGAGCAGCATGAAGGTGACCGGGACGAGCGGCACCAGCATGTGCTTCCACTGGGTAAGCAGCCGCTTGTCCTGCTTGCGCGCGAGCAGGTCGGCGCCCCACAGGACCAGCGCCAGCTTGCCGAACTCGCTGGGCTGGAGCTGGAAGGGACCGCCCAGATAGATCCAGTTCTGATTGCCGTTGACGCTGCGCCCTATCCCGGGGATCTGGACGAGGACCATCAGGAACACGGACGCCGCGAGGATCGGATAGGACAGCGCCCGGTGCAGCTTCACCGGGATCCGCATGGCCGCGAGCAGCAGCCCGGTGCCGAGCACGGCGGCGACGAACTGCTTGCGGAAGAAGTACGAGGCGGGCAGGTTCAGCTGCAGCGCCTGGATCATCGACGCCGAGTAGACCATCACCAGGCCGAGCGCGGTGATCAGCAGGCTGCTGCCCAGGATCAGGTAGTACGAGGTCAGCGGCCGGTCCCAGGCCCGCCGGACCCGGGTGTGGAGCCGCCGCAGCCCGTTCTCGCGCGGCCCCCGGGGGCCGCCGCGCGGGCGGGTCGCCTTCTTCGGGGCCTTCTTCGGCGGGTTCTTGGGGGTCTTCTTCGGTGTGCGGGGCGTGCGCGGGGTCCGGGGCGCTCGCACGGAGGCGCGCCCGGCCATCAGGAGCGCCCCCTCGCGGTGCCCGACGGCTCCCCGGTCCACGCCCACGATGCCGACGCTGTCACGTGCCCTCCTCACGGTGCCGGGCGCCCCGGACCCCGCAGGGCCGCCTCAGGCGCTCGCGCCGAGTTCGCGAACCGCTGCCGCGAACGCGTCACCACGCTCGTTGTAGTTGGTGAACATGTCCATCGACGCGCAGGCCGGGGCCAGCAGGACGGTGTCCCCCGGCTCCGCGAGCCGCGCCGCCTGGCGTACCGCCTCGGACATCGCCCCAGTGTCGGTCCGGTCGAGGTCCACGACCGGGACCTGTGGGGCGTGTCGCGCGAGGGCTTCTCCGATCAGCGCGCGGTCCGCGCCGATCAGGACGACGCCGCGCAGGCGCCGTGCCGCGCCCGCGACCAGGTCGTCGAAGGACGCCCCCTTGGCGAGCCCGCCCGCGATCCACACGATCGACTCGTACGCCGCCAACGAGGCCTCGGTGGCGTGCGTGTTGGTGGCCTTGGAGTCGTCCACGTACGCGACGTCCGCGACGTCGGCGACGTGCTCGATACGGTGGGCGTCCGGGCGGAAGGCCCGCAGGCCGTCACGGACGGCCGACGGCTGCACGCCGAAGGCGCGGGCGAGCGCGGCAGCGGCGAGGGCGTTGGCGATGTTGTGCGGGGCCGGGGGCGTGACGTCGGAGACCTCGGCCAGCTCCTGGGCCTGCTTGTGGCGGTCGGGGACGAAGGCACGGTCGACCAGGATGCCGTCCACGACGCCGAGTTGCGAGGGGGCCGGGGTGTTCAGGGTGAAGCCGATGGCGCGGCAGCCCTCCTCGACGTCGGCCTCGCGGACCAGGTCCTCGGTCGCCGGGTCGGCGGCGTTGTAGACGCAGGCGATCCGGTTGCCCTCGTAAATCCGGCCCTTGTCGGCGGCGTACGCCTCCATGGAGCCGTGCCAGTCGAGGTGGTCCGGGGCGAGGTTGAGGACGGCCGCGGAGTGGGCGCGCAGGGAGGGCGCCCAGTGCAGCTGGTAGCTGGACAGCTCCACGGCGAGGACGTCGTAGGCGCCGTCGCCCTCGCGGACGACGTCGACGATGGGCGTGCCGATGTTGCCGACGGCCGCCGTGCGCAGGCCCGCGGCGCGCAGGATCGAGGCGAGCATCCGCGTCGTGGTGGTCTTGCCGTTGGTGCCGGTGACGGCGAGCCAGGGCGCGGCGTCCGGACCGCGCAGCCGCCAGGCGACCTCGACGTCGCCGACGACGTCGACGCCCGCCGCGGCGGCGGCCGCGAACAGGGGGCTGTCGGGCTTCCAGCCCGGCGAGGTGACCACGAGGCCGGTGCCCTCGGGGAGGGTGTCGGCGTCCCCGAGGCGCACCGCCACGCCCGCCTCGGCCAGCTCGGCGGCACGCGCCTCGAGCGCCGGGCCCGAGCCGCCGTCCACGACGGTGACCTCGGCGCCCAGGTCGGCGAGGGCGCGGGCGGCGCTGACGCCGCTCACGCCGAGCCCGGCGACGGTGACGCGCAGCCCCTTCCAGTCCTGCGGTTCGCTCACTTCTTGGCTGCCCATCCCGCGTAGAAGAGGCCGAGGCCGACGATCACGCACATGCCCTGGATGATCCAGAAGCGGACCACGACCAGGACCTCGGACCAGCCCTTGAGTTCGAAGTGGTGCTGGAGCGGCGCCATCCGGAAGACCCGCTTACCGGTGAGGCGGAACGAGCCGACCTGGATGACCACCGACATGGTGATGAGGACGAACAGGCCGCCGAGGAGGGCGAGCAGCAGCTCGGTGCGGGAGCAGATCGCGAGGCCCGCGAGCGCGCCGCCGAGGGCGAGGGAGCCGGTGTCTCCCATGAAGATCTTCGCGGGCGAGGTGTTCCACCACAGGAAGCCGAAGCAGGCGCCCATCAGCGCGGAGGCGACGACGGCCAGGTCGAGCGGGTCTCTGACCTCGAAGCAGGCGGCCGGGTTGGTGAGGTCGGAGGCGTTGGCGCAGGACTCCTGGAACTGCCAGACGCCGATGAACGTGTACGCGCCGAAGACCATCACGGAGGCGCCGGTGGCGAGGCCGTCGAGGCCGTCGGTGAGGTTCACGCCGTTCGACATCGCGAGGATCATGAACAGCGCCCAGACGACGAACAGGACCGGGCCGATCGACCAGCCGAAGTCCTCCACGAACGACAGCTTCGTCGACGCCGGGGTCTGGCCGCGGCTGTCGGAGAACTGGAGCGCGAGCACCGCGAAGGCGATGCCGACGATCAGCTGCCCCGCCATCTTCGCCTTGGCGCGCAGGCCGAGCGAGCGCCGCTTGACGATCTTGATGTAGTCGTCGAGGAAGCCGACCAGGCCCATGCCCGCCATCAGACCGAGCACGAGCAGACCGGAGATGGTCGGCTCGGCGCCGGTGATGATCTTGCTCAGGAAGTACGCGATGAGGGTCGCCAGGATGAAGGCGATGCCGCCCATGGTCGGCGTACCGCGCTTGCTGTGGTGCTCGCGCGGGCCGTCGTCGCGGATGTACTGGCCATAGCCCTTGCGCGCAAGGAGCTTGATCAGCAAGGGCGTCCCGACCAGGGTCAGGAAGAGCCCGATCACCCCCGCGAAGAGGATCTGCTTCATCATCGGGCGTCAACTCCGCCCGTGGTGGCGTCGGCGGCATCGGCTACGAGCGCCTGCGCGACCTTCTCCAGACCGACCGATCTGGACGCCTTCACCAGCACGACGTCTCCTGGGCGCAGCTCGCTGCGCAACAGGTCGACCGCCGCCTGTGCGTCGGACACGTGCACCGACTCCTCACCCCACGAACCCTCGTTGTATGCGCCCAGTTGGAGCCAGGACGCTTCCCTGCCCCCGACTGCCACGAGCTTGTTCACGTTCAGCCGGACGGCCAGGCGCCCGACCGCGTCGTGCTCGGCGAGCCCTTCGTCACCCAGCTCGGCCATCTGGCCGAGCACCGCCCACGTGCGCCCCCCGCGTGCCTGGGTGGCCCGGCCCATGGCCGCCAGCGCGCGCAGGGCGGCTCGCATGGACTCGGGGTTCGCGTTGTAGGCGTCGTTGACGACGGTCACGCCGTCCGGGCGCTCGGTGACCTCCATCCGCCAGCGGGACAGCGTGCCCGCGTCGGAGAGCGCGACGGCGATCTCGTCCACGGACATGCCGAGGTCATAGGCGACGGCGGCCGCGGCGAGCGCGTTCGACACGTGGTGCTCACCGTACAGGCGCAGCCGCACGTCGCTGCACCCGGTGGGTGTGGTCAGCGTGAAGGAGGGCTGTCCGTTCTCCGTGAGCCGGACATTCTCGGCGCGTACGTCGGCGTCCTCGGCCTCGCCGAAGAGCAGCACCCGGGCCTTGGTGCGGGCGGCCATGGCGCGCACCAGGGGGTCGTCGGCGTTGAGGATCGCGGTGCCGTCCGCGGGCAGCGACTCAACCAGCTCACCCTTTGCTTCCGCGATCTGCTCACGGCCGCCGAACTCGCCGATGTGGGCGGTGCCGACGTTCAGGACGAGGCCGACGCGGGGCGGCGTGAGGCCCGTCAGGTACCGGATGTGGCCCTTGCCGCGGGCGCCCATCTCCAGGACGAGGAAACGGGTCTCCTCGGTGGCGGACAGGGCGGTCAGCGGCAGGCCGATCTCGTTGTTGAGCGAGCCCGGCGTCCACACCGTGGGCGCCTTGCGCTGGAGCACCTGGGCGATCAGGTCCTTGGTGCTGGTCTTGCCCGCGGAGCCGGTGAGGGCGACGAGGGTCGCGCCGAGCCGCCCCACCACGTAGCGGGCGAGCGCGCCGAGCGCGGTCTGCACGTCGTCCACCACGATGGCGGGCACGCCGACGGGCCGCTCGGCGAGGACGGCGACGGCCCCTGCCGCGACGACCTGGGCCGCGTAGTCGTGGCCGTCGACGCGCTCGCCGACGAACGCGGCGAACAGGCCGCCGGGCTCCACCTCACGGGAGTCCCGGACGACCGGCGCGGTGACCCGGACCGACGGATCCGGTATGTCGTACGTCTGCCCGCCGACGACGGTGGCGATCTCGGCGAGGGAGAGGGCGATCACAACTTCATCCCTGGGTTTGCTCGATAGCTTCGCGAAGCACCTGGCGGTCGTCGAAGGGACGGACCACCCCGGCGATGTCCTGGCCCTGCTCGTGTCCCTTGCCCGCGACGAGGACGGTGTCGCCGGGGCGGGCGCGGGCGACGGCGGCGGCGATCGCGGCGGCCCGGTCCTCGAACACGGCGACCTCGCCGCGCTCGTGGGCGGGCACCTCGGCGGCGCCCGCGAGCATCGCCGCGAGGATGGCGAGGGGGTCCTCGCCACGGGGGTTGTCGGAGGTCAGCACGGCGGTGTCGGCGAGCCGGGCCGCGGCGGCGCCCATCGGCCCGCGCTTGGTCTGGTCGCGGTCGCCGCCGCAGCCGAGCACGATGTGCAGCTTGCCCTCGGTGACCTTGCGCAGCGCGCGCAGGACCGATTCGACGGCGTCCGTCTTGTGGGCGTAGTCGACGACCGCGAGGTAGTCCTGCCCGGCGTCGACGCGCTCCAGGCGGCCGGGGACGCCCGGCACGGCCGCGATGCCGTCGGCCGCCGTCTGCGGGTCGATCCCGGCGACGGCGAGCGCGACGATCGCGGCCAGCGTGTTGGCGACGTTGAACGGGCCCGCCAGCGGCGACCGGGCGGCGATCCGCTCGCCCTTGGGGCCGATGGCGGTGAACGTCGAGTCAAGCGGCCCGACCTGGACGTCCTCGGCGCGCCAGTCGGCGTCCGGGTGGCCCTCGGCGGAGAAGGAGGTGACCGGCACCTCGGACTCGGTCAGGAGTCTGCGCCCGTACTCGTCGTCGTAGTTGACGACGCCCAGCCGCGCCCGCCGCTCGGTGAACAGCTGCGCCTTGGCCCGGAAGTAGTCCTCCATGTCGGAGTGGAACTCCATGTGCTCCGGGCTCAGGTTGTTGAAGACGGCGACGTCGAAGACGCAGCCGTCCACCCGCCCGAGCACCAGGGCGTGGCTGGAGACCTCCATCGCCACCGCCTGGACGCCGCGCTCGCGCATCACCGCGAACAGCGCCTGGAGGTCGGTGGCTTCGGGCGTGGTGCGCTCGGACTTGATGCGCTCGTCGCCGATGCGCATCTCGACGGTGCCGATCAGGCCCGTGCTGCGCACCGTCCGCAGGCCGCCCTCGATGAGGTACGCGGTCGTGGTCTTGCCGGACGTGCCGGTGATGCCGATCTGGAGCAGGTCGTGCCCCGGGTGGCCGTACACCGTGGCGGCCAGTTCGCCCATGCGGCCGCGCGGGTCGTCGACGACGAGGACCGGCAGGCCGGTCGCGGCGGCGCGGTCGGCGCCGGTGGGGTCGGTGAGGACCGCGGCGGCGCCGTGGCCCGCGGCCTGGGCGGCGAAGTCGGCGCCGTGGAAGCGGGCGCCGGGCAGCGCGGCGTAGAGGTCGCCGGGGCGCACCGCGCGGGAGTCGTGGGTGATGCCGGTGATGCCTGGCGAGGTGCCCGGGGTGGCGGCCCCCAACTGATCGGCGAGCTCCGCGAGGGGGGTGGCGGAGACCTGGGCCGGACGTGGCGGTCCCGGATAGGTCACGGGAGCGCCCTTCTGGGTGGTTTGGGACTGATCAGCGTGTGGCACGGCGGTGAGCGTACCGGGCGCACCCCCGGTGGGGCCAAAAGGGAGGGGGCCGGGCGTGCGGTTCCCCGGATTCGGGGTGATGGTCGTCACGGGTGGCTCCGGGTCAGTCCCTGGACCTGCCGGACGTGACCGGCCTGCCGGGCTTGTCGCCGCTGTCGCCGCTGCCGGTCTTGTCGGGCTTGCCGGGGTCGAAGGTGACGGGCAGCCGCGCCGGGGCGCTGCCGGTGGGCGGGACCTGGAGGGTCTTCAGAGCGAACTGCATGACCTTCTTGTAGATGGGCCCGCAGATCTGGCCGCCGAAGTAGCTGCCCTTCTTGGCGTTCTGGATGACGCAGTAGACGGTGACCCGCGGCTTGTCGACGGGCGCGAACCCGGCGAACGACGAGGTGTAGCCGCGGTAGCGGCCGGTGTCCGGATCGACGCGGTTGGCGGTGCCGGTCTTGCCCGCGACCCGGTAGCCGGGGATGCGGGCCCGGGTTCCGGTGCCCGCCTCGTCGTCGACGACGGACTCCAGCATCTGGGCGACGGTCCGCGCGGTCTTCTCGCTGACCACGCGGTTCTTCCGCGGCTCGGGGGCGGGTGTGAAGCGGCCGTCGGGGCCCTTGGTGCCGCGCACCAGGGTGGGTTCGACGCGGACGCCGCCGTTGGCGATCGTCGAGTACACGGAGGCCGCCTGCATGGCGTTGATGGAGACGCCCTGCCCGAAGGGGATGGTGAACTGCTGCGAGGTGGACCACTTCTCGGGCGGTGCGAGGATGCCCTTGGTCTCCCCCGGGAAGCCGAGCCCGGTGGGCTTTCCGATGCCGAACTTGCGCAGGTACGAGTAGAGGACCCGGTTGGCCTCGCGCTGGGTGTCGCCGAGTTCGCCGGTGGCGAGGATGGTGCCGATGTTGCTGGACTTGGCGAGCACGCCGTTGAGCGTGAGGTACCAGGTCGGGTGGTCGATGTCGTCCTGGAAGAGGCGGTCGCCGCGGTGCAGCCGGTTGGGGACGGTGACGCGGGTGTGGGGCGTGGCCGCGTTCTCCTCCAGGACGGCCGCCATCGACATGACCTTGGCGGTGGAGCCGGGCTCGTACGCGTCCTGGAGCGCGGCGTTGCCGAGGCTGGCGCCCGCCGCCTTCGACAGGTCGTTCGGGTCGAAGCCGGGGGCGTTGGCCATGGCGAGCACCTCGCCGGTGCGGGTGTCCTGCACGACCACGTAGCCGCGGTCGGCCCTGGACTTCCTGACCTGCTCGGAGATGGCGTCCTGCGCGGCCCACTGGATGTCGCGGTCGATGGTCAGCTCGACGTCCGAGCCGGGCACCGCGGGCGTCTCGGTGCTGCCCGCCGTGGGCACCTGGCGGCCGCCGGACTGGGCGTAGCGGATCTCGCCCTGCTTGCCCGCGAGTTCCTTGTTCAGTTGCTGCTCGATGCCGCCGCCGCCCTTGCCGTCGGCGTTGACCCAGCCCAGTATCCCGGCGGCCAGCTCGTCGTTCGGGTACACGCGCTTGCTGGTGGGGACGGCGAAGACGCCCGCGAGGACGTTGGCCTCCTTGGTGTCCGCCGCGTCGGTGCTCGCCTTCTCGGCGAGCGTGCCGCGCAGGTCCTTGATCTGCTTCCAGACCTGCGGGGACGCGCGGCGCGAGAGCAGCGTGAAGCGGGTGTCGGGCGTCCGCAGCTTCTCGGTGAGCCGCTCCGCGTCCTCGTCGAGGATCGGCGCGAGCAGGGCCGCGGCCTGCTCGGGCGCGTCCTTGACGTGCGTCTCCTCGGGCGTGAAGAGCGTCGGGTCGGCGGTGATGTCGTACGCGTCGACGCTGGTGGCGAGTTCGACGCCGCGGCGGTCGGTGATGGCCCCGCGCTCGGCCGCGATCTTGTGGCGGGAGTACCGGTTCTTCTCCGCCTTGGCGGCGTACACGTCCGCGTCGACGGCCTGCACCTGGAACAGCCGCACCACGAACGCCAGCATCACCAGCGTCAGGCCGAGGCTGACCATGCGCAGGCGGGGACGGGGGCTGCCGAGGCGGATGGTCTTGGGCCGCGCGGGGCGCGCCGGGCGCGCGGGGCGGGGGGCGCGGGGCGCGCGGGGGGCGGGGCGGGCGCTCTGGCCGGGGCGGCGCTGGGGGGCGGGGCGCTCCTGGCGGTGGGCGCGGTCGGGGCGGTCGGGGCGGTCAGGACGTGCGGGCCGGTCGGGGCGCTCGGAGCGTTCTGGGCGCCCGGAGCGGCCGGAGCGGTCGGAGGGCTCGGGGCGACCGGAGCGATCGGGGCGCTCGGGGCGCTCGGGGCGCTCGGGGCGCTCGGGGCGCTCGCGCCGGTCGTTCCGCTCGGGGCGGGCCGGGCCCGGGACCCGGCGGCGCGGGGGTTCCCTGTCGCTCACTGACGTCACCTGCCGGGGGTCGTGGGGGCCGACTGCGCGGGCGCCGCGGACGGGGCGGGAGGCGCGGGCGGGGCGGTCGGCGTGGGCGGGGCGGTCGGGGCCGGGGCGCCGGTCGCCGAGGGGCCGGGGGCGGACGCCACCGCGGACGGCGTCGGGAGGGGTGACGCGGGCGGCGCCGGGGGCAGCAGCCGCGGCGGGCGCGCCCCGGCCTCCCGGGTCTCGCGCAGCGCGGACGGCGCGGCGGCCGGGCCGGGGACGCCGCGAACCCTGCCGTCCGGGTCCAGGAAGGCCGGGTCGCCGCCGGGCACCATGCCGAGCTCGTCGGCGCGGCGCTGGAGCGCGTCCGGCGCCGCGTACTCGTCGACCTCCTTCTGCAGCTCCTGCTCCTCGTCGGTCAGCTCCTGGGTCTCCTTCTTGAGCTTGCTGAGCTGGAACGACCCTTCGTTCAGCGAGGAGTTGAGCAACAGCAGCGTGATCAGGCCGCCGCCGAGCAGCAGCACGACCAGGAGCATGAAGGGGGTGCGGGCGGCCTGGCTCGGCCCCGCGGGCAGCAGCCGCGCGAGCCGCGCGGCCCTCCCCCGCAGCTGGGGTTTCCTGCTCATGGAGCCTCCTCGGCGGCGTGGATCACGACACGTCCTCGCGGACGCGCCCGGCGGCGCGGGTCACGACACGTCCTCGCGGATGCGCTCGGCGCCGCGCAGCCGCGCCGGGGCGGCCCGGCGGTTCTCGGCGACCTCCTCGTCGGTGGGGAGTTCGGCGCCGCGCGTGAGCAGCTTGAGGCGGGGCTGGTACCGCTCGGGCACCACCGGCAGGCCGGGCGGCGCCGTGCTGGCGGCACCGGCCGCGAAGACCTGCTTGACCAGGCGGTCCTCAAGGGAGTGGTACGACAGGACGGCGATCCGGCCGCCCACGGCGAGCGCCTTCACCGCCGCCGGAATAGCCCGCTCCAGGACGCTCAGCTCGCCGTTGACCTCGATGCGCAGGGCCTGGAAGGTGCGCTTGGCGGGGTTGCCGCCGGTGCGCTTGGCGGCCTGCGGCAGCGCGTCCCGGATCAGCTCGACCAGGCGGGCGCTGGTGCTGAACGGCTCCTTCTCGCGCTCGCGCACGATGGCGGAGACGATCCGCTTGGCCTGCTTCTCCTCGCCGTACGCCCGCAGGATCCGCACCAGTTCGCCGGGCGGGTAGGTGTTGAGGACCTCGGCGGCGCTCATGCCGGTCGTCTGGTCCATGCGCATGTCGAGCGGCGCGTCCTGCGCGTAGGCGAAGCCCCGGTCGGCCTCGTCGAGCTGCATGGAGGAGACCCCGAGGTCGAACAGGACGCCCTGGACGCGCGGCAGGCCGAGCCGGCCGAGGACGTCGGGCAGCTCGTCGTAGACCGCGTGCACGAGGGTCGCGCGGTCGCCGTAGGGCGCGAGCCGCTCGCCGGACAGGCGCAGCGCCTCCTTGTCGCGGTCGAGCGCGACGAGGCGTACGGAGGGGAAGGTGGCCAGCAGGGCCTCGCTGTGGCCGCCGAGGCCGAGGGTGCAGTCGACGACGACGGCCCCCGGCTCCGCCAGGGCCGGGGCCAGCAGGTCCAGGCACCGCTGGAGCATCACCGGGACGTGTCGGCTGTTGCCGCCCTCCCGGCTCCCGCCACCGCCCTGATTCGGAAGCGCTTCGCGCCCTTGCATGTGGCCCTCTCAAGTCCGGCGGGTCACCGTGCGCACCGCCGGGCCCCGCCCGCTCGTCGTCAACGGGGCCGGACCGCCGCGCCGCGAAGGGGGCGTCAGCCGACCGGGAGCGGAAGGAGGCCGAGCCGTACGTACGCGCCACGCACGTGGGGGATTCTGGGAATCTCCGGGGTTGACCAGCAGGGAGCAGGTCGGCTCTCCCGCTTCGCGCCACTTTAGTCCACCCTGTCTCGCGGTCAATCAACCGCCCTGCGCGGGGCGTGCCGGGCGGGCACGGGGTGCCGCGCCCCGGTGCGCTCACCCGTTCGGCCCCGCGCGGGCGGCCGCTATGGGGTACCTCACAACAACAGCCTCTGACGTTCTTTGTCCGTTCTCACAGCGGGCCGGGACGATCAGTGCCCACTACCGTCGACGGCATGTCGACCTCTCCCACCGCTCCCTCCGCCGAGTCCGCCGCGTCCCCCGGGGCCCCCGGCCCCCGGGGCCCCGACCGGCGCCGCAGCCGTCGACGGCACCGTCACCGACCGGCTCGTCGCGGCGAACGAGCAGTACGCCGCCGGGTTCGCCGACCCCGGCATGGACGCCCGCCCCGTCCTGCGCGTCGCCGTCGTGGCCTGCATGGACGCCCGCCTCGACCTGCACGCGGCCCTCGGCCTCGCGCTGGGCGACTGCCACACCATCCGCAACGCGGGCGGCGTCGTCACCGACGACGTGATCCGCTCCCTGACCATCAGCCAGCGCGCCCTCGGCACCCGCAGCGTGGTCCTCATCCACCACACCAACTGCGGCCTCGAATCCCTCACCGAGGACTTCCGGCACGACCTGGAGATGGAGGTCGGGCAGCGGCCCGCGTGGGCGGTGGAGGCCTTCCGGGACGTCGACCAGGACGTACGGCAGTCCATGCGGCGCGTGCGGACCTCGCCGTTCCTGCCGCACACCGACGACGTGCGGGGCTTCGTCTTCGACGTGCAGACGGGTCGGCTGCGCGAGATCGACCCGGCGTGACGGACGTGAGGGACGCGGCGGACGGTGCGGACGTGATGGATTCGACAGTGTGTGACCGGCGAGTACCGGGTACCGGACAATCTTCGACCCGCGAAACACCCCAATATCCGACATATCGCCGCCAGTTGTCCACAGGCAAGTGACACGAACCGGTAACCCCAACAAGAATGCTTGTGTGGCGGCACGCTGAACCTTTCACGCGTGGTGCCCGTGTTTCGGGTGGGCCGGTCCGTACGCGAGCGTCGGCCCGGGGAAGCCATGGGAAAGAGGTATCCCTTGCTCCTTGTCGAGCGCGGGGAAGGGCCGAGGAGGGCCGGGTGACGACCTATGACGATCGAGCGAGCCTCACAGATCTGACCACGACGGCGGAGCGAGTCCGCCGGTCGGTCGAGGGTGTGATCGAGGGCAAGCCGGAGGTCGTACGGCTTTCGCTGACTGTGCTTCTCGCGGAGGGGCACCTGCTCATCGAGGACGTGCCGGGGGTGGGCAAGACGATGCTCGCCAAGGCACTCGCCAGGTCCATCGACTGTTCGGTCCGGCGCATCCAGTTCACGCCGGACCTGCTGCCGTCGGACATCACGGGCGTGTCCATCTGGGACCAGCAGCGCCGTGACTTCGAGTTCAAGCCGGGCGCGATCTTCGCGCAGATCGTGATCGGCGACGAGATCAACCGCGCGTCCCCGAAGACGCAGTCCGCGCTCCTGGAGTCCATGGAGGAGCGCCAGGTCACCATCGACGGCCAGACGTACGAGCTGCCGAGCCCGTTCATGGTGGTGGCCACGCAGAACCCGGTCGAGATGGAGGGCACCTACCCGCTGCCCGAGGCGCAGCGCGACCGCTTCATGGCGCGCGTCTCGATCGGCTACCCGGGCCCCGAGGCCGAGCTGCGGATGCTGGACGTGCACGGCGGCGTCTCCCCGCTGGACGACCTCCAGCCGGTGGCGCACGCGCACGAGATCGTGAAGCTCATCGACGCCGTGCGCACGGTGCACGTCGCGGACTCGGTGCGCCGGTACGCGGTCGACCTGGTCGCCGCCACGCGCAACCACCCCGACCTGCGCCTCGGCGCCTCCCCGCGCGCCACGCTGCACCTGCTGCGCGCCGCGAAGGCCTCGGCGGCGCTCTCCGGCCGCGAGTTCGCGCTGCCGGACGACGTGCAGGCGCTCGCCAGCGCCGTCCTCGCGCACCGCCTGCTGCCCACGGCCCAGGCACAGCTCAACCGCCGCACGGCCGAGTCCGTCGTCCTGGAGATCCTCCAGCACATCCCGGTGCCGACGGCCCAGCAGCCCGGCGGAGGGTTCTTCGGCCAGCAGCCGCCCGGCGCGCGGAGGCTGTGATGACCGCCGGGGTCGGGCCCGCGCCGCGCCCCGAGGAGGACCGGAGCGGGCTGCGGACGGCGCTCGCGGGCCTGACCACCCGCGGGCGGTCCTTCTTCGCGGCGGGCATCGCCGCCGCGGTGTGCGCCTATGTGCTCGGCCAGGGCGACCTGCTGCGCGTCGGGCTGCTCCTCGCGGTGCTGCCGCTGGTGTGCGCCGTGGTGCTCTACCGCACGAAGTACCGCGTGGCGGGCAGCCGCAGGCTGTCCCCGCACGCGTGCCCGCGGGCTCCGAGGCCCGCGTGCACCTGAGGATGGAGAACGTCTCGCGGCTGCCCACGGGCCTGCTGATGCTCCAGGACCGCGTTCCGTACGTGCTGGGGCCGCGCCCCCGGTTCGTGCTGGACCGCGTGGAGGCGGGCGGCCGCCGCGAGGTGTCCTACCGCGTCCGCTCCGACCTGCGCGGCCGCTATCCGCTCGGCCCGCTCCAGCTGCGCCTCACCGACCCGTTCGGCATGTGCGAGCTGACCCGCTCCTTCTCCACGTACGACACCCTGACGGTGGTCCCGCGCGTGGAGCCGCTGCCCCCGGTGCGCCTCACCGGCGAGGCCAAAGGGTACGGCGACGGACGGCACCGCTCGCTGGCCCTCGCGGGCGAGGACGACGTCATCCCGCGCGGCTACCGCTACGGGGACGACCTGCGCCGCGTGCACTGGCGCTCCACCGCGCGCTACGGCGAGCTGATGGTGCGCCGCGAGGAGCAGCCGCAGCGCTCCCGGTGCACGGTCCTGCTGGACACCCGCGCGGTGGCCTACCAGGGCGCGGGCCCCGACGCGGCCTTCGAGTGGGCGGTCTCGGGGACCGCGTCGACGCTGGTGCACATGCTCGAACGGGGCTTCTCGGTACGGCTCCTGACAGACACCGGCAGCTCCCTGCCCGGCGAGGGCGCCGACGGCTTCGCGGGCGCCACCCAGGAGTCGGCGGACGCCGCGGGCCTGATGATGGACACGCTCGCCGTGATCGACCACTCGGACGGCGCCGGGCTCTCCCGCGCCTACGACGTGCTGCGCGGCGGCAACGAGGGCCTGCTCGTGGCCTTCCTCGGCGACCTGGACGAGGAGCAGGCCGCGGTGCTCGGCAAGATGCGCCAGCGCACCGGCGCGGCCCTCGCCTTCGTCCTGGACAGCCACTCCTGGGTCCAGGGCCCCGGGGCGCCGCTGTCCGCACCGGCCGCCGACCGGCTGCGGCAGCTCACCGAGGCGGGCTGGACGGCGGTCGCCGCCCCGCCCGGGGCGCCGCTGGTCGACCTGTGGCGCCAGGCGGACCACCTGCGCACGGGCGCGCCGAAGGCCGGTACGGCGGCGGGACCGGGCTTCGGGGACAGGGGTCCCAGGGGGATCAGGGGGCACAGGGACATGGTGATGAGCGGGCGTACGGGTACGGGGCGTACAGGTACGGGGAGCACGGGTACGGCGAGTTCGGGTACGGGGAGTGGGACATGAGTGGGCGCACCCGGCTCGCGCTGTGCGCGACGGCCGCCACGCTGATGGCGTCGGGGGCGCTGCTGCCCCTGGTCGACACGTCGGGCTGGCTGGTGCAGGCGGCGATCCTGCTGGGACTGCAGAGCGGCGTGGGCGCGCTCGCCCGGCGGGTGCCGCTGGCGCGGCCCGTGACGGTGGCCGCGCAGGCCCTGGTGACGCTGCTGCTCCTGACGCTGGTGTTCGCGCGGGAGCAGGCGATCGCCGGGGTGGTCCCGAGCCCCGAGGTGTTCCAGTACTTCGGCACGCTCCTCCAGGCGGGCAGCGACGACGTGAGCCGGTACGCCATCCCGGCGCCGCTCACCGACGGCATCCGCCTGATGCTGGTCGGCGGCGTCCTAGTGGTCGGCCTGGTGGTGGACGCGCTGGCGGTGACGTTCCGGACGGCGGCCCCGGCCGGGCTGCCCCTGCTCGCGCTGTACTCGGTCGCGGCGGGCCTCTCCGGAGACGGGGCCGGATGGCTGTGGTTCCTGCTGGCGGCGGCCGGGTACCTGCTGCTGCTCCTGGCGGAGGGCCGGGACCGGCTGTCCCAGTGGGGGCGGGTCTTCGGCGGCGCGCCCGCGGCGCCGGGGCGGGTCGCCGGGGGCCTGGACGGTGACGGCGGCGCCGTCGCCCCGGTGCGCACGGGCCACCGCATCGGCGCCGTGGCCCTCGGCGTGGCGCTCGTCGTGCCGCTCGGCCTGCCCGCGCTCGACGGCGGCATCCTGGACGACACGGGCGGCGCCGGAGTCGGCGGCCGCGGTGAGGGCGGCACGATCTCCGCGGTGAATCCGCTGGTCGCCCTCCAGGACAGCCTGAACCAGCCGGAGGACCGCGAGGTCATCTCGTACCGGACGAACGCGAAGGACACCCAGGACCTGTATCTGCGGATCGTGTCGCTCGACCAGTTCGACGGGACGACCTGGAAGACCACCGTCCGGGACATCACGGACGTGCCGGGGCGCCTCCCGAACCCGCAGGGCCTGTCCCCCACGGTCCCCAGGACCGAGATCCAGACCAACCTGTCGGCCGCCGACTCCTACGCGCAGAACTGGCTGCCGATGCCCTATCCGGCGAGCCAGGTGAAGATCGACGGCCGCTGGCGGTACGAGCCGGTGGGCCGCGCGGTCGTCGGTGACCGCGGCCAGACCACGCGCGGCGCCCAGTACCAGGTGAACAGCCTGGTCGTGGAGCCGACCGCGGAGCAGCTCGCGAGCGCGCCCGCGCCGCCCGAGGCGATCGCGCGGGAGTTCACCAAGGTGCCGGACTCGCTGCCGCCGGTGGTGGCGGACACGGCCCGCAGGGTCACGCGGGGCTCGGCGAACGACTACGACCGGGCGGTGAAGCTCCAGGACTGGTTCACGACCGACGGCGGCTTCTCGTACAACACGCAGGTGCGGGCGGGCAGCGGCCCGGCGGCGATCGCCCGGTTCCTGGAGCAGAAGGAGGGCTTCTGCGTCCACTTCTCCTTCGCCATGGCGTCGATGGCGCGCACGCTGGGCATCCCGGCGCGGGTCGCCGTCGGCTTCACGCCGGGCGCGCCCCAGGCGAACGGCACGATGTCGGTGGGCCTCAAGGACGCCCACGCCTGGCCCGAGCTGTACTTCGAAGGCGTGGGCTGGACCCGCTTCGAGCCGACGCCGAGCCGTGGCTCGGCGCCCGACTACACCCGCGACCAGACCCCGTCCGAGGGGACCGACGACCCGTCGGCGCCCGCTCCGGCCACGTCGGACGAGGCGTCGCCCGAGCCGTCGCAGTCCTCGGGCTGCCCTCGGGACGCGCAGCAGCAGGGCGGCTGCGCCAGCGCGCTGCCGCCGCTCACCAACGACTCCGACGACAGCGGCACACCGGTCGGCATGGTCGTCGGCGGGTCCCTGGCGGCGCTGGTGGTGCTGGTGGTGCCGTTGCTGCCGATGCTGTGGCGGGCCCGGGTGCGGGCGCTGCGCCTCGGCGTCGGCGGGCGCACGGGGGCGGACGCCGCGGCCCGCACGCTCGCGGCCTGGCTCGAGGTCACGGACACGGCCTGGGACCACGGCATCGCGCCGGACGAGTCCCGCACACCGCGGAAGGCGGCGGCCCGGATCGTGCACGTGGGGCATCTGGGCCCGGAGGCCGCCGAGGCAGCGCACCGCTTGGCGGCGGCGGTCGAGCAGGTGCTGTACGCGCCGCGTCCGCGTCCCGCGTCGGGGCTCGCCGACGACGTGCGGCGGGTGCGGGAGGGGCTGCGGGCCTCGGTGAGCCGGTCGACGCGCTGGCGGGCGACGCTGGCGCCGCGCTCGGCCGCCCGGGTGACGTGGTCGCTCTCGGCCCGCTGGGCGGCGGTGCGCGCCCGGTGGGCGGGGCGGCTGGCGCGGCGCTGGCCGGGACGCCCGGCGGCACGGCCGGAGGGCTGAGGGGGCGCCGGGGTCCTGCCGATCACTGCGGGGTCGGCAGGGTCTGCGGGGGCTTGCGGAGTCCACGGGGGCTGCGAGGGCTGCGAAGGTCCGCACCGGTGCGGACCCGACTCCGGGGGGCGTACGCGGGGGGTGTGACCGCCTGGACGGCGGTCATCCCCGTGGGTTTTCGGCCACACCCCACAGGGGTTTCCGGTTACCTCATGGGGGCCTGCGGGCACCCCATGAGGGTTTCGGGGGCGGGCTCCACGGTGTCCGAGGCGAGCGGGTGACGGCCGGGCGCAACGGGATGCGTGTGCGATCGCACACGTCTGAGGCCCGGTACGCACAGTGCGTACCGGGCCTCAGGGAGCCTTGGACGGCGGGCGGAAGTCAGGCGCGGCGCGGAGGGCCGGGGCGAAGGAGGGCTACTGCCCGCCCTGCTGCTCGTCCCTGCGGCGCTGCCAGCGCTGCTCGATCCGGTCCATCATGGAGCGCCGCTGCCGGGCCTGGTGGTGATGGTGGCGGCGGCCGTGGGCGAGGCCGGGGCCGGGCGTGGCGCCCGCTCCCTGCTCACCTGGCTTGGGTGCCTTGCGCCATCCGGTGACGGCGAGCACCGCGCACCCCAGCATCACGAGGAAGCCCACCACGCTCACCCAGATGAGCTGGGCGACCATTCCGGCCATGAGAAGGGCAATGCCCACCAGGAAGCCCGCGACCGCTTGGTAGACCCGCTTCCGGGTGTACGTACGCAGCCCGCTTCCCTCAAGCGCTGTCGCGAACTTGGGATCTTCGGCGTACAGCGCTCGCTCCATTTGCTCGAGCATGCGCTGCTCGTGCTCCGAGAGCGGCACGGAGTCCTCCTCATCGTGCAGTCGCCGGGGCGACCGGGGGGTCCCCTTCAGGATAGGCAGGGAATCGCCCCCGTGAAACCCGCCCCTCTGCGCCAACTTCGCCAAACCGGACCGCCAGGTCGCTCCGGCTCGCTGAAGCCTGCATTCCCCAGCGGCCGGTCCGTCATACCGGACGGTGTCCCTCGATCATACGGCGCCCGTAGCCCGTTCGGGGGGCCTGTGGCGTACTCCATGTGCGGCTGCGCCGCTGATCAGCGAGGTGGTCCCAGGCGTCACAGGGGCCCCTGGCGGGCCGCCGCGCGCTCAGGCCCCGCTGGGCTCGGGGGTCTCGCCGAGCACGTGGAGCTGGGTGGCGACGGAGTGGAACGCGGACAGCTCGGCGGCGGCCGCCTCCAGCTTCAGGAGGGCCTCCAGGGCGCCGGGCTCGGTGTCGACGAGGACGCCGGGCACCAGGTCGGCGAAGACGCGCACGCCGTGCACGGCGCTCACGCGCAGGCCCGCGCCCTCGGCCAGCTCCGTGAGCTGCTCGGCGGTGAAGCGCCGGGGCACGGGGTCGCCCTCGCCCCAGCGCCCGGCCGGGTCGCCGAGGGCGTGCCGGGCCTCGGTGAAGTGCCCGGCGAGGGCGCGGGCGAGGACGGCGCCGCCGAGGCCCGCGGCGAGCAGGCTCACGACGCCGCCGGGTCGCAGCGCGCCGACGACGTTGCGAACGCCTTCGGCCGGGTCGTCCACGTACTCCAGGACGCCGTGGCACAGCACGGCGTCGTATCCGGCGCGCTCGACGACGTCGAACAGGCCGTGGGCGTCGCCCTGCACGCCGCGCACACGGTCGGCGACTCCGGCCTCGGCGGCGCGGCGCTCCAGCGCGAAGAGCGCGTTCGGGCTGGGGTCGACGACGGTGACGCGGTGGCCCAGACGGGCGACGGGCACCGCGAAGTTGCCGCTGCCGCCGCCGGTGTCGAGGACGTCCAGGGCGCGCGGCCCCTCGTGGGCGCCGTCCGGGTCGGCCGGTGCGGCCTTGACGCGGCGGTCGAGGGCGTCCTTGAGGACCTCCCAGACCACGGCGGTGCGAAGAGAGGCGCGGGGACGGTAGGGGTCCGACACGGCTGGTTGACTCCTCGGCGCGGCTCCGCCAGTGGTGACGGCGGGCTGTTCGGGTGCGGGCGCTCCCACCCTAATGGGAAGTCCTCATGGGTGGTGACGTGGCCGTTTGCCAGATCCTGCCGCGCCCCGGCCCCCGTGGGCCGCCGCGGGTCCCCGTGCACCCCGGTGCGCCCTTCCGCGGGCGCGGCAGGTCTGGCGTGCGCGCTGCCGCGCGCGGGCGTCAGCTCGCGTCCGGCGGCTCCTGGCGCGGCTGCGGCAGCACCGGCTGGAGGACGAGCATCCGCTCCACCAGGCGCAGGAACATCGCCACGTCACGCAGCAGGTCGTCGGCGTCGCGGCTGGTGGCCGCGCCCCTGATGCCCGCTTCGGCGCGGGCCCTGCGGGCGGCTCCGGAGGCGAACAGGGCGCTCCACTCGGCCAGTTCGGGGGCTATCTCGGGCAGGACCTCCCAGGCGCTGCGGATGCGCTGCCTGCGGCGGAGGACGGGATCAGGACGGCCGCGGGCGGCGAGGACCGCGGCGGCGGTGCGCAGGGCGGCGAGGTGGGCGGTGGCGTAGCGCTCGTTCGACGTTTCCAGCTGGGCGGCCTCGTCGAGGCCCGCGCGGGCCTGGGCGAGCAGTTCGAGGGCGGCGGGTGGGGCCGTGGTCCTGCGGAGCACGGGGTGGACGTCGCTCGCCGGGCCGGTCAGTGAGGGGGCAGGGCCTGAGGCGCGGCGCCGGTGCGCGGCTGCTGCGTGAGTCCTGGCCATGACGAACCTCCTGTCGTCTGTGTGACGGCGCGGTGGCCGTATGTGCCCATCGTGGAGTACGCCACTGACAATCGGCTCTGACCTGCGCTTTTGCCTCGCTCAAGGGTTCGGGCTTACTTTTATACTGACTAGTCAGTGCAAAAGCGTGGGCAGGTACCGGCACAGGCACGACGAGGGGGAAGCGTGGACACTGCGCGCGGCGCCGCCGTCAGCGCGGCGGACTTCGGGCTCAAGGGGCCGCGGGGCTGGGCGTTCCGCGGGATCGGGTTCACGGCGGAACCCGGCTCGCTCATCGCCGTCGAGGGACCGTCCGGCTCCGGCCGCACCTCCCTGCTGCTTGCCCTCACGGGCCGGATGCGCGCCACGGAGGGCTCGGCGACCGTGGACCGGTCCCGGCTCCCGAAGCAGCTCGCCGCCGTGCGGCGGATCAGCGCGCTCGGGCCCGTGCCGGGCGTCACCGACCTCGACCCGTCCCTGACCGTGGCCGAGCACCTGCGGGAGCGGGCGCTCCTGGAGCGGCGGTTCACCGGCTCGCTGCGCGGGCTGCTGCGCCCGCCCGGCGAACGGGCCGCCGCGTCCCGGCTGCGGGTCGACGCCGCGCTGCGGGCCGCCGGGCTCGACGTCGAGGCGCTGCCCAAGGGGCCGCGGACCTCCGTACGGGACCTGGACCGGCTGGAGGCGCTGCGCCTGTCCGTGGCGCTGGCGCTGATCGGGCGGCCCCGGCTGCTCGGCGTCGACGACACCGACCTCAAGCTCTCGGACGCCGAACGGGCCTTCGCCTGGGACCTGTTGCGGTCCATCGCCGCGAGCGGCACGACCGTCGTGGCCGTGTGCAGCGAGGCCCCCGAGGGCGCGGTGGTCGTCCCGACCGGCACACGGGACGGAACGCGGGACGGCGCGCTCAGAGACGTACGGAAGAACGACGCCCGGGGCGACACCCAGGACGACGCCCGGGGCGACACCCAGGACGACGCACGCGCCGGCACCGACGACGACAAGGAGGCGGCGGATGCGGTCGCCGAAGCTGGCCGCGCTTGAGCTCAAGCGCTTCGGCAGGGGCAGGCTCCCGCGCGCGGCGCTGGTGGCGCTGCTGCTGCTCCCCCTGCTGTACGGGGCGCTGTACCTGTGGTCCTTCTGGGATCCGTACGGCCACCTCGACCGCGTCCCCGTAGCGCTCGTCAACGACGACAAGGGCGCCACGGTCGACGGGAAGAAGCTCGCGGCGGGCGACGGGATCGCCGAGCGGCTGAAGGACAGCGAGACCTTCGACTGGCACGAGGTGAGCGCCGCCGACGCCCGCAAGGGCGTCGAGGACGGCACCTACTACCTGTCGCTCACCATGCCGTCCGACTTCAGCGAGCGCGTCGCGTCGAGTTCGGGCGGCTCTCCGGAGACGGGCGCCCTCCAGGTGCGCACCAACGACGCCAACAACTACATCGTCGGGCAGATCTCCCGCACGGTCTTCGCCGAGGTGCGCTCGGCCGCCTCCACGAAGGCCTCGCGGACCTTCCTCGACCGGATCTTCGTGTCGTTCTCCGACATCCACGGGAAGACGGAGAAGGCCGCCAAGGGCGCCGACCGGCTCACGGGTGGCATCGGGAAGGCGAAGAAGGGCTCCGCGGACCTCGTCGACGGCCTCGGGAGCGCCAAGGACGGCAGCGGGAAGCTCGCCGGGGGCGTCCGGAAGCTGCACACCGGCGCGGGCGCCCTGGAGGACGGCTCGCGCCAGGTGGCGGACGGCACGCAGAAGCTCGCCGACCGCGTCAACGGCGCGGCGGCCAAGGTCCGCCCGTATCTGAAGGACAACGGCAGGACCCTCGGGGACAGCGCGCGGCTGGTCGCCGACTCCGCGGGAGCGGTGCGCCACAACCTGTCCGCCCTCGTGAAGCGCGCCCCCCAGGCAGCCGCCGACGCCAAGGAGGCGTCGGCCACGCTGACCGGCCTCTACGAAGAGCGGTGCCGACGCCTGGCGGAGGCCGACTCCTGGTGCCCGCAGTTGAAGAAGGCCAAGGAGGCCGCGGCCGACGTCGCGGCGGTCGCGGCGGACGTCGACACGCTCGTGCGGGACCAGCACGGCGACCTGAAGAAGCTCGACACGAGCCTGGCCGCGCTCCAGAAGAAGGCCGAGCGCCTCGCCGCCCGCGCCCCGCACCTGGACGAGGACCTGGAGCGGACCGTCCGGGACGTCAACGCGCTCAACAAGGGCGCCAAGGACGTCGCCAAGGGCGCGAAGAAGCTCCACACGGGCCTCGGCACTGCCAAGACCGGCGCCACCAAGCTGGACAGCGGCGTCGGGAGGCTGAAGGCGGGCGCCACCGGCCTCGACGACGGCATCGTCAAGCTCGCCGACGGCTCCCAGCAGCTCGCGGGCGGCCTCCACGACGGCGCGAAGAAGATCCCCGACTACGACGAGCGGGACCGCGACCGGCGCACCGACGTCATGGCCGACCCGGTGCGCCTCGCCTCCCAGTCGCTGCACAAGGCGCCCAACTACGGCACCGGCTTCGCCCCGTACTTCATCCCGCTGTCCCTGTGGGTCGGCGCCATGGTGGCGTACATGCTGATCCAGCCGCTCAACCGGCGCGCGCTCGCCGCGGGCGCCCCGGCGTGGCGCATCGCGCTCGCGGGCTGGCTGCCTGTCGCCGCGCTGGGCGTGCTCCAGGTGGGGGCCCTGATGGCGGTGCTGCACTGGCGGCTCGGCCTCCAGATGGACCGCGCCGCGGGGACGATCGGCTTCCTCGCGCTGGTGACCGGCTGCTTCGCCGCCCTGGTGCAGTGGCTCAACGCCCGCTTCGGAGCGGCCGGGCGGATCCTGGTGCTCGCCGCCCTGATGCTCCAGCTCACGTCGGCGGGCGGCACCTACCCGGTGCAGACGAGCCCGGGCTTCTTCCAGGCGATCCACCCCTGCCTGCCGATGAGTTACGTCGTCGAGGCGCTGCGCAGGCTCATCACGGGCGGTGGCCTCGGGCCGGTCTGGCAGGCGTGCGCGGTGCTGCTGGCCTTCACCGCGGGCGCCCTCGCGCTGACCGCCGTCGCCGCGCGCCGCAAGCAGGTGTGGACACTCGACCGGCTGCATCCGGAGCTCAGCCTGTGAACGCGGCGGAACCTGTGAAAATCAGTCCCATGGGAAGTAGCGCAAGCAGCACGCGGCGCGAGGCCACCCGGCAGAAGCTGTACGAGGCCGCCGTGACCCTCATCGCGGAACAGGGTTTCTCCGCCACCACAGTTGACGAGATCGCCGAGCGGGCGGGCGTCGCGAAAGGCACGGTCTACTACAACTTCGCCAGCAAGTCGGTCCTCTTCGAAGAGCTGCTGCGGCACGGCGTCGGACTGCTCACCGCGTCCCTGAGGGAGGCCGCCGAGCAGGCCGCCCGGGACGGCGGCAGCAAGGTCGACGCCCTGGACGCGATGGTCCGCGCGGGCCTCGTCTTCATCGACCGCTACCCGGCCTTCACCCAGCTCTACGTAGCGGAGCTGTGGCGCACCAACCGCGCCTGGCAGTCCACGCTCCTGGTCGTGCGCCAGCAGGCCGTCGCCGTGGTGGAGGACGTGCTGCGCGCGGGCGTCGAGAGCGGCGAGCTGAGCGAGGAGATCGACATCCCCCTGACGGCCGCCGCGCTCGTCGGGATGGTCCTGGTGGCGGCCCTGGACTGGCAGTCCTTCCAGCCGGAGCGGTCCCTGGACGACGTCCACGCGGCGCTGTCGCGGCTGCTCCAGGGGCGGGTGAGCGGCGGACGGGCCTAGTCACGCGCCGAACGCCGACCAGTCACCCGTTCGCAGTAGCGGGGCGCCCCGACTGTCGCACGGCGCCGGTCCGGTGGTCCGCGAGCCCCCTGGACCACCGGACCGGCGCTGTGTCGCCTTCCCCCGTGCGACCCCCGTGGTCATCCCCCGGGTCGCCCCCCGTACCCCGCTCCCGCGCGGGCGGGAGGGAGCGGCCAAGGGCGCCGCCCGTTCCGCCGCCCCGTGTCGGCGGTGCCGGGGCCGCGCCCTTCTCCGTGCCCCCACTCTCCCGTCCGCGCGGACCGGGCCCCATCCGCGCGGGTACTCATCTCCGTCCCTAGGTACGGATACTCAGTCCGGGCCGCTCACGCGCGCGCCGGACCGTGTCCCACTCGTTACGATCACCCCCGTGTCCGTACTCCCTCTGGTGTTCACCAGCGGCTGGGCCAGCGGGATCAACGCCTACGCGGTGGTCCTGCTGCTCGGTGTCTTCGGAGCGACCGGGGTCTCCGACGAGGTGCCCGAGTCGCTGCAGAGCCCGGGCGTGCTGATCGCGGCGGGCGCGTTGTTCGCCTGCGAGGCCGTCGCCGACAAGATCCCGTACGTCGACTCGCTGTGGGACTCCGTGCACACCGTGGTCCGGCCGGTGTCCGGCGCGGTCGTGGGCGCGCTGCTCGCCGGGCAGAGCGGGTCGCTGCCGGATGTGGCGGCGGGCGCGATCGGCGGCACGACGGCCCTGGCGAGCCACGCCGTCAAGGCCGGGACGCGGATGGCGGTGAACACCTCTCCGGAGCCGTTCAGCAACCTCGTCCTGAGCACCGCGGAGGACCTCGGGGTCGGCGGTGTGGTGAGCTTCGCGATGTTCCACCCCGAGGCCGCCGCGGTCATCGCGGGCGTCCTCCTGCTCGCCGGGCTGGTCCTGCTGCTGTTCCTCGCGCACCGGATCCGCCGGTTCCTGCGGCGCAGGGCGCAGCGGCGCGAGGAGCGGCGCCTGGCGGCCGAAGCGGGACGGCCACCGGACTGACCCGGGAGTCGGCCGCGAGGCGGGCGAGGGGCCGGTCCCGGGCCGGAGCGCGGTCGAACCCGCTGGTCGGGCCGGGTGGCCGACGGTGTTGTCAGTGGCGGCCGATACAGTCCCTGGCATGGCACGGATTGTGGTGATCGGCGCCGGGATGGGCGCCATGACGGCCGCCGCCCGGCTGGCCGTCGCGGGCCACCAAGTGGTGGTGCACGAGCGCGCGCGGACGTACGGGGGCGCGCTCGGCCGCGTGGAGCGCGACGGCTTCGCCTTCGACGCGGGCCCGGCCCTGCTGCACCTGCCCGCGGTCTACCGCGACCTGTTCGTGAAGACGGGCAAGGCGCCCCTGGAGGACCGCGTCGAGCTGTCCCAGGTGGAGCCCGCGGTCCGCCACGTCTTCGCGGACGGCACGGCCGTGGACCTGCCGAACGCCTCGCGGGCGGGCGTCAGCGAGGCCCTGGACGCCGCTCTGGGCGCCGGAGCGGGCGAGCGCTGGTCGGCGTTCATGAACCGCGCGCGGGACGCCTGGGACCGCACCCGCCGCCCCCTGCTCGAAGAGCCCCTGTGGCCGAACTGGCAGGTGCTCGCCGAGCGCGAGCCCTACCCGTCGGTGCCCCGCCGCCGCCTGCTGCGCCGGGAGCGGCGCGCGGCGACGCTCGCCGAGATCGCCGAGTGGGAGCTGGGCGGCGAGCCCCGCCTGGCCGCGCTCCTCGGCCACTTCGCCCTGGCGCACGGCCTGGACCCGCGGTCGGCCCCCGCGAGCGCCGCCGTGCTGCCCTATCTGGAGCAGACCTTCGGGACCTGGTCGGTGCGCGGCGGCCTGCGCGCGCTGGCGACCGCGGTGTACGAGCGGTGCCTGGAGCGCAGGGTCGAGTTCGCGTTCGGCTCGGCCGTGGCGCGGGTCGTGGTGAAGGACGGCGGCGCGGCGGGCGTCGAGCTGGCGGACGGCACGGTGGTGGACGCGGACATCGTGGTGGCGGGCGTCGCGCCCGGTGTCCTCGGCCGTCTGCTGCCCGGCGCGGAGGTGCGCGCCCCGGGCGGCGTCCCGGCCCAGGCGGCGGCGCCCAGCCGCCTCACGGTCCTGCTCGCCCTGCGCGGCGCCCGCCCCGAAGGCACGCCGCACCGCACAGTGCTGCACGCCCCCGACGCCGCGGCCGAGGTGGACCGCCTCTTCGGCCCCCGGCCCGGCGTACCGGCCGCGCCGACCCTCGCGGTCCTGCGCCCGGACGACCCGGAGGGCACCCCGGACGCGGACCACGAGGCGGTGACGCTGCGGGCGACGGTCCCGGCGGGCGCCGAGGTCACGGACGCGGACGTCCAGCGCCTGATCGACCGCGCGGAGGCCGCCGTCCCCGGCCTCCGCGACCGCCTCCTGTGGCACGAGGTCCGCACGCCCGCCGACGTCGCCGAGGCCACCGGCGCCGACGGCGGCGCCGTCCCCGCGCCCGCGCTCGCGGCGGCGTCCGGACGGCTGCTGCATCCGGCGAACAGCACGGCGATACGGGGCCTGTTCGCCGTGGGCGGCTGGTCGCACCCCGGCGGCGGCCTGCCGCACGCGGGCATGTCCGGCACGCTGGTCGCGGGGCTGATCGTCGAGGGCCCGGAGTTCCGCGGCTCACAGTGACCCAGGCGGGCCCGGCTGCCCCCGGTGATCCGGTCGGGCCCGGCGGCTCACCGGTGCGCCGGTTGGGCCCGGACGCCGGTTCTCAGTACCGGTACTGCTGCTCGCCGTTGTACCCGGGCTCGTAGCCGAACACGTTGCCCGGCTCCTGGTCGCCCTCGCCGTCCAGGTGCGGCGGGTAGGCGGGCGGCTGGGGCGGCGGCGCGCCGTACGGGGCGGGCGGGACGGGCGGGGCGTCGCTGGTGCGCTGGTGCGGGACCCAGACGCCGCCGGGCGGGGTGTCCTGGTAGCCCCCGCCGTACGTGTCGCCGCCGTAGGGGGCGTACGCGTCGTAGCCCGGCTCGGCCCCGTAGGTCTGCGGGCCGATGTACGGGTCGGAGTAGGCGGCGTAGCGCTGCTCGCCCGTCTCGCCGTACGCGAAGTGCAGGGGGTCCTGCTCGCCGCCCGGGAGCGGCTGGTCGTACGCGGCGTACGTGTCGAAGGCGTAGCTGTCCGGGGCGGCGGACGGGGCCCGCGGGGCGTCGGCGTACCCGCCGTACTGGCCGGTGTCGTCCGGCACGGGCTCGGTCTCGTACACCCCCGGGCCGACCGGAGCGCCGGGGCCCTCCGGGCCGCCAGGACCGGAGGACTGGACCTCCATCATGGCCGTCGCGTCGAGGGCGTCCGGCGCGGGGGCGCCGGGCGCGGGCTCGTACTCCAGCTCGGAGACCTCCAGGGTCGGCTGGGGCGGCACAGCGGCAGCTCCCTTGCGGCGCTTGCTCCCGGCGGCCTTGCCGGACTTGCCGGTCTTGCCACGCTTGCCGCCGAGCGACCAGCCCTTGGCGAAGCCGCGCCGGAACGACAGCGTCACATAGATCTGTCCGACCGCGAAGGCGATCGCGCCGAGCGCGATGACCACGACCGACGGCAGCAGCACGCCGACGACCACGCCGAGGAAGCCGCAGAAGGCGAGCAGCCGCCAGCGCAGCCGCGCCTTGTACTGGAGCAGCACCTCGCCGAGCAGCCACAGCGCGACCGCGCCGAACGCGAAGTAGAGGACCGCCAAGCCCATGTACGCCCCTCTCCCCTCGCGGCCGTCGCCCCTCGGGTACGACCGGTCAGGCCTGCTGCTGGTGCAGGCCCAGGTTCTCGTAGATCTCCAGCGTCGCCGTGGAGTTGTTCAGCGTGATGAAGTGCAGTCCCGGCACACCCTCGGCAAGGAGCCGCGCGCAGAACTCCGTCGCGAACTCGATCCCAATGGAGCGTACAGCGGCCGCGTCGTCCTTGACCGCGAGGATCCGCTCTTTCAGCTCCGGCGGGAAGTCCGCGTTGCTGAGCTGCGGCAGCCGCTCCAGCTGGCGGACGTTGGTGACCGGCATGACCTCGGGGATGATCGGCGTCTCGCAGCCCGCCGCGGCGACGCGGTCGCGCAGGCGCAGGTATTCCTCCGGGTGGAAGAACATCTGGGTGATCGCGTAGTCCGCGCCCGCGCGGCACTTGTCGACGAAGTGCCGTACGTCGGAGTCCCAGTCGGTCGAGCGCGGGTGCATCGCGGGGAAGGCCGCGACACCCACGCAGAAGTCTCCCGACTCCTTGATGAGCCGGACCAGTTCGGCCGCGTACGTGAGCCCCTGGGGGTGCTTGACCCACTCGCCCATCGGGTCGCCGGGCGGGTCGCCGCGCACCGCGAGCATGTTCCGGATGCCCGCGTCCGCGTACTGCCCGATGATGTTGCGCAGCTCGGCCACGGAGTGGTCGACGGCGGTGAGGTGCGCGACCGGCGTCAGCGTCGAGTCGGCGACGATCTGCTGGGTCTCCTTCACCGTGCCCGCGCGCGTGGAGCCGCCCGCGCCGTACGTCACCGAGACGAAGCTCGGGGCGACGGCCTCGACCCTGCGGAGTGCCTTCCACAGGTTCCGCTCGCCCTTCGGCGTCTTCGGCGCGGAGAACTCGAACGAGTACGTGGTCTTGCCGGTCGCGAGCAGGTCGCGCACGGTGCGCGCACGGTCAGTCCTGGTGGAAGCGGTGCCTAGGGCCATACCGGCAGGTTAGCCAGGCCGGAACGGTCCCCCAACCAGGCGCAGGTGATATGTCCATTTAGTCGGCCCATTGTCCAGCACTCGGACACTTCCGGGTTATTGATCACACCGGCGTCCGGGCGCGCGCGTGACGCCGCGCCCCCGTCAGGGCGTACGTATCCCGCGCTCAGGGCGTACGTATGTCCCGCGCAGGCAGTGCGCAGGTTCCCGCGCAGGCAGTGCGCGGGTGTCCCGCTCAGACCGTGCGCAGGCGCTTCGCCAGGTGCGCCGCGGCGGCGCCCGGGTCGTCGGCCTCCGTGATCGCGCGGACGACGACCACGCGGCGGGCGCCCGCCTCCAGGACCTCGTCCAGGTTGCCCGCGTCGATGCCGCCGATCGCGAACCAGGGGCGCTCGGTGCCGAGCGACGCCGCGTACCGGACCAGGCCGAGGCCCGGCGCGTGCCGTCCCGGCTTGGTGGGGGTCGGCCAGCACGGGCCCGTGCAGAAGTAGTCCACGCCCTCCTGGACGGCCGCGGCGGCGGCCTCCGCCTCGGCGTGCGTGGAGCGGCCCACGAGCACGCCGTCGCCGAGGATCGCGCGGGCCGCGGGCACCGGCAGGTCGCCCTGGCCCAGGTGCAGCACGTCCGCGCCGATGGCGTGGGCGACGTCCGCGCGGTCGTTCACCGCGAGGAGCTTGCCGTGCCTGCGGCAGGCGTCGGCGAAGACCCGCAGATGGTCCAGTTCCTCCGCGGCCTCCATGCCCTTGTCGCGCAGCTGCACGATGTCGACGCCGCCCGCGAGGACGGCGTCCAGGAACTCCGGCAGGTCGCCCTGGCGCTTGCGGGCGTCCACGCACAGATAGAGCCGCGCGTCCGCGAGCCGGGCGCGCGCGCCCGCCGTTTCGGTGGCCATGGAGCCGTTCCCCGGGGTGTCGGTGGCGTACGGGCCGGGCGGGTGCCGGGCCCGTACGCCAGGTGGTGGTCAGGTCAGACGGCGAGCGCCTGGGCGCGGCGCTTCACCTCCGTGCCGCGATTCTCGCTGAGCGCCTGCGCGGGGGTGCCGGGCAGGCTCGGGTCGGGGGTGAAGAGCCACTCCAGGGCCTCTTCGTCGGTGAAACCGTCGTCCCGCAGGAGCGTCAGCGTTCCGGACAGGCCCTTGACGACCTTGTCGCCGTCGATGAAGGCCGCCGGTACCTGAAGCGTCCTGTTCTCGCCTCGGCGTACGGCGATCAGCTGGCCCTCCTTGACCAGCTGCCGCACGCGCGTCACCTCGACGCCGAGCATCTCGGCGATGTCGGGGAGGTGCAGCCAGGCGGGGACGAGAGCATCGGTCTTTGCGTCAATCTCGGTCACGGATCAAGCGTGCCATTTCTGGCCGGGGGCCGGTAGCGGGGGGTGCCGGGGCCGCGCCCCTGGGCCCTTGGAGTGGCCTCTGGGGCTGCCGGGTTCCGCGGTTGCCCGGCGGTGGGGGCTGTGCCCGCCCGTTCCGCCCTCTGGGCGGACCAGCCGCCCACAGCGGGTACGGCGGGCGCGAGCCCCCCCGGCCCACAGCGGGGACTACGTGGCTGCCGTCGCCTTCTTCAGGGGGACCGCTGGGTCTGGGAGCAGCGTGGGATCCAGTGGGGTGGCGGATTCGATCAGTTTGCGGCCCTGGGCCAGGTCCCGGGGGCGGCCCACCGCCAGGAGGGCGACCAGGGCGCCGCCGCGGAGCCAGCAGACGGACCAGGAGGGCGCCCCGGGGTCGCCCCGCCAGAGCAGGGTGTCGGCGGCGGTGTGGTGGCCCGCGTACTGGACGAAGCGGCCGAACTGCTCGGACCAGAAGTACGGCACGGGGTCGTACGCCACGGGGGACTCGCCCAGGATGTTCGCGGCCACCGCCCGGGGGCCCTGGACCGCGTTGTCCCAGTGGTGCACGAGCAGCCGCTCGCCGTACCGCCCGGAGGGGAAGGACGCGCAGTCGCCGACCGCGTACACGTCGGGCGCCGACGTGCGCAGGTGGTCGTCCGCCAGGACCTCCCCGTGGGCGCCGAGCGCGATACCGGAACCGGCGAGGAACGCCGTCGCCGGGCGCGCCCCGACGCCGACGACGACGGCGCCCGCGGGCAGCTTCGCGCCGTCGTCGAGGAACACCGCGCCGGGCTCGACCCGTGCCACGCGCGCGCCGGTGCGCAGGTCGGCGCCCGCGTCCGCGTACCAGGCCGCCATGGGGGCCGCGACCTCGGCGGGCAGGGCGCCCGCGAGGGGGCGCTCGGCGGCCTCGACGACCGTGACCGCGCAGCCCGCGTCGCGCGCGGCCGTGGCGAACTCGGCGCCGATCCAGCCCGCGCCGACCACCACGACGTCGCGCCGCTCGGCGAGGACCGGCCGCAGGCGCTCGGCGTCGTCGAGGGTGCGCAGCAGGTGCACCCCGGGCACCCCGTCGGAGCCGGGCAGCCGGACCGGCTCCGCGCCGGTCGCGAGGACCAGGCTCTCGTACGCCACCGGGCCCGCCTCGGTGTCCACCGCGCGGTCGCCGGGGCGCACGCCGTCGACGGCGACGCCGAGCCGCAGGTCGATGCCGAGCGCGTCGAAGTCGATGTCGAAGGCGGAGCCCTCGGCCGTGCCGAGCAGCACCGCCTTGGACAGCGGCGGCCGGTCGTACGGCTGGTGCGGCTCCGCGCCGAGCAGCGTCACCGTGCCCGCGTACCCCTGCTCGCGCAGCGCGACGGCCGTCTGCACCCCGGCCATCCCCGCGCCGACGATCACGACGCCCGGTCCGGTTCCCGCCCGCCGCTGCCGCTCGTTCTGCTGCTCGCTCACCCGATCAACTGTAGGGCGGCCGCGACCGCCCGGACACGACGGGCTTACCGGCCCGCTGGCCGACGGGCTAGGGTGGCCCGTGCAGAGCACTCGCGGGAGCCCGGACGCACCGGGCTGAGAGGGAGGCTGACACGGCCTCCGACCGTACGAACCTGATCCGGGTCATGCCGGCGAAGGGAGGGGCTTGACGCCCATGCGTTCCCGTACGAAACCACCGTCCTCACCGCGCTCTTCGGAAGGACCGCCGAGCGACGTCCTCGTGGTCGGCGGCGGCGTCATCGGACTCGTCACCGCCTGGCGGGCCGCGCGCCGCGGCCTGGGCGTCACCGTCGTCGACCCCGAGCCGGGCGGCGGCGCCGCGCAGGTCGCCGCGGGCATGCTGGCCGCCGTCACCGAACTGCACTACGGCGAGCAGACGCTGCTCGGCCTCAACCTGGAGTCCGCGCGCCGCTACCCCGACTTCGTGGCCGAGCTGACCGAGGCCAGCGGCCGGGACGTCGGCTACCGCTCGTGCGGCACCCTCGCCGTGGCGCTCGACGCCGACGACCGCGCCCACCTGCGCGAACTGCACGCCCTCCAGCGGCGGTCGGGCCTTCAGTCGCAGTGGCTGAACGGCCGCGAGTGCCGCCGCCTCGAACCGATGCTCGCCCCGGGCGTGCGCGGCGGACTGCGCGTCGACGGCGACCACCAGGTCGACCCGCGCAAGCTCGCGGCGGCCCTCGTGGTGGCGTGCGAGCGGGCCGGGGTGGCCTTCGTCCGCGCCTGGGCGGAGCGTCTGACGGTCGTACGGGACCGGGCCACCGGCGTCGTCCTCGCCGACGGCACCGCGCTCGCCGCGGGCCAGACCGTCCTCGCGGCGGGCAGCCTCAGCGGGCGGCTCGCGGGCGTGCCGGACGCCGTGCTGCCGCCGGTGCGGCCGGTCAAGGGCCAAGTGCTGCGGCTCACGGTGCCCGAGCGGTACGCGCCGTTCCTCAGCCGCACCGTGCGCGCCGTGGTCCGCGGCAGCCACGTCTACCTGGTGCCGCGCGTCACCGGCGAGCTGGTCGTCGGCGCCACCAGCGAGGAGCAGGGCTGGGACACCACGGTCACCGCGGGCGGCGTCTACGAACTCCTGCGCGACGCCCACGAACTCGTCCCCGGCATCACCGAACTGCCGCTCACCGAGACCCGCGCCGGACTGCGGCCCGGCTCCCCCGACAACGCGCCCCTGCTCGGCCCCACGGCCCTGGCAGGGCTCCTCGTCGCCACCGGCCACTACCGCAACGGCGTCCTCCTGACCCCCGTCACCGGCGACGTCATGGCGCACGCCCTGGTCACCGGGGAACTGCCCCGGAGGCCCTGCCGTTCGCGCCGGACCGCTTCGGCGGGGCCGCGCCGCACGCCCCCTCCCCCGCGTCCGCCAAGCACCTCTTGGAGCAGCCCGCATGACCACGCCCTCCGCCGTCGCAGTCATCTCGGTCAACGGCGAAGCCCGTGACGTGGCCGCGGGCACCACCCTGGACGCCGTCGTCACCGCCCTGACCGCCGCGCCCTCCGGTGTCGCCGCCGCGCTCAACGAGACCGTCGTCCCGCGCACCGAGTGGGCCACCACGCGGCTGCGCGACGGCGACCGCGTCGAAGTCCTCACCGCCGTCCAGGGAGGCTGACGACCATGGCCGACGACCCCCTCGTCCTCGGCGGGCGCACGCTGTCCTCGCGCCTGATCATGGGCACGGGCGGCGCGCCCAGCCTCGACGTCCTGGAGCGGTCCCTGATCGCGTCCGGCACCGAGCTGACCACCGTCGCGATGCGGCGCGTCGACACCGGCACGCACGGCTCGGTCCTGTCCGTGCTCGAACGGCTCGGCATCCAGGTGCTGCCCAACACGGCGGGCTGCTTCACGGCGGGCGAGGCCGTCCTGACCGCGCGGCTCGCCCGTGAGGCGCTCGGCACCGACCTGGTCAAGCTGGAGGTCATCGCCGACGAGCGCACCCTGCTGCCCGACCCCGTGGAGCTGCTCGACGCCGCCGAGACCCTCGTCGACGACGGCTTCACCGTCCTGCCGTACACCAACGACGACCCGGTGCTCGCCCGGAAGCTGGAGGACGTCGGCTGCGCGGCCGTGATGCCGCTCGGCTCCCCCATCGGCTCCGGGCTCGGCATCCGCAACCCGCACAACTTCCAGCTCATCGTGGAGCACGCGCGCGTGCCGGTGATCCTGGACGCCGGTGCGGGGACGGCGTCGGACGCGGCGCTCGCCATGGAGCTGGGGTGCGCGGGCGTGATGCTCGCCTCGGCGGTGACGCGGGCGCAGGACCCGGTGCGCATGGCGGAGGCGATGCGCCACGGGGTGGAGGCGGGGCGGCTCGCGCACCGGGCGGGGCGCATCCCCCGGCGGCACTTCGCGGAGGCGTCCTCCCCCGCCGAGGGCCGGGCGGTGCTCGACCCGGAGCGGCCCGCGTTCTGACGCCGGGACGGCCGGGGCGCGGCCGAGCCGTGGCAGGCCGGTGGGCTTCCGCCTCGGTCACAGGTGTGCTCCAGTCCCGCCCGTGGCGACCCCGGCGGGAGAGGCGTACCGGTCGCGGCTCGTAGACTCCCTTCGTGGACACGACCCTCAAGGACCCCCTCGTCGGGCAGGTGCTCGACGGCCGTTATCGCGTGGACGGGCGCATCGCGGTCGGCGGGATGGCCACGGTCTACCGGGCCGTGGACACCCGCCTCGACCGCGTGCTCGCGCTGAAGGTGATGCACCCGACGCTGGCGGCCGACGCCTCGTTCGTGGAGCGCTTCATCCGGGAGGCCAAGTCGGTCGCCCGGCTCTCCCACCCGAACGTGGTGGGCGTCTTCGACCAGGGCACCGACGGCCCGTACGTGTACCTGGCGATGGAGTACATCGCGGGCTGCACCCTGCGCGACGTCCTGCGGGAGCGCGGCGCGCTGCGCCCCCGGGCGGCGCTCGACATCCTGGAGCCGGTCCTCGCCGCGCTCGGCGCCGCGCACCGCGCCGGGTTCGTGCACCGCGACATGAAGCCCGAGAACGTCCTGATAGGGGACGACGGCCGCGTCAAGGTCGCCGACTTCGGCCTGGTCCGCGCGGTGGACTCGGTGACGAACACCACGGGCGCCGTCCTCGGCACGGTCTCCTACCTGGCGCCGGAGCAGATCGAGCAGGGCACCGCGGACACCCGCGTGGACGTGTACGCCTCCGGGGTCGTCCTCTACGAGATGCTGACCGGCGCCAAGCCGCACTCCGGGGACTCCCCCGCGCAGGTCCTGTTCCAGCACCTGAACGAGGACGTGCCGCCGCCGTCGGCCGCCGTGCCCGGTCTCGCGTACGAGCTGGACGAGCTGGTGGCCTCCGCCACCGCCCGCCGGGCCGACCTCAGGCCGTACGACGCGGTGGCGTTCCTCGCCCAGCTGCGCGAGGCGCGCGCCGCGCTCAGCGACGCGCAGTTGGACGCGGTGCCGCCGCGGGCCCGCGGCGGGGAGCACGACCACCACGACACCTCCGAGGACCGCACCAGCGTGATCCCGCGCGCGGTGCGCTCCACGCAGATGCCGCTGCCCGTCGCCGTGCCGGAGGCGGAGCGGCCGCACGGCTCCGACCTGTCGGACCCGCAGGCCGCGCTCCACCGCACCAGCGTGCTGCGGTCGCCGCAGCCGCCCGCGCAGCCGCCGGGCCGGACGCCCGCGCCGCTGCGCGACCGGCTCCGCCGACGGCTCGCCGAGCGGCGCGGCATCACCCTGTCCATAGCCGCGGCCCTGCTGGCGCTCGGCATCGGCGTGGGCGTCTGGTACATCAACTCGGGCCAGTTCACCAAGGTCCCGCCGCTGCTCGCCAAGACGGAGAAGGAGGCCCGCGACCGGCTCGACGCCGCCGGGCTCGACGTCCGGACGGTCAAGCACGCCTACAGCACCACCGACAAGCGCGGCACGGTCATGGCCACCGACCCCGGCGTCGGCGAGCGCATCCGGCAGAACGGCAAGGTGACCCTGACGGTGTCCCTCGGCCCGCAGACCGCGAAGGTGCCGGACCTCAAGGGCACCCCGCTGTCCGACGCCAGGGACAAGCTCGACGGCCTGGGGCTCGGCGCGGGCCGGGTCACCGAGGCGTTCAGCGACGACGTCCAGAAGGGCGCCGTCATCAGCTCCGACCCCAAGGCCGGTACGGTCCGCAGGACCGGGTCGGCCATCGCGCTCGTCGTCAGCAAGGGCCGTCCCGTGGAGATGCCGGACGTCACGGGCGAGTCCGAGGCGGACGCGCGGTCCGAGCTGGAGGAGCTGGGCCTGAAGGTCAGGATCGCCCCCGAGCGGGTGCACTCCTCCGACGAGGACAAGGGCGACGTCGTCAAGCAGTCGGCCAAGGAGGGCGACCGGCTCGCCGAGGGCGACGCCGTGACGCTGACGCTGTCCAAGGGGCCGGAGATGGTCGAGGTGCCGAACGTCGAGGGCATGAAGGTGGGCGAGGCGCGGGACGCGCTGGAGGCCGAGGGCTTCGACGTCGAGGAGGACCGGGGGCTGCTCGGCCTCTTCGGCGACACCGTCAAGAACCAGTCGGTCGACCCGGGCGACACGGCCCCCAAGGGCTCCACCATCACCATCCAGATCCGTTGACTCTGGCGTGGACGGGTTTTCAGCCCGTCCGGCGTTTGAGGACGAGGCCGAAGGCCGATTTACGGGGGTGCCAGGGGGCGGAGCCCCATCGTTTCGGGGAAGGGTCGCCCGCGCGCAGAGCGCGCTGATGGATGCTGCGGGGTGCCCCCGGCGAGGGAACCCGGCCGTGCCACCCTTGACCGGTGAGCACCAACACCACTCCCCGCAACCCCGTCGGCAGCCACGTCCCCGTAGCCGGTGGCCTGGCCACCGTAGGCCTGGCCTACGCCAGCGACCTGGCCGCGGAAGCCGTCCAGGTCTTCGTGGCGAACCCCCGCGGCTGGGCCACCCCGCCCGGCAGCCCCCAGCAGGACGAGGCGTTCCGCCGGACCTGCGCGGAGCGGGGCATCCCGGCGTACGTCCACGCCCCGTACCTGATCAACTTCGGCTCGCACACCGAGGCGACGGTGGAGAAGTCCGTGGACTCGCTGCGGCACTCCCTGCGCCGGGGCCGGGAGATCGGCGCGCTCGGCGTGGTCGTGCACACCGGTTCGGCGACGGGCGGCCGGGAGCGGGAGGTGGCGCTGCGGCAGGTCCGCGAGCGGATGCTGCCGCTGCTCGACGAGCTGACGCACGACGACGACCCGTATCTGCTCCTGGAGTCGACCGCGGGGCAGGGCGCCTCGCTGTGCTCCCGCACCTGGGACTTCGGCCCGTACTTCGAGGCCCTGGACGCCCATCCGAAGCTCGGGGTGTGCCTGGACACCTGCCATGTTTTCGCGGCGGGGCACGACCTGGCCGGGCCCGGCGGCGCGAAGGAGACCCTCGACCTGCTGGTCGACACCGTCGGCGAGGGCCGCCTCAAGCTGGTGCACGCCAATGACTCCAAGGACGTCGTCGGCGCCCGCAAGGACCGGCACGCGAACATCGGCGCGGGCCACATCGGCGCCGAGGGCTTCCGCGAGCTGATCGCCCACCCCGCGCTCGACGGCGTACCGCTGATCATCGAGACGCCCGGCGGGAAGGAGGGGCACGCGGCGGACGTGGCCCGGCTCAAGGAACTGCGCGGGGCCTGACGCGGGCCCACCGGGGGCGGCACGGCGCGGGCCCCGTGGTCCACGCCGTGGACCGCCGCGACGGCCCGGGCAGGGGTCAGAGTTCGGGGCCGTCCCCGGGCTCTTCCTGGTACGAGTAGCGCTGCTCGCGCCAGGGGTCGCCGATGTTGTGGTAGCCGCGCTCCTCCCAGAAGCCGCGGCGGTCGGCGGTCATGTACTCGATGCCGCGGACCCACTTGGGGCCCTTCCAGGCGTACAGGTGCGGCACCACGAGCCGCAGCGGGAAGCCGTGCTCCGCGGTGAGCAGTTCGCCGCCCTTGTGGGTGGCGAAGATCGTGCGGTCGGAGAGGAAGTCCGCCATTCGCAGGTTCGAGCTGAAGCCGTACTCGGCCCAGACCATGACGTGGGTGACGTTCGGCGCGGGCGGGGCGAGGTCGAGGACGTCCCGGGCGAGCACGCCGCCCCACTCGGCGCCGAGCATGCTGAACTTCGTGACGCAGTGCAGGTCGGCGACCACCGTGGTGTACGGCAAGGCCGAGAACTCCTCGTGCGTCCAGGAGTGCTTCTCGCCGTCGGCCGTGGCGCCGAAGACCCTGAAGTCCCAGCGCTCCGGGCGGAACTTGGGCACGGGGCCGTAGTGCGTGACCGGCCAGCCCCGCTGTAGTCGCTGCCCCGGCGGAAGCTCCGGATCCGCTCCGTCCCGAGTTGTGCGACCCACCGGCTGACCCATGCCTCCATCCTGACAGACCGGGAGCAGTGGACGTGACCAGGTATGCGCGGATTCGGGCAACTCCTACTAAGCGTGCACTTACTGGACGCCCCTCGGACGCCAGTGCAAGGATGCGCGGACCTGCCAGTCCCCCGCTTGGAAGGAGCCTCTGCGATGCAGGGCGACCCCGAGGTCATCGAATTCCTCAACGAGCAGCTGACCGCCGAGCTGACCGCGATCAACCAGTACTTCCTGCACGCGAAGATGCAGGAGAACTTCGGCTGGACGAAGCTCGCGAAGTTCACCCGGTCCGAGTCGATCGACGAGATGAAGCACGCCGAAGTGCTCACCGACCGGATCCTGTTCCTCGACGGCCTGCCCAACTACCAGCGGCTCTTCCACGTCCGCATCGGTCAGTCCGTCACCGAGATGTTCCAGGCCGACCGGCAGATCGAGGTGGAGGCGATCGACCGCCTCAAGCGCGGCATCGAGGTGATGCGCGCCAAGGGCGACATCACGTCCGCGAACATCTTCGAGTCGATCCTCGAAGACGAGGAGCACCACATCGACTACCTCGACACCCAGCTGGAGCTGGTGGAGAAGCTCGGTGAGGCGCTGTACATCGCGCAGCTCATCGAGCAGCCGGAGAGCTGACTCCGGTACGCGTCCGGTACGCGGCTGCCTCCGGTACGCGCCCTAGGCCGCTTCCGGCAGCTCCGCCTCGGGAGCCAGGGCCACCACGGGCTCGCCCTGGTCGAGCAGCTCGCGCCGCGGGCAGGCGCCCCGGCCGAGCAGCGCCTGGATGCGCCGCACGCACGACCCGCAGTCCGTCCCCGCCTTACAGGCCGAGGCGATCTGCCGGGGGGTGCAGGCGCCGTCCGCCGCGTGCTGCCGCACCTGCGCCTCGGTGATGCCGAAGCAGTTGCAGACGTACACGCGGGATCACCTCCCCGATCAGGGTTTCATCAGCAGGGCCGTACCGATTGATCGGTGAGGCTAACCTAACCTTACCCGTCGCCCCGGGTCCACAAAAGCCCGGGGTACGCCGGTGGGGCGGGGATCACACGGATCCCCGCCCCACCGACGCTTACGCCAGGCGTCCGCTTACTGGTCCCGGTACATCTCCGCGACCAGGAACGCCAGGTCCAGGGACTGGCTGCGGTTGAGCCGCGGGTCGCAGGCCGTCTCGTAGCGCTGGTGCAGGTCGTCGACGAAGATCTCGTCGCCGCCGCCCACGCACTCCGTGACGTCGTCGCCGGTCAGCTCCACGTGGATGCCGCCCGGGTGCGTGCCGAGCGTCTTGTGGACCTCGAAGAAGCCCTTGACCTCGTCGAGCACGTCGTCGAAGCGGCGGGTCTTGTGGCCGGAGGCCGCCTCGAAGGTGTTGCCGTGCATCGGGTCGGTCACCCAGGCGACCGTCGCGCCGGAGGCGGTGACCTTCTCGACCAGCTCCGGGAGCTTGTCGCGGATCTTGTCGGCGCCCATGCGGACGATGAAGGTCAGACGGCCCGGCTCGCGCTCGGGGTCGAGGCGCTCGATGTACTGGAGCGCCTCCTCGGCCGTCGTCGTCGGGCCGAGCTTGATGCCGATCGGGTTGCGGATCTTGGAGGCGAACTCGATGTGCGCGCCGTCCAGCTGGCGGGTGCGCTCGCCGATCCACACCATGTGCCCGGACACGTCGTACAGCTCGCCGGTGCGGGAGTCGACGCGGGTCAGCGCCGACTCGTAGTCCAGCAGCAGCGCCTCGTGGGACGAGAAGAACTCGACTGTCTTGAACTCCTCCGGGTCCGTGCCGCAGGCCCGCATGAAGTTGAGCGCGTTGTCGATCTCCCGGGCCAGCTGCTCGTAGCGCTGGCCGGACGGGGAGGACTTCACGAAGTCCTGGTTCCAGGCGTGCACCTGGCGCAGGTCGGCGTAGCCGCCGGTGGTGAAGGCGCGCACCAGGTTGAGCGTGGAGGCGGAGGCGTTGTACATCCGCTTCAGGCGCTCGGGGTCCGGGACGCGGGCCTCCTCGGTGAAGGCGAAGCCGTTCACCGAGTCGCCGCGGTAGGTCGGCAGCGTGACGCCGTCGCGGGTCTCGGTGGGCTTGGAGCGGGGCTTGGAGTACTGCCCCGCGATGCGGCCGACCTTCACGACCGGCACGGAGGCGGCGTACGTCAGCACGGCGCCCATCTGCAGGAGGGTCTTCAGCTTGGCGCGGATGTGGTCGGCGCTCACCGCGTCGAACGACTCGGCGCAGTCCCCGCCCTGGAGGAGGAACGCCTCGCCCCTGGCGACGGCCCCCATCCGGGCGCGCAGCATGTCGCACTCACCCGCGAAGACGAGCGGGGGATAGGAGCTGAGCTCGTCGATGACGTCGCGCAGGGCCTCGGCATCGGGGTACTCGGGCTGCTGCGCCGCGGGCAGGGATCGCCAGCTCGCCTCAGCGGCGACGGCTTGGGAATCAGCGTTCACGGTCACCCCGTAAACCTTACGGGGTCCGGATCCGTGGTCACGCCTGCGCCCGTCAGATGAGACGACCGGACGGCGTGAACCGCGCGGCGTCCGGCGCGGCCCGCCGCGCCCGCTCCCCCGCGCTCGGCGCGGCCAGGGCCAGCTCGCGGTGCGTGCGGCGCAGCATAAGGCGGGCCATGAAGGGGTGCGCGCGCCGCACCACGCCCCAGTACAGACGGCCGCGGAGGGTGTCCGCGCGGGCCGCCGTGCTGAGCGTGACGTACGCGTCGTCGACGTGGATCGAGGCGCGGGCGGTCAGGCCCGTCACGCGCACGTCCAGGAGGAGTTCGCCCTCGGCGCGGGCGACGACGGGGAAGGCGCCGCGCAGCACGCCCGCCCACGCCCCAGGGTCGCGGGGCAGGCCCGGGAGCAGCGGCATGCGGTACGCGTCGCGGTAGCCGGGGCGGTCCAGGGCGGTGCGGATCAGGCGGGCGCCCTCGGGCCAGTCAACGGCCTCGGGGCGGGGCCAGTCGAGGCGGTTGAGGAGCCGGACCCGGGGTGTCCAGTGGACAGGACGGGCGCAGGTGCCGGTCGCGGCGCGCTCCGCGTTGTCCAGGACCTCCTCGACCATCGTGTCGTGCACCGGCCGGATGACCGTGGGCCACAGCAGGCGGTCCATCCCCTTCGGCTCGGTCTCCAGGACGTGCCGCACGCGGCAGCGGCGCTCCCCCAGGGGCTCGACGGTCAGCTCGTGGAACCCGCCCGAGGCGTCGGTGAAGTCGAAGCGGACGCGGCGCCCGGGCTCGTACGCCGTGACGCGGTAGCGGACCGGGCCGTGGCCGCCGTCGGCGCCGACGGCGAGCGGCCCGTCGAAGGTCATCGCGGGCCAGGCGGGGGTCGGGAAGACCGGGTCGTCCGGGGCCGAGAGGCGGTCGAACAGGGCCCCCACGACCTCGGCCGGGCTCGCTATCTCCCGCTCGTGCTCATTGCGTACGACACCCACGGCGCACCTCCATACGCTGGCGTATGTTTTACCGTACGGTACCGTACGGTCATGGTGCAACGGCGACAGCGGAAGACCCCGGCGAAGGCCCGGCTCAGCGCTCAGGACTGGGCCGACGCGGCGCTCACGGCGATCGGCGAGGGCGGGCTCGCGGCCGTCGCCGTGGAGCCCCTCGCGGTCCGCCTGGGCACCACGAAGGGCAGCTTCTACTGGCACTTCGCGAACCGCGACGCCCTCATCGAGGCGGCCCTGGAGCGCTGGGCGGAGGTCAACACCGAGGGGATCATCAGCGAGATCGAGGCCGAGCCGGACCTCCGCAGGCGCATCCGGCTGCTGTTCGCCGAGGCCGTCAGCTCCGCGTCCTCCGACCCCCTGGAGGTGTCGCTGCTCGCGACCGCCTCGCACCCCAAGGTGGCGGTGGCCCTGCGCCGGGTGACCGAGCGCCGGGTGGAGTACGTCGCGGGGCTCTTCGCCCAGCTCGGCTTCCCCGAGCCGGAGGCCCGCCGCCGGGGCCTGCTCGCGTACACGGTCTACCTGGGGCACGCCCAGCTCGGGCACGCGGCGCCGTCGGTGCTGCCGGGCGCGGACGAGTTCGGCGCCTATCTGGACGAGGCGCTGGACGTGCTGATGATGCGCTAGGGTGCGGGGCATGCGCACACAGCCGACCCAGAACCAGAACTGGTGGTGGCCCGCTCATCCGGCGGCCCACTGACTGCGCGTACGCAAGCGACATCGCGAAGGCCGCCCGAGGGGCGGCCTTCAGTGTTTCCCGGACGGTCTCCGGGACCGGCCGTTCCTCTTCCCCGAAGCCCCGAAGCCCCACCCAGGGAAGGAACAGCCCGCATGCACCTCACCGACCTCCTGACCGACGACCGCCCCTTCGCCCTGCTGCGCCGCCGCACGCCGGGCCGCGACCACGCGACGGTGGAGGTCCTGATCGGCCCCGTGGCCGCGTACGACCGGCTCGCCGACATCCCCGAGGGCCTGGCGCTGGTGCCGTTCCGGCAGATCAGGGAGCGCGGCTTCGACGTCACCGACGACGGCACGCCGCTCGCGGTGCTGACCCCCGAGGAGACGCACGAACTCCCCCTGGAGCGGGCCCTGGCGGAGCTTCCCGCGCACGGCGTGCGGGTGGCGGGCCACGGCTTCGACGTCAGTGACGAGGCGTACGCCGAGATCGTCGGCCGGGTGCTCCGCGAGGAGATCGGGCGCGGCGAGGGCGCGAACTTCGTGATCCGGCGGACGTACGAGGGCGAGATCCCCGGCTTCGGCAGGGCGGACGCCCTCGCGCTGTTCCGCGGGCTCCTGGAGGGCGAGCGCGGCGCGTACTGGACGTTCGTGGTGCACACCGGGGACCGGACGCTCGTCGGGGCGAGCCCCGAGGCGCACGTGCGGATGTCGGGCGGCACGGTCGTCATGAACCCGATCAGCGGCACCTACCGCTATCCCGCCGGGGGCCCCACGGTCGACGGCCTGCTCCGCTTCCTCGACGACGCCAAGGAGACCGAGGAGCTGTCGATGGTCGTCGACGAGGAGCTGAAGATGATGTGCACGGTCGGCGACATGGGCGGCGTGGTCGTCGGGCCGCGCCTGAAGGAGATGGCGCACCTGGCGCACACCGAGTACGAGCTGCGCGGGCGCTCGTCGCTGGACGTGCGGGACGTGCTGCGGGAGACGCTGTTCGCGGCGACCGTCACCGGCTCGCCGGTGCAGAACGCGTGCCGGGTCATCGAGCGGCACGAGCGCGGCGGGCGCGGCTACTACGCGGGCGCCCTCGCGCTGGTCGGCCGGGACGCGGGCGGCGCCCAGACCCTGGACTCGCCGATCCTGATCCGCACCGCCGACATCGCCGCCGACGGCCGCCTGCGGGTGCCGGTCGGCGCCACCCTGGTGCGCGGCTCGGACCCGGCCGGTGAGGTGGCGGAGACGCATGCGAAGGCGGCGGGCGTGCTCGCGGCCCTCGGGGTCGTGCCCGGGCGCGCGCGGGACGAGGCGGGGCGCCCGGCGCTGGCCGACGACCCGCGGGTGCGGGCGGCGCTCGACGGGCGGCGGGCGCGCCTCGCGCCGTTCTGGCTGCGGATGCAGGAGGTGACGCGGGCCCTGGCCGGGCACGCGCTGGTGGTCGACGGCGAGGACACGTTCACGGCGATGCTGGCGCATGTGCTGCGCTCGTCCGGGCTCGCGGTCACCGTGCGGCGCTACGACGAGCCGGGCCTCGCGGACGCGGTGGCGGCGCACGAGGGCCCGGTGGTGCTCGGCCCGGGCCCCGGCGACCCCTCGGACCTGGCCGACCCGAAGATGCGGCTGCTGCGGGGGCTCGCCGCCGAGGTGATCCGGGAGCGGCGGCGGCCGGTGCTCGGGGTCTGCCTCGGCCATGAGCTGATCGCCGCCGAGCTGGGCCTGGAGATCGTCCGCAAGCGGGTGCCGTACCAGGGCGCGCAGGCCGCGATCGACCTCTTCGGACGGACGGAGACCGTCGGCTTCTACAACAGCTTCGTGGCGCGCTGCGACGACGAGGCGGACCTGGAGCTGGCCGCGCACGGCGTCGAGGTCAGCCGGGACCGGGCCACGGGCGAGGTGCACGCGCTGCGCGGGCCCGGCTTCGCGTCGCTCCAGTTCCACCCGGAGTCGGTGCTCACGCTGCGCGGCGCGGCGGTGGTGCGCGAGCTGCTGGCTCAGCTGACGGGCACGGCGGGCACCAGCACGTTCTCCGAGCGGCGGCCCGCCAGGTAGTCCAGGACGTTGGTCACCGTGGCCTCGATGATCTGGCCGACGGCGTCCTCCGTGTAGTACGCCTGGTGCGAGGTGACCACGACGTTCGGGAAGGTGACGAGGCGGGCCAGGGTGTCGTCCTCGACGACTTCGAGGGACTTGTCGAGGAAGAACAGCCCGGCCTCCGCCTCGTACACGTCGAGGCCGACGCCCGTGAAGCGGCCCGCGCGCAACTGCGTGACCAGGGCGTCGGTGTCGATGAGGCCGCCGCGGCTGGAGTTCACCAGGATGGCGTCGTCCTTCATGGCGCGCAGCGCGGCGGCGTCGATGAGGTGCCGGGTGGCGGGCAGCAGCGGCACGTGCAGGCTGATCAGGTCGGCCTCGGCGAACAGGCGCTCCTTGTCCACGTACGTCATGCCGAGGGCCAGGCAGGCGGGGTTCTCGGCGACGTCCCAGCCGAGCAGGCGCATGCCGAAGCCGTGCGCGATCCGGGCGAAGGCCTCGCCGATCTTGCCGGTGCCGAGGACGCCGACGGTGCGGCCGTGCAGGTCCCGGCCCATCAGGCCGTCGAGCCGGAAGTCGAAGTCGCGGGTGCGGTTGCTGGCGCGGACGATGCGGCGGTTGACGGCCATGGCCAGGGTCCAGGCGAACTCCGCGACGGAGTACGGGGAGTAGGACGAGACGCGGGCGACGGTCAGGCCGAGGCGCTCGGCCACCTGGAGGTCGATGTTGTTGAACCCGGTGGAGCGCTGGGCGACCATCTGGGTGCCCCCGGCGGCGAGGGTCTGCAGGACGCGGTTGTCCAGGACGGCGTTGACGCTGGTGGAGATGACCTCGTACCCGGCGGCGATGGGGGCGGTGTCCTCCGTGAGGAAGACGTCCAGGCAGCGGATGTCGTGGTGCGGGGCGAAGGCCTTCTCGATGAGGGGGCGCTCGTCGGCCTGGACGCCGAAGGCAAGGATCTCCACGGTGGCCACTCCCGTTCGGGGTACGCGGGTGCCGTACGGGGCGAATATACGTTTCCGGTGGCTTTGGCGCCCCACGAGGGGGTGGCCCGGCACCGTGGCCGCGAGCCGGGCCCCCGCGGCCGAGCGCCGCGCGTCAGCCGAAGAACACGCCGACCTCCCGGTACAGGGAGGGATCCACCGTCTTCAGCCTGGCGGTGGCCTCCGCGATGGGCACCCGCACGATGTCCGTGCCCCGCAGCGCCACCATCTTGCCGAAGTCCCCGTCCCGCACGGCGTCGATGGCGTGCAGGCCGAACCGGGTGGCGAGCCAGCGGTCGAAGGCGCTCGGCGTGCCGCCCCGCTGGACGTGGCCGAGGACCGTCGTGCGGGCCTCCTTGCCGGTGCGCTTCTCGATCTCCTTGGCCAGCCACTCCCCCACGCCGGACAGGCGCACATGCCCGAAGGAGTCCAGGGACTCGTCCTTGAGGACCACGTCGCCGTCCTTGGGCATGGCCCCCTCCGCGACGACGACGATCGGCGCGTACGAGGCCCTGAAGCGCGAGGTGACCCAGGCGCAGACCTGGTCGAGGTCGAAGCGCTGCTCGGGGATGAGGATGACGTTGGCGCCGCCCGCGAGGCCCGAGTGCAGCGCGATCCAGCCCGCGTGGCGGCCCATGACCTCCACGACCAGGACCCGCATGTGCGACTCGGCGGTGGTGTGCAGCCGGTCGATGGCCTCGGTGGCGATGCCGACGGCCGTGTCGAAGCCGAAGGTGTAGTCGGTGGCGGACAGGTCGTTGTCGATGGTCTTCGGCACGCCGACGACAGGCACCCCGTACTCGTCGGTGAGGCGGGCGGCGACGCCGAGGGTGTCCTCGCCGCCGATCGCGATCAGGGCCTCGACCTCGTTCTTGGCGAGGTTCTCCTTCACGCGCCGGATGCCGTTCCCGGCCTTGAGGGGGTTGGTGCGCGACGAGCCGAGGATGGTGCCGCCGCGGGGCAGGATGCCGCGGACGGCGGGGATGTCGAGCTGGACGGTGTCGCCTTCGAGCGGCCCGCGCCAGCCGTCGCGGAACCCGACGAACTCGTACCCGTACTCCTGTACGCCCTTGCGGACGACGCCCCGGATGACGGCATTGAGCCCGGGGCAGTCGCCGCCTCCGGTCAGAACTCCGACCCGCATGGAAATGTCCCTTCGCCGCGGTTGCGCTGACGCGGGCCACGCTAATGGTGATCCGCGTCACTCCGGGATGGGGTGGACGGTGAATTCCCCTGTCTGGTACGGGAGTTGCGCATGAGGCGCGCCCCGGGGTTCACCCGAAGGGGGCATGTCCGGGGCGCGCGTCGACGGTGGACCCGGGGTCAGGGGCCGGTGGGCTCGTCGGTGTCGAGGCCGCGTTCGATGGCGTACCGCACCAGTTCGACGCGGTTGTGCAGCTGGAGCTTGCCGAGGGTGTTCTGGACGTGGTTCTGCACCGTGCGGTGCGAGATGACCAGGCGCTCGGCGATCTGCTTGTAGCTCAGGCCCTTGGCGACCAGGCGCAGCACCTCGGTCTCGCGGTCGGTCAGGCGCGGGGCGCCCGGCTCGTCGGGCGTCGCGGGCGCGGGCTCGGACGCCAGGCGGCGGTACTCGCCGAGGACCAGGCCCGCGAGGCCCGGCGTGAAGACGGCGTCGCCCACGGCGGTGCGGCGCACGGCGTCGATCAGCTCGTCGGTGGAGGCGGACTTCAGCAGATAGCCGGTGGCGCCGGACTTGACGGCCTCCAGGACGTCGGCGTGCTCGCCGCTCGCGGAGAGCACCAGGACCCGCAGCGCCGGGTTGGCGCCGACGAGTTCCTTGCACACCCGCACGCCCGGCTTCAGCGGCAGGTTCAGGTCCAGGACCAGCACGTCGGGTCCGGCGGCCCGGGCGCGCCGCACCGCCTGCTCGCCGTCGCCCGCGGTCGCCACCACGTCGAAGCCGGACTCGGCGAGGTCCCGGGCGACGGCGTCGCGCCACATCGGGTGGTCGTCGACCACCATCACCTTCACCGGGGCCCCGCCGCCGTCCCGCGGGTCGTGCTGCTGTTCGGTGTGTTCAGTCATCGGGTCGCTTCCGTATTCCCCCTGCGTCCCTGGGGACGCGCAGCTCCACTTCCGTTCCCTGGCCCGGCACCGAGATCAGCTCGGCCGTGCCGCCGATGTCCCGCAGCCTGCCGCGGATCGACAGGGCGACGCCCAGCCGCCCCTCCCCCTCGGCCTGCGCGAGCCGCCCCTGGGGGATGCCGGGGCCGTCGTCCCGCACGGTCACGATGACGGCGTCCGGCTCGTCCTCGACCAGGATCCAGGCGCGGGCGGCCTCCCCGGCGTGCTTGCGGACATTGTCCAGGGACGCGCCGACGGCCGCGGTGAGTTCCCGGGCCGCGTGCGCCGCCAGGGTCACCGGGGCGCCCGGCTCCGAGAGCGTCACCTTCGCCCCGGCGTACGGGGCGAGCAGCGTCCGCAGGTCGCAGCTGGCGGCGGGCTCGTCGTCGGGCTCCTCCACGACCCGCACCACGGCGCCCTCTGCGGCGTCCTCCGACACGTGCGAGGTGCGCGCCAGGCCGCCCGCGACCAGGGTGCGCAGCGCGACCTCCTGCTCCCCCGCCATCCGGCCCAGCTCGGCCGCCTCGCCGCCGATGGCGGTGCCGCGGCGCTGCACCATCGCGAGGACCTGGAGCACGCTGTCGTGGATGTCCCGGGCCAGGCGCTCCCGCTCCCGGGTGGCGGCCTCGATCTCCAGGGCCCGGGCCAGCGTGCGCTCGGAGGCGCGGGCCACCTCGACGACGTACCCGATGGCGATGGACGCGATGCAGACGAGGAGGACGTTGTGGACGGTGTCGCGGCTGAAGGCGCCGCGCTGGACGACGTTCGCGACGCCGACGAGCAGCGAGGCGCCCGCCGCCCACCGCCAGCCGCCCTTGATCGCGAAGGCGAGGACGGCGCCCGCGGTCCAGATCGACGGCAGCGTCGGGCCGCCGTCGGCGATCCGCTCGGGGGCGTCGGCCGCCCGGGTGAGCAGGATGCCGGTGAGGGCGACCGCCAGGTCGACGGCGAGGAAGGCCCTGGTGCAGCTCGCCGCGTTGGCCACCTTCGGCAGCGTGGCGAGGGTCCAGACCGCGAGCGTCGCGAAGTAGCCGACGGCCACCCACGGGTGGGCGAAGTCGCCGTGCGCGGCGACGAAGAGGGCGACGGCGTACAGCATGGTCAGGACGCGGTACGCGGCGAGCGCGCGCCACAGCGGCAGCTCGACGGACATCCGCATGACTCTCTCGCGCCTGGCCATGAACCCCCACGCCCCCCAGCCCCTGAGGACGCCTCCCGCCCCCCTTGCACCGACGCCGCTAGGCGCCGGACCGTTCCCGCTCCGCCTTCTCCGCCTTCACGGCCTCCTTCGCCGCCTTGGCGGCCTCCTGGAGCTGGCGCTTCGCGGCGGTGGCGTAGATGTCCACGTACTCCTGGCCGGAGAGCTTCATGATCTCGTACATGACCTCGTCGGTGACCGCCCGCAGCACGAAGCGGTCGCCCTCCATGCCCTGGTAGCGGCGGAAGTCCAGGGGCTTGCCGATGCGGATGCCGGGGCGCATCAGCTTCGGCACGACCTTGCCGGGCGGCTGGATCTTCTCCGTGTCGATCATCGCCACGGGGATGACGGGCGCGCCCGTGGCGAGCGCGACGCGGGCCAGGCCCCCGGGCTTGCCGCGGTAGAGCCGCCCGTCGGGCGAGCGGGTGCCCTCGGGGTAGATCCCGAACAGCTCGCCGCGCTCCAGGACCTCGATGCCGCTCTTGATGGCCGCCTCGCCCGCGCCGCGCGCGCCCGAGCGGTCCACCGGGAGCTGGCCGACGCCCTTGAAGAACGCGGCGGTCATCCGCCCCTTGACGCCGGGCGTGGTGAAGTACTCGGCCTTCGCGATGAAGGTGACCTTGCGGTCCAGGACCGCGGGCAGGAAGAAGGAGTCCGAGAACGACAGGTGGTTGCTGGCCAGGATGGCGGGGCCGTCGGCGGGAATGTTCTCCAGGCCTTCCACCCAGGGCCTGAAGGCGAGCTTCAGGGGCCCTCCGATGGAAAACTTCATTGCGCCGTAGATCAACCGACTGCCTCCTGTGTCTGTGGATCAGACCATAACCCGACTGGCGCCCGCGCTCCCTCCGGAGCACGCGCGCGGCCCGGCCACCGGCGGCATCGGGCGGTTCCGCCGACCGGACGGCCCTGGTCGGTGTCAGCCCGGTCGCGTACCGTGAAGTACCCCCGAACGCGACGTACCTCCCCGCACGCAACGCCCGCAACGCCCGCGATTCCCTCTCCCACACCCCGCAACCCCTCTCACGAAGGAGACCGAAGGTGCCGGTCCTCCCCGGAGCCGAGCCGTACCGCCGCGAGGGCGGCGAGGTCGGCGTCCTGCTGTGTCACGGCTTCACCGGATCCCCCAGTCCCTGCGCCCCTGGGCGGAGTACCTGGCGGAGCGCGGCCTGTCCGTGTCCCTGCCGCTGCTGCCCGGGCACGGCACGCGCTGGCAGGACATGCAGGTCACGGGCTGGCAGGACTGGTACGCGGAGGTGGACCGCGAGCTGCGCCTGCTGCGCGAGCGCTGCGCGGAGGTCTTCGTCTTCGGCCTGTCGATGGGCGGCGCCCTGGCCCTCCGGCTCGCCGCGAAGCACGGCGACGCGGTGCGCGGCGTGGTCGTCGTCAACCCGGCGAACAAGGTGCACGGCCTGGCCGCCCGCGCCCTGCCGGTGCTCCGCTTCCTGGTGCCCTCCACCAAGGGCATCGCGAGCGACATCGCCAAGGACGGCTCGGCCGAGATCGGCTACCAGCGGGTGCCGCTGCACGCCGCGCACTCGATGCGCCGCTTCTTCCAGCGCGTCGACGCCGAACTGCCGCAGGTGACCCAGCCGCTGCTGCTCCTGCACAGCCCGCAGGACCACGTGGTGCCGCCCGCGGACTCCGCCCGCGTCCTCAGCCGGGTGTCGTCCACGGACGTCACGGAGATCCTGCTGGAACAGAGCTACCACGTGGCGACGTTGGACCATGACGCGGACCGGATCTTCGAGGAGAGCTTCGCCTTCGTCGGCCGACTCGCCGCACAGGCAGCGCTCGCCGCGCAGACGGCGGAGGAAGGGACGGCCACCGGTGGCTGAGCAGCAGGACCGCGACGAGAGCCGCGAGCCCGACGAGCGGACGGTGCCCCCGGGCGAGGAGCCCGCGGTGCCGCTGGACGAGGAGGCGGCGTGGCGGGCCATCGTCGCCGGGTACGGCGAGGAGCCCGCGGACCCGCCCGGCGCCAAGCCCTTCAAGTCGGTGGAGGACCTGGCCCTCCTGGAGTCGGAGTCCAACGGCCCCGCCGGGGACGGCGCCCGCCCCGACCTGTCGAAGGACATCGGCGACAAGAGCGGCGACGCGCCGCGCCCGCTCGGCAGCTCCGTCTCCTTCGCCCCGGGCGTGGGCGGCGCGGGCCCGCGGGACTACGAGGCGCCGGAGCCCTCCGACGACGACTTCGACGAGGACGACGAGGGCCACTTCGTGCCGCCCGAGCCGCCGCCGCTGCCGGAGGCCGACGTCACCGCCAAGTTCGCCTGGCTGGCCGTCATCGGCGGCCCCATCCTGCTGCTGCTTGCCGTGCTGCTCGGCTGGCAGATGACGTGGTGGCTGACGACGCTCGGCATCGGCGGCTTCCTCGGCGGCTTCACGACGCTGGTCGTCCGCATGAAGAGCGGGGACGACGAGGAGGACGACGACCCGGGCCGCGGCGCGGTCGTCTAGCCCCGGGCCGCCGGTACGCGCAGGGCGGCGAGGACCGGCAGGTGGTCCGTGGCCGCCCTGAGGTCCTCGTCCCGTACGCCCGGGTGGCCCAACGGCACGCCGCAGCCGAGGACTTGGACGCCGGGGGTGGCGAAGATCGCGTCGATGCGCTGGTGCGGGTCGGCGGGCGTCGAGGTCTGCTCGCCGCCCCAGGGCGCGGTGGCCCAGCAGTCCTGGAGGGCGCCCGCGAGCCTGCGGAAGGTGCGCCCGTCGGGCCGGTCGTTGAGGTCGCCGCCCGCGACCGCGTGGTCCACGCCCATCCCGGCGAGCCGGTCGAGGAGCATCCCGCCCTGGTCGTACCGCTCGTCGCGCTGGAGGCTCAGATGGCAGCTCAGCACGCCGAGCCGGACGCCGCCGAAGCGCACCACGGCCGTGGCGAAGCCGCGCCGGTGCAGCCCCGGCGTCAGCGGAAGCAGCACGTCCTCGGTCCGCTCCACGGTGGCCCGCAGCGAGCACAGCAGCGCGGGCCCGGCCGCCGTGCCGCCGCCGGAGAGGATCACCAGGTCGCTGGCGCGGGCGAGCCGCGCCAGCTTCTTGCGCCAGCGGAAGAACCGGGGCGCCTCCTGCACGAGGACCAGGTCGGGTGCGCAGGCGGCGATGACGCGGGCCAGCGCGTCGGTGTCGTCGCGCATCGAGCGGATGTTGTAGCTGAGCACCCTGATCACGGCCGAACCGTCGGCTTCGGTGCGGGAGTTGGGCAGCGTACGCGTCGGGCTTGTGGGCATGGCGATCAAGATACGGGACACCCGCGACGGACACGCGAAAGCGCCGGACAGGCTGGTCTCAGCCCGTCCGGCGCTTGAGGACAGAGCCCGTCCGGCGTCTGCGGACAAGAGCCCGTCCGGCGTTTGAGGACGAGCGCGCAGCGCGATCGACGGCGCCCCACGCGGGGGCCACCCCCACGGCCAGGGGTCACATCACCGGATCAGGCTCCCGAGCCAGATCCGCCGCGCCGACGAGCCCCGCCTTGTTGCCCAGCCGCGCCGCGATGACCTCCGCCTGCGGGCGCCACTGCGCGCCCACGAGCCACCGCTTGAAGGACTTGCGGATCGGGTCGAGCACCAGCTCGCCCTCGTCGGAGAGGCCGCCGCCGACGATGAACGCCGACGGGTCGAAGAGCGAGGCCAGGTCGGCGAGGCCCGCGCCGACCCAGCGGGCCAGCTCACGGTAGGAGTCCACGGCGACCGGGTCGCCCTGGCGGGCGGCCATCGAGATGTGCTTGCCCTCGATGCCGTCGGGGGTGCCGTCGCCGAGGGAGAGCAGGTACTCGGCGTTCTCCGGGGCGGCGTTGGCGCGCTGCTTGGCGTACCGCACGAGGGCGCGCCCGGAGGCGTACTGCTCCCAGCAGCCCTGCGAGCCGCAGCCGCACAGCAGGCCGTCCGGCACCATCCGGATGTGGCCGAACTCGGCGGCGACGCCGAAGTGACCGCGGCGCAGCTTGTTGCCGATGATGATGCCGCCGCCGAGGCCGGTGCCGAGCGTGATGCAGATGGCGTTGCGGTGGCCCTTGCCGCCGCCGAACTTGTACTCGCCCCAGGCGGCCGCGTTGGCGTCGTTCTCCACGACGACCGGCAGGCCCACCCGCCGCTCGACCTCGTCCTTGAGCGGCTCCTGGCGCCAGTCGATGTTCGGCGCGAAGTAGACGGTGGAGCGCTCGCGGTTGACGTATCCCGCGGCGCCGATGCCCACGCCGACGATCTCGTGCCCGGCCCGCGCGCCGTCCACGGCGGAGGCGATCGCGTCGACGATGGCCTCGGCGGTGCCGGGGGTCGGCACCTTGAACGTCGACAGGATGTGACCGTCCTCGTCGACCACTCCGGCCGCGATCTTCGTGCCGCCGATGTCGACGCCGATGGTGAGTCCCATGAATCCCTCAGTTCGATCGAGCCCCGCTACGGCCCACCGTACCCGAGGGGGGTCAGTCCAGATCGATGTGTTCGCCAGGTCCGGGGCCCTCGTCGCGGCGGTCGGAGCCGTCCGGCCGGGCCGCCTGCTCCGGCCGGTCGCCGGTGTCGCGGGTCCAGCGGCCCTCCTGGCCGGTGACCGCGCTGCGGTAGGCCGCGAGCAGTTCGGCGCCCGCGGCGGCCAGGTGGTCGAAGACGTCGGGGTTGCGCTCGATGACGGGCTCGACGGCGGCCCTGGCCTGCTTCACGACCTGCTGCACGGTCTCCTGCACCGCGCCCTGCGCGACCGCGCCGAGGAGCGGGGCCTGGAGGCCGGACAGCTTGTCGGACACGGCGTCGACGAGCTTGCGCAGCTCCTCGGCGGCGGAGCCGGGCGGCGGCCCGTACTGGGCGCGGCGGCGGGCCTTCTCCGCCGCGAGGTCCTCGGCGCAGGCGGTCGCCCACGCGTCGGCGTCGACGGGCCCGGGGTGCTGGGGCTCGGGGCGCTCCGGCTCGGACGCGTCGCGCTCGGTGGCATCGCTCATGACGGGCTGACTCCTGCGCAGGGCCGATGAATGCGTATCAGTGCGTACTGTCGACGTTACCCGAACGGCGCAGCGCGGTTCACCGGGTGCGCGGCCACAGGTCCGGGTCGGGGGTGAAGCGGATCCGCAGGGTCCCGTCGCGCAGGGCCGCGCCGGTGACGGTGCAGCGGCGCAGCGCGGACGGCAGCGGGACGATCCGGCGGAACGGGCCGACGGTGACGACGAGTTCGTCGCCGCGCCGGATCAGGCCCAGGTCGTCGCGTACGGCGCCGGGCAGCGGGATGGTCCAGATCAGCAGGGACTCCTCGGCGAGCGCGTCCGTGACCGGCCAGTCGACGGGGGCGGGCGCGGGTCCCGGGGCGGGCAGGCCGAGGGCGGCGAGGTCGTCGGCGCCGCGCGGGTCCTGGCCGAGGTGCGGCACGCGGTGGGTGGCGTACGCCGTCTCCCACTCCGCCAGGGCCTTGTGCTGTTGGGCGCGCAGGGCGGCGAGCCAGGGGGTGTCGCCGTCGGGGTCCGGTACGACGCGGTTGGCGACGACGGCGTCCAGGCGCAGGCCGTGCAGCGCGAGCCCGGTGACGGCGGCGGCCACGGCGTCGGCGCCCGCCGGGCCCGGTTCGGCGACCAGGCGGACGCTGGTGTCCGGCGCCTCGATCACGGCCTGCGCGGCGGCGAGCCGGGCGTCCCAGCGGGCCGCCGCCTCGTACAGCGAGGCGGCGGGCACGGGGACGCCCGCGAGGCGTCCGAGCATCGGGCGCAGGGCGCGGGCCGCCTGCCGCTCCGGGGGCAGCAGACGGCGCAGATAGCGGCGCAGCTGCTCGGGCAGCGCGAGCAGGGCGAGGGCCCGGGGGGCGGCGGGCAGGTCGACGACCACGGTGTCGTACGTGCCGTGCGTGCCGTCGGCGATGTCGCGCAGCGTGCGCAGGACGGCCAGCTCGGCGGCGCCGGGCAGGGCGGTCAGCTCCTCGTCGTCGAGCCGCTCGGCGCCGAGCAGGTCCAGGGCGGCGCGGGTGTGGTCCTGCGCGGCGAGCAGCTCGGCCCGGAAGCCGTCGTCGGGGTCGGGGCGCAGCGCCGTCAGGCCCGGGGCGACCGGGGTCGGCGCGGGGCCCGTGCGGGTGCCGAGGGCGGCGCCCAGCGTGTCCTGCGGGTCCGCCGAGACCACCAGCGTGCGGGCGCCCTCGCGGGCGGCGGTCAGGGCGGTGGCGGCCGCGACGGTGCTCCTGCCGGAGCCGCCGGGGCCGGTGAGCAGAACGGTACGCATGACCTCACCGTACGTGGCGCTGGCGGGGGCGCCTTGGGCGGTACCGCTTGCGCCTCCGCCCCGCCGCTGCGCGGCGGCGCGCCCCCACGAGGGGCGGTCACCGCTCGGTCGAGGGGCACGGGCGGGCGGGTGGGAAGAGCACCGCCGCGGCAGCGGCGGACACCACTCACCCGGGGAGAGCCGAAGAACGACCCCCCGGTTACGGCTGAGGCTTCGCCTCGACCCGCTTCTTCAGGCCGTCCAGCGCCCGGTCGATGATGACCTTCTCCGCCTTCCGCTTGATCATCCCCAGCATCGGGATCTTGACGTCCACGGTGAGCCGGTAGGTGACCTCGGTGCCCGTCCCGGCCTGCTTCAGCAGGTACGTCCCGTCGAGCGAGCGCAGCATCTGGGACTTGACGAGGGTCCAGGACACCTCGTTGTCCCCGTTCCAGGTGTACGCCAGCGTCTGGTCGTCCTTGATCGCGCCCGCGTCCATGACGAGGCGCACCTTCTCGGCCCGCCCGGAGCCGTCCGTGGCCAGCACCTCGGCCAGCTTGACCTCGCCGGTCCACTCCGGGTAGCGAGCGAAGTCGGCGATCACGCCCATGACGTCGGCCGGAGCCGCCTCGATCGTGATGGTCGAGCTGGTGTGTTCCGCCATCGCCGTGGCTCCTCCAGATGCGGTCCGGTGCTGGTGCGGGCGCTGCCCGGTGCGGTGCAGTGCCCGCCGCTGAAGGCTACCGCGCACGCGGCGGCCGCCGGTCACCCGTCCCGGGGCCCGGGGCACCGGCGGTGGCCCCGGGGCCCGGAAGCGGTCACCACTCCAGGGCGAACGGCCGCCCCGACCCGGCGAAGTGCCCCACGTTCACGCACTCCGTCGCGCCGATCCGCATGCGCCGCGCCAGCGGCTGGTGGACGTGGCCGAAGAGGGCGTACCGGGGCCGGGTGCGGCGGATGGCGTCGAGGAGCGCCCGGCTGCCCCGCTCGAAGCGGCGCGCCACGGTGTCGTACACGAGGTCGGGGACCTCCGGCGGGATGTGGGTGCACAGCACGTCGACCTCGCCGACGGCCTCGATCTTGGCGGCGTACTCCTCGTCGCTGATCTCGTACGGCGTGCGCATCGGGGTCTTGAGGCCGCCGCCGACGAACCCGAAGACCCGGCCGCCGATCTCGACGCGCTCGCCGTCGAGGACGGTGGTGCCCTCACCGGCGTATTCGCGCCACAGCTCCGGCATGTCGACATTGCCGTACGTGGCGTACGTCGGCGTGGGGAAGGCGGCGAAGAGTTCGGCGTACTGCTTGCGCACCGCGCGTTCCACGGCGGGGCCGCGGTCGACGCCCGCCCACAGCGAGGCGCCGAACGCGCGGGCCTCCTCGAAGCGGCGCGCGGTGCGCAGCTCGACGAGGCGGGTGGCGTTCTCCTTGCCGAACAGGTCGGGGAAGATGCCGCGCGAGTGATCGGCGTAGTCCAGGAAGAGCACCAGGTCACCCAGGCAGATCAGGGCGTGGGCGCCGTCACCGGCGCGGGCCAGGTCGGCGGCGTTGCCGTGCACGTCACTGATCACATGGACCCGGAAACCTCGCATGCCGGACACCCTAAGCCGGGTCCGGTACCGCTCGGTAGGGCGGTCGGAGGGCCTCAGACGGGGGCGGACGGGGACGCGGACGACCTGCGGTTACTTCCGAGTCAGGAAGTCCGTGGCGTACTGTGCGGTTCAGACCACAACGTCGTGTGACGCACGGAACATCTGGCCCGGCCCCCCTACCGAACCAGCCATACCGATGGGTAACGTCCGGGCAGTCCAGTAGTGCTCAGCCCCTCAACAACATTCCCCGCACCACCCCCGAGGCCTCCGCAGACCTCCCCGAGGACCCCCCGACAAGCCCCCGCTGAGCACCTGCCCGACCTTGGACCGCACCGTCGCATCGCACAACGTCGTGGCGCCGGCGCCCTATGTAGGAGCAGCAGTCTTGCGCGAGTTCAGCCTTCCGGCCCTGTACGAGGTCCCCGCGGACGGCAATCTGACCGACATCGTCCGCCGCAACGCCGCGCAGCACCCGGATGTCGCCGTCATCGGCCGCAAGGTGAACGGGAGTTGGCAGGACGTCACCGCGACGGCCTTCCTCGCCGAGGTGCGCGCCACCGCCAAGGGCCTGATCGCCGCGGGCGTGCGCCCGGGCGACCGGGTGGGTCTGATGTCCCGTACGCGCTTCGAGTGGACGCTGTTCGACTTCGCGATCTGGAGCGCGGGCGCGGTCACCGTCCCGGTGTACGAGACCAGCTCGGCCGAGCAGATCCAGTGGATCCTCGGCGACTCCGGCGCCGTGGCCTGCGTCGTCGAGTCGGACGCGCACGCGGCGGCCGTGGACTCGGTGCGCGACCGCCTGCCGTCGCTGGCCCATGTGTGGCAGATCGAGCGCGGCGGCGTGGAGGAGCTGAACCGGGCGGGCGCCGAGGTCCCGGACGCGACGGTCGACGAGCGCAGCGCCGTCGCGGGCGCCGACGACCCGGCGACCATCGTCTACACCTCCGGCACCACGGGCCGCCCCAAGGGCTGCGTCCTCACCCACCGCAGCTTCTTCGCGGAGTGCGGCAACGTGGTGGAGCGGCTGAATCCCCTCTTCCGTACGGGTGAGTGCTCCGTCCTGCTCTTCCTGCCCGTCGCGCACGTCTTCGGCCGCCTGGTGGAGGTGGCCGCGCTGATGGCCCCCATCAAGCTGGGCCACGCGCCCGACATCAAGCACCTCACGGACGAACTGGCCGCGTTCAGGCCGACGCTGATCCTCGGCGTGCCGCGCGTCTTCGAGAAGGTCTACAACGGGGCGCGCGCCAAGGCGCAGGCCGACGGCAAGGGCAAGATCTTCGACAAGGCGGCGGACACGGCGATCGCCTACAGCCGCGCGCTCGACACCCCGAGCGGCCCGTCCCTGGGCCTGCGCCTGAAGCACAGGGTGTTCGACAAGCTCGTCTTCAGCAAGCTGCGGGCCGTCCTCGGCGGGCGCGGCGAGTACGCGATCTCCGGCGGCGCGCCGCTCGGCGAGCGCCTTGGCCACTTCTTCCGCGGCATCGGCTTCACCGTCCTTGAGGGGTACGGCCTCACGGAGTCCTGCGCGGCCACCGCGTTCAACCCCTGGGACCGGCAGAAGATCGGCACGGTCGGGCAGCCGCTGCCGGGGTCGGTGGTGCGCATCGCCGACGACGGCGAGGTCCTCCTCCACGGCGAGCACCTCTTCTCGCACTATTGGAACAACGACGCCGCCACCGAGGAGGCCCTCGCCGACGGCTGGTTCCACACCGGGGACATCGGCACGCTCGACGAGGACGGGTATCTGCGGATCACCGGCCGCAAGAAGGAGATCATCGTCACCGCGGGCGGCAAGAACGTCGCCCCCGCCGTCATCGAGGACCGCATCCGGGCGCACGCGCTCGTCGCCGAGTGCATGGTCGTCGGGGACGGGCGGCCGTTCGTGGCCGCGCTCGTCACGCTCGACGAGGAGTTCCTTGGGCGGTGGGCCGCCGACCACGGGAAGCCCGCCGGGGCGACGGCCGCCTCCCTGCGGGAGGATCCCGACCTCCTCGCCGCCGTGCAGAGCGCGGTGGACGACGGCAACGCGGCCGTCTCCAAGGCCGAGTCCGTCCGCAAGTTCCGCGTCCTGCCCGCGCAGTTCACCGAGGACTCGGGGCATCTGACGCCGTCCCTGAAGCTGAAGCGCAACGTCGTGGCGAAGGACTTCGCGGACGAGATCGAGGCGCTGTACCGCGGGTAGCGTCCGCAGGGGCCATCGGCGCTTCGCGCCTCGTCCTCAAGCGCCGGACGGGCTATTTCCAGCCCGTCCGGCGCTTGAGGACGAGGCCGCCAGGCCGATTTACGGGGGTCCAGGGGGCGGAGCCCCCTGGTTTCGGGAAGGGGCGGGGTTGGGGAGCCCCCGGCAGGGTCACAGCAGCGCGCGCAGGCGTTCCGCCAAGAGGTCCCAGCGCCAGCGCTCCTCCACCCAGGCGCGCCCCCGCTCCCCCATCCGCTCCCGCAGCTCCGCGTCGCCGAGCAACGCCACGATCCGATCGGCGGTCTCCTCCGCGGAGCCCCCGCGCACGACCCACCCGGTCTCCCCGTCGAGCACGGCGTCCGGCGCCCCGCCGGAGTCCCCCGCCACCACGGGCAGCCCGGTGGCGGAGGCCTCCAGGTAGACGATGCCGAGGCCCTCGACGTCGAGCCCGCCGCGGCGGGTGCGGCACGGCATGGCGAAGACGTCCCCGGCGCCGTAGTGGGCGGGCAGCTCCTCCCACGGCACCGCGCCGGTGAAGACCACCGAGTCCGCGACCCGGGTCTCCGCGGCGAGCTTCCGCAGCTCCTTCTCGTACGGCCCGCCGCCCACGATGAGCAGCACCGCGTCCGGCTGGGCCGCGAGGATCCGGGGCAGGGCGAGGATCAGCGTGTCCTGGCCCTTGCGCGGGACGAGCCGCGAGACGCAGACCACGACCGGGCGGTCGGTGAGCCCGAGCCGCGCCCGCACCGCCGCGCCGCCGGAGCCGGGGTGGAAGGTCTTCTCGTCGACGCCGGGCGGGAGTTGCACCATGCGCGAGGCGGCGGCGGGCGTGAGGGCGGCGGCGATCCGCGAGCGCGTGTACTCGCCGAGGTAGGTGAGGGTGTCCGTGGACTCGCCGACGCGGCGCAGCAGCTGCCGGGACGCGGGCAGCTGGGCCCAGCCCGCCTCGTGCCCGTGGGTGGTGGCCACGAGCCGCCGCGCCCCGGCCCTGCGCAGCGCGGGCGCCATCAGGCCGAGCGGCGCGGCCGCCCCGAACCACACCGACGTACAGCCGTGTTCGCGCAGGAGCGAGACGGCGCGGCGGGTGACGCGGGGCGTCGGGAGCAGCATCGTCGTGGGGTCGCGGACGACCGGAAAGGGCTGCTCTGCGTCGAAGGCGGCGGTGGCCTCGGCACCCTCGCGGCCGCGCTTCCAGGTGGAGGCGTAGACGACGATCTCGGACGGGTCCAGGCGCAGCGCCATGTTGTGCAGGAACGCCTGGATGCCGCCGGGGCGGGGCGGGAAGTCGTTGGTGACGATCAGGGTCTTGTGCATCGCCGCCGACAGTACCCCTTTCTGGCGTGGGCGCCCGGCGCCGCTTGATCGGCGCTCCGCGCCTCGTCCTCAAACGCCGGACGGGCTGAAAGCTCTGCCGCGACCGGCACGATCCAGCCCAGCCCGCAACGCTCCAGAGCGCACCGCGAGGGTCACGGCCCCGCCTCACCCGCTCACCCCCCGCCCACCGTCATCATGAAGGCCGCAAACCACCCCAAAAGAGACGAAACGGCAGGCGAGGTGTATATGACCGGCTTCCCCGAGCTGCGGGTCCTGGGGGTCTGGGCCCTGACGAGAGCCCTGCTCCTGCTGTGCGTCTTCCGCGTCCTGGTCACCCCGGGCCCCGACGTCACCAGCGACGTCACGTTCATCTACCAGGGCTGGTACGAGGTGCTGCGCACCGGCACGTTCCCGCTGGACGACGTGACGTGGCAGTACCCGCCGGGCGCGGCCCTCGCGGTGCTCGCCCCGGGCTGGCTGCCGTCCCTGAGCTACCCGGCGGGGTTCTTCCTGCTGTGCCTGCTGGCCGACGCGGTGGTGACGGGGCTGCTCCTGTACGCGGGCGCCCGCCCGGGCAGGACGCAGCGGGGCACCTGGGTGTGGACGGCGGGCGTGGCGCTGCTCGGGCCGACGGCGTACGCCCGGTACGACGTGATGGTGACGGCCGTCGCCGTGGCGGCGCTGCTCGCGGGGGCGGGCCGCGCCCACGCGTCGGGGGCGCTCGCCGGGTTCGGCGCGCTGGTGAAGGGGTGGCCGCTGCTGCTGCTCGTCGGCGCGCCGCGCGGGCAGGCCACCCGCCGCTCCTGGGGCGCGGCGGCGCTCACGGCGGGCGGGCTCGGGGCGGCGTTCTGGGTGGCGATGCCGGGCGCGCTCGCGTTCCTGGCCTTCCAGCGGGACCGCGGCACGGAGGTGGAGTCGCTGGGCGCCCTGGTGTTCCACGTGGCACGGCACTTCGGCTGGCAGGGCACCGTCCAGCTCCACTACGGCTCGGTGGAGTTCCTCGGCCCGTACGTGCCGCTGGTCAGCGGCGTGGCGCAGGCGCTGTCCCTGGCGGGCCTCGGCTGGCTGGTGCTGTGGCGGGCGCGGGCGCGCGCCTGGGCGCCGGGCACGCCCGCGGACGCGGCGTTCGCGGCGGTGCTGCTGTTCACGACGACCAGCCGGGTGATCAGCCCGCAGTACCTGGTGTGGCTCGTGGGCATCGCCGCCGTGTGCCTGGCGCGGCGCGACAGCCGGATGGCGCTGCCCGCCTGGCTGGTGCTCGCCGCGACGCCGGTGACGTTCCTGGAGTTCCCCGTGTGGTTCTCGCACGTGGTGGCGAGCGACGCGCTCGGCATCGCCCTGCTCGTCGTCCGCAACGGCCTGCTCGTGGCCGCGACGGTGCTCGCCTGCCGGACCCTGTGGCGGGACACGGTCGTCGCCGCGCCACGGCCGGGGGCGCTGTCCGGCCTGGTCAGCCAAGCTCCTGCCGCAGATAGTCACGCCAGCGCGCGGTGAATTCCTCCGGGCTCGTGCCGAGGACCTCGCGCAGGGCGTCCTCGACGGCGCCCGCCCGCTCGTCGTGCCCGCCGACCGCCGTGTAGAACGCGACGAGCTTCCGCTCGCCCCACTCCTCGGCGATCATCCGGCAGGCCAGCCACGCCCCCTCGTACGAGGCCGCGAGGCGGCCCGCGTCCCCGCTGAAGCCGAAGTCCCGGTCCTCGGGGAGCGCGGCGGGCAGGGCTCCGTCGGCGACCGCGCGCCGCAGCTCCGGCGCGGCCTGCCGCGGGGAGCGGCCGGTGCCGCGGTAGCCGACCCAGTCGGCGAAGCCCTCGGAGAGCCACAGCGGGGTGGCCCGCGAGGTGTCCGCGCGGGTCGCGACGTGCGTGGCCTCGTGGGTGAGGACGACCTGCTTGCCGAGGTCGCCGAGGACACCGTACGCCTCGGGGTTGATGATGATCCGGTCCGCGGGCGCCTTCCCCGAGCCGCCCGCCTCGCCCGTCGTCACGGCCGCGATGCCCTGGTAGCCGGAGGCGGGCGCTCCGAGCAGGTCCGCCATGCTGTCCAGGGACTTCGGTACGAGGACGACGACCCGCCCCGGCCAGGGCCGCGGCCAGGCCTTGCGCACCGCGGGCACCGCGGTGTCGGCGAGCGTCGCGTACCGCTTGAGGTCCGCCCGGCTCCGGCCGACGCCGAGCACCAGGCTGTGGGCGCCCCGCACCACGTCGACGCGCCCCTGGTCCCACAGCTGCCCGGCGGCCTTGCGCGCGGGCCGCTCCCCGGTCACGTACCACCGCCCGTCGCGCCGCTTCAGGGTCAGCGCGCGCTCGGCGGTCAGCGGGGCCCGGTCGTAGTCCGCGACGCGGTAGCTCAGCTCGGCGGTGGCGGTGGCCCGGGAGCCGTCGCGGTCGAAGTCCTTCAGGCGGTACTCCCAGGACGTCAGCGGGAGCGCGCGCAGCCTGTCGTACCCGGCGGCGGTGCCCGTCGCCCGGTACGCCCGCTCGTCCCGCTCCAGGACCGCCTCCGCGCGCCGGTCGAGCAGCCGCCGCACGTCGCCGGGCCCCGCGTCGGGCGTCGCGGGCCCGCCGCAGCCCGCGAGCGCGGCGGGCGCGAGCACGGCGAGGCAGACGCCCACCGCCTTGATCCCGCGCCCACGCCGTCGACCAGCCACGTTTCCGATCGTACGGCGGCGGCGGGCCCGGCCACGGCCCGGCGGCGGAGGTCACCCTCGCATTCGCGTCATCCCGCCGCCCGCGCGCGGCGTCGCCTCAGACCCGCGTCACGCCCGAGACCGGCATCATGTTCACCGGGTCGTAGCGCACCGCGGCCCCCGGGTAGGGCGCGTGCACGACCTGGCCGTTGCCCACGTACATCCCCACGTGGCTGGCGTCGTCGCGGTAGGTGACGAGGTCGCCGGGCTGCGCCTGGGCGAGCGGCACCTGCCGCCCCGCGTTCCGCTGGGCCTGCGAGGTGCGCGGAATGCCGACGCCCGCCTGCGCGTACGACCACTGGGTGAGGCCCGAACAGTCGAAGCCGGAGGGGCCGTTGGCGCCCCACACATACGGCTTGCCGACCGCCGAGCGGGCCGCGGCGATGGCGGCCGCCGCCCGCGAGGACGCCGGGGCCCCGGCGCCGGAGAGGTCCGGGCGGGCCGTGTCACCGCCGCCCGCCGCCGAGCGCGAGGGGCGGTCGTACTCCTCGCGCTCCGTGCGCGACAGGGAGTTGAGCAGCCGCCGGGCCTTGGCGAGCTTGTCCTCGACGGTGCGCTTGTGGCGGGCCACCGCCTTGCGGCTCTTCTCCAGCTGGGCGAGCGTGCGCCCGGCTTCGGCGCGCTCCTGGGCGAGGGCGCGCTGGGCCCGCTGGAGCTTGCCCAGCTCGCCGGACTGGCGGGCGCTGATGCGGTCGAGGGCGGAGGCCTTGTCGAGGTAGCCGTCCGGGTCGGAGGACAGCATCAGGGCGAGCGAGGGGTCGATGCCGCCCGAGCGGTACTGGGCCCCGGCGAGCGAACCGAGCGCGTCGCGCATCGCGTTGATGCGCTCCTGGCCGCGGGCGACCTGGTCCTGGGCCCGGTCGACCTGGCGGCGCAGCGCCTTCGCCCGCTCGTCCGCCTTGTTGTACGCCTCGGTCGCCTGCTCGGCCTGCTCGTAGAGCCGGTCCACCTTGGCCTTGGTCGCGGCGGGTGTGTCCTTCGGCGCGGCGCTCGCGGGGACCGCGAGGGCGGCGGCCGCCGTGGCGGCGGACAGCACGGTGACGGTGGCGGTGCGCGCGCTCCGGTCGAGGCCGGTGACTGCGGGACGGCGATGGGACCCCACGGGTAGCCGCTCTCCCTTCCGTTGGACTTCCGTTGGACGGACCCCCGCGCGGGCGGGAGCCGCACCCCGGTTGTCGGGGAACGCGCGCGACAGTAGCCCCGTGATCACCCCGCGACCAACGACCTCCGGCGTGCACGCACAGTGACGCCCCGCCTCTGACGCAGGTCATCGACGGGGCGCGGGGTCACTGGAAGGTGGCGGAATTCGCCCGATTGGGCGGACCGCCGTGGGCCGTTGGGGCCGTCAGATCCGGACGCCGAACTGGAACGGCATGTTGTTGATCGACTCGTAGCGCACGACCGTGCCGGTGCGCGGGGCGTGCAGCACCTGGCCGTTGCCCGCGTAGAAGCCGACGTGGTGCAGGTCGCCGTAGAAGATGACCAGGTCGCCGACCTTGAGGTCGCTCTGCGAGTAGATGCGCGTACCGGCGTTGGCCTGGGCCTGCGAGGTGCGCGGGATGGAGACGTCGGCCTGCGCGTACGCCCAGGAGGTGAGGCCGGAGCAGTCGAAGGAGCTGGGGCCGGTCGCGCCGTACACATAGGGCGAGCCGAGCTTGCTCTGGGCCGCGGCGTACGCCGCCATGGTGCGGCTCGACCCCTTCACGCCGCCCTTGGGGGCGTCGGTCTTGGGGGCGTCCATCGCCTTGCGCTCGGAGTCGCGGCTGGCGCGGTCCTCCTTGGCCTTCAGGGCGGCGCGCTCCTTGGCGGACAGCGAGTTGAGCAGCCGCTGGGCCTCGCCGAGCTTGCCCTGGACCTCGCGCTTCTTCTTGCCCAGCTCCTCGCGCGTGGTGGCGAGGTCCTTGAGCTTGTCGGCGGCCTCCTTGCGCTGCTGCGCGAGGGTGCGCTGCTTGGCCTGGATCTTCTTCAGGGCCTCGGCCTGCTTGCTGCTCAGCTGGTCGAGCGTGGAGGCCTTGTCCAGGTAGCTGTCCGGGTCGGAGGAGAGGAACAGCTGGAGCGAGGGGTCGATGCCGCCGGAGCGGTACTGCGCGCTGGCGAGCGAACCGATGCCGCCGCGCAGGTCGTTCAGCTCGTCCTGGCCGCGGGCGACCTTGTCCTGGAGGCGGTCGACCTGCTTCTCCAGCTTCTGCTGCTTCTCCTTGGCGCCGTTGAACTTCTCGGTCGCCTTCTCGGCCTCTTCGTAGAGCTTGTCGACCTTGGACTTGACCTCGTCCTTGCTCGGCTTCTCGCTGGGCGCGGCGTTGGCGGCCTGCGAGGTGAGGGCCACGGCAGCGGCGGCGGTCGCGGTGAGCACGGTCACCCGCGCACGGTTGGGCTGCTTGGGTCGACGGTGGGAAGCCACGAAGGCGGCTCCTTCGATGAGTGATCAACAGAGCGGAGGTCTGCGCGCGACCCTAGTGACCCGTCTGTGATCAGATCAAATCCTGACCGTACAAAAGTCGGTCGGCGAGCGTTTTCTTTACGATTGATCGACGTTCCGTAGTGGTCAGTTGACGCTGCGTCGCATCCACACTCGGTCCAATTCGGGCATACGGTACGGGAGTTACGGAGGGGGCCCAGGTGAGTGAAAGTCAGGCCAAGGCCCGCGCAAGCCGCGTTGTGCTCAGCCCCGGGTGAGCCGCTTCAAAAGGACCGCCGACGCCACCGGGCGCGCCCCGGCCTTGGCGACCCCGTCGGCCACCTCGCGGTCGGTCGACACGACGATGACGGGCCGCCCGGGCGGCTCGGCGCGCACCAGCTGGCGGATCAGCTCGTCCGCCGTCACGCCCGGCTTCGAGAACAGCACCCGCACGCCGCGCGGCGGCGCGAGCAGCACCGGCGCGGCGAGTTCGGCCCCGTCGAAGACGCAGGTGACCTCGGCCCCGCTCTGCAGCGCCAGCTGGGACAGCGAGCCGAGCAGGCGCAGGCGCTGCTTCTCCAGGGGCATCGTCGGATAGCCGGTCTTGGTGACGTTGTAGCCGTCCACCACCAGATGGGCCTGGGGCAGGGCCAGGAGCTGGTCGAGGATCGCCGGGTCGTTCTCGGACAGGGCGCGGGCCGCGATGTCCTTGGGCGTCATCCGGCCGGGCTCGACCGCGTCGACGGTCTCGGCGGGCCGCACGGACACCGGCGGCAGGGCGAGTTCGCGGCGCAGCCCCTGGGCCGCGTCGAGCACCGTGTCGAGCAGCAGGCGCACCCGCATGTCCTCCACGCTGCGGCCCTCGCGCGCGGCCCTGCGGGTCGCCTCCAGGGCCGACTCCGCCTCGCCAAGCCGGGACTTCAGGCGCCGCACCTCGCTCTCGGCCGCCGACAGCTGCGCCTGCCCCTCGGCGCGCACGGCCTCGGTGTCGGCGACGGCCTTGCGCAGCGCCGCCTCGCCGCGCTTGACGTCGCTGAGCGCGCCGCGCAGCTTGCGGTGCGTCGATTCGGCTTCCTTCTTCACCGCGTCCAGCTCGCCGCGCAGGCGGTCGGTCTCGGCCTTGGTGTGGGCGCGGGCGGCGGCCAGCTCGGCGCGCAGCCGCTCCAGCTCGGCGCGGGTCTCCTCGTCGGCGCGCTCGGCGTCCGCGCGCTGGGCCTCCTCGCCCGCCGCCGTCACGAGCTTCACCCAGCCGGTGGGGCGCAGGACGTACGCGGCGGCCGCCACGTCCAGCGGGTCGGCGGCGGGCGGCGGGGTGCCCGCGTCCAGGGCGGCGGCCAGCTCGGGCTGGGCCTCGCGCAGCCGCTCGCCGATGCGCTGGCGGAACAGCGGGTCGCTCTCCAGGGCCGCCGCCATGGCGTTGCCCGCGAACTTCACCCGCCTGCTCGGCGTGAAGCGGGCGTACTGCCTGAGCTGCGGCGGCAGTTCCGCGACCGTGAGGCCGCCGAAGCCGTCCGAGGCGATCTGCACCACCGCGCGCCGCACGCCGTCGGGCAGCGGACGGTCGAGCACCTCAGCGGCGCCGTCCTCCGGCGTTCCGCCCGCGCTCTTAACCATCGGTCACCCCACTAGCTGTGCGGGGCCCGCTCCGCTCAGGAGCCGGCCCCGGGCCTGTCCACGAGTTCCACCTGATCCACCGCGTTGCACCAGCGGCAGCGGACCGACTCGATGGTCTCACTCACCACCTCGCGTTCCTCGACCCTCGGCTCTCCGGCGAGGTCGAGGTGCACGTACTCGACGGCCCTGGAGGAGCGGGTCACGTCGAAGCGCGTGAGGTTGCCGCAGAGGGCGCAGCGCCATCGGGTGCTGTCGGTCGGCAGGGGAACCGGCATCGTGACGCTCGCCTTCCGTCGGGGGACCTGGTGCGTATGTCCCGTAACCCTAAGGCCTGCGTAAGGACGCCCGTGCGCAAAGAGCGGGCTCGGGTGCGGGAGCGGCGCGGTTGACGTGGGTGGACGCACCGTCGATCCGATCTGTACGGTTAGCCGCCGATTGATCACTTTCTGCCATGCTCTGTACATGATCGACACCTGGGGCAGGGCGGCGGTGCGGCTGCTGCGGCGGCAGGCCGCCCCGGTGACGTACGCGCTGATCGCCACGTGCTGTGCGGTCTTCCTGCTCTCGCCGGTCTCCGGCCTGAACCCCGCGTACGGCACCGGCGAGACCCTCGTCGCGGCGCAGCGGGCCTACTTCGAGCGCTGGGGAGTCGTACCCGTCGAACTGCTCAGCGGCAAGCCGCGGGCGGCGCTCACCCTCGTGACGGCGCTGTTCGTGCACGGCAGCTGGCTGCATCTGCTGGGCAACATGCTCTTCCTGTACGTCTTCGGGGTCATGGTCGAGGAACGCATGGGGCACCTCCAGTACGCCCTGTTCACGGTCGGCTGCGGGGCGCTCGCGCTGCTCGGCTACGCGATCGCGCACGCCGGGTCGCCGGGGACCCTGGTGGGCGCGTCGGGCGCGATCTCGGCCGTGCTCGGCGCCTTTCTCCATCTCTTCCCGAAGGCCCGCGTCACCAGCCTCTTCCCGTTCCTGTTCTTCCTGCCGCTGCGGTTCCCGGCGTGGGTGGTGCTGCCGTTCTGGGTGGCGCTCCAGTGGGTGGCCGCGAGCCAGCAGAAGCAGGGCCCGGGGGTGGCGTACCTGGCGCACCTGGTGGGCTTCGGCCTGGGGTTCTGCTACGCCTGGGGGCGTGCGGGCAGGCCAAGTACAGTGAAGTCCTCTGGAACGGCCACCGAGGGAGACAGCCAGCCGTGATCACCGCGATCGTGCTCATCAAGACCAGCGTGGACCGGATCCCGGAGATCGCCGAGTCGATCGCCGCCCTCGACTGCGTCAGCGAGGTCTTCTCCGTGACCGGCACCTACGACCTGATCGCCATGGTCCGCGTCGCCCGCCACGACGACCTGGCGGACGTCATCCCCGGCCGGATCAGCAAGATCCCCGGCGTGGAGGCCACGGACACGCACGTCGCGTTCCGCACGTACTCGCAGCACGACCTGGAGGCCGCGTTCGCGATCGGCCTGGACTCCTAGCCGGGCGCCCCGAGCCGAGCGCCGCCGCGCCCGGATGAGGATTTCCTCATCCTGGACTCATCCAGATGCACCGGTCCGCCCCGCACCCTCGCTGCCATGGTCTTCTCCCAGCGCATGGCGGCCCTCGCCGCCGTCGTGGCGATTCCCCTCGGCATCGCCGTGACGAGCTACGTCCTCACCGACAGCCCCTCCTCCCCCAAGGTCCCGCCCAAGGTCGAACTGGAGAGCGGCTCCCCGTCGGCGACACCGGACACGCCCCGGCCCACGCCCAGCGACCGGGTGGTCTCCCCGCCCCCGGTCGGCGACGGTTCGCCGTCCGGCGATGGGAGCGCGGACGACAGGCCGGGCCAGGGGGACACGGGCGCCGACGGGGGCAAGGCCGGGCCCGGCGGGTCGGGCGGCACAGGTGGCTCTGGAGGCTCGGGTGGGTCAGGGGGCTCGGGTGGCTCGGGTGACGACGACGGGGACGACGGACCCGGCGGAGACGACGACGGCGACGACGACGGCCCGGGCGACGACGGCTGAGATGGCAGAGACGGCGGAGACGACCGGGTCGGCTGGGTCGGCTGGGTCGGCTGGGTCGGCTGGGTCGGCTGGGTCGGCCGACGGGACCGGGCACGCTGACGCGGCTGGGCGGGCTGACGCGGCCGGGCACGCCGAGGCGCGGGAAGCCGCCGGGACGACCGGGGCGGCAGACACGGCCAGCGCGAGCGAGCAGGCCGAAGCCACAGAACACCCCAACACGGCCAGGCACCCCCACACGGCCACGCGCACCGACGCGGCCAGGCACGCTGACACGGCCAGGCACGCCGAGGCGACCGGGCGGGCCGAGGCGCGGGAAGCCGCGGGGACGATCAAGACGGCAGACACGGCCAAGGCGAGTGAACAGGCCAAAGCGACAGAACACCCCAACACAGCCACGCGCACCGACACGGCCAGGCAGGACGACACGGCCAGGCGCGCTGACACGGCCAGGCACGCCGACACGGCCAGGTACGCCGAGGCGGTAGAGGCCGCCGGTACGACCAAGACGGCAGACACGGCCAGAGCGAGCGAGCAGACCGAAGGCCCAGGACACGCCAACACGGCCGGACGCGCCGACACGGCCAGGCACGCCGAGGCGGTAGAGGCCGCCAGGACGGCCGGGGCGGCAGACACGGCCAAGGCGAGTGAACAGGCCAAAGCCACAGAACACCCCAACACGGCCACGCGCGCCGACGCGCGGGAGGCCACCGGGACGGCCGACTCACGTGCGGCCGAGGCGCGTGCGGCCGGGTCGCGTGCGGCCGAGGCCCGGGCGGTCGGGCCCGACGCCGGTGCGCGGCGGCGTGTCCCGGCGCGTGTCCGTATCGTGTTGTGGCTGCTGCTCGTGATGGCGGTGGCGCTCGCCGCCGTCGCCGCCACCACCCGCTCGATCCTGCTGCGCGACGTCGACCAGCGGGTCAGCCGCCTGCTGACGCAGGAGACCGGCGAGTTCACCAACTTCGTCGACCAGGGCGTCGACCCCAGGACCGGCACGCGCTTCACCGACCCGGCCCGCCTCCTGGAGGTCTTCCTCGAACGCCAGTACGCGGACCCCGACGAGGAGCTGATCGGCCTGGTGGGCCGCGAGGGCCAGGGGCCCGCCCAGTTCACGCAGCGCCGCGAGCTGTCCGTACGCCACCCGCTGCGCGACGACGGCCGGGCCCGCCGGGAGATCTTCGCCGCCGAGGGCTCCACCGGCACCCTGAAGCGGGCGTCCGGCGAGGTGCGCTGGGCGAAGGTGGAGGTGGCGCGGCACGGCGACGAGCCGGACGCCGCGTTCGTCGTCGCCTTCCACCCGGCCGCCGAACAGGCCAAGGCCGACGACGTCTTCCGCATCCTGCTGCTCATCTCCGGCGTGGCCCTGCTGCTGACCACGGGCGTCGCCCTGCCCGTCGCCGGGCGCATCCTCAAGCCGGTGCGCCTGGTCCGCGCCGCCGCCGCGCAGCTCACCGAGCAGGACCTCACCCGGCGCATACCGGTGCGCGGGCACGACGACATCGCCGCCCTCGCCGAGACGTTCAACGGGATGCTGGACCGCCTGGAGCGGGCCTTCGCCGCGCAGCGCGAGTTCGTCGACGACGCCGGGCACGAGCTGCGCACCCCGATCACCATCGTGCGCGGCCACCTGGAGCTGATGGGCGACGACCCGGCGGAGCGCGAGGAGACGATCCGCCTGGTCACCGACGAGCTGGACCGGATGAGCCGCATCGTCGAGGACCTGCTGCTGCTCGCCAAGGCCGAGCGCCCCGACTTCATCGCCCCCGAGCCCGTGCAGCTCGCCGAACTCACCGCCGACGTCTTCGTCAAGGCCCGCACCCTGGGCGAGCGCGACTGGCAGCTCGCCGAGGTCGCCGACCGCGAGGCCGTCCTGGACCCCCAGCGCATCACCCAGGCCATGGTCCAGCTCGCCCAGAACGCCGTGCAGCACACCACCCACGGCCAGCGCATCCGCGTCGGCTCCCGCGACACGGCCACGGGCACCGAGCTGTACGTCGCCGACAGCGGCCCCGGCGTGCAGGAGCAGGACGCCGAGGTCATCTTCGAGCGCTTCCGGCGCGGCACCGCCCGACGCGGCGCCCGCACCAGCGGCGCGGGCCTCGGCCTCGCCATCGTCCGGGCCATCGCCGAGGGCCACCACGGCCGGGTGTGCCTGCGCCCCACCGAGGGCGGCGGCGCCACCTTCGTACTCGTCCTGGAGGACCAGCAGCCATGAAGGACCCGCAGCAGTGAACCGCATCCTGATCGTCGAGGACGAGGAGCGCATCGCCTCCTTCGTCGACAAGGGCCTGCGCGCCAACGGCTTCACCACCACGATCGTCGCCGACGGAGACGCCGCGTACGACTACGCCCTCACCGGCGGCTTCGACCTGATCCTGCTCGACATCGGCCTGCCGGGCCGGGACGGCTTCACCGTCCTGCGCGAGCTGCGCGAGGCCCGCGTGACGGTGCCGGTGATCGTGCTGACCGCCCGGGACTCCGTACGGGACACGGTGGCCGGTCTCGAAGGCGGCGCCGACGACTGGATGACCAAGCCGTTCCGCTTCGAGGAACTGCTCGCGCGGGTGCGGCTGCGGCTGCGTACGGCGGCCAGGGCGCCGGAGGTGACGGTGCTGCGGTCGGGCACGCTCTCCCTGGACCTGCGCACCCGGCGGGCCCGCGCCGGGGAGCGTGTGGTGGACCTGACGGCCCGTGAGTTCGTGCTCCTGGAGCTGTTCCTGCGCCACCCGGGGCAGGTCCTGTCACGCGAGCAGATCCTGTCCCACGTGTGGGGGTACGACTTCGACCCGGGGTCGAACATCGTGGACGTCTACGTGCGGGCGCTGCGCAAGAAGCTGGGCGCGGACCGCCTGGAGACGGTGCGCGGCATGGGCTACCGGCTGCCCGCGTGAGCCCGACCGGGCGCGTGAAGTTTCCTTCATGTGCGGCTCATTGAGGGCTCACCGCGCCGCTGAACGCTGGAGGGCGTGACAGCGACCCCGCGGCAACTGACCGTCCTGTGCCTGGCCTTGAGCCTGTGCGCCCTGCTCGCCGTCCCCGGCAACTTCCCGGGCCTCGGCGGCGACGCGCGCCTCACGCTCTGCGTGTTCACGCTCGCGACCTGCGCCTGGATCGCCACCCCGATCGACGACACGTACATCGCGCTCGGCGCCGGACTCGCCCTCACCGCCACCGGCGTGATCAGCAGCGACACCCTCTTCGGCACCCTCGGGGACGCGACGGTGTGGCTGCTGATCTGCGCGTTCGTGCTCGCCGCCGCGGTGGCCCGCAGCGGGCTCGCGGGGCGGGCGGCGGCGTTCCTGGTCAGCGGGGCGCGCAGCGTGCGGCAGCTGACGCACCTGACGACCGCCGCGCTCGTCGTGACGGCGTTCGCGGTGCCCGCCACGTCCGGCCGCGCCGCGCTGGCGCTGCCCGTCTTCCTGGCGCTCGCCAAGGTCCTCGCCGACCGGCGGCGCCTGGTGGTGATGCTGGCGCTGCTGTTCCCGACCGTGATCCTGCTGTCGGCGGTGGCGACCCTGATCGGCGCGGGCGCGCACCTGATCACGGTGTCCGTCCTGTGGGAGAGCACCGGGGACGAGATCGGCTTCACGAAGTGGCTGCTGCTGGGCCTGCCGCTGGCGATCGCCTCGTCCCACCTCGCGGCGGAGGCCGTGCTGCTGACGACGACGCGCCGCGCGGACCGCACGGGCCCGGTGGCGATCACCGCCGAGCAGATACAGGAGCACAGCGACCGCCCGGTCACCGGCCCCTGGGAGCCCGCCGAGACGCGCTGCGCGCTGCTGCTCGCCACGGTGGTCGCCCTGTGGTGCAGCGAGCCGCTGCACCGGGTGCCGCCCGCGGTGGTGGCGCTGATCGGCGCGGTCGTCGCCGCGTCCCCGGCGCTCGGCACCGTACGCCTGAAGGACGCCCTGAAGACCGTGCCGTGGTCGCTGCTGCTGTTCATGGCCGCGACCATGGCCATGGGCGTCGCGCTCGCCGAGTCGGGCGCGGCACGCTGGCTGGTGTCGGGCCTCCCCGGCGACCTGCCGCCCTGGCTGTTCCTGACCGTCGTCATCGCCGTCAGCACGGCGGCCCACCTGGTGCTCCAGTCGCGCTCGGCCCGCTCGTCGGTGCTGGTGCCGCTGGTGGTGGCCGCCGCCGTCGGCGCGGGCGTGAACCCGGTCGCGGCGGCGCTCGCCTCCACGGCGGCCGCCGGGTTCTGCCACACCCTGCCCGCGTCCGCGAAGCCGGTGGCCCTGTTCGCCGACGTCCCCGGGGTGCCCACCTACACCTCCCGTGACCTGCTGCGCCTGTCCGCCGTCCTGGCACCCCTGACGGCCGCGCTCGTGCTGCTGTTCGCCGTCGCCGTCTGGCCCCTGCTCGGCGTGCCGGTCACCCGCTGAACCCCCTCCCCCGCTCCAAGGAGTACGCCCATGTCCCTGACCCGAGTCGCCGTCGCCCCCAGCGGCTTCAAGGAGTCCCTGTCCGCCGAGTCCGCCGCCGAGGCCATCGCCGCCGGGGTGCGGCGCGTCCTGCCCCGCGCCGAGGTCGACCTGATCCCGCTGGTGGACGGCGGCGAGGGCACCGCGAAGGCGCTGGCGTCCGCGACCGGCGGACGCCTCGTGGCGCTGCCCGCGACCGGCCCCGTGGGCGAGCGCATCGGCACCCACTTCGCGCTCCTCGGTACCGGCACCGCCGTCGTCGAGATGGCCGCGGCGGCCGGGCTCAGCCTGGTGCCGCGCGACCTGCGCGACCCGGGGGCGACGACCACGTACGGCGTGGGCGAGCTGATCCGCGCCGCCCTCGACGCGGGCGCCCGCCGTATCCTCGTCGGCTGCGGCGACTCCGGCACCTCGGACGGCGGCGCGGGCGCCCTCCAGGCCCTGGGCGCCCGGCTGCTCGACGCCGACGGCTGGGAACTGCCGCACGGCGGACGGGAGTTGCCGCGCCTGCACCACATCGACACCAGCCGCCTCGACCCACGCCTGGCGGACACCGAGCTGCTGGTGGCCTGCAACCCGCACAACGTCCTGTGCGGCGAGCGCGGCGTGGCCCGCGTCTTCGGCCCGCAGAAGGGCGCCACGCCCACGCAGGTGGAGGAGCTGGCGGCGGGCCTCGAACGCTGGGCGTACGTCCTGACCCGCGACCTCGGCGTCACCTCCGACCTGTACCAGGGTCCGGGCACCGGCGCGTCCGGCGGCCTCGGCGCGGGCCTCGCCGCGCTCGGCGCCCGGCTGCTGCCCCGCTTCGACGTGCTGCTCGACCACCTCGACCTGGACGCCCGGCTCGCCCGCGCCGACCTCGTCGTCACCGCCGAGGGCGCCCTGGACCACCAGACGCCGCGCGGCAAGGTCCCCGCCGAAGTGGCCCGCCGCGCCAAGCGGTTCGGCCGCCCGGTGCTCGCGCTCGCGGGCACCATCGGGGAGGGCGCGCACCTGGTGCGGGCGGCGGGCGTGGACGCCTACAGCGCCATCCTGCCCGCGCCGGTGACGCTCACCGAGGCCCTGAACCGGGGCAGCGAGTTCCTCACCGACGCCACCGAGCGGGCCCTGCGGATGATCGTGCTGGGCGCGGGCCTGCCGGATCAGGCGGCCGCGGGCCCCGCTTCGGTGTCGGGCACGCAACGGCCGTCCTCGGTGCGGTAGTTCCACCGCGCGCCGTCGCTGACCAGTTCCCTGACGGCGCGCACGAACCGCTCGATGTGCTCGTCGGGGGTGCCCGCGCCGAAGCTCACCCGGATGGCGTTGAGCGAGCGCTCGCCGGGCGCGGCCTCCGGGGCGCCGCACTCGCCGGGCTCGTCGGGCTCGCTGCCGAGCAGGGTGCGCACCAGCGGGTGGGCGCAGAACAGGCCGTCGCGCACGCCGATGCCGTACTCGGCGGACAGCGCGGCCGCGAAGTGCGAGCTGTTCCAGCCGTCCACGACGAACGAGATGACGCCCACGCGCGGCGCGTCGTCCCCGAACAGCGAGAGGACCCGCACCTGCGGCACCTCGGCGAGCCCGGCCCGCACCGCGCGGATCAGCTCCCGCTCCCGCTCCACCAGCGTCTCGAATCCGGCCTCCTGGAGGGCCTTGCACGCGGAGGCGATGGAGTAGACGCCGATGACGTTGGGCGAACCGGCCTCGTGCCGGGCCGCCGAGTCGTGCCACTCGACGTCCACTCCCCCGTCGGCGCGCCGCGTCACCTTGCGCGAGGCGCCGCCGCCCGCGAGGTAGGGCTCGGCTCCGCGCAGCCAGTCGGCGCGCCCGGCGAGCACGCCGGAGCCGAAGGGCGCGTACAGCTTGTGCCCGGAGAAGGCCACCCAGTCGACGTCCAACTCCCGTACGGAGACGGGGTGGTGGGGCGCGAGCTGGGCGGCGTCGAGGACGATGCGGGCGCCGTGCGCGTGGGCGGCGGCGGCCAGCTCGCGCACCGGCCACAGCTCACCGGTGACGTTGGAGGCGCCGGTCACGCACACCAGGGCGGGCCCGTAGGGGTCGCGGTCGGCGAGGGCGCGCTCCAGGGTGCGCACGGCCTCCTCGTGGGTGCGGGGGGCGTTCAGATAGGTGACGCGGGCGTCGCGCCAGGGCAGCAGCGACGCGTGGTGCTCGGTCTCGAAGACGAAGACCTGGCAGTCGGCGGGGAGGACGGCGGCGAGCAGGTTGAGCGAGTCGGTGGTGGACCGCGTGAAGACGACCTGGTCGTCGTCCCGGCAGTCCAGGAAGTCGGCGACGGTCTTGCGGGAGTTCTCGAACAGGTCGGTGGACAGCTGCGACAGATATCCGGCGCCCCGGTGCACGCTGCCGTAGTACGGCGCGTACGCGGCCACGTCGTCCCACACCCGTTGGAGCGCCGGGGCGCTGGCCGCGTAGTCGAGCGCGGCGTACGTCACCTCGCCGCCGGTGACGAGCGGGACGGTGACGTCCCGGCCGAGGACGGGCAGCGGAGCGGCGCAGCAGGGGTCGGCGGACTCGGCGGCGGACGCGGTGACGGCGGTGGTGGCAGACATGGCGAACTCCCGTAAGAGGCAGGCGAGATCACGGCGCCGGACATCGGTCAACGCGACCGGTCAACGGCACAGGAGAAGGTGAAAAGGGGGTGCGGGAAAAGGGGCCTGCGGCCCTATCGCATTCGCTGGCTCACAAAAAAGCTCCTCGACGACCAGGACCCCTGGTGACGCGAGGGGTCCGCGCTTGCCGCGGACCTTGCTGTCCACGGCCTGGTCTTCACCCGGGGCACCCCGCCACGGACGGAGGGTTGCCGGACAGCGGGCCGGGGCCGTAACGCTGTCGCTCATGACCTGGGAAGAACTTACGCCAGCTGATCGTCGCGGCGCAACCGGCCGTCCGGATCCTGGACCGCGATGAGGGCGCACGGCACCGCCGGACACGCCGGTGGGGGGTTGCTCGCCGTCGCGGCGGATGGTGGGCGCCCTCGCCCGCTACCCGCCCCGCACCACTTCTCGCCGCGACGGCGCTCGGCCCCGACGGCGCGACCCGGCGGAGCCGAGCGCGCCGGAACCCGCCGCGACTAGCGGTTGCTGGCCGCCACCCAGCGCGCCAGTGCCTCCCGGGCCGCGCCCGAGTCGATGGACTCCGCGGCCCTGTCCATCCCGGCGCGGATCTGCTCCGCGAGCGGGCCCTCGCCCTGGTCCAGGGCGACCAGGGCCGCCGCCGAGTTCAGCAGGACCGCGTCCCGCACGGGCCCCTTCTCGCCGTCCAGCAGGCGCCGCGCGACCTCCGCGTTGTACGAGGCGTCGGCGCCCCGCAGCGCCTCGACGGGCACCAGGTCGATGCCGACGTCCCGGGGGTCGAAGGCCTCCTCGCGGACGTGCCCGTCGCGCACCGCCCACACCCGGGAGGTGGCCGTGGTGGTCAGCTCGTCCAGGCCGTCGTCCCCGCGGAAGACCAGCGCCGACGAGCCGCGCTCGGCGAGCACGCCCGCGAGGATCGGCGCCATCCGCGCGTCCGCGACGCCGGTGGCCTGGGCGCGCACCTTCGCGGGGTTGGTCAGCGGACCGAGGAAGTTGAACGTCGTACGGATACCGAGTTCGCGCCGCGCGGGCGCCACGTGCCGCAGCGCGGGGTGGAACTTCACCGCGAAGCAGAAGGTGATCCCGGCCTCCTCCGCGACCTGCCGCACCCGCTGCGGCGTCAGCTCCAGGTTGACGCCGAGCTTCTCCAGGACGTCGGAGGCGCCGGACGCGCTGGACGCCGCCCGGTTGCCGTGCTTGACGACCTTGGCGCCGGTCCCGGCGACGACGATCGCGGACATCGTGGAGATGTTCACCGTCTTGGCGCCGTCGCCGCCGGTGCCGACGATGTCGACGCTGGGGCCCGGCACGTCGATCACATGGGCGTGCGCGTACATCGCCCGGACCAGGCCGGTGATCTCCTCGACGGTCTCGCCCTTGGCGCGCAGGGCCACCGCGAAGCCCGCGATCTGGGCGTCGGTGGCCTCGCCGCGCATGATGCGGTCCATCGCCCAGGCCGTGTCGTCGGCGCTCTGGTCGCGCCCCTCCAGCAGTCCGTTCAGCACGTCGGGCCAGGAACGGCCCGCCGCGGTGTCGCCTCCAGCGGGGGTCACAGCGCTCATAGCCGCTCCTGGGTACGTAGACGGAAGACACCCCGGCCTCGTCGGGGGTGGGTCCACCCTATCCAGCCCCGAGCACGGCAAAGAGCCCCGTCCATGCACTGGACGGGGCTCTCGCCGTGGCGACCTGGTGGCCGGAGCGTCAGCGATCAGTGGTGGCCGTGGCCACTGGTGATCTCCTTGTACTCCTCGGCCGTGGCCTTCGGGATCTGGCTGTCCTCGCCGTACATGCCCTTGGACAGCTTGGCCCGCAGCTTCTCCGAGCCCTTCACCTTGCGGCGCACACCGTTCTCGTCGACCGTCGGGCCGATCTCGATCGGCTTGTACTGCTCGTGGGCGGTGAGGGTGTGCAGCTGCTCCTGGTCGAGCGGCTCGTGCACCTCGATGAACTCACCGTGCGGCAGGCGCTTGATGATGCCGGACTCGCGGCCGTGCAGCACCTTGTCCTTGTCGCGCCGCTGGAGGCCCAGGCAGATCCGCTTGGTGACGATGAACGCGATGACCGGTCCGACGAAGAAGAAGATCCGGACGAACCAGGTGATGGCGTTGATCGACAGGTGGAAGTGGGTGGCCCACAGGTCGTTTCCACCACCGACCAGCATGATGAAGTACGCCGTGATCCAGGCGACGCCGAACGCGGTGCGCGTCGGGGCGTTGCGCGGGCGGTCCAGGATGTGGTGCTCGCGCTTGTCGCCGGTGACCCAGGCCTCGATGAACGGGTAGACGGCGATGGCCGCGAGGACCAGCGGGAAGATCACCAGCGGGATGAACACGCCCAGGACGAGCGTGTGGCCCCAGAGGTTGATCTCCCAGCCCGGCATGACGCGGATCAGGCCCTCGGCGAAGCCCATGTACCAGTCGGGCTGGGCGCCGGTGGACACCTGGTCCGGACGGTACGGGCCGATCGCCCAGATCGGGTTGATGGAGGCGATCGCCGCGATGACGGCGATGATGCCGAACACCAGGAAGAAGAAGCCTCCGGCCTTGGCCATGTAGACCGGCATCAGCGGCATGCCGACGACGTTCTTGTTGGTCTTGCCCGGGCCCGGGTACTGCGTGTGCTTGTGGTAGACGACCAGGATGAGGTGCGCCACCACGAGGCCGAGCATGATGCCCGGCAGCAGCAGGATGTGCACCGAGTAGAACCGGCCCACGAAGTCGCCGCCGGGGAACTCGCCGCCGAACAGGAACATCGACAGGTACGTACCGACGATCGGCACGGACAGGACCGCGCCCTGCATGAAGCGGACACCGGTGCCGGAGAGCAGGTCGTCCGGGAGCGAGTAGCCGGTGAAGCCGGTGAACATGCCGAGGACGAACAGCAGGAAGCCGAACAGCCAGTTGACCTCACGCGGCTTGCGGAACGCGCCGGTGAAGAACACGCGCATCATGTGCACGAACATGCCCGCGAGGAAGATCAGCGCCGCCCAGTGGTGGATCTGCCGGATCAGCAGGCCACCGCGCACATCGAAGGAGATGTGCATGGTCGAGTTGAACGCCTCGGACATCAGCTGGCCCTGCAGGGGCACGTAGCTGCCGTGGTACTCCACCTCGTTCATCGACGGGTGGAAGAACAGCGTCAGGTACACACCCGTCAGGATGATGATGATGAAGCTGTAGAGGCAGATCTCGCCCAGCATGAAGGACCAGTGGTCCGGGAAGATCTTGCGCATGTTGGCCTTGGCCAGGGAGTAGATCCCCAGGCGGCCGTCGGCCCAGTCCGCGACCCGCTCACCCGCGGGCGCTTTCTTGCGGTTGTCGGCCGACGTGGTCGGCGACGTCGTATCGGTGCTCATCCGCGCTCCCAGAAGGCAGGACCGACGGGCTCTTCGAAGTCGCCGAGCGCTTCGAGGTAGCCCTCCTCGTCAACGCCGATGCGCAGCTGCGGCAGTGCGTGACCGGCCGGGCCGAAGATCACTCGGGCACCGTCGGAGAGGTCGAAGGTGGACTGGTGGCACGGGCAGAGGACGTGGTGCGTCTGCTGCTCGTACAGGGAGATCGGGCAGCCCACGTGGGTGCAGATCTTGGAGTACGCGACGATGCCCTCGTGCGACCAGGCCAGCTCGCGCTTGTCCTTGATGTCGTCGGGCTGCAGCCGGACGATCATCAGGGCCGCCTTGGCGATCTGGGTCTGGAAGTCGTGGTCGTGCTCCTCCAGGCCGTCGGGCTTGGCGAAGGTGAGCGAACCGACGGCGACATCCGAGGGACGCAGCGGCTCGTTGGTGTTCATGTTCACGAGCCGCTTGCCCTTGGCCCACAGCGTGTGCCGCAGCTTGTCCTCCGGCAGCGGACCGAGGTCGCGCAGCAGGACGACACCCGACAGCGGTACCAGGGTCAGGGCGCCGAACATCGTGTTGCGGATGAGCTTGCGGCGGCCGAGCTGGGACTCCTTCGCGCCCTGCGCGAAGTCCTCCAGGACCTTGGCCTTGACCTCCGGCGCGGCCTCGATCGGGTGCCGCTCGTCGGCGACCTCCACGTCGGACATCAGGGTGCGGGCCCAGTGGACCGCGCCCGCGCCGATGCAGAAGAGCGCGATGCCGAGGGTCATGCCGAGCGCGAAGTTCAGCGCGCTGATGTGCCCGATCGGCCAGATGTAGACGCTCTTGTCGACCGGGAACGCCACGTAGGAGGCGATGAAGCCGATGGTGGCCAGCATCGACACCGTGAACAGCAGGGCGACCGTGCGCTCGGAGCGCCGGGCGGCCCGCTCGTCGATGTCCTGGACGCGGTGCTCGTGCGGCGGCAGGCCGGGGTCCGCGAACGGGTCCGCGTCGCCGGAGGTGTCCGCGACCGCTACCGCGCCGTGCGCGGCCTCCTGCTCGCTGGGCAGGTTCTCTTCAGGGGTTTCTTGGCTGCTCATGACTTCTTGGCCTTTGCGGTCCGGGCGGCGACCCATACGGCGGCCGCGATCAGCGCACCGAGGCCGAAGATCCAGGCGAACAGGCCCTCACTGACCGGTCCGAGACCGCCCAGCTTGAGGCCGCCCGGGCTCTTCGTCTTCTCACCGTTGACCGCGTCGATGTACGCGATGATGTCCTTCTTGTTCTTCTCCGGCATCGTCGTGTCGGGGAAGGACGGCATGTTCTGCGGGCCGGTCTGCATGGCCTCGTAGATGTGCTTCTTGCTGACGCCCTCGAGGCTCGGCGCGAACTTGCCGTGGGTCAGCGCGCCACCCTCACCGGTGAAGTTGTGGCACTGGGCACAGTTCGTGCGGAAGAGCTCACCGCCCTTGGCGATGTCGGCGCCCTTCGGGTCGACCTGCTTGTCGGTCGGCACGGCGGGACCGGCGCCCAGGGAGGCGACGTACGCGGCGAGCTGGTCGATCTGCGCCTGGTTGTAGATGACCTTCTTCCTCGGCGCCTGGGCGCCCTGCTGCTGCAGCGGCATGCGGCCGGTGCCGACCTGGAAGTCGACCGCGGCGGCGCCGACGCCAACCAGGCTCGGACCGTCGGAGGTGCCCTGACCGCCGGTTCCGTGGCAGCTGGAGCAGCCCACGGCATAGAGCTTCTTGCCCTCTTCGATGGCGAGGGACTGAGCGGTTTCGTCGGCCTGCGCCTTGTCCGCCGGCGCGAACGCGGCGTACAGCCCCCCGGTGGCCGCCAGCGCGAGGAGTAGGACGACGACCGCCGCCAGCGGATGGCGTCGTCGTGCGGAGAGCTTTTTCACGGATTACCCCGGTGTCAGGATCTTCTGCGTCGATGCTTCTGGACTGTGTCGGTGGGCCACTGCGGCGCGTCGCTCATCTCTTGGACGGACGAGGCTCGCCGGTTGTGACACGCCGATTACTTGATCATGTAGATCGTGGCGAAGAGGCCGATCCAGACGACATCGACGAAGTGCCAGTAGTAGGACACGACGATGGCGGCGGTCGCCTGCTCGTGGGTGAACCTACGGGCCGCGTACGTACGGCCGAGGACCAGCAGGAAGGCGATGAGACCACCCGTCACATGCAGTCCGTGGAAACCGGTGGTCAGGTAGAACACCGAGCCGTAGGGGTCGGACGAGAGCGAGAGGCCCTCGTGCTTGACCAGCTCGGTGTACTCGAAGACCTGGCCGCCGATAAAGATCGCACCCATGACGAAGGTGACGATGAACCACATCCGGAGCTTCTTCACGTCACCGCGCTCGGCGGCGAAAACGCCGAGCTGGCAGGTGAGGGAGGAGAGCACCAGGATCGTGGTGTTGGTCGCCGAGAACGGGAAGTTCAGGGCATCGGCCATTTCCTTCCAGTGATCGGGACCCGTCACCGATCGCAGGGTGAAGTACATCGCGAAGAGGGCCGCGAAGAACATCAGCTCGGAACTCAGCCAGATGATGGTTCCGACGCTGGTGAGGTTCGGTCGATTGACCGGCGGGTGCGCGTGCCCGGTGTCTACTGTCGTTGCTGTCGCCACGACCGACATTATGTCGGTCGCTTATCCCGCCCTCACCCCGGGGGGTCCCGTTCGGAGTGTCTGCGGCGTGTGTCCTGCCCGGATGGCCCATCGGAGCGCTGTCCGAACCAGTGTTGACGAGGTGTCGGGAGGAGTAGCATCCGCGCGAGATCCCCTCGACGATGCGGAGGAAGCATGCAGCCGACCGCCACGGTGCTGATCTACAGCGACGACGCGAGCACCCGAGAGCAGGTCCGCCTCGCCGCGGGGCGCAGGCCCGCCAGCGATGTCCCAGAAGTCCGCTTCGTCGAGTGCGCGACGCTCCCGGCGGTGCTCAGCGAGCTGGACAAGGGCGGCATCGACGTCTGCGTCCTGGACGGGGAGGCCGCGCCCGCCGGGGGCATGGGCGTGTGCCGCCAGATCAAGGACGAGGTGTTCCAGGCCCCGCCGGTGCTGCTGCTCATGGGACGGCCGCAGGACGCCTGGCTGGCCACGTGGAGCCGTGCCGAGGCCGCGGTGACCCTGCCGGTGGAGCCGGTGGAGTTCGCCTCCGCCCTGGCTTCCCTGCTGCGGTCCCGGGCCGCTCTGAGCGCCTAGCGGCTCGGGCTCCTCCGCCGTCCGGCGGGCGCGGGTCTCGTGTGGTCGCTCGCGCCGTTCCCCGCGCCCCTTCGGGGCGCGGGTCTGCCCCGGCGCGCTTCAGACGGCCTGGGGGCGCAGGCGGGCCGTCTTCTGGGCCTTCTTGGCGGCCTTGGTGTCCTTCTGGAGGGCGCTGCCCTTGCGCCACTCCTTCCAGTCGACGTTCCAGTCGCCGTAGCCGTTGCCGAAGTGGTCCATGTCGGCACCGGCGCTGCCCACGACCTCCACCAGGTCGCCGGGGCGGACCGTCTCGTAGAACCAGGCGGCGTCGCCGGTGCTCATGCCGGTGCAGCCGTGGCTGGTGTTGGCGTAGCCCTGGGAGCCCACCGACCAGGGCGCGGCGTGGACGTACTCGCCGCTGTCGGTGACCCTGGTCGCGTAGTAGACCATTTTGTCGTAGAAGTCCGATGCGCCGATGCTGGCGCTCGTCATCCGTACGACGTACTCCTTGCCCAGCACGACCTTGATGCCGTTGCGCGTGGAGTAGCCGGGCTTGCCGGTGGTCACCGGGATGGAGTTGATCTCCTCGCCGTTGCGGTAGACCGTCATCCAGTGCGACGAGGCGTCCGTCACGGCCACGATCCGGTCGCCGGTGGTGAGCTTCAGGGGCTTGGTGTCGGCGCCCCAGAGCCGGTCGGTGACCTTGACGCCCTCCAGGTTGCTGCGCACCGTGATGGTGGCGTGGGTGGGCCAGTACTCCTTGGGGCGGTAGTGCAGCGTCCTGCTGTCCACCCAGTGCCAGGAGCCCTCCGCGGCGGGCTGCGACTGGACCTTCAGGGCCCGCTCGACGACGGCCCTGGCCTCCTTGGCCCTGACCGGGGCGCTGAGCTTCGCCGTGACGGGCTGGCCGACGCCGTACTTGCCCGCCTCGGGGCCGAAGGTGACCTTCAGGCGCCGCTTCTTCTCGGGCTCGCGGGTGTCGAAGGTCATGACCTTGCGGCCGGGGGCGCCCTCGTCGTCCTCCGTGCTGACCCGCAGCGTGTAGTGGGCGCCCGCCGCGAGCGGCGCCGTGCTGTGCCAGCGGGAGCCGTCGGCGGACAGCTCGCCCGCCACGTGGCGGCCCATCTGGTCGGTGGCCGTGACGTCCGTGATGCGCCCGTCTCCGCCCTCCGCGGTGACCTCCAGGGGCTTGTCCGGGTCGGCCTTCCGGCCGCTGCCCGCGGGGCCGTTGAAGGCGATCTGGCTCGCCGCGTCGTACGGCTTCGCCGAGAGCGGATGGCCGTCGGAGCCACAGGCCGCGGTGCCCGCGCCGAGGGCGACCACCAGCAGGGTGCAGCTCAGTACCGTGCGGATTCGCGGTGAGTGGTTCATGACCACACGGTATGAAGGTTCACCCGGTCCAGCGCGCCGAGTGACCCGTACGAGTTCGCCCGGACGGCCGCACACCGAACGGCCGAACGCGGCAGGGCTGGGCTTCGGCCGTCCGGACACGCCGAAGGGGCCCGGACGCTCCTGACGGAGTGTCCGGGCCCCTCGGGCGCGCTGCGGCAGACCTACTGGTTCTGGTTCTCGCCGCGGTAGTACTCGAAGACCCAGCCCCACAGGCCGATCAGGATGATCGGGGCCGAGAAGTACAGCAGCCACCAGCCGAAGACGACGCCCATGAAGGCGAGCGCGCCACCGACGGCCAGGGACAGCGGCTGCCAGCTGTGCGGGCTGAAGAAGCCCACCTCTCCGGCCTCGTCCGCGACGTCCGCCTCCTTGTTGTCCTGCGCGGAGGCGTCGACCCGCCGGGCCGTGAAGGCCAGGTAGTAGCCGATCATGATGCACAGGCCGAAGGCCAGGAAGAGCGCGGTGGTTCCGGCGGGCTCCTTCGACCACCAGCCATACACGATGGCCATGATCAGTACGAAGACGCTCAGCCAGATGAACATCTTGCCCTGGATCTTCACTTGCCGGCCTCCTTGCCGCCAGCAACCGCAGCCTTCTCGCCGTGACCGGCGTTCTCCAGCTGGTCGAGCGCGGCGATCTCAGGGTGGTGCAGGTCGAACGCCGGGGATTCGGAGCGGATCCGCGGCAGGGTGAGGAAGTTGTGCCGCGGCGGCGGGCAGGACGTGGCCCACTCCAGGGAGCGGCCGTAGCCCCACGGGTCGTCGACCTCGATCTTCTTGCCGTACTTGGCGGTCTTCCAGACGTTGTAGAAGAACGGCAGGATCGACAGGCCGAGCAGGAACGAGGAGATCGTCGAGATCGTGTTCAGGGCGGTGAAGCCGTCGGCGTCCAGGTAGTCCGCGTAGCGTCGCGGCATGCCCTCGGCGCCGAGCCAGTGCTGCACCAGGAACGTGCCGTGGAAGCCCACGAACAGCGTCCAGAACGTGATCTTGCCGAGCCGCTCGTCCAGCATCTTGCCGGTGAACTTCGGCCACCAGAAGTGGAAGCCGGAGAACATCGCGAACACCACGGTGCCGAAGATGACGTAGTGGAAGTGCGCGACCACGAAGTACGAGTCCGAGACGTGGAAGTCCATCGGCGGCGAGGCCAGGATGACACCGGTCAGACCACCGAAGGTGAAGGTGATCAGGAAGCCGATCGCCCAGAGCATCGGGGTCTCGAAACTCAGCGACCCCTTCCACATCGTTCCGATCCAGTTGAAGAACTTCACGCCCGTTGGCACGGCGATGAGGAACGTCATGAAGGAGAAGAACGGAAGCAGTACGCCACCGGTGACGTACATGTGGTGCGCCCACACCGTCACGGAGAGACCGGCGATCGCGATGGTCGCGCCGACCAGGCCCATGTAACCGAACATCGGCTTGCGCGAGAACACCGGGATGACTTCGGAAATGATTCCGAAGAACGGCAGGGCGATGATGTACACCTCTGGATGGCCGAAGAACCAGAAGAGGTGTTGCCACAGCAGGGCGCCGCCGTTGGAGGCGTCGAAGATGTGGGCGCCGAACTTGCGGTCCGCCTCCAGGGCGAACAGCGCGGCCGCGAGGACCGGGAAGGCCAGCAGGACCAGGACACCGGTCAGCAGCACGTTCCAGGTGAAGATCGGCATGCGGAACATCGTCATGCCCGGAGCGCGCATGCAGATGATCGTGGTGATGAAGTTGACCGAGCCGAGGATCGTGCCGAAGCCGGAGAACGCCAGACCCATGATCCACATGTCGGCGCCGATACCCGGGGAGCGGACCGCGTCCGACAGCGGGCTGTAGGCGAACCAGCCGAAGTCGGCGGCGCCGTTCGGCGTGAGGAAGCCACCCACCGCGATGAGCGAGCCGAACAGGTACAGCCAGTAGGCGAACATGTTCAACCGCGGGAACGCCACGTCCGGCGCGCCGATCTGCAGCGGCATGATCCAGTTCGCGAAGCCCGCGAACAGCGGCGTCGCGAACATCAGCAGCATGATCGTGCCGTGCATCGTGAACGCCTGGTTGAACTGCTCGTTCGACATGATCTGCGTACCCGGGCGGGCGAGCTCGGCGCGCATGAAGAGCGCCATGACGCCGCCGATGCAGAAGAACGCGAACGACGTGACCAGATAGAGCGTGCCGATCGTCTTGTGGTCAGTGGTGGTCAGCCACTTGACGACGACATTGCCCGGCTGCTTGCGCCTGACCGGCAGCTCGTCCTCGTACGAGGACTCCGCCGCCGCGGCACCCTGGGGTTCGTTGAGGATGCTCACAGTTGGTTCGTCTCCCGGTTCTTCTCGTGGCCCGTCTGCTCGATGCCGGCCGGGATGTAACCGGTCTGGTTCTTCTTCGCGAGCTCTTCGAGGTGCTTCTGGTAGCGCTCGGGAGAGACGACCTTGACGTTGAAGAGCATCCGGGAGTGGTCGACGCCGCAGAGCTCGGCGCACTTGCCCATGAAGGTGCCCTCCTTGTTCGGAGTCACCTCGAAGGCGTTGGTGTGGCCCGGGATCACGTCCTGCTTCATGAGGAACGGCACCACCCAGAAGGAGTGGATGACGTCACGCGAAGTGAGGACGAAGCGGACCTTCTCACCCTTGGGGAGCCAGAGGGTGGGGCCGGGGTTGCCGTTCTGCGGGTTCCGCTCGCCCGGCGTGCCGACCTCGTAGACACCGCCCGCGTTGGCCGGGAAGTCCTTACGGAAGCGGTCCGGGATCGCCGAGAGGTCCTTGGAGGTCCTGGCGTTGTCCTTGTTGGAGCCCGGCACGTTCTCGATGTAGTTGAAGCCCCAGCTCCACTGGTAGCCGACCACGTTGATCGTGTGCTTCGGCTTGTCGGAGAGCTCGAGGAGCTTCGACTCGTCACGAGCGGTGAAGTAGAAGAGCACCGAGACGATGATGAGGGGCACCACCGTGTACAGCGCCTCGATGGGCATGTTGTACCGCGTCTGCGCCGGTACCTCCACCTTGGTGCGGCTGCGCCGGTGGAAGATGACGCTCCACAGGATCAGGCCCCAGACCAGCACGCCCGTGGCGAGCGCAGCCGCCCACGAGCCCTGCCAGAGGGAGAGGATCCGCGGAGCCTCCTCCGTGACCGGGGTCGGCATACCCAGGCGGGGAAAGTCCTTGTATGTGCAACCGGTGGCGGTTACCAGGACCAGGCCCGCAGTCAGTGCCTGCAGCAGCTTCCGCCGCATCGGGCGCCGCGGCGAGCGGTCGGAGCCGTTGGGACTCACGTAGCGCCTTCCCGAGAGTCTCGCCCGCGCGGTCGGCTGCGGCCTTCTCGCTGGTCGGTCGCCGCCCTGCGTCGGGCAGGGGTTTGGATGTTTATGCGGACCAAACCCTACTGGACGCTATTTGGGGTCGCGCGGGGAGGGTGCCTAACGCGCCGCGGGTCACTCTTTAAGGGTGGGATGCCCCTCCGGCGAGCGGTATCTGACGGAGGCTCGGGCGCCCAATAGCTCGGGAGGATCTCCGGGGTCGGCGGGTGCGGGTTCGTCGTGGTGGCTCGCGCAGTTCCCCGCGCCCCCTCCGGGGCGCTTCCCTGGCTGGACGACTTAGCGTGTCCCCGTGTCCTACTTCGACGTCGCCTCGTCCGCTCCCCTCCACCCCGTCGCCCGGCAGGCGCTCCAGGCCGCGCTCGACGAGGGATGGGCCGACCCCTCGCGCCTCTACCGGGAGGGGCGGCGGGCGCGGATGCTGCTCGACGCGGCCCGGGAGGCGGCCGCCGAGGCCGTGGGGTGCCGGGCCGACGAGCTGACCTTCACCTCTTCGGGGACGCGGGCGCTGTACGACGGGATGGCCGGGGCGCTCGCCGGGCGCCGCCGGGTGGGGCGGCACCTGGTGGTGTCCGCCGTGGAGCACTCCGCGGTACTCCATTCGGCCGCCGCCCACCAGGACGCGGGCGGGGCGGTGACCGAGGTCGCCGTGGGCCGGTCCGGGGCGGTGGATGCGGATGCGTACGCCGCCGCGCTGCGCGAGGACACCGCGCTGGCCTGTCTGCAGTCCGCCAACCACGAGGTCGGTACGCGGCAGCCGGTGGCCGAGGTCGCCGAGGCGTGCCGGGCGGCCGGGGTGCCGCTGCTTGTGGACGCGGCGCAGTCGCTGGCGTGGGGGCCGGTGGACGGGGACTGGTCCCTGCTGGCCGCGAGCGCGCACAAATGGGGCGGACCGGCGGGGGTCGGGCTGCTCGTGGTGCGCAAGGGGGTGCGGTTCGCGCCGCGGGGGCCGGTGGACGAGCGGGAGTCGGGGCGCGCCGCCGGGTTCGAGAACATCCCGGGGATCGTGGCGGCGGCGGCCGCGCTGCGGGCGGTGCGGGCCGAGGCGGCCGGGGCGGCGGCGCGGCTGCGGGAACTGACGGAGCGGATCCGGGCGCGGGTCCCGGAACTCGTACCGGACGTGGAGGTCGTCGGCGACCCGGTGCGGCGCCTGCCGCACCTGGTCACCTTCTCCTGTCTCTATGTCGACGGGGAGTCCCTGCTGCACGAGCTGGACCGGGCGGGCTTCTCCGTCTCCTCCGGGTCCTCCTGTACGAGCAGCACGCTGACGCCGAGCCATGTGCTCAGGGCGATGGGGGTGGTCAGCGAGGGCAACGTGCGGGTGTCGCTGCCGCTGGACGCGGACGCGGCGGAGGTGGAGCGGTTCCTTCGGGTGCTGCCCGACGCGGTGGCCGGGGTGCGCGCGAAGCTGGGCGCGCCGTCGGCCGGGGCGGGCGCCGGGACGGCCGACTCGCTGACCGTGGACGCCCTCGGCGAGCGCTGCCCGCACCCCGTCATCGAGCTGGCCAAGGCCCTCCCCCGCGTCCGCGTCGGCGGCACGGTCACCGTCCTGGCGGACGACGAGGTGGCGGCGGTGGACATCCCGGCGTGGTGCTGGACGCAGCGGCAGGAGTACGTGGGCGCGGAGGCGCGCGGCCACGGGGCCGCCTATGTGGTCCGGCGGCTCGTGTAGCCCTCTTCTCCCACCCGCCCGCCCCGAAGAGGGGCGGGCGGGTGGAGAAATCCGCCGCGGAGCGGCGGAGCACCCCCACGGCGGGAGAGCCGACAAGACACGCCGCACGCCCCCGACGCGGGACCGGGGCGCAGCCCCGGCGACAAGGCCCACGGTCAGCCCAGGTGCTCCCGTACCTCCGCGGCAGCGGTGTCCCCGTACGCCTTGGCGAACCGCTCCATGAACGCGCTGCGCCGCAGCTCGTACTCCTGCGTGCCGGTGGTCTCGATGACCAGGGTTGCGAGCATGCAGCCCACCTGCGCCGCGCGCTCGTGCGAGACGCCCCAGGCGAGGCCGGACAGGAAGCCCGCGCGGAAGGCGTCGCCGACGCCGGTCGGCTCGACCTTGGCCTCCTCCTGCGGCACGGGGACCTCGATCGGGTCCTGGCCGACGGCCTCCACGCGCACGCCGTTGGCGCCGAGCGTGGTCACGCGGTGGCCGACCTTGGCGAGGATCTCCGCGTCGGTCCAGCCGGTCTTGGACTCGATGAGCCCCTTCTCGTACTCGTTGGAGAACAGGTACGTCGCGCCGTCCAGGAGGGTGCGGATGTCGTCGCCGGACATGCGGGCGATCTGCTGGGAGAAGTCCGCGGCGAAGGGGATGCCGCGGGTGCGGCACTCCTCCGTGTGGCGGAGCATCGCCTCGGGGTCGTCGGCGCCGATCAGGACCAGGTCGAGGCCGCCCACGCGGTCGGCGACGGTCTTCAGCTCGATGTAGCGGGCCTCGCTCATCGCACCCGTGTAGAAGGAGCCGATCTGGTTGTGGTCGGCGTCGGTGGTGCAGACGAAGCGGGCGGTGTGCAGGGTCTCGGAGATGCGGACCGACGCGGTGTCCACGCCGTGCCGGTCGAGCCAGGCCCGGTACTCGTCGAAGTCGGAGCCCGCGGCGCCGACCAGGATCGGGGCCGTGCCGAGCTGGCCCATGCCGAAGCAGATGTTGGCCCCGACGCCGCCACGGCGCACGTCGAGGGCGTCCACGAGGAAGGAGAGGGAGACCGTGTGCAGTTGGTCGGCCACGAGCTGGTCGGCGAAGCGGCCGGGGAAGGACATGAGGTGGTCGGTGGCGATGGAGCCGGTGACTGCGATACGCACGGCGGAAAGCTCCTGCGGCGAGTAGAGGGGCGGCGGCGCCGCGCGCCTTCGGGGCGCTGTGGCGGTCGACGGGCGGACCGTTGACGGTTAACGCTATCCGGTCGAACGCCCGTCCTTGAACTGGCCAAAAATACCCGATAGTAGGTCTTTCTTCGTGGGCTGAGTGGTGCATACGGTTCCGTTATGGCCGTCATCGCGCAGCACAGCGCCCCCACCCCTTCGCCGGGCCCGCCCCCGAGGCCCTCGACTCCCTGGAGGCGCTGCGCGGCGACTGCGCCCGCATGGTCCCGCACTGGGCGGTGCCCGCCGTGCCGACGGCCGCGCCCGTGCCGCCGTCGCTGATCCACGGGGTGACGGTCCCGGCGGCGTCCGCCCGCCTCATCGACGGCATGTCGGAGTACGGGGACTGAGCGCGCGGCGCGCGGGGGAACCGTGCGCTCCCCTGCCGCGTCCCATCGCTGTCCCCCGTCGAGGGGATGCCATGTACGCCCCTTTTCGCGTGGATGGCTTCCAGGGAACTCGGGCGGTGAAGGAGCGATGCGGTGAGCACCGAGCAGACGCAGGACGGACGGCGGCGGTCCCCGCTGGTGGTCGCCTCGGTCGCGGCCGCGGTGCTGCTTGCGGGCGGCGGCGGGGCGTATCTGGCCACCGGGTCGTCCGGTGACGGCGGCGGCCGGGACGCCTCCCCGGGGAGGGCGGCGATCCGCCGCCGCTGTCCCTGGACGGCCCCACGGACGGGCACGGCGGCCGGGCGGACTCCGGCGCCTCGGGTGGCCCCGGTGACCACGGCGCCACGGACGGCCCGCCCGGCATCGCCCCCGGTGAGCCCGACCCGAGCGGCGGGACGTACACGGCGGTGGGCGAGCTGCCCGAGGGGCCGGACGCGGCCGCGGTGTACGAGCCGAGGGGCGAGGTCACCCAGGAGCAGGCGGCGCGGCTCGCCAAGGCCCTCGGCCTGACGGGGACGCCCCGCGCGGGCGGCGACGCCTGGCTGCTCGGCCCGGCGAAGGACGGTTCGGGCCCCTCCCTGAGGGTGTCCCGGAAGGCCCCCGGCACCTGGACCTTCACCCGGGACACACCCGTCAGCGGCGACAACTGCCTGAAGGGCAGGCCGTGCCCGCCGGGGCCGAAGGACTCCGACGCCTCGCCCGCCCACCCGGACGACAGCGGCGGCGCGGTGAGCGAGGCCGCCGCGAAGAAGGCGGCCGCGCCCGTCCTGAAGGCCCTCGGCCAGGACGACGCGAAGCTGGACGCCACCCAGCTCATGGGGCCCGTACGCGTGGTCAACGCCGACCCCGAGGTGGGCGGCCTGCCGACGTTCGGCTGGTCGACGGGCATCCAGATCGACGCCGAAGGGCGCGTGGCGGGCGGCAGCGGCAACGTCCTGGAGCCGCGTAAGGGCGCCACGTACCCCGTCGTCAGCGCCGAGAAGGCGCTCGACCTGAAGAACGAGCAGGCCCGGGGCGACGGCCGCGTGGGCATCGGCGGCTGCGCGACTCCGGTGCCGCACGGGAAGGACGGCTCCCGGCCCGAGGGCCCGGCGGGCACGGACAAGGACGACGGCCCGGTGGGCGGCGACAGCCGGAGCGACAAGGGCGGCGGGACCCACAAGGGCGGCGGAACCGACCAGGGCCCCCAGGCGCGCTGCGTGCCGGACCCCCAGCCGCCGAAGCCGAAGCCGATCCCGGTGACGGACGCGACCTTCGGTCTGGCCGCGCAGTACGTGTCCGGGCGCCAGACCCTCGTACCGTCCTGGCTGTTCGAGGTGCGGCCGCAGGGCGCGCGGGGCACCTTCACGATGACCCACCCGGCGGTGGACCCGAAGTACCTGACCGGGCCCGGTGTCCCCACGCCCCGGTCGACCGTCGGGCCCGGCGACCCGGGCACGCGCACGGAGCCGGTGCGGGTCGAGGGCTACAGCGTGGCGGGCCGCGAGCTGGTCCTGCACTTCACGGGCGGCGTGTGCGGCACGTACGCGGCGACGGCCGAGGAGAGCGGCCGCCAGGTCGCCGTGAAGGTCACCGAGACCGTGAAGGAGGGCACCGTGTGCGTCGCGATGGCGCGGAGCTACACCCTGACGGTGCCACTGGACAAGCCGCTCGGCGACCGGCGGGTGGTCACCGACGGCGGCAGGGCGGTGCCGCGCCACGACGGCGGGACCGAGGCCGTGCCCGCGCCGCGGTCGTAGGGCGGCAGACGTGAAGGCGGCGGCTCCCCGGTCGGGGAGCCGCCGCCTTCACGCTGGTGGATGACTGGCGTCCGGCTTAGCTGAACGAGTCACCGCAGGCGCAGGAACCCGTGGCGTTCGGGTTGTCGATCGTGAAGCCCTGCTTCTCGATGGTGTCCACGAAGTCGATGGTGGCACCGCCCAGGTACGGGGCGCTCATGCGGTCGGTGACGACCTTGACGCCGCCGAAGTCCTTCTCGACGTCCCCGTCGAGCGAACGCTCGTCGAAGAACAGCTGGTAGCGCAGGCCCGAGCAGCCACCGGGCTGCACGGCGACGCGCAGCGCCAGATCGTCGCGGCCTTCCTGGTCAAGGAGGGCCTTGACCTTGGCCGCGGCGGCGTCGGTCAGGAGGATGCCGTCGCTCACGGTGGTGGTCTCGTCCGATACGGACATCTGCTTCTCTCCCGGTGTGTACGGAGACTGCTTGCCGACCGGTCCAACCGGCGGGGCCGCCTGTTCATTCCCATGCTCGCACACGGCACCGGACAGGGGATGCGTCACATCGACACTATGGCCATCGTCAAACTGACGTGAAGCGGTTATGATAGATAACGTCAATTCGACGAAAAGGATTCGTGGGGCCGCTGGCGGCCCCACTCGCGCGCGGCCCCCGGCCGCCGCTCGTCACTGAAGAAAGGGTGTGTGACGTGACCACCGCCCAGTCCACCCGCGTCGAGAACGTCGAGCACGTCGACCTCGATGTACAGCCGACCCCGCTCGCCCTGCTGCTGCTCGGCCGGGAGGCCGACCCCCGCAGCGAGCGCGGCGTGGAGTGCCCCGGCGACCTGCCGTCGCCGTCGGACCCCGGCCTGGTGGAGCGCGCCCGCGCCGCCAAGGAGAAGCTCGGCGACAAGGTGTTCGTGCTCGGCCACCACTACCAGCGCGACGAGGTCATCCAGTTCGCGGACGTCACCGGCGACTCCTTCAAGCTGGCCCGGGACGCGGCCGCGCGGCCGGACGCCGAGTACATCGTCTTCTGCGGCGTGCACTTCATGGCCGAGTCCGCGGACATCCTGACGACCGACGACCAGAAGGTCGTCCTGCCGGACCTGGCCGCGGGCTGCTCCATGGCCGACATGGCCACGGCCGAGCAGGTCGCGGAGTGCTGGGACGTGCTGACCGAGGCCGGGATCGCCGACCGGGTGGTGCCCGTCTCGTACATGAACTCCTCCGCCGACATCAAGGCGTTCACCGGCAGGCACGGCGGCACCATCTGCACGTCGTCCAACGCCAAGCGGGCCCTGGAGTGGGCGTTCGAGCAGGGCGAGAAGGTGCTGTTCCTGCCGGACCAGCACCTCGGCCGCAACACCGCCGTCCGCGACATGGGCATGTCCCTGGACGACTGCGTCGTCTACAACCCGCACAAGCCGAACGGCGGCCTGACCGCCGAGCAACTGCGCGACGCGAAGATGATCCTGTGGCGCGGGCACTGCTCGGTGCACGGCCGCTTCTCGCTGGAGTCGGTCGAGGACGTGCGGGCCCGGATACCCGGCGTGAACGTGCTCGTCCACCCCGAGTGCAAGCACGAGGTCGTGGCGGCGGCGGACTACGTCGGCTCGACCGAGCACATCATCAAGACCCTGGAGGCGGCCCCGGCGGGCTCCAAGTGGGCCATCGGCACCGAGCTGAACCTGGTCCGCCGCCTGGCCAACCGCTTCGCCCCCGAGGGCAAGGAGATCGTCTTCCTCGACAAGACGGTCTGCTTCTGCTCCACCATGAACCGCATCGACCTGCCCCACCTGGTCTGGGCCCTGGAGTCCCTGGCCGAGGGCAAGCTGGTCAACCGCATCGAGGTCGACCGCGAGACCGAGCGGTTCGCGAAGCTCGCCCTGGAGCGCATGCTGGCGCTGCCGTAGCGGGCCCTCGGGGGGCCGTCGGGGGCCGCGGGGGCCTGGTGGCGGTCAGTCGCCCCGGGGGCGGACCAGGCCCGACTCGTAGGCGATGACCACGAGTTGGGCCCGGTCGCGGGCACCGAGCTTGGCCATGGCGCGGTTGACGTGGGTCTTGACCGTGAGGGGGCTGACTTCGAGGCGTTCGGCGATCTCGTCGTTGGAGAGACCGCCCGCCACCTGGATCAGGACCTCGCGTTCACGGCCGGTGAGGGCGTCGAGGCGCTCGCTGCGGGCGGGCGGCTCGTCGTCCGCGCCGTCGCCCTGGGCGAGGAACCTGGCGATGAGGCCCTTCGTCGCGGCGGGCGAGAGCAGCGCCTCTCCGGCCGCCGCGACCCGGATCGCGCCGAGGAGTTCGTCCGGTTCCGCGCCCTTGCCGAGGAAGCCGGAGGCCCCCGCGCGCAGGGACTGCACCACGTACTCGTCGACCTCGAAGGTGGTCAGCATGACCACCCGCACATGGGACAGGGCCGGGTCGTCGCTGATCATCCGGGTGGCGGCGAGGCCGTCCGTGCCGGGCATCCGGATGTCCATGAGGACGACGTCCGCCGACTCCGCCTTCGCGAGGCGCACCGCCTGCGCGCCGTCGGAGGCCTCGCCGACGACCTCCATGTCGGGTTCGGAGTCGACGAGGACCTTGAACGCGCTGCGCAGCAGCGCCTGGTCGTCGGCGAGCAGCACCCGGATCGTCACGCGGTCGTCCCTCCCCTGGCCGGGCTGTGCTCCCGGCCGCCCTGCTTCACGGTCGTGACCGGCAGGATCGCATGCACGCGGAAGCCGCCTCCGTAGCGGGGCCCGGCGCTGCACCGGCCGCCGAGCGCGCTGACGCGCTCACGCATGCCGATGAGCCCGTGCCCGCCGCCCTGTTCACCGCCCCGCCCGTCGCCCTGCTGATCGTCCTGCTTGTGTTCCCGCTGGTCGTCCCGCTGGTCGTCGCCCGCGCCGTCGTCGAGCACGGTGATCTCCAGGTTGGGCCCCACGCGTACGACGCTGACCTCCGCCTTGGCCTGCTCGCCCGCGTGCTTCTGCACGTTGGTGAGGGCCTCCTGGATGATCCTGTACGCGGCCAGGTCCACGGCCGCCGGAGGGTTCAGTCCGGCGTCGCCGCGGGCCACCTCCACGGCCAGGCCCGCGTGCCGGAAGGTGTCGACGAGGTCGTCGAGGCGGCCGAGGCCCGGCGCGGGCTCGGTGGGCGCCTCCGGGTCGCCGGACTGGCGCAGCAGCCCGACGGTGGCGCGGAGTTCGCCGAGCGCCGAGCGGCTGGCGTCGCGGACGTGCGCGAGGGCCTCCTTGGCCTGGTCGGGCCGCTTGTCCATGACGTGCGCGGCGACCCCGGCCTGCACGTTGACCAGGGCGATGTGGTGGGCGACCACGTCGTGCAGGTCGCGGGCGATGCGCAGCCGCTCCTCGGCGACCCGGCGCCTGGCCTCCTCCTCGCGGGTGCGCTCGGCCCGCTCGGCGCGCTCCCTGATGGCGTCGACGAAGGCCCGTCGGCTGCGTACGGCGTCGCCCGCGGCGGCGGCCATGCCGGTCCAGGCGAAGATGCCGAGGTTTTCCTCCGCGTACCAGGGCAGGGGGCCCGCGAGCATCGCCACGCCGGTGAGGCCGGTGATGGTGATGAGGCCGACGCGCCAGGTGGTGGGCCGGTTGGTGCGGGCGGCCACGGTGTACAGGGCGATGACGGCGCACATCACGACGGGCGCGCGGGGGCCGGTCGACACCAGCTCCACGATGGACAGCGCGCAGGTGGCGGCGAGCACGCTCCAGGGGGCGTGGCGCCGGAAGACCAGGGCCGCCGAGCCGAGTCCCATCAGCGTCAGGCTGAGGGAGCCCGGGGCGTGGACGTTCCAGGAGGAGCCCTGCCCCCGGTTGGGCTCCGCGAAGGAGCCTATGACCATGCAGACGAGGGCGGCGGCCGCGAGGACTGCGTCCACGGCCAACGGGTGCGTCCTGGCCCAGCCTCGGCACCGTTCAAAGTTGGTCACGCCCTAAACGGTACGGGGCCGTCAGTTCCGGCGGAACGGAACGGGGGGCTCGTCCGGCGCGGGTTGACGAACCCCGCCGCCAGCGCGGTCGAGCCCTCCTGGCTCGCCCGCCGGGGCCACCCTTGACCCGGGGGCGGGTCGGTCGCCTTGGGCCGGGTGAGGCCGGACGCTCCTGGCCGGGTGCGGGCCGATGCGCTTCCGGCCCGCCGCTTCGCGGCGGGGGCTTTCCGCCCACCCACCACATGCGCTTCCGCGGGCTCGGAAGTGGCCGCGGCAAAGGGACGGGCGGGGCCCCGCAGGGGGCCGGGTGGGGTCAGCCGGGGATCAGGCCGTCGTCGCTCAGCATGGCGCGGACCTCGTCGAGGGACGCGTCCGGTGCCGGGAGGATCAGTTCGGAGGGTTCGAGGGCGTCGTCGGGGAGGGGGTCGCCCAGCTCCCTGACCTTGTCCAGGAGGGCGTGCAGCGTGCGGCGGAAGCCGGGCTCGTCGCCGCCCTCCATCTCTTCGAGCAACTCGTCATCCAGCTTGTTCAGTTCGGCGAAGTGGCTGTCGGCCAGCTTCACCTGCCCCTCCCCCATGATCCGTACGATCATGACGCCCTCCTCGGACGTGAGCGGTGGCTACTGCTTGTCGAAGCGCGGGGCGTCGTGCCGCTGGACCTGGCCCTGACCCTGGCCGCCTTCGATGGCGGGCTGCGCGGAGCCGCTGGAGCCGCCCGCCAGCTCCGCCTTCATGCGCTGGAGCTCCAGCTCTACATCCGTACCACCGGAGAGGCGGTCAAGCTCGGTCTGGATGTCGTCCTTGGCGAGGCCGGAGGAGTCGTCGAGGGCGCCCGAGGCGAGCAGCTCGTCGATCGCCCCGGCCCGCGCCTGGAGCTGCGCGGTCTTGTCCTCGGCGCGCTGGATGGCCATGCCGACGTCGCCCATCTCCTCGGAGATGCCGGAGAAGGCCTCGCCGATGCGGGTCTGGGCCTCGGCCGCCGTGTACGTCGCCTTGATGGTCTCCTTGCGCGTGCGGAACGCGTCGACCTTGGCCTGGAGGCGCTGGGCCGCGAGGGTGAGCTTCTCCTCCTCGCCCTGGAGCGTCTGGTGCTGCGTCTCCAGGTCGCTGACCTGCTGCTGGAGCGCCGCGCGGCGGGAGAGCGCCTCGCGGGCCAGGTCCTCGCGGCCGAGCGCGAGCGCCTTGCGGCCCTGGTCCTCGAGGGTGGAGGACTGCTTCTGGAGCTGGTTGAGCTGGAGCTCCAGGCGCTTGCGGGAGGTCGCCACGTCGGCGACGCCGCGGCGCACCTTCTGGAGCAGCTCAAGCTGCTTCTGGTACGAGTAATCGAGGGTCTCGCGCGGGTCCTCGGCCCGGTCAAGGGCCTTGTTCGCCTTCGCGCGGAAGATCATCCCCATACGCTTCATGACACCGCTCATGGGCTTCGCGCGCCCCCTTCTGACGGACTTCCAGCTCCAGCTACTGCGATACGACCCACGGTACGGGGTCTGTATCCATTACCGCACTGTTCGCGGGCGGATGCGCTCATCCCCAAGGACGACTGCACTGCCCGTCCATCCGGCGCAGGGAGTAGGTGCGCCCCGGGGAACGGTCCCCGGGCGGCGCCTTCGCCCCCCGCGGTCTGCCCCGGTCTGCCCGTGCGCATCCCGTGCACATCATGAAGACGGCCGGTGTTGCGGGATCGTTCCCCGGCGGACCGGGGTCCACACCCGCCCGTCTCCCCCGGCCGCCCCCGCGAAGAGAGGGCTGCGGCCCCGCGCCACCCCGGTTACCCCTTACCCTTGGCTTTTGTGTTCCGTAGCCGATCCAAGGACGAGAAGGCCCCCGCCGCCCAGGCGCCGGTGACCGAGGACTCGCCCAAGACCCGAGACCCGCAGGCCCCCAAGGGCCGCCCCACGCCCAAGCGCGCCATGGCCCAGTCGCAGCGCCGCAGCGTGCTGAACACGCCGATGACGCGCAAGGAGGCCGCCAAGCGGCAGCGCGAGGAGCGCCGCGCCAACCTGGAGAAGCAGCGCCAGGCCATGGCCAGCGGCGACGAGCGCTATCTGCCGCCGCGCGACAAGGGCCCGGTGCGCAAGTTCGCCCGTGACTTCGTGGACTCCCGGTTCTGCGTCGCCGAGTTCTTCCTGCCGATGGCCGTGATCATCCTCGTACTGAGCATGATCCGCATCGGGTCGCTGCAGAACATCGCGCTGCTGCTGTGGCTCGTCGTGATCGTTCTGATCGTCCTCGACTCCGTGGTGACCGGCTTCCGGCTGAAGAAGCTCCTGAAGGAGCGCTTCCCCGACGAGCCGAAGAAGGGCGCCGTCGCCTACGCCCTGATGCGCACGCTCCAGATGCGTCGGCTGCGCCTGCCGAAGCCGCAGGTCAAGCGCGGAGAGCGGCCCTGAGCGGTCAGGACGACCGCCGGGGCGGCGACGGCTGTGCGGCGCGTGAGGCGGTCCGCCAGGAGCTGGTGGCGCGGCAGCTCGACGAGCAGATAGTCGCCCGCTTCCCCGTGGGGCGGCGGCTGCGCGTGCTCGACGTCGGCATGGGGCACGGGGTGCAGGCCCTGCGCCTCGCCCGCGCCGGGCACGAGGTGACGGGCGTCGAGCGGGACGCCGACGCGCTCGCCGCCGCGCGGGCCGCGGCCGCCGCGGAGCCCGAGGGCATCCGGTCGCGGATGCGGATCGTCGAGGGCGACGGGCGGGACACCGGCGTGCACTTCCCGCCCGGCAGCTTCGACGTGGTGCTGTGCCACGGGGTCCTGATGCACGTGGAGGAGCCCGACGCGGTCCTCGCCGGGCTCGGCCGGGTCCTCGCGCCCGGCGGGCTGCTCTCCCTCGTCGTGCGCAACGCCGACGCGATGGCCATGCGGCCGGGGCTGCGGGGCGACTGGGCCGGGGCGCTGGCGGCGTTCGGCACCGACACGTACGCGGACCGGTCCGGCACGCAGGTGCGGGCGCACCGACTCGACGCCGTCACGGGGGCGCTGGCGGGCATCGCCGCGCCGCTGCTGGCCTGGTACGGGGTGCGCGTCTTCTCCGAAGCCGCGGAGGTCCCTGCCGGGGGCGCGGGGTGGGAGGCGCTGGTGGCCGCCGAGGAGCGGGCCGGGCGTACCGATCCCTATCGGGCGGTGGCCTCCCTGCTCCATGTGTGCGGGGCTCGGGACTGAGGCTGGCCCCTTCGCGTGCGCCTCGGGTGCGCTTCGGGTGCGGGTCCGTGCCCCTCGCGGGGGGCTCTCCTCGCCGTCGGCGGCGCGCGGGCTCGGCTCGTCGGGCGGGTGGACTACCCGGTCGGGTGCCTTGTGCGGGCCCCGGGCGGGGAGCGAGGTGAGACTCGGGAGGTATGAGAGCCTTCCGTGCGGCAGTCGTGCTGGTCGTGGGCGTGTCCGTCGGGGTGGTCAGCGGTTGCGCTGACGGCCGTGACGGGTCGGCGCCCGCCACGACACAGGCCGCGCCCGCCGCCGCGAGCGACCTTCAGGACGACTACCTGAAGGTGATCAAGGACGTGCTGCCGTCCGTCGTGCAGATCGACGCCTCCGACAGCCTCGGCTCCGGAGTGGTGTACGACGACAAGGGGCACATCGTCACCAACGCCCACGTGGTCGGGCGTGAGAAGACCTTCAAGGTGACCACGGCCACCGGTGAGCAGCCGCTCGGCGCCACGCTGGTCTCGGCGTACCCCGAGCAGGACCTCGCCGTCATCAAGCTCGACAACGTGCCGAAGGGGCTGAAGGCGGCGGCCTTCGGGGACTCCGCGAAGGTGGCCGTCGGCCAGATCGTGCTGGCCATGGGCTCACCGCTCGGCCTGTCATCCAGCGTCACCCAGGGCATCGTCTCGGCCACCGGGCGCACGGTCAGCGAGGGCCGCTCCGGCGGCGGCACCGGCGCCACCATCGGCAACATGGTGCAGACCTCCGCCGCGATCAACCCCGGCAACAGCGGCGGCGCCCTCGTCAACCTCGACGGCGAGGTCATCGGCATCCCGACCCTCGCCGCGACCGACCCGGACATGGGCGACAGCGCCGCGCCCGGCATCGGCTTCGCGATCCCCGCCTCGATGGTGCGGACCGTGGCCGGGCAGATCGTCGAGCACGGCAGGGTCACCGACTCGGGCCGGGCCGCGCTCGGCGTCTCCGCGCGCACGGTGCTCGGCGACGACTACCGGCCCGCGGGCGTCGCCGTGGTCGAGGTGCGCGACGGCGGCGGCGCGGACAAGGCGGGGCTGCGGCCGGGCGACATCATCACCAAGCTCGGTGACGCCCCGATCACCACGGTCACCTCCCTCGCCGAGGCCCTCGCCGCGCTGAAGCCGGGCGACAAGGAGCGGGTGACGTACGTACGCGACGGTGACGAGCGCAGTGCCGAGGTCACGCTCGGCGAGATGTGACGCCGTCGCCCCCGGCCGCCGTCCGGCCCACGGGCCCCGTACGGCGACGACCGACCGCGGACCACATCCGCACCGCCCCGTGAAGCCACCGCCCGGCCGCCGGGCACGGCGGGCGATCGGCAACCACACCCGTCGCAGCCACCAGCCGCCGCTCACGGCCCAGCCCCCACCCACGCCACGTCACCGCGCCGAGCGCCCTGCCACGCGGCATGTACGTGTCGTACGGGAGTACGGGCGTGGGGGCGGGGCAGATCCGCGCGGCGCGTACGCGGATATCCGCACCGACACCCTCGGGACGCACGCGCGCGAGACACCCCGCGGTGCCCCGCTGCCGTCGAGCCCCCGGCACGCACCCGAGAAACCCCTCAGTACCCCTGCCGCACCGCACTGGAGGCACGCAGCCACGTGGAGGCGGGCGCGGGCCGCGGGACCGACGACACCTCGGATCACCCGCGCGCGAGACGGCAGGCCGCGCACACGCGTGGGCGCGGTGCCGAGGCCCGTGCTGGTGGCATCGCCCGGGAAGGGCGTATGTGCGCGTGAGGGTGCGGCCCGTACGCGGAGGGCCCGCTGCCCGTCGAGCCCCCGGGGCGCGCGTGAGGCACCCCGTCCGTACCGGGGGCACGCAGCCGCGTGGAGGCGGGCGTGGGGCGCGGGACCGACGGCGTCCGGGTGGCCCGGGGCACCCGCGCGCGTGGGAGCGGTGTCGTTGGGCGGCACTCTGACGTCGGCCCCAGCCCGGGGCACCCGCGCGCGTGGGAGCGGGGCGCGCGTACGCCTGGGGTGCCCCATGGGGGCCCAGGCGTGCGTGTGGGGGCGCCGCCCGGATTGTTGGCGGCGCCCCCACGGGCGAGCTCGCGGCGCTCAGCGGGCGCGCTTCGTCGGCGTCAGGGCTGGGTCGCTTCCTGGGTGTGGAGGCTCATGGGGCCGTAGATCTCCGTCGTGTCCTCGAAGAGGGTGACCTGGTCCGTGCCGCCTTCGGCGAGGTCCTTCCAGTGTTCGCCGATCCAGGTCTCCGCGTCGCCCTGGGTGGTGAACTCCTCGGGCTGCACGGCAGGCTGGACCTCCGTCCCGTCCGCCTTCTCGAACCGCCACGTCCATGCCGCCATGTCAGCCTCCCGAGGTCGAATGGTGTCCCGGCGGCCGCCGTCGGGCGGCCACCGAAGCCGCTTGAAGCCTAGCCGGGCGCGCGGCGCGGAGGGCGACGCGGGAGGATCTTCCTGTGGAACTGACTCTGCTCGGCACCGGAGCCCCCGAGGGGCTGCCCCGCCCCGGCTGTCCCTGCGCCGTGTGCGCGACCGCGCTCGGCGGGGCGGCGCGGGCCGCGACGGCGCTGCTCGTCGACGGTGTCCTGCTGCTCGACCTCACCCCCGGCGCCGCCCTCGCCGCCGCCCGCGCCGGGCACTCGCTCGGCGGGGTGCGCCAGGTGCTGCTTTCGCATCCGCACGACGGGCCCGCCGTGGAGGTCCCGGCGGGCCTGCCGCAGCCGGGCCGGGTCCCGGACGGGCGGGAGCTGGCGCTGCTGACCGGCCACCGGGTGCGCGCCCTCGCGATGGACGCGCCCGGCACCGGCTACGAGGTGACGGGCCCCGACGGCGACCGGCTGCTGTACCTGCCGCCGGGCTGCGCGCCCGCCGGGACCGGCGGCGAGAACGGCACGCAGACCGCGTACGAGATGGTGCTCGCCGACGTGGCGGGCCGCCCCGACGGGCTCGCGCGGCTGCGGGCGACCGGGGCGGTGGGGCCGACGACGGACGTGATCGCGGTGCACGTCGGGCACGACGTGCCGTCGGGGCCCGAGCTGGCGCGCCGCCTCGCCGCGGCGGGGGCGCGGGCGGTGCCGGACGGGACGACGCTGACCGTCGGCGCGTACGAGGAGGTGCCGGACGTGCCGCGCCGCACGCTGGTCCTCGGCGGGGCCCGCTCCGGCAAGTCCGTGGAGGCCGAGCGGCGCCTGGAGGCCTTCCCGGACGTGGAGTACGTCGCCACGGGCGGCCTGCGCGGCGGTGACACCGAGTGGGCGGAGCGGGTCCGGGCCCACCGCGAGCGGCGCCCGGGCTCCTGGCGGACCACGGAGACCTGCGACCTGGTGCCGCTGCTCGCCGCGCAGGGGCCGCCGCTGCTGGTGGACTGCCTGTCGCTGTGGCTGACCCACGCCATGGACGAGGTGAACGCGTGGGACGACGACGAGTGGGCGGGCGGCGGCGAGCGCGCGCTGCGCAAGCGGGTCGCGGAGCTGACGGACGCGGTGCGGGCCACCCGCCGCACCCTCGTCGCCGTGTCGAACGAGGTCGGCTCCGGGATCGTCCCCGCGACCGCGTCGGGGCGCCGCTACCGCGACGAGCTGGGCCGCCTGAACGCCGCCTTCGCCTCGGAGTGCGAGCACGTACTGCTGGTGGTGGCGGGGCAGGCGCTGCCGCTGCGGGGGTGAACCCGGCCCGTCACTCCTCGGCGGGGCGGTGGGCGATGACGCGGTAGGTGTTGGCGAAGCCCGTGCGGGTCAGCAGCGGCGCCAGCAGGTGGTCGGCGGCGGCCGCCGCCGCGAGCAGGGGCACGGCCGCCCACCAGCAGGCGCGGCGCAGGCGGCGGCGGTGCGGCCCGGGGGCCTTGGCACGCCACGGCACGTCGGGGGCGGGGGCGAGGCGGCCGACGAGCAGGGCCGCCGCGGCGGTCAGGTCGGCGGGGACGTGGGCGGCGCGGCGGTCGGCGGCGACCACGGTGAGGCCGAGGCCGGTCAGCGCGTCGCGCAGGTTGGCGAGCGGCAGCAGGTGCGGGTGGCGGGGCTGGCCGTGCGCCGTCCACCAGCGGCCGAGCAGGCGGGCGGCGCGCGAGGCGGGGTCGTACGCCTCGATCACCAGGTGCCCGCCGGGGCGCAGCGCGCGGTGCGCGGCCCGCAGCTCCGCGCGCGGGTCGGCGGCGCGTTCGAGCTGGTGGAACAGGCTGACCACGTCGTAGCGGCCCTCCAGCCGGGGCGCGAGGTCCCGCAGCCGCCCCCGGTGGGCCTCCTCCACGTGCCCGGCCTCGCGGGCCGCCTCGACCTCGGTACCCGGGTCGAGCCCGTCGAAGGCGGTGTACGGCAGGACGTGCCGGGCGGCGGCCGGGAAGTGCCCGGCTCCGGTGTTGACGTCGAGCCAGCTCTCGGGCTCGGCGAGGCGGGCCAGCGCGCGGGCGCGGGCGCGGTGCCGCCGGGCGGCCAGGGCGTGGGCGACGCGGTGCGTGTGGGAGTGCGTGTGGGAGTGCGCGTGAGGGGCGTACGGGCAGTCGAGCGCCTCCTGGGCGTCGCGGCCGTAGACGTCGCGGCCCTGGGGCGTCAGGGGCGGGTTCTGGAAGACGTGCCCGCACGCCTGGCACTCGTCGAGGGTGAACGTGCCGGGCTTGCGGCCCAGGAGGTCGGTGGTGCGCAGGCGCGTGCGCGGGCGGTCCGCCCCGCACCAGGGGCAGTCGGCGCGGCGCGGCTCGTGGAACCGCTCGGTGCCCTGGGCGAGTTGGGCGAGCCAGGCCGGGCGGCGGGCGGCGACCCGCTGGGCGGCGGTGGCCTGCTGGGCGGCGTCCATGGCGGTACTCCTGGGGCTGACGGGGACGGCTCCGGGGGCCGCTGGGGGCGGGCGGGCTCCCGTGACGGGGGGGCGGGGGCGGGGGCGGTGCCCGCGCGGCCGCGCTGACTCCGCGGAGTCAGTGGATCACACGAGGTGACCCGCTCCGCCGGTTCGCCTGACGGCGTGTCACTTCGGGAGGGGCGGGGAACGGGGGCGCGGGAGCGCGCGGGGCCGTGCGCACGGGCGCACGGGCGCGCCGGTACTGTTCGCCGAATGAGCTCGCTGATTCTCGACGACTTCACCGACCTGATCGAGCGGCCCGACGGAGGGGTGCGCCGCGACGCCGAAGAGCGCAGGGAGCGCCAGGGCCTGCCGCCCGGCGCGCTCGGCCGCCTCGACGAGCTCGCCGAGTGGCTGTCGGCGGCCCAGGCGGCCGTGCCGGTCAAGCCGGTCACCCGGCCGCGGGCGCTGCTCTTCGCCGGTGACCACGGCGTTTCCGAGCTCGGCGTGTCCGCGCGGCCCGCGGGCGGCGCCGCCGACCTGGTGCGGGCGGTCCTGGACGGCACCAGCCCCGCGGCGGTGCTGGCGCGCCAGGTGGACGTGCCGGTGCGGGTCGTCGACATGGCCCTGGACTGCGATCCGGACGAGCTGCCCGCCGAGGTAGCGGGCCACCGGGTGCGGCGCGGCTCCGGGCGGATCGACATCGAGGACGCGCTCACCGTGGACGAGGCCGAGCGCGCGGTCCGCGCGGGCATCGCGCTCGCCGACGAGGAGGCCGACTCCGGCACCGACCTCGTCGTGCTCGGTGACATCAGCGTGGGCGGCACGACGCCCGCGGCCACGCTGATCGCGGCGCTGTGCGGCACGGACGCGTCCGTGGTGACCGGCCGGGGCGGCGCGCCGATCGACGACCTGGCGTGGATGCGCAAGTGCGCGGCGGTCCGCGACGCGCTGCGGCGCGCCCGGCCAGTCCTCGGCGACCAGGTGGAGCTGCTCGCCGCCGTCGGCGGGGCCGACCTGGCCGCGATGACGGGGTTCCTGCTCCAGTGCGCGGTGCGCCGTACGCCGGTGATCCTCGACGGGGTGGTGGCCGCGGCGGCGGCGCTGGTGGCGCAGCGGGTCGCCTTCCGCGCCCCGGACTGGTGGCTCGCGGGCCACGACAGCGGGGAGCCCGCCCAGGCCAAGGCCCTTGACCGGATGGCCCTGGAGCCGCTGCTCGGCCACGGCGTGAAGCTGGGCGAGGGGGCCGGGGCACTGCTGGCGGTGCCGCTGGTGCGGGCCGCGGCGGCGCTGTCCGCGGAGCTGCCGGAGGCCTGACGGCCGTACGCCCGCCCGGGCCCCCGTACGAAGGCGCACAGCGCACGGAGGCGCACCCCCCGCGCCTTCGTGCGCTCGGCGTGCACCCATATCACACCACAACACCCCATAAGATCCCCTTTTATGGGAGTCGAACGGTCGGAACGGTCAGCGGACACGAAGAACCCGAGGTCGACGCGGACTTCGCGGCGGGCCGCGGCGGCAGCCGTGTGGTACCTGCGGGCCGTCGCCTTCGTGAACTTCCTCAGCGCCGTCTGGGTCTCCCTGGGGCAGGACCTGCGGCGCCACAACACGGAGAACTACTTCACGCCGTACCTGCTCACGGCGGGCTTCGCGTCCGGTGTCTTCACGATGTTCCTGGCGATCACGATGCGCCGCCGCAAACGCGCCGCGTGGATCCTCAACACCGTACTGAGCGGCCTGTTCCTGCTCCTGTTCGCGGTGGCGATGCTCTTCCCGGAGATCAGGCAGTACGCGCAGAACTGGATCTCGCTGGTCCTCACCGCGGGCTTCGTCGCCGCGCTCGTCGTCGGCCGCCGCGAGTTCTACGCCAAGGGCGACCGCTCCAACCCGAAGCTGGCGGCGGCCGTCGCCGTCGGCGGGCTGCTCGTCACGTCGCTGCTCGCCGCGCTCCTGGTGACCGTCACCAACCACGCCCACGACGAGCAGCGCTCCACCTTCCTCGACCGCTGGCGCTACGGCACGATGCGCCTGGTGTCGCTGGCCGCCGACGACTCCCGGTTCCCGGGGATCTCCACGCCCGGCTGGGTCAACGTCACCATCAACGTCCTGAGCACGCTGCTGCTCATCGCCGTCCTGTACGCCGCGTTCCGCTCCCGCAGGGCCGTGGACCCGCTCACCGAGGACGACGAGGAGCGCCTGCGGGCGCTGCTCGCCAAGCACGGCGAGCGGGACTCGCTCGGCTACTTCGCGCTGCGCCGCGAGAAGAGCGTGGTGTGGTCCCCGACCGGCAAGGCCGCGGTCGCCTACCGCGTGGTGAGCGGCGTCTCGCTGGCCTCCGGCGACCCCATCGGCGACCCCGAGGCCTGGCCCGGCGCCATCGAGCCCTGGCTGGCCGAGGCCCGCGAGCACGGCTGGACCCCGGCGGTGATGGGCGCCAGCGAGGAGGCGGGCACGATCTACGCCCGGCACGGCCTGGACGCCCTGGAGCTGGGTGACGAAGCCGTCGTCGAGGTCGCCGAGTTCACCCTGGAGGGCCGCGCCATGCGCACCGTCCGGCAGGCCTACAACCGCGTCAAGCGCGCCGGGTACGAGGTGCGCGTCCGCCGCCACGCGGACATCCCCGAGGACGAGCTGGCGCACCTCCTCCGGCGCGCCGACGACTGGCGCGACGGCGCCACCGAGCGCGGCTTCTCCATGGCCCTCGGACGGCTCGGCGACCCCGCCGACGGGCAGTGCGTGATGCTGGAGTGCACCGACGGCGAGGGCGAGTTGAAGGCCCTGCTGTCCTTCGTGCCGTGGGGCCCGAACGGCCTCTCCCTGGACCTGATGCGGCGTGACCGGGACTCCGACAACGGCCTGATGGAGTTCATGGTCATCGAACTCCTCCAGCGGGCCGCCGAGATCCACATCACGCAGGTGTCGCTGAACTTCGCGATGTTCAGGTCGGTCTTCGAGCGTGGCTCGCGGCTCGGCGCGGGCCCGGTGCTGCGGCTGTGGCGCTCGCTGCTCAGCTTCTTCTCCCGGTGGTGGCAGATCGAGTCGCTGTACCGCGCCAACGCCAAGTACCGGCCCATCTGGGAGCCGCGGTTCCTGCTCTTCGAGAAGAGCGGCGACCTGCCGCGCATCGGGATCGCCGCCGCGCGCGCCGAAGGCTTCCTGGAAGCGCCGGGCCTGCCGAAATGGCTGCATCGCTCACACCTGGAGTCCCGAAGATGAACACCCTGACCCGGCTGGTCCGTGCCGAGTGGGGCGAGCTGTACTCCACGGTGCGCGGCGCGCTCGCCGCCCGGCGCTGGCGCGCGATCCCGATGACGCTCGGCGCCATCTGCCTGACCTCGCTGTTCCAGTACGTGCAGAACCAGCCCTGGGGCTACCAGTTCATCCAGAACATCGGCTCCGTGCGGGCCGAGGAGCCGCTGTGGCTGGCCCTCGTCCGCACCCCCCTGTCCCTGTTCGTACCCGCGCTCGACCTGCCGGTGTGGGGCGCGCTCGCCCAGATCCTGCTGGTCTTCGGCATCGCCGAGATCTGCCTCGGCCGGTGGCGCACGCTCGTCGTCGGGTACGCGGCCACGCTCGCGGGCACCCTGTACGCGCGCCTCGGCATCGCCCTCGGGCCCGGCCACCCGATCGGCCTGCCCGCGTCCGACGCGCAGGTCGTCGACACCGGGCCCTCCGCGGCCGTCGTCGGCCTCGCCGTGTTCGTCTGCTGGCGCCACCGGGCGTACGTCACCGCGGCCCTGGTGATCGCCCTCATGGTCGTCGAGGTCCTGGTCAAGGACAACCTCGCGGGCAAGGAGCACCTGGCGGCCATCGCGGGCGTGCTGATCGTGTGCGCCGTCGACACGGCGGTACGTCACCGGGGTTCCCGGCGGCGCTCGGGCACCCCGGGGCCCGGGGCCGGGTCGGGCTTGCCGCCGATCCAGTCCTGAACCCGGCGGCGCGGGCCCGTCCAGCGGCGGTCGTGGCGGAAGGCGCGCAGGCTCGCGCGGGCCCGGGCGCGCGGCCGGTCGCGGTAGAACCGCCGCGCCCAGGCCGAGCCGGGGCGGGCCAGACGGACGGCGCCGACCAGCGCCACCAGCGGGACGACCATGCCGATCAGGGCGGTGCGCAGCTTGCCCTTGGCCATCGTGATCAGGGCGAAGCCGCAGTTCACAACGGTGTTCAGGGCGAACGCCACCCGGTTGTGGCGCTCCGCCACGGAGAGGTCGTTGACGCCGAACGGGGTGAAGCCGGTGAGGACGAGCACCACCAGGGCCGCCGTGAGGATCACCACCTCCACGCTCTTGCGGCCCTGCTCGCTCCAGTACACGTCGTCCAGGTGCAGGATCAGCGCGAACTCGTCCAGGACCAGGCCCGCGCCGATGCCGAAGAGCACGGCGGCGCACATCGAGCCGACGCTGTGCCGCCCCGCGGCGACCGCCCAGAAGCCGCCGACCAGCATCAGGAAGATGCCGGGCACGACGTGGTGGACGTGCACGTCGCCCGTGGTGATGTTCCGGAAGGGCCCCTTCTCCGCGCGGATGAGACGGGTGATCGTCCGCGTGACCACGAACGAGCCCACGAAGGAGACCAGCGCGAGCAGCAGGGGCAGTTTCCCCGGCTCCACGACGTTCCGGTACCACCAGCCGTCCATGGCCCCCATCCTGCGGTTCGCGGCCCCTTCTCGCAGGCCGGGAGGCCCGTGCGCGCGGGGCCGCGGCGGTCGCCGGGCCCGGTCCGGGTAACCTCGCCCAATGCCCAGACCCACCCCCGCCGACGGCCTCCGCTTCGCCCTGGGGACGCTCACCGTGATCCCCGTGCGCGTCCGCCGCTGGGACCGCGCCGCCGCGCGCGCGGGCATGCTGTGCGCGCCCGTCGCGGGCCTGGTGCTCGGCGGTCTTGCCGCGGCGGTCGGCGGCGCCCTGCTGCTGCTGGGCGCGGGCCCGCTGACGGCCGCCGTCGCCGGGGTCGCCGTCACGGCCGCGGGCACGCGCGGGCTGCACCTCGACGGGCTCGCCGACACCGCCGACGGCCTCGGCAGCGGCAAGCCCGCCGACGACGCCCTGCGGATCATGAAGCAGTCGGACATCGGCCCGTTCGGCGTGATCACCCTGGTCCTCGTGCTGCTCGCCCAGGTCGCGGCGCTCGCCGAGCTGTACGACGAGGGCGCGGCGCACGGCGCCACCGCCGCCGTCATCGCCGCGGTCACCGCCCGCACCGCCCTGGCCCTCGCCGCCCGCACCGGTGTGCCGCCCGCCCGCCCCGAGGGCCTCGGCGCCGCCGTCGCGGGCACCGTCCCGGCGCCCGGCGCCCTCGCGGTCCTCGTCCTCACGGTGGCCGCGGCCGCCGCCGCGGCGGCCCCCTGGGGCGCCGCCGCGATGGCCCGCACCGGCGGCGCCGTGCTGCTCGGCTGCGCCGCCGCCGAACTGCTGCTGCGCCACTGCGTACGCCGCTTCGGGGGCGTGACCGGCGACGTCTTCGGCGGCCTCGCCGAGACCGCGGCGACCGCCACACTGGTGGTCCTCAGCCTCGGCTGACCCCACCGAACACGGACGGTGAGGCGCACCGCAGCGCTTACCGGCGTAGGCTCGCGAGCGGGCTCACCACCCCGCAGCCCGCGAAGTCACCGTAAAACTCAATGAAAGTAGGGCTTCAGCACCGTGACTGCTCTGACTCTCAGCACCGCCGCGGCGTCCGGCCTGCGTGCCGACGCGATCGTCGTCGGTGTCGCGAAGGGCGCCGAGGGGCCGGTCGTGGCCCCCGGCGCCGAGTCCGTGGACAAGGCGTTCGACGGCAAGCTCGCGACCGTCCTTTCGACCCTCGGCGCCTCGGGCGGCGAGGGCGAGGTGACGAAGCTGCCCGCGCCGTCCGGCTTCAAGGCGCCGGTCGTCCTGGCAGTCGGCCTCGGCCCGGCCCCCGAGAAGGGCGAGGCGTTCGACGCGGACGTGCTGCGCCGCGCCGCGGGCACCGCCGCGCGCGCCCTCGCCGGTTCGAAGAAGGCCGCGTTCGCGCTGCCGGTCGAGGGCGCCGACAGCGTGTCCGCGATCGGTGAGGGCGCCCTGCTCGGCGCGTACTCCTTCGACGCGTACAAGGGCGCCGCCAAGGACGCCAAGGCCCAGGGCAAGGCCGCCAAGGACGACAAGGGCGCCGACAAGGCCCCCCTCGCCGAGGTCGCCCTGCTCGGCGCCAAGCCGCGCGACAAGGCCCACAAGGCCGCCGTCGAGCGCGCGCTCGCCGTGTCCGAGGAGCTCAACCGCGCCCGCGACCTGATCAACACCCCGCCGAACGACCTCGACCCGGAGGCCTTCGCCGCCGTCGCCACCGCCGCGGGCAAGGAGCACGGCGTCAAGGTCCAGGTGCTCGACGAGAAGGCGCTCGCCAAGGGCGGCTTCGGCGGCATCCTCGGCGTCGGCGCGGGCTCCGCGGCCCCGCCGCGCCTGGTGAAGCTGTCGTACACCTCGCCGAAGGCCAAGAAGCACCTGGCCTTCGTCGGCAAGGGCATCACGTACGACTCGGGCGGCATCTCGCTGAAGCCCGCCGGTCACAACGAGACCATGAAGTGCGACATGGCCGGTGCCGCGGCCGTCTTCGCCGCCGTCGTCGCCGCCGCGCGCCTCGGCCTCGAGGTGAACGTCACCGGCTGGCTGGCGCTCGCCGAGAACATGCCGTCCGGCTCGGCGACGCGCCCCGGCGACGTCCTGCGCATGTACAGCGGCAAGACCGTCGAGGTCCTGAACACCGACGCCGAGGGCCGCCTGGTCCTGGCCGACGCGCTCACCAAGGCCAGTGAGGACAAGCCCGACGCGATCGTCGACGTGGCGACGCTGACCGGCGCCATGGTCCTGGCCCTGGGCGACCGCACCTTCGGCATCATGGCCAACGACGACGCCTTCCGGGCCTCGCTGCACGAGATCGCCGAGGAGGTCGGCGAGCCGTCCTGGCCGATGCCGATGCCGGAGCACCTGCGCAAGGGCATGGACTCCCCCACCGCCGACATCGCCAACATGGGCGCGCGCATGGGCGGCGGCCTGGTGGCGGGCCTGTTCCTGAAGGAGTTCGTGGGCGAGGGCATCACCTGGGCCCACCTGGACATCGCGGGCCCGGCCTTCAACGAGGCCGCCCCCTTCGGCTACACCCCCAAGGGCGGCACCGGCTCCGCCGTCCGCACCCTGGTGCGCCTCGCGGAGCGCACCGCCGCGGGCGACCTCGGCTGAGCAGCGCTCGTCTGAGCAGTGCTCGTTCCGTACGGCCCCGGGGTGCCCTCGCTCCCGGGGCCGTGCGGCGTGCGCGGGGCGCCCCGGGGCGTCCCGCGGCGGGCGTCCGACGGCGTCCTGCCGGGCGTCTTACGGCGTCCTTGACAATTTCGCTGTCAATGAAATCCCACGGGCGCAGGCGGCCCTGACCCCCCGCTACCGGTGGTCAGCCGCCCGCACGCCCGGCCCGACGTCCCGCCTGCCGTCGACAAGTGCGAAGATGGGTTCTCGGCAGGACAGGGCCCCCACCACAGGGCCGAAGAAGAGCGGCCGAATACCAGCCGACCGACCGGTGGTCCCCGGCAAGCGGGGTCCGGCGCACGGCGCACATGCATGGAGGACGTGACGTGGCGAACGACGCCAGCACCGTTTTCGACCTAGTGATCCTCGGCGGTGGTAGCGGCGGTTACGCCGCGGCCCTGCGCGCTTCCCAGCTGGGTCTGGACGTCGCGCTGATCGAGAAGAACAAGCTGGGCGGCACCTGCCTGCACAACGGCTGCATCCCGACGAAGGCCCTGCTGCACGCCGGTGAGATCGCCGACCAGGCGCGCGAAGCCGAGCAGTTCGGTGTCAAGGCCACCTTCGACGGCATCGACATCAAGGGCGTCCACAAGTACAAGGACGACGTGATCGCGGGCCTGTACAAGGGCCTCCAGGGCCTGGTCGCCTCCCGCAAGGTGACCTACATCGAGGGCGAGGGCCGCCTGTCGTCCCCGACCTCCGTGGACGTGAACGGCCAGCGGATCCAGGGCCGCCACGTGCTGCTCGCGACCGGCTCCGTGCCGAAGTCCCTGCCGGGCCTGGAGATCGACGGCAACCGCATCATCTCCTCGGACCACGCCCTGGTCCTGGACCGCGTGCCGCAGTCCGCGATCATCCTGGGCGGCGGCGTCATCGGCGTCGAGTTCGCCTCCGCGTGGAAGTCCTTCGGCACCGACGTCACCATCGTCGAGGGCCTGAAGCACCTGGTGCCGGTCGAGGACGAGAACAGCTCCAAGCTCCTTGAGCGCGCCTTCCGCAAGCGCGGCATCAAGTTCAACCTGGGCACCTTCTTCGAGAAGGCCGAGTACACCGAGAACGGCGTGCGCGTCACGCTGGCCGACGGCAAGACCTTCGAGGCCGAGGTGCTGCTCGTCGCCATCGGCCGCGGCCCGGTCTCCCAGGGCCTCGGGTACGAGGAGCAGGGCGTCGCCATGGACCGCGGCTACGTCCTGGTGGACGAGTACATGCGCACGAACGTGCCGACGATCTCGGCCGTCGGCGACCTCGTCCCGACGCTCCAGCTCGCGCACGTCGGCTTCGCCGAGGGCATCCTGGTGGCGGAGCGCCTGGCCGGTCTGAAGACCGTGCCGATCGACTACGACGGCGTGCCGCGGGTGACGTACTGCCACCCGGAGGTCGCGTCGGTCGGCATCACCGAGGCGAAGGCCAAGGAGATCTACGGCGCGGACAAGGTCGTCGCCCTCAAGTACAACCTCGCGGGCAACGGCAAGAGCAAGATCCTGAAGACCGCGGGCGAGATCAAGCTCGTCCAGGTCAAGGACGGTGCCGTGGTCGGCGTCCACATGGTCGGCGACCGCATGGGCGAGCAGGTGGGCGAGGCCCAGCTCGTCTACAACTGGGAGGCCCTGCCCGCCGAGGTCGCCCAGCTCATCCACGCCCACCCGACGCAGAACGAGGCGCTCGGCGAGGCCCACCTCGCCCTCGCTGGCAAGCCCCTGCACTCGCACGACTGACCTCAGTCACACGGGCGCGACGACCAGACTTTCCGCAATTCGTAAGGAGCAACAGAAACCATGGCGGTTTCCGTATCCCTTCCGGCGCTCGGCGAGAGCGTCACCGAGGGCACTGTCACCCGCTGGCTGAAGGCCGAGGGCGAGCGCGTCGAGGCCGACGAGCCGCTGCTCGAGGTGTCCACCGACAAGGTCGACACCGAGATCCCCTCCCCGCCGCCGGTGTCCTGGCGTCCATCAAGGTCGCCGAGGACGAGACCGTTGAGGTCGGCGCCGAGCTGGCCGTCATCGACGACGGCTCCGGCGCCCCCGCCGAGGCCCCGGCCCCGGCGGCCGAGCCCGCCCCGGCCGCCGAGCCGACCCCGGCGCCCGCCGCCGAGGAGGCCCCGGCCGCCCCCGCCGCCCCGGCTGAGGCGCCCGCCGCCCCGGCCGGTGGCGCCGCCGAGGGCACCGACGTCACGCTGCCCGCGCTCGGCGAGTCCGTCACCGAGGGCACCGTCACCCGCTGGCTGAAGGAGGTCGGCGAGTCCGTCGAGGCCGACGAGCCGCTGCTCGAGGTCTCCACGGACAAGGTCGACACCGAGATCCCGGCGCCCGCCTCCGGCGTGCTGCTCGAGATCGTCGTCGGCGAGGACGAGACGGCCGAGGTCGGCGCCAAGCTCGCCGTCATCGGCGCCCCGGGTGCCGCCCCCGCCGCGGCCCCGGCCGCTCCCGCCGAGGCCCCGGCCGCCCCGGCGCAGCCCGCCGCCCCCGCGGCTCCGGCCGCCCCGGCGCAGCCTGCCGCTGCCGCCCCGGCTCCGGCGCAGCCCGCGGCGCCCGCCGCCCCGGCCGCCCCGGCTCCGGCCGCCCCGGCCGCGCCCGCCACCCCGGCCCCGGCCCCGGCGAAGCCCGCTGCCCCGGCCTCCCCGGCCTCCCCGGCCGACGACGGCGCGTACGTCACGCCGCTGGTGCGCAAGCTCGCCGCCGAGAACGGCGTGGACCTGGGCGCGGTCAAGGGCACCGGCGTCGGTGGCCGCATCCGCAAGCAGGACGTGCTCGCCGCCGCCGAGGCCGCGAAGGCCGCCCCGGCCGCCGCTCAGGCCGCCCCGGCCGCTTCGAAGGCCCCGGCCATCGAGGCGTCCCCGCTGCGCGGCCAGACGGTCAAGATGACCCGCATGCGCAAGGTCATCGGCGACAACATGATGAAGGCGCTGCACGGCCAGGCCCAGCTCTCCAGCGTGGTCGAGGTCGACATCACCAAGCTGATGAAGCTGCGCGCCAAGGCCAAGGACTCCTTCGCCGCCCGCGAGGGCGTCAAGCTGTCCCCGATGCCGTTCTTCGTCAAGGCGGCGGCGCAGGCGCTGAAGGCCCACCCGGTCATCAACGCCCGCATCAACGAGGACGAGGGCACCATCACGTACTTCGACTCGGAGAACATCGGCATCGCCGTGGACTCCGAGAAGGGTCTGATGACGCCGGTCATCAAGGGCGCCGGTGGCCTCAACCTGGCCGGTATCGCCAAGGCGACCGCCGACCTGGCCGCGAAGGTCCGCGCCAGCAAGATCACCCCGGACGAGCTGTCCGGCGCGACCTTCACCATCTCCAACACCGGCTCGCGCGGCGCCCTGTTCGACACGATCATCGTGCCGCCGAACCAGGTCGCCATCCTGGGCATCGGCGCCACGGTCAAGCGCCCGGTGGTCATCAACCACCCGGACCTCGGCGAGACCATCGCCGTGCGCGACATGACCTACGTGACGCTGTCCTACGACCACCGCCTGGTGGACGGCGCGGACGCCGCCCGCTACCTGACCACGGTCAAGGCCATCCTGGAGGCTGGCGAGTTCGAGGTCGAGCTCGGCCTGTAAGGCCCCGCGCGGTAGCAGCACGCGTACGGCCCCTGCCCGGAACACTCCGGGCAGGGGCCGTACGCGTTGCCCGGGCGCCGCCGATCACCCCAGCCGGGCGGCGATGAGCGCCAGCCAGCCGCTCGGGCCGTACGGGGCCGGAACGTCGACCTCCATGCCCAGCTCGGCGACGCCGACGGCGTACTCCGCCTCGTCGAGGCCCAGGGCCAGCAGTTCCCTGATCTCCCCGACGAGCCGGGCGACGAGCTGGCGATCGGTCGTCGCGGCGTAGTCGTCCACCGCCGCCTCGTGCCCGTCGAACTCGTCCGGCATGTCCTGCGAGAACCAGCCGCCGAGGAACTGCCCCAGCTCCGGGAAGCGGGCGTGCCACTCCCAGTGCGTGGCGGGGCTCGCCGGGGCCGGGACCAGGCCCTCGTCCACGCTGCGCCGGATGTGGTCGGCGAGCAGCGCCAGCCAGTCCAGGACGTCCGCGTCGGCCAGGCCGACGTCCGGCAGGGCGTAGAACTCCCCGAGCCGCACCCGCAGCCGCCCCGGCGGGGTGCGCGCGTACTCCCGCAACTGGCTCTCGGCGACGGCGAGCGCCCAGGGGCGGGTGTGCCAGGTGTGCCGCAGATAGGCGGTGAGGGCCGCGCTCGGCTCCTCCCGCGTGTCGTCGGCGGCCTGGCCGACGTAGGCGCGCAGGACCTCGTCCAGTTCGCCGTAGCCGCGGTCGTGTGCGAGGGGTGTCAGCGCCACGGTGAGTTCACTGCCTTCATACGTAGACGGGGAAACTGGCGTGCACGGCGAACCCGTGCGCCGCCGTCGGTTCGCGGCGCAGCACCACGCGGGCGGCCCGCACGTCGACGGCACCGCGCCCCGCCAGCATCATCGCCTGCGTCAGCACCCGCCCCACGGGCTCCGCACGGGACGGCCACGCCGCCTCGATCACCAGCCGCCGCCGCGTGTCCCGCGCCAGCCAGCGGTGGATGACCTGCTCGTTCCGGTTGACCACGTGCTGCGTTGCCCACTGGGCGGTCTCGCGGTCGGGGTAGGTGGCGGTACGGGTGCGCACGGTGCTCCTTCCAGGGCGGGTCACAGCGGGAGGAAGGCCCAGACCATCCCGACCTCTGCCTCGGATACGAGGATCATGCCCAGCTCCAGGTCGTAGTCGGCGAAGGGGGAGCAACCGGATGTCCCCTGGTAGTAGTCCATGGTGGGGGTCTCGGGCTCGGTGTTAACGTAGAAACGGGATCCTTCGGGAAAACGCGACAGAACGACCTCGGCCTTTCCTTCGAGCCCCGGCCTGCGTTCCTCAAAGTCTGGGTACTCGCCGACATCGAGCGAAAGTGCCGTAAGAACCACGAGGAACCGCTTGGCGGAGGCACGCGGAATCTCACACAGTCGGAGCCTGACCGCTTCTCGCTTCTCCGCGTCCTCCGGCAGCAGAGTGAAGGGGTGAAACGGGTCATCGAGCCGGTCGAACTCGCCCTCGGTGGCATAGAAGTCGTTCACGGCCCAGCCACGGGCGTCCGGCACGTCACCCCGCATCGCCGTGTACACATCACGCACCCAGTCCTCGTGCTCCCTGCGCACCACCTTGACGATGCGGTAGCCGTACTCGTACATGCCGATCGCCTCGGCCCACGACCGCTCATTGAGTTCGGCCATCACAGTCTCCTCGCACTTCACTTGGGCATGGACGTCAGCACGACGAACGGCGGGTCCAGAGACGGTTCGTACTTGAGCACCGTCGAGACGCCGTGGGCGTCCTTCGGCGGCGTCGGATGTCCATTCACCACCGGCGCCGTCCGCCCCGTCACGACGGGTGCCCCCACGGGGCCATCGACTACCGACGGCACTTTGAACTCTTTGGTGACACCCACCTTTGGCGGTTGCTTCAGCCACTGATCTATTTCTGCCGAATTACTCCGAATGTTGTACTGGGTATATTTCTGGGCAGATTCAAGGTCGGTGAAGCTGGAAGCCCCAGGAATACCAATCCTGCCTTGCCCGTTCGCCTCGTCCCGCAACCGCTGCGTCAGCTGCATATCCGTCTTGCCGACGTGCTTGTCCACGCTGTGGCCACCGTACAGTTCCTCCTCCGTCGCCAGGTCGAGGCTGTACTTGTACGGCACCGGGCTCTCCGGGCGCTGCCAGCTGTGTTCCTTCTTGAACTCGTTCAGGGAGCGCGCGCCGTACGCCTCCGCGCGGGCCTCCTCCGCGCGGAACGTGGGGGCGCTGAGCAGCGCCTCGTCCAGCTCGATCTCCAGGGTCTTCAGCTTGGTCGCGGCCTCGTCGAAGGCCTGGTGGTAGGACTCCACCACCGCGTCGGCGGCGGCCTTGTCCATATGGGAGCGGAACGTCATGACGATCTCGCCGAACGCGGCGGTCGCCGCGAGCCGAGCCAGCTCCAGCGGGTCGAGGCCCGTCGTCAGGTCCTTGACGGTCGCCTTCGCGGCCTCCTTGGCGAGCCGGGTCTTGGTCTCCCGGCTGGTGACGGCCACCTCGGCCAGGCGGTCGAGGGCCTCCTGCACGGTGGTCGCGGTCTGGCGCAGGACCTCGATGATGGGCCGCTGCTTCGCGGGCGCGACCTTGCGGTTCGTCTTCCAGCTACGGCCCATGGAGGCGCGGTTGCCCTGGGCGTCGTAGGTCCTGCCCCACTCGGTGGCGCCCCAGATGGTCTGGCAGAACGCCTTCATCGCGCCCTGCCACTCGTCATTGCCCTGGCTGTTGGTGATGAACTTGATGGCGCCGTTGAAGTCGTCCGACGCCGCCTTCGCGTCCTTGGCAACCGCCCGCCAGGCCACGGCCATGTCCCGGAACTCGTCCTCCCGGGCGCCGGGCGTGATCTCGTGCATCTTGCCGAGGTTGAGCCCGTGCTCGATCGCGGGCCTGATCACGTCGGCGAGGAAGTCCGGTACCTCGCCGAGCACTCCGGAGATCTGCCAGGAGTCCGCGTCCTCGCCGGTGCCGGTCCACTTGATGTCGTTGACCGGCCCGTACCGGGGCGGCTTGTCGATGACGACGGGCGGCTGCTTCTGGACCGGCGGCAGGCCCTGCTTCCTGCGCGCCTGCCAGTCCGCCTGGGCGTACTTGTTGGCGGTGTCCGTCAGCCCGACGCAGACGCCGCCCACGCTCACCACGCTCTTCGCCCAGAGTTCCAGGAACTTCTCGGTGACCGTCTTGTACGCCGCCGAGAAGGCGTCCGCGCCCCGGCCCGTGCCCGCCGACTGGCTGTACTTGTTCAGGGTGCTGACGAGCGCTGTCGCCCCCTTGTCGTAGGCGAACTGGCCGTCGCGCACCACCAGCGAGGTGTAGTAGAGGTGCTGCGGCTGTACGTCGAAGCCGCCGGGGGCCGTCTTGGGCGAGGGCGGGCGCGCGGCCGCCCGCTCCTGTTGGCGCTGTTCGTCCGTGGGCCGCCGGTCCGCCATCAGGCGCCGCCCCAGCCGCGCAGCACCGCCTGGTGCGCGGAGACATAGCTCCGGTGGCCGCCGGTGACGACCTCGTGCAGCCACTTCTGCGCGGCTTCCAGGTCCCGTGCCGAGCGGTCCCACTTGTCAAGTTCGCGCAGGAACGCCTCGCGGGCCTCGCCCTCCCAGGACGCGACCACCGGCACCAGGCGCGTGTAGAGGCCCTCCAGCTTTCCGTTGAGCAGCCTGAGGATGTCCTCCAGTTCCCCGGCCAGCTCCTCCAGCGCCCCGAACGTGACCGCTATGTGCTCTTCGTCTCCGCTGCCGCCCGGCATGCGTCTCCCCGTCCCGGCTGTCGTCCGTCGTCCCGCTCACGTCGTCGAACCGGCCGCGGTCACAGGCCGTCGAGGCCGCTCGGCGGCCGTGGCGGCGCCACCGGTTCCGTTTCCGCGGCGACCGGTGTGGACAGCTTGTCCGCCTCGGCCGCCACATCGACCTGGACCGCCCTGAAGCGGGACAGCAGGTCCAGTTCGAGCTCCGTGAAGCCGTCCCGGCTCATGCGCACGGCCTGCTCCAGCCGTTTCATGACCTCCCGGATGCGGACCGCGTCCTCGGCGGCCTCGCGGTGCAGCGCGCGGTAGTCGCGCGCGGCCGGGCCCCGCCAGCCCGTCTCGATCCGGTCGACGATGCCGTCCATGCGCCGGACCTGGCGGTTCAAGTACTCCTGCATATCGTCGAGATCGTCGGCCAGCTTCGTCAGGTCGACGTGCTTGGCCGCGAGGTCCTTGCCCGTCATCGCCTGCCCCACCCCCGTATATCCGAGTACGTTCGGGTACCCGGGATCCGGCCCATCCGCCCCCGGCGGGATTCTAGTTGCGGGTGTGAAGTGCTCCAAGGGGAGGGGGTGTTGAGGCGCAGGGACGTCCGGAACCGGCCCCCTTGGGGGCTCGTACCCGCGTGGCACAGGGTCGCGCTCGGCCCCGGTCGGGTGGTCGTCGCCCCCTCGCCCGCCAGGGCGGGAAGGGGTCCATCTGTTACGAGCTTCACCTGCCACGGCGCCGTTCCGACCACCTGCGGGGCGCCGTCCCGCCGTATTGTCTAAAGGCCCGCCGCCACCCATGGGCCACGCCCTGCTGAGGAGCCTCCATGACCGCGCCCGTCATTCACTCGCTGCGCGAACAGATTCGCGAGCACATTGTGGAAGGCATCGTGAGCGGTCGCTGGAAGCCGGGCGAGCGGATCGTGGAGCGCCGGATCGCCGTCGAGCTGGAGGTCAGCCAGACGCCCGTACGGGAGGCCCTGCGGGAGCTGGAGTCGCTGCGCCTGATCGAGTCCGCGCCCAACAAGGGCGTGCGCGTCCGCAATCTCACCGCCGCGGACCTGGAGGAGAGCTACCCGGTCCGCGCGGGCCTGGAGGCGATCGCCGCGGAGCTGGCGGCGGACCGGCTCGCCGACGACTGCTCGGCACTTGAGCCGCACGTGGCGGCCCTGTACGAGGCCGACCGGGCCAAGGACGGCACGGGGCAGGTGCGGCACACCGTCGCCTTCCACCGCGAGCTGGTCAGGGCCGCGGGGAACTCGGTGCTGCTGCACACCTGGGAAGGCCTCGGCATCGAGGTCTTCACCGCCCTGTCGATCCGCTGGCTGGGCACGGTGCAGCAGTCGTACGCCGAGGAGCACGAGGCCCTGGTGCAGGCGTTCCAGCGCCGGGACCCGCGGATCGCGGAGGTCGTGAAGGCCCATGTGCTCGGCTGCGCGCCCCGCCCCGACAGCGACGCCCAGTCCGCCTGAGCCGCGCCCGCCCCGCGCGAGCCACGCCCCGCCCGAGCCACGCCCCGCCCGAGCCACGCTCCGCCCGAGCCACGCTCCGCGCGCATCGGCGCCGCCGCCCACCCGCCCCACCCGAGCCGCGCTCATCCTGCGCGGACCCCGCTCATCCGTGGCCCCACCTGCGAGAATCCCATGAATCGAAGGCACCCGGTGCCCTTCACCATGGCACCCTGTGCCTACTTTTGCCCCAAGAGGAAAGTTTTCCTCTCAACGCTTTGATCGATCATCGATCGCGGGCTTACAGTCGACGACGGGCTCTCACCAGAGCCCCGCGCCCTGTCCTGCCAAAGACCAAGGGCACCCCCGACCCTTTCCGTTTAGGGACCCCGGGCCCCACTCAGGCAAGGGAACCCCCTCCGACTCAGGAAGGCGGCGCTATGACCGACCCCTCCCGCATCCAGCCGAGCGAGCTCGACCAGCTCCCGGACCGCGACCCCGAGGAGACCGCCGAATGGCAGGCCTCCCTGGACGCCGTGACCAAGGCGGCCGGGCCGCACCGCGCGGCGTACCTGATGCGCCGCACGCTGGAGCGCGCCGAGGGCGCGGGCCTGGCGCTGCCCAAGCTTCTTGAGACGGACTACGTCAACACCATCCCCACCGCCGCCGAGCCGGTCATCGACGGCGACGAGGAGATGGAGCGGAAGATCACCGCGTGGAACCGCTGGAACGCGGCCGCGATGGTCACCCGCGGCTCCAAGTACGGCGTCGGCGGCCACATCGCCACCTTCGCCTCCGCCGCCTGGCTGTACGAGACCGGCTTCAACCACTTCTTCCAGGGCAAGGAGGGCGACGGCTCCGGCGACCAGCTCTACGTCCAGGGCCACGCCTCGCCCGGCATCTACGCCCGCGCCTTCCTCGACGGCCGCCTCACCGAGCAGCACCTGGACAACTTCCGCCAGGAGGCGGGCGGCAACGGCCTGCCCTCGTACCCGCACCCGCGGCGCCTGCCCTGGCTGTGGGAGTTCCCGACGGTGTCCATGGGCCTCGGCCCGCTGTCGGCGATCTACCAGGCCCGCTTCAACCGCTATCTGACGAACCGCGGCATCAAGGACGTCTCGTCCTCGCACGTGTGGGCGTTCCTCGGCGACGGCGAGATGGACGAGCCGGAGTCCACGGCGGCCCTCGCGCTCGCCGCCCGCGAGGAGCTGGACAACCTCACCTTCGTCATCAACTGCAACCTCCAGCGCCTCGACGGCCCCGTCCGCGCCAACTTCAAGATCGTGCAGGAGCTGGAGGCCCAGTTCCGCGGCGCGGGCTGGAACGTGGTCAAGTCGCTGTGGGGCGGCGCCTGGGACGAGCTGTTCGCGCTCGACACCACCGGCGCGCTGGTCCGCCGTCTGCGCGAGGTGCCGGACGCGCAGGTGCAGACGTACCAGACGCGTGACGCCGCGTACATCCGCGAGGACTTCTTCGGCAAGGACCCGGCGCTCGTCGAGATGGCGAAGCTGCTGAGCGACGACAAGATCCTGGAGTGTTTCCACCTTTCCCGCGGTGGCCACGAGCCGCGCAAGGTGTACGCCGCGTACAAGGCCGCGCTCGCCCACAAGGGCGCGCCGACCGTCATCCTGGCGCAGACCGTCAAGGGCTTCACCCTCGGTGAGGGCTTCGCGTCGAAGAACGCGAACCACCAGATGAAGAAGCTGACGACGGACGAGTTCAAGAACATGCGGGACCTGCTCGAGCTGCCGATCTCCGACTCCCAGTTCGTCGACGGCCAGGTGCCCTACGGCCACCCGGGCGCCGACTCCCCCGAGGTCCGCTACCTCCAGGAGCGCCGCGCGGCCCTCGGCGGCCCGGCCCCGGCCCGCCGCACGCACGCCATCGCCCCGCTGCCCGCCCCCGCCGACAAGGCCTTCGCCGCCTTCGACAAGGGCTCCGGATCGCAGTCGGTGGCGACCACCATGGCCTTCGTCCGCCTGGTCAAGGACCTGGTCCGCGACAAGGAGTCCGGCAGGCGCTGGGTGCCGATCGTCCCCGACGAGGCGCGCACCTTCGGCATGGAGTCGCTGTTCCCCTCCCTCGGCATCTACTCGCCGAAGGGCCAGACGTACGAGCCGGTCGACCGCGACCAGCTGATGTACTACAAGGAAGCCAAGAACGGCCAGATCCTCAACGAGGGCATCACCGAGGCCGGTTCGATGGCGGACTTCATCGCCGCGTCGACGTCGTACGCGACGCACGGCGAGGCCATGATCCCGTTCTACATCTTCTACTCGATGTTCGGCTGGCAGCGCACGGCCGACCAGATGTGGCAGCTCGGCGACCAGCTCGGCCGCGGCTTCCTCATCGGCGCCACCGCCGGTCGCACGACCCTGACCGGTGAGGGCCTCCAGCACGCCGACGGCCACTCCCCCGTCATCGCCGCGACCAACCCGGCCGCGCTGACGTACGACCCGGCGTTCGCGTACGAGATCGCGGCCATCGTCAAGGACGGTCTGCGCCGCATGTACGGCGAGGCCAAGCCCGGCGAGGACCAGGACGTCTTCTACTACCTGACCGTCTACAACGAGCCGATGCCGCAGCCCGCGAAGCCCGCGGGCGTGGACGAGGGCATCGTCCGCGGCCTGTACCGCTTCAACACGGCCGAGAGCGCGGGCCTGTCCCCGCCGCCAACGCCGCGCGGATCCAGCTCCTCGGCTCCGGTACGGCGATCCACTGGACCCTGAAGGCCCAGCGGCTGCTCGCCGAGGAGTGGGGCGTGGCCGCCGACGTGTGGTCGGCGACCTCCTGGACCGAGCTGCGCCGCGACGCCCTGGAGGCGGACGAGGCGCTGCTGCGCGGCGAGGAGCGGGTGCCGTACGTGCGCCAGGCGCTCCAGGGCGCCGAGGGCCCCGTCCTCGCGGTCTCCGACTACATGCGGCAGGTCCCGGACCAGATCGCCCAGTGGGTCGAGCAGGACTACTCCTCGCTCGGCGCGGACGGCTTCGGCCTCTCCGACACGCGTGACGCGGCCCGCCGCCACTTCGGCGTCGACGCCGAGTCCATCGTGGTCGCGGCCCTCGCCCAGCTCGCCCGGCGCGGCGACGTCCCGGCCTCGGTGGTGAAGGAGGCCCGTACCAAGTACGGTCTGTAAGCCTCCGGCTCGGTATGCAGTGGGGGCGCGGGGAAGGTTTTCCCGCGCCCCTTTTTCGCTTTCCGCTTCCCGTGCCCGCCGCTTCGCGGCGGATCTTCTCCCGCCCGCCCACCCGTGGCTCGCGGCTCACCAGGCGCGGGCATGGCGCGGAGCGCTTTCCCGCCGTGCTCGGGGGCCCGGCATCATGGGGGCATGCGCGCTGCCCGGCTCATCAAGATGGTCCTGCTGCTCCAGTCGCGGGCGTCCATGACCGCCGCCGAGCTGGCCACCGAGCTGGAGGTGTCCGAGCGGACGATCACGCGGGACGCGCAGGCGCTGTCGGAGGCGGGCGTCCCGGTGTACGCGGACCGGGGGCGGGCCGGTGGCTACCGGCTCATCGGCGGCTACCGCACCCGCCTGACGGGCCTGGCCCGCAGTGAGGCGGAGGCCCTGTTCCTGTCCGGCGTGCCGGGCGCGCTGCGCGAGATGGGCCTGGAGGACGCCGCGTCCGCCGCCCGCCTCAAGGTGTCCGCCGCGCTGCTGCCGTCCCTGCGCGACGCCTCGCAGAGCGCGGCCCAGCGCTTCCACCTGGACGCCCCGGGCTGGTTCAAGGAGACCCCCGCCCCCGAACTGCTGCCCGCCGTGGCCGACGCGGTGTGGGACGACCGCCGCGTCACGGCCCGCTACCGGCGCCAGGACACCGAGGTGGAGCGGGAGCTGGAGCCGTACGGGCTCGTCCTGAAGGCGGGCGTCTGGTACCTGTGCGCCCGCGTCCCGGACAGCGGCGCCTTCCGGGTGTACCGCATCGACCGCTTCACCGCCGTCACCGCGTCCGTCGGCGGCGACGACCGCTTCGTACGCGACGAGGACTTCGACCTGCCCGCCTTCTGGGAGGAGCGGGCGGCGCAGTTCGCGCGGGCCATCCTGCGGGACGAGGCCGTGCTGCGGCTCACCGAGGACGGCGCGCGCCGACTTCCGTACGTCACCGACCGCGCCGCCGCCCAGGAGGCCCTGGACGGCGCCGAACCCGACGAGCGGGGCCGGGTGACGGTCACCCTGCCCGTGGAGTCCCCGCCGTCGCGTACACCCAACTGCTCACGCTGGGGCCGGAGGTGGAGGTGCTGGGGCCGCCGGAGCTGCGCGAGCGGTTCGCGGCCACGGCGGCCCGGCTCGCCGCGCTCTACCGGTAGCCGGTGACGTCCGCGGTCGGGCTCTCCTGGTCGACCTCCATGAGGTACCGCCAGGCGTCGGGCCGCGAGCCGTCGACGTCCGTGAAGCCGTACTCCTTGGCGAGGCCGCCGCTGGACAGCGACTGGCCGTTGAAGCGCGCCACGTCCGGGTCGGCGGCGAGCGCCGCGAGCGCGCGGCCCACGTACGTCGGCGTCTCGGAGATCGCGAAGTGCGGGTTCTGCTCCGTGCCGTCGAGCCAGTTCTCCTCGGTGACCTTGAAGTACGTGTCGAGCATGGCCTCCGAGCGCAGCCAGCCCGGCGTCAGGCAGACCGCCGTGCAGCCGTACTCCGTCAGCTCCTCGGCCAGCGCGCGGGCCATGCGCAGCGGGGCGGCCTTGGCGAGGTCGTAGTAGTAGGGCTTGCGGTAGCGCCTGTTGTACTCCTCGGTGCCGTCGGTGACCTCCACGACCAGGCCACCCGGGTTGCGGATGAGCAGGGGCAGCGCGAAGCGGCTGGTGACGATGTGGGTCTCGACGCCGAGGCGCAGCACCCGCAGGCCCTTGTCGAGGTCGTGCTCCCACATCTTCTTGTCCCACTCGACGTGCGTGTCCCCGCCCCAGATGTCGTTGACGAGGATGTCGAGGCGGCCCTGCTCGTCGTCGATCCGGCCGACGAGCGCCTCGACCCGCGCGGGGTCGAGGTGGTCGGTGGGGACGGCGATGCCGGTGCCCCCGGCGCCGGTCACCAGGTCCGCGGTCCCCTCGATGGTCTCGCTGGCGCGGCCGACCTCGCTGACGTGCTCGCGGGTGGTGCGCCCGGTGACGTACACGGTGGCTCCGGCGCGGCCCAGCTCCACCGCCATGGCCCGCCCGGCGCCGCGCGTGGCCCCGGCGACGAGGGCGATCTTCCCGGACAGGGGGCCCGGGGCTGTCTGTGTGCTGTTCATGCGCCGACCCTCCCACCGAAAGCCGACATCTTCTGTCCGGCTTTCCGAGGGGTGTGCGCGCACATCACGACACCGTCGCTTCCGGCGCACTCCGCGTGCGTCGCCACCCGGCAGGGCCGATGCTGGAGCCGTGATGGACGAGACGGAGTTCTGGGAGATCGTGGACAGCACCCGCGAGGCCGCCGACGGCGACCCCGAGGACCACGCCGACCTGCTCACCGAGCGGCTCCTCGGGTACGACCCGGACTCCGTCCTGGACTTCGCCCGGCACTTCGAGGCCCGCTACCACCGCGCCTACCGCTGGGACCTGTGGGGCGCGGCCTGGGTGCTGCTCGACGGGGCCGACGACGACGCCTTCGACTACTTCCGGTGCTGGCTGATCGGGCAGGGCCGGGAGGTCTTCGAGGGCGCCCTGCACGACCCGGACGCCCTCGCCGACCTCCTCGACGACTTCGACGAGGAGGTCGACGGCGACGGCGAGGAGCTGGGGTACGCGGCCGACGAGGCCTACGAGCAGCTCACCGGCGTCGTCGCCCCCGACCTGGGCATCCCGCCGTCCCCGCCGGAGCCGGAGGGCACCCCCCTCGACTTCGAGGACGACGCGGTGCTCGCGCGGCGGTATCCGAAGCTGTGGGAGCGGTTCGCGCGGCGCTGAGCGTCCGCGCGCCCCCATCCGCGCGCCCCTATCCGCGCGCCCTCGTCACCGCACCCGCATCACCGCACCCTCGTCACCGCACCCCCGTCACCGCCGCCGCGTCAGCGCTCCCAGGCGAAGACCAGCAGCGCCACGTCGTCCCGTACGCCGCCGGAGAAGCGGACCAGGTCCGTCCAGACCGCGTCCGTCAGGGCCGCCGGATCGTGCCGCTCCGTGGCGAACAGCGCGGAAAGGCGCGCCGCCAGCGGGTAGAAGGCGCCCGAGGCGTCCCTGGCCTCCGTCACCCCGTCCGTCACCGTGAGCAGCCAGTCCCCGGGCCGCAGCGCCACCACGGTCTCCCGGGGCGGGGCGACTCCGGCGATGCCGAGGCCGAGCGGCGGGGCCGGGGTGACCGCCAGCTCGGTGACGGTGCCGTCGCGCAGCAGCAGCGGCGGCGGATGGCCGCAGGAGACCAGGCGCAGCTCGTCCGCCCCGGCGCCGAACTCCAGGAGCACGGCCGTGGCGAACAGCTCCCCGGACGCGTCGTGCGCGAAGCCCTCGGCGGCCGCGACGGCCGCGCTGTCCTCGGCGTCGGTGACCAGGCGGCGGTCCAGGCGGGCCGCGACGCCCTCCAGGTCCCGCTCGTCGAGCACCCCCTCGCGGAACGCCCCGAGCAGCGCCGCGACGGTCCCCACGGCGGCGAGGCCGTGCCCCCGCACGTCCCCGACCAGGGCCCGCACCCCGTGCGGCCCCCGGCGCACGTCGAAGAAGTCGCCGCCGACCAGCGTGCCGCGCTGCGCCGCCCGGTACAGGCCCGCGCAGCGCACCGGCCCCACCCGCTCCGGCAGCGGCGGCAGCACCGCCAGCTGGGCGGCCTCGGCGACCGTGCGCACGGTGACGAGCTGGGCCTCGCGGCGCGCCCGGACGGCGGCGAAGAGCACGCTGAGCACGGCCACGAAGGCCACGGTGGCCGTGTCGCTCTCGCCGGGGTGGCCGAGGTCGTAGCGCGGCAGGTTGAGCAGCACGAGGACGGCGGCGCCGAGCAGCGCGGTGGCGGCGGGCCCGTACGCGAGGGCGGCGAGCGGCGGGACCGCGGCGAGCAGGAAGCTGAGGTCGAGGGCGCGCGGCGTGAGCAGCTGGACGACGACGGTCAGGGCGAGCAGGACCGGCGCGGGCCAGCGCATCCAGGGCGGGGTGGGCGCGCCGCGCTGGATGCCGGGACCGTGCGCGTCCCGCCGCCCGACCGCGGCCCTGGGCATCCGTGCTCCTTCCGGCCCGGCGACAGGGGTGCTCCTCACGCTCCTACGGAGGCGGGGCGCCCGCACGCCGGGCCGGTCAGGTCGGGTGTCGCGCGCCCCCTGACGCGCCCCGGTGTCAGAGCGCGCGGCCCATGAACACGTCGTCCACGTACTGTCCGTCCAGGAGGAACTCACCGGGCAGCACGCCCTCGACGGCGAAGCCCTCGGACTCGTACAGCGCCCGGGCGGGCGCGTTGTGGCCGAGCACCCGCAGCGTGAGGCGGCGCGCGCCCTGGCGGCGGGCCTCCTCGGTCACGGCCCGCAGGAGTTCCCGGCCCACGCCCCGGCCGCGGGCCTCCTCGGCGACGACGAAGCCGAGGATCTGGCGCACGTGCGCGTTGACGGCGAGCGGGGTGGGCAGACCGAGGCGGACGTAGCCGACGACCCGCCCGTCGACCTCGGCGACCAAGTGGTCGCGGGGGCCGAAGCGTTCGCTGAAGAACGGCTCGTACGGGGGCTGCGGGCGCGGCTGCACCGAGTGCAGGGTGGACCAGGTCTCACGGTCCAGACGGGCCAGCGCGTCGGCGTCCTCGGCCCGTGACGGGCGTATGTACGTCTGCTGCATGAGCGTCACTGTACGGCGGGCGTACGACGGCCCACCCGACGTTTTCGCGGCAGGATGACCCCATGGATCCCACGCGTCCGGAACAGTCCCCCACTACGGAGCGAGCTGCGTCTACGGAGCGGCCCGCCGCGGAGTCGTCCACGGAGCGGCCCGGCTCTCCGGAGCGGCCCGGCCGGGTCGCCATCGCCGGGGCCTCCGGTCTCATCGGCGCGGCACTCGCGCGCTCCCTGGCCGCCGACGGCCACACGGTGGTGCGCCTGGTGCGCCGCGCGCCGCGGACGCCCGACGAGGTGCGCTGGGACCCCAAGGGGGGCCGTGTCGACGCGCCGGGGCTCGCGGGCTGCACGGCCGTCGTGAACCTGGCGGGCGCGGGCATCGGCGACCGGCGCTGGAGCGCCGCGTACAAGCGGGAGCTGCGCGACAGCCGGGTGCTCGGCACCCGGACGCTCGCCACCGCCGCCGCGGCGCTCGACGAGCCGCCGCGGGTGTTCCTCAACGGCAGCGCGATCGGCTACTACGGAGACACCGGTGACCGCGCGGTGGACGAGACCGCCCCTGCGGGGAGGGCTTCCTGCCGTCGATGTGCGTGGAGTGGGAGGCGGCGGCGCGGCCGGTCCAGGACGCGGGGGTGCGGACGGTGTTCGCGCGCAGCGGCCTCGTGGTGGCCCGGGAGGGCGGCGCCTGGGGGCGGATGTTCCCGCTGTTCAGGGCGGGCCTGGGCGGGCGGCTCGGGAGCGGGCGGCAGTACTGGAGCTTCGTCGCGCTGGACGACGAGGTGGCGGCCCTGCGGCACCTGCTGGCGCGCGCCGACCTGTCGGGGCCGTTCAACCTGACCGCGCCCCACCCCGTGACCAACCGCGAGGTCACCGCCGCGATGGGCCGGGTCCTGCACCGGCCGACGCTGTTGCCCGCCCCGGCGCCCGTGCTGCGCGCCGTGCTCGGCGAGATGGCCGGGGACGTCCTCGGCAGCCAGCGGGTGCTCCCGGCCCGCCTGGTGGAGTCCGGCTTCGCGTTCGCGCACCCGACGGTGGACGAGGCGGTGCGGGCGGCGCTGGGGTGACGGGGGACGCGCTCAGGGGGGCGGCGGGCCAAGGGGGCGGCCGCCGTGCGGGCGACCGCCGCTCCCGTGCGCGTGACCGGCCGCCCCGGTGCGCGCCCGGCCGTCCCTCGTGCGGGCGACCGGCCGTCCCGTGCGGGCGGCTGTCCCCGTGCGTGCGACCGGCGTGCGTCCGTGCCCGGCCCGTGCGCGTCTGACCGCGGCTGGCGGGACTCCTACCCTCGACGGGGACTCGTGGATTCCGCGGCTCCGTGGAGGGCATAAGGGTCCCCAGCAGCCGCGCAACCTCCGGGAGGAGCACGTGCCAGAGCCTGCGCACCATGCGGATGTCGTCATCGTGGGAGCCGGGGTCTCGGGACTGTCGGCCGCACACCAGCTCATCAGGGCCGGAGTAAGGACCGTCGTCCTGGAGGCCGCCCCTTACGCTGGCGGCCGGATGTCCACCGAGAAGGTGGACGGGTTCCGGCTCGACCGGATCGGGCAGTTGCTCACCACGTCGTATCCGGAACTACGCCAGACGCCGGGCCTGGACGCCCTCGTCCTGCGGCCGTTCGCCCCCGGTCTGCTCGTGCACAGCGACGGCAGGCACCACCGCGCGGCGGTGCCCGCGCCCGGAGGGAGCACAAGGGGCGCACTCAGCGCGGCACGCGCCCTCGCAAGCGCCCCCAGGGTGCCGCGCCCGTCCCGAGCGGCCCCCCGCACCGCCCGCGCTCCCCGCGCTCCCCGCACCGCCCGCGCCTCCCGCCAGGCGCCGGGGACCACCCCCGGCCCCACCACCCGCCCGCCGTCCCGCACCGCCCCCCTGAGCAGCGCCCTCGACCACGCCCGCCTCGGCGCCGCGCTCGCCCGCGTCGGCGCGACCCCCGTGCGGAAGCTGCTCGCGCGCCCCGAACTCCCGGCCGCCCAGGCCCTGGCCGCGCGCGGCCTGCCCGCCCGCACGGTCGACGGGTTCCTGCGTCCGCTGCTGGCCGCGCTGCTGTGCGACCCCGGCCTGACCACGTCGAGCCGCTGCGCCGACCTGGCCCTGCACGCCTTCGCCCGGGGCGGCCTGTGCCTGCCCGAGGGCGGCGCCGAGGCCCTGCCGGAGCTGCTCGCGGCCACGCTGCCGCCGGGCACGGTCCGCACCGGCGTACGCGTCACCTCGGTGGCCGCCAACCGCGTCACCACCGCCGAGCACGGCGAGCTGACCTGTGCGGGAGTGCTGCTCGCCACCGGCGCGCGGGCCGCCGCCGAACTCCTGCCGGGGCTGCGGGTGCCGTCCTTCCACCCGGTCACGGTGGTACACCACGCGGTGCCCGAGCCGCCGCTCGCCGGGCCCGCGCTGCTCCTGGACGCCGACCGCCGCGGCCCGGTGGCCCACACGGCGGTCATCAGCAACGTCGACCCCACGCGCGCCCCCGCGGGCCGCACCCTGGTCTCGTCGACGGTCCTCGGGCCGCCGCCGGAGGACCTGGACCGCACGGTGCTCGCGCACCTGGCCGAGCTGTACGGCACGCCGACCGACCGCTGGGAGCCGCTCGCCGTCCACCACACGCGGGAGGCGGTGCCCGCGATGCCGCCGCCGCACGACCTGCGCCGCCCGGTGCGGCTGCTCTCGGGCCTGTACGTGTGCGGCGACCACCGGGACACCAGCACGGTCCAGGGCGCCCTGCACTCGGGCCGCCGCGCTGCCGCGGCCGTGCTGGCGGATCTCGGCGTCAACCTCGCCCCTGCGGAGGGCCGCCTACCGGCTGCGGCCTAGCGCTGCGCCGTGTTCGTCTGCGACTACGTCGTGGCTGGTCGCGCAGTTCCCTGCGCCCCTTCCAGGGGCTGCGCCCCTTCCAGGAGCGCCCCGAAGGGGCGCGGGGAACTGCGCGACCAGCCCCCACCCACCCGCAGCGAAAAAAGGGGAAGGGGGCGCCCCAAAGAACGCGGCGCCCCCCCAAAATCAGCCGAGCGCCGCGACCTTGTCGCGGTAGCCGCGCACGGGCGCCGCGTCCCGGTACGGCTCAAGCCGCCGCTCGAACTCGCGCACGTACTCCACCGCCCGCACCGAGCGCATCTCCCCGGCCGCCTGCGCGGCCTCCGCGCCGAGCTGGCAGGCCTGCTCCAGCTCACCGAGGCCGAGCCGCGCGGTGGCGAGGACCACGCGGCAGAACAGCCGGGAGCGCGCGTACCCGGGCGCGCGCAGCTGGAGCGAGCGCTCGGCGTGCTGGGCCGCCGCGCGGTACTGCTGGAGGTCGCGGTTGCAGTGCGCGAACTCGTCGGCGAGCTGAGCCTCGTCGAAGAACCGCGCCCAGTACGGCACCTCGTCGCCGGGCCGCGCCGACTCCAGGGCGCGCTCGGCGCGCACCATGGACGCCGTGCAGGCGCGCACCTCGCCGAGCACGCCGTGCCCGCGCGCCTCCACGGCGTGCAGCAGGGCCTGCACCACCGGCGGGGCGGACGAGCCGACGCCCTGCTGGGCGACCCGGGCCAGCTGGACGGCCTCGCGGCCGTGGCCCAGGTAGACGGCCTGGCGGCTCATCGTGACCAGCACATAGGAGCCGTACGCCCGGTCGCCCGCCGCCTGCGACAGGCGCAGCGCCTGCACGAAGTAGCGCTGGGCGAGGCCGTGCGCCGCGATGTCGTACGACGTCCAGCCCGCGAGCCGGGTCAGGTCGGCGGCGGCCGCGAAGAGCCGCCGCCCGGCCTGTTCGTTGTACGTGCCGCGGAGCATCGGCTCGGCCTCGTGCTCCAGGTAGCGGACGAGGGCCTGGCGGGCGTGGCCGCCGCCGTAGGCGTGGTCGAGCGCGCGGAACAGCTCGCCGACCGAGCGCAGGGCCGCGATGTCGCCGCCGGACACCCGGTGGCCGGGGCCGCGGTCGGTCTCCCGGCGCTGGCGGGGCACACCGGGGCGGCCCTGCGAGGGCACGCGCGGGGCCTGCTGGGGCTCGCCGCGGGCCACGCGCTCGTCGGCCCGGCCGATCAGCCAGTCGCGGCTGGGCACCACGAGCCCGGCCGGGGTGAACGCGATCTTGCGCAGCTCGGCGTGGCTGCCCGAGTCCTTGCGCCACAGGCCGCCGACGATGTCGATGGCCTCCTCGGGGGTCGCCGCGAACTCCAGGCCGGCGTAGACCGGCGCGCAGGCGTCGAGCCCGAGGTCCTGCGCGGACAGGCGGCGGCCGAGGCGGCGCGTGAAGACCTCGGCGATGAGCGCGGGCGTGGTCCCTCTCGGTTGCTGCCCGCGCAGCCAGCGTGTCACCGATGTCTTGTCGTACCGAAGATCGAGACCGTGCTCTAGCCCTAGCTGATCAACGCGTCGGGCCAGGCCCGCATTGGAGAATCCGGCTTCCGCGATGAGTGCGGCGAGCTGGCGGTTGGGGGTGCGCTGCGGGGGTCGTTCCGTCATCGGCTGTGCGGTCTCCTGCCTTCCGGGCCTGCCTTGAGCAGCCCTTATGGCCTCGTGAACGGCGCGAATGTAACGGCACTTGCAGCCCTCATCGCGACCTTCAAGCCGCATTCATCCGATCGTGTGAGGATTGGCCGGAGAGCTGACGGGACTCCGTCCGCCGTACAGTGACGGGGGCGCGATCCGTGCACGGTGAAGGCTTCCGTGGACGGAGGGGCTCGAAGAGACTGCTGTGCACGGTGATGTTTTAGGGAGGCTCCCGCCGTGGGCGAGATGCGATTCATTCGGCTGGGCTTCGGGCCCGACGCGGTCGAGTACCAGGAGGCCTGGGACGAGCAGCGCCGGATCCACGCCGCCCGCTTCGCGGACGAGGCCCCGGACACCTGTCTGCTCCTGGAGCACCCGCCGGTCTACACGGCGGGCCGCCGCACCGAGGACAGCGAGCGCCCGCTGGACGGCACGCCGGTCGTGGACGTGGACCGCGGCGGCAAGATCACCTGGCACGGACCGGGCCAGCTGGTGGGCTACCCGATCCAGAAACTGCCGCGGCCGGTGGACGTCGTAGCACACGTACGCCGTCTGGAAGAGGCACTTATCCGAACGTGTTCCGACTTCGGTCTGGAGACCACCCGGGTCGAGGGCCGCAGCGGCGTGTGGGTCCTCGGCGACCCGGTGGAGCGGCGCCCGGCGCTCGGGGGCCTCGACCTGGACTTCGACCCGCGCCTGACGGACGACGAGTTCGACCCCCGCCTGAACGGCCCGGAGTACGCGCCGTCCAACGCGGGCCAGCGCCGCGAGGACCGGAAGATCGCCGCCATCGGCATCCGCGTCGCCAAGGGCGTCACGATGCACGGCTTCGCCCTGAACGTGAACCCGGACAACACCTGGTTCGACCGGATCGTCCCGTGCGGCATCCGCGACGCGGGCGTCACGTCGCTCGCGGGCGAGCTGGGCCGGGACGTCACGATCGCGGACGTGGTGCCGGTGGCCGAGAAGCACCTGAAGGACATCCTGGAGAACGCGGAGCTGAAGCCGCGCGCCGTCGAGGGGGCCGCGCGGGCCCCGCGGGTCCCGGCGTAGCCGCGGGGGCCGCCCTCGGGGGGAATGCACCCCGGTTCCCGAAGGTTGCCCGGAGGCAGGGCCGAACACAGCACGGGCGTACGCTGGTGTACGCCGAGGAATCGAAGTTGTAGGGAGCCGGTCGTGTCCGCAGTCGCACCCGACGGACGCAAGATGCTGCGCCTGGAGGTCCGCAACGCCCAGACCCCCATCGAGCGCAAGCCCGAGTGGATCAAGACCCGGGCGAAAATGGGCCCCGAGTACAACGCCCTGCAGAAGCTCGTGAAGAGCGAGGGCCTGCACACGGTCTGTCAGGAAGCGGGCTGTCCCAACATCTACGAGTGCTGGGAGGACCGCGAGGCCACGTTCCTCATCGGCGGCGACCAGTGCACGCGGCGCTGTGACTTCTGCCAGATCGACACCGGCAAGCCGCAGGCCCTGGACCGCGACGAGCCGCGCCGCGTCGGCGAGTCCGTGGTCACGATGGACCTGAACTACGCCACGATCACCGGTGTCGCCCGCGACGACCTGGAGGACGGCGGCGCCTGGCTGTACGCGGAGACGGTCCGCCAGATCCACGCGATGACCGCGGACCGCGAGGGCGGCCACACCAAGGTCGAGCTGCTGATCCCCGACTTCAACGCCGAGCCCGAGGCGCTGGCCGAGGTCTTCTCCTCCCGCCCCGAGGTGCTCGCGCACAACGTGGAGACGGTGCCGCGCATCTTCAAGCGCATCCGCCCCGGCTTCCGCTTCGAGCGCTCCCTGAAGGTCATCACCGAGGCCCGCGAGGCGGGTCTGGTGACCAAGTCCAACCTGATCCTCGGCATGGGCGAGGAGCGCGCGGAGATCAGCGAGGCGCTCCAGCAGCTGCACGACGCGGGCTGCGAGCTGATCACGATCACCCAGTACCTGCGCCCGTCGGTGCGCCACCACCCGGTGGAGCGCTGGGTGAAGCCGCAGGAGTTCGTGGAGCTGAAGGAGGAGGCCGAGGAGATCGGCTTCTCCGGTGTGATGTCGGGCCCGCTGGTCCGCTCCTCGTACCGCGCGGGCCGTCTGTACCAGATGGCGGTCGAGCGGCGCGGGGCGTTCGTGGCGTCGCAGGCGGTCTGAGGGCCGCACGCCACCCGCCGCCCGGCGCGTGTGAATCCGCGCACAAGCGACTACCCCCCAGTAGAGGCCCCGCTGACACGGCCCCCACGGTCCCCGCAGGTCGGGGGTGCCGTAGGGGCCGCGTCAGGGTTTTGGCCCCTCGCGTCAGGGTTTCATCCGTGTTTGACCACTCGGTCACGCACTGGTAACACCCTTCAGTGAGCCTGGAATCACCGCACGCACAGCCTTACCCAGAGCCCGTCTCGTAGCGCTCCCCCGTCCACCGTCGCTTCCTGGAGGGCAGCATCATGCAGGCCGCGCCCGTTCGCGCCACCGCCATCCCGTCCGTCACGGACGCGCTCCGCGCCGTCGAGTCGCTCCTCCTGGCCGGCGGCCAGCGCACCGCCCGCCGCAACGCCTGGGCGTCCGTCCTGGAGGACCGGCGCCGGGCCAGGGACCGGATCGAGGCGCTGCGCGTCCTCGAGCAGGTGGGGACGACCCGCACGTCATAGTCCCCCGCGCGGCCACGTAGACTTCACGACATGGCGAGGAAGGAAACCCCCGCGGCGGACGCCGCGAACCCAGGGCGGCTCAAGCAGATCGCCCTGACGTACAAGATGACCCGGCGGACCGACTCCAAGATCGGTCTCGTCATCGCAGCTGTGGGAATCGTCACCTTCGGTGTCTTCCTCGCGTTCGGCTTCTGGATCGACCACCCGGTCTATCTCGGCATCCTGGGCTTCGTGCTCGCCTTCCTCGCGATGGCGATCGTCTTCGGCCGCCGGGCCGAGCGCGCGGCCTTCGGCCAGATGGAGGGCCAGCCCGGAGCGGCGGCCGCGGTGCTCGACAAGATCGGCCGCGGCTGGACCACGACCCCCGCGGTCGCGATGAACCGCAGCCAGGACGTGGTGCACCGCACCGTCGGCAAGGCGGGCATCGTCCTCGTCGCCGAGGGCAACCCGAACCGCGTGAAGTCCCTGCTGTCGGCCGAGAAGAAGAAGATGGCCCGCATCGTCGCGGACGTCCCGGTCCACGACGTGATCGTCGGCACCGGCGAGGGCCAGGTGGAGCTGAAGAAGCTGCGCACGACGCTGCTCAAGCTCCCCCGCGTCCTCCAGGGCCCCCAGGTCACCGCGACCAACGACCGCCTGAAGGCGATGGGCGACCTGATGTCGAACATGCCCCTGCCCAAGGGCCCCATGCCGAAGAACGTGCGCATGCCACGCGGCCCGAAGATGCGCTAGGCGGCCCGAAGATGCGCTAGCCGCGCTCGCCTCTCCTCTGTACGCCGATGGGGCGCCCGGAAGTCTTCCGGGCGCCCCATCGGCGTACAGAGGAGACCGGGAACCGGACGGGAACCCGGGCCGGAGGCTAGATGCGCACCTGGACCGCGCGGGCGAGGCGGTCGTGGAGGCCGCGGCCGTCGCGGTCCCAGATGAGGGCGGGGACGCCGAGGCACAGCAGCAGGCTGCGGACGACCACGCGGCCGAAGCCGAGGCGGCCGCCGTCCTCGGCGATCACACGCAGGCCGAGGAGGCGCTTGCCCGGCGTGCTGCCGACCGTGCCGACGGTCAGCACGCTCATCACGAACAGCACCCCGAGCGCCCAGTTGCCCATCGCCTGCGCGTCGCCGCGGGCGAAGAGGCCGTACGCGATCACCATGCACAGGACCCAGTCGACGACGATCGCGCCGATGCGGCGGCCGGGGCGCGCGATGGAACCCGGGCCCTCCTCGGGCAGGCCGAGCTGCTCTCCCCGGTATCCGAAGTCGACGCCCGCCTGCTCGGCTGCCGCGCGGGGGCCGGAGAGCCACGATCCGATTGCTTGCCTGTTGTCCACCCGTCCACGGTACTGCGCCCCTTTTGATCCGCGAACGGCCGGGTCCCGGTCGGGAGGCGGTCCGGGGGCGGTCCGGGAGGGCGCTCCACACCGGCCCGGTTAACTTCGGCGAAACAAACGGGTCACGCTTGAGAAATGCCCCGTCCTTATGGTCGGGTCCAGCGTGTGCCACCGCACTGGCCGCACGAACGAGCTGCAACCCCGCTCCTCCTTGGGCGGGAGTAGGAGGAGCTGGATGTTCCAGAACGCCGACGACGCCAAGAAGTTCCTCGCGGATGAGGACGTGAAGTTCGTAGACGTCCGCTTCTGCGACCTGCCGGGTGTGATGCAGCACTTCACGGTGCCGGCCGAGGCGTTCGACCCCACGGAGGAGCTGGCCTTCGACGGCTCGTCCATCCGCGGCTTCCAGGCGATCCACGAGTCCGACATGGCGCTGCGCGCCGACCTGTCGACGGCTCGCGTCGACCCCTTCCGCCGCGACAAGACCCTCAACATCAACTTCTTCATCCACGACCCGATCACGGGCGAGCAGTACTCGCGCGACCCGCGCAACGTGGCGAAGAAGGCCGAGGCGTACCTGGCCTCCACCGGAATCGCGGACACCGCGTACTTCGGGCCGGAGGCCGAGTTCTACGTCTTCGACTCCGTCCGCTTCGAGACCTCCGCCAACCGCTCGGTCTACGAGATCGACTCCGAGGCGGGCGCCTGGAACACCGGCGCGATCGAGAACAACCGCGGCTACAAGGTCCGCTACAAGGGCGGCTACTTCCCGGCCCCGCCGGTCGATCACTTCGCCGACCTGCGCGCCGAGATCTCCCTGGAGCTGGACCGGCAGGGCCTGAAGGTGGAGCGCCAGCACCACGAGGTGGGCACGGCGGGCCAGGCCGAGATCAACTACAAGTTCAACACCCTCCTGGCCGCCGCCGACGACCTGATGCTCTTCAAGTACATCGTGAAGAACGTCGCGTGGCGCAACGGCAAGACCGCGACCTTCATGCCGAAGCCGATCTTCGGCGACAACGGCTCGGGCATGCACGTCCACCAGTCCCTGTGGTCCGGCGGCGAGCCCCTCTTCTACGACGAGCAGGGCTACGCGGGCCTCTCGGACACCGCCCGCTACTACATCGGCGGCATCCTCAAGCACGCCCCGTCGCTCCTGGCCTTCACCAACCCCACGGTGAACTCCTACCACCGCCTGGTCCCCGGCTTCGAGGCCCCGGTCAACCTGGTCTACTCCCAGCGGAACCGCTCCGCGGCGATGCGCATCCCGATCACGGGCTCCAACCCGAAGGCCAAGCGCGTCGAGTTCCGCGCCCCCGACCCCTCCTCCAACCCCTACCTCGCCTTCTCCGCCCTCCTCCTCGCGGGCCTCGACGGCGTCAAGAACAAGATCGAGCCCGCCGAGCCGATCGACAAGGACCTCTACGAACTCGCCCCCGAGGAGCACGCGGGCGTCGCCCAGGTCCCCACCTCCCTCCCCGCGGTCCTCGACGCCCTGGAGGCGGACAACGAGTACCTCCAGGCGGGCGGCGTCTTCACGGCGGACCTCATCGAGACCTGGATCGACTACAAGCGCGCCAACGAGATCGCCCCGATCCAACTCCGCCCGCACCCGCACGAGTTCGAGCTGTACTTCGACATCTAGGACCCCGGCCCCCGGCTCCCCCTGCGGGAGCCCCGGGGGCTTGGACACCGGCTGTGACGTGTGAAGGCCGCCGCCCGCGGGTGGTGGCCTTCGGCGTGTCCCGGGCGGGGGGCGGTTCCGTTTCCGGGGCCGTCGGTTCGTGGTGGATCCGCCACGAACGGGGGGTGACCCGTGCGAAAATCCCCCACGATCCACATCTTCGCGGACAGGTCCGGCGCCCTGCCGCGCTCGGGAGGGGAGCCCCAGCATGGTCCTGTTGTCGTCGAGCCCGAAGTGGCCCACGCTGCCCGACTACGTCCACGACTGGGCGCTGGTGGACGTGGAGACCTCCGGGCTGCGGCCGGGCCGTGACCGCGTCCTGTCCCTGGCCGTCGTCACACTGGACGGGCGCGGTCGGCGGACGGGCGAGTTCTCCACCCTGCTCAACCCCGGTTGCGATCCGGGCCCGGTGCACATCCACGGCCTCACGCCCGCCCGCCTCTCCGGCGCCCCCGTCTTCGAGGACGTCGCGGCGACGGTGGGAGCGCTGCTGAGCGGCCGTGTCCTGGTCGCGCACAACGCACAGTTCGACTACGACTTCCTGGCCCACGAATTCGCCCGCGCCCGCTCCTGGGTGCCGGTCGGCAGACGCCTGTGCACCCTGTCCCTCAACCGGCTGGTCGCGCCCGCGACCCCCGACCTCAAGCTGGGCACCCTCGCCGCCCACTACGGCGTGCGCCAGGAGCGGGCCCACGACGCGCGGGACGACGTACGGGTCCTCTCCGGCATCCTGCGGGGTTCGCTGAGCGCCGCCGAGCGGCTCGGCCTGCCGCTGCCGCTCCTGGAGTGCCCACCGCGCCAGGACTACAAGCCGTACGTCCCCAAGACGCCCTGCGCCTACCGCAATCCGGGCCGTCTGGAGGCGGGCGGGCCGCTGGTCCAGGGCATGAAGGTCGCCGTGACCGGGGAGACCGAGGTCGCCCGCGAAGAGCTGGTCGCCCGCTCGGTGGCGGCGGGGCTCAACGTGATGGGCTCCGTCAGCGGGCAGACCAGTGTCGTGGTGACCAATGACCCCGGCGGCTCCTCGGGCAAGCTGCGCCGCGCCGCGGCCGAGGGGGTCCCCCTCGTGGACGAGGCGGCCTATCTGCGGCTGCTGGAGGACGTGCGGCCCGGTCAGGCCAAGGGCACGGCCCGCGCCCCGAGGGGGCGGGGTGAAGCCGCGCCGGGGGCGCCCCAGCCCGCCGCCGCGCCCGCCATCCCCGCGCAGCGCGCCACCGCTCCCGCCGCCGCGGCGGGGCTGCCGCTGGCCGGGCGCCGGGTCCTGGTGCTGGGGGAACCCACGACGAGGCCGTGGCGGCGCGCTCGCGCGTGCTCGCCCTCGGCGCCTCCGCCGCGGTCAACCTGTCCGCCAGCGTCACCGACGTCGTCGTCCTCACCGGCGGCGAGGCGGACCGGCGCATGAGCCGCATCGCCGCCCTCGGGCTGCGGGTGCACGACGGCGGCTGGCTGCTCGCGCCGACGGCCGTGCCGGTGTCGGCGCGGGGCGCGGACGGCACGCCGTCGGACACGGCGGAGGTACTGGTCCGGGGCGCCGTCATCGACCTGCCCCACCCCGACGCGGCCTGGACGGTGGCCGCCACGTGGAGCCAGCACGCCGCCTGCGCGGTCGACGTCGTCGCCTTCGCCCTCGACGAGCGCGAACAGGTCGTGGGCGACGAGGACTTCGTGTTCTACAGCGCGCCCGAGCACCCGGACGGCACCGTGCGGCTCGCCCTGGACGGCCCCACGGAGCAGGCCGTCACCGCCGACCTCGGGCGCCTGCCCCTGGAGGTGCGCCGGATCGTCGTCGCCGCCGCGATCGACGGCGCCGCGACGTTCTCCGACGTCGGCGCCATCGAGGTGACCGCCGCCCGTGGCGTCGGCGCGGCCGCGACGGCCCGCGCCACGCTCGACGCGGCCACCACGGAGCGCACCATGATCCTCGCCGAGCTGTACCGCCGCGCCGACGGCTGGCGACTGCGCGCCGTGGGCCAGGGCTACGACCACGGCCTGGCCGACCTGGCCCGGGGCTATGGCGTCGATGTCGCCGACTGATCGGGCACCGCTCAGGAGCGGGGCGGTGGGATGGTCGCCGTGTCGAAGGAGCCGTTGATGATGCGTGCCGCCAGGTCCACCAGGCGGAGGTGGTGGGCGCGCGCGTAGGCGCGGTACGCGGCGAAGGCCTCGTCCACCGAGGTGTTCCAGCGCTCCGCCAGGACGCCCTTGACCTGCTCGATCAGGATGCGGCTGGTGAGCGCGCTCTCGACCTGGCTCTTCTCCATGTGCGCCCGCTCCAGGGTGCGCTGCTGGAGGATGGCGATGGTGGAGACGTCGGCGAGGGCCTGGGCGAGCGCGATGTCGTCGTCGCCGAGCGGGTCGGCGGTGGTCTGGAAGAGGTTGAGCGCGCCGACGACCCGGTTCCGCAGCCGCAGCGGCAGCGCGTGCGTGGCGGCGTACCCGGTCGCGCGGGCCCGCGGTGCGAACTGCGGCCAGGCCGCGACCGCTTCGGCGCCGGTCAGGTCGATGTTCGTACGGGGGCACGCGGTGCGGTAGCACTCCACGCAGGGGCCCTGGTCGTGCTGGAGCGCGAACAGCTCCAGGAGCCGGGACTGCTCGTCGGACGCGGCGATGACCTGGAGTTCGCCGCGTACGTCGGCGAGCATCAGCCCGGCGGCCGACACGTCGAGCAGTTCCACGCAGCGGGTCGCGAGGCGCTGGAGCAGGTCGATGACGTCGAAGTCGTCGATGAGGGAGTCTGCGACCTCCACGAAGACTTCCGCGAGGCGTCGTTCGCGGGCCATGCCGATCATCCCTCTCCGCCTTCGGGCGTGTGCGGCCCGTTCTCGTCGTCTCCATCGTCGTGGAAAACGCCGCGGAAATCGCCGTCGCGGTCGGCGTCCGGTTCGCTGTCCGGTGCGGTGTCAACTGCGGTGTCCAGTGGGGTGTCCGGTGCGGTGTCGAAGCCGCCGTCGAAGCGGAGCCTGCGGGCCACGACGTCGGCGGCGACCTCCCCGAGGGTCCGGCCGCTGCCGTACGCGTGCGCGCGCAGCCGCAGCAGGGCCTGCGCCACCGGCACGTCCAGCTGGACGCTGACCATCCCGGTCGCCTGGTGCACCACCGCGCGGTACAGGCCGCCCGCCTCGCCCTCCGGCTTCCCCGCGCCGCTCAGCAGCGCCCCCGTCAGCGCCGCCGCCAGCGCGATGGCGTCGGCGTACTGCTGTTCCGAGAGGCGGCGGCCGCCGCACAGCACGGTGAGCACCCCGAGGCGTACGGCCCCCAGGCCCAGCGGGAAGCAGCTCACGCCCCGTACCCCCAGCTCAAGCGCGGACGGCAGCAGCGCGGGCCACCGGTCGGGACGCACCCGCCTCAGGTCCGGCTCGATCACGGGCGCGCCGGTGCGCACGGCGTCGGGCCCCGGCCCCTCCCCCAGCGTGAACTGGAGGTCCTCGAAGCGCTCGCTCAACTCGGGGAAGCACCACAGCAGTTCGGCCATGCCGTCCGTCCCCAGCAGCAGTGACACGGCGACGCCCGGGACGCCGAGGGCCCGTGCGCACGCCTCGGCCGGGTCGCCCGTGCCACCGGGGTCCCGCAGCGAGCGCAGGACCTCCGCCATGCCGAGGCTGATCACCCGGCCCCGTCCCGGCGCGGCGCCCGTGCCGCCGGGCGCTCGGCGGCCACTAGGCCGGTCCTCCCGGCTCGCCGCCCTTCGGGCCGCGTCGCGACGGGCTGCCCACCCAGGCGTCCTGCGCCGAGGCGTACCAGGGGAAGCGGGGCGTAAGCCCGGTCGCCCGCAGCACCAGGCCCGCGCTGACCGGGCCGCGCACGAGGCGCACCCAGCCGTGCCGGGCCCGGCAGTCCGCCCAGGCGGCGCAGAGCGGGGTCAGGGCGCTGCCGTCCATGAACGTCACGTCGCTGAGGTCGACGATCAGGAAGGGGCGGCCGATGCCCGCGCGGGCGTCGGCCAGGGTCAGGCCGAAGTCGGTCGACGTCGTCAGGTCCAGCTCGCCGTGCGGGTGGACCACCCGGCACTCGGTGAACAGGTCGGGGGTCGCGGGCCGTGCGGAAGGGTCGGGATGTGGGCACATCTGCCCCATCTCCTCTGACGCTGGTGGTGCTGTGCGGGTGCGCAGGGCCTCTGTTGCGCGGAACGGGACTGCACGGAGAGGGCCGGGGATCGGGGCGTCCGCGGTTCGAGCCTACCGCCGGTGGGGAGCGGGCACGTTCGGTTCCGGGCGCAGGTACGTGATGGTGGGGTGGTCTGTGGTAGGGGTCGGTGGGGTCACCTTCGCGCGGACGCCGTAGACGTCCGCTATCAGTGGCTCCGTGATGATCCGCGCGGGCGTGCCGTGGGCGTGGGCGCGGCCCTCCTTCAGGATCAGGATCTCGTCGCAGAACATCGCCGCCAGGTTGAGGTCGTGCAGGGCGATGACGGTGGTGACGGGGAGGGCGGTCACCAGGGTGAGGAGGTCCAGCTGGTGGTGGATGTCCAGGTGGTTGGTGGGTTCGTCCAGGAGGAGTTCGCGGGGCGTCTGGGCGAGGGCGCGGGCGATGTGGGCGCGTTGGCGTTCGCCGCCGGAGAGGGTGTGCCAGGGCTGGGCGGCGCGGGCGGTGAGGTCCGTGCGGGCCAGGGCCTCGTCGACCGCCCGCTCGTCGTCGGCCGTGGGCGGTGACCAGGCGCGGCGGTGCGGGACGCGGCCGAGGCGTACGACGTCCCGTACCATCAGGTCGGACTGGGTGTCGGCCTGTTGTTCCACCACGGCCAGGCGGCGGGCCACCGTGCGGCGGCCGAGGTCGCGCAGCGGTGTGCCGTCCAGGGTGACCACGCCGGAGGTGGGGGCGAGGACGCCCGCCAGGAGGCGCAGCAGCGTGGACTTGCCGGAGCCGTTGGGGCCGAGGACGCCGAGCGTCTGGCCGGGGCGGGGGCGAGGGTGATGCCGTCCACGATCAGGCGGCCGTCCGCGGCCCGGGTCACCCGCTCCGCGCGCAGGCCCGTGCCGTCCTCGCCGAGCCCCGGGTCCGCCCTCACGCCGTCCTCCTCGTCCGGTACAGCACCACCACGAACGCCGGGACCCCGATCAGGGAGGTGACCACCCCCACCGGCACCTCCTGCGGGTCGAGCAGCGTACGGGCCAGGGTGTCCACCCAGATCAGGAAGACCGCGCCGGTCAGGGCCGTCACCGGCAGCAGTCGGGCGTGGGTGGCGCCGACGAGCGCGCGGGCCGCGTGGGGCAGGGTCAGGCCGACGAAGCCGATCGCCCCGGCGGCGCTGACCAGGGCCGCCGTCAGCAGGGCCGTCACGGACAGCAGGATCAGGCGGACCCGGGCCACGTGCACCCCGAGGGAGGCCGCCGCGTCCTCGCCGAACGCGAACGCGTCGAGCGTACGGGCGTGGCCCAGGCAGATCGTGAGGGCCACGGCGAGCACGGCCGCGCACGCCGCCACGTCCGTCCAGCCCGCCCCGCTCAGCGAGCCGAGCAGCCAGAACAGCACGCCCCGGGTGGTCTCCGCGTCGGCCGACGTCAGGATGACGAAGGAGGTGACGGCGGAGAAGAACTGCATGGCGGCGACCCCGGAGAGGACCACGCGGTCCGCGGTCGCGCCGAGGGCCCGGCTGAGCAGCAGCACGAACGCGAAGGCGCCGATGGCCCCGGCGAACGCCCCGGTGGACAGCGTGAGCACGCCCCCGCCGACGCCGAGGACCACCACGGCGACGGCGCCCGTGGACGCCCCGGAGGAGACGCCGAGGACGAAGGGGTCCGCGAGCGGGTTGCGCAGCAGGGACTGGAGCACGGCGCCGCACACCGCGAGGCCCGCCCCGCACACGCCCGCGAGGAGGGTGCGCGGCATGCGCAGGTTCCAGACGATCCCGTCGCGCAGCGGGGTGAGTTCGGGCTCGCCCCAGCCGAGGTGCGCGGCCACCGCCGACCACACGTCCGGCACGGAGATGTCCGCCGGGCCGATGGTGACGGAGACGGCCACGGACAGCAGCAGGGCGGCGAGCCCCACGGCGCCCAGCAGGGTGGCGCGCGCGGCGGCGCTCACCGCGCGGGGCCGGACGTCCGCCGCGCTCACCGCGCCAGGCCGAACGTCCGCAGGCCCGCCGCGACCTGCTCGATGCCGTCGACCGTGCGGATCGTCGGGTTCAGGGCCTGGCCGCTGAGCAGCACGTACCGCTTCTTCTTCACGGCGGTGAGGTTCCTGGTGACGGGGTGGGACTCCAGGAACGCGATCTTCGCGCGGGCGCTCTCCGCCGACTGCGCCTTGCGCGTGAGGTCGCCGATGACCAGGACGTCCGGGTCGCGGTCGGCGACGGTCTCCCAGTTGACCTGGGGCCATTCGGCGCGGGTGTCGGCGAAGGCGTTGCGCAGGCCGAGGGTGCGGGTGATGACGCCGGGCGCGCCGCAGCAGCCCGCGATGTACGGGGCCTTGGAGTCGGAGAACCAGTACGCGACGGACGTCCGGGACCCCTTCGGTGCCTTCGCCGTGCGGGCGGCCTTCGCCGTGCGGGCGGCCTTCGCGGTGCGCGCCTTGAGGTCCGCGATCAGGCGTTCGCCGCGCTCCTCGACGTCGAAGATCCGGGCGAGGTCGCGGATCTCGCCGTAGACGGTGTCCATGGTGAGGGTCCGCACGCGCTTGCCGTCGCCGTCGCCGCTGTTGTCCTTGCCCGCGCAGTCGGTGGGCGAGACGTAGACGGGCACGCCGAGCCCGGTGAACTTGGCGCGGTCGGCGACGCCGCCCTTGCCGACGGTGTACAGGAACGACGCGCTGACGAAGTCCGGCTCCTTGGAGAGGACCTTCTCCAGGGAGGGGTAGCGGTCGGCGAGGCGCTCGACCTTGGCGTTGGCCGCCTTCAGGTCGGGGCGGACCGGGTCGGTCCAGGTGCCGGTCCCGGCCATGCGGTCGGCGAGGCCGAGGGAGAGCAGGATCTCGCTGGAGCCCTGGTCGAGGGAGACGGCCCGCCGGGGCGGCGCGTCGACGCGGACCTTCGCGCCGCAGGCGGTGACGGTCACCGGGAAGCCGTCGGCCCCGGCCCGGTCGTCGTGGCGGGCGGCGGGGCCGCCGCAGGCCGTGAGGAGGACGAGCCCCGCGGCGAGCAGGGCGGTACGGCGCACGCGCCGCGCGGGGCGGTGAACGGCGGCGACGGCGACGGCGACGGCGGGCGGGACAACGTGGGGCACAGGACTTCCCGGGTCTCATGGCTCATGCGCGGAGCCTGGTCTGCGAAACCCCGCCGCCCGGCGCCCGGGCGGCGGTGCCAGCAGGTCTTCGGACTCGAGTTCGTCCGGACGGGGCCGCCTTCCCGGGCGTCCGCACGCCCAGTGGCCGCTGGCCCCGCCCGTCCCCCTCACCGCTGCGCGTCAGTTCCGGATTCCCACCGGATTCCCTGGCCCGGGTGCGGGCGCGACTGGCGTGCGCAAGCTATCACCCCGCCCCGGCGGGCAGGGCCGTCGCCCCTGGCCGTCACCCCTGGTCGGGGCGGGGCTCACCGCGGTAGGTCCCGAAGGACCACTTGTTGCCCTCGGGGTCGGCGATGGTGAACTCGCGGCTGCCATAGGGCTGGTCGGCGAGCGGCCGCAGCACCTTCGCGCCCGCCGCCGTGACCCGCCGGTACAGGTCGTCGACGCGGTCCGTGACGACGTACGCCCCGAACGTGCCGGGGTCCAGGCAGTACGCGGAGGACGCGGGGTCGTGGTCGCCGAGCATGATGCCGCCGCCCTCGGGCCAGTCGAGCTGGGCGTGGGCGACGCGGCCGCCGTCCTCGTGGACGGCGGTGCGCAGGAAGCCGACGGTGGAGACGAGGAAGTCGATCAGGGCGGGGGCGTCGTGGGCCTGGAGGGAGGGCCAGACGTCGGGGGCGCGCAGGTTCCGGCCGTCGGCGGGTGTGCCGGAGTGCGCACCGCTCTGGTGCGTTTCATCAGCTTTGGTGGCGTTTGCGGCGTTGATGTCGTTCATGGGGTCAGTCTTCGCCGTCGCGGTGTCCCCCGGCTTGGATATTCCGGCACTCTTCGGCGAGCCAGGCGCTGGGGCTGAGGCCGGTGTACTGGCGGAAGTCCCGTACGAGGTGGGAGTGGTCGTAGTAGCCGCTGTCGGCGGCGACGCGCGCGAGGTCCAGGGGCGCGCCCGCGGCGAAGGCGCGGGCCGCGCGGCCCTTCGCGTGCTGGAAGCGCATGAGGCGGGCGGCCTGCTTGGGGGTGACGCCGGTCTCGGCGCGGAACAGCGCGGTCAGGCGGCGCTCGCTGAGCGCCACGTGCGCGGCGAGGCCGGGCAGCGTGCCCGCGCCGCGGCGCCGGGCGAGCCAGGCCCAGGCCTCGGCGACCTCCGGCCGCACCGCGCCGGACCCGTCGGCCGCGCGGCGGGCCAGGTAGGCGTTCAGGCGGGCGAACCGCTCGCCCCAGGTGTCGGCCGCGCACAGTTGCTCCCGTACGTCGGCGGCGGCCCGCCCGAGGACGTCCGTGCCGTCGGTGACGAGCCGCCCGGTCAGTTCGGCGGCGGGCAGGCCGAGGAGGGCGCGGGCGGCGAGCGGGTGCAGGGCGAGCTGGATGCCCGCCTCGTGCTCGGGCCGCACCACGTACGCGGGGCTCTGGTGCAGGCCGCCCACGACGATCTCGGTGCGGGCGGCGCCGGGCCCGGCGGCCTGGTCGGGGGTGGCGCCGGTGACGACGGGCCCGTCGAGCGAGAAGATCAGCGTCAGGTACGGGGACGGCAGGCCCCGGTGCAGGCCCGGGGTCTGGCCCCGGCTCCGGTAGCCCACGGCGGAGACGACCCCGCCGCCGTACGGGGGCGGGGTGGCGCGGACGAACTCGCTGGTGGCGGGGCCCATGGGTCCATTGTGGCCGCGTGCCCGGCCCGTGCGCGCCCCTCCGCCGCCCGTGCCCCCGCGTCCGTGCGTCCGTGCGTCAGCCGTGCTGGAGGCGGCGGAAGGCGGCCCGGGTCGCCTCCCGGTCGGCGCCGTCCGCGAGGAGCGCGTACAGCAGCAGCCGGGCCTTGGGGGCGTCGAGGGGGCCCGCGGAGAGCAGGCCGCGGGAGAGCAGGTCGGCCTCGGAGCCGGGGCCGCGGTAGGTCTCGCTGAGCAGCGGGCCCGCGCCGGTGCGGGAGGCCAGGACGACGGGGATGCGGTCGGCGAGCTTGGCGAGCGGCTCGACCAGCCACTTCGGCGCGTGTCCGGCGCCGAACGCGGCGACGACCAGGCCGTCGAAGCGGTCGTCGACGGCGTCGAGCAGTTCGCCGCCGTCGCCGATGCTGAGGGTGACCAGCGCGACGCGGGCGGGCTCGCGCAGCCGCAACGGGCGCTCCACCGTGGGCCCCTGGGGTCTGAGCAGGATGCGCGGGACGCCCTCCACGACCCGGCCGAGGGGGCCCGCGCCGGGCGAGGCGAACGTGGTGAGCGACGTCGTGTGCGCCTTGCGGACGTGGCGCGCGGCGTGGATCTCGTCGGCGAGGACCGTGACCACGCCGAGGCCCCGGCAGCCCGGGTCGGCGGCGACCGCGAGGGCGGCGGCGAGGTTCGCGGGGCCGTCCGCGCCGGGCAGGTCCGGGCGGCGCATCGCGCCCGTGACGGCCACCGGGGTGCCGGGCGCGCACACCACGTCGAGCAGGAACGCCGTCTCCTCCAGGGTGTCGGTGCCCTGGACGACCACCACGCCGTGGCCCGCGGCCGTGGCCTGGTCGACGCGCTCGGCCAGGGCCGCGAGGTCCGTCAACGTCAGGGAGGAGCCAGGGAGTTGGCGTACGTCGTGGAGCTCCACCGTGACGCCGTCGGGCACCGGGACGGTCGCGAGGGTCTCGGCGCCCGTCAGGCGGGTGGGGCCGCCGCCCGCCCTCGCCGAGATGGTGCCGCCCAGGGTGAACACGCTTACGGTTGCTGGGGTCATGAGGGGGGTGATCCCCCGCCCCGCCCCTTTCCGAAACCACGGGGCACCGCCCTCCCCGGCCCCCCGTGCATCGCCGCCGCGCGGCTCGTCCTCAGGTGCCGGACGGGCTCGCGGCGTCGCCGTTCGCCGTCACCACGCCCGCGGCTATCGCGGCCGTCAGGGCCTTGTGGTCCCGCTCGTTCTGGCTCGCGTAGCGCATGGCGAAGTCCGCTGTCGCCTGGTCGAAGGTGTCGCCGCCGCCCAGGTACGCGGCGATGGCGATGCGGTCGCCGGAGCGGGCGTGGGCGCGGGCCAGGGCGGTGCCGCACAGGCGGGCGTAGTCGACCAGTCCGGCGGGGCCGAGGTCGCCGAGGTCGACGGAGCCCTTCATGTCGCGCAACTGGCGCCAGTAGTAGGCGCGGCCCTGGGGGCCGGTCATCCAGCCGAGGAAGATGTCCCCGGCGGCCTGGAGCAGGCGCTGGCCGGAGACCACGCGGTGGCCGGGGTGGACGTAGGGCCCGGACGGCAGGTGCTCCTCCAGGACGGACCGGACGGCTTCCTTGATCTGGAGGAACAGCGGGTCGCCCGCGTCGCGCCCGGTGAGCAGCACGACGAAGCAGCGGGTGCCGACGCTGCCGACGCCGACGACCTTGCGCGCGGCGTCGACGAAGCGGTAGCGGTCCAGGAGCAGGCGGCGCTCCTCGGCGAGGGTGGAGCGGTAGTCGCCGAAGATCTTGCGCAGGGCGGCCGTGTCGGGGGCGCCCGCCGGTTCGAGCAGCGGCGGGTCGTGGACGATGCGGCGGCGGCCGTCGACGACCTCGGTGAGCTTGCCGAGCGCCTGGAGGCTGGTGCGGCGGCGGGCGCGGTCGAGGCGGGCGGCGGCGCGCTCGCGGTCGCGGTCGGAGCGGATGAGGGACAGCAGGCCGTCGGGCTCGACGCGCTCGTACCAGACGTCCAGCTCGCCCAGGCGGGCCAGACGGCGCATCCGCTTGCGGTAGGCGGTGGCGGCGGCGAGCGCCGCGCCGCGGGCCTTGTCGTCGCCCAGGCCCCTCTCGCGGGCGGCCACGGCGACGCTGGCGGCGAGCCGTTTGACGTCCCACTCGAAGGGGCCGGGGTAGGTCTCGTCGAAGTCGTTGAGGTCGAAGAGCAGGCGGCGCTCCGGGGAGGCGAACACGCCGAAGTTCAGCAGGTGGGCGTCGCCGCAGAGCTGGACCGTGAGGCCGGTGTGCCGCTGGGCGGCGAGGTCGCCCGCCATGACGGCGGCGGCGCCGCGCAGGAAGGCCAGCGGGGACGCGGCCATCCGCGCGTAGCGGATCGGCACCAGGTCGTGGACGCGGTCGGTGGCCTGGCGCTCCAGGACGGCCACCGGGTCGGGGCGGTCGGCCGAGGGGATCCAGGCGCCGTGGGAGGAGCGGGGGGCGCGCTTGCGGGCGGCCTTGCCCCGCTGGGCGCGCTCGGCGGGCGTGCTCATGGCGAACCCCTCTCCTCGGTCGGCCTCCTCCTGGGCTGGCGCGGCCTCCCTTCAGGAGCAGCCAATGCGCGGGGGCGCGGGGGCGCATGCCGGGTACGCCGAACGGGTGAGGGTGGCCTCGGCTGCGCAGCCCCCGATCCCGCCCCTTCCCGAACCAGGGGGCCAGCCCCCTGGCACCCCCGGAAATAGGCCTCCGGCCTCGTCCTCAGACGCCGGACGGGCTGAAACTCAGCGGCGACTGGCACCTTCCAGCCCGTCCGGCGTGGGGGTGGCCCGCGAGGGTCAGCGGGAGTAGCGCATCAGGGCCCGCACCATGTGGCACGTCGTGTCCGACGGCGGGTGGATGCCCACCGTCTCCGCCATGGAGCGGATGCGGACGTCGCTGGCCTGGTTCGGGACGAGGACTCCGGAGTCGAGCAGGGCTATGGCCAGGCGCATGGCCTTGAGGCGGCGGTTGTGCGTGATGTACCAGTCGCGGGGGCGTCCCGGCGGCAGCGGGCGCTTCGCCAGCGGCGCGTACGGCAGGTCGAGGAGCGCGGTCTGGGTCGCGCGGCGGCGCGCGGCGGGCTTGCGGGAGCGGGTGCTGGCGGCGGACGTGGAGTGTGCGGACGGTACGGACGGGACTGCGGCAGCGGGCACAGGCATCCTCCTGTCGCGGTGCGGAAACCCTTCGCGGGCCCCCTCGAACATTGCTTCCATTCTACGTCCCGGCACTGACAACGGCCGCTCCCCAGAACGGCAATCTCCGCTGGCCAGAGGGGGTTTGAGGGCGCCTGGGGCGGGTGGTTCAGGGGTAGCGTGTGCGGCATGGAGATCTGGATCAACCCCGCCTGTTCGAAGTGCCGCGGCGCGCTCACGCTGCTCGACGCGGAGGGCGCCGACTACACGGTGCGCCGCTACCTGGAGGACGTGCCGACCGCCGACGAGATCCGCGACGTACTCGGCAGGCTCGGCCTCGAACCCTGGGACATCACCCGCACCCAGGAGGCCGCCGCCAAGGAACTCGACCTGAAGGACCGGACCCGCTGGCCGAGGGACGCCTCCGGCCGCGACGCCTGGATCGAGGCGCTCGCCGCCCACCCCAAGCTGATCCAGCGGCCGATCATCACCGCGGACGACGGCACGGCGGTGGTGGCCCGCACGGAGGAGGCGGTGCGCGACGCGCTGTCCCGGTAGGCGCCCCCGGACCCGCTGGGGACGCGAGGTGGGCGCGCCCCCGCGTCCGGGCGACGGCCGCGGGGGCCCGGCACGTGACTCCGGTCACTGCCGCCCCAGGTAACACGGGGTTCACACAGGGGCAACGGCGGGGACATCGCGCGTTGACAGGCTGCCGTCCATCGCCACGGACCGCAGCACCCGCACGACTGCGCCGTACCTAGTGTCCCCAAGGATGAGTCCCGTGACCTTCAAGGCTGAGTACATCTGGATCGACGGCACCGAGCCGACCGCCAAGCTCCGTTCGAAGACGAAGATCCTGCTCGGCTCCCGGCCGCCGCGCGAGGTCGCCGAGCTGCCGCTGTGGGGCTTCGACGGCTCGTCGACGAACCAGGCCGAGGGCCACGCCTCCGACCTCGTGCTCAAGCCGGTCTTCTGCTGCCCGGACCCGATCCGCGGCGGCGACCACCTGCTGGTCCTGTGCGAGGTCCTGAACACCGACATGACCCCGCACTCCTCCAACACGCGGGCGCCGCTGGCGGAGGTCGCGGAGCGGTTCGCGGCGCAGGAGCCGGTCTTCGGCATCGAGCAGGAGTACACGTTCTTCGCGGGCGACCGCCCCCTCGGCTTCCCCGCCGGGGGCTTCCCCGCCCCGCAGGGCGGCTACTACTGCGGTGTCGGCGCCGACGAGATCCACGGCCGCGACGTCGTCGAGGCGCACCTGGACCACTGCCTCGCCGCGGGCCTCGGCATCTCCGGCATCAACGCCGAGGTCATGCCCGGCCAGTGGGAGTTCCAGGTCGGCCCGCTGTCGCCGCTGGAGGTCTCCGACCAGCTGTGGGTGGCGCGCTGGCTGCTCTACCGCACCGCCGAGGACTTCGACGTCTCCGCCACCCTCGACCCCAAGCCGGTCAAGGGCGACTGGAACGGCGCGGGCGCGCACACCAACTTCTCCACCCGGGCCATGCGCGAGGGCTACCCCGCGATCATCACCGCCTGCGAGTCCCTCGGCGAGGGCTCCAAGCCGATGGACCACGTCAAGAACTACGGCGCGGGCATCGACGACCGCCTCACCGGCCTGCACGAGACGGCCCCCTGGAACGAGTACTCGTACGGCGTCTCGGACCGCGGCGCCTCGGTCCGCATCCCCTGGCAGGTCGAGCGGGACGGCAAGGGCTACATCGAGGACCGCCGCCCGAACGCCAACGTCGACCCGTACGTGGTGACCCGGCTGCTCGTCGACACCTGCTGCGCGGCGCTGGAGAAGGCCGGACAGGTCTGACCCGATCTGTACGTTCTGCCGGATTTCGCGAGGGGCGTCCACCGATGTGGTGGGCGCCCCCGCGTGCTGCCCAACGCCCCTTGCGCGAAGCCGGATTTCACACCACGCGCACGCCAACAGCGCGTATCAACGTGCGAGAGAGATCCGCCGGACCCGCTCTCATCTGCTTCAATGGGGCCATGGGCAGCTTCCAGAACACCGCGACGGGTCACCACGACCTTGAGCCCTTCTGGCCTTCCCGCCAGCACCACGACTTCGACCGGGTGTGTTGCCGCGCGCTGAACGCGCGGGCCCTCTAAAGCCGTTCCCGGCCTCCGGCCTGTCGCGCACGACGTACGTCCCCAGACGACTCCTTAGCGCGAAAGAGCTGACTCATGGCGAACTCCCGTCCCTTCACGACCGCCGCCACTGCCGCCGCCACCGCCTCCGCCGCTTCCACGGCCTCCACGGCTCCCGTGGCGACCCCCACCGCCTCCCGTCCGCGCGGACGGCTGCGGGCCGTCTCGCCCGACGAGGTGGCCCGGATCTCCGACCTCGCCGACTTCTCCGGCTTCCTGCCGCCGGGCGCGACCCTGCTGCCCGCGCCGCAGCACACCCTGCCCACGCTGCCGGGGCAGCCGCCCATGATCGGCTACCTGGTGCTGGTGCCCGCGGGCCAGGAGCAGCTGTCCGCCGCGGCCCCCGCCGCCGAGTCCGGGTCGGCGTCCGGCGCCGACGCGGGCGGCGGGCCCGTACGCATCGACACCGCGCGGCGCTCCGCGCACGTCGACGGGCGCCAGCTGGACCTCACGTACCTGGAGTTCGAGCTGCTCGCGCACCTCGTGGCGCACCCGCACCGGGTGCACACCCGCGACCAGCTCGTGACGACGGTGTGGGGGTACGGCCACGTGGGCGACGGGCGGACCGTCGACGTCCACATCGCCCGCCTGCGGCGCAAGCTCGGCGCCGAGCACCGCTCCACGATCCAGACGGTGCGGCGCGTCGGCTACAAGTACGCCCCGCCGACCGCCTGACCCCTCCTCCCGCAGGTTCTCCCGCGTTCTCCCCCAGGCAGAAACGCCTTCCCCGGGCCCGGCCCGACGAGGCAGAGTCGGCGCATGAGACTACTGATCCTCGGCGGTACGGAGTTCGTGGGGCGCGCGGTCACCGAAGGGGCGCTCGCGCGGGGCTGGGACGTGACCGTCTTCCACCGCGGGCGGCACGCCGCCCCCGACGGGGCCCGTGCCGTCCACGGCGACCGCACCACGGCCGACGGGTTCGCGGCCCTCGACGCCCACGCCGCCCACGACGGCGCGTGGGACGCCGTCGTGGACACCTGGTCCGGGGCGCCGCGCCACGTCCGGGACGCGGCGCGGCGCCTGCGGGAGCGGGCCGGTGCCTACGCCTACGTCTCCAGCATGTCGGTGTACGCCTATCCGGGGCGGGCCGGTTCCGACGAGTCGTACCCCGTCGTGGACGGCGACCCGGACGCGGACGCGGTGGCGTACGCCGAGGACAAGAGCGGCGGCGAGCTGGCGGCCGTCGACGCCTTCGGCGCGGAGCGGACGCTGCTCCTGCGGGCCGGGCTCATCCTCGGCCCGTACGAGAACATCGGGCGGCTTCCCTGGTGGCTGAACCGCGTCGCCCGCGGCGGGCCCGTGCTCGCGCCCGGGCCGCGCGACGCCGTGATCCAGTACGTCGACGTGCGGGACCTCGCCGAGTGGACCCTCGACGCGGTCGCCGCCCGTCGGCACGGGCCCTACAACCTCCTCTGCCCCCGGGGGCACGCCACGATGGGCGACCTCCTCGACGCCTGCGTGGACGTGGCGGGGGCGCCCGACGCCCAGCTGCGGTGGGCGGCGCCGGAGGACGTGGTCGCCGCCGGGATCGAGCCGTGGGAGGAGCTGCCGGTGTGGATTCCGCCGGGGGAGCTGTACGACACGGTGCACGACACCAGTTCGGCCAAGGCGGTGGGGGCGGGGTTGTCGTGCCGACCGCTGCGGGAGACCGTGCGCGACACGTGGGGCTGGCTCCGGAGCCTCGGCGGGGAGGCGCCGCTGCGGCCCGACCGCCGCCGGGTGGGCCTCGCCGCGAGCCGCGAGGCGGCCTTCCTCGCCGGGTGACCAGGCAACCGGCGGCCCCGACAGCCCCGGCAGCCGCCACGCCTCCGTCCCGCCGCTACCGCGGCGGGTACCTTCCCGCCCACCCACCCCATGCGCCACCGCTGCCAGCGGCCCCGTGCCGAGCGAGCGCCGCCGCGACGCCGGGACGCGGACACCGACGGCGATCAACCACCGAGAGAAGCGCCCCCACCGGCCGCACGGGCGGGAGGGAAGGAATCCGGCGTGACGGGGCGCGGACGCCGACGGCGGGCAAGCCCCGCAAGGAGCGGCCACCGGCCACCAGGCCCGCACGGGCGGGCGGGTGGGAAAGAAACCGCCGCGACGGCCCGCAGGCGCCGACGGCGGGGAACCCCCACAAGGGGCGGTCCCCGCCGAGCGGGCCCGCACGGGCGGGCGGGTGGGCGAGGACACGCCAAGGCGACCGGCCGCCGTCAGGGGCGGGGGCCGGTCGCCAGGGCCGCAGGGGTGAGGGGCGGGCCCCTTAGGGGACCGGGACCCTGGGGGCCCGCACGGGCACCGGCGTCTCGTGGGACACCTGCGGCAACCACCGGAGGTACCGCGGCGTGGACCAGTTCCGCTCCCCCAGCAGCGTCATCAGGGACGGCAGCAGCACCATGCGCACCACGGTCGCGTCCAGCAGGACGGCCACCCCGAGCCCGACGCCCATCTGCTGCATGTCCTGCATGGACAGCATCCCGAAGACCGCGAACACGGCCACCATGATGACGGCGGCGCCGGTCACGGCCCCGGCGGTGCGGGTGATGCCCTCGCGGATCGCGGCCCGGTTCGGCAGCCCCTGGTCCCGCGCCTCGCGGATCCGGGAGACCACGAACACGTGGTAGTCCATGGACAGGCCGAACAGGACGACAAGGACGAACAGCGGGATCCAGTTCTCGACGGCGCCGACCTTCTCGGAGCCGATGAGCGAGGCGCCCCAGCCGTGCTGGAAGACGGCCGTCATCACCCCGTACGCCGCGCCCACCGACAGCAGGTTGAGCACGATCGACGTCACCGCGATGACGACGGACCGGAAGCTGAAGAGCATCACCAGGAACGTGACCGCCGCGATGAAGGCGAAGACCGGCACGATGCCCCGGCCGAGCTGGTCGGTGAAGTCCTCGGAGTTGGCGAGGTCCCCGCCGACGTACGCCTCAAAGCCCGCGGCGTCGGTGCCGCTCACGGTCTCCTGGACGTCGTCGACGTCCGCGCGCAGGTCGCGCAGGGCCCGCTTGGCCTCGCCGTCGGTGCCGCTGCCGGGCAGCGGCACCTCCACCTCGGCGACGTTCCGCGCGCGGTGCACGGTCAGTTCGGCGCCGTCGCCCGCCTTGGCGGTGAGGGTGCGCAGCGCCTCCCGTACGGGCGCCGCCTGGATGTCGTCGGCGCGGACGACGACACGGGCGGGCGCGGGGCCGCCGGGGAACTCCTCGGTGATCTTCTTGTAGGCGACGGACAGCGGCGCGTCGGAGCCGAACTGCTTCTCCAGGCCGAGCTGTTCGGTCTTCATGCCGACGGCGGGCGCGGCGAGCGCCAGCAGCAGCGCCGACGCGGCGACCGCGAAGAGCGCGGGCTTGGCGAGCACCGGCCGCAGCACCTTCCCGGCGATGGAGCCGCTGGCGTGGGCGCCCTTCTGGGAGCGGCGGTTGAGGAACGGGATGCGTCCGGCGTCGATGCGGTCGCCGAGCCAGGCGAGCAGCGCGGGCAGCACCGTCACGGAGCCGAGCATCGCCACGCACACCACGAGGATCGTGGCGGTCGCGAAGCCCTTGAAGAGCAGCAGCCCGGAGAGGAACAGACCGGCCATGGCGACCATCACGGTGAGCCCGGACACCAGGACGGCGCGCCCGCTGGTGGCGGCGGCGATGCGCAGGGCGGTCTCCGCGTCGCGGCCCGCGGCCCGCTCGTCGCGCTCGCGCCGCAGGTAGAACAGGCAGTAGTCGACGCCGACGGCCATGCCCATCAGGAACATCACGGAGTACGTCGTCTCGAAGATGTGGACGGCGTGGCTGGCGAGGCCGAGCAGCCCGAACGCGGCGACGCAGGCGGTCACGGCGAGCCCCACGGGCAGCAGCGCGGCGACGACGGCGCCGAAGGCGACCAGGAGGATGCCGAGCGCCAGCGGCACGGCCGTGAACTCGGCCTTCTTCAGGTCGTCGGCGAGCAGGTCCTTCAGGTGCTTCTGGGAGCTGGCGTCGCCGAACTGGTGGACCGTGACGCCCTGCGCGGCGCCCTTGTCGCGGGCCTCGTCGACGGCGTCGAGGACCGGCTGGATGCGGTCGGTGGCCTTGTCGGACTTGCCCTTGACCTCGAAGCGGAGCAGCGCCTCCCTGCCGTCCTTCGACGGCAGCGGCTCCTTCAGGGCGCGGATCTCACCGGTGGCGGTGAGGGCCTTCGACAGGTCGGCGGCGGCGTCCCGCCAGCCGTCCGGGGTGCGCGAGCCGACCATGACCAGCTCGCCCGCGGGCTCGTCGATGTCGGCGTCCTTGAGGATCTCCGCGGCCCGGCCGGAGTCGCCGGTGCCCATCTCGTCGTCGGGTGCCGTGATGGTCCCGGCGGCGCCGCCGACGACGGTGGCGAGCACCACGAACAGGAGCCACCCGAGTATCGCTGTCTTGCGGTGGTGTGCGCTCCACACCCCGAGCCGTGCCGCGAGGTTCCGTCGGCTGGCACTCATGGCCTTCGCCCCCAGTAGTAAACGTGATGTAAGCCGAGCTGATGTGCCCACGCTAGGAATCCGGCGGGGTGCGCCCCAGCCGCCGAGCCCCCCTGTGCGCGAAGCACAGGGCGAGGTCGGGGGGTGTCGCCAGGTACACCCCCGCCCGGGTGGGGGAGCACCTGACCCGGCGGGCGGGACCAGGGAGACTGGGCACGGTGAGGCCGCACCGAGGCCGGAGTTCAGGACGAGGAGAGAAGCACCATGAAGTCGTCGAGAGTGGGCCGGGGCCTGCTCGCGGGAGCGCGGGGCCTGTATCTGGCGATCGTCTCGCTGGCTGGGTCGATCGTGCTCTTCGTGCTGGCGGTCGTCTCGATCGCGCTGATCCTGCTGGGCATCGGCGTGTTCACGACGCCGGTCGTGCTGGCCGCCGTCCGCCGGTTCGCGACGCTGACCCGCTGGCAGGCCGGGCAGTGGGCGGACGTGCGCATTCCGCTGCCCTACCGCGAGGAGCCCAAGAACCCGCGCCGGGGCGTCGTCGGGCAGGTGGAGCGGTGCTCGCGCCTGCTGAAGGACCCGGCGACCTGGCGGGACCTGGAGTGGCTCCTGGTCAATATGACCCTCGGCTTCGTCATCGCGGTCATCCCGCCCGCCCTCATCGGCTACGCGGCGCACGGCTGGGTGCTCGCCCTCGGCGTGTGGAAGCCGATCTACGAGGCGGGCAACGGCGAGTGGTTCGCCTTCATCCACGTCACCTCGCAGTCCTCGGCGAACGCCGCGGCCGCGCTCGGCACCGGCTTCCTCGTGCTCGGTCTCTTCGTCAACCCCCTGCTGGTCCGCGCCCACTTCCTGCTGGCCCGCACCCTGCTCGCGCCGACCGCGTCGATGCGCGAGCGCGAACTGGCGCTGCGCGTGGACCGCCTGGAGGAGACCCGGCACGACGCCGTGGACACCTCCGCCGCCGAGCTGCGCCGCATCGAGCGCGATCTGCACGACGGCGCGCAGGCCCGCCTGGTCGCCATGGGCATGGACCTCGGCACCATCGAGGCGATCGTGGAGAAGAACCCGGCGAAGGCCAAGGAGATGATCGCCAAGGCCCGGCAGAACTCCGGCGAGGCGCTGAACGAGCTGCGCGACCTGGTGCGCGGCATCCACCCGCCGGTCCTCGCCGAGCGCGGCCTCGGCGACGCGGTGCGGGCGCTGGCGCTGCGCCTGCCGGTGCGGACGGACGTGGACGTGGAGCTGCCGGGCCGCGCCGACGCGTCGGTGGAGTCGGCGGCGTACTTCGCGGTCAGCGAGACCCTGACGAACGCCGTCAAGTACGCGGAGGCGGACCGCATCTGGGTGGACGTGCACCACGCGCAGGGCATGCTGCGCATCGCGGTCACCGACAACGGCAGGGGCGGGGCCAGCATCGGCGCCGGGTCGGGCCTGAGCGGCATCGAGCGGCGGCTCGGTACATTCGACGGCGTACTGGCCGTCAGCAGTCCCGTTGGCGGTCCGACCATGGTGACCATGGAGATCCCTTGCGAGTTGTCCTAGCCGAAGACCTCTTCCTGCTGCGCGACGGCCTCGTGCGGATGCTGGAGGCGTTCGACTTCGAGATCGCGGCGGCCGTCGAGACGGGTCCGGAACTGACCCGGGCGCTGGCCGAGTTGCAGCCGGACGTCGCCGTCGTCGACGTCCGGCTGCCCCGTCCCACACCGACGAGGGCCTCCAGTGCGCGCTCGCCGCGCGGCGGGAGCGGCCGGGCCTTCCGGTGCTCGTGCTGTCGCAGCACGTGGAGCAGTTGTACGCGCGCGAGCTGCTCGCCGACGGCACGGGCGGGGTCGGCTACCTCCTGAAGGACCGGGTGTTCGACGCCGACCAGTTCATCGACGCGGTGCGCCGGGTCGCGGCGGGCGGCACCGCGATGGACCCCTCCGTCATCCAGCAGCTCCTGTCGCGCCGCACGGCGAGCGACCCCCTTGAGGCGCTCACGCCGCGCGAGCGCGAGGTCCTGGAGCTGATGGCGCAGGGCAGGTCGAACGCGGCGATCGCGGCGCAGCTCGTGGTCACCGAGCGGGCCATCGCCAAGCACACCTCCAATATCTTCGCGAAGCTCGACCTGCCGGTCTCGGACGACGACAACCGCCGTGTCCTCGCGGTTCTCGCGTATCTCGACCAGGGCCGCTGATCAACTCCCGTGCGGCGGTCGGGAGATCACGGATTCCTCCCGTCCGCCGTTGAACACGCCGGGCGTGTGGTGCGTACGTAGTCCCATGGGACGCACCACACGACGCACGTCACGAAAACGGTCGAAGCTCGCCGGGCGGGCGGTCGCCGCGTCGGCGGCGCTCATTCTGGGCGGCGGTGGGCTCGTCGCCGTGAATGTCTACGCGAACGCCGAGGAACCCGGCGGTCCGGCGCCCCGGGCCCAGGCGCGGGATGACGCCGGGCCCCGGGCGGCCACCATCGACTGCCCGGACGTGGGCAACGAGCTGCCGGACGTCCCGGCGGACGCCCGCGCCGAGGTCGACCGGGACCTCGCCGCCCTGGACCGCCAGATCAGCGAGGCGTACACGCGGTTCGCGCGGGCCGAGTCGCCGGACGACCAGCGGGCGGTCCTCGAACCGCTGCGGGAGCGGCGGCGCCCGACCATCGCCTCCATCCGGGCCGCGCTCGACCGCGGCGGCCGGGCGCCCGAGGGCCTGGACGGCATGGCGGCCTGCACCCTGCGCGCCGCTGACCCCGCCGCCGATCAGGTGCCGGGAGACGCGGGCCGGGACCAGGACCCCGGGCAGGGCGACGAGGCCCCCGGGCAGGGTGACGAGGCCCCCGGGCAGGGGGACGGGACCCAGCCGCCCGGCCAGGAGCAGCCGCCCGGGCAGGACCAGGACCCCGGCGAGGACCAGGGTCCCGGGCAGGACCAGCCGCCCGGCCAGGACCAGGGGCCCGGGCAGGCGGGCAACGGCCCCGTCGCCGCGGACTTCGTCGACATCACCACCGTCCGCCCCAACGTCAGCGAGCCCCGCCCCCGGCGCGGCGGCTCCCGCGGCACCTTCACCACGCGCTGCGGCACCAACGAGAACGGCAAGTTCAACCCGGACAACGTCATCGTCGCGCCCGGCGTGAGCAACGGCGCGCACCACATGCACGACTACGTCGGCAACCAGGAGACCGACGCCTTCTCCAGCGACCGGGACCTCGCCCGTGGCCGCACCAGCTGCCGCAACCAGGGCGACAAATCCACCTACTACTGGCCGGTCCTCAGGCTCCAGAACGGCGGCGACGAGGACGACGCGGACGCCGACGGCGGCGGCCGCGACAAGAACGTCGGCGAGATCCAGACCCCCGACCGGGTCACGCTGACGTTCGTCGGCAGCCCCGTCAGCAAGGTCACCGCCATGCCGCGGTTCCTGCGGATCATCACCGGGGACGCGAAGGCGTTCACCAACGGCGACGCGAACGCCAACGCCTCCTGGAGCTGCACCGGCTTCGAGAACCGGCAGCTCAAGGACAAGTACCCGATCTGCCCGCGGGGCAGCAAGGTCGTCCGCACGTTCCGCTTCCAGAGCTGCTGGGACGGCCGCAACACCGACAGCGCCAACCACCGCACCCACGTCGCGTTCGCCGACCCCCGCACCGGCCGCTGCCCGCGCGGCTTCCGCGCCGTCCCGCAGCTGGTGCAGCGGATCGTGTACGACGTGCCGCCGGGCCCCGGCTTCGCGGTGGACTCGTTCCCCGAACAGCTCCACAAGCCGGTCACCGACCACGGCGACTTCATCAACGTCTTCGACGAGCGGTTGATGCGCCGGGTGGCGCAGTGCCTGAACGAGGGCCGCCGCTGTTCCTAGGCCACGCCGTGGGACGCGCCCCGAGGGGGCGCGGGGAACCGCGCGCCCGGCCACGACGACGCGGCACACGACGAACGGCCCTACGAGGCGTGGTGCGGGGCCGCCTCGGCCACCCGGCCGCCCAGGCGGCCCCGCACGACGCCCAGCACGCCCCGGTCGCCGACCGCGACCCACTTCCGGCCCACCAGATACGTGCCGCCGTAGTCATCGGCCCCGTCCAGCCACGCGCGGGCCCCGCGCTCCGTGGCGAAGGTGACGAGCACATACCGGCGGCCGTCGGAGCTGCGGCAGTTCGCCTGCCGCAGCTCCGCCGCGTCCGTCCGCACGTCGGGGGCGCACCCGGCCTTCCGGGCGAGCTGCTCCAGGCTGCCGCGCGCCACCGCGGGCGCGCTGGGCACGCCGGGCACCGCGGGCACCGCGCGCCCGCCGTCGGAGCCGTCCGCGGCGAGGCCCCCCGCGATCACCAGGCCGAAAGCCGTGGCCGAAACCGCCCCGGCCGCCCACACCATGCTCCTCATCGTGCGCTCCCGTCTCATCAGGTGATGTGAACGCGCCGTGTCCGTGCGTTCCGCCCCGCCCCGGTGGCCACCGGGCTACCGTGCGCCGCAGCCATCGACGCAGGGGGTACACATGTACGGTCCGTCACGACGCTCGGTCCTCGGCACCGCCGGCGCCATCGGCCTCAGCGGCCTCGCCCTCGGCGGCGCGCTCCCGGCCCACGCGGCCGACGACCCCGGCAGGGATCCCGGCAGAGGTTCCGGCACGGGCCCCTCCTTCGATACGGACGCCGCCCGCGCCGTGCTCAATCGGCGACTGCCGCACCACGCGGACCAGTTCCGCCTCAGACTCGTCCCGGCGCGGGAGGGCCGCGACCACTTCCGCGTCACCGGCGCCACGGGGCGCGTCGAGGTGTCGGGCACCACTCCCGCCGTCCTGCTGACCGGGGTGCACTGGTACCTGAAGTACGTCTGCGGGGCGCACATCGTCTGGAACGGCGACCAGCTCGACCTGCCGCGCCGCCTGCCCGCGCCCGCGCGCCCCCTGGAGCGCACCACCGCGCTCCCCCACCGCTTCGCGCTGAACGACACCAACGACGGCTACACCGCCCCGTACGCCGACTGGCCGTACTGGGAGCGGATGATCGACGTCCTGGCGCTGCACGGCTGCAACGAGGTCCTGGTCATCGCGGGCACCGAGGCCGTCTACCACCGCCTCCTGAAGGAGTTCCACTACAGCGACGCCGAGTCCCGGGCCTGGCTGCCCGCGCCCTCGCACCAGCCGTGGTGGCTGCTGCAGAACCTGTCCGGGTACGGCGGACCGCTCTCCCCCGAGATCATCGACCGGCGGATCGAGCTGGGGCAGCGGATCGTGGCGCGGCTGCGCGAGCTGGGCATGGCGCCGGTCCTGCCCGGCTACTACGGGCACGTCCCCGACGGCTTCGCGGACCGCAACGGCGGGGACGCGCGGGTCGTGCCGCAGGGCACCTGGCACGGCTTCCAGCGCCCCGACTGGCTCGACCCGCGCACCGACGCGTTCGCCCGGGTGGCCGCCTCGTTCTACGGCCACCAGCGCGAACTGTTCGGCGCGGCACGGCACTTCAAGATGGACCTGCTGCACGAGGGCGGCACCGCGGGCGACGTGCCCGTGCCGGACGCCGCGCGCGGCGTGGAGCGCGCCCTCCAGACGGCGCACCCCGGCGCGACCTGGGTGATCCTCGGCTGGCAGGAGAACCCGCTGCCGGAGCTGCTCGACGCCATCGACAAGCGCACGATGCTGATCGTCGACGGCGTCAGCGACCGGTACGCGAGCGTCACCGACCGCGAGCGGGACTGGCGCGGCACGCCCTACTGCTTCGGCACCATCCCGAACTTCGGCGGGCGCACCACCATCGGCGCCCGCACGCACGTCTGGAACGAGAAGTTCTTCGCCTGGCGGGACAAGCCGGGCAGCGCGCTGGTCGGCACCGCGTACATGCCGGAGGCCACGGACCGGGACCCGGCCGCGTTCGAGCTGTTCTCCGAACTCGCCTGGACCGAGGAGCGCGTCGACCGGGCCGCGTGGTTCTCGGCCTACGCCGACTTCCGCTACGGCGGGCGCGACGCGCGGGCGCGCGCCGCCTGGCGGGCGCTGCACGACACGGCGTACCAGCACCACGCGGTGGAGCGCAGCGACGCCCACGACTCGCTGTTCGCCGCCCGCCCCGACCTGTCCGCGAACCGCGCCGCCGAGTACGCGCCGCGCGCCCTGGCCTACGACCCGGGCCGCTTCGACGCGGCGCTCGCGGGCCTGCTCGGCGTCGCGGGCGCCCTGCGCGGCAGCGCGGCGTACCGGCACGACCTGGTGGACGTGGCCCGGCAGGCCCTCGCCCACCGCAGCCGCCAGCTCCTGCCGCAGCTCAAGACGGCGTACGACCGCAAGGACCAGGCCACCTTCCGGGCCCTGTCCAACCTGTGGCTGCGCCTGATCCGCCTGGCCGACGACGTCACCGGCACCCACCCGGCGTTCCTGCTCGGCCCGTGGATCGAGGACGCGCGGCACCTCGCCACCAGCGACACCGAGCGCGTGGAGTTCGAGCGCACCGCCAAGGTCCTCATCACGGTGTGGGGCGACCGGCCCACCTCCGAGGGCGGCAAGCTGCACGAGTACGGCAACCGCGAGTGGCACGGCCTGATCGCCGACTTCTACGCGCCGCGCTGGCAGCGGTGGCTGGACGAGCTGGCCGACGCGCTCGCCGAGGGCCGCGCCCCGAAGTCCGTCGACTGGTACGGGGAGTTCGAGGAGCCCTGGACGCGGGAGCGCCGGGACTATCCGCTGCGGCCGGTCGGCGACCCCTACCGCACCGCGTCCCGCGTCCGGGACGCCCTCGCCCGCGCCCCCTACCAGGGCACCCTGGAGGTCACCGCCGAGCCGCCCGCGTTCCCGCCCGGCGGCCGGGCCCGTATCGAGGCGCGCTTCCGCAACGTCAACGGGCTGCGCGCCACCGGCCGCGTCGACTTCGCGCTCACCGGCATCGAGGCGGAGCCCGACGGGCCGACCTCGCTGCCCCGGGTGGCTCCGGCGGGATCCGGCACCGCCGCCTGGCGCGCGAGCGCCCCCGGCACCCCGCTGGACCGCCCCCTGCGCCCCCTCCCGTACGCCCTGACCGTGCGCTACGGCCCGCTGGGCGAGAAGCGGGTCACCGCCACCCACGAGGGCGCCCTCTTCGAGGCGGGGCCGCTCAGCGCCGGATGGCGCACGTACACCAACAACGCCGCCGTCTTCGGCGAGTGGGACGGGCGGTACGGGATCAACGGGGCGGGCGCGGACCTGTGGCGCGGCACCGCCGAGTTCGGCACGCTCTTCCGGCCGGGGGCCCTGCGGGACGGGGGGTCCGCCACGGTGCGCGTCGACTCCCAGTCCCCGACCGGCCCCTGGGCCCGCGCCGGGATCGTCGTCCGCGACTCCCTGGCCACGCCCGGCTCCCCGGGCTTCCTCAACCTCGCCGTGACCCCCGCCAACGGCGTCGTCCTGTCGTACGACGCCAACGGTGACGGCGCCCTGGACACCTACCGGCGCGTCACCGGCGTGGCGGCGCCGGTGCTGCTGCGGCTCTCCCGTGCCGGGGGCGCGTTCACCGGGGAGCTGTCCACGGACGGCGGGGCGACGTGGCGGGTGGTCGCCACGGTGCCGGTGCCCGGGGCGGGCGGGGCCCAGGACGTGGGGCTGTTCATGACGGCGACGAACGGGGGAGCGGGGGCCGTGGGACGGCGGAGTTCAGCGGCTGGGCGCTCCGCTAGGGGGTGCTCCTCCGCCCCGGCAGTGCGCCTACCTGCGGTAGGTGACCGGTGGTCGGTTCGCTCGTTCTGCTGAACGTGTCGTCATCGCAGTCCACGAAGAACCCCGCGCGCCCCGCCGCCACGTCCGTCATCGACGTGGAGCAGGCCGAGGCCGCCGTGATCGAGCACTACCCGCGTCTGACCCGCCTCGCCTACCTGGTGCTGCCGCCGTCCCTCGGCCGGGGCCGCCGCGTGCTGACCGCGCACGCCCTGGCCCAGCGGGCGCTCCCCCGCGGCCGCGCCGCCAACGCGACCGTGCCGGACCAGCGGGGCTCCGCCACCGGCCGGGCCGCCGACCCCGGCTACGCCTACGTACGCTGCCAGGTGCTGCGCACGGCCCTGGAGGCGAGCCTGCCGCGGAAGCGCCGCGCCTGGCCCCGGCGGTCCGCACTGCCGCCGCTGCTGCCGCAGGTGTGGGGGCTGCGGCTGTTCCCCGCTCCGGGGGCGCCGACGAACTCGCCCTGGACCAGCACCTCACCACCCTGTCGGGCCCGGCCCGCGCCGCGTTCGCGCTGCGCGGCCTGGAACGGCTCACGGACGACGAGGTGCGCCGCGCCCTCGCCGCCGCCGGGGTCGACGACGACGAGACCGATGCCGCGCTCGCCGACGCCGACGGCGTCACCGCCCCCGCGGCGCTGCTTGAGTCACCCGAGTTCGACCCGTGCTCGCTCCAGGCGCGGCCCACGGACCTGATGCGGCGCAGGCAGCACCTGCGGGCCGCGGCCGTCGCGGTCGCCGCGGCGGTCGTGTGCGGGGCGCTGCTCGGCCTGCCCGGCGAGGGCTGGGGCCCGGACGGCGCGGCGGCCCCGCCGTACGCGAAGAACCCCGCGGGCGAGGCCGCGCTCGACCCCGGGAAGCTGACCAAGGCGGCGCCCGCCGCCTGGAAGCGGGCCACCCGGCACGACTTCGCGGCCTGGCCCGCGCGCGGCGAACTCGTCGACGACCAGGCCCTGTTGCGCCGGGCGCTGGCCGTGTGGGCGCGGCCCGGCTCGTCGGTGCGGGTGTCGGCGACGCCCGGTACGCCCGCCGGGGCGCCGCCGGGGCCGACGCGGCTGCTGTACGCGGGCGAGGTCGACGGGGCGCGCGTGGTGCTGCTGCACGACGGGCTGCGCGTCGCCCGCTACGCCGAGCCGAAGGACGGCACCGAGGGCGCCGCCCTCGACCTCGCGCGGGTCGACGGCGCGAGCGACGCCGAGGCCGGGGCCGTCGTCCTCGGCCGCTCCGACGGCAACGTCCGCTACCTCACGGCCCCTTGGGTGGGCGACATCGCCGTACGCGACCTGCTGAAGCCGTCCGCCGCGGCGGCGCCGCTGCGGCGCGACGACCACGGGGTGACCGCGCCGTTCGCCAGCCCGGCGGTCGCCCGGGACTGCCGCGCCTGGAACGCGCTCCAGTTCCGCGACGGCACCGGCGCCGTCGCGCTCACCACCGACCTGGGCGAGCTGACCCCCGCGCGGCTCACCTCCGGGCGGCCCGGTGCGACGCGGGACTCCGCGCCCGGCGACTGGGCGCGCACCGCCTGCTCCCTGGCCGCCGCGCGGTCGTACGGGGTGCGGTCCGTGAACTCCTGGGCGTACGCCCGCCAGTCCCTGCCGGGCGGTGTGGGCAGCGCGGACTGGGTGTGCACGCGGGCCGAGACCTGGCGGGGCGCCGGGGAGCGGGTACTCGCGCAGGTGCTCGTCCCCGGGACGGGGCCCGGCGCGGTCGCCGCCAAGGCCGAGGGGTCGGCGGCGTGCGGGGTCCGGCAGCCGCGGGTCCTCGCGGCGGCGCTGTGGAAGGCCCCCGCCGGGGGCTGGTACCTGCTGGCCGCGGGCAGCAAGGACGTGGCGTCGATCAAGGTGTCGGGGCGCGCGCCCGTGCCCGGGCCGACGCTGGCCCTGCCCACCAAGAGAAGCGCCCGCCCCGAGGTAACGGCCCACCTCCCCAACGGCACCCAACTCCCGCCCCTGCGCTGACCTTTCCCCAACGCAACCGATCGAGCCCGTCCGGCGATTGAGGACGAGCGCGCCAGCGCGACATATCGAGCCTGTCCGGCGTTTGAGGACGAGCGCGGAGCGCGAGATGGAGCCCGCCCGGCGTTTGAGGGCGAGGCGCGGAGCGCCGATGGGGGCGGGGGTGCCAGGGGGCGCCGCCCCCTGGTTCGGGGAGGGGCGGGTCTGGGGCGCCCCCGCGAGGGAATTGGCCGTGAACGGCCCCTGTACCCGCGCCCTACCCACGCGTACATTGACGCCATGTCTAACACGAAGGCCCGGCGCCCCCAGCCCGTCGCCTCCGAGCACATACCGCTCAAGGCCCGCAACGTCTCCTTCTCCTGGGAGGACACCCCCCTCCACTGGCTCCCGGGAGACCCCTTCTCCACGCACACCATCAACGTCCTGCACCTCCTCCTACCCGCGGGGGAGCGCTGGTTCGTGCACGTGTACAAGCAGGTGCTGCCGCACATCCGCGACGAGCGCCTGCGCGAGGACGTCCTCGGGTTCATCGGCCAGGAGGCCATGCACTCCCAGGCGCACGACGAAGTGCTGCCGCACCTGCGGGAGCAGGGCCTGGACCCCACCCCGTACACCGCGCAGGTCGACTGGCTCTTCGAGAAGCTGCTCGGCGACCGCACCCTGCCGCCCGGCCGGGCCCGGCACTGGTGGCTGATGGAGCGCGTCGCGCTGATCGCGGCGATCGAGCACTACACGGCGTTCCTCGGCGACTGGGTGCTCAACGCGCGCGAGCTGGACCGCCGCGGCGCCGACCCGACCATGCTGGACCTGCTGCGCTGGCACGGCGCGGAGGAGGTCGAGCACCGCTCGGTGGCCTTCGACCTGTTCGAGCACGTCGACGGCTGCTACCGGCGCCGGGTGCGGACCTGGGCGACGGCGTTCACGGCCCTGGTGTTCCTGTGGCAGCGCGGCGCCCGCTTCTTCATGGAGAACGATCCGACGCTCGTCGGCGGCAGGGCCACGTTCCGCGACTTCCACCGCGCCGGGCGCGCGGGCACGCTGCCGGGCACCGGCGCGATGCTCCGCTCCATCCCCCGCTACCTGAGCCGCGCCTACCACCCCTCCCAGGAGGGCAGCACCGCGCAGGCCGTCGCCTACCTCGCCTCCTCCCCCGCGGCACGGGCCGCCGAGGCCCGCGCGAACGGAGCCGCCTGAGATGCCGCCGAGCCCGGTCAGGACCGCCCTGTTCGTCACCGGCGCCGCGCTGCTCGCCCGACGCACGCGGCACGCGCTGCGCCGCCGCGTCGAGGGCTCGCCGCTGTGGCCGCTGCCCGCCCTGGACGAGCCGATCTCCGGGCGCCCGCGCTCGCGGGCGCTGAGGCTGCGCGTCGCCCGGCACGAGGCGATCGCCGACGGCGTCGTACGACTGCGCCTGGAGGGCGAGCGGCTGCCGCCGTGGGAGCCCGGGGCGCACCTGGACCTGGTGCTGCCGTCGGGGCTCGTGCGGCAGTACTCGCTGTGCGGTGACCCCGAGGACACGTCGTCGTACACCGTCGCCACCCGGCTCATCACCGCCGACCAGGGCGGCAGGGGCGGGTCGCGGGAGGTGCACGAGGGGCTGCGCGAGGGCGACGAGGTCGAGGTGCGCGGGCCGCGCAACCGCTTCCCGCTGGCCCGGGGCGCCGCCGCGTACGTGTTCGTCGCGGGCGGCATCGGGATCACCCCGGTGCTGCCGATGGTGCGCGCGGTGGCGGCGGCGGGCGGCGCGTGGCGGCTGCTGTACTGCGGGCGCACCCGGGCCTCGCTGCCGTTCCTGAAGGAGTTGGAGGAGCTGGACGGGGGCGGCGGGCACCTGACCGTGGTCAGTGCGGACGAGAGCGGGCGGCCGGACGTCGCGGGCTTCCTCGCCGACGCCGCGCCCGGCACCGCCGTGTACGCGTGCGGGCCCGAGGGGCTCATGGACGCCGTCGCCGACGCGCTGCCCGCGGGCTGCGCGCTGCACCTGGAGCGGTTCGCGCCCCGCGTCTCGGCGGGCGGCGAGGCGGCCTTCGAGGTCGAACTGCGGCGCAGCGGGCGCACGGTGGCCGTGGCGGCGGACACCACGGTCCTGGCGGCCGTCCGCGAGGCGCTGCCCGACACCCCGTACTCGTGCGCGCAGGGCTTCTGCGGCACCTGCCGACAGCGCGTCCTGGAAGGGGAGGTCGACCACCGCGACGAGCTGCTGACCGACGCCGAGCGCGCCGACTCCCTGCTGATCTGCGTGTCCCGCGCGCACGGCACCCGGCTCGTGCTCGACCTCTAGCCCCCGGCGAGCGAACAGGCGGAGCGGGGGCGTCCGTTCATCGCCTGATCGAATCGGTAGAGTGTTCGCATGTCTACCGGGATGCGCCGCAGGATGGGCGTCGAAGAGCGGCGGCAGCAGCTGATCGGGGTCGCGCTCGAACTGTTCAGCCACCGCTCTCCCGACGACGTCTCCATCGACGAGATAGCGTCGGCGGCGGGCATCTCGCGCCCGCTCGTCTACCACTACTTCCCCGGCAAGCTCAGCCTGTACGAGGCGGCCCTGAAGCGGGCCGCCGACGACCTGGCCGAGCGGTTCACCGAGCCGCACGAGGGGCCGCTGGGGGCGCGGCTGCTGCGGGTGACGGGCCGGTTCCTCGGCTTCGTCGACGAGCACGGGCCCGGCTTCTCCGCCCTGATGCGCGGCGGCCCCGCCATCGGCTCGACGTCGTCGTCGACGACGAACGCGCTGATCGACTCGGTGCGGCAGGCGGCGTACGACCAGATCCTCGCGCACCTCGGCATCACGAAGCCGCCCGCCCGGCTCGAACTGGTGGTGCGCTCGTGGATCTCGCTCGCCGAGTCCACGGCGCTGATCTGGCTGGACGGCCGCCGCATCCCGCGCGCCGAGCTGGAGCTCCAACTCGTGCACGACTTCGCGGCGTTGGCGGCCGTCAGCGCCGCGTACGACGACGAGATGGCGGCGCTGCTCGGCCGGGTCCTCGCCGACGAGCCGTCCGACGGCCCGTTCGCGGACCTGCTGACCCGGCTCGCCGCGCTGGCCCCGCCGTCGATCGGGGCGCCGTCGGCCGCGACCCCGTAGGTCAGGGCGCGGCGCCGTTCGAGGAGGGCGCGTCGGTGAGGCTCAGGGCGAGCACCGCGATGTCGTCGTCGCGTTCCCGGCCGAAGCACTCGAAGAGCGTGTCGCACAGCGCCGTCACGCCCGGCGGGGCCCCGGCCGCGGCCGCGCGCAGGTGCTCCATCGACACCGCGAGGTCCGTGCCGCGCGTCTCGATCAGGCCGTCGGTGACCATCAGGAGCCGGTCGTGCGGCCGCAGCCGGACCGTCGCGGGCAGCGGCCGGTCCAGGCCGAGGCCGAGCAGCGGCCCCGCGGCCCGCACGTACGCGGCCGAGCCCGCCTCCCGCACCACCAGGGGCGGGATGTGGCCCGCGTTCGCGACGCGGGCGCGGCCCGAGGGCGGGTCGACCAGCGCCAGGCACAGCGTGGCCGTGGTCTCGGGGTGGTAGCGCTGGAGCATCCGGTCCAGGCGGCGGGCGAGGGTGCCGGGGTCCGGGTCCTCGGCGCAGTAGGCGCGCAGCGCGTGGCGCAGCTCCACCATCACCGTGGCCGCTTCCAGCGAGTGGCCCGCGACGTCGCCGATGCCGGTGAGCACCCCGGCGGGCGTGTTCAGGGCGGCGTAGAAGTCGCCGCCGATCTCCGCCTGCGGCGAGGCCGGTTCGTAGCGGACGGCGATCTCCGCGCCGGGCGTGCGCGGCAGGCGGGTCGGCAGGAAGCTGCGCTGGAGGGTGAGCGCGACGTGGCGCTCCTTCTCGTACATCAGCAGCTGCTCGGCGACGCGGGCCGTGGCGTGGGCCAGGCGCTCCAGGTCGGCGGCGCCGTGCCGGGCGTGCGCGGCGGTGGCCAGGCACACCGGGGCGTACTCCTCGCGGGTGCGGGCCAGGGCGAGCAGGGCGCCGCCGTCCCCCGGCAGGCCGTGCGCCGCGCCGTTGGCGAGCCGCTGCTCCCCCGGCGCCCACACCCCGGCCGGGACGCCGCGCCCGGGGCCGAGGAAGCCGGGCGGCCACACCGGCGCCGGGACCACCCTGCTGCACACGCCGGTCCTGCCGGACATCAGGCGGAGCATCAGGTCGGCCACCTCCTCGTCGGCGTCCGCGCCGGGCCGGGCCGCGGGCGCCCGGCGCCGGGACAGGCCCCGGTGGACGGCGCCCTCGTCACCGAGGACGAAGGCCGCGGCGGGCGCGCCCGCGAGCCGCGCCGTGTGCACCGCCGCCGTCTCCACCAGCTCGTCCAGGCAGCCCGCCGACTGCACGTCGAGGACGGCCTCGGCGAGCAGCGTGAGGCGGCCCGCGCGGGTGGTGGCGGCCGAGCGGCGGCGGGCGCCGCGCGCGGCGGCGCGCACCACCGCCTGGATCTCCTCGGGCTCCGCGGGCACCGCCAGATACGCCTCGGCGCCCGCGTCCAGGCCCCGGCACCGGTCGGCCGTGCCGTGCGCGACGGCGGAGAAGTGGACGACCGGCAGGGCCGCGGTGACCGGTGACTCCTTCAGGCGGCGGCACAGGTCGTAGCCGCTCATGTCGGGCAGGCCGACGTCGACGAGCGCCACGTCGGGCAGTTCGCCCGCGTGCAGCCGCACATCGAGTTCGCTCAGGGCCTCACCGGCGCTCCCGGCCAGGAGGACCCGGTGTCCGGCGCGGCGCAGGACGGCGCCCATGGCGTACCGGCTCGCGGCCGCGTCGTCGACGACCAGGACCGTGGTGTCCGGTCCGGCCTGCTCCCCTTCGTTGTCTTTCACGCCCACGTGGACAGCCCCCAGGACCCGGCTCGGTGATGGCGGGCCCCTTGGCTCGCCCGTCCACGCTAGCGCTCTAGCACACCTGGGGGGAGCACACGGCGTGGTCATGTCCCGCAGCGGTGCATCCCTGCCAAGCGCCCTCGTACGGCGGCGAGTTGCCGATAAGATCCGCGCTCCGCCGGGGCCGCGGGGCCGGAGTGCGGGGCCGCTCGTGACCCCCGCGCACCGCCGCGCGTTCACCAAGGCGTCCGGCTCGCCGCGCCGCGCCGCGGAACGGCCCCCTCGTACCGGCAAGGGACTGGAATGACCCAGCACAGCACCGACGTCGCCGACGGCATCGAGACCGCGCCCGCGCGCACCGACTGGTGGCGCGACGCGGTCATCTACCAGGTCTATCCGCGCAGCTTCGCCGACTCCGACGGCGACGGCATGGGCGACCTGCCGGGCGTCACGGCCCGCCTGCCGCATCTGCGCGGGCTCGGCGTGGACGCCGTGTGGCTCTCCCCGTTCTACGCGTCCCCGCAGGCCGACGCGGGGTACGACGTCGCCGACTACCGGGCGGTCGACCCGGTGTTCGGCACGCTCTCCGACGCCGACGACCTGATCCGCGCCGCGCACGGCCTGGGCCTGCGGGTGATCGTCGACATCGTGCCCAACCACTGCTCGCACCAGCACGCGTGGTTCCGCCAGGCCCTCGCCGAGGGGCCGGGGTCGCCGCTGCGGGAACGCTTCCACTTCCGGCCCGGCCGGGGCGCGGGCGGTGAACTGCCGCCCAACGACTGGGAGTCGGTGTTCGGCGGGCCCGCCTGGACCCGCGTGGACGACGGCGAGTGGTACCTGCACCTGTTCGCCCCGGAGCAGCCCGACTTCAACTGGGACCACCCGGCCGTGCACGAGGAGTTCCGCTCGATCCTGCGGTTCTGGCTGGACCTGGGCGTCGACGGCTTCCGCGTGGACGTGGCGCACGGCCTGGTCAAGGCGCCCGGCATGCCCGACGTCGGCCACGGCGAGCAGGTCAGGCTGCTGGGCGCGCACCCCGTGCCGTACTTCGACCAGGACGGCGTGCACGCGATCTACCGGGACTGGCGCGCCCTGCTCGACTCCTACGACGGCGAGCGCGTCGCCGTCGCCGAGGCCTGGACGCCGACGGTGGAGCGCAGCGCCCTGTACCTGCGCCCCGACGAGCTGCACCAGGCCTTCAACTTCGCCTATCTGACCACGGGTTGGGACGCCGGGGCGCTGCGCGCGGTCATCGACCGCTCCCTGGCCGCAGTGAACGCCGTGGGCGCGCCCGCGACCTGGGTGCTGTCCAACCACGACGTGGTGCGGCACACCACGCGCCTCGCCGACGGCGACCCGGCGCGCGGGCTGCGCCGGGCGCGCGCGGCGACGCTGCTGATGCTGGCGCTGCCCGGCTCGGCGTACCTCTACCAGGGCGAGGAGCTGGGGCTGCCCGAGGTCGTGGACCTGCCCGACGAGGTGCGTCAGGACCCGGCGTTCTTCCGGGGCGCGGCGCAGGGCGGCGGCTCGGGGCAGGAGGGCAGGCGCGACGGGTGCCGGGTGCCGCTGCCGTGGTCGGGGACGCGGCCGCCGTTCGGCTTCGGCCCGGTGGAGGGCGGGCCGAGCTGGCTGCCGCAGCCCGAGGGGTGGCGGGACCTCACCGTCGAGGCACAGGAGGCCGACCCGGACTCGACGCTCGCGCTGTACCGGGCGGCGCTCGCCGTGCGCCGGGAGCATCCGGCGCTCGGGGCGGGCGAGTCCGTGACGTGGCTCACGGCACCGGAGGGCGTGCTCGCGTTCCGCAGGGAGGCGGCGGGCGGCCGGTCCGTGGTGGTGACCGTGAACCTCACCGGCCGTCCGGTGGCGCTGCCCACGCCCGGCGAGGTGCTGCTGTCCAGCGTCCATCCGCACGGCACCGGGGCCGAGTTGACCGGCGGCACCGACGGCGGCTCCGGCGACGGAGGCGGGTCCGGGACCGGCGCCGCGGCCACCGCCGTCCTGCCGCCGGACGCGACGGTCTGGTGGGCAGGGTGAGGGACGACCGGTACAGTCCCGTCCCGTGACCGCGCGACTGGCCGACATCGCAGCCCAGGCGGGGGTCAGCGAGGCGACCGTGAGCCGGGTCCTGAACGGCAGGCCGGGCGTCGCTGCGGCCACCCGCCAGTCCGTGCTCGCCGCGCTCGACGTCCTCGGCTACGAGAGGCCCGTCAAGCTGCGTCAGCGCAGCGCGGGCCTCGTGGGCCTGATCACACCGGAGCTGGACAACCCGATCTTCCCCGCGCTCGCCCAGGTCATCGGGCAGGCCCTGACCCGGCAGGGGTATACGCCGGTGCTCGCCACGCAGACCCCGGGCGGCTCCACGGAGGACGAGCTGACGGAGATGCTGGTGGACCGGGGCGTCGCCGGGATCATCTTCGTCTCCGGGCTGCACGCGGACACCACGGCGGACATGGGCCGCTACGCGTCCCTGCGCGCCCAGGGGGTGCCGTTCGTCCTCGTCGACGGCTTCTCGCCGCACGTGCGGGCGCCGTTCATCTCGCCCGACGACCGGGCGGCGACGCGGCTCGCGGTCACCCACCTCGCCTCGCTCGGCCACACCCGCATCGGCCTGGCGCTCGGGCCGCGCCGCTTCGTGCCCGTCCAGCGCAAGATCGAGGGGTTCACCCGCACCATGCGGGAGCGCTTCGGGCTCCCCGCGGAGGCGGTCGAGGCGGAGCTGGTCCAGCACTCCCTGTACACGCTCGAAGGCGGGCAGGCGGCGGCGTCCGCGCTGCTCGACCGGGGCTGCACCGCCGTCGTGTGCGCCAGCGACATGATGGCGCTCGGCGCGGTGCGGGCCGCCCGCGAGCGGGGTCTGGGCGTGCCCGACGAGGTGTCCGTGGTCGGCTTCGACGACTCGGTGCTCATCGCGTTCACCGATCCGCCGCTGACCACGGTCCGCAAGCCGGTGCCCGCGATGGGCCAGGCCGCCGTGCGGACCCTCCTGGAGGAGATCGGCGGGACGCCCGCGCCGCAGAGCGAGTTCGTCTTCATGCCGGAGCTGGTGGTACGGGGATCGACCGCGGCGTCTCCGCGCGGGCCTCGTCCCTGAGGCGTAGGGAATGCGGCGGGAACCCATCGGGGGGATGATCTGAGGGGAGGTGGGTATCTGGCAGACTCTGTCCCTATGGGTGAGATGACTGTGACGACACTGGAAGGCCGCCAACGGCCCACCACATCACCCATCGCGGGCGAGGGAGACGACCGCGAGGGGCGGAATCTCCTCCGGCGGCTGCGCACGCCCCGCAGGCCCCGGCTGTGGTTCGAGATCCTGCTGATCGCGGTGAGTTACTGGACGTACTCGCTGATCCGCAACGCCGTGCCGGAGCAGAAGTCCGAGGCGCTGCGCAACGCGGACTGGATCTGGGACGTCGAGCACACCCTCGGCATCGCCGTGGAGCGCTCCGTCAACCACGCCGTCGATTCCGTGACATGGCTCATCGTCGGCATGAACTACTACTACGCGACGCTGCACTTCGTCGTCACGCTGGGTGTCCTGGTGTGGCTGTACCGCAGTCATCCCGGCCGGTACGCGGCCACGCGCCTGGTCCTCTTCGCGACCACGGCGGTGGCCCTGCTCGGTTACTACCTGTATCCGCTGGCGCCGCCGCGGCTGATGCCCGGCGGTGACTTCATCGACACGGTCATCGTGCACAACACATGGGGGTCCATGGCCTCCGGCGACCTGAAGAGCATGTCGAACCAGTACGCCGCGATGCCGTCCATGCACATCGGCTGGTCCCTGTGGTGCGGGCTCACGATCTTCGCCCTCGCCTCCGTGCCGTGGGCGAAGGTGCTCGGGCTGCTGTACCCCGCGGCCACGCTCATCGTGATCGTCGCCACCGCCAACCACTTCTGGCTGGACGCCGTGGGCGGCATGATCTGCCTCGCCTTCGGCTACGCGGTGGCCCGCCTGTGGTACGGCCGCCTTCCGTACACGCTGCCGCAGCAGATCCCCTGAGGCCGCCGGTCACGGCAGGATTCCAGCCCGTCCGGCGTTTGAGGACGAGGCCGAAGGCCGTTTGACCGGGGCGCCCCCCGCGAGGGCTCACGCCCCGTAGAAGCGCTGCTCCACGACCCCCCGCGCGCGGCGCGTGACCCGGCGGTAGTCGTCCAGCATGTCCCCGACGTGCCCCGCCTCGTACCCCAGGTAGCGCCCCACGGCGGCCAGCTCCCGCCCGTCGGAGGGGAACGTGTCCCCGGCCCGCCCCCGCACGAGCATCACGGCGTTGCGGACCCGCGTGGCGAGCACCCAGGCCTCGTCGAGCACGGCGGCGTCCTCGGCGGGCAGCAGCTCGGCGGCGCAGGCCGCGGCCAGGGCCTCACGGGTCCGGGTGGTCCGCAGGCCGGGCTCCGCCCACCCGTGCTGGAGCTGGAGGAGCTGGACGGTCCACTCGACGTCGGAGAGCCCGCCGCGGCCGAGCTTGGTGTGCAGGGTGGGGTCGGCCCCGCGGGGCAGCCGCTCGGACTCCATGCGGGCCTTGAGCCGCCGGATCTCGCGGACGGCGTCGTCGCCGAGCCCCTCGGCGGGGTACCGCAGCGGGTCGACGAGGTCGAGGAAGGCCCGCCCGAGGTCGGCGTCGCCCGCGACGGGCTCGGCGCGCAGCAGGGCCTGCGACTCCCAGACGAGGGACCACCGCCGGTAGTAGGCCTCGTACGACTTCAGGGTGCGCGCCAGGGGCCCGCTCTTGCCCTCGGGCCGCAGGTCGGCGTCGATCAGCAGCGGCGGGTCGGCGCTCGGCACCTGGAGCAGGCGGCGCATCTCGGCGACGACCTGGGCGGCGGCGCGCGTGGCCTCCTGGTCGTCGACGCCCTCGCGGGGCTGGTGCACGAACAGGACGTCGGCGTCGGAGCCGTAGCCCAGCTCGCGGCCCCCGAAGCGGCCCATGCCGATGACGGCGAAGCGGGTGGGCAGGGTGTCGCCCCAGCCGTCGCGGACGACGGCGCGCAGGGCGCCCGCGATCGTGGCGGCGGTGAGGTCGGACACGGCCTGCCCGACCCGGTCGACGAGCGCGCCCGCGTCGACGGGCACCTCGGTGTCGTACGACGCGATGAGGTCGGCCGCGGTGGTGCGGAACAGCTCGCGGCGGCGCACGCCGCGGGCCGCGGCCACGGCCTGCTCGGCGCCGTCGGCGCGGCCCACCGCGGCCAGCACCTCCTGCTCCAGGTGGGCCCGGCCGCGCGGTTCGAGGCCGCGCTCGTCGCCGAGCAGGGCGACGGCCTCGGGGGCGCGGAGCAGCAGGTCGGGGGCGAGGCGTCCGGCGGAAAGGACGCGGGCCAGGTTCTCGGCTGCGGCGCCCTCGTCGCGAAGCAGGCGCAGGTACCAGGGGGTCTTGCCGAGCGCGTCGGACACCTTGCGGAAGCCGAGCAGGCCCGCGTCGGGGTCGGCGGAGTCGGCGAACCAGCCGAGCAGCACCGGAAGGAGCGTGCGCTGGATGGCGGCCTTGCGGGTCACTCCGGACGCCAGGGCCTCCAGGTGGCGCAGGGCGGCGGCCGGGTCGGCGTACCCGAGCGCGACGAGCCGTTCGCGGGCCGCGTCGGTGCTCAACCGCGACTCGCCGGGGGCAAGTTGGGCGACGGCGTCGAGCAGCGGGCGGTAGAACAGCTTCTCGTGCAGGCGGCGGACGACGGTCGTGTGCCGCTTCCAGGCGCGGTTCAGCTCGGTGATGGGCTCGGTGCGCATGCCCAGGGAACGGCCGATGCGGCGCAGGTCGGCGTCGTCCTCGGGCACCAGGTGGGTGCGGCGCAGACGGTACAGCTGGATGCGGTGCTCCAGGGAGCGCAGGAACCGGTAGGCGTCGTCGAGCTGGGCGGCGTCGACGCGGCCCACGTAGCCGCCCGCGGCGAGCGCCTTGAGGGCGTCGAGCGTGGTGGCGCTGCGCAGCGAGGCGTCGGCGCGGCCGTGCACCAGCTGGAGCAGTTGGACGGCGAACTCGACGTCGCGCAGGCCGCCGGGGCCGAGCTTCAGCTCGCGGTCGACCTCGCCCGCGGGGATGTTGGCGACGACGCGGCGGCGCATCTTCTGCACGTCGGCGACGAAGTTCTCACGCTCGGCGGCCTGCCACACCAGGGGCGCGACGGCGGCGGCGTACTCCTCGCCGAGGTCGGTGTCGCCCGCGACGGGCCGGGCCTTGAGCAGCGCCTGGAACTCCCAGGTCTTCGCCCAGCGCTGGTAGTAGGCGAGGTGGGAGGAGAGGGTGCGCACGAGGGGGCCGTTGCGGCCCTCGGGGCGCAGGTTGGCGTCGACGGGCCAGATCGTGCCCTCGACCGTGGTCTCGGAGCAGATCCGCATCAGGTGCGCGGCGAGGCGGGTCGCGGCGCGCAGCGCCTTGCCCTCGTCGGCGCCGTCGGCGGCCTCCGCCACGAAGATCACGTCGACGTCGGAGACGTAGTTCAGCTCGTGGCCGCCGCACTTGCCCATGGCGATCACGGCGAGGCGGCACTGGGCGGCGTCGGCGGGCGCGGCGGCGCGGGCCATGGCGAGGGCGGCGCGCAGGGTGGCCGTGGCGAGGTCGGCGAGTTCGGCGGCGGTCTGGGCGACGTCGGTGGTGGCGCACACGTCGCGGGCGGCGATGGCCAGCAGGCAGCGCCGGTAGGCGACGCGCAGCGTGACCGGGTCGGTGGCCTCGGCGAGGCCGCGCTCGAAGTCCTCGACGCCCGGGTGCAGGTCGGCGGCCTCGTACGTGACGAGGGCCCGCCAGTCGCGGGGGTGCCGGGCGAGGTGGTCGGCGAGGGCCTCGGAGGCGCCGAGGACGCCGAGCAGCCGGTCGCGCAGCGGCTTGGAGCTGATGAGCGTGTCGAGCAGTTCGCGGCGCGCGGCGGCCTCGGCCTGCGCCTCCACGAGCCGGGTGAGGCCGTGCAGCGCCAGGTCCGGGTCGGCGGTGGCGCCGAGGGCGTCCAGGAGGACCGGATCGGTGCGCACCGCGTCGAGGCCGGGCGCGGCCAGCAGCCGCTCGGCGGCCGACGGATCGGTGAACCCGTGGCGCAGCAGCCGCGTGAACGTACTGCTCCTGCGCCCCTGCGGCAGCGTCATGCCCGCGCCTCCCACTCGCCCGTTTCCTGGGCCCGAGCCTACCCAGGGGTGTCCTGGCGGGCGCTGGCGCGTTGTGCGACGTACAGGGGTTCGCCCCGGAAGTGGACCGCGGAACGGACAGGAACAGGAAGGCGTGTCATGACGAGCCAGGAACCCGTGACCGATCTCGACCCGCGCTACAGCAGCGAGGGCGCGACCGCGGTCCCGTGGTCGAACGCCCTGGAGCTGTTGCGCTCGGCCGAGCTGTTCTGGATCTCGACGGTGCGGCCCGAGGGCCGCCCGCACGTCACGCCGCTGCCCGCGGTGTGGTGGGAGGGGGCCCTGCACTTCGCGACGGGCCCGAAGGAGCGCAAGGCCCGCAATCTGGCGGGCAACGCGGAGACCGTCCTGACCACCGGCACGAACCTGTGGGACAAGGGCTTCGACCTGGTGGTCGAGGGCACGGCGGAGCGGGTCGCGGACGAGGAGCGGCTGCGGGCGCTCGCCGCCGCCTGGGAGGACAAGTACGGCAGCTTCTGGCACTACGAGGTGCGGGACGGCTGCTTCCACCACGGCGCGGGGCACGCGTATGTGTTCGCGGTGGCGCCGCGCACGGTGTTCGGCTTCGGGAAGGGGGAGCGGTACAGCCAGACGCGGTGGCGGTTCGCCGGGTGAGGCCCGACCCTCGTGCGTAGGGGGGCGTGCCCTGCGCGGGGGCGCGTGCCCTGCGCGGGGGGGCGCCTGCCTTTCGTGGGAGCGTCCGCCTTTCGTGGGGGCGGGCGCCTTTCGTGGGGGCGGGCGCCTTCCGTGGGGGCGCCTGCCTTCCGTACGGCTCCCGCGCGGAATCGAGGAACCTGCGCGGAACCCCGACGTCCGCACCCGAACACGTGTTTGGATCCCCTCATGGACTACACACTCGAAGTGATCACCCTGCCCGTCAGCGACCTCGACCGGGCCAAGGACTTCTACGAGAAGAAGTGCGGCTTCACGGCCGACCTGGACGCCGAGGTCGCCCCCGGCGTGCGCATCATCCAGATCACGCCGCCGGGCTCGCGCTGTTCGATCGCGATGATCCAGGGGCTGCCGTCCGCGCCGGGGCACGCGGCGATGGAGCCCGGGACGCTGCACGGGCTCCAGCTGTGCGTCACGGACATCGAGGCGGCGCGCGCCGAGCTGGCCGGGCGCGGCGTGGACGTCACGCCGGTGCGCCACCTGGGCGAGCAGGGCTGGACGGACGGCAGGGGCGAGGCGGAGTGGAGCTCCTTCTGCTTCTTCGCGGACCCCGACGGCAACAGCTGGGCGGTGCAGGAGGCCCCCTCGCCGCTCGCCGAACGCTGAGCGCCAGGGGCAGGGTCAGCGGAGCTTGTCCTCCATCCAGGCCACGCCGAAGTCGACGACGTCCCGGGCCTCGAACAGGAAGCTCTCGGCGGCGCCGACGGGCCCGCGCAGGCCCTTGCCCGTGGCCAGCAGGTCGCGGGCGATGACCTCGAACGGCCAGGTGCCCTCGGGCACGACGGCGGAGTAGTCGAAGGCGCCGTCCTGCGAGTCGATGTCGTGGAAGCGCCGCCAGACGCGCTCGCCGTCCTCCAGGACCGGCTGTTCGTAGTCCACGAACCGCTTGCCCGGGGCGTCGGCGAGCGCCTCCGCGTGGTGCAGCAGCGTGATCGAGTCCAGCGGGGCGCCGAGCAGCAGCACCCGCCCGCCGTGCGCGACGAGCCGGGCGAGCGGGCTGTCCGGGCCGTGCGGGTCGTCCCACGGGTGGTCGGCCATCAGGGCGTCGGCGGCGGCGCCGAGGGCCGCGAAGCTGGCGTCGGGGTGGCGGCTGCGCACAGCGCCGGGCCAGCGGCGCAGGGCCTCGGGCAGGCGGCCGTTGTTGTGGTCGGCCTCGCTGAGGACCGGGTCGAAGGCGGGCAGCTCGGCGCGCAGGGCCGCCTGCCAGTCGGCGGGCCAGTCGGTGCTCCACTCGTACGGCGGGGCGTCGTTCCACCCGCAGGTCACCATCAGGGTGCCCCGCTCCCCCACGGCCTCGCGCAGGGCGCCGATGACGGTCTGCGGCCCGCCCGCGACGTACCCCAGGGCGGACATCTCGGTGTGGAACATGACGACGTCCCCGTCGGCGAGCCCCAGCGCGCGCAGGTCCCGCACGAGCCGCCCCCGCGTCACGGGCCCGCCGGAGCGCTTCAGGAGTGCCTCTTCATCCATGCGGCGACGCTACCCAGGGGGCCCGGAGCGCGGGCAACCCATTTACGGGCGGCGCCCTTTCGCCTCCTTGCCCGGCGGCGCCCTTTCCGGCGGCCCCCTTGACCGGCGGCGCCTCTTACCGGCCGCGCCCGCCCACGGCTACAGCACCGGCAGGTTCTTGCGCAGCTCGAACGCGGTGACCTCGGAGCGGTACTCCTCCCACTCCTGCTTCTTGTTGCGCAGGAAGAAGTCGTACACGTGCTCCCCCAGGGTCTCCGCGACCAGTTCGGAGCGCTCCATCAGGGAGATCGCCTCGCCCAGGTTCTGCGGCAGCGGCTCGATGCCCATGGCGCGGCGCTCGGCGTCGGACAGGGCCCAGACGTCGTCGTCGGCGCCCGGCGGGAGTTCGTAGCCCTCCTCGATGCCCTTGAGGCCCGCGGCGAGCAGGACCGCGTACGTCAGGTAGGGGTTGGCGCCGGAGTCGATGGAGCGGACCTCGACGCGGGCGGAGCCGATCTTGCCGGGCTTGTACATGGGGACCCGGATGAGCGCGGAGCGGTTGTTGTGGCCCCAGCAGATGTACGAGGGGGCCTCGCCGCCCGCGCCCGCGGTGCGCTCGGAGCCGCCCCAGATGCGCTTGTAGGAGTTCACCCACTGGTTGGTGACCGCCGAGATCTCGGCGGCGTGCCGCAGCAGGCCCGCGATGAAGGAGCGGCCGACCTTGGAGAGCTGGTACTCGGCGCCGGACTCGTAGAACGCGTTGCGGTCGCCCTCGAAGAGCGACAGGTGCGTGTGCATGCCGCTGCCCGGGTGCTCGGAGAACGGCTTCGGCATGAACGTGGCCTGCACGCCCTGCTCCAGGGCGACCTGCTTCATGACCAGGCGGAACGTCATGATGTTGTCGGCGGTGGAGAGCGCGTCGGCGTAGCGCAGGTCGATCTCCTGCTGGCCCGGCGCCCCCTCGTGGTGGCTGAACTCGACCGAGATGCCCATGGATTCGAGCATGGTGATCGCCTGGCGGCGGAAGTCCATGCCCACGTTCTGCGGGGTGTGGTCGAAGTAGCCGCTGTTGTCGGCGGGCGTGGGCCGCGAGCCGTCGGTCGGCTTGTCCTTGAGCAGGAAGAACTCGATCTCGGGGTGGGTGTAGAAGGTGAAGCCGAGGTCGGAGGTCTTGGCGAGGGCGCGCTTGAGGACGTAGCGGGGGTCGGCGAAGGACGGGGAGCCGTCCGGCATCAGGATGTCGCAGAACATCCTGGCCGTGCCGGGGGCCTCCGCGCGCCAGGGCAGGACCTGGAAGGTGCCCGGGTCCGGCTTGGCGATCATGTCGGACTCGTACACGCGGGCGAAGCCCTCGATGGCGGAGCCGTCGAAGCCGATGCCCTCGTCGAAGGCCTGCTCCAGCTCGGCGGGGGCGACCGCGACCGACTTCAGGAAGCCGAGTACGTCCGTGAACCACAGGCGTACGAACCGGATGTCGCGCTCCTCCAGAGTGCGGAGCACGAACTCCTGCTGCTTGTCCATCTCGACTTCCACCCATCCTTGCTGGTCGGAACCGGCTGCTCCCAAGCCATGGGACGTCGCCCCGGCACATGAGCATCCCACCACACGGTTTCGCGCGCGTTGCGGCCGCTCCGGCCCGCACCCGCGCGCCCGTACCGCGCACTCGTGCCGCACGCCCATACTGCACGGTCACCGGGAGGCGGTGACAGCGGCGCCGACCCCCGCCTTTAAAGTGGCATTCGAGATGCAAGTTATAGCGGTCCGGGGCACCGGTTCCGCGAGAGGAGGCACCGTGCTGTCCGAGCACTCCGCAGCCACCGTCCGCGCCACGCTGCCCGCCGTCGGCGGGGCCATCGAGGACATCACCGCGCGCTTCTACGACCGGCTCTTCACCGCCCACCCCGAGCTGCTGCGGAACCTCTTCAACCGCGGCAACCAGGCCGCGGGGACCCAGCGCCAGGCCCTCGCGGGCTCCCTCGCCGCCTTCGCCACCCACCTGGTGCGCCACCCCGACGAGCGGCCCGACGCGATGCTCGCCCGCATCGCGCACAAGCACGCCTCGCTGGGCGTCACCCCCGGCCAGTACAAGGTCGTCCACCGCCATCTGTCCGCGGCCATCGCCGAGGTCCTCGGGGACGCGGTGACGCCCGAGGTCGCGGCGGCCTGGGACGAGGTGTACTGGCTGATGGCGGGCGCCCTCATCGCGATCGAGCGCCGCCTCTACGCCGAGCGGGGCATCCTGGCGGGCGCCACCGAGCCGCGCGAGTGGGAGGTGGTCGAGCGGATCGAGGAGACCCCGGACGTCGCCACGTTCCGGCTGCGCCCGGCCGACGGCCGCCCCGCGCCCGCCTTCCGCGCGGGCCAGTACGTGTCGGTGCGGGTGGAGCTGGCGGACGGGGCCCGGCAGATCCGCCAGTACAGCCTCTCCGGGGCGCCCGGCGGCGACGTGCGGCAGATCACCGTCAAGCGGGTCCGGGGCACCGGCGCCGCCCCCGACGGCGAGGTCTCCGCCCACCTGCACGCGCATGTGCGCGCGGGCGACCGGCTGTGGGTCTCGCCCGCGTACGGCGACCTGGTCCTCGACGGGCCCACGGACGCGCCCCTGCTGCTCGCCTCCGCGGGCATCGGCGTGACCCCGATGGCCGCGCTGCTCGCCCAGCTCGTGACCGACGGCCACCGGGGCCCGGTCACGGTCGTCCACGGCGACCGCTGCCCGTCCGCCCACGCCCTGCGCGCCGACCAGCTCGCCCACACCGCCGCGCTGGCGGACGCGACGGCGCACTTCTGGTACGAGGACCTGGAGGGCGGCGCGGCTCCGGGGGCGGGCGGTCCGGCCGTCCGCGCGGGCCTCGTGGACCTCTCGGCGCTGCCGGTGGCGCCCGGCACGCGGGCGTACCTGTGCGGCCCGCTGCCGTTCATGAAAGCGGTGCGCTCCCAGCTCCTGGCCGAGGGGGTCGCGCCCGCCGACATCCACTACGAGGTCTTCGGCCCCGACCTGTGGCTGGCGAGCCCGAGCAGCAGCGGCCCGGTCGGCGAGGCGACGATGCCGTCGATGGTGACCGGGTCGAGCGCCGCGTAGAACGCCTCCTGCGCCTGGCGCAGGGCGCCCCTGAGGCGGCAGCCGGAGCGCAGCGGGCACGGCGTCGCGCCCTCGCACTCCACGACGTCCCCCGCGCCCTCGAACTCCCGCACCAGGGCCCCGACGGACGCGGTGCGCCCCGCCTCCGTCAGCGTGAGCCCGCCGCCCCTGCCGCGGCGGGCCACCACGAGCCCGAGCCGCTGGAGCCGCGCCACCACCTTCGCGGCGTGCGTGTACGGCACGGCCATGTCGGCGGCGGCCTCACGGGTGGTGGGCGCGACGCCCTCCCCCACGACGGCGAGCCGCATGAGCAGACGCAACGCCAGATCGGTGGAGTGCAGCAGCCGCATGCGGCGAGCGTAGGGAATGCGCATACGGGGTTCAAATTACGAGGGGCCCGAGGAGGCGCCCCGAAGGGGCGCGGGGAACCACAACGACGCTGCGGGCAAACGACAACGAGAAGCACCCCAAGGGGCGCGAGGAACTGCGCGAGCAACCACGACGAGGCGACAGACGGACGACGGCGAGAAGCCACCCCGGCCCACCCGGCGGCAGAGCCCCCGCGGCAGCGCACGGCGGCAGCGCACGGCGGCAGCGCACGGCGGTGGGCCGGACCGCCGTCTCTTTGGCAGAGTTGCCGCAGGGCCCGCGCGCCCAGCGCCCGGCGGCTACGATCAACGCACGCGCACCGCCCAGCAGTTCAGCTCACTGTTCGACCCCTGTTCAACCCATCCGATCCGTCCGAATTCCCGCAGTTTTCGCAGAAGGACACACCATGGGTTCCGCCAAGAAGACGAGCAGCGCCGAGCGCAAGGCCCGGATAGAGGAGATGCGGCGCGCGGAACGCGCCCGCGAGCGCCGCGCCCGCGCGCTCACCATCACCCTGAGCGCCGTCATCGTCGCGGCCCTCGGCATCGGCGGCTACTTCCTGATCTCCCAGGCGGAGGACGACGACCCGGACTCCAAGGGCTCGGGGGACGCCGCGGCCGTCGCGGAGTTCACCCGGGCCAAGGACGGCGAGAAGGTCTGGGACGCCAAGAAGCTGGGCCGCAACCACGTGACCGGCAAGGTGAACTACCCAGTGACGCCCCCGGTCGGCGGCAACCACAACCAGGTGTGGATGAACTGCAACGGCGACGTCTACGACAAGGAGCTGCCGAACGAGAACGCCGTGCACTCCCTGGAGCACGGCTCGGTCTGGGTGACGTACAACGACCAGGCGAAGGACGCCGACCTGAAGAAGCTTGAGGCGAAGGTCAAGAAGACGCCGTACTCGTTGATGAGCCCGGTGAAGAAGCAGAAGGAGCCGCTGCTGCTCACCGCCTGGGGCCACCAGCGGGCGGTGACCGGCGCCGACGACCCGAAGGTCAACGCGTTCTTCTCCAAGTACGTCCAGGGTAAGCAGACCCCCGAGCCGGGCGCGGCTTGCACCAACGGGAAGAGCCAGTGATGATGCGGCGCGGCGACTGGCTGATCGGGGCGGTCGCCGGGGCCGTGCTCGCCGCGGTCGGTATCACGGCCGCGGTCGCCTCCGGCGACGGCTCGTCGGGCTCCGGCGACCGCTCGGGGGTACGCCCCCGAACTCCTCCGCCGACGCCGGGTTCGCCCGCGACATGGCCGTGCACCACCAGCAGGCCGTGGAGATGTCGTACGTCGTGCGGGACCGCACCAAGAACGAGGAGGTCCGGCGCCTCGCCTACGACATCGCCCAGACCCAGGCCAACCAGCGCGGCATGATGCTCGGCTGGCTCGACCTGTGGGAGCTGCCGAAGGTGTCCGAGGACCCGCCCATGAAGTGGATGGGCATGGACGGCGCGCAGTCCGGCGGGGACGGGGCGCTGATGCCCGGCATGGCGACGAACACCCAGATGAACCGCCTCGCCCGCCTCAACGGCCGGGCCGCCGAGGTCTCCTACCTGCGCCTGATGATCACCCACCACAAGGGCGGGATCCACATGGCGCGGGGGTGCGTCGAGCGGTGCGGGGTCGACGCGGAGCGGCGGCTCGCCGAGGGCATGGTGGAGTCCCAGGAGTCCGAGGTGAAACTGATGACGGACATGCTCAAGGCGAGGGGCCACCGCCAGTAATCCCTCGCGGGGGCGCCCCAGGCCCGCCCCTTCACCGAAACCAGGGGCTGCCGCCCCTGGCACCCCGCTTCATTGCCGCTTCGCGGCTCGTCCTCAAACGCCGGACGGGCTGAAAACCTGCCGCCCCCGCAGAATCCAGCCCAGCCCGCACCATCCAGCCCGTCCGGCGTTTGAGGACGAGGCCGAAGGCCGATTGACGGGGGTGCCAGGGGGCGGAGCCCCCTGGTTCGGGAAGGGGCGGGTCTGGGGCGCCCCCCGCGAGGGCACCCCTACGCCACCCGCCACCCCACCTCCGGCGGCCGCACCCCCGCGCAGACCGGCATCCCCGCCCCGTCCGTCAACCCCAGCTCCCCCACCACACCACCCGCGACGACCCCCTCCACCGGCAGGTCCCCGAAGAACAGCTTGGCCCGCCGGAACATGGCGAACCGCCCACCGGGCGGCAGCTCCCCCCAGGTCAGGTAGAAGAACCGCGCACCCCGCCGCCCCTGCACATACGGCCCCCGGAAGTCGACACCTCCGTCCGCCCCGGACACGACCCGCACCTCGAACTCCCACACCGCCTCGTCGGCATCCCCCCTCACGAGCCCCTCGGGCTCGCTCCCGCGCTGCACGGCCACATGAACATCCCGATAGTCCCCGCACACGGCCCCGGGCAGGTCACGCCCGACCACCCGCACGGTCAGCTGGTGATCCGTCATGCTCCCCATCACAGCACGGGGGTCTGACAACGGACGGCGCGGACGGCCTCGGCGACCTCACGCGGCCGTTCGGCCATGACGAGGTGCCCCGCGGGCGCGAGCACGCGGAAGTCGGCGCCCAGGGCACCGGCCAGCGCGCGCTGGCGGCCGACCCAGCGCCCCGCACCCGTGCGGGAGGCCGCGAGCACGGTGACGGGCACGGCGGGCAGCGGCGCCCGCTCCCGGAGGAGGGCGAGTTCCCGGGCGGCATCCCCGTACGTCACGTACTCGGCGAGCGCCGCCCGCCACACCCGGCTCGACCCGTACACCCGGCGCAGACGGCGCGGCACGCCGCCGCCCCTGAGGAGGGGCCCCAGGGCCCGCGGCACCCCGGCGGCGCCGAGCAGTGCCGCGGCCGCCCCCGCGCAGCGGACCCGTGCCGCCCGCCCCGGCAGGGCCCGGGGCCGCTCCTCGACGCTGGAGTCGACCAGGACGAGCCCGGCGGTGCGCCCGGGGTGCAGCCGGGCGAAGGCCTCGGCGTGGAACCCGGCGAGGGAGTGGCCGACGACGGTGACGGGCCGCCCGCCGAGCCCGACCGCGTCCAGGAGGCGGGCGATCCGGTCGGCCTCTCCGAAGAGGGTGGGCGGCACGCGCGCGGGCCCGCTGAGGCCGAGGCCCGGCCGGTCGAAGCGGACGACGGTGCGGTGCCGCGCGAGGTGCGGAACGACCGGGTCCCACTCGAACCAGGCGAGCCCGAGCCCGGCGCTGAGCACGCACACGGGCCCGTCCCCGGTCACCTCCACGTGGTGCGGCACCCCGTCGAGGCGTACGAAGCGAGGGCCGCTCACCCCGGGCGCCCCGCGCCCGCCGCGCGGCCCCCGGCGCCCGCCCGCACCAAAGAGGCGAGCACCACGAGGAACACCGCGATGGTGAGCACTTGGAGGCGCTGGCCGACGCCCAGCGCCCAGGTGCCGTGTCCGGCGTAGAAGGCGCTGATGGCGGCCAGGGTCCAGACGGTGGCGGCGAGTTCGACGGCGACCAGCGCCCTGAGGACGCGGCGCACCCGGGCGGCGCCGGGCGCGTCGCCCCGCACGGCCGCCGTGAGCAGCGCCATGCCGAGGAGCGCGCCCGTCACCGCCACACCGCTGCTGACGGTGTGGGCGGCGTGCTCCCAGGGGACGCGGCCCGCCTCCTCGCGGGCCGCGCAGGCCGCGTCCACGGTGGGCGCGCAGCTCAGCGGGAGCCGCGAGTCGGCGACGGTGGCCGCTCCGAAGAGGGCGATCCCGGCCCAGCCGAGCACGGCCAGCACTCCGGGGTGCCGGACTCCGGGCAGCGCGGCGGCGCGCGGCCACAGCAGCGCGCCCCCCGCGCCCGCGCACACCAGGAGGCCCGCCGCGCCGTCCACCGTGCGGAAGAACGCCCCGTACGGCTGGTCGAGCGCGGCGAGTTCGCTGACGTAGGCGCGCAGCGGGGACAGGCCCGTCGGCAGGACGGCCTCCAGGGCCCAGGAGGTGTAGGCGAGGGCCCCGCACGTGAGGAGCACGGCGATCGCGGTGCCGGTCGGGGGCCTCCTCGGCATGGGTGGGCGGGGGTCAGTCGGCTGGGCGCGCGCTGTGGTGGTCAGGGTGAATCCACTCCGGTCTGCGGAACTTGAGGAACGCGGCGGGCGCCGCGACACCGATCACGAGGAGGCCGCCGCCGACGATCAGCAGATAGCGCCACAGGGGCGCGTCGCCGAACTGGTCGGGCGGCACGAAGCCGATGACGAGGGCGCAGGCCGAGGCGACGAAGCCGACCCCCGCGACCAGCGTCACGGCGGGCACGACGAAGCCGCGCCGCACCTGCGGCTGGGTCCTGCGCAGCCGCACCACGGCCACGAACATCAGCAGGTAGGCGATGAGATAGATCTGCACGGTGATCACGGAGAACATCCAGTACGCGCTGGACACGTCGTCGCTGAACGCGTACAGGACGCCGATCAGGGTGGTGACGACGCCCTGCGCGACCATGATGTTCAGCGGGACGCCGTGCCGGTTGGTCCGTTGCAGGAACGGCGGCAGATAGCCCTCCTGCCGGGCCAGCGCCACCAGGCCCTTGGCGGGCCCGGCGAGCCAGGTCAGCATGCCGCCGAGCGCCGCGAGGACCAGCATGACGCCGACGACCTTGGTCATCCAGCCGACGCCGAAGTGGTCGAAGAAGGCCTGGAAGGCCTGCATCAGACCGGCGGTGAGGCTGAGTTCCTCGGACGGCATCACCCAGCTGATGGCGAGCGCCGGGAGGATGAAGATCAGCAGCACCAGGCCGGTGGCGAGGAAGATCGACCGCGGGTACTCGGTGCGCGGGTGCCGCAGCGACGACACGTGGACGCCGTTCATCTCCATGCCCGCGTACGACAGGAAGTTGTTGACGATCAGCACGAGGCTGGCGAGGCCCGTCCACGGGGGCAGCCAGTGGTCGGCCGTCATGGGCGCGGCGGGCTCGTTGCCCTGCCCCAGGAAGACGACGCCGAGCGCCACGAGGACCACGCCGGGCACCAGCGTGCCGACGACGAGGCCGAGCGACGACAGGCCCGCGACGGTCTTGGTGCCGCGCGAGGTGACCCACACCCCGGCCCAGTAGATGACGACGATGACGATCGCTACGTAGAGCCCGTCCTCGGCGAGGCTCGGGTGGACGACGTACGCGAAGGTGGAGGCGACGTACGCGAGCAGGCTCGGGTAGTACGCGATGGTCATGGCGAACTGGCACCACACGGCGACGAAGCCGAGCGGCTTGCCGAGGGCCTCGCTCACCCACCGGTAGATGCCGCCGGTCCAGCCGGAGGCCAGCTCCGCGCCGACGAGGGCCGTGGGCAGCAGGAAGACGACGGCGGGCAGCAGGTAGAGGAAGACCGCGGCGAGCCCGTAGATGCCCATGGCGGGCGAGGGCCGCAGGCTCGCCACCGACGCGGTGGTCATCAGGGCGAGCGTCACCCAGGAGATGGTGTTCTGTACGGGTACTGCTCTGCGGGCTCCCTGGGTGTCGCGCTGCTCTATTCGCTGGGCGGTGGCTGTACCGGCCTCCGTGACCGCGCCGCCGTCCGCCCCACCGGGTCCGCTCTGTCCCGGCCTGTCCGTTCTCGTCATGGGGCAATGATCAACGATGGCTCCGGGCCCCGCACATCCGCCCCATACGGGGCGGGGGTAAGCTCCGGTCCATGGCCCCGAGGAGGACGACGACCGCGAGCAGGCTCCTGCTGCTCGCCGCGCTCCTCTTCGGCCTCGTGACGATGCACACGCTCGGCCATCCCCGGGAGCACGGGGGCGGGCCCGAGGTCGCGCACGGGGGCTCCCACGCGACGGCGACGGCCGCGCACGCCCCGCGCCACGCACCGGAGAACGGCCGGGCGGACGAGCCGGAACACGCACCGGCGGGTGAGCGGAAGGCCGCCACGGCCGACCAGCCCGCGCCCCCGTCGCCCGGCACCGGCATGGACCCCCTCTCGCTCTGCCTCGCGGTCCTCGGCGCCGCCCTCACGTTCGCCCTGCTGCGCCGGGCGACGGCCACGGCCTCCGGGGCCCTCCTCCTCGTCCGCGGACCCACGGGCCTCCTGGACGCCCTGCGGCCGAACCCGCCCCCGCCCCGCGCCCTGCTGTCCCGTCTGTCCGTGCTGCGCATCTAGACCGGCGCACGCGCTGCTTCGCGCTGCCCGCGCGCGCCCGCCCGCCCCCTCGCGGAGGGGAACCTCGGGGCGGCGAGCGGTGTATCCGAAGCAGCAGACGCGCCCCTCTGCACGCACACATCACACAGACGAGGTGCACTCAGTCATGCGCACACGCACCACCAGCGGCACATCGCGCCGCACCCTGCTCGGCGCCGCGCTCGCCACCGCGGGGACGGGCCTGGTGACGGCCTGCTCCGGCGACTCCGGTAGCTCCGGCGGCTCCGGTGGCTCCCACTCCGGGCACGGCGCCAAGGGCGGCGCCGCCCCGGAGGGCTATGTGTCGCCCACGGGCCCGGAGGTCGCCGCCGCGGAGAAGAAGCGCCCCGGCGGCGGCCGGGTCCGCGCCGTCAAGCTCACGGCCATGCCGACGACGCTCGACCTGGGCGACCGCACGGTCCGGTCCTGGGCGTACGGGGACGACCTGCCCGGCAAGGAGATCCGCGCCACCGCGGGCGACACGCTCGCCGTCACGCTCGCCAACCACCTGCCCGAGGCCACGACCCTGCACTGGCACGGCCTGGCCCTGCGCAACGACATGGACGGCGTCCCCGCCCTCACCCAGCGGGACATCAGGCCGGGCGCCGACTTCACCTACCGCTTCAAGGTCCCGCACCCGGGCACCTACTGGTTCCACCCCCACTCGGGCACCCAGCAGGACCGCGGGCTGTACGCCCCACTGATCATCGACGACCCCAAGGAGCCCCTGGAGTACGACAAGGAGTGGGTCGTCGTCCTGGACGACTGGGTGGACGGGGTGGACGGCTCCACTCCGGACGCCGTCCTGAAGGAGCTGCGCCGCGGCATGGACCACGGCGGTGGTGGCATGGACCACGGCGGCGGCGAGGGCGGCGGTGACGGCGGCGGCCACGAGGGCCACGACATGTCCCAGATGTCCGCCCCCAAGCCCTCCCCCAGCGGATCCAGCGGCTCCGGCGGCTCCGACGGCTCCGAGGGTTCCGGAGGCAAGGGCGACGGGCGGCCCGGCCCGTCCCGGATGATGATGGGCGCCGACAGCGACCTCCTGGGCCGCGACGCGGGCGACGTGGCCTACCCGCACTACCTGATCAACGGCCGCACCGCCGGGTCCCCCACGACCTTCCGCGCCCGCCCCGGCGACCGGATCCGCATCCGCCTGATCAACGCGGGCGGCGACACGGCCTTCCGCGTGGCCCTCGGCGGCCACGAGCTGACCGTGACGCACACGGACGGCTTCCCGGTGCGCCCCGCGAAGACCGACGCGCTCCTGCTGGGCATGGGCGAGCGGTACGACGTCCTGGTCACCGCCAAGGACGGCGTGTTCCCGCTGACGGCGGTGGCCGAGGGCAAGAAGGCGGCGGCCCAGGCGGTCCTGCGCACGGGCCCCGGCTCGACGCCCGCCCCCTCCACCCGCCCCCGGGAGCTCAAGCGCCGGGTGCTGCTCGCGGACAGGCTCACGGCGGACGACTCCGTGGCCCTCAAGCCCCGCAGGCCGGACCGCACCCTGAAGATCCGCCTGACGGGCGGCATGGCGAAGTACGACTGGGCCTTCGACGGCAAGCCCTACTCCCCCACCCAGCGCCACCCGGTGCGCGCGGGAGACCGCGTCCGCCTGGAGTTCAGGAACTCCACCACGATGTGGCACCCCCTGCACCTGCACGGCCACACCTTCGCCCTGGCCAACGCTCCCGGCCGCCCCCGCAAGGACACGGCCGTGATCGTGCCGAACGGCACCCTGACGGTGGACTTCGACGCCGACAACCCAGGCCTGTGGATGCTCCACTGCCACAACGTCTACCACGCGGAGGCAGGCATGATGACGGTCCTGGGCTACCGCACCTGACCCCACCCTTGAGCGGGCGGGGGCCGCCGCCCCGCCCGCTCTCCTCCTCCCGGAGCACTCCCCGTCCTCCCGGAGCACTCCGTGGGCGGGCGCACCCGCCGGGGCGCACCGGCGGGCCGGGGACGCCCCCGAACACCACCGGCGCCCTCCTCCGCAGGGGGCCTCACGGCGCCACGGAAGAGCATCGCGTCGATTTGACGATTACACTGATTCCGTGCCTCAACTACGCCTCGCCCTGAATCAGATCGACTCGACCGTCGGCGATCTCACGCGGAACGCCGAGGCGATCGTCCACTGGACCCGGCACTCCGCCGAGCAGGGGGCGCACCTCGTCGCGTTCCCGGAGATGGCCCTGACCGGCTACCCGGTGGAGGACCTCGCCCTGCGCGCGTCCTTCGTGTCGGCGTCCCGCCAGGCCCTCGACGCGCTGGCGACCCGCCTGGCCGACGAGGGCTTCGGCGAACTCCCCGTCATCGTCGGCTACTTGGACCGCTCCGACGAGGCCAAGCCCCGCTACGGCCAGCCCGCGGGTGCCCCGCGCAACGCGGGCGCCGTGCTGCACCGGGGCGAGGTGGCCCTCACCTTCTCCAAGCACCACCTGCCGAACTACGGCGTGTTCGACGAGTTCCGCTACTTCGTGCCCGGCGAGACGCTGCCGGTGATCCGCGTGCACGGCGTGGACGTGGCGCTGGCCATCTGCGAGGACCTGTGGCAGGACGGCGGCCGCGTCCCCGCGACCCGCACCGTCGGCGCGGGCCTGCTGCTGTCCGTCAACGCCTCGCCGTACGAGCAGAACAAGGACGACCAGCGGCTCGAACTGGTCCGCAAGCGCGCCCAGGAGGCGGGCTGCACGACGGCGTATCTGGCGATGATCGGCGGCCAGGACGAACTGGTCTTCGACGGCGACTCGATCGTCGTGGACAAGGACGGCGACGTCATCGCGCGGGCACCGCAGTTCGCGGAGGGCTGCGTGGTCCTTGACCTGGAGCTGCCCGCGGCGGCGGCCGAGCCGCCGTCCGGCGTGGTCGACGACGGGCTGCGCGTCGAGCACGTGACGCTCTCCGCCGAGCCGCTGCCGCCGTACGAGGCGGAGCTGACGGGGGGCTACGCGGAGCGGCTCGACGACGACGAGGAGGTGTACTCGGCGCTGGTCGTGGGCCTGCGGGCGTACGTCGCGAAGAACGGCTTCCGCTCGGTGCTGATCGGCCTCTCCGGGGGCATCGACTCGGCGCTCACCGCGGCGATCGCCTGCGACGCGCTCGGCGCGCAGCACGTGTACGGGGTGGCCATGCCGTCGCGCTACTCCTCCGAGCACTCCCTCGCCGACGCGGAGGAACTGGCCCGCCGCACCGGGCTGAACCTCCGCACCGTACCCATCGCGCCGATGTTCGACGCGTACATGGACTCCCTCGACCTCACCGGGCTCGCCGAGGAGAACCTCCAGTCGCGGCTGCGCGGCACCATGCTGATGGCGCTCTCCAACCAGGAGGGCCACATCGTGCTGGCGCCGGGCAACAAGTCCGAGCTGGCCGTGGGCTATTCGACGCTGTACGGGGACTCGGTGGGCGCGTACGGGCCCATCAAGGACGTCTACAAGACCGCGGTGTTCCGGCTGGCCAAGTGGCGCAACCGGGCGGCGGCCGAGCGGGGGCAGACCCCGCCGATCCCCGAGAACTCGATCACCAAGCCGCCGAGCGCGGAGCTGCGCCCCGACCAGGTGGACACCGACTCCCTGCCGGACTACGAGGTCCTCGACGCGATCCTCGACCTGTACGTGGACCGGGACCAGGGGGCGGAGGCGATCGTCCGCGCCGGGTTCGACGCGGGGCTCGTCGCGAGGGTGCTGCGGATGGTGGACGCCGCGGAGTACAAGCGGCGGCAGTATCCGCCCGGCACGAAGATCTCCGCCAAGGGCTTCGGCAAGGACCGCCGCCTCCCCATCACCAACGCCTGGCGGGAATCCAGGCCGTAGGCCCCCCTCCCTTTCCCACCCGCCCACCCGTTGCCGCCACCTGGGAAGTGAACGCCCCACGCGGGGGCGCATCGCCGTTGGCGTCTGCGGGTGTGCGGTGGGTTTCCTCTCCCACCCGCCCACCCGTGACTGCCAGCCGAGAGGCGGAGGCTCCTCGTGGGGGTCATTCGCCGTTGGCGTCCGCGGCCGCGTACGGGGTTTCCTCCCCGCCCGCCCACCCTCAACCCGCACCCGCCAACGACGCAGCACCCCCGGGAGAGGGGCCAGCCCCTGCACCAGGGAGAAACGGGCGGGCGGGTGGGAAAAGGACACCCACCACACACCCGCAGACGCCAACGGCGGTGAAGCCCCCCCCGGGGGCAACGGGCGGGCGGGGGGTCAGGCGTGGGTGCGGGTCTCGGGGACGTGGGTGGCGACCAGCCGCCCCCCTGCTGACCCTCGACGGACGTCGACCCCGTAGGCGAGCCCCGCCACAGCGACCCCCAGCACGGCGAGCCCGGCCCCGGCCACCGCGGGGGACGTCGCGCCGAAGCCCGCCGCGAGGGCGAGCCCGCCGATCCACGCCCCGCCCGCGTTGGCGAGGTTGAACGCCGCCTGGTTCGCGGACGAGGCGAGGGAGGGCGCGGCGGCGGCCTTCTCCATGACCATGAGCTGGAGGGGCGAGCCGGTGACGAACGCGGCGGTGCCGAGCAGTGTGACCGCGACGGCGGCGCTCCACTCGGCCCGCATCAGCAGCGGGAAGAGAGCGAGGACCAGGGCCAGCGCGCCCAGGCCGCCGAAGAGGGTGCCGCGCAGGGAGTGGTCGGCGAGCCGCCCGCCGAGCAGGTTCCCGGCGGTGGCGCCGACGCCGAACAGCGCGAGCAGCACCGTGACGGTCGACTCGGCGTACCCGGCGGAGTCGGTGAGCATCGGCGTGACGTAGCTGTACGCGGCGAAGAGGGCGCCGAAGCCCGCCACGGTCGTACCGAGCGCGAGCCACACCGGCAGCGAACCGAGCGCCCGCAGCTCGCCGCGCAGGCCGACGGCGCTCCCGTGGCCGTGGTCGGCGGGGACGAGCAGCGCGAGCGCGGCGACGGCGGCGAGCCCGATGGCGCTGACGGCGAGGAACGTGGCGCGCCAGCCGAGCTGCTGCCCCATGAGCGTGGCGACGGGCACGCCGACGACGTTGGCGACGGTCAGGCCGAGGAACATCAGCGACACGGACCGCGCCTTGCGCTCCGGCGCGACGAGCCCGGTGGCGACGACCGCGCCGACGCCGAAGAACGCGCCGTGCGGAAGGCCGCTGAGGAACCGGGCCGCGACGAGCAGGTGGTAGTCGGGGGCGGCGGCGGACAGCGCGTTGCCGACGACGAAGAGGACCATGAGGCCGATCAGGACGCGGCGGCGCGGCAGCCGCGCGGTGACGGCGGCGAGCAGCGGGGCACCGATGACGACGCCGAGGGCGTAGGCGGAGACGAGGTGACCGGCGGTGGGGATGGATATGCGCAGGTCGTCGGCGACGTTGGGCAGCAGGCCCATCATCACGAACTCGGTGGTGCCGATGCCGAAGGCGCCCACGGCGAGGGCGAGCAGGGCCAGGGGCATGGAGGGGTACCTTCCAGGGGGCGTGCGGCGGGGGCGGTGGGCGGCGCGGCCGGGGCGGGGAGCGCCGGGGTCCGGGGCGCGCGGAACCGTTCGGTTGGCGTACGGGTAAGTTCACGTACGAAACAAAGGCTGCCGCACGGACTATTCCGCGAGGTTAAACCCCCGTGGCCATCAGAGGTCGACCGTGGCCGTCAGAGGTCGACGCGTGCCGCCACCGGCAGGTGGTCGCTGGCCGTGCGGCCGAGGGTCCAGGAGTCGACCGGTTCGACGCCCTTGACCATGATCTGGTCGATGCGGGCCATCGGGAACGAGGCGGGCCAGCTGAAGCCGAAGCCGTCGCCCGCGGCGCCCTGGGTGGAGCGCATCTGGGAGGTGACCGCGTTCAGCGCGCGGTCGTTCATCGTGCCGTTCAGGTCGCCGAGCAGGATGACCTTGCCGAGCAGTTCGCCGGAGATGGCCTCGCCGAGGGCGTCGGCGCTGTTGTCGCGCTGGTTGGCGGTGAAGCCCGCGTCCAGCTTGACGCGCACGGACGGCAGGTGCGCGACGTAGACGGCGACCTCGCCCTTCGGGGTGTTGACGGTGGTGCGCATCGCGCGGGTCCAGCCGAGCTTGATGTCGACGGGCTTGGTGTCCGTCAGCGGGTACTTGCTCCACAGGCCGACGGTGCCCTGCACCGAGTGGTACTTGTACGTGTCGGCGAGGGCCCGCTCGTACGTGGGCACGGCCGACGAGGTCAGCTCCTCCAGGGCGACGACGTCCGCGCCGGACGCGGCGACGTCGCGGGCGGTGCCCTCCGGGTCCGGGTTGTCGGCGTTGACGTTGTGCGTGGCCACCATGAGGTCGCCGCCGCCGCCCGACTTGTCGGTGATGAGGCCGCCGAAGGCGTCGAGCCAGACGATCACCGGCAGGAGCAGCGCGATCAGGGCGGTGGCGGACTTCCGTACGACGGCGACGACCAGCAGCACCGGGATGAAGACGCCGAGCCAGGGCAGGAAGGTCTCCGTGAGGCTGCCGAGGTTGCCCACGCCGTTGGGGATCTGGGCGTGCAGCAGCATGACCAGGCCGAGCAGCACCGCGAGCGCGCCCGTGACGAGGCCGCGCCGCCAGATGCCGCGGTCGCCGCGCCAGCCGTCGACGAAGCGCCGCAGCCGGGAAGCAGGGCGCTCGGCCCGCGCGTCACCGCTGTCCGTCTCCGCCTTGTACGCCTGCGCCATCACTCTCGTCGCCTCACTGACTGCCGTGCACACCGTGGCCCCCGCCCTGGAAACCCTAGGCGATGATCGGGTGTCGTCCCCGCCGTCCTGGAACGGCCGTACGGGCACGAGGACGACCAGGGGGGCGCGTGAGGTTCCGCTTGCGCCCGTGGGGCCCGCCTTCTGTGACGAAACGTGCATACTGCCCGTGCGTCATCGGTACTTGGGGCCCGTCACGCTAGCATCCGGCGCCCCCGGAGCGGGGGTTCGTGGCCAGGTTCACTCCGGGGGCCGCAGCCCGGCGAGGACCGCGTCGACGATGCGCTCGGCGAGGTCCTCGTCGAGCGGGGCGTTGGGGCGCAGCACCGTGCGCACCAGCATGGGGCCGACGAACAGCTCGTTGGCGAAGACGATGTCGATGTCCGGGCGCAGCTCCCCGTTCTCGATGCCGCGGCGCAGGACCGCGTACATCCTGCGCTGCTGCGGCTCGATGACCGTCTCGTGGTAGGCCTGCCACAGCTTGGGCAGGCTCTTCATCTGCGCGAAGACGTTGTGCAGGATCGCGGAGGAGCGCATGTTGAGGCCGCGGCGGCGCAGGTACTCGACGAGGGCGATGATGTCGTCGCGCACGGAGGTGCCGGGCAGTTCGGCGGGCGGTTCCTCCAGGGAGCGCAGGACGTCGACGAAGACGGCTTCCTTGCCGCTCCAGCGGCGGTAGATGGTGGCCTTGCCGACACCGGCGGTGCGGGCGATCCGCTCGATGGAGAGCTCGGCGAGCGGCACGCCGTCCTCGATGAGCTTGATGACGCCTTCCAGGATGGCCCGCTCGACGGCTTCGCTGCGGGGGCGGCCCCGGGCGGGGGCACCTCGGGCGGGGGCGCCTGGTGCGGGGTGGCCACTCTCCACGGTGTCGACTCCTCTGCGGTTGGGCGGGCCCCGTGATTGTGCCTGGTCCGGGGCGGGGCGCGCCCGGCACCCGCGTCTCCCGCCCCCACCCCCGTACCTCCGTACCCCCGGCCGGACCGGTGCCCGGCGCCTGGGGCTGTGCCCACCCGTTCCGCCCCAGCGGAACGGCTGCCCGCAGCCGGGGCCGGTCCGGCCGGTTCGGGCCGGGCTCAGGACCTCGCCGCGGCCTTGGCTCGCTCCCCCGTGTCGCCCGCGTCACGGCGGGTCGGCTCCGCCGGGGGCTTGCCCGGCAGGAACAGGGAGACGACCACCACGCCCACGAGGGCGACGCCCGCGCCGCACAGGGCGGTGATGTGCATGGCGTGCAGGAAGGAGTCGTTGGCCGAGGCGACCAGGGCGTCGCCGCGGGGGCCGAGGCGCGCGGCGGCGCCGAGCGTGGCCTCGATGGACTCGCCCGCGGTGTGCCGCGCGCCCTCGGGCAGCAGCCGCAGCTCGTCCTCGACGCCGCCGCGGTAGGCGGTGGAGAGCACCGAGCCGAGCACGGCGATGCCGAGCGCGCCGCCGACCTGCCGGAAGGTGTTGCTGAGCGCCGACGCGGAGCCCGCCTTCTCGCGGGGCAGCGCCTGCATGATGACGACGCTGGTGGGCGTCATGATGTGCGCCATGCCCGCACCCATCACGAAGAAGATGACCTCCAGGACCCAGATGGGGGTGTCGGCGTCCAGCAGCGTGAAGCCGACCAGGGTCAGCGTGACGAGCCCGAGGCCGCCCGCGCACACGGCCCGGACGCCGAACCGGTCGACGACGAGGCGGGCCCGCGGCGCGAAGACGAGCTGCGCCACCGCGAGCGGCAGCATCAGCAGACCGGTCTGAAGGGGCGAGTAGCCGCGCACGCTCTGCGTGTAGAAGACGGCGAAGAACGTCACGCCCATCAGCGCGAAGAAGACCAGGGCGATCGCCGCGATCGCGGCCGAGAAGACCCGGTTCTTGAAGTACGTGATGTCGATGGACGGGTGGTCGCTGCGCTTCTCGTACCAGACGAAGCCGACGAGCACGGCGAGGCCCGCGAGGACGGTGGCGAGGACCGCCGGGTCGGTGAAGTCGGCGAGCTGGCCGCCCTTGATGATGCCGTAGACGAGCAGCACGAGGCCGATCACGGACAGGGCGACGCCGACGAGGTCGATGCGGCCGGGGCGCGGATCCTTGGAGTCCGGTACGAGGACGACCATCAGGGCGATCGCGATGAGCACGATCGGCACGTTGATGAGGAAGACCGAGCCCCACCAGAAGTGGTCGAGCAGGACGCCGCCGGTGATGGGGCCGATGGCGACGGCGAGGCCGACGCCGCCCGCCCAGATGCCGATGGCCTTGGGCTGCTCCTCGCGCTCGAAGACATGCATGAGCACGGCGAGCGTGGCGGGCATCACGAAGGCGGCGCCGAGGCCCATCAGGCCGCGGAAGGCGATGAGTTCGGCGGGCGAGCCGGACTGCGCGGCGAGCGCGGAGCCGATGCCGAAGACGGCGAGACCGCCGATGAGGATCTTCTTGCGGCCGAGCCGGTCACCGAGCAGACCGGCGGTGAAGAGCAGGCCCGCGAAGACGAGCGTGTAGGAGTTGATGGCCCATTCCAGCTCGCCCTGGGTGGCGCCGAGGCCGGTGGGTTCGGGCGTCGAGATGGTCTTGATGGCGACGTTCAGGATCGAGTTGTCCAGGACGACGATGAGCAGGCTCAGCATCAGCACGCCGAGGATCGCCCAGCGTCGCCGGTGGACGGCCTCCGGTATCCGGGGGGCGCCGGGGACGGCAGGTGTGGTCATGGGGATCACCCTAGACCCATTTCGATACGAGACCGTCTCGTATAGGAAAGGCAGCGGAAGACTTTGCCAGGCTTTTCCCTCCCGGGCCCGCGGAACGGCTCGCGAGAATGGCCGGAAAGAGCCCCCCTAGCCGCCGAGCGGCACGCGATGCCACCATGGAGGTGATCCGGAGACGCCGTCAGGGCGCTTCGAGACGACAGAAGGAGCCGTTGCGATGACGCAGCTTCCGGCTGCCCAGAGCCCCGCCCCCCAGGAGCGGACGTCCGACAGCAGCAAAGCGCTGTACGGCGGCAAGGGCACACGCCGCATCACGGTCCGCGACATCACCGCCGCCAAGGAGCGCGGCGAGAAGTGGCCCATGCTCACCGCGTACGACGCGATGACCGCGTCCGTCTTCGACGAGGCCGGGATCCCGGTCCTGCTCGTCGGCGACTCGGCGGGCAACTGCCACCTCGGGTACGACACCACCGTGCCCGTCACCCTCGACCAGATGGCCATGATGTCGGCGGCCGTCGTGCGCGGCACCAGCCGCGCGCTGATCGTCGCCGACCTGCCCTTCGGGTCGTACCAGGAGGGCCCGGTGCAGGCCCTGCGCTCGGCGACGCGCCTGGTCAAGGAGGCGGGCGTCGGCGCGGTCAAGCTGGAGGGCGGCGAGCGCTCGCGCGCCCAGACCGAGCTGATCGTGCAGGCGGGCATCCCCGTCATGTCCCACCTGGGCCTGACCCCGCAGTCGGTGAACACGATGGGGTACCGCGTGCAGGGCCGCGGCGAGGAGGCCGCCCAGCAGCTGCTGCGGGACGCCAAGGCCGCCGAGGCCGCGGGCGCCTTCGCGGTCGTCCTGGAGCTGGTGCCCGCCGAGCTGGCCGCGGAGGTCACGCGGTCGCTGCACATCCCGACCGTCGGCATCGGCGCGGGCGTCGACTGCGACGCGCAGGTCCTGGTGTGGACGGACATGCTGGGCCTGACGCCGGGGAAGATGCCCCGGTTCGTGAAGCAGTACGCGGACCTGCGCGGGGCCATGGGCGACGCCGTGAAGTCCTTCGCGCGGGACGTGGTGGGCGGAGCGTTCCCCGCGGCGGAGCACTCCGTGCACTAGACGGCGCGTACGGCACCCCGCCGTACCGTCGTGATCCAGCCACTGTGGCACCAGCGGCAGCCCGTCGACGCTTCCCCCACGTCGGCGGGCTGCCGACCGCGCTGAGGAGGCACGCTTTCCGCCGCTTCACGGCGATTTCCACCCCCGTCCCAGCCCGCTGGCCGCCCGCCCGCCCCGCGCTGCCCACCCTCGGGCAACTCCCCGCTGTCGTACGCCTGTAGGAAATCTGTCGGTGGATTGTCGGTGGTGCCTGATCTCATGGACGGCATGACACGCATCGACAACAAGCCCCAACGGGGAGCGGACGGCGCGGCGAGCGCCGTCACGGTACGGGGGCTGGTCAAGCACTACGGCGAGACCAAGGCGCTGGACGGTGTCGACCTGGACGTCCGCGAGGGCACCGTCATGGGCGTCCTCGGGCCGAACGGCGCCGGTAAGACCACCCTCGTACGCTGCCTCTCCACGCTCATCACCCCCGACTCCGGCACCGCCACGGTCGCCGGGTACGACGTGCTGCGCCAGCCGCGGCAGCTCCGCCGCGTGATCGGCCTCACCGGGCAGTACGCGTCGGTGGACGAGAAGCTCACCGGCTGGGACAACCTGTACATGATCGGGCGCCTGCTCGACCTGCCCCGCAAGGAGGCCAGGGCCCGGGCCGACGCGCTGCTGGAGCGGTTCTCGCTCACCGACGCCGCCCGCCGCCCCGCGCGGACGTACTCGGGAGGCATGCGCCGCCGCCTCGACCTGGCGGCCTCGATGATCGGCAGCCCGGCCGTGCTGTACCTGGACGAGCCGACCACGGGCCTCGACCCGCGCACCCGCAACGAGGTCTGGGACGAGGTCAAGCGCATGGTCCGCGAGGACGGCGTCACCGTGCTCCTCACCACCCAGTACATGGAGGAGGCCGAGCAGCTCGCCAGCGAGCTGACGGTCATCGACCGCGGCCAGGTCATCGCGGGCGGCGGCATCGAGGAGCTGAAGGCGAAGGTCGGCGGCCGCACCCTGCGGATCCGCCCGGCGGACCCGGCGCAGCTGCGGCCCACCGCCGCCGCCCTGGACGAGGCGGGCCTCACCGGCCTCGCCACCACCACCGTCGACGCCGAGAGCGGCACGGTCCTGGTGCCGATCCTCAGCGACGAGCAGCTCACGGCGGTCGTGGGCGCGCTCACCGCCCGCGGCATCACGCTGTCCGACATCGCCACCGAACTGCCCAGCCTGGACGAGGTGTTCCTCTCCCTCACCGGTCACAAGACGAGTGACGCCGAGGACGCCGAGGCCACCGAGTCCAGCGAACTCGAGGAGGTCGCCGCATGAGCACGACCACTGTGGCGCCCCCGGCGCCGCCCGCCCGCCAGCAGCCCTCCGGCAAGGGCGGCGCCGACAGCCGCATCGGCCTGCGCGCCCACGTGCGGCACACCGGCGCCCTCGTCCGCCGCAACCTGCTGTGGATCAAGCAGGACGCGGAGTCGATGTTCGACGCCGTCCTGATGCCGATCGTCTTCACCCTGCTGTTCGTGTACGTCTTCGGCGGCTCCGTCGGCCAGGCCCTCGGCGGCGGCCGCGAGGAGTACGTCCAGTACGTGATCCCCGGCCTGATGGCCATGATGGGGATGAACATGGCCATGGGCGTCGGCACGGGCTTCAACCAGGACTTCCAGACCGGCGTAATGGACCGCTTCCGGTCGCTGCCGATCGGTCGCTCCTCCGTGATGATCGCCAAGATCGTGGTCGAGATGCTGCGCATGCTGGTCGCCACGGCGATCCTGCTGGTCGTGGCGCTGTGCATCGGCTTCGACGTGGAGAGCGTGCCCGGGCTGCTCGCCTCCATAGGCCTGGCGCTCGCCTTCGGCGTCGCCCTGATGTGGATCTTCCTGACCATGGGCGTCGTCATGAAGAGCGCCCAGGCCATCCAGGGCATGGGCTTCCTCGTCCTGATGCCGCTCCAGTTCGGCTCGTCCATCTTCGCCCCGACGAAGTCCATGCCCGGCTGGCTCCAGGCGTTCACGGACTACAACCCCCTGTCGTCCCTGGCGGACGCCGCCCGGGGCCTGATGAACGGCGGCATGCCGATCGCCCACGACGTGTGGGTCACCCTGATCTGGTCGGTGGCCCTGACAGCGATCATGGCCCCCATAGCGATCCACAAGTTCCGCACGAAGACCTGAGGAGACACCGAGCATCAGACCGAGAGGACAAGGCCGAGGGCCAAGGAATCAAGCCCGTCCGGCGCTTGAGGACAAGGCCGAAGGCCGACTCCCCACCACGGCGGGAAAGCCAACGGCCGGGCGCGCCACGAAGATTGAGCCCGTCCGACGCCTGACGACGAGACCGAAGGCCAAGGAATCAAGCCCGTCCGGCGCTTGAGGACAAGGCCGAAGGCCAACTCCCCACCACGGCGGGAAAGCCAACGGCCGGGCGCGCCACGAAGATCGAGCCCGTCCGGCGATTGAGGACGAGGCCGAAGGCCGATCGGGCGGGGCGCGCCAGCCGGGGGGTGACCCTACCCACTGCGAGCCGAGGCCGGCAGGCCAGCCGCCGAGACGGCCTGCTCCCAGGTGAGCCCGCCGCCCTCGGCGTACGCGGCGTCATACGCGGAGTCCCCGAGCACCGCCCGCGCCGCCCGCTCGGCGCCCGCCCGGATCTCCCGCTCCAGGGCGGTGCGCACATGCCCGTCCGGCAGCCGCCCGTCGGCGACCGCGAGCATGCGGGCGGCCTCGGGGGCGCGGCCCGGGTCGGCCGAGGCGAGCGCCCGGGCGATGGTCGCCAGGTGGACGGTGAGCAGCTGCGGGGCGACCAGCACGGACAGCGGGTCGGTGGCCTTGTCGAGGCACTCGCGGGCGCGCGCGAGTGCCTCCTCGTGGCGGCCCTCAAGGGTGTCGAGCCACGCCTGCGTGGCCAGCACGGTGCCGTCGAACACGGCGAAGCCGATGCTCTTGAACTCCTCGCGCAGCAGCTCCAGTTGCTCGCGGGCCACGGCGATCCGGCCGGTGCGGCCGAGCAGCCCGATGAGGTAGATGCGGGCGGCGGGCAGCGACTCGTGCACCCGGCTCGACCCCTTCTCCGCGACCCGCCACAGCAGCGACTCACCCCGCTCGTCCTGCCCCGCCTCGACGTAGGCCGAGCCGAGCCGGGCCGTCAGCAGGGACACCTGCGAGGTGGCGCCGAGGCTCTCGGCGTGCGCCATGGCGGCCTCGTAGTCCTCGGCCGCGCGCAGGTAGTCGCCGCGCCGCTCGTGGGCCTCGCCGCGCGAGGCCAGCGCCTCGGCCAGGCCCCAGGTGTCGCCAAGCCGGGTGAAGATCTCCAGGGCCTCGTCGGCGTCGCGGGCCGCGTCACCGACCCAGTCGGTGCGGTTGGCGAGGATGTTGGCGCGCCACTGGAGGGCCCCGGCCAGCTCCCAGGTGTAGCCGAGGGCGCGGCAGGTCGCGACGGTCTCGTCGACGATCGCCCGCATCCTGCTGACGTCCCCGGTCATCAGGACCGCGTAGAACCACAGGGCGCCAGGACTGCGGCAGGTCTGCGGCAGGCCCGGGCGGTAGGCGTCGCGGATGGCGCGCAGCTTCGCCTCGGCGTGCGGGGTCTGCCAGTTCTCCGGGTCCATGTCCATGCAGGAGAGCTGGACGAGGTGCACGCCGCGCCGGGCCTCGGCGAGGACGTCGGGGCGCATGGGAGGCGGGCTGTCCGTGCAGCGCTCGTACAGCGGCGGCACGGGGGCGACGGGCGGCGCGAACGGGTCGGGGCCGAGGGCCATGACCTCGCCGGACCAGTGCCGGGCCTCGGCGCGCAGGTCCCGCATCTGCCAGAACCAGGCCAGGGACAGCACCAGGCACAGCGCCTCCTGCTCGTCGCGGGCGGCGACGGCGCGGCGCAGCGCGGTGCGCAGGTTCTCGTACTCGGTCTCCAGGGCCGCGATGGCGTCGCGCTGCCCGTGGCCGCGCAGCTCCGGGTCGGTGCGCCGGGCCAGCTCCCGGAAGTGCGTGAGGTGCGCGCGCTCGGCGGCGGCGCGCTCCCCCGCCTCGTCGAGGCGCTCGGCGGCGTACTCGGAGACGGTCTCCAGGAGCCGGTAGCGCATCTCGTCGCCGCGCGCCGAGGGGGCCGCCACGACCAGGGACTTGTCGACGAGCGAGCCGAGCAGTCCGGGTACGTCGATGGGGTCGGCGGCGGTGGGCGCGGCGCCGCCCCCGCCGTCGAGGGCGCCGACGGCCTCGGCGGCGGCGAGGTCGCAGCCGCCCGCGAAGACCGACAGGCGGCGCAGCAGGGCGCGTTCGGCGGCGTCGAGGAGGTCCCAGGACCAGTCGACGACGGCGCGCAGGGTCTGCTGGCGGGGCAGCACGGTGCGGGCGCCGTTGGTCAGGAGCCGGAAGCGGTCGTCGAGGCGGTCGGCGACCTGCCGGGGGGTGAGCATCCGCAGCCGGGCGGCGGCCAGTTCGATGGCGAGCGGCAGGCCGTCCAGGCGGCGGCAGATCTCGGCGGCGGCCCGGGGGTCGTCGTCGACGCGGAAGCCGGGCCGGGCCGCCTGCCCCCGGTCGGCGAGCAGTCGCAGCGCGGACGGCTCCGGCAGCGGTTCGACGGGGCGCAGCGACTCCCCCGGCACGCCGAGGGGTTCGCGGCTGGTGGCGAGCACGGTCAGGCCCGGGCAGTGCGCGAGCAGCCGCTCGACGAGGCGGGCGGCGGCGTCGACGACGTGCTCGCAGTTGTCGAGGACGAGCAGCATGCGGCGGCGCGCGCAGTGCTCGGTGAGGCGCACCAGGGGGTCGCCGCCGTGCCGCTCGGACGCCGCGCGCAACTCCTCGGCGCCCGCGCCGCGCAGCAGTGTCTCGCGGGCGCCGAGCGCGGTCAGCACCGCTTCCGGTACGTCGTCGGGGTCGTCCACCGGGGCGAGTTCCGCCAGCCACACGCCGTCCGGCGCGGCGTCGAGGGCGGTCTCGGCGGCCTCCTGCGACAGCCGTGTCTTCCCGGCCCCGCCGGGCCCGATCAGCGTCACGAGCCGGGCCCGGCGGAGGTCGTCCCGGATGGCGTCGATGTCGGCGTCGCGGCCGACGAAGGAGGTGAGGCGGGCGGGCAGGTTGCCGGGGGCGCGGGGCGGGGTGCCGGGCACCTGCGCGGCGAGCGGTGCCGGAAACCCGGCTCGGGCGGCGGCGCCTGAGGCGTCCCCACCATCAGCGGCGCCCCCACCGTCAGCGGCGCCCCCGCCGTCCACACCATCGATCGCGACCGCACCATCAACCGCGTCCACACCGCCAGTCACATCCGCACCGCCAGCGCCGTCGCGCCCCGAGGCCGCACTGTCGGCCGCCGCGGCAGCGGCACCCTCAGGCGCGCCCGGCACCGCACCACCGGCCGCCCCCGCCCCCTCCCCCGGCCGCAGCAACTCCTCATACAGCGCCCGCAGTTCCGGCCCCGGGTCGGTGCCGAGGCGGTCGGCGAGGGTGCGGCGTACGCCGTCGTACGCGGCGAGCGCCTCCGCCGTGCGGCCCGCGTCGCGCAGGGCGCGAAGGCGCAGGGCCTGGAACGACTCGTCCAGGGGGTGGGTGCCGCACAGGGCGGTCAGCTCCGGCAGGGCGGTGTCGGCCCGGCCGAGGGCGAGGGCGGCGGCGAGGCGGGCGCGCCGCGCGTCCAGGCGCAGGGCCGCCCAGCGGGACGCGTCGGCGGGGTGCCGGGGCAGGTCGGTGAGGGGCTCGCCCTGCCAGAGGGCCAGCGCGTCGTCGAGGGTGGCGGCGGCCTTGGCGGGGTCGCCGTCGGCGAGGGCGCGGGTGCCCTCGCCGACGAGGCGCTCGAAGCGGTGGGCGTCGACGTCGTCGGCGTCGGCGCGCAGTTGGTAGCCGCCGCCCGCGGAGAGCACCGCGTCGGCGCCGAGCGCGCGCCGGAGCCGACCGACCAGGGCCTGGAGGGCACCGGTGGCGTCCGCCGGGGGCGCGCCGTCCCACACCTCCTCGACGAGCAGGGCCGCCGGAACGGCGCGCCCCGGCCGCAGGGCGAGCGCCGCGAGCAGGGCACGCAGACGGGCGCCGCCGACGGGGACGGTGGTGCCGTCGGGGCGCACGGCCCGGGTGACGCCTAGAACGCGATAGCGCACGCCCCCATTGTCACCGCTCGGGGGACGCCGCCCACCGGCAGCCCGCGCCCGCCCGCCCACCACGCCCGCATACCGGCCACACACCGGCCCCCGGCGGCCCCGTACGCCCCGCCGACCACCCCCAGGAACCCCGCCGCCGCCCCCAACCGTTCACCCACTCCTGCTGTACGGTCGGGCACGCCCCGCCCCGGTGCCCCGGGCGTACGGCGTCGCACGGACCCTCAGGAGCCTCGCAGCATGACCGGTCACTCCCACGGCGAGCGCCGTGTCAGTCCCGTATTCCTCGGCATCGTCGCGATCACGGCGGTGAGCGGCTGGGCGGCGTGGACGGGGTTCGCGAACAGTCCGGGCTTCGCCGTGTTCCTCTTCGTCACGGCGGCGTGGGTGGTGTCGCTGTGCCTGCACGAGTACGCGCACGCCCGCACGGCGCTGCACGGCGGCGACATCTCGGTGGGCGCGAAGGGCTATCTCACGCTGAACCCGCTGAAGTACACGCACGCGCTGCTCAGCATCGTGCTGCCGGTGCTCTTCGTGATCATGGGCGGGATCGGTCTGCCGGGCGGCGCGGTGTTCATCGAGCGCGGCCGGATCCGGGGCCGCTGGCGGCACAGCCTGATCTCGGCGGCGGGCCCGCTGACGAACGTGCTGTTCGCGGTGGTGTGCACGGCCCCGTTCTGGCTGGACGCCCTTGACGGCGTGCCGGACACGTTCCGGTACGCGCTGGCGTTCCTGGCGCTGCTCCAGGTGACGGCGGCGATCCTGAACTTCCTGCCGATCCCGGGCCTGGACGGCTACGGCGTCATCGAGCCGTGGCTGTCGTACTCGGTGCGCCGCCAGGTGGAGCCGTTCGCGCCGTTCGGGCTGCTGGCGGTGTTCGGCATCCTGTGGATCCCGGAGGTCAACCACGCGTTCTTCGACGCCGTGGACGCGATCCTGCGCGGGCTCGGCGTGGAGGAGTGGGACACGTACTGGGGCCAGCGGCTCTACCGGTTCTGGCAGGGCACCCCGGACATCCCGGAACTCGTCGGCTGACGGGCCACCGGCGGCCGGGCCCCCGGCCAGCGGGTCAGCGGCCCGCGGCGGCCGTCTCGCGCGCCGCCCGCTCCAGCTTGGCGCGCCGCACGTAGTACCAGGTCATGTTGGACGACAGGCCCGCGAGCAGCACCCACACGATGCCGAGCAGGCTCCCCCGGGCGAAGGAGACCACGGCGGCGGCGACGGCCAGGACGCAGACGGCGAGGGTGTACAGGGCTAGGCGGGGCATGGGGTTCGGCTCCTGATCACAGCTTCACGGCAGTCCGGGTGGACGTACCGCACCAGTGTCCCCCATGCCCCGTCCTCCCCGGCACAAGGCCTGCACACGGCCTACACGTCGGTGACGCGCAGCCCCGCGTGCGCCTTGTAGCGCCGGTTGGTGGAGATCAGGTTGGCGACCAGGGACTCCACCTGGTGGGCGTTGCGCAGGCGCCCGGCGAAGACGCCGCGCATGCCGGGGACGCGGGCGGCGAGCGCCTGCACGGTGTCGGTGTCGGCGCGGGACTCGCCGAGCACCATCACGTCGGTGTCGATCTCCTCGACGGACGCGTCCTGGAGGAGGACCGCCGACAGGTGGTGGAAGGCGGCCGTGACCCGCGAGTCGGGCAGGAGCGCGGCGGCCTGCTCGGCGGCGCTGCCCTCCTCGGGCTTGAGGGCGTAGGCGCCCTTCTTGTCGAAGCCGAGCGGGTTCACGCAGTCGATCACGAGCTTGCCCGCGAGCGGCTCGCGGAGCGCTTCGAGGGTCCTGGCGTGGCCGTCCCACGGCACGGCGACGATCACGACGTCGCTGCGCCGGGCGCACTCGGCGTTGTCGGCGCCCTCGACGCCGAGGCCGATCTCGGCGGCGGCGGCCTCGGCCCGCTCCGCCGCCCGCGAGCCGATGATCACCTTCTGTCCGGCGCGGGCGAACCGGTAGGCGAGGCCCCGGCCCTGGTCGCCGGTGCCGCCGAGGACGCCGACGACGAGGCCGGACACGTCGGGCAGGTCCCAGGGGTCCTTGGCGGGCGCCTTCGACGCGCCGCCCGCGTTCTGCACACGTTCCGTGGAAGTCATGGTCAGACCCTACGTCGGCGGGTGCGGCGGCCGGTCCCGGGCGGGCCCGCGGTTCAGGTGACCCAGTCCAGCGGGATCCGCCGGAACGTGATGGTCTCGTACGCGCTGAAGTCCCCCGTCTCGTACAGCAGTCCCAGCGTGTCCTCGTCGACGCGGACGAGGTCGGAGTACGCGGCGGGCAGCCCGTCGACGGTGTGGGCGAGGTCCCAGGTGGTGCCGTCGTCCTCGCTCCGGCGCAGGCTCATGCGGGCGCGGTAGCCGGGTTCGGCGGGGCCGGAGAACAGCAGCACGTCGGGGTCGCGCACCTGGAGCACACTGCACTCGACGACCGGCCCGGTGAGGCAGGCCTGGGGGCGGAACGGCTTGACGAGGGTGCGGCCGCCGTCCTCGGAGTGGGCGTCGGCGCGGGTGCCGGGGGCGGGCGAGTCGTTGCGGGCGTTGAAGTAGACGCGGCCGTCGGGGAGTTCGGCGGCGGTGGTCTCGTTGACGTTGATGTACCCGTTGGTGTTGTCGTCGACGTAGCCGATGCGCCAGCTCTGGCCCCGGTCGTCGCTCAGCAGGCAGTGGCCGCCGTCGTACCGGCCCTCGGTGCCGCCGTCCGTGCCGGTGGGCGGCAGGGAGTGGTTGGCGGGCACCACGACGCGGCCGCCGCTCAGCTGGATGGCGTGGCCCGGCGTGGTCGCGTACCAGCGCCAGTTCGTCCGCTTCACCTGCTTGGTGATCTCCCGGGGCGTCGACCAGGTGAGCCCCTCGTCGTCGCTGTGCTGCACCCAGACGCGGCGGCCGTCCGGGGCGGCGACCCGGCCCCGCCGGATGGCCTCCTCGGTGGCCGCGGCGGCGTTCCTGACCTGCACCAGCAGGACGCGTCCGGTGTCGAGCACCACGGGCGCGGGGTTCCCGGCGAGGTCGGTGCCGTTGGCGCCGACGACCTGGAGCGGGCCCCAGGTGCGGCCGCCGTCGAGGGAGCGCTTCAGGACGATGTCGATGTTCCCGAAGTCCTCCGCCGAGCCGACGCGGCCCTCGCAGAACGCGAGGAGGACGCCGCCGTGGGTACGGACGACCGCCGGGATCCGGAAGCTGGCGTACCCTTCACGCCCGGCCCGGAACGGAACAGAAACCTCAACTGTCTCCACTGACATCCCCACCCCTTCCCCAACCCGGGGGAATTCCCGGTGAACGCCCGCTGACGATTGACCCGTTGAGGCAGTATGCGCCCCCATGGACGCCGTACGGGTCGCGCTGCTGCGCGACGTTCTCTCCGGGACCGAGTGGCCGGGTGCCACGCGCCGCTTCGCCGCCGCGCTGCGCTCCAGCGTCGTACCGCGCGGCGGCGGCCTGCTGCTCGTGGGCACCAGCGAGTACGAGCCGTGGCACCTGGCCGCCCACCTCGACGACGAGGCCGCCTGGTCCGGCACGCCCGAGCTGGCGCCGACCCTGGTGCGGCACCGGCCGCGCCCCGGCGGGCCCGCCCACCTCGCGGTGGGGCTCGACCGGGTCGCGGCGGCGCGGCGCGGCGAGACGCTGCTCGTGGTCGCGCCCGGCGTGCCCGCGCCCGACCTGCTCACGCGGGTGCACGGCGCGCGGCGGGCGGGCGCCACGGTGTTCGCGCTCGGCGCGCCGGACGACGACCTGGACGCGCTCGCCCACGAGGCGCTGGCCGTGCCGCGCGACGGGGAGCTGGACGTGGACACGGTGCAGCACCTGGTGAGCGCGGCGGCGGGCGAGAACGGGGTGGCGCCGGTGCGGCGGGGGCGGCGGCGCGTGCGCGACCGCCTCTCGCGCCTCGCGGACCACCTGACGACGCCGCCGCCCGCCCGGTGGTGACCTCGCGGCGCGCCCCGCCGTGTCCATGAGCGCGCTCCGCGCGCGGGCGCCCCTTTCCCGAAAGCAGGCCCCTTTCCCGAAAGCAGAAGGCCAGCCCCCTGGCCCCCCCTGGGGAGTCGGCCGCTCCCGGGCGGAGAAATCGTTTGCTCCCGGGGGTGGGCGCGGCTCAGCATGTTCCCTCGTGAAACGTCTCACCGCGATCCTGCCCGACCTGTCCCCCTGGCGGTCAAGCCGTGACTTCCGGCTGCTGTGGGTGCAGGGGATCGTCACCTACTTCGGCAGCTTCATGGCGATGATCGCCCTGCCCCTCCAGATCAAGGAGCTGACCGACTCGCCGGTCGCCGTCGGCGCGATGGGGGCCGTGGAGCTGGTCCCGCTGATCGTCTGTGGTCTGTACGGGGGCGCGCTCGCGGACGCCGTGGACCGCCGCCGGGTGATCCTCCTGACGGAGGCCGCGCTCGGCGCGCTCGCCGTCGTCCTGCTCGTGAACGCCCTGCTGCCGAGCCCGCTGCTGTGGCCGCTGTACGTGGTGGCCGCGGGCGTCTCGGGCCTCGCCGGGCTCCAGCGCCCCGCGCTCGACTCGCTGCTGGCGCGGATCGTGCCGCACGAGCAGCTCGCGGCCGCCGCCGCGCTCAACTCGCTGCGCTGGAACCTCGGCGCCATCGCGGGGCCCGCGCTCGCCGGGGTCGTCGTGGCCTACGCCGGGCACGCCAGCGCGTACGCGGTGACGGTCGCCGCCTTCGCCGTGTCGGTGGCGCTGTGCACCCGCCTGGCCCCCGCGCCCGCCGCGCACGACGCCGAGAAGCCGTCCCTGCGGGGGCTCGCCGAGGGCGCGCGGTACGCCTGGTCGCGGCCGGTGCTGCTGGGTACGTACGCCATCGACGGCGCCGCCATGGTCTTCGCCTTCCCCAACACCCTGTTCCCCTTCCTCGCCGACGACCTGGACGCCGAGTGGTCGCTCGGGCTGATGTACGCCGCGGGGGCCGTCGGGTCGCTGCTGCTCAGCCTCACCAGTGGCTGGGCCTCGCGGGTGCGGCGGCACGGGCTGCTCGTGGTGTGCGGGGCGGCGCTGTGGGGCCTCGCGATCACGGCGGCGGGCCTGCTGTCCCACGTGTGGCTGGTCCTCGGCGCCCTCGCGCTCGCCGGGGCGGGCGACATGCTCAGCGGCCTCGGCCGCAGCACCATCTGGAACCAGACCATCCCGGACGGGCTGCGCGGCCGCCTCGCCGGGATCGAGGTCCTGTCCTACAGCGTCGGCCCCCAGCTCGGCCAGGTGCGCGCGGGCGCCGCCGCGGGCTGGACGGGGACGCGGTCGGCGGTCTGGTCCGGTGGCGTCGTGTGCGGCGGTGGGCGCGCTGTGCGCGGCCCTGCCGTCGCTCCTGTCGTACGACGCCGAAACGGACACCGACGCCCGCCGCCGGGCCGCTGCCGCGCAGGCCTGACACGAACGGGCACCTGGCACCTGGGGCTGTGCCCACCCGTCCCGCCCGGCCGCAGCCGCCGACGGTGACCAGCCCCCACTAGGGGCGTCCACCCCTCGGCAGAGAGTCACGGGCGGGCGGGTGGGAAGGAAAAAAGCCCACGCAGCCGCAGCCGCCGACGGCGCTCACCCCCCGCCAGGGGCGTCCACCCCTCGGCAGAGAGTCACGGGCGGGCGGGTGGGAGAGGGGGGAAGGCCCCGCGCGGCGGCGGGCGCCGGTGGGGCTCAACCGCCGCCCTCCCGACGGGCCCCGTCGGCATCGTGCCAGCGAGGATCCGTCTCCCACTCCAGGTTCCGCTCCGCCGCCGTCTCCATCGCGTGGGTGGCCTCCTCCCGGGAGGCGTACGGCCCGAACCGGTCCTTGCCGGGGCACTCCGGCCCCTCCTCGACCTTCCTGTGCTCCAGGCAGTAGTACCACTCGCCCGGCTTCCCGGTGGTGCGCCGCTTGAAAAGGGGCATGTCCGGCTCCTTTCTCTCCCGCCATGCTGCCCCATCCCCGCTCGTTAGACTCGCTGGCATGTCTGGCCAGTCACTGCTCGTACCAGGGGAGCTGTCCCCCACCCGTTCCGTCCCGAAGGGCATCGCGCGCCCGGAGTACGTCGGCAAGCCCGCCCCGACGCCGTACACGGGGCCGGAGGTGCAGACCCCGGAGACCATCGAGCGGATGCGGATCGCGGGCGGCATCGCCGCGCGCGCCATGGCGGAGGCCGCGAAGGCGATCGCGCCCGGCGTGACCACCGACGAGCTCGACCGCATCGCGCACGAGTACATGTGCGACCACGGCGCCTACCCGTCGACGCTCGGCTACCGCGGCTTCCCGAAGTCGCTGTGCGCGTCGGTCAACGAGGTCATCTGCCACGGCATCCCGGACTCCACCGTGCTGAGGGACGGCGACATCGTCAACCTCGACGTCACGGCGTACATCGGCGGGGTGCACGGCGACAACAACGCGACGTACCTGGTCGGCGACGTGGACGAGGAGTCGCGGCTGCTCGTGGAGCGCACCCGCGAGTCCCTGAACCGCGCGATCAAGGCGGTCCGCCCCGGCCGCCAGATCAACATCATCGGCCGGGTCATCGAGTCGTACGCGAAACGGTTCGGCTACGGCGTGGTCCGCGACTTCACCGGCCACGGCATCAACTCGTCGTTCCACTCCGGCCTGATCGTCCCGCACTACGACAGCCCGCACGCCACGACCGTCATCCAGCCCGGCATGACGTTCACCATCGAGCCGATGCTGACGCTCGGGACGCACGAGTACGACATGTGGGACGACGGCTGGACCGTCGTGACCAAGGACCGGAAGCGGACCGCTCAGTTCGAGCACACGCTGGTGGTGACGGACACCGGCGCGGAGATCCTCACGCTTCCGTGACCCCGCCCCCCGCGTGATCCCGGACGGACGGCCCGGCGCACACCGCGCCGGGCCGTCTTGCTGCCCTGATGTCAGCCGGGCGGCGATCTCTTTTTACCGACAAGACGTCGGGAACCAGTTGACTTAGGTAAGCCTAACCTTGCATGATCGGTCCTGGCCACACTGGTTTCCCGTCCGTCCTCGGCACCGGAGGTCCCCATGGACTCGTCGTCGGTCACCGACCACCCGTCGTTCTCGACCCTCATCCGCACCGCGTCCCACGCGGCGCACACCGAGGCGGAGACGTCGACGTTCATGAGCGACCTGCTCGGCGGCCGCCTCGGCGTGGACGCGTACGCGCGGTACACGGAGCAGCTGTGGTTCGTCTACCGCGCCCTGGAGGACGGCGCCGCCGCCCTGCGCGAGGACCCCGTCGCGGGCCCCTTCATCAGGCCGGAGCTGCTGCGCGTGGCCGAGCTGGAGCGGGACCTCACGCATCTGCTCGGCCCCGGCTGGCAGGACTGCGCGACGGCCCTGCCCGCCACGGAGGCGTACGCGGCCCGGATCCGCACCTGCGCCCGCACCTGGCCCGGCGGCTATGTGGCCCACCACTACACGCGCTACCTGGGCGACCTGTCCGGCGGCCAGATCATCCGCGGCAGGGCCGAGAAGACCTGGGGCTTCGCCCGCAAGGGCGACGGCGTGCGGTTCTACGTCTTCGAGCAGATCTCCAACCCGGCCGCGTTCAAGCGGGCCTACCGCGAGCTGCTCGACCAGGTGGACGTGGTGGTGCCGGACGAGCTGGAGCGGCAGCGGATCGTGGACGAGTGCCAGCGGGCGTTCGCCCTGAACACGGCGCTCTTCCGTGGGCTCGGGGACGAGTTCCCCAGGCGGCCTGAGAACCCCCCTCCGCCGCCGGGGGCCGTATGGGGCTGCGCCCCTTTCCCCCTTGTTGGCGCTTCGCGCCTCGTCCTCAAACGCCGGACGGGCTGAATGGGTGCGCCTCCGCCTCAGACGCCCGACAGGCTGGATAGGCGCGCCTCGACCTCAGACGCCCGACAGGCTGAATGGGCGCGCCTCCGCCTCAGACGCCCGACGGGCCCGCGCCGCGCAGTCTGACCCGGCCGCCCACCTCGATCATGTCGCCGGGGCCCGGGGCCGTCAGGATCTGGGAGCCCCGGCCCTGGGTGATGTTGAGGGCCCGGCCCAGGTGGTGGGTGAGCAGGAGGGCCGCGGCGCCCGTCGCCTCGTCTTCCGTGATGCCGTCGTCCCGGCCGGGGAAGGCCCGCGCGCGCACGCGTCCGGCGGACTCGTCCTCCCACGCCCAGGCGTAGACCCACGTCCCGGAGGGCGGCACCGGCAGGGCGTCCACCTCGGCGGCCGTCGCGTAGCGGCGCAGCTCCCGTGGGGGCGCCCAGTCGGCGCGGGCCGTGATCCAGGTGAACTCGCCGTCCTGGCGGGCCTCGACGAGCCCCGCGGGCGTCACCAGCTCGGGCACGTCGAGGAGCCACGCCGCGCCGACGCACGGGTGTCCGGCGAAGGGCAGCCGGGTGGTGGGTGTGTAGATGTCGACGGCCCCGCGCTCGGGGTCGTCGACGAACACCGTCTCGCTGAAGCCGAGTTTCCCGGCGAGCCGCTGCCGGTCCTCGCGGGCGGGCAGCTTGCCGCCGTCCCGGACCACGCCGAGTTCGTTTCCGTACCGCCCGTCGGGCGCGCAGAAGACGTGCAGGACGTCGATGCCGTCCGGCACGTCGAGTATGCGTTCTTCGCTCACGGGGGCATTGAAGCACCAAGCCCCGGGCGCCGCGCCAACACGCGGCGCCCGAGGGGGTGTTCACCGGGTCACACCGGCGGCGTCACACCGCCTTGCCGTGGCCCGCCCCGCGCCGCCGCGCCACGTACACCGCGCCGGTGCCCGCCGCGACGGCCGCGCCCGCGAGGCCGAGCAGCGCCCCGGACGGCGCGCTGGAGCCGGTCTCCGCGAGGGAGTCGGCGGCGCCGCCGCCCACGGAACCACCGCCGCCCACCGAGCCGCTCGCCACCGGCCCGTTGTCACCGCCCATGCCGGACGCGCCGGAGCCGCCCGTGCCCCCGGAGCCGTCCGTCGACGACGGGATCCGGGCGCCGTCGGACAGCGTGAGCGCGACGGTCACCGGGTCGATGCGATCGCCCGCCTTGTACGGGGAGCCGACGGTGTCGTTGGCGAACTGCCGGGCGCCCGCCGCCGTGAACCGCGCCGGGACCTTCTTCATCAGGACCACGTCGTTCTTGGCGGCGTACGAGACCCGGGACAGGTCGAGCGTCGCGAACTTCACGTCATCGCTGGTGCGGCTCGGCGTCTTGACGTCGACGTACAGCGCGCCCTTGGTGCCGCTCGCCTTGATCTTCACGTCGCTGAACGTCATGTCGATGCCGTGGCCCCGGTACAGGAACCGCACGCTGCCGCCGAAGGACGCGTTCAGCTTCTTGGCCGAGGCCTTCCAGTCGGCCTTGGCGTACGGGAAGTCGTAGCCGTTCGCCTTCTTCTTGGCGCCCTTGGCCACCTTCACCTCGCCTCCGGCGGAGATATAGCGGCGGAAGCTCTCCTTCATGCCCCAGGACAGCTTGCCGCCGACGATTGTGCCGTCGGTGCGGCCGGGCTTGGTCGGGGTGGAGGTGGGCTTCGGCTCGGGGGTCGGCTTGGGCTTCGGCTTGGTGCTGGGCGTCGGCTTCGGCTTGGGCTCCGGCTTCTGGGGGGTGCTCGGGGACGGGGACGGCTGCGGCGCGGGGCCGCCGGGCACCACGGTCAGGGTCGCCGGGTCGAGCGCCTGACCCGCCTGGTACATGCCGTTGAACGCCTTCGCGCCGTCGGCCGTGAGCTTCGCCGGAATGTCCTTGAACGTCATCGCGCCGCCCTGGCCGTGGCCGGGGCGGATGCCGGTCAGGTCGAGCTTGGCGAGGTCGATGTCGTTCTGCTTGGTGCCGTTGAGCGTGACGTCGGCCTGGATGGCGCCCGTCGTGCCCTTGGTGCGCACCTTCACGTCCGCGATCTTGATGTCGAAGCGGTGCGCGGTGGAGGCGAAGCGGACGGATCCCTTCGCGGAGACCTTGGTGGCGTGGGTCGACAGGTCGTAGGTGCCCTTGGCGCCGGTGAACGTGAACACCCCGTTGTCCGGGGCCTGCTTGGCGCCGCCGCTGGCCGTTATCCTCCCCGCGGCCATGCCGGTGACATACGAGCGGAAGGACTCCTTCAGGCCCCAGTCCAGGGAGCCGTCGGTGATCGTGAACACCGAGGGCGCCCGCTGGCCCTCGGGGGCCTGGCCCGCCGCGGGAGACGCGGGGGCCCCGGCGGGCTCGTCGGCGGCGAACGCCGGGAGGGCGAACACGGTGGCGCCGAGCGCGACGGCCGTCGCGACGGCGGCCGCGCGGACTGCGGGGCGGCTGGTGGCTGCCATGGTCAGAGTGCTCCTCAGAGGGGGAGATCGGAAAAAGGGGGAAGGGGGGGTACTACGCCGCGCGGCGGCGGCGTACGAGGAAGAAGGCGCCCGCGCCCGCCGCGAGCAGCGCCGCTCCCCGCCCAGCGCGATCGGCAGGGCGGCGGACGAACCCGAGTCACCGGCGTCGTCGGGCTTCGCGGCCTGGGCGGTCTTCGGTCCACCCGCGGCCTTCTTGGGCTCAGGGGCGGAGCCAAGGTCCGGCAGCGCGGGCAGCTCCGCCTTCTTGTCAACGGCGACGGCCAGCGACACGGGGTCCATCGCGGTGCCCGCCTTGTACATCGACCCGAAGGCCCTCGCGCCGTCGGCGGTGAGCCTGGCGGGTGCCTCGGTGACGGCGATCAGGCCGTCCTTGGGCGCGAACTCCTTCGCGGCGAAGGTGACGAGCGCCGCCCTCTTCCGCTGGAAGTCCCCGCTGTCGACATCGGCGTAGAGCGTGCCCCTGCCGTCCTTGACGCCGACGGCCACCCGGCTCAGCCCGATGTCGAGGCCGTGCCTGCCGGTGAAGCGGACCGCACCGGCGAAGCGAGCGGCGAGGGTGCGCTCCTTCGCGTCGTACGTGCCCTCACCGCGCGGGAAGCGGAACAGGGCGCCGCCGTCCCGGGCACCGGAGGACAGCGTCCACCTGCCCTTGGCGATGGACCCGGAGACGTACTCGCGGAAGGTGCGGCGCACGCCCCAGTCGACGGCGGCGTCCTCGATGCGCCCGGCGGGCCTGCCCTTGGACTTGCCCTTGGCCTTGGCCTTGGACTCACCTTTGTCCTCGCCGGGCTTCTCCGACGGCTTCGTACCCGGCTTGCCGGAGGGCTTCCGCCCCGCCGCCACCAGGTCCGTCGACAGGCTCAGCGGGTCGAGCCGGGTGCCCGCCGCGTAGTACCCGGCGAAGGCCTTGGCGCCCTGGGCGGTGAGCGTCGCGGGGATGTGGGTGAGGGCGATCGGGCCGCGGCCGCCCTTCATGTCGATGCCGGACAGGTTCAGGGCGGCGAGCGGCACCTGGGCGGTCGAGGTGACCTTTCCGGTGCCCTTCTCCTTGCTGACCATGTCGGCGTAGAGCGTGCCGCGGCCGCCGCTGACCTTCACGGTGGGGCGGCTGATCGTCAGGTCGAGCTGGTAGCCGCCGCCCTTCTTGTGCCCGGTGAAGTGCACCCCGCCGGAGAAGCCCGCGCTGAAGGCGCCGCTGTCCGGGTCGTAGGAGCCCTGGGCGGAGTGGAAGCGGAACTGGCTGCCGCCGACCGTGGCGGCGCCGCCCGTCAGGTTCCAACTGCCCTGGGCGATGGGCCCGGTGACATAGCTCTGGAAGGAGGACTTGATGCCCCAGTCGAGCCTGCCGCCCCGCACGGCGCGTTCCTCGGCGTGCGCGGTGGCGGGCGGGAGCAGGGCTCCCGTCAGGACGGCCAGGGCGGCCACGGCTCCGGCGCGGGCGCCGTGGCCGCGGCGCGCACGCGGCGGTCTGGACGACGGCATGGGTCCCCTCCAGGTCTAGCTCAATTAGGTAAGGCTAACCTAAACTACGATCACCTCTACGGGGAACCACGAGACAGGACGGTGAACTTCGGTGCGCATGCCGCGCTCACTCAGAACGGTCGGCGCCTTGGCGGCCGTACTCGCGCTCGCCCTCACCGGATGCGGAACCTCCGACGACGGGGGCTCCGGAAGCGCGGGCGGCGACGGCCCGCGCGCCAGGGCCGCCCGCGCCGACCGCGTCGAGCCGCTGAAGGACACCCCCCGGCCGAAGCTCCCCGCGACCGTCGCCTCCGCCGACGGCAGGAGGGTCACCGTCGAGGACGCCCGCCGCATCGTGCCGCTCACCGGCAGCCTCAACGAGATCGTGTTCACGCTGGGCCTGGGCGAGAACGTGGTGGCGCGGGACATCACCGCCACCTTCGACCAGGCCAGGAAGCTCCCGGTGGTGACGCGCGCCCACGACGTGTCGGCGGAGAGCGTGCTGTCCCTGAAGCCCACGGTGGTCCTCGCCGACACCACGACGGGACCGTCCGAGGCGATCGACCAGATCCGGGACGCGGGCATCCCCCTCGTCGTCTTCGACCCGCCCAAGAGCCTCGCCGACGTCGGCCCGCGCATCGAGGCGGTCGCGAGGGCGCTCGGCGTGCGCGAGGCGGGCGCCGCCCTGACGTCCCGTACGGAACAACGGATCGACAAGGTGCGGCGGTCCGTGCCGGACCAGGGCGAGAAGCCGCGCGTGGCCTTCCTCTATCTGCGCGGCTCGGCCTCCGTGTATCTGCTCGGCGGGCGCGAGTCGGGGGCGAGTTCGCTGCTTGAGGCGGCGGGCGCGGTCGACGCGGGCAAGGCGTCGGGCCTGGAGAAGGACTTCACCGCGATCACCAGCGAGGCCCTGGCGAAGGCGGCGCCCGACGCGGTCCTCGTGATGGCGAAGGGCCTCGACTCCGTCGGCGGCGTCGACGGCCTGGTGAAGATCCCGGGCGTCGCCGAGACCCCGGCGGGCATGGACCGCCGCGTGGTGTCCGTCGAGGACGGCGTGCTGCTGAACTACGGCCCGCGCACCGACCGCGTCCTGAAGTCCCTCGTCGACCAGCTCTACAAGGACGCCACGTGACCCTCGCCGCCGAACCGGTGGACGCCCCCGCTCCCCGGCCGACCCCGCCGACGCCCCGCGCGCAGCCCGCCGCCGCGCCCCCTACGTCCTGACCGTCGCGCTGGCCTGCGCCCTCGTCGTGCTGTGCCTGCTGTCGGCCGGGATCGGCGCGTACGACATCCCGCTCGGCGACGTCCTCGCCTCCGTGCGGCACCGGGCCGGGCTCGGCGGGCACGCGCTGGAGCGGGTGCCCGAGAGCGTGCTGTGGAACGTGCGGCTGCCGCGCGTGGTCCTCGCGCTGCTCGTGGGCGCCTCCCTCGGCTGCGCGGGCGCGCTGATGCAGGGCGTGTTCGGCAATCCGCTGGCCGAGCCGGGCGTCATCGGGATCTCGTCGGGCGCGGCCGTCGGCGCGGTCGCCTCGATCGCGCTCGGCCTGGGCTTCCTCGGCAACTGGACCGTGACGGCCTGCGCGTTCGCCGCCGGACTCGCCACGGTCCTGCTGGTGTACGTCCTCTCACGCGACGGCGGCCGCACGGAGGTGGTGACGCTGATCCTCACCGGCATCGCCGTGAACGCGTTCGCGGGCGCCCTGATCGGTCTGTTCGTCTTCGTCGCGGACAACGCGCAGATCTCACAGATCACCTTCTGGCAGCTGGGCTCGCTCGCCCAGGCCACCTGGCCGAAGGTGCTCGCGGTGCTGCCGTGCGCGGCCGTCGGCCTGCTCGTCGCGCCGCTGTACGCCCGCAAGCTGGACCTGCTGGCGCTCGGCGAGCGGCCCGCGCGGCACCTGGGCGTGGACGTGGAGCGGCTGCGGCTCGTGCTGATCCTGGTGGTGGCGCTGCTCACCGCGGCGGCCGTCGCCGTCGCCGGGATCATCACGTTCGTGGGCCTGCTCGTGCCGCACCTGCTGCGCATGGCGGCCGGTCCCGGGCACCGCTTCCTGGTGCCGGGCAGCGCGCTCGGCGGGGCCGTGGTCCTCGTCGCCGCCGACCTCACGGCCCGCACCGTGGCCGCGCCCGCCGAGCTGCCGCTCGGCGTCCTGACCGCCCTGATCGGCAGCCCGTTCTTCTTCTGGCTGCTGCGCAGGACCCGCCGCAAGCAAGGGGGCTGGGCGTGACCGCCCTGATCAGTCGGCTGTTCGGAGCGCGGGAGCGGGCGCTGCCCGAGCCGGTCTCGCCCGGCGATGTGCTCGCCGAGGCCGTGGACGTACGGCTCTCGCTGGGCGCCCGCGACGTCCTCAAAGGCGTCTCGGTGTCCGCGCGCGCGGGCGAGGTGCTCGCCCTCGTGGGCCCCAACGGGGCGGGCAAGTCCACCCTGTTGGCGGCCCTCGCCGCCGACCTGCCCGTCGCCTCGGGCGGCGTACGCGTCCACGGGCGGGCCGCCGGGTACTGGCCCGCGGCCGACCTCGCGCTGCGCCGCGCGGTGCTGCCGCAGTCGGCGGCGCTGTCGTTCCCCTTCCCCGTCGAGGACGTCGTCCGGATGGGGCGGGCGCCCTGGGCGGGGACGCGCCGGGAGGACGAGGACGACCGGGCGGTGCGCGAGGCGATGGCGGCCACGGAGGTGGGCGCGTTCGCCGCCCGGCCGTTCTCCGCGCTCAGCGGCGGCGAGCGGGCCCGCGTGGCGCTGGCCCGGGTGCTGGCGCAGCGCGCTCCGCTGCTGCTGCTCGACGAGCCGACCGCCGCCCTCGACCTGCGCCACCAGGAGCTGGTGCTGCGGGTCTGCCGGGAGCGGGCCGCCGCCGGTGACGCGGTGGTCGTCGTCCTGCACGACCTGGGGCTCGCGGCGGCGTACGCGGACCGGGCGGTGGTGCTGCGCGACGGCGAGGTGGCCGCCGACGGCGCCCCCGCCGAGGTCTTCGACGAGACGCTGCTCACAGCCGTCTACCGGCAGCCGATCGAGGTGTTCCCGCACCCCCGGACCGGGAAGCCGCTGGTGGCGCCGGTGCGGGAGGCCGATGGCCGGGAGAGGGCTTGACCGGCGCTTTACTCGCCCGTGGGTTTGCCCGAAGTAAGGCTCAGTTAAGTTAGGCTCCCCTCACTTCCCCGATCCAGGAGCCCTGATGCACCGCGCCCGCCTTCCCCTCGTCAGCGTCGCCGCGGCGGCGGCCCTCGCCGCGGTCACCGGCTGCACCGAGAAGAGCGACGGCGACGGCGGCCCGGGCGCCATCAGGGTGACCGCGAGCGACGACGCGTGCGAGGTGTCGAAGAAGGAGTTCCCGGCCGGGCACGTGGAGCTGGCCGTGGAGAACAAGGGCTCCAAGGTCACCGAGGTCTACGTCCTGTTCCCCGACGACCGCATCGTCACCGAGCGCGAGAACATCGGCCCCGGCACCAAGCAGACCCTGACCGCCGAGGTGAAGGCGGGCGACTACCGCATCGCCTGCAAGCCCGGCATGAAGGGCGACGGCATCCGCCAGGACGTCAAGGCCACCGGCGGCGGCAAGGCCGCCCGGCGCGACCCGCGCCTGGACCGGGCGGTCGCCGCCTACCGCGCCTACGCGCAGGCCCAGGCCGACGCGACGCTGCCCAAGGTGAAGGTCTTCACGGACGCCGTGCGCGCGGGCGACCTGGCGGCGGCGAAGAAGGCGTACGCGCCCTCGCGCATCGGCTGGGAGCGCACCGAGCCGGTCGCCGAGTCCTTCGGCGACATCGACCCGAAGGTCGACGTCCGCGAGGACGGCCTCGATGACGACCAGGATCCCGAGAAGGACTGGACGGGCTGGCACCGCCTGGAGCGCGCGCTCTGGCAGGACAAGAAGATCGGCAAGCGCGAGAAGGACCTCGCCACCCGGCTCGACAAGGACCTCACCGACTGGCAGAAGCGCGTCGGCAAGGCCGAGATCACCCCCACCTCCATGGCCAACGGCGCCAAGGAACTCCTCGACGAGGTCGCCACCGGCAAGGTCACCGGCGAGGAGGAGCGCTACTCGCACACCGACCTGGTCGACTTCAAGGCCAACGTCGAGGGCGCCGAGAAGGCCTACGCCCTGCTCAAGCCGGTCGCCTCGGAGAACGACCCGAAGCTCACCCGGGAGCTGGACCGCCGCTTCGCGGCCCTGGACAAGCTGCTCGACCGGCACCGCGAGGACACCTCGTCGTACGACTTCACCTCGTACGACAAGGTCGGCAAGGCGGACCGCAAGGAACTCCAGGACGGCGTGAACGCGCTCGCCGAGCCGCTGTCGAAACTGGCCGCGGCCGTCGTGGCGTCCCCGAAGAAGTGACGCGGCTCGGACAGGGAGGGCTCAGCCATGTCTGAGGAGACCGAATCCGCTTCCCCTCGCGGCGCGCGCTGCTGGGCTGGGGCGGCGCCGGGCTGGCGCTCGGCGCGGCCGCCGCGGGCGGCGCGGTGGCGCTGGCCCGCCCCGGCGAGCAGGCGGCCGCGGCCCCGGACGGCGCGGCCGTGCCGTTCCACGGCGCCCACCAGGCGGGCATCGCGACCCCCGTCCAGGACCGGCTGCACTTCGCGGCGTTCGACGTGAAGACCGGAGACCGCGCGGAGTTCGTCGCGCTGCTCAAGGAGTGGACGCGGGCGGCGGAGCGGATGACCGCCGGGAAGCCGGTCGGGGCGGGCGCGGTCGGCGGGCTCGCCGAGGCGCCGCCGGACGACACCGGCGAGGCCCTCGGCCTCAAGCCGTCCCGCCTGACGCTGACCGTCGGCTTCGGCCCGTCCCTGTTCGAGAGGTACGGGGAGGAGTTCGGCCTGAAGGGCAGGCGGCCGAAGGCGCTGGTGGACCTGCCGAAGTTCCCCGGCGACAACCTCGACAAGGCGCGCGGCGGCGGCGACCTGTGCGTGCAGGCCTGCGCGGACGACCCGCAGGTCGCGGTGCACGCCATCCGCAACATGGAGCGCATCGGCTTCGGCCGGGTCAGCGTGCGCTGGTCGCAGCTCGGCTTCGGCAAGACGTCGTCGACGACGCCCGAGGCGCAGACCCCGCGCAACCTCATGGGCTTCAAGGACGGCACCCGCAACGTCTCCGGCACGGACCGGGCGGCCCTCGCCCGGCACGTGTGGGTGGGCGCGAAGGACGGCCCCGACTGGATGGTCGGCGGCTCCTACCTCGTCGCGCGCCGCATCCGCATGCACATCGAGACCTGGGACCGCGCCTCTCTCCAGGAGCAGGAGGACGTCTTCGGCCGCGACAAGGCCGAGGGCGCCCCGGTCGGCAGGGCCAAGGAGCACGACCAGCCGTTCCTGAAGGCGATGAAGCCCGACGCGCACGTGCGGCTCGCGCACCCCGACAGCAACGGCGGCGCGACCATCCTGCGCCGCGGCTACTCCTTCACCGACGGCACCGACGGGCTCGGCCGCCTGGACGCGGGCCTGTTCTTCCTGGCCTACCAGCGCGACGTCCGCGAGGGGTTCATCCCCGTGCAGCGCTCGCTCGCGGCGAAGGACGCCCTCAACGAGTACATCCAGCACGTCGGTTCGGCGGTCTTCGCGATCCCGCCCGGGGTGCGCGACAAGGACGACTGGTGGGGCCGCGCGCTGTTCACCGGAAAGGCGTGAGCCCGTGTTCGGCAACTATCTGATCGGCCTGCGCGAGGGCCTTGAGGCCAGCCTCGTCGTGTGCATCCTCGTCGCGTACCTGGTGAAGACGGACCGGCGGGACGCGCTGCTGCCCGTGTGGTCCGGCGTCGGCGTCGCGGTGGCGCTGGCCCTCGGCTTCGGCTGCGCGCTGACCTTCGGCTCGCAGGAGCTGACGTTCGAAGCGCAGGAGGCGCTCGGCGGGTCCCTGTCGATCCTCGCGGTGGGCCTGGTGACGTGGATGGTCTTCTGGATGCGGCGCACCGCGCGGCACCTCAGGGCCGAGCTGCACGGACGCCTGGACGCGGCGCTCCGGATGGGCACGGCCGCCCTGGTCGCCACCGCGTTCCTGGCGGTGGGCCGCGAGGGCCTGGAGACCGCCCTGTTCGTGTGGGCGTCGGTGCGGGCGTCGAACGACGGCACGCACGCGCCGCTCGCCGGGGTGCTCCTCGGGCTGCTCACGGCGGTCGCGCTCGGCTGGCTGTTCTACCGGGGCGCGCTGCGCATCGACCTGGCGAAGTTCTTCACCTGGACCGGCGCGATGCTGGTCGTGGTCGCGGCGGGCGTGCTCGCGTACGGCGTCCACGACCTCCAGGAGGCGCGGTTCCTCGACGGCCTGGGGAACAAGGCGTTCGACGTCAGCGCGGCGGTCCCGCCGGACAGTTGGTACGGCACGCTCCTGAAGGGCGTGTTCAACTTCCAGCCCAACCCGACGGTCCTCCAGGTGATCGTGTGGTGCCTGTACCTGGTGCCGGTGCTCGCCCTGTTCCTGCTTCCGTCCCGGGCGTCCGCCGGGAAGCGGCCCCCGGTAGGGTTCGGCCCCGGGAAGGGGAAGGTGAAGGGGTCCGATGATCAGGGTTCGCGGGATGAGGCGCCTGGCCGTGTCGGCGGGGGCGGTGACCGCCCTGTCGGTGACGGCGGGCTGCGTGACGGTGCACGGTGAGCGCGAGGTCATCCCGACGGCCACCAGGGCCGAGGCGGCCCGCGCGCTGAAGGACTTCCTGTCGGCGTACAACAAGGCCGACAAGGCGTACGACCCCGCCCTGGACGCGGCCCGCGTCACCGGCCCGCTCGGCGCCATCAACCAGGCGGGCCTCAGGGCGCGGCAGGCGCAGAGCCCGGACGGCAACGCCCGGCACGTGCCGCTGCGGCTCACCGACGTGAAGTACGCCATCCCGAAGAAGGCGGGCTGGCCCCGCTTCTTCGTCGTGGACGCGCTCGCCAACCGCAAGCCGGACGGCTACCGCTGGCTGATCGCCTTCACCCGCGCCGGCGCGGACGACGTGTGGCGGGCGACCTATCTGAACCTGGTCCTGCCCGGGAACGTGCCCGCCCTGAAGAAGGACGAGGACGGGTACGCGGAGCCGGTCGCCGTCGGCCAGAAGGGGCTCGCGGTGCCGCCGCGGCGGCTCGGCACGGCGTACACGGCGTTCCTGAAGTCCGGCGGCGACGCGTTCGCGGCCGGGCCGCACACCACGCAGTGGAAGGCGGACCGCGACCGGAACAAGCGGCGGCTCGGCCTCGCCGTCCAGTACCTGGACCAGCCGCGCGACGCCGGTGCCTTCGCCCCCGTCGGCCTGCGCACCCGCGACGGCGGCGCGCTGGTCTTCTTCACCACCCACCACTACGAGAAGTGGACCGCCTCCAAGGGCCGCACGGTCCCCGTGAGCCCCGACGTCAAGGCCCTGATGAAGGGCGAGGCGAAGCAGTCGGTGACCCACGAACGCGTCTCCAACCAGGTCTCCCTGACCCCGAAGGGGCCGGGCAAGGTGGCGATACTGGGCCGCATGCAGGGCCTGATCGGCGCGAAGGGCGAATAGGGCGCCCGCCCCGGGGCAGGCCGCGCCGGTCCCTCAGCCCCGCAGGGGCCACGCCGCCACGTCGTCCTGCGGCTCCCCCGCGTACCGGGCGCATTCGTCCGTGAGGATCTCCAGCAGGGTCAGCGGGTCGGGCAGGGGAACTCCGGCCCCCGTACCCAGCTGACCCCCAGGTCACCGGGCAGCCGCGCGGGCGGCACCAGGACGTAGGACCCCCGGCAGTGCCACCGAAGGCCCGGGTGCTCGTCCATGGTCTCCGGGTGGCAGTCCAGCTCGCAGGGCCACCACTCGTCCTCGTCCTCGGGCGTGCCGCGCGTGGTGGTGAAGAACAGCATCCGCCCGTCGTCGTGCGCACCGGCGGACTCGGCCACCGGCCCCACCTCGACGCCCCGCGCGAGCAGCCGCTCCAGCGCGGCGCGCCCCGCGTCCAGCGGCACGTCGAGGACGTCGTGGACCATGCCGGTCGCGGTGATGAAGTTGGCGCCCGGCTGGTGCCGGGCCCAGCGCTCGATCTGCGCGCGGTCCGTGGTGGACTGCGTCTGCCAGGCGAAGGAGACGGGGTGCCGGGCGGGCGTGGGACAGCCGATGCGGTCGCAGGAACATCGGTAGCCGACGGGGTGCGCGGCGGGGGCGAGCGGCAGTCCCGCGGCGGCGACGGCGAGCAGCAGGTCCTCACGGCGCGCGTTCTCGGCGTCACCGTCCGCGCCCGAGCGGCCCCGTCGGCGCAGCCACTGGGAGATCCTGCCCTGCGCGCCGGACGTCCGGCCGAACTCAGCGCCCATCTATCCCCTCACCTCGCCGTCGTGCGGATCAGCATGACCTATGGTCGCACCATCCTGCTCCTCGGGGGGCCGTAGCCCCCATCCGGGGTAGCCGGGGCGGTTGAAGGCGCTGAAGGCGCTGGGTGAATAGCGCGTCATTGCGCGCTAAGGGACGATATGCGCTCCTACGGTGGTCGCCATGGTCACACGGACTGTGCTGTCAGCGGTCAGCGCCCTGGCCCTCACCGGGCCGACCGCCTTCCTGGCCCCGCTGGAGTGGGGCGGCGGCCCGCTCACCGTCGACGCGCTCCCGCCGGTCGTCTACACCGCGCACCGCGGCGGCGCCCTCGAAGTCCCCGAGAACAGCATGTCCGGCCTGGTGGCCGCGTTCGAGCGGGGCACGGCGCAGGTCATCGACTTCGATACGCGGATACTGCGCGACGGCACGATGGTGGTGATGCACGACGCGACCCTGGACCGCACGACGTACAGCACGGGCCCGGTGCGGGGGCTCTCGCGCGTCGAGTGGCAGGGCGTGCGCCTGAGGCCGCCGCGGGGCGTGCCGGGGCGCTGGCGGCCGGAGCGGCCGCCGACGGTGGCGGAGGTCCTGGACCGGTTCGGCGGCCGGGTCGTGCTGATGCTGGAGGCGAAGGACCCCGAGAGCGTGACCGAGCTGGGCGCGATGATCCACGCGCGGGGCCTGGCCCGGTCGGTGTTCGTGAACTCCAACAAGCCGTGGGTGGCCGAGCGCGCGCACCGCCTGGGCCTGCTGGCGCAGCTGTGGCGCTCGCAGCGGCAGCTGCGCTCGGACCGGCCCGAGCGCTGGGCGTCGTTCGTCGACGTCCTGGACGTGGACTACAAGGCGCGCGACCGCGACCTGGTCCGCGCGGTCAACTCCGGCATCCCCCGGGTGTGGGCGCACACCGTGACCACGCCGCGGCAGCGCGACCGCGTGCTGCGGCTCGGCTGCGACGGCGTCATCACGGACGCGCCGGGCCTGCTGTCGCGTACGCCGCTCAGGGGCGCCGCGAAGACCGCGGCCAAGGGCGCGGCCAAGAGCGCGGCCCGGGGCGCCGGGCGCGGCCGGGCGGCGGTTCCCGGCCCGGTCAGCGCGGGGTGATGCCGTACAGGGCGTACTCGACGAGCCGGTCGGCGTACGCGTGGCTGAGCGGGCCGGTGCGCTGCATCCAGCGCTGGGCGAGCGGCCCGGTCCACAGTTCGAGGGCGATGCGCGGGTCGACGTGGGGCGCGACCTCGCCGCGCTCCTGACCGGCGCGCAGCCGCTTCACATAGAGCTGGAGCTGCGGTTCGAGCAGCTTGGTGACGAACTCGGCGCCGAGGGCCTCGTTGACGACGCCCTCGGCGGCCAGGGCGCGGGCGGGGGCGTCGAACTTGGGGTCGGTCATCTCGTCGACGGTGGCGCGCAGGACGTACTTGAGGTCGGCCTCCAGGTCGCCGGTGTCCGGGATGTCCTGCGCGGGGGCGTCGAGCCCGGCCTCCTCGCTGAGCTGGGCGTTGGCCTGCTCGGCCAGGTCAAGGAAGGCGTCGAGCAGGACGTCGCTCTTGGAGGACCACCAGCGGTAGATGGTCTGCTTGCCGACGCCCGCGCGGGCGGCGATGGCCTCGATGGTCATCTTGCCGTAGCCGACCTCGCCGACGAGGGCGAGGGCGGCGTCGTAGATCGCGCGGCGCGAGCGCTCGCTGCGGCGCGTGGAGTCAGGGGCGGATTTCGTCACCATGCGTCGAATGTAGCAGCGCCACGAGACGCCGCGTCTCACCAATCGCGAGAGCGCCCACCCCCTCTCGATAAGCGCTACTCCCCCCTCGAAAAGCGCTGGGCCCCCGAAAAGCGCTGACCCCCTCGAAGAGCGCTGACCCTCCTCGAAAAGGACTAGACAAGACGGAACGTCTCGTCTAATCTCGAACCGTCAGCGAGACGAGACGTCTCGCCGAATGGTCCAGACGCCCCACGAAGGGGCGCTCACCACGGAATCAGGAGGCCCCACCATGGCGCGAAACGGATCCGGCATGCTCGGCGTGGGCGGCACCCGCAGCAACCTCTCCCGCGGCGCACTGCGCGGCGGGCGCGGCGCGGGCCGCGTCGGCGGCGGGCTCAGCCCCCAGCAGCAGAAACGCGAGCTGCTGCGCAGGCTCCAGCAGGAAAGGACGGCGAACGGCGACACGTGACCCCCGGGAGGGGTGCCCCGCACCCCGCCACCAGCAGCGCCCCCCCCCCGCAGCAAGTAGCGCGCACTGCCGCGCGGGCGGCGAACGGCCACGCATGACCCCGGGGGGCCGCTCCCCGTGGCGGGCCGGTGGAAATCGCGGCCCCAAATGCCCCGGGGCAGGGCGCAAAGCCCCCCGAAGGCCCGGTTCGCCGGAAGACGTCCGCGAGATATCCGCCCGCGACGCGGTTCATACCGCTCAGATCACTGCGCGAAGGCTCCTCAGACCGCACCATGGGCAGCAACAGCCCCTGCGGTTCGTGAGGAGCCTTCATTGCACCGAGTTGCCCGGCGCGCCACACCCCGGCGCTACCTGATGTGCCCACCCGCGCACTTCAAGGTCACGTACTCCATCAACCCGTGGATGGACCCCACCAAGCCCGTCGACGTCCCGCTCGCCGTCGCCCAGTGGGAGGACCTCCGCGACCGCTACCGCTCGCTCGGCCACACCGTCGAGGAGCTGACGCCCCGCCCCGACCTGCCCGACATGGTCTACGCGGCCAACGGCGCCACCGTGGTCGACGGCCGGGTCCTGGGCGCGAGCTTCGCCCACCCCGAGCGCCAGCCGGAGGCGGCGGCCCACCTGGAGTGGTTCCGCGCGCACGGCTTCACCCACGTCCACGAGCCCACCCACGTCAACGAGGGCGAGGGCGACTTCGCCGTCACGTCCTCCTACGTCCTCGCGGGCCGCGGCTTCCGCGCCAGCCCGCTGTCCCACGGCGAGGCGCAGGAGGTCTTCGGCCGCCCCGTCATCGGCCTCGACCTGGTCGACCCCCGCTACTACCACCTGGACACCGCGCTCGCGGTCCTGGACGACGCGACGGACGACGTCATGTACTACCCGGCGGCGTTCTCGCCGGGCAGCCAGGCCGTGCTGCGCAGGCTGTTCCCCGACGCGCTCATCGCCACGGAGCCGGACGCCGCGGCGCTCGGCCTCAACGCGGTCTCCGACGGCCTGCACGTGCTGCTCCCGCAGGCCGCCACCGGTCTCTTCGAGCCGCTGCGCGCACGCGGCTACGAGCCGATCGGCATGGACCTGAGCGAGCTGCTCAAGGGCGGCGGCAGCGTGAAGTGCTGCACGCAGGAGCTGCGGACGGGCTGACGCCCGCCGCCACGAGGTGCGGGCGGCCGGGTCCGTCCGCACCGCCTTCCCGGTCTCCCGGCCTTCCCGAGGGCTGTCCCGTACGACGGGACGGCGCCCTCTTCGGGGTGGTTCACCCCTGTTCGTCCCCCGTGTCCGGCCAGGCGTCGCCCCAGTCGGCGTCCCGGGCCTCGCGGTAGAGCGGGCCGTGGCGCTTGGTCACGGTCTCCCGGCGCAGCGCGCCGTCCGCGTCGCACAGCTCCAGGAGCACCTGCCCCTTGCGGATCTGCGGCTTGCGCACCACGCGCCGCGCGGCGGGCGCGAGCCCCTCGGCGGCGGCGCCGTCGCCCCGTACCGCCGCGACGAAGCTGAACTTCTCGTCCTCGTACGCCAGTGAGCCGCCCTTCACCTTGCGGTGCAGCGACGAGCGGCTGACCCGGGCCGAGAAGTGGCACCAGTCGGTGCCCGGCACGATCGGGCAGGCCGCGCTGTGCGGGCAGGGGGCCGCCACCGTGTACCCGGCCGCGACGAGCCGGTCCCGGGCCTCGATGACCCGGGCGTAGCCGTCCGGGGTGCCGGGCTCCACCACCACGACCGCGTCCGTGGCGGCGTCCGCCGCCGCGGTCACCACCGAGGCGCGGTCGGCCTCGGTCAGCTCGCCCAGGACGTACGAGATCGTGACCAGCGCCGTGGGCGCCACGGCGAGGGCGGCGCCGATGCGCTCCCGCTGCCAGCGGGCGCCCGCCAACTCGGCGTTGGCGCGGGCCAGTTCGCGGCCCAGGGCGAGGGCGGGCTCCGCCCAGTCCAGGACCGTCACCGGGCGCTCGCCCGGCCAGGTGGCGTTCACCGCCCAGGTCGCCGCGCCCGTGCCGCCGCCGATGTCCGTGTGCCCGGACGGGGCCCACCCCTCGGGGGTCGCGTCGGCGAACTCCCGCAGCGCGGAGCGGACCGCCTCGAAGGTGGCGGGCATGCGGTAGGCCGCGTACGCGGTGACGTCCGCGCGGTCCCGTAGGACGGGGGCCGCGGTGGGGGTGGCCCCCCGGTAGTTGGCGATCAGGCGGTCCACCGCCTGGGTCGCGGTCCGCGGGGGGAGGTCCTCGAGGAGGGCGGCGAGCGCGGCGCGGAGGGTCTCTGCGGGGGAAGGGTGGTCGTGCACCTGGTGATTTTAGGCGGTGCCCTCGCGGGTGCGCCCCAGACCCGCCCCTTTCCCGAAACCAGGGGGCCAGCCCCCTGGCACCCCCGTTCATCGCCGGGCTGGATACAGCCCACCCGCCCCGGAGGGGGCGGGTGGGCGGGAGAACATCCGCCGCGAAGCGGCGGATCACGGAGAGCCGAACACGGCGAGCAAGCGAGTGACCCAGCCCGTCCGGCGTTTGAGGACGAGGCGCGGAGCGCCGATGGAGGGCGGGGTGCTAGGGGCGGCGGCCCCTAGTTCGGGGAGGGGCGGGTCTGGGGCGCACCCGCGAGGGACGTCGCCAGGGCCGTGGCCGCCGCCCGCCGGGGCCCGTTGTCCGGGGGCCGACGCCGGGGGTGGACCGTGGTGGCGAGCAGGACGAGGTAGGAGCCCGAGGCCGGGTCGAGGACGAGGGACGTACCGGTGAATCCGGTGTGCCCGGCGGCACCCGCCCCGGCCAGCTCCCCCATGAACCACCCCTGGTCCACCCCGAAGCCGAGCCCCGGCGGCGCCAGCATCAGCTCGACGGAGGACGGCGCGAGCACCCCACCGCCCCCGGCCAGCAGCGCCCGGCAGAACACGGCGAGGTCCCGCGCGGTGGAGAAGAGCCCGGCGTGGCCCGCCACGCCCCCGAGCGCCCAGGCGTTCTCGTCGTGGACGACCCCGCGCAGCAGGCCCCGGTCGGCCTTGCCCCACGGCCGCCGCTGGTCCTCGGTGGCGGCGGCGCCGGGGCAGGGCCCGAAGCCGGTGGCGGTCATGCCGAGCGGCCGGGTGACGCCGTCGCGGACGAGGGCGTCCAGGGGGCGGCCGGTGACGCGCTCCAGGACGCGCTGGAGGAGGAGCAGGTTCAGGTCGGAGTAGAGGTAGGCGCCCGGCTCGTGGGCGGGTGCCTCCTCGCACAGGGCGCGCCACCGCGCCGGAACGTCGGGCAGGTCGTACAGCGGCAGCTCCGGCCGCAGGCCCGAGGTGTGCGTGAGCAGCTGCCGCACGGTGACGCCGTGCCGCGCGGCGCCGGTCAGCTCGGGGGCGTACCGGGCGACGGGCGCGTCGAGGGCGAGGGCGCCGCGCTCCAGCTGCCGCACGGCGACGACGGTGGTGAACAGCTTGGTGAGCGAGGCCAGGTCGAAGGGCGTGCCCACGGTCATGGGCACGCGCCGCTCGGGCGGCAGCTCCACGCCCGCGTCGGCCTCCTCGTCGTACGCCGCGTAGCGCACCGCCCAGCCCGCGGCCTCCTCGACCGCGATCACCGGGCCGCGGCCCGCGAGCACCACGGCGCCCGCGCACCAGGGCCGCTCCCCGCGCGTGAGGTCCCGTACGTCGCGGGCGAGGCGGCGCAGGGGCGCGGGGTCGAGTCCGGCGCTCTCGGGAGTGCCGGGGCGCGGGTCCCGGGGCGCGGTCAGCGGCTCGTCTCCCGCTCCGCGGCCGTGCGCTCCCCGCTCGTCCGCTGCCATGGGCGGCACAGTCCCACGAAGCAGGCGGCGGCCGCCACCGCGCACGCCAGCTGGACGACGGCCATCGGCACGGCCGTCTTCTCGCCCGCGATGCCGACCAGCGGCGAGGCGATCGCGCCGATGAGGAAGGAGGAGGTGCCGAGCAGCGCGGACGCGGAGCCCGCGGCGTGCTTGGTGCGCATCAGGGCGAGGGCGTTGGTGTTGGGCATCGCGAGGCCCATCGCCGACATCAGCACGAACAGGCCGACGGCGATCGGGGCGAGGCCGACCTCGCCGAACGCCCCGGCCGTCATCAGCAGCAGCGCGATCGCGGCGACGGCGATCACGGCGAGGCCGATGGCGAGCGCCTTGTCGAGGCTGACCCGGCCGACGAGCAGCTTGCCGTTGACCTGGCCGACGATGATCAGGCCGATGGAGTTCACGCCGAAGAGCAGGCTGAAGGTCTGCGGCGAGGCGCCGTAGATCTCCTGCACGACGAAGGGGGACGCGGAGATGTACGCGAACAGGGCGGCGAAGGCGAAGCCGCCCGCCACCATGTAGCCGGTGAACACGCGGTCGGCGAGCAGTTGGCGCATGGTCCGCAGCGCCGTGCCGACGCCGCCGCCGTGCCGGTCGGCGGGCGCCAGCGTCTCCGGCAGCAGGCGCCACACCAGGACCGTGAGCGCGACGCCGATCACCGTCAGGACGACGAAGATGCCGCGCCAGTCCGTCAGGCGCAGCACCTGGCCGCCGATCAGCGGCGCGACGACCGGGGCGACCCCGGAGATCAGCATCAGCGTGGAGAAGAACCGGGCCATCTCCACGCCGTCGTACAGGTCCCGGACCACGGCCCGCGCGATCACGATGGCCGCCGCGCCCGCGAGGCCCTGGACCAGGCGGAAGGCGATGAGCAGTTCCGCGGTGGGCGCGAACGCGCACACCGCGGTCGCCACCACGTAGACGAGCAGGCCGCTCAGGAGGGGCGTGCGGCGGCCCCACTTGTCGCTCATCGGCCCCACCACCAGCTGGCCGAGGGCCATGCCGAGGAGGCAGGCGGTGAGGGTGAGCTGGATGGTGGCGGCCGGGGCACTGAGCGCGTCCGTGACCTCCGGCAGGGCCGGGAGGTACATGTCCATGGACAGCGGGGGCATGGCGGTGAGGCCGCCGAGGATGAGGGTGACGAGGGTGCCGGTCGCCACGTGGCGGGCGACGGGTGGGGTGCCCGTCGCCCGCGCTGTCTCGCCCTCGGTCCGTATCTCCGCCATCGCGCCCCTCCCGGTAGCCATCGTTGTCCCCACCATCGTCTCAGGCCCAGCCGGGGGCTCCCGAATCCCGCCCCTTTCCCGAAACCCCGGGGGGCGCGGGGTTCCAGCCCGTCCGGCGTTTGAGGACGAGCCGCGGAGCGGCACCTAAGGCGGGGTGCCAGGGGCAGCCGCCCCTGGTTCGGGAAGGGGCGGGTCCGGGGCGCACCCCGCGAGGGCTACGCCGGGTGCAGGCCCGGGTTGCCCGCCTCCGTCACGAACGACGCGGCCGTCGTAATCGCGGCGCCGGGCGTCGTGATCCTGTCGACCGTCTTGAAGTCGGCCCGCGCCTCGTCCCGCCCGAGCGCCACGGTCACGTATCCGCGCCGCCCGTTGTAGAACTTCATGTGCGGGTTGGCCCGGGTGTAGGTCTCCCAGTTGGCGGGCCGCTCCGCCCCGTCCTTGCCGGAGGCGATGGACGTCGCGACGATCTCCGTGCCGACGACCTTGGACGACGGCTTGTCGAAGTCGTCGAGGATGTCGAAGGCGTAGCCGACGTGGACGTCGCCGGTGAGGACCATCAGGTTGTCGACCCGGGCCGAGCGCGCCCCGCGAGCACCCGCTGCCGGGAGGCGGCGTAGCCGTCCCAGGCGTCCATGCTGAGCTTGGAGACGGGCTTGTCCTCGAACTTGCGCTGGGAGAAGACGACCTGCTGCGGGACGACGTTCCACAGGGCGTGCGAGCGGCGCCAGCCGTCGATGAGCCAGCGCTCCTGGGAGGCGCCGGTGATGGTGCGCTTCGGGTCGAGGGACTCGGGCCCGGGCACGTGCGCCTTGTCGCCGTACGCCTGGTCGGAGCGGTACTGCCGGGTGTCGAGGATGTCGAACTGGGCGAGGCGGCCCCACTGCAGGCGGCGGTAGAGCTGCATGTCGGAGCCGGTGGGCCGCTGCGGGCGGCGCAGCGGCTGGTTCTCCCAGTACGCGCGGTACGCGGAGGCGCGGCGCAGCAGGAACTCCTCGGGCGGGTTGCCGTTCTCGTCGATGTCGTCGGCGTAGTTGTTCTCGACCTCGTGGTCGTCCCAGGTGACGACGAAGGGGTGGGCGGCGTGCGCGGCCCGCAGGTCGGGGTCGGACTTGTAGAGCGCGTACCGGCGGCGGTAGTCGTCGAGGGTCTGCGTCTCGCGGTTGAAGACGTCGGGCAGCACGCGGTCGGTGTAGTTGCGGGCGCCGCCGACGGAGTTCACGGCGTACTCGTAGAGGTAGTCGCCGAGGTGGAAGACCACGTCGACGTCGTCCTCGGCGAGGTGCTTGTACGCGGTGAAGTAGCCGTCGTGGTAGGCCTGGCAGGACACCGCGGCGAGGGTGAGGGCGCCGGCGCCGCCGTGGGCGCGCGGGGCGGTGCGGGTGCGGCCGGTGTCGGAGGTCCACTTGCCGGTGCGGAAGCGGTAGTAGTACTCGCGGTCGGCGTCGAGGTGGTCGACCTCGACGTGCACGGAGTGGTTGAACTCGGGGTGCGCGATGGCCGTGCCGCGTCTGACGGGGCGGCGGAAGCGCGGGTCGCGGGCCAGCTCCCAGTGGACGACGACGCGCTTGGCGGGCAGGCCGCCGTTCTCCTCGAAGGGTTTGGGCGCCAGGCGCGTCCACAGGAGGACGGAGCCGGGCTGCGGGTCGCCGGAGGCGACGCCGAGGGTGAAGGGGTCGTCGCCGACGCGGGCGGCGTCCAGCTCGGCGGCACCCGCGACTCCGGCCGTCGGCAGGTTGGTGGCGAAGGCGAGCGCGGCGGCGGCCCCGGTGACGGTGAGGAACCGGCGGCGGCCCAAGTGGCGGGCGGCGGCGCGCAGTTCGGGTGCGTGCTGTCCTGCGGGTGTCATGGTTCCCCTCCCCATACGAATGGCTGTACACGGCATTGAAATGGCGAGGGACGACGATGGACTGTCGCGTACACAACAGCCATATGGCGGGCAGATGATGTCCGCGTTGCGGGCCCTCCCGTACGCTGCGGCGCCATGAACGCTGAGCGAACGCCGCATCCGAACAGCACGAGCACGACGCCCCGGGCGGCCGTGGTGACCGGCGCGGGATCCGGAATCGGCCGTTCCGTAGCCCTGGAACTCCTGCGCGCGGGCTGGTCGGTGGCGCTCGCGGGCCGCCGCGAGGAGACGCTGCGGGAGACGGCGGAGCTGGCCGGGGACGGGCCGTCGGAGCGGACCCTGTGCGTGCGGACCGACGTCGCGCGGCCCGAGGACGTCGACGCGCTCTTCGACGCCGTGCGCGACCGCTTCGGGCGGCTCGACCTGCTCTTCAACAACGCCGGAACGTTCGGTCCGGGCGGCGTGCCGGTCGAGGAACTGCCCTACGACGCCTGGCGCCACGTCGTCGACACCAACCTCAACGGCGCGTTCCTGTGCGCCCAGGCGGCGTTCCGGCAGATGAAGGAGCAGGACCCGCGGGGCGGCCGGATCATCAACAACGGCTCCGTCTCCGCGCACGCGCCGCGCCCCCACTCCGTCGCGTACACGGCCACGAAGCACGCCCTGACCGGGCTGACCAAGTCCCTGTCCCTGGACGGCCGCCCGTACGACATCGCCGTGGGCCAGATCGACATCGGCAACGCCGCGACCGACATGACCGAGCGGATGCGGCGCGGGGTGCTCCAGGCCAACGGCGAGCTGAGGGCGGAGCCGGTGATGGACGTCGCCGACGTGGCGCGCACCGTGCGGCACATGGCGGAGCTGCCGCTGTCCGCGAACGTGCAGTTCGCGACGGTCCTCGCGACGACGATGCCGTACGTGGGGCGGGGCTGACGGGACGTCGGGACGGGCGGCACGGGGGCGAGGGCCGGGGGGGGCGAGGGGCCGGGGGCAGGCGGCGACCACGCGGCCTCGTACGGATTCCGTATCCGGGACAGGGACGAGTTCCGGTCACGCGCCGGAACCCGCTCACCCCTCCCGGCACACGCGGCTAAGCTCGCAGCCCTCCACACGAACTTCACACATGGAGCACATGTTGCGCATCCGTTCCGCGGCCACGGCCGTCCTCGCCGCCACCGCAGTCACGGCCCCGCTGCTCGTCGCCGCCCCGGCGTCCGCCGCCCCGCGCCACCAGGGCGGGCTGCACCTCGGCTACATCCAGTACGACAGCCCGGGCCGGGACACCTCCTCCCGCGCCTCGGTGAACGGTGAGTGGGTGAACATCCACAACAACACCGGGCGTCCGATCCAGCTCAGGGGCTACAAGCTCAAGGACAACAACGGCTACACGTACACCTTCGGCAGCTACAGGATCGGCGCCCACAAGACGGTGAAGGTCCGCACCGGCCAGGGCAGCGACCGGGCGGGCACCGTCTACTGGGGCCGCGGCTGGCACGTCTGGAACAACACCAGCGACAAGGCCCGCCTGATCAAGCCGAGCGGCGCGCAGCTCGACTCCTGCTCCTGGACGACCCGCGACGACGGCACCAAGAACTGCCACTGAGCCGCGCCGTCCGCACGCCGCCGCGCGGCCGGGAATAGCCCCCGGCCGCGCGGCGGTTGTCGGTCGGCATGAGCCTGAACGACCAGCACGCCGACGTCCTGCGGTACACCGCGTTCGCCACCGATCCGAAGGGCGGCAACCCGGCCGGGATCGTCCTCGACGCCAGCGGCCTCGACGACGCCGCCATGCTCGCGATCGCCGCGGACCTCGGCTACAGCGAGTCGGCGTTCCTCACTCCCGGCCCCGCCGGGCTCGGCCCCGAGGGCCGCGCGTTCACCGTGCGCTACTTCTCGCCGCGGGCCGAGGTGCCGTTCTGCGGCCACGCCACCGTGGCGACGGCGGTCGCGCTCGCCGAGCGCGGCGGCCCCGGCGACTTCGTCTTCGCCACCCCGGCGGGCACGGTGCCGGTCACCGTCGCCGAGGACGACGGGGTGCTGCGGGCGACCCTCACCAGCGTCGAGCCGCGCGTCGAACAGGCCGCGGCGGCCGACGTCACCGAGGCCCTGGCCGCGCTCGGCTGGTCGGCCGACGAACTCGACCCGGACCTGCCCCCGCGCATCGCCTTCGCGGGCGCCCGCCACCTGGTCCTCGCGGCCGCCACCCGCGAGCGGCTCGCCGACCTCGCGTACGACTTCGACCGCCTGAAGGCGCTGATGCTCCGCCTGGACCTGACGACGGTCCAACTGGTGTGGCGCGACCCGGACACGGAGTACGTCTTCCACGTCCGCGACCCGTTCCCGGTGGGCGGCGTCGTCGAGGACCCGGCGACGGGCGCGGCGGCAGCGGCGTTCGGCGCCTACGCGCGCGAGCTGGGCCTGGTCCCGGCCGCCGCGGAACTCACCCTGTACCAGGGCGCGGACATGGGGCGGCCCGGGGTGCTCACGGTCGGTCTGCGGGAAGGGGACGCGCGGGTGCGGGTGTCGGGGGCGGCGGTGCGGATCCCGTCCTGACCGGCGGATCCCGTCCTGACCGGCGGGCCTTTCCGGCCCCCCGTCGGCCCCTTTCGGCCCCCGCCCGGTTCAGGCCTGGCCGGTCTCGAAGCGGGAGATCCGGCCGCCGTCCACCGTGAACCGCCAGGTGGTGCGCATGGCGCCCCAGGTGTCGTTGCGGTAGTTCGCCACCAGGGCGCGGCCGTCGTCCGCCTCCGACTCGACGTCCATACGGCCGTTGGAGGAGAAGGCCTCGCGGTCCAGCCACTCCCGGAGGTTCCGGTCGGAGCCGTCGTCGGACATGGTCGCGCCCGGGGTGAGGACGGCGTACAGGGCGTTCTGGTCGCCCGCGTTCAGGGCCGTGACGAAGGCCCTGACCGTGGGGTCGCTGAGCTGGTCCACGGGAATGGTCATGCGTCCACGGTCACACCGGGGCGGGGGGCTCGCCACCGGGGGCCGCCGGGGGCCGCCGGGCCGGGGGTGGCGCCGGGCCCGCCGCCGGGAAAAGGCGTCGTGGTGCCGCGGGCCGGGCGCGTAGCTTGCCCGTATGACCTCGACCGACGTACCCCGTCTGACCCGGCTCACCTTCCACGGCCCGCTGTCCCAGGCCCGCGCCGACCGCATCGCGGCGCGCGCCGCCGAGGCCCTGCTGCGCCGCACCGGCGGCGCGGGCACCGTGCTCGACCTCGGCTGCGGCTGGGGGGAGCTGACCCTGCGCGTCCTGGAACGGGCCCCCGGAGCCACGGGGGTCGGCGTCGACCTCAACGAGGCGGACCTGGAGCGGGGCCGTGCGGCGGCGCGGGAGCGCGGGCTCGACGGCCGCGTGGAGTTCGCCGCGGAGTCGGCCACGGACACCGCGCGCGGCCCCGCCGACGTCGTCCTCTGCCTCGGCTCCGCGCAGGCCCTGCGCCCGGCCGGTGCCGAACCCCCGCACACCGCGGAGGCGTTGCGCGCGCTGCGCCGACTGGTGCGGCCCGGGGGCCGGGTGGTGCTCGGCGAGGGGTTCTGGGAGCGGACGCCCACCGCGGCGGAGCTGGCGGCGATGTGGCCGGGCGCCCGCGCCGACGAGCACCTGGGCCTGGCGGACCTCGTGGACGCGGCGGTCGCGGCGGGCTTCCGGCCGCTGTGGGTGGAGACGGCGAGCGACGAGGAGTGGCAGGAGTTCGAGTCCGCGTACCTCGCCGACACCGAGGAGTGGCTGGCCGCGAACGCGGGGCACCCGGAGGCCGAGGCCGTCCGCGAGCGCGCCGACGGGCACCGGTCCGCCTGGCTGCGCGGCTACCGCGGCGTCCTCGGCCTGGCCTATCTGACGCTGGTGCCGGTGGGCTGAGGCAGCCCCCGCCCCCGGGGGCGCGGATGCCGCCGCCCGCCGTCCGGGCGGCGGCTCCCCGGCGGTGCCGGTCGGGGGGCGCCCGCGTACGGGACGTCCCGTACGCGGCGCTCAGAAGGTGAACGGCCCCGGCTGCTGCGCCGACGTCGCGTTGCAGGTCACCGTGATGCCGAAGACGACGACCTTGAGGGACGTGGCGGAGAGCCGGTCGCCGGGGGCGACGGTGCCGTTGAGCGGGCCGCTGGAGATGGGGCTGCCCGCGGGTATGGCCGGGTTGGCGCTGCCGGTGAACGTGGTGGTGCCGCCGGTGGCCTTGGCGAGGGTGAGGGTGGAGTTGACGGCGCCCGCGCCGACGTCGACCGGCGCCTTGATGGCATCCGTGGCCACGGTGATGGTGGCCGCCGTGCCGTTCTGCGTGGCCTTCAGGGAGGCCGAACCCGAGCCGAACGAACCGCACTCGAAGGCGATCGTCGCCTCCTGCGGCTCCACCGCGCCCGCGGCGGGCGCGAGGGCGAGGGCGCCGATGGCGACCGCCGCGCCGCCCATCGCCGTACCGAGGGCGAATCTGCCGTGCCTCATGAGGGGCCTGCTTTCCATGGGGGGGATGTGGGGTGCCGCCTCGCCGGACGCGCCGCCGGGTCCCCGACGGGTGCCGTTCGCACCACATCTGACAGAGCGTCAGCGAAGCGGGTCGTGGGCATTGAGGCACAGCACCCCCGAGGGGGCAAGACACACCCTCATGATTCTTGTCATGTCACGACCAAAACCGGCCGCACGCCCCGAAGCCACCACGACGCCGCCCCCATGCCGCCCCCATGCCGCCCCAATGCCGCCCCGAGGGGCCCTCTCCCCCACCGCCGCCCCCTCGACATCCCGTACGAACGCACACCTTCTCGAAGGTGTCCCTCCGGTGAACCGATACCATCGCGGCACCACTGTGATCCGACCATCCGACCAGGGGGCCGCCATGTCCGAACCGCGCCTGGGTGTGGCCATCGTGACGATGGGCAACCGCCCGAAGGACGTCGACGCCCTCCTGGAGTCCGTCGCCAAACAGGACGTCCCGCCCACCCGCGTGGTCATCGTGGGCAACGGCACCGAGCTGCCGGACTTCCCCGCCTACCCCGGCGAGGTCACCGCGATCGAGCTGGACGAGAACCTGGGCTGCCCCGGGGGCCGCAACGTGGCCCTCGCCCGGCTGCGCGAGTTCGGCGACGTGGACGTGGCGATCGAGCTGGACGACGACGGGCTGCTGGTCGACCCCGATGTGTTCCGCACGGTCCAGCGGCTGTTCGCCGAGGACCCGCGGCTCGGCATCGTCGGCTTCCGCATCGCCGACGAGACCGGCGAGACCCAGCGGCGCCACGTCCCGCGGCTGCGCGCCAAGGACCCCATGCGCCGGGGCCTGGTCACGTCCTTCCTCGGCGGCGGCCACGCCTTCTCCATGGACATGCTGGCCGAGACCGGCGACTGGCCCGCCGACTTCTTCTTCACCCACGAGGAGACCGACCTGGCCTGGCGGGCGCTGGACGCGGGCTGGAAGGTCCTGTACGAACCCGCGCTGCTGCTCCAGCACCCCAAGACCTCCCCCGCCCGGCACGCCGTCTACTACCGCATGACGGCCCGCAACCGCGTCTGGCTCGCCCGGCGCCGCCTGCCGCTGCCCCTCATTCCCCTCTACCTGACGGTGTGGACCCTGCTCACGCTCCTGCGCACCCGCTCCCTCGGCGGCCTGCGCGCCTGGGCGGGCGGCTTCGTCGAGGGCGTACGGACCTCGGGCGGCGAGCGGCGGCCGATGAGCTGGCGGACGGTGTGGCGCATGACGCGCCTGGGCCGCCCGCCGGTGATCTGACCGCCGCCCGCGTCCCACCGGGCCCACCGCGCGGACGACGATCCCTTCGGCGCACGACGTGAGCGCCGCACCCCCGCGCCCCCGCACCCGCGCGCCCACGGCTCGATCAGACCCGCCCTGATCACGTACCGAGCCAGGGCGCGCCAGTCGCGCAGACCCGGAGCGGCGGACGATGTCACGCACGACGCGCCCCGGCCGCCCGCCAGTGACCGCCGCGGACGACGAGCGGGACGCGGACGACAATCCACTCGACGCACGACGTGAGCACCGCCCCGGCGCGCAGCCGCCCCGCACGGCACCGCTCCCCCGCACCCCCGCGCCTACGGCTCGATCAGACCCGCCCTGATCGCGTACCGAGCCAGGGCGCGCCAGTCGCGCAGACCCGGAGCGGCGGACGATGTCACGCACGACGCGCTACGGCGGGCAGCCGCCCCGCACGGCGCCGCTCCCCGCACCCCCGCGCCCCCGCGCCTACGGCTCGATCAGGCCCGCCCTGATCGCGTACCGGGTGAGGGCGAGCCGGTCGCGCAGGCCGAGCTTCTGGAGCAGGTTCGCGCGGTGCCGCTCGACCGTCTTGGCGCTGATGTTCAGGAGGTCCGCGATCTCCCTGGACGAATGGCCCTCGGCGACCAGCTTGAGGATCTCCTCCTCCCGGTCGGTGATGGCCTTGCGGGGCAGGTCGCGGCCCTGCCGTACGAGGGCGAGGTACTTGCGGATCAGCGTGCTCTCGGCACCCGGGTAGATGAACGGCTCGTTGCGCATGGCCGCGCGGCACGCGGCGACCAGGTCGCGGTCGGCGACGGACTTGAGCACGTAGCCACAGGCGCCCGCGCGCAGGGCCTCGAAGAAGTACTGCTCGTTGTCGTACATCGTCAGGATCAGGATGCGGGGCCCGTCGGGCAGCCGGGACAGCTCCCGGGCCGCCTGGAGCCCGGTGAGCCGGGGCATCGCCACGTCCAGCACCACGAGATCGGGCCGCGCCTGGCGCGCCAGCGCGACCGCCTCGGCCCCGTCCCCCGCCTCCGCCACCACGGTGAGGTCGTCCTCGCCGTCCAGGATCAACCGGACCCCCCGGCGCACCAGGGCGTGATCGTCGGCGAGCAGGATCCGGGCGGGGGCGGTCATACGGGGTCCTCCTCACGGCGGGCCCCGGCGGGGCGGAGTCCGGAGCCCCCGCGGCCGGTCCCGGCGGGACGCGCGGTGTCCGGGGCGGGGGTCACGTCCGTCTCGTCGGGCGGCACGGCACCCTGCCGCTCCCCAGCCGGACGCACGCCCCCGAGACCAGCCTCGACGGGACGCACACTGCCCGGGCCCCTACCGGCGAAACGCCCGGCGGCACAGCCGTCCCCAGCGGCGGAGGCGGCGGAGGCGGCACCAGCGGCGAAGCGCACGGCGGCCTCGCCTCCCGCCACGGGGCCGATCCCGAGATCCGGCGCGGAGGCCGGGCCCGTGCCACTGGAGCGCACGGTGTCCGGGGCAGGGGCCACGGCGGTCTCCGGGGGGCGCGCCGTGGAGTGGCCGGTGCCGGTCAGCGGCGCGACGCCCGGCGCTGGGGCGATCGGCGGCGCGGCGCCCGGCACGGGGGCGGGCGGCGGGGTGGTCGTGCCGGGGCGGGTGGTGGCGGTGCGGGTCGACGGGACCCAGAGCCGGACGATCGTGCCCGGCCCCGCCGGATCCGCGCCCACGGTGAGGCGGCCCCCGATGAGCAGCGCCCGCTCCCGCATGCCCCTGATGCCGGAGCCCTCCGCGGCGGCGCCCATGCCGCCGCCCGCGTCGCGCACGACAAGCTCCACCCCGTCCCGTACGCACCGCAGGGCGAGGCCCGCGCGGCCCGTGCCCGCGTGGCGCGCGGCGTTGGTCAGCGCCTCCTGCGTGACCCGGTACACCACCAGCTCGGCCTCCTGGTCCAGGCGCGGCAGCCCGGCGTCGAAGCGGTCCCGGACGGCCAGGCCGGACTCGGTGAACTCGGCGGCCAGCGCCCGCAGGCCGCTGACGAGCCCCAGGTCCTCCAGGACCCCCGGCCGCAGCCGACGCGCGATGCGGCGGATCTCGTCGAGGCTGGCCCGCGTGGTCTCCTGCACCGCGGACAGCTCCTCCCGCAGCGGACCGGGCGCCCGGTCCGCGGCCCGCTTGACCTGGAGCAGCACGGCGGTGAGGGTCTGGCCGACCTCGTCGTGCAGCTCGCGGGCGACGCGGCGCCGCTCCCCCTCCTGCGCGGACAGGGCACGCGCGCTGCTGGTGGCGCGCTCCGCCTCCAGCCGATCGAGCATGGCGTTGAACGTGCCGATCAGCTGGGCCACCTCCCCCTGCCCGGCGGGCACCGGCCGCGCCCCCGGCCGCAGCAGGTCGGCGGCGGCCATGGCCCGGGACAGCTTCTGCAGGGGGCCGAGCCCCACGCGCAGCAGGACGGCGTTGGCCACCAGCATCGCGGCGAGCCCGCCGAGCACCACCAGCGCCTCGCCCAGCAGGACGGGGCTGGACACGGTCACCATGGGGCTCAGCAGCAGGAGCGCGGCCACCACGAGAACCACGGCGTTCAGCAAGAAGATCCGCCAGAACAGCGACACCCGCGCTCCTTCCCTTCGTACGGCACCGTCCCATCCTCCCGGATCGGACACGGCCTGCTGTGTCCGGGCATGTCAGCGCATACGACCGCATCGGCGGTCGCCTCGGCACATGCCCGGAACAGCTTCGGATGTCAGGAGCACGCCGTCCATACGTGCCGACACCCATTCCGGTACGGACGGCACGTCCCGTACGGACGGCACCCCTTCCGGTACGGAGGGACGGCACCCGTTCCCGTACGGAGGGGGCGGGAAGGGCGGGGCTCAGCTCACGGGCGGGCGTAGCCCCAGCCCGTATCGAAGGAGCCCGTAGCGAAGGACCCCGTGCCGAAGGACCCCGTGGCGAAGGACCGGACCCCGCGCGGGCCGCGCGCGGGCGGGAGGGACGTGTGGGCCATGCCCCTCACTCTGGTTCAGGTCAGCGGCCCCAACCAGTGTTGCCGTGTTGCCTGTTGAAGGAAACAGTGGCGGGTCCGGCGGCGGGTCCAGGAGACTGCCGGGGCCGGGTTCGTTCACCAGTTCTCACGTGCAGAGGTATTCATGGCGTCCGCTGCCGCACCGCACTCCACCGCGCCCCTGAGCGTCGTCGTCGACACCGACCCGGGGGTGGACGACGCGTGGGCCCTGCTCTACCTGGCGGCCCAGCCCGGCGTGGAGATCGTCGCGGTCGGCGCGGCGCACGGGAACGTACCGACCCGGCAGGCCGCGGAGAACGCGCTGCGCGTCCTGGACGCGGCGGGCCTGACCGACGTACCGGTCGCCGTGGGGCACCCGGGCCCGCTGGCCCAGCCCGTGGCGACGGCGGAGTTCGTGCACGGCGCGGACGGCCTCGGCGGGCAGGCGGGACCCGCGTCGGCGCGCCGCCCGGTGGCGGAGTCGGCGGCGGAGCAGCTGGTGCGGCTGGCCCGGGAGCGGCCGGGCGAGCTGACGCTGCTTGCGCTCGCGCCGCTGACCAACGTGGCCCTGGCGCTGCGCATGGAGCCGCGCCTGCCGCGGCTGCTGCGGGGCGTCGTGCACATGGGCGGCGCGATCCGCGTGCCGGGCAACTACTCCCCGTGGGCCGACGCCAACACCGGGCACGACCCGGAGGCCGCGGAGGAGGTCATGCGGGCCGGTTTCGCGCTGACGCTGGTCCCCCTGGACGTCACCCAGGGCGCCTGGGCGGACGGCCCGTGCCTGGACGAGGTGGCGGCGGCACCGTCGGCGACGGCCCGCTTCGCCTCGCGGATCCTCGACACGTACGTCGGGATCTACAGCTCGGTGAGCGGCGCCCGCGGCTGTGTGATGCACGACCCGCTGGCCGCCGCGATCCTGCTCGACGAGCAGCTAGCGCAGTACGAGGAGCGGCAGGTGGTGGTGGAGCTGGTGGGCCACTGCCGGGGGGCGACGCTGGTCGACGACCGTCCCTTCACGACCCCCGACACGGGCATCCTCGACGGCCGTCCTCCGGTGCGGATCGCGGCGGCGGCGGACACGGCGACGGCGCTGGAGCGGATCCGCAAGGCCCTGGTGACGGGCCCGGCCACCGCCTGAGCCCGGCCCCGCCGCGCGGGCGGCGGGGCCCGCGCCGCCCGCCGCTCAGCCCCGCGCCCCCAGCCGCTCGTCCAGCTCGGCGGCGCGCGGGTCCCCCAGGTCGCCGAAGAGCCCCCGGGCCCGCTCCCACGCGGCGCGGGCCTCGTCCCGGCGGTCGTCGCCGAGCGCGGCGAGCACGTCGCCGCGCTGCCGGTGGGCCTCGGCGAGCCCCCAGTCGTCCCCGGCGGCGCGGCGGCAGTCGATGGCGTGGTCGAGGCAGTCCAGGGCCTCGGCGTGCTCCCCGGCCGCGTGGTGGGCGGTGCCGCGCCGGAACCACAGGTGGCCCTCGCCGTAGGAGTCGCCGAGCGCGCGGGCGAGCCGCAGGGACGCCTCGAAGGCGCGGCCCGCGCCGTCCCGGTCGCCGAGCCGGAAGCGGGCCTCGCACAGGCTGGCCAGCATGATGGCCTGCCCGTGCCGGTCGTCGATCTCCTCGAAGAGGGCGAGGGCCCGCTCGAAGCGCGCGGCGGCCTGCTCGGGGGCGCCCTCGTCGGTGGCGAGGAAGCCGAGGGACGCCAGCGCCCAGGCCTGCCCGTGCCGGTCGCCCAGTTCGCGCCGCAGTTCGAGGCCCTGGGCGATGTGCCGCCGGGCCTGGTCGCGGGCGCCGGACTGGCGGTAGCCCTCGCCGAGGTTCATCGCCACCCAGGCGCGGGCGGCGGTGTCGTCGGCCGCGGCGGCGGCGCGCAGCGCGACGGTGTGGCTCTCGATCCACAGGCTCCAGGGCTTGCGCAGCAGCAGCCAGTCCCACAGGCGCAGCGGTATCTGCCAGGCGGCGTCGAGCCGGTGCCGGGCGGCGAGGGCGACCATCGGCACGATCTCCTCGGCGGTGGCGTCGCACCAGGCGCGGGCCTCGTCGGGGCTGGCGAAGTCCATGGGCGGCACGCCGGGCGGGGTCTCGCCGAGCCGTTCGACCTCGCGCTGCGGGGCGAGGGCGCGGCTCGCGGCCTCCACGGTGTACGTGTACCAGGCGGCGAGGCGCTCCACGGCGGCCGCCCGGTCGGGCTCGGCCTCCTCGGCGAGGGCGCGCTCGGCGGCGTAGTCCCGTAGCAGGTCGTGGAAGCGGTACCGGTCGTGGCCGGTCTCTTCGAGCAGGTGCACGGTGGCGAGGGATTCGAGGACGTGCCGGGCGGCGGGGAGGGACCGGCCGAGGAGCGCGGCGGCGGCGTGCGCGGTGACGGTGGAGGCGGGGTGCAGGCCGAGCAGCCGGAAGGCGCGGGCGGTGGGCTCGTCCAGCTCACGGTAGGAGCACAGGAAGACGGAGCGGATGCCGAGGTGCGGGTCGTCGCGGTCGGCGAGGGCGTCCAGGCGCAGCGCGTCGTCGGCGAGTTCGGCGACGGCGTCGGCGACGGTGCGGTGCGGGTAGGTGGCGAGCCGCTCGGCGGCGATGCGCAGGGCGAGCGGCAGGTGGTCGCACTGGCGGGCCAGCTCGCGCACGGCGGTGGCCTCGGCGTCCGCCCGCGCCTCGCCGATGACCGTGCTGAGCAGCCCGTACGACTCGTCGGCGGTGAGCGGGCCGAGGGAGATGCGGCGGGCGCCCGTGGAGGCGGCGAGCCCGGTGAGGCGCCGTCGGCTGGTGATGACGACGGCGCAGCCGGAGGCGCCCACGAGCAGGGGCCGCACGTGCTGGGAGTCGGCGGCGTTGTCGAGGACGACGAGGAGGGGCCGCCCGTGGGCGAGGGACCGGAACAGGGCGGCGCGCTGCTCCTGCTCGGGCGGGATGTCCTTGGCGGGGACGCCGAGCGCGACGAGGAACTGTTCGAGGACGCGCGCGGCGGGCGCCCGGCGTCCGTCGGGGGACTGGGCCTGGAGGTCGGTGAAGAGGACGCCGCCGGGGAAGCGGGGGGCGACGCGGTGCGCCCAGTGCACGGTGACGGCGCTCTTGCCCGCGCCGGGCGGGCCGTCGAAGGCGGCGAGCAGCACGGTGCCGTCGCGTTCGGCCTCGGCGAGCAGCGCGTCGAGCTGCCGCAGCTCCCGTAATCGCCCGGTGAACCCGCCCACCGCGGGCGGCAGTTGCGCGGGCCGCGGCTGTCCGGGCCCGCCGGGCTCCCGCCCGGCGCGGGCCAGCTCCACCAGCTCGCCGTCGGCGCCGAGCACGGTGTCGAGGATGCGCGCCGCCTCGACGGTCGGCAGGCCCCGCCCGTTCTCCAGCTTGCTGAGCCACCCCGGCGTGTAGTTGGCCCGCGCCGCCAGCGTCCGCAGCGACATGCCCGCCTTGCCCCGGCGCCGCTTCATCGCCGCCCCGAACGGCGTCGCGGGCGCGCCGTCACCCATGCCCACCACGCCCCACCCCATTGGTCCGCTCCACGCCTGGATCCTGCTGCAACGGCGTCGGAGACGTCAACAACGGTTGAGGAACGCGGAGTTCGGCGTGCCGGGACACCACCCCTTGACGGCTAACGCCGTTAGCCGTACGGTTCTGACTAACGGCATTAGCCACCGCTTCGGCGCCGCTTCAACGCGGCTTCGACACCGCTTCGGAAGGAGCCCCTCATGTCCGGTACCACCGCCACACCCGCCGCCGAGCCCGCCACACCCACCGCCACACCCACCGCCACGCCCCACCGCGCCCCTCTCACCGCGGTCGCCGTCGTCCGCCGAGCCGCCTGGCTGGTCAACGCGTTGTTCTGGTCGGCCTTCGCCGTCCTGGAGGGCGTGAACCACGGCTGGCTCGCCGCCGCCCTGGCGTTCGTCGGCCTGATCGCCCCCGACCTGACCTTCCTGGTCGGCGTGCGGGACGCGCCCCGCATGGCCCGCGGCCAGCTCCCGCCGCGCGCGGTGCCGTACTACAACGCGGCGCACCGCGCCCTGGTCCCCCTCGCCCTCATCGCGGTGTACGCGGTGGCGCCCTTCACCTGGGCCCCCCTCTTCGCGGCCCTGTGCGGCTGGCTCGCCCACATCTCGTACGATCGCGTCTTCGGGTACGGACTGCGTACGAAGGAAGGGTTCCAGCGTGGCTGACGAGCACCCGCGGCTCACCCCCCGCGCCCGCGAGATCGCCGCCGCCGCCCGCGCCCTCGTCGAGGAGGCGGGCGCGGAGGCCCTGACCATGCGGTCCCTCGCCGACCGGCTCGGCATCAAGGCGCCGTCGCTCTACAAGCACTTCCCCGACAAGTCCGCCGTCGAGGTGGAGCTGATCGCCCAGCAGCTCGCGGAGACCGCGGCGGCCTGCGAGGCCGCCCTGGACCGCTCCCCCGGCTCCCTGACCGCCCTCGTCGACGCCTACCGGAGCCACTCCCTCGCCCACCCCCACCTGTACCGCCTGGCCACCGAGCGCCCCCTGCCGCGGCACGCGCTGCCGCCCGGCCTCGAGGAGCGCGCCGCGGAGCCGCTGCTGCGGGTGTGCGGGCACGACGTGGAGCTGGCCCGCGCCGTCTGGGCCTTCGCCCACGGCATGATCATCCTGGAGATCCACGGCCGCTTCCCCGAAGGCGTCGACCTGGCGGTGGCATGGAAACGGGGCATCGAGGCGTTCCAGCGGTGACACACGTGGGAGCGGGCCCCGGGCCCCGGGGCGCGGGGCGGGGCGAAGGGGGCGCGGTATGGACGACGGCACGCAGAGAGCCGACGGCCCGGCCCCCGCCTCCGAGGCCCCCGGCGGCCCGGCCCCCGCCCCCGCCCCCGACGGCACGGCACCCACCCCCGGCAGCGGCCCCACCGGCCGTGAACGCGCCGTCTGGACCCGCGCCCCCCTCGGCTGCGGCGACACCATCGACCTGCTCACCGCCCGCTTCGACCGGCACCGCTACGCACCGCACAGCCACGAGGAGTTCACCGTCGGCGTCTGCGTCGGCGGCAGCGAGATCATCGACTACCGGGGCGCCCGCCTCGACGTCGGCCCCGGCGCCGTCGTCGTCCTCGCCCCCGGCGAGACCCACACCGGCCGCCCCGGCACCGGCGGCGGCTACGCGTACCGGGCCCTCTACCCCGCGGCCCACCTCCTCGCCGACACCGCGCGCGACCTGCCGCACTTCCGGGAGGCCGTCCTCGACGACCGCGAGCTGGCGGCGGCCCTGCGCGCCACCTACACCGCCCTCAGCGGGCCCCCGGCCGGAACCGACCCCCTGGCAGCCCTGACCGCCGAGTCCCGGCTCACGGCCCTGCTCGGCACACTGGCCCGGCGCCACGGCACCGCCCGCCCGGCCCGCGCCACCGCGCCCGGCACCGCCGCCGTCGCCGCGGCCGTCGCCCGGACGGTGTGCGCCCGCCTCGCCGACGACGTCCTCACCCCGCCCACCCTGGCCCAACTGGCCGCCGAACTCGGCCTGTCCCGCTACCAGTTGCTGCGCGCGTTCCGTACGACGATGGGGTTGCCGCCCTACGCGTGGCTCGCCCAGCACCGGGTCGCGCGGGCCCGCGGGTACCTGGAGGCGGGACGGCGTCCGGCGGAGGTCGCAGGCCTGGTGGGCTTCGCGGACCAGGCCCATCTGACGCGCTGGTTCCGCCGGGTCCTGGGGGTGACTCCGGCGGCGTACCGGAGCAGCGTGGCGCCTTCTGGGGGCGGGGGCTGAGGGCAGGGCGGCGGGACCCGAAGACGGGAAGCGCACGACGCAACAACGTTCAAGACAAGCCACCCCACCCGAACCCACACTCCCCCCATGACTGCACGCGGCTGGGCCCTGTTCTCCCTGATGGGTGTCCTGTGGGGCATCCCGTACCTCATGATCAAGGTGGCGGTCGACAGCGACCTGACACCGTCGATGGTGGTGTTCACGCGCTGCGCGCTCGGCGCGGCGCTGCTGCTGCCGTTCGCCGTGCGCCAAGGTGGCCTGAACCGCGTACTGACCACGCACTGGCGGCCGATGCTGGCCTTCGCCTGTGTGGAGATCCTCGGCCCCTGGTGGACCCTGACCGACGCCGAACGGCACCTCTCCAGCTCCACGGCGGGCCTGCTGATCGCCGCCGTCCCCATCATCGGCGCGGCGCTCGCCCGGTTCTTCGGCGACACCGAGCGCCTGGGCGGCCGCCGCCTGGCGGGCCTCGCCCTCGGCTTCGCCGGGGTGGCGGTGCTCACCGTGCCGCACCTGACCGGCGGTGACGCCTGGTCGCTCACCGAGGTCCTGATCACGGCCCTCGGCTACGCGATCGCCCCGCTGATCGTCGCCCGCCACCTCAGGGACTTCCCCACGCTCCAGCTCATCGCGCCCTGCCTGGCGCTCGCGGCCATCGTGTACGCGCCCGCGGCGGCGGCCTCCTGGCCGCAGGCGGTCCCCGACGCGAAGACCCTCACCGCCCTCGCGGGCCTCGGCGTCATCTGCACCGCCCTGGCCTTCGTCGTCTTCCTGGAACTCATCCGCGAGGCGGGCCCGACGCGGGCGGTGGTCTTCACGTACGTCAACCCGGCGGTGGCGGCGCTGGCAGGCCTGGCCTTCCTCTCCGAACACCTCACCCCCTCCTTCTGGGCCGCCTTCGCCCTGATCCTCGCGGGCTCCTTCCTGGCGACGGCGACGGCGACCGCGGGGCCGACGCCCCGGTCGCGGCGGGTACCATGGTCGACACGGCAGACGAGCCGGGCGGACGGCCGCGTGGAGTCCCCTTGAGGGGCTTCCCGAGGAACGTCCGGGCTCCACAGGGCAAGGTGGTGGCTAACGGCCACCCGGGGTGACCCGCGGGACAGTGCCACAGAAAACAGACCGCCCAGCTCGCTGGGTAAGGGTGAAACGGTGGTGTAAGAGACCACCAGCGCCTGAGGTGACTCAGGCGGCTAGGTAAACCCCACCTGGAGCAAGGTCAAGAGGAAACACCCCGGTGTTTCTGCGCGGACGACCGAGGGCTGCCCGCCCGAGTCCGCGGGTAGACCGCACGAGGCCCGCGGCAACGCGGGCCCTAGATGGATGGCCGTCACCCCGACGACCGCGAGGTCCCGGGGCACAGAACCCGGCGTACAGCCCGACTCGTCTGCCTTTCCCCTTCCGACCAGCGCATCTCCGCTGCCCCCCCGCCCCGCGCGCCCGCCCGTTGTCCGTCCAGGTCCCGTCTTCAGCCCGGCGCCTCGGACGTCGGCGTTCCTCCGGAGGGGATGTGTCGCCTCCGGAGGAACGCCGGGCTGACTCCTCCGCTCGGCGGGGACACGCGTCCGTCCGCTTGCCCCCAGACGGAGCGGCGGGAGCCGCCCTACTTCTTCTCGTCCCCGAGGAGGCCGCTGAGGTCGGGCTTGAGCAGTCCGATCGGCTTGAACGCCTCGCTGTCGCGCTTGGCCTTCTCCTCGGGGCTGAGCTTGTCGTACTCGGCCTGCCGCTCGCGTGCGAGGCGCTCCTCCTCGGCCCTGTTCTTGGCCCGTGCCGCCTCGGTCTTCGGGTCGGGGAACATCTCGTCGCGGTAGTCGTCGTAGGCACCCATGACGGTTTCTCCTCAGGTGGGGGGTGTGTAGGGACTCCTACTCGCTCAGTGTCTCCCTGGGCCGTGGCCCTCGCACGGCGGAGTGGATGGCGGCGGCCGCCTGGCCGTGGGCGGTGAGCACGCCCGGGGCCCTGCGCGTGACCCGCGTACTTCAAGATCGTTGGCCAGGCGTGAAGCCAAGCCTGAAGAACAGCATCCGCGCTCTCGCCGCCGCCTTCGCCTTCCTCGCCGCCCTCTCCGCACCCGCCAGCGCCGAACCCGGCCCCTCCGCGGCCCCGTCGATGCAGGGCGACGTGACGGCGAAGCCGCTGGGGGACCTCGGCCCTCTCACGGGTGGAGGCGGCTCGTTCCAGTACAGCCTGGACGGGGCGACGGGGGGGCGTCCGCGACAGGGTGAGGTTGACCTTGACGCGGCGGCAACGTTTTAACTGGGGGCATGCGGATCGGAGAGATCGCCGGGGCCGTGGGGGTGACGACCCGGGCCGTGCGGCACTACCACCACCTGGGGCTGCTGCCGGAACCGGCGCGGCGGCCCAACGGATATCGGAGCTATGGCCTCCGCGAGGCCATCGCGCTGGCGCGGATCAAGCGGCTGACCGAGCTGGGGCTCGGGCTCGACGAGGTCCGGGACGTGCTCGCCGACGACGCGGGGCGCGAGCTGACCGAGGTGCTCGCGGAGCTGGACGACGACCTGGCCCGGCAGGAGGCGGCGATCCGGGAGCGGCGGGCCAGGCTCGCCGAGCTGCTGCGGATGGCGCGGGAGGGGCGGCTGCCCGGCGAGGGCCCGGTGTCGCCGGGGCTCGCCGAGCTGTTCGGGCGGCTGGGGCCCACCGCGTCGCCGAGCGCCGCCAAGGACCTCGAACACCTCGCCCTGTTCGACGCCACCGCCGCGCCCGAGCAGCGCGACCGGCTCTACGGGGTGCTGCGCCAGCTCGTCGAGGACCGTGAACTCGCCGCAAGAGTGGGGGAACTGTATGAGCGGCTTGATCAGTTGGCGGATGCTTCCGTGGGGGATCCGCGTGTCGAGGCCCTCGGCGCGGACCTCGCCGCCGTCGTGCCCGACACCGTCCTCGCCCTCCTCCCCGAAGACGCGGGAGACGCGGGAGACGCGGGCTCCGGACCCGCCCTCGGCGGCGCCTTCGGCGAGGCCTTCCTCGACGACTTCGCCCCCGCCCAGGCAGCCGCCGTACGCCACATGGTGAAGGTGTTGACGCGACGGATCGAGAAGGCGAGGTGAGGTACGTGAGCGTCCCCGGCGGAACCGAGTCGGGCGTCGGCGCGGCCGTGCGCGTCGTGCGGCGGCTCGTCGCCCACGAGGTGCGCGGACTGCGCGGCCTCCCGCTGTGGGCGCGGCGGCGACGGCACGGCGTCGCGCCGGGCGACACCCCGGCCGCGTACACCGGACCGCAGACGGCGACCCTGTTCGCCTTCGCCTTCCTCGCGGTCGTCGAGACCGTCGCCCTCGCGCTGGTGGTGCCCTGGCCGCTGGCGCACGCCGCGCTGCTGTTCGTGGACGTGTACACCCTGGTGCAGATCGTGGCGTTCCACGCGGCGTGCGTGACGCGGCCTCATGTCGCTTGCGCGGACGGGTCGTTGCGGGTGCGGTACGGGCAGTTCCTCGACCTGCGGATCCCGGCCGATGCCATCCAGCTGGCCCAGGTGGACCGGCGCTGTCCGGAGCACGGCAAGCTGCGCGTGCACGACGACGGGACCGTGGACGTCGCGGTCGGCGGCCAGACGACCGTCACCGTGGAGCTGACCCGGCCCGTGGCGTTCCTGCGGCCCCTGGGGCGGCGGGCCGAGGCCCGGGTGGTGCGGCTGCACGCGGACGAACCGGGCGTGCTGGTCGCCGCGCTCACCGCGGCGCGCCGCAATCGGCCCGGCGAGGAGCCCCGTACGCCACCCGGCCCGCGCGTCACGCCGGAGCGAACAGGACCGTCCCCGTCCCCGGATCCGCTCGCGTCAGCCTGACCCGCAGCCGCTCCCCCAGCGGCAGCCCCGCCGGGCCGCCCTCGATCCGGGCGACCACGGCCGGGTCCGTCAACTGCACGGTCCCCACGGCCGGTTCGCGCTCCCGCACGTCCACCACGACCGCGTCGAAGACCTCGCCGACCTGGTCCTTCAGCAGGACCGCCTCGACGATGTCCACGCAGCCGCGCTCCACCGCGCCCGCCCGCCGCGCGCCCTGCTCCATCTCGTCCGGCAGCTCCGGGAGCGCCGCCAGCACCCACTCGGGCGGTTCGGCGCCCGCGCACGCGGCCAGGCACAGCTCCCCCGCGTACCGGTCGACGAGGCGGCGCAGCGGCGCCGTGCAGTGCGCGTACGGCGCCGCCACCGCCGCGTGCGTCGTCAGTTCCGGCACCTCGCCGCCGCTGAACGCCGTGTACCCGGCGCCCCGCAGCAGCGTCGTGCACTCCTGGAGGAACGCCGCGTGGTGCGGCAGCCTCGGGTCGAGGGACCGCACGAGCTGCGCGTACGGGACGTGGTGCGGCCAGTCGACGCCCAGCGCCCGCGCGGTGCGGCGCAGGCGGCCCACCGCGCCGTCCGGCGCGACCGGCAGCGTCCGGAGCACCCCGGTCCCGTACTCGATCATGATCTCGGCGGCGGCCATGCCGGTGAGCAGGGAGATCTGCGCGTTCCAGGCGTCGGCGGGCAGCGGCGCGCGGTACGCCAGCTCGTAGCCGCCGCCGTCGCCGTCTCCGCTGCCGTCGGGCGACTCGATGACCTCCTGCTCCGGTACGTTCAGGGAGATCCCGCCGCGCTCCACCTCCAGGGCCTCCCGCAGCCGCCCGATCTCCGCGAGCAGCGCGACGGGCTCCTCGGCGGTGCCCGCGTCGATGTCCCGCTGCACGCCGCCGTAGTCGAGCTTCGCGCGACTGCGTACGAGGGCCCGGCGCACCTCGGCGCGCTCGGTACGGCCCTCCGCGTCCAGGTCGACCGTCCACAGCAGCGCCGGGCAGGTCTGGTCGGGCAGCAGGCTGGCGGCGCCCTCGCTGAGCGCGGTGGGGTGCAGCGGGACCCGCTCGTCGGGGAAGTACAGGGTGGTGACCCGGCGGTGCGCCTCGGCGTCGAGGAGGCCGCCCGGATCGACGTACGCCGCCACGTCCGCGATGGCGTACCGCACCCGGAACCCGCCGCCCGTCCGCCGCGACAGGTGCATCGCCTGGTCCAGGTCGACGGACGTCGGCGGGTCGATGGTGAAGAAGGACACACCCGTGGCGTCCTCGTCCGGCAGGCGCGGGGCCGTGGCGGCCCACTCCGCCTCCGCGAGGACGTTCGCCGGGAACGCCTCCGGCACGTCGAGCCGGGCGCGCAGGTCGCGCAGCGCGGCCCGCAGCGGAGCCTCGGCTGCGCCGGTCACGTGCAGATGGCGGCGGGGCATGGCACCGAGCGTAGGGCGGGTGCGCGGGGTCGGCACCCGTACCCCGTACGCTTTCGCAGGGGCCGCACCCTGCCCGTACCGCCGAAGGAGAACCGATCGTGCTCGTCTTGCTGCCGCCGTCCGAAGGAAAGGCCGCGTCGGGGCGGGGGGCGCCGCTGAAGCCGGAGGGCCTGTCGCTGCCGGGGCTCGCCGACGCGCGGGCCGCCGTCCTCGACGAGCTGGTCGAGCTGTGCACGGCGGACGAGGAGAAGGCCCGCGAGGTGCTCGGCCTGAGCGAGGGGCTGCGGGGTGAGGTCGCCAAGAACGCCGCGCTGCGCACCGCCGGGACGCGGCCCGCCGGTGAGATCTACACCGGTGTCCTGTACGACGCCCTCGACCTGGCCTCGCTGGATCCGGCCGCCAAGCGGCGGGCCTCGCGGTCGCTGCTCGTCTTCTCCGGGCTGTGGGGCGCCGTGTCCGTCTCCGACCGCATCCCCTCCTACCGGTGCTCGATGGGCGTGAAGCTGCCGGGGCTCGGCGCGCTCGGCGCCCACTGGCGGCGCCCCATGGCCGACGTGCTGCCGGAGGCCGCCGGGTCGGGGCTCGTCCTCGACCTGCGGTCGGCGGCGTACGCGGCCGCGTGGAAGCCCCGCGGGGAGGTCGCCGGGCGCACGGCCACCGTGCGGGTGCTGCACGCGCGGGTCGTCGACGGGGTCGAGCGGCGGTCCGTCGTCTCCCACTTCAACAAGGCGACGAAGGGGCGGGTGGTCCGGTCGCTGCTGACCGCGGGGGCCGTGCCGCGGTCGCCCGCGGAGCTGGTGGGCGCGCTGCGGGATCTGGGGTACGTGGTGGAGGCCGACGCCCCTGCGGTGCCGGGGCGTCCGTGGGCGCTGGACGTGGTGGTCCGCGACCTGCACTGACGCTGGCGGGGGCGCCCCGTGCCGCCCTCATCGGCGCTCCGCGCCTCGCCCTCACGCGCCGGGCGGGCTTTTCTCCCCTGGCGCGCTCGTCTGGGGCTGCGCCCCTTTCCCCCTTATTGGCGCTTCGCGCCTCGTCCTCAAACGCCGGACGGGCTGGATCTGCCCCGCTCACCGTCGTCGGCTCTCCGAGGCGAGCGAGTGGGATCAGCCCACCCCGCAACCGACGACCAGCACAGCACAACGTTCCAGCACCACGATCCGGCCTGTTAGGCGCCTAAGGACGAGCGCGCACCGCAGCAATCCAGCCCGTCCGGCGTATGAGGACGAGGCGCGGAGCGGCGATGGGGCGGGGTGCCAGGGGCGGCCGCCCCTGGTTCGGGGAGGGGTGGGTCTGGGGCGCCACCCGCGAGGGCACCCCTCCGCGTTGTGACCTGCGCAACGGGCGTTGCGCAGCGCGGTCTCGTGGGGAGACGATGCCCGCATGGACTCCGTGCTCGATCTCGCCCCCGTCATCCCCGTTGTCGTCGTGGACTCCCCCGAGTCCGCCGTCCCCCTCGCCCGGGCCCTCGTGGCGGGCGGGCTGCCCGCGATAGAGGTGACGCTCCGCACCCCGGCGGCGCTGCCCGCGATCAGGGCGATCGCCGCGGAGGTCCCGGACGCGATCGTGGGCGCGGGCACGGTCATCTCGCCCGGCAACGTGAGGGACGCGGTGGACGCGGGCGCCGGGTTCCTGGTCAGCCCGGGGTGGACGGAGAAGCTGCTGGACGCGATGGGGGCGTCGGGCGTGCCGTTCCTGCCGGGGGTGTCGACCACGTCGGAGGTGGTCGCGCTGCTGGAGCGCGGGGTCAGCGAGATGAAGTTCTTCCCCGCGGAGGCGGCGGGCGGCACCGCGTACCTGAAGTCGCTCGCCGGGCCCCTCCCCCAGGCCCGCTTCTGCCCCACCGGCGGCATCACGCCCGCCTCCGCCCCCGCCTACCTCGCGCTGGGGAACGTCGGCTGCGTGGGCGGCAGTTGGATGGTCCCGGCGGACGCGGTCGCGAACGGCGACTGGGCGCGCGTCGAGGCCCTCGCGCGCGAGGCGGCGGCGCTGCGCTGAGCGCAGGGCCCGGCGCGGGGGCTCAGCGCAGGTGGGCGGTGTCGTTGAGGAGCCGCACGCTGGCGTTGCCGTCGGCGTAGTACGCCACGGCCGACAGCGAGGCCGCCGCCAGTTCCATCCGGAACAGCGCCTCGGGCGGTGCGCCGAGGGCGAGCCGTACGAGGGTCTTGATGGGCGTGACGTGCGTGACGAGCAGCACGGTGCGGCCCGCGTACGCGGCGAGCAGCCTGTCGCGGGCGGCGGAGACGCGGCTGGTGACCTCGGCGAAGGACTCGCCGCCCGGCGGTGCCACGTTCGGCGAGGCGAGCCAGGCGGTCAGCTCGTCGGGCTGGCGCTCGCGCACCTCGGCGAAGGTGAGGCCCTCCCACTGCCCGAAGTCCGTCTCGCGCAGCCCGTCCTCGACGCGCACGTCCAGGCCGAGCCGGGCGGCGACGGTGCGGGCGGTCTCCTGGCAGCGCCGCAGCGGCGAGGAGACGACGGCCTGTACGGTGCCGCGCGCGGCGAGCGCGGCGGCGACGCGGACGGCCTGCTCACGGCCGATGTCCGACAGGGAGGGATCGCTGCCGCCGCTGCCGGAGAACCGCTTCTGGGGGGTCAGCGGGGTCTCGCCGTGCCTGAGCAGTACGAAGGTCGCGGGGGCTCCGAGGTCGGCGGGCGCGGCCCAGCCCACGGGCGGAGCGGCGGTGTCCCGGGCGGCACCGCCACCGGCCACCACCCCGGCGGCCCGCGCATCGGCCCCGCGGCGCTCCCCGGCTGACGCGGGCCCTTGCGGCTCGGCCGAGCCTCGCTCCCCGACGGCGACCGCACCGGCCCCGGCGGCCGGACCGCCAGCCCCAGCGGCCCCGCCGTTCGTGCCCCGCGCGGCAGCGGCGGCCCCGGCGGCGTCCCCTGGCTGTCCGTCCGCCACCGGCCCCGCGCCCCGCACATCGGCCCCGGCACCAGCCCGTTCCCCGGCGCCACCAGCACCGAACGCGCCCCGGCCCGTGGCGGCGCCCTCGAGGTCCGCCCCGCCGTTCGCGCCCCGCGCGGCAGCGGCGGCCCCGGCGCCGAACGCCGCCCGCCCCGCCGCCACAGCGGCAGCCGAAGCCGCGTCAGCCGCACCGGACCCGGCGGTCGAACCGCGCCCCGCAGCACCATCCGCACCGCCCGGCCCACCGGCCCCGGCGGCGTCGTCCGCCCCAGCGGCCCCGGCGGCACCTCCCGTCCGCCCCGCCAGCGCCGCCCGGGCCCGCGCGGCGCCCGCGGTGGCGTCTCCCGGTGGGCCGGTGGGGGTCGCGGCGGTGCGGGCGGCGGCGTTGAGGTCCGCCGTCGACGCCGACGGCGACCACGCCTCGCCCCGCTTGCCCGCGTCCATCGCCTCGTTCGCGAGCCGGTCCGCGTGCTTGTTGCGCTCGCGCGGGATCCACTCGTACGTCACCTGCGCGGCGGGGAAGATCCGGGCCGCCTCGGCGGCCAGCGGCTTCATGTCGGGGTGCTTGATCTTCCAGCGGCCCGACATCTGCTCGACGACGAGCTTGGAGTCCATGCGGACGCGGACGGCCGCCGCGGGGTCGAGCGCGTACGCCGCCCTCAGGCCCGCGATGAGGCCCTTGTACTCGGCGACGTTGTTGGTGGCGACCCCGACGTACTCGGCGGTCTCGGCGAGCGTCTCGCCCGACGCCGCGTCGATGACGACCGAGCCGTAGCCCGCGGGCCCCGGGTTGCCCCGGGAGCCGCCGTCGGCCTCGACGATAAACTCCCGCACCGCGCGTGCTCCCTACAGGCCGGACTCGGCGGTGCGCACCAGGATGCGGCGGCAGTTCTCGCAGCGGACGACCGTGTCGGGCGAGGCCGCCTTGACCTCGTTGACCTCGGTGATGTTCAGCTCCAGGCGGCAGCCCTCGCAGCGCCGCTGGTACAGCTTGGCCGCGCCGACGCCGCCGTGCTGGGCGCGCAGCTTGTCGTACAGCTTCAGCAGGTCGGCGGGGACGGAGGCCGCGACGACCTCGCGCTCCTTGGTGACCGTGGCGGCCTCGCGGTCCAGCTCCTCCTGCGCGGCATCCCGGCGGGACGTGGCGTCGTCGATCTTCGCCTGGACGGAGGCGACGCGCTCGGTCAGCTCCGCGACGCGCTCCTGCGCGGACTCGCGGCGCTCCATGACCTCAAGGACGACGTCCTCCAGGTCGCCCTGGCGCTTGGCGAGGGAGGCGATCTCCTTCTGGAGGTTCTCCAGGTCCTTGGGCGAGGTGATCGCGCCGGAGTCCAGGCGCTGCTGGTCGCGGGCGGCGCGCTGGCGCACCTGGTCCACGTCCTGCTCGGCCTTGGCCTGCTCGCGGGCGCAGTCGCTGTCCTCGGTCTGCGCGGCGACGAGCAGGTCGCGCAGCTGCGTGTGGTCCTTCGTCAGGGACTCGATCTCGGCGTGCTCGGGCAGCGACTTGCGCTTGTGCGCGAGCTGCGCGAGGCGCGTGTCCAGGCCCTGGAGGTCGAGGAGACGGATCTGGTCGGCGGGCGCGGCGTTCAGTTGGGGGCTCCAAAGGGGCTAGAAGAAGGAAAGGAGGGGGACGACGCCGCGTGGGCGGTCCAGGGGTCGGTGACCGTCTTCGAGACGTGGACGCGAAGGCCCCATCCGTGCCGGTCGGAGATCTCGTCGAGCTGGGCGGCGGCCAGCTCGCACCAGGGCCACTCGGTGGCCCAGTGGGCGGCGTCGAGCAGCGCGAGCGGCGCCTCGGCGCGGGCCTCCGACACCGGGTGGTGGCGCAGGTCGGCGGTAAGGAAGGCGTCGACGCCCGCGGCGCGCACGGCGCCGAAGAGGCTGTCGCCGGAGCCGCCGCTGACCGCGACCGTGCGGACGGTCAGCTCCGGGTCGCCCGCGACGCGCACGCCCTGCGCGGTGGCGGGCAGGCTCCGGGCGGCCAGGGCGGCGAACTCGGCCAGCGGCAGCGGGTGTTCCAGCTCGCAGACCCGGCCGAGGCCGCGGCGGCCGTGCTCGTCCGCGGGGTCCGGTACGAGGGGGCGTACGACGCGCAGGCCGAGGGCACCCGCGAGGGCGTCGGAGACGCCGGGGTCGGCGGTGTCGGCGTTGGTGTGCGCGACGTGCAGCGCGATGTCGTGCTTGATCAGGTCGTGGACGACGCGGCCCTTGAAGGTCGAGGCCGCCACCGTCGTCGTCCCGCGCAGGTACAGCGGGTGGTGCGTGACGAGCAGGTCGGCGCCGAGCCGGACCGCCTCGTCGGCGATGTCCTGGACCGGGTCGACGGCGAACAGGACCCGGGAGACCTCCGCGTCCGGGTCGCCGCACACCGTGCCGACGGCGTCCCACTGCTCGGCCCGCTCGGGGGGCCACAGGGCGTCAAGGGCGGCGATCACTTCAGACAGACGGGGCACAGGGAAAAGGCTACCCTCCCCTGTGCCCCCGTGGCCAGGGGTGACGTACGGCCCCGAGGGGCCGCCGCCCTACTTGACCAGGTCGGCGCGCAGGTCGTCCAGGACCGCGTCGGCCGCGGTCACGCCGAGGCCCAGGTACCAGGTCTCGTCCGGAACGTCCTTGGCGTGGCCCTTCTTCACGGCGTCGAGCTTCTTCCACAGCGGGTTCTTCTCAGCGGCGGCGCGGCCGGTCTTCTTGGCGTCGCCGTAGACGCCGGTGAAGATCCAGTCGGCGTCGGCCTCGTCGATCTTCTCCGGGCTGATCTCCGTGGCGAGGTCGTTGACCTGCTGGTTCTTCGGGCGGGGCAGGCCGACGTCCTCAAGGATGGTGCCGATGAACGAGGCCTTCGCGTACAGCCGGATGCGGTCGGGCATGTACCGCAGCATGGTGATGGTGGGCTTGTCGGCGCCCAGCTCCTCGCCGAGGGCCTTCGCCTTCTTCTCGTACGCGCCCAGCTCGGCCTTGGCCTCGGCGGTCCTGTCGAGCGCGGCGGCGTTGAGGAGGTAGTTCTCCTTCCACGTGAAGCCGGGGCGCACGGAGAACACGGTGGGGGCGATCTTGGCGAGCTGCGGGTAGAGCTTGGCGGCGCGCAGCTCGCTGCCGAGGATCAGGTCCGGCTTGAGGTTCGCGATCGCCTCCAGGTTGAGGGCGTTGATGGTGCCGACGTCCTTGGGGCTGCCCGCGGCCTTCTTCAGGTAGCCGGGGACGCCGTCGTCGCCCTCGGTGGGCGCGTAGCCGACGGGCTTGACGCCGAGGGACACGACGTTGTCCAGCTCGCCGACGTCGAGGACGACGACCCGCTTGGGCCGCTGCTTCAGCTCGGTCCTGCCCATGGCGTGCGTGACGGTGCGCGGGAACTGGCCGGGCTTGGCGGCGGTGCCCATCCTCGCGGTCTTCTCGGCGGCCTCGGCGAAGTCCTTGCCGCCCTGGGCGACGGACTTGCTGCCGCCGCTGTCGGCCTTGCCGGACGCGCCGGAGTCGCTGTCGCCGCAGGCGGACAGGGCGAGCGCGCCGGCCACGGCGAGGGCGAGGGCGGCGGTGCCGCGGCGTCGTATGGACATCGGTACTCCCGGAGGACGTGCACTTAGGTTCGCCTAACCATAACGCTGCTCTCAGCCAGCACATCCACCCCCGCGTTCTCAGGCGAACCGGGACATCGCCACACGTACGTATGAAACGGGCCGCCTCGGTTGCCGCGCGCTCGGGCGCGAAAACTAGCGTCACGCCCGGAGGTGACCCCGATGACAGCCCCCGTGCTCGAACCCCCGCCCCCGGCTCCCGTCCCCGCGGCGCTCCTCGGCGCCCCGGGACGCGTCGGCGGGGCGGAACCAGGACGCATCACCGCTGACGGCGCGTACGCGGCCCGCCTCGTACGGGCCGACGGGTGCTGGTACCCCGAGCGCTGGACCCTGGACTGCGCGGAGCCGTACGCCGTGCCGCTGGCCGGGCACCAGCCCGAGGAGCCCGGTACGGGCGTGCTGCCGCTGGCGGACGGGCGCGTCCTGGTGCACCGGCGCGCGGCCGGGCGCCACGTGTTCGCCCTGCTCTACCCGACGGGCCCCGACACCGGGGAGGTGCCGCTCGGGAGCGTCGAGTGCGCGGGCGCCGAGCTGACCCTGCTGCCGCCCGCGCCCCGCGGGAGTCACGCGTACGCGCTCGCCGCCGGGCCCCGCTCGACGGCCGTGTGGCTGGTCGCGGGCGGCTCCTTCGGCCCCGAGCACCTCGCGGAGATCCCCGGCCGCTGCACCGGCGGTGTCTGGTTGGACCGGACGAACCGCATGCTCGCCGTCGACCGGGAACTCGACGGGTGCGTCAAGACGGTGGCCGTCGACCTGGAGCGCGGCGGCGAGGTGTCGCCGCTGCTCCAGATCGCCGACGGCAGCGACGACCGGCTGCTCCTCGCCGACGCCGACAGCGGCCTGCTCCTCATCCGCTCCGACGCCCCGGGCGAACCGCGCCTGGGCTGGGGGGTGTTGGGCAGTACGCTGCCGGTCCGCTTCCCCGAGTGCCTGCGTTTCCCGGGGCGTTCGGTGACACCGTTCGCGATCCAGCCGGGCCAGGTCCTCACGCCGGAGGCGTGCGCGGTGGCCCTGTGGGCCCGCCCCGACGGCCCTGACGGCCCCGACGCGGCGCCGGACCTGCTCGCGTGGCGCCCGGCGGAGCGGCGTACGCACCAACTGGCCACCCCCGAGGGCTGGTTGACGGGCCTCGGCTTCCTGACCGCCGCCGGGGTGCTGCGGCTGCCGTACGCCAGCGGGGCCGTGCCGTGCGGGGTGGCGGGGGTGGAACCGCCACCGCGGGAGGCTCGCGCCGCCGGGCCCCGCGGTGGTGAGGGCGGGTCCGGGGGCCGTGGCGGCGTCCCCCGGGCCGCCCGGCCGGTGCCGCTCCAGCAGGCGCCCCTCGGGGGACGCGGGCGCGGCGGCTAGACTCGCCCGCCTGTACGAAAGATCGTTGCTACGGGGTGAGTTTCACAATGAACGACAGCAGTACGGATCTGGCTGCCGACCCGCGGGAGCCGGTGTCCCTCGACGGGGGCCTCGCCGGGGGCGTCGCCGCTCCCGGGGCGGGGCGGCACCGGGGGCCGGTGGCCGAGCACGACGAGGAGGGAGCGCCTCGGGGGCGGCACCGCCGCCAGCCTTCGACTGACTGAGCGGCTCCCCTCCGGGGGTGCCGCGGAACCTCCAGCGCGGGCGGCTTCGCGCTCCCGCGCTCGCTTCTCCCACCCGCCGCCTTTTCAGGCGGCGGGTGGGAGATAAGCCCGCCCGGCGTTTGAGGGCGAGGCGCGAAGCGCCAACGAAGGGGGAAAGGGGCGAAGCCCCATCCGAACGCGGGGCCTGGGGGCGCGGGTGGGCGAAAAGGCCGCCGGTCAGCCGGAGTGGCGCAGAGACAGGATCTCCCGCGCCGCGAACGTCTCGTTCGCGGGGCGTCCGGCGAAATAAGGGGACAGCGCCTCCTCCAGCTCCCCCACGCTGAACACCCCCTTCGCCGTCTCGAACACCGCCGCAACCCGGGGGCGCTCCACCACCGCCACGATCCCCCCGTGCACGACGAGCACCTGCCCGTTGACCCGCCCGCCCGCGGGGGACGCCAGATAGCCGACGAGCGGCGCCACGTGCTCCGGCGCCAGCGGGTCGACCTCCCCCGCCCCCGGCTCGGCGAACCCGCCGAAGACGTCGGCGGTCATCCGGGTCCTGGCGCGCGGGCAGATCGCGTTGGCGGTGACCCCGTACTTGGCGAGGGCGAGGGCCGTGGACGTGGTGAGCCCGACGACGCCCCCCTTGGCGGCGGCGTAGTTCGGCTGCCCGGCCGACCCGGCGAGGAACGCCTCCGACGAGGTGTTCACGATCCGCCCGTACACGGGCGCCCCCGCCGCCTTGGCCCGCTCGCGCCAGTGGGCGGAGGCGAACCGCGTCGTGTTGAAGTGCCCCTTGAGGTGGACGCGGATGACCGCGTCCCACTCCTCCTCGGACATCGAGAAGACCATGCGGTCGCGCAGGATGCCCGCGTTGTTGACCAGGATGTCGAGCCTGCCGTACGTGTCGACGGCCAACTCCACGAGCTGGCGGGCCTGTTGGTGGTCGGCGACGTCACCGCCGTGGGCGACGGCCGTGCCGCCCGCCGCGCGGATCTCGGCGGCGACCTCCTCGGCGGGCGCGGCGGAGGCCGCGCCGCTGCCGTCGCGGCCCGGCTGCCCGTGGTCGTTGACGACGACGGCGGCGCCGAGCCGCGCCAGCTCCAGCGCCTCGGCCCGCCCGAGCCCCCGGCCCGCGCCGGTGACGACGGCGGAGAGGCCCGCGAGCGGCGGGGTGGGCGAGGACGCCGACGCGGATACCGGTGTCGGTGACGATGGCGTACGGGACATACGGAACGTGGTCCTCTCCGCGAGACGGGACGAGAAGAGACGGCGACGCCGACGCCGACGGCGCCGGAACGACGAGCGCGGCCTCACAGCCGCACGCACGTCCGCAGCGCCGCCCCCGACCGCATCTGCTCCAGCGCCTCGTTGATCTCGGCGAGCGGCACCCGGTGAGTGATCATGTGCTCCAGGTCGACGCGCCCGGCGCGCCACAGGGCGATGGCGGTCTCGTAGCCGCGCAGGACGTCCCCGCCGCCGTACAGCGACGGCAGGATGCGCTTCTCGTCGAAGAACAGCTCGAACATGTTGAGCCGGAGGTGGTCGTCGAGGGCGCCCGCGCCGACGACGCACAGGGTGCCGCCGCGCCGCGTGGCCTCGTACGCCGTGCGGGCCGTGGCGGACCTGCCGACGACCTCGAAGACGTAGTCGAAGCCCTCGCCCCCGGTGGTCCGCTGCTTGGTGTCGTCGAGGGCGTCGGGGGCGACCGCCTCCGTCGCGCCGAAGCGCAGCGCGGCCTCGCGGCGGGACGCCACCGGGTCGACGGCGACGATCCGCGCCGCGCCCTTGAGCCGCGCGCCCTGGATGACGCTGACGCCGACGCCGCCGCAGCCGATGACGGCGACCGACGAACCGGCCGTCACGTCGGCGGTGTTGAGGGCGGCGCCCAGGCCCGTGGTGACGCCGCAGCCGATGAGGGCGGCGACGTCGAAGGGCACGTCGTCGGGGATCGGCACGGCGCAGCCCGCGTCGACCACGACCTCCTCGGCGAAGGCGCCGGTGCCCGCGAAGCCGAAGACGTCGCCGTCGCCGCGCCGGAAATTGGGCGTGCCCGCGTTCAGGAAGCCCGCCAGGCACAGGTGGGACTGGCCGCGTCGGCACGCGGGGCAGGTGCCGCAGGCGGGCAGCCAGCACAGCAGGACGCGGTCGCCCGCCGCGAGGTGCGTGACGCCGTCGCCGACGTCGAGTATCTCGCCCGCGCCCTCGTGCCCGGGGACGAACGGGGCGGGCTGCGGCAGGGTGCCGTTCATCGCGGAGACATCGGAGTGGCACAGGCCCGCGGCCCGCACCCGGATCCGCACCTTGCCGGGGCCGAAGCCCACCGCCTCGACGTCGTCGAGCACGTCGAGCTTGTCCTGGCCGGTCTCGTGCAGTACGGCTGCGCGCATGGCGGTCCGCTCCTCTCGGCTGGCTGACGGTGGTTCAGGCGTGCTCGACGACCGTGTCGGCCAGGACCGGCGCGTCGTCGCGCTCCGGTGCCGTGACCGCCACCTGGACCCGGCCCGGCGTCTCCCACAGGCCGACGCGCAGGGTCTCGCCGGGCAGGGCGATCCCGGCGAAGCGGGTGCGGTAGGCGCGCACCCGGGTCACGTCGCCGCCGAGGACGGTGTCGACGACGGCCTTGAGCGTGATCCCGTAGGTGCACAGGCCGTGCAGGATGGGCCGGTCGAACCCGGCGAGCTTGGCGAACTCGGGGTCGGCGTGCAGCGGGTTCCAGTCGCCGGACAGGCGGTAGAGCAGCGCCTGGTCGGGGCGGACGGGGCGCTCCACGGTCCGGTCGCAGGGCCGGTCGGGCGCGTCGAGCCGCCCGGAGGGGCCCCGCTCGCCGCCGAAGCCGCCCTCGCCGCGCACGAAGAGCTGGGCCTCGCTGGTCCACAGCGGGCCCTGGTCGTCGGTGACGTCGGAGCGCAGGACGAGGACGGCGGCCTTGCCCTTGTCGTACACGGCCGCGACGCGTGACGCCGCGGTGGCCTCGCCGCTCGCCGGGATGGGGCGGTGCAGCGCGAGGGACTGGCCGCCGTGCAGGACGGCGGCGAGGTCCACGTCGATGCCGGGCGCGGACAGGCCGCTCATCATGCCCATGCCCGCGCCCGCGACGGTGGCGAAGCTCGGCAGGACGTGCAGCCGGGACTCCAGGGTGTAGCGCAGCTCGTCGGGGTCGGTGGCGGGGTCCGCCTTGTCGGGGTTGGCCCCGGCGCCGATGCCGAGGTGGTAGAGCTGGACGTCCTTGTGGCCCCAGCGGATGCCCGCGCGGCGGGGCGGGGCGGCCAGGGCCTTGGCGGCGTCGATGGGCATGGCGGCGGCTCCTCACGGCGGGCGGCGGCGGGGCGGGCGAGGGCGGTGCGTGCTCCTGTCGCGGCGGGGTCGGCCCGGGCGGCCCGCCCGTTCCGGGCCGTGCGCTAGAACGCGTTCTAGGGCCGACGGGTCCCTGTATAGCCCAGCGCCCGGCACATGGGAAGAGTGCTGACGCCACGTCAGATCTTGTCGCCGTCCTCCGCCGCTCCCCGCCACCCATGACATTCGTCCTGGTCACCTCGGTACGGGTGGACCTGCCGCGGCCAGGCCGTCCTGCGTACCGTCGAGGAGTCCGGGAGTCCGGAGCAAGGCCCGGAGAGAACGTGGAGGGGACACCATGCCCGCACAGCGCGAGGTCACCTGTCGGCCGTACGGACCGCTCGCGGCCCGCGGCGCCTGGCGCGCCGCCTGGTCGCGGCGGTCGGCGGACCGGGAGGAGCGCCCGCGGGCCGCGTGGGACGGCGAGGTGCCGCCGGGCCCGCCCAATGGCTTCGCCCTGCTGCCCTGGCTGCTCATGGGCCTGGGCGCGTTCTCGCACCTGCTCCAGGGGCGGACCCCGAACCCGGTGGTGGGCGGGCTCGGCCTGTTCGTCTTCAACTCCCTGTACGTCGCGGTCGCCTTCCGCGCCTTCGACAAGCGCAAGCGGACGGCGCCCGCCACGTACGCGGCGCTGGTGGCGATGGGCGCGCTGACCGTGGGCCTCGCGGCGGGGTACGGCGGCACGTGGCTGATGTTCTTCCCGCTGCTCGGCCTCGCCGTGGGCGCCGTGGTGCGCGGGCGCTTCCTGGGGCCGAACGGCCTGGCCCTGAGCGCGCTCGCGGGCGCGGTCGCCGGGCTCAGGGAGGGCTGGGACGGGGTGAACATCGCGTACGGCACGTTCCTCTCGACGATGGTGACGGCGGCGATCCTGTCGCTCTCGGAGGCGGTACGGGACCTGCGGGCGGCCCGCGAGGAGCTGGCGCGGCGCGCGGTCGACGAGGAGCGGCTGCGCTTCTCGCGGGACCTGCACGACCTGCTCGGCCACACCCTGTCGGTGATCGTGGTGAAGTCGGAGGCCGCGCGCCGCCTCGCGCCGCGGGACATGGCGGCGGCCCTGACGCAGATCGACGACATCGAGTCGGTCGGGCGGCAGGCGCTCACCGAGATCCGCGAGGCCGTGACCGGCTACCGCGAGGGCTCGCTCGCCACGGAGCTGGACCGGGTCCGCGACCTGCTCGACGCCGCCGGGGTCGAGGTCTCCGTACGCCGGTCGGGACCGCCCCTCGGCCCGCGCCCGGCGGCGCTGCTCGGCTGGGTGGTCCGCGAGGCCGCCACCAACGTGGTGCGGCACGCTCGGGCGAGCCGCTGCGAGATCGAGATCACCGGCGGCCCCGAACGGACCCGCCTGGTGATCACCGACGACGGCCGCGGCGTAGGCTCGACCCCGCCCGGCAGCGGGCTCAGGGGCCTCGCCGAACGCCTCAGCGCGGCGGGCGGCTCCCTGACCTGCGGCCCGACCCCGCACGCGGGCTTCCGGGTCACCGCCGAACTCCCGACGACCGAGACCGGCCCCGCGGCGGCGGGGGCCGCCGCCAAGGAGCACAGCACATGATCAGAGTCCTCCTCGCCGAAGACCAGGGCATGCTGCGCGGCGCGCTCGCGCTGTTGCTCGGGATGGAGGAGGACATCGAGGTGGTCGCGCAGGTCGCGGCGGGCGACGAGATCGTGCGGACGGCGCTGACCTGCCGCCCCGACGTGGCGCTGCTCGACATCGAGCTGCCGGGGCTGAGCGGGCTCGACGCGGCGGCCCTGCTGCGGGACGAGTGCCCGGACTGCCGGGTGCTGATCCTGACGACGTTCGGCAGGCCCGGCTATCTGCACCGGGCGATGGCCGCGGGCGCGGCCGGGTTCCTGGTCAAGGACGGGCCGGTGGAGGAGCTGGCCCAGGCCGTCCGGCAGGTCCTGCGCGGGGAGACGGTGATCGACCCGGCGCTCGCCGCGGCGGCGCTGAGCGCGGGCCCGAGCCCGCTGACGCCCCGGGAGACCGAGGTCCTCGGGGCGGCGGTGGACGGCGCGACCGTCGCCGACATCGCGGCGCGGCTGCACCTGTCGGAGTCGACGGTGCGGAATTACCTGTCGGCGGCCATTGGGAAGACGGGGACCCGGAATCGGATGGAGGCGGTGCGGGAGGCTCGGCGGCAGGGGTGGCTGTAGCCCGCCGGTGGGTGGGGCACCGCCCGGGGGCCACGCCCCCGGACCCCCCTCATCGGCCTTCGGCCTCGTCCTCAAACGCCGGACGGGCTGGCACCCTTGCCGACCGGGTTCTTCCGTTCCCGCGGCATCCACGCCACCACCAGCAGCGCCGCCACCACCAGGAAGCCGCCGCCCCACAGGAACGCCTGCGCGTAGCCCTCGGCGAGGGCCGCGTCCCCCGGCCGCTCCCCCGTGCGCGACGCGGCGACCGTGGACAGGACCGCGAGGCCCAGCGAGCCGCCCATGGTGCGGGAGGTGTTGATCAGACCGGCGACCAGGCCCGCGTCGCCGGGGTCCGCGCCGCTGGTGGCGAGCGAGGCCAGGGGGGTGTTGGCGAGTCCGGCGCCCAGCATCATCAGGATGCCGGGCAGCATGATGGAGGTGACGTACGCGCCGTCGGCGTCGAGCACCCGCCACTGCCAGGCGTAGCCCGCGGCGGCGACCAGCACGCCGAGGACCGTCACGGAGCGGGCGCCGACGACCCGCATCAGGCGGGGCGCCACCTTGGAGCCGACGACGACGCTGATCGAGCTGGGGATCAGCGCGAGCCCGGCCTCCAGCGGCGTGTAGCCGAGGACGTTCTGGGCGTACAGGGTCATGAAGAACCACATCGCGAACATGCCCATGCCGCACGCGAACATCGTGGCGTTCGCCGCCGACACCGACCGCACCCGGAACAGGCCGAGCGGCATCAGCGGCGCCTTCGCCCGCGCCTCCACCGCCAGGAACGCCCCGATCAGCGCGAGGCCGACCGCGAGCGGCAGCAGCGTCGCGGCGGCCGTCCAGCCCTCGACCTCGGTCTGCACGATGCCGTAGGCGAGCGTGGCGATGCCGCCCGTGACCAGCACGGCCCCCGGCACGTCCAGGCGCCGCGCCCCCGCCGCCCGGCTCTCGCTGATCCAGCGCAGCGCCGCCGCGAACACCAGGACGCCCACGGGTACGTTGACCAGCAGCACCCAGCGCCAGGAGAGCCCGTCGGTGAGCACCCCGCCGACCAGGCCGCCCGCCGCGCCGCCCCCGGCGCCGACCGCCGACCAAGTGGCGATGGCCCGCACCCGCGCGGGCCCCTCCGGCACCGCCGAGGTGAGGATGGTCAGCGTCGACGGCGCGAGCACGGCGGCCCCGAGGCCCTGCACGGCCCGCGCCGCGAGCAGCTGCCAGCCCTCCTGCGCGAAGCCGCCCGCCAGCGAGGCCAGCGTGAAGAGGCCGAGCCCCACCAGGAACATCCGCTTGCGCCCGAACAGGTCCCCGGCCCGCCCGCCGAGCAGCATGAACCCGGCGAAGGCGATCGAGTACGCGTTGACCACCCACTGCAACCCCGTGGGGCTGAGCGCGAGGTCGGCGCGCATCGAGGGCAGCGCCACGTTCACGACGGACACGTCGAGGACGACGAGGAACTGCCCGGCGCAGGCGGCGGCCACGACGAGCCAGGTGGGGGCGCGGAGCGCCGGGATATCGGGGTGTCGGTGGGGGCCTGAAGCATGGGCTCCATGCTGACAGGCGACGTGTGCGCAGTACATCGGAAATAAGGGGCAGGAAGGGCGGGCCGCGAGAAAGGCAGGCCTCGGCCCGGGGACCTAGGCCGAAGGGCGGGGGCCGGTGAGCAGGGTCACCACCGCCGCGCCGCCCAGGCCGATGTTGTGCGCGAGGCCCAGGCGGGCGCCCGGGACCTGCCGGGCGCCCGCCTCGCCCCGCAACTGCCAGGTCAGCTCGGCCACTTGGGCGAGGCCGGTGGCGCCCAGGGGGTGGCCCTTGGAGATCAGACCGCCGGAGGGGTTCACCACCCAGCGGCCGCCGTAGGTCGTCGCGCCGGACTCGACGAGCTTGCCGGACTCGCCCTCCGCGCACAGGCCGAGGGCCTCGTACGTGATCAGTTCGTTGACGGAGAAGCAGTCGTGCAGCTCGATCACGTCGGCGTCGGTGACGGCGGTGCCGGACTCCTCCTCGACCCGGCGGGCGGCCGCGCGGGTCAGGGGGCGGCCGACGGCGTCCAGGCAGGAGCCGGAGGCGAAGGACGCCTCCGTGTCGGTGGCCATGGCCTGCGCGGTGATCTCCACGGCCCGGCCGGTGAGGCCGTGGCGGTCCGCGAAGCCCGCCGAGGCCACGACCGCCGCGGCGGCGCCGTCGGAGGTGGGCGAGCACTGGAGGAGCGTGAGCGGGTCGTGGATGGCCTTGGCCGCGAGCACGTCCGCCACCTCGTACGCGGTACGGAACTGGGCACGCGGGTTCGCGGTGGAGTGCCGGTGGTTCTTGGCGGCGACGGCGGCGAGCTGGGCGGGCGTGGTGCCGTACGCCGCCATGTGCTCGCGGGCGGCGTTGCCGAAGATCTGGGCGGTGGGCGGGGACGCGGCGAAGCCGTGGCGGGCGGCCATGACGCCGTAGTGCCGGGCCACCGGGGACGTGGCGAGGTCGCCGCCGTCGCCGCCGAGCGCGCCGCGCCGCATCTTCTCGAAGCCGAGCGCGAGCACGCAGTCGCTGGCGCCGCCCGCGACGAGCTGCCGGGCCAGCATCAGGGCGGTGGCGCCCGTCGCGCAGTTGTTGTTGACGTTGTAGACGGGCACACCGGTCAGGCCCAGTTCGTACGCGGCCCGCTGCCCGGCCGTGGACGCCTGGAAGCAGTAGCCCGCGACGACCTGGTCGACGCGCTCGTACGGGACGCCCGCGTCGGCCAGGGCGGCGGTGCCCGCCTCCCGCGCCATGTCCCAGTACTGCCAGTCACGGGTCCCGGGCTTCTCGAACCTCGTCATGCCGACGCCGACGACATGGGCCTGGCGTGCCTGCATCCGTGCCTCCCGGGGAGCGGCCGTGGGACGGGACGACGACAGGCTAGAACACGTTCCAATCTGACGGAAGGTCAGATGCAAGGTCGGACGCAAGGTCGGACGCAAGGTCAGACGGAAGGCCGGGCAGAAGGCCGGGCAGAAGGCCGGACGGAGGCCGACCGCCGGGCACCTCTACGGGCGGTCAACGGAAGGTCAAGCCTTCCTCTGGTTCGACGGACGTCGGAATAGTCGCCCCGGGTGACAAGTTCATCTTGCACGTACTGGCACCACTCTCCCCTTCCAGGAGGCCGCACGCACATGTCCCCTGCGACGACCCGTCCCGACGGCGGCCGCGGCACCCGCGGCGTCGTCCCCGTCCTCGCCTTCGCGGGCATCGTCGTCGCCGTGATGCAGACGCTGCTCGTCCCCGTGATCAAGGACCTGCCGACGCTGCTCGACACGGCGCCGTCCAACGCCACCTGGGTGATGACCTCGACGCTGCTCGCGGGCGCCGTCGCCACGCCGATCATGGGCAGACTCGGCGACCTCTTCGGCAAGCGCCGCCTGCTGCTCGCCAGCCTCGCCGTCATGGTCGTCGGCTCGCTGATCTGCGCCGTCACCGACCAGTTGCTGGTGATGATCACCGGCCGGGCGCTCCAGGGCTTCGCCATGGGCGCGATACCGCTCGGCATCGGCCTGATGCGCGACACCCTGCCGCGCGAGCGGCTCGCCTCCGCGATGGCCCTGATGAGCTCCTCCATCGGCGTCGGCGGCGGACTCGCCATGCCCGCCGCCGCGTTCGTCGCCCAGCACGCCGACTGGCACGCGCTGTTCTACGGCGCCGCGGGCCTCGGCGCGGTGTCGATCGCGCTCATCCTGGCGCTCGTACCGGAGAGCGAGGTGCGCGCGCGGGGGACCTTCGACGTGGCGGGCGCGCTCGGGCTCTCCCTCGGCCTTGTCCTCTTCCTGCTCCCGATCACCAAGGGCACCGACTGGGGCTGGAGTTCGGGCCTGACCCTCGGCCTGTTCGCCGCCTCCGCCGTCGTGCTCGGCCTGTGGGGCGTGCTCGAACTGCGCCTCAAGGCGCCGCTGGTGGACCTGCGCACCACCGTGCGGCGCGAGGTGCTGCTCACCAACATCGCCTCCATCATGGTCGGCGTCGCCTTCTACGCCATCTCCCTGGTGCTGCCCCAGCTCCTCCAGCTGCCCACCGCCACCGGCTACGGCCTCGGCCAGTCCATGGTCGTCGCGGGCCTGTGCATGGCGCCGCTCGGCCTGACGATGATGCTGATGGCACCGGTGTACGCGCGCCTGTCGACGGCGTACGGACCGAAGGTCACGCTGATCCTCGGCCTGCTGATCATGGCCATCGGCTACGGCGCGGGCCTCGGCCTGATGAGCGCCGCCTGGCAGACCGTGGTCATCTCGGTGGTCGTCGGCGGCGGCATCGGCCTCGCCTACTCCTCGCTGCCCGCGCTGATCGTCGGCGCCGTCGACCCGTCCGAGACGGGCGCGGCCACCGGCCTCAACACCCTGATGCGGTCCGTCGGCACGTCGGTGTCGAGCGCCGTCGTCGGCATGGTGCTCGCCGACACCGCGGACCACGTCGGGCCTGTCGCCGTCCCCACCATGGAGGGCTTCCGGTTCTCCTTCGCCATCGCCGCGGGTGCCGTCGCACTCGGCTTGGCGCTGGCGCTCTTCCTGCCGGGGCGCGGGGGTGGCGGGGCCGTGGGTACGGGGGTCTTGCGGGCCAGCAGTGAGGAGGATGCCGCGGTCGCGCGGACCGCGAGCGGTGCCTACCGGGACTAGGCGGTGCTTCAGGGGGTGCCCCGCTGGGCCGTCCGTCGTGTGCGGCCGCGTCGTGGCTGGGCGCGCCGTTCCCCGCGCCCCTTCGGGGCGCTGCCTTGAGCCGCGGGGGGGCGCGTGCTCCTTCGGGGCGCTTCCCGCACCGGTGCGGGGCGCGTGTACGTTCCGTACGTACACGTGTGCCGCTCAGCAGGAGGAACCCATGCCCCAGGCCCCCAAGCCGGAGGTCGTCGACGCCTTCGAGGCGGCGAAGGGGTTCATGCCCCGGCACGAAGGGCTCGCCCTCTACGCGGCGGCGGTCGAGGCGGCGGCGCTGGGCCTTCCGCTGCTTGAGGTCGGCACGTACTGCGGGCGCTCCACGATCCTGCTCGCGGACGCGGCCCGCGCGGCCGGTGTGAGCGTGATCACGGTCGACCACCACCGGGGCAGCGAGGAGCAGCAGCCCGGCTGGGACTACCACGACCCGGAGACGGTGGACCCGGAGGTGGGCCGCATGGACACCCTGCCCACCTTCCGGCGCACCCTGCACAAGGCGGGCCTCGAAGACCACGTGATCGCGGTCGTGGGCCGGTCCCCGCAGGTCGCGCGGGTCTGGCGGGGGCCGCTCGGCCTGGTCTTCGTCGACGGCGGCCACACCGACGAGCACGCGAGCGCGGACTACGAGGGGTGGGCGCCGCACGTGGCCGAGGGCGGCCTGCTCGTCATCCACGACGTGTTCCCCGACCCGGTCGACGAGTGGACCGGGCAGGCCCCGTACCGGATCTACCTCAGGGCCCTGGAATCCGGGGCGTTCACGGAGATTTCGGCCACCGGTTCCCTTCGCGTCCTGCGCCGAACGGGCGCGGGGCACTGAGGGCGCCGCTAGGCTCACCCCGTGTCGTACGCAGGTCCGGACAGTCATCCACCGCGCCCGCCCCGCCGCTTCCGCGGCGGGCGCCCCCTGGCGGTCGCCCTCGCCGTGCTCGCGCCCGCGACCCTCGCGGGCTATCTGATCCACGACGCGTCGAGCGGCCCGGAGGACAGCGGGCCCGCGAGCACGCTCGCGTCACCGAGCCGCTCGGACCAGGGCTCGCCGTCGAAACCCACGAAGCCCACGAAGTCCACGGAGTCGGCGAAGCCGTCCCCCTCGAAGGAGCCGGGCAAGCCCAGCAGTTCCGGCAAGCCGGACGCCCCCCACGACGACCACAAACCCGCGAAGCGGCCGTCCGGCGGGCGCCCCGCCCCCTCCGGCCCCCTCAAGGGCAAGGTCGTCGTGATCGACCCCGGGCACAACGCGGGCAACTTCCGGCACACCGCCGAGATCAACAAGCCGGTGGACATCGGGACGAACACCAAGGAGTGCGACACCACCGGCACATCCACCAACGACGGTTACACGGAGGCCCAGTTCACCCTGGACCTCGCCCACCGGCTGCGGGACCTGCTGCACCAGCAGGGCGCCACGGTCAAGCTCACGCACGACGGCGACCGCCCGTGGGGCCCGTGCGTCACCGAGCGCGCCCGCATCGGCAACGCGGCGCGCGCCGACGCGGTCGTCTCCCTGCACGCGGACGGCTCGGCCGTGGGCAACCGCGGCTTCCACGTCATCCTGCCCGCGAAGGTGCGGGCGGGCGCCGCGGACACCACCGCGATCGTCGGCCCGTCCCGCGACCTGGGCGAGCGCGTCGCGGGCACGTTCCTCGCCGCGACGGGCAGCGCCCCCTCCAACTACGTCGGCGACGGCACCGGCCTCACCGTCCGCCGCGACCTCGGCGGCCTCAACCTCTCCAAGGTCCCGAAGGTCTTCATCGAATGCGGCAACATGCGCGACCCGAAGGACCGCGCCCTCCTCACCAGCCCCACCTGGCGCCAGAAGGCGGCCCGGGGCCTCTCCACCGGGATCGGCGGCTTCCTGGCCAGGTGAGGACGGATGTACCGGCCAGGTGAGGACAGATGCGACAGGCCCCCGAAGGCAAGTCGTGACGATCCCGACGCCGTCGCGTCACGGGACGGCAACCGCGAGATCTTCACTGAGTGACGATGTTTATCTCAAGCAGACACCCCGGCCGGACGGACGATAGTGTCCTCCGTACGATGAGGGGCCACCCCCGCGCTACGCGCACCGCGCCCGTCCAGTCGAGATGACAGAAACGACAGCGCTACGGCGACAGCGACGCCTCCAACGACGAGACGACTGACGAAGGACCTGAAGTGAATTTCCGCTCCCTCACTAGAGGCGACGGCGTGGTGATCGGAGCAGCGGTGTTGCTCTTCATCGCCTCGTTCCTCGACACCATCGAGATCGACGGCCTCAACGACGACAAGGTGCCCAACGCCTGGGAGAACGGCAATCTGCTGCTCAGCGTGTACCTGCTGGGCGTCATCGGTGCCCTCCTCGTCGTCGTGGGCCGCGCCGCTCAGCGCAAGGTCGTGGGTCTCGACCTGGCGCAGGTCGGCGTCGCCTTCACCGTCGCCTCCGCGTGGAGCGCGCTCGGCGCGATCTTCGACCCGGACGAGTCCTACGGCTTCCTCTTCGTGAACGAGGGGCTGGGCAGCAGCCGCAGCCCCGACGCGGGCACCGGCCTGATCCTCGGCCTGATCGCCGCCCTCGTCATGGCCGCCGCCGCCGTCGCCACCAACATCGTCCCCGCCCTCAAGGCCCCCCTCATGGGCGCCGCGGGCCCGGCTCCGGCCCAGCCCTACGGCGGGCAGCCGTCCGGTGGCTACGGGTACCCGGGTGCCGCGCAGGCCCAGCCGCCGTACGGCGGGCAGCCGAGCCAGCCGTCGTTCGGCGGGCAGCCGCAGGGCGGCGGGGCCACGCCGCCCCCGGCCGCAGCGCAGCAGGCGCAGCCCGCGTCGGCGGACTTCTCGCCGTTCTGGTTCGCCGTTCCGGTGCCGCGTCCGCTGTACCCGGAGGACGGCTCGCCGACCCCGATCGCCGAGCTGGCCCCCGGCACCTGGTACCTGGCGGTCGAGCAGCGCGGCCAGAGCCTGGTGGCGCAGACGCAGGACGGCCGCCGTGGCGTCCTCCAGGACACCACCGGGATCCAGCGCGGCTGATCCGCCCTTCCGTTCCGCCGACGGCCCCCCGCCCCTTCCGGGCGGGGGGCCGTCGGCGTACAGTCCTGCGGAAGACGGGAGCTGACGGCCCGTCAGCTCAGGTCCGTGGGAGGCGACATGCGGCTCGGGCTCGCGCTCGGCTACTGGGGCCGGGGCCCCGACGCCCGGCACCTCGACCTCGCGCGGGAGGCCGAGCGGCTCGGCTACGACTCGGTGTGGACGGCGGAGGCGTGGGGCTCGGACGCGTTCACGCCGCTCACCTGGATCGCCGCGCACACCTCGCGCATCCGGCTCGGCACGGCGGTCGCGCAGATGGCCGCCCGCTCCCCCACCGCCACCGCCATGCACGCCCTGACCCTGGACCACCTGTCGGGCGGCCGGATGCTGCTGGGCCTCGGCCTGTCGGGGCCGCAGGTGGTGGAGGGCTGGTACGGGCGCCCGTTCCCGAAGTCGCCGCTCACCGCGACACGGGAGTACGTGGATGTCGTACGCCAAGTGCTGCGCAGACGGCGGCCGGTGGAGCTGGACGGGCACTTCCACCCGCTGCCGTACCGGGGGCCGGACGCGGCCGGGCTCGGCAGGGCGCTCAAGCCCATCACGCACCCCCTCCGCGCCGACCTGCCGGTCCTGCTCGGCGCCGAGGGCCCGAAGAACATCGCCCAGACCACCCGGATCGCCGACGGCTGGCTGCCCCTGTACTGGTCCCCGACGCGCCAGGACGCCTACGCGGCCTCGCTCACCGACCTGCCCGAGGGCTTCCTGATCGCCCCGCTGGTCCGGGCCCGGGTCTGCGCCGACGTCGCCGAGGGCCTGGCGCCGGTCAAGGCGATGCTGGGCTTCTACATCGGCGGCATGGGGCACGCCACGCGGAACTTCCACGCCGAGCTGATGGCGCGCATGGGGTACGAGGACCAGGCGCGGCGCGTGCGGGAGCTGTTCCTCGCGGGGCGGCGCGAGGAGGCGGTGCGGGCGGTGCCGGACGCGTTCGCCGACGAGATCTCGCTGGTGGGGCCGCGCGAGCGGATCGCCGAGCGGCTTCAGGAGTGGCGCGCGGGGCCGGTCACCGACCTGCTCGTCCTCGCCTCCGACCCCGGCACCCTGCGGGTGCTCGCCGACCTCAACGCCTGAGCGCCCCAACTCCCCGTCCGCTAGCGGAAGATGGCCACCGGATCCACCGTCAGCTCACCGGCCGCGGGGTTCCACGTGCGGACCTTGCCGAGGCAGCGGGCCTGGAACTCGCCGCTGAAGTAGTCCTCCTCGTGGAACTCCTCGCGGATGCCGTCCTCGGCGCAGGTGATCTTCACATGGGCGCCCATGCCCCCGGTCTCGTAGCGGGCCCGCAGGACCACCTCGCCGCCGCTGAGGCTGCGGGCGGTGAACCGGCCGGTGACCGACACGAACTCCGCCATGACGGCGCTCAGCGCGACCCGGTCGTCCCCGCTGTCGCGCAGGGTGTCGGCGAGGGCCCGGTTGGGCACGAGCTGCCCCGTGATGAGGTCGGCGTGCACCACGGCGTCCTCGCGCCGCATCGTGTCCATGAGCAGCCCGATGACGGTGATCGGCGTGTTCTGCTGCACATACGACGTGAACCGCTCCTTGGTGACGTCGCGGCCCGCCGAGCCGCCCGGGCCGCCGGTGAACTTCGCCCACAGGCTGAACCCGGAGGTCACGTTGGTGCGGTCGGCGACCTCCTGTTCGAGGGCGGCGGAGAAGCCGCCGGTCTGGTACAGGTCCATTACGCGCTGCTCGTGCAGATAGAAGCACATGCCGTGGAAGGTACGGCGGCGGCGCGTGGGGCGGCGGCGCCGCGACAGGCCGAGCCGCACCAGCACGTACCGCGCGAGCACTCCCCAGCACGCCGCCGTGGCCAGCCACACGACCATCCACGGCCACCACAGGCCCCACCACTCGCTGTCAACGACACCCACGGATCTCCTTGAACGCCTGGGAGAGGGACGAGGAGTTGGCGTCCACCACGCGGCCGCCGGTGGCGTCCGCGGCGCGCCGCAGCTCCCTCGCGTCGGCCTCTCCGAAGTGGACGGGGAAGGTCGGCACGGACCGCGCCGCGCCGTCGAGGCGGGCGTGGCGGCGCGCGAACTCCCCGTACGACATGCCGGTGTTGTTCTCGCCGTCCGTCATCAGCACGATCGACAGCGGGCGGCCCGGCTCTCCGCGGGCCGCGTCCGCCGCGATGCCGTACCCGCGGACGAGCGCCGACCAGACGGCCGTGTCCTCGGCGAAGTCACCCTTGGACACGAAGGAGTTGAGGCGGCGCAGGTCCTCCTCGCCGCGCACGGTCACGGTCCGCTCCTGGAGGACGCGGCCCGCGAACCGTACGACGGTGAGCCGCTCGCCCCGGTAGAAGCGCGTGAACTTGCCCGTCGTCGACGGGTCCGCGCCGCTGAGCCCCGTGAACGCCCGGCGCAGGTCCGCCATCCGCGCGCCCCGCATGGACGTGGAGAAGTCCAGCAGGAAGACCACGTGGTCACCGGAGCGGCGGCGCCCGGGGTCGCCGTAGGAGTCGATGACCCGCTGGACGACCGCGAGTTCGTCCGGGTACGACAGGGCGTTGCCGATCGGCGCGCGCAGCTCCCGGGGCCGGGGGACGTCGCCGCCCACCGGGCGGCGCCAGGTCGTGCGGGCCAGCTCCTCCTGGACGTCGTCGCGGCGCAGCCAGTCGACGACCTTCCGGTACGCCTTGTGCTGCCGCTGGTCGAGCAGCATCAGCGGGAAGTCCGACAGGACCATGCCGTCGGCGGGGTGCACGATCCGCAGCGGCTGGCGCAGCTTGTGGCTGGCGTTGAGGGAGAGCAGCTCCGACTCGTGCGCGATGAGCGCGTTGGCGGCGCCCTGGCGGCGTACGTAGGTGTCGATCAGCTCGTGGGAGCTGGCGCCGGTCAGGGTCTGGCCGGACCGGAAGCCGCGCAGCCGGTCGCAGGACACGTCCTCGCGCCGCAGGGCGTCGCCGGTGCCCGCGGCCGCCGTGGCCACGCCGACGAGGGCGGCCCGCCCGGTGTCGCTGCGCCGCGGGTCGGCCATCCCGAACCGCACGGTGCCATCAGCGGCGGCGTCGGCGATGTCCGCCCAGGTCAGCGGCTTGTCGGAGGCGACGCTGCGGGCGGCGGCCGGGGTGAGCCCGACGACGACCGGGGAGCGCATCACAGCGGTGGACTCCGGTTTCGCGGCGCCGGACCGCTCCGCGCTCAGCCGCAGCAGGTACGAGCGGTCGCTGGCGGGCCAGGCCAGGTCGTACGAGCCGAGGGACCCGGAGAGGTCGGCGGTGGCCGTGAAGTCGATGTCCAGCTCGACCCCGGTGTCCTTCTTCAGCCGCTGCAACAGGGGCTTGATGTCGGCGAGTTCGGGGCTGGCGAGCACCCGCAGGGTCTGCTCGTCCTTGCTGTCGGAGCAGGCGGCGAGGGTGGTGGCGAGGGCGGCCAGGCAGAGGGCGAGGGCACGGCGGCGCCGGGGCCGCCCGGGGCGGGGCGGCGGGCCCGGGGCGGCTCACGAGTCGGGGTCCTTGCGGACGGGCGGGCAGTCGCCGACGTGGTTGATGATCCGCTCCAGGGCGTTGAGGTCGGGCGCGTCGGCCTTCGTCTGGTCGGGGTTGGGGGTGGGCACCTGCACGCCGTGCTCGCGCAGATAGGCGTTCAGCTGTTCACTGGTGTCGTCCTCGCCGGAGAACCGCGCCCGGAAGCCCAGCTCGATGGCGCGCTGGCGCAGTTCGCGGTCGGTGTCCACCAGCTGGGTGAGCCGGTCCCCCTGCTCGCTGAGCGAGATGAGCTGCGGCTCGGTGAGGGCCTGCGGCGAGGGGTAGAGCAGCACCCGCCGGGTGTCCTGGCGGTGGTGCTTCCTCTGGAAGGCGACCTGGTGGGCCAGGAACTGGTGCTCGTAGATGAGCGAGACGGGGGCGATGGACTCCCCCTCGTCGGAGAAGTAGCTGTCGGCCTGCTCGTCGGCGGCCATGCCCTGGAGGTTGATGAGGGGCTTGACCTTGGCGGCGATGTCGAGCACGGGGTCGTCGGAACCGGGGCGGTCCTTGGTGTCCTTGGGTTCCGTGCCGGGCGGCTGGTTGCCGTTCTTCACGAAGGCGAGGATGGACAGATAGGCACCGGCGCCGTTGGACTCGCAGACGCTGGAGGTGCGGACCATGACGCGGCCGCTGTTGCTGCGCGCGGACCGCTCCTTGTACCCGATGCCGTCCCAGGTCTCGCGCTCCTCGATGAGCTTCAGGAACTTCTTCATGTCGAGGTCGTAGTAGAGGCTGTCCCCGCCGCCCTCCGCCCGCTGCGGGCGCGCCACGCCCTCCGCGGCCAGGGTCTCCGCGTACTCCCTGAACGTGCCCAGCGCCAGCGGCGTCACGAACGGGCTGGCCGTCTTCACCGAGCGCTGCTCGCGCTGCTTGATCAGCCGCGCCGCGGGCTGCCCGGAGGGGAACGCGACGTCCATCCCCTCCAGCGACTGCGTGGCGATGCCCCGCGAGCCCAGGCGGTGGATCTCCACGCGGATGCCGTGTTTCAGCAGCAGCCGCCGCACCTCGGGGTCCTTGAAGTAGTCCGACTTCGACGCCATCTTGCCGTCCACGGTGATGATCCGCTCGAACGGGCGCAGCGCGTTGCCCGACGTCATCAGGGAGATCAGGCCCGTCAGGGCGAGGGGCAGGGCGACCAGGACGTAGCGCGGCACGTGGCGGCGCCTGCGGGACACCGGGCGGCGGGTGGCCAGGCGGGGCTCTTCTATGGGGTGGGGTCTGACGTCGTCTGACACCGGGAGGCTCCTGCGGTGGTCGGGGCAGGATCCTCCGCCACGGAGCGGAACGCCACGCCTCGGAGAGGCGAACTCCTCGTTATACGGGGATGAATGACGGCACGTCAGTTCGACCGCGAGGCTGCTGTTCCCTGCCGGGGGCTCCCCAATCCCGCCCCTTCCCGAAACCATGGGCTGCCGCCCCTGGCACCCCGCTCATTGCCGCTCCGCGCCAATCAACCCGCGAGGGCTAGCCGCGCTTCAGGTCGGCCGTGGACGGCACCTTGTCCGTGACCTCCGCGCCCGCGGAGCGCCCCGCGTCCTTGACGGAGTTGATCGTGTCGTCGAAGGACTTCACCACGGACTGTGTGGAGTCCCCCTTGCGGAGCTTGGCGGGGAGGTCCTTGAGGGCCTCGACCCCAGCGGTCAGGGGCGCCACGGCCTTGGCGAGGGTGGGGTCGCCCTGGGCGTTGCGCAGGGCCGCCTTCAGCCGGTTGTAGGTGAACGCGCCCGCGAGCCCCGCCTTGACCAAGGCGAAGGTCCGCCCGTCCGCGCCGGACGCGAACTTCCCGTCCCGGTAGGGCTTCACGATCCACTGGTACGTGGCCCCCGCGGCAAGACCCGCGTTCGTCACGAACCGCGTCTTGGCGAACTTCTGCCGCGCCGCCGAACTGGTCCCCGTGGGCACGGCCGCGTCGTCGTCGCTCCCGCCGCAGCCCGTCGCGCCGACGAGCAGGGCACAGCACAGCAGCAGCGGCAGCACGAGGCGCCGCAGCGCACCGGCGGCGGGGGCGACGGTGTGGTCCATGCGGCAAGGCTGGCCCGGGCCGCGCGCGCCCGCCACCGGGGCGGGGCCGTACGGGTTTCGGCCGGGGCCCACCCGGTACTCGCCCCCCATGTCCCCCGTACACGTCCGACGCACCAACGAAGCAGCCCGCGTCATCGCCGTCATCGCCGACGTGATGGCCGTCATCCTCGTCCTGTGGATCCTGATGGACCTGCTGGACGCGAACCGCGCCAACGACCTCGTGCAGTTCGTGCGCGACGCGGCCCGGTGGCTCGCGGGCTGGTCGCACGACCTGTTCACGTTCGACGAGCGGTGGGCGCGGGTCATCGCGGGGTACGGCCTCGCGGCGGTGGTCTACCTGTTCGTCGGCCACTTCATCGCCGGGCGGCTGCGGCGCTACTGAGCGCCCCCGGCCCTGCGGCGCCAGGCGCCCCGGCCCGGCGGGCCTAGCCGCAGCAGTCCGGCGCCAGGCCCGTCGGCAGGTCCGCGCCCGAGAACACCCGGCAGGTCGCCTCGTCCCCGCCGAGCGCCGCGACCGCGAGCAGCAGCGAGCCCGCCGTCCACGTGGTCAGCTCCACGGGCCAGATCGCCGCGTCGTCGTACACATAGCCCGTCCAGTACAGGCCGGTCCGCTCGTCGCGCAGGTGCTGGATGGAGCGCAGGACCTCCACGGCGCGGTCGGACTCGCCCATCGCCCAGAGGGTGAGGGCGAGTTCGGCGCTCTCGCCGCCCGTGACCCACGGGTTGGGCACCACGCAGCGCACGCCGAGGCCGGGGACGACGAAGCGGTCCCAGCCCTCCTCGATGCGGGCCTTGGCCTCGGCGCCGGTGACCGCGCCGCCGAGGACCGGGTAGTACCAGTCCATGGAGTAGCGGTCCTTGTCGAGGAACCGCTCGGGGTGGCGGCGTATCGCGTGGGCCAGGGCGCCGGTGGCCAGCTCCCAGTCGGGCTGCGGGTCGTCCCGGTGCTCGGCGATCGCGAGGGCGCAGCGCAGCGCCTGGTGGATGGAGGAGGAGCCGGTCAGGAGCGCGTCGGTGACGGGTGTCCCGTCGGCCTCGCGCTTCCAGCCGATCTGCCCGCCGGGCCGCTGGAGGGCGAGGACGAACTCGACGGCCGCGAAGACCACCGGCCACATGCGGTCCAGGAACGCCTCGTCGCCGGTCGTCAGGTAGTGGTGCCAGACGCCGACGGCGACGTACGCGCAGAAGTTGGTCTCGCGGCCGCGGTCGGTGACGGCGTCCGCGTCGCCGTCGGCGTAGGCCGCGTACCAGGAGCCGTCCGTGTTCTGGTGCCGCCCCAGCCACTCGTAGGCGCGGGCCGCGGCGGCGTGCTCGCCCGCCGCGTCCAGGGCCATCGCTGCCTCCGTGTGGTCCCACGGGTCCAGATGGTGGCCGCGGAACCAGGGGATGGCGCCGTCCGCGCGCTGCGCGGCGAGGATGCCGCGCACCGTCTCCGCAGCCTGATGGGCCGTCAGAACACCGGGCAGGGTGAGGTGTTCGGTGCGCTCGGGACTCGTCACGCCCCGGCCTTCGCGTCGACGGGGGCGGCCGTGCGCGGCAGGTGCGGCTTCGTCGCGTACGCCACGAAGCTCTTGCCGATCAGCGGGTTCAGGGCCTGCTCGGCGAGCTTCGTCGCGAGCGGCTTCTTCATGATGTCCCAGACGAGCAGCTTGTGGTACGCGCGCACGGGCAGCGCCTTGTCGTTGTCGACGCCGAAGGCGCACTTCAGCCACCAGTACGGGGAGTGCAGCGCGTGCGCGTGGTGCGTGCCGTAGGGCTTGAGGCCCGACTCGCGCATTTTCGAAAGGAGTTCGTCGGCCTTGTAGATGCGGATGTGGCCGCCCTCGACCTCGTGGTAGGCGTCGCTGAGGGTCCAGCAGACCTTCTCCGGGCCGTAGCGCGGGACGGTGACGGCGATGCGGCCGCCGGGCTTGAGCACGCGGACCATCTCCGCGAGGACGCCCTTGTCGTCGGGGATGTGCTCCATCACCTCGGAGATGATCACGACGTCGAAGGACTCGTCGGGGAAGGGCAGGTTGAGGGCGTCGCCCTCCATGGCCGTGGCGGTCGCGCCCGCCGGGGCCTCGCCCGCCTCCTTCATCGCCGCGAACCACTTGGCGACCTCGCGGATCTCCTCGCCGTTCTGGTCCAGGGCCACCACCTGGGCGCCGCGCCGGTAGCACTCGAAGGCGTGGCGGCCCGCACCGCAGCCGAGGTCCAGGACCCGGTCCCCCGGGGCGAGCGGGAAGCGGGTGAAGTCGACGGTCAGCACGGGGTCCTGCTTTCGTGGTGGGGGCCAGCAACGTCGGGGGCGAGGTCCGTGGCGGGCGCCACCGGGTCCGGCGCGGCCGGGGCGACCACTCTCGCCGGGGCGACCGGCTCCGGCCGGCCGGGGGCCGTCGGCGCGGGGACCGTCGGCGCGGGGCGCCGCGGTGCCGCGCCCGCCGAGCGGTCGATCGCCTCCCGGTAGCGCTCCACGGTGCCCTTCGCCGCCTGCGCCCAGGTGAACCGGGCGAGCACCCGCGCGCGGCCCGCGGCGCCGAGCCGGGCCCGCAGGTCGGCGTCGCCCAGGAGCCGGTTGAGCCCGGCGGCCAGCGCGCCCGCGTCGCCCGGCGGCACCGCCAGACAGGTCTCGCCGTCGGCGCCCGCGACCTCGGGGATCGCGCCGCCGGTGGTGGCGAGCAGCGGCGTGCCCGTGGCCATGGCCTCCGCCGCGGGCAGCGAGAAGCCCTCGTACAGGGAGGGGACGCAGGCGATCTGCGCGGAGCGGACCAGGTCGACCAGTTCGGCGTCCGTGATGCCCTTGACGAACTCGACGGCGCCTTCGAGGCCGTACCGCTCGATGGCCGCGGCGACGGGGCCGTTCTCGGCGCGCTTGCCGACGACGACGAGGTGGGCGCCGGGCTGTTCCGTGCGGACCTTGGCGAGCGCCTCGATCAGATGGACCAGGCCCTTGAGCGGCACGTCCGCGCTGGAGGTGGTGACGATGCGGCCGGGGACCTCCGGAACGGCGGGGTCCGGTGAGAACAGGTCGGTGTCGGCGCCGATGTGGACGACCTTGATCCGGTCCGGTCGTACGCCGAGGTGGTCGACGATCTCCTGGCGGGACGTGCCGGAGACGGTGACGACGGACGGCAGGCGGCGGGCGACGCGCTTCTGCATGCGCGTGAACGCGTACCAGCGGCGCACGGACGCGCGGCGCTTCCAGTCCGCCGCCGCGTCCAGCTCCACCTGGCGGTCGACGGTGATCGGGTGGTGGATGGTGGTGACCAGCGGGGCGCCGAGGTCGCCGAGCAGGCCGTACCCGAGGGTCTGGTTGTCGTGGACGACGTCGAAGTCGCCGCGCCGGGCGCGCAGGTGACGGCGGGCGCGCAGGCTGAAAGTGACCGGCTCGGGGAAGCCGCCGGTCCACATCGTGGCGACCTCGAGGGCGTCGACCCAGTCGCGGTACTCGTCGCGCTTCGGCGTGCGGAAGGGGTCCGGCTGGCGGTAGAGGTCCAGGCTGGGCAGCTCGGTCAGGCTGAGCCCGTCGAGCCCCTCGCCCTCGTCGAGCACGGGGTAGGGCTGCGCGCCGATGACCTCGACGCGGTGGCCGAGCCGCACCAGCTCGCGCGAGAGATGGCGTACGTAGACGCCCTGGCCGCCGCAGAACGGGTTCCCCTTGTACGTGAGGAGCGCGATGCGCAACGGGCGCGAGCCGTCGGCGGCCGACCCGGGCGAAAGGCCCGCCTCCCTGGCCTCAGCGGTCACTCTCGGCCCCCTTCTGCCTGCGGTTGCCCGCGAGATTACGCCGGGAAGGTAATCTAGAACAAGTTTCAGACTTGGTCGCTCGACGAGCTCTGAATCTACCGGCAGGTAGCCGACCTGTGAGGCCCGGATCAGGTGATTCGCACCACGGCCGGGGCCCTGCCATGCTGGGCGATCTCGGAGGGGCCGCGCCCGTCCGGGACACCGCGAGGCGGCGTACGACGGACAGGACGGCGTACGGCGAACGGCACACGACGGTTGACGGACGATCGACGGGACTGGAGACTTCCGCGCGCACGCCACGCCCGGCCAAGGCGACCGGACGGCTGCCGTGCGGTGGAACCGGACACGGGACTGACGGGGCACATGAGAGCTGACGCGAAGACGGCCGGGGCGCGCGCGGTGAATCCGGCGTCACCGGACGCACCGCCCCTGACCGAGCGCCAGGAGGCGCGCCGCCGCCGCATCCTGCACGCCAGCGCCCAGCTCGCCAGCCGCGGCGGCTTCGACGCCGTGCAGATGCGGGAGGTCGCGGAGGCCGCGGGCGTCGCGCTCGGCACGCTCTACCGCTACTTCCCCTCCAAGGTGCACCTGCTGGTCGCCACGATGCAGGACCAGCTCCAGCACATGCACACCACGCTGCGCAAGCGCCCGCCCGCCGGGGACACCCCGGCCGAGCGGGTCGCCGAGACGCTGATGCGGGCCTTCCGCGCGCTCCAGCGCGAGCCGCACCTGGCGGACGCGATGGTGCGCGCCCTCACCTTCGCCGACCGGTCCGTGAGCCCCGAGGTGGACACGGTCTCGCGGCTCACCACGGCGATCGTCCTGGACGCGATGGGCCTGGACGGGCAGCCGAGCGCCGCGCAGCTCTCCGCGGTGCGGGTGATCGAGCACACCTGGCACTCGGCCCTGATCACGTGGCTGTCGGGCCGGGCCTCGATCGCCCAGGTGAAGATCGACATCGAGACGGTGTGCCGTCTGATCGACCTGACGGCGGCCGAGGCGGAGCCTGACGGCCGCTGAGACGGAGCCCTGCGGAGCCTGACGGCGGCCGAGGCGGAGCCTGGTGGAGCCTGACGGCCGCTGAGGCGGAGCCCTGCGGCGGCCGCGAGGCTCCGAGTAGGACAGCGGCAGTTGACGCACAGGGGGCGCACATGGCGGTGCCATATGCGCCCCCTGACCCTCTCCTTGGCCAGTTCTACGACGTCCGGGTATGGCGGGCCGCCGCTACAACGGGTAGCTGTGGGGGACACGAGGTGGGCGCGGGGCCGACACGGGGCGGGCACGGGGCCGACACACACGAGACCGGGGGGCTGGAGGGGCTGACACGTGATCCGGGTACTGCTCGTGCACGACGCCCGACTGCTGCGCTCGGCCCTCGCGGAACGGCTCGCCCGCGAGAGCGACCTGGAGGTGTTCCACACGCCGTGGGCCACCGCCCGGCACCGCCTGGGCGCCCTGCGGCCCGACCTGTGCGTGGCCGACCTCGACTGCGAGCCGGGCCGCGCGCTGGCGCCGCTCGGTGACCTGCGGGGCGCGGGCAACGGCGCGGGCGCCCGGGTCCCGCTCCTCGTCCTCGTCTCGGCGCACCGCCCCGGGCAGCTGCGCCGGGCCACCGACGCGGGCGCCGTCGGCTTCGTCGACAAGGCGAGCGCGCCCGAGCAACTCCTCACCGCCATCCGGCAGGTGGCGTCGGGGGCCCGGTACGTGGACGACTCGCTCGGCTTCTGCTTCCTGAAGGCGGCTCAGATGCCGCTCACCGAGCGGGAGTTGAGCGTGCTGTCGCTGACGGCCGCCGGGGCGTCGGTGTCGGAGGTCGCCCACCGGCTGCACCTGACGAACGGGACGGTGCGCAACTACCTGGCGGCGATCACACGGAAGACCGGGGCGCGGAACAAGGTGGACGCGGTGCTCATCTCGCAGGGGCAGGGCTGGGTGTGAGGGCGCCGCCCCTTTCCGGAGGCGGTTCGGCGGGTGCCGGTCCGGCCCTTCGCGGGGGTCTCCCCCTCCGTGACCCCGTCCGCGCGGACCGGCGCCCGCCCTCACTGTGGCTCTGGGCTGCGTGCCTGGCTGTGGCTCTAGGCGTGCCTGACTGTGGCTGTGGGCTGCGTGCTCAGCGTCGCTGTGCGTGCTCACCGCGGCTGTGGGCCGCGTGCCTCACCATGGCTCTGGGCTGCGTGACTCCTGCGTCTCCTCCTCTCGCCCCCTCTCGCCCCCTCTCGCCCCCTCTCACCCGTGGCGTCGCGAAGGAGACTTCCAGGGCGCGGCGGCGCCGCACAGTCACACGTGTCATCGGATCGGCATGCGGAACTCATACGTCAAGTCCCGTTCGAACGCCCGCTGTCCCGCTGGCGGAACACCGCGCGTCCGGCGGGCCGTTCAGTCCTCCGGCGGGAACACCACGTCCCCGCTGCCGAGCAGGGTGATCGTGATCGCCTCGACCGGGCAGCTCTCCGCCGCCTCCAGGGTCTGCTCGGCCGCGTCGGCCTCCGGCTCGGTCGGACGCGCCTGGCGGGCACTGTCCAGCACGAAGGCGTCGGGCGCGGTGCCCACGCACATCCCTGAGCCGATGCACAGCGACCGGTCGACCTCGACGCGCCAGCGGTCCCCCATCAGTCCCCCGTCCCTTCGGCGCCCCCGGCGCCCTCGACACCCCCGGAGGGCTCGTACCCGGCCGGAAGGTGGATCATCTTGTGCTCGAAGTACTCACCGTAGCCCTCGGGCCCGAACTCCCGGCCGATTCCGGAGTTCTTGTACCCCCGAAGGGTCCGAGCATGTCGAGGCTGAAGGAGTTCACGGAGTAGGTGCCGGTGCGCACACGGCGGGCCACATCGAGGCCGCGCTCGACGTCGCGGGTCCAGACGCTGCCGCTGAGGCCGTACTCGGAGTCGTTGGCGATGGCCACGGCCTCGTCCTCGTCGCCGTACGGCAGCAGGCAGACGACGGGCCCGAAGATCTCCTCGCGGGCGACGCGCATGGAGTTGTCGACGCCGCCGAAGAGCGTCGGCTCGACGTACCAGCCCCGGTCGAGGCCCGGGTCCCGCGGGCGTCCGCCGCCCGCGAGGACCTTGGCGCCCTCCTCCTGCCCGATCCGGATGTAGTCGAGGGAGCGCTGCCGCTGGCGCCGGGTGACCAGGGGGCCCACTTCGGTGGCGGGGTCGAGGGGGTCGCCGACGGCGAGCCCGTTCGCGGCGGCGGCGAAGGCCTCGGCGAACTCGTCGTAGCGCGAGCGCGGCACCAGGATCCTGGTCTGCGCGACGCACGCCTGGCCGTTGATCATCCAGGCGAAGGGGGTGATTCCGGCCACGGCGCTCGCCGCGTCGGCGTCCGGCAGGATCACGGCCGCCGACTTCCCGCCCAACTCCAGCGTGACGCGCGTCAGATGGCGCGAGCACACCTCCATCACGCGCTTTCCCGCCGCGACGGACCCGGTGAACGACACCTTGTCCACGCCGGGGTGCCCGACCAGGTACTCGCTCACCTCCCGGTCGGCGGGGACGATGGACAGCACCCCCTCGGGAAGGCCCGCCTCCACGGCGAGTTCGGCGAGTACGTACGCGTCGAGCGGCGTCTCGGGCGAGGTCTTCAGGATCACCGGGCAGCCCGCGAGCAGCGCGGGCGCGAGCTTGGCGGCGGCGGTGAACTGCGGGACGTTCCACGGCACGACGGCCGCGACGACGCCGACGGGCTCGCGCCGCACCAGGATCCGCCCGAGCGCGCCGTCGCGCGCCTCCTCGTACGCGAAGGAGCGGGCGGTGGTGATCGCCGCGTCCCACACCATCATCGCGGCCAGGGCCTGCATCATCACGGACGCGGTGTACGGGGTGCCGTTCTGGGCGCTGATGACGCGGGCGATCTCCTCGTGCCGGGCCGCGAAGCCGTCCTTGATCCGCGCGACGACGGCGATCCGCTCGTCGAGCGCCATCCGGGGCCAGGGCCCCCGGTCGAACGCCTCCCGGGCCCGGCCCACGGCCCGGTCCACGTCCCCGGCCGAGGCGTGCGGCACCCGCGCGAACACCTCCCCGCTGTGCGGGGACACCACCTCGATGACCCCGTCCCCCAGCGGCTCCACCCACTTCCCGCCGATGAGAAGCCGTCCGTGCTCCACAAGCTCGGTCATGACCGCGAGCCTCCTGCCGGGACAGATATCTGACGCCGTTTCAGAACTGATACCAGTTCTACTTGCGACCAGCAATGCCCGCGCTCCGACCGCCCGCGCCCCCGCTCCCCCGCGAGGCGGGCGACTCCGGCCACCGGCACACCGGCTCAAGCGACCCGGTCCCCTGCACGGCGGCGTGAGCACCCCGGACGCCCCCAGGCCCGGGGTCCGGCCGTCCGGGAGCCCTACCAGCCCTCCTCGCCCCGCAGCACCGCGTCCGCGCCCCCGTCGATGAAGACGACCTGGCCCGTCACGTGCGTGTTGCCCGGCGAGGTGAGGAAGTCGAGCAGCGGAGCCACCTGCTCCGGCTCGCCGTAGCCGTTCAGGGGCATCGGCACATACGTGGCGGTGATCGCGCGGCTCTCCTCCGTGGCGATCAGCGGGCGGCTCATCGGGGTGCGGATGACGCCGGGGCCCACGACGTTCAGCGGGATGCCCGCGCCCGCCCACTCCGGTGTCACGGCCGTCCTGCGCACCCAGCGGACCAGCGCGTGCTTCGCGGAGGAGTACACCAGGTGCCCCTCGCCCCGGTCCACCGCGGCCCGCGCGGCCGTGACCGCCGCGTCCTCGTCGTCGGCGAGCACCGCGTCGACGATCGCCCGGTCCACGTCGTGCAGCGCGGACACCGACGTCATCGTCACCGCGCGCGGATCCCGGCCCGCGGCCAGCAGCGGGCGCAGCCCGGTGAGCGTCGCCATGGCGCCGAACGCGCACACCCGCACGGTCACCGGGTCGAAGTCGGCGGTCCCCGCGCAGGCGATCACCCCGTCGAGGCGCCCGCCGCTCAGCTCGGCCGCGGCCTCCACGAGCCGCGCCCTGCCCTCCCGCGTGCCGAGGTCGGCGACGATGTCGACGCCGCCAGCGCCGTCAGGGCCGTCAGGGCCGTCAGGGCCGTCGGCACCGTCCTTGCGGCCCGTGCCGATGACGCGGTGCCCCTGCCCGGCCAGCCGGTGCGCGGTGGCCCGGCCGATGCCGGACGACGCGCCGGTGATCAGATACGTGCGGGGTTCGTGCCGCTCCGCGGAGTCCGTGCGTGCCATGTTCCCGTCCCCTCCCATGCTGTGCCCCGTCCCCTCACCCGCGAGGCGCCCCCGAGGCGCCGGTCACGCTAGGCCCGCCCCGCCCCCCGCACCACCCCGGAACGCCCCCTACCGCGCCTGACCGGGAGGGGCGGGGCCGGGGCCGGTAGAGTAGGCGGGTCGTCATCACGTACGTACGAGGGGAAGCCGGTGCGAATCCGGCGCTGACCCGCAGCCGTGACCCCACGCGCGCGCCCCCACCTCCTGGCGGAGCCGCCCGTGGCCAGCCGGAACGCCTCGTGCGCCGCGTGACCGGCTCGCGCCGTCGGAACCGTGCCGATGGCCAGGCACCGTCGAGGTCTACGGAGCCGGAGCCGCCCGGTGCCCCGCCGTGCCGTGCCGCCCCGCTCCCCGCAGGAGAGGCACCCGCCGCATCATGAACGTTCGCCGCAGCGCCGCTGCCCTGGCCGCCGTCGTCGCCCTCGGCACGGCCGCGGCCCCGGCCGCCCTCGCCGACGACGCCGAGCCGTCGCCGTCGGCCGCGCTCCCGTCCGGTCTGTACGGCAAGGGGGACCCCACGTTCGACGGTGTGTTCCGGCAGTCGTACGCGCTACTCGCGCAGGACGCGACCGGCGTGAAGCCCGCGGCGAAGGCCGTGGACTGGCTGACCGGCCAGCAGTGCGCGAGCGGCGGCTTCGCCGCGTACCGCGCCGACGCCGAGGAGCCGTGCGCCGCCAAGACGCCCGTCGACAGCAACTCGACGGCCGCCGCCGTGCAGGCCCTCGCCGCGCTCGGCGGGCAGAAGAAGACCGTCGACAAGGCGGTCTCCTGGCTGAAGTCGGTGCAGAACCAGGACGGCGGCTGGGGCTACAACCCCGGTCGGCCCAGCGACGCCAACTCCACCGGCATCGTGATCGGCGCGCTCGCCGCGGCCGGTGCGAAGCCGCAGGCCGTGAAGTCGCAGCAGGGCAAGAGCCCCTACGACGCGCTGCCGAAGCTCGCCCTGGACTGCGCCACGGACGGCGGTGCCTTCGGCCTCGCCGACGCCAAGTCCGGCAAGCTCACGGCCAACGCCGACGCCACCGCCGCGGGCGTCCTCGGCGGCCTCGGCAAGGGCCTGGTCGTCACCGCGCCGAAGGAGGGCGCGAAGGCCCCGAAGTGCGCCCCGGCGGACTCCGCCGAGCAGGCCGCGGCCAACGGCACCGGCTACCTGCTGAAGGCCCTCGGCAAGTCCGGGCACCTGACCTCCTCGCTGCCGGGCTCCGAGGACAAGCCGGACGTGGGCAACACCGCCGACGCGGTCGTCGCGCTCGCCGCCGCGGGCCAGACCGAGCAGGCCGAGAAGTCCGCGAAGTGGCTGGCGGAGAACTCCGCGGCCTGGGCCAGGCAGAGCGGCCCGGCCGCCTACGCCCAGCTGATCTTCGCCGCCCACGCCACCGGCATGGACCCGCGCGACTTCGGCGGCGCCGACCTGGTCAAGCAGCTCAACGCGACCGGCCCGGCCCCGCAGGCCGTGGAGGACGTGAAGAAGGACGAGGACGACAAGGACGCCAAGGACGACGACGGGGGCGTCAGCGTCTGGTGGATCGTCGGCGTCGGCCTGGTCGCGGGCGCGGGCATCGGCTTCCTGCTGAGCGGCCGCAACAAGAAGAACCAGGGCGCATGACGCGCGACGGGTCACCCCGCGGCCGCCGCGCGGCGGCCGCGGCCCTCGGCGCGCTCCTCACCGCGCTCGCCGCCGCCTCCCCCGCTCACGCCGCCGAGTACCGCTACTGGTCGTTCTGGCAGCAGGGCAAGGACGGGGCGTGGGTGTACGCCACCCAGGGGCCGTCGGTCGCGCGGCCCGACGACGGGGACGTGGAGGGCTTCCGCTTCGCCGTGTCCGCGGACTCCCGCGGCGCCAAGCAGCCGCGCGGGGCCGCCGACTTCGACGCGATCTGCGCGGGCACCCCGGCCAAGGGCGGCCAGAAGCGGATCGCGATCGTCATCGACTTCGGCACCAAGGGCGACGCACCCGGCGGCGAGACACCGCCGAAGCCGCGCACGGCCTGCGCCCGCGTCGACGACGGCGGCTCCAGCGCCGACGCGCTCGCCGCCGTCGCGGGGCCGCTGCGCTACGACAACAACGCGCTGCTGTGCGCCATCTCCGGCTACCCGGGGAAGGGGTGCGGCGAGCAGGTCGCCCAGGGTGACAAGAGCGACAGCGGCAGCGGCGGGGGCGACGGCGGGCCGTCCGTCGGGCTGATCGCCGGGGCCGCCGCCGTCGCCGCGCTCGGCGCCGCCGCCGTCTGGCAGGCCCGACGCCGCCGCGGATGAAGCGGACCGGCACCCTCCGCGGCCGTCCGGCCCCCGAGGCGCACCGCTCCAACGCCCTGCACCCCGGGGCCTGGTGGCTGTGGGCGCTCGGCCTCGCCACGGCCGCGTCCCGCACCACCAACCCGCTGCTCATCGGGCTGCTCATCGGCGTCGCCGGATACGTCGTGGCGGCCCGCCGCACCTCGGCGCCCTGGGCCCGGTCGTACGGGGCGTTCGTGAAGATCGCCCTGGTCGTCATCGGCATCCGCCTGGTGTTCGCCGTGGTCCTCGGCTCGCCCATCCCCGGCACGCACGTCCTGGTGACGCTGCCGGAGGTGCCACTGCCCGAGTGGGCCCGGGGCGTGCGGATCGGCGGCCGGGTCACCGCGGAGGGGCTGGTGTTCGCGCTGTACGACGGCGTGCGCCTCGCGGGCCTGCTGATCTGCGTGGGCGCCGCGAACGCCCTGGCCAGCCCGGCGCGGCTGCTGAAGTCGCTGCCGGGAGCGCTGTACGAGGCCGGGGTCGCCGTCGTCGTGGCGATGACGTTCGCGCCGAACCTGATCGGCGACGTGCAGCGGCTGCGGGCGGCGCGGCGGCTGCGGGGGCGGCCCGACAACGGGGTGCGGGGGCTGCTCCAGGTGGGGCTTCCGGTACTTGAGGGCGCCCTGGAGCGGTCGGTGGCGCTGGCCGCCGCGATGGACGCGCGGGGCTTCGGCCGCAGCGCCACCGTGCCCGCGCGGGTGCGCAGGACCACGGCGGTGCTCACGGTCGGCGGCCTGATGGGGGTGTGCGCGGGCACCTACGGGCTGCTCACCGCGGACGGCACGGCGTACGGGCTCCCGGTGCTCGCCGTGGGGCTCGCCGCCGCGCTCGGCGGCCTGTGGCTCGGCGGGCGCCGCTCGGTGCGCACCCGCTACCGGCCCGACGCGTGGGGCGCCCGCGCCTGGCTCGTCGCCGGGTCGGGGGCCGCCGTCGGGGCCCTGATGATCGCCGCGAACTCGTACGACGCGACGGCCCTGCACCCCGGGGTCGTCCCCCTGATCGCGCCGACGCTGCCGCTGTGGCCCGCGGCGGCGACCCTGATCGGGCTGCTCCCGGCGTTCGTCGCGCCGGTGCCGCCGCCCGCCGAAGCCCCCGTCCGCGCCCGTCCAGCCCGCACCGCCGAGGAGCAGACCTCATGAGCATGATCCGGTTCGAGGACGTCTCGGTCCGGTACGAGGACGCGTCCGGGCCCACCCTGCGGGGCGTCGACCTGAGCGTGCCCGAGGGCGAGCTGGTGCTGCTCGTCGGGCCGTCCGGGGTCGGCAAGTCGACGCTGCTCGGCACCGTCAGCGGGCTGGTGCCGCACTTCACCGGCGGCACGCTGTCCGGCCGGGTGACCGTCGCGGGCCGCGACACCCGCACCCACAAGCCCCGCGAACTCGCCGACGTCGTCGGCACCGTGGGCCAGGACCCGCTCGCCCACTTCGTCACCGACACCGTCGAGGACGAGCTGGCGTACGGCATGGAGTCCCTCGGCCTCGCCCCCGGCGTGATGCGCCGCCGCGTCGAGGAGACCCTCGACCTGCTGGGCCTGGCCGAACTGCGCGACCGCCCCCTCACCACGCTCTCGGGCGGCCAGCAGCAGCGCGTGGCCATCGGCTCCGTCCTCACCCCGCACCCGCGCGTCCTGGTCCTCGACGAGCCGACCAGCGCCCTCGACCCGGGCGCGGCCGAGGAGGTCCTCGCCATGCTCCAGCGCCTGGTGCACGACCTCGGCACGACCGTCCTCATGGCCGAGCACCGCCTGGAGCGGGTGGTGCAGTACGCCGACCAGGTCCTGCTCCTGCCCGGCCCCGGCGAGGCGCCGGTGCTGGGCGACCCGGCCGAGGTGATGGCGGTGTCGCCGGTGTACCCGCCGGTGGTGGAGCTGGGGCGGCTGGCGGGGGCGGAACCGGTCCCGCTGACCGTGCGGGACGCGCGGCGCCGGACCGGGGGGCTGCGGGAACGGCTGGCGGCGCTTCAACCGCCCCCGCCGGAACCGGCCGCGGACGGTGCCCCCGGTCCTGGTGGCCGCCGGTCGCGGCCTTCGGCCTGGCTCGCCCGCACACGCCGCACGGGCCCAGAGTCCCCTGCCAGGGCCGTCGCCGACGTCGCGCGGCTCGCCGTGCGGCGCGGGCGGGTCGAGGCCCTGCGGCGGGTGGACCTGACCGTGTCCCGCGGCGAGACCGTCGCGCTGATGGGGCGCAACGGCGCGGGCAAGTCCACGCTGCTCTCCGCCCTGGTCGGGCTGCTGCCGCCGACCGCGGGCAGCGTCCGGGTCGGGGGCGCGACCCCGCACCGCACCCAGCCGCGCGAGCTGATCCGGCGCGTGGGTCTCGTACCGCAGGAGCCGCGCGATCTGCTGTACGCGGACACGGTGGCCGCCGAGTGCCGGGCCGCCGACCAGGACGCGGACGCGGCGCCGGGCACCTGCCGGGACCTGGTCGCCGAGCTGCTGCCGGGCATCGCGGACGGCACCCATCCGCGCGACCTGTCCGAGGGGCAGCGGCTCGCGCTGGCCCTGGCGATCGTCCTGACGGCGCGGCCCCCGCTGCTGCTCCTCGACGAGCCGACGCGGGGCCTGGACTACGCGGCCAAGGCGCGCCTCGTCGCGGTCCTGCGCTCGCTGGCCGCCGAGGGCCACGCCATCGTGCTCGCCACGCACGACGTGGAGCTGGCGGCGGAACTCGCCCACCGCGTGGTGATCCTCGCCGACGGCGAGGTGGTCGCCGACGGCCCGACCACGGAGGTGGTGGTCGCGTCCCCGGCCTTCGCCCCGCAGGTCACCAAGGTCCTGGCCCCGCAGCAGTGGCTCACGGTGACGCAGGTGCGGAACGCGCTGGAGGCCGACGGTGACTAGCGGCGCCCGCGCCCAGCCGGACACGGCCCGCGACCGGACCCGGCAGGCGCGCCCCATCCGCCTGGGAAGGCGGTCCGTCGCGGCCCTCGCCCTGGTGAGCGCCGTAGGCGTGGTCGCCTTCGGCTGGCCCCTGTTCGCGGGGGCCGAGTCCGGCCTGAGCGCGCACGCGCGGGACGCCCCCTGGCTGTTCGCCGCGCTGCTGCCCCTGCTGCTCGGCGTCGTCCTCGCCACGATCGCGGACGGCGGGCTCGACGCCAAGGCCATCGCGATGATCGGGGTGCTGTCCGCGGCGGGGGCGGCGCTGCGGCCGCTCGGCGCGGGCACGGCGGGCATCGAGCCGATGTTCTTCCTGATGGTGCTGAGCGGGCGGGTCCTCGGGCCCGGCTTCGGGTTCGTGCTCGGCTCGGTGACGATGTTCGCCTCCGCGCTGCTCACGGGCGGCGTGGGCCCCTGGATGCCGTTCCAGATGCTGGCGATGGGGTGGGTGTGCATGGGCGCGGGGCTGCTGCCGGGCGCCCACACCCTGCGCGGGCGCGGCGAGCTGGCGCTGCTCGGGGCGTACGGGGCGGTGTCCTCCGTCTGCTACGGCACCGTGATGAACCTCCAGGGCTGGCCGTACATCGCGGGCCTGACGAGCGGGGTGTCGTTCGTGCCGGGCGACGCCGTCGGCGACAACCTGGCCCGGTTCGTCGCGTACTGCCTGGCCACGTCGCTCGGCTGGGACCTGCCGCGGGCCGTCCTCACCGTCGTCCTGAGTCTGGCGCTCGGCCCGTCGGTCCTCAAGGCGCTGCGCCGGGCCACGCGGCGGGCCGCGTTCGAGGCGCCCGTCACCTTCCGGCCGCCGGACCGGTGAGCGCGGGTGCGCGTTCCGTGATGTCCGAGGGGGGTTCCGGGTGAGGCGCCCCACAGGACTTTGGTCCTCTACGATCCGGCTTCGCAGATCCGCACCCCTGTCGCGTACACGCCAATCACCGTCCTGACCTGCGCGTTGAGAGCCAGATCACAGGAGGGACCTCCGGGCAGGGTGCGAGTGCCACTAGTAAGAGGGGTCATTGCGGCGGCGCGACAGCCCTGCTTCTCTGGACGAGTCGCACGGCGCCGACGTGCCCCCACGGGCCGCGGCGCCGCGGCGTTCCCCCGCGGTCCGCATGACCGCGGCGCGCCCCGCGACCGTCCTGTCCCCCACCGGAAGGTCCTCTGTGTCCGTCTCGCTCATCCGCCGCATCGCCACTCCGAAGAAGGCCCTCGTCGGCGGTCTCGCCGCCGCTGCCGCCACCGGCATGGTCTTCGCCGCGGCCCCCGCCCAGGCCGCCCCGGCGGCGGACTCGGCCAAGGCCACCGCGCAGAAGATCATCGGCGATGCCGCCCAGTTCCAGTGCTTCGACCGCATCGTGGCCCACGAGAGCGGCTGGAACCCGACCGCCACCAACTCCTCCTCCGGCGCGTACGGCCTGGTCCAGGCCCTGCCCGGCTCGAAGATGGCCTCCGCGGGCGCCGACTGGAAGACCAACCCCGAGACGCAGATCAAGTGGGGTCACCAGTACATGAACGAGCGCTACGGCAGCCCGTGCGCGGCGTGGAGCCACTGGCAGGCCAACGGCTGGTACTGACCCTGGCCCCTGGGCCCTGAGCAGACCCACCGGCGGTCACCCCCTGGCGGGGTGGCCGCCTTTCGGCGCTCCGCGCCTCGTCCTCAAACGCCGGACGGGCTGGATCTGTCGCTTGCTCGCCGTCGTCGGCTCTCCGTGATCCGCCGCTTCGCGGCGGATGTCCCCGCCCGCCCGCCCCTTTTGGGGGCGGGCGGGCGGGGAATAAGCCCGTCCGGCGTTTGAGGACGAGGCCGGAGGCCGATCAGTGGGGGTGCCAGGGGCGGAGCCCCATGGTTTCGGGGAAGGGGCGGGATTGGGGGCCACCCGGCAGGGCACTACAGCCGCTGCAAGATCGTAGCCGTGGCCACCGCCCCACCCGCGCACATCGTCACCAGCGCGAACTCCTTGTCCGCCCGCTCAAGCTCATGCAGCGCCGTCGCGAGAAGGCGCGCCCCGGTCGCCCCCACCGGATGCCCGAGCGCGATCGCACCCCCGTTGACGTTGACCTTGGACAGGTCCTGCTCGAAGACCCGCGTCCAGCTCAGCACGACGGCGGCGAACGCCTCGTTGACCTCCACGACGTCGATGTCCTTCAGGGACATCCCGGCCCGCCCGAGCACGGCCCGCGTCGCGTCGATCGGCCCGTCGAGGTGGAGGCGCGGATCGGCCCCGACGAGCGCCTGCGCGACGACCCGCGCGCGCGGCCGCAGCCGCAGCGCCCGCGCCATCCGCTTGGAGGTCCACAGCAGGGCCGCGGCCCCGTCGGAGATCTGGGAGGAGTTCCCGGCGGTGTGCACGGCGGTCGGCATGACGGGCTTGAGCCCGGCGAGGGCCTCCATGGACGTGTCCCGCAGCCCCTCGTCGCGGTCCACGAGCCGCCACATGCCCTGCCCGGCGGCCTGCTCCGCCTCGGTGGTCGGCACCTGGACGGCGAAGGTCTCGCGCTTGAAGCGCTCCTCGGCCCACGCGGCGGCGGCCCGCTCCTGGGAGATCAGGCCGAGGGCGTCCACGTTCTCCCGGGTGAGCCCGCGCTTGCGCGCGATCCGCTCGGCCGCCTCGAACTGGTTCGGCAGGTCCACGTTCCACTCGTCCGGGAAGGGCCTGCCGGGGCCGTGCTTGGAGCCGGACCCGAGCGGCACCCGGGACATCGACTCGACGCCGCAGCTGATGCCGACGTCGATGACGCCCGCCGCGACCATGTTGGCCACCATGTGGCTCGCCTGCTGGGAGGAGCCGCACTGGCAGTCGACGGTCGTCGCCGCCGTCTCGTACGGCAGGCCCATGGCGAGCCACGCCGTGCGCGCCGGGTTCATGGACTGCTCGCCCGCGTGCGTGACCGTGCCGCCGACGATCTGCTCCACGCAGTCGGCGTGGATGCCGGTCCTGCCGAGCAGCTCGCGGTAGGTCTCGCCGAGCAGATAGGCGGGATGGAGGGTGGCGAGGGCACCCCCGCGCCTGCCGATGGGGGTGCGCACGGCTTCGACGATGACGGGTTCGGCGGCCATGAACTCATCCTCTCCCTCCGCGGGACCAGCCCCGGGACCAGGCCATGGAACTAGTACGCGTTCTAGTTATCCCAGCAGTCTGCTGAACGCGCCCCCGGCCCCGCAAGGGTCGTGCAGGGACCGCGCCCGCGCGCGGGCGCAATCAACTCCGTTGCGCCCCTTGCTCCTTGTAGAACCCGTTACTACCTTTCCAGCCAAGCGCACTTCTGATGAACCGTCAGAACAGCCGAGCGAACGCCTGGAGTCGCGATGCCCTGTCCCGCGCTGCCCGACGGGTTCGACTTCACCGACCCCGACCTGCTCCAAGCCCGCGTGCCCCACCCGGAGTTCGCGCGCCTGCGGCGGACGGAGCCGGTGCGCTGGGTGGCGCAGCCGCCCGGGATCTCCGGCTACCAGGACGCCGGGTACTGGGCCGTCACCCGGCACGAGGACGTCCGGTACGTCTCCACGCACCCGGAGCTGTTCTCCTCGAACCTCAACACCGCGATCATCCGCTTCAACGAGTCGATCAGCCGCGACCAGATCGAGGTCCAGAAGCTGATCATGCTCAACATGGACCCGCCCGAGCACACCCGCGTCCGGCAGATCGTGCAGCGCGGCTTCACCCCCCGCGCCATCCGCTCCCTGGAGGGCGCCCTGCGCACGCGCGCCCACGGGATCGTCCGCACCGCCCTGGAGAACGCCCGGCCCGACGGCGGCTTCGACTTCGTCACCGACGTCGCCGTCGAGCTGCCCCTCCAGGCCATCGCCGAACTCATCGGCGTACCCCAGGAGGACCGCGCCAAGATCTTCGACTGGTCCAACAAGATGGCGGCGTACGACGATCCGGAGTACGCGATCACCGAGGAGGTCGGCGCCGAGGCGGCCATGGAGATCGTGTCGTACGCGATGAACCTCGCCGCGGCCCGCAAGCGGTGCCCCGCCAAGGACATCGTCAGCAGGCTGGTCGCGGCGGAGGACGAGGGGAACCTGTCGTCCGACGAGTTCGGGTTCTTCGTGATCCTGCTGGCGGTCGCGGGCAACGAGACCACCCGCAACGCCATCACCCACGGCATGCACGCCTTCCTCACCCACCCCGACCAGTGGGAGCTGTTCAAGCGCGAGCGGCCCGCGACGGCCGCCGAGGAGATCGTGCGCTGGGCCACGCCCGTGGTCGCCTTCCAGCGCACCGCCACCGAGGACACCGAACTCGGCGGGGCCCGCGTCCGGCGCGGCGACCGGGTCGGGATCTTCTACTCCTCTGCCAACCACGACCCGGAGGTCTTCGAGGACCCCGACGCGTTCGACATCACCCGCGACCCCAACCCCCACCTCGGCTTCGGCGGCGGCGGACCGCACTTCTGCCTCGGCAAGTCCCTCGCCGTCCTGGAGATCGACCTGATCTTCGGCGCCGTCGCCGACGCCATGCCGGACCTGCGCCTGACCGGCGACCCGCGCCGCCTGCGCTCGGCCTGGCTGAACGGAGTCAAGGAACTCCAGGTCAGCACCCGCTGACCCGCCGTCCGGGAGGCAGGGGCACCCCCTACGCCCCGCCCCTGCCTCCCCCACCCCCCCGCCGGGCCGCTTCGCACCTCTGCGGACGCGAATCCGCGCACCGCGCGACGGCCCCCCGAACTCCTCGCGCGCAGCCAACGGTTCCGTTGCGCCGGACGTCTCAGTGGGTGAACCTTGACTCTTTGGGACGTCGATCGGAAAAGGTGACCGTGCTCACTCCTGAGCTTGCTGTGGAACGACCCGGAAGCGCGGCAACGGGCTGGAAGAACGCCTTCCGGAGGTTCTCCGAGAGCCACCGGGTGCCCCTCCTGGCGACCGGTGCCGCTCTCCCCCTCTACCTCGCGTGGGCCGTGTTCCTGGCCACCGGAGGGGGCGACCTGGCAGCCCAGACCGCGTGGGCCGGATTCACCGAGCGCCACCCGGGAACGCCGTACAACTTCTCCTGGTACGGCGGTTTGCACACCGTGAACTACAGCTGGATCTCCCCGTATCTGATGGCCGTCTTCGGGGTGCGCACGGTGACGGCCGCCGCGGGGCTCGTCTCGACGTGGCTCGCGGGGATGCTGTGCGTCAGATCCGGGGTGAGCCGCCCGCTGTGGCCCGCGCTGCTCTCCATGGTCACCCTGTGGTGCAACGTCGTGTGCGGCCGCACCACCTTCGCCCTGGGCGTGGCGTTCGGCCTGGCGGCGTGCCTGGCGATCGTCGGCACCCGGCGGCCCTGGCTCGCGCTCGCGTTCTCGGCGCTCGCCACCCTGTCGAGCCCGGTCGCCGGGCTCTACCTCACGGTCGTCGGCGCCGCCTGCCTGCTGCGCCGCGACTGGGCGCGCGCCGCCGCCCTGATCGCGCCGCCGTTCGTGGTCGTCGGCCTGACCACCCTGTTCTTCCCCTTCGAGGGCCAGCACCCGATGGCGCCGGGGCGGATCTGGCCGCCGGTGTTCTGCTCGCTCGCCATCGTCGTCCTGGCGCCGCGCCGGTGGCACGCGGTGAAGCTGGGCGCGGCGGTGTACGCGGTGGGCGTCGGCCTCACCTTCCTGGTCGACTCGCCCATCGGCACGAACGTGGAGCGGCTGGCCCAGCTGGCCGCGCCCGTGGTCCTGCTCGCCGCGCTGCTCGCCCCCGGCCTGCACGTGGCGCGCCGGGTCGCGCTGGCCGCCGCCCTGGTGCTGTCCACGCACTGGGTGGTCGACAAGACCCTCGAAGACGTACGGCTCTACACCGAGGTGCCCGCCTGGGCCCGGCACACCGACGGGGTCGTCGCCGCCCTGGACCGCCTCGGCGCCGACCGCACCCGCGTGGAGGTGGTGCCCGCCCGCAACCACCGCGAGGCCAGCGTCCTCGCCCCGCACGTCAACATGGCGCGGGGCTGGAACCGCCAGGCGGACGTCGAGCGCGGCCGTCTCTTCTACGCCGGGCACCCCGGCGTGGACGTCCCCAGGAGCGCCTTCTCCCCGGCGGCGTACCGCGCCTGGCTCGACCGGTGGGCGGTCGGCTTCGTGGTGCTGCCCCGGGGCGCGCGGCCCGACGGCCCCGCGGAGGCCGAGGCGGCCCTCGTGCGCAAGGGCACCGACTGGCTGGAGCCGGTGTGGCAGGACCGCCACTGGCGGGTCCTCCGGGTGCGCGACGCGGTGCCGCTGGTGTCGGCCCCGGCGTCCGTGGTCCGCTCCGACGAGGCGGCGCTGGTCGTGCGGGCGCCCCGGCCGGGTTCGGTGCTCGTGCGCGTCGCCCACTCCCCGTGGCTGCGGGCACAGGGCGCCTGCCTGAAGGAGGCGGAGGACGGGTTCACCCGCCTGACGGTGAAGAAGCCGGGCGAGTACCGCATCACGTCGTCGTACGGACTGCCGCGCGGGAGCTGCTGACGGCCGCTGTGCCCGACGCGGAACTCTTGCTCAGGAGAAGGCGGCCCCGCCGGGCATCAGCTCGGCCGGGGTCGTCCGACGCCGCGCCCCGCCCGAGGGCCGCCCGCTACCGGGTGGCCCTCTCCGCTTCCGCCGGTGGGCCCGTGCGTTGCTTCAGCGCGGTGTCCGCGGCCAGGGACCGGGGGCCCGAGAACACGTACACCAGGCCGAAGCCCGCGCCCACCACGGCCGCGCCGCCCACCGCGTCGAGCACCCAGTGGTTGCCGGTCGCGATGATCGTCGCCACCGTGAGCAGCGGGTGCAGCAGGCCGAGGGCCTTCATCCACAGCTTCGGCGCCAGGATCGCGATGGTCAGGCCGCACCACAGCGACCAGCCGAAGTGCAGCGAGGGCATCGCCGCGTACTGGTTGGTGAGCTTGGTCAGCGTGCCGTAGTCGGGCTGGCTGAAGTCCTGCACCCCGTGGACCGTGTCGATGAAGCCCATCTCCGGCATCAGGCGCGGCGGAGCCAGCGGGTAGAGCCAGAACCCGACGAGCGCGAGCAGTGTCGCGAAGCCGAGCGCCGAGCGGGCCCAGCGGTAGTCGACGGGGCGGCGGACGTAGAGCACGGCGAGGATGGTCAGCGGCACCACGAAGTGGAACGACGTGTAGTAGAAGTTGAAGAACTCCTTCAGCCAGGAGACCTTCACCACCGCGTGGTTGATCCAGTGCTCCACGTCGATGCCGAGCGCCGACTCGATGGAGTGGATCTGCTCGCCGTGCCGCTCCGCCCGCTCCCGGCCGCCGGAGATGGTCCCGCCGGTCGCGGCGAGCCGGACCTGCTGGTAGGCGGCGTAGAAGACCCGGATCATGATGAGTTCCAGGACCAGGTTCGGGCGGCTGAGCACCCGGCGCCAGAACGGCAGCAGCGGCACCCGGCTCCAGCGGGCCGGGGCGGGCCTCGCGTAGTCGGTGGGGATGGGGCTCGCGAACTCGGGGGCCGTGCGGGACACGAACGGGATCAGGACCGCGGCGGCCAGCGCCATCAGCAGCAGCACGTTGTCCCGCACCACGAAGGCGTGGGCCATGTTCGGCACCAGCATCTTCGCCGGAAGCGTGATCGCGAGGACCACGCACACCGGCCACGCGTAGCGGTCACCGGCGCGCTTGCCGACCCGGCCCACCACCGCGAACAGCACCCACAGCAGCTGGTGCTGCCACGCCGTGGGCGACACCACGATCGCCGCGCAGCCGGTGATGGCGACGGCGAGCAGCAGCTGCCCGTCCCGCGCGTACCGCACGGCGCGGCGCAGGGCGAGCACCACCACGGCCGCGCTCAGGGTCACGAACAGCGCCACCTCCAGCGGGCCGGTCAGGCCGAAGCGGAGCAGCGCGCCGTGCAGCGACTGGTTGGCGTTGGCGTCCGGGTTGGCGCCCAGGCCCGTGCCCGCCAGGTGGTGCACCCAGTACATCCACGAGTCGTGCGGCATGGCCGCCCAGGCGACGGCGGTGGTCGCGGCGAACGTGGCGCCCAGGGCCGCGGTGGCCTTCCTGCGGCCCGTGAACCACAGCAGCGGCGCGAACAGCAGCACGGTGGGCTGGAGGGCCGCGGCGACGCCGATGAGGACGCCGCTGGCCCGCTCGCCGCGCACGGCGAAGCAGCCGAGCAGCACGAGCAGGACCGGGATGATGCTGGTCTGGCCCAGGTGCAGCGTGTTGCGCACCGGCAGCGACAGCATCAGCAGGCAGATCGCCACGGGCGCCGCGAGCAGCGAGGTGCGCCGCGACACGGGCTGCGGCAGGGCGCGGGCGGCCACCAGGCCGAGCACGGCGACCAGGCCGAGGGTGCCGAAGGTCCAGGCCCAGCCGAGCGCCTGCTCGGCGGCGCTGGCGAACGGCTTGAGGACGAGCCCGGCGAACGGCGTGCCGGTGAACTTGTCCGTGTCGTACAGCGAGCCCTTCACGTGCAGTACGCCGTTCGGGCCGATCCAGGTCTCCAGGTCCGTCAGGCGCTCGGCCCTGGGCGTGCGCAGGACGACGGCCGCCTGCCGCACCGCCAGGACGGCGGCGATCAGCCAGAGGGCGACACGGGCCGCTCCGATGCGGGCCCCCGAGGTCCCCGGCGCCCGCGCGCCGAAGGCGCTTCCCGGTCCCCTCTGCTCAACATTCGCCACGCCCTGTCGGCCCTCCCGCCCCATCCGTCACCCTTGATCAAACTGCCAGGAAGATCCTTGATCTCACCCAAAAGGCTCGCATACCCCTAAGCGAGACGCGCGGAGCCCTCATTTCACCTGGCAGCCACACCGCTTTCTACCGGCTTTTCGGCTCCGGTGCCCAACCGGAACGGGCGGTGCGCCGCGCCCCTCGACCACCTCCCCGTCGCCGCCACGGCACCTTCGCCCCGTCATTGGCGGGGCCGTCGGCACCCGGAGCCCGGGTTCCCCGAACCAGGCGCGACATAGATCACACACAAGTCGGCCCCGTGCGGCCGCGACACACCACTTTCGCCCTGGATACACCCGGTTTGCCTGCGGCGCGGCATGGGCCGGACACGGACCGTGATCATCCCTTGTGCACCTATGGTCGCGACCTGTCCCTGACGTCCACCGAAAGGCAGGCGAGCGAGCCCTTGCCGACCGCCGCACCCATCGCCCCCCGCAGCCAGGCGGCGCCCTCCCCCGCGGAGCCCGGCGCCACCGCCGACCCCACCGTCACCGACCCGGCGCTCGTCAGGCGCGCCGTGAAGGCGGCGGCGCTCGGCAACGCGATGGAGTGGTTCGACTTCGGCGTCTACAGCTACCTCGCCGTGACGCTCGGCAAGGTCTTCTTCCCCTCGGGCAACCCCACGGCGCAGCTCCTGTCCACCTTCGGCGCCTTCGCCGCGGCCTTCCTGATCCGTCCCGTCGGCGGGATGGTCTTCGGCCCGCTAGGCGACCGCGTGGGCCGCCAGAAGGTGCTCGCCCTCACCATGATCATGATGGCCGCGGGCACCCTCGCCATCGGCCTGATCCCGTCGTACGCCGCCATCGGCGTGTGGGCGCCGGTGCTGCTGCTCGTGGCGCGGCTCGTGCAGGGCTTCTCCACGGGCGGCGAGTACGCCGGTGCCGCCACGTTCATCGCCGAGTACGCGCCCGACAAGAAGCGCGGCTTCCTCGGCAGCTGGCTGGAGTTCGGCACCCTCGCCGGGTACATCGGCGGCGCGGGCCTCGTCACCCTGATGACGGCCCTCCTCAGCGCCGACGACCTGCAGTCCTGGGGCTGGCGGGTGCCGTTCCTCATCGCGGGTCCGATGGGTCTGATCGGCCTGTACCTGCGCATGCGCCTGGAGGAGACCCCGGCCTTCGCCGCCCAGCTGGAGCGCGCCCACGCCGACGAGCGGTCCCGCACCAAGGTCCGCCTGCGCGACCTCGTCGCCTCCCAGTGGCGCGCCCTGCTGCTGTGCGTGGGCCTGGTCCTCGTCTTCAACGTCACCGACTACATGCTGCTGTCGTACATGCCGACGTACCTCACCAAGGAGCTCGCGTACGACGAGACGCACGGGCTGCTCGTCGTGCTCGCGGTGATGGCGCTGATGATGTGCGCGCAGCCGTTCCTCGGCGCGCTCACCGACCGGGTCGGCCGCCGTCCCGTCATCGCGGCGGGCTGCGCGGGCTTCTTCCTGCTGTCGGTGCCCGCGCTGCTGCTGATCCGCGAGGGCTCGCTGTGGGCCATCGGCCTCGGCATGGGTGCGCTCGGGCTGCTCCTGGTGTGCTTCACCGCCTCGATGCCCGCGGCGCTGCCCGCCCTGTTCCCGACGCACGTGCGCTACGGCTCGCTGTCCATCGGCTTCAACGTCTCGGTGTCCGTCTTCGGCGGTACGACGCCGCTGGTGGTGACGGCGCTGATCGGGGCGACCGGGGACGTGATGATGCCCGCCTACTACATGATGGCCGCGGCGGTCGTGGGCGGCTTCGCGGTGTGGCGGATGGCGGAGTCGGCGGGGCGGGCGCTGCCGGGGTCCCCGGCGGCGGTCGAGGGGTGACCCGGGGGCGCCGGGCGGGGGTTCGTCCCCGGTCGCCTGATGGGCGCGAAGCATCCCGGGTTGCCCCGCGAATGTCCTGGTTCTGTCACGACGTGGTGTCGGAGCGGCCCGCGGCCGCCTTCCATGATTGTCCGCGTGCTAACAATTACGGGCGTCACGGGGGCGCTGGATGCCTCCCGTGAAAGAAGCAACGTCCTGACAGTTGGACCCGTGAGGGTCACAGGGGGAGAGGTATCAGCGCAGTGAACCGCACGCGCAGCACCGCCGCAGTCCTGGCCACGGCAGGGGCCATCACCGCCGCACAGCTCGGCCTGGCCGGGGCCGCTTCGGCGGCGTCGCCCTCGCCGCGGCCCTCCGCGCAGTCCGTCGCGCCGCAGAGCACGCCGAAGGCCGCGCCGCGCAGCACCGGCTGCCCGATCGACATCGTCTACACGTCCCGCTTCTACGTGAACAGCAACGGCTGGGTCACCAACGGCGGGCTGTACTTCGGCATCAAGAACAAGAGCAACAAGTCCTTCAAGAAGGTCTCCTTCACGGTCACCAACGTGAAGAACGTCCGCTTCGGCTCGGCGAAGGCCAAGGGCAAGGGCGACGGCGTCAAGATCACCCGCAAGACCTCCAAGACGGTCCGGGTCTACGACCCGTTCCTGGCGAAGAAGGCCAGCCTCGGGGTCAAGGTGAACTCGCGCCTGCTGAACACCCGCTCCTACAAGGTGAAGTTCGAGGTCCGCGGCCAGGGCTGGAACTGCGCCGTCAACCAGGGCACGTGGGGCGCCTGAGCCTAGGGCCCGGGCACCCCTGACGGCCACCGTTCCCGTCCGCCGCGCCGCGCGGACGGGAACGGTGGCCGTCGGCCGTTCCGATGACTTAGGCTGCACTCCTTAGCGAGGCTAACTAGGTACGCGAAGAGCGTCTCATCCGTTCAAGGAGCCGCATGAGCAGCCAGCCGCAGTGGACCGCCGTCGACGACTACTTCACCGGTCTCCTCGCCCCGGACGACGAGGCGCTCGCCGCCGCCCTGCGCGACAGCGCCGCCGCCGGGCTCCCCGCCATCAACGTCGCCCCGAACCAGGGCAAGCTGCTCCAGCTCCTGGCCCGGATCCAGGGCGCCCGCCGCGTCCTGGAGATCGGCACCCTCGGCGGCTACAGCACCATCTGGCTGGCCCGCGCGCTGCCCGCCGACGGCCGTCTGATCTCCCTGGAGTTCAAGCCCGAGCACGCCGAGGTCGCCCGCGCCAACCTGGCCCGCGCCGGGCTCGACAAGGTCGCCGAGGTCCGCACCGGCCCGGCCCTCGACTCGCTGGCCGCGCTGCACGCCGAGGGCACCGACCCCTTCGACCTGGTCTTCATCGACGCCGACAAGGTCAACAACGCCCGGTACGTCGAGTGGTCCCTGAAGCTCTCCCGCCCCGGCACCCTGATCGTCCTCGACAACGTCGGCCGCTCCGGGCAGGTCGTCGACGCCGCGTCCGACGACCCCGCCGTGCGCGGCACCCGCGAGGCCCTCGACCTCATCGCCCGCCACCCGAAGCTGGACGGCACGGCCGTGCAGACGGTGGGCACGAAGGGCTACGACGGGTTCGCGCTGGCGCGGGTGCTCGACTGACCGGGCACCGGCGTCCCGGCGGGCGCGACGTGGGCGGCGGGCGCGGCGGGCGCGCTCAACTCTCGTGGTAGAAGCCCACGTTGACGCTGCGCGGCCCCGACCTGTCCTGCACGATCACCTCGCCCGAGCCGCCGCGGGGCAGCGCCGCCGCCCCGCCGTACGCCAGGGGCAGCGCCGCCCCCGCGGTCACGAGCCGCACCTCGGAGGCCGGGTCGGGCTGCGAGCCGCGCAGCCACGTCACCGTCCAGGCGCCGTCGGGGCCGCAGCGGAACTCCAGGTGCGCGCGGGAGACGAACAGCCAGTCCTGCGGCGCCACCAGCTTGCAGACGCCGCCGTCGCGGCCGACGCGCAGCACGGCGCCGGGCTCGCTGGGCGCCTCCGCCATCGTCATTCCCGCCGTCGCGCCCGCGTCGGCGCCGGAGAGTGCGGCCATGGTGAGTTCCAGCATCTGCGTACCCCCTGGATTCGGACACCCGGCCGCATCCTAAGCCCCGACCGGCGCGGGCGCCTCTGCGACGATGGACGTATGACCGAGCGCAAACCCCCCGGAGTCGACTTCGAGTCCTGGGTCGAGCGGCAGATCCGCGAGGCCGAGGAGCGCGGTGACTTCGCCGCGCTGCCGGGGCGCGGCAGGCCGCTGCCCGACGACGACCGCGCTCCGTACGACGAACTGTGGTGGGTGAAGCGGAAGCTGACCCGCGAGGGCGTGTCCGTCCCCTCCCTCACGTCCCCCACGCTCGCCCTGCGCAAGGAGGCCGAGGACGTCCTCGCCGCGGCCCCCGACGCCCCCAGTGAGCGCGCCGCCCGCGACCTCGTCACCGCCCTCAACGACAAGATGCGCGAGGCCCTGCGCCGCCCGCCGCCCGGCCCTCCGCTCGGCCTGACGCCGTACGACGTGGAGGAGGTGGCCCGCGCCTGGCGGGAACGGCACGGTGGCTGACGGCCGCGCCGCGCGGTGCGCGAGGATGGCCCCATGAGCATCGTGAAGATCAACGTCCTGACCGTCCCGGCGGAGCAGCGGGAGACCCTGGAGCAGCGGTTCGCTTCCCGCGCGGGTGCCGTGGAGAGCTCCGACGGCTTCGAGTGGTTCGAGCTGCTGCGCCCCGTCGAGGGCACCGACCAGTACCTGGTGTACACGCGCTGGCGCGACGAGGCCGCCTTCCAGGCGTGGATGGAGGGCCCCATGAAGACCGCCCACCAGGGCGGCGGGGACCGCCCCAAGCCCGCCGCGTCCGGCTCCACGGTCTGGTCCTTCGAGGTCATCCAGCAGGCGGCCCCCAAGAAGGCGTAACTCTCGTAGCGCTGACACTAACGCGGGGGTCTTCACCCGCGAGGCATGCCCATACGGCATCCGGGGCGCCGATCAATGAACTTTCGGCGCCCCCTCCACGGCTTTGCCTCCTACTCCCCTGGGCCCCGGCAGCGGCGAGCCTCACGCTGAAGCAGAATTACCTTCCAGGCCGACCTACTGTTCAAGGTAGTCGGTGAGGGCGAAACGCCCAGGCGCGGAAAACAGCAGCGTTCAGAACGGAAGAGCGGGTGCCGCCGTACCTCGCTTGATAGCCGTGACTTGCTCGTGAAAGTCCCGCGTCGCGGCCTCGCGCGGGTACCGGGACCTTAGTTCCTTGTCCAACTCGTCAGCGACGAGAAGCAGGGATGGCAGCGACTTGCGGTTGGCTTCGAGTGCCGCGGCCCCCATTTCGACGGCTTCCTCGATTTCTCCCGTGCGAGCGGCGGCGACTCCGAGTGTGAGGCGGGCTTCTGCTGCGCGCATGGGTGAGATCTCGGTGCCGTCGGGGCCCGTACTGATCCGGATGACTGCCCGGGCGTGGGTGGCGGCGCGTTCGTCGTCGCCGAGTAGGCGGTAGGCGTCCATCTCGTAGAAGTCCCACTTGTCCGGGTCGATGATGAAGTGGTGTTCGGGGTGGTCCGGGTCGGGAAGGCGTTCCAGGCGGGCGCGTCCGGCGTCCAGGGAGTCGCGGACCAGGCGGGCGTCTCCCGTGCGGGCTGCGGCGCGGGCCTTGTGGGCGTACAACTGGACGCCCACGGAATGGGTCTGGTCAGCGGCGTGCCCGGCCTCGACTGCGGTGAGCATGTCGTCCCAGCGGCATTGGGTGAGAGCGAACCAGGCCTCGATCTCCCATGCCCATGCCTTGATCTCGCCATGTCCGGCCTCGTCGCCGATCCGGAGCGCTGCGGCCTTGCTGAGGTTGGCGGCCTCGCGCTGGCCCCGGTCGTACTGGACACACGCGTTCAGGAGGAACAGCCATCCGGCGTCGACGAGGAGTTTCCGGTGCTGGCGCAGGGTCATGCGGCGCTCAAGCTGCTGGGTGACGTACTGCAAGCCGTTTCGGGTGCGTTCGTGCAGATAGTCGGCGTCGGCGTGAGGGTAGGCGCGGGCCAACTGGTCGATGCCTTGCTCGATCGACTCCAGGGCGGCGTCGTTGATGTGGGACATTTCCGTCCGTCGTAGCAACTCGGCGACGTCCCACAGGCCCGCTCCGCCCTGTGCGAGGAGCGTGCTCGGATCATCCGCCTGGGACGTATCCGGCGATCGTTCCCACTCCCACGGGCGTGGGGCGAGGCCTGCCAGATGCCCGGGGATGCGTAGTCCATCCACCACTTCGAGGATCTTGAAGTGCTGTGTGATCCGGGGGCGGACGCCCGTGCCGTCGGTCTCGGGGCGGGCCATCTTGCCGATGTGCTCACGCTTGTACCCGACGGCCTCGGCGATCTTGGCATAGCTGATGCCGCCGTGGATCTTCGCGAGTCTGAAGACCTCGCCGAAGTCGTGGTGGGCGATGGCGGCGCGTACGTCGGCGCGCTCCAGAACGTGCGGCGGTAGAGCTGCTGGTGTTGGAGCGACTCCTGCCATCGCACTTCCCCACCGTGAAAGACCTGACGTTGTCGTGTGCCCGTTTCGCGAGTGTACCCACGAGGGGGGTCCCCAAGAGGGGGAGCGACAGACGGTGCGGTGAGTGCACTCTCAGCGCACCCTGTCGGGATCGTCCCGGGAGGTATGGCCGGGGACGGTGGCTGTGTCATGGATGCGAGGAGAGCCCGTAAGCACGATCATTCTGGGCACGAGGTGGGGACGAGCAGTCCGCAGCAAGCGGAAGAGCTGGGGAGTGCCGGGCACTTTCGAGCGCTGACGCTCTTCGCCGAGGCTCCGGACACCGTCCGTGCGGCTCGGGACACGGTACGGGCGTGGCTTGAGACCTGGGGCCTCGTCGACTTGTGCGATGACGTCCGCCTCGTGGTCTCCGAGCTTGTCAGCAACGTCGTGCAGCACGCTGTGCCGGACAGTTGCCTGACCCTTCCCGGTGCCAGTCGGCGCGTAGAGGTGACCGTGACCACATGGCCTGGCCTCCTGTGCATCGGCGTGGGCGATGAGGACTCGACTCCGCCGGACTTGCCAGTCGGCGAGTGCGTTTCGCCCGCTCTGGCGGGTGACCTTCCGGAAGCGCTGTTACCGGACCAGGGGCGTGGGCTGTTGATCACTCAGCGGCTCGCCGACTCGGTGTGGTGGTCGCCGAAGGAGCCGGGCGGCAAGACGGTATGGGCCCGCTTCGACATCGACAACACGACGTAGAAACGTGCGGCTCGCTGGTGCCTACGCGCTCTGCCACGTGCTGAGGAGGAACAGTCGGATTGCGGTCGATTCCCCGCCCGACTCCGGCCGCAAGGGGTGTGGCTCCTGTGGATGTCTCCGGAGGTTTCCTCCTGCCTGAGGGGCCCCGCTTCACAACCTCATACCGAGACGAGGCCGTCCAGCAGGCGGCCCCCAAGGGGGCGTGACCCCTGGCGGGAGCCCACGCGCCCGCCGCTACCGGGGCGGGTTCCTCCCGCCCACCCACCGATTACCCGGCAGCGCGGGGCAGGCCGTGACGCGGAGCGCTGCGGGTGGGTGGGCGGGTGGAAGCATCTGCCGTGACGGCGGCCGCCAGCCAAACCAACCACCTGCGGCGCTCCGCGCCACCGGCCCCGACCCGCGAGGCAGTCCCGGATCGGCGGGCGGTAAACCACGCCGCGGCAGCGGCGGGTACACCGACCAACCACGCGCGGCGCTCCGCGCCACCGGTCCCCGCTCGCGAGGCAGTCCCGGGAGGGCGGGTGGGGAACCACGCCGCGATAGCGGCGGGCACACGAACGAACCACCCGCGGCGCTCCGCGTCGCCGTTCCGCACCCGAGAGGCAGTCACGGGTGGGTGGGCGGGGGCGGGCTGCCGCGGCGCTCCGCGCCCCCCGTTGCCCCCCGGGAGGGGTCACTGGCGGAGGGGGCGTTCCGTGTGGGAGCCGCAGAGGTCCGTGCTGAGTTCGGCCACCAGGTGGTCGAGGTCCGTGGGGCGGCCGGGGCGCCACCAGTCGCCGAGGAGTTCCGCGAGGGACTCCTCCCGGGCCCTGGCCAGGTCCGCGGCGACCAGCCGCCCGGTGTCGGAGAGGCGCAGGCCAAGGCCCTCGCGGACGGCGAGGTGCCGCTCCTCCAGCTGGCACGCCGCCCGCGTGAGCACCGTCAGCGGCACCGCCCCGCGCTCGGCGAGCGTCGCGGGCTCCACGTGCCCGTGGCGGGCGACGCGCAGCAGCAGCCAGCTGGCGGCGGGCAGCAGGTCGTACCCGGCGCGGCGGGTGATGTCGGTGTACACCGCGCGCCGCCCCTCCCGCGTCCCGAGGACGGACAGGGCCCGCGCCACCTCGTCGTACGAGGACCGCTCGACGGGGTTGCTGGCGAGGGTCTGGGTGGGGTCGGGCGCGGTGACGGCGCCGCGCAGCGGGTCCTCGCGCAGGAACCAGGCGAGGACGAACGCGACGACGGCGACCGGGGCCGCGTACAGGAAGACGTCGGTGATCGAGGAGGCGTACGCGTCCAGGACGGCGGGCCGCTCCCCGGGCGGCAGCGCCGCCACGCCGCGCGGGTCGGCCTTGAGGGAGTCGACGGTGACCCCGGGCGGCAGCTCCTGCCCCCGCAGAGCGGCGGTCAGCTTGTCGCCGAGCCGCGAGGCGAAGACCGTACCGAAGATCGCCACGCCGAACGAGGCGCCGATGGACCGGAAGAAGGTCGCGCCGGACGTGGCGACGCCCAGGTCCTCGTACGGGACGGCGTTCTGCACGATGAGGACGAGGACCTGCATGACGAGGCCGAGCCCGAAGCCGAAGACGAAGAAGAAGGCGCTCATCTCGGCGGTGGGGCTGTCCGGCGTCAGCTGGTGCAGGAGCAGCAGGCCGAGGGCGGTGACGCCGGTGCCCGCGACGGGGAACGCCTTCCAGCGGCCGGTGCGGCTGACGATCTGCCCGGAGGCGGTCGACGAGATCAGCATGCCGATGACCATGGGCAGCATGTGCACGCCGGACATGGTCGGCGAGACGCCCTGGACGACCTGGAGGAACGTCGGCAGGTAGGTCATGGCGCCGAACATCGCGAAGCCGACGACGAAGCTGATGACGGCGGTGAGGGTGAAGGTGCGGACGCGGAAGAGCTTCAGGGGGATGACGGGTTCGGCCGCCTCGCGCTCCACCGCCACGAAGCACACGGCGAGCGCGGCCCCCAGGACCGCGAGGCCGATGATCTGCGGCGAGCCCCAGGCCCAGGTGGTGCCGCCGAGCGAGGCGACGAGGACCAGGCAGGTGGCGACGGCGGCGATGAGGAAGGTGCCGAGGTAGTCGATGGTGTGCCGGGTGGCGCGGACCGGGAGGTGCAGCGCGGCGGCGATGACGGCGAGCGCGACCACGCCGACGGGCAGGTTGACGTAGAACACCCAGCGCCAGCTCAGGTGCTGGGTGAACAGGCCGCCGAGCAGCGGCCCGAGCACGCTGGTCGCGCCGAAGACCGCGCCGAACAGCCCCTGGTAGCGGCCGCGCTCGCGGGGCGACACGAGGTCCCCGACAATCGCCATGGACAGCACCATGAGCCCGCCGCCGCCCAGTCCCTGGAGCGCGCGGAACCCGATGAGCTGCGACATGTTCTGCGCGACGCCGCACAGCGCCGAGCCGATCAGGAAGATCACGATGGCGGTCTGGAAGAGCCGCTTGCGCCCGTACTGGTCGCCGAGCTTGCCCCACAGCGGGGTCGCGGCCGTGGCGGCCAGCATGTACGCGGTGACGACCCAGGACAGGTGCTCCATGCCGCCGAGGTCGCTGACGATGGTCGGCAGGGCGGTGGAGACGATGGTCTGGTCGAGCGCGGCAAGGAGCATGCCGAGGAGCAGCGCGCCGATGGGGACCAGGACGCCGCGCGGCGCGTGCTCCGGAGGCCCTGACCCGCGCCCCGGCCCGGCCGGGCGGGTGCTCACGTCGTGCGTCATGGACACCTCCTGCGGGTGCTCTCCTCCTCCATCGTGCTCCATCGTGGTCCGAGTCACCCGTTATGGCCTGTTGAGTCGAGCGGCTGCATACTCCTGGGGAGCCCCGCGGGCCGTAGGAGCCCACGCGGGCCGGTGCGGGAGGGGAGCAGCCAGTGGACCGAGGAAACCCGGGAGAGCCGGGTCACTTAGGCAACGGGGAAGTGGGCGGGCCGGTAGGCAACGGGGAAGGAGGCGGCCCGGGCGAGCACGGCCAGCCCGCCGGGCAGAGTCGGCCCCCTCATGGGCAACGTGAGCGCGGCAGGCACCGCAGGCACGGCGGCGGGCACGGGCAGCACGGGCCGCCCGGACCTCCCGGCCCCCCTGGGAGCCCGCCCTGGAGCCCGACTGGAGGGCCGCCGCCCGGAGACCCCGAGCAGACCCGCCGCACGTGTCCGAGCTGCGGCAGGGGGCGGGCGCCCGGCGGGACCCCCGTGTGCGGCTGCGCGGGCGCGGCGGCGCGGGCGGCGCTGGAGGCGCGGTCGGCCCAGGCGGCGGCCGCGGAGGACTTCGACCCGCTGCGGATCCGCCCGTACGTGACGCTGCCAGAGCCCGAGGTTCCGCTTCCGGCGCTCACCTCGGCGCCGCCGCCTCCGCGGCCCGGAGCGCCCAGGGCCCCGGTGCCGCCCCCACCGGCGGTCGCGGGGGACCGGCGGTCGGCGCGGCGGGGCCGGGCGGGGCTGCTGGCCGGGGCGGGCGTGGTGGTGGCGTCGGCGGCGGTGTTCGCCGGGGGGATGTTCACCGGGGGCGCCAGGGGCGGCGAGGAGGACCGGGCGCTGCCGGACACGACGTCCAGCGCGCCGGACCCCGACCCCGAGCCGGAGCGCCGTAAGGAGCGGCAGGACCGGCCCGCGCGGGAGGCGCGGCAGTCGGCCCGGTCGGCGCAGCCCGTGCCGGGCCCGTCCCGGACGCCCGCGCCGTCGGCGTCCCCGCGGATCGGGCCGCGGAAGGCCCCGGCCAGGACCCCGGCCACGTCCCCGACCCGGACGACGGCCCGCATGACCGGCCGGGTGGTGCTGCCGTCCGCGCAGCGCCCTCCCGCCGAGCGGGCGCTGCGGGTGGGGGACACGGGCGGCGCGGTGCGCGAACTCCAGTACCGCCTGGCCCAGTTGGTGCTGTACGTGGGTCCGGTGGACGGCTGCTACTCCCCCGCCGTCGCCGACGCGGTGGCGCGCTATCAGTGGGCACGGGGCGTCACCGGGGACGTGCCGGGCACGTACGGGAAGGCGACGCGCCGCGCCCTGGAGGCGGAGACGGGCGGGCCCTGAGGGGCGCCGGGCCCGCCCCGGCCGAAGGTGGGCCCGGCCTCAGCCGAAGGTGAGGCGTATCGCGCCGTCGTCGGTGCCGCTGACGCGGACCCGCGTGAGGTCGTCCACCCACACCGTGGGCTCGTAGGCGCCCGCGCGCGGCCCGATGCCGACGACCCGCATCCCGGCGGCCTTCCCGGCGGCGATGCCCGCCCCGGAGTCCTCGAAGACGACGCAGTCGGCGGGGGCGAAGCCCAGCTCGGCGGCGCCCTTGAGGAAGCCCTCGGGGTCCGGCTTGCTGGCGCTGACGCTCTCGGCGGTCACCCGCACCGCGGGCAGCGGCAGTCCGGCGGCGGCCATGCGGGCCGTGGACAGGGGGACGTCGGCGGAGGTCACCAGCGCGTGCGGGAGCCCGGCGAGGGCGGCGAGGAACGCGGGGGCGCCGGGCACGGGGACGACGCCGTCCATGTCGGCGGTCTCCTCGGCGAGCATCGCGCGGTTGTCGGCGTGGTTCTCCGCCATGGGGCGGTCGGGCAGCAGCAGGGCCATGGAGGCGTGGCCCTGGCGGCCGTGCACGACCTTCATGACCTCGTCGGGGTCGAGGCCGTGGGTGCCCGCCCAGCGGCGCCAGCAGCGCTCGACGACGGCGTCGGAGTTGACGAGGGTGCCGTCCATGTCGAGGAGGAGGGCTCGGGCGGTCAGTTCGGTCACGGCCGTCATCGGCGCACTCCAAAGGGCAGACCCCGGCGCGGCGGCCCAGGAGGGGCGCGGCGCACGGGGCGCGGAACGGGCAGCGAAGCGATCAAGGCGGCCCCGCCCGCCGGTCAGGGAGTACGGGCGGGACCACTTTGTTTCTCCACGGTACAAAACAGGTCCCGGGCGCGGCAACAACGCAGGTCAGACCCCATGACAGGGGGCTACACACGCCCTGTCGGACCGGCCTGACAGGCGCAGGGCCGCCCCCGCCGCCGGGGCAGACGCGGGGCCGACCCCGCCGAGCCAACCGGGGCCGACGCGGGACTGACCCCGCCGGACCAGCCCGGCCGACGCCGGACCAGCCCGGCAGGCGTACGCACCGACCCCGGCGGCTCCCCGCCGGAGCGCGCGCCTAGGCCACCGCCTCGTACAGGCTCCACAGGCCGAGCCCCAGCATCAGCAGGGCCGCGATCTTCGTGATGAGCGCGAGCGGCACCCGCTTCATCAGGGCCTTGCCGCCGACGATCCCGAGCCCGGCGACCGCCCACAGGGCGAGCACCGCGCCGAGGCCGACGGAGAGCGGGTCGTCGTACCGGGCGGCCAGGTTGGCCGTCATGATCTGTGTGAGGTCGCCGAACTCCGCGACCAGGATGAGCATGAAGCCCGCGCCGGAGACCCGCCAGAAGCTCTGGTCCCTGGGCGCCTTGACCTCGTCGTCGTCCTCGTCCTTCTTCATGAGCAGCATCGCGGCGCCGCCGAGGAACAGCACGCCGGTGATCGCCTGCACCAGGCGCTGCGGGGCGAGCGTCAGGACGCTGCCCGCCGCCACGGCGAGCACCACGTGCACGGCGAACGCGGCGGCCACGCCCGCGAAGACATAGCTGGCGCGGTAGCGCGTGCCGAGGACGAGCCCGGCGAGCGCGGTCTTGTCGGGCAGTTCGGCGAGGAAGACGACGCCGAAGACGAGCGCCGTCACACTAAGGCTGATCAAGGGTTCCTCAATCGGTCGGGCCGCCCCACCGAGAGCTTCGCACCCTTCGCGTACGACACCTCGGCACGGCAGCGCTCACGGACGCACACGGCTCGTGTACGTGGGCACTGCTTGCCGAAGGTCTCGCTGGCCGCCCACCGCGATGGGCCGCCTCCGGGCGCCGGCTCAGCCATCAACACAGCGCGCGAAGCGCTCCACCAGGGGTGGTGGTCGGGTGACGGGTGAGCAGTATGTCGACGGTCCGGCGAAGAGCTACTCCCCTTCTGCGCCGTCCATGGTACGCGACGGCGCCACCGCCCCGAACAGGGTCTTTGGTCCCCCTTCCACCCCCTCGCCCGGCCCGCCGCCGGACCGGCCCCGCGACCACCCCCGCCCACGCCCCCGGGTCCACCCGCCGGGCGCCCGCGTGAGCTGGATCACGTGCGGCCACCTCCCGCGCCCTGCCGATGGCCAACTCCCGCGCCCCGCCGATTAGGTGACATCTCGACAAACCCCTTGCCCCGTCCATTCGTTTGACGCGACCCTGTCACCGCTTGCACATCCGCTGGCAACCCCACGACGCCAGCATGGCCACGCCCGAGTGGTCACCATCCCCCCACTGCAAGGGAGTTCGCATGCCCGCTGTCTACGCGCGTCGCCGTCTCGCCGCCCTGGGCGCCCTCACCGCCCTGGCCTCCGGAGCGACCCTGCTCACCGGCTCCCCCGCCCAGGCCGCCCCGCCCACCCCCGTCAGCGCCGCCACCGCCCGCACCTACCTCGGCCAGCTCACCGTGCGCCCCGAGGGCTCCTCCGACGGCTACAGCCGCGACAAGTTCCCGCACTGGATCACCCAGTCCGGCGCCTGCAACACCCGCGAGGTCGTCCTCAAGCGGGACGGCACCAACGTCCAGCAGGACTCCAGCTGTGCCGCCGTCTCCGGCACCTGGAAGTCCGCGTACGACAACGCCACCTGGACCCAGGCCTCCGACCTCGACATCGACCACGTCGTGCCGCTCTCCGAGGCCTGGAAGTCCGGCGCCAGCTCCTGGACCACCTCCCGGCGCCAGAGCTTCGCCAACGACCTGAGCGAGCCGCAGCTCATCGCGGTCACCGACAACGTCAACCAGGCCAAGGGCGACAAGGACCCCGCCGAGTGGATGCCGCCGCTGGCCTCGTACCACTGCTTCTACGCGCGGATGTGGGTGGACGTGAAGCACTCCTACGGCCTGAGCGTCGACTCCGCCGAGAAGAGCAAGCTCACCTCGGTCCTGAACGGCTGCTGAACCGTTCCGCCCCAGCAGTGACGGACCGTTCCGCTTGAGCGGAACCGTCCCGCCGCCCTCCGTCGTTCCGTACCGTACGGGGCGACGGAGGAGGGTGATCGCTGTGGCACGGCTGCGACTTGGCCCGCTGCTGAGACATGTCGACGGGGCGGGCGCGACCATCTGGGTCGAGGCCGACCGGCCCTGCACGGCCGAGGTGCGGTGCGCGGACGGGGCGGCGGGCACGGCCCGCACCTTCCAGGTCGCCGGGCACCACTACGCCCTGGTGCCGGTCACGGGCCTCACGCCGGGCACGGAGACGGCGTACGAGGTCCGGCTCGGCGGCAGCGTCGTGTGGCCGCCGCCCTCGTCGCCGTACCCGGCGAGCACCATCCGCACGCCCGTCGCCGACCCCGAGGCGGTCCGCGTCGCCTTCGGCTCGTGCCGCTGGGCCGCGCCGCCCGCCGACGGCCACGACCCCGTGGGCCCCGACGCCCTGGACACGCTGGCCGCGCGGCTCGCCGCCGACCCCGCCGCCGAGCGCCCGGACGTGCTGCTGCTCCTCGGGGACCAGGTGTACGCGGACGAGACGTCCTCGGCGACGCGCGCCTGGCTCGCCGCCCGCCGCGACCTGTCCGAGCCGCCGGGCGACCAGGTCGCGGACTACGAGGAGTACACCCGCCTGTACTACGAGTCCTGGCTCGACCCCGAGGTGCGCTGGCTGCTGTCCACGGTGCCCAGCTGCATGATCTTCGACGACCACGACATCATCGACGACTGGAACACCAGCGCCTCCTGGCTCGCCGAGATGCGCGCGACGCCGTGGTGGCGCGAGCGCGTCCTCAGCGGCCTGATGTCGTACTGGGTGTACCAGCACATAGGCAATCTGCCGCCCGCCGAGCTGGCGCGCGACGAGGTGTACGCCGCGGTGTGCGCGGCGCCCGACGGCACGGACGCGCTGCGCGCCTTCGCCGCCGCGGCGGACGCGGAGCCGGGGGCGGCCCGCTGGAGCTACCGGCGCGACTTCGGCCGCGTACGCCTGCTGATGGTCGACACGCGTGCCGCGCGCGTCCTGGACGAGGACCGCCGCGCCATGCTCGCCCCCGAGGAGGCGCGCTGGCTGCGCGAGCAGGCGCTCGACGGCGGCTGCGACCACCTGCTCATCGGCACGTCCCTGCCGTGGCTACTGCCGCACCTCATCCACGACGTGGAGGGGTGGAACGCCGCGCTGTGCCGGGGCGAGCGCGGCGAGCGGTGGGCGCGGTTCGGGGAGCGGCTGCGCCGCCGGGCCGATCTGGAGCACTGGGCGGCGTTCCCCGCGTCGTTCGAGGCGCTCGCCGCGCTGATCGCCGAGGCGGGGTCGGGCGTGGGCGCCCCCGCGACGGTGTGCGTCCTGTCCGGGGACGTGCACCACGCGTACGTCGCCGAGCCCGTGTGGCCCGCGGGCTCCGGGCCCGACGCCCGCGTCCTCCAGCTGACCTGCTCACCCGTGCACAACTCCGTACCCGCGTCGATCCGGGTGGGCTTCCGCTTCGGCTGGAGCGGGGTGGGCCGCTCTCTCGGGCGGCGCTTCGCTCGCCACGGGCGGGTCGGGCCCGCCGGGGTCTCCTGGCGGAGGGCCGGGGGGCCTTGGTTCGGGAACCAGTTGATGACGCTGACGCTGCGGGGGCGGGGGGCGGTGCTGCGGCTCGAACGGTCACGGGTCGCCGAGGGCGGCGCGGCCCGCCTGGAGCCGATCCTGGAGCGCCCCCTTACTTAACCCCCCCACCCGCCCGCCCTCATTGCCGCTCCGCGGCTCGTCCTCAAACGCCGGACGGGCTCAACCTGCGCCCGCGCCCCCCTCTGTCCCACCCGCCCGCCCCCTCCGGGGCGAGCGAGTGGGACCAACCCGAGGACGAGCCGCGGAGCGATGATCCAGCCCGCCCGGCGTTTGAGGGCGAGCGCGCCAGCGCGACAAATCCAGCCCGTCCGGCGCTTGAGGACGAGCGCGCAGCGCGACAATCAAGCCCGTCCGGCGTTTGAGGACGAGCCGCGAAGCGGCGATCACTTCGGGTGGGTGCGGCGGTAACGCCGCTCCCAGCGCTCCTGACGCTTCCGCCGGACCTTGTACTCGTGGTACGACGTGGGGGCCCCGCCCACCCCGGGCGCCTTCGCCGAAGTACCGCCGAGCGGCCCGTACTCGGCGGGCCGCCGATCGTGGCGGCGGACCATGAGGTAGACGATCACCCCGGCGAGCACCCACAGCAGCGGCTGCTGGAAGCCGAAGACGAACAGGATCAGAAGCAGGACGACGGTCAGTACGGTCACGGATGAACCTCCGCTCGCGGAACGCGGGGGCCGGGCGCGGATCACGGGTGAGCACGGCGGACCCGGCGGGCACCGGGAGTACCGGCAGCACCGGAGGGCGGCGCGGAGCGGCTGGCTCCGGAGCGCGTGCCCCTCCCCGGCGGGATCGTGCGCGGGGAGTCGGCACCCCGCCCCCCGCCACCGCCCGCTAGCGCTCGACGGACGCCTCACGCACGGCCTTGTGCGCGTGCTTGAGCCTCATCCGGGTATCCACCGCCTCCGGTCCCGAAACCTGCTCCCAGAAGCGGTGGCCCGTCACGAACACCACCAGCTCCCGCTCCCGCTGGCGCAGCTTCTCGACCTCCGCCTGCTCGTCCGGCGTCCAGCCGGGCGTCGCGGGGCGCACGACCTTGCGCCAGCCCTGGTCGTCGTGGAAGCCGTCGTGCGGCTCGACCGACCACGGCAGCCGCTTGAGCAGGGCGTGCAGCTCGGATCTGACCTGGTGCAGCTCCTCCTGACCGGCGAGGAGGTCGCTGGGGAACTCGGGCGGGGTCGACTCGGACACGGCGTAATGCTACTCCTGTTCGAATTCGATGTGCCAAGCTTGAGGCATGTGCCGCAGCATCAAGACTCTCCGCCCGCCCGCGATTCCCGAGGAGGCCACCGAGGACGAGATCCGGGCCGCCGCGCTTCAGTACGTCCGCAAGGTGTCCGGGTTCCGGGCGCCCGCCGCGCACAACCGGGAGGTGTTCGAGCGGGCCGTCGACGCGGTTGCCGTGGCTACGGCGGAGCTGCTCGGGGGGATCGAGGTGCGCGGCGGCCGACGCGGGGCGTAACCCTCGCGGGGGCGCCCCAGACCCGCCCCTTCCCGAACCAGGGGCGGCTGCCCCTGGCACCCCGCTTTCATTGGCGCTCCGCGCCTCGTCCTCAAACGCCGGACGGGCTGAAACTCTGCCGCGACCGGCACCATCCCCCCCGGCGAGGGGCCGCTAAGGCGTGGGTGCCGCAGCTTCTCTGGGGCGGCGGACCAGGTACGCCGCCGCGGCGCCCGCGGCGAAGAGGGCCAGGACGGAGACACCGGTCGCGAGCCACGTCGCGCCCAGCCACTGCCCGCCGAAGTACCCGAGCCCCACGCTGTACCCGGCCCAGGCGACGCCCGCCAGCGCCGACCAGGGCAGGAAGTCGCGCACCCGGCGGTGCGCGGCGCCCGCGCCCAGGGACACGATGGAGCGCCCGGCGGGCGCGAAGCGGGCGATGACCACGAGGACGCCGCCGCCCCGCGAAAGCGCCGCGCCGAGGCGTTCCTGCGCGCTGGTGAGGCGGCGGGAGCGGGCGATGGCCCGGTCGAGCCGCTCCCCGCCCCGCCGGGCGACCCGGTAGGCGACGAGGTCGCCGAGCACGGACGCCGTCGCGGCGCAGAGCAGCAGCAGGAGGAGGTCCGGCACGTCGCGCGGCACGCGCCCGGTGCCGGAGCCCGCCGCGGCGGCCGCGGTCGCCGCCGTGATCACGAGCACCCCGCTCGGCAGCAGCGGCAGGAAGACGTCGAACAGCACGGAGACCGCCACGACCGCGTAGATCCACGGGCTCGCGGTCAGCGCCCCCACACTCTCCAACACCCAGAACTCCCCGTGACTCCCCGGTCGGCAACACAGCGCCGCGATGTGGCGGGGAGCGGCGGGTGGCGGCCTGACGACAGCGGTACAGCGTACGCCGAGGAGTCGCCCGGAGATCCACGGGGGGCTCAGGTGTTCGCTAGATCACGTTCACCGGCGCGCCCGCCGCCGTGCTCGGTGGTGTGTACACCGTCCCGAGTACCCCTGTGCTCACCTGCGAGTTGGCGGCTTGTCCGGCGGGCGCGTGTGACGGGGCGTACGGTGGTGACTGCCCGTACGAACAGTGACAGAGCGCCTGGAAGGGGCGCTGACCTGGCGATACGAGGAGCTTGCCATGGTGGCAGGAGTGCTGACCTCGGCCGTGACGGCGATGATGCTCGCCGCGGTCGGAACCGGCGGAACCAGCGGAACCACCGGCGGCGGAACGGGCGACGACAGCGTGGAGGTCCGCGCGGAGGCGCGGTTCGCGCCTCCCAAGGCCTTCGTGCCGTCGTCCGCGCTGACGTACAACCAGGAACTCGTACCCGCTGGCTCCTGGATCCAGGTGACCCAGCGCAGCGATCAGCGCGGCACCCGCGTCTCCTTGCGGGTGAAGGGCATGGAACCGAACTACAAGTACGGCGTGCACGTGCACCAGAAGCCGTGCGGCGCGGACCCGGCGGCGGCCGGTGGGCACTACCAGAACAAGCCGTCCACCGATCCCGGTGACGTCAATCCGGCCAACGAAGTCTGGCTTGACTTCACCGCCCGGCGCGACGGCTCCGGAGCCTCGTCCGCGTACCACGACTGGGGCTTCCGGCGCGGCGAGGCGGCGTCCGTCGTGCTGCACCGCGAGCAGGGCGGCGCGGGTGAGCGACTGGCCTGCTTCAGCGTGCCGTTCGCACCGCAGCCTGAGAAGTAGCGGCCGCGGGCCCACCACGCACCACGGGCGCCCCCGGTCCCGTACGCGGACATCGCCGTACGGGGCTGGGGGCGCCCTTCGCGTGCCGCGGTGCCGCGGCGGCGCGGTGGTGGCTCAGGCCGCGATCGGCGTGCGGCCCGAACCCTCGCTGTCCGCGGCCGAGTTCCGGCCGCGCTCGCCGCGCGCCGCCGCGATGAGGCGGTCGAGGCTGAACGCGCCGGAGCCGGTGAAGACGAGCAGCAGCAGGGCCCAGCAGAACATCGCCGAGGGCTCGCCGCCGTTCTGTATCGGCCACAGCTCCTCGGGCTGGTGGACCTTGAAGTAGGCGTAGGCCATCGAGCCGGACGAGATGAGCGCCGCCGCGCGGGTGCCGAGGCCGAACATGACCAGGGCGCCGCCGACGAGCTGGATCACGGCCGCGTACCAGCCCGGCCAGGTGCCCGCGTCGACGGTCGCGCCGTTGCCGTCCACGCCGCCGAACCAGCCGAACAGGGAGGAGGCGCCGTGGCAGAAGAAGAGCAGCCCGACGACGATGCGGAAGAGGCCGAGGACGTAGGGCTGGGCGCTGTTCAGACGCTCAGTCATGGGGGACTCCTTCGGTCATGAACGGTTCGGGGACGTGAACCGGTCGAGACTCAGAAGATTAGGTGCGCCTAATTAGTACTTGCAACTTCAACATCTGAGTGTTTCATGAGAATCCCCTGTATCCGGCCGCCGCAGGTGTCCCGCGCCACGTGGGGTTCGACCGAAAGAACCGTTGCGTTCACGTGCCGATCGGTGCTTCTGGTCTGGACCAAGTACGGGTCGGGGGTTCCGGGGCGGGTCCGCGACCGCCGGGCGCGCTGCCCTCGGAGCCGCGGTTCTCGGCCGTCGCCGCGCGCAGCGCCGCCCGTGCCACGGCGTCCGCGTCCGACAGCGTCACCGAGTCCACGCCCGGCCGCGCCCCCGCCGCCGTCACCCAGTGCACGCCCTCCGTCGGCACCCCCAGCGCGAACCTCCGCGGGTGCGCCCGGCCCCCGCGCTCGACCAGGCGGTAGGGGCGCGGCGTCACGTCGAGCCCGCCCGTCTCGTAGCCGTCGACCGCGTGCGGGCGGCAGCGGCCGTCGCGCAGCAGCCCCGCGAGCAGTTCGTCGCCGGTGCGCCGCAGGTCCGGCTCGGGCAGCCGCGCCTCGACGAGCGCCGTGACGCGGACGTCGGAGCCCGGCACGTCCGGCGAGCGCGCGAGGAACGCCCCGTCGGCCGCCCGCACGTCGAGGCGCGGCCCGACCACCTCCACCACGCCCGCCTCGACCAGCGCCGCCAGCTGCTCGATCCGGTGCCGGGGCGGGCCGATCGACAGGAAGGCGTTGAGCGGGGTGTACCAGCCGTCGAGGTGCTCGCGGCGGGAGGCCCCGGCGATGCCGCGGTGGTCGACGACGAGCCGCAGCTCGTTGCGCAGGTCGCGCAGCACGTCGAGCGCCGCCTTCAGCGGGCCCGCGACGTTGCCGAGCGCGGCCTGCGCGGCATCGGCCCGCAGGTGGTCCAGAAGCCAGGCGCGGAAGTCGCCCGGCGAGCGGAACGCGCGCCCCGCGCAGGGCCGTTCGAGCCGCTCCCAGGACCAGCGGTCGGCGGCGGCCACCGCCGACTCGTCCAGGAGCGCGGCCTCTTGGGGCGAGCCGTGGGGCGCGTCGAGGAAGCGGTCCCGGAAGGCCCGCACGGGCCCGGCCGGGCCGCGGGCGCGCAGCAGCGCCTCGTAGTAGACCGTCTCCACCTCCTTGGCGACCAGCGGCCACACCTCGGCCAGGAAGTCGGGCGGGTCGCCGCTGTCCGCGCGCTTGCGGAAGCGGGCGATCACGTCGGCGGTGAGCACGGCGGGCTCGTGCCGCCCGTAGGGGCCCTTCGCGTTGTCGCCGCGCGCCTGGTAGGGCACTCCGCGCCGCGAACCGGCGTACAGCTTCGGCTCCTCGCCCGAGGCGGTGTAGCGCAGCACGCCGTCCGGCGTGCGCGCGTACCGCCCGCCGCGGCCCTCGGTCAGCAGCGCCATGTGGTCGAAGAAGTTCAGGCCGAGCCCCCGCAGGAGGACCGGCTCGCCGGGCGCGAGGGGTGTGAGGTCCACGTCGGCGGGGTTGGCGGGCGGGACGTGCCGCAGGCCGTGCCGCGCGGCGTGCTCGCCAAGGCGCCGCACGGCCGCCTCGGGCGCGGCGGGCAGGTGCCCCTGCGCGAGGACCACCGCCGAAAGCCCCGTCAGCGCCCGGGAGTTGTCGAGTACGAGGGTCTGCGGGCCGTCCGCGTCACCGGCCGCGTCGGCCAGGCGCACCGCCCGCGCCGCGTGCACCTCGACGCGCACCGCGTCCGGCGCCGTGCGGACCGTCTCGGCGAACACCCACTCCAGATAGCGGCCGTAGTCGGCGCGGGTCGGATAGTCGTCGGGGCCGAGCCCTGGGAGGTGCCCCCGCGCACCCCACTCGTACAGGCTCGGCCCCGGTCGTATCGGCCCCGCGCAGTCCACGCTCGCGTCGGTGAACAGCGTCACCTGGCAGGCCACGGTGTTCATCAGGAGCTGCGGCGCCTGCGCGGTGCGCCACACCCTGCCGGGGCCCGGCGGCGAGGGGTCTATGACGTGGATCGTCATCCGCGTCCCGGGGGCGAGCAGTTCGGCGGCCGACGCGCACAGGCGCTCCAGGACGCTCGTGCCGCGGGGGCCCGCGCCGACGATGGCCATGGCGACGGTGGGCGGCGTTGCGGCGTACGACAAGCGGGGCTCCCTTGGCGGATGAGGTGCGGGAAGCGGACGGTGCGCCTCATCATGCCGGTCGGGGCGGGGCCGGACGGGCGGTTCGGGAGAAAGGCCCCGCCGGGCTCCCGGGGCGCCTGTCGCGCCCGGAACGCCGAGGACCCCCGGCCGTGCTCGGCCGGGGGTCCTGGTCCTGGTGGGCGCGGACGGTTTCGAACCGCCGACATCTGCCTTGTAAGGGCAGCGCTCTACCCCTGAGCTACGCGCCCGGGACGGTTCGACAGCCTACCTTGCCGGTGGCGGTGACCGGCACACCCACCGCGGGCCCCCCGGGGGGGACCTGCCGGGGCCGGGGGATATCCCCACCCCGGATGCGGGAGGACGCCGGATCGTCCGGGGGCGGGGCGGTGCCTAGCGTCGTAGACGTGCTCGCGGGAGGGACCGCGGGGGCACCGGGATCACGGGACCAGGGGAGAGTCATGAGCACCGTCCACAGCCGTCGTCCGCGTCCGCGCGGGCTGCGGGTCCTTGTCGGGATCGGCTCGATGGCGGCCGTGTGCGGGCTCGTCGCCGCGTGCGGGGCCAGCGCCGACGACGACTCCGATCCCGAGCACCGCTCCTTCGCGCTGCCGGGCCGGACGCTCACCATCGACTCCGACGACTCCAGCCTTGAGGTCGTCGTGGCGGACGGCACGGACGGCACGGACGCGAAGAAGGTGCGGGTCACGCGCTGGTTCGACGGGCGTACGGTGTTCGGCTCGGATCCCGAGATCAGCTGGGGCATGGACGGCGACCGGCTCTCGTTCCGGATGAAGTGCCGCGGCGTGATCAGCAGTTGCTCGGCCAAGCACCGCGTGGTGGTGCCGCGCGGCGTCGCCGTGACCGTCCTGTCCGCCGACGGCCCGGTGACCGCCCGCGGCTTCGACGCGCCCCTGAAGGTGCGCAGCGCGGACGGCTCCGTGACCGTCAAGGACGTCGGCGGGCCCTTGGACCTGCGCAGCCAGGACGGGTCGGTGAACGCCGTCGGCATCACGTCCAAGCAGGTCAGCGCCAGCTCGGCGGACGGCTCCCTGCGGCTGGACCTCAGGGCCGTGCCCGACCGCGTACGGGCCCGCACCCAGGACGGCTCCGTCACCATCGGCCTGCCGGTGCGCGAGGGCGGCGCGGCCGCCGGGGGCCGGGGGTCCGCGGCGTATCGCGTGGACGCCCGCAGCGTCGACGGCGGCGTCGACGTGTCCGTGCCGCGCGACGGCCGCAGCCGCCACCACGTGTCCGTCAGCAGCGCCGACGGCGGGATCACGGTGCGCGCGGCGAACTGACCGGCCCGTGTGTTCGTCCTTAACCGGTGGGAGAATGTGACACCGGCCGGGCAGGGCGGACGACAGCACGGGAGTGGGACAGTGACGGCGACATCACCGCAGGCAGCAGCGCGCCGTCGTCCTGTCCGCCGGGTGCCGGGCGCCGCGCGGGCCCTGCGCGACACGCTGACCCTGGTGGCGCTGCCCCTTCCTCTGCTGCTCGCCGCGGCGCTCCCCGCGGCGTTCGCCGGTGGCGGCACGCGGCGGTGGTTCGGGGGGCGCGGGGAGGGCCTGCGGGCCGACGCCCAGGCCGCCAAGGACGCCGCGGCGGCCGCGTTCTACGAGCTGGACACCGCGCAGCGGGACCTGCGGATCTCCATCGAGACGATCGTGGCGGTGGACTCCTCCCCGCCGCCCGCAAGGCCGCCGCGGACTTCGAGGCGTTCGGCCGCCGCATCGACGAGGTCAGCCACCAGTACATCACCGCCGTCGACGCCCACGACCTGGACCGCGACGACCTGGAGGCGTCCGCCGCCGCCCGCGCCCGTACGGAACTGACGCAGGCCAGGGACGCGCTCGGCCGGGCCAAGCAGGACCTGGACGGCTTCGCGCGGGGGCTCGGGCCGCTGCTCGACAAGGCGGAGACGCAGCTCGCGCGGCTCGCCCCGGGCGTGGAGCGGGCCCGGCAGACCCTGCTCGCGGCCAGCAACGCCCTGGACGCGGCCCGCGCCTCGGGGCTCAGGGCCGACGACCTGGCGGGGCGGCTCGCCCAGCTGGCGCCCGAGCTGACCAAGCTCAACCAGGGCGCCGGGCAGCACGGCGTGCCGGAGACCCTCCAGCGCGCCGACCGGGTGGCGCGCGAGGCCGAGGCGATCCGCGCGGAGGCCGAGCGGCTGCCGGAGCGGGCCCGCGAGATCGACCGGCGCCTGGTGTCGCTGCGTACCCGGGCGCAGGCCCTGACCACCCGCAGCGAGCAGGTGCGGCCGGTCCTCAGCGAGCTGCGGCGCCGGTTCGCGGCGGCCTGCTGGCAGGACCTCCAGCGGGTGCCGGAGCAGACCGAGGAGACCGTGCGGCAGGCCGAGGCCAAGCTCAACGAGGCCCAGCGGGCCCGCGAGGAGCAGCGCTGGCCGGACGCCACGGCCCTGCTGACCACGGTGCGGGCGCTGCTGAACGCCACGGACGAGGCCGTGTCGGCGGCCGGTGACCGGCTGCGCAGGCTCAACGAGGTCGCCAAGGACCCGGGGGGCGAGATCGAGCGCACCCGCTTCGCCGTCCGCGACGCCCAGCGCCTGGCCATGGCGGGCCGCCAGCGCCCCGACCCGCGCCACGCCCGCCCGCTGGACGACGCCGTGGCCCGCCTGGACCGCGCGGTCGCCGCCCTGGAGGGCCGCCACCCCGACTACTGGCACTTCCTGACCGAGACGGAGGCGGTGCGCGCCGCCGCCGCGCGCGTGGTGGCGGCGATCCGCGAGGAGCGGGGCCAGGGCGCACCGGGCGCCTAGGCCCGGCCGCTCTTGTTGGCGGTCAGCGGCTCACGGGCGGATGCTGGAGGTGCGTACGTATACGTGTGGCGCGACATGTGACACTCGCGGCCCACGTGTCATATCCGCACGGACAGAAGGTGCCACCTCTCCGCACAGAAAGAAGGTGCCGCCTCCGTACGGACAGAGGTGTCACCTCCGCACGGACAGAGGTGTCACCTCCGTACGGACAGAAGACGGCGGCCTCCGCGCGTACGAAGGAGGCGGACATGGCCACGCATGCGCTTCATCCGCGTCATCCGAGCCCCCGGCCCCGGGCCCGCAGACGGCGCGTCACGCTGGACGAGCACCTGCCCGTCGACCACCGGCTCAGCACCGTCTACCGCTTCGGCGCCGGTCTGATGGGCCTGGTCCTGCTGGCGTTCGGGATCCTCGGCCTGATCGACAAGGTCGGCTTCTTCGACACCCGCGGCGACACGGTCGCGGGCCTGAACACCAACGGCGCGCTGAGCGTGCTGTCCCTCTGCGTGGGGCTGCTGCTGTTTGCCGGGATGGTGATCGGCGGCAACTTCGCGTCGACGCTCAACATGGTGCTCGGCATCGCGTTCCTCCTCAGCGGCTTCGTCAACCTCGCCCTGCTCGACACCGGCCTCAATGTCCTGGCGTTCCGCATCCAGAACGTGCTGTTCAGCTTCGCGGTCGGGCTGCTGCTGATGGTGTTCGGGATGTACGGGCGGGTCAGCGGGAACCTGCCGCACGACAACCCGTACTGGAAGGCCCGCCATCCGGACCGGGTCCGGCACGCGCGGTGACGTCCGGGGGCCCGCGTCGGCGGGCCCCCGGACCTGTGCGAGCCTGGGGGCATGACGGACTTCCTCACCGCCCTGCGGGCCCGGCGGCTCGTCGCCATCGTGCGCGGCTCGGACCCGGAGGCGTCCTTCCGTACGGTGATGACGCTCGCCGAGTGCTCAGTGCCGCTGGTGGAGGTGTCGCTGAGCGGCACCGGCGCGCTCGGCGTGCTGCGCCGGGCGCGGGCGGAGCTGGGGGCGGACGCGTGGCTCGGCGCGGGCACGGTCCTGACGGCCGACGACGCGCGGGCCGCCGCCGACGCGGGCGCCAACCTGATGGTCACGCCCGGCCTCGGCGCGGGCGTCGACGAGGCGCTGCGCCTCGGTCTTCCGGTGCTGGCGGGGGTGCTCACGCCGACCGACGTGATCGCGGGCGCCGCGGCGGGCGCCACGGCCCTGAAGGTCTTCCCGGCGTCGGCCGTGGGCGGGCCCGCCTATCTGAAGGCCCTGCGCGGCCCGTTCCCCGGGCTGCCGTTCGTGCCGGTCGGCGGTGTCGACGCGCCCGCCGCGGAGGCGTATCTGGCGGCCGGGGCGACCGCGGTGGGCGTCGGCTCCCCCTTGATCGGGGACGCGGCGGACGGCGGCGACCTGGGGGCGCTGCGGGAGCGGGCGGCGCGGTTCGTGGAGGTGTGCGGGTGAGCGGGGCGGGCACGGCGGACGGATCGGGCACGCGGGTTTCGCCCGGGGCGGCGGGCGGCCCCGTCACGGACGTCCTCACGTTCGGCGAGACCATGGCCGCGCTGCGCGGCAGCGGGCCGCTGCGGCTCGGCGGGACGATGGAGCTGTCCGTCGCGGGCGCCGAGTCGAACGTGGCGATCGGGCTGGCCCGGCTCGGCCACCGGGTGCGCTGGGCGGGCGCGGTCGGCGACGACGAGGCCGGTGAGCTGGTGCTGCGCACGCTGCGCGCCGAGGGCGTGGACGTCGCCCTGGCCAGCCGGGACGCGGGCGCCCCGACGGGTCTGCTGCTCTTCGAACCGCGCCTTCCGGACGTGACGCGGGTGCACTACTACCGCACCGGGTCGGCCGGTTCACGGCTCACGGCGGACGCCGTGGAGCGCGCCTTCACCGCGGGCGGGCCGCCGCGCGTGCTGCATCTGACCGGCATCACCGCGGCGCTCGGCGAGGCGCCGCGCGCCGCCTGCGAGCGCGCCCTGCGCCTGGCGCGCGAGCACGGCACCTGGGTGTGCCTGGACGTCAACCACCGCTCCCGGCTGTGGAGTCGCGACGAGGCGGCCGCGGTGCTGCGCTCCTGGGCGCCGTACGCGGACGTCCTCATCGCCTCCGACGACGAACTGCCGCTGTGCCTCGGCCCGTCCGATGGCCCCGTGGCCGACCTGCCGTCGCAGGCCAAGGAGTTGCTGGGGCGCGGGGTCAGCGAGGTGGTCGTCAAGCTGGGGGCGCGCGGCGCCACCGCGTACACCGCGCAGGGCGAACTCCACTTCCCCGCGCGGCCGGTGCGCGCCGTCGACCCCGTCGGCGCCGGGGACGCCTTCGTCGCCGGATACCTCTCCGCGCTGCTCGACGGCGTGGACGCCGCCGGGCGCCTGGACCGGGCGGTGACGTGCGGCGCGTTCGCGGTCGCCGGGCGCGGCGACTGGGAGGGGGCGCCGACGCGGGCGGAGCTGGGCCTGCTCGGGGAGGGCGACGGGACGGTCGTGCGCTAGCCGCAGCAGCCGCCGCCGCAGCAGCCGCCGCCCTGCCGGGGCGCGGGGGCCGGGCCCGCCGCCGTGCCGCCGACCGCCACGGTCGACAGCAGCTTCACGGTGTCCTCGTGACCCGCGGGGCAGGCGGCCGGGGCGGACGCCTCCGCCATGGGTCGGCTCAACTCGAAGGTGTCGCCGCAGGAGCGGCAGCGGTATTCGTAACGAGGCATGCCGCTAGGTTACGCGGTCTGCCGGGCGAGCTGGATGGTGCCGGTCACGGCAGGGTTTTCAGCCCGTCCGGCGTTTGAGGACGAGGCCGAAGGCCGATGCACGGGGGTGCCAGGAGGCTGGCCCCCTAGCTTCGGGAAAGGGGCGGGACCGGGGCGCCCCCCGCGAGGGCCCCCGCCAGGAACGCCCGCGCGATCGCCTCCCCGGCGGCCACCCCCACCTCGGGAACCACCGTGAGCCCGGGCGCAGCCCACCCGGCGTCGGCCAGCTCCCCGTGCGAGGGCCGCCACGCCCGGTCCGCCGCCGCGAGGAGGTCCGCGTCGAGCAGCGAGTCCCCGGCGGCCAGCACCTCGTCGGCCCCCACGCGCCGCGCGACCTCGCGCATCGCCGCGCTCTTGGTGAGCGGCCGCGGCACGGCGTACACCTTGCGCCCTTGCAGGGACACGGTCCACCCGCGTGGCTCCGCCCACGCGGCGAGTTCCTTGACCCACCCCTCGGGCAGCAGGGCGCGCTCGACGACGAGGTAGGCGAAGAGGTCGTCGGCGACGCGCTCCTTGAGCAGCCAGGCCGGCCCGGCGGCACGCACCAGATGGGCGCGCACCTCGGCGAGGGGCGCGCACTCCGTGGCGAGGCGCCGGTCGACGGCCGCGCGCCACGCGGGGTCGGCCACGCCGTCGACGAGCAGCTGCCCGCCGTTGGCGCAGATCGCGAAGCGGGGCGCGGGGCCGGGCAGGTGGACGCGCCGGTACTGCTCGGGGGTGCGTGTGGTCGTCGGTACGAAGACGGCGGTGCGGGCCAGCTCGTCGAGCAGCCCGGCGGCGGCTTCCGTGACGTACGACAGCGGCCTGCCCTCGTACACCTCGACGCACAGCAGCCGTGGCGCCTCGGCGTCGGGCACGCCGAGGGCGAGGGCGGCGGCGGAGTAGATGAGGGTCCGGTCGAGGTCGCTGGCGACGAGCCGGACGGGGGCGGTGCTCACGCGGCGGTCACCGCCTTGCCGTCGGCGCCGGTCGCCCCGCGCGTGTAGCGGGGGTGGATCAACCCCACGCAGGTGTAGGGCAGTTCGGCGACCTCCTCGACGGGCACGCCGCGCTGCTCGGCGAGCAGCCGCACGTGGTCGAGGTCGGCGCCCGCCCCGGCGCGGGCGAGGATCTTCCACGGGACGCGGCGCAGCAGCACGCGGGTGGTCTCGCCGACGCCGGGCTTGACGAGGTTCACGTCGTGGATGCCGTACTCCTCGCTGATCCGCTCGACGGCGGCCCAGCCCTCCCAGGTGGGCGCGCGGTCGGCGGACAGGATCTCCTTGACCCGGGCGTCCACTGCGTCGCCCACCTCGTCGAAGCGGGCGGCGACCGTCGCCACGAAGTCCCCCGACACGTCCGCGTCCGCCAGCTCGCGGTAGAACTTGGCGCCGTGGAAGTCGTCGGGCCCGACGAGGTCGGCGCGCAGCACGGTGCGCGATATCAGGCCGGACACCGTGGAGTTGAGGCAGGCGGAGGGGATGAGGTAGTCCTCGCGGGTGCCGTAGGTGCGTACGCAGGAGCCGGGGTCGGCGAGCACGGCGAGGTCCGGGTCGAAGCCGGTGGCGCCGCCGGATGCCTCGAACTCCCGTATCGCGTCGGCGAGTTCGCGGGTGATGGCGCCCTTGCCGGTCCAGCCGTCGACGAAGACGACGTCGGCCGGGTCGTGGTGGGCGGCGAGCCAGCGCAGCGCGTTGGCGTCGATGCCCCGGCCGCGCACGATCGACACGGCGTAGTGCGGCAGGTCGAGGCCGTGCCGGTGCCGCGCCCAGCGGCGCATCAGGACGCCGACGGGGGTGCCCGCGCGGGCCAGGGACACCAGGACCGGGCGGGGCGAGCGCTCGGCGAGGACGGTCTCGGTGACCGTGCCGACGGCCGTGGCGACGCGGGCGGCGGAGGCGTCGAGCGCGGCGCGGAACAGCTCCTGGTACTGGGCCGTCGGCTGGTACTCGACCGGCAGCGACTCGGCGTAGTGCGCGCCGCCGCTCTGGATGGCCTCCTCGCGCTCCTCGGTGGGCGCCTCCAGCGTGACCGCCGACAGGTCCTGGAGCAGCCAGCCGACGTCGTCGGGCGCGTACGAGGAGAAGGCGGGGCCGCGGAGCGGATCGGGCAGCACGGAGGGCGACCTTTCGGGGGCTTCAAGAGCTTCGGCGGCGTCGGCGGCTTCGGCAACGCCAGCGGCGTCGGCGGCTTCGGCGGCTTCGGCGGCTTCGGCGGCTTCAGGGACGTACGAGGGGACCACGGCGAGCAGCACCCGCCCGGTGTGCGCGGACAGCTCGGCGAGGAGGCCGCCCGGGGCGTGCAGCGCCGGTGTGTCGGCGACGGAGTCCACGACGGCGACGACCGCGTCGAAGCCGCCGCCCGCCACGTTGTAGGCGTAGCGCGGGCCCGGCCCGTCGGCGGGGTCGTCGTGCGCGGGGAAGGTGAGGCGGGTGCGGATCGCGTACCCGGGGTCGTCGACGGGGAGGACCGGCGAGCGGGTCGTGGTGGAGTAGCGGACCTCGGCCGCGTCCCCGAGCGAGCCCTCCAGGGCGACGCCGAGCGCCAGCGGCGCGTACATCAGCTCCTCGAAGCCGAGGACGAGCACGCGGCGCGCCCCGGCGGGCAGCGCCCGCGCGATCCGCTCGGCCATGCCGGGCAGGGCGGCGTCGAGGCGGGCGCGGTGCGCGGGCGTGAAGCCGTGGCGGCCGCCGTCGGGGACGCCGTCGGGCCAGCCGAGGTCGACGCGCTTCAGGAGGGCGCGGCCGTGGGGGGCGCGGTCGGCGGCGGGAGCGCGGCCGTCGGAGGCACTCCCAGCGGGAGCGTGCCCAGCGGGAGCGTGCCCAGCGGGAGCGTGCCCAGCGGGGGCGTGCTCGGCGGCAGCGCGCCCGGCGGTGCGGGGCGCGGACAGGCCCGGCGCGGGCGCCGCGCCACCCTCACACACCACGTCCGCCTCACGCACCGGGTCCGTCCCGCAAGCCCCGCGCGCCCCGCGCGCCCCGCGCGCTTCGTGCTCGGCGACCAGCGCCTGCCCCTTCTCCAGTACGCCGTCCGGCAGCCGCACCGTCCCCGACGCCAGCGCCACCAGGTCGACGCGGGCGCCGATCTCATGGGCGAACGCGGCGAAGCGGTCCCGGTCCGCGGGCGCGCGCATGTCGACGAGCGCCACGATGACGTACCGCTCGCGCGGGAAGCGCTCGTGCAGGGCGCGGATGGTGTTCAGGACCGTGTTACCGGTGGAGAACTCGTCGTCGACGAGGACCAGCGCGCCCGCGGTCGCGAGCAGCTCCGGGTCCTCGGGAAGCAGCAGGTGCGAGGTGGCGTGCGAGTGGGACTCCTCGAAGCCGCCCGCGCGCGGCACGCCCGGGACGGGGCGGCGCGTGGAGTGCAGATAGGGCGCCGCGCCGACGCCGTCGGCGACGCAGTGGCCGAGGCCGGTGGCCGTCTCCGCGTACCCGAGCACGACCGCGCGCCCGGACTCGTCGGGGCCGAGCAGCTCCCGCACGCGCAGGCCCAGTTCGTACCCGGAGCGCCGCACGACGGACGGCAGCTGCGGCACGTGCTTGCCGAGCACGTTCGACACCAGCAGGTGCGCGCGCTTGGGGTTGCGGCGCAGCGCGAGCCCGAGGAGGTCACGCAGCTCCTCGTCGCCCACGAGTTCGACGCCGAGCCGCCGCGCGACCCAGCTCCCCGACCACTCCACGATGTTCGTTCCCAACCTTCCGGCCGTGAGGCCTTCGAACCTTCGGACTCGGTCCTTCAACCGGAGAGCCCGGCGGTGAGCAGCTCGACGAAGCCGACGTCCTCGCGCGCGACGCCGAAGACCTCGGCCCGCAGCAGGGTCCGCTCGGCCCAGGCGCGGTGCGGCTTCACTTCGTTCATCTTGTTCGTGTACGCGGACCGCAGCACTCCGCCGCCGTTCCGCTCGGGGCGCAGGATGTCCTGCGCGTCGCTGTACTCCTCGTGGCTGACCACGGACAGGGCGTGCACGGGAAGGACGTGCGAGGGGTGGATGCAGGTCTTGCCGAGCAGGCCGTTGGCCCGGTCCAGCTCGACCTCGCGCAGCAGGCCGTCCAGGTCGTGCTCGATGAGGGCCTGCCGCAGCTCCTCGGCGCGGACCTGGAGGAAGGGGCTCTGCCGCAGCTGCGGCTTGAACATGCGCTGCTGGACGCGGAAGTACTCCCAGACCGGGCCGGTCACGGTGAAGCCGGTGCCGTCGGCGCGGCCGAGGTGGTTGACGACGTCGGCGATGACGGAGGCGACGATCTGGACGTCGTACGCCGTCATGTGCGGCGGGCGGCGCAGGCCGTAGGCGGAGCAGAAGTCGGTGACCCCGAGGCGGAGCGCGAGCACCCGGTCGCGGTACTTGTCGACGGTGCGGGCGATCCCGGCGACGGTCTCGGCGCGGGTCTCCAGGTACAGCAGCTGCGGGGACTCCAGGACCGGCATCGCGAACAGGCGCCGCCCGGTCGCGGCCTCCGCGGCGGCGAGCGCCTCCAGGAACGGCACGCCCCGCTCCTCGGTGAACTTCGGCAGGACGAAACCGGAGAGCAGCCTGACCGCGGGCCCGAGCCGCCGCGCCAGATCGGGAATCTGCTCCGGGGTCCGCACGCGGACGAACAGCAGCGGCAGCTCGTCGCCCGCCGTGTCGGCCGTGCCGCCCGCGTCGGCCGCGGCGCCCGCGTCGGCCGCGTGGGGCCCGGCCAGCTCCGTGAGGTTGCGTACGACGTTCTCCTCGGCGGCCGGGACCTCACTGTCCTCGATCGAGTCCTCCAGGCAGAGGACCATCGAGATCACGCCACGGCGGGCCTGCTTGCGGATGTCATCGGCGAGCCGCTGGCGGGTCGCCGGGCTGTACAGCGTGGCGCCGAGCGCCGCGGCGAGCAGCTGAGGCGGGGAGTCCGCGGTGAAGGCACACGGCTCCCGGTGGAAGAGGCGCGACCGCACCTCTGGGGCTATGTGCCCGAAGTGACGCATGAGATTCCCCTGCAATTCTCCTGATATCGCCCAAACCGCCGACGCGATCCGAAGTGATGTGGCCGGTAATAGTACGTAAGGGCGGGTGTCAGGGGTTCCCTCCGGACATGACATTCAGGTAACCCGGCCATGGCGCACACGTCGGCACCACAACGGCACAGTCGGGCGTCATAGGCCAAGCCGGTCAAGACGGCCCAGGGGAAACCAGGAGAAACAAGGGAAACAAAGAGCGCCAAGGCCTGACAAGTCGGGAGGCTGTCCGAAAACATTCGGTGACTCGGGAAGGTCCGGCCGCGGACGCGTCCGGGAGGCCGGAGACTGACGGTCCGGGAGGGCGGAAACCGGTCCGCGCGGCACACCGGAGCGCCGCCCCCGCGTTGTCCCGCTCCGGACAAAGAAGGCAGGATGACCGCATGACGCACGCGATGTTGAAGGGGTCGAACATCCCGCTGGAGGCCGCCGCGGTCCGCGCGGTCCTGCGCTGGACCCCGGGCCAGGGCTCCCCCAGCGTCGACGCCTCGGCGCTGCTGCTCGGCGCCGACAGCCGAGTGCGCTCCGACGAGGACTTCGTCTTCTACAACCAGCCGCGCCACCCCTCGGGGAAGGTCTGGCGCGTGGGCCAGCGGCGCGTCACCGAGGGCACCGCCGTCCATGTGACCGACACCGTCCAGGCGGACCTCGCGGGCCTCGAAGCGGCCGTCGACCGCGTGCTCCTGGTCGCCTCCGCCGACGACGTGCCCTTCGAGCAGGTGCGGGAGCTGCGGATCCTGCTGTACGACGCCTCGCCCGCCGCCGCTGCCGGTGAGCCGCTCGCGTACTTCGACATCACTCCGCAGACCGGCGCCGAGACCGCGCTGATCTGCGGCGAGCTCTACCGGCGCGGCGAGGGCTGGAAGTTCCGCGCCCTGGGCGAGGGCTACTCCAACGGTCTGAAGGGCCTGGCCAGCGACTTCGGCATCGCCGTGGACGAGTCGGAGGCCGCGCCGGAGCCGACCCGGGACGCCTCGCACACGGCCGCCCAGGGGCCCGCCCAGGGCGGCCCCGGCGCCCCGGCCCCGGGAACCGCGGGAGTCCCGGGAGCCGCGGGAGTCCCGGAGACCTCCGAGCACCCCACGCACCCGCAGCACCCCCAGCCCCAGCCCCAGCCGCACGTCCACGCCCCGTACCCGGCGGCCCCACCCGCCCCCGTCACGGCCCCCGGCCCCGCGTACGGCTACCCCCCGGAGCCGCCGCGCTACCCCGCGCCCCAGCCGTCGTACGGCTACCCGCAGCCCGCCCCGGCCCAGCCCCCGGCGGCGCCCCAGCCCGCGTACGGCTATCCGCACCCGGTCGCGCCGCCGCCGGTGCCGGACCCGAACTTCCGGCTGCCGCCGCAGGGGCCGCAGTTCCTGCCGCGCTGAGCGGTCCGGCGGGGCGTCAGCCGGTCTTGGTCTTGTAGCCGCGGCCCCATTGGAGGCCCCAGCCGTAGAGCCGGTCCAGCTCGGCCTGGAAGCCGTAGACGTAGCGCACCTCGCGGCGCACGATCAGGTCGTCCTTGTTGTTCTCGATGACGAGGACGGCGCAGGAGCGGGCCTGGGGGGCGCGCTCCTCCAGGTCGATCTCCACCCGCGGGCCGTTGCTCGGATAGAGCGTCACCTTGGCGTGGGTGCGGTCGAACGCCGGGGTCTGGTCGTAGATGTAGACGAACACCAGGAGGCGCTTGATCGACTCCCGGTGGTCGAGGTTGACGTACAGCGTCTCGCCGGAGCCCGAGCCGAAGCGGTCGTCGCCGCTGCCCTTGACGTACGGCGGGGAGTTCAGGCTGCCGAAGAAGTTGCCGAGGGGCTGCACCACGCCCTTGGAGCCGTCCGTCAGCTCGTACATGCAGCCCAGGTCGAGGTCCACGTTGACCATGCTCTGCGTGTGCGCCTGGACCGGCTCGGGCTGGAACAGCTTCAGCGGGTGGCGCAGCAGCCCGCCGCCCCCGCGCTTCTTGCCGATGAGGTCCGAGGTCCGCATCTGCCAGGTCAGCGTCACGCGGAGGTTGCCGCTGGCCGCGCCCTGCTTGGTGAGGGAGACCGTCGGGTGCCGCTTGGTCAGCTCGATGGCGTTGGTCGCGGCGCTGCCCGCCGCGAAGTCCATCGCGCGCCCCGGCCGCAGACCGTCGAAGAAGCCCATTCCGCCCCCAAAGAAAGTACCCCTGGTGCCGTCTTGCCCGTGCTCGCACCTGCTTGCCCGCGCTTGCCCGTGCCATAGGGCAGCCGGAGATCACTCCCCCAACGACCGCCCCGCTCAGAAGAGTTCCTCACCGGGCGCGCCGTCACACGTCGGTGCGACGATCCGGTTCCGCTCACCGCGGGACACCGGACGGACACCACTGGCGGCGCCCCTCGCGCTGCGAGGGACGCCGCCAGTCAGGTCCCGTGGCCGTCGTGCGGCCGGACGGAAGGGCTAGACCCCGGAGGAGACCTCGGCCTTCTCGTCGGAGCCCGCGCCCCCCTCGGCCGCCGCCAGCGCCTTGTTGCGGCGCACGGACGACCAGAAGGAGGCGGCGATCAGGATGACGCCGATGGAGCCGGTGATCAGCTCGTGGATCTCGTACTGGATGGTGACGAGCAGGACCGCGGCGAGGGCGCCGATGGCGTAGTGCGCGCCGTGCTCCAGGTAGACGTAGTCGTCGAGGGTGCCCTGGCGGACCAGGTAGACCGTGAGCGACCGGACGTACATCGCGCCGATGCCGAGGCCGAGCGCCATCAGGACGATGTCGTTGGTGACCGCGAAGGCACCGATGACGCCGTCGAAGGAGAAGGACGCGTCCAGGACCTCCAGGTAGAGGAACATGAAGAACGCGGCCTTGCCGGAGAGCTGGATCACGGAGACCTGCTTGCCCTTGGCCCTGGCCTCCTCCTCGGCCTCGTGCTCGCGCTCCTCCTCTTCCTCCAGCTTGTTCTCGAAGTAGCTGGAGAGGCCGCCCACGATGAGATACGTGATGAGGCCCGCCACGCCGGAGATCAGGACGGTCTCCGCCTTGTCGGCGTGGGTGCCGCCGTGCTGGTGCGCGTGCTTGGCGAAGGTCATCGAGGAGATGAGCAGGACGACGAGCGCGATGCACACCGACAGCATGTCGACCTTGCCGAGCCTGGCGAGCGGGCGCTCCAGCCAGCCGAGCCACTTGATGTCCCGGTCCTCGAAGACGAAGTCGAGGAAGATCATCAACAGGAACATGCCACCGAACGCGGCGATGGACGGGTGCGCGTCGGTGACCAGCTGCTGGTACTGGTCCTTGTCGTTGAGCGCGAGCTTGACCGCTTCGATCGGGCCCATGCTCGCGCTGACCGCGACGATCACGACCGGGAAGACGAGGCGCATGCCGAAGACGGCGATGAGGATGCCGACGGTGAGGAAGATCTTCTGCCAGAAGGCATTCATCTTCTTCAGGATCCCGGCGTTGACCACCGCGTTGTCGAAGGACAGCGAGATCTCGAGGACGGACAGGATCGCCACGATTCCGAACGCCGTCCACCCCCCGAAGAGCACCGCTGCGACCAGGCCGAGCGCAGTCACTGCGAACGACCAGCCGAAGGTTTTCAGAACCACTGGCTACCCCATCATGTGTGTACGGGTCTCCCCCGTGCCGTCTTTCGGCTGCTGCCCGCTGCGTCTTCCGGGGGTTTCTCCGGGGCCCGCGCGGCCGATCGCGTCAGCCGTTTGGGGAACCCGGGGAGAGCCCTTTAGGAAACATTGACTCCGAAGTCTAGAGCGATGCCCCGCAGGCCGGACGCGTACCCCTGCCCGACGGCGCGGAACTTCCATTCGCCGCCGTACCGATAGACCTCGCCGAAGATCATCGCGGTCTCCGTGGACGCGTCCTCGCTGAGGTCGTAGCGGGCGAGCTCCTGGCCGTCCGCCTGGTTCACCACGCGGATGAACGCGTTGCTGACCTGGCCGAAAGTCTGGCCCCTGTTGTCCGCCTCGTGGATGGAGACCGGGAAGACGATCTTGTCGCAGTGGGCCGGGACCTTGGTGAGGTCAAGGAGGAGCGACTCGTCGTCGCCGTCACCCTCACCCGTGAGGTTGTCGCCGGTGTGTTCGACGGAGCCGTCGGGGCTCTTCAGGTTGTTGTAGAAGACGAACCACTCGTCGCCGAGGACACGGCCCGACTGGCACATCAGGGCACTGGCGTCGAGGTCGAAGGGGGCTCCGGTGGTGGAGCGCGCGTCCCAGCCGAGGCCGACCATCACCTTGGTGAGGTCGGGTGCGGCCTTGGAGAGGGAGACATTGCCTCCCTTGGCGAGCGTGACGCCCATGATCGTGGTCCTCCCCGGGTGGTGGAGCGTGGCTCCCGCGCGGCGCGGCTCCCCGGCCGGGCGCGCGGTCGTGCGGTGCGGTGCCTAGCGCGTCCGGCGCCGCACGCGGGTGTGCGGCGCCGGACGGCTGTGGCGGTGCGGAACTGCGGCTCAGACGTTGACGCCGAAGTCCTGCGCGATGCCGCGCAGGCCCGAGGCGTACCCCTGGCCGACCGCGCGGAACTTCCACTCCGCGCCATGGCGGTACAGCTCGCCGAAGACCATGGCCGTCTCCGTGGACGCGTCCTCGGAGAGGTCGTACCGGGCGATCTCGGTCTCGCCCGCCTGGTTCACCACGCGGATGAACGCGTTGCGGACCTGGCCGAAGGACTGCTGGCGGGTCTCGGCGTCGTAGATCGAGACCGGGAAGACGATCTTCTCGACGTCGGCCGGGACCGCCGCGAGGTTGACCTTGATCTGCTCGTCGTCGCCCTCGCCCTCACCGGTGATGTTGTCGCCGGTGTGCTCGACGGAGCCGTCCGGGCTCTTCAGGTTGTTGAAGAACACGAAGTTCTGGTCGCTGGTGACCTTGCCCTCCGCGTTCGTCAGGATGGCGCTGGCGTCCAGGTCGAAGTCCGTACCCGTCGTGGTACGGACGTCCCAGCCGAGGCCGATGGTGACCGCGGTCAGGCCGGGCGCCTCCTTGCTCAGCGATACGTTGCCGCCCTTGCTGAGGCTGACTCCCACGAGTCCTCCCAAATAGTGTCCAGGGGCGGGGAGCCCCAGTTCGTGCTTGCCATCGGATCAACGTGTGGATCCTAGTGACCGGTTCCCGGCCACCACAGGCTTCGCACCTGAAGAATCCCAGGGTGTCGTCCCCGAGGGGCCTCAGGGAGTCCCCTTGGGTGATCCCTTGACGCGTCACTGACGCGGGGTGCGCCGCGATCGCGCCGACCTGGCGGTTACAGGCTCTCCAGGGCCTTGACGTACTCGTTGAGGTCCCGGGCGTCGGGCAGGCCGTTGACCACGGTCCAGCGCACCACGCCCTCCTTGTCGATGATGAAGGTGCCGCGCACCGCGCAGCCCTTGTCCTCGTCGAAGACGCCGTACGCCCGCGAGACCTCGCCGTGCGGCCAGAAGTCGGAGAGCAGCGGGTACTCCAGGCCCTCCTGCTCGCCGAAGACGCGCAGCGTGTGCATGGAGTCGTTGGACACCGCGAGCAGCTGGGTGTCGTCGTTCACGAACTTCGGCAGTTCGTCGCGGAGGGCGCACAGCTCGCCCGTGCAGACGCCGGTGAAGGCGAACGGGTAGAAGAGCAGTACGACGTTCTTCTGCCCCCGGAAGTCCGTGAGCCGTACGGTTTGACCGTGATTGTCCTTGAGCTCGAACTCCGGAGCCTTGACGCCGACCTCGATCGCCACGAGGACCCACTTCCCTTCACGTAGCCCGTTGGGGTGCCCCCAGGGTACGGGCGCCGCGCCCGGCTCCCCGCCGGGGGCCTCCCCCACCCCGCCCCTTCCCGAAACCAGGGGCTGCCGCCCCTGGCACCCCGCCTCATCGCGCCGATGGGGCGCGGCAGGGGCCCCAGGGCAAGCGTGAGGCCCCCGGCGGGCGCGCCGGGGGCCTGGCAGTGGGCCTGCGGCCGGCTACCGCTTCTTGGCGGCGCCCTTGGGCGTGATCAGCCGGCTCCCGTTCCAGTCCTTGCCCGCGTTGATGCTCTTCGTCTGGGAGAGGCCCGCGGTGGTGGCCGCCTCACCGATGTCGCTCGGCTCGACGTACCCGTCGCGGCCGGTCTTCGGTGTCAGGAGCAGGATCGAGCCACCCTCCTCCATGTACGCGATGGCATCCACCAGCGCATCAGTCAGGTCCCCGTCGTCCTCGCGGAACCAGAGCACCACGGCATCGGCCACGTCGTCGTACTCCTCGTCGACGAGCTCCGTGCCCGTAGCCTCCTCGATGGCTTCGCGGAGCTCCTGGTCGACGTCATCGTCGTAGCCGATCTCCTGGACCACCATGTCGGGCTGGAAACCCAGCCTTATGGCCAGGTTCGTCTCCGCGTGGTCCGCGGTCGCGCTCACGGCTTGCCTCCTGATCTTGTTCTTGGGAATGCCTTCAGCCACGCGCGTGCGCGGGGCATTGGCCGTAGTCCACACGGGCGGGACGGATCGCGCAAGTACCCGGCCGTCGAGACCGCCGAAACGGTGACGTTCCCGGCCGTGTCACCGCAACTCCCGCCACACCCGCCGGGCCGGACGGCCACGGGATCAGCTTGGCAGGATGGGCGTATCGTTGCGATTTGACCGAGCCTACCCCAGCGCTGACGGGCGACGTCACGGTTACCTCTGGGTAGAGATGACGTATCCCCGGCCTGGGTACACGATGGTGAGCGGCGTACGCGCCGCGGCAGAGTTCACAGAAGTTCGCAGACGTTCGCAGGGTTTCAGAGCAGAACACGGCAGAGCACGAATCCGATCGCGTGCTGCACGCGACGACACAGCGAAGGAACAGCGTGGCTTCCGGATCCGATCGCAATCCGATCATCATTGGCGGCCTTCCCAGCCAGGTCCCGGACTTCGATCCGGAGGAGACCCAGGAATGGCTTGACTCCCTCGACGCGGCCGTCGACGAGCGCGGCCGCGAGCGGGCCCGCTATCTGATGCTCCGGCTGATCGAGCGCGCGCGGGAGAAGCGCGTCGCCGTGCCGGAGATGCGCAGCACGGACTACGTCAACACGATCGCCACCAAGGACGAGCCGTTCTTCCCCGGCAACGAGGAGATCGAGCGCAAGATCCTGAACGCGACCCGGTGGAACGCGGCGGTGATGGTCTCCCGCGCCCAGCGCCCCGGCATCGGCGTCGGCGGGCACATCGCCACCTTCGCCTCCTCCGCCTCCCTGTACGACGTGGGCTTCAACCACTTCTTCCGCGGCAAGGACCAGGGCGACGGCGGCGACCAGATCTTCTTCCAGGGGCACGCCTCCCCCGGCATCTACGCCCGCGCCTTCCTCCTCGACCGGCTCTCCGAGCAGCAGCTCGACGCGTTCCGGCAGGAGAAGTCCAAGGCTCCCTACGGCCTGTCCTCGTATCCGCACCCGCGGCTCATGCCGGACTTCTGGGAGTTCCCGACGGTGTCCATGGGCCTCGGCCCGCTCGGCGCGATCTTCCAGGCGCGGATGAACCGCTACATGGAGGCGCGCGGGATCGCCGACACCTCCGCCTCGCACGTGTGGGCGTTCCTCGGCGACGGGGAGATGGACGAGCCGGAGTCCCTCGGCCAGCTGTCGCTCGCCGCCCGCGAGGGCCTGGACAATCTGACGTTCGTCGTGAACTGCAACCTCCAGCGGCTCGACGGTCCGGTGCGCGGCAACGGCAAGATCATCCAGGAGCTGGAGTCGGTCTTCCGGGGCGCCGGGTGGAACGTCATCAAGCTGGTGTGGGACCGCAGTTGGGACCCGCTGCTCGCGCAGGACCGGGACGGCGTCCTGGTCAACCGGATGAACACGACGCCGGACGGCCAGTTCCAGACGTACGCCACCGAGACCGGCGCGTACATCCGCGAGCACTTCTTCGGCGACGACCAGCGGCTGCGCGCCATGGTCGAGAACATGACCGACGACCAGATCCTGCACCTGGGCCGCGGCGGTCACGACCACCGGAAGATCTTCGCGGCGTTCTCCGCGGCCAAGGCGCACAAGGGCCAGCCGACGGTGATCCTGGCCAAGACGATCAAGGGCTGGACCCTCGGCCCGAACTTCGAGGGCCGCAACGCCACGCACCAGATGAAGAAGCTGACGGTCGACGACCTGAAGCGCTTCCGCGACCGGCTGCACCTGCCGATCTCCGACAAGCAGCTGGAGGACGGACCGCCCCCGTACTACCACCCGGGGCGGGACTCCGAGGAGATCCAGTACATGCACGACCGCCGCCAGGGCCTCGGCGGGTACGTCCCGACGCGGGTGGTGCGCGCCAAGCCGCTGGCGCTGCCGGACGACAAGGCGTACGCCGCGGTCAAGAAGGGCTCCGGTCAGCAGTCGATCGCCACCACCATGGCGTTCGTCCGGCTCCTGAAGGACCTGATGCGGGACAAGGAGATCGGCAAGCGGTTCGTGCTGATCGCGCCGGACGAGTACCGCACCTTCGGCATGGACTCCTTCTTCCCGAGCGCGAAGATCTACAACCCGCTGGGCCAGCAGTACGAGGCCGTGGACCGGGAGCTGCTGCTCGCATACAAGGAGTCGCCGACGGGGCAGATGCTGCACGACGGCATCTCGGAGGCGGGCTGCACGGCGTCGCTGATCGCCGCGGGCTCCGCGTACGCCACGCACGGCGAGCCGCTGATCCCCGTGTACGTCTTCTACTCGATGTTCGGCTTCCAGCGGACCGGCGACCAGTTCTGGCAGATGGCCGACCAGTTGGCGCGCGGCTTCGTGCTCGGCGCGACCGCCGGGCGCACCACCCTGACCGGTGAGGGCCTCCAGCACGCCGACGGCCACTCGCAGCTGCTGGCCTCGACCAACCCGGGCTGCGTCGCCTACGACCCCGCGTTCGGCTTCGAGATCGCGCACATCGTCAAGGACGGGTTGCGCCGGATGTACGGCGAGACGGCCGACGGCAAGCCGGGCGAGGACGTCTTCTACTACCTCACGGTCTACAACGAGCCCATCCAGCACCCGGCCGAGCCCGAGGGCGTCGACGTCGAGGGCATCGTCAAGGGCATCCACCTCCTCAACTCCGGTGAGCAGGGCGCGATCCCGGCGCAGATCCTGGCGTCCGGCGTCGCCGTGCCGTGGGCGCTCGAAGCGCAGCGGATCCTCGCCGCGGAGTGGAACGTGAAGGCCGACGTGTGGTCGGCGACGTCCTGGAACGAGCTGCGCCGCGAGGCCGTCGAGGTGGAGCGGCACAATCTGCTGCACCCCGAGGAGGAGCAGCGCGTTCCGTACGTGACGCGGAAGCTGTCCGGCGCCCAGGGGCCGTTCGTGGCGGTCTCGGACTGGATGCGGAGCGTGCCGGACCAGATCTCCCGGTGGGTGCCGGGCACCTACCAGTCGCTCGGCGCGGACGGCTTCGGCTTCGCGGACACGCGGGGCGCGGCGCGCCGCTACTTCCACATCGACGCGCAGTCGATCGTGGTGGCGGTCCTCACCGAGCTGGCCCGCGAGGGCAAGGTGGACCGCTCGGTCCTGAAGCAGGCCATCGACCGCTACCAGCTCCTGGACGTCACGGCGGCCGACCCGGGCGCCGCCGGGGGCGACGCCTGACGCGGCCGCCGCCTCCGGGTGGCGCGCGGCTGCCGCGCGACTCCTGAGCATCACACAACACCTCATCTGTGCGACGGGTGGCGGGCCTCGCGGTCCGCCGCCCGTCGGCTTTTCCTACGATGCGGTCATGAGGGAACAGGGGAACGGCCGACGTCGGCGGCGGAGCGGGGCCCGTCGGCCCAGGTCCGCTGGGAACGCCGCACTCAGCGTCCGCTGCTGGGGCTCGCGGTGGCGTTCGCCGTCGCCTACGCGGTGCCGATAGTCAGGCCCGAGGCGAACGCGTCCCTGACGAGCGCCTGCACGGCGGTGGAGTGGTTCGTCTGGGGTTCGTTCGCTGTCGACTACCTGGTGCGCCTCGTGCTCGCCGACGCGCGGGCGCGGTTCGTGCGGACGCACTGGCTCGACCTGTGCGCCGTGGTCCTGCCGATGATCCAGCCGCTGCGGCTGCTGCGGCTGGTGTCGACGCTGCTGCTGGTGGGGCGGCGGGCACGGATGGCCTCCCAGATACGGCTGACGACGTATGTCGTGGGGTCGGTGGTGGGGCTGCTGATGTTCGGCTCGCTCGCGGTGCTGTCGGTGGAGCGTGAGTCACCGGACGGCAACATCAAGACGCTCGGCGACGCCGTGTGGTGGTCCTTCACCACGATGACGACGGTGGGCTACGGGGATCACGCGCCGACGACCGGGCTCGGCCGGGTGCTCGCGGTCGGCCTGATGCTGTCGGGCATCGCGCTGCTCGGTGTGGTGACCGCGAACATCGCGGCCTGGTTCATCGCGCGGTTCGAGAAGGACGACGTGGAGGAGCGGCGGCAGACCGCGGCGATCGAGGCGCTGACGGCGGAGGTGATGGCGCTGCGCACGCAGATCAGCGCGCTGACCGGGGCCGGGGCCGGGGGCGGGGCCGCGAAGCCGGGCGCCGCCGGGCCTGGCGGCGCCGTACCAGGGGGCGCCCTGCCGGGGAGCACCCTGCCGGGCGGGGCGGCGGCCGCGGGTCCCGTACCGCGCCAGGTGCCCGGCACGGACGAGAGCGCCACGCGCCCCTGCTGACGGGGCGCCGCCCGTCGGGCTACCGCCCAGGGCCAGCGGATCGGGCTCAGGCTCAGCGGGTCCGGCTCAGGGCACCAGGCCAGGCTCGGGCCACGCCCAGGCCCCGGCCCATCGGACCGGCTCCTCCGAACCAGCTCCAGAGCCACGGGACCAGGCTCCCCGCCAAGATCAGGTCCACAGGGCCGGGCTCGGATTCGCCAAACCAGGCCTCCGCCCACCGGCCCCGGCCCCAGAGCCACAAGGCCTGCCCCCAGGACCACCGGGCCAAGCCCAGACCCACCAGACCGGGCCCACACCCAGACCCAGCGGACCGGGCTCAAGCCCCACGGATCGGGTCCAGGGCACCAGGCCAGGCTCGGGGTCACGCCCCAGGCCCCGGCCCACCAGACCAGGCCCCCGAACCAGCTCCAAAGCCACAGGACCAGGCCCAGACCCACCAAGATCAGGGCCACCGCGCCAGGCCCGGATCTACGGAACCAGGCCCCCGCCCACCGGCCCCGGACCCAGAGCCACGAGGCCTGCCCCCAGGACCACCGGGCCAAGCCCAGACCCACCAGACCGGGCCCACGCCCAGACCCAGCGGACCGGGCTCAAGCCCCACGGACCGGGCCCAGGGCACCAGGCCAGGCTCGGGGTCACGCCCCAGGCCCCGGCCCACCGGACCGAGTCCACCCGAACCAGCTCCAGAGCCACGGGACCAGGCTCAACCCCGCCAAGGTCAGAGCCACCGGGCCAGGCCTGGATCTACGGAACCAGGCCCCCGCCCACCGGCCCCGGCCCCAGAGCCACAAGGCCTGCCCCCCCAGGCCCACCCGGCCACGCCCAGCCCCAGCAGACCGGGCCCAAGCCCAGACCCACCCGACGGGCCCCGCCCACCAAGGTGGGTCGAGGCGCGTCGGGTGAGGCCCTCGGGCAGGCTCCGGGCCGCTGGCGTCGGGGGCCCCTGGGGCGCGTCGTCCGTCAGAGGAGGCCGCCGCTGGTCGCCGACGCTCCGGCGAGCCAGATCAGGGCCAGGGCCGTGTCGACCGCGCCCAGCACCACGGCGACCAGCGCGGGTGCCGAGTGCGCACCGGCCCACCGGCGGCCCATCGCGTACCAGCCGCAGAGCATGGCCAGTGGGCCGAGGACGATGCCGAGCGCGAAGAGCCCGACGATCGCGAAGACCAGGCCGACGATGCCGAGCGCCGCGCGGTCGCCGCCGACCGCGACGGCCGACCGCCGCCGGGTCGTGGGCGTCCGCGAGCGGCCCCGCAGGCGCTTGCGTGTGGTGTGTCCGAAGCCCGCCATGGTCCCTCCCTGAGTCAGCCGGATCGGGCTCAGGTCGACGGGTCCCCCCTTTGTCCCCCGCTATCTCCCGAGTCGCCACTCCCCGGCTCCCGGGCTCCCCGCGCTCCCGTTCGGGCTATCTCTCCCAGACCTTGAACGCCCGCACGCGGTACGGCGACTCCGGGGCCCACGTGCCGCTGCCCGGATAGGTGTTGAACTCGCCCGTCTCGGCGCACTCCGCCGACTGGTAGGCGGTGACGGGCCGACCGGTCCGGTTGGCGAGGGCGACCGCGCTGCCCCCCCTCCGGCAGCGCGATGCAGCTCTCGATGTCGATCCCGGCCAGCTCGAACACCCGCCGCGTGCCCTTGAAGCCCGCCTTCTCCCACAGGCACAGCTCGCCGGGCCCGCAGGCGCCGAGGCGCGGCGGCTCCGGCGTGCGCGGGCGGTGCCGTGGCCCCCGCGTGCGCAGGCGTGAGGAGCGTCGCGGCCAGCGCGGCCGTGGTGAGTGCCGTGGCGATGGCCGCGGGCATGGTCGTACGCATGTGCATCAACCCCCGTGTCGTATCGGTCACTTCGATCACTTGTCGCCACTCTCGGCCGTGGGACCGGTGGGTCGGAAGGGGTTGCGGAGTCGCTCATCCGAATAGGCGAAAACCCCCAGAGAGAACCCGGAGATCTCGCTCCGGGACCCCGAGGGGTCCGCCCGGAAGCCCACCCGACCGCCATCGGGGCCTTCCCCTTAGGGGGCACCAACCGGGCCTCCTGGGGAGGCGGCGCCCGCCGGGCGTCCCCGCCGTCCGGCCGGACGCCCCGGGCGCGGGCGGACGCCCCCGGGCCCGGCCGGACGCCCCGGGCGCGGGCCCGAGCCCGCGCCCGCGCCCGCCTAGATGTGCCCGCCGCCCACCCCGGCCGCGTCCGCGTTCGCCCCCCGCTTGGTGAGCGTGGCGATCACCGCGGCGAGGGCGCCGACGACGCCCGCGACGACGAAGGCCACGCCCATGCCGGAGACGAAGGTGTCGTGGACGACGCCGGTGATGCGGTCGAGGGTGGACCCGGTCATGCCGGGGGCCTTGGCCATCTCCTCGGGGACCATGCCGGTCGCAGTGGCCTTGTCGAGGCCGGGCGGCGGCTGGCCGGGCAGGCCCGCGTCCCGCCAGTTGCCCGCGAGGTCGCCGTCGACCGTGTTGGACATGACGGCGCCCAGGACCGCCGTACCGAGGCTGCCGCCGACCTGCATGCCCGCCTGCTGGAGGCCGCCCGCGACGCCGGACAGCTCCAGGGGGGCGTTGCCCACGATGACCTCGGTGGCGCCGACCATGACCGGGGCCAGGCCGAGGCCGAGCAGGGCGAGCCAGACCGACATCGGCAGGGTGCCGGTGTCCCGGTCCAGGGTGGTCATGCCGAACATCGCGACGGCGGTGCTGACCATGCCGCCCACCAGCGGAATGCGCGGCCCGAAGCGGGTGATCAGGGCGCCCGCGACCGGCGAGGCGACGATCATCATGGCGGTCAGCGGCAGCAGGTGCAGACCGCTGTCGACCGGGCTCATGCCGTGCACGTTCTGGAGGTAGAACGTCACGAAGAACAGGCCGCCCATGAAGGCGAACGCCATCAGGACCATCAGGGCGGTGCCCGCGGACAGCGGCACGGACCGGAACAGGCCGAGCGGGATCAGCGGCTCCTTGACGCGCGTCTCCCAGAAGGCGAACAGGGCGAAGCAGACGACGGCCCCGCCGAGGAACGCCCACGTCTTGCCGCTGCCCCAGCCCCAGGGGTCGCCCGCCTTGATGAGCGCCCAGATCAGGGCGAACATCGCGGCCGAGAGCAGCGCGATGCCGGGGACGTCGAAGGACCGCGGCGCGTTCTCGGCGCGGTGGTCCTTCAGGATCAGCAGGCCGAGGACGAGCGCGACGGCGCCGACGGGCACGTTGATGAAGAACACCGACTGCCAGTTGACGTGCTCCACGAGCACGCCGCCGAGTATCGGGCCGCCCGCGGTGGAGGCGCCGATGACCATGCCCCAGATGCCGATGGCCATGTTGAGCTTCTCGGCGGGGAACGTGGCCCGCAGCAGGCCGAGCGCGGCGGGCATCAGGAGCGCCCCGAACAGGCCCTGGAGCACGCGGAAGGCGATGACCAGCGAGACGGTGCCGGACAGGCCGATGGCGCCGGACGCGGCGGCGAAGCCGACGACGCCGATGAGGAAGGTCTGACGGTGGCCGAAGCGGTCGCCGAGCTTGCCCGCGGTGATCAGGGCGACGGCGAGGGCCAGGAGATAGCCGTTGGTGATCCACTGGACGTCCGCGAGCGAGGCGTCCAGGTCCTTGGTGATGGCCGGGTTGGCGACCGCGACGATCGTGCCGTCGAGGGCCACCATCATCACGCCGATCGCCACGGAGAACAGCGTCAGCCACGGGTGGCCGCGCAGCCCCTTCTGCGGGGCCGCGGTCGAGGTCGGCTCCGGCGCCTTGTCCGCCGCGCCGACCGGGGTCTGAGTCGTCATGCCGCGAGACTAGTGTCAGTCGCTGACACTTGACAAAGGAGTTCAGAAGTCAGCGGCTGACATGCGCTCCCGGCCCGCGCGGGCGCGCGGGTAGGGTGAGCGGACCCCACCACCCAGGAAGAGCGGGCCCCGGCAGGAATGAGGACGGTCGTGACCAGGCCCGGCTTGCGCGAGCGCAAGAAGCAGCGCACCCGCGACGCGCTGCTGCGCGCCGCGCTCGAACTGTTCACCACCAAGGGGTACGAGGAGACGACCGTCGACGAGATCGTCGAGGCCGTCGACGTCTCCCAGCGCACGTTCTTCCGGCACTTCGCGGGCAAGCAGGAGGCCGCCTTCGCCGTCCCGGAGATGGTGGAGCGGCGCTTCCTCCAGGAGCTGGGCGAACGGCCCGCCCACGAGGCGCCGTTCGCCGCGCTGCGCGGCGCCGTGCTCGACTCCTGGGACGCGATGGGCGAGGCCATCGCGGAGGTCGTCCCGGTCGAACTCCACATGCGGGCCTACCAGATGATCGAGTCGACGCCCTCGCTGCTCGCCGCCCATCTGCGCCGCTCCATCGAGATCGAGGAGCGGATCGTGGACATCCTCGCCGCCCGGGAGGGCCTGGACCCCGACGACCCGCGCCCGCGCGTGGCGATCGCCGCGTTCGGCGGGGTGATGCGCGCGGCGGGGCGGCTGTGGGCCACGGGCGAGGACATCAGCGTCGCCTCGATGCGCGCGACCACGGAGGCGTACCTCAACCACCTGGGCCCGGCGCTCGCGGAGGACTGGCACCGCGCCTGAGGTCCCGCGGCACGCGCCACCGCCCCCACGGGGCGCGCCCCTACCTCTCCGTAGAGTGACGGTTGCGCGGGCACAGTTGTCGCGCGCCCCCCGTGCGCCACGTACGCAACTCCCCCACACAGGGTGACGGGAGGACACGAAAAGTGTCTCGTTTGCCACAATTACCCTGTTGGAAACGTGATCTGCCTCACCCCGTGCGCGGGAGGGTTCGCGCTTCTCCTAGGGTGTCCCGCAGTGACTTCCTTCGACTCATCCCCCCAACTCGGCGTCTGGCGCGCGCTGCTCGCGCTCACCGTGGTGTTCGTCATGCTGGCGACCACCGGCTGGACGGCGGTACGCCAGCACAGAGGCGCCGCGTCGCCGCTCGAAGCCTCGCTCGCCGCCTGGGAGCGGGGGCACGTCGACGGGCGGCCGCTGCCCGACCCCGACTCCCCCGCGCACCGGCTCGCACGGTTCTTCGCCTCGCTGACGGCGCCGCAGCGCGACCAGCTCGCCGCGCGCTACCCGCTGGCGGTCGGCAACATGAACGGCGCCCCCGTGCACCTGCGTTACCGCGCCAACCGCATCGCCCTGGCGCAGGCCCGCAGGATCGAGCAGCGCCGCACGCACGACGACCGCCTGTCCCCCGTGGGGAAGCAGGAGGCCGAGCGCAGGATGAAGCGGTTCGGGGTGATGATGCGGCCCGAACGGCAGGTCCTCGCGTTCGACCCGATGGGGTCCGGGCGCATGGCCGAGGTCTTCGGCGACCTCGACCGGGCCTCGCGGGTGTCGGTCGTCGTACCCGGAGTCGACACGAACGTCCTCACCTTCGAGCGGACGCAGCGCAAGTACGCGGCGCCCGTGGGCATGGCCCGCTCCCTCTACCGCGCCGAGCGCGCGGCGGCCCCCCGCACCCGCACCGCCGTGATCGCCTGGGCCGACTACACCTCGCCCGTCGGCATCGGCGTGGACGCGGCCACCGCCATGCGCGCGGGCGACGGCGCGGTCCGCCTGAACGCCCTGGTGCGCGCCCTGCCCGGGCAGACGGGCGTGGCGCTGTACTGCCACAGCTACGGCTCGGTGGTGTGCGGGGTCGCCGCCCACCGCCTGCCGCCCCGGGTCACGGACATCGCGGTCGCGGGCAGCCCCGGGATGCGCGCCGACGACGTGTCCGGGCTCGGCACCCGCGCGCGGGTCTGGGCCGCGCGGGACAGCGACGACTGGATCCAGGATGTGCCCTACATGGAAGTGGGCGGGATCGGCCACGGCGCCGACCCGGTCTCGGCGGGCTTCGGCGCCCGCGTGGTGTCCACCGCCGGGGCACGCGGACACACCGGCTACTTCGAGCCGGGCACGGAGAGCCTCAGCAACTTCGCCGACATCGGCGTCGGCGCCTACCAGTCGGTGCGCTGCGCTGACGGGAAGGCCGCCTGCCGGGACGGCGCACCCACCACGACAGCGGCCTGACGCGCGTAGAAATCGACGAAACAGCGGCCCGCCGCAGGAGAGACGGAGACGCGCGTGCCGCATACGATGAGCCGCATGGGTGATGTACTGGCCGGATTTCACGCCGCCTGGGAGTTCGAGTCCGACTCCGTGCTCATCCGCTTCGAACGGGGGATCCGCACGCCGAAGCTGTTCCAGGCTCTCGGCGAGCGCCGCATCCCCCATGAGGCGATCGCGGGGGTCACTCAGTCACCGGGCAAACGGGGGACAACGGTTCTGCAACTGGTGCCGAGACCGGGCGCCGACCCGCTGATGGAGGCCGCGGCGGGTCAGCTCAAGGACGGCTCCGATCCCTACCGTCTGGTCCTGTCCGGCGAGCGCGAGACGCTCGCCGAGTACTACGCGGACGAGCTGCGCGCCGTGCTGCCCGCGGACGCCGAGGAGCCCGCCGACCGCTATCTGGTGGCCGCGCCCGAGGCGCCGCTCCAGTTCAAGGCGTACGACGGGAAGGCGTCCTTCGACGGCAAGTCGGTGGCGTTCCGCTGGTTCTGGACGGGCGCGTCGTCGGCCAAGTGGAAGGCCGGTGACCAGAGCTTCCTGGTCACCGACCTGAGCGGGGTCGAGTGGCGCTCGCCGGAGGTCTTCGAGGGGCATCTGCGGCTGCTGCGGCGCGAGACGGCGGTGGCGCAGCCCGCGCAGGCCGACCAGGATCCGGCGGCCGTCGTCTTCGGCCTTGGGTACGGACCCGTACACGAGTCACTGCCGTTCGCCGCGGCCGTACTGGCGGCGGTGCGGGCCTCGGGGCCCGCGGCCTCGGGGGTGGCGGTGGCCGCCGCGCCCGCCGTGCGGCGGGACCCGGCCGACATCGCCGAGCGGATTCGGCACCTGGGCGAGCTGCACCAGGCGGGGCTGCTCACGGACGATGAGTTCACGTCCAAGAAGGCGGAGCTGCTCGCCGAGCTGTGACGTGCGGGGCAGGGTGGCGCCCCCAGGGGGGCGCAGCCCGGCGTTGCGGGGTCCGCCCACACGGACTCCAGGTAGCTAGTCGCGGCCCGCTGATGTCAACGTCATGTCCGCGTAACGGTCGCCCGCCACCCGGTCGGCCAGGGGGTCCAGGAGGGCCAGGTCGTCGGGGGTCAGAGTGATGCGGGTGGCGGCGGTGTTCTCCTCCACCCGGGTGCGCCTGCGGGTGCCGGGGATGGGGAGGACGGGCAGGCCGTGGACGGCGGCCCGCTGGTGGACCCAGGCCAGGGCGATCTGACCGGTGGTCGCGCCGTGCGCGGCGGCGACCGTGCGCAGCGGCTCCAGGAGCGCGGCGTTGGCGACCGCGTTGGCCCCCGTGTAGCGGGGCTGCTGCTGGCGGAAGTCGTCCTCGCCGAGTTCCTTGTCGGCGCTGACGAACGCCCCGCTGAGGAAGCCGCGGCCGAGCGGCGAGTACGCCACCAGCGCCACGCCCAGCTCCGCCGCGGCCGGTACCACGCCCTGCTCGATGTCCCGGCTGAACAGCGACCACTCCGACTGGAGCGCCGCGATGGGGTGCACGGCGTGCGCGGCCCGCAGCTCGCCGCCGCTGACCTCGCTCAGGCCGAGCCGCCGCACCTTGCCCGCGGCGACCAGCTCCGCCATCACGCCGACCGTCTCCTCGATCGGCACGGACCGGTCGCGGCGGTGCATGTAGTAGAGGTCGATCGTGTCCACGCCGAGGCGGCGCAGACTGGCGTCGACGCAGGCGCGGATGTAGTCCGGGTCGTTGCGGACGATGCGCTTCTTCGGGTCGTCCGGGTCGAAGGACAGGGCGAACTTGGTCGCGATGACGACCTCGTCGCGGTGGGCCTTGAGGAAGGGCGCGAGGAACCGCTCGTTCTCGCCCTCGCCGTACGCGTCGGCCGTGTCGTAGAGCGTGACGCCGAGGTCGAGGGCGCGCTCCAGGGTGGCCCGCGCCTCGTCGGCGTCCGTCGGTCCGTACGCGAAGCTCATGCCCATGCAGCCGAGGCCCTGTACGCCGACCTCGGGGCCGTCGGCGCCGAGCCGCGCGGTCGGGATCCTCGCGTCCGGTGCCGTGGGCGGGGTGTCCGGTGCCGTGGGCGGGGTGTCCGGTGCCGTGGGCGGGGTGTCCGGTGCCATGGGTGATCAGTGCCTCTCCGACGCCCGTGCGGCGTCAGCGTAGAAGTCGATCTTGTGGTCGAGGACGGCGAGGGTGCCCTGGAGCTCCGCTATGCGGGCGGCGACGTCGCGCCGCGTGCGCTCCAGGAGCGCCTGCCGCTCGGCGAAGGTGTCCTCGCCCGCGCGCACCAGCTCCGCGTAGCTCACCATGTCCGCGACGGACATGCCGGTCAGGCGGAGCTTGCCGACGAACCTGAGCCAGTCCAGGTCGCGGTTGCGGTAGCGGCGCTGGCCGGTGTGGGAGCGGTCGATGTGCGGCATCAGGCCGATCCGCTCGTACCAGCGCAGGGTGTGGGCGGTCAGCCCGGTGACCTCGGCGACCTCACTGATCGTGTAGTGGTCCTGGCCGTCCGGCCGCGGGTGCGGGTCCGGAGGCCGGGTGCAGAGGTCAAGGCCGGAACCCGTACCGGTGGGCGTGGGAGTGGTCTCCATCACCGTCATGCCCCCACGCTAGAACGTTGGAGTCCACTCGAAGCAAGGCCCCACGGGCCGCCGGGAAAACGGGGCGACGGCGCGACCCGGCGCTGACTACGGTGCGGCCCATGAGTCTCGTACGCCGCGCCACCCCCGACGACACCGGCGAACTGCTCCGGCTGCGCCAGGTCATGCTCGACTCCGTCTTCAGCCTCGACCCGGCCACGCGCTCCGCCACCGACTGGCAGGCCGCCTCCGCCCGCACGCTCCGCCCCCGACTCGCCGACCCCGAAGGGGACTTCGCGGCCTTCGTGGTCGACCACCCGCAGCGGCCCGGCGCGCTCGCGGCCACCGCCGTGGGCACCCTGGAGTACCGGATCGGCCGCGCGGGCAACCCGCACGGCGTCGCGGGCTACGTCTTCAGCGTCGCCACCGACCCCAGCGCGCGCCGCCGGGGCTACGCGCGCGCCTGCACCCAGGCGCTGCTCGACTGGTTCCGGGAGCGCGGCGCCCGCTCCGTGGACCTCACCGCGTCGCCGGACGCCGAGCCGCTCTACGCCTCGCTCGGCTTCCAGCGCAAGCCCGACCCCTACATGCAGCTGAAACTGTAGGGCGCTTACGCTCGTACGCATGCAGAGCCTGGCGTTGATCGAGAACTGGCCGGTCCCCACCGCTGCCGCCGCCGTCGTCCGCGCGGACGGCACCGTCGCCGGGACGCGCGGCCCCACCGGCCACCGCTTCGCGCTCGCCTCAGTGACCAAGCTGCTCGCGGCGTACGCGGCGCTCGTCGCGTACGAGGAGGGGGCGATCGAGCTGGACGAGCCCGCGGGGCCCGAGGGGTCGACCGTGCGGCACCTGCTCGCGCACACCAGCGGGCTCGCCTTCGACGAGCACCAGGTGGTGGCCGCGCCCGGGACCCGGCGGCTGTACTCCAACGCCGGGTTCGAGGTGCTCGGCGACCACATCGCCAAGGCCACGGACATCCCCTTCGGGGAGTATCTGCGGCAGGCGGTGCTGGTGCCGCTCGGGATGTCCGCCACCGAGCTGGCGGGGGTGGCTCGCCCGCCAAGGACGGGGTGTCCACCGTGGACGACCTGGTGCGGTTCGCCGCCGAGGTGCAGGCGCCGCGGCTGCTCGATCCGCGGACCGTCGCCATGGCCATGTCCGTGGTCTACCCCGGGCTCAAGGGGGTGCTTCCCGGGTACGGGCACCAGAACCCCAATGACTGGGGGCTCGGGTTCGAGATCCGGGACGGGAAGTCGCCGCACTGGACCGGGGGCTCGTCCTCGCCCCGGACCTTCGGGCACTTCGGGCAGGCCGGGACGTTTCTGTGGGTGGATCCCGATGCCGGGGTCGCGTGCGTTGCCTTGACCGACCGGGCGTTCGGGCCGTGGGCGGTTGAGGTGTGGCCGGTGTTCACGGACGCGGTGCTGGCTGAGGTCTGAGCGCGTCTGCGGGCTGTGGCGGGTGGGGGGTTACCCGGCAGCGGGGGCCCGCCCGTGTGCCCACCCGTTCCGCCCTCCGGGCGGACCAGCTGCCCACACGGGCTACCGGCGAGACCGCGCGCCCACACGGGCTACCGGCGAGACCGCGTGCCCGCACGGGCTACCGGCGAGACCGCGTGCCCGCGCGGGCTACCGGCGGCTGCGTGGGTTACGTCATCTCCCACAGCAGTAGTTCCGCCGGGCCCGCGTAGGGGATCGCGTCCAAGGTGGGCTCGTTGGTGATCCTCGCCGAGTCCCCGGGCCCAAGTCCTCCTCCCCCAGGGCCACTTCGCCCCGTACGACGTGGAGGTAGACGTACGGGGCCGGGGGGATCGCCGTGCGTTCGCCCGGAGCGAGGCGGCGGACGTGGAGGAGGGCGGCGGACGCGGGGAGCGCGTACGGGGTGGAGTCGGCGATTCCCGGGACCGTCGTGTAGCGGGGGTCGCCGCCCGGCTCGCGGGGGGCCAGCCACATCTGGAGGAAGGTCAGCGGGGCGGGGCCCGCGTTGCGCTCCACGTGGCGGACGCCCGCGCCCGCGCTGAGGTGCTGGACGTCGCCGGGGCGGACCACCGACTCGTTGCCCTCGGAGTCGCGGTGGGTCAGCTCGCCCTCGACCACCCACGTGACGATCTCGGTGTGGCTGTGCGGGTGCTCCTCGAAGCCCGCGCCGGGCGCGAGGCGCTCCTCGTTGCAGGCGAGCAGCGCGCCGAAGCGGAGGTTGTCGGGCTCGTAGTACGGCCCGAACGAGAACGCGTGGTAGGAGTCGATCCCCGCACCGGGGTCGCCGCCGGGGTACCGCTCGCCGGAGCGCCGCACATCAATCACGCCCCCCACGTTAGACCCGGCCCCGCACGCCGCCGTCCCCATAAGGCAGTCTTGTCCCCGTGCCCGAACCCTCAGCGAACGAAGCCCCCCAGCAGGACGCGGACGCCGGATCCGGTCGCCGCGGCCGCGCCCACGCGCACGCCGCGACCCTGAAGCGGCTGGAGAAGTCGTCCGGCAGCCTCGCGGCGCAGGCCATCGCGCGCATGGACGAGACGCTGTCCTGGTACCGGGCGATGCCACCGGAGAACCGCTCCTGGATCGGCCTGGTCGCCCAGGCCGGTATCGCCGCGTTCACCGAGTGGTTCCGGCACCCCGACGCGCCCCAGGCGATCTCGACGGACGTCTTCGGGACCGCGCCGCGCGAGCTGACCCGGGCGATCACGCTGCGGCAGACCGTGGAGATGGTGCGCACCACCATCGAGGTCATGGAGTCCGCCATCGACGAGGTGGCGGCGCCCGGCGACGAGGGCGTGCTGCGCGAGGCGCTGCTCGTGTACGCCCGCGAGATCGCCTTCGCCACCGCGCAGGTCTACGCCCAGGCCGCCGAGGCACGCGGTGCCTGGGACGCGCGCCTGGAGTCGCTGGTGGTGAACGCGGTGCTCTCCGGGGAGGCCGATGAGGGGGCCGTCTCCCGCGCCGCGGCGCTCGGCTGGAACTCGCCGGAGCATGTGTGCGTGGTGCTCGGCACCGCGCCCGACGGGGACAGCGAGCTGACCGTGGAGGCCATCCGCCGGGCCGCCCGGCACGCGAAGCTCCAGGTCCTCACGGGGGTGCTCGGCTCGCGCCTGGTCGTCATCGCGGGCGGCAGGAACGACCCGCTCGCCGTGGCCAAGGCCCTGATCGGGCCGTACGCGGCGGGCCCGGTGGTGGCCGGTCCGATCGTGCCCGACCTGCTGGCCGCGACCCGCTCCGCGCAGGCCGCCGCCGCAGGCCTGAAGGCGTGCGGCGCCTGGCAGGACGCGCCCCGTCCGGTGCTCGCCGACGACCTGCTGCCCGAGCGGGCGATCGCGGGCGACCCGGCCGCTCGTGAACAGTTGGTGGAGGAGATCTACAGACCGCTGGAGGAAGCGGGCTCGGCGCTCCTGGAGACCCTGAGTGTCTACCTGGAGCAGGCGAGCAGCCTGGAGGGCGCCGCCCGGATGCTCTTCGTGCACCCCAACACCGTGCGCTACCGGCTTCGACGTGTGACTGACGTCACCGGTTGGTCACCTTCCGATGTACGCTCCGCCTTCACCCTGCGCATCGCGCTGATCCTGGGGCGCCTCGCGGACGGTGATCCCCAGGCCTGAGCCTTTGTCGGGGCCCTACAATTCCCTTAGCGGTTCTTCGTCCCTGTCCCCACGGGCGGTTCGTACTGTCCACAAGAGAGAGTGTGAGAGTGCTCGTACTCGTCGCTCCCGGCCAAGGCGCTCAGACGCCCGGCTTCCTGACCCCCTGGCTCGACCTCCCCGGCGCCGCGGACCGCCTCGCCGCCTGGTCGGACGCCATTGGGCTCGACCTCGTCCACTACGGCACGCAGGCGGACGCGGACGCGATCCGTGACACCGCCGTGGCGCAGCCGCTGCTCGTGGCGGCCGGACTGCTGTCCTCCGCGGCACTCGGTGACATCGCGCCGGGCGCCGTCGCCGGGCACAGCGTCGGCGAGATCACGGCCGCCGCGTACGCCGGTGTCCTCTCGGAGGACGCCGCGCTCGGGTTCGTCCGCAAGCGCGGCCTCGCCATGGCCGACGCCGCCGCCGTCACGCAGACGGGCATGGCGGCGCTGCTGGGCGGCGACCCCGAGGTCACCCTGCCGCACCTGGAGAAGCTGGGCCTGACCCCGGCGAACGTGAACGGCGCGGGCCAGATCGTGGCCGCGGGCACCGCCGAGCAGCTGGCCGCGCTCGCCGAGGACAAGCCGGAGGGCGTCCGCAAGGTCGTGCCCCTGAAGGTGGCGGGCGCGTTCCACACGCACCACATGGCGCCCGCGGTCGCGGCCCTCGAGGAGGCCGCCCAGGGCCTCTCCCCGCCGACCCGCGCCTGACGTACGTGTCGAACCGCGACGGCAAGGCCGTCACCAGCGGCGCCGAGGTCGTGACGCGCCTGGTCGGCCAGGTCGCCAACCCGGTCCGCTGGGACCTGTGCATGGACACCTTCCAGGAGCTGGGTGTCACCGCGCTGATCGAGGTGTGCCCCGGCGGCACCCTGACCGGCCTGGCCAAGCGCGCCCTGAAGGGCGTCAGGACCCTCGCCGTGAAGACGCCGGACGACCTCGACGCCGCGCGTGAGCTGGCCGCCGAGACCGCCGCCTCCGCCGCCGACGCGGCGGGTGCCTGAGAAGGAGCCTGGACCATGGCGAAGATCAAGCCCAGTCAGGGCGCCCCGTACGCGCGCATCATGGGCGTCGGCGGCTACCGCCCGACCCGCGTGGTGCCCAACGACGTGATCCTGGAGCGGATCGACTCCTCCGACGAGTGGATCCGCTCCCGCTCCGGCATCGCGACCCGCCACTGGGCCTCGCCCGAGGAGACCGTGGCGGCGATGTCCGTGGCGGCCGCCGGGAAGGCGATCGCCGACGCGGGCATCCAGCCCGAGCAGATCGGCGCGGTGATCGTGTCCACCGTGTCGCACTTCAAGCAGACCCCGGCCATCGCCACGGAGATCGCGGACAAGCTCGGCGCGGGCAGGCCCGCCGCGTTCGACATCTCCGCGGGCTGCGCGGGCTTCGGCTACGGCCTCACCCTCGCCAAGGGCATGGTCACGGACGGCTCCGCCGAGTACGCCCTGGTCATCGGCGTGGAGCGGCTCAGCGACCTGACCGACCTGGAGGACCGCAAGACGGCCTTCCTGTTCGGTGACGGCGCGGGCGCGGCCGTCGTGGGCCCCGCCAAGGAGCCCGCGATCGGCCCGACGGTGTGGGGCTCGGAGGGCGACAAGGCCGAGACCATCAAGCAGACGATGGGCTGGGACGAGTACCACGCCACCGAGCCCTCGCGGCTGCCCGTCGACTCCAAGGGCGAGGTCAAGTTCCCCGCGATCACGCAGGAAGGCCAGGCGGTGTTCCGCTGGGCCGTGTTCGAGATGGCGAAGGTCGCCCAGCAGGCGCTGGACGCGGCCGGGATCACCGCGGACGACCTGGACGTCTTCATCCCGCACCAGGCCAACGAGCGGATCATCGACTCGATGGTGAAGACTCTCAAACTGCCGGAGCACGTCACGGTCGCCCGCGACGTGCGCACCACCGGCAACACCTCGGCCGCCTCGATTCCGCTCGCGATGGAGCGGCTTCTGGCGACCGGTGAGGCGAAGAGCGGCGACACCGCCCTCGTCATCGGCTTCGGGGCGGGTCTCGTGTACGCCGCCACGGTCGTTACCCTCCCCTAGGCACCCGCTCGCGGATCTTCGGATCCGTGTGGTTGCCGTCACACCATCTGGATACATACGAAGGAGCGCCTCATGGCCGCCACTGAGAAGGAGATCGTCGACGGTCTCGCGGAGATCGTCAACGAGATCGCCGGGATCCCGGTCGAGGACGTCCAGCTGGACAAGTCCTTCACCGACGACCTGGACGTCGACTCGCTGTCCATGGTCGAGGTCGTCGTCGCCGCCGAGGAGCGCTTCGACGTGAAGATCCCCGACGACGACGTCAAGAACCTGAAGACGGTCGGCGACGCGACCAAGTACATCCTCGACCACCAGGCCTGAGCCTGGCGGCCAGCAGGCTCTTGCCAGCCGCCACCCGGCGGTGGCGCCGCCGCATCCGCATCTGAACCAAACGTGGAGAGAGAAATCCAGTGAACTCGACCAATCGCACCGTGGTCGTCACCGGTATCGGCGCAACCACACCGCTGGGTGGCGACGCAGCCTCGACCTGGGAGGGCCTGGTTTCCGGGCGCTCCGGCATCCGGCTGCTCGAAGAGGAGTGGGCGGCCGACCTGCCGGTCCGCATCGCGGGCCGCATCGCCGTCGAGCCGACCGAGACCATTCCGCGCCCCCAGGCCCGCAAGCTCGACCGCTCGGCGCAGTTCGCGCTGGTCGCGGCCGACGAGGCCTGGAAGGACGCGGGCTTCACCGCCAAGGCGGGCGAGGACACCTCCGTCGACCCCGACCGCCTCGGCACCGTCATCGCCTCCGGCATCGGCGGCGTGACGACCCTGCTCGACCAGTACGACGTGCTGCGCGAGAAGGGCGTGCGCCGGGTCTCGCCGCACACCGTGCCGATGCTGATGCCGAACTCGCCCGCGGCGAACGTCGGCATCACCCTGAACGCCCGCGCGGGCGTGCACACCCCCGTCTCGGCCTGCGCCTCGGGCGCGGAGGCCATCGGCTACGCGATCGAGATGATCCGCACCGGCCGGGCCGACGTGGTCGTCGCGGGCGGCACGGAGGCCTCCATCCACCCGCTGCCGATCGCCGCGTTCGGCAACATGATGGCGATGTCCAAGAACAACGACGACCCGCAGGGCGCCTCCCGCCCCTGGGACGTCGACCGCAACGGCTTCGTGCTCGGCGAGGGCGCGGGCGTGATCGTCCTGGAGTCCGCCGACCACGCCAGGGCCCGCGGCGCGCGGATCTACGCCGAGGCCGTCGGCCAGGGCATCTCCGCCGACGCCCACCACATCACGCAGCCCGAGCCCTCCGGCAACGGCATCGCGCGCGCCCTGCTCAACCTGGTCGAGAACAACGACTTGAAGCCGTCCGAGGTCGCGCACATCAACGCGCACGCCACCTCGACGCCGCAGGGCGACATCGGTGAGATCAAGGCGCTGCGCCAGGCCTTCGGCGACGACGTGGACCACATGGCGATCGCCTCCACCAAGTCGATGACCGGTCATCTGCTCGGTGGCGCGGGCGGCGTCGAGACCGTCGCGACGGTCCTCGCGCTGCACCACCGCACGGCCCCGCCGACCATCAACGTCGAGAACCTCGACCCCGAGGTCGACGCGGACATCGTCCGCGGCGAGGCCCGCCCGCTGCCCGAGGGCACGATCGCGGCCCTGAACGACTCGTTCGGCTTCGGCGGCCACAACGTGGTGCTCGCCTTCCGCACGGTCTGACACCCGGTACGTACGCGAAGGGCCCCCACCGCTCGGTGGGGGCCCTTCGCGTACGTACGGGTGGTGACGTGCCGTCAGACGACCTGGTGGAGCCAGCGGACCGGGGCGCCCTCGCCCGCGTACCGGAACGGTTCCAGCTCGTCGTCCCAGGGCTTGCCGAGCAGGCCCGCGACCTCGGCCTCCAGGTCGCTCTCGCCGCGCTGCGAGCGGGCGAGGGCGGCGCGCAGCCGGTCCTCGGGGATCAGGATGTCGCCGTGGATGCCGGTGACGGCGTGGAAGATGCCGAGGTCGGGCGTGGCGCTGTACCGCTCGCCCTCGGCGGCGGCGGAGGGCTCCGCCGTGACCTCGAAGCGCAGGAGCTGCCAGCCGCGCAGCGCGGAGGCCAGCTTGGACGCCGTGCCCGCCGCGCCCTGCCAGGAGAACTCGGATCTCCAGGTGCCGGGCGCCGCGGGCTGCCTGATCCAGTCGAGGCTGACGCGTGCGCCGAGGACGCCCGCGACGGCCCACTCGACGTGCGGGCACAGCGCGCGCGGTGCGGAGTGCACGTACAGAACTCCACGTGTCGTCACCGGGACCTCCAGTGTGGGACGAGGTACGCCTCGCGTCAGCGGCCTCGCGCCCGTGCCGAGCGGTATTCCAGCTATCCCTGCAAAAGCGAGGAAAGTCAAGGAAAGTCTAAAAAGGGGACAGATGTGACGTGATGTAATTTAGCGGAACCGAGGAGAAACGGGTGCCACTGGGTGGCGAGGCTACCGTGCGGCGAGGCAAGGAGTGTGACGTACCGTCGGTCCTCATGCCGGGAAACACGGAGGTTTCACTCGCTGGGAGGCTCCGAGCCCCCCGGCTGGGTGTCCGGCTGGGTGTCCAACGACGCCACGGGGACATCTCAGCATGTGGGGCGACGCAACCTGAAGGGCCCGTACGACGTCACGTTGGACGACACAGGGGACAGAGGGGACGAGAATGCGGAAAACACGGCCGCGCGCGCGAGCCGCTGTCGCCGTCGCGACAGCGGCTCTCACCGGTCTCGCCACGCTCACCGCGTGCGACGCCTCCGGTGACGACTCCTCCGGGCCGAACGGGCCGTCCGCACAGGACCGGCCCGCGCCCTCACCGACCCGCGTGTGGGACCCGAGCCCCCGCTCCCTGGCCGCCGTCGGCGACTCCATCACGCGCGGCTTCGACGCCTGCTCGGTGCTCTCCGACTGCCCGGAGGTGTCCTGGTCGACGGGGACCGACGGCGGGGTGCGCAGCCTGGCGCTGCGGCTGCTCGGCAAGCAGCGCGCCGAGACGCACAGCTGGAACTACGCCAAGACCGGCGCCCGCATGGCCGACGTGCCCGCGCAGATGGCCCGCGCGGCGGCCCAGGACCCCGACCTGGTGACCGTGCTCGCCGGGGCCAACGACGCCTGCCGCGCCTCCGCCGACGCCATGACCCCCGTCGCCGACTTCCGCGCCGACTTCGAGGAGTCCCTGCGGACGCTGCGCCGGGCGCGGCCCAAGGCGCAGGTGTACGTGGCGAGCGTGCCGGACCTCAAGCGGCTGTGGTCCACGGGCCGCACCAACGCGCTGGGCAAGCAGGTGTGGAAGCTCGGCATCTGCAAGTCGATGCTCGCCGACGCGGACTCGATGACCGCCACGGACGTGCGGCGCAGGGAGACCGTGCGGCAGCGCGTCGTCGCGTACAACAAGGTCCTGAAGGACGTGTGCGCCAAGGACCTGCGGTGCCGGTACGACGACGGGGCGGTGTTCGGCTACCGCTTCGGCACCGGGCAGTTGAGCCACTGGGACTGGTTCCACCCGAACAAGGACGGGCAGGCGCGGCTCGCGGAGATGGCGTACCGGGGCGTGACCGCCCGCCGCGGCTGAGGTACGCGGCAGCGCTGTCCGCCCGGACCGGGCGGCGGGCGGCTCAGGCGCGGTACGCCTCGGCGTGTGCCCTCGCCCACTCCGTGAAGGGGCGGGCGGGGCGGCCGGTGACGCGCTCGACGGTGTCGATGACCGTGCGGCCCTCCGGCGGGGTGTTCTGGTAGACGTCCAGGAGCCAGGCGATGGTGTCCTCGTCGTGGCCCTCGGCGCGCATCGCCGCGGCGGCCTCCTCCTCGGTCAGCTCCACGAGCGCGATGTCCTTGCCGCGGGCCTCGGCCAGGGCGGTGACCTTGTCCTGGACGGTGAGCGCCTGCGGCCCGGTGATCAGGTACGCCTGGCCCGCGTGCCCCTCCTCGGTGAGCGCGACCGCGGCGACCGCGCCGATGTCGCCCTCGTGGACCATGGCGCTGAGCCGGTCCGTGAACGGCGCCCGCACGGTGTCCTCGGTCCGGACGGACTCCGCCCACTCCAGGGCGTTGGCCATGAACTCGACCGGTATCAGGACCGTCCAGTCCAGGTCGCTCGCGCGGACCGCGTCCTCCAGCGGCGTGGGCCCGCCGCCGTTGAGGACGGTGACGCGGCGCACGCCCGCCGCGCGGGCCAGGCGGACGATCTCGGGCCCCGTCTGAAGCGGCTGGAACGCCGCCCCGCTGAACGTGATCAGGTGCAGGCCGGTGACGCCGTCCAGGGCGGGCGCGAGGCTCGCGGGGTCGGTGAGGTCGCCGCGCACGGCCTCGGCGCCCGCCGGGAGGTCCGCCGTGGCGGGGTCGCGGGTCAGCGCGCGGACGGCGTGGCCGCGCTCCAGGAGTTCGCGGACGACCTCGCGGCCGACGGTTCCGGTGGCTCCGGTCACGAGGTGGGTGTGCTGTGTGTGCGTCATGGGTGCGACGGTACGAGGGCTCGCGGACAGGTTGTGTCCGCGAGCCCCCGGGGGTGTCAGCGGACGGCCGCGACCACCTCGACCTCGATCCGCGCCTCCGGCCGGAACAGGCGCGGGACGGCGACGGTGGTGCTGGTGGGCGGGGTGCCGGTGAGGTGGGCGCGGCGGACGGCCGCGTAGCCGGGCAGGTCGTCCATGTCGGTGAGGAACGTACGGATGTTGATGATGTCGTCGAGCGTCGCGCCGTGCGCGCCGAGCAGCGCGGTGAGCGTGGCGAAGACGTCCTCGCTCTGCTCGGTGATGTCCGCGCCCGCGCCGATCTGCCCGGACAGGTACAACAGGGCGCCTCCGCCGTCGAGTTCGACGCGGGCGACCTGCGAGTAGGGGCCGAGCGGCTGGGGCGCGGCGGGCGGGTTGGAGAGGGAGACGGTCAGGGGCATGTCGGTACGGCTCCTGTCGAGAGGACGGGGATTCAAGCCCGCCCGGCGTTTGAGGGCGAGGCGCGGAGCGCCAACGAAGGGGAAAGGGGCGAAGCCCCTACGCAGGGCGGCGGTTGGGCGCCGGTCAGGCGGGGCGGGCGGCGGCGCGGAGGTGGGCGACGGCACGCGAGACGTCCTCGCAGGCGACACCCACGGCGTCCGCGGCGGCCCGGAGCTGCGCGGCCACCGCCGACACCACCGGCAGCGCCACGACCCCCGCGGCCAGCGCGGCGTCCTTGGCCGCGAGGCCGGTGGCGAAGTGCGCGCCCTGGGCGAAGGCGCGGGCCACGGCGCCGCCGAGCGGGCCCCGGGCCAGCGCGTCCCGTGCCGTCTCGGGGTCGAGGCCCAGCGCGTCGGCGAGGGCCAGGCACTCGGCGACGAGGGTCACGCCGCCGAGCACCGCGGTGTTGGCGACGAGCTTGAGCGCGGCGGCGGAGCCGAGGGGCCCGGTGCGGGTGACGGTCCCGAGGGGGGCGAGCACCCGCTCGACGCCGTCGGCGTCGCCGCCCACGAGGATGCCCAGCTCACCGGCGGCGGCCTTGTCGGTGCTGCCCAGGACGGGCGCGTCCACCAGCGTGGCCCCGCTCCCCGCGAGCCGCTCCCCCAGCTCCCGTACGACATCGGGTCCGACGGTCGACATCTCCACCCAGTACGCCCCGTCCCGCAGCACCGGCACGATCGCGTCGGCGACGGCGCGCGCCGCGTCGGGGTCGGCCAGCATCGTGAGGACGACGTCGGCGTCGCGCACCGCGTCCGCGGGTGACGGGGCGCCCCGGGCGCCCGCCTCGACGAGCGGCGCCATCTTCGCGGCGGTGCGGTTCCAGACCGTCAACGGGTGTCCCACGTCGAGGAGTTGACGTGCCATCAGGGAGCCCATGCGGCCGAGGCCGAGGAAGGCGATCCGTTCCGGGGGCTGTGCGTGCTGTGCCATGCGGACGACGCTAGGCGCGGGACTTCGATGCGACAAGCGAATGTCTAGCATGGGAGGCATGCCAAACACGCATATCGAAGAGGGCGCGCTCGCCGATCTGTCCACGTTCTGGCTGCGGGCCTTCCTGGAGGTGGCCCGCGACGGCTCGTTCACGGCGGCCGCGCAGCGGCTCTCGCTGACGCAGTCCGCGGTGTCGCGGCAGATCGCGTCCCTGGAGGCGGCGCTCGGCGGCGCGCCGCTCTTCGACCGGCTGCCGCGCGGGGTGCGGCTGACCGCGCACGGGCGGGCCGTGCTGCCGCACGCTCAGGCCGTGGCCGGGCAACTGGCGCGCCTGGGCCGCGAGTTGACGGAGCTGAACGATGTCTCGCGGGGCCTGCTGCGGTTCGGGGCGTTCGCCACGGCGGACGCGGCGCTCGTGCCGCGCGCCATCGCCGCGTTCCGGGCGCGGCACCCCGGGGTGACGCTGACCCGCGAGGAGGGCTTTAGCGGTCCGCTGCTCGCGCGGCTCGCGGAGGGCGAGATCGACCTGGCCGTGGTGTCGACGACGGGCGGCCCGCTCCCCCAGGACGACTGCGAGCTGCACCACCTGCTTGACGAGGCGCTGTACGTGGCGCTGCCCGCCGCCCACCCGCTGGCGGGCGCGCGGTCCCTGGCGCTCGCCCAACTCGCCGACGAGGACTGGATCTCCGGCAGCGCGGAGCCCGCGGGCACCCTGCTCGACGCGGCCCTGCGGGGCTCCTTCCGGCCCCGGGTCGCCCATGTCGTCGGCGAGTGGACGGCCAAGCAGGGGTACGTCGCCGCCGGGCTCGGCGTGACCCTGGTCCCGGCGCTGGCCGCGCAGGGGGTGCGGCGGGACATCGCGCTGGTCCCGGTGCGCGAGGAGGGCGCGCCCGCGCGGGCGGTGTACGCGGCGACGGCGCGGGGACGGTCAGCCGCGCCGAGCGTGGAGCCGTTCCTGGCGGCCCTGCGGGAGTCCGCCCGGCTGCTCGGGAGCTGAGGGCCGCGGCGGGCGGGCGGTGCGGCGGCGGTAGTAGGCGACGGTCACGGCGAGGAGCAGGGGCGCCCACAGCAGCAGCGGGGCGTAGCTGAGGACGAGGACGGCGTCCTGGGCGGGCGAGCCCATGCCGCCGGGGCCGGTGCCGGAGTCCAGGTCGGCGCCCACGTTCCGGAAGGCGTAGCCCCAGATCAGGGCGAGCGCCACCGCGCCGAGCGCGGCCGGGACCACGGCCGCGAGCGGGCGCACCCGGCGGCCGCCGATGAGCGGTATCCAGCGGGGCACCACCTCGCCCCACCCCCTGACCAGGCCGAGCGTCAGCAGGGCCAGGCCCTCGGAGACGACGCTGAGCAGCACGATGTACAGCGACTCGCCGAGGCCCGGCGCGTAGTCGGACACGGGCAGGCGCAGCACGAGCGCGATGCGCCACAGGCTCGACGGCAGCACGGTCCAGGGCACGGCGTGCGCGGCGAGCGCGGCCCATCGGGGCACGTCGGGCAGGGCGTTGACTCTCATCATGGGGTCCATGCTGGTGCGGGGCCCCTGGCCGGGGCGTCGGCTCCGATGGCGGTCCGCCTCCGCCGCTCGGGGGAGGCGGGGTGCGCCCCTGGGCGGACGGGGCGAGCGGGCGGGCGGCGCGGCCAGCCGACCGGGCGGCGCGGGTCGCGGCGCGGGTCGCGGCGCGGGCGGGCGGGCAGGCAGGCAGGCAGGCAGGCGAAGGCTTCCCTACCCGTAGCGCGCGGCTCCCCCGTCCCGCGATACTTCCGCCACCTCACCAGCAACGGAAGGACTCTCGTGGCTACGTCTCACATGGCCGGGCGGCGGCTCGGGGCGCTCGGCGTCGCGCTGCTGCTCGGTGCCGCCGCGGCGCCCGCCACGGCGGCCGCCCCCGCCGACCGGACCACCGCGCCCACCGTCGAGGAGCGGCGCCTCGACCGGGCCGTGCCCCAGGAGATCCTGCGCCGCAGCGGGTTCGACGGGGTGGCGCCCGCGTTCGCACGGGGCCTTGAGCGCGCGCAGTCGTACGCGCGGGCCGAGCGTCTCGTCGTACGCCAGGGGCAGGCGCTGTGGCGGCGGGCCGTGGACCGGGCCCAGGGGCGCGGGCCGCTGTCCGGGGACCTGAGCCGGGACGACGACCGGCCGCTGTACTGGGCGCGCCTGGGGATGACGAAGGCGCTGCGGGCCTGGGAGCCCCGGGGGTTCACCCTGGACGACCGGCGGCGGAAGCGGCTGCTTGACCGGCTTGAGGTGTCCTCGCGGGGCCAGGACACCATCGCGTACCCGAAGGGGGCCGCGGGGCACCACGGGAAGCGGATGAAGCGGGTGCTCCTCACCGGCTTCGACCCGTTCACGCTGGACCGGGACATCCGCATCAGCAACCCGTCGGGGGCGTCCGCGCTCGCCCTGGACGGCGCGGTCATACGGACCGCCGCCGGGCCCGTGCGGATCGAGGCCGTCACGTTCCCGGTGCGCTGGACGGACTTCGCGGACGGCGTGGTGGAGCGGGCGCTGCGGCGGCAGTTGCCGCGGGTGGACCTGTTCACGACGGTCAGCCAGGGGCGGGTCGGCCGGTTCGACGTCGAGCGCACCAACGGCGCGTGGCGGGGCGGGTTCGGGGACAACGAGAACGTGTCGAGCACCGGGACCGTGCCGGTGGCCGATCCGGCCTCGCAGCCGCAGTGGACGTCGACGACACTGCCGTACGAGGCCATCGTGGGCGCCGGTACCGGGCGCTTCCCCGTGTACGACAACACGGCGGTGACCGAGGTCCCCGCGGGCGGGACGCAGCCCGTGGACCGGGCCGACGGGCCCACGCCCGGCTCCGCCGCGCGCAAGGGCGGCGGCGGGGACTACCTGTCCAACGAGATCGCCTACCGGGCCACGCTGCTGCGGGACCGGCTGGGGCTGCGGGACCGGCTGCCCGGGGGGCATGTGCACACGCCGGTGCTTCAGTTCGGGGCCGGTAACGGGGATCCGGGGAGCGGGGCGGTGACGGATCCGGAGTTCGTGCGGAACCGGGGGGACATCGTGCGGCAGGTGCGGCGGATCGTGGCGGTGGCGGTGGAGGCGGGTGCGGGTGCGGGTCCCTCGCGGGGCGCCCCAGTCCCGCCCCTTCACCGAAACTAGGGGCCAGCCCCTAGCACCCCGCGTCCATTGCCGCTTCGCGGCTCGTCCTCAAACGCCGGACGGGCTGAAACCGCGGGCCTGGGCTCGCTCACTCGCCAGCCGGGGCCTCCTCGTCCTCGCCCAGGAGGTCCCGGGTCATCAAAGTCGCCCCGGCCACCGCGCCCGGCATCAGGAAGACCGCGACGAACGGCACCAGGAACGCCACCGCGAGCGGTGCGCCGAAGCCCCAGGCGAGGGTCTTGCGGGCGCGCAGCAGGGCGAGCCGCTCCCGCAGGTGCACCCCGCGCCGCTGGAGGGCGACCGCGGTCAGCTCCTCGGTGAGGAAGAAGCCGGTGACGAGGAAGCCGAGGACGGGGATGACGGTCTGCCCCACCACGGGCAGGAACCCGAGCGCGAACAGCAGCACGCTCCACAGCGCGGCCCGCACCACGATCCGCAGGCTGTCCCGCGCGGAGATCCACAGGTCGCGCCAGAGCGGCAGGCCCGACTCGGGGGCCTCCCCGGCCACGGAGACGTCGACCCGCTCCGACAGGGACTCGTAGAACGGTTCGCCGATGAGCAGCGTCACCGCGGTGAAGCTGACCACGGACAGCAGCAGGGCGAGGGCGAACAGGAGCACCGTGAGGAAGCCGCGGAAGGCGCCCTGCCAGGGGTCGCCCCAGTCGTCGGCGAACGGCGTCGCCCAGGAGACGAGGTCGGCGCCCCACAGGGCCAGGCAGACCAGCGCGGCCGCGTAGAGCACCAGGGTGATGAGTCCGGGCAGCAGCCCCCACCCGTACTGCCCGCGGTGCTGGGCGACCCAGCGCTGCCCCTTCACCAGATAGCCGAAGCCCTGTCCTAGATCACGCATGCGGCACACCCTATCCGGGGGCCCGGGACGCCCCGTATGTGTCACATACGGGGCAACGCAGCACGCCCAGTGGATGAACACCCTCTTGTTGCGCACGTTTTCAGCCTGTAGACCTCCCCTATTGATCTCACGGCTCTCACAGCCGGTTCCCGGCACGGGTCCGGGCACCGGCTCAGGCAGGGGAGGTACGTATGGGGATGGCCCGGCCGTCAAGACCGGTGCTGCTGACCGCGTCGGCCGCCGCGGGCACGCTCCTGGTCACCGCGCTCAGCCCGGGCGGCGCGAGCGCGGAGCCCGCGCCCGCGCCGCGCCCGGCGGTCCGCGAGGCACCCCCGCTGGACGCGCCCGACAAGGCGGCGCGGGCCCCGGAGGGCGCCGCGCGGCGGGCGCTGGACGCGGTGCCGCCCGCGCTGGCGGGCGACAAGCGCGGCTATCCGCGGCAGCAGAAGCTCGACCTGGTTCCGGTGAACCCCGACGACAAGTCCCTGAAGCTGGGCCTGGTCCCGTACCACGGCATCGCGCCGCGGCTGAACGCGCTCCAGCGCCTCGGGGACCGCGTCAGCGTCGAACGGGCCGGGCGGTCGGCGGGCGGGCACGACCTGTACCTGGTGACGGTGACCGCGCCGGAGTCGGCGCGCGAGACCGCCCGGCAGGAGCGGATGCGGCGCCTCATCGAGAACGCGCCCGCGACCGCCGCGAAGGACAAGGCGCTCGCATCGGCGTACAAGGCGCCGGTGTTCATCAACAACAACATCCACGGCAACGAGTGGGAGGGCACGGACGCGGCCCTCAAGGTCATCGAGAAGCTGGCGAAGGCCAAGGACGACAGGACGCGGAAGCTGCTCGCGCGCCACCGCCTGTACTTCAACGTCACGATGAACCCCGACGGGCGCGTCGCGGGCACCCGCGAGAACGCCAACGGCTTCGACCTGAACCGGGACTTCATCACCGCCTCGCAGCCCGAGACGCGCGCGGTGCGGCAGATCGCCATCGACAAGCAGCCCACCGTGATGATCGACCTGCACGGCTATGTGAACGGCACGCTCATCGAGCCGACCACGCCGCCGCACGGCGAGAACTACGAGTACGACCTGTTCCTGAAGAACACCTACGCCAACGCCCTCGGCATGGAGAAGGCCGTCAACGGCCTCGGCTACACCGAGGCGAAGGACGGCGTGAAGCCCGCGGTCATCCCCTTCCGCGACCAGAAGGAGGGCTGGGACGACTGGCCGCCCATCTTCACGCCGCAGTACATGCCGTTCCACGGCGCGGTCGCCGCGCACACCATCGAGTTCCCGATGCAGGTGAACTACGAGGAGTACGACGCCCAGCCCGCCGCCGAGCTGCGCCGCAGGTCCGCCATCAACGTGGACATCGCGGGCGCGGCCATGACGGCGACCCTCGACTACGCGGCGAAGCACCGGCGGGCGCTGATCGCCGACCAGATCGAGGTGTTCCGCCGGGGCGCGGCGGGCGCCCGGCAGGTGCCGGTGTCGAAGGAGACGGTGCCGGGCGTGCCGGGCATCGGCCCGGAGGACGTGTACACCACCACGTTCCCACGGGCGTACGTCATCCCGGCGGGCGGGCGCGGGCAGCGGTCGGCGGCGGCCGCGTCCCGGCTCGTCGACCACCTGCTGGCCAACGACGTGCGGGTGCGGCGCGCCACCGACGGCTTCCGGCTCGGCGGCCGGTCGTACCCGAAGGGCTCGTACCTGGTGGACATGCGCCAGCCCAAGCGGGGCCTGGCCAATGTGATCCTCGCGGACGGGCGGGACATCAGCGGCAAGGTGTCGGCGATGTACGACATCTCCGGCTGGAGCCTCGCGAAGCTGTGGGGCGCGTCGGTGGACTCCGTGCGCTCGGGCAGCCCGGCGCGGGTGCCGTCGCGCGCGGTGGCCGCGGCGTCCCGGATCGCGTACGTCGCTCCGCGCGGTGACCTGCGGCTGCGGCTCGACGACCCGCGGGCGGTCGCCGCGGTGAACGCGCTGCTCGGCGACGGGGTGCGGGTGCGGGACGCCGGTGACGGCTCGGTGGTCGTGCCGGGTTCCGCGCGGCGGCTCGCGCGGAGCGTGGCCGCCGAGTACGACGTGGTGTTCTCGGCGACGACGGCGCGGGGCGGTGAGGTGCTGCGGCGCACGCGGGTCGCGGCCGCCGTGACGCCCGGCGAGCTGTTCGCGCTGCGGGAGATGAACTTCGACGTGGTGCCCGTGTCGACCAAGGTCCTCAACGACGGCTTCGACTGGGCGCGGGCCGATGTCCTCTTCGCCTCCTCCGGCCTCGACTACGGCAAGCTCGACGAGCGGGCCAAGGGGCGGCTCACCGCGTTCCTCTCGCGCGGGGGCGGGCTCGTGGGGCGCGGCGCCGTGGGCGCGGCGCTCAACTCCGCCGCCGGGCTGCTGAAGGTGACGGCCCATCAGGGCAACGGGGACGCCAACGGCGTGGTGCGGGTGCGGGACCGGCTGCGCGGGGGTGGCGGGGCGTTCAGCTTCGTCTACGCGCCGGTGTGGTTCACCGGGCTCGGGAGCGGGGTGCGGGTCGAGCAGTCGTACGGGGCCGGGAATCCGCTGGTCTCCGGGCACTGGCGGGCCGTTGACGGGCGGGGCGGGCCCGCGGACGCCGCCGGGCGCGCCGCCGTGGTGTCCGGCGACGCCGGGAAAGCGCGGGTGACGCTCTTCGGTACGGAGCCGTTGTTCCGGGCGCATCCGAAGGGGTTGTACGCGGGGGTGGCGCGAGCGCTTCTCGCTGTGCGCTAGCCCTCGCGGGGGGGCGCCCCGGCCTTCGGCCTCGCCCTCAAGCGCCGGACGGGCTCTACCCAGCCCGTCCGGCGCCTGCTCGGCCGGGTTACGCGACCTTCACGTCGACCTTGATGTTGCCGCGCGTGGCGTTGGAGTAGGGGCAGACCTGGTGGGCCTGCGCCACCAGGGCCTCCGCGGTGGCGGTGTCCACGTTCGGGATGGACGCGACGATCTCGACCTCAAGGCCGAAGCCGCCGTCGCCGTTGGGCCCGATGCCCACCTTCGCGGTGACCGTGGAGCCGGAGATGTCCGCCTTCTCGCGGCGGGCGACGACCCCGAGGGCACCCTGGAAGCACGCGCTGTACCCGGCGGCGAAGAGCTGCTCGGGGTTGGTGCCCGCGCCGCTGCCGCCCATCTCCTTCGGCGGGTTCACGACGACGTCGAGCTTCCCGTCGTCGGAGGCGACCCGCCCGTCGCGGCCGTTCTCCGCGGTGGCCACGGCGGTGTACTTGACGTCGATCTGCTGGATGGACATGGCTGTCGAATCCTCCTGGTGGATGCCGCCCCGCGCGCCCGCCGGAACAGCAGTAGTGGAATTACCTTACCGAATAGCGGAAGTTCCGGCTGTCCCTAGCCATCCCTAGCCACCCCTAGCCATCCCTAGCCGTCCAGGGAAACGACCATCTTGCCGGTGTTCTCGCCCCGCAGCATGCCGAGGAACGCGTCCACGCCACTCTCGATGCCGTGCGTGACCGTCTCGGCGTACTTCAGCTCGCCCGAGCGCACCCACCCGGCGACCTCGCGCACGAACTGCGGCTGAAGGTCCTCGTGGTCCGCGACGAGCATGCCCTGGAGGCGCAGGCGCTTGCCGATGATCATGGCCATGTTGCGCGGGCCGGGCGTCGGCTCCGTGTCGTTGTAGCCGGAGATCATGCCGCAGATCGTGGCGCGGCCGCCCACGTTCATGCGGCTGATGGCGGCCTCCAGGTGCTCCCCGCCGACGTTGTCGAAGTAGACGTCGACGCCGTCCGGGGCGGCCTCCTTCAGCTGCTCCACGACCGGCTTCTCGTCCTTGTAGTTGAACGCCGCGTCAAAGCCGTACTCCTCCACCAGGAGCTTCACCTTGTCGTCCGAGCCCGCCGAACCGACCACGCGGGAGGCGCCCTTGAGCCGGGCGATCTGGCCGACCTGGCTGCCCACGGCACCGGCGGCGCCGGAGACGAACACGGCGTCGCCCTCCTTGAACGAGGCGACCTCCAGCAGACCCGCGTACGCCGTCAGGCCCGGCATGCCGAGCACGCCCAGGTACGCCGAGAGCGGGGCCGCCTCCGGGTCCACCTTCGTCGCGGTCCGCGCCGACACCGACGCGTACTCGCGCCAGCCCGTGAAGTGCAGCACGTGGTCGCCGACCGCGAAGCCGTCGGCGTTCGACGCGACGACCACGCCGACCGCGCCGCCGTCCATGGGCTGGTCGAGCTGGAACGGCGGGATGTACGACTTCACGTCGTTCATCCGGCCGCGCATGTACGGGTCCACCGAGAAGTGCAGGTTCCGCACCAGGAGGCGGCCCTCCTCCGGGGCCTCGACCGGGACCTCGCGCAGGGCGAAGTCCTCCGGGACCGGCCAGCCGTGCGGTCGGCGCACGAGGTGCCACGCGCGACCGGTGGCGGGGAGCTGCTCGGGGGTGACGGACATGGGGGTGCCCTCCTCAGGCTTCGCTCTGGATGTTCCTGACGCTTCGGGTGCCCCGAATGCTTCAGGTTCTGAAATAAGCATGTGCATTGATATTTCATGTTGTCAAGTAAATGGGTAGGCTGGTGGGCATGGCCACCAGCAGTTCCCCCGCCGCGTCCCCCACGGACCCGCTGACGCTCGAGGTCGTCGAGCTGATCGGCACGGTCGTCGCGCGCTACTACGAGGAGTACGAGACCGCCGCGTGCGAGCACGCGCTGACCGGCGCGCAGGCGCGGGTGCTCGGGCTGCTCTCCCTGGAGCCGATGCCCATGCGGCGCATCGCGCAGAAGCTGAAGTGCGAGCCGTCCAACGTGACCGGCATCGTGGACCGCCTGGAGGCCCGGGGCCTCGTGGAGCGGCGGCCCGACCCCGACGACCGGCGCGTGAAGCTGGCGGCGCCCACGGAGGAGGGGCACGCCACCGCGCGGAGCCTGCGGGAGTCCCTGGGCTTCGCGCGTGAGCCGCTGGCTTCGCTGTCGCACGAGGAGCGGGTTGCCCTGCGGGGGCTGCTGCGGAGGATGCTCGGCACCGCGTAGCCGACCTCGCGGTCGGCCGGTCCTCTTCGGTTGGCGGTCCGTTTTCGCCTGCGGGTGCGTTGGGGCTGGGCGGTTGCCTGCGGGTGCGTTGGGGCTGGGCGCGCGGTTCCCCGCGCCCCTGCGGGCGCGCTTCCCTGGCCCCTAGGTGCACCACCACAGGAAGCGGTCGCAGGTTTCCGAGGGGGTTGGCTTCGGAGTGGGGGTCGTCGTCGTGGTCGGGGTGGGGGCCGGGCGGGGGCCGTCCCCGGGCGGGTCGTGGTGGGGGTGTGGGCGCTGGGTTCGGGGGCCGGGGCGGAGGGGTCCTCGGCGTGCGGGGCGCCGTCGGCGGGGGGCGTGCTCGGCTCCTTGGGGGTCTCCGTCCGCCGTTCGCGCTTTAGGCCCTTCTCCGCCCGTGACGCGGACGGGTACGCCGATGACGTCACCGGCTGCGCGGGGGCCGCCGCGTCGACCGCGTCCGGGGTGGGCTCGACGCTCTCCGCGGTGCCCCCTGCCACCTCGCCGTCCGGAGACGACGCCGACCTCGGGTGCCCGGACGACGAGGGCTCCGAGCCGAGTTCGGCCAGGCTCAGGCCGCCCGCGGCGAGGACGAGGCCCGTGGTGACCAGGAGGGCCCCGCGGCGCCCGCGGCGGTGCCGGGCCGCGCGGCGGACGCGTTCGCCGTGGTCGCCCCCCGGCTCCTCGCGGGCGTCGGTGACCGCCTCCTCGGGGGTCTCGGCCCGCGCGGCCAGCGACTCCCCGTACGCACGGCACGCCTCCGCCGAAGTGCCGCATCCGGGGCAGGCGAAGGCGCCGTTGAGGTGCCGCTGGCACGCGTGGCAGTAGTCCATGAGGCATGGAGGCTGAGGTGCCGCGCCGGTACCGGGGACGTTGAAGCCGTGAAGGTTGTGTGCGGAACTAAGGGGTCCGGTGGGTGGGCGGCCTCACGGGCGGGTCAGGCCGCCCCTGAGGCGTCGGGCGCGCAGGACCAGTTCCAGCTCGAAGCGGCGGTCCGGGTCGTCGATCTCGTCGCCCCACAGCTCCCGGATCTGCCGCAGCCGGTAGCGGACCGTCTGCGGGTGCACGCCGAGGCGGGCCGCGACCTCGGGGGCGCCGCCGCGGGTCTCCAGCCAGGCGAGCAGGGTCTCGGCGAGGCGGCGGCCGTGGGAGGGGCCGCAGTGGTCGAGGGGCGCGAGGCAGCGGCGGGTCAGGTCCTCGACCAGCTCCTCCGGCTGGAGCAGGACCAGCGCCTCGGTGTGCTCGGTGCAGTACAGGAGTTCACCGGAGGGCAGCAGGCCGCGCTCCATCAGGGCGACCGCGGCCTCGGCCCAGCGCAGCGACTTCGCGGCGTCGGCCAGCGGCACGGGCGGGCCGACGGCGCCCGACCAGCCGACCAGGGCACGGCGCAGCAGCTCGGGGCGGCCCGCGGCGTCGGGGTCCGGCACGACCATGCGGGGGCGCTCGGCCTCCAGGTCGAGCAGCACGTCCGGGCCGACCGCGGGGGCGACGGCCTCGCGCGCCGGGCGCAGCAGCACGCCGACGGCGACCCGCTCGGGCAGCTGCCAGCCCGCCCGCGCGGCCCGCTCGTCGACGCCGCCGTCCGGGCCGAGCACGGCGGGCGCGCCCGGCTCCGGGCGGCCGTCGGCGAGCAGCGACTCCATCAACTTGCGTTGCAGTCGCAGACGTTCACCGGCCTGCCGGGCGGCGGCCTCGGCGTAGCCGCGCACGGACTGGTCGACGAGTCCGTCCAGGTACTCGAAGCCCGCCTCGGCCAGTTCGTACATCGCGGGCGGCGGGATCTCGGTCTGCTGGCCGATCTCGGCGAGGCGCCGCCAGGCGAGCCGCACGCCGAGCCGGTAGATGGCCTGGAGCGAGTCGAGGCTGCGGCCCTCCAGGCCCTCGCCGCGGCCGAACTCCTGGAAGACCTCGGGGTGGTAGCGCGGCCGGTCGGCGGTGCCGAGCTGCTGGACGAAGCCTTCGAGGGCGCGGCGGATGCCGATGAGCGCCATCGGCTCGCCGGACTCGTCGAGGACCACGGGCAGGCCCGGGTACTCGGCGCGGATCTCGCGCAGGATGTCCTGGGCGAGCGCGGGCACCTCCTCAAGAGCCAGCGCGGCGAACCTCCGCATCTGCAAAGCCGGTACATCGCGCCAGGCCGAGTGGCCGGACGGCCGGGGCCCCTCGGGTGCGGTGGCGCGTCTGCCCCCGGCCGCGGCGGGGCGCGACCCCTCGGACACGGCGGTGAGGTCGCTCACTGGTCGCCCTGGGGCGCTTCGTAGTGCACCAGCGGCCGGTTCGGCTGGTCGGGCGTGGCGTTCAGCAGGGCGACGATCCCGAAGGCGGCGCCCACGGCGAGGGCCGCGGCGACGGCGACGGTGAGGGTCGCGGCAAGCAGTCGGTGCATACAGGGTCAGCCTCTCTGGAAGGAGGTCCGTCCCCACCCCGATCACGCGCTGTCCGGTCACGCACGGTCGCTGCACGGTCGATAACCGGCCCCCCGCCGGCCCCGTCCGGCGCGTGCCCAGTGTCAACAATCCATTGACACTGCGTCAAGGGTCCGCCTAGCGTTCCCGGCCCATACGGAGCAGTAACTCCACGGCAACAGCACCGCAGCAATTCGGGCAACTCCACTGTGACAGCGCCGCAATACGCCGATAACTCACCAGTAGTGCTTCAGAGTTGAGCCATCGGCACACGCGCGGCTCGGTGTGGTTCGCCCTCGTACCACCGTCCCTTTCGATCGCCTCACCGCAGGAGCGCCGGATGACGCGACGCACAGCCTCGCCCTGGTCCCTCGTCCTTCTCGGCATCGGCGCCTTTCTGCTGGTCCTGGCCCCGATGCTGGCCTGGTACGTCGAGCCGCGCGCCAAGCGCACGCCCATCGACGTGGACCAGATCACCGTCTTCAAGGGCACCGGCAGCTATTTCGACACCGAAAAGATCAAGACAGTCAAGGGCCAGAACCTGACCATCACCCGCCAGGTGCGCGGCGACGTCGCCGACAGCGAGAAGTCGGGCAACGCCGTCTGGGACGTGGTGACCTCCGTCGACCCCGACAAGTCGCTGCCCGCCGCCGACCCGCACGACGCGCTCCAGTGGACCCAGGAGCGCTGGGTGACGAACCGGAAGACCAACCGGCCCGTGCACTGCTGCGGCGAGAAGCCGTACTTCGAGGGCGAGGCCTATCTGAAGTTCCCCTTCGGCGTCCAGGAGCGCACCTACCTGTGGTGGGACAGCACCCTCGGCGACGTCGTACCGCTGAGGTTCGTCAAGCGGCAGAAGGTCCAGGGCTACGAAGGGCTGCTGTTCCGCGGCGAGGTCGCGGCCACCAAGACCGGCACCCGGCAGGTGCCGGGCCGCCTGGTCGGGCTGCGCGACCGCCCCCAGGTCATGGCCGAGGAGTGGTACGCCAACCACCGCATCGAACTGGTCGCCGACCAGCGCACCGGCCGGATCATCTACGCCGCCATCGGGCCGCGCAAGACGCTGCGGGCCCCCGGCGGCAAGAAGGACCGCACCGTACTGCTCGACAGCGAGCGCATCGCGTTCACCGAGAAGACCCAGCGCGCCCAGGTCGACCTCGCCAAGGACGACAGCTCCCGGCTGAAACTCGTGGGCGAGACGCTGCCGCTCGTGGCACTCGTGGTCGGCGGGGCCCTGGCGCTCGTCGGCGGCGCGTTCGTCGTACGGGGCCGCGACGCGGACGCCAGGGGCCCGCACGGACCCGGCGACACCCCGGAGCCGAACCGTCCGCATTCCGGGACGCCCCCAACATCCCTGCAACCCACCACGAAGTGATGAGACGTCAGCGCCAAGAAGGCCGGAAATTGTCACCCGCGTGAGTAGCCGCGCCGGTAGGTGCGGCGAAAACTAACCAGTCCGTCCACACCTCAACCGTCCCCAGCCACACCCCACCCGGGCCCACCCCGGGCCCACCCCGGACCCGCCCCGGTGGATCCCGCGCTTCCCCCGCACCACGGCTCGTCCGGCCGGTTCCCCGACCGGCCCCCCTCGTTCCGCCCCCACGCACCGTCCGGAATCAGCACCACGGCACCACGGCACCACGCACCACCCATCCGAAGTCCCCCCACGGTTCCGCACCCCGAGACGAGTTGGAGCGCCCATGCCCCAGCACGTGCCGTCGTCGCTGCGCCCGGCCGTACCGCGGTCCGCGCGGCCTCATCCGGCGCTCCCCCCACAGCCGCGCCGGATCGCCTTCCTCGCCCGCCGCGACCTCGCCAACCCGGCGGCGGGCGGGTCCGAACTCCTCGTCGACCAGCTCGCCGACGGGCTCACCCGGCAGGGCCACCAGGTCACGCTGCTGTGCGGCGGGCCCGCCGCGTACCGCGACTACCGCGTGGTGTCCGCGGGCGGCGACCTGGGCCACTACCTGCGCGCCCGGTCCGCCTTCACCCGCCAGGTCGGCGACTGCGACCTCCTGGTCGAGGTGTGCAACGGCATGCCGTACCTGGCGCCGCTGTGGCACCGCGGCCCCACCCTGTGCCTGGTCAACCACGTCCACACCGAGCTGTGGTCGATGCGCTTCCCGGGGCCGCTCGCCCCGGCCGCCCGGCTCGGCAGGCGGCTCGAACACTGGTCGCTGTCCGCCGCCCAGCGCGGCAACCTGCTCGTGGCGGTGTCGCCGTCCACGGCCCAGGCGCTGCGCGACCTGGGCGTCGACCCCGAGCGCATCCGCGTGGTGCACAACGGCGTGGCCGAGCCGGGCCCGCTGGCCGACCGCAGCGACGAGCCGCTGTTCCTCGCCATGGGCAGGCTCGTCGAGTACAAGCGCGTGGACCTGCTGCTCAGGCTGTGGGAGCGGGTCCGCCCGGTCACCGGCGGGCAGCTCGTCATCGTCGGCGACGGCCCCGAACGCGACCGCCTCGAGCGCATGGCGGGCCCCGGCGTGCGGTTCACCGGGCACGTCTCCGAGGCCGAGAAGCACCGCCTGCTGTGCTCCGCCTGGCTGCTCCTGCACCCCTCGGCCGTCGAGGGCTGGGGCCTGGTCATCACCGAGGCCGCCGCCCGCGGCACGCCCGCGATCGGCTTCGACGTGCCCGGCGTGCGGGACTCCGTCGAGGACGGCGTCACCGGGCTGCTCGCCCGCGGCGAGAGCTCCTTCGCCGCCGCCTGGTGCACCCTCGCCCTCAGCGCCGAGCGCAGGCGCGCCTTCGGCAAGGCCGCCGCCGAGCGCGCCGCCCACTACCGCTGGGCCAACACCGTCCGCCAGTTCGGGGCGGTGGCCGCCGAGGCGGTCGCCGCGCACGAGCCACGCCCCGCCAAGAGGCCCAGGTGCGCCAGGTGAAAGACCCCTCGCTGCGCCGCTCCGTCACGCTCTTCCGGGCCTTCCTGCGCGAGCAGCGGGAGCCGGAGCGGTGCTACACCCTGCTCGCCCGCGACGCCGCCGACCAGGTCGAACGCCATCTGCCCGTCAGGGGCCGGGTGGTCGTCGACGTGGGCGGCGGCGCCGGGTACTTCACCGAGGAGTTCCGCAGGCGCGGCGCGCAGGCCTACCTCTTCGAGCCGGACCTCGCGGAGCTGGGCGCGCACGGCGGGAAGCCGCCGGAGGGCTCGGTCCTCGCCGACGGCTATCTGCTGCCGCTGGCGACCGGCGCCGCCGACGTGACGTTCTCCTCGAACGTCCTGGAGCACGTCGCCGACCCCGAGACCTTCCTCAGCGAGCTGGTGCGCGTGACCCGCCCCGGCGGCCTGATCTACGTGGCGTTCACCAACTGGCTCTCCCCGTGGGGCGGCCACGAGTGGGCGCCCTGGCACTACCTGGGCGCCGAGCGCGCCCGCGCCCGCTACGAGCGGCGCACCGGCAGACCCGCCAAGCACCGGCTCGGCGACAACCTCTTCGCGCACCACGTCGGCCCCACGCTCAGACAGGTGCGGGCGCGCGACGACGTCACGGTCGTCTCCGCGCGCTCGCGCTACTGGCCCTTCCTCGCCGAGTCGGTGGCGAGGGTGCCGGGCGTGCGCGAGTTCGCTACCTGGAACCTCCTCCTCATCCTCAGGCGGTGTCCATGACCACGACGGTCCAGGCTCCTCCCCCGGCGGCCCACCAGCCCACGGCGCGCCCGCCCGAACCCGCACGCGGGCCGCGCTCCTGGCGCTGGCCCGTCGGATTCTGGGCCGTGGTGTTCGTCTGCTTCCTGGCCGTGAAACCGGGGCGGATGACGTTCGACACCAAGCTCGGTGTCGCCGTCGATCCGTGGCAGTTCCTCTCCGACCTGGGCCAGTTGTGGCACGACCGGGGCGGCTTCGGCGGGCTCCAGGACCAGTACGTCGGCTACGCGTTCCCGATGCTGCCGTACTACGCCCTCACCGATCTGCTCCAGATACCGGTGTGGCTCGCCGAGCGCCTGTGGTTCTCGCTGATCGTGGCGGCGGCCTTCTGGGGCGCGCTGCGGCTCGCCGAGCGCCTGGGCGTCGGCAGCCGCGCCACCCGGCCGCTCGGCGCGGTGGTGTACGCGCTGTGGCCGACGTTCACCGTCGTCATCGGGTCGACGTCGGCGGCGGCGCTGCCCGGCGCGGTCCTGCCGTGGGTGCTGCTTCCGCTGACCAACGACCGCGTCACCGCGCGGATCGCGGCGTTCCGCTCGGCGCTCGTCATTCCGTTCATGGGCGGCGTGAACGCGGCGTCCACGCTGGCCTCGCTGCTGCCGGTCGCCCTGTACCTGCTGTCCCGGCCGAACGGTCCGCGCAAGCGCAAGCTGATCACCTGGTGGGTGCCGGGCGTCATCCTGGCCACCGCCTGGTGGGTGGTGCCGCTGCTGCTGCTCGGCATCTACGGCGAGAACTTCCTGCCGTACGTGGAGAACGCGGCCACCACCACCGGCACCATGTCGGCCACCGAGGCGCTGCGCGGCGCCGGGAACTGGGTGGCGTACCTGCACTTCGGCGAGGCCTGGCTGCCCGCGGGCTGGACCGTCGCGACGTCCGTGGTCACCATCGTGTGCTCGGCGCTCGCCGCCGGGCTCGGCCTCGCCGGGCTCGCCCGGCGCGACCTGCCGGAGCGGCGCTGGCTGGTGCTCACGGTGCTCACGGTCGCGCTGCTCACCCTCGCCGGGTACGGGGGCGCCTTCGGGGCGCCATTCCACGGCACCGTGCAGGACTGGCTGAACGGCTGGTTCGTGCCGTTCCGCAACATCTACAAGTTCCAGACCGGGCTCGCCCTGGCGCTCGCCCTCGGGCTCACCCACCTCGCGGGCGTGGCGGGGGTCGCCCGCGGCGCGCGGGCGGTGCGCGGGCGGCGGTACGCGCCGCTGGTGTGCGCGCTCCTGGTGCTGCCGGGCCTGGCCTGGCCGTACCTCAACGGCTCGATCCTGCAGCCAGGTTCGTTCCGCAAGCTGCCGACCTACTGGCAGGCCACCGCGGACTGGCTGGAGAAGTACTCGCCGGACTCGCGCGCCCTGGTGGTGCCCGCGACCGCGCACGGCATCCACACCTGGGGCTCCACCATCGACCAGCCCCTGGACGTGCTCGCCGACTCCCGCTGGGCGCAGCGCGACTACGTGCCGTTCGGCACGCCCGGCAACCGGCGCGCCATGGACGCCGTCGAGCAGGCCCTGATGACCGGCACCGAGGTGCCGGGCCTGCGCGACTACCTGACCCGCGCCGGGCTGTACTACGTCGTCGTACGCAACGACCTCGACCCGGACCAGGTGGGCGCCGTGCCCACGGCGACCGTCAAGCGCACCCTGGAGCAGTCCGGCTACACCCGCGTCACCGGCTTCGGCCCGACCGAGACCGGCGGCCGCATCGAGAACGACACGCCCGTGCAGGTCGAGGGCCTCTACCCGCGCCACCGCGCCGTGGAGATCTACTCGCCCGGCAAGAAGGCGCAGCGGCCCGGGCAGGCCGCCCTGAAGCCGGTGTCCAACACGGCCGTCGTCAGCGGCGGCCCGGAGGCGCTGCTTCCGCTGTCCGCGGACCCGACGCTGCGCGACCGGCCCGTCGTCCTCACCGGCGACAACCACCCGGGCCTCGGCTCGCCGCCGGGGCTCCAGGCGGTCGGCGACGGCCTCAGGCGCGCCGACACCCGCTTCGGCCTGGTCAACACCAACACCTCGTACACGTACACGCGGAACGAGAAGAACGCGCCCGACGCCACCCAGGACCCGGGGAAGAAGCCGCACCAGATCCTGCCCACCAAGGGCGTCGAGCACCAGACGACGGCCGAGCTGCGCGGCGCGAAGTCCGTGACCGCCTCCAGCTACGGCAACTGGCTGTTCCACCTGCCGCAGTACGACCCGGTGAACGCCTTCGACGGCAATCCGGAGACCGCCTGGACCGAGGGCGACCCGGACGGCCCCGAGGACCAGTGGATCAAGGCGGAGTTCCGCGAGCGCACCGCGATCCCCCGCTCGTTCAAGGTGACGCCGCTGCCGCAGAACGGCGTGCGCCCCGCGCCGACGAAGGTCCGCGTGGAGACCGAACAGGGCGAGGCCGTCAGCTACTTGAAGCCCAACGGCACCACCCAGCGCGTCACCGCCAAGCCCGGCGACTCCTCCTGGGTGAAGCTGACCATCCTGGAGGCGGAGAAGGGCCGCCGCGGCCTGACGGGCGCCGGGTTCGCCGAGATCAGCATCCCCAAGGTGCGGGTCACCAAGCTGCTGCGGATGCCCGCCGACGTGCGGGGCACCGACGGCGCCGACGCCGACGCCACGACGTACTCCATGCACCGCTCGGCCGACCCGAGCGGCCTGTCACCGGTCACGAAGGAGTCCGGTCTGCACCGCCGCTTCACCACCACCGGTGACGGCCGGTACGACGTGTCGATGCGGGCCGTGGCCGTGCCGGGCGGCGCGCTCGACGAGCTGCTGTACGAGGTGGCGCCCAGGCAGCGGAACCGGATCTTCGCCAGCGCCAGCTCCACGTCCGACCTCGGCACCGGCCTGTCCGCGCGCAACCTCACCGACGGCGACCTGACGACCGCGTGGATCGCGGGCGCCGGGGACCGGCCGATGATCCACCTGCGCTGGACCGGGCCGAAGGTGCCCGTCGGCGAGGTCGTACTGCCCGCCGCGGGCGGCCTGTCCACACGGCCCGAGAAGATCGAGATCAGCTCCCCGGACGGCGCGGCCACCGCCGGGGTCGACGAGAACGGCGTGGCCCGCTTCGAGCCCATCACCACCAACCGGCTCGACATCACCATCACCAGGACCGCCGAGCTGACCCTGCACAACCCGGTGGCCGACGACAAGCTGCGCCTGCCGGTGGGCCTCACCGAGGCGTACGTCCCGGCGCTCGACGCGTTCCGCACCAAGCAGCCCGCGCCGGGCCGCGCCTTCTCGCTGGCCTGCGGCGAGGGCCCGGTGGTGTCGGTGGACGGCAAGCTGTACCCGACGGCCGCCAAGGGCACCGTGCGGGACCTGGTGCAGCGGCGGCCCGTCGACGTGACGCTGTGCGAGCGCGGCGAGCGGCGCCCGAAGCCGCTGTCGGGGATCGACCTCGGCGCCGGGGAGCACCGCGTGGAGGCCGGTGACGCCGGGCCGCTGGCGCTCACCGACGTCACGCTGACCCGCGGCACCCCCGGCGACCTGGACACCACGGCGCGCGACCTGCGGATCAACGACTGGCGCGGCGACCGGCGCGAGGCCACCGTCGGCGACGGCGCCGCCGCGTACTTCACCACGTACGAGAACGTCAACGACGGCTGGAAGGCCACCCTCGACGGCAAGGAGCTGCGCGAGGTGCGGCTCGACGGCTGGCAGCAGGGCTGGCTGATCCCGGCGGGCGAGGGCGGCACGCTCAAGCTGACCTACGAGCCGTCCACGGCGTACGAGGCCGGGCTCATCGGCGGTGGCGCGGGCGTCCTCGCGCTGCTGGTCCTAGTGTTCGTGCGGCGCCGCGAGCCGAACCCGGACGGGCCCGCCGTGGCTCCGCCCGGGCCCGGCCCGGTGCTCGGCACGGTGGCCCTGACGGCGGTGGCCGTGGTGATCGCGGGCTGGTTCGCGCTCCTGGTGCCCGCGCTCGCGCTGATCGCCTGGCGGCGGCACGCGCTGCTCGTGCCGATCGCGTTCCTCGCCCTCGCCGGGGCGGGCGTCGCGGCGGCGACCGGCGCCGGGGAGACGGTGCGGGCGGACGAGGGGGCGTTCGGGCACGCGGCCCAACTCCTCGCGTTCATCGGGCTGTTCGCGGCGCTGGTGTCGGTGCGCGGGGCCGCGTCCGCGGCGCCGGGCGGGGCCGGTGGGGCGGCCGCGCCGCCGTATCCGCCGGGTGGCTCCCCCGACGCGGGCTCCCCCGGCGCGCCGCCGCCGCTGCCGCAGCGCAGACGCGTCGACGACGGGCCGGATACGGGGCAGGGGTCCGGGCAGGAGCGGGGGCAGGGCACGGCGTCCGCCGGGCCCGCGCCGGGCGGCGCGCCGTCGCCGCACGGCGAGACCCCGCCCCCGTACGTGGCCGGACCGACCCTGTCGGCCCGCGGCCCCGACCCGCTGCGCCCCGACCCGCTGCGCAAGGAACCGACCACCGACACCGGCGCCGACACCGGCACCCGCGCCGACTCCGGCATCGACGACACGCGAGAGGACCGGTCATGACCGCGTTGGAGAACCCGGCGCACTCGACGGGCCCCGCCCGGCGCGCCGCCGGGCCCCGCCGCGTGCCGTTCCCCGTCGTCGACGAGGTGTCCCGGCACTGCCTCCAGGAGGAGGAGCCGGAGACCGTCCACATCGAGGTGCACCTGCCGGGCAGGCCGGACGCGGACCGGCTGCGGGCCGCGTTCGGCGAGGCGCTGCGGCGGCACGCGCGGATCCTGATGCGGGAGGCGCGCGGGCCCTGGTACCGGCGGCGCTACGAGTGGGAGCTGACCGAGCGGCCCGACGTGGACGTGGTGTCCTTCCCGCGGCCCGAGCCGGACGCGCTGGAGCGGGCCCGGGAGCGCGCCCTGAGCGACGCGCCGCCGCTGACCGCGTCCCCGCCGGTCCGCCTGGAGGTCGTCGCCGCCGACGCGGCGGCCGGGGGCGGCGCGGTGGACGGCTGCCGCACGGTGCTGTTCCTCACCATCAACCACACCGCCCTGGACGGGCCCGCGTGCCTGCGGGTCCTCGCGACCGCCGCCGAGCTGTACGGCGGCCGCGACAACGCCCCGGCGGCGCCCCCCACCCGGACCACGGACACCGCGACCGCCTCCCCCACGGACCTCCCCTCCCCGTGGGCGGCCCCCGCCCGCGTCGCCCACGGCACCCCCGAGCCCTCCCCGGCAACGGCATGCTGGTCGCCGAACTGCCCGTGCCGCGCCGCCCCAAGGGCGCGCCGTTCACCGTCAACGACCAGCTCATGGTCGCCACCGCGCTGATGATCGCCCACTGGAACCGCGAACACGGCGCCCGGCCGCGCCCGTTGCGCATCACCATGCCCGTCGACGACCGCCCGCGCGACATGACGATGCCCATCGGCAACGGCACCCGCCTCGTCGAAGTCCCCTTCGCCGCCGCCGAGTTGACGCCGCTGCTGGACTCAGGCCCGCGCCCGGGGGACATCCACGCGCTGCTGCGCCGCACCTCCGACCGCACCCGCGCCCTCAAAGCCCTGTCCCGGCCGCAGCTCGGCCACGGCGCCACCCTGCTCACCGCGCCGGTCCTGCCCGTCACCGTGCGGGCGGCCGTGACCCGGGCCCTGCGCCGGGCCGCCGCGCCGTGGACGTCGACGACGCTGCTCAGCAACATCGGCCGGGTGCCGTACGCGCTCGACTTCGGAGACGCCGGGCAGGCGCGCGCCGTGTGGTTCTCCGCGCCCGCCCGCATGCCGCGCGGCCTGACCGTGACCACCGCGTCCACCGCGGGCCGTCTGCACCTGGCGCTGCGCTGGTCGAAGGCGCTGCTCAGCCAGGGCGACGGCGCCCGCCTGCGGGACCTCTTCGAGCACTATCTGCACGCCACGCAGGAGACTCAGGAGTCCAAGGGAGCCCAGGAGACCGACCGGAAGCGGAAGGCCGAGGGGAAGGGCGGCGGCTCATGACGACCGGCACGACCTCCGATACCGGCACGGCCTCCCGTACCGGACCGCACCGCCCGCGCGGCCTGCGGGACTTCTACGAGAACCCCGACGTGCCGGTCGCCTCGGGGGACGCGCGCAGCCTGCGCCAGGCGCGCATGCTGGCCGCCGCCCTCGGGCCCGCGGCCGGGGAGCCCGGCGTCGTCCTCGACGTCGGCTGCGGCGACGGCAGCGCCGCCCGCGTGGCCGCGCCGCTGCTCGCCGGGCACCGCGTCATCGGCGTCGACTGGTCCCAGGACGCGCTGCGCCGGGCCCGGGGCCACCTGCCGCACGTCGTACGCGGCGAACTCAGCGACGGCGGCCTGCCGTTCGCGGACGGCTCCGCCGACGCCGTCCTGTTCAGCGAGGTCATCGAGCACCTCGTGGACCCCGACAGCGCCCTCGACGAGCTGCGCCGCGTGCTGCGGCCCGGCGGGCACCTGATGCTGTCCACGCCCAACCTCGCCGCCTGGTACAACCGCGGGCTGCTGCTCGCCGGGGTGCAGCCGGTGTTCTCCGAGGTCAGCCTGCGCGGCATCCACGGCCGCCCCGGCAAGGAGGTCGTGGGGCACCTGCGCCTGTACACCGCCCGCGCGCTGCGCGCGTTCGTGACCGCGTCCGGCTTCCGCGTGGTACGCGTGGCGGGGGCGCCCTTCCACGGCGTGCCGCGCCCGCTGCGCGCCCTGGACCGGCTCGCCTGCGCCGCACCGAGCGCCGCCTCCATCCTGCTGCTCCACGCCCGGAAGGCGTAGCCCGTGTGGTGGGGGGTGGCCGCGGCGCTGCTCGCGAACGTGCTCTACAGCACCGGCTTCGTCCTGGAGAAGCGGGCGCTGAGCGCCATGCCGTCGGTGAGCGTGCGCAGGCCGCTGCGGCTGCTGCGGCAGGTGCTGGCCAGCCCGCTGTGGTTCGCGGGCTCGGTGGCGCTCGCCGCCGGGTTCGGCGCGCAGCTCGTGGTGTACCGCACGCTGCCGATCGCCGCCGCGCAGGGCATCTTCGTCTCCGGCCTGGTCCTGCTGCTCCTGCTGTCCTCGCTGCTGCTCGGGGAGCGGACCTCGGGGCGCGAGCGGTTCGCGGTCGGCGGGATCCTCGCCGCGCTGCTGATGGTCGTGCTGTCCCTGAAGGAGCACGGCGACGGCGCGGACACCGTGGGCCACGAGGCACCCGTCTACCTGGTCCTCACCGTGTGCCTGCCGTCGCTGGCGCTCGGCGTGTGGCTGTACGCCCACGGGGAGCGCCGCGCGCGGCGGCCGCACCGGCAGCCGTCGTCGGGCGTGGAGTACGGCGTGGGCGTGGGCCTGCTGTACGGGGTCAGCTCGCTGGCCATCAAGGGCGTGTCCAGCTCGCTCACCGACGACGGCCTTGGCGGCGCGCTGCTCGGCCTGCTGCGCTCCCCGTACCCGTATCTGCTGCTGTTCACCGGCGCGTTCGGCCTGGTCATGTCGCAGGCGGCGCTCCAGCGGTGCCGGGCGTCGCTGATCGTGCCGGTGTGCACGACGGTGACGTCGCTGTTCACGGCGGTGCTCGGGACGCTGGCGTTCGGCGAGGCACTGCCGGACGAACCGGCACGCCTTGCGCTGCGGGTCGCGGGCACGGGGCTCGCGGTGGCGGTGCTCCTGGTGATGCCCAAGCACGACGAGGCGCCGCCGTCCGGCGCCGCCGGGACCGGACCGACCGTACCTCCGAAGGAGTTGACCTCCGGATGAACCGCTGACTGGACCGCCGGACGAACCTCCGGATGAACCTCCGGATGAACCTCCGGATGACAGAGGCCTCCGCACGACAGAGGAGCTGACCCCCACATGACCCCCGACGACCCCCTCCTGAAGATCCTGGCCTGCCCTTTGGACAAGGGCCCGCTGACGCTGCTGATGCCCGACGAGTCCCTCGTACCGGAACAGGCCCTGTACAACCCCCGGTTGCGCCGCCGCTACCCCATCGTCGACGGGGTGCCGCAGCTGCTGCCGTCCTCCGGGGAGCAGCTCACGGAGGACGAGCACGAGCGGCTGCTGAAGCGGATCGCGCCGTGACGGGCGGGACCGCCGAGACGGCTGGGTCGGCCGGGACGGAGCCCTCGGGGGCGGGCCCGCCCGACGCCGCGCACCGGACGCTGGCCGCCCGCGTCGCGCCGCGCCTGCCCACCCGGGCCGTGGCCGCGCTCGCCCGGCTCGTCTACCCCCGCTTCGAACCGGAGCTGGCCCGCCTGCCCGAGCTGTGCCCGCCGGACTGCGGCACCGCCGTGGACGTCGGCAGCTGGTACGGGCCCTGGTCGCGCCGCCTCGCCGCCCGCGCCCGGCGCGTGGTGGCCGTCGAGCCCGTGCCGCACCTGGCCCGCGCGCTCGCCGCCGCCGCGCCCGCCAACGTCCGCGTCGTCCAGGCCGCGGCCAGCGACCGCCCCGGCACCGCCCGCCTGTGGCTGCCCCGCGGCGACCGGGGCGACCGGGGCGTGTCCTCGCTGGTGCGGCGCGACGAGGTGCACACCGCCGCCGTGGAGGTGCCCTGCCTCACGCTGGACGGGCTCGGCCTGCGCGACGTGCGCTTCATCAAGATCGACGTGGACGGGGCGGAGCTGCCGGTGCTGCGCGGCGCCCGCGGACTGCTCACCCGTGACCGGCCCGCGCTCTTCGTCGAGCTGGAGACCCGCATCCAGCCCATCGCCCCCGTCGTGGACTTCCTGGCCTCGGAGCACGGCTACCGCGGCTGGGTGCTGCCGGGCGCCGCCTGGCTGCCGCTCGACGCCTTCGACCTGGCGGCGCACCAGCGCGCCACGGCGCACGTCGTCGCGCAGGGCCTGCTGCGGCGCGTCCTCACGCCGAGACGCCCCCGGTATGTGAACTCGGTGCTGTTCCTGCCGGACGGCCGCCGTCCGCGCGGCCCGGTGATGCGCGACGATGGAGCACATGCCGCCCGCTAGCTCCGCCGCCGCGCCCTTCACCCCCCTCGACTTCCAGCTGGTCCTCCTGCGCCGCATGGCCGACCACAACCCGGTCCTCGTCGAGGACGCCCGCCGCGAACTGGGCGCGTCCGTCGCCGACATGCGCGAGGCGAACCGCCGCTGGCAGGCGATGCTGCACTCCCGCCGTGCCCGCGCCGCCGTCTCCCGCTACCGCTCGGTCCTCGGCGAGCCGGAGGCGACCGTGCGGCGGCCGGTCGGCGACCTCACGTGCGAGGCCCTCCTGTGGCCCGTACCGCTCTGGCCCGACCTGCGCTTCGAGGTCCTGCTCGCGCCGAACAACGCGGTCTGGAACGAGTGGCTGATCCGCGCCCCCGGCGCGCCCGCCCCCGCCCTGCGCACCCTCGCCGACCTCACCCCCTGGTCCTGCACGGTCGACGAGGCCGCCCGCGCCTTCGCCCCCGCCCGGCCCCTGGAGGGCACGGCCCCCACCCGCTGGCGCCTCGCCTTCACCGCCCCGGACGCGGACACCGGCGAACCCCGCCCCTGCGTGGCGGAGTTCACCTGGGGCCTCCTCCAGCGGGTGTCCTTCCCGACCGGGTGACCCCCTGGCACCCCCGTGAATTGCCGCTTCGCGGCTCGTCCTCAAACGCCGGACGGGCTGGATCCAGCCCACCCGCCCCGGAGGGGGCGGGTGGGCGGAGAACATCCGCCGCGAAGCGGCGGATCACGGAGAGCCGAACACGGCGAGCAAGCGCGTGACCCAGCCCGTCCGGCGTTTGAGGACGAGGCGCGAAGCGCCCATCAAGCGGTGCCGGGCGCCCACGCCAGGGAGTGGCACCGCCCGTCGCTGGATAGGTTGGCGGCGGACCCGCACACGTCGCGCCTATGAGGAGCCCGCCCGTGGAACCCGAACCCCTCTTCCCCGCCCTGACCGGCACCCCCGCCTCCGGGCCCGCGCTGCGGTTCGGTGACCGCGCGCTGACGTACGCCGAACTGGCCGCGGCGGCGGGGGCGGTGGCGGCGCGGCTGACGGGCGCGGGCGCCGCGCGCGTGGCCGTGTGGGCGACGCCCACGCTGGAGACGGCGGTCGGCGTGGTGGGCGCGCTGCTCGCGGGGGTGCCCGCGGTGCCGCTCAACCCGAAGTCGGGGGACGCCGAGCTGGGCCACATCGTGCGGGACAGCGAACCGTCCGCGGTGCTGGCGGCGCCGGGCGACGAACTGCCGGGCGCGCTCGGCGCGCTGGACCGCGTCGACGTGGCGGTGAGCGGCGGCGAACCCCTGGCCCCCGCCCCGGCGCACGCCCCCGGCGCCCCCGCCCTGATCGTGTACACCTCCGGGACCACGGGCCCGCCCAAGGGCGTCGTCCTGCCGCGCCGCGCGCTCTCCGCGACGCTGGACGCGCTGGCCGACGCCTGGGAGTGGACCGGCGACGACGTCCTCGTGCACGGCCTGCCCCTGTTCCACGTACACGGCCTGATCCTCGGCGTCCTGGGCCCGTTGCGGCGCGGCGGCTCGGTGCGGCACCTGGGGCGGTTCAGCACACAGGGCGTGGCCCGCGAGCTGTCCGGGGGCGCCACGATGCTGTTCGGCGTCCCCACCATGTACCACCGCCTGGCCGAGGCCCTGCCCGACCAGCCGGGGCTGGTCAAGGCCCTGGCCGGGGCGCGGCTCCTCGTCTCCGGGTCCGCCGCGCTGCCCGTCCACGACCACGAGCGCATCACGTCCGCGACGGGGCGCCGCGTCATCGAGCGGTACGGGATGACGGAGACCCTGATGAACACCAGCGTCCGCGCGGACGGCGTCCCGCGCGCGGGCACCGTGGGCGTGCCGCTGCCCGGCGTCGAACTGCGCCTCGTCGACGAGGCGGACCAGGAGCTGCCGCCCGGCCCCGAGGCCGTCGGCGAGATCCAGGTCCGCGGCCCGAACCTGTTCACCGAGTACCTGAACCGGCCCGACGCCACCGCCGCCGCCTTCGCCCCCGGCGGCTGGTTCCGCACCGGCGACATGGCGGTGCGCGACCCCGACGGGTATGTGCGCATCGTGGGGCGCAAGGCCACCGACCTCATCAAGAGCGGGGGGTACAAGATCGGGGCCGGGGAGATCGAGAACGCCCTCCTCGAACACGAGGGGGTGCGGGAGGCCGCCGTCACCGGCGAGCCGGACCCCGACCTCGGGGAGCGCGTCGTCGCCTGGGTCGTCCCCGCGGACCCTGGGCGGGCGCCGTCGCTCGACGAGCTCGCCGCGCATGTGGCGGCGCGGCTGGCTCCGCACAAGCGACCGCGGGTCCTCCACTGCGTGGAGGCGCTGCCTCGGAACGACATGGGGAAGGTGCTGAAGCGCGCGCTGGGCTGACCCTGGGGCCAGCCCCCTGGCACCCCGACAAGCCTCGGCCTGACGGCCTCGTCCTCACACGCCGGACGGGCTTGTTGTGTTCTGCGGCGCCGTTCGTGGGCTCCGCCGCTTCGCGGCGGATTTTCCCCGCCCACCCGCCCCTTTTCAGCGGCGGGTGGGCGGGGAGATAGCCCGCCCGGCGGGGGCTAGCGGACGCCCGCTCCCCGTACGATCTCCTGTCTCACCGAACCGCCCCGGTCGTCCTTGGCCGAGGCGCGGAAGGAGATGGCCGGTGCGTCCCGGGGGACGCGGAGCTTGCCGGTCCAGGCGGCCCCGGCGCGCTTCAGGGGGACCGCGTGCCAGGACGCGCCGTCGTCGTAGGAGACGGCGAGGGACGCGGACCCGATCCGCCCGGTGCCGGTCGCGCCGCGCACGTACTCAGCCGAGAGGCCGACGGGGACGGCGCGGCCGCCGCGGACGTCGCCGTGGAGGTCGGTCGGGACGTCGAAGCCGAGGTTGAGCATCGGCAGGAACGTGGCGCGGCCTTCGGGGGTGCGGGCCGAGCGGACGGTCCACTCCGAGTGGGCCCTGGTGGCGAGGCGCCAGCGCGCCGGGTCCAGGGTGGTGTCCGTCTCGACCTTGTAGGTGCGTTCCTCGGGCGCCGCGTCCCACACGTACACGCCGGAGCTGTTCTTGCGCTCGACCAGCTCCCCGTCGGCGTACACCGCGGTGGTCTGCGTCATGGAGTCATCGCTCCACACGTCGCCGAAGCCGGTGTGGTCGGGGCCCGAGTCGCCCCAGCCGGGGGTGTTGAAGGCCAGGTCGTCGCCGGTGCGCTGCTGGCCCCAGCCGAGGCCGGTGCCGAGCCAGGGGTGCCAGACCGGCTTGAACCAGTCGAGGCCGGTGCGCTTGCCGGGCCGGTAGGCGACGAGGCCGCCGCGCTGTTCGAGGGAGGTCGGGCCGGTGGTGACGGACTCGTGCCACCGGCGGGCCCCGCCCGCGGCGACGTAGTCGGTGCGCTCGGCCGGGTAGGCGACGCGCTCGGGGAAGCCAAGGCCGACGCGGAAGGTGTCGGTGAGGGAGTAGCGGAACTCGCCGCCCGTCTCCGGCTCGCGGGACGGGGCGTGGAAGGCGGTGTCCAGGACGGCCAGTTCGCGCGCGGCGGGCGCGTAGGTGAGGGCGCGGTCCGGGATCGCCCCGGTGTGGCCGTGCTCCAGGTCGTACACGTACGGGGTGTACGGGGTGCCGGTGGCCGTCACGGTGCGGCCCGCGCGGGCGGCGGCGCGCAGCTTCGCGCCGTCCGCCGCGTTCACGGTGGCGATCGTCAGCGGCCGGTCCTGGTTGTCGTCGGTGCCGAACCAGGCGTTGAGGCGGCCGGGCACGTCGTCGGTGACGTACAGGGCCTTGGCGCCCGCGTCCTGCGCGGCCTGCGCGAGCTGGGCGGGGCCCGGCTGACCGGCGGCGCCGGTGCGGCGGACGACGGCCGCCTTGCCGCGGACGTCCTTGCCCGCGTACGCGGCCGGGGTGCCGTCCCCGGCGTCGACGAGCTTCAGCCGGGTGCGGCCCTCGGTGACGGTGCCGCCGGGCTGCGCCACGGCCTCGCCGACGCCCCGGACGTCCACGACGGGCTTGCCGAGCCGCCACACCGTGCGGTACTCGAAGCGGCCCTGGCGCACCTTCCCGGTGGGCGCGGCGAAGACGCTGTCGTACCGCACGGGCACCTGCACCGCGCCCTGGTAGGCGGAGCCGTTCGCGGTGCGGTCGAACTCCATGATGAGCTGCCGGGTCTCGGAGCGGCGCGGCACCTTCGCCGTGACCTCCCTCAACTCACGTGCGTCCAGGGTGACTTCGCGGTCGCGGTCCAGGGTGACCTCGGGGGCGGCGAGGAAGCCGAGGCCGAGGGAGTCCTCGCCGTGGCTGCCGCGCACGTCGAGGAAGGTGGACAGGGCGTACGCGCCGGGGGCAGGCGCAGCTTCAGCTCGCCGCTGTCGCCGACCGGCGCCGGATACGCGTCGCCGTTCTCCACCAGCGGCTGCACCACCAGGTGCGCGGGGCTCGCGGCGCCGTCGCGGTCCTTGACGCGGACCGTGAGGGTGTACCGCTCCTCCTCCTTGACCAGGCCGAACGCGGTGTGCGCGACCTCCTTGCCGCCCGCGCGCGCGACGATCCGGCCGCTGGTCTGCCCGACCGGGGCCCCGCGCCGTCGCCGGTGACGGTGGTGGTGGCGGTGCCGTGCGCGGGCACGGTCAGCTTCGGGTCGGCGATCCGCGCCACGCCGTCGGCGGCGCCCTCGGCGGTCAGGGTCAACTCCACCGTTTCGTCGGTGGAGTTGGTGTACGTGAGGGTGCGGGTGACCGGCTTGTTGTCGTCGTACGGCCAGCGGTAGAAGCCGAGGTCGGCGCTGCCGGTGGCGGTGACCGGAGCGGCGAGCGCGGACGGCACGTCGACGCGGCCCGCGCCCAGCGCGTACGCCGACGCGTCCAGGCGGTGGGACGTCGACATCAGCGCGTCCTTGAGCTGCCGCCCGCTCCAGTCGGGGTGCCGCTCGGCGAGCAGGGCGGCGACGCCCGCGACATGCGGTGTCGCCATCGACGTACCGCTCATGGCGGTGTACGGACCCTCGCCGGACGCCAGGTGGGAGCGGGCCGCGAGGATGTCGACGCCGGGTGCGGACAGGTCGGGCTTGAGGGCGTTGTCGCCGAAGCGGGGGCCCTGGCTGGTGAAGTACGCGGCCCGGTCGGCGGAGTCGACGGCGCCGACGGCGAGCGAGGCGTCGGCCGCCGCGGGGGAGCCGATGGAGGAGGGCGCGCCGGTGTTGCCCGCGGCGATGACGAACAGCGTGCCGGTCTCCTTGGAGAGGCTGTTGACGGCGGCGGCCATCGGGTCGGTGCCGTCGCTCGGCTCCGACGAGCCGAGGCTCATGGACACGATCCTCGCGTCCACGTCCCTGGCCGCCCACTCCATGCCCGCGACGATCTGCGACTCGCTGCCGAAGCCGTCGTCGCTGAGCACCTTGCCGACGGCGAGGTCGGCGCCGGGCGCGACGCCCTTCTCCTTGCCGTCGGACGCGGCGCCGCTGCCGCCGACGGTGGAGGTGACGTGCGTGCCGTGGCCGTCGCGGTCGGCGACCTCCTCACCGGGGATGAAGCTCTTGGCCGCGCTGACGCGGTCCTTCAGGTCGGGGTGCGTGGCGTCGACACCGGTGTCGAGGACCGCCACCTTCACGCCCTTGCCGGTGAGCCCGGCCTCCCAGGCCTTGGGGGTGCCGATCTGGGCGTTGCTCTCGGCCATGTCCGCCTTGACCCGGCCGTCGAGCCAGATCTTGGCGATGCCGTCGCGCAGCGCGCGGGGGCTCTTGGGCGTGGTGACGGCGCGCCAGAAGGCGGTGCCCGGGGCGGCCTTGACGGCGGTGGCGCGGATGCTGGGCAGGGCGCGGACCGCGCGGGTGCCGGGCGGGGCGCTGGCGCCACCGCGGGCGGCCCGCCGCTTGTCGTACGTGTCCTTCTTGTACGTGACGATCAGGGGCGTCGCCCCGGAGTTCTCGGTGCCCTTGGCGTCCTTGGCTTTGGCGTCCTTGGCTTTGGCGTCCTTGCCGCGCGTGGTGCCGAGGCCCTGGCGTATCAACTCCGTGACGTCGAACAGTCGTTCGTCCAGGACGCCCGCGTCCAGATACGGGCGGGCCTCGTCCGGCACGACGGTGACGCGGCCGTCGCTGACCTCGGTGCGGACAGCGCCGTGCGCGCCGCGCGGGCGGTCCACGGTGACGGTCTGCCTGCCGCCGCCGAGGGGGGTGACGGTGACCTTGTCACCGGTGACGAGGGTGACGGTGTGCGCGGCGGACGGGCGGGGCGGGGCGGCCTGGCGTCCGGTGCCGCGCGCGCCGTCCGCGGCGGTGGCCGTCGCGAGGGAGGTGGCGGTCAGTCCGGCCGGGAGCAGGGTGAGCGTGAGCCCGGCGGTCAGGAGTCGGCGTCCGGCTCTTCGGGAGCGCCGCGTACGGGATCGCTGCATGAAGCCTGCCTCTCTGGGGCGGTTCGTCGGCACGGCCGGATCGGGGGCATCCGGGTGCTGGGAGAAGTGTCAGTCCGCTTGTGTTAAGGGAGAGTTGCACGGGGCTGGCGGGAAGCTGCCAGGGCGGCTTTCCGCCAGGGGTCCGGTCGGCAAGAATGTGGGCGGGTTTCCCATGGATCTCTACGGGGGCGCGATGGAAGGTCTGGTGCAGTTCACGACGGAGGACGGCGCGCGGGTGGTCGTCGCCGACGCCACCGACGACGCGTCGGGCGCGCGGCTCGTCGCACGGGGCGACGGCCCCACGCAGGCCGCCCGCACCTTCGAGGCGTCCCTGGCGGGGGCGCGGGCCGCCGCCGCGTCGGCCCTGCGGACCTTCCGCGACGGCAGCCTGCGGCCGGACGCCGTGGAGATCGAGTTCGGCGTCCGCATGACGGCGGAGACCGGTGCGGTCCTGGTGAAGGGCTCGGCGGAGGGGCACCTGCTGGTCCGGCTGTCGTGGTCGCCCCAGGGGGCTTCCGACGGGGGCGCGCGGGGGGCTTCCGACGCGCACGTCCAGGCAGGATCCGGCGCCAACGCCCAGACAGGTTCCGGCGCGCACGCCCAGGCAGGCCCCGGCGCCAACGCCCAGGCGGGTTCCGGCGCGCACGCCCAGACAGGACCCGGCGCCAACGCCCAAGCAGGCCCCGGCACACACGCCCAGGGTTCCGGCACCAACACCCAAGCAGGCCCCAACACGCACGCCCAGACAAGACCCGGCACCAACACCCAGACGGGTCCCGGGACACACGCCCAGGCAGGCCCCGGCCCCCACGCCCAAGCAGCTCCCGACACACACGCCCAGACAGACCCCGGCACCCACGCCCAAGCAGCCGCCCCGCGCGCCGCGTCCGTCGCGTCCGTCGCGTCCGTCGCGTCCGGCGCGTCCGTCGCGTCCGGCGCGTCCGTCGCGTCCGGCGCGTCCGTCGCGTCCGGCGGCGCGGTGCCCGCTGCCGCCGCCAGTGACCCGCCCGCGTACGGGCCGTCCGGCGCCGCCGCCCCGGAGCCCCCGTCCGGCTCATGAGCAGCACGTCCTGGCACGCCCGCGTGGAGTGCGGCCGCGAGCGGGGCGCGGGGTTCCTCGTGTCGGAGCGGCACGTGCTGACGTGCGCGCACGTCGTACGGGACCACGCGGCCGCCCCGGTCGCCGTGTCCTTCCCGCACCGCAAGGACCTGGGCGAGGTCGGCGCGGCCGTCGAAGCGCACGGCGGCTGGGACGGCCCCGGCGCCGACCCCGGCGACCTCGCCGTCCTCGAACTCGACAGGCCCGTCCCGATCGCGCCCGCCGCCTTCGCGCCGCCCGACCACGCCTACGCCGAGCCCCGGCCGCGCCTGGTCGCGTACGGCTTCCCGCGCGGCTACGAAGAGGGCACCCTCGCCGAGTACCGCGCCACCGCCGCCCAGTTGATCGCCGACGAGTGGGTGCAGCTCGAAGCGTGGAGCGCCCACGGGCAGCCGCTCGCGCCGGGCTTCAGCGGCGCCGCGGTGGCCCTCGCGGAGAGCGGGCTCGTCGTCGGCATGGTCGCGGCGGCGGCCGGGGCGGCCGGGGTGCGCAACGGGCGGATGCTGCCCGCCCCGGTCATGGCCCGCTACTGGCCCCGGCTCGCCGAGCTGATCCCCGCCCCCGGTGGGCAGGAGCGGGCGGCGCTGCACCGGCTGCGGGACCTCGTGGAGCGGGCGGGCAAGGAGCCGGGGGCCGTGGGCGCCCCGGAGCGGCTCTACCGGGACGCGGTGGGGCCGCTGGGCCCGCCGGTGCCGCCGGGCGGCTTCGGCTCGCTGTGGTCGGCGGCCTGGTACGTGGTGTCGGAGGTGGACGTGCCGGGGGCCGTGGAGCGGTTCGCGGACCGGCTCGCGGCGCTCCTGGACGCCTCCGGCGCGCAGGGCCCGGCACCGGCGCGGGGCGGTGGCGGCGGTGCCGGACCCTGCGCGCCCGCCTGGTCGCCCATCGTCGTCGAGCTGGCCCACAGCGGCGCGGGCGGCGACCAGGTCCTCGTCGAGGTGTCCGCGAGCCGCGAAGGGCGCCGCCACCCGGTGGGGTCGCGGACGCTTCCCCGCGGCCAGGTGCGCCGCTACGTCCAGGAGTGCGTCGACGAGGCGTTCGGGCACCTGGCGCCGGGCGCCGACGAGCTGATCGTGTTCGTGCTGCCCCGGGACTGGCTGAACGAGCCCGTGGCGCGCTGGGAGCGCAGCGCCCACGACGCGACGCCGCTCGGCTGCTCGTACCCGCTGGTGGTCACCGACCGCTCGCGGCGCGCGGGCGGCCTGCGGCACCAGCTCGCCCGCAAGTGGGACCGGCTCGACGGCAAGGCCACGACAGCCGTGCACCGGGTGGCGTGCGACGGCGCCGAGAAGCCGAACCAGCTCCGGTACCGGCTCCGCCGCGACGAGGCCGACCTGACGGCCTTCGCCGCGCCGCCCGCGCCCCACCGCCCCCACTTCGACGCCTCCCTCAACGCCCCCGGGCCGGTGCTGCTGTGGGCCCGGGAGGGCTGCGCGCACACGGCGGACGGCACACCGCCCGGCGCCGCCGGGCAGGAGCGCGGGGAGCGCCCCGGAACCGGGCACCACACAGGCCCAGGGCACCCCGCGGGCCAAGGGCACCCGGCCGACCGGCCCCACCCCGCCCCCGAGTCCGCCCCGGCACCGTCGCCGCGCCCCCACGAGGAGTGCACCGCCTTCCTCGACGCCGTCGTCGCCCACCTGTCCACCCTGCCGCCCGCCGAACTCCCCCGGCACGTCCTGGCGTTGCGCGAGAGCGCCGACGCCGAGGACGAACCGGAGCGGCACTGGGCGCGGGACGTGCAGCTGCTGTGGGACGATCCGCGCCGCATCCCCGACGCCGTCGCCGCCCCGCTGCGCTCCCCCGTCGCCTGACCCGACCGCACCCTACGGAGGTCGCATGTCCCTGTGGCCCGTCTACACCGGCTCCGGAGAGCCGCACGACGGCATCGAGCAGCTGCCGCCGCCCCCTCCGTGGCGCGCCTTCGACGGCGGCCCCGTCCTTCCGCCCCCGCCCGCCGGAGGCGGCACGGCGTCCCCGGACCGCGCGCACCGCGCCCGCACCTACCGCGCCACCCCCGAGTGCGTCCAACTGGTCAACGCCGCCCTGTACTTGCGCCGCCCCCTGCTGGTGACGGGCCCGCCCGGCAGCGGCAAGTCCAGCCTCGCCTACGCGGTGGCGCGCGAGCTGGGCCTCGGCCCCGTACTCCGCTGGAACATCACGAGCCGCAGCACCCTGCACGACGGGCTCTACCAGTACGACCCGCTGTCGCGCCTGTACGCCGCCGGGCGCGCCCACGGCGCCGGGGTGCCGGACGGCGTGGACCGCGCGGGCATCGGGGACCACCTGCGCCTCGGCCCGCTCGGCACCGCCCTGCTGCCGTACGCCCGCCCCCGCGCCCTGCTCATCGACGAGATCGACAAGAGCGACCTGGACCTGCCGAACGACCTGCTGAACGTCCTGGAGGAGGGCCAGTACGAGATCCCGGAGCTGGTCCGGATCGCCCGGCACACCCCGACCGCAGCGCTGCTGCCCGACGGCGCCGACGGCACGGCGGAGCCCGTCACCGTCGAGCACGGCCGGGTGCGCTGCCGCGCCTTCCCGTTCGTGGTGCTCACCAGCAACGGCGAGCGCGAGTTCCCGCCCGCGTTCCTGCGGCGCTGCGTGGCGCTGCGGCTGCGCCAGCCGCACGGCGAGCACCTGGAGGAGATCGTCCGCGCCCACCTGGGCGAGCCGGACGCGTACGCGCACGAACTGATCGACCGCTTCCTCCAGCGCGGCAGCGGCGGCGAACTCGCCACCGACCAGCTCCTCAACGCCCTCTACCTCACGGGTGCGGCGGGCCTCACCGCGTCGTCGCGCGACGACCTGGCGGCGCTGCTCATGCCGTACCTGAGCGCGGACGCGGGCGGCGCGGCGGCCGACCAGGGGTCCGATGCCGCCTTCTGACTCCGCCGCGCCCGGCCCCGCGCCAGGCCCCGCGTCCGGCCCCGCGTCCGGCCCCGCGTCCGCCGCCGCGTCCGTCGACCGGCTCGCCGCCGTGCTCGCCGCCGCGCGCCGCGGCCCCGGCCCCTCGGCGGAGGAGCTGGCCGAAGTGCTGTGGCTGGCCCGGCACTTGGGGCAGCGCTCGGCACCCGGCGAACCGCCCGCGCCCCGCACCGAGGACGCGCCCCGCGACGCACCGCCCCCAGCGCCGCCCCCGCCCCCACCGGAAGCTCCGCACCCCCCGGCGCCCCCGCCCACCGGCCGTGTCCCGCTGCACCTGCCGCCCGCGCCGCCACGGGACAGCGCCCCCGCGGCGCGGCCCGGCGGCGGGGCCCCGCTGCGCGTTCCCGTCCCGCCGATGCTCCCCCACCCGCTCGCCCTCCAGCGCGCCCTGCGCCCGCTGGGCCTCCGTGTGCCCGCGCCGGACCGGCGGGTCCTCGACGAGGGCGCCACCGCCCACCGCATCGCCGCGCTCGGCGCGCACCCGCGCGTCTGGCTGCCGGTGCTCCGCCCGGCGGACGAGCGCTGGCTCAGGCTCTGCCTGGTGTACGACGACGGGCCCACGATGCCCATGTGGCGGCCCCTGGTGCGCGAACTGCACACCGCGCTCGCCCAGTCGGGCCTGTTCCGCACGGTGGAACTGCACCGGGCGGCGCCCGACGGGACGGTTCCCGCGCGGGCCGCCGAGGTGCCCGCGACCGGCCGCACCGCCGCGCTCGTCGTCAGCGACTGCATGGGCCCGCAGTGGCGCCCCGGCCCGGCGGGCCGCCGCTGGCGGCGGACACTGAGCCGCTGGGCCGCGCGGCTGCCGCTGGCCGTGCTCCAGCCGCTGCCGGAACGCCTGTGGCCCACCACGGCGTTCCCCGGCGCGCCGGGCCTCCTCAGCGCCCCGCACGCGGCGGCGCCCTCGGCGCTGCTCGACTTCGCCCCGTACGACGCCCCGGGCGCGGCGCCCGCCGGGGCGGTGCCGGTGCCGGTCCTGGAGGTCGCGCCCGCGTGGCTGTCCCACTGGGCGGCGCTGGTCGCCGACGCGGGGCGGCGCCGACTGCCGGGCGCGGCGGCCTGGTTGGGCGCCCCCACCGAGGACGCGCCGCCCCGCGAGGACGTCACGCTCCTGTCCCCCGAGGAACTCGTCCTGCGCTTCCGCTCCACCGCATCCCCGAGGCGTTCCGCCTCGCCGGTCACCTCGCCGTCGGCGAACCCCACCTGCCCCTGATGCGCCTCGTCCACGCCGCCGTCTCCCCCTGCCCCCGCCCCCAGCACCTCGCGGAGGTCGTCCTCAGCGGCATGCTCACCGAGGTCCCGGGCGCGGCCCCCGGCGCGTACGCCTTCCGCGAGGGCGTACGGGACGTCCTCCTCGGCACGCTGCCGCGCACCGCGCGCGGGCGCACCCGGCACCTCCTGGCCCGCGTGGGCGGGTTGATCGACGAGCGGGCGGGGGTGACGCCGGGGGTGCTGCGGGCGGTCGCTGGCGGGGGCGCGCAGGGCGGGGAGCCGTTCGCGGAGGTGAGCGAGGACAGCGCCCGGCGGCTGGCCGGGGGGCGGCGCAGGCTCTTCGCGGGGCGGTACCGGTTGCTGCACCGAATGACGTCGGCGCGTGTGTGGCTGGCGGAGGACACGCTGAACGACCGCGTAAGGGTGCTCATCCAGACCTATCCCTTCGAGGTGCGGTCGGAGACCATCCTGCGGAACGCCCGGCTACTCAGCCTCGTCCACCATCCCGGCGTAGCCACCGTCACGGACTACGGCAGGCACGGCGGCGTCCCTTACGTGGTACAGCAGTTCGTCGACGGAATCAGTCTGCGGGAGCTGCTGCGTGAGGCGCCGCAGGGCCTGCCCGCCGAACGCGTTCTGTCCTTGGTTCCGGCCATCGCCGAAGCGGTGGCCGTACTGCACGACCATGGCATCCGGCACGGCGCCCTGAACCCCCATCACGTGTACGTCACCCCGACAGGGCCCGTTCTGACGGTCCTGGATGAGACGCCGCTGGGAACGGCAAGCCGCGCGGATGACTTCCGCGCACTTGGGGAACTGGTCCGCGAGGCATGTCTGGGCACGAGCGCCCCTGACGGCGCGCCCGACTCGTCTGCGAGGTTGCCTGATTGGCTGCGCCAGGACCTGGCGGCGGCATTGTGGGGCCTCGCTCACCAGCGTCCGGACAGCCAACTCCATGGGTTCAACCAACTGCGCCTCCTGGCACGGGGGCGGCACCGCTACCGCCTTCTCGGCCCGGTCCACGTGATGCAGGACGAGCACCCGCTGGTGATCGGATCCCCAGGCGCGCAGGCTGTCCTCTGCATGCTGCTCCTCCACGGAAAGGGCGGCACCGTCACCAGCGCCGAACTGATTCGAGGCTTGTGGTCCAGCCGCCCCCCATCACATCCCGACCACACCCTCCGGTCCCATGTGTCACACCTGAACGCGGTGTTGGGCGCCCATACCATCGTGCGCCACAGGGACGGCTACGCCCTCCCGCTCGACGCCAGGCGCGGTCTCGACGTCATCGACGTCTTCCAGTTCCAACGGCTCGGCGCAGGCGCGGCGGCGGCCCGCACCGCGGGCGAGACGGGCCGCGCGCACGACCTCGCGCGGTCCGCGCTCGCTCTGTGGCGCGGCGAGCCCCTACAGGGCGTCCCCGGCCCCGCAGCCCGGGGCAACCGTGCGGAACTGCTCGATCTCCACAACCGGCTACGCGGCATGCTTCCCCACCCACCACCCTCTCCTTCTCCTTCGCCGCGCGACCCGGCTGGCAGGCCGACACCCTGATGAAGCTCAGCCGGGCGGTGTCCGAGGTGCTCGGGCGAGCGGGCGTGGCGCCGGAGCAGTTCGAGCTGCTGCCGCGCGAGCGGGGCTGGGACGCGGAGGTCGGCGCCGAGGTGGCCGTGGGGCCGCTCGTCGCGGAGGTCCTGCGGGAACTCCCCGCACTCGTACGCAGGTTCAACGGGCTCGGCCTGATCGTCGCCGTCGACGTGCGGCCCCCGTCGGCGCTGCCGGGGCCCACCGACCACGCGACCGTCGTCATCCCGCGCGCCCTGCGGGACACGGTGGCCGACCCGCGCTTCCAGCCGTTCCCGGGGACGGACACCTGGTTCTGCCAGCTGCCCGCCGCGCCCGGCACCAGCCCCCTGGCGGTCACCCTGGCCGCCGCCAGCGCGGTCGTCCTGGGCTTCGACGGGACGCTGACCCGCCTGTACACGCCGGGCAGGGCCCGTGAGACCACGCTGCGGCTGCTCGCTTTCGTCGGAGAGCGGCGCGATCCCGAGGAGGCGTCCAGCGGACGGCCGATCGAGGGGACGTCGGAGTTCACGCACCCGCTCGACGTGCTGCGCGCGTTCGCCGACGAGGGCGCCGTCACGGGCGCGATGCACGCCGAGTTGGCGCAGTCCGAGCGGCAGGCGGTGCGGGACGCCGTGCCCGTACCGCACAGCGCCACGCTCGTCGAGACCCTGCGGGGCCGTGACTACCGGGTGGCCGTCGTCTCGGACGTGTCGGCGCGGACCGTCACCGCGTACGTGGCGGTACAAGGGCTCGGCATCCCGCCGGAGGGGCTGCTCGGCCGGGGTCCGGACACCCCGCAGCTGCTGCCGGACCCGGTCTGTCTGCGCCGGGCCCTGTGGCGCCTTGACGTTCCTCCGGAGCGGTGCGTGATGGTGGGCGCCACTGTGCCGGAGGCCATGGCGGCCTGGGCCACGGGCATCCCCTTCATCGGGCTCGCCCGCGACGACCGCACCCGGGAGGCCCTGCTGGCCGCCGGTGCCCGGCACACCGTGGCGTCGCTCGCGGAGGTCGTCGACGCCCTGCGGGCCGGGTGAGGTCAGGGGCGCGGGTCCCGGGCGTCGTACTGGAGGAAGGCCCGCCAGCGCGTCACAAGCAGGCCCACGGCCACCACGCACGCGACGCCGCCGCCGACGATCGCGACGGAGGGCGAGAAGGCGTCGCCGACCGTCCCGGCGAGGAAGTCGCCGAGCCGGGGGCCGCCCGCCACGACCACGATGAACACGCCCTGGAGGCGGCCGCGCATCGCGTCCGGCGTCGCCGCCTGGAGCATGGTGCCGCGGAACACCATGGAGATGGTGTCGGCGGCGCCCGCGAGGCCCAGGAAGAGCAGGCCGAGCCAGAGGTTCCGGGTGAGGCCGAAGACGGCGATGGCGGTGCCCCAGGCCGCCACGGACAGGGCGATGGCGAGCCCGTGCCGCCGGATCCGGCCGAGCCAGCCGGAGAACACGCTGCCGAGCAGCGCGCCCACCGCGGGCGCCGCCGCGAGCAGGCCCGCCGTGCCCGCGTCGCCGCCGTACCAGACGACGGCGACGGCGGGGAACAGCGCCCGGGGATGGGCGAGGACCATCGCGCACATGTCGGTGAAGAAGGTCATGCGGAGGTTGGGCCGGGTGGCGAGGAAGCGCAGGCCGTCGGCGACGGAGGCGCGCCGCCGCTTGCCGTCGGGCCCCTGGTCGCCCTCGCCGGGCCGCATCGGCGGCAGCTTCCACATCGCGTACAGCGCCGCCGTGAACGCCACCGCGTCGATCGTGTACGCGGCCTGGTAGCCCCACAGGCCGACGAGCAGGCCGCCGAGCATGGGGCCGACGGTGGTGCCGGACGTCGTCGTCAGGGAGTTCAGGGCGTTGGCGGCCGGGAGCTGCTCGGGCGGGAGGAGGCGGGGGATCATGGCCGTGCGGGCGGGCGAGTTCAGGGCGCCGCACATCGCCTGGAGCGCGACCACCCCGTACAGGAACCACACGTGGTGGAACCCGGCGAACGCCGCCACCGCGAGCGCGCACGACAGGCCCCACAGGCCCGCCGCCGAGTACAGGCCGAGCTTGCGGCGGTCCACGGTGTCGGCGATCGCGCCGCCGTACAGGCCGAAGACGACCAGCGGCACCAGCGAGCACAGGCCGACGAGCCCCACCGAGAAGCTGGAGCCGGTGATGTCGTACACCTGGAGCGACACCGCCAGCGCGGTCATCGCCTGCCCGACCCAGGAGATGGTGTTGCCGACCCACAGCCGCCGGTAGTCGGCGGAGGTCCGCAGCGGCGTCAGATCGGCGAGGATCCGCCGCTTGGGCGGGGCGGGCGCGGCGGTGTCGGGTATCTCGGGTTCGTCAGTCGCGTCTTCGGTCGATGCTCGTGTCACACGGGATGCTAACCGACGGTGCGCCTCGGCCCGTCCGGTGCGATTCAAGCCCGTCCGGCGTTTGAGGACGAGCCGCGAAGCGGTGATGAACAGGGGTGCCAGGGGGGCGGAGCCCCCCTGGTTTCGGGAAAGGGGCGGGCCTGGGGCGCCCCCGCGAGGGAAACCACCCGTGCGGCGGCACCCCGCCCGGCCCACCCCAGCGCGCGCCCGCCACCGGCCCCCCACACGATGCCAGTGGGGACCGCCGCCCCGGCGTCCCGCAACGGTCTGTGCTCTCGGGAGGATCCGCCATGACCGTCAGCCTGGAACAGCTGCGCCGCTGCCATATCGCCGTGGACCTGGGGGCCGCCCGCACCCGGGTGTACGTGAAGGGCGCGGGCCTCGTCGTGGACGAGCCGAGCTGCGCCGCCGTGAACACCCGCACGGGCGCGCTGATCGCGGTGGGCCAGTTCGCGGAGCAGATGACGGGCCGCACGCCCGCCTACATCCGTGTGATGCGGCCCGTGTCGGGCGGCACGGTCGTGGACATCGAGATGTGCCAGCGCATGCTGCGCCACCTGCTCGGCGAGAAGCTGCGCCGCGCCCTGCGCCGCAAGCCGCGGCTGCGGGCCGCCGCCTGCACGCCGCACGAGGCGGACCCGCTGGCGCAGCGCGCCGCCGTCGAGACGATGGTGGGGCTCGGGGCGCGGCGCGTGGAGCTGGTGGACACGCTGATCGCGGCGGCCGTCGGCTGCGGGCTGCCCGTGGAGCGGCCCGAGGCGACGATGATCCTGGTGTGCGGCGCCGCCACCACGCAGGTCGCCGTGCTTTCGCTCGGTTCGATCGTGACGGCCGAGCGGATTCCGGTGGGCGGCGAGGCCATCGACCACGCGATCGTGCAGCACCTGCGGCACCAGCACGAGCTGATGCTGCCGTCGCAGTCGGTACGCCCCCTCCAACTGGCCCTCAGCGGCAACGGCCTGACGCCGCACGGCCCCGCGTCCACCGAGATCCACGGCCGGGACGTGGCCACGGGCCTGGCCCGCTCGGTGCAGGTGGACACGGCGGCGGTCCGCGACGCCATCCACACGCCGCTGACCGCCGTCCTCGACGGCATCGGCAAGGTGCTGCGGGACTGCCCGCCGGACCTGGTGGCCGACCTCGCCGACCGCGGCATCATGATGGTCGGCGGCAGCGCGCTGCTCCCCGGCCTCGACCAGATGCTGCGCGACGCGACGGGCATGCCGGTGCACATCGCCGAACGCCCCGACGTGTGCGCGGTGCTCGGCCTCGGTGCGATGCTGGAGGGCAAGATCCAACCGCTGGTGCTCAACCCCCTCGCGGGCTGACCACGCGACACGGACGGGGAGTACGCCGCCGCCATGAGCCACGACGCCAACGGAACGCGGGACGGCGGCGGGCGCGCTCACGCGGGCGCGGGGAGCGGTGCTGGCGGCGGCGCTAGTGACGGCGGCCCCGACGCCCGTACGCATGCCAGCGGCAACGGCAACGGCGGCGGCAGCGCGGACGACGGCGGGCGCAGGGGCGCGAGGCCCGGCGGGGCTGGCGCCGGGGGGTCCGGTGGGGCGCCGCTGCCCTCGCTGCTCGACGCCGTCCTGAGCGTCGGCGCGAAGCTCGACCTGCCCGCCACGCTCCAGCACCTCGTGGACAGCGCCGCGCGCCTGACCGGGGCCGGGCACGGCGTCCTGCGGGTCGTGGACCCGGACGGCGGGGGCCCGACGGCGGTGTACACCACCGGCTCCCCCGGGCCGGACGACGACGACGGCGGCGGTGACTCTCTGAGCCTGCCCGTGCACGTCCATGACGAGGAGTTCGGCCGTCTCCACCTCACCCGCAAGCGGGGCGGCGCCTCCTTCACCGACGCCGACCTCGGCCTGCTGCGGGTCCTCGCCAGCCAGGCGGGCATCGCCATCGGCAACGCCCGCCTGTACGAGGCGGCCCGGCAGCGGGAGCGGTGGATCGAGGGCGCGGCGGCCGTCACCACGGCGCTGCTCACCGGCGAGGCCGCGCCCGACGCCCTGATGACGGTGGCCCAGCAGGCCCGGCTCCTCGCGGACGCGGCGGCGGGCGTCGTCCTCCAGCCGACCGAGGAGGGCGGCATGCGCATCGTGGCGGCGGCGACGGACGTCGGCGGGACGCCCGGCGCGGGCACCGACGCGCGGGCGCGCAGGCCGCACCCGGCCGCCGCCGCGCAGAACGACCTCATCGGCACCACCATCGAGCCCGGCAGCGCCGTCCTCGAACAACTCCTCGGCGGCGAACCGGTGTTCATCGAGGACTCCGCGACCGACCCCCGCATGACCACGCACGTACGGACCCGCTTCGGGCCCAGCATGATGCTGCCGCTCCAGTCGGGCGGGCGCCTCATCGGCACGCTCGCCCTGCCGCGCCGCCGCGGCGAACGCCCGTACACCGCCGTCGAGCGGCTGCTCGCCACCCAGTTCGCCTCACAGGCCGCGCTCGCCCTCGTCCTCGCCGACGCGCAGCGGTCCCGGCAGCGGCTCGCGGTGTTCGAGGACCGCGACCGCATCGCCCGCGACCTGCACGACCTCGTCGTCCAGCGCCTCTTCGCCACCGGCATGATGCTGGAGTCGACGCGGCGGCGCGCCGAGTCCGACCCGGTGCGGTCGGCGCTCGACCAGGCCGTGGAGGAGCTGGAGTCCACGATCCAGGAGGTCCGTACGGCGATCTTCGCGCTCCAGCAGCCGCCCGCGGACGCGCCCACGACGTTCCGCGGGAGGGTGCTGAAGGAGGCGGCGGGGGCGGGGGCCGCGCTCGGCGCGCAGCCGTCGGTCCACTTCGGCGGGGCCGTTGACGCGTGCGTCACGGAGCCGGTGGCGGGGCGGCTCCTCGCCGCGTTGCGGCGCGCCCTCGCCGGGCGCGCCGGGGACTCCCGGGTCGATGTGGCCGTCGAGACCGTCACCCTCCCCGACGGCCGCCCCGGCGTCCGCCTCACCGTCTCCGACGACACCGCCACGGCCCCGCGTACCTGGCAGTGCCCGCTGTAGCCGTCTCTCCCACCCACCGGCTCCCCTCACCGCCCCGCGCCACACCCTCAAACGCCGGACAGGCTCTTCCCCCACCCACCCGCCCTCACCGCCACTCCGCGCCGTGTCCTCAAACGCCGGACGGGCTCTTCCGCCCCACCCACCCGCCCTCCAACGCGCTGACGCGCTCGTCCTCAAACGCCGGACCGGCTGAATCATCGCGCTACGCGCTCGCCCTCAAACGCCGGGCAGGCTCCATCCCACCCACTCGCCCCGAAAAGCGCGGGCGGGCAGGACAAAGGGCCACACAGGCCCGGCGGTTGAACCCCGACCGCGAACTCGCCCCCACACGCCAGACCGGCCGAAACAGGCACACCACGCGCTCACCCGAACACCGGGCAGACCTCATCCAACCCGCCCACCCCTGAGGGGGCAGGCAGGTGGGACAAGAGGCCGCGCAGGCGCGGTGATCGAACCGGAGACTCGTCCTCACACGCCGGACCGGAACCACCCCACCCACTCGCCCCGAAAAGCGCGGGCGGGTGGGACAAAGGGCCGCGCAGACGCAGTGGCCAAACCGCACTCGCCCCGGAGAGGGCAGGTGGGCAGGGCAAAGGGGTGCACAGGCGCGCTGGTCAAACCGCAGCTACAGACCCGCCCCCACACCGGACCGGCCGAAACAGGCGCGCTGCGCGTTCGCCCCAACGCCGGGCAGGACTCATCCCATCCGCTCGCCCCGGAAGGGGCGGGCGGATGGGACCAAGGGGTGCGGTGGGCGGAACCGCGGGATCGGGCACCGTTACAGCGGTACGACCGACACCTCCGTGGCCTTGACGCTGGCCCAGACCTCCACCCCGTCCGTGAGCCCCAGCTCCGCCACGGCCGCGGGTGTGACCTCGGCGACGAGGTCGGGCACCTCACCGGAGGTGACGAGCACCCGCAGCCGACTCCCCGCGGCGGTGACCTCCCGCACCGTCCCGGCCCACACGTTGCGCGGGCTCCCCTCGGGCCGCTCCCGGTGCAGGGACACCGCCTCCGGCGCGATGACGGCGAGGGCGGGCTCACCCGGCGGCAGCGGGTCGGCCACGACGAGCCGTCCCCCGCCGCCGAGCGCCAGCGAACCGTCGTCGCGCCCGGCCCCCGGCCAGGCGTTGCGGCCCAGCATCCGGGCCACCCAGGGCGACCGGGGGTGCCGGGTGACCTCGGCGGGCGGCGCGTCCTGCACGGCGCGCCCCTCGTCGAGGACGAGCACCCGGTCGGCCAGGGAGACCGCCTCGACGGGGTCGTGGGTGACGATCAGGCAGACCCCGCCGAAGCCGTCGAGGTGCCGCCGCAGGGTGTGCCGTACGTGGGCGCGGGTCGTCTGGTCGAGGGCGGCGAGCGGCTCGTCGAGGAGCAGCAGCCGGGGCCGCGCGGCGAGCGCCCGGGCGAGGGCGACGCGCTGGGCCTGCCCGCCGGAGAGCTGGGCGGGCCTGCGGTGGGCGAGGTGCCCGACGCCGAGCCGCGCCAGCCACTCCTGGGCGGCGCGGCGGGCCTCGCGCCGGGGCACGCCCTGGGCGCGCAGCCCGTACGCGGTGTTGCCGAGGGCGGTGAGGTGCGGGAACAGGGCGCTGTCCTGCGGCACCCAGGCGACGCCGCGGCGGTGCGGGGCGAGCGCGGTGACGTCGGTGCCGCCGAGGCGCAGGGCGGCGTGGGCGCGCGGGGTGAGGCCGAGCAGGGCGCGCAGCAGGGTGGTCTTCCCGGCGCCGTTGGGGCCGACGACGGCGACGGTGGTGCCGGGCGGCGCGTCGAGGGTGAGCCGGGTGCAGCCGGTGACGTCGGCGTGCAGCGCCCAGCTGCCGCCGCCGGCGGGCTCGTTGGCCGGGGGTGGGCCGCGCTGCCGTCGTCCTCGTCGGCCGGGGCGGGCGCCGCCCGGCCCTGGGTGGTGGCGCCCGCCGTCCACCTGCCGCGCAGCGCCACCAGCACGGCCAGGGCGATGGCCAGGAGCAGCAGGGAGACGGAGGTGGCGGCTTCCGGGGAGTTCTGGAGGAGGAGGTAGACGTGCAGCGGCAGCGTCTGGGTCGTCCCCGGCAGGTTGCCCGCGAAGGTGATGGTGGCGCCGAACTCGCCGAGTGCCCGCGCCCAGGTGAGCGCGGCCCCGGCGGCGAGGCCGGGCGCGACCATCGGCAGCGTGACGGTGCGGAACACCCGTACCGGTGAGGCGCCGAGCGAGGCCGCCGTCTCCTCGTACGCGGGCCGCAGTCCGGCGATCGCGCCCTCCAGGCTGATCACCAGGAACGGCATGGCGACGAACGTCGCCGCGATGACGGCGCCCGAGGTGTGGAACGGCAGGACGATCCCGAAGGTGTCCTCGAGCCAGGGCCCGAGCAGGCCGCGCCGCCCGAAGCCGAGCAGCAGCGCGACGCCGCCGACGGTGGGCGGCAGCACCATCGGCAGCAGGACGAGGCAGCGCACGGCCGCCTTGCCGGGGAAGGGCACCCGGGCGAGCAGCCACGCCAGCGGCACCCCGAGGACCAGGGACAGGCCGAGGGCCCAGAAGGACACGACCAGGGACAGCTTCAGGGCCTCGGTGACGCCGGGCTCGGTCAGGTGCGTGCCGAGTTCGCCCCACTCGGTGCGGGCGAGGACGCCGATGAGGGGGATCAGCAGCAGCGCCACGGCCCCGAGGGCGGGGAGCAGCAGGGTGACGGGGGCGCGGGTCCCTCGGGTGCGGGTCATCGGTGGTCCTCTGTACGGGGCTGCGCCGCCGCCCCCGCCGTCGGCGGCGCAGGCGGAGGGTGGGCGGGGAGGAGCGCTTACGGTCGTTGGAAGCCCGCGTCCCGGAGGATCCTCTGCGCCTCGGGCGAGCGGAGCCACTGCACGAACTCGGCGGCGGCGCCCTGGTGGTCGGAGTCCTTGAGCGTCGCCGCCGGGTAGTCGGCGACGGCGTTCTGCGCGTCGGGGATGGTGATCGCGTCGACCTTGTCGGGCGCGGTCGCGGCGTCGGTCTGGTAGACGATGCCCGCGTCGGCCTCGCCGAGTTCGACCTTGCTGAGGACGCCGCGGACGTTGCTCTCCTGCGAGACCGGGCGGACCTTCAGGTGCTGCTTGTCGAGGACCTGCTGGCTGTAGCGGCCGACGGGCACCTCGGGCGCGGCGAGGACGACCTTGAGGCCGTCGCCGGTGAGGTCCTTGAGCGCCTTGATCTTCTTGGGGTTGCCGTCGCGGGTGGCGATGACGAGGCGGTTCCTGGCGATGACGGTGGGCGTGCCCGTCTCGCCCTTGAGGCCGTCCATGGTCTTGGTGTCGGCGGTGACCAGGACGTCGGCGGGCGAGCCCGCCCTGACCTGGGCGGCGAGTTCCTGGGACCCGGCGAAGGACAGGGTCAGCCTCGTGCCGGGGTGCTTGTCCTCGTACGCCTTCTGCGCGGTGGTGAAGACGTCGGTGAGGGACGCCGCCGCGAGGACCGTGAGGTCGGCCTTCTTGCCGCCGTCCTTCGTGTCGTCGTCGCCGTCGTCGCCGCAGGCGGCGAGGGAGACGAGCAGCGCGCTCGCGGTGAGCGCGGCGGCGGTGCCGCGCCGGACGCGCGGGGACGTGATCGTGGGCATGGGGGCGGGACTCCTTACGGGGCTGGGGCGCACGGCTCGGGCCGCTCCGGTGCGCACGCCGGTCGGGCCACTCGGGGGCCGGTCGGGAGGAGGCGGGGCGGTCGGGCCGGTCAGACCGTGTCGATGTGCACGCTGGTCGACTTCACCCGGGCCGTGGCCCGCATCCCGACCTCCAGGCCGAGTTCCTCCACCGCCTCCCGGGTCAGCAGGGAGACCAGGCGGTGCGGGCCCGCCTGGATGTCGACCTGCGCGGCGACGTCGCCGAGCTTCACGGCGGTGACGATGCCGGGGAAGGCGTTGCGCGCCGAGGTGTAGGCGTCCTCGTCCTCGCCGTCGCCCTGCGCCAGCTCGACGGAGAACGCGGCCAGGTCGCGGCCGTCGATGACCCGCCGCCCGCTGTCGTCGCGGCGCGTGGCGACCCGCCCGGCGTCCGCCCAGCGGCGCGCGGTGTCGGGGCTGACCCCGAGCACCCGCGCCGCCTGGCCGATCGTGTAGGACTGCATGTGCAGCACAATAGGCCAATTTTCCTCGCACCTGCCAAACTTTGGACGAAGGTCCATGGCATCTGCGGGGGCGTGCGACCGCCGCTGGAGGATGTCCCAAGCCCCGGCGGCGGCCGGGGTCAGCGCCGCGTGAAGCCCCGCGCGCTCGGCACCAGCGCCGCCGCCGCGGGCGCCGCGAAGCACAGCGCCGCGCACACCGCGAGCACCGGCCGGGCCCCGAAGTGGTCGATGGCGGGGGCGATCAGGGCGAGGCCCGCCGGGGCCAGGCCGTAGGACAGCAGGAAGTCGAGGGACGAGACCCGGGCGAGCTTGTCGGGCGCGACCTCGCGCTGGGTCGCCGTGAACCAGGGCACGTTGAACAGCTCGATGCCGATCCCGGCCACCGCGTACGCCGCCACGACCAGCGCCCCGTGCGCGGGCAGCAGCAGGCTCAGCGGGGCGAAGCCGTACAGGGCCAGGCCCGCGAGCGCCGCCCAGCCCTGGGCGCGGGGCCGCCAGCGGGCGACGACCAGGGCGCCGCCGAGGGCGCCGAGGGTGTAGGCGGTCAGGGCGGCGGCGAGCACCACTTCGGTGCCGTAGGTGTCCCGGCTGACCAGCGGCAGCGCGACACCGGTCGCGGAGTAGCCGGTGGCGATGACGGCGGTCAGCGCCCCGAGCCCAGCGAGGAACCAGGGGTGCCGCCGCGCCTCCCGCAGCCCGTCCACGAACTCGGCGCGCAAGGAGGGCCGGGCCGTACCGCCGGAGGCCGCCGCGCCCCGCGCCGCCCCCGGGCCCGGCACCAGCGCCGCCACCAGCCACAGCACCCCGATGCCGAGCAGCAGCGCCCAGGTGTCGAGGGCCACGGCGAGCAGCGCGGTGAGCGAGGGCCCGGCGAGGGTGGTGACGCGCACGGACAGGGTCATCGCGGCGTTGGCCTGCTGGCGCCGGTCCTCGTCGACGGTCTCGGCGGTCAGCGCCTGGAAGGCGGGGCGGCAGGCGCCCTGCCCGGCGCCCGCGACCACGGCGGCGGCCAGGGCCAGCGCCAGCGAACGGCCGAGGCCGAGCGCGAGCAGCGGGGTCGCGGCGGCGGCCGCCAGGCCCGACCAGCGGACCACGCCGCGCCGCGAGTGGCGGTCGGCGAGGACGCCGCCGACCGCCACGGCCACCAGGAAGCCCGCGGTGCGGGCGGCGAGCAGCAGGCCGAGCGTTCCGGCGCCGATGGTCCGGTCGAGGACGGCGAGGCCGAGCACGAAGGGCAGCGCCCAGGTCGCGAGCCCGGACGCGGTGGTGCCGGACCAGAGCCGCAGGAAGGCGGGGTCCCGCAGCACGGACCGTGTGCGCGGGGGGCGTTCGGGCTGCTCGGCGGCTCGGGTGGACGTGGTCGCCACGTGGGGCGCCCCCTTCTGTCGTACGGGTCGCGGCCGACCCCGGCGCGCGGTCGAGGCCGACCCCGGACCCGTAATTGAAAATGATTACCATTACAGTACTCTTATCGCACCCCACCCCCAGACCGGAGGTCCCATGCGTCACCCCGCCCGCCTCGGCATCGCCGCCCTGGCCCTCACCCTCACGGCCGTCGGCTGCTCGTCGGACGGCGAGGGCAGCGAGGACGGCACCGGCGACAAGGCCGCCGCCCACCGGACGACCGTCACGAGCTGCGGCCGCACGCTCGCCTTCGACAAGGCGCCCGAACGCGCCGTCGCCCTCGACCAGTCGTCCACCGAGGTGCTGCTCGCCCTCGGCCTCCAGGACCGCATGGCCGGTACGTCCAACCTCAAGACGAAGATCGCGCCGGAGTACGCGAAGGCGTACGACCAGGTGAAGGTGCTCAGCCCGAAGATCCTCACCAGTGAGCAACTGCGCGCCGCCACACCGGACTTCACCCTCGGCGGCTTCACCGACTACTTCACCAAGGACCGCGTCGGCACCCGCGAGGAGCTGGCGAGGCTCGGCCTGCCGTCGTTCGTGAGCGCCGTGGACTGCCCGAAGCAGAACGGCACGGGCAAGACGCCCTTCGAACTGCTCTTCAAGGACTACGCCGACGTCGGGCGGATCTTCGGCGTCGAGAAGCGCGCGGCCGAGCTCGTGCGGCAGCAGCGGGCCACGCTCGCCGAGGCCGCGAAGACCAAGGAGAAGGTCAGGGGCGAGCCCAGCGTGGTGTGGGTGTACTCCGTGTACGGCGACACCCCGTACGTCGCGGGCGGGACGGCGATCCCCAGCGAGATGAGCCGGATCGTCGGCGCGAAGAACGCCTTCGACGACATCGACGAGGACTGGCCGCAGGTCACCTGGGAGGAAGTCGCCAAGCGCGAGCCGGACTTCCTGGTGATCGGCGACCTGTCGGAGCGCGGCAAGCCCGGCGACAGCGCCGCCGACAAGCTCAGGGCGATCCGCGCCAACCCGGTCATGGCGAAGCTGCCCGCCGTGCGGGAGAAGCGCGTCGTCGAGATCCCCGGCACGGAGATGGACCCGTCGGTGCGGACGTCCAAGGCGCTGCCGCGGCTCGTCGCCGGGATGAGGGACCTCGGGTATGTCCGCTAGCGCGGGCCTTCGGGAGGCCGTCGGCGCCCCAGACCTGCTGCACCCGTCGGCGCGCGGCGCGGCGGTGCCCGAGGAGTCCCGTGCCGCCGCCCCGGGCGTCCGGGGGTTCGGGGCGCGGGCCGGGCTGTTCCTGCTGTGCGCTCTCGCGCTGGTCGCGTCCGCCGCCGTGTCCGTGCGCATCGGCACCACCGATGTGTCGTACGGCGACGTCTGGCGCGGCGTCGGCTTCCATCTGGGCCTGGACGTGGAGCCGTTGCCGCCGCTGGTGGACTCGCTGATCTGGGAGCTGCGGGCGCCGCGCGTGCTGCTCGCGGCGCTCGTCGGCGCCTGCCTCGCGGTGTGCGGCGCGGCCCTCCAGGCGGTCACCCGCAACGCGCTCGCCGACCCCTACCTCCTGGGCATCTCCTCGGGCGCCTCGACGGGGGCCGTCACCGTGGTGGTGCTCGGCGTCGGGTCGGCGTCGCTCGGCGTGACGGGCGGCGCGTTCGTGGGCGCGATGGTGTCGTTCGCGCTGCTCATGCTGCTGCTGCGGCGCTCCGGGCTCGACTCGACGCGGATCGTGCTCACGGGCGTCGTCGTGGCGCAGCTCTTCACGGCCCTCACCTCGCTGGTCCTGATGGCGTCCGGCGACGCGGAGATGGTCCGGGCGATCACGCAGTGGCTGCTCGGCTCGATGGCGCCCGCCCGCTGGGACGCGGTGGCGGTGACGGCCGCCGTGACGGGGGCGGGACTGCTTGTGCTGTGGCTCAACTCGGCGGCCCTGGACGGGTTCTCGTTCGGCGCGGACACCGCGTCCTCGCTGGGCGTGGACGTGCGGGCCACCCGGTGGGCGCTGCTGGTGGTGACGTCCCTGATGACGTCGGTGGCCGTCGCGTCCGTCGGGGCGATCGGGTTCGTCGGGCTGATCGTGCCGCACGGCGTGCGGTTCCTCGTCGGGCCGCCGCACCGGGTGCTGCTGCCGCTGTCGGCGCTGGTCGGCGCGGTGTTCCTGGTGTGGACGGACGCGCTGGCGCGGGTGGCGTTCACACCGCAGGAGGTGCCCGTCGGCGTGTTCACGGCGCTGCTCGGGGTGCCGCTGTTCCTGCTGGTGCTGCGCGGGAGGGGGGAGCTGTGAGGATCACCGCCGAGCACGTGAGCTGGTCCGTCGGCGGCCGGGTCGTCGTCGACGACGTGTCCCTGGACGTGGCGCCCGGCGAGACCGTCGGCCTGATCGGGCCCAACGGCTCCGGCAAGTCCTCCCTGCTGCGCTGCCTGGCGGGCCTGCGGGCCCCCACCGCGGGCGCCGTCGCGTACGACGGGGAGCCGATCCGCGGGTGGGGCGCGCGGCGGATCGCGCGGCGCCTGGCGTTCGTGGAGCAGGCCGCCGACACCGACAGTGAACTGCGGGTCGTCGACGTCGTGGGCCTCGGGCGCACCCCGTTCGGCGACCGGTGGCGCGGCGCCGACGCCCGCGACCGGGCCGTGGTGGCCGCCGCCCTGGACCGGCTCGGCCTGACCGGGCTGCGGGAGCGCCCCTGGAAGGCCCTGTCGGGCGGGGAGCGGCAGCGCGCCCACATCGCGCGCGCCCTGGCCCAGCAGCCGTACGCGATCCTGCTCGACGAGCCCACCAACCACCTCGACGTCAAGCACCAGTTGGAGCTGCTCGGGCTGCTCGCGGCCACCGACCAGACCGTCCTGGTCGCCCTGCACGACCTGGCGCTCGCCGCCCGCCACTGCGACCGGCTGCTCCTGCTGCACGGCGGCCGCCTCGTCGCCGCCGGGCCGCCGAAGGACGTGCTGACGCCGGAGCTGCTCGCGGAGGTCTTCGAGGTGGACGCCGAGACCGGACCGGACGCCCTCGGCCACCTCACGGTCAGCTACCGCGGCACCCTCCCCACACCCCCGAACCCCTGAGAGAACCCCTTAGAGATCCCCCTAGAGAACCCTTTAGACAACCCCTTGGAGAAAAGGACTGTTGATGGACACCACCGCCACCGGACCCGATCTGCTGCGGCAGCTGCCGCCGCCCCTGCCCGCCGAGCGGATCATCGCGCTCAACCGGCCCCAGCAGGACCTGCACACCACCCGTGCGTACGAGTGGAACGGCTGGACCTTCGACGTGCCGCCCGGCGTCTTCCTGCCGGGCTGGACCAGCCGCCTGATCCACGAGCGGATCCTCGACGGCCGCATCGAGACCCGCGGCCTGCGCTACGGCGCCATGGGCGCCGGACTCGGCGTGGAGGCCGTCGCCGCCGGGGTGCGCGGGGCGCGGGAGATCCACGCGATGGACGTGCACCCCGAGTCCGTCGCCACCGCCGCCCGGCACTACGCCCGGCTCGTCGGCGACCGCGACGGCACCGCGTTCCTGCCCGCCGCGGGCGACCTGTTCGACGGCCTGCCGCCCGGCACGCGGCTCGACGTCGTCACCTTCAACCCGCCCGCCGTCAGCCAGAGGGTCAGCGACGACCCCGACGTCGTACGGAACACCTGCGTCGGCGCGCCGCTGCTCGCCCGGTTCTTCGCGCGGCTCGCCGAGCGGGAGCTGCTCGCGCCGGGCGGCGCGGTGTACGTGATCGCCTCCAACACCGCCGACCTGCGCACCATCGTGCGCGACGCCCAGGAGAGGGGCTTCACGCCGGAGATCGACTACGTGCGCGACTGGCGCGACGGCGTCCTCACCTTCCTGTTCAGGTTCGTGTCCCACCGCACCCGCGGAGGCCGGGCGTGAAGGCCGTGAAGACCGTCGACGAGCTGCTGGCCGCCGCCCTCGCGGGCGAACTGGGCCCCGACCCGGCCGAGTTGACCGCCACCAGCGTGTTCTGGATCCACCACGGGACGCGCCTGGCGGGCGGCGGCGTCACCTACCTCAACCAGTACGTCCTCGTCCGCGTCGGCGGCGCCTTCGGGGGCTGCGCCTTCGAGGCGGGCGAGATCGACCCCGCCGTCTGCCGGGACGCCTCGGGCAGTCCGCTCGCCGCCCTGCTCGGCACGGCGCCCACGCCGCTGCGGACGGCCGCGCTCGACGCCTACCTGGCCGCCGTCCAGCCGCACCGCGAGAGCCCCGGCGCCGAGCCGGTGACGCTGCCCGCAGGCCCGCCGGAGGTGCGGGCGGTGGCCAGGGACACGGCCATCGCGGGCCTCCTCGACATCGAACCCGGCGCCAAGGTCGCCCTCATCGGCGTCGTCAACCCGCTCGTCGCCGCCATCCGCGAGCGCGGCGGCCAGCCGCTGCCCTGCGACTTCAACCTGCGCGCCACCCAGTGGGGCGACCCGGTCACGCGCGACATGCACGAGGTGCTCGACGCCGCCGACGCCGTCGTCGCCACCGGCATGACGCTGTCCAACGGCAGCTTCGACACGATCCTCGGCCGCTGCCGCGAGCGCGGCGTCCCGCTCGTGGTGTACGCCCAGTCCGGCAGCGCGGTGGCGCGGGCCTTCCTCGGTACGGGGGTGACCGCGCTGTCCGCGGAGCCGTTCCCGTTCTCCCAGTTCAGCGCCGAGCCGACGGCCCTGTACCGGTACCGGGCGGCGCCGGGCGGGAAGGGTGCCGCATGACCGCGCGGGAGGGCACCGGGCACGCCGCCTGCCACCACGGCGAGATCCTCCAGGGCGTCTTCCTCGACGAGCGGGGGCGGCGCCGCGCGGGCCTGGTCACGCTGCCGCTGGCCGGGCTCGGCACCCGGGCGCGGTTCGTCCGCCGCCCCGGCACCGAGGACGTCACCGTGGTCCCCGCCGACCGCACCAAGGCGCTGCGCGCCGCCACGTACGCCATGGCCGAGTGCGCCACGCTCCGCCAAGAGCCGCTCTGCGGCGGCGAGTTGCGCCTCACCGGCAGCGTGCCGGTGGGCCTCGGCATGGGGTCGTCGAGCAGCGACGTGATCGCCGCGGTGCGGGCCGTCGCGGACGCGTTCGGCGCCCGGCTCGCCCCCGACGCCGTCGCGCGGCTCGCGGTGCGCGCCGAGCGGGCCTCGGACCCGCTGATGCTGGACGGCCGCCCCCGGCTCTTCGCGCAGCGCGAGGGCCGGGTCCTGGAGGAGTTCGGCGCCGCGCTGCCGCCCGCCGTCGTCGTCGGCTGCGCGCTCGGCGGCGGGCGGCCCGTGGACACCCTGGCGCTGCCGTGCCCCGCGGACGACGACGCGGACGTCACGGCGTACGAGCACCTGCGGGCCCAGCTGCGGCGCGCGGTCGCCGCCGCCGACCCCGTGCTGCTCGGCCACGTGGCGACCGAGAGCGCGCGGCGGCGCCAACGCGTGCTGCCGCACGCCGAGTTCGGGACGCTCACGGACATCGCGGGCCGCGTCGGCGCCGTCGGCGTGCAGATCGCGCACAGCGGCAACGTGGCGGGCCTGCTGTTCGACCCGGCGGCGCCGGACCTGCGCGACCGCGTCGCCCGCTGCGCGCGCTCCCTCGACGCGGCCGGAATCCCCACCACGTACACCTTCGCGACGTCCGCGACGGCCGCCACGCGCCCCCCGACCCACAGAACCGCCCACCACCCCACCCCCCTGGAGCCCCCGCATGGACGAGCACATCGCGGAAGCGATCGGCCGACCCGACCTGATACGCGTCGACGAACGGCTCATCTGCCTGCGCTTTGAGACCATGAAGGTGGTCTCGGCCCTCGCGGCCGTGCGCCACCTGCTCGACACCGGCGCGGTGCGCCCCGGCGACACCCTCCTGGACAGCTCAAGCGGCATCTACGCCTACGCCCTCGCCCTGGCCTGCCACCGCCACGGGCTGCGCTGCCACATCGTCGGCTCCACCACCGTCGACCACACCCTGCGCACCCAACTGGCCATCCTGGGTGCCGAGTTGGAGCAGATGCCGCCGAGCGCCGACCTGAAGCTGGACCAGAAGCGGCGGGTGGAGCGCGTCCACGAGATCCTCCGCGAGCGCCCCGGCTACTTCTGGATGCGCCAGTACCACGACGACATCCACTACCTGGGCTACCGGGCCGTCGCCGAGCGCCTGCGCGCCGCCGCCGGGCCCGGGCCGCTGACCCTCGTCGGCGGCGTCGGCTCCGGCGCCTCCACCGGCGCGCTCGCCCGCTACCTGCGCGCGGGCGGCGACGGGGTGCGGCTCGTGGGCGTACAGCCCTTCGGCAGCGTCACCTTCGGCAGCGAGCACGTGTCCGACCCGGAGATCATCATCGCCGGGATCGGCAGCTCCATCCCGTTCGCCAACGTCGCCCACGACGCGTACGACACGGTGCACTGGCTGTCGTTCGACACCGCGCTCGCCGGGAGCGTCGACCTGCTGCGCCGCCACGCCGTGTTCGCGGGCCTGTCCACCGGCGCGGGCTACGCCGCCGCGCGCTGGGAGCACGGCCGCTCCCCCGGCGGCACCACGGTGTTCATCGCCGCCGACACCGGCCACCGCTACGTCGACACGGTCTTCGCCCGCCACCTCGAAGCCGCTCCCCTGCACACCCTCGCCCCCCGCACGGTCACCTCCCTGACCGACCTGGCGCTGCCGTGGGCGCGGATGGAGTGGAACGGGGCGGCGGCCCCGCCGCCCGCGGTGGCGCCGCGCGAGGCCACCGCGCCCCGCGGGGAGCCGTCCCCTACGCTTCCGGGTCGTCGTCCATCAGGGTGAGGTCCGGGGGGACCAGGGTCGTGGACTCCACCAGGCCCCTGAGCAGGTTGTGCAGCAGGCTGTTGTCGGAGGGGCGGCCCGCCGTCGTGTCGTGCAGCAGCGGGTAGGGGAAGCCGCTCTCGTGCAGGCGGCGACGCACGGACTCCACCCGGTACTCGATCTTCCGCTCGCCCCAGGAGCGGTCGGGCCGCAGATACGCCAGCTGCTTCGCGGCCCGTGTGTACGTCAGGGGGCGCGGGCTCTCCTCGTACAGCAGGTACTCCTGGCCGAGGACGACGAGCAGCAGCCGCTCGTCGTCGTCGAGGTGCCAGCGCTTGGGCGGCACGGTGTCGGCGCGGCGCCGGGTCACCAGGCCCTGGTCGTCGTGGCCGGAGACGTACAGCTCGACGAGGTGCTCGCGGTAGCCGGAGCCGCGCACGAACAGCGGGGTGTAGCCGGGGGCGAGCGGCACGGGGTCGGTGCTGGTGTGCATCATCCGGCCGCGCGGCAGGCGCAGCAGCTGCTGCCCGGTGTTGCGCAGCCACCAGCTCCGGTCGTGGTACGTGAGTTCGCCGTGCCGTCGGCTCACCATCAGGTCGTGCTCGCCGACCCCGAGGTCGACGTCCGGCTCCTCGCCCCGCCCGAACCGGACCACCAGGCCGGGCCGCGGCGGCACCTTGATGTCGCCGGTGACGGTGCGCGCGTGCAGGGTGCCGGGCCGGGCGGGCGCGACGCCGCGCGCGAGACTGCTGGCGCTGTTCATGGTTCGGCCTCCTCGTCGGCCGCGCTGGGACGACCTGGGACGACCAGTGTGTCCCGCCGGTACGGGACCCGTCCCGGACCGCCCGCCCTACAACCGTGGCACGGCACACGGCAGTCACGGGTGGGACGAGGGATCACGCCATGGGGAAGCAGCGGACGCGGACGGCCTATCGGACGGCGGGCCTGCTGGCCGCGGCGGTGGCGCTCGGCCTGACGGCGGTCTGCGGCTGCGGCGCCGACGAACCGGACGACGGCTCCGCAGGGGGAGGGAGCCGTCGTCCGCCGCCCCGGGCACGGCCGCGCGGACCCCGGGCCCGGCCACGGACCCCGCGGCCGGGGAGAGCCCGGAGCCCGGCCGCGGCTCGGCGCGGCCCAAGAGGCCCGTACGGCGCACGAGTCCCGCGCGGCCCCCGCACTCCGCGCGCCCCACCCGGACGGCCGAGCCCCCGCGCCCCGCCCCGTCGACCGGGCCGCCGCGCACCGCGCCCGTCACCGACGTGCGGGCCTGCTTCGACGGGCGGTGCCGGATCGCCGTGTCGAAGCCGACGGTCATCCCCATCGACAGCCGGTTCCGGGTGGGTGAGCTGACCGTCGCCGCGATCACCCGGGACTCGGTGGTCGTGGAGGCCGTGGGCGTGGGCGGCGGGCCGTTCCTCAGTACGACGATGAGCGAGGGCGGCACCGGCCAGCTGAACCGCGTCGCCTTCCGCGTCCTGTCCCTCGGCGGCGGCACGGCCGTGCTCTCCATCCACCCCGCGAAGTGACCGCCCGGCCGACCCGCGCAGCCCGAGCAGCCCGGCCTGTCTGGCCTGTGCGGCCTGTCTGGCCTGTGCGGCCTGTGCGGCCTGTGCGGCCTGTGCGGCCTGTGCGGCCTGTGCGGCCTGTGCGGCCTAGCCGACCCCGGCCCGGTGGGCCGCGGCGGCCGCGAAGCGCGTGGCCAGGCGGCGCAGCCGGTCCTGGGACGGGTCGCCGCCGACGGTGACGTTCAGCGTCTCCACGGCCTTGTCGCCGCCCGCGTCGGTGTACTCGCGGTGGACGACCCGGACGCGGCAGGTGCGGGGGCCCTCGACGTCCGGCTCGACGACGGCGCGCCGCCCGTCGATCCGGGTGAGCGTGCCGTCGTCGGCGGTCAGCGGCTGGCCGCGGTCGAAGCGGATCTCCAGGGTCAGGTCGTTGGTGGTGCTGGCCCACTCGCAGTCCCACGCCCCGAAGCCGATGTCGCGGGCGCGGGCGTCGATGCCGGGGATCGCCTCCAGGGTCTTGGCGTCCACCAGGGCGCAGGCGTCCTCCCGGATGAGGGAGCCCGGCGGCGACGGCGGACGGCGGGGAGCTTCCCCCGGTTGAGGACCCGCACGGCGTGCTCGGTGGCGGCGTCGGCCATGGCGCACAGCCGCGCGTCGCCCTCGTCCTGCTGCACGGCGACGGAGATGTTCACGTCGGGGTCCCCGGCGGGCAGCATCGTGCGGACGCACACGTCGCTGTCGTCCGCCTCGTCCACCACGGTGACGCGCCCCCGGGTGCGGCGCGGCCCGGACAGGTCGCTGGCGCCGCCGGTGTCGAAGTGGAACTCGACGTCCACGGGGTCGCCGTCGCCGGTGTCGACGATGACGTCGCAGCGGTCGAAGTTGCCGTAGTCACGGTCGAGTTCGGCCTCGCCGTACCGTTTGAGCACGGCCGGGTCGGCGAGCGCGCACGGGTCGGCGGTGCGCTGCTCGCCGACGGCGGGCAGCGCCGTGGCGCGCGCCGTGCCGGTCGGGTTCCGCCCGTCGCCGCCGCCGTCGTCGTCCGACCACACCTCGGGGATGACCAGGGCCGCGGCCAGGGTGACGGCGGCGACGCCGAGCGCGAGCAGCAACTGCCGTGACCTGCCCGGCAGTACGCTCCGCCCGGCGTCCGTGCCGCCGTCGGAGCCCGTGGTGTCGCCGCTGCTGTCGCCGCCGTCGCCGCGCTGCGGGGGCAGCCGCTCCTGGGGGCCCGCGACCTGCTCGAAGAGCCGCTGGGCCTCGACGGCGGTGGGCCGGTACTTGGCGCGGGCGTCGAGCATCGCGGGCAGGATCTCCGCCAGCGGTCCGAGCCCCGGGCCGAGGGCGGTCTCGCCGCGCTCGGCCTGCCGGTCGGCGATCAGCGCGTCGACGTCGGCGCCCGTGTGGGGGCGCGGCGGCACACCGGTGACCAGGGCGTGCACGAGGGCGGCGAGGGAGAACACGTCCGACGCCGGTTCCGGCTGGCCGCGGACGACCTCGCGGGCGGCGTAGTCCGGCGTGTAGCCGCAGCGGACGGGCGGGGTGATGGTCTCGGTGCCGCCCACGCGGTAGGCGGCGCCGAAGTCGGCCAGCTTGACGAGGCCGTCGGGCGTCGCGACCACATTGCCGGGCTTGACGTCGCCGTGCACGATGCCCTCGGCGTGCAGCGCGGCGAGGGCGGAGGCGATCTGCGCCCCGGCGCGCGCGGCCCGCTGCGGCGTGAGCGGCGGCCGGTCGGCGAGGCTGCCCCCGGACACGTACTCCATGACGAGCCAGGAGCCGTACCGGCGGCGCACCCGGGCGAGCGGGCCCTCGGACAGCGACAGCACGTCGTGCAGGGTGACGACGTGCGGATGGCTGAACCGGGCCAGCGCGCGGGCCTCGGCGAGCAGCCGGTCGAACTCCTGGCGCTCCAGGCGCTCGGCGCCGGGGCCGCCCGCGCTCGGCACGCGCAGCCGCTTCAGCACCACCTTCCGGGGCAGCCTGAGGTCATGGGCGATCCACACCTCGCCCGTGCCCCCTTGGAGCGGACCTCGCATCAGACGGTAGCGGCCACCGACGGTCGTGCCCCGGCGCACACCAGCTCCCCTCACCGCGGGGTAGGGGCCCCGCTGCCTCCCACGTGCCCCTGAACCTACTGGCTGCGCCGGGGGGCCCACAGGTCCTTCACGGGATGTCCGCGCACTGCCCCCGATGGTCGAAGGCGATGAGCGGATCGCCGGTCAGGGGGTGCCCGACCACCGCGGCCCGCACGCCGAACACCTCCTCGATCAGCGCGGGGGTCAGCACCTCGCGCGGCGGCCCCGACGCGACGACGGCGCCCTGGTGCAGGACGTGCAGCCGGTCGCAGACGGACGCGGCGGCGTTGAGGTCGTGCAGCGACACGAGGGTGGTGCGCCCCCTGCCGCGCAGCAGCGAAAGCAGCTCCACCTGGTGGCGGATGTCGAGGTGGTTCGTCGGCTCGTCCAGCACCAGCACGTCCGGCTCCTGCGCGAACGCCCGCGCCAGCAGCACCCGTTGGCGTTCGCCGCCGGACAGCGCGGAGAACGCGCGCCCGGCGGCGCCGTCCATGCCGACCTCGGCGAGCGCCTTCGCCACGGCGTCCCGGTCGGCGTCGTCGTCCGCGGCGAAGGCCCGCTTGTACGGCGTGCGCCCCAGGGCGACCACCTCCCCCACGGTCAGCTCGACGTCCGCGCCCCGCTCCTGCGGCAGCGCCGCCACGTGCCGGGCCGTCCGGGCGGGGCTCAGCGCGCGCAGGTCGGCGCCGTCCAGCAGGACGCGGCCCGCGGTGGGGCGCAGATGCCGGTAGACGGTGCGCAGGAGGGTGGACTTGCCGCTGCCGTTGGGCCCGACGAGCCCGGTGACCTCCCCGTCGGCGGCGAGCAGCCGCGCCCCCGACACCACGGTGCGCCCCGCGTAGGCGACGCTCAGGTCCTCGACGTCGACCCTCACCGGGCGCCTCCCTGCCCGCCGCGCAGCCGCCGGTCCAGGAGGTACAGCAGGGCGGGGGCGCCGATGGTCGACGTGACGACGCCGACGGGCAGCTCCTGGGTGTCCATGGCGGTGCGGCACACGGTGTCGACGACCACCATGAGCAGCGCCCCGGCGAGCGCGGACAGCGGCAGCAGCCTGCGGTGGTCGTCGCCCACGAGGAGGCGGCAGGTGTGCGGCACCATCAGGCCGACGAAGCCGATCGCGCCGGACACGGCGACCAGGACGCCGGTGAGCACGCTCGTCACGGCGAACAGCTCCCGCCGCAGCCGTCCGGTGTCGACGCCGAGCCCGGCGGCCGTCTCGTCGCCCATGAGCAGCGCGTTCAGGCCGCGGGCGCGCGCCTGGAGCAGTACGAAGGCCAGCGGCACGGCCGCCGCGGGCGCGGCGAGCTGCTCCCAGGTGGCCCCGCCGAGGCTGCCCATCAGCCAGAACAGCACGCTCTGCGTCTGCTGTTCGTCGCCCGCCCGCAGCACCAGGTAGCTGGTGACGCCGGACAGGAACTGCCCGATGGCGACTCCGGCGAGCACCAGCCGCAGCGGCGCGAACCCGCCGCCGCGCCGCGCCACCGCCCACACCAGCGCGAACGTCACGAGCGCCCCCGCGAACGCGGCCCCCGACAGGCCGAGCCCGAACGCCCCGCCCGCCCCGGCGCCGAGGACGATCGCGGCGACGGCCCCGAGCGAGGCCCCGCTGGAGATGCCGAGCAGGTAGGGGTCGGCCAGCGGGTTGCGCACGAGCGCCTGCACGGCCGTGCCCACGAGCCCGAGCCCGGCCCCCACCAGCGCGGCGAGCAGCGCCCGCGGCACCCGCAGCTGCCACACGATCATGTCGTCGGTGCCGCCCCGGGGCGCGGCCCCGCTGACCCGCCGCGCCACCACGCCCCACACCTCGCCGGGCGGCAGGGAGGTCGACCCCCAGGACACGGCGGCGGTCAGCGCGAGCAGCAGCAGCACGCCGAGCACGCACGCGAGGGCCCCTGCGGGGAGGCGCCGGGGGGCCGCAGGGGAAGCGGGCGCCCCAGAAGGACCGGAAGGCATCGGCGGCTTGGACTGCTTGGACGACTCGGACGACGCAGAAGACGCAGAGGACGCAGAGGACGCAGAGGACGCAGAAGACGCAGAAGACGCAGAAGACGCAGAGGACATCGAAGACCCCACCACGCCCCTCCCTACCGCACCTTGCCGGGATGGACGGCCCGGGCGATCTCCCGGACCGTGTCGGCGTTCGCCACGCCCGCGATGGTGGTCCGCTCGGACCCGATGCGCAGGAACCGCCCCCGCTTGACGGCGCTGAGCCCCTTGGTGGCCGGGTTCGTCTCCAGCCACCGCTGGGCCTCGTCGAAGGCCTTCTCGTTCGCGGCGGCGCCGCCCCGGTTGCGTACGGCGAGCTGGATCCAGTCGGGGTCCTTGGCGACGACGTCCTCCCAGCCGACCTGCTTGAAGGCGCCGTGGCAGTCGCCGAAGGCGTTGCGGGCCCCGGCGAGGGTGATCACGGCGTGGGCGATCTGGCGGTCGCAGACGACGGTGGGCTGCCGGGTCCCGGCGTCGTAGTCGAAGAAGAAGTACGAGGGCCGCTGGTCCCGCGGCAGTCCGCCGACCGCCCTGCGCACGGCCGTGACCTTCGCGCGCATGTCCGCGACGAGCCGCCGCGCGGTGGCGGAGCGGCCCGTGAGGGCGCCGAGCGCGGTGATGTCGTCCTCGACGGCCGACAGGTCGGTCAGCGGCTCCTTCCGCTCGGCGGCGCAGGCGGTGGACTTGAGGAAGACCCGCTTCATGCCGACGGCCCGGTACTCCTCGGCGGTCGGGACGCCTGCGGCGCCGCCGCCCATGCCCGCCATGGAGGCGAACGTGTCGACGTACAGGTCGGCGCCGGAGCCGAGCAGCTTCTCCTTGGGGATCACGCCCCGGCTGAGTACGGTGACCTTCCGGGCCCGCGCGTCGAGCGCCGTGGGCAGCGCCCCCTTGCCCGGTGGGAACCCGGTCCCGACCACCTTGTCCCCCGCGCCGAGCCGCAGCAGCAGTTCGAGACCGGCCGCGTTGCTGGTGACGATCTTCCGGGGGGCGGAGGAGAAGGTGGTCTCGCCGCCCGCGCAGTCGCTGACGCTCACCGGGAACCCGCGGGCCGCGCCGCCCCCGGCGCCGCCGCCCCCGCCGCCGCCCCCACAGCCGACGGCGGCGGCGAGCCCCACCACCGCACCCACCACACCGAACCGCACCCGACCGCGCATGACGACGCTCCCACCGCGTGACCCGAGGGGCGGCCCGTCGCCGCCCGCACCGGTAGTCGCGCCGCGGCGCCGCCGGGTTCCCGGCGGCCCGCTACCCGACCGCCCGGCGCAGGGCGCCCACGCGGTCGGTGCGCTCCCAGGTGAACTCCGCGCGCTCCCGCCCGAAGTGGCCGTAGGCGGCGGTCTGGGCGTAGATGGGGCGGCGCAGGTCGAGGTCGCGGATGATGGCGGCGGGGCGCAGGTCGAAGACCTCGGTGACGGCCTGCTCGATGCGCTCCGCGGGCACGGTGTGGGTGCCGAAGGTCTCCACGAACAGGCCCACCGGCTCGGCCTTGCCGATGGCGTAGGCGACCTGGATCTCGCAGCGGGCGGCGAGGCCCGCGGCGACGACGTTCTTGGCGACCCAGCGCGTGGCGTACGCCGCCGAGCGGTCCACCTTGGAGGGGTCCTTGCCGGAGAAGGCGCCGCCGCCGTGGCGGGCCATGCCGCCGTACGTATCGATGATGATCTTGCGGCCGGTCAGGCCCGCGTCGCCCATCGGGCCGCCGATCTCGAAGCGGCCGGTGGGGTTGACGAGGAGGCGGTGGCCGTCCGTGTCGAGCTTGATGCCGTCCTCCTCCAGTCGGCGCAGCACGGGTTCGACGACGTACTCGCGGACATCGGGGGTGACGTGCCCGTCCAGGCTGGCGTCGGGGGCGTGCTGCGTGGAGACGACGACGGTGTCGAGGCGCACCGGGCGGCTGCCCTGGTACTCGATGGTCACCTGCGTCTTGCCGTCGGGGCGCAGATAGGGAATCGACCCATCGCGCCGGGCCTGCGCGAGGCGGTATGAGAGGCGGTGCGCGAGGTCGATGGGCAGCGGCATCAGGGTGGGCGTCTCGTCGGTGGCGTAGCCGAACATCAGGCCCTGGTCGCCCGCGCCCTGGGCGGCTAACGCGTCGTCGGCGCCGAGGACGCGCCGCTCGTACGCGGCGTCGACGCCCTGCGCGATGTCGGGCGACTGGGTGCCGATGGACAGGGACACGCCGCAGGAGGCGCCGTCGAACCCCTTGGCGGAGGCGTCGTAGCCGATCTCCAGGATCTTGTTGCGGGCGAGCGCCGCGATGTCGGCGTACGCCGTGGTGCTCACCTCGCCCGCGATGTGCACCTGACCGGTGGTGATGAGGGTCTCCACGGCGACCCGGGAGGCGGGGTCGGCCTTGAGGAGGGCGTCGAGGACGGTGTCGCTGATCTGGTCGGCGATCTTGTCGGGGTGGCCTTCGGTGACGGATTCCGAGGTGAACAGGCGAGTGGCCATGGCGGCTTCCTTGGGGTCGGTGGGGGCGAACGGCTCGGCGGGGTGCGGGAGTTCACTGAGGTGCCGGGGTGCGGCGGAGTACGGGGGTTCAGCGCGGGACGGGCGTGGGCAGCGCGCGGCGGGTGTGCGGGGCGGCGGCGGGCTGGCGCAGGGCGCCGGTGACGAGGCGGTCGGCGGCGCCCGTGTAGTGGGCCGGGTCGAGCAGGGCGTCGAGGGCGGCGGCGTCGAGGTGCCGGGCGACGTCGGCGTCCTCGGCGAGCACGGCGGCCAGCGGGCGGTCCTCCCGGTCGGCCCGCGCGGAGGCGTCGGCGAGCAGCCGCGCGGCCCGCGCCCGGCCCAGGTGCGGCGCGAGGGCCGCCGCGAGGCGCTCGGTGACGATCTGGCTCCTGGTGAGCGCGAGGTTGGCGCGGACGCGCTCGGGCCGCACGACGAGACCCGCGGCGAGTTCGTACGCGGTCGCCGCCGCGCCGCCCGTCAGGCGCAGGCACTCGCGCAGCGGCAGCCACTCCGCGTGCCAGGCACCGGCCGCGCGCTCGTCCTCCGCCACCAGGGACCGGGTCAGCACGGAGGCGAAGGCGGGGACTTGGAGGGCGGCGCTGCGGATGAGGGTGGCCAGGGCCGGGTTGCGCTTGTGCGGCATCGCGGACGAGGCGCCGCGCCCCGTCCCCGTCGGCTCGGTGACCTCGCCGACCTCGGTCCTGCTCAGGGTGGTCACGTCGGCGGCGAACTTGCCGAGCGCCCCGGCCGTGAACGCCAGCGCCGCCCCCAGGTCGGCCACCGGGGTGCGCAGCGCGTGCCACGGCAGCACGGGCCGCGCGAGGCCCAGTTCGGCGGCGTAGGCGTCCACCAGGCGGTCGGCGTAGTCGTCGTCGAGCGTCCCGGCGCCCTGGCGGGCGTACTCCAGGTAGCCCGCGAGGGTCCCGGCCGCGCCGCCGAGCGACACCGGCAGGGACCGCTGCACCACCGCCAGGCGGTGCTCGGCGTCCAGGACGAGGGAGCGCCAGCCCGCGGCCCTGAGGCCGAAGGTGGTGGGGACGGCGTGCAGCGCCAGGGTCCGTGCGGCGGCGACCGTGGCCCGGTGCCGCTCGGCGAGGTCCGCGAGGGCGTCCGCGGCGCGCGCCAGGTCCGACCGCACCACGGTCAGGGCCCGCGAGGCGACCAGCATGGCGCCGGTGTCCAGGACGTCCTGGCTGGTGGAGCCGCGGTGCACGTACTCGGCGGCGCGCGGGTCGCGCCGGGCGACGGCCTCGGTCAGGGCGCGGACGAGGCCGACCACGGGGTTGGCCGTGGCGCGGGAGGCCAGGGCCAGCTCGCGCGGGTCGTACAACTCCGCCCGCGCGGCGCGCCCGATGGCGTCGGCGGCCGTCGCCGGGACGGCGCCGAGGGCGGCCTGCGTGCGGGCCAGGGCCGCCTCGGCGTCGAGCATCGCCTGCAGCCAAGCACGGTCGCCGACCACGTCCTCCACGGGGACGCCCGCGCGCACCGGGGAGAGCAGCCCGCTGTCGGGGGCGGTCGCCGCGGGGGCGTCGAGGGGGGTGCCGTGCTCGCCGCCCGGCGCCTCGGGTCCCGTAGGGCCGAGCGCGCCCGGTGCCTCAAGTCCCGTACGTCCGGGCGCGCCCGGCGCCTCAGATCCCGTACGGCCGGGCGCGCCCGGTGCCTCAGATCCCGTACGGCCGGGCGCGTCCGGCGCCTCAAGTCCCGTCGGAGCGGGCGCGTCCGGTGTGTCGGCGGTGCGCTGCCGGGGCTGTGCGGGGTGGCGGGTCACGGGGTCACCTCCAGCAGGTCCCGTTCGCGGCCGGGCCGTGCGGGCGGCGCCGGGGCGGCCGCGCGGGCGGGGCGCAGCGCGAGGACGGCGCGCGCGATGGCGTCCGCGTCGCCGAGGGTCACCGAGTCCACGCCGGGCCGGATCCCGGCGGCGGTCACCCAGTGCACGCCCTCCGTGGGCACGCCGTAGGCGAAGCGCCGCGGATGGGCCCGGCCGTGGGCGTCGACCAGGCGGGACGGGCGCGCGGTGACGGCGAGTCCGCCGGTCTCGTACGCCGTGCCGCGCCCGGCCTCGATGCGGTACGCGGTGGCCTGGCCGTCGGCGAGGAGGCGGCGGAGCAGGGTGTCGCCGGTGTGCCGCACGTCGGGTTCGGGCAGGCGGGCCTCGATGAGCGCGGTGGCCCTGACCGGGGCCGCGTCGACCGCGGGCGAGCGGGCGACGAAGGCCGGGTTCGGCCCGTCGGCGTCGACGGTGACGTCCAGGTCGGGGCCGAGGAGTTCGACCACTCCGGCCTCGACGAGGGCGCGCAGTTCCTCGACGCGGGAGACGGGCGGCCCGATGGACAGGAAGGCGTTCAGGGGCGTGTACCAGCCCTGGAGTTCGTCGCGGTACGAGTCGCCCTCCACTCCCCCGTGGTCCACGCACAGGCGGATCTCGTTGCGCAGGTCGCGCAGCACGTCGAGGGCGGCCTTGAGGGGGCCGCTGACGTTGCCCTGCCGGGCGGCGCGCACGTCCTCGGACAGGTGGCGCAGCGTCCAGGAGCGGAAGTGGGCGCGGGAGGCGAAGCGGCGCCCGAGGTGCGGCCGGGCGAGGCGCTCCCAGTCCCAGCGGTCGGCCTCGGCGACGCCGTGGGCGTCCAGGAGGCGGCACCGGGCCCGCTCGTCGGGGGCGGTCAGGTAGCGGTCGGCGAAGTCCGCGGCGCCGGGGTGGCGGCGGGAGGCCAGGAGGGTGCCGTAGTAGACGCTCTCGACCTCGCGGGCGATCAGCGGCCACAGGTCGGTGCCGAAGCGGGCGCCGCGCTCGCCGTCGCGCCGCCGCAGCCGTGCAGCCGTCTCCTCGGTGACCAGGCGCGGCACGTACCGGCCGTGCGCGCCCTTCTCGTTCTCGCCGCGCGCGTGGTACGGCAGGCCGCGGCGCGACCCGGCGACGATGACCGGCTCGCGCCCGGAGGGCTGGTACACGAGCCTGCCGTGCCGCCGCGTGAACAGCCCGCCCCGGCCGCGGGTGAGCAGCGCCAGGTGGTCGAAGAAGTTCAGGCCGAGGCCGCGCAGCAGCACCGGCTCGCCGGGCGGCAGCGCGGACAGGTCGAGGTCGGCGGGGTTGGCGGGGCGTACGTAGGTCAGGCCGTGGGCGGCCGCGGCGCGGGCCAGGCGGTCCTCGTGGGCGGTGGCGGCGGCCGGGAGGTGCCCCTGGGCGAGGACGACGGCCTCCAGGTCGGCGAGGCGCGTGCCGTCGGCGAGGTCCAGGGTCTGCGCCGCGTCCGGGTGGCCGTCCGCGTCGACGAGGCGCACCGCGCGGGTGCGGTGCTCCACGACGCGGCAGTGCGCGGGCGCGGCGGCCCTGACCCGTGCGTATACGTCCTGGAGGTAGCGGCCGTAGAACGCGCGCGTCGGGTAGGAGTCGGGCAGCAGGTCGCGGGCCTCGGCGCGCACCTGGTCGTCGTACGCGGCCGGGTCGCCGGGCAGCGCGGTGTGCTTGGCCCACTCGTACAGGCTGGGGCCCTCCTCGACCGGCCCGGCCATGGTGACGGTGGCGTCCGTGTACGCGGTGACCTGGCTGGCGACGGTGTTCATCAGCAACAGCCGGGACTGGGTGGTGCGCCAGACCCGGCCGGGCCCCGGCGGGTAGGGGTCGATCACGTGGATCGTCAGCGGGGTGGGGCGGGGGTCGGCGCGTTCGTTGGCGCGTTCGTTGGCGCACAGGCGCTCCAGTACGGACAGGCCGCGCGGGCCCGCGCCGACGACGGCCACTTCACGGCGCGCCGCGGGGGGTGGGGTGTGCGGGTGCATGGTGCCGGTGTCCTCCGATGGGTCCGGGGTCGTCCGAGGTCACCCTGGTGCGTGCCAGGGTCGGTCCGGGGTGGCCCGGGTCAGGGGCGCAGCAGGACCTTGCCGAGGCTGGCGCGGCGCTCCAGGTGCGCGTGGGCCGCGGCGGCGTCGGCGAGGGCGAACTCGGCGTCGACGCGGGCGCGCAGCGTGCCGTCGAGCAGGCCCGCGAAGACGTCGTCGGCGCGGGCGGTGAACTCCTCGCGGGTGAGGACGTGGTGGGTGAGGGTGGGCCAGGTGAGCTTGAGGGAGCCCTTCTGGGCGAGCAGGAACGGGTCGATGGGTTCGGTCTTCCCGCTGGCCTGCCCGAACAGGACGAGGGTGCCGCGGGGGCGCAGCGCGTCGAGGCTGCCGTGGAAGGTGCGCTGGCCCACCGAGTCGTAGACGGCGTGGGCCCCGGCCCCGTCGGTCGCGGCCAGGACCGCCGCGGTGAAGTCCTCCCGGTCGTAGCGCACCACGGTGTCCACGCCGAGTTCGGCGGCGAGCGCGGCCTTGGCGTCGGTGGAGACGGTGCCGACGACGTGGGCCCCGGCCCGCTTGGCGAACTGGACGAGGAACTGGCCGACGCCGCCCGCCGCGGCGTGCACGACGACGGTCTCGCCCTTGGCGATGGGGTGCGCGTCGTGCGCCAGGTAGTGGGCGGTGAGCCCCTGGAGCATGGCGGCGGCGGCCAGGCGCGAGTCGAGCGCCGGGGGCACCGCCACGGCGAGCCGGGCCGGGACGGTGACGAACTCGGCGTAGGCGCCCGGCACTTCGCCGTAGGCGACGCGCTCGCCGACGGCGAGTTCGGTGACGTCGGAGCCGACGGCGTCGACGGTGCCGACGGCGTCCATGCCGGGGGTGAACGGCAGGGGCAGGCCCATGGCGCCGGTGCGGTGGTAGACGTCGACGTAGTTGACGCCGATGACCTCGGTGCGCAGCCGGATCTCGTCGGGCGCGGGCTCGGGCAGGGGGACGTCTTCGAGGCGGAGCTCTTCCGGTCCGCCGGGGGCGTGGACGCGGATCGCCTTCATCGGGTGCTCCCTTGGCTGTTGGTGAGGGGTTCGGTGGAGGTCGGTGGCGGGGCTGGGGCCGGTTCGGTGGCGGTGCGGTCGGGGCGCTGGGCGACCAGACCACCGGCGATCATCAGGGCGCCGCCCGCGAACTGGAGCGGCGTGGGCACCAGGGCGAGGGCGGCGAGGCTGATGACGACGGTGAAGGCGGGCTCCAGCTGCAGGACGCTGGCGGTCTGCCAGGGCCGCAGCCGGGCCAGGGCCAGGTGCAGGGTCACGTACGCCAGGCAGAAGTTGGTGACGGCGAGGACGAGTTGCAGGGTGAGCGTGGTGGTGGTGGGGTGCCAGCGCAGCCGTCCGGGGACGAGGGGCAGCACGGGCAGCAGGACGACCGCGGCGGGCAGCAGCCGCCACAGGCTCAGCTGGAGCGCCGGGACGCGGTCCATGAGGGACTTGGCGGGCAGGTAGGCGATGCCCGCGAGCAGCGCCCCGAGGAGCACGAGGACGTCCCCGCCGTGGATGGAGGTGAGCCCGGCACTGGGGCTGCGCATGACGATGAGCAGCCCGCCGAACAGGGTGACGGCGATGCCCAGCGTCTGCCACCAGCGCAGCCGGTCGCCGAGGACGGCGACGGACGCCAACACCGCGGCGGGGCCTTGGAGTTGGATGAGGAAGCCGCCGTTGACGGGGCTGGTCATGCTCAGTCCCGTGATGACGAGGGCGAGCGAGAGTCCCGTACCGACGACGGAGACGAACGCGAGCCGCACCCAGTCGCCGCGGCCAAGGCCGCGCGGCAGCAGCGGTCGGCGGCGCACCGCCAGGTAGGTGCCCAGCAGTGCGGCGCCGATCGCCAGGTTCAGCTCGGTGGTCAGCAGCGGATGGATGTCGGCGGTGACCCGGTTGGCCAGGACGGCGCCCGCCCCGAAGAACGCGGCGGTCAGGAGCGCGAAACCGTAGCCTTGCGCGGGCATGGGCGGGCCTTCCGGGTCGTGGGGGATGTCCGGTGGCGGCTCTACGTGCGGGCCGCGACCGGTGGTGCGTACGGCGGCGGGGGCGCCGCCCGGCTGTCCGGCGTGGCGGGCGTCACTGGGCGCGCAGCCGGACGGGGTGGCCGCGCTCGACGCCGTACCGGGCGGCGAAGTTCCCCTGGTTCAGGGCGAGTCCGAGCTGATTGCGGCTGGCGATGTAGGCCAGCGGTTCCCCTTCGCCGGTTTCCCCGAAGGTGTGCCGCAGCGGGGTACGAATTAAAGTGCCGTTCACTTCGATTTCCAGCTCGGCGCCGAATTCTATGCGCTGCCCGTCGAGGAATTCGCGGGTGATGTTGGTCCACACGTTGCCGTAGTTCTTGTCGAGCAGGGCGACCTCACCGACGACCCACCCGTCGTTCAGCTCCGGCTGGGCCACCTTGAGCAGGGTGATGTCGGCGGCGTCGATTTCCTCGCCTATTTCCGCGAACGGCACGCCGTTGGCGACGTGCGCGGCCGCCGACATGACGATGTCACGCCCGTAGAACGTGGGGTCGATGACGGGGCGGCGCACCTTGTCCGCGGTGATGTGCCGCACCTCGGCGACCCCGGCCTCGGCCACGATGCGGGTGAGCAGCCCGTTGTTGGGTGCGAAGTAGGTGTGCCCCTGCGGGGTGCGCAGCCCGATCGCGTCGTCCTGGACGCCGGTGTGCGGGAACGTCACGCACGCGAAGATCGCGTCGGCGGGAAAGTACCGGAAGGAGTCCCGGATATACAGACTCGCCTCGTAGATGTCGAACGGCGTCACATCGTGCGTGACGTCGACGATGTTCGCCTGGGGCGCGATGCCGAGCACCATGCCTTTGCAGATGCCCACGGCGTCGTCGACGAGCCCGAAGTCGGTGAGCAGCCCGACGATGGGCCGGTTGCCGACGAGCGTGGCGGCGGGGTCGGTGGGGGCGGCGACGGTCATGCGGGGGTCCTTTCAGGGACGCGGTGACGGTGACATGGGTGAGGGCACGGATGTCGACGGGCGGAGGAGGGGAATGAAGGGGGCCCACGAAGGCCGCACGCACGAGCACACCACCTCGCGCGCACGCAGCGGCCCCCGAGGCTCGGGCCTCGGACCCCGGGCCTCGGAAGGCGACGGCCTACGACGGCTTCCGCGTCAACAGGAGCGACAAGCGAACGGCACGAACAGCGAGCACGGCACGCACAGCACGCACAGCACGAACGGCACACACGAACGAATGACGCCAGGACTCACGGTCGGCACCGAAAATCCTACTGAAGCGAACACCCTTCCCCCTGTAATTCTCCGCAAGGGCGAAACCTGGTTGATCAGGTGCGACCGGTTCTCCACGGCCACCTGTTTTCAGGGTGGTGCGTAATTGAAAGGGACACTAGCACCGCGCCAAGGACTGAACCAAAGATTCCTCGGTTTCCGTCCCATAAACACCCTGTAAAAAAGCGGAGTTCAACTTACCGCTTCGCCCCGGGCTTTCCACGCCACGCCGACCGCGGGCCGGGCACGAAACACCGCCGGAATTCACGGTCGTACACACGTGCGTGAGCGGGCCGGGAGCGGAACGGCCCAGCGTGAAGAGGGGGTCGCGGTCCGTACCGCGAGGAAGAGCACGCACCTGCGCAGGGCGAGCCGCACTCTCCAGGGGCGAGGCGCCCGGGCCCCGGGATCATCTGGATCATCTCGCGGCCGAGGGAGAGCAACGCGGCGAGGCCCACCGGCGCCCGTCCCGCCTGGGAGGCGGCAGGAGGAGCGCCCGGGGCACCGAGGGAACCAAGGGAATCGAGGGGATCCAGGAAACCCAAGCGAACCAAGAGGATCAAGGGGCTTCGAGGGAGTCGAGGGAGTCGAGGGATTCCGGCAGGGTCTGGCCGCCGTCGACGGTGAGGGTCTGGCCGGTGATGAACGCGGCCTCGTCGGAGGCGAGGAAGAGCGCCGCGTGGGCGATGTCCGCGGTCTCGCCGATCCGGCCGAGGGGGATGGAGGCCGTCATGCGCCGCAGGTAGTCCGCGCCCATCGCGTCCAGGCCCTCGGTACGGATGTTGCCGGGCAGCACGGCGTTGACGGTGATGCCGAGCGGGGCCAGCTCCAGGGCGGCGCCGCGCAGGAAGCCGAGCTGCCCGGCCTTGCTCGCGCCGTAGTGGGACCAGCCGGGGAAGCCGGTGGTGGGGCCGGTGATCGAGGACGTGAGCACGACGCGGCCGCGCCCGACGCGCTCCATGGCGGGCAGGCAGGCCCGCACGGCGAGCATCGAGCCGCGCAGGTTGACGTGGAGGACCTCGTCGATGTCGGCGGCCGTCATCTCGCGCAGCGGCTTCTCGGGGAAGATCCCGGCGTTGGCGCAGAGCACGTCGATGTGTCCGTGGCGGCGTTCGACCTCCGCCGCCAGTGCCTCGATCGCCTCCGGCTCCCGCAGGTCCGCCCCCACGCCGCACACCCGGCCGCCGGTGGCCCGGGCGAGGCCGTCGGCGACCTCCTCGGCGGTCTTCGCGTCCCTGCCGGTGAGCGCCACCGCCGCGCCCCGCCGGGCGAACGCCTCCGCGATGCCGCGCCCGATGCCACGCGTCCCACCGGTCACGACGACGGACCGGTCCTGCCAGGGAGTACTGGGGGTGAAGCTCATACCGTGAAGCACCTCGCCGTCCTGCGCCGCCATGTTCGTACCAGGCCCGTGGGGGCCGGTGGCCTCGGGCACGGCACACCGTAGAGGACTCCCACCCACCCGACGCACGCATTCGGCCGCGCGACACGACGACTGCCGCCGCACCCCTCAGGGGAAGCCCCTCCCCAAGGCGCGCTCGCACATCGCCGCCTCCCCAAGGACTCACACGACAGGAGGACCATCACCACGCCCCGTATGCAGCAAGGGGCCTGGAGATCGCTTAAGGCTTGCGCAGCCCATAAAGGGAGAGCACAGCCCGAACGGCCACGGACCTCAACACGCCTACGGATACGCTCTACTGGCCCCGTCCGACCACATCAACGTCAGGCACACAGCCCCGCCGACGGCTTGACGCCTGACAGCCACCACCTGCGGAGCCCTGCCACGTGACGGCAATTCACGAAGATTGAGACGGAATGCCGCCTTCTGAAGAAGTAAGCAAAAACCAAGAGACAGCCAACTAAAGCCGCAGGCCACGGCCTGTGGTCCCCGCGCGTGCGGGGGTGGTCCCGGACATGGGGGCCTCCCTCCTCCCCGCCAGCCGTGGTCCCCGCGCGTGCGGGGGTGGTCCCTGACCCGTGGTCGATCCGGCGGAGCCGCTGAAGGTGGTCCCCGCGCGTGCGGGGGTGGTCCCGGCGGTGCGGGCGGTCCGGTCGGTGTGGTGTCGTGGTCCCCGCGCGTGCGGGGGTGGTCCCGTTTCAACCCTTAAAGGAGGTGCGCGGATGGCGTGGTCCCCGCGCGTGCGGGGGTGGTCCCAGCTCGATGGCGGCGGCGGGCCCGGGGTAGGCGTGGTCCCCGCGCGTGCGGGGGTGGTCCCCGCGATCGCCGCCTGGACGATCCGCTGTTCCGGTGGTCCCCGCGCGTGCGGGGGTGGTCCCGCGACCGGGCTCCCGAGGTCGGTGACCTTCTTGTGGTCCCCGCGCGTGCGGGGGTGGTCCCAGATACGCCTTGGGGCCCTCGATCGGCTCGCCGTGGTCCCCGCGCGTGCGGGGGTGGTCCCGATACGACCCCGCGGACGCCTCGGGTGAGGAGGTGGTCCCCGCGCGTGCGGGGGTGGTCCCGTCTGGCAGCTCGATTCGGATTACGGCATGTGGTGGTCCCCGCGCGTGCGGGGGTGATCCCTCGCCGACGCCCGCATCCACGGCAACGTAGCGGGTGGTCCCCGCGCACCCGGGGGTGGTCCCGCTCAGGAGTTCCTGGCAGTGTGACCAGTCGGATGGTCCCCGCGCGTGCGGGGGTGGCCCCTGGGATGCTCGGTCGGCTACGTGCTCCCCGCCGCTGCGGGGCTATGGCGAGCTGTACCGGGGCGACCGCCGACTCATTTCAAGTCCGGCATTCGCCTTCCGCATTCGGGCCCAACTCTGCTACTGAGCCGGGAACGCTCTCTCATGCCCTGGGGCAAGCAGTCACCGGCTTGCCAGGACGCCAGAGGCGCCACCACCGCTACGGTCCGGGTGGCCCTCACTGGCGGACGCGAGGGGAGACGAGCGAGCTCAGCATCGCCAATTGTGCTTCCCAGTTTAGAACTGGGAAGCACGATCTGCTGGAAAGATCATCCAATCGAAGCCGGGACACAGCGCGCACCACACGCGTAGGCTCCACCTCGCCCAACAGACACGGCGCTTGACCAACAGGCCGAGCCCCCTGGCCGCTCGTGTCACCGAGGTTGGGGCCAGGGGGCCCGGGATGCCGTAAGAGCCAAGCTCCGACGACACGAGAGGATGCTATTCCGTGACCCATCGACACGCACCCGCACCCCAGCCTGAGCCTCCGTTACCACCGCGGCCCACTCTGTACGGCCTGCTCATGGCGCTGATCGCGGCGTGCCCGTCAGCTCCTTCCTCGTACGCACCGTGGGTATGGGGCGCCGTAATCGTGATCGTGGTGCTCATCCGTCCGAGCGTGTTCGCCCCGCGCCCAGCCTGACCGGCAGGGTCCAACAGCCTGGTGTCGGCTCGGGGCCGACACCAGGCGCCGCCCACAGGGGCACCTGTCTCCCCATAGCACCTCTTCGTGCGCGGCCCATCGACTTCCCTGTTGTTCCGTACTCAGGATGTGGCAGGCATGTTTCATGCACCCATGACTCCGGACGCCCCCAAAGCAGCTGTGCCGTTCGCGGCGCTGTCGCCGACCGCTCGTACGGTGTGGGCGAAACACGAGCGCGCGTCGGACAGTTGGCTGCCCCTGTGGCGGCACCTGGCGGACACTGCTGCCACTGCCGGGCAGTTGTGGCAGCACTGGGTGCCCCAGGGTGTCGTCGAGTTGGTGGCCGCCGCGCTGCCCGGCGGGGCGGAAGACGCCCTCCGGCTCGTCCGGTTCCTGGGGGCCAGCCACGACGTCGGCAAGGCGACACCCGCCTTCGCCTGCCAAGTCGAGCCGCTGGCCGCGGAGATGCGGGACGCCGGACTCGACATGCCGCTCGCCAAGGAGTACGGGCAGGACCGGCGGCTCGCGCCGCACGGCCTCGCCGGGCAGTTGCTGCTGCGGGAGTGGCTGACGGAGCGCTACGGGCTTCGCGAGCGGGAGAGCGGGCAGTTCACGGTCGTGGCCGGAGGCCACCACGGGACGCCTCCCGACCACCAGCACATCCATGATCTCCTGTTGCGGCCGCACCTGCTGCGGCACCCGGGACCGAGCGAACAGACCTGGCGCCAGGTCCAGTACGAACTGATGGACGGATGCGCCGAACTGGCCGACGTGACGGACCGGCTGCCGACGTGGCGTGACGTCCGCCTCCCGCAACCCGCCCAGGTGGCCCTGACCGCGGTGGTCATCCTCGCCGACTGGATCGCCAGTTCCCCGGAACTCTTCCCGTACGAACCGGAGACCTGGCGCCCTGAGGGCCCGGTCGGCGAGCGGCGGCGGCTGCGCGCGGCCTGGGAGGGACTCGCGCTCCCCGGGCCGTGGGCGCCGGAGGAACCGGCGGGCGAGCCCGCGGAGCTGTTCGCCCAGCGGTTCCCCCACCTGGCCGGGGCCGAGGTGCGCCCCGTGCAGGCGGAGGCCGTACGCCTGGCCCGGGAGATGCCCGCACCAGGGCTCCTGGTGATCGAGGCACCGATGGGTGAGGGGAAGACGGAGGCGGCGCTCGCCGCGGTGGAGGTCCTCGGCGCACGCGCGGGCGCCGGTGGCGTGCTCGTCGCCCTGCCGACACGGGCCACCAGCGACGCCATGTTCTCCCGGCTGACGGCGTGGCTCGACCGGCTTCCTGGGGCGGGAGAGGACGACGAGGCCCGTTCCGTCGTCCTCGCGCACGCCAAGGCGGCGCTCAATGACGAATGGGCGGGGCTGCTCGCCAAGGGACGGCGGACCATCGCCGCCGTCGACCTCGACGGCGAGGAGACGGTGGCACCCGGCGCCCTCCGGCCTGCCGGACTCCAGGCACATCAGTGGTTGCGGGGGCGGAAGAAGCAGCTCCTGGCCTCCTTCGCGGTGACGACCATCGACCAGGTGCTGTTCGCGGGGCTGCGCAGCCGCCACCTCGCGCTGCGACACCTCGCCGTCGCGGGGAAGGTCGTCGTCATCGACGAGGTCCACGCGTACGACGCCTATATGGGGCGGTACCTGGACCGCGTACTGGAGTGGCTGGCGGCGTACCGCGTCCCCGTCGTCCTGCTCTCGGCGACGCTTCCGGCGGCACGCAGGAACGCCCTCGTAGCCGCCTACTCCGGCGGCAAGGGCGACGGGAGTCACGCCACCGGCGACGCCGCCTACCCGCTGCTCACTGCCGCCGCTCCTGGGCACACCGCGATCACCGCGACGCCGCCCGCGGCATCCGGCCGCCGCACCGACGTGGTGGTCGAGCGCCTGGACGACGACCTGTCCGCCCTCGCCACCCGCCTGGAGCGCGAACTGGCCGACGGCGGCTGCGCCTTGGTTCTCCGCAACACGGTCGACCGCGTCCTGGAGGCCGCCGACGAACTGCGGGCACGGCTCGGCGAGGACGTGGTGACGGTGGCGCACTCCCGTTTCCTCGCCGCGGACCGGGCCGCCAAGGACACGACGATGCTTCGGCTCTTCGGCCCGGACGGCGCGGAGCGGCCCCGGCGGCACGTGGTGGTCGCCAGCCAAGTGCTCGAACAGTCCCTGGACGTCGACTTCGACCTGCTCGTCACGGACCTGGCGCCCGTGGACCTGGTGCTCCAGCGCATGGGACGCCTGCACCGGCACCCGAGGGCGAGGCCGCCGCGCCTGACGCGGCCGCGCTGCCTGATCACCGGCGTGGCCTGGGAGGACGACCCGCCGCGACCCGCTCCGGGGACGCTGGCCGTGTACCGGAGCGAGTACACCCTGCTGCGCACCCTGGCGGTGCTCGGCCCGTTCCTGGACGGGGCGGCGCTGACGCTCCCCGACGGCATCAGCCCCCTCGTGCAGGCCGTGTACGGCGATGAACCCGTCGGGCCGGTCGCCTGGGCCGACCGGCTGGACGAGGCCCGGACCGCGCACGAGCGCCTGCTCGCCGAGAAGCGGGAGCGCGCCGAGGGGTTCCTGCTCGGTCCGGTGCGGCGCCCGGGACGACCGGTGTACGGGTGGCTGGACACCCATGCCGGTGACGTGGATGACGAACGGGATGGGCGCGCCCAGGTGCGCGACTCCGACGAGTCGTTGGAGGTGCTGGTCATCCAGCGGCAGGCCAACGGTCGGCTCAGCACCGTCCCGTGGCTGGACGAGGGCGCCGAAGGCGGGCGGGGCGGTCTTGAGCTGCCCGTCGACTTCCCGCCCTCGCCCCGCGCCGCCACGGCGGTCGCGGCGAGCGCGCTCACGCTCCCCCGGCGCTTCAGCACGCCGTGGATGATCAACCGGTCCATCACCGAGCTGGAGCGCTTCCTGATCCCCGCCTGGCAGGTCAAGGAGTGCCCCTGGCTCGCGGGCGAGCTGATCCTCGTTCTGGACGCCGCTTGTCAGACCCGTCTGTCAGGCTTCCATCTCACCTACAGCCGGGCCGATGGGCTGCGGGTGACGGCTCCCGGTGCGCCCGTGGACGGTCGCGACGAGGCGGGGGACGGGACAGCGAGATCGGTGGGGACAGGAGGTTCAAGTGAGCCAGGTGTTGGGGGACTTAAGGCTTCGACAGCGGACGGAACCGTCCAAGTGCCGTGCCGGGACGCCGATCGCGCCTCGCGGCAGGAGGCTGCCGTGACCGCGCGGGGCGCCGGGCCTCCCTCCTTCGACCTGGTGTCCGCGCCCTGGATTCCCGTCCAGCGGACCGACGGCACGGTGACGGAGGTCTCCTTGCTCGGTCTCTTCGAGGAGGCCCACACCCTGCGGCGGATCGTGGGCGACCTGCCCACTCAGGAACTGGCGCTGCTGCGCCTGCTGCTCGCCATCCTGTACGACGCGCTGGAAGGCCCCGAGGAGCTGGAGGACTGGGAGCAGCGGTGGCTCTCGGACGAGCCGTTCCGCGAGGTGGCGCCATATCTGGACCTCCACCGAGACCGCTTCGACCTCTTCCATCCCGAGTACCCGTTCTTCCAGGTCGCCGATCTGCGCACCGTCAGGGACGAGGTGGCTCCGCTCAGCCGCGTCGTCGCGGACGTGCCCGTGGGCGAGCCCTTCTTCGCCATGCGCCGCCCTGGAGTCGAGCGGTTGTCGTACGCGGAGGCGGCGCGCTGGCTCGTGCACGCCCACGCCTACGACACCTCCGGGATCAAGTCGGCGATGCGCGAAGACCCGCGCGGGAAGGCCGGGAAGGTCTACCCGCAGGGGGTGGGCTCGCTGGGAGACCTCGGCGGGGTCTTCGCCGAAGGCGACACGCTGCGCGAGACGCTGCTGCTCAACCTCATCCCGCTTGAGGAGGCGTACGACGGCACCGGGAGAGGCGACGAGGACGCGCCCGTCTGGCGGCGGCCGCCCGTCGGGGCCGCGGAGCGCACGGACGTGCCCGCCGGGCCGCACGGCCTGCTCGACCTGTACACCTGGCAGTCCCGCAGGATCCGGCTGCACGCGCGGGGCGGCGCCGTCACCGGGGTGGTCCTCGGCTACGGCGACCGGCTCACCTGGTCCTCTCCGTGGGCGGTGGAGCCGATGTCCGGCTGGCGACGCAGTCCGGCGCAGGAGAAGAAGCAGAAGCGCCCACTGGTGTACACCCCCCAGCGGCACGACCCCAGCAAGGCGGCCTGGCGCGGGCTCGCCTCCCTGCTGCCCGCGCGGCAGCGGACGACGGACGCCGCACGCCGCGGTGAGCCCCCGGCCACCCGGCGCTCTGGCGTCACCCGCTGGGTCACCCAAGTGATCACCACTGGGCAGGTCGCCCCCGGCAAGCTGGTGCGCCTGCGGCTCGTCGGCGCGGCCTACGGGACCCAGCAGTCCGTGATCGACGAGATCGTCGACGACTCCGTCGTCCTGCCGATCGTCACCCTGCACGAGGAAGACCCGGTGTACGGCGCGGCGGCCGTGGACGCCGTCAGCGAAGCCGAGCAGTGCGTGATCGCGCTCGGCCAGCTCGCCGCGAACCTGGCCCGCGCCGCGGGCAGCGACCCCGCCTCCCCCACGGCCACGGCGCGCGACCTCGGCTTCGGCGCACTGGACGGACCGTACCGAGCGTGGCTGAAGGACCTGTACGCCTTCCCGGACCTGCCCACCGCCCGCCAGGAGTGGCGGGCCACCGTGCGGCGGCTCGTGACGCGGCTCGGCAGGCAGCTCCTGGACTCCGCCGGGCCAGCCGCCGACGAAGGGCGGCTGGTGGACACCCCGGGGTTCGGGGTGCGGCTGCTGGACGCGAGCCGCGCGGAGAGCTGGTTCCGCGCCCGGCTCGACCAGATCCTCGGACCGCCAGCCGCGAGGATTCCCGCCCCGCGTCCCTCGGCTTCCCCGGTCGCCCCTGACATCCGTACGGAGGCAGCACCATGACCTCGGCCAGCAACGGCACCACGCGCTCCCTCGCCGCTCAGGCAGCCGCGGAGACCATCGGGCGGCTCCAGGCGGGATACCGGCACAGTCTTCCGCCCGCGATCGCCGCCGTGGCCAGGCTGCGCCGCGAGGCCGGACGAGACCCCCATGCCACCCCCACCAGCTGGGGACTGGACGACCTGGAGGCGTTGACCAGGCTCCGTGACCTGGCCTCGCGGCAGGAAGAGGACGACGCGACCAAGCCGTTCCTGTACCAGGACAGGGTCCGGCGCGAAGCGCAGGAGGAGCGCGAGGACCGCGCGGTTCACCTGGCCGTGACCCTCTGGGCACTCCACCAGCAGTCGCTGCGCGAGGAACCGATGCATGTGTCCGGCTGGACGCTGGGCCGTGCCGCACGGCGCCTGGCCGAGGGCAGGACCGGGAGCAGGGACCGAGTCGGCGACGAGGACTCCGGCCCCGACACCGCCGCGGAAGAGGGCACGCGCCCCAAGGCGGTCCCGGACGCGGACCTCAGCCCCGCGGTCCGCAAGCGCTTCGTCCGCGTCGGCGGCTCGACCGACTTCGACACGCTCGGGGTCCGCCTGCGCGAACTGGTGCTGCTGCTGCGCACCGCCCGCATCCCCCTGGACTACGGCCGCCTCGCCGACCAGCTCGACCGCTGGCAGCAAGTGGCGTTCCAGGCCGGGGTCAGGCGGGAGTGGGGGCGGGGCTTCCACCGCGTGCACGCCCCGTCCACGGATCCGGCGACCGCCGACGCGAGCGACTAGTCCCGCGGCCACCGCGCCCCGACACCGCGCCCCGAGTGCCTCTCCCCATAAGCCACCCACCTGCGCACGGGTGAAGCGCAGGCCGACCCGAGAAGAACGGAACCCACCACCGTGCCCCGGACCATCCTCGACATTCACATCCTCCAGACCGTCCCGCCGAGCAACCTCAACCGCGACGACACGGGGACCCCCAAATCGGCCATCTTCGGCGGGGTGCGGCGGGCCCGCGTCTCCAGCCAGGCGTGGAAGCGCGCCACGCGCAAGGCGTTCGACGACCTCCTGCCCGCCGACGCGCTCGGTGTCCGGACGAAGAAGGTCGCCGAGGCCCTGGCCAAGCGGATCACCGCCAGGAATTCCGCACTGGAGAAGTCGGCCGTGCACCTGGCCGCCGCGACCCTCGAAGCGGCGACGGGCTCCAGGATCGAGCCGCCGAAGCGCAGGCCGAAGAACGGCGAAGACGACCCCGCCGCACCCGAGTCCTCGTACTTGCTGTTCCTGAGCAGCAGGCAACTGGACGCCCTCGCGGAGTTCGCGGTGGAGGGCGGCGGGCCCGACGGCGACGTGAAGACGCTCAAGGAGTATCTGAAGTCCAAGGAGAACAAGGCACGGGCCAAGCAGGCCGTGGACGCCCGGCACTCGGTGGACATCGCGCTGTTCGGGCGGATGGTCGCGGACTCCGCTGACCTCAACGTGGAAGCGGCGGTCCAGGTGGCGCATGCCATCAGCGTGCACAAGTCGGAGATCGAATCGGACTACTACACGGCGGTGGACGACCTGAGCCCGGACGACGAGTCCGGCGCGGGAATGATCGGAACCGTCGACTTCAACTCCGCCACGCTCTACCGCTACGCCGCCCTGGACGTGGACGAGCTGCACCGCAATCTCGGCGCCGGGCTCAAGGACGACGAACCGCCGAGCGCTCCCGTGGAGAAGGCCGTGGGCGCGTTCCTGGAGGCGTTCATCACCTCCCTGCCCACCGGGAAGGTCAACACCTTCGGCAACCACACGCTGCCCGCCGCCGTCATCGTCAAGCTCCGCGACCGCCGCCCGGTCAGCTTCGTCGGGGCCTTCGAGGAGCCGGTGCCGCAGGGGCCCGGTGGTGGCTTCCTGCGCGAGAGCTGTGCCCGCCTCGCGGAGTACGTGCCGGACCTGGAGCGGCAGTACGACATCGTCTCCGAGGAGCACAGCTGGGTGTTCCGGGTGGGTGAGGAGACGCAGGTGCTGGCCCCGCTCGGTGCGGGGGTCACGCTCGGTGTCCTGGTGCGGGACGTGACGGCGGCTGTGGCACAGCGGGTGGGGTCCGGGGCATGACGGTGCTGCTGCTGCGGCTCGCCGGTCCCTTGCAGTCCTGGGGGGCGGCGGCCCGCTTCGCCCGCCGCGGCACCGAGAACGCGCCCACCAAGAGCGGCGTCCTCGGTCTGCTGGCCGCCGCCGAGGGGCGCCCGCGCGATGCGGACCTCTCCGACCTGGTGGCGCTGCGGTTCGGCGTACGGATCGATCAACCCGGCTCCAGGCTGCGGGACTTCCACACCGCGCACCACGCCGACTCGGGCAAGGCCATGCCGCTTTCCGAGCGGTTCTACCTCAGCGACGCCGTCTTCGTCGCCGGGGTCGAGGGGGACGGGGAACTGCTGCGCCGCCTGTACCAGGCCGTACTCGCCCCGCGCTTCCTGCCCTACCTCGGCCGCCGCTCCTGCCCGCCGTCCCGCCCGGTCGACATGGGGCCGCCGCAGCCGGGCGTCACTCTGGAGGAGGCCCTGCGGGGCGCTCCCTGGCAGGCGTCCCGGTGGTATGTGCGGCAGATGGAGCGGGCGGCGCAGCGCGGAGAGGCTTCGGCAGTTCCCGAGTCCTTGGACCTGCTTCTGGACTGCCCGCCCGACGACACGCCGCACCTGTCCCTGCGGGACTCCCCGGTGAGCTACGACCCGCGCCACCGGCAGTACGCCCTGCGCGGTGTCCTCACCGGCCACGTCGATACGCCGACCGCGCACGACCCGACCATCGGCCTGCGCCGTCTCGACACCACCGGGCCGACCGATCCGCCGTCTCCGAGGACTCCCTGATGTACCTGACCCGCTTCCGCTTCAACACCGGCCGCCCGCAGGCCCGTCGGCTCCTCGGGTCACCCCACCTGCTCCACGGCGCCGTCAACATGTCCTTCCCCGAGCTTCCGCCGCGCGACGGCCAGGGGCCGCGGGTGCTGTGGCGGATCGACCCGGCAGCAGGCGGGCGGACCGACCTGTTCATCGTCAGCCCCGCCCGGCCCGACCTGACGCACCTCGTCGAGCAGGCGGGCTGGCCCGCCCTGGAAGAGCAGGGGTGGAGCACGTTCGCCTACGGAGAGTTCCTGAATGCCCTCGCGGTCGGCGACACCTGGGGATTCCGCCTCACCGCGAACCCCGTCCACAACATCCGCAAACCAGAGGACGCCCCTAAGGCCCGCACAAAACGCACCGCGCACGTCACCCCCACGCACCAGATCAACTGGCTGCTCCAACGCCAGGAGCGGGCGGGGTTCGAGGTGCTGCGCACTCCCGCCGAACGACGGCTGACCGAGCACGGCCACGAGCACCAGGTCGTCGTGCACGACCGCCTCCCCTTGCAGTTCCGCAAGGGGAGCGCGGAGGACGCGGGCCGCCGAGGGCCCAGGGGCAGCGGGAAGCCCACCGACCGGGCCGTGGAGTTCACCCGCGTCACCTTCGACGGTCGGCTCCGCGTCACCGACCTGGACGCCTTCCGCCGCACCCTCACCCATGGCCTGGGGAAGGCGAAGGCGTACGGCTGCGGCCTGATGACGCTCGCCCCGGTCCGGGCGTCATGAGCACCGTCGGCGCCCGCGGCGCTTCCACGCCGCGCGAACTGACCCGCGTCGGTGACCGCGTCTCCTTCATCTACCTGGAGCGGTGCACCATCCACCGCGAGGACAACGCGATCACCGCGAGCGACGCGGACGGAGTGACACACATCCCCTCGGCCACCATCGGCACCCTGCTCCTCGGCCCGGGCACACGCGTGACCCATCAGGCGATGTCCGTCCTCGGCGAGTGCGGAGCGGGGGTCGCCTGGGTCGGCGAACGAGGCGTGCGCTTCTACGCGGGCGGGCGGGCCCTGACCCGCTCGTCCCGGCTCGTCGAAGCACAGGCCACGGCGTGGGCCAACCTCCGCACCCGTCTCCAGGTGGCGCGAGCCATGTACCGCCTGCGCTTTCCCCAGGACGATCCGTCGGCCCGTACGCGCCAGGAACTGCTGAGCATGGAGGGCGGCCGGGTCAGGGAGTGCTACCACCGCGAGTCCGCCCGCACGGGGGTGCCCTGGCGGCGGCGCGAGTACCACCACGGCGACTTCAGCGCCGGTGACGCCCCCAACCAGGCCGTCACGGCTGCCGCGCAGTGCATGTACGGCATCGCCCACGCGGTGGTGGTGGCCCTCGGCTGCTCACCCGGTCTCGGCTTCGTCCACTCCGGGCACGAGCGCTCCTTCGTCCTCGACGTCGCCGACCTCTACAAGACCGAGATCGGCATCCCCGCCGCCTTCGACGCGGCGGCCCAAGGCGACGACGACGTCGCCTCCCGCACCCGTCGAGCGCTGCGGGACCGCATCAACACGACGGGACTGCTCGACCGCTGCGTGGCGGACATCAAGGGCCTGCTCGAACCCCACAGTCGCCTGGAGCCGGACGAGACCGCGGATCGCGTGACCGTGCAGACCGACGGCGACCGCCACGTCGAGGGCGGACGCAACCACGGCCACGCGGCGCCAGCTGACGCACCCGGCGAGGAACCGATCTGGTGACCGTCATCGTCCTGGCCAACTGCCCCGCCGGGCTGCGCGGCTTCCTCACCCGCTGGCTCCTGGAGATCTCGCCCGGCGTCTTCCTCGGCGCGCCCTCCGCTCGCGTGCGCGACATCCTGTGGGACGAAGTACGCCACTACCGCGGCAAGGGCCGCGCACTGCTCGCTTACCAGACCGACAACGAACAGGGCTTCACCTTCGCCACCCACGAACACACCTGGCACCCCACCGACCACGAGGGCCTCACCCTCCTCCGCCGCCCCACATCCCCCTCACCGTCGCCGACCGGCGACTCCACGGCTCCCCCGCGCCAGGGCTGGAGCAAAGCAGCGAAACAACGCCGCTTCGGCAAGCGCTGAAGGACGCCGACCACGCCGGTTCCCACCTGGCCAGCCGCCTTCAGCCGGTATGCCGGATTCCATGAAAGTATCCGAGAACGGAGGTCCCCCCGCCTAAAACCCCAGGCCACGCCCTGTCTTCCCCGCGCGTGCGGGGGTGGCCCCGGCCCCCACCTCAAATCAGCCGCCCGAACAACCCCACCCCGCCACACCACAACGCCAGTTGACGGCACCTCAACCGTGCGACTGACGACAGAGATGGGCCGAGGACCTACCATCCCCCGATGCAGGTGAGATCAGTGCGGCGGCCCGCGCTCGCGCAGCGGATCGTCTACGCCGTACTCGCCGCCGGGGTCGCGGTGAGCGGAAGCGTCGCGGGGCACGTGTACCACCCCGAGGGGTGGGTGCCCTTCGACGCATGGGCGTACCTGCTCACCAGTCTGGTCGCGCTGCCCCTGGCGTGGTGCCGCTCGGCCCCCGTGGCGGCTTTGGCCGTCTCCTGCGCCGCGTACGCCGGGTATCTCGCGCTGGGCCACCAGCCCTCGCTGAACTGGTGGGCCCCGGTGATCGCCCTGGTGAGCGTTACGGCACAGCGTGCGCCGCGCGTGTCGCTGGCCTCGTCGTCGCTGGCCGTCGGCGTGATCCTGTACAGCGGGGTGTGCGGGCGTCTGCCCGCGCTCCTGGTCCTCGCCCAGGGGATCCTCGTTCCCGCGATCGCCCTGGCCTTCGGGTACGCGATGCGCCTCGTCAGCGAGCGCAACCGTGAACTGCGGCGCCTGAGCGCACAGTTGGCGAACGAGCAGGCGGCGCACGCGCGCAACGCCGTGCTCGGCGAGCGAGTGCGCATCGCCCGCGAACTGCACGACGTGGTCGCCCACCACCTGTCGGCCATCTCCGTGCAGGCGGGCCTGGCCGCGTACGTCTTCCACACCGACGGCGACACGGCACGGTCGGCCCTGTCCGCCGTGGCCGATTCCAGCCGGGAGGCCCTGGACGAGTTGCGGCGCCTGTTGTCGATGCTGCGCGTCGACGACGGGTGCGACGAGGAGGGCGGCGGCGCGCCGCGGCACGCCCCGCCCGGCCTCAGCCGGGTCGGCGAGCTGGCCGACCGGCTCAAGGCGGCCCACGTCGACGTCACCGTCCACACCCAGGGCACCCCCCGGAAGCTGGCCCTCGGCCCGGACCTGTGCGCGTACCGCGTGGTCCAGGAGGCCCTGACGAACGTGGTCAAGCACGCGGCGCCCACCAGCGCGTACGTACACATCACCTACGAGCCGGACCGCGTGACGATAGCCGTGCGCGACGACGGCAGGATGCGGGACAAGGGCCATGAAACGGCCATTTCGCCGCCGGAAAGCGGGTACGGCTTGATCGGAATGCAGGAACGGGCGAACCTCTGTGGAGGTTCGCTGTCCGCTGGACCGCGGCGTGAAGGGGGGTACGAAGTCCGGCTCACCCTTCCGACCAGCGCCGCGCCCCCAGTGCCTGACGCACCGGGCGGCAGTGGACCGTAACAAAGGGGGAGTTCGCGCATGACCAGTGTTCTCGTTGTCGACGACCAGGATCTGATCCGGGCGGGGGTGGCCGCGCTGGTGCGTGCCACGCCGGGTTTCACATCCGTCACCGAGGCCGCGAACGGCGAAGAGGCCGTGTCCTTGGCCGAGCGGCACCGACCCGACGTCGTGCTCATGGACGTCCGTCTGCCCGGCATCAGCGGCCTCACCGCGGCGGAGCGCATCCTCGACCTGGGCCTCGCTCCCCCACCGCGTGTCGTCGTCCTCACGACGTTCGACGAGGACGAGTACGTGTACGACGCCCTGCGCATCGGCGCCTGCGGCTACCTCCTCAAGGACACCCCGCCGGAGCGCCTGCTGGGTGCCATCGCCACCATCGCCGACGGCGACGCGCTGTTCGCCCCCACGGTCATGCGCCGCCTCATCGAGGCGTACACGCCCCGTCCCGGCGCCGCGCTGCGTCGGCCCGAGCAGTTGGCCGAGCTGACCGCGCGCGAACTCGACGTCCTCACCCTGGTGGCGCGCGGTCTCACCAACGACGAGATCGCCGCCGAGCTCTTCCTCAGTGACGGCACGGTGAAGACGCATCTGCACCGCATCATGTCCAAGCTGGATCTGAAGAGCCGCGCCCAGGCCGTGGTCGTCGCCTACGAGACCGGGCTCGTGGTGCCGGGTTCCGCGTCGGCCCGGTTCGGCCGCCCGTCGCCGGACCGCTGAGCCCCGGGCCAGGCGTCCCTCGGCCCTGCCCCTGCCCCTGCCCCTGGTTGCCCCCGGTTACGTGCTCGGTTGGCGAGCAAGGTCCAACGAGCACCTGACACGCGCCGTCTGGCCCGTCCCCTGGGTTCTCGTGTCGACCGCACAACCAGAAAGCGAAGGGGGAACCACCACGCGCACCTCGCACGCGTTGACGGGCCTTGCTCTCGGGGCCACGCTCGCCCTCGGCGGCACAGCCGTGACGGCCCAGGCGGCCACGGGCTCGGGCTCCGAGGGCCGCGGCGCGCCCCTGGCCGTGTCGAACCCCGGGACGACCTACCAGAGCGGCGGCTGGTGTCACACAGCAACTGGGGCGGAAGCTTCTACTGCAACAGCCAGCTCAAGCACAAGCTGCCCAACGGGCAGTGGCAGGTCTTCGTCATCGGCACGAACCGTCAGGCGTACACGAAGTGGGGCACCGGAAGCGGGACGAGCGCCTGGAAGTCGCTCGGGGGGACGTGCACGCAGCCCGGTAACGGCTCCATCGACATGGCCTGGGCCAACGGGTGGAACTTCACGATCACCTGCAAGGGAACCGACGGCAGGGCCTGGTATAAGGAGCGGTTCAACGGGGGCAGCACCGGCGGAGCGCCCGGGACCTGGAGCAACTCGCGCCTCAACAAGTACTGAGGCTCTCCAGCCGGGAGTTCCCAGCGGTTCCTGACGGCGCCCCAACCAGGAGGTCACAGCGTCACGCCACCGCAGCGGGCCCAGAGAACCCCGTACGTCTCTCAGCGAGCCCGGACCGCGTCACGCGGCCCGGGCTCGCACCATGCCGTGGCACCCCTGGGGGACGGCGGGGCGACCGCGCGGCGCCGTTGGCATCGGCAGGGCGGCCGGGCCCATTGCGCTCACGGTGGCTTGCGCACTGGTCGGCACCTGGGGCTGGTGTGCGCCTCCGCTTGCGGGCGTGCCTGGGCTGGGGCACGCGGTGGGTCAGTGCGCGCCCCCACCAGTCTGGGGATTCCCGTCGTGTGGTCCGGCGGCCGGGAGGAGGATGGCTTCGTGGTGGGATGGCGGAAGGCTTGCTGGTGGGGGTTGGCGGCGGTCGGTGCCGGTTCGGTGGTAGGGCTGCTGGTGTGGGTGACAGCTGCGGATCTGGAGCGGTCGAGTCAGGCGTGGGGGGTGGCCGGATCGGTGGCGGGGGTTCTGGCACTTGGGGTTGGCCTGTGGCAAGTGAGGAGGGCAGGCGAGCCCTCTGGCCCGGGCCGGGATTCGGTGCGGGCCGAGGGCGGGTCGAACGCGGCAGGCGGGAGCATCCGTGATTCCCGAGCGCGGGATACGGTGCCGGGTGCGGAGGCAGCGCCGGGTGGGCCAGGGGTCTCGGCAAGTGGCGGGTCGAACGCGGCGGGCGGGGACATTGACGGGTCCACCGCGCACCGGGGCCCGCGATGACCGTATTCCGGCGCCATAGCGAGGAAGCGGCCACTCCGGCCGAGGTGTCCGCAGCGCGCGGGTCCAATGCCGCGGGCCGCGACGTGAACAACTCGGTGGCTCTGAACGTGGAGCGGGCGACGCTGCTGCCGGAAGCCGCGTACGGGCCGATTCTCGACGACGCAGCCGCGCGAGGTGTCACCAATATCCCCCGAGTGCAGGGCTTCGTCGGCCGCGTCGAGGAACTGGACGCGCTGGATTCGGCGTTCGCCGAGCTGGGCACGGTGGTGCTGCGTGCGGTGTACGGGCTGGGCGGGGTCGGAAAGTCCGCGCTGGCCGCTCAGTGGGCGACACGCCGGGCCACCGTGCCCCTGCGCTGGTGGATCACCGCCGACAGTACGGCGGCGATCGACGAGGGTCTCGCCGCCCTGGCCGTCGCCCTGCAGCCGGGCCTGACCGAGCTGCCCGCCGAACTACAGAAGGAACGCGCGCTCCACTGGCTCGCCAAGCACCGCGACTGGTTGATCATCCTCGACAACGTCGACCACCCCGACCACATCCGCCCCTTCGTGGAGCGCGTGCCGAACGGTCGGATCCTGATCACCACCCGCCGGGCGACCGGCTGGCACCAGCTCGCCACCACAGTCCCCCTCGACGTCCTGCCTCCGGACGACTCCGCCACCCTGTTCCACCAGGTCCTCACCCACCACGGCCCCCGCGACGACGACGGCACGGCCGAAGTGTGCGAGGAACTGGGCCACCTGGCACTCGCCATCGAACAGGCCGCCGCTTTCTGTGCCGAGACCGCCACCAGCCCCCGCGCCTACCTGGACATGCTGCGCCAGTGGCCCGCCGAGACGTTCGCCGCCGGACCCGAGGGCGGCGACGCCGAGCGCACCGTCGCCCGGATCTGGCGAATCACCCTCGACCGACTGGCCGACACCCCTCTCGCCGGACAGATCCTGCGCATCCTGGCCTGGTACGCCCCCGACCACATCCCCCGCGCCCTCCTCGACGGCCTCGCCCCACCACCTGCGCTGACCCGGGCCATCGGGCGCCTACTGGCGTACAGCATGATCACCGACAACGGCGACGACACCGTGAGCGTCCACCGCCTAGTCCAGGCCCTCGCCCGCACCCCGGCCCCCGACGACGCCCAGCGCCCGGCCACCGGCATCAGCCAGGCCCGCGACGACGCCACCACACGCCTCAACAGCATGTTCCCCGACAACGTCAGCCTGCCCGGCCAGTGGCCACTATGCCGGGCACTGCTGCCACACGTGGAAGCCCTGGCCCGGCACAGCCCACCCGACCACGACACCACGGCCACCTCACTCCTCCTGGATCGGGTCGCCGCTTTCCTCCACGACCAAGGCACAGCGGCGCCCGCCATCAGCTACCTTCTGCGCGCCCTCGCCGCTTCCGTCCGCGTCCTCGGCAACGACCACCCCGACACACTCGCCTCGCGCAACAACCTCGCAAGCGCGTACGAGTCGGCAGGAGACCTCGACCGCGCCATCCCCCTGTACAAGCGCGCCCTCGCCGCTTCCGTCCGCGTCCTCGGCAACGACCACCCCCACACACTCACCTCGCGCAACAACCTCGCAAGCGCGTACGAGTCGGCAGGAGACCTCGACCGCGCCATCCCCCTGTACGAACGCACCCTCACCGACTGCCTCCGGATCCTCGGCAACGACCACCCCGACACACTCACCTCGCGCAACAACCTTGCAAGCGCGTACAGGTCGGCAGAAGACCTCGACCGCGCCATCCCGCTGCACGAACGCACCCTCACCGACCGCATCCGCGTCCTCGGCGACGACCACCCCGACACACTCGCCTCGCGCAACAACCTCGCAAGCGCGTACGAGTCGGCAGGAGACCTCGACCGCGCCATCCCTCTGTACGAACGCACCCTCGCCGACTGCCTCCGCGTCCTCGGCGACGACCACCCCCACACTCACCTCGCGCAACAACCTCGCAAGCGCGTACGCGTCGGCAGGAGACCTCGACCGCGCCATCCCCCTGTACAAGCGCGCCCTCGCCGCTTCCGTCCGCGTCCTCGGCAACGACCACCCCGACACACTCGCCTCGCGCAACAACCTCGCAAGCGCGTACGAGTCGGCAGGAGACCTCGACCGCGCCATCCCCCTGTACAAGCGCGCCCTCGCCGCTTCCGTCCGCGTCCTCGGCAACGACCACCCCGACACACTCACCTCGCGCAACAACCTCGCAAGCGCGTACGAGTCGGCAGGAGACCTCGACCGCGCCATCCCCCTGTACAAGCGCGCCCTCGCCGCTTCCGTCCGCGTCCTCGGCAACGACCACCCCGACACACTCACCTCGCGCAACAACCTCGCAGGCGCGTACGAGTCGGCAGGAGACCTCGACCGCGCCATCCCCCTGTACGAACGCACCCTCGCCGACTGCCTCCGCGTCCTCGGCGACGACCATCCTCTGACGGTCACAGTGCGAGGCAATTCAGCTGCTGCACGCGCAAACCCAGATGGGCGTCCGTTACCCAACTCGCCGTAACGCCCTAGGCAGTAGCAACTCGTCCGACGAGTGCGATCGTGGCTTGGCTGGCTGAAGTTGCGTGCTGCTGCTGCGCTGCGGCACCGACTTCATCGTTTCCCTACCAAGGAGGACGACGTCCGGCGCCTGTCTGGGGCACCTCGCGCATGAACGAGGCCGCCAACCATCCGGTTGGCGGCCTCCGGTTCATCAGGGCCGCTCAGCTCACGGCCCACTCGTCGAACGACACGGGAGCCTGCCCGTGCGCCCCGCGGACCGCCGCGCCGGTTCCGCAGGGCGTACAGATCAGAACGTCCCGGTCGGTCGTGAGCCGGGAGCGGGCGGGGCGGTCGCCGCGCGGGCCGCCGCAGCGCGGGCGGTGGGCTTCGGGCACTTCACTCCTCGCGCTTCACTCCTCGGGGTGTTCGCGGGCCGACTTCAGGATCAGGTTCCAGGTCGGGCGGGAGTACGTCTTCTCCGTCTGCTCCTGGAGCTGGGGGATCAGCTCGGCGTTCGTCGCGCCGGGGTTGGCCGCGAGCGCCTTCCGCGCGAGGGTGAGCCGTTCGTCGCCCTGGTACGGGTAGGCCAGCCCGCGGCGGCCCTTCGGGCGACGACGGCCGCTGGGCAGCAGGTCGTAGGTGTCGGGGTCGGGCCAGCCCTCGGGCGGGTTCTTGACGTAGTGGGAGATGGTGGCGCTGTCGGCGAAGCCGCAGACGCGGGCCGCTTCGGCGGGGCCCACTTCCTCGTCCGGGTCGCCGGTGAGGTTCGGGGCGTTGGTGGTGACGGCGGTGGCGCGCTGGCGCTGGAGTTCCTTGTACCAGACGACCCAGACGGTGCCGTCCCAGTGCATGACGCCGTCGATGACCTCGGCGTCCGGGTGGCCGTTGTTCTCGCGGTCGGTCCAGAGGTTCTGAAGGGTGGACTGGCTCAGGCCGTGGACCTTCTGTAGATCGGCGCGTGAGTAATACGTGCGGCCGTTGGCGCGGTGCACGGGGTCTCCTGTTCGTGCTGGGGGTGGCTGGCGCCCGGAGGGATCATGCGCTGGCCCCCGGGTCGGGTGTGGGCGACCACGTTCGGGCACGGTCCGGGTGGCCGACGGGGAGGTTGAGGACGACGTACCCGATGCTGGGTGGAACGTTCTCGACGATGACGATGACGAAGGCGTCGCGGAGGACTGCGTACTGCTCCGGTTCCAGGAAGGCATCCTCGGCCTCGGGCAGGCGGGTGTACGCGCAGGGGATCGAGTCGCGCAGGGGCGGGCGGCGGTTACGGCGGTCCGGAGGATGCCGGAGAGCGGCCCGTGGGGGGTCTCCCTCAGCGGGCCGCTCGCGGACGGTGGGCATGCGGTCCCCGCGCGTGCCGTGTGCGGAGGGCTCCACGGCAGACCGGAGCGGGCTGACGCGAGGGGGTGCGGAGGTTGATGGGGGCCTTCGGGGCGCGTGAGGTTCGACCGTGTTCGTGAGTGGCTCGGCACGGGTGCGGGTGCGGTGGGGAACACGTCTTCGGTGGGGCACTCAGGGTCGTGTGAGGCGACGGGGCCTGTCTCCCCGCTCAGGGGGCCGCCGGGGTCTCGCCCGGCCGTGGTCGCGTTTCGCGTCGTCCGGCCGTCGACGGCTCCGGCTCGCCGCCCGCCGCGGGGGGGCACCGCGCGCGACACGGCGTCGGACTCTGTCGCACGAGGCCCGGCGAAAGGACCCCCGAAGTGACGCTCCCACAGGTCAGAACGATTCTGCACAGGGAGCGCACAGTGGGGCGGGTGGGACTCGAACCCAATACGGTGACCCATCTCACCTGCGGTTTTGCCGGGGAACCGGACATGTCCACCCGTTTCGATCCCGCCGCCTCCCCCTCGGTCCCGCTCGATCCAGCGCGGTGAGGCAATTGCCTCACCACCAGTCGGGAGCCGCATCGGGGCACGGAGCGCGGGGTGGAGGCGCTTCGACTCCGACTCGAAGACCGCAGCGCGCAAGCTGGTGAGGCGCCCTCGAACACCTCCCCTGAGATTACACACCGTAACCACAAGGGGTGCGTGGGCCGTGACACCTGACACCTCCTATCTACGGCACAGGCCACCTAACTGACAACTGCCCCCAAGCATTTCGAAAGCGCAGTGCATGAGCGCCGCAGCGGGGCACGACCCACGACAGAGATGGACACCTGAGCCCAGCTGATTGACCCACATGGGTCACCTCCGCTCGCGCGGAGAGCACAAATCTCCCCCACCTGATCCAGGTCCGCCCGCGGATCACCTCCGCTCGCGCGGAGAGCACACGTAGAGGCGGCCGGTGAAGTCGGTGGCGTGCGGATCACCTCCGCTCGCGCGGAGAGCACTCGATCGGCTGGCGCGTCCTGTCGGGGGGCGTCGGATCACCTCCGCTCGCGCGGAGAGCACCTCCTGCTCCGCGGCGAGGGCGAGGCCATCGGCGGATCACCTCCGCTCGCGCGGAGAGCACCCTCCGCAGCAATCCGCCGCACAGCAGCGCGCCGGATCACCTCCGCTCGCGCGGAGAGCACCGGCTGAGTTCAGGGCATCCAGACCACTGCTGCGGATCACCTCCGCTCGCGCGGAGAGCACAAGGTTTCGCTGCGCCGGACGACGTCGAGGAACGGATCACCTCCGCTCGCGCGGAAAGCACGAGCCGGTCCTCGACGGTGAGGCAGGCCAGTACGGATCACCTCCGCTCGCGCGGAGAGCACCCGCTCCCGGGGATGCCGACGAGGACGACCAGCGGATCACCTCCGCTCGCGCGGAGAGCACCTGCTGGGCACCTACAAGGGCCACTGGTACACCGGATCACCTCCGCTCGCGCGGAGAGCACCTCGTCGTCGCCGTAAATCCACACCCAGGCGCCGGATCACCTCCGCTCGCGCGGAGAGCACTTCTGAGCGAGTTCGTCCGCCAGCTCCCGCCACGGATCACCTCCGCTCGCGCGGAGAGCACCGGCAATCATCCCCGCGCGTACGTCGGTGCGCCGGATCACCTCCGCTCGCGCGGAGAGCACGAAGATCGCGAAGGCGCACGCCTGGGCGGCGGCGGATCACCTCCGCTCGCGCGGAGAGCACCGCCGCCGCACCCCGGTGAAAGCCTCCACTCCCGGATCACCTCCGCTCGCGCGGAGAGCACGGGTCCTCGCCCGCCTGCTCGTCGCCCACCCACGGATCACCTCCGCTCGCGCGGAGAGCACCGCACGTCGTCCGAGAACGAAAATCCGCCCCACGGATCACCTCCGCTCGCGCGGAGAGCACTGGACGAGTTCGGCATCAACGTGCCCGAGGACCGGATCACCTCCGCTCGCGCGGAGAGCACGGATCAGCCCCCGGCCACCGCCCGCACCCGTACGGGATCACCTCCGCTCGCGCGGAGAGCACCAGTACGCGTCAAACGGAATTCCCTGGGAGTACGGATCACCTCCGCTCGCGCGGAGAGCACGTGTAGGCCCGAAGCCACGCGTCCTGGCCCTGCGGATCACCTCCGCTCGCGCGGAGAGCACATCACCAGCGAGCCCGCGAGCCCGGAAGCCCGCGGATCACCTCCGCTCGCGCGGAGAGCACAGTACGGCGGTGGCGCGGGCGGTGTCGGAGGACGGATCACCTCCGCTCGCGCGGAGAGCACCGAATCACGGGAGACCCCGTAGCCGTGACGGCCGGATCACCTCCGCTCGCGCGGAGAGCACGCCGCGACCATCCGCCGGTGGTAGCGGCCCGTCGGATCACCTCCGCTCGCGCGGAGAGCACGCCGACCCGTACTCGCGGCGGACGAACTCGGTCGGATCACCTCCGCTCGCGCGGAGAGCACTGGTCGGCGGGCTGCTCCCCGGTGATGCGGATCGGATCACCTCCGCTCGCGCGGAGAGCACCAACGCACCGGCGTCTCTGCTGACCCTGGGTACGGATCACCTCCGCTCGCGCGGAGAGCACTCCGCCGCGCTCGGTGCCGCGGTGCCCGCCACCGGATCACCTCCGCTCGCGCGGAGAGCACACGGGAACGCCCGCGCCCGCCGCGTACGAGGGCGGATCACCTCCGCTCGCGCGGAGAGCACGCCTCGCTCGCCGTGCTGAACCCCGGCGGGATCGGATCACCTCCGCTCGCGCGGAGAGCACCGCGCGATGTCCCCGGCGAGTGGCACGTGGAGCGGATCACCTCCGCTCGCGCGGAGAGCACAAGAACGCATCTTGAATGCCCTGCTGAAGGGCCGGATCACCTCCGCTCGCGCGGAGAGCACGCGCTCGGCCAGCTTGGGAACGGGCAACAGGGCGGATCACCTCCGCTCGCGCGGAGAGCACCCGTCACGGTGGATGCGGGCGAGGACTGCGTCCGGATCACCTCCGCTCGCGCGGAGAGCACCTCCTCGAACCGGCTGGCGAGGGCGCGCGCCTCGGATCACCTCCGCTCGCGCGGAGAGCACCCCCTCGGCAAGGCCAAGGTCGGGCTCCTCTCCGGATCACCTCCGCTCGCGCGGAGAGCACCCTTCCCGACCAGCACCGTTATGGCGCCTTTGCCAATTCTTGACCCTCGTGACACTGCCCAGACCGGGCACCGCGATGCGTTCCACCCAGCCAAGGCACAGGGGCAGTCTATGGTCCCAGCCGGAGCGGGTGGCGGTGATGAGTTTCGCCTGGCCGGGGCCAGTTGTCAGTGGCGGCTGCTATCCCTGTCGTCATGACGAAGCAGGACGGTCACTCGCGCCGGAGCGAGGCCACCGACGGTCGGATGTGGGGTAAGGAGTGGGGGCTGCCGCGCCCCTATCCCGTGATCTGTCATCTCCTGGACACGGCCGCGGCGTTCGGGGTGCTGTGGGACGTGCTGCTCAGCGACCGCGTGCGTGAGCGGATAGCTGTCGCGCTGGGCCTGTCGGTGAGCGAGGCTCGTGCGGTGGGCTCGTTCTGGGCGGCGTTGCACGACCTGGGCAAGATCACTCCGCCGTTTCAGGCCCAGGTGCCGAACGCGTTCGCGGCCGTGCAGGACGATCCCGGCTACGCGTTCGCTCCCGGAGCAGCTGACGAGCGGGCCTTTCGACATGAGATGGCGACGCACTGGGCGGTCGCGCTGCTGTTGGAGGAGGCTGGTTACCCAGGGCATCGGCGGCGTATGCGACAGGCGGTGTGGCATCAGGTCGCCCAGATGCTGGGAGGTCACCACGGGTGCTTCGGTCAGGTGCTGCTGGCCAAGGAGATGGCCGATCCGAGTGGCTATCAGCCGGGTCTTGGTGAGGAGGGCTGGGCGGTTCAACGAGGGGCGCATTTCACGGAGTTGCGGCGCCTGACGTGTGCTGATGCCGTACCGACCGGAGGGCTGCCCGCCGAACTGAGTGTGATCGTCTCCAGTCTGGTGGTGATCGCGGACTGGCTGGCCAGCCAGAAGGACGTGATCGTTCCGAGGCTGCCGCCCGAGGACTGGCGGGCGAGCGCCGAAGAGCTGGACGCGCACTGGGACCGTGCCCGCGCGGCCGCGCCGAACTGGGTGTCCAGGGCCCAGCTGGGCCGTGCGCAGTTCGAGGCCGAGTCCTTCGGCGAAATGTTCCCCTTCACCCCCAACGCCCTTCAAGGTGACCTGGCGAGCCGGTTTCCGGAGCTCGTGGCGGCCAAGGGCGCGGGCCTGCTGCTGGTCACGGCGCCTACCGGTGATGGAAAGACGGAGGCCGCGTTGTACGCGGCGTCGGTGTTGGGCCGGGCCGCCGGGGCGCGGGGGCTCTACTTCGCGCTGCCCACGATGGCCACCGCAGACGCGATGTTCCCGCGGGTGAGGAAGTTCGCGCTGTCCGCAATGGGTGGGGAGCGGGCGTTGACGCTGCTGCACTCCATGGCCTGGCTCAGCCCGCTGTACGCCGAGGGTGACGCCGCAGGTGAGGAGGCGGAGGTGCCGGATGGTGAGATCAGCGCGGATACGGAGACCGCAACGGCGGCGGGTACCTGGCTGCGGGGGCACAAGCGCGGGCTGCTGGCCCCGCTCGGCGCGGGCACCATTGACCAGGCGCTCAGTGGCGTTCTCCCGCTCAAGCACAACGCTTTGCGGCTGTTCGGTCTGTCCGACAAGGTCCTGGTCGTCGATGAGGCCCACGCCTACGGCCCGTGGATGCACCAGTTGCTGGTCCGTCTGCTGGAGTGGCTGGGGGCGTTCCGCGCACCGGTGATCCTGCTGTCGGCGACGCTGACAGGCCGTACGGCGACTTCGCTGGTGGACGCCTATCGGCGGGGGGCTGGCTTCCTGGAGCCGTCCGTGGTCGAACCGCAGTATCCGGGCTGGCTGTTTTCCGATGCCGCCACGGGCTCTGTCTCGCCCGCCGCAGGCGGTGAAGAGCGAGCGGGCCCGTCGCATCGACCTCGCTGTCCGGCCGGTCGTGTGGGACACGGAGGCGGACCTGGCGCGGCCACCGCGTCCCGGCGGCCGACGCGAGGCACTGCGAGAGGCGCTGCACCCGGTTGCTTCTGACGGGGGTACCGCGCTGGTGTGCTGCACAACGGTCGCCGAGGCACAGCAGACCTACCGGGACCTTCGCCGGGCGTTCCCCGAACTCGCCCAGCGGGAGGGCGGGTTGCGTCTGCTGCACTCGCGCTATCCGGCGCACGTGCGGCAGCGCATCACCGCCGAGTGCGAGACCTCGTACGGTAAGCCCTATGGCGAGGAGGACATCGCCCAGCCGCGTCCGGCGTCCATCCTCGTGGCCACCCAGGTCGTCGAGCAGTCCCTTGATCTCGATTTCGATCTGATCGTCAGCGACCTCGCCCCGCTGGCCCAGCTCCTCCAGCGAGCCGGGCGCGGCCGCCGCCACCAGCGCGGCGCGACCGGGCGCCCCACCTGGGCGCTTCCTGAAGAGGAACCGCGTCTCATCGTCCTTGAACCCGTCGATTCCGAGGGGGTTACCGATGGACCTCGAAGCTGGGGCCCGGTCTACGATGCCGGGCTGCTGCGCCGGACCGCCCTCATCCTGGCCGAGGCGGAAGCGGCGGGCATCGACGTTCCCGGCGACGTTCAGAAACTGATCGACGCGGTGTACGCGGAGGACTTCGTCGACCGGCTGGCCGGGGCCGCCGAACAGGAGCAGCAGCGCATCCTGGACGCCGAGCGGCAGGCCGAGGAGATGGCGCAGACCCACCTGGCCAGCATGGTGCACATCCGCGCCCCGGCGGACGTGGCCGGTGACCTTCACCGGCTCAGCGAGCGGAAGGCAGGCGTCACGGAGGAACTGCTGACATCACGTCTGGGAGCGGACACAGGCCGGGTGTTGTGTCTGTATGAGCAGAGTGATGACTCACTGGCGCTCGACGAGGCAGGAACCCTTCGGCTGCCCGCCGACGTCCGCAGGCTCCCCCGGCGTCACCTGGCGCAGATCATTTCCCACGCCGCCCCGGTGCCGGGCACGTGGCTGCGGGGCGACAGCGGCCACGCGACGCCTCAGGGGTGGGACGAGCAGCCGCTGCTCCGCGAGGTCGTGCTGCTGCGCATGCGGCCAGAGCCCGATGACGGCTCAGGTGTCGCCTGGTCCTGCCGCCACGGAGACCGCACCATCCGGACATCGGACGTCGGCCTGGAGATCGTATAGCCGCGCTGTCGAGCTTCGCGCGGACACAGCTCCCGGCCTCCTCGCCACCCTTCACCTGGAGCCCCATCGATGCCTACACGCGCCTACAGCCTGCTCCGCGAACCGTGGATCCCGGTCCACTGGTCGCCAGCCGCCACTCACCCATCACCTGGCGAGCCCCCCGACCACATCGGGCTGCGCGAGCTGTTCCTGCGGAGTGCCGACATCACGGCCTTGGCGGTCACCTCCCCTCCGGCGCACTCCGCCCTCCTGCGGATCCTGTACGCGCTCACTGCCCGAGTAACCGGTCTGGACGAGACAGGCACCACGGACTGGGGCTCGCGGCTCCAAGGCGTCTGGGATGAGGGCGAGTTGCCGAGGAAGGGCATTGACGACTACTTCGCCAAGTACGAGGACCGCTTCTGGCTGTTCGACCCAGCGGGCGGTCGCCCGTGGATGCAGGACGCTCGCCTGGCCGAGCAGTGCGATCCGGACAACACCGCCGGGGTGAACAAGCTGATCGTCACACGCGCCTCGGGCAACAACCACGCCTGGTTCAGGCCTGACAGGGACGCCCACCCCGATCTTCCCACGGCGTCGGAGGCCGTGCTGAACCTGCTGGTGTGGCACTACTACGGGCCCTCTGGCCGCTGCTCGTCCCGGGAAGTGAACGGCGTGAAGAGCGCCAGCATGACGGCGGGCCCGCTGCGTACCGCGCTGTCGTACCACCCTGAGGGAGACACGCTCTTCGAGACGCTGCTGGCCGGGCTGCTCAGGCCGGACGTCACCGTGATGTCCGCGCGGGATCAGTGCCCGTGGGAGTGGGCTGAGTTGCCGGACCCGGACGCGGCGCCCCCCGAGCCGGTGGGTCCCTGTTCCCGGCTCACCGCCTGCTCCCAGCACGCGCTGCTTCTGGTGCCGCAGGGGCAGGACGGCCAGGTGGTGCGGGACGCCTACATCACCTGGGCGTACCGTAAGGGCCGTATCCCACGGAGTGATCCCTTCCTGATCTGGCAGGTGAGCCAGCAGGGCAATCCCTACCCGCGTCCGGCTGACTCCCGGCGCGCGTTGTGGCGGGACCTGGATGCCCTGCTCCTGAAGGAACCCCCGGGACCGCCCAGCCGAAGCGGCCCGAGGTCTTCGGCTATGCCTTCGAGGTGTCGGAGGACCTCCGGGTGCGATCCCTTGGTTTCGAGCAGGAAGCCCAGGCCAAGGACATCCAGTTCGTATCCGGCACCACGCCTGCGGTGCTGGGCTTCGCGGAGCGGGAGACACCGCGTACCGCTCTGCCGGTGGCGCGGCTGCGGCAGCTCGGCGAGCTGTACGGGAAGCGGCTGGACAGATCGGTGAGACAGGCCTGGTCCGCCTACGTTCGTGACCCGAAGGACAAGGGCGAGGCGTGGGCCGGGGAGGCCGCCGCGCGTTACTGGCCGCGCGCCGAGGCCGAGTTCTGGGACCACTTCCACCGCCTGGACCGCTCGGGCAAGTCCCTGGACGCGGGCTTCGACCGGGCTGGAGCACGAGCGGCGTTTCTGGCCTTGGCGGTTGCGGCCTACGACACGGTGACGGCTTCCGTCACCCGTACGCAGCGCGGCGCCAAGGCCGTCTCGGATGCCCGGATCGGGTTGTACGGCGGAGTGCGGACGAAGAAGACCACCGGAGCTTCGAAGGCGCAGGACGCACCTGCACCCCGGGCGGACGAGAGCTAGAGGGACGAGGAAGAGGATGACCACTCAGGCCGCTACTACGGACCCGGCCGCGGCACGGCGTCAGCGTCTGCTCACCTACACCCAGCGGGTGGAGCGGCTCTGTCACAAGGATCCCGGTGCCCGAAGCGCGCTGCGCGGTGGCCTCCGCCGAGGGATCAATGACCGCCTGACACAGCGCATGCACCGGTTCGTCGCCCCCTGGCTACCGGACCACGCCCTCGGATCGGACACCGATCAGCGGGCCTACTACGCGGTGGCCTCGATGATCGCGGCGCAGCCGCGCAGCGGATCGGCCACCGCGGACCCACCTGACGAACGGGCAGCCGACGGGGGCGCCGCGGCCTCCCCCGCCGAGACTCCGGGTGAACCGGATGCGGGGGCACCTGCGGAGCCATCGGACGCGCAGCGCTACGGCGCGAGCCTGGGCGCCGCCTTCGCCGCCGCCGTCACGACCGGTCCCGGCCGGGACAAAGCGATGCGGGAGTCGGGGGCTGAAGCGCGGCTGAATCTCCTCACCCGGCAGAGCATTGACGGCCTGCACCGTCATCTTCCCGCCGCTGTCGGCTATTTGCGCAGCGTGGACGTCCCCGTCGACTGGCCTCAGCTCCTGAGTGATCTGCTCGCCTGGCCACAGCACTCCGGGCGGATCTCGCGGCGGTGGCTTCAGGACTACTACCGGCAGCGTTCCGCAGATGAGCACAAGCGGGCCCAGCAGGCCGACGCCGAAGCGACCGCCCTGGAGGAGTCCAGCCAGTTCGAGGCCGGGGGGTGACCGGCACCGCTCTCACACGTCCGCTTGCGCCCCGCACCTCCGCATCACCTACCTCTCTCAGGGAGATCACCGTGTCCGTTGCTGCCCGCTTCATCGACATCCACGTCCTTCAGACGGTCCCCTTCGCCAACTTGAACAGGGACGATACGAACTCCGTCAAAACCGTCCAGTACGGCGACACGCTGCGCACCCGTGTCAGCAGCCAGTCCTGGAAGCGTGCCGTCCGTACCGTCTTCGAGGAGAAGATCGGCGAAGCGGCGCTGCGTACCCGCCGTATCGGCGAACGCGTCACCCGGGAACTGGAGGGCCGGAACTGGCCTGAGGCCGAGGCCCAGCGCGCGGGCGCGCACGTGGCGGCGGCCAGCAGCATCAAGTTCGAACTCGCCAAGAACCCGGATGACCCCCAGCAGATCCTGCCCAACAAGGTGCTCACCAACGCGATGGTGTATGTGCCGCAGGCGGCGGTGTCGGAGCTGGCCGATCTCGCCGAGGCCCATCGCGAGGCGGTGGGCAAGGCCAAGGACATCAAAAAGCCCTCCGACAAGAGCGTGCTGCCCAAGGACGAGGTCGAGGCGGTGCTGCGCTCGCGCAACGGCGTCATCAACCTCTTCGGCCGGATGCTCGCCGAAGTCGACAACGCCGGGGTGGACGGCGCCGTCCAGGTCGCCCACGCACTGACCACCCATCAGACGGACGTCGAGCTGGACTACTTCTCCGCCGTCGACGACATCACCGCCGCCTGGGGTGATGCCACCGGCAGCGGCCACATGGGACACTCCGAGTTCAGCGCCGGTACCTTCTACCGCTACGCCACCGTCGACCTGCGTGACCTCGCCGCCAACATCGGCGACAAACCGCAGGCGGCCCGCGATTTGGCCGGAGCATTCCTCGCCGCGTTCATCGAGTCCCTCCCGCAGGCCAAGAAGAACTCCACCGCCCCCCACACCATCCCCGACCTGGTCCACCTCTCCGTACGCACCGACCGCCCGCTGTCCTACGCGGCGGCCTTCGAAGAGCCCGTCCACGCCCGCGGCGGCTTCGCTCGGGAGTCCTGGGCCCGGCTCGACGAATACGCCCAGGAGGCGAACACGCTGCTCGGCGGCGGGCGCATCCTCACCTCCGGCTGGGCCGGACGGGAGGCCAAGGACCTGACCGGCCTCGGCCAGCGCCACGGCTCGTTCGACGGCCTGATCACCGCCGCCCTCGACGCCGCCCTCGCCCAGCACCAGGACGCGTCGGCGTGACCTCCCCCCACGCCCCGACCACGCCCACGGCCACCGGCCTGCTCCTGCGGCTGACCGGACCGCTCCAGTCCTGGGGCGAGCGCAGCCCCTTCAACGAGCGGGACACCGCCCTGTTCCCCACCCGCTCCGGCGTCATCGGCCTGCTGGCGTCCGCGCTCGGCCGAAGCCGCGACCAGCCGCCCAGCGACCTCGCCCGGCTCTCGCTGACCATCCGCGTCGACCGGCCCGGCGTGCCGCTGCGCGACCTGCACACCGTCGGCGGCGGCCTGCCCGCCAAAGCCACCGTCACCACCGCGGAGGGCAAGAAGCGCTCCAGCAGCACCAGCACGCTGCTCACCCACCGCACCTACCTCGCTGACGCGGCCTTCACCGTCGCCGTCACCGGCGGCCCCGCCGAGGCAGAACTCCTCGACCAGGCCGCACAGGCACTCACGGCACCGCGATGGCCGCTCTTCCTGGGCCGCCGATCGTGCCCGCCCGAGGGCCCCGTACTGCTGGGCGCGTCCGAGGATCCCCTCCACCACCTCGTGCGTCTCCCCCTCGCCGCACCCCGCCCACGCAACGGCGGCCAGGACGTCGAATTCCTCTCCGACCAGCCCCTGAACACGCTCCGGGCCCCGCAGGAACCAGAGTCCGGCGACGACCAGAACGGCACGCACCCCGTGAGCGAGATCAACGACCAGCCAGTCTCCTTCCGCCCCGGCCACCGCGCCCACCGCACCCGCGCCCTCTACCGCCGCACCCTGCGCCTTCCCGCCGACCAGCACGCCGGTCTCGGCCTTCGCCATCTGACCGCCCTCACCGCGTACGTACGCGAGCACCTCGACCGCGCCGCACTGGAAGGAGACCGTCGTTGACCACCTGGCTGACCCGCATCGTCCCCGACCAGCGCTCCCGCGACGCCCGCCACGACCTCAACGGCACCGAAGCAGCCGTCGGTCTGCACCACCGCCTCATGACCCTCTTCCCCGCCCACGCGGGCCCCGACCCACGCGCCCGCTTCGGCGTCCTGTTCCGCGTCGAGGACACCCCCACCGGAACCCACATCCTGCTGCAAAGCACCCACGAACCCGACCTCAGCCAGCTCCCCATCGGCTACGGCAACGGGACAACCCGCCCCCTGGATGCGCTCCTTGACGCCCTGCGCCCCGGCCTGACGGTCCACTACCGCTGCGTGGCCAGCGCCGTCCGCAAACCCGGCGCCACCACCCGACGCCTCTACAACCTGCCCGCCGTCGTCCCCCTGAACGGCGCCGACGCCGACGCATGGTGGCTGCGCCAAACAGACACCGCCGGACTCAAACCCCTCACCCTGCGCTCCCACCCCCTCGAAGCCGCCCGCGGGGCCCGCGGCCCCCGCAACTCCCGCCAGCAGCAGCACATCTGCCACGCCCGCACACGCTTCGACGGCACCGCCGCCATCATCGACCCCGACCTCCTCCGCACGAAGATCATCGAAGGCATCGGCCGCGGCAAGGCCTACGGCTGCGGCCTGCTCAGCATCGCCCCCGCCCGGGAGCCCTCATGACCAGACCAGCCCCCGCACGCGCCCGCCGCACCCCCGCCGACGCCCGGCGCCGCCTCGCCGCCCCCACCGTCGCGATGCTCCCGCGCATCGCCGACTCCCTGTCCTTCCTGTACCTGGACATCGTCCGCATCCACCAAGACGACACCGGCGTCTGCGCCGAAGTCACCAGCGACCGCCGCGGCACCGAAACCCTCTACCTCCCCACCGCCGCCCTCAGCTGCGTCCTGCTCGGCCCCGGCACCTCCATCACCGCCCGCGCCCTGGCCACCCTGGCCCGCCACGGCACCACCGTCCTGATCACCGGCTCCGGCGGCGTCCGCTGCTACGCCGCCGCCCTGCCCGACTCCCTGTCCACCACCTGGCTCGAACGCCAGACCCGCGCCTGGGCCGACGACACCCAACGCCTCGCCGTCGCCACCGCCATGTACGAAAGGCGCTTCGGCCACGGCACCGCCCCACCCCAGCCCACCCTCGACCAACTCCGCGGCCTCGAAGGCAAACGCGTCAAAGCCCACTACCGCCTACTCGCCCAACAACACAAGATCGGCCGCTTCCGCCGCGCCTACGACCCCGCCTCCTGGGACACCCAAGACCCCGTCAACCTGGCCCTCTCCTCAGCCAACACCTGCCTATACGGCATCGTCCACGCCGCCATCCTCGCCCTTGGCTGCTCACCCGCCCTCGGCTTCGTCCACAACGGCAACCAGCAAGCCTTCGTCTACGACATCGCCGACCTCTACAAGGCCGAACTCACCATCCCCCTCGCCTTCTCCCTCCACTCCGCCACCAACCCGGAAGCCGACGCCCGCCGCTCCTTCCGAGACGGCCTGCGCCTCTTCAAACTCCTCCCCCGCATCGTCACCGACATCCAGCAACTCCTCGACCCCCAAACCCCCTACGACACTCCAGACCCCGAAGAGCACCTCGTCGACCTCTGGGACCCCATCAGCGGCGCCATCCCCGGCGGCATGAACCACGCAACCGACCCCTGACCCCGCCCCCAAAGGACCCACCCCCGATGGCCTCGATGATCGTCCTCTCCGCCACCGCCGTACCCGACCACCTCCGCGGCGCCCTCACCCGCTGGCTCCTCGAAGTCACCCCCCACCTGTACGTCGGAACCGTCTCCGCCCGCGTACGCGACGAACTGTGGTCCGCCGTATCCGCCACCACCGGCGACGGCATGTCCGTCCTCGCCTACCCCAGCGACAACGAACAAGGCTTCACCCTCCGCACCGCAGGCACCCGCCGCCGCACCCCCACCGACTTCGACGGCCTCACTCTCATCGCCTTCCAGAACGAAAGCAAAGAACACGCAAAGCCGCTATAAACCCGCAGTTCATGAAGGGTGCTCTCCGCGCGAGCGGAGGTAGTCCGGCGCGCCCGGGCACGGGCTTCGGGGTGCAAGAGTGCTCTCCGCGCGAGCGGAGGTAGTCCGGTGCTGGAGACCGTGCGCCTGCAACTGGACGAGTGCTCTCCGCGCGAGCGGAGGTAGTCCGTGCGTCGACCTGCTGCGCGAGGCGCTGGGGATGTGCTCTCCGCGCGAGCGGAGGTAGTCCAGATGGTGCCGAGCACGTCCCCCGGGTTGGCGTGTGCTCTCCGCGCGAGCGGAGGTAGTCCGGACGGGCCGCGGGCCGCCGCCCTGGCGATGGAGTGCTCTCCGCGCGAGCGGAGGTAGTCCGCTATCCGTCCCAAGATCCATTACGACCCGGGCGTGCTCTCCGCGCGAGCGGAGGTAGTCCGCTGTTCCCGTCCAGCCGCCTCGCACGTCAGGCGTGCTCTCCGCGCGAGCGGAGGTAGTCCGACGAACGGCTACCTGGCCGACCTCTGGGTGGAGTGCTCTCCGCGCGAGCGGAGGTAGTCCGCGGATGAGGGCACGCCGACGCCAGCCTCGGATGTGCTCTCCGCGCGAGCGGAGGTAGTCCGTACGGCGCCGCTGGCAGCCGCAGGTGAGAGCGGTGCTCTCCGCGCGAGCGGAGGTAGTCCGGCGTTGGGGGTCGTGGCCGCCGGGGTCTGCTGGTGCTCTCCGCGCGAGCGGAGGTAGTCCGGCAGGCAGCGAGGACCGCTACAAGTACCTGTCGTGCTCTCCGCGCGAGCGGAGGTAGTCCGGCGCTCGGCCTCGCGGTAGTGCTCGGGCCCGGGTCCCTCCGCGCGAGCGGAGGTAGTCCGACGCGCGGGCTGCTGCCCGTGGGCACCGTGGAGTGCTCTCCGCGCGAGCGGAGGTAGTCCGATTCCCAGTGCTTGTATCAGTTCCCTCCGCCTGTGCTCTCCGCGCGAGCGGAGGTAGTCCGGCCGCGCCGCACTCGTCATCCCCGGCTTCACCGTGCTCTCCGCGCGAGCGGAGGTAGTCCGCGGCAGGCGCAAGCGCGGGAAGCCGCCGAGAGGTGCTCTCCGCGCGAGCGGAGGTAGTCCGACGTGCACCCCGCTCAGGCCGGGCTGGGCGGTGTGCTCTCCGCGCGAGCGGAGGTAGTCCGTCAGCGACGTCATCACGTTCGACGCAGACGACGTGCTCTCCGCGCGAGCGGAGGTAGTCCGACGAGATGCGCAGTCCGGATTGGTGCTGGACGGCGCTCTCCGCGCGAGCGGAGGTAGTCCGGCGGCGGGTGACGAACAGGCACCGGGGCAGGTGTGCTCTCCGCGCGAGCGGAGGTAGTCCGGCCGGGCTGCACCTCCTCCGGGGCCTCGACGGGTGCTCTCCGCGCGAGCGGAGGTAGTCCGCAGCGTCCTTCCCACGCTCGCCGCGGTGCCGCGTGCTCTCCGCGCGAGCGGAGGTAGTCCGGAGGGTGCCGAGCACAGCGATCCCGGCGGCCAGTGCTCTCCGCGCGAGCGGAGGTAGTCCGCGGCCGATGCCTTCGGAGTCAGGGTCCAGGTCGTGCTCTCCGCGCGAGCGGAGGTAGTCCGCAGTGCGGGCTCGCTCGGGCGTCATGCCGTGCGTGCTCTCCGCGCGAGCGGAGGTAGTCCGATCTGCAGGACGACACCGAGCGCGTGCCCCAGGTGCTCTCCGCGCGAGCGGAGGTAGTCCGACCTGCCGGTCCCAGTCGGACATCCACGGGGCGTGCTCTCCGCGCGAGCGGAGGTAGTCCGCGCTCGCGCCGGAGTTCCTGGATGGTGTGCTGGTGCTCTCCGCGCGAGCGGAGGTAGTCCGGCGCCCTCGCCCGACACCGTCGAGCGGTACCTGTGCTCTCCGCGCGAGCGGAGGTAGTCCGTCAGTCCACCTCAAGGGCGGGCGTAGCGGTCGGTGCTCTCCGCGCGAGCGGAGGTAGTCCGGGGCGCCCCGGAGGACGCCCCTTGCGTGTGTGGTGCTCTCCGCGCGAGCGGAGGTAGTCCGCAGCTGGCCGAGAGGGTTCGGCACCACGAGACGTGCTCTCCGCGCGAGCGGAGGTAGTCCGGTTTTCCAGGACTCCTACCGGCAGTCCTCGGGGTGCTCTCCGCGCGAGCGGAGGTAGTCCGCCCTGGGATCTGGCGGTCGAGTTCGGCGTGAGGTGCTCTCCGCGCGAGCGGAGGTAGTCCGATCCCCTCCTAGTGAGACGGCAGAACCCCCATGTGCTCTCCGCGCGAGCGGAGGTAGTCCGGGCTCCAGCCGCTGCAGCTGCTCCTTCTGTGTGTGCTCTCCGCGCGAGCGGAGGTAGTCCGATGAGCGACACGGACTGGGAGAAGCAGAACAAGTGCTCTCCGCGCGAGCGGAGGTAGTCCGACCGGCACAGAGCTGTTTCTGGGCAAGCTCGAGTGCTCTCCGCGCGAGCGGAGGTAGTCCGGCCAGGGACGGCACGGACACCAAGGGGTTGCTGTGCTCTCCGCGCGAGCGGAGGTAGTCCGGCCATCGACGGGGCGGAAGGGGTGAGGCGTGCGTGCTCTCCGCGCGAGCGGAGGTAGTCCGGCCATCGACGGGGCGGAAGGGGTGAGGCGTGCGTGCTCTCCGCGCGAGCGGAGGTAGTCCGCGCGCGGACCCCGAGCTCCTCGGCAGTGATGCGTGCTCTCCGCGCGAGCGGAGGTGGTCCGCTCGGAAATCAGCGGGGAATTCACGGCTCCTTGTGCTCTCCGCGCGAGCGGAGGTGGTCCTCGGTACCTCAGCGTCTTCCACTGCGGGCACTAGTGCTCTCCGCGCGAGCGGAGGTAGTCCGGACACGGCGGGTGACGGGGCCACACCACGGCCGTGCTCTCCGCGCGAGCCGAGGTAGTCCGTCGCTGCCGTAGCTGACGGTGATGAGGGAGCCGTGCTCTCCGCGCGAGCGGAGGTGGTCCGACGACCTCGGTGGCCTCGGCGTTAACGCGGTTGTGCTCTCTGGGCGAGTGGAGGTTCTCCGGGCTTCCCACCACGCTGCGTGCACTCTCGGCGGCGCCCTCGGATGGCTAACGACTGCCGGAGTGGCGCGAAGTGGTCCTTCTGTCGCGGCGGATGCGCAGAGCTTGCGCGCGAGCATCTCGACGCCGTCCTCACGTTCCCATGGCGCTGAATGCGAGGCCTGCCACGATCGTGCCCAAGCAGCCGCCCGCGATGGTCTGGGCGACCGTGTGCGCACGCAGGGCCACCCGCGACCAGGCGATCACGGCCACGAGCGGAGCCGCGAGCCAGACGAGGGCGCCGTACGCGGTCGCCAGGATGGCCAGGGAACCGGCCGCGACGCTGGTGTGCACCGAGATCTTCCAGAACACGGTGACCGGCAGCAGCACCGCCAAGGTGGCGAGCATCGCGACGACTAGGGCGAGCATCTGGCGCGGGGCGTCGAGCCAGAGCATGCCGCCGATGCCCGCGCCGACCGAGGCCATGATGACGGGGATCAGGAGCAGGCGCCGTCGGCGGTCGCCCACGTGCCGGTCCGCCCACTTCCCGGACCTGATGCCGTACTTGATGTAGGCGATGGGGATCAGCGCGGCGAAGACGATGGCCTCCGCGCCCCAGGCGAGGCCGACGAGCGGGTCCTGCTGGGCGAGGCCGGTCAGGAGGCTGACCGCGATGATGACGTTCTTGGGGTCCAGGCCGTCGGTGATGAAGCGGGCTATGTGAAGCTCGCTGGTGGTGTCCGGGTCGTGCAGGGCGGTCACGCCGTTCCTACCTTCTCGGCCCCGGTCGTCAGGGCCTTCTCGATGTCGTCCAGGCGCGTGGAGCCGTAGTAGGAACCGACACGTGTCAACCACAGCGCGTTGGACTCCTGGTCATCCCGCAGGGCCAGCAGGGGCTCGACCGTGGAGGGCACGGCGTGAGGTTCGCCGTCGACCGCGCGGCGCCGGGCGATGCGCAGGCACAGGGCCTCCGCGGCGGCCTCGGCGTCATCGCCGGTCGGGCCCGCGGCGCGTACGGCGGCCAGGGCCCGCTCCGGCAGGTCCTCTTCGATCCATGGCAGCAGTTCGTAGGTGGCGTCCCAGATCTCCACCACGCGCTGGTCGAGCCGGTCGTAGGTGTGGCGCATGAGCCAGCGGTCACGAACCAGGGAACTGCCCTCGTCGAAGTGGCGGCGAACCGTGTCCGGCGAGAGCACGACGACCAGGTCGACCCACAGCGGACGCAGGGCGATGAGGGCGCGGCGGTGGCGCAGGGCGCGGACAACGATGTCGATGGCGCGGATGCTGGAGCCCGCGATCACGGGGAGGATCGTGGCAATCTGAAGGAGGTTGCCGCCCAGGTCGAACTGGTCCTCGCTCAGGGGGAATTCGGCGCCCGCGAGCCCGTAGCCGAGGTAGGTCAGCCGGTACAGGGGGTAGGTGACGCCGAGTCCGCAGCCCACGGCCATCAGGTGCATGCAGCGGCGAAACGCCCCCGCCGGGCTGCGGCTGGCCGCCGTCGCACACAGGGCGGTGGAGAGGGTCAGGGCGATGCCGATCGGGATGAGGTAGACGGCGAGGTAGAGGGTTCCCCAGCCGTCGCCGAACTGGCCGTTGATGAAGTCGGTGTCCCCGTTGGGGGCCACCCGCGCGGGTGCGGTGCCCGGGAACGTGGCGATGGCGATCACCGCGGCCACCGCCCAGATGGCCAGACGCGGCGGCAGGTCGCCCAGGCGGCGCCACCGTGGCTCGGGCGAGCGCGCGGGTACGGCGGAGTCGACCCAGCCCACCAGGAGCAGGCAGGCCGCGACGACGGCCAGGTGCTTGGGGAGGATGGCCGCATCGCGTGTCCCCGTCAGGGAGGCGATGGCGTGTTCCAGCGGCGACAGCCGCAGGGTGGTGCCGATGGCGAGGGCGACGAAGGTCCACAGCAGGGCGTCCTTGCCGCGGCTGGGCTCGTTGCGTTTACGGCGGGAGTGGACTCGGAAGCCGACGACGACCCACAAAGGGATGATCGTCAGCAGGGCTATCGCGTCGTCGGAAGTCATAGGGACTGATCTCTGAGCAGGTGGCGCTGAACTAGCTGGACGAGCTGGGCTAGAGGACTTTGTAGAGGCTGTGGAGCAGCGGATCGCCGCTGTGCTGGTTCTCCCGGGCGTGGTCGAGCGCCTTGCGGCGCAGGGCGAAGGCGAACTTCTCTGCCTGGTCCTCGACCTTGACGTGCTCGGGGTCCTGAGGGCCCTCCTGGGAGCGGGTCCGGCCGATCAGGCAGCCGCCGAGGAAGCTCGGGCTCAGGAACTGGAAGGGCTCGGGTTCGGGCTCGGCGGGCAGCTGGACCGGCTGGTGCCCCAGCGCGATGTGCCCGCCCTCGTGGGCCAGGGTGTGGACCGCGGCCGCGCCGTTGAGTTCCGGCGCGACCCAGATCACGTCACTCCGCGCATCGGGGCGGGTCAGCCACAAGCCGTTAGCCCTCAGGCCCTTCAGCGGGGGCTGGCCGCGCCACAGCTCAAGAGGCCGGTGGTAACCGCGTCGGATCACGTCGAAGAGCGACTCGACCGTGAGGGGATCGGGCACCGGAAAGGTCGCGACGGCGCGGCGTATAGGGCTGTCGGCATAGTGGATCACCGGAGTCGTGCACCTTGCGTGGGGGGGTGTTCGGTCAGCGGTCGAGGTGTTTGCTCTGCCGTTCCATCTCCTCGACCTCTTCGAGCTTGCTCGCGAACTGGGCGACGCGGGCCTGCCCCTGCGGGGACAGTCGGCTGGCGGAACGCGCGAGCACGGCGAGCGTCTCGTTCCCGGCCTGTTCCTGCCGCTGACGCCGCTCGTTGAGGAGCCGCTCCAGCTCGGCGACAACGGCGCTCGCCGTCTTGTTCGCCTCGGTGCTGGTGAGGTTGAAGACGTCGAGAGGCATGTCGAAGAAGTCGGCTAGCACCGACATGTAGGGGGCGGTGGGGTTCGGGCCTCCCTCCCGGCGGAGGCGGCGGATGTACTCGGCGGTGATGGTGCCCTCGCCGTGGCGACGGTTGATCTCATCGGCGACCTCCTGGTTGGTGTACTCGACGTACTCACCGGGGTGCTTCGGGTCTGGCCGAGCCGCTGCCTCGAAGAGGAGGTTGAGTCGGCCAGCGAAGGTCGGCCGCCCCGAGGGGTTTGGCACTGGGGTCACGGGTAGTGGTCTTTCTGACGCGTGGTGATGTGATCACCATAGCTACAGGTCCAACGATCGTTGTAGACCCCCCTTGGCTGCAAACAATCGTTTGACTACTGATCGTTTGCATACTTTCATGGATGCGTGCAGGGCGCACCCATCCGGTCGCCCTCTGCTACCCGTGTGCCCGTACTCGATCTGGGCCGCCACCCAGACAGGGAGCCGACCGTGCCCATCCGTACCGCCGATTCGGCGCCTGGCGCGTGGGGGGCCGATGACGGCGCCAACCCGCCGCCCGCCCAGCCCCTATGGCCGTGCAGCCCGCCCGACCCGTGAGCACGGGGCGCCGTTCGCCCGGCGAAGGGCCTCACCCAGCGGGCCGCCCCGCCCGCTTGGCTTCGAAGTCCGCCCGCCACCGCGCATCGGCGGCCTGCTTGGCCTGACGCACCCGATCCACAGAGACGCCGTAGAGATCGGAAAGGGCACCGACCCACTCGTCCCTCATGCGCCCGATCCCGAGTTCCAGCTCGGAGACGTCGGACGCCTGCACGCCGAGCCGTCCGGCGACATCCTCCTGCCGGAGACCAGCGCGCGTACGCAGCACCGCGAGGTCCGCGTCGGAGGCGAGCGGCTCCAGAAGATCCGACGGGGGCACGTCGAGCTGCTCGACGAGGGCGGCGAACAAGCGGGGACTGGGCGCGCCCTTCCCCGTCGCCCAACGACCGACCGTCCCGACCGAGACGCCAACCGCCGTCGCCACATCACCCTGGGACCACCCTCGCCCTTGATAGGCGGCACGGAACCCGGCAGGACTGAAGTCTCGGACACTCTTCACTCGGCAAGTATCCCAACCGCCCCAACAGGGGCCATCGACACCAGCAGCGGGATGGAAATGATGGGTTGGAAATGATTGTATGGTGATCGCGTCGGCAGCACTCAGGTGCGTGCCGGTGGTGATCAGGGCTGCGTCCACGCGGCCCTCGAAGAACGAGTTCGGCCCACTGGCAGGAGCGCCAACTCCCAGCCAGCGAGCCGAACCCACGAAGCAGTGCGCGCCGCAGCGGGCCTCGTAAACCTCGCGGCTGCACCTTGGTTGTGGCGACAGAGCCCTGCTCTGGCGCCACTGGACGGGCGGGCGACGTGGTCGCTCGCCATCGAGGAGTGATTGTGTCATGGGACTCCCTGCGGGGACATCGGCCGTGAGCACGGGGATGCTCACTGGGCCTGAGGGCCTTGGCCTTGAAGCCTTGGCTGCCGCCCTCCGACTGGCCATGGAGGTGGGGGACCTCCGACCACCGGAGCGCGAGCCCGAACCGCTTCACATGGGTTACGAGGAAGCCGCGCGTCGGCTGAACGTTCCGGAGAAGTGGCTGCGGGCACGGATCGGGGTGCTTCCTCACCGAAAGCTGGGGAAGCACGTCAAATTCGCCGAGGAAGACATAAAGGCGATTTCGGCGATGCACTTCGTAGCACCGGGAAGTGGAACAAATTCGGGCTCCGGCAACACAGGGAAACCACAACTCATCAGGCCTTCTGTGCGGTCTCGCACGCGTTCACGCGCCTAACCTCCCCCGCTCAGGCGCTGGAACTTCTGCATGGATGCGTGCGCCTCTGATCGCCAGGAGCCATTCCCGTGAATCAAGCATTCAATTTCCCTAATCTATCGCCGTCCTTGAGTTCCGCAGTGAAGTCCGCACTGAATGACAATTGGACACCTCTGCTGGACGCGACAGAGGAAGCAAAAGGCAAAAGGTGGACGGATAACGCCCCCTGTGCAGAGTTCCGCACTGACCTCTTCTTCCCTGAAGTAGAGCACCCGTGGAGCGACCCCGACCAAATACGCCGCGACCACGGCTCTTCCCTTAGGGAACCGTTCAACGCATGCGCAAGATGCCCTTTCCCAGTTTCCGCTCGATGCCTGGTTGAGGCGCTGAGGCATGAGGACAAGTACGGGATCAGAGCCGGGCTGCTCTCTTCGGAGCGCGCTCCCCTCCTGACCGCGTGGAAGGCTCGGATCGACTCTGCTGCCGTCAGCACGGCACTGCGTGGAGTCCCGACCACCCTGACGACGCTGGAGCGGGAAGAGGCCATATCGCGCCTTGCTTCAGATCCTTCGCTGGATCCCGCTGTGGCGGCGCGAGGGTTGGGGATGTCCAGCAAGTACGTCTTCCAGCTCCTCCGTGATCACCATCAGCGACGCGAGACCGCAGCACGGCATGAGGACACCGTGGAGGACGCGGCTTGACGGCCCGGCGTGGGCCAAATAGACGCCCGCCCACTCTCCCCTTCCTCAACTTTCCGAACGGGATCTCGCATGCCTAAAATTCCGAATTTCCCACCCACTCCCCCTGGCCTGGCCATAGAGATAAACACCCTGATCCTCGAAACCGCCCATGCAAGGGCCTTCCCATCTGTCGCACCGACTAGCGGAGCACCCCAATGAGTGAAGCGGTGACGACCCTCGTATGGGGCCGGTCGAAATCCAAGAGGGCCTCACGTCTCGTGATGTTGGCCCTAGCTCGTGAAGCGGATGACCGGGGAACAGTAAGCCTTTCACTGGATCAGATAGCTGACCTTACGAATCTGTCGCCTCGCACTGTGACCAATTGCATCGCAGAGCTGTGCAAACTGAATGAGCTTACGTGCGACCGCCAACCCGGCAGAGGACGGGTTAATCGATACTCGGTAACGCTGGGAGAGGTAGCCCGCCACCCGAACAAGGCCACGGCACCTCAGAAAACACGAAGCACTTTCCAGGAAGGAACTTCCGAAGAGGCACAGCCCAGGACGGAAACCTGGAACAGTTTTCCTGGAAAAGTTCACGCAGTACGCCCTCATACGGGAAGTGTTAATACTCCCTTCGGGAGTATTAACACTTCAGGCAAGCAAGCTAGCTCGCATTCCTGCGGCGCCTCGCCGCATCAAGGTGACCCCGCGACCACCAATGTCCCCGCTGGCGCCGAAGCCGTCGTCTCGGCCCTGACCCAAGCGGGCATGCTCGTCGGATGGCGGCTGAACAGCGATGAGTGGGACCGGGTAACAGCGCTCTGCGACCGCTGGGGGCCTGAGCGGCTGGTCGAGATCATCGCCCGCCGCTGGGACCCGAAGCGCCCTCCCCAAACAGCTCGGTACCTGCTGCGCATTTGGGCCGACCTTCCGACGAACACTCCGAGCGCCCCCCAGACGGACAACATCGTCCCCCTCCGACGCTCCCCGGCCAGATGGACGTCTTTCCGGAACCCAGTGGATTCGACGGCCTACCAGAATGGATTTTGAGCATGGCTAAGCCCGAACTCGCAGCCAGCTCCCGGACGATGCGGGCCTTGGAGCGGATCATCGCCGCCAAAGGAATTCGACTGGCCCCTGACTGCGCACTGCCCGCTGGAGAAGAGCCGGGTGACCCGCTGTGGCATCGCGAAGCACGCGCCCAGTACGCCCTGGGACGTTGGCGTGCGGCCACCCCGCCGCGGTTCCGCGGGGCGGAGTCGAGCCTCCCCCAGGTCGTGGACTGGGCGGACAAGGCACTCGCTGACCCGCTGTCCGCCGGAACGCTCCTGATCACGGGATTGACCGGCACGGGGAAGACGTACGAGGCGTACGGGGCGCTCCGTCACATCGCCGCTGGTGGGCCTGAGCGCTACGAGGTGATCGCCGTCAACAGCGCCGACATGTACGGCCGTCTGCGGCCGACCCACGTAATCGGTGCCACGGAGGAGGAACTGAGGCGGCTGAGCCGGGTGCTCCTCCTCTTCCTGGACGACTTCGGCACGTCGAAGGTGTCCGAGTGGACCGAGGAGGTCACCTACCGGTTGATCAATCACCGGTACAACCACTGCCTCCCAACGATCATCACCTCCAATCTCCCCGCGAGGGACCAGCACGGCCCCGACCTGACCGACTTCGTGGGTGACCGCGTCGCGAGTCGACTGGCCGAGATGGTGACGGCGCTCGTCCCCATGGTCGGGAAGGACCGACGCCGTCAGGAACGGAGGGCTGCGTGATGCCCGTCCGACTCCGCGCTTCACAGCACACGGCCGAGACGCTGCCCGCGAACTGCGTCTTCGTCGGCCCCGGGAGCGAGTTCGCGAACCCCTTCCGGCCCGGTTTCCCCAGCGCCTCCACCCCGGCGGCCTCGATGAGCGCGGAAGAGGCCGTTGACCTCTTCGTGGCCACTCTCCGGGGCCCGGTCGGGCGTCACTACGCCGAGCGGCTCGCCGCAGACCTGCGCGGCCTCGACCTGGTCTGCACGTGCCCCCTGGACGCCCCGTGCCACGCCGACGTACTCCTCCGCCTGGCTAACGGATCACCTTTCGCCTGCCGCGACATCCCCCCGCAGCACCCAGTACTTGGAAGGCACTATTCGATGACCCACCCGATCATGCTCGCGGCGGCCGAGCGGCTCACGGCCTCCGAGAAGCGCCGCACCGCGGAGCGGGAGACCGCGTTCCGCACCTGGGGGCCACGGTCGCTCGCGGCGGCGTCGAAATACGCCCTCGCGGTACTCGGCGAAGAGGCAGCGTCGTTGTCCTGGGACGTGCTCGGGATCCTCCCCTTCGACGAGCATCTGCAAGCAGTCGCGTCACTGGACACCGTGGAAGGCCAGCACCTGGAGCTGTACTACAGCGGCGAGGACGGGGTGGAGCGGCTGATGCTCCGTGTGTCGTGCGTGTCCTGCACCCATCAAATGGCCGAGGAAGTGACCTCGCTGGAGCAGTTCGGGCGGCTGCTGTCTCGAACCGTCGCGTGGCGGGAGATCAACGGGCGGAACGGGGGTGCTCGCTGATGCGGCCCAGACCGGATCCGGCGATGCTGCCCACGGGGGCGGGGATGCGGGGCTGGGACTACGCGGCGATCATCACGCTTGCGACGGTCGGCTTCACGCTCTCCTACGACGCGCTCCGTCAGGTGGCCATCGCCATCCACGTGCGCCCGAGCCTCTCGTACCTCTTTCCGATCGTCATCGACGGCTTCATCGCGTACGGAGTCAGAGCGATCGTGCTGCTGCGGCACCACCCGTTCCCCGCGCGCCTGTACGCCTGGTTCCTGTTCCTGGCGGGCACCGGGGCGAGCCTCTGGGCGAACTCTCTGCACGCCGTCACCCTGAATCACGGTCCGCTGTCCGGACCGTCCTCCCTGTACCTGGGCGACCGCGTGGTCGGCGCCCTGTCGACGCTCGCGCCGTTGGCCCTGGCGGGCTCGGTGCACCTCTACACCGTGATGGCGCGGACGGCGGACCCGTCCGTCCCGGACCGTTCGGGGACCGGTCCAGGACTGGTCTGGGCTCGCGGGCACGGAAGCCGAGCCGAGCGCGGGCCGGTAGCTGTCGCGGACACCTGGGGGAGTGAGCCGATATCGGATCACTGTGTCGCGGGCGACGTCGTGGACGGACGGATGAGACGGTCCGCAACCCTCGGTCGAGCCGGGACAGGAACCGATCTCCGGACGAGGGCAGAGGCGGACCACCCAGATCAGGCGGACCGTCCACATGCTGTGGAAGACGGCAGTCCTGATGGGTCTCCGTTCGTTCCGTCCCGGCCAGACGGTCCTCTCGGGCGCCTCGGGACACCGTACTCGGACCGGTCCGGCGGCGAACCCGAGGTGGGCTCGACCGTCGCGACTGCTCAACCGGACCGGGCGGAGGCACCCGTCCCGAACAGCGACGAGTCGGCCGCAGACAGGGAAGTCGTGGACGAGTGGATGAAGGACCTCTTGCCCATCGCGCGGGAGGCGTCAGCGCGTGCCGGACGGGTCAGCCGGTCCGTGGTCCAGGACGCGGTCCGCGCTCACCAGCCCATCAGCAACGAGCGCCTGGGCGACCTGCTCGCGTACCTCAAGAAGGAGGCCAAGCAGGCACCGCAGTCGGCAACCGCGGGCCCCAGCGGCAAGCTCTGGTGATCTGATCGTTCAGGTGAGGTACGCGGTCTCCGCGCCGATGAACTTCCGGCGCGGAGACCGCGGTGGTCCGCTCGACCAGGAAGGAAGACCTTGCAGCAAGGAAGTGAACCCGCAGGCGATCCCGAGCGGGACGCGGGTGTGCGTGCGGCGGCTGAGCTGGAGCGGTTCCTCCAGGCGGGGAGCCCTCTCCCATCTGTCTCGGTGCCGGGGCTCCCTCTTGATGACGACGAGGTCGCGTACGCGGCAGTCGTCTGCTCCACGGCCCGGTTCTATGAAGGGGACGTGATCCCTCCGAAGGGGCGAGCCGGGTACTTCGACAACCACCCCACCTTTGGCCGTGGTTGGGTCCCCAACCACCGTCTGGCAGCTCGAAGGCAGCAGCAGGCAGAGGCGGAGGCGAGACCGCGGTGGCGCGACCACGAGTGGGCACACGTCGCTCTGACTTCGCACGGCTTCCGTGTGCTGCCTGCTGAGGCTCCTACGGTCTGGCTTCCGTTCGACCACGCCCTCCTGACGCACGTCGAGTGCTCGGCGGCGCGCTGCGAACTCGTGCTGGCGTACAGCACGTGCGCCCCTCTTCTGCTCTGCGGTCCAGCGGTCCCGTGGCTGGCAGTGGCCCTTCGGCACCTCACGCCGGGCAGCCCTACGCGCTGGGACCCAGAATTCCAGGAATCTGATTCCTAGCAACGCGTTCCCCTTTTCCTTCTGCCATGTGATTACTTCCCAGCCCTCTGTCAGGATTTCCGCACAGGCCGAGCCCGGACTCCGGGCGTCTAGGGCATTGGCCTGCCTTGCGAAGTTCCATTCCTAGGGGGCTGGTCAATTTTGAGATAGCGCAAGGCGCCGAACGGCGCGGAACTTTATGCCTTAACTGAAGGCACCCAGGAATTAGCTCGCGGATCTTTCCCCTTGACCCTCCTGGTCGACGCTATGACCGTTGACCATTAGGCAGCGGCCTTGGCGGCGACTGAGCGAGCGCCTCGAACGCGGATCTCGACGAAGAGGCGCGGGGCGGCAGTCCTTTCCCTCCGCCCCTCGCCTTCGTCTTCCGCTCCCACCGCACCAAGGTCTGGCTCTCCCATGCCTCGCTCCAGCCAATTTACGACTCTTTCTAATGGAATTCTCAGCATTACAGCCTTTGTCATTATCACGTCTGGTTGCTCCAGTTCGTCACAGGGCGCACCACCGAAGCAGATCTCTCGCCCCATCGCGATCGCGACGGACCCCAGCTCCATCGCGGCGCCCGCGCCCGACATCGCTGAGTCGCGCAGTCCTTCGGGCACGCTCCTCCCGCCCGAGGCGAAGAGGGTCGCTCGTGGCTTCGTCACCGCCTACGCGGAGCATGACGCCACGGACAGCGGCGACCTCTCCTACGCCGACGCGGGAAAGCGCGCGGCGCGGCTCGCTACCGGCAAGCTGGCCGTGGAGCTGGCGCAGAAGCGGCCTGGCCAGGAAGCGCCCTGGGGCGCACTGAAGGCTCGGCAGGTTCGGCAGACGGCCGAGATCACGTCCGTCGGTCTGCCCGACGGCGCTCCTGCCCCCACTCCGAAGGCCGCCTTCGTACGCGTTGCGTACACGCTCACTAGCAAGCCGAGGACCGGCTCCGTTCAGCACAGCTCCGAGCAGCTCGCACTTCGCCTGGTGCGCACCAAGGTCGGATGGCGCGTGGCAGATCTGCCTTGGGCGTGAGCGGCGCATGAAGAAGATCGCCTACGTCTGTCTGGCCCTGCTGATGGCGCTGGTCCTCCCCGGCCTCACGCTGCTGACGGCCTTCGGGGGCGCCGATGCCGCCAAGGTTCAGGAGACAGGACCGGGAGGTGGAATCGCCACCGGAGCCAAAGTGCCGGGCTGGGTACGCCAGATCATCGACAAGCACGCTGGGCTCTGCCCGCAGGTCACGGCATCGTTGCTGGCGGCCCAGCTCTACGTCGAGAGCGGCTTCAACCGGAACGCGAAGTCGCCTGTGGGCGCCAGAGGGATCGCGCAGTTCATGCCTGCTACCTGGAGTGAGTACGGCGTTGACGGAGACGGCGACGGGGACAAGGACATCCTCGACCCGGAAGACGCCATAGCCGCGCAAGCGCACTACGACTGCGTGCTGGCGAAGCTGGTCAAGGACGTCCCCGGTGACAGCACGGACAACATGCTCGCCGCGTACAACGCAGGAAGCTACCCGGTCATCAAGTACGGCGGCGTTCCTCCCTATTCCGAGACCCGGAACTACGTAAAGAGCATCCGGTCCCTGGCCGATAAATGGGCTGCCGACGACGCAGCTCCCAAGGGGAATTCGAGCAAGAGCGCCGACCGCGCGATCGCGGCGGCAAAACGAGCCCTAGGCAGTTGGTACCGCTGGGCTGGAACGTGCACTCCTCCCTTCAAGGGGTCCGCTGGCTGTGACTGTTCCTCCCTCACCAAGATGGCGTGGGCTGCCGGAGGCGTGAATCTGCCTCGGCAGACCTACGAGCAGGTGCGCGCGGGCGATCCCGTGAAGAGCGTTTCTCAGCTCCGCCCCGGGGACCTGGTGTTCTCGGAACCCAGCAGCGCTGGCCCCGGACACGTCGGCATGTATCTCGGCAACTCGCAGGTCATCGATGCCCCGCATACAGGCGCCACTGTGCGCATCCAATCCCTGAGGGTCTGGAAATCCCAGATCGTCGCGATGCGGCACATCGGCTAACCGGCGACGAACTCCTCCGACTCACCTTTATCTCGTACAAGGAATATCCATGAACAGCCTGATTTCCGTTGCTGATCCGACCCTGCACACCACGCTCGCGGCCGGTGCCGATGTGGTCAGTGGCGTCAAGCCGAACTGGGGCCCCTTCGGCAAGCTGGGCGGGACGACCAAGGTCGTCCTCGGCGTGATGGCCGCCGCCGTCCTTGCCATCGGCGTCGCCGCCTTCCTCGCGGGAATCGCCAAGAGCCGCGGCTGGTTCGGTGACCAGCACTCCACCATGGAGAGTTCACGCGGCAAGGGCCTCATGGTCGGAGGCCTGACCTGCATATTCCTCGTGGCCTCTCTCGGCACCATCGTCGGCATCACGTACGGCATGGGCGTGTGAGCCGTGAGGAAGCAGTCAGGCGCCCGACTCTGGGGAATAGCCGCAGGAGCTATGGCCGCGCTCTCCGCTGCTGGCGTCGTCGTGAGCGTATCCACGGGCAGCGAATCATCGACATCGACGGCAGCGACTCCACCGTCCTCAGCGCCGAATTCCGGTGGAGTCCTGGAACGTTCCGCTGACGGCAGGCCGGTCAGCCTCCCTCGAACGGAGTCTGGCGCGAAAGCCGCAGCCGCGAACTACACGATTTGGATGGGTAGTTCGCGCTTCCTGGTCAATCCGCACACGCGGCATCGGACGATGTCCTCCATCACCTCTAAAGCCACCAAGTCCGAGCTGGTCAAACGGGCTGATGACGTGGCGCACAAAGCTCGTAGCACCCTTCGTGGAGACAACAGGAAGTTCCACCCGGAGCACGTCATCGCGCGTACTGGAGTGCTCGCTGCCCACACCCTCGGCTTCGATATCCACAAGGCGACCGTGCGTCTATGGACGACGACCGTTCGAGGGAACAGTAAGGGAGGCGAGGCACCACAAGCGGCCTTTCACTCCGTCACCGTGAGCTTGGTCTGGGAGGACAACGACTGGAAGCTCGCCGGGAGTTCTACCGGCCAGGGCCTCGTTGCGCCGGTCGACACGCAGCAGGCGACCAACTCCGCTGCGGACTTCTCGGACTACGGGTCGCGCTCGTCCCGGGGGCCCGTCTTCAGCGGCGTGACGACGTCCGACGGCTTCCCCGCGGCGTACTCACGGAACAGGCGAGGCGCTCGTGCTGCGGCGACGAACGCCGTGATGCTGTACGGCGACAGCCGCTTCTTCACAGACACCGGCTGGCGGCACCGGATGCTCAAGTCGACCTCCGCGCCGAGCGTTCTGGAGAACGTACGCAGCGAGGCCGACGCCACCGCCCGGATAGTCACCGAGAACCGCGGGCTCGGCTCCGACGGGAAGACGCTGGACGGCGGCCTGCTCGTCACCCGCACCGCCGTCCTGGGCTCCCGGTGCCTCACGTACTCGGACCAGGCGGCGAGCTTCGAGCTGTGGACGACGTCCGTCGGCGGAATCGCCGGTGACGACGAGGACGAGCGCCCGCGGGTCAACTTCCTGCGGATGACGGTGGATCTCGCCTGGTCCGGTGGCACCTGGAAGACGACGGCTGTCACCCCCTCGCAGCCGCTCGTGCCGAACCCGCCCATGGACCAGGAGGCTTCTGCGGCCCAGAACTTCGCGGACGTGGGAGGTGCCAGCAATGCGCCTTCGCTTGCGTGAGGATGCTCCGGGGCTGCTGACCGTGGAGCGGACGAACTCGGGTCACCGGTGGCCACGGCGCCTGATGACCTTGCTCTCGGTGAACGTGTTCGTCGGGTTCCTCTTCGTTCCCTCCGCGGTGGCCAACCCCTTCTGCCACATCCCGATGGTCTGCGAGGTCAAGAAGGCCATCGACTTCGTCAAGGACCCTCTGGGCTTCCTCCTCCAGAAGCTCACCGAGGCGAACATCTGGTTCCTGCGCAAGATGCTGGAGCTGATCCAGAACACCACGAAGGTCGACCTGACCAGCGCGGGGTTCCTGAAGCAGTACGCGCTCATCTTCGCCGCTTCCTCGCTGATCACCGTGGCGCTGTGGCTGGTCGCCGTGGCCAAGCGCGCCGTCCGCGGGGTCGGCGTCACGACCGCGATCGGTGAGGCGATCGGGTTCCTGTTGCTCCAGGTCGTCGTCAACGCCCTGACGCCCGGCGCCATCGCGCTCCTGATCAGGGGCATCGACGACGTCACGGCGGTCTTCGAGCCGTACGCCACGCAGAACTTCAAGCCGTTCCTGGAGAACCTGCTCAAGGTCATGGCGGCCAAGCCGTCGGAGGGCGTCGGGCAGCTTCTCGCTGTGAACCTGATCATGATGTGCGGCGCCCTGCTCATGTGGATCGAGATGCTGGTCCGCGGGGCCGCCATCTACGTCGCCGTCGCCCTGGGTCCGATCGTGAACGCGGGCCTGGTGGACCGCGACCTCTGGGGGAAGAGCAAGAAGTGGTTCGGGGCCGTCTTCGCGATCGGCCTGTCCAAGCCGGTGCTGTTCGCCCTCCTCGGCCTCGGTGGCGCGGTCCTGAGCGACTCGACCGGCAGCATGTCCGACGTCGTTTCGAAGACGCTGGTCGGTGCGCTGATCCTGCTGCTCGCGGTGTTCGCCTCGGCCACGCTCTACAAGTGGTTGCCCGCCTTCGGTGACGAGATGGCGCACCTCTACCAGGACCGGAAGGCCGTCCAGTCCGCCGGTCCGGCCGCCGCCGTCGACGGGCCTGCCCAGCATGCGAACCGTGCCATCGGCATGCACATCCAGGACGCCCTCGTCGGCGGCGGCACAGGCGCGGGCCGCGCGGGCGGGGCCCCCTCGTCCAAGGGCAAGGGCGGCGTCTCCGCGGCGGCGCGCAGCCGGGCCGGTACGGCGAGCGCCAAGGCCGGTGCTGGCGCGGGCGCCGCCGGAACGGCCGCGAAGGCAGGGCTTGACCTCGCGAAGAACAAGGCGATGGCCTCGCCGGGCGCCGCTGCCGCTGACTCCGCCGGTGGACAGTCCGATCAGGGCCGGTCCGGTGCCCCTGCCAGCGCGGCGCGGGCGTGGGCGGAGAGTGTCGAATCGGGCGCAGGGCCGACGTCCGCCGCTGCTGGTGGTCGCCCCGGCACGCCAGCCTCGGCGCGCGGCACCGCGGGCTCGCCGTCGGGGTCGGTGATCGGGTCCGCTCAGGGCCCTTCCTCCAGCTCGGCACCGTCATCACCCCACCCGGGGCCAAGGCCCACGCCTCCGGCCTCCGCCTCCGGGACCACTGCGGGCTCGGGCCCCTCGACCACCCCCACTCCTCCCCCTGGCCGGTCGGCCAGTCGGCCGCCAACCAGCAAGGACCAGTGACGCATGTCTGTTCGTACGTATCAGTTCGGAAAGCACCGCCCGACCGGCCTGGTAGGCCGCCGAGACCTCGGCGAGCAGGCCGTGCTCGGCTGCGGTGCCGCGCTCGGCATCCTGTGCGGCTTCCTCCTCAACAGCGTCTTGGTGCTGGCGATCGTCGGCATGGTGCTGCCCATCGGGCTCGCCCTGGCCGTGGTCTTCGTGCCGTACCGGCCGAAGGGGACCCAGCAGCGGCGCACGGTGTACCGCTGGTGGCGGATCATGCGCTACCGGCGCAAGTCGCTCGCTCGTACCGGTGGTGTGTGGGTGTCCCCCGCCGTGGAGGCCGGTACGCGCCGTGACGGGACTCCTCCGGACGCGGCGCTCGTCGAGCCCGAAGGCGTCGCGGGGATGACCTGGGTGCCGGTGTCCGTGCGGGGCCGGGATGCCGTCGTCGTCCTCCAGCCGGAAGCGGGGTGCGTGACGGCGACGTTGGAGATCGCCTCGCCGGGGTTGGGTGGCAAGGAGGTCGAGGAGCAGGTCGTCGCTCTGGAGCGGTGGGGAGAGCTTCTCGACGCCTTCGGCAATACCGACGAGCACCCGGTCAAGCGCATTCAGGTTCTCGCTCGCCAGGTGAAGAGTGACCCGCATGCCCATCAGCGGTTCGTGGCGCAGCGCGACGAGTCCTCCGCCACGGCCGACGCGCCCCAGTGGCTGAAGGAGTCGTACGACGCGCTGGCGAACGCGGTGTCCACCAGTGCGGAGGAGCACCGGTACTACATCACCGCCCACGCGCGGTTCACCCGCGACCTCGCGGCGGACGCCGCGGCCCGCGGCGTCGGCGATGAGGGCGTCGCTGCGGCCATGGCCGCGTACATGGACGAGCTGTGGTCGCGCTGCGAGGACGCGGACCTCCAGGTGATCGCTCCGCTCGACGCGGGCAGGCTGACCGCGGTCATCCGCAACAGCTACGACCCCGACCACGCCGTCTGGGACACCGACCTGCCCCAGGCGCACGCGTTCCCGCGCAACGTCGATGTCCGCGACGGCTCGTACGTCGCCACGCGTGCCGCAGGGTCGACGGAGTGCTGGTACCACGCAACGGCCGCGGTGGTCTCCTGGCCGACGACGCCCGTGGGTCCGGACTTCCTGTCGCCGCTGCTGATCGGGATGCCGGACGTAATCAGGACCATCGCCATCACGCAGGACCTGGAACCGAACGGCGCCGCCGTGGAGCGCATGCTGGCCGAGGACACCAACAACCAGGCGGAACTCCTCCGCGACCGGCAGCGCGGCAAGAACGTGGACCCGCGGGACGTACTCGCTGCCGAAGCCACCGGCTCGCGCGGCATGGCCCTGGCCGCCTCTGGCGCGGCTGGGTCCGCCGTCGTCGGCTACATCACCATCTCCGCGCGGAGCGCCGAGGAGCTGGAGCGGACCAAGCGCACCACGGCGTCGCGGGCGCGGAACGCCCACCTGTACATCGAGTGGCTCGACTTGGAGCACGCGCGGGCCTTCGCGACGACGCTGCCGTTCGCCGGGGGGATCAAGTGACCGACCTGCTGACGCTCAGCCCGCTGACGCCGCTGCGTGAGACCGTGCGGCGCCCGCTGTACACCGAGACCACGTCCAGTCAGGCGCTGTTCCTGCCGATCGCCCCGCCCACCCTGGGAACGGCGGGCGCGGTCATCGGCCGTGAGCTGTACTCGGGGAAGGCGTTCATCTACTGCCCCTTCTGCGCCTTCGGCGACGGACTGCCCGGCGGCAACATGATCGTCCTGGGGGACACCGGCCGGGGGAAGAGCGCGCTCGTCAAGACGTACACGGCGCGGCAGATCCGCCTGGGACGCAAGGTCGTCGTGCTCGACACGAAGGAGCAGAAGGAGCGGGAGGAAGGCGAGTGGGCGGCGCTGTGCCGCTCGCTGACCGGCCGCGCTCCGGTGAAGTTCTCCCCCGGCGGCGACCAGGCGCGAGGCGCCGCCTGCATCAACCCGATGGACCCGGCCATCGCGGGCAAGCGGCAGATCGAGCTGGTCCGCACGATCGTGGAACTCGGCCTCGGCAAGCCCCTGGACGAGTTCGCCGGGTCGGCCCTGCGCATCGCGATCCGGCAGGCCCACCTGCGTGCCACCGCCGACGGGCGCACGCCGGTGCTCGCCGACGTCGCCGCCGCCCTGCGCTCGCCCGACCCGGCCGACGCGGCAGCGAAGAAGCGCACGCGCGAGGAACTCCTCAACGACGGCCTTGAGGCGTCGTACGTACTCGACCGGCTGTGCGGAACCGATCAGGACGCGACTGGTGACCTGATCGGCATGCTCGACGGCCCCACCAGTCTCAGTGTCGACCTCGACGCCGACATGATCGTCTTCGACCTGACCAAGGTCCCCTCGGGCGGCGTCGCCATGACCATCCTCGTCGCGGTGATCAGCATCTTCCTGGAGGAGGTCTGGCTGCGCCCGCTCTGCGAGTGCGGCACGGGGCCAAGCGAGCATGAGCGCCGGGTCGTCGACGCGAAGTCCGGGGCCTGGGAACTCGGCGCCAACCCCGCCGCCCGATGCCTGCGCTACACCCAGCGCAAGCGCATCCTCGTGTGCGAGGAAGCCTGGCACATCCTCGGCACGCCTCAGCTGGCCGCGCTGCTGGAGAAGTTCCTGAAGTTCGCGCGGGGCTACGGCCTGAGCTGCATCTTCATCGTCCATCACCTCTCGGACATCGACGACTCCCCCGAGACGCAGGCCGCCTTGAAGATGGCGGACACCGTCGTCGTCTACTCGATGAAGAAGTCCGAAGCCGAGGACACCGTCAAACGCCTGGGACTACCGGCCTGGACCGCCGAGCACATCATGCGCCTTCGCAGGGGCGTCGCCCTGTGGAAGGTCGGCGAAGTCATCTACCCGGGCGTCCAGCACCTGCTGACCGAGGCCGAACAGCACCTGTGCTTCTCCAGCGGATCCATGTCCGACCTGACCCCCAGCGCCCCGGACCTCGAATGAGCGCCCTTTCACCGCTCGCCCTCAACTCCACCAACAGCTCCAGGACAGAACCACCTCACCCCATGACTGCTCTCACCCTCGCCCCCACCGACTCCACGCCCCGCGAGCGCACCACGCGCGACGACATCGACCGCCTGCACGCCGACTACCTGGACCTCGCCCAGCGCACGGCCCGCCTCGGCGCCGTCCTCGACCACGGTGACTACTCAGCCGCCGGCGGGCGAGTACGCGCCGCCGTCGCCGCCACCTGGCGGGCGTCGGAGGAACTCCACGCCGCCTTCCACAACGCCCCGCCTCGTGGTGCCGGGCCCGAAGCACCACTGTCGCGCCTGTGCCGTCGGCGGATGCGCTACCTCGCCGCCCGCCTCACGCGGAGGTCGCAGAAGTGAGCGCCATGCCGGGCGGCCTGTCTCTGGTCCTGTACTCCGCGGTCGCCCTCTGCGGCATCGCCCTGCTCGCCCTGTCGATCGCTTCGAGCCGTGGCCACCGCAACGCCGGGTTCGCGTCCAAGGCGCAGCTCAGGCGGAGCCTCTCGGCCAGGGCCGTCCTCCGGGCCACGGAGATCCGACCGTCCCTCGCCAAGGAGAGCGCCCGTACGCGATCGGACGCGAACCGTCTCAAGCCCGCGCGCTCCCGCACGCGCTGAACCACCCCTCCTCGGAGTACCTCATGCACACCCCCACACCCGACCCGCTCGACTTCGGCTACGTGCTCGGCGTCTCCCAGCGGCCCAAGGGCGTCCCGCTGTGGTCCCGGGCGGACAAGGCGTGCCGGGTCATCGGCCCGATGGGCAGCGGCAAGACCATGCGGTTCTTCGCGCCCGTCATCCGGAGCTGGCCGGGCCCGGTCCTGGCCACCTCCACCAAGCCGGACCTCGTGGAACTCACCCTGGATGCCCGGCAGCGTGGCGACCGCCCGATCCTGGTCTTCGACCCGCAGAACATCGCGCCCTCACTTCCTCGGCTCCGCTGGTCACCCCTCGCGGGTGCGTCGGACACGGAGGTGGCGATGATGCGGGCGAAGGCCCTGGTCGCCGGGTCCCGCGTCCCGGGCGCGGCGGCCCAGTCCTCCGAGGGGAGCGTCTTCTACAAGGGTCAGGCCGCCAAGGTCCTCGCCGCGCTGCTGCACGCCGCCGCGCTCGACGGCGCCCGCCTCGACCAGTTCCTGAGGTGGGCCAGGAAGATCACCGATCCCGCGCCGCTCGGCATCCTGACCGCCCATCCCGGTGCGGGCCCCGGCTGGGCGGACATGCTGCGTACGTCGACGACGGGAGACAGCAGGACGGTGGGCAACACGGCCGTCACGCTCGAAGCCGCCCTCGAACCGCTGATGCACCAGTCGGTGATCGATGCCCTCCAGGGAAGGGACGAGGCGCCCACCAACGTCCGTGATGTCCTCGACGCGGGCGGCACCATCTACCTCTTGGGCAAGGACTCGGAGGTCAACTCGGTCGCGCCGCTGACGACCGCCGTGACGGAGGACCTCCTGGACGTCGCGGAGGCTCATGCGGTCGCGTCCCCGCGGGGCGGCTCGACCCTCCGTTGCTTGCCGCGCTCGACGAGGCCCCGAACATCGCGCCGATCCCGTCGCTTCGCCAGCGGGTGGCGGACGGACGCGGGCGCGGCATCACCGTGATCTACGGCCTCCAGGGCTGGGCCTCGGCCCGGTCCCGCTTCAGCGAGGACGTGGCCAACGAGCTGGCCAGCTTCACCAACCACGTCCTAGTGTTCGGCGGCGCGAAGGACCCGACGTTCCTCAAGGACATGTCCGAGCTGTGCGGTCAGGTCGAACGGATCCGCAAGACCCGCACCACCACGAGCGGTGACCGCGGCGGGGAGTCGACAGCGACGCACACCGCCCTGGAAGCCGTGCTGCGCAGTGATGAGATCAAGGCCCTCGCGGAGGGGCACGCCCTCCTCCTGGCCGACAACCTGCCCCCGGTCATCACCCGCCTCGACGGGATGTGGACCTGGGACTCATGGCCCGAGATCGAAGACCACGTACGACGGCTCCGCCGGGCGAACGAGGCCGAGCGAGCGCGGCAGGACGCCGACAAGCGCCGCCGGGCCGAGACACACGCCGCCGAGTGGGCCAAGCGCCAAGGGGCCGCCGCGTGAACCCGAACCCCCTCGCTCGGCTCGCCCCCTTCCCCGACCCACCCGCCCTGATCGCCGACTACCTCGCGGAGCGCGCCACGGCCGAATCCGTCGTGGACGGCCCGCCCCCATGGGACATCGGCGCCCTCTCGGCCGAACTGCTCGCCCCACTTCCCGCCTGGCTCGACGCGGTGTGCCGCTGGCTGAACCAGACCTACGCCTGGCAGCCCCACCACGTCATCCCGCCGTGCTGGACCGAGCACGAGCACCTGCCCTACGAGATCGCGGCGTTCGCCTTCGCCCGCGTCGAGGCGTACGACGACGCCGGATCAGTGATCGTCTGGCACGAGCAGTACGACCGGTTCCTCACCCGGATGAACAACGCCCTCGGCAAAGCCGGGGACGACTGCCGCGTAGGGAAGCACGAACCACGTCCGGCACGCTTCGCGCTGGCCTCTTGGCCCCCGCGATCACCGGGCCCCAACGCGAGCGCCCGCACGGACGACGAACTCGTGGAGAGCGAGCGCTGATGCGCTCGGAGCCCGACATCGCCTTACCACTGACCCTCGAATCAGTCACCGTCTGAGGTGACTGGAAGTACTGGACACCGCCGCCCGACCCCGCGCAGCGACGCAACTTCCTTTGTTTGTCATTAACAGTGGCGTCCTTCGAATCCTTTCGGCAGCACACTGCGGCTCGCGTATCGGCTGACTACACACAGCCTTTCAGATGCATGAGGGCCCAAGCTTCCTGATTATATATGAGTTGAGGCACGCGCATCACGCATGACGGCGTCACCTGCGATAACGATGGGCTTGCCGACTCACCTAGACACGCCGACCTCATTAACAGAGCAAAGAAGGACTAACACGCAAAAGCGACCGCCAAGCCTGAACCCATTCTCGGCGTCAATTCGACGGCCGACACCTTCCCTATCGCTCGGGCGCCCGTATCAATCATGCCGATAGGTAAATTTGTAGCAACCATCACCGCTACCGCTAGAGCCACCACCCACGGCACTTGCTGGGATAACACCTTCACCCCCCGTGGATTCTTGCAAGGTTCATAATCCCGGATCAACTGCGGATGAGGCAGGAGAGGGCGTATTCGCTCAGACACCTGACGCTTATGCCACGTCCGCCCTTTACTGTCCACAAAAATGATCTCCACTGGATAACTAGCGAAGGCCGGATCCATCATCCGCAAGCCCGGATCAATTTCCTCATAATCCGGCCCTCCAGACTGGATGAACGGCACGAAGCTGAGCTTGTCCCGGCCAGGCTGGACTACGGCTACCTGCCGGATATCATTCCCCGATGCATTGCGAATCACGTACTTGAGGTGACAGTAACCAGGAGGACAAGCAGGGGACGTAGGCACGAACTGCTCTGCCCACGCGTTGATACCGCTGATGTGGCTCTGCTCATCGTTCGCACGCGACCTCTTGTAGACCTCGACGAGGAAGGGTGTGACAAATGCGACTACGACACCCAGGATAGCCAGAATCTCGGTCCCCATGCCATGCGAGGGTAGAGCAACTGGGCTGCTACAGTGGCGAGTTGCCCATATCTTGCCAGTGGCAGCCCAGGTGGACGAGCCCTCGCCGGGTGGCAGTCCGGTCAACAGAGACGCCGCGTGATCCACAGGGAATTAGGCCAGTTCGACCGACCCCGGGAACCAGCGGTGCTTGCGCTCATCGATAACACGGGTGTCCCTTCGCAGTCCACAAGAGTGCCCGCCCCTACCGCCCAAAGGAGAGCACGACGCGGGTGTCCTGCTTGTTGATGACGTGGCCTGCCGGGAGGCCGGAGTCCGGTGTCGCGATGGGGTGCACGCTCAGATGCGGGACCGCGGTGCGGTCGGCTCCCCAGGCGGTGACGTGGGCGGCGAGCCGACGGGCGAGTTCGGACCCGTTGGGGCCGTAGCTGGCGGCGCCGAGTTTGGACGGGCGCTCGGGATCGGCGTCGTCGCGCTCGGCGATGAGGTAGGCGAGGGAGTCCGCCGAGACGAGCGCGGGGCTCAGACCGGGGATCACGGGGCGGCGGATGCCGCCTGCCAGGGCTTGTTGGGTGGCCTGGATGCGGCAGACGGTGTCGTCGAAGGCCGTGGCGCGCAGCCAGATCCCGTCGAAGGACTCGGTACGGCCAACCCGTACGTCGGTCCACAGTTCGGTGGCCGGGGCGGCGAGGGCCTTGCTGAGGCTGTCGGGGTCGACGGGCTGGTCCTGGTCGTGGTGGAGACGGACGGTGCCGCCTGCCAGTTCGGTGGTGCGTTCGCCGTCTTGACCGATGATGGGCACGAACCCGCACAGCTTCATGCCGGTGGACACGAGGGTGTCGCCGTGGCGGGTGAGGGCGACGGAGCGGGTCTGTCCGCGCCAGCGCAGGGGCAGGACGAGTCGGCCGCCGTCGGCGAGCTGGGCGCGCAAGGCGTGGGGGATGTCCCAGAAGCCGACGGTGCCGATGATCCGGTCGTAGGGGGCGTGCTCGGGTGCTCCCACCAGCCCGTCGCGTTCGATGACGCGGACGTGTTCGTAGCCGGTGCGGTTCAGGGCCTGGCGGGCGTGGAGTGCGACGCCTGGGTCGATGTCGAGAGTGGTGACCGTGCCGGTGGGGCCGACGATCTCGGACAGCAGGGCGGCGTTGTAGCCGGTGCCCGCGCCGATCTCCAGGATGTTCTCCGCGGGCTTGGCGTCGAGCTGGGTCAGCATCATCGCGACGGTGGAGGGGACGGAGGCGCAGGAGAGTGCGAGCGGGCCGTTGGGGTTCTCCTTGATCGTGACGGCCTTGTCGCTGTAGGCATCGACCGGGTCGAGGCCGGGGAGGTGCAGGTCGCGGCGCACGGTCCGCAGGGCGCGCTCGATGGCGTGGGGCAGTGGCTGTTCGGCGCTGATCTGGTCGACGAGCTGGTTGCGCAGGTTCTCGATGGGGGTCGTGTCGTCCACAGCGAAGTTCTCTTTCGTCTTCAGGCGAGGAGGAGGCAGGTGTCCCACCCTGGTGCAACGCTGCTGGCCGAGGTGAGGGTGTGCAGGGTGAGAAGGATGCCGTCGGCTCCGGTGAGCAGTCCGGCAGTCCGCGGCAGAGAGGTCTCATCGGCGTAAGCCCTCAGACGCTCACGCGCCGTACGTCGGTGATGGCGGAGGGCGCTGTCGGGTCCCGCGTCGGAGGCGGCTCGGTCGAGGGCGAGGCAGAGTCCGGCCCAGCCGTGGCAGACAGTGGCGTCGGTGATGCGGGCCAGTTGTTCCGGGTCGGCGGCGCAGGAGGCAAGGATGTTCTCCGCACGCCGTTGGACTCCGGGCTGGTTGCTGGCGAGCGCGGCGAGCTGGAGGCTGCGGGCGATGCCGGGCGTGCCGTAGCACCAGGAGGGTCTGCCTGGGCGAGTACGTGAGCGCGGCCCGTCCAGCCACTGCTCCAGAGTGAGGGTCTCGGGCCAGCAGGCTCCGCCGGACTCCGGTCGCGCCCGGTCGGTCAGGAGCTGGCATCCCTGTCGGAGGGCTTGGCGGTGTCCGGGCACCTGATGTCCGGCGCGAGCGCACAGGGCCAGCAGGGCGATGGGCCCGGCTGCCCCGTGCGCCATGCCGAAGTTGCCGTGCCCGTTCGGCCAGCCCTCGTCGGGTCGACCCTTGGGGCTGTCGGAGGTCCACCAGCCCGGCACGTACTGTCCGTGAACGGTGACGGGTTCCTGGAGGAGTCGCACCAGGTAGCGCAGCACGCCGTCGAGCAGGTCGGGGCGGGTCCCGCGGTGTAGTAGGTACGCACCGAGCCCGGTGAGACCGCTGATGAGGTCGTACTCCCGCATGCGGGGCGGTGCGCCGGTGTCCAAACGGTGCGCCGCGGTGGTCAGGCGTGCGTGGATCAGCGGTGCGATCCGCTCGTCCAGAGTGTCGAGTGCCTTCTGGTAGGCGCGGTGACCCGCCGTGTGGAGGGCGTAGGCGACGGCGGGTGCGCCCCGGTAGAGGCTGGCACTTCGTCCGTGAACGGTGGCTGGCTTGCCCGCCAGGGTTCTCATGATCGTGTGGGCGGTCTGCCAGTGACCGTGGTCGCGGGCAAGTACGCCCTGATACAGGGCTGTTCCTGCCAGCCCCTGCCCCAGGTCGTGGACGTGACCGGTCACGTCGGGCCCTGCCGGGCTAGAAGGGAGCGGGATGCCTGCCGGGCGGCGTGTCGGCATGCGGCCTCTGCCTCCCGGTCGGGGCCCATGAGGCGGTTGTGGTGCATGTGGAGGAGCGATTCCAGCACAGCGACCGCTCGCTTCTCGGTGAGGTGGGCTCGGTAGGCGACCAGTGCGGTGCGGCGCTGTGCCCACAGGTCATCGAGCTGAGTGGTCCAGCCAGGGCAGTGCGGCAGTCCACCGTCGCGGATGAGCTGGAGGGTCTGGCGGGTGACTACCGGATCGGCGCTTCCGCGGGCCAGGGTGGTCGCCATCCAGTGGGTGCCCGCGTCCTGGCCGAGGAGGCCCCGGGTGATGTCGAGCATGCCCAGGGCGCACAGCACGTGGCGGTCAAGGGCGAGGTCGGTAAGGGTCTGGCGTACGGCGTTGCTGTCCGCGACGAAGGCGTCTTCGGCAGCCGCCAAGGCCTTGTCGGTGCCGTAGCGGCCGAACTCGGGCCGGTAGCCGTCGAAGAGCAGCCGCGCGGTGAGCGCGTCTGCCTGGAGACGGGCGGCCCACCGGGCGACCGCCCGCGTGGTCTCGCTGTGCGCGTCCGGGCCGGGGGCGGCGATTCGCAGTCGAAGGTGGTCTTCCTCTTGTGGGGTGCGGTAGCGCACGAACCAGCAGCGAGCCTCGCCGAGTTCCTCCAGGAGGTCGGGCAGCCGCCGGGTGAGGATCTGGTCCATGGCGCGCGGGTGGGTGAACACCTTGGCCTGGACCCAGGGCTGCTGGCCGTCCCCGGGGTTGGGCAGCATGTGGTTGGTGACGATCGGCGCGGACGTGAGGTCGGGGTGGGGTTCGGGCGGGCGGGCGGAAACGAGCGGGATGGTGAACTCGTGGGCGTGGCCGATCCAGCCGAGCGCGTCCGCGTCCGGAGCTTCGACAAGCTCGGCATGCGGGTGCCGCAGCAGGTGGCGGTGGAGCAGTCGCGCGTGGAGGGCCTCGCGCAAGTCCAGGCGTAAGCTGCGGTCGTCGTCCCGAAGATCCATCACCGGAGGACACTTCCAGGTCCGTGTCCACGCCTCCAGCGCCTCGCGCCACTCTGTCCGGAAGGGACCGTCAGGGAGATCGCGAGCAGCCAGACGCCACTGCGCGGGCGACAGGACGGTCTTGCGGTAGCGGACGCGTGGCAGGTACGGCAGCCCGCTCGCGAGCGGTCCCCAGTCGAAGCGCGTCCAGGCCGTGGCGAACCCCCGCCCCACCAGCGCGATGAACCGTGCCACGGGCGGGGCCTGCTTCTCCAGCGCCAGGGGGTGCAGCACGATCGGCTCCACCACGCGGCGGCGGGAGAGGCTGACCAGGTGCAGTCGGCGGCTGGTGGACAGTACGGCGAGGTCGTCGATCGGGATGAGGTGGGCTCCCGGTTCGCGATGCTCGCCGACGCTGATCACGTGCGGTACGAGGGCTGGGGTACGGGCCACGTTCTCGGCGTGCGGGTAGCTCGGGGTGAACGAGAGCTGCGCGAGCAGGGCCCCGTCGACCGAGGTCGGCAGCTTCTCGTACGTGCTAGCCAGGGCGCCGTCCTTGAGGACGGTGGCGAAGCGGCCGGTGAACGTGCCCGCGCTCCAGGCGGGCCGGACGGTGAGGGTGAACTCCCCTCGGTCAAGAGACTGCGTGCTCGGCGCGTGCACCTGTACGCCCATCTCCATGTGCGGAGCGATCAAGGTGTCCTCGGCGAGTGCTCCGTCACACAGGACGTCGAGGTCCGCCTCATTGAGCCGGATCTCCCGCGCGCCTGCGACCACGGCTTGCCACGCCTTGGCCATCAGCAGCTCGTCACGCGCCAGCACCCTGGTGGCAGGCAGCGGCCACAGCGACATCGGGAAGTCGGCGGGCAGACCCACCCCAGCCACAAGATCGACGGCCTCCCGCACCGGCACCAGGCTCCCCGCGCCGTATCGCTCCCAGAACAGCGTATGGTAGGCGGACCAGACGGGCCTTTCTCCTTGGTTCCGGGTCAGGCGCAGAAGGGCTTCTGCCGCCAACTCCGCCTCCTCCACCACGCGTTCAGGCACCCGCACGGTGGCATCAAGCCGCAAGTCCAGGCTCAGGCGCGTCCGTCCTTGGGCGTTGAGCGCGCGCATCCGGTCCTCGGCCGCCCGGCGAAGCGGTGCCGCCACGGTGGCCTCGGTCGTCGCGTTGTGATCAACGAGGATCTGGTGGATGGCGTCGAGCTCGTGCAGGACGTCAACAGTGTCGACGTCCAGGTCCGCGACCAAGGGCAGGAGCGACCATAGGAGGTGGCCGAGAGGGTCGCTGTCCGTCATCGGCGCATGCAGCGAACTCGTCAGCAGCCCTGCGTCGAGCGCGGTAGCGATCAACCGCTGTACTCGCTCGACGGTGCCGCCCTTCGAAGCCAGCCGCCCGGCGATGTCGGCGCACCGCACGGGGACCTCGGCGGCCTCCAGCACTGCTCGTAAGGGTCGGGTCAGGCGAACGGTTGCGGTGCGACCGCCGGGCAGAGGGCGCTCCAGCACATCCCCGTGCCGCATCACGAGGTCGTTTGCCTGCACACGTAGGTGGGGCATGACGTCGTGGCGGGTCTCCAGATCTCGGCGTACGTGATCGAGCCAGAGCGTGTCGGGGCGCGCGAGCGGCTGGTGCGCGGGGCCGATCCGGGCTTGTGTCGGGCCGCATGCCGCTGTGGTTACGCCTGCGAACAGACCGAAGGGCGTCGGGCGGCCGGTCGCTCGCATCAGGTACCGGGCGACCGCGCTGGTCGTCTTCCGCACCGTCCTCGGCGGGACTACGGCACCCGTGATCACCTCGTCAACAGCACGCTCCAGCCGCGGAGATGCGGAACGCACCGCGTCTGCGAAGGCGGGATGCGACCACACCTCGCTCAGCCAGCGGCGGCACTCTGCTGTGTCCTCGCCTGATGGCCACCGCGCGTGCTGCCACTGTTCCGGTAGGACGGCCGCGCGTAGAAGGAGGGTGTCACCGCGGCGAAGAAGTCGACTCCGCGTCATCGCTGGCTCCTGTTTCTAGGGGAACCTGTGCGGGCCAGCGGCGCTGGCCCGCACAGAACGGGGCCGGGGATCAGCTGGTGCAGGACGAGGCGCAGGTCGATTCGCACCCGTCACTGGTGTCGCAGTCGTCCTGAGCAGCCACGCGCGGCGCGTCGGTGATGGTGATGTCGAGATCCCACTCGTCCACGGCGAACAGCTTTTCTCTGAGCGTGTCCATCCAGCACCTCCGGGCTAGCGATCCGTCCGCACGACGTACGGACGAGGGAGCACGGAACTCCCGCACTCGGCTGCCGTACTGGGTGCAGCCGACTGCGCGAGCACCGCACGAACAACGGACGCGGCTGAAACGGCGGACCTCAGGCTTGCAGGGGCGAACCGCCAACGGAAGACCGCCAGCTCGGTGCGGCGTCCATGGCCACCGATGCACGGCCGGGTCGCGAGACCGACCGTGCACCGGGCATCGAACGGCTCTGCTCAGGCGGCGAGTTCCGGCTTCGGCGAGAGCGCCTGGCGGAGCTTGGTGTGGCTGAACTCGGCGAGGACGGGTGCGTGGTCGGAGGCGGTGCGTACGCGGTCGGTGTCGATGACCTCCAGCCGGAGCAGGGCCGTGGCGACCTGGGGGGTGGCGTAGAGGCGGTCGATGCGCCGCATGGGGCCTTGGTCCTTGCGCCACAGGGAGGCGGTGGGGGCCAGCGGGTTGCTGTGCTGCTGGCCCAGTTCGGTGGCGGCGTAGTGGCCCAGTTCGCGGAAGACGGGTGGCTGTCCGCCTTCGCGTTCGCCGGAGAGGATCTCGTCGGGGCGGGTGTCGCAGACGCGGCGGCCGTCGCGTTCGATGGTGCGGTGCTCGTAGTGGGAGCTGTCGGTGATGGTGGTCCAGTCGGGCAGGGGTTCGGTCTCGTTGCGGGTGTGGGGGTAGGAGTTGCAGTCGCCGCCGATGAGGGCGGCCATGCCCGGCTGGCCGAGGACGGTGAGCCGTTTGGCTTCGTTGGCCCGGCGGGCGGGGTCGAAGGTGCACAGGTGGAAGGAGGCGACGCTGAGGTTGGTGGTGCAGCCCTTGAGGCGGACGACGGGGTTGGCGATCGGGTGCCACAGGCCGGTGATGTGCTCGTGGTACTCGACCACGTCGAAGACGGTGGGGTCGACATAGACGCCGACGGGGTTGGCGGAGTCCGGCGTCGCGCTGGCCAGCAGGGGGATGTGGGGGATGTCGCCGCCGAGCCGCCTGGCCTCGGCCCACAGGGCGCGGGCGCCGTGCAGGTGGGCGCGGGTCAGTTCCTGGCGCAGCAGCAGGTGGGGCTTGAGGTCGGCGAGGACGTCCATGGCGGTGTGCCAGCGGGTGGTGTCGCCGTCGGGTTCGGTGCCGTTGTGTTCCAGGTTCCAGGTGACTACGCGGATCACGTCGTCCTGCGGGGCCGGGGACTGGCCCGGGGTCGGGGTTGGGGTTGGGGTCATGGCGTCACACTCCTGATCGATGGGGTCACGGATTCGGTGGTGTCCTCGTCGCGCGCGAGCTCGCCCTGCGGCGGGCGGGCGAAGCGGCGACGCAGGTTAGTCAGCGCCACGGCAGCCGGGGCAGCCCGGCCTCGGCGCGGCGCGCACCCAGCCCGGCCGGGGCCCGGGCCGGGCAGGGCTCGATGCCGTGGGGGCCGGGCTGGTCCTGGGTGCCGTACGTCTGGGCCGTACCGGCGCGGATGTGGCACCGGGCGTGCAGGTGCGCCCGCTGCCCACGGGTGTCCTGCCCCTGCTCGGCGGCCGCGTGGAGCAGGCGCTGGAGGTCGGGGAGGTGATCAGCGTGCGGGACGAGCCACCAGGCCGCCTTGGCGCCCTCGGCCCTGACGAGGTCCAGTCCGGGCCAGCCGTGGTCGGCGATGACGCGCTGCAGCACTTGCGCGTTGGCGTGCTCCAATTGACGGCCCCGACTGATCTCGCCCCCCACCGAGCAGCCCGCGCGCGAGCCGGGCGCGGCAGGAGCGCGCCTTCGACGCGCGGTCCAGCAGGCCGCGGGCCACATCCGGCGGGGGCGGGTGCGCGGTCATGCCGCCTCCGGGGGACGCTCCAGAGCACGGGCGAGGCGTCGGGCGGTGACCGCGGGGATGGAGCCGAGCGCGAGTTGTGCCTCGGCGTTGCAGTGCAGGCAGTCCGGATGGAACTGCGGATCCAGGAACCCGCCGCCGGTCGCCCGCTGGAACGCTTTGCTGAGCCGGGCGGTCAGGAGCTGGGCCTCGGGCCAGTAGGACAGGTCCACCTCGGGGTCCGGTACCGGGCCGCCGAGCAGGCCCGTGAGGCGGTCGGCGGTGATCAGGGAGATCGCTCCGAGTTCGATCCGGCCGTGGTCCACGTACGGGTCGGGCATGTCCAGCCCGCGGGTACGGAAGGCCGCGTGCAGTCGCTCGCTGACGCGCAGGGCCTGTTTGATCGTGCGGCGGATCAGCCGGGTCAACTCATCCGCGGTCTGCGGGCTGACCCAGCCGATGTCCACCTGGCCGGGCCGCTCCATGCTCGGCAGCGCCGAGAGGTTCAGGCCCGCGGCGGTGCACGCGCTGTGCAGGTCCAGCGCGGCGGCTGACGCGGCACGGCGGGCATCGGGGCGGGCGCCGGGCCCTGAGCGGTCGGTGAGCGAGGTGATGGGGGTGACGTTCGTGGTCACGCGGTCTCCAGAGCAGCAGTGCACAACGGTGAAGTGCGGGCAGGTTCAAGGGCGTTGGGTCCAGAAGGCGATGGGTGGGAGCCCCGTTCTTCGCTCCGGCCACGCGCCGTCCCCCAGAAGCGGCAGCCGACGGACGGGGGAGACGGCCCACGTCCAGGTCTCGCTGGCGGTCAGCAGCTCGAAGCGCAGCGGTCGGCCCTTACGCAGGTCACGCAGGACGGCCCTGGCGTTGGACGGGTCGTCCAGCCACCCCGTCGCCGCATCGCTCGACGCGGCGTCCAGTTCGGCGGCCACGTCACTGACCCCGGCACGCATCCAGATCAGCGCGACCCCGGGAGAGGGCGTGGTGATCCCGCTGAGCAGCGGTGTATCGGTGACCGCGCCCAGTGGGCCGGGCTGCTCTTGCGGGGGCGGGCTGACGTCGAGGTGGCACCAGTAGGCGAGAGGCAGCGGCTGACTCATGGCTGCCTCCCGACAGGAGCAGGCTCGGCGAAGGTCGGCAGCGGCTCATCCTGAGCGTCCTGACGGTCGAGGAGGTTCAAGACGAGCAGGCCCAGACGGCGGACGAACCCGGCATCTGGGGGAAGCCCGCGACGGTCGCGTTCAAGGTGGAGATCGGCGGCGAAGCGGATCTGTAGAACCAGGTCATCGTCGGGGTGCCGAGGATCCTGCTGGAGTGCCTCACTCACCAGGCCCCACGCGCACTGGCTGAGCAGGCGCACCGACCGCTCGGACTCCTGCGGCGTCAGCGGCACTGCATCCCGACCGAGAATCCGCTCAAGACAGTCGGACACCTCATCGGCCAGCAGCGACGCCCACAGCACCGCCCGTACCTTCTGCGCGGTCTCAGGCGAAACCGACCACCGGGGCTCAACCTCACTCCAACCTAGGCCAGTTACCGCTCGGACGTGGGGTTCAGGCGTCACGTGGCGGTCTCCTCGCGGGACGTCCCCAAACGCAGCTCCGCCCAGACGCTCTTACCGGTGGCCGTCGGCACGGCTCCCCAGCCGTCGGCGGTCGCAGCGATCATCAGCATCCCGCGGCCGTTCTCGGCGAGTGGGTCCTGCCCGCGTACGACGGGCATGCTCTTGCAGTCGTCGCTCACCACGATCCGTACGGACAGCGGCGACGACTCCAGCCGCAGGTCACACTCGCGCGAGCACGTATGCGTGCCGACGTTGGTCAGCAGCTCCGTCAGGCACAGAAGCGCCGGGTCGATGACCTGATCCCAGCCCCAGTACCGGAGTATCGCCGCGACGATGCGCCGCGTACGCCCGATCTGTTCTGGGTCAGCGGTGAGTTGCTGCTGGTAGTGCGTTCCTGCCCTTGCCGTGACGGCCATGGCTCCTCCAGCACACGAGCGGGTCGACGGCGCATGGACGACGCCGACCAAGATCACAGAGGGTTACCACCCGGAACGGATGCGTTCGGGCCCGAGTCAGCATGCCAGCAGAACGGCTACCGTGAAAGCCGTCTCACAGAATTCTGTGAGAAGAGTTGCATGGCAAACTCGTGTGCCACGCAAGCGAGTTGGCGAAAGCCTGCGAACGTTGCGCGCCATGGCGCAAGATGCGTTGCGGAGGACGAACGTTCGCCGTCAAACTGTCATCGATGCATGGGAGGGGCACCGGGATGAGCGAGGCATCGGAGTCGGCCACGCCGACGTTCGAGGCGGCGACACCGGCGTTGTGTCGGCTTCAACTGGGCAGCGAGCTGCGCCAGCTACGCACCCGCGCTGACATGAAGGCCGCTGAAGTGTGCCGCATACTCTCCTGGTCCGGCTCGAAGCTGACGCGGCTGGAGACCGCTGACAACGGCGTCGTCGAACCTGCGGACGTGATCGCTCTCTGCCAGATCTACCGAGCGACGCCCGACCTACAAGACACCCTCACCGGGTACGCGACGGTCACCAAGACCAAGAAGGACTGGTGGCAGTCACCCGACATCCGTGACGCGATCTCGCCAGGCTTCAAGGCGTACCTCGGGCTCGAAGCCACGGCGGAGAAACTGGAGAACTACGCCAGCGAATACGTGCCCGGCCTCCTTCAGACCGAGGCATATGTGCGTTTCATCCACGAGCGCCGCGGGATTCCTTCTGAGCAGATCGAGCGCAGCGTCGAGGTGCGCATGACGCGCCAGGAAGCCCTTCGCCGTGAGACCAGCCCGCTGGAGTTCACCGCGATCATCAACGAGGCCGTCCTCCGCCGGAAGATCGGCAGCGCGAAGCTGATGAAGGAGCAGCTTCGGCATATGGCTGATCTTGCCGCCGCCAACCCGCACGTCAAGATCCAGGTCGTGCCGTTCGAACTCGGCGCCCATCCAGGGATGAACGGACCCTTCACCGTCTTGAAGTTCGGTCCGCGACTCGGCCTCAAGCCGATCGTCTACCTGGAGAACCTTGTCGGCGCTGGCGTCTCGCGTCGCGAGGACGACGTGAAGCGGTACGACGCAGCGTTCAGCGACCTCCAAGCACTCGCTCCGGGCTATGAGGAGTCCCTGAGCATGATTCACACCGCAAGCAAGGAGTTCTGATGCATTTCCGAGCCGATGACCTGAGCGTCGACTGGTTCACATCGAGCTACAGCAACGACCAGGGAGGCGAGTGCGTCGAAGCGGGCAGGATGCGCGACGGCTCCATGGCCGTCCGCGACTCCAAGAACCCCTGCGGACCCGCCTTCGTCATCCCCCCGCCCCCTGGGCCAAGTTCGTCGATGCCCTCAAGGACGACCACCTCCACAACTAACCTGCGGCACGATGAGCGCCCCTTCGCCACTAAAACGCGAGGGAACGCTCGTCGCTCATAGGTGATGGGTAACGGTTTCGAGTTCGCCTCCCCCAGTCCCTATCCGGGGGGAGGCGAACCCAGCGTCACACGGTCGTGCCCGTGCGGGCCATATCAGAGCGACGGCACTCACCGGTCCGGAACTTCCCATACTGTGACCTCAAGCCGTACGATTCCCTCAGCCGGGACAGCGATAGCGCGCAGGTAGACCGTGCGCCCCTCGCGGGAAACTGTGCAGTAGCGGGCCCCCCTGGCCAGATCCAAGTTGTACGTGCCATTTACCTTCACTGCCTCAACACACTCAGCTTCACTCGGATCAGAGTCAGAAGGAGGTAGCGGGGCGAGTCTGGACTCACCATTGATCGTGCTGAGGTGAGCGTTGCTGATGTCGACGGCTATATCCGTACCCTTGGTGGTAGTACCCAAGATGACCGGAGGTTTAGAATCTAGGTCGATTGCGTCACTACCTTTTGAAAGATCGACGATTTTCGGACCGAATCTAACCTTTGAGGGCGCTTCTCTCGTACCCCCACTGCTGGGCGTTACGGTTGGAGTTGATGAGGCCGGGTCCTTTGCGCCAGTCGACGGCTTCGATTTCCCAGGTAGTGGAGAATCCGCAGACTCTGTCACGCCGTTTGACGAGTTTGGGTCCGCTGAAGTGGATAACCCCTGGTTACTGACGATCAACGTCACGAGGATGCCGACGACGGGGATCAGGATCCCGACAACCCACCATGCCCACCTCGGCTGCTGAGGGTGAGACGGAGTAGACGGTGGCGGCGATGGTGGTAAGGGTGGCGTTGAAGGCGGTGGTGGTAATGGTGCGGAGGCATTCGGTTTACCGTCGTCGGAGTCCCCAGTCATGACACCCAACTTAGTTTCCTCCAGCCTCATCAGGAAGCGAGCGAACCTCGGCCTGTGGCCCTGTGGTCTGAACCCGGTCAGTCCTCAACACACCGTGGCAACAGCCAGCGTCGCCCACGTGCCCCCGCTGCATTGACACCTACCGCCGCGCACGCACCGCGGTCCCTCGGTGACATACGCCCTACGTGAATTGGAACTGCGCTAGCGGCACGTCAGAACGACGGATCAAGAGGCCACGTCGCGTTCGACGACTCGTATGTATGCTCGGCATCACCGATGCGCCCGTGATCACCGTAGTCCCACGTACACCGAGATGCCGCTGGACGCGTCGGTCTCGTCGATTCCTGGTGATCCTCACTGGACGAGCGCTGATCGAGTTCGGCGCGCAGAGCTCGTTCGCGGTGATCGGCAGCGCGTGCGGTGGCGCGGGCTTTGATCGCGTCGGTGCGCAGGGCTTGCGCTCGGCGGCCGTCCTGGCTTTGCGCGATGCCTATGAGCCGCGCCTTCTCGCCCACCAAATCGACTTGCTGGGCTACCACTTCTTCGTGCTCATCGGCGGGGCCCGCGAGGGCTTCGAGTTCACGTAGGTGCTCCCTCGCGGCGTCCAACACCCTGCCCGTCTCGACGGACTGCTGCTGAAGCCGGACACGCTCGGCCTCGGCTCGGGCGCGGGCGTCGCCTCGCAGTACAGGGCGTCCGAATCGGCCGACGGCAGCGAGCTGCGCTTCGAGTTGGTGTTGCTGGTCGGTGATGAGCCCTTGTGCGCGGACGTTCCGGGCCACCGTGTTCGTGAGCGCTCGGTGCTCGTGGATGGCCTCGGCGCGGATGGTCAGGTCGTGGATGCGGCGGCGGAGTTCGAGGACGTTGGGGCCGGTACCTGCTGCCGCCTGCTGCTCGGCGTGGTCGGCCTTGGCTTCGGCCTCGTCCGCGGCGGCGCCCGCGGAACGTGCCGCGAGGGCAGCCTTGCGGATCGCGTCGCGCAGAGCCTGGGTGCTGAGGTGCCGGTAGGGGCGAGCGTCGTCCCGGGTGGCGGTGTCAGGGGACGGGTCGGCCGCGCGGCTGGGGGCACGGCGCTGCTGATTGGGGGGCTCTGGGGCGGCCTCGGGGGCGTCGTCGCGGTCCCGCTGTCCGTCTCCGGGTGCCCGCGGGACGGGGAGGCCGCCGACCAGGTCCCGGATGTGGTGGGGGACGGCGGCTTCGGGGAGTTCGGTGAGGATCATGCGTTCCTCGGTGCCGGTCTCGATCTCGCGGATGAGTCCGGCTACTGCCCGGTCGAGCTGCTCCTGCTCGGTCTGGGGGGTGCCTGCGCGGGCGCGGTCGGCGTCGGTCTCGTAGAGGGCCAGCGGAAGGAAGAGGTGGCTCTCCTTCTTGTCGCGGCTGAGCATGGTGTAGAGCGCGTTGGCCTGAGCACCGGGGCCGTAGACGAGGGCCTCGTTGGCGGTGAGGCCCTGGCTCTTGTGGCCGGTGATCGCGTAGCCGAGGCTCAGTCCGCCCTGCGCGATGTAGTCGGCGTCGACCCACTCGGCGTGGTCGCGGTGGCCATCGGCCGTCTTCTCGCGCCACTCCACCAGAACGCGGCGGTCCGCGTCCACATCACGGACGAGGCCACGGTAGCCGTTGAGCACGTCATGCTGTTCGTCGTGGGTTCGCTTGGCGCGGTAGTCGTTGGTGCGGAGCAGGACCTGGTCGCCGATGGCGAGGGTCAGTTCGCGCCCTCCGGCGAGGGCGTAGGTGTGCTCGGGGCCGGTCAGTTCGCCGTTGGCCTTGCGCAGTGCGCGGGCGCCGAGGTTCAGTTCCTCGACGACCTCGTTGGTGGCGGCGAGCATGAGGAGCTGCTGCACGGCGGTGTGGTCGTCGGTGTACGCGGCCCGTTTGTCGGCCCACACCGTGAGCATCGCCGCGAGCGTCTCGTCCTTGTCCGCGAGGGCGTGCACCCGGCCGGTGCCGACCAGGGTGCGGAGCGATTCGACGCGCCGGTCATCGCGCCACAGTTGGAGGGCGCGGCGCTCGATGGCGTCGGTCTGCCGGAAGTTCTCGGTGAGGGTGAGCCCGCCGACCAGGTGGTGGACGGCGGCGAAGTGGCCGCCGACGCCGGGGCTGTGCAGTTGCTTGGGATCGCCGATGCCGACGACCTTGGTGCCGGTGGTCGCAGCGTGTTCCAGCAACCGGGCGACGTCGCGGTCATCGCACATGGCGGCTTCGTCGACGACCAGGACGTCCACGCCGTGGAGCCCACGGCCACCGGTCTGGATGCTGGTGAGCCAGGAGGCGAGCGTGCGGGAGGTGATGCCCGCCTCGGCCTTGAGGTTGGCGGCGGCGACGGCGGCGGTGCTCGCCCCGGCGACCACGAGCCCTTGGGCCTCCCATGCCTGTCGGGCGGCATCCATGATCGTGGTCTTGCCCGCGCCCGCGACCCCGATCACCGCGTCGACGCCATGCCCGGCCGTGAGCAGGCGCTCCAGGACCGCGCGCTGCTCGGCGGAGAACGCGAAGCCCTGCTGGGCCTCGGCCGTGGACACCGTCATCGCGACGGTGTCGGCGCTGACGACGGCGGCCTGCTCGCCCAACCGCCGGGTCGTCTCGGAGACGATCACCGTCTCGGCGGCGACGATGTCCGCGGTCGTGTACCGGGCCGCGTGGGTGAAGTGCTGGGGCCCCTTGGGGTTCAGCTCCACGGCGTATCCCGCGTGCCGGAGTACGGCGGTGGTGAGCTGCTCGGCCTCGGCAGCGCTGGCGACGCCGCGGGGAAGGGCATCGAGTACGGCCGCGATGGCGGCGGCGTGCGTGAACTCCTTGGAGTGGCTGGTGAGCCCGCTCTTGGGGTCGAAGATGATGCGGCACAGCTCGTCCAGACCGGGGTTCGGCTGCTCGGTGACCTCGCCGATCGCGCGGGAGGTGAGCGCGTCGGGGTCGTCACCGGCGGCGCGTCCTTCGGCCTGCCAGTACGCGCGCAGCACATCGTCCGCGACACCGGTGGCCTCGCCGTTCTTGGCGGCCTTGGACGCCGCGGACACGGCCGTGCGCTGGCGCACGGTGGCCTCGTCGTAGTCCAGCCCAAGCCTGCGCAGCAACTCGCGGACCTGGCCGTCGCGCTTGCTGAACAGCCTGATCGTGGCTTCGGGGATGGCGGCGATCTCCCACGCGCCGGTCCGCTCCTCGCGACGGAAGCGAATGCCGTAGCGGTCGCTGAGTTCGTGGCGGACCCGGGCGTTCATCAGCGACTGCGTCGCGCGGGCGTGACGGTGCAGGTCTCGGCCGCCCGCGGCGACGGTGGACCACTTGCCGTCGCTGCCCTTGACCATGTTGGCCAGCGTGAAGTGCAGGTGGAAGTGCGGGTCACCGTATGGCGCCCCGCCCACGGGCCGAGCGGCGCGGTGGATCATCATCCAGCCGGAGAAGCCGCTCGTGTCGATCTTCTCGGCTTCCTCGCCGTCGCCGTGGTGGCCGCGCATCGCGTACGCGGTCCAGCGCTCCAGCGCCTCGATGGACTCGCGTCCGGCGCCGGTACAGATCGCCTCCACCTCGTCGGCGATCTCCCGCGGGGCGTAGGCGCCGAACACGGAGTAGGTCTTGGGGAGATCCAGCGTGACATCCGCGCCCCGGTTGCCGACCTCAACGCGCCCCTCCCGCATCGCGGCCTTGATCTCTTCGGTGTCCCAGACCTCGCTGACATCGAGCCCCGCGGCCTTGGCCATGGCGACGGCCTCACGGACGTCCATCGGCAGATCCCGCAGCCGCCGTTCGCCTTCGGCCTCGACCTGGGCGTAGCGGCGCTTCATGGACGGCGAGCGGAAGAGGTCCACCGGCTGTTGCCCGCTCGCGCGGGCCTTCTCCTCGACCGCGCGCAGAAGGGCACGGGCGTCGAGCCGCCCACCGGCCTCGGCGGTGAGCGCCTGCTCCACGGCCTGTTCGCCGTACAGCTCGACCGCGTCGACGCCCACGGCGCCTGCCAGCTTGAGCAGGGTGGACACCGGGACCTTGTACGCTTCGCCGAACCGGGTGAGCTGCCGCTCCATGGTGGCGAAGGCCGCCCGCTTACGCCCCGAGTCCAGCAGCGACTCCGGCCGCACACCTCGCTCGGCGGCGGTCCTGCGGATCGCCCGGACCAGGGGCGCGGCGGGGAGCTTAGCCGCCGGGGCGATCGCCAACTTCGGCTCCACGAGGGCCTGACCGGTGCGCGGGTCCTCGCCCCGCATCAGGCGACGAGCGCCCTGGAAGTGCTCGGGGGCCAGCACGCTGCCGGGCACGATCCCGAACTCCCGGAGCCCCTGCCCGATCCACACCAGCGGGCGCTCGCTCGCATCCAGGTGGTAGTCCACCTGGCCATCCGCCCGGGAGGCGGGGAGGGCCTCATCGCCGTACAGATCACGGGGGTTGAGCCCCGCCGCGGTGGCCAATTCGACGGCGTCGAAGCCGGTGAGGACGGTGTCCTTGCCGTTCCGAAGGTGCGTGCGGGCGCGGAAGTAGATCTTCTTGGCCTCCACGGCGCCCAGGAGGGCGGCGACGCTGGTTCCGGCCTCGGCAGCGGCGGCCTCGACCGCGGCCACGAGGGGCGCGGCATCGACGGTGACGGCCTTCCCGCACCCGTGCCCGCCGGTCAGCCGGTACTCGACCTGCTCGTCGGACGGGCCGATCATCGTCACCCACGCCACCGGACCGCCCCACCCTCCTCCGGTCAGGCCACCTCGTTCATGATCATCGTATCGTCACGAAGTGACGATACCTTGGTCCTTGTTAGTCAAGATCGACTCTGCTGAGTGAGGGGCCGCTCCGACGGCTGCTGTCCGGTACGGCTTGACCTTGCAGATGTCAGCTCTAAGCTGCATGCGATCTTGCATAGGTCAGCGTGACCTTGCATCGAGGGGCGGGGTTAGCCGTACATGGCACATGCGTTAGGGGTCCTTCAGGGCGGTTCCGCCGGGCCGCCGGCGGTCGGCTTCGAGGTGGTGTACGTCGCCTCGGACGGGTCGGAGGTGCGGCGCTCGCTGGCGGACGTATGGGCGGTGCGGTTCGAGGACGTCGCGCCCGTACGTGCCTTCGCCTCGTACCGCGGCCAGCGGAACTTGCCGGGCCTGTGGTGGTCGGCGACGGCGGGCGGGCACATCGGGTACGAGTCGTGGCTGGAGCGGGACCACGTGATGCTGCTGGACTTCGATCCGGCGGTGGCGGGCATCTCCTCGCAGCCGTTCTGGCTGTTCTGGTCCTCCCAGGCGGGCAAGCCGGTCTCGCACGCGCCGGACTACTTCGCTCGCCGGGGCGATGGCTCGGCGATCGTCGTCGACTGTCGCCCGGCCGAGCGTCGTCGGGCGAGGGACTGGGTGAAGTTCGAGGCGACCCGGGCGGCCTGCGATCAGGTGGGGTGGGAGTTCCGGCTGCTGGGGGCGCCGGATGCGGTGAGGGTGCGGAACGTGCGGTGGCTGGCGGGCTATCGCCACCCGCGCCACCGGATGGAGCCGGTGGCCTCCCATCTGCTGGCGGCGTTCGCCGAGCCGGCGGCACTGATGGACGGCGCCTTGGTGGTGGGTGAGCCGGTGACGGTGCTGCCGGTGCTGTTCCATCTGCTGTGGTCGCACGAGCTGACGGTGGACGTCTCGGTGCCGCTGCACGCCGATGCGCTGGTGTCGCCGGGGGATCCACGGTGAGGGCCGGCGGTGAGGGGGCGGTGCTGCGGGTCGGGGACTGGGTCACCTTCGACGACGGCCACCACCAGGTGGTGGCCCTGGCGGGAACGGCGGTGCGGCTGCGCTCGTCCGGCGGGGACGAGTCGGTGGTGCTGGCCGCCTACTTGATGGCGGCGCCGGACTTTGCGGTGGTGGGCACGGAGCCGCTGCCCGCGCTGGAGCCGTCCGGGCTGTTGGAGACGCTGCCGGAGGCGGCGCGGGCGGCGGCGGTGGAGTGGGAACGGCACGTGGTGGAGGTGGACACCGGACTGCCGCCCGGCGCGGAGCCGGGCACGCCGGTCCGGCCCGAGTACGACCCTGCGCGGCCGTTGGGGGAGCGGGCGAGGGCGAAGGCGGACGAGCTGGCGGTGAGTCTGCGCACGGTGATGTCCAAGCGGTCGCGTTACGCCCAGCAGGGGTTGTGGGGGCTGGTCGATCAGCGTCTGGTGCGGGTGACGGAGGCGACAGGCCGGGCCGATGCCCGGCTGGTGGCCGCGGTGAGGCAGGTGCTGGACGACGAGACGCACGCCTCGACCGGCACGCGTTCGCGGCTGATGCGGCGGGTGGTGAAGCTGGTGGAGGACACCTACGGCGAGGGGGTGGTGCCGCTGCCGAGCCGGAACACCTTCTACAAGCTCATCGACGCGCTTTCCACCGGCCGGCACTCCTTCGGTTCAGCGGTCACCCGGCGGCAGACGGCGAACCGGCCGGCGGGGGCGTTCACGCCGACGTTCGCGGACCGGCCCGGAGAACAGGTACAGATCGACTCCACCCCGCTGGATGTGATGGTGGTCCTCGACTCCGGGGTGGTTGCCCGTGCGGATCTGACGATCGCGGTCGATGTCGCCACCCGCACGATCTGCGCGGCGGTGCTGCGGCCGGTGAGCACCAAGGCGGTGGACGCCTCGCTGCTGCTGGCGCGGATGCTGGTGCCGGAGCCGATGCGGCCGAGCTGGCCAGTGAGCCTGCGGATGGCGGCCTCGCGGATGCCGCACCGGCAGCTGCTGGATGCGGATGCGCGGATGGAACAGGCCGCCGCGAAGCCGGTGATCGTGCCGGACGCGGTCGTGATCGACGGCGGCAAGGTGTTCATCTCCGACGCCTTCATCCGCACCTGCGCACGGTTGGGCATCTCCGTCCAGCGCGCCCGCCCGCGCACGCCGACGGACAAGGCGATCGTGGAGGCGACGTTCTCGGCGATCAACACGCTGTTCTGCCAGCACCTGGCCGGCTACACCGGCCGGGACGTCTCGCGCCGCGGTGAGCGGTTGGAACAGGCCGCGGTCTGGACGATCCCCGAACTGCAGAGCCTGCTGGACGAATGGCTGCTGGCCGGGTGGCAGATGCGGCCGCATGACGCGCTGCGGGACCCGTTTCGGCCAGGGAAGGCGATGTCGCCGAACGACAAGTACGCCTCGCTGGTCGCGGCCTGCGGCTACTTGCCGCTGGTCCTGCGCGGGGAGGACTATCTGGAGCTGCTGCCGGTGGCCTGGCGGGCGATCAACGACTACGGCATCCGGATCGCGCACCGCACCTACGACACCGCCGAGCTGGGACCCTGTCGGCGTCAGCACTCCGGCCACGCGGGCAAGCGCGGGCTGTGGGAGGTGCACTACGACCCTTACGACCTCTCGCAGGTCTTCGTCCGCACCGACGGCGGATGGATCACCGCGCCGTGGGTGCACCTTCCGTTGGTCAGTGCCCCGTTTGCGGACTTCACCTGGGCCCATGCCCGCCGCCTGGCCGCCGAGGCCGGCCTGGACGACACCAACGAGGCCGCCGTCGCCCGCGTCCTGGATGCGCTGCTGACCCGCGCCGAGCACGGACCGGATACGGCCACGGCCCGCGTGGTGGGCCGCACCCGCGCAGCCGCCGCTCTGCCGGCCCCGGCCGCACCGCCCGAAATCGAAAGCACCCCCGGCCCCGAACAGGAATCCGCGGCGGCCTCCCCGTCCGCCGAGGTGGTGCCCTTCGGGGTCTTCGACGCCCACGCCGAAGCCGAAAGGTGGCTATGAGCACGTCCTTGACGGTCCCGACGACGGAGACGGAGCCGGCCGAAGGAGCCCCGCCGGATTCCCCGCTGACCACCAAGGAGGGCTGGCGCCGTTACGTCGAGCACGAGACCGTCCCGCCGCAGCATCGGACGGCCGCCGAGCGGGCCGCGCTGACCGGTCGGGAACGGGCCCGTGAGGACGAGTGGCGCCGGGAGTATCACGCGGACCTGCCGATGGTGAACACCCCGACCATCCGCAAGGTCATCGCCACCGCCCGGCTGCTGATCCAGCTCAACCGCCACCAGGTCTCCGCCCGCCGGGGCATGATCCTCTCCGGTGCCTCCGGCACCGGCAAGACCACCGCGCTGACCCAGCTGGGCCGCGCGCACGAGCTGGCCACACGCAAGCGCCATCCGCGCGACGGGGTCCGCCTGCCGGTCATCTACGTCACCGTCCCGCCGGCGGCAACCCCGAAGATGCTCGCGATGGAGTTCGCCCGTTTCTACGGCCTGCCCTTCCCCAAACGGGGGTCCACCCTCCCCGACATCGTGGACGCGGTCTGCGCGACCGCCGCCCACACCCACGTCGATCTCGTCCTGGTGGACGAGCTGCACAACCTCAACCTGGCCACCCGCTCCGGCGCGGAAGCCTCCGACCAGCTGAAGTACTTCGCCGAACGCCTGCCCGCCACGTTCGCCTACGCGGGCATCGACATCGAGACCCAGGGCCTGTTCGCGGGCACCCGCGGCCGTCAGATCGCCGGACGGTTCGTCGTCATTCCCGCTGCCCCGTTCTCTCACGCCACCGCCGCCGACCAGGAGACGTGGCGGGCTCTGATCGGCACCCTGGAGTCCTTGCTCCGTCTTCACGAGCACGCCCCGGGCACGCTGAGTGCGATGAGCGGCTACCTCTTCCAGCGCACCGGCGGCATGATCGGCAGCCTCTCCCAGCTCATCCGCGGCGCCGCCGTGCTGGCCATCGAGGACGGCAGCGAGCGCATCACGAGGGAGCTGCTGGAGCTGGTTCCCCTCGACTTCGCCGCCGAGCAGACCCAGCAGATGATCACTCCGGCCAATGTCAAGGGCCGCCGCAGGAGCGTGGCCTGATGCTCCTGCCCCGGCTTCCTGATGCGGTGCCTCCGGCCCGGCACGAGATCGCCGTCTCCTACATCAGCCGCCTGGCCACTCTGCACGGCATGGATCCGCAGATCCTCTGGATGCAGGTCACCCGTCCGGAGCGGGACGGCGCCGCCCGACGCGTTCCCATCCCCGAACAGCTTGCCGCGCTCACTGGCCGCAGCGTCTACGCTCTGGCCGGGGCCCTGCCGGAACTGCGCGACCCGCCGCCCGACTGGGCGATGTTCCGCCACGCCACGCAGGTCGGCTGTCAACTCTGCGACGCCCGCCACCCGGGCGGCCGGGTGGTCAGGCTTCTGCCGCACCACGCCTACGTCTGCCTGCGGCACGGCACCTGGATCGGCCCGCCCGACATTGACCACCCCGCCGTCGACCTCAGCCACCTTCCCGACGTCATCGACGCCCAGCGCCGCCACCACCTCGTCCTGCGGCGCTACGGCTGGCAAGCCACTTACGACGCGGTGCTGTCCGCCTTCATGATCTGCGCGCACATCTGGGCCGACGGCCGCCTGCCCGGCGAGGACTTCCACACCTGGAACACCTGGGACAGCAGGACGTACACGCTCATCCCCTACGACCACGCCGCCAAGTCCTACAGCTCCTACAGCACCTCCAAGCTGTTCGCCGCCATCTATCCCGAAGCCATCGCCCTGGCACCGCTGATCGCCTCCCCCTACTGGCGGCAGATGGCCTCCGGCACCACCACCGAGCAGGCCCGGTTCTTCACCGAAGTCAGCAAGCGCGTCACCTACCCCTGCAACGACCCTGGCCGCGGGGACGCCGTCGCACACTGGGCCATCGCCGACTCCTGGCGCCCGCCCTCGAAGCCGCTGACGACCTACACCCCCGGCCGGGTCCGCGGCAAGATGTCACCCCTCCACGCCAGCCGAGTCGCACGCCACAACAACAGCGTGAAGTGGTACAGCCGCATCCAACGAAACCAGGGCCGCACGCTCCTGTTCCACAACCACCTCAAGCCCGTCCTCCTGCGCGAGCGGACACCGCAATACGTGAAGTGGGAAGGCACCGTCTGGCACAGTAGCCGGACCGATGACCTCATGAAGGAAGAGGTCGCGCGACGACGCAAAGAACTCCAGGCCGGGGCGGCGCGCTTGAGGCGCCAGCGGACGGAAAATGCCAGATCGAACTGCACGGACCAGGAGTGGGTTGTCCAGTGACATAGAGTGCTGCGGATTGAGGCGCGGACTTCCCGGCGCGCTCGACATCGAGTGACCGACACCGCGCCTCACGACCGCGTACGGCCGTACTGGTGACGGCATGCTGACGTTGTGCGGGCGCTGAGGCTTTCGACGCCCCACTGGACCAAGAGCAGCAGGGGAACAGGATGGGGAGCGTGCTGGCCAGCTCTCTGAGCTGCCGGTTTCCGTATCGTTTCCCTGATCAGCATGGGGATTTCCGTACGACGTCGGGGCGAGCCACGTCTGGGAGGAGGCGCTCCCACTCGTGCGGTGCCGGTGCTGCGGCGGTACGACAGGCGTGTTCCAGCGCCCATGGCTGGGACAGTTTCCACGTGCGGGTCGAACCGAGTTCCCCGACGACGGTTACCTGGTTGTCGTCCGGTGAGAAGCGCAGGGCGAGGATGGGGCCTTGATTGCTTGTGAGAGTAAGGGTTCGCTTGCCGTCTTCGAGGTCCCACAGCGTCACCGTGCCGTCGCGGGTGCCGATGGCGATTGTTTCTCCGCGCGTGTCGTAGGCGAGTGCGGTGACTGGTGAAGAGAAGGCTGCGAGGATCTGCATCTGCTTGCCGGGCGTGAGACTGCGGAGCTCGACGACACGGTCCGCGCCGACGGCGAGCGTCTGGTTGTCGGGGCTGAAGGCGAGGGCTTGCACGGTGCCGGTGGCCCACCAGCCGGGACGTCGTTCAGGGCCGCTGTCGGTCATGGTCCACACTCGGATTTGGTTGGAGTACCCGCCGACTGCCACGAGGGCGCCGTCCGCGCTGACAGCAACTCCGTGCTGTGCCCCGCCACCGTTGACCAGATCCAGATCGTAGGGTTTCGCGGTCTTCCGCTTCAGGTCCCAGACCCGGAAGCGTCCGTCCTGTCCTCCGGCTGCCAGGAGGTGTCCGCCCTCGCCCCCGCGGGCGAGACCGTGCACCGGGCCTGCCTTCATACGCAGTGTGCGGCACCGACCGGAGCTCCGGTACCGGATGATGCCGCCTTGCGTGTCGTCGGCGCCGATGACCAGGCCGCCGGGCCCGTACGCCGCGGCGCGGGGCAGCGCGCCGGTGCAGCCGTCGCCGCGCCAGGCGCCTGTGTCCCACAGGGCCACGGTCTGGTCGCTGGCGCCGCTGGCCATCAGCGCGCCGTTGCGGGAGAACGCCACCGTGTGAACCGATGCGCTGTGGCCGTCGAGTACGGCGAGGGGACGTCTGGCGGGAACATCCCACAGGACGACTCGCTGGTCTTCCCCCGCAGTGGCGAGCACCCGTGCGTCGCCGCGAAAGGCGACCCGCCAGATCCGGCCGTCGTGGTGTTTCAGGGCTCCGATCCGCTGCCAGTCGGAGGTGCGCCACAGGTAGACGACGCCGTCGTCGCCTACGGCGGCCAGCAGCTCACCGTCGGGGCTGAAGGCCACGTCGTGCAGGATCGTCGCCGCAGTCTTCAGGCCGCCCGGCAACGCGTTCGTGCCTGCGTCTGCTCTATCGGAGGAGGGGCTGGCTTGGCGCCGCCACAGCCGCACTGCTCCGTCATGCCCTGCCCCCGCTACCCAGGCCCCGTCGGGATGGAGAGCTAGCCCGTCCATGGGACCCGCCCAGGACGGGGACCGCGTTGCCCTGAGTCCGTCGACAAGCCGGAGTTCGACCCCGGTGCCGGCCGCGGCGATGACCATGCCGTCCCTGCTGAATTCCAGTGCCCCCAATGCCGTGCCGTGACGCAGGGTGGCCCTCGCGAGCTGCTTGCCAGACCTGGTGTCCCACAGCCACAGGCCGCCGTCCCGGCTGGCGCCGGCCACCCGGCGGCCGTCCGGGCTCACGGCGATGGCCTGCAGAGGCTGCCCACTCAGCGTGCGGATCCGCCTCCGCCGCTGGACGTCCCACACCGCTGCACGGCCTGTGCCATCGCTGGTGGCCAGGATGCGGCCGTCGTCGCTGAGACTGGTCGACCACAGCATGCCGGCGTGGCCTGACAGCCGACCCATGAAGCCCTGGGCCTGGGTGCTGAGCAGGGCGCCCTCCGACTGCGGAGTGGCTCGTTGCCTGAACGCTGTCGCGGCGAGCAGCGCGGACACATCTGGTCGGGTACGGGCGAGTCGACCTGATTCGGCGGACAGCAGCCCGGCCAGGGCCAGCCTCTGCTGCCCGTGGGCCCGGGCGGTCTGCCGCTCGGCTTCACGGGCCAGGCCCACCGCGATCAGGCTGCTCACCACGGCGATCACCAGCAGTGCCGCGAGAGCGCCGACGAGCCGTCGCAGCCTGCGATTGCGCCCGCGCTCCACCTCACGCTCGGCCTCCTCGTGATCTCGGCTGGCTTGACAGAACTCACGCTCAGCAGGGCGGAGAGCACGCCCTGACCTGCCCTGCTCCTCCAGCCAGTCCGACACTGCGGCGAGGCGGGCTCCGCGCAGAAGGAGGGAGGAGTCCTTGCCTTCCTCCTGCCAGAGGCGGGCGGATTCCGCGAGCTGCTGATGGAGCCTGAGTCGGGCGCGGTCCGCGTCGATCCATGCGCGCAGGCGGGGCCAGGCCCGCAGCAGCGCCTCGTGGCTGATCTCGACGCAGGTGGCGTCAGCGGTCAGCAGCCGAGCCCGGGTGAACGCCTCCACCACCCCTTCCGCCGCGGTGCCCGCCTCGGCCAGTGTGTCCTGGTCGGCCGGCTGCCGGACGTCGTCCTCGCCCGCACCGACCCGCACCATGCTCAGCATCACAGCCCGGGCCGCATCCTGTTCCCTGGAGGTGAGCCGGTCGTAGACGCGCTCGGCGGTGGCGGCGACGGCGCCGTGGACGCCACCGGTGCGCTGGTACCCAGCGACGGTGAGCACACCGTCCTCCCGGTGCTGCCAGGTGGCGCGCAGCGTGTGGGAGAGCAGCGGCAGCGCCCCAGCGGTACACAGCTCGGTGCCGGGGGCGGCGCCTAGGTCCCGCAGCAGCACCTCGACCAGACCCGGCTCCAGCGTGAGTCCTTCGGCGGCGGACGGCTCGGTGATCGCCTGCCGGAGTTCCGTGGTCGACATCGGACCGAGCGGCAGTGAACGCTCGCGGAGCGCGGCGAGGAGCGGTGGGTGCGCCAGGCAGTGCCCGTAGAAGTCGGCCCGTATGCCGATGGCGACCGGCAACCCGCTACTCGCGTGCTGGCACACTGCGCGCACGAAAGCCTCGCGTTCCGCCTCATTGGCGCAGAGCGTGAACAGTTCCTCGAACTGGTCCACGATCAGCAGGGCGTACGACTCCAGGGGGCGTCGGCCGTCGTGCTCGCGCAGCCCGTCCATCGGCTGGGCCGTGGGCGTCAGGTGCAGTACGTCCGGGCCGCCGGGCTGCCGCGCAGGGAGGGCACCACGGCCGACCGCCGCTGCCAGTCCCGCCCTGAGCAGTGACGACTTGCCGATCCCGGACGGTCCAATCACCACCACGGGGTGCCCGGCTGTGCTCGGGTCCGCCAGTAGTCCCAGCAGATCGGCGACTGCCCGCTCCCGGCCGAAGAACCAGCGTGCGTCCTCCGTACGGAATGACGTCAGCCCCGGATACGGGCACCTGCCCGTGCCAGGCCCTACCGCCAGTGCGAGGAGGGCACCACCGGCGTCGAGCGCCTGGTCACAGGCCCGGGCGAAGCCCTCTCCCGGCCGCTGCAGACCGCGCTCCAGGCGGCTCAGATACCCCTTGCTCGTGCCCAGCTTCCTGGCCAGCCTCTCCAGTGATAGCCCTTGAGCCAGACGCAGCCGCCGCAGCTCGATACCGAACGTGACGTCGTCACCATCGGGCTCCATCACGTCCCCTTCCCGCTGCACCGCGCCACCAACGCCCTGAAGCGTTCAACGACCTCCCGAGCGCGTGGTGACGCAGCAGGACAGGCCGACCACCGAGCAGAAGAATCTCCAGGTCAACCAGGGTTCACCGGTATCCCGACGAGCCGGAAACGGGCAACCCATTCCGCCCATGGGACACCCAGCCGAAGCATCTGTCGTGTCGGGCGACACCGCCCGCCGATCCACCTCTGGAACAGGAAGAGACCCATGCGAGCACGCGCCATTGCGGCCGACCTTCTCACCACGGCCGCACTCACCACCCTGGCCCTCCAGCCCAGCCACGCCTCAACCGTGCCGGAAGCCGCTCCTGCCTCTCGGGCAACCGCGGCAGTCGTCTCCGTCGCGTCCCCTGCCGCGCCCGCGGCCTCGTGGCACTACATCGACGACTACTGGACGTACCGGGGCTGCGTGACAGCTGGCTCCGAGGGTGTCGATCTGGGTCGGTGGTCCAAGTTCAAGTGCGTCGACGCAGGCGCCTTCTGGGACCTCTACGTGTGGTACTGAGCCGCTCGGCGTGCCCGTGCCGGTAAACCCCGGGCATGCCCGTAACGGCGGGCGGCCGTCTCCCCGAGGCCGCCCGCCGACCGCACGATCACCGCCCTGGTCCTGGCCATCACCGCCGTGACCACCGCCGCCGTCCAGGCGGGCGCTACGACATCTACCGCACCGTTCGCTGCGGCCGTCAGCGGCGCGCCAGCCGCCCATCCGGCGCTTGCGGCCGCAGCCGCAACTCTGACGACCGTCACTCCAACCCACGCCCTTTCGCCCTCCCTCCTTTGGCATTGCGCAGACGGCTCAGCTCAGTACCGAAGGTGACGCCGTCCCCCTCAGACTCCGTCACGCGAGTTCTCCGATCCGCCGCCCTGCCAACACCGCTCAGCTTCAACGACGCCCCAGGCCGACGGTGACGCACCGAGAGCAATGGGCCACCGCAGGAGGGAAAGGCCAGGTCAAGGCAGGTTTACAGGTATCCGGACGAGTAAGAAACCAGCAACCGCTTCCGCTGCTGGAGCACAGCGCCGAAACATCTGTCGTGTCGGGCGACACCGCCCGCCGATCCACCTCTGGAACAGGAAGAAGCCCATGCGAGCACGCGCCATTGCGGCCGGCCTTCTCACCACGGCCGCACTCACCACCCTGGCCCTCCAGCCCAGCCACGCCTCAACCGTGCCGGAAGCCGCTCCTGCCTCTCGGACAACCGCGGCAGTCGCCGCCCCGCAATCGGTGAAGTTCGCTTGTTTCGCGCCCGAAGGGCGGTACCGCCATTGCCGAGATGTCCTTGTGCCCGCCGGCCGGAAACTCGTGGTCTACAACCGAACGTCGCAGAACGAGACCATCGGGTTTCTGGTGCACAAGGGCGTGACTGACCTTGCCCTCCGCCACCTTCGTGAGCGGGACGAGGCTGCGGTTTGGAAGAACAACGGTGGCAACACGGTTAAGGTGAGCCTTTCCGTGGCCTCACATGACAATGACGTCCACACCGGGGGGACCATTTCCACTCCGCAGTGACACGTTCGGACACCGGGTCGGCGGGGGAAGATCCACTCTGACACCGACCGACCCGGCCGCCGAAACCAAGAGAAGCTACGAGCCGAGACGCTCGCCCAGGCACTATCCGGCCGTCGTCAAGCCCGAGGATGGGCGACTCACGTCCGGTCGGCGACGGGGCTGCAGCGGCCGGTAGCCGGCTGGGTCGAGCTCAGTGTCGACTTCCACGTTGATCGTGCCGAAGAAGTTCACGTTCCCGCTGTGAGCTGCGGAGATTTGGTCACCGCGCTGGCCCGGTACGGCCCGTACGGCCCGCGTCATCGCCGCCGTACCGGGGCTTATATGGCCTGGTAATGGTACCCGGGCGGCCACCAGCTTCTTCCCGGGACGTCACGCGCATGCTGACAGAAAATGCAAGATCAAGTTACACGGCCCAGATCGACGCCGCCCACCGGATCCCTTCATCACCCAGCTCGTCGCGGCGCGCACATGCAGCATCGGGAATCAACGGACAGCTGCGCTGGAACTGGCCTGCCGCTTCAGGCGTCTCGGGGATCACGGAGAGAGACGCTGTTACCTCAAGTCTGTGACGGAGGCGTTCGGCGCTGCTGCCGCGCTCACCTTCTCGGGCGTCGCCGTACGGACAAGGAAGCGTCGGCAGAGAACGTCTGGAGGCACGATGGCTCAAACCCACCACCGGAGTGGATCGCGAGGTCCACGGCGCGGCATGGGTCAGCTGAAAATCTGGCTTCGGAGCCATTCAGCGGACTGGCAGGCTGCTGCGGCTTCTGCGCTCGCCTTCCCCGCGTTGATCTTTCAGCTCGTGATGGTCCTAGTCGGCTCACCGGTAGGAAGCTTTATTGGTCTAGGACTGCTCAGCATCGCCGCCATCGCCAGCAGCTGGCTGTTCCGCCCCTGGATTGAAGGATTTCCGAGGAAGCAGCAGCGGCGCATCACAGCCGCCCCCCTCGCTTGGTACCTGGGGTTGGTCTCGCTGTTCGCGCTGTGCAGCATGTCGTTGGCCCCTCAAGATCGCGGGGTCGCGGCCATGTTCCTGATACTCGTCTGGATCTCCCACTCCCTCTACGGGTCCGGCTTCGAGCCGTCGAGCTTCGCCTACGAGCGACTCGCGGGCCGCCTCCGTCGCGCCGCACCGGTCCGTGTCGGCGTCATCTGGATCGGCATCATCGGCCTGTACTGCCTACTCCAGTACGTTCGGGAGAAGAACGAATACAAGGCCGTCGTGTTCGGCGTGATGGTCACCATCGGGTTGGCCGGAGTCGCCGCCTCTCTCAAGGTGTTCGCCCGGGTGCGGCGGCTGTGCACCAGTCTCGATCGGCAAGCAGACGAGCTGATCCTGGCCCTGGAGAAGCTGCGCACGCTACCGGACGCTCAACGCCCGGAGCAGCGACTCGCTGTAGAGCAGGCCTGGCGGGAGTTGCGCCGCGTCCTGGCGAACAAGATCGATACCGGTTTCAACGTCTCGGGGGTGTTCGTGCTGCCGCGGGCAACGCTCCGGGAGTTGCAGGCACAAGTGCACCGCGCTATGCGCGCGTCGGGTACAGATTTCGCAGCCCACCGAACCGTCGTCGCACGGCTCCGTGTTCTCCGGATGGCTTGCGTAGGTCGCATAGACACGTTGGCTTGACTCTGCGGGCAGGGCCGGGTCCGTGATGGACGCACTCTACATGAATCTTGACCAAGCAACCGCACGTCGGTTCTCTCGGGTCGTAGGCTAGTGCCATGTCGACCGGATGGACCTCAGCCCCGCTCCCAGCGGGCCCAGTGGTTCTCCCTGGACGTGCGCTCGACGTCAACTCCTTTGAGCTGACCTGGGGGTTGCTCGCCCGCATGTGGTCGCGACAGACCCTCGATTCTCCCGGGCAGAAGCGTGGGCTTCTTCTGCGGCACCTCAGGAACACGCTCGAAGCCCAGTACGTACTAAATGATCTGGGTGCCGTCGAACGACTGATTGCGGGCGAGTTCCAGGTTGACCGGCCGCTGTCAGAGATTCTGTTGGCCCAGGCCGAACGGGACACAGGCCTTCCGTCCATCACCTCCGGCATCGCGTACGGGCTCGGTCAACACACATGCTCAGAGTTGGCGTGTTTGCTGCGCGAGGCTCAGAGGCGGTTCGGGGACTTGCCTTATACGAGCAAGACCTTGGCGAGCCTCGCTTTCCTCGAAGTAGAGGCCCCACGCACGGCGACAGAACGCGCGCAGATTATGGAGGCCCTCGCGGAGGCCAAGGCCAGCGTCCGCCGCGCCTGGGCAGCCAGCCATTCGTTTCTGAACCCGGATGTCGACCGGCAGTACAAGTTCTTGGGCCACGTCCCGCCACATGACACATCGCCATGTGGCGTGCTGCGGCTTGCCGCGTCGATCGTCCCCGGAGCGCCCGGTGCGCACAGGTCCCCCAACCAGGAATCTGTGGCCATCGCCGCGTAGCCCTCGTGCAGGGCCGCGGCCCTGCACGAGGACGAGCGTGAACGTTTTCTACTTTCTGATCGCCTACGCCGCGATCTCGATTCCGCCGGTGGTGAGCTGGTACGGCACCAGGCTCCGACGGGCTGCCCGCCGACTGCGGTGGTGGCTGCGCGGACTGAAGACCCGCGCCGCTGCGGCGCTACGGCACCGGCTTCGCCGTTTCCTCACCGAGGACGACGACGGTCGGCACCCCCCTGGGGCGCCTCGCGCATGATCGAGGCCGCCAACCATCCGGTTGGCGGCCTCTGGTTGATCAGGGCCGCTCAGCCCACGGGCCCTTCGTCGAACGGCACGGGAGCGTGCCCGTGTGCCTCGCGGACCGCCTCGTCGGTTCCGCAGGGCGTACAGATCAGGGCGGCCCGGTCGGTGGTGAGCCGGGAGCGGGCGGGGCGGTCGCCGCGCGGGTCGCCGCAGCGCGGGCGGTGGGCTTTGGGCACTTCACTCCTCGGGGTGTTCGCGGGCCGACTTCAGGATCAGGTTCCAGGTCGGGCGGGAGTACGCCTTCTCGGTCTGCTCCTGGAGCTGGGGGATCAGCTCGGCGTTCGTCGCGCCGGGGTTGGCCGCGAGCGCCTTCCGTGCGAGGGTGAGCCGTTCGTCGCCCTGGTACGGGTAGGCCAGCCCGCGGCGGCCCTTCGGGCGCCCGCCCGCGTGACCGCGGCCCTTGCGGTTGGCGACGTACTCCCACAGCCGCCACCGCTTCCACTTCGGGCGACGTCGACCGCTGGGCAGCAGGTCGTAGTTGTCGGGGTCGGGCCAGCCCTCGGGCGGGTTCTTGACGTAGTGGGAGATGGTGGCGCTGTCGGCGAAGCCGCAGACGCGGGCCGCTTCGGCGGGGCCCACTTCCTCGTCCGGGTCGCCGGTGAGGTTCGGGGCGTTGGTGGTGACGGCGGTGGCGCGCTGTCGCTGGAGTTCCTTGTACCAGACGACCCAGACGGTGCCGTCCCAGTGCATGACGCCGTCGATGATCTCGGCGTCCGGGTGGCCGTTGTTCTCGCGGTCGGTCCAGAGGTTTTGAAGGGTGGACTGGCTCAGGCCGTGGACCTTCTGAAGATCGGCGCGTGAGTAGTACGTGCGGCCGTTGGCGCGGTGCACGGGGTCTCCTGTTCGTGCTGGGGGTGGCTGGCGCCCGGAGGGATCATCATGCTCTGGCCTCCGGGTCGGGTGTGGACGACCACGTTCGGATGCCCTCGGGGCTGATCCTGGTCAGGCTGGCGATTTCGCGCTCGTGGACGGACGCGGCCCAGTCGTCACGGTTCGGGTGGCCGACGGGGAGGTTGAGGACGACGTGCCCGATGCGAGGTGGAACGTCCTCGACGATGACGAAGGCGTCGCCTGGCTTCGCGTGGATGCTGTTACCTGCCCTGAGCTGGGCGATATCTCCGGGGCGGGGACGGTCGGGGTGTCGATCGCTTAGCATGGAGGGGTTCTTTCTGGTGAGAGAACACTGACGGCCAGCGCCTTGTTGCCCTTGTGCGCTGGCCGTCGCTTTTTGTCCTGGGCCGGACGTGACAGCGGTCCGGTGCCGGTAGGGGCGTTGCCCTGCCCTCTCCCGACGAGGAAATTAAACCACCTTTAGTGACGGGGTGGGGATCACACCTGTAGATCACCTTGAGGATTCAGAAGAGGGCCTCCTGGCCGTCGCTGACGAGCGCCCTGTCCTGGCCTGGCCTCGGGACGCGGAGTTCGTACCGGGGACGACGGCCGTGCGGCGGCTGGTGGAGGTCGGTTCGGTAGCGAGCCCAGACCACCAGCGGGGCTCCCGCCTCGATCCACCCGTGGGGGTACCCGGCGGCGATCTGTGCCCACAGGAGCCGGTTCCGGGGCAGGTCCCACGGCTCCGCTCGGTGGGACGTGGTGGGCAGCGAGCGCCAGCCGGGAAAAGCGTGATCGTGGGCGTCTTCGACCGCTGTATTGAACGCCGTGTGCTCCGGACCGGCGGTGACGTTCCCTTCCCAGTCGCACGCGAGGCAGCCGCCGCGGTATTGGTCGTCGTCCAGCCCGTACGTACGGCGGGTGAGGAGTGTGGGGCTGTGGTGGTCGGGCGGGGCGAGGTCGTGGCCGAAGTCGGAGTAGGCGCCGCCGGGGTGGCCGTGGCGGATGTGCCACACCTCGCATGCGTGCACGGCCTGTAGGGCTCGGGTCCGGGCCATGCGTACCCGCCAGTAGTGGGATTGCCGGGCGCGGGCACCACGGGGTTCGCGGGTCGTGTTCACGGCCGGTCCAGGAGGTGGTGGCGAACGACGTCGAGGAGGGGGTCAGCGAGGAAGGCTTGTTCGTCCGGGGCGCCGGTGAAACGGGGGCCGTAGGCGCGGCGGATCGCGCGCCGGGCGGCCTGGTGCCGGTCGTCGCTGCTGTCGAACGTGGTCCGGGCGAGGATGTCGTACCCGTGCTGGGTGAGGAGGTCCGCAACCAGGGCCCGGACCGCGACGGGGTCGAGGGCGGTCAGGTCGTGCTCGGCGGGCGCGGCGATGAGTACGCGGGTGAGTTCGGATGCGCTGAGGCGGGGCTGGAGGGTGATTCCTATCCGGGCGATGCCGTCTCGGCTGGGCTGGGCGGCGCCGCGTCGACTCGGTGTCCGCGGTGATGGTGCCGTGGTGAGGGGTGCCTTCGTCGTGTGCATGGTGATGGCCTTGGGGTCGTGGGCGGTCGACGGCGCCGGGGCGGGGCTGTCCCCCGCCCCGATGGGTCCGGTCAGAAGAGGCAGTCGGCGGGGTCCGCGGCGGCACGGAGGGCGCGGGCGGCTTCCGCGGCGGTACGGCCGGGCGCGGCGGTCCACCGGTCGATCACGTCGCAGTGGAGACGCTCGGCGTCAGCGGCGTCCTCGGCTTCGAGCGGGTGTTCCGCGAGGTACTCGGCGAAGATGCGGAGGGCGCGGGCGCGTCCGCGGCGGATGGCGTCCGTGTCGTAGAAGCGGTCGCTGCTGCGGCGTCCCTCACCGGCGGCGACTTCGATGGCTCCGCGGGGCGAGCACGCGAGGGTGACGGTCCGCCCGGCACCGGCGAAGGGGTAGGCGCCCTGGTGGATGCCGACGTTCTCGATGTGACAGGCGGCCCATTCGAGGATCGCGATGGGGTCGGTGGGGATGACGACGCTTTCGGGGCTGTAGCGGATGCGGGGCATGGTCGGCCTTTCGGATGGCGGAGGGGAGGGGAGCCCGGCTCGGCGGGCTCCCCGAAGGTTGAGCGCGGCTCGGCGGGCGCGGAGCCCGGTGCGAGCGCCCTGGCGCGAGGGCGAGCCGCGTTTCCACGGCTTCGCCCCCGGCTGACGGCGGTGTCAGCGGGCGGCGCTACTCACCGGCGTCGTGGCCGCAGGCGTCAGGGGACGACAGCGCTTGGCGCATCTCGTCGGCGCTCATGCGACCGCTGACCTCGTCGTACGTGAACCGCCACGTCGAGCCGGGGCGCGGCATGTCGGTGGCGCGGATGACCTTCTTCTCGATGCCGAGGTGAAGGTGCGGGGTGGTCAGGCTCTTGGCGTTGACCCGCAGGACCTCCCACCATCGCCCGCCTGCCCGGACGTAGTCCCCGCGGCGGAAGTCCGTCCGCGACCAGACCTTGAAGCCCCTCGCTTCGGCTTCCTTGATCACGCCCTGCCAGTAGACGATCTCCTCGGTCAGCTCCTGGCGCTGGATCTCCAGCTCCTGGCGGACCTCAGGGTCGTCGATGTTCTGGGGGTAGCCGTGGGCGGATTCGCCGCGCTGCCACTTCTCGACCGCGCGGAGTTCGGCCTGGAGCTTGTCGATGCGGCGGAGGGTGCGGGCCGGGTTCTTGCGGAACTGCTCGTACCCGGCGGCGGCCTTCTCCCTGCCCGACCAGTACCCGGCCTTGTCCCGTTCGCCGACGCTAGTCCGCATGGCGTTGTCGATGCGCTCTTGATCACGGCGGGCGCGGCGCTCGGAGTGGTGACCCACCAGGATGGGCTGGCCCATCGGGATACCGTCGGCGATCTCGTGCCCGCGACGCCACGCTGCCTCGGACCTGGCGGCGGCGTTGTCCGCGTACTGGGCGAAGCGCTCCGCGCGGTCCTCTGCCCGCTCGACTCGCTCGGCTTCGGCCTCGGCGAAGGTGCGGCGGTCGGTCTCGTCCACCGTGACGGTGACCTCGAAGCCTTCGGCACGGAGGCGGTCGGCGAGAGCATCCAGCATCGGCTTGGAGGTGCGCTTGTCTCGGCTGTGGGGGAGGTACCAGCACCCGAGGTGGTGGGAGAACCGTGCGGTCTTGGTGTATCCGGATGCGTAGTGCCGGGTCTGGAGGACTTCCGCCGACCCGTCGCCCTTGCTGGTCCCCGTGATCAGTGTGCCTTCGCGGCGGGTGTGGGTGATCTCGATCGTCACTGAACTGCCCTGTCTGGTGAGACATTTCGCTCCGGTTCAAGCCCGGAGCGGTGCTGTGAAGTGCGGCCCGCACCACCGGCGCGGGCCGTGAGGGACGAGCGGCTCGCGGGCCGTCGCGCCCTGCGCGACGGCAGAGGCAGCCGCGCCCCCGCGGGGCGCGTCCGCGGCCCGGTGCCCGTCGATGGCCGGCGGAGCCGCCTGCGGCGGAGTCGGCCAGCGGCGGTGAACGCACCGGGCCAGGTGCTGCCGCCCCCGCAGGGGGTGTCCGCTTCCCCGCCGGGGCACCGATCCGAGGGTGTTGCCCTCCCCCGGATCGGTGGTCGTTTGGTTTACCTGCGGTGGAGCGTGTGGCGGGCGCGCGGGTCCGCGTCGGTCAGTCCGGTCCGCTGGCGCCATGCCTGGCGGACTGCGGCGCGGAGAGCCTCACCGTCGTCGTAGTCGAACTGTCCTCGACGGAGGCTGCGGACGATGCTGCGGAAGATGTCCGGGTGCATCGTGACCAACGTGTCGTCCATCGCAGTGAGTTCGTTGGGGAACATCGCCTGGACGCTGACGCCCGGCTCGGGGGCTCCGATCGTGAAGTACCAGACCAGAACGGTGGTCGCGTCATGCAGGGAGCCGAAAGGGCCCACGACGATGGCGGGGCGGGATTCGAGCTGACTCCCTTGGCGCCAGGGCCCGGCCAGTACGAGCGTGGCGGCGGGGAAGTCCTCGACGGTGGGGGTGTGCTGGACGGTGATCATCGGGCATGTCCTGTTCTGGTGAGTAGTCCCGCCGGGCCGGTTGGCCCGGCGGGGGTGCCGGTCGGGGTGTTGCCCTCCCCCTTCCAGCACGGTTAATTAAACCAAATTACGAGAGGTTGATCAACCACTGGTGACAAGGTTTCGGGTATCGGAGTCGGCGACAGCGGGGCACATGGCCGCCCCGCTCATGACGGCGTCCGCGATGGCGCGGCCGGTCTCGATGACCCGGATCACCGCACCGTGGACAGGGGGCTTCTTGTCGCCGGTGACGATTCCCGCGAGCGGAGGCATGACAGCCTCTCCGGGCGTGATACCGAGCATGAGCGCGGCGACATGGGCGGCGGACGCGACCTCGGCGGCGTGCTGGCCGGGCATCGGGGCGTCGACTTCGGCGATACGGCGCCACGCGTGGCCGTACAGGAGGATGCGCGCGGCGTGATCCGGCACCTGCCGACCGCCGTCGAACCCTTCGGCCGCCTCGGGGTCCTCGCCGTACATCTCGCGGTACTGCGCGGCGAGCGTGTCACGTACGACGTCCACTGGCAGCGTGACGGCGGCGGGCGCCTGGTAGTCGTCACCGTCCGTCTGGGAAAGGTCGAAGACGGGTCCGGCCTTGTATCCGGAGACCTTGCGGGCGCTGGTCTCGGCCGGTGCCTGCTCGGTGCCGCTCGGCGCTTCGGCGGCGTCGGAGGTCTCGACAGGGCGGCGCTTGATCGGGGTCCATATGCGGATCGAGGTGGAGCCCTTGGCGGGGTAGCGCCCGACCTTCCGCCAGTCGCCGGAGCTGAGGATTCGGGTGGCACCGGGGAGCTGCGCCGCGACGGCGACGACGTTGATCGGGCTCCGGTCGGTGAGGGTGGCCCCGGTGCGCAGGACCTCCGCCCAGAACTCCTGGCTGACGACCATGGCCCCGTAGGCGCGATCCATGATCGATTCCAGTTCGGCGCGCATCTGGACGGCATAGGCCCGGCGGTCTTCCTGACTCATCTTCGGCTTGCGTGCCATGACAGCTCTCCTTCTGGCGAGAAAGGCTCAACACCCCGAACGTGGACGCCCAGGGTGTTGGAGGGGGTGTTGCCCGCCCCCTCCAACATGGTTAATTAAACCAAATTCCTGGCGGGTGATCAACCCTTGTCTCAGGTAGCGGCCTCCGCGTGGCACGCCGCCCGGTACGCCTGGGCTATGGCGCTTTCTATCTCCTCGTAGTGCGCGAGCGTTTCAGGGGCCGTGTTCCGCTCCCAGGTTCCGCGCTTCGAGTGGCGCCACTTCAGGGCGGTCACGAGCGTCGCAAGCTGGGACGTGGTGAGCAACCACGGCCCCGAATCGGGCAGTTCGTCGCCGTAGATCATCACGATCGCATTGTTGATGTGCTCCGCGCTCGACCACACACGCTGCGCGGGCTGCAACTCAAGGGCTCTCCGGAGGGTGCTTCGTACGTAGGGGGCCTGGACGGTCCAACGCGGCTTGATGACATAGATGTCCGCACTCATGGAGCGGTCTCCTTCGCTGGGCGGAGGCGCGGGCGCGGGCAAGGGCGCCCGGCCAGGGGGCGGGGTGCGCGCGGCTCGCCGCTGCCCGCACCCCGGTTCCCACGGTCCGGGGCGGCCGGGCGGTCGCACCCGCCCGGCCGGTCCCTCACGCTGCGACCGGCTCGCGCTCGGCGACGCGGCACCGGGTCAGTACGGTCTGCGCGACCTCGCCGTACATGTCGTGCTTCTTGACGGTGCCGGTCACCTCGACTTCGTCACCCTTGTCCGGCACGATGGCCGCGCTGCTGAACCAGACGTACACGTTCCCGCTGGCGTCCGAGAACTTGACCAGACGGCGGCGCTGGGCGTGGTAGCCGTAGTAACGCTCCTCAAGCTCGATCACGGCCGTCACGGTGGCGGTGACGGTGAGTCGCTCACCCTCTTTTCCCTGCGGCTTCGAGTTGCGGGCGGCCCTCTCGGCAGCGGCCTTCTCCTGGTCGCGGTGCCATCCCGCGATGGCGGACACGAGAGTAGGGATGTGACGGGGGCGACCGTCTCCCCCTTCGCGAGCTGCCCCACCTTGTGGCGGTAGTCGTTCACGCTCCCGTATCCCTGGACCGCCCATTCACGGACGGCGGACGCGACGGTGAGCGCGTCGGGCTCGGCGTCGATGGCCGCGCGCCACTCGGCGGGGGCCCTGCGGTCGAAGAAGTATGCCGAGACTCCGTCGGCGGTCGGGCTCGCCTGCTTCCACTCCTCGGACCGGCTGTAGTACCGGCCCTCCTGAGCCACGATCGCGGCGGTGACCCGGAGGACGTCGACCACGGGCACCCGCAGATCGGCGGGGTATCCGCCTTCGCCGCTGTCGTCGTCCCAGTCGGAGTCCTTCAGCTTGCCGAAGCGCCACAGTGCCTCAAGCCCCTTGATCGGCAGACCGGTGTACGGCTCCACGCACGTGGTGCCCAACTGGCGGTAATCGCCGCTGTCGTGGCGAACAAGGTAGGTCGCGGTCCGGTGGCGGGACACCTGGCAGCCGTGGCAGAAGTTCGCAACCACGCGCTGGGCGCTCGCCTCGGCGGCAAGGTGATCGGGGAGCCCGGGGAACAGGCTGAGGAGCGTCTCCCCCTCGTCGTCGTGGTCGAGTCGGGCGACGACGGTCCACCCGCTGTGGCGGGGGATCTCTCCGAAGATCGTCACGGTGACGGTGGGCCGCTGACCGACAACGCGGCCGTCGTGAGGGTCGGTGTAGTCCGCGAGGAACGGGGCGGAGATCTCAAGTCCGTAGGCGGTCAGGCCGTGGACGGCGGCGCGCGTGTTGGTGGACTCGATGAGCTGACGGACGCGACTGGCTGACGTGGCGGGGACGTCGAAGCGCATGGCTGCGCTGTTCATCGTGGGTGCTCCTGCTGGTGAGAGGTGATGACGTCCGGCCGGGCGGGTTGCCCTCCGCGTTCGGCCGGACCGGGCGGGCCGCGGTGCGGCCCGGTGGCTGAAGGAGGTGTTGCCCTCCCCCTTCAGTGAAATTAATTAAACCACATTCAGGCGGCCACGGCAAACATCTCGGCCGGGGAAGCTCAGGGCTGCACGGTCGCGGAGGAACGCGGCGAACAGGGCGGCGGTGTAGCTGTCGGCGGTGCCGTAGGTACGGCGGCACTCCAGGACGCCGATGTGCTTGCCCTGGTAGCGGACGGGGAACCGCTGGCCGGGGGCGGGGATCGCGAGTCCGTACAGACCTCGCGGGGTGTCCACCCGCAGAACGACGGCGGCGGCCTGGTGGTCGTAGGCGGCGGACCAGTGGGCGGGACCGATGCCGAACTCCGCGAGTCCGGCCGCGATGGCGCGGGCCTGCATGATGTCGGCGGTGGTGCCGGGGTCGGGCTCGGCGGGGGCGGGGACGCAACCGCAGCCGTGGTCGTCTACAGAGGGCTCGAACGGCGCTGTACGGATCACGTAGGGCTCCTGGGGGTGGCCGGGGCGGGGCGGTGTTCCGCCCCGGCGTCGGGCGGATGAGGCGCTTAGGCGGCTGCGGCGGTCTGCGCGTCGGCGGCGGCCTGGTCGGCCACGGGCTTGGCGCTGGCCGTGATCGCCGCGCGCTGCTTCTTGTGCGGGTCGTACGGCTCCCCGTCCTTGACCGCGCGCTCGATCGGGGTGAGCTGGTACCCGAGCGCTTCGAGGATCGCGAACCACTGGGCGGTGGGCTGGCGCACCCAGTCGCACCGCTGGCCGTCGGTGCGCCACGCAGCACGGCTCGCGGACTTCTCTCGGACGGCCGCGACGGCGGCGAACTGGAGCTGTGGGGCACGGCGCGGGTCCTTGGCGACGTGCTCGGGGAAGCCCACACGGTCCTTGGCCTTGTCCCCGGTGAGCCCAAGCAAGATCGCCAGGATCTCGGTGGTGGGCTCCTTGTTCAGGTCGTCGCACAGGCCCCACCCGCCCCCGAGCAAAGCCGCGTTGACGTGGCCAACCAGGGCGTTGACAGTCTCCTTGGGGAGGTTGCGACGCTTGACGAGGTCCGCGAGCCACTGCCGACGGCGGGTCTGGGCGGCGTCCCACTCAAGGTTGCCCTTCTTGACGGCGGCACGGGCGGATTTCTCCGCCTCCATCTCGGCGGTCGTCTTGCCGTTGCGGCCCATCGGGCTGCCGGGCTCGGCGTGGCCGTAAAGTGCCGGGGAGGTGCAGTACGGCTTGTACTGGTCGTCGTCGCCCTCCTCCAGAACCCACACCTGGCCGTTGCAGTCCGCGTGCTCCTCGGCGGTGATGCGCTGGCCGTCCGGAGTCCTGAGCCTCCACACCGGGGTGGCCCGTTCGGACAGTTCCGCCATGTCCCGGACTCGCTGCCTGGCCTTCTCCAGTTCGGCGCGGTGAGCCTCGGCCTTCCGTCGCTTCTCCCGCTTGGTCTGCTCGATCCGGATGGCCCAGTCGACGTCCTCGGCGTCCGCGTCCTCGTTTGCGGCGGCCTCCTTGATCGCTTCCAGCGCCTTGGGGTCGTCGGCGAAGTCACCAAGGGCGGCGAGCTGATCGAACGTCCACGCGTAGGCCGTGCCCGCGACGGCTCCGTTCAGGGCCTCGTTGCCCTTGACCTTGACGACGGCCATGACGTCCTTCTGTCGGACACCTGCGGCCTTGGCGATACGCCCGACCTGAGCGCCTGCCTCGGCCGCGCTGAACATCGCGGCGGTCATCTCGGACCGAGTGAGGGACTTCCGGTGCTGGGCAGTCGTGATCATGTCGAGAAACTGCCCGGCCTCGTCGCGCTCGTCGTCCTCCCACTCGAACGGGAGATGGGTAAGCCCGGCGTCCCGGCCTCCGAAGTACCGCCGGTTGCCGTCGTTGACCTGGAGGATTCCCCGGCCAGTCGCTGCACTTTGACCGGGATGCGGCACCCGTCGACGCGGAGCGACTCGACGAACGCGGCGTTGATGTCGAGATCCTCGCGGGCGTTCTTCGGGTGCGGGGTGAGCGCGTCGATGCGGATCACCGGGCGGTGAGTGAACGGAACGGTGTCCAGTCCGGCGGCGACGGCGGCGGCCAGCCGCTGGAACCCGTCGATCACCTGGGGCACGTCGCCGTGGGTGCGCACGACGTAGAGCGGCTCCTGGACGCCGTTGGCCTTGATGTCGGCCAGGAGGTCGGCGGGGGCTTCGATGTCGCGGACGTTGCCGGGGTGTGCGGTCAGGTCGGCGACGGGGAGGGTGTCCCACTCGGTAGGGGCGGCCTGGACCATGGTGTTGCTCATCGCGTTCTTCGTCTTTCTGGTGAGAGGCGCCGCCGGGCCGGCCGGCCCGGCGGGGTGCCGATCGGGGGTGTTGCCCTCCCCCTTCGACGTATCTAATTAAACCATATTCTAACGAGTTGATCAAGCACTCTTGGCATGATCGCGCTCACTCCCACAGCGGGCTGCGGCGGCGCGGAACGCTTCGACGGCCCCTCTGGTGGTGCGGCCCGGCTCGTCGCCCCAGCACCACAACATGGTGCGGCGGTAGGCGTCTTCGACCATCCGGAGGTGCTGCCACGCGGCGGGCCGGACCGGGCGGCCGTTGACGTGGTTGCTGATCGCGACGAGGGAGCGTCTGAGCGCGCGGTGAAAGGCGCCCCACAGTTCCTCGTCATGGTCTGACCAGCGCGGTTTGACCGCACGGACGCCTTGGTCCCACGCGTGCAGCACGCTGCACGGGGCGGACTCACCGGGCTTTCCGGGCTGCCAAAGGCGCTCGCCCTGATACAGGCCCACGCGTTCGATGTGGTCTGCGGCGACCGCGAGGACGCGGGCGGGCGTGGCGTGATGATGCTCAACAGGCATGCGACGGACTTCTTGTTGCGGGGCTACGGAGCCGGGGGCGGGGCGTCGCCGCCCCCGGCTCGGGCGACTAGTACGTGAGCGCTCCGGCGGCGGGTCGGCCGATGCGGCGTCCCCCGATGTCGGCGCGGCCCCCTGCGGCCCATCCGTCGCCGTACCCGCTGCCCCTCATGGTGGTCCTGCCGCTCCGCGTACGGGGGTAGGCGGAACGGTAGTTGCGTTCGACGAGCGCCTTGCGGTCGGCCAACACCAGGGCTGCGCTACGGCCACCGGCCGAAGTCTCGTGGGCTGCGTCGTTGCGCGCGCGGCGCTCGGCCTCCTCGACGCGGGTGCCGACGCGGCTGATGTAGCCGAGCAGCCAAGACCGGCGCCACGCACGGGGTGATTCCCCGAACGGTACGACCTGCCGGGCGAGGCTGCTCTCCATCTGGAGGAGCAAGGAGGAGTAGAGAAGTTCCGCGCGCTGAATGTCCGACTCGTAGCCGAAGACGTGGACCTCGCGCGACGGACCGTTTCCGTTCCGACCAAGGTGGATGAGTTCGCAGCTCATAGCCTTGGCTATGCGGTTGATCAGGCGGACACGCTCCATGGCCCAGGGGTTGGTGATCGTGATCTTCCGATCCGTGGGAGCGTCGCGGTCAGCGCGCCCGTCGTTGAGCATGGCCTCCTCGATGCCGTACTTGGCCATGAGCTGAGCCGCCTTGGCCGTCAGCGACTCGGCCTCTTCCGCGAAGTTGGTCGCCTCAGCCTTGGCGAGGAGGGCGCGGATCCTCGCGAGCATGGGGTTCTGCTGTCCTTCAGACATCACACGTCTCCTGGTGAGAGATTCCGCCAAGCCAGTCGACTCAGCGGGGCGCCGGTCGGGGGTTGCCCTCCCCTTCCGACACATCTAATTAAACCATGCTTTTAGGGTTGAGACAACCCCTGACCTGGTGTTTTACGGTGGAGACGGCGACCAGAACAGGCTGACGGCCTCGGCCACAACGGGCCTGTGGCGGGGTTCCCTCCTCGGTCGGACGGCGCTGCTGTGCGTGCCGTGGTGCAGGGGTGCGGGGTGGAGCGCCCGGAAGCCGGGGCTTTCTGAGGTACGAGGAAAGTCCCGGACCCGGACGTACGACCCCGTACCCCTGCGGCGCGGTGCGCTTTGCTGGGTCGGCCGGCCGAGGAGGGAACCCCGCCTCCCTCTCCGCAACCACGACGGCGCGACACCCGGGGGACTTGCCCCCTCCCCCTCCGAGGGAGGACCCGCCGGAGGCACGAAGATCTTGAAGCCAGCACCACTGTCTGCCATGTGAGTTCTTCCCAATCCCGTGCCTACGGTGCGGGCCATGAGCAGGTACTCCGAGCAACAGCACGTCGCGACCGAGGAAGCCGTCCATGACCTCGTCGGGGAGGCGCAGGGCGCCCCGCAAGGCCAAGTTGCCGACAGGAGTGCGCCCCCGCCGCGCAAGGAGCTGGTGGGCCTGGACGGCGCGGAGCTGCGGCATGAGGCGGATCGGCTGGCCGGGCGCTGGGCGGAGGCAGCCGACCACACGCTCGCGGCTTCCGCAGGTCTGCCGAACGACGGCGGAGCGAGCCGATGACCGCGGCTTCGACGGGAGGGGTGAGCGCGGCTGAACTCCGGCGCCGGGTGAGGGAAGTTGAGGCTCTCCAGGCGAGGACGCGGGAGCTTGCGGCGGCGAGCGTCCTGACGACGCGCAAGGCCGCCGCGGAGGCGGCGAAGGCGAAGGAGGACGCAGACGTCGCGGCGCGGGAGGCGTCCGCGGCTGCGCTGCGGCTGTTCGGCAACGATGTTGAACTCGTCGCGCAGTTGCTGGGGATACCGGCTGAGGACCTGGAGCGCGAGGCGAAGCCTGTTACCGCGGCTCGGGCCAAGGAGGTCATCGAGGGGCTGCGGGCACGCGCCGAGCGTCCCCGCGTCCGGCGTACGCGGCCAGCGCCTGCCGTGCAGGATCGGTCCGCGCCTCCGCCAGCGACTGCTCCGGTCGTCGTGAGCCCGGACGACGGCGGGTCCGGTGTCGGCTGAGGACGGCCCCGGCCTGTTCCCGCTGTCCGAGCTGGCTCCGTCGTCCTCCATGGATGATGGGCCGCCTGAGCAGCTCGCCCTGGTCGGTGAGCCGTCGCCGGTGCGGATTCCGGCTGCGGAGTGGTCCGTGTGGCTCGCTGACGGATCGGTCCGGGCTCGGTACTGGGCGAAGGTGTACCGGACATCCGGTACGGGCTGCTGGTTCTGGTCCGCCGGGATCAGCAGCACGGGGCATGCGACCTTCCGCGCGGCGTCCCGGCCGGGGCCGACGCGGCGGGGCACTGTCCCCGCCCATCTGTACGGCTACCAGCTCGCCCACGGCGTGATCCCCCGCCTGGGCTGGGGCAGTGACAACCCGACCGTCTGCCACACCTGCGACAACCACTCGTGCCAGCAGCCCCAGCACCTGCGTCTCGGGACACCGGCCGAGAACCGGGCCGAGTGGCTCGAACGACGGCGCGACCCCAACGGCCCGCTGGCGGACCTCCGCGGGCCCGCTGGCCGCGCGCGCGACATCGCCGCCGCGATACGCGTGGGCCTCGCGCTCGGCGAGTCCGACGCGGCCATCTCGCACCGCATCAGCCGGGCGTCGGCTTCCGGCAGGCCGCTGAGCCTGTGGTGAGCGCTACCGCTTCTTGACCATGAACTGGAGGACTGCACCTATGAGTTCGACTTCTGAGTACGAGACCTCGGCGGAAGCGGATCTCTCCGGCCTCATGGCTGGCCCGCGGATCACTGTGGACGAGCTGGCCGTGGAACTGGCCGGGATCGAGCTGCGGCTGCGGCAGCTCGCGCGCGCCGCCGAGATACCGTCGGCCCCGGTGGAGCTGGCGGACGCCATCGACATCATGCGCTCCTCGGCCGCGAGCGTGCGCAGACTCAGTGATCAGTTGGAGACCGTCGCCCGGATCGTCGAGGGCGACGTGCCGCTGGCCCGGCACTTCGAGCGGGGCGACCCGTGGGGAGTGGCCGCGCGCGGAACCGATCACCAGGACTTCGGCGGTCCGGCCATCGTGCCCACCTTGTGGCAACTGCTGCACCTCGCCAAGAGGGCGACGCAGCCCCGGGACATGGAGGGCAGCGACGAGACCACCACGTACCCGGAGGCGATGGCCGGGATCGGGATCTGGGAGTCGAAGGCCGCGGCCGTCAGGCGTCGCCGCGAGCGGGACGCGGCAGTCGCCGCCGAGGTCCTCCGGCGCTCGTGCGAGCGGTGCGGCGCCGGTGAAGGCGAGCTGTGCCGCACGAGCAACGGCCGCTCCTCCGAGAAGCCCCACGTTGCTCGCTTGCGGAAGGCAGAGGGAGTGGTCGATGCCCGGCTCGGTGCGCTCGGCGAGAACCCCGTGGCTGTGCCGGACGCCTAGCACCGAGGACGGGGACGGCCAGGACGAGGTGGTGGCGCGGCAAGTTGAGCAAGCCCTCGCGAAGGTTTACTAGGTGACTTTCGGAGCGCGTTATCGGCTTTAGGTCGACCTATCATTTCCCCTGGACTAGCTCATATCGATCGTGAGAAACGAGGTTCGCTACGGACACGAGTTCCCCGCCCCTTCCAGAAGGCCCAGGAGGAGCGGGGATCGCGCACTTCCTTCATTTAGCCCTACTCCTTCTCGGAGGACTCCTCTCCTGCAACCGCCGATCGAGAGTAGCTCGTTGATTGAATTGCCTCACGCAAAGCAGCAACGACTTGCTCTCGATCAGCAATGGTCGCAAGAACTTGACTTGCCAGCTGATCCGGATCCAGAAGTACAGCAAGAACCAGATGCTCAGGGTTGACTGCCTCGTGGCCCATAAACCTTGCGAGCGTGTCCGCCGAGCCAACGACCTGATTCCAGGCAGCAGTATGGATGAGCGGTTCATCGTTCGGGCGAGCCATTTATGCCTCCTGACTGCCATGACGGGAGAACCTTTTAGCTACCCTGCACAGGGGGCGCTAACCGACTGCCAGGTGACGCAGGCTGCGCGCATCAAGTGATCGCTCAGGTGCAGAACTCGCGCGTCGCCGTACGGCAGCCATCCTGCTGCCGCCAGGCATAGCGCTGTTCTACATCACCGTTCGTGCTCCAACTTCCCTTCCAGTACTTGCAGAGCCACCTGTCCCCATACTTGTCGACCTTAAGGTCTCCGGACTTGGCGTACGTGCACTGGTACTGAACCTGCCCTCCAGGCCTGCAGAAATAGAACTTCGACCCCCCGGGGTACGAACCCGACCGGACGTTGCAGGTCACCTTCGTGTCATCGAGCGGAGTGACCATTGAAACAGTCTTCTTACTCTCCGCCGAAGCTCCCTGCTCGACCGCCATAGCCGATGAGGAGCTAAAGACGATCATTCCAGCAAGACATAGTCCCAGCGCAACCCGTGCCGACTTCAACATACGTCTCTTTCTCCTTTCTGGCTTGTCCTCATAACTCACCCCTAGGCACCTTAGGTGACCTTGGCTGCACGAGATCCAAGCTTCTCGCGCGATTGCTTTCGATGCTCATTTCACACCAGGGAAGCAAAGGAGGCAATACATAGTTACAAGAGCAAATAACCTGGCCAAAAATAGCTGTGCCACGAGCAGGAAAACGGAACTCTAGATCTCTGTTTCTGCGGGATGTGTAGATGTGCTGCAAGCACCCGAATCTGCTGGACAGAGCCCTGGGGGGAAACCGCCATCGTGCACTGGGATCAAAGATTGCATGAAGGGAAAGAGTCCTGGCCGTGACATCTCGTTCATGAGCAGGATTCTGACTGTCTGCCCCACGGCAGATTTGGTCGCGGTGGCATGGGCTCGACCTGGCCGAGCAGTAGACGCGATTGAAGGCGGGCTGTTCGTACTGCTGGGCCCACTGGGGGCGAGCGGCATGAGCCGGGTCTTCCTGGGCCGCTCGCCCGGCGGGCGGCGGTGGCCGTCTAGGTCGTCGCCAAGGGCGTCGGCAGCGGTGAAGTGGTCATGGTGAACGTGGACAGCGGCAAACAGCGCTGGACACTCCCCATCGACCACGGGGGTAAGAGCACTCACTGTGGCCGACGGCATGGTCTCCGCCGCGACCAGCGACGCCGTGGCCGCCATCCGGGCACGAGGACAAGCCCACAGTGCTCCACCGGGCCACACCGGCCTGACTCCGCCGTGCCGCCTTGCAACCAAATTCGAACACGCGATCTAATCTTAGGTATGCACCGACACACATTCCCTGACGACCTCCTGGAGGCCCAGACCGCCTGGTACGTCACGTACGGACAGCTCGCCACCGCTCCATCAGCCAGCTCAGCCTCTCTCCGGCGTCGGCTGCTGCGGCTCTCCCGGCAGATCGTCGGCCACCCCTACTGGCGGACCCCCGCGGGTACGCCCGCGGCCCGCGTGGCGCTCAAGGAGCGAGCCCTCACGCTGGCCGCAGGGCCGCGGTCGTGACGCTCACCGACCGTCAGATAGGGATCGTGCGCAGCGCCCGCGAATGAGTCGCCGAGCACGGCGAGGCCCTCACCCTGTGTGAACTCGCCGCCGCAGGACTCACCTCCGCTTCCTCCGTCCACTGCCAGTTGGCGCAACCAATTCAGCAGGGCGTAATCGTGGAGGCCCGGGGCCGCCGCAGCACGCGATGCCGGTACTGCGGGCACTGATCCTGCTGCGGCGGCCTACGCCCGGGGGCAGTCCTATCAGCCCGACGACGTCGCCAAGGCGGTTTGTGGTGCGCCGAAACCCACGAAGCTGAGGCACGGGTTCCGCATTTACGAAGCGCACGTCGCGACCGCCCACCCGCTCACATCTGCCCAGCAGGCTTGAGCGCCCCACTATGCCGCGCTCTCCCTCTCTCCACAGAGAGGGAGAGGGAAGAGAGGGAAGGCGGGGCAGGTCGGAGGGCGACCTAGGCTTTGGCGATCTCCGGCATCCTCGCTGGGCTCATGGCCCATTCCACGGCCGCCACCACGTCGTCGTCCGCGGAGTCCAGGAGATGCCCGTACCGGTCGACCGTGGTCGTGATGGACTCGTGCCCGAGCCTCCCCTGGACGACGGGCAGGGGGACCTTCCTGGCGATCAGCCACGAGGCGTGCGTGTGGCGGAGGTCGTGGACACGTGGCCGCTTCGTCAGGCCAGCCTCGTTGGCGGCGTTCAGGGCAGGCTTCCACCGGTGGGCGAAGAAGTAACCGGAGTGCCAGGCCCCTCCCCCGGGCGCTGTGAAGATCAGGTCCTGCGGCTGCTTGCCTCGACAGACGCGCTTGAACAGCTTCACTTGATCAGGAGTGAGGACAAGGGTTCGTCGGGACTTCTTCGTCTTGGGGGCGCCCAGATACGTGCCACCCTCCGCCCGGCGCTTCCACGCGCGCTGTACCCGGAGCTTGGGGCGCTTGCCGGTGAACGTGAAGTCGCGGGGCTGGAGTGCCGTGGCTTCTCCCCAGCGCAAGCCGCTGCCGACCAAGGCGTCGACCAAGTCGACCGCGTCCTCCTTCAGGTGGGAGCGGAGGACCGCGTACTCCTCCGGCTCCAGGAAGACCTCCTCGTCCTCGGCCTCGTCCCCCTTCGGCAGACGCGTGTGCGCGCACGGGTTCGAGTCGCGCAGCGGCGGATCGGCGGTCACGGCGGTCTGGAGGATGCTGAAGAGCAGCCCGTGGAGGTTGGCGATGGTCTTCGGCGCGTAGGCCCGGCGCACGGTGCCGGGCTCGTGGTGCGGGCCCGGTCGCCCCTCTTTGAGGTCATTGATCCACTGACTGACGTGATCACGCGTGATCTTGTTCGCGTGATCCGATACGGCCAGGTCCCGGAACCACGGGATCATGTGGTTCTCTATGAACTTCTGGTAGTTGGTACGCGTGTGGCCAGATATGTCCGTGAGCAGGTCAACGTACTTGCGAGCGTAGGCGGGGAACAGTTGGTCGGCGGGGCACTCGCCCTCGTCCGACTCGACGAACCCCTCCCCCTTGACCCAGCCCGGCGGCCATTGCTGTCCGTGACCGTTCACCAGGTCGCGGAAACGTTTCGCCATATCCACGTCGTCGAAGGACTCGCCCTGCCAGCCGCCGCCACGGGAGCCGCCCAGTCGCCACACGACCCTGTAGGTCACCGCACCCGACTGCCGTTCGTAGGTCTTGATGCTCGCCATGACAGGCATCGTAGGAGGGGTGCGTGTGGCAAATGTGAGGCAAAAAGCGCAGCGAAAAGGCCCACGGAGTGACGTTTCCGCAGGCCAGATCGATTCTGCTTCGGTGGGGCGGGTGGGACTCGAACCCACGGCCGACGGATTATGAGTCCGCTGCTCTAACCGGCTGAGCTACCGCCCCCAACGGCGCGTCGCGCACATTTGTGCGCGCCGTCTGCCGCAGCATAGCCGCTCATACGATCTCCTGCTCCAGGGGATCGGCATCGCACGACCATGAGGACCCCGCAGCGGGCCGCGCGGTTCCACCTGCGGCTCATCAGATGTGCGCGAGGGGCGTGAAGAGGGGCGCGCGGGGGGTGATGGGGGGCGGGCGGAGCCCGGGGGCTCGGGGTGCCGAGGGGTGCCGGGGTGTTACGCGCGAGGACCCCTGAGGCGCCTTGACGGTGCCTCAGGGGTCCTCGCGTACAGCTCTCCCGACTGGACTCGAACCAGTAACCTGCCGGTTAACAGCCGGCTGCTCTGCCAATTGAGCTACAGGAGACCGAGCTCCCCCGACTGGACTCGAACCAGTAACCTGCCGGTTAACAGCCGGCTGCTCTGCCAATTGAGCTACAGGGGAATGACTCCTGGTGACGGAGTCACTGCAACAATGTCACTTACCTGGGGATTCCCGGGCGGCGTGCGCTCGCTGCGACACATACATTAGCGCAAGCAGGGGGGTGCTCCGCCAATCGGTATCCCCAGGCGACCGACGTCGGCAGTCGAGGCAAGGGAAGGGTGGCCGTCATGCGCTACCGGCTCACATTCGTGGCAGGACTCGTCATCGGGTACGTGCTCGGGACGCGGGCCGGACGGGAGCGCTACGAGCAGCTGAGGAAAACCGTCCGGGAGATCTCCCAGAACCCCGCCGTCCGCAACACCGTGGAGTCCGCCGCCCAGCAGGGCCGCGACGTGGCGGGCAAGGCCTTCCACTCGGTGTCCGAGAAGGTCGGCGACCGGATGCCGGACTCCGTGGCGGAGCGCGTGCGGTCGCTGCGCGAGCGCGGACAGGGCGACACCGAGGACGACTGGGGTACCAGTAACACCTAGGCAGGCATCAGCGGCACAGCAGTGACGCATCAGTGATCTCTGCGACCTCTGCCCCGGGCTGGGCCTTCCCGCCCGGGGCAGAGGCGCGTCCGGGGGCGCCCCGAGGGCCTGACCGGGGGCGTTTCCGTGGGGGCGGACGTCTGTGCGAGGCACCCCCCGGGGTGCGGCAGAATCCTCGGCATGGGGATAGTCGCGGGGTTGGACAGTTCGCCCGAATTCACACGCATCGTGGTCTGCGACGCCGACACCGGCGCCGTGCTCAGGCAGGGGTACGCCCCGCATCCGCTGGAGAGCGGCGAGGGCGGGCGCCCGGCCGATGTCGACCCGCAGGCCTGGCTGCTCTCCCTCGGCGAGGCGGCGGGCGGGGGGCTGCTCGAAGGGGTGCAGGCCATCGGCGTCTGCGCGCAGCAGCACGCGCTCGTCCCGCTGGACACGCAGGGCGCCACGGTGCGGCCCGCGCTCGTCGGCAGCCACGCCCGCGCCCAGGTCGCCGCCGCCGACCTCGTCGACGCGCTCGGCGGGCGGCAGGCCTGGGCGCAGGCCGTGGGCTGTGTGCCGCAGGCGCCGCTGCCGGTGGCGAAGCTGCGCTGGCTGGCCAAGCACGAGCCGGAGTCCGCGCGGCGCGTGGGGCTGCTTATGCAGGCGCACGACTGGCTGGTGTGGCAGCTGCTCGGGCGGCCCGCGCGCCGGACCACGGACCGCGGCGGCGCCTCCGGCACCGGCTACTGGTCGGCGGCGACCGGCGCGTACCGCCCGGACCTGGTGGAGCTGGCGCTCGGGCACCAGGCGATGCTGCCGGAGGTCATCGGGCCCGCGGACGCCGCGGGCACCACGCCCGAGGGGCTGCTGATCTCCGCGGGTACGGGCGAGACGCAGGCGGCGGCGTTCGGGCTCGGGGTGGGGCAGGGCGACGCGGTCGTCTCGCTCGGCGCCTCCGGTTCCGTGATGGCCGTGCACCACGAGGCGCTCGCCGACCCGACCGGCACCATCACGTCGCTCGCCGACGCGACCGGTCTGCACCTGCCGGTGGTGCACACCGCGAACGCCGTACGGGCGCTGCGCGGCACCGCCGAGATGCTGGGCGTGCCGGACCTGGAGGCGCTGTCCGACCTGGCCCTGAAGTCGACGCCCGGCGCCCACGGGCTGGTCCTGCTGCCCTATCTGGAGGGGGAGAAGACGCCGAGCCTGCCGCACGCCGCGGGCACGCTGACCGGCCTTCGGCGCGAGTCGATGAAGCCCGAGCACCTGGCGCGGGCCGCCTTCGAGGGCATGCTGTGCGGGCTCGGCGACGCGCTCGACGTGCTGCGCGGGCGGGGCGTCGAGGTGCGGCGGGTGTTCCTGCTGGGCCCGGCGGCCGACCTGCCCGCGGTGCGGGCGATCGCGCCCATGCTGTTCGGCACGCAGGTCGTGGTCGTGCAGCCCGCGGACTACGCGGCGATCGGGGCGGCGCGGCAGGGCGCGTGGGCGCTGACCGGGCGGCTGCCGCAGTGGCAGGGGGCGGTCACGCAGGTCTTCGAGCCGGGTGAGGAGCTGGCGGTGGGGCAGGCGGTGCGGCAGCAGTACGTGACCGTGCGGGAGCAGGCGCATCCGGGGGCGTTCGCCGGTACCGCCGCGGGGCCTGCGGCTGGCTGAGGCGTGGGGTGCGGGCGGGGTGCCCTCGCGGGGCGCCCCAGGCCCGCCCCTTCACCGAAACCAGGGGGCCCACCCCTGGCACCCCCGGCCTATTGCCGCTTCGCGGCTCGTCCTCAAACGCCGGACGGGCTTGAATACCCGCCCCCGGAGGCGAGGACGAAACCGCCAGGACAGGGGCCCGCCCGTCCGGAGCTCTGTGTGAGGGGTTTGAAACGTTTAGTGCACCCACTTCTTGACCCGGATCAATTTTTGACTCGATCATGGGTTAATTCGTTGCGCGCCCGGGGGGCCGGTGGCGCAGGATGGTGGGCGCCCATCGCCCGCCCCGCACTTCCTGACGTTCACCGACTGCTGCCGAGAGTTGAGCGTGCTCATACGACTCCTGCGGACCCATCTGGCTCCGTACAAGAAACCCATCGCCCTGCTGGTGCTGCTGCAGTTCCTGCAGACCTGCGCCTCGCTGTACCTGCCGACCCTGAACGCCGACATCATCGACGAGGGCGTCGTGAAGGGCGACACCGGCTACATCCTGTCGTTCGGCGCGCTGATGCTCGCCGTCACCGTCGTGCAGATGGTGTGCAACATCGGCGCCGTGCACTACGGCGCCCGCACCGCGGCGGCGCTCGGCCGGGACGTGCGGGCCGCCGTGTTCGACCGCGTCCAGTCGTTCTCCGCGCGGGAGATGGGGCAGTTCGGCGCGCCCACCCTGATCACCCGCACCACCAATGACGTCCAGCAGGTGCAGACGCTCGTGCTGATGGCGTTCACGCTGATGGTGACCGCGCCGATCATGTGCGTCGGCGGCATCGTGATGGCGCTCGGCCTGGACGTGCCGCTGTCGGGCGTGCTGCTGGCCGTCGTGCCGGTGCTCGGCGTCAGCGTCAGTCTGATCGTGCGGCGGCTGCGGCCGATGTTCCGCACCATGCAGGAGCGGCTCGACACCGTGAACCGGGTGCTGCGCGAGCAGATCACCGGCAACCGTGTCATCCGCGCCTTCGTCCGCGACGCCTACGAGAAGCAGCGCTTCCGGGGCGCCAACACCGAGCTGACCGATGTCTCGCTCGGCACCGGGCGGCTGCTCGCGCTGATGTTCCCGATCGTCATGACCGTGGTGAACCTGTCGTCGATCGCCGTCGTCTGGTTCGGCGCGCACCGCATCGACAGCGGCGCCATGGAGATCGGCGCGCTCACCGCGTTCCTCGCCTATCTGATGCAGATCGTCATGGCCGTGATGATGGCCACCTTCATGTTCATGATGATCCCGCGGGCCGAGGTGTGCGCCGAGCGCATCCAGGAGGTCCTGGACACCGGCACCAGCGTCGTGCCGCCCGCCGAGCCCGTGCGGGAGCTGCGCGGCCACGGCCACCTGGAGCTGCGCGGCGCCGGATTCCGCTACCCGGGCGCCGAGGAGCCCGTACTCAAGGGCATCGACCTGATCGCACGCCCCGGCGAGACGACCGCCGTCATCGGCTCCACCGGCAGCGGCAAGTCCACGCTCCTCGGCCTGGTCCCGCGCCTGATGGACGCCACCGAGGGCGAGGTGCGCGTCGGCGGCGTCGACGTGAGCGCCCTGGACCCGGCGCTGCTGGCCCGCACCGTCAGCCTCGTACCGCAGAAGCCGTACCTGTTCGCCGGGACCGTCGCGAGCAACCTGCGGTACGGCAATCCCGACGCCACGGACGACGAGCTGTGGCACGCCCTGGAGGTCGCGCAGGCCCGGGACTTCGTGGCGGGGCTCGACGGGGGGCTGAACGCGCCGATCGCGCAGGGCGGCACCAATGTGTCCGGCGGGCAGCGGCAGCGCCTGTCGATCGCCCGCACCCTCGTCCAGCGCCCGGAGATCTACCTGTTCGACGACTCCTTCTCCGCGCTCGACTACGCCACCGACGCCGCGCTGCGGGCCGCGCTCGCGCACGAGACCCGCGAGGCCACCGTCGTCATCGTCGCCCAGCGCGTCGCGACGATCCGCGACGCCGACCGCATCGTCGTCCTCGACGAGGGCCGCGTCGTCGGCACCGGGCGCCACCACGAGCTGATGGCCGACAACGAGACCTACCGGGAGATCGTCCTCTCCCAGCTGACGGAAGCGGAGGCCGCGTAATGCCCCCAGGTGGCTTCAGCGGACCGATGGGGCCCGACTCCCGGTCCATGGACTTCAAGGGCTCCGGCAAGCGGCTGCTCGGCCTGTTCCGCGCCGAGCGGGCCACGGTGTACGCGATGCTCGCCGCCGGAGTCCTCAGCGTCGCCCTGTCGGTGCTCGGCCCGAAGATCCTCGGCCACGCCACCGACCTGGTGTTCGCGGGCATCGTGGGCCGCTCCATGCCCGACGGCCAGACCAAGGACCAGGCCATCGAGCACCTGCGCGACCGGGGCGACGGCGGCATGGCCGACATGCTCACCGGCCTCGACTTCACGCCGGGCCACGGCATCGACTTCGGCGCGGTCGGCGAGGTGCTGCTGCTCGCCACCGGCGTGTTCCTCGTGGCGGGCCTGCTGATGACGTGCGCGACACGCCTCTCCAACCGCGCCATCAACAAGACCGTGTTCCGGCTGCGCGGCGAGGTCCAGGCGAAGCTGTCGCGGCTGCCCCTGTCGTACTTCGACAAGCGGCAGCGCGGCGAGGTGCTCAGCCGCGCCACCAACGACCTCGACAACCTCAACCAGACCCTGTCGCAGACCATGGGCCAGCTCATCAACTCGCTGCTGACGATCGTCGGCGTCCTGGTGATGATGTTCTGGATCTCGCCGCTGCTCGCCCTGGTGGCGCTCGTCACCGTGCCCGTCTCCTTCGTCGTGGCAACACGGGTCGGCAAGCGCTCGCAGCCGCAGTTCGTGCAGCAGTGGAAGACCACGGGCGCGCTGAACGCCCACGTCGAGGAGATGTACACCGGGCACACCCTGGTCAAGGTCTTCGGCCGCCAGGAGGAGTCCGCGAAGGCCTTCGCGGAGCAGAACGACGCGCTGTACGAGGCGTCGTTCAAGGCGCAGTTCAACAGCGGGATCATGCAGCCGCTGATGTTCTTCGTGTCCAACCTGAACTACGTCCTCGTCGCCGTCGTCGGCGGTCTGCGGGTGGCCTCCGGCGCGCTGTCCATCGGTGACGTGCAGGCCTTCATCCAGTACTCGCGGCAGTTCTCCATGCCGCTCACGCAGGTCGCCTCCATGGCGAACCTGGTGCAGTCCGGCGTCGCCTCCGCCGAGCGGATCTTCGAGCTGCTCGACGCCGAGGAGCAGGCGCCCGACCCGGTGCCCGGCGAGCGCCCCGCCGAGCTGCGCGGGCGCGTGGAGATGGAGCACGTCTCCTTCCGGTACGAGAAGGACAAGCCGCTCATCGAGGACCTGTCCCTCGTCGTGGAGCCCGGCCACACCGTCGCCATCGTCGGCCCCACCGGCGCGGGCAAGACCACCCTCGTCAACCTGCTCATGCGGTTCTACGAGGTCACCGGCGGGCGCATCACGCTCGACGGCGTCGACATCAGCCGGATGTCGCGCGACGAGCTGCGCGGCGGCATCGGCATGGTGCTCCAGGACACCTGGCTGTTCGGCGGCACCATCGCCGACAACATCGCGTACGGCGCCGCCGAGGAGGTCACGCGCGAGCAGATCGAGCAGGCGGCGCGCGCCGCGCACGCCGACCGGTTCATCCGCACCCTGCCCGACGGCTACGACACCGTCATCGACGACGAGGGCACGGGCGTCAGCGCGGGCGAGAAGCAGCTCATCACCATCGCCCGGGCGTTCCTGTCCGACCCGGTGATCCTCGTCCTGGACGAGGCGACCAGCTCGGTGGACACCCGTACCGAGGTGCTCATCCAGAAGGCGATGGCGCGGCTCGCACACGGGCGGACGTCGTTCGTCATCGCGCACCGGCTGTCCACGATCCGGGACGCCGACACCATCCTGGTGATGGAGGACGGGGCGATCGTGGAGCAGGGGGCGCACGAAGAGCTGCTGAGCGCGGGGGGCGCGTACGCGCGGTTGTACAAGGCGCAGTTCGCGGAGGCCGTGGCCGAGGTGGACTGACCCGCGGGTGCTTGGCCAGGGGGTCAGTCCAGGTAGCCGCGCAGCTGGTCGGCGAAGGCGTGGTCCCGCAGCTTGTTGAGGGTCTTGGACTCGATCTGGCGGATCCGTTCGCGGGTGACGCCGAAGATGCGGCCGATCTCCTCCAGGGTGCGGGGCCTGCCGTCCGCGAGGCCGTAGCGGAGCTGGACGACCTTGCGTTCACGCTCGCCGAGGGTGGACAGGACGGCCTCCAGGTGCTCGCGGAGCAGCAGGAACGCCGCCGACTCCACGGGGCTCGCGGCGTCGCCGTCCTCGATGAGGTCGCCGAGCGCCACGTCGTCCTCCTCGCCCACGGGCGCGTGCAGCGACACCGGCTCCTGCGCGAGCCGCAGCACCTCGCTGACCCGCTCGGGCGGCAGGTCCAGGTGGGCGGCGACCTCCTCGGGCGTGGGCTCGTACCCCCGCTCCTGGAGCATGCGGCGCTGGACCCGCACGACGCGGTTGATCAGCTCCACGACGTGCACGGGCACGCGGATCGTGCGGGCCTGGTCGGCGAGCGCCCGGGACATGGCCTGGCGGATCCACCAGGTGGCGTACGTGGAGAACTTGTACCCGCGGGCGTAGTCGAACTTCTCCACGGCCCTGATCAGGCCCAGGTTGCCCTCCTGGACCAGGTCGAGCATGGTCAGGCCGCGGCCCACGTACCGCTTGGCGACGGAGACGACCAGGCGCAGGTTCGCCTCGATGAGGCGGCGCTTGGCCATGCGGCCCATGACGACCAGCTTGTCCAGGTCCAGGGCGAGCTGGGAGTCCAGGTCGGGGGTGCCCGCCAGCTTCTCCTCGGCGAACAGCCCGGCCTCCACGGCGCGCGCCAGCTCGACCTCCTCGGCGGCCGTGAGCAGCGGTATGCGCCCGATCTCCCGCAGGTACTGGCGGAACAGGTCGGAGGAGGGGCCGCCGGTGTCGGCGCGGCCGCGGGGCGTGGGCAGCTCGATCGTCTCGACGACGGACTCCGCCTCCAGGCCGTCCCGGGCCTCCCGCGGGTCGCTCGCCGCGCGGCGGGACTGGGCCGGGACCGTGGCGACGACGTCCGGTTCCGCCAGGTCCTCGGGCGTGGCCTTCCCGTTCTGGGTGAGGGTCTGGGTCTGCACGGGGGCGACCTCCAGGGTGATCGCTGCTGACGGGTGTGGCAGCGCTGCGCGGGACCGGGGTCGGCCGCGGGGCCGTTGGACCTGCCTGTGCCGTGGCTGGCTGCGGTCCGGCCGGGCTCCGAGGACTCAGGCACCGCACCCCAGTGTGGAGTACGACACGTGGCCGCCACGAGGGGCGTGCGGTGACTTTTTGAGTCCGGTCCGTAACCGGCCGGTTACCCCTCGCGGTACGCCCCAGACCCTGCCGCGGGGTTCAAGCCCGTCCGGCGTTTGCGGACGAGCCGCGAAGCGGCGATGAACCGCTGCGCCGCCCGCGAGGGCTACAGCGCTGCCGCGCCGCGTTCGCGCAGGGCGCGCCCGTACTGCTGGAGGACCCACAGCTCGTTCTGGACGGCGGCCAGCTGCTGGGGGTCGCCGCCGGCGGCGAGGCGGGTGAAGGTGCCCTGCACGTCCCGGACGCGCCGGTCCACCGCCCGCAACCGCACGGTGACCAGCTGCTCCCCCGCGTACGCCTCGTCGACCGTGCGCCGCATGATCGCCTCCACGGCCAGCTCCGTGACCATGGCGCGGACCGTGTCGTCGGGCGCGGCGTCCCGCACCCGCACCAGGTACTCCTGCGGGTCCTGCGCGCCCAGCTCGACGCCGCCCGCTTCGAGGATGGCCTGCCGCACGGCCGCGTACGGCGCCGCCGTGAACTCGTCGATCCCGTACGCGTCGAAGGCCGGGGAGACCAGCTCGGGCCGCTGGAGGGCGAGTTTGAGCAGCTCGCGCTCCGTGGCGTACACCGGGTTGCGGAGGTTGAGCGCGGGCCCGGACGGGGCGGCGGCCGCGGGCGCGGACATCGGCTGGGGGCCGCGCTGCGGGGCGGCCGGGCCCTTGCCGCCGCGCTCGCGCGCCCAGCGGGCGAGCTGCGCGACCCGCTTGACGACGAACTGCGTGTCGAGGATGCCGAGCATGCCCGCGAGCTGCACGGCGACCTCGTGCTGCGCGCCGCTGTTCTTGATGCGGGCGACGACGGGCGCGGCCTCGTCGAGGGCGGCGGCGCGGCCCGCCGGGGTCTCCAGGTCGTACCGGGCGACGATCTGGCGCAGCGCGAACTCGAAGAGCGGCGTGCGGGGTTCGACGAGGTCGGCCACGGCGGCGTCGCCCTGTGCGAGGCGCAGCTCGCAGGGGTCCATGCCGTCGGGCGCGATCGCGATGTACGTCTCGGCGGCGAACTTCTGGTCGTCCTCGAAGGCCCGCAGCGCGGCCTTCTGCCCGGCGGCGTCGCCGTCGAAGGTGAAGATCACACGGGCGGAGCCGTTGTCCATGAGCAGGCGGCGCAGGATCTTGATGTGCTCGCCGCCGAAGGCGGTGCCGCAGGTCGCGATGGCCGTGGGCACGCCCGCGAGGTGGCAGGCCATGACATCCGTGTAGCCCTCGACGACGACGGCCCGCGACGACTTGGCGATCTCCTTCTTGGCCAGGTCGATGCCGTACAGGACCTGGGACTTCTTGTAGATGGGGGTCTCGGGGGTGTTCAGGTACTTCGGGCCGTTGTCGTCGTCGCGGAGCTTGCGGGCGCCGAAGCCGACGACCTCGCCGCCGATGTCGCGGATCGGCCACATCAGGCGGCCCCGGAAGCGGTCGATGGGGCCGCGGCGGCCGTCCTGGGACAGGCCGGAGAGGATCAGCTCCTTGTCGGTGAAGCCCTTGCCGCGCAGGAAGCGCGTGAGGTGGTCCCAGCCCGCCGGGCTGTAGCCCACGCCGAAGTGCGCGGCGGCGGCCTGGTCGAAGCCGCGCTCGGCGAGGAACTTGCGGCCGATCTCCGCCTCGGGGGACTCCAGCTGCGCCGCGTAGAACTCGGCGGCGACCTTGTGCGCCTCGATCAGGCGGATGCGCTCGCCGCGCTGGTGGGAGGGGTTGTACCCGCCCTCCTCGTAGCGGAGCGTGATGCCCGCCTTGGCGGCGAGGCGCTCCACCGCCTCCGCGAAGGTCAGGTGGTCGACCTTCATCAGGAAGGTGAGGGTGTCGCCGCCCTCCTGGCAGCCGAAGCAGTGGAAGAGGCCCTTGCTGGGGCTGACCTGGAACGACGGGGACTTCTCGTCGTGGAAGGGGCACAGGCCCTTGAGGTTGCCGCCGCCCGCGTTGCGGAGCTGGAGGTACTCGGACACCACGGCGTCGATCGGGACCGCGTCCCGTACCGCCTTCACGTCCTCGTCATTGATCCGCCCACCAGCCACGCCCAGATTCTACGGCTCTCTGGCGGGGGCGCCTTGAGCCGGTGGTCGGATCGCGCTGGCGCGCTCGTCCTCAAGCGCCGGACGGGCTGAAACCCTGCCGCGACCGGCAGGATCCAGCCCGTCCGGCGTTTGAGGACGAGGCCGCAGGCCGATGGACGGGGGTGCCAGGGGGCTGGCCCCCTGGTTCGGGAAGGGGCGGGTCTGGGGCGCCCCCGCGAGGGTCAGTCCAGGAGGGCGGTCAGGGGGCGGGACGGGTCGGCGAGGGCGTCGGGGTCGGGGCGGGCGCCGGAGCGGATGAGCTTCTGGATGGTCTCCGTGACGTCCCACACGTTCACGTTCATGCCCGCGAGGACCTGCCCATCCCCCAGCCAGAACGCGATGAACTCCCGCTTGCCCGCGTCGCCCCGGATGACCACCTGGTCGTAGGCGCCGGGCGGCGCCCAGCCCGAGTACTCCAGGCCGACGTCGTACTGGTCGGAGAAGAAGTAGGGCACGCGGTCGTAGGTGACGTCCTTGCCGAGCATGGCGCGGGCGGCGGCCGGGCCGCCGTTGAGGGCGTTGGCCCAGTGCTCGACGCGCAGCCGGGTGTCGAAGAGGCGGTGCTGTACGGCGGCGACGTCCCCGGCGGCGTAGATGTCGGGGTCGGAGGTGCGCAGGCTCGCGTCGACGGCGATGCCGCCGCCGTCCTCGCGGTCGACGAGGGCGAGGCCCGCGGACTCGGCGAGGGCGGTGCGCGGGGCGGCGCCGATCGCGGCGAGCACGTCGTGCGCGGGGTGCTCCTCGCCGTCGTCGGTGCGGGCGGCGAGGACCATGCCGTCCTGGCCGGTGATCTCGGTGAGGCGGGCGCCGAAGTGGAAGCGGACGCCGTGCTCGGCGTGCAGGTCGGTGAACATCTGCCCGACCTCGGGGCCGAGCACGGCGTGCAGCGGCGTCGGCTCCGGCTCGACGACGGTGACCTCCGCCCCGTACTCCCGCGCCGCGGCGGCGACTTCCAGGCCGATCCAGCCCGCGCCCGCGATCACCAGGTGGCCGTTGTCCCGGCCGAGGGCGGCGAGGACCTGGCGGAGGCGGTCGGCGTGGGCGAGGCGGCGCAGGTGGTGGACGCCCGCGAGGCCGGTGCCGGGCACGTCCAGGCGGCGCGGCTCGGCGCCGGTGGCGAGCAGCAGCTTGTCGTAGCGGATGACGGTGCCGTCGCCGAGCCGGACGGTGTGCGCGGCGCGGTCTATGGCGACGACGGTCTGGCCCAGGTGCAGCTCGACGTCCGCCCGCGCGTACCAGGACGGCTGGTGGACGTAGACGCTGTCGCGGTCCTCCTTGCCGAGGAGGTAGCCCTTGGACAGCGGTGGGCGTTCGTACGGGTGGTCGCGCTCGTCCCCGATGAGGATCACCCGGCCGGTGAAGCCCTCGGAGCGGAGCGTCTCGGCCGCTTTCGCACCCGCCAGACCTCCTCCGACGATGACGAACGTCTGATCCGCGTCGACCACTTGATGCCTCCTCGAAACCTGTGGGCCACTGGGAGAGTCCCGCACGGAGCGTGATGACGGAAGGGGGTGTGCCCCGATCCGGCCACTTTCCGTCACCTACCGTGTCTACCCCATGGTCACCCGGTCACGTGTCGATGGGGTCTTTCCGCTGGTGGCCGGTGAGCCGGGCGTGCAGGGCGCGGGCCGCGGCGTCCGTGAGGGACGCGATCTGGTCGATGACCACGCGCTGGGCGGCGCGGTCGTCGGGCGCCGCGTCGTACAGGGCGCGGAACTGCGGGTCGAGGCCCTCGGGGGCGCGGGCGGTGAGCGCGTCGGCGAGTTCGGCGACGCAGACGCGCTGGTCGGCGCGGAGCCGGGTCTGCGCGGGGCGCTGCATGACGTAGCGGTCGGCGACGGCCTTGAGGACCGCGCACTCCATGCGGGCCGCGCGCGGTACGACCAGCTCGGCGGCGTAGCGCGTCAGCGGCCCGGTGCCGTGGCGGGCGCGGGTGGCGCTCTCGGCGGCGAGGCAGAAGCGGCCGATGAGCTGGCTGGTGGCGTCCTTGAGGCGGGCCTGGGCGACGGCCGTGCCGTCGTAGCCGTGCGGCCACCACTCCTGCTCCTGGAGGCGGTCCAGGGCCGCGGACAGCTCCTCGGGGTCGGTGTCGGCGGGCACGTACCGGCCGATGGCGACGGCGAACACGTCCTGCCGCTCGGGCTCGGCGTGCAGCAGGTTCGGGTCGATGTGGCCCGCGTGCAGGCCGTCCTCGACGTCGTGCACGGAGTACGCCACGTCGTCGGACCAGTCCATGACCTGCGCCTCGAAGCAGGTGCGCTGCCCAGGGGCCGCCTCGCGGACCCAGTCGAAGACGGGCCGGTCGTCCTCGTACACGCCGAACTTCGCCGAGTCCGGGTCGGTGGGGTGGGCGCCGCGCGGCCAGGGGTACTTGGTGGCGGCGTCCAGGGCGGCGCGGGTCAGGTTGAGGCCGACGCTGACCAGGTCGCCGGTGGCGGGGCTGCGCACGAACCGCTTGGGTTCGATGCGGGTGAGCAGCCGCAGGGACTGGGCGTTGCCCTCGAAGCCGCCGCAGTCCTGGGCGATCTCGTTCAGGGCCTGTTCGCCGTTGTGCCCGAACGGGGGGTGGCCGAGGTCGTGGGAGAGGCAGGCGGTCTCCACGAGGTCCGGGTCGCAGCCGAGGGCGGCGCCCAGCTCCCGGCCGACCTGGGCGCACTCCAGGGAGTGGGTCAGCCGGGTGCGGGCGCTGGCGTCCCAGGCCTGGCTCTTCGTGCCGGGCGTGACGACCTGGGTCTTTCCGGCGAGGCGGCGCAGCGCCGCGGAGTGCAGGACGCGCGCCCGGTCCCGCTGGAAGGCCGTGCGGCCCGGCCTCTTGTCCGGCTCGGCAGCCCAGCGCTCGGTGGCCGCCTCGTCATAGCGCGACGAGTCGAGGGTGTCATCGGCGTGCGGGTGCGGTGCGGTGCCTGCCATGCCCCGACAGTAGACGGCCCGGCGAGCGCTGCGCGCCAGGGCCCCGTCAGACGGGCGTCAGGGGGCGCCCCGCCGCGCGGGCGCCGCCCGGCCGGGCGGCGCGTGCCTGGTCGTAGCGGTGCAGGACGAGCGCGGCGAGCGCCGGGTGGGCGCCGAGCGGGGCGGCCGCGAGGCCCGGGGCGGCCCGGGCGGCCTCGGTGGCGAACCTGCCGGGTGCGGTGAAGTACGACGCGACGGCCACGTGGCGTGCCCCGCGCGCGGCGAGGACGCGGGCCGCCTCCGGCACGGTGGTGGGGGTGCGGGCGGTCGGCGCCGCGTACCCCGGCACGACCGGGGCGCCGACGCGGCGGGCCAGCAGGGCGGCGGCGCGGCGGATGTCCTCGGCGTAGCCCGGGTCGCGGGACCCCGCGGCGGCGAGGACCACACCGTGGCCCCCGGGCGGGGCGCCACCGGGCCAGCCCGCCTCGGCCAGGCGGTCGCGCAGCGCCTCGCTGAGCAAGGGGTGCGGGCCGAGCGGCGCGGCCACGCGGTGGGGCGCGCCGTGCGGGCGGGCCGTGGCTGCCGCCGCCGGGATGTCGTGGGTGGCGTGGTGGCCGTGGCCGAGGAGCAGCGGCACGAGGACGGCGGGCGCGCCCAGGCCGCGCAGGGTGTCCGTGAGCAGTGGCTCGGTCAGTTCGATGTGGCCCGTGCGTACGTCGAGGGCGGGGCGTTTCGCCTGGACGGCGTGGCGCAGGGCGGTGAGCGTCGTGAGGGCGCGGGGGTCTCGGCTGCCGTGGGCCACGAGCACCAGCGGGGTGGGGGGCGGGCGGGTCATGGGGGGAGCTTGGCGGCGGAGCGTTGCCCTGGCGTTGCGGCGGTGTGACGACGCGTTGCGTCTCGCTCACGGCCGGGGGTGCCCTTTGGACCGGCCGTCACGGGTGGGCGGCGGGGAAAGGGGCACCGCCTCACAGGGGCCGCGCGGCCGGGTTGAGGGGCGTGTGGCCCGCGTGTAACCGGGCGGGGGGTCAGGGGAAACACCAGGGGCACAGGGTGGCCGGATGGAGAACGAATCCGGCGGCGCCCTCGGCGCGACCCCCACCCACTGCCCGTACTGCGCGCTCCAGTGCGGCATGACCCTTGCGCCCGGCGGCGAAGGCGTGAAGGTTGTGGAGCGACCCCGGTTCCCGGTGAACGGGGGCGCGCTGTGCGGCAAGGGCCGCACGGCCCCCGCGGTGCTCTCCTCCCGGGTGCGCCTGACCGAGCCCGTCGTCCGATCCCATGCCACGGGCAGGCTCGTACCGACCACCTGGGAGGAGGCCCTGGACCGCGTGGCCGAGGGCCTGGCCCGCACGCGCGCGGCGCACGGCGCGGACGCCTGCGGGGTCTTCGGCGGCGGCGGTCTGACGAACGAGAAGGCGTACGCGCTGGGGAAGTTCGCGCGGGTGGCGCTCGGAACGTCGCAGATCGACTACAACGGAAGGTTCTGCATGTCGTCCGCCGCGGCGGCGGGCCAGCGGGCGTTCGGCCTCGACCGGGGCCTGCCCTTCCCGCTCGCGGACGTGGCCCGCACCGGCTGCCTGATCCTCGTGGGGTCGAACCTCGCGGAGACCATGCCGCCCGCCCTGCGCCACCTCACCGAGCTGAAGGCGAACGGCGGCACCCTCGTCGTCGTCGACCCCCGCCGCACCCGCACCGCCGAGCAGGCCGACCTGCACCTCGCCCCGCGCCCCGGCACCGACCTCGCCCTCGCGCTCGGCCTGCTGCACCTCGTGGTGGCCGAGGGCCGCGTCGACGAGGCGTACATCGAGGAGCGCACCCGCGGCTGGGCGGAGGCGCGGGCGGCGGCGATGGCGCACTGGCCGGAGTACGTGGAGCGGATCACCGGCGTGCCGGTGCCCCAACTCCGCGACACCGTACGGAGGTTCTGCGCCGCCGAGCACGCCATGGTGCTCACCGCGCGCGGCCCCGAGCAGCAGGCCAAGGGCACGGACACGGTCGCCGCGTGGATCAACCTGTGCCTGGCCACCGGCCGCCCCGGCCGCCCCCTGTCCGGCTACGGCTGCCTCACCGGCCAGGGCAACGGCCAGGGCGGGCGCGAACACGGCCAGAAGGCCGACCAGTTGCCCGGCTACCGCAAGCTCACCGACCCGGCCGCCCGCGCCCACGTCGCGGGCGTGTGGGGCGTCACCCCCGAGTCCCTGCCGGGCCCCGGCCGCTCGGCGTACGAACTCCTCGACGCGCTCGGCGGCGACATCAAGGCCCTGCTGCTCATGGGGTCCAACCCGGTGGTGTCCGCGCCGCACGCCGCGCACGTCGAGGCGCGCCTGCGCTCCCTGGACTTCCTCGCGGTCGCGGACGTCGTGCTGTCGGAGACCGCCGCACTCGCCGACGTCGTCCTGCCGGTGACCCAGTGGGCGGAGGAGACCGGCACCGTCACCAACCTGGAGGGCCGGGTGCTGCTGCGGCGCCGGGCCCTCGCGCCGCCGCCCGGAGTGCGCAGCGACCTGGCCCTGCTCCACGGGCTCGCGGAGCGCCTCGGACACGCCAAGGGGTTCCCCGAGGAGCCCGAGGAGGTCTTCGACGAACTGCGCCGGGCCAGCGCGGGCGGGCCCGCGGACTACTCGGGGATCACGTACGGGCGGCTCGCCGAGGGCGACGGGGAGGGCGTCTTCTGGCCCTGCCCCGAAGGCGGCGCCGGGACGCCCCGCCTGTTCCTCGACCGCTTCGCCACGGCCGACGGGCGGGCCCGGTTCGTGCCGGTCACCCACCGGGACGCCGCCGAGGAGCCCGACGCCGAGTACCCCGTCCTGCTCACCACCGGCCGGGTCCTCGCCCAGTACCAGTCCGGCGCCCAGACCCGCCGCGTCGACGCACTCAACGCCGCCGCGCCCGGCCCGTTCGTCGAGCTGCACCCCCGCCTCGCGGCCCGTCTGCGCCTGGCCGACGGCGAACCGGTCGCCGTCACCTCCCGGCGCGGCCGGGTCGTCGTCCCCGCGCGCGTCACGCCCGGCATCCGCGCGGACACCGTCTTCATGCCGTTCCACTGGCCGGGGCCCGGCCGCGCCAACACCCTCACCCACCCCGCGCTCGACCCCGTGTCCCGCATGCCGGAGTTCAAGGTGTGCGCGGTACGCCTTGAGCGTCCCTGACGACGTCCAGCTCGCACCACACCGACTTCCCCACGGTCAGCTCGCACACCCCCCACCGCGACGCGAACTCCCGCACCAGCAGCAGCCCCCGGCCGCCCACGTCGTCCGCCGCCGCACCCCTCGGCCGGGGCAGGCTCTCCCCCTTCGGGTCGGATACGGAGATCCGCAGCACCCCCTCCTCCGTCAGCGCCAGCTCCACCCGGAACAACCGCCCCGGCACGCACCCGTGCAGCACCGCGTTCCCGCCCAGCTCCGACACCAACAGCGCCGCGCTGTCGGCCAGTTCGGGATGCCCCCACTCCGTGAGCAGCCGGTGCGCGCGATGCCGGGCGAGGGTCACGCTCTTGGGGAGCGGCGTGTAGTCGAGGCGGTCATAGCGGTCATAGCGGTCGTAGCGGGGGGCGACCATGTCGCTCACCTCCGGGCGCAGGGGTCAACGGGCTTCGCTCCGCGAGCGGTTCGACACGGAAGGTAGCGACTGACCCATGACCCCTTCAAGCTCTACTCAGTAGAATTCCACCGATCGCGTTGCGAACGCCGCCTCCAGCGCAGCAGACTGTCGTCGCGCTACCCGGAGGAGCAGGCACGTGACACAGAGTCAGGCAACGCAAGGGAACAGCACATCCAGCGTTCTGGGCCGAAGACTGGGCGGCGAACTGATCAAGCTCCGTACGGCAGCGGGGCTCACCCAGGCGCACGCCGCGAAGACGCTGACCGCGTCGGTGGCCAAGGTCGCGAAGATGGAGCGCGGCTGGGTCCCGATGCGCGACCCGGACATCCGCGCGCTGTGCGAGCTGTACGGCGTACGCGACCCCGGTACGGTCGGCGGCCTCCTGGAACTGGCCCGGGTGGACCGCGAGCGGCGCAAGGCCAAGGGCTGGTGGGACGACACGAACGTCGGCCCGATGCAGGAGTACGTCACGCTGGAGAACGCCGCGACAACCATCACGGTTTGGCAGCCAGCGTTCGTCCCAGGCCTGCTCCAAACCGTGGGCTACATGCGCGCGGTCCGCACCGGTCACTCGCGGAGGGAACTCACGGGCGCAGACGAGGAGTTCATCGCCGCCCGCGTACGGCGACAGCGCCGACTCACGGACGATCCGCCGCTCACACTACGGGCCGTCATCTGGGAAGCCGTGCTCCGGAACACGCTCGGCGGCGCCGGGGTCATGCGTGAGCAACTGGAGCATCTGGCCGCGGTAGCTAGACAACCAAACGTCGCGATCACAGTGTCCCCCTTCGGGGCGGACGCTCATAATGGCTTGGACGGCCCCTTCAACATCATCTCGTTCGCGGAACCGGGCGCGATGGACGTGGTGTACAGGGAAATGCCGTTCTCACAGATGTGGATCGAAGGCGGAGAGGGAGCTGCTCAGCACGTCGAGCTGTTCGAGAGGATCGCTCAAAGCGCCCTCAGCGAAAGTGATTCACTGGCATTCATCTGCGACCTGAGCAAGGAACTCTGAGCCGTGTCCGACCCTTTCCAGTACCGCAAGTCCAGCTACAGCGACGGCGAATTCGAGTGCGTCGAAGTTGCCACCAACGTCCTCACTACGATCGCCATACGCGACTCCAAGAACCCCACCGGCCCCACAGTCACCGTCACCCCCGCCGCCTGGACGGCATTCCAGACGGCGCTCGCCAAGACGGAACTGAGCCATGGCTGACGTCTTCACGTACCGCAAGTCCCGCTACAGCGACCCCAAGGCCGCCTGCGTCGAGGTAGCCACCAACATCCCCCACACCATCGCCGTACGGGACTCCAAGAACCCCACCGGACCGACGGTCACCGTCGCCCCCACTCCCTGGACCGTCTTCCTCACCACCCTCATCAACAAGTCGGATCTGTAAGGCGATCCCAGCACCGCCACCCCCACCCCCCACCAAAAAATTGTGACACCCCGCCGCCACCTGTCACATTCCTCGCACCCGATGCTCGGGTCGACGGCGGACGGCGGACGGATGGCGGCGGGGATCACGCCGCCCTCACCCCAACCCCGTTGCGCCTGCAACTCCGTACGAGAGAACATGGTCGGTGCATGGCACACGGGGAACGACGGGGATCAACGGGGACCGGCTGGGGGTCGGCATGACGGGGTGGGACATCTCGCCGTCCGGGGTGAGTTCGGTGGTGTCGCTGGTGAAGCTGGCGATGGACGACATGGCCAAGGACGTCAAGGCGTACGGGAAGGACGTGCAGAGCGCCGCGACCTGGGCGGGCACGATCGGCCCCGAGATGTGCCCGCCCGGCCCGCCAGGGCCGGTCGGTACGGCGCTGGCGCTGTTCGTGGAGCGGACGGCGGGTGAGGTGCTGTATCTGGGGGCGCGGGCGGCGAAGTCGGTGAACGGGGCGATCGAGGCGACGAACTTCTATGTCGCCGGGGACCTGGAGCACGCCGCGAACGCGCAGCGGCGGGCCAGGCAGGCCATCGATGTGAAGAAGCTGCTGGAGGACGCCCGGGAGAAGTCCGGGCGGCGGCAGAAGTGATCGAACCGGACGCCATACCTCAGTACTGCGGCAGCTTCGAGCAGGTGGAGAAGGACATCTCGGCGCTGCGGAGCGACGCGACCGGCATCCGCAACGGCGGGGCGGATGTGCACGGCCGCTTCCAGGCGCTCGGCGCGCACTACAAGGCGCCGGAGGCGGAGGACTTGTTCGCGAGTACGCGGCCGGTGATGGACAAGGCGGACGCGTTCGCGGCGAAGCTGGAGACGGTGGCGGACGCGCTGGAGGCGTACGTGACCGAGGCGCGGCCGCTGGCCAGGCGCCTGGAACGGCTGAAGGAGGAGGCGGTCGCGTTCGCCGCGAGCGTCGAGGGGGACGACGACTGGAAGGACGACGGCGACAAGACGGCCCGCAGCAACGAGTTGCGGGACAGCGTGTCGGAGGCGAAGGCGGCCTTCGAGGCGGCGGAGCGCCGGGCGGCGACGACGATCTCGGCGCTGGTGGGCGGGCCGAGGTTCGTCGAGGACGACGGCAGCGGCCGCAAGCCGACCAAGAAGGTCATCCCGTACGGCTATGACGCGGACCTGCTGAAGAAGGCCAAGGAACTGCCGTGGGGCACGCCGGTCCAGGAGACCCTCCAGCCGTGGGAGGTCCACCGGATGGTCAAGCGGTACGTGTGGGACGGGATCGTCGTCGACGGCGGGGTCGCGGCCCTGAAGGGGCTCGGGCACCTGGTCGGGATCGGGGGCTCGGCCAAGGACGCCTGGAGCGGCCTGGGCGATGTGGTGGGCGGCATCGGGCAGTACACGCTGAAGCCGTACGACTGGGTCATGGACAAGACCATCCTGGCGGACCAGGACAGCGCGGGGAACGGCGGCAGAAGGGGGCCGTGCGCGAGTTCGCCAAGGGGGTGGTGGCCTGGGACCAGTGGAAGGACAACCCGTTCCGCGCGGCGGGCGCGACGACCTTCAACGTCATCACGCTGGGTGCGGGGCCGCTCGGGGCCGTATCGAAGGGCGGCAGCGCCGCGGCCAAGGCGGCGGGGGCGGCGGCGAAGGCAGGCACGTACGCCGACCCGCTGTCGGCGGCGATCACGGCGGGCGGCAAGGCGGCGAGCAAACTGCCGAAGGTCTCGGAGCTGGCCACCCGGGTGGGCGGCGGGGGTGTCCACAGCGTTCTCGACTTCAAGGGCATCTCCAAGGTCCGCGTCGACGACGGCGAGTTCCTCGTCACCAAGAATGGCGCTCCCGAGGACGGCCCCATCCCCCACGAGCCCTCCGCCGCCGAACGCGCGACCGCCCCCGAACCCGCCCGGCACTACGAACTCACTGGGGCCGGGGCCCGGGGCGCTGAAGGGCCCCCGGGCAGAGACGGAGCCCTGACCCCACACGCCAGCCATGAGCCCCCGGCCGGACGGGGCGGCGCCGCCCACTCTGCGCACGGCCAGGGGCACGACGGGACCGGCGGCGGCACGGCCGGGGCCCGAGACCCCCATGACCCCGGCCAGAGCGGGCCCTTCGACTCCGCCTCCAACGGCGGGCGGCCGCCCAGTGGTGGCGCGGGCAGCGGCGGGGCAGGAAGGGGCACGGACGCTTCAACGGACCCGGGCGGCGGCCCAGGGCGAACCGAGCGCCCTGCCTTCATGCACGACGGCGACAACCCGTACGGGTCTCGTGGCTCACTCACCCGTGAGCAGATCGAAGAGATCCAGGTCTACCGCGCCAACAACGAACCCGGGTATTTCGAAAGGTACTACCAGGGTGGCGAGCACCTCGGCGCCCGCAAGGACCTGAAAGCCACCGACGAGAGCGGATTCACTCCACCGCAACTGACCCGACTCTCCGAGGGCGGCCCCCTCATCCGCGCCAAGGACTCTCCTGAGCCGCCCGCCCCCCACTTCCTGGACGATGACTACATCCCCGTACGGGCGGACTCAGTCACGAGCCCGGCCAGGCTCAAGATTCTCCACAAAGCCGCCCAGGACCGCCATCTCGCTATTCTGTGGGACAAGCTCATGGAGAACATGAGGGCAGAGACCGGAAAGGCACACAAAACCCACGGAACTCTTGAAACGAGGGGGCTCTGGGGCGAGGCAAAAGGCGCTTACCGGGAATCCCATACTCAAATGGGCGACCTGGCCGAGGAATTCGGCGAGAAGGTAGCGGAGTACCACTTCATCGCCGAACGGTACCCGAACTTCGAAAGACAGCCCTTGCTCGGCCCGAAGAACGGGAACGACCAGTTCGACCAGGTATGGATGCACGAGGACGGCCGGGTAGTGGTCATAGAGGCCAAGAGCAGTGTTGATACGCAGCTCGGCCATCGAACCCTTCCGAAAGGCAACCGCGTCTCCCAGGGGAGCAGGGAGTACTTCGTCGACATTATCCGCATGATGAAGCGGCGTGGCGAGATCCGAGTCGTAAGCGCCCTTGAGAGGGCTCTGGCTGAAGGGAAGCTGGAGTATATTGTCGTCAAGGGGGAGAGGAATGCGGGCACATACACCGGCCTCCAGTACCGGCGGTTCGATATCAGCAAGGGGACTCTTTCGTGACTGCACAGATCGCGCGGCATGTCATCTCGGCCGATCCAGACGCCGAGCAGCTCTCGCGGCAACTGAATGCCCACTTGATCGAGGGCATCGACGGGCTTGAGTCCTCCGCTGGCGCCGCGAGCCTGCTCGACTCCCACTTCGACACGTCCCTCCTGGTACTGCACGCCCGTTGTGTCAATGACCCGGAAGCCGCTCTGTTCGAGACGTGGGAAGCCACCGTCAACGCGATGCAGCTGGGCTCGGCACTGTTCGCCGTAACGGGTGTGAGTGAGGGGGTGGTTGAGTGCCGTGTGAACGGGAAGGTGCGCAGGATTCCGGCTGTGGGGCCGTTGTCCACCGCTGACGCGGGGAACTGGCTCACCGCGTTCTGGCTGGCGGTCATCTGCCGCGAGCAGGGGCGGATGACACAGCTCTGCGAGATCCCACTGGAGCGGCTGCGGGCGCCGGAGGGGCAGTACGACGAGTACGTCTACCACTGGGTGGACACGCTGCAGACGTACTGGCTGCGGAGGCCAGGGCTGGTGGAGAAGCTCACGGACGCCTTGCGGATGTCCGACCCGGCTGTGGCGCGCATCGCCCCGCCGGATCTGCTCCAGGCCGTGCTCTATCCGCCGATCAACCTCTTCTACCACTTCGTCACCAAGGACGAGGCAGGCTTCAGCCCGGCGCTGGAAGAGGCGCTGAAGCTCCACAGGACGTACTGGACCTTGAACGAGGAACGGGCTTCGGACATCGACGGCAGCATCGCCCTCGGTCCCCTGGCCATCGCGTGCCTCGCCTACGACGGGAAGCTCCCGATCAACGTCGAGTCGGAGTACCTGCCCAAGCACCTCCTCCAGCACGACTGGCTCGGGGAGTTCCCCACCTGAGAGGCTCTGGCAGGGGCCGAGAATCCTACCCAAGGACGCATCGTGATCACTACGAGTGCTGTGGGTGACTGGAGTTGGGAACTCGGCCACAGCCCGCACGGCATTGGTCTCATATCCGCGGTGGAGACTTCAGACGCCGTTTGGAGGGCCCTCGCCGCACAGGAACTCGCGCTGCCCGGCGGGAAGTTCGCGGTCACCGCACGCACTACCGGCGATGTCAGGGATGCCCATCTCGCGCTCTCGAGGGCGGTTGCGTCATCGGCTCCCCTGGCTTCTGACCCTGCGATTCTGGACGCCGTGGGAGAGCTGGAAACTCTCAAGGAGATTTCCCTCGCCGAGATGCGCGTTCAGTGTTCTGGTCTCTGGCTGGAGCCGTCAGGGAAGCATCGCGCTGAACGGCTCTTCAGCGTTCAGGTGGATATCTGGAAGAACAGCCTCGTGGTGGTGTCGCTGGAGACGTACTCCGACGCGTGGATGACGATGGATCTGCGTGAAAGGGAGCAGGTCGAGGTGCACGCGTTGAACGCCCCCCGGCTCGCGGCCGCTCTGGCGGGAGTGTCCGCGCTGCTGGGCCGCCCGCCCACGCCAGGCGACCCCACCCCCTACGCGACCCCCACCAAGGAAGGGTTCGAAGACCTCCGGGAGGAAGGGGCCGCGTACCCGGACCCCTGGGCCACGTTCGAAGTCCCCGCTCGTTCTCGCCGACTGCGCGCCCTGCTCCCGGCTGACCAGGACGAGTATCTGGAGACCACGGACCACGCGGTGCGCTACTACACCATCCAGCGCGAGGGGCGGACTCTGGGCTACGTATGGGCTTCCGTCGCTGACAACGCGGCGGGCTACGAGCCCAGGTCGGCTGCCGGAGACGACGCCTTCGCGGCGGGCGCCGCCTGGCTGACGCGGCTCCGCGACGCCCACGGCCGCGGCCTCACCGCGCTGGCCGCACTCGACTGGCTCACGCATCTGCCCCCGCTGCCGGACATCGGCACCATCGCCGAGAACACGCCCCGCGAGGCATCCTCTCTGGACGCGCTCGAAGAGCTGTCAGGCCGGTACTGAGTCGCTGGCGTACGTAGGACGACCTAGACGTACTGCGGTAAGGGGACCCTTCGGTGACCGTAGTGATCGCTCGGCACCCGCTGCCGGAAGGACCCGATGCCGTGAGGTTCGCGGAAGGATTCGAGGAGGAACTGGCTGGTGACACCGACAGGCTTGAGCAGTCAGCGGGCATGATCGACTACACCTTCAGCACCGCCGTGCTGTCCCTCCACGCCGCCAGGGACACGATCAGCCCGGCGGCGCGGCCGGGGCCAGGGACTCCGCCGGTCACGGTCCGAGCGGCGCCACCGATCGGGATCTGCCCTCCGGAGGATCTGGTGGCGTGGGTTCCGGTACCGGCGGCGGGCCGGACGGTCCGGCTGGTCCAGGCAGTGACGTGCCGGGGCATCGCGCACGGGTCGAGCGCCCCAGCTTCATGCGGGAGGGCAGCAATCCGTATGGGCCGCGTGGTTCGCTCACCCTGGACCAGATCGAGGAAATTCAGGTCTACCGCGCCAATACGGAGCCGGGGTACTTCGAGCACTTCTACAGGAAGGACGGCACACGCAAGAGCCTGGAGTACTTCGACGAGAGCGAGTTCACGCCGCCGCAGCTCACGCGCTTGTCGGACGAGCGCCCGTTGATTCGCGCCAAGGATGCTCCACAGCCCCCGAAACCTCATTTCCTTGGATGAGGCCGCGAAGAAGCGCTGGTGGTCCATTCAGTGGGACAACCTCGCCCAGAGGCTGAAGGCGGAGGCCGGTCATCATCACGACATCCAGGGCTCTCTTGAGTCGGGAGGGCTCTGGGGCGAGGCCAAGGGGGCGCACAAGGAAGCCCACACCCAGATGGTCGACGACGCCGAGGCGTTCGGCGAGAAGGTGGCCGAGCACCACTTCATGGCGGAGCGCTACCCGGGCTTCGAGCCCCAGCCCCTGCTCGGCCCCAAGAACGGAAATGACCAGTTCGACCAGGTGTGGACGCACGAAGACGGTCGAGTCGTCGTCATCGAGGCCAAGAGCAGCACCAGTACGGAGCTAGGGAGTCGCAGGCTCCCCAACGGTAAGCCGGTTTCCCAGGGGAGCAGGGAATACTTCTTCGAAATCCTCCGGAAGATGGAGAAGCGGAGAGAAATCGGCCTTGTGAGGAAACTGGAAAAGGCGTTGGATGAGGGCAAGCTGGAGTACGTCCTGGTGAAGGGCGAGAGAAACACGGGTGCCTACACTGGCTACCAGTACAGACGGTTCGACATCAGCAAGGGGACCCTTCCATGACCGAGGTCATTACCCGCCCTGATCTACGAAGCCCCGACGCCAAGGAGTTCGCGGAGCAGTTGGACGAGCGTGTGGCCCGACGAATCGACAGACTCGATGAGTCGGCAGACATGATCGACTACGCGTACAGCACCGCCGTCCTGTCCCTGCACGCCCGATGCGTCATCGACCCCCGCGCCGCGCAGGCCGAGACGTGGGACGCCGCGGTCAACGCGATGCAGTTGGGCTCGGCGCTGTTCGCCGTGACCGGCGCGAGCGAGGGCTTCGTCGAGTGCCGTATCAACCGGAAGACGCGCAGGATCCCGGCCATCGGACCACTGCCGTCAGCGGACGCGGGGAACTGGCTGACCGCGTTCTGGCTGGCGGTCATCTGCCGGGAGCAGGACCGGATGACGCAGCTCTGCGAGATCCCGCTGGAGCGGCTGCGCGCCGAGGAGGGGCAGTACGACGAGTACGTCTACCACTGGGTGGACACGCTCCAGACGTACTGGCTGCGCCGCCCCGGCCTGGTCGAGAAGCTCACCGCCACGATCGAGGCCTCTGACCCCTCGACAGCGCGGATCGCCCCGCCGGATCTGCTCCAAGCGGTGCTCTATCCGCCGATCAACCTCTTCTACCAGTTCGTACGCAGGAACACAGAGGGCTTCAGCCCGGCACTGGCCGAGGCACTCAAGCTGCACAAGACGTACTGGACCCTGACCGAGGAACGAGCGACAGACATCGACGGCGCCATCGCCCTGGGCCCGTTGGCCATCGCCTGCCTCGCCTACGACGGCCAACTCCCCATCGACGTCGAGTCGGAGTACCTGCCCAAGCACCTCCTCCAGCACGACTGGCTCGGGGAGTTCCCCACCTGAGTTGCCCCCGGCAGGGACCGGGAACCACACCAGAGGCGATGGAGAGGGCGAGCCGTTACGTGACCGTACGCATTTCCCGGCACGATGTGTTGGCGGGATCCGATGCCCAGCGTTTCGCGGAACAGTTGAGCGAGTTCCTGGCTGAGGAGATCGACGAGCTTGAGGAATCGACCGCGGTGGTCGACTCGGCCTTCGGCACCGCCGTCATGGCGTTGCGGGCTCGTTGTGTAGTCGATCCGGAAGCGGCCGAGGTCGAAACGTGGGAAGCCGCGGTCAACGCGATGCAGGTGAGCTCGGCCCTGTTCGCGGTGACAGGACTGCGCGACGGCTTCGTCGAGTACCGCGTCAACCACAAGGTGCGCAGGCTCCCAGCGGCCGGACCGCTCTCCACGGCCAGTGCCGGAGCGTGGCTGACGGCCTTCTGGCTGGCGGTCATCTGCCGCGAGCAGGAGCGGATGACACAGCTCTGCGAGATCCCGCTGGAGCGGCTGCGGGCACCGGAGGGGCAGTACGACGAGTACATCTACCACTGGGTGGACACGCTCCAGACGTACTGGCTGCGCCGCCCCGGACTGGTGGAGAAGCTGACCGCCACGATCGAGGCCTCTGACCCCTCAACGGCGCGGATCGCTCCGCTGGATCTGCTGCAAGGCGCCCTCTATCCGCCGATCAACCTCTTCTACCACTTCGTGCGTCGGGACGTGGAGGGGTTCAGCCCCGCCCTGGAAGAGGCACTGAAGCTGCACAAGGCGTACTGGACCCTGAATGAGGAACGGGCAGCGAAGCTGGACGGCAGCATCGCCCTCGGCCCCCTGGCCATCGCGTGCCTCGCCTACGACGGGAAGCTCCCGATCAACGTCGAGTCGGAGTACCTGCCCAAGCACCTCCTCCAGCACGACTGGCTCGGCGAGTTCCCCACCTGAGAGCTCCTGGCGGCGCCGGAGCGTGGCACGCCGCCGCCAGCTGTCAGCTTCCGCGCGCTCGTGGACTGGCGGTGCGCCACTCCCCTCCCGCGACCCGCGCCCCCGTGGCGCGCAGGCGGGTGGCGACGCGTGGGGTCGCGATGTACACCCAGGCCCGGGCTGTCGTGCCGTCGGGGCGGGTCACGGCGCGGGGGACGCGTTCGTAGAGGCTGGCGGGGTCCGCGGGGGTGTACTCCTCCAGGTCGTCCAGGGCGGCCAGCAGGGCCTCGTACGCGTGCGGGTGCGGGGTGACCAGTTCGCCGCGGATCGGGGGGCCGCCCGGTTCCTCCACCGCGTACGGGTAGCCGGGGCCCTCGTACAGGACCGCGCCCGGGAGCCACGCGGGCTCCTCTCGGGCCACCCGGCCCCGGAGGAACGCCGCGTGGTTGTGCTCGCCGGGGCGCAGCGTGCCGTACACGAAGAACGGGAGGCGGTCCGTCACTCGGTGGTCTCCGTCGCGACCCAGGTCAGGTAGGCCGCGCTGCCGTGGGTGACGGGGGTGGCGATGATCTCCGGCGTTTCGTAGTCGTGCGCCTCGCGCAGCCAGGTTTCCAGGGCCTCGTACCGCGCGGTGGTCGTCTTCAGGAGCAGCTGCCACTCGCGGGACTCCTCGATGGCGCCCTCCCAGCGGTAGACGGCGGTCACGGGGCCGCTGACCTGCGCGCAGGCCGCGAGCCGCGCCTCGATGGCGCCGCGCGCCAGGGCGTTGGCCTTGTCGGCGGTGTCGGTGGTGGTCAGCACCGTCAGGACGGTCGGGGCACCGGCTTCGGACATGGCGCGCGGTCCTTTCGTGGTTCGCGGCAGGAGGCGTTCCGGGGAGGCTACCGGCCTGGGCCGGGATTGCGGTATGAGGGTTTCCCCTGGTTCGGCCCTGACAGCCGCGCGGCCTCCGCTCGGCGCCCGGGGGCGCCCCGGGCGCCGCCGGTCACTCCCCGTACGGTCGTACCTCCTTGGCCGCGCGCAGCGCCCACGCCCACCACTCCAGCTGCCCCAGCAGCGCCCGCACGGCCTCGTCGGCGCGCTGCGGGTCGCGGTGGTTGCCGTCGTCGTCGAAGAGGGCGCCCGCGTTGTGGAAGGAGACCGTCTCGCGGATGGTCACGGCGTGCAGCTCGGCGAGGACCGGGCGCAGGTGCTCGACCGCGCGCAGGCCGCCCGACAGGCCGCCGTACGAGACGAAGGCGACCGGCTTGGCCTGCCACTCGGCGCCGTGCCAGTCGATGACGTTCTTCAGGGACGCGGGGTAGGAGTGGTTGTACTCGGGGGTCAGGACGAGGAACGCGTCGGCGGCGGCCAGCTTCGGCGAGACCTTCGCCAGCTCGGCGGCGACCTCGGCGGACGGGCTGTACGACAGGGAGGTCGGCAAGTCCACCTCCGCTAGATCGACCACGTCCACCTCGAAGCCCCCGTGCTCGCGCACCCGCCGCAGCACCCACTCGGCGACAACCGGGCCGAAGCGGCCCTCGCGGTTGCTGCCGATGATCACAGCGACCCTGACGGGCGTGGCGGCCGACGACGTGAGCGCCACGTCGAGGGACGAAGCGGAGGAAACAGGAGGAACGGGGGAAACGGCGACATTCGTAGTGGTGTTCATGCCTCCAGGCTCTTAGCTCAACCTTGGTTTAAGTCAAGCCGCTTCCCTGGTTAATCTGACGCCCATGACGACGCACCTCGCACCGGGCGCCAAGGAAGCCACCGTCGGCGAACTGGCCGAGCGCAGCGGAGTGGCCCCCTCCGCGCTGCGCTTCTACGAGCGGGAGGGGCTGATCAGCAGCCGCCGCACCTCCGGCAACCAGCGCCGCTACAGCCGGGACACGCTGCGCCGCGTGGCCTTCATCCGCACCTCGCAGCGGCTCGGCATCCCGCTCGCCACGATCCGCGAGGTGCTGAAGCTGCTGCCGGACGACCGTACGCCGACGCGGGAGGACTGGGCGCGGATCTCGGAGTGCTGGCGCGAGGACCTCGACCGGCGCATCCGCACCCTGGAGCGGCTGCGGGACAACCTCACGGACTGCATCGGCTGCGGGTGCCTCTCGCTGGACCGGTGCGCGCTGTCCAACCCGTGGGACGAGCTGGCGGCGCACGGGCCGGGGCCGCGGCGGCTGATCGAGGACTGAACCGAGCATTGAATCCAACACTGAACCGAGCGCTGAATCGAGGACTGAATCGAGGGCTGACCGGCCGTCGACGGCGCGCGGGCGTGCCCGAGGGCGGGCGCGGGCGTCGTCCGACTGCGGGCGCGAGCGTTGTCCGAGGGCGTGCGCGGGCGGGCGTGCCCGGCGGTGTGCGCGGGTCTTGCCCGGCGGCGATCTGAGGGCGGGTCACCCATTCACAGGCGCCGCGCCACCCCTTCGCCCTCCCGCCGCCGACACGCCCATGACCTGCTGGAACGTTGCCGTCGGGGCGTCAGGAGGCGGGGCGCGGCGGTGTTTCTGATGGGGCATCAGCAGGCGTACGGGGGCGAGTGCCCGTTACCTCGACAGTGCGCCCCCGAGCGGGGCCACCGCGACCGCGCCCGCCCGCAGGCCCCGAGTAGGAGCAAGCACCATGCGCACTGCCCGCCAGCTCACGACCTCCGCCGCGCTCGCCGTCACCTCGGCGGGCCTGCTCGCCGCCCCCGCGGCCGCCGCGGGCACCGGCACCCTGGAGGTGACGCCGAGCCCGGTCACGCCGGGCACCAGGGTCACGGTGTCCACGACGGCGTGCGGCGCGGGCGGCAGCGCGACGGGCGACGCGAGCGCGGTGGGCGCGGGCACGTTCGCGCTGGCGCCGGGGCCGCGCGGGAAGGCGGCCGTGGGGCGGTTCGAGGTGCCGCCGTCGGCGCAGCCCGGCACATACGAGATCGTGGCCCGCTGCTCCGGCGCGGGCACCGGCGGGCGTCCCGTCGCGGGCGACCTGACGGTGACGCTGACGTCCACCGCGTCGGCCCGCGAGCAGGCGCCGGTGCCGGTCCACCCGAGGGGGCACGTGAAGACGGGGGTCGGCGGCGCGCTCGGCCCCGACCCCGTACAGACCGCGGCGGGCGTGGCCGCTCTCGCCATCGCCGCCGCGGGCGGTACCTGGCTCCTGCATCGCCGGGCGAGAGGCGACAGGTTCTGACGGGCACCCTCCGCTGCCCGCGGGTACCGCCGTCCCCTCCCGTTCCCCGCCGCCCGTCCCTCGCGGCCGGGGAGCGGGAGGGGCCCCGACCTTCCTGAGGGGAAGCCATGGTCCACAGCTCGCGCGGCGGCGCCCTGCGCGCCCGCCTCATAGGGGCCGTCACCGTGCTCGCCCTGAGCTCCGGGGCCTGGCTGCTGCACAGCGGCACGGCCTCGCACCCGCCGCCGCAGCCGTCCGCCGCCGAGGCCGCGACGGCGTCGCCCGGCGTAGCGCTGCCCGCCGCCGCGCCGCTGCCGCCGTCGCCGCCCGACCGCGTCCGGGTCCCCGCCATCGGCGTGGACGCCCCCCTCATGGGGCTCGGCCTGACCCCGCAGGGCAGCCTCGACGTACCGCCGCCGCGCCACCGCAACCTCGCCGGGTGGTACGAGGCGGGCACCACCCCCGGCGAGCGCGGCACCGCCGTCGTCGCCGGGCACGTCGACAACGCCGACGGCCCGGCCGTCTTCTACCGCCTGGGGGCGCTGCGCAAGGGCCAGGCGGTGGAGGTCGAGCGCCGCGACGGCTCCGTCGCGCTGTTCGCCGTCGACGCGGTCGAGGTGTACGACGCGAAGGACTTCCCCGACGAGAAGGTGTACGGCGCCGCGGCGCGGCCCGAGCTGCGGGTCATCACCTGCGGCGGGCGGTACTCGAAGAAGACGGGCTACCAGGGGAACGTGGTCGTGTTCGCGCACTTGGTCGGCAGCCGCCACTGATTCTGGCGTGGGCGCCTGGGGCGGTGGGGTGGGTGTGGGGTGGGCGTGGGGTGGGTGTGGGGTGGGTGTGGGGTGGGTGCGAGTGCGGGGTTTGTGGGGGTTTGTGGGGGGTGGGGTTTGTGGGGGGCTACGCCGCCCACTGTTCGTATGCCATCTTCGCCACCAGGGCGACCACGGTCGTCAGGAGCACGATCCGTACGAAGCCGCTGCCCTTCTTCAGGGCCGTGCGGGCGCCGAACATGCCGCCCGCGAGGTTGAAGACGGCGAGGACCGCGGCCAGTTGCCACAGGACGGCGCCCTGCCAGGAGAACATCGCGAGGGCGCCCACGTTGGTGCAGCAGTTGACGATCTTCGCGTTGGCGGAGGCCCGCACCAGGTCGAGCTGGAGCACGGCGGTCAGCGCCAGCACCAGGAACGTTCCCGTGCCGGGTCCGATGAGGCCGTCGTAGAAGCCGATGCCCACGCCCGCGACACCGATCGCGGCGAGCACGCGGCGCGGCGGGAGCGGGCCCGTCGCCGGAGCCGTACCGAAGTCCGGGCGGAAGATCACGAACGCGCCGACCGCGACGAGCACGACCATGATGACCGGCTTCAGAACCTCGGTGCTCATGCCCGCCGCGAAGAAGGCGCCGCCCGTGGAACCGGCGAGCGCGGCCACTCCGATGCGGACGGCCGTGCCGACGTCCACCGGGGCCTTGCGTACGTACGTGACGGCGGCGCCGGTGGTGCCGACGATCGCCACGGCCTTGTTGGTGCCGAGGGCGGTCGCGGCGGGGGTCCCTGGCGGGAGGCCCAGCAGGAGTGCGGGCAGCAGGAGCAGGCCGCCGCCGCCCACCACGGCGTCTATCCACCCTGCCGCGAGGGCGGCGAGGCACAGCAGCGCCATGGTGGTCACAGGTATGTCTGGCATGATCGCGACACTACCGGCAGCCTCAGGGGCCGCTTTCCCACCCGCCCGCCCGTGCGGGCCTGGTGCCCGGTGACCGCCCCCCGCGGGGGTACGCGCACATCGGCGACTGCCGCCATGGTCATGGCTCCCCCCTCCCACCCGCCCACCCGTTACCGCCCGCTGACCCGGGACCGCCCCCCGTGGGGGTACGCGAGCGTCGGCGACTGCCGCCATCGTGGGCCGACCCTTCCCACCCGCCCACCCGTGCGGGGCACATGAGGGTGGGCGCTCCTTGTGGGGGTCAACCGCCGTCGGCACCTCCAGGAGGCGGCAACGGGCGAGCCGGAGGGAGACGAGCGGCCACGCGGGAGCGGCAGGCGTTGACGTGCGCTGCGGGTGCGTGGGTGGTTGTTCTCTCCCACCCGCCCGCCCGTTTCCGCCCTCGCGGGACGTGGAGGCTCCTTGCCGGGGCTGGCCGCCGTCGGCGACTGCGGGCCGCTGGGGGGCGAAGACCCGCAGTCGCCGACGGCGTCCGCTCCCCCACACACAAGAGACCCCCACCCACACAGCCAGGCAGCAACGAGCGGGCGGGTGGGTGAGCAATCGCCCCACGGACCGGCAGACGCCGACGGCGGTCAGCCCCCACCAGAGGCGCCCACCCGCACAGCCAGGCAGCAACGAGCGGGCGGGTGGGAAAGGAAGCGCCCCACGGACCGGCAGACGCCGATGGCGCCCGACCCCCGCGTGGGGCGCCCACCCGCGCAGCCAGGCAGCAACGGGCGGGCGGGTGGGAGAGGAAGCGCCCCACGGACCGGCAGACGCCGACGGTGGCCAGCCCCCACCAGGGGCGGCAACGTCCCGCGAGGGCGGTCACGGGCGGGCGGGTGGGAAAGGAAGCGCCCCACGGACCGGCAGACGCCGACGGTGGCCAGCCCCCACCAGGGGCGGCAACGTCCCGCGAGGGCGGTCACGGGCGGGCGGGTGGGAAAGGAAGCGCCCCACGGACCGGCAGACGCCGACGGTGGTCAGCCCCCACCAGAGGCGGCAACGTCCCGCGAGGGCGGTCACGGGCGGGCGGGTGGGAAAGAGGAACCGGCACCAGACCCGCACGGGCGGCGAAAGGGCTCACACACCCCCGCGCCCAACGTGAGCGCCGCGTTCCGCGCGGGTAACGCAACCGCCCCCCGAGGGAAACGGCGGCACCGCACGCTGCGGGGCATGACCACGACCACCACGCCCCCGCGAGTGACCATCGTGGGGGCGGGCCTCGCCGGTGCCCGCCTCGCCGCCCGCCTCGGCTCCGGCGCCACCCTGATCGGGGACGAGCCCCACCCCCCGTACAACCGCGTCCTGCTCACCGACGTCCTCGCGGGCCGCTACGCCCCGGAGGTGATCGCGCTGCCGCCGCCCCCGGGGGCGTACCACCGCGCGCGGGCGGTGGAGATCGACCGCGCCGCCCGGGTGGTGCGGTGCGCGGACGGCACCCGCGTCCCGTACGAGACGCTGGTGCTCGCCACCGGCGCGAACCCGGTGCTGCCGCCGCTGAGGGGCCTGTTCGCGCCCGGCGCCGCCGAGGAACTGCCCCGCGCGGTCCACGCGTTCCGGACCATGGACGACTGCCTGGCCCTGGCGCGGGCGGCCCGCCCCGGCACCCGCGCGGTCGTCATCGGCGGCGGACTGCTCGGCGTGTGCGCGGCCCGCGCGCTGGCCGACCGGGGCGCGCGGGTGGTCCTCGCGCAGCAGGGCGACCGGCTGATGGAGCGCCAGCTGGACCCGGCGGCCGCCGAGCTGGTGCGGCTCCATCTGACGGGCCTGGGCGTGGAGGTGCACACCGAGTGCCGGGTCACGGGCGTGCGCCAGGCCGACGGCGCGGTGCGCGCCGTGCACCTCGCGGACGGGTACGTCCTCGCGGCCGAGCTGACCGTGCTTGCCTGCGGGGTGCGGCCCCGCACGGGCCTGGCCCGCGCCGCGGGGCTGGACGTGCGGCGCGGCGTCGTCGTCGACGACCAGCTGCGCACCAGCGACCCGCGCATCCGCGCCATCGGCGACTGCGCCGAGCACGCGGGCACGACGGCCTGCCTCGCCGCTCCCGCGCTCGACCAGGCCGACGCGCTCGCCGCCGCCCTGCTGCCGCGCGGGCCCGCCCCGCCCTACACGGGCACCCGCTCCCTGACCCGTCTGACCCTTCCGCACGCCCACCACCCCCTGGACGTCGCGGCGTTCGGCGAGGCCGAGGCCCGGCCCGACGACGACGTGATCCGCCTGGCGGACGCGACCCGCGGCACGTACCGCAAGGTCGTCGTGCGCGGCGACCGGATCGTCGGCGGTGTGCTGCTCGGCGAGCTGGCCGCGGTCGGCGCGCTGGCCCGCGCCTGGGAGTCCGACGAACCGCTGCCCGCCGACGGCGCCCCGCCGCTGCACCTGCTCACCCACGACGGAGGCCACTGACATGCCGCTGCCCACCCTCGTCCTCGTCGGCCACGGCATGGTCGGCCAGCGCTTCCTCGAAGCCCTCGCCGACCACGGCGTGACGGCCACGCACCGGGTCGTGGTGCTGTGCGAGGAGCCCCGGCCCGCGTACGACCGCGTGCGGCTCACCTCGTACTTCTCCGGCCGGACCCCCGACGAACTCTCCCTGACGGACGCGGAGTTCCTCGCCGCGCACGGCATCGAGCTGCGGGTCGGCGACCCCGCCGAGCGGATCGACCGGGCCGCGCGGACCGTCACCGCCCGCTCGGGCCTCAGGGTCGCGTACGACACGCTGGTGCTCGCCACCGGCTCGTACCCGTTCGTGCCGCCGGTGCCGGGCCGGGACGCCACGGGCTGCTTCGTCTACCGCACCGTCGACGACGTCCTCGCCATCGAGGAGTACGCGACCAAGCGGGCGCGGACCGGCGCGGTGGTCGGCGGCGGGCTGCTTGGCCTGGAGGCGGCGGGCGCGCTGCGCGGGCTGGGCCTGGCCACGCACGTGGTGGAGTTCGCGCCGCGTCTGATGCCGGTGCAGATCGACGACGGCGGCGGCGCGGCGCTGCGGCGCACCCTGACCGGCATGGGCCTGACCGTGCACACCGGCACCGGCACCCAGGAGATCACCGCCGACGGCGCGGGCGCGGTGACCGGGATGCGCCTGTCGGACGGCTCCCGCCTGGACGTGGACCTCGTCGTGTTCTCGGCGGGCGTGCGGCCCCGCGACCAGCTCGCCCGGGACTGCGGCCTGGCGGTGGGCGAGCGCGGCGGGATCGTGGTGGACGAGCGGTGCCGCACCGGCGATCCGGCGGTGTACGCGATCGGCGAGTGCGCGCAGGCGGCCGACGGCCGGGTGTACGGCCTGGTGGCGCCGGGCTACGAGATGGCCGAGACGGCCGCCGCCGCCCTCGCGGGCGCCGCCCGGCCCGGCTTCACCGGCGCGGACACCTCCACCAAGCTGAAGCTGCTCGGCGTGGACGTGGCGTCCTTCGGCGACGCGCACGGCACGGCCGACGGCTGCCTGGACGTCGTGTACGCCGACTCGCGCTCCGGCACGTACAAGAAGCTGGTGATCGGGCCGGGCGGGGAGCTGCTCGGCGGCGTCCTCGTCGGCGACGCGGCGGCGTACGGCACGCTGCGCGCCCTGACCGGTTCGGTGCCGCCGGTGCCCGCCGAGCAGCTGGTGCTGCCCGCGGGCGCGGGCACGGGCGCGGCCAAGGGGCTCGGCCCTCAGGCGCTGCCCGATGACGCGGTGGTGTGCACCTGCCACCACGTCACCAAGGCCGCCGTGCGGGACTGCGCGAGCCTCGCCGAGGTGAAGGAGCGCACCAAGGCCGGTACGGGCTGCGGAAGTTGCGTCCGGCTCATCGGCCAGCTGCTGCCGAGCACCGGGCCCGGCGGCCTGTGCGGCTGCTTCGCCCGGACCCGCCAGGAGCTGTACGAGATCGTGCGCACCCTGCGCCTCACCTCCTACCGGGAGCTGCTCGACCGCCACGGCCGCGAGGAGGCGCGCGGCGGCGAGGGCTGCGAGACCTGCAAGCCCGCGGTCGGCTCGATCATCGCCTCGCTGGCGCCCGCGATCGGCGCCGACGGCTATGTCCTCGACGGCGAGCAGGCCGCCCTCCAGGACACCAACGACCACTTCCTCGCCAACCTCCAGAAGAACGGCTCCTACTCGGTGGTGCCGCGCGTCCCCGGCGGTGAGATCACCCCGGACAGGCTCATCGTGATCGGCGAGGTCGCCCGGGACTTCGGGCTCTACACGAAGATCACCGGCGGTCAGCGCATCGACATGTTCGGCGCACGCGTGGAGCAACTGCCGCTGATCTGGCGGCGGTTGGTGGACGCGGGCTTCGAGTCCGGGCACGCCTACGGCAAGGCGCTGCGGACGGTGAAGTCCTGCGTGGGCTGGACCTGGTGCCGCTACGGCGTGCGGGACTCGGTGCGCATGGCCATCGACCTGGAGCTGCGCTACCGGGGCCTGCGCGCCCCGCACAAGCTGAAGTCGGCGGTGTCGGGCTGCGCCCGCGAGTGCGCGGAGGCCCGCTCGAAGGACTTCGGCGTGATCGCCGCGTCGGGCGGCTGGAACCTGTACGTCGGCGGCAACGGCGGCGCCTCCCCGCGCCACGGCGACCTGCTCGCCAAGGACCTGGACGACGCCGGACTGGTGCGCCTGATCGACCGGTTCCTGATGTTCTACATCCGCACCGCCGACCGCCTGGAGCGCACCTCGGCGTGGCTGGAGCGGCTCGACGGCGGCGTCGACCACGTACGCGAGGTGGTCGTCGACGACTCGCTCGGGCTCTGCGCCGAGCTGGAGGCGCTGATGGCCGAGCACGTCACGCACTACCGCGACGAGTGGGCCGCGACCCTCGACGACCCCGAACGGCTCGCCCGCTTCGTGTCGTTCGTGAACGCACCGGAGTCCCCCGACCCCATGGTGGCGTTCGTCCCGGAGCGCGAGCAGATCAAGCCGGACCTGCCGCTGCTCGCCCTCACCCCCCGGAACCTGGAAGGGACGTCCGCGCGATGACCGACACGGCCACCCCTACCGGCCCCCGCGTCCGGCTCCGCGTCGACGGCGGCTGGCTGCCCGTCTGCGATCCGGCCCGCCTCACGCCGGGCCGCGGCGCGGCGGTGCTGCTGCCGGACGGGCGGCAGGCGGCGCTGTTCCGCGACCGCGCGGGCCGGGTGTACGCGATCGACAACCGCGACCCGTTCACCGGGGCCGCCGTCCTCGCCCGCGGCCTGGTCGGCTCGGCGTCCGGCCGGGTCTTCGTCGCCTCGCCGCTGCTCAAACAGCGCTTCGACCTGGAGACGGGGGTGTGCCTCGACGACGCGGAGGTGCGGGTGGGGGTGTACGAGGTGCGGGTGCGCGCCTAGGACCGGATGGGCCGGTCCAGAGCCCGCGGGGCCGGATGGACCGGTCCAGAGCCCGCGGGGCCGGGCCGTCCGCGCACCCCGAGGAGCCCCCGCATGCCCGCCCCCGCCCGCCCCCGCTCAACCGGCCGCACCGCCCTCGCTACCGGCGCGGGCTCCGGGCTCGGGGAAGGAAGCGACCACAGAGCCGCGGACGCCGACGGTGCGCAACCCCCGCGAGGGGCGGTCACCGCTCGCCAGGGGGTGACGGGCGGGCGGGCAGGAAGGGCCCCGCTAGGGGAGCCCGGAGGCCCTGAAGACGGCCTGGGCGGCAGCGCCGTCCACCCGCGCCACGAGCTGGCCGAGCTCCACGGTGCCGGTGCGGAGCAGGCCCGCGGCCCTGGCCTGCCGGGCACCGGCGTCGAGGCGGTGCAGCAGCAGCGGGTTCTCCACGAGGACCTTCGGGTCGAACTCCACGCGGTGCCCGAGGGAGTCGCGCAGCACCAGCCGCGCGGCCACCGTCTCGCTGACCCGCACGCTCGTCAGCAGGCCGGTGCACACGTGCCGGGTGCGCAGCGGGCCGCGTACGGCGAGCCAGCCGGGGCCCGCGGACACGCGCACCGGGTGCAGGATCACATACAGCAGCGCGGAGAGCGCCGTCCACAGGGCGGTGCGGGCCGCGCTGAGGCTGCCCGCGGCGAGGTCCACCAGGACGATCAGGACGAGCAGCGCCGCGGAGCAGAAGACGGCGGCCCGCAGGTCCCCCGCCCAGCGCCGGTCGCTGACGACCCCGTCGGCCGACGGCGGTCCCCCGGCGCGCACCCGCCCGAGGGCCCGCGCCCCGCCCGCCACGCCGTGCCCCGCCGCCCGGTCCCGTTCCCAGCGCCCATGTCCCATGTGCCGCACCGTAGGACCGGCCCCGCGGCGCGGTCCGGTGCGTTGACGGCCCATATACACCTTCAGGGAACACCTTTACGCATTGCTGACGAACCCCCTTAACAAGTCGTCAAGAAGGAGATCGCCCCCGCCAAGGAGCCGCCAAGAGGAGCTGCCACCGGCCCCCGGCGAGCCGAACCTGAGTTCCCACGGCCACCACGGCCGTCACGGCGAACTCGCACGAAAGGCACCCCCGACATGACGACCGTCTCCGAGGACACCAGCGCCGCGGCCGTCGAGGAACCCCCCGATACCGGCGCCGCCGGGGACCCCGGTGACCGGCACCGCCTCACCGCCCTGCAGGGCCTCGCCGCGCTGTCCCTCGACGCCATGGCGTCCGTCGCCTACGGCCCCGAGGCGATCGTCCTCGTCCTCGCCGCCGCGGGCGGCTACGGGCTCGGCTTCACCCTGCCGGTGACCCTCGCGATCGCCGCGCTGCTCGCCGTGCTCGTCGCCTCCTACCGGCAGGTCATCGCCGCCTTCCCCGACGGCGGCGGCAGCTACGCCGCCGCCAAGGCCCACCTGGGCCGCCGTCCTGGCCTGGTCGCCGCCGCCTCGCTGGTCCTCGACTACGTCCTGAACGTCGCCGTCGCCGTGACCGCGGGCGTCGCCGCCCTCACCTCCGCGTTCCCCGAGCTGTACGCGGACCGGCTGCCGCTGTGCCTGGGCGTGCTCGCGGTGATCACCGCCGTCAACCTGCGGGGCATCGTGGAATCGGCGCGCGTGTTCATCGTGCCGACCGCCGTGTTCGTCGGCGCGATCCTCACCGTGGTGGCCGTCGGCCTGTTCCGGTCCGCGCCCGTCAGCACCGAGGCCGCCCACGGGCACGCGTCGGTCGTCGCCGACAACGCCACCACCGTCGGCGCGCTGCTACTGCTGAAGGCCTTCGCCTCCGGCTGCTCGGCGCTCACCGGCGTGGAGGCCATCGCCAACGCCGTGCCGTCCTTCCGGGCGCCGCGCGTCAAGCGGGCCCAGCACGCGGAGGTCGCCCTCGGCGCGCTCCTCGGCGTGATGCTGATCGGCCTGTCCGTCCTGATCTCCCGCTTCGGGCTCCAGCCCGCCGAGGGCGTCACCGTCCTCGCGCAGCTCACCGACGCCTCGCTCGGCCACAACTGGGCTTTCTACGTAGTGCAGTTCGCGACGATGGTGCTGCTCGCCCTGTCCGCGAACACCTCCTTCGGCGGGCTGCCCGTCCTGATGAGCCTGCTGGCCCGCGACAACTACCTGCCGCACGTGTTCGCCCTCAAGGCCGACCGGCAGGTCCACCGCCACGGCGTGCTCGCCCTCGCCGTCGCGGGCGCCGCGCTCCTCGTCTTCTCCGGCGGCGACACCAACACTCTCGTACCGCTCTTCGCGATCGGCGTCTTCGTCGGCTTCACCCTCTGCCAGACCGGCATGGTCATCCACTGGCGCGCGGCGGGCAAGCCCGCGAAGGCCCTGCTCAACGGCTTCGGCGCGGTCCTGACCGGCGTGTCGGCGGTTGTCGTCACGGCCACCAAGTTCACCGAGGGCGCCTGGCTGATCGTGCTCGCGCTGCCCGCGATCGTGTGCTGCTTCGAGGTCGTGCACCGCGCGTACGGGCGCATCGGCGAGGACCTCGGGCTCGGCCGCGTGCCCGAGCCGCCGCACCGCGACCACTCCCTGGTCATCGTGCCCGTCTCCGGCCTGTCCAAGCTGACCTGCGAGGCGCTCACCGCGGCCGTGTCCCTCGGCGACGAGGTGCGGGCCGTCACCGTCACCCACCAGGACCCCGAGGACCGGCGGGCCGCGGCGGCCCTGCGGCGCGACTGGGAGCTGTGGGATCCCGGCGTCGAGCTGATCGAACTGCCGTCGCCGCAGCGGAGTGTGGGGCGGCCGGTCGCCGCGTACGTCCGGCGCGTGTACCAGTACCACCCGGGGACGCGGGTCACCGTCCTCATCCCCGAGGTCGAGCCCGGGCGGCTGTGGCAGCGGCTCCTCCAGAACCAGCGGGGCGCGGTCCTCGCCCACGCGGTGCGCCGCGACACGGACGCCGCCATCTGCCGCCTCCGCTTCCGCCTCGCCCCACGGCGCTGACCCTCGCGGGGGCGCCCCAGACCCGCCCCTTCCCGAACCAGGGGGCCAGCCCCCTGGCACCCCCGTGAATCGGCCTTCGGCCTCGTCCTCAAACGCCGGACGGGCTGGATATAGCCCGTCCGGCGTTTGAGGACGAGGCGCGGAGCGCCGATCAAGTGGTGCCGGGCGCCCACGCCAGGAAGGGGCGGGTCTGGGCGCCCCCCGCGAGGGATCACACGGCCGCAATACGCCTGTCGTAATCCCGCCGCATGGTTGATCGTTGGGCCCGTACCCGACGCCCGACGATCCAGCGCAGGGGGACACGCCATGACCATCAGCCGCAGGACTCTGCTCGCCACCGCCACCGCGACCGCCGCCACCACCGCCCTCCTGACGGCCTGCGGCGGCAACACCGGGCGCGACGGCAAGGGCAAGGGCACGCCCCTGTCGCACTGGTACCACCAGTACGGAGAGCCCGGCACCGAGCAGGCCGTGAAGCGGTACGCCGCCGCCTACGACAAGGCGGACGTCCGCGTCCAGTGGCGGCCCGGCAACTACGACGAGCAGACCGCCGCCGCCCTGCTCACCGACTCCGGCCCGGACGTGTTCGAGGTCAACGGCCCCACCCTGGACCAGATCCGCGGCGGCCAGGTCCTGGACCTCACCGAGGCGTTCGACGGCGTGAAGGACGACTTCAACCCGGCGGTGCTCGCCCCCAAGACGTACGACGGCCGCGTCTGGGCGATCCCGCAGGTCGTCGACATGCAGCTGCTCTACTACCGCAGGAGCCTCCTCGACGACGCGGGCGTCGAGCCGCCCACGACCCTCGACGAACTCGTCGACGCGGCGAAGGCCCTGACGGACAGGAAGGTCAAGGGCCTGTTCCTCGGCAACGACGGCGGCGCGAGCGCCCTCGGCGGAACCCCCCTGTACGCGGCGGGACTCGAACTGGTCACCAAGGACGGCGAGGTCGGCTTCGACGACCCGGCGGCGGCCCGCGCCCTCGCCCCGCTGCGCCAGCTCTACGCGGACAAGTCGCTGCTGCTCGGCGCGCCCTCCGACTGGTCGGACCCGTCGGCGTTCGTGCAGGGGCTCACGGCCATGCAGTGGTCGGGCCTGTGGGCGCTGCCCGCGGTGAAGAAGGCACTCGGCGACGACTTCGGCGTCCTGCCGTTCCCCAAGGCCACCGGCGGCGGGAAGCCCGCGGTGCCCGTCGGCGCGTACGGCGCCGCCGTCAGCGCCCGCACCCGCCACAAGGAGGAGGCCAAGGCGTACCTGCGCTGGCTGTGGGTGGAGAAGACCGACTACCAGCGGGACTTCGCGCTGTCGTACGGCTTCCACATCCCCGCCCGGCTGTCCCTGGCGAAGCGGGCCGACGTCCTGAAGAAGGGCGCGGCGGCCGACGCCGTCGGCTACTCCACGCGGTACGGCTACGCCGAGCCGCTGCTGTGGACCACGGCGAGCCGCGTCGCCTACCAGGACGCGCTCAGCCGGATCATCAAGTCGGGCGCCAACCCGGAGAGCGAGCTGCGGTCCGTCGTGCGGAAGGCGGCGGCGGAGCTGTCCCGGGTCAAGAGGAAGTCCTCGTGAGCGCCCCCCACGCGGCCCGGGAGGCGCGGCGGCCGTCGCTGGCGCGGCGGCTCGCCGGGCCCCAGAACCGCACCCTCTGGTTCTGGATCTTCGTCGGGCCCTTCGCGCTCGGGCTGCTCGTCTTCACGTACGTACCGCTCGGCTGGAGCGTCTACCTCAGCTTCTTCGACGCCCACAACACGGTCTCCCCCACGGAGTTCGTCGGCCTCGACAACTACACGACGCTCCTGAAGGACGACGCGTTCACCGACAGCCTGTGGACGTTCACCGTCTTCACGGCCTTCATCGTGCCCACGACGTATCTGCTGTCCCTGGCGCTGGCGCTGATGGTGAACCGCGCCCGCCGCGCGCAGGCGTTCCTGCGGTCGGTGTTCTTCCTGCCAGCGGCGTGCAGCTACGTGGTGGCCGCCCTGATCTGGAAGATGTCGATCTTCAACGGGGTGCGGTTCGGGCTCGCGAACACCGTGCTCGGCTGGTTCGGCGCCGACCAGACCGCGTGGCTGTCCACCACGGACCCGCCCTGGTACTGGCTGGTGATCGTCACCGTGCGGCTGTGGCTCCAGGCCGGGTTCTACATGGTGCTCTTCCTGGCGGGGCTCCAGCGGATCTCCCCCACCCTGTACGAGGCCGCCGCGGTCGACGGGGCCCGGCCCGGCTGGCAGGTGCTGCGGCACATCACGCTGCCGCAGCTGCGCGCCACCTCCGTGGCGGTCGTGCTGCTCCTGGTCATCAACGCCTTCCAGGCGTTCGACGAGTTCTACAACCTGCTGTCCGACGCCCGCGGCTATCCGCCGTACGCCCGTCCCCCGCTCGTCTACCTCTACTACACGGCGCTCGGCCAGGGGCAGAACCTCGGCCTCGGCAGCGCGGGCGCGGTGCTGCTCGCCCTGATCATCGCCGTGGTGACGATCGGCCAGGCCCGCTGGTTCGGCCTGGGAAGGAAGGAGGACTGACGCCATGCACGACGCCTGGCTGCGGGTGGGGCGCGCGCTGCGCGTGGCGCTGCTCATCGCGCTCGCGCTGCTGTTCCTGATCCCGTTCTACCTCCTTGTGCGCAACGGCCTGTCCTCCGAGGCGGACATCACCTCGCCCGACTGGACGTTCTTCCCGTCCACGCTGCGCTGGTCGAACGTGACCGAGCTGTTCGACGACCCGACGGTGCCGATGGCCCGCGCCCTCGCCAACTCCGCGCTGGTCGCGGTCCTGACGACGCTCGGCACCCTGCTGCTCGCCTCCCTCGCGGGCTACGGCCTGGCCCGCATCCCCTACCGGTACGCCGACCACGTGTTCTACGCGATCCTCGGCACGATGATGGTCCCGGCCGCCGTCACCTTCGTACCGACGTTCGTGCTGGTGTCGTCGCTCGGCTGGGTCTCGACGCTGCGCGGACTGATCGTGCCGACGCTGTTCTCGGCGTTCGCGTGCTTCGTCTTCCGGCAGTACTTCCTGGGCTTCCCCGGGAGTTGGAGGACGCGGCGCGCGTCGACGGGCTCGGCTACTGGCGCACCTACTGGCGGGTGGTCGTGCCGAACGCGCGGCCCGTGTTCGCGGCCGTCGGCACGATCGTGTTCATCGGCGCCTGGAACTCCTTCCTGTGGCCGCTGGTGATCGGCCAGGACCGGGACGCGTGGACCGTCCAGGTGGCCCTGGCCTCGTTCACCACCTCTCAAGTGATCCGGCTGCACGAGCTGTTCGTCGCGGCGGCCGTGTCGATCGTGCCGCTGCTGCTGGTGTTCCTGTTCTTCCAGCGCTGGATCGTGGCGGGCGTGGAGCGCTCGGGCATCGACGAGTGACCGCCGCGCCCCGGGGGCTCAGAACGCGTTCGCCCGGGGCTCGGCGCGGCGCTGGCCCGGCGTGGCGTGGCAGGTGAGGTCCTTGCCGGGGAGCTTGCCCGTGGCCAGGTAGCGCATGGTCGGGTTCTCCGCGCACGGGTGGCCGCCACCGCCGAAGACCACGCCGTGGCCCTCGCCCTCGTCCACGGTGATCATCCGGGAGCCCTTCAGGGCCCGGTGCATGTTCCGCGCGCCGGACAGCGGGGTCTGCGGGTCCCATTCGTTCTGCACCAGCAGCAGCGGCACGCCGTTGTCGACCTTGGTGGCGGGCTCGGCGCCCCGGGGCCAGAACGCGCACGGCGCGATGCCGGACGGGAAGTCGCCGTACAGCGGGTAGCGGACGGAGTTGCGCACCGTGTCGCGGTAGTACGTCGCCGGGTCGCGGGGCCAGGCCGCGTCGGAGCAGACCACCGCGAAGTGGGAGGCGAACTCGTTGTCGGAGAACGGCTCGGACGGCGTGCCGGACACGGACGCGCCCCCCGCCGCCCGCTTCAGCCGCTTGACCAGCTCGGCTCCGCTGCGGACGCTGAAGAACTCGGGCCGCGCCAGGTCGCGCACGGCGGCGCCGTCGAGCTTCTGCCCGTCGACGACCAGCGGCTTACGGTCGGCGCGCGCCACGATCTTCCAGAAGGTCCGCCGGGCCTGCGCCGGGGAGTCGCCGAGGTGGTAGGTGGCGTTCCGCTCGGCGGTCCACTTCGCCCAGCGGTCGAAGGCCCCTCCGACCTCCTCTGCCCAGATCTGGTACATGCCCCGCCACATCCGCCCGGGGTCGACGGCGCTGTCGAGGACGAACCGGTCGGCGCGGCGCGGGAACAGCTGGGCGTAGACGGCGCCGAGCGCGGTGCCGTACGAGACGCCGAAGTACGACAGCTTCCGCTCACCGACGGCGGCGCGCAGGACGTCCATGTCGCGCGCGGTGTTGCGGGTGCTGATGTGCGGGAGCACGCCGGGGTTCTTCGTACGGCACTGGTCGGCGACCCTCTGGCCCACCGCGCGTTCCGCCCGAACTCGGCGGCGGAGCGGGTGGGGCGCGGGAAGTACTGGTCGGCCCGGCTGAGCCCGCACGTCACCGGCGAGCTCTTGCCGACGCCGCGCGGGTCGAACCCGATCAGGTCGTAGCGGTCCAGGACGGCCTTGGGCAGCCCTTCGGACGCGGCCAGGGGCAGGTCGAGCCCGGAGCCGCCGGGGCCGCCGGGGTTGAAGGTCAGCACGCCGTGCCGGGTGCCGGGCTTGCTGGTCTTGACCCGGGAGACCGCGACCTTGAGGGTCTTCCCCTTCGGCGCGGCGTAGTCCAGCGGCACGGTGAGCGTCGCGCACTGGAACTTCGCGGGCTTGTCGGCGGCGCATCTCTTCCAGGTGAGCTTCTGCTGGGTGTAGCGGGCGAGGCCACGCGCCTCGGCGTCGGCGGCATCGGCGGTGGCGTCGGTGGCGTCGGCGCGGGGCGCGGCCGTCGCCAGGCCCGGGGCGAGCGTCGCCGTCAGGCCGAGCGCGAGCAGCGGCACGACGAGGCGTCGCGGCAGGGGGTGCACCACGTGGGGCTCCCTTCGGTGGGTTCGGTTGGTTCCGTTCGGTTGGGCGTACCGCTGAGGGGGACGCGAGAGCGGGGTGGGGCACCTCCGTCCGGAAGGGAAAGATCACGTCAAACGGGGCGGGGAGCCGTGCCGGGAGGGGCGGACGCGGGGTGCGCGCGTCCCGGTCCGCGCGCCCCTCCGATAACCTGGCGGCTTCCCCAGGAGGAGTTACGCGCGTGGAGTTCCGGCTGCTCGGAGCGGTTTCCATCGGCACCGAGGCCGGTGAGCTGCCCCTCGGTCCCGCCAAGCGGCGCAGCCTTCTCGCCGCGCTGCTGCTGCGGCCCAACCGGCCCGTGCCGGTGGAGCAGCTGACGGCCACCCTGTGGGACGACGAGCCGCCCGCGCGCGCCCGCAGCGTCATCCAGGGCCATGTGTCGCGGCTGCGGAGCCTGCTCGCCGACGCGGACGCCGACGTGTTCGGCGTCGAGCTGGTGACGCGGGGCGCGGCGTATGCCCTGCGGATGCCGGAGTCGCTGCTGGACGCGCACCGCTTCGAGGAACTGGTGACGCTGGCCCGGGAGCAGCGCGCGCCGGGCGATGCCGTCGCCATGTACCAGGAGGCCCTGGCGCTGTGGCAGGGGCCCGCGCTGACCGGCGCCTACCCGAGCCCGCCGCTGCTGGCCGCCGCGCACGCCCTGGAGGAGCTGCGCCTCGCCTCGGTGGAGCTGCTCGCCGCGGCGTACGCCCGCCAGGGCGAGCACCACCGGGCGGCGGCCGTGCTGCGCGCGGAGGCCGGGGCGCACCCGCTGCGCGAGTCCCTTTCGGCGGCGCTGATGCGGGCGCTCCAGCGGGCGGGGCGCCGCTCGGAGGCGCTGGACTGGTTCCACCGCACCCGGCGGCTGCTCGCGGACGAGCTGGGTGTGGACCCCGGCCGGGAGCTGGCGGACGCGTACGCGGCGGCACTGCGCGGCGCCGACGACGGCCACGACACCTACGGCGACCACGCCGTCCCCGGCGGCCACCACGCCCCCGGTGGCCACCAAGCCCCCGAAGGCCACGCCAACCCCGGCAGCCACCACGCCCCCGGCAGCCAGGACAGCCCCAACGGCCAAGGCAGCGCCGCCGGACCCGTCCAGGCCGCGCCGCCGACCCCGGTGACCGCCCCGGCCGCGCCCCCGCCGCCCGGCCCCACGCCGGGAATCGGCTCCCCGCCGGGAATCGGCTCCCCGCCAGGCCTCGGCCCCGCCCCGGGACTCGCCCCCGTCGACCTGCTCCCCCGCGTCCCCCGCGGCTTCCACGGCCGCGCCGCCGAACTCACCGCGCTGTCCCGCGCCGCCGCGGGCGAGGCGCCGGTGTGCCTGGTGACCGGGCCCGCGGGCGTCGGCAAGACGGCCCTGGTGGTGCACTGGGCGCACCGGGAGCGCGCCGCCTTCCCCCACGGCCTGCTCTACGCCGACCTGCGCGGCTTCAGCGACGCCGACGAGCCGGGCCACCTCGAAGTGCTGCGCGAGTTCCTGCTGGCGCTCGGGGTCGCGCCGCGCCGCGTACCGGAGTCGGCGGGCGGCGCCGCCGCGCTGTACCGCTCGCTGGCCGCCGACCGGCACCTGCTCGTCGTCCTCGACAACGCCCGGGACTCCGCGCAGGTCCGGGAGCTGCTGCCGGGCGGCACCCACTGCGTCACCGTGGTCACCAGCCGGTACCGGCTGCGCGGCCTGATCGCCTCGGACGCGGCGCGGCCCGTACTGGTGGACGTCCTCGGACCGGACGACGGCACCGCGCTGCTCGCCGCGGTCCTCGGCGAGGAGCGGGTGCGTGCGGAGGCGGTGGCCGCCCGGCGCCTCGCGGAGCTGTGCGGCGGGCTTCCGCTCGCGCTGCGTGTGACCGCCGCCCGGCTCGCCGACCAGCCGGACCTGTCGCTCGGCGCGCTGGGCGCCGAACTGTCCGACGAGTCCCGCAGGCTGGCCCTGCTCGACGTGGAGGACACCGGCGTGCGGGCGGCGCTGCGGCTGACCGTGCGCCGCCTGCCGGGGGACGTCGCCCACCACTTCGCGCACCTGGGCCGCCACCCGGGCACGCACGTCGACCGGTACGCGGCCGCCGCCCTCGCGGGCACCGGCCCACAGGCGGCCGAGGCCGCCCTGGAGCGCCTGGCCGCGGCCCACCTCGTCATCCGGTCCGCGCCGGGCCGCTGGTCGCTGCACGACCTCGTACGCCTGTACGCGCGCGGTCTGGACGCCGGGCCCGGCGCGGTCCCGCGCCTCCTGGACCAGCAGATCGCCACCGCCCTCGCCGCGATCGCCGCGGCCGAGCCCGGCGAGGAGGACTGCTTCGCGCTGCCCGGCGACTTCCACCAGCCGCCCGGCGTACGGGAGTTCCGCGACCGCGAGGAGGCCATGGCCTGGTACGCGGCCGAGCGCGACGACCTGGCGCAGGCGGTGGCGGCGGCGCGCGCCGCCGGGCTGCACGGCAGGACCTGGCGCCTGGTGCTCGGGCTGTGGCCGCACATCGTGTGGCGGCACCGGGACGGCTGGACCCCGCTCCTGGAGACAGCCCTTGACGCCGCCCGCGCCGACGGCGACGCCCGCGCCGAGTCGCGGGTGCGGGCGCTGCTCGGCTGGGTGCTCGCCGAGGAGGGCCGCACCGGCGACGCGGAGGCCCACCTGGAGGCGGCCGCCGCGCTCGCCGCGCGCGTGGGCGACGTGTCCGGCGAGGCGACGGCGCTGGTCAACCTGTCGCTCACGCAGGCCGCCCTCGGGGACCCGGAGGAGGCGGCGCGGGGCTGCCTGCGGGCCGCGCGGCTCGCCCGCGAGGCGGGCGACCGGCCCACCGAACGGCTCGCCCTGCACCACCTGGCCCGCCACCACCTGGCCCTGGGGCAGTGGCGGCGCGCCCTGGACACGGCGAGCGCCGCCCTCGCCGTCGACCTGCCCGCGCAGACGTCGGCGGCGTCGCGGGTGCTGCTGCTCACCACCGCCGGTGAGGCCCTGATCGGCCTGGGCGACGAGGCCGAGGGCGTCCGGCGCCTGGAGACGGCGGCGCGGGAAGCGGAATCCTCCGGCTTCGACGAGGGCGCGGTCGGGGCGCTCGGCGCGCTGCTGCGCGTCTCGGCCGACGTGGGCCTGCGGGCCCGCTACGACACGGCGGTCCTGCGGCTCACGGCCCGCTCCTGAGGGCGCCGCGCACGGGTGTGGACGGCGCGTCAGCGGGACATCAGCCGGGCGTGAGCGGAACGCCAGCGCGGGCGGCGAAGGTGGTGTCCACAGCGGGGGTGACTCCGCGAGGACCACGAGCCAGCACCACCGCACTGGGGGACATCACATGCGTACGACGCGCATCCGCACCACCGCTTTCGCCGCCGCGGCCACCGCCGCCCTCGCCCTGTCCCTGACCGCCTGCGGCGGCTCCGGTGACGAGGGCTCGGGGAAGTCCGGTGGCTCCAAGGCGAGCGAGGTCGCGGGCACCACGGGCGGCAAGGCCACGGAGGGCACCGTGAACGCGGGCGGCGAGGGCACCGCGGACGACGGCCGGTCCGCCCCCTCCCGCTCCGGCGCGGCCCCCGCCGCGAAGGGCTCCGGCACGAGCGGTTCCGGCGCGAGCGGTTCCGGCGCGAAGGGTTCCGGCGCCACCGTCGACGCCGCGCGCTCCGCGAGCGTGCGGCAGTGCGACGGCAACGAGATGTCGTACTCCGTCCTGCACCGCTTCCCCGGGCAGCGCGGCGAGCACCTGCTGATCACCGCCGTGAACGCCGACACCAAGCCGTGCTGGGTCACCTCGTACCCGTCGGTGATGCTCGGCGACTCCGTCACCGTCCTCGGCCACTCGTCCAAGGACGCCCCCGGCGGCACCGCCCGCGTGACCGTCAAGCCCGGCGGCAAGGTCTACTCCGCCGTGAACCTCTTCACCGACGGCGCGAAGAGCCGCACCTCGACGAGCCTGTCCCTGGCGCTGCGCGACCAGACCGGCGACACCGGCCCCGGCAACGGCCAAGAGGCCTTCGACGCCAAGGGCGCCCCGTCCAAGTTCACCTGGTCCTCCGCGGACGTCACCCACTGGAACCCGGCGAAGCCCTACGCCTTCTGACCCCCCAGACCTGTCCGGGCACCCCCCGCCCGGACAGCCGGAAGGGGCGGCACCCCCGCACAGGGCGCCGCCCCTTCCTTTCGTGAACCGGAGCCGCCGCCGCATCGGTTGAGGGTCGGGGACACGACGACGACTCCGGGGCTCTATGGGGGCAGCCCCCCAACGACCCGCGGCTAGCGGTGGTCGCTGCCCTGGGCCTGGCTGGCCGCCCGGCCTGCCTCGAGGCGGGCCACCGGGATGCGGAACGGCGAGCAGGAGACGTAGTCCAGGCCCACCTCGTGGAAGAAGTGCACGGACTCCGGGTCGCCGCCGTGCTCGCCGCAGACGCCGAGCTTGATGCCGGGCCGGGTGGCGCGCCCGGCCTCGACCGCGCCGCGCACCAGCGCGCCGACGCCGTCCCGGTCGATGGTCTCGAAGGGGCTGACGCCGAAGATGCCCTTCTCCAGGTACGCGGTGAAGAAGGAGGCCTCCACGTCGTCGCGGGAGAAGCCCCACACCGTCTGCGTGAGGTCGTTGGTGCCGAAGGAGAAGAACTCCGCGGCCTCGGCGATCTGACCGGCGGTCACGGCGGCGCGCGGCAGCTCGATCATGGTGCCGATGGCGAGCTTGAGGTCGGTGCCGGTGGCGGCCTCGACCTCGGCGATGACCTGGTCGGCCTCCTCGCGGACGATCTCCAGCTCCTGGACGGTGCCGACGAGCGGGATCATGATCTCGGCGCGCGGGTCGCCCTTGGCGCCCCGGCGCTCGGCCGCGGCCTCCGCGATGGCCCGCACCTGCATGGTGAACAGGCCGGGGATGACCAGGCCGAGGCGTACGCCGCGCAGGCCCAGCATCGGGTTCTGCTCGTGCAGGCGGTGCACGGCCTGGAGCAGCCGCAGGTCGTTCTCGTTGTGGTCCTTGCGGGACTCGGCGAGCGCGACGCGCACCGACAGCTCGGTGATGTCGGGCAGGAACTCGTGCAGCGGCGGGTCGAGCAGCCGCACCGTCACGGGCAGGCCGTCCATGGCCTCGAACAGCTCGACGAAGTCCGCCTTCTGGAGCGGGAGCAGCTCCTTGAGGGCGTCCTCGCGCTCGGCGTCGGTGTCGGCGAGGATCAGCTTCTCGACCATCTCGCGGCGCTCGCCGAGGAACATGTGCTCGGTGCGGCACAGGCCGATGCCCTGCGCGCCGAACCGCCGTGCGCGCAGCGCGTCCTCGGCGTTGTCGGCGTTGGCGCGCACCCGCAGGCGGCGCTTGCCGTCGGCGAAGGCCATGATGCGGTGCACGGCCTGCACCAGCTCGTCGGCGTCGTCGGCGCCCGCGTGCATACGGCCCTCGAAGTACTCGACGACCGGGGAGGGGACCACGGGCACCTCGCCCAGGTAGACCTTGCCGGTGGAGCCGTCGATGGAGACGACGTCGCCCTCCTCGACGACCGTGCCGTTGACGGTGAGGCGGCGGCGCTTGGTGTCGACCTCCAGGTCCTCGGCGCCGCAGACGCAGGTCTTGCCCATGCCGCGGGCGACGACGGCGGCGTGGGAGGTCTTGCCGCCGCGGGAGGTGAGGATGCCCTCGGCGGCGATCATGCCGTCGAGGTCGTCGGGGTTGGTCTCGCGGCGGATCAGGATGACCTTCTCGCCGGACCGGGACCACTTGATCGCGGTGTACGAGTCGAAGACGGCCTTGCCGACGGCGGCGCCCGGCGAGGCGGCGATGCCCCGGCCGAGCTGCTCGACCTTGGCGTCCTCGTCGAAGCGCGGGAACATCAGCTGCGCCAGCTGCGCGCCGGTCACCCGCTGCAGCGCCTCGGCCTCGGTGATCAGGCCCTGGTCGACGAGCTGGGTGGCGATGCGGAAGGCCGCGCCCGCGGTGCGCTTGCCGACGCGGGTCTGGAGCATCCACAGCTGGCCGCGCTCGATGGTGAACTCGATGTCGCAGAGGTCCTTGTAGTGGGTCTCCAGGGTCTCCATGATCCGCATGAGCTGGTCGTACGACTTCTTGTCGATCCGCTCGAGCTCGGCGAGCGGGACGGTGTTGCGGATGCCCGCGACGACGTCCTCGCCCTGCGCGTTCTGCAGGTAGTCGCCGTACACGCCCTGGTGTCCTGAGGCGGGGTCGCGGGTGAAGGCGACGCCGGTGCCGGAGTCGGGGCCGAGGTTGCCGAAGACCATCGAGCAGACGTTGACGGCGGTGCCGAGGTCGTGCGGGATGCGCTCCTGGCGGCGGTAGAGCTTGGCGCGGTCGCCGTTCCACGAGTCGAAGACCGCCTTGATGGCGAGGTCCATCTGCTCGCGCGGGTCCTGCGGGAACTCGCGGCCCGCCTCGGCCTTGACGATCTTCTTGAACTTGGTGACGAGCTTCTTGAGGTCGCCCGCCTCCAGGTCGGTGTCGACCGTGACCTTCTTGGCGGCCTTGGCCGCCTCCAGGGCGTCCTCGAAGAGGTCGCCGTCGACGCCGAGGACGGTCTTGCCGAACATCTGGATGAGGCGCCGGTAGGAGTCCCAGGCGAACCGGTCGTCGCCCGCCTGCTTCGCCAGGCCCTGCACCGACTTGTCGGAGAGCCCGATGTTCAGGACGGTGTCCATCATGCCGGGCATGGAGAACTTGGCGCCCGAGCGGACGGAGACGAGCAGCGGGTCGTCGGCCTGGCCGAGCCTCTTGCCCATCTTCTGCTCCAGGGCGTCGAGGTGCGCACTCACCTCGTCACGCAGTGCCGCGGGCTCCTCGCCGCTGTCGAGGTAGACCTTGCAGGCCTCGGTGGTGATCGTGAAGCCCGGGGGCACGGGAAGCCCCAGGTTGGTCATCTCGGCGAGGTTCGCGCCCTTGCCGCCGAGGAGGTCCTTGAGGTCCTTGTTGCCCTCGGTGAAGTCGTAAACGAACTTCACGCCCTGAGCTACCTGAGCTACGTGGGGATCTTTGTTTTCCGACACGGGTCTCGACTCCTGGACGTGGTGGCTGCCCTGACGGCGAGGAACATACCCAGATCGAAGGCGTCTGGGTACGTCCACTTGTGGGTCACACGGCTGTAACCACCCGTCCGCCACTAGATCGAAAGTGACTCGCCGGTAGCGAGGGTGAAGGATCTTCGTTCAAGTCTTGAACGGTCAACCCCTGTAGAGCCTGCTTTTCGCTCAGATGAGCAGGGGAGTCGCCAGTTGTGAGTTCAGATCGTAAATGATCGAGCAATGGCACTCAGTGCCACCACTTGGAGAAGTGCAGCCACCCGAAGGGCGCCTCCCGGCCGCTCATCTGAGCGCAAGGTCTATCAGGGGTGGCGAGAATCACGCCGTTTGCGCGGCCGAAATCCCGGCATCCGGACGCCGTCGGAACGCTCGCCGGGCACGGAAGCGGAACGCCCACCGCCGTCAGAAACCGAGCGCCGCCAGCCGCGCCTCGGCCCGCTCCGGCGCGTACAGGTGCTCCACCACCAGCGCACCCGCCCCCACCAGACCCGCCCGCTCCCCCAGCGTCGAGGTGACGATCTGCAGATGGGCCGTGGAGCGCGGCAACGCCCGCTGGTACAGCAGCTCGCGCACGCCCGTCAGGAAGGGCGTTCCGGCCAGATCTCCGGCGATCATGAGAACGCCGGGGTTCAGCAGCGTCACGACCGTGGCGAGCACCTCGCCGACCCGCCGCCCCGCCTCCCGCGCGAGCCGCACCGCCTCCGGGTGCCCCGCCGCCAGCAGCCGCCGCACGTCCCAGCCGGACGCCGCCGGAACGCCCGCCGCCGCGAGGCGCCCCGCGAGCGCCCGCCCGCTGGCCACGGCCGCCAGACAGCCGTGCGCGCCGCACTTGCACAGCGCGTCCGCGTCGCCGGGGCCGCCCGGCAGCCGCACATGCCCGATGTCGCCCGCCCCGCCGTCGATGCCCCGGTAGACCGCGCCGTCCACGACGACGCCCGCGCCGATGCCGGTGGAGACCTTGACCAGCACGAAGGCCGCGCAGTCCGGGTGGGCGGCGCGCTGTTCTCCGTACGCCATGAGGTTCGCGTCGTTGTCGACGAGCACCGGCACCCGCGCCGACCCGCCCGTGCGCGCGGCGAAGGCCCGGCGCAGCCTGCCCCGTATGTCGAAGTCGTCCCAGCCCGGCATGATCGGCGGCTGCACCACGCGGCCGGTCTCGCTGTCCACCGGGCCCGGCACCGCCAGGCCGATGCCGCACACCGCCGACGCCGGACTGCCGCCCTCGCGCAGCAGCGCGCCGAAGCGGGCGCCCAGCTCGTCCAGGACGACGCGCGGGCCCTCATCGACGCGCAGCGCGCCCGTGTGCTCGGCCAGCACCTCGCCGGTGAGGGTCAGCAGGGCCGTGCGGGCGTGCCGGGTCTCCAGGTCGGCGGCGAGCACCACGGCGTGCGCGTCGTCGAACTCCAGGCGGGCGGCGGGACGCCCGCCGAGCGGCGACGCCACCGGCGCGGGCGTGCCGGTGGCCTCGCGCAGCCAGCCCGCGCGGAAGAGCCGGTCCAGACGCTGGCCGACGGTGGCCCGGGACAGGCCGGTGGCCCGCTGGAGGGCGCCGCGCGTGGTGGCCCGGCCGCTGCGCACCAGGTGCAGCAGGTCACCGGCGCTGGCCTGGGGGGCGCTCCCCCGCCCCGGCCGCGCCCCCGGCGCACCCGGCGCACCCCTGAAAGGTCCGCTCCTCGCGTCCACCGGCCTCACTCCCCCCGCGCCCCCTGGCATATCCAGGCGGCCCCTTGCGCGCGTCAACTCAGCGTTACATATTGGGTTTTGCGTACTGAGTAGACGTAACTCTAGGCTGAACCCCACCGAACTGACAGCCCGGACGGCAGCCCGGACGGGCGGGGGAAGAGACGCGTGGACCGCACCACCACGGCCCGCAGCAGGGCCGCCGCCCCGGCCGGGAGCGCCCCGCGCGCGCCGCGGCGCGCGGACGGCGGACTGCGCGAGCGCGCCGCCCGGGTCCTGTCCGCCAACTGGACCGGCACGTCCACGGTCCCCTCCCGGAGCCTGTATCCGCACCAGTGGTCCTGGGACTCGGCGTTCATCGCGATCGGCCTGCGGCACGTCTCGCCGTTACGGGCCCAGATCGAGCTGGAGACGCTGTTCGCGGCGCAGTGGGCCGACGGGCGCGTCCCGCACATCGTGTTCCACCCGTCCGTGCCGCTCGACGCCTACTTCCCGAGCCCCGACTTCTGGCGCTCGGCCACCACGGGCCGCGCCGCGGGCGCCCCCGGCCGCGTGCAGACCTCCGGGATCGTGCAGCCGCCGGTGCACGCGCTCGCCGCCTGGCTGGTGCACCTCGCCGACCCCGGCCTGTCCCGGGCCCGCTCCTTCCTGGCCCGTCTGCACCCGCGCCTGGCCGCCTGGCACCGCTTCCTGCTGCACCGCCGCGACCTGGGCGGCGCGGGCCTGGCCGCCGTGGTCCACCCCTGGGAGCAGGGCATGGACAACAGCCCCTGCTGGGACGGCCCGTTGAGCCGGGTGCGCCCCGCCGCGGCCCACGCGTTCCGCCGCGCCGACCTCGCCCACGGCTCGCCCGGCGACCGCCCGACCGACCTCGACTACGGGCGGTATGTGCGCCTGGCCGCCGACTACCGCGACCGCGGCTACGGCGGCCACGAGGCGCCCACGGCCCCTCATCCGAGTGAATTCGCCGTCGAGGACCCGTCGTTCAACGCGCTCCTGATCGCCTCCGAGCACGCCCTGGCCCGCATCACCGGCGAGCTGGGTGTGCCCGCCACGGCCCGGCACGAGCGCGCCGAGCGGCTGACCCGCGCCCTCGTGGACCGGCTGTGGGACGCCGACGCGGGGATCTTCCGCTGCCGGGACCTGCTGGCGGGCCCGGACACGGGCGGGGACGCGGGGGCGCTGGTGGCCGAGCGCGGGGTCACCGGCCTTGTCCCGCTGCTGCTCCCGGGGCTGCCGCGGCCGGTCGTCGCGGCCCTGGTGGACACCGCGCGCGGGCCGCGGTTCGGGCTCGGCGGGCGGGTGCGGCTCGCGCCGAGCCACGACCTGCTCAGCCCGGCGTTCGACGCCGCCCGGTACTGGCGCGGACCGGCCTGGTTCAACGTCAACTGGCTGCTGGAGCGCGGCCTGCGCCTGCACGGCGAGCACGCGCTCGCCGACGGCCTGCGGACGGCGCTGCTCGACACCGCGCTCGCCTCCGGCTTCGCCGAGTACGTGGACCCGTACACGGAAAGCGGCCACGGCGCCCGCGGCTTCAGCTGGACCGCGGCGCTCGCCCTCGATCTGCACGTCGATCTGCACGTCGATCCGCACGCCGATCCGCACGTTGATCGGCACCTCGGTCGGCACGTCGATCTGCACCCCGATCGGCACCTCGATCTGCACGCCGCTCGGCACGTCGATCGGCACGCCGATCCGCACGTCGATCCGCACGTCGATCGGCACACGGACACCACAGCGGGGCCTGACAGGGACGAAGGGGCTCGGAATGACTGACCGGCAGCACCATCTGCTCGTGCGCGGCACGACGTTCGCGGCGCTCGGCGCGGGCGGCGACATCCGGGGCGTGCCCGGCACCACCGCGCCGGACGGCCTCTTCGTCCGCGACGCCCGGCACCTGAGCCGCTGGCAGCTCACGGTGGACGGCGCGGTGCCGGAACTCCTCACGCTGCCCGAGGGCTCCCTGTCGGCCGACGGCGGCGACGGCGCGCGCAGCGTCCTCGTGCCGCGCGGCGGCCGCGACGAGCCGCCCGCCTACACCCTCTTCCGTGAACAGGCCGTCACCGACGGCGCGTTGGTGGAGTCGGTGCGCGTCACCAGCAACCGGGCGGTGCCGACGACGCTCAGGATCGCGCTGACCGCCGACGCCGACTTCACCGACCAGTTCGAGCTGCGCTCGGACCACCGCACGTACGCCAAGCCGGGCGCCGTGAGGTCCCGGCGCGTCCTGGAGCGCGACACCGAAAGCGACCGCGGCGGCGTCGAGTTCGCCTACCGGCGCGGCGACTGGCGCTCGCGGACCACGGTCACGGCCACGCCCGCGCCGGACGCCGTCGAGGAGACCGGGACCGGCGCGCGGCGCCTGGTGTGGGCGCTCGAACTGGCCGCGCACGGCTCCGCCGACCTGGCCCTGACCGTCACCGCGGCCCCGCACGGCGCGCCCCCGCCCGCCCCGCCGCCCCCGACGCCGCGGGCCGCGCTCGCCGAACTCTCCGCCCGGCAAAGGGAGTTCACCGACGCCGTGCCGCTGCCCGCCGCCTGGCCCGAGCTGGCCGCCGCGTGCGCCCGGGGGCTCGCCGACCTCGCCGCGCTCCAGGTGCCCGCGCGCGGGCCCGACGGCGAGGAGCTGCGGGTGCCCGGCGCGGGCGCGCCCTGGTTCCTCACGCTGCTTGGCCGGGACGCGCTGCTCACGTCCCTGTTCGCGCTGCCGTATCTGCCGCGCCTGGCCGCCGCGACCCTGACCGCGCTCGCCGCGACCCAGGCCACCGGCGCCGCCGGGGGGCGCGGGGCCGCCGCCGGGAAGATCGTCCATGAGGTGCGGCACGGGGAGCTGGCCCACTTCGAGCAGGTGCCCTTCGGGCGGTACTACGGCTCCGTCGACGCCACCCCGCTGTTCCTGGTGCTGCTCGGCGCGTACACGGAGCGCACCGGGGACACCGCTGTGGCCCGCCGCCTCGCCGACGCCGCGCGCGCCGCCGTCACCTGGATGCTGGACCACGGCGGGCTCCGCGCCCACGGCTATCTCGTGCACGGCGCCGACGAGGGCGGCCACGCCGACCAGAACTGGAAGGACTCCCCCGGCGCGATCTGCCGCGCCGACGGCAGCCGCGCCGCGGGGCCGCTGGCCGCGGCGGGCGCGCAGGGGTACGCGTACGACGCGCTGCTGCGCACCGCGTGGCTCGCCCGCTCGGTGTGGGGCGACGCCGGGTACGCCGACCGGCTCGCGGCGGTCGCCGCGGGTCTGCGCGACCGGTTCCAGCGGGACTTCTGGATGGAGCGGCACCAGTTCCCCGCGCTCGCCCTCGACGGCGCCGGGCGCCAGGTCGACGCGCTCGCCTCCGACGCGGGCCATCTGCTGTGGTCGGGTCTCCTCGACAAGGAGTACGGGGAGACGGTGGGCCGTCGCCTGCTGGAGCCGGACTTCTTCTCCGGCTGGGGCGTGCGGACGCTGGCCGCCGGGCAGGAGGCGTACCATCCGCTGTCCTGCCACCGCGGCTGCGTGTGGCCGCACGACAACGCGCTGCTCGCCCTGGGGCTGGCCCGGTACGGGCTGCACGACGAGGCGCGGGCCGTGGCGCACGGGCTCGTCGACGCCGCCGGGTCGGCCGGGGGCCGCCTGCCGGAGGTCTTCGCCGGGTACGACCGCTCCGCGCACCCCGCGCTCATCCCCTACCCCCACGCCTGCCCCCGGGAGTCCCGCACGGCCACGACGCCGCTGGCGCTCCTGACAGCCACGGGTTCGGCGTAGCCCTGCGGGCAGTTCCCCGCCGCCGTCCGCCCTGCGGGCAGCTCCCGCCGCCCCGCCCTACCGCCCACCGAACGGCTGCCCGGCGCCCAGGGCTGTGCCCACCCGTCCCGCCCTGCGGGACGACTGCCCACAGCGGCGATGACAGCGGGCACCGGCCACAGGAGGCACCGCCCGCGGCGGGCACCGGCAGCGGCAGCGGGCGGTGGCAAGCGGCACCGGGCGTCGCCGGGGCCGTGGGTCAGCCGCCCGAGGTGTCCAGTTCCGCGTCCGAGGAGATGCCCGCGCAGTCGTAGGGGTCGCGGAGCCAGCCGTCCGGGAGGACGACCCGGTTGTTGCCGGACGTACGCCCCCGGGGCCCGTCCGCGCCCGCGGGCCACCCCTGGTCGAGGTCCAGCTCGTCGAGCCCGCCCCGCAGCTCCGCGAGCGACGACGCGACGGCGAGCCGCTTGCGCATCTCGGAGCCCACGGCGAAGCCCTTCAGGTACCAGGCCACGTGCTTGCGGAAGTCGATGACCCCGCGCGCCTCGTCCCCGAGCCACTCCCCGAGCAGCGCGGCGTGCCGCACCATGACGTCGGCGACCGCCCGCAGCGAGGGCCGCGCCAGGTCCTCCGTACGCCCCTCGAACACGGCCACCAGGTCCCCGAAGAGCCACGGCCGCCCCAGGCAGCCGCGCCCCACGACCACCCCGTCGCACCCGGTCTCGCGCATCATCCGCACGGCGTCGTCCGCCGACCAGATGTCGCCGTTGCCGAGCACGGGGATCTCCGGCACGTGCTCCTTGAGGCGGGCGATGGCGGACCAGTCCGCCGTGCCGCCGTAGTGCTGCGCGGCCGTGCGCCCGTGCAGGGCGATCGCGGTGACGCCCTCCTCGACGGCGATGCGGCCCGCGTCCAGGTACGTGATGTGGTCGTCGTCGATGCCCTTGCGCATCTTCATGGTGACCGGCAGGTCCCCGGCCCCGGACACGGCCTCGCGCAGGATCGCCCGCAGCAGGTTCCGCTTGAACGGCAGGGCGGAGCCGCCGCCCTTCCGCGTCACCTTCGGGACCGGGCAGCCGAAGTTCAGGTCGATGTGGTCGGCGAGGTCCTCCTCCGCGATCATGCGGACGGCCTTGCCGACGGTCGCGGGGTCCACCCCGTACAGCTGGATCGAGCGCGGCTGCTCGCTCGCGTCGAAGCGGATCAGCTGCATCGTCTTCTCGTTGCGCTCGACCAGCGCCCGCGTGGTGATCATCTCGCTGACGAAGAGGCCCTTGCCGCCGCTGAACTCCCGGCACAGCGTGCGGAACGGCGCGTTCGTGATGCCCGCCATGGGCGCGAGCACGACGGGCGGCCGCACCTGGTGGGGACCGATCGCGAGCGACGGCTTCGGCTGGGACATCGGGCGGCTCTCCGGGAACGTGTGGAACGGGGGCAAGCCTCCATTGTCCCCCAGCCGCCCGGCACCCGTCCCCCGGCCGCCCCCTCCCCGAAGCGCCCCCCTCCCCGGAGCGCCCCGAACACCCCGGGGATACCGTCGCCGTATGCCCGGACTCAGCGCTCGGCGCCGCCACCTGGTGCTCGCGATCTGCTGTATGAGCCTGCTGATCGTGAGCCTGGACAACACGATCCTGAACGTCGCCCTGCCCACCATGGCCAGGGAGTTCGACACCAGCATCTCGGGCATGCAGTGGACGGTCGACGCCTACACCCTCGTCCTCGCGTCGCTGCTGATGCTGGCGGGTTCGACGGCGGACCGCGTGGGCCGCCGCCGGGTGTTCCAGGCGGGCCTGACGGTCTTCACGCTCGGCTCCCTCCTGTGCTCCCTGGCCCCGAACCTGGAGTCGCTCGTCGCCTTCCGCATGGTCCAGGCGGTCGGCGGCTCCATGCTCAACCCGGTCGCGATGTCGATCATCACCAACACGTTCACCGAGCCCCGCGAGCGGGCCCGCGCGATCGGGGTGTGGGGCGGGGTCGTCGGCATCTCCATGGCGGCGGGCCCGCTGGTCGGCGGGCTGCTCGTGGACGCGCTGAGCTGGCGGGCGATCTTCTGGGTGAACCTGCCGGTGGGCCTCGCGGCGCTGCTGCTGACCGCGCGGTACGTCCCGGAGTCCCGCGCGCCGAAGCCGCGCCGCCCGGACCCGGTCGGCCAGCTCCTGGTGATCGTGCTGCTGGGTGCGCTGACGTACGCGATCATCGAGGCGCCGGTGGCGGGCTGGACGTCCCCGCTGATCCTGGCCGCGGCGACGGCGGCGGCCCTGGCGCTCGCGGGTCTGCTCCGCCATGAGCCGCGCCGCGCCGAACCCCTCATCGACCTGCGCTTCTTCCGCTCGGCCCCGTTCAGCGGCGCCACGGTCATCGCGATCAGCGCGTTCGCGGCGCTCGGCGGCTTCCTGTTCCTGTCCACGCTCTACCTCCAGGACGTACGCGGCCTGGACGCGCTGCACGCGGGCCTGTGGATGCTGCCCATGGCGGCGATGACGCTGGTGTGCGCGCCGCTGTCCGGCCGCCTGGTGGGCGCCCGGGGCCCGCGTCTGTCGCTGCTGGTCGCGGGTGTGGCGATGACGGCGTCCGGGGTCCTCTTCGCCGCGTTCGAGGCGGAGACCGGGAGCGGCACGCGGCTGCTCGCCTACCTCCTGTTCGGCCTCGGCTTCGGCATGGTGAACGCCCCCATCACCAACACCGCGGTCGCCGGGATGCCCCGCGCCCAGGCGGGCGTGGCCGCCGCCGTCGCCTCCACCAGCCGCCAGATCGGCCAGACCCTGGGCGTCGCCGTCATCGGCTCGGTCCTGGCCTCGGGGGTGACCACGTCGTACGCGGCCGACTTCGCGGCGGCCAGCCGCCCCGCCTGGTGGATCATCACGGGGTGCGGCGCGGCGGTCCTGACCGTGGGCACCCTCACCAGCGGCCCCTGGGCCCGCAAGACCGCCGCCCGCACGGCGGCCCGCCTGACCCCGCCGTCGGCCGAAACCCCCCGCCCCACCAGACCCGCCTAGCCGGTCGGCCCCCCGCCGCCCCCGCCGCCGGGGGCCGCGGCCCTGTGCCGGATGGCGGACGCCCGCTCCAGGAGCCGTCTGGCCTCGGCGGCGTCCGCGGCTTCGACGGCGCGCGCTTCGAGGTCGGCCACGTGGGCGTCGAGCAGCGGGTCACGGGCGATGGCGTACTCGCCCCACCAGCGGGCCATGAACGCGGGCACGGGGCCGAGGTCGTAGGTGTCGGCGATCGCCCGCCTCCAGTGCGCGTCAAAGTCGGCGAGGAGATGCGGGGCGTACTGGGCGATGGCTTCGCGGAGCGCCTTGGGAGTCCTCTCCGGCAGGGGAGGAACGCCCGGTGGACCGCCAGCGGCAGTAGTCATACGTCACTCCTACGCCTCCTCCCTTGGCCCGCGCCTCCGCGTCAGGCCCGATTCACCCCCGCGATCAGGCCCGATTCACCCCGCGTCACAGCGGCAGGTCGTCCGGCAGCACCCGGAACGCCTTGTGGCGGCCCAGGGGGCGTACGGCGCGGAAGTCGCGGCGGTCGAGGGTGAGGATCGCGTCGGTGTCGTAGTCGGCGGCCAGGGCCACGTTCACCGCGTCGGTCAGGTCGAGGTCCAGGGAGCGGTAGCGGGCGCGGACGGACTGGGCGGCGCCCAGGTGGGCCTCCGTGATCTCCGGGAGGACGACCCGCCCCCGGCTCACCCAGCGCCGCAGGTCGTCGACCGCGCTGACGGCTGCCTCCCGGCCCAGTTCGCGCGTGGCGACGTGGTCGAGTTCCGCGAGCAGGAGCGGGGACATGACGAGCAGACCGGCGGCCATGATCGCCTCGTTGGCTGCCGTCTGCTCCGGGTGGGCCGAGTCCAGGGCCGCGAGCAGGCCGGAGGTGTCGGCGATGACGACGATCACGCGGCGGTTCCGGGCTCCGGGGCGGCCTCGCGGCGCACCGCGTCGGCGACCGCGTCCCGGACCTCGTCCTTGGACGGCGTACGGCCCGGGCCCTCGAAGGTGCGCGAGAACAGCGGCTCGTCCCAGACCCGGTTCGCCATCGCCGCGAGGTGGATGCCCTGGCGGATGATCTCGGCCTCGCTGATCCCGCGGCGCCTGGCGGCCTCCTTGATGATCGCCAGGTCCTCGGGGTCGGCGTACACGTTGGTGCGCTTCATGGACATGTACCAACGGTAGTCCATGTGCCCGGCCGAGCCAGGGGTTACAAGTTACAGATAACAAAACTTGAAATCTGTCAGCCATGGGTGCATGGTGGAGACACGGCGCCTCCTCGCCCCCGCCCGGCAGGGCGCGGCGGGGCCGCCTCCTCCACCCCACTCCCAGGAGCCCCCATGCGCACCCTCAAGCTCGGCAGCACCGGCCCCGTCTCCTCCGTGCTCGGCCTCGGCTGCATGGGCATGTCCGCGCTGTACGGCGAGGCGGACCGGGGCGAGTCGATCGCCACGATCCACGCCGCCCTCGACGCGGGCGTCACCCTGCTCGACACCGGCGACTTCTACGCGATGGGCCACAACGAACTGCTCATCGGCGAAGCCCTGCGCACCGCCCCCGCCGCCCACCGCGAACAGGCCCTGACCAGCGTGAAGTTCGGCGCCCTCCGCGACCCGGACGGCGGCTGGGCCGGGTACGACGGCCGCCCGGCGGCGGTGAAGAACTTCGCCGCGTACTCGCTCCAGCGCCTCGGCGTCGACCACATCGACGTCTACCGCATCGCCCGCCTCGACCCGGACGTCCCCGTCGAGGAGACCGTCGGCGCCATCGCCGAGCTGGTCGAGAAGGGGTACGTGCGCCACATCGGCCTCTCCGAGGTCGGCGCCGACACGCTGCGCCGGGCCGCGGCCGTGGCACCGATCGCCGACCTCCAGATCGAGTACTCGCTCGTCTCCCGCGGCATCGAGGAGGAGATCCTGCCGACCGCCGCCGAGCTGGGCATCGGCGTCACCGCGTACGGCGTCCTGTCGCGCGGCCTGATCTCCGGGCACTTCACCCGCGACCGGCAGCTCGCCGCGGACGACTTCCGCGGCGTCAGCCCCCGCTTCCAGGGCGAGAACCTCCAGCGGAACCTGGACCTGGTCGACGCCCTGCGCGCGGTCGCCGACGCCAAGGGCGCGAGCGTCGCGCAGACCGCGATCGCCTGGGTGCTCGCCCAGGGCCCGAAGTCCGGCGCGAGCATCGTGCCGCTGGTCGGCGCCCGCCGCCGCGACCGCCTCGCCGAGGCGCTCGGCGCCCTGGACGTCACCCTCGACGACGCCGACCTCGCCGCCGTCGAGCGGGCCGTGCCCGCCGGTGCCGCCGCGGGCGCCCGCTACCCCGAGGCCCAGCTCGCGCACCTCGACAGCGAGCGCTGAGCCGCCGACGGCGGCGGGTACCGTCGTGACCATGGCTACGACCGAGACCCTCACCGCCGAGCGCATCCTCGCCACGACCGAGGAGGTGCTGCGCCGCCACGGCGCGGCCAAGGCCACCGTGGTGGACGTCGCCCGCGCGCTCGGCGTCAGCCACGCCAGCGTCTACCGCCACTTCCGTACGAAGGCGGCGCTGCGGGAGGCGGTCACCAAGCGCTGGCTGGACCGGACGACGGCCGAGCTGGGCGGCCTGTTCGAGCGGCCGTCGACCGAGGAGGAGCGGCTGCGCGCCTGGCTGTCGACGCTGTTCGCGGCCAAGCGCCGCAAGGCGGGCGACGACCCGGAGCTGTTCGCCACGTACGAGGTGCTGCTCGGCGAGAACAGCGAGGTGGTGGAGCGGCACATCGCGGACCTCGTCGGCCAGCTCCGCAGGATCGTCGAAGCGGGCGCGCGGTCCGGCGAGTTCGCGCCGCCCGCCCCGGACGCGGCGCTCACCGCCCGCGCGGTCTTCGACGCCACCAACCGCTTCCACGACCCGGCGTACGCGCGCGAGTGGACGTCCCCCGGCATCGAGACGGCGTTCGCCGCGGCGGTCGACCTGGTCGTACGCGGCCTGCGCCCCTGACCCCGCACCCCCGGGCGCCGCTCCCGCTCCCCGCTCCCCCGCACTCCCCACGTCCCACCCCCGCACCTCCCGTGCCTCCGCCCCACCCCCCGCATTCCGCCACATTCCCCCATTCCCCTGAGCCGCGCCCGCCGCGCCTGGTTGCCTGATCCCGGCAACGGCCGGATCACCAAGGGGAGAGCCAAGTGGCGCACGAGGCACGTGAGTTGGCGGAGTTCGACTACGTCGTGGTGGGGGCGGGGTCGGCCGGGTGCGTGCTCGCGGCGCGGCTCAGCGAGGACGCGGACCGCTCGGTGCTGCTGCTCGAAGCCGGTCCCCGGGAGGCGACGGCGGACATCGCGACGCCGTACAACTGGCCCGCGCTGTGGGGCACCGAGGTCGACCACGGCTACACCACCGTGCCGCAGGCGGGCGTCGGCGGCCTCACGCTGGTGTGCCCCCGCGGCCGGACCCTCGGCGGGTCCAGCGCGATCAACGCGATGGTGTTCCTGCGCGGCCACCGCGCCGACTACGACGGCTGGGCGGCCCTGGGCTGCGCGGGCTGGGCGTACGACGACGTCCTGCCGTACTTCCGGCGCATGGAGACCGTCCCCGGCAAGGATCCCGCCTACCGGGGCGACGCGGGCCCGCTGCGGCCCGCCCCCGTGGACCCCGCGCTCGCCAACCCGCTCTCGGCGGCCTTCGTCGAGGCCGCCACGGCCACCGGCCACCCCTACAGCGACGACTTCAACGGCGCCCGGCAGGAAGGCGCGGGCTGGCCGGACCTGACGATCTCCGGCGGCGCCCGGCAGAGCGCCGCCGACGCCTATCTGCTGCCCGCGCTCGCCACCCGCGACAACCTCACGGTGTCCACGGACTCCCGCGCCTACCGGCTGCTGTTCGACGACGACCGCTGCACCGGCGTGGAGTACCTGCGCGACGGCGCGCCCCAGCGGGCCTACCCGCGCGCCGAGGTGGTCGTCTGCGCGGGGGCCGTCGACTCGCCCCGGCTGCTGCTGCTCTCCGGCGTGGGCCCCGCCGACGAGCTGCGCCAGGCCGGGGTCGAGGTGCGGCACGACCTGCCGGGCGTGGGCCGCAACCTGCACGACCACCCGCTGTGCGGCCTGGTCTTCGCGGTGGACCGGCCGGTGCCCGCGCCCCGTACGAACATGTCGGAGGCCGCGCTGCACTGGCGCAGCGACCCGTCGCTCCCGGGCGCCGACATGCAGCTGATGTTCATCCACATCCCCTACTGCCCGCCGACGATGACCCCGCCCGAGCACGCCTTCACGCTCGGCGTGACCACGGTGCCGCGCAGCCGCGGCTCGGTGCGCCTCGCGGACGCCGACCCGGCCTCGGCGCCGCTGATCGACCCGGGCTATCTGCGCGACGAGGACGATGTGCGCAGGCTGCTGCACGGGGTGGAGGTGGCGCGCGAGGTGGCCGCGGCGGCGCCGTTCGCGAAGTGGGGCGCGCGCGAGGCGCTGCCCGGCGCGAGCGCGTCGGCGACGGAGCTGCGCGCGTTCCTCACGGCGGCCACCGGACCGTACTTCCACCTGGCGGGCAGCTGCGCGATGGGCGTGGGCGAGGACGCCGTAGTCGGCCCCGACCTGCGCGTACGGGGCCTCGCGGGCCTGCGGGTCGCGGACGCCTCGGTGATGCCGACGATCGTGTCGGTGAACACCAACGCGGCGGCCCTGATGATCGGCGAGAAGGCCGCGGACCTGGTGCGCGCGGCGGGCTGAGCGCACGCGGAAGCCCCCGGTTCCGCGCGGGAACCGGGGGCTTTTGCGGTGCCTACGGCACCCGGTGGCTCAGCAGCCGACGAGCCGCGTGGCGAGGTAGCCCTCGATCTGGTCGAGGGACACCCGCTCCTGCTTCATGGTGTCGCGCTCGCGCACGGTCACCGCGTTGTCCTCAAGGGTGTCGAAGTCGACGGTGACGCAGAACGGCGTGCCGATCTCGTCCTGGCGGCGGTAGCGGCGGCCGATGGCGCCCGCGTCGTCGAACTCGATGTTCCAGTTCTGCCGGAGCGCGGTCGCCAGGCCCTTGGCCTTCGGGGACAGCTCCGGGTTGCGGGACAGCGGCAGGACCGCGGCCTTCACCGGGGCGATGCGCGGGTCGAAGCGCATGACCGTGCGCTTCTCCAGCTTGCCCTTGGCGTTGGGGGCCTCGTCCTCGACGTACGAGTCCAGCAGGAACGCCAGCATCGTGCGGCCGACACCGGCCGCGGGCTCGATGACGTACGGCGTCCAGCGCTCGCCCGCCTCCTGGTCGAAGTACGACAGGTCCTGGCCGGAGGCCTTGGCGTGCGCCGACAGGTCGTAGTCCGTGCGGTTGGCGACGCCCTCCAGCTCACCCCACTCGCTGCCGCCGAACTGGAAGCGGTACTCGATGTCGGCGGTGCGCTTGGAGTAGTGGGAGAGCTTCTCCTTCGGGTGCTCGTACCACCGCATGTTCTCCTCGCGCAGGCCGAGGCCGGTGTACCAGTTCCAGCGCTGCTCCATCCAGTACTCCTGCCACTTCTCGTCCTCGCCCGGCTTGACGAAGAACTCCATCTCCATCTGCTCGAACTCGCGGGTGCGGAAGATGAAGTTGCCCGGCGTGATCTCGTTGCGGAACGACTTGCCCATCTGGGCGATGCCGAACGGCGGCTTGCGGCGCGAAGTGGTCTGCACCTGGGAGAAGTTGGTGAAGATGCCCTGCGCGGTCTCCGGGCGCAGGTACGCGACCGAGCCGCTGTCCTGCGTCGGGCCGAGGTGCGTCGACAGCAGGCCGCTGAACTGCTTGGGCTCGGTGAACTGGCCCTTGGTGCCGCAGTTGGGGCAGTTGATGTCCGCCAGGCCGTTCTCCGGGGCGCGGCCCTTCTTTTCCTCGTACGCCTCCTCCAGGTGGTCGGCGCGGTACCGCTTGTGGCAGGACGTGCACTCGGTCAGCGGGTCCGTGAACGTGGCGACGTGGCCGGAGGCCTGCCAGACCTCGGTGGCCAGGATCACGGACGAGTCGATACCGACGACGTCTTCCCGCGAGGTGACCATGTAACGCCACCACTGGCGCTTGATGTTCTCCTTCAGCTCCACGCCCAGGGGTCCGTAGTCCCAGGCGGCGCGCTGGCCGCCGTAGATCTCACTGCAGGGGAAGACGAAGCCTCGGCGCTTGCTCAGGCTGACGATGGTGTCGATCTTGTCGGCGGCCACGGTGCTCTCTTCATACGACGACGGGCGAAGCGAATGCTTCAGATTACCGGCGCCCGCACCCCCCGGATCAAATCGGTTCCCCTCCCTCCCACCCACCCGCCCTTCGTCGCGCTCCGCGCCTCGCCCTCAAACGCCTCTCCCTGGCGCGGGCGCCCCGCACCGCCCCATCGGCGCTCCGCGCCTCGCCCTCACACGCCGGGCAGGCTCGATAGTCGCGCTCCGCGCTCGTCCTCAAACGCCGGACGGGCTGAATCTTGCCCCGCGCCGTCGTCGGCTCCCCACGATCCGCCACGGCCGCGGCGCGGTGAATCAGCCCGTCCGGCGTTTGAGGACGAGGCCGGAGGCCGATTTACGGGGGTGCCAGGGGGCTGGCCCCATGGTTTCGGGAAAGGGGCGGGTCTGGGGCGCCCCCGCGAGGGCACCCACTTTGTTGACAATCGTTTCCACTTTTGTTGAAAATGACTGTCATGAACGCACGACGCCGCCGCCCCCTCATACCCACCCTCGCCCTCACGACCGCCGCCACCCTGGCCACGGCCGCCCTCACGGCCTGCTCCGCCAAGGACGACCCCGCGGCGAGCAACAACGAGGACAAGCTCGACGTGGTGGCGTCGTTCTACCCCATGGAGTACCTCGCGGAGCAGATCGGCGGGGAGCACGTCGAGGTCACCCGCCTCACCGAGCCCGGCCAGGAGCCGCACGACCTGGAGATCAGCGCGAAGCACACCGCGCAGCTGGAGGAGGCCGACGCGGCCCTCTACCTGAAGGGCCTCCAGCCCTCCGTGGACGAGGCCATAGGCCAGTCCCCGATCAAGACGAAGATCGACGCGGCGACCCTGACCAGCCTGGAGAAGCACGGCAACGAGGTCGGCGGCCACGCCGACGAGCACGACCACGAGGAAGAAACCCACGGCGACCACGAGGGCCACGACCACGGCCACGACCACGCCGACGGCGAGGACCCCCACATCTGGCTGGACCCCGTCCGCTACGCCGAGGTCGCCGAAGGCGTCGGCAAGGCCTTCGCGAAGGCCGACCCGGACCACAGGGCGGCGTACGAGAAGAACACCAAGGCCCTGGTGAAGAAGCTCACCGGCCTGGACACGGAGTTCAAGAACGGCCTGAAGGACACCGAGTCCAAGGTGTTCATCACGACGCACGCGGCCTTCGGCTACCTCGCCGAGCGGTACGGCCTGACCGAGGAGGCCATCAGCGGCCTGGACCCGGAGGGCGAGCCGAGCGCCGCGCGCGTGAAGGACCTCCAGAAGATGGCGAAGGCCGACGGGGTCACCACGGTGTTCTACGAGACGCTCGTCAGCGACAAGACGGCGAAGACCCTGGCGGACGACACCGGTCTGAAGACGGCCGTACTCGACCCGATCGAGGGCATCACGGACAAGTCCCAGGGTGACGACTACGTCCAGGTGATGCGGTCGAACCTGAAGGCGCTCCAGAAGGCGCTCGGCGCGAAGTGATCAACCAGGCAGACCAGGCCGGTCCAAGAGCGGAGAGGTGCGAGCCATGACCGAGGCGACAGGGGCACCCGTCATATCCCTGCGCGGGGTGACCGCCGAGCTGGGCGCGCGCCCGGTGCTGCGCGGCATCGACCTGACCGTGCGCCGCGGCGAGGTGGTCGCGCTGCTCGGCGCGAACGGCTCGGGCAAGTCCACGGCGGTCCGCAGCGTCATCGGCCAGGTGCCGACGACCGGCGGCGAGATCGAGCTGTTCGGCACCCCGCGCCGCCGCTTTGGCGACTGGGCCCGCGTGGGCTACGTACCGCAGCGCACCACGGCCGCGGGCGGCGTCCCGGCGACGGTCACGGAGGTCGTGACGTCGGGCCGCCTGTCCCGCACCCGGTTCGGGGTGCTGCGCAGGGCGGACCGCGAGGCGGTGCGCGCCGCGCTTGAGCGGGTCGGCATGGCGGACCGCGCCAAGGACTCGGTGAACGCGCTGTCGGGCGGCCAGCACCAGCGCGTCCTGATCGCCCGCGCCCTGGTCTCCGAGCCCGACCTGCTGATCATGGACGAGCCGATGGCGGGCGTGGACCTGGCCAGCCAGGAGGTCCTGGCGGCGACGCTGCGCGAGCAGGTCGAGCGCGGCGCGACGGTCCTGCTCGTCCTGCACGAGCTGGGCCCCCTGGAGCCGCTGATCGACCGCGCGGTCGTGCTGCGCGACGGCTGTGTGCTGCACGACGGCCCGCCCCCGAAGGCCGTGGGCCAGCACGCGCTGCCCGGCCACGACCACGTCCACCCGCACGACGCCGACGCGGCCCCGGTCCGCACCGGCCTGCTCACCTGAAGGACCCGGCGATGGAAATCCTGAACTACGCGTTCATGCAGCGCGCGCTGCTCGCCGCCGTCCTCGTCGGCGTCACCGCGCCCGCCGTCGGCATCTACCTGGTACAGCGCCGCCAGGCCCTGATGGGCGACGGTATCGGCCATGTCGCGATGACGGGCGTCGGCCTCGGCTTCCTGCTGTCCACCTCCCCGGTGTGGATGGCGACGGCGGTCGCGGTGGTCGGCGCGGTGGTCATGGAGCTGATCCGCTGGTACGGCAAGACGCGCGGCGACATCGCGCTCGCGATGCTGTTCTACGGCGGCATGGCGGGCGGCGTGATGTTCATCAACCTCGCGCCGGGCGGCTCCAACGCCAATCTGAACTCGTACCTCTTCGGCTCCCTCTCGACGGTCTCCCCCGACGACGTGACGGCGATCTGCCTGCTCGCGGCGTTCGTGGTCGTGGTCACGGTCGGCCTGCGCCGCCAGCTGTTCGCGGTCAGCCAGGACGAGGAGTTCGCCCGGGTCACCGGCCTGCCGGTGCGCGCCCTGAACCTCCTGACGGCCGTCACCGCCGCCGTCACGGTCACCGTCGCCATGCGGGTCGTGGGCCTGCTCCTGGTGTCGGCCCTGATGGTGGTGCCGGTCGCGGCGGCCCAGCAGCTCACCCGCGGCTTCGCGGCGACGTTCGCGATCGCGGTGACCATCGGCGTCGGCGTCACGATCGGCGGCACCGTCACCTCGTACTACCAGGACGTGCCCCCGGGCGCGACGATCGTGCTGCTGACCATCGGCGTGTTCGTCGCGCTGACGGTTCTGGCCACGCCGCTGGCCCGCCGAAGGGCGCGGGCGCAGGCAAGCAGCGGCGCGGCGTGCACGGCGGGCGTGCCGGGCGCGCGAGGCACGTCGGACGAGATCAAGGTCTGAGCAGGCGGTCACCCGGGCAGTGATCGGAAGGGGCCCGCGCGGGGTCCGGAAGCGGTCCGGTCTTGACCGGTCTGGACCACGTCCGATCACTGTCCGAGAGCGCTCTGGTCACGGTCCTGTAGCGACCTGGCACAATGGCCGGGAGATTCTGACGGTGACGTTGTGTGCGGGCGAGCGCTGAGGAGGCATCTGTGACTACGGCGGGACCCCCCGTGCGAGGCCGGTCCACCCGGCAGCGTGCCGCGGTGGCCGCGGCACTCGACGAGGTGGACGAGTTCCGCAGCGCGCAGGAGCTCCACGACATGCTCAGGCACCGCGGCGACTCGGTCGGCCTGACCACGGTCTACCGCACGCTCCAGTCCCTCGCCGACGCGGGCGAGGTCGACGTCCTGCGGACCACCGAGGGCGAGGCCGTCTACCGCCGCTGCTCCACCGGCGAGCACCACCACCACCTGGTGTGCCGCGTCTGCGGCAAGGCCGTCGAGGTCGAGGGCCCCGCGGTGGAGAAGTGGGCCGAGGCCATCGCCACGGAGCACGGCTATGTGAACGTGGCGCACACGGTCGAGATCTTCGGCACGTGCGCGGACTGCGCCAAGAAGTAGCGAGCCGAGAAGCAGCGGTCCGGGAAGCAGCGAGCCAAGGAGCAGCGAGCCGTCCGTACGAGGGCCCGCACCGTCGACGAGACGGCGCGGGCCCTTCGTCATGGGGCGTCTAGCCCTTCTTGAGCTGCTCCTCGTTGGGGATCGCGCCGCCGAAGCGGCGGTCGCGCGAGGCGTACTCCAGGCAGGCCCGCCACAGGTCGCGGCGGTCGAAGTCCGGCCACAGCACGTCCTGGAAGACCATCTCGGCGTACGCGCTCTGCCAGATCAGGTAGTTGGAGGTGCGCTGCTCGCCGCTGGGCCGCAGGAACAGGTCCACGTCCGGCATGTCCGGGTAGTACAGGTACTTCGCGAGGGCTTTCTCGCTGACCTTCGACGGGTCGAGCCGTCCCGCGCGCACGTCCTCCGCGAGGGCCTTCGCGGCGTCGGCGATCTCGGCGCGGCCGCCGTAGTTCATGCAGAAGTACAGGGTCAGCCGGTCGTTGTCCTTGGTCTGCTCCTGGGCGATCTGGAGCTCCTTGGCCACGGACTTCCACAGCTTGGGCATGCGCCCCACCCAGCGCACCCGCACGCCGAGGTCGTCGAGCTGGTCCCGGCTCTTGCGGATGAAGTCCCGGTTGAAGTTCATCAGGAAGCGCACCTCGTCCGGGGACCGCTTCCAGTTCTCCGTGGAGAACGCGTACAGGGAGATGCTGCCGACGCCCATCTCGATGGCGCCCTGGAGCACGTCGACGACCCGCTCGGCGCCGACCTTGTGCCCCTCGGTGCGCGGCAGGCCCCGCTCCTTCGCCCAGCGGCCGTTGCCGTCCATCACGACGGCCACGTGCCGCGGCACCAGCTCGCCCGGGATCTTCGGCGGCTGCGCGCCCGAGGGGTGGGGCTCGGGCTCCCGGTACTCACGGCGGGACCGTCCGAGGATTCCGCGACGTGCCATAAGGAACTACTCCAGTTTCTCTGCGTACTTCGCGTTGCTTGGCGTTGCTTGGCGTGCTGAGGGTCGTACCGGGGGGTGCCGGGGGGTGCCGCTACTTCTCCACGTACCGCAGCGAGCGCAGGCCGCGCTCCAAGTGCCAGTGCAGATAGGCCGATACGAGCCCGCTGCCCTCCCGCGCGTGCCGGGCCTCGCAGGCGTCCGCCGTCTGCCAGTCGCCCGTCAGCAGCGCCGCGAGGTGCGTGAGGGTCTCCGCCGACGGTACGACGCTGCCGGGCACCCGGCAGTCTCCGCAAATCGAGCCGCCGGACGCGACCGAGAAGAACCGGTTGGGCCCGGGGAGCCCGCACTTGGCGCAGGCGTCGAAGCTCGGCGCGTAGCCGTTCACGGCGAGGGAGCGCAGCAGGAACGCGTCCAGCACCAGATGCGGCTCGTGCTCGCCCCTGGCCAGCGTCCGCAGGCCGCCCACCAGCAGCAGGTACTGCTGCACCGCGGGCTCCCCTTCGTGGTCGGTGAACCGCTCCGCCGTCTCCAGCATGGCCGTCCCCGCCGTGTACCGCGCGTAGTCGCTGACGATGCCGCTCCCGTACGGAGCGATGGTCTCACTCTGCGTGCACAGCGGCAGCCCCCGTCCGACCAGCTCGCTGCCCCGCGCGAAGAACTGCACGTCCACGTGCGAGAACGGCTCCAGGCGCGCCCCGAACTTCGACTTCGTCCGGCGCACCCCCCGCGCCACGGCCCGCACGCGCCCGTGCCCCCGCGTGAGCAGCGTGATGATGCGGTCCGCCTCCCCCAGCTTCTGGGTGCGCAACACGACACCGTCGTCACGGAACAGGCTCATGGGCCCATTCTCCCGTATGCCGGGGGGCTGGCCGCGCGCCGGTAACGTTCGGGGCCCATCCCCCTCCCGGAGGCGGCAGTGAGCACACCCGACGGCCCGCTGATCCCGATGCCCGAGCCGACCCTCTCCCCTGCGTACGTTCGTCCACTCCTGGGCCGTCTTCGTGGCCATCGAGCGGCATCCGCGGCGCGCCGCCCGACTGCGTGAGCTGGAGCGCTTCGTCAGCGTCGGCGACAGCGACCCCATGGACGCCGTGACGGAGATCCGCCAGATCCGGGAAGCCGCCGAAGCCGAGGCCGGGCTCCGGTGCACGACCGGCCCCGGCACCTCGGGCCGCCCGGCGCGACCGCCGGGCGCGTACGCCTGATCAGCGGGTCCGCCCGCCCCTCACCGGAGCGGCACCACCCGGTGCGGCTGGCGCCCCCGCCCCGCAGTCAAGGCACCTCCCCCTGCTGCGCGCGTTCGCGTACGCCGTCGCCGCGCGCAGCCGCTCCGCCGTGGTCGCCGTCCGCAGCGACTCCGGTCGGCAGTCCCACTCCCGGCCGCCCCCGTACGGGCGCAGCTGCACGTACGGGCCCTCGTGGCCCATCACCCGCCCGACCCTCCCGGTCCGGGTGTCCACCGCGTACGTCCCGATCGGCAGCCTCATGGGTGCGCCCCCTCACCTGGCAGACAGGCGGCCAGGCGCGCCGCCGCCTCCACGGAGCAGCGTCCCAGGTCCACCACCGGGCACGGCGCCTGCCGCGCGACACTCACCGGGTCCACCCGCAGCGACGGCACCGAGATTCCCGCCCTCTCCAGGGCGGCGCGCAAGTTTTTCACCGTGTCCTCCGCGTCTTCCACACACGCCGCCGAGTGCTTCTCACCAGCGGCCCTTTTCGCCGTCACGTGGCTCCCCTTTGCCGTCGATTTTCACGCTTCGTATCTCCACGGTGACGCATTGCGTCTACGCTTGGCAGGAGTCTGTGCGCTACAAGTGCGGCGCAGGGGAAGGGAGTTATCCATGGCCAAAGGTGCCCATGGGTCACGCCAGGCGGCCTGGGAGTTCTTCGGTACGGAGTTAAAGCGGCGCCGGGAGAACGCGGGCCTCACGCAGGTGGAGCTGGGGGCCCGCGTTTTCGTGTCGGGCGGGTACATCGGCCAATTCGAACAGGCCATTCGGAAGCCGCAGTTGGATGTGGCTCAGCGGATCGACGAGGTCCTGCAAACCGAGGGCTTTTTCGAGCGGTTGTGGAAGAAGCTGATCAAGGACTCGCCGTTCGCGTCGTGGTTCGAGGAGGTGGTGGAGCTTGAGCGGCTGGCCACCAAGATCAGCGAGTTCGCGCCCACGATTGTGCCTGGGCTGCTTCAGACACCCGCGTACGTCCGGGCAATCATGGTGTCGGGCAACCCGTTCGCGACGGACGAGTACATCGAGGAGAAGGTGCAGGCTCGGGTGGAGCGAGGGCGCATCCTCAAGGACGCCACCCGACCCAAGTACTGGGCGATCCTCCACGAGTGCGTCCTGCGGGTCCCGGTCGGCGGCCCGGCCACAATGGCCGAGCAGTTGGAGCACATCCTGACGCTCGCGCGCGTGCGGACGATCCTCGTACAGGTTCTGCCGTTCGCGGCCGGGGCCCACCCCTCCATCGGCAAGATGATGAAGCTGATGGAGTTCGAAGACGCGCCGCCAACTGCCTATACAGAAAGCTTGCTTTCGGGGAATCTGCTGGACGAACCGTCGGTGGTGAAGCACAGCCTGGAGATCTACGATCACCTTAGGGCCGCCGCGATGTCGCCGGAGGCGTCCCTCACCCTGATCGAATCGGCGGCTGAGGACTTCAGACAATGCGCGAGTACGAGCTGATCAACGCCCACTGGCGCAAGAGCAGTTACAGCGACGAGCACGGCGGCGACTGCGTCGAGGTCGCCGATGGCGCTCACGGGGTCGTGCCCGTCCGGGACAGCAAGATCCCGGACGGGCACGTCCTGTTCATAGGCGCCCCGGCCTGGACCCGCTTCGTCAACGGCATCACCGCCTCCTGCTGACGTCGTCGCCGGAGGCCTTCCTGCCCCTGATCGAATCAGCGACGGAGGACTACAGCCCATGCGTGAGATCGACTTGAGCACCGCCCAGTGGCACAAGAGCAGCCACAGCGGCGACGAGGCAAACGAGTGCGTCGAAGTCGCCGACGGCGCTCACGGGGTCGTGCCCGTCCGGGACAGCAAGGTGGTGGACGGGCCCGTCCTCGTCATCGGCGCCCCGGCCTGGACCCACTTCATCAACGGCGTAGCCACGGTTCGCTGACGTTGCCCATCGCATCGGGGACGGGGGACCACAGGCCATGCGCGAGGTCCACCTGAGCAACGCCCACTGGCGCACGAGCAGCCACAGCGATCAGCACGGCGGTGACTGCGTCGAAGTCGCCGACGGCGCTCACGGGGTCGTGCCCGTCCGGGACAGCAAGGTGGTGGACGGGCCCGTCCTCGTCATCAGCGCCCCGGCCTGGACCCACTTCATCAACGGCGTAGCCACGGTTCACTGACGTTGCCCATCGCATCGGGGACGGGGGACCGCAGCCCATGCGCGAAGTCCACCTGAGCAACGCCCACTGGCGCACGAGCAGCCACAGCGATCAGCACGGCGGTGACTGCGTCGAAGTCGCCGACGGCGCTCACGGGGTCGTGCCCGTCCGGGACAGCAAGGTGGTGGACGGGCCCGTCCTCGTCATCAGCGCCCCGGCCTGGACCCACTTCATCAACGGCGTAGCCACGGTTCACTGACGTTGCCCATCGCATCGGGGACGGGGGACCGCAGCCCATGCGCGAAGTCCACCTGAGCAACGCCCGCTGGCGCACGAGCAGCCACAGCGATCAGCACGACGGCGACTGCGTCGAAGTCGCCGAAGGCGCTCACGGGGCCGTGCCCGTCCGGGACAGCAAGATGGTGGACGGGCCCGTCCTGGTCGTCGGCGCCGCCGCCTGGACCCACTTCCTCACCGGCATCACCACCCCCCGCTGACGTTGCCGCCGAAGGCCGTCCCTGATCAAATCAGCGACGGAGGACCACAGCCCATGCGCGAGGTCGACCTGAGCAACGCCCACTGGCGCAAGCGCAGTTACAGCTACGAGCACGGCGGCGACAGCGTCGAGGTCACCGAAGGCACTCACGGCATCGTGCCCGTCCGGGGCAGCAAGATCCCGGACGGGCACGTCCTGTTCATCGGCACCCCGGCCTGGACCCACTTCATCAACGGCGTAGACCCCGGTCGAATCAGCGACGCAGACCACAACCCAACGGATGCGCAGGAGGGCGATGACGGGCTTGATGCCTTTCGCCCGGACGCAGCCGCTGGCGGGGGCGGCCGCGGTTGCCGCCGTCACGGCCCGCGGGAGCTGTCGATCACCGCCCGCGACAGGTCCAGGCGGCCGGTGGCCCGCAACTCGGGCGCCGCTGGTGACAGGCGGGGACCGGCGGTAGCGATTCGATCCGCGACCACAACTCGCCGTCAACCAGCCAGGGTTGAGGGTCGCGCTTGCTCACGCCCAAGCAACCGGCCCCCTCGCCCACAGGACACGGTCAGAGGCGGCGCCAGCGCCCACCCCGCGCGGCCGGGCCGACGAGAACGGCGGCGGTCGCGACCGCCAGCGCGGCGCCGGTGGCGAGGATCTGCGGCGGGGTGAGTGCCCCCGCCTGGCTCAGGAGGGTGATCCCGTACGGCACGAACATGCCCGCGTACGCGGCGGCCCAGAAGTACGCGGTGAGGCGGGCGAGCCGGTGGGGCGGGGCGAGGGCGGCGACTTCGCCAAGGCAGTGCGTGAGTACGAACCCGTAACCACCGCCCAGCGCGGCGGCGGCGCCCAGGGCCAGGGGCCAGGACTCGGCATGCGCGGCGAGGGTGGCGAGGACGAGGCCGAAGGCGATGGCGAGCAGGCCGACGACGGCGTTGGCCAGGGGCCTGACCAGCCGCCGGGCGACGGGCTGGACGAGGAGCCCGGTGCCGGGAACGACGGAGGTGGCGACGCCCGCGTAGAGCAGGCCGCCGTGCACGAGCCCGGGCAGGGTCACGAACCCCACGGTGGGCGCGGCGAACACCCAGGGGGCGACGGGCAGCACGCTCCGCCGGAACCACCCACGCGAGGCGCCCCGCGCCAAGGGGCCACCCGACGCAGCCGCCCCCGCACGGGTGGGCGGGTGGGAAACCCCCGCCGCGGTAGCGGCGACACCCGCCGAACCAGCCGCAGCGCCCCGCGCCGGGGGGCCACCGGGCGAAGCCAGACCCGCAGGGGTGGGCGGGTGGGAAGGGGCGCCGCCCAAGCCCGCCGCAGCGCCCCGCGCCAGGGGCCCGCCAGGCGAAGCCAGGGCCGCACGGGCGGGCGGGTGGGAAAGGGCCCCGCCAGGCGAAGCCAACCCCGCACGGGTGGGCGGGTGGGAAAGGGCCCCGCCCAAAGACTCCGGTGCCGACCGGGCCAGCGCCAGCGCGACGGCGGCCAGGAGCACGTGGGGCACATACGCGGTCACCAACGGCACCGGCGCCCACTGTGCGATGACGGCCGCCACCAGCCCGCCGGAGGCGAAGCCACCGGACACGAACAGCCCGGCCCGCCTCCCGGCCCCCGGCACCCCGCCGGAAAGCTCCTTGATCCACGCGCTACCGGCCGCCAGCAGGGCCCCGGCACTCACCCCCGTAAGAAAGCGCCCGGGCAACAGCAGCCCGGGAACCACGGCGCCGAGGACGAAGACGACGGTGGACAGCAGGTTCAGCGCCAGCGCGCCCAGCGCGATCCGGCGGCGGCCACGGCGGTCGGCGAGGGGCCCGGCCACCAGGAGGCCGGGGATGAGCCCGACGACGTACACGGCGAAGAGGCCGGTGACGGCGGACTCGGACAGGCCCTGCTCGGAGCGGTACGCGCCGAGCAGGGAGGAGAACTGGTTGGCGCTCCACCCGGAGGCAGTCATCATCCAGGCGGTACGCAACCCGTGGTCGGGAGGGGCGGTGGTGCTCATGGGGCCCAGTTGTAGGCGGAGCCCCCCGTGGCGGGCCGCCCGCGTTCACGATCCCTGAAGAGGACCCCGGGCGCGCCCGGCGCCCCGGCTTACGCTGGAGGACATGGCACCCCTTGACCTGCGGCTTCTCTCCTCGTTCCTGGCCGTCGTGGAAGAGGGCCACTTCGGGCGGGCCGCCGCGCGCCTGTTCCTTTCGCCCCCGGCGGTGACGGCACACGTACAGCGCCTGGAGGCGGACCTCGGCACGAAGCTGCTGCACCGCGGCCCGGTGGCGCCGACCCCGGCGGGCGAACGCCTCGCGGGCCACGCCCGGACGCTGCTCGCGGCGTCGAACGCGGCCCTGGACGACATGGCCGCGCTGACGGACCCGGCCCGCGCCCCGGCGCGCCCGCTGCGGATCGGCATCATGGGCCACGGCTCCGCCGAGCTGACCCCGGCGGCGATCAACGCCTACCGGCGGGCCCGCCCCGACGTACCCGTGGAGATCAGCCAGCTCGACTTCACGGAGCACGCGTCGGCGCTGCTCGAGGACCGGGTGGACGTGGCGTTCGTCCGGCCGCGCCCGGACGACGAGCGGGTCGCCGCCGACGTCCTGACGACGGAGCAGCGGATCGTCGCGGTACCGGAGAACCATCCGCTCGCGGACGCCCGCACGGCGGGCGCGACGCTCGCGGACGTCGCCGACCTGCCGTTCTTCCGGACGCCCGGGCACACGCCGCGTCCGTTCCGGGAGTACGTGTACTTCGGCGAGGAGGCCCGGCGGCGCGGCACGGACTACGCGCTGAACCCGCACGAGGTGCTGACCGGCGTCATCACGGGCCGTATCGCGGGCTCGGGCCTGCACTCGTTCGCGCGCTACTACGCGTGGCCCGGCGCCGCCTTCGTGCCCGTCCTCGACGCGGCGTGGGAGAGCAGCTACCTCGCGGTGCGGGCGGGCGACGACGACCCGGAGGTCCGGGTGTTCCGGGCCCTCGCGGTGGCCCTGGCCCGGGAGCTGGGCCCGGCGCTCGGGCTCGCGGGGCCGTGAGGTCCACAGCGGGCCCCCGGGCGGTCAGCCCGTCGCCCCCCGCGGCCCGTCCCGCTCCACGGACACCGACCCGTCCCGGTGGTCGAGCCGCACCCGCAGCCGCTCCCCCGCCGCCGTGACCCGCGCCCGCACCTGCACGCCCTCCGGCAGCCCCGCCTCCACCGGGCGCACCCCGCACTCCCGCCGCACCCGGTCGAGCAGCCCGCGCAGCTCCTCCGCGCCCAGGTCGCACCCCACGTACCAGGCGGTGCCCCGCCCGTACGCGTGCCGCGTCACGGCGGGCGAACCGTCCGCGAAGTCCCGTACCGACTCGGCGCCCTCCAGGCGGATCACCTCCGCCCAGCTCCCGTCCGGGCGCGGGTCGAACTCCTCCACCGTCAGGCCCAGCACCTCGCGGAACGGGCCCGGATAACCCCCCAGGTACACCCGGTCGTGCTCGTCGGTGATCCCGGAGAAGTACGACATCACGAGCGTGCCGCCGTCGCGGACGTACGCCGTGACGCGGTCGGCGGCGGCGCGCGACACGGCGTACAGGTGCGGCACCAGAAGCAGCCGGTAGGCGCCGAGGTCGCCGTCGGCCGGGACCACGTCGCACGCCACGGACGCGGCGTAGAGCGCCCGGTGGTACGCGAGCGCGCCCTTGAGGTAGTCGATCTCGCTGGGGTGGGCGTCCGTCTCCACGGCCCACCAGGCGGGCCAGTCCAGGAGGAGCGCGGCGTCCGCCCGCTCCGGCACGGAGCCGAGGAGTTCGGGCCGCGCCGCCAGCTCGGCGCCCAGGTCCCGCACCTCGCGGAAGATCCGTGTGTCGGGGCCCGCGTGCGGCACCATCGCCGAGTGGAACTTCTCGGCGCCGCCGCGCGACTGGCGCCACTGGAAGAACAGCACCGCGTCCGCGCCGTGCGCCACCGCCTGCCAGCTGTCGAGCCGCATCCGGCCCGGCGGCTTGCGGCCGTTGTGGCGGCGCCAGTTCACCGCCGACGGCGCCTGCTCCAGGAGCAGCCAGGGCCTGCCGCCCTTCAGGCCGCGCATCACGTCGTAGGAGAACGCGGCCCGCTGGGCGGCGTCCGGGTCGTGCGGGTCCGGATAGGAGTCGTACGCGATCACGTCCAGGTGCGGGGCCCAGGCGAAGAGGTCCAAGGTCTTGGCGATCGGCACGAAGTTCGTGGTGACCGGAGTGTGCGGGGTCAGGCGGGCCAGGACCCGCTTCTCGGCCAGGTAGCAGGCGAGGAGTTCGTCGGAGGAGAACCGCTCGTAGTCGGCGCGCTGGGCGGGGTTGCGGAAGGAGGGGGCCGTGCGCGGGGTGTGGATCTCGTCCCAGGCGGCGTAGTGCTGCGACCAGAAGGCCGTGGACCAGGCGTCGTTGAGCGCCTGAAGCGTGCCGTAGCGGGCGCGCAGCCAGGTGCGGAAGGCCGCCGTGGACACCGGGCAGTGGCAGTGCCGTGAGATGTGGCAGCCGTACTCGTTGCCGATGTGCCACAGGGCGAGCGCCGGGTGGTCGGCGTACCGGGTGGCGAGGCGCTCCACCAGGCGCACGGCGTGGCGGCGGAACACGGGGCTCGACGGACACCAGTGCTGGCGGGAGCCCGGGTAGAGCCGGGTGCCGTCCGCCAGTTCGGGCAGCGTCTCGGGGTGCAGCCGGGCCAGCCACGGCGGCGGGGACGCGGTCATCGTCGCCAGGCACACGGCGACGCCCGCCTCCGCCAGACGGTCCAGGTGCGCGTCCAGCCAGGTGAAGTCGTACGCCCCGGGCGTGGGTTCGGCCCGCGCCCAGGCGAAGATGCCGAGCGTCACCAGGCTGACGTTCGCCTCGCGCATCAGCGCGATGTCCTCGGCGTGCGTGGCGGGCCCCCACTGCTCGGGGTTGTAGTCCCCGCCGAACCCGACCCCCGCGAGCCGCCCGCGCACAGCGCCTTCCCCTTCCCCGGACTTCTCCCGAAACACCCCGGTCCGACACCTTGACCGGGCCCTGCCTCGCTCTTATGGTCGCTGCGCCGGACACGACGTAGGACGTCGGACCTCTTCAGCGCAGCGTACTCCCGCCGGGCTCGCCCGGGGCCCCGTGACCCGCATCTCCCCCCGACTCCTCTGGGAGGCACCCGTGAGTGACCTGACCCCCGTGACGCGTGACGGTGACGGACCCCCTCGGCGGGCCGTGCTCAGGGGCGGTGGCGCCGTGGGCCTGGGTGCCGTGGGCCTGGGCGCGGTGGGGATCGGCGGGGGGCTCGTGGGCTGCGGTGGGCCCGAGTCCACCAACGAGACCGGGGGCGGCGGCAAGAGCGGCGGGACGCTCACCGCCGTCATCGGGTACGGCAACGACGGCAGTTGGGACCCCACGGTCACGGCGTCCGCGTTCGCCATGGCGGGTAACGAACACATCTACGAGGCGCTGCTCGGCACCGACCCGATCACCCGGGAGCCGTATCCGCAGCTCGCCCTGGCAGTGCCGGTCGACCTGAAGGCCACCACGTGGAAGTTCGAGCTGCGGGCCGGGGCCAAGTGGCACGACGGGAAGCCGGTCACCGCCGACGACGTGGTGTTCGTCTTCGACCGGATCCTCGACCCGGGCACCCAGACCCTCGTCAAGGGGTTCTTCGCGAGCTGGCTGAAGGAGGTGCGCAAGGTCGACGCGCGGAACGTGGAGCTGGTGCTGAAGTTCCCGTTCCCCGACGGCGCCGCCCGGCTCACCCTCGCCAAGATCATGCCGAAGCACGTGTACTCCAGGCCCGGCGCCTGGGAGGAGGCCACCAAGGGCAAGGCGATCGGCTCCGGCCCCTACCGGCAGACCGCGCACCACCCGAAGTCCAACACCACCTTCGAGGCCTTCGCCGACTACAACGGCCCCCGGACCGCCGCCTTCCAGAAGATGAACTGGCTGACCATCGTCGAGGCGTCCTCACGCGTCGCCAAGATCTCCGGCGCCGGTGCCGACGCCGAGATCGCCGACAACATCCCGTACGCCAACATCGGACAGCTCAAGAAGAGCGGCATGACCGTCGAGGGCGGCGCCGGGATGAACAACCTCTTCCTGATGTTCAACACCGCCCACAAGCCCTTCGACGACGTGCGGGTGCGCCAGGCGCTGCACTACGCCATCGACCGCGAGAAGATGATCGAGGTCGCCCTGAAGGGGCACGGCAAGCCCGCGACCTCGTTCCTGAACGAGGGGAACCCCAGCTACCGGCCCGCCAAGACCGTGTACGGGTACGACCCGAAGAAGGCCAAGGCCCTGCTGGAGGAAGCGGGCGTGTCGGGCCTCAAGGTCAACCTCATGGCCGTCAACGTGAGCTGGATCGCCGACTGCCTGCCCACCATCAAGGCCTCCTGGGACGCCATCGGCGTCAAGACCACGCTCGACCCTCAGGAGACCACGGCCGTCTTCACCAAGCTCGACCAGAAGAAGGACTTCCAGGTCGTCGCCGCCGCCTCCAACCCCAACCAGTTCGGCATCGAGGCCGACCTGATCATGCACTACAACTACGGACCCGACAACATCTGGATGGGCTACGCGCGCTGGGCGAAGAACGCCCGCGCCAAGGAGCTGTTCCGGCTCATGGACAAGGCGACCCGCGAGACCGACGCCTCCCGCAAGAAGACGATGGTGCAGGACTACATCGACCTCGTCGCCGAGGAGGCGGTGCTGTACCCGGTCGTCCACAACGAGCTGATGACGGCCTGGGACCCCAAGCAGCTCACCGGCATAAGGCCCCAGCCCTACCCCGGCATCAACCTCCTCCAGGCCAAGTGGGTGTGACGGCCACCGCCGGACCGGCCCCACCGCACCGGCAGGGGCCGGGCAGCCACCGCCGCACCGGCCCCCTGCCGGGCAGCCACCAGACCGGCAGGGGGCCGGACAGCCACCAGACCGGCAGGGGGCCGGACAGCCACCGCCGGAAGACCGAGGCCCGGCCGCCGGGGGCCGGACCGCCGGAGGCCAGACCGCCGGAGACCTGGCCGCCGGAAGCCAGGCCGCCAGGGCCAGACGAGGGCCGGACCGCCGGAGACCCGGCCGCCGGAAGCCAGACCGCCAGGGCCAGACGAAGGCCGGACCACCGGAGACCCGGCCGCCGGAAGCCAGACCGCCAGGGCCAGACGAGGGCCGGACCGCCGGAGGCCCGGCCGCCGGGAGCCAGACCGCCAGGGCCAAGGGGGGCGAACCGCTGAGGGCCAGGGGGCCAGACGACGTACCGCCAGTGAGGAGCCGCACCACGTGACCGCGATCCTGCGCATCCTGCTCCGCCGCATCGCCCTGCTCGTCCCGCTGCTGCTCGGCATCGTCCTGTTCGTGTTCCTGGTGATGCGCTTCTCCGACGCCGACCCGGCGTCCGCGTTCTTCCAGGGCGCCAACCCGACGCCCGAGCAACTGCACCAGTTCCGTGAGGAGAACGGCCTCCTCGACCCGCTGCCCGTGCGGTACGTCGACTTCGTCGGCGACCTGCTCGGCGGCGACATGGGCATCAGCGTCCTCACCCGCTCCCCGGTCATCGACCAGGTCACCACCGCGCTGCCGCTCACCATGCAGCTGACCTTCCTCGGCCTCGGCATCGCCGTCGTGGTGTCGCTGCTGCTCGGCGTGACCGCCGCCATCTACCGCGACCGGCTGCCCGACCAGATCGTCCGCGTGGTGTCCCTCACCGGCGTCGCCGCGCCCGGCTTCTGGCTGGCGCTGCTCATGATCCAGTACCTGGCGGTGGACCTCGGCTGGTTCCCCACCGGCGGATACATCAACCCCAACGACTCCTTCACCGGCTGGCTCAAGACGATGACGCTGCCCGCGCTCGCCCTGTCCCTGCCCGTCGCCGCCCAGCTGACCCGCGTCATCCGCACCGCCGTCGTCGAGGAACTCGACAAGGACTACGTGCGCACCGCCATCGGCAGCGGCCTGCCGCCCGTCGTGGTCGTCGGCCGCAACGTGCTGCGCAACGCCCTCATCAACCCGCTCACCGTGCTCGGCCTGCGCGTCGGCTATCTGCTCGGCGGCGCCGTCGTCATCGAGACGATCTTCTCGCTGCCCGGCATGGGCAAGCTCATGATCGACGCCGTGAAGAACGGCGACCCGGCCGTCGTCCAGGGCGTCGTCATCACCACCGCCGTCGGCTTCGTCGTCGTCAACCTCGTCATCGACATCCTGTACCTGCTGGTCAACCCGCGCCTGAGGGGGACCTCCTGATGCTTCCCGCCGACCCGCCCGTGAGGGGAGCCGCCTGATGCCGCTCACCTCGCGCAAGGCGTCCACCTCCCGCAAGGCGTCCACCTCCCGCAAGGCGCTCACCGACAGGCTCGCCCGGCCCGGGCTCAGGGTCCGCTCGCTGCGCAGGCTGCCCGTCCTGTCCCGCGTCGCCGTCGGCGTCCTCGCCGTCGTGGTGCTCGTCGCCCTGTTCGCCCCGCTCCTCGCGCCCCACGACCCGCTCGACCAGCAGTCCCTGACCGACGGCACCGGACGGCCCTCCGCCGACCACTGGATGGGGCAGGACAGCCTCGGCCGGGACATCCTCTCCCGGCTGATGTACGGGGCCCGCTGGTCGCTGGCCATCGGGCTCGGCGCGACGCTGCTCGCCCTGGTCGTCGGCGCGGTCATCGGCGCCGTCGCGGCGACCTCCCGCAAGGCCGTCGACGAAACGCTCATGCGGATCCTCGACGTCGTCATGGCCTTCCCCGGCATCGCGCTCGCCGCCGTCCTCGTCGCCGTGTTCGGCGGCGGCATCGCCGTCCTCATCTGCGCGATCGCGTTCCTGTTCACCCCGCCCATCGCCCGCGTCGTGCGCGCCAACGTCCTCGACCAGTACGGCGAGGACTACGTCACCGCCGAACGCGTCATCGGCGCCCGCACCCCGCACATCCTCATCAAGCACGTCGCCATCAACTGCGCCGCGCCCGTCCTCGTCTTCTGCACCGTGCAGGTCGCCGAGGCCATCGTCTTCGAGGCGTCCCTGTCGTTCATCGGCGCGGGCGTCAGGCCGCCGGACCCGTCCTGGGGCAGCGTCATCGCCGACGGCAAGAACATGGTCCTCATCGGCGGCTGGTGGGCGACCGTCTTCCCCGGCCTGCTGATGCTGTTCACCGTGCTGTCCCTGAACGTGCTGTCCGAGGGCGTCTCCGACGCGTGGGCGGCGCCCTCCGGCCGCGACGTCGCCCCCGCCCGCGCCCAGGACCGCGTCGAGGCCCCCGAACCCGGCAGCGGCGAGGTCCTCGGCCTGCCCGGCCTCACCGAGGCCGCCGCCCGGCTGCGCGCCCGCGCCCGGCCCCTGCCCGAGGGCGAACCCGTCCTCGCCGTACGGGACCTGGCCATCGGCTTCGACGCCCGCCACGAGGGCGTCGACATCGTCGACGGCATCAGCTTCGAGGTGCGGCCCGGCGAAGTCCTCGGCCTGGTCGGCGAGTCCGGCTGCGGCAAGTCCCTGACCGCGCTGACCGTCATGGGCCTGGCGCCCAAGGGCGCCCGCATCCGGGGGCACGTCACCTTCGACGGCCGGGAGCTGATCGGCCTGCCCATGCGGGCCCGGCGCCGCCTCCTCGGCCACGACATGGCGATGATCTACCAGGATGCCCTGTCGTCCCTGAACCCGGCGATGACCGTGCGCGCCCAGCTCAAGCAGGTCGTCCGGCGCGGCGGCCACCGCACCCCCGCCGAACTGCTCTCCCTCGTCGGCCTCGACCCCGAACGCACCCTGCGCAGCTACCCCCACGAACTCTCCGGCGGCCAGCGCCAGCGCGTCCTCATCGCCATGGCCCTGTCCCGCGACCCCAAGCTGATCGTCGCCGACGAGCCGACCACCGCCCTCGACGTCACCGTCCAGGCCCAGGTCATCGAACTCCTGCTGCGGCTGCGCGCGGAGCTGGGCTTCGCCCTCATCCTGGTCTCCCACGACCTGGCGCTCGTCGCCGACGTCACCGACCGGGTCGCGGTGATGTACGGCGGCCAGATCGTCGAGACGGGCGTGACCGCCGACCTCGTGGAGGCCCCCACCCACCACTACACGCGCGGCCTGCTCGGCTCCGTGCTCTCCCTCGAAGCCGCCGCCGAACGCCTCACCCAGATCAAGGGCGTCGTGCCGTCCCCCGCCGACTTCCCCGCCGGGTGCCGCTTCGCCGACCGCTGCCCGCTGGCCGACGAGGTGTGCCGCACCACCGCGCCCGCCCTCCTGGGCACGCCCCGGCACCGCACCGCGTGTCACCACCCGGCGATCGAGGCACCCGCAGACCAGGACCCGCGAGAGAGCGAGACCGTCCGTGACCGCGCCTGACACCCCGCCGACGCCCCCGACACCCCCGGCGTCGCCGACGTCCCCGGAGCCCTCTGGGCCCTCTGGGCCCTCTGCGCCTTCCATGGCCGGGGCCGCCGACCTGATCACCCTGCGCGACGCGCACGTCGTCCACCGGGCCCGCACCGGCGGCGTCTTCTCCCGCGACAAGGTGTACGCGCTCACCGGCGCCGACCTGGCCATCGCGCCCGGCGAAACCGTCGGCGTCGTCGGCGAGTCCGGCTGCGGCAAGTCCACCCTCGCCAAGGTCCTCGTCGGCATCCAGCGGCCGACCGCCGGGACCGTCGCCTTCCGGGGCCGCGACCTGTGGGAGATGTCGCCCGCCGAGCGCCGCACCACCCTCGGCAGCGAGACCGCCATGATCTTCCAGGACCCGTCGACCGCCCTCAACCGACGGCTGCCCGTACGGCAGATCCTGCGCGACCCGCTGGACGTGCACCGGCGCGGCACCCCCGCCCAGCGCGCCGAGCGCGTCCGCGAGCTGATGGCGCTGGTCGGCCTGCCCACCGCGCTCGCCGACGCCCTGCCAGGACAGCTCTCCGGCGGCCAGCGCCAGCGCGTGGCCATCGCCCGCGCCCTCGCCCTCGAACCGGACCTGGTCGTCGCCGACGAGCCGACCAGCGCCCTCGACGTGTCCGTCCGCGCGCAGATCCTCAACCTCCTGCTCGACCTCAAGGAACGCCTCGGCCTCGCCCTGGTCTTCGTCTCCCACGACATCCAGACCGTCCGCCGGATGAGCGACCGCGTCATCACCATGTACCTGGGCCGCATCGTCGAGGAGGCCCCCGCCGCCGACATCCTCACCCGCGCCCGCCACCCCTACACCCGGGCCCTGTTCTCCGCCACCCCCGGCCTCCTCTCCCCCATCGACCCCATCCCCCTCACCGGTCCGGTCCCCTCCGCCACCCACCCCCCGAGCGGCTGCCCGTTCCGCACGCGCTGCTGGAAGGCGGACGACGTGTGCGCGGAGGTGATGCCGGAGGTGTCCGACGCGGACGGCGACGGAGGCGCGGACGCAGGTGGGCGGAGAGCGGCCGGGGGGCATGTGTACCGGTGTCACCACCCGGTGCTGCCCGGGGAGTCCACCCGGGACCTCGTCGGGCAGTCCGCCCAGTCCGCCCAGTCCGCCCAGTCTTCGCAGTCCTCGCGGTCCTCATCCGCAGCGACGGCCGCCGCCACGGCCACGTCCAAGGAGGCTCCATGACCCTTCCCGCCCTGTTGACCGGGGTCATCCCGCCCGTGTGCACCCCCCTGACCCCGGACAACGAGGTGGACACCGCCTCCCTGCGGCGCCTCGTCGACCACCTCGTCGACGGTGGCGTCACCGGTCTGTTCGTCCTCGGCTCGACCTCCGAGGCCGCGTATCTGCCCGACCGGCACCGCGAGACGGTCGTACGGACCGTCGTACGCCACGTCGCGGGACAGCTCCCCGTCCTCGCCGGGGCCATCGACATGACCACCCCCCGCGTCCTGGACCACGTGCGCACCGCCGGGGCCGCCGGAGCCGACGGCGTCGTCGTCACCGCGCCCTTCTACGCCCGCACCCACCCCGCCGAGATCGCCCGCCACTACCGGCTCGTCGCCGAGCACGGCGGGCTGCCCGTCTTCGCGTACGACATCCCCGTCTCCGTGCACACCAAGCTCGACGCCGACCTCGTCCTCGACCTCGCCGCCGAGGGCGTGCTCGCCGGTCTGAAGGACTCCAGCGGGGACGACGGCGGTCTGCGGCGGGTGCTGCTCGGCGCGCGGGCGCGGCCCGACGTGTCCGGGTTCAGCGTCCTCACCGGGTCCGAGACCACGGTGGACGCGGCGCTGGCCATGGGGGCGGACGGGGTGGTGCCGGGGCTCGGGAACGTCGACCCGCACGGGTACGTACGGCTGTACCGGCACTGCCGGGCCGGGGACTGGGACCTGGCGCGGGCCGAGCAGGAGCGGCTGTGCGCGCTGTTCCGGATGGTGGACGTGGGGGCGGCCGAGCGGATGGGGCGGGGGTCTTCGGGGATCGGGGCGTTCAAGGCGGCGCTGCATCTGCGGGGGGTGATCGGCTGCGCGGTGACGGCTCCGCCGCAGGTTCCCCTGACGGCCGGGGAGGTGGAGCGGGTGGGGAAGCACCTCGCCGCGGCCGGGCTTCTCTAGGGGGTCCGTCGGCGCCTCGCCCTCAAACGCCGGGCAGGCTGTTTCCCCCACCCACCCGCCCTCCCCGCTCCCGCGATTCGCCTGGGGCTCCGCCCCTCTCCCCCAAATCGCCGCTCCGCGGCTCGTCCTCAAACGCCGGACAGGCTGGATCAGCCCCGCTGACGCGCTCGTCCACGCACACCAGACAGGCCGAATCATCGCGCTACGCGCCCGTCCTCAAACGCCAGACAGGCTGAATCAGCCCCACTGACGCACTCGTCCACGCACACCAGACAGGCCGAATCATCGCGCTGCGCACTCGTCCTCAAACGCCGGACAGGCTGAATCAGCCCCGCTGACGCACTCGTCCTCAAACGCCGGACGGGCTGAATCGTCGCGCTGCGCACCCGTCCTCAGCGCCGGACGGGCTTGGTCCCCCCTCCCTCGGCGGGACGCGGAGCATTTCAAGCCTGCCCGGCGTTTGAGGGCGAGGCGCGGAGCGCCGATGAGGGGGAGAGGGGCGCAGCCCCAGGCGAGCCGCGGGAGCGGGAGAGGGCGGGTGGGTGGGGGGATCAGGCACCGGGGGTGACGAGGCCGGACTCGTAGGCCGTGATGACGAGTTGCGCGCGGTCACGGACCGCCAGCTTGCCCATGATGCGGCTGACGTGCGTCTTCGCCGTCAGCGGGCTGAGGCCCAGCTCCTCGGCGACCTCGACGTTGTTCAGGCCCCGCGCCACCAGCGTGAGCACCTGCCGCTCCCGGTCGGAGAGCACGGACAGCGAAGGCGCCGGAGGGCTCGCGGCGGCGCCCCCGCCAGGAGACCGCAGGACGCGGGAGATGAGCCGCGCCGTGGGCCCCGGCGAGAGCAGCGCCTCGCCCGCCGCCACCGTGCGGATCGCGTCGAGCAGCTCCGCGGGCTTGGTGTCCTTGACGAGGAACCCGGACGCCCCGGCCCGCAGCGCCTCGACGACGTGCTCGTCGGTGTCGTACGTGGTGAGCATGAGGACCTTCACCCCGGCGAGGTCCTCGTCGGCGGCGATGAGCCGGGTGGCGCCGATGCCGTCGAGGTCGGGCATGCGGACGTCCATGACGACGAGGTCGGCCCGCTCGGCGCGGGCCAGTTCGACGGCCTCGCGGCCGGTGCGGGCCTGGGCGACGACGTCCATGTCGGGCGCGGACTCGATGAGCATCGCGAACGCGGCCCGTACCAGGGCCTGGTCGTCGGCGAGGAGCACGCGGATGGTTCCGGTCACCGTCGGCCCCCGCTCGCCTCCGCCGCCCCCAGCGGCAGTTCCGCCAGCACTTCGAACCCCCCGTCGCCCCGTGGCCCGGCCTCCAGCGTCCCGCCGACGCTGCGGGCCCGCTCGCGCATGCCGATGATGCCGAACCCGGACGCGGTCGTCTCCACCGGGGGCGGCCCCGCGCCGTCGCCGTCGTCGGTGACGCACACCCGCAGCGCGCCCTCCCGCTCGTGTATCGCCACGCGCACGCCGAGGCCGGGCCCGCCGTGCCGCACGGCGTTGGTGAGGGCCTCCTGCACGATGCGGTAGGCGGCGGCGCCGACGGCGGGCGGCGCGGCCACCTCGCGCACGGCGAGGTCGACCTTGGCGCCCGCGGTGCGGGCCGCGTCCGCCAGGTCGGGGATGCCGTCGAGGCCGGGCAGCGGGCCGCGGCACTCGTCGGCGCCGTCGTCGCCGGACTCCGAGCCGGAGCGCAGGACTTCGAGGGTGGCGCGCAGCTCGCCGCGGGCGGTGCGGCAGGTCTCGGCGATGTCGTCGAGGGCGTCGGCGATGGCCGCCCGGTCGAGGCGGTCGGGGTCGGCGGCCAGGACGTGCGCGGCGACGGACGTCTGCACGCCGACGAGGGTGATGCTGTGCGCGAGCAGGTCGTGCAGGTCGCGGGCGACGCGCAGCCGCTCCTCGGCGACGCGCCGCCTGGCCTCCTCCTCGCGGGTGCGCTCGGCGCGTTCGGCGCGCTCCACGACGGAGGCGATGTACTGCCGGTGCACGCGGACGTACGTACCGAAGAGCAGGACGGCGACGATCCAGCCGGAGATGCGCAGGATCTCCTCGACCTGCTTGGGGCCGACGCTGGCGTTCACCACGAGAGTGATGCCGACGACGGTGACGCCGGTGATCAGGGCGCGGCGCGGGCGCCCGGAGACGGCGACGGTGTACAGGGCGACCATGCCCACGGGGATCGCGGCGGTGTGCGGGTAGTCGACGGCGTGGTACGGGGCCACGCCGACGATGGTCGCGAGCAGCACCGGCATGGGGTGGCTGCGACGCCAGACGAGGGGGACGTGGGCGGCCATCAGCAGCAGCCAGCCGACGGCGTCCAGGGAGCGGTTGCCGTCGCTGGTGACGAGGCCGAGGACCATGTCGAGCGCCGCGACGAAGGCCGCGAACAGCGCGTCGTCGCGCAGGGCGCGCCGCGTGCCCGGCGCGGCCCCGGAGAAGGGCCACCACGGGCGTGAGGCGGAGGGCGGGTACGGCACGTCGTCGGGTCCCCCTTCGCGTAGCCGCCGCGGCCGGTGTGGCGCGCGCCGCTGACGCCTGTCGGCTGTGTCCATGCGTCGGCCCCATCTTCCAGGAAGGCGGCGCCCCTCCGGCAGGGAGGGGCGCCGCGGTGTGCGCGCGGTTCAGCGGACGGAGGTCAGTCGGGGCTCCTCCCGTGCCGGGGCGGCGGGTCCGCGGCGCCGGGCCAGCGGTCCCGGCCACCACACCTTGTCGCCGAGGGCGAGGCTCGCGGACGTCACCAGATAGGTGCGGACCAGGAAGGTGTCGAGGAGCACGCCGACGGCGATGACGAAGCCCAGTTCGACGAGCTGGACCATCGGCATGTTGGTCAGGACGGCGAAGGTCGCGGCGAGGACGAGGCCCGCGGAGGCGATCACGCCGCCCGTGGTGCGCAGCGCGGTGAGGGCGGCCGTGCCGGTGTCGGCGCCCGCCAGGCACTCCTCGCGCATGCGGTGCATGAGGAAGATGCCGTAGTCGACGCCGAGGGCGACGAGGAACACGAAGGAGAGCAGTCCGAGGCCGGGGTCGGTGCCGTCGAAGCCGAACAGCGGGCCGAAGACGAGTCCGCCGATGCCGAGCGAGGCGCCCCAGACGGCGACGACCGCGAGGAGCAGCAGCAGCGGCGCGAGAAGGCTGCGCAGCAGCGCCACGAGGATGAGCAGGACGGCGCCGAGGACGATCGGTACGACGACCAGGCGGTCGCGGGCGTTGGTGTCCTTCAGGTCGATCTGCTCGGCGCTGGGTCCGCCGACGTAGGCGCCGTGCGGGTCGAGGGCGTCGCGCAGGGCCTCGATGGTGGTGGTCTCGGCGGCGGTCTGCGGCGGGGCCTTGGCGACGACGGACAGCTCCGCCCAGTCGTCGGCGGTGCGGCCGCGTTCGGCGCTGTCGACGCCGGGCACGGTCTTGGCCCGGCCGAGGAGTTCGTCGGCCTTCCGGGCCGGGACGATGACGTTGATGGGCTGGGTGCCGCGCTCGGGGAAGGCCGCGGCGAGGGTCTCCATGGCGGTGATGGAGTCGGGGGTGCTGGTGAAGGAGTCCTCCTGCTTGAGGTTGCCGGGCAGGTTGAACGCGCCGAGGGCGAGCGCGCCGAGCAGCACGGCGCCGGAGGCGAGGACGGTCAGCGGGCGGCGACCGGCGGAGCTGCCCATGGAGGCGAACAGCGAGCGGCGCTTCGTGGGTTCGCTGCCGAAGGCGGGCACGATCGGCCAGAACACCCGGCGGCCGAGCAGCACGAGCAGCGCGGGCAGCAGCGTCAGCATCGCCACGAGCGCGCACAGCACGCCGACGGCGCCGAGCGGGCCCATGCCGCGGCTGGAGTTGAGGTCGGCGGCGAGCAGGCAGAGCAGGCCCGCGGCGACGGTGCCGGAGGAGGCGACCACGGCGGGCCCGCAGCCGCGCAGCGCGGCCACCATGGCGTCGTACGGGCGCTCGATACGGCGCAGCTCCTCGCGGTAGCGGGAGACGATGAGCAGGGCGTAGTCGGTGCCCGCGCCGAAGACGAGGATCGTCATGATGCCGGAGCTCTGGCCGCTGACGGAGGTGCCGAAGGCCTGGTTGAGGCCGTAGGCGATGCCCATGGACAGGAAGTCGGCGACGCCCGCGACGACCAGCGGCACCAGCCACAGGAACGGGCTGCGGTAGATGAGGATGAGCAGGATCGCGACGACGGCGACGGTGGTGTAGAGCAGCGGCCCGTCGAGGGACTGGTAGACCTCGCTGGCGTCGGTGGCGAGCGCGCCGGGCCCCCCGACCTCGGCGCTCAGGCCGCCGCCGCCCTTGACGACGTCGCGCACATCGTTGACGAAGGTGTCCCGCTTCTCCTCGTCGGTGCCGGGCGCGGTGCTGGCGACCGGGTACATCAGGGTCGTCCCGTCCTTCGACGCCACCCCCGTGGGCGTCGCGACGAGTTCGAACTTCTGGTCCAGGGACGCGGCCTGACGGTTCACCAGCTGCTTGTCGGCGGGCTTCAGGCCGCCGTCGCGGTGGTAGACGAGGACCAGCTCGGTGGTCTCGCCGCCGGGCAGCTTCTCCTGGATCTTGGCGACCTGGGTGGAGTCGGCGCTCGCGGGCAGGTAGTCCACGGCCCGGTCCTTCTGCACGTCGCCGAGCTTCCCGGCGAACGGCCCGGCGAGCGCGAGGACGGCGACCCAGATGCCCAGCAGGATCCAGGGCACGGCTCGTGGTCGTCGGCGCTCGCTCGTTGTCGCGGCCCCCATCGGCGGGCCTCCCTCCCGTGACGGTGTCTGTCGGCTTCCAGACTTCCGCCGCGGGGCCCCCGATTCGTCGGACGCGGGACCGAGTTGGCCGTTACGCCCGGGGGCGGCAAGGACCGTGCGTTACTCCCGGGGGAGTACGGCTACGGGAGTATCCGAAGCCGCCGGGTTGGGGAGCGCCCCGACCTTGGGAGCGCCCCGACCTTGGGAGCGCCCCGACCTTGGGAGCGCCCCGAAGGGGCGCGGGGAACTGCGCGCCCAGCCACAAAGCAGTCGCACCCGAACGACGGCAAAGCGGGGCACAAGGAGAGCAAGGAGAACAGAGCGCAGCTCAAGACGGCGTGCGCTGCGCCACAGTCAAGAGATGCCCCACATCCTCCGCCCCCAGCGTCAGCGCACACCCGGCGGTAGCGAGAACGTCCCGCTCAGCGGGCGTATAGGGCCCATCGGCCAGCGCCACGCGCGCACCCGTGAGCAGCAGCGCCTCCCGCCCGGCGGGCGCCAGGTGCGGGGCGAGCGGCCCCAGCGCCTCATGCAGCTCTATGGCGAGCCCGGGCGCGCAGTCGGGCGCGCCCACGCGCCCCGTGTCGGCGGCGAGCGCGTCGGCGAGGGCGACGAGCCGTTCCTCGGTGCAGTCGTCGAACCCGGCGCCGCGCAGGGTGGTGACGGCGGCGTCGAGGGTGGCGCGGGAGGCGGCGCCGCCGGTGGTGAGGACGGCGATGGTGATGGTGTGCACGGCGTCGCGGAGCATCGCGGAGAGCCGGACGGTGGTGGGGTGGTCCAGGGCGTCGAGCCCGAAGTGGTCCTGGCAGGCGACGCACTCGACGACGGGCCCGGTCTGACCGCGGGTGAGCAGCGGCACGCCGAGGACGACGAGGCGGCGGCGTCCGGTGCGCCGCCGGTAGTTGCGGTCGCCGCCGCAGCCGGGGCAGAAGAACTCGCCGTCGCCAACGGTGGTCCAGGCGGTGCGGACGCCGACGAGGCGGTGGACGCGGGGCGCGCGGGCGCGGCGGCGGGGTGGCCGCGGGGGCCGGAATCGGGAGTTCTGGCCGTCTCGTTCCCGGTCTGGCAGCACCACGCACCTCCACGACTCCCCGGCAGCCCTGCCGCGTTGGCGTGATGTTAGCCACACCAGTGATGTCGCGTCAGTACCCCGGACGGGAGATGGCCTGTTGCTGGCCCGGACCTTTCGGCGGGAGCGCCGTGGCCCCGGCCGCCGCGGGGGCGGCCGGGGCCACGAAAGCACCGGTCGAACAGGGGACCGAGGGTCGTCAGCGGGCCGCGCGGTTGACGGCGGAGACGACCGCCTTCATGGAGGCGCGTGTCGTATTCGCGTCAATGCCGACGCCCCACAGGACGCGGTCGCCGATGGCGCACTCGATGTACGACGCGGCCTGCGCGGACGCTCCCTCGCTCATCGTGTGCTCCTGGTAGTCGAGCAGGCGCAGGTCGATGCCGACGACGGACTGCAGGGCGTTGAAGAACGCGGAGATCGGGCCGTTGCCGGAGCCGGTCAGGACGATGTCGGAGCCGTCGACGGTGGCCTCGACGGTGAGGGTGTCGGTGCCGTCGACGTCGGTGATCGTCTGGCCGTTCTTGACCTGGATGCGGCCCCAGGGCTTCTCCGGGTTGGGCAGGTACTCGTCGCGGAAGACGTTCCAGATCGCGGCGGGCGTCAGCTCCCCGCCCTCGGCGTCGGTCTTGGCCTGGATGATCTTCGAGAACTCGATCTGCATCCGGCGCGGCAGGTCCAGCTTGTGGTCGTTCTTCAGGACGTAGGCGACGCCGCCCTTGCCGGACTGCGAGTTGACGCGGATGACGGCCTCGTACGTCCGGCCCACGTCCTTGGGGTCGATGGGCAGGTACGGCACGGCCCACTCGATGTCGTCGACGGTCTTGCCCGCGGCGGCCGCGCGGGCCTCCATGGCGTCGAAGCCCTTCTTGATGGCGTCCTGGTGGGAGCCGGAGAAGGCGGTGTAGACGAGGTCGCCCGCGTACGGGTGGCGGGGGTGGACCTCCATCTGCGTGCAGTACTCGTACACCCGGCGGATCTCGTCGATGTCCGAGAAGTCGATCTGCGGGTCGATGCCCTGGCTGAACAGGTTCATGCCGAGGGCGACCAGGTCGACGTTGCCGGTGCGCTCGCCCTGGCCGAACAGGCAGCCCTCGACGCGGTCGCCGCCCGCCATCACGGCCAGCTCGGCGGCGGCGATGGCGGTGCCGCGGTCGTTGTGCGGGTGGATGGACAGGCAGACGAACTCGCGCCGGGACAGGTTGCGGCTCATCCACTCGAAGCGGTCCGCGTGCGTGGACGGCGTCGAACGCTCCACGGTGGCGGGCAGGTTGAGGATGATCTCGCGGTCGGCGTCGGGCTGCCAGACGTCCATGACGCCCTCGCAGACCTCCAGGGCGAAGTCCAGCTCGGTGTCGGTGAAGATCTCCGGCGAGTACTGGTACCCGAACACCGTCTCCGGGCCGAGCAGCTTCTCCGCGTACTCCATGACCAGGCGCGTGCCGTCGGTGGCGATCTGCTTGACCTGCTCGCGCGAGCCGCGGAAGACGACCTCGCGCCACACCGGCGCCGTCGCGTTGTACAGGTGGACCGTGGCCCGCCGGGCGCCCTTCAGGGACTCCACGGTCCGCTCGATCAGCTCCTCACGGGCCTGCGTGAGGACGGAGATGGTGACGTCGTCGGGGATCGCGTCCTCGTCCTCGATGATCGACCGTACGAACTCGAAGTCGGTCTGCCCCGACGAGGGGAAGCCGACCTCGATCTCCTTGTAGCCCAGCTTGACCAGCAGGTCGAACATGGCGCGCTTGCGGGCCGGGGACATCGGGTCGATCAGCGCCTGGTTGCCGTCGCGCAGGTCCGTGGACAGCCAGCGGGGCGCGACCGTGATCCGCTTCTCCGGCCAGGTGCGGTCGGGCAGGTGCACCTGCTCGTACCGGCCGTACTTGTGGATCGGCAGGGAGGTGGGGCGCTGGAAGTTCGGCATGGGTGCGGGTCTCCTCGGAAGGCCGGAAGGTCCGGAAGGACGGCCGACGGTCTTGCACACCGAAACTCCGCGGGGAGGGGGTCGGCCTTCGACTACAGGCCCTCGCCGCGGCGGCTAAGGAGAAGCACCCGGTAACGCATATGCGAGGCAGCCTAGCCCAGCCGCACGGTGTGCGGGGCCCCGTATCAGTATGCGGGACCGCCTCCCGAAGTCACCCCGCAGCGCCCCCACAGCACGCCGTCCCGCTCACAGGACACCCGGAGCGGCCGCCACCGGCGGCGACGCCGACGCATACCACCGGAAGCGGGAGCCAGTCCGCCGTATGGGGTTATTTCATCAATCATGGTCGCAGGTGGTGACAGTCACGTGACGCAGTGCCACATTGCCACGCATGACCGCCAACCCAACGGGGAACCCGGAGAGGTTCGAGCCCGTCTTCTGCACCATCGTGCCGCCGTTCGTCCTGGACACCCTCGCCCAGAGCCAGGACCCCGCCCTCTCGGGCCCGGCCCGCCGCACCCTCCAGCGGGACGCCTTCGAGCGCACCCAGCGCCGCCTGACCACCGTCATCGGCGCGCCCGCCGTGGCCGCGCCCCGGGCCGCCGGGGCGGGCAAGCCGCAGCGCACCGTCCACGACGCCGAGCACCGCACCGACCTGCCGGGCCGCAAGGTCCGCGGCGAGGGCGACGAGCCCGGCAAGGACGCCACCGTCAACCGCGCCTACGCGGGGCTCGGCGCGACCTTCGACGTGTTCTTCCAGCACTTCGGGCGCGACTCCATCGACGGCGACGGCCTGCCCCTGACCGCCACCGTCCACTACGACGAGGACTACGGGAACGCCTTCTGGAACGGCGAGCAGATGGTGTTCGGCGACGGCGACCGGGAGATCTTCCTGGACTTCACGATCCCCGTGGACGTCATCGGCCACGAGCTGACCCACGGCGTCGTGCAGTACACGGCGAACCTCACCTACTTCGGCCAGCCGGGCGCCCTCAACGAGTCCCTCGCGGATGTCTTCGGCTCGCTGATCAAGCAGTACACGCTCGGCCAGACCGCCGACGAGGCGGACTGGCTGATCGGCGCGGGCCTGCTCGCCGAGCGCGTCACCGGCACGGCCCTGCGCTCCATGAAGGCCCCGGGCACCGCGTACGACGACGACGTCCTCGGCAAGGACCCGCAGCCCGCCACCATGGACGACTACGTCCGCACCGGCCGCGACAACGGCGGCGTCCACATCAACTCCGGCATCCCCAACCACGCCTTCTACCTCACCGCCCAGGCCCTCGGCGGTCACGCCTGGGAGCGGGCGGGCCAGATCTGGTACGCCGTCCTCACCGGCGGCGAACTCGCCCAGGACGCGTCGTTCGCGGACTTCGCCAAGCTCACGGTCGCCGCCGCCCGCGCCGCGTACGGCGACGGCGACGAACTGAAGGCCGTCCAGGACGCCTGGGCCCAGGTGAAGGTGGCCACGAGCTGAACCGGCCAGGCGCCGACGGCCCGCCTGGCGGGGCGTCGGCGCCAGGAGTAGACAGGACCCATGCGTATCCAGGTGAAGCGCACCGGAGGTTTCGCGGGCATCGAGCGGCACGCGGAGGTGGACACCACCGGGCGCCCGGACGCCGGGGCGTGGCACGCCCTGGCCGAGCGCGTCCTCGCCACGAGCCGGGACACGCCCCCGGTGGGGGTGCCCGACGGCTTCGGCTACCAGATCACGGTCGACGACCGCACCGTGTACTGCTCGGACCCCCGCCTCACCGACGACCAGCGGGAACTCATCACACGCGTCATGAAGGAAGGCGCCTGACCCGCGCGGGCCCGGCCCCTGGGCCCGCGCGCTTTCGCGTGCACGCCCGTTGACTTCCCCGCCGCCGGGTACGGAAGATCCGGCGCATGGCATCGAGCCCCCACCCCCCGCTCCCCGCGTTTCCCCCGGCTTCCTGTGGGGCGTGTCCACGTCGGCCCACCAGATCGAGGGCGCCGTCGACCAGCGCGGCCCGTCGGTGTGGGACGCGTTCACCGCGCTGCCGGGGAACGTCAAGGACGGCACGACGGCCGCCGTGGCCTGCGACCACGTACGCCGCTACCGCGAGGACGTGGCCCTGGTCCGGGACCTGGGCGTGGGCGCGTACCGCTTCTCGGTGTCCTGGCCGCGCGTGCTGCCCGACGGCGCCGGGCGGGTCAACGCGCGGGGCCTGGACTTCTACGACCGGCTCGTCGACGAGCTGTGCGCGGCGGGCGTACGCCCCGTACCGACCCTGTTCCACTGGGACACACCGCTGGCCCTGGAGAAGGACGGCGGCTGGCTGGCGCGCGCCACCGCCGAGCGGTTCGCCGCGTACGCGGCCGTGGTCGCCGCCCGCATCGGCGACCGCGTACCCACGTGGATCACCCTGAACGAGCCCGCGGAGCACACCCTGCTCGGCCACGCCCTGGGCCAGCACGCGCCCGGCAAGCGGCTCCTGTTCGACGCGCTGCCCGTCGCCCACCACCTGCTCCTCGGCCACGGCCTCGCCGTCGCCGCGCTGCGCGCCGCCGGAGCCCGCGACATCGGCGTCGCCAACTCGCACGGCCCCACCTGGCCCGCCTCCGACGCCCCTCAGGACCGGGAGGCCGCGGACCTGTACGACGTGCTGCTCAACCGGCTGTTCTCCGACCCGCTGCTCACCGGCCGCTACCCCGAGCTGATCACGGAGCTGCTCTGCGCCGACGTGCCCGACCTGGCGGGGGACCTCGCGGTGATCGCCGCGCCGCTCGACTGGTACGGGGTGAACTTCTACCAGCCCACGAAGGTCGGCGCCCCCCGGCCGGGCGCCACCGAGTTCTCCGGGCTCACCCTGCCGCCCGAGCTGCCCTTCTCGCCGCGGCCGATCACCGGCTACCCCGTCACCGACTTCGGCTGGCCCGTGGTCCCCGATGCCCTGACGGAGCTGCTGCTCACCCTCCGCGAACGGTACGGCGACGCGCTGCCGCCGCTGATCATCACCGAGAACGGCTGCTCCTACGACGGCCTGGACGACCAGGCCCGCATCGCCTACCTCGACGGCCACGTACGGGCACTGCACCGCGCCCTGGAGTCCGGCGTCGACGTCCGCGGCTACTTCGTGTGGTCCCTGCTCGACAACTTCGAGTGGGCCGAGGGCTACGGCCAGCGCTTCGGCCTGGTCCACGTGGACGCCACCCTGAAGCGCACCCCCAAGGCCTCCTACCACTGGCTCCGCACCCAGCTCACATCAAGCCCGTCCGGCGTTTGAGGACGAGCCGCGAAGCGGCAATGAGGCGGGGGTGCCAGGGGGCCTGGCCCCCTGGTTTGGGGAAAGGGGCGCCCCCCCGCGAGGGCTAGAACCCGAGCTTGCGGAGCTGGCGAGGGTCGCGCTGCCAGTCCTTGGCGACCTTGACGTGCAGATCGAGGAAGACCGGCGTACCGAGCAGCGCCTCGATCTGCTTGCGGGACTTGATCCCGACGTCCTTCAGCCGCTTCCCCTTGGGCCCGATGATGATGCCCTTCTGGCTGGGCCGCTCGATGTAGACGAAGGCGTGGATGTCCAGCAGCGGCTTGTCCGCGGGCCGCCCCTCCCGGGGGAGCATCTCCTCGACGACCACCGCGATGGAGTGCGGCAGCTCGTCCCGCACCCCCTCCAGCGCGGCCTCCCGGATCAGCTCCGCCACCATGACCTGCTCGGGCTCGTCCGTGAGGTCGCCCTCCGGGTACAGCGCGGGCCCCTCCGGGAGCAGCGGCACCAGCAGGTCGGCCAGCAGGTCCACCTGCTTCTCGCCGACCGCGGAGACCGGCACGATCTCCGCCCACTCGATGCCCAGCTCCTTGCCGAGCTGGTCGACGGCGATCAGCTGCTCGGCGAGCGCCTTGCCGTCCACCAGGTCGGTCTTGGTGACGATCGCGACCTTCGGGGTCTTCTTGATCGACGCCAGCTCCTTGGCGATGAACCGGTCACCGGGCCCGAGCTTCTGGTCCGCGGGCAGGCAGAAGCCGATCACGTCGACCTCGGCCCACGTGGTGCGCACCACGTCGTTCAGCCGCTCGCCGAGCAGCGTGCGCGGCTTGTGCAGGCCGGGGGTGTCGACCAGGATCAGCTGGGCGTCGGGCCGGTGCACGATGCCGCGCACCGTGTGCCGGGTCGTCTGCGGCCGGTTCGAGGTGATCGCCACCTTCTTGCCGACCAGAGCGTTCGTGAGGGTGGACTTGCCCGCGTTGGGGCGGCCGACGAAGCAGGCGAAACCAGCGCGGTGGTCGCTCCGCTGGGACGGCTGAGGAGACTGGGTACGAACGCTCATGCCGCCCATTCTCCCTGATCTTTTCACCCCCGCGCGCCCCGCCCGCCCACCCGCCCCTCCGGGACGGGCGAGCGGAACCGAGCGGGATCAAGCCCGTCCGGCGCCCGCGGACGAGCCGTGAGGGCTACGCCGTCGCGGACGCCCGCACCGCCCCGTCCGGCCCCGCCAGGAACACCGGCGTCCCGGCCCCGCCGAGGTCCCGCACGGCGGCGAGATCCGCCTCCGCGAGCCCCTCCGCCCCGGACACCACGGCCGCCGCCTCCAGCGACCCCGCCCCGGACGCCACCGCCATCGCCACCGCCGTACGCAGCGCCGACAGCGAAAGCGAGGGCAGCCCCACCGTCCCGGCGACATAGGTGCGCCCCATCTCGTCCCGCACCGCCGCGCCCTCCGGCACGCCGTTGCGGGCCCGGGCGGAACGGGCGAGGGTGATGATCTTCTGGTCCTCGGGGCCGAGGTCGGCGCGCTCAGTCATGGGACGAGCATAAGGAGCGGGCCGCGGGCTCAGCCCGCCACCCGGTACATCGACCCGCGCCGCGCCTCGGGCGAGGCCAGCCACTCCAGCTTCGCCGCCGTGTCGGCCAGCGGCAGCGGCGTGTGCAGCACGATCGTCAGGTCGGGCCGCGCGGGCACCTTCAGGGCGGTGGACTCCACGTGCAGGACGCCCGCGAGGGGGTGGTCCAGCTCCTTGTGGACCTGGCCCGCGGGCCGGATGTCCTGCCGCTCCCACAGGGCGGTGAACTCCCCGCCCGTGGCGTGCAGGGTCGCCAGGAGTTCCTGGAAGCCCTCGTCGTCGGGGTGCTCGGAGCAGGCGGCGCGGAACTGCGCGACGAGCGTCGCCGCGTTCTGCTCCCAGCTGACGCTGCGCGAGCGGTACATGGGGTCGGTGAAGAAGTCCAGGACGCAGTTCTGGGTGGTCTCGGGGCGCATGCCGAGGACCATGGCGGCCGCGTCGTTGTAGATGACGCAGTTGTAGTAGCGGTCCATGATGTGCGCCGGGTAGGGCATCCAGGTGTCGATGAGGCGGCGCAGGCCCTCGCACATGTCCGCCGCGTCCTCGTCGGCCTGCGGCGCGGGCGGGTTCAGGCCCGCGAGCACGTACAGGTGGCGGCGCTCGGCGCCGGACAGCCGCAGCACGCGCGCCACGGAGTCCAGGACCTGCGGCGACACGGAGATGTCGCGGCCCTGCTCCAGCCACTGGTACCAGGACGCGCCGACGCCCGCGAGGACGGCGACCTCCTCGCGCCTGAGGCCCGGCGTGCGCCGCCGCCCGCCCTCCGGGAGGCCCGCGTCGGCCGGGCTCACCCGGGCGCGCCTGCTCATCAGGAACTCCCGCAGCTCCACCCGGCGACGCGCCTTGGCTCCGTCGGCCCTCTCCCCGCCTGACCGGCCACCGCTCCCCCTCTGCTGTCTCCTCGGCTGTCCCAGGTGGCCCAGGTGCACGCAGGCGCACGCAGGTGCGCCCTGGTGTGTCCCTGGTGTCTCCCTGGTGGTCGCACCACCAGCATAAGTTCCCGCTCCCCACGCCTATTCCGACCGCGAAAGGGTCGTGGGCATGGCGATAGACACCCCCACCACCTCCCCGGACACCCCCGCCGCCGCGGCGACCGCCCCCGTACCCGCGACCGCCCCCGCCTCCGCACCCGCCTCCGCACCCGCCTCCGCGCCCGCGCCCGCGCCCGTCCCCAGGCTCTCCCCGCGCGACAAGCTGATCCTCTTCGTGCTGTGCGCCGCCCAGTTCATGGTGGCGCTCGACTTCTCCGTACTGAACGTGGCGCTGCCCGTGCTCGGCGCGGACCTCGGCATGAGCCACGCCGCGCTCCAGTGGGCGGTCACCGCGTTCGCGCTGCCGTCGGGCGGGTTCCTGCTGCTCTTCGGGCGCTTCGGGGACCTGTTCGGGCGGCGCAGGCTGTTCCTCGGCGGGCTCGCGCTGTTCGGCGCGGCCTCGCTGCTGGCCACGCTCGCCTGGGACCCGGCGTCGTTCCTCGCCGGGCGGGCCCTCCAGGGCGTCGGCGCCGCCGCGATCGTCCCCACCGGCATGTCCCTGCTGACCACGACCTTCCCCGAGGGCCCGCAGCGCGACCGGGCGCTCGGCATCTCCGGCACGCTGCTCTCCCTCGGCTTCACCGTCGGCATGGTGCTCGGCGGGGTCCTCACCGACACCCTCGGCTGGCGCTCCACGATGGGCCTGCTCACGCTCTTCGCCCTGCTGGTCCTGCCGCTGGCCCCCGGCCTGCTCCCGGAGTCCCGCACCCCGGAGCGCCCCCGCCTGGACGTCCCCGGCGCCGTCACCGTCACCGGCGGCCTGCTGTCCCTGATCTACGCCCTGTCGACGGCCGCCGAACGCGGCTTCGGCGGCACCGACGTGCTGGTCGCCCTCGTGCTCGGCGTGGCGCTCCTCGCCGCCTTCGGGTACGTCGAGTCGCGCGCGGCGGCGCCGCTGGTCTCGCTGCCGATGCTGCGCCGCCGGACCGTCGCGTGGGCAACCTCGGCGGGCTCGTCACCTTCTCGATGATGTCCACCGTGGTGTTCGTCCTGACGCTCTACTTCCAGGACGTCCTGGACCTGTCCGCGTTCCAGACGGGCCTGGTCTTCGGCGTGCAGGGCGTGGTGTCGGTCCTCGCGGGCGTGCTCGCGCCGAGGGTCATCGGCCGCTTCGGACCGCGCCGCACCCTCGTGGGCTCCCTGCTCGGCCAGGGCCTGTTCGTCGCGGCCCTCGTCGCGGTCGGCGAGGCCGCGTGGTCGGTGTGGCTCGCGACGGCGGCCGTCTCGGTGGCCAGCATGTTCCACCTCGGCGCGATCGTGTCGTACGGCGTCACGGTCACCTCGGGCGTCCGCGACGAGGAGCAGGGCCTGGCCACCGGCCTGGTCACCTCCACCCAGCAGGTGGGCATCACCGTCGGCATCCCCCTGCTCGGCGTACTCGCCACGACCGGGGACGTCCTGTCGGGCACCCGGACCGTGCTGGCCCTCGACGCGGGGATCGTGCTCCTCACGGCGGCGCTGGTGGCCGCGGGGCTGGGGCGCCGCGCCTGACGCCGTCACGGCGGCGGCCCGGCTCCCTCAGGGCCGTGCCGCCGCCGTGGCGTCCGCGCGCGAAAGGCGTCCCGCGTCCGAGGACGGGGACGCCTGCGCCGCCAGGGTGAGGAAGGCCGACCAGGCCGACGGCTGAAGCGCGAGCACGGCGCCCCGCGGTCGCGTGGAGTCCCGCACAAGGACCACATCACCGGTCCAGGCCATCTCCACGCACGCATTGGCCCTGGTGTCGCTCGCGCTGCTCTTGCGCCACGTCCATGAGCTGCCCACGCTCTCCTCCACCCCGGGTGCGGAAGGTCAGCCGCTCCTTGCACACGGGGCGAGGGTACGAAGCCGGACTCCACTCTGCCGACTCCCCCGCGCGGCTGATGCAGGGTCACGCAGCACCCCTACAAGAGTAACGGGGCGTCATACGAATATGAACGCGCCGAATCCCGCCAAGGTGCAAGCGCCCAAGGGGAGTTACTCCTGCGCGGCCCCCTGGAGCAACACCTCCAGCTCATCCTGGCCGGACTCCATCCGTTCGGCGAGCGCCCGCAGCAGAGTGTCCACACCGTCCGTGATGGCGAGGTCCTCCAGCTCCCAGAACCGCTCCAGGTACCGCGCGGTCTCCTCCGGGGTGTTGGTGGTGTACGAGTCGCCGCGCGGGTTCTCCAGGTAGAGCAGGTCCGGCATCTCGTCGGCCTCGAACTCGAAGTGGCTGAAGGGCCCCTGGATGCCCGCGTGCGCCCCGATGCTGAACGGCAGGATCTGGATCGTCACACCGGGGCGGTTCGACAGCTCGGCGAGCCGCTCCAGCTGGGCGCGCATGACGCCGCGCCCGCCGACCTGCCGCCGCAGCACGGCCTCGTCCAGGATGTAGAACACCTGGCGCCCGCCCGACGTCAGCAACTCCTGCCGCGCCATCCGGACTTCGACGGACCGCTCCAGGCTGTCCTCCGCGATGTCCTTGTCGTAGGAGCGCATGATCGCGCTGGCGTACTCCTCCGTCTGGAGCGGGCCCGGCATCACCAGCGAGCCGTAGTGCCGGATGATCGACGCCGACGCCTCCAGGGCGAGGAACTGGAGGAACTCCTTGCTGTAGAGGTCGCGGTACTCGCTGTAGGGCATGCGCCGACTGCCCCGGGCCAGGTCGAGCAGCTCCTCGACCTTGCGGCGGTCCCGGATCCCGTACGCCTCGACGAGCGGTCGCAGGTCGTTGACCGAGATCCCCACCTCACCGGCCTCGATCCGGATCAGCTTGGACGGGCTCCACTCCATCTTGGCGGCGACCTGGCGCTGCGTCAGATTGGCCGCGACCCGCGCCTTGCGGAGCTCGGTGCGCAGCCGAAGCCGCTGTAGTGCTGCACTTGGCACGCTCATGATGGCTCCACCCCCAACAGGACCATGCGATACGCAACATAGCAGACTAGCAGCTTACTCATCGAGACCTTCCGAGGTGACGGTTCACTTCACGGCAAGAAGAGCCCGAGCCCCACCGTCCAGCAACCTGACAGGCCCATTGGCGCAGGGTGTCAGCCGAACAGCCGAACTCCCCGGGAGCGCGCGAGAGAGCAGCCAAACAGCTATATCGCATTTGGCGACCTGCTCATCGGAGACTGCGAAGCACATGCTTACTTCAGCAACCTCTCCGACAGCACTACCCAGGTGGCTATGTCGAGGCTACGCTGGTCGCAAGCACCGGTGTGCGAAATGAGTCAACTGGCAGCCACACCAAGGAGGTTGATAGAGGAGGCCGCGAGGCCCCCACGACGAAGCCATCACGTCACCCGATCGGGGTCCGCACCCGCCACCCGCTCCGCACCTGTCACCCACTCGTTCGTGGATCGCCGCGGTATCCACGAGACCCAGGGGTACCAGGAAGGAGAAACAGCCCCATGGCCGAGAAGCCGGAGGGGCGTCGCACCACCCGCACGTGGACGGACCGGGCGGCCCTGGCCGCCCCGTGGGCAAGCCTCGTCATCGTGATCTGCAAGGTCATCGAGGACTGGGTCCTGCCACACGTGCTGTAACCACGCGGAGACATGGTCCAGCCCCGACCCGAAGGCCGGGGCCAGGTAAGGCGGACGCCATCACGCAGGACGTTTCCACTCCGAGTTTCCTTGGCCGGCAGCCCGGAGTGGAAGCGGTTCAGGTCCGCCGCTTCTCCCATTCTGCCGTCCCGTCACCAGGATGGCGAGGGCCTGCGGTGACCGGTTGGGCACGGGAGCGCGCTCCCGGGGCGCGCGAGCCCGTGACCGGAGCTCAGGCCCGGTCCAAGCGCAGCCGGACCGCTCTCGGCAGGCCCGCCACCACCAGGTCGTACGAATCCTCGACGAGCTCGCGGAGCTGCTGGTCGGGCAGGGCGCCGTCGGCCGTCACCGTGTTCCAGTGCCGCTTGTTCATGTGCCAGCCCGGGGTGATCTCGGGGTGGGCGGCGCGCAGTTGGACGGCCAGGTCCGGGTCGCACTTCAGGTTGACCCGCAGCGGGCTCGCGTCCAGGGAGCTGAGCGCGAACATCTTGCCCGCGACCTTGAACACCGACGTCTCCGGGCCGAACGGAAAGTCCTCGACCGCGTCGTTGAAGGACAGGCAGAACGCCCGCAGCTCCTGTGGGGTCATCCCCCGCTCCCCTCTCCGGAGCCGGAGCCTGAACCGGAGCCGGGCCGCTCGCCGCCCTCGGGGGCCACCGGCTCCACCAGAACCGTCACGATCTTGTTGCGCCGCCCCGCCGCGGCCTCCGCGGTCAGCCTGAGGGCCCGGCCGTCGGGCAGGGTCACCACGGCCTTGGCGCCCGCGATGGGCACCCGGCCGAGCTGCTTGGCGAGCAGCCCGCCGACGGTCTCGACGTCCTCGTCGTCGTACGCCTCCAGGCCGTACAGCTCACCGAGGTCGCCGATGTCGAGGCGGGCCGTGACGCGGTGGGCGCCGCCGTCCAGCTCCTCGACCGGCGGCAGCTCCCGGTCGTACTCGTCGGTGATCTCGCCGACGATCTCCTCCAGGATGTCCTCGATGGTGACGATCCCGGCCGTGCCGCCGTACTCGTCGATCACCACGGCCACGTGGTTCCTCTCCTGCTGCATCTCGCGCAGCAGGTCGCCCGCGTTCTTCGTGTCCGGCACGAACGTCGCGGGCCGCATGGCCGTGGACACCAGGTCGCTCTCGGCGTCGCGGTTGATGTGCGTCCTGCGGGCCAGGTCCTTCAGATAGACCATGCCGACGACGTCGTCCTCGCTCTCGCCCGTGACCGGGATGCGCGAGAAACCCGAGCGCAGCGCCAGCGTCAGGGCCTGGCGGATGGTCTTGAAGCGCTCGATGGAGACCAGGTCCGTCCGCGGCACCATCACCTCCCGCACCAGGGTGTCGCCCAGCTCGAAGACGGAGTGCACCATGCGGCGCTCCTCGTCCTCGATCAGGGACTCCTTCTCGGCGAGGTCGACCATCGCGCGCAGCTCCGCCTCGGAGGCGAACGGGCCGCGCCTGAAGCCCTTGCCGGGCGTGAGCGCGTTGCCGATGAGGATCAGCAGCGGCGGGACGGGCCCCATGACGCGGGCCAGCGGCAGCAGCACGTACGCGGCGGCCGTGGCCGTGTTCAGCGGGTGCTGGCGGCCGATGGTGCGCGGCGAGACGCCCACCGCGACGTACGAGACGAGGACCATCACGCCGATGGCGACGGCCAACGCCTCCCAGGTCTTGTCGAACTCCCGCAGGCAGGCGTACGTCACGAGGGCCGCGGCGGCCATCTCGCAGCCGACGCGCACCAGCAGCGCCACGTTCAGATAGCGGGTCGGGTCGGCGGCGACCTGCGCGAGCTTCGCGCTGCCGCGCCGCCCCGACCGCACGGCCTCCTCGGCGCGGAAGCTGGAGACCCGGGCGAGGCCCGCCTCGGCGCACGCGGCGAGCCAGGCCACCACGACCAGGGCGATGGCCCCGGCGACGATCTGCGCGGACATGGGCTTACGAGACGGTGGGGGCCGGAGACGGGCCGGTCAGGCCCCGCTCGGCGCGCCAGCCGTCGACGATCGCCGCCTGCAGGCCGAACATCTCGGCCTTCTCGTCCGGCTCCTCGTGGTCGTACCCCAGCAGGTGCAGCACCCCGTGGACGGTCAGGAGCTGCAGCTCCTCGTCCATGGAGTGCCGCGTCGGCGCCTGCTCGCCCTGCTTGGCGGCGACCTCGGGGCACAGCACGATGTCCCCGAGGAGGCCCTGCGGGGGCTCCTCGTCGTCCTTCGTCGGCGGCCTCAGCTCGTCCATCGGAAAGGACATCACGTCCGTGGGCCCGGGCAGGTCCATCCACTGCACGTGCAGCTGCTCCATGGCGTCGGCGTCCACGACGATCACCGACAGCTCGGACAGCGGGTGGATCCGCATCCGGGCGAGCGCGTAGCGGGCGATGTCGAGGATCGCCTGCTCGTCGACCTCGGTGCCGGATTCGTTGTTGACGTCGATCGACATGGCGCTGGTTCTTCTACTTCCCTCTGGGGCGGCTCTTGTGGGAGCCGTTCTCCGTACCGTTCTCGCTGTCGTACTTCTCGTACGCGTCGACGATACGGCCGACCAGCTTGTGCCGGACGACATCGTGGGAGGTGAGCCGCGAGAAGTGCACGTCCTCGACGCCCTCCAGGATGTGCTGGACCTGGCGCAGACCGGACTTGGTGCCGTTCGGCAGGTCGACCTGGGTGACGTCGCCCGTGATCACGATCTTCGAGTCGAAGCCGAGGCGGGTGAGGAACATCTTCATCTGCTCGGGGTTCGTGTTCTGCGCCTCGTCCAGGATGATGAAGGCGTCGTTCAGCGTCCTGCCGCGCATGTACGCCAGCGGGGCGACCTCGATGGTGCCCGCCGCCATCAGGCGGGGGATCGAGTCCGGGTCCAGCATGTCGTGCAGCGCGTCGTAGAGCGGGCGCAGATACGGGTCGATCTTCTCGTAGAGCGTGCCGGGCAGGAAGCCGAGGCGCTCGCCCGCCTCCACCGCCGGGCGGGTCAGGATGATCCGCGTGACCTGCTTGGACTGCAGGGCCTGCACGGCCTTGGCCATGGCCAGGTAGGTCTTGCCGGTGCCCGCGGGGCCGATGCCGAAGACGATGGTGTGCTTGTCGATCGCGTCGACGTACCGCTTCTGGTTGAGCGTCTTGGGGCGGATGGTGCGGCCGCGGGAGGAGAGGATGTTCTGCGTGAGGACCTCGGCGGGGGTCTCCTCCGGGCCGTCACCGGTCTCGCCCGCCCTGAGCATGGCGATCGAGCGTTCCACCGCGTCCTCCGTCATCGGCTGTCCGGTGCGGAGCACCAGCATCATCTCGTCGAACAGGCGCTGGATCAGGGCCACTTCACGGGCCTCGCCGACAGCGCTGATCTCGTTGCCCCGGACGTGGATGTCGGCCGCCGGGAAGGCCTTCTCTATCACGCGCAGCAGCGCGTCCCCGGACCCGAGAACGGTCACCATGGGGTGCTTGGCCGGGACCGTGAAGTGGGCCCGCGCCTGATCCTGCGCAGGGGTCTGGGCTGAGGGTGTCTGAGTCATGGGCCGGCGCTTAAGGCCTGCACGTCCTCCTCGTCGCGGGGGCTCGCCGCTCGGCGCCCTTTCGTACTGCCAAGAGTACGACGAGCCACGGACAACCCCGTAGGGCTTTTCCCCCGCGGGCGCGCGGCTCCGGCGGGGGCCCGGGGCGGGCCCGGCGGGGCCCGGCGCGTCACGGGGCGCTGCGGAAGCCGATGGTGGGGACCGCCCTGCGCAGCGGCCAGGGCCGGGTGACCCGGGGCAGCAGGGGTTCGAGGAAGGCGTACCGGTCCAGGGCCAGCGGGTCCTGGCCCTCCAGGTCCCGCACGCGCCGCCACCACGCGGCGACCTCCGCCCAGCCGGGCGCCGACAGGGAGCCGCCGAACTCCTGGACGGACAGCGCGGCGGTGAGCCCGGCGAAGGCGAGCCGGTCGGCGAGCGGCCACCCGGCGAGCGTGCCGGTGACGAACCCGGCGACGAAGACGTCCCCCGCCCCGGTCGGGTCCAGGGCCTCGACCTCGATGGCGGGCACGGACGCCGTCTCGCCGGTGCGCCCGTCCACCGCGTACGCGCCCTCCGCGCCGAGGGTGACGACGGCCAGCGGCACGTGCTCGGTGAGCGCGTGGGCGGCGGCGCGGGGGCAGGTGGTGCCCGTGTACCGCATGGCCTCCTCGGCGTTGGGCAGGAACGCCTCGCAGTGCCGCAGGTCGGGCAGGGCCGCCAGGTCCCAGCGGCCGGTGTCGTCCCAGCCGACGTCGGCGAAGATCCGGGTGCCCTGGCGGGCGGCGGTGGCGATCCACGGCTCCCGCTCCCCCGGGGTGAGGGAGGCGACGGCGGCGCGGGCGCGGGGCGGGGCGCAGGGGGTGCCGTCGTCGGGGACGCCCGCGTTCGGGGGCGGCTCGTGGCCGTGGCTGACCATGGTGCGCTCGCCCTCGTACGCCATGGAGACGGTCACCGGGGAGTGCCAGCCGGGCACGGTGCGCGACGAGGACAGGTCGATGCCCTCGCCCTGCTCCAGGGCGTCCCAGCAGTACTCCCCGTAGTGGTCGTCCCCGAAGGCGGCGGCCAGGGAGGTGTGCAGGCCGAGCCGGGAGAGCGCGGTCGCCATGTTGGCGACGCCCCCGGGGCTCGACCCCATGCCGCGGGCCCAGGACTCGGTGCCGCGCACGGGCGCCGAGTCGAGGCCGGTGAAGATGATGTCGAGGAACACCGTCCCCGTCAGATACACGTCGCAGGGCGGATCGCCCGGCCTGCGGGCGGACTTGAGCGGATCGACGACGGGCTCGGTGGCACGCTCGGGTGGTACGGCCGCTGTCTCCGGTGGTACGGCAGGTGGTACGGGCATGGAGGCAACGTAACGGAAGCCTCCGACAAGCGGCCCGTGCGAGCGGCCCGGCACGGGGCCGCGTCGCCCGTGGCGGTGCTGGTCACCCGTGGCGGGGCCGGTCACCCGGGGCACCCGGGTCACTCGAACTCGTACGCGGCCACCTCCGCCAGGTAGGCCCGCTTGCGCTCCTCGGGCAGGAACGCCGCCTCGAAGGAGTTGCGGGCCAGCTCCCGCAGCCGCTCCTCGTCCAGGCCGAGGGCGTCGCGCAGGGCGTGGAAGGTGTCGCCGACGTAGCCGCCGAAGTACGCCGGGTCGTCGGAGTTGACGGTGCACAGCAGGCCCGCGTCCATCATGCGGGGCAGGGGGTGGTCCGCCAGGGTGTCGACGACGCGCAGGCGGACGTTGGACAGCGGGCACAGGGTGAGCGGGATCCGCTCGCGGGCGAGGCGCTCCACCAGGCCGGGGTCGTCGAGGCAGCGCAGGCCGTGGTCGACGCGCTCCACGCCGAGGACGTCCAGGGCCTCGCGGACGTAGGCGGCGGGGCCCTCCTCCCCGGCGTGGGCGACCTTGCGCAGGCCGAGCGCGGCGGCGGCCTCGTACACGGCGGCGAACGCGCCCGGCGGGTTGCCCGCCTCGGCGGAGTCCAGGCCGACGGCGGTGAGGCGGTGCAGATACGGCTTCGCGGACTCCAGGGTCGCCAGGGCGGACTCGGCCCTCTTGTCGCGCAGGAAGCACAGGATGAGGCCGGTGGTGATGCCGTGCCGCTCCTCGCCGCGGTCCAGGGCGCGGCCGAGGCCCTCGATGACGGTGCCGATGTCGACGCCGCGCTCCGTGTGGGCCTGCGGGTCGAAGAAGATCTCGGCGTGCCGCACGCCCTGGGCGGCGGCCCGGGCGAGGTAGGCGTCGGCCAGTTCCTCGAAGTCGGCCTCCTCGCGCAGGACGGCCATCAGCTCGTAGTACAGGTCGAGGAACGACTGGAGGTCCTCGAAGCGGTAGGCCTCGCGCAGGGCGTCGGCGTCGGCGTACGGCAGCTCGACGCCGTTGCGCTCGGCGAGGGCGAAGGCGAGTTCGGGCTCCAGGGTGCCTTCGATGTGCAGGTGGAGTTCGGCCTTGGGCAGGGGCATGGCGGTGCTGCTCTCGGGGTCTCGCGGGGTCTCGCGGGGTCTCGCGCGGTCTCGCGGGTCGCGCGTCGCACGGGCCTTTCGGATCGTTCCGGCGAGTGGTTCAGGGGCTGCGCTTGGGCACGGGTACCCGCATCAGGTCCCGGGCCACCGTCAGCTCGCCGTCGAATCCGGCGGCCCGCGCCTGCTGCTCGAACGCGGCGGGGTCAGCGTAGCGCTGGCTGAAGTGGGTGAGGACGAGGTGGCGCACGCCCGCGTCGCGGGCCACCGACGCGGCCTGGCCCGCGGTCAGGTGGCCGTGGTCGGCGGCGAGCCGGGCGTCCTCGTCGAGGAACGTGGACTCGATGACGAGCATGTCGCAGCCGTCGGCGAGGGCGTGCACGCCGTCGCACAGCCGGGTGTCCATGACGAAGGCGAACCGCTGTCCGCGGCGCACCTCGCTGACCTCGTCGAGGGTGATCCCGCGCAGGCTGCCCTCGCGCTGGAGCACGCCGACGTCGGGCCCGGTGACGCCGCGCTCGGCGAGCAGCCGCGGCAGCATGCGCCGCCCGTCGGGCTCGACGAGGCGGTAGCCGAAGGACTCGACGGGGTGGGAGAGCCTGGCGGTCTCCAGACGGTACGAGGGCGTGGTGGCGAGGACGCCGTCGGCGGCGACGGGGGCCTGGGCGAGGTCGACGGTCTCGCGGTAGGCGGTGGCGTACCGCAGCCGTTCGAAGAAGCGCTCGCCGGAGGCCGGGTAGTGGGCGGTGACCGGGTGCGGCACCCGGTCCAGGTTGATGCGCTGGATGACGCCCGCGAGGCCGAGGCAGTGGTCGCCGTGGAAGTGGGTGACGCAGATCCGGTTCAGGTCGTGCGCGGCGACGGAGGCACGCAGCATCTGCCGCTGCGTGCCCTCGCCCGGGTCGAAGAGGATGCCGTCGCCGTCCCAGAGCAGCACGTACCCGTTGTGGTTGCGGTGCCGGGTCGGGACCTGGCTGGCCGTGCCCAGCACCACCAATTCACGTACGGACACCGCGTGTCATCCGGGGGGCCACTGCAGGCCGCGGCCCGCGAGGACGTGGGCGTGCGCGTGGAAGACGGTCTGTCCGGCGCCGGAGCCGGTGTTGAAGACGATGCGGTAGCTGTCGGCCTGCTCGGCGGCGGCGACCTCGCCCGCCTCGCGCAGCACGTCACCGGCGATCTCCGGTTCGGCGGCGGCGAGCGACGCGGCGTCCGGGTGGTGCACCTTGGGGATCACCAGGACGTGCGTGGGCGCCTGGGGGTTGATGTCGCGGAAGGCGAGCGTCGTCTCGGTCTCGCGCACGACGGTCGCGGGCACCTCCTTCGCCACGATCTTGCAGAACAGGCAGTCGGCCTGCGGTTCGCCCGCCATGGGGCACCCTCCCTGGGTCCGGGGATCGGTGGGGATCACGTACGACGCATGCATGCTATCCGGGGCGCCCGCGCGGTACGCGGGGCTGGTCGGGGCGCCTAGTCGGGCAGCGGAGGCGCCGACTTCGCCGGGTTCTCGGCCAGCGCGGCCAGCGCGACGCGGACCGCCTCGTCGAGCTGCGGGTCGCGCCCGGCGGCGTAGTCCTCGGGCGTGACCTGGACCTCGACGTCGGGGTCGACGCCGTAGTTCTCCACGCCCCAGCCGTACCCCTCGAGCCAGAACGCGTACTTGGGCTGGGTGACGAGGGTGCCGTCGACCAGGTGGTAGCGGCTGTCGATGCCGACGACGCCGCCCCAGGTGCGGGTGCCGACGACGGGTCCGATGCCGAGGGCCTTGATCGCGGCGTTCACGATGTCGCCGTCGGAGCCGGAGAACTCGTTGGCGACGGCCACGACCGGGCCGCGCGGTGCGTCCCCGGGGTAGCTCAGCGGTCCGGAGCCGCGCGGCACGTCCCAGCCGACGATGCGGCGGGCCAGCTTCTCCACGACGAGCTGCGAGGTGTGCCCGCCGCGGTTCTCCCGCACGTCCACGACCAGGCCCTCGCGGGCCACCTCGATCCGCAGGTCCCGGTGGATCTGCGCCCAGCCGGGGGCCTGCATGTCGGGCACGTGGAGGTAGCCGAGGCGCCCGCCGGAGCGTTCGTGGACGTAGGCGCGCCGGTCGGCGACCCAGGCGTGGTAGCGCAGCGGCTCCTCGTCGTCGACGGGCACCACCACGGCGTGCCGGGCCTCGCCGCCGCCCGCGGGCGACACGGTCAGCTCCACGGGCTTGCCCGCGGTGCCCACGAGCAGCGGGCCGGGGCCGGTCACGGGGTCGACGGGCCGCCCGGCGACGGCGAGGATCGCGTCGCCCGGCCGGACGGCGACGCCGGGCGCGGCCAGCGGGGAGCGCGCCTCGGGGTCGGACGTCTCGGACGGCAGGACCCGGTCGACGCGCCAGGTGCCGTCCTCGCCGCGGGAGAGGTCCGCGCCGAGCAGGCCCTGTCCGGCGCCGCCCCCGCCGCCGCGGGGCACCACGTAGGCGTGCGAGGTGCCGAGTTCGCCCTGGACCTCCCACAGCAGGTCGACGAGGTCGTCGTGGGTGGCGACGCGGTCGAGGACGGGCCGGTAGCGGTCCAGGACGCCGTCCCAGTCGACGCCGCCGAGGTCGGGCCGCCAGAAGTTGTCCCGCATGAGGCGGCCCGCCTCCGCGTACATCTGCCGCCACTCGGCGGCCGGGTCGACGCTCTGGCGGACCCGGCCGAGGTCGACGGTGACGGACGCGCCGCCGTCGTCGTCGCCGGAGACGCGCCGGTCGCTGGGGACGACCTTCAGCTTGCCGTCGGCCCACAGCAGCACCCGCTTGCCGTCGCCGGTGACCGCGAAGTGGTCGGCGTCGGAGCTGAGTTCCTCCACGCGCCGCTGGGCGAGGTCGTAGCGCTCCAGGGACGAGGAGGGGTCGGGGGCGGCGGGCGTGGCCCGGGAGGCGCCGAGCACGCCGCGCACCGGGTGGCGCAGCCACAGCAGGCCGTCCTTGGCGGCGCGCAGCGTGCTGTAGCGGGCGGCCTCGACGGGGAACGGCACGATCCGGTCGGTGAGCCCGTCCAGGTCGATGCGGGTGACGGGGGCGCCCTCGCTGTCGGGGGTCTCGTCCTTGTCGGGGGCGTCGAAGGGGCGGCCGTGGCGCTGCGGGCCGAACGGCGAGGGCGTGGTGGCCGCGAGGGTGATCAGGTGCGGCCGGGCGCCGCCGACGAAGGCCAGGTCGAAGACGTGGTCGTCGTAGACCGGGTCGAAGGCCCGCTCGGACAGGAACGCCAGGTGCTTGCCGTCGAGCGTGAACGCCGGGCTGTAGTCGCGGAACCGCAGCTGGGTGGCCTCCGACACCGACAGGTCGGCGGTGTTGGCGAGCTTGAGCTGGCGCAGCGGGCGCGGGCCCGGGTGGGACCAGGCGAGCCAGGCGGAGTCCGGCGAGAAGACCAGGCCGGTGGCTTCGCCGTGCTCGGCGCGGTCGACCTCGCGGACCTCGCCGCTGTCGCGCTCCACGGTCAGGACGCGGCCGTCGTGCGAGGCGACGGCGGCGCGGCTGCCGTCGGGCGCCATGGCGAGCGACAGGACCCGGCCGAGCTGCCCGGCCGCGAGCCGCCGGGGGGTGGCGCCGGGCGCGAGGCCGGTGGCGGGCGCGAACTCCAGGGCGTCGTCGCCCTCCGCGTCGGTCACCCACACCACGTGCTCCTCGCCGTCCACGCGGAAGGTGCGCGGCAGGCGGGCCCGGACGCCGTCGGTGGCGGCGAGCGCCCGCGCGGGGCCCTCGCGGTGGGTGACCCAGTGCACGCAGCCGCGTACGGAGACCGCGCTGCCGCGTCCGGTGTGGTCGGGGGCGGCGGCGCCGAACCAGCGGGCGGCGTTCACCGGGTGCGGCTGGAGGTCGACGCGCTGCCCGCCGAGGCGCACGTCCAGGCGGCGCGGCTCGGCGTCGGGGTCGCCCACCGGGTCGTCCAGGAGCCAGAGTTCACCGGCGGACGAGTACGCGACGCGGGTGCCGTCGGTGGCGGCGTGCCGGGCGTAGAAGCCGTCGACGGGCGTGTGCCGCCGCAGGTCGTCGCCGTCGGGGGTGGACGAGTAGAGCGCGCCGACGCCTTCGTGGTCGGAGAGGAAGGCGACGCGGTCGCCCACCCACAGCGGGTGCTCGACGTTCCCGTCGAGGTCCGCGTGCAGCCGTACGAAGGTGGCCTCGCCGCCGTCCGCGGCCTCGCCGCCCGCCCTGATCCACAGCTTGCCCGCGGTGCCGCCCCGGTAGCGCTTCCACCAGGCGGCCTCGCGGCCCATCAGCGCGGACAGCAGCAGGACCTGGCCGCCGGGCCCGTGCGCGACGTCGCCGACCAGGCCGTAGGGCAGCCTCTCGGCGGGCCCGCCGTCCAGGGGCACGGCGTGCGCCCAGGTGCGGCGCAGGGACGCCTGGCCGTGCGCGGTGACCGCGAGGACGCGGCCGTCGGGCGTCCAACCGCGCACGCTGGTGCGGCTGTTGCCCCAGTAGGTGAGGCGCCGGGAGGGGCCGCCGTCGACGGGCGCGACGTGCACTTCGGGTGCCCCGTCGCGCGTCGACGTCCACGCGACGGTCGTCCCGTCTGGGGAGATCCGCGGGTGGGTCACCGGTACGTTGTCGGCGCTGACCCGCCAGGCGCGGCCGCCGTCGAGGGGCGCGACCCACACGTCGTCCTCGGCGGTGAAGGCGATCAACTCGCCGTGCGGGTGCGGAAACCGGAGGTAGGCAGGCTGTGTCACCTTGTCAGCCTAAGCAGGCGCCGGGGCCCGGGTCATCGTTTTGGATCACTTGCCCGGATAGCAGTCGCACGTCGGGTCCGGACGCGCGGTGACGGTGACGGTGGCGGTGGGACCGGGTTCGGGCTCGTGGGTGACGGGCTGATCACTGTCGTGACCGCCGTCTTGATCACCGTTCTGGTCGCCGTTCTGGTCGCCGTTCTGGCCACTGTCGTGGTCGCCGCCCTGGTCGCCGTTCTGGTCGTGACCACTGTCGCCGCTGTCGCCGCCGCCGTCGCCGCCGTCACTGTCGTCCCCTTCGTCACCGCCCTGGCAGTTGCCGAGGACATCGACTTGGAACCATTCCTTCCCCTCGACCCTGGCGACCAGGTTCCCGCGCACGCAGGCGCCGTTGCGGACGTCGGTGACCCGGCCCGTGAGCCTGATGTCCTTGTCGTCCTCGGACTTGCCCTGGCAGTCGACCCGCGCCTCCCGGGGCTCGTCGTCGGAACCGTCGTCTCCGTCGTCGTTCTTCACGAACGACGCCGTGCAGTTCAGCCAGCCCACCTCAAGGTGCTGCCGCTCCAGCTCGCGGGTGCCCATCTTGTCCGTGGTGAGGGCGATCGCGGACGTACTCATGTCGCCCTCGACGGGGTCGCAGGCGGCGGCGCCCAGCACGGTGCACGTGACGGCCGCGACGCCGATGGCGAGTCGCCGCACTCTTCCGTCGTAACGCCTCAGGGCCCCCATGGCCGCCAGGGTGCCACCCCAACTCCCCCACGGAAAGCACACTTTGCGCCCATTCCCCTACCCGCCCGCCCATCGCGCTCCGCGCTCGTCCTCAAACGCCGGACGGGCTGGATCGCCGTCGGCCGGGCCGAGTTCTCCACGTGCCGCCTTCGCCGTGGCGACCGTGATCCGCCGCGCCAGCGGCGGGGAACGCGCGGGCGCCGACGGCGCTGAGGGCCCCCGCCAGGAGCGGCCCCCTCGGCAGACAGTCATGGGCGCGGGAGGGGAATCCCGCGGCGGCTACGCCCGGTCCGTGCGGAGCAGGAGCCACTCCTGGAGTTCCACGAGGTTCCCCTCGGGGTCCTTCAGGTGGGCCACCCGCATCCGGTCCGTCATCGGGGCCGGGCCCCGCAGCAGCACTCCCCCGCGGGCGGCGACCCCCTCGCAGTACGCGTCCAGGTCGTCGACCCGCAGCACCACGAGGGAGCGGTGCCCGGTCGCCGACTCGGCCAGCTCGCCGAGGAGTTCGGCCATCATGGCCCGGCTCTGCAGGGCGATGCCCGCCGAGCCGGTGGCCGGGCTGAACTTCTCGTACGGCCCCCGCTCGGCGCCGGACTGCGGCTTCAGGCCGAGGACGTCGGCGTAGAAGCGGTAGCAGGCGGGGAAGTCCGTGACGAGCAGGCGGACCTGGGCGAGTTCCACAGCGGGGCCTTTCCGGGACGTGCCGCGAGGGCCGGGGCGCCGCCGCCGGTCAGGACCAGCGGCCCGTCCGGCCGAGGAGGAGCGCCGTCGCCGCGGTGCCCGCGGTCGACGTACGCAACACGCTACGCCCCAGCCGGTACGGCTTGGCACCCGCCTGCGCGAACACCGCCAGCTCCTCCGGGGACACCCCGCCCTCGGGGCCCACGACGAGCACGATGTGCCCGGCCGCGGGCAGCTCCGCGCGGGCCAGCGGCTCGCTGCCCTCCTCGTGCAGGACGCCCGCGAAGTCGGCGTCCGCGAGCAGCGCCGCGACCTGCCGGGTGGTGGCCAGCTCGGCGACCTCGGGGAAGCGCACCCGGCGCGACTGCTTGCCCGCCTCGCGCGCCGTGGCCCGCCACTTGCCGAGCGCCTTCAGGCCGCGCTCGCCCTTCCACTGCGTGATGCAGCGCGCCGCCGCCCACGGCACGACGGCGTCGACGCCCGTCTCCGTCATGGTCTCCACGGCCAGTTCCCCGCGGTCGCCCTTCGGCAGGGCCTGCACGACCGTGATGCGGGGCTCTCGGGGGCCTGTTCGCGTACGCCGTCGGCGTCGAGGGTGACCACGAGGCGGTCCTTGCCCTCGGTGTCCGCGACGACGCCGCCCGCCCAGCGCCCGGCGCCGTCGGTGAGCACCACGTCCTCACCGGCGCGCAGCCGCTTCACGGACACCGCGTGCCGCCCCTCGGGGCCTTCGAGGACGTACGGGCCGCCGCCGACCGCGCCTGCGAAGTCCTCGACGACGAACACCGGCGCCGTCACCGCGCACCCCGCCTGGCGAACGCGGCCCGCGCCCGGTCGAGTTCGGCGACCAGGACCTCCACCAGCTCCGCGGCGGGCAGCTCCCGCGCCTGCCGGTGGCCCTGGCCCGCCCACAGCGCCATGGCCTGCGGGTCGCCGGTCTTGGCCGCGGCCTTGCGCAGGCCGGAGGTCAGATAGTGGATCTGCGGGTAGGCGGCGGGCGCGTACGGGCCGTGCTCGCGCATGAAGCGGTTCACCAGGCCGCGCGCCGGACGGCCCGAGAACGCCCGCGTCAGCTCCGTCCTGACGAACATCGGGTCCGTCATGGCCTGCTTGTGCAGGGCGTGCGCGCCGGACTCCGGGGTGACCAGGAACGCCGTGCCCAGCTGCGCGAGGTCCGCGCCCGCGGCGAGCACCGCGGCGATCTGCGAGCCGCGCATCAGGCCGCCCGTCGCGATCACCGGCAGGCTCACCGTCTCGCGGACCTGGCCGATCAGGCTGAGCAGGCCGATGCCCGCGCCGTCGGCCTCCGGGTTGTCGCGGTGCGTGCCCTGGTGCCCGCCCGCCTCCACCCCCTGTACGCACACGGCGTCGGCGCCCGCCGCCTGCGCGGCCAGCGCCTCGTCCGGCGTGGTGACCGTGACGACGGTGGTGGTGCCCACGCGGGCCAGCGCCGCGACGTCCTCGGCGCTGGGGCAGCCGAACGTGAACGACACCAGCGGCACCGGGTCGTCCCGCAGGATCGCCAGCTTCGCCTCGTACCCGTCGTCCCGCTTCACGTCGGTGTCGCCCAGCTCCGTCTCGTACCAGGTGGCCTCGCCCGCGAGCTGGTTGCGGTACACCTCCACGGCGGCGGGGTCCGCGCAGGCGGGCTGCGGCATGAAGAGGTTCACCCCAAAGGGGCGCGAGGTGAGCCCCCTGAGCTGCTTGATCTCCTGGTACATCCCGTCGGCCGTCTTGTACCCGGCGGCGAGGCAGCCGAGGCCTCCGGCCTCGCTCACGGCGGCGGCGAGCCGCGGTGTGGAGGCGCCGCCCGCCATGGGGGCCTGCACGATGGGGTGACGACAGAGGGCGTGGGGAGGGGTGGGCATACGGGCATGGTCCCACGACTCGACGGCGTGGCCCGCTACGGGGTCCCCCTCCCTGCGGGAGGCTCACCGCGGCCGCCGCCCACGGCTCGCCTCCCTTGTGGCCCGCCCGTTCCCGCGGGCGCCCCACGCGGTGGCCCACCGCCGTCGGCCCCTGCGGGGCGCGTCCTTCCCGCCCGCCCGCCCGTTGCCGTCACGCGGGGGTTCCCCACCGTCGGCGCCCGCGGGTCGCCTTCCTTCCCACCCGCCCGCCCGTGACCGCCACGCACCAGGCGGACGCCCCTCGCGGGGGTTCGCCGCCATCGGCGCCCGCGGGTTCTCCGCCGCTACCGCGGCGGGACATCTCCCACCCGCCCACCCGTGACCGCCTCGCGCGGGGTGGACGCCCCTCGCGGGGGCTGAGCGCCGTCGGCGACTGCCGGGGCGTCCGGGGGTACGGGCTCGGCACCGTCGGCAGATGCGGAAGCGCGTGGGGTGGGCGGGCGGGAAGAAGCCGCCGCGGTAGCGGCGGGACGGAAGCGGCAGCGGTGGCCCGGCCACGCCGGGTGCCAACCGCCGTCGCGGAAGCGCATAGGGAGGGCGGGCGGGAAGAAGCCGCCGCGGTAGCGGCGGGACGGAAGCGTCAGGGGTGCCCCCAGCCGTTCAGGGCACCCCTCCCGGCAAAGGCGCCCCGCCAGGTCAAGGCGCCCCCGTCTGGTCAACGCCCGTTGAAGGCGTCCTTGAGCCGCGAGAACAGCCCCTGCTGCCCCGGCTGGAACTGCCCCGTGGGGCGCTCCTCGCCGCGGGCCTTGGCCAGCTCCCGCAGGAGCCGCTCCTGCTCGGGGTCGAGCTTCGTGGGCGTGAGGACCTCGACGTGCACGATGAGGTCACCGCGCCCGCCGCCCCGCAGATGCGTGACGCCCCGGCCGTGCAGCGGGATCGACTGCCCGGACTGGGTGCCGGGGCGGATGTCGACCTCCTCCATGCCGTCGAGCGTCTCCAGGGGCACCTTCGTGCCGAGCGCGGCCGCTGTCATCGGCAGCGTGACCGTGCAGTGCAGGTCGTCGCCGCGGCGCTGGAAGACGGGGTGCGGGGTTTCGTGGATCTCCACGTACAGGTCACCGGCGGGGCCGCCGCCGGGGCCGACCTCGCCCTCGCCCGCGAGCTGGATCCGCGTGCCGTTGTCGACGCCCGCGGGGATCTTGACGGTGAGGGTGCGCCGGGAGCGGACCCGGCCGTCGCCCGCGCACTCGGGGCAGGGCGTGGGCACGACCGTGCCGAAGCCCTGGCACTGCGGGCAGGGCCGGGAGGTCATGACCTGGCCGAGGAAGGACCGGGTGACCTGCGAGACCTCGCCGCGGCCGCGGCACATGTCACAGGTCTGCGCGGACGTGCCGGGCGCGGCGCCCTCGCCGGAACACGTCGTGCAGACGACGGCCGTGTCGACCTGGATGTCCTTGGTGGTGCCGAAGGCGGCCTCTTCGAGGTCGACCTCCAGGCGGATCATGGCGTCCTGGCCGCGCCGGGTGCGCGAGCGGGGCCCGCGCTGCGACGCCGTACCGAAGAACGCGTCCATGATGTCGGAGAAGTTGCCGAAGCCGCCCGCGCCGAAGCCGCCGGGGCCACCGGCGCCGCCCGACTGGGACAGCGGGTCGCCGCCGAGGTCGTAGACCTGCTTCTTCTGCGGGTCCGACAGCACCTCGTACGCGGCGTTGATCTCCTTGAAGCGCTCCTGCGTCTTCGGATCGGGGTTGACGTCCGGGTGCAGCTCGCGAGCGAGCCGCCGGAAGGCCTTCTTGATGTCGTCCTGGGACGCGTCGCGGCGCACGCCGAGCACGGCGTAGTAGTCCGTGGCCACTTACGACTCCGCCAGGATCTGTCCGACGTAACGTGCCACTGCGCGTACTGCTCCCATCGTTCCCGGATAGTCCATGCGGGTCGGTCCGACCACGCCTAGCTTGGCCACTGCCTCGCCTCCCGAACCGTAGCCGACGGAGACCACGGACGTGGAGCTGAGCCCCTCGTGGGCGTTCTCGTGGCCGATCTTCACGGTCATGCCCGAATCCGTAGCCTCACCAAGCAACTTGAGGAGGACGACCTGCTCCTCCAGGGCTTCGAGGACGGGCCGGATCGTGAGAGGGAAGTCATGTCCGAAGCGGGTGAGATTGGCGGTGCCGCCGATCATCATCCGCTCCTCGTTCTCCTCCACGAGCGTTTCGAGGAGGGTGGACAGGACCGTGGCCACCGTGGCCCGGTCCTCCATGTCGAAGGACTCGGCCAGGTCCTGCACGAGCTGCGGCACGTCCGTGAAGCGGCGGCCCGCCACCCGGCTGTTCAACCGGGCCCGCAGGTCCGCGAGCGACGTCTCGCCGAACGGCGCCGGGCAGTCGATCATGCGCTGCTCCACCCGGCCCGTGTCCGTGATCAGTACGAGCATCAGGCGGGCCGGAGCCAGCGAGAGCAGCTCCACGTGGCGCACCGTCGACCGCGTCAGGGACGGGTACTGCACCACCGCGACCTGCCGGGTGAGCTGCGCCAGCAGCCGCACCGTGCGGCCCACGACGTCGTCCAGGTCGACGGCGCCGTCCAGGAAGTTCTGGATCGCGCGGCGCTCCGGCGCGGTCATCGGCTTGACGCCCGCGAGCTTGTCCACGAACAGGCGGTAGCCCTTGTCGGTGGGGATGCGCCCCGCGCTGGTGTGCGGCTGGGCGATGAACCCCTCCTCCTCCAGGGCGGCCATGTCGTTGCGGACCGTGGCCGGGGAGACGCCGAGGCGGTGGCGCTCGGTGAGCGCCTTGGACCCGACGGGCTCCTGCGTGCCGACGTAGTCGTGGACGATGGCGCGCAGCACTTCGAGCCTGCGTTCACTGAGCATCGCGCACACCTCCAGCTTGCGTCCCTCGCCCTGAGCCCCCACGCACCCCGCGGCGGCCCCTCACCCTGGCACTCACCGCGTACGAGTGCCAACCTTCATCGGGTCAGTGTACGGCCGGTGGGTGTACGCCCGGCAAGGGCCGACCCCCCTCGTCCTGCCGGGCCCGTGCCCGGGCACCGCCGTAGGGTCGCCGTATGACGGACACCATGGCGGCCGGGCCGGCCTGGGAGGCGGCGGGCTGGGAGCGGCTCACCGCGCGCGTGGGGCGGCTGCGGCTGCCCGTGTGGGACTGCACGGCCGGGCTGGTCGTCGGCGCCGGGGCCGCCCTGATGGTCGAGGCCGGGGCCAGCCTGCGGGAGGGGGCGCGGCTGCGGACCGAGGCGTGCGGACTGCTCGGCGGCCTCGGCCCCCAGGGCGCGGTCCGCCGTGTGACCCATCTCGCGCTGACGCATCCGCACTTCGACCATGTGCTCGGGGCGGCGGCGTTCGCGGGCGCCGAGGTGTACGCGGCCGTCGGCGTCGACACGGTGTTCGCCGCGGGCGCCGAGGCGCTGCGCGCGGACGCCGTCGCGCACGGGCTCGACCCGGCCGCCGCCGCGGAGGCCGCCGACGTGCTCGTGCGGCCGCGGCACCTGGTCAGCGGCGAGTGGACGCTTGACCTCGGCGGCGACGGCGACGACGGCCCGCGGGTGCTGCTCGCGAACGTGGGTCCCGGGCACACCGGCCACGACCTGGCGGTCCTGGTGTCCGGCGGCGGCACGGACCCGGAGGTCGTCTTCTGCGGCGACCTGGTGGAGGAGTCCGGCGAGCCGCAGGCCGGGCCCGACGCGGTGCCGGGGCGGTGGCCCGCCGCCCTGGACCGGCTGCTCGACCTGGGCGGCGAGGACGCGCTGTACGTGCCGGGGCACGGGGCGGTCGTCGACGCGGCGTTCGTACGGGCCCAACGGGACGCGCTGGCGCGCCGGTTCGGGGTGACGTGAGCGCCGTACGGGCCCGCCCGGCGCGCGGCGGGTGACGCGATGTCATAACGTCTGCCCAATGCGCAGCTACAACCCGGACCTGACGCCGCCGTGGAAGAAGTCGGCCCCCGTTCCCGAAGTGCCCGTCGAGGTGGACCTGGTCGTGGAGGAGGTCGGCACGGGCTTCTGCGGCGCGGTGATCCGCTGGGAGAAGACCGCCGAGGGGCTCACGGTCACCCTGGAGGACCGCTTCGGCAAGCACCGCGTGTTCCCCATGGTGCCGCGCGGCTTCCTCCTGGACGGCAAGGTGGTGACCCTGGTGCGCCCGCGGGCCGCGGCGCCCTCTAGGCCCGCGCGCACGGCGTCCGGGTCGATCGCGGTGCCGGGGGCGCGGGCGCGGGTGGCGCGCGCCGGGCGCATCTACGTCGAGGGGCGCCATGACGCGGAGCTGGTCGAGAAGGTGTGGGGCGACGACCTGCGCGTCGAGGGCGTCGTCGTCGAGTACCTGGAGGGCGTCGACGACCTGCCCGGCATCGTCGCGGACTTCGCCCCCGGGCCCGACGCCCGCCTCGGCGTCCTCGTGGACCACCTGGTGCCCGGCTCCAAGGAGTCCCGCATCGCGGCGGCGGTCAGCAGCGAGCACGCGCTGGTGGTCGGCCACCCGTACATCGACATCTGGGAGGCCGTGAAGCCGTCCTCCCTGGGCATCCCGTCCTGGCCCCGCGTGCCGCACGGCCAGGACTGGAAGACGGGGGTGTGCCGGGCCCTTGGCTGGCCGGAGAACACGGGCGCGGCGTGGCAGCGGATCCTGGGTTCGGTGCGCAGCTACAAGGCCCTGGAGCCGACGCTGCTGGGATGTGTCGAGCGTCTCATCGACCACGTGACCGTGCCCTGAAGCCTGCCAAGTCGTTGACGTGTCGGGACTGGTGGACTGCTCTCCGCCCACGCGGAGGTGGTCCGTCGATCAGCTCGTCCACACGGCCGAGCAGAGCACGGTCCCCGCAGCTGCGGGGGTTGCCCCTCAGTCCACCAAGTCCCGCACCACCGCGTCCGCGAGCAGCCGCCCCCGCAGGGTGAGCACCGCCCGCCCCTCCTCGTACGGCCCCTCTTCGAGCAGCCCGTCCGCCAGCGCGCGCCGGGACGCGGCGAGGCCCTGCTCCTTCAGGAGGGCCAACGGGCACCCCTCCCGCAGCCGCAGCTCAAGGAGGATCCGCTCGACCCGCCGGTCCTCGTCCGACAGGACCTCGCGCCCGGCACCGGGCGACCGCCCCTGCGCGAGGGCGGCGGCGTACGCGCCGGGGTGCTTCACGTTCCACCACCGCACGCCCCCCACGTGGCTGTGCGCCCCGGGTCCCGCGCCCCACCAGTCGGCGCCCCGCCAGTACAGCTCGTTGTGCAGGCACCGGCCCGCGTCGGTGGTGGCCCAGTTGGACACCTCGTACCAGGAGTACCCGGCGGCGGACAGCCGCTCCTCGGCGATCAGATAGCGGTCGGCGTGCACGTCGTCGTCCGTCATGGGGACCTCGCCGCGCCGGATGCGGCGGGCGAGCTGGGTGCCCTCCTCGACGATCAGCGCGTACGCGGACACGTGGTCGGGCCCGGCGCCGATCGCCGCGTCGAGGGAGGCCCGCCAGTCGTCGTCGCTCTCGCCGGGGGTGCCGTAGATCAGGTCGAGGTTGACGTGGTCGAAGCCCGCCGCGCGGGCCTCGGCGACGCAGGCCTCGGGGCGGCCGGGGGTGTGGGTGCGGTCGAGGATCTTCAGGACGTGCTGCCGGGCGCTCTGCATGCCGAAGGAGATCCGGTTGAAGCCGCCCTCGCGCAGCGCGGCGAGGTAGGCCGGGTCGACGGACTCCGGGTTCGCCTCGGTGGTGATCTCCGCGTCGTCGGCGAGGCCGAACTCGTCGCGGATCGCCGCGAGCATCCGTACGAGGTCGGCGGCGGCCAGCAGCGTGGGGGTGCCGCCGCCGACGAAGACCGTGCGGACGGGGCGCGGGTCGTCGCCGAGGACCTTGCGGGCGAGGCGGACCTCTTCGGTGAGGGTCTCGGCGTAGTTGTCGCGGGAGGCGAGGACGCCGCCGGTGCCGCGCAGTTCGGTGGCGGTGTAGGTGTTGAAGTCGCAGTAGCCGCAGCGGGTGGCGCAGTACGGGACGTGGAGGTAGAACCCGAGGGGGGTGGTGCCGCCGAGGGCGGACGGGGGAGGGTCCCGTCCTGGGGCACGGGTTCTCCATCGGGCAGAGCGGAAGGCATGCCTTCCATTGTCCCGCACGCCACCGCGACCGGTGCCCTCGCGGGGGGCGCCCCAGACCCACCCCTTCCCGAAACCATGGGGCTCCGCCCCCTGGCACCCCCGAAGATCGGCCTTCGGCCTCGTCCTCAAACGCCGGACGGGCTGAAACCCTTACTGCGCGCGGAGGACCAGGACCGCCAGGTCGTCGTCGGGCGGGCGGTGGGAGAAGGCGTGGACCTCACGCCGGATCCGCTCGGCGACGAGCCCCGCGTCGAGCCCGGCGCAGTCCGCGAGGACCCTGGCCAGCCCGTCCCCGTCGTCGAAGAGCCGCAGGCCCGCGCGCCGCTCGGTCACCCCGTCGGTGACGCACAGCAGCGTGTCGCCGGGCAGCAGGTCGAAGGTGTGGCTGGTGTACGTCTCGTCGTCGACGACGCCGAGCAGCACCTGCGGCGCCGCCGCGGCCCGCACCTGCCCGTCGGCGCTCAGCAGCAGCGGCAGCGGGTGCCCGGCGCACGCCACGGTGCAGCGCACCCCGCCCTCGTACGGGACCAGCTCCCCGTACAGCAGGGACAGGAACCGGGAGGTGGCGCCGTCGGGCGGCACGCCCTGGCCGCCCGCGACGGCCATCACCGCGGCGGCGGCGTCGGCGGCCTCCGTGGCGTCGTCGAGGAGGAGCTGGTTGAGGCGGTCGAGGACCTCGGCGACCTGGTAGCCCTCGCGGGCGAGGAGCCGCAGCCAGGGCCGGGCGAGGCCGATGACGACGGCCGCCTCGGGGCCCTTGCCCTGGACGTCGCCGAGGGCGAAGCACCAGCGGCCCCGGCCCGCGGGGAACACGTCGTAGAAGTCGCCGCCGGGCCCGCCCTGCTCGCGCGGCTCGTAGACGATGCCGCTCCGCACGCCGGGGATCTCCGCGACGGCGCTCGGCAGCAGCCCCCGCTGGAGGACCTGGCTGATGGTGGCCTGGCGCTGGTAGCGGCGGGCGGCGCCGATGGCGAGCGCGACCCGGCGGCTGAAGTCCTCGACGAGCCCGGTGACCTCGTCGGGGAAGCGGAGCAGCCCGGCCCGCCCGATGACGAGCGTGCCGAGCTGGCGGCCGCCCGCGACCAGCCGGTAGGCGAGGGCGGAGCCGGACGCGTCACCGCCGACGGCCTCGCCGGGCCACGGCACCGGGACGGCGCCGGTGCCCACGGCGTCGGCGACCGTCGGCGGCTCCTTCTCCAAGAGGCGGCGCAGCTCTTCTATGCGCTGTTCGCTGAGGTGCCAGACGCGGGCGAGGCGGGTGCCGGGCGTGCCGCTGCCGGGGGCGCGGCCCGCGTCCTCGGCCTCGTCGTTGAGCCACACCGCGCACCAGTCGGCGAGCCGCGGCACGAGGAGCTGTCCGGCGAGGGCGGCGACGAGGTTCTCGTCGAACTGCCCGGCGAGCAGGTCGGAGGCCTCGGCGAGGAAGGTGAGGGCGCCTCGGTTGATCCACTCCGTGTCGTACGCGGGACGGCGGGGCGCGGGCGCGAGGAGGTCGGCGGCGCGCGGCCCGCGGGGAGCGCTCTTAGCCGCGTACGCCGGGGTCTCGTGCGGGGCGGTCGCGGGCTCGGGGTCGCCGTCGCTGTGGGTGAGGGGGGCGAGGCGGGCCCAGACCGTCTTGGTGCCCTTGCGGTAGGTGATGCCCCAGGACTCGGAGAGGGCGGCGACGAGCTGGAGGCCGCGGCCGTACTCGGGGGTGCCGGGCTGCGGCGGCCGCGGCTCGCCGCGCAGGGCGCGCGCCGGGTGGTGGTCGGACACCTCGAGGACCAGCGCGTCCAGGCACTCCCCTGGCCGGGCGTCGGCGGGCCAGTAGGGGTCGTCGAGGCGGCACAGCACGTCGACGGCGGTGCCCGCGTGCACCACCGCGTTGGTCACCAACTCGCTGACGAGCAGCGCCGCGTCGTCCGCGAACCGCTCGCCGCGCCCGGCGGCCAGCACCCCGAGTTCCGCCCAGTCGGTGAGCGCGGCGCGCACGAACCGGCGCGCGGCGGCGGGCGCAAGCGGGTTTCCGGGCAGTGAGGTGCGCACCGCCGCGAGGGGGCCGGGGCGGCCCGCGGGTCCGCCCGCGGCACGAAAAGCGGTCTCCCGTTGCATCGCAATGGCCCCCACGGTGCGGCTCCTGAGCAGTTCGGACGAATACGCCTCAGGCGACACAGACAGAGTGACAGACTGACTGTGCCCATAAGCACCGAGTCACTGAAGTGGGCCACGATGAGTGAGAACAGTGCTATCCCTGCGCCAGGACACGGTCAGATTCCGGCATCCTCCGACACGGCGGGACCTGCGCCGGTCCCCGCTCCGGCGTGCCCCGAAGACCGTGGCCCGCTCCGGCGGCCCGCCTCCGCGGCGCCCCCTGGCCGGAACTCGCCACCGGCGGCACCGCCACCCCCAGCGGCACCGGCGGCCCCGGCGCCCCCTGTGGCACCGGCCGCCGAGGCCGCCCCGCAGCCACCGCCAACCCGCCCTCCCACCGGGGGAGTTGACGCCCGCCCGGCACCTCCGGACCCTGCGGCGCCTCCGGACCCTGCGACGCCTCCGGACCCTGCGACGCCTCCGAGCCCTGCGGCGCCTCCACAGCCAGCGGCACCCCCGCTCCCCCTGGCACCCCCGCCCCGCACCGCCGCCGCCACCCGCCGCACCTCCGGCACCGCCCACGTGAAGCTCCCGCCGCCCGCGACCGGGCGCGCACCCGAGGAGGCCCCCGGGCGGACGTCCGCGCAGCCCCCCGGCCCGGCGCCCCAGCCGCCCCGCACCGCGGCCGCTCCCCCGGGCACCGCCGCCTTCCCGGCGCCCCCGGGCACCCCCGGCGGCAACGGCGCCGCCGACTCCGAGGCCGAGCTGCGCGTGCTGCTCGCCGCCATGCGCGCCGCCCGCGACGGCAACTTCACCAAGGCCCCGCTGACCGGCTCCGGCATCACCGCCGAGCTGATCACGGTCTTCAACGAACTGGTCGACCGCTCCGTCCACTTCGACGGCGAACTCATCCGCGTACGCAGGGAGATGGTGCGCCACGGGCGGCTCGACGAGCGGTTCACGGCGAGCCCCGGGCAGGGCAGCTGGACCACGCGGGTCGCCGAGGTGAACTCCCTGCTCGACTCGCTGGTCGCGCCCGCCACCAACGCCACCCGCGTCCTGAACGCGGTCGCGGGCGGCGACCTCACCCAGCGCGTGGACCTGCACGACGGGTCCCGGGAGCTGCGCGGCGACCTGCGGCGCCTGGGCCGGGCCGTGAACACGATGGTCGACCAGCTGTCCCTGTTCACGGGCGAGGTCACCCGGGTCGCCCGCGAGGTCGGCACCGAGGGCCGTCTCGGCGGCCGCGCCAAGGTGCGCGGCCTGTCGGGGAGTTGGCGGGACGTGACGGAGGCCGTGAACACGATGGCCTCCCGGCTCACCGCGCAGGTCCGGGACATCGCCCTGGTCACGACGGCCGTCGCGCAGGGCGACCTGACCCGCACCGTCACCGTCGAGGCCACCGGTGAACTCCTCGAACTGAAGCTCACCGTGAACACGATGGTCGAGCAGCTGTCCGCGTTCGCCGCCGAGGTCACGCGAGTCGCCCGCGAGGTCGGCACGGAGGGACGGCTCGGCGGGCGGGCGCAGGCGCGCGGCGTCAGCGGCGTATGGAAGGACCTCACCGACAACGTCAACTTCATGGCGTCCAACCTCACCTCCCAGGTCCGCAACATCGCACAGGTCACGACGGCCGTCGCCAACGGCGACCTGAGCCAGAAGATCACCGTGGACGCCCGCGGGGAGATCCTGGAGCTGAAGGACACCGTCAACACGATGGTCGACCAGCTGTCCGCGTTCGCCGACGAGGTCACCCGCGTCGCCCGCGAGGTCGGCACCGAAGGCAACCTGGGCGGGCGCGCCCACGTACGCGGCGTCAGCGGCGTATGGAAGGACCTCACCGACAACGTCAACTTCATGGCGGACAACCTGACCTCGCAGGTCCGCAACATCGCCCTCGTCTCCACGGCCGTCGCGCAGGGCGACCTGTCGAAGAAGATCACCGTGGAGGCGAAGGGCGAAATCCTGGAGCTGAAGTCGACGATCAACACGATGGTCGACCAGCTGTCCGCGTTCGCCGACGAGGTCACGCGCGTGGCCCGCGAGGTCGGCACCGAGGGCAACCTGGGCGGTCAGGCGCAGGTGCGCGGCGTCAGCGGCGTATGGAAGGAACTGACCGACAACGTCAACTTCATGGCGTCCAACCTCACCTCCCAGGTCCGCAACATCGCGCAGGTCACCACCGCCGTCGCCAACGGCGACCTGTCGAAGATGATCACGGTGACGGCGCGCGGGGAGATCCTGGAGCTGAAGGACACCGTCAACACGATGGTGGAGCAGCTGCGGGCGTTCGCCGACGAGGTGACGCGGGTGGCCCGCGAGGTCGGCACCGACGGCCGCCTCGGCGGACGCGCCCAGGTCCTCGGGGTCAGCGGCGTATGGAAGGACCTCACGGACAACGTCAACTACATGGCGGACAACCTCACCGGGCAGGTCCGCAACATCGCGCAGGTCGCCACCGCCGTCGCCCAGGGCGACCTGTCGAAGAAGATCGACGTGGACGCGCGCGGGGAGATCCTGGAGCTGAAGACCACCATCAACACCATGGTGGACACCCTGTCGTCGTTCTCGTCGGAGGTGACACGCGTCGCCCGCGAGGTCGGCTCCGAGGGGCAGCTCGGCGGGCAGGCCCGCGTCGAGGGCGTGTACGGCACCTGGAAGCGCCTGACCACGAACGTGAACGAACTCGCCCTCAACCTGACCACGCAGGTCCGCGCCATCGCCGAGGTGGCATCGGCCGTGGCGCAGGGCGACATGTCCCGCTCCATCACCGTCGAGACCCGCGGCGAGGTCGCCGAACTCAAGGACAACATCAACCTGATGGTGTCCAACCTGCGCGAGACCACCCGCGCCAAGGACTGGCTGGAGTCCAACCTCGCCCGCCTCGCCGGGCTCATGCAGGGCCACCGCGACCTGATGGAGGTCGCCGACCTGATCCTGCGCGAGCTGACGCCGCTGGTGAACGCCCAGTACGGCGCGTTCTTCCTCGCCGACCCCGACGCCGAGGGCACCGCGCCCCTCCAGGCGTCCCCCGCCAAGGGCCTGGCCTTCATCGCCGGATACGGCTCCGCGCAGGGCACCAAGAACGAGGAACAGGGCTTCCTCGTCGACACCGGCGGCATGCCCGCGCACGGCCTGGTCCGCCAGGCCGCCCTGGAGAAGAAGCGCATCCTCCTCGACGAGGTCCCACCCGACTACATCAAGATCCACTCGGGTCTGGGGGACGCCTCACCGGCGAGCGTCGTCATCATCCCGATCCTCTTCGAGGACAAACTCCTCGGCGTCATCGAGCTGGCCACGTTCTCCCGCTTCTCCGACGTCCACCTGGCGTTCTTCGACCAGTTCGTCAACACCATCGGCGTCGCCATCAACACCATCATCGCCAACTCCCGTACGGAGTCCCTGCTCGGCGAGTCCCAGCGGCTCGCCACCCAGCTCCAGGAGCGGTCCGACGAACTCCAGCGCCAGCAGGCCGAACTGCGCCGCTCCAACGCCGAACTGGAGGAGAAGGCGGCCCTCCTCGCCACCTCCTCGCAGTACAAGTCGGAGTTCCTCGCGAACATGTCGCACGAGCTGCGCACCCCGCTGAACTCCCTGCTCATCCTCGCCCGACTCCTTTCCGACAACCCCGACGGGAACCTCTCCGACCAGGAGGTGCAGTTCGCGTCCACGATCCACCGCTCCGGCTCCGACCTGCTCCAGCTCATCAACGACATCCTTGACCTGTCGAAGATCGAAGCCGGACGCATGGACGTCCGCCCGAAGAAGCTCCCGCTGATCAAGGTCCTGGACTATGTGCACGCCACGTTCCGGCCGCTCACCCTCGACCGGGGCCTCGCCTTCGACGTCACCGTGGGCCACGACGTGCCCCGCGAGATGTTCACCGACGAGCAGCGCCTCCAGCAGATCCTGCGCAACCTGCTGTCCAACGCGGTCAAGTTCACCGCGAACGGCCGGGTCGAGCTGAGCGTGCAGCATGTGAAGCAGTTCCCCGACCCGCTGCTCAGCGACCGCGGCGACCTGATCAGCTTCACCGTCAAGGACACCGGCATCGGCATCCCGCCCGAACAACTCCCGGTGATCTTCGAGGCGTTCCAGCAGGTCGACGGCACCACCAACCGCAAGTACGGCGGCACCGGCCTCGGCCTGTCCATCAGCCGCGAGATCGCGGGCCTGCTCGGCGGCCGCATCACCGCCGAGTCCCGCCCCGGCGAGGGCTCCACCTTCACGCTGTACGTACCCGTGGTGCACCCCGGGCACGGCGCGGCCGCCGTGGCGTACGCCTCCTCGCGCACCCTGCCCGCCCCGCAGCCGCAGGAACCGGGGGCGCCGTCGCCGCTGGGGCACACGGACACCGACGACAACTGGCCCGCCCCGACCAAGCTCGAAGCGTGGAAGGAGGGCCGCGCCGGGCGCGTCCTGCCCGGCCACCGGGTGCTCATCGTCGACGACGACATCCGCAACGTCTTCGCGCTCACCCACGTCCTCAGCCGCGTCGGCCTGATCGTGCTGTACGCGGAGAACGGCCGCGAGGGCATCGAGACCCTGGAGCGCAACCCCGAGACCGACCTGATCCTGATGGACATCATGATGCCGGAGATGGACGGCTACGAGACCATCGCCGCGATCCGCCGCTCCCCCGCTGGACGGGCCTGCCCATCGTGGCCCTCACCGCGAAGGCCATGCCCGGCGACCGCGAGAAGGCCATCTCGCAGGGCGCCACCGACTACGTACCGAAGCCGGTGGACGTGGACCAGCTGCTCACGGTGGTCTGCGCCCTGCTGGATCCGGAGGGCACGGAGAGCACGGAGAGCACGGAGGCCGCCGACTCCTCCGGGGCTCCCGACTCCTCCGGGGCAACCAGGGCGGCCGAGGCAGCCGACGCCTCCGAGACCGGCATCACCGAATCCGCTGACACCGCTGAGTGAGGCACCGCCACCATGACCACCGAGGCCCCCGCGGGGGACCGCGCGAGCATCCTCCTCGTCGACGACATGGAGGACAACCTGGTGGCCCTAGAGGCCGTCCTGGGATCCCTCAACGAACCACTGGTCCGGGCCCGCTCCGGCGAGGAGGCCATGAAGGCACTGCTGCGGCAGCGCTTCGCCGTGGTCCTCCTGGATGTGCGGATGCCCGGCATGGACGGCTTCGAGACGGCCTCCAACATCAAACGCCTCGACCAGACCAAGGACGTGCCGATCATCTTCCTGACCGGCACCGACAACGACGCGGGCTACGCCTTCCGCGGCTACGCCACGGGCGCCGCGGACTACCTCACCAAGCCGTTCGACCCCTGGGTGCTGCGCGCCAAGGTCACCGTGTTCCTCGAACTGCACCGCAAGAACCAGCAGCTGGAGCGGGTCCTCGCCCGCGAACAGCGGCAGTTCGACGAACTGACCCGGCGCCTCGCCGCGATCGAACGCCACATAGCGGACAGCCCCCTCAGCGAGGACCGCGAACTCCGCCACCACATCACGCGGATGGAGGAAACCCTCCGAGAGATGCGCCGCGCGGTATCAAGCCCGTCCGGCGTTTGAGGACGAGGCGCGAAGCGCCAATGAAGCGGGGTGCCAGGGGCGGCGGCCCCTGGTTTCGGGAAAGGGGTGGGTCTGGGGCGCCCCGCGCGGGAGAGACGCCCCCGCCCACCCCGCGATCAGGCCTCCCGGGCCCCCGCGTACATCTCCTCGATGAGGTCCTTGTACTCCCGCTCCACCACCGGCCGCTTCAGCTTCAGGCTGGGCGTCAGCTCCCCGTGCTCCACGTCGAGGTCCCGCGGCAGCAGCTTGAACCGCTTGATGGTCTGCCAGCGCTGCAACCCCTCGTTGAGCTGCTGGACATAGCCGTCGATCAGCTCGACCGTCGCGGGCGAGGCGACGACGTCGGCGTACGACTTGCCGCCCAGGCCGTTCTCCTCCGCCCAGCCGAGGATGGCCGCCTCGTCGAGCGCGATCAGCGCGGAGCAGAAGTTCCGGTCGGCACCGTGCACCAGGATGTTGGAGACGTACGGACACACGGCCTTGAACTGGCCCTCGACCTCCGCGGGCGCGATGTACTTGCCGCCGGAGGTTTTGATCAGGTCCTTCTTGCGGTCGGTGATCCGCAGATAGCCGTCGGGCGACAGCTCGCCGATGTCCCCGGTGTGGAACCAGCCGTCGGGCTCCAGGACCTCCGCGGTCTTCTCGGGCTGGCCGTGGTAGCCCTCCATGATGCCGGGGCCGCGCAGCAGGATCTCGCCGTCGTCGGCGATGCGGACCTCCGTGCCGGGCAGCGGCTTGCCGACGGTGCCGGTGCGGTACGCCTCGCCGGGGTTCACGAACGACGCGGCGGACGACTCGGTGAGGCCGTAGCCCTCCAGGATGTGGATGCCCGCCCCGGCGAAGAAGTAGCCGATGTCCGGGGCCAGCGCCGCAGACCCGGACACCGCCGCCCGCAGTCGGCCGCCGAAGGCCTCCCGCAGCTTGGCGTACACCAGCTTGTCGGCGACCCTGTGCTTGGCGCCGAGCCCGAACGGCACCGACGCCACACCGGTGCGCCGGAAGTTGTCCTGGCTGACCTTCGCGTACTCGCGGGCGGTCTCCGCCGCCCACTGGAAGATCCTGTACTTGGCGTTGCCGCCCGCGCGGGCCTTGGCGGCGACGCCGTTGTAGACCTTCTCGAAGATGCGCGGCACGGCCGCCATGTACGTCGGCTGCACCACCGGCAGATTCTCGATGATCTTGTCGACGCGGCCGTCGACGGCCGTGACGTGCCCCAGCTCGATCTGCCCGCTGGTCAGCACCTTGCCGAAGACGTGCGCCAGCGGCAGCCACAGGTACTGCACGTCGTCCGGACCGAGCAGCCCGGTCGCCGCGATGGCCTTCGCCATGTACGACCAGTTGTCGTGCGGCAGGCGCACGCCCTTGGGGCGGCCCGTCGTGCCCGACGTGTAGATGATCGTCGCCAGGTGGTCGGAGCGGATCGCCTCCATGCGCCCCTTGACCGCGTCGGGGTTCTTCTCCAGGTACGCGGCACCCCGCGCCTGAAGGTCCTCCAGGGTCAGCAGCCAGCCCTCGGGGTCGTCGGCGGCGGGCTCGACGCCGTCCGCGTCGAACACCACGACGTGCTTCAGCTCCGGCAGGTTCGCGCGCTGCTCGCGGGCCTTGGCGACCTGCTCGGCGTTCTCCGCCATCAGCACCCGGCTGCCGGAGTCGGCGAGGATGAACGCGGACTCCTCGGCGTTGGTCTGCGGATACACCGTCGTCGTCGCGGCGCCCGCGCACAGGATGCCGAGGTCGACGAGGATCCACTCGACCCGCGTCGACGAGGCCAGCGCCACCCGCTCCTCCGGGGCGAGCCCCAGGTCGATCAGGCCCGCGGCGATCCCGTACACCCGCTCGGCGGCCTCCGCCCAGCTGAGCGACTTCCAGTCGTCGGGGCCCTCGCCCGAGGCCGGGGGCACGGGATAGCGGTACGCCTCGGCGTCGGGTGTCGCGGCGACCCGCTCCAGGAAGAGGTGCGCCACCGAAGGCGGTCGGTTCTCGATCAAGGTCTGTGTGTCGCTCACGACATCCTCCGGGCCCGCGACGGTGCGTCCTACTGGCTGGCTGCGTGTGGCTCTGCTGCCTCTGGCTCTGCTGTGTGGCTCTGCTGCGTGTGACGTGCTCGCTGCGTGTGGCTGCTGCTCCGATGTCACTCCAGGCACGTTGTTTAACTTGCGAGTAACCTCCGAGCAGTGATCAGGGTAGAGCCCATGGGCCCACCGCGTAAGGGGCTGCTGCCTGTCACTTTCCACAGAACGGGGCGGTAGCGTCACGCGCGGCACGGCCGCCGGTGATCTGCTCACCCCCGTACGAAAAGCGCCCGTCCGGGGGATGGACGGGCGCTTCTCACCGGCCTTGCGCGGGCCCGCGGCAGACCCTCGGGCAGCGGCTGGGCCGAGGCTGTGCGGGCACGCGACGGTGCGGACGGCTACTTCTTCTTGGGGGCCTCGTCGCTGGAGAGCACCGCGATGAAGGCCTCCTGCGGGACCTCCACGGAGCCCACCATCTTCATCCGCTTCTTGCCTTCCTTCTGCTTCTCCAGCAGCTTCCGCTTACGGGAGATGTCACCGCCGTAGCACTTGGCGAGGACGTCCTTGCGGATGGCGCGGATCGTCTCACGGGCGATCACCCGCGAACCGATGGCCGCCTGCACCGGCACCTCGAACGCCTGCCGGGGGATCAGCTCCTTCAGCTTGGCGACGAGCCGCACGCCGTACGCGTACGCCTGGTCCCGGTGCGTGATCGCCGAGAAGGCGTCCACCTTGTCGCCGTGCAGCAGGATGTCCACCTTGACCAGGCTGGACGTCTGCTCGCCCGTGGGCTCGTAGTCCAGCGAGGCGTAGCCGCGGGTCTTGGACTTCAGCTGGTCGAAGAAGTCGAAGACGATCTCCGCGAGCGGCAGCGTGTACCGGATCTCCACGCGGTCCTCGGACAGGTAGTCCATGCCGAGCAGCGTGCCGCGCCGGGCCTGGCACAGCTCCATGATCGAACCGATGAACTCCGACGGCGCGAGGATCGTCGCCCGCACCACCGGCTCGTACACCTCCGCGATCTTCCCCTCGGGGAACTCGCTCGGGTTGGTGACCGTGTGCTCGGTGCCGTCCTCCATGATCACGCGGTAGACCACGTTCGGGGCGGTCGCGATCAGGTCGAGGCCGAACTCCCGCTCCAGGCGCTCCCGGATCACGTCCAGGTGCAGCAGGCCGAGGAAGCCCACGCGGAAGCCGAAGCCGAGGGCCGCCGACGTCTCCGGCTCGTACACCAGCGCGGCATCGTTGAGCTGGAGCTTGTCGAGGGCGTCGCGCAGCTCCGGGTAGTCCGAGCCGTCCAGCGGATACAGGCCCGAGAAGACCATCGGCTTGGGGTCCTTGTACCCGCCGAGCGGCTCCTCGGCGCCCTTGGACTGGCTGGTGATCGTGTCACCGACCTTGGACTGCCGGACGTCCTTCACACCGGTGATCAGATAGCCGACCTCGCCGACGCCCAGGCCGTCGGCCGCCAGCATCTCCGGCGAGTTCGTCCCGATCTCCAGCAGCTCGTGGGTGGCGCCGGTCGACATCATCCGGATCCGCTCACGCTTGTTGAGCTGACCGTCGACGACACGGACGTACGTCACCACGCCCCGGTACGAGTCGTACACCGAGTCGAAGATCATCGCGCGGGCGGGCGCGTCCGCGACGCCGACGGGCGCCGGAACGTCCTTGACGACCCGGTCGAGCAGCGCCTCCACACCGAGGCCCGTCTTCGCGGACACCCGCAGCACGTCGTCGGGCTCGCACCCCACGAGGTTCGCCAGCTCCTCGGCGAACTTCTCCGGCTGTGCGGCGGGCAGGTCGATCTTGTTGAGCACCGGGACGATCTGAAGATCGTTCTCCATCGCCAGATACAGATTGGCGAGGGTCTGCGCCTCGATGCCCTGAGCGGCGTCGACCAGGAGGATCGTCCCCTCGCACGCGGCGAGGGACCGCGAGACCTCATACGTGAAGTCCACGTGGCCCGGGGTGTCGATCATGTTGAGGATGTGGGTCCGGCCCTGGTCCGGCCCCTCGGTCGGGGCCCAGGGCAGACGCACCGCCTGGGACTTGATCGTGATGCCGCGCTCACGCTCGATGTCCATGCGGTCGAGGTACTGGGCGCGCATCTGCCGCTGCTCGACCACACCGGTGAGCTGGAGCATGCGGTCGGCGAGCGTGGACTTGCCGTGGTCGATGTGCGCGATGATGCAGAAATTGCGGATCAGAGCCGGGTCGGTACGGCTCGGCTCGGGCACATTCATAGGGGTCGCGGGCACGCAAGGTCCTGATTCTTGAGGCGCCTTTTGCCTCGGGTCGGATCGATACGTAGCCTCCATCGTCCCACGGGCGGGCCCCGCCCATCGGTTTGGGCCGGTCGGAGGACGACTGATATCGTGGGCAGCTGTGTCTCCCAGCCCTCTCAGCCGTGGGACACCTGTCAGAGAAACCAGCAGTACCTGAACCTGAAAAGGCTCTTTCGTGGCGAACATCAAGTCCCAGATCAAGCGGAACAAGACCAACGAGAAGGCGCGCCTGCGCAACAAGGCCGTCAAGTCGTCGCTCAAGACCGCGATCCGCAAGGCCCGCGAGGCCACCGCCGCCGGTGACGTCGAGAAGGCCACCGCGCTGACCCGCGAGGCCGCGCGTCAGCTCGACAAGGCCGTCTCCAAGGGCGTCATCCACAAGAACCAGGCCGCCAACAAGAAGTCGGCGCTTGCTTCGAAGGTCGCCTCCCTCAAGGGCTGACTCGTGATGTAACCGCCGGAAGGACCCGGGCGGGCCCTCTCTCATCCGCCCCCGACCGGCACCCCGAGCTCGTACGCGGCCTGCGTTCGCCACGCGGGTACGGGCTCAGTCTTTACTTTGCGTAACCGGGACCCCGTGCCTCGTCCCTCCGGGACGGGGGGCGGGGTTTTTGGTGTGCCGGTTCCTGGAGTGCCGGTTCCTTGGGAGGGCGGGGCCAGGGAGGGCGGGGCCAGGGGCGCCTCCCGGCTCCCAAGGCCCCGGTGAGCGCCTCTCAGCTACCCCCGCCGGGCCCGCGCCGCCCGCGCGACGGCGACGACCGCCTTCTCCAACGCGTACTCGGGATCGTCCCCACCGCCCTTTACCCCCGCGTCGGCCTCCGCGACAGCGGCGAGCGCCACCGCCACCCCGTCGGGAGTCCACCCGCGCATCTGCTGCCGCACCCGGTCGATCTTCCACGGCGGCATCCCCAGCTCCCGCGCGAGATCGGCGGGCCGCCCGCCCCGGGCCGAGGACAGCTTCCCGATGGCCCGCACCCCCTGCGCGAGCGCACTCGTGATCATCACGGGCGCCACCCCGGTCGCCAGGGACCACCGCAGCGCCTCAAGGGCCTCGGCCGCCCGGCCCTCCACGGCCCGGTCGGCCACGGTGAAGCTGGAGGCCTCCGCCCGCCCCGTGTAGTACCGCCCGACGACCGCCTCGTCGATTGTCCCCTCGACGTCCGCCACCAGCTGCGACACCGCCGACGCCAGCTCACGCAGATCACTGCCGATCGCGTCCACGAGCGCCTGACACGCCTCCGGCGTCGCCGAACGCCCGAGCCCCCGGAACTCGCCGCGCACGAACGCCAGCCGGTCCGCGGGCTTGGTCATCTTGGCGCAGGCCACCTCCCGCGCCCCCGCCTTGCGCGCCGCGTCCAGCAGCCCCTTGCCCTTGGCGCCGCCCGCGTGCAGCAACACCAGGGTGATCTCGTCGACCGGCGCGCCGAAGTACCCCTTCACGTCCTTGACCGTGTCCGCCGACAGATCCTGCGCGCTGCGCACGACGACGACCTTGCGCTCGGCGAACAGCGACGGGCTGGTCAGCTCCGCCAGCGTGCCGGGCGACAGCTGGTCGGGGGTGAGGTCCCGCACGTCCGTGTCGGCGTCCGCGGCGCGGGCGGCCGCCACGACCTCCTGCACGGCGCGGTCGAGCAGCAGATCCTCCTGGCCCACGGCGACCGTGACAGGAGCGAGCGGATTGTCGTTTGCGTTCTTCCTGGCCATCGCCGTCAAGCATCCCACGCGCCACTGACAGTCGGTCCCGCCCAACCGGACGCACGGCCCCGCACGGCGCGGGCACCCGCCCGGGCCCGTCGGCCCCGTACGCGAGCCCGTACGCGAAAATGGCCAGGTGAACGACGTACGACATGTCCTGGTGCTGCCCGACCGCGACGCCGCGGAAGAGGTCGCCGAACAGCTCCCCGACCGCTTCGGCGTGACCGAGGAACCCCAGCTCGTCCGCGACGCCCTGGCCGGAGAGGACGACGCCGAGGACGCCCAGTGGCTGGTCGTCATCGAAGACCCCACCCACCGCCTCGACCCCACGGCCCTCGACGAACTGGCGGCGGAACACGAAGGGTGGCTGGAGAAGCCCTGAGGCCCGCCGGGCCGCGGCTTCAGGCCGGGGCGGGGCGGGGCGGGGCGGGGCGGACAACGGCTTAGGGCCGGGCTACGACTTCGGGTCAGGTCAGGCCGGGCTTCGGCTTCGGGCCGGGCCGCAGCGGCAGGGCGTGAGTGAGGCGCCGGGCTGGGCCGGGCCGGAAGCGCTACGGCCACGGTCCGGCTCGCGCGTCAGCTCTTCTTCGGCAGGACCTGGATGTCCAGCTCGATGTTGATGCTGGCACCGATCGCCGCGATGCCCCGGGCCAGCATCGTCTGCCAGGTGATGGTGAAGTCGTCGCGGTGCAGCTCGGCCGTCGCCCGGCAGGCCACCCGGGTCTCGCCCTCAAGGCCGCGCCCGACCCCCAGGTACTCCGTGTCCAGCGTCACCGTCCGCGTCACACCGTGCAGCGACAGCGCCCCCGTGATCGCCCAGCGGCTGCCGCCCTTGTGCACGAAGCGGTCGCTGTAGAACTCCATCGTCGGGAACCGCGCCACGTCCAGGAAGTCACCCGACCGCAGGTGGTCGTCCCGCATCTTCACGGCCGTGTCGATCGACGAGGCGTCGATCACCACGTGCATGGCCGACTCCTCCATCCGCTCGGCCAGCCGGATCGCCCCCGCGAACGTGTTGAACCGGCCATGGATCCGCGCCAGCCCGATGTGCCGCGCCGTGAACGCGATCGACGAATGCATCGGGTCGATCTCCCAGTCCCCCGGCTCCGGCAGCGCCGGAAGCTGAGCGACCTGAAGCGTCACATCCCCCACGGAGGCATGCGCTCCCTCACCGACCGTGACGTTCCCCCGGTACGGAGTGAACCCCTCCGCCGACACCGCAACCCGGTACTCCCCCGCCGGAACCGTCGCCAGGAACGACCCGAACGGATCCGTACCCCCACCGACGACCTTGCGCCCCATGCTGTCGCTGACCGAGAGCTCCGCGTGCCCCACCGGCTCGTTCACCGGATCGAGCACCCGGCAGCTGAGCACCCCCGCGCTGGGTGGCACCGTCACCGCCGACAGCGGCCCCGACCGCCCTCCCCGGCTCGACCGGTCTCCCAGCCAACGGCTGAACACTGCGACACACCCCCGAGGGCCTTGACAACACCTGTAACGAAGAGGCATTCGATCACCGTTGCGGCTTTCGATGCAACACGGGCCCACTTCAGCAAGAACGTTGCAGAAGCAGCGGGACTGGTCGGAGTGTCCTGGTGGACCCGAATTGATCTTTGGGTGGGGTGGGGAGGGGGCGGTAACGAACGCTTCAGGGACTCCCTGGGGGCGGGGTCCCCCTCCCCCTCCCCCTCCCCACCCCCCCCCCGGGGGGGATCCCCCCGCCCCTCCCACCCCACCCCCCACTAACGCCGAGTAACCGCCCCCAACCCCACCCCAGCCCCAGCCCCCACCCCACCCCTACCCCCCGCCTCGGTCCGTCCCCCGGTCACCGCGATCGCGCCGCTCGTGTCCGTCCTCAGCACCCGGGCCCCTGCCGCGCGCAGCGCCATGACCGTGCGTGGTGACGGGTGGCCGTACGGGTTGTCCTCGCCGCAGGAGATCAGGGCCAGGCGCGGCGCGGTCCGGTGCAGGAGCAGCGGATCTTGGTAGGCGGAGCCGTGATGGGCGACCTTGAGGACGTCCACCGGTGGCAGCGCCGCCACGGCCGGTGTGCGCAACAGGGCGCGCTGCGCCAGTGGTTCGAGGTCGCCGAGCAGCAGGAATGTGAGTCCTTGGGCGCGTACGAGGAGTGTGACGCTGGCGTCGTTCGGGCCCTCCGGCTTCGGTGCGGGGCTTGGCGGGGGCCACAGCACCCTCCAGTCGAGCCCGCCCGTGCGCCTCCGCTCCCCCGCCACGGCCCGTGTCACCGGCACTCCCCGCGCCGCCGCCTGTCCCTGTACGAACGCCACCTGCCCCGGCGGCTCCTGAAGCCCTGTCGTCTGGATCGCCCCCACCGAACGCCCCCTCAGCACGCCCGGAAGCCCCGCCACATGGTCGGCGTGGAAGTGGGTGAGCAGCACCAGCGGAACCCGTGTGATGCCGAGCGCCCTCAGGCACCGGTCCACGAGTACCGGATCGGGTCCGGCGTCGACGACCACCCCCGTGCCCGGCCCCGCCGCGAGCACCAGCGCGTCGCCCTGGCCCACGTCGCACATCACCATCCGCCAGTGCGGTGGCGGCCAGCCCGCGATCACCCGTGTGAGGGGCGGTGGTTGAACGATCACGACGAGGAGCAGCAGTGCGCAGGCGGCGCTCAGCCAGGGGTGGCGGAGGAGTCGGCGGCCGACCAGCACCGCCACGGTCGTGGCGGCGGTGAGGAGCAGTGCGCCGCGCCAGTCCCCCGGCCAGTCCATGCCGCTCCCGGGCAGCGCGGCCCCGGTCCGGGCGATGCCCGCGATCCACTCGGTCGGCCAACTCGCCCCCCAGGCCAGCGCCTTGGCCACGGGCAGTGCCAGCGGCGCCGTCGCGAGCGCCGCGAAGCCGAGCACCGTGGCGGGTGCGACCGCGAACTCCGCGAGGAGGTTGCACGGCACCGCGACGAGACTGACCCGGGCCGCCAGCACGGCGACCACGGGCGCGCACACCGCTTGTGCCGCCGCTGCCGCCGCGAGCGCCTCCGCCAGGCGGCCCGGGACTCCGCGCCGTTGGAGTCCCGTGCTCCATCGTGGGGCGAGCGTGAGCAGCGCGCCCGTCGCCAGGACGGAGAGCAGGAAGCCATAGCTGCGTGACAGCCACGGGTCGTAGAGGACGAGCAGCAGCACCGCCGTCGCGAGCGCGGGGATCAGTGATCTGCGCCGTCCGGTGGCGAGGGCGAGCAGTACGACCAGGCCGCAGGCCGCGGCCCGCAGCACGCTCGGCTCCGGCCTGCACACGATGACGAACCCGAGCGTCACCGCCCCGCCGAGCAGCGCGGTCGTCCGCAGTGGGATGCCCAGCCGGGGAGCGATCCCTCTCCGTTCGGCCCGGTGGGCCGTGCCGGGTGGTCCGATGAGCAGGGCCAGCATGATCGTGAGGTTGGTTCCGCTGACGGCGAGCAGGTGCGTGAGGTCCGTTTCCCGGAAGGCCTGTTCCAGTTCCGGTGGCACTCGGGAGGTGTCTCCGATCACCAGGCCCGGTACCAGCGCGCGGGCGTCGGCCGACAGTCCGTCCGTTGCCTCGCGCAGCCCGCCGCGCAGTCCTCCCGCGAGCCGCTGGACCGCGGACGGCTCCCCGGTCACGGCTGGGACGCTGCCTTCCGGGACGCGCAGGACCGCCGCGATCCTGTCGCTGTCCGGCATCGGTGGCGCGAGCGCCGCCCTGACCCGTAGCCGTGTCGACGGCAGCAGGTCCAGCCACGACGGCCCCTGACTCCGGTCCGTCCTTCCTGCCTCCGGTTCCTCCCGCTTCTCCTTCTCGTCGTGGGGCTCGTTGTGACGCTCCTTGCTCTCGTCCTTCCGGTCCTCGCGCACGATCACCAGCACCGGTGTCCTCGTCGTGCTCGTCGTACCGTCGGCTTCGGTGACCCGGACGATGTCGGCGTTGAGCACGATGGACGGGGGCAGGGCGTGGTCGCCGGTCACTCTTGGCTTGGTGCGGTGCGGGTCCGAGGTCACTTCGACCTCGGCGGTCACCTCCGCGTATCTGTCGGCGAGCGCGGGGACGGGGCCGCGGTGCAGGTCCGCACCGTGCAGTCCGGCGGACGCCGCCGACGCGCCCGCGCAGAGCAGTACGGCGGCGACACTGACGCGGCCCCATCTGCCGCCGCCCCGCCACCCCCGGTGTCGTCGCCGTGGGTCCGGTGTGCGGCTTCGCGTCCACGTCACGAGGAGGGCTCCGGCCGCCAGGGCGCAGAGCGCCACGACGGCGACGACCAGTTGGGGTGGTGCGTCGAGTGCGAGGGCCGCTGCGGCCCAGGCCGCCAGGGCGGGTGGGACGAGGCGGAGGTCGGTGGGGCCTTCCTGGCGCGGGTGGGACGCGCCGCGTCGGTGGGGTGCGGTGGCGTGGGTGTGCGCGGGCCTCGCGGCTGCCTCCGGGGGCTCTGGTGGTGTGTTCGGGTTCCTTCCGGTGGGGCTCCTCATGGCCGTACGAGGTTCTGTAGGTCGGCGAAGCGGCGTTCGCCGATGCCGGTGACTTCGCGGAGCTCGTCCACGGAGCGGAATCCGCCGTGTTCGGTGCGGTAGTCGATGATGTGCTGGGCGAGGACGGGGCCGACGCCGGGCAGGGTGTCGAGTTGCTCAGCGGTGGCGGTGTTGAGCGGGATCGGTGCGGCGGGCGCGCCCGGTCCGCCCGTCGGGGCCGCTCCGGTGCCACCGGCCGTGGCTCCTGGTGCCGCCGCTCCGGGCGCCGGGGGCGCGGGTTCGCCCACGACCACCTGCTCGCCGTCCACTAGGAGGCGGGCGCGGTTGAGGTCGTCCGTGTCCGTGCCGGGGCGGACTCCGCCTGCCGCTCGCAGTGCGTCGGCCACCCGTGACCCGGCGGGGAGTCGCTGTACTCCGGGGCTGCGGACCTTGCCCCGTACGTCCACGACGACTCCGCCGCTCGCCGTACCGGCCGCGCCTGCTTGGCCTTCGGGTCCCGTCGCCGGGCCTGGGCCGGGCCCGGGCGGTGATGCGGACGGTCCGTGCTGCCGCCCTGGCGCGGCCGCGTCTCCCACCACGTCCGGTGCTCGCACCGGCTGTGTCCGCCCGGCCCAGAAGTGCTGGGCGGCGAACGCCGCGGCGACGATCAGCACCACCGTCAGCGCGAGGACGCTCCGGCGCTCCATTCCGCACCGCACCTGCAGCCAGACGGGCAGCCGCTCCCGTACCGCCAGCCCTGCGCGGGTCCGCCACGAGGGCTCCGTCGTGCCGCTGGGCGCGCCCTCACTGTCCGTCGGGGGCGCCGTCAGAGGCGTCGCTTCCGGCGCGGGCACGGGACTTGTCGAGTGCGCCGGGTCCGCCGCATCGCGTGCGGGTGGCGCACTGGTCGGCGGTGGTGGACCTGCCCCTGACTGCCCTCCCGGTGCCCGGCCCGTTCCCGTGCCGGGCGATGCGCTCGCCGATCGGGCCGCGCCGCCCGGGGGCGCGCTCGTGCCGAAGCCGGGGTCAGCGCCGACACCGGCATCCGCCCCGCCCGGTGCTGGGGCCCGTGTCTGCTCAGCGAAGAGTGCTTCCGCCCTCAGCCGCGTCGCTTCCGCCGCCGCGTGCCTGCGCCGTGCCCTTCGGCGGGCGTGGCGCCGCGCCATGCGGTCGTCGAAGGCGTGAACGTCAAGCGTCTGGGGCCCGCCCGTCTCCCCCGCTGGTGCCGCGACGTGCGCGGAAGCTCCTGCCTCCGTCCCGGCGCCCCTGGCGTCCCGTACTCCCTGCGTGCCCTGCGCTACTCGCGCGCCCCGCGCGGCCGACGCCGTCCGTGAAAGTGATCGAAGTGCCATGCCTGAAACGCTAGGCATCGCGGCGCCAGCTTGTTGATCTTGCTCAATTCCCGGGGATTACCCAGCAGTTGTGGATAACTCCGTCACCCACACGTGAGACACCCCCAGCACCACCATCACCGCCGCCACCACGATCACCCCACGACCGCCCCAGTCCCCCGCTGATGCGAGAAGCACGGCCCTCGCCTCACCTAGGCGAGACAACGGCCCCCAACAGTCCCGGCCCGGTATGCGCCCCGATCACCGCTCCGACCTCGCTGACGTGGAGCTCGGCGAGCCCTGGCACCCGGTCCCTGAGCCGGTCCGCGAGGGTGGCGGCCCGTTCGGGGGCCGCCAGGTGGTGGACCGCGATGTCGACGGGGTGTGTTCCGGCCCGTTCGACCGCGAGTTCTTCGAGCCGGGCGATGGCCTTCGACGCCGTACGGACCTTCTCCAGGAGTTCGATGCGGCCGTTGTCCAGTTCGAGCAGGGGTTTCACGGCGAGGGCGGAGCCGAGGAGTGCCTGCGCCGCGCCGATGCGGCCGCCGCGGCGCAGGTAGTCGAGGGTGTCGACGTAGAAGTAGGCGGAGGTGCTCGCGGCCCGCTTCTCCGCGGCGGCCACCGCCTCGTCCACGGAGCCGCCGGACCCGGCGGCTTCGGCGGCGGCGAGCGCGCAGAAGCCGAGGGCCATCGCGACCATGCCGGTGTCGACGACGCGCACGGGCACCGGCGCGTCCCGTGCCGCGAGGACGGCCGCGTCGTACGTGCCGGAGAACTCGGCCGACAGGTGCAGCGAGACGATGCCGGTGGCGCCCGCCTCCGCGACCTTGCGGTAGGTCTGGGCGAAGACCTCGGGGCTGGGCCGGGACGTGGTCACGGAGCGCCGCTTCTGGAGGGCGAGCGCCAGGGAGCGGGCGGAGATCTCGGTGCCCTCTTCGAGGGCCTGGTTGCCGAGCACCACGGTCAGCGGCACCGAGGTGATGCCGTGCCGCTCCATCGTCCGCTGCGGCAGGTAGGCCGTGGAATCGGTGACGATCGCGACATGGCGGGACATGAGCTGGAGATTACCCGCAGGAACCCTGGTGCGGCAGTCCGACCCCTTCACCCGGGCGACGGGGTGCGGGCCGCGTCAGGTCGGATCGGGTCGGGTCAGCTCAGGGCGGGTCAGGCCGTGCTCTCCGGCTTGGCCTTCTTCTCCCAGGGGTACGTCGGCTGGGGACCGGGCGGGGTGATCGCGGGGCGCTCCGGCTCCCGGGGGGCGGAGCCGCCCGACGCGCCGCCCTGTGCGCCCTCTGCCGTGGCCGGGCTCGGCCGGTCGGCCGACGGGGACGGGGTGGACGGGGTGGACGCGGCGGATTGGGCGGATTGGTTGGATTGGGTGGACGGGCCGGACGGGATGGACCAGGAGTCGGCGGGGCGTCCTTCTGTGGGTTCCGTCGCCCAGTGCCGCAGCGCGCCCGCTTCCATGTCGATCTGTGAGCGCAGCAGGTCCAGGTCGTCGTCGGCGAACTTGTGGGCCCGGTCGCGGGCCGCCCAGCGCAGGGAGTCCGCGGCCTTGGTGATCTGCTCGGTGCGCTCGCGCAGCGCGGGCAGGCGCTGGCTGAGGGCGACGCGGTCCGGCTCGCTCTCCAGGCGCTTGAGGTCGTCGTCCAGCTCGTGGCCGTGGGCGCTGAGGCGCTCGAAGAGGGCCAGGGACTCGTGCAGGGAGGGGTCTTCGGCGACGCCCGCGCGCAGGGCGTCCTGGGTGGCGCGCATGGAGGTGCGCAGCTTGAGGCGCAGCTGGGCCAGTTCGCCGACGACGCCGGGCTGGGCGAACGTCTTGGCTCTGAGCGTGGTGTCCTCGACCGTGCGGCGGGCCTGCGTGATCGTACGGTCCGCGGCGCGCTTGGCGGCTCCGATGGCCTTGACCGCGGCATACGCTCCGATCACCAGGAACAGCACGAAGAGCAGCGCGACCACTGCGATCACGGCTTCCACGATGCTTCTCCTTCGGCCGGGCGGTTCGGTGCGGCGAGCGACTGGAACAGGCGGGGCGAGCGGGCAGGCGCGACGGGCGGGGCGAGCGGCCCTCCGCCTCCTCCACGGTAAACGCCGCAAGCGCCGCGCGGGTTCCCTCCGAACCCTCAACCTGCCCCTAGGGGACTACCCGCATACCCCGCTCCCCCGCACTCGCACTCATGCCCTCGCCCTCCCCCGCAGCCACACCCCCACCCCCACCCCCAGCCGTACCGGCACCCCCACCCCACTCCCCCGGAAGCAATCCACCCCGCTCCCCCGGGCACCAAAAGACAGCGACCGGCCGCCCCCTTCGGGGCCGACCGGTCGCACACGGCGCGCGATGGCTCACGCGGGCACGATGTTCACCAGCTTCGGCGCCCGCACGATGACCTTGCGGATGCCCGCGCCGTCCAGCGCGGCCACGACGCGCTCGTCGGCCAGGGCGGCCTTCTCCAGCTCGTCGTCGGAGATCGTCGGCGGCACCTCCAGGCGGGCCTTGACCTTGCCCTTGATCTGCACGACGCAGGTCACGGTCTCGTCGACGACGTACGCGGGGTCGGCGACCGGGAAGTCCTGGTGGACGACGGACTCGGTGTGGCCCAGGCGGCGCCACAGCTCCTCGGCGATGTGCGGGGCCAGGGGCGCGACCAGCAGCACCAGGCGCTCGGCGACGGTGCGCGGGACGGGCGCGCCCGCCTTGGTCAGGTGGTTGTTCAGCTCGGTGATCTTGGCGATGGCGGTGTTGAACCGCATGCCCTCCAGGTCCTGGCGGACGCCGTCGATCGCCTTGTGCAGGGCGCGCAGGGTGTCCTCGCCGGGCTCGGCGTCGACGACGGTGACGTCGCCGGTGGCCTCGTCGACGATCAGGCGCCACAGGCGCTGGAGCAGCCGGTACTGGCCGACGACGGCGCGGGTGTCCCAGGGGCGGGAGACGTCCAGGGGGCCCATCGCCATCTCGTACAGGCGCAGGGTGTCGGCGCCGTACTCGGCGCAGATCTCGTCCGGAGTGACGGCGTTCTTCAGGGACTTGCCCATCTTGCCCAGCTCGCGCTTGACCGGCTCGCCCTGGAAGAAGTACGTCCCGTCGCGCTCCTCGACCTCGGCGGCCGGGACGGGGAAGCCCCGGCTGTCGCGGTAGACGTAGGCCTGGATCATGCCCTGGTTGAACAGCTTGTGGAACGGTTCGGCGGACGAGATGTGGCCCAGGTCGAACAGGATCTTCGACCAGAAGCGGGCGTACAGCAGGTGCAGTACGGCGTGCTCGGCGCCGCCGACGTACAGGTCGACGCCGCCGGTGGGCTGGCCCTCGCGGGGGCCCATCCAGTAGCGCTCGGTGTCGGGGTCGACCAGCCGCTGGTCGTTGTGCGGGTCCAGGTAGCGCAGTTCGTACCAGCAGGAGCCCGCCCAGTTGGGCATGGTGTTGGTCTCGCGGCGGTACTTCTTGGGGCCGTCGCCCAGGTCCAGGGTGACGTTGACCCAGTCCTCGTTGCGGGACAGGGGCGTCTCGGGCTGGGTGTCGGCGTCGTCCGGGTCGAAGGTGCGCGGGCTGTAGTCGTCGACCTCCGGCAGTTCCAGGGGCAGCATCGACTCGGGCAGGGAGTGGGCGACGCCGTCCTCGTCGTAGACGATCGGGAAGGGCTCGCCCCAGTAGCGCTGGCGGCTGAACAGCCAGTCGCGCAGGCGGAAGTTGACGGTGCCGCGGCCGGTTCCGGTGCGCTCCAGCCACTCCGTGATGCGGGCCTTGGCCTCGGTGACGACCAGGCCGTCCAGGGAGACCTGGTCGCCGGAGGAGTTGATGATCTTCGCGTCGTACGAGTCGAAGGCGTCGTCCCAGGTGGCGGGGTCGGTGCCGCGGTCGTCGGAGGGCTCGACCACGCAGCGCATGGGCAGTTCGAAGGCGCGGGCGAAGGCGAAGTCGCGGCTGTCGTGGGCGGGCACGGCCATGATGGCGCCGGTGCCGTAGCCCATCAGGACGTAGTCGGCGATGAACACGGGGACGCGCTCGCCGCTGACGGGGTTGGTGGCGTACGCGCCCGTGAAGACGCCGGTCTTCTCCTTGGCGTCGGCCTGGCGCTCCACGTCGGACTTGGCGGCGGCGGTGGCGCGGTACTTGGCGACGGCCTCGGCGGGGGTGGCGTGGCCGCCGGTCCACACCTCGTGGGTGCCCTCGGGCCAGGCGGCGGGCACGATCGCGTCGACCAGGTCGTGCTCGGGTGCCAGGACCATGTAGGTGGCGCCGAACAGGGTGTCCTGGCGGGTGGTGAAGACGGTGACGGCCGTCTCTTCGGAGTCGGCGGAGGCGTCTACGGAGGAGACGGGGAAGTCGACGCGGGCGCCTTCGGAGCGGCCGATCCAGTTGCGCTGCTGCAGCTTGATGGCCTCGGGCCAGTCCAGCGCGTCCAGGTCCTCCAGGAGGCGGTCGGCGTACGCGGTGATGCGCATGTTCCACTGGCGCAGCTTGGCCTTGAAGACGGGGAAGTTGCCGCGCTCGGAGCGGCCGTCGGCGGTGACCTCCTCGTTGGCCAGGACGGTGCCCAGGCCGGGGCACCAGTTGACGGGCGCGTCGGAGGCGTAGGCCAGGCGGAAGCCGCTCAGGACGTCGGCGCGCTCGGCGGCGGTCAGGTCGTTCCAGGCGCGCGTGGTGCCGGGGACGGCGCGCTCACCGGTCTCGAACTGGGCGATCAGGTCGGCGATGGGGCGGGCCTTGCGCAGTTCGTCGTCGTACCAGGAGTTGAAGATCTGTACGAAGATCCACTGGGTCCACTTGTAGTAGTCCGGGTCGATCGTCGCGAAGGAGCGGCGCTTGTCGTGGCCCAGGCCCAGGCGGCGCAGCTGCGCCTTCATGTTGACCATGTTGGCCTCGGTGGACACGCGCGGGTGGGTGCCCGTCTGCACCGCGTACTGCTCGGCGGGCAGGCCGAAGGCGTCGAAGCCCAGGGAGTGCAGGACGTTGTGGCCCGTCATGCGCTGGAAGCGGGCGAAGACGTCGGTGGCGATGTACCCCAGGGGGTGGCCGACGTGCAGGCCCGCTCCGGAGGGGTACGGGAACATGTCCATGATGAACTTCTTGGGGCGTGCCGCCAGCTCGGGGTCACCGGCCAGGTCGCCGCTGGGGTTGGGGGCCTCGTACGTGCCGTTGGCGTCCCAGAAGTCCTGCCAGCGCGCCTCGATCTCGGCGGCCAGCGCGGCGGTGTAGCGGTGCGGCGCGGCCGCCTCGGCGGCGGAAGGGGCGCCTCCCGTGCCTCCCGCGCCTTCAGCGGTGGCGGAGGAATTCGTCTCGCTCATGGTCCTCAAAGCTCCATCGATCGTCTCTGCCTGCGGAAACGGCCGTGCGGCCAAATAAAAATGCCCCTCGCACAGGAGGGGACGCCGCGCCGATTCCGACCGCTCTCAGGTGCGGTCGGGACTGATCAGCGCGGCCCGCTAAGCAGAAGGCGTACGGCACGCATGGCGTCAGGGTACCGCAGCGCTCCGGGGCGGGGCGACGCGCTTGGTGACGGGGAGCGACGCCCCGTGTCCGGATCCGGGCCCCGCCGGTCGCGGTCCGCCACCGGAACCGGAACTTCAGCGTTGGCCAGGAATTACCCCGCGTACCGCCCGCTATCGGGACAAGGCCAAGATCGAGTCGCACTTTGATAACAACGCAATAACTCAAACCACGTACCCGTCGGTATGGCGCGACTTAGCATGCGGCGACCGGACCATTTCGGAGTCGCTCCCATGAAATCTCTGCACCCTCATCGCAAACCCCCCAAACGCCCCTCCTTACCCTCCGCGGCACCCCCATCGCCCCCACCACCCCCGCCGCCTCCAGCACCCCCTCCTCCCCCGCCTCCCCCGCCTCCCCCATCCGCTGCCTTCCCCGCCTCCCCCTCCCCCGCGCTCCGCCCCCGACGTGAAGCCCGCCGCACCGTCCGCGGCCCCCTGACCACGGCCGCGCTGCTGCTGATCCCCCTCCTCGTGCTCCTGGGAAGCGACGCCTTCCGCGCCGCCCTCGACCACACCACCGGAGTGCTGTCCCTCGTCGCGCTGACCGCCTCCGTCGCCTGGGGCCTGGTCGCCTCCGACCGGCTCTTCCTGCGCTCCCGCGAGCGCCTGCTCGCCCAGGCCGTGCACCGGGCCACCGCCGTGGCCTCCGTCGGCTTCCTGCTCCTGCACGGCACCGTCAAGCTCGCCCTCGACCACGTGTCCTACGTAGGCGCCCTCGTGCCCTTCGGGCTCGGCTTCTCCGGCAGCGCCGGGCTCATCGGCCTCGGCTCACTCGCCGGGCTCCTCATGGTGGCGACCGGCGTGACCGGCGCCCTGCGCAGTGCCTTCGCCTCCCCTGTGCGGATCGCCGCCCGCTGGCGGGCCCTGCACATGCTGGCCTACCCCGCCTGGTGCGCGGCCCTCCTCCACGGCCTGTACGCGGGCCGCCCGCCCAAGGCATGGGTGATCGCCCTGTACTGCCTGTGCCTCGTCGCGGTCGCCGGTGCGGTGGCGCTGCGCGCGGCCCCCCGGCCGGTCAAGCTCGCGGTGGCCGCCCGCGTCCTCGCCCTCCTGGAGCCGGACGACCGGGGCGCGCCTCCCCGCTCCCGGTGCCGCCGCGCCGCCGCGCCGCCGGACCGGGACACCGACTCGGCCCCCCTGCCGGGCACCGGCGGCGGCCACCACGGCGGCTCCCTGCCCGACAAGGGGTCCGCCGTCGGCATCGCCGCCGCCTACCGGGCGCTGACCGCCGCCGCCGAGCACGACGCCGCCGACCTGCCACCGGGCCTCCAGCCCACCGCCACCACCCGCTGGCCCACCCCCACCCCGCCGCCTCCCGTGACCGCACCGGCCACCGGATCCCCGTACGCCACCGCCTACGACTCCGAAGCGACGGCACCCACCCCCGTAGAGACCGGATACGCCGGATACGCCCCCGTAGAGGCCCGGTACGACTCCACGGATCCGCGGCACGACTACGGAGACGCCCGGTTCGGCCACCCGGACAGCGGGCCAGACGCGCCCACAGCGACCGGCCACGGGCCCTTCCAGGCGCCCAGCACCGGTGAGCCCTGGAACGCGGCCACCGGAGGAGGCAAGTGACCCCCGTGAACGCCGCGCTGCCCGACGTCCCCGAAGTCCGCGTCGTCGGACTGCCGCTGCTGACGTCCGGCTTCGACCTGGTCGAGCGGCTCGACCTCGCCATGCACCTGAAGGTGCACGGCCCCTTGGCCCCCCTGGCGGGCGAACACCTCGCCGCGCTCGCCGAGCAGATCGCGCTGCGCGGGCGCGGCGGTGCGGGCTTCCCGTTCGCCAGGAAGCTGCGGGCCGTCGCCGAAGCCGCGATCCGCCGGGGCGTGCGCCCCGTGGTCGTCGTCAACGGCAGCGAGGACGAGCCCGCCTGCCGCAAGGACACCGTCCTGATCAACCGCGCCCCGCACCTCATCCTGGACGGCGCCCTGCTGGCCGCCGAGGCCCTCGGCGCGCGCACCCTGGTCGTCGGAGTCACCCGGGACTCCACGGAGGCGTCGATGCGCGCCGCGCTCGCCGAGCGGGGCCTGAGCGACCGGCGCCGTTCACCGCTGCGCGCCCGGGTGCGGCGCAACCCCGTGCGGATGGTGACCGGGGAGTCCTCGGCGCTGGTGCGCTCGGCGGACGGCGGGCCGCCGCTGCCCCCGGGGCGCAAGGTCCGCACCGCCGAGTCCGGGGTGGGCGGCGCGCCCACGCTCCTGTCGAACGCGGAGACGTTCGCGCAGCTGGCCGTCGCCGCCCGCCTGGGCCCCGACCGCTACCGGCGCACCGGCCTGCGCGACGAGCCGGGCACCGTGCTGCTCACCCTCTCCGGAGCGGTCACCCACCCCATGGTGGTGGAGGTCCCAACGGGCGTGCCCCTGCGGTACGTTCTCCAGCTCGCCGGTGCTCCCCCGCTGCCGCAGGGCGTCCTCACGGGCGGCTACCACGGCAAGTGGCTCGACCCGGTCACCGCCCAGGACGCGGTCGTCTCCCGTGCCGCCCTGGAGGCGTGCGGCGGCGCCCTGGGGGCGGGCGCCGTGCTGCCCCTGGGGCCCGGCACCTGCCCCCTGGGGGAGGCGCTGCGGGTGGCGGACTGGCTGGCCGGGGAGAGCGCGGGCCAGTGCGGGCCCTGCTACCTGGGGCTGCCCGCCGCCGCGCGCGGGCTCGCGGAGGTCCTGGACGGCGGCGGGCTGACCGCCCTGGAGGCGCTGCGCGAGGTCACACGGGCCGTGAAGCGGCGGGGTGCGTGCAAGCACCCGGACGGCTCGGCGGCGTTCGTGGAGTCCACGCTGGCGGCGTTCACGGACGACCTGGCCGCGCACGTCCTCGGCGAGGGCTGCGGGCGCCCCGTGGAGGGCGTGCTGCCGCTGCACGAGGCGGGCCCGCAGGGGGCGGCGCCCAGCGGGCGCAGGCTGGCCGTGGACTGGACGCTGTGCCAGGGGCACGGCCTGTGCGCGGACATCGTGCCGGAGCTGATCCAGCTCGGCCCGGACGGCTTCCCCTCGGTGGCGGAGGCGGCGGTGCCGGGCTACTCGGAGGCGCGCGCCCAGCGTGCCGTGCGCCGCTGCCCCGCGCTGGCGCTGCGCATCGAGGAGGACCCTTCGGCGGCCCGCGCTCCGGAGACGCGGCTTTCGCTGCTGCCACGCGGCCTGAGCCGCCGGGCACTCGGCAGCGGACGGCAGTGACACCGGACACACCGCACGGCTCCCGGCCGGGCACATCGCCAGCCGCCCGGCCGGGCAACCGCAAGCCGCCCGGCCGGGCACGGCCGTCGGACACACAAAAGAGCGGGTCACCCGATTCGGATGACCCGCTCTCCATCTCCTGTGGAGCTAAGGAGAATTGAACTCCTGACCTCTTGCATGCCATGCAAGCGCTCTACCAACTGAGCTATAGCCCCTTGCTTGTCCCGCCCGGTTTCCCCGGCGGCTCCGCCAACATTACACGGTCACCCCCGTGCTCCACCAAATCGTTTGTGTTCCGTCCCCGTGGACGTCGCCGGAGACAGAGGATCACGAGGGATTCAGCCGGTACGGTCCGGCCCCGTGACCGTGCTCGCGACCACCGCCGCCCGCCACCGTCTGCCGCTCGCCGCCGTGGGCTGCCTGCTCTCCTTCGCCGCCTTCTGCGCCGCGCAGCACGCGGCCGACGTCTCACTGATCGACCTGATGGTCTACCGCGCGGAGGGCGAGGCCGTGCGCGCGGGCGGCGACCTGTACGCGCTGCGCGCCACCGAGGCCCATCTGCCGATGACCTACCCGCCGTTCGCGGCGCTGCTGTTCACGCCGCTCACGCTGCCGCAGACGGCGGACCTGAAGCTGCTGGCGACGGCCGGGAACCTGCTGCTGCTCGTGGTCTTCGTACGGCTGAGCCTCAGCCTGATCCACCAGTGGGGCGGGCGGCGGGGCCTAGTCGAGCGGCACGCGCGCGTGGAGACGGCGCTGTGGGCGTCGGCGCTCGCCGTGTGGACGGAGCCCGTGTGGACGACGCTGCGCTACGGGCAGGTCAACCTGCTCCTGGCCGTCCTGGTGCTGTGGGACCTCACCCGGCGCCCGGGGCACCGCTGGGCGGGCGTGGGCATCGGCGTCGCGGCGGCGATCAAGCTGACGCCCGCGCTCTTCGCGGTGTTCCTGCTGCTCGTGGGGGTCGTGGAGGTGGTGCGGCGGGGCGTGTGGCGGCCCACGGTGCGGCGGGCGGGCGTGGCCGCGGCCGCGTTCCTGGGGGCGACGCTGCTCGCGGCGGTCGTGCTGCCGGACGACTCCCGGCGCTTCTGGACGCGGGTGGTCTTCGACGCGGACCGGGCCGGGCACGTGGAGCAGACGGCCAACCAGTCGCTGCGCGGGGTGCTGGCCCGGCTGCTGCACACCGACGACCCCGGCCTGTGGTGGGTGGCGGTGGCGGCGCTGGTGTGCGCGGCCGGGCTCGCGGTGGCGGTCGCCTCGGCGGTGCGCGGGCAGTGGGCGTGGGGCGCGGCCGCCTGCGCGGCGACCGCGCTGCTCGTCAGCCCGGTGTCGTGGTCGCACCACTGGGTGTGGTGCGTGCCGATGGCGCTGCTGTGGTGGACGCGGGCACTGGACCGCGGAAGCCGCCCGGAACACAGGAGTGGCCCAGAGCGCGGGAGCGGCCCAGAGCGCGGGAGCCGTCCGGACCGCGGGGGCCGCCGGGGCCGCGCGTGGCGGGTGGGCGCGATCGGCCTCTCCGTAGTGTTCTGTTCGTACGCCCTGTGGTGGGTGCCGCACCGGCCCGGGCGGCCCGAACTCGACCAGAGCGCCGGGCAGATGCTCCTGTCAGGGCTCTACCCCCTGGCGGGGGTCGCCTTCCTGGCGGTCGCCGCCGTGACCGTCCTCGCGCGGGGCCAGGGCGGGCCCTCCGAAGAGGCGCACGACACAGAAGAGACGGCCGAGTACACCCGGCAGGCGCCGCCGAGCCCCCGCGCGCGGGGGCTCAGGCCGTGGCGAACGAATAGAAGCGCTTGAGCGTGCAGTGCTCGTCGAGGAGACGGCCGTAGATCGGCTCCCCTTCGAGTTCGCGGTACGTCTCGATGGGGTCGCCTTTTATGATCAGCGCCCGCGCGCATTCCTCGCACCAGTACTGGTAGTCCGGGTTGACCGGCTCCATGTCGCGGACGATCGGCGTACCGCTGCCGCACCAGTCGCACTTCCGCCTGTGTGCACCCATCGATCAGCTCCAGCTATGGCCGCAGGCCGTGCACACGTAACTGACGCCGCCGTTGTCCCCGAGGACTTGGGCGACATGGGACGAGCCGCAGGAGGGACAGTTCAGGAGTGCGGCGTCGCCGGACCGTGTCTCGGTCACGTCAAGGAGGCGGTCGGCCTCCTTGAGGATGCTCGCGGGCATCGCGCTCTCCCTCCCGTCGGGTCACCGTCGGCGCACTGGTGCAGTCCCCTTCCGGCCCGTCGAATTCTGCCACGACCATGGCGAGCCGGTCAGCGACGCATACGTACCAGTCCGGACACGGCCCCCAGCGCGGCGGCACCCGCCAGCGCGTAGGCGCACACCAGGAGCGCGTCCGCCGACGCATACGCCCCGGGGGCCCCGTTCGACTCGAGCTGGGCGAGGAAGAGCGCGCCGAAGGCCGCGACGCCCAAGAGCTGCCCGAGCTGGGTGACCGTCGCGAGGGAGCCGCTGGCGTCCGCCGCGTCCTCGGGCCTGACGGTCGCGAGGGCCCGGGTGAGCGTGGGGCTGAAGCCCAGCGAGAGGCCCACGCCGCCGCTCAGCAGCGTCACGTACAGCCACGCCCCGCCGTCGCCGCCGTCCCGCAGCAGCAGGCCGAGGCCCAGCATCGACACCGCGGCGAGCGCGAACCCGCCCGGGATCAGGGCCCGTTGGCAGGCCGCGGGCCATGTGCGCCAGGTCAGGCCGACCACGCCGAAGGCCACCGCGGAGGGCGCGAACGTCAGCCCCGCGCGCAGCGCGCTGTAGCCGAGCCCGCCCTGGATGTGCAGGGTGAGGACGAACAGGAAGCCGGAGTTGACGGCCATGACCGCGGCGAGGCGCAGGACGGCCAGGCCCATGCCGGGCACGCGCAGCACCCGCGGGGAGATCAGCGGCGCGCCGCCCCGTGCCGCCAGGCGCGCCTCGTACCCGCAGAACAGGGCGAAGACCACGGCGCAGGCGCCCAGCGAGAGCCAGGTCCACAGCGGCCAGCCCTTCTGCTCGCCGAGGACCAGCGGCACCGTGAGCAGCGTGACGGCGGCGCCGAGCAGCACCAGGCCGGTCAGGTCCAGGGGGCGGGACCGGCCGGGCTCGTGCGCGTCGTCACGCGGCAGGACGCGGGGGGCGAGGGCGAGCAGGGCGATGCCGACGGGCACGTTCACGAGGAACACCGGGCGCCAGCCGGTGCCGAACAGGTCGGCGCTGACCAGGACGCCGCCGAGCACCTGACCGGCGGCGGCGCCGGTGGCGAGCACCGCCGAGTAGGCGCCGAGGGCCCGGACGCGGGCCTCGCCGGTGAAGGTGCGCTGGATGATGCTGAGCACCTGCGGGATCAGTACGGCGGAGCCCGCGCCCTGCGCCAGCCGGAACGCGATGAGCTGGCCGGTGGTCTGGCTCAGGCCGCAGGCGAGCGACGCGGCGGTGAACAGGGCGAGCCCCGCGAGGTAGACGCGGCGGTGCCCGAGCCGCTCGCCGAGGCGGGCGCCGGTGATCAGCAGGACGGCGTACGTGATGGTGTAGCCCGCGATGACGAGTTGGAGGCCCGCGCCGGAGGCGTTCAGGTCGGTACGGATCGTGGGCGCGGCGACGTTGACGATGAACACGTCGAGGAGCGCCATGAACTGGGCGGCGAGGACGATCGCGAGGACGCGTCCGGGCCGGTTGTCAGTGGTGGGGGCTTTACTGGATGCGGGACTGGGGGCGGGAGTTGAGGCGGGGCCGGATGATGGACTGGGGGCGGGAGTCGAGGGGGGCACCGGAGCGGATGGGGTGCTGGTCGTCATGCGGTCGAGCGTGCCGATCAGCCGGTACAGGTAGTGAGAGCCCGCTGATGCTGGTACTGGCAGCACCTGGCAGGGGCCAGGGCGAGCGTCGACGATGGGGGACGTGACGACGATGGACATCAGGAGCGTGCCGCTGCCGCCCGGCCGGGCGGGGGCGGCGACGGGGCGGGCGGCGGGGGCGGCGCCCTCGCCTCCGGCCGCCGCCCGCCGCCGCTCCGAGCTGGCCACCTTCCTGCGCAGCCGCCGGGCCCGCATCACCCCGGCCGACGTGGGCATGCCGCCGGGCCCGCGCCGCCGGACGCCCGGCCTGCGCCGCGAGGAGGTAGCCCAGCTCTCCGGCGTCGGCGTGACGTGGTACACGTGGCTGGAGCAGGGCCGCCCCATCAACGCCTCGGCGCAGGTCCTGGACGCCGTCGCCCGCACCCTGCGCCTGGACCGCGCGGAGCGCGAGCATCTGTACCACCTGGCGGAGGTCGCCCCCGCGCCCCGGCACGAGGAGGAGGCGGCCGCCGCGGTCAGCCCCGAGATCCAGGGGATCATCGACGCCCTGGACCCCCACCCGGCGGCGGTCTACAACACGCGGTACGACATCCTCGCCACCAACGCCGCCTACCGGGACCTGTTCATCGTCCCGCAGGTCGAGGAGATCGGCGTGCGGAACGTGCTGTGGACCCTGTTCGTCGTGCCCAAGCGCTACTGCCCGCTGGTCTTCCGAGACTCGGAGCTGCCGTTGATGGTGGCGACGCTGCGCGGGGCGTACGGGCGGCACGTGGGCGAGCCCGCGTGGGAGGAGTTCATCCGGGCGCTGTCCCTGGCGAGCCCGGAGTTCGCCCGGCTGTGGGCGAGCGGGGACGTGGTGCCGCCCGGCCCGCGGGTGAAGACGTTCCGGCACGCCGCGGTCGGTGAGATGCGGATGACGTCCGTGTCGCTGTCGATCAACGGCATGCCGGAGTGCCGGATCGTGGCGTACACGCCGGACGACGAGGAGACCCGCCACCGCATGGCCCGCATACGGGAGCTGAAACGCGCATGACGGCGGTACGCACGTGACGGCGACGCGCGCGTGACGGCGGCGCGCGTGACGGCGGCGCGCGGCCGGGAACACGGGCGGGAACGCGGCCGGGAGCGGACAACGCAAAGGTCCCGCCCCCTTGCGGGGACGGGACCAGGACTGTGGAGCTAAGGAGAATTGAACTCCTGACCTCTTGCATGCCATGCAAGCGCTCTACCAACTGAGCTATAGCCCCTGGTGTTCCTCTGTTCTTCCCGCTCGGCGGGGCGAACAAGAAGAACTTTAGCCTGCCACCTGCCCGAATGTGAAATCCGGGTCCCGGGCCCGGCCCGGGCGGCAGCCGTCCCCCGCCCGGCCGGAGGGCTAGTCGTCGTCGCCGAGCACCGGCTCCGGCAGCGTGCCCGCGTTGTGTTCGAGCAGGCGCCAGCCGCGGGCGCCCTGGCCGAGGACGGACCAGCAGCAGTTGGAGAGCCCGCCGAGGCTTTCCCAGTGATGGGACTCCAGGCCGAGGAGGCGGCCGATGGTGGTGCGGATGGTGCCGCCGTGGCTGGCGACGACCAGGGTGCCGTTCTCCGGGAGCTTCTCCGCGTGCCGCAGCACGATGGGGGCGGCCCGGTCGGCGACCTCGGTCTCCAGCTCGCCGCCGCCGCGCCGCACCGGCTCGCCCCGCTTCCACGAGGCGTACTGCTCGCCGTAGCGGGCGATGATCTCCTCGTGGGTGAGGCCCTGCCACTCACCGGCGTAGGTCTCGCGCAGGCCCTCGTCGTGCGTGACGGGGAGCCCCGTTATCGCGGCCAGCTCGGCGGCCGTCGCGGCGGCGCGGCTGAGGTCGGAGGCGATGATCGCGTCCGGCTTCAGGGAGGCGAGCAGGCGGGCGGCCCGCTTGGCCTGGGCGACGCCGGTCTCGGTCAGGCCGATGTCCGTGGAGCCCTGGAAGCGGCGCTCCAGGTTCCACGCGGTCTGGCCGTGGCGCCACAGGATGATGCGGCAGCCGCGGCTGGTCACCTCAGCTCACCGCCCAGCTCGCGCAGCTCCTCGGCCTCCTCCGCGGCCTGCTGGAGCTTCGCGTGCTCCGCGGCCTTGCCGCGGGTGGCCTTGGCGTCGGCGGGCAGCTCGATCTCGGGGCAGTCCTTCCACAGGCGCTCCAGAGCGTAGAAGACCCGCTCCTCGCTGTGCTGGACGTGCACCACGATGTCGACGTAGTCGAGGAGGACCCAGCGGGCCTCGCGGTCGCCCTCGCGGCGCACCGGCTTGGCGCCCAGCTCCTTGTTCAGGCGCTCCTCGATCTCGTCGACGATCGACTTGACCTGGCGGTCGTTGGGGGCGGAGGCGAGCAGGAAGGCGTCCGTGATCGACAGCACGTCGCTGACGTCGTACGCGATGATGTCGTGCGCGAGCTTGTCGGCGGCCGCCTGCGCGGCGACGGTGATGAGCTCGGTGGAGCGGTCCGTGGCGGTCACTAGAGAGCTTTCCTTCAGACGGGCAATACCCGTCAAGGGTCTCACGGACCGCCCGCGACTCCCCAGACGATTATTCGATCACCGCTCGCACACCCACCGGAGAGCCGCGGCACGGACGCCCGGCGCTCCCCGGCACCTCCGGTGCTCCCCGGGACCCGGCCCTCCCCCGGCACCCGCCACTCAGCCCCCGGCGCCCAGCGCCCAGCAAGGCCCGGCAGGCCCCAACAGGCCCCGGCACCCGAGGCTCACCCCTTCTTGAAGTCCTGCCCGAGGACCACCGACACGTCCGCGTTCGGCGCCGCCTTGCCCTTGGTGACGGCGGACGCCGGGAGGCCGAGGGTCTTGGCGACCTCCTGGGCCTCCGCCTTCTTCGCCGCGTCGGCGTAGGTGACGCGGGAGGCGGCGGCTGCGGGGGCCGAGCCCGCGTCGACGAAGGTGTAGCCGCCGTTGACCAGGGAGATGCGGGCGCTCTCCGTGGCCGCGTCGCCGCCGGTGGCGTTGCGCACGCCGACGCGGACGGCGGCGCCCTGCTCGGGGCTCTTCAGGACGCCGCCGAGGACGTCCTTGACGACGCTGGTGGAGGCCTTCTGGGTGAGGGTGCCGTCCTGCTGCACGGGCAGCAGCGTGGTGGTGTAGTCGCCGCCCTTGGCGAGGTCGGCGAGCTTGGCGAGGAACGCGCCGAGGTCCTTCTCCTTCAGGGACGGGTCGAGGATCTGCGCGAGCGACTGCACGGTGACCGTCGCGGCCTTCGGGTCGGACGACAGCTTGCGCAGCACGCCCTGCATGACCTGCCCGAACCGGGTGAGCTGGGCGCTCTCGCCCTCGCCGGGCGCGCGGTAGGTGGCGTACGCGACGGCCATCGGGCCACTGAGGGTCTGCTGCTCGCCCTTCCTCACCAGCGGGGCCTCGCCCTTGCGCTTGGCCTTGGGGTCGGGCACGTCGGCGTTGGTGTCGATGTCGATGTTGCCGACGAGTTCGACGAGGTTGTTGAGGAAGGGGGTGTCCAGGCGCCAGGTGCCCTCGACGTGTGTGCCGAGGAGCGTGTCGAGTTCCTCGCGGGTGCCGGTGGAGCCGTCGTCGTCGACGGACTTGCCGAGCGTGGTCGCGGTGCCGTCGTCGCTGGTCAGGGCGAGGGAGTTGGGCAGCAGGACGGTGGTGCCGCGCTTGGTGGTGGTGTTGTTCACCAGCAGGGCCGTGGAGGTGCCGCCGCCCTTGGTGTGGTGCAGGTGCAGCACGATGACGTCGCGCTTCTGCGGTCCGCTCGCCGCCGCGTCGCCGGAGGAGCCGTCCGAGCCGCCGAAGGTGCCGCTGACCCACAGGTAGCCGACGCCGCCGACGAGGACGAGGGCGAGCGCGACGACGAGGGCGACGACCCGGGACCGGCCGCGCCGCTTGGCCTCCTCGCGCCGCTCGGTGCGGCTCTCGGTGAACTTCAGCCAGTCGATGACGTCTTCGGAGTCCTCGTCGGGCTCTTCGATGAACGAGAACTGGGCCGTGTGGTACTGGCGCGGGTCGTCGTCGGCGGCGCCCTGCCCCGGCTCCGGCGCGGACGGGGCGTCCTGCTGCGGCGAAGCCTGCTGGGGCTGGGCCTGCGGGGACTGGGCCTGCTGAGGCTGGGCCTGCTGGGGCTGCTGTGACGGCGGGGCCTGCTGGGGCGCGGCCTGCTGCGGGATCCAGCCGCCCGCGTCGACCGCCGGGTCGGCGGCGGGCGCCGCCGTGTACGCCTCGTACGGCTGCGGAGCGTACGCACCCGTGTCGTACGGGGACGGCGCGGCCCCCGGCTGGCCCGCCGGGCCCTGGGCGTACGGGTCGTACCCGTACCCCTGGTGCTGCTGCGGCTGAGGGACCTGGTGCTGGGCCTGCGGCTGGGCCTGGTGCTGGGGCTGCGCGGCGTAGGTGCCGTACGTGTCGTAGGAGGGAGCCGCCGCCTGCCGGGGCACGAGCTGGTAGACCGGCCGCCCGTACTCGTCGTACCCGACGACCTCGTACTGAGCGGCCGCGTCCCCCTCGTACTCACCGCCGTACGGATCGTACTGTCGGTCGTTCACCGGTGCCCCTCTCGGCTCACTCGCCGCGGTACAGCTCGCGCTTGTCGATATAACGCACCACGCCGTCCGGCACCAGGTACCAGACGGGGTCCCCCTTCGCGACCCGGGCGCGGCAGTCCGTGGACGAGATGGCGAGCGCGGGCACCTCGACCAGCGAGACGCCGCCCTCGGGCAGGCCGGGGTCGGCCAGGGTGTGGCCGGGCCGGGTGACGCCGATGAAGTGGGCCAGCGAGAACAGCTCTTCGGTGTCCCGCCAGGTGAGGATCTGGCCGAGCGCGTCGGCGCCCGTGATGAAGAACAGGTCCGTGTCGGGGTTGAGGCGGCGCAGGTCGCGCAGGGTGTCCGTGGTGTAGGTGGGGCCGCCGCGGTCGATGTCGATACGGCTGACCGAGAACTGCGGGTTCTCGGCGGTCGCGATGACCGTCATCAGATAGCGGTCCTCGGCGGGCGAGACCTTCTTGTGGCTCTTCTGCCAGGGCTGCCCGGTCGGTACGAACACGACCTCGTCGAGGTGGAACTGGGCGGCGACCTCGCTGGCCGCCACCAGGTGCCCGTGGTGGATCGGATCGAACGTTCCACCCATGACGCCCAGTCGGCGCTTGGCGGTGCTGGCCGGGCCGGTGCCCGGTGCGCTCCGCGGGCCGGTAGGCATGTCCTGCTCTCCCATGCGTGCAGACACTACCGGCCCCCGTGGACGTGCCCGGTTTCAGCCGGTGGGGCTCAGCGGTCGCGGTTGAAGCGCGTGGTGATCCACAGCAGCAGCAGGAGGACGACGAGGGCGCCGCCGCCGGTGACGTACGGGCTGATGCTCGCGTGCTCGTCGACGTGCTCGCCCTCGGAGGAGGCGAGGGTGACCAGCTGGGTGGCGGTGGCGTGGAGGCTCATCGTCAGCAGGACCTATCCGGTGTGGGATCGGGGTAAAGACTTGGGCACATCGTATGCGGGGCGCGCTGGCGCGGCGACGGCGCCCTGCCGGGTGGCCCCGAGCCCGCCCCTTCCCGAAACCGGGGGCTGCCGCCCCCGGGCCCCGCTCATCGCGCTTCGCGCTCGTCCTCGAACGCCGGACGGGCTATTTGCGGTAGCCGCGCAGGAGTAGCCAGCCCACCAGGACGCAGCCGACGACCATCACGATCAGTACGACGCGGAGCAGGTTGCCCGGGCCCTGCTTGTCGGCCGCGTGGGCCGCGAGGGTGAGGGCGTCGGCGGCGGAGAGGTGCTCCATGGCGGGTGACTCCTTCTGTGCGCTGCCCCGTCACGGTATCTCCGCCTAGTCTTGGGGCCATCTCGGGGGCCCGAACGCGACTCACATGGGGGAAGCGGCATGACCAACGGCAACAGCGGCGGCACGGGAGCCGGGCACGAGCAGGTGCCGGGCAGGCAGCGCAGGCGGTTCCCGGGGATCTCGTCCCGGGCGTACGAGCACCCGGCGGACCGCTCGGCCCTGGTGGCCCTGCGCAAGCTCACCGGGTTCGACACGGTGTTCAAGGCGCTCAGCGGACTCCTTCCCGAGCGGAGCCTGAGGCTGCTGTTCCTCTCGGACTCGGTGCGGGTGTCCGACGCCCAGTTCGCGCACCTCAACGACATGCTGCGGGACGCCTGCTACATCCTGGACCTGGAGAAGGTCCCGCCGATGTACGTCACGCAGGACCCGAAGCCGAACGCGATGTGCATCGGCCTCGACGAGCCGATCATCGTCGTCACCACCGGCCTGGTGGAGCTGCTCGACGAGGAGGAGATGCGCGCGGTCGTCGGCCACGAGGTGGGCCACGCCCTGTCGGGGCACTCGGTGTACCGCACGATCCTGCTGTTCCTGACGAACCTGGCCCTGAAGGTCGCGTGGATCCCGCTCGGCAACGTGGCGATCATGGCGATCGTGACGGCGCTGCGCGAGTGGTTCCGCAAGTCGGAGCTGTCCGCGGACCGCGCGGGCCTGCTCGTCGGCCAGGACCTCCAGGCGTCCATGCGCGGCCTGATGAAGATCGCGGGCGGCAACCACCTGCACGAGATGAACGTGGACGCGTTCCTGGCGCAGGCCGAGGAGTACGAGGCGGGCGGCGACCTGCGGGACTCCGTACTGAAGATCCTGAACGTGCTGCCGCGCAGCCACCCCTTCACCACCGTGCGCGCCGCCGAGCTGAAGAAGTGGTCGGAGACCCGCGACTACCAGCGCATCATGGACGGCCACTACCCGCGCCGCGAGGACGACGGGGACACGTCCGTGACGGACTCCTTCCGGCAGTCCGCGTCGTCGTACGCGGAGAACGTGCGCAACAGCAAGGACCCGCTGATGAAGCTGGTCAGCGACATCGCGGGCGGCGCGGGCGACCTGGGCGGCAAGCTGCGCGGGAAGTTCACCGGGGGCGGGTCGGCGGGCGGCGGCCCGTCCGACGGTGACGGCGGCAGCGGTCCGTCCGACGCCAAGTAGCCCCGGGCGCGGAGGAGTTCGGGGCGGTTCACACTCTGGGCTGGGCCGAGCGTGCCAGCGTCCCGCACAGCGCCCTCGCGTCGCCGGTCGCGTAGGGGTCGGTGCCCGCGGGCCCGCCCCGCCCGCCTTCTGGCCCGCGAGCAGCGGCCGCAGCTGGCGGGTGTGGTCGGCGGCGCAGGCGAGCGGCCCGGCCTGGGCGTACGAGGTGAGCAGCTCGGCCTGGTGCATGCGCAGGTCGTCGCGGTCGAAGCGGAAGCGCAGCTCGCGGCGGACGGTGAACAGGGAGGCGCGGGCGTGGTCGTCGGCGCCTGCGGGGCGCAGCGCGTACACGAAGGTGTGGTCGGAGGTGACCTCCAGGGTGTCCTCGTCGGTCTCGGCGGCGTGCAGGGTGCCCTGGACGCGCACGCCGGGGTCGGCGAGGGCGGTCCGCTCGGGGTCGAACCGCACGAGCCAGCCGGTGGGCGCGTGGTGCCCGTCGGCGCTGGGGCGGCGGAAGCTGCGGTCGAACTGGTCGAGTTGGGCGGGGTCGAGGAGCACGCGGGGCCCGCGGATGGCGCGGCTGGTGAGGACGTCGGGGTCGAGGGAGGACTCGACCAGGTAGTCCTTGGCGGTGGAGAGCGCGGCGACGACCTGGTCCTCGGAGAAGTGGGCGGTGCGGCGCGCGGCGGGCAGGTTGATGCCGCCCGCGCCGATGCGGAACTGGGCGGCGGGGCTCTTCGCGAAGAGCCGGGCGACGTCGGTGGTGCCGGGGACGGGGCCCTGGGGGGCGAGCGGGACGACGGTCATGCGCAGTGGCTCGGGGCGCTGGGCGACGGAGGTGCGGTAGGGGTGGCGCACCCCCATGTAGATCGCGGTGCCGAAGGCGACGGCGATGAGGACGACCAGGATCAGGACCTGTTTGGAGAGTCTGCGGTGGGGGCTCGGCCTGCGGCGCACGGCGCGCGCGTGGTCGCCCATGCGCTCCTGGGCGGAGAACTCCTGGAGCCGGGCAGCGCGCACGAACGACTCGTCGAAGACGACGGAGCCGTACTCGTCGTCACCACCGGGAGTGCCCTCGGGTGTCCCCGCAGGTGGTTCTCCTGGCCCGCCCATACCTTCAGGGTAGGTCTCCGGGACGTGAGGTAAACGCCCTGGTACGCGACAAGTTCTGACGGCTCCTCATGGGTGTCGTCACGGTGTGCGGGGCTCGGCGGGGACGGCGGGCTGGCCGAACTCCGCCGACGCGGAGGGGCCGCCGCTCCCGGCCGGGCCCGCGCTCCGCTCGACCTCCGTCGTGGCGGGCGGGGGTGTGCGCTCCCCGCGGCCGGACGACGCGCCGCGGTAGACCGCGGCGAAGGCGAAGGCGATCATGCCGATGCCCATGAGGAGGGCGAGCAGCCAGGCCACGGGGCGGTGCCAGCGGACCTTGCCGCGCCTGCCGTAGCGGCCGCGGGTGCCGTCGGCGAAGTCGGGGTCGTCGGGGTCGCCGTACTCCCCGTACTCCCCGTACTCGCCGTAGCGGCCGAACTCGCCGCTGTCGTCGGGGTCGTGGCCGTCGTGGCCGTAGGGGTCGTACGGGTCGTAGTCGTCCCCGGGGGTGTCGGTGCCGTTGGCGCCTCTGCGGCGGCGGGCGCGGCCGCGGCGGGCCTCGGCCTCGGAGGCTTCGGCGCGGGCCTGGGCGGCGGCCAGCAGGCGCTCCACCGCGGTGGGTTCGTGGAACGCGGCGGCCTGGACGAAGGCCTCGTCGAAGACCACGGAGGCGAACTCGTCGTCCGCACCCCCGTGGTCGCGCTCGTCGTCGGGCTCTCTGCCGTCGGGAAACGGCATGCCCCCCACGTCCTCCGGCACGTGTCCAGCGTAGACCTGGAGGGGTGGATTTGGGCAGACGGAAAGGGAATTCAGCGGGTGTGGCCCCGAACGCCCCGGCGCGTCAGCGCACGTGTCCGTCGCCCGTGACGATGTACTTCGTCGAGGTCAGTTCCGGCAGGCCCATGGGGCCGCGGGCGTGCAGCTTCTGCGTGGAGATGCCGATCTCGGCGCCGAAGCCGAACTGGCCGCCGTCGGTGAAGCGGGTGGAGGCGTTCACGGCGACGGTCGTGGAGTCGACGAGCTGGGTGAAGCGGCGGGCGGCCTGCTGCGAGGTGGTGACGATGGCCTCGGTGTGCCCGGAGGTCCACAGCCGGATGTGCTCGACGGCCTGCTCCAGGGAGTCGACGACGGCGGCCGCGATGTCGTACGACAGGTACTCGGTCTCCCAGTCCTCGGGGGTCGCGGGCACCACGGTGGCCTTGGTGCCGGGGGCGTACGCCTGGACGCGCTCGTCGGCGTGGACGGTGACGCCCGCGTCGGCGAGGGCGTCGAGGGCGCGGGGCAGGAAGGCGTCGGCGATGTCGGCGTGCACGAGGAGGGTCTCGGCGGCGTTGCACACGCTGACGCGCTGCGCCTTGGAGTTGATCAGGATGTCGACGGCGGTGTCGAGGTCGGCCTGGGCGTCGACGTAGACGTGGCAGTTGCCGGTGCCGGTCTCGATGACGGGGACGGTGGACTCCTCGACGACGGTCTTGATCAGGGAGGCGCCGCCGCGCGGGATGAGGACGTCGACGAGGCCGCGGGCGCGCATCAGCTCGCGTACGGAGTCGCGGTTCTCGCCGGGGACGAGCTGCACGGCGTCGGCGGGCAGGCCCGCGCCGTGGACGGCGTCGCGCAGCACGCGCACGAGCGCGGTGTTGGAGGAGTACGCGGAGGACGAGCCGCGCAGCAGGACCGCGTTGCCGGACTTCAGGCACAGGGCGGCGGCGTCGACGGTGACGTTCGGGCGGGCCTCGTAGATGATGCCGACGACGCCGAGGGGGACGCGGACCTGGCGCAGGTCGATGCCGTTGGGCAGCGTGGAGCCGCGGACGACCTCGCCGACGGGGTCGGGCAGCGCGGCGACGTCGCGGACGTCGGAGGCGATGGCGCGCACCCGCTCGGGGGTGAGGGTGAGGCGGTCCACGACGGACTCGCTGGTTCCGGCCGCGCGGGCGCGCTCGACGTCCTCGGCGTTGGCCTGGACGATTTCCGCGGTGCGCACTTCGAGGGCGTCGGCGATCGCGAGGAGGGCGTCGTCCTTGGTGGCGCGCGGCAGGGGCGCGAGCCGCGCGGCGGCGGCGCGGGCGCGGTAGGCGGCCTGGGCGACGGGGGTCATGTTGTCGTACGGGGAGAGCGGCGCGGTCATGCTGGAAGGGTAGCCGTGCGGTCGCGGGCGGTCAGCGGGGTTTCGCTCCGCGAGACATGGCTGGTTTCGGTCAGCCGCGTGTCCGCCGGTCGTTTGCGGCGGGGCGCCGTCAGCGCGGCGGGGTCGCGCCCCGGCACCCTCCCGTGCCGCTGGAAGGGCCGCGAGAAGGGCCGCTAGAAGGGGTGGACGCCCACCGGGGTCGCGGGGAGGGGGCCGTAGCCCTCCGCGATGCGCTGGTGGTAGGTGTCCCGGTCGATGACCTCCAGGCCGACGATCTCCCAGGGCGGGAGCTTGGCGGTCTGCCGGTGCTCGCCCCACAGGCGCAGCGCGACCGCGGCGGCGTCGTGCAGGTCGCGGGCCTCTTCCCAGTAGCGGATCTCCGCGTGGTCGTGGGCGTAGCGGCTGGTCAGCAGAAAGGGGTGGTCGTGGGCGAGCTGTTCCAGGCCGCGCCGGATCTCCTGGAGCGGCGTCCGGGCGCCGGAGACGCTCAGCGTGACGTGCCACAGGCGGGGCGCCTGGGTGCTGTCGCCGTCCTTGGTGCCGGTCTGGTCCCCGGTCTCCCGCTCGTGGCCCCCGTGCGTGTCACCGGCGTACGTCGCCCCCGCGGCGACGCTCGTCAGCGCGCGCTCGGCCGACCCGCGGGACGTGGCCCCTTGGCGCACTCGTCTCACGACGGCCTCCTTCAACGCGTGGTGGTGCGGATATGCAACGGTCGTGCGGAACTGCCCTGACACAAAGTTGAGCAGGCCAAGCGGGCCCGCGGGGCGGTTTTGGGGAGTTTCACCTCGCGCGGGACGGGGGCAGCCGGGTGTTCGCGCTTGTTTTCGGCCTGTTTTGCGCTGGTGCGTGTCGGACGAGCGGGGTTATTGGGGCGGGGCCCCGGGGGCGGGCGGTCGGTGGGGGGCTCGCGGTGGGGGGCGGGTGGGGGTGGCACGTGTGAGCGTCACGTGTGGAGCAGCACCAGGTCGTCGCGGTGCACCACTTCGCGTTCGTAGGCGGGGCCCAGCTCGCGGGCGAGGTCGCGGGTGGAGCGGCCGAGGAGGCGGGGCAGCTCCCTGGCGTCGAAGTTCACCAGGCCGCGGGCGACCGGGCGGCCCTGCGGGTCGCGCAGCTCCACCGGGTCCCCGGCGATGAACTCGCCCTCGACGGCGGCGATGCCCGCGGGCAGCAGCGAGGTGCGGCGCTCGACGACCGCGCGTACCGCCCCGTCGTCGAGGGTGAGGGCGCCGCGCGGGTCCGAGGCGTGCTGGAGCCACAGCAGCCGGTCGGCACAGCGGCGGCCGGTGCGGTGGAAGTAGGTGCCGGTGTCGCGGCCCGCGAGGGCGTCGGCGGCGTGGCTGGCGGAGGTCAGGACGACGGGGATCCCGGCGGCCGCGGCGATCCGGGCGGCCTCGACCTTGGTGACCATGCCGCCGGTGCCGACGCCCGCCTTGCCCGCGCTGCCGATCTTGACGTGGGCCATGTCGGCGGGCCCGGTGACCTCGGCGAGGCGGGTGGTGCCGTCCGCGGCGGGGTCGCCGTCGTACAGGCCGTCGACGTCGGAGAGCAGCACGAGCAGGTCGGCGCGGACGAGGTGGGCGACGAGGGCGGCGAGCCGGTCGTTGTCGCCGAAGCGGATCTCGTCGGTGGCGACGGTGTCGTTCTCGTTGACGACGGGCAGGGCGCCCATGGCGAGGAGCTTGTCGAGGGTGCGGGAGGCGTTGCGGTGGTGGGCGCGGCGGCTGGTGTCGTCGGTGGTGAGCAGGACCTGGCCGACGCGGACGCCGTAGCGGGCGAAGGAGGCCGTGTAGCGGGCGACGAGCAGGCCCTGGCCGACGCTGGCGGCGGCCTGCTGGCGGGCGAGGTCCTTGGGGCGGCGGCGCAGGCCGAGCGGCGCGAGCCCGGCGGCGATGGCCCCGGAGGAGACGAGGACGATCTCGCGCTCTCCCCGCTGCGGTGCTTGGCCAGCACGTCGACGAGCGCGTCGACGCGGTCCGCGTCGAGGCCCCCGAAGCGGTGGTCAGGGACGACGATCCCACCTTGACGACGACCCTGCGGGCCTCGGCCACGCCCTGCCTTGTCACGCGCTTCCCCAATGGTCCCGATGCTCTTGTGGCTGTTCGGAGCAGCAATCTACGCGAAGTGGGTGAGCGGCCGCCGCCGTGTTTCGGCGGGCGGACACCACGGCCTCGGGACGGGCATCGGAAGGGCGTGGGACGGGAGTGGGACGGGCGCGGGAAGTGCGCGGGCAGGGCATCGCAGGGCATCGCAGGGCATCGCGGGGCTCTGAACCCGGGAGAGGGAATTCCGACCCTGGGGTTCCATGACCTTTGACCCTTTATGCGGTGATTGACGTCACGGAAGATTGCTCCGGAGGCACTGCGCGTCATACGGTCAGGGGTCTTCTCCGTATCCGGACGGTTGACGGCGTCGTCCTCACTGTCCTCGCCGTCCTCACGCCCGGACCCCGCACCGCCCACCCCCATCCGACCGCCCCCCGCCAGGAGCCCAAGCCCGTGCCCTCCGCCGGACTCGCACCCCGCCGCGTCCTGCAGCTCACCGCGCTGCTGACGATGTTCGCACTCTTCGCGGCCCAGCTCGTGACCGCTCTGGTCCCGTACGTACCGGTGTTCATCGCCGCGTCGGCGGCGAACCTCGCGCTCGATCTCTACCTCCAGAGAAAGCAGCCGGGGCTGCTGTCCCTCCTGGGCAAGATCCGCTTCGACATCACCATCCGGCAGCTGCTGCGCGACATGCTGATCCTGGTGGGGCTGCTGCGCATCGACGGCATCGAGCCGCTGGCGGAGCAGTCGCCGCTGACGATCTCGCTGCTCGGCTTCTACGCCCTGCACTTCGCCTGCACGGCCGCCGCCGTCCTGGTGCGGCGCACCCGCTCGCTGCCGATCGTCACCCGCAACATCGACACCACCGGCCTTCGCCTGTCCGCCGCCCCGCCGCGGATCTTCGCCCGCCGCCACGCCTACCGGCTGCTGACGTTCTCCATCCCGGCCACCGCGGGCCTGCTCGCGACGGCGGCGACCAAGGACGCGCTGTGGGGCGGCATCGGTCTCGGCGTCTCCGTCGCGCTGATCGCCGGGGGCACCGTCTATCTCGCGAGCTGGCTGCTGCCGAAGAAGCGCGCCAAGAACGGCGAGGCGGTCATCGAGTGGCTCGACCGGTGGCTGGCCGAGTACCAGCCGACCGTCGGCATGTACTTCTCCGGCGGCGCCACGTCGGCGTACCAGGCCAACATGTGGCTCTCCACGCTGTCGCAGCTCGACGGCAACCCGCTGATCGTGCTCCGCGAGCGCTTCATGGTGCAGAAGATCGACTCCACGGACGTGCCGATCATCTGCTTCCCGAAGGTCGCCACGATGTTCTCCCTGGAGCAGTCGACCCTGAAGGTGCTCCTTCACCCGGCGAACGCCGCGAAGACCTCGCAGGTCCTGCGCATCCCGTCGATCAAGCACGCCTTCATCAACCACGGCGAGAGCGACAAGCTGTCCTCCTGCAACCCGTACGCGAAGGCCTACGACGAGGTGTGGGTCGCGGGCCCGGCCGCCCGTGAGCGCTACCAGCTCGCCGACATCGGCGTCGAGGACAAGGACGTGCGCGAGGTCGGCCGCCCGCAGCTGTCGCCGATCCGCCCGTACGCGGGCCCGCCCACCGGCCCGTTCACGACCGTCCTGTACGCGCCCACCTGGGAGGGCTGGGACGGCAACCCCGGCAACACCTCGGTGGTCCTCGCGGGCGAGAACATCGTGCGGAACCTGCTCGCCGACCCGGGCGTGCGCCTGATCTACAAGCCGCACCCGATGACCGGCTCGCAGAACCCGGCCGCGGGCGCCGCCAACGAGCGCATCAAGGCCATGATCCGCGAGGCCAACGCGCGGCGCTCCGGCGTCCGCCCCGGCCCCGAGGCCGCCGCCGAGCTGGAGCGGCGCGCCGAGGAGCTGAGCCTGCTCACGGCGAAGAAGTTCCGCAAGAGCGCGGACGAACAGGAGCGCATGATGCTCCAGGGCAAGCCGGACGGCGACATCCGCGCCGCGATCGCCGAGGCCACGCTGGCCTGGGAGCAGGCGTACTGGGCGGCGCTGCCGGAGTGGGAGCACCACATCGTCGAGTCCCGCCCGGCGATCTTCTCCTGCTTCAACCAGGCCGACCTGCTGATCAGCGACGTCTCGTCGGTCGTCTCCGACTGGCTGAGCAGCGAGAAGCCGTACGCGGTGGCCAACACGTCCGGCATGACCGAGGCGGAGTTCCGCGCCGGGTTCCCGACCGTGCGGGCCGCGACGATCCTCGCGCCGGAGGCGGACGGCGTGGCCGGTCTGCTCGCCGCCGTGCGGGACCCGTCCCTGGACCTGTACGCCGAGGCGCGCGCGGAGCTCAAGGAGCACCTGCTCGGCCCGTCCGACCCGCCGTCCCTGGTCCGCTTCAACGCGGCGGCGCTGGCGCTGGCCGCGAAGGCCGACGCGCGGCGGGCGCGGGTGGCCGCGCGGGTCGCCGCGGAGATTCCCGCGCAGCGGGAGGAGGAGGCGGAGGAGTCCGCCGCCGCCGACGAGCTGGAGACGGCGTAGCCCTGTAGACGCCGAAGGGGCCCCGGAGCGAGTTGATTCGCTCCGGGCCCCTTTCGCTGTACGGGCCGCTCGGCGGGCTCGGCCTGCCACGGCGGGAAAGCGCTCCGCGCCCGAGGGGCGGCCTGGCAAGGCCGGGGGTGATGGGTGGGCGGGGTGGGAGAAGTCCGCCGCGAAGCGGCGGCACAGTCCCCCTAGAAGGGCTCGAACCCGTCGAACTCGCGCTCCGCCTCGTCCCGCTCCGCCTGCCGGTCGCGGCGGCGCTGCGCGGCGGGCCGCGGCGCCTCGAAGCGGTGGTCCTCACCGCGGCGCCCGAGCATCTCCGCGCCCGCGGACATCGACGGCTCCCAGTCGAAGACGACGGCGTCGTCCTCGGACCCGATGGCGACGCCGTCGCCCGCGCGGGCGCCCGCCTTCATCAGGGCCTCCTCGACGCCGAGGCGGTTGAGCCGGTCGGCGAGGTAGCCGACGGCCTCGTCGTTGTTGAAGTCGGTCTGGCGCACCCAGCGCTCCGGCTTCTCGCCGCGCACGCGGTACAGCGGCTCGCCGCCGTCGTCCTCGCGCGTGACGGTGAAGCCCGCGTCGTCGACGGCCTTGGGCCGGATGACGACGCGCGTGGCCTCCTCCTTGGGCTTGGCGGCGCGCGCCTCGGCGACCAGCTCGGCGAGCGCGTACGACAGCTCCTTGAGGCCCTTATGGGCGACGGCGGAGACCTCGAAGACGCGGTAGCCGCGGGCCTCCAGGTCGGGCCGGACCATGTCGGCGAGGTCCTGGCCGTCGGGGATGTCGACCTTGTTGAGGACGACCAGGCGGGGCCGGGTCTCCAGGCCCGCGCCGTACTGGCGCAGCTCGGCCTCGATGACGTCGAGGTCGGAGACCGGGTCGCGGTCGGATTCGAGGGTCGCGGTGTCCAGGACGTGCACGAGCACGCTGCACCGCTCGACGTGGCGCAGGAACTCCAGGCCGAGGCCCTTGCCCTGGCTGGCGCCGGGGATGAGCCCGGGCACGTCGGCGATGGTGTAGACGGTGGAGCCCGCGGTGACGACGCCGAGGTTGGGCACCAGCGTCGTGAACGGGTAGTCGGCGATCTTCGGCTTGGCGGCGGACAGCACGGAGATCAGCGAGGACTTGCCCGCGCTGGGGTAGCCGACGAGCGCCACGTCGGCGACCGTCTTCAGCTCCAGGACGATGTCGCCCGCGTCGCCGGGCTCGCCGAGCAGCGCGAAGCCGGGGGCCTTGCGCCGGGCGGAGGCCAGCGCCGCGTTGCCGAGGCCGCCGCGGCCGCCCTGGGCCGCGACGTACGAGGTGCCGTGGCCGACGAGGTCCGCGAGCACGTTGCCCCGCTTGTCGAGGACGACCGTGCCGTCCGGGACCGGCAGGACCAGGTCCTGGCCGTCCTTGCCGGAGCGGTTGCCGCCCTCGCCGGGCTTGCCGTTGGTGGCCTTGCGGTGCGGGCTGTGGTGGTAGTCGAGCAGCGTCGTGACGGACTGGTCGACGGTGAGGATCACATCGCCGCCGCGGCCGCCGTTGCCGCCGTCCGGGCCGCCGAGCGGCTTGAACTTCTCACGGTGGACGGAGGCACAGCCGTGGCCTCCGTTACCCGCGGCGACGTGCAGCTCGACGCGGTCCACGAAGGTGGTCATGGTTCGGTGCCTCCAGAAACGTGCGGGATTGTCTCTTGATTAACACGCGAAAGGCGGACCCGCTTCCCGGCAGGGAAGTGAGGTCCGCCTCGCGAAAGTTCCGGTCAGGAAGCCGTTCAGGCGACCGGGACGATGTTCACGACCTTGCGGCCGCGGTGGGTACCGAACTCCACCGCACCGGCGTCCAGGGCGAACAGCGTGTCGTCCTTGCCGCGGCCGACGCCCGCGCCCGGGTGGAAGTGGGTGCCGCGCTGGCGGACCAGGATCTCACCGGCGTTGACGACCTGACCGCCGAAGCGCTTCACGCCGAGCCGCTGAGCGTTGGAGTCGCGACCGTTCCGGGTGGACGATGCGCCCTTCTTGTGTGCCATCTTGTCTCAGTCCCTTACTTCGCAGCCGTGGGGATGCCGGTGACCTTGATCGCCGTGTACTGCTGGCGGTGACCCTGGCGGCGGCGGTAGCCGGTCTTGTTCTTGTAGCGCAGAATGTCGATCTTCTGGCCCTTGTGGTGGTCCACGACCTCGGCCGTGACCTTGATCCCGGCCAGGACCCACGGGTCGCTGGTCACGGACTCGCCGTCGACAACGAGCAGGGTAGAGAGCTCTACCGTGTCGCCAACCTTGGCGGTGGAAATCTTGTCAACCTCAACGATGTCGCCGACAGCAACCTTGTGCTGGCGACCACCGCTGCGCACGATGGCGTACACGCGGATCTCTCTCTCGCTCGGAACGGAACCCCCGCAGTCCAGCCGCCCGGCGCGACAGCGCGGTCGGCCTCTCCCGAAGCTCCGTGAAGAACCCGGGAGGAAGAGGTTTACGGGGATGGACGTGCCGATGGACACGCCGACGGTCAAGGTTACGGGTCCCACCCGGACGGGTCAAACCGGGCCCCAGAAGCGCCCCGAAGGGGCGCGGGGAACTGCGCGACCAGCCACAACCGACCCGCGGATCCGGCACGGCCCAAGCACAGCGCTCAGCGCCCCGGCTTCTCACCGTCCGGCGGCAGCGGCTTCACGCCCCGGCACAGGTTCGTCTTGTCCTTGGTGCCCGGCCAGGCGACCTTCTTCACGCGGTCGAAGTGCTTGCGGTAGGTGTCGTGCACCGCGTCGTCGTCGACCTTGACGATCAGCTCGTCGTTCTCGCGCAGCGCGGGCGCGGTGTAGTTCTGCGAGCCCGTGAACGAGACCTTGTTGATCTTCCCGTCGTACTTGCCGTCGATCAGCACGTACTTGCTGTGGATGATGTACGGCGTGGTGAGCCTCTGCCCGGGCCTGAGCGGGTCCCGGTCGTCGTTGAAGCAGCGTACGGAGGGGCCGCCGCGCTGGTGCAGGGCCTCCCACGTACCGGGGATGCCGCCCTGGCTCTGGGCGCTGTCCGTCTCGGCGTACACCAGGTCGACGGAGCAGCCCTTCTTCTTCAGGGCGACCAGCTTGTCGGCGATCTGCTGCCGCGTGATCTTGAAGATGGAGGCGCGGACCTTGGTGGCGCGCTGGACGCCGCGGGCGTCCTTGTAGGTGCAGGAGACGTTGTTGAGGACCGAGTACATGGTGTCGGTCTCGTTGAGGGTGCCCGCGCGGGGGAAGAAGTAGGCCTTGTAGCGGCCGTTGCTCACCGTGCGGTAGTCCCAGGACCGCCAGTCCTTGCGGACCATGTCGTCGAAGTAGTCGGAGAACGCGTCGTACATCGCCGGGTTCTCCGGCAGGACGAGGGCGTCGTTGAAGAACTTGGTGTGCGCGGACGGCGTCGCGTTCGACGTGGTCTCCACGACGACGTTCCGGGCGCCCTTGACCTGCGAGAACAGCCAGAACTTATTGTGCATGATCGACTTGCCGTGGCGCGGGTCGCCCAGGCACGACTTGTCCTGGGGGCAGAGCGTCACGAACGACGGCTTCGCGCGGCTGGTGCCGAGCGCGTCCGCGAGGGTGCGGTAGGCGGTGTTCTCGGGCCGGTCCGTCCTGCTGGTCGAGTCGAGCAGCAGTTGTACGTGGACACCGCGCTGGTGGGCCTTGACGAGGGCCTCGACGATCGGGGCCTCCCACACGTGGTAGACGGCGACCTTGATCGTGGAGCCAGGTTCGGCGGCCTCGGTCAGCTCGATGAGGCGGGTGCGGATCGCGTGCTGCTGCTCGACGGTGCCCAGCGGGTCGTTGAAGACCGGGCCCTCGGGCCAGGAGGGCGTCGCCGCGGGCGCGGCGGTCGCGGTCGACGCGGCCTGCACCCCCGCGGTGGCGGACAGCACGGTGGCCAGGGCTATGGCCTGCCGTCCGCCCTTGGCGGGCCGCACCGCCCGGTGCCGCCCCGTCCCCCTCAGCCGTATCCCTCGCGGGCGCGGAACCGCCACGTCCTTCCCCTCCCCATGCGTACCGGACTGGGTGAGTCTTACAGGTATCCCCGCCGGGAACCAAGCGGGCGGAAACGAGGAAACCGGGGACGCGGGCGGGATGGTGCGGTAGGGGCGGGATGGTGCGGCGGGGGCTTCGGGGGCGGCGGGCAGGGCACGCGGCGGGGTGCACATGGCCGTGCCCCCGCCCGGCGGGTTCGCCGGGCGGGGGCACGTGGGGTGCGGTGACCTCGCGGGTCAGCTCGCGTCGGCCGGGACGGCGGACGGCGTCTGCTCCGCGGCGGCGGCCTTCTTCGCGGCGGTCTTCTTCGCCGCCTTCTTGGCCGTCGTCTTCTTGGCCGTCGTCTTCTTCGCGGCCGTCTTCTTGGCCGCTGTCTTCTTGGCGGCGGTCTTCTTCGCGGCGGCCTTCTTGGCGGGCGCCTTCTTGGCCGTCTTGCGCGCCGTCTTCTTGGCGGCCTTCGGCTCCTCGGCGGGCGCCTCGTCCGCGGCGGCCTCGGGGGCCTCGGCGGTTTCGGGCGCCTCGGCGGCGGCCTCGGGGGCCTCAGCCGGGGCGGCCTTCGGCGCCTTGGGCTCGGCCTTCTCGGCCTTCTCCGCCGCCTCGACCTTCTCCGCCGCCTCGACCTTGTCGGCCTTGTCCGCCTTGTCGGCCGATGGGACGACCACCACGGCCGCCTCCACCGGGGCGGTCGGCGCGGTCGCCTTGCGCACGGCACGGCGGCGCGGGCGGGCCGGGGCCGCAGGGGCCTCGGCAACGGGCTCGGCAACCGTCTCGGCGACGGGCTCGGGCTGCGCCACGGACTCCGGCTCGGCCTCGGCGACCGGCTCGGCGGGAGCCTCCGGCCCCTGCTTGGCCGTCTCCGCGACGATCACCTCGCCGTCACCGGCGGCGGCCTTCGGCGAACCGGCCGGTGCCGACGCCTTGCGGGTCGCGCGGCGCCGCGTACGCCCCTTGGGTGCCGCGTCGTCCTCGGCGGCGGGCGCCGGGGCCTCGACGGCGGCCGGGGCAGGCTCGGCGGCCCCGGCCGGGGCCTCCTCCGCCGCCACGGGCTCCGCGGACTCCGTCGCCACGGGCTCCGCCTTCGCCGCGGACTTGGCCTTCTTGGCCTTCTTCCGGGGCTCCGGCCGCTCGGCCTCGGGCGCCTTCGCGGGCTCCACGGGCTCCGCCGCCGCCACGGGCTGCGCCGTCTCCTCGGCGGCCTCGGACCGCTCCTGCTTCGGCGCGCCCGCCGGAGCCGACGCGCGGCGCGTGGCCCGGCGCCGCGAACGGCCCCGGGACGCGGCGGCCGCCTCGGCCTCCGCCGCGCTGCTGTACAGCTCCTCGTCCGGCGCGAAGTCGGGCTCGGGCAGCGCCACCGGCTCGGCGGTCTCGGCCTCGACCTCGGCCGCCGTCTCCACGGCGGTCTCCGAGACGCCGGACTCGACGGCCGCCGGGGCGTCGTGCGTGTGCTGCTCGGCCGCGCCGCCGCGACCGCGCTTCTTGCGCTTGCCGCCGCCACCGGGCGCCGTCGCCTGGTCCATGTGGACGATCACGCCGCGGCCGTTGCAGTGCACGCAGGTCTCGGAGAACGACTCCAGAAGGCCCTGGCCCACGCGCTTGCGGGTCATCTGGACCAGGCCCAGCGAGGTCACCTCGGCGACCTGGTGCTTCGTACGGTCCCGGCCCAGGCACTCCAGCATGCGCCGCAGGACCAGGTCGCGGTTGGACTCCAGGACCATGTCGATGAAGTCGATGACGACGATGCCGCCGAGGTCGCGAAGCCGCAGCTGGCGCACGATCTCCTCGGCCGCCTCCAGGTTGTTCCTGGTGACGGTCTCCTCGAGGTTGCCGCCCTGACCGGTGAACTTGCCGGTGTTGACGTCGATGACGACCATCGCCTCGGTCTTGTCGATCACCAGCGAGCCGCCCGAGGGCAGCCACACCTTGCGGTCGAGGGCCTTGGCGAGCTGTTCGTCGATGCGGTACGTCGAGAAGACGTCCACCTCGGACGTCCACCGCTGGAGCCGGTCGGCGAGGTCGGGCGCGACGTGCGAGACGTACCCGTGGATGGTCTCCCAGGCCTCGTCGCCGCTGATGACGACCTTCGAGAAGTCCTCGTTGAAGATGTCGCGGACCACGCGGACGGTCATGTCCGGCTCGCCGTACAGCAGGCTCGGGGAGCTGGTGGTGGACATCTTCGACTTCTTGACGATGTCCTCCCACTGCGCCTGGAGCCGCTCCACGTCGCGGCGCAGCTCGTCCTCGCTCGCGCCCTCGGCGGCGGTGCGCACGATCACGCCCGCGTCCTCGGGGACGATCTTCTTGAGGATGGTCTTCAGGCGTGCCCGCTCGGTGTCGGGCAGCTTGCGGCTGATGCCGGTCATCGAGCCCTCGGGCACGTACACCAGGTAGCGGCCGGGCAGCGAGACCTGGCTGGTCAGGCGGGCGCCCTTGTGGCCGATCGGGTCCTTGGTGACCTGCACCAGGACCGACTGGCCGGACTTCAGGGCGGACTCGATGCGGCGCGGGCCGTTGGCCATGCCCAGCGCCTCGAAGTTGACCTCACCGGCGTACAGGACGGCGTTGCGGCCCTTGCCGATGTCGATGAAGGCGGCCTCCATCGACGGCAGGACGTTCTGCACCTTGCCCAGGTAGACGTTGCCGACGTAGCTCGTCGACTGCTCCTTGTTGACGTAGTGCTCGACGAGCACGTTGTCCTCAAGGACGCCGATCTGGGTGCGGTCGCCGTTCTGACGGACGATCATCTCGCGGTTGACGGCCTCGCGGCGCGCCAGGAACTCCGCCTCGGTGATGATCGGCACCCGGCGGCGGCCCTGCTCGCGGCCCTCGCGGCGGCGCTGCTTCTTCGCCTCCAGGCGGGTGGAGCCCTTGATGGACTGCACCTCGTCGGACGGCGCGTCGTCGCTCTTCTTGCGGGGCTCGCGGACCTTGACGACCGTGCGCTCCGGGTCGCCCTCGCCCGGCTCGGTCTCGGCGGCGTCCCCGGCGCGGCGGCGACGGCGACGGCGGCGACGGCTGCTGCTGGAGCTGCCGCCCGCCTCGACGGGCTCGGCGGGCCCAGCGGCGTCCGCGGCCTCCTCGGCGTCCTCCTCGACCTGCTCGGCGGTGTCCTCGGCGTCCTGCTCGGCCTGCTCCGCGGCCAGCTCGTCGGCGGCGTCGGCGGCCTCGCCTCGGCGGCGGCGACGGCCACCCCGGCGGCGGCGGCGGCCCGAGCGCTCGCCGGACTCCTCGGCGTCGGCGGCGTCGTCGGCCTCCGCCTCGGCGTCCTGCGGCTCGTCGTCCGCGGCGCTCTCCTCGGCCTCGTCGGCGGCCGGGGCGGGGGCGGCGGGCTGCTCGTCCGCGGCCCGGCGGCGACGGCGGCGGCGCGGCGCGGGCCCCTCCTCGACGGGCTCGACGGACTCGACGGACTCGACGGGCTCGGTGTCCCGCGCCTCGGCGGCCTCGGCGGCGGCAGCGGCGGCGGCGCGCTCCGGCGTCTGGAACATCGGCTCGGTGAACACCGGCGCCTGGAACACGGCGACGGCGGGCCGCGCGGGCCGCCGCTCGGCGTCGTCGGCGGCCTTGGCCCGCGTCTCCACGGGCGCGGTGAACCCGGCGGCGGCCTTGCGGGTCGCGCGGCGGCGCGTACGGGCACGGGGCCCGGCGTCGCCCTCGGGGGCGGCCTGCGCCTCGGCGGCGGGGGCCTCGGCGGCGGGCGCGTCAGCGGCGGGCGCCGCGCCGGTGGACGCCTCGGCGGCGGGCGCGGAGACGGCGCGGGTCACGCGGCGGCGGGCGCGGCGGGGCGCCTCGGCGGCGGCGGTCTCGGCGGCGGCGTTCTCGGTGTCCGTCACGTCAGCGGTCTCCTCGGTCGCCGCGGCCTCGGCGGTCTTCGGGGCCCCGGCGGGCGCGGACGCGGCACGGGTCGCACGGCGGCGCGTACGGCGCGGCGCGGCGGATTCGACGGCCTCGGCGGTCGCGTCGGTCTCGACGGCCTCGGCGGGGGCGGCCTCCGGGGCGGCGGCCGGAGCGGGGGCGGCCTCGGCGGCGGGCGCGGCGGCGCTCTCCGCGGCGGGCGCGGAGACGGCCCGCGTGGCGCGGCGGCGCGTACGGCGCGGGGCGGCCTCGGGCTCGGCGGGCTCCACGGCGTCAGCGGCCTGGGCGGGCGCGGCGGCCTCGACGGCCACCTCGGCCGTTTCCGCGGCCGTTTCCTCAGTCGCCTCCTCGTCAGTCTCCTCGGCCTCCTCGGCAGCCTCCTCGCTCTTCTCGGCGGCCTTCGGCGCACCGGCGGGCGCGGTGGCGCGCCGCATCGCACGACGACGCGTACGCGGAGCGGGAGCGGCCTCAGCGGCCTCCGCGGTCTCCGCCACGACAGGCTCGGCGGACTCCACGGACTCCACGGCGGCGGCCTCCACGCTCTCCGTCACCTCGGCGTCGGCGCCCTTCGGCGCACCCGCGGGCGCGGTGGCGCGCCGCGTCGCACGACGACGCGTACGCGGAGCGGGAGCGGCGGCCTCGGCGGCCTCCGCCACGGGCTCAGCGGCGGCAGCTGTGGTCTCGGTGGTCTCGGCGGCGGGGGCGGCCGGTATGGCCGGGGCGGCGGCCTCGGCGGTGGTGCCCGCGGGCGGTCCCGCGGGGCGCGACGCAGCACGGCGCCGACGGCGCGGCGGCAGGGTGTCGCTGGGGGTGCTGTTGTTCTGCGAGCCCTCGGTGGGGTCGTTCGGCTCAAGCATGCGGGCGGTTCTCCCGTCACGCTCCCGGGCGCCGCGCCGTAACCGGACGTACCCGCGGCCCTCGCGTGTCGTGCGGGGCCGCCATCCGCGGGCGTGGGCGCCGCACGGGAGCTGTCTGTGTCTTGTCTCGCCGGTTCCGTACGCTCCTGGCGTACGGCCTGGCGAAAGTCTTCTGGTCAGTGCGCCGCCCGACCCAGGTGGCTCCCGAGTAACGAGGGCGGCGCTGCGGTGTTCTCGGCGAGCGCCCCTACGCGGGACCTTCCGGCACCGGCGCCGTCGCGGCGGCAGCCGGGGCGGCGGCCCCTGAGCGATCGGCCGGGGCGGCCGTGACTGCCTCGCGGTCGGGCGCGAGCGGGTCGGTCACCGTGCCGGTCTCGTCATCGAAAAGCCCCTGCGCCAGCCTCGTCACCGCTGCGGGGACGGGCGGCGCCAGGTCGGCCACAGCTCGGAGACCGGACAGGACGTCGTCGGGTCGGACGGCAGGTGTCACGTGCCGCACAACCAGCCGCAGTATCGCACAGGGCCTGTCGGTCGGCCTATCAGCGGCGGAGGCGGGCGCCTCCGGGCCGAGGGCGTCCAGGCTCACGACGGCGGCGCGGGCGTCGAACGTGCGCATCCCGTTCTTGGTGCGCCGCTGGACCTCGACGGTCTCGGCGGCGCGGAACGCGGCGGCGGCCCGCTCGGCCTCCTCGGGCGTCACGCCGTCCAGGCGCAGCTCCCACACGGAGGCGGTCAGCCGGTCGGCGAGCCCGGAGGTGCGGGCCTCGACGGCGTCGGTGATGTCGAGCCCGGCGGGCAGCGACTCGTCGAGCAGCTCCCGCAGCGTGTGCGGGTCGCGGGGCTCGGTGAGCGCGATCTCCAGATACTCGGCCTCGCTGCCCGTGCCGGTGGGTGCGGCATTGGCGTACGACACCTTCGGGTGCGGGGTGAAGCCCGCCGAGTACGCCATGGGCACCTCGGCGCGGCGCAGCGCCCGCTCGAAGGCGCGCTGGAAGTCACGGTGGCTGGTGAACCGGAGGCGGCCGCGCTTGGTGTAGCGCAGTCGGATGCGCTGCACCGCGGGTGCGGGCGGCGGGCCTTCGGGCTGTCGCTTGCCCAGGGGAACTTCTCCTCGTGTACGCGGTCCGTGACGCGGCCCCCACGCGGGTGGGGGCACGTCCGGGCTGGCGCTCGCCCGGCGTCTCAGTCCGGATCGCCCCCGCGTCGGCGGGGACACCTCGCGCCGGAACCCTTCTCCCTAGGGTACGCGCTCCGCCGCCCGCGGGTTCCCTCCGCCCTCGGGCCCCCTGGTGACGGCGGCCTTCCCGGTGGGCGCGCCGAACAGCAGCCGCCGGACGTCGGCGCGGGCCTCGCGGACGCTGTCCCGTACGGAGCCGAGTGCCTGCCGGGTGGCCCGGCCGACGGCGCGGGCGCCCCGGGCGGTCGGCCGCCACAGCGCGTCCCGCAGGGCGTGCCCGACCGGTGTGAGCACGGTCCGGTACACCCAGCGCACCGGTTCCACGAAGATCCACCGCAGCAGCGTGCCGACGGCGCCCCCCACGGCCCGCGAGATCCGCCCGGCGATCCGCCAGGCGTGCCGCAGCGCGTCCCCGATCTCCCGGGCGACGAGGGCGACGCCCCGCCCGACCGGCGCGAGCACCCACCGCCACAGGGCGACGGCGGGAACGACGACGATCCACCGCAGGAGCGTGCCGACGACGATCCCGATCCCGCGCAGCACCCACCACACGCCGAGTCCGACGCCTCGTACGACCCACCACACGCCGAGCCCGACGCCCCGCAGCACCCACCACACCCCGGCCGCGAGCCAGGCGACGCCGTGTCCGAGGGGGGTGAGGACGTGCGCGTACAGCCATCGCGCGGGCGTGGCGACGAGCACCCGTCCCAGCCAGGCCAGCCCGTGCCCGAGCGGTGTGAGCACCCAGCGGTACAGCCACACGGCGGGGACGACGACCAGCGCGTTCCCCAGCCAGAGCAGCCCGAGCCCGAGCGGCCTGAGCAGATACCGCCACAGCCCCACCCAGGGCCATACGAAGAGCAGCTTCCCGAGGAGGCCGAGCACGGCTCCGAGCGCCCGCCCCAGGGGCCGCAGCGCCCGCTCGTACACGAACCGCCCGCACACCACGAGCGCGTCCCACACGATCCGCACCGGCACGACGAGCACCAGCACGACGATCCGCACCGGCAGGCGCAGCGCGACGACGAGACATCCCTCGGTCCGCTGCGGCGCGCCAGCGGCGGGCTCGGGCTCCCGCGGAAGCCGCTTTTCCAGGTCCATGCCGACTGAGACGTCGTCAACGGCGTCTCGTTTCCCCCGTTTCCGAACCGATACCGCGGGACTTACGCGTGGCGCCCTCCCGGCGGCCGGGCCCCCGCGGTCGAGGGGAACCGCTCCTCGGCGGCGCGCGTCTTGTCGGCGTCCACCGCGGTGACGCCGAGCGCGACACCAGCGGCCTGGCCGAGCGCGACACCAGCGGTCTGAGACCCCCGCACGGGCTTCTCCCTCCGACGCGGGGCCCGGAGCGGGCCCCGCGCGGGAAGCTAGCCGGGTCGGTGCGGGACGGGTCCCGGTCTCAGGTGGCCGCGGGTGTCTTCTTGACCGTCAGCGGCAGCAGCTTCTTGCCCGTCGGGCCGATCTGGATGTGCGTGTCCATCTGCGGGCACACGCCGCAGTCGAAGCACGGGGTCCAGCGACAGTCCTCGACCTCGGTCTCGTCGAGGGCGTCCTGCCAGTCCTCCCAGAGCCAGTCCTTGTCGAGGCCGGAGTCCAAGTGGTCCCAGGGCAGGACCTCCTCGTAGGAGCGCTCGCGGGTGGTGTACCAGTCGACGTCCACGCCGTACGCGGCGAGGGCCTTGTCGGCGCAGGCCATCCAGCGGTCGTAGGAGAAGTGCTCGCGCCAGCCGTCGAAGCGACCGCCGTCCTCGTAGACGGCGCGGATGACGGCGCCGACGCGGCGGTCGCCGCGGGAGAGCAGGCCTTCGACGATGCCGGGCTTGCCGTCGTGGTAGCGGAAGCCGATGGAGCGGCCGTACTTCTTGTCGCCGCGGATCTTGTCGCGGAGCTTCTCCAGGCGGGCGTCGGTCTCCTCGGCGGAGAGCTGCGGGGCCCACTGGAAGGGGGTGTGGGGCTTGGGCACGAAGCCGCCGATGGAGACCGTGCAGCGGATGTCGTTGGAGCCGGAGACCTCGCGGCCCTTGGCGATGACGTTCATCGCCATGTCGGCGATCTGGAGGACGTCGTCGTCGGTCTCCGTGGGCAGGCCGCACATGAAGTACAGCTTCACCTGGCGCCAGCCGTTGCCGTAGGCGGTGGCGACGGTGCGGATCAGGTCCTCCTCCGACACCATCTTGTTGATGACCTTGCGCATGCGCTCGCTGCCGCCCTCGGGGGCGAAGGTCAGGCCGGAGCGGCGGCCGTTGCGGGTCAGCTCGTTGGCGAGGTCGACGTTGAAGGCGTCCACGCGGGTGGAGGGGAGGGACAGGCCGATCTTGTCCTCCTCGTACCGGTCGGCGAGGCCCTTGGCGATGTCGCCGATCTCGGAGTGGTCGGCGGAGGACAGGGACAGCAGGCCGACTTCCTCGAAGCCGGTGGCCTTCAGGCCCTTGTCGACCATCTCGCCGATGCCCGTGATGGAGCGCTCGCGCACCGGGCGGGTGATCATGCCCGCCTGGCAGAAGCGGCAGCCGCGCGTGCAGCCGCGGAAGATCTCCACGGACATGCGCTCGTGGACCGTCTCGGCGAGCGGGACCAGCGGCTGCTTCGGGTACGGCCACTCGTCGAGGTCCATGACGGTGTGCTTGGACACGCGCCACGGCACGCCGGACTTGTTCGGTACGACGCGGCCGATGCGGCCGTCCGGGAGGTACTCGACGTCGTAGAACGCCGGGATGTACACGCTGCCGGTCTTCGCGAGGCGGAACAGGACCTCCTCGCGGCCGCCGGGGCGGCCCTCGGCCTTCCACTGGCGGATGATCTCCGTCATGTCGAGCACGGCCTGCTCGCCGTCGCCGATGATCGCCGCGTCGATGAAGTCGGCGATCGGCTCGGGGTTGAACGCGGCGTGGCCGCCCGCGAGGACGATCGGGTCGTCGAGCGTGCGGTCCTTGGACTCCAGCGGGATGCCCGCGAGGTCGAGGGCCGTCAGCATGTTCGTGTAGCCCAGCTCCGTGGAGAAGGACAGGCCGAAGACGTCGAAGGCCTTCACGGGCCGGTGCGAGTCGACGGTGAACTGCGGGACCTGGTGCTCCCGCATCAGCGCCTCCAGGTCCGGCCAGACGCTGTACGTGCGCTCGGCGAGGACGCCGTCGCGCTCGTTCAGTACCTCGTACAGGATCATGACGCCCTGGTTGGGGAGTCCGACCTCGTACGCGTCGGGGTACATGAGCGCCCAGCGGACGTCGCACTCGTCCCACGGCTTGACCGTGGAGTTGAGCTCGCCGCCTACGTACTGGATCGGCTTCTGCACATGCGGGAGCAGGGCTTCGAGCTGCGGGAAAACCGACTCGACAGACATCGCTGGACCTTCGTGAGCTGACAGGGGTGACCCTCAAGCCTAACGTGGCCGCGGCCGCTCCTCGTCACCCGATCGGCCCGGCGGCCGGGCCGATCAGGCGTCGAGCGCCGCCCGCAGCTTCGGCCGGGCGGCCTTCGCCCACACCTGGGGCAGCTCCCGCTCCCGGGCCGCCGCGGCCGCCTCCTCACGCCCGTACAGCAGGCCCCAGGTGAACGCGGACTCGCCCGCCGCGTGCGCCTGGACCGCCAGGTTCCGCAGCGCCTCGCGGGCCACCACGCTGTCCTGGTGGTCGCCGAGGACCGTCTGGACGGCCTTGACGCGCCGGGCGAAGCGCTTCGCGGGCCTGCCGATGGCGGGCCGCGCCGCCTCCCCCGCGTACCGGGCGCGCTTGGCGGCCTTGCGGGCCTCGTGCAGCGCCAGGTCGCGCTCCGCGCCGGGATCGAGGGCCAGGGCGTGGTCCACGCGGGCGGCGAGGCGGTCGAAGTCCTTGCGGATGGCCTGCGGCAGGGCCTCGGCGGCGGGCGCGGCGGCGGCCTTCAGGAGCGGCGGGTCGGCGAGCAGCGCGTCGACGGCGTCGAGCAGGGCCAGGTAGCGCCTGCCGTCGAGCACGGCGAGGGTGCGGCGCCGGGAGCCCGCGCGGCCCGCGACGGACCAGATCCGCAGGCGGGCGCGGACGGGGCCGAGGCGCAGGGTGCGCGGGACGTCCGCCAGGGCGGCCGTCAGGCGGTCGGTGAGGACCTCGCGGTCGCGGTCCACGCCCAACTCGGCGGCGAGCCACTTCAGCTCCTCGCCCAGAGGGTCGGTGATCCTCCGGTCGAGGATCTTCCCGTACGTCTTGAAGGCGCTGCGCATGCGGCGGGTGGCGACGCGCATCTGGTGCACGGCGTCGGGGACGTCCCGGCGGACGGCGGGGTCCCACTCGACCAGGGCGGTGCGCTGCTCGCGGAGGTACGCGAGGACGTGGTGGCCCGCGGTGTCGCCGCCGGTGTCCGGCGCGGCGGGGGCCGCGAGCGGGTCGCCGTCCGCCGCGGTCTCCGCCAGGGCCCGCGCCAGTTTCGACGGTGACGCCGATCTGTGGACGCCCGCCTTGCGGAGCTTCTTCTCCACCTTGTCCAGGAGGGCCGGGTCGCCGGACTCCCCCAGCTCGACCTCGATCTCCGTCCAGGAGGTCTCGCCCCGTCCGCCGTTCAGGCGCCGCGCGCGTACGTCGTCCACGCAGACCTCCGCGAGCAGCGCGCCCGACGCGTCGAGGAGGTGGCGTACGCCGCGGGCGGAGCGCAGGCGTACGACGGGGACGAGGTCGGCGTCCCGTACGCGGGAGCGGACCAGGCCCGCCAGGGCGCGCGGCACCGTGTCCGACAGGGGCGCGTGGATCTCGTCGCGCACGCCGTCGGCGACGGGGAGCTTCAGGTGCCAGCCCTCGTCGAGGCCGCCGGTGCGGCGGCGCAGGGTGATCGCGGCGGCGGCCAGGCGCTGGTCGGCGGTGTCGTAGTAGACGGCGTCCAGGTCGGCGGTGCCCTGGTCGGCGACGTCGGCCACGTGGGCGACACCCCGCAGGTCGGGGAGGGTCCTGCCGGGCCCGGCGTCGTACTTCCGCTCGATCTCGCGCTTCGTCTCCGCCATGCACCGAATCTAGACGCGAACGGGGGCGCCCGGCAGTCCCCGAGCGCCCCCGCGTGCTCCGCGTGCCACAGTTCAGGCGGACAGCGGCCGCTGCACCTTGATCGACTGCAAGAGGCCCACGGCCACCCAGACGGCGAACATGGACGTGCCTCCGTAGGACACGAACGGCAGCGGCAGGCCCGCCACCGGCATGATGCCGAGGGTCATGCCGATGTTCTCGAAGGCCTGGAAGGCGAACCAGGCGACGATCCCGGCGGCCACGATCGTGCCGTACAGCTCGGTGGTCTCGCGGGCGATGCGGCAGGCGCGCCACAGGACGACGCCGAGGAGCAGCAGGATCGCGCCCGCGCCGACGAAGCCGAGTTCCTCGCCCGCGACGGTGAAGACGAAGTCGGTCTGCTGCTCGGGGACGAACTGGCCGGTGGTCTGGGTGCCGTTGGTGAGGCCGGTGCCGGTGAGGCCGCCGGAGCCGATGGCGATGCGGGCCTGGTTGGTGTTGTAGCCGACGCCCGCCGGGTCGAGGGCGGGGTTGGCGAAGGCGGCGAAGCGGGCGATCTGGTAGTCGTCCAGGACGCCGAGCTGCCATATGGCGACGCCGCCGAGCGCGCCCGCGCCGAGGAGTCCGAAGACCCAGCGGTTGGAGGCGCCGGAGGCGAGCAGCACCCCGAGGACGATCATCACTATCACCATGACCGAGCCGAGGTCCGGCATCAGCATGATGATCATGATGGGGACGGTGGCGAGGCCGAGGGCCTGCACGACGGTGCGGTGGTCGGGGTACTCCTTGTCGCCCGCGTCGACGCGGGCGGCGAGCAGCATCGCCATGCCCAGGATGATGGTGATCTTGCAGAACTCGGAGGGCTGGAGCGACTGGCCGCCGATGACGATCCACGCGTGGGCGCCGTTGACGGTCGCGCCGAGCGGGGTGAGGACCAGCAGGATCAGGAAGACGGAGACGCCGTAGAGGATCGGCACGGCGGTGCGCAGGGTGCGGTGGCCCAGCCAGATGGTGCCCGTCATCAGGGCGAGGCCGATGCCGATGTTCATGACGTGCTTGATCAGGAAGGCGTACGGGTCGTCGCCGACGAGTTCCGTGCGGTTGCGGGTCGCCGAGTAGACGAGCGCGGAGCCGATCACGGAGAGCGCGAGGGCGGCGAGCAGCATGGGCCAGTCGAGTCGGCGCACTATCGAGTCGCGGGCCAGCAGGCGGGCCATGCCGGACCGCTCGGGGCCGTAGCCCGAGACGGAGAAGCCGTTGGTACCGGCCATCAGTCGCGCCTCCACGCCGCGGGCGGGCCCGCTAGCTCCTGCTGGTCGTCGTCCTGGCCCGGGTCCGGCTGACCGTCCTGCTGCTGGCCGTCCGGCTGCTGTTGCTGGCCGTCCGGCTGCTGCTGTTGTCCCGGCTGTCGCGGCGGGACGGGCTTGCCGGGCTTGAACGGCTTGATCTTCGGGGCGTCGATGGAGCCGTCGGGCTGGATCTTGGGCAGGGACTTCTGCGGCTTCGGGAGCAGGGCCTTCTTCAGGTCCTGGTTGCCGCTGTCGTCCAGGCCGTACATCGCGTCGTAGATCTTGCGCACGGCGGGCCCGGACGCGCCGGAGCCGGTGCCGCCCTGGGAGATCGTCATCACGATCGAGTAGTCCTTGGTGTACGTCGCGAACCACGACGTCGTCTGCTTGCCGTAGACCTCGGCGGTGCCGGTCTTGGCGTGCATCGGGATCTTGTCCTGGGGCCAGCCGCCGAACCGCCAGGCGGCGGTTCCCTTGGTGGCGACGTCGGCGAGGGCACCGTCTATGTCCTTGCGCAGCGCGGCGTCCATGGGCAGCTTGCCGTGGGCCCTGGGCTTGATCTCCTCGATGTGCTTGCCGTCGCCGCTGATGATGGCCTTGCCGACGGTGGGGTCGTAGAGGGTGCCGCCGTTGGCGATGGCGGAGTAGATCGTGGCCATCTGGATGGGCGTGACGAGGGTGTCGCCCTGGCCGATGGAGTAGTTGACGGAGTCACCGGCGCGCATCTTCATGCCTTCGAGGCAGTTCTCGTACGCGATGCGCTCGGCGTAGCCGCCGTCCTTCTTGCCCTGCTTGCACCAGGCGTCCTTGTTGGCCTCCCAGTAGCTCTTCTTCCACCGGCGATCGGGGACGCGGCCGCTGACCTCGTTGGGCAGGTCGATGCCGGTCTCCTTGCCGAGGCCGAACTGGTGGGCGGTCTTGTAGAACCAGTCCTTGGCGTCCTTCTTCGGCTTGTTGCCGCCGTCCTTGCGCCACTCGTCGTGGGAGAGCTTGTAGTAGACGGTGTCGCAGGAGACCTCCAGGGCCTGGCCGAGGGTGATGTTGCCGTGGCCCTGGGACTCGAAGTTCTTGAAGGTCTGGCCGCCGATCGAGTACGAGCTGGGGCAGGGGTAGCGGTCGTTGAACTCGTAGCCCGCGTTGACGGCGGCCGTGGTCGGGATGACCTTGAAGATGGAGCCGGGGGCGGCCTGGCCCTGGATGGCGCGGTTGAGCAGCGGGTAGTTGGACTTCTTGCCGGTGAGCTTGGCGTAGTCCTTGCCGGAGATGCCGCCGACCCAGGCGTTCGGGTCGTACGTCGGGTTGGAGGCCATGGCGATGACCCGGCCGGTCTTGTTCTCCATGACGACGACGGCGCCCGCGTCGGCCTTGTAGTTCTCGCCGGTGTTCTTGTCGAACTCGCCGCGCGCTTTCTTCATCGCGTCGTTCAGCCAGTACTCGGCGACGGCCTGTACGCGGGCGTCGATGCTGGTGACGACGTTGGCGCCGGGCCGGGCCGCGTCGGAGTCGGCCTTGCCGATGACCCGGCCGAGGTTGTCGACCTCGTAGCGGGTGACGCCCGCCTTGCCGCGCAGGTACTTGTCGTAGGTGCGCTCGAGTCCTGAGCGGCCGACCTGGTCGGAGCGGAGGAACGGCGAGTCGGTGTCCTTGGCCTTCTCGATCTCCTCGTCGGTGACGGGCGAGAGATAGCCGAGGACCTGTGCGGTGTTGGCCTTGCCGGGCGCGGGGTAGCGGCGCACGGCGGTGGGTTCGGCGGTGATGCCGGGGAAGTCCTCGGAGCGCTCGCGGATCTGGAGGGCCTGCTTGGGGGTGGCCTCGTCGGTGATCGGGATGGGCTGGTAGGGCGAGCCGTTCCAGCAGGGCTGGGGGGTCTGGGAGTCGCAGAGCCGGACCTTGTCCGAGACGTCCTTGGGGCTCATGCCGAGGACGTCGGCGAGCTTGGCGAGGACCGCCTTGCCGTCGTCCTTCATCTTCATCAGCTCGGTGCGGGACGCGGAGACGACCAGGCGGGTCTGGTTGTCGGCGATGGGGATGCCCCGGGCGTCCAGGATGGAGCCGCGCACGGCGGGCTGGACGACCTGCTGGACGTGGTTGCCCGACGCCTTCTCGGCGTACTCGTCGCCGTTGCGGACCTGGAGGTACCACAGGCGGCCGCCGAGGGTGAGCAGCAGCGAGACGACGAGGATCTGGAGGACGACGAGACGGATCTGGACGCGGGGGTGCGTCCGGTCTCCGGGATGTTGGTCACGGCTGTCCTCCCCTGACAGTCGGGACGGGAGCGACCCGAAGGGGCGCGGGCCGTGTCGATGTGCGGCTCCGCCGCGTGGGCGCGCCCAGCCACGACGGCACCGCGGACGAACGACGCCAGCGCACGGCACATCCAGCGGAACGCCGAGCGACGATGCGGTAGGCGCTCACAGGCGCTTGACCCCCTTGATGCGTCCGGCGCGGGCCACGCGGGCCTTGGCGGCCTTCACGCGCAGGCCCGCGCCGCGCTGGTTGCCGATGCTCAGGCCGGTGCCGGAGGACAGCCAGCCCGAGGAGACGTCGGCGGCCTTGGTGTTCGCGGCGCTCTCGCCCAGCGGGTCGTTCTCGGCGCGCCGGGCGACCGCGATGATCAGCGGGATGGTGAACGGCGCGAGCAGCAGGTCGTACAGGGCGGCCGTGAAGAGCAGCCCGCCGAGGCCCACGTGCCGGGCGGCGTCGTCCCCGACGAGGGCGCCCACGCCCGCGTACAGCAGCGTGGAGCCGACGGCGGCGCCGACCACGACGAACAGCGGGCCGCTGGCGGTGCGCAGGCGGCCGGTCTCGGGCTTGGCGAGGCCCGCCAGATAGCCGATGACGCACAGGACCAGGGCGTACCGTCCGGCGGCGTGGTCGGCGGGCGGCGCGAGGTCGGTGAGCAGGCCCGCGCCGAAGCCGATGAGGCAGCCGCCGACGTGCCCGTACACGAACGCCAGGCCGAGGACGGTGAGCAGCACCAGGTCGGGGACGGCGCCGGGCAGCTGGAGCCGGGCGAGCACGCTGACCTGGATGACGAGCGCGACGACGACGAGGGCGCTGGAGAGCAGGATCCGGTTGAAGCGCATGGGTGTCAGTGCTCCTACTGCTCGTTCTGCGCGTCGGGCAGCCCATTGGCAGGGGGCTGCCCGGAGGGCGTCGCGGTGACCGTGACGGTCGGGGCGGGCTTGGGCTTCCTGGGCTTGTCGGGCAGGACCGTGTCGCGCGGGTCCTTGCGGGGGGCCTCGACGACGACGCCGACGACGTCCAGCTTGCTGAAGCCGACGTACGGCCGGACGTAGACGTTGCGGGTGAGGTCGCCGCCGGAGGGGTCGACGCGGACGACCTCGCCGACGGGCACGCCGGGCACGAACGGCCTGTCGGCCTGCGAGCCGAAGGTGACCAGGCGGTCGCCCTTCTTGACCTTGGCCTTGCCGTTGAGCATCTGCACCCGCAGCGGGCGGTCGCCCTGGCCGGAGGCGAAGCCCAGCTCGTCGGTCTTCTCCATGCGGGTGCCGACGGTGAAGTCGGGGTCGTTGGCGAGCAGCACCGTGGCGGTGGAGGGGCCGACGGTGGTGACGCGGCCGACCAGGCCGTCGCCGTTGAGCACCGTCATGTCGCGCTTCAGCCCGTCGTTGGCCCCGGCGTCGATGGTGACCGTCCAGGAGAAGCCCTGGGCCGCTCCTATGCCGATGACCTCGGCGCCCTTGATGCCGTACTGTCCGGCGCCCGCCTTCTTCAGCAGGGCGTCGAGCTGTTTGACGCGGCTGCGGTTGCGGTCGTCGCTGCCGAGCTTGGCCTTCAGCGCGGCGTTCTCCCGCTCCAGCTGGGCGATGCGGTCGTGGCGGTCGCCGGAGTCACGGACGGCGCCGATGGCGTTGCCGATCGGGTCCACGGCCGACGCCATGCCGTCCTCGACCGGGCCGAAGACCGTGGCGGCGGCCTGGCGGGCACCGTCGACCGGTGAGTCCTCGCCGCCGCGGATGTCCACCGTGATCAGTGCGAACGCGATGGCGATCAGCAGCACCAGGAGCAGCCGGCTCTCTCGTGTGTCCCTCACGTGCGGCGGCCGTGCCTTCCTCAAGTCGGAATCTGCGGAAAACTACGTCAACAGATGTCTATGAAACCGCGAACGGGCGAGCGCGCGCGGAATTGTGGGTTCTCTCAGTTTCGCAGAGGCAGTTTCGCAGAGGGCGATTCCCGGAGTGTTCCTCAGGGTGCCTCTATATCAACGATCCGCCGTACGACGTGCCAGGCACTCGTACGGCGGACGTCGCGGCGTCACGTCATCTGCGGGGCTGGGCGTCCAGGACCTGCTGGAGCGCCTCGAACTCCTCGACGCACTTGCCCGAGCCGAGCGCCACGCTGTCCAGCGGGTCCTCGGCGATGTGGATGGGCATGCCGGTCTCCCGGCGCAGCCGCTCGTCCAGGCCGCGCAGCAGGGCGCCGCCGCCGGTGAGGACGATGCCGCGGTCCATCACGTCGCCCGACAGCTCGGGCGGGCACTTGTCGAGGGTCGTCTTGACGGCGTCGACGATGGCGTTGACCGGCTCCTCGATGGCCTTGCGGACCTCGGCCGCGGAGATCACGACGGTCTTGGGCAGGCCGGAGACCAGGTCGCGGCCGCGGATCTCGGTGTGCTCGTCGGTGTCCAGGTCGTACGCGGAACCGATGGTGATCTTGATCTGCTCGGCGGTCCGCTCACCGAGGAGGAGGGAGTACTCCTTCTTGATGTGCTGGATGATCGCGTTGTCCAGCTCGTCGCCCGCGACGCGGATGGACTGTGCCGTGACGATTCCGCCGAGGGAGATGACGGCGACCTCGGTGGTGCCGCCGCCGATGTCCACCACCATGTTGCCCGTGGCCTCGTGGACCGGGAGGCCGGAGCCGATGGCCGCGGCCATGGGCTCCTCGATGATGTGCACCTGACGGGCACCGGCCTGGGACGACGCCTCGATGACGGCGCGGCGCTCGACGCCCGTGATGCCGGAGGGCACGCAGACGACCACGCGCGGGCGGGCGAGGTACCGCCGCTTGTGGATCTTCAGGATGAAGTAGCGGAGCATCCGCTCGGTGATCTCGAAGTCGGCGATGACGCCGTCCTTCAGCGGGCGCACGGCGACGATGTTCCCCGGCGTGCGTCCGATCATCTTCTTCGCTTCGGCGCCGACCGCGAGGATTCCGCCGGTGTTGGTGTTGATCGCGACGACGGACGGCTCGTTGAGTACGATCCCCCGACCCCTGACGTACACCAGCGTGTTGGCGGTCCCGAGGTCGACAGCCATGTCACGGCCGATGAACGACATGTTGTTCCCCATGAGGATGCGTCTGGCCTTCCCTAGTGGAGCGTGTGATGGCTTGTTAGGTAGGCGAGGTGGGTGCTGTGTGGCGTGGAGGCTTCCATCGTAGTCTCGCCCGCACGAACACGGCGCGAGGGTCTGCGCCATTGTCAGCAGATGATGAGCCGCCCCGCCCTTGGAGACGTGCCATCGGGGGCACGGGTTCCCCAATCGGGGCGCATATGCCAAAAGGCGGCCGGTTTTCCCGGCCGCCCCTGGTCAGAAGTCGTACTGCGCTGATGCCCCGTCAGATGTCCCGTCAGGCGAGACCCGGGAAGAAGATCTTCAGCTCGCGCTCGGCGGACTCGGCGGAGTCCGAGGCGTGGATCAGGTTCTCGCGGACGATGGTGCCGTAGTCGCCGCGGATGGAGCCCGGCGCGGCGGCGATCGGGTCGGTCGGCCCGGCGAGCTGGCGTACGCCCTCGATGACCCGCTCGCCCTCGACGACGAGCGCGACGACCGGGCCGGAGGACATGAACGCCACCAGCGGCTCGTAGAACGGCTTGCCGACGTGCTCGCCGTAGTGCTGCTCCAGGGTCGCCTGGTCGAGCGAACGCAGTTCGAGAGCGGCGAGGGTCCAGCCCGCCTTGCGCTCGATACGGCCGATGATCTCGCCGATCAGCCCGCGGCGGACTGCGTCGGGCTTGAGGAGGACGAGGGTGCGCTCGCTCATGGTGTGCGGCTCCAAGAGGTGGTTTTACGATCACATGGGATGGGCCGCACGATACCGCTGCCGCTACGCAGGGTGGCCATCGGGTAGCACGCCCCGGCGTCCACCGCGCCACCGCCCGCCGCCCACCGCGTCACCGCCCACCGCGTCACCGCCCACCGCGTCACCGCCCATCGCCGCTTCGCGGCTCGCCCTCAATCGCCGGGCAGGCTCTCCCCCACCCACCCGCCCTTCCATCGCGCTGGCGCGCTCGTCCTCACACGCCGGACGGGCTGGGGTCTGCCCCTGCGGGCTCGGCTTCCCCTGCCGCCTTCGTCGTGGGGCTCCGCCGCTTCGCGGCGAATTTCCCCGCCCACCCGCCCCCTCCAGGGGCGGGCACTCAAGCCCGCCCGGCGGCAAACAAGGGCGAGCGGGCGGGAAAAGCCCGTCCGGCGCTTGAGGACGAGCGCGCCAGCGCGACGAAGGGCGGGCGGGTGGGAGAACGCGAGCGCGGTAGCGCGAAGCCACCCGCACCCAAAAGACGGACCCCAGCCAGGACACAGCCCGCCCGGCGCATGAGGGCGAGCCGCGAAGCGGCGACAAACCCGGCGGCCACCTCACGTACCGGCGGCTTCGCCCTCCTCCGCCATCGCCGCAAAGCGGGCCTTGGCCTCGTCGATCTTCCGCCCGAAGTGCACCGACGCCCACCACAGGGCGGCGAACATCGCCCCCATGAAGAACATGATCGGCACGATGAACCCGCTCGCGACCAGCGCGATCTGCAGCGCCCAGCCCAGCTGGACACCCCCCGGCCGGGTGACCATCCCGCACAGCAGGACGGACACCGCCATGGCGATCCCGCAGACCGTCCAGACCGTGCTCATCTCCAGGTCCGGGTCCTTCATGGCGACCAGACCGGCGAAGCCGATGACGAAGAACTCACCGATCAGGGTGGAAGAACACAGCGTACGCACGAGAAGTCAGCCCCTCCCCAGGAGCAGTCGGGCCTCGCCGACGGTGATGACGGAGCCGGTGACGAGGACGCCTCCGCCCGCGTACTCCCCCTCCTCCTCGGCCAGGGTGACCGCGGCCTCCAGGGCGTCGTCGAGCCGGGGCTCGACCTGCACGCGGTCGTCGCCGAAGACCTCGACGGCGATGGCGGCGAGCGCGTCGGCGTCCAGGGCGCGGTCGCTGGAGTTCTGCGTGACGACGACCTCGGCGAAGAGCGGCTCGAAGGCCTCGAACATCTCGCGGGCGTTCTTGTCGTCGCTGACGCCGACCACGCCGATCAGACGGCTGAAGTCGAAGACCTCGCTGATGGCCGCGGCGGCGGCCCGCGCCCCCGCGGGGTTGTGCGCGGCGTCCAGGACGACGGTGGGCGAGCGCCGGACGACCTCAAGGCGCCCCGGCGAGGAGACGGCGGCGAAGGCCTTGCGGACCGTGTCGATGTCCAGCGGCTCCACGCGCTGCGCGCCGACGCCGAAGAACGCCTCCACGGCGGCGAGCGCCACCGCGGCGTTGTGCGCCTGGTGCTCGCCGTGCAGGGGCAGGAAGACCTCCTCGTACTCCCCGCCGAGGCCGCGCAGCGTCAGGAGCTGGCCGCCGACGGCGATCCGCCGCCCCACGACGCCGAACTCCAGGCCCTCGCGGGCGACCGTGGCGTCCACCTCGACGGCCCTCTTCAGCAACACCTGCGCGGCGTCCACCGGCTGCTGGGCCAGGATGACCGTGGCGTCCTGCTTGATGATGCCGGACTTCTCGGCGGCGATCTCCGCGGTCGTGGAGCCGAGGCGGTCGGTGTGGTCCAGGTCGACGGGGGTGACGACGGCGACCGTGCCGTCGATGACGTTGGTCGCGTCCCACGTGCCGCCCATGCCGACCTCGACGACGGCGACGTCCACCGGCGCGTCCGCGAACGTGGCGTACGCCATGCCCGTGAGCACCTCGAAGAAGGAGAGGCGGTACTCCTCCCGGGCGTCGACCATCTCCACGTACGGCTTGATGTCGTCGTACGCCTCGATGAAGCGCTCGGGGGCGATCGGGGCGCCGTCCAGGCTGATGCGCTCGGTGATGGACTGGACGTGCGGCGACGTATACCGCCCGGTGCGCAGCTCGAAGGCGCCGAGGAGGGCCTCGATCATGCGGGCCGTGGAGGTCTTGCCGTTCGTCCCCGTGATGTGGATCGCCGGGTACGCGGTCTGGGGGTCGCCCAGGATGTCGAGCAGAGCCCTGATGCGCTGGACGGACGGGTCCAGCTTGGTCTCGCCCCAGCGGTCCGCCAGCTCCGCCTCGACCCGGCGCAGCTCCCGGTCCACCTCGGGGTCGGCGGGGCGGGCGGGGACGTCGCCCTGCGGCGGGCCCGCCTGGGTGCGCAGCGTGCGGCTGCCCGCCTCGATGACGGCGAGGTCAGGGTCGCGGTCGGTCTCGGCCGCGACGATCTCGTCGAAGGGGTCGGCGGCGGCGCCGTCGGGGCCGAGGGGGCCGTCGGGGCCGTCCTCGTCGTCGCGCGGGCTGTCGTTCGCAGGGAGGTCACTCACGTACGCCAGTCTACGGAGACCCACCGACAGCGGCCGTGCGGGCGCCGCCTACGGCCGCCGGGCCGCCCCAGGTGCCGGGCCCCGGCGGCTTCGGGACCTTCGACCCGTCCGTTTCGGGACCTTCGTCCCTCCGTCTTCCGGATGTGCCCGGCAAACTTGGCGATCATGGACATAGGCATCGACCTCGGCACCGCCAACACCCTTCTGTACGTACGCGGTCAGGGCATCGTGCTCAACGAGCCGTCCGTGGTCGCCGTCAAGGAGGGCGCGCGCGGGGCGCTCGCCGTCGGCACGGACGCCAAGGAGACCATCGGCCGCACCCCCGGCTCCATCACCGCGATCCGTCCCCTCAAGGACGGCGTGATCAGCGACTACGAGGCGGCCGAGGAGATGATCCGGCACTTCGTGCGCAAGGCGGTCTCGGGCCGCAGGCCCCGTACGCGCATGGTGGTGTGCGTCCCCAGCGGCGTCACGCAGGTCGAGCGGCGCGCCATCGTGCACGCCGCGCAGCGCTCCGGGGCGCGGGCCGTGCACCTGGTGGAGGAGCCGATGGCGGCGGCGATCGGCGCGGGGCTCCCGGTGGCGGAGCCGCGGGGCTCCATGGTGGTCGACATCGGCGGCGGCACCACGGAGGTCGCCGTGATCTCCCTGGGCGGCATCGTCACCGCCCAGTCCCTGCGCGTGGGCGGCGACCGCCTGGACGCGGCGATCACCGACTACGTGCGCAAGGAGCACGCCCTGCTCATCGGGGAGCGCACCGCCGAGGACGTCAAGGTCGCGATCGGCTCGGCGTGGCCGGTGCCGGGGGCGGACGACTTCGAGGGGCGGACGTTCACCGTGCGGGGGCGGGAGAAGGTGGGCGGGCTCCCGAAGACGGTCGAACTGACCGTACGGGAGGTGCGCGCCGCCCTGGACGAGCCCGTCGAGGCCGTCATCGCCGCGGTGCGGGCCACCCTGGAGGAGTGTCCGCCGGAGCTGTCCGGCGACGTCATGGAACACGGCATCGTCCTCACCGGCGGGGGCGCGCTGCTCCCCGGCCTCGACCTGCGGCTCGCCTCCGCCACCGGGATTCCCGTCTTCGTGGCGGACGATCCGCTGGACAGCGTGGCGCTGGGGTGCGGGAAGTGCGTGGAGGACTTCGATGGGCTGGAGCGGGTGATGTCCGCCGCGTAGCCCTTGCCGGGCAGGCAGACAACCGCGCTCCCGCACCCCCACCGGGCCTCCCCCGGCCTGCTGCCGCGCTCGTCGCTGGGCTCCGGCTTCCCCACCCACCCGCCCTCTCATCGCGCTGACGCGCTCGTCCTCAAACGCCGGACGGGCTGGATCGTGCCCCTGCGGGCTCATCTCCCCCCTGCCGCTTTCATCGTGGGGCTCCGCCGCTTCGCGGCGGAAATATTCCCCGCCCACCCGCCCCCTCCGGGGCGAGTATCCAAGCCCGTCCGGCGTTTGAGGACGAGCGCGCCAGCGCGACGAAGGGCGGGCGGGTGGGAAAAAGCCCGCCCGGCGACTGAGGGCACGGCGCGCAGCGCCGAAAAGGGCGGGCGGGTGGGAGAACGCGAGCGCGGTAGCGCGAAGCCACCCGCACCACAAAGACGGACCCCAGCCAGGACACAGCCCGCCCGGCGCATGAGGGCGAGCCGCGAAGCGGCAAGACAGGGCGGGCGGGCGGGTGGGGGGAACGGCATAAACGGGTGTAAGCCCGGCGCGGCTGCCCCGGCGGCGCCCACCGCGGCGGTCCAATCGGACCATGTGGTATGCCCAGAACCCGGGTCGCAGGACCCGTCAGCTCGCCGGTGACGCCGCCGCCCTGCTGTGGACCGCGCTGTGGACCGCCGCCGCGATCGTCGCGTACCGGCTGGCCGTGCTCCTCACCCGCCCGGGCCCGGACTCGGGCGTCGCCTCCGCGGGCTCGCCCGCCGCGCGGCTGCCCGTGGTGGGCGACGACGTCGGGGCGGCGCTGCGCTCGGTGGCGGGCGCCGTCGACGCCGTCGACCCGCTGACCCTGCGCGCGGCGCTCGCCATGAGCGCGGCGGCGCTGTTCCTGCTGCCGGTGGTGGTGGTGCTCGCGCTGTGGCTGCCGCGGCGGCTGCGCTGGGTGCGGCAGGCGGCCGCCGCGCGGGAGCTCGCCGCGTGCGACAACGGCCGGGAACTGCTCGCCCTGCGCGCCCTGCTGCGCCCCCTCGACGAGGTGGCCGCGACCGCTACCGCCCTGCCCGGCGCCAGCCCCGGCAGCCTCGCCGAGGGCTGGCGGTCCGCCGACCCGCGGACCCTGGACGCGCTCGCGGACGCGGAGCTGGACCGCCTCGGCCTCTCCCCCGCCGCCGCACCCGGCGGCGGCTTCCTCACCCGGCCCGCGGGCCAGGGCGGCCAGCCGTGACCGTGGAACCACGGAGGCTGCACGCCCCGTTCTCCGAAGCCGTGCTGCGCGCGATCCCGCAGGGCGCGCTCCTCGTCGGCGACGACGGCCGCGTGGTCGCCGCCAACCAGCTCTTCGTGGACATCCTCGGCCTGCACGGCGTCGACACCGCCACCGGAGCGCCCGCCGACCCCATCGCGGACGCCGTCACGCGCCTGCTCCCCGACGGCGAGCGCGGCTCCGTACGCGGCCTGCGCGGCCAGTTCGTCCGCAAGGCGGAGATCCACCTGCGCGACGGGCGCACGCTGCGCCGCAGCCGCCAGCCCATCGACGCGGGCGATAACCGCCTCGGCGTGCTGTGGCTCGTGGAGGACGTCACCGAGCAGCACCGGTACGAGGCCGAGCTGCACCGGCACATCGACCGGCTCGGCGAACTCGCCCGCGAGCGCGCCGAGTTCGCCGCCCGCACCTCGCACGAGCTGCGCACCCCGCTGGCCACCGTACTGACGTTCTGCGAGCTGCTCGCCGACCCCGCCGCCGGGCCGCTCGACGAGGCCCGGCGCGAATACGTCGACACGATCCGGCGCGGCGCGCAGCGCATGCAGGACATGGCGGACGGCCTGCTGCACCGGTACGCGGAGGCCGCGAGCGGCGCCCCGCCGTCGTTCGCGCCGTTCGACCCGGGACCGCTGCTCGCCCGCCTGGTGCGGGAGGTCACCCCGCGGGCCGCCGCCGACGGCGTGTTCCTCACCCTGGACGTGCCCGGCGGGCAGCGGCCCGCGCTGGTCGCCGACGCCGTCCAGGTGGAGCGGGCCCTGGCGGCGGTGCTCGACAACGCCGTGAAGTTCACCCCCGGCGGCGGCACCGTCGCGGTGACGGCCCGCCCGCACGGCGGCGAGCGCCCCGGCTGGCTGTTCTCCGTGGTGGACGACGGGATCGGCGTGCCCAAGGAGTTCCAGGAGGAGGTCTTCACCGAGTTCGTGCGCGCCCCGAACGCCCGGCGCGGCCCCTACCCCGGCACCGGGCTCGGCCTCAGCGTCGTACGGGACGCCGTACGGCTGCACGCCGGGACCGTCACCGTGCACAGCGACGGGGAGCGCGGCACGGCCGTGGAGGTGTGGCTGCCGCTGGGCGGCCCGCCGGGGAGCGGCACCGCATGACCTGCCTGCTGCTCGTCGAGGACGACGCCGACCTGGGGCTCGCGCTGCGGGTGCTGTTCACCCGGGCCGGGTACGAGGTGGTGGTCGCCGACGACGGGCAGGCCGCCCTGCGGGAGCTGTTCGCGCGGCGGCCCGCCCTGATGGTGCTGGACCTGGTCCTGCCGGGGCTGGACGGCTGGGAGGTCCTCGACCGCACCCGCGACCTCACCGACCTGCCCGTCCTGATCCTCTCCGGCCGCACCAGCCCCGCCGAGCGCGTCCGCGGCCTCCGCTCGGGCGCCGACGACTACCTGTGCAAGCCCTTCGACCACGTCGAGCTGCTGGCCCGTGTGGAGGCGCTGCTGCGGCGCTCCACGCCCGAGCAGTGGCGCGGCGACTACGTGGAGGCGGGGCTGCGGCTGGTGCCGGAGCGGCGGTCGGCGGTCTGGCAGGGGCGGGAGACGCGGCTGAGCGCCATCGAGTACCGGCTGCTCGAAGTGCTCGTCCGCAACCGGGGGCGGGTGGTGACCACCGAGCAGCTCCTCGACCTGGTGTGGGACGATCCCGCGGGTACGGGGCGGGAGCGCGTGAAGTTCGCCGTGCTGCGGCTGCGGCGGAAGCTCGCCGTGGACGAGGGCACGGATCCCTTGGAGTCGGTACGGGGGCTCGGGTACCGGTACCGGGGAGAACCGTGACGGACCCTCGCGGGGGGCGCCCAGACCCGCCCCTTCCCCAAAACCATGGGGCTCCGCCCCCTGGCACCCCCGAAAATCGGCCTTCGGCCTCGTCCTCAAACGCCGGACGGGCTAAAAGCTCTGCCGCACCGGCAGAATCCAGCCCAGCCCGCGAAGATCCAGCCCGTCCGGCGTTTGAGGACGAGCCGCGAAGCGGCGATAACGGGGGTGCCAGGGGGCGGAGCCCCATGGGTTCGGGAAGGGGCGGGATTGGGGAGCCCCCGGCAGGGACCTCCCGGCAGGGACCAACGGCCCGGGGCCTTTGGCACGAGCCGGTCCGGGCGGCGGGCTCGCAACCGTTCCGCAACCGAAGGCGATCCGCCTCCGCAACCCGCACCCCCCACGCTCCTGGTTCCGCCCGGAAACCCCCCGCCCCGCCAGGAGCCCCGTTGCACCCCGCCCCCGCCCCCCTCCCGCCCCGCTCCGTGGCCGTCGTCCTCGGCACCCGCCCCGAGCTGGTGAAGGTCGCCCACCTGGTCCGCCTCCTCGGCCCGGCCGCGCACCTGATCCACACCGGGCAGCACTACGACACGGCCCTGTCGGGACAGTTCCTCACCGAGCTGGGCCTGCCCGAGCCCACCCTGCTCCAGGGCATCGGCGGCAAGCCCCGCGCCGTACAGATCTCCGCGGCGCTCGCCCAGCTCGACGAGCTGTTCACGGCCGAGCCGCCGCTGGCCGTGGTCGTCCAGGGCGACACCAACGCCGCGCTCGCGGGGGCGCTCGCCGCGAACGCCCGCTCCGTGCCGCTCGTCCACGTCGAGGCGGGCCTGCGCAGCCACGACCGGGCCATGCCCGAGGAGCACAACCGGATCGTCATCGACCAGCTCGCCGACGTGCTGTGCGCCGCCACCGACGACAACCGGGAGCTGCTGCGCGCCGAGTCCGTCCCGGCCGGGCGGATCACCGTCACCGGCAACACCGTCGTCGAGGCCGTCCAGGAGCACCTGCCCGCCGCCGACGAGCGGGCCGCGCTGCTCGCCGCGCACGGCGTCACCGCCGACCGCTACCTCCTGGCCACCGCGCACCGGCCCGAGAACACCGACGACCCCGCCGCGCTGCGCGCCATCCTCACCGAGCTGGCGGCGCTCGCCGCCGACCTGCCGGTGCTGTTCGCCGTGCACCCGCGCACCCGCGCCCGCGTCGAGGCCGCCGGGCTCGGCGACCTGCTCGCGCCGCTCACCGAGCTGCCGCCGCTCGGCTACCGCGCGTTCCTGGCCCTGGCCCGGCACGCCGCCGTGATCGTGTCGGACTCCGGCGGCATCCAGGAGGAGACCACCGTCCTCGGCCGTCCGCTGGTCGTCGTACGCCGCTCCACCGAGCGCCCGGAGGCGATGGCCGCCGGGTTCGCCGACCTGGTCGCGCCGGGCCGGGAGATCGGCCGGGCCGTGCGGCGCCGCCTCGCGGCGGGCCAGGCCGGGCTGCGGGAGCTGGCCGAGCGGCCCTCCCCGTTCGGTGACGGCCTGGCCTCGCAGCGGATCGCCGTGCTCCTCGGCGCGATGGCCTCCGGCCGCGAGGAGCGCGAGCTGCCCGCCGCCGCCTGACCGACCCGCCCCCACGACCTCCCCGGGACCCCGCATGCTCGCCCCCCACTTCCTGCTGTACGCCCTGCCCTTCTTCCTGCTCGCCTGCTTCCTGCTCTACTGGGCGGGCGCCCGCCACGCCTATGTGCGCCGCCCCGCCGCGCCCGAGGGCGACTCCGCCCCGTTCGCCTGGCACTTCTTCGTGCCGTGCCGGGACGAGGAGACCGTCATCGGCACCACCGTCAGCCAGCTCAGGTCGGACTTCCCGGCCGCGCACGTGTGGGTCGTCGACGACGACAGCGACGACGCCACCGCCGACGTCGTGACCGCGCTCGCCGAGGACGACCCGCGCGTGCACCTGGTCTCGCGCCGCCGCCCCGACGCCCGCGTCGGCAAGGGCGCGGCCCTCAACTCGGCGTACGCCGCCCTGAACGCGTACCTGCCCGAGGACACCGACCGCTCCCGGGTGATCGTCTGCGTCGTCGACGCCGACGGGCGGCTCGCGCCGGACGCGCTGGCGCGGGTCAGCGGCCCGGCCGGGTTCGGCGACCCGGAGACGGGCGGCGTGCAGGTCAGCGTGCGGATGCGGAACGTCGACGACGAGACGCTGCCGCTGCCCGAGCGCGGGCGGCTCGCCAACGCCGTGGCGCGGCTCCTGGTGCGCATGCAGGACATGGAGTTCGCGGTGTCCAACGCGGGCATGCAGCTCCTTCGCGGCCGCACCGGCTCGGTGGGCCTCGGCGGCAACGGCCAGTTCACCCGGCTCACCGCCCTCGACCACATCGCCGCCGCCGAGCGCCGCCCCTGGCAGCGCGACGCGCTCCTGGAGGACTACGAGCTGGGCCTGCACATGATCCTCGGCGGCTACCGGGTGGCCCACATCGCCGACACGTACGTCTCCCAGGAGGGCCTGCCCCGGCTGCGCCGCTTCCTCACCCAGCGCACCCGCTGGGCGCAGGGCAACCTCCAGTGCGTGCGCTACGCCCCGCGCATCGTCTCCTCCCGGCACTACTCGGGCCGGGGCGTCCTGGAGACCCTGTACACGTTCATGCAGCCCCTCGCCCACGTCGCGACGCTGATCCTGAGCGTGCTGCTGCTCGGCAGCGTGGTCATCGGCGGTTCGATGCGCGACGCGTTCCTCGGCGCCTGGCCGCTGATCCTGGTCCTGTCGGCGCTCTCGGTGCTTCCGTTCGTGGCGTGGGGGCCCCTGTACCGGCGGGACTACGCGCCCGACCGGTCCCGCCTGACCGGCCTGCTGTGGGGGCTCGCGCTGTGGGTGTACGCGTACCACGTGTTCCTCGTGTCGGCGCGCGGCTTCCTGCGGCTGCTGCGCGGCCGCAACGGCTGGGCGAAGACGCGGCGGAACGCGGAGGCGGTGGGGACGGGGCCCGTCGCCACGGAGGCCTAGGTACGAAGACGAAGGCGCCCGGAACTCGGTGAGTTCCGGGCGCCTTCGCTTGCGTACGCGTACGTACGAACTGCCTTACGCGGCCGGGAGGTTGTCCAGCTGCGCCTGGAGGCGGGCGATGTCCTCCTCGGCCTTGGCGAGGCGGCCGCGGATCTTGTCGACCACGTGGTCGGGGGCCTTGGCGAGGAACGCCTCGTTGCCGAGCTTGGCCGTGGCCTGGGCCTTCTCCTTCTCCGCGGCGGCCAGGTCCTTGGCGAGCCGCTTGCGCTCCGCCGCCACGTCGATCGTGCCCGACAGGTCGAGCGCGACCGTGGCGCCCGCGACCGGCAGCGTCGCCGTCGCCGCGAAGCCCTCGCCCTCCGGCTGGAGGCGAAGCAGCTGGCGGACGGCGGCCTCGTGCGCCGCGAACGGCGTGCCGTCCAGGGTCAGCCGGGCCGGGACCTTCTGGCCGGGCTGGAGGCCCTGGTCGGCGCGGAACCGGCGGACCTCGGTGACCAGGTCCTGGACGGAGGCGATCTCCTGCTCGGCGCCCGCGTCCCGGAAGCCACTGTCCTTCGGCCACGCGGCGATGACCACGGACTCGCCGCCGGTGAGCGTGGTCCACAGGGTCTCCGTCACGAACGGCACCACCGGGTGGAGCAGGCGCAGCGTGACGTCGAGGACCTCGCCGAGGACGCGCTTGCTGACCTCGGCGGCCGGTCCGCCCGCCAGGAACGTGGTCTTGGACAGCTCCACGTACCAGTCGAAGACCTCGTCCCAGGCGAAGTGGAACAGGGCGTCCGACAGCTTCGCGAACTGGTAGTCCTCGTAGAGCGCGTCGACCTCGGCGACCACCGTGTTCAGGCGGGAGAGGATCCAGCGGTCGGTGGCCGACATCTCGGACGCGTCCGGGAGGGGGCCCTCGACCGTGGCGCCGTTCATCAGCGCGAAGCGGGTGGCGTTCCAGATCTTGTTGGCGAAGTTGCGGGAGCCCTGGACCCAGTCCTCGCCGATCGGCACGTCGACGCCGGGGTTGGCGCCGCGCGCGAGGGTGAAGCGCAGGGCGTCGGAGCCGTACTTGTCCATCCAGTCCAGCGGGTTGACCGCGTTGCCGAAGGACTTCGACATCTTCTTGCCGAACTGGTCGCGGACCATGCCGTGCAGGGCGATGGTGTGGAACGGCGGGGTGCCGTCCATCGCGTACAGGCCGAACATCATCATCCGGGCGACCCAGAAGAAGAGGATGTCGTAGCCGGTGACGAGGACGGAGTTCGGGTAGAACTTCGCGAGGCTGTCGGTCTTCTCGGGCCAGCCGAGCGTGGAGAACGGCCACAGGCCGGAGGAAAACCAGGTGTCGAGGACGTCGGTGTCCTGGGTCCAGCCCTCGCCGGTGGGCGGCTCCTCGTCGGGGCCGACGCAGACGACCTCGCCGTTCGGGCCGTACCAGACCGGGATGCGGTGGCCCCACCACAGCTGGCGCGAGATGCACCAGTCGTGGAGGTTGTCGACCCAGTCGAAGTAGCGCTTCTCCATCTCCTGCGGGTGGACCTTGACCCGGCCGTCGCGGACCGCGTCACCGGCGGCCTTGGCGAGCGGGCCGACCTTGACCCACCACTGCAGGGACAGGCGCGGCTCGATGGTGGTCTTGCAGCGCGAGCAGTGGCCGACGGAGTGCGTGTACGGGCGCTTCTCGGCGACGATCCGGCCCTCGGCGCGCAGGGCGCCGACGATCGCGGAGCGGGCCTCCAGGCGGTCCAGGCCCTGGAAGGGGCCGGGGACCGTGATGACGGCGTGCTCGTCCATGACCGCGATGTTCGGCAGGTCGTGGCGCTGGCCGATCTCGAAGTCGTTCGGATCGTGGGCGGGGGTCACCTTGACGGCGCCGGTGCCGAACTCGGGGTCGACGTGGGCGTCGGCGACGACGGGGATGGAGCGGTCGGTCAGGGGCAGCTTGACCTGCTTGCCGACCAGGTGCCGGTACCGCTCGTCCTCGGGGTGCACGGCGACGGCGGTGTCGCCGAGCATGGTCTCGGCGCGGGTGGTGGCGACGACGATGGACTCGTCCCCGTCCCCGTACCGCATCGACACCAGCTCGCCGTCGTCGTCCTGGTACTCCACCTCGATGTCCGAGATGGCGGTCAGACAGCGCGGGCACCAGTTGATGATGCGCTCGGCGCGGTAGATCAGCTCGTCGTCGTAGAGCCGCTTGAAGATCGTCTGGACGGCCTGGGAGAGCCCTTCGTCCATGGTGAAGCGCTCGCGGGACCAGGCGACGCCGTCGCCCAGGCGGCGCATCTGCCCGGAGATCTGGCCGCCGGACTCGCCCTTCCACTGCCACACGCGCTCGACGAAGGCCTCGCGGCCGAGGTCGTGGCGCGACTTGCCCTCCTTGGCCAGCTCGCGCTCGACCACGTTCTGCGTGGCGATGCCCGCGTGGTCCATGCCGGGCTGCCACAGGGTCTCGTACCCCTGCATGCGCTTGCGGCGGGTGAGGGCGTCGATCAGGGTGTGCTCGAAGGCGTGGCCCAGGTGCAGGCTGCCGGTGACGTTGGGCGGGGGGATGACGACGGTGAAGGGCTCCTTGTCGCTCTTCGCGTCCGCGTCGAAGTAACCCCGCTCTACCCAGCGCTCGTACAGCGGCCCCTCTACCTCGGACGGCGCGTACTGCGTCGGGAGTTCGGGGGCGGTCGCTGGGGGCTGCTGCTGAGTGTTCTCGGTCACGGGCCCAGTTTAGGGGTGTCACAGACTGGTCCCGAAACCGGAAGCTTCAGTAACGGTTGCGGCCCGAGGACCCCCATGGCTCCGCCCTTCGGTCAGGATGTCGGGAACACATAAACGCGCGAGACTCCGTACGCGCGTACACGCGTTCGAGGGGAACCCCAGAAATGAGCTACAACCAGCCGGGTCCGTACGGCGGCGGCCAGCAACCCCAGCAGCCGGGCCCGTACGGCGGCGGCCAGCCGGGCCCTTACGGCCAGCAGCCGCCCCAGGGGCCGGGGCCCGGCTACGGCTACCCGCAGCAGCCGCCGCAGGGCGTTCCCCCGCAGGCGCCGTACGGGCAGCCGCAGGCCCCTTACGGGCAGCCGCCCCAGGCGCCGTACGGGCAGGCTCCCTACGGGCAGCAGGCCCCCTACGGGCAGGTTCCGCCGCCCCCGCCGGACTCCGGCGGCAAGAAGCGGACCGGGGCGATCATCGGCGCGGTCGCGGTGGTGGCCGCGATCGGCGTCGGCGCGTACTTCGTCCTCGGCGGCAAGGACGGCGGCTCCGCCGCGGTCAAGGACGACGGCCCGCACAAGCTGACCACGCCCGCCACCGTCCTCGGCGACTACACGAAGAAGGACGACGGGGGCAGCGGCGGCTTCAGCGACGACGACCTGAAGGACGCCGAGAAGGACGGCGTGAAGAACGCCAAGGAGGTCAGCGCCGAATACCAGTCCGGGGACAAGAGCAACCCGCTCTCCGGCAAGGCCCTGAACCTCATGGGCGTCTACGGCGACATCGACGACCCCGAGAAGGTCGTGGACAAGATGTTCGACCGGATGAAGACGGAGTCGCAGAAGGAGGAGAAGGACACCGGCGAACTCGTCGGCTCCCCCGAGGACTTCGGCTCGGACAAGGCGGCGCTGAAATGCCAGGAGTCCGTGATCAAGAACAACTCGACGTCCGGCGGCGCGTCGGGGCCCAAGGAGATCCACATGCCGGTGTGCATCTGGGCCGACCACAGCACGCTCGGCGTGGTGATCCCGATCGACCTCGCCGACGCCATGGCAGGCAAGAGCCCGTCGCTCGACGACTCCGCCGACACCGCGAAGAAGCTCCGCGACGAAGTCCGCGTCAAGATCTGAGCCACGTCCTCGACGCCCGCCGCCCGCGCATTCACGGCACGCCGTGACGAAGCGGGCCCGGCCCGGCACCGCCGCCGGGCCCGCGCGGGCCGGGTGTCACGATGTGGGCGCAAGCGCAGTACACGAAGGGGGAACCCAGGAGATGAGCTACAACCAGCCGGGTCCGTACGGCGGCCAGCAGCCCCAGCAGCCAGGCCCCTACGGGCAGCCGCAGCAGGGCCCGTACGGGCAGCAGCCCCAGGCCCCGCAGCCGGGCTACGGCTACCCGCAGCAGCCGCCCCAGGGCGTTCCGCCGCAGGCGCCGTACGGCCAGCCCCAGGCCCCCTACGGACAGCAGCCCCAGCCTCCCTACGGGCAGGCTCCCTACGGGCAGCAGGCCCCCTACGGGCAGGTTCCGCCGCCCCCGCCGGGCTCCGGCGGCAAGAAGCGGACCGGGGCCATCATCGGCGCGGTCGCGGTGGTCGCCGCGATCGGCGTCGGCGCGTACTTCGTCCTCGGCGGCAAGGACGACGGCGGCTCCGGCTCGGTCAAGGACGACGGCCCGCACAAGCTGACGGCGCCCGCGACCGTCCTCGGCGACTACACGAAGAAGGAGTCCAAGGAGGACTCCATGACGCCCGAGGGCCGCGCGAAGGCCGAGAAGAACGGCGTGAAGAACGCCAAGGACCTCTCCGTCCAGTACCAGTCCGGCTCCAAGGACAACCCGCTGGCGCAGAAGGTGCTCCACCTCAACGGCATCTACGGCGATATCGAGGACCCCGAGAAGGTCGTCGACTACATGTTCACCCGGGCGCAGGACGGCTTCTCCGAGGAGTCCGACTCGCCCTCCGGCTCCGGCGTCAGCGGCCAGAAGCTCACCCCGATCGGCAAGCCCGAGTCGTACAACCCCTCCGAGCTGGACGGCGCGATCATGAAGTGCCAGGCGATGAAGATGGAGATGGGCTCCGGCTCGTCCTCGTCGGCCGGGTCGCAGGGCCCGAAGGAGATGAAGATGCCGGTGTGCATCTGGGGCGACAAGAGCACCATCGGCGTCGTGATCACCACGGACGTGGCGAGCGCGCTCGGCGGCAAGGACCCCGATCTGGACGAGGGCGCCAGCACCGCCGCCAAGTTCCGCAAGGAAGTCCGCGTCAAGATCTGACCCCGCGATCGGAATTCGCGGTCTGATCCCGCGATCGGATCTCGTGCTCTGATCCCGCGATACGACCCCGCGCGCCAGCGCCAGCCAGGGCCCGGCCGGAACCACCGGCCGGGCCCTCGCGTGCCCCTGTGCGTCCCCGCCCGTCCCCGCCCGCCCTCGCCCGTCCGCAGGTGCTCCGCGCACCCCGGTCGCACGCACCACCACGGAGGAGTCCCCGCCCATGAGCCACCACCAGCCGGGCCCCTACGGCCAGCAGCCGCCGCAGGGCCCTTACGGGCAGCAGCCGCCCGGACCCTACGGGCCGCCGCCGCAGGCCCCCCACCCCCAGCAGCCACCGGCCCCCGGGCCCGGCTACGGCTATCCCCAGCAGCCCCCGCAGGCCCCCTACGGGCAGCCGCCCCAGGCCCCCTACGGCCCCTACGGGCAGGTCCCGCCTCCCCCGGCAGGCGGAGGCGGCGGCAAGAGGACCGGGGTCATCATCGGCGCCGTCGCCGTCGTGGCCGCGATCGGCGTCGGCGCGTACTTCCTGTTCGGCGGGGGCGGCTCCGGCTCCGGTGAGGTCGCCGACGACGGGCCGCACACGCTGACCACGCCCGCCACCGTCCTCGGCGAGTACAAGAAGGGCGACGGCGCCACCTCCAGCTCCCTCGACGACCTCGACGACGCCGACGAGCACGGCGTGGCGAACGCCCGCTCCGTCGGCGCCGGTTACGAGGTGCGCGACGAGAGCAACCCGCTGGGCGGCAAGCTGCTCCAGTTCAGCGGCGTGTACGGGGATGTCGCCGACCCGGAGAAGACCGTCGACGGACTGTTCGCCGACGCCAAGAAGAAGGCCGCCGAGGGCGCCGCCATGGACGGCGACGACCAGGGCGAACTGGTCGGCACCCCCGAGGACTTCAGCGACGGCGACGCGATCGTCAAGTGCCAGGAGGCCCGGGTCGAGAAGGGCTCCGCGAGCGGCGGCAGCAGCGGGTCCACCGGCTCCACCGGGCCGAAGGAGGCGCGGGTGCCGGTGTGCCTGTGGGGCGACCACAGCACGGTCGGCCTGGTGATGCCCATGACGATCGCCGACGTCATGGCGGGCGGAAGCCCCTCGCTCGACGACGCCGCCGAGATCACCAAGAAGCTCCGGGACGAGGTCCGGGTCAAGAAGTAGGCCCCGTAAGGGAGCGCCCCTCGGGGCCCAACGACAGGGGTGCCACGGCAAGGGCGCCCGGCGAGGTCAACTCGCCGGGCGCCCTTGGCCGTTCAACGGGTCGGCGCTAGGCCGACTTCTGCTCGCCCGCGCCGGGCCCGCGCACCTCGCGCGGCACCAGGGTCGGGTTCACGTTCGAGTGGACGACGTCCGCCGTGATGACGACGCGGGCCACGTCCTTGCGGGACGGCACCTCGTACATCACCGACTGGAGGACCTCCTCCATGATGGCGCGCAGGCCGCGCGCGCCGGTCTGGCGCAGGATCGCCTGGTCGGCGATGGCCTCCAGCGCCTCGCGCTCGAAGTCCAGCTCCACACCGTCGAGTTCGAAGAGGCGCTGGTACTGCTTCACCAGGGCGTTACGCGGCTCGACGAGGATCTGGAGCAGCGCCTCGCGGTCGAGGTTGTGCACGCTCGTGATCACCGGGAGGCGGCCGATGAACTCGGGGATCATCCCGAACTTCACCAGGTCCTCCGGCATGATGTCCTCGAACTGGTCCTTCTCCTCCAGCTCCCGCTTGGAGCGGATGGTGGCGCCGAAGCCGATGCCCTTGGCGCCCGCCCGGGCCTCGATGATCTTCTCCAGGCCCGCGAAGGCGCCGCCCACGATGAACAGCACGTTCGTCGTGTCGATCTGGATGAACTCCTGGTGCGGGTGCTTGCGGCCGCCCTGCGGCGGGACCGAGGCCGTCGTGCCCTCCAGGATCTTCAGCAGGGCCTGCTGGACGCCTTCACCCGATACGTCGCGCGTGATCGAGGGGTTTTCGCTCTTGCGGGCGACCTTGTCGATCTCGTCGATGTAGATGATGCCCGTCTCGGCCTTCTTGACGTCGTAGTCGGCGGCCTGGATGAGCTTGAGGAGGATGTTCTCCACGTCCTCGCCCACGTACCCCGCCTCGGTGAGGGCGGTGGCGTCCGCGATGGCGAAGGGGACGTTCAGCATGCGGGCGAGCGTCTGGGCGAGGAGCGTCTTGCCGGAGCCGGTCGGGCCGAGCAGCAGGATGTTGGACTTGGCGAGTTCGATGGCGTCCTCGCGGCCCTGCGCGCCGCCGTTCTCCCCGGCCTGGACGCGCTTGTAGTGGTTGTACACCGCGACGGACAGGGCCTTCTTCGCGGGCTCCTGGCCCACCACGTACCCCTCGAGGAACTCGTAGATCTCGCGGGGCTTGGGCAGTTCCTCCCAGCGGACCTCGCTCGTCTCGGCGAGCTCTTCCTCGATGATCTCGTTACAGAGATCGATGCACTCGTCGCAGATGTACACGCCGGGGCCTGCGATGAGCTTCTTGACCTGCTTCTGGCTCTTTCCGCAGAACGAGCACTTGAGCAGATCGCCGCCGTCACCGATGCGTGCCACGGTGTGCTTCCCCTTCGCCTGGGAGACGCCGTTGGTCCAGCGGCTCCTGGTGCCTTGTATCCGACGGTACCTTGCCTGGCCCCCCGTTCGGGCCCCCCTTGGCGCGGTTCGCTCCGTCACGGGGTGACGAAACCACACGGTTCGGCACGGAGTGACGCGGACCGCGCCAAGGAGCGGGCAGATGGTGCTGCGGTGTGTCCGGACGTCGCTCAGGCGACCGCGGAGTTGTTCATCTTGCGGGTGGAGATGATCTGGTCGATCAGGCCGTACTCCAGCGCGTCCTCGGCGGTGAGGATCTTGTCGCGCTCGATGTCCTCGCGGATCTTCTCGATCGGCGTCGAGGAGTGCTTGGCCAGCATCTCCTCCAGCTGCGTCCGCATGCGGAGGATTTCGTTGGCGGCGATCTCCAGGTCGGAGAGCTGCTCGCGGCCGGTGCCGCCGGAGGGCTGGTGGATCAGCACACGGGCGTTGGGCAGCGCCATGCGCTTGCCGGGGGTGCCCGCGGCGAGCAGCACGGCCGCGGCGGAGGACGCCTGGCCCATGCAGACCGTCTGGATGTCGGGCTTCACGAACTGCATGGTGTCGTAGATCGCCGTGAGCGCCGTGAAGGAGCCGCCGGGGCTGTTGATGTAGACCGAGATGTCCCGGTCGGGGTCCATCGACTCCAGGCAAAGGAGCTGCGCCATGACGTCGTTGGCGGAGGCGTCGTCGATCTGGACGCCGAGGAAGATCACGCGCTCCTCGAAGAGCTTCGCGTACGGGTCGTACTCGCGCACGCCCTGCGAGGTGCGCTCGACGAAGCGGGGGATCACGTAGCGGTTGTCCACCTGGGGGCCGGTGTGCAGGCCCGTGGCCTGGCCGCTGGCGGGGAAGCTGTTCATCTGAGGTGTTCCGTCCTGGTGATGAGCGTGGGCTTGGTCGGCTGGGGCGGGCCCTGGCGGGCGCCCCCGGAGGGGGCCTTCGTCAGCCCCCGGGATGCCTTCTCAGGCCCCCGTGCCGCCGCCGCCCGGAACACCGGAAGCGGCGCTGATGATCTCGTCGATGAGGCCGTACTCCTTGGCCTCCTCGGTGGTGAACCAGCGGTCGCGGTCACCGTCGCGGATGATCGTCTCGACCGTCTGGCCGGAGTGGCGGGCGGTGATCTCGGCCATGCGCTGCTTGGTGCGCAGCAGGTACTCGGCCTGGATCTTGACGTCGGACGCGGTGCCGCCGATGCCCGCGGAGCCCTGGTGCATCAGGATGTCCGTGTGCGGCAGGGCGAAGCGCTTGCCGGCGGTGCCGCCGGTCAGCAGGAACTGGCCCATGGAGGCGGCCATGCCCATGCCGATGGTGACGACGTCGTTCGGGATGTACTGCATGGTGTCGTAGATGGCCATACCGGCCGTGACCGAGCCGCCCGGGCTGTTGATGTAGAGGTAGATGTCCTTCGTCGGGTCGGCCGCGAGGAGGAGCATCTGCGCCGTGATCTTGTTCGCGATGTCGTCGTCGACCTGCTGGCCGAGGAAGACGATGCGCTCGCCGAGCAGCCGGTTGTACACATGGTCGCCGAGGCCACCACCGATGGACGGCTCACCGGCTGCGTTGGGCATCAGATTCGTCACGTATCCACCTGCTCGTCTCTGACGGCACCGGCCGTCTCAGCATCTTCGTTCTGAGGGCAACGACTCCACTGCCCCCGTATCCATGGACCCTAACGCGCGGCCCCCTTCGGCGAATCCCGCAAGGGCAACTGTTCGCTGTGAGCGCAGGTAGGGCCCCGGGGTAGGGCCCTAGGGGGCGGGCCGGAGCGCCCCGAAGGGGCGCGGGGAACTGCGCGCCAAGCCACGTCGAATCCGCACCCGCGAACGCGCCGGAAGGGGCAGCCCCCGAGGCGTGAAGGGCCCCCGGGACACACGTCCCGGGGGCCCTTCACGTACAGCTCACTACCGCGCGGAGATCAGCTCTCGGCCTTCTCCTCGTCCGCCTTGGCGGAGTCGGCGGAGTCGGCGCCCTCGGCCTGCTCACCCTCGACGGTGTCGTCTTCGTCGTCGAGGTCGACGACCTCACCGTTGGTGTCCTTGACGGTGGCGGCCTCGACGACGACCGCGAGGGCCTTGCCGCGGGCGACCTCGCCGACCAGCATCGGGACCTGGCCGCCCTCGACGACCGCCTGGGCGAACTGGTCGGGGCTCATGCCGGAGGACTGGGCGCGGCGCATGAGGTGCTCGGTGAGCTCCTCCTGGTTCACGTTCAGCTTCTCCTTGTTGACCAGCTCGTCGAGGACGAACTGGGTCTTGATGCCCTTGATCGCCTGCTCGCGGGTCTCGGTGTCGAACTCCTCCTCGGTCTTGCCCTGGATCTCCAGGTACTTCGCGAGGTCGAGGCCCATCTGGCCGAGCTGGTGGTGCTCCAGGTTGTGCTTGCGGGTGCGGATCTCGTCCTCGAGCAGCTTCTCGGGGACGGGCACCTCGACCAGCTCGAGGAGCTTGTCGAGGACGCGCTCCTGGGCCTGGGTGGCCTGGTCGAACTGGCGGGCCGACTCCAGGCGCTTGCGGCTGTCGGCCTTCAGCTCGTCCAGGGTGTCGAACTCGGAGGCGAGCTGGGCGAAGTCGTCGTCCAGCTCCGGCAGCTCGCGCTTGGCGACCTGGGTGACCTTGACGGTGACCTCGGCCTCCTTGCCCGCGGCGGAGCCGCCCTTCAGCTCGGAGGTGAAGGTGGCCTCGGCCCCGGCCTCCAGGCCCTTGACGGCGTCGTCGATGCCGTCGAGCAGCTCGCCGGAGCCGATGGTGTACGACACGCCGTTGGCGACGCCGTCGGCGAGGACCTCGCCGTCGACCTTGGCCTCCAGGTCGACGGTCACGACGTCGCCGTCCTCGGCGGCGCGCTCGACCGGCGAGGTGGACGCGAAGCGGGCGCGCAGGTCCTCGACGGCCTTGTCGACGTCCTCGTCGCTGACCTCGACGGCGTCGACCTCGACCTCGATGCCCGAGTAGTCGGGGATCTCGATGGCCGGGCGGATGTCGACCTCGGCGGTGAAGTTGAGGGTCTCGTTGTCCTTCAGCTCGGTGATGTCGACCTCGGGCTGGCCCAGGACGTTGAGCTCGGCCTCGTTGACCGCCTCCGTGTAGAACTTCGGGAGGGCGTCGTTGACGGCCTCCTCCAGCACAGCACCGCGGCCGAACCGCTGGTCGATGACGCGCGCCGGGACCTTGCCCTTGCGGAAGCCCTTCACCGTGACCTGCTGGTTGATCTTCTTGTACGCCGCGTCGAGGCTGTCCTTGAGCTCCTCGAAGGGCACCTCGACAGTGAGCCGAACCCGGGTCGGGTTCAGGTTCTCCACGGCGCTCTTCACGGTTCGGTCTCCTTGGTGGGCTGACTGCTTGGTTTCTGCCCGGTTGAGAGACACACGGGCACGCAGCTTGCATAGTAACGGCACGCGGGAGCCGAGCGACAATGCGATCTTGGAAGACGGTGCGCGGGGCCCGCGGGGAGGGCCCGCCGCCGGGGAACCGGCCAGCGGGCGGCGGAGAACGTGCTGGTCGGGGTGGCGGGATTTGAACCCACGGCCTTCCGCTCCCAAAGCGGACGCGCTACCAAGCTGCGCCACACCCCGTCGGTGCGACACGTAGGGTACATGCCCGCGGACAGTGCGGCTCCCCGCTTGTCGCGGTTGCCGGGCGTCTTGTCCCGCGCCTGGTCCGGTGCCTTGTCCCGCACCTGGTCTGGTGCCTTGTCCCGCACCTGGTCCGGTGCCTCGTCCGGCGCTCGTTCCGGGGGGTCCCGGGCGGGCGGTGGCGGCGGTCCGGGCGGGGTGTGCGCGGGGCGGGCCTGACCCGCTACGATGCTTGCCGTGCCGCGCTCGGTGACCTTCGGGTCGTCGCGCGGGCCGTCCTCGCGGGCGTAGCTCAATGGTAGAGCCCTAGTCTTCCAAACTAGCTACGCGGGTTCGATTCCCGTCGCCCGCTCCGTGGCCTCCGGCCCGGCGCGCAGGTTCCGCCCTGCGCGCCGGGCCGGAGGCTTTCGCGCACCCGGCCCCACAGGGCTCAGCGGTCGCGTACGTCGACGCTGTACACGGAGCGGATGCCGTACGGGACGTACAGGGCGTCGCCCACCAGGGTCGGCCGGACGCCGCTGACCACGCCGAAGGTCTCGTCGGTGGCCTCGGGGCCGGAAGCGGTCCAGCGCACGTCACCGGAGCGGCGGTCCAGGGCGGCGACGCGGCCGCCGGGCGAGGTGACGAAGACGTCGTCGTCCGTGACCAGCGGCCGCCCCGGGAACTCGACGCCGGAGTCGCGCTCCCACTCCACCTCGTCGGTCAGCGGGTCGACGGCGCGCACGCCGCCGCCCTGGCGGACGAAGTACAGGGTGCCGTGGCTGAGCGTGACGCTGCTGGCGGGCGGCTGCGCGGGCACCGACGTCGGATCGGTCCGGCGGGTGTCCACGTCGAGGGTGACGATGTCCGTGCCGCCCTCCTCGTGGTCGGCTCTGACGAAGACGAGGCGGTCGGCCTTCCGGCCGACCAGCTCCAGCTCGCCGCTGAGCGTGGCGCTCCACCGCGCCTCGCCGCTCGCCGGGTCGAGGCGCAGCACGCGGGTGCCGTCCCCGTCCTTGGTGCGCACGGCGCAGAGCAGGTAGCCGTCCCCGGCCGCCTGAGCGGTCTGGCAGGCGGCGCCCCGGGGCAGGGGCCGCCGCCAGCGGGGCTCTCCGTCGGCCTCGTCCAGCAGGGCGTACGCGGCCTTGCGGGTGCCGAGGACGGTGAGGATGCCGTCGGCCGTGCGGACCGCGTGCCCGCTGACGTTCGGGTCGGGGTCCGGGGCCTGGGCGTCGGGGCCGCGCTGGGTGGGCCGGGTCCACAGGACGCGGCCGGTCCGGGCGTCGACGGCCTGGATCGCGTAGTCGTCCTCGGGGCTCGCCCCGCCCCGGGCGGCCTGGTGGTTGCGGTAGACGAACACGCGGGTGCCCGAGGCGCCGATGAGGGCGCCCTCGCCCTTGGACTCGCTCTTGTCGGTGGCGTCCACGGGCAGGGACCAGGCGGTGCGGCCGGTGGCGAGGGAGAGCCGCGCGGCCTTCACGTCGTCGCCCGCGCACACCAGCCCTCCGGCCACGGCGGCGCAGCCGCTCAGGGGGCCCGTGGCCATGCCCTTCGGCTCGCTGACGACGAGGGTCTGCCAGGGCCGCCAGCCCGGGGGCAGGTCCCGGGGCCGTTCGCCGTCCGACAGCCACACGCCGAAGCCGGTGGCGAGTCCGGCGAGCAGGGCGCCGCCCAGCGCCCCGGCGATCAGCAGCCGTCGACGGCGGCGCGGGCGGCGGGGCGCGGGCTCGTCGTCGGCGGTCGGGGCGGGGCGCCGCGGCAGCGGGCCGCCGCGCAGCACGGTGAGGAGTTCGTCGGGGGTCGGGCGCTCCTTGGGGTGCTTGGCCAGGCACAGGGCGATCAGGGGCCGCACCTCGGCCGGTACGCCGTCGAGCCTGGCGTCGCCCTCGACCACGCGGACGGCCGTCTCGTACGGGGAGACGTCGTCGAAGGGGCCCCGGCCGGTCGCGGCGTACGCGAGGACCGAGCCGAGGGAGAAGACGTCGGAGGCGGGGCCGACGTCGCGGGGGGAGGTCAGCTGCTCCGGCGACATGTAGGGAGGGGTGCCCATGACGCGGCCGGTCTGGGTGAGGGGGTCGCCCGCCAGGGCCTCCGCGGCGCGGGAGACGCCGAAGTCGATGACGCGGGGGCCGTCGTCGGCCAGCATCACGTTGGCCGGTTTCAGGTCGCGGTGGACGACACCGGCGCGGTGGATGTCGCGGAGGGCCTCGGTGAGCCCGGCGGCGAGGTCGCGCAGGCGGTCGGGCGGCAGCGGGCCCTCGCGGCTCACCCGGGCGCCGAGGGTCTCGCCCGGGATGTGGAGGGTGGCCATCCAGGGGCGCGGCGCGTCCGCGTCGGCGTCCACGACGGGGGCCGTGAACGCGCCGCTGACCTGCCGGGCCGCCTCGACCTCGCGGCGGAAGCGGACGCGGAATTCCTCGTCGTCGGCGTACTGGCCGTGGACGACCTTGACCGCCAGGCGGCGGCCTGACGGGGAGCGGGCGAGATAGACGACGCCCATGCCGCCGGAGCCGAGCCGGTCCTCGATCGGATACCCGCCGACGTCCTCGGGGTCGGATTCCCGCAGCGCCACCGCCCTGAGCCCCCCAAGCGTCGCCGTGGCCGGTCAGCCGGTCAGAACTCTATGTCGCCGATGGTCTCCGCCAGGGAGTTGAGAAGCTCCTGGATGTCGTCGGCCATTCCCGTCGACGCGAGCGTGAAGCCGAAAGTGGCCGCGACGATGGCGGGCCATACCTTGATGTTTCCCTGACGAACCATCATGACAAGGACGATCGCCAACAGCAGCACCACTGACAGCGAAATGGCCACAACTGATCACACCCTCGGTCGGTCGCTCTCCCGCCCGGAGGCGTACGACCCGCACACCCCCGCCAGGACCATCGTGCCACCAACACGGGCGCCCTATGCGGCCGGTGACGCATCGTCGGCCACAGGATGACCAGCGCCGCACCGGTCCCGGGCGCCGCGCGCGCCCCTCCGCGGGGCGCCGCACGGCAACCGCCGTCCTCCGCACGGGAATTCGACGCTTCCGTCGAACGATGAATTCGACCTGATCGTTTCCATGGCCAGCCATCGTCCCGCCACCCGTACACGACACCGCCCGGCAAGCGGCCCCCGCGCGAACACCCGGCGGAACGCTGAAGGGAATTCGCAAAGCCGCCCGCGCCCCTCGGACCGGTCCGCAGGGGTACCCCATCAAGCGAACAACCGGACATTTCACCAGAGTCCCCCGCGGGTGTTATGCACGATTTAAGCGGTACGAGCTATGACGTACCGGACAGTTATCGGTGTCCCCAGGGGGTACTCGCCGCGGAAATACCGGAATCCGGTGAAAGGCCGCCCGGCCGTCGCGACCGGGTGCGCCGCCACCGAATACGACGAATGCGCCGAGGCCCCGCCGAGGGTTTTACGGGAACACCGCCACGGCGCTAGGGTGCCCCAGATGTTCCACGCTGCCATGACCCCCGCGAGCGCAGTGCGGTCCCGGATCGTCTCACCGAGCTCTTGGTGGGAGGGCCTGTGACGAACTCCGTACAGCCGCACGGTCGGCACCGGGCGCCGCTGCCCCCCGTGCAGGAACCGGCGACCGCCCCTCCCGGCCCGCGCTCCCCCCAGTCCCCCACGGCCACCCCCACCCACACCGCCCCGCCCCCCTCCCACCGCCGCGCCACCCCCACCGGCAAGCCCGCCAAGCAGCGCGACGCGTTCTTCGACAACGCCAAGTACCTGGCGATCGTCCTCGTTGCGATGGCCCACGCGTGGGAGCCGCTGACGGACCACAGCCGCACCGCCGAAGCGCTGTACATGACCGTGTACACGTTCCATATGCCCGCGTTCATCCTGATCTCGGGCTACTTCTCGCGCAGCTTCGACATGCGGCCCGACCGGCTCAAGCGGCTCATCACCGGCGTCGCCGTCCCCTACGTCCTGTTCGAGGTCGCGTACACCCTCTTCAAGCGGTGGGCCGACGACGACCCGACGCAGCCGATCAGCCTGCTGGACCCCTGGTATCTGACCTGGTTCCTGATCGCCCTGTTCGTGTGGCGCCTGACGGTGCCGCTGTGGCAGGTCGTGCGCTGGCCCGTGCCGCTCGCGCTGTGCGTGGCCGTGCTCGCCGTGATCTCGCCCGACATCGGCGACGACCTGGACCTCCAGCGGGTGCTCCAGTTCATGCCGTTCTTCGTGCTGGGCCTGTTCATGAAGCCCGAGCACTTCCAGCTCGTGCGGCGGCGCGAGGTGCGGCTGCTCGCCGTGCCGGTCTTCGCCTGCGCGGTGGCGCTCGCGTACTGGGCGGCGCCGAAGATGACGTCCGTCTGGTTCTACCGCCGCGAGAGCGCCCAGGAGCTGGGCGTGCCGTGGTGGGTCGGCGTCGTCATGACGCTGGCGCTCTTCGGCTGCTCGGTGGTGCTCACCGCGGGCTTCTTCGCGTGGGTGCCGCGGCGGAGGATGTGGTTCACGGTGCTCGGCGCCGGGACCCTCTACGGGTACCTGCTGCACGGCTTCCTCGCCAAGGGGTCCCGGTTCTGGGGCTGGTTCGAGGAGTACGAGTGGCTGCACCAGCCGCTGGGCGAGGTGTTCGTCTCGCTGGTCGCGGCCGCCGTGGTCACCCTGCTGTGCACGTCCCCGGTGCGACGGGTGTTCCGCTTCGCGATGGAGCCGAGGATGGAGTGGGCGTTCCGCCGCGACGCCACCGCCGTGGCCCGCGGCCGCGAGCCCACGGCCACGCGCTGAGCCCCCACCCGAACCCACCGCCGCGCTTCCGTCCCGCCGCTACCGCGGCGGTCTCTTCCCGCCCGCCCACCCCCACGCTTCCGCAGCGGCAGACGCCGACGGCGAGCAAGCCTCACGAGGGGCGGGCGGGTGGGAAAGAAGCCCGCCGACGGCGCGCAGCCCCCACAGGGACGGTCACCCCGCGTGCGGCGGCACGCCGGGCACCCTCGCCCTATGCCTGGTCCGCGGACAGGGCCGCTCGGGCCGGGAGCGTCGTGGCGGCCAGGCCGAGCAGCACCGCCGAGCCCGCGAACGCGGCGTACAGCAGCGGCGGGATGTACGGGGCCTCCCCCGTCAGGCCCCGCATCATCGGGATCAGCGTGGCCAGCGCGATGGCCGTGCCGATGGCCACGCCCGCGCCGGTCACCAGAAGGGCCTCCCAGCGGATCATCCGCATCACCTGGCGGCGCGTGGAGCCGATCAGGCGCAGCGTGCCGAGTTCGCGGCGCCGGTCCAGGACGGTCATCACGAGGGTGTTGGCGGCGGCGACGGCCGCGAAGCCTCCGAGGACGGCCGCCATGACGCCGTTCGCCCAGGCGTTGACCTCGCGGTCGACGGACTGCGCGGTGGTGTAGCCGTCGCGGTCGCGGACGGCGCCGAGCGGCGCGAGGTCCTTCTCCGTACCGCCCTTGGTCCAGATCTCCGTGGCGAAGGACGAGGTGACGTGCCGCCGGACGTCGGCGGCGGGCAGCGTCACCTGGGAGAGGCCGAGGCCGCGCCCGTACGTCGCCGCGACCGTGGCCCGGGTCTTCGTGCCGTCGGGCAGGCGCAGCGTGACGCGGTCGCCGGTCGTGAGGTCGGCGGAGGTGGCGAGGGTCGCGTCGAGGGCGATCTGGCCCTTGCGGAGGGTCAGTTCGCCGGTCTTCACCTTGAGGTCCTGCACCTGGGCGAGGTCCTTGGCGCTGCCGGTGACGCCCTGCGCGGTGACCGACTGGAGCATGCCGCCGGTGGGGATCAGCACGGAGGTCTTCAGGACGCCGACGGCGGAGGTGACGCCGGGGCGGGCCCCGGCCGCGCGGACCTCGCCGGGGCCGAAGCCCGCGTCGGAGGTCACGATGTGGTCGGCGGTGATGCCGTCCCGCTGCTGGTCGGCGGTGACCTTCTCCTCGCTGGTGTGCATGAACACGAGGGTGGAGGCGAACGCCATCGCGAGCACGATGGGGGTGATCGCGGAGGCCAGACGGCGGGCGTTGCTGCGGGAGTTGGCGGCCGCGAGGGACGCGGAGGCGCCCGCGCCGCGCAGCGGAAGGCCGAACAGGCCCGCGCACAGCCGCGCCACCAGCGGCCCGAGCAGCGCCACCGCCAGCATGAACAGCATGACGACGCCGAGCGCCGCGTTGGCCGCGTCATCGCCGCTCGCGGTGGCGGCGAGGCGGGCGCAGACGATGCCGCCGACGGCCGCGGCGACACCGAGCGGCGTACGGATCCAGCCCGGCCTCAGGCGCTCCACGGAGGCTTCGCTGAGGGCCTGGCCCGGCCGGATGCGGGAGGTGCGGTGGGCGGCCATGTACCCGGCGAGCAGGGCGGTGACCAGGGCGGTGCCCGCGGCCGTGACCAGCGGGATCCAGGACACGGCGAGGTCGACACCGTCCGGCACCGCGCCCCGGTCCTTGAGCTGGCCGAACCACCAGCGGGCCAGGCCGATGCCCGGCAGGCAGCCGATGACTCCGGCGAGCGGCGCGACCAGCAGGGCCTCGGTGGCGATGCTGCGGCGGACCTGGCGCGGGGTGGTGCCGATGGCGCGCAGCAGGGCGAACTCGCGGGAGCGCTGGCCGACGGAGAGCGCGACGGTCCCGGCGGCGGTGAACACGGCGACGGTCGCGGCGATGCCGCCGAAGGAGCCGCCGAGAGCGGTGAGCAGTTCCTTGGCCTCGGCGAGCGCGGGGTTCTCGGCGCCGCCGCGGCCGTCGCCCGCGAACACCTTGGCCTTGCCGTCGAGGGCCTTGGCGACCTGGGACTTCAGGGTCGCCGCGGAGACGCCGTCCTTGGCGAGCACGGCGACGGCGTCGACCCGGCCCGGGTGCCCGGACAGGCGTACGGCGTCGGAGTCGGCGAGCCAGGCGGTCGGCGCGGCGCCGGGCGCCCCGGCGAGGCCGCGGACGCGGAAGGCGCGCGGCCCGTCCGGGGTGGTGAGCGTGACGCGGTCGCCGACGCGGGCCTTGGTTCCGGCCAGGACGACCTCTCCGGCGGCGGGCGCGCGGCCCGCGCGGAGCCGGTCGCCGGTGAACGCGGTGGAGCCCCAGTTGTGCGCGGTCAGCGCCGTGCCGCCGTCCTTCACCGGGAAGGTGACGTCGGCGACGGCCTCGCGGGCGCCGGGCGCGGTGGCCGCCTTCGCCACCAGGGCGGCGTCCATGCGGGCCCGGTCGGGGACCTGCTCGGTGGAGTCGTCCTCGCCGCTGCCGTAGTGGACCTGCTGGTCGGCGGTGGCGACGACGGGGGCGTGGCGGTAGCGCTCGGGCGGCACGGAGGCACGCAGGCCCGTCTCCAGGAGGATGCCGCAGGCGGAGACGATCAGGGACGCCATCATCAGCGCCACGAACGTGCCCACGAACGCGGCGGGCTTGAAGCGGACGGCCGCGCGGGCGAGGCCGTTGGGGACGAGGCTCATGCCGCCACCCCGGCGAAGGCGGGGGCCGTCAGGGCCTTCAGGCGGTCGCCGATCTCGGCGGCCGACGCGCGCTCCAGGCGGTCGACGATCGCGCCGTCGGCGAGGAACAGGGTGCGGTCGGCGTACGCGGCGGCGCTCGGGTCGTGCGTGACCATCACGACGGTGGCGCCCATGGTGTCGACCGCCGAGCGCAGCAGGCCGAGGATCTCGGCGGCCGTGGTGGTGTCCAGGGCGCCGGTCGGCTCGTCCGCGAACACCACGTCCGGCTGCGTCACCAGGGCGCGGGCGATGGCCACGCGCTGCTGCTGGCCGCCGGACAGCTGGCCGGGGCGGCGCCCGCCCTTGTCGCCGAGGCCGACGCGGGCCAGCATCTCGGCGGAGCGGCGGCGGTCGGGGCGGTGTCCGGCCAGGCGCATGGGCAGCAGTACGTTCTGCTCCACCGTGAGCGACGGCAGCAGGTTGAACGCCTGGAACACGAAGCCCAGGCGGGTGCGGCGCAGGGCGGTCAGCTTGTTCTCGCCCATGCCGGTGATCTCCGTGCCGCCGAGGCGGACGGTGCCGCCGCTGGGGCGGTCCAGGCCCGCCGCGCACTGCAGGAACGTGGACTTGCCGGAACCGGAGGGGCCCATCACGGCGGTGAAGCTGCCACGGGGCAGGGCCAGGTCGATGCCGCGCAGGGCGTGCACGGCGCCGGTGCCGCGGCCGTACTGCCGCCGGACGCCGCGCAGCTCCACGGCCCACTCCTGGCCCAGGGCCTGCTGCGGGGCGGCGGGCCCCCACCCCTGCGCGGAGGCCGTCCGCTCGTCCCGCCGCTTCTTCTTCCGCAGCCCCATGGCCTGCCCAGCCCTTCCGTCGTGGTGTCCGTGCCTGATGCATCGAACGTACGGATCCGGGGGTGCGGTGAGCCATGAGGCGACCCGGCGAATAAGAGGTGGGGGAAACCCCACCTCTTCCTGGCGTGGGCGCCTGCACCACCCCATCGGCGCTCCGCGCCTCGTCCTCAAACGCCGGACGGGCTGGAGCGTGCCGCTTGCTCGCCGTCGTCGGCTGACCGTGATCCCACCGCTACCGCGGCGGATGTCCCCCGCCCACCCGGCGCCTGTCGACGAGCACGCACCGCGACGATTCAGCCCGTCCGGCGTTTGAGGACGAGCACGCACCGCGACGATTCAGCCCGTCCGGCGTTTGAGGACGAGCGCGGAGCGCGATGATTCAGCCCGTCCGGCGTTTGAGGACGAGGCGCGGAGCGCCGATGGAGCGGGGTGCCAGGGGCGGCCGCCCCTGGTTCGGGAAGGGGCGGGTCTGGGGCGCCCCCGCGAGGGTCAGGGCTCGCGGCAGATCAGCAGCAGCGCCCGGTCGTCGTTGACGTCCTTGGCGACCGCCTCGATGAGATGCCACGCGGCGCCGTGGAAGCCCCCGGCGACATAGCGGTCGGCCTCCCCGGTGAGCCGGTCGATGCCCTCGGCGATGTCGCGGTCGGCGGCCTCGACGATGCCGTCGGTGAACAGCATCAGGACGTCCCCGGGCCGCAGCGAGCCCTTGACGGGGTCGAACTGGGCGCCGTCGAACACCCCGAGGAGGGGCCCGTCGGCGGACTTCTCCTCCCAGCGCCCGGTGCCCGCGCTGAGCTGGAGCGCGGGCAGGTGCCCGGCGGACAGCAGCTCGTAGTCGCCGGTCTCCAGGTCGAGGACGAGGTGGATGGAGGTGGCGAAGCCCTCGTCCCAGTCCTGGCGGAGCAGGTAGCCGTTGGCGGCGGGCAGGAAGGCGTGCGGCGGCAGGGAGCCGAGGAGGCCGCCGAAGGCGCCGGAAAGGAGCAGCGCCCGGGACCCGGCGTCCATGCCCTTGCCGGAGACGTCGGTGAGGACGACTTCGAGGGTGCGGCCGCCGTTCGTGCGGGCGGCCACCACGAAGTCCCCGGAGAAGGACTGCCCGCCCGCGGGCCGCAGCGCCATCTCGCGGTGCCAGCCGCGCGGCAGCTTCGGCAGCTTGCTCTGCACCCGGATGCGCTCGCGCAGGTCGAACAGCATCGTCCCGCCGCCCCGCCACGGCACCCCGACGCGGCTGCGGAACTGGGCGATGAGCAGCCCGAAGAACCCGCAGGCCGCGACGGTCAGGACCGTGCCGGGGGTGACCCGCGCGGGGCCCTCGGTGTACGGGCCGAGCCGGGCGGACTCCACGATGAGCGCGGCGGCGGAGGCCGCGTACAGACCGAGCAGGCTGGAGGGCCGAAGCAGCAGCCCGCCCGCGACGATCGGCAGGACGAGGGTGGAGGGCGCGAACCACACCGGGTTGACGATGGTGCAGACGGTGATGACGGGGACCATGAGGAGCAGCGCGGCCAGCGCCACCCAGTCCGAGCCGTCGCCGCGGAAGTAGTCCACGCCGGATTTGCGCAGCCCGACGCGGGCCCGGTGCGCCTTCTTCCGCATCCGGGCCGGGAACGTCTCGGCCGCGGCGCGCCGCTCACGCGGTTCGCGCCGGTCACGCCCTACTCGTCGTACCGCCATTGCTCGTGGACCCTATCCACCGGGCCAGGCGCTTCGCACGGGAGGTACCTCTTGTCCCCCTTCAGGGGCACTTCGGGGGCACCTCTCCGCGCCGTCGCGCCCGGCGTCCACGCGTGCGTTCCGGCACACGGAAAACCATTCGCCGCGCCCATGGAGCCCTGGTAGGCATGGCATATGACAGCAGAATTGCGGGAGTTGGACCAGAGCGACTGGAAGCAGTGGTACGAAACACTGATCGTGGCGTTCGGCGGGGTCGCCGAGGCGCCCGAGGAGAAGGCGCTGTGGGACGCGCTCACGGAGTTCGACCGCGCCCTGGGCATCTGGGACGGCGACGTCTGCGTGGGCACGGCGGGCGGGTTCAGCTTCCGGCTGTCGGTGCCGGGCGGCGCGCTCGTGGACGCGACGGGCGTGACGATGGTGAGCGTCGCGGCCACGCACCGGCGCCGCGGGCTGCTCACGTCGATGATGCGGCGCCAGCTCGACGACGTGCGGCGCCGCGGTGAGGCCTTGGCCGTGCTGACCGCGTCCGAGCCCGCCATCTACGGCAGGTTCGGCTACGGCATCGCGTCGACGAGCCTGCGGGCGGACATCGACACCACCCGGGTGCGGCTCTCCGTGCCGGAGGGCACGGACGACGTGCGGCTGCGGTACGCGGACCCGGCCGCCGCCAGCGCGGACTGCGAGGCGGTGTACGCGCGCCTGGTGCCCACCCGCCCCGGCATGCTCGCCCGGCAGCCCGGCTGGGAGCGGCTGCCGCTGCTCGACCCGGAGAAGGAGCGGGACGGCGCGTCACCGCTGCAGTGCGTGCTCGCCGAGCGCGACGGCGAGACCGTCGGGTACGCGCTGTTCTCGGTCAAGCCCGACTGGGACTTCCAGGGCCCCAAGGGCGAGGTGCGGGTCAAGCAGCTGGACGCCCTGGACCCGGCGGCGTACGCCGCGCTGTGGCGCTTCCTGTTCGACATCGACCTGACGTCGAGGCTGACCTTCCGCAACCGGCCCGTGGACGATCCGCTGCTCCACCTCGTCTCCGACGTGCGGCGCTGCGACCTCGGCTTCCGGGACTCGCTGTACGTACGCCTGGTGGACGTCGGCGCCGCCCTCGAAGCGCGCGCGTACCGGGCGCCCGTCGACGTGGTCCTGGACGTCCGGGACTCCTTCTGCCCGTGGAACGAGGGCCGCTGGCGGCTGCACGGCGATCCCCGGAGCGCGTCCTGCAAGCGCGTGGACGACGCCGCTTCCGCGGACCTCTCCCTGTCCGTACGGGAGTTGGGCGCCGCCTATCTGGGCGGCACGTCGCTCGCGGGGCTCGCGGCCGCGGGGCGGGTGCGGGAGCTGCGCCCCGGCGCCCTCGCGGAGGCCGACCTCGCCTTCGGCTCCGCCGTGGCCCCCTGGCTGCCCCACGGCTTCTGACCGCCCCCGTGCTCGCCGGGCGCGCCGTGCTCCGCTCAGCGGCCCTGGCAGGTGGGGCACCAGAAGAGGTTGCGGGCGGCGAGGTCGGCGGTGCGGATCTCGCCGCCACAGATGTGGCAGGCCATGCGGGCCCTGCGGTACACGTAGACCTCACCGCCGTGGTCGTCCACGCGCGGCGGGCGGCCCATCGCCTCCGGCGTGTGCTCGGGGCGCACGGTGTCGATGCGGTTGTGCCGCACTCCCTCGCGCATCAGGTCCACCAGGTCCGCCCAGATCGCGGTCCACTGGGCGTGCGTGAGGTCCCTGCCGGGCGTGTACGGGTCGATGCCGTGGCGGAAGAGGACTTCCGCGCGGTAGACGTTGCCGACGCCCGCGATGACCTTCTGGTCGAGGAGCAGCGCCGCGATCGTCGTGCGGCTGCGGGAGATCCGGCGCCAGGCGCGCTCGGGGTCATTGGTGCCGCCCCGCTCCACCGGGCGCAGCGGGTCCGGTCCCAGGCGCTCGTGTATCGCCTGCTTCTCCCCGTCCGTGATCAGCGCGCAGGTGGTGGGGCCGCGCAGGTCGCAGTAGTGGGCGGTGGTCTCCAGGCGGAGGCGGACGGTGTCCGTGGGCGGCGGGGCGGGCGCGGCGCCCCAGGTGTACTTGCCGAACAGGCCGAGGTGGATGTGGACCCAGCCGGTTTCGGCGAAGCCGAGGAAGAGGTGCTTGCCGTGGGCCTCGGCGGTGGCCAGGGGCTGTCCGGTCAGGAGGGCGGCGCTGTCGGAGAACTTGCCCTGGGGGCTGGTCGCGCGGACGGGTCGCCCCTCGAACCGGTGCCGGTGGTCGGCCGCCAGTCGGTGAATGGTGTGCCCTTCCGGCACGGTGCTCCTCCTCTGCGGGTGCCCTCGCGGGGGCGCCCCAGACCCGCCCCTTCCCGAACCAGGGGCGGCTGCCCCTGGCACCCCGCTTTTTCGGCGCTTCGCGCCTCGTCCTCAAACGCCGGACGGGCTGAAACTCTGCCGCGACCGGCACCATCCAGCCCGTCCGGCGTTTGAGGACGAGGCCGGAGGCCGATTTCGGGGGTGCTAGGGGGCTGGCCCCCTGGTTCGGGAAGGGGCGGGTCTGGGGCGCCCCGCGAGGGTCAGGCCTTGGGGTGGTGGGCGGGGATCGGCGGGAGTTCGCCCGTCGTCTCGTACTGGGAGAGCATCTCGATGCGCCGGGAGTGCCGCTCCTCACCGGAGTACGGCGTGGCGAGGAAGATCTCCACGAACCGCGTGGCCTCCTCCAGGGTGTGCATCCGCCCCCCGATGGAGATGACGTTGGCGTCGTTGTGCTCGCGCCCGAGCGCGGCGGTCTGCTCGCTCCAGGCGAGCGCCGCCCGCACCCCCTTCACCTTGTTCGCGGCGATCTGCTCCCCGTTCCCGGAGCCGCCGATGACGATGCCGAGGGAGTCGGCGTCCGCGGCCGTGCGCTCCGCGGCGCGCAGGCAGAAGGGCGGGTAGTCGTCCTGGGCGTCGTAGATGTGGGGCCCGCAGTCGACGGGCTCGTGGCCGTGGGCCTTGAGCCATTCGACGAGGTGGTTCTTGAGTTCGTAACCGGCATGATCGGAGCCGAGGTACACGCGCATGGCTCCGAGTGTGGCATGCGCGGCCGTGGCGGGGCGCCGTGGGGCCGGTCGACGGGCACCGATTGGTTCAGGCCAATCACGGGGTCCTGTCATCGTCCGTGACCGGCCGTTCACTCAGGATTCCGCTGAATACAACGATCCGGAGACGGGTCTTTCGTCCCGTACGCCCCTGAGCTTTTAATGCGGAGGCTCTTGCCCGTGAACCAAAGGATCTGCCTATGACCTCGCAACCGTCCCTTGCGAAGGAAGACAGCACCCCCAGCGGGCCCGTGAAATCACAGCCGGGGAGCGGCGACGGCGGTGACGGCGACGGCCTCAAGGCCGGTCTGAAGAACCGCCATCTGTCGATGATCGCCATCGGTGGCGTGATCGGTGCGGGTCTGTTCGTCGGGTCCGCCGCCGGGATCAAGGCGGCGGGGCCCGCGATCCTCGTCTCGTACGCGCTCGTGGGCGCCATGGTCGTGCTCGTGATGCGGATGCTCGGCGAGATGGCCGCGGCCCGGCCGTCCTCCGGGTCCTTCTCGGCCTACGCCGACCAGGCCCTCGGGCGCTGGGCGGGCTTCACCATCGGCTGGCTGTACTGGTTCTTCTGGGTCGTGGTGCTCGCCGTGGAGGCGACCGCCGGTGCCGACATCCTGAACAAGTGGATGCCGGGCGTCCCGCAGTGGGGCTGGGCCCTCATCGTGATGGTGGTGCTCACCGCCACCAACCTGGTGTCGGTCGGCTCCTACGGCGAGTTCGAGTTCTGGTTCGCGGGCATCAAGGTCGTGGCGATCGGCGGCTTCGTCCTCGTCGGACTGCTCGCCGTGTTCGGCGTCCTGCCCGGCTCGGACAACCCGGGCAGCGGCTTCGCGCACCTCACCGACGCGGGCGGGTTCATGCCCAACGGCGCGGGCGCCATCCTCACCGGCGTCCTGATGGTGGTCTTCTCCTTCATGGGCTCGGAGATCGTCACGCTCGCCGCCGGTGAGTCGGAGGACCCGCAGCGCGCCGTCACCAAGGCCACCAACAGCGTCATCTGGCGCATCGCCGTCTTCTACCTCGGCTCGATCTTCGTCGTCATCACGCTGCTGCCGTGGAACGACAAGTCGATCGCCGACGACGGCAGTTATGTGGCCGCGCTGAACTCCATCGGCATCCCGAACGCGGGCACGGTCATGGACGTGATCATCCTGACGGCCGTCCTGTCCTGCCTGAACTCCGGCCTGTACACGGCCTCGCGCATGGCCTTCTCGCTCGGCGAGCGCGGCGACGCCCCGAAGTCGTTCACCCGCACCACCGGGAGCGGCGTGCCGCGCGTCGCGATCCTCAGCTCGGTCGTCTTCGGCTTCGTCGCCGTGTGGTTCAACTACCAGTGGCCGGACACCGTCTTCGAGTTCCTGCTGAACTCGTCCGGCGCGGTCGCCCTGTTCGTGTGGCTCGTCATCTGCTTCACGCAGCTGAGGATGCGCGGCATCATCCTGCGCGAGCAGCCGGAGAAGCTCGTCGTGAGGATGTGGCTGTTCCCGTATCTGACGTGGGTCACCATCGGGATGATCTCGTTCGTGATCGTCTACATGATCTACGACGACGCCGGGCGCAAGCAGATGCTGATGTCCCTGCTCGTCGGCGCGCTCGTCCTGGGCTTCGCCCTGGTCCGGGAGAAGGTCCAGCCCCGCGTGTCGGGCTGACCCCGCGCCTCTCCGAACCGCCCACCCGCCCTTTCCGAGGGGCCGGTGGGCGGCGGCGTTTCCAGAGGGCGGAAAACCTGACGGCGCCTGTCAGGTTACTGCGGCACAGTGAGCCCCGTACGAAAGATCAGCGACGGAGGACAGACCGTGGGACTCAGTGACCTCACCGCCAAGCGACGTGCCTTCCTGCCCGGTCAGGAGGGGTACGACGAGGAAGTCGCCGGGTTCCAGACCGGCTTCGCGCAGCGGCCCGCGCTGGTGGTCGCCGCCCGGGACACCGGCGATGTGGTGGCCGCCGTGCGGTACGCCGCCGAGGCGGGCCTGCCCGTGGGGGTGCAGGCCACCGGGCACGGCCTGCCGGACGCGGCGGAGGGCGGCGTCCTGATCAGCACCCGCCGCATGGACGCGGTCGCCGTCGACGCCGGGGCGCGGACCGCCAGGGTCGGGGCGGGCACGCGCTGGGGGCAGGTCGTGGCGGCCGCGGCGGAGCACGGCCTCGCGCCGCTGAACGGCTCCGCGCCGGGCGTCGGCGCCGTGTCGTACACGCTCGGCGGCGGCCTCGGCATCCTGGCCCGGCAGTTCGGGTACGCGGCCGACCACGTGCGGTCGCTGGACGTGGTGACCGCCGACGGGGAGGCCCGGCACGTGACGGCCGACCGCGAGCCCGAGCTGTTCTGGGGGCTGCTCGGCGGCGGCGCGAACCTCGGGGTCGTCACGGGCCTGGAGACCGGTCTGGTGCCGGTGGCGCGGCTGTACGGCGGCGCCCTCGCCTTCGACGGCCGCGCGGTCGACCCGGCGGCCGCCTTGCGTGCGTACGCCGCCTGGACGGCCACCGTGCCCGACGAGCTGACCTCGTCGCTGGCCGCCCTGGTCTACCCGGACCTGCCGCAGCTGCCGCCGCACCTGCGGGGCCGCTACCTGCTGACCGTGCGGGTGGCGTACACCGGCTCCGCGGCCGACGGCGAACGGCTCGTGGCGCCGCTGCGCGCGATCGGGCCCGCCGTCTCGGACGACCTGCGCGAGCTGCCGTACACCGAGAGCCACACCATCCACAGCGACCCGGACTTCCCGCACGCCTACTACGGGGAGAGCCGCGTGCTGCGCGACCTCGACACGGACGCGGTCGCCCGGATCCTGGCGCTGACCGGGCCCGCCGCCGACCACATGCACGTGGTGCAGCTCAACCACCTGGGGGGCGCGCTCGGCAGGCCCGCCGACAACGCCGTGCCCCACCGGGAGGCGGGCTGGCTGCTGCGGCTGCTCTCGCCGCTGGACGGCACGGACCGCGAGGCCCTGCGCGCGCTGTACGCGGAGGCGTTCGGGGCGGTGCGCGACGACGTCATCGGCCGCTCGCTGAACTTCACCTTCGCCAGCGGCGACCGGCCCGAGGGGCTGTACGACGCCGGAACGCTGAAGAGGCTCGCCGGGCTGAAGGCCACGTACGACCCGGCGAACCTCTTCAGGCGGAACTACGGCGTCGGTGACGCCGTGGCGAGCGTCAGCGCTTGTCGTTGACCCACTTCCACGTCAGCGGCAGCGCGCCCATCGCGAGGGCCGCCTTCAGGGCGTCGCCGATGAGGAACGGGGTCAGGCCCGCCGCGACGGCCGCGCTCAGGGACATGCCGGTGGCGGCGGCCAGGTACGGCACGCCCACGGCGTAGATGATCGCGGAGCCGAGCGCCATCGTGCCCGCGGTGCGCAGCACGCTGCGGTCGGCGCCGCGGCGGGCGAGGGCGCCCACCACCGGGGCGGCGAGCAGCATGCCGAGGACATAGCCGAACGAGGGCATCGCGTAGCCGGACGAGGCCTCGGCGAACCACGGCACGCCCGCCATGCCGACGACCGCGTACAGCAGCAGCGACAGCAGGCCGCGGCGGGCGCCCAGCGCCGTGCCCACGAGCAGCGCGGCGAACGTCTGGCCGGTCACCGGCACCGGGGAGCCCGGCACGGGCACGGAGATCTGGGCGGCGATCCCGGTGAGCGCGGCGCCGCCGAGCACGAGGGTGGCGTCGCGCAGCCGGGAGGCGGGGATCAGGTCGGCCAGGACCAGGCCGGGGCGGCCAGCGGAACCAGCGGAACCTGCGGAAGGTGAGACGGCGGCAGTGCTCATGGGACTCCGTCCGGGGTGGGTGCGGCGTGGGACCCTGCGACGCTATCCCAGGCGGGCCGGGCGGATGAGGAGAGTGTGGGCACAAAGGCCCGGGGCAGGGCTTGGTGGGCTCCGTACAAAAGCCCGCCCCGTCCCGTACCGTCCCGTGCCCCCGGGGTGATGCTCGTCACTGAGGTGGGCCCGCTTTTGCGTGCCGGGCGGTCGCCCGGGGACACTGTGGACTCCTGCCAAATCTCCGAAAGCCCGAGGGTACGCCGCCCATGCACGACCACCTGCCGCCCGACACGGCGGCGCCCGGCAGCGGCGCGGGCTCCTCCGCCGCCCGCCCCCTCGCGCGGGAGGGCGAGCCCCTGGGCGGCGGCCTCAAGCAGCGGCACCTGACGATGCTCGGCCTCGGCGGCGTCATCGGCGCCGGGCTCTTCGTCGGCTCCGGCGCGGGGATCTCCGTCGCCGGGCCCGGCATCGTCCTGTCGTATCTGATCGCGGGCGCGCTCGCGATGTGCGTGATGCGGATGCTGGGCGAGATGTCGGCGGCGCTGCCCGCCTCGGGCGCGTTCTCCGTGCACGCGGAGCGGGCGCTCGGGCGGTGGGCCGGGTTCTCCGTGGGGTGGCTGTACTGGTTCCTGCTGGTCGTGGTGCTCGCCGTGGAGGCGACCGGCGCGGCGCGGATCGCGCACGAGTGGGTGCCGGGTGTGCCGCAGTGGACGTGGGTGCTGGTGTTCATGGTGTTCTTCACCGGCACGAACCTCGCGGCGGTCAAGAACTTCGGCGAGTTCGAGTTCTGGTTCGCCGCCCTGAAGGTCTTCGCGATCGTGGCGTTCCTGGTGCTCGGGCTGCTCGCGGTCTTCGGGGTGCTGCCCGACACCGATCCGGTGGGCTTCACCAACCTGACCGGCGCGGGCGGCTTCCTGCCGCACGGCTGGGACGGGGTGGTCTCCGGCGTGGTCGTGGTCCTGTTCGCGTTCGGCGGCCTGGAGATCGTGACGATCGCCGCCGCCGAGTCCGACGACCCGGTGCGCTCGGTGGCCCGCGCGGTGCGCAGCGCGGTGTACCGCATCCTCTTCTTCTACGTGGGCTCGATGCTGGTCATCGTGACGGTGCTGCCGTGGACCGCGCAGCGGGCGGGCCTCAGCCCGTATGTGAAGGTGCTCGACTCGATCGGCGTCCCGTCGGCCGGGACGCTGATGAACATCGTGGTGTTCGTGGCGCTGCTCTCCTCGCTGAACGCCAATCTGTACGGCTCCTCGCGGATGATCTTCTCGCTCGCCGAGCGCGGTGAGGCGCCGCGCGGGCTGCTCGCGGTGTCCGGGGGCGGGGTGCCGCGCCGGGCGGTCCTCGCGTCCGTGGTGTTCGGCTTCGTATCGGTGCTGCTCAATCTGAAGTGGCCCGAGTCCGTCTTCCTCTACATGCTCAACTCGGTCGGCGCGGCGCTGCTGTTCGTGTGGGCGCTGATCGCCGTCTCGCAGCTGCGCCTGCGGCGCCGCATCGAGCGGGAGGCGCCGGAGCGGCTCACCCTGCGCATGTGGTGCTTCCCGTGGCTGACGTGGGCGGCGCTCGCGGCGATGGCGGCCGTGATGGTCCTGATGCTCCGGGACGACGGCGCGCGACCGCAGCTGCTGTGGTCGGCGGGCGCGACGGCGACGGTGATCGCGGTGGCGTGGGTGCGGGAGTGGCGGCTGCGCCGGACGTAGCGTCGAGCTGCGCCGGACGTAGCGTCGATACGGAGAACGCGGGGCACCGTTGGGACGGAACCGGGCGAACTACCTCCGCCATATGACGACAACGTGATCGCGATGTGAAGATATCTTCACCTTGTGTAAGCACCGTGTCCGTATACCGGGCACCTGTTCCCTGTGAGCGGTGCCAGTGCTCACACTGTGGGCCACTTCCCCCGGGCGGTGCCGCCCACGGCTTCCGCGCGTTTCCTCCCCGTCTTCCCGCTACCGAACAGGGACGCCCATGTCTCAGACGTCCGTGAAAGACGCACCGCCCCAGACCGAAGCGCCCCTCGGACACGGCCTGAAGCAGCGCCATCTGTCGATGATCGCCCTCGGCGGCGTCATCGGCGCCGGGCTCTTCGTCGGCTCCGGGAAGGCCATCGCCGCGGCCGGGCCCTCGATCATCCTGGCCTACGCGATATCCGGCGCCCTGGTCATGCTCGTGATGCGCATGCTGGGCGAGATGGCCGCCGCCAACCCCGCGTCCGGCTCCTTCTCCGTGCACGCCGAGCGGGCCATGGGCCCCTGGGCCGGGTTCACGGCGGGCTGGTCGTTCTGGTTCCTGCTCTGCGTGGCCGTCGGCCTCGAAGGCATCGGCGCCGCGCAGATCGTGCACGGCTGGGTGCCGGGCGTGCCCGAGTGGGCCTGGGTGGCCCTGTTCATGCTGATGTTCTGCGGCACCAACCTGGCCGCCGTGAAGAACTTCGGCGAGTTCGAGTTCTGGTTCGCCGCCCTGAAGATCACCGCGATCGTGCTCTTCCTCGCCGTCGGCGTGCTCGCCATCCTCGGCGTGCTCCCCGACACGGACGCGCCCGGCATGACCAACCTCACCGGCCACGGCGGCTTCATGCCCAACGGCGTGGACGGCCTCATCGTCGGCCTGCTGGCCTCCGTGTTCGCGTACGGCGGCCTGGAGACCGTCACCATCGCCGCGGCCGAGTCCGAGCACCCGGTGCAGGGCGTCGCCAAGGCCGTGCGCACGGCGATGTGGCGGATCGCCGTCTTCTACATCGGCTCCATGGCGGTCGTCGTCACGCTGCTGCCGTGGACCGCCGAGGAGGTCGCGGCCAAGGGCCCCTACGTCGCCACGCTCGACCACCTCGGCATCGACGGCGCGGGCCAGATCATGAACGTGGTCATCCTCGTCGCCCTGCTCTCCGCGATGAACGCCAACATCTACGGCGCCTCCCGCATGGCCAACTCCCTGGTGCAGCGCGGCCAGGGGCCCAAGGTGCTCGGCCAGCTGTGGGGCGGCGTGCCGCGCGTCGCCGTGCTGACCTCGTCGGCCTTCGGGTTCCTGTGCGTGCTGCTGAGCTACTGGCGGCCCGACGACATCTTCCAGTGGCTGCTCAACACCATCGGCGCGATCATCCTCGTCGTCTGGTTCTTCATCGCCGCGGCGCAGCTGCGGCTGCGGACGAAGCTGGAGCGCGAGGCGCCCGAGAAGCTCGTGGTGAAGATGTGGCTCTTCCCCTGGCTGACCTATGTCGCCCTGCTCGGCATGGCCACGGTCTTCGTCCTGATGGCCCGCGAGGAAGAGACCCGCACCCAGCTCTACTACACGGGCGGCCTCACCCTGATCCTCATCGGCGTCGGCCTCGTACGGCAGAAGCTCATGGAGCGGCGCGAGGCGGCGCCGACCGCCTGACGGCCTCCGGCTTCCAGGGAGCCCCGGACCACGGTGTGGTCCGGGGCTCCTGTCGTGCGGGCAGGGCGCTCGTCCGCTCAGGGGCGCCCCCGCCTCCGTATTCCCGCCATGGCCTAGGACGAAGGGCTGATCAACTTCTCTCCCCTACTGCTGCTAGCCTGCACTTGCACATAGGTCGCAATAAGAGGTGCGCGGCGGCGCCGCGCGACACACGGCGCGGCAGGCACGCAGAGCACGGTCGGAGGGCTCACTGATGGCCATTTACACGCTTCCCGAACTCCCGTACGACTACGCGGCGCTGGAACCGGTGATCAACCCGCAGATCATCGAGCTCCACCACGACAAGCACCACGCGGCGTACGTGAAGGGCGCGAACGACACCCTGGAGCAGCTCGCCGAGGCGCGCGACAAGGAGTCGTGGGGCGCCATCAACGGCCTGGAGAAGAACCTGGCCTTCCACCTCTCCGGGCACATCCTGCACAGCATCTACTGGCACAACATGAACAGCCCGAAGGACGGCGGCGGCGGCGAGCCGACCCACGCCGACGGCGTGGGCGACCTCGCGGACGCCATCACCGAGTCCTTCGGCTCCTTCGCCAAGTTCAAGGCCCAGCTCACCAAGGCCTCGGCGACGACCCAGGGCTCGGGCTGGGGCGTGCTCGCCTACGAGCCGCTCAGCGACCGCCTGATCGTCGAGCAGATCTACGACCACCAGGGCAACGTCGGCCAGGGCTCCACGCCGATCCTGGTCTTCGACGCCTGGGAGCACGCCTTCTACCTGCAGTACAAGAACCAGAAGGTGGACTTCATCGAGGCCATGTGGCAGGTCGTCAACTGGCAGGACGTGGCCAAGCGCTACGAGGCCGCCAAGCAGCGCGTCAACAGCCTGCTGCTGGCCCCGTGACGCCGACCCGTCGCACCGAACGCCCTGCCTCGTGATCGTCTTCTCAACCTTCGCGTCGGCAGGCGGATAGAGGAAAGGCCCCCGTGAGGACGTGACTCACGGGGGCCTTTCGGTACCGGGGATTCCGGCCGAAGGTACCGCCATGGCGAATGAAGAGTTCTGCTACACGTGCGACCGCTTCGAACCCCACCGGAGGCTGGACGAGCGCGAGGCGGCGTGGCTCAAGGGCCGCCTCGGCCGCGCGAGCGTGAACGAGTTCCTCGTGTGCCTCGCGCCGGGCTGCCGCAACCTGCGGACCGGCGGGAACAAGCGCCCATTCGACAGCACCATCCGGGTCCCCGTCTTCGACTGAGGATCAGTCGAAAATCGGGCCCTGCGTCCGCGTCCGCTTGATCTCGTAGAAGCCGGGGGTGCCCGCCACCAGCAGCGTGCCGTCCCACAGGCGGCCCGCGGCCTCGCCCTTGGGGGCGGGGGTGACGACCGGGCCGAAGAAGGCGATCTGCTCGCCGTCGGCGCCGGGGACGGCGATGACGGGCGTGCCCACGTCCTGGCCGACCTTCTCGATGCCCTCGCGGTGCGAGGCCCGCAGCTCGGCCTCGTACGGCGTGTCGTCCCAGTGCTCCAGGAGGGACTCGGGCAGGCCGACCTCCTTCAGGGCACCGGCCACGGCCTCCTTGGTGGGGCCCTCGCCCTGGTTGTGGATGCGGGTGCCGAGCGCGGTGTAGAGGGCGCCGAGGACCTCGGCGCCGTGCTCCTGCTGGGCGGCGATGACGACGCGGACGGGGCCCCAGGCCGTCGTCTCCAGCATCTCGCGGTATTCCTCGGGCAGCTCGTCCAGCTTGTTCTCGTTCAGGACGGCGAGGCTCATCAGGTGCCAGCGGACCTCGATGTCGCGGACCTTCTCGACTTCCAGGACCCAGCGGGAGGTCATCCACGCCCACGGGCACAGCGGGTCGAACCAGAAGTCGACGGGGGTCCTCGCGACGGCGTCGGCGGTGGTCTCGGACATGTCTCTCCCTAGGGAATGTGTGCGGAGCCTGGCCAGGGCAACGTCGGGGGTGCGCTGGGGCATTCCCCGGATGTCCGCCGGGCGGGCCACATGCGAGGATCTGAGGCATTCGAACGCGTCATGCCAGTCATGCCAGTCATGCGAGCCACGAGGGAGTGCCGCCCGTGCCCGGTGAGAATCTGTCCCGCGACGAGGCCCAGGAGCGGGCCGCGCTGCTGTCCGTCGACGGGTACGAGGTCTTCCTCGACCTGCGCTCGGCCGTCGGAGACGGCGACGGAGCCGACGGCGCGCCGCGCACGTTCCGCTCGGTCACCACGATCCGCTTCCGCTGCGCGGAGCCGGGCGCGGCGAGCTTCGCCGACCTGATCGCGCCGAGCGTGACGGCCGTGTCGCTGAACGGCAAGGACCTCGACCCCTCGGAGGTCTTCGACGGCTCCCGGATCGCCCTCGAGGACCTGCGCGAGGAGAACGAGCTGGTGGTCGACGCCCAGTGCGCCTACAGCCGCACGGGCGAGGGCATGCACCGCTTCGTCGACCCGGAGGACGGCGAGGTCTATCTGTACACGCAGTACGAGCCCGCGGACTCCCGGCGCGTCTTCGCGAACTTCGAGCAGCCCGACCTGAAGGCCCCCTTCCGCTTCTCGGCGCAGGCGCCGGAGGGCTGGACGGTGTGGAGCAACGGCGTCGGGGAGCTGGTCGACGGCGTCTGGAAGTTCGCCGAGACCAAGCCGATCTCGACGTACATCACGGCCGTGGTCGCGGGCCCGTACCACTACGTGACCGATTCCTACGAGCGCGTCTTCGAGGACGGCACCCGCCTGGAGATCCCGCTCGGCGCGATGTGCCGCAAGGGCCTCGCCAAGCACTTCGACGCGGACGACGTCTTCCTGGTCACCAAGCAGGGCCTGGACTTCTTCCACGACCACTTCGACTACCCGTACCCCTTCGGGAAGTACGACCAGGCCTTCGTCCCGGAGTACAACCTGGGCGCGATGGAGAACCCGGGCTGTGTCACCTTCCGCGAGGAGTTCATCTTCCGCGGCAAGGTCACGGCCGCGTCGTACGAGCGCCGGGCCAACGTCATCCTGCACGAGATGGCGCACATGTGGTTCGGCGACCTGGTCACCATGCGCTGGTGGGACGACCTGTGGCTGAAGGAGTCCTTCGCGGACTTCATGGGCTCCTTCTCCATGGTGGAGGCGACCCGGTTCACGAACGGCTGGATCACCTTCGCCAACAACCGCAAGTCCTGGGCCTACCGCGCCGACCAGCTCCCCTCCACGCACCCGGTCACGGCCGACATCCGCGACCTGGAGGACGCCAAGCTCAACTTCGACGGGATCACGTACGCCAAGGGCGCCTCGGTCCTCAAGCAGCTCGTGGCGTACGCGGGCCGGGACGCCTTCCTGGAGGGCTCCCGCCGCTACTTCAAGCGGCACGCCTACGGGAACACCCGCCTGGGCGACCTGCTCTCGGTCCTGGAGGAGACCAGCGGCCGCGACATGACGGCCTGGTCGCGGGCCTGGCTGGAGACGGCGGGCGTCAACTCCCTCACCCCGCAGGTCACCCTGAGCGCGGAGGGCCGGATCACCGAGCTGGCCGTCCTCCAGGAGGCCGCGGAGAGCCACCCCACGCTGCGCCCGCACCGCGTCGCCGTCGGCCTGTACCGCCGCTCGGACGCGGGCGACCTCGTGCGGTACGCCCGCGCGGAGGTGGACGTCGAGGGCCCGCGCACGGTGGTCGCCGACCTGGCCGGTGCCGAGGCGCCGGAGCTGGTCCTGGTCAACGACGACGACCTGACGTACTGCAAGATCCGCTTCGACGAGACCTCCCTCGCCACGCTCCGGGACCACCTGGGCGACATCACGGACCCGCTGGCGCGGGCCCTGTGCTGGTCGGCGCTGTGGAACCTGACGCGGGACGCGCTGATGCCCGCGCGGGACTTCGTGGACCTGGTGCTGCGCTTCGCCGGGCGCGAGAGCGACATCGGCGTCCTGCAGATGCTGCACACCTGGGCGGGCTCGGCCCGGACGCACTACGCGGCGCCCGACTGGCGCGAGGAGGGCGGCCGGAAGCTCGCCGAGGGCGCGCTGCGCGAGCTGCGGCTCGCCGAGCCGGGCAGCCAGCACCAGCTGACCTGGGCGCGGTTCTTCGCGTCGGCCGCGTCGTCCGAGGCCGACCTCCAGCTGCTCCAGGGGCTGCTCGACGGCACCGCGAAGATCGACGGCCTGGACGTGGACCAGGAGCTGCGCTGGACCTTCCTCGGCCCGCTCGCGGTGCACGGCGTCGCGGACGAGCAGGCCCTCGCCGCCGAGCTGGCCCGCGACGACACGGCCTCCGGCAAGCGGCACCAGGTGCGGTGCCTGGCCGCGCGGCCCTCGGCGGCGGTGAAGGCGCAGGCGTGGGCCGCCGTGGTGGAGTCGGACGCGCTGTCCAACGCGCTGGTGGAGGCGACGATCGCGGGCTTCCAGCAGCCCTCGCAGCGGGAGCTGACCGCGCCGTACGCGACGAAGTACTTCGAGGCCATCGAGCGGGTCTGGGCCGAGCGGTCCATCCAGATCGGCATGGACGTGGTCCGGGGCCTGTTCCCGCACCTCCAGGACAGCGAGCGGACCCTCGCGGCGGCGGACGCCTGGCTGACCGCCCACGAGACGGCCCCGCCCGCCCTGCGCCGCCTGGTCCTGGAGGCCCGGGACGACCTGTCCCGGGCACTGCGGGCCCAGCAGTGCGACCGGGCTGCCGCGGGGGCCTGACGCGGCCTGCCCGGCGGTGACGACGCGGCCCGGCGCGGTGGGCGGTGCCCGTGCCGCCGCCCTGGCTGTGCCCACCCGGTGCCGGGCACCGTTGGCACCACGCCCGCCGGGCCGGGGACACCGCCCCCCGGCCCGGCAGTGAGGGCGCGGCGTCAGCCGATCTCGGCGCCGTAGCGGGACAGGGCGTCGACGACCGGGGCGAAGAACGTCTGGCCGCCGCTGCTGCAGTTGCCGCTGCCGCCGGAGGTGAGCCCCAGCGCGCTGCTTCCGGCGAACATGGCGCCTCCGCTGTCACCGGGCTCGGCGCAGACGTTGGTCTGGATCAGCCCGTTGACCGTGCCCTGGGGGTAGCTGACGGAGACGTTGAGCCGCTGCACGGAGCCGCCGTGCAGCCGCGTCGTGCTGCCGCTGCGCTGCACCTGCTCGCCGACGACGGCCTGCCGCGCGCCGGTGATCTGCTGGGCGCTGCCGTTGTAGAGGTTGACCTCGCTCGGGTGCGCGACATTGCCCGTGTACTTGACGATGGCGTCGTCGCGGCCGGGGAAGCCGTAGTCCTCGACCTGGCCGATGACCGGGCCGCCCTGGGTCTCGGACCAGCTCGTCCCGGCGAGGGACGCGCAGTGACCGGCCGTCAGGAAGTACGGCTGGCCGTCCTTGACCACGTTGAAGCCGAGCGAACAGCGGCCGCTGGAGGCGTAGATGGCGTCGCCGCCGCGCAGCAGCGGCTGGAACTTTCCGGCGGTGCGCTCCAGGACCGCCTTGCCGTGCTGGGCCGCGACCGCCTTCCTCACCCGGTCGAGGGCGGCGCCCTTGACCGTGGCGTCGGCGGTGACGACCACCTTGTTCAGGACCGGGTCCATGCCGCGTGACGTGCCGGGGACCGCGCGCTCACCCAGGGTCCGCTGGGTCGCGTCGAGTTGGGCCTGGGAGTAGGTGACGTTCCTCGGTTCGGCACCGGCGGCCCGGACCCGTTGGGCCGCGGCCTCGCCGAGGACGTTGACGACGAGCTTGCCGCTGTCGGCGTCGTAGTAGGCGCCCGCGGTGTCGCCGCGTTCGCCGTCGGTCAGGGAGTCGGCGAGCCTGCTCGCCGCCGACGAGGTGAGGGTGTCCGGCGTGGGGGCCGGTGCCGCGGTGCCGGGGGCCGCGAGGGTCAGCGTGGTGGCCGCCGCGAGGGCGGCGACGCCCGCGGTGGCCGCGGCGAGGCGGCGGGATCGTGCGAGGTGCGTCGTCACTCAGGACCTCCATTGGGGGAGGGAACCGCCTAAGTGGGGTGCGGTTCCTCGGAGTTCTGGCGTGGACGCGCCCCACGGGATCACCGTACGACGCGTCCATGTCAACACCTCGGCGAGTATGACAACGGTGTCGGCGCCCCACAAGGGGGCCCTGGAAATCCACACGCCCCCTCCCCGCCCTCCCCGGCCCCGCCGCGAACGCCCCGATTCGCCCCCGGTTCGACCCCGCTTCATCCTCCGGACGGCTGCGCCTTTTCGGCCATCGAACGCGCGTACTTTAGGGCGGATGCGTCCCGTTTTGTCGACGGGACTGTAACAGCGGTTAACTGCCGGAGCGGGCTCGGGAACGGTGTCGGCATGAACCACAACACCCCACTCTCCCCCGCCCGCTGCGCCACCTCGCCGACGTCCAGCGCCGGGTGATGAGCGCGGCGCAACTGCGCGAGCACGGCGTCTCCGGCTCCGACGCCAGCGCGCACTGCCGCCCGGGCGGCCCCTGGCAGCAGTTGCTCCCCGGTGTGTTCCTGCTGCACCCGGGGCCGCCGACGAGCGAGGAGCGGCTGCACGGCGTGCTGCTGTACGCGGGGCGGCCCCCGGCGAAGGCGGCGCGGGGCATTCCGGCGCAGCCGCGCCCCGGCGAACCGCACGCCCCGTACGCCGACGCGATGATCACCGGTCTCGCCGCGCTCGCCCTGCACCGCTTCGCGTCCGCGCCGCCGCTGCTCTCCCTCGACCGGATCGACGTCCTCGTCCCCCGCACCCGGCGGCTGCGCTCGACCGGCTGCGCCCGGCTGATCCGCGGCCACCACCTGCCGACGCCGCAGCAGATCACCGGCGTGCCGGTGGCGCCGGTGGCGCGGGCGCTCGCCGACGCCGTGGCGCACCTCGCGGACGCGGGTTCGGTGCGGCGGCTGCTGACGGAGGCGGTGCGCGGCGGGCACTGCGAACCGGCTGCCGTGGTGCGGGCGTTGAGCCAGGCCCGGCTGCTGTCGCGGCCGCACGTGGTGGACGCCGTGGACTCGCTGCTCGCGGAGGGGCGGGCGATCGCCGAGGACCGGCTGTACGCGATGGTCCGCGAGTACGGGCTGCCGGATCCGCTGTGGAACGTGGATCTGCGCCTGCCGGGCGGGCCGCCGCTCGGCGGTGTCGACGCCTACTGGCCCGACCAGGCGGTGGCGGTGGAGCTGGACACGCGGGCGCCCCGGCAGGGGCTGCGGCACCCGGGCGCCGAGGGCAGGGAGGACACCGACGACGCCGAGTTGTGGTCGGAGTACGTGCGCAAGCGCGAGCACCTGGAGCGGCTCGGCGTGACCGTCGTCCACATCACGCCGAAGAAGCTGCGCGACACCCCCGACCAGCAGGCCGCGGTCGTGCGCACCGCGCTGATGGCGGCGGTCGACCGGGACCCGGCGGCGTACCTGGTGGTGCTGCCGAGATAGCGCGCCACGGGCGCGACGGCAGGAGGGGAGCGCGGGGGCGGCATCCTGGACGGCAGGATGCCGCCCCCGCGCGTGCGCGCCCCGGGCGGGTGGGGCCCGGGTGGGCGGGGGCCGTCAGGCGCGACACGCGGCCGTCAGGCGTGGCAGTACTCGGCGTTGAGGACGCGGCCCGGGCCGCCGCCCCAGTCGCCGTTGACGTTGAGCGCGAGGGAGTGTTCGCCGCGGGGTGTCGTCACGGCGAGGGTGAGCGAGCCGTGGATGCCGCCGCCGTGGCCCCACAGGACGGCTCCGCAGGGCAGTTCGATCCGCAGCAGGCCGAGGCCGTAGCGGCCGCCGCCCGTCGCTTCGCGCCCGGTGGGCACGGTGGTCAGCAGCGCGGTCCGCTGCCGCTCGGGCAGCAGGTCGCCGCGGAGCAGGGCGGCGTAGAAGCGGTTGAGGTCGGCCGTGTCGGTGACGAGGGCTCCGGCGGCGCCCGCGAGGGACGGGTTCATCTCGGTGACGTCGTACGGCAGGCCGTGGGCGCCGCCGGACAGCCGCGCGTAGGCGCGTGAGCTGGGCGGGGGCAGGCGGGAGGCGGTGCCGGGGACGCTGGTGGAGCGCAGCTTCAGGGGGGCGATGATCCGTCGGCGGATCTCCTCGGCGTACGGGCGGCCGGTCGTGCGCTCGATGAGCATTCCGGCGACGACGTAGTTGGTGTTGGAGTAGCGCCAGGCGGTGCCGGGGGCGAAGTGCGGCCGGTGGCGCATGGCGAGGGCCACGAGCTGGCCGGGTGTCCAGGTGCGGTGGCGGTGGGCGGTGAACCGCGGGGTGCGGTAGGCGCGTTGGATGCCGGGGTCCTCGGCGTAGTCGTAGAGGCCGCTGGTGTGGTTGAGGAGCTGGCGGACGGTGACGCGGCCGCCGTCGTGGCCGTGGCCGCGGACGACGCCCGGCAGGTGGGTGCCGACCGGGTCGTCCAGGTCGAGGGCGCCCTCGGCCTCCAGTTGCAGCAGCACCGTCGCCACGAACGTCTTGGTGACGCTGCCCGCGCGGAAGCGGTCGTGGGCGCCGCGCGGTCGCTGGGTGGCGAGGTCGCCGACGCCCGCGGTGCCGTGCCAGGCGCCGTGCGCGTCCTCGGCCCGGGCGGTCGCGCCGGGGACGCCGCCCCGCACGACGGCGTCCAGGGCGGCCTGGGTCCGGGCGTGCCGCTGGGACGGGAGGGGCCCGGTGAGGTGGGTCAGGTGCGGGAGGTGGGTGGGGTGCGGGGTGGGGGCGGCGACGGCGGGGGCGATCAGGGCGCCCGCGACGGCCGCGGCGACGGCGACGGCTCCCAGCGGGCGTCCCGGCGTACGTCGCGGCACAGGTGTGGAACGCGGCACCGGCGTGGATCGCGGCACGGGCGTGGGTCGCGGCACGGGTGCCCCCTGGTGTGACCGTCGCGGTGGTTTCCGTCCGCGGTGGAGAACTCCGCGGCGGCCTCGGGGTCACGCTCGGGGGCCGGGGAGGTTCAGGTCTTGCGCAGGACGAGTTCCGTGTTGCGGTCGCCCGGGGCTCCGGCGAGGCCGGGCTTGGCGCCGGGGGCGTTGAAGGACAGCTCGCGGTAGAGCGCGGCGAGGCCGGTCTGGGAGAGGTCGGCGAAGTCGGTGCGGTGCGGGGCGGCGGACTCGATGAGGGTGGTGAACACGGAGAGCGTGCCGTCGTGGTTGTCGACCAGCTCGATGACGCGGGCGAGTTGGGGGAAGTCGACGTGCGAGGCGGTGGATATCTCCCAGAAGGTGCCGTGCGGGGTGATGGCGTTCTTGTGGCTGTGGCCGTTCACCCAGGCGAGTACGGAGCGGTGGCGGCGCAGCAGGGCGAGCACCTCGTCGCCGCCGTGCCGCCGCTCGCGGGGGTGGTGCGGGTCGGTGGTCAGGTTGCGCATGGTGCGGCTGGTGTGGTGGCTGAAGACGACGGCGTACGACGCGTCGCCGCTCTTCTCGACGTCCTTCAGGGTCCGCTCCAGCCAGCGCAGTTGGGTGGTGCCGAGGGAGCCCTCGTAGTGGCCGCCGGGGTCGGTGGTGTCGAGGCTGATGCCGAGGACGTCGTCGCTGATGCGGAAGGTGTAGTACTGGGTGCGGTCGGCCAGGTTCTGCTGGGTGTAGCCGTGGCCTACGGGGCCGCGGCCCGCGTACGCCGGGTCGAGGTGGGCCTGGACGTACTGGGTGGGTGTGAACGGGGCGCGCGCCTCGTCGGGCGTGACGCGGCGCATGCGGCGGGCCTCGGCACGCAGGACCTCCTTGAAGGCGGCGCCCTTGGGGTCGCGTCCCTTCTTGACGTTCTTCCACAGGGCGGCGCCGCGGGTCTCGTCCAGGGTCATGAGCTTGCGCCCGCCGACGGCGAGTTCGGCGAAGTACGGGTCCTCGGCCGCGTAGCACCCGCCGGGCAGGGCGTCGTGGTTGCCGACCGTGGAGTACCAGGGCAGGCCGAGTCCGGGGCTGTTGACCTGGCGGATCGCGGCGTCCAGGAAGCCGTCCAGGCGGGGGAAGCCGAGGCGCTTGTCGGCGTCGCGCAGGGCGGCGTCCGGGTGCCAGTAGAGCGCGAGCCCGCTGTCCTGGACGCCTTCGTAGCGGCGCGGGTCGCCGGAGTTGGGCGTGATCCGGCCGCCGCTCATCACGGTCAGGAACCACTCCAGTTCGTTGCGGGAGTTGTTGTCCGTGTTGTCGCCGGTCGTCATGACGAAGTGCAGGGGCGCACCGGTCGCGGGGGCGCCGCGCAGCGCGTTGACGCGCTCCACCAGGGAGATCGCGCCCTGCACGGACAGAGCCTCCTGCGGGCGCCAGGCGCTGGCGGTCTGGGCGCGCAGGTACTCGTAGCGCAGCGGGTGTTGTACGTCGACCAGGTGCAGGTCGGTGAACTGCACGAACGCGGTCAGGGGCGTGCGGCGGGCGGCGCGGTCGCGGTGGGCGGGGGCCAGGTCCTCGCGGACGACGCGGCCCCAGGCGGGGCCGTCGCCGAGGCGGCGGTAGCCGGTGGCGCCGCGGGGGGTCGCGACGGAGCCGAGGGTGGTGCCCGCGCGGTACGGGGCCAGGGGGGCGGCGGGGGCCGGGCGGGAGCGCGCGACGGGGTTCCGCGACTGCGTCCGGGCGGCGGCCTCGCCGTGTGCGGCGCCCGGACCGAGGGCGTAGCCCACGCCCGCGGAGAGGGTGACGGCGCCGGTCGCCGCGAGGAGCGCGCGGCGGTTCACGGCGGCCCTGGCGGTGGCGGTGGCCCTGGCGGTGGCGGTGGCGGTCCGCGCGGTGGTGGCGACTGAGCGTGTGCGCGACATGGCGCGTCTCCCCGGGGTGCGAACGCGTCGGCAGTGGTCGCGGGCGGCGGATCCCTCCGCGCCTCCCGCTCGTACTGGATCGTTGGCAGCGGGGGTGGCCTGCGCGTTAACGTCGCCGCAACGGGTGGCGCCGATCACCGTAAGTGGATCTGGCGGTACGGTGCGTGTGCACGGGGCCCTTGCCGGGTGGCCGTGGGGCGGTCACTCGGCGTTCACGTCCCGGGGTAACCCGCGGGCGGCGGCCGCTGGCGGGGCGCCCGGCGCTGCCCTTGGCGGGGCGCCCGGCGCTGCCCTTGGCGGGGCGCCCGGCGCTGCCCTGATCGGCGCTGCGCGCCGTGCCCTCACACGCCGGGCGGGCTTTCCCCCGCCCACCCGCCCCTCCTTGCCGCTCCGCGGCTCGTCCTCAAACGCCGGACGGGCTGGAACGCCCACCGTCTCACCGCCGTCGCCTGCCGCGCGTACCCCACGCGCCCCTGGGTCCCACCTGCCCCGTGGTCCCACCCGCCCGCCCCCTCTAGGGCGAGCGGGCGGGACCAGCCCGCCCGACGCCAGGCGGGCCGCACACCGCGACGCTCCAGCCCGCCTCCGGTGCCTTAGAGCGAGCCCGCCACGACGATCCAACCCCGCCCGGCACCTGCGAACCAGCCCGCCACCGGGCCCTTGAGAGCGAGCGCGGCACCACGATCGCTTCAGCCGGTCCGGCCCATGCGGACCAGCGCGCCACAGCGACGACCCAGCCCACCGGGCGCTTGAGAGCGAGCCCGCCACCACGACGATCCAACCCGCCCGGCACCTGCCAACCAGCCCGTCACCGCAACGATCCAGCCCGCCCGGCGTTTGAGGGCGAGCGCGGTAGCGCGACTGGTCCAGCCCGTCCGGCGTTTGAAGACGGGCCGCGCAGCGGTGATGTCGGGGGTGAGGGGCGGAGCCCCGTGAAGGGCGGGTGGGTGGGGGACGCGAGCGCGGTAGCGCGGAGCCAGCCGCACCGGGAAGACGGGGCCCGGCAGGCCCACAGCCCGCCCGGCGCATGAGGGCGAGCCGCGAAGCGGCAAGAGGAGGGCGGGCGGGTGGGCCCAGAGGGTCAGGAGGCCCGCGCCCGGGCATAGTGGCGGGACGCCTTGGCCCGGTTCCCACACACAGCCATGGAGCACCACCGCCGCGTACCGTTCCGCGACGTGTCGAAGAAGTGCAGCACGCACGCCTCGTGGGCGCAGGCCCGGATGCGGTCGGGGGCCCTGGACAGCAGGTCCAGGTAGTCGCGGGCGGCCAGCCACGCGGGCCCCCAGGCGGGGTCGGCGAACTCCGCCTCCTCCGCGGGCCCGGCAGGGGTGAGCCGCGCCCGCACGCGCCCCCGCGAGAGAACGGCGTCGACGCGCGCCACAGCGGCCGGTTCGCCCCCCGGCTTGCCGGGCAGGTCGACGAGCCCGGCCAGGGCGTCCCGCGCGCGCAGCACGTTCTCCAACGTGGCGCCGTCCGCGGCGAACCGCCCGTCGAGTCCGTTCGCGGCGAGCCACACGGCGAGCCCGTCGATGTCCGTGAGCAGGTCCTGGCGGGCCCCTTCGTGCACCCAGCGGGTGTTGAGCAGGTCCAGGGAGAGCGGCTCACCGGTCAGCGGCCGGGGGTCAGGGGTGCCGGTCATGAGGGTCTCCCTTCAGAGCTAACCAACAAAGCGTACGTGACCGGTTGACGCTCTTGATCTCTAACCTCTAACATCAAATTCAACGGTTAGACGTACCGGACGGACACGACAAGGGGACAGCCATGACCACGCACACCGCACCGCGCACCGGCCACATCGGCCTGAACGTCACCGACCTGCACCGCTCCCTGGCCTTCTACCGGGACGTACTCGGCTTCGAAGTGATCGGCGAGGGCACAGAGGAGCACCGCAGATTCGCCTTCCTCGGCCGCGACGGCACCCTGGCGCTCACGCTGTGGCAGCAGGCGAAGGGGGCCTTCGACGCCGGGCACGCGGGGCTGCACCATCTGTCGTTCGGGGTCGAGTCCGTGGACCGGGTCCGGGAGTACGAGCGGGACCTGCGGGCGTACGGAGTGGAGTTCGCGTACGACGGAGTCGTGCCGCACGGCGAGGGCAGCGCGTCCGGGGGGATCTTCTTCCACGACCCGGACGGCACCCGCCTGGAGATCTACGCCCCGACCGGCGCCGAGTCCGGCACCGCACCGGTGTCGTCGGCCCCGACCTGCGGCTTCTTCTAAGAAGACGACGTCCGAGCCCCCCAAGACTCCTCAAGACCCCACAAGACCCCACAAGAGAGGAGGGCGCGTCCCATGAGCGGCCGCTCGCCCTACCGTCCCGGCTCCCGCGCCGTGCAGGACCGCGTGGGCGTACGGGAGCTCGCCGACCACGTCGGGCGGTCGATCGGCCCGGGCATCCGCCCGGTCGCGGCCGCGTTCCTCGCACTGCAGCCGATGCTGGTCGTCGGCGCGCGGGACCCGGAGAGCGGCCGGGTCTGGGCTTCGCTGCTCACCGGCGACCCGGGGTTCGTCCGGGCCACGGGGGCGCACCGGATGACGGTGGCGGGCGCCCCTGCGGCGGGCGACCCGCTCGCCGCGGCGCTCGCCCGCCCCGGGACGCCCGTCGGCACCCTCGCCCTCGACCCGCGCACGCGGCGCCGCATGCGGCTCAACGGCCGGGCCGACCCGACGCCGCGCGGGCTCGCGGTGGCGGCGGAGCAGGTGTTCTCCAACTGCCCCAAGCACCTCCAGAAGCGGCAGTTGGCGCCGCGGCGGCGGACCGCGCCGCCGTCCGCGCCGCGCCGCTCCGCCGAACTGTCCGCGGCCCAGAGGAAGTTCATCGGCGCCGCCGACACGTTCTTCATCGCGACGGCGTACGACGACGGCGCCGAGGCCAGCCACCGCGGCGGCAACCCCGGCTTCGTCACCGTCACCTCCCCGTCCGAACTGAGCTGGCCGGACTACCCCGGCAACGCCATGTTCCTGACCCTCGGCAACCTCACCGCCGACCCGCGCGCCGGACTCCTGCTGCTCGACTGGACCACCGGCACGACCCTCCAGCTCACCGGCCACGCCCGCGTCGAGTACGCCGACGACGGCTCCCGCGCCGTGCGCTTCCGGCTCACCGAGGCCGTCGAGACCCCCGGCGCCAGCCCCTGGACCTGGACCGGAACCGAGTACTCCCCGGCGAACCCGCCCCTGCCGCCACACCCGTCACACGGGGCAGTCGGGTAACAACCCGTGCTGATCCGGTGTACGGGGTCTAACGTCAGGCCGTGCACAAGGAGCTGAGGGTGGCGGCCTACGCCGTATGCGTACGGGACGGATCGGTGCTGCTCGCTCGCTGGGTCGCGGGTGACGGCAGCAAGCGGTGGACGCTGCCCGGGGGCGGCATGGACCACGGGGAGGACCCCTACGACACCGTGATCCGCGAGGCCGACGAGGAGACCGGCTACGCCGTGGAGCCGGTCTCCCTGCTGGGGGTGGACTCCACGCGGCGGCGCTATCCGCGGCGGCTCGGCGCCGTCGCGGACTTCCACGGGTTGCGGATCGTGTACGAGGGGCGGGTGACCGGGGGGTCGCTCCGCCATGAGACCGCCGGGTCCACGGACATGGCCGCGTGGCACCCTCTGGAGGCGGTGCCGTCCCTCGACCGGGTCAGCCTCGTCGACGTCGGCCTCGCGCTCTGGCGGCAGCGCCCCCAGGACGGCCACCTTCCCCTCCCCTAGCGGCCCTTGCCACCCCCCTGCTGCCGCCGGGCACCCCACTTCCCCACCCACCCGCCCTTCCCCGCACCCGCACCCGCCTGGGGCTCCGCCCCTCTCCCCCGCATCGCCGCTCCGCGCCTCGTCCTCAAACGCCGGACAGGCTGGATCGTGCCCCTGCGGGCTCGTCCCCCCTGCCGCCTTCGCCGTGGGGCTCCGCCGCTTCGCGGCGGAAATATTCCCCGCCCACCCGCCCCCTCCGGGGGCGGGCGCTCAAGCCCACCCGGCGACTGAGGACGAGCCGCCCAGCGGCAAACAAGGGCGGGTGAGCGGGAAAAGCCCGTCCGGCGCTTGAGGACGAGCGCGCCAGCGCGACGAAGGGCGGGCGGGCGGGGAAAAAGCCCGCCCGGCGACTGAGGGCACGGCGCGCAGCGCCGAAAAAGGGCGGGCGGGTGGGAGAACGCGAGCGCGGTAGCGCGAAGCCACCCGCACCACAAAGACGGACCCCAGCCAGGACACAGCCCGCCCGGCGCATGAGGGCGAGCCGCGAAGCGGCAAGACAGGGCGGGCGGGCGGGAACCACCGGCACCCCACAACCCGGCGGTAGATATGCCCCGCTCTGCGCCGCATGGCGTATGGCGGAAGTACGCCACGCGCACAAACCGTCACGGACGGCCCTCCCCAAACCCCCGCCCCGTACGAAAGGCTGAGCGGTCATCCGGTCCCGAATTCCGGACCGAACGATCAACGACCCGAGATACAGGGATGCCGATGACCCCCGATCCGAACAGCGCACCCGCTCCGGGTGCGAGACGCACGGCCCGCCTCGCCACCGCGATAGGCGTGGCGGCCGCCCTGGGCGTGGCAGCGCCCCTGCCGCTGGCGTTCGCCGCCGACACCCCCTCGCCCACCCCCAAGTCCGCCGCCCCGAAGGACGCCTCCGCGAAGCTCGGCGCCGCCGACGCGGAGCTGCTCGCCGACGCGAAGGCCGACGGCGAGAAGACCGTCACCCTGATGGTGGCGACCGCGCCGGGCGCGACCGAGCAGGTCGCCCAGCAGCTCGACGCCGTCAAGGGCGGCTCCGTGGGCCGCGCCTACGACAAGCTCGGCTATGTCCGCGCCACCGTGCCGACGGCACGGGCCGACGCCGCGATCAAGGCGGCCGCCAAGCTCGACTCCGTCCACGGGATCGACCTGCGCCAGGAGATCAAGCTCGACGACCCCCGGCCCGCGGGTGCGCAGGGCGCCAAGGGCGGTGCGGGCCGCGCCGCCTACCCGGCGCCCGGCAAGGACACGCCCGCGAAGAACCCGTACAACCCGTCCTTCGAGACCGGCGCCGTCGACTTCGTGAAGAAGCACCCGAAGGCCGACGGGCGCGGCATCACCATCGGCATCCTCGACTCCGGCGTCGACCTGGGGCACCCCGCCCTGCAGAAGACGACGACCGGCGAGCGCAAGATCACGGACTGGGTGACGGCGACCGACCCGATCGTGGACGCGGACGGCACCTGGCGCCGGATGACCAACCCGGTGACCGGGCCCACGTTCACGTTCGACGGCGACACCTGGAAGTCCCCCGCGGGCTCCTACCAGATCAGCCGGTTCCGCGAGGCCGCCACCACCGGCGGCGACGCCAAGGGCGACCTCAACCGCGACGGCGACACCACCGACACCTGGGGCGTGCTCTACGACCCGGCCGCCGGAACCGTCCGCGTCGACCTGAACGACAACAAGGACTTCACGGACGACGAGCCGCTGAAGCCCTACGGCGACAAGCACCAGGTCGCCTACTTCGGCAAGGACAACCCGGCGACCGACGTCGTCGAACGCGTGCCGTTCGTCGTGGAGATCCGCAAGGACGTACCGACGGACCCGTACGGCGGCGACTGGGTCGGCAAGAAGGCCGACTTCGTGAACATCGGGCTCATCGAGTCCGAGCACGGCACGCACGTCGCGGGCATCACCGCCGCCAACAAGCTGTTCGGCGGCAAGATGAACGGCGCGGCGCCCGGCGCCAAGCTGGTCTCCTCGCGCGCCTGCACCTGGACCGGCGGCTGCACCAACGTCGCGCTCACCGAGGGCATGATCGACCTCGTCACCAAGCGGGGCGTCGACATCGTCAACATGTCCATCGGCGGCCTCCCGGCGCTCAACGACGGCAACAACGCCCGCGCGGAGCTGTACAAGCGGCTCATCGACACCTACGGCGTGCAGCTGGTGATCTCCGCGGGCAACTCGGGGCCCGGCGCCAACACCATCGGCGACCCCGGCCTCGCCGACCACGTCGTGTCCGTGGGCGCGTCCATCTCCAAGGAGACCTGGGCCGCCAACTACGGCTCCGAGGTGACCAAGAAGTACGGCATGTTCAACTTCTCCTCGCGCGGCCCGCGTGAGGACGGCGGCTTCCAGCCGCTGGTGACCGCGCCCGGCTCGGCCATCAACACCACCCAGACCTGGCTGCCCGGCGGCCCGGTCGCGGAGGCGGGCTACCAGCTGCCCGCCGGATACTCCATGCTCCAGGGCACGTCGATGGCGTCGCCGCAGGCCGCGGGCGCGTCCGCGCTGCTGCTGAGCGCCGCCAAGCAGCAGCGGGTCGACCTGACCCCGGCGAAGCTGCGCACGGCCCTCACCTCGACCGCGCACCGCATCCCCGGCGTGCAGGCCTACGCCCAGGGCACCGGCCTGATCGACGTCGTGGACGCCTGGGACGCCATCAAGGGCGGCGCCAAAGCGCACGAGTACACGGTGAAAGCGCCCGTGGACACGGCCCTCGACCAGGAGCTGAAGAAGCCCGGCACCGGCCTGTACGACCGTGAGGGCGGCCTGAAGGTCGGCCAGAAGAAGACGTACAGCGTGACGATCACGCGGACCACGGGCCCCAACCGGCCGCTGCGCCACAAGCTGGCCTTCGTCAACAACCACGGCTCCACATTCAGGCTCGTCGGCGACGACGACGTGCTGCTGCCGCTGAACCGCGCGGTCAAGGTCAAGGTGTCGGCCAAGCCGAAGACCGCGGGCGTCTCCAGCGCGGTGCTCACCGTGAACGACAAGCGGACCCGTGGCGTCGACCACCAGATCATGACGACGGTCGTGGTCTCCAAGGCGCTGGCGAAGCCGTCGTTCACGTACCGGGCCAAGGGCTCGGTACAGCGCAACGGCACCGTGTCGCACTTCGTGACCGTGCCCAAGGGCGCCAAGTCCCTTGAGGTGGCGCTCGGCGGGCTCGCCGACAAGAGCCAGACGCGCTTCATCTCGATCCACCCCTACGGGCTCCCGGCCGAGTCGACGTCGTCGCTCGTCTGCTACCCGAACTTCCCGAACCCGGACAACACCTGCCGTCCCGACGTGCGTTCGTACCCGAACCCGACGCCGGGCGTGTGGGAGATCGAGGTCGAGTCGCGCCGCACCTCGCCGCAGCTCGACAACCCGTACACGCTGGACGTCTCCGCGCTCGGCGTGTCCTTCGCCCCGGCCCCGCAGAAGGTCGCGGACGCCAAGGTCGGCGCGGCCACTCCGGTCACCTGGAAGGCGACGAACGACTACGCGGCCGTCGACGGCAAGCTGAAGGGCGGCTCGCTCGGCTCGGCCGCCACCGGGCAGCCCACCATCAAGCAGGGCCAGACGCTGACCACCACGGTGGTCGTGCCCGAGGGCGCCGAGCGGCTCGACGCGGCGATCGGCGCCACCTCGGACGCGCGGGCCGACCTGGACCTCACCCTGCTGAAGGACGGCCAGGTCGTCGCGCAGTCGGCGGACGGCGACGCGGAGGAGTCCGTGAGCGTCACCAAGCCCGCCGCGGGCACCTACACCCTTGAGGTCGCGGGCTACTCCATCCCGTCGGGCCAGACCGCCTACGACTACCGCGACGTGTTCTTCTCCGCCTCGCTCGGCCAGCTGAAGGTCGACGAGTCCAAGGCCGTGAAGCTCGCCTCCGGCCAGTCGGCGGACGTCTCCGCCGAGCTGGTCGTGGGGGCGCCCGCCGCCTCCGGCCGGGTGCTGTTCGGCGAGGTCAACCTGCTGAACGCGCGCGGCACGGTCGCGGGCACCGGCTCCGTCACGGTGGAGAAGGTCACCCCGTGACCGCCCCCGCGGGGCGCTGACAGCGGCATGACGACGGGGCGGCACCTGGTGCCCGCCCCCGTTGGGTTGTCCGCCCGCCGCTAGCGCCTGAGGGAGCCCAGGTCCTGCGCGTAGGTGCCGACGGCGTGCGCGATGACGCCGATGTTCAGGTCGAACGCCGCGCGGTTGACGTTCTTCAGGTCGTCGCCCTTGCCGTGGTAGTTCGGGTCGTACGGCTGACCGGCCGTGCCGCCCGCCTTCGCCGCCTGCTCCGCGGTCTTGAGGCCCTCGGCGCCGGTGTAGGTGCCGCCCGCGGGGATGCCGTTCGCGATGAACGGGCCGTAGTCGGAGCGGCCGTCGAAGTCGGTGCCCCAGTGCGGGACCTTCTTCTTGTCGAGGTAGCCGTTGATGAGCTTCTCGATCTGGGCGGAGCCCTTCGGGCCCTGGCCCTCGCCGACCTTGTCGGAGTCGTCACCGTCGTAGACGAGCTGCGCCGCGTTCGGCGAGGCGATCATGTCGAAGTTCAGGTACAGCTTGATGTTCTTCTTCTGCCGCGGCGTCAGGGACTTCACGTAGTGGTCCGAGCCGAGCAGGCCCAGCTCCTCGGCCGACCACCAGGCGAAGCGGACCTTGTTGTTCAGCTTCTTGCCGCCCTTGGTCTCCTTGGCGAGCCGCTCGGCGACCTCGATGAGCCCGGCCGAGCCGGAGCCGTTGTCGTTGATGCCGGGGCCCTCGGGTACGGAGTCCAGGTGGGCGCCGAGCGCGACGACGCGGTCGGCGCGGCCGCCGCGGGTCTCCGCGACGACGTTGCGGGTCTGGTGCGCGACCGCCTCGGTGGCGACGTCCAGGGACACCGTCACCGCGCCCTGGGCGAGCTGCTTGGCGAGCGCCTCGCCCTCGGCGAGGCTGACACCGGCGGCGGGGATGTGCGCGTTCTCGGGGACCTCCAGGTTGCCGTGGACGGGCTGGTCGCCGGAGTGGTTGTACAGGAGCAGGCCGACGGCGCCCGCCTTGGCCGCGGCGGCCTCCTTCTCGGCGAAGGTGCAGGCGCCGCGCTTCACCAGGGCGATCTTGCCGGTGAAGGTGTCGGAGGCGTAGTCGTCGGCCTCGCAGCCGGGCGTGGCGTCGACGCGGGCGGCGGCGAGCGGGGCCTTCAGGCCGCCCTCGGGCGTGGACTTGCTGAAGTCGAAGGCCACCGCGTTCAGCTTGCGCGCCTCGGGCGACAGGACGGCGGCACCCTCGCGCAGCGTCTTCGACTCGTAGAAGGCGAAGTCCTGGTACGAGACCTTGTACCCGGCCTTCTTCAGGCGCTCGTACACGTACGTCGTGGACGCCTTGTGGCCCTTGGTGCCCGCCGCGCGGTTGCCGCCGTGGGCGTCCGCTATCTCCTGGAACTTCCTCAGGTGCCGGTAGGCGCTCTTGCCGGAGGAGGTGGCGACGAGCTTCTTCGCGAGCTTCCTCGCCTGCTGCTCCTGCTTCGACGGGCGCGGCTCGGGGGCGCCCTGCGCGCCCGCCTGGGGTGCGGCGGCGAACAGGACGGGGAGGGCGACGGCCGCGGAGACGACTGCGGCGGCGGCCCGGCTGCGGGATGCGCGCACGGGGTTCCTTCCATGGGGGGCGGTAACCACCGGAGCGCGAGCGGCGCGCCCCGGTGATCATCTGTGATCGCGGTGGAAGGACGTTAGCCCGGGAAAACCCCAGGTCAAAGGGATTATGGTCGGGCGCAACAGCGCCTTCACCCGAATGTCACCGGAACTCAGCAGTCCGGTTGCCGCCCACGTGGCCGTCCGCTCAGCACTCCACCCCGCGCGCTCTGGGCAGCGCCTTCTCGATCCACGCGCGGTCCCGCGCCAACCGCTTGCCGGTGGACCACAGGTCGGGTTCCGCCTCGCCCTGGGGGATGCCGATCAGGACGCGGTCGCCCGCCTCGGGGGCCGACTCGGCGTGCGCGCCCAGGACGAACGTGACCTCCTCGGGCGCCTTGGCGGGCTTGTACGCGCGGGACACGTCCAGGGTGACGCGGTTGTCCACCCCGCCGGGCAGCGGTTCCACGCTCGCGACGGTGCCCTCCACGATGAGGCGGGCGCAGGCGACGTACCCCTCGGGCGACTGGTCCTCCTGGCCGCGGTCGCGCGGGCCGCCCCGGTCGTCCGGCCGGTCCCCGGCCTCCGGCATCGCCTTGCCGTTCCCGGCGCCGCTGTCGTCGCCCCCCGTGCCGACGCCGTCGCGCACGCCCAGCCACACCGTGCCGCCGAGCAGCCCGGCGGCGAGCGTGGCGGCGAGGGCGAGCAGGGCGCGGCGGCGGACCGCCGGTGAGCGCCAGGGGCGGGCGGGGCGGGGCGCGGGGGGCGGGGGCGCCGGGTCGCCGCCCCGCGCCAGCGCGTCCCCCACCGCCCGCACCCGCTCCCGCAGCAGCGCGACATCGGCGACGGCCGCCGCGTGCTCGGCCAGGAACGCCGGGTCGTCGCGGGCCGCTTCGGGCACCGGGGCGCCCGTGAGCGCCAGCATCAGCGCGTCGGCGGCGCCATCGGTCCCGTCGGCCCCTTCGCCCCCGTCACGGGGCTCGTACGGCTCCTCGTGCGGCTCCCTGTGCGGCTCTTCGTACGGCTCCTCGTGCGGCTCCTCGTGCGCCACGGTCACACCACCTCTCCCTCGTGCAGCCGCTCCCTGAGGACCCGTACCGCCGCGTGCAGCCTGCTCTTGACCGTGCCCTCCGGAATGCCGAGTTCCGCCGCGATGGCGCGCACGGGCAGGTCGGCGTAGAAGCGCAGCACCACCACCTGCCGCTGGCTGTCCGGCAGTTCGTCGAGGCCCTGCGCCACGGCCAGCGACAGGACGCGCGACTCGGCGCCGTCCTCCTCGGCGCCCGGCGGGCGCAGCGCGGCGAGCCGTTCCCCGAGCCGCTCCTGGCGGCGGCGCGCCCGGTGCCAGTCCATCGCCCAGTTGGAGGCGACGACCGCGGCCCACGCCGCGACGTCGCGCGGCGCGCGCTCCCCCTTCGCCGCGCGCTCCAGCAGCCGCAGCCTGACCTGCTGCACCCCGTCCTGGAGCTCGCCGTACGGCACCCCGCCGAGCGACAGGACGGCCCGCACCCGGTCCACCTGGGCCGGATCCAGCGGATCGGCCTGCTCGCGCTCCGGGCGGCGCGGTCTTCTGCGCAGCAATGCGCCCCCTTCTCCCCACGCCCGCGGCGCGGCGCCCACGGGTCCCCTCCCGGGTTTCCCCTAGGACGCCGGACGGGGCCCGAACGTTCGACGGAACCGGGGGATTCCTCGCGGGGTTCCTCGCGGGGCTCTTCGCGGGGTCCTTCGGGAGGAGTCGTACGTCACACCGGTCCGGTGCCGGGAGGGTCCTCACGCCGGGGGCCGCGGCCCGGACGAGCGGGCGCCGGGCCGTGGAGAAGCCGGTGCCGACCGGCCGCGCGCCGCCGGGGCCCGTGTCTCAGCCGCTGGTCAGGGCCGGTCCCGGAGTGCGTTCCGGCCCATGATTGAGGGGCCAGAGAATTGGACAGGCGCCCTGGGGTCCCCCGCATGATGGAGGACCCCAGAGCCAGCCGAGGGTCTTGAAGGATCAAGGGAGTCACCGTGAAGGTCGGAATCGTCGGAGCCACCGGTCAGGTCGGCACGGTCATGCGCAGGATCCTCGCCGAGCGGAAGTTCCCGCTGGACGAGCTGCGCCTGTTCGCCTCGGCCCGCTCGGCCGGAACGGTCGTGGACGGCGTGACCGTCGAGGACGCCTCGACGGCCGACTACACGGGCCTGGACATCGTGCTGTTCTCCGCGGGCGGCGCCACGTCCAAGGCGCTCGCCGAGAAGGTCGCCTCCCAGGGCGCCGTGGTGATCGACAACTCCTCGGCGTGGCGGCGCGACCCGGACGTACCGCTGGTGGTCTCCGAGGTGAACCCGCACGCGATCGCGGACCGCCCCAAGGGCATCATCGCCAACCCGAACTGCACGACGATGGCCGCGATGCCGGTCCTCAAGCCGCTGCACCTGGAGGCCGGGCTCACCTCGCTCGTCGTCTCCACCTACCAGGCCGTGTCCGGCTCCGGGCTCGCGGGCGTCGAGGAGCTGTACGGCCAGATCGAGAAGGTCGGCGCCGACGCCCCGAAGCTCACCCACGACGGCGCGGCCGTCGACTTCCCCGCACCGGACAAGTACGTCGCGCCGATCGCGTACAACGTGCTGCCGATGGCGGGCTCGGTCGTGGACGACGGCCTCAACGAGACCGACGAGGAGCAGAAGCTGCGCCACGAGTCCCGCAAGATCCTGGAGATCCCGGAGCTGAAGGTGTCCGGCACGTGCGTGCGCGTGCCCGTCTTCACCGGGCACTCCCTCCAGGTCAACGCGCGGTTCGAGCGGCCGATCAGCCCCGAGCGGGCCCTGGAGATCCTCTCGGGCGCGGAGGGTGTCGTGGTGACGGACGTGCCGACGCCGCTGGGCGCGGCGGGGCGCGACGAGTCGTTCGTCGGGCGCGTCCGCCGCGACGAGACCGTGGAGAACGGGCTGGCCTTCTTCATCTCCGACGACAACCTGCGCAAGGGGGCGGCGCTCAACGCCGTGCAGATCGCGGAGCTGGTGGCGGCGGAGTCCTGACCCCCGCGGGGCGCCCCAGACCCGCCCCTTTGCCCAAAACCAGGGGGCGCCGCCCCCTGGCACCCCCGGTTATTGCCGCTTCGCGGCTCGTCCTCAAACGCCGGACGGGCTGGATCGTCGCGCTGCGCGCTCGCCCTCAAACGCCGGGCGGGCTCGATCGTCGCTGCGCGCTCGTCCTCGCACGCCGGACGGGGTTTTCGCCTGCTCGCTCGCCCCGGAGGGGGCGGGTGGGCGGGCGGGGGAAGCTCCCTGTCTGAAAAGCGCCAGCTCACGGTGGGGGGTGGAGGTGACGCTTGGGGTATGAGCACCGCATTCACACCGCACCCCATTGACACCGACACCCTCAAGCAGCTCCGGGACGTCGACGACGCCGGGAAGCCCTGCGTGCCGTTCGTCGCGGACGAGGGCGGCTCGCCGCTGCGCTGCTGCCTGCGGCCCATCCAGGAGGGCGAGCGCGTCGCGCTCGTGTCGTACGCCCCGCTGCGCCGCTGGGCGGAGCGGACCGGCGCGCGGCCGGGCGCGTACGACGAGCAGGGGCCCGTGTTCATCCACGCCGACGCGTGCGACGGGCCCGAGGCCGACCCCGACCGGTACCCGTTCGACCGTAGCGGCGCCCTGCGCACCGTACGCCGCTACGACAGCGAGGGCCGCATCGTCGGCGGGGCCCTCCTGGAGATCCCCGAGGACGCCACCGCCGGGTTCGACGCGGCGTTCACGGAGGCGTTCGCCCACCCGGAGGTGGCGTTCGTGCACGTGCGGGCCGTCGAGTACGGGTGCTTCCAGTTCGCGGTGGACCGCCCCGCGTGACGCCGGGCAGCGCCCGCTAGGCCGCCGCGCGGGGACTCGGACTCCGTGACCGCCCGCGCGAAGGCCCGCACCCGCTCCGTCTCCGCGTCCCGGTGCCAGACCACGCCGAGCACCGAGTCCGGCAGCCCGTCCACCGGCACGAAGACCACGTCGTCCCGGCCGTGGTACCGGGCCGTGGGGCGGCACAGCAGCATCGCGCCCCGGTCCGCGGCGACCAGCGTCAGGCCCTCCTGAAGGGTGCGCACGCTGGGCGCGGGCACCGCCGACGGGGCGTGCGCCTCGCGCCAGTACGCGGGGGCCGGGCCCGCCGCCGCGATCAGGGGCGTGTCCGCGAGGTCCGCGGCGGTCAGGGACGCGCGGGACGCGAAGGGGTGGCGCACGGAGACCGCCACCGTCTGCCGCTGCCGGGAGAACAGCGGGCCAAGGACCAGGTCCCGCTCCGCCACCGGCAGCAGCACGATCGCCACGTCCACGTCGCCGTGCCGCACCGCCCCGAACGGGTCCGCGAACGGCACCTCCACGATCTCCGTCACACAGCCCGGGTGCCGCTGCTGGAACGTGGTGATCGCCTCCATCAGGCGGGCGTCCGCCGTGCCCTGGAAGCCCACCCGCAGCCGCCCCTCGACGCCCCGCGCCGCTTCCCGCGCCCGTGTCACCACGCCCGCCAACTCCTCGTACGCGGGCCGAAGTTCGGCCAGGAAGCGCTGCCCGAGCGGGGTCAGCGCGACCCGGCGGCTAGTACGCTCCACGAGCCGCGCCCCGATCCGCTGTTCGAGCGCGGCGAGCAACTGGCTGACCCTGCTCTGGGAGACGTAGAGCCGCTCGCCCGCCCGGCCGAAGTGCAGTTCCTCGGCCAGGACGAGGAAGCACTCCAGCTCCCGTACCTCAAGCCCGCCCATCCGCGACCGCTCCCTGAACCCGTGTTCCCGTGACCGTGCTCGCCGCCGTCGGCCGGTGCGCCGCCGATCGATGAGCCCAGCTCATTCAAGGATGAGAACTTCGGCGTTGTTCCCGGTCGGCGTGCGGGCGTTGGCTGGTGCCCATGGAAACCCTGACCCAGACCCCCCACGCCGCCACCGGGCGGCGGAGTCTGCCGCCCGCCGTCCTGGCCGTCGCCGCCGCCACGTTCTCCGTCGTCACGACCGAGATGCTGCCCGTCGGCCTGCTCACCTCGCTCGCCTCGGGGCTCGACGTCTCCGACGGCACCGCGGGGCTCACCGTCACCCTGCCCGGAGTCGTCGCGGCCCTCGCCGCGCTCCTGCTGCCCGTCGCCGTGCGCCGCGCCGACCGGCGCACCGTGCTGTGCGGTCTGATGCTGCTGCTCGGCGCCGCGAACCTGCTGTCCGCGCTGGCGCCGTCGTTCGCCGTGCTGCTCGTCGCGCGGATCGTCGTCGGCCTGTGCATCGGCGGCGTGTGGGCCGTCGCCGCGTCCCTCGCCGTGCGCCTGGTGCGTACGGAGTCCGTGGGGCGGGCCACCGCGGTGATCTTCAGCGGCATAGCCGTCGCCTCCGTCCTCGGCGTGCCCGCGGGCACGTTCCTCGGGGAGGTCGCCGGGTGGCGCTGGGCCTTCGGCGCCGTCGCCGCGCTCGGGCTCGGCGTGGCCGTGCTGCTGCGGGTGCTGCTGCCCGCGCTGCCCGCCGCGGAGGCCGTGCGGCTCGGCGTGTTCGGGGGACTGCTGCGGCTCGCGCGGCTGCGGGTGGGGCTCGTCGCGGTGGGGCTGCTCGTCGTGGGGCACTTCGCCGCGTACACGTACGTACGTCCCGTCCTGGAGCGGGTGCCGGACGTCGGCGCCGGGCTCATCAGCTCCCTGCTGCTCGCCTACGGCGTCGCCGGGATCGCCGGGAACTTCCTCGGCGGCTCCATCGCCGCGCGCGACCCCCGGCGGGCGCTGCTCGTCATCACCGCGGCACTCGGGGGCGTGGTGCTCCTCATGGGTACGGCCGGAGGCTCGCTGGTGGCGTCCGTGGTGCTGCTCGTGGCGTGGGGCCTTGCGTACGGCGGAGTGTCGGTGTCCTCCCAGAACTGGGTGATGGCGGCGGCGCCGCACGCCCGTGAGGCGGCGTCCGCGCTCTTCGCCGGGGTGTTCAACGTGGCGATCGCGCTCGGGGCGCTGGTCGGGGGCCGGGTCGCCGACGGGGCCGGGGTGACGTCGGCGCTGTGGGTGGGGGGCGGGCTCGCGGTGGCCGCGCTCGCGGTGGTCGTGGTGGCGGGCGGCCGCCGGGGGTGACGCCGCTTCTCCCCCACCCCGCCCCTTCCCGGAACCATGGGGCTCCGCCCCCTGGCACCCCCTCCTCTTGCCGCTTCGCGGCTCGCCCTCATGCGCCGGGCGGGCTGTGGGCCTGCCGGGCCCCGTCTTCCCGGTGCGGCTGGCTCCGCGCTACCGCGCTCGCGTCCCCCACCCACCCGCCCTCCACGGGGCTCCGCCCCTCACCCCCGACATCACCGCTGCGCGGCCCGTCCTCAAACGCCGGACGGGCTGGACCAGTCGCGCTACCGCGCTCGCCCTCAAACGCCGGGCGGGCTGGATCGTCGCGGTGACGGGCTGGTTGGCAGGTGCCGGGCGGGTTGGATCGTCGTGGTGGCGGGCTCGCTCTCAAGCGCCTGCTGGGTGGGTCGTCGCTGTGGCGCGCTGGTCCGCATGGGCCGGACCGGCTGAAGCGATTGTGGTGCCGCGCTCGCTCTCAAGGGCCCGGTGGCGGGCTGATTCCACCCGCCCGCCCCAGAGAGGGCGGGCGGGTGGGACCACGGGGCAGGTGGGACCCACGGGCGCGTGGGGCACTCGCGGCAGGCGACGGCGGTGAGACGGTGGGCGTTCCAGCCCGTCCGGCGTTTGAGGACGAGCCGCGGAGCGGCAAGGAGGGGCGGGTGGGCGGGGGAAAGCCCGCCCGGCGTGTGAGGGCACGGCGCGCAGCGCCGATCAGGGCGGGGCGAGGGTGGGGCCTACCCCACCCCCCAGCTCCCCCTGCCGTTGAGCTCCGCGACATCCGTTCCGGTGGTCCAGCGGTACGCCGCCTCCAGTTCCCCCAACTCCTCGGCCGTCAGGACGTCCTCGACGCGGTCGAAGCCCTCGGGGGCGCGTTCGGCGACGGCGGCGAGGAAGCGGTCGGCGGGCATGCTGCGGTTGGCCAGCACCAGCGCCGTCGTGGCCTCGCGGCGGATCTCCTCGTACGCGCGCAGGCCCGCCACCCGGTCGGGGTCGGTCATGGCGAGGCAGCGGGCGAGGACCCGGGCGTCGAGGATGGCCTGGGAGCCGCCGTTGGAGCCCACGGGGTACATGGGGTGCGCGGCGTCACCGAGGAGGGTGACGGCGCCCTTGCCCCACCAGGGCAGCGGCTCCCGGTCGACCATGGGGTACTCCAGGATGCGCCGGGTGGCGGCGAACAGCGCCGGGACGTCCAGGTCGCCGATGCGCCAGCCCGCGTAGTGCGGCAGCACCTCGGAGAGCCGCCCGCTGCGGTTCCAGTCGGCCGATCCGGAGGGCCCGCCCGGCTCGAAGGGGAACCGCACCTCGGCCACCCAGTTGAGCAGCGCCCGCCCGCGCAGCTCGGCCTCCCGCGAGATGGGGTAGACGACGAGCTTGGCCTGGGCGTTGCTGCCCGCGACGGCGACGGTGCGGCCGCCGAGGACGGGCTGCCACTCGGTGACGCCGCGCCACATGCGGATGCCGTTCCACAGCGGCGGCCCCTCGCCCGGGTGCAGCCGCGCCCGCACCGCCGAGTAGAGCCCGTCGGCTCCGACGAGCGCCCGCGCCCGCACGGCGTGCTCCCGGCCGCGCGCCAGGTCCCGTACGACGACCCGCAGCGCCGAGCCCTCCTCCAGGAACCGCACGAACGCGGTGCCGGTCACCACGGCCCGCTCGCCGAGCCGCTCCCGCACCGCGTCGAGCAGCATCATCTGGAGGGCGCCCCGGTGGATGGAGTACTGCGGCCAGTGGTAGCCGAGGGCGAGGCCGCGCGGCTCGCCCCAGATGCGGTTGCCGTGGCGGTCGTAGTGGACCATCTCCGCGGTCTGCACGCCGGTCGCGGCCAGCTGCTCGCCGAGGCCCAGCTCCGTCAGCTCCCGCACGGCGTGCGGGAGCAGGTTGATGCCGACGCCGACGGGCCGCAGCACGTCCACGCTCTCCACCACGCGCACGCCGATCCCCGCCGCGTGCAGGCTGAGCGCGGTGGTGAGTCCGCCGATGCCCGCGCCCGCGACCAGCACGTCCACGCTCATGGGCGCCGCACCGCCCGTCCGACCTCGGCCCGCAGCTTCACGAACTCCGGCAGGCCGCGCGTGGCGATCTGGTCGCGCGGCGCCGGGAGTTCGACCCGCAGGTCGCTGTGCACGCGCCCGGGGGCGCCGGTGAGGACGACGACGCGGTCGCCGACGTACACGCTCTCGTCGATGTCGTGCGTGACGAGCAGGATGGTCATGCCGTCCCCGGGTGCTCTCGGGGGGCCGCCGGGGTCGCCGCCGCCCCGCACCGCGAGCAGCAGGTCCTCCAGGTCCTCCCTGGTCTGCGCGTCGACGGAGCCGAACGGCTCGTCCATGAGCAGCAGCGCGGGCCGGTAGGCGAGCGCGCGCGCCAGGGCGACGCGCTGCTGCATGCCGCCGGAGAGCTGCCAGGGGTGCTTGCCCTCGGTGTCGGCGAGGCCGACCTGCGCGAGCGCGGCGCGCGCCCGCTCGTGCCGCTCGGCGCGCGCGAGCCCCCGGCGGCGCAGCGGCAGCGCCACGTTGTCGCGGACGGTCAGCCACGGGAAGAGCGAGCGCGTGTAGTCCTGGAAGACGACGGCGAGGCCGTCGGGCACGCCGTCGACGGCGCGGCCGTCCACGGCGATCCGCCCCGCGCTCGGCCGCTGCAGCCCGGCGACGCATCTGAGCAGCGTGGACTTGCCGCAGCCCGAGGGGCCGACGATGCTCACCAGTTCGCCCCGGTCCACGAAGAGTTCGACCCCGTCGACGGCCTGGTGCCCGTCGTCGTACCGGTGGCTGAGCCCCGTGATCTCCAACATCCCCTGTTCCCCCTGCTACCGATGGCACGCGGTCAACGTGCTGGGTGGTCTGTGCGCGACCCCTGTGGGCGGGTCCGTGTACGTGGTCGGTGTGTCTGTGCGCGTGGTCTGTGTGCGTGATCGGTGTGTCTGTGCACGTGGTCTGTGCGCGTGGTCTGTGTGTCTGTGTGCGTGGTCTGTGTGCGTGGTCTGCGTGATGGTCGTGGTCTACGTGCTGTGAGTACGCGGACGGGGCGAGCGTTCCCCCGTGCCCCGTACACCGGATGCATCGCGTGCGCGGCCGGTGCGCTCGCGGTACCGGGCGCCCCGTCGCGCCTCAGCGCCCTAAGTGTTCATCCGCCTCGCGCCCCTGTGCCAGGCGAGGGCCTTCCGTTCGACGAGCAGGAACAGCCCGTTGAGTACGCAGCCGATGACACCGAGCAGCACGATGGTGGCCCATAACTCGTCGGGCCTGAAGTCCCGTTCGGCCGCGTTGAGCCGCGCGCCGATGCCGTCCCCCGACCCCATCAGCTCGGCGATGACCATGAGGATCAGGGCGAAGCCGAGCGCGACCCTGAGCCCCGCGAAGATCTTCGGCGCGGCGGCGGGCAGCACGACGTACCGCAGCCGCCCGAGGCCGCCGATCCCGAAGACGCGCGCGGAGTCGAGCTGCACGGGCTCGACGGACCGCACCCCGTCGGCGGTGTTGAGCAGCACCGGCCAGACGACCCCGAAGACGATCGTGGCCACCTGCATGGACGTGCCGAGTCCGAAGGCGACCATGAAGAACGGGATCAGCGTGGGCGGCGGCACGGCACGGCCGAACTGGAGCACCGGGTCGAGCACGTAGAACGCCGTCCGCGACAGCCCGATCGCCGTCCCGAGGGCGATCCCCGCGGCCCCGGCCAGCGCCCACCCCAGCAGCAGCTGGCTCAGGCTCGGCACCAGGTCGTCCAGCGCCCGCTCGGACCACCACAGCTCCCCCATCACGCGCACGATCCGCGACGGCGGCGGAAAGTACAGGTCCCCGGCCCGCCGGGCGGCTCCTTCCCACACTCCGACGAGCACCACGAGCAGCCACCCGCGCGCGAGCAGGTACGTGAGGAGACGGCTGAGGAATGTCATGGCCCCGCCCTCTCGATGCCGTCGGGCGAAGCCCCAGCCCGTCCGGCGTTCGAGGACGAGGCTCGGAGTACCGAGGGGCGCGATTGAGGAAACAACCGCCTCCCCACCCCCACCAGCACCGCGTTCGCCCCCATCCCCAGCGCCCCCGCCCACACGGCCCCCGCCACCATCAGGTCCGGCCGCCCGCCGCCCGACTGCGACTCCAGCAGATACACCCCGAGCCCCGCGTCGCCCCCGGCGCGCAACTCCGCGCTGACCGCGACGATCAGCCCCACCGACGCCGCGATCCGCACCCCCGTCAGCACGAACGGGCCCGCGCTGGGCAGCGACACCCGCCACAGCACCCCCCACGCCCCGAACCCGAAGGACCGCAGGGTCTCCTTGGCGACGGGGTCGACGTCGCGCAGCCCGTACAGGGTGTTCAGCAGGATCGGCCACAGCGCCGCGTAGCAGACGAGGGACCGCTCGACCCGGTCCGGTTCCACGAAGACCAGGATGGCGAGGGGGATCAGCGCCACGGACGGGATGGGCCGGGCCAGCTCGACGACGGCGAGGCTCGCGGTGTTCAGCCTCGGCAGGCTGCCGAGCAGCAGCCCGGCGGGCACGGCGAGGGCGGCGGCGAGCGCGAGCCCGCCGAGCCAGGCGGAGACGGTGGTGCCGAGGTCGCCGAGGAAGCCGTCGTCGCCCGCCATCTCGGCGGCGCGGGCCAGCACGGATGAGGCGGGCGGCAGGGCCTGGGCGTCGAACACCCCGCTGCGGGCGACGACTTCGACGAGGAGCACCGCGCCCGCGATGCCGAGCGCCCCCAGGAGCGCCCGCCCCCACCTGCGCGAGACCAGCACTCCGGCGCGCGACGGGGCGCGCGAGCGAGCGCGCGCCCCTGACTCCGGGCCGGAGCCCGGACCGGAACGCGCCGTCCGCTTCACCGCATCGCCCGCTTCACCGCATCGCCCGCCTCACCGCGCCACCCGCTTCACGACGTCACTCGCCCCGCACCAGCCCCGCCCGCCCGGCATCGCGGCCTCACGGCTCCGGGCGGACGACGAGCCGCTCCACGTCGACCTTCTCCCGTACGTAGCCGAACTCCCGCATGAGGTCGACCACCCGGCGCAACCGGCCCGGGTCGAGCGTCACGGGATAGCCGCCGAGGTGCATGCGGGCCGCCTGCTCGGCGGTGATCCGCGTGTACTCCGGAAGCGCGGCGACGACGGCCGAGCGCTTGGCGGCCTGCTTCTGGGCGCGGGCCAGGGCCCGCTGGAAGGCGGCGACCGTCTTGGGGTGGTCCTTGGCGAAGGACGCGGTCGTCGCGTACCCGGCGATCGGGAACCCGGCCGTCGGCGGCTTGCCGAGGTCGGCGACGACGCGGCCGGTGCCGGAGTTCTCGATCGCGGTGACGAAGGGCTCGACGGCCTGCACGGCGTCGACGCTGCCGGACTTCAGGGCGGTCTCCATGTTCGGCATGTCGACCTCGGCGAAGCTCTTGTCGTCGTCGAACGCGGCGCCCTCCGCCTTGGCCGCCTTGCGCACCAGCAGGGCGCTGATGTTCCGCTTGGTGTTGACGCCGATCTTCTTGCCTTCGAGGTCCTTCAGGTTCTGGACCGGGGAGTCCTTGGGGACGAGCACCGCGTGGGTGCGGGGCGCCGACTGGAAGGCGTCGGCGACGAAGCGCACGTCGATGGCCTTGTGGGCGTGGGCGAGGACGTACGAGACGTAGTTGCCGAAGGAGATGTCGAGGGCGCCCGCGCGCAGGCGGCTGACCGACTCGGCGCCGCCGCTGAGGGTGGTCGTGCGGACCGTGAGGCCCTCCGCCTTGAAGTAGCCCTTCTCCATGGCCAGGTGCAGCGGGGCGGTGTCGGCGACGGGCATGGTGCCGACGGTGATCCGGGTCTTCTCCAGGCCGCCGGGTCCGCCGCCGGAGTCGGAGCCGGAGCCGCCGCAGGCCGCCGTGGCCGCCACGAGCAGGGTGAGCGCGACCACCGAGCGCGCGGCCGTCAGCGGACGCGCGGCCGCCAGGGAGCGCACGGCCGCCAGGGGGCGCGCGGCCGCCAGGGGGCGCGCGGCCGTCAGAGGGCGCGCGGCCGTCAGAGGGCGCGCGGCCGTCAGGGGGCGGAGCGCCGCCGTCGGGGGTGCGCCGCGTAGCCGCCGAAGACCCCGTGCCCCGCCTGCCATCCGCATCCGCTCCCGACCCCGCTCCCAGGCCGCTCCCGGCCCGCGCCGGGCCGCTCACTGACCGCTCACTGACCGCTCCGGGCCGCTGTGCGGCCCGAGCCGACGCGCGGATGCTAACGGCAGCACACCGTGAGAACAATGGCCCGGGGCGCCCCGCCCGGCCCCATGGAAGGATGGCCGGAAACATCACGGAAAGTTCGCACGTCGTACCGAGGAGATGACCGCGTGCCCGGCACCAATCTGACCCGCGAAGAGGCGCAGCAGCGAGCGAAGCTGCTCACCGTGGACTCGTACGAGATCGATCTCGACCTCTCCGGAGCGCAGGAGGGCGGCACGTACCGGTCGGTGACCACCGTGCGCTTCGACAGCGCCGAGGCCGACGCCGAGACGTTCATCGACCTGGTGGCCCCGGCCGTCCACGAGGTCGTCCTGAACGGCCACGCCCTGGAGATCGGCGCGGTCTTCCGCGACGCGCGCATCGCGCTGCGCCACCTGCGTGAGGGCCGCAACGAGCTGACGGTCGTCGCGGACTGCGAGTACACCAACACCGGCGAGGGCCTGCACCGCTTCGTCGACCCGGTCGACGACCAGGCGTATCTGTACACGCAGTTCGAGGTGCCGGACGCCCGCCGCGTCTTCGCCTCCTTCGAGCAGCCCGACCTGAAGGCCACCTTCCAGTTCACCGTGAAGGCGCCGAGCGGCTGGACGGTGATCTCGAACTCCCCGACGCCCGAGCCCAAGGACGACGTCTGGGTCTTCGAGCCCACGCCCCGCCTCTCCACCTACGTCACGGCCCTGATCGCGGGCCCGTACCACGCGGTCCACTCCTCGTACGAGAAGGACGGGCAGGTCGTGCCGCTCGGCATCTACTGCCGCCCCTCGCTCGCCGAGCACCTGGACGCCGACGCGATCTTCGACGTCACCCGGCAGGGCTTCGACTGGTTCCAGGAGAAGTTCGACTACCCCTACCCGTTCAAGAAGTACGACCAGCTGTTCGTGCCGGAGTTCAACGCGGGCGCGATGGAGAACGCGGGCGCGGTGACCATCCGCGACCAGTATGTGTTCCGCTCCAAGGTCACGGACGCGGCGTACGAGGTGCGGGCCGCGACGATCCTGCACGAGCTGGCGCACATGTGGTTCGGCGACCTGGTGACCATGGAGTGGTGGAACGACCTGTGGCTGAACGAGTCGTTCGCCACCTACGCGGAGGCCGCCTGCCAGGCGTACGCGCCGGGGTCGAAGTGGCCGCACTCCTGGACCACCTTCGCCAACCAGATGAAGACCTGGGCCTACCGCCAGGACCAGCTGCCGTCCACGCACCCGATCATGGCGGACATCCGCGACCTGGACGACGTCCTGGTCAACTTCGACGGGATCACCTACGCCAAGGGCGCCTCCGTCCTGAAGCAGCTGGTCGCCTACGTCGGCGAGGACGAGTTCTTCCGCGGCGTGCAGGCCTACTTCAAGCGGCACGCGTTCGGGAACACGCGCCTGAGCGACCTGCTCGGTGCGCTGGAGGAGACCAGCGGCCGGGACCTGAGGACCTGGTCGAAGAAGTGGCTGGAGACCGCGGGCATCAACGTCCTGCGCCCGGTCGTGGACGTCGACTCCTCCGGCACCATCACCTCCTTCGCGGTCAAGCAGGAGGCCCCGGCGCTGCCCGAGGGCGCCAAGGGCGAGCCCACGCTGCGCCCGCACCGGATCGCCATCGGCCTGTACGACCTGGACGACGCGTCCGGCAAGCTGGTGCGCACCGACCGCGTGGAGCTGGACGTCGACGGCGAGCTGACGGCCGTGGAGGCGCTGGTGGGCCGGGCCCGCCCGGCGGTGATCCTGCTCAACGACGACGACCTGTCGTACGCGAAGGTCCGCCTGGACGCCGAGTCCCTGGCCGTCGTCACCGAGCACCTCGGCGACTTCGAGGCCTCGCTGCCGCGCGCGCTGTGCTGGGCGTCGGCGTGGGACATGACGCGCGACGCGGAGCTGCCGACGCGCGACTACCTGTCCCTGGTCCTGTCCGGCATCGGCAAGGAGTCCGACATCGGCGTGGTGCAGTCGCTGCACCGCCAGGTGAAGCTGGCCCTCGACCTGTACGCCGCCCCCGCGGGCCGCGACGCGGCGCTGGCCCGCTGGACGGAGGCGTGCCTCGCCCACCTGCGGGACGCCGAGCCGGGCAGCGACCACCAGCTTGCCTGGGCCCGCGCGTTCGCGGCCACCGCCCGCACGGACGCGGAACTGTCCCTGCTCGAAGGGCTGTTGAACGGCACGGAGACGGTGGACGGGCTCGCCGTCGACACCGAGCTGCGCTGGGCGTTCGTGGGGCGCCTCGCGGCGACCGGGCGGTTCGGCGAGGCGGAGATCGCCGCCGAGTACGAGCGGGACAAGACGGCGGCGGGCGAGCGGCACGCGGCCGCCGCGCGGGCCGCGCGGCCGACCCCCGAGGCCAAGGCCGAGGCCTGGGCGTCGGTCGTGGAGTCCGACAAGCTGCCCAACGCCGTGCAGGAGGCCGTGATCTCCGGCTTCGTCCAGACCGAGCAGCGGGAGCTGCTGGCGCCGTACACGGAGAAGTACTTCGCCGCGGTCAAGTCGGTCTGGGAGTCCCGCTCCTACGAGATGGCGCAGCAGGTCGCCGTGGGGCTCTACCCGGCGGTGCAGGTGGCGCGGGAGACGCTGGACGCCACCGACGCGTGGCTGGCCGCCGCCGAGCCGAACGCCGCGCTGCGGCGGGTGGTGACGGAGGCGCGGGCCGGGGTGGAGCGGGCCCTGCGGGCGCGGGCGGCCGACGCGTAGCCCTGGCCGGGCGGGCGGGGCGGGGTGCCGCTGCCGCGGCGGGGTGCTTTCCCACCCGCCCGCCCGTCACCGCCCTCGCGGGACGTGGGCGCTCCCCGTGGGGGCCGAGCGCCACTGGCGGCCGCGGGCCGTCGTCATGGGGTTCTCCCACCCGCCCACCCGTTGCCGCCTCGTGAGACGTGGACGCTCCCCGTGGGGGCTGAGCGCCACTGGCGGCCGCGGGCCGTCGTCGGGGGGCTTTTCGCCGTTGGCGGCTGCGGCCTCTCCCCCTCGCGGCGGGGGTGGTCGCTACCTGAGGGGGACGTGGGGCGTGCGGGGGTTCAGGAGGATCGACGTGTGTTCTCACCTCGCCCCCTAGTGCTGGAAGACACGGAGCCGTCATGCGTCCTCTGACTCTGAAGAACTCCCTGCGTGCCGTCGCGCTCGTCGCGGTCGTCGCCGCCGTCGCGGCCCCCGTTGCCGTCGCCGCGCCCGACCAGCCGGACGCCGTCCGCACCCCGCAGAAGCCCGCCGTCGTCACCTCCGCCCTCAAGGGCGAGGGCCGCCTGAACTACCCCGTCCCCGAGGACGACGTCCGGATCAGCGTCGACGCCACGGCGACCTACCCGGCGCAGAACCCGTGGCGGCCCACCAGGAGCAAGGGCACCTTCCGGATCTACCACAGCTTCGGACAGCCGGGCGGCAAGCCGCCGAAGGTGTACTGGGGGACTTCAAGGTCGACTGCCTGACCACCGGCGGCCCCACCGCGACCGTCACCGGTCGGCTCTTCCGTACGAGCCCCGGGCACCCGTGGCTCAAGGAACTCGACCCGCACGTCCGCATGGGCGCCAGCTTCCACGTCCCCGAGGACGGCCGCGGCCCCGCCCGCGTCGGCATGACGGGGCCGAACGGGAAGGGCGAGCCGCCCCTCGCCAAGTGCATGGCGCCCGCCGCCGACGGCACCGTCATCGCCGGGGGCTACACGCTCAAGGACAAGGTGGCGCCCCGCCGGTAGCGGCGCGCTACGGCCGCGCCGCCTCACCCGGCACGGCTGGCGCGGGGACCGGTTCCGGCTGCGGCACCGGTTCCCGCTCCGGCCGCGGGACGCGCCTGGCGGCGCCCGCCGCCAGCTGCCCGAACACCGTCGCCCCGAAGGCCACCACCATGCCCACCACTTGGAGCGGTGTCAGCGACTGGCCGAGCGCGGCCCAGCCGATGACGGCCGCCGTCAGCGGTGAGAGCGGGCCGAGGAGGCTGACCTGGGTGGCGCGCAGGCGGCCGATGCCGTGGAACCAGAGCCAGTACGCGAGCGCCGTACCGGCCAGGGCCAGATAGACGTACCCCGCGATGTTCCGCCCGTCCAGGGCGGGCGGGGCGCCCTCGACGAGGAGCGCCACCGGCGCGATCAGCAGGCCCCCCGCGGTCAGCTGCCAGGCGGTCAGGGCCAGCGGGCCGATGCCCTCGGGGCGGCCCCAGCGCTTGGTGAGGACCGTGCCCGTGGACATCGACGCCGTCGAGCCTACCGCCGCGGCCAGGCCCACCGCGTCCAGCGAGCCCGTCGCCTTCAGGACGACGAGGCTCACGCCGAGCGCGGCCGCCACCCCCGCGAGCACCGTGCGCGTACGGGGCCGCTCGCTGAGCAGCAGCGCCGAGAGCCCCGCCACGAACAGCGGGCCGACCGAGCCGACGACCGCCGCCATGCCGCCGGGCAGGCGGTACGCGGACAGGAACAGCAGCGGGAAGAAGGCGCCGATGTTCAGGGCGCCGAGGACCGCCGCCTTCCACCACCACTCGCCTCTCGGCAGCCGTCTCGCGAGCAGCAGCAGGAGCAGGCCCGCGGGGAACGCCCGCATGAAGCCCGTGAACAGCGGGCGGTCCGGCGGCAGGAACTCCGTCGTGATCGCGTACGTGGAGCCCCAGACGACCGGGGCGTAGGCGGTGAGCAGCGTCGCGGTGGCACGGTTCATGGAAAGTAGCTTAGAGCTAAGCTACTTACTGTCAACCCACTTACCATCAACCCTCTTACCACCAATCCTCTTACCGTCAATCTGCTTACACAGAAGCAGCTTCCTCCGAAGCTACTTTCTTGCAAGCTTCTTTCCCTGGATGGATACTGCGGGCATGCACGCCACAGAGAGCAGCGCCGCCACGGGCAGCGCGGCCACGGACACCGCCGTGGCCGCCGTCGAGCGGGACGGCGTCGACGCGATCATCGACCAGTGGGCCGTGGTGCGGCCCGACCTGGAGACCACGCCCATGGAAGTCTTCGGCCGCGTCTACCGCACCGGTCAGGCCATGGCCGACCGCATCGAGAAGACGTACCGCCGCATCGGCGTCACCCGCGGCGAGTTCGACGTCATCGCCACGCTGCGCCGCTCCGGCGAGCCCTACACGCTCTCCCCGCGCCAGCTCTCCTCGACCCTGATGCTGACCAGCGGCGGGATGACGGGGCGCCTCGACCGGCTCGAGCGGGCCGGGCTGCTGCGCCGCTCGCCCGACCCGCACGACCGGCGGGGACTCCAGGTGACGCTCACGCCGGAGGGCCTCGCCGTCGTCGACCGGGCCGTCACGGCGGGCCTTGAGGAGCAGCGGGCGGCGCTCACCGCCTCCGGGCTCGACGAGGCGGAGGCGGCCCAGCTGGCCGCGCTGCTGCGGAAGTTGCTCGCGGGCGTCCAGTCCGCCTGAGCCGGGCGGCGCTCGGCGGCGGCCCGCACACACGTCGAGGGCGCCCTTGGGCGGCGCATCCCCCACGGGGAAGTACGTCGCCCAAGGGCGCCCTCGACTGGGCCCTCGACCGGACTCTCAGCCAGAGAGGAACCGGTGGGTCCCGGAGGTGTGCCGGGCGGGTCAGCCCTGCTTGGCCTGCTTGCGGGACTTGTCACCGATCATCACGAGGCCCGCGATCACCAGGAAGAGGACGATCGGCGCCGCGACGAACAGGCCGAGCGTCTCGACCACGCTCAGCTTGGGAGCCGGGTCGTCGCCGTCGTCGCGGGTGAGCGCGAGCGCGGGGGACGACATGAGCAGCATCATCAGCGTCGTACCGGCGGCAACCGCACCGGCGCGCAGGGCGTTCTTCTTGTCCACGGTGCCAACGTAGCGAACCGCTTCGCGGGCCGCGCGCCCGGGGTGCCATCAGAGGGCGCCGCCCCCGCCGAACCCTCCGGCCCCGCCGGGCCCACCGAACCCTCCGAACCCTCCGGGCCTGCGGAAGACGTCGAGCAGCGCGTGCAGCCGCGGTGCCGCCGCCAGCTCCTCCAGGCCGAGGGGGCGGCCCTGGGCGTCCGCGACCGGCAGGCGCCAGTTCGGATACTGGTCCCAGGTGCCCGGCAGGTTCTGCGGGCGGCGGTCGCCGACGGTGTCCGGCAGCCAGACGCCGACGAGCCGGGCCGGGGTGGCGATCAGGAAGCGGTGCACGGCGCGCACCTCTTCCTCCTCGCTCCCCGCGCCGCCCGGCAACAGCCCGAGCCGGGAGATCAGGGCCAGCCACTCGCGCACGTCGGCGGCGGCCTCGGCGCGCTCGGCCGCCGCCGGACGGGTCAGCAGGCCCAGGTCGTGGCGGAGCGCCACGTGCTCGCCGGTGATGCGGGCCGCCGTGGACGGCAGGTCGTGCGTGGTGGCGGTGGCGAGGCAGTCCGCGCGCCACCGCTCCGGCGGCAACGGCAGCCCCGTACCCGAGCCACCCTCCGTGTCGTCACCGCTGTCGGGGCCCTCCCGGCCCTCCCAGTCCCGCTCGAACCACAGCACCGACGTGCCGAGCACCCCCCGCTCGCGCAGCGCCGCCCGCACGCCCGGCTCGACGGTGCCGAGGTCCTCGCCGATGACCAGGGCGTTCGCGCGGTGCGCCTCCAGGACGAGGACGGCGAGCATCGCGTCGGCGTCGTAGCGCACATACGTGCCCTCGGCCGGAGGCGCGCCCTCCGGCACCCACCACAGCCGGAACAGGCCCATCACGTGGTCGATGCGCACGGCGCCCGCGTGCCGCAGCGCGGCGCGCAGCAGGGCGCGGAAGGGGGCGTAGCCGGACGCGGCGAGCCGGTCCGGGCGCCACGGCGGCAGGCCCCAGTCCTGGCCGCGCGCGTTGAACGCGTCCGGCGGGGCGCCCGCCGACATGCCGGTGGCGAAGTACCGCGCCTGCGCCCAGGCGTCGGCGCCCTCGGGGTGGACGCCGACGGCGAGGTCGTGGATGACGCCGATGCCCATGCCCGCGTCCCGCGCGGCACGCTGGGCGGCGGCCAGCTGCTCGTCGACGTACCAAGCAAGGCGCTCGTGGAAGTCGACGCGGTCCAGCAACTCGGTGCGGGCGCGGGCCGTTTCGGGGCTGGCCGGATCGCGCAGCGGGGCGGGCCAGGCGCGCCAGTCGGGGCCGTGCCGCTCGGCGAGCGCGCACCACGTGGCGTGGTCCTCCAGGGCCTGCCCGTGCTCGGCGAGGAAGTCGCTGTACGCGGCGCACCGGCCGGGGCCGAGCGGGACCTCCCGGATCAGTTCGAGGGCCGCGGACTTGGCCGCCCACACCGCGTCGCGGTCGATCAGCGCGCCCTCGTCGAGCACGGAGCGCCGCAGCCGCGCCCCCTCCTCGATCAGCTCCCCCGCCCGCCGCCGCGCCTCGCCCCGCAGGTGCGCGAACTCCGGGACGCTCTCCACGTGCAGGTGTACGGGATCGGGGAAGCGCCGGGACGACGGTCGGTACGGGGAGGGGTCGCTGGCGCCTCCCGGCGCCGCGGGCACCGCCGCGTGCAGCGGGTTGACCTGCACGAATCCGGCCCCGAGCGCGTGGCCCGCCCAGGCGGCCAGCTCCGCGAGGTCCCCCAGGTCGCCCATGCCCCAGGAGTGGCCGCTCAGCAGCGAGTAGAGCTGGACCAGGAATCCGTACTCCCGGCTGCGGGGTCCGGGGGCGCGGCGCGGGGCGACGATGAGCCAGGCCTGCCCGCGGGTGCCGTCCGGGGCGGTGGCGCCCAGGCGGTGGACGCCGAGCGGGAGCGGGGCCGGGGGCGGCTGGGACGCGGGCCACTCGTGGGTGTCGCCCTGTTCGGTGTCGAGCCGGAGCCGGGTGCCGTCGGGCACCGCCACACCGAGCCCGCCCGCCTCCCCCTCTCCCTCACCCGCGCCCTGCCAGTGGACCACCGTCGGCGGTAACAGCCGTTGCCGTAACGCCCGTTCGCGCTCCGCCAGGGCGTTCTGCGTGGCGTCCGGGGTGCTCGCGTCCACGTCGAGCGCCGCGAGGGCGGCGACGACCGCCGCGTCGGACGCCTGGATCGTCGCGCCCGGGGACGGGGAGTAGGAGGTGGCCACGCCGTGCAGGGCGGCCAGCCGGGCCAGGGTCACCTAGAACCCCGCGGAGTCCAGGCCCGCGGCCGTCCCCGTCGACGTCGGCTCACTGGTCAGCGGCGCGGCGTCCGCGAGCGGCGGCTCGCTGGTCAGCGGGGCGGCGTCCGCGAGCGGCGGCTCGCTCGTCAGGGGCGGTTCCAGGCAGCCGCAGGAGCAGGATCCGTCGAGGCCCGAGTCGGGGTGCGAGACCTGGTCGGACAGGCCGGACAGAAGAACATGCGCCGAGGTGGCCATGTAACGCTCCTTTTTCGGGGTGCGGGTGCCGGTCCCGCGGTTCTACCCACTGGGTAGGGGTGCAGACGTAAACAACCCCTGAACGTGACGCCGGTCACACGCCCTTGCCCTCGAAGGCCGGGCGACCTCCACCGCTCCGCCACGGGCGAGCCGGGGTCTACCGCACCCGCCGTGGCACTCCCCCTTCCCTCTTCCTCTTCCCCACCCACCCTCCCTTCCCTCACGCCACCGCACCCGCCCTCACACCGGACGGGCTGGAACTCGCCCCTGCGGGCGCGTGGCCCCCTGCGTCCCCTCATCGCGCTGGCGCGCGCGTCCTCAAACGCCGGACGGGCTGGGGCTTGTCCCCCTGCGGGCACGTGGCCCTCTGCCGCCTTCGCCGTGGGGCTCCGGCTTCCCCACCCACCCGCCCTTTCATCGCGCTGGCGCGCTCGTCCTCAAACGCCGGACGGGCTGGATCGTGCCCCTGCGGGCTCGTCTCCCCTCTGCCGCTTTCGTCGTGGGGCTCCGCCGCTTCGCGGCGGAGATTTCCCCGCCCACCCGCCCCCTCCGGGGCGGGTACTCAAGCCCGCCCGGCGGCAAACAAGGGCGGGTGAGCGGGAAAAGCCCGTCCGGCGACTGAGGACGAGCGCGCCAGCGCGACGAAGGGCGGGCGGGCGGGGAAAAAGCCCGCCCGGCGACTGAGGGCACGGCGCGCAGCGCCGAAAAGGGCGGGCGGGTGGGAGAACGCGAGCGCGATAGCGCGAAGCCACCCGCACCCAAAAGACGGACCCCAGCCAGGACACAGCCCGCCCGGCGCATGAGGGCGAGCCGCGAAGCGGCGACAAACCCGGCGGCCACCCCCGGCACTGAAGGGCCCGCGTTGACACCCGCCGCACGCAAGTGGTGGGGTCGGTGCCGTGCGTGACCACGCAAGTGGCGGCAGTGACGAGGGAGGGGCCCCGGTGCGGACCCGGCGGACAAGGGGCGGCAGCGCAGCCGCCATCGCGGCAGCCGTCCTCGCCAGCACCCTGATCCCCGCCCCCAACGCCCCCAACGCCCTCGCCGCACCCCCCTCACCCCCCTCACCCAGCAACCCCAAGGCCCCCACCACCCTCAACACCCCCAAAACCCCCCAAGCACCACGAACACCCCAAGCACCCAAAGCACCCCGGACACCCCAAGCACCCCAGAAGCCCCCAAGCCCCCTCCCTCCCATCTGGCCCCGCCCCCAAACCATGGGCCCAGCAACCCCGAACGGCTCCCCCTCCCCCTCAGCCACAAAGTCACCCTCGTCACCACCCAGCACACCGACCCCCACGCCACGACAGCCCTCCGCACGCTGTTGCGCCACGCGGGCGTGCGGGAGACCGTCACGGCGAGCGGCAGCGGCGAGGGCGGCGAGGGCGGCGACGGCCCACCGCCCGGTGGGGGCCACCTCGTCGTGTACACCGGAGGCACCGCCGCCGACAGGACCCTGCGCCAGCTCGGCGCGCCCCCGCGCGCGGACCTCCCCGAGGGGGGCTACCGCCTGGCCGCGGGGCGCGTCGCGGGGCGGGCCACGGTCGCGCTGGAGGGCGTGGGCGCCGACGGCCTGTTCCACGGCGTACAGACGCTGCGCCAACTGGTCGGCGAGGGGTCCGCCGTGCCGGGCGTATGGGTGCGGGACTGGCCGGTGACGGCGGTCCGGGGCCTCACCGAGGGGTTCTACGGGACGCCGTGGACGCGGCGGCAGCGCCTGGCGCAGCTGGACTTCCTGGGGCGTACGAAGCAGAACGCGTACGTGTACGCGCCGGGCGACGACCCCTACCGGCAGGCCCGCTGGCGCGAGCCGTACCCGGCGGCGCAGCGCGAGGAGTTCCGCGCGCTCGCCCGGCGCGCGGCCCGCAACCACGTGACGCTCACCTGGGCGGTGGCCCCGGGCCAGGGCATGTGCCTGTCGTCGCGGGAGGACCTGCGGGCCCTCACGCGGAAGGTCGACGCGATGTGGGCCCTCGGCTTCCGGGCGTTCCAGCTCCAGTTCCAGGACGTGAGCTACAGCGAGTGGCACTGCGAGCGGGACGCGGACGTGTTCGGCTCCGGCCCGGAGGCCGCCGCCGAGGCGCAGGCCCGCGTCGCGAACGCCGTGGCCCGCCACCTGGCCGAGCGGCACCCCGGGGCGCGGCCGCTGTCGCTGATGCCGACGGAGTTCTACCAGGACGGGGCGACCGCGTACCGCGAGGCGCTGTCGGGGCGCCTCGACCGGCGGGTGCGGGTGGCGTGGACGGGCGTCGGCGTCGTACCGCGCACCATCACGGGGCGCGAACTGGCGGGCGCGCGCCGGGCGTTCGGGTCGCGGCCGCTGGTGACGATGGACAACTACCCGGTGAACGACTTCGCGCCGGACCGGCTCTTCCTCGGCCCGTACACCGGCCGCGAACCGGCCGTCGCGCAGGGCTCGGCCGCGCTGCTCGGCACCGCGATGGAGCAGCCCGTCGCGTCCCGCGTCCCGCTGTTCACGGCCGCCGACTTCGCCTGGAACCCGCGCGGCTACCGCCCGCACGCCTCCTGGCTGGCGGCGATCGACGACCTCGCGGGCGGTGACGCGAAGGCGCGCGGCGCGCTGCGGGCCCTCGCGGGCAACGACGCGTCGTCCGTGCTCGGCGCCGACGAGTCGGCGTATCTGCGCCCGCCGCTCAGCGCGTTCTGGGCGGCGCGCACCACGGGCGACCGGCGCCGGGTGGAGGCGGCCGCGGGGCGGCTGCGGGCCGCGTTCGCGGTGATGCGGGACGCGCCCGAGCACCTGGCGGGCAGTGACCTTGACCGTGAAGTGCGGCCCTGGACGGCCCAGTTGGCGCGGTACGGGCAGGCGGGCGTGACGGCCGTGGACCTGCTGACGGCGGCGGCGCGCGGTGACGGGGCCGCGGCGTGGCGGGCGGCGCGCGCCCTGCGGACGCTCCGTACGGCGCTGCGGTCGAGCCCGGTGAGGGTCGGCAAGGGCGTCCTCGACCCGTTCCTGGCGCGCGCCGAGAAGGCGTACGCGGCGTGGGCGGGCACCGGTCGGCGGGAGGCCGCCGACGGCGGGCGGGCCGCCTGGCGCGGGGCCCGGCCGCTGGCGGCGGTGACGGCGCTGACGGACCCGGGCACGCGGGGCGCCGTCGAGGCGCGGGTGCCCGGCGGGGGCTGGCGCCGCCTCGCCGCGCTCGACGCATCCGGCGCCACCGAGGTCAGGCCGCCCGAGGAGGTGCGGGCGGACGCCGTGCGGGTCACGGTGTCCGGCGGCGGCGGGGCGCGCCATCTGGTGCCCTGGTTCGACGACCGGCCCGCCGCCGCGCTGGCGCTGGCCCGCGCGGAGACGGACGCGGAGATCGGCGGCGGCCCCGAGCGGATCACGGCGCGGCTGCTGTCCCGGCGCCCCGGCGACGTCCGGGGGACGCTGACCGCGAAGGCACCGAAGGGCCTCGCGGTGCGGGTGCCGGGGCGGCTGGTCCTGCCGCGCGGCACACGGGTCGACGTGCCCGTTGAGGTGAGCGTGGCGCGGGGCACGCGGGCGGGCACGTACGAGGTCCCGGTCACGTTCGCGGGCGAGACGCGGACGCTGGTGGTGCGGGCCTTCCCCCGCACCGGCGGCCCGGACCTGGCGCGCGGCGCCCGCGCGTCGTCGTCGGGCGACGAGACCGGGGACTTCCCCGCGTCGGCCGCGATCGACGGCGACGCCACGACCCGCTGGTCCTCGCCCGCCGAGGACGACGCCTGGTGGGGGCTCGAACTGCCCCGGCCGGTGCGCCTCGGCCGACTGGTGCTGCGCTGGCAGGACGCGTACGCCGCCGCGTACCGGATCGAGACGTCGGCGGACGGCAGGACGTGGCGGACGGCGGCCGTGGTGCGCGCGGGCCGGGGCGGGCGCGAGTCGGTGCGCATGGACGCGCCGGACACCCGCTTCGTACGGGTGCGGGGCGAGCGGCGGGCGACGCGGTTCGGGTACTCGCTGTGGTCGGTGGAGGCGTACGCCGTACGGGACTGAGGGGCGCTCGGGGGCGAGGTGGAGCGCGGCCGGGCAGGACAGCGCGCGGGGGCGGCGCGGACACCATCACCGCGCGCCCCCGAAGCCTCCGAAGCTCCCGAAGCCGCTGAAACCCCCGGACCCCCGAAGCCCCGAAGCCCCCGGACCCCCGAAGCCCCCGGACCCCCGAAGCCCCGAAGCCCCCGGACCCCCGAAGCCCTGCCGGGCGCCGGGCGGCACCGGCAGGGACCCCGTACGACGAAGGCCCGGATGCGGCTCCCTAGGCGGAGATGCCGTCGATCCGGGCCATCGCGTCGTCCGCGCCGAACGGCTGCAGGTACGGCAGCCAGCGCGGGTCCCTATGCCCGGTGCCGATGATGCGCCAGGCGAGGCCGGAGGGTGGGGCGGGCTTGTGCCGCAGGCGCCAGCCGAGCTCCATCAGGTGCCGGTCGGCCTTCACGTGGTTGCAGCGGCGACAGGACGCCACCACGTTGTCCCAGACGTGCTGACCGCCGCGGCTGCGCGGGATCACGTGGTCGACGCTGGTTGCGACGCCACCGCAGTACATGCACCGGCCGCCGTCGCGGGCGAACAGGGCACGGCGGGTCAGAGGAACGGGCCCCCGGTAGGGGACCCGCACGAAACGCTTGAGCCGGACCACGCTGGGAGCGGGGATGGTGCGGGTCGCGCTGTGCAGGAAGGCGCCGGACTCCTCCAGGCAGAGGGCCTTGTTCTCCAGGACGAGGACGAGCGCGCGGCGGAGCGGTACGACGCCGAGGGGCTCGTACGACGCGTTGAGGACCAGGACATGCGGCACGGATGCCTCCTTGTACGCCGGCGGCGCGTGGCTCGCGCCGGGACGATCTGTGGAACAGTCTCCCCTCATGCCTGGTCGTAGCGCCACCATGTGCCGGTAACGGCCTTGAAGTGTTTTCGACCACAGGCCAGGGGTGACACGTTTCCCCGCCGCCGCGCACCCGCTGGTCACCGGGTGATCACCAGGCGCCCTTCGAACATGACAACGATCCCCACACCATGCCCCGTTAGTGTGGTGGGTCTGCCCGGCGCATCTCCTGGGCAGACCGCTATGCCTGGAGGTACCCGCCGTGTTCCTGTCCGTGCTCTCGGCCGCCGGAGCGGACCCGGACCCGACGAAGACACCGCAGACGCCGAAGCCCGTCACGCTCGACGACGCGCACGAGAGCGCGGAGAACGCCGCGAGCTGGGTCGAGGAGAACTGGTCGACATGGCTCGCCATCGGCCTGCGCATCCTGCTGATCGTCGTGATCGCGATGGTCCTCAGGGTGATCGTGCGGCGCACCATCACCAAGTTCATCGACCGCATGAACCGCACGGCGCAGGCCGTGGACGGCACCGCGCTCGGCGGGCTGCTCGTCAACGTGGAGCGGCGGCGGCAGCGGTCGCAGGCCATCGGCTCGGTACTGCGCTCGGTGGCGTCGTTCCTGATCCTCGGCACGGCGGCGCTGATGGTGCTGAGCACCTTCGAGATCAACCTGGCGCCGCTGCTGGCCTCCGCCGGTGTGGCGGGCGTCGCGATCGGCTTCGGCGCGCGCAACCTGGTCACGGACTTCCTGTCCGGCGTGTTCATGATCCTGGAGGACCAGTACGGGGTGGGTGACTCCATCGACGCCGGGGTGGCCTCCGGCGAGGTCATCGAGGTGGGCCTGCGCGTCACCAAGCTGCGCGGCGACGACGGCGAGATCTGGTACGTGCGCAACGGCGAGGTCAAGCGGATCGGCAACCTCTCGCAGGGCTGGGCGACGGCCGGGGTCGACGTGACCGTGCGCTCCGACGAGGACCTGGACAAGATCAAGCGGGTGCTCGGCGAGGTCGGCGAGCGGATGAGCAAGGACGAGCCCTGGAACGAGCAGCTGTGGGGCCCGATCGAGGTGCTCGGCCTGGACAGCGTGCTGCTCGACCAGATGGTGGTGCGGGTCGCGGCGAAGACGATGCCGGGCAAGTCGCTCGGCGTGGAGCGGGAGCTGCGCTGGCGGATCAAGCGGGCCTTCGACGCGGAGGGCATCCGCATCGTGGGCGGCCTGCCGCTCGCCCAGGAGGAGGCCCCGGCCGCCGACCCGACGGCGGGCATGGCGGCGCCGTCCGCGTTCGCGTCGGCGACCTCCCCGCAGTCGCAGACGGCCTCCCCGATACCGCCGCAGAACCTGTCGAAGTAGCCGCGAAACCGCTCTCCGGGCCGGTCCCGGGTCGCTCACCGGGGCAGTCCCGTGCCGGTCAGGCGCCGGTCGCGGGCCGGTCAGGCACCGGTCACGGGCCGGTCAGGCGCCGGTCACGGGCCGGTCCCGGGCTGTTTTCGGACACCTTTCTTCCCCGCCGATGGGGGCGCATGGCACCTGCCGTGCGCCCCCGTCGGCGTATCCGCGCCGCGCAAGCGGTTTCCACGCCCGTCCGCAGATAACGACTTGATTGCCCCTGCGGCACCCACTCTTGACGCGCTCTTCACCCGGGCTTACGTTCCTCGCATCCAATAGGAAGCCTTCCTAACAGTGACGTGAGGGAGGCGGGCCGCCGAAGGGCAGGTGTCGTCAGCGATGGCTGGAACCACCCCATCCAACGGGTCGCCCGGCGTGCCGGGCACGCCCCGCGTGCTCCGCGCCATGAACGACCGCGCCGCGCTCGACCTGCTCGCCGCCCACGGACCGCTCACCCGCACCCGCATCGGGGAGCTGACCGGCCTGTCCAAGCCGACGACGTCCCAGTTGCTGACCCGACTGGAGAGCGCGGGCCTGGTCCGCACCACCGGCCGCGAGAGCGGACGGCCGGGGCCGAACGCCGTCCTGTACGAGATCGACCCGACCGTCGGCCGCGTCGCCGCCCTGTCCGCCGACCCCACCGGCCTCACCGCCCTGGTCGCCGACATCACCGGCCGGGAGGTGGGCCGCTTCCGCATCGAGGCCGACGCCGTCGCCGAGGACGTGCGCCACCGCACCGCCCAGCTCGTCGTGGAGGCCGTGGACGGCGCCCTCGCCCAGGCCGGGCTCGGCCACGACGACCTGCGCGCCACCGTCATCGGCACGCCCGGCGCCATCGACCCGCACTCCGGGCAGCTGCGCTACGCCCCGCACCTGCCCGGCTGGCACTCCCGCACCCTGCGCGCCGAGCTGGCCGAGGTCCTCGGCACGCCGGTCACCATCGAGAACGACGTGAACCTGGCCGCCATCGCCGAGCAGTACGAGGGCGCGGCCCAGGACCACGACGACTTCGTGCTCGCCTGGCTCGACGAGGGCGTCGGCGCCGCGATCGTGCTCGGCGGCACCCTGCTGCGCGGCGCGACCGGCGGCGCGGGCGAGATCGGCTACATGCCGGTGCCGGGCGCCCCGCTGCTGCGCGGCGGCCCCGGGGAGAAGCCCGGCTCCTACCGGGGCGGCTTCGAGAGCCTGGTCTCCGCCGCCGTGATCCGGCGGCGGGCGGGCGGCAAGCCGCTCACCGAGGCCCTCGCCGACCCCGTGGTGCGCGACGAGCTGGCCCACCACATCGCCACCGCCCTCACCGCCGTCGTCGCGGTCGTCGACCCCGAGCTGGTCGTCCTGTCCGGCCTGGTCCCGCAGGCGGGCGGCGAGGAGCTGCGGCGGCGCGTCGAGGAGGAGATGACGGGCCTCGTCCTGCCGCGCCCCCTGGTCCGCGTCAGCGACCTGCACGGCGACCCCATCCTCACCGGAGCCCTGCGCACCGCGCTCGACCAGGCGCGCGACGCCCTCTTCGACACGGCCTGACCCCCTGGCCGCACCACCCCTGCCCCCTCCGCACCACCCCCGCCCCCCGCACTCTCCCTGCCCCCCTGTCTCCGTCCCTGTCCCCCTCCCGCAAAGGACGTCCGCCATGCCGCGACGCACACGCATACGCATCCGCGTGCCGGTCGCGCTCGCCGCCGCCGGACTGCTCTTGTCCGGCTGTGCCAACCCCAGCACCGGCAGCGCCGACGACGACCCGACCAAGCCCGTGACCCTGAAGTTCTGGCACGGCTGGTCGGCACCCGGCGAAGTCAAGGCGATCAACGACAGCATCGAGCGGTTCGAGAAGAAGCACCCCAACATCAAGGTCGAGGCGACCGGGAACGTCCCCGACGCCACCATCAACCAGGCCCTCCGGGCGGGCGGCGGCGAGGCCCCCGACGCGGTGGTCTCCTTCACCACCAACAACGTCGGCCAGTACTGCGACTCCGGCATGTGGGTCAACCTCGACCCGTTCATGAAGAAGACCGGCCTCGACAAGAGGAAGACCTTCCCCAAGACCCTCCTCGACTACACGAGCTACAAGGGCAACCAGTGCGCGCTGCCGCTGCTCGCGGACGCCTTCGGCATGTACTACAACAAGGACGCCTTCGCCGAGGCGGGCATCAAGCGCCCGCCGCGCACCATGTCGGAGCTGAAGGCCGCCGCGAAGAAGCTCACCGTGCGCAGCGGCAAGGACTCGTACAAGCGCGTCGGCTACATGCCCAACTTCCGCCTCTACCAGGGCAGCGCGGACCGCCTCTTCGCGCAGTGGGGCCCGCGCTACTTCGACGCCGACGGCAAGTCGCGGCTCGCGAAGGAACCCGCCGCGTACGACTACTTCAAGACGACGAACGGACTGCTCGACGCGCAGGGCGGCTTCAAGGACCTGGAGAAGTTCCGCCTGACCTTCGGCGACGAGATGTCCAGCCAGAACGCCTTCCTCACCCAGAAGGTCGCCATGCTCCTGGACGGCGAGTGGCGCGGGCTGATGCTGAAGGACGCCAAGGCGAAGTTCGACTGGGGCGTCGCGCCCCTGCCGGTGCCCGACGACCAGGCCGACACCTACGGCCGGGGCTTCATCACCGGCACCGTCGCGGGCATCGCGCACAGCAGCAAGCACCAGAACGCCGCGTGGGAGCTGGTGCGGTTCCTGACCGCCGACACCGACCAGGTCGTGAACTTCGCCAACGCCATCCACAACGTGCCCTCGACGTTCGCGGCCCTCAAGTCGCCGAAGCTGGACGCCGACCCGACATTCCGCACCTTCTTCAAGATCCTGGAGAACAAGCACAGCCGGGCCCTGCCCCCTCCACCAACGGCGGCGCCTACGTCGTCTCGTTCGGGGACTTCGCGTACTCCGTCGAGGCGGGCCACGAGAAGAACCTGCGCGAGGGCCTGAAGAAACTCGACGACCAGATCGACGCCGACAACCTCCAGTCGGAGAACTGAGAAGGGCCCCGCCATGGCATCACTCTCGCCCCCGGCGCGCCGCAGACTGCGCACGCTCGGCTTCCTCTCCCCCTGGCTGATCGGCTTCAGCGTCTTCTTCGCGTACCCGCTGATCGCCACCGTCTACTTCTCGTTCATGCACTACAACCAGATCAAGGAGCCCACGTTCGTGGGCCTCAGGAACTGGCGGTACGTGTTCGAGCAGATGCCGCTGTTCGGCCCGGCCCTGTGGAACACGCTGTGGCTGGTCGTGGTGATGGTGGCCCTGCGGGTGGTCTTCGGGCTCTCGCTCGGCCTGCTCGTGACGAAGCTGAAGAGCGGGGTCGGGTTCTTCCGGACCGCCTTCTACATCCCCTACCTGGCCCCGCCGGTGGCGGCGACGGTCGCCTTCGTCTTCCTGCTCAACCCGGGCTCGGGCCCGGTCAACGAGATCCTGGCCAAGGTCGGCATCGACGCCCCCACCTGGTTCAACGACCCCAACTGGGCGAAGCCGTCACTGGTGATGCTGTCCCTGTGGGGCATCGGCGACCTGATGGTGATCTTCATGGCCGCGCTGCTCGACGTGCCCAAGGAGCAGTACGAGGCGGCGGAGCTGGACGGCGCGGGCTCCTGGGCGAAGTTCCGGTACGTCACCTGGCCCTCCATCACGCCGATCGTGATGTTCGCCGTGGTCACCGGGATCGTGCAGACCATGCAGTACTACACGCAGGCCCTGGTCGCCGGGAAGGTCGCCTCCGGCGTCAACATCGGGCCCGGCTCGGTGATCCAGCCCGGCTACCCCGACCACTCGACCCTCACGGTCCCCCAGCTCGTCTACTCGATGGGCTTCCAGAACTTCAACACCGGTGCGGCGTGCGTGCTCTCGCTCGTGCTCTTCGCCATCGCCATGGCCGCGACGCTGCTGCTGATGCGCAAGCGCTCCGGGCTGCTCTCGGCGGAGGACTGATCCCACCATGACTTCCACGACACTCAGCGCCCCCGCCTCCTCCAAGGCCGCCGCTCCCGCCAAACGGCGCGGCCCGGCCGAGGCCCGCGCCCGCCGCAAGCGGATCCTGCACTGGATCGCCGTGCACAGCGTGGCGATCGCCGTGGCCCTGCTGTTCATCCTGCCGTTCGTGTTCGTCTTCCTGACGTCCGTGATGAGCGACGAGCAGGCCATGAGCGGCGACCTGTGGCCCTCGTCCTGGCACTGGGAGAACTACAAGACGGTCTTCGAGACCGACGGCTTCCTCACCTGGTGGCGCAACTCCCTGATGTACGCGGGCCTCGGCACGCTGTTCACGGTGTGCTCGGCGATCCCCGTGGCGTACGCGCTCGCCAAGTTCCGCTTCCGGGGCCGCCGCACCGCGATGGTCCTCGTCATCTCGACGATGATGCTGCCGCCGCAGGTCATCGTGATCCCCATGTACCTGGTGTGGGCGCAGCAGTTCCACCTGTCCGGCACGCTGTGGCCGCTGATCATCCCGATGGCGTTCGGCGACGCGTACTCGATCTTCCTGCTGCGGCAGTTCCTCCTCACCATCCCCAAGGAGTACATCGAGTCGGCGCGCGTCGACGGCTGCGGCGAGTTCCGCACGATGCTCACGATCATCGTGCCGATGGCCAAGCCCGGCATCGCGGCGATCGCGCTCTTCCAGTTCTTCTACTGCTGGAACGACTACTTCGGCCCGCAGATCTACGCCGCCCAGGACCCGGGCTCGTGGACGCTCTCCTACGGCCTGGAGTCCTTCAAGAGCGCCCACATGGTGAACTGGAACATGACCATGGCGGCGACGCTGCTGGTCATGGCTCCGGTCATTGTCATCTTCTTCTTCGCACAGAAGGCCTTCGTCGAAGGCGTCACCCTCACCGGAGTAAAGGGCTGATTCAGCAATGAAGCTCGCAGTGGTCGGCGGAGGCTCGACCTACACACCCGAACTCATCGACGGCTTCGCGCGGTTGAGGGACACCCTGCCCATCGAGGAGCTGGTCCTCATCGACCCGGCGGCCGACCGCCTGGAACTGGTCGGCGGCCTGGCCCGGCGCATCTTCGCCAAGCAGGGCCACCCGGGCCGCGTCGTCACCACCTCCGACGTGGACGCGGGCGTCGCCGACGCCGACGCGGTGCTGCTCCAGCTGCGCGTCGGCGGGCAGGCGGCCCGGCAGCAGGACGAGACCTGGCCGCTGGAGTGCGGCTGCGTCGGCCAGGAGACGACCGGCGCGGGCGGCCTCGCCAAGGCGCTGCGCACGGTCCCGGTGGTCCTGGACATCGCCGAGCGCGTCCGCCGCACCAACCCCAACGCCTGGATCATCGACTTCACCAACCCCGTCGGCATCGTCACCCGGGCCCTGCTCCAAGCCGGGCACAAGGCGGTCGGCCTGTGCAACGTGGCGATCGGCTTCCAGCGGAAGTTCGCCGCGCACCTGGGCGTCGACCCGGCGCAGGTCCACCTGGACCACGTGGGCCTCAACCACCTCACCTGGGAGCTGGGCGCCCGCATCGGCGGCCCCGAGGGCGAGAACGCGCTGCCGAAGCTGCTGGCCGAGCACGGCGACGCGATCGCCGCCGACCTGCGGATGCCGCGCGCGATCGTGGACCGCCTGGGCGTCGTCCCGTCCTACTACCTGCGCTACTACTACCTGCACGACGAGGTCGTACGGGAGCTGGCCACAAAGCCCTCCCGGGCGGCCGAAGTGGCGGCGATGGAGCGGGAGTTGCTCCAGATGTACGGCGACCCGACGCTGGACGAGAAGCCGGAGCTGCTGGCCAAGCGGGGCGGCGCCTTCTACTCGGAGGCGGCCGTGGACCTCGCCGCGTCCCTGCTCGGCGGCGGGGGCAGCCCGTACCAGGTGGTCAACACCTACAACAACGGCACGCTGCCCTTCCTCCCCGACGACGCGGTCATCGAGGTGCAGGCGTCGGTGGGCCACCAGGGCGCGACACCGCTGCCCGTCCCGGACCTCGACCCGCTGTACTCCGGGCTGATCGCCAACGTGACGGCGTACGAGGACCTGGCGCTCCAGGCCGCGCTGCACGGCGGCCGCGACCGGGTCTTCAAGGCCCTTCTCGCGCACCCGCTGATCGGCCAGTACGACTACGCCGAGCAGCTCACCGACAAGCTCGTCGCACACAACCGGGAGCACCTTTCGTGGGCCTGAGCACCCCGGCCGTCACGGCGCTCGCCGTCGACGCGGGCAACAGCAAGACCGACGTCGCGGTGGTCACGGCCGACGGTCGGCTCCTCGGCGCGGCCCGCGGCGGCGGGTTCCAGCCGCCGAAGGTCGGCGTGGAGACGGCCGTCGACGCGCTCGCGGAGGTGGTGGACCGGGCCCTCGCCGAGGCGGGCACCACCTCCGTCACGCACGTCTCGGCCTGCCTCGCCAACGCCGATCTGCCCGTGGAGGAAAGGGAGTTGGCCGACGCGCTGCGCCGCCGGGGGTGGAGCGACGGCGGCGGCGTCGACGTCCGCAACGACACCTTCGCGGTGCTGCGGGCCGGGCTCCTCGACGACGCGGAGCCGCGCGGGGTCGCCGTGGTGTGCGGGGCGGGCGTCAACTGCGTGGGCATGCTGCCCGACGGGCGCACCGCCCGCTTCCCCGCCATCGGCAAGATCTCCGGCGACTGGGGCGGGGGCGGCGGGCTCGCCCAGGAGGCCCTGTGGCACGCGGCCCGCGCCGAGGACGGCCGGGGCGGGCCCACGGCCCTGATGCGGGCCCTGCCCGCGCACTTCCAGCTGCCCTCCATGTACGCCCTCATCGAGGCCCTGCACCTCGGGCACATCCCGGCCGTGCGGCAGCACGAGCTGACGCCCGTCCTGTTCGCCACCGCGGCGGCGGGCGACGAGGTCGCGCGGGCGCTGGTGGACCGCATGGCCGACGAGATCGTCGCCATGGCCGCGGTGGCCCTGGACCGCCTCGACCTGCTGGAGGAGGCGGCGCCGGTGCTCCTCGGCGGCAGCGTGCTGGCCGCGCGCCATCCACAGCTCGACGACGGCGTCCGCGCCCGCCTGGCGGAACGGGCCCCCAAGGCGGTGCCGCGCGTCGTCACCGAACGCCCGGTCCTGGGCGCCGCCCTCCTGGCCCTGGACGCCCTCCAGGCCCCGCCCGAGGCCTACCCCCGCCTCCGCGCCGCCTACGCCACCGCCTGACCCCGCGCTCACCCGCCCCGCAGGGGGGCGCCCCCGCCGGGGCGCCCCCCGAACGGAACCGAACACCCCCCGTCCGCGTGTTCACAGATGCCCGGCCCATCCGCAATCCGCACAAGATCGGGTCAAGCCCTGTGCGGACCAAGGCCCCGGCGGCGATACTTGCGGCCGAGCACCACGTCCAAGCCGGACCAAGGGGGAGGTCGAGGCCAAGGTGACCCACACGCCACAACCAGGAACGGCGACCGCCGCACCGCCGAAGGCGCTCACGCCACAGAAGCGCGCGACGGCCTGGGCACAGGCCGTCGACCGCCTGCGCGCCGCGGCGACGACGGAACCGGGCAGGCTGCGCGGCATCGGCGCGCTCCTCGCGGCCCTGGTCCTGGCCTTCGGCGCGGTCACCGCCTGGCAGACCACGTCCCGCGCGGACGCCGCGGACCGCGTCCTGCACCGCAGCCAGCCCCTGAGCGCCGACGCGGCGGACATCTACCGCTCCCTGGCGGACGCCAACACCGCCGCCTCCAGCGCCTTCCTGGCGGGCGGTCAGGAACCGGCGAAGGTCCAGGAGCGCTACCAGCACGACATCGACCGCGCCAGCGAGAAGCTGGCGACGGCGGCCTCCAACGCGGGCGCGGACACCGCGTCCGCCGACTCCGTCGCCCGGCTCAACAAGCTGCTGCCCCGCTACACGGCCCTGATCGAGCGCGCCCGCGCCAACAACCGCCAGGGCCTGCCCCTTGGCGGCGCCTACCTGCGCTACGCCAACGACACCATGCAGACGCTGATGCTCCCGGCCGCCGAGCGGCTGTACACGGCGGAGAACGAGCGCCTGGAATCCGACTACGACGGCGCGAAGCCCTACCCGTGGGTGGCCATCCTCCTCGGCGTCACCGCGCTGGCGGCGCTCGCGTGGGCGCAGCGCCGCAACTACCGCCGGACGAACAGGGTGTTCAACGCGGGCCTGCTCGCGGCGACGGCGGCCACCACGGTCGCCCTGCTGTGGCTGGTGGTCGGCCACAGCGTCGCCCGCTCCGGCCTGTCCACCTCGTACGACGACGGCGTCGCGTCCCTGAAGGTCCTCAACGACGCCCGCATCGACTCCCTGAAGGCCCGCGGCAACGAGAACCTGACGCTGGTCAGCCGGGGCGCCGAGACCGTCACGGTCACCAACAAGGAGGGGGAGGAGGAGAAGAAGGACAAGTTCGACGTCGACTACGGCAAGCAGATGAAGCGGCTCGGCGGCGAGAGCGGACTGCTCGCCCGGGCGCAGCGGCTCGCGGACGACGACGAGGGCCGCGCCCCGGTGGCGGCGGCCGTGAAGAACGTGACGCAGTGGAAGGAACGCCACGCCCAGGCCCGCTCCAGGGACGACGCGGGCGACTACGGGGGCGCCCTCGACAAGGTCATCGGCGGGCGGGAGAGCGCGCCGACGGGTGAGTCCTTCGACCGCGTCGACGACGCCCTCAAGAGCGCGCTCAAGCACGAGCAGGGGGAGTTCAGGCAGGCCGCCGAGGACGGCAAGGGCGCGCTGGCGGGCCTGAACGTGGGCGTGGCCGTGCTCGGGGTGCTCGGCGCGGCGGCGGTGGTCCTCGGCATCGCCCGCAGGCTTTCGGAGTACCAGTGACCAAGAGGACGAAGGGGGAGGCGGGGACCATGCGGGTGCGACAGGGCGGGGCACGGCCGGGCGGTACCGGGCCGCGCCGCGGCATGGCGGCGGTGGTGCGCGGCTGGGGCGGCGTCGCCTCGATGGCGCTCGCCTGCCTGCTGGCGGCCGCGCTGGTGCTGGTGCTGCCCCGCGTGACCGGCGGCGACGACCGCGGAGCGGGTTCGGGCGGCGGCGGGGCGGACCGGGTCCAGGCGCAGGCGGCACCCGCGCGCGCCGCCGAGGACTGCGAGGAGCCCGAGCGCAGCCTGCGGCCCGACGACAAGGACGGCCCGACGATCGAGGCCATCAAGAACCGCGAGGTCAAGAAGCTGATCGTCGGCGTCGACCAGAACAGCTTCGGCTGGGGCTACCGCGACCCGAACAAGCCGAAGGGCGCGCTCCAGGGGTTCGACATCGACCTGGCGCGGGAGATCGGCAGGCAGATCCTCGGCAAGGAGGACGCCGTGGTGTTCCGCGCGATCCCCACGAACAAGCGCATCCCCGCGCTGGAGAACGGGGACGTCGACATGGTCATCCGCACCATGACCGTCGACTGCGACCGCGTCGAGAAGGTCGACTTCTCCACGGCGTACTTCGCCACCGGCCAGCAGATCCTCGCGCCCAAGTCCTCCCGGATCACGGGCTTCAACTCCACCCTCCAGGGCAAGAAGGTGTGCTCCGCCGAGGGGTCGACGGCCTTCAAGGAGCTCAAGGAGAACAGCTTCGGTGCCGACATCAGCACCACGGTGCCGAACCAGCTCGACTGCCTGGTGCGGCTCCAGCTCGGCGAGGTGGAGGCGGTCGTCACCGACGGCGCGCTCGCCGCGAGCCAGGCGGCGCAGGACCCGACGGTGGAGCTGAAGGGCGGACCCCTGAAGCCCGAACCGGAGTACTACGCCGTGGCGATGAAGAAGGGCTCCACCGATCTGGTGCGGCGCGTGAACGCCGTACTGGACGACTACCGGACCCGGAAGGAGAAGGGATGGAAGGCGTCGTACGACGAGTGGCTGCGGAAGCCGCTGCGCGGCAAGTCGGCCACCCCGCCGGAGCCGAAGTACCGCGACTGACCGCGGACGGCCCGGCTTTCCGGGCAACCGACCTGATACGACTGACCAGTTGACAACGTACTGACGTACTGAAGAGCCGAAGGACCGGCCGAGCGGAGAGGTGATCGATGAGCGTCGCGGGACCCCCCGGCCCTGTGATGGACCGGGACGAGGTGGACCGTGCGCTGGCGCGGCTCGACGCCGAGCACGAGGCGATCGAGACGTCCCTCCTCGCCCTCCAGGACCACGCGGGCCGCCGCCTCCTCGAAGGCGCGCGGCTCAGCGGCGTCACCCAGGAGCGCTGGCTGGTCACCGAGCGGCAGATCACGCTGCTCTGGTCGTACTTCGACGCGTACGCGGGGGTCCTGCGCACCGCCCGCGAGGTGCGCGAGCGCAGGCGCTGGCCGAACCGCGACGACCTCACGGAGCTGACGCTGCTGCTGCGCGGCGAGAGCGTCACCGTCGCCGGCGGCCCCGCGTCGGGCTCCGCGCCGTCCATCACCGGGCCCGCGAAGCTCACCGAGCGGTTCACGCTGGAGAAGCTCGTCACGCGGATGAACGACCTGTACGCGCACTCCCTGGACATGGTGGTCGCCGCCGACGCCGTGTGGTCGGCGCTGCCCGCCCGCATCGACCTGCTCGCCGCCGAACTCCAGCGCACCCGCCAGCTCGCGCACTCCGTGGGCGTGCGCCCCGGGGAGCACCCCTCGGGCGACGACCTGGAGCAGATCACCCAGGAGCTGTCGCTGCTGCGGGAGCAGGTGATCGCCGACCCGCTGGCGTTCTGGCAGCCCGCGCCGGGCAGTTCGGCGCCGGGCGGCGGCCGCCCCGGCACCGAGCGCTACGACCAGGCGGCGCGCGCCCTGGAGGACGTGCGCCGGGAGATCGACGCCGTGCTCACCGTCCGCCAGGACGCCGAGGCCCGGCTCGGCAAGCTGCGCGACGTGCTGTCGCGCGCCGACCGGACCCTCGCCGAGGCCCGGTCCGCGCGCGGCGAGGTGCTCGCGAAGATCGCCGCGTCGGAGGTGCCCGCGGTGTCCGGGCCGCCCACGGCCCTCCAGGAGCAGTTGGCGCAGGCCGCCGACTACCGCAGGCACGGCCAGTGGCACCGCCTGTCCCCGCTGCTCGAATCCCTTGAGCGCAAGGCCGAGGACGAACTGCTGCGCGCCCGCGAGTCGTTGACGGCGGTCACCGCGCCGCTCGCGGTCCGCGCGGAGCTGCGCGGCCGCCTGGACGCGTACAAGGCGAAGGTGGCCCGGCACGGCCTGGCCGAGGACCCGCTCCTCGTGGAGCGGTACGACACCGCGCGCCGCATGCTGTGGAGCGCCCCCTGTGACCTGCGCGTCGCCGAGCAGGCGGTGCTGCGCTACCAGCAGGCGGCCGCCGAGGCACTGGCGCCCAGGGTCCCGCAGCAGGGCGGGCCCACCGACCGGAGGGGGGATGCGAGCCGATGAGCGAACAGCCTGAGCAGAGCGCCCAGCGACCGTGCCAGCGGCCCGGCTGCGCGGGCCACTACGAGGACGTGGGCGGCGGCGAGCTGTACTGCGACACCTGTGGGCTCGCCCCGGTCGTCTCGCCGCAGGGCCTGCTGGCCTCCCCGGCGACCGGCATCACGGGCGGCGGCCGGGGCGGGCGCGGCTCGGGGTCGGCCAGCTCCCGCTCCTCGCGGGCGAGTTCGCGCTCGTCGCGCTCGTCGCGCTCGCAGTCCTCGCGCCGCTCGGTGTCCGGCCGCCTGTCCCGGTCGGTGTCGGGGCGCGCCTCGTCGCGGTCGGTGTCGGTGCGCAGCTCGGGCGCGTCCAGCGGGGCGTCGGCGCGCGGCAGGCTGGGCGCGGGCCTGGTGTCGGTGCCGCAGGTGCCGCGCCCGGACCCCAACTCCGCGGTGCAGCAGAACCCGGAGGTGCCCGAGCGCAAGCGGTTCTGCTCCCGCTCCGACTGCGGGGCGCCGGTGGGCCGCGCCCGCGGGGACCGGGCCGGGCGCACGGAGGGGTTCTGCACCAAGTGCGGGCACCCGTACTCGTTCGTGCCGAAGCTGCGCAAGGGCGACATCGTGCACGGCCAGTACGAGGTCGTGGGCTGTCTCGCGCACGGCGGCCTCGGCTGGGTGTACCTGGCGGTCGACCGGGCGGTGTCCAACCGCTGGGTGGTCCTCAAGGGCCTGCTCGACACGGGCGACCAGGACGCGATGGCCGCCGCGATCTCCGAGCGGCGCTTCCTCGCGGAGATCGAGCACGCCAACATCGTGCGGATCTACAACTTCGTCGAGCACCTGGACCAGCGCACCGGCTCCATGGACGGGTACATCGTCATGGAGTACGTGGGCGGCAAGTCCCTCAAGGAGATCGCCAACGCCCGCCGCACGCCGACCGGCAAGCGCGACCCGCTGCCCGTGGAGCAGGCCTGCGCGTACGGCATCGAGGCCCTGGAGGCCCTCGGCCACCTGCACAGCCGCAACCTGCTGTACTGCGACTTCAAGGTCGACAACGCCATCCAGACCGAGGACCAGCTCAAGCTGATCGACATGGGCGCGGTGCGCCGCATGGACGACGACGAGTCGGCGATCTACGGCACGGTCGGCTACCAGGCGCCCGAGGTCGCCGAGGTCGGCCCGTCGGTCGCCTCCGACCTGTACACGGTGGCGCGCACCCTCGCCGTCCTCACCTTCGACTTCCAGGGGTACACGAGCGTCTTCGTGGACTCCCTGCCCGACCCCGACCACATCGAGGTCTTCCGGCGGTACGAGTCGTTCTACCGCCTCCTGGTGCGCGCCACGGACCCCGACCCGGCCCGCCGCTTCGCCTCCGCGCAGGAGATGTCCGAGCAGCTCACGGGCGTCCTGCGCGAGGTCGTCGCCCTCCAGAGCGGCCGCCCGCGGCCCGCCCTGTCCACCCTCTTCGGCCCCGAGGTGAAGGTCACGGACACGGTGCTGTTCGAGGAACTGACGGGTGAGGTGTCGGAGCTGGGCTACCGGAGCCTGACCAAGGCCGCCGCCCCGGCCGCGAGCGCCGGGGGCAGCCGTCGGGCGCCGCCGTCCCGGCCCCGCGCACGGGGGGCAAGTCGTCGGCTCCGGTGGCCGTGGGCGCGGGGGGCCAGGCGGCCGTGGGCGCGGGCGTTCCGTCACCGGCCGCCGCGGCCGCGGGTGCCGGGGGCCGGACCGCCACCGCCGTCGTCCCGGCCGCGGGGGGTCCCCTGGCGGAGCGGGAGGGCTGGGCGCAGCCCCAGGCGCCGGGTGCCGCTCCCGTCGGCGGCACCCCGGTCCCCGTACGCCGACTCGACGCGCCCGGCGCGGCCCTGGCGCTGCCCGTGCCCCGCGTCGACCCGGGCGACCCGAACGCGGGCTTCCTCGCCGGTCTCGTCGACTCCACCGGCAGCGAACTGATCGCCGCCCTGAAGTCCGCCCCCGCCCCCTCCCCGAGCTGCGCCTGCGCGAACTGCGCGCACGGCTCACGCTCGGCGAGCACGAGAGCGCGGGCCGCGCCCTCGCCGCCCTGGAGCAGGACCACCCGGACGACTGGCGGGTCGTCTGGTACAGAGGCGCCGCCGCCCTGGCCACCGGCGATCACGAGAGCGCCGCGCTGTCCTTCGACGCGGTCTACGACGCGTTCCCTGGCGAGCCCGCGCCCAAGCTGGCCCTCGGCATCTGCGCGGAGGTCCTCGGCCAGTTGGACAACGCCGCCGAGTACTACCGCCTGGTGTGGACCACCGATCCGAGCTACGTCAGCGCCGCCTTCGGCCTCGCCCGGGTGCAGCTCGCCTCCGGCGACCGGGCGGGCGCGGTGCGCACCCTGGAGTCGGTGCCGGAGTCGTCGATCCACTACACGGCGGCCCGGGTCGCCGCGGTGCGGGCCCGCCTGCGGCGGCGTATGACGTTCGACACGACGGCGGGTCCTGACCCGCGGTTCCTGGAGGACCTGACGGCCGCCGCCGGGCAGGTGGAGGCGCTGGCGGACCTCGGCCTCGACGCGGTGCGCCGCGAGCGCCTCTCGACGGAGGTCCTCGGCACCGCGCTCGACTGGGTACTCTCCGGTAGGCACTCTGGTCAGGGCTCCGGGCCCGCGCCGTCCCCGGACGCGGCGCGCACGCGGACCGTGCTGCTCGGCTGCGAGCTGGACGAGCGCGGCCTCAGGTTCGGCCTGGAGCGGGCGTACCGGCAGCTCGCCCGGCTCGCCCAGAGTGGCGCGGAAAGGATCGAACTGGTGGAGCGGGCAAACCGTTTCCGCCCCCGGACGTGGGTGTGAAGATGTCGCAGATGCACCAACTGTCCGCATGCCCCAGCTGCGAGTGGCCCGTGGAGTCGGGCGACCTGTACTGCGGGGCGTGCGGCTTCGACCTCTCGGCGGCTCCGGCGCCGCCCGACGGCGTCGACCGCCCCACGCTCGCGATCAACGGCCTGCCCCGCTCCCCCGAACCGCCCGCCGCCCCCGGCGCTCCCGCCGCCCCGGACGTCCCCGGCGCTCCCGCCGCCCCGGCCCACTGGCCGATCGCCCCCGAGGTCGACAGCTCCGACACCCCGGTGCCCACCCACCACTCGGCCGACCTGCCCGGACTGGACTCCTCCGGCGCCGACCTCCCGCTCGTGAGCCCCCCGGCCACCGGCGCCCCGGGCGGCCCCGGCGCCCCCGTCGGCGGACCGCCCGGCGGCGTACGGAACGACGGCCCCGCGCCCGACGACTACCCGCTGCCCGCCCCCGACCCCCGCGCCACCGCCCCGGAGGGCGCCGCTCCGGCCCCGGAGGGCACCGCTCCGGCCCCGGAGGGCAAGCTCTGCGTCGCCTGCCGCGCGGGCAGCGTCGCGCCGGACGGCTACTGCGAGAACTGCGGGCACGCGCAGCCGCGCGAGCGCGACCACATGGAGCAGGAACTGGCCGCCGTCGCCGCCGTCAGCGACCGGGGCCTGCGCCACCACCGCAACGAGGACGCCTTCGCGATCTCCGCGGCCACCCTGGCCGACGGCTCGCCCGCCGCCGTCGCGATCGTCTGCGACGGCGTCTCCTCCGCGACCCGGCCCGACGAGGCCTCGCTCGCCGCCTCCCGCGCCGCCGACGCCTCGCTCCGCGACGCCCTGCCCCGCGGCACGCACCCGCAGCAGGCCATGCACGACGCGATCGTCGCCGCCGCCGAGGCCGTCAACGCCCTCGCCGACGAGCCCACTTCGGCCCGCGAGCACCACCCGCACCAGAACGCGCCCGCCTGCACCCTCGTCGGCGCGGTCGTCACGGGCGACCTCCTCGTCGTCGGCTGGATCGGCGACAGCCGCGTCTACTGGGTGCCGGTCGACCGCACCGGCCCCGCCGTCCGCCTCACCGAGGACGACTCCTGGGCCGCCCAGATGGTCGCCGCGGGCCTGATGAACGAGGCGGAGGCGTACGCCGACGAGCGGGCGCACGCCATCACCGGCTGGCTCGGCGCCGACGCGTACGAACTGGAGCCGCACACCGCTTCCTTCAAGCCGGACCGTGCGGGTGTAGTGGTGGTGTGCACGGACGGACTGTGGAACTACGCGGAGGCGGCGGAGGAGATGGCCGCCGCCGTGCCCGCCGACGCGGCCGAGCGCCCGCTGCACAGCGCCCGGGTCCTCGTCGGCCACGCCATCGACGGCGGGGGCCACGACAACGTAACAGTGGCGGTCGTGCCGTTCCCGGTGGCGCCGCGAGGGGCAGGATCGGCCTAGCGGGCAGCCGTGGCGGCCGTGCACGCGAACGGGGCGCGGCGGCCCCAACAGGCCGCCGCGCCCCGGCAGTTGCGCGACCGGACACGGAACCGAGCACACCCGGGGAACAGTCCACGCGTACGACACAGGTACGGACACGCGTACGCACACGCGCAGGGCAAGCCATAGGAACCGCCTGAGGGGGAGCAGCAGCCATGGCCAACTTCGAGAAGTCGAACGTGCCGCAGTTCACGGTCGACGTCTACCAGAACGAGTACCTGCCGGAGGGGGGCCGGGAGGTCAACGCGATCGCCACCGTCACCTCGACCGGCGGCGGAACAGTGGGTTCCGCCGTGGGCGCGCCGCATCTGTACAGCGCGGGCCAGGGCCCGGACGCCGCCGTCGCCGTCATGGTCGACTGCTCGGGCTCCATGGACTACCCGCCGACGAAGATGCGCGGCGCCCGCGACGCCACCGCCGCCGCGATCGACGCGCTGCGCGACGGCGTGCACTTCTGCGTCATCGGCGGCACCCACGTCGCCAAGGAGGTCTACCCCGGCGGCGGCCGCCTCGCCGTCGCGGGCCCCCAGACCCGCGCCCAGGCCAAGGAGGCGCTGCGCCGCCTGAGCGCGGGCGGCGGCACCGCGATCGGCACCTGGCTGCGCCTGGCCGACCGCCTCCTCGCGTCGGCGGACGTGGCCATCCGGCACGGCATCCTCCTCACCGACGGCCGCAACGAACACGAGTCACCGGACGATCTGCGCGCCTCCCTCGACGCCTGCGCGGGCCGCTTCACCTGTGACGCCCGCGGCGTCGGCACCGACTGGGAAGTGAAAGAGGTCACAGGGATCGCCTCCGCGCTGCTCGGCACGGCCGACATCGTCGCCGACCCCGCGGGGCTCGCCGCCGACTTCACGCAGATGATGGAGGCGGCGATGGGCAAGGAGGTCGCCGACGTCAGCCTGCGCCTGTGGACGCCGATGGGCGTGGAGATCGTCTTCGTGAAGCAGGTCGCGCCCAGCGTCGAGGAGCTGACCGACCGGCGCACCGAGGCGGGGCCGCGCGCGGGCGACTACCCGACCGGCTCGTGGGGCGACGAGTCCCGCGACTACCACATCTGCGTCCGCGTCCCCGGCGCCGAACTCGGCCAGGAGATGCTGGCCGCCCGGGTCTCCCTGGTGGTGCCGCAGGGGGACGGCACGGTGCGGACCCTGTCCCAGGGCCTGGTGCGGGCGGTGTGGACCGACGACATGGCCGCCTCCACCAGCATCAACCCCCAGGTCGCGCACTACACCGGGCAGGCCGAGCTGGCCCAGGTGATCCAGCAGGGCCTCGACGCCCGCAAGCTCGGCGACTACGACGGCGCGACGGCCAAACTGGGCCGCGCGGTTCAGCTCGCCAGCGCCTCCGGCAACGAGGACACCGCCAAGCTGCTTTCCAAGGTGGTGGACGTCGTCGACGCCACGACAGGTACTGTTCGATTGAAGGCACGCGTCGCCGAGGCCGACGAGATGACGTTGGAGACCCGCTCGACGAAAACGGTGCGCGTGAAGAAGTAGCACGTGAGCGCGTACGCAGCGGCGTACGCGCGACGGCGGAGCGAGGGGCGGCGTGGCCGTCGTCACACGACGACGGGGAGCGACGTGATACGACGTCGCGGTACGTCCGCGGCGGCGCGGTACGTCGTCCGGGGCGACCCGCGACGTCCGGGGCGCCCGGGGCGACCTGCGACGTCCGGGGCGACCTGCGTCGTCCGGGGCGCCCGGGGCGTCCGTACGCCCGACGAGACACCTGACGAGCGAGCACACGGCCGCAAGGGCCGACGGAACGGCCTTCGGGCCGAAGAAGGAGAGGGGGAAGCGCCGACATGCCGACCTGCCCGAACGGACACCAGTCGGGTTCCGACGACTGGTGCGAGGTCTGCGGTCACCGCATGGCTGGTGCCGTACCGCCGCCGCCTCCCCCGCCGCCCCCGGCCGCCGGGTACGGCTATCCGCCGCCCGCGCCGGGCGGCCCCGGCCAGGGGCCGGGGGGTCCCGGCCAGCCGCCGGGGGGACCTGGCCAGCCCCAGGGCGGGCACGGTCAGCCTCCGGGCGGCCCCGGTCAGCCGATGGGTGGGCCCGGTCAGCCGCGTCCCCATCTCTCCGCGGTGCCCGACCTGTCCCCCGAGCCCGAGCTGTGCCCCCAGTGCCGCACGCCCCGCGAGGCCAACGCGCCGTTCTGCGAGGAGTGCCGCTGGAACTTCCTGACCAACACGGCCACGTCGTACACGCCTGCGGCGCCGAATCCGCCGCTGCCGACGTCACCGGGGATGCCGGGGATGCCGGGAGGACCCGGCGGTCCCGGCGGACCGGGTCGGCCTGGGCCTGGGGGCCCGGGCGGTCCTGGTGGGCCTGGTGGGCCTGGTGGCTTCGGCCAGGGGCCCGGCGGGCCCGGTGGGCCTGGGCCGGGCGGTCCGGGTGCCGGTCCTGGTGGCCCCGGTGGATTCGGTGCGGGTCCCGGTGGGCCCGGTGGTCCGGGCGGTCCCGGCCCGGGTGGTCCCGGCGGTCCCGGTGGACCGGGCAGGCCCGGGCCCGGTGGTCCGGGTGAGCCCGAGGGGCCAGGTGGGCGGCTTCCGTTCGGGCGTCCCGGCGGTCCCGGCGGCCCCGGTGGTCCTGAGGGGCCCGGCGGTCACGGGCCGTTCGGCGGTCCCGGCGGCCCCGGTGCGCACGGTGGTCCTCCCGGTCCGGGAGGCCCCGGCGGTCCTGCTGGCCCCGGCGGTCACGGCGGCCCGGGTGGCCCCGGCGCGCACGGCGGTCCCGGCGGCCCCGGCGGTCCCGGCATGCCCGGCGGCGGCCCTGGCGGGCCTGGTCGCCCCGGTGGCCCCGGTGACTCCTTCGACTACGAAAGCTCCAGCCCCTCCCGGGTGAACCGCCCGGCCGAGCCGATCCCGCCCTTCGGCAGCTCGTCCACGACGCCGCCGCCCGGCGATCCGGGCGGTCACGGCCCGGGCGGTCACGGCCCGGGCGGTCACGGCCCGGGTGGGCCCGGTGGCCCCGGAGCCCCGCAGGGATTCCAGCAGGGCCCGCCCGCGCCGCCCGCGTTCCCGCGCGAGACCGGTGCGCCCCAGGGCCCGCCGCCGCCCGGCCCCGGCCCGGCAGGGCCGACCGGTGGCGGTGACGACTGGGTGCTGTCGCCGCCCTCGTCCGGCGGTCACGGCGACCCCGGGGGTCACGGTGGTCACGGGCAGCCCCCGGGCGCCCCGCAGGGCTTCCCCGCCCCGGGCGGCGCCCCGCAGGCACCGGCGACCTGGACGGTCACGGTCGGCCCCGACCGCGAGTACTTCATGGCGATGATGCAGCGCAGCGGCCCCGAGGCCGCGGGCCTCAACCTGCCCGCGTACTCCCCGGAGCAGCAGCATCCGCTCGCCGGAAACCAGGTCACCATCGGCCGCCGCCGCCACTCCACCGGCGACACCCCCGACATCGACCTGTCGGTGCCGCCGGAGGACCCGGGCGTCTCGCACCAGCACGCCGTGCTCGTGCACCAGCCCGACGGCGCCTGGGCGGTCGTCGACCAGAACTCCACCAACGGCACCACGGTCAACGGCGGCGAGGAACCCATCCCGCCGTTCGTCCCCGTACCGCTCCAGGACGGCGACAAGGTGCACGTGGGCGCCTGGACGACGCTCACCATCCGGCGCGACTAGACGCGACCGGCTCACGCCAGCGACCCCGAAGGGCCGTGCGCCACCGCCTCACAGCGGCCAGGCGTACGGCCCTTCGGGGTCGTCGAGCCACGCCCACGTGTACTCCCCGCTGACCGTCACCCCGAACCGCTCCCGCACCGGCCGCCGCTCCCGCTGCCACAGCGCCAGCGCCTCGTACGGATCGAGGGTCCCGGCGGTCAGGTCGAGCAGGAACCGGAACAGCTCGTTCTGGAGTGCCCTGCGCGGCAGCCCGCCGATGTGCTGCTCCCGCGGCACCGGACCGCTGCCGCCCCGCAGCGGCACGAAGTACGCGGGCGTGTGCAGGAACCGCCCCTCGGCGTGCTCCGCGTCCGTCACCGTCAGCGCGATCAGCCCGGTCGCGAGCGGCGCGAGGATCCGGGCCCCGGGGCGGCACTGGGCGAGCCAGGGCCGGGGCAGCGAGTTCAGGGTGCAGGTCGCGATGATCCGGTCGTACGGGGCCCGGTGCGCGCACCCCGCGGCGCCGTCCCCGGTGACCACCGCGGGCCGGTGCCCGGCGGCGGCGAGGTGGCGGCGCGCCGACTCGGTGATCTCGGGGTCCAGGTCGACGGTCGTCACGTGCGCGTCGCCGAGCCGGTGCGCCAGCAGCCCCGCGTTGTAGCCGGTGCCCGCCCCGACCTCCAGGACGTCGTACGGACCGCCCTCCCCGACCTGGAGCTCCACCAGCATCCTCGCCATCAGCGAGGGCTGGCTGCTGGACGACACCAGCTCCCCGTCGCGCACCCGCGTGGCGAGCGGCGCGTCCGCGTACGCCCCGCGCAGCCAGCGCTCCCGCCGCGCCGGATCCGGGTCCTCGCCCCACAGCCGCTCGTACCCGCCGCCCGTGCTCACGTAGTAGTAGGGCACGAAGAGGTGCCGGGGCACCGCCATGAACGCCGCCCGCCAGCCGGGATCGCCGTCGAAGGCCCCACCGGCCGCGATCTCCCGCACCAGCGCGCCCCGCGCCTCGGCGGCGAGGGCGGGGTCGGGTTCGTCCCTGAGCTGAGCGTGCACACCCATACCCCCACTGTGCTGCCCCGGGTCGTCTGATGCGAGCGGTCCTAAGCCTCGGGTCCTCGGTCACCCGGTCTGAGACCATGGAACGGTGAATGAGATCCCGCGCGGCACGCTTCAGGAGCAGACCTTCTACGAACAGGTCGGCGGCGAGGAGACCTTCAGGCGCCTGGTGCACGTCTTCTACCAGGGCGTCGCCGAGGACCCGCTGCTCCGCCCGATGTACCCGGAGGAGGACCTGGGCCCGGCCGAGGAGCGCCTCGCCCTGTTCCTGATGCAGTACTGGGGCGGCCCCCGCACCTACAGCGACCACCGAGGCCACCCCCGCCTGCGGATGCGCCACGCCCCGTTCACCGTCGACCGCGCGGCCCACGACGCCTGGCTGAAGCACATGCGCACCGCCGTCGACTCCCTCGGCCTCTCCGAGGAGCACGAGCGCACGCTGTGGAACTACCTGACGTACGCGGCGGCGTCCATGGTCAACACGGCGGGCTGACCCCCGCCCACCACCGGGGCGGGCGCCCCCGGGGGCTGATGAGCGGGGCCGTGGGAAGGGCGCCCGCGCTCGGCGGGCAGGGCGCGGGGCGCGGCACGGCAGGGCGCGGGGCGGGGCGCGGCACGGCGGAGGCACCCGCGCCCCGGCAGGCCGGTCAGACGCTCACGCGGGTGTGACGGACAGCGCTCCCACGCCCGCCCGCCGCAGCGCGACCGAGCCGTACGGCGTCCGCAGCCGCAGCCACGCCCCCGACTCCAGCAGCGCGAGCCGGTCGCCCCGCAGGAACCCCAGGGACTGCGCGGCGTGCGCGGCCCGCACCGGCAGCCCGGTGCCCGTGATCGACCGGGACCAGATCTCCCGCCCGATCCGGTCGAGTTCACCGCGCACCCGCAGCTCGGGCGCCAGCTCCTCGACCCGTCGGCGGAACTCCACGACCGCCCCGCGCACCAGGGCCCGCACGTCGTCGGCCGACGGCAGCCCGGCTGCCTGCCGCCAGCCGCCCCGCGGCGGCAGCACACCGGCCCAGGGCGGCCCGGTCACCGCGTCCGGCACCACGGCCGTCCCCGCCGTCTCCACGGACTCGGCCGACTCCCCCACCGACTCCAGGAGTTCACCGGCCGACACCGTCACGTCCAGCAAGGTGTCGAGCCCGTGCTCGTACGGTTTCGCCAGGCGTGCCGTACGGATCGCGAGCACCTCGAACGACGGCGGCCGACCGAAGACCCCCAGGGTCTCCCCGGCCGCCTGCAACCGCACCGCGGCCGCCTTGTCGTAGTGGATCAGGCGGGCCAGGAAGGCGGCGAGGTCCGCCGCCTCCCCGGCGTCGGCGAAGTGCAGCCGGGCAGCGGTCATGCGACCAGCGCCTCCGCACCACCGGTGCCCCCGGCGCTGTCGGCGCTGTCGTCCTGGTAACCCTCCAGGACGGCGCGCTCCTCCGCCGTGATCCGCCGCGGCCGCTGGGCCTTCAGGTCGTAGGGCACGACGACCGTCGTCGCCCGCACGTACACCTGCTCCGGGTCCTTGATCTCGTACGAGATCGTCAGCGACGCGGCGCCTATCTTCGTCACCCACGACTCGATGGTGACCGGCTCGTGCCGGTGCACCAGCGGCCGCAGGTAGTCGATCTCGTGCCGCGCCACCACGGACCCGCCGGAGAACGACGGTCCGCCGTCGCCGTCCGACAGCCGGAACATGAAGTCGATCCGCGCCTCCTCCAAGTACCGCAGGAAGACCGCGTTGTTGACGTGCCCGAAGGCGTCCATGTCCGACCACCGCAGCGGGCAGCTGAACAGATGTCGGGCCATGTCAGCCCCGGGTGAGCTTCTTGTACGTGGCGCGGTGCGGACGGGCCGCGTCCGGGCCGAGGCGCTCGATCTTGTTCTTCTCGTACGACTCGAAGTTGCCCTCGAACCAGAACCACTTCGACTCGCCCTCGTACGCCAGGATGTGCGTGGCGACGCGGTCCAGGAACCAGCGGTCGTGGGAGACGACCACGGCGCAGCCCGGGAACTCCAGGAGCGCGTTCTCCAGCGACGAGAGGGTCTCGACGTCCAGGTCGTTGGTCGGCTCGTCGAGGAGCAGCAGGTTGCCGCCCTGCTTGAGGGTCAGCGCCAGGTTCAGGCGGTTGCGCTCGCCGCCGGAGAGCACGCCCGCGGGCTTCTGCTGGTCCGGGCCCTTGAAGCCGAACGCGGAGACGTACGCCCGCGACGGCATCTCGACCTGGCCGACGTTGATGTAGTCCAGCTCGTCGGAGACGACCGCCCACAGCGTCTTCTTCGGGTCGATGTTGGCGCGGCCCTGGTCGACGTAGGAGATCTTGACGGTCTCGCCGACCTTGATCGAACCGGAGTCGGGCTGCTCGATGCCCTGGATCATCTTGAACAGCGTGGTCTTGCCCGCGCCGTTCGGGCCGATGACGCCCACGATGCCGTTGCGCGGCAGCGTGAAGCTGAGGTCGTCGACGAGGACCTTGTCGCCGAAGGCCTTGGACAGGTTCTCGACCTCGACGACCACGTTGCCCAGGCGGGGGCCCGGCGGGATCTGGATCTCCTCGAAGTCCAGCTTCCGGGTCTTCTCCGCCTCGGCGGCCATCTCCTCGTAACGGGCCAGGCGCGCCTTGGACTTGGCCTGCCGCCCCTTGGCGTTGGAGCGCACCCACTCCAGCTCTTCCTTGAGCCGCTTGGCGCGCTTGGCGTCCTTCTGGCCCTCGACCTTGAGGCGGGACTGCTTCTTCTCCAGGTACGTGGAGTAGTTGCCCTCGTAGGGGAAGGCGCGGCCGCGGTCGAGCTCCAGGATCCACTCGGCCACGTTGTCCAGGAAGTACCGGTCGTGGGTGATGGCCACGACGGTGCCCTTGTACTGCGCGAGGTGCTGCTCCAGCCAGTTCACCGACTCGGCGTCCAGGTGGTTGGTGGGCTCGTCGAGCAGCAGCAGGTCGGGGGCCTCCAGGAGGAGCTTGCAGAGCGCGACGCGGCGCTTCTCACCACCGGAGAGGTTGGTGACCGGCCAGTCGCCGGGCGGGCAGCCCAGCGCGTCCATGGCCTGCTCCAGCTGGGCGTCCAGGTCCCAGGCCTCGGCGTGGTCCAGCTCCTCCTGGAGCTTGCCCATCTCCTCCATCAGCTCGTCGGTGTACTCGGTCGCCATCTGCTCGGCGATCTCGTTGAACCGGTCGAGCTTGCCCTTGATCTCGGCGACGCCCTCCTGGACGTTCTCCAGGACCGTCTTGTCGTCGTTCAGCGGGGGCTCCTGGAGCAGGATGCCGACGCTGTACCCGGGCGACAGGAACGCGTCGCCGTTGGACGGCTGCTCAAGACCCGCCATGATCTTCAGCACCGTGGACTTACCGGCGCCGTTCGGACCCACGACACCGATCTTCGCGCCGGGCAGGAAGTTCAAGGTGACGTCGTCGAGGATCACCTTGTCGCCGTGCGCCTTGCGCGCCTTGCGCATGGTGTAGATGAACTCAGCCAAGAGAAACCGTCCGGCAATCAGTGTGTGGGCAGATACACCCCATCTTGCCTGACGGCCACCCCCGGAGGAAACCAGTACTGTCCGGGGCCCGCGCCCCACCCACCCCTGTGCCCACTCTGTCACTGACCGTCGCCCTCCCTCACTCCTGGTCCACGCCGAACGCCCCCAAGGCGGCCCGCGCCGGATCAGGCCGCGTTCCGGTCGGCCACGCCGAGGTCCTTGCGCGCGATGCCGATCGCCGCGCCGATCAACGTGCTGACAGGCGATATCCACTCCATGGCTCGCCAGGCCGGGTAGGGCGGCCCGGCTCGGGGGCCGTTTGCACGCGGGCGGTGGGGCGGCTTCGGGCGGGAGCTGCTTGGGGCTGCGCGTGTCCATGGCCCGTTGCGCCTGCCCCCGGGCGGGGCGGGGGCAGGCGGAAGGTCCTGACCCCGCACCCCGCAGGACCGGAGCGCGGGGCGTGGGTGGGTGGCTTCCGTCCGGTCACTCCTTGGGCGAGGGCGCCTGCGCGGGCTCGGCCGGGTCCTTCTTCTTGCGCAGCAGGAACACCGCGCCGCCGCCGACCACGACCAGTGCGATCGCGATCCCGGCTATCAGCGGGGTCGCGTTCGACCCGCCGGTCTCCGCGAGGTCGCCGCCGCCGGAGGTGCCGCCCGCCGACGCGGGGCTCGGCTGGGGCGCGGGCTGCGCCTTGCTGCTCACGTCGACGGCACTGCCCTGGGTGCGGCAGTCGAGGACGCCCGTGAAGCGCTGCTCGAAGCCTCCGGGGCCCGTGATCGTGAAGTCGTAGGGCTGGTCCTCCTGGAGCGGTATCGTCACCGTCCGCCGCTGGCCCGCCTCGATGGTGTGCTTGGTGCCCATCAGGCGGAAGCTGAACGGCGCGTCCCCCTTGTTGCTCGCCGTGATGTCCACGCCGCCCTTGGCGCAGTTCTTCTCCGCGGACAGCGCCGGTATCGCGCCCTTCGCCGCCCAGTGCGCCGTCGCCGTCGCCGACACCGTCGACTCGCTGGAGCCCGCGAGGATCTGCGTCTGGCTGCGCGTCTCGGAGGTGAAGGCCCGCCCGACCGGCACGGTCGTCGAGGCCTGCACCTCAAGGGCGGCCGAGCCGTCCGGCGTGTCCTTCGGCACGTCGAAGTAGAGCCTGCTGCCGTCGGCCGCCGTCTTGACCGGCTTGCCGTTCTTCCCCACGACCCGCACTCCGCTCGCCGAGTCCGCGGGGGGCGTGACGGTCACGCTGTCGGCGTCCGTCCGCACCGTCACCGGGCCCAGCCGCTCCCCGCGTGCCCGGCGACGGCGGAGGGCTCCAGGACGAGGGAAGCCTTCGGCTCGGCGGTGTTGCGCGCGCTGCGCTCCAGGTAGTCGGCGAGCTTCTCGGCCTGCGGGTCGAGCGCCTCCACCTCGGCCCGGTCCGAGTAGCGCCAGATCGCCACCTGCGTACCGGCCGCGGCCGCCTCCTCGGTGAGGGAGCGCGCGCCCGCCTTCCGGGCCAGCTCCGCGAGGTCGTTCACCTGCGGGTAGGAGTGCTGGAGGATCCAGCGGATCTTGCCCGCGTTCGCGTTGCGGTGCAGGGACGTGCCGCTCCAGGGGGTCTCGTGGTAGGCGGCGTCCTTCTGTGTGGGCGTGTGGATGTCGACGCAGGTAGGTCTGCAGGGTGCCGCCGTTGTCCACGGACATCTGGAAGAGGCCCGCGGGGATCTGCTGTCTGCCGCCGTTCTCCCGGATGACTGCCTGGCCGTACGTCTCCAGGCCGTCCAGGGTCGCGCTCGCTCCACCCCGGTGCTGCGGGGTGTCCGTCGCGTGCGCGGTGGCTGCCGCGCCCGCCGAGACGAGCCCGGCGGTGGCCAGCGCCACGGCGAGGCGGGCGGCGCCCCGGCTCCGTATGGACAACGCAGAAAACACAGAATTCCCCTCCGGGCGGGACCGATTCACATGGGGGGAGTGGTCCCGCCAGCAGATGCGATGAAGCTTCAACCGGGCACGTCAACCGGGCAGAGATCTGCCGATCGCCCCGCGCGGGCATCACCCGTCCCACGGACACGGGCGCCACCCGTGCCACGGAGCCACGCCCGGCATCCTATGGACGCGGCGCAACTCCGTTCCCAGTAGTGCCGTCTGATAACCGATCCGAATCGGAATCGTTATCGCCAACGCCCCTTCTGAGCTGGGCATATCGACAAATCAACGGTTCCGCTTCGCCCGTTGGTCGGCATCGTCACCCCACGACGCCGTCACCCCACGGCTGCGGGCTCGGGTCGGGCGGGCGCGGGCGGCGCGTCCGCTACGGGCGGCCCCTCCGCCGTGGCGTCCGCTTGCGCGTCCGTCCCGGCACCGCCTTCGCCCCCGGCGCCTTCGGCGGGCGACTCCCATTCCGGCTCCCGCTCCTTCGGCGCCTGGTCCACGGCTTTGGCGCGGCGGAACATGGACGTCCCGCGTGACAGGTCGTGGCCGATGGCGTGCGCGTCGATGTCCACCGACAGCCAGTGCTGGCCGCCGCGCTCGTCGTCTTTGACCTTCAACCTGCCCTGCACGATGACCTGTTCGCCGACCGACAGCGAACTCTGCGCGTTCACACCGAGGGTCCGCCTGGCCCACACCGTGAAGAAGTTGGTGTGGCCGTCCGCCCATTCGTTCCGCGCCCGGTCGAAGTGACGGGACGTCACCGCGATCCGGAAGCGCGTCACCGGGCCGGACGGAAGCTCGCGGAACACCGGCGTCGTCGCCACGTTCCCCACCACCGTCACCATCGTGTCGTTCATCGTCGAACCCCTCCCTCGTCCACCTCCGCGCGGGCCCCTCCCGCACGGCGCGCAGCCGCACGCCCGCCCCCGCTTCCGATTCCCGCGGTCGGCGCGGCGGCGGCTGCGATCCCAGACTGCGCCGAAGCCGCCCGAGCCCGCTGAGCGCTGTGCCCTACTCGCCGGTTGTGGACAACTCCGCCACCCGAAGGAGCCCCTCCGCTTCCCCTCCCCCGCCCCAGGGCCCCGCGCCCCCCGCCCAGCCTCCCGGCAGACCCCGGCAGACCCCGGCAGACCCCGGCAGACCCCAGCAGACGCCAACAGGCTCCGGCGGGCCCCCGCTCACCCCCGCCGAGCCACCCGCACGTACTGCTCCCGCACCTCCCGATACCGCAGCAGCTCCGCCGCCACCGGATCCAGCACCCGCGCCCGGCCGCACCCCGCAGCGGCCTCCCGCAGCCGCCGTTCCGCCTCCAAGCCGTACCGTCGCGCGGGACCCCGTGCCGCCACCCGGCTCAACCACTCCACGCACGGGCCGCCCACGATGCCCGCGAGCATCAGCAGCACCGGCACGCCCAGGTTCGGCGAGGCGACTCCCACGATCTGCGCCACCAGCCAGAGCCCGCCGACGACTTGGAGCAGCGTCATCGCCGCCTGCGCGAGGACCGCGACCGGCCACCAGCCGGGCCGGGGCGGGCGGCTGTCCGGCAGCCCCGCCCGCAGGGTCAGCTCGTCCAGCGCCTCGGGCAGCCCCTCGGCACCCCGCGCCGCCGCCTCCCGCACGGCCTGCCCCACGGGGTGGGCAGCCCCGCCGCGGCCTCGTCGGCCACCGTCCGCACGGCGTGCTCCACCCGCGCCCGGGCCGTGGCCTCCTCGTCCACGGGCGTGCGCGGCGCAGGCGGCCCCACCGTGGCGAACGGCGAGCGCCGCGCGTCGTACCAGCGCCACAGCCGGAGCCACGGAGTGCCGCACGCCTTACCCGCGTGCCGACGCCAGGCGCGCTCGGCGGCCTGACCCGCCGCCGCGGCGCCCACCGCCTCCGCGAGCCGGTCGGCGAACTCCTCGCGCGCCTCCTCGCTGAGCCCCACGCCGCCGCGACCGGACACCGACGCCGCGTCAGCTGCGTACACGGGTCGCAGCCGGGCGGCGGCCGCGTCCAGGTCGGCCTCAAGGCGGCGGGCAGCGGCCGCGCGCTCACGCGTGAGCTGGCCGAGCGCCTCGCGCAGCTCACCGACGCCGTCCCCGGTGAGCGCGGACAGCGCGAGGACCGTGGCGCCGGGTTCGCCGTGCTCTCCGAGGGCGATGCCGTCCTCGTCGAGCAGCCGCCGCAGATCGTCGAGCACTTGGTCGGCGGCGTCTCCGGGGAGCCGGTCCACCTGGTTGAGCACGACGAACATGACCTCGGCGTGGCCCGCCATGGGCCGCAGATAGCGCTCGTGGAGCATCGCGTCCGCGTACTTCTCGGGGTCGACGACCCAGATGACGGCGTCGACCAGGCCGAGGATGCGGTCCACGTGCTCACGGTGGTCCTCGGCCGCCGAGTCGTGGTCGGGCAGGTCGACGAGGACGAGCCCCTGGAGCGCCTGGGCGTCGGCTCCCTGGAGGGGCCGCCTGCGCAGCCGCCCGGGGATGCCGAGCCGGTCGAGGAGCCCCGCGGCGCCGTCCGTCCAGCTGCACCCGATGGGCGCCGCGGTGGTCGGCCTGCGCATGCCGGTCTCCGAGATCATCACGCCCGCGAGGGCGTTGAAGAGCGTCGACTTGCCGCTTCCGGTGGCACCCGCGATGGCGACGACGGTGTGCCGGTCGGACAGCCGCCGCCGCGCCGCCGCCTCGTCGAGCACGCGCCCCGCCTCGGCCAGCGTCCTGGTGTCGAGGCGGGTGCGGGAGAGCCCGACGAGTTCCCGCAGCGCGTCGAGCCGGGCGCGCAGCGGCCCTCCGTAGAGAGCGGTCTGCTCACAGGCAGCGCCGTTCGCGTAGGGGGCCGCCTTCTCCGGGGAGACGGATTTCCCGTACGCAGGGGTGGTGTCGTACGCGGGCGCCGCGTCGTACGAGGGCGCCGTACCGCGCGCGGACATCGCGTCATGGGCCCCTGTCGTGCCGTACGTGGCGTACGTGTCATGCGTGTCATGCGCGTCATGCGTGGACGTCTGGTCGTACGCCCCGGAGGCCCCGGATTCGGATGCTCCGGAACCGTCTCCGGGGGAACGTCCGGGGGAACCGGAAGCCGCTGTACCGGGCTCCCCGGAGTCGCGGCCCTCCGGAGGTGCGCTCACCTGGCGGCGGGCGATGAGCCCGTCGTCCCAGACGCCGTCGGCGTCCCGCGTCTTCGGGTCGGGTTCCTCGGCGCGGTCGGCGCGGTCGGTGTGGTCGGTGTGGTCGGTGTGGTCCGTGACGGCGGTCACCGCGGTCACCTCTCCTTCTGAAGCACCGACAGCGCGGCGATGAGTTCGGCCTGGGGTTCTGGGTGGACGTCGAGCGCGTCGAGGGGGGCGAGGCGCCGCTCGCGCTCCGCGCCGAGGACCTTGTCGAGGTAGTCGGTGAGCAGGCGGCCGCCGCGGTCGCGCAGGCGCAGCGCTCCGTGGGCGCCGATGCGCTCGGCGAGTGCCTCCCCCGCGGGGCGCCCGCGGCGGCCGCCGAGCAGGGCGGTGGCGAGCAGCGCGGCGGCGGCGTCGGGGTCGGGCGGGGCGCTCTTGTCGACGCGTTCGAGGCCGCTCACCTCGTCCTCGACGTACTCCTCCAGGACGCGCCGCCAGCGGCGTACGGCCATGCCAATGCGGTGCTCGGCGCCTCCGTAGCACCCGTCCTCGTCTTCGTAGGGGGTGCCGGGCGCGGGCTCCGGGGTGCCGCCCTGCCGGACGAGGCCGGGGAGCTGGGCGGCGGGCTCGCGCCGCCAGGCCTCGTCGACGCGTTCGTCGGCGGCGGTGACGGCGCACAGCAGAAGCGTCTCCAGGCCGCCGCAGAGGGCGTCGAGGAGTTCTCCGGGGCCGCAGTCGAGGGGGTAGGCCCGCAGGCGCTTCAGGGCGTCTCCGGCGAGCACGGCGCCTTCCTGGAGCCGGGCCCGTACGCGCGCGTGCTCGGCCTCGTAGGCGTCGTCGACGGCGGCCGTCAGGCGCAGGGCGGCCGCGTGCTGGGAGGCGACGGCGCTGGCCAGCTCGGGCATGCGGGAGGCGAGCGAGCCGAGCACTCCGTGGGCGGTGCGGGCGATGGCCTGCTCCCTGGCGTCGGGGTCCTGGGCGCGGTGGGCGAGCCAGGAGCGCAGCGGCGCCACGGCGGTCGCGGGCAGCAGTCCGCCGCCGCCCGCCGACTCCGGCAGCTCGGGCACGGTGAAGCGCGGCACGTCTCCGAGGCCCGCCTTGGTGAGCAGCGCCGCGTACTGCCGGGACACCTCGGTGACGACCTGGTGCGGCACCCGGTCGAGGACGGTGACGAGGCTGGCGTCGTGCTCCTTGGCGGAGCGCAGCAGGTGCCAGGGCACCGCGTCGGCGTACCGGGAGGCGGTGGTGACCATGACCCAGACGTCGGCGGCGCAGATGAGCTCGGCGGCGAGCACGCGGTTCTCGGCGACGAGGGAGTCGATGTCGGGGGCGTCCAGGAGGGCGAGCCCCGGGGCAGCGTGTCGGCGGTCTCCACCCGCAGCACCCGCTCCTGGGGGCCGCCGTCGTCCCCGTCCGCGTCCTGCTCGGGCACCCACACGCGGGTGAGGTCGGGCAGCACCCGCACGCCCGCGAACCAGTGGTGGTCCTCCGGGTGGCACACGAGGACCGGTGTGCGGGTCGTGGGCCGCAGGACTCCCGCTTCGCTGACCTGCCGCCCCACCAGGGAGTTCACGAGGGTGGACTTCCCGGCCCCGGTGGAGCCGCCGACGACGGCGAGCAGGGGTGCTTCGGGCGCTCTGAGCCGGGGCACCAGATAGTCATCGAGCTGAGCCAGCAACTCGTCCCGGTTGGCACGCGCGCGTGGCGCCCCCGGGAGGGGGAGCGGAAAGCGTGCGGCGGCGACACGCTCACGCAGGGCGGAGAGCGCGTCAAGCAGTTGAGGCCGTACGTCCAAGGTCACCACATGCGAAGAATGCCCAATTTTGGCGGCGTTCTGAAGCATATGGACATCCCTGCGCGCCGATCGGACAGACGTGACAGAAGGGACGACTGGGGCACAGGCATAACGAGTGCACAACACCCGGGGCGCGAGCCGCCAAAAGCGGTGCGCGATTCGCACCTGCCTGCGATTATCAGGACCGCTTCACCGAACCTCCACATCACGGCGCGGAGGTGAAGCACCAGGGACAAGGACCCGGGAGCCCTATCCTTGTCCCCGGCAAGGTCACGGACCGGCTCCACACCGGGCTCCAGGCCACCGGCCACCACCCGGCCCCCGTAGCTCAGTGGATAGAGCAGGCGCCTTCTAAGCGCTTGGCCGCAGGTTCGAGTCCTGCCGGGGGCGCCACGCAGAAGGTTGGCGGCGGAGGGATCCCCTCCGCGTGCGCCCCTTCTTCTTCCTCGACGCGCGCGACGCGCTCGACGCTCGGTCCGCTGGGCGCGTAGCTCGGCAGCCCTCCTGGCACACCCCGCCCCACCTGTCGGATGAGGACCAGGGCGACCGGCATCGCGGCCCTGAGGGGCGCCGTCTGGGCTGTGTCCGCTCCGTTGGCTACGGTGTACCAGCCCTCCCAGGCTGGACCACACCCGAAAGGTTGCCCGACAACTTGACATGTGATAGTCGCCCGCGAGCCGCGAGCCGCGAGCCGCGAGCCGCGAGCCGCGAGCCGCGAGCCGCGAGCCGCGAGCCGCGAGCCGCTGACCGGTGGTGGAGGCCGTGTCGTTAGCGGTGGCTGCCGTGTTCGGTAGCCAACCGCTCCGTGTTCCGGTCGGCCAGGACGCCCACCGCTGGAGCACGTTCCCCGCCGAGCGGACCCTGGTGGTCGCCGCGCGCACGGTCACCTCGACGGTGCGGATCCTCGAAACCCTGCCGGGCCTGCTGCGCGGTGACCACCGGGTCGCCGTCGTGTTCGCCTACGACCACACCTCCGCGTTCAACGCCGGTGTCCTGGACCTGCTGCACGCCGCCGGATGCCGGGTCATGCCCTGGGAGCAGCTGAAGGACGTCCGGCCCGACCTCGTCCTGACCGCCAGCGAGAACGTCGAGGTGCCGGAGGGCGACTACCCGGTCCTGGTGCTGCCGCACGGCATCGGCTTCCAGAAGCTCGTCCCGGACGCGCGCAGCCCGCGCGAGCGGCTGTCGGGCGTCGTACCGGACGCGCTGCTGGAGACGGGGCGCGCCTGGCTGGCCGTGTCGCACCCGGCGCAGGAGGAGCAGCTGCTCGCCTCGCACCCGAAGGCCGCCGGGCGCACCCTGCTGGTGGGCGACCCCTGCTTCGACGAGATCGTGGCCAGCCTGCCCCGCCGGGACGACTACCGCGACGCCCTGGGGCTCGCGGCGCACCAGCGCCTGGTCGTGGTCAGTTCCACGTGGGGGCCCACCTCGCTGCTCGGCCGCCATCCCGATCTGCCCGCGCGGCTGCTCGGCCAACTCCCCTTCGACGCCTACCGCGTCGCCGCCGTCGTCCACCCCAACGTCTGGTCCGCCCACGCGGCCTGGCAGATCCGCGCCCTCCAAGCGGCCGCCCTGGACGGAGGCCTGCTGCTGATGCCCGCCGTGCACGCCTGGCGGGCGGCGCTGGTCGCCGCTGACGTGGTCATCGGCGACCACGGGTCGGTCACGCTGTACGGGGCGTCAGCGGGCAAGCCGGTGCTGCTGGCCGCCCTCGGCCGGGACGCGGTCGCCGGGACGGCGGTGCACGACCTGGCCGCGGCCGCGCCCCGCCTCGATCCGCGCGGGGATGTGCTGGGCCAGGTGGAAGACGTCGTACGAGAGCACCGTCCCGACCGGTACGCGGCGGCCGCGGGGCACGCCTTCGCCGAACGGGGGCAGGCCCTCGCCCGGATCCGCGCGGCCCTCTACCAGTTGCTGAGGCTGCCGGAGCCGTCGGCCGCGCCACCCGCTCCGCCGCTGCTGCCGGTACCGGAGCCGCCCGGTGCGCCGGTGGCCTCCTGGCAGGTGACCACCGCCGTCAGCAGCGCCGACGGGCAGCCCACGGTCGTCGTACAGCGCGTTCCGGCCGCCGTGTGCCCGACCGGGGCGAAGGACACCGTGTGCCCGGCCGGAGCGGAGGACGCCGAGCAGCCCTCGTCCTGCACCCATCTCGCCTGCTCCGACGGCGAACGCGACACGCGGCTGCTGGAGAGCGCTTCGGTGATCCTCCAGCAACGCTGTGCCCCCACAACCGTCGGGGCGCTGCGCTGGCTGCGGGACACCCTCGCGCGGTTCCCCGGAAGCCTCGCCGCGGTGACGGCCGTACGCGCGGAAAGCTGTCTGGTGGCGCTGCGCGACGGCCGCGTCGTGGAAGCCGTGGCGACGGGGCTGGGCAGGGACCCGGGGCTGGCGGCGGCCGTCGTCTACGCCGGTCTGCGCGCACGGTTCCCCCTGGACGGTACCTGGGTGACGCTGCGGATCGCCGGAGTGGGAGACGAGGACGTCTTCCTGCGGCTACGGCCCTCGCCCCTGGGCGACGGCGACTGACGCGCGCTGGCCGACGGCTGCCGTACGCGTCCGTGGCGCACTCACCCGTCGAGGTCCGCGAGCCGTCGGCGCAGGCCGTCGGCCTCCCGGCTGCCGCCCTTCTCGTGGATCTCCAGGGCGCGGGACAGCCAGGCGCGCAGCTCTTCCTCACGGTCTCCCGCACGCTCCGCGATGTCGGCGAGCGCCACCAGGGCCTGGGCCTCGTAGTGCGTCGCCTCGATGTCGTGGAGGGTCTGTGCCGCGTCCTGGAGTGCGCGCACCGCCTCCTCGGTCTCCCCCTGGTGCGCGAGGGCGTTGCCGATCGCGACGAGGACCCGGGCCGCCATGCGGCGGTCGGGCTCGGGGCGGTTCAGCAGGTCCTCGCGGGCGCCGCGCAGCGTCTCCAAGGCGTGTGCGTGGTCTCCGCGTGCGTCGAGCGCGCAGCCGAGGAAGTACGCCGCGATCGCGGCACCGCGGTCCTCGCCCGCGCGGGTGTTCAGGTCGAGCGAGGCCCGGTAGGCCGTGACGGCGCGCTCGGGGTCCACGTGGTCCAGGTACCGGCCGAGGAATTCGTTCACGGACGCGCGCAGAACGAGGTGGTCGGTCACCTCGGAGCGGGCGGCGGCTGTCTGGAGTTCCGCCTCCGCCCGGCCGAGTTCGCCGAGGTCGGTGAGCGGACGCGAGAGCAGGCTGCGCAGCCGTGCCTCGGCCTGCGCCGCCTGCGCGACCTCCTCGGCCGTACGCGCGGCGGCCGCTGCCGCGGCGGCCGCCTGGGCGCCGAGGTCCAGCGACTCCTTCCACGCGGTGAGGTAGCGGCGGTGCAGGAAGAGGACGGTGAACGCCTCGGCCAGCGGCCACACCAGGTGGTGCAGGCCGTGCCGCGCGCCCGCGCGCAGGACGGCGAGGATCGCGAAGCGCTCGGCGTCCAGCCACTCCAGCGGCGACGGCCCGTCGGCGGCCGCGAACGGGTCGGCGGCATCGCTCAGCAGCGTCGACAGGTCCGCGATCCGCAGCCGGTCCCGTCGCAGCGCCCGGTCGGCCAGCGCGGCCAGCACGAGGTAGTGCGTGGCCACGCGCTCCGTCACGGCCCGCTCCTCCCCCGGCTCCTCCTCCCGCGTCGCGCGCTCCCTGGCGTGCAGGCGCACCAGGTCGTGCACGCGGTAGCGGTTCTCACGGGTGCGCTCCAGCAGGCACGCGGTCACCAGGGTGCCCAGCAGCCGCTTCGCCGACGCGGTGTCGAGCCGGGCCGCGGCGGCGGCCACACCGGCGTCGAAGGTGCCGGTGGGCAGCCAGCCGAGCAGCCGGTAGAGCCGGGCCGCCTCGGGGGCGAGCAGCCGGTACGACGAGTCCAGAACCGCCGACACTGAGTGCTCCTCGTCCTGGTGGCCGCCCTCGGGGTCTTGGTGGCCGCCCTCGGGCCAGGTGTCCGGGAGGGCCATGCCGGTCAGCCGCCGGGTCTCGTCCGCGAGTTCCTCGACGAGGTCCGCCATGGTCAGGCCGTCGTCGACGAGCAGGCGGGCCGCCACGATCTGCAACGCCACGGGCAGGCCCCCGCACAGGGCCACCAGGCGGGTCGCCGCCGCGGGCTCGGCGGCGACGGCCGCGTCTCCCAGCCGGTCCGCCAGGAGGGCAAGCCCGCCTGCGGCGTCCAGCGGCTTCAGCGGGATCAGCCGAGCGCCGTCCAAGGCGAGTTCCCCGAGGCGTCGCTGGCTGGTGGCGAGCACGGCACTGCCCGGCCCCTTCGGGATCAGCGCCCTGACCTGCGCGGGCTGGCTCACGTCGTCGAGGACGAGGAGCAGGCGGCGGTCGGCCGAGTGCGAACGGTAGAGCGCCGTCCGCTCCGCCAGCGACGGTGGGATGCAGTCGTCCTTCACGCGCAACGACCGCAGCAGCATGGCCAGGGCCTCGGAGACGTCGGCGCCGTTCGACCGGCCCCGCAGCCCCGCGAAGTCCACGTAGAGCTGTCCGTCCGGGAACAGCTCCCGGGCCGTGTCCGCCCACCGGCGAGCCATCGCGCTCTTGCCGACGCCGGGCAGGCCGTCCAGCACGCCCACGCCGACCGGGGCCCGCCCGCGCACCGGGCCCGCCGCGCCGAGCGCCTCGTCCAGCAGCCCCAGTTCGGCGGTGCGGTTGCTGAACCGCACGGTCAGCGCGGGCACCTGGTCCGGTCTGGCCGCCGGGCCCTCCGGCGGGGCTGAGGGCACGGTGAAGGTGATCCCGCCGTGGATGTGCGCCCCCTGGAAGCCCGGTCCGTGGTGTACGCCTCCCGCGACCACCGTGCGCGGCACCAGGGGTTCCAGTTCGGCGAGCAGCTCGCGCAGTTCCGCCGCGGCGCCCTGGTCCTCCTGGAGTACGTCGAGCAGTCGGCGCCGCCACTGGGCCTCGACCTCTGCCGCGGCCCCCTCCTCTCCGGCGGCGCGTGCCCTGCCCAGTTCCTCGCTAGACGCCTGGAGTTCGTCCTCGGCGCCCTCGCCAGCACGCCGCCGGGTGAGGAAGCGGGTCAGCCGTTCCCGCGCCTGCGTCCATGACTCCGAGACCATCAGGCCGACCAGGGTCGTCGCCCCCGACGCCGCGAGCATCGCCAACTCGGCTTCCACCGAACCCCCTTCGCACGCCGCCACCCTGACCAGGCAGTCGGAGCCCACCGTAGAACGATCACGCGGACATTCCCAGTCGGCCCGACGCGGCCCCACGGCACGGAAACGGAACGCGTACCGCGGGGTGCGCCGGTGGCGGTCGGGGCGGTCGTACGGGGGCAGCGACGGGTGCCAGGGCTGAACCGGCCCGCGCGCTGGGGAGTGGCGCAGGCAGATACGAGGCGGTGGGTCCCGGGCGGTCGCCAAGGCTTGACACCGACTGCTCCCCGGTACAGCGCCGTCCAGGGATGAGGTCACCACAACTCAGGGCGAGCGTCAGCACTAGAGTGCCCGGCATGCCGAGATTCGCCGAGTTCGACGCTTCGTCCCTCCGCCGCACGAGTTCCGTCGAAGGCGGGTTCCCCTGGCGCGGGCAGACCGTGACCCTGATATGGATCGACGCGAAGGGGACCGTCACCCAAGCGACCCGCATCACCGAGAAGCGGGCCGTGCTGGCCCAGGCAGGCCCGAAGGATCTGGTCCTCGCGGCCTGGCCGGGCCAGTGGTCTCAGGACGTGTTCGTGGTGGACGACCTCAAGGCCGCCCGCGAGCAGTGCGGCTGAGCCGAACAGGTACAGGTCCGTGTAGGGACGCCGTCAGCGGCGTCAGCGGCACCCGTTCACCACGGGCCGCGCTTCGGGGCCGCGCAGGCGGGTGTGGGGTCACGTCCGCTGCGAGGTGAGCACCTTTCCCGGGTTGAGGATTCCGTGGGGGTCCAGGGCCTGTTTCACCGCGTGGTGGAGGGCCAGGACCTCCGGGCCCAGTTCGGTGGCGGCGCCGCGGCGTTTGAGGAGGCCCACGCCGTGTTCGCCGGTGACGGTGCCGCCCAGGGCGAGGGCGTCGTCGAGGATGTCCTCGAAGGCGCGCTGGGCGCGGGTGCGCTGGTCGTCGTCGCCGGGGGGCGTGAGGATCAGGGGGTGCAGGTTGCCGTCTCCGGCGTGGGCGATGTTGGCGATGCGGACGTCGTGGCGGGCGGCGGCCCGTTCGACGCGGGACAGCATCTCGGGGACGAGGGCGCGCGGCACGCACACGTCCTCGGTGAGGACGGGGCCGAGGCGTTCGAGCGCCGGGTAGGCGAGGCGCCGGGCCTGGAACAGGGCGTCGGCCTCGTACGCGTCCGTGGAGTGGTCCGCCCAGGTCGCGCCCGCCGCGCGGAAGCAGTCGCGGACGCGTGCAGCCTCCGCGTCGCCCTCGGCGCCCGCGGTGTCGACGCGGGCGAGCAGCACCACCGCCGCCCGCGTCGACAGGCCCATCTTTTTCCAGGCGTCCACGGCGGCCAGGCAGTGGCGGTCGACCAGTTCCAGGGCGGACGGCGTCACCCCGGAGGCGACGACCGCGCTGACCGCCTCCCCCGCCGCGACGAGCGAGTCGAAGTGGCCCGCGACCGTGCGCTCCGGAGGGCGGGCCGGGCGCAGCCGCAGCGTGATGCCGGTGATCACGCCGAGCGTGCCCTCGGAGCCCACCATCAGGCCGCACAGGTCGTACCCCGCCACCCCTTTGGCGGTGCGGCGGCCGAGCGAGACGATCTCGCCGCGGCCGGTGACGACCTCAAGGCCGAGGACGTAGTCCCGTGTGACGCCGTACTTCACACAGCACATGCCGCCCGCGTTCGTGGCGACGTTCCCGCCGATCGTCGACCACGGGGAGCTGGCCGGGTCCGGCGGGTACCACAGGCCCCGCTCGGCGCACGCGGCCCGCAGGTCGTCGTTCACGACGCCCGGCCGCACGACCGCGAGCCGCTCGGCCGGGTCGATCTCGACGATCTCCGCCAGGTCCTCGAAGGAGACCACGAGGCAGCCGTCCACGGCGTTCGCGCCGCCCGACAGGCCGGTACCGGCGCCGCGCGGCACGAGCGGAACCCGGTGGCTGACGCACCAGCGCACCAGCGTCCGCACCTCCTCCGTGGAGCGGGGGCGCGCCACCGCGAGCGGAGTGCCGTACGGAGCCCACTCGGCCTCGTCATGGCGGTACGTCGCCATGGACTTCGGAGAGGTGATGACGCGTCCCTCGGGGAGGGCGGCCAGGAGGGACCGCACCGGCGGCGCGGGGGACACGGGCGGCGCGGGTGGCGCGGACGGGGCAGGGGGCACGGGAGCGGGGTCGGGTGGCGCGGGAGCGGGGTCAGGTGGCGCGGGGGCCGGGCGGGGTGGCCGCGTTCCGTCGGGTCTCGGCGCGGAGGTCCGGGCCCCGGGCTCTCGCTCTTCGTCCACCTCGTGCTCCTCGCGGCTCGCGGCTCCTGAACACCACCGACGTTCAGTGTGCCGCTGACGCTTGCTGTTCGAGGCGTTGTTTGGCGTCCGTCCAGGAGATCGGCAGCTCCTGGGCCGGGACTTCCCAGTACGTGAAGACGGAGTCGCGCATCGTGGGGCGCAGGCCCGTCATGATGCTCTTGTGGGGCTCCGCGCGGGCGTACGCGTACAGGGCGTCGCGGTCCTGCCAGGCCGACAGGGTGTAGAAGACGCCCTTGGTGAGCTGGGCCTCCAGGGAGCCGCCGAAGGCACCGGGCGCGGAGCGCAGTTGCTGCCACGCCGCGTACGACTTCCAGAGGAAGCGCGGCACATGCCTGAGGGACCTCACCTCCAGCCGGGAGGCCATGACGAACGCGGTGGCGGATGAGGGGGCTTCGCTCGGGCTCATCCAGGGAAGGGTCGGCATGCTCTTCCTCGATCCATAGTTGGAGAGTGGCACTATCTATATTAGATAGCGGCACTCTCTAAATGCCAGGGGGATCATGGAACAGCGTCAAAAATCATGAAGAGCGCTACAGAGATGGGGGCGGGAGCACGTGCGCATCTCCGAGTTGAGCCGCCGCAGCGGGGTGCCCAACGCGACGATCAAGTTCTATCTGCGTGAAGGACTGCTGCCGCCGGGCCGTGCCACCTCGGCCACACAGGCCGAGTACGACGAGACCCACCTGCGGCGGCTGCGGCTCGTACGCGCGCTGATCAGCACGCGGGGGCTGAGCGTCAGCGCCGCCAAGGAGATCGTGGGCAGCCTCTCCGAAGTCGAGGGCGACACCTATGAGTTGCTGGGGCTTGTCTTCGGGGTGTGGCCCGGGGCGGGGGGCGATGAGGGTGCGGGTGAAGGTGAGGGCGGCGAGGATGAGAGGGGCGGCGAAGAGGGCGGCGAGGGCGCCTCTACGGGGCCTGGACCCGGCTCCGGCACCGACTCCGGCTCCGGCTCCGGTTCCGGTTCCGGTTCCGAAGTGGACAGCCTGATCGCCGAGTTGGGGTGGGACGTCACCCCGCACAGCCCCGCCCGACGGACCGTCGCGCAGAGCCTGCGTACGCTGCGCGCCCTCGGCATCGACTACGACTGGCGCACCCTGATCCCCTACGCCCGGCTCGCCGAGCAGACCGCCGCGCTGGACCTCGACCAGATCGAGGGCCCCGCCGACCCCCTGGAGAAGGCGGAGCGCGCCGTCCAGCTCACCTACCTGCTGGAGCCCGCGCTGCTCGCGCTGCGGCGCCTCGCGCAGGAGTCGGAGGCGGCGGCACGGTACCGGTAGCGGTGGCACACGGGGGCGCCCCGTCGCCGTACGGCGTCTCCGTCGCGGTCAGCGGCTCAGTCCTCGTAGAGCGCCGCTATCTCCGTCTCGTACGCCGTCATCACCGCGCGCCGTTTGATCTTCATGGACGGGGTGAGCAGGCCGTTCTCCTCGCTGAACTCGCCCTCCACCACGGTGAACCGGCGGATGGACTCGGCGCGCGACACCGCCGCGTTGGCGTGGTCCACGGCCTTCTGGACCTCCGCCAGGAGCTGCGGGTCGCGGCACAGGGTGGACGCGGGCGTGTCCCTGGGGCGCTTGCGCACGGACAGCCAGTGGGCGACGGCCTCCGGGTCCAGGGTGATGAGCGCGGCTACGTAGGGGCGGTTGTCGCCGACGACGATGCACTGGCCCACGGGGGCGCGGCTGCGCAGCCGGTCCTCCAGGAGGGACGGTGAGACGTTCTTGCCTCCGGAGGTGATGAGGATGTCCTTCTTGCGGCCGGTGATGGTGAGGTAGCCGTCCTCGTCGAGGGACCCGAGGTCCCCGGTGGCGAACCAGCCCCCGGTGAGCGCCTCGTCGGTGGCCCGCTGGTTGTTCCAGTACGCGGTGAACACGATGCCGCCCTTGATGAGCACCTCACCGTCGTCGGCGATGCGCACGGCGGTGCCGGGGACGGGGCGGCCCACCGTGCCGGGGCGCGGCTTCAGGGGCGGGATGATCGTGGCGGCGGCGGTGGTCTCGGTCAGGCCGTAGCCTTCGTAGACGATGATCCCGGCGGCGAAGAAGAACAGGTTGAGGCGGCGGTCGAGCGGCGAGCCGCCGCTGATCGCGTAGCGCAGGCGGCCGCCGACCTCCTTGCGGATGCGCCGGTAGACCAGCGCGTCGTACAGCGCCCAGGCGAGGTACAGACCCGGCGACGGGCCGGGCCCGGTGCCGAGGAACCTGCTCAGGTACGCCTCCGCGAAGCGCACGCCGATCCGCTCGGCGCGGTCGAAGGAGGCGCCGCGGCCGATCCGCTCGGCGGTCGCGCGCCCGGTGTCGTGGATCTTCTCGAAGAGGTAGGGGACGCCGACGACGAACGTCGGCCGGTAGGCGCGGAGTTCCGGCCTCAGGTCGTCGGGCTTGATGCTCGGGCAGTGCCCCAGCTCGATGCGGGCGAGCAGGCAGGCGATCTGGATGGTGCGCCCCAGGATGTGGGCGAGCGGCAGGAACAGCAGCGTGGAGGCGGTCTGCCCGGTCACCTCCTTGAAGATCGGGTGGAGCAGGGCGACGGTGTTGGCCGCCTCGGCGCGCAGGTTGCCGTGGGTGAGGACGCAGCCCTTGGGGCGGCCCGTGGTGCCGGAGGTGTAGCAGATCGTGGCGACGGTCTCCGGAGTGAGCGCCGAGCGCCGCTTGGTGACCTCCTCGTCGCTCACCTCCCTCCCCTCCCGGGCGAGTTCGCGTACGGCGCCGTCGTCGATGACGCGCACGGACGGCGGCGCGTCCAGGGCCGCGACGGCCTCCCGCGCCGTCCGCGCGTTCTCGCGCGTCTCGGCGAGCAGCAGCGCGGCTCCGGAGTCCCGCGCGATCCACTCGACCTGCTCCGCCGACGACGTCGCGTACACCGGCACGGTCTGGCCGCCCGCCGCCCAGATCGCGAAGTCCAGGACCGCCCACTCATAGCGGGTACGGGACATCAGGGCGACCCGGTCGCCGGGTTCGAGCCCCGCCGCGATCAGGCCCTTCGCCGTGGCGGTGACCTCGCGGGCGAAGACGGCGGCGGTGACCGGACGCCACTGCCCGGCCTCCTTGCGGCGCAGGACGACGGCGTCGGGCGCCTCCGCGGCGTTGGTGAACGGGATGTCCGCCGTGCTGCCCGTCGTCGCCGCCGGGACCAGCGCCGCGCACCGCGCCTCGCGCACGGCACCCCGCGCGTCCCTCACCAGCTCGACCTTGACGCGCTCCAGCAGGTCGCTCCGGCGGCGGGCCTGCTTCATGTCCTTGCGTACGCCCATGACGGCTCCCGATGGCCTGACGCGTGCGGTGCGGTGCGGCGCAGTGCGGTGCGGCCCAGTGCGGGTGCTTCGCATTGCGGTGCGGTGCGGACGTGATGCGCACTTACTTTGCAGTCAACTTACCGATGCGTAGCGGAAATTCAATGGGGCGGGGGAAGTCCGAGGGCGTCCGGGACGCGGGCGCTCCGTCTCTATAGAGGGGTGGCCCGTCTCTACGGAGGGGCGGTCCGCCTCTACGGAGGGGCGGTCCGTTTCCACGGAGGGGCGGTCCGTCTCTACGGGGATGTGGGCTTCCCCGGAGGCCCAGGCGGGAGGGGTGTCCAGGACTCGCCCTTCAGGACCTGGCCCATGCCCACCCACACCATGTTCATCAGGCGCAGGCTGATCCTCTCCGGATCCTGGTCCGGGTGGCGGGCCATCCAGTCGGTGAGGGCGTCGGCGGCGCCTACGAGCGCGTGGGCGACGAAGTCGGCGTCGGTGGCGGAGAGTTGCGGGGCGGGGGCGTCCGCTTCGGGCTCCCCTGGGGCCGCCGTGACGTTTCTCCCGGCGCTCTCCTCGATGGTCGCCCAGACCAGCTCCGCCACCTGCGCCATCACCCCGCGCCGCGCCTCGGCCACCGCGGCGGCGATGGGCTCGCTCAGCTCGGAGGCCTGGCGGTGCAGCACCACCCAGCTGTCGCGGTGCTCGGCGACGAACGTGAAGAAGGCACGCAGGCCCGCGTACAGCCGCTCGTCGGGAGCGGGGGCGGGAACGAGAGCGGCAGCGGGCGCCGGGGCCTCGCGTGCGCCGGTCCGGCGGCCGGACCGGCCACCGGACCGGGCGGCGTCCTCGAAGGCCGCACCCAGGCGCTCCGCCTCACGGCGCAGACAGGCGAGGAACAGGCCCTCCTTGGAGTCGAGGTAGAGATAGACCATCGGCTTGGATATCCCGGCGCGTTCGGCGATCTCGTCGACGGACGCGGCGTGGTAGCCCCGCTTGGCGAAGACGCCGACGGCGACGTCGATCATCTGCTGCTCGCGCTCCTTGCGCGGCATGCGGCGCCTGCGGCCCTCCGCCGCGCCGGGCGCCCCCTCAGGCGCTCCCTCGGACGCCCCTTCCGCGCCCCCTCCGGCGCGGCCCCCGCGTCTCCCCCGCCCTCCGGAACCGCGCCCTCCACGGCGCCCCCGCTTCCCCGCTCCGCCCGCCACCACCCGGTCAACCTCCTTGATCCAGGCGCACCTTACCCCGGAGTAAGTTGGCTGCGCAGCGGATGCCCCTGAAGGCCCGGCGCCCGCGTACCGCTCCTCACGCTCCTGGCGTACGGGTTCAAGCCCGTGCTGACCTGCGCCGATGAAGGGTGCATGACGTCTACCCACACCTCTGCCCGAGACGCCCGTGCCCTCGCCGGGCTCTCCGCCGTCCGCGCGGGCGGGTCCGGCGCCACCGCGCAGCGCCCGCTGCGGATCGCGGTCTGCCTGCTGCCCGCCCTGGTGATCGCCGTCGCCGGGTTCCAGCGGCGCTGGATGTCCGACGACGCCCACATCTACGTACGCACCGTCCGACAGATCCTCGCGGGCAACGGGCCCGTCTTCAACGCGGGTGAGCGCGCCGAGTCCTCCACCGGCACCCTGTGGCAGTGGCTTCTCGCCCTCGCCGGGCTGCTCGGCGCGGACGTCGTGTCCGCCGCGGTGTACGGGGGGCTGCTGCTGACCGCCGCCGGGGTGGCGCTGGGGGCGTGGGGGGCGGTGCGGTTGCGCGATGGGGGCGTGGCGGGTGCGGAGGGCGTGGTCGGCGCGGAGGGCATGGTGGGCGTGGGGAACTTCGGGGGCGCGGTCGGCGTTGGAGGAGGGCGGGGGCGTGGGGCCTGGGTGCCCGTGCCGCTCGGTGTCCTCGTGCTGCTCGCCCTGCCGCCCGTCTGGGACTTCGCCACCTCCGGGCTCGAAACCGGGCTCGCCACCTGCTGGCTCGCGGGCGCCTGGCTGCTGCTCGTGACCCGGCCGCGGGCCCTCGTCACGGCCTTCGTCAGCGGGCTCGGGCCGCTCGTACGGCCCGATCTCGCGCTCGTGTCCGCCGTGTTCCTCGCCGCGCAGTGGCTGATCGCGCGGCCCACGCGGCGCGCCGCGCTCGGGGGCGCCGCGGTGGCCGGGGCGCTGCCCGTCGCGTACGAGGTCTTCCGCATGGGCTACTACGGCCACCTCGTGCCACTGCCCGCCGTCACCAAGGAGGCCTCCGACAGCCTCTGGGGGCGCGGCCTCGGCTACCTGGCCGACTTCGCCGGGCCCTATCTGCTGTGGCTGCCCGCGCTGTTCATCGTCGCCGCCGTGGTGCCCTCCGGGCGGGGTGCGCGGGGTCTACGGGGCGGCCGGGGTGTGCGGGGTGGGTACGGTGTGCCGCTCGTCCCCGCGGGCGCGCCCGTCGTCGCCGGGCTGCTGTGCTGGGGGTACGTCATCAAGGTCGGCGGGGACTTCATGCACGGGCGGATGTTCCTGCCCGGGCTGCTCCTGCTGCTCCTGCCCGTCTTCGTCGTGCCCGCCACCCGCGCGTGGGGGCTCGCCGCGACCGGGGTGTGCGCCTGGGCGCTGGTGTGCGCGGCCGTGCTCCGCGTTCCGTACGAGGGGCGCATCGGGCCCGGGGGCATCGCCGATGAACGCGGGGTGTACGTGCGGCAGAACGCCGCCGCGCATCCGCTGCGGCATACGTTCGCCGGGTACCCGTACAACGCCGGGTACGCCCGTGACGTACGGGATGCCGTGCGGCGCGGGGAGCCCGCGCTGTTCCTTGCCCGGACCGCCGTCCGGTCCGGTTCCCCTTCCGTGACCGGGGCGTACGTCACCCTCGGGCTCAACGGCACCGTCGTGCCCCTCGACGGGGCCGCCCTCGATCCCATCGGGCTCGCCTACCCCCTTGCCGCCCACTCCGAGCGGATCGCGGGGGCGCGGGTCGGGCACGACAAGCGGCTGCCGGATGAGTGGATCGTGGCTGATCGGGGGGTTGTGGGGGGCGTAGGGACTGCGGGGGGCTCGGGGGCGGTCGGGGGCGCGGGAGGCGGGGCGCGCGCTGGGGTGGTGCCCAAGGGGATGGACGCGGGGCGGGTTGCCGCGGCTCGGCGGGCGTTGGGGTGCGGGGGGCTTCGGGAGTTGCGGGAGGCTACGCGGGGGGAGCTTACGTGGGGGCGGTTCTGGCGGAACGTGGGTGGGGTGGTGGGCCGCACGCAGCTTCGGTTCCCGAATGATCCTGTGCGGGCGGAAGGGGTTCTCTGCCGGTGAGATGGGGCGGGGGCTCGCCCACCCGCCCGCCCGTTACCGCCCTCTTGGGGGTGGGCGCTCCTCGTGGGGGCCGAGCGCCGTTGGCGGCTGCCGCGTCGTGGTCGGCTTCTTTCCCCCACCCGCCCGCCCGTACCGCCCTCCTGGAAGGGGGGCGCCCCTCGCGGGGGTTGAGCGCCGTTGGCGTCTGGCGGTCCGTGCGTGGGTTTTCTCTCCCACCCGCCCGCCCGTTACTCCCCAGTGAGAGGTCGAGGCTCCTCGTGGGGGTGCTTCGCCGTCGGCGGGTGCGGGTCCGGGTTCGGGTGGAGGTTCGTTTCCCAGGCGGGTCCCTTCCTGGCCTTGGCCCAGGGCCAGGGCGGCAAGCCAGAGCGCGAAGGGCAGCCCAGCAGGACATCCAGCGGCAGGCCCGCCCCGTGGGCATGTCCGCCCCGAACAGCGAGCCCTCCCGAAGACGCGCCAGCCCACCGGCTCCCCCAGCCTTGACATGGGCGGGTAGGTGGGGCCAGGCGTTCCCCGGGTACCCGGCGGGAGGCACGCGGCAGCTGAGGGCGCGGCGGTGCATCGGGGCCGTGGGGCTGTCCTTCAGGACACCACGTCCTTGTGGGCGAAGCCCCGGAACGCCAGCGCCACGAGCACCACCGCGTACGTCGCCGACAGCACCGCTCCCTGGAGCATGCCGGACCACTCGGGCGTGGGCTGGAAGACGTCGGCCCAGGCGAACTGCCAGTGCGCGGGCAGGAAGTCCCGCCAGTCGCCGAGTGCCGTCACCGCGTCGAGCACGTTCCCGGCGATCGTGAGCCCCACCGCCCCGCCGACCGCCCCGAGCGGCGCGTCCGTCCTCGTAGAGAGCCAGAACGCGAGCCCCGCGGTGACGAGTTGCGACACGAAGACGTACGCGACGACGACGGCGAGGCGCCGCGTGGCCGTGCCCGCGTCGAGGGTGCCTCCGGTGGGGATCTCCAGCGGCCCCCACCCGTACGCCGCCGCGCCCACGGCCAGCGCGACCACCGGCAGCAGCAGGATCGCGGCGGCGCTCAGGCCCAGGGCGACGACGAGCTTGGACCACAGCAGCCGGGTCCGCGGCACGGGCGCCGCCAGCAGGTAGCGCAGGCTCGACCAGCCCGCCTCCGACGCCACCGTGTCCCCGCAGAACAGCGCCACCGGGATCACCAGCAGGAAGCCCGCCGACACGAACAGGCAGGTCGCGGCGTAGTTCGCCCCCGACGCCGTCGCCGTGTCCATCAGGGTCACCTCGTCGTTGCGGCCGCCCGGCGAACCGGCGACCGCGAAGGCGATCAGGAGCACGAAGGGCAGCAGGGCGAGGATCCCGCCCATCACCAGCGTGCGCCGCCGCTTGAGCTGGCGGATGGCCTCCACCCGCAGGGGCAGGGTGCGGCCGGGCCGGTATCCGGGAGCGGTGTCCCCCGCGGCGGTGCCGCGCGGCGGCCTCCCGGCGCGGCCGTCGGCCACCGCAACGCCGGGGGCGACCGCCACACCGCCGGACGGCCCGGCGCCGCCCGACACGCCCCCAGTCGAGCCGCCCCCCGGCACCCCCGAGCCCCCCGGCACCCCCGAGTCCCCCGGCATCTCCGCACCGCCTTCCGGCATCCCTGCTCCCTCCGCCTCCGTCGATCCCTCCGTCGATCCCTCCGCACGGCCCTCACCCGGACCCGTCCGGCCCGCCCGGCCCGTCCACGACGTCACGCCCCGCCACCCCCGATCAGGTTCAGGAACGCGTCCTCCAGGCGCCGGTGCGGCCCCACCGCCGCGACCGGGACCTCCAGGCGGACCAGCTCGGGCAGGAGGGCCGTCGACGTCGACGCGGGGGCCAGGCCGATGAGGAGGCCGCCTTCCGCGCGGGTCGCCGTCGCCACCGTCGGCAGGGAGGCGATCTTCTCCAGGAGCGGGTCGGAGACGTCGGAGGACAGCGTGACGAGGAGGGTGTCTCCGGAGCCGACGATCTCGGCGACCGGGCCCGCCTGCACGAGCCGCCCGCGGTCCATGACCACCAGGTGCGTACAGGACTGCTCGACCTCGGCGAGCAGATGGCTGGAGACGATGACCGTGCGGCCGCCCGCCGCGTACCGGATCATCACCTCCCGCATCTCGCGGATCTGGGGCGGGTCGAGGCCGTTGGTCGGCTCGTCGAGGATCAGCAGGTCGGGCAGGCCGAGCATGGCCTGGGCGATGGCGAGGCGCTGGCGCATGCCCTGGGAGTACGTCCGCACGGCGCGGGCCAGGGCGTCGCCGAGGCCCGCGATCTCCAGGGCCTCGTCCAGGTGGGCGTCCTCGGCGGGGCGGCCCGTGGCCCGCCAGTACAGCTCCAGGTTCTCCCGGCCCGACAGGTGCGGCAGGAACCCGGCGCCCTCGACGAACGCGCCGACGCGGGACAGGACCGGCGCGCCCGGCCGGATCGCCTGTCCGAAGACGCGGATCTCGCCCGCGTCGGGGCGGATGAGGCCCATGAGCATGCGCAGGGTGGTCGTCTTGCCCGCGCCGTTGGGGCCGAGGAGGCCGAGGACCTGGCCCTTCTCGACACGGAAGGACAGGTCACGGACCGCGTACCGGTCGGTGGACTTCGCGTACCGCTTGGACAGGCCGGTGATCTGGAGCGGGACGTCGGCGAGGGCGGGGTCCGGGGCGGGCGCGGTGGTGCGGCGGCGCCCGAGGGCGAGCAGGGCGGCGGCGACGGCCACGCCCGTGAGCGGCAGCCACCACACCCACGCGGGCAGCGGCGCCGCGGCGGTCGTCACCCCGGGGGCCGTCGGCACGCTCAACGGGCCCTTCAGGGAGACCGTGTACGCCGCCGGGGCGGCCGGAGAGGCGTAGCCGAGGTCCGTGGAGGCGACGACGAGGCGCAGCCGGTGGCCCTTCTTCACTTCGTGGTCGACGGCGGGCAGGGTCAGCTCGACGTCCTTGCCGTCGACGGCGCCGTCCACCCGCACCGGGGCGACGAGTTGGGCGGGCAGCACCCGCTGCTCGCCGTCGGGCGAGACGTCGTACACCTTCCCGAACAGGACCGTGTCCTCGCTGTCGGACTTCACGTGGGCGCGCACGGTCGGCGCGCCGGTGATCCGCAGGTCTTCGGAGAGGGGCCTCGACTCGAACGCGGCGTACTGGCCGGGGAAGTCGAGGGAGACGCCGATGCCGAGCGAGGAGAGCTGGCCGAGGCCGCCGCTGCCGCGGCCCGCGGCGCCGAGCCCCGGCAGTCCGGAGACGGCGGGCGGGGCGGCGCCCGGCGGGTTGTCGAACGTCTGGGGGCGCCCGGCGAGGGGGATCGTCCGGACGCCGTCGGCGAGCCCCGGATACCGGTCGGCGCTCGCGCCGCGCAGGGTCGCCGCGCCATCCGTGGAGTCGATGCCTCCGGTGCGGGTGACGCGGAAGGCGGGGCCGGTGTCGGCGCCCTTGTCGTCCTTCAGGTAGCGGTCGAACCAGGTGCTGACGCGGTCGCGGACGCGGTCGGTCTCCAGGTCGCCGCCGTCGTGGCCGCCCGCGATCCAGTCGACGGCCACGGGCGCGTGGTGGGCGCGGACGGCCCGGGCCATGGCGTCGGCGTGGCCGAGCGGGAACAGGGAGTCCTGCTGGCCCTGCACGATCAGCGTGGGCACCTGGATGCGGTCGGCGACGGCGGACGGGCTGCGCTCGGCGAGCAGGGCGCGGGCCTTCGCGTCGGGCTTCCCGGACACCGCCACGCGCTCGTACATCGCGCACAGGCGGGGCTCGAACCGGTCGCAGCCGCCGCCCGAGTTCATGAAGATCCCCGCCCACTGCTTCTTGAACACGCCCTGGGGGAACAGGGCGTCCGCCAGGTTCCAGTACGTGATCTGCGGGGCGATGGCGTCGACGCGGCGGTCGTGCCCGGCGGCGAGGAGGGCGACCGCGCCGCCGTACGAGGCGCCCGTGACGCCCACGCGCGGGTCGCCCGCCTTGTCGAGGCGGACCTCGGGGCGCTTCGCCAGCCAGTCGATGAGCCGGGAGACGTCGGCGACCTCGCCCTTGGGGTCGTTGAGCCCGATGTGGCCGGTGGATCTGCCGAAGCCGCGCGCGGACCACGTGAGGACCGCGAAGCCGTCGCGGGCGAGGCCCTCGGCCTGCTCGCGCACGTCGTCCTTGCTGCCGCCGAAGCCGTGCCCCAGGAGGACCGCGGGCCGCTTCACCGAGGCGTCGCCCGCGGTGAAGTACGACGTGTCGAGGCGCACCTGGCTTCCGCCGGGGGCCGCGCCGCCCGTGACGAGCGTGCGGTCCGAGCGGTGCACGGCCGGGCCGCCGTCCGCCGCGAGCACCCGCCAGGCGCCCGCGGCCACGAGCAGCACGACGGCCGCCACGGCGGCCAGCAGCCGCCGCGGCGTGCGCGGCACGGCCTTCCAGGCACCGGCCCGGGGCAGTCGGAGATCCATGCGTCAACGGTACGGGCGACCACCGACAGCGGCGGCAGCCGGTGGGCGGAACCGGGCCGCCTCCCCGGGGAGTACGGCGGGCCGCCCGCGTACAGCGGCAGGGGTAGCCGCCCGGCGCCCGAGCGCCAAATGTCAGGGGCGCATAGGCTGTTGACCCATGACATCCCCGCATCCGGCTCCTGAGGTGACCCCCGGCCCGCTGGGCTCCCTGGCCGTCGGCCAGCGCTCCCTGGGCGACCCGTCCGTGCGCTTCCCGCTGTGGCCGCCGCTCACCGAGGGCTGCCCGGTCACGAGCACGGACTCCGTCGCGCACCCCGTAGAGGTCGACTACGCCTACGACGAGGTCCCCGCCGACTACGTGGCGACGGCGGCGGACCGGCCGCGCGGCCACGAGCGCTGGGCCGCGCTGCTGCCGCCGCTGCACGCCCCGGGCCTCGCCGAGGGCGGCACGCCGCTGGTGCCCCTGGAGGACGGCGTGTGGGTCAAGGACGAGTCCCGCAACCCGACGTGGAGCCACAAGGACCGGCTGAACCGGATCACGGTGAGCGCGGCGGTCGGCGTCGGCGCGGAGGGCGTCGTCGTGGCCTCCTCCGGCAACCACGGGGCGTCTGCGGCGGCGTACGCCGCGCGGGCGGGGCTGCGCTGCGTGGTCCTGACGGCGGCGGAGGTGCCGCCCGCGGTCGACGCGTTCCTGCGTGCCTACGGAGCGACGGTGCTGCGCGTGCCCGCCGAGGCCCGGTGGCCGCTGCTCCGGAGGATCGTGGAGCGGTTCGGCTACCACCCGGTCAGCAACCAGACGCCCGCCGCGCACACCGGGCACGGCTTCGGCCCCGAGGGCTACAAGACCCTCGCGTACGAGGTCTTCGCCGACCTCGGTGCCGTCCCGAGCGCGGTGTTCGTGCCCACCGGCTACGGAGAGATGCTGTTCGGCGTCTGGAAGGGCTTCGCGGAGCTGGCGCGGCTCGGGTACGCGGACCGGGTGCCGCGGGTGTACGCCTGTGAGCCCGCGGCAGGGGGGCCGCTGGCCGCCGCCGTGCGCGCCGGGGTGCCCGCCGCGCACGTGCCCGTGGGGCCGACGGCCGCGTACGCCATCGCCTGCCCCGTGGGCAGCCACCGCGGGGTGGCCGCCGTGCGGGGCAGCGGCGGGGACGCGCTGCTCGTCACCGACGCGGAGATGGAGGCCGCGCGCCGGGAGCTGGCCCGCGCCGGGCTGTGGGGCGAGCTGTCCGCGGCGGCGGGCCTCGCCGGGTACCGGCAGCTCGGGCCGCAGGAGGGGCCGGTGGTGTGCGTCTCCACGTCCAGCGGCTTCAAGGACCAGGGCCTGCTCACGGCCCCGCCGTCACCGGAGGTGGACCCGGAGGACTGGCCATCCCTGGAGAGACGCATCCTGAGCGTCGCGGCGGGGTAAAGCCCGTCCGGCGTTTGAGGACGAGCCGCGAAGCGGCAATAACCGGGGGTGCCAGGGAGCGGCAGCCCCATGGTTTCGGGGAAGGGGCGCCCGCGCGCGGAGCGCGCTCATGGACACGGCGGGGCGCCCCCCGCGAGGGCTACTCCGTAGGGACGCTCACCAACCACCGCGTATCCCGCCGCGGCCGCAGATACACCGCCCAGTACACGGTGGCCACCGCCACGATCCCCCCGGTCCACACCAGGTACGCGGCGTCCTGCTGGCTGAGCACATACGCAAGCACGGCGATGAGCACCACCGGCACCCCGGGCCACAGCGGCATCCGCCAAGCGGCGGCGCTCCCGTGCGACCCGCGCCGCGCGAGCAGCGCGGCGACGGCCACCAGCAGGTACATCCCCGTCACCGACACGCCGGTCACTCCGTAGAGGGTGTCGAGGTTGACGAAGCACAGCGCGGCGCCGGGCACGCCGACGAGGAGCGTGGCGACCCACGGGGAGCCGAAGCGCCCGCCGAGCCGCGAGAGCACCGCGTTCACCGGCGCGGGCCACGCCTTGTCCCGCGCGGACGCGAACAGCACGCGCGAGTTCTGGATGACCATGACGATGCCCGCGTTGACGATGGCGAGGGCCACGCACAGGCTGATGAAGGTGCCGACGGCGGAGGACGACCAGGCGGCGACCATGCCGCTGATGTCGCCGCCGGTGAGGGTCGCGAGGTCCTGCGCGCCCATGGTGATCGCGGCGACCGGTACCAGCAGGACCACGGCCGAGATGCCGAGCGTGAGCAGCACCGTGCGGGCGACGTTGCGGCGCGGGTTCTCCATCTCCTCGGAGAGGTACACCGCCGTGGAGAAGCCCTGGGTGACGAAGAGGGCGATGGCGAGCCCGGAGACGATCAGCATGGCGGTGACCGCGTCGGGGCCGCCGCCCGCGCCCGCCACCTCCAGGCTGACGAGGCTGTCCGCGCCGCGCTCGGCGTGCGCGAAGCCGAGGACGGCGACGACGGCCGCGGCGACGACTTCGAGGACCAGGAAGATCCCGGTGATCCAGGCGTTGGCCCGCAGGTCGAGCAGGCCCGCGAGGGTGGCGAGGAGCATCACGCCCGCGCCCGCGTACCGCGCGTCGATGTGCACGAGCGGCGCCAGGTAGTCGGCCGTGCCCATGGCGATCACCGGCGGCACGATCATCACGACGAGCAGGGACAGGACGAACACCAGCCAGCCCGCGAGCCGCCCGGCCATCGTCGACACCATCGCGTACTCGCCGCCCGCGCTCGGGATGAGGGTGCCCAGCTCGGCGTAGCAGAAGGCGACGCCCACGCACAGCAGGGAGCCGATGGCGATGGTGAGGGCGGTGGCGGTGCCGAGCGAGGAGAACAGGTCGGGGACGACGACGAAGAGCGTGGAGGCGGGGGTGACGCAGGACAGCGTGAGCAGGGTGCCGCCGACGACGCCGATCGAACGCTTCAGCTTCCGCGGCTGTTGATCCGGCTCGCGCGTCGGCGCGAGGGGCGCGCCCAGGGCGGTCGCATCGGGCGGCGGCGTGTGAAGCGTTTCGGTCATACGGGGATTCCGATCGGCTCGTGCGAAGGGTGCGGCGTCATGGAAACCCCGGCGTAAGGGGAACGTCAATGGCCGATTACCTACGGAATCCGCAACCCCGCGGCCCGCTAACTCACCGTCGATTCCCAGCCGTTGACCTCTACGGGTGATGACTACATAGACCAGCCACCAAGCAGCCTTCGATAGCAAGGTCAAATCGAATAGACACCTTGGTCGTCCGTTTCGCACGCTCCGTACGGGAACCGCAGCCGGTCCCCGCAAAGAGACCGGAAAAAGAAAGGAAGCCGTCCGCGTCGCGGACGGCTTCCCTCACTGCTCGCTCACGGTCAGTGGTTGCGCGGGAACCCCAGGTCCACTCCCGCCGGGGCGTCCGCCGGGTCCGGCCAGCGGGTGGTGACGACCTTGCCGCGGGTGTAGAAGTGCGTGCCGTCGTTGCCGTAGATGTGGTGGTCGCCGAAGAGGGAGTCCTTCCAGCCGCCGAAGGAGTGGTAGCCCACCGGCACCGGGATCGGCACGTTCACGCCGACCATGCCCGCCTCGACCTCCAGCTGGAAGCGGCGCGCGGCGCCGCCGTCGCGGGTGAAGATGGCGGTGCCGTTGCCGAACGGCGAGGCGTTGATGAGCGCCAGGCCCTCCTCGTAGGTGTCGACGCGCAGCACGCACAGGACGGGGCCGAAGATCTCGTCCTTGTACGCGTCCGCCGTGACCGGCACCCGGTCGAGCAGGGACAGGCCGATCCAGTGGCCGTCCTCGTGGCCCTCCACGGTGAAGCCCGTGCCGTCCAGGACGACCTCGCAGCCCTGGGCCGCCGCCCCGGTGACGTACGAGGCGACCTTGTCGCGGTGCGCGGCCGTGATGAGCGGGCCCATCTCGGACGCCGGGTCGTTGCCGGGGCCGATCTTGATCTTCTCGGCGCGCTCCTTGATCTTGGCGACCAGTTCGTCGCCGACCGAGCCGACGGCGACGACGGCCGAGATGGCCATGCAGCGCTCGCCCGCCGAGCCGTACGCGGCCGAGACGGCGGCGTCGGCGGCCGCGTCCAGGTCGGCGTCCGGCAGGACCAGCATGTGGTTCTTGGCGCCGCCGAGGGCCTGCACGCGCTTGCCGTGGGCGGAGGCGGTGGTGTGGATGTACTTCGCGATCGGGGTCGAGCCGACGAAGGACACGGCCGCCACGTCCGGGTGCTCCAGGAGGCGGTCCACAGCCGTCTTGTCGCCGTGCACGACGTTGAAGACGCCGTCCGGCAGACCGGCCTCCGCGAGGAGTTCGGCGACCCGCATCGACGCCGAGGGGTCCTTCTCGCTGGGCTTCAGGACGAAGGTGTTGCCGCACGCGATGGCGAGGGGGAACATCCACATCGGCACCATCGCCGGGAAGTTGAACGGCGTGATGCCCGCGACGACGCCCAGCGGCTGCCGGATCGACGCCACGTCCACACGGCTCGCGACCTGCGTGGACAGCTCGCCCTTGAGCTGCACGTTGATGCCGCACGCCAGGTCGACGATCTCCAGGCCGCGGGCGACCTCGCCGAGCGCGTCGGAGTGCACCTTGCCGTGCTCGGCGGTGATCAGCTCGGCGATCTCGTCGCGGTGCGCGTCGAGCAGCGCCCGGAACTTGAAGAGGATCGACGTGCGCTGCGCCAGCGAGGACTGGCCCCAGGTCGCGTACGCCTCCTTCGCGGCGGCGACCGCCGCGTCCACCTCCGCCACGCTCGCGAAGGCCACCTTCGTGGTGACGGCGCCGGTCGCCGGATCGGTGACCGGGCCGTACGTACCGGACGTCCCCTCGACGGCCTTGCCACCGATCCAGTGGTCGACGGTCTTCGTCATGCTGGTCATGCCAGGTATCCCTTCACAGCTGGCGGCGCCGGGTGGACAGGTGCCGGTCGTACTCCTCGCGGGCCTTGACCGCCGACGGACGGGTCGCGATCTCGGCCACGGGCACATCCCACCACGCCTGTGCGGGGGCGGGCCCGACACTGTGTCTGCCGTTTCCGTCTCCACATAGACACATGTGGGGCCGTCCGCTTCGCGTGCTTCGCGCAGCGCCGCGCGCAGCTCGTCGACGGTCCTCGCGCGCCGCACCGGCAGGCCGAGCGAGGCGGCGTTGGCGGCGAGGTCCACGGGCAGCGGGGCGCCCGTGTAAGTCCCGTCCGCCACCCGGTAGCGGTAGGCGGTGCCGAAGCGCTCGCCGCCGACGGCCTCCGAGAGGCCGCCGATGGACGCGTACCCGTGGTTCTGCAGGATCACCACCTTGATGGGGACGTTCTCCTGCACGGCCGTGACGATCTCGGTGGGCATCATCAGATACGTGCCGTCGCCGACCAGCGCCCACACGGGCCGCCCGGGCGCGGCCAGCGACACGCCGATCGCGGCCGGGATCTCGTACCCCATGCAGGAGTAGCCGTACTCCACGTGGTACTGGCGCGGCGAGCGCGCCCGCCACAGCTTGTGCAGGTCGCCGGGGAGCGAGCCCGCCGCGTTGACCAGCACGTCCTCGTCGGTGACCAACGCGTCGAGCAGGCCGAGCACCTGGGCCTGGGTGGGCCGGGCGTCGGGCTCGTGCGCCTCGTAGGCGGCGTCGACGCGGTGCTCCCAGCGGGCCTTGTCGTCGGTGTACTCGCTGACGTACGCGTCCGGGACGCGGAAGCCGTCCAGGGCGCGGCGCAGCGCTTCGAGCCCCGCGCGGGCGTCCGCGACGACCGTGGCGCCCGCCATCTTGTGGGCGTCGAACGGTGCCACGTTGAGGTTCACGAAGCGCACCCCGTCGGCCGCGAAGAGGGTGCCGGACGCGGTGGTGAAGTCGCTGTAGCGGGTGCCGACGCCGATCACCAGGTCGGCGGTGCGGGCGAGTTCGTCGGCGGTGGCGGTGCCGGTGTGGCCGATGCCGCCGACGTCCGCGGGGTGGTCGTGGCGCAGGGAGCCCTTGCCCGCCTGGGTGGACGCCACGGGGATGCCGGTGGCGTCCGCGAAGTCCCTCAGGGCGTCCTCGGCGGCGCTGTGGTGGACGCCGCCGCCCGCGACGACCAGCGGCCGGGAGCTGGCTCGCACGGCGGCCGCGGCGGCGGCGAGTTCGGCCGGGTCGGGGGCCTGGCGGCGCACGGCCCACACCCGCTCGGCGAAGAACTCCTCCGGCCAGTCGTACGCCTCCGCCTGCACGTCCTGCGGCAGGGCGAGGGTCACCGCCCCGGTCGCGGCGGGGTCGGTGAGCACCCGCATCGCCTGGAGCGCGGCCGGAATCAACGCCTCCGGCCGGGTCACGCGGTCGAAGTACCGCGACACGGGCCTGAGGCAGTCGTTGACGGACACATCGCCCGCGTACGGCACTTCGAGCTGCTGGAGCACCGGGTCGGCGGGCCGGGTCGCGAAGACGTCGCCGGGCAGCAGCAGCACCGGCAGGTGGTTGACGGTGGCGAGCGCGGCCCCGGTGACGAGGTTGGTGGCGCCCGGCCCGATGGAGGTCGTCACGGCGTGCGTCGACATCCGCCCCGACTGCCGGGCGTAGCCGACGGCCGCGTGCACCGTGGCCTGCTCGTTGCGCCCCTGGTGGAAGGGCATGTCGTCCCCGTACTCGACGAGCGCCTGCCCGATCCCGGCCACGTTGCCGTGCCCGAAGATCCCCCAGGTCGCGCCGATCAGGCGCCGCCGCTCGCCGTCGCGCTCGGTGAACTGCCGGGCCAGGAAACGCACCAGGGCCTGCGCCGTGGTGAGGCGGACCGTGCCGGTCATCGGTATCCCTCCGTGTGGTCAGGGTGGAAACAGATCTTCCACTCCCGCTCGTCCCCCGGACCCGCCATCACATTCAGGTAGTACATGGTGTGTCCCGGCTGGGCGATGGACGGCCCGTGCCAGCCGTCGGGCACGAGCACCGCGTCTCCGGAGCGCACCTCGGCGAGCACGTCGGTGCCGCCCGCCCGCGAGGGGAAGACCCGCTGGTAGCCGAAGCCCGCGTCGCCCTCGATCTCGAAGTAGTAGATCTCCTCCAGCTCGGACTCCACGCCCGGGCGGTGCTCGTCGTGCTTGTGCGGCGGGTACGAGGACCAGTGGCCGCCGGGCGTGATCACCTCCACGGCGATCAGGCGGTCGCAGTCGAAGACGTCGGCCGCCGCGAAGTTGCGGACCTGGCGGGCGCAGGTGCCGCTGCCGCGCTGCTCGACGGGGACCTCCGGCGCGGGGCCGTAGCGGGCGGGGAGTCGGCGCTCGCACTTCGCTCCTGCCAAAGCGAAGCGGCCTCCCGCACCGGAGGCGATCTGGAGGTGGGAACCGCGGGGAACGTAAGCGAAGTCACTCGGTCCGCTGAACACGCTCTTCCGGCCCAGGAGTTCGATGATCTCGCCCTCCGTGTGCACCGTACAGCCGCCGGTCAGCGGGAGCACGATCCATTCACTCTCCCCAGTGTCGAAGGAGTGCATGCCGCCGGGCGGCAGTTCGAGCACGCGCAGGCTGGAGTGGGTCCAGGCGGCGCGCTCCGGGTCGACGGCGAGGGCGTAGGGGCCCTCGGCCGCGCTGCCCTTGGGTACGTACGTCATGCGGGCCTCCTCGTCTTCCGGCGTACGGTCACGGTCTTCGGGCGTACGGTCACGGCGTGCCCCACGGCTACAGCAGCCCGACGGCCGTGTCGACGGCGCCCGCCACGTTCCCGTCCGGCGGGTAGAGCAGCGTCCGCCCCGCGACCAGGCCGTACACGGTGGGCAGGCCCAGCGCGGCGCGCCACCTCTCGTACGCCGCGTCGGTGTCCCCGGCGCCGACGTCGCCGCCGAGCAGCACCGCGGGCAGCGTCGAGGCCTCCATGACGCGCGCCATGTCGTCGGGATTCTCGGTGACGGGCACCTTCAGCCAGGTGTACGCCGACGTCCCGCCGAGGCCGGAGGCGATGGCGAGGGACCGGGTGACCGCCTCGGCGCTCAGGTCGTTGCGCAGCGCGCCGTCGGGGTCCCTGCGGCACAGGAACGGCTCCACGAACACCGGAAGCTGACGCTCCGCCATGGCGTCGACGGCGCGGGCCGTGGCGTGCAGGGTGGCGAGGGACCCCGGGTCGTCGTAGTCGACGCGCAGCAGCAGCTTGCCCGCGTCGAAGCCGAGCCGCTCCAGGTCCGCGGGCCGGTAGCCGGTGAACCGGTCGTCCAGTTCGAAGGCGGCGCCCGCGAGCCCGCCCCGGTTCATGGACCCCATGACGACCTTGCCGTCGAGCGCACCGAGCAGCAGCAGGTCGTCGAGGATGTCGGCGGTGGCGAGCACCCCGTCGACGCCGGGCCGCTCCAGGGCGACGCACAGCCGCTCCAGGAGGTCCGCCCGGTCGGCCATGGCCAGGGGGTCCTTGCCGACGCCGAGCGCGCCGCGCGCCGGGTGGTCGGCCGCGATGACCAGCAGTCGTCCGGAGGGGCCGAGCAGCGGCCGCCGGGTCCTGCGGGCGGCGGCCTCGGCGATGGCTTCGGGGTGCCGGGCGCGGGTGTGCACGAGCGCGGAGACGTCGACGGCGCTCACCGGACCTCCCCGGCGGCGAGCGCGTCCTCGACCTCGGCGGCGTACGGCATGGCCGAGGAGCACTCCAGGCGGGAGGCGACGATGGCGCCCGCCGCGTTGGCGTACCGGACCGTGCGCTCCAGAGCCCAGCCGGAGAGCAGCCCGTGGCACAGGGCCCCACCGAAGGCGTCGCCCGCGCCGAGCCCGTTGAGGACCGTCACCGGCAGCGGCGGCACCTCGGCGGTCTCCCCCGCCCGGCTCATGGCGAGCACGCCGTGGGGGCCCCGCTTGACCACGGCCAGCTCCACGCCCGCGGCGAGCAGGGCCTCGGCGGCGGCGCGGGGCTCGCGCACGCCGGTGGCGACCTCCACCTCGTCGACGTTGCCGACGGCGACGGTGGCGTGCCGCAGGGCGGCGGCGTAGTGGGGGCGGGCCTCGTCCGGGTCGCGCCAGAACATGGGCCGCCAGTCGAGGTCGAAGACGGTGGTGGCGCCGGGCGGCCGGGCGGCGAGCGCGGCCAGGGTGGCCCCGCGGCTCGGCTCCTCGCTGAGGCCCGTCCCGGTCATCCAGAAGATCCGCGCCGCCGCGATCGCGCCGAGGTCCAGCTCGTCCGCGCGGATCTCCAGGTCGGGGGCCTTGGGCCGCCGGTAGAAGTAGAGCGGGAAGTCGTCCGGCGGGAACACCTCGCAGAAGGTCACCGGCGTCGGCAGCCCCGGCACCTCCGTGACCCACCGCTCGTCGACGCCGAACTCCCGCAGCTGCGCGCGCAGGTAGTCCCCGAAGGGGTCCTGTCCCGTCCGCGTGACAACGCCCGCGCGCCGCCCGAGCCGGGCCGCCGCCACCGCCACGTTCGTCGCCGAGCCGCCGAGGAACTTCCCGAAGGTCGTCACCCGCGCCAGCGGCACACCGGTCTGCAAGGGGTACAGGTCCACCCCGATCCGGCCCATCGTGACGAGGTCGTGCGGGTCGTACGGATCATGCGGGTCGTGCGGATCGGTGTAGGGATCGGTCACCCTGCACATCCCTTCATGGTCGCTCCCCGGGGGCTGATCCCGGTCCGGCACCGGTCTGGTCCAGGTCTAATCCCGCCCCAGGAACCCTGTCAACATTTTGTCCTGACATTCGGACCACTCCTTGACACCCTTCTCGGCCCGCGGCGAGGCTTGCGGCCATGGCACAGCAGACGGAGGTGGCCCGCTTGTCCCGGTTGTCCCGCATCCGCATCGGTTCGGCCCCCGACTCCTGGGGCGTGTGGTTCCCCGACGACCCCCAGCAAGTGCCGTGGAGCCGCTTCCTGGACGAGGTCGCCGCGTCCGGGTACGAGTGGATCGAGCTGGGCCCGTACGGCTATCTGCCGACCGACCCGGCCCGGCTCGCCGAGGAGACCGGCCGCCGCGGCCTGAAGGTCTCGGCGGGCACGGTCTTCACCGGCCTGCACCACGGCCCGGACGTCTGGGACCGGACCTGGGCGCACGTCTCCGCCATCGCCGAGCTGACCCGCGCCACGGGCGCCCGCCACCTGGTCGTCATCCCGTCCTTCTGGCGCGACGACAAGACCGGCGAGGTCATCGAGGACGCGACGCTCACCCCCGAGCAGTGGCGCCACCTCACCCAGGGGACCGAGCGCCTGGGCCGCGAGGTGCGCGAGCGCTACGGCCTGCGGATCGTCGTCCACCCGCACGCCGACACCCACATCGACACCGAGGACAACGTCACGCGCTTCCTCGACGCCACCGACCCCGCGCTCGTCTCGCTGTGCCTGGACACCGGCCACTACGCCTACTGCGGCGGCGACAGCGTCAAGCTCATCGAGACCTACGGCGAGCGCCTCGGCTATCTGCACCTCAAGCAGGTCGACCCGGCCGTCCTCGCCGAGGTCCGCGAGCGGGACGTGCCGTTCGGGCCCGCCGTCGCGCGCGGCGTGATGTGCGAGCCGCCCGCCGGTGTGCCCGCCCTCGAACCCGTCCTGGCGGCGGCCCAGCGGCTCGGCGTCGACCTGTTCGCCATCGTCGAGCAGGACATGTACCCGTGCCCGCCGGACAAGCCGCTGCCCATCGCCCGCCGCACCCGCGCCTTCCTCCGCTCCTGCGGGGCGTAGGGGGACCCGGCCCGTCCGGCGCCTGAGGCGCGCGTCACTTCCGTCACGGAAACCACCATCGCGTCACACATGTCGCACGTACGCGAGTTTCCCGTCACAGTCGGTCGACAGCGCTCCGCCCGTGGTCACTCTCCGTCGTCCACGGGGCACAGGCTGAGTGACGCCACTGCCGCGCCCAGCTCCCCCGTCGGCCCTCCGGCCGCCCTGGGCGCGCACAGGGAGGAGCCACCGATGACCGACCGCAGGCTCTGGTCGTACAAGGACATCGCCGCGCACATCCGCGTCCAGCCGGACACCGTGCGCTCCTACCGCAAGCACGGCCTGCTGCCCGAGCCCGACCACGTCGAGAGCGGCAAGCCGTACTGGTACGCCGACACCATTCGCGCCTGGGTGGCGTCCCGACCCGGCAACCGCACCCGCAAGGGAGAGTGACACCCGCCCCGGACTCCTCCCGGATTCCCTCCCGAGCCCTCTTGGAACGTACCCCCCAGGGGTATAGTGTGGGGTGTGTCGGGGAGTTCCCTTGAGCGATCGGGGACTCGTCGCGACAGAAGTGCCGCACGACCACACCTTCACTGAGGAGTACGACATGACCGCCAACGCCCAGACCTCGCAGACCGGCGCCGTCACCACCGTGTACGACGTGACCGGGATGACCTGCGGTCACTGCGAGGGCGCCGTCAAGAGCGAGATCTCCGAACTGCCGGGCGTCAGCTCCGTCGAGGCGGTGGCCGCCACCGGCAAGGTGACCGTGGTCTCCGCCGCCCCGCTCGACGAGGCCGCGGTGCGCGCCGCGGTCGACGAGGCGGGATACGAGCTGGTCGGCGAGGCCGCCTGACCCCTCGCCTCCCACCGGGCCCCGCGGCACGCCACCGCCGCGGGGCCCCCGCCCCTTTCCCGGCCCCCTTGGCGTACGCGTCCCGTACGCAGCGGAGAGAACCGCCATGAACACCTCCGAGGTCGAACTCGCCGTCGGCGGCATGACCTGCGCCTCCTGCTCGGCCCGCATCGAGAGGAAGCTGAACCGGCTCGACGGCGTCACCGCCACGGTCAACCTCGCCACCGAGAAGGCGAAGGTCTCCTACCCGGAGGGCGTCGACGTCGCCGACCTGGTCGCCACCGTCGAGAAGCTGGGCTACACGGCGCACGAGATCGTCCCGCCGAAGCCGGACGCCCTCGCCGCTTCCGACGCCCCGAACGCCCCGTCGGAGGCGGCCGACGCGCCCGCCGAGGCCGACGCGCTGCTGCGCCGCCTGCTGGTGAGCGCCGCGCTCGCGGTGCCGGTCATCGTGCTCGCCATGGTCCCCGCGCTCCAGTTCACGTACTGGCAGTGGCTGTCCCTGACGCTCGCCGCGCCGGTCGTCGTGTGGGGCGGGCTGCCCTTCCACCGGGCGGCGCTCGTCAACGCCCGGCACGGCGCGGCCACCATGGACACGCTGGTGTCGCTCGGCACGCTCGCCGCCTTCGGCTGGTCGCTGTGGGCGCTGTTCCTCGGCACGGCGGGCGAGCCGGGGATGCGGCACGGCTTCGACCTGACCGTCGAGCGCGGCGGCGGATCCTCCGCGCTCTACCTGGAAGTGGCCGCCGGGGTCGTCACCTTCATCCTGCTCGGCCGCTACCTGGAGGCGCGCTCCAAACGGCGGGCGGGCGCGGCCCTGCGGGCACTGCTCGACCTGGGCGCCAAGGACGTCGCCGTGCTGCGCGAGGGGCGGGAGGTCCGCGTCCCCGTAGCGCGGTTGGCGGTCGGTGACCGCTTCGTGGTGCGGCCGGGCGAGAAGGTCGCCACGGACGGGCGGGTCGTCGAGGGCGCGTCCGCCGTCGACGTGTCCCTGCTGACCGGCGAGTCCGTGCCCGTCGACGTCGCCGTGGGGGACGCGGTGACCGGCGCCACCGTGAACGCGGGCGGGCGGCTCGTCGTCGAGGCCACCCGCGTGGGCGCCGACACGCAACTCGCCCGCATGGCCAAGCTGGTGGAGGACGCGCAGAGCGGCAAGGCCCGGGTGCAGCGGCTCGCGGACCGGGTGTCCGCCGTGTTCGTGCCGGTGGTGATCGCGCTCGCCGTCGGCACGCTCGGCTTCTGGCTCGGCAACGGCGCGGGCCCGGCCGCCGCGTTCACCGCCGCCGTCGCCGTCCTGATCATCGCCTGCCCCTGCGCGCTCGGCCTCGCCACCCCGACGGCCCTGCTCGTCGGCACCGGCCGCGGCGCCCAGCTCGGCATCCTCATCAAGGGCCCCGAGGTCCTGGAGTCCACCCGGCGGGTCGACACCGTCGTCCTGGACAAGACCGGCACGGTGACGACGGGCCGGATGACGCTGCACGAGGTGTACGCCGTGTACGCCGCCGACGGCACCGGCACCGGCGAGAAGGAGCTGCTGCGCCTCGCGGGCGGCCTGGAGCACGCCTCCGAGCACCCCGTCGCCCGCGCGGTGGCCGCCGGGGCCGCCGAGCGGCTCGGGCTCTCCGTGGACGCGCTGCCCGCGCCCGAGCGGTTCGTGAACGTGCCCGGCTCCGGGGTGCGCGGCACCGTCGACGGGCACGCGGTGCTCGCGGGGCACGAGCGGCTGCTCGCCGACGCGGGCGTCACCGGCCTCGACGCGCTCACCGAGGCGCGGGCGCGGGCCGAGGCGGCGGGCCGCACCGCCGTGCTCGTCGCCTGGGACGGGGCCGCGCGCGGGGTGCTCGCGGTCGCCGACGCGGTCAAGGACACCAGCGCCGACGCCGTGCGCGCCCTGCGCGAACTCGGGCTCTCCCCCGTCCTGTTGACCGGAGACCACCAGGCGGTCGCCGAAGCCGTCGCCGGGCGCGTCGGCATCGAGACCGTGTACGCGGACGTGCTCCCCGAGGACAAGGCCGCCGTGGTGCGGCGCCTCCAGGGCGAGGGGCGGGTCGTGGCGATGGTCGGGGACGGGGTGAACGACGCGGCGGCCCTCGCCACCGCCGACCTGGGCCTGGCCATGGGCACCGGCACGGACGCCGCGATCGAGGCGGGCGACCTGACCCTCGTCCGCGGTGACCTGCGGGCCGCGGCGGACGCCATCCGGCTCTCCCGCAGGACCCTCACCACCATCAAGGGCAACCTCTGCTGGGCCTTCGGCTACAACGTCGCCGCGCTGCCGCTCGCCGCCGCCGGGCTGCTCAATCCGATGCTCGCCGGGGCGGCCATGGCGTTCTCCTCCGTGTTCGTTGTCACCAACAGTCTCCGCTTGCGGTCTTTCACATAGCCGCGCGATCCTTCACACTGTCTTCGCGGGACTCTCACCTCGGGGTCGTATCCGCATATGAGCCCTCTTGTGCACGGACACGACATATGCAAGAGACGTAGATCACAACGATGGGAACGTAACCATCAGGGGGGCTCGCGAGTCTAAGAGGGCGACACCAGAGGGATCTTGGGGGATCCATCCGGTGTCGGGGGCATCTTGGGGGATGTCCCCGGAGTGTTGGCCGGGGCACGTGCACCGGGGAGCTTTGAGCGGCCCTCCCGATGTCGTACGCGTCCCGGCAGACCGCGATGGGCCCACCCAGACGCCCGGCCGGATCCCGTGGGGGAATCCGCACCGGGGCACAGGAAAGCACCCCGACCGTCGACCCGTGGGGGGATCGACGGCGGGGTGCTTTTCGCTGGCGGGGGCGCCTTCAGCAGGGCCCGTGGGCGCCGCCCACGGGACGCCCCGAAGGGGCACGGCCGCAGCCGCCACCCACAGAAGCGCCCCGAAGGGGCACAGCCGCAGCCGCCGCCCACAGAAGCGCCCCGAAGGGGCGCGGGAACTGCGCGACCAGCCATGGCAAAAGCCGCGGTCGCGTCTGCCGAGTCACCTGGCAGACGCGACCGCGGCTTTTCGCTGGTTGCGCGCGCAGTTCCCCGCGCCCCTTCGGGGCGCTGTTCGCACCGCCCTTCGGGGGCCGGAAAAGCAGCCGCGGCCGCAGGCTAGCGCGACTCGACCGGGACGAAGTCCCGGATGACCTCGCCCGTGTAGATCTGGCGGGGGCGGCCGATGCGGGAACCCGGCTCCTTGATCATCTCGTGCCACTGGGCGATCCAGCCCGGCAGGCGGCCGAGGGCGAACAGGACCGTGAACATCTCGGTCGGGAAGCCCATCGCGCGGTAGATCAGACCCGTGTAGAAGTCCACGTTCGGGTAGAGGTTGCGCGAGACGAAGTAATCGTCGGAGAGCGCGTGCTCCTCCAGCTTGAGCGCGATGTCAAGCAGTTCGTCGGACTTGCCGAGGGCCGACAGGACGTCGTGCGCCGCCGCCTTGATGATCTTGGCGCGCGGGTCGAAGGACTTGTACACCCGGTGGCCGAAGCCCATCAGGCGGACGCCGTCCTCCTTGTTCTTCACCTTGGTGATGAAGGAGTCGACGTCGCCGCCGTTGGCCTGGATGCCCTCCAGCATCTCCAGGACGGACTGGTTGGCGCCGCCGTGCAGCGGGCCCCACAGGGCGGAGATGCCCGCGGAGATCGAGGCGAACATGTTCGCCTGCGAGGAGCCGACCAGGCGGACCGTGGACGTCGAACAGTTCTGCTCGTGGTCCGCGTGCAGGATGAGCAGCTTGTCCAGGGCGTTGACGACGACCGGGTCCAGGTCGTACTCGGCGGCCGGGACGGAGAACGTCATCCGCAGGAAGTTCTCGACGTAGCCGAGGTCGTTGCGCGGGTAGACCACCGGGTGGCCGACCGACTTCTTGTACGCGTACGCCGCGATCGTCGGGAGCTTGGCGAGCAGGCGGATCGTGGAGATGTGCCGCTGCTTCTCGTCGAACGGGTTGTGGCTGTCCTGGTAGAACGTCGACAGCGCGCTGACCACGGAGGACAGCATGGCCATCGGGTGGGCGTCGCGCGGGAAGCCGTCGTAGAACCGCTTGACGTCCTCGTGCAGCAGCGTGTGCTGGGTGATCTCGTTGCGGAAGGCGGCCAGCTCGTCGACCTTCGGGAGCTCGCCGTTGATGAGCAGGTACGCCACCTCGAGGAAGGTGGAGCGCTCCGCGAGCTGCTCGATCGGGTAGCCGCGGTAGCGCAGGATGCCCTGCTCGCCGTCGAGGTAGGTGATGGCGGATTTATACGCGGCGGTGTTGCCATAGCCGCTGTCCAGGGTCACCAGACCGGTCTGGGCGCGGAGCTTGCCGATATCGAAGCCCTTGTCGCCGACAGTGGACTCGATCACCGGGTAGGTGTACTCGCCATCGCCGTACCGCAGTACTACAGCCTTGTTAGCGTTCTCGCTCACGTCATCCCTCACCGACGTTGTGCCTCTTCTTCGAGGTGCCTTGACTGTCTCTACCATCCCCCATTTGGCCCTGGAGAGTGCACTCGGGGTCGACCATTGGGCCTAATGGCGGCACTCAGTGCCGCCAACCTGCTCATCCTGCCCCCTTCGCCCTGGTTCCGAAAGTGCTCTGTGACCTTTGCGACTCAAATGATCGATCAACGGTCGCGCGCCTTGACGCGGGGCGGCGCGCGGGGGCGCCCGCGGCCGGGCGGGCGCCGTCAGGGCACCCGGCGGCCGGAGAGCCGGTGGTCCAGGGCCGTGCAGCGGCGGCCCGCGGAGACCGTGCGGACCGCCTGGCCCAGGGCCTTGCGCGAGCCCACGAGGACCACCAGCTTCTTGGCGCGGGTCACCGCCGTGTAGAGCAGGTTCCGCTGAAGCATCATCCAGGCCCCGGTGGTGACCGGGATCACCACCGCTGGATACTCACTTCCCTGTGAGCGGTGGATTGTCACCGCGTAGGCGTGGGCGAGTTCGTCGAGTTCGTCGAAGTCGTAGCCGACCTCCTCGTCCTCGTCGGTGACGACCGTGAGGCGCTGCTCGTCGGGGTCGAGGGCGGTGACGACACCCACCGTGCCGTTGAAGACGCCGTTTCGCCCCTTCTCGTAGTTGTTCCTGATCTGGGTGACCTTGTCGCCGACGCGGAAGACGCGGCCGCCGAAGCGCTTCTCCGGCAGGCCGGGGCGGCCGGGCGTGACGGCCTGCTGGAGCAGGCCGTTGAGCGTGCCCGCGCCCGCCGGGCCGCGGTGCATGGGGGCGAGGACCTGCACGTCCCGGCGGGGGTCGAGGCCGAACTTCGCGGGGATGCGGCGGGCGGCGACGTCCACGGTGAGCCGCCCGGCCTCCTCGGTGTCCTCCTCGACGAAGAGGAAGAAGTCCTTCAGGCCCTGGGTCAGGGGCGGCTTCCCGGCGTTGATCCGGTGGGCGTTGGTGACCACGCCGGACTCCTGGGCCTGGCGGAAGACGCGGGTGAGCCGCACGGCGGGCACCGGGCTGTCCTCGCTGAGCAGGTCCCGGAGCACCTCGCCCGCGCCGACGCTCGGCAACTGGTCCACGTCGCCCACGAAGAGCAGGTGGGCGCCGGGCGGGACGGCCTTCACCAGCTTGTTGGCGAGCAGCAGGTCCAGCATGGACGCCTCGTCGACCACCACCAGGTCGGCGTCCAGGGGGCGGTCCTTGTCGTACGCCGCGTCGCCGCCGGGCTTCAGCTCAAGCAGGCGGTGCACCGTGGAGGCCTCGGCGCCGGTCAGCTCGGCGAGGCGCTTGGCGGCGCGGCCCGTGGGCGCGGCGAGGAGGACCTTGGCCTTCTTGGCGCGGGCCAGCTCCACGATGGAGCGCACCGTGAAGGACTTGCCGCAGCCGGGGCCGCCGGTGAGGACGGCGACCTTGCGGGTCAGGGCGAGGCGCACGGCCTGCTCCTGCTCGGGGGCGAGGTCCGCGCCCGTGCGCCCGGCGAGCCAGGTGAGGGCCTTGTCCCAGGCGACGTCCCGGAAGGCGGGCATCCGGTCCTCGTCGGTGCGCAGCAGGCGCAGCACCTGGACGGACAGGGAGAGTTCGGCGCGGTGGAAGGGGACCAGATAGACGGCCGTGACCGTCGTGCCGTCGCCCTCGGGGCCGGGCACCGGCTCGCGCACGACGCCCTCCTCCTCGCCCGCCAGCTCGGCGAGGCAGTCGATGACCAGGCCCGTGTCGACCTGGAGGAGCTTGACCGCGTCGGCGATCAGGCGCTCCTCGGGCAGGAAGCAGTTGCCCTGGTCGGTGGATTGCGACAGCGCGTACTGGAGGCCCGCCTTGACGCGGTCGGGGCTGTCGTGCGGGATGCCGACGGACTGGGCGATGCGGTCGGCGGTGAGGAAGCCGATGCCCCAGACGTCGGCGGCCAGGCGGTACGGCTGGTTCTTCACCACGGAGATGGAGGCGTCCTCGTACTTCTTGTAGATCCGCACCGCGATGGACGTGGAGACGCCGACGCCCTGGAGGAAGACCATGACCTCCTTGATGGCCTTCTGCTCCTCCCAGGCGGCGGCGATCTTCTTGGTGCGCTTGGGGCCGAGGCCGGGGACCTCGATGAGGCGCTTCGGCTCGTGCTCGATGACGTCGAGGGTGTCCACTCCGAAGTGCGTGGTGATGCGGTCGGCCATGACGGGGCCGATGCCCTTGATGAGGCCGGAGCCGAGATAGCGGCGGATGCCCTGGATGGTGGCCGGGAGGACCGTCGTGTAGTTCTCCACCGTGAACTGCTTGCCGTACTGGGGGTGGGAGCCCCAGCGGCCCTCCATGCGCAGGGACTCGCCGACCTGGGCGCCGAGGAGGGAGCCGACGACCGTGAGCAGGTCTCCGGCGCCTTTGCCGGTGTCCACGCGCGCCACCGTGTACCCGTTCTCCTCGTTGGCGTACGTGATGCGCTCCAGGACGCCCTCGATGACGGCCATGCGGGGCGCGGGCACCCCGGGCGCGTCCCGCCGTGCAGCAGTCGACATGATCCGACGCTACCGCCGGGGACTGACAACGCGTACGGGCCCCGCGCCCCGAGGTGCGCGAGGGGCCGCCGAGGCGGGGGTCACGATCTGGTTTCGGCCGGGGGGCGAGGGGTTGCCAGGGGTTCGTGTAATCGATTCCAATCGGCCGTGGCGGTCTTGTAATCGATTCCACAAGGAGGTGGCATCGGCGTGGCGAGCGTGGGCATCAAGGACGTCGCGGCCCGGGCCGGAGTGTCCGTCGCGACGGTGTCACGGGTCCTGAACGGGCACGCGTCGGTCAGCCCCACGGCCCGCGAGCGGGTCCTCGGCGCCGTGGCGGCGCTCGGCTACCGGCCCAACGCCCTCGCGCGCTCCCTGCGCACCGACCAGACCCGCACCCTCGGCCTGGTCATCAGCGACGTCCTGAACCCGTACTTCACCGAACTGGCCCGCTCCGTGGAGGAGGAGGCCCGCGCGCTCGGCTACAGCATCATCTTCGGCAACGCCGACGAGCGCCCCGACCTCCAGGACCACCACGTGCGCACCCTCCTGGACCGCCGCATCGACGGGCTGCTCGTCTCCCCCGCCGACGGCGGCTCCCCGCTGCTCCTGGACGCCGCCCGCGCGGGCACCCCCATGGTCTTCGTCGACCGCTGGCTCCCCGGCGCGGACGTGCCCGTCGTGCGGGCCGACGGCCGCGGCGCGGTGCGCGACCTGGTGGCGCACCTGCACGGGCTCGGGCACCGCAGGCTCGCCATCATCGCGGGCCCCGCCGCCACGACCACCGGCAGCGAGCGCGTGGCCGCCTTCCGGGACGCCCTCGCGGCGTACGGGCTCGACCTGCCCGGCGCCTACGTGGGGCAGGGCGACTTCCAGGCCGCCAGCGGGCGCCGCGCCACCGAGCGGTTCCTGGATCTGCCCGAGCCACCGGACGTCGTCTTCGCCGCCGACAACCTGATGGCGCTCGGCGCGCTCGACGCCATCCGGGCGCGGGGGCTCAGGGTGCCCGACGACATCGCGCTCGCCGCGTTCGACGACATCCCCTGGTTCGTGCACACCGACCCCCCGGTCACGGCGATCGCGCAGCCCACCGGGGAGCTGGGGCGGGCCGCCGTGCGGGCGCTCGCCGACCGCATCGAGGGGCGCGCGCCGCGGTCGGTGACGCTGCCCGCGCGGCTGGTCGTGCGGCGCTCGTGCGGCGCCCCCGCCGAGGGCGGCGCCCCCGTGTCCCGTACCGAGGAACCCCCTGCTGGAAGGAGCCACCCGTGCAACCCGTGAGGCACGACGGTGAGGTGCTGCGCGTCGAGGGCGTCCGCAAGGCCTTCCCGGGCGTCGTGGCGCTCGACGGCGTCGACTTCGACCTGCGCGCGGGCGAGGTGCACGTGCTGCTCGGCGAGAACGGCGCGGGCAAGTCCACGCTCATCAAGACGCTCTCCGGCGCCCACCAGCCCGACGCGGGCCGGATCCTCGTCGACGGCGAGGAAGTCCGCATCCACGGAGCGCAGGACGCCGAGCGTATGGGTATCGCCACTATCTATCAGGAGTTCAATCTCGTCCCCGATCTGACGGTCGCCGAGAACATCTTCCTGGGGCGCCAGCCGCGCCGCTTCGGCCTGGTCGACCGGCGCGGGATGGAGGCCGACGCGGCCGAACTCCTCGCCCGCGTGGGCGTGGACGTCTCCCCGCGCGCCCGCTGCCGCGACCTGGGCATCGCCCGCCTCCAGATGGTGGAGATCGCCAAGGCGCTCAGCCTGCACGCGCGCGTGCTCATCATGGACGAGCCGACCGCCGTCCTCACCTCCGAAGAGGTCGACCGGCTCTTCGCCCTCGTACGGGCGCTGCGCGCGGACGGCGTGGGGGTGGTGTTCATCACGCACCACCTGGAGGAGATCGCCGTGCTCGGCGACCGCGTGAGCGTGATCCGGGACGGCCGGAGCGTGGGCCAGGTACCCGCGTCGACGCCCGAGGACGAGCTGGTGCGCCTGATGGTGGGCCGCTCCATCGAGCAGCAGTACCCGCGGGAGCGGCCCGAACTCGCCGACGCGGACGCCCCGTTGCTGCGGGTGCGCGGGCTGACCCGCCACGGCGTCTTCCACGACGTGGACTTCGAGGTGCGCGCCGGTGAGGTCGTCGGCGTCGCGGGCCTCGTCGGCGCGGGCCGCACGGAGGTCGCGCGGGCCGTCTTCGGCGCCGACCCGTACGACGCGGGCTCGGTGGAGGTCGCCGGGCGGGCCGTGCCGCGGCACGACGTGTACGCCGCGATGACCGCCGGGATCGGCCTCGTACCGGAGGACCGCAAGGGCCAGGGCCTGGTCCTCGACGCGTCCGTCGCGGACAACCTGGGCCTGGTGACGCTGCGTTCGGCGACCCGGGCGGGCCTGGTGGACCGGGGCGCCCAGCGCGCCGCCGCCGAGCGGATCGCCGGGCAGCTCGGCGTGCGCATGGCGGGCCTGCACCAGCATGTGCGGACGCTGTCCGGCGGCAACCAGCAGAAGGTCGTCATCGGCAAGTGGCTGCTCGCCGAGGCCCGGGTGCTGATCCTCGACGAGCCGACGCGCGGCATCGACGTCGGCGCCAAGGTCGAGATCTACCAGCTCATCAACGAACTCACCGCCGCCGGACACGCCGTCCTGATGATCTCCAGCGACCTGCCCGAGGTCCTCGGCATGAGCGACCGGGTCCTGGTCATGGCCCAGGGCCGGGTGGCGGGCGAACTGCCCGCGGAGGAGGCGACGCAGGACGCGGTGATGGCCTTGGCGGTCAGCACCGGGGCCGCCGGGGCCGCCGGGGCGCCAGGGAGGAGCGGCGCGTCCGGCGCCGCGGGCGCCGCAGGTGACGGCGCCGGGACAGGTGCGACCGACGGCTCCGACGACGCCCCCGTCAGGGGCACCGCGCCCGCCGCCAACGACAGCGCCCACCCCGCCGAAGGCGATGCCCGGCCCACCGGAGGCAGCGCCTCCGCCAGCGCGAACAGCGTCCGCCCCGCCGAAGGCGGCGTACGCACCGCCCACAGCGAACCGCGTCCTGCCGAAGGCGCTGGCGCAGGCGGCGCCCACCCCACCGGAGGCAATCCGCGCCCCGCCCAAGGCGACCCGCGCCCGGCCGAGGGCGGTGCGCCCGCCCCCGAAGGCGACCCGCGCCCCGGCGCGGACGCCCCCGTCCCCGGCGGCGCGTCCACCCCCGAAGACCGCACCCACCCCTGCGAAGACGGCGGCGGAGCCTCCGTCGTGGACGGGGACGACGAGAAGGGAGCCTCCCGTGGCGACCAGTGACATCCGGCCGGGCAAGGCGGCCAGTGGCGGTGTGCGCGGGGGTGAGCTGCGGCGGCTGTTGCTGGACAACGGGGCGCTGACCGCGCTCGTGGTCCTGGTGGTGGCGCTGTCGCTGCTGTCCGGCGACTTCATGACCACGCAGAACCTGCTGAACGTCGGCGTGCAGGCGGCCGTCACGGCGATCCTCGCGTTCGGCGTCACCTTCGTCATCGTCTCCGCGGGCATCGACCTGTCGGTCGGCTCCGTGGCGGCGCTGTCGGCGACGGTGCTCGCCTGGTCGGCGACGAAGGAGGGGCTGCCCGTGGGGATCGCGGTGGTCCTGGCCGTCGCGACGGGGCTGGCCTGCGGTGTCGTCAACGGCGTCCTCGTCTCGTACGGCAAGCTCCCGCCGTTCATCGCGACGCTCGCGATGCTGTCGATCGGCCGGGGCCTGTCCCTGGTGATCTCGCAGGGCAGCCCGATCCCGTTCCCCGAGTCGGTCTCCAAGGTCGGGGACACGCTCGGCGGCTGGCTGCCGGTGCCGGTGATCGTGATGGTGGTCATGGGGCTGCTCACCGCGCTGATCCTGGCGCGCACGTACATCGGGCGCTCCATGTACGCGATCGGCGGCAACGAGGAGGCGGCACGCCTTTCGGGGCTGCGCGTCAAGCGGCAGAAGATCGCCATCTACGCGCTGTCCGGCCTGTTCGCGGCGGTCGCGGGCGTCGTGCTGGCCTCCCGTCTGGTGTCCGCGCAGCCGCAGGCCGCGCAGGGCTACGAGCTGGACGCCATCGCGGCCGTCGTCATCGGCGGGGCCAGCCTCGCGGGCGGCGTCGGCAAGGCGTCGGGCACGCTCATCGGCGCGCTGATCCTTGCGGTGCTGCGCAACGGCCTCAACCTCCTGTCGGTGTCGGCGTTCTGGCAGCAGGTCGTCATCGGCGTGGTCATCGCGCTCGCGGTGCTGCTGGACACGGTGCGCAGGAAGGCCGGGGCCACGGCGGGCGCGCCGGTGGGCAGTACGTCGTCGGGGGCGGGCCGCAAGGGCCCGCAGGCCCTGAAGTACACGGTCGCGGCCGTGGTCGCGGCGGCCGTCGTCGCCGCCGTCTCCCTGTGGAACCCGGGCGGCTCGGGCTCGTCGACGAAGGTCGGCCTGTCCCTGTCCACGCTGAACAACCCGTTCTTCGTACAGATGCGGCAGGGCGCGCAGGCCGAGGCCGAGAAGGCGGGCGTCGACCTGACCGTCACCGACGCGCAGAACGACGCCTCGCAGCAGGCCAACCAGCTCCAGAACTTCACCAGCGGCAGCATGAGGGCCGTCATCGTCAACCCGGTGGACTCCGACGCGATCGGCCCGGCCGCGCGCGCCGCGAACAAGGCCGACATCCCCGTGGTCGCCGCCGACCGGGGCGTGAACAAGGCGGACGTCGCCACGCTCGTCGCCTCCGACAACGTGGCGGGCGGCCGCCAGGCCGCGAAGACCCTCGCGGACAAGCTCGGCGGCAAGGGCACGGTGGTGGTCCTCCAGGGCACCGCGGGCACCTCCGCGAGCCGGGAGCGCGGGCAGGGCTTCGCCGAGGGCATCAAGGCGTTCCCCGGCATCAAGGTCGTCGCCAAGCAGCCCGCGGACTTCGACCGCGCCAAGGGTCTGGACGTGATGACGAACCTGCTCCAGTCGCACCCGGACGTCGACGGCGTGTTCGCGGAGAACGACGAGATGGCGCTCGGCGCGGCCAAGGCACTCGGCGGCAAGGCAGGGACGTCGGTGTCGGTGGTCGGCTTCGACGGCACGCCGGACGGCCTGAAGGCGGTCGAGGACGGGTCGCTGTACGCGTCGGTGGCGCAGCAGCCCCGCGAGCTGGGCCGGATCGCGGTGCGCAACGCCGTGGCCGCGGCGGACGGCGAGAAGGTCGCCGCGACGGTGAAGGTGCCGGTCAAGGTGGTCACGGCGCGGAACGTGAAGGACTTCCAGTGACCGCGCGGCGCTGATGGCGGACCGTACCGTTGGCGTCGTAAGAGCCGTGAGTGAGGCGCCGTGAACAGGGTGAAGGGCAGTACGGGAATGCACGAGTACGACCTGCTGGTCGTGGGGTCGGCCAACGCCGACCTGGTGACGGCCGTGGAGCGGCGGCCGGGCGCCGGTGAGACGGTCCTCGGCTCCGACCTGGCCGTCCACCCGGGCGGCAAGGGCGCGAACCAGGCGGTGGCGGCGGCCCGCCTCGGCGCGGCCACGGCCCTGCTGGCGCGGGTCGGCGACGACGCGTACGGGCGGCTGCTGCTCGACGCGCAGCGGTCGGCGGGCGTGGAGACGGTGGGGGTCCTGGTGGGCGGCGCGCCCACGGGGGTCGCGCTGATCACGGTGGACCCGTCGGGCGACAACAGCATCGTGGTGGCGCCGGGCGCCAACGCGCGGCTGACGCCCGCGGACGTGCGGGCCGCGGCGTCGCTGTTCGCGGCGGCGAGGGTGGTGTCGACGCAGCTGGAGATCCCGCTGGAGACGGTCGCGGAGGTGGTGCGGGCCCTGCCGTCGGGCGCGCGCCTGGTGCTGAACCCGTCGCCGCCCGCGCCGCTGCCGCCGGAGGTCCTGTCGGCCTGCGACCCGCTGATCGTGAACGAGCACGAGGCGCGGGTGGTCCTGGAGGGCGCCGGGGCGCCGGTGCCGGACGAGCCGGAGGACTGGGCGAGGGAGCTGCTGGCGCTGGGCCCGCGCTCGGTGGTGGTGACGCTCGGCGAGCGGGGCGCGCTGGTGGCGACGGCCGGGCAGTGCGAGCGGGTGCCGTCGGTGGCGGTGGACGCGGTGGACACGACGGGCGCCGGGGACGCGTTCACGGCGGCGCTGGCGTGGCGGCTCGGCGCGGGCGAGGACCTGGCGGCGGCCGCGCGGTACGCGGTGAGGGTGGGGGCGCTCGCGGTGACGCGGGCCGGGGCGCAGGTGTCGTATCCGACGGCGGCGGAGGTCGCGGCGCTCGGGGCGGCGCGGTGAAGCGGGCCGGGATACTCAACCGCCGCCTGGCGGGCGCCCTCGCGGAGCTGGGCCACGGCGACCGGGTGCTGGTGTGCGACGCGGGCCTGCCGGTGCCGATGGACGCCCGGGTGGTGGACCTGGCGTTCGTCGCCGGGGTGCCGTCGTTCGCCGACGTGCTCGCGGGGCTGCTCGACGAGCTGGTGGTGGAGGGCGCGACGGCGGCGGACGAGGTCCGCTCGGCGAACCCCGCGGCGGCGGGCCTGCTGGCGGCCCGCTTCCCCGGAGCGCCGGGGCCGTGGCTGTCGTACGTCCCCCACGAGGAGTTGAAGGCCCGCTCGGCCTCGGCCCGCCTGGTGGTCCGCACCGGCGAGGCACGGCCGTACGCGAACGCCCTGCTGACCTGCGGCGTCTTCTTCTGACGGCGTCCTTGTTCCGACGGCGTCTCCTGACGGCGTCTTGGTCTGCCGAGCGCCGTCCGCTCGCCGGACGCTTCGAGGGGACCCGGTCCGTCGACCGGGCCCCCTCGGGTTTCCCCTCCCGTGCCAGCGCCCCTTGGATCCCCCAGATCCCCCCTCCGGGGCCGCTGACGTCCCCTACGACACCCGGAAGCGGAAAAGGGTTGCACGACTCCGGAAAGTTACGCCGGACGGTGTCGGCGGGCCGTCGCGCACAGCCGCGCGTACCGCTCGGCCGTCTCCGCGAGGACGTCGTGGCCGTCTCTCGCCCACACGTCGTCGTTGAAGAGTTCGACCTCGACGGGGCCCGTGTAGCCGAGGCGGGTCATGAGGGCGTGCCAGTGGGGGAGGTCGATGGTGCCGTCGCCGAGTTGGGCGCGGCCGGTGAGGGCGCCGGGGGCAGGGGGGTGGTCCAGTCGGCGAGCTGGAAGGCGTGCAGGCGGTGTTCGGCGGCGGCGCGGGTGAGGGCGGCGGGGGCCTGGTCGTCCCACCAGACGTGGTACGTGTCGACGCACAGGCCGACCTGTTCGGCGGGGAACGGGGCGGCGAGGTCGAGGGCCTGGGTGAGGGTGGAGACCACGCAGCGGTCGGCGGCGTACATGGGGTGGAGGGGTTCGAGGGCGAGGCGGACGCCGTGGGCGGCGGCGTGCGGGGCGAGGGCGGCGAGGGCGTCGCCCACGCGGGCGCGGGCGCCGGGCAGGTCGCGGCTGCCGGGCGGCAGGCCCCCGGAGACCAGGACGAGCGTGTCGGTGCCGAGCGCGGCCGCCTCCTCGATGGCCGCGCGGTTGTCGGCGAGGGCCCGCTGCCGCTCCCCGGGGTCGGCGGCCGTGAAGAAGCCGCCCCGGCACAGCGTGGTGACGGTCAGGCCCGCGTCCCGCATGAGCCGGGCCGCCGTCTGGACGCCGTACTCCCGTACGGGCTCCCGCCACAGGCCGACGCCGCGGATGCCCAAGGCGGCGCAGGACGCGGCGAGTTCGGGCAGCGTGAGCTGCCGGACCGTCATCTGGTTGACGCTGAGGCGCGCCGGGGGCGGGGTCACCGGGTCGCTCCGTGGACGGTGAGGAAGGCGCGCATGCGGTGCTCCGCCAGGGCCGGGTCGGGGAACAGGGCGAGGGCGTCGGCGAGTTCGTACGCCCGGGTGAGGTGCGGCAGCGAGCGGGCCGACTGGAGGCCGCCGACCATCGTGAAGTGCCGCTGGTGGCCCGCGAGCCAGGCGAGGAACACCACGCCCGTCTTGTAGTGGCGGGTGGGCGGCTCGAAGAGGTGCCGGGCCAGGGCGAGGGTCGGGTCGAGCAGCGCGCGGAAGCCGCCGGGGTCCCCCGCGTCCAGGGCGCGGACCGCCCGCGCCGCGATCGGCGCCAGCGGGTCGAACACGCCGAGCAGCGCGTCGCTGTGGCCCTGGTCGTCGCCCGCGATCAGCTCCGGGTAGTGGAGGTCGTCGCCCGTGTAGCAGCGCACTCCGGGCGGGAGGCGGCGGCGCAGGGCGATCTCGCGGTCCGCGTCCAGGAGGGAGACCTTCACGCCGTCGACCTTGTCCGGGTGGGCGGCGATCACGGCGAGGAGCGTGTCCGTGGCCGCGTCCAGGTCCGTCGCGCCCCAGTAGCCTTCGAGCGCCGGGTCGAACATCGGGCCGAGCCAGTGCAGGATCACCGGCGCGGCCGTCTGGCGCAGCAGCGCGTCGTACGTCGTCAGGTAGTCGTCGGGGCCGCGGGCCGCCGCCGCGAGGGCGCGGGACGCCATCAGGACGGGCTGCGCGCCCGCCGCCTCGACGTGCGCGAGCTGCTCCTCGTACGCGTGCCGCACGTCCGTCAGCGACGCGGGTCCCGGCGGGAGGTGGTCGGTGCCCGCGCCGCACGCGATGCGGCCGCCCACCGCCCGGGCCTCCGCCGCCGACCTTCGGATCAGCTCCGCCGCGCCCGGCCAGTCGAGGCCCGCGCCCCGCTGGGCGGTGTCCATCGCCTCGGCCACGCCCAGGCCGTGCGCCCACAGGTGGCGGCGGAAGGCGAGCGTCGCGTCCCAGTCGACGGCGGCCGGGCCGTCCGGCGACACGTCCGCGTGGGGGTCGGCCACGACGTGGGCGGCGGCGAGGACGCTGCGGGAGCGCGGCGGGGGCGACGCCACCCCGGTCGCCGCCCCGATCGGCGCCCCGGTCACAGGGTGATCTCCGGTACGTCGACGCGGCGGCCCCGCGCCGACGACCTGAGGCCGAGTTCCGCCAGTTGCACGCCGCGGGCGCCCGCCAGCAGGTCCCAGCGGTAGGGCGCGTCCGCGTACACGTGCCGGAGGAACAGCTCCCACTGGGCCTTGAAGCAGTTCACCGGCTCCCCCGTGCCGTTGACGTCGGGGCCGTCGGGGCCGTCGGGGGCGTCGGGGTCGTCGGGGACCTCCTGCCACTGCTCGCGGAACGGGTGCGTGTGCGGCAGGTCCGGGTTCCACACCGGTCGCGGCGTCGTCGCCCGGTGCTGGACGCGGCAGGAGCGCAGGCCCGCGACGGCCGAGCCGTCCGTGCCGTCGACCTGGAACTCGACCAGCTCGTCCCGGTGCACCCGCACCGCCCACGAGGAGTTGATCTGCGCGACCGCGCCGCCCTCCAGCTCGAACACGGCGTACGCGGCGTCGTCCGCCGTCACCGCGTACGGCTCGCCGCGCTCGTCCCAGCGCCGCGGGACGTGCGTCGTGGCCAGCGCCTGGACGGTGCGCACCCGGCCGAACAGCTCGTGCAGGACGTACTCCCAGTGCGGGAACATGTCGGTCACGATGCCGCCGCCGTCCTCGGCCCGGTAGTTCCACGACGGGCGCTGCGCGGGCCGCTCGTCGCCCTCGCACACCCAGTACCCGAACTCGCCCCGCACGGACAGGACCCGCCCGAAGAAGCCGCCGTCCACCAGGCGGCGCAGCTTGCGCAGGCCCGGCAGGAACAGCTTGTCCTGCACCACGCCGTGCCGCACTCCCGCCGCGTGGGCGCGCCGCGCCAGGTCGAGGGCGGCGGCGAGGCTGGTGGCGGTGGGCTTCTCCCCGTACACGTGCTTGCCCGCGGCGATCGCCCGCCGCAGGGCGTCCTCGCGGGCCGGGGTGGCCTGCGCGTCGAAGTAGACCTCCACGTCCGGGTCGGCGAGCGCCGCGCCGAGGTCGGTGGTCCAGTGCTGAAGGCCGTGGCGCTCGGCGAGCGCGCGCAGCGCGTCCGGTCTGCGGCCCACCAGGACCGGCTCCGGCCACAGCCGGGTGCCGTCGCCCAGGTCGAGCCCGCCCTCGGCGCGCAGCGCGAGGATGGAGCGGACCAGGTGCTGGTGGTGGCCCATGCGTCCGGTCACGCCGTTCATGGCGATGCGGACCGTCCTGCGTGTCACGTGCGCTCCTCCGTGGGGCCGGGGGCTGCCCTGGGCGGGCGGGGCTGCCGCCCTGGGCGGGCGGGGCTTTCCGGTGAGTACGGGGCCTCAGTGAATAGCAAGCGCTTTCTAGTGGGGAAAGCTAGCCTGCCGGACAACGTGCGTACAAGACCGGAGGACACCAGATGACCGTGACCCTGGCGGACGTGGCGGCCCGCGCCCACGTGTCCCCCGCCACCGTCTCCCGCGTCCTGAACGGCAACTACCCCGTCGCCGCCGCCACGCGCGAGCGCGTGCTGCGGGCCGTGGACGAGCTGGACTACGTCCTCAACGGACCCGCCAGCTCCCTGGCCGCCGCGACCTCCGACCTCGTCGGCATCCTCGTCAACGACGTCGCCGACCCCTTCTTCGGCATCATCGCCAGCGCCGTGCAGTCCGAGATAGGCGGGCCCGGCGGGCGCGCCGGGGGCGAGCGGATGGCCGTCGTCTGCAACACCGGCGGCTCGGCCGAGCGGGAGCTGACCTATCTGACCCTGCTCCAGCGGCAGCGGGCCGCCGCCGTGGTGGTCACCGGCGGCGCCAGCGAGGACCCCGCGCACGCCGCCGCGATCGGCGCCAAGCTGCGGCGGCTCGGGGACGCGGGGGCGCGGGTCGTCCTGTGCGGGCGGCCCCCGGCGCAGGGGGCGCCGGACGCGGTGGCCCTCACCTTCGACAACCGCGGCGGCGGGCGGCGGCTCACCGAGCACCTGCTCGCGCTCGGGCACCGGCGGATCGGCTATGTCGCGGGGCCCCTTGAGCGGACCACGACGCGGCACCGCCTTGAGGGGCACCGGGAGGCCCTGGCGGCGGCCGGGGTCGCGGACGACCCACGGCTGACGCTGCACGGCCCCTACGACCGGCGGTCCGGGTACGACGCCACCGTCGAACTCCTGCGGCGCGAGCCCTCGTTGACGGCGGTGGTCGCCGCCAACGACACCGTGGCGCTGGGGGCGTGCGCCGCGCTGCGGGACCGGGGGTTGCGCATCCCCGGGGACGTGTCGGTCGCCGGGTTCGACGACCTGCCGTTCAGCGTCGACGTGGTGCCCGCGCTCACCACCGTGCGGCTGCCGCTGGCTCAGGCGGGGGCGCGGGCCGGGCGGCTCGCCATGGGCCGGGAGGAGGAGCCGCCCGGGGGGATCGCCGCGGTGCACGGGGAGTTGATGGTGCGGGGGTCGACCGGGGTGCCCCGGTAGGGCCCCTTCCGCGGCGGGGCCGGGGTCAGGACTCGGTGATCTCCCAGGTGCCCACGGGGGTGTACGAGGAGTCGGTGACCGTTTCCCGCGTGCCGGGGGTCAGGTCGTAGTGGTGCAGGTTGCCCGCCCAGTAGCGGAGGATCCGGCCCAGCTCGCGGATCGTGGTGTCGGCGGGCGCCGTCGGGTCGAGGGTGATGTCAAGTCGGAAGTTCATGGGTTCCATCGTTTCATTGAAGTTCCTTTGGGGACTTTGGCGCGGAGGCCGGGTGCAGGAGGCGGGAAAGTCTCAAGTCCGGTTCCGAGGCGGGATGTCGGCCGGTGCGCTCGGAGGGCTAGGGTCCGGGGCCATGAGACTCGCCTTCTCCACGCTCGGCGTGCCCGGGCTGCCCGTCACGGACGTGGTGTGGCTCGCCGCCACGCACGGCTACCACGGCGTCGAGCTGCGCGCGCACCCCGAGGAGCCCGTGCACCCGGGCCTCGGGCCCACCGAACGGGCCGACGTGGCCGCCGCGTTCGCGGACGCGGGCGTCGCCCTGCTGGGGATCGCCGGGTACGCGCGCGTCGCCGCCCCGGGCGACGACGGCCCCGTACTCGACGAACTGCGCGCCCTGCTGGCCCTCGCCCGCGACCTGGGGGCGCCCTACGTGCGGGTCTTCCCCGGCGGCGGCGAGCAGGGCCCCGAGGAGGCCGACGCGACGGCCGCCCGGCGGCTCGGCACCGCCGCCGAGTACGCCGCCGAGTGCGGCGTGCGGATCCTGGTCGAGACCCATGACTCGCACCGCACCGGCGCCGACGTCGCCCGGATCCTCGGCCTGGTCGGCCACCGGAACGCCGGGGCGCTGTGGGATCTCCTGCACCCCTGGCTGGGCGGCGAGCAGGTCGACGACACCTACGCCGCGCTCGCCCCCTATCTGGGGTACGTCCAGGTCAAGGACGTCGCCGGGACCCACGACACCGCTCCCCTGCCCCTCGGCGAGGGCGCGCTGCCGCTCGCCGAGTGCGTGGAGCTGCTCAGCCGCAAGGGCTGGGACGGGTGGCTGTGCTGGGAGTACGAGAAGCGCTGGTACGCGGAGGCGGCCGACCTTCCGGGGCTGCTGGGGGCGGGCCGCGAGGTGCTGGGCCGGTTGCTGACGGAGTCGGCGTGAGGGGCGGGCCCCGGGCGGAGGGTCAGGTGTCGTCCGCTGTGAGGGGCGGGCCCCGGGCGGAGGGTCAGGCGTCGTCCGCCGTGAGGTAGGCGTGCAGGCGGCTCGCGCCCTCCAGCATCGCGCGGGCGCGGCGGGTGAGTTCGTCCTGGCGGTGGGCGAGGGCCGCGCGCAGGGCCGTCACGCTGCCCGACTCGCGCAGGTCGTCCAGGACGGGCCGGATCTGCGGCAGCGGGTAGCGGGCCTGGCGGAGCAGGCCGATCATGCGGGCGTCGCGCAGGTCCCCGGTGTCGTAGCGGCGGTAGCGGGTGCCGCGCTCGCGCGCCGGGGACAGCAGGCCCGCCGCCTCCCACACCCGCAGCGTCGAGGGGCGCACGCCCAGGTGCGCGGCGGCCTCGCCGACCGTGAGGGGGCCGCGCGCCTGGGGGTGCGCCCGGCCGCTCGCCGCCGCCTCCAGGGCCTCGCCGGTGGCCCGCAGCGCCCGCCGCTGCTCGTGCAGGGCGGCGTGCGCGGCGTCCACGGCCGCCAGCGCCGCCGGTACGTCGTCGGCGTGCACCGCCCGCATGACCTGCCGGGCGGTCTCGGCGCCGAAGCCCCGTGCCAGGGCGCGGTACGTCAGCAGGGCGCGGCCGTGCACGGGGTGGAAGCGGCGGTAGCCGGAAGGGGTGCGCTCGGTGGGCGGCAGGATGCCCGCGTCGGCGTAGTCGCGCACCAGCTGGGTGGAGACGCCCGCCATCCGGGCCAGGTCGACGGGGCGCAGGGCGCGGGGCGTCATCCGGGGGTCACACCGGCGTCGAGGACTTCCGAGGCATGTCGGCAGCGTACGCCGTGGGGGCGGGCGGCGCGGCCGAGGGGGTGGGGGCGGGGCGCGGGTGCCGAGCGGCAGCGACGTGAGCGCCACACCGCCCACGAGCAGCGCCGCCGCGCACCACTGGAGGCCGCCCACCGACTCGTCCAGGAACAGCGCCGCCGACGACATGCCGAAGACCGGCACGAGCAGCGAGAAGGGCGCCACCGTGGAGGCGGGGTGGCGGCGCAGCAGATAGCCCCAGACGCCGAAGCCGAACACGGTCGTGACCCAGGCGACGTACACGATGACGCCCACGCCCTGCCAGTCGAGGGAGCGCAGCGCGTCCAGGTCACGGTCCGGGCCCTCGAAGAGCAGGGAGAGCGCGAGCAGCGGCAGGACCGGGACGGTGCTCACCCACACCATGAAGTTCAGGGCGTCGGGCGGGGCCGCCTTGCGGGTGAGGACGTTGGACACGCCCCAGCAGGCGGCGGCCGCGACGGTCAGGCCGAACGCGGTCAGCGGCCCCGAGGCGCCCTCGTGGACGGCGGCCACGCCGATGCCCGCGAGCGCCACGGCCATGCCCGCGAGCCGCACCGGCGCCGGGCGCTCGCCCAGCGCGACGAAGGCGACCAGCGCGGTGAACACGGCCTGGACCTGGAGCACGAGCGAGGAGAGCCCGGCGGGCATGCCCGCGTCCATGCCGACGAACAGCAGCCCGAACTTGGCGACCCCCAGGGCCAGGCCCACGCCGATCAGCCACTTCCAGGCGACCTTGGGGCGGCCGACGAAGAACACCGCGGGCAGCGCCGCGACGAGGAACCGCAGCGCGGAGAAGAGCAGCGGCGGGAAGTGGTCGAGGCCGATCTCGATGACGACGAAGTTGACGCCCCACAGGGCGGCGACGAGGACGGCGAGACAGATGTGGGAGGGACGCATGCGTCGAGGATCACGCGCCGGGAGCGTGTAGCACCAGCGCGGATCTCTTCATGATTGGATTTAGGAACGCTTAGGTATGGAGGTGGTGGGGGTGCTGGACCTGGGGCGGCTGCGGGCGCTGCACGCCGTGTCCGTGCACGGCACGGTCGGCGCGGCCGCCGCGGCGCTCGGCTACACGCCGTCCGCGGTGTCGCAGCAGATCGCCAAGCTGGAGCGGGAGACCCGCACGACGCTGCTCGAACGGCGCGGGCGCGGCGTCGCGCTCACCGAGGAGGCGCTGCGGCTCGCGGAGACGGCGCGGGAGCTGCTGGCGATCGTGGAGCGCGCCGAGACTGAGCTGGAGGAGCGGCGCGGGCTGCCCGCCGGGCGGCTGACCGTGGTGGCGTTCGCCTCCGCCGCGCGGGGGCTGCTGCCCGGGGTCCTCGCCGAGCTGGGGCGGCGCCATCCCGCGCTGGACGCCCGCCTGTCGGAGGTGGAGCCGCACCTGTCGGTGGACCTCGTCGCCAAGGGCGCCGTCGACCTGGCGGTCGCGCACGACTGGGACATCGCGCCGCTGCCCGCGCCGCCCGGCGTCGAACAGGCCGTCATCGGCGACGACTTCTGCGATCTGCTCGTGCCGCGGGGGCATCCGCTGGCGGGGCGGACGGCGGTGCGGCGCGAGGATCTGACGGGCGAGCGGTGGATCTCGCAGCCGCCGGGGCGGGTGTGCCACGACTGGCTGGTGCGGACCATGCGGGCCGCCGGGCGCGAGCCGGAGATCGTCCACCGGGCCGAGGAGAACCCCACGCTGATCGCGCTGGTCGCGGCGGGGCTCGGCGTCGCCGTGGTACCGCGGCTCGGGCGGGGGCCCGTGCCGCCGGAGGTGGTGGCCGTCCCCCTTGATCCGCTGCCGTCCCGGCGGTTGTACGCGGTGTGGCGCGCCGGGGCGGCCCGGCGCCCCGCCATCGCGGAGGCGGTACGAGCGCTGCGCGACGCCTGGCCTGGCGGGGGCGCCCCAGGCTAGGGGCTGCGACCCCTGGCATCCCCGCCCCACGATTGGCGCTCCGCGCCTCGTCCTCAAACGCCGGACGGGCTGAAACGTGCCGGTGCGGCAGAGTTTCAGCCCGTCCGGCGTTTGAGGACGAGGCCGAAGGCCGATTTCCCGGCGGACCACCCGGCAGGGAACCCGCGCGGCGGCTTCGACGTCCAACCCCCGAGTCGCCGGAGAGTCACCGCGGCGCGGTGTCGGCATCGCTGCTGGCTGCGACCGCTGACCCACCCTCTCCACCGCCCGCGGCCGGCGACCCGGCCGCCACCGGCGCACCCCCTCCACCGCGCCGGTGGCGGCCCCCGTACACCTTGACCCGCCGCACCCCACGGGATATGCGTGGCGGGTGCCTCATGACTCCCACAGCGCCCCGCGAGCCCCGCAGACCCCCCAGACCCCGCAGGCCCTGCTGTCCCGCATGACGCTCGAAGAGAAGGTCGGCCAGCTCTTCGTGCTGCACGTGTACGGGCACCACGCCACCGATCCGGACCCCGCCGACGCCGCGCTCAACGAGAAGGAACTCGGGGTGCGCACGGCGGCGGAGGCCATCGCCAAGTACCGCCCCGGCGGCCTCATCTACTTCGGCTGGGCCCACAACACCCGCGACCCGCACCAGATCGCCACCCTCTCCAACGACGTGCAGCGCGCCGCCCTCGGCCAGAGCCCCGGCGTGCCGCTGCTGCTGACCATCGACCAGGAGCACGGCGTCGTCGCCCGCGTCGGCGCCCCGGCCACGCTGCTTCCTGGCGCGATGGCGCTCGGCGCGGGCGGCTCACGGGACGACGTGCGCGAGGCGGCCCGCATCGCGGGCGCCGAGCTGCGCGCGCTCGGCGTCTTCCAGAACTACGCGCCGTCCGCCGACGTGAACGTCAACCCGGCCAACCCGGTCATCGGCGTCCGCTCCTTCGGCGCGGGCCCGGACGCCGTCGCCGCGCACGTGACCGCCCAGATCGAGGGCTATCGCGACGCCGGGATCGCCGCCGCCGCCAAGCACTTCCCCGGCCACGGCGACACCGAGACCGACAGCCACTCGGCGCTGCCGCACATCCACCACACGCGCGAGCAGTGGGAGGCGCTGGACGCCCCGCCGTTCCGCGCCGCGCTGGCCGCCGGGGTCGACGTGGTGATGACCGCGCACATCGTGGTGCCCGCCCTCGACCCGGCGCTCGACCCGGCGACGCTCTCGTACCCGATCGTCACCGGCGTGCTGCGCGAGCAGCTCGGCCACGACGGCGTGATCGTCACGGACTCGCTGACCATGCGGGGCGTGCGCACCAAGTACGGCGACGACCGGGTCGCCGTACTCGCCCTCAAGGCGGGCGTCGACCAGCTGCTGCACCCGCCGCAGCCCGAACTCGCCCGGAACGCGGTCCTGGCGGCGGTGCGCGACGGCGAGCTGACCGAGGAGCGCATCGACGCGTCCGTGCTGCGCGTCCTGCGGCTCAAGGAGAAGCTGGGCCTGTTCGCCGACCCGTACGCCGCGCCCGACCGCGTCGGGGAGACCGTCGGCGGCGCCGCGCACCTGGAGGCCGCCGACCGCATCGCCGAGCGCACCACCACGCTGCTGCGCAACGACGGCGGGCTGCTTCCGCTGCGCCCCGACACCCGCCGCAGGCTGCTCGTCACCGGCGCCGACCCGGTCTCGCCGTCCGGCACCACCGGCCCGCCGACCGCCGTGCTCGCCGCCGCGCTCACCGAACTCGGCTTCGCCGCCACGGCCTTCACCACCGGCACCGAGCCCGCCCCGGAGGCGGTCGCCGAGGCCGTGTCGCTGGCCGGTGCGCACGACGCGGTCGTCGTCACCACGTACGACGTCGCCGACGGCGGCCCCCAGCAGTCCCTGGTCGCCGCGCTCGCCGCCACCGGCACGCCCGTCGTCGCCGTCGCCGTACGCGTCCCGCACGACGTGGCGCGCCTGCCCGAGGCCGCCGCCTGCCTGGCCGCGTACTCCTGGACGGACGTCGAACTGCGCGCCGCCGCCCGGGTCATCGCGGGCCGCGTCCCGCCCGTGGGCAGGCTGCCGGTGCCGGTGCCGCGTCCGGACGACCCCGGGCAGGTGCTGTACCCGATCGGCTACGGCCTTTCGTACTAGCGTCGTACGCGGCCCCCGCGGTCGCCCGTTCGCCTTGCGCGGCCCCGCTCCCCGGGGTCACGCTGGGACGGTCCGGGGGTGTGCGATGCGGGTATCCGGGGCGGGGGCGGTCTGCGCGGGCGTGCTCCTGGCCGCCGCGCTCTCCCTGACGGGGTGTCACTCCTCGGGCGGGGGCGGCCCCGTCGGCGGCGGTGCCTCCGGGCCCGCCCACGGCGCCGTCTTCCTCGGCATCGGCGACTGCGCCTCGCGCGGGCGCTCGGGCGTCACGGAGGTGCCCTGCACCAGCGAGCGGGCCGCCGCGCGCGTCCTCGCCCGCTACGACGGCGGACGCGTCGCCCGGCCCTCCTGCCCCGCCCGCACCGACTTCGTCCTGCGCGTCAGCGACCGTGACGTGGCCCGCGGGTACGCCTGCGTGCGCAACCTCGAACCGCCCCACCCCGGGGACCCCGGGCAGGGCGGGGGGCCGCGGACGCTCGTCGGGGACTGCGTGTACGCCGTGGGGCGCGGGGAGGTGCGGGAGGCACCCTGCGACGGCTCCGGGCGGCGCCGCCCCGAGTACCGGGTCGTCCGCGCCACCACGGCCCGCGCCCACTGCGCCCCCGGCACGGCCCTGTACGTCACCTTGGGCGGCCGCCACCCGATCGGCTGCGCGATCCCCCACCCCGCCCGCCCCTAAAGGGGGCGGGCGGGGTGGGCGGGGAAGACAAGCCCGTCCGGCGTTTGAGGACGAGGCGCGCAGCGCCAATCAAGCGGTGCCGGGCGCCCACGCCAGCAAGGGCTACGGCCGCAGGGACTCGTCGCGGTCCAGCCGCTTCTGGTCCAGCTTCTTGTCGTACGGAGCCAGCGGCTTCGCCGCCGCGGACGGCACCCCGGCCCAGGCCAGGATCCGCTGCGTCGCCTTGGCCTTGTCGGCGGCCGTGAGGCCCGCCACGTTCGCGCCGTGGTTGGCCCCGGGCGCCGTGAAGACGTGAGAGTCGTGCTTGGCGCCGCGCGCGGGCTTGAACGGCTCGGCGCCCCACGGGTCGTTCTCGCCGTACACGAACATCATCCGGTGGGAGTTGTGCCGCACCCAGCGGTCGACGTCCTTCATGGCGTGCTTGTCGAACCGCATCGGAATCGAGCGGGGCACGAAGTTCCGCGGCGGCTGGTAGCCGTAGCGGCTCAGGTCGGCCAGCCAGGGCTGCTTGATGTCCGGGGAGCCGAGCTGCGTGCCCGCCTGGTAGTAGTACGGCGTGTACGGCTCAAGGCCCTGGTCGGTGTAGGAGGACCAGCCGCCGACCTCCTCGATCCAGTCGAAGAGCTCCTGGTCGCTGGCGGTGTCCGCGTCCGGCACCCGGCCGCAGGCGGTGCTGGACGGCTGGTACTGCCAGAAGCCCCAGTTCACGTCGAGGACGACGGCCTCGAAGGCGCGGTCGAGGCCGCCGATGGTCTTGAAGGTCTGCCCGTTCGCGGCGGCGTACGCGGCGTACTTCTCCTTCAGCGGCCCGCGGCGCTCCAGCGCCTCGCGCTGCGCGTCCTGGAGGGCGGTGCGGCACTCCTTGGTGCCGACCGTCTCGAAGAAGCGGTCGTACGCGGAGTCCTCGCGGTTGTCGACGTCGTTGGGCGCGACGTAGGCGACGACGCCGTCCATGTCGCGCGGGTAGAAGCGCTCGAAGTAGGTGGCGGTCATGCCGCCCTTGGAGGCGCCGGTGGACAGCCACTTCTTGCCGTAGAGCGGCTTGAGCGCCTTGAAGATGCGGTGCTGGTCGCTCGCGGCCTGCCAGATGTCGAGCTTGCTCCAGTCCGCGGGGCTCGGCCGCGACGGCGTGAAGAAGCGGTACTCCATGGAGACCTGGTTGCCGTCGATGATCCGGGTCGGCTCGGCGCGGGACGGGTTGGTGTTCAGGCCGTAGCCGGAGGTGTGGAAGACGGTGGGCCGGGCGGTGTCCTTGTGCAGCACGGTGATCCGCTGCTGGAAGGTGCCCTTGGAGGGGTGCCGGTGGTCGATCGGCTGGGTGTAGTTCAGGACGAAGAAGCGGTAGCCGTCGTACGGCTTCTCCTCGATGAGGCTCATGCCCTTGATGGCGAGGAGCCGGTCCTTGATGTCGGCGGTGGCGGCGGGCCCCGCCGCGAACGTGCCGGTCGACGCGTCCGTGGCGGCGGTGGCCGTGGCTCCGGTGGTGCCCACCGTGCCTATGAGCACCGTGAGCGACAGCGCCCATCTGAGCGTTCTGTGCATGTGTGATCCCCTGTCGGTGTCGGTCCCTCTGGGTGGCCGGTCAGTGGCCGGTCGGTGGCCCGGCGGTGGCCCGATCCGGCCGCGATGCCCGGAACCTATACGCAGCAACTCGCCCCTCACCAGGGCACATTGAGGGCAAAAGGGGACTACATCCGCTCAGGGACATTCACTTAGAGGACCCGGGCGTCCGCTCAGCGGACCCGAGCCGGGGCAAACACGGCAGTTCGGACCGGTACCGCACAGGCGTCAGCACGCGGCGGCCCGGACCCGGCTCAGCACAGGATCCAGCCGGAGCTGACGCCCCGTCCGGCCACCGCCCCGCGTACCCACACGCAGCGGTGCCCGGCGTGCATCCGCACCGGCCCCGCGTGCCGCAGGTAGTTCCCCCGGTCCCGCACCGGACGGCTGCCGCGGGCCTGCACGCTGACCGACATCGCCTTGCGGACGCGGGGGTCCTTCGCGTACGTCACGGCGCACACATAGCCCCGCTTCTTGTACAGCACGACCTTGCCCGTGGCGAAGGACAGGGTGCGCACCTTGTGGCCGGGGCACAGGGGGCGGCCTGCGCGGTGCCGGAGCCGGGTCCGGCGAGGCCGAAGAGGAGGGCAGCCGAAAGCGCGGCCGCGCCTGTCGCAAGGTGCCGCCGTATCCGACCACTGTGCACGAATACCCCTCCCGTCGCCCCCGCCTCAGCGTACTGAGGTACGGACGCAGGACCGGCGCCCGGCGGTTGCGGAACCGACCGCCTCACTTCCGGCCGCGCCCGGACGTGACGATTCCCTGCCCGTTTCCTGACCGAGTTTGGGGCAACTCCCGTCAGGCACCCGTTGTCGAACCAGGCAGCAAGGCCAGAGCAGGAGCCGAAGCAGGACCCAGAGCAGAACCAGAACAGGACCCGGAGCGGGACTGGAGCAGGACCCGGAGCGGGACCTGGACACAGGAGGAGCACTCTCATGAACCGCACGCTCACCCGGGGCAAAGTCGCCCTGACCGCCGCGCTGCTCACCGCCGTCGCCGTGGTCCCCTCGGCCGTGGCGGCGTCCGCCCCGGCCGACGCCGACGCCAAGGCGCCCGGCGCCAAGGCACCCGTCCGCAGCGGCAGCCCCGGCCCCGCCTACGAGCGCGTCGCGCACTTCTACGGCGCGTACGTCGACGCCGCCAGCGACCCGGGCTCCCACAAGGCCGCCGCCGCGCTCCGCGCGTTCTACCTCACGCCGGAGCTGCGGACCCGGCTGCTCGACTGGGAGCGCGGGCACGACGCCGACGGCGTGCTGCGCGCCCAGAACGCGCCGACCGCCTGGCGCGTGACCGCGGAGGACAGCGGCATGGGCCACACCTGGTCGACGGTCCGGCTGACGTGGGGCACCGGCGACGAGCGCCGGTACACCTACCTGACGGTCCAGTCCGACCTGGCGACCCGGAAGATCAGCGACATCAAGGAGAAGTACTGATCAAGGAGAAGGACTGGTCGGCGCCCGGGGTCAGGCCCCCACCGGCTCCCCCACGAACGTCCGCCACAGCGCCGCGTACCGCCCGCCGCGCGCGAGGAGTTCCGCGTGGGTGCCGTCCTCCGCGACCCGGCCGTGGTCCATCACGACGACCCGGTCGGCGCGGGCGGCGGTGGTCAGCCGGTGCGCCACGACCAGCGTGGTGCGCCTGCCCGCGAGGCGGTCGGTGGCCTGGTTGACCTGGGCCTCGGTGGCGAGGTCCAGGGCGGCGGTGGCCTCGTCGAGGAGCAGGACGTCGGGGTCGACCAGCTCGGCGCGGGCCAGGGCGATCAGCTGGCGCTGCCCGGCCGACAGGTTGCGGCCGCGCTCGGTGACCTCGTGCAGATAGCCGCCCTCCAGCGTGGCGATCATGTCGTGGGCGCCGACCGCGCGGGCGGCCGCCTCGACCTCGGCGTCGGTGGCGTCGGGGCGGCCGTAGGCGATGGCGTCGCGGACGGTGCCCGCGAACAGGTACGCCTCCTGCGGCACGACGCCGAGCCGGTGCCGGTACGAGGTGAGGTCGAGGGCGCGCAGGTCGGTGCCGTCGACGGTGACGCGGCCGCCGGTCGGGTCGTAGAAGCGGGCGACGAGCTTGACGAGCGTGGACTTGCCCGCGCCGGTCTCGCCGACGAAGGCGACGGTCTGGCCCGCGGGGATGCGCAGGTCGACGCCGCTGAGCGCGGTCTCCGCGCCGTCCCCGGCGCCGTACGCGAAGTCGACGTCCTCGAAGGCGATCTCGCCCCGCAGGGACAGCACGTCGAGCGGCTCGTCGGGCGGTGTCGTCGACGTCGGCTCGCGCAGCAGCTCCTGGATGCGGCCGAGCGAGACGGCGGCCTGCTGGTAGCCGTCGAAGACCTGGGACAGCTGCTGGACGGGGGCGAAGAACAGGTCGATGTAGAGCAGGTACGCGACGAGCGCGCCGGTGGTGAGGGTCCCCGCGTCCACGCGGTGCGCGCCCACGATCAGGACCGCGACCACCGCCACCGACGACAGGAGCTGCACGAACGGGAAGTACACGGAGATCAGCCACTGCCCGCGCACCCGGGCCTCGCGGTAGGCGCGGCTGCGGTCCGCGAACCGCGCGCCGCCCGACCGCTCGCGCCGGAAGGCCTGCACGATCCGCAGGCCGGACACGGTCTCCTGGAGGTCGGCGTTGACCACGGACACCCGCTCGCGGGCCAGTTCGTACGCCTTCACGCTGGACCTGCGGAAGAAGTACGTGCCGACGGCGAGCAGCGGCAGCGTCGCGAAGACGACGAGCGCGAGCTGCACGTCGATCACCAGCAGGGCGACCATGATGCCGAGGAAGGTGACCACGGAGACGAACGCTGTGACGAGCCCGGTCTGGAGGAACGTGGACAGGGCGTCGACGTCCGTCGTCATCCGCGTCATGATGCGGCCGGTCAGCTCCCGCTCGTAGTAGTCGAGCCCGAGCCGCTGGAGCTGCGCGAAGATCTTCAGGCGCAGGGAGTACAGGACCCGCTCGCCGGTGCGTCCCGTCATGCGGGTCTCGGCGGTCTGCGCGGCCCACTGCACGGCGACGGCGGCGAGCGCGAGGCCGGAGGCCGTCCACACGGCGCCGAGCGCGAGCTGGGAGACGCCCTCGTCGATGCCGTGCCGGATGAGGACCGGAAGCAGCAGCCCCATGCCCGCGTCGACGGCGACGAGCCCCAGGCTGAGCAGCAGCGGGAGGCCGAAGCCGCGCAGCAGGCGGCGCAGGCCGTAGGAGTCCTCGGGCGAGACGGCGCGGGCCTCGTCGATGCCGGGGGTGTCGGTGGCGGGCGGCAGGGCGTCGACCTGGGCGAGGAGTTCGGGCGTGGCGGGGGTCCCGGCGAGCGCGGCGTCCTTGGGTTCGCGGTCGCCGGTCCACAGGCGGGGCGTGATGCCGCGCTCGGCGTCGAACTCGGCGTCCAGCTCGTCGCGTACGGAGGTGTCCTCGCGGGTCTCGGCGGGGCGGGGCGCGATGTGGCCGGGCGAGACGCCGCCGAGTTCGTCGGGGTCGGTGAGCAGGCGCCGGTACAGGGGCGAGGTGCGTTCGAGTTCGGCGTGGGTGCCGAGGGCGGCGAGGCGGCCGCCGTCGAGGACGGCGATGCGGTCGGCGAGGTTCAGGGTGGAGCGGCGGTGCGCGATGAGGAGGGTGGTGCGGCCCTCCATGACCCGCGCGAGCGCCTCGTGGATCTCGTGCTCGACGCGGGCGTCGACGGCGGAGGTGGCGTCGTCGAGGACGAGCAGGCGCGGGTCGGTGAGGATGGCGCGGGCGAGCGCGACGCGCTGGCGCTGGCCTCCGGAGAGCGTGAGCCCGTGCTCGCCGACCTTCGTGTCGTACCCCTCGGGCAGCTCGCTGATGAACCGGTCCGCCTGGGCGGCGCGCGCGGCCCGCTCGATCTCCTCGTCCGTCGCGTCGGGCTTTCCGTACGCGATGTTGGCGCGCACGGTGTCGGAGAACAGGAAGGAGTCCTCGGGCACGAGCCCGATGGCGGCGCGCAGCGACTCCTGGGTCAGCTCGCGCACGTCGTGGCCGCCGATGAGGACGGCGCCTCGGTCCACGTCGTAGAAGCGGGGCAGCAGCAGCGAGACGGTGGACTTGCCGCTGCCGGAGGACCCGACGACGGCGAGGGTCTCGCCGGGCCGGATCTCGAAGCTGAGCCCGTCGAGGACGGGGGGCTGGTCCTCGCCGTACGCGAACGCCACGTCGTCGAACTCGACGGTCGCCGGGGCGTCGGCGGGCAGCTCCTTGGTGCCGTCGGCGATGGCGGGCCGGGTGTCGATCAGCTCCAGGACGCGCTCGGCGCCCGCGCGGGCCTGCTGGCCGACGGTGAGCACCATGGCGAGCATCCGCACGGGCCCGACGAGCTGCGCGAGGTACGTCGAGAACGCCACGAACGTGCCGAGGGTGATCTCCCCCTCCACGGCCAGCCAGCCGCCGAGGGCGAGCATCGCGACCTGGCCGAGCATGGGCACGGCCTGGAGGGCGGGCGTGTACCGGGAGTTCAGCCGGACGGTGCGAAGCCGCCCGGCGAACAGCTTCCTGCTGACCTCCCTGAGCTTCCCGGTCTCCTGCTCCTCCTGCCCGAAGCCCTTCACCACGCGTACGCCGCTGACGGCCCCGTCGACGACGCCCGCGACGGCGGCGGCCTGGGCCTGCGCGTACCAGGTGGCGGGGTGCAGCTTGGCGCGACTGCGGCGGGCGATCCACATCAGGGCGGGCGCCACGGCGAGCGCGACCAGGGTGAGCGGCGGCGAAAGCCACGCCATGATCGCCAGGGACATCAGGAACAGCAGGACGTTCCCGATGGTCATGGGCAGCATGAACAGCAGGCCCTGGATGAGCTGGAGGTCGCTGGTGGCCCGCCCCACGACCTGCCCGGTGGACAGCTCGTCCTGCCGCCGCCCGTCCAGCGCGGTGATCGTGTCGTACATCTCCGTACGCAGATCGTGCTGCACGTCGAGGGCGAGGCGGCCGCCGTAGTAACGCCGGATGTACGTCATGACGTACACGAGCACAGCCGCGCCGACCAGGGCGGCGGCCCAGGGCCCCATGGGCCGACTGTGATCCCCGATCACGTCATCGATGACGACCTTGGTGAGCAGCGGGACGACGGCCATGAGCGCCATTCCGCCGAGGGACGAGCCGAGGGCGAGCAGCACGTCCTTGGGATAGCGCCAGGCATACCCCCACAGCCGCTTCGCCCAGCTCCGCTGGTCCTGCCGCTCCGCCACCACGCGCCTCCTCGTCGTCTGCCGAGAGGCGCAACGCGCGGGCCTGCGGATTTCATCCCGCCGCAACAAAACGATGGGCTCTGCGCCTGAGCAGGGAGCGGCTTTTCCCCGCCCGCCCCTTTTCAGGGGCGGGCGGGGAAGCCCTACGCCTCCGGCACCGGAACTGCCGCTTCCTTCGGGGTGTCCGTCGGGGTGAAGCGCGTCGGGGCCTGGCTGATCGGGGTCAGGTCCTTGTGGATGGCGCGGGACACCTTCTGGATGGTGTCCACGCCGTACTGCATGCTGCCGTTGCCGTGCGTGAGCACGGAGATCGTGTAGTCGTGCCCGCGGCCCTTGAACGCGCCGACGCTGTGCACGCGCCACCCGTGCGTGGCCCGCGGCAGCCAGCCGTTCTTGACGGCGATGGAGGTGCCGGACGGGGCGCCCGCCGGGGTGCCCCAGCGCTGGTCGCGGACGACCTTGCCCATCAGCTTCAGGATGTACGCGCGGGCGTTGTCGCTGAGCACGTCGTTCTTGGTGGTGATCAGCGCGAGGAGCTTCTGCTCGTCGGTGACGTTGATGCGCGTCAGGCCCCAGTAGCCGCCGGAGCCGGGCACCGTCTTGGTCATCTTGGCCTCGGCCAGGAACTTCTTGACCTTGGTGGTGCCGAGCTGCCGCCACAGGGTGCTGGTGGAGGCGTTGTCCGACTTGGTGATCATGGCGGTGGCGAGCTTGGCCTCGCGGTCCGTGAGGTACCGGTCGTGCTTCTTGGCGTCCCACAGCAGCGTCGCGAGGACGGTCACCTTGACGACGCTGGCGGAGTCGAAGGAGGTGGTGCCGCGCAGGGTGCAGGTCGTCTTGGTGGCCTTGTCGTACAGGCCGACCGCGATGGTGCCCTTGCGGTTCTTCAGGGCGGCCGCGATGTCCTTCTTCAGCTTCTTGGCCAGCTCCGGCTGCTGCGAGGTACAGCTGACCTGCGGCGTCGCGGCGACGGCCGGACCCGCGGCGGCCACCCCGGCGACCGGCACGAGGACGGCGGCGGCCACACCCGCGCTGAGCACGCGGGCACGCCGCGAGATGCGGTGAGTCATTGGAGGTTCCCCCCTAGTCGGTACACACGTGCGCCCCCGGCACACGCGTATCCCATGACTCACTTACACGGGTGAATGGTTGTACGGATGTGGGGCTTCTGTCGGCGCTGCCTTCGTCACACAGGCGTCAGGTCGGGCTTCACGCCTCGAAGCCGTACTCCAGGACGTACGCGGCGGCGTCAAGCACCATCTCGTTGGCTTCGACGGCCCGCCCCTGCTCGTCGTACGCGGTGCGGCCGACGAGCATGACCGGCGTGCCCGGCGCCATGTTCAGCTGGGCGGACTCTTCGCCGTTCGGCATGCGGGAGCGGATCTCCTCGCGGAACCGGACCGGCCGGTGCCCGAGTTCTTCGAGCCTCGCGTACGTGCCGCCCGGACCGGTGTCCGGCCGCGTGATCGGCGTCCCGCCGACCAGGTCCATCGGCAGGTACGAGACGGAGAGCAGCACCGGTTTGCCGTCCAGGACGAACCGGCGCCGCCGAACGCAGACGCGGTCCTCGTCGCCGAGTTCCAGGACTCCGGCCACCGCGGCCGGGGCGGCCTCCTCGGTCACCCCGACGGAGTCGACCACCAGGTCGCGCTCACCGACGTCGGCGGCCCAGATCGAGCGTCCCGAACCCCACTGCGTGTGCGCGAGGCGCTCGATGCCACGCCTGCGGATCGGCCTGAAGTCCCGGACGAACACCCCGGCGCCCTTGCGGGCTTCGACGAGCCCTTCCGCCTGAAGCAGCGCGAGCGCCTGCCGAGCCGTCATGCGCGCGACGCCGTGGGTGGCCATGAGGTCGTTCTCACCGGGCAGCCGCTCCCCCGGCCCGTACTCACCAGCCTCGATCCCCGCCCTCAGCTCCGCGGCGATGCGCTGGTACTCGGGCTGGCGTGCGCTACCCCGGCCGCTCATCCGGACCTCCTCCGACCATCCCTGGACACCTTAGGCAGCCCGCGTCGCGCGACACAGCCGACTCCACGAAGCGCAGCCAGCGCCCGCGTGCGGTTCCGGCGGGCCGGGAGACCGGCGTACGGATCGCCCGCCACGGGGGGCAGTCGCGGATCGCTCAATACCCTGACAGCGCCGCACGCCCCACGCCCTGAGGGAGGACGCGATGAGCACCGCCTGGGAGGAGCTACCCCTGTGGATGCGGCCACCGCGCGAGAGCGGGTGGGAAGCCGACGACCTCGATCACGTCCCCGACCTGCCGCGCCACACCGAGCTGATCGACGGAGCCCTGGTCTTCAGGATGTCCCCGCGGCGCTCCGCGCACGCCCGGATCGTGGAGAACCTGACGTTCGCCCTGCGGCGGGCCGCCGGGGCGGCGTACGAGGTGGAGCGGGAGATGACGGTCCGCATCGACAAGCTCACCCGGCCCGAACCGGACATCCTGGCCGCGACCGTGCCGTACGACCCCGACCGGACGCGTTTCCTTCCCGAAGAGGTCGCACTGATCGTGGAGGTCGTCTCGCCCGAGTCGGCCCATCGCGACCGCACGGTCAAGCCGATGAAGTACGCCGAGGCGGGCATCCCGCACTACTGGCGGGTGGAGGAGGAAAGCGGGCTGCCGGTGGCACACGTCTACGAGTTGGACGAGACCACGCGGTGGTACGTCGCCACCGGCATCCACCGCGACCGGCTGAAGGTGGCGGTGCCCTTCCCCGTGGATCTCGACCTGGCGGCGCTCGCCCCCTGAGGGACGGGGTCGCCAGCCGAACGGACGGGTGGGTGGGTGGGTGGGTGATCAGGGCGCGTCGAGATGTGTCGGTGCGAACATGCGCAGGACGGCGGGGAGTACGACCACCGACGGGCCCGGTGTGGACAGGGCCTTGGCCAGGTCGGCGCGCAGCGCCTCGGGGGACGTCCGCACCCCCGGCACCCCGAAGGACTCCGCCAGGGCGACGAAGTCGGGGCGGGTCAGCTCCGTGCCCGTGGCCTCGCCGAACGCGTCGGTCATGTACTCGCGCAGGATGCCGTAGCCGCCGTCGTCGACGATCAGCCAGGTGACGTTCAGGTCGTGCTGGCGGGCGGTGGCCAGTTCCGCGATCGAGTACATGGCGCCGCCGTCGCCGGAGACGGCGAGGACCGGGCGGGTCGGGTCGGCCGCCGCCGCGCCGAGGGCGGCGGGGAAGCCGTAGCCGAGGCCGCCCGCGCCCTGCGCGGAGTGCATGGTGCCCGGGCGCCGGGCGTCGAACGCGGACCAGGCCCAGTACGCCAGGATCGTCATGTCCCAGAAGGACGGGGAGGTGTCGGGGAGGGCGGTTCGGATGGAGGCGAGGACCTGCTGCTCCAAGGTCAGGTCCTGGGCGGCGATGCGTTCCCGCACCCGGGTGAGCACCGCCGCGACCCGTTCAGCGGCAGCCGGATCACGCCGCTCCCCCACCGTCTCAAGCAACGCCGACAGGGCGAGGCGGGCGTCCGCGTGGATGCCGAGCGCCGGGTGATTGGACTCCAGTTTGCCGAGGTCGGCCTCGATCTGGATGACCCGGCCGCGCGGCCGGAAGGTGTGGTAGTTCGAGGAGAGTTCGCCGAGGCCCGAGCCGACGACGAGCAGGACGTCGGCGTCCTCCAGGAAGTCCGTGGTGTGCCGGTCCTCCAGCCAGGACTGGAGGGACAGCGGGTGCTCCCAGGGGAAGGCGCCCTTGCCGCCGAAGGTGGTGACGACGGGCGCGTCCAGCCGCTCGGCGAGCGCGCGGAGCTTGCCGGAGGCGTCGGCGCGCACGACCCCGCCGCCCGCGATGACCGCCGGGCGCTCGGCCCGCGTCAGCAGGTCGGCGGCGACGGCGGTCAGCTCGGGGCGGGGCACGAGGTCGCGCGGGGTGGCGTCCACGGCCGTGACGACGGGCAGGGCCGTCCCGGCGAGGAGGACGTCCTGGGGGATCTCCACCCACACCGGCCCGTGCGGGGCGGTGAGCGCCGACTCCCAGGCCGCCGCGATCGCGGACGGGATCTGGGACTGCGTACGGACGGTGTGGACGGACTTGACCACGTCCCGGAACGAGGCCTGCTGGTCGCGCAGCTCGTGGAGGTAGCCGTGGCGCCCGCCGCCGAGCCCGGCGGCGGGGACCTGGCTGCCGATGGCGAGCACCGGCGCGCTGGCGGCGGCGGCCTCCTGGAGCGCGGCGAGCGACAGCAGCGCGCCCGGCCCGGTGGACAGCAGCAGCGGCGCCACCTCGCCCGTGATCCGGCCGTACGCGTCGGCCGCGAACCCGGCGTTGTTCTCCACCCGCAGCCCCACGTAGCGGAGCCCCGAGCGGCGCAGGGCGTCGAACATGCCGAGCGCGTGCTGCCCGGGCAGGCCGAAGACGGTGGACGCGCCGAGCCCGTGCAGCGTCTCGACGACGAGGTCGCCGCCGGTGCGCCCGGCGGGCGGGTTCAGGGCGGCCTCGGTCTGCGCGGCCGTGGGCCTCAGTTCCAGGTCGTGGTCGTGGGTCACTGCGCGCGGGCCTCCGCGATCTGGCGGGACATGATCGTCGTCAGTTCGTACGCGGTGTGGGAGGCCGCCACGGCGGTGATCTCGGCGTGGTCGTACGCGGGGGCGACCTCGACGACGTCGGCGGAGACCAGGTTGCAGGAGGCGAGGCCGCGCAGGATCTCCAGGAGTTCGCGGGAGGTCATGCCGCCCGCCTCCGGGGTGCCGGTGCCCGGGGCGTGGGCCGGGTCGAGGCAGTCGATGTCGATGGAGATGTACAGCGGCCGGTCGCCGATGCGCTGGCGGAGCTGGTCGGCGACCTCGTCCGCGCCGCGCCGGTAGATGTCGGCGGACGTGACGATGCCGAAGCCCATCTTCTCGTCGTCGGTCAGGTCCTTCTTGCCGTACAGCGGGCCGCGCGTGCCGACGTGGGACAGCGCGGAGGTGTCGAGGATGCCCTCCTCCACGGCCCGGCGGAACGGGGTGCCGTGCGTGTACTCGGCGCCGAAGTAGGTGTCCCAGGTGTCGAGGTGCGCGTCGAAGTGGAGCAGCGCGACCGGGCCGTGCTTCTTCGCCATGGAGCGCAGCAGCGGCAGCGCGATGGTGTGGTCGCCGCCGAGGGTCATCATGCGGGCGCCGGTGGCGAGGAGGTCGTCCGCGGCGGCCTCGATGGTCTCCACGGCCTCGTTGATGTTGAACGGGTTCGCGGCGATGTCGCCCGCGTCGGCGACCTGGGCGAGCGCGAAGGGCGACGCGTCCTGGGCCGGGTTGTACGGGCGCAGCAGGCGGGACGCCTCCCGGATGGCGTTGCCGCCGAAGCGGGCGCCCGGGCGGTACGACACTCCCGTGTCGAAGGGGACACCGACGACGGCGACGTCCGCCGTGCCGACCTCGTCGAGGCGGGGGAGGCGGGCGAAGGTGGCGGGGCCCGCGTAGCGGGGGACGCGGGAGGAGTCCACGGGCCCGCGGGGGCTGGCGGGGGCGCCCTGGGCGGTGCTGTCGGTGCTGGTCATGGTTGGTGTCTCCTGGTGATGCGGATGTGCGTGTTCAGTGTGGTCCCTCGCGGGGGCGCCCCGGGCCCGCCCCCGGGGATCCAGCCCGTCCGGCGTTTGAGGACGAGGCCGCCAGGCCGATGGACGGGGGTCCAGGGGGCGGAGCCCCATGGTTCGGGAAGGGGCGGGGTGGGGGAGATCAGACCGGCATCGACACCTCCGGCTCGGGTGCGCGCCCAGCGACCCGCTCACGCCACGCGCCCAGCACCGCCTCGTCCGTGGGCCGGGTGGCCAGGGACACCCCCACGTACACCACCAGCGAGGTCAGCAGCCCGTAGTAGATGGGCTCGTTGGCGAGGATCCCGTACCCCCACATCAGGCCGATGACCGACAGGCCCCCGGCGACGACGGCCGCGAGGGCCCCCGCGCCCGTGCCCCGCCGCCACAGCAGCCCGCCGAGGATCGGCACCAGCAGCCCGCCCACCAGCAGGTTGTACGCGACGGTCAGCGCCTCGACGACGTCGTTGAGGGCGATGGAGACGCCGATGACGGCGACGCCCATGACGAGGATGAAGGCCCGGTTGCCCTTCACCTCGTCGTGCGGGTCACCGCCGCGCCCGGCGGCGCCCCGCAGCCGCGCCCAGATGTCGTTGTTGGCGACGGTGGCGCAGGCGATGAGCGCGCCGGAGGACGTGGACATCACGGCGGCGAGGGCGGCGGCGAGCACCAACCCCCGTACGCCCATGGGCAGTTCGTCCTTGACGATGGTTGCGAAGGCGGAGTCGGGGCTCGGCAGCTTCGGGTACATGACGCGTGCGGCGGTGCCGATGACCGCGCCCGCGAGGGCGTAGACGAGGCAGTACGTACCGGCGACCGTGCCGCCCCAGCGGGCCACCTTGTCGCTGCGCGCGGTGAAGACGCGCTGCCAGATGTCCTGCCCGATGAGCATGCCGAAGGTATAGATCAGGACGTACGTGAAGATCGTCTCGCCGCCGACGCCGAGCGGTTCGAAGTAGTCGTCGGGCAGCGTGTCGCGCATCGCGCCGAAGCCGCCCGCCTTGACGACGGCGATGGGCAGGAGCAGCAGCAGGACGCCGATGGTCTTCACCACGAACTGCACCATGTCCGTCAGCGTGATGGACCACATGCCGCCGAGGGTGGAGTACGCGACGACGATGGAGCCGCCGATGACGATGGCGACCGTGCGGTTCACGTCGAACAGGACGTCGAAGATCGTGGCGTACGCGATGGTGGAGGTCACCGCGAGCATCAGGGTGTAGCCCCACATGACGACGCCGGACAGGACGCCCGCCCGGCCGCCGTAGCGCAGGTCGAGCATCTCGGAGACCGTGTACACCTTCAGGCGGGCGATGCGGGCCGAGAAGAAGACCGACAGGGCGAGCAGGCCGAGGCCGATGGTGAAGACCATCCAGGCGCCGGACAGGCCGTGCGTGTAGCCGAGGCCCACGCCGCCGATGGTGGAGGCGCCGCCGAGGACGATCGCGGCCATCGTGCCGGAGTACATCCACGGCCCCAGGCGGCGGCCCGCGACCAGGAACTCGGACTTGGACTTCGCGCGGCGCATGCCCCACCAGCCCATGGCCAGCATCCCCGCGAGGTACACGACGATCACTGCGTAGTCGACAGCCATGGACAGCTCTCCTTCACGCGCGGGAGGGGGCGACCTCGGTGTGACGGTCGACACGACCCTAGGTGGCCGGAAAGCGACGTTGAAGTGTACGTTTCCTCTACTTCTCCCGGACTGGATGGAGGAATCGTCCACCATGGCGGAGCCCACGCCCGCACTGCCGGGACCGCTTCCCCCGGAGCCTCCCGCCGCGCCTCCCCCGGAGCCTCCCTCGGGGCCTCCCGCCGGGCCTCCCTCGGAGCCTCCCGCCGGGCCGCCTTCGGGGCCGCCGGGCGCACCGCCGGGCCCGCCCACCCCGCCGGTCCCCCTGACCGCGCTGCTCGCCCGCGCGGAGCTGGGTCTGCGGCAGATCGCGGGCCCGGACGCGGCGGCCACGGCCCTGCACTGGGTGCACACCTCCGAGATGGCCGACCCGTACCCGTACCTGCTGGGCGGCGAGCTGCTGCTCACCGCCGGGGTGCACGTCCGGGCGGGCGAGGAGGCCCGCCTGGACGACTACGTGGCCCGCATCGTCGCGGCGGGCGGCGCCGCGCTCGGCTTCGGCGTGGCACCCGTGCACGAGGAGGTCCCGCGGGCGCTGGTGGCGGCCTGCGACCGGCACGGCCTGCCGCTCCTGGAGGTGCCGCCGCGGACCACGTTCAGCGGCGTCGCGCGGGCCGTGTGGCAGCTGATGGCCGAGGCCCGGCACACCGAGCTGCGCCGCGTCGCACAGGCCCAGGCGGGCCTCGCCGCGGCGGCCGCCCGCCCCGACCCGGTGCCCGCGCTGCTGCGCCAACTGGCCGCGCGCCTCGACGGGTACGCGGCCCTGTACGCCGCCGACGGCACCGTCACGCAGAGCGCGGGCCCCCCGCCGGGCCCCGCCGCCCGCGCCGCCCTCGCCCGGCTCACCGGCGTCGTCCGGCACCCGGCCGAGCCGCACCCGGCCGAGCCCCGCCCGGCGCCCGCGTCCGGCGCCGACACCGCCGACGGCAGCCACCTCGCCGCCTACGCGCTCGCCGGGGCCAAGGGCCTGGCCCTCGGGGTCGCCGCCCCGCGCCGGGAGCCCGGCGACCACACCATCGCGCAGGTCGCCGCCGTGCTCCTGGCGCTGCTCACCGCCGCCCACCAGGGCGCCGCCGAGTCGGCGCGCACCGCCGCGCTGGTCCGCCTGCTGCTGGGCGCGGCCCCGGCCGAGGTGGCGCCGCTGCTGGGCGGTGACCGCTGGACGGTGGTGCGCGCGCGGGCCCGCGGCACCGGCGGCGCCCCGCCCGCGGCGGCGTCCCTGGCGGTCGCCCTGGGCAGCACGCTGGTGGACACCGCCGCGGACGACGTGACGCTGCTGCTGCCCGCCGACCGCGGGGTCACCCCGCACAGCGGCTGGACCCTCGGCGCCTCCGCCCCCGCCGACGCCGCCGGGCTCGCCGCCGCCGACGCCCAGGCCGCGCGCGCCCTGGCCCGCGCCGAGGCGACCCGCGCGCCCCTCGTGCGCCACCGCGGGACGGGCCTGTCCGCGCTGGTCTCCCCCACCGAGGCCGCCGCCCACGCGCGCGCCCTCCTCGCCCCGCTCGGCGGCAACGCGGCCCTGACCGAGACGCTGCGCACCTGGCTGTCCCTGCACGGCAGTTGGGACCGCACGGCGACCGCCCTGTCCGTCCACCGCAACACGGTCCGCCAGCGCGTCACCCGCTGCGCGACCCTCCTGAACGCCGACCTGGACGACCCCGACGTCCGCATGGAACTGTGGTTCGCCTTGAACCACCCCACCTGAGCCGAGGGGGCAACCACCCCGAAAGGCAACCGCCCCGAAGGGCAAGCGCCCCGAAGGGGCGCGGGGAACTGCGCGAGCAACCACAACAAACCCGCACCCGAAAAAGACCCCGCACCCGAAACCCGCCCACGCCAGTCGTACGTGCCCCGGCACAATGGGGGGCATGCCGATACCCAGCCGCCCCGCGCTCGTCGACCACCTCGTGCGCACCCGCATCGCGGGCGACGTCGCCACGCCCCGCGAGAACAACCTCTCCCACTACCGCAAGCTCGCGAACGGCGACCGCCACTACTGGCTGGGCCTCGAACTCGGCGACCGGTGGAGCGACGAACAGGACGTGCTCGCCGTGATGGCCGAGCGCTGCGGGGTGATCGACGACCCGCAGCACCGCCAGGGCCAGGACACCATCGACCCGGAGCTGACGGTCGACGCCCTGGAGCGGATGGCGGGCCGCCTGCGCAAGGCGGCCGACGCCAAGGAGCGCGTGCTGTTCGCCACCGGGCACCCCGGGGGTCTGCTCGACGTGCACCGGGCGACGGCGGCCGCGCTGCGCGCCGCGGGCTGCGAGATCGTCGTCATCCCCGAAGGGCTCACGGCGGACGAGGGCTTCGTGTTCCAGTTCGCGGACGTCGCGGTCCTGGAGCGGGGCGCGACGCTGTGGCACACGCACTCGCCGGAGCCGATGAACGCGATCCTCGACGGGCTGCTGCGCGAGGAGCGCCCGCTGCCGGACCTGGTCGTCGCCGACCACGGCTGGGCGGGCCGCGCGGGCCAGCGCGGGATCGACGCCGTCGGCTACGCGGACTGCAACGACCCGGCCCTGTTCATCGCGGAGGCCGAGGGCACGGTCCAGGTGACGGTCCCCCTCGACGACCACGTGACCAGCCCCCGCTTCTACGACCCGCTGACCGCCTATCTGCTCGGCGCCGCGGGGCTGACGGACGGCTGACCCGGGCCCGGCGTCGGGTCCAGGTACACCCGGCGCACCGCGGGGAAGCGGGCCTGGACGCGCCGGGCCGCGCGGTCGCAGGCCCGCTCGACCTCGGCCGCCGTGGACACGTCCCGGAAGTCGACCTTCGCCGCGACCAGCGCCTCGCTCGGCCCCTGGAGCAGCGTGGTCAGCTCCAGTACGGCCACCACGTGCGGGTCGTCGAGGAGTTCGGCCCGCACCGCCGCCCGCACGGACGGCGGCAGGGGCCGCCCGATGAGGAGTTCCGCGTTGGCGCGCCCGAGGACCCAGGCCACGTACACCAGCAGGGCGCCGATGGCGAGCGACGCGACGCCGTCCCAGGCGCCGGAGCCGGTGAGCTGGCCGCCGAGCAGGCCGCCCGCGGCGAGCACGAGGCCCGCGAGCGCGGCGGAGTCCTCCATGACGACGGCCTTCACCGCGGTGTCGGGCGTGTGCCGCAGGTAGTGCCCGACACGCACGTCGAACCGGGCGGCCGCGCCGCGCGCCTGCCTCAGGCCGGTGCGCAGCGAGTAGCCCTCCAGGACGAAGGCGACCGCGAGAACGAGGTACGACACCAGCGGGTCGCCGGGCTCCTCGCCGTGCGTGAGGGTGTGGATCCCGTCGTACACGGCGAAGACGCCGCCACCCACGAAGGTGGCGACGGAGGCGAGCAGCGCCCAGACGTAGCGGGCGCCGCCGTAGCCGAGCGGGTGGTCCTCGTCGGCGGGCCGCTCGGCGCTCCTCAGGGAGAAGAGCAGCATCAGCTCGGTGACGGTGTCGGCCACGGAGTGCGCCGCCTCGGAGAGCATCGCGCTGGACCCGCTGACGGCCCCGGCCACGGCCTTGGCGACGGCGATCCCGAGGTTGGCGAGCGCGGCGACGACCACGGTGAAGGCACTCTCGCCACCCGTGCCGCCCGTGGGGGTACTTGACACTGTTTCACCCATGGTGGGCGAGTATGCCGGACCGCCCTCCCCTGCCCCGTGACGCCTCGCGGGCGGACCTTATCGCCTACTTACAGCCCAACTTGTAGCCTGGCTGCAAGTTCTCAACACGTGCGCTTTCGCTGAAGGTTCGCCCACCGCTTCCGCCGAGGCAGGGAGAAGAAGGACCATGACCGACGACCAGCGTGACGACGACCAGCATGAAGACGACCAGCGGGAACTCGACATCGCGATCCTGGTGTGCCCGGGCTATATGCCGGTGGACGTCATCGGCTTCCACTGGGCCATGAGCGCCCTGCCCCGCACCCGGGTGCACCTCGTGGGCAGGACCCTGGACGAGATCGCGGGCCATCCGCACTTCCCGACGCGCGCGACCACCACCTTCGAGGACTGCCCGGCCGACCTGGACGTGCTGTTCACGGGCGCGGTGCCCGCCGACGTCCTGGAGGACGCCGAGACGCTGGCCTTCCTCGCCGACCGGGGCGGCCGGGCGCGCTGGGTGGCGGGCGTCTGCGCGGGCAGCCTGCTCCTGGGAGCGGCCGGACTGCTCCAGGGCTATCGCGCCACGACCAACTTCCACGTATACGGCCTGCTGCCGTACTACGGCGCCACGCTGGTGCCCACCAACCGCGTGGTGGAGGACCGCGACCGCATCACCGCGGGCCCCGGCACCGGCGCCCACGAGATCGCCCTGCGCCTCATCCAGGACCTCCGCGGCACCGAAGCGGCCCGCCTGACCGAGCTGACCATGGAGTACGCGCCGCGACCGCTGTTCGGCGTCGGCACCCCGGAGCTGGCCGGTCCCGAGCTGACCCAGGCCGCGCTCGGCGCCGCCGCCAAGGGACTCACGCCCTTCCTCGAGGTGTCGCAGCGGGCCGCCGACCGCTTGGGCGTCGCGGTGTGACCGCCCCGCCCGCCCCCGCTCGCCCCCGCCGCCCGGCCTGGGACACTGACACCGGTCATGTCCTGTCCGCACGGACACCGGTAGGGAGAGTCACAGGTGAGCAAGGCGCCGGAGAGTGCGCAGTCGACCGTCATGCTGGTGATCGCCACCGGACGGCGCCTGCACGAGCGGCTGGAAGCGCGGCTCACCGACATCGGCCTGTCGATGCGGCTCTTCGGGGCGCTCGGGCACATCTCCCGCAACGCCGACCTGTCCTACAGCGACCTGGCCCGCCGCGCGGGCGTCACGAGCCAGAGCATGCGCGCCACCGTCCTCATGCTGGAGGAGCTGGGGGCGGTGGAGCGCGACCTCCAGGGACAGGGGCACCGCGCGCGCCTTGAACTGACGACGTACGGCCGCTCCCTGCTCGCCACGGCCTGGGACATCGTGGCCGACCTTGAGGAGGAGTTCCTGCGCGGCGCCCCCGAGGGCGGCGCGGAGGCGCTGGCCGCGGCCTGCCGGGCCACCCTGGACGCGCCGCCCGCGTAGCTCAGCGGGCGCGCGGCACCCGCACCACGCCCTCCTGGATCACGGTCACGGCCAGCCGCCCGTCCCGCGTCCAGATCCGCGCCTGGCCGAGGCCCCGCCCGCCCGAGGCCGACGGCGACTCCTGGTCGTACAGCAGCCACTCGTCGGCGCGGAACGGCCGGTGGAACCACATGGCGTGGTCCAGCGAGGCGCCGACCACGTCACCGACGGCCCAGCCGCCGCGCCCGTGCGCGAGCAGCACCGAGTCGAGCAGCGTCATGTCCGACACATACGTGGCCAGACACAGGTGCAGCAGCGACCCGGCGGGCTCCGCGCCGAGCTTGCCGTTGGTGCGGAACCACACCTGGGAGTGCGGCTCGCGGGGCTGCCCGACAGTGCCCCACGGCGGCGCGTCGGCGTACCGCAGGTCGACCGCGGCGCGCGCCTCCACCAGGCGCCGGGCGACGTCCGGCGGCAGATGGCGCGGCAGCATCTCCGCCGCCGTCTCCAGGGTCTCCGGGTCCGGCGCGTCCGGCATCCCGCCCTGGTGCTCCAGGCCCTCCTCGTACGCCTGGAACGACGCCGACAGGTGGAAGATCGGCTGCCCGTGCTGGACGGCGACGACGCGGCGCGTGGTGAAGGAGCGGCCGTCGCGGATGCGGTCGACGGTGTAGACGATGGGCACGCCCGGGTCGCCGGGGCGCAGGAAGTACGCGTGCAGGGAGTGCGCGGGCCTTTCGTCGGGCACGGTACGGCCCGCGGCGACCAGGGCCTGGGCCGCGACCTGCCCGCCGAAGACGCGCGGCACCAGCGCCGAGCGGCTCTCGCCGCGGAAGATGTCCTGCTCGACCCGCTCCAGGTCGAGCAGGTCGAGCAGGTCCTCCAGCGGGCCCGAGGCCTCGCTCACAGGCCCATGTCCTTGGCGATGATCATCTTCATGACCTCGCTGGTGCCGCCGTAGATGCGGTTGACGCGGTTGTCGGCGTACAGGCGGGCGATCGGGTACTCGTTCATGAAGCCGTAGCCGCCGTGCAGCTGGAGGCAGCGGTCGATGACACGGTGGGCGACCTCGGTGCAGAACAGCTTGGCGCTCGCCGCCTCGGCGGGCGTCAGCTCGCCCGCGTCCAGGGCCTCCAGGGCGCGGTCGGCGACGGCCTCGGCGGCGTCCACCTCGGCCTGGCAGGCGGCCAGCTCGAACTTGGTGTTCTGGAAGGAGGCGACGGGCTTGCCGAAGACGGTCCGCTCCTGGACGTACTCCTGGGCGAACCGCACGGCGGCCTTGGCCTGCGCGTAGGCGCCGAAGGCGATGCCCCAGCGCTCGGACGCCAGGTTGTGGCCCAGATAGCCGAAGCCCTTGTTCTCCTCGCCGAGCAGGTCCTCCACCGGGACCTTCACGTCGACGAAGGCCAGCTCGGCGGTGTCGGAGACCTTCAGGCCGAGCTTGTCGAGCTTGCGGCCGACCGAGTAGCCCTCGGAGCGGGTGTCGACGGCGAACAGCGAGATACCGAAGCGGCGGTCGTCCTCGCGCGGCGGGGAGGTGCGGGCGCAGACGATCACGCGGTCGGCGTGCACACCGCCGGTGATGAAGGTCTTGGCGCCGTTGAGGACGTAGTGCGTGCCGTCCTCGGAGAGCCTCGCGGTGGTCTTCATGCCCGCGACGTCGGAGCCGGTGCCCGGCTCGGTCATGGCGAGCGCCCACATCTCCTCGCCGGTGACGAACTTCGGCAGGAAGCGCTTCTTCTGCTCCTCGGTGGCGAGCATCTGGAGGTAGGGCAGGCCGAGCAGGACGTGCACCCCGGAGCCGCCGAAGGAGACGCCCGCGCGGGCCGTCTCCTCGTACATGACCGCCTCGAACTTGTGCGAGTCGATGCCCGCGCCGCCGTACTCCTCGGGCACGCGGATGCCGAAGACGCCGAGGTCGGCGAGCTTGTAGTAGAAGTCGCGGGGCGCCTGGCCCGCCGCGAACCACTCGTCGTACACCGGGACGACCTCGGCCTCGATGAAGGCGCGGATCGTCTCCCGGAACGCCTCGTGGTCCTCGTTGAAAACGGTACGCCGCACGACGTGACTCCCTCTGGCGATGGGCGCGCCCTTACTAAGCGCTTGCTCAGGCCCAGGCTACCGGTGGGTTCGCGCGACCGTCCAGACCGGCCGGGTCACCAGTGGCGGCGGGGCCGGTCGTCGCGGCCTTCGGCCTGGCCCGTCCTCACACGCCGGACGGGCTTGGATTCGCGGCCTCCAACGCTCCGCGCGCGAGTCGGTGCAGCAGGGCGGCCATGGCCTCCCGGCCGGGCAGGGACGCGGGGCGGGACAGGTGCGGGGTCGAGTTCAGCAGGCCGAAGACCGCGTGGACGGCCGCGCGCGCCTCCGGCTCCGCGAGCCCCGGGTAGACCTCCCGCACCGCCGCCACCCACAGCTCCACGTACTGCCGCTGGAGCTGGCGGACCCGCTTGCGGTCGGCCTCGCGCAGGCGGTCCAGCTCGCGGTCGTGCAGCGTGATCAGGGGGCGGTCGTCGAGGGCGAAGTCGATGTGCCCCTCGATGAGGGAGTCCAGGGCGGCCTCCGGCGCGCCCGCGGCCTCGGCGGCCCGGCGCCTGCCGCCGGTGAGCAGCCGCTCGCTGATGCCGACGAGCAGTTCGGCGAGCATCGCGTCCTTGCCCGAGAAGTGCCGGTACAGACCGGGTCCGCTGATGCCGACGGCGGCCCCTATCTCGTCCACGCCCACGCCGTGGAAGCCGCGCTCGGCGAACAGGCGGGCGGCTTCCTTGAGGATCTGCTCGCGGCGGGTGGGGGCGTCGGTCCTGGTGGCCATGGAGACAATTCTAGACAGCGCGGTTAGCGGTCGTTAACCTGAGGAGCAGACGTTAACGCTCACTAACCAGGGAGCACAGCGGATGCAACAGGCACCGGTCCTCACGAGCGCGGCGGACCCCGCCTCGGACGCCTGGCGGGCGAACGAGTCGGCGCACCGCGCCCTCGTCGACGAGCTGCGCGCCAAGCTGGCCGCCGCCCGCCTCGGCGGCGGCGAGAAGGCGCGGGCGCGGCACACGGCGCGCGGCAAGCTCCTGCCGCGCGACCGCGTGGACGCGCTGCTCGACCCCGGCTCGCCGTTCCTGGAGCTGGCGCCGCTGGCCGCGGACGGGATGTACGAGGGGCAGGCACCGGCCGCCGGGGTGATCGCGGGCGTCGGCCGGGTCAGCGGCCGGGAGTGCGTGATCGTCGCCAACGACGCCACGGTCAAGGGCGGGACGTACTACCCGATGACGGTGAAGAAGCACCTGCGCGCCCAGGAGATCTCCCTGGAGAACCGCCTGCCGTGCGTGTACCTGGTCGACTCGGGCGGCGCGTTCCTGCCGATGCAGGACGAGGTCTTCCCCGACCGGGAGCACTTCGGGCGGATCTTCTACAACCAGGCGCGGATGTCCGGCGCGGGCATCCCGCAGATCGCGGCGGTCCTCGGCTCCTGCACGGCCGGGGGCGCCTACGTCCCGGCGATGAGCGACGAGGCCGTGATCGTGCGGAACCAGGGCACGATCTTCCTGGGCGGCCCGCCCCTGGTGAAGGCCGCCACGGGCGAGGTCGTGACCGCCGAGGAGCTGGGCGGCGGCGAGGTCCACTCCCGCGTCTCCGGAGTGACCGACCACCTCGCGGAGGACGACCCGCACGCCCTGCGGATCGTGCGCACGATCGTCTCCACGCTGCCCGCGCGCGGCGCGCCCCCCTGGGAGGTGCGCCCGGTGGACGAGCCGAAGGTCGACCCGCTCGGCCTGTACGGGGCGGTGCCGGTGGACTCCCGCACTCCGTACGACGTGCGCGAGGTCATCGCCCGGGTCGTCGACGGCTCGCGCTTCGCCGAGTTCAAGGCCGAGTTCGGGCAGACGCTGGTGACGGGCTTCGCGCACATCCACGGCCACCCGGTCGGGATCGTCGCCAACAACGGCATCCTGTTCGCCGAGTCCGCCCAGAAGGGCGCCCACTTCATCGAGCTGTGCGACCAGCGCGGCATCCCGCTGGTGTTCCTCCAGAACATCTCCGGCTTCATGGTCGGCAAGGACTACGAGGCGGGGGGCATCGCCAAGCACGGCGCGAAGATGGTCACCGCCGTGGCCTGCACGCGCGTACCGAAGCTGACGGTCGTGGTGGGCGGCAGCTATGGAGCGGGTAACTACTCCATGTGCGGCCGGGCCTATTCGCCCCGCTTCCTGTGGATGTGGCCGAACGCCAAGATCTCCGTGATGGGCGGCGAGCAGGCCGCATCGGTGCTCGCGACGGTCAAGCGCGACCAGTTGGAGGCGCGCGGCGAGCAGTGGTCGGCCGAGGACGAGGAGGCCTTCAAGGCCCCGGTCCGCGCGCAGTACGAACAGCAGGGCAACGCCTACTACGCCACGGCGCGCCTGTGGGACGACGGCGTCATCGACCCGCTGGAGACCCGGCAGGTCCTCGGCCTGGCCCTGACGGCGTGCGCCGGGGCCCCGCTGGGCGACCGCGGCTTCGGCGTCTTCCGGATGTGAGGGGTACGCACGCGATGCACACGAACAGGACGAGCATGTTCGACACGGTCCTCGTGGCCAACCGCGGCGAGATCGCCGTCCGCGTCATCCGCACGCTGCGCTCCCTGGGCGTCCGCTCGGTGGCGGTCTTCTCCGACGCGGACGCCGACGCCCGGCACGTGCGGGAGGCCGACACAGCGGTACGGATCGGCCCGGCGCCCGCGGCCGACAGCTATCTGCGCGCGGACCGCCTCCTGGAGGCCGCCGCCGCGACCGGCGCCCAGGCCGTCCACCCCGGGTACGGCTTCCTCGCGGAGAACGCCGCCTTCGCCCAGGCCTGCGCGGACGCGGGCCTCGCCTTCATCGGGCCGCCCGCCGCCGCCATCGACCTGATGGGCGACAAGATCCGCGCCAAGGAGACGGTGCGCGCGGCCGGGGTGCCGGTCGTCCCCGGCTCCTCGGGCAGCGGCCTCACCGACGCCGAGCTGACCGCCGCCGCCCACGAGATCGGCACGCCGGTGCTGCTCAAGCCCTCGGCGGGCGGCGGCGGCAAGGGCATGCGCCTGGTGCGGGACGCGGCGCTGCTCGGCGAGGAGATCGCCGCCGCCCGGCGCGAGGCCCGCGCCTCCTTCGGCGACGACACGCTCCTGGTGGAGCGCTGGGTCGACCGGCCCCGGCACATCGAGATCCAGGTCCTCGCCGACGCCCACGGCAACGTGGTGCACCTCGGCGAGCGCGAGTGCTCCCTCCAGCGCCGCCACCAGAAGATCATCGAGGAGGCGCCGAGCGTCCTGCTGGACGAGGCGACCCGCGCCGCGATGGGGGCCGCCGCCGTGGAGGCGGCGCGCTCCTGCGGGTACGTGGGCGCGGGGACGGTCGAGTTCATCGTCCCCGGCGGCGACCCCTCCTCGTACTACTTCATGGAGATGAACACCCGCCTCCAGGTCGAGCACCCGGTCACCGAGCTGATCACGGGCCTTGACCTGGTGGAGTGGCAGCTGCGGGTGGCGTCCGGCGAGCCCCTTTCCTTCGGGCAGGACGACATCACGCTCACCGGCCACGCGGTCGAGGCGCGCGTCTGCGCGGAGGACCCCGCCCGCGGGTTCCTGCCCTCCGGCGGAACGGTCCTGCTGCTGCGCGAGCCCTCCGGGGACGGGGTGCGCACCGACTCCGGGCTCAGCGAGGGCACGGAGGTCGGGAGCCTGTACGACCCGATGCTGTCCAAGGTCATCGCCTACGGCCCCGACCGGGAGACGGCCCTGCGGAAGCTGCGGGCCGCGCTGGCCGACACGGTCATCCTGGGCGTGCCGACGAACACCGGTTTCCTGCGGCGGCTCCTTGCGCACCCGGCGGTGGTGGCGGGCGAGTTGGACACAGGGTTGGTGGAGCGCGAGGCCGAGGGACTGGTGGACGGGGACGTCCCGGCGGAGGTGTACGAGGCCGCCGCGCTGGCTCGGGTGAGCACCGCCGCGAAGGACACCGGGAGTTGGGTGGACCCCTTCTCCGTGCCCAACGGCTGGCGGCTCGGCGGTGAGCCCGCCTGGACCGTGCACCACCTGCGAGTGCCGGGGCACGACCCGGTCGTCGTACGCACCCGGCTCACCGCCGACGGCGAGGTCGAGGCCAGCCTCGGAGGGTCCACGGGGCGCGGCCCGCTGGCTTCCGGCTTCCACCGCGCCGGAACGTGGCTCGGGCGGGACGGCGACGCCTGGGACGTCCGGGACCACGACCCCGTGGAGGCGTCCCTCACGGGCGCGGCCCACGCGGGCGCCGACGCGCTCACCGCCCCCATGCCCGGCACCGTCACCGTCGTCAAGGCGTCCCCCGGTGACCGCGTGAGCGCGGGGCAGAGCCTGCTGGTCGTGGAGGCGATGAAGATGGAGCACGTCATCTCCGCCCCGCACGCGGGCACCGTCACCGAGCTGGACGTCACCCCCGGCACCACGGTCGCCATGGACCAGGTCCTGGCGGTGGTGGTCCCCGACGAGGCCGAGGAGGAGTCATGACCGCGAACGGCCTGCCGATGGCGGTCCCCGCCCAGGGCCTGCCGCCCCGCGTCCGCGTCCACGAGGTGGGCGCGCGCGACGGCCTCCAGAACGAGAAGGGCACCGTCCCCACGGAGGTGAAGGCGGAGTTCGTCCACCGCCTGGCCGACGCGGGCCTGACGACGATCGAGGCGACCAGCTTCGTCCACCCCAAGTGGGTGCCCCAACTGGCCGACGCCGAGCGCCTGTTCCCGCTGCTCGGGGACATCCAGGGGGTGCGCCTGCCGGTCCTGGTGCCCAACGAGCGGGGCCTGGACCGGGCGCTGACGCTCGGCGCGCGCCGCGTGGCCGTGTTCGCCAGCGCCACCGAGTCGTTCGCCAGGGCCAACCTGAACCGCACGGTGGACGAGGCGCTCGCGATGTTCGAGCCGGTGGTGGCGCGCGCCAAGGAGGCGGACGCGGCACACGACCGCGTGCACGTGCGGGGCTATCTGTCGATGTGCTTCGGCGACCCCTGGGAGGGCGCCGTGCCGATCGCGCAGGTGGTCCGGGTGAGCAAGGCGCTGCTCGACATGGGCTGCGACGAGCTGAGCCTCGGCGACACCATCGGCGTGGCGACGCCGGGCCACGTCCTGGCGCTGCTCGCCGCCCTGAACGAGCACGGCGTGCCGACGCACCGCATCGGCGTGCACTTCCACGACACGTACGGGCAGGCGCTCGCCAACACCCTCGCCGCGCTCCAGCACGGCGTGACCACCGTGGACGCCTCCGCGGGCGGCCTCGGCGGCTGCCCGTTCGCCAAGAGCGCCACCGGCAACCTCGCCACCGAAGACCTCGTGTGGATGCTTCACGGCCTCGGCGTCGAGACCGGGGTCGACCTCGGCCGCCTCACCGCGACCAGCGTCTGGATGGCCGACCAGCTGGGCCGACCGAGCCCGTCCCGCACCGTGCGTGCCCTCTCCCACAAGGAGCAGTGATCTCCATGGACCACCACCTCTCCCCCGAACACGAGGAACTCCGCCGCACCGTCGAGGAGTTCGCCCACGACGTGGTCGCCCCGAAGATCGGCGACTTCTACGAGCGGCACGAGTTCCCGTACGAGATCGTGCGCGAGATGGGCCGCATGGGCCTGTTCGGCCTGCCCTTCCCCGAGGAGTACGGCGGCATGGGCGGCGACTACCTGGCGCTCGGCGTGGCCCTGGAGGAGCTGGCCCGGGTCGACTCGTCGGTGGCCGTGACCCTGGAGGCGGGCGTCTCCCTCGGCGCGATGCCGCTGCATCTGTTCGGCACCGAGGAGCAGAAGCGGGAGTGGCTGCCGCGGCTGTGCTCCGGCGAGATCCTGGGCGCGTTCGGCCTCACCGAGCCCGACGGCGGCTCGGACGCGGGCGGCACGCGCACCACGGCCCGCCTGGACGAGGCCACCAACGAATGGGTGATCAACGGCACCAAGTGCTTCATCACCAACTCCGGTACGGACATCACGGGCCTGGTCACGGTCACCGCCGTCACCGGCCGCACCGACGCGGGCAAGCCGCTGATCTCCTCGATCATCGTGCCGTCCGGCACGCCCGGCTTCACCGTCGCCGCCCCGTACTCGAAGGTCGGCTGGAACGCCTCCGACACCCGCGAGCTGTCCTTCTCCGACGTGCGGGTGCCCGCCGCGAACCTCCTGGGCGAGGCGGGCCGGGGCTACGCCCAGTTCCTGCGCATCCTCGACGAGGGCCGCGTGGCCATCGCGGCGCTCGCCACGGGCCTGGCGCAGGGCTGCGTCGACGAGTCGGTGAAGTACGCCAAGGAGCGGCACGCCTTCGGTCGGCCCATCGGCGCCAACCAGGCCATCCAGTTCAAGATCGCCGACATGGAGATGAAGGCCCACACGGCGCGCCTCGCCTGGCGCGACGCCGCGTCCCGGCTGCTCGCCGGGGAGCCCTTCAAGAAGGCGGCCGCCGTCGCGAAGCTGTACTCGTCCACGGTCGCCGTGGACAACGCCCGCGAGGCCACCCAGATCCACGGCGGGTACGGCTTCATGAACGAGTACCCGGTGGCCCGCATGTGGCGCGACTCCAAGATCCTGGAGATCGGCGAGGGCACGAGTGAGGTGCAGCGGATGCTGATCGCGCGGGAGCTGGGCCTCACGAGCTAGGGGGTACCGGCGGGGCCGGGGGCGCCCTCTTCTCCCACCCGCCCGCCCTCCCCTCGCGCTCCGCGCTCGTCCTCAAGCGCCGGACGGGCTGGATCCCCGCCGCCGCCCGGCGGGGTCCAGCCCGTCCGCCGTACTCCGACAGCGGCCCCGCCGTGGGAAGTTGGCCCCTACCATCGGAGGGGAGCAGCCTGAGCTAACGCACTGGAGTGGCCGTGGGCAACTGGGCAGACCTGACGACCGGTAAGCGCATCAAGCACCTGCGGGGCTCTGATCTGACACAGCAGGGGCTCGCCGACGCCTCGGGCCTCTCCCTCGCCCTCGTACAGAAGGCGGAGCAGGACCGGGGAGAGCTGTCCGTCGGTTCCCTGCTCAAGCTGGCGAGCGCGCTCAAGACGGACGTGGCGGTGATCCTGGGGCAGCAGGCGCCGCGCCGGGGGATGAGCCAGGACATCAGGGCCGCGTTGCGGCAACTGTCCGACGCGGTGCACGAAAGCGCGCTCGGCGAGTGGGAGGGCATCGACGACCCGAGCACCGTGGAGGAGTTGAGCGCCGCCCGCGACCGCGCTTGGGACGCCTACTGGGCGAGCGACACGGTGATGGTGAGCGGCTACGCCGCGAAGGTCCTCATGGAAGGGCAGGTCAGGTACGTCAGCGCCACCGGGCGCGAACGCGAGCAGGTGGGTGCGATCCTGGCCAGCACGTACCGCGTGGCCGCGTCGTGCTCGAACGGGTTCGGGCAGCGTGACCTCGCGTTGAGCGCGCTCACGTCGGCCAAGCACCTCGCGAAGGGCGCCGACGACCCGGTGATGACGGCACTGCTTGAGTCCACGCTGTCGTGGATCTACCTGCGCGGCGCCAACCTGCCCCGCGCCGTGACCGTGGCCGAGCGCGCCGCGCTGGCGATCGAGCCGTCGTTCAGCAGCGGGTCCCGGTCCCAACTGCTCGCGTACGGACGCCTGATGATCTCGGCGGCGGTGGCGGCATCCCGGCGCGAGGACGAGGCCACGGCCGACGACTACATCTCCCAGGCCCATGCCGCGGCGGCACGCCTCGGCCGGGACGAGAAGCTGTACGGCACCAACTTCGGCCCCACGGCGGCGAAGACCGAGGCCGTGGGCATCCACGTCGCGCTGAAGAACTACGGACGGGCGCTCCAGCTGGCCAGCCAGCCGGACATGAAGCAGCTCCCCCAGTCCATGTCGAAGGTGGCCCGCAACCGCTACAAGCTGGATGTCGCCCTCGCGCAGTGCGCGGCCGGACTGCACGACCGCGCGGCGGACACCCTCATCGAAGTGGGCCTCGACGCCCCGGAGTGGGTCAAGCACCAGGCCCTGCCCGGTGTCATCGGCAGGCGGCTGGCGAAGGTGTCCACCGCGCGCGTCCGCAGGATCGGGGACGTCATCGGCGTACCCCTGATCGCGTAGGCACTACGGAGCGTACGAGTCGCGGCCTGACAAGCTCCCCGGTCCCACCCCTCGTCACTTCGCTGTCCGTGATCGCTCGGGCACGCTGGGGACATGGTCAGCAGTGACAACGGACAGAGGTGGGAGCGGGCCGGGGCCCGGCGGACCGAGCGCGAACTGAGGCGCCGCCAGGCGCTGGCGGACGCGGCGGCGGGCGTCGTACCGGGCGAGGGGCGGGCGCCGGACACGACGGCGCGGATAAGGCGGTTCCGGTGCGTGATCTACCTGTGCGGCGCGCCGCACACGGACCTCGCGACCGCCCGCAAGGAGTGCACGGAGTACGCGGAGGCGTTCGGCTGGGAGATCACGGACGTGATCGAGGAGCGCGCGGGGCTGCTGCCGCCGCACGGGCGGGACGGGCTCGGGCAGGCCCTTGAGCACCTCAAGGACGGCGAGGCGGGCGCGGTGCTCACGGCGTACCGCTCGATGATCTCGTCGGTGCCGCAGGAGTACGACGAGATCGCGCGCGAGACGGAGAAGGCGGGCGGGTTCCTGCACGTCAGGGACGCGGCGCGGGGGGAGCCGGGCACCTGAGGGGCCCGCTCGGCGGCTGTGGGCGGGGCGCGGGCTGGACCACGGGGAAGGTTAGGTTAACCTAAGCACGATTTCCGGCCAGCGCCCAGCGCACCCGTACGAAAGCAGAGACCGCCATGCCCCGTCTCCCCCAGCCCACCCGCCGCGGCATCCTCGCCGCGGGCGGCGCCCTCGGCCTCACCGCCGCCCTCGCCGCCTGCGGGGACGACAAGAAGGACAGCGGCGGCAAGAGCGGCGGCGGTTCCGGCAAGGACGGTGGTCCCTGGTCGTTCAAGGACGACCGCGGCAAGACCGCGAAGAAGGACTCCACGCCGAAGAACATCGTGGCGTTCACCGGTGTCGCCGCCGCGCTGTACGACTACGGCATCGAGGTCAAGGGCGTCTTCGGCCCGACCAAGACCAAGGACGGCAAGGCCGATGTCCAGGCGGGCGACATGGACGTCAGCAAGCTGACGATCCTGGGCAACGCCTGGGACCAGTTCAGCGTCGAGAAGTACGTGGGCCTCCAGCCGGATGTCCTGATCTCGACGATGTTCGACGACAAGGGCACCCTCTGGTACGTGCCGGAGCAGTCCGCCGACAAGATCCTGAAGCTCGCCCCGAGCGTCGGCATCTCGGTCTACGACCGCCAGATGACCAAGCCCCTGGAGCGGCTGCACGCGCTCGCCGAGTCGCTGGGCGCGGACGTCAAGGCCGACAAGGTCGTCAAGGCGAAGAAGCGGTTCGAGGCGGCGGCGGAGCGGCTGCGCAAGGCGGCGAAGTCCCGGCCGGAGATCCGGGTGCTCGTCGGCTCCGCCAGCGCGGACGTGTTCTACGTCTCCGGGTCCAACCTCTCCGCCGACCTGGAGTACTTCAAGGCCCTCGGCGTGAACCTGGTCGAGCCGTCGGCGCAGGCGCTGAAGGCGAGCGGCGGCTGGTTCGAGAACCTGTCGTGGGAGAACGTCGACAAGTACAAGGCCGACGTGATCATGATGGACAACCGGACGTCGGCGCTTCAGCCCGAGGGCCTGGAGAAGCAGAAGCCGACGTGGGGGAAGCTGCCCGCGGTCAAGGCCGGGCAGGTCATCCCGCGCGTGACCGAGCCGATCTTCTCGTACGACAAGTGCGCGCCGATCCTGGAGGACCTGGCGGAGGCCATCGAGAAGGCCAAGAAGGTCGCCTGACGGGCCCTCAGCCCCTGGCACCCCGCCCACCCGCCCCCTCCGGGCGGGTGGGCTTCTTCAGCCTGTCCGGTGCGTGAGGACGAGTCGAGGGCACCACCCCACCCGCAGGTGACTTAGGTTAGGCTAACCTTAGTTTCGCGTCGCCTCCGAAAGGACGACCCATGCTCCCGCACCTGCTCAAGGACACCCCCGCGGAGCGGCACCGCGTCGGCGTGGTCGAAGGAACCGTGGGAACCCTCACCCTGCGCCCCATGGACCCCTTCACCGACGCCGAGCTGATCCACTCCTGGCTCACCCACCCCAAGGCGGCCCACTGGCAGATGGGCGGCGTGAAACTGTACGACGTGGAGCGGGAGTACATGGCCGTCGCGGCCTCCGACCACAGCCACGCGTACGTCGGCCTGCACGAGGGCGAGCCCGCGTTCCTGATGGAGCGCCACGACCCCCGCCACGGAGAGCTGGCCGACCTGTACGAGCCCGAGCCCGGAGACGTCGGCATGCGCCTCCTCACCGCGCCGACCGACCGGCCCGTGCACGGCTTCACACACGCGGTGCTCACCACCGTGATGGAGTACCTGTTCGCCGACCCGGCGACCCAGCGCGTCGTCACCGCGCCCGACGTGCGCGCCACGGCCGCCCATGCGCTCGTCGAGACCGTCGGCTTCGTCCCCGAGCGCGAGGCGGACACGCCGGAGCGGCGGGTGCTGCTCAGCTTCTGCGCCCGTGAGCGGTTCGAGGCGGCCGTCATCCACCGGGCCGTGGCCGCCCGCCCGGCCGCCGCGCTCGGCGCCTGAGACCAGGCGGGGCTCCGGAGTACGGTCCTCCGGAGCCCCGTCTTCCGTCACCGTGCCGTCGGCCAGGGCACCTGCGGCGAGCGGTAGTAGGTGATGCCGAGCGCGTCCCAGCGCGGGGCCTGCCGCACCAGGCGCTCCTTGTACGCCTCCCAGTCGTGCGTCGAGGCGGGCGACCAGCCCAGCTCGGCGATGCCGGGCAGCCGCGGGAACGCCATGAAGTCCAGCTGCTCGTTCGTCGACAGGGTCTCCGTCCACAGCGGCGCCTCGACGCCGAGGACCGCCTCCTCGGCAAGCCCCTGGAGATAGGCGCCGGGGTCCCAGTCGTAGGCCCGCTCGACCTCCACATAGCCCGCCCAGCTCAGACCGAGCGGGGTGTCCTTGTGGTACTTGTGATCGAGGTACGAGCGGTCGGCGGGCGACAGGATCACCTTGGCGCCGTCGCGCGCGGCGTCCACCACCTTCTCGCGCTCCGCCTGACCGGTGCGGTCGTAGCCCCAGTACTGCACCACGGCACCCGGCACGGGCTTCGCGTCCACCGCCAGCTGGTGCCAGCCGACCACCGTCTTGCCGTGCTCGGTCACGATCGGCTGCACCCGCTCCATGAACGCGTGGAAGTCGTCGTCGCTGGTGGAGTGCGCCTCGTCCCCGCCGATGTGCAGATAGGGGCCGGGCGTGAGCGCGGCCAGCTCCCGGACGACGTCCGCCACGAAGTCGTACGTCACGTCCTTCTTGACGCACAGCGAGCTGAACCCGACCTCGGTGCCCGTGTACAGCGGCGGCGCCACGCCGTCGCAGTTCAGCTCCGCGTACGAGGCGAGCGCCGCGTTCGTGTGGCTCGGCATGTCAATCTCGGGGATCACCGTGATGCCCCGGGAGTACGCGTAGTCGACGAGGCCGGTGTACTGCTCCTTGGTGTAGTGGCCGCCGGGACCGCCGCCGACCTGGGTGGAGCCGCCGTACTCCGCGAGGCGCGGCCAGGAGTCGATGGCGATGCGCCAGCCCTGGTCGTCGCTGAGGTGCAGGTGCAGCGTGTTCATCTTGTACAGGGCCAGCTGGTCGATGAACCGCCGGACCTGCTCGACGGTGAGGAAGTGCCGGGACACGTCCAGCATGGCGCCCCGGTAGGCGAAGCGCGGCCGGTCCTCGATGACGCCGCCCGCGACCCGCCAGGGCCCCCGCTGCCGTGTCGTCCGCTCGACCGCGGCGGGCAGCTGCTGGCGCAAGGTCTGCACGCCGTGGCGCAGCCCGGCGGCCGTCCACGACGTGATCGTCAGCGAGCCGCGCGTGGACGCGAGCCGGTAGCCCTCGCCGCCGAGCGCCTTGCTGTGCGCGTCGGAGCTGATGCGCAGCCGGATGCCGCCGGGGCCGCCGCGGTCGGTGACCGGCAGCGGATAGCCGGTCGACGGGCGCAGCAGGCCCGCCAGGTACTCGGCGACGCGGCGCTCCTCGGGGTGGCCGCCGACGCGGATGTACGTCTCGGGGGTGATCTCGAAGCCGGGCCCGGCCGCCGTCACCTTCATGGGGACGGGCACGACCTGCCCCAGCGGGACGGGGTCGCCGGGGGGCCGCCGCTCCCCGCCCGGTACGGCCGCCATGGACGACATCCCGGCGGCGACGACGAGCAGCAGCGAACCGATGACACGTGTCGATCTGTGGTGCTCTCTCACTAGCGGGTCCCTTCGACGGGCCGTCGCGGATGTGCACGCAGTCGAACCTTCATCATCCGTACCGCGCGCCCCAGGCCCGGTCAAGGTGTAGACCACCTGGCCCAAGGCCCAGTGGGACAATCCCCGCATGGCGGAAATCATCCAACGCGATGGAACCTGGACCTTCGACGGACTGACGCTGCGGCTGGTGCCGGGGCGCGACAAGGGCGTCTCGCTGCTGCGCAAGACGCTGGGCGAACTGACCGTGCCGCTCCAGGCGTTGGCGGGCATCGCCTTCGAACAGGGCAAGAAGAGCGGGCGCCTTCGGCTGCGGCTGCGCGACGGCTCGGACCCGCTGCTCCAGGTGACGGGCGGCAAGCTCGCCGACTCCTCCGACCCCTACCAGCTCACGGTGGAGTCCGACCGGTACGGCGTCGCGGAGTACCTGGTGGACGAGGTGCGCAACGCACTCCTGATCGAGCAGGTGCCGTCCACGTGCTGCGACGCCTATCTGCTGCCCGGCCCGTCCGTGCCGCTCCAGGTCTCCGCGGGCGACGCCACCGTCAGCTTCGACGGCGAGCACCTGCGCCTGGAGTGGAACTGGAAGACGGAGGAGGCCAAGTCCGCCTCAGGCACCCGCTCCCTGGCCCTCGCGGACGTCGCGGCCGTGGAGTGGCAGCCCGCCATCGGCCTGGAGAACGGCTACCTCCGCTTCAGTGTCCGGAACGCGCCGACGAAGGCCCCGCCGAAGTACGACCCGAACTCCGTGGAGCTGTGGGGCTTCAAGAAGGACCCGCTGATGGCGCTCGTCGCGGCCGCCGTCCAGGCCCGGCTCCCGCACCCGGCGGCGCCGCGCGAGCCCGCGCCGGAGCTGGCGGACGCCCCCGTGCCCGCGCTGGCCAAGGGGCCGGACGCCGCGCCGCCCGCCGCACGGGAGGACGACCACGACGCGCTCCTTCGCCGCCTGCGGGAGCTGGGGGAGCTGCACCAGAGCGGAATCCTGACGGACGAGGAGTTCACGGCGGCGAAGCAGGCGGTGCTGCGGCGGATGTGAGGAGGTGAAAAGGGGGTGCCCTGGGCCATCCGGGGCGCCGATCGGGTCAGCCCCTGCCCGAAATCGGGCAGGATTCTTGCGAAAGGTCCCTGTGTAATCCAGGATCGTCGGGTGCACGAGGAACTTGTCGATCACCTGACGCGCTCCACCCAGCTCCAGCGCGGCGAAGCGCTCCGGGTGATCCAGGACGTGCTCGCGTACTTCGACGAGACGACGGAAGCGTACGTCCGCCGCCGCCACCGCGAACTCCAGGGTCAGGGCCTGGTGAACGCGGAGATCTTCGAGCGGATCGCGACGGACCTGCGGTACCGCGCGGTGGCGCCGCCCGAGCTGACGCTGAGGCAGCTGCGCCGCATCGTCTACGGCTGACCCCTGTCCACACCAACCCGAGGGACCCTTATGTGCGGAATCGTCGGATATATCGGCAAGCGTGACGTCGCCCCTCTCCTCCTCGAAGGCCTCCAGCGCCTGGAGTACCGCGGCTACGACTCCGCGGGCGTCGTCATCACCAGCCCCAAGGCCACCGGCCTGAAGATGGTCAAGGCCAAGGGCCGCGTCCGTGACCTGGAGGCCCGCGTCCCCAAGCGGTTCACCGGCACCACCGGCATCGCGCACACCCGCTGGGCCACCCACGGCGCCCCCTCCGACGAGAACGCCCACCCCCACCTCGACGCCGAGAACAAGGTCGCCGTCGTCCACAACGGCATCATCGACAACGCCGCCGAGCTGCGCGCCAAGCTGGTCGCCGACGGCGTGGAGTTCCGCTCCGAGACGGACACCGAGGTCATCACGCACCTCATCGCCCGCTCCGAGGCCGAGACCCTGGAGGAGAAGGTCCGCGAGGCGCTGCGCCACATCGAGGGCACCTACGGCATCGCCGTCCTGCACGCCGACTTCAACGACCGCGTCGTCGTCGCCCGCAACGGCTCCCCCGTGGTCCTCGGCATCGGCGAGAAGGAGATGTTCGTCGCCTCCGACGTCGCCGCCCTGGTCTCGCACACCCGCCAGGTCGTCACCCTCGACGACGGCGAGATGGCCACCCTCAAGGCCGACGACTACCGCACGTACACCACCGAGGGCTCCCGCACCACGGCCGCGCCGACCACCGTGGAGTGGGAGGCCGAGTCGTGGGACATGGGCGGCCACGACACGTACATGCACAAGGAGATCTTCGAGCAGGCCGACGCCGTGGACCGCGTGCTGCGCGGCCGCATCGACGACCGCTTCGCCACCGTGCACCTCGGCGGCCTCAACCTGGACGCGCACGACGCCCGCAAGGTGCGCCGCGTGAAGATCCTCGGCTGCGGCACCTCGTACCACGCGGGCATGATCGGCGCCCAGATGATCGAGGAGATGGCCCGCATCCCCGCCGACGCCGAGCCCGCCTCCGAGTTCCGCTACCGCAACGCGGTCGTCGACCCCGACACCCTGTACGTGGCGGTCTCCCAGTCCGGCGAGACCTACGACGTGCTCGCCGCCGTGCAGGAGCTGAAGCGCAAGGGCGCCCGCGTCTTCGGCATCGTGAACGTCGTCGGCTCGGCGATCGCCCGCGAGGCGGACGCGGGCGTGTACGTGCACGCGGGCCCCGAGGTCTGCGTGGTGTCCACCAAGTGCTTCACCAACACCACCGTCGCGTTCGCGCTGCTCGCCCTGCACCTGGGCCGCATCCGGGACCTGTCGGTCGCCGACGGCAAGCGGATCATCGCGGGCCTGCGCGAACTGCCCGCGCAGATCGAGCAGATGCTGGCCCGCGAGGACGAGATCAAGAAGCTCGCCCAGGAGTTCGCCGAGGCCAAGTCGATGCTCTTCATCGGGCGCGTGCGCGGCTACCCGGTGGCGCGCGAGGCCTCCCTGAAGCTGAAGGAGGTCTCGTACATCCACGCCGAGGCGTACCCGGCCTCCGAACTGAAGCACGGGCCCCTCGCCCTGATCGAGCCCGCCCTGCCGACGGTCGCGATCGTCCCCGACGACGACCTCCTGGAGAAGAACCGCGCCGCCCTTGAGGAGATCAAGGCCCGCAGCGGCAGGATCCTCGCGGTCGCCCACCAGGAGCAGGAGAAGGCCGACCACACCATCGTCGTACCGAAGAACGAGGACGAGCTGGACCCGATCCTCATGGGCATCCCGCTCCAGCTCCTCGCCTACCACACGGCCCTGGCCCTCGGCCGGGACATCGACAAGCCGCGGAACCTGGCGAAGTCCGTGACCGTGGAGTAGTCCGCACGCGTCGGGTGAGTGGCCCCCGTACGTGTGAGTGGCCCCCCGTACGTGCCACCAGGCGCACGGGGGGCCACTCTTCCAGGGACCGGGGTCGCCCATTACCCCGGCCCGCGCCTGCCTCGACCGGTGGCCGTCACCCCCCGGTCGGCAGGACGCCGCGTCCCTTCGGGGCATCCGAAGCCCCAGCGACCGGTATGTACCCTTCACAAGGGAACAAACCACCTCTACGCGCGAGTAGATTTATGCGTTCCTCGTAGGGGAGTTGGCGCCTGGGGCGCTCAACTCGGCAGTGCGGGCGGGGTGTTGCGGAGGGTGGGAGCGCGGCGCGAGTGCGGGCGCGGCGCGGGGGTGCCGGGGTGCCGGGGGTGCGCGTACGGGTGATGTGCGGCGGCCGGGGGGTGGGGGTGGCGCGCGGCGGTAGGGGGTGCCCGTGGTTGTTACAGGGGTTGCAGGGCTGCGGGGTGCCCCTTGCGGAACGCGGGGGCGGCGGGGTGCCGGGACGCCGGAACTCCGGTGTTGCGGGACGGCGGGGTTACGGGATGACGACGACCGGGCGCTGGGCGCGGCGCGCCAGGCGGCCCGCGACGGAGCCGAAGATGCGGCCCACGATGCCGTGCGTCGAGCCGACGACGATGGCGTCCGCCGCGTACTCCCGGCCGACTTCCTCCAGTTCGTGGCAGATGTCGCCGCCGCGCTCGACGAGGATCCAGGGGACCTCCGCGAGATACTCCGCGCAGGCCAGCTCCAGCCCGAGGACCTCGGTGCGGTGGTCCGGGACGTCGACGAAGACGGGGGGCTCGCAGCCCGCCCAGACCGTGGTGGGCAGGCGATTGGCCACATGGACGATGATCAGGCCGGATCCGGAGCGATGGGCCATCCCGATCGCGTAGGCGAGGGCCCGCTCACTGGAGGTCGAGCCGTCGAAGCCGACGACTACGCCGTGCCGGAAGGCGGGATCGCAGGAATGACGTGGTTCTTCCGCCGCTTGGGGCGTCGCCGTCGGATCGGCGACCTGCCGCTTGCGGTCCGCGGGTTCGGAGAATTCGTGACCGGCCATCGGTGTCTCGGCGAAGGAGTCCTCGTGTGGGAGGGTCGGCTTTTGTCTGAGGTGAGCGGTGGTCACCGGACCTGCGCGGGAACCTCGCTCGCGGGGCCCCTGTCCGGTAATCGTCTTCACAGCCCCTTACCCCCAAGGGTACGGCGGCACTCCTCTCCTGCCCAGGTTCCGTCCGAAGCCGCACCGGGCCTGTTTCCGGGCCCGCCGGGGCCCGCGGGGGCCGCGCGGCGTTCCCCGGAGCATGCATGAGCCGGGCTCGGATGGCAATGGCAGCTGCCCCGTACAGGCGGTTTCCACCCGGTTCGCGCGGCGTGGTCCCGTTGGGCCAGTGACCGCGCGGCGCGCCACGCGTTGAACCCGCGAAACCACTCTTTCGAAGACATTCGCCCCCACGTTCCCCACCCACCCGCTTTCCCCAGCCACTCACCCCCACCGACTCCCCGCCGACTCCCCGCTGGCTCCCCCCCCCCCCCGCTGGCCCCCCGCTGGCCCTCCATCGCTCCCCGCCCGCTCCCCTATCCGCCCCGCCCCGGCCTCTCCCCTACCTGCCCCCGGGCCTCTCTCCGGCCCAAGCTCCATCCGCACCCCCAGCCCTCCTCGTCCGCTCCCTCCTCGTCCGCTCCCTTCTCCGCTCCCCGTCCCCCGGCTCCGCCCGCGCCCCAGTCCCTCCCCGTCCGCTCCCCCAGTCCCTCCCCGTCCGCTCCCCCATTCGCTCGCCCTCCGCTCCCCATCCCCTCTCCTGTCCGCTCCCCGACCCCTCCCCGTCCCCAGCTCCCTCCGCGCCCCCGGCCGCCCGCACCCCACGCGCCCCGGCTCCGCCCCTCTCCGCCACGTCTCCCGTCACCACACCACCCAGCCGCCCGCCCCCCGCTCCCCAGCCCCAGTTCCATCCGCACCCCAGCCACCCCGCCCCCCGCCCCCACGCCCGTCCACCCCCCCCTCGCCCCCCACACCCCCACCCCGCCACCACGTGCGAAACCACCGTCACAGGGAGTACGCCGTGCCAGGACCGACGACCACCGCCGAAGCGACCGCCGCGACGCCCCGTCGCCACACCGCCCCGAGGGCGCGCGAGCGCCGGGGGACGGAGGCGGGCGGGCAGCGGACCACCCCCGCACAGGCGCCCACGCCAGAAGACGCCGCGAGCGACGTCGTGCGCTGGGCCGCCTTCTCCTGCGTCCTGGTTCCCGTCGTACTCATCGGGTACGGGACCTCACTGGCCGGGGCGGCCGGATCCGCTCTGGGGCTCGCGGCCGTGACGGGGGTCTGCCGGGTGCTGCTCCGCCAGTCGGAGCGCGGGGCGGCGCGGGCGCGCGCGGAACGGCGCTCACGCGCCCGGGGGCGCCGCCCGAGGGCCGCCACGGGGGCGCGCAGGGGCGGTCGGCACGGAGGCCCGGACGCACCGGCGCACTGACACGCACTGACCGATTCCCACGCACCCCTCCGCATGTTTTCAGCCAACTTCCGGCTGGTCCTCACTCCCTGGCCGAACAGGGGGTCAACCCACGTCCCACCAGGGGTGAAAGGAGCGAAGGAGGCGTCTGCACCCTACGTTGACCGGCCACTGGGACAAGGCGCACTTCCCTGGGGGCCTCGCGAGTGCGACGCTTCGTGATCGAATGCTTTACGCCAAGTTGCCATGTCGACAATGCGCCGGGTGCTGAACTGGTCACTCCGGCGGCACGGAACGCAGTAGATTCGATCTTGACTGTAGTACGGCGGGGGACTGGTGGAGGACCGAGGGGAAACGTGCAGGAGCGACAGGTCCGTCAAGAACAGGGAGCCGGGACGACCGAGGGGGGCTTAGCGCCATGAGCCACGACTCCACTGCCGTGCAGGAAGCCGCGGCGCGGAAACTCTCCGGGCGGCGCCGTCGGGAAATCGTCGCGGTGCTGCTCTTCAGCGGCGGTCCCATCTTCGAGAGTTCCATACCACTCTCCGTGTTCGGCATTGACCGGCAGGACGCGGGAGTGCCCCGGTACCGGCTGCTGGTGTGCGCCGGTGAAGAGGGCCCGCTGCGCACCACGGGCGGGCTCGAACTGACCGCGCCCCACGGGCTGGAGGCGATCTCGCGGGCAGGCACCGTCGTGGTGCCCGCCTGGCGTTCCATCACCTCGCCGCCGCCCGTGGAGGCACTGGACGCGCTGCGCCGCGCGCACGAGGAAGGGGCCCGCATCGTCGGCCTGTGCACGGGTGCGTTCGTTCTCGCGGCGGCCGGTTTACTGGACGGCCGCCCGGCGACGACGCACTGGATGTACGCGCCGACGCTCGCGAAACGCTATCCGTCCGTCCACGTCGACCCGCGCGAGCTGTTCGTCGACGACGGTGACGTGCTCACGTCGGCCGGGACCGCGGCCGGAATCGATCTCTGCCTGCACATCGTGCGCACGGACCACGGCAACGAGGCGGCGGGCGCGCTCGCCCGCAGGCTCGTCGTGCCGCCGCGCCGGGCCGGTGGCCAGGAGCGCTACCTGGACCGTTCGCTGCCGGAGGAGATCGGCGCCGACCCGCTCGCCGAGGTGGTCGCCTGGGCCCTTGAGCACCTCCACGAGCAGTTCGACGTGGAGACGCTCGCCGCCCGCGCGTACATGAGCCGCCGCACGTTCGACCGGAGGTTCCGCTCGCTCACCGGGAGCGCTCCCCTCCAGTGGCTGATCACCCAGCGGGTGCTCCAGGCGCAGCGGCTCCTGGAGACGTCCGACTACTCCGTCGACGAGGTGGCCGGGCGCTGCGGCTTCCGCTCGCCCGTCGCGCTGCGCGGCCACTTCCGCCGCCAGCTGGGCTCCTCGCCCGCCGCGTACCGCGCCGCCTACCGGGCGCGCAGGCCGCAGGGCGAGCGGGGCGTCGACGGCGTACCCGCCACCGTGCCCCCGGCACCCGCCGTGGTCGCGATGGACGGCCCGGGCGGCTCCGGAAGCCACGGCGGTCACGGCAGTCACAGTGGGCACAGCGGTCACGGAGGCCACGGTGGGCACAGCGGTCACGCCGCCAGCCACAGTGGTCACGGAGGCCACGGAGGCCACGGTGGTCACGGAGGGCACGGCGGCTCGGGCGGACCCATCGGTCCGGGCGTCGGCGCGGGCTCGACGGGGATGACCCCCGGCCCGGTCCCGTCCCAGACCCGGCGCACCGCCGCCGCCAGCGCGCTCGGCGCCACCGCGTCCCTGCCGCTGGACCCGGGCAAGCCGGGAGCCGACGCCTACGCCCCGGGCCGGGCGCCGCTGCCGGGTCAGAGGAGTGCGCCGTAGGGTTGGGCGCATGAACGATCGCATGGTGTGGATCGACTGCGAGATGACCGGGCTCTCGCTGACGGATGACGCACTTATCGAGGTGGCCGCGCTGGTCACCGACTCGGAACTGAACGTGCTCGGCGAAGGTGTGGACATCGTGATCCGCCCGCCGGACGCGGCGCTGGAGACCATGCCGGAGGTGGTGCGGCAGATGCACACCGCCTCCGGACTCCTGGCCGAGCTGTCCGGCGGCACCACCCTGGCCGACGCCGAGGAGCAGGTGCTCGACTACATCCGTCAGCACGTGAAGGAGCCCCGCAAGGCCCCGCTGTGCGGCAACTCGGTCGGCACGGACCGCGGCTTCCTGCTGCGGGACATGCCGACCCTGGAGAACTTCCTGCACTACCGCATCGTCGACGTCTCCTCCATCAAGGAGCTGGCCCGGCGCTGGTACCCCCGGGCGTACTTCAACAGCCCGGACAAGAACGGCAACCACCGGGCACTCGCCGACATCCGCGAGTCCATCGCCGAGCTGCGCTACTACCGCGAGGCGATCTTCGTGCCCCAGCCGGGCCCGGACTCGGAGACGGCGCGGACGATCGCGGCGAAGCACGTGCTGCCCGCGGAGTAGCCCGCCGGGAGGCCCCGCGTACGGGGTCCGGGAAAGGTGTGCGCGAGCACCCCTTCGGACCCTGTACACTTTTTCTCGGCCGGTCGGAAGAACGACAAAAGACCGGCTCACGGTGGGTGTAGCTCAGTTGGTAGAGCACCTGGTTGTGGTCCAGGTGGCCGCGGGTTCAAGTCCCGTCACTCACCCTGATGATCAAGGGCCTGACCTGCGAAAGCGGGTCGGGCCCTTGTCGTTTCCCGATGTTTGGGAACACCACGGGAACACGATCTTCGTTCTGGCGCCTACCGTCCCGGCATTCGGGTGTGGCAGGAGCCGCGACCGGATTGATCGCCCTCCTCGCACGCTGAACAGGCCCCCCTCCCACCACCCGGCGGGAGGGGGCCTTCGTCGTGCTCAGGGACAGGCCGTGGTGACCACGTCCACGGAGTCGTTAGCTGCCCAGGACGTCCATCAAGTGGTCATCGAGGTCGGCGACCCAGTTCTCCCGGCGCCACGGCCTCAGCTCCCGGCGAGCCCGACGTAGACGAAGTGCCGGAACGCGGCCGCCCGTGGCAGACGCTGCGGCGACGCACTGGTGCAGGAGCTGCACGGCGCCACGCGGCTCACCGAGGCGGATGCGGGCGAGCGCCTGGTCGGTCGTGACGATCGCCCGCTGCACCTGCTCCCGCGGAGCGGACAACCCCTCTGCCGACCGGGCGAATCGATCATGCGCCGCCACCGGATCACCGACGTACAGCTCGCATACGCCCTCGAATCCACGCAGGTGCCCGAGCGAAAACGACGACGGCGACGGATCGTCCTCGGGGGGCGCTTCCATGTCGTACCAGGCCAGGCCGAGCGCGGTCTGTGCCTGCCGCTCATGCCCGGCCCGCGCGGCTAGCTCGGCCTGAAGCGCGTGGGCCCGCGCGCGAGTCAACGTGCTTTCCCCGGTGCGGGCTGTTCGTACGGCCTGATCGACCAGGCGCCGCGCGCCGTCGAGGCCGTCCGTCGAGTAGAGGGTGACGAGGGCGTGGCTCATGTGCACGCTGGACTGCCGCCACGGCTGCTCAAGCAGGCCCGCCTCGCGAGTGGCCTCGGCGTACAGCGCCCGTGAGGCGGCATCGTCGCTCGTCTCGAAAGCGAGTCGACCGCCGAGCGTCGCGGCGGCGACCACGACCTCCCGCAGGTGCGGCATGAGCGGGGCGGGGGTCGGGCCCGCGAGCAGGCGCCGCGCAGCCTCGGCCGCCGGGGCCAGGAGCATCTGGAGTCGCACCATCGGCAGCGAGCCCACCTCAGCGTTGACGTCGGCCACGACAGCGGCCAGCCCTGCCACGGTCGCCTCGTCTGCCTGAGACGGGTCTGCGAGCGCCACATCCAGACGGGCCTGCGTGCTCGGGGCGAGAAGGGCGAGCAGCCCACCGCCAGAGTCGGTGGCCGCGCACAGAACCAGGCTGCGAAGCTCGGCTATGCGGTGCTCGCTCTCACCGAGGAGGCCGAGCGCGTGGAGATACTCGGCGAAGTCGGAGCCGCTTCCGAGGGATACGCCCCCCGCGGGGGTGCGCGCGTAGAGGTGAGCGAGCAGGAGCTGATACCGATCGTCCGGCATGGTCGGCCGTCTCGCCTCCCAGCGGGCGACGGAGCGCTGCACGCTGGCCACGGCGGGCAGGGCTGGCTGATGCAGTTCCTCGGCGAGCGCGACGAGGCCGCGGGCGGCCTCAGCGAGGGACAGGCCGCGGCGGTGCCGCAGCGCCTTCAGCCGTGCCGCTCCCGCGGCTCGATCCTCCATATCGTCATAGTGGCGCCGACCGGGCTTACACGGGCACGATCAGGCATGGTTTCCCCTGATCGCGTGTGTAGTTGAGGGTCTGCCATGTGCCCGAGGACTCTTCGGCGTGGTGCGGGAAGCCGATCGTCATGCTCGCGCGGTCCACCATCCAACGGTTGCGCGCGTGGTAGGCGGGCGCCTTCAGCTCTGGCGCTCGCAGTTCGACGATCTCCTTGACGCGGTCGCGGGTGCGGGCGATGGCCTGCCGGGCCTCGGGAGGCTGCTGGTCGATCCGGCCCGGGACGACGATGGTGATGACCGCGGACGTGTTGCCTGCCAACCAGATCAGGGACATGGAGTCGATGCCCTTGGCGCCACCGATGTAGAAGTGCGCCTCTGAGCTGGCGAACGGTCCGAGGTAGTCCCGGAACAGGTCCGCGTACTCGTCGAGGCGGCGGTGCCCCGTGTTCCTGGTGCCGGTCACGGCCACCGCACGCATGATCAGCTCTGTGTCATAGGTTGTCATATCCCGCACCTGCCTGCCTCGTTGGGATCGTCAGCGCGTGGACACCAACGACCTGAAGCAGCTCACCAGCCATCTGGAGAATCTCGGTCTGCTGATCGACGTGGGCGAACCCGCGATGCGGGTGGCCGTCACCAACCCCTTGAATAGCCGTCTGTCTGAGGAGATTCTCGTCGTCGGCGACCGGTACGTCACCAGTTTCGACTACGAGGTGGGAGTGCGGGGAGCGGAACGCGAGTGCGCCGATCGCATCTCCCGCATCCTCGCCGTCAACAGCAATTCTGGCCGCACGCGATGACCAGGCATCGCCGCAATGACGGCGTCCTCGGGGCGGTGGGCCGATGATGACCGCCGACCCGACCCCGCTGGAGGACCTGCTCGACCGGGCCTTCGCCGCGTGCAGCGAACTTCCCTCACCTGAGGTGACGGCCGTCGTGCGCCGCCGCCTCGTCGAGGAGATCCTCCGACGCGTACCTCGCGCGGAGCAGGCCGCAGCGGGCCGGTTCCGTGTGCGTCTGGTGCCCCCGCGCCCGGGTTGATCGCCCTCCTCGCACTGAACAGGCCCCCTCCCACCGGGCGGTGGGAGGGGGCCTCCGTTGCGCGTACCGTTCTGAGTGTCGAAGCTCTGAACGGAGGCGTTATGCCCGAGACTACCGACCCCGCAGAGGAACAGCAGCTCACCTTCGGCCAGCGTGCCAGGCGGGCCCGTCTACGCACGGGTAAGAGCCGCGCCTACGTCGCCGCCGTCATGGGTCAATCCGTCGAGTGGGTCAAAGCCATCGAGACCGGCGCCATGGGGATGCCCCGGCTTCCCAAGCTTCTGCGGCTCGCCCACGCCCTAGGCGTCGAGGACGTCCGGGATCTCACCGGGGACGATCGCATCATGGCCGCCACGTACTCGAAGGCCGAGCACCGTCAACTTCCACTCATCAAGCAGGCCCTGACCACGTACCGGCTATCGCCGTCGGAGCGGCAGCCCGAGCCTGCCGACGTACTGGCCGCGCGGCTACGGCAGGCGTGGAAAATCTGGCACGCCCGCGACGATCGTGCCGGAAACCGAACGATCGGGCACCGTACCCGCATCGCCCAGCTGCTCCCCGCCCTTCTGGACGACACCCGGCACGCCGCCCGGACGCTGGAAGGGGCCGATCGGCGCCGCGCGCTGATGGCCGAGGCCGAGGCGAACCACCTCACACAGTTGTTCCTGTCCTTTCAGCCCGCGCCGGACCTGGTCATGCTCACCGGAGACCGAGCCATGGCCGCCGCCCAGGACGCCGACAGCCCGCGGGCGATCGCGGCCGCCGCCTGGTACGTCAACCACGTCCATCGCGACGCTGGCGAGGCCGCCGAGGCCCGGGTCGACCTCGCCGAGCAGGCCGCCTCGCTCCTTCCCGACACGGACGACCCCGACCACCTTGCTCGCCGAGGGCTGCTCTACCTCGCGGCCGCCCTGTCATACGCGAAGACCGGCCAGGCCGGTGACGCGTGGCGGTACTGGGACAAGGCCGACGACCTGGCCCGCCAACTCGGCGACGACTACGCGCACCCGTGGCTGATCTTCGGGCGGGGGGTGGTCGGCGGCTATGCGATCACTATGTACAACGATCTCGTGCAGCCAGCCAAGGCGCTGGGGATCGCCGATGACCTCGATCTGTCCACGATCCCGTCGGCCACGCGCCGGTCGTACCACCTGATCGAAACGGCTCGTGCGCACACCCTGCTCGGCGAGGGGGCGGCGGCCGTGGGCTACCTGAAGAAGGCCCACGCCGAGTCACCGGAGACGATCCGGTACAACCTTTTCACCCGCAATGCACTGCCCGGTCTGGCGACGTCGGGCCCTCGAATGGTGCGCGAGGATGCCGCCGAGCTGGCAGCGGAGTTGGGCGTACCCGTGTGATCACGTAGGTGGTAGAAACCCTACCCCTGCTCATAGGGGTAGGAGTTCTACCCCTTGCTCGCCTCACGCCCCCCCTACGGTCGCGATGTGAGACACATCACTCATGTTGCCCATGGGAGGCCCTGCAGTGAGCAGAGCAAACAAGGCCATCTCGGCGTGGTTCGCACAGGCGCACCCGAGCCCACTCAAGGCGTACGCGGAGTGGCGGCAGCACGGTGTCGCGCTGCTCCCTCTCGGCCGCCGCTTCGACGCAATCCGCGTCGCCGCCGCGCGCGTCCATGTCGCCGTGGGCAGCAGCGCCCCCAGCACTGTGGCCGCAGCGCTGGCCGACTGGCTGCACGGCCCGGTGGTCCGGGACCAGCGGCCCGCGCACGGCCCGTACTACGTGCTGATCTCCCCAGCTGAACAGTGGGTCGGCGACGAGCGCCTGAGCACCACCACATACCTCGGCATCCCCCGCGTCGGCGACCCCGGCGAGATCATCACGTGGGTCGTCCCGCCCGCGTACCCGGGCGCCCTGTGCGACATCGCGAGGCTACGGGCCCTCCTGCTCCTCGCCGACGGCATGCAGACGCAGGCGGTAGAACCGTGACCGCTGACCTGCCCGCGCTGGAGGACCGCGCCCAGCGGGCGTACGCCGACCACCTGGCCCACCTGAGCGCCTGCCCCGCGTGCGGCCGGACCACGCACGGCTGCCGCACCGGCGCCCTCCTGCGGCGCGCGGTGCGCGACGCCAAGAACACCGCCCTGCGCGTCCGCCGCGCCCGTCCAGCCCACACCGAGGGAGGCGGCGGCGATGCGTGACGTGACCGAGGCCCTGCGCGTATTCATCGTGCCCCCGGGCAGCGCCCTGACCGCCGAGCAGCGGGCCGGTGCCGTGTGCGTCTGGTGCCCCCGCGCCCTCGACGGCGGCGACGCTGGCATGGACCTCGGCGGCACCGGCGACTGGCACCCGCGCGCCTGCCCGGCGTGCTACGAGATCCAGAGCCGGGCCCTGGCCTCGTACCTCGACTGGCACGAGCACGGCCTCACCTGCCCCCACTGCCCCCTGCGCCCCTGCGACCACGGCCAAGCCCTGGGCGCGGAACACCTGGCCGCGCGCGAACGGGCCGGGAAGCTAGCCCTGGTGTGCGCGCACTGCCGCACCGCCCCCGCCCCCGGCGAGCAGATGCGCCCGCACCTCTGGCACGGCGTGAGCGGTCCCGTGTTCAGCTACATACACGCCCGCCCGTGCCCGGCACGCGCCTCACACCCCGAGTGAGACACGCCCGGCGACCCGCGCCCGGCACGCTCGCCCCGAGGGCAGCCCACCCTCAATCCCCCAGGTGTGTGGGTGTGGCTGGCAGCGCCCCGGGACGGTTCATCAAGGCCCTCGTCATTCCCCCAGCATGGTTACGGTGCCCCTACCCCGTACCCATACGCCCCTCACGACGAGGCGCGGCAGACCAGTTCCGTCGGCAGGATGATCCGGGGGCGGCTCAGGTCGCGGGTCGCCGTTGGGCGGGGGTCGGCGATCTCGGTCAGGAGGACGTCCGTCATCACCTGGCCCATCCGTACGATCGGCTGGCGCACGCTGGTCAGCGGCGGGTCCATGTGCCGGGCGATCGCCGAGTCGTCGAAGCCGACCAGGGCCACGTCATCCGGTATGCGGCGGCCCGCGCCGCGCAGCACCTGGCGGGCGCCCGCCGCCATCACGTCCGAACCGGCGAAGACCGCGTCCAGGTCCGGCCTGCGGTCCAGCAGCTCCGCCATCGCACGGCGGCCGCCGTCCTCGGTGAAGTCCGAGCGCGCCACCAGGGACTCGTCCACGCCGTACCCGGCCTCGGCCAGGGCGTCGCGGTAGCCGTCGAGGCGGCGCTGCGCCCCGTACACGTCCAGGCGGCCGGTGATCGTCGCTATGGCGCGGCGGCCCCGGGCCAGCAGATGCGTGACGGCGGCGCGGGCGCCCGCGAAGTTGTCGGAGTCCACCGAGGCCAAGGGCTCCTCGGCCGAGCGGCGGCCGCTGATCACGGCCGGGATCTCCAGCTGCCGCAGCAGGTCGGGCAGCGGGTCGTCGGCGTGCACCGACACCAGCAGGACCCCGTCCACGCGGTGCGCCGACAAGTACTGCGCCAGTCGCTGCCGCTCCCGGTCGCCGCCCGCGAAGGTCAGCAGGAGCTGCATGTCGGTGTCGGCGAGCGCGCGGCCCACACCGTGGATGATGTCCGAGAAGTACGGCTCCGCGAAGAACCGCGACTCCGGCTCGGGGACCACCACGGCGATCGAGTCGGTGCGGTTCGCGGCGAGCGCGCGGGCCGCCGTGTTCGGTACGTAGCCCAGCTCGGCCACGGCCTCCTCGACGGCGGCGCGGGTACGGGCACTCACCCGGGGCGAGCCGTTGATCACCCGGGACACCGTGCCCCGGCCGACGCCCGCGCGCGCGGCCACCTCCTCCAGGGTGGGCCGCCCCCCGCCGCGCCCCTTGGGCCGATCACTCCTCATCCGTGCCTCCCCATGACGCGCCGGGACCACCCCCGGGATGCCCCGGCACAAGCACGTCAATCTAACAGCGCGGCAGCCGCCACCAGCGGCGGTGCCCGGGCCCGCAACTCCCGGCGTCCAGTGCCTTGACACCCCCGCGGCGAGCCGGGACTCTTCAAGGCATCACGAATGGGAGCGCTCCCACCCTACTCGTCTCTTACATGACCCGCACGTGCCGTCCGAGCCGTCCCGTCCCGAATTCCGCATCGCACAAGGTGGTTGGCCGGTGGCCGGTACGTCGGAGCACCAGGAGGACGCAATGCGCTACAGGACTCGAACGCACCGCACGGCCGTGGTCCTCACGGCCGTCGCCGCCCTCGCGGGCGGACTGCTCACCGGCTGCGCGGAGGACTCCGACGACGGTGGGCAGGGCGGCTCCTCGGGCGGGGGCGGCGGGGGCGGCGGGGGCGGCAAGGGGAAGACGACCCTGACCGTCGGCGTCTTCGGCGCCTTCGGCCTGAAGGAGGCCGGGCTCTACGAGGAGTACGAGCGGCTCCACCCCGACATCGCCATCAAGCAGAACTCCGTACAGCGCAACGAGAACTACTGGCCCGCGCTGCTCACCCACCTCAGCAGCGGCAGCGGCCTGTCCGACATCCAGGCCGTCGAGGTCGGCAACATCGCCGAGCTGACCGGCACCCACTCCGCCAAACTGATGGACCTCGGCAAGGTCCCCGGCGTCGACAAGGGCTCCTACCTCGACTGGAAGTGGAAGCAGGGCACCACCAAGGACGGCAAGACCGTCGGCCTCGGCACCGACATCGGCCCGACCGGCATCTGCTACCGCAAGGACCTGTTCGAGAAGGCCGGGCTGCCCACCGACCGGGAGGCCGTGGGGAAGCTGTGGGCCGGGGACTGGCGCAAGTACCTGGCGGCGGGCAAGCGCTACCAGGCCAAGGCACCCAAGGGCACCGCCTTCGTCGACGGCGCCACCGGCGTGATGGCCGCCGTGCACGGCTCGGGCACCGAGAAGTTCTACGACGCCGACGGCGAGCTGGTCTACAAGGACAGCGCCGCCGTCAAGGAGGGCTGGGACCTCGCCGCCGAGTTCGCCGAGGCCGGGCTCACCGACAAGCTCCAGCAGTTCCAGCCCAGTTGGGACCAGGCGCTCGCCAACGGGTCCTTCGCCACCGTGACCTGTCCGCCCTGGATGCTCGGCTACATCAAGGACAAGGCGGGCGAGGCCGGGAAGGACCAGTGGGACGTCGCCGCCGCGCCCAAGCCCAGCAACTGGGGCGGCTCCTTCCTGACCGTGCCCGAGGCGGGCGAGCACAAGGAGGAGGCCGCCAAGCTGGTGGCCTGGCTGACCGCGCCGAAGCAGCAGGCCAAGCTGTTCGACAAGCGGGCCAGCTTCCCCAGCGCCAAGGCCGCGTACGACCTGCCCGAGGTGAAGGACGCCAAGAACCCCTACTTCGGCGGCGCGCCCGTCGGCCGGATCTTCTCCCGCGCCGCCGAGGGCGTGCCGGTCCAGCCCATCGGGCCCGAGGACGGGATCATCTCCCAGTACCTCGCCGACACCGGGATGCTCGGCGTCGACCAGAAGGGCACGGACCCCGACAAGGCGTGGGGCAAGGCCGTGAAGACCATCGACAACGCGCTGGACCAGTGACGCGGTGACCGACATGCCGAGCGACGCCACCGCGCCCCCGGGGGCCACCGCGCCCCGGGGGCCGCCGGGTCCGCTGGGGCCACGGGGTCCGGAGGGGCTGTCGGGACCGCCGGGTCCGCCGTCGTGGAGGAGGGCGCCGCCGCCGGTCCCGCGCGGGCCGGGCGGTCGAGGGGGTCCGTGGTCGACGAGCGGGCCGTCCGCCTCCGGGCGCGCCGCAGCCGCCGCTACCGCTGGGACGTGCGGTGGAGCCCCTACGCCCTGGTCGCGCCCTTCTTCCTGTTCTTCGTCGCCTTCGGGCTGTTCCCCCTGCTCTACACCGGGTGGGCCTCGCTGCACCGCGTGGAGCTGGGGACGCCCACCGACATGGAGTGGGTGGGCCTGCGCAACTTCTCCCGGCTCCTGGACGACGACTTCTTCTGGAACGCGCTGCGCAACACCTTCACCATCGGCCTGCTCTCGACCGTGCCGCAGCTGGCGATGGCCCTCGGCCTCGCCCACCTCCTCAACTACCGGCTGCGCGGCTCGATGTTCTTCCGGGTCGCGATCCTCACTCCGTACGCCACGTCCGTGGCCGCGGCGACGCTCGTGTTCGTGCTCATGTTCAGCAGGACCGACCACGGGCTGATCAACTGGGGGCTCGGGCTCGTCGGGGTCGATGCCGTGGACTGGCAGAACGGGGACTGGACGGCGCAGTTCGCCGTGTCCGCCATCGTGATCTGGCGGTGGACCGGGTACAACGCGCTGATCTATCTCGCCGCGATGCAGGCCGTGCCGCGCGATCTGTACGAGTCGGCGGCGCTGGACGGGGCCAGCCGCTGGCAGCAGTTCGTCCATGTGACGATTCCGTCGCTGCGGCCGACGATCCTGTTCACCTGCGTCGTCTCCACGATCGGGGCGACGCAGCTCTTCGGCGAGCCGCTGCTCTTCAGCCAGGGCGCGAGCCCCACCGGCGGGTCCGACCACCAGTTCCAGACGCTGGGGCTCTACCTCTACGAGCAGGGGTGGTTCAACCAGCACCTGGGGCGGGCGTCGGCGATCGCCTGGACCATGTTCCTCCTTCTCGTGCTGATCGGCCTGGTCAACTGGGCGGTCAGCCGGTGGATCCGCAGAAGCGCGTGAGGGGACGCCATGACCGACGTGACACATCCGGGGCGCGGGGCGCGGACCGACGAGCGCGGGGGCAGGAGCCGGGCCGGGCGCTCGGGCGGGCGCGGGGCCGGGCGCCCCGGGAGGCGTGGTGCCGGGCGCTCGGGCAAGCGGGGGGCCGGGCGGCAGCTGCACGGGGAAGCTGACCTATGCCGTGCTGATCCTGTTCACCCTCGGCTCGCTCTTCCCTCTCGTATGGACGGCGATCGCCGCGTCCCGCACCAACACCCGGCTCGCCCAGACGCCCCCGCCGTTCTGGTTCGGCGGCAATCTCTTCAAGAACCTGGAGATCGCCTGGACCGACGCCAACATGGGCACGGCGCTGCTCAACACGCTCGTCGTGGCGGGCACCATCACCCTCGGCACCGTGCTGTTCTCCACGCTCGCCGGATTCGCCTTCGCCAAGCTGCGGTTCCGCTTCCGGGGGTTCCTGCTGCTGTTGGTGATCGGCACGATGATGGTGCCGCCGCAGCTCAGTGTCGTCCCCCTGTTCATGATGGTCGCCGAGTTCGGCTGGACCGATCAGCTGCAGGCCGTGATCCTGCCGACGCTGGTCAGCGCCTTCGGCGTGTTCTTCATGCGGCAGTACCTCGTCGAGGCGCTGCCCACCGAGCTGATCGAGGCGGCGCGGGTGGACGGGGCGAACAGCCTCCGGCTGATCTGGCACGTCGTCTTCCCGGCGGCGCGGCCCGCGATGGCCGTGCTCGGCATGCTGACCTTCGTGATGGCCTGGAACGACTTCTTCTGGCCGATCATCGCGCTCACACAGGGCGGCGAGCCGACCGTGCAGGTGGCCCTCGCGGGGCTCGGGCGGGGGCAGATCCCCGACCAGTCCGTGATCATGGCGGGGGCGCTGCTGGGCACGCTGCCGCTGCTGGTCGCCTTCGTCCTGTTCGGCAAGCAGATCGTGGGCGGGATCATGCAGGGCGCCGTCAAGGGCTGACCCCGCTCCCTCCACTCCCCCATCCCTACGACTCATGGGAGCGCTTCCATGCCCGATGCGAACCTGCGGTTTCCCCGGCTTCCTCTGGGGCGCCGCGACCGCCGCCTACCAGATCGAAGGAGCCGTCCGGGAGGACGGCAGGACCTGGTCGATCTGGGACACCTTCAGCCATACGCCGGGCAAGGTGCACGGCGGGGACACCGGGGACGTGGCCTGCGACCACTACCACCGGTGGCGCGAGGACGTCCGGCTGATGGCGGACCTGGGCCTTGGCGCGTACCGCTTCTCCGTGGCCTGGCCGCGGGTGCAGCCGACCGGGCGGGGGCCCGCCGTGCAGCGCGGGCTCGACTTCTACCGGGCGCTCGTCGACGAGCTGCTCGCGCACGGCATCACGCCCATGGTGACCCTCTACCACTGGGACCTGCCGCAGGACCTGGAGACGGGCGGCGGCTGGCCCGAGCGGGAGACCGCGCACCGCTTCGCCGAGTACGCCGGGCTCGTCGCCGGGGCGCTCGGTGACCGCGTCGAGCTGTGGGCGACGCTGAACGAGCCCTGGTGCAGCGCGTTCCTCGGCTATGGCTCGGGCGTGCACGCGCCCGGGCGCACCGACCCGGTGGCGGCCCTGCGCGCGGCCCATCATCTGAACCTCGCCCACGGCCTGGCCAGCCAGTCGCTGCGGGCGGCGCTGCCCGCGCGGGCCGGGGTCGGCGTCTGCCTCAACCCGAGCGCCGTGCGCCCGCTCACCCAGGCCGCCGCCGACCTGGACGCGCGGCGGCGGATCGACGCGCTCGCCAACCGCGTCTTCACCGGGCCGCTGCTGCGCGGCGCGTACGACGACGATCTGCTGGCGGACACCGCCGCGCTCACGGACTGGGGCTTCGTCCGCGACGGCGACCTGGACGTCACGCGGCAGCCCCTGGACTTCCTCGGCATCAACTACTACTCCCCCTCTGTCGTGTCGGCGGCCACCGGCGACACGGGCCACCGGCGCCACGACGGCCACGGCACGGCCGACCACTCCCCCTGGCCGGGCGCCGACGAGCATGTCTCCTTCCACCGGGCGCCCGGCGAACTCACCGCCATGGACTGGCCGGTGGACCCCACCGGCCTGAAGGACCTTCTCCTTGAGTACACCGCTCAGGCCCCCGGGGTTCCGCTCTACGTGACGGAGAACGGCGCGGCCTTCGACGACGGGCCCGCCGACGGCGGCACCGTCCACGACCCGGACCGGATCCGCTATCTGCACGGCCATCTGGCGGCCGTGCGCGAGGCGATCGTCGAGGGCGCCGACGTGCGCGGCTACTTCCTGTGGTCGCTCCTGGACAACTTCGAGTGGGCGTACGGCTACAGCAAGCGGTTCGGGGCGGTGCACGTGGACTACGCGACGCAGGTCCGGACGCCGAAGTCCAGCGCCCACTGGTACGCGAAGGTGGCGGCGAGCGGGGAGCTGCCCGCGGGCTGAGGGGCGTACCAGGAGACACCCGGGGGGCGCGGGAGATACGGAGGGGGCGCGCCCCGGCCAGGTGGGGGGATGGGCTGGCCGGGGGCGCGTTTCCCGAGGGGGGGTACGGGAACCCAACGGAACGCTAGCGCCGCCGGGGGCGACAAAACGGGCACGGGCGGGGGGAACCCGTGTTCTTAGGGTGGGCTTAAGGGTGCGATGGGGGTGCGGAAAGGTTGCCGGGCCTGGCGCGTCGGCGGCGGCGCACGCCCCTGCGGCCGCCCGGGGCGCCGGGCGCGCCCCGCTGGATCCACACGCGGACCTCCGTACCCCCGAGGACGGAGCGGCCGATCCGTACGTCGCCGCCCGTCGACTCGGCGAGGCGGCGGACGATGTCGAGGCCGAGCCCCGTGGAGCCGACCGCGCCGGTCGAGGCGCCGGAGTTGCCGCGGGCGAGCGCGGCCTCGGGGTCGGCGATGCCGTCGCCCGCGTCGGAGACGAGCACGATCACGGCGTCCTCGGTGCTGTGCACGTCCACGGCGAACGCGGCGCCCTCCCTGGTGTGCCGGAAGACGTTGCCGAGCAGCGCGTCGAGCGCGGCGCCCAGGTCGGCGCGCGCGACCGGCGCCCATACGGGCCGGTCCACGCCCGCGACGCGCGCCGTGCGCCCCTCGTCCTCGGCGAGCGCCGACCAGAAGTCCATGCGCTCCCTGATCACTTCGGCGGCGTCACAGCCCGCGCCGGGCCCGCCGCCCACCCCGGTGCGCGGCCGGGCCTCCCGGGCGGTGCGGATGACGGTGTCGACCTCGCGCTCCAGCTGGGCGACGGCGACGCGGGTCTGCTCGGCGGCGGGCGAGTCGCCGAGGGAGGCCGCGTTGAGGCGCAGCACGGTCAGCGGGGTGCGCAGGCGGTGGGAGAGGTCGGCGGCGAGTTCGCGCTCGTTGGCGAGGAGCTGGACGACCTGGTCGGCCATGGAGTTGAACGCGACGGCGGCGAGCCGCAGTTCGGTCGGCCCGTCCTCGGGGACGCGCGCGCCGAGCCTGCCCTCGCCGAGGTCGTGCGCGGCCCCGGCCAGGCTCCGGGCGGGCTGCACCATGCGCACCCCGAGCCGGTCGGCGACCGCGACGGACCCGATGACCAGGGCGACGCCGACGCCCGCGAGCACCAGCCAGGCGGTGGTGACGCCGTTGCTGACCTCGCTCTCGGGTACGAAGATCTCGACGACGGCGGTCTCTCCGGAGCCGAGGCCGAAGGGCTGGAGCAGCGCGGAGCCGCCGGGAACGCCGACGGTCCTGGCGCGGCCCTGCTCACGGGCGGCGGCCACGTCCCGGGCGTGCGCGCGGGGGTCGCCGACCCGCAGCGGCGGCTGGCCGTCGACGGCCGGGACGTGCACGGCCATGCGCCGGTCGGAGCCCGCCTCGGAGGTGGCGACGGCGCGGGTGAGCTGGTCGCGGTCGGTGGTGATGGACAGGGTGGGGCCCATCCCGGCGGCGTGCCGCTCGGCGTTGGAGAAGGCCCGGTCGCGGGCCATCTCCTGGATGACCAGGCCGAGCGGGATCGCGAAGGCGGCCACGACCATCGTGGTGACGGCCAGGCACACCTTCACGAGCGCCCATCTCACGGCGCCGCCGCCCGCCCGGCGGTCACCGCGGGGGCTCCGGCGCGGGCGGCTCCAGCTTCACGCCGACGCCGCGAAGGGTGTGCAGGTAGCGGGGGTTGGCCGCGGTCTCGCCGAGCTTGCGGCGCAGCCAGGACAGGTGGACGTCGATGGTCTGGTCGTCGCCGTAGGACTGCTGCCACACCTCGGCGAGGAGTTCCCTGCGGGGTACGACGACGCCGGGCCGCCCGGCGAGGAAGGCGAGCAGGTCGAACTCGCGCCGGGTCAGGTCGAGCCGCGCGCCGTCGAGTTCGGCCTGCCGCCGCAGCGGGTCGACGCTCAGGCCGCCGACGCGCAGGACCCGCTCGGCGGCCGCCTCCGCGGTGCCGCGGGCGCGGCGCAGCACGGCGGTCATGCGCGCGGAGAGGTGCTCCACGGAGAACGGCTTGGTGAGGTAGTCGTCGGCGCCGTCGTTGAGGAGCCGGACGATCTCCGCCTCGTCGTCGCGGGCGGTGGCGACGATCACGGGCACGTCCGTGATGCCCCGGAGCATCTTCAGGGCCTCGGCCCCGTCGAGGTCGGGCAGGCCGAGGTCGAGGATCACCACGTCGAAGCGGACGTGCGCGACCTCGCGCAGCGCCTCCAGGGCGGTGCCGACGCTGCGTACGGTGTGCGAGGCGTCGGTGAGGTGCCGGATGAGGGCCGAGCGCACGAACTGGTCGTCCTCGACGACGAGCACACTTGCCATGGCACGGCACCGTACGCGATGCGGACACGGGCGGTGCCCCGCGGGAGGTTTGGCCCCGCCTTGCGGCCCGATGTCCGATGGGGGGCGCCTGGTGGGGACTTGCGCCGTGTATCCGCTGGCGGGCGTCTGGTGGGGGCTTGTGCCGGATATCCGCTGGCAGGCGTCTGGTGGGGGCTTGCGCCGCATGTCCGCGCGCCTGGTCCGCGCGGGTTGTGGACGGCGCGCGGGGCGTGGTGCAGTGGGCCGCGATGCGCAGGGGTAGGCACAGGGGTCTCGTCCACGCCGTCGCGTGGACGCTCGCCACGGGCGCGGCGGTCACGCTGTCGTGGTGGGGCGTGCACACGGTGATGGCGGGTACGGCGTACGACCCGCCGCGCGCCCTGCCGTTGACGGCCGGTGACCGCGGCGGCGAGTCGCTGTCGTCCTCCACGCACCGCCCGGCGCCGCCACCGGCCACGAAGCGCCCGAAGCCCCCGAAGGCCCCGGCGCCCGCGCCTTCGCGCTCCCCCTCCGCGCGCCCGCCCGCCCCCGCCAGGGCCCCGGCGCCCCCGCCCCGCCCGTCTCCGAAGCCGTCGTCCGGGTCGGTGAAGGGCTACAGCACCGAGGGCGGCCGGGTGGTGTTCGACCTGGGCGAGCGGTCGGCGACGCTGGTGTCGGTGCGGCCCGCGGCGGGCTGGTCGATGCAGATGTGGAAGGCGCCTACGTGGATCCGCGTGGAGTTCGCGACGGACACGCGGCGGGTGTCGGTGTTCTGCGCCTGGCACGACACGGCCCCGCGGGTGGAGGTCCACACGTACTGACCGCGCGGGGGCGCGTCAGCGGAACACCGACGGCGGCGGCGCGGGCGAGGCCACGGCCCGCGCGTCCGTGACGGCGGCGGCGCCCCCGCTGAAGTCGACCAGCTCCCGCCCGTGCGCCACCCGCGCCGGATGCGGGTCACCGGCGCTGCGGCGGGTCAACTCGGCCACGGGCAGCGGCGCTTCGGAGGCGAGCAGCACGGCGTTGCCGAACCGCTTGCCGCGCAGCACGGCCGGGTCGGCGACGAGCGCCAGCTCGGGGAAGACCGCGGCGGCGGTGGACAGCTGGCCGCGCAGATAGGCGAGCGGCGGGCCGTCGGCGAGGTTCGCGGCGTACTGGCCACCGGGTTTGAGGGCGCGGCGTACGTCGGTGAGGAACTCCACGCTGGTGAGGTGCGCGGGCGTGCGGGCGCCGCTGAACACGTCGGCGATCACCAGGTCCGCCCAGCCGTCCGGCACCTTCGCGAGGCCCTCGCGGGCGTCGGCGCCGCGCACGCGGACGCGGGCCTGCGGGTCCAGGGGCAGCGCGCGGCGCACGAGCTGGACGAGGGCGGTGTCCCGCTCCACGACCTGCTGGGTGGAGCGGGGACGCGTCGCGGCGACGTAGCGGGCGAGGGTGAGGGCGCCGCCGCCGAGGTGCACGGCGTGCACGGGTTTGCCCGGGGGTGCGGTGAGGTCCGCGATGTGGCCGAGCCTGCGCTGGTACTCGAAGTCCAGGTACGCGGGGTCGTCCAGGTCCACGTACGACTGGGGGGCGCCGTCCACCAGGAGGGTCCAGGCGTGGGGGCGGTCCGGGTCCGGCAGCAGCTCGGCGAGGCCGCCGTCCACTTCCTCCACGACCGCGTCGCGCGCCGCTCGGCCGCGGCGGTTCCTTGCCATCGCCCCATTATCGCCGCGCCAGCCCGGCGGCGCCCTGCCGGGGGCTCCTCCCCACCCCGCCGCTCATCGGCGCTCCGCGCCTCGTCCTCAAACGCCGGACGGGCTGGGTCCTGCCCCTTCGGGCGTGTGTGACCTACTGCCGCCTTCGTCGCGGGGCTCCGCCGCTTCGCGGCGGAATCTCCCCACCCACCCGCCCCCTCCCGGAGCGGGAGAAAAGCCCGTCCGGCGCCTGAGGACGAGCGCGCAGCGCGAATTAACAAGCCCGTCCGGCGTTTGAGGACGAGCGCGGAGCGCGATGGAGGGCGGGTGGGTGGGGGAGAGAGCCCGCCCGGCGCGTGAGGGCGAGGCGCGGAGCGCCGACGAGGACGGCACAAGGCGCCCCCGCCAGCTACCGGCAGCGGTCGGCCGCCTCGATCAACCGCGCCGCCTCCCCCAGCGCCGCCCGCAGCACCGCGGGGTCGGTCACGGGATCGGTCCCCCCTGGCGGCACGAGCCACCCCGTTCCGGCGACGGGCGGCGCGGGCACCGGCTCGTGCCACAGCCCGACCCCCGCCCGAAGGTCTGCGTACAGGCGCTCCCCGGCAGGTCCCAGCCCGCGGCCGTGCCGGGCGGCACCAGGAAGCCGAGGGTGTCGCAGCTCCCGTCGTGCAGGACCGGTCCGACGGCCTCGTCACCGGCGCCCCGGCGCAGGATGTCGACGGCTTCGAGCCCCTGCCGGGCGGGCACGGTCACGAGGTCGCACGGCGCGGCGCCGCCCCGCGGGCCGCGGGGCCCCGCGCTGCGCTCCAGGGTCGGCCGGTGCCGTGCCGTGGTCAGTGAGCTCCAGGATTCGCCGTTCTCCATGCCGGTCTCCAACAAGGGAACACCTCCTCGCCAGGGCGGAAGCCGCGTTGCTCCCTCTCCGCATGGTTCAACGCCCCACCCCGTCAACGGCTACGGCGCCACGCCGCCGCAAAGGATGGCAGTTCATGGCAGATCGCGGGTGAGATATCCCGTTTGTAGCCAAACCCCGCCTCATCGCGGGGCCGCACCCGGTACGTTCAGCTCCGCTGGAACAGGGTCGGGCCGGGGCGGAGACGGGGCCAGCCCCACGTGGGCCACGGGCTGTCCGGCACGGTCCCGCACGAGAGGAACCGGCATGGCGTCGTCGCCCAGGCAACCGTCGGCATCGTCCACTCCGCCTCCGCGACCGAACCTCGTCTTCCGGCAACTGCGCGGCCAGCGCTCGCCGGGGGAGTTCGCCGCCGCCGTGCGGCGGGCCGCGCGGGAGATCGGCGAGCGCGTGAGCTGCGACGCGCGGTACGTCGGGCGGGTCGAGGCCGGGGAGATCCGCTGCCCCAACTACGCGTACGAGCGGGTGTTCCTGCACATGTTCCCCGGCCGGACGCTGACGGACCTCGGCTTCGCGCCGCGCTCGGCGGTGCGGGGCCGGGCGGCGCGCACGGAGCCGAGGGCGAGCGGCGCCGGGTCCCCCGCCGCCCGGAGGACGGCCCGCGTCCCCCGCGAACAGCTAGACCAGTTTGACCAGTTCGACCACACGGACCAGACGGACCACACGGACCAGACGGGCCACACGGACCAGACAGAACCGCCTGAGGCAAGCGCACTGCCTGACCCCCTTGAACTTGCCCCCCTTGACCCCCATGAACCACTTGCACAGAACGACAGCGACGAGGTGAGCGACGTGCGGCGTCGCGCATTCATGACCAGCGGCACGGTGGCGGCCGCCTCCCTGGGCGCCACCGGGCTCCCCCTGGGAGCCAGTGCCCACGCGGCCACCCGCACCACCGGCCGCGCGCGCCCGGCGGGCCGCGCCGAGGTGCGCGCGGTCGAGGAGGCCGTGCGCCGGATCCGGCTGCTCGACGACCGGCACGGCGCCGACGGCCTCTACCGGCGCGCCGCCGCCCCGCTGCGCACGGCGTACGCGCTCCTCGACGCGGGCACCACGCGGCAGGCGGGGCAGGCGACGGCCGACCGGCTGTACGCGGGCGCCGGTGAACTCGCCATCTCCGTGGGCTGGCTCGCGCACGACTCCGGCCGCTTCGACGACGCCCGCTCGCACTACGCGGAGGCGCTCGCGACCGCCCGCATGTCGGCGGACCCCGCCCTGGAGGCGCACGCCTTCTGCAACACGGCGTTCCTCGCGCGGGACGCGGGGCGCCCGCGCGAGGCGCTGCGGGCCGCGCAGGCAGCCGCCCAGGCCGCGCGGCACCTGGGCTCGCCCCGGTTCCTGTCGCTGATCGCGCTGCGCGAGGCGGGCGGCTGGGCCGGGCTCGGCGACCGCGGCGGCTGCGAGCGGGCGCTGGCCCGCGCGCACGCCCTGTTCGACCAGGGGCCGTGCGACAGCGACCCCGAGTGGATGACCTTCTACGGCCCCGCGGAGCTGGCGGGCCTGGAGGCGCAGTGCTGGTCGGCGCTCGGCCAGTGGGAGCGGGCCGCGCGGCACGCGCACCGCGCCGCGGGCGTGGCGGCGGCGGAGACCCCCCAGTTCACGCGGAACATCGCGCTCTACACCGCGGAACTCGCCGACGACCTCACGCGGGCGGGGCGGCCGGACGAGGCCGCCGACGCGGGCGGGCGGGTGCTGGCCCTCCTCGACGAGGTCCAGTCCTCCCGCATCCAGGGGATGCTGGCGACCACGGCGCGGCTGCTGCTGCCGCACCGGCGGGTCAGGGGCGTCGGGGACTTCCTGCACGCCCACGCCGCCCGCCGCCCCCACCAGGGCGGGCCGGACGGCACGGTCAGGACGTGAGGTGGCCCGTCTCGTTCCAGGACTCGATGGCGGGCTGGCCGTAGGCCCAGCCCAGGGTGGACAGGGACGTGGGGCTGAGGCGGATGCGCGCCGCGAAGTCGATCTCGTAGCCGAGCCAGCGCGCGGCGATCACCCGCAGGATGTGCCCGTGCGCGAAGACGAGCACGTCCCGGTCGGCCTCCCGCGCCCAGGCGACGACCTCGTCGGCGCGCGCCGACACCTGCGCCAGGCTCTCCCCGCCCGGCACCCCGTCGCGCCAGATGAGCCAGCCGGGGCGCACCGCCTGGATGTCGGCGGGCGTGAGGCCGTCGTACGCTCCGTAGTCGAACTCCCTCAGCGCGTCCCACTCGGCGGCCCGGTCGCCGAACCCGGCGAGCTCGCACGTCTCCCGCGCGCGGGAGAGGGGGCTGGTGCGCACCTCCACTCCGGGGAGGCCGTCGTAGGGCGCCCGGTGCAGGCGCTCGCCGAGGAGTTTGGCGCCGCGACGGCCCTCTTCGAGGAGCGGGACGTCGGTCCTGCCGGTGTGCTTTCCGGACAGCGACCACTCGGTCTGTCCATGCCGGGCCAGCAGGATGCGCGGTGCCATGGGGTGCCTTCCAAGGGGGTGCGTAGGGGGCACATAAGGGGATACATGCCAGGACAAAAGGGGACAGTCGCCTGTCCGTTCCCTCCATCATCACTCACCCCGGCCCTGAGCAACCGCGCCGTGGATCTCTGCGTCTATGACCATCAGGGGGATGACTCGTCGGCCTTCGCGTACGCCGTAAAGTGACCCAGCGGCCGTACGCCGCGAGAACTGAGCGGGAACAGCGCGAAATGAGATGGGGGACCCACCGGATGCCGCACACCGAGGCACAGGGCACCGGCAACGGGGGCATATCAGGACACCGCACACCGGGCCTCCGCCCCCGCTGGTGGACGGAGCTGCCGCTGATCCTGCTGGTGTACGGAGCGTATTCGGCGGGGCGGCTGCTCGCCCGCGGTGACGTGACGACCGCCGTGGACCACGGCCTGGCGATCCTGCGCGTCGAGAAGGCCCTCAGCCTCAACCTCGAACACCCGCTGAACCGGCTGTTCACCGCGCACGCCTCGCTCGGCGTCCCCGCCGACTTCTGGTACGCCTCGCTGCACTACCTGGTCACGCCGCTGATCCTGGTGTGGCTGTTCCGCAGCAGGGCCGCGCACTACGCGGCGGCCCGCACCTGGCTGATGGTCTCCACGCTGATCGGCCTGATCGGCTTCTCGCTGCTCCCGACCTGTCCGCCGCGGCTCCTGGACGCCAAGCACGGCTTCGTGGACACCATGGCGCAGTACGCGGACTGGGGCTGGTGGGGCGGCCAGGCCAGCGCCCCGCGCGGGCTCGGCGGCATGACCAACCAGTACGCGGCGATGCCCAGCCTGCACGTCGGCTGGTCGCTGTGGTGCGGCGTGATGCTGTGGCGGTACGGGCGCACGCCGCTGGCGAAGACCGCAGCCGTCGCCTACCCGCTGCTCACCACGATCGTCGTGATGGGCACCGCCAACCACTACTTCCTCGACGCCGCCGCGGGCGTCGCCGTGATGGGCGTGGGCCTGCTCCTGGTCCGCCCGGTGCGGCGGCTCACGGAGCGGGTCAAGGCGCGGCTGCTGCCGCACCTGCCGCAGCGGTTCGCCCGGCCCGGCGGCGCGTCCGGCGACGGCGCCCCGAGCGCGGCGGGCGCCACGGCCGTCCCTTCCGGCGCCCGGGCCTCAGTTGTCAGTGGGGGATGCCAGACTTCCCCGGGTGAGCGAATTCCCCATCAGCGCAAGCTCGGTGCCGAGCCGGGCGCCAAGCCCCGGGGCAGCGGAAAGCCCGGCGGCAAGAAGGGCACCCGCCCCGCCGGACGCGCCGCGGACACCGGCGACGGCGCTGCGCCAGCGGCTCGCGGAGCTGCGCGGACCTGACGTCGCGCCGCAGCCGATGGACGCCCGCGCCCTCGCCGCCCTCGCGGCGAACCCGGGCTGCAGACGGCGCGCGCTCCTGGACGGCGCCGGAGTGCCCAAGGCGGCGCTCGCGGAGTCCCTGGGGGTGCCGTCCGGGTTCGGCCAGTCGCAGTTCGCCTTCATGCGCGGGCACGCCTTCGAGGCGCGGGTCACCCGGGACGGCGGCGCGGAGCTGCTGCGCCTGACGCACGCGTGCCTGGGCGGCGGCCCCGAGCCCGCGCCCGGCGACGCGCGCACCCCCGACCTGTCGGCGGCGGGCCCCGAGGGCCGCGTGGCCCGCACGGCGCTCGCCCTGCGCGAGGCCGCCGACGCCGGTGCCTGGACGCTCCTGGACCACCCGATGCTGGCCCTGGACGTCGCGGGCACGCCCGCGTTCCTGGAGCCGGACGCGGTGGTCGTCGCCCCGGACGGCACGTGGACGGTCGTCGAGATCAAGTCGTTCCCGATGATCGACGGCGCGGCGGACCCGGCGAAGGTGGGCGCCGCCGCCCGCCAGGCCGCGGTGTACGCGCTCGCCCTCGCCGACGTCGCGGCCGGGCTCGACCCGGCGCCGACGGTCCGCGACCGGGTGCTCCTGGTGTGCCCCAAGGACTTCTCGAACCTGCCGACGGCCGCCGCGGTGGACATCCGCAAGCAGCTCTCCGTCACCCGCCGCCAGCTCGCCCGGCTCGACCGCGTCGAGGACATCGCGGCGTCCCTGCCGCCGGGCACGACGTTCGACGTCACCCGCCCCGCCGCCGAGCTGACCGCCGCGGTCGACGCGGTCCCCGCGACGTACGCCCCGGAGTGCCTGGCCGCCTGCGAGCTGGCCTTCCACTGCCGGGCGCGCTCCCGGGCGCGGGGCGAGGTCACGGCGCTCGGGCGGCCGCTGCGGGCGGAGCTGGGCGCGCTGAGCACGGTGCCGCAGGCCCTGGCGGCCGCGCGGGGCGAGGCCGGTGACCCCGAGGACCCGGCGGTGGCGGCGCTGCGCCGGGCCGGTGCGCTGCGCGCCGAGGCGCTGGCGGGGAGGTCCGCGTGATGCCCTCGCGGGGGCGCCGCAGGCCCGCCCCTTCACCGGAGCCAGGGGCTGCCGCCCCCGGCACCCCGCTCTCATCGGCGCTTCGCGCCTCGTCCCCACACGCCGGACGGGCTGAATAACCCATGACGCTGATCGACAATCTGGCCCGCCTGGAGGCCTCCGCCACCGGCCGGGCACAGCCCCGGGCCACCGTGCGGCACCGGCACCTCTCCCAGCGGCCCCTGGTCTTCGTACCGCTGACCACGGCGGGAGAGGCGGGTGCCCCTCTGGGGGCGCTGATCGGTACGGAGCGCACCTCCCCGCGGCTGCTGGTCGTCCCCCAGCCCCGCGACCGCGACCTGCGCTTCGCGTTCCTCGCCGACCTGGCCGACACGCTGCTCCCGTACGTGGAGTCGTACGCGGACGACGTGGAGGCGACCGAGCGCACGGAGACCGACCCGGAGACCGGCAAGCGCGTCAAGGTCGAGGCGGAGCTGTGCGCGGACGCGCCGCAGATCATCGTGCCGAGCCGCGCGGGCATCGAGTTCGTCCGCCTGCTCGGCCGCTCGATGCGGTTCCGCCGCACCGCCGAGGACGACCCCGAAACGCCGCATCCGGCGCCGCCCCGCGTCCCGCTGCTCGGCCGCTGGCTGACGCACTACGCGGAGCGCTCCCGGGTGCCCGGCTCCGCGCTGCTGCTGGCGATGACGGACCTGCTGTCGCGGCACTGGGCGACGGGCCAGTCCAGCCTGGAGGAGCAGCACCTGGGGGCGCTGCTGGCGTGGATCGAGGCCCCCGAGGGCACGTCGGGGGCCGAGGCGGCGCTGCGCGCGGAGACGGCCCGGGACGCCGCGGGGCAACTCCTCTGCCCGCCCGCGGGCCCGGCCACCGACCCCGCGTTCGACAACGACCTGCTCGCCCCCGCGATCGAGGCCTACGACCGGGCGCGCACCGCGCTGGCCGCCGCCGAGGACGGCGAGACGGCCGACGCCCGGCTCGCCGCGCTCACCGCGGCCGAGCGGGAGATCCGCGCCCTGGTCGACAGCCGCACCCGGCCCACGTGGGACGCGGTGTGGCGGGGCCTGGACGCGCTGTGCACGCTGCCCGAGGCGGCGCACGCGGCGGACCGCTGGCGCGGCGACCGCTGGTCGTTCACCGCGCACCGGGACCGCGTCGCCGCCGGTGAGCCGCCGCAGCCGCGCCGCGACGACGCGGTGACCGCGGCGAACAAGCTGGCGACGCGCGAGCGCGAGCAGGCCCGCCTCGACGCCCAGGAGGCCCTGGACGACCCGCTGGTCATGGCCGGGCGGCGCCTCGCGGGCGAGGCCTTCGCCGGGGAGGTCACGGAGGTCGTCATGGCGTACGGCGAGGGCCGCTCGCCGCGCCCCCGCCCGCTGCTCACGGTGCGCACCGCCGACCGGCCGCACCTGGAGGAGGGCACGCGGGTGTACCGCTCCCTGGACGGCAAGGCGCAGTCCGCGCAGCTCGTGGCGTACGACGGGCAGGGCGAGCTGGTGCTGCGGGTCCTGGACAAGATGGGCCGCGGCAAGGAGCCCGACGCGGGGTCCGTGCCCGAGCCGGGCGACCGGATCTGCTTCACGCTCTTCGAGCACGAGCAGCGCGGCGGCCCCAAGCTGCCCGCCCCGGAGGACACCCCGTGGACGCACGGCGGCCCGCCCGACCCGGCCGCCACCGAGAGCCCCGACCCCGTGACCGCGGAGGACGCCCTGTGACGACCCCGTTCGACCCGGCAGCGGCGGCGGCCGAGGCCACCGACGCGATCCTGCGCGACACGCTGCACGGACCGCACCGCGGCGTCGTCGTGGACTCGCCGCCCGGCGCGGGCAAGTCGACGCTCGTGGTGCGCGCCGCCCGGGAGCTGGCCGCGGCCGGGCGGCCCCTGATGGTGGTCGCGCAGACCAACGCCCAGGTCGACGACCTGGTGCTGCGCCTCGCCGCCAAGGACCCGGACCTGCCGGTGGGCCGTCTGCACAGCAGCGACTCCGACGCGTACGACAAGGCGCTGGACGCCCTGCCGAACGTGAGGAAGTCCGCCAAGGCCGCCGACCTCGCGGGCCTCGACGTGGTCGTGTCCACGGCCGCGAAGTGGGCGCACGTGCGGGGCGTCGAGCCGTGGGGGCACGCCATCGTCGACGAGGCGTACCAGATGCGGTCCGACGGGCTGCTCGCCGTGGCGGGGCTGTTCGAGCGGGCGCTGTTCGTGGGCGACCCGGGGCAGCTCGACCCGTTCGCGATCGCGGAGGCCGACCAGTGGGCGGGCCTCGCCTACGACCCCTCGGCGAGCGCCGTGAGCACGCTGCTCGCGCACAACCCCACCCTGCCGCAGCACCGGCTCCCGGTGTCCTGGCGGCTGCCCGCGTCGGCGGCGCCGCTGGTGTCCGCCGCGTTCTACCCGTACACGCCGTTCCGCAGCGGCACCGGCCACGGGGACCGGACGCTCGCCTTCGCCGTGCCGTCCGACGGCTCCGGGGCCGACCGGGTCATCGACGAGGCCGCCGCCACCGGGTGGGGCCTGCTGGAGCTGCCCGCGCGGCACACGCCCCGCACCGACCCGGAGGCGGTGCGGGCCGTCGCCCAGGTGGTGCGGCGGCTCCTCGACCGCGGGGGTGCCGCCGCCTCCGAGCAGGCCGCCGATCCCGTGCCGCTCACCGCCGCGCGGGTGGCCGTGGGCACCGCGCACCGGGATCAGGCCGCGGCCGTGCGGGCGGCGCTCGCGGACCTCGGGGTGGCGGGGGTGACCGTGGACACCGCGAACCGGCTCCAGGGGCGGGAGTTCGACGTGACCGTCGTGCTGCACCCGCTGTCGGGGCGGCCCGACGCCACCGCGTTCCACCTGGAGACGGGGCGGCTGTGCGTGCTCCTGTCCCGGCATCGGCACGCGTGCGTCGTGGTGTGCCGGGCGGGGGTGGACTCGCTGCTCGATGACCATCCGTCGGCGGAGCCGGTGCCGTTGGGGGTGACGGTGAAGTTCCCTGACGGGTGGGACGCGATGATGACGACGTGGGACCACCTGGCGGCGCACCGGGTGCGGGCGCGCTAGCCCTGCCGGGTGGCCCCACCCCCGTTCATCGCCGCTCCGCGGCTCGTCCTCAAACGCCGGACGGGCTTATTTCTCCCGGCGGGCCACCGAACGCCGACGACGGCGAGCACCGCGGGGTCCAGCCCGTCCGGCGTTTGAGGACGAGGCGCGGAGCGCCGATCGGGGGCGGGGGTGCTAGGGGGTGCAACCCCCTGGTTCGGGAAGGGGCGGGTCTGGGGCGCTCCCGCGGGGGAAGGGACAATGGCGGCACGTGGCGTACGAGGGAAGGAACTGGAGATGGCGGAACCCGGAGCACAGGGCAAGCGCATGCGTCCCGCCCCGCTGCTCTTCGAACCCGTGGACGCCACCGCCGACCCGGAGCACTTCTTCGACCTGGAGTCCATCGAGGACCCGCACGAACTGCTGACCCGGGCGACCGAACTGACCCAGGCGTTCCGCGCCGCGACGGACCGCTCCATGGAGTTCCAGGCCATCGCGGCCGCCCAGCTCGCCGACCCGCGCCGGTTCGACCGGCTGACCCTGGCGGCCATCGCCGAACGCGCCCAGTGGACCGAGGACTACGCCAACAAGATGGTGGAGTTCGGGCGGGACCTGCTGCGCGGCGGGGCCGAGGGGCGCCCGGACCTGGCCCCGTAAGACCGCAGGACCCGCAGGCGCCGCAAGGCCCGTGGCGCCGTAAGGCCCAGTGGCATATGCCGGGGGGCACGGTAGCGGAGACAGAGGCGCCCTGTCCCCGTTTTCGGCAACTCTGGGGAACGGGGCGCTCACCATGGGTACATCTGGTCGCCATGAGCATTCCACTCCCCCACACCAGCGCGCGCCCCGCCACCGACGTCACGCCCGAGGGGGCCGCCTGGCTCGCGTCCGCCGAAACGTATCCGCGGGGACTGCTCACCGACTGGCGGGCCCGCCCCACCGTGCCCGCCGTCCTGCCCTGCGGGACCGTGTTCGACGTGGTGAGCGTGCCCATCGTGTTCGGGCGGCGGATGGTCGACCGGCTCTGGCAGGAGGGGCCGGGCTCGGGCCCCGTCGCCACCTGCCGGGGGCGGGTGCTGCTGTTCGCCGCGCCGGGCACCGCCCAGCGCCTGCCGTCCCTGCTGGAGTGGGAGGAGTGGGGCGCCGCCGTGCCGTCCCTGCTCTGCCACGGCCCCGGGGACGCCGTCACGGTGCCGCCGCTGGCCCGGGAAACCGGCGGTGACCAGCGGCTCGGCACGCGCTGGCTCGTCGCCCCCGACACGCGAAGCCCCTGGCTGCCGGGCCCGGACGTGGTGCTGTGGGCGTGCGTGCGGGCGGCCCGGCTATCGATTTTTCCTGACGGCGATCGTGATGCTAAGGTCTACGACGTCAGCAGGCGCCGCTAGCTCAGTTGGTTAGAGCAGCTGACTCTTAATCAGCGGGTCCGGGGTTCGAGTCCCTGGCGGCGCACGATGGCGATGGCGACCCATGTCCACGGAACGCGTGGACCGGGGTCGCCATCGTTGTTTTTGCGCGGCTTCGCCGCGCTTTGTGGGGGCTTCGCCACCCACACCCCCCTTTTGCGGCGGTCAGGGCGGCCCGAAGGGATGGTGCTGCCGCCAGGCCCTGGGGGCACGCCGAGGGCAGCGTGACCGTCCACGCCCCGAAAGGGATGGTGCTCCCACGAGCACAGGTCGGCTGGCAGGCCCTCAGGTCACGCCGAAGGCAGCGTGACCGTCCACGCCCCGAAAGGGATGGTGCTCCCGCGAGCACAGGGCGGCTGGCGGGCCCTCAGGTCACGCCGAGGTCAGCGTGACCGTCCACGCGCCGGAGGCCGTCCGGGACTCCACCTCCACGCGGACGCCCGTGCCCGGGACCGTGAAGCGCTCCCCCACCCGCACCGGCGCGTCCGCGAGCGGCGGGTAGACCGAGTCGTCCCGGCAGGACGCCGAGCGCGGATGGGCGTCGACCACCTCGACGGGCCCCCGCCCGGAGGGCGTCTCATTGCGGACGCGGTAGACGAGGACGCCCGCCGTGCAGGTCGCGCGGTCGTTGCCCAGGGGCCCCCGGGCCTCGATGACCACGGCGCTGCCCCGGCCCGTGCGGACCACCGCCAGCTTCGTGCCGCCGACGCCGCGGCGCGCGGGCGAGGCCGACAGCGGGTCCAGGGTCAGCCGCCGCGCCCCGCCCCGCACACAGACCACCTGCCGCGCATCCAGCCAGCCCAGCTTCCACTTGTGCCAGCCGAACAAGTCGGGGGCCAGACCGAACTGGCTGCCCATGACGTCCCAGTCGCCGACGTGCGTGTCCCAGTCGCCCTTGCCGTCGGTGGGGCGGTGGTAGAGATCCGGCAGGTCGAAGACGTGGCCGGTCTCATGGGCGAGGACGTTGCGGTCCGGCGGATGGCGCTCGAAGACGGTGACGACGCGCCGCAGACCCGTACCGTCCGCGCGCAGCGGGCGGTCGAAGTTCACCACCTTCGTCGCGTCCGAGTTCACTCCCGGCGCGTCCGGATCCGCGACGAAGTACACGATGTCGTACGCGGAGAAGTCGACGTGCGGATCGGCGGCGGCCAGCGCGTCGCGCAGATAGGCGCCCCGCAGCCGGGGGTGCCAGTCGCGCTCTATGGCGTACGCCGTGGAGGCACGCGGCATCCGGATCCACTCGGACCGGGGATGCGCCCGCAACCGGAACCGCCCGTACGAGGCACGCTCGAAGAAGTCGCTGGTGGCCGGGAAGTGGTCGGCGGCCAGCTCGGCCGGGGAGGTCAGCGGCGGCGCGTCCGGGAAGGACAGGAAGACGAGCACCGCGTCGAGAGGCCGGGTGGGCCGCGGATACGCGGCGTTCCAGGTGTCGAGCCCCTCCGAGTGGTGCGCGGAGGTGCGGCGCAGCGCGCACGGACCCGCCTCGCCGTGGGCGATCGCGGGGCCCGCCACCAGCGACGTGGCCGTGAACGCGGTGAGCCCGGTGAACAGGGCCGCCGCGCTGCGCAGGCGCCGCCGCTCCCCTCCACGGGTGAGCCTCCAAGGGGGAGCTGACGCCCCACGTCCACCTCCGGATGCGGAATGCGAGAGATCCCACCCACCTTGTGTTGGTTTAGTGAAGTTCGCCCAGTCTGTCTGACCCGAGTGAGTGAGAACGGTCAGAGAGGCGACACTCCGAGCGCTCACTGAGGGTCACAAGCGGTCGGAGCGCAGAGAAAGCCGGGCAGGGCCGAGCAGAAACGATCTGGCGGGGGCTCCCGGGCCCGGTACCGGCGCGAATGCGGCTGGAGGCACCGCGTACCAGCCTCTATGATCGGCACACTTTCCCGGCCCCACCGGCCGCCCGCCAGCGGCCGGTCGCCTCCCCAGACCCGCCAGGACCCGGGGCCCCATCGACCTGCTCGACCAACTGCACTGCGGGAGCAAGCGGTGAACGGAACGTCTGAAGGGCCGACGTCGACAGCAGCACCCGACCGCACCCGGCCTGCCGTCACGGAAAGTGACCAGGCCCGTCCGGTCGGGCGGCACTCCCCCGCCGACTACCGCGCCGCCTTCGCCGCGGCCCCCCTGCCGCTGGCCGTCGTGGACCGCGAGGGCCTGGTCGTCTGCGCCAACGACGCGTTCGCCGCGCTGGCGGGCGCCGCCCCCGCCGACCTGGCCGGGCGGGTCGCCGCCGACCTGGTGGACCTGGCGTCGGACACCCGCACCTGGCACGCGTACCGCGAGGTGCTCCGCGGCCGCCAGGCCAAGCTGCGCTGCACCCGCCGTCTGAAGCACCCCGACGGGCACTCCCTGTGGACCCAGGTGACGGTCTCGCCGCTGCCGGGCCGCGAGGAGGCGGCGGGGCGCGAGGCGTGGGCCGGGGCGGGCGCCGTGCTGCTCGCCGCCGCCGACATCAGCGCCCGGCGCGACCTCCAGGCCCGGCTGCGCCACCTCCAGATGCACGACCCGGTGACCCGCCTGCCCAACCGCGCCCTGTTCTTCGAGCGGCTCGCCTCCGCGCTGGAGGCGGGCGCCTACGACGACACCAGCACCGGCCGGGTCGGCCTGTGCTACCTGGACCTCGACGGCTTCAAGGCGGTTAACGACACGCTCGGGCACCGCGTCGGCGACCGGCTGCTCGCCGCCGTCGGCGAGCGGCTCACCGCCTGCGCCGACCGGGCCGCGTACGGCAGGGCGTCGGCGCCGCTGGTCGCGCGGCTCGGCGGGGACGAGTTCGCGCTGCTCGTGGAGGACTCCACCGGCACCGACCAGCTCGCGGAGCTGGCCGACGCGACCCTGAAGGCCCTCCAGGAGCCCTTCGACCTGTCCGGGCAGCGCCTGTCCCTGTCGGCCTCCATCGGCGTCGTCGAGCGGCGCGCCGCCGGGACCACCACGACGGGCCTGATGCAGGCCGCCGACACCACGCTGTACTGGGCGAAGACCGACGGCAAGGCCCGCTGGACCCTGTTCGACCCCGAGCGCAACGCGCACCGCATGACCCGCCAGGCCCTGGCCAGCTCGCTGCGGCCCGCCGTGGAGCGGGACGAGTTCGTCCTCGAGTACCAGCCGCTGGTGAGCCTGGAGGACGGCGGGCTCAAGGGCGTGGAGGCGCTGGTGCGGTGGGACCATCCGCAGTTCGGGCTGCTCACGCCGAATCGGTTCATCGGACTTGCTGAAGAAGACGGCTCGATCGTGCAGCTGGGCCGCTGGGTGCTGCGCGCGGCCTGTCTCCAGGCGCGCCACTGGCAGCTCGAACACCCGGACAGGGAGCCGCTGTTCGTGAGCGTGAACGTCGCCGTGCGGCAGGTCTGGGACTCCGACCTGGTCGCGGACGTCGCGGAGATCCTCGCCGAGACCGGCCTCGCGCCCCGGCTGCTCCAGCTGGAGCTGACCGAGTCCGCCGTCATGGGCTCCGCCGGGCGCCCGCTCCAGGCCCTCCAGGCCCTCAGCGACATGGGCGTGCGCATCGCCATCGACGACTTCGGCACCGGCTACTCCAACCTCGCCTACCTCAGCCGTCTGCCGGTGTCCGTCCTGAAGCTGGACGGTTCCTTCGTACGGGGCTTCCAGTACGAGGAGGCCGACGGGCACGTCAACCCCGCCGACGAGGTGATCGTCGAGGCCCTGGTGCGGCTCGCGCACCGGCTGGGCCTGACCGTCACCGCGGAGTGCGTGGAGACCGCCGAGCAGGCGGCGCGGCTGCGCGGCATCGGCTGCGACACCGGGCAGGGGTGGCTGTACTCACGGGCGGTGGCGGCGGATCGTATCTCCGTGCTGATCGAGGACGCGCTGGACTTCCCGGCGGAGGTCACGGCGCTGCCGGAGAGCGGCGCGGCGTAGCGGGCGCGGGCGCCGGGCGCGGGCGCCTGGCGTGGGGCGGCTGGCGTGGGGCGGCTGGCCTGGGGCGGCTGGCCTGGGGCGGCTTGCGTGGGGGATGGCGCCGCCCCCACCCCCGTCGGGAGCGGCGCCCGCTCCCACTGGTGCGCTGGCCGTCAGGGCGCCTTCGGCAGGCCGTAGGCGTCCGCGATGAGTTCGTAGCTGCGCAGGCGCACGGCGCCGGTGTGGGCGTTGGCCGTGAGCATCAGCTCGTCGGCGCCGGTGCGCTTGGCGAGGTCGTCGAGGCCCGCGCGGACCTGGTCGGCGGTGCCGTGGACGACGTTGCTGTTCCAGTTCGTGACGAAGTCCCGCTCCACGTCGGTGAACCGGTGGGCCTCGGCCTCCTCCGGGGTGGGTACGAGGCCCGGGCGGCCGGTGCGCAGCCGGATCATGTTGAGCGCGGCGGCCCTGACCTGGCGGCGGGCCTCCTCCTCGTCGTCCGTGGCGAGCGCGGAGACGCCGATGACGGCGTACGGAGCGGAGAGCACGGCCGAGGGGCGGAACGACTCGCGGTACAGGTCGAGCGCCGGAAGCGTGTTCTGCGCGGAGAAGTGGTGCGCGAACGCGAAGGGCAGGCCGAGGGTCCCGGCGAGGCGGGCGCTGAAGCCGGACGAGCCGAGCAGCCAGATCGGCGGGCGGCGCGTCGACTGGACGCCGCCGGGGGACGTGGCCTGCACGGGGCCGGGGACGGCGTGGATGCGGGCGTAGGGGTGGCCGTCGGGGAAGTCGTCGTCCAGGAAGCGGGTCAGCTCCGCGAGCTGCTGGGGGAATTCGTCGGCGCCCTCGTGCAGGCGGTCCGTGCGGCGCAGGGCGGCCGCGGTGGCGCCGTCGGTGCCGGGGGCCCGGCCGAGGCCGAGGTCCACGCGGCCGGGGGCCAGGGCCTCCAGGGTGCCGAACTGCTCCGCGATGACCAGCGGGGCGTGGTTGGGCAGCATGACGCCGCCTGAGCCCAGGCGGATGCGGGTCGTGTGGGCGGCCAGGTGGGCGAGGATCACCGCCGGGGAGGAGGAGGCGACGCCCGGCATGGAGTGGTGCTCGGCCACCCAGTGGCGGTGGTAGCCGCGGGACTCCGCGAGCCTGGTCAGCTCGACGGAGGTGCGCAGGGCGTCGGTGGCCGTGGTGCCGGAGCCGACCGTCACCAGGTCCAGGACGGAGAGGGGGGTGGGGGCCGTGCCGTGCCTGCGGCCGCGGATGTCCTCTTCGGCTGGGGGGTGTTCGCCTCGCGTGGTCACGCGGTGCCTCCTGGGTTCGCCGTGCGTCTTGGCCTGCCGCCTCGCCTTAACAGGAGGTCGTCTCCGGTTATTCCCTCCGGGGTCTGGCGGTGCCCTGGGCCGCCCCCGCCCACCCGCCCGCCCGTGACCGGCTGCCCTGGGCGGGCGCCCGTCGCGGTGGCTGAGCGCCGTCGGCGACTGCCGCTGCGTGGGGGCTTCTCTCTCCCACCCGCCCGCCCGTTGCTGCCTGCCCCAGGCCGACGCCCCTCTCGACGGCTGAACACCGTGGGCGACTGCCGCTCCGTGGGGGCTTTTCTCTCCCACCCGCCCACCCGTGACCGCCCACCCCAGGCCGACGCCCCTCTCGATGGCTGGGCGCCGTTGGCGGCTGGCGGTGCGTGGGGCGATTCTTTCCCACCCGCCCACCCGTTGCTGCCCGATACGGGTGGGCGCTCCTCGTGTGGGCTGGGCGCCGTTGGCGGGTGCGGGTTGTCGGCGCGGTGGCCGCGACGGACCGGCGGACGCCGACGGCGGGCAGGCCCCACGAGGGGCGTCGGCCTGAGGGCGGCGGTCATGGGTGGGCGGGTGGGAGAAGCAAGCCCCGCGCAGCGGCAGACGCCGACGGCGCAGCAGTCCCACCAGGGGCGGTCACCTGGCGCGGGCAGTCACGGGCGGGCGGGTGGGAGAAGCAAGCCTCGCGCAGCGGCAGGGGCCGCCAGGGGCGGTCGCCTGGGGCAGGTGGGCACGGGTGGGCGGGTGGGTGGGGGCGGCAGGTGTTGACGGTGGGCAGGGGGCGCCGGGGGCGGTCACCCTGCGGCGGGTGGGGAGGCGTGGTCGCCGCGGGTGGTGGAGGGCGCGCCCGCTTGGGGGAGTCAGTCCGTGGGGGCCTGGACTACTGGCTGGCGGGTGAAGAGGGCGCCCAGCGTAGGGGCGTTGACACGGCGGGAGGCCAGGCGCAGGGCCTCCCAGGCGGTGACCTGGTTGGCGGTCAGGACCGGCTTGCCGAGTTCACCCTCCAGTTCCTGGACGTACGCGGCGGTGTGCAGCGCGGTGTCCGGGAGAAGGAGGGCCTGCGCCTCGGGGTGGTCGCCCTCACGGGCCAGGGCCAGGACCTCGTCGCGGCCCCATGTGCCCACCTCCGCGGCCGTGATGATGCCGCTGCCGCGGGAGGAGACGACAGAGATCCCCGCGGCGGAGAGGAAGGCGGCGAAGTGGCCCGCCACGTCCTCGGGGTACGTCGCGGCGACCGCCACCCGGGCCGCCCCCACCTCCCGTACCGCGTGGACGAAGGCGAAGGACGTCGACGACGCGGGCAGCCCGGCCGCGCGGGCGAGCGCGCGCACCTGGTCGTGGGCGCCCTCCCACCCGTACACGAAGCTCCCGCTCGTGCACGCCCAGACGACGGCCTCCGCCCCGGTGAGCCGCAGCTCCTCGACCCCGGCGGCGAGCCGCGCGGGCGCGCCCATCTCCAGGAGGGCGTCCACGCGGTGCGCGTCCTCGCCGATGTCCGTGTGGACGACCTGGAGGCGGATGTCGGAGCCGAGGAGCTGTTCCATGCGGGGGTAGTCGTCCTCGGCGGAGTGGCCGGGATAGAGGAATCCGAGTGCGGTCAAGTCCAGCCTCCTTCAGCGGCGGGGCCCGCGGGTTCGGGGCCCGCGGGCGGCGGGTCGGGCAGGCCCTCGGTCGGCGCCGCCGCGGGCGGCGGCACCGGCGCGGACGGCACCGGCGGCACTGGCGGCACCGCCGGATCGAGCCGGTCCGGGCCGAGCGCGGCCAGGTCGGCCGCCCCGGCCGCGCGCCCGCGTCGACCAGCGCCTGGTAGGGCCCTACGGCACGCGTACCCAGCCGTCGCAGCGCCGACCACATCGTCACCTGGTTCGCCGAGAGCACCGGCACCCTCAGCTCCGCCTCCAGTTGCGGGATCACGTCGTACGTGGGCAGGTTGGTGCAGCTGATGAACAGCGCGTCGACCGAGCCGCGCACCGCCCGCCGCGCCATGTCCGCGACATCCCGGTACGACACCTTCCAGATGTGCCGGGTGAGCCCCAGATAGGCGCGGCCCACGACCGCCACGTCCGCCTCGGCCAGGTACTCCTCCAGGGCGTGGGTCACCGACCAGGTGTAGGGCGTGACGAGCGCGACGCGGGTCGCGGCCAGTTCGGCGAGCGCTTCGAGGAGCGCCCCCGACGTGGTCACGGACGGCACCGCGCCCTCGCGGGCCATGGCCGCGCACATGGCCCGCTCGCCCGACCGGCCGTCGACGAAGCTGCCGGACGTGCAGGCGTACGCGAGGACCTCCGGCTCGGCGGCCGACAGCGCGCGCACGGCCTCGGCGAGCGTCTCGTGCTCGCTGACCAGGCGCGCCAGGTCCAGGCTGACCTCGACGGGCACGTACGGGGTACGCGTCAGGTGCAGCGAGATCTCGTCCGGGACCCAGCGCCACAGCTCGCGGTCGAGGGCGAAGTCGAACGGGGCGACGACGCCGACGCCGCGCTGCGGCTGGGGTCCCTGGAACATCGAGTACGCGGAGAAGGAAGTGACGTCCATGAGCGGGCCCTTTTGATCGTGCGAGTGTGACCGTGCGAGCGGGAACAGGCCCGGCCTGGGGCCGGAAGTGGTGCGCGGCGGCGACGCGCCGGGACGTCGGGACGGGGACGCGGGAACTCCCGCGGGGCGCTCCGCGCCGGTTCGTACGGATCGCCGTACGGGTCGTCGTGCGGATCGCCGTACAGGCCGTCGTACGGGTCGTCGTGCGGACCCGCGTACGGGTTCACCGGTTCGGTTCGGTGCGGTGCGGTGCGGTGTGTTCTGGTGCGGTGCGGTTCGCTGCGTGTGCTGGTCCGCGTGCGGAGTCGGGTACGGCGTCGCGTACTGATCCGCGGAGCGGGCCGTCTCTGTTGACGAAGGTAGGTTCGGGTGCCAGCGTGGTCAATCCGCGCATCTCAGACAGTCGCGGGGCGGTCGCGGGCGGCTCCCGCCGCGGGTCGGCGGGAGCCGCGCGGTCGACGGGCCGTCCAGACGCCACCAGGGAAGCGGGCTCGTGTTGCGTAATGGTTCCTCCGCCGTGTCCGAAAGCACCGGGTCGCCTCCGGGAGGCGGCACCCCGACGGTCCTCGTGCTCGACGCCCCGCCGCCCGCGCCCCCGCCGCGCCTTGGCGCGCTGACGGGGCGCGCGCGGGTGCTGCACGCCGACGCGGAGTCGGTCGCGCGGCTGCTGCCGGAGGCCGACGTGCTGCTCGTGTGGGACTTCCTGTCCGACGCGGTGCGGCACGCCTGGCCCGGCGAGGGCGCCCGGCCGCGCTGGGTGCACACCGCGAGCGCGGGCGTGGACCGGCTGCTGTGCCCCGAACTCGTCGCCTCCGACACGGTGGTGACCAACGCCCGGGGCGTCTTCGACCAGCCGATCGCCGAGTACGTCGCCGCGCTCGTGCTCGCCCTCGCCAAGGACCTGCCCCGCACCCTGGACCTCCAGCGCGAGCGGGTCTGGCGGCACCGCGAGAGCCAGCGGGTCGCGGGCACCCGCGCCTGCGTGGTCGGCTCGGGGCCCATCGGCCGCGCCATCGCCCGCACCCTGAAGGCGCTCGGCATCGCCACCGCGCTCGTCGGCCGCACCCCGCGCACCGGCGTGTACGGCGCGGACGACCTGGACCGGCTGCTCGCGCGCGCCGACTGGGTGGTGTGCGCGGCGCCGCTCACCGACGCCACACGCGGCATGTTCGACGAGCGGCGCTTCGGGATGATGCAGCCCTCCGCGCGGTTCATCAACGTGGGCCGGGGCCAGCTCGTCGTGGAGGACGACCTGCTCGCGGCCCTGTCGAAGCGGTGGATCGCGGGCGCCGCCCTGGACGTCTTCGAGCGCGAGCCGCTGGCGCCGGACAGCCCGCTGTGGACCGCGCCGGACCTGCTCGTCTCGCCGCACATGAGCGGCGACACGGTCGGCTGGCGGGATCAACTGGGCGCGCAGTTCGTGGAGTTGTACGGCCGCTGGGAGGCGGGCCGGTCGCTGCCGAACGTGGTCGACAAGGAACGTGGGTATGTCCCTGGGCACTGATCCCGCAGCAGCCCGTACCGGAGACCTCTCACGGAGGAGCGTGCATGACCCAGCTCACGGACCTCACCGCCGTACAACTCGTCGACGGCTACGGAAAGGGCGAATTCAGCCCCGTGGACGCGGCGCGCGCGGTGCTGCGCCGGGCGCGCGAGATCCAGCCCGCCGTGAACGCGTTCGTGCGTATCGACGAGCGGGACGCGCTGGCCCGCGCCGAGGAGAGCGCGGCGCGCTGGCGCGCGGGTGAGCCGCTCGGCCCGGTGGACGGGGTTCCGGTGACCGTGAAGGACATCCTGCTCCAGCGCGGCGGGCCCACCCTGCGCGGCTCCAAGGCCGTGTCGGAGGAGGGACGTTGGGACGAGGACGCGCCGTCCGTCGCCCGCCTCCGGGAGCACGGGGCGGTGTTCGTCGGCAAGACGACCACGCCCGAGTTCGGCTGGAAGGGCGTGACGGACAGCCCCCGGCACGGCATCACCCGCAACCCGTACGACACCACGCGCACCTCCGGCGGGTCCAGCGGCGGCAGCGCGGCCGCCGTCGCGCTCGGCGCGGGGCCGCTGTCGCTCGGCACGGACGGCGGCGGCTCGGTGCGCATCCCCGCCTCCTTCTGCGGGATCTTCGGGTTCAAGCCGACGTACGGCACGGTGCCGCTGTATCCGGCGTCGGCGTTCGGCACGCTGTCGCACGTCGGGCCGATGACCCGGGACGCGGCGGACGCCGCGCTGCTCCTGGACGTGATCGGGGTGCCGGACACCCGGGACTGGTCCTGCGCCGGGCCCCGCGCCGGGAACTTCCGCGACGGGCTGCGCGACGGCGTGCGCGGCCTGCGGGTGGCGTACTCGCCGACGCTGGGCGGGCAGGTCGCGGTGCGGCCCGACGTCGCGGCGGCGGTGCGGGGCGCGGTGGAGACGCTGGCCGCCCTCGGCGCGTACGTCGAGGAGGCCGACCCCGACTTCGCCGATCCCGTCGAGGCGTTCCACACCCTGTGGTTCAGCGGGGCCGCGCGGGTCGCGCAGCACCTGCCGCCCGCCCGCCGGGAACTGCTCGACCCGGGCCTGCGGGAGGTCTGCGGGCGGGGGCGCGGTACAGCGCGCTGGACTACCTCGCGGCCGTCGACGTGCGGACGGAGCTGGGGCGGCGGATGGGCCGGTTCCACGACGCGTACGACCTGCTGGTCACGCCCACCGTGCCGGTCACCGCGTTCGCGGCCGGGGTGGAGGTGCCGCCGGGGAGCGGGGCGCGGCGGTGGACGGGGTGGACGCCGTTCACCTATCCGTTCAACCTGACGCAGCAACCCGCGGGGACGGTGCCCTGTGGCCTGGACGGGGAGGGGGTGCCGGTGGGGGTGCAGCTGGTGGCCGCGCGGTTCTCCGACGCCCTCGTGCTGCGGGCCGCGCACGCGTTGTACGAGGCCGGGGTGGCGTCTCTCCCCCACCCGCCCGCCCTTCCCTGAGGCCCGCGCCCCAGGCCCCGCTTTCGGCTGGGGCTTCGCCCCTTCCCCCTTTGTTGGCGCTTCGCGCCTCGTCCTCAAACGCCGGACGGGCTGATCACGCCCGCCGGAAGTGGAGGGTCTCGCCCTGGGCTCCGGTGCGCCACAGGTCGTTGGACGCCTCGGCCAGGCGGTCGAGGCCGTCCACCACCTGGCCCCAGACGATGCCGGGGACCCAGCCGACGTCGCCGTTGACGAGCAAGTTGTTGCGCTCGTAGAACAGGGCCAGGTCGACGATCGTGCCGCGCTGGGCGCTGTCGTAGCCGTAGGAGGACGTGCCCAGCTCGGTGCCGGTGAACGTGAAGTAGCACAGGTCGCCGGGGATGGGGGTGACGGTGGGGTTCTCCAAGGGGGTTCCTCGGCCGCGAAGGCCGGGAAGAGGGCGTAGATCTCGTTGCGGGCGTACTTGGCGTGATACACGTCCCCGCCGAGCGGCAGCGCGTCCCATACGGTGGCGCAGGTCACGGGGGCCCGGTCGTCGAGGAGCTTGGCGGTGGCCCGGACACCGCGCTTGGCCAGGGCGACTTCGATGTAGCGGTCTGCCATGCGGCCATGGTCCTCCCGGGGGCGGCGCCCGCGTCAAGAGGGCCGTGATCACGGCCGGGGCCGGAATTCGTCGGCATGTTTCGCATCCGCTCGGGTAGCCGCGCGCCCATGGCTCCACCACTGAGGAACCTCATCACGACAGGGAAGGTGCCCCGGCGCGCGGTCCTCGCCTCCGCCGCCGCGGTCGGCGCCGCCGGTGCGCTCGGCGCGGCCGGGTGCAGCCGCGTGCCCACGGGCGACACGCTGGCCCGGCTGCGCTCGCAGGGCACGGTGCGCCTCGGCATCGCGGGCGAGGCGCCGTACGGGTACATCAACGACCAGGGGGACTTCACCGGTGAGGCGGTGGAGCTGGCCCGGATCATCTTCGGGCGGCTCGGCGTGGACAGCGTGCAGCCCGTGGCGACCGAGTTCGGCTCGCTGATCCCCGGCCTGAAGACACAGCAGTTCGACGTCGTGTCCGCCGGGATGTACATCACCAAGGACCGCTGCCAGCAGGTGATCTTCTCCGATCCCGAGTACCAGATGCTCGACTCGTTCATCGTTCGCAAGGGCAACCCGATGGGCCTGCACACGTATCAGGACGTCGTGCGGAAGAAGGCCAAGTTCGGGACGGGCACCGGCTACGCGGAGATCGGGTACGCCGTCGCCGCCGGGTACAAGGAGAGCGACATCGTCATCTTCCAGGACCAGGTCGCGGGCATGAACGCCGTCGAGGCGGGCCGCATCGACGTGTTCGGCGGCACCGCCCTCACCGCCCGCGAGGTCGTCCGCAAGAGCGCCAAGGCCGAGGCCACCAAGCCGTTCGCGCCGGTCATCGACGGCAAGAAGCACGTCGACGGCGGCGGCTTCACCTTCCGGCCCACCGACACCAAGCTGCGCGACGCCTTCAACGTGGAGATCCACAAGATGAAGAAGAGCGGCGAGCTGTTCCGGGTGCTCAGACCCTTCGGCTTCACCAAGGCCGAGATGACCGACCTGACCGCAGAGGAGCTGTGCCGATGACAGCGGGTCTGTGGGAGCACTGGGTCCTGCCCGGCATCTGGATCACCGTCCAGCTCACCGTCTACAGCGCGGCCCTCGCCACCGCCGTCGCCTTCGGCGTCGGCATGGCGCGCACGCACCGCTCACGCGTGGTGCGGTTCTTCGCCGCGTTCTACACCGAGGTCTTCCGGGGCACGTCCGCCCTGGTCCTGATGTTCTGGATCTTCTTCGTCCTGCCGCAGCTCGCGGGCTGGGCCCTGGTGCCGATGTGGGCGGCGGTGCTCGCCCTCGGCCTGTCGTACGGGGCCTACGGCGCCGAGATCGTCCGTGGCGCCCTGAACGCGGTGGCCCCGGCGCAGCGCGAAGCGGGGGTCGCGCTGAGCTTCACGCCCTGGCAGCGGATGCGGCTCATCCTGCTGCCGCAGGCCGTGCCGGAGATGATCCCGTCGTTCTGCAACCTGCTGGTCGAGCTGCTGAAGGGCACCGCCCTGGTGTCGCTGCTCGGCATCGGCGACGTGTCGTTCGCCGCGTACCTGGTGCGGCTCGCCACCACCGAGAGCGCGCAGATCTACTCGATCACGCTGGTGATCTACTTCGTGATCGCCTTCCTGCTCACGCGCGGCATGAAGCTCCTGGAGCGCCGGGCGAAGGCCGGGATCGGGCAGTTCCCGCCGCCCGGCCAGGGCGTCGGAGCCTGGCTGAGGTTCCGTCAGCCGTCAGCGAAGTCCGATGAGTTGAGCGCCAGCGGCGTCGCGGGCGGAGGTGGGTCCCGATGAACAACGGCAGTGACAGCTGGGACTGGGGCGCCGTCGCCGACTTCATGCCGCACTTCTGGGACGGCGTGCTCGTCACCCTCCAGGTCCTCGCGCTCGGCTCGCTGATCTCCTTCTCGCTGGGCCTGGTGTGGGCGCTGGCGTTCCGGGCGCCGACGCGCCTCATCCGCTGGCCGGTGGCCCTGATCACCGAGTTCATCCGCAACACGCCGCTGCTCGTGCAGCTGTTCTTCCTGTTCTTCGTGCTGCCGGAGTGGAACGTCCAGTTCTCCGCGGAGACCACCGGCACCCTCGCGATCGGCCTGCACTACTCGACGTACACCGCGCAGGTCTACCGCGCCGGAATCGAGGCCGTGCCCGTCGGCCAGTGGGAGGCCGCCAAGGCCCTCAGCCTGCCCTACCGGCACACCTGGACCGCGGTGATCCTGCCGCAGGCCATCCGCCGCGTGGTGCCCGCGCTCGGCAACTACGTCATCGCCATGCTCAAGGACACCCCGCTGCTCGCCAGCATCGGCGTCCTGGAACTCCTCCAGCGCTCCCGCCTGGAGGCCGCGCAGACCTTCCAGTACACGGAGGCGCTGACCGTCGTCGGCGTCGCCTTCATCCTCATCGCCTACCCCTCGTCCCTCCTCCTGCGAGCCCTGGAGCGCCGTCTTGTCCGCTGACGCCAGCCCTTCCAGCCCTTCCAAAGAACAGCCCAACCCGGCGGTCGACGGCAGCGAGCTGATCCGCTTCGACAAGGTCGTCAAGCGCTTCGGGTCGAACACGGTCCTGGACGAGCTGGACTTCTCCGTGGCCTCCGGCAAGCACGTGACGCTGATCGGCCCGTCCGGCTCCGGCAAGACGACGATCCTGCGGCTGCTGATGACCCTGATCAAGCCGGACGAGGGCACCATCAAGGTCGGCGGCGAGTACCTGACCCACGAGGAGAAGAACGGCAGGCTCGTCCCGGCGGGCGAGAAGCATGTCCGCGAGGTCCGCAAGAACATCGGGATGGTCTTCCAGCAGTTCAACCTGTTCCCGAACATGAAGGTGCTCAGGAACATCACCGAGGCCCCCGTCACCGTCCTCGGCCTGCCCAAGGACGAGGCCGAGCAGCGCGCCCGCGACCTGCTCGACCTGGTCGGACTCGGCGACAAGTGCGACGCCTACCCGACGCAGCTGTCCGGCGGCCAGCAGCAGCGCGTCGCGATCGCCCGCGCCCTCGCGATGCGGCCGCAGGTGCTGCTCCTGGACGAGGTGACCTCCGCGCTCGACCCCGAGCTGGTCGCGGGCGTCCTCGACGTCCTGCGCGACATCGCGCACACCACGGACATCACGATGCTCTGCGTGACCCACGAGATGGGCTTCGCCCGGGACATCTCCGACCAGGTGCTGATGTTCGACGCGGGCCGGGTGATCGAGTCCGGGCCGCCGGAGCGGATCTTCTCCGAGCCGGAGCACGAGCGGACCCGCGAGTTCCTGTCCGCCGTGCTGTGAGCGGGGGCGCCTGCCGCGGCACGGGCGGGGGTTTCGCCCTGCCGTGGGCGGGGGTTTCGCCCTGCCGTGGGCCGGGGTTTCGCCGCGCTCGGGGCTGAGGCGTGCGCTCCCCGGCCCGCCGGGACCCGCAGGCCCCGCCGCCAGGGGCGGAAGCGCGCCACTGGCTTGCCAACGCCCTCTCCTCGGAGGGGATTTGACAGCTATCGTGGACGTTGTCCACCTGTCTGGGTGTCTGGAACTGTTCCATGGGGGGAACCGTGGCGCTGCAGCACCAGCCGACGACGGCGCACCGCTCGGCGCGGCGCGCCCTGCGCGTGCTCGAAGCCGTCGCCCGCCGCGGCAGCGGGGTGACCGAGGACGGGCTGACCCGCGCGACCGGCCTGACCGCCGGGCAGCTCACGCCGCTGCTGCGGATGCTGCGCCGCGAGGGGTACGTGGAGCGGATCGCCGACGGGGCGTATGTGCCGGGCGCCGCGCTGACCCGCCTGGGCTCCGCCCGCGACCGGGGCCTGGCCCTGCGCGACAAGCTCCAGGAGACCCTCGACGGGCTGCGCGACGCCCTCGGCGCCGCCGTCTACCTGAGCCGCTACGTGGACGGTGAGATCCGCGTCACGGACGTCGCCGACGGCCCGCGCACGCCCAAGGTCAACGAGTGGGTGGACTTCCGGGTCGCCGCGCACGCCAGCGCGGTCGGCAAGAGCCTCCTCGGCCAGCTCGACGTGAACGCCCGCCGCGAGCACCTGGCCCGGCACAAGATGCCCCGGCTCACCTCGCGGACGATCACCAGTGAGCGGGTCCTGCTGAACAAGCTCGCCGCCCAGGCGCCCACGGTCCCGGTCCTGGACCTCCAGGAGTACGCGGTCGGCACGGTCTGCGCCGCCGTCCCGATCACGGCGGGCGCCACGGCTGGCTCGCTCGCGCTGTCCCTGCCGGTGGAGCGGGCGCACCGGCTGCGGGCCGCCGCGCAGACGCTGAACCGCAGGGCGGCGCCGGTGCTGCTGTCCCTGGCGCTGTGAGCCCGGGATTCCGCTCTGCCGGACGGTGGTCACGAGCACCCCTTCGGACCAGGTAATATTTTCTCTGTCAGCAGGCGCCGCTAGCTCAGTTGGTTAGAGCAGCTGACTCTTAATCAGCGGGTCCGGGGTTCGAGTCCCTGGCGGCGCACGACAGAGGAAAGGCTCCTCCGCTCCGGCGGAGGGGCCTTTCCTCGTATCCGCGCCCGTCTAGTGGAAGCTCAGGGTCCGGTAGACCGTGACGTTGCCCGTCAGCTCCTGGCAGCGCTGGGCCGCCGCCGTCAGCTTGGTGTGGCAGTCGGGGGCCGCGGTGTCCAGGAGGATGCCGAGGGCCGTGCCGCTGTGGCCGACGACGACGCCGAGGCCGCCGATCTCCTCGCAGATGCCGATCAGCGGCTCCAGGGACCACTTGTGCCGCAGCACCTGGTTCATCCGGGCGCTGGCGGTGGCGACCCGGCCGACCTCCGCGAGGTCGCGGCGGGCCACGGCCGTGGTGATCCGGTCGAGCAGGTGCGCGTACCGGCGCTTGTCGGCGGCGGTGAACGGCTTGGGCAGGGCGTTGAACGCCACCGTGTCCACCGAGCCGCCCTCGTCGACGCTGACCACCGCCATCGACGGCAGCGACCCCAGGCGGGCGCGCAGGCGCACGCTGCGGTGGTGGAAGGCGACGACGGACGGGTAGAGCACGCCGTCGGTCGGCTCGATCCTCGCCAGGTACGTCTCGATGCGGCGCGGCGGCATCGGCTCGCCCAGGGCGTTGGCCACGGCCCGGGCCGTGGCGACCAGGTCGGCGGACGAGCTGGCGAGGCCCTTGCCCTCGGGGAGCGTGCTGTCGATGGTGAGCAGGCCGCCCGCGGGCCGCGCCGCGTCCGCCATGATCATGCCGGTGAGCCGCAGGGCCTTCTTCTTGTGCGCGGGGCGCACGGCCAGCGCGTCGGCGTCCGGGTCCAGCTCGAAGCGGGCCATCGCCCAGCGGGCGACGGGGAGCGTCACCAGGAAGTCGCCGTCCCGCTCGGGCAGCACGCCCTGAAGCAGCTCACCGAAGGTGCCGAAGGCTGCGCTGACGCCTGTGGCGACCGTTCGGCTGGCCGCCGGGGCTTGCAGGGTCATGGGTGGGCTCCTGGGGGCTGTCGGTCGGGTGCGGGTGCGTGGGGGCTTGTCGCGCAGTTCCCCGCGCCCCTTTGGGGCGCTTGGCTCGCCGCCGGGGCTTGCAGGGTCATGGGTGGGCTCCTGGGGGCTGTTGTTGGTCGGGTGCGGGTGCGTGGGGGCTGGGCGCGCCGTTCCCCGCGCCCCTTTGGGGCGCTTGGCTCGCCGCCCGGGCTAGCAAGGGCATCGGGGGGCTTGGCTGGGTCGTAGTGTGGTGCGGATCGCTGTTGCCGTGGCCGCTGGTTGGGTGGTGGTGAAGTACGGGCCGCCTTCGGGGAGTTCGTGGTGCGTCACGTTGGCGGACACCGCCTTCCACTCCCGTGCCCGGGCTTCGGCCCGCGCGGCGGCCGGGTCGTCGCGGGCGGTGACGACGTGGACGGGGGCCGTGACGCGGTGGGCGTCCGGGTCCGCGCGCAGCGCGAGCAGATGGGCCAGGGACGTCTGGACGTCGTGGCGGTAGGCGCGGGCCGTGACCGTGGCGCGCTGGGGGCGCAGGGCGTCGAGCTCGACGTACGCGTGGCCCGCGCGGAGCCGGTCGAGGAGGGCGGCGTCGTCGGCCGCCGCCGTGGCCGCGGCGCGGGCGCGCAGCGCGGCGGCGTCGTCGAGGAGCAGGCCCGCGACGAAGACCCGCTCGGCGGGGCAGCCCGCCCGCTCAAGGAGTCGCGCGGTCGCCAGGGCGGCCGCGGCCCCCGCGCCGTGCCCCCACAGCAGCAGCGGCCCCGTGCCGTGCGCGGCCAGCTCGGCGCACGCCCGGCGGGCGACGGCGGACACGTCCATCAGGTCGCCCCCGGGGTCGGCCACGTCGTGCCCGGGCGGCTCCACGCCGAGCACGGCCACGCCGTCGTCGGCCAGGTGCCGGGCCAGGGACCGGAAGTTGACGGCGTTGCCGCCCTCGTACGGGAAGCAGACCAGCGTACGGCGGGGGCTGGTGACCGTCGACAGCGGCTGGAGCAGGCCCGGCGCCGCCGGTCCCGTGCCGTCCAGGGCCGCCGCGAGGTCGGCGAGCACCGGCCGGGCCGTGAGGTCGGCGAGGGACAGGGCCCGGTCGAGGTGGACGAGCAGGCGCACCGCGGCCAGCGAGGTGCCGCCGAGGTCGAAGAAGCTGTCGGTGCGCCCGATGCGCTCAAGGGGCACGCCGAGGACCTCCGCCCACGCCATGGCGAGCCGCTGCTCGGCGGCGGTGCGCGGCGCCGCGTCGGGTGCCCCGCCGTGCCCGAGGGTCCCGGCGAGGCGCACCAGGGCCCGCTTGTCCGCCTTGCCGTGCCCGGTGCGGGGCAGACGCCGCAGGCCGTGGACGTAGGCGGGCACCATGTGGTCGGGCAGCTGCCCGGCGAGGAAGTCCCGGACGCGGCCGGGGCTGGTCTCCTGCCCGCTGTAGAAGGCGGCGAGGCCCGGCACGCCGCCCGCGCCCGCCTCGACGACGACGGCCGCCTCGCGGATGCCGGGCATCGTCAGGAGGCGGTGCTCGATCTCGCCGAGTTCGATGCGGTAGCCGCGGATCTTGACCTGCTCGTCGTGGCGGCCCAGGAACTCCAGGCGGCCCTCGGGCAGCCAGCGGCCGAAGTCGCCGGTGCGGTACATGCGGGTGCCCGGCCGGTACGGGTCGGGCACGAACGCCTCCCGGGTGCGCTCGTCGTCGCCGATGTAGCCGCGGCCCACGCACACCCCGGAGAACGCGATCTCACCGGTCGAACCGAGCGGCACGAGCTGGAGGTTGGCGTCCAGGACGTAGGTGTTGACGTTCCGCAGGGACCGCCCGAGCGGCACCGTGTCGCGGGCGGGCACGCCGTCGATGACCTCGTGCAGGGTGTCGTCGCAGACCTCGGTGGCGCCGTAGGCGTTGACGAGCCGGATGCGCGGGTAGCGCGCGAACCAGCGGCGCACCAGGTCCGGGCTGAGGGCCTCACCGGTCACGGACAGCGCGCGCAGGGTGGCCAGGGGCCGCGCCGGTCGGCTCTCCAGGTGGGTGAGGAGCGCGTCCAGGTACGAGGGGACGACCTGCGCCACGGTGACGCGGCCCCGGTCCAGCTCGTCCAGGAAGCCCTCGACGCCGAGCAGCGCCCCGGTGTCGACGACGCGTACGGCGGCCCCGGTGAGCAGCGGCGCGGCGAACTGCCACAGCGAGATGTCGAAGCTCACCGCCGCGGTCTGCGCGACGATCTCGCCCGCGCCCGGCGCGAGCCCCGTGCCCGGCGCGAGCCCCATGTCCTCGGTCTTGGCCAGCAGGTGGTTGAGCAGCCCGGCGTGCTCGCACACCGCGCCCTTGGGCTCCCCCGTGGAGCCGGAGGTGAAGTAGACGTACGCCGCCTGGCCGGGCGTCACCGTGACGTCCGGGGCGCCGGGCGGCGCGGGCGCGGCGAGCACGTCCGGCACGGAGAGCACCGGCAGCTCCGGTGGGGCGGCGGCCCGCACCAGCGGCTCGGCGCCGGGTTCGGTCAGCGCGCACGCGGCGGCGGCGCGGTCGAGCTGGGCGGCCACGTGGCCCGCGGGGAAGCCGGGGCTCACCGGCAGGTAGACGCCGCCCGCCTTGAAGACGCCGAGCGCCGCCGTGATCCAGTCCAGGCCGCGCTCCATGACGACGGCGACCACCTCCTCGCCGCCGAGACCGGCGGCGAGCAGCGCGTGCGCGACCGCGTCCGAGCGCCGGTCCAGTTCGGCGTAGGTCAGGCGGCGCGTGCCGTGCTCGGCGGCGGTGGCGTCGGGCGCCGCGCGGGCGCGGTCGCGGAACAGCTCCACGAAGGTGCGCTCCGGCAGCTGCGCGCGCGGGCCCGCCAGGTCGTACAGCTGCGTCTCGACCTCGGGCGCCGACAGCAGGCTCTGCCGCTCGTGCCGCGCGGCGGGGTCGGCGGCGATCAGGCGCAGGGCGGCCCGGTGGTATCCGGCGACGCGAACGGCGTACGAGGTGTCGAGCGCGGTGGTGTCGTGGGTGACGCGCAGGGTGAGACCGCCGTCACCGCCGTCACCGCCATCACCGCCATCACCGCCGTCGCGGCGGTCGCGGGCGTCGCTGGCGAAGGCGACGCGCAGGATGATGCCGTCGGGCAGGGGGCCTCCCGCTTCGGTGGCGGGGGCGGCTTCGGTGGCGGGGGCGGTGAGGTCCGCGAGGTCGAGCGCCACCTCCGGCCGGGTCCCGCCCCGGTAGGTGTGCGCCCCGGCCCCGCCCGCCACCAGCTCCGCCCAGGTCGCGTCGGGCACGGCCAGGCGCAACGGGCCCTGGACGCCGCCGGGTTCGGGGGGCGCGTACGCGACGAGCAGGTCGCGTTCGTTGGTGAGGGTGGCCAGGACCCGGGCGTGGGCGGCGATCAGGAGGGCGGGCAGGGTGGCGCCCAGGGCGCGGGCGGTGCGCGTGAGGGCGCGGGTGACGTCGGCGGGCAGGCGGGTGGTGTGGGTGCCGGTGCCCGGGGTGCCGCCCGTGGGCGGGGTCCAGCGGGGGATCCGGGTCGACGGCTCCCCCGTGTGCGGTCGTCGTCCGTCATGGCCCACCCGCCCCTTCCGCTCGTGCGTCGTCCTGTACGGCGTCCTGTACGGCTGCTCGTGCGGCGCCTTCTGCGATGGCCGCTCCGGTGGCTTCCCGACCGGCTTCCCGACCGTCGAGGCCCACCGTGATCAGGGCGGTCGCGTCCCGTGCGCGGCGGGCCGCCGTCGCGGTGTCCTGGCCGGTGGCCACCGCGCAGGCGAGGCGGTCGAGGAAGGAGTGCGTGACGCGGACCTCGCGGCCCGCGGCCGTGCTCACCGTGACGGCCACGACGCCCGGCGCCCGGCGGGCCGCGGCCGCCCCCGTCACACGGGTGACCCGGCCTTCGCCCGCCCCGTGCAGGAACCGGACCGCCGCGTGCCCGGCGCCGGGCCCGGGCGGTGCCGGGGCCTGTCCGGCCGCGCGGGCGATCACGGCGTCGACGAGGTCCACGCCGGTCGCGGCGCGCACGGCGACGGGGATCATGCCGCCCGCGAGCCGCGGGTTGACCTCGATGACGACCGGGCCCCGGCAGGTCAGGCGCAGTTCGGTGTGGGCCGCTCCCCAGCCGAGGCCGAGGGCGGCCAGGGCCCGCAGCGCGGTCCCGCCGAGCGCGGCGGCCGTGGTCGCGGGCACCGGCGCCGGAACGTCGTGCCCGGTCTCCACGAAGTACGGCTCGGGCCCCACGTGCTTGGCGACGACGGCCACCACGCGGTCGTCGAGGGTCTCCACGGAGAACTCCGGCCCCCGTACGGCCGCCTCGACCAGGATCCGCCCGGGCACGGGCGCGCCGCGCTCGTCGGTGCCTCGGTCCAGGAGCCGGGCGGCCCAGTCCCGTACCTCGTCGGCGCCCCGGCACAGCCGCACCCCGACCGAGCCGGACCCGCTGACCGGCTTCACCACGACCGGGCCGCCGCACTCCGCGGCCGCCCGCACCGCGTCCGCCGCCGTGCCGACGGCGGCGAACCGGGGCACCGGCACGCCCGCCGCGGCCAGCGCCGCCCGCTGCCGCTCCTTGTCCCGGCAGCGGGCGACCGCGTCACCGTCGGGCGCGGGCAGGCCGAGCTTGGCGGCGGCCCGCGCGGCGGTGGCCACGAAGTACTCCGAGCTGGAGGCCACCGCGGCGAGCCCGCCGCCGTCGGCGAGGGCCTGGCAGGCGGCGACCACCGCCGCGGGGTCGCCGGTGTCCAGGACCCGGTGGGCGACGGCGTCCTCGGCGACGTACGGATAGCGGTCGGCGTCCCGGGTCAGGAGCACCGGGCGCAGGCCGCGGGCGCGGGCGGCGGCGCAGAACTCGCGTCCGGTGCCGGTGGTGTTGCTCTCCACGAACGCGAACCAGGCGCCTTCGCTCGGCGCCTCGGGCGCCCCCGGCCCCTCCGGTGCCCCCCGCGCCTGAGTCGGGTTCCTCATGCCGTGCCTCCCGTCCCGTACCGGGCCACGACGTCCGCGACCGTCGCCGCCAAGTCCCCTTCCGCGTCCCGCAGTCGGGCCCGGCGGGAGGACAGCCACGCGGCGTGGCCGACGAGCCGCTGGCGCAGTTCCGCGACGACGGCGGCGCTCGCGCCGGGGCCGCCGCCCCGGTCGTGGTCGGCCACCACCCGTGGCAGCGGCGGGAGTTCGCCCCCGGCGTCGAGGGGCACCCCGTCGGGCGGGGTGAGCTTGGTCAGCTCGTCGGCGCCGGAGTCGACGGCCTCGCGGACCGCCGCGCCCACGACGTGGTGGGCGGTGCGGAACGGCACGCCCCGCGCGACCAGGCGGTTGGCGAGCGCCGTCGCCGTCACGAAGCCCTCCTTCGCCCGCCGCTCCATCCGTTCCGGCACCGGGCGCGCCCCGGTGACCAGGACCTGCGCGAGCAGCACCGCGTCGCGGACCTCGGCGAGCGCGGGCCACACGGCGGCCACGGCCTCCGTGCCGACCTCGATGGAGTTGGTGAACGGCGTGGACTTCATCGCCGAGGCCGCCGTCGTCCAGGCGCCGACGGCCGCCGACGCCTTGGCCTTCACATGCTCCAGGAGGAAGGCGTTGCGCTTCTGCGGCATGGCGGAGCTGCCGCCGACAAGGCGCTCCGGGAACGCCACGAAGCCGAACTCCTGGGTGCTCCACAGTTGCAGGTCGGTGGCGAGCCTGCTCAGGGTGACCCCGGCGCAGGCCGCCGCGGCGAGCGCCCGCAGCGCCGTGTCGCGGGCGGCGACCGCGTCCGTGGCGTGCAGCGGCGGCGCCGCGAAGCCCAGCAGGGCCGCCGTGCGCTCGGGCCGGATCGGCAGGTCGGTGCCCGCGACGGCGCCCGCGCCCAGCGGGCAGCGGGCCAGACCGGTCAGCGCGTGCCCGAGCCCGGCGACGTCCCGGTCCAGGGCGGCGGCGATGCCCGCCAGGTAGTAGCCGTAGGTGATGGGCATCGCGGGCTGGAAGTGCGTGTACACCGGCATCACGACGCCGTCGTGCGCGCGGGCCCGGGACAGGAGCGCCGCCTGGAGCCGCAGCGTCTGCCCGAGCAGTTCGAGGAGTTCCGCGCGCAGCCGCATCGCGGTGACGGTGGCCTTCAGGTCGTTGCGGGAGCGCCCGGTGTGCAGCTTCCCGCCGACGTCCGCGCCCAGCTCGGCGGCGAGGTGGCCCTCGTACATCAGATACAGGCCGCGCGGCGCGTCCCGGCCCGCGAGGTCGGCGAAGCCGTCGGCGCGCAGGCGGCCGATGCGGTCCAGGAGCGCGGCGGCCGCCGGGCCCGGGAGCAGGCCGCACTCGGTGAGCATCACGATGTGCGCGAGGTCGACGGTGCTGGTGGCGGTCAGCTCACGGCGGACGGCGTCCGGGCCCGGCGTGCCGTAGACGACGCGCCGGGTGCGGGGGCCGAGGACCGCCGTGAGCCGCCCGGTGCCCGCGGTCATCGCCCGAACTCCCCGGTGGGGCGGGCGGGGCTGCGCGGCACCACGCCGGGCACGTCGTCGTAGGCGCGGCGGCCCCAAGCGAAGCGGGTCCAGCGGCCGCTGGCCTCCTTGGGCGAGGTGACGGTGACGGGCTCGGCGTCGGCGCGGACGTCGAGCACGTACCCGCTGTCGGCGAGCCACGCGTCGTCGTACACCGTGGCCTGGTAGCGGTAGCCCTCGTCCGGCATCATCACCACGCACAGCCGGTCCGGGTGCTGCCGGGCCCACCAGCGGGCCACCAGGTAGGCGGCGCCGCTCGTGGGGCCCTGGAACAGGGCGTGGTGGGCGTGCAGGTCGCGGGTGTGGGCGTAGGCCTCCTCGGCGGTGCACCAGTGGACCTCGTCGAACGCGCTGTGGTCGAGGTTGCCCGGCCACAGGCTGTTGCCGAGGCCGCGCAGCTCGCGCGGGCCGTCGCTCTGCCCGAACAGGACGCTGCTGTGGCAGTCGACGCCGATGGCGAGGGTGTCCGGCGTGTGCTCGCGCAGGCCGCGCACGGTGCCGCACATGGAGCCGCCCGAACCCACCGGGCCCACCAGGCAGTCCACGCTGCCCAGGGTGCGGATGAGCTGCTCGGAGACCCGCTCGTAGCTGCGCGGGTTGTCGGGGTTGGTGTACTGCTCGGGGCAGAACGTGGACGGCAGCTGGGCGCGGATCTCGGCGAGGCGGCGCAGCCGGGCCTCCTGGTAGCCGCCGACGGGCGCGGGGTGCTCGCAGATCTCCACGCGCGCCCCGAGGTCGCTGAGCCTGCGGTGCAGGTTCGCGTCGATCGCCGGGTCGCTGACCAGGATCAGCTCCCGCTCGGTCAGCGCGGCCTGCATGGCGAGCGCCAGGCCGAACGTGCCGGACGTGGTCTCCACGACGACCGTGCCGTGGTGCAGCTCGCCGCGCTCCCGCGCGCGTTGCAGGATGAAGTGCGCGGGCAGCAGCTTCATCAGGGTGAAGACGGCGCCGTACAGATTGGGTCCGAGGCGCACGAGGCGCGGCATCATCGTCGCCTCGGTGATCGAGTGGTACGTCGGCGGGGTCACCGGCATGGGAACTCCCTGGGGATGTGGGTGGTGCGTCCGGTACGGGCAGCCGTGTCGCGGCGGCGGGCGGCAGGGCCGCGCTCCACGCCCCTGTCGGGCGGCGCCAGGCGTGCCTCTCCTTGGGACAGCATCCGACGGCGCCCTGACAGCGGGCTGACAAGCACGCGTGCGTGCCGCACCTCACAGGGCGGGGCCGAACGCGGGGCGGCCCGGGATGGGACCATGAGGGCGGACGGGCGCCAAGAGCAGCCGGTAGCAGCCAAGAGCAGCCGGTAGCAGGGGAGACGGGGGAGACGGCGATGGTGTGGACGGAACTGGTCGCGGCGCGGCCCTTCGCGGCGCGGCGCATGGTGTGCTTCCCGCACGCGGGCGGCTCGCCCTACTTCTTCCGGTCGTGGGGCAAGGAGCTGGCGGACGTCGAGGTGCACACGGTGTGCTATCCGGCGCGCGGCGACCGCATCGCCGAGCCGCCGCCCACCGACCTGCGGCAGATGGCGCGGGAGATCGCCCGCGAGCTGCGCCCGCTGCCCGACGGCCGCCCCACGGTGTTCTTCGGGCACAGCATGGGCGCGTTCGTGGCGTACGAGGTGGCGCGGATCTGGCAGGCGCAGGGCGCGGACGTCGAGCACTTCTTCGCCTCCGCCGCGCGCGCCCCGCAGACCGCCGACGGCTCCCCCGAGCGGGCCGCCGCGATCGACGACGCCGCCGTCCTGAAGACCCTGGCCCAACTCGGCGGCACGGACGCGGAACTCCTTGACAACCCGGCGTTCCTGGAGCTGGTGATGCCGTACGTCAGCGCGGACTTCCGCATGGTCGCGGGCTACGCGGGCCCCGCCGACGACCCGCTGCGCTGCCCGGTCACGGCCCTTTTGGGCGACGAGGACACGCGGGTGCCGCGGGAGCAGGCGGCGGCGTGGGAGGGCGCGACGCGCGCGGGCTTCGAGCTGGTGATGCGGCCGGGCGGGCACTTCTACCTGTCGGACGACCCGCCGTTCGACGTGATCGAGCGGGCGCTGGGGGGCTAGGTCCGGGGCACCGGGCCGGTCCGCGCGACGGCGCCGCCACGCCCGCCGTACGGCGTCAGCGGTACAACTCGGCCAGCAGGAACGCCAAGTCGAGGGACTGCGCGTGGTTCAGCCGCGGATCGCACGCCGTCTCGTACCGGGACGGCAGGTCCTCCTCGCGCACCGCGGTGCCGCCCCCGACGCACTCGGTGACGTCGTCCCCGGTCAGCTCCACGTGGATGCCGCCGGGGTGCGTCCCCAGGCCCCGGTGGACCTCGACGAACCCGCGCACCTCGTCGAGGACGGTGTCGAAGCGGCGCGTCTTGTGGCCGCTGGGCGCGGTGACCGTGTTGCCGTGCATCGGGTCGCACACCCAGCACACCTGGGCGCCCTCGGCGTTGACCTTCTCCACGAGCGTCGGCAGCACGTCGCGGACCCGGTCGGCGCCCGCCCGCACCACGAACGTGAGCCGTCCGGGCTCGCGGTCCGGGTCCAGGCGGTCGATCAGGGACAGCACCGTGTCGGGCGTCGTCGCCGGGCCGAGCTTCACGGCGACGGGGTTGGCGATCTGGGAGAAGTACGCGACGTGCGCGCCGTCCAGGTCGCGGGTGCGCTCGCCGATCCACAGCAGGTGGCCGCTGGTGGCGTAGGCGCGCCCGGTGCCGGGGTCGGCGCGGGTGAGGGCCGCCTCGTAGTCGAGGAGCAGCCCCTCGTGGCTGACGTAGAACTCGGCGGTGGCGGCCTCGCGCGCGTCGACGCCGCAGGCCCGCATGAAGGCGAGGCTGCGGCCGATCTCGTCGGCGAGCCGCTCGTAGCGGGCCCCGGCCCCGGACCCGGCCACGAACCCCCGGTTCCAGGCGTGCACTTGGCGCAGGTCGGCGAAGCCGCCGGTGGTCAGGGCGCGCACCAGGTTCAGGGTGCGGGCCGAGGCGTCGTACAGCGCGCGCAGGCGGCGCGCGTCGGGGCGGCGGGCCGCCGCGGTGAACTCCGGGCCGTTCACGGCGTCCCCCGGTACGACGGCAGGGCGACGCCGTCGCGCTCCTCGACGGGGCGTGAGCGGGGCTTGGCGTACTGGCCCGCCATGCGGCCGACCTTCACGACCGGCAGCGCCGTGGCGTGCGTGAGGACCACCGCCATCTGGAGCAGCGTCTGGAGCTTGCCGCGCACGGAGCGCTCGTCGGTCCCGGCGAAGGTCTCGGCGCAGTCGCCGCCCTGGAGCAGGATCGCCTCGCCGCGCGCCACGGCCGCCATGCGGCGGCGCAGCTGGTCGCACTCGGCGGCGGCGACCAGCGGCGGGGCCGCGGCCAGCTCCCCGGTGACGGCGCGCAGTGCGGCCGCGTCGGGCCAGTCGGGCCGCTGCCGGGCGGGGAGGTCCCGCCACGAGGCCGCCGCCGCGCCCCCGGCGTTCCCGGCATTCCCGGCATTCCCGTCGCTTTCTCCGTCTCGCCTGTATTCCCTGTCGCTGTCTTTCATGACTGCCTTCCCCGTACGGACACAGAGCAGAAGGAATGGAAACGTCCCTCAACTGAATACGGGACCGGCGGCCGGGTCAAGCGATTCTGAAATGGTCCGCACACGGGCCCGCCAATTGGTCTGGGCGCGCTCGAAGAGCCGCTGATTCACTGCTGGTGATGACGAATTCACCACCCGGTTGAGGGAGTTCACCATGGCGGAATTGGCGACGATCGACGTACGGGTGACCCGGACGCCCCTGCCCCCGCACGACCCGCTCGACCTGTACACCGGGCTGCGGGCGGCCGTCGGCCGGGCGGCCGAGGGCCAGGAGGCCTTCCTCTTCGAGAGCGCCGGGGGCGACGGGGGCGGCGTGGGCAGCGTGAGTGGTGGGGACGGTGAGGGCGCCGGAGGCGACGGGGAGCGGCGCTGGGCGGCCGTCGGCTGCGGGCGGCTCGCCGAGATCCGGGTGTACGACGGGTACGTCGACCTGGACGGGACGCCCGCCCTCGCGCGGGCCCTCGCCTCGGCGGCGCTCGCGGCGGGCCTGCGCGGCGACCACCCTGAGGAGCCGGAGCCCGGCACGCACCGCCTGCGGCTCACCGCGCCGGGCCAGGTCTGGGACCTGCTCGCCCGCGCGCGCCGCCTGTTCGCCGTGGACACCGAACGCCCCGAGGACACCTACGCGTTCGGCTTCCTGACGTCGCTCGCGTACGAGGCGGCCTGGCACATGGAGGCCCTGCCCGCCCGCACCGGCCCGCCCCGCGGCCCCGACCTCACGCTCACCCTGTTCCGGCACACCGTCTGGTACGACCTCGACGACGGCCTGGTGCACCACCTGCGCGCCGACAGCCGGGCCTTCGGCGACGAGAGCGCCGAGGCCGGGGCGGCCGACCTCGACCTGGCGGGCCTCGCCCGGGACGCCGCCGCCGTGCCCGCGCGGCCGGTGCCCGAGGCGCCCGCGCCCGCGTCCGTGCGCGACAGCGTGGACCGTACGACCTTCCTCGACTGGGCCCGGCGCTGCCTGGACCACATCCGCGTCGGGGACATCTACCAGATCCAGATCGGCCACCGCGTCGACGTCGACACCTCCCTCACCCCCGTCGACGTCTACCGCCGCCTGCGCGCCCGCAACCCCTCCCCGTACCGCTATCTGCTGCCCCGCGCGGGCCGCACCCTGATCGGCGCGAGCCCCGAACTGTTCTTCCGGATCGAGGGCGGCCGGATCGTGATGCGGCCCATCGCGGGCACCGCGCGCCGCGGCCGCGACGAGGAGGAGAACCAGCTGCGGATCAAGGAGCTGCGCGAGAGCGCCAAGGAGCAGGCCGAGCACATCATGCTCGTCGACCTGTGCCGCAACGACATCGGCCGGGTCACCGTGCCCAGCACCCAGCCGGTGGACCGGCTGATGGCCGTGGAGCGCTACAGCCACGTCTTCCACCTGGTGTCGACGGTGTCCGGGCCGCTGGAGGCGGGCGTGGACGTCTGGGACGCCACCCGCGCCACGTTCCCCGCGGGCACCATGACCGGCGCGCCCAAGGTGCGCGCCATGGAGATCGTCGACGGCCTCGAAGAGCAGCCGCGCGGCGCCTACGCAGGTGCCGTCGGCCTGGTCGACGCCCGCGGCTGGGCCGAACTCGCCCTGTGCATCCGCACCATCGAGCACGACGGCCGCACGTACTCCACGCAGAGCTCGGCGGGTGTCGTCGCCCAGTCCGAGCCGGAGGCCGAGTGGCACGAGACGCTGGCCAAGATGGGCGCCGCCTACTGGGCGCTCACCGGAGAGGAACTGCTGCCGTGAAGGTCCTGCTCATCGACGCCTACGACAGTTTCGTCCACATCATCGACCAGTACCTGCGCACGCTCGGCGCCCGCACCGAGGTCGTGCGGTCCCTGACCCGCTCCCCCGCCGAGCTGGCCGCGTCCCGGCCGGACGCCGTCGTGCTCGGCCCCGGCCCCGGGCACCCGGCCGACTCCGGGCACGTCGAGCTGGTCCGGGAGTTCGCCGGGCGGGTGCCGCTGCTCGGCGTGTGCCTGGGCCACCAGGCCATCGCCCTCGCGTACGGGGGTGACGTCGCCGTCGCCGACCAGGTCATGCACGGCAGGGTCAGCACCGTGCGGCACGACGGCGCGGGCGTCTTCCACGGCCTCGGCCACACCCTGGAAGCCACGCGGTACCACTCCCTCGTCGTCCCCGAGCCCCTCCCCGACGCCCTCGTCGTCACCGCCACGGCACTCGACCACGGATACGTCATGGGCCTGCGACACCGGCGCCTGCCCGTCGAGGGCGTGCAGTTCCACCCCGAGTCCATCACCACCAGCGGCGGCCTGGCACTCCTGGACAACTTCCTCTGGCGGGGTCGCCCCACACCGCCCCATCGGCGCTCCGCGCCTCGCCCTCAAACGCCGGGCGGGCTGATCTGACCTCCGACCGGCACTTGCGGACGAACGCGCGGCGCGAGAATCCAGCCCGTCCGGCGTTTGAGGACGAGCGCGGAGCGCGACAATCAAGCCCGTCCGGCGTTTGAGGACGAGGCCGGAGGCCGATCAGCGGGGGTGCCAGGGGCGGCAGCCCCATGGTTTCGGGGAAGGGGCGGGCCTGGGGCGCCCCGCGACGGTGCCCCTACCCGCCCCGGGTCACCGCCCCGAGGACCCGGACCGCGTCCGCGAGCCCCGACGTCGGCAGATGGGCGTGCCCCACCACCAGCGCCGGACGGCACCGCCGCGCCCCGGCGTGGAACGCCGCCCCGCCCCGCACCAGCACGGACCGCGCCAGCGCCCCCGCCACCACCGCCTGCTCGTCCACCTGCGGCGGCAGCCGGACGTACGCGTGCAGCCCCGCCGCCCGCCCGACCACCACCGCCCCGGGCAGATGCGTGCGCACCGCCTGCTCCAGGGCCTCCCGGCGGCCACGGCAGCGGGAGTTGAGGCGCCGCAGGTGCCGGTCGAAGAGCCCGCTGCGCAGCAGCTCGGCGAAGGCGAGCTGGGTGAGCGTGTCGGTGCCCAGGTCGTGCCGGGCCCGCACACCCAGCAGGGCGGCGAGCAGCGGCCGGGGCGCCGCCACCCAGCCCAGGCGCAGGCCGGGGACGAGGGACTTGCTGGCCGTGCCCGCGTACACCACCCGGTCGGGCAGGTCGCGTTGGAGGGCGAGCGGGCGCGGGCCGCCCTGCTCGTACCAGAGCCCGCCGTCGTAGTCGTCCTCGATCACCAGGCCGTCGCGCTCCCGCGCCCACCGCGCCAGCGCCTCACGCCGCCGCGCGGACAGCGTCACCCCGGTGGGGAACTGGTGCGCGGGCGTGACCAGGACCGCCCGCGCCCCGGACGCGGCGAGCGCGTCGACGTCGACGCCCTCCGCGTCGACCGGCAGCGGCACCGGCCGCAGCCCGCTGTCCCGGACGAACTGCCGCTGCCCGGGGTGGCCCGGGTCCTCGATGGCGAGCGCCTCGACACCGTCCTGGGCGAGCATCGCGCACACCAGGCCCAGCGTCTGCGCGAACCCCGCCACCACCATCACCTGGTCCGCGTCGGCCCGCACGCCCCGCAACCGGCCCAGGCAGCGCGCCAGTTCCTCCCGCAGCCCCGGCAGGCCCGCGAGCGGCGGATAGCCGTGGTCGGTGGGGTCGGCGCGGTTGAGGACCCGCTGGTAGCAGCTCAGCCACTCGCGGCGCGGGAACGCCGGGACGTTCCGGCCGCCCGGTCTGAGGTCCCAGCGGACGTCCGGGACCTGGCCCTCGGGGCCGTCGTCGAGCAGCGCGGGCACGACCGGCCGCGGCGGGGCGGCCTCCAGGTGCTCCACCACGCGCGTTCCCGCGCCCTGCACCGCCTCCAGATAGCCCTCGGCGACGAGCTGCCCGAACGCCTCGACGACGACGCTGCGGGACACGCCCAGGTCGTCGGCGAGCCGTCTGCTGGACGGCAGCCGTGTGCCCGGGTGCAGGATTCCCTCCGCTATCTCCTTCCTGAGGAAACGCTGTATCTGAGAAGTCAGGGACTGCTTGGATTCCCTGACGACATCCACCGCTATGTGCAGGGCCACCGGCCCCCTCCTTCTCTCGTGTGCCGTTTCTGGAATTGGTCCGTGCGGCTCCCGGGAAAGTGGTCTGGAACGCGGCGGCGCGGCTGCCGAGAATCGGGGGTGAGGAACGACGGCAACGCCTTTCCTTCGCGTCGTTCGCCCCACTGGGAGGAGAATTCCCGTGACCGCCGACGATTTGCCGGGCCCCACCAGGCCGGAACTGCTGCCGGGCCCCACCTGGCCGGAACTGCTGGACGCGCTGCTGAGCCGCCGGGACCTGTCCGCGCGGGAGACCGCCTGGGCGTTGGGTCAGGTGATGTCCGGCAGCGCCGGGCCCGCCCGGCTCGCGGGCCTGATGGTGGCGTTGCGCGCCAAGGGCGAGACGGTCGAGGAGATCGACGGCCTCGTCGACGCCCTGTACGCCCACGCCGTGCCCCTGGACGTCTCGGGGCCCGCCCTCGACATCGTCGGCACCGGAGGCGACGGCTCCCACAGCGTCAACGTCTCCACCATGTCGGCCGTCGTTGCCGCGGGCGCCGGGGCGCGGGTCGTCAAGCACGGCAACCGCTCGGCGTCCTCGGCGTGCGGCTCGGCCGACGTCCTGGAGGAACTGGGCGTCGCTCTGGACCTGCCCGCCGCCGAGGTCGCTGAGGTCGCCGAGGACGTGGGCATCACCTTCTGCTTCGCGCCGCTGTTCCACCCGGCGATGCGGCATGCCGCCGGGCCCCGCCGGGAGCTGGGCATCCGCACCGTCTTCAACGCCCTGGGGCCGCTGACCAATCCGGCGGGTCCGGTGGCCCGCGCGGTGGGCGTGGCCGACGCGCGGCTCGCGCCGCTGCTCGCCGGGGTGCTCGCCCGGCGCGGCGTGTCGGCGCTGGTGTTCCGGGGCGACGACGGGATGGACGAGTTGACGGTCACGACTACCTCCACGGTCTGGTCGGTCCACGGGTCCGAGGTGCGCGCGGAGTCCTTCGACCCGCGGGACCTCGGCATCCCGTACGCCCCCGCCGACGCGCTGCGGGGCGGGGACCGGGCGCACAACGCACGGGTGGCGCGGGAGCTCTACTCGGGGGCGCGGGGCCCGGTCAGGGACGCGGTGCTGCTGTCGGCCGCGGCGGGCCTCGCCGCGCTCGAACCCAGCGACCGCACGGTCACGGAACGCCTGGGGGCCGCGCTGGAGCGGGCCGCCGACTCCCTCGACTCGGGCGCGGCGGCCGCGGTCCTCGAACGCTGGATCAGCGTCACGACGAAGCGGCGCTCGCAGGGGGGTTAGGCGGCCGGGAGACAAGGGTGGGTGGTGGTGGGTGGTGGTGGGTGGTGGTGCGGGGAGGCGTCGGGCGGGCCCGGGGTTCTAGGCTCCCCGGCAGCTCCAGGCTCCCCGGCAGCTCCAGGCTCCCGGCGGCTCCAGACTTCCGGCAGCTCCAGGCTCCCGGCGGCTCCAGGGCCCCTGGGCCGCGGGTCCCCGGGGGGCCGCGGGTCCCCTACCTCCCTCCCCCGAGCCGCCCCCGCCAGCCGAGCCGCCCGGCCTGCACCAGCGCGGCCACCGCCTTGCGGCTGTCGCCGTCGGTCACCACGGACTCGCCGACCAGGATCGCGTCGGCGCCCAGCGCCGCGTACTCCGCGGCGTCCTCCGGGCCCCGGACGCCCGACTCGGCTATGCGGACGACGCCTTCGGGAATGTCCGGGGCGAGGCGGGCGAACGTGCCCCGGTCTATCTCCAGGGTGCGCAGGTCCCGGGCGTTGACCCCGATGACCCAGGCCCCCGCGTCCAGGGCGCGCTTGACCTCCGTCTCGTCGTGCACCTCCACCAGGGGCGTCAGGCCTATCTCGGCGGCGAGCGCGAGCAGTTCGGCGAGCAGCGGCTGCTCCAGGGCGGCGACGATGAGCAGGACCAGGTCCGCGCCGTGCGCCCGGGTCTCCCACAGTTGGTAGGGGTCGACGATGAAGTCCTTGCGCAGCAGCGGCACCCGCACGCGGGCGCCGACCGCGTCCAGGTCGGCGAGCGTGCCGCCGAAGCGGTGCCGCTCGGTGAGGACGCTGATCGCCGCGGCGCCGCCCGCCTCGAACTCCGCCGCCAGGCCCGCCGGGTCGACGATGTCGGCGAGGGGGGCGCGGGCGTTCAGGCGGGTCGGGCTGTTCCTCTTCACCTCGGCGATGACCTTCGGGCCGTCCACGCCGGACAGCAGCGCGGCGCAGTCGAGGCCCGGTCCGACCTCCGCCACCTGGTCCGACAGCTCCGCCTCCGGTATCAGCCGACGGCGCTGTGCCAGGTCCGTGCGTACCGCTCCGATGATCTCGTCGAGCGCGTTCATCCCATCCGTCCTTCCCTGTGACTACCACGCTAAAGACGGCGGAAGGCGCGGGCCATACCCTTTAGTACCTGGTGAAACTCCCAGGTGAGGGGGGTGGTCCAGCGCCTTTCGCTCCCCGGGGGCGGGGCCTCGCGGGGGCGCCCCAGGCCCGCCCCTTTCCCGAAACCATGGGCTGCTGCCCCTGGCACCCCGCCCTATTGCCGCTTCGCGGCTCGTCCTCAAACGCCGGACGGGCTTGATCTGTCGCGCTGCGCGCTCGTCCTCAAACGCCGGACGGGCTGAGATCGCTGCGGGGGCTCGCTCGGCCTCGCACGCCGGACCGGCTCTGAAGTCCCCCTACGTCATGGAGACGACCACCTTGCGGGTGCCCGTGAAGGACTGGCGGCCGTGCAGGACCGACATGTTGTCGACGATCATGATGTCGCCCTCCTGCCAGGGTTCCGCGTGCTGGTGGGCGCGGTGGGCGGCGCGGACCTCGGCCAGGTCGGCGTCGGAGAGGGGTTCGCCGTCGGCGTACGTCACCCAGTGCGGCAGTTCGTCGACGCTGTCGACGAGGGAGAGCAGGGTCTCGCCCTCCTCGTCGGGCAGGTTGGACGGGTGCCACTGGTCGGCCTGGTTGAACCAGGTTTCGCGGCCGGTGCGCGGGTTCGTGCGCAGGCCCGGCCGGTGCTGGCGGACCCGCAGGCCGCCGTCGGGCGTCCACGCGTACTCCGCGCCGGAGTCCGCGAGGAACTTCTCCACGACCTCCGCGTCGTCGGTTTCGAAGGTGTCCTGCCAGGACTTGCCGAGTCCGGCGCCGCCGTGCAGGTGCTGGTGGTAGACGACGCCGCGGGCGAAGCGGGCCCGGACCTCGGGTGACAGCGCGCCGAGCAGGGCCTCGCCGTCGCAGACGGGCGTGGCGCCGCCGGTGTCGGGGGCGTCGAGGCAGCAGAAGTAGAGGCGGGTGGGCCACCGCTGGGCGTACGACATCTCGTTGTGCAGGGAGATGTCGTACCGCGCCGGGTACTCGGTGGAGGTGAAGACGCCGTCAAAGACCGTGGCGCGCGGGGTGTTGCCGCCGCGGTAGCTTCCGATGAGCGTCTCGCCGAAGCGGGTGACCGCGGTGTGGAAGGCGGCGGGGTCCGCGATGCCGAGGCCGCGTACGAGGACCGCACCGTGCTCGTCGATGAGCTGGTCGGCGCGGGCGCGCACCGCGTCGAAGGGCGCGCCGTCGGTGTGCAGGACGGCGAGGGTGGTGCCGCCGGTGGTTCGGCGTTCGTCACGCATGTCGGGGTGCCTCCTCGGGGGCCGCCTCAGCCGTGAGGGCGACGGGCAGCCCGCTGTAGCCGTTGACGAAATTGGAGTAGAGCCGCTGCGCGGGGCCGCGCAGCTCGACGGTGGCGACCAGGTCGCGCAGCGCCTCGACCATCGCGCCGACGTGGACGCGGCCGAGGAACGCGCCGAGGCAGAAGTGCGGGCCGTGCCCGAACACGACGTGCTTGTTGGGGCTGCGGCCCACGTCGAAGGCGTACGGGTCGGGGAAGACGGATTCGTCGAAGTTGGCGGAGCTGTTCCACAGCGTGACGACGTCGCCCGCCTTGATGGTGCGCCCGCGCAGCTCCACGTCGGTCAGGGCGCGGCGCCCGAAGTGCATGGCGGGCGTGGTCCAGCGCAGGATCTCCTCGGTGACGGTGTCCACGCCCGCCTCGCCCGCCTTCAGGCGCCGCCACTGCTCGGGGTGTTCGGCGAGCGCGATGAGGCCGCCGACCAGGGACATGCGGGTGGACTCGTCGCCGCCGAGGATGAGGCTGTAGCAGTTGAGGACGATCTCGTCCTCGGTGAGCGGCCTGCCGTCGACGGTGGCCGTCGCGAGGACGCTGATGACGTCGTCGCCGGGGTCCTTCCGCCGCTGGGCGGCGAGCCCGCCGAGGTAGAGCAGGATCTCGTTGCGGGCCATGAGGGAGTCCAGTTCGCTGTCCTCGCTGGCGTGGCGGGACAGGGTCTGGGTGTTCCACGCGACGAGTCGGGGGCGGTCGGCCTCGGGGATCGCCATGAGGTCGCCCATGGTGTGGATCGGTACGTGGTCGGCGACGTCGGCGGCGAAGTCGATCTCCCCCGGATTCCCTGACGTCCCCGAGCGGAGTGCCTGGGTGATGAGGTCGCGGGTGTGGCGGTGCACTCCGTCCACGACGGGTTGGAGGACGCGCGGCGCGAACGACTTCAGCATCAGGTTGCGGATCGCCCGGTGGCGCGGCCCGTCGGTGACGGCCAGCATCTTGCCCGCGGCGGAGTCGCCGCCTTGGAGGAGGGTGGCGAGGACGTTGCCCTTCTCCGACGTGAACCGCTTGTTGTCGCGGTAGACGGCGACGGCGTCCTCGTACCGCGAGACCACCCAGAAGCCGGGCGCGCGGTCGGTGGGCGGGTGCCAGTGGACGGGGCTGTGCTCGCGGAAGGCGCGCCACAGGGCGTGGGTGTCCACGTCGTGGAAGGTGCGGGGGTCGGTGAGGTCGACGGCGTGCGGGTCGATCGGCGCCGCCGGGGCCTCGGTGGGCAGCGGGGCTTCGGTGGGCAGTGGGGCTTCGGTGGGCGGCGGGGCTTCGGTGGTCAGCAAGGCTTCGGTGGTCATGAGGTGACGTCCTTTCAGGAGACCGGACAAGTGGCCTGGTCAGGTGGCCCGGACAAGCGGCCCGGTCAGGTGGCCCGGTCAGGTGGCCCGGTCAGGAGCCCGCCGTGCGGAAGCGGCGCAGGCTCACCGCGGTGCAGGTCGTGAGCAGCACGCCCAGGGTCACGCCGACCACGGCCAGGGGGTGCTGCCCGGGGAAGCCGCCGCCGGTGGTGTCCGGGTTGCCCCACAGGTCGCGGCAGGCGGCGATGACGGCGCTGACGGGGTTCCACTCGGCGATGGGGCGCACGGCGCCGGGCATGGACTCGGGGGCGAGGAACGCGCTGGACAGGAACGGCAGCACGACGACGATGAACGGCGCGACCACGCTGATGGTCTCCACGCTGCGCAGCGTCATCGCGAGCAGCACCCCGAGCCACAGCATCGCGTACAGGAACAGCGCGAGCAGCCCGAACCCGGCGAGCGTGGACAGCACCCCCGTGTGCGAGCGCCAGCCGAGCGCGAGACCGGCGCCCGCGGTGACCGCGAGCGCGGCCAGGCCGAGGAGCAGGTCCGCGACGGTGTACCCGAAGGGCACCGCGGACCGGCTGATCGGCAGCGAGCGGAACCGGTCGACGAGCCCGCCCTGGAGGTCCATGGCGATGGACACGGCGGTCGGCCCGACACAGGCCAGGCCGACCTGCACCGCGCCGCCCGCGAACACATACTCGGTGTACGGGCCGCCCGCGGGCAGCGTGATGGCGTCGCGGAAGAGGAACCCGAGCAGGACGAGGGAGACCAGCGGGTTCAGGACGACGCCGATGGCCCGGCCGGGCGCCCGCCGCAGCCGCCTCAGGCGGCGCCCGGCGACGGCCAGGACCTCGGTGAGGACGGTGCGGACGGTGCCGCCCGGGTCGGCGGGGGCGCTGTCGCCGGGGGCGCGCCCGGGTCCGCCTGGGCCGGTCGCGCGGCGGTCCGTCGCGGGGTACGTCGCGGTCATGACGCGCCACGCCCGTCCTGCCCGGGTCGCGGACCCGCCGGAACGGGACGGCGACCGTCCTGCCCGGGGCGCCGCGCGCCCTGCTCAAGGCGCCGCGCGCCCCGCTCAAGGCGCTCCCCGTGCCAGCGCTCCAGCTCCGCCGCCACCACCGGCCCGATCTCCGCCAGCGGCCCGGGGTCCAGCATGTCGTCGTGGGCGCACTCAATCCGGTGGACGAGGACCTCGCCCGCGCAGTACGGCTCCCACAGCCGCTCCTTGTCGCGCACGTCGCCCCACGGCGAGTGCTCGGCGAGGAAGAGCCGCATCCGGCCGTCGAAGGCGCCGGGCGTGTAGGCGGGGATGATCTCCTGGTGGCGGGCCATGAGCCGCAGCATGCGGCCCATGCGGTCCTCGCCGAGCTGGGCGAGGGGGTTGCCGTCGCGGCGCAGCGCGCCGATGACGTCGTCGGGCGTCAGGTCCCGGTCGCCGAACTCCGCGCGGTGGTGCCCGATGCCCTCCAGGAACCAGGCGAGCATCTGCTGCTCGCCGCCGCGCGTGTCGGCGACGCCGGTGCGCGGGTAGGCGTCGAGGTTGGCGAGCAGCCCCACCTCGTCGCCCGCGGCGCGCAGTTGGGCCGCGATCTCGTAGGCGATGAGCCCACCGAACGACCAGCCGAACAGGTGGTACGGGCCGTGGGGCCTGACGTCCTTGATGAGCCGGACGTAGGCGGCGCCCAGGTCCTCGATGCTCGTGGGCGGTTCGGCGCCCGCGACGACCGCGGGGGCCTGGATGCCGTACACGGGGTGCGCCTCGTCGACGTACGGCAGGAGGGGCAGGTACGACAGGGCGAGGCCGACGCCGCTGTGCAGGCAGAACACGGGCGGGCGGGAGCCGGTGGGGCGCAGCGCGAGGACGGTGGCGAAGGGGTCGGCGTCGGCGTCCGCGCGGTGCACCTCGGCGAGGGCGTCGGCGACGGCGCGGGTGCTGCCGCGCGGGGCGGGCGCCGCGGCCGACGCCGCCACCGCGACCGGCGCGGGTTCCGGTGCGGGTTCCGGCGCGAGCGTCGCCGCGAGGGCCCGTACCGTCTGGTGGGCGAACACGTCCGCGATGCCGATGCCGAGCCCCGCCTTGCGGGCCTGGCTGACCAGGCGCAGGGACTTCATGCTGTCCATGCCGCCGGGGACTTCGAAGAAGTTGTCGTCGGCGGCGAAGCCGTCCGTGCCGAGCAGTCCGGCGACGATGCCGCACAGCGTCTCCTCGGCGGGGCTGAGCGCGGCGGGTGCGGGGACGGCGTCCGCGCTCGGCTCCGGAAGCGGCGCGTCCGCACCCCCGAGCGCCCCCTCCGCACCCCGCGACACCCCATCGGCGCGCCGCGACACCCCATCGGCACTCCGGGGCACCCCATCGGCCCCCAGCGGCACCCCCTCGACGCCCCGCAGCCCCCCGTCCGCGTCCCGCCTGACCCGCACCCCCGTGCGGTACATCCGCGTCCCGGCGGGCCCGTACGGGTCGGCCACGAACCGCTCCGCGCTCGCGCCAGGCCGTCCGGCGTACCCGCGGGCGACGGGCGCCCCGGCGACGTACAACTCGCCTGCCACGCCCGGTGGTACGGGGTGCAGCCACGGGTCGAGGACATAGGTCCGGGCATTGACGGCGGTGGCGTCGGGCGTGTAGGCGTCCGGCGGCAGGAACGCCCCGGTGGTGGCGCCGGAGGCGAGGGCCGCGGCGGTGGCGTTGACGGCGGTGGCGTGCGGGACGACGACGGCGCCGGGTCGGCCCGCCGCGTCGTCGGCGCGGACCAGGTACGCGGCGTGCGCGGGCCGCAGCGGGGCGGTCCGGTCGGCGTCGGTGACCGGGTCCGCCGGGTGCGCGGCCACGTCGGGCGCGTCCCACACGACGGTGTCGACGCCGGTGGTGCGCAGCCGGTTGGCGAGGCCCGCCGTGGTCAGGACGCACAGCGGGCGCACCGCGGCGAACAGGGCCTTCACACGGGCCGTGGGCTCGTCGGCGGCCACGGGCAGGCAGGCCGCGCCGGACTTCAGGACGGCGAGGGCGGCGGTCGCGCGGTCGGCGGGCCGGGGCACGGCCAGGGCGACCACGCGCTCGGGGCCCGCGCCCGCGGCGATCAGGCGGCGCGCCAGCCGGTTCGCGCGGGGCTCGTCCGCGGGGGCCGTGGCCTGGAACAGCTCTGGCAGGGTCGCCGCGGGCAGCTCGCGCGCGGTGCCGTCCCCGGCGGCCAGCGCCCGGGCGCGGTCCTCCTCGTCGAGCAGCCTGAGCCCGCTGAGCCGCACGTCGGGGTCGGCGGCGACGGCGCGCAGGATCTGCCGGTACTGGTCGGCCATCCGCTCGACGGTGGACCGCTCGTACAGGTCGGTGCTGAAGGTGAGCAGGCCGCGCAGCCCGTCGTGGCCGGGCCAGGCGACGACTTCGAGGAGCAGGTCGAGCTTGGCGTGGGCGGAGCCGACGTACTCGGGCCGCACGGTCAGGCCCGGCAGGTCCATCGTGGTGACGCCCTCGGTGCGGACGCCGAGGCCGATCTGGAACAGCGGGTTGCGGCTGAGCGAGCGGGCCGGTTTGAGGGCGTCGACGACCTGGTCGAAGGCCACGTCCTGGTGGGCGTAGGCGGCCAGGTCGGTCTCGCGCAGGCGGTCGAGGAGTTCGCCGAAGGTGGGGTCGCCGCTGGTGTCGCCGCGCAGTACCAGGGAGTTGATGAACATGCCGACGACGTCGTTGAGGGCTTCGTCGGCGCGGCCCGCGACGGAGACGCCGAGCGGGATGTCGGTGCCCGCGCCGAGCCGGGTGAGCAGCGCCGACAGGGCGGCCTGGTGGACGACGAAGTCCGTGGTGCCGGTGGTGCGGGCGAGCTGGGCGAGGCGCTCGGCGAGGTCGGGTTCGATGTCGAAGAGCACCACGTCGCCGTGGGAGGCGCTGGCCTCGGGGCGGGGGTGGTCGGTGGGCAGGTCGAGTTCGTCGGGCAGGCCCGCGAGCGCGTCGTGCCAGTAGGCGAGCTGCCGTCCGGCGAGGCTGGTCTCGTCGTCCTCGGCGCCCAGCAGGTCGCGCTGCCAGGCGGCGTAGTCGGCGTAGGAGACGGGCAGCGGCGCCCACGCGGGGGCGCGTCCGGCGGTGCGGGCGCGGTAGGCGGTGGCCAGGTCGTGCTGGAGGGGGTCCATCGACCAGCCGTCGAACACGATGTGGTGCAGGACCAGCAGCAGCACGCACTCGTCGGCGGCCACGGGGAACAGCCGGGCCCGCCAGGGCAGTTCGTTGGTGAGGTCGAAGCCCTTGTCGCCCTCGGCGGCGAGCGCGGCGGCCAGGTCCCGGCCGTCGGTGGTCACCGTCCTGAGCTTCGGCCCGCCCGACGCGGCGTCCAGGAGGCGGGGCGCGGGCGCCCCGTCGGCCTCCGGGATGAGGGTGCGCAGCACCTCGTGGCGGTCGGCGACGTCGGTGAGGGCGGCCTGGAGGGCGGCGGTGTCGAGCCGCCCGGTCAGACGGAAGGCGAGGAGCGTGTTGTACGAGCCGTCGTCGGGCCCTTGGCGGCGGTTGAGGAACCACTGCCGCCGCTGGCTGAACGACAGGGTGCGCTCGCTGCCCTCGGGCGCCGGGGTGAGCGGCGGCCTGGCTTGCGCGGCGGCCTCCACGTGCCCGGCGAGGGCGGCGACGGTGCGCGCGTCGAACAGGGCGCGGATGGGCAGCTCCACGCCGAGCGCGGTGCGGGCCCTGCTGATGAGGCGGGTGGCGAGCAGCGAGTGGCCGCCGATCTCGAAGAAGTCGTCGTCGACGGTGACGTGCGCGACGCCGAGGACGTCGGCGAACAGGCCGCACAGGATGCCTTCGGTGAGGGTGCGCGGGGCCCGGCCGCGGGCCGCCGCGCCCAGGTCCGGGTCGGGCAGCGCGGCCCGGTCCAGCTTGCCCTGCGCGGTGAGCGGCAGGGCGTCGAGGGCGACGACGGCGCTGGGCACCAGGGTGGCGGGCAGCACCTCGGCGAGCCGGTCGCGCAGCGCGGCGACGCTCACTTGGGCACCGGCGCTGATTCCGGCACCGGCGCCCGCTTCCGCACCGGCGCCCGCTCCGGCACCGGCGCCCGCGAGGACCACGTACGACACCAGCCTGCGCTCCCCCGCCTCGTCCTGCCGCACGACGGTCACGGCCTGCGCGACGCCGTCCTGGGCGAGCAGCGCGGAGGAGATCTCGCCCAGCTCGACGCGGATGCCGCGCAGCTGGACCTGGTCGTCGACGCGGTCCAGGTAGTCGAGTTCGCCGTTCGGCAGCCAGCGCACCAGGTCGCCGGTGCGGTACATCCGCTCCCCCGCCGGGCCGTAGGGGTCGGCGACGAAGCGCTCGGCGGTCAGGCCGGGCCGGGCGAGGTAGCCGCGGGCGAGGCCCCCGCCGACGTACAGCTCGCCGGGGACGCCGGGCGGGGTGGGCCGCAGGTCGCGGTCGAGGACGTACACGCGGTGGGCGTGGGTGGGGCGGCCGATGGGCGGGCGGCCGGACGGGGTGAGCGGGCCGCTGACGGTGCAGCCGACGACGGCCTCGGTCGGCCCGTACCCGTTGAACATCCTCACCGACCCGGCCCACCGCTCGACGACCTCGGCGGGCACGGCCTCCCCGGTGCCGACCAGGCGCAGGTCGGCGGGGAGGGCGGCGCCCTCGGGCAGCGCGCCGAGGACGACGGGCGGCAGCGCGACCAGGTTGATCCGCTCCCGGTTGATCAGGTCGACCAGCGGCCAGCCCGGCGCGCGGCACTCCTCGTCGGCGATGACGAGGGTGCCGCCGGGCAGCAGCGCCAGCATGATCCCGAAGACCGACGCGTCGAAGCTGAACGACGCGAACTGCAACACCCTGGTGTCGGCGTCGAGTTCGAACCGGTCGGTGAGGCTGTCGACCATCGCGAGCAGCCCCTCGTGCGCCACCACGACGCCCTTGGGGCGGCCGGTGGAACCGGAGGTGTAGATGACGTACGCCGGGTGCTGGGGCCGCAGCGGGGCGTGGCGGTCGGCGTCGGTGAGGGCGCCGTCGGGCAGCGCGGCCAGGCGCGCGCCGGTCGCGGGGTCGTCCAGGCGCAGCAGGGGCGTGGCGCCGAGGTCCGGCAGGCCCGCGGGGCGGTCGGCGGTCGCGGTGTCGGTGACGAACACCGCGGGCCGGGCGTCCTCGACCATGTACGCGACCCGGTCGCGCGGATAGTCGGCGTCGACGGGCAGATAGGCCGCCCCGGCCTTGACGGCGGCGAGCGCGGCGACGATGAGGTCCGGGGTGCGCGGCAGCATCACGGCGACGGCCCGCTCGGGTCCCGCGCCGCGCTCGACGAGCAGGCGCGCCAACCGGTTGGCGCGGGCGTCGAGTTCGGCGTACGACAGCCGCTCGTCGCCGAGGGCGACGGCCGTCTTGGCGGGGGTCTCGGCGGCCCGCGCCTGGAAGACGTCGCCGGTGCGGGCCACGCGCGCGGGCCGGGTGCCGTGGCGGCCGGACCAGTCGCCGAGGACCTGGCGCAGCTCGTCGTCGCCGAGCGCGTCGAGGCGGCCGAGGCTGGTTCCGGGGGCGGCGGCGAGCTGTTCGAGGACGCGGGTGAAGCGGCGTACGAACACGGCGACCTCGTCGGCGTCGAAGAGGTCGGGCCGGTACTGGGCTTCGAGGCGCAGCCGGTGGTCTTGGGGGCCCTGGGGGCCGCCCGCGGGGAACACGCCGAGCGCCAGCGGGTACTCGGCGACGACGCGGGCCGTCCAGGCGCGGGTGCTGAGGCCGGGCAGGTGGTCGCCGAGCCGGTCGAGCGCGCCGGACGGGTAGTTGTGGAAGCTGACGACGGTGTCGAACAGCTCCCCGACGCCCGCGCCCTGCTGGACCTCGGCGAGGCCCAGGTGGTGGTGCGGCTCCAGGGCGAGTTGGCGGTCCTGGAGGTCGGTGAGCATCGCCTCGAACGGCACCGACGGGTCGAGGGTGACGCGCACCGGCAGCGTGTGCATGAACGCGCCGACGATCCGCTCCACGTCCGGCAGGTCCCCGGGCCGCCCGGAGGCGACCGCGCCGAACGTGACGTCGCGGCGGCCGGTGAGGCGGCCGAGGGCGACGGCCCAGCAGCCCTGCATCACGGTGTTCAGGGTCAGTCCGCGCTCGTGCGCCCAGGCGGCGACGGCGGCGGTCAGGTCCTCGGGCAGGTCGGCGGTGAGGGTGCGCGGCAGCACGGACACGCGGGGCCGGTCGGCGGGGCCGAGCCGGGTGGGCTCGTCGAGGCCCGCCAGCTCCTTCTGCCAGGCCTCGCGGGCGGCGTCCCGGTCCTGGGCCGCGGCCCACGCCAGATAGGCCTGGACGGGGGCGGGGTCGGGCAGGGCGGAGGCGTCGGCGCCGTTGGCCCACAGGGTGACCAGTTCGCTGGCGAGGACGGCGGACAGGGACCAGCCGTCGACGAGCAGGTGGTGGGTGGTCCACACGATCCGGTGCCGGTCGGGGGCCGTGCGGTAGACGGTGAAGCGGGTCAGGGGGCCCTGGGTGACGTCGAAGCGGCGCAGCCACTCCTCGTCGGTGCGGCGGGCCAGCTCGGCGTCGGCGCCTTCGGCGCCTTCGGCCGCGACGTGCGTGAGGTCCACCTCGCTCCACGGCAGGGCGACGGCGCCGGGGATCACCTGCACGGGGTCGCCCGCGTCGCGCTCGCGGAAGCAGGCGCGCAGCGCCGGGTGGCGGTCGACGAGGGCCGTGGCGGCGGCCTGGAGCGCGGCCGGGTCCAGGGGTCCGTCCACGTCGAGGATCACCTGGAGGGTGTAGGCGTCCATGCCGTGCCGGTCGAACTCGGCCTGGAACAGCAGGCCCCGCTGGAGCGGCGACAGGGGCAGGACGTCGTCCAGCCGGTCGAACTCGGCCTCGTACGCCTCGATCTCGCGCTGGCCGACGGTGACGAGGGGGAACTCCGAGGGGGTGCGGCCTCCGGCGCCGGGCCGTTCGGCGTGGCCGGTGAGGGCGGTGAGCGCGCGGAACCAGGTGTCGGCGAGGTCCCGCACGTCGTCCTCGGCGAGGAGTTCACCGGCCCACGTCCAGGCGGCGACCAGGACGGGGCCCTCGGGGCGGTCCTCGGTGACGGCGACCAGTTCCAGGGCGTGCCGCAGCGGGGTGGCGGGGGCGGCGGCCAGGCCGAGGGTGCCCGCCTCCATGGCCCAGTCGGCGCCGTCGCGGGTGCCGTCGACGGCGAACCGGCCCAGGTAGTTGAAGCCGACGCGGGGCAGCGGGCGGCGGGCGAGTACGGCGGCGGTCTGCGGGTTGAGATGGCGCAGCAGGCCGTGCCCGATGCCGTGGTCCGGCAGCGCGCGCAGGGTCTCCTTGACCCGCTTGAGGGCGTCGGCGCAGGCGGCGCCGCCGTCCCACACCTCGGTCCAGTCGACGTCGCCGATGTCCAGGGCGACGGGGAAGACGCTGGTGAACCAGCCGACGGTACGTGACGGATCGAGTCCCTCCGTCACGAGTTCCCGCCCATGTCCTTCCAGTTCGACGACCGCGCGCGTGGCGCCGCCGCCGTGCCGCCGGTCGCGGTCGGCGAGGGTCAGCGCGAGCCCGGTGAGCAGCGCCTCGTTGACCTCGGTGCCGAAGGCGGCGGGCAGCTTCGTGAGCAGCGCCCGGGTGCGGTCGGCGGGCAGTTCGACGCGGAGGGTGCGGGCGGTGGCGTGGGTGTCGCGGGCCGGGTCGACGGGGCGGCTCCCCAGGGCCGCGGCGTCCTGGCCGCCCGCCGACTGGGCTTGCCACAGGGGCAGTTCGGCGACGCGCCGCGCGGAGCGGGCCTCTTCGGCCAGGGCCTGGGCCCAGCGGCGGTACGAGGTGGGGACGGCGTCCAGGTGCGGGGTGCCGCCCGCCGCTAGGGCCTCGTACGCGGCGCGCAGGTCGGGCAGCAGGACGCGCCAGGACACACCGTCGACGGCGAGGTGGTGGACGACGAGCAGCAGCCGCGCGGAGTCCTTCGACAGGACGGCCTGGACGTTGAGGCCGTCCTCGGGCCGCAGCCGGGCCCGGGCCGCCGCGACCAGCGCGTCGGACGAGCCCTGACCGGCCGCCTCGCTCAGGACGTCGGCCGCCGACACCGCCCCCGGGGGCAGCGTCTCCAGCGACCACAGCCCGGCGACCGGCGCGGCGAGCCGCAGCCGCAGCGCGTCGTGCCGGTCGAGGACCGCCTGGACGGCCCGCTCAAGCAGGGCGGTGTCCACGTCGGCGGGCACGGCGACCGTCACGTACTGGGCGAACTCCCGGGTGGCGTCCGGCAGATGGGACACCTCCTCGCGGAGCTGGTCGGCGATCGGGGTGAGGGCGACCTCGCCGACACCGTCCTCTGAAACGGCCGACACGGCGGGCGCGGCCCCGGTGCGGCGGGCGACGGCGGCGAGCGCGGCGGGGGTGCGGTGGGTGAAGACGTCGCGGGCGGTGAGGGCGAGCCCGGCGGCGCGGGCCCGGCCGACGACCTGGATGGAGCTGATGCTGTCGCCGCCGAGCGTGAAGAAGTTGTCGTCGGCGCCGACCTCGGGCAGCCCGAGCACCTCGGCGAAGACCGCGCGCAGCGCCGCCTCCTCCGCGCTGTGCCCGGCGGGGCCCCGCGGGTCCGTGCGCGCCTCCCATTCCGGTTCGGGCAGCACCTTGCGATCCACCTTTCCGTGGGCGGTCAGCGGGAGTCGGTCGAGGGTGAGGAGGACCGTGGGGACGAGGGCGGCGGGCAGCGCCGCCGTCAGGCGCGCGCGCAGCGCGGCCACGTCCAGGCCGCCGTCCGGCGCGGCGGGGTCGGGCACCAGGTAGCCCACGAGCCGCCGCTGGCCCGTCGGGTCGGTGACCGCGGCGGCCACCGCGTCCGCGACGCCCGCCTGGGCGCGCAGCGCCGCCTCGACCTCGCCCAGCTCGACGCGCTGGCCGCGGATCTTCACCTGGTGGTCGCGGCGGCCGACGAACGCCAGCTGCCCGTCGGGGCGCAGCACCACCTGGTCGCCGGTGCGGTACATGCGGGAGCCGTCGCCCGCGAACGGGTCGGGCACGAACGTGGTGCCGGTGCGGGCGGGGTCGCCCAGGTAGCCGCGGCCCACGCCCCACCCGGCGATGTACAGCTCCCCGGGCAGGCCGCGCGGCACCGGCCGCAGGTCGTCGCCGAGGACGTACAGGAGGGTGTTGCGCAGCGGGCGGCCGATGGCCACCACGGGGTCGTCGAGGTCGGCGGCCGAGCGGACGTAGGCGTGCGTGACGTCGTCGGAGCACTCGGTGGGCCCGTACAGGTTGGCCAGCGGCACGTGCGGGTGGCGGGCGAACCAGCGGGCGCACAGGTCGGCGGGGAGCGCCTCCCCGTTGGAGATCATCCAGCGCAGGGCGGGCAGCGCGGGGGCGCCGCCCGCCGCGTCCCACAGGTCGAGGGCGGCGCGCAGCAGGGACGGCACGACCTCGATGACGGTGAGCCGCTCCTCGCCGACGACGCGGAACAACGCGTCCGGGTCGGCGAGGTCGAGCCGGTCCACGGCCCGGGTCCGGCCGCCGACGAGCAGCGCCGTCAGGGTCTGCCAGACGGTCACGTCGAAGGTGACGGGCGCGTTGTGGACGAGGGTGTCCGCGCTGGTCAGGCCGAACTCCTCGACCTTGGCGAGCAGATGGTTGACCATGCCGCCGCGCTGCACCATGGCGCCCTTGGGCCGCCCGGTGGAGCCGGAGGTGTAGATGACGTACGCGAGGTCGAGGGGCCCGCCGAGCACGGGGGCGAGGGCGCCGGGGGCGTCCTGGGTGCCGTCGAGGACGTGCACGGGGGGCAGCGGCAGCGCCCCGAAGGGGCGCGGGGAACTGCGCGACCAGCCACGACGAACCCGCGGACGGACAGCGTCCCCCGGGTCCTCCAGGCCCTCCGGCGCGGCGCGCAGGGCGGCGACGGCGCGCTCCGCCAGCTCGCGGTTGCGGCCGTCCGTGAGGACGGCACCCGCGCCGCTGTCGCGCAGCAGGGAGGCGAGGCGGGGCAGCGGGGCGCCCGGGTCGAGCGGCAGGAAGGCGCGTCCGGCGCCCAGCGCGGCGAGTTCGGCAGTGACGAAGTCCCGGCCGGGCTCGGCGAGGACCGCCACCGGGCCCCGGCCGCCCGCGAGGCGCCGGGAGGCGGCGCTGGCGCGGCCCACGAGCGCCGCGTAGTCGAGGTCGCCGCCGTCGTCGGTGACGGCCACGGCTTGCGGGGTGCGCGCGGCCTGCGCGCGGACGCGTTCCACGACGCCCAGGTACGGGGTGGGGCGGGCCGGTCCGGTCAGGTCGGCGGCGTCCTCACCGGGCTCGGCGAGGCCGAGGGCGGTGACCCGGTCGTCGGGCGCGGCGGTCAGGAAGGCGTCGAGGAAGGCGAGGAAGCGGTCGAGGTGCTGGCGGAGTTCGGCCGCCGTGTAGCGGGCCTCGTTGCCGCTGAGGTCGATGCCGACGCCCGCGTCGCCCTGGTCGGCGACGGTGAACTCCAGGTCGTCGACGAGGCCGGGCGCCGGGGTGTGGACGGTCGCGGCGACGGGTCCGATGCCGAGGTCGGCCAGGGACGGCAGGACGTTGACGTACGGCCCGAAGGGGCGGCGGTCGTCGCTGGTCAGGCCCATGGCGCGGCGGATGCGGCTGGTGCGGTGCCGCTGGTGCCTCAGGCCCTGGGACAGCGCCTGGTAGGCGTCGGCGAGCAGGTCGGCGCGGGTGGTGTCCTCGCGTACGGCGAGCCGCAGCGGCAGGCAGTTGACGACGACGCCGGGGATGTTCTGCGTGCGGGCGCCCGCGCGGGCGGTGACCGGCAGGGACAGCAGCACGTCGGGGGTGCGGGCCATCCGGCCGGTGTAGGCGCCGACGGCGGCGACCAGCGCGGTCTGCCAGGTGACGCGGGCCTCCCAGGCCACGGCCCGCAGGCGCTCGGCGACCGGCTCGGCCAGCACGGCCGTCTCGCGCCGGAAGGTCTGCGCGGGCGCCGCGTCGCGGGCGGCGAGGGTCAGCGGCGGGGGCGCGTCGGCGGTCTGCCGCTCCCAGTAGGCGCGGTCGCGGGCGGCGCGCGGCGAGCGGGCGTACGCGTCCTCGGCGGCGACCAGTTCGCGCAGCGGCGGGAAGGCCCCGTCGTCCAGGGAGGTACCGGCGAGCAGCGCCTCGTAGATCGCGGACAGCCGCCGCCACAGCAGGATGACGCTGTAGCCGTCGGTGACGAGGTGGTGGCTGACGAGGCTGAAGTGGGCCCGCTCGGCGCCGAGGACGTACAGGCCCATACGGAACAGCGGCACCTCCGGCGCGGCGGCGACGGTGAACGCGGTGCGCAGGTCGGCGTCGATGGCGGCGCGGGCGGCGGCGGCCGGGTCGGGGGCGGCGGAGACGTCGGTGACGGTCAGCGGCAGGGCGCCGAGGGGCTCGACGGACTGCCGGGGCGCCCCGTCGGGCCCGGCCTCGGTGAAGCGGGTGCGCAGGCACTCGGCCTCCGTGACGAGCCGCTCCAGGGCCGTGCGGAACAGGTCGTGGTCCAGGGGGCCGCGCAGGTCCCAGTAGGCGGCGGTGTTGTACGTCGCGCCGCCGCCGGAGAGCTGCTCGTCGAACCAGATGTCCCGCTGGCCCGCGGTGAGCGGAAGGCCGTCCGCCGGGTCCGCGGATTCCCCGGGGCCCGTCGGGTCCGCGCGGCCCGCCGGGTCCGTCAGGTGCGCGCGGTCCGTCGGGTCCGTCGGGTCCGTCAGGCCCGCGCGGTCCGTCGGGTCCGTCGGTGTGTCGGTCATGGCAATCCCCTAGCGAAGGTCACTGATGTCGCGGGCTCTCACGGGCTCGATCGTCGGGAAGCCGCGCTGACAGCGGGCTGATGCGGGTCTGACGGCTGCCCGCGCGCCGCGGCGGGTGCGCGGGCGGGCCCGGCGGCCGGGGCGCGGGCGGGCGCTGGGTCCGGGGCGCGGGCGGGCGCCGGGGCCGGGACGCGGGCGGCGAAGGCGTCCACCCGGTCGAGGCCGAAGCAGCGGGTGGTGCCGTGCGCGAAGAAGGGCACGCCGAACACCCCGTCGGCCAGGGCGTCGAGGAGCCCGCCGATGGCACGGGCGCGCAGCCGCGGCAGGTCGCTGGCCCGGCCCAGGAGCCCGGCGGGCAGGCCGAGTCCGCGGCCGATGGCCTCCACGGTGGCCCGGTCGCACAGGTCCCTGCCGGTCAGGAAGCGGGCGCGGAACGCGGCGTCGAGGAAGTCCCGGCCGCGGCCGTGCTCGGCGGCGGCCAGGTGCGCCAGGTGCGGCACCTCCCACACGCGGTCGTCGTCGCGGGCGGGGCCCGGCGGCAGGTGCCCGCCGCGCTCGGCGACGAGCCGGGCGGTGAGCGGGTCGGGGTCGAAGAACGGCACCCACTCCATGCGCTCGGCGAGCGCGCGGTGCCGGATGGACAGCTCCTGGTGGGCGAGCCAGGAGTACGGGCTGCGGAAGGAGAAGTAGCAGCGGGGTGTGGTGCGTGCGCTCATGACCGGCTCCCGGTTCACACGGCTCGGGCGGCACAGACGACTCAGGCGGCTCGGGCGGTGTCAGACGACGAGGCCGCCGTCCACGCCGAAGACCTGGCCGGTGATGTACGAGGCGCGGTCGGAGGCGAGGAAGGACACGAGGTCGGCGACCTCCTGGGGGCGGCCGAAGCGGCCGAGCGGGACGCGCTCGGTCATCGTGCGCACGTGGTCGTCGGAGAGCCCGGCGAGCATGTCGGTGACGATGAAGCCGGGCGCGACCGCGTTGGCGCGGATGCCGTAGCGGCCTGACTCCTTGGCGAGGGCCTTGGTGAAGCCGATGATCCCGGCCTTGGTCGCCGAGTAGTTGGTCTGGGTGGCGTTGCCGTACACCCCGGCGACGGACGACAGCGTGACCACCGAACCGGCGCGGCGCTTCATCATGGCGAACACGGCGGCCTTGCACAGGTGGTAGGTGCCGTCGAGGTTGACCCGGACGACGTCGTGCCACTGCTCGGGCGCCATCATCACGAGGGGGTTGTCGCGGACGATCCCGGCGCACGACACGACGGTGTGCAGCGGGCCGAGTTCCCGCTCGGTGCCGCGCACGAAGTCCCGTACGGCGTCGTGGTCGGCGACGTCGGCGCGCGCGGTGTGGACGCGCGCCCCGGCGGCGGTGGCCTCCTCGACGACGGCGTCGGCGGCCTGCTTGTTGGACTGGTAGCAGAAGGCGACGTCGTACCCGTCCTGGGCGAGCCGGAGCACGACGTGGCGTCCGATGCCCCGCGAGCCCCCGGTCACGAGGGCCACGCGTCGTTCGGTGGCGGACATGCTGCATCTCCTTCGCGGGTGCGGGGGGGTGCGGATGTAGGTACGGGGGGGGTGGCGGGCCGCGGCGTGAAGGGGAGAACGCCGCGGCCCGGCACCCGGAGGGGTGGCTCCGCGGGTGCTGCGGGCTGCTGGCGCTCAGGCGCCGCCGAGCAGGGCGCAGCCCACCGTGCCGTCCCGTTCGACGCCGGTGACCAGGGCGGTCTCGCCGGGGGCGAGGCCGCCGGGGCCCGCGGCGGCGAGCACGGCGGCGGTCTGGAGGGCCGTGGCGGCGGCGGAGGCGTCGCCGATGAGGGCGCTCAGGCGCAGCCACTCGGGCTGTGCGGTGCCGAGCGCGTCGCCGATGCCGAACCGCTCCTGCTCGGCGAGCGCCCCGCCGGTGCCGAGCGGCGCCACGATCCGTACGGAACCCGCGTCGGCCCCGGCGGACTTGAGGGCGTCCTGGACGCAGTCGGCGAGGGCCTGCCGGGCGTCGCCGGGGGCGTGGAAGGCGCGGAAGCGGGTGGCGTGGACGCGGGCGAGCGGCGCGCGCCCGGGGGCGCGCGCCGCGTCCTCGGTCTCCAGGAGGAACACGGCGCCGCCCTCGCCGAGCGGCTGCTTCCGCTCGGCGGCGCTCCGTCCCTGCCACTCCAGCCAGGCGCGCTGCGTGGAGTACTCCTCGGCGGCGCCGCACAGCACGCGGGCGCAGTGCCCGCCCCGGTACAGGCGCAGCGCGTACGACAGGGCGAGCAGCCCGGTCAGCGCGCCGCCCGCGACGGTGGTGTTGGGGCCCTTGATGCCGTGGCGGATGGCGCTCTGGCCGGTGGCGCGGTTCATGACGGTGCCGGGGAAGCGGGCCGCGTCGACGTGGTAGGGGCGCTCGCCGGTGAGCGAGTCGCGGGTGAAGTCCATGATGCTCTGGACGCTGCCGGAGCCGGTGCCGAGGACCAGGCCGATGTCGCCGGGCCGTTCGGTGAGCGCGGCGCCGCACGCGGCGATGAGGCGGCCCACGGCGGTGACGGCGATGGCCGTCTCCCGGTCCATGGTGCGGGTGCCCTTCTTGCCGACGTACGCGGCGGCGCTGAAGTCCGGTATGAGGGCGCCGCGTTCGTACGGGCCGGGGTGCGCCGCCGGGTCGAGGGCGGTGACGGCGGTGCGGCCCGAGGTGACGCCGGTGTGGAAGGGCTCGCGGCCGACGCCGTAGGGGCTGACCGCCGACCAGGCGGTGAGGGTGAGCGGGGACATCACGCGGCCTCCTGGTAGCGGCCGAGGATCAGCACGGCGTTGTTGCCCGCGAACGCGAGCGCGTTGTTCTGCACGACGTTCAGGTCGGCGGCCCTGGCCTCGTTGGGCACGCAGTCCAGGCCGCACTCGGGGTCGGTGGTGCCGTGGTTGATGGTGGGCGGGATGAAGCCCTCGGTGAGGGCGAGGGCGCAGGCGGCGGAGGCGAGCGCGCTGGCCGCGCCCATGGAGTGGCCGATCATCGACTTGACGGACACGGTGGGCGGCGGGGTGGCGAAGACCTGCCGGATGGCGCCGGTCTCGGTGACGTCGTTGGCGCGGGTGCCGGTGCCGTGCGCGGAGATGAAGTCGATGTCCTCGGGTTTCACTCCGGCGTTGCGGTGGGCGACCTCCATGCAGCGGGCCAGGGAGTCCCGGTCGGGGGCGACGGGGTGGTGGGCGTCGCAGTTGAGGCCGTAGCCGAGGACCTCGGCGTAGACGCGGGCGCCGCGGGCGCGGGCGGACTCCAGGCTCTCCATGAGCAGGATGCCCGCGCCCTCTCCGGTGAGGATGCCCTTGCGGTCCTGGTCGAAGGGCTGGCACACCTCGGGGGCGACGGTGCCGAGCCGGTAGAAGCCGACGAAGTTCTTGCGGCACACGGCGTCGGCGCCGCCGCACAGGGCGATGTCGACGTCGCCGTCGCGCAGCGCGTCGAAGGCGTTGCCGATGGCGTAGTTCCCGGCCGCGCAGGCGGTGGGGATGGTGAGCGCCTCGACGTCGACGAGGCCCAGCTCGCGGACGATGCCGGTGGACAGGCGCCCGGCGCCCGAGCGGCGCGCCACCACCGGGTCCATGTGCTCGGGGCCCTCGGTGAGCTGGGTCTCGGTGAGCGTGTCGAGGTCGCGGGTCTCGGCGTCGGTGGTGCCTACGGAGACCAGCGCCCGGCGCGCGCGGAGTCCGGCGCGGGTCAGGCCCGCGTCGGCGACGGCCATGCCCGCGGCGGCGACCGCGAACTGGGTGGCCCGGCCGAGCCCTTCGGGGTCGACGTGGCGGATCCACCGCCGGGGCTCGAAGTCGGCGACCTCGCAGCCGTTGGCGTGGGCGAATCCGGTGGTGTCGAAGCCGGTGATCGGCTTGACGCCGCTGCGCCCGGCGCGCAGCCCGGCGAGGAAGTCCGGGACGCCGAGCCCGATGCTGCTGACCGTGCCGAGGCCGGTGATCACCACCCGGCGCGGCCGCTGCTCCTTGTCGTGCACCATGCCCCCTCCAGTGGTCGGTGCCGGGTGGCGAGTCGGCGGCGGGGGCCGTGTCGGCGCGGCCCGCGAGCGACTCGGACACGACGGCGACGATGCCGTCGAGGTTGACCATGCGGGGCAGGTCGGCCTGGTCGATGTCGGTGTGGAAGGCCCGCTCCAGCTGCGACAGGATCTCGATGGCGGCCATCGAGTCCGCGTCGTGCTCCTCCTTGAAGAGGCTGGTGTCGGTGAGTTCGTCCGGCTCGATCTCCAGGATGTCGCAGACGATCTCCTTGACCCGGGCGCGGTCCACGGCGGCGAGTTCGTTGGCTGTAGTCATGCGCCGATGCTCGCCAAGGGCCGCTGACAGGTGGCTGATGCGGAGCTGACCGGCCGCCGGTGGCCCGTACGCAGCGGGAAGCCCCCGGGCCGGGCGGCCTGGGGGCTGTGGTGGAGCGGGTGCGGGCGGTGCGGTCAGGACGACGACACCGTGGGCGGGCTGAAACCGTTCAGCTCCAGGAAGTCCCGGGGGTGTTCGACGATCCAGTGCCAGTATCCGGGCACCGTGCGGGCGTACTCCCCGTAGTACTGCCGCACCGTGTCGACGAGCTTGCGCAGCGTCTCGCGGGGCACCGCGCCGCTGCGCCACACCAGCAGCATCTCGACCCGCTCGGCGCCGGGCAGCGGCACGAGCCGCACGTCGGGGGTGGCGCCGGTGGGGGTGTCAGGGCGGCGACGCCGAGGTCCCGCACCCAGTTCATGGCCTCGCGGTGGCCGTCGACGCGGTGCAGGATCTCCAGGTCGGGGTGGTCGAAGGCGGCGAACAGCTGCCGTTCGATGGCGTGGAACCAGTGGTCCTGCGAGTAGCGCACCCAGCCGAGCCGCGCCAGGTCGGTGGCCTCCAGGCTGTGCCGCCCGGCCAGCGGGTGCTGCAACGGCAGCGCGAGCCACACCGGTTCGCGCACGATGAGCATCTTGCCGAGGGCGGGCTCGGGGCCCTCGGCGGCTTCGGCGACGGTGATGCTCGGCACGAGGGCGGCGGTGAGCGTGCCGTTCTGGACGCCCTCGACGGCCGTGGCCGGATCCATGGTGATGGTCTGCAACTCGACGGCGGGCAGCGCCGACTGCAGGGCTCCGCGCAGGGTGGGCGGGGTCCACTCCATGTTTCCGAAGCGCAAAGGGCCGGAGGTCGGCGCGGCCGCGGCCGCCATCACCTCGTCGGCGCGCTTGACCAGGTCGGCCAGCATGGGGATCAGCCGTTCCCCCAGTGCGGTGCGGGTGACTCCGGCACGGGAGCGGACGAACAGATCGCCGCCCACGGCTCTTTCGATCCTGCGTAACTGTGCGGTGAGGCTGGGCTGCGGCAGATTGAGCTCGCTCGCTCCCTTGGAAATGCTTCCGGCCGCGTCGATCGTGGCCACTATCCGCGCGTGGCGCAGTTCTATGTCCAAGTCCCCGTAACCCCCCTGAAGGCAAATCCCCCGATACGCCTCACGGAAGTTGTTGAAGTTGTCATAGACGCGCACGTGAACTGAACTGCCGCATGCGAGACGCCAGAGAACCCTAACGAGAACAGGGTCTCTCTGTCCACAGGTGAGGACAGCAACAGGCGTACGGTGAACGGTGGTTCACCTCAATCCCGTCATGTCCGCAGGATTCGTAGGGGAGGGTGTTTTCTCAGGATGTCGGCGCGAGCTGCGCCAGGGCCTGGCGGGGCTCCCCCAGTTCCGCGTCCTGCTGGAGGATGGCCTGGTAGACGCGGTGCAGGGCGCGCCCGGGCTCCAGGCCGAGGTCGCTGGCGAGGCGCCTGCGGGCGCCGTGGAAGACCTCAAGGGCCTCGGCCTGCCGCCCGTCACGGTAGAGGGCCAGCATCAGCAGTTCGCTGAGCCGCTCCCGCTCGGCGTGTTCGGTGGCGAGCTGGCGCAGTTCGGTCACCGAGACGCGGTGCGCCTCGACGGCGAGCTTGGCGGCCGTCAGGTCCTCGTACGCGGTGATCCTCCGCTCTTCGAGCTGGGCCGCGCTGATGCGGCAGCGCAGGCCCTCGCAGGCGTCGAGCAGGGCGGGTCCGCGCCACAGGGCGAGGGCCTGCTCCAGGCGGTCGATGGCGGCGGCCGGGTCGCGGTGGACCAGGTCGGCGCCCGCGTCGGCGAGCTTCAGGAAGCGGTGGGCGTCGACGGTCTCCGGCGGCACGTCCAGGAGATAGCCGCTGCCGACCGTGCGAATGAGGTCGCCGCCCCGGATTCCCGTAATGGATTCCAGGTATTTGCGCAGGCGGCCGACATTCGCGTGCAGCGCGTTCCGCGCGTTCGCCATCCGGCGCTCGCCCCAGAGTTCGTCCACGAGCTGGTCCGAGGAAATCGGCTCGCGCGGAGTGAGGGCGAGGACGGTGAGGACGGAACTCACACGCTTGGACGCCATCGCGTACTGCTTGTTCTCGTGCGTCAGGAAAACAGAGCCAAGGATTTGAATCTCCATGGTGCCAGACCCCCGTCATCGTGGTCGCTGGTGACTTCATGGTGCCCCGGCGACGCACACCCCGGGAAATACCATCCGACGGGCGGCGGGGGCCGGAGGTGGTATGGCCGCCCCTGTCACATCCGCGGCGGCCGCGCCCGTCGGGGTACGGCCGCCGCGGGTGTCGCCGCAGCTCGCGGACGTGCTCAGGGGGTGCGCACGGCCTCGACGGGGACCTTGGGCCGGGGGGCGGGGTGCGGGGCGGCGGGCCCGGGGGCGGCGGCGCGGCCCCCCTCGGTGCGGCTTCCCTCGGCGCGGCGCAGCTTCTTCGAAGGCCACCAACTGGCCCTGCCGAGCAGCACCATCGCCGACGGCAGAATGAGAATCCGTATGACGAACGCGTCGAGCAGCACGGCGACGGCGAGACTGAAGCCGATCTGCTTCATCTCCGCGAGATGCAGGAAGACGAACGTGGAGAACACCGTCACCATGACGACGGCCGCGCTGGTGACGACCTTCGCGGACTTGGCGAGCCCGTCCATCACGGCGTCGCGCGTGGACATACCGGCGAGGACCGCCTCCCGGATCCGGCTGACGACGAAGACCTGATAGTCCATCGAGAGCCCGAAGAGGATCACGAACAGGAACAGCGGCACGCGCGAGCCGATCTCACTGGTGGCACTGGACTCGAAGCCGAAGAGGGTGGAGGCCAGGCCCCACTGGAAGAACACGGTGAGGACGCCGAACGCGGCGGCCACGGACAGCAGGTTGAGCAGCACCCCGAGGAGTCCGAGGACCACGGACCCGAAGACGAGGACGGTCATCACGAACGTCACGAGCAGCAGCACTCCGAGGATCAGCGGCATCTTCGCGTTCTGGTTGTCCAGGTAGTCGCGGTCGACGGCGATGGGCCCGTCGACGCCGTACTCGGCGCCCTTGACGGTGCCCACGGTGGCGGGCAGGTAGTCCTCGCGCAGGTGGTCGAGGGAGCGCTGGGCCTGCGGGGAGCCGAGCTTGAACGGCACGCGCAGGGTGAGCAGGCTGGTGGTGCCGTCGGCGGAGGTGCGCAGCTCCCGCGGGGTCTTGGCGAAGGCGGGGTCGGCCTGGGCGCGGGCGCGCAGCTTCGTCAGCGCGTCGGCGACCTCGCGCTTCTGGTCGGCGGCGGCGCGGACGACGACCCAGTGCTCGGCGCGCAGGTGCGGGAAGGCGTCGTTGAGGCGGTCGTAGGCGCGCATCTCGGGGATCTGGCGCGAGTGGGTGTCCTTGTTCAGGACGCGCAGCTCCATGCCGAGGGTGGGGGCGGCGAGGCCGAGCATGGCGAGGACGGACAGCACGAGCGTGGCCACGGGGCGCTTCCGCGCGGGCTTCAGCAGGGCGGACCAGACGCGGCCGTTGCGCTCGGGGGTGCGGCGGCGCTTGACGGGCCTGCCGCGCTCCCTGGCGCGCCGCTCCCCGCGGTCCATGCGGCGGCCGATCTTCACCAGGAGGGCGGGCAGCACCGTGAGGGAGCTGACCATGGCGACGAGGACGACGACGATGGTGCCGGTGGCGAGCGTGGAGAAGATGGTGTCGTTGGCGAGGAACAGCGTGGCCGTGGAGACGATCACGGCGAGCGCGGAGACGACGACCGCGCGCCCCGAGGTGGCGGCGGCGATGCCGACCAGCGCCTCCGGAGAGAGGCGGCCGTCCGCCAGCTCCCGCTCCTCTCGTTCGCGCTTGAGGTAGAAGAGGGTGTAGTCGACGCCGACGGCCATGCCGATCAGCAGGATCATGTTCATCCCGAGGCCGGAGTCCGGCACGGCGTGCGAGACCACCATGGACAGGCCGATCGCGCCCGCGATGGAGGTGAGCGCGAGCAGCAGCGGCACGCTGATCATGATGAGGGAGCCGAAGACGACGAGCAGCGTCACCAGCGTCACGGGGAACGTGATCAGCTCGGACTTGCTGAGGTCTTTCCCCCGCTGCTTCTCCAGGCCGTACGTCACCGACGCGTCACCGATCTGCTCGACGACCAGGCCGGGGTGGGCCTTCTGGACGCGGGCGGTCTCGTCGAGCAGCGGCTCCACATAGTCCTTGGCCTCGCGCTTGGTGCCCTTCAGGGTCACCTCCACGCGCATCATCCTGCCGTTGTCGGCCGTCACCGGGTCGCGTACGCCGATGACTTCGGGCAGCCGCTTCATGCGGGCGGTGACGTCCCGGGCGGCGGCTTCGGCGGAGCGGGTGTCCAGGCGGCCGGACTCGGTGTGGATCATCACGTGCTCGGTGGGCCGGTCCTGGACGTCGGCGCGCATCGCGATCGCCTCGGCGCGGCCGGACTCGCCCACCTGGAAGTCCCCGTCCCCGGCGCGCTGGTTGCCGAGGGCGATACCGACGGCCAGGCACAGGGCGACGAACACGAACCACCCGGCGATCGCCCGGCCCGGGTGTAAGGCGCTCCAGTGGGCCACCTTCAGGACGGTTGGCTGCTTCTTCACGACCCGGCTCCTCACTGCGGTCTCGGCGCGTCCCATCGGCGGTCTTCCGTGCGCCGCTGTCGTCGGCACACCCCTGCCTTCAGCACCGAATTTCAGGTGTAAGTCGAGGATTACAGGTGGCCAGGAGAAGCGTCAACGGCGCCTCCGCTTATGGCCGAACTCCGCCCCCTGAGATCTCCCCTAGGGGGGATCCCTGGTCGTGAAAGGACCAGTGAGGCCGCGCGCTCTGCAGTTTTCCGCCCGCCGCTGGAACCCTCGACTCATGGCCGGATCCCTACCCGGGTCGCCGCCGAACCACCGACGGACGCCGGGAAATTCCAGTGAATTCAGCTCGGGGCGCAATACTCCGAGCCTATGGTCGCGTACATGCTCTGACAGCTCGCTGACAGACGCTTCCGAATTTCCCCGCGCAGCCCTGACCGTCGCGCTCCATCTGGTGCTTCACCTGCAAGTTTCGGTCGATGCTTAAGGACCTGGTTCCTCTCCCGGCCCGCTCTTAGGCTCATTTCCAATCGTGAAGCGACCCGACGGGAGTCACCAATGCTCAACCGTGTTGTGATTGTTGGCGGCGGCACCGCAGGATGGATGACGGCCTCGTACTTCAAGGCCGCTTTCGGCGACCGGATCGACATCACCCTCGTCGAATCGGGCACCGTGGGAACGGTCGGGGTCGGAGAGGCGACCTTCAGCGACATCCGGCACTTCTTCGAGTTCCTGGGACTCAAGGAGAAGGACTGGATGCCCGCGTGCAACGCGACCTACAAGCTCGCGGTCCGCTTCGAGGACTGGCGGGAGAAAGGCCACTACTTCTACCACCCCTTCGAGCAGATGCGGTCGGTCAACGGCCTGCCGCTCACCGACTGGTGGCTGCACCAGGGCCCCACCGACCGGTTCGACAAGGACTGCTTCGTGATGGCCTCGGTCATCGACGCGGGCCTGAGCCCGCGCCACCTGGACGGCACGCTCATCGACCAGCCCTTCGACGAGGGCGCGGACGAGATGGCGGGCCTGACCATGTCGGAGCACCAGGGCAAGACCCAGTTCCCGTACGCCTACCAGTTCGAAGCCGCCCTCCTCGCCAAGTACCTGACGAAGTACGCCGTCGAGCGCGGCGTGAAGCACATCGTGGACGACGTCCGCGAGGTCGGCCTGGACGAGCGCGGCTGGATCTCCGGCGTCACCACCGCCGAGCACGGCGAGATCACCGGCGACCTGTACGTGGACTGCACCGGGTTCCGCGGCCTGCTGCTCAACAAGACCCTGGAAACGCCGTTCATCTCGTACCAGGACACGCTGCCCAACGACAGCGCGGTCGCCCTCCAGGTCCCGATGGACATGCAGAAGCGCGGCATCCTGCCGTGCACCACGGCCACCGCCCAGGACGCGGGCTGGATCTGGACCATCCCCCTGATGGGCCGCGTCGGCACGGGCTACGTGTACGCGAAGGACTACCTGTCCCCCGAGGACGCCGAGCGCAGGCTGCGCGAGTTCGTGGGCCCGGCCGCCGCGGACGTGCCCGCCAACCACATCAAGATGCGCATCGGCCGCAGCGAGAACTCCTGGGTGAACAACTGCGTCGCGATCGGCCTGTCCAGCGGCTTCGTCGAGCCCCTGGAGTCGACCGGCATCTTCTTCATCCACCACGCCATCGAGCAGCTGGCGAAGAACTTCCCCGACGAGTCCTGGAACCCGGTCCAGCGCGAGCTGTACAACGACGCCATCGCCCACGTCATGGACGGCGTCCGCGAGTTCCTCGTCCTGCACTACGTCTCCGCCAAGCGCGACGACACGCAGTACTGGCGCGACGCCAAGACCCGGGCCCTGCCCGACGGCCTGGCCGAGCGCATCGAGAAGTGGAAGACCCAGCTGCCCGACTCCGAGACGGTCTTCCCCTACTACCACGGCCTTCCGCCCTACTCGTACATGTGCATCCTGCTCGGCATGGGCGGCATCGACCTCAAGCCGTCCCCGGCCGTCCGCCTGTCCGAACCGGCCATCGCCCAGCGCGAGTTCGACGCGATCCGCGAGAAGACCCAGCACCTGACGGCCACGCTGCCCCCGGCGTACGACTACTTCTCCCGCCTGCGGTGACCGGCCGACCGGCCCCGGCACGCCCCGCTGAACGGCACCCATGAAGCCAGGGCCCCCGACCGTCCCGCCCCGACGGCCGGGGCGCCCGCCCCCCTCAGGAAGGCCACCTCCGATGAGCGACGCAGCCACCCAGAGCGAACCCGCCCTACGCGACGAACGGCCCGGCGGCCCGGTCGGCGTGTCCGACCGGAACGCCGCCGCCACCCCCGACGGCTTCCGGACCATGATGAGCCGCTTCCCCACCGGCGTCTGCGTGGTCACCAGCGTGGCCGCCGACGGCCTGCCGCGCGGCATGACCTGCTCCGCCGTGTGCAGCGTGTCCGTCGACCCGCCGACGCTGCTCGTGTGCCTGCGGGCCGCGAGCCCCACCCTCGCCGCCGTCCTCACCTCCGGCGCCTTCACCGTGAACCTGCTCCACGAGGGCGCCCAGGACGTCGCCGAGCTGTTCGCCTCCGGCAACCCCGACCGCTTCCTGATGACGCCGTGGGAGCGGACCCCGGGCAGCGCGGGACCGCACCTGGTCCAGGACGCGCACACCGTCGCCGACTGCGACGTGGTCCTCACCCAGCGCATGGGCGACCACGTCACGGTCTTCGGCGAGACCCGCCGGATCACCCAACGCCACGTCCAGGAACCGCTGTTGTACGGCCTGCGGCAGTTCCGCCCCTGGTCCAGGACCTGACGGCCGACGCCGCTCACCTGGTTCCGGACCCGACCCACACCCCTGCCACCCTACGAAGGACACCACCCATGAGTGGGACCACAAGCCCCGACACCCAGCACGTCGTACGACTCGACGCCGTGCGCAAGGTCTACGGCGGGTCGAAGAACCAGGTGACCGCCCTCGACGGAGTGACCATCGGCCTCGACCGGGGCACGTTCACCGCGGTGATGGGCCCCTCGGGCTCGGGCAAGAGCACCTTCCTGCACTGCGCGGCCGGACTCGACCGGCCCACGTCGGGCACCGTGCGGCTCGACGGCGTGGAGCTGTCCGCCCTCAAGGAACGCGCGCTGACCAAGCTGCGCCGCGAGCGCATCGGCTTCATCTTCCAGGCGTTCAACCTGCTGCCCGCCCTGAGCGTGCTCGACAACGTGACGCTGCCGCTGCGCCTCGCGGGCCGCAAGCCGAAGCAGGACGCCGTCGACGAGGTCCTGGAGCGCGTCGGCCTCGGCGGCAAGCAGCACCGCAGGCCCGGCGAGCTGTCCGGCGGCCAGCAGCAGCGCGTGGCCATCGCGCGCGCCCTGGTCACCCAGCCCGCCGTGATCTTCGGCGACGAACCCACCGGCGCCCTGGACACGCACACGGCCCGCGAGGTGCTCACCCTGCTGCGCGAGTCCGTGCGCTGGGCCCGGCAGACCATCGTGATGGTCACGCACGACCCGGTGGCCGCCGCGCACGCCGACCGCGTCCTGTTCCTCGCCGACGGCCGCATCGTCAGCGCCCTCGAACAGCCCACGGCCGACCAGGTCGCCGAGCGCATGACGCACCTGGGCGCGTGGGGCGGCGGCGAGCGCGCGGGCGACGGCGAGCTGCCGGGGTTCGGCGTGTCCGGGGCGGTTGAGCCCGGGCCGGTGGAGGCGGTCGTGGGCAAGGCCACCCAGTACGTCGCCGGGACGGACCTGACCGCGTCCGCGCGGCGGTCCGCGCAGGCGCCCGCCTGGGAGGGACTGCGATGATCCGGATCGCCCTGCGCACCCTGCGCCACCACCGCGTCGGCTTCCTCGCGTCGTTCGTCGCGCTGTTCTTCGGCGCCGCGATCGTCGTCGGCTGCGGCGGACTGCTCCAGAGCGCCCTGAAGAGCACGGCCCAGCCGCAGCGGCTCGCCGCGGCCCCCATCGTGGTCAGCGCCGACCAGCGCTATCTGGGCACCCAGAGCGAGGAGCCGTTCGTCGAGCGGGTCCCGGTCGACGCCCGGCTCGCGGACCGCCTGAGGTCGGTGCCCGGCGTCGGCTCCACCGTCCCCGACGTGTCGTTCCCCGCCGCCCTGGCCGGCGACGGCGGCAAGCAGGCCGGAGCCAAGGTCACCGGCCACGGCTGGTCCTCCGCCCGCCTCACCCCGTACGAGATCAGCGCGGGGTCGGCGCCGCGCGGGCCCGGCGAGATCGTCCTCGACGCGCGCCTCGCCCAGCAGGCCGGACTGAAGCCCGGCGACCGCACCCAGCTCCTGGTCCGGGGCGGCACCGAGCGGTTCACGGTGTCCGGGCTCGCCGCCGCCGACGACGGCGGCGCGGGCAGCGTCTTCCTCACCGACTCCCGGGCCGCCGAACTCACCGGGCGGCCCGGCAAGGCGGACCTGATCGGCGTGTTCCCCAAGCCCGGAACCGACGCCGCCCAGGTCGCGCAGGCCGTCGAGAAGGCCGTCGACACACCCGCGACCACGGTGCTCTCCGGCGCCGAGCGCGGGCGCGCCGAAGACCCCGAGCTGGTCTCGGGCGGCGACGACCTGGTGTCGCTGGCGGCGGCGTTCGGCGGGCTCGCCGGGATGGTCACGGTGTTCGTGGTGGCCAGCACCCTGGGCCTGGCCATGCAGCAGCGGCAGCGCGAGATGGCCCTGCTGCGCGCCATCGGCACCACACCCGGACAGCTGCGCCGCCTCATCCTCGGCGAGACGCTGCTGCTCACGCTCATCGCCACGGCCCTGGCCTGCGCGCTCGGCCCGCTCTTCGGCCGGTGGCTGCTCGACGCGTTCGCCTCGGCGGGCGTCGTGCCGGACACCATGGAGTTCCACGCGGGCAGCCTGCCGCTGTTCGCGGGCGCGGCGACCGCCCTGGTCACCGCGGTCGGCGCGGCGCTCATCGCGGCGCGCGGACCGGCCCGCACCCGGCCCACGGAAGCACTCGCCGAAGCGGGCCTGGAGCGGCGCTGGTTCACCTGGCCGCGCCTGGTCCTCGCCGTGATCTGCCTCGGTGGCGGCGGAGCGCTCGCGGTGGTCACCGCGGGCATGGACGGGCCGAAGGCGGCCGGTGCGGCGACGCCCGCGGCGATGGTGTGGACGGCCGGGTTCGGGCTGCTCGGCCCGGTGCTGGTGCGGGCCATGACGGCGGGCCTGGTCCGGCCGCTGCGCGCGGTGTCCGGTCTCGCGGGCCGCCTGGCCACGCTCAACGCCAAGGCGCGCACGGCCCGGTTCGCGGGCGCGGTGATGCCGGTGATGCTGGCCACGGGCCTCGCGATCGCCCTGATCTACATGCAGACCACCAACTCCCGGGGCGCGGAGCGGGCGTTCGACGACAGCCTCCGCGCCGACCTGGCCGTGACGTCCGACGCGGGCGGCCTGCCGCTGAGCATGGTCGACACGGTCAAGGAGCAGCCGGGCGTCGCCGCGGCCTCCGCGCAGGTCTCCAGCCGCGGGTATGTGGAACCGGCCGAGCCGGTGGACCCCGCGGCCGACGGGGGCGAGGGCGCCGCCGACCCGCCGGAGATGGCGCTCGCGGGCATCACGCCCGAGGGCATCACCAAGACCACGGCCTTCCGCGCCACCGAAGGCAGCCTGGGCGCGCTGCGCGGCAGCACGGTCGCCCTGCCCACGCGCTACCAGGGCGACCACGAGATCGGCGACATGGTGCCGATGCGCCTCGGCGACGGCAGCCTGGTCCGCCTGAAGCTGGTCGCCACGGTCAAGGGCGAGCGGGGTTACGAGACCGCGCTGCTGCCCGCCGCGTTCCTCGCCCGGCACACCGACTCCGGTCTGATCCCCCGCATCATGGTGACCGCCGAGCCGGGCACGGACCGGGCGAAGCTGACCGCCACGCTGTCGGCGCTCGCCGAACAGCAGCCGGGCCTGAGGGTCACCAGCCGTGACACGTTGGCCGCCGCGGCCGCCGAGCAGGACGACACGCAGGCGTGGATGGCCTATCTGGTCCTCGGCGTCGTCGTCGGCTACGCGGTCATCGCCCTGGTCAACACGCAGGCCCTCGCCACCGCCGAGCGCCGCCGCGAGTTCATGCTCCAGCGCCTGATCGGGGCCACACGCCGCCAGGTGATGCAGATGATGGCGATGGAGGCGGCCCTGGTGTCCTTCGCGGGCATCGTCCTCGGCTCCCTGGTCGCGGCCCTGACGCTGGTGCCGCTGAGCATGAGCGTCCTGGGCACGGCCACCCCCGAGGGCTCCCCGTGGATCTTCGTCACGGTGGTCGGCGCCGCCTTCGCCCTGACGCTGACCACGACGCTCGTCGCCGCCATGACGGTGCTGCGGAACCGTCCGGTGGAGGCGGTGGGGATACGCGAGTAGCCCCCGGAGGGCGCGAGGGTGGCCCCGCCCAGCGGAAAGCCCCGGTACGGATGTCCGTACCGGGGCTTCCCCGTGCCGCTGCCGTGCCGCCCGGCGGCTACGGCGCGGCGGCTCCTAGGCGGGTATGCCGTCCAGGACGCGCAGGCGGCGCGCGGACTGCGCCCGGCGGCGCGGGGCGTGCCGCTCCGGTGCGGGGCGGACGACCATGCCCTTGAGCAGGGCGTCGCCGAGCGGGGTCAGGGTGTGCAGCACCGTGTTGCGGATGCGGCGGGTGGTGATCAGGCCGGTCTGGCGGAGCACCGCGGTGTGCTGGCTGGCCCCGGCCGCGGAGATGCCGAGCCGGTCCGCGAGCTGACTGGTCGTGCAACTGGCCCGCAGCACCTGCAGGGCGGCCGCCCGGGTCTGCCCGACGAGCGCCCCGAGGGACTGGGCGCCCTCCGCGCCCTGGTCGGCCTCCGGCTCGTCCCACAGGCTCGCCGCCTGGTGCACGTCCGGCGGCGTCGCGAACGCCAGGACGACCGGGCCGTCCTCGCTGAGCTTCCTGGTGACCCGGCCCGCCCGGTGGTTGAGGAACACCGAGGGCGTCAGGACCAGGCCCCGCCCGTTGAGGTGGATGTCCTCGTCCGGCCCGTCGTGGATCTCCAGGACGGGAGCCTTCCACGTCACCTTGGAGTGCAGCGTGGCGAGCAGCAGCTCCACCCCGCCCGCCATCACGACCCGGCCGCGCGCGTCGCACTCGGCCTCCAGATACGCCACGACACGGTCCCAGTACGGCGCGACGACCGCCCGCCACAGGTGTGACAGGTCCCCCGACACCTCCTGCACCGGTAACGACGGCACCGGCGCCGACGCGTCGAGCAGATCACCGCTCATCGCCCGGTCGGACCGCTCTATGCTCCGCAGCATCGCGTCCAGGTCGGGCAGGTCCCCCGCCCCCGCGAGCAACTCGGGCCTCCTGACCAGCCTCTTGCCCACCTGACTGCGCCAGCGCGCGAACGGCGCCGAGATTCCCCGGCCGAGCAGCCCGTACGCGAACGCCGTCTCGACCAACGGCCCCGCCGTCGTCTGCATCCGCGTCCGCGCGTAGTCCGCGGCGGTGAAGTGAATTCGTTGCATGACGTCGCCCCCAGAAGTCCCGCGCAGCCCCGTTGCCCCGTGGTCACGCACGAACGGAAAGTGAGTGGAGAGAAAGGAAGTGAGGAGGAAGGAGAGGAGGAAGGAAGGGAAGGAAACGCGGGGAGAAGACGGGAGAAGACCCCGACGACCGGAAACCGCGGGGCCCCGGAGAGACCCGGTGGCACCCTCGGCCGGGCGGCCGCGAAGGCCTTCCCCGGGCCGTCGCCCCGTCCTACGCCGACTTTCCGGTGAGCGTGACGAACACGTCGTCGAGCGTCGGCCTGCGCAGCGCGAAGTCCGCGACCTCGACGCCCCGTTGCCGCAGCGCGACCGCGGCGGACGCGAGGTCCGCCGTGCCGTCGCTCAGGGCGACGGAGATAAGGCGGCTCTCCACGTCGACGGACGGCTCGTCCGCCGACACCGAACGCAGCGCGGCCACCGCGGCACTCACACCCTCGGGCCGCGCCACGGATATCTCCAGGCGCTCCTCGCCGACCTTCCGCTTCAGCTCGTCCGGGGTGCCGTCGGCGATGACCCGGCCGCTGTCGACGACCGTGATCCGGTCGGCGAGAAAGTCGGCCTCCTCCAGATACTGCGTGGTCAGCAGCACGGTCACCCCGTCCGCGACCAGCTCCCGCACCACCGTCCACAGGGCCATCCGGCTCACCGGGTCAAGTCCCGTCGTGGGCTCGTCGAGGAACAGCACCGACGGCGTCGCGACCAGGCACGCCGCCAGGTCCAGGCGCCGCCGCATGCCGCCCGAGTACGTCCGCGCGGGGCGGTCGGCGGCGCGCGTCAGGTCGAACCGGGCCAGCAGATCCTCCGCCCGCTCCCGCGCCGCCCGCCTGCCCAGGTGCAGCAGGGTCCCGATCAGGACCAGGTTCTCCCGGCCCGTGAGGTGCTCGTCCACGGCGGCGTACTGCCCGGCGAGGCCGATGCGCCGCCGAACCTCACGCGGCTGCCGCACCACGTCGAACCCGGCCACCTCGGCATGCCCGCCGTCCGGTTCGAGCAGCGTCGCCAGCATCCGCACGGTCGTCGTCTTGCCCGCGCCGTTCGGCCCGAGCAAGCCCAGCACAGTGCCGTAGGGCACCGTCAGGTCCACTCCGCCGAGCGCCTCGGTCTGCTCATACCGCTTGCGCAGACCTTCCGCCTGAATCGCCATGCCCACGACTGCTCCTCAAGGTCCGGTGAACCGATGGGCCGTCAGGCCGCGGGGGTGTCCATGGCCGCGCGCAGGCTACGCGGGCGCAGGTCCGTCCAGTGCTCCTCCACATAGGCCAGGGCCACGTCGCGCGGGCCCTCGCCGAGCGCCACCGTCCAGCCCTCGGGCCGGTCGGCGAACGCGGGCCACAGGGAGTACTGGCCCTCGTCGTTCACCAGCACCAGGAAGGTTCCGTCCGGGTCTTCAAAGGGGTTCGACACGTCGCACGCTCCGTTGTCCGAGCCATCAGGGGTGCGGGCCGGGCTCCGACCCGCACCGTCATGTTCTCGGCGGGGCTCTGACAACGTTCTGACGGTTGCGACGACCAGCGCGGTCACCTGCGTGGGCGTCATGCCGGATCCCGTATGGGACTGCGCCCCTTTCCCCTGTTGGCGCTTCGCGCCGCGTCCTCAAACGCCGGACGGGCTGGTCTTCTCCACCTGGCGCCTGGTCGCGGATATGTCGCACTTGCCGTTGGCGTTGAAGACGAGGCGGGGGACTATGTGGATCGGCTCCGGGACCAGGGCCGAGGGGAGGGACTGGGCCAGGGTCTTGCGGACGGCTTCCGTCAGCTCGCCCCTCGTGGACGGGCCGCTCTGCGCGTGTACGAACAGTTCCAGCGTGTCGACGGGGCCGCGGACGATGTCGAAGGCCGCGTCCGCGACGCCGGGGACGGACAGGACGTGGTGCCGCAGCTCGCCCAGCTCCACGCGGTGTCCGTTGACCTTCAACTGGTCATCGCCGCGCCCGAGATAGAGCAGCGCGCCCTCCGGCAGCAGCTCCACCATGTCACCGGTGCGGTAGGCCCGGCCGGGGGTGCCGCCCAGGTCACGCTCGTCGATGAACTTCTCGCCCGTGTCCCATCCCCCGAGATACCCCGCCGCCACCGCCCGTCCCGCGATCACCAGCTCCCCCGGGCTGCCGGGCGCCACGGGGCGCAGGTGCTCGTCGACCACATAGGCGCGGGTGTTCCAGGCGGGCCTGCCGATGGGGACCGTCGGGGTCGCGGGGACGCGGGTCCGGTCGAAGGCGTAGGCACAGCAGCCGATCGTGGTCTCCGTCGGGCCGTAGTGATTGACCAGGCGGACACCGTCCAGGCGCGGGGCAAGCGCGGCGATGAGGGCCGGGTCGAGTCCCTCGCCGCCGAACATCAGCAGCTGCGTCGCCCGGTCGTACTGGGGCGGCTCGGCGAGGAGGTCGAAGAACCGGGCGTGGGACGGCGTCAGCTTGATGAACGTGTACCTCTCGTCGCGGGCGCCGAACAGCGTGGCCTGGTCGTGCAGCCCCGACACCGTCACCACCCGGCGCCCCTGCGCCAGCGGCACCCACAGCGACGTCATCGCCAGGTCGAAGCCGAGGCTCGCGAACAGCGGACTGCCGCCGCCCTCCGCCCCCACCAGGTCCCCGCACCAGGACACGTAGTTGACCAGGGACCCATGCGGCACCATCACGCCCTTGGGGGTGCCGGTCGAACCGCTGGTGAACACCACGTACGCGATGTCCTCCGGCCCCGGCAGCGCGCGCTCCGGCGGTTCGGCAACCGTCCTGCCCGTGCCGGGGGCGCCGGTCGCCTCCGCCGTCACCGCCCGCACGTCGAGGACGGGCACGTCGACCGCAGGCAGCAGGCCCGTGCCACCCGCACCGTCGTGGACCAGAGCGGCGGGGTCGGCGCCCGCGAGGACCGCGGCGGCCCGGTCGCCGGGGTGCGCCGGGTCGATCGGCACATAGGCGGCGCCGAGCGCCATGACGGCCAGGGCTCCGGTCACCGCTCCGGCCGTCCGGTCCGCCCACAGCGCCACCCGATGCCCCGGGCCGACGCCACACTCCTCCAAGGCGTCCGCCACTAGTCGGGCCCGGCACCAGAGTTGACGGAACGTCAGCACGCCGCCGCGCGACTCCACGGCCACCGCGTCCGGGCGCCGCATGGCGTGTGCGCGCACCAACTCGACCACCGAGCTGGCCTCGACGCGGCGCACCGCACCGGTCAGCGAACTGGGGTGTGCCCCTGTCGAAACCATCGCCACTCCTGTCATCGGGGCCCTTGTCGGGCTGCTTCGAGGTCCTGCGTCGGGTCCTGCCATCTGGTTCGGTCAGCGGGCCGGGGCGTCCTCGGTGCCGCTGGGCACTGCGCTGGGCAGCCGCACGATTCCCTGCGACGGCACCAGCCCTTGCGCTCTCAGGGCCGCCCGTGGGATCGGCACAGCCGGAGCGGGCGGCCACGGCTCCGGCCGGACGGGTATGTGCCCGCGCCGCGCCCGGTCCGACGTATGCGGCGGCTGCGAGCACCGGGGTGCCGCCAGCGGCTGCGACGGGCCCGCCATCCGCTGGAGCTCCGCCGTGACCACGCCCAGCAGCAGCACGTCGATGACCAGGTCCTGCACGGCCGAGAACTGGTGGATGGTGAAGTTCAGCACCTGGCCCGGCAGCAGGTCGATCAGGAGGCCGGTGCGCAGCGCCCGGAAGGCCGCGGGGCGGTCGCGGCGCAGCATGCGCACTCCGTACAGATACAGCCCCCATGTGACGGTCGCGCAGGCCAGGGCGGCCACCAGAGCGTTCCACTCGCGTTCGCTGTCCGGGCCGCCGAGGCCGCTGGCGGCCAGGCGGCCGAGGCGGAGGAAGCCCATCACCACCACGAGGACCACGGCGGCCCGCACGACTCCCGTGTGGCCCGTCATCCCGGAGAAGCGGCGGCCGAGCGACTGCCATGCGTCGAGCCATGGCCTGGGCCGGGGCACGCGCTCCGGCACCGAGCCGAGCGCCGCCAGCAGGGCCCGGTCGGTCGGCGCCTGCGAGCCCTCCAGTAGTTGCTGGGCCCTGGCCCGCTCCGCCGCCGTCAGACCGCCGTCCATGCCGTGCAGCAGGAGCTCGGCGGCCTGGGAGGTGCGCGTGGCCGCCGCCTCGCGTTCGGCCCCGTCCGAGGCGCCGTTGTCCGAAGCGCCGCCGCCCGGGGTGTCGTCGCTCGGAGTGCCGTCGCCAGGAGCGCCACCGGCGGAAGAGGGGCCTCGCTGCGCTGGCGGCGGGCTGTCCTCGGCTCGCCAGGCGATGGCGACGAGGACCGCGAAGCTGAGGTAGATCAACCCGGCCGCTGGCGCGTACAGATAGCCCTCGTTCGACACCTGCTTGCCGACCTGGTCGATGAACAGGCCGAAGCCGACGCCGCCGACCGCGCTCGCCCACATCCGCAGCCGCCGCCCGCTGAGCCCGAGCAGGGCGACCTGGCTCACGGTCATCAGAAGCCCGCCCCACAGCATGTGCGAGATGTGCACCGTCGCGTCGGGGTCCTTGCTGCCGAGCTTGGGATACCCGGCGAGCGCGAGGAACGCCCGCGTGACCAGGACCGTGAGGATCCCCGACATCACGAACAGCCGCAGCAGCCGGGCCGAAGTGGCCGACCTGCGGGCGCCGATGGAAGTCAGTGGCTTCATGACACAAGCGTGCCGATCGTGCCTCGTCCAGCGGATCCGGGCTGTCCCCACTCGCCCCGGAGGCGCCCCCTACGGGACCCGTCGAACGGATCACCCGCAGCACCTCCGCGCCCAGCGCCGTCGCCGGATTCCCGAGGTCGAAAGGCAGGTCGAAATGGTGCCGCCCCGGCACGACCAGGTCCGTGACCCGGGCACGGCCGCTACCGCACAGCCGTGCGGCTTGCACGAACTCCCGCTGTTGGCGGGCGAATTCGGGGGTCTCGGTCTCACCGCGGGCGATCACCAGCTCCGGCAGCACGCGTCCCGCGACGCCCGCGGTGAGCAGCCGGGAGGGGCTGCACTCCCGCGCCTCCGCCTCATCCATTCCGAGCGTGTCGTTGACGTAGGTGTGCCGCAGCAGCGTCAGGTCGTACACCCCGCTGATGAGCGTGGCCGAGGCCACCGCCTCGTGCGGGGCCACCCCCGCTCGCGCCCAGGCATCGGCGTCGAGCAGCGCGGACGCCACCAGGTGCGCACCGGCCGAGTGACCACCGAAGTGCACCGAGCGTGGACTGCCCAGCAGACCGTCGGGACCGCCGGGCGGCTCGCCGGGCACACCGCAGATCCGCCGCAGCGACGCGCCGACCGCGATCGTGATCTGCCGCATCGAGTACCGCGGCGCGAGCCCGTACCCCAAGGCCGCGAAAGCCACGCCCGCCGCCACGAAGTCCCGGGCGGCGAAGGCCGCTTCGGCCTTGCTGAGCTCCTGCCAGTAGCCACCGTGCACGAAGACGAACAGCGGGGCGTCCGGCTCGGCCGCGGGGAAGTAGTCGAAGCGCTGCTCGGGCAGGGGGCCGCAGGGCACGTCACGGTGGACGGTCAGCTCGGCGCGGGCCCGGGCGCTGTCTGTCGCGTACCGCTCCAGTTGGGCGTCCAGGTCGGCCACCAGGGAACTCGGCGAGTACGCCCGGTCGAGGTCCGGGCCAAGGCCAAGGTCAAGGTCAGGGGCAGGGCCAGGGTCAGGGACATGTGATGGCCCGCACCCCGCTCCCTCGGCGGCTCCCCCATCATGTCCCAGGTCACGACGTCGCCCACGCGTCGGGCAGGACGCGGCGCCGGGCCGCCATCCACAGGTACGCCGCGCCTTCAGAGCCCGCCGTCCCCGTGGCCCCGCCGAGGAACCGCTCGGCGAGCACCGCGTGCCGGGCGCGCCACATGGCGAGGGCCTCGTCGAAGTCGACCAGGGCACGGCGGACCCGCTCGACGGCGTCCGGATCGGTGGCGCGGACGGCGAAGTCGGCGTACGCCTCCTGCACGGACCGCTCCTTCAAGCGGGCGCCGAGCCGGGCGCGGTCCTCCTCGCTGAATCCTTGCGTGCTCAGAAAACGCGTGTCGCGCAGGCCGCAGAGATACTCGACCTCGCGGAACTGGGCGGACTGGAATCCGCTGGCCGTGCCCAACTCCGTGCGGATCGCGTCGAAGGCGCGTGGCGTGAGCGTCGCGAGGCCGTCGAACTGGCGGGTCAATGTGGTCACGATGATGGGCAGGGGCGCGGCTCGGCGCACCGCGAGCGTGCTGTCGTCGGCGTCGAGTGCCGCGCGCACGGCTTCCAGGTGCCGCAGCAGCACCGCGAAGTAGATCTCGCACGACTGGTGCGTGGCCAGGAACAGGACGCTGTCCACGTCGTCGTCGTGCACGCGGGCGCTGCTCAGGAGGTCATCGAGCTGGAGTATCTCCCCGTAGGACAGCTGCCCTTCGGGTGGAGCGACGGCTTGGCCGTTCACAACAGACCCCTTCCTCGCAGACGGAAGGGTCTGCGCGTACAAAGCTCCCGCTGAATCGCCTCATCGCCGGAACTCGAATCCATGACGGAATCTCTCGGACCCTCACGAGGCTAACCAGCGGGAATTCGCCCGGCATCGTCATCAAGCGCACACTTAAAAGCGCACCTCATCACGGAGCGGGCGCGCCCCAGCGGAACTCACAGGACGGTCAGATGTCGCACAGCCCCCGGGTCCTCACCCTTGCCCTCGCCCTCGTCGCCGCGCTCCTCGCGGGCTGCTCGTCGGGCGAACCGGCCTCCGACAGACCGGCCTCCGCCAGACCGTCACCAGGCCAGGACCGCGCCCCGTCCGATCAGGCCGGAGGCACTCCGCGCCCGCCCCGCCCGCGCGCCTCCTTCGACTATCAGCTGGGCGGCGCCTATCCGCCGCCGAAGGGCGTCGAGGCCGTTTCCCGCGACCGCTCGGCGAAGCCGGCGCCCGGCCGCTACAACATCTGCTACGTCAACGCCTTCCAGGCCCAACCCGGCCGCAAGGCCGCCGCGTGGTGGCGCGCCGAGCACCCGGACCTGCTGCTGCGCGACGACAACGGCGCGCTCGTGATCGACGAGGACTGGCAGGAGCCGCTGCTCGACATCTCCACGGCCGCCAAACGCACGGCCCTGATCAAGGTCGTCGGACGCTGGATCGACGGCTGCGCGCGCGCCGAATTCGACGCCGTGGAACCGGACAACCTCGACTCCTACACCCGCTCCGACGGCCAGCTCGACGCCGCCGACGCGATGGCGTTCACGCGCCTCCTCGTCCGCAGGGCGCACGCGAGCGGCCTGGCCATCGGCCAGAAGAACACCACCGAATTCCTCGGCAAGGGCCTGGGCTTCGACTTCGCGGTGGCGGAGGAGTGCGGCCAGTACGGCGAATGCGGCGCATACGTCGAGGAGTTCGGCGGGCGGGTCTTCGACATCGAGTACGAGACCAAGGGGTACGAGACCGCGTGTGACCGCTGGGGCGGAAAGCTGTCCGTCGTCCTGCGCGACCGCGACGTGCGCCCGGCCGGGGAGCGCGGCCATGTCTTCCGGCACTGCCGATCCACGAACTAACGCGCTGTTTACTTTTCGTGACGTAGCGTTATGACAGCACCGCGAAATCCATCACGAACGACGCGAGCAGGCCCGCGCCCAGCAGATAGCTGCCGAGCCTGGTCCGACCGCGCCTGCTCAGCTCGATGACCAGGCCGCAGAGAATGAGCAGCAGTCCGTATACCCCCACGACCAGGACGGACGACCGGCTCGCGAGCCGCGCCGCGAGCAGGACGGCCGCCAGGACCATCAAGGCGGAGGCCGCCAGCACGCGCAGCCGCCGGGCCTGACGCGGGGTCAGGCGTACCCGGTTGAGCGGCCCGACCGGCATCTGACCACACCCGTCGGCCCCGTCATGCCCGTCGGATCTGTCGAACCCACCAGATCCACCGAACCCATCAGAGTCACGGAACCCATCAGACTCACGGAATCCACCAGGCCCAACGAATCCACCAGACCTGATGAATCCACCAGGCCCGTCGATTCCACCAGGCCCGTCAGAACATCCCTCAGAAGACCCGTCAGACACGCTCATATCGAGGATCGTAGTGGAGACGTACACGTCAAATCGGGGAGGCCCGGGCGCGGGCTCAGGCCCTGAGATAAGCGAGTACCGCCAGCACGCGGCGGTGCGTGCCCTCAGCCAGAGGCAGGTCGAGCTTGCCGAGAATGTTGCCGATGTGCTTGCCCACGGCGGCCTCCGTCACGACGAGTTCGGCGGCGATCGCCGCGTTGGACCTGCCCTCCGCGACCAGCGCCAGCACCTCGCGCTCCCGCGGCGTGAGCCGCTCCAGCGGATCGCGTCTGCGGCGCAGCAACTGCCGTACGACATCGGGGTCGACGACCGTGCCGCCCTCCGCGACCCGCGTGAAGGCGTCCACGAACTGCTCGACCTGGCCCACCCGGTCCTTGAGCAGATAGCCGACGCCGCGGCCGTCCCCGTCGTCCAGCAACTCGGCCGCGTACGCCCGCTGCACATACTGGCTGAGCACGAGCACCGGCAGGCCGGGCCGTACGGCCCGCAGCGCGAGTGCGGCCCGCAGCCCCTCGTCCTGGAAGCCGGGCGGCATCCGTACGTCGGTGACGACGACGTCCGGCACGTGCGCCGCCACCGCGTCACGCAGCGCGTCCGCGTCGCCGACCGCCGCGACGACCTCGTGCCCGAAGCGGCTCAGCACACCGACGAGGCCTTCGCGCAGCAGCACGCTGTCCTCGGCGAGGACTACGCGATGGGAGCGGGGCTGCACGGGACCTCCACGGACAAGGCGGTCGGGCCGCCGGGCGGGCTGGTGACGGTCAGTGTGCCATCGAGGACGGCCAGACGGTCCGCGAGGCCCGTCAGACCGGTGCCACGCGCGGGATCGGCACCGCCGTGCCCGTCGTCGCGTACGGCGATACGCAGCGCGCCGTCGGTGTACCGCGCCCACACCTCGGCCCGCGCGGCCCCGCTGTGCTTGGCGACGTTGGCGAGCGCCTCGCGGACCGCGAAGTACCCGGCGGACTCCACCGGTTCGGGCAGCCGCGGCAGCTCGACGTCGGTGTCCACGGGCACTGGGGAGCGGTCCGCCGCGTCCTCTATGGCCGCGGCGAGACCGTAGTCGGCGAGGACCTGCGGATGGATGCCGCGGATCAGCTCGCGCAGTTCGGCGAGCACCTGGTCCGCCTCCCGGTGGGCGGCGGCGAGGCGGTCCGCGAGCGGGCTCTCCTCCGGGGCGTCCAAGCGGGCGAGGCCGAGGGTCATGCTCAGGGCGACCAGGCGCTGCTGGGCCCCGTCGTGCAGGTCCCGCTCGATGCGGCGGCGCTCGGACTCGAACGCCGCGACGAGACGGGCCCGCGAGCGCGTCACCTCCGCGAGCCGCGCCTCCGTTTCCGCCTCGCGCGGGGCGAGGAGGAGCAGCGCCAGGCGCGCGCGGGCGCGGGCATGGACCGTGAGGGGGTAGGTGAGGACGAGCAGCAGGAGCAGGCCGAGCGCGGAGGTGCCGCAGGCCGCCGCGTACGAGTCGACCGGCCACAGCTTGGCGGCGCGGATCCCGCCGCCGCCCGGCCCGCCCGCCAGCGCCAGGTGGGCGGGGGCCGCCGCCAGGGCCAGGGGCAGCGCCACGGCGCAGGCGGCTACCGCCAGGTCAAGGGGCCAGAGGACGACCGCCGCGAGGACGGCGTACGCCAGTTCGCGCCAGGTCGCCTGCTCCGTGAAGCGCAGACGGAGCCAGGCGGTGAGCCCGGGGACTCCGGGGTGCGGTGTGGGGTGGCGGTGGCCGTGGTCGTGAGGTCGGGGAAGAGGAGACGGGCGCGGGCGCGTTCCAGTGCGCCCAGCGGTATGCCCACCAAGACGAGCAGGGGGATTCCGATGAGAACGGGGCTCAGGGTGAGACCCAGCACCAGCCAGACCGCCAGCGCGGTGCCGAGCAGCAGACTGCTCCCCTGGTATCCGAGCGCCCGACCTACCTGCCCCCACCGCATCGCCCCACGCTATCCCGCCCCTCGCGGAACTGATCGCCGTGGGCGACCGAAGGTTCCGGGGGCGGTGCCCCGGCGCGCCCCGTTACCTGGCGCCTGCAGGGCGATGCCCACGCCATACGTCTCCGTAAGGGGTGGGCGGCGAGACAGCGCGGCAGCGGGCGAGGCCGGGCGGCTTGGGAGTGCGACGTGGGAGGGGTGGGCCGTGGGCACGGTTCAAGGCCACCGGCCAGGGATGGCTTGCCGCCGCAAGCCATCCCTGGCGGTCAGTGGCCCTGGACGCGAGCCCAGGGCACCCCCGTGGGGGGAATCCGGTTAGAACTTGACGTCGGAGCAGGCGTAGAACGCGTTGCCCGTGTCAGCGACCGTCCAGACCGCGAGGATCACGTGGTGTCCGCTGCGGCCACCGGGAATGGTGCCGCTGTGCGACAGCGTCGCGGGCGGCTGCTGGGCGTTGTAGGGCACGGTGAGGAACGGCTGGGGGTCGAGCGCCGCCCTCGTCAGGGGCTGGCTCTCGTCCCAGCCCTGCTTGGTGATGTAGTAGCGGAAGTCGGTGGTGCGGTGCCGCGCGGTGAACTGCCAGCGGAAGGTGTAGCTCTGGCCCGCGTTCACCTGGGTCGCGGGCCAGGCGCCACCGTTCGGCTTGGTGGCCCGGTCGAGCGAGCTGAAGCCCGCGAGACCGGCGGAGCAGATCTTGCCGTCGGCCGGACCGCGCGCCGGGAAGCCCTTGGGACCCTCGACGCTCTGCGGCTCGTACTGTATGGAACCACAGCCGGTCACCACGCCCTTGGCGCAGTTGATCTGACGGCTTGCGGGCAGGTCGGTGTAGCCATGGCTGCTGGCGCCGCCGGTGGAGAGCGCGAACGCTCCGACCGTCGCCATACCGAGCATGGCTGCGGACATCTTCTTTCGCATGCTGCCGCTCCTGAAGAACGTGGGGGAGTTCCTTGAGCCGTGCGCGCTGACGGACTTGGGGTCGCCGAGGGAAGGCCGCATGGTACGAGGGCAGCCTCCTGTGACCCCTGGAGCACTGACGGACCCGAGCTGTGTCGGTGCCCCCGGGGCACTGCGGGGAAGTGCGGTCTAGACCAAGCCCTAGATTATTGCCGGTAGTTGAACATGTCCATACCAATCGTGGAGAGGATCCGGTCGCAGCGTTCCCGCGACGCCGCGACCAGTTCACCGTTGGGCCGGTCGTTGTCCGCCACCCACGCCCGTGCGGCCGCAGGCGTTCGCCCGCCCCTCAACTGCCGCTCCACGAGCCGTTCCTGGCGCACGTCACCAGGCGCGTCCACGTACCAGCACTCCCCCAACAGCTCCCGCGCCTCACGCCATCCGGGCAGGTCGCAGGCCAGATAGTTCCCCTCGGTGACCACGAGGCGCGCGCCGGGCGCGACGAGATGGCGGGCGGCGACGGGCTCGTGCAGCGTGCGGTCGTAGTCGGGTACGTAGATGTCGTGCGCGGTGTCGGCGAGGACCCGGCGCAGCAGGGCCACGTATCCGTGGACGTCGAAGCTCGGCTCGGAGCCCTTGCGGGCGGTCAGGCCGAGCCGGGCCAACTGGACGTTGGAGAGGTGGAAGCCGTCCAGCGGGAGGTACGCGGCGTCCGCGCCGACCGCCGCGACCAGCGCCCGGGCGAGCGTGGACTTCCCGGCGCCGGGCGGACCCGCGAGCCCGAGCAGCACGCGGCGGCCCCGCGCGCCCTCCGCCAACCGCCGGGCGCCCTCCACCAGCGCCGCGAACCCGACCCCCTCAGGGCCATCCCCAGCGCCCGCACGCCCCGGCGCCACCGCAGGCGCCGTACGCGGCGTACGCGCCGTACGCGCCGTGTGATCAGCGTTCTCCATGCCCCGTATAGAACGCCACCGTCAGATCCTTGACCAGCGCCTTGCGCTCGTAGTCGTCGAGCTCGACCAGGCCGCGCCCGGTCAGCCGCGCCACGGTGTCCTCGACGGAGTCCACCACGGACGTGAGCACGCTGTCGCGGTGGCGCGCGTCCAGCGCGGCGATCCGGCGGCGGTGCATCGCGGCGGCGACCTCCGGCGCGTACTCGGTACGGGTCGGCTGCGCCGAGAAGACCTCGACGCCGACGGGCTCCACCTGCGCGGCGAGCGCCCGGGTCAGCGCCTGGCCGACCGCCTCCGCGTCCCGCAGCGTCGGCCCCTCCTCGGCGGCGTCGCGGCCCCCGTCGTGGAAGGCGTCGGCGGGCAGCCGGGACAGGACCCGCGCGGTGGTCGCCTCGACGCACTCGCGCAGGTACTCCTGGTGGTCCGCGACGGCGAGCGTGGCCCGCGCGGTGTCCTTGACCCGCCACACCACGAGCACGACGACGCGCAGCGCGACCCCGCAGCGGTCCACGGCGGGCATCGGCTCGCTGCGCCAGTGCCGCAGGCGTACGTCGACGCGGCGTCGCAGCAGCAGCGGGTTCATCCAGAGCAGTCCGGTCCGCCGGGCGGTGCCCCGGTAGCGGCCGAAGAGGGAGAGCACCCGCGCCTCGCCGACCCGGCCCCGCGTGAGCCCCCCGAAGCCGAACAGCGCGAGCGCCCCGGCCCCGGCGAGCGCCGCCCAGCGCGCTGCCCCGATCCCCGCCGCCCCGGGACCGTCGGGCCCCGGAAGCCCCACGGCCCGCGCGACCGAGTCCGGCACCGCCCCCGCCCACCACAGCGCGAACACCCACGCCGCCGCCCCCGCCCCACCGGCGAGCACCCCCACGGCCCCGGGCAGCACCCGCGCGGGCCGCTCGACCAGCTCCGCGTCGACATCCGGCGCGGGCAGGGCCACCGGCTGCCCCGCCCCGCCCTCAGGCTGGCGCCCCGTGCTCCGCCCAGCGGTCCGCCCCTCAGGCCGCCGCCCCGAAGCAGGCCGCCCCTCGGGCTCCCGCCCCCGCGCTCCGCCGCCGCCCCGCACCACCGTCGGCGGCAGGGCGAGGCCCACCCCGTCCTGGGGGTCGTCACGGAAGAGCAGGTGTACGGGGATCTCGGTGGTGGCCTCGCTGTGGATCAGCCGGGGCGGACGGCTGCCGGACGCGCCGGGGCCGTTCCCGCCGCCGGACTCCGGCGGCCGCTGTGTCGTCGTACTCATCCGTGCCTCCGTGCCTCCGTCGTGCGTTCCGTACCGGCCCGCCCCTCTCACCACCGCTAGAACCTCTCACTGCAGCTTTTCCCGGGAGCCACCGTGAGGGCCTCTCACCACAGCCCTCTCGATAACCACCGTGAGGGCCTCTCACCTGCGTCCCTCCTGATAGCCGCCGTGAGTACCTCTCACCCCCGCCCCCTCGATAGCCGCCGCGAGGCCCTCTCACCACAGGCCCTCCCACCAGCTCCCGTTAGAACCTCTCACCAGGCCCCCCTCACCGCGGACCCCTGAGAGGCCCCCGCAAGCCCCCCTCACCGAAGCTGCCGTTAGACCCCCTCACTGAAGGAAGAGCCTCCGCCACGTCTCCGGCCCCGGCACCCCGTCCGCCGCCCCACCCCGCCACCCCTGCGCCCGCTGGAACGCCTCCACCGCGCGCCGGTCCGCCTCGCCCCAGCTTGGCCCGGGGCCGAGGGCGTAGAACCGGCCGTACCCCTTTCGTGCCAGTTGCCGCCCGAGCCGGGTCACGTGCGGGTTGCGCTGCCCGGGGCGGAAGTAGGCCTTGCCCGGGAACGCCGGGGTGCCCGTCGGCCCGGCTGTGCCCGGTGCGGCGGGGATGTCCCGGCCCGCGCCCCGCACCAGGTACGACCAGGTCGTCGGGCCCGGGAGGCCGTCCGCGGCGGGGCCCGTCCAGCCCTGTGCCCGTTGGAAGGCCTGTGTCGCCCTGCGGTCCGCGTCGGTCCAGCGCGGGCCGGGGCCCGAGCGGTAGTAGCGGGCGCCGCCGCGGGCGATGAGGAGCTGGCCGAGCCGGGTGACGTGCGGGTTGTTCGCGCCGGGGCCGAAGGCGCGCGCGCCGGGGTAGCGCGCCGTCGGGGCGTTCGGACCGTCCTGGGGTTCGGCGCGCAGCCCCTTGTAGCGGTAGGCCACATAGCGGCCGCCGTTGGTCCAGTACGCGTAGGGCGTGGCCTGGCGGCGGGTGTGCGGGCGCGTCTGTTCGTAGGCGAGGTAATAGTTGCGCGTGTAGTCCGTCCAGCCGCCGAAAATCGTCACGTGCGACCCTCTCTGCGGGGCTGCCGCATTGTGGAACAGCAGAATGTCGCCGGGTTTCAGCTCGTCTTTGGAGATGCGCGTGCCGTAGGCGCCGAGATGGCCGGTCCATTCGTTTCCGCCGAGGTTCCAGGCCATGGAGACGAAGCCGGAGCAGTCCTGCCGGTAGCCGTCGGACCAGTAGGCGCTCATGCTGTACGGCACCTTCGCGGCGACCCACCGCTTGGCCCGGTTGATGATCTCGGCGCGGGTCGTGGTCCGGGGGCGCGCCGGGTGACCGGGCGCCCCGTGCAACGCGCTCTGCCTGCCCTGCGGGGTGCCGGGATCCTCACCGCCGGACCGGACACCGGCCGCCGCACCCCCTCCCACCTGCGGAAAACCTACTTCCACCTGCGGAAAACCTCCCGGCATCGGGGCCGCCACCGCCTGCCCCGCCCCCAGCCCTGGCCCGAGCCCAATGCCAAGCCCGGACCCCGACCCGAGCACCGAACCCGCCGCCGTCGCGAGCACCAGCGCCCGCCGCGCCCCGTGCGCCCCCGGGTGGCCTCCGAGCCGGGGCGGCAGGGCGTGGGCCCCGGAGCGCCGCCAGTGCACGCATCCCGGGCAGTCGCAGTCGGGCGCGGGCTCGAATTCCTCGAATACCGGAGCAGCCTCCATGCGATTCCCCTCACACCCGAGAGTTCCCCGGGCCACCCCGGGGACGCCCCCGGGAATTCCTCCGGGCCGGATCGTCCGCACTTCTGCACATCCGTCAGTTTCTCAACTGTCTCCGGACAGCGCATGTTGACGGTCCGAATGATGGATCGGCAGGCGATTCCACGGCGCGGACCGGACACCGCTCCCTTCGCCGGGCGCGCCGCCCCCTCCGCCCCCCTCCGCTCGGTGCGCCGGGCCCCCGGCCGCCAGTGGTCAGGACCACCCCCGGACATCCGGTAGAGTTATCCAGGTCAGCAGGCGCCGCTAGCTCAGTTGGTTAGAGCAGCTGACTCTTAATCAGCGGGTCCGGGGTTCGAGTCCCTGGCGGCGCACAGACAGGAAAGGCCCTCCGCTCCGGCGGAGGGCCTTTTCGCTGCCCGCGCCACGACGCGACACCCACCCCGCCCCACCCGGCGACGCCCACCCCACGACACCCATCCCGCCCCGCGACGCCCACCCCGCGAGGCCCGCCCCACACCACGACACCCGCCCCACACCACAGCGTCCACCCCACGCCACGACACCCGCCCCACACCTCCGCCCCTCCACCACGCGCCCCCGCGCTCACGCGGCCCCGCGCTCACGCGCCCCCGTGCCCCCACGCCCCCACGCTCACACACCCACTCCCCCGCGCGCCCTCGCGCCCCCGCGCCGACCGCTACCGTTGCGCCCATGGCGCGCGACATCCAGGAGCGGATCAAGAGGCTCATCATCGACCAGCGGCTGCCCTCCGGCGCCGTGCTGCCCACCGAGCCCGAGCTGATGGAGCGCCTCGGCGTCAGCCGGAACTCGGTGCGCGAGGCCCTGAAGGCGCTCCAGGCCATGGGCATCGTCGAGATCCGCCACGGCTTCGGCACCTACGTCGGGCCGATGTCCATGGCGCCGATGATCGAGGGCCTCACCTTCCGCACCGTCGCCGGGCACTACCGCGGCGAGGACAGCCTGCTCCAGCTCCTGGAACTGCGCGAAGCCGTCGAGACCGGCCTCATCGCACGGCTCGCGGGCTCCATCCCCGCCGCGGACCTCGCCGACCTCGACGCCCTCGTGGACCGCATGGACGCCGAGGCCGCCTCGCCCGAGGGGGCCGTGCGCGCCGAGACCGACCGCGCCTTCCACACCACGCTCTACCGCTGCCTGGGCAACCGGCTCCTCGGCGAGGTCCTGGAGGCGTTCTGGGACGCCTTCCACCGCGTGCGCACCGACCTGGTCGACGTACCCCAGGACCCGAAGGTCACCTGCCGCCAGCACCGCGAGATCCTCGACGCGGTGCGCTCCTCGGACGTACTCCGGGCGGAGCGGGCGATAAGGGAACACTTCGGTAACATCCGCACCCGGCTGAGCGCACCCGCCCCAACAGCGGCCCCTCTTCCCACATATGACCGGTAAACTGCTTGCTTCGCTCTTGCGATCATGCTTATGCGCGGACAACCTTGTCGGAAGGCCGGGGCAGGCCGCGGCTCTCGGGTTCTCGCGAAGGGGTTCTCGTGAGGGGGCTCTCGTGAGGGGGCTCTCGTAAGGCGCCTCCAGGGTGCTTTCGCGCGCTTTCGGGTGCCTCATCCGGCGTGCGTCACAAGGCGGTTGGGCTTTGGGGCACCACCCGCCGGGAGAGCCCACCGGAAGAGCCCACCGGGACGCGGGGACCAGGATCCACCCACCATCCGGGACCTGGATTCGTACGGGCCGGGACCGGAATCCGTACGGGTCCGGACCAGGACCCGCAGTGCGGGGCCCGCGTTCATGAACGGATGCCGAGGGGGGCATCATGCAACCGGAAGGCCTCATTTCGCTGTCTTGGCGGAAGGAGGCCCAACAGTGACGCGCCCGCGCAGGTCATGGGGGACCCGGCCGGGCTGAAGGACCGACGACCACGCGGACGACCGTGTGCGGGGGGATGACCGATGACGTCCACACCGGCGGGCGAGCAGCACAGCGACCCGTCCCAGACGACCCGGCTCAGAGTGGTGTCGCACCGGACGGCGGGCCTCAAGCGCCTGAAGAAGTCGCTGCCGCGCTACGACTACGAGCACTACAGCCGCCTCGCGGGCCCCCTCACCCAGCCCGACCCCGGCAAGCCGTACCGGGTCCAGTACCGCTCGCTGCTCTCCCAGGAGCCGCACCGGATCCGCGCCGCGCTCATGCTCGGCGCCGCCCCGCTGCTCTCCCTGGTGCTGCTCGCCTGGCTCCTCCAGCCCGACCACTGGACGGAGCGCGACTACCCGGCGTACGACTTCCTGCCGGTCCTGGACATCGTGATGCTCGTCTCGATCGGCCTGATCGAGTTCTTCCGCTGCATGAACGTCCTGTCGAACGCGCACGCCACGCTCGTCGCCCGCGACCCGGTGCCCGTCGTGCCGGAAACCGGCACGCGGGTCGCCTTCCTCACCTCGTTCGTGCCCGGCAAGGAACCGATCGAGATGGTGACGAAGACGCTCGAAGCGGCGGTGAGATTGCGCCACCGCGGACTGCTGCACGTGTGGCTGCTCGACGAGGGCGACGACCCGGAGGTGAAGGCGGTCTGCGCGCGCCTGGGCGTGCACCACTTCTCCCGCAAGGGCATAGCGAAGTGGAACCAGGCCAAGGGCCCGCACCGCGCCAAGACCAAGCACGGCAATTACAACGCCTGGCTGGAGGCGCACGGCGACCACTACGACTACTTCGCCTCCGTCGACACCGACCACGTCCCGATGCCCAACTACCTGGAGCGGATGCTCGGCTTCTTCCGCGACCCGGACGTCGGCTTCGTCATCGGCCCGCAGGTCTACGGCAACTACGACACGTTCGTCACCAAGGCCGCCGAGTCCCAGCAGTTCCTCTTCCACGCCCTGATCCAGCGCGCGGGCAACGCCTACGGCTCCCCCATGTTCGTCGGCACGAGCAACGCCGTACGGATCAAGGCGCTCCAGCAGATCGGCGGCCTGTACGACTCGATCACCGAGGACATGGCGACGGGCTTCGAGATCCACCGGCACCGGAACCCGGCCACCGGGAAGAAGTGGAAGTCGGTCTACACCCCGGACGTGCTCGCGGTCGGCGAGGGCCCGAACGCCTGGACGGACTTCTTCACACAGCAGCTGCGCTGGTCGCGCGGCACGTACGAGACCATCCTCAAGCAGTTCTGGAAGGCGCCGTTCTCGCTGCCGCCGGGGCGGCTCTTCAACTACACGATGATGGTCATCTTCTACCCGATGTCCGCCCTGAACTGGATCCTCGCGGCCCTGAGCTGCGCCCTGTTCCTCGGCCTCGGCGCCTCCGGCGTGAACATCGACCCGACGATCTGGCTGATGCTGTACGGCAACGCCTCCGCCCTCCAGATCGGCCTGTACGTCTGGAACCGCCGCCACAACGTGTCGCCGCACGAGCCCGAGGGGTCCGGCGGCGTCGCGGGCATGGTGATGTCGGCCCTCTCCGCGCCCATCTACGCGCGCTCCCTGATGGACGCGGCGCTGCGCCGCAAGTCGAAGTTCGTGGTGACCCCCAAGGGCGACTCGGCGAGCCCGGACACGCTGTTCGGGACGTTCCGCATCCACCTGTTCTTCATCGTGGTCTTCGCCGGGTCCATCGTGGCGGCGTACGTGTACGACCACGCGCACCCGGCGATGATCACCTGGGCCGCGTTCGCGCTGCTCGTCACGGCGTCGCCGATCTTCGCCTGGCGGTACGGGATGCGCCAGGAGCGCAAGCGGCCCGGCCCCGCGCCGGACGCCGCCGCCGGGCCGCACACGTCCCCCGCGCCGCCCGCCTCGCCCGCGCCGCAGCAGGGCCTGCCGGTGCGCCAGACCGCGTACGCCCAGCAGCACCCCAACTGGGCCTCGAACGCCTCGAATGAGGACACCATGCAGATCGCCCTCGGGAGCCACGAGAAATCGAGAGACCCCTCAAGCCGCCGCCGCGCCCGCCGCCTCGCGATAGGCACGGCGGTGGTCCTGGCCCTGGCCGGGATGAACGGCCCCTGGCTGTGGCGCGTGGGCTCCGAGAAGTACCACAACTACAAGATCAACCAGCCGGAGTACAAGGCCGAGAACGGCCACTGGAAGGTCGTCGAATTCCCCGAGGAGTACCGGCAGAACACCATTCACGCCTCGCTCCTGCACACCGGGAAGATCCTGATGGTGGCGGGCTCGGGAAACAACCAGAAGAACTTCGACGAGAAGAAGTTCGACACCCGGCTCTGGGATCCCGAGAAGAACACCATCAAGAAGATCCCCACGCCGACGGACCTGTTCTGCACCGGCCACACCCAGCTCGCCGACGGCAAGCTGCTCATCGCGGGCGGCACCAAGCGGTACGAGAAGCTCAAGGGCGACGTCACCAAGGCGGGCGGCCTGATGATCGTGCACAACGAGAATCCGGACAAGCCGATCACGCTGCCCGCGGGCACCCGGTTCACCGGGAAGAAGAACGGCAAGACGTTCGTGTCCAAGGACCCGATCGTCGTCGAGCGCGCGAAGAAGGTCTTCGACAAGCGGACCGGCGCGTTCCTGCGCAATGACCCCGGCCTCGGCCGCATCTACGTGGAGGCGCAGCGCAGCGGCACCGCGTACGAGACGGGCACGCAGGACAACTACCGCGTGCAGGGCCTGAACGGCGCCGACGCCCGCAACACGTACGGCATCGCGCAGAAACTCGCCCTCGACAAGAAGGACTTCCAGGGGATCAAGGACACCTTCGAATTCGATCCGGTCGCCGAGAAGTACATCAAGGTCGACCCGATGAACGAGGCCCGCTGGTATCCGACGCTGACCACGCTCGCCGACGGAAAGGTCCTGTCCCTCTCCGGCCTGGACGAGATCGGCCAGTTGGTGCCGGGCAAGAACGAGGTGTACGACCCGAAGACCAAGAAGTGGACGTACACCAAGAAGGTCCGCCAGTTCCCGACGTATCCGGCGATCTTCCAGATGGCCAACGGCAAGCTCTTCTACTCCGGTTCGAACGCGGGCTACGGACCCGACGACGTGGGCCGCGACCCGGGCATCTGGGACCTGGAGACCAACAGGTTCAAGAAGATCCCCGGCATGAGCGACCCGGACATGCTGGAGACCTCCAACACGGTGGAGCTGCCGCCCGCGCAGGACCAGCGGTACATGGTCGTCGGCGGCGGTGGCGTCGGCGAGTCCACCAAGGCGTCCAAGAAGACCCGCGTCGTCGACCTGAAGGAGCGCGACCCGCGCTTCGTCGACGGCCCCGAACTGGACAGGGGCACCCGCTACCCGCAGGCGTCGATCCTGCCCGACGACTCGGTCCTGGTCTCGGGCGGCTCCGAGGACTACCGGGGGCGCGGCGCCTCCAACATCCACGAGGCGCGGCTCTACGACCCGCGGAAGAACACCTTCGACAGGGTCGCCGACCCGCACGTGGGCCGCAACTACCACTCGGGGTCGATCCTGCTGCCCGACGGCCGCGTCATGTTCTTCGGCTCGGACTCGCTGTACGCCGACAAGGCCAACACCAAGCCGGGGAGCTTCGAGCAGCGCGTGGAGATCTACACGCCGCCGTACCTGTACCACGGCGAGCGCCCCGTCCTCGGGGCGGGCCCCAAGACCATCAAGCGGGGTGGGTCCGGCACGTTCGCCACGAAGGGGGCCGCGTCCCTCACGAAGGCCCGCCTGATCCGGCCGTCCGCCACCACCCACGTCACGGACATCGACCAGACGTCGATCGCCCTGGACATGAAGAAGTCCGCGAGGGGGATCACGGTGACGGTTCCCAAGAACAGGAGCCTGGTGGAGTCGGGTTGGTACATGCTCTTCGTGACGGACGCGGAGGGCACGCCCAGCAAGGCCCAGTGGGTGCACGTGCCCTAGGGGAAGACGCGCCCCTTACGGGGCGCTGTTCTCCGCCAGCTTCAAGGCGTACGCGGGCCACCACTGTCCGGCCTGCGGGCCACCGCGACACGTGCCGTCGGACTCCCCGGGGCGCTTCACCCACAGGTAGGCGTCGACCTGCGGGTCACCGGTCTTGGTGGTGGGGGCCTTCCCCAGGGCCCGGCCCGGGGGGTTGCACCACGGGTCCTTGCCGCCCCCGGCATAGGGCCCGCGGCCGTTGCGGCTGGTGTCGATGACGAAGGGCTTGCCGCCGACCTTGGCGGAGAGGGTCTTGCCGTAGGCCACGCTGGCCTCGGTGGTCTGGAAGTTGGAGACGTTCACCGCGAAGCCGTCGGCCTTCTCGACGCCGGAGCGCTTCAGGGGCTCGAAGAGGGCGTCGGGGTGCGACCACCCGGCGTTGCCCGCGTCCAGGTAGACCTTGGTGTTCTTCAGGGACGTGAGGGTGCCGATGGCGCCGTTGAGGAGGTCGTAGCGCTCCTCGTGGAACTGCTCCGGCGTGCACTTGTCGACCATGTGCAGCACCGCGTCCGGCTCCAGGACGACCGTGGCGTGCCGGTCGCCGATGCCCTTGGCGACGCCGTCGATCCACGCGCGGTAGGCGTTGCCGTCGGCGGCGCCGCCCTTGGAGAACTGGCCGCAGTCGCGGTGCGGGATGTTGTACAGGACGAGGACGGCGTCCCGGTCGGCCTTCTCGGCGGCCTGGGTGAAGCCGCGCGCCTCGTCCTCGGGGCGCTCCGGGCCGATCCACTCGGCGACGGGCTGCTCGGCGATCTTCCGGATCTGCCGCGCCTCGTCCTTCTTGCCGTCCTTCTCGTACGCGGCGACCTGCCGCGCCGCGTTCCCGTCGGGGTTGACCCAGAACGGCGCCTCGTCCTTCGGGCGCTGCTGCACCGGGCGCGTCGCGCCGTCCCCCTCGCCCTCGCCGTCACCGCCGTCGGACGAGCACCCCGAGAGGGCGGAGAGCAGCAGGGCCGCGCCCGCCAGGAGCGCCGGAGCCGCCGTCCCCGGGCCGCGATCCCCCGTACGCGACCTGTGTTGTTGCGGTACATCCACTCCCCCTTGGGCGCACGGTTCAGTGGTCAATCCTGACATAACACAGTGCGCCCCACGAGGGCGGACGGATGCGCGAAGGCACCTGTTGGAGAGCTGTTACAGCGTCCGGAAGCGGGGTAGGCGAGCTGCCGTGGGGGGCGGTGGAGAAGGGAACGCCCATGCCCGACCGCGCCTCACAGCTCCAGCTGGCCCGGGCCCTCGTCGAGGCCGTCGACACGGTCAGCGACGACTTCGACGCGGGGCGGCACCTGGGCCGCGTGAGCCAGCACTGCGCCGAACTCCTCGACGCCCTCGCCGCGGGGGTGATGTACGCGGACCCGGACGCGGCGGACGGCGGGGCGCGCCTGGCGGTGAGCCGCCGCGGGGGCGAGCTGGCGCGGGAGCTGCTCGAGGCGCAGCGGCGCGGCGGGCCCTGCGTCGAGGCGTACGGCAGCGGCCGGGCGGTGCCGCCGGTGCGGCTCGGCTCCGGCGACGCGCTGGTGCGCTGGCCCGCCTTCACGGCGCGGGCCCGCGCGCGGGGCGTGGCCTGCACGTTCGCGGTGCCGCTGCGGGAGCGCGACGACGTGTTCGGCGCCCTGAACGTGTTCGTCCCGCGGGCCGACCCCGCGGGGGCGCGCGGGGGCGCGGGCGACGGCGGAGTGGAACTCGCCCGGGCGCTCGCCGAGGCCGCCGCGGTCGGGCTGCGCAACCACCGTACGTACGCCTCGTACCGGGTGCTGGCGCAGCAGCTCCAGTCGGCCCTGACCAGCCGCATCCGCATCGAGCAGGCCAAGGGCATCCTCGCCGAGCGCTGGGGGTCGGGGCTCGACGGCGCGTTCGACACGCTGCGGCGGTACGCGCGCCGCGAGCGCCTGGTGATGGACGCGGTCGCCCAGGCGGTGATCGAGGGGACGCTCGACGACGCGGTGCTGCGGGGCGACGGGGCCCGCGCGGACGGGGTGGCCCGCACGGACGGGGTCGCCCGCGCGAGCGGGGACGGCACCCGCCCCGGCCGGGACGGTGCGGGCGGCCCGGGTGCTGGCGTCAAACGCCCCTAGGCCGCGGTCGCCTTCCGCTCTAGAGTCAGCTACACGGCCCAAGCCCCCGGCCTGAGTTGACCGAGGACCGCGCCCCGCGTCGGGGAGCGGACCACCAAGGCCTCCCGCGCCGACGCCGGGTTCCTCCCGCAGCTCGTGCGCGCGCGGTCGAGGACCAGCCCGGTCGGCGGCTCCAGGGGGAGCGGGTCGTTGACCGGGCCAGGTGCGTCCCGGCCCACCGCACACGTTCCGGGCGCCACACGCGCGCGGGCGCGCGCGCCCGCTCCGGGCGCCTGTGCGCCGCCGCCCGGCTCACTTGACCTGGTTGACAGTGTCCATGACCACCTGGGACTCTCCCGGCGACAAGTCCATACATCGAGGCGACGGTTGCCAGGAACCCGGTGCGACTCCGGGACGGTCCCGCCACTGTGACCCCGGGCGCGTGCTGTCGGCGCGCGGGGAAGTCAGGAACTGACCCGTCGTCCTCCTGCCATGGGGCGTGGAAACCCCAGAAGGAGAGTGACGGCATGTCCGCTTCCGCCGCGCACACCGCACCACAGTCCGAGCACGCCGCCGTACAGTCCGCGACCATCCAGACCCGCGACTGGCTGATCGCGGCGGCCGCCGCGATCGTGGCGCTGATCGCGCTGTACGCCGTCTTCATGGACAACGGCTCGCTGGTCTCGGCGACCGGCGACTACCTGCACGAGTTCGCGCACGACGGACGGCACCTCTTCGGTGCCCCCTGCCACTGATCGGGGCCGCGCGCGCCATGACGTCGTCCCCTGACTCCCCGAACTCCCTCACCGCTCCCCGGACTTCACCCACCGGCCCCCCTGACTCCGCGTCCGCCCCGGTCACGGCCTCGCCCGTGCTGTCGTTGCTCGGCCGCGGCCTCGCGGCCGGGGGCCTCGGCGGGCTCGCCGCCGGTCTGTTCTCGCTGCTGCTCGCCGAGCCCCTGATGGACAGGGCGATCCGCGCGGAGGAGGCCCGCTCCCACGAGCACGAGCCCGCGGGCGGCGCGGTGCAGCACCACGAGGAGCTGTTCTCGCGCTCGACCCAGCACGCGGGCCTGGTCATCGCCCTGGTCGTCGCGGGCCTCGCGATCGGCGTGCTGTTCGCCGTCGCATACGCCGTCGTGCACCGGCGCGACCCGCGCGCGCACCCCTGGCCGAGGGCGCTCGCTTGCTGCGCGGCGGCGTTCTGCGCCGTGTCCCTGTTCCCGGCGCTGCGCTATCCGGCGAACCCGCCGGGCGTCGGCGACTCCGGCACGGTCGGCGACCGGCAGGAGATGTGGCTGGGCGCGGTCGCCGTGAGCGTGCTCGGCATGTTCCTGGTGTGGCAGGTGTACGTGCGCCTGGCGCACCGCCCGCTGCCGGTGCGCCAGGGCGCGGCGGCCGTGACGGCAGTGGCGGTCCTCGCGCTGCTGTGGGCGCTGCCGGACAACCCGGACCCGGTGCCGGTCAGCCCGACGCTGCTGTGGGACTTCCGGATGCTGTCCCTGGCGTCGCACGTGCTGCTGTGGGCGGTGTTCGCGGCGGTCTTCGGCGGCCTGGGGCTGCGCGCGCTGCGCGGCACCCGGAGTGCCGCCGAGGGCTAGCGGTCCACCCCGGTGAGGTAGGCGGAGACGACGACGTTCGCCGAGTAGGTGCGGCTGGCCCGGTCGAAGGTGCCGCCGCAGGTGATCAGGCGCAGCTCGGCCCGTCCTGCCTCCCGGGGCCCGTAGGCCCGCCGCGCGTCGAAGTCGTTCCCGCCGAGCACCTGGACGTCGTCCACGGTGAACTCGGCGAGGGAGCCGTCGTCGCGGGTCACGCGGATCTTCTCGCCGGGGCGCACCGCGCTCAGGTGGTAGAAGACCGCGGGCCGGGTCTCGGTGTCCACGTGCCCGACGAGCAGGGCGGGCCCGGCGGCACCGGGCCGCACGCCGCCTCCGTACCAGCCGACGACGCCGGGCTGCGCGTACGGCGGCGGGTCGATCGCGCCGCGCGGGTCGAGGCCGCGGGCCACGACCGGGGCGCGTACGCCGAGGGACGGCACGTCGACGCGCTGCGGGCGCGCGGGGTCCAGGGGGTCGTGGGCGCGCGGCAGGTCGACCCCGGCGGGGCGGCCCACGGCGGCGACGTCACCGGTCGTCGGATCGGAGAGCCCGCCGCGTACGTCGGTGATCTCGTTGCCCCACAGCCACAGGCCCACCAGGAGCACCGCCCAGGCCGTCCCCATGACGAGACGGCTCGTGCCGTGCGGGGGGCCGCCGTCGGGCTCCGGCCCGGTCATGGCGGCGGCTCACTCGGGGCGGCGCCGACGGACGCTGCGCAGCGCCACGGCGACGGCCGCCGCACCGGCGAGCACCAGGCCCACGACGGCGTGGCGCCTGCCGGGTCCGGCCTCCTCCGCCGTGGCGACCGTGGGGGTCAGGGGGGCGGTGCCGCCGCCGCCCGCGCGCACCGGGGAGACGGGGGTGGGGCCCGCGCCGGTCACCTGGACGGTGCCCACGCCCTGGTGCGGGTGGCCGTCGCAGGTGACGGTGATCTCGTAGGTGCCGGAGACGCCCTGTCTGACCCGGGCCGTCCCCGCCAGCGCGCCCGCCGCCCCGCGCAGCTCGGCGTCCCCCTGGAACGCGCCCGATCCGGCGCTTCCCGTGGTGCCCTCGCACCCGGTGACCCGTAGGGCCAGCTGGGCGCCGGGGGGTGCGGTGCCCGGGGTCACCCGGGCCTTGACCTGGTCCTGGTCGTGGGCCGCGGCCGGGCCGGGCGGGGCGAGGAGGGCGAGCGCCGCCCCGGCACCCACGGCCACCATCCGTATACGCATCGTGAACCTCCTGTCCTCCAGGCTCACGCTCCCCCACGCCCCCCGCATCCCCAGCGCCCCCGTCCGGGTCCCTGCCGGGGGCTCCCTCCCCCACCCCGCCCCTTCCCGAAACCAAGGGGCTCCGCCCCCTGGACCCCCGAAAATCGGCCTGGCGGCCTCGTCCTCAAACGCCGGACGGGCTGAATCTGTCGCGCTGGGGGCGCGCCCCGCGGGAGGGGGCACACCCGTCGGGGCTACACCCGGTCGACGAGGTCCGCGATGGAGTCGACCACCCAGGAGGGGCGGAACGGATAGCGGTCGATGTCAGCGCGGGAGGTGAGCCCGGTGAGCACCAGGAAGGTCTCCATCCCGGCTTCCAGTCCGGCGAGGACATCCGTGTCCATGCGGTCCCCGATCATCGCGCTGGTCTCCGAGTGCGCGCCGATCGCGTTCAGCCCCGTCCGCATCATCAGGGGGTTCGGCTTCCCGGCGAAGTACGGCTTCTTCCCGGTGGCCTTGGTGATGAGCGCGGCCACGGCCCCGGTGGCGGGCAGCGGGCCCTCCGTGGAGGGGCCGGTCTCGTCGGGGTTGGTGCAGATGAACCGCGCGCCGTCGTTGATGAGCCGCACCGCCTTGGTCATGGCCTCGAAGGAGTAGGTGCGGGTCTCGCCGAGGACCACGTAGTCCGGGTCGTGGTCGGTGAGGACGTACCCGATGTCGTGCAGGGCGGTGGTGAGGCCCGCCTCGCCGATGACGTACGCGGTGCCGCCGGGCCGCTGGTCGTCGAGGAACTTGGCGGTGGCGAGGGCGGAGGTCCAGATGTTGTCGACGGGCACTTCCAGGCCCATGCGGGTCAGCCGGGCCTGGAGGTCGCGCGCGGTGTAGATGGAGTTGTTGGTGAGGACCAGGAACGGCCTGCCGGACTCGCGGAGCTTCTTGATGAACGCGTCCGCGCCGGGAATGGGCACGCCTTCGTGGATGAGCACCCCGTCCATGTCGGTGAGCCACGATTCGATGGGCTTGCGCTCTGCCATGGGGTGCACTCCTGCGGTCTGCGTAAAGCAACAAAGTGGCTGATGGGGCGCCGGAACGTCACTGTGCCGACACCCCACCAGCGTAATCACGACGCGGCGATCTCGACCCCGTCGATCACCCAGTACCAGTTGTTCCCCCGGTGTACCGGAAGCGGACCCGTGCCGTGCGGGCTCCAGCGGGCACCTGGAGGCGGACGCGCTCCACGACGGAGGGGGTGTCGGCGGTGTACGTCTTCACGACGACGGGCGCCCCGTCGTCGTACGAGACGAGCACCTGCCCCTGCTGCGGGGCCTGGTGGCGGTAGTACGTGGTGTAGGTGAGGGTCGCCGGGGCGCCGCCGGTGACGGGGTACGCGGGGCTGACGAGGGTGGAGTCGAAGGTGCCGGTGACGGGCTTGTCGGACCACTCGTCGCCGTCGGCGACGGCGAAGACGTTCCGGGCCCGGATGTTGAGTTCGCGGTGCTGGTCGCGCTGGGTCTTCGTCCAGAACTCGTCCGTGGTGAAGGTCCAGCCGCGCCACTCGGTGACGCCTCCGCCGCCCATGCGCGCGTTGTCGACGCTCCAGCCGTCGGGCGGGGTGTGGGTGAAGCCGACGACGCCCGCGCCGACGCCGGACTCGTCCACGGGCGGCTTCAGCGCGGGCCGCAGCGCGTCGAAGGCGTCCGGGCGCGGCTGCTGCACCGGCCGCCCGTCGAGCCCCCACGCCGGGTCGATGGCGACCCCGAGGTGGGCGAGCGCGCTGGCGGCGACGTCGGGCATGCGCACGTCGTGCCGTACGGAACCGGCGGTGAGCCCGCCGCCCGCGGCGATGAGGAAGGTCTGCCGCTCGGCCCAGCTGGAGCCGCCGTGGCCGCCCGCGTCGGTGTGGCCGTGGTCGGCGGTGACCATGACGAGCCAGTCCTCGTCGCCGTACGTGGGCCGGGCGGCGACGGCGTCGAGGATGCGGCCGACCTGGGCGTCGGCGCCCTGGATGGCGTCGAGGTAGGCGCGGCTGGCGGCGCCGCTGGCGTGCCCGGCGTGGTCGATGTTGTCGAGGTGGACGAAGACGGCGTCGGGGTCGCCCTGGGTGAGGGCGGCGACGGCCCGCGCGGTGGTGCCCGCGTCGTACTCGGCGGACGGCGTGGACACGCGGGTGTCGACCTTCGGCGAGAGGATCGTGTCGGTGATGGGCGCCCAGGACGACACGGCGTACGTCGTCAGGGCAGGCCGGGCGGTCTCGGCGCGGGTCAGGAAGTCCGGGTGGGCGGCGAGGGCGTGGCCGGTGAAGTCGTTGCTGAGGACCTTGTGCTTGTCGGGCCAGACGCCGGTGAGGACGGTGGCCCAGCCGGGCCCGGACAAGGTGGGGGCGAGCGGCTGGGCGTAGAGGCTGCTGGGGGCGGTCAGACCGCGTGCCATCAGGGCCTTCAGGGTGGGCGCGGCGGCGTCCCGTATGCGGTTCAGGAGCGCCCCGTCGAGGCCGATGAGCAGCACTTTCGGTGTGCGTACGGGGGTGGCGCGGGCGAGGTCGGACAGGGGGCCCGCGGCGGTGGCGAGGGCGGCGGCGGAGACGAGGAGCGAGCGGCGGCGCAGGCCGTGGGACACGGTTCCTCCGGGGGGTGGTGGGTGCGGGCATGGCGACGCCCCTGACGGTGCAGGGGCGTCGCGGGGTGCTGGGCTGGCTGGGGGCGCGTCAGCTGCCGGTGGCGGACTTCCAGTCGTCGACGTAGTCCGTGAGGTTCTCGGAGATGTCGGCCCAGTCGGGTTCGAAGACCTCGACACCGTCGATGATCTTGTCGAGGGCGATGGCGTTGGCGTCGGTGGCCTTGATGTCCTTGCGGGCCGCGAAGCCGCCGCCGACGGCGCTGACCTGCTTCTGGGCCTGCTGGCTGAGCAGGTAGTCGAGGAACTTCTTGGCGTTGGCGCTGTGGGGGGCCTTGTCGACCAGGCCCGCCGCGTACGGCAGGGCGAAGGTGGTGGGCTTCTTGCCCTGCTTCGCGGGGAACCAGATGCCGAGGTTCGGCATGGACTTGGACTGGGCGTAGTTCATCTGGACGTCGCCGTTGGCGACGAGGAGTTCGCCCTTGTCGACCTTGGGGGCGAGCTTGCCTGTGGAGGCGGACGGGCCGACGTTGTTGGACTGGAGCCTGCCCAGGTACTTCATGGCGGGCTCCTTGCCGCCGAAGTCGTGCATGGCCTTGATGAGCACGGCCGTGCCGTCGCCCGCGACGCCGGGCGTGGAGTACTGGAGCTTGTTCTTGTACGCGCTGCCGGTCAGCTCGTCCCAGGTCTTGGGGGCCTTGGCGCCCTTCAGCTCCTTCTTGTTGTAGATGAAGCCGAAGTAGTTGTTGACGACGGCCGTCCACTTGCCGTCGGACGCCTTGTTGGCGCCGTCGACCTGCTCGGAGCCCTTGGGCTCGTAGGCGGCGAGCAGGCCCTTCTCGTCGGCCTGCTGGATGAACGGCGGCAGCGTGATCAGCACGTCGGCCTGGGTGTTGGACTTCTCGCGGACGGCGCGCTGCACCATCTCGCCGGAGCCGCCCTCGACGTACTTGACCTTGATGCCGGTCTTGTCCTCGAAGTCCTTGAAGACCTTGTCGTACCAGCCGTCGCCGTTCTCGCCCTTGAGGCCGTCGGCGCTGTAGACGGTGACGACCTTCGCGTCGGACGCGGCGGAGTCGCCGCCGCAGGCGGTCAGGGCGGTGGCGAGCAGGGCACAGCCGCCGAGGGCGGCGAGCGTGCGGACGGGGGTGAGGGTGCGCATGACGTGTCGTACTCCTTGACGAGTCGTACGGGATACGGGGATACGGGGATACGGGAGTGGAGGCTGATCAGCGGTAGGAGGCGCGGGTGCGGATGCGGGAGACCGCGAAGAGGACGAGCAGGGTCGCCCCCATGAGGACCACGGCGAGCGCGGCGCCGGTGAAGGCGGCGCCCCGGTCGGTGGCCGCGTAGATCCGCACCGGCAGCGGCGTCCAGTCCGGCGGGTAGAGCATCATCGTGGCGCTCAGCTCGCCCATGGACAGGGCGAAGCACAGGCCCGCGGCGGCCGTCAGGGACGGAAGCAGCAGCGGCAGCTTGACCCGCCACAGGACGTACGCGGGCCGCGCGCCCAGGGACGCCGCGGCCTGCTCGTACGCCGGGTCGAGACGCACGATGGCGGCCGAAACCGACTGGTAGGCGAACGCCGTGACAAGAATGGCGTGCGCGAGGACGACGATCGTGGACGTGCCGTTGAGGATCACCGGCGGCTTGCTGAACGCGACGAGCACGGCGAGCCCCACCACCACGGACGGCACGGCGACCGGCAGCATGAACAGCGCGTCGAGCACCCGCCTGCCGCCCTTGCGCAGCCGGGCCGCGGCGAGCGCCGCCCAGGTGCCCGCGGCGAGCGCGGCGAGGCTCGCGCCGAGCGCCGTGAGCAGGCTGGTGGTCAGGGCGTCCAGGGACTCGCCGCGGGTGGCGGCGCTGTAGTGCTCGCCGGTGAAGTCGGAGGGGAAGGCGCCGGACCAGTGGCCCGCGAAGGACGCCATCACGATCACCAGCAGCGGCAGCGCGAAGACCGGCAGGAAGAGGACGAAGAACACCGCCCACAGGGTCCACTTGCCCTTGCGGCTATGCACCAACACGACGGCTCACCACCCGGTACAGGCCGTACAGGCCCACGGAGATCGCGATGTTGACGACGGCGACGACGCAGGCCGCCGGGTAGTCGGATTCGAGCATGGCCTTGCCGTAGACGAGCGTCGGCAGCGTGGTGACGCCCTTGGCGCCGGTGAACAGCACGATGCCGAACTCGTTCAGGCACATGACCAGGACGAGGCTGCCGCCCGCGGCGAGCGCGGGCAGCGCCTCCGGCAGGATCACCCGCCGCACGATCCGCGCGGGCCGGGCGCCCAGGCTGGACGCCACCTCCAGCTGCGCGGTGTCGAGCTGCGAGAACGCGGCGAGCAGCGGCCGCATCACGAACGGCGTGAAGTACGTGATCTCGGCGAGCAGCACGCCCCACGGCGTGGTCAGGAACTGGAACGGCCCGTCGGCGGCCCCGGTCGCGTCCGTCCACACCCCGTTGGCCATGCCCTTGGTGCCGTAGATGAACAGCAGCGCCAGGGTGATCAGGAAGGACGGGAAGGAGAGGAAGACGTCGATGAACTTGGCGACGGCCTTCCCGCCGGGGAACGGCACGAACGCGATGACCAGCGCGAGCACGAACCCGAGCACCAGGCATCCGACGGTCGCCCCCACCGCCAGCCACACTGTGTTCCCGAGCGCGTCCCGGAAGGCCTCCGAGGCGAACACGTCGGAATACGGCTGCAGCGAGGTCCCCCCGGTGTCGGGCTGCACGGACTGCTTGACGACGAGGGCGAGGGGGTAGAGGAACACGAGCGCGAGCAGTACGACCGGCGGCAACGCCCAGACGAAGCCCGGCAGTTGCCGTACCCGCCGCGGGCCGTTCTCCCGCACGGCGGGTCCCGGCCCGGCGAGAGCCGTCGACGCCGGGCCCTCCTTGGCCAGGGGCTCCGCGGGGCTACTCACCGCTCACCCCTGCGGCGAGCAGCACGGCGTCCTCGGGGGCGAAGTGCAGCGTGACCTGCTCCCCCAGCGCCGGGGGCGTCCGCAGTTCCCGGACGTCCGCCTTCACCGCGTGCCCCTCCACCTCCACGTACAGGCGGTGCGTGGCCCCCCGCCACTGCACCTCCGACACGGCGCCGGTGAGCGCGTTGGGCCCGGGGCCGAGCCCCACCAGGTGCGGTCGTACGCAGAGCGTGGCCGTGACCCCGGCCGCCACGCCGTCGGTGGGGACCTTCAGCTCGGCCCCGCCGAAGGTCACGGAGCCCGCGCCCACGGAGACCGGCAGCAGGTTGGCGTTGCCGACGAAGGAGGCCGTGAACTCCGTGCGCGGCCTGCGGTACAGGTCCTGCGGGGTGCCCACGTCCCGCAGCCGCGCCTTGTCCATGACGGCGATCCGGTCGGCCAGCGTCAGCGCCTCGACCTGGTCGTGGGTGACGTACAGGATGGAAACGTCGGGCAACTCGCGGTGCAGCCGGGCGAGTTCGGCGAGCATCCCGGAGCGCAGCTGCGCGTCGAGCGCGGACAGCGGCTCGTCCAGGAGGAGCACGCCGGGCCGGATGGCAAGCGCGCGGGCGATGGCGACGCGCTGCTGCTGCCCGCCGGACAGCTCGCGCGGATAGCGCCTGGCGTAGGCGGCCATGCCGACCATCTCCAGGGCCTCGGTGACCCGCTCGGCGATGCCCGCCCGGGGGGCCTTCTGTGCCTTGAGGCCGAAGGCCACGTTGTCCGCGACGCGCATGTGCGGGAACAGCGCGTACTGCTGGACGACCATGCCGATGCCCCGCCGGTGCGGCGGCAGCGCGGTGACGTCGCGGTCGCCGATGAAGACCCGCCCCGACGCGGGCCGCACGAACCCGGCGACGGCCCGCAGCGCGGTGGTCTTGCCACTTCCGGACGGCCCGAGCAGCGCCATGACCTCGCCGGGCTCGACGGTCAGGTCGAGGGAGTCGAGGACGACGTTGCCGCCGTAGGCGACCGAGACGGAGTCGAACCGGATGCCGCTGCTCATGACCCGAAGTCCCGGATGAGCGCGGGCAGTTCGGCGACGGACGGCAGCACGTGCGTGGCCCCGGCCTCCCGCAGCGCCGCCTGGTCGTGGGCGCCGGTGAGGACGCCCGCGACGATCCCGGCCCCGGCGCGGGTGCCGCTGCGCATGTCGTACGCGGTGTCCCCGGCGACGGCGATCTCGCGTACGGAGTCGGCGGCGGCGGTGCGCAGGAACGCGGCGAGCACCATGTCGGGGTAGGGGCGCCCGCGCCCGCCCGCGTCGGCGGGGCACAGGGTGAGGTCGGCGAGGTCGCGCCAGCCGAGGGCGTCGAGGATGGCGTCCTGGGTGACGCGGGCGAAGCCGGTGGTGAGGACCACGGTGAGCCCGGCGGCGCGGAGCTGTTCGATGGCTTCGCGGGCGCCGTCGAGGGGTGCGACGAGGCCGCCGTCGACCAGCTCCCCGTACGCCTTCTCGAAGGCGGTGTTGGCGCGCTGGGCGAGGGCCTCGTCGCCGAACAGGTGCCGGAAGACGGAGATCTTGGACTCGCCCATGGTGGCGCGGACGTAGTCGAGCTTGGCGGCGTGGTCGGCGGAGCCCGGCTCGACGCCCAGCTCCTCGGCGGCCACGGCGAAGGCCCGCTCGACCAGGCCGCCGTCGGCGACGGTGGTCCCGGCCATGTCGAGCACGGCGAGCCTGATGTCGTTCGTGGTCAACTTCTTCACCATCCCAGCTCGTCGGCGGTCTTCTCGGCGATCGCGGGCGAGCACGTCATGCCGCGCCCGCCGGGCCCGGTGACGAGCCACACGCCGTCGCGCACCTGCTCGCGGTGGACGACCCGGCTGGTGTCGACGCACTGCGCGTACACCCCGGCCCAGCGGCGCCGGACCTTCGGCAGCGGGCGGCCGAGGAAGCCCTCGACGACCTCGGTGAGGTGGTCGTAGGGGTCCTCGACGGTGTCGAAGGCGAAGGGGTGCTCGTACTCGTGGGTGTCGCCGATGGTCAGGCCGCCGTCGGCGCGCTGCACCATGAGCAGCTGCATCTTGTGGGCGGCCGCGGTCGGGGTCTGCGGCTGCCCGGCGTTGAGGGCGTCCAGGGCGTCGGACCGGTACGCCGGGTAGTAGCGGAAGCTGTCGGCGTCGGCGACGGACGTGGTGAGCGGCTCGCCGAGCGGGTCGGTCTGCATCATCTGGAGCCGCACGCGGCGCACCGGCAGCTCCGGGGCCAGCTCGCGGACGAGCCCGCCGAGCCAGGCGCCGGTGCACAGCACGACGGCGTCGCCGGTGTGCACGTCGCCGTGGTCGTCGCGGACCGCGCCGGGCCCGACGACGTCACGGACCTCACGGCCGGGCAGGAAGGTGTAGCGCGGCGACGCCAACAGGGCCTCGCGGAGCTGGAGTTGCGCGGTGCGCGGCTCGACGGCCGCGTCGCGCTCGCACCACAGGGCGGCGGTGAACTCGCCGCGCAGCGCCGGGTTGACGGCGCGGGCCTCGTCGGCGGTGAGCAGCTTGTAGCCACGGGCGGCGGCGTCCGGGCGGGCGAGCGCGGCCTCGGCGACCTGGCGCTCGCGCTCGTTCCGTACGAGGGTCAGCGAGCCGATGGCGCGGAAGCCCAGGCCCGGGACGCGGGCGCCGATCTCCTCCCACAGCTCGCGTGCGCGCAGGGCGGTGTCCAGCTCCTCGCCGCCCGCGCGACCGCTGACCCATATCTGCCCGAAGTTGCGCAGCGACGCGCCCCGGGCCTCGCTCTCGCGCTCGATCTGTACGACCTCGTGGCCGCGTTCCACTGCGTGCCAGGCGTGCATGGTGCCCACCACGCCTGCTCCTACGACGATGACTCTCACGACGGCAACGCTCCTTTCGACGGGTGTCCCGGCGGGGGCCGGTTGGCAACCAAAGGGTGAACTGCCGCGCAAGCTTGGACTAGACCCGTTATCTTCTCGTGACCTAAAGGGGGTGTGTGGCGTCCGAGAGAGGTCGATTTCACCTGAGGTATGCCCTCACCTGAGTTACAGGGTGTCACCCGGGATGGGGGTCTTCGCCCGAGATGCGGGGTGTCGCCTGGGGTGGGCGCTCTTACCCGGGGTGGGCGCTGTCACCCGAGATATAGGTTGTCACCCGAGATACGGGCTGGCACCCGAGGTAGGCGCCCTCACCGGCGATACAGGCTGTGACCCGAGATAGGCACCCTCACCCGAGATGCAGGCTGTCACCCGAGAAAGGTGCCGTCACCCGCGATACGAGCTGCCACCCGAGAAAGGCACCCTCACCCGCGATACAGGCTGCCACCCAAGAAAGGCACCCTCACCCGAGATGCGGGCCCTCACCGAGATGCGTAGTGAACGAGAAGCGGTCCCCGCGGTACAGGGTCCGCACCCGCTCCAGGGGCCGCCCGGCGGTGTCCCGCGACGCGCGGTGGATCAGCAGCATCGGCAGCGCGGGCGGCGTGCCGATGAGCAGCGCCTCGCGGGGCGTGGCGAGCACGGTCTCGATGCGCTCGTCCGCGTCGCCGAACGCGATGCCCAGTTCGTCGCGCAGATAGCCGTAGAAGGACGAGTCGGGGTCGAAGTCCGCGCCGAGCTGGGGCACCCGCGCCACGGACACGTACGTGCTCTCCAGGCCCACCCGCTCGTCGTCGGCGAGCAGGACGCGCTCCATGTGCCAGACGGGGTCGCCCTGTTCGGCGCCGATGTCGGCGGCGAGGGCGGGCGGGCAGGGGAAACGGTCGAGGGAGATCAGGTTCCGGCCCGGGGTGCGGCCCTGTCTGCGGACACCCTCGGTGTAGCTGGCCAGGGACAGCGGCTGCTCCAGCTTGGGCCCGGCGACGACGGTGCCGCGCCCCTGTCGGCGCAGCCTGCCTTCGAGCAGCAGCTCGCGCAGCGCCTGCCGCACGGTCTCGCGCGCGACCTCGTACCGCTCGGCGAGGTCCCGCTCCGTCGGCAGCGTCCGGCCGACCCCCAACTCCTCGATCAGCTCGGCGATCCGCGCCTTCACGGCGTAGTACTTGGGGATCCGCCCGTGCTCCGGGATGCCGGAGCGGATGGGGGCGCCGGGGGCCTGGTCGCGCAGGTGCGCGGGCGGGGCGGCGGCGGGGTTGTCCTGGTAGTCCACGGGGGGATGGTCGCACGGCTGGGTGACGGTACCGGGGGCGAGGCGGCGCGACCGGCGGCTCGGGGGGGGCCGCCCGTCGGTCCTCAGCTCCCGGTCGCCCCGAGCCGCCGCGCGCCCGCGACCAGAGCCCCGCCGCCGAGGACGAGGGCCAGGGCGGCGGCCCCGAGCCCCAGGGCGTGTCCGGTGCCGAGGACGCGCCCCGGCCCCGTCATCGCCAGTTCGCCGGGCGCGGCCCAGGGACGGCCGCCGTCAGCGCGAATGTCGAACGAGTAGTCACCGGACTCCCCCACCCAGTCGCCGTCGTCCCCCCGGCGCTGTACGACGGCGGCGCTGGCCACGACGCGGTCGGGCGCGGTGCCGTCCCGGAACGCGAGCCGCACCCGCACCGTCACCGTCTCCCCGGGCCCGGCCGTGAACCCGCCGAACCCGTCGTCGAACACCCCCACGTGCTCGGCCCGCGCGGTCCGCTCGAACCGCACCGGCCGCCACCGCGCCCCGTCGTGGAACTCCATCCGGATCTGCCCCGACCTCAACTCCCCTCTGTCGTCCACGAGTACGACGACGGGGTGGATGCTCCGGCACACGCCCCGCGTGGCGTTGCTCAGCCGCACGGTCCAACTCCGGTACCCCCCACCGGGGTGGTAGACGGCGGGCCCCTCGCGGATGCGGGCGTCGAGGGGGAAGTCGCTGCGGACCGGGGCGGCGCAGACGGGCTGGCGGGCCTGGCTGGGGGCGTGGGCGAGGGCGGGGGCCCCGGCCAGGGCGGGTACGAGGAGGGCGGCCGCGGCGGCGGTGCCCGCGGCCGCGCGGGGGCTGAGTCGCATGCGGAACCTTCGGCTGAACGCGTGGCGGGGCGCGGTGCCCCACGCCCCGGGTCCCTTCCCTCCCCCGGCCACCCCCACCGCCCCAGGGACCCGACCGGCCGCCAAACGCCCCCCTATCGGGGTAACCCCGTGTCGGGTCGTCGACATGCTTGTGGATCTGCGCGACCCAGCACAGGGCGACGAACCGCCCCTTCTGCTCACGCGTCAGCTTGGACGTGCTGCCACCACTGACTTCGATGAAGTCCGCGACCTGTGTGAACACCGCGGTGGCCGCGTCGCGCTCCCATGCGGGAGTCTCTTCCCACGGGGTGATGTACCCGGGCTTGGGCTCTCCGGGGAAGTACTTCCTGACCCCGGAGATCCATGCCTCTCGGAAGATTCGCCCGCTCTCGCTCTGCAAGACAGCTCCCCTACTGGCTAGGACTGGTTGGGACCCATCAGCGGGCTTCGATGACGTGCGAGGGCATACCCGAGTGCTGGGCCGTCGCGGAGGGGGGCACCGCAACGGGACGGCCCGGCACACCCAGGGTGCGGGCTGGCGGCGGGGAGCTTGATCGCCTCACTCGGGGTGTGGGGCGCGTGCCGGGCACGGGCGGGCGTGGAGGTAGCTGAAGACGGGCGCGCTCACGCCGTTCCAGAGGTGTGGGCGTACCTGCTCGCCGGGCCCGACGGCGGCCCGGCAGTGCGCGCACGTCAGTGCTGGCTTCCCGGCTCGCTCCCGCGCGGCCAGGTGCTCGGCGCCCAGGGCTTGGCCGTGGTCGCAGGGGCGCAGGGGGCAGTGCGGGCAGGTGATGCCGTGCTCGTGCCAGTCGAGGTACGAGGCCAGGGCCCGGCCCTGGACCTCGTAACACGCCGGGCAGGAGCGCGGGTGCCAGTCCCCGGTGCCGCCGAGGTCCATGCCAGCGTCGCCGCCGTCCAGGACACGGGGGCACCAGACGCACACGGCACCGGCCCGCTGCTCGGCGGTCAGGGCGCAGCCCGGGGGCACGATGAATATGCGCAGGGCCTCGGTCACGTCACGCATCGCCGCCTCCTTCGGTACTGCGGCTGGCGCGGCGGACGCGCAGGGCGGTGTTCTGGGCGGCGCGGGCCGCGCGCCGCAGGACGGCGCCGGTACGGCAGCCCTGCGGGCTCTGGCCGCACTCGGGGCAGACCTTGAGGTGGGCCATGAGGGTGTCGTACGCGCGCTGGGCGCGGTCCTCCAGCGCGGCCAGGTCGGCGGTCACCTCCTGGTCACCACCTTCATCACCTCGTACGCGGCGAGGTAGGCGGCGTGCAGGGCGTCGGGGTCGGTGAGGACCAGGGGCGCGGCGGGGGCGACGATCCAGGTGCGGGCGCGGGTGGTGAGCGGGGCGATGACGGCCGGGTCCGGGGCCGCGACGAAGTCCCCGGGACCGAGGGCCGAGGTCTGCGGCGCCTGCCAGGACCGCGCGGCCCCCGCGGGGACGAAGACCTCGACGTGGGTGGCGGTGTGCAGCACCGGCCCGAGCGGAGAGCCGTCGGCACGCAGGCGGTGGATGGTGCGCCAGCCGACGCGCTGACGGATGCGGACCACGTCCCAGGCGCGGCCCACGGGAACGGTCGCCAACTCGGCGCGGTCCCACGCGGCGAGCGCCCCGCGGACGTCGGCCCGCGCTTCGGTGAGCCAGCTCACGGCACACGTGGTCCTCGCGTTCTCGACCAACCGGCGGGCGGCCGGGGCGCCTTGACCCTGTCTCATGTCGCGTACCTCCGCGGGTTCCGTGTTCGCTGCGTCACCGAACGTAAGCGGGTGTACGGCGGTGGAACAGGCACGTTCCGTGGCCGTCGCGACGCGAGGCTCGCGACAACGGACACGGAACGTGCCCCCCTCAGCCCCCTCAGCCCCCTCAGCCCCCCCTCAGCCCCCTCAGCCCTCGGGCCCGAAGAACGCGGCCAGGTCTCGCTGCTTCGCCGTCAGGCGGCGGCGCTTGCTCTTGCCCAGGGCGTCGTAGAACGTCTCCCGCGCCATCCGCTGGTGCCGAAGCCATTCCGGTGTCTCGTCCCACAGCGACCACAGGATGCTCGTCGCCTCGTCCGGGTGCCGCAGCATGACGTGGGCCTGTGCGACGTCGAGCAGGTGGCGGCGCATGAACAGCCGCCCCTTCGCACCCGTCGGAGCGGGCATCCTGTCCGACAGCCCCAGGACGCGGTCCGGCCTCTGCGCGACCAGGTGGTTCTCGATCCCCTGGAACGCGACGGTCCGCCAGTCGAACCGTCCCCAGGACGACATCGCGACCGCCTGGCCCGTGCCGAGCGCGGCACCCGCCGTGCGGCCGAGCCGCAGGATCTCACGGGCTTCCCGGGGCCGGTTGTTGCGCGCCGCCGCCGCACTGCCGTGGACCAGCAGCTTGCCCCAGGCGCCGAGCGCGTGCCGGGTGGCCCGGGAGATCCGCGGTTCGATGGCGTCCGCTGTGGTGACGCTGACCTGCTCAGCCTCGTCAAGGCGGCCCTGCCGCATCAGGAGCCAGCCCTGCTGGTAGACCGCCGCGGCCACGCCCTGGAGGTCGTTGACCCGGGTGGCATCCTCGATGGCGTCGCGCAGCGCGATGTGAGCGAGGTCGTACGCGCGGACCTGCGTCAGATAGCGGCCAGCCATCTGCAGCACGTCGGAGCGGATGCGCAGGGCGTCCTGGAGTTCGGGACCGTTGTCGTAGTGCCGCACGGCGGCGTGAGCCGCGTGCACCAGGCTGGGCAGCAGCTCGGCGACTTCCCCGTACCGGTCCTGGTGGTAGGCGCTGCCGAGTTCCCGGGCTGTCGCCCCCAGGCGGGGGATGTCCGGCTCCGTGGCCACCGCCTCCGGCCCGCTGAGGCGCCCCGAGAAGGTGACCGGCGGCGCGACGGCCTGGCGCAGCGGCATCAGGTCGATGTTGTCGTCGTCGGACCGGGTGCGGGAATGGGGTCCGGAGGACCCGAACAGCGCCGAGGTACGGACGTTCAGGGCGCGGGCGAGAGCGTGATAGGCGTCAACCCGAGCGGTGCCGCCCCGTTCGAGCTTCTTCACGACTCCCAGGCTCAGGTTGGCTCGTTCGGCGAGGCGTTCCTGGGTCAGGCCGCGGCGGCGGCGCAGTTCACGCAGCAGGGCGCCGGGGTGCCCAGGCGCAGGCGTAGCCGGATCGGGCATACGGATGCTCCGTTCTCAAGGTCGCACCTAGAACGGTACGCCGGACGGCTCCCGCACACGCGGGGTCCGTCACGCTGTTGACCCAGCCCGCACCATCTGCGCGTTGGAGCCCGACCCCCGCACCACGCTGGTCCTCTACCGCGCCCGCGACGTCATCACTAGGGTGCCGCGGTGGTGCACGAGAGGCGCGCGAGGCGCGGGCGCTGCGCGAGACCCTTGCGCTGCCCCCCTACGAAAACGGAGCGCGGGCGTGGAGATCAGAACGGCGACGGGGGCGGACGCTGAGGTCATCTCTGTGATCCTCGGGGAGATCGAGGAGTACTACGGCGGTGAACCGGTGCCTGGCGACTTGGGGCAGATTCGGGCCGCGCTGTTCGGCGAGCGGCCGGTGGCGACCGTGCTCCTGGCCCGCGAAGAGGGTACGGTGCTCGGCTTCGCCTCGTACTCCCGGCTGTGGCCAGCGGCCGGGGCGACCGCCAGCCTGTACCTGAAGGAGTTGTACGTCAGGGAGCCAGCGCGGCGCCGGGGCGTAGCTCGCGCGCTGATGGCCGCGCTTGGGGAAGAAGCGGAGGCGGTCGGGTGCTCTCGGGTGGCCAGCGTTCGATGCCGTACAGCGGGTGCCGCCAGTCGAACGACAACGGGGCAGCAGGCTTCCGAGCGCTGGCAGCGGCGGCTCGGACCCGCCGACGCGCGCTCGTCACCGCTCCTCCTCGTCGACGTCCACGATCCGCCACCCCAGTTGAACCAGGGCCCGCGGCGTCAACCCCAGGGCCTCGCCCGCGTAGCGGGCTTCCTGCGCCTGCCACGCCGATCGGAACCCCCCGCGAGGACGTGTTCGGTCCAGGCCGGCCTTGTCCTTCTCCACGGCGGGTTTGAGGGCGGCGTGCGCCTGGCGCTGCGTGTCCTGCGCCTCGGCGCGGCGGGCCCGCGTCTTCAGGAACGCTTCAACGGTCGGGCGCGCGGCTTCGGGGATCTTGTCGAGCGGGGGGACCTGTGCGTGGTGGTGGTCGGAACGCGGGTGGGGGGCCATGGGGGGCTCCCTCAGAGGGGCTTGGTGGCGTTGCAGGTGGTGCAGGTGAAGGTGATCGGGTCGCCGGTGCGGATGCTGTTGCCGTGGGGCGTGCTCTCCGTGATCTGCGGGTTGGAGCAGCCGGGGCGGTGGTCCACGGTGGCGTCGGGGTCGCGGCCGTCACTGAGGGCGTCGAGGTGCCCGGCCTCGTCGGCGGCCACGATGTCCTCGGGGGGCATACCGCAGTGAGGCGGCGCGGGGTGTGGTCGGGGCGGACTGCCCGGACGAGTTCGCAGGTGCCTTCGGGGCACTGGACGAGGTCCCTCTTGTCGCCCTTGACGGTGGTGGTGCCGACGCGGCGGGTGATCCGTTCCTTCCGGCAGGCCGGGGGCATGTGGGGTCCTCTCGTTCAGGCGGCTTCGCGGCAGGGGCCGCAGAGGGGGAGCCGTCGAGGTTCCACTGCGGTCGACGGCAGCGGGCGCATGGGGTCTCGGGACGGTCACCAGAGAGAGGGCGAGGCTCGGGGCGCCGGTGAGGGCAGGGGCAGGGGCGGCAGTCCCTGGTTCGGGGAGGGGCGGGTCCGGGGCGCCCCCGCCAGGGCTAGCGGCCGAAGACCGGGGCCAGGATCAGCTGCGCGGCGCCCTCCGCCACCCCCCGCTCGCCGCCAGGCGCCAGCGCCACCCCCGCCGCCGCCCGGGCACCCTCCCGCCGGGCCCGCGCGGCGACCACGGCGCCCACCCCCCGTACGAAGAGGTCCGGCGCCGCGGCGACCGTGCGCCCGCCGAGCAGGACGAGGTCGATGTCGAGCAGCGAGACGAGGTTCCCGGCGCCGACGCCGAGGACGCGGGCCGCCTCGCCCAGGTCGCCGGAGGCGACGGCGGCCAGGCACAGGGCCTCCAGGCACCCCCGGTCGCCGCAGGCGCAGGGCGGCCCGTCGAGCCGTACGACCTGGTGGCCGAACTCGCCCGCGCCCGTGCGGGCCCCCCGGTGGAGGCCGCCCCCGAGGACGAGCCCCGCGCCGAGGCCGGTGCCCAGGTGGAGGTAGGCGAACGACTCGGCGGCGCCGCCGAGGGCGAGGCCGAGCGCGGCGGCGTTGGTGTCCTTGTCGACGGCGACGGGCAGGCCGCCGAGCCGCGCGGCGAGCGCGTCCCGCAGGGGGTAGCCGTCCCAGGAGGGGAAGCCGGTCACCCGGTGCAGCACACCGGTGGCGTGGTCGAGGGGCCCCGGCAGCGCCACCCCCACGCCCAGCACCCCGCCGGACGCGGCGGCGGCCAGCGCCCCGGCCGCCTCCGCCCCGGCCGCCACGACCGCGTCGGCGCCCGCGCCGAAGTCGAGCGGAGCCCGGCGCTCGGCGACCACGCCCCCGGCGAGGTCCACCAGGACCGCGAGCAGCGCGTCCCGGTCCAGGTGCAGGCCCACCGCGAACCCGGCCCCGGGCACCAGCCTGAGGGCGGCGGCGGGCTTGCCCCCGGTGGAGGCGCGCCGCCCCGCGTCGGCCACCAGGCCCTCGTCCCGCAGCCGGGCGGTGATCTTGCTGACGGCCTGCGGGGTGAGCCCGGTCCGCTCGGCGAGTTCGAGCCTGCTGACCCCCTCCCGGCCCGCGCCGCGCAGGAGGTCGAGCACCACGGCGGCGTTGTGCCCGCGCAGCGCCCGGAGGTTCACACCGGAGTTAGACCTGTTCACTCCCCCATTGTCCGCCCCGCTTGCACTTACGCAACAGCGTTGCCAAAGTGGAAGGCATGGACGTCAAGACTGAAGGCACCCAGGACCTGCGCGTCGGCCTCGTGGGCTACGGCCTCGCGGGCTCCGTCTTCCACGCCCCGCTGATCGCCGCCACGCCGGGCCTCGCGCTCGACACGGTGGTCACGTCGAGCGCCGACCGCCAGCGCGAGGCCCGGGAGGCGTACGGGGCGCGGGCGGCCGCGTCGGCCGACGAGCTGTGGGACCGCGCGGACGAGCTGGACCTCGTCGTGGTCGCCTCCCCGAACCGCACCCACGTGCCGCTCGCGACCGCCGCCCTCAAGGCGGGCCTGCCGGTCGTCGTGGACAAGCCGCTCGCGGGCACCGCCGCCGAGGCCCGGGAGCTGGCCGCCCTCGCCGACGAGCGCGGGCTGCTCCTGTCCGTCTTCCAGAACCGCCGCTGGGACGCCGACTTCCTGACGCTGCGGTCCCTGCTGGCCGACGGCGAGCTGGGCGACGTGTGGCGCTTCGAGTCGCGCTTCGAGCGGTGGCGCCCGCAGCCCAAGGGCGGCTGGCGCGAGTCCGGCGACCCCGAGGAGATCGGCGGGCTCCTGTACGACCTGGGGAGCCACGTCGTCGACCAGGCCCTGGTCCTGTTCGGCCCGGTGACGCGGGTGTACGCGGAGGCCGACGTGCGCCGTCCGGGCGCGGCGGCCGACGACGACACGTTCCTCGCGCTCACCCACGCGAGCGGCGTCCGCTCCCACCTGTACGTGAGCGCCACCACCGCCCAGCTCGGCCCGCGCTTCCGCGTCCTCGGCTCGCGGGCGGGCTATGTGAAGTACGGCCTCGACCCGCAGGAGGCCGCCCTGCGCGAGGGCAGGCGCCCCACCGACGAGGGCGCGGCCTGGGGCGAGGAGCCCGAGTGCGCCTGGGGCCGCGTCGGCTCCGGCGAGTCCCCGCTGACCGGCGGCGGCCGCCCCCACCGGACCCTGCCGGGCGACTACCCGGCGTACTACGCGGCCGTGACCGCCGCCCTGCGCGGCGAGGGCCCCAACCCGGTCACCGCGCACGAGGCCGCCGCCGCCCTGGACGTCCTCGAAGCCGCGCGCCGCTCGGCCCGCGACGGCGTGGCGGTGACCCTGTGACCGAGCGCGCCGACGCCCCCGCCGCCCCGACGATCGCCGAACTGGAGGAGCAGGAGCGCCGCCTGACGCTGCCCCGGTTCACGTACGACGACGCGTGGGCGCTCGGCTGCCTGCTCGTGGAGCTGGCGCGCGAGCGCGGGGCGCCGGTCGCGATCGACATCCGGCGCGGCGGCCAGCAGCTCTTCCACGCCGCGCTGCCCGGCTCTACCCCCGACAACGACGCCTGGCTGGACCGCAAGCGCCGCGTCGTCGAGCGGTACGGCTGCTCGTCGTACCTGGTGGGGAGCCGGTTCCGGGCCAAGGGCACGACGTTCGAGGCCTCCTCGCGACTCGACCCCGACCGGTACGCCGCGCACGGCGGCGCGTTCCCGGTCAGGGTCGAGGGCGTGGGCGTCATCGGCACGGTGGCCGTCTCGGGCCTCCCCCAGGTCGCGGATCACGCGCTGGTGGTGGCGGCCCTCGAACGGTTCACCTCGGCCTGACGCTCCGTCACCGCGAGGTGACTACAGCCGGGTCACTGTCACTCGTAGTGGCCCTCGCTGCGCCGCCGCATCCGGATCACGAACGTGGCACCGGTGCCGAGCAGCGCGGCCGCGATCGCCCCGACGATCGCGAGCTCGCCCGCCGAGGCACCGGTGTTCGCCATGTGCCCGCCGTCCGTCTTGGACGGGGACGGGTGCGGATGCGTCGGCGTGTCCGACGGGGACGGGGACGGTCCGTCGCTGTCGGAGGGAGACGGGGACGGGCCGTCACTGTCCGACGGGGACGGGGAGGGGCCATCGCTGTCGGAGGGGGAGGGTGACGGGCCGTCACTGTCCGACGGGGACGGCGACGGGGACGGGCCATCGCTGTCCGACGGGGACGGGGAGGGACCGTCGCTGTCCGAAGGAGACGGGGACGGCGACGGACCATCGCTGTCGGACGGGGACGGCGACGGCGACGGACCATCGCTGTCGGACGGGGACGGCGACGGCGACGGACCATCACTGTCGGACGGAGACGGGCTCGGCGACGGGCCGTCACTGTCCGAGGGAGACGGCGACGGCGACGGACCATCGCTGTCGGACGGAGACGGGGACGGCGACGGACCATCGCTGTCCGACGGGGACGGCGACGGCGAGGGACCGTCACTGTCCGACGGAGACGGGCTCGGCGACGGGCCGTCACTGTCCGAGGGAGACGGCGACGGCGACGGACCGTCACTGTCCGACGGAGACGGGCTCGGCGACGGACCGTCACTGTCCGACGGAGACGGCGACGGCGACGGGCCATCGCTGTCCGACGGAGACGGGCTCGGCGACGGTGACGTGGACGGGCTCGGCGACGGCGACGGCGTGGTGCACGTCGGCAGGTCCCCGTTGAACGGATACGCGTGGAACTCCTGGCCGCCGCCCGCCTCCGAGGTGTGCGTCAGCTCGCCGACGGTGAAGAACCGCCCGTTCATGCCGGGCAGCGTCACCGTCGTGGCGCTCGCGGCCGAGCCGACGAGCACGCTGCCCTGGAACTGCCCGCTGCCCCCGAAGTTCACCGTGGTCGCGTCGGGGAAGTTCCACAGCAGCCGCTCGCGCAGGCCGTCGGGCAGCGTGCCCATGTAGGTGCGGATGGTGCGGGCGTCACCGGTGAGGTTGACCAGCACGGTGGCGTTGGAGGGGATGCCCTGGAAGACGATGCCCTGGTCCCCGCCGGTGCGGCTGACCAGGTCGAAGTCGACGTTGAAGACCTGCAGCTCGGAGGTGCCGTCACCGGTGAAGAGGGTCTCGCTGCCGTTGTTCACCGCCGTGCCCGTGGCCTCGCGGGGCGCGCCGTTGTCGTACGCGTAGCACTGGCTGGCCGCGGTGAGCTGGGCGGGGAGCTGGGCGTACTTGTCGGTGGCGCCCGGCTCCTGGACCGCCGGAGGGGCGACCGTGCCGCTGGCGGTGCCCTCGTAGACGACGCGGCCGGAGACGCTGCCCTCCTCGGCGAGCAGCCGCTGGCCGTCGGCGATGGTGAGGTTGCCGCCGGTGGTGAGGAAGTCCGAGCCGTTGGGCGGCGGCACGCGGGAGCCGACGCCCGCGACGCCCACGTTGTAGATCTGCGAGGCCCCGGCCCGCTTGTTCATGTCGAAGTCGCCGAGCACGACGACCTTGCCCTCGGCCTCGGCGGCCGCGGCCCGCACGAACATGTCCCGGCCCACGAACACGTTGATGTTCTCGTCGCGGCCCGCGACGGGGCCGTTGTTGACCTCGGGGTAGGTGTCCGGGCAGGCGGAGCCCAGGCAGGGGCCGAGCCCGCCGGGCAGGGGGTCGGCGACGCCCTGCCCGGCCAGACCGCCGACGACCGCCGCCGCGGCCACGGTGACGGCCGCCGCCAAATACGCTGAACTTTTTCTTCGCATACTCGGAAATATGCGCAATTCGGATAAAAGTGATGGGAGACACGCTCAGGGCTTCCCCCATTGGCCCGACAGGAGCGGGCGGCCCGCCGGACGGCGTTACGCCGTCAGGAGCGCGCGGCCCACCCGATGGCGACACGCCGTCAGGAGCGCGCGGCCCACCCGATGGCGATACACCGTCAGGAGCGGGCGGCCCACCCGATGGCGATACACCGTCAGGAGCGCGCGGCCACCGGATGGCGATACGCCGTCAGGAGCGCGCGGCCCGCTCGACGGCGTCACGCCGACGCGAGCTGCTGGCGCTGGCGTCCGAGCCCGTCGATCTCCAGCTCCACGACGTCACCCGGCCGCAGGAACGGCTTGGGGTCCGGCTGCCCCAGCGCCACCCCGGCGGGCGTGCCCGTGTTGATCACGTCGCCGGGGTACAGCGTCATGAACTGGCTGACGTAGCGCACCACTTCCGCGACCGGGAAGATCTGCCGGGCCGTGCTGCCGTCCTGCCTCAGCTCGCCGTTGACCCACAGGCGCAGGGACAGGGCCTGCGGGTCCGGCACCTCGTCCGCCGTCACCAGCCAGGGGCCGAGCGGGTTGAAGGTCTCGCAGTTCTTGCCCTTGTCCCAGGTGCCGCCGCGCTCGATCTGGAACGCGCGCTCGGACACGTCGTGCGCCACCGCGTAGCCCGCGATGTGCGCGAGGGCCTCCTCGGGCGTGTCCAGATAGCGTGCCGTGCGGCCGATGACGACCGCCAGCTCGACCTCCCAGTCCGTCTTGACCGAGCCGCGCGGCACCAGCACGGTGTCGTTCGGCCCGACCACGGTGTCCGCGGCCTTGAGGAAGATCACGGGCTCGGCGGGCGGCTCGGCCCCGGTCTCAGCCGCGTGGTCGTGGTAGTTCAGACCGATGCACACGACCTTGCCGACGCGGCCGACCGGCGGCCCGATCCGCAGCCCGGCCCGGTCGAGCGCGGGCAGGTCGCCGCGCTCGGCGGCCTCGCGCACGCGGGTGAGCGCGGCGTCGTCGGCGAGCAGGGCTCCGTCGACGTCCCCGACGACGCCGGACAGGTCGCGCAGGGTGCCCCCGGCATCGAGCAGCGCGGGGCGCTCGGCGCCCGCCGTACCGACTCGCAGCAGCTTCACGGTCTGTCTCCCTCTGGTCGAGCACGATCGCGGTGATCGGCGGAGCCCGGCCGATGGGGTGCGGCCATCGGAGTTCGGCTGATCCTCCAAGGTCGCCGTCCGCCCCGCAAGACCCCGTTCACGTACTGGACTCGGGGCGCGGGGCACCTGACGCCGGACCGGCGCTGTGCCTCCCGGAAGCGGACCGGGGACGTGACACCTGGTGCGAGGCCGTCACATCGCCGACGCCACGGCTCCCGCCGCCCCCTGCGGCACGTCCCGGTAGAGGAAGGCCCGCTCCACCGCGCTCCAGGTCGTACTGGTCACGACGTACAGCGCGGCGGCGAGCGGCACCACGGCGACGGTGACCAGCGTGAAGAAGGACAGGAACGGCAGGAACTTCGTCATCGCGGCCATGGCCTCGGCGCCCGGGGCCCGCTCGCCGCCCGCGGGCGCGGCGCCGCCCTGGGCCATCTGCCGCTTCGTACGCCGGAAGTTGAAGGTCGCGACGGCCGCGACGAGCGCGAAGAGCACCAGGTAGACGAGCCCGGCGCCGCCGAAGGGGCCGCCGTCGCCGAGCGCGTCGGCCAGGCGCCCGCCGAGCGGGGCGGCGAGCAGTTTGTGGTCGAGCAGCTCGTTGGCCTCGCCGCCGATCGTCGAGCTGGAGAACAGGTGGTAGAGCAGGAAGAACGCGGGCAGCTGGAAGAGCCCGGGCAGGCATCCGGCCAGCGGCGACACCTTCTCCTTCCGGTGCAGCTCCAGCAGTGCCCGCTGGAGCTTCTCCGGGTTCTTGCCGTGCTTCTCGCGCAGTGCGGTGATCTGCGGGGCGAGCCGGGCGCGGGCCTTCTGGCCACGGGCGGCGGCCCGGGACAGCGGGTGGACGAGCAGGCGTACGGCCATGGTGACGGCGACGATGGCGGCGGCCATCGCGGAGCCGTGGAAGAGCGGGGCGAACAGGTCGGCGAGGCGCGCGACCAGGTCGGCGAAGAAAGACATGGGTGAGCCCTTTCGGGGGTCTCGTCGTGCCGGGTGAGCGTGCTGCGTCGGCATGACGACCCGCGCGGGGCCTGGTGAGCGGGGCTCCCTACGCGGCCGTCAGGAGGGGACGGCCGGGTGCCCGGGGCCGGGTGCGGCCGCGGGCGTCGGGGTCGCGCTGGGGCAGGAAGGCGGTGCGCTGCTCGCGGTCGCGGATGGCGGTGCGCACGCGGGTGCGGGGCACGGCGGGCGCGGAGCGCGCGGCCAGCAGGGAGCACAGGGTGAGCGCGGAACCGGCGGCGGCGGTCGCGGCGAGCGCGACGGCGCCCGCGAGGCTGCCGGTGTCGGCGAGCACGGTCTCGACGAGGAGCACGAAGAACAGGACGGCGGGCCGCAGCGCGGCACCCCAGCGCCTGACCCGTTCCGTGATCAGCTCCCTGGTCAAGGCCGCCCCCTCCCCGTCGCTCGAACGCGCGTATGTCCTGCTGCTTTTATACAGGAATAGAGGGTGGGCCCGCCGCCCCCGGGCCTGACCGCCCGGCTCAACGGGTCGGCTCAGCAGGTCGGCTCAACGGGTCGACTCAACGGGTCGGCGCGTCAACGGTTCGGCTCAACGGGTCGGCGCGCGCGGGGACCACACCCCGAACCACTGCTCGGCGCCGTACTCCTCGAACCGCTCCACCTCGGTGAACCCCAGCTTCTCCGCGAGGCGCAGCGCGCGGCCGTTGGCGGTCTGGGTGCAGAGCACGACCGGCTCGCCGGGAAGCGCGGCGGCGAACCAGCCGAGTACGGCCGCGCACGCCTCGGCGGCGTACCCGCGCCCCCACGCCCCGGGCAGGAACAGATAGCCGAGCGCGGCCTCGTCGGCTTCCGGGCGGACGTGCCCCGGGTGCTCCGCGCCGCGGGGGTCCAGCGTGATCATGCCGATCATCGCGCCGTCGAGGTCGGCCACGAACAGGCCGGGGCGCCGCCCGGGCACCTCGGGCACCACGCGCTCCAGCTCGTCGCGCGGCCGGGCGCCGCCGATGTGGGTGCCCACCTCGGGCGAGGCGAACAGTTCGATGAACGCCGCGCGGTCCCGGGCCTCGGACACGCGCAGCACGAGCCGTTCGGTCCGTATCGGGGCGGGTGGCCAGACGGCGGGGCCGAGTCCAGTCATGGCGGGCAACCTAGCGCACCCCTGCGGGTCCCGGAGGGGCCGCCCGGGGCAGGCGCCGGGCCTAGGCCGCGCTCACGTCGAGCGGCTCAAGGAGCCGCCGCGGCCGCAGCAGCGCCCGGCTGACCGGATCGCTCGGCTCCGGGTCGAGCCCGGGGCCCGGCAGCATCTCGACCTCCTCGACCGGCACCAGCCGCCCGCACGCCGGACACTCCCCCGCCGCGCCCAGCTCCGTACCGCACTCCACGTGCCGGAAGTACCGCAGCGGCGCCGCGTCGGCGAAGGTGTCGCGCCCCCAGGCGCCGAGGGCGCGCAGGGCGGGCCACAGGGCGCGCCCGCGCTCGGTGATCACGTACTCGTGCCGCCGGGGCGCGTCCGCGCAGGGCCGCTTCTCCAGGACGCCCGCGTCGGTCAGCGTCTGGAGGCGGGCGGCGAGGACCGCGCGCGGGATGCCGAGGTGGACGAGGAAGTCGTTGTAGCGCCGGACGCCGTAGAGCGCGTCGCGCACCACGAGCAGGGTCCAGCGCTCGCCGACGACTTCGAGGGCGCGGGCGATGGAGCACTGCTGCGCCGCGTAGTCCTTGCCGAGAGCCATGGGCACCACTGTAGCCACTTTCCCGACCCATGGTTCATTCATTGAACTCAGAGTGCTACGGTCGTGCGCACGCCATAGGTTCAATCACTGAACCATCAGCCCGGGCATCCGCACTCCGCCCGTCCCGAAGGGACACCCATGCCACGCGCCGAAGGGACACCCATGCCACGCGCCACCCCCACCCCGGCCCCGGCGGCCACCCCGACCCCCGCGTCCACCGCCCCCGCGACGACCTCCCGCCCCGGCGCCACCCTCGCCCTGACCAGCGCCGCGACCCTCATGGCCCTGATGACGTACACGGCCCCCATGGTCACGCTCTCCGACACCGCCGCCGCGCTCGGCACCTCCCTGTCCGCCCAGGCCTGGCTCCTGAACGGCACCCCGCTCGGCCTCGCCGCCCTGCTCCTGGTCGCGGGCAGCCTCGCCGACGACTACGGGCGCCGACGGATCTTCCTGTACGGCACGTACGCGCTCGGCGTCACCACGGCGCTCGGCGCGCTCGCCACGTCGACCTGGATGTTCACGCTCGCCCGCGTCGCCCAGGGCGCGGCGAGCGCCGCCGTCCTCGCCGCCAGCCTCGGCCTGATCGCGCAGGCCTACCCGGCGGGCCCCGGGCGGATCCGGGCGACCGGCGTGTGGGGCGCCTGCGTCAGCGGCGGCATCGCCCTGTCGCCGCTGGTCTCCGGCGCCCTCGCGGACCTCGCGAACTGGCGCCTGCCGTACGCCGCCCTGGCCCTGGTCACGCTCGCCGTCGGCGCGTTCGGCCCGCGCGCCCTGACCGAGTCGCGCGCCCCGCGCCCCGGGCGCCCCGACCTGGCGGGCGCCCTGACCTTCGGCCTGGCGCTCGTCGCCCTGCTCGCCGCGCTCACCCTCGGCCGCGACGGCTGGCTGCGGGCGCCGGTGGGCGCGCTGCTGCTCGCGGCCGCGGCGCTCCTGGCCGCGTTCGCCCACGTGGAGCGGCGGGCCGCCACGCCCATGCTGGACCTCGGCCTGCTGCGCCGCCCGCTGTTCCTCGCCTCCACCGCGGGCGGCCTGTTCACCGGCCTGTCCGTCATCGCCCTGTTCAGCTTCCTGCCGACGCTGCTCCAGCAGACCGCGATCGGCCTGTCCGCGATGGACACGGCGTGGCTGTTCGCGCTCTGGTCCGGTACGTCGTTCCTGGTCGCCCTCCAGGCCAGGCGCCTCGCGGGCCGGGTCACCGCGCGGCACCAGCTGGCCGTGGGCTTCGCCCTGCACGCCGTCGCCTCCGTCACCCTGCTGGGCGCCGCCGCCGGGCACTCCTGGGCGCGGCTGCTGCCGGGCCTGCTGGTCTCCGGCGCGGGCAGCGGCCTGCTGAACGCCGCCCTGCCACTGCTCGCCGTCGAGTCGGTGCCGCCGGAGCGGGCCGCGATGGGCTCGGGCGCGGGCAACACCGCCCGCTACATCGGCTCGGCGGCGGGCGTCGCCCTGATGATCGCGGTGTCCACGGCCTCGGGCTCCTCGCCCGCCGCCCTCGCCGACGGCGCGGACACGGCGCTCCTGGTCTCCTCCGGCCTCGGCGTCCTGGCCGCGCTCACCGTCGTACTGGCACGGGAGCGGGCTCCCCGCCTTCGCTAGGGGGCGCGTCGACCGGGTCCCGGGCCAGCACCTCGGCGTCCGCCCGGCCGTCCCGGTCGGCCGGTCCGGCGTACGACACGACGAGCGCGACCAGCAGGTTCACGGCGAGCGCGACGATCCCGGCGTTGACCCCCGCGACCGGGTCGTGCTCGCTGAACACCAGGCCGCACACGAGCGCCACCCCCACGACGAGCCCGCTCACCCCGCGCCCACCAGGGTCAGCCGCCGCCACACGAGCCCCAGCAGCAGCATCGGCACGAGCTGCGCCATCCCCTCGTACGAGATCAGCGAGAGGCGTACGAGGGTGTGGGGCGCCGCGTACGTCAGGACGAGCGCCAGCGTCCCCGCGGCCACCACGACCGCCTGCGAGGCGGCCTTCTGCCGCGCGGACGACCGCCACCGGGACGAGAGCGAGAAGACGCTCCTGCCCCACATCGTCCCGATGACCAGCATGAACACGGCCATCGGCACGATCGACGACAGCGCGGCGGCCACCCCGATGACCCCCACCGCCCACGCGGGCAGCGAGTCCACCACCAGCTTGAACAGCGCCAGGTTCGACCCGGCGCCGCTCAGCCCCGGCACCACGAACAGCGCCGCCATGCCGAGCAGCATCGGCACGAACAGCAGGACGTTGTACGCGGGCAGCCAGATGGCGTTGCGCCGCAGCGCGTCGGCGCTGCGCGCGCCCAGGTACCCGGCGACGGTGGTCGGGAAGATCACGACGGTGAGGGCGTTCAGGAAGGACGTGGTGGCGAACCACGCCTCGCCGTACGGGCTGCCGCCGCTGCCCGGCAGCGTCAGCCACGCCCCCTTCTCGCGGACGATCCGGTCGACGAAGTCCCCGTACCCGTCGAAGTAGTGCAGCGGCACGTACCCGGCGAGGAACGCGAGCGTCCCGATGACCAGCACGTCCTTCAGGACCGACACCCAGGCGCTGCCGCGCAGCCCGCTCACGACCACGAACCCGGTCGTCACGGCGAACCCAATGAAATAGGCCCAGTTCAGACTGATGGCGCCGTACGAGATGGTGGAGACGACCACCCCCATCCCCGTGATCTGCAGCTGGATGTAGGGCAGCAGGAACACGGTCGCGAGCACGGCGATCCCGGCGCCGAGCCAGGGCTTGCCGTAGCGGTGCGCGACCATGTCGCTGACGCCGACGAGCCCGTGCCGCCGCGCGTAGTCCCAGAGCATCGGCCCGACCACGTACCCCACGGCGTACCCGCACGACATGTACGCGACGACGTACAGCACCGGGGCGCCGAAGTTGTACCCCCACCCCGCGGCCCCCAGATAGCTGAAGCTGGTGTACCCCTCGCCCGCCATCAGCACCCAGATGAACACCGGCCCGAGCGACCGCCCGCCCACCGACCACTCGGCGAGCCCGCCCTGCTGCCCCCGCCCGCGGACGGCGAGCAGCCCGAGCGCGACGGTGGCCACCATGGAGACCCCGAAGACGGAGGTCGCGACGGCGGTGTTCACGACCGCCGCCTCTTCTGATCGCCCCGGTACGTGAGCCAGACGGCGACAGGCGTGGCGAGCGTGGCCCCGAGCAGCCACACGAACAGGAACGGCAGCCCGAACACGAGCGGCTCGACCCGGTTGGCGAAGGGCAGCGCGCCCAGGTAGAGGACGAACGGGACGAGCAGCCAGAGGAGCTGCGGGCGGCGGCGAGTGATCACGGGCAGCAAGGCTACCGAGGGGGTGGGCGGGGGGCTTCGCGCGCGGCGGGCGGTGGGCGCCGCGCGTGGTGCACGCCGTCCGTGGTGCGCGCCGTCTGCGGTGCGCGCCGTCTGCGGTGCGCGCCGTCTGCGGTGCGCGCCGTCTGCGGCGGGGCCGACGCCAGGGGCCGCGCCGCCGGGCGGCGCCCCGTCACACCGCCCTCGCGCCCGCCCGGGACCCGCCGTCGTCCCCCGTACTCCCCACCCCGGGAACGGCAGTACGGCAGTACGGTGTCACCCATGCGCCCCGACAAGCCTGCCGACCACGCCGTCGCCCCTGTCGACCACATCGCCGAAGCGGAGCGCCTGGAGCGCACCGCGGGCCTCTACCCGGAGGACGCGGAGCACCTGCTGCTCCAGGCCGCGGCCCACCTGGAGCTGGCCGAGGCCCGCGAACGGGCGACCGCCCTCTACGACACCCTCCTGTCCCCCTCCGCCCCGCACCCGCCGGAGAACCCCACCCTGATCCGCGCGCTGAAGGCGGCGAACCTGTGGGAGTACGGCCACGAGGCGGAGGCGCGGGCCATCATCGAGGGCGTACGCGGCACGCGCCCGCGGGACGCGGCGCCCTGGGTGATCGTGGCGGAGGCCCTGGAGTCCCACGACGAGCTGGACCAGGCGCACGACACGTTCACGGAGGCCCTGCGCCTGCTGCTCCCGGACGCCGAGACCGAGCCCCCCTTCCCCACCCACCCGCTCCTGTTCGGCCGCCACCGGGTGCGCCGCCTGCTCGGCGCCGCGCACGACAACTGGGACGAGCGCGCGGACCGCGTCCACCGGGCGCGCGCGGCGGCGACGGGCCGCACGCCGGTCCCCCTGGACGAACTCCACGACCCGAAGCGGGTCTGGGCCCTCGGCTCCGAGAACCCGGCCGAGATCCGCGCCGAGATCACCCGCCTCCAGGCGGAGCTGGGCACCTACCGCGAGGCCCTCTCCCGCCCCTTCCCGGTGGCGGTCCTCCACTGGCCTTCAGAGGAACTGTCGGAACTCCTCACGGCGTACCCGGAGTTGGCGTCGGAGTACCCCTCCCACGAGTCCCACCTGTCGACCATAGAGTCCTCCCTCCGCGAACTCTCCGCCTCCGGCACCCCCAACTTGGGCATCGTGACGGGGACGGTCCCTTCCTACGAGGCGTTCGCGGCATCGGAGGGCACACCCCCTCCGACCCCACGCTCCTCCCCCAGTACGCGACGACCCTGGCAGCCCGGGGGCGCGCGGAGGAGTGGCCGCCACAGCCCGGGGAGCCGTGCTGGTGCGGATCAAACCGACCTTACGAGGGCTGCCACGGGACCGACTGAGGTCAGCCACGCGTCCTCGCTGCATTGCACCGTCGCGGAATCACACGGGAACTACATCCGCTCGATCATCGGAGCTAGCCAACCAGCATGATAAGCCTCGCCATTGGGACGGAAATCCGGCGACGGGAGCTGCACCAGCAGTTCGGCGGCAATCGCCAAAGCGGGATCAGCGCATCACGGAGCAACCCCGTCGTCATGTGCTTTACCGATGCCAAACAGGGCGCCCTGTACGGCTACCGCGACGGCTGGGGCGACGACGGCCTGTTCCACTACACCGGTGAGGGGCAGGTGGGCGACCAGGAGATGCTCCGGGGCAACAAGGCCATCCTCCAGCACGTCGCAGACGGGCGGGATCTGCACATGTTCGAGATGGTCCGCAAAGGGGTGGTCAGCTACCTCGGCCAGTTCGAACTTCCGGACGAACAGTCGTGGTACAGAGCCGAGTCTCATGACCGCGATGGCGTGCTGCGGTCCGTCATTATCTTTAAGCTCAAGCCTTGTTCACCCGCGGCCACGTCGCAGACAGCGCAGGTGCCGCCCACCCGTACGCCGGCCGAGGAGACGACCGTCAAGGACGTTCCTCCCGAGGAATTCCTCACCACGCGGTCACTCCAGACGCCCAGTGGCGAGCCCACGGTCACCCATCGCCGCGAGAGCAAACTGCTCTCCTCCTACCGCGCCCATCTAGCAGCGCAGGGGCACGAGGTCTTGCGTCAGTGCATCACGCCGCGTGGAGAGCGCAGCAGCCTCTACACGGACCTCTTCGACCGCACCAGAAACCTCCTAATTGAGGCCAAGGGTCAGGCCACACGCGAATCGATCCGCATGGCGATAGGGCAACTCTTCGACTACCAGCGATACATCACGCCACGCCCGCGCCTCGCCATTCTCGTCCCCACCCAACCGCGAAAGGACCTGCGCGACCTGTGTGCCGCGCATGCCATCCACACGATCTGGCCTGACGAAGACTCCAGCCAGTACCACATCGAGCCCACGGAAACGGCACAGGAATAGCAGAACAGCAGGAAGAGCACGAACACGGAGCTCTCCCACGCCAAGCAATGGCCGGGCGTTACGCTCGGGGCAAGGGTTGGTCTCGTGGGGATCGGCCGGTTGTGAGTGGTGTGGAGGCGAGGCGGGGATGGCGGGCGTGCGGGTTCCAGGGGGCGTGGTGGCTGTGGGAGGGCTGGTCGGGGGTACTCCGTCGCCCGCTTCACCAAGAGGCGGCCGCTCGGTGGGGTCGTGCTCGCGGCGGCCGGCGCCGCGGCCGCCCGGGAGTGGCGGCAGCGGGCGGGTGGCAGGGCCGCCGCCGCGCTCAGCACCGCGTACGTCGCCGCCTTCGCCGGGTCTCATCCGCTCGCCAAGAAGGTGGGCGCCTGGCCCGCCGTGCTCGGCGTCGCCGCGGGCGTAGGGCTCGCCTCCTGGGCGGTAGCGGACCGGCGCCGCGCGGATTAGAGAGCCCCGCCGAGCCCACGCGGTAGCGGACTGGCGGCGCGTGGGCTAGAGCTCCGCCGAGCCCGCCCCCTTCAGGGCCGTCAGGTCGAAGGTCTCCGCCATGCGGCGGAAGCCCGCGTCACTGGGGTGCAGGTGGTCACCGGAGTCGTAGCGGGCGAGGAGCCTGCGCGGGTCGTACGGGTCGCGCAGGGCCTTGTCGAAGTCGGTGACCTCGTCGAAGACCCCACCGGAGCGGATGCGGGCGTTGACCTCCTGGCGCACCGCCTCCTGGGCGGGCCCGTAGCCGCGGTGCCCGCCGAACGGCATGAGCGTCGCGCCGATGACCCGCAGCCCCCGGGCGTGGGCCTGGCGGGTCAGCTCGCGCAGGCCCGCCACGACGCGGTCGGCGTCGGTCTCCCGGTTGCGCAGGATGTCGTTGATGCCGAGGGCGATCACTACGGCCTTGACGCCGGAGCGGCCGAGGACGTCCCGGTCGAAGCGGGACAGGCCGCTCGGGTTGCCCGCGGGCGTGCCCGGCCTCCCGTCGGACAGGACGCGGTTGCCGCTGATGCCCTGGTTGACGACGCTGTAGCGGGGCGCGCCGCCGGGCGCGCCGCGCAGCCGGTCGGCGAGCACGTCGGGCCAGCGGCGGTTGGCGCCCATGCTGGAGGTGATGCCGTCCGTGATGGAGTCGCCGAACACCACGACCGTGCCGTCCGCCTCGCTGCTCAGCACGTCGACGGCGGTGACATAGCGCCAGTACGGGCTCTGCTCGTGGTACGTGGCGCCGCTCGGGTCCTCCGTCCGGTCGCCCCGGGCCACGTACGACAGCTGGCGCGCGTGCGGGTGGTACGTCACCGGACCGGACGGGGTGGGCGAGAACGTGGTGACGAGGAGGTCGGCGTCGCCGGGGACGCGCAGCCGCGCCGGGTCGGAGACGATCTGCGCGCCGGGCGGGATGACGACGCCCGTGTCGCCGCCGAAGGTCAGGCGGCGCAGGGTGCCCGCGGCGGCCGTGGGCGAGTTGGGCGCGGCGGCCACCGCCACGGAGGCGCGGGTGATGCTGAGCGGCGTCCTGCCGTACAGGTTCGACAGGGTGACGCGGGCGCTGTCGCCGCCGACGCTGGTGTGGACGACGTTGCGCACGGAGCGGCCCGCCATGCCCCGCGCCGCCGTGCCGGGCTCCGCGCCCGCCGGGGACGCCGACCAGGTGGCGACCCAGGTGCCCGCCGACGCGGGGGCCGCGGAGTTGCGGGGCGCGCGGGGGCCGGTGCCGAGCTGGTCCTTCGCGTCGTCGGCGCCGCTGGCGCCCAGGTATATGGCGGCCGAGACCACCACGACGACCGCGAGAACGGCGGCCAGCAGTGCATAACCGTGACGCTTGGTCATGCGGGCGTTTTCTCCTCGGGACAGGGGGAGCCCGAGGCTCCGGTGTGAAGACCCCATGATGCGTCATGGGCCGCGAGCGGGCCGACACTGCCCCCCTCTGCCCACTCGGACGCCGGGAACTCGCCGGGCGTTCCAGGAGTCGGTCAGAGAGGGACGCCACACGGCTCGGAGAGGGACGCCACACGGCCACGTCGCACGAGCCACCTGGCACGGCCCGGAGCCGGTCCGGAAGCGACAATGCGTACGACGACACCGTGCGCGCACCAGGCGTGCGTACGCACACACGACGAGGAACGACGCGAGACGGGGCGCCAGCGCATGGAACGCACGAGCACCGGGGAACCGGAGGGAGCGGCGAGCGACGCGGCGCGCGCGCCCGCGGCCTTCACCTACAGCGCCGCCGACGAGGAGAAGCGCCGCGGCGTACGCCGGATGAAGCTCACCGCGACGGGCCTGCTGCTCTTCGTGGCGGTGGTGTACGTCCTGGCGAAGTGGGCCGGGCACGAGGGCGCGGGCCCCTGGGCCGGGTACGTGGCGGCGGCGGCCGAGGCGGGCATGGTGGGTGCGCTCGCGGACTGGTTCGCGGTGACCGCCCTGTTCCGCCACCCCCTCGGCATCCCCATCCCGCACACGGCGATCATCCCGAAGAAGAAGGACCAGCTGGGCGTCTCGCTGGGCGAGTTCGTCGGGGAGAACTTCCTCTCCCAGGACGTGGTGCGCCAGCGCCTGCGGGCCGTCGGCATCGGCAGCCGCCTCGGCGCCTGGCTGGCCGAGCCGCAGCACGCCGACCGGGTGACGGCGGAGCTGGCCACGGCCCTGCGCGGCGCGCTCACCGTGCTGCGGGACTCCGATGTGCAGGCCGTCGTCGGCGAGGCGATCACGCGGCGCGCGGACGCGCAGGAGATCGCGCCCGGCATGGGCAAGATGCTGGAGAAGGTCGTCGCCGACGGCGGCCACAAGCGGTTCGTGGACCTGGTGTGCGTACGCGCCCACGACTGGCTGGTCGCCCACGCGGACCAGGTGATGGACGCGGTGCAGGGCGGCGCCCCGGCTGGACGCCCCGGTTCGTGGACAAGAAGGTCGGCGAGCGCGTCTACCGCGAGCTGCTGCGGTTCGTCACCGAGATGCGGGACATGCCCGGGCACCCCGCGCGCGGCGCCCTGGACCGCTTCCTCACCGACTTCGCCGCCGACCTCCAGTCCGACACGGACACCCGGGCGCGCGTGGAGCACCTGAAGCGGGAGGTGCTCGCCCGCGACGAGGTCCAGGACCTGATCGCCTCCGCCTGGTCGGCGGTCCGCCAGATGATCGTCGCCGCCGCCGAGGACGAGCGCAGCGAGCTGCGCCTGCGCGTACGCGCCGCCCTGCTGTCGCTGGGCTCCCGCATGGCCACGGACACCCGCCTCCAGGAGAAGGTCGACGGCTGGGTGGAGGGCGCGGCGGTGTACGTCGTGACGACGTACCGGCGCGAGATCACCTCCCTCATCACGGACACCGTCGCGGGCTGGGACGCCGAGCACACCTCACGCAAGATCGAGGCCCACATCGGCCGCGACCTCCAGTTCATCCGCATCAACGGCACGGTGGTGGGCGCCCTGGCCGGGCTCGTGATCTACACGGTGTCGCGGCTGTTCACGGGCTGACACCGCCCTCCCGCGCGGCTCGCCCGGGTACGGGTGCTCAGGTCCCGGTACGGGTGCTCAGGTCCCGTACGAGTACTCAGGTTCCGTACGGGCGCTCAGGTCCCGGCACACCTGGCTCACGCCCCGCCGCGGGCCGCCCGGCCCCGGTCAGCCCCCGGTCAGCCCCGGTCAGCCCCGATCCGGACGCGCACCCCCGGAGCCGCCCTCGCCGCGCACCCGCTGGTGGTGCTCGGCGGCACGCCTGTGGTGCAGCTCGTGGCGGCGCGCGTGCTCCAGGCGGCGCGCCTCCCGCTCCTCCAGCCTCGCGCGGCGGCGCTCCTCCTTGATGCGCTGCCGCTCGGCCTTGCGCAGCTTGCGCTCCACGCTGACGCCGCCCATCAGCGCGAAGCCGGTGACCGTGACGCGCGGCGAGCCGGGGGTGCCCTCGCCCGTGGCCTCGTCGCCGAAGCCGCCCATGAAGCCGAAGCCCCTGACGTTGACGTGCAGTTCGGGCGGGACGACGACGCCGATGCCGCCCATGACCGCGAAGCAGCGGATGGTGACGTCCCGGCCCGCGAACCGCGCCTCGCGCAGGTCGATCTCACCGCCGCCCCACATCGCGAACGAGGTGAACACCCGCCCGATCTTCCACGGCCCGCGCCGGGTGAACCCGCTCCAGAGCGCGAACGCGCCGGTGGACGAGGGCTCGCCGCCGACGACCCGCTCCGACCAGTCGATCTCGGTGGAGTCGTCGCCCCGGCCCGCTTCACCATGGACACCTTGGGCGCGGCCGCCCCGGCGGCGGGCAGGTCCTGGGTGAGCGGCTCCAGCTCGCCGTACGTACGCGCCCGGTACGCGGCGTCGAGCCGCTCGTTGAACTCGTCCATGTCGAGGCGGCCTTCGGCCATCGCCTCGCGCAGGACCTCCGCGACGCGCTCGCGGTCGGCGTCGGAGGCCCGCAGTTCGGAGCCCGGCGAGCCGGGGACGGCCGGGAGCGGGGCGGCGGGCGGGGAGGCCGGGGTGGGCGGCTGGGAAGACTCGGCGTCCGTCATACCAGCAGCCTACGCGGCACCCCCGCGCCCCGGCTCCCAGGAGACCGCCCGGTCCTCGTACATCCGCGCGATCACGGCCTCGATGTCCGGCTCCCGCACCGACAGGTCGACCAGCGGGTAGCGCTCGGCGATCGCGGCGACCAGCGGCGCCGCGGACCGCTCCGCGGGGAACGCCAGCCACTGCCGGGGCCCGTCCGTCCTGATCACCCGCGCCGACTCCACGTCCAGCGGCGGCAGTTCGCGCTCCAGGTCGACGACGAGGGTGCGCTCGGCGCGGCCCGCCTCGTGCAGGCCGGTCAGCGGGCCGTCGTACATCAGGCGTCCGTGGTCGATGACCATCACCCGCTTGCACAACTGCTCGATGTCCGTGAGGTCGTGGGTGGTGAGCAGCACCGTCGTGCCGGTCTCGGCGTTCAGGTCGCGCAGGAAGCCGCGCACCTTGGCCTTGCTGACCACGTCCAGGCCGATCGTCGGCTCGTCCAGGTACAGCACCTCCGGGTCGTGCAGCAGCGCCGCCGCGATGTCGCCGCGCATCCGCTGCCCGAGGGACAGCTGCCGCACCGGCACGTCCAACAGGGCGCCGAGGTCCAGGAGTTCCACGCACCGGTCGAGGTTCGCGGCGAAGCGCGCGTCGGGCACCCGGTACATGCGGTGCATCAGACGGTACGAGTCGATCAGCGGCAGGTCCCACCACAGCGTGGTGCGCTGGCCGAAGACGACGCCGATGCGGCGGGCAAGGCGGGTGCGCTCGCGGGCCGGGTCGATGCCCGCGACCCTGAGGCGGCCGCCGCTGGGCGTGAGGATGCCCGTCAGCATCTTGATCGTGGTGGACTTGCCCGCGCCGTTCGGCCCGATGTAGCCGACCATCTCGCCGCGCCCCACCCGGAAGGACAGCCCGTCCACGGCCCGCACCCGCCGCCTCTCCCGGCGCAGGAAGCCCGTCTTCTTGCGTACGTCGAAGACCTTCTCGACCCCGTCGAGCGCGATGAAGTCCCTGTCGTCCCTGTCGTCGCTGTCGGTCACGGTTCAGCTCCCTGTGCTGCGGTACGAACGGAGGCCCGCGCGCCAGGCCAGGCCCGCGAGCGCGCAGGCGGCGACGGCCACCAGCGGCGAAGCGAAGGCCACCCACGACGGCAGGCCGAGCGGATAGGGGCGGCCGAGGACGTACAGGCCCGGCAGCCAGTTCACGAACGCGATCGGCACGACGAACGTGACGCCCCGCACCAGGTCCTTGCCGAACACCGACGGCGGGTACTGGAGCAGCGTGTTCCCGCCGTAGGTGAAGGCGTTCTGCACCTCGGAGGCGTCCTGCGCCACGAACTGGAAGGCCGCCCCGCCGACGAAGACGGCCACGAAGATGGCCGCGCCGCTGACCAGCATCACCGGCACGAGCAGCGCCTTCAGCGGCGTCCAGTCGATGTCCACGGCCGCGAAGCCGTACCCCAGGACCAGGCCGCCCTGCGTGATCCGGCCCAGCCTGCGCAGCGCGAACCGGTCCGCGGCGACCTGCGCGAGCACCGGCGCGGGCCGCACAAGGAGGGTGTCCAGGGTGCCGTCGCGCACCCGGCGGCCGAGCCGGTCCATGGAGCCCACGGCCAGGTCGGCGGTCCCGAAGGCGGTGGCGGCGACGCCGTACAGGAAGGCGACCTCCCCGAAGCCGTAGCCGCCGAGCGCGTCGACCTGCGAGAACATCAGCAGGATCGCGACGAAGTCGAGTCCGGTCGCGACGAAGTTGGACAGGGCCGTCAGAACGAAGGACGTGCGGTACGCCATCGTGGAGCGGATCCACATCGCCGTGATCATCCGGTAGGCGCGCAGCCCCTCCAGGGCCCGCCGGACGGGCCCCTCACTCCCCCGTACGGGCGTCGGGGCACACGGCGCCGCGGTCTCTTCCGGGCGCTCCCGCGTGAGGTCAGCCACCCTGGACCACCACCCGGCGGGTCGCCACGGCCTGGAGCAGCCGCCCGGCCGCCAGCAGCACCGCCGCCCACCCGGCCTGGAACACGTAGATCCCCAGCAGACCGGCGCCCGTGTGCTTGCCCAGGAACACGTCCGCGGGCACCTGGAGCAGCGCCGACCAGGGCAGCGCGCGGGCGATCTCGCCGAGGGCGCCGGGGAACACGTTCAGCGGCAGCAGCATCCCGGAGAAGAACATGCTCGCCAGCCATGCGATCTGCGCCACACCCGCCCCGTCCAGGAGCCAGAAGGCGCTCAGCGCCACCAGGAAGCGCAGCGCGAAGCTCACCACCACCCCGAGCAGCACCGCGACCAGCGCGGCCAGCCACCGCAACGGGTCCCCGGGCACGGCGAGTTCGAAGCAGAGCCCGCCCACCAGCATGGGAACCGCACCCCGCGCCACCAGGTGGAACGCCGAGCGGCCCAGGTCAGCGGCGAGCCACCACGCCTGGAGGTCGGCGGGCCGGTACAGGTCGATGGCGACGTCGCCCGTGCGGATGCGCTCCATCAGCTCGTCCTCGAAGCCGCCGCCCATCGCCGCGACCGCCATCAGGAGGGCCTGGCCGAGCCACACGTACGTGAGGGCCTCCGCCTGGTCGTATCCTCCTAGTCCGGGCCTCTCGTCCCACAGGGCAATGTAGGTGTAGGTAAGGATCACCCCGAACACAGTGTTGGTGAAGACACCCGCCAGGGTCGCCATCCGGTACGTAGCGAATCTCCGGAAGCTTCCTCCGGCGACGGCCGCGTACAAGCGGAACCGTCCTGTTCTCACGGACATCCCTCTCAGAGAGCCTCGTCCCGTTCAGGGCACGGCGCGGACCGAAGCGCAGGAGCCTAATGCGATCGGGGCCGTGGGTGCCAGGCATTTTCGCCGTGCGGCGCGTGCCTGGTCATCAGGGCCCGCCGGGACGGTGTGCAATGGGTCGTACGAGGCGCAGTGGATGTATGAGGCGTACGAGATGTACGACGCGAACTGGGAGTTCCGCGAGACATGAGCAGCGACGAGCCGCAGCGTGGCCCCGGGCGCGGGTCCGCCGAGGGGCCCACGCCCCGCCCCGACGGCCCCGCGGGGGCGCCGTCCGGCGCCAGCGGCAGGCCCGGCGGCCCCCACGGCACCGGTGCCCCGGCGCGCCCGGCGCCCCTGGCGACGGGCGCGAACGCGCGGCCGAGCGCCCCGGAACTCCTGGGTCCCCCCAGGGGGGCGGGGGCCCTGCGGGCGGCTCGGGCACCCGGGGCGCCGCTGGTGCGCCGGGCGGACCGGGCGGGCCTGACGGCCGGGGGGCTTCCGACGGCTCCCGGGGTTCCGACGGCTCCCGGGGTTCCGGCAGCTCCCAGGGTTCCGGCGGCCAGGGTGCCTCCGGCGGCTCCAGGGGCTCGGGGGACTCCGGCGGCCCCGCACGCCCTGGCGGGCCGGGCAGCACCGGCGGGCCGGGCAACACCGGCCGACCGGGAACCCCTCCTGGCCGCCCCGGACAGCACGGTGGCCCCGGACAGCACGGTGGCCGCCGACCCAACGACGGCCCCGGCACGCCCGGCGGCCCCGCACGCCCCAACGACACCCCCGGCACTCCCGGCCCCACAGGCCCCGCCCGCACCCCAGCCGCGCCCACCGACCCCGCGACCCAGCAGATCCGCCCCGTGAAGGGCCACGAGACGCCCGCTGCGGGCCCCGAGAAGCCCCGTACGGGTCAGGGGCGCCCCGGCGCGGGCAAGCCGCCCCACGGCGCCCAGCAGCACGGCGGCCAGCAGCATGGCGCCCAGCAGGGTCGCACCCCCAGCCCGGCGGCCAGCCGCGCGGCGGTCAGCCGCACGGCTCCCCCACCGACCCCGCCACCCAGCAGATCCGCCCCGTCACCGACCGCCCCGGAGCCCCCGGCGGCGGCCAGCGGCGCGCGGCGGGCGCCGGAGCGGCGGCCGGTGCGGCCGGTGCCGCGGCCGCGCACGGCGATCAGGGCACCCAGCAGCTCCGCGCGGTCTCCGCAGACGGCCCCGGCGGCCCAAGCGGCGGCGGCCCCGGCGGCGGCAAGCCCCAGGGCTGGGCCCCCCGCGAGCCCGAGGGCCCCGAAGGCCCGGGCGAGGGCACCGGCACACCGGCGGACGGCGGCAAGGGCAAGGGCAAGAAGAAGGGCAAGCGCCCCAAGCGCAAGGGCTGGCGGCGGCTCATCCCCACGTGGCGGATGGTGCTCGGCACCTTCATCCTGCTGATCCTGCTCTGCGTGGGCGCGTTCATGACGGGCTACTTCCTCGTGAACATCCCGCCCGCCAACGCCATGGCGACCAAGCAGAGCAACGTCTACCTGTACGCCGACGGCTCGGAGATCGCCCGCGACGGCGAGGTCAACCGCGAGAACGTCCCCCTGTCGAAGGTCCCCAAGCACGTCCAGCACGCCGTGCTCGCCGCCGAGGACCGGGACTTCTACAGCGAGTCCGCCGTCGACCCGAAGGCGATGCTCCGCGCCGCCTTCAACACGGTCACCGGCAAGGGCAAGCAGTCCGGCTCGACGATCACCCAGCAGTACGTGAAGAACTACTACCTGGCGCAGGAGCAGACGATCTCCCGCAAGGCGAAGGAGTTCTTCATCGCGATCAAGCTGGACCGCGAGGTCAGCAAGGACGACATCCTCCAGGGCTATCTGAACACCAGCTACTTCGGCCGCAGCGCGTACGGCGTGCAGGCCGCCGCCCAGGCGTACTACAGCAAGGACGTCGAGGACCTGAGCGTCGCCGAGGGCGCCTACCTGGCGACCCTGGTGAACTCCCCCAACGCCTACGACGTGGCCACCCACCCGGAGAACAAGCCCCGCGCCGTGGCCCGCTGGAACTACGTCCTGGACGGCATGGTCAAGGAGGGCTGGCTGGACCAGGCCGACCGCGACAAGACCAAGTTCCCGATGCCCCAGCAGGCCAAGGGCGCGCCGAACCTGTCCGGCCAGCGCGGCTACGTCGTGAAGGCCGTCGAGGACTACCTCATCGAGAACCGCATCGTCGACGAGGACGCCCTCAGCAAGGGCGGCTACCGCATCACCACCACGCTCCAGAAGCCGAAGCAGGACGCCTTCGTGAAGGCCGTCGACGAGCAGGTGATGTCGAAGGTCGACAAGAAGGCCCGAAAGGTCGACAAGAACGTCCGCGTCGGCGGCGCCTCCGTGGACCCGAAGACCGGCAAGGTCGTCGCGATGTACGGCGGCATCGACTACACCAAGCAGTTCGTGAACAACGCGACCCGCCGCGACTACCAGGTCGGCTCGACCTTCAAGCCGTTCGTGTTCACCGCGGCGGTGGAGAACGGCTCGACCACGCAGAGCGGCAGCCCGATCACGCCGAACACGGTGTACGACGGCAACAACCGCCGCCCGGTCCAGGGCTGGGACGGCGGCACGTACGCACCCGCCAACGAGGACGACGTCCAGTACGGCGACATCACCGTCCGCGAGGCCACGGACAAGTCCGTGAACTCCGTGTACGCGCAGATGGCCGTCGACGTCGGCTCGGACAAGGTCAAGGAGACCGCGGTCGCGCTCGGCGTCCCGGAGAAGACCCCCGACCTGACCGCGTCCCCGTCGATCGCGCTCGGCCCGTCCACGGCGTCCGTCCTGGACATGACCCAGGCGTACGCGACGCTCGCCAACCACGGCAGGCACGGCACGTACACGCTGGTCGAGAAGGTCAGCAAGGACGGCCAGGACATCGCCCTGCCGCAGCGCAAGACGTCCACGGCGGTGAGCCGCGAGGCCGCCGACACCACGACGTCGATCCTCCAGAGCGTGGTGCAGTCCGGCACCGGCCGCGAGGCGCTCGCCGCGGGCCGCCCGGCGGCGGGCAAGACCGGTACGGCGGAGAACGACAAGGCGGCCTGGTTCGCGGGCTACACCCCGGACCTCGCCACCGTCGTCGCGGTGATGGGCCAGGACCCGGTGACGGCGGCGCAGACACCGCTGTACGGGGCGCTCGGCGAGACCCGCATCAACGGCGGCGGCTACCCCGCCAAGGTGTGGGCGCAGTTCACCCGGGACGCCCTGAAGGGCAAGCCGGTCAGGGAGTTCGACCTGGAGATCGAGCCCGGCGCGGACGAGCCGGTCGCCCCGGACCCGTCGCAGTCGGCCGAGGAACCGGACGAGGACGACACCGCCACCGACGGCGCGACCGGCGGCGACGAGGACACCGGCGGCCAGACCGACGGCGGCGCCACGGACGGCGGCCAGACCGGCGGCGGCGACCAGGGCGGCCAGACCGGCGGCGGTGGCGACCAGGGCGGCCAGACGGGTGGCGGCGGCGACCAGGGCGGCCAGACCGGCGGTGGCGGCGACCAGGGCGGCGCCACGGACGGCGGCGCCACCGACGGCGGCGCCACGGACACCGGCGGCACGGCCGACGGCGGCGGCACCGGGGACGGCGGCGCCACGGACACCGGCGGCGCCGCCCAGGGCGCCCTCGGCGGTCTGACCACCGGCCCGGGCGGACGCGGCCGCGGAGACTGACGCACGGCGTACACGGACGCGAACCGAGAACGGAACCCCGCACCCCCTCAGGGGCGCGGGGTTCCGTCGCGTCCGGCGCTCGTGGGCGGCGTCAGTGGCCGCTGGTCGCCTTCAGGCCGACCACCGACACGAGCAGCAGACACACGAAGAAGATCCGGCCCGCGGTGGCGGGCTCCCCCAGGGCCAGCATGCCGACCACGGCGGCACCGGCCGCGCCGATGCCCACCCACACCCCGTACGCCGTACCGATCGGCAGCGACTTGGCCGCGTACGACAGCAGGACCATGCTCGCGACGATGCCCGCGCCGGTGAAGACACTCGGCCACAAGCGGGTGAACCCCTCGGTGAACTTCATGCCGATCGACCAGCCGACCTCGAGCAGACCGGCGACGATGAGCAGGACCCAGGCCATGACGGCACCTCCGGAAAACGTGACTTCAGGGGGTGCGTCGTCTTTGCGGATCCCGGTACGGCGCGTCTCGTCGGGTGCCTCCACGGTAGCAAAGGGCAGCCGAAAGGGCTGGTGACACCGGTCACCAGCCCTTCGTACGCCGCGCCCGGCGGCCTCTCGCTACAGGTACAGGCCCGTGGAGTCCTCCGAGCCCTCGAAGCGGTCCGCGGCCACCGCGTGCAGGTCGCGCTCGCGCATCAGCACGTACGCCGTGCCCCGCACCTCGACCTCGGCCCGGTCCTCCGGGTCGTACAGCACCCGGTCGCCCGGCTCGACCGTGCGCACGTTCTGCCCCACGGCGACCACCTCGGCCCAGGCCAGGCGGCGCCCGACGGCCGCGGTGGCCGGAATCAGGATGCCGCCGCCGGAACGCCGCTCGCCCTCGCTGGTGTCCTGGCGCACGAGCACGCGGTCGTGCAGCATCCGGATCGGCAGCTTGTCGTCGTGGGTGCTGGATTCATGTGTCTTGGCGCTCACGCCCCGAACCTACCTGCCCGCGCGCGCCCTGTACGCCCCCGGGTCAGCCCTTGCGGCGCTTGGAACCGACCGCGAGGAGCCCGACGAGGCCCACGACCACGAGCGCCACCGGCACGATCCGCTCCAGGCGCGGGGCACCGTCCTCCGCGACGAGCTGGCCGCGCACGTCGGAGACGAAGCGGTTCGCGCTCACGTAGGCCCGTCCGAGCGACCGGTCCACACTCGACGCGACCTTCGCCTTGGCGTCGCCGACGATCGTCTTGGGGTGGACCCGCACCCCGATCTCGTCCAGGGTCTCGGCGAGCTGCTCGCGCCGGCGCTTGATGTCCGCCTCGATCTGCGCAGGGGTCCTGGCATCCGCATCCGACACCGCGGGGCCTCCGTGGGTGTGTTCCAGTACGTGGTCGTCCACAGTCTGTCAGCTTCCACCGCACCGCACCCCACAGCACCCCCATTACGCTCGACTCCGTCACCACACCGTTTCGCCCACGCACGTGCGAGGAGACCGAGAATGAGCGAGCGACTGAAGCCCGGCGACACCGCCCCGGCCTTCACCCTGCCGGACGCCGACGGCAAGGAGGTCTCCCTCGCGGACCACCAGGGCCGCAAGGTGATCGTGTACTTCTACCCGGCCGCCCTCACGCCCGGCTGCACCAAGCAGGCCTGCGACTTCACCGACAACCTGGACGTGCTCGCGGCCGCGGGCTACGACGTGATCGGCGTCTCCCCCGACAAGCCGGAGAAGCTCGCGAAGTTCCGCGAGAAGGAGAACCTGAAGGTCACCCTGGTCGGCGACCCGTCCAAGGAGACCCTGGAGGCGTACGGCGCCTTCGGCGAGAAGAAGCTGTACGGCAAGACGGTGACGGGCGTCATCCGCTCCACGGTCGTCGTCGACGAGCACGGCAAGGTCGAGCACGCCTTCTACAACGTCAAGGCCACCGGCCACGTAGCCAAGATCATCCGCGATCTGGGCATCTGACCCTCCGCCCGCTCCTGATCCCGCCTCGGCCCGCGCGTGACTGTCCGATAGTCGGTTCGTTACTCCGTACGAGACCACGAACGAGTGGCCGGAATCGGAGGGAACCGGATGGGGGCAAGCCCGTACACACGGGAACGGCTGGCCGAGGCGGCGGCGTCTTCCGGGACGCTGTCGGAGGCGTTGGGAAAGTTGGGGGTGGATCCGAAGGGGCCGAGCCGCGGGTACATCCGGGCGCGGATGAAAAAGCTGGGCGTGGATACCTCGCACTTCGTGCGGGAGAACGGCGAGCGCTGGACGCGGGAGATATTGGAGCCCGCGGTGGCGGCTTCGCAGAGCGTGAATGATGTGCTGCGGTATCTGGGTATCGGAATTGTGGGTGGCTATCACACGCACATCAGCCGCCGCATCAAGGCGTATGGGATCGACACATCACATTTCGGCAAGCAGGCTCGGTCCGAAATGGTCCCGGATATCCGCAGGAGGCGCACCCCTACGGAGATCCTGATCGTCGCCCCTGCCAGGCGTGTGCCCAACACTCGACTCAAGCGAGCCATGACAGAACTCGGTGTTGTCGAGCAGTGCGCGCTGTGCGGAATCGGGCCGGAGTGGCTGGGTGAACCACTGCCGCTTGAGGTCGACCACGTCGACGGCGATTGGCGCGACAACCGGATCGAGAATCTGCGGCTGCTCTGCCCAAACTGTCACTCCACCACAGATACGTACCGGGGGCGTGGCAAGGGAAGGCGGTCATGAACGAGCCGCCAGTCCGCTACACGCGAGAGCTGCTCGCGGAAGCGGCCGAGAACTGTTCGTCCATCGACGACGTCATCGCGTTCCTGGGGAAACGCCCTGACCGGAACCTCCGCAGCTACCTGTTCAAACGGTTCCGCCACTTCGGAATCGACGTAACGCACCTGCGTCTCTGGAAGCGCCGCACCAGGCTGCACACACGGCCCGAGGCGGCCACTCTCCGCAAAGCCGTAGCGGAGTCCGAGTCCATCGCCGGGACGCTTCGGTTCCTGGAGCGACCGAACAACCAGGCGCAGCGGAGCATGCTGCGCGATTGGATCGCTGAGGAACGAATAGACACGTCCCACTTCCTCGGTCAGGCGCACCAACGGGGCAAGCCAGGCACCACCCCGAGGAAGACGGCTGGGGCCATCCTGGTCAAGCACGGCGGCCGTCGCCGAGCCGAGAGCTACCTACTCCGTCGGGCCCTGCGCGAGGTCGGCGTCCCCGAAGAGTGCGACAGGTGCGGGACCCCACCCGAATGGAACGGCAAGCCCATGACCCTGGAGATCGACCACATCAACGGCGACTGGAGCGACGACCGGCGCGAGAATCTGCGGTTGCTGTGTCCCAACTGCCACGCGATCACCAGTACGTGGTGCAGAGGAGGCCAGCGGTCGCGAGCGAGGGGCTGACCGGTACCATGGCTAGCGCCCGCGGCGGTGGTGCAATGGCGACACAGCAGACTTAGGATCTGTGGCCCTTGATCGGGCTTGAGGGTTCGAATCCCTCCCGCCGCACATGGATGGCCTGCGAATCGAAGGATCGATTCGCAGGCCATTTCTGTTAGCCCAGCAGCTCCCGCACCACCGGCACCAGCGCCCTGAACGCCTTGCCTCGGTGGCTGATCGCGTTCTTCTCCTCCGGTGTGAGCTCGGCGCACGTGCGCGTGTCGCCCTCCGGCTGGAGGATCGGGTCGTAGCCGAAGCCGCCCGTGCCGGAGGGGGCGTGGCGGAGGGTGCCGAGGAGGCGGCCCTCGACGACGCGTTCGGTGCCGTCGGGGAGGGCGAGGGCGGCGGCGCAGAAGAAGTGGGCGCCGCGGTGCTCGTCGGCGATGTCGCCGAGCTGGGCGAGCAGCAGGTCGAGGTTGGCCTTGTCGTCGCCGTGGCGTCCGGACCAGCGGGCGGAGAAGATGCCGGGGGCGCCGCCGAGGACGTCGACGCAGAGGCCGGAGTCGTCGGCGACGGCGGGCAGGCCGGTGGCCTGGGCGAGGGCGTGGGCCTTGAGCAGGGCGTTCTCGGCGAAGGTGACGCCGGTCTCCTTGACGTCGGGGACCTCGGGGAAGGCGTCGGCGCCGACGAGTTCGTGGTCGAGTCCGGCGTCGGCGAGGATCGCGCGGAGTTCGGTGAGCTTGCCGGTGTTGCGGGTGGCGAGGATCAGGCGGGTCATGGCACCAGTATCCGTCCCGTCGGCGGGACCTGGTCGCCGGGCCGTGACCCGCCCGGGGCGGGTCAGGTGCAGGCCTTGGTGACCTTGCGGGCCGCGTCGACGACGGGGCTGAGGTCGGGGGTCTCGTCGCCGTCGTCGACGGCTTTCTCGACGTTGTCGACGGCCTTCTGCATCTCGTCGACGGCTTCGCGGATGTCCTCGTCGTCCTCGTGGTCCCGGCGGATGTCGTCGAGGTCGTCGCGGATCTTGTCGAAGCGCTTCTCGGACTTCCGGTCGGGGTAGAGGACGGCGTCCTGGGCGGCCCTCCGCAGCGCGTCGGCGCCGTCCGACACGGCGTCGGCGGCCTGGACGCAGTCGACGGCGTCCTTGGGGTCGCAGGCCACGAGGCCGAGTGTCGCCGGGACGGCTAGGAGAGCGGTGGTGACGGCGACGGTGATGCGCCGGTGACGCACGGCCATGGATGGGTCCCTCCCGTTACGCGGTGGCGGGCACGCGGCTGTGCCCGCACGCCTCATACCCCTGAGAACGCCGGGGTTTGCCGCAAGGGTTGCCTCGGGGGTGCCGGGGAGGGACCGAACTGGCCGTGTCCGTTCGTTACTTGGCCGCTTCGAGTGCTTCGCACTGGAGCGCGGTGAGCTGGGCGCAGCCGCCGACGGCGAGGTCGAGGAGCGCGTTCAGTTCGTCGCGGGCGAAGGGGGTGGCCTCGGCGGTGCCCTGGACCTCGACGAAGCGGCCGTCGCCGGTGCAGACGACGTTCATGTCGGTGTCGGCCTTGACGTCCTCTTCGTAGGCGAGGTCGAGGAGGGGTACGCCGTCGACGATGCCGACGGAGACGGCGCTGACGGTGCCGGTGAGGGGCTTGCGGCCCGCCTTGATGAGCTTCTTGCCCTGGGCCCAGGTGACGGCGTCGGCGAGGGCGACGTAGGCGCCGGTGATGGCGGCGGTGCGGGTGCCGCCGTCGGCCTGGAGGACGTCGCAGTCGAGGACGATGGTGTTCTCGCCGAGGGCCTTGTAGTCGACGACGGCGCGCAGGGAGCGGCCGATGAGGCGGGAGATCTCGTGGGTGCGGCCGCCGATCTTGCCGCGGACGGATTCGCGGTCGCCGCGGGTGTTGGTGGAGCGGGGCAGCATGGAGTACTCGGCGGTGACCCAGCCTTCGCCGGTGCCCTTGCGCCAGCGGGGGACGCCCTCGGTGACGGAGGCCGTGCAGAAGACCTTGGTGTCGCCGAAGGAGACGAGGACGGAGCCTTCGGCGTGCTTGCTCCAGCCGCGGTCAAGGGTGACGGGGCGGAGCTGATCGGGGGTACGGCCATCGAATCGGGACATGGCGTTGAGCCTAGCCGGTGCGTAGGGGGCTGCCCTGGTGCGGGTTTCGTCGCGCTGCGCGCTCGTCCTCAAGCGCCGGACGGGCTTTTCTCCCGCGCGGGCCCCCGTGCCCTGGCGGGCATCGCCGCGTACGTGCGGCGGGCTTTTCTCCCCCTGGCGCGCTTTCTTCCGCGCATGTGCGAAGGCCCCGTTCCGGTCGGGTGGAGCGGGGCCTTCTCAGACCGGTGGGGCCGGTCTCACATCATGTCTTCGATTTCGGCCGCGATGGGGTCCGCGTCGGTGCCGATGACGACCTGGATGGCCGTGCCCATCTTCACCACGCCGTGCGCGCCCGCGGCCTTCAGGGCGGCCTCGTCGACCAGGTCCGGGTCGTTGACCTCGGTGCGGAGGCGGGTGATGCAGCCTTCGACCTCTTCGATGTTGTCGAGGCCGCCGAGCCCGGCGACGATCTTCTCAGCCTTGCTGGCCATTGCTTTCTCCCTGCTGTGAAAGGACGCGGCCTCAACACCGTAGGTCCGCTTTGTCACGGTAACGCACGGTTGGCCCATCTTCGCGGGCGGTCACGGCGGCCGCACCCCATCATGACGATCAAGGTGTCGCCCCTCGTGGGGGCGGTGCCGCACACCCGTCCGCAACTGGTCTACACCAGTTTTCAACGACCGCCAAACCGGCGGGTTCCAGGAGGAACGCCGATGAGTTCCGACGCCGCCGCGGCCCCACGGAAGAAGAGGTGGAACGGCCTCTTCCAGGGCCTCCAGAAGATGGGCCGCAGCCTTCAGCTGCCCATCGCCGTGCTGCCCGCCGCGGGCATCCTGAACCGGCTGGGCCAGCCGGACGTCTTCGGCGACGACGGCCTCGGCTGGACGAACGTCGCGAAGGTGTTCGCCGCCGCGGGCGGCGCCCTGCTCGACTCCTCGCTCGGCCTGCCCCTGCTGTTCTGCATCGGCGTCGCCATCGGCATGGCCAAGAAGGCGGACGGCTCCACGGCGCTCGCGGCGGTCGCGGGCTTCCTCGTCTACTACGCCGTCCTGCGCGCGTTCCCCGACGACTGCCCCGCGGGCGCGGACTTCGCGGGCGCCGGGATGTGGAGCGGGGTGTGCGTGACCGGGGAGGGGGCGCCGACGCAGGCCGCGTACCAGAACCCGGGAGTGTTCGGCGGCATCGTGATGGGCCTGCTCGCGGCCTGGTTCTGGCAGCGCTACCACCGGGTGCGCCTTGTCGACTGGCTGGGCTTCTTCAACGGCCGCCGCCTGGTGCCGATCATCATGTCGTTCGTCGGCCTGGTCTTCGCGGGCCTGTGCGTGTGGGTCTGGCCGCCGATCGGCGACGGGCTGACCAGCTTCTCCAAGTGGCTGGTCGACCTCGGCTGGCTGGGCTCGGGGATCTTCGGCGTGGCCAACCGCGCGCTGCTCACGGTGGGCCTGCACCAGTTCCTGAACACGTTCGTCTGGTTCCAGTTCGGCGACTACACCAAGGCGGACGGCACGGTCGTCCACGGCGACATCAACCGGTTCCTCGCCGGGGACCCGTCGGCGGGCCAGTTCACCAGCGGCTTCTTCCCGATCATGATGTTCGCGCTCCCGGCCGCCGCCCTCGCGATCACGCACGCGGCCCGCCCCGAGCGCCGCAAGGTGGTCGGCGGCATGATGCTCTCGGTCGGCCTGACGTCGTTCGTCACCGGCATCACCGAGCCGATCGAGTACTCGTTCCTGTTCATCGCGCCCGCCCTGTACGCGATCCACGCGGTGCTCACCGGTGTCTCGATGGCGGTGACGTGGGCGCTCGGGGTCAAGGACGGCTTCAGCTTCTCGGCGGGCCTGATCGACTACGTCATCAACTGGAGCCTGGCCACCAAGCCCTGGCTGATCATCCCCATCGGGCTGGTTTTCGCCGTCGTCTACTACGCGTTGTTCCGGTTCGTCATCCAGCGCTTCGACCTGCCCACGCCGGGGCGTGAACCGGAAGAGGAGGCACAGGCGTTGGACGCCGAGCAGACCAAGGCCTAGGCGGTTTCGCCCCGGCCTGCGGGGCGGAAGCGGAAGAGCCGGACGGTACCCTCTACAAGGCCCTCGGACCCTGCGGTCCGGGGGCCTTTCGCCGCGTTCGCGGGGCTATGGCCGAGCCCACAGGAATGGCGGGTTCCTTATGTCGCCTTCACCGTGTTACAACAGGTCTACACCACTGAGTGGTGTAGACCACTTGGCTGCTGTCGCACCCCCGAACTGTCCCCTGACAGCACCCGCACATGGAGGAAGTCATGAGTACGGCCACCGCCAAGGCGGCCCCCGCGAAGAAGCGGGGCTCCGGCCTGTTGCAGGGCTTGCAGAAGGTCGGCCGCAGCCTTCAGCTGCCCATCGCCGTGCTGCCCGCCGCGGGCATCCTGCTCCGCCTCGGCCAGCCCGACGTGTTCGGCGCGGACGGCCTGGGCTGGGGCAAGGTCGCCACGGTGTTCGCCAACGCCGGTGACGCGGTCTTCGCCAACATGCCGCTGCTGTTCTGCATCGGCGTCGCCATCGGCTTCGCGAAGAAGGCGGACGGCTCCACGGCCCTCGCCGCGCTCGTCGGCTTCCTGGTCTACACGAACGTCCTCAAGGCGTTCCCGGTGACCGAGGCGAAGATCACCAAGGGTGCCGACATCGCCGCCACGTACAACGACCCCAAGGTCTTCGGCGGCATCATCATGGGCCTGATATCCGCCGTGGTCTGGCAGAAGTTCCACCGCACCAAGCTGGTGGACTGGCTCGGCTTCTTCAACGGCCGCCGTCTGGTGCCGATCATCATGGCCTTCATCGGCACCGGCATGGGCGTCTTCTTCGGCCTGTGCTGGGGCCCGGTCGGCGACGCCATCACCAGCTTCGGCGAGTGGATGACCGGCCTCGGCTCCATCGGCGCGGGCATCTTCGGCGTGGTCAACCGCGCGCTGCTCCCGGTCGGCATGCACCAGTTCGTGAACACCGTCGCCTGGCAGGAGATCGGCTCCTTCACGGACTCCGCCGGTGCCGTCTGGCACGGCGACATCCAGCGCTTCATGCACGGCGACCCGACCGCGGGCCAGTTCATGTCGGGCTTCTTCCCGATCATGATGTTCGCGCTGCCCGCCGTGGCGCTCGCCATCACCCACGCGGCCCGCCCCGAGCGCCGCAAGGTCGTCGGCGGCATGATGATGTCCCTCGCGCTGACCTCGTTCGTCACCGGCATCACCGAGCCGATCGAGTTCGCGTTCATGTTCATCGCCCCGGCGCTGTACGTGATCCACGCGATCCTCACGGCCGTCGCGATGACGGTCACCTGGGCGCTCGGCGTGCACCACGGCTTCACCTTCTCCGCCGGTGCCATCGACTACGTACTGAACTGGAAGTTCGCGGAGAAGCCCTGGCTGATCATCCCGATCGGCCTGGCGTTCGCGGCCGTCTACTACGTGGTCTTCCGCTTCGCGATCGTCAAGTTCAACATCCCGACCCCGGGCCGCGAGCCCGAGGAGGAGATCGAGGACCTGACCAAGGCGTAGCCCTCGGCCAGCCACGGCGAAGGCCCCGGAACCGCGTGGTTCCGGGGCCTTCGCCGTGCCGGGCCGCCCCTGGCGTATCGATACGCCGGATCGGCGGGGCCGCGGCTCAGACCTCGTACGTCGCTCCGGGCGCCGCCAGCTCCACGGGTCCCGCGAAGGCCTCCCGGGCGTCGGCCAGATTGACCTCGGCGTCCGTCCACGGCGGGATGTGCGTGAGGACCAGGCGGCCCACTCCGGCGCGGCGGGCGGACTCGCCCGCCTCGCGGCCGTTGAGGTGCAGGTCCGGGATGTTCTCCTTGCCGTGTGTGAACGCGGCCTCGCACAGGAACAGGCCGCAGCCCGCGGCGAGTTCGTCGAGCGCCTCGCACGGGCCGGTGTCCCCGGAGTACGTCAGCGACGCCCCGCCGTGCTCCACGCGCACCCCGTACGCCTCCACCGGGTGGCACACCTTCTCGGTCCGCACCGAGAACGGGCCGATGTCGAAGGCGCCCGGCTTGACCGTGTGGAAGTCGAAGACCTCGCTCATCGACGACGCGGACGGCGTGTCGGCGTACGCCGTGGTCAGGCGCTGCTCGGTGCCCTCGGGCCCGTACACCGGGATGGGCGCGCAGCGGCCGCCCTCGTGGCGGTAGTAGCGGGCCACGAAGTACGCGCACATGTCGATGCAGTGGTCGGCGTGCAGATGGCTGAGGAAGATCGCGTCGAGGTCGTACAGACCGATGTGGCGCTGCAGCTCGCCCAGGGCGCCGTTGCCCATGTCGAGCAGCAGCCGGAAGCCGTCGGCCTCGACGAGGTAGCTCGAACAGGCCGAGTCCGCGGACGGAAACGACCCCGAGCAGCCGACGACGGTGAGCTTCATATAGCTGGAACCTCCGCGCTGGCGGTCGGGGGAAACGGGGGCGTGCGGTCCGTCGAGCGTAAGGCGCGAAAGCACGGCACGCTCCTCCGTCGTGGGCCGTTGTGGGCGAACTCACCTGGGGTGTCACCGGTTCGGGGGGCCGTCGGGGGCGGGGCCCCGGTGGGGCCCCGGGGGAGAATGGGAGGGAAGGTTTCGGCTCGGGCCCCTGAGGGGTGTGGGGGTGCTGGGGATGGCGGGGCGGGCGGCGACGGCGGCCGGGCGGCGGGCCTCGCTGGTGACGGCGGGCCTCGCGGTGGCGCTGCTGCTGGTGTCCGGCTTCTTCTCCGCCGCCGTGCCGGACGCGCTCGCCCGGGAGCGGGCCTACGTCTCGGCGCCCGCCTGTGCGCCCGGGGCGCGGTCGCAGGGGTGTACGACGACGGTGTCCGCGACCGTCCGGGGCAGGGACGAGCGGTCGCGGGGCCGCGACACGCGGTACTGGCTGCGGGTCGCCGAGCGGGACGGCGGGGCGGTGCGGCGCGTGCGGATGTCCGGCTCGACGCTGTACGACGTGGTGCGCGCCGGGGACCGGGTGGCGCTGACGTCGTGGCGCGGGGAGGTCCGCCGGGTGCGGTTCGGGACGGCCGTCGAGGAGACCGCGGCCTCACCGGTCGGCGACTGGCGGCTGCCGCTGGGCGTCGGCCTCGGGACGGGGCCCATCGCGCTGGGCTTCCTCGGTACGGCCTGGTGGTCGCGGCGGCGCTACGCCACCGCCGCGCACGCCAGCCCCTGGCAGCTCGCCGTGGGGATCGTGGGCGGGGCGCTGCTCGGCTGCGTCGGCTTCGTCGCGGCTCAGGTCAGCCCGGGGGTGGGCGAGTCCCTGCTGGTCACGGCCCTCGCGGTGCTCCCGGTGGCGGCGCTGACGGCGCTGTGCGCGGGGTTGCTGCGGCGGCGGCAGCGGCGGGCCGTTGACACCGGCGACATCGTCCCGGTGGTGCCCGACGGGCGGCGGTGCGTGCGCGCGGCCGTCCTCGGGGACGCGTCGTACGGCCCGTACGGTGCGGAGGGCTTCGACCACCTGGTCGTCGGGGACGGGCCGCCCGCCGTCACGCCCGACCCGGACGGGCGCGTCGCCCGCAGGCCGCTGCCGCCGACTCTGAGCGTGGTCGGGGTGCGGGCGCCGCGGCCCGACGACTGGCCGCTGCTCGCGGGCGGCGGCACGTACGACACCGTGGTCATCGAGTGCCGCGACGGCGGTGCGACGGTCCTCGTCGTCCTCGACCGGGCGGACGCGCCGGTCGTCCTCGGCGCGCTGCGGGCGGCCGCGCGGGCGGCGGGCTGAGGGGCGCGCCGGTACCGTCGGTGCCATGGACACGTCCTGGTGGCTCGCCCTCGCCGCCGTCGTCGTGCTCGCGCTCGTCGTCACGGTGGTGGACGGCTGGGGGCGCTCCCCGCGGGGCGCCTCGCGGCGGGCGCGGCGGGCTGCCCCTGGCGGGGCGGAGCCTCGGGGCGGGGAGATCTGGTGGGTGCGGGACGCCGGGGGCGGCGGGGTGGAGCGGCCGTTCCTGGTGCTGTCCGTGCGGGGGGACCGGGTGGTCGTCGCGGGGATCAGTACGCGGTACCACGACGGGCGGGCCGGGGTGATCGCCCTGCCGCCGGGGGCCGTGGGGGACGTGCGGGGGCGGGCCCGCTTCGTTGAGCCGGGCGTGGTGCGGGAGCGGGCCCTGGGGGACTTCCGGCGGCGCGGCGGGGTGGTGGACCCGGCGGTGTGGGACCAGGTGCGGCACCTCGGGGGTTAGCCGTCGCGGGGGCGCCCCAGACCCGCCCCTTCCCGAACCAGGGGCGGCTGCCCCTGGCACCCCGCTTTTCGGCGCTCCGCGCCTCGTCCTCAAACGCCGGACGGGCTGGATCTTCGCGGCTCGGGCTGAGTTCTGCCGGTTGCGGCGGAGTTTAAGCCCGTCCGGCGTTTGAGGACGAGCCGCGAAGCGGCGATGAACGGGGGTGCCAGGGGGCTGGCCCCATGGTTTCGGGAAGGGGCGGGTCTGGGCGCCTCCCCGCGAGGGCTATGCCCAGAGTTGGCCCTGGACCGTCGCGATGGCCTCCTCCGTCGTCGGTGCCGTGTACAGGCCCGTGGACAGGTACTTCCAGCCGCCGTCGGCGACGACGAAGACGATGTCGGCGGACTCGCCCGCCTTGAGGGCCTTGCGGCCGACGCCGATCGCCGCGTGGAGGGCGGCGCCGGTGGAGACCCCGGCGAAGATCCCCTCCTCCTTGAGGAGTTCACGCGTGCGGGTCACCGCGTCGGCGGAGCCGACGGAGAAGCGGGTGGTGAGCACGGAGGCGTCGTACAGCTCGGGCACGAAGCCCTCGTCGAGGTTGCGCAGGCCGTAGACGAGGTCGTCGTACCGCGGCTCCGCGGCGACGATCCTCACGTCGGGCTTGTGCTCGCGCAGGTAGCGCCCGACGCCCATGAGGGTGCCGGTGGTGCCGAGCCCGGCCACGAAGTGCGTGATGGAGGGCAGGTCGGCGAGGATCTCGGGGCCGGTGGTGGCGTAGTGGGCGCCCGCGTTGTCCGCGTTGCCGTACTGGTAGAGCATCACCCAGTCGGGGTGCTCGGCCGCCAGTTCCTTCGCGACGCGCACGGCCGTGTTGGAGCCCCCCGCCGCGGGCGACGAGATGATCTCCGCGCCCCACATGGTGAGCAGGTCGCGCCGCTCCCGCGAGGTGTTCTCCGGCATGACGCACACGATGCGGTAGCCCTTGAGGCGGGCCGCCATCGCGAGGGAGATGCCGGTGTTGCCGGAGGTGGGTTCGAGGATGGTGCAGCCGGGGGTCAACCGGCCGTCCTTCTCCGCCTGTTCCACCATGTGGAGCGCGGGGCGGTCCTTGACGGAGCCGGTGGGGTTGCGGTCCTCCAGCTTGGCCCAGACGCGGACGTCGGCGGACGGCGACAGGCGCGGGAGGCGGACCAGCGGCGTGTTGCCGACGGCCGCGAGCGGGGAGTCGTAGCGCATGAGCGGTCAGCTCATGCCGCCCGCGACCGCGGGCAGGATCGTGACGCTGTCGCCGTCGGAGAGCTTGGTGGCGACGCCCTCCAGGAAGCGGACGTCCTCGTCGTTCAGGTACACGTTCACGAAGCGGCGCAGCTCGTTGCCCTTGTCCTTGTCGACGAGGCGGTCCTGGATGCCCGCGTGCCGGGTCTCAAGGTCGGCGAAGAGGGCGGCGATGGTGTCGCCGTTGCCCTCGACGGCCTTCTCGCCGCCGGTGTAGGTGCGGAGGATGGTCGGGATGCGGACCTCGATGGCCATGGCGTTGGGCTCCTGTCGGAAGGGGTTGGCGTCGGGTACGGGCGCGGTCCGGGGCGGCCCCGGGGTACGGCCGGGTGGTGCGGGCGGTGCGGGGCGCCCGGAGCCGGGCGTGCGGCACCCCGGGGCGCGGGAGGCGTACGGCGGCGCTGCCGCGCGGCGGCGCCCGTCAGCGCCGACAGATCGCGCTGGCGAGACGGCACAGGTCGACGTGCAGCCTGCCGACGAGCAGTGCGCCCGGCGTCGTGTCGATGCTCACGTCGTTCGAAACCATGCGCTCATCGTAACGATTCCCGGTCCGGGCTCCGGAATGTGATCTCGCATACCGGACGGATCGCGTTCGCCACCCGGACACTGGCGGGGGCGCCCTCAGCGGACCGGCGGTGCCCCGCCGCACGGCCCGCCCTCGTCCCGTCCCGGACGCCGCTGGCCAATCCGCCGGGGGCCGGACATCCAGCCGCGCGCACGTGACGCTTTCCGCGCCGGCGTCACCATTCCCGGGCAGTACACCGTCGCCTCCGGGCCGCTGCCCCCGTCGGGCGCCTCGCCGCGGGCCCGCCCACAGCGTCCGCCCCGCTCAGGCGCCCGCCGACGGCAGGTACGTGACCGTCGGGGCGCCCGTGGTGGGGTGGACCGCCACCTCGGCCCGCACCCCGTAGACCTCCACGAGCAGCTCGGCGGTGAGGACCTCCTCCGGTGGGCCGCAGGCCACGGCGCGGCCGCCGTCCAGGACGTACAGGCGGTCGCAGTAGTACGCGGCGAGCGTCAGGTCGTGCAGGGCCAGCAGGTTGGCCGTGCCGAGGGCCCGGACCAGGCCGAGGATCTCCAACTGGTAGCGGATGTCCAGGTGGTTGGTCGGCTCATCGAGGACGAGCACGTCCGGTTCCTGCACCAACGCGCGGGCGAGCAGCGCCCGTTGGCGCTCACCGCCGGACAGCTGCCCGAAGGGGCGGTCGACCAGGCCGTCGGCGCCCACGCGTTCCAGGGCGGCGTCGACCAGGGCGCGGTCGGCGGCCGTGTCCGCCTCCCAGAAGCGCTTGTGCGGGGAGCGGCCCATGGCGACGATCTGCCGGACGGTGAGGTCGAAGCCGGTCTGCCCGTCCTGCGGGACGGTGGCGATCCGGCGGGCCCGCGCCTTGGCCCCGGCCGCCGCGAGGTCCGCCCCGTCGAGCAGCACCCGGCCCGCCGTGGGCCGCAGCGTCCCGTACACGCAGCGCAGCAGCGTCGTCTTGCCGCTGCCGTTGGGGCCGACCAGGCCCACCGTCTCGCCTGCGGAGACGGCCAGTGAGACGCCGTCGACGAGGCGGCGGCCCGAGGGGGTGTCGTAGGCGAGGTCGTCGGTGCGCAGCACCGCGCCCGGCGGCGCGGGCGCCACCGCCTCCGGCACGTCGTCCGGCGCCGTCATGACGTCACCCCCTCGCGCGCCTTGCTCCGCCGCAGCTGCCACAGGAAGAACGGCCCCCCGGTGAGCGCGGTGAGCACGCCCACCGGCACGTCCTGCGGCGCCGCCACCGTGCGCGCCGCGAGGTCGGCGAGGACCAGGAACACCGCCCCCATCAGCGCGGCCACCGGGAGCAGCGCCCGGTGCCCGGAGCCGACCAGCATGCGGGCCGCGTGCGGCACCATCAGGCCGACGAAGCCGATGGCCCCGCTGTGCGCGACGAGGACACCGGTCACCAGGGAGGCCAGCGCGAAGGCGCCCGCGCGGAACCGGGCCGTGTCCAGGCCGAGGACGGTGGCGCCCTCCTCGCCGACGAGCAGCAGGTCGAGCGGGCGGGCCAGGGCGATCAGCAGGGCCGTGCCCACCGCGAGCACGGTCAGCGGCAGCGCGAGCATGTCCCAGCGGGCGCTGCCGAGCCCGCCGAGCGTCCAGTACATGACCTCCTTGAGGTGGTCGGCGCGGGCCGACACCACCAGGATGAGGCTGGTCAGGGCGGACAGGACGTACGAGACGGCGACGCCCGCGAGGACCAGGCGGCCGGTGGTGAAGCCGCCGCCCGGTTCCCGGGCGAGCACGTACACCACGAGCAGCGCGAGGAACGCGCCGACGAAGGCCGCCGCCGGGATGGTCACCGTGGTGGCCAGGCCCGCGCCCACCCCCAGGACGATCACCGCGACGGCGCCCGCGGAGGCGCCCGAGGAGACGCCGAGCAGGAACGGGTCGGCCAGCGGGTTGCGGACCAGGGCCTGAAGGGTGGTGCCGATCACGGCGAGGCCCGCGCCGACGGCCGCGCCGAGCAGGACCCTGGGGAGGCGGACGTCCAGGATGATCGTGCGGTACGGGGACGGCTCCCGCGCCCTGCCCGTGAGGATGTCGACGACGTCGGCGGGCGGGATGCTGACGGAGCCGTAGGCCAGCGCGGCGGTGCCCGCGGCCGCGAGGGCGAGGGTGAGGGCGGCCATGAGGGTGGCGTAGGCGGCCCTGCCGGGTGGCCCCCAGGCCCGCCCCTTCCCGAACCGGGGGCTGCCGCCCCGGGGCCCCGCTCATCGCGCTTCGCGCTCGTCCTCAAACGCCGGACAGGCTTGATCTCTGCCGGGGCAGGCTTGTCGGTGCGGGTCACGGCAGTTGCTCCGCCAGCTTCTCCACGGCCCCTGGCGCCCTCACCCCCAGCACCACGTCCGACAGCGGCAGGACCGCGAAGCGCTTGTTCCTGATGGCGGGGACGTCCTTGAGGGCGGGGTCGGTCAGGAGGCGCTTCTTCTTCTGGGCGACCGTGGTGGCGCCGTAGTCGTAGATCAGGATGACCTCGGGGCGGCGGTCCACGACCGTCTCCCAGGAGGCGTCGGCGAAGGACTTGTCGAGGTCGGCCATGACGTTGCGGCCGCCCGCGCGCTCGATGATGTCGTTGCCGATGCCGCGGCCGCCCGCGGTGAACGCGGTCTTGTCGCCGCTGTCGTAGACGAAGACGGACGCCTTCCGCTTGCCCTTGGCCTTCTCGGCGGTGCGGGCCAGTTCGGCCCTGGCGGCGCGCACCCACTTCTCGGCGCGGTCGCGGACGCCGAACGTGGCGCCCGCCTCGCGGACCTCGCGGTAGACGTCGGCCATGGTGACCGGCTTCTTCGCGCAGCCCTCGATGTTCAGGCGGCTGTTGATGCCGGACTTGGCGAGGGCCTCGCGGGAGCGGCCGTCACCGGCGGCGAAGGCGCTCGGGTAACCGCCGTACACGAAGTCGGGGTTGGCGGCGAGGAGCTTCTCGTAGGAGGGGTACTCCTTGGCGAGCACCGGGCGGGACGCGTAGGCCTTCGCGTACTTCGGCAGGACCTTGTCGTCGAGGTAGGCGGTCCCGGCGAGGCGGTCCTCCAGGCCCAGCTCCAGGAGGACCTCCGTGGCGTGCTGGTTCATGGTGACGGCGCGCTCGGGGGGCGCCTTGTACGTCGTCTTCACACCGCAGTTGGTGACGGTGTACGGGAATCCGGCGGACCGGGGTGCGGACTTGGCGTCGGGTTCCGGGGTGGCCGAGCAGGCGGTGAGCGGCAGCAGGATCGCCGCCGTGGTGAGCAGCACGCGGGTGCGCATGGTGGTGCGGGCCTCCTCCAGGGGATTTCCGCGTCCCCTGAGTGTGGTGGGAGGAGGCGGCAGGGCAGTTCCTGGCTTCCGGCACGGGTGTGCCGGTCACAGTGGCGGGACCGCGCCGGATTCGCACCGGCTTCCTGGGTCCTGCCGCCTCTGAGGTCGGCTTCAGTATGCCTGGACGACCTTGACCTCTTCTTCGGTGACCTCGCCGTCCACGATGCGGAACGAGCGGAACTGGAAGGGGCCGAGGCCGTCGGTGTCGGCGGTGGAGACCAGGACGTAGTGGGCGCCCGGCTCGTTGGCGTAGCTGATGTCGGTGCGGGAGGGGTAGGCCTCCGTGGCGGTGTGCGAGTGGTAGATGACGACCGGTTCCTCGTCGCGGTCGTCCAGCTCGCGGTACAGCTTGAGCAGGTCGGTCGAGTCGAACTCGTAGAACGTGGGTGAGCGGGCCGCGTTCAGCATCGGGATGAACCGCTCGGGGCGGTCACTGCCCGCCGGGCCCGCGACGACGCCGCACGCCTCGTCGGGGTGGTCCTCACGGGCGTGCGCGACGATCTGGTCGCGCAGGGCCTGGGTGATGGTCAGCATGTGGGCCAGGATAAGCAGCACGGACATGCGAAGGGGCCGCCGCGTACCAGCATGTGGTACGCGACGGCCCATATCGTGGATATTGCGTCTCGGCGGTACGACAGCGCCCGAAGGGGCGCGGGGCGGTGTCCATCGGCGGCTCCGCCGCGCGGGCGCGCCCAGCCACGGACGGCCCGCGGATCCGGCGAGACGCAGAGGTCAGTCCTTGGCCCCAGGCACAGCGGCAGCGCCCCCGTGCGCCCGCTTCTTGAAGGCGGCGGCCTCCGGGTTGCGGCTCTTGAGCACCAGGTAGGACACGCACAGCAGGGCGGCCCAGATCGGGGCGCAGTACAGGGAGATCCGCGCGTCCTTGTCGATGCCCATCATCACGATGACCATGCCGATGAAGGCGAGCGCGAACCAGCTGGTGTACGGGGCTCCGGGGGCGCGGAAGGTGGACTGCGGCAGGATGCCGCGCTCGGCCTTGCGGCGGTAGTTGATCTGGGAGACCAGGATCATGATCCAGGCCCACATGCCGGAGATGGTGGCGAAGGAGACGACGTAGTTGAACGCCTCGCCGGGCCACTGGTAGTTGATCCACACGCCGACGAGCATCAGCGCGGCGGAGAAGGTGGTGCCGACGAGCGGCAGGCCGTTCTTGGTGAGCTTGGTGAAGAACGTCGGGCCCTGGCCGTTGAGCGCGAGGTCGCGCAGCATGCGGCCGGTGGAGTACATGCCGGAGTTGCAGGAGGACAGGGCGGCGGTGAGGACCACGAAGTTCACGATCGCGGCGCCGATGCCGAGGCCCATCTTCTCGAAGGCGGCGACGAACGGCGAGACGCCGGGCTGGAAGTGCGTCCACGGCACGACCGAGAGGATCATGATCAGGGCGCCGACGTAGAAGACGGCGATGCGCCACGGCACGGTGTTGATCGCCTTGGGCAGGGTCTTCTTCGGGTCCTTGGACTCGCCCGCGGTGACGCCGACCAGCTCCACGGCGAGGAAGGCGAACATCACGATCTGGAGGGTCATCAGCGTGTTGCCGATGCCGTTGGGGAAGAAGCCGCCGTTGTCCCACAGGTGCGTCACGGAGGCGGAGTCACCGGCGTCGGAGAAGCCGATGGTGAGGATTCCGGCGCAGATCAGGATCATGCCGATGATGGCGGTGACCTTGACCATGGAGAACCAGAACTCCAGCTCGCCGAAGAGCTTCACGGAGATCAGGTTGGCGCCGTAGAGGACGACGGTGAAGATCAGGGCGAACACCCATTGCGGCACGGACTTATGGGTCCAGTACTGCATGTACTGGGCGGCCGCGGTGACTTCGGTGATGCCGGTGACGACCCAGAAGAGCCAGTACGTCCAGCCGGTGACGAACCCGAAGAAGGGGCCGACGAACTCGCGCGCGTACTCGGAGAACGAGCCCGAGACGGGCCGGTACATGAGGAGCTCACCGAGCGCCCGCATGATGAAGAAGATCACGAGGCCCGCGATGGCGTAGGCGAGGATGAGGCTGGGCCCGGCCTTGTGGATGGCCTTGCCCGCACCGAGGAACAGGCCGGTGCCGATGGCACCGCCGATCGCGATCATCTGGATCTGCCGGGCGCCGAGCCCGCGCTGATATCCCTCGCTGTCGCCGGACGTACCCGTTCCGGCCGCCGCGGCCTCATTGCCGTCGTGGTGCTCTTCGACCTGCGCTGAGGTCATGCTGACGCCTTTCTCCATGCTGATCCGCGCCGCGAACTGCGGTGTCGCGCGGACCAGGTCGTGATCCCCCGGATGGTGATGGAGTGCCGCCGACGGTCTGTCGGCCCCTGGCGCCCTCGGTGAACATGGGTGGCGTCACCGAGTGGTCGTGAACATTTATCACGACCGTCACAGTGATCGAATGAGCCAGAGGTGACCCACATCACAGGGAGAAGCGGACAAAAGGAGAATTCTCCTCCAGAGCGGGGCAACGAGGTGACCCGATCGTTATGCGGATTTGAGCGTCCGTTGAGCGAACGTTCTCGATCTTCAAAGCGGCGTCACACGACCCCCGGGAAACCGTCACGCGCCCCCGCCTGATCCTCACGCGGCCCGGGGGCGCACCGGCCGGATCGCACCGCGGCCCTGAGGCACCGACGGGATCCCGGGCGGCAGCCACGGCGCACCGGCCGGATCCTCACGCGAGGAGCGTCTCCACCAGGGTCTCCTGGAGGCCGCCCAGCCACAGGTAGGCCATCACCATCGGCTTGCGCGGGTCGGAGTCCGGCAGGCGGTACAGCACCTCGGTGTCGTCCTCGTCGGTCACGTCGAGCCGGGTGCCGATCGCGAGCCGCAGGTCGTTGAGCGCGCCGAGCCAGTGCCGCGACTCGTCGCCGGACAGCTTCAGGACCGCGCCGCCCTCCCCGGCGACCGTCAGGGCGTCCAGGGAGCGGATGACCGCGAGGGCGTCGTCCCGCTTGCGGGCCCGCAGGTCGTTCTCGGTGAAGCGGCGGAACTCGGCGGAATACGCCCGCAGTTCCTCCTCGTCACCCGCCTCGCTTCCGGGGCCGCCGTAGGCGTCGGGGAGCAGCCGCCTGAGCACCGGGTCGGCGGGCGGCTCGCTCGGGCCCTCGGCGAACAGTTCGGCCAGCGGGTCGCTCTCGCCGTCCGCGGCCTCCTCCCCCGGCCCGATCAGCTCCAGGAGCTGCACCGCGAGCGAGCGGATGATCGAGATCTCGACCTCGTCGAGCGCGACGGCCGCGCCGCCACCCGGAATGGGTTCAAAGTGTCCTGGCATCAGTCGCGTCGCTACTTCCGGTCCTGCTGAAGGGTGGCCCACAGTCCGTACCCGTGCATCGCCTGCACGTCGCGCTCCATCTCCTCGCGGGTGCCGGTGGAGACCACGGCCCGGCCCTTGTGGTGCACGTCGAGCATCAGCTTGGTGGCCTTGTCCTTGGAGTAACCGAAGTACGTCTGGAAGACATAGGTCACGTAGCTCATCAAATTGACCGGATCGTTGTGCACGAGGGTGATCCAGGGGACGTCCGGCTCGGGGACCGCGAAGGCCTCTTCGCTCGCGTCCGGGCGGGTGATCTCTACGGGAGCCGCGCTACTCACTTGTCCCATGCTGCCACCCGCGAGGGCCTGCCGCACAAACGGACCCCCGAAATCGTCAGAGTGACGAGATGCGGGGTAGCATCCGTCCCATGAACTCTGGGAACTCTGGGGAGCGTGACCTGGGGCTGCCGGTGGACGTGCCGTCGACCGCGCTCTTCACGGATCACTACGAGTTGACGATGCTCCAAGGCACCCTCAAGTCGGGCGCCGCGCACCGCCGCTCCGTGTTCGAGGTCTTCACGCGCCGACTGCCCGAGGGCCGCCGCTACGGCGTGGTGGCCGGGACCGGCCGGGTCCTGGACGCCGTCGAGAACTTCCGCTTCGACTCCGGCGTCCTCGACTTCCTGCGCGAGCGGGGCGTGGTCGACGAGCCAACGCTCCAGTGGCTGGCGTCCTACCGCTTCAGCGGGGACATCTGGGGCTATCCCGAGGGCGAGGTGTACTTCCCCGGCTCGCCGGTCCTGCGCGTCGAGGGCAGCTTCGCGGAGTGCGTGCTCCTGGAGACCGTGGTCCTGTCGATCCTCAACCACGACTCGGCGATCGCCGCCGCCGCGTCCCGCATGGCCTCCGCCGCGGGCGACCGGCCGCTGATCGAGATGGGCGCGCGCCGCACGCACGAGCTGGCCGCCGTGGCCGCGTCCCGGGCCGCGTACGTCGGCGGCTTCACCACCACCTCGAACCTGGCCGCCGGGTTCCGCTACGGCATCCCGACCGTCGGCACCTCCGCGCACGCCTTCACCCTGGTGCACGACAGCGAGCGCGACGCCTTCCAGGCGCAGGTGGACGTCCTGGGCCGCGGCACCACCCTCCTCGTCGACACCTACGACGTGGGCGACGCCGTCCGGATGGCCGTGGAGATCGCCGGGCCCGAGCTGGGCGCCGTGCGCATCGACTCCGGCGACCTGCTCCTGGTCGCCCACCGGGTGCGCAAGGAGCTGGACGAGCTGGGCGCCACCCACACCAAGATCGTGGTCACCTCCGACCTGGACGAGTACGCCATCGCCTCGCTGGCGGCGGCGCCCGTGGACGCGTACGGCGTGGGCACCCAGCTCGTCACCGGCTCCGGGCACCCGACCTGCTCCATGGTGTACAAGCTGGTGGCCCGCGCCCGCTCCGCCGACCCCGGGGCGCCGCTCGAACCCGTCGCGAAGAAGTCCCTCGGCGGCAAGTACTCCGTCGGCGGGCGCAAGTGGGCCGCGCGCCGCCTCGACGAGCACGGCGTCGCCGAGGCCGAGGTCGTCGGCACCGGGCCCGTCCCCGCCGACCTGGCCGACCGGCAGCTGCACGTCGAGCTGGTCAGGGGCGGCGAGGTCGTCGCCCGGGAGCCGCTGGACACCGTGCGGGAGCGGCACGCCGCCGCACGGGAGCGGCTGCCGCTGTCGGCGACCCAGCTGTCGCGCGGGGAGGCGGTGATCCCGACCGAGTTCGTGTGAGGGACCGGGACCCGGTGTGCCCGGCTGCCGCCGAGTGCGCCGAGCGCCGTCTCCCGCAGCCCACGTGAAGTCCCTACGCTCGCACCATCACGCTACCGAAGGACATCCGTCATGCGCCGCGCACTGATCGTCGTCGACGTACAGAACGACTTCTGCGAGGGGCAGCCTCGCCGTCGCGGGCGGCGCGGACGTGGCCGCCGCCATCACCGAACTGATCGGCCAGTCCTCCCCCTGCTACCGCCACGTCATCGCCACCCGCGACCACCACGTCGACCCCGGTGACCACTTCTCCGACCGGCCGGACTTCGTCGACTCCTGGCCGCCGCACTGCGTCGCCGGGACCGAGGGCGTCGGCTTCCACCCGAACTTCGCGCCCGCCGTGGCCTCCGGCGCGGTCGACGCCGTCTTCTCCAAGGGGGAGCGCTCGGCGGCGTACTCCGGCTTCGAGGGGGTCGACGAGAACGGGACGCCGCTGGCCGACTGGCTGCGGGAGCGGCAGGTGCGCGAGGTGGACGTGGTGGGGATCGCCACGGACCACTGCGTGCGGGCCACGGCGCTGGACGCCGCGCGCGAGGGGTTCCGTACGCAGGTGCTGCTCGACCTCACCGCGGGGGTGGCTGCCGCCACCACCGAGCGGGCCCTGGAGGACCTCCGCGCGGCGGGCGTCACCCTCACGGGCAAGCCGGTGGTGTAGCCCGCGTGGGACGCCCCGGGCCCGCCCCTTCCCGAAACCGGGGGCTGCCGCCCCCGGGCCCCCGCCTTCATCGGCGCTCCGCGCTTCGTCCTCAAACGCCGGACGGGCTTATTCCGGCTACGCCGCCGCAGGTCCCCGGAGGAGCGCGCGGATCGGGTGCCAGAGTTCGTCCACGGCGGTGGACGCGCGCCATATCAGGCCGTCCGGGTGGTGGAGGACCGCCGTGATCTCGTCGGGCGACGGCGGCTGCGTGTTGCCGCGCAGATACACCGCCCTGAGGCCCAGGTTGCGCAGCCGGGTCAGGGCCCGCGCCCGGTTCGCCGCGTGCACGAGCACGCGGACCTGTGCGGTGCCGCCCGCCGAAGGGCTCGGCAGGGTCAGGGCCACCACGACGCTGCCGTTCGGCAGCTTGCAGAAACCTCCTGCGGCCATGCTGTGTCACACCCCCGTGAGACGTAGCGTCAATAAGAAGTCCACAGCACGCACCTAAACACGATCGGCCGCCGCCCGCTAGGGGGCGGCGGCCGATCGCCGATCCGCAAGCCTCTGACCTGCGGAAACGAAAATTCTTTCGAAGACTACCGCACCGAGCGGTCCACCTGGACGGTGATCGAGGAACCGTCCTTCGGCTGCTTCAGGATCTTGATCTTGGTGTTGGTGTCAGTGACCTTGACGCTGCCGGTGGGGTTCTCCGGGTACCAGTAGGTGCCCTTGTGGTCGTCGAAGACCGAGACGCCCTTCTTCGACTTGATCTTGAGCGGGACGTCCGCGTTGTGGAGCGTGATCGCGTCCGTGCGGTACTTCGAGAAGGGCGCGTCGAACGGCTGGATCTTGTTGCGCAGGACCGTGCCGTCCTTCCACTTCAGCGGCTTGGCGTGGGCGTCGACCGGGAGGATCAGACCCTTGCCGTGGTGCTTGCTGACGTTGTTGTCCTTCTGGGAGGTGTCCCACTGCCAGATCAGCAGGCCGGTCTGGTACGGGTAGTGCTCGACCCAGGAGGGACGGGACGCGAAGCCGAAGTTGTACGGGCCGACCTTGAGGGTCTTGTCGTACGACACGTACTGGCGGTTCTCGGCGATGTAGTACTGCTCGTACTTCTTGGTGAAGGACTCGCCGATGCGCGAGAAGCCCTTCACCTTCCAGCCGTTGTCGCCGTTCTCCGCGCCGTCGGTGACCAGCTTGGCGCCGTCCGCGGTGACCGCGATGTCGTCGGCGGTGAAGCCCTTGAGCGCGTTGCCGCCGTCCGTGGTGTAGCGGAAGCGGAGGTCGATCTTCTTGCCCGCGTAGGCGTCCAGCGGGTAGACGAGCCGCTGGTACTTCGTCGAGGAGCCGGTCAGCGCTGGGCGGTCGCCGCCGTCGCGGGTGATCTGCTTGCCGTCGGCGGTGCCGTCGATGGGCGTCCAGCTGGCGCCGCCGTTGGTGGACACCTCGGTGTAGAGGTAGTCGTAGTTCCGCTCGATGTCCCACCAACCGGCCAGGGACAGCTCGGCCTTGGACTTGCCGGTGAGGTCGACGGACCGCGTGAGGGTGTTCTTGAGGTCGTCGTCCTGGCCGCTCCACCACTGCTTGGTGCCCTCGGCGGGCTTGGCGATGGTGGTGGTGACCGACTTCTTGGGCAGCTCGACGAGCAGCGCCTGCTTGTTGCGGGTGTTGTACTCGGACACGCCCAGCTTGTGCGTCGACTTCGTCGCGGCCTTCGCCTTGGCGTAGTCCAGCCAGCCGAGCTGGTACTTGTCCCAGGCGGTCATGTCGCCGGGCAGGTCACCGATGGCGTTCTTGCCGGTGCCGAGCCAGGAGCCCGCCGACATCAGCGACCAGAAGCCGACGGAGTTCTCCTGGCTGGCCGGGACGCCCGTGGTGTCGTACAGGTCCGGCAGGCCGAGGTCGTGGCCGTACTCGTGGGCGAAGACGCCGAGGCCGCCGTTCTCCGGCTGCATCGTGTAGTCGCCGACCCAGATGCCGGACTTGCCGATCTGGGTGCCGCCCGCCTTGTTCTTCGCCGGGCCGGTCTTGCCCGCGTCCTCGCCGTAGGCGTACCAGCGGTGCGCCCACAGGGCGTTCTCGCCCTCGGCGCCGCCGCCCGCGGACTCGTCCTCGCCCGCGTGGACGATCTGGAAGTGGTCGATGTAGCCGTCCGGCTCGTTGAACTCGCCGTCCTCGTCGAAGTCGTAGCGGTCCCACTTGTCGTACTTCGCGAGGTCGGCCTTGATCTGGGCGTCGGTGCGGCCCTTGGCCTTCTGGTCCTTCACCCAGGCCGCGACGCCGTCGCGGACCGCGTCCCAGACGTTGGCGCAGTTGGAGTCGCCGCAGTAGTTGGAGCCGTAACGGGCCTCGTTGTAGTCGACCTTGACCCAGTCGGAGACGGTGCCCTCGACGGAGTAGCGGCCGGAGGAGGTCTTCTCGTAGTACGTCTTCAGCGAGTGCTTGGTCTTGCCCTTGGCGTCCTTGCCCTTGCCGAAGTACAGGTCCTGGAAGTGCTCACGGTTGTAATCGGCCTGCCAGGCCGTGCTGTTGTCCTTGGCACGGTCCGGCTTGGGTATCTTGTTGTGGCGCGGGCCGGGCTCGCCGCCGTACTTCTTGACCGGAGGCTGGGGCCCGTCGGGACCGTCGGGGTCGTACAGGGTGGTGTCGTCCACCTTGTCCCCGAACTCCACCAGGATCGTGAAGATCTTGTCGGTCTTCTCGCGGCCCAGCTCGACGTACTTCTTGTCGTCCAGCTTCACGACGTTGGAGCCGCCGCGCTTGCTCACCTTGGCCTCGCCCGACACGACCTGTTCCAGGGCGGCCTTGCGCTGCTGGGCCTGCTGCTTGCTGAACGGGCCCTCCAGGTCGTGGTCGACCCGCGTCTTGGCGTCCGCCGGGTCACGGCGGTCGACGGTCGGTGCGTCCTTGGCGGCGGGTGCGCCGTCGTCGGCCGCGGCGACCCCGTACGCCGAGAACGTCGCGGCGGCCGCGGCCAGGGCGACGCCCGCTGCCGCGGCTCTGAACGTCCGTCTCTTGACTGTCACTTGATGCTTTCCTCCCCCGCGCCCCGCGGCACGGACCGCGTTCCCGGTCGAGGAGGTCCGCGCGCGATGTGCGCGTCACAAGTGACGACATTCGACCGGAGCGTGCAGAGAAAAGACAGACCTTGACTTGAACAGGCCAAGTGCTTTATGCAACGACGTCCGTCCAGTATCCGGACATGGTCGATGTTCTGCCGCCACATGCCCGAATGGCATATTGCGCTGTCAACAGGCGCGTGCGACCGTCCAGTTGATGGAACGCATGAATCCATGCGCCCCCCGTGCACCGGCGCCGTGTGTTAGGTCACGCTTACCGCATGTCGCGGTAGGGCATGGAGGCAAACAGGGGTGAAATCTACGGTGTTGGCGGATGCTCGGCAAGGCATCCAAGTCCGCACCGAAGAGCACCCTTCGATTCACATAAGTTCACATGGGTTCAGAGAGGTCCGTGTGCGTCCGTGTGCGTCCGCACGCAGCAGCGTGTGTCCGCATACATCCATGGACGTCCGCGTACGTTCGCGCACGTCTGTGGATGTCGGTGTACGTCTGCACGCGTACGCGTACGGCCGCGTTCCCGCACCTCCACACATCTGCATACCGCCTGGACCGCCCGGATCCCGCGGCTCCCCCGGAGCTGTCGACCCCGTCCGAGCTGCCGGAATCCCGTGTCCAGTGGATCCTCCGGATCACCCCCGCATCCGCTGTCCCGAGGACGGATCACGCCATGTCTCGCTCCATGCCTCGTCCGACCGTCGCACAGCTCTCCTACGGCGCCGCGACCGTCGTGTGTTCCACGGTGGCCATGCTGCTGCTCTCGCAGGCGACCTCTCCCCCGGGTGTGGCGGTCATAGCCGTCGCCGCCCTCGGGCTCGGCCTGCTGGTCGCCTGGACGGTCCCGCTGCCCAAGGAAGAGGCCGAGCCTACGCGCCCGGCACCCGCCACGGCCGCCGCCCGCGCCGAAGCCGCCCCGCAGGAGGAGCGGATCCCGGCACAGCGAGCGGTCATCGCGTCCGCCCCGCTGCCCGACTCCGTCCACCGGCCGGTACGGGAACCAGCCGGTCCCTGACGTACGCGCGCGTACGCGAAACGGCGGGTCCGTGACGTAACCCGGACCCGCCGCCCTTCGCCGCCCCCGGTGCCGCCGCAGCACCGGGGGTCCGCCTGCCCGCGGGGCGCTTCCGCGACCCCCGCACCACCGGTCAGCTGACGCTGACCACCACCGTCTTGGCCGCCTTGTCGTGCAGCCCCTGCTTGTACGGCTTGTCGAAGAAGCTCCAGCCGCCGCAGATCGCCGTCCAGATGCAGGCGCAGCAGAACGCGAACGGCAGCCACAGGACCGCGGAGCGCGCGATCGCGGTCTGCAGGGCGGGCGTCGAGCCGTCGTTCAGGTTCGCCACGCGCATCCCCAGCCACTTCTTGCCCAGCGTCTGCCCGTTCTTGGCGATGAGGACGCTGTCGTACGCCGTGTAGAGCACGGCGGCGAGCAGGGACTGGCCGAACGACTTGCCGTACTCGACCTTGTCCGGGTCGATGTCGTACTCATACGTGCCGAACGCCCAGGACAGCAGCCAGACGACCACGCCCACGAGGATCATGTCGATGATGCGGGCGAGTACGCGCTTGCCGCTGTCCGCCAAGGGGGGCATCCCCGCGAGGGGGTCGGTGCCGTACGGGCCTCCCGGCGGGGGCGGAGGCGGGGGCGGGCCGTCGTACGGGGAGCCTGGACCTCCCGGAGGGGGCGGGGGCTGCTTCCTGAACGGGTCGTTGTCGTGGGGGTCGGGGGTGCCGGGGTAGGGCGGCGGTTCGGTGCTCATGGGGTGAGTGCACCTCGAAGCGGGGGGCTGCGCGACTGCGGACGTCTGTCCGGGTTACCTCACGGCCGCGCCCCAGACCCGCGGTGGGGAGCCCCCGGCAGGGTCAGCCCGCCACGAACGTGCGGGCCGCCTTGTCGTGCCAGCACTGGTGCCACGGGCGGTCGAAGAGGCACCACAGCACCCCGACGACCCCCACGCCCAGCACCCCGGGCACGCTGTACACCAGCCACCGCCGCAGCGCCGCCCCCAGGGACGGCGCCCCATGGGCCTCGATGTCCCGCACCTCGACCCCGCAGAGCTTCTTGCCCAGCGTGCGCCCCCACTTGGCGGTGGGCAGCGCCTCGTACAGCCCCCCGAAGAGCAGCAGCACCCCGAGCACCATGCCGAGGTACCCGGCGGTGGTGCCGTCCAGGAGCCAGACGGTCACCTTCTCACCGGACATCTTCGCGGCGTCGATCTTGCTGTCGATGTGGTCGGCGGCCCGCGTGCCGAGCGGCAGCGCGGCCCCGGCCGTGACGGCGCCGAGGACGACGGTGTCGATGAGCCGCGCGGCGAACCGCCTGCCGAGCGGCGCGGGCCGCGCCGCCGCCTGCGCCCGGGCGGCCGCCGCGAACGGGTCCTCGGTCACCGGCTTCCACGGCGCGACGGGGCCGTCCGGCTGCTGCTGGGCGAGCTGGTGCACCTGCTGCGCCCAGGAGGTCGCGCCCCCGCCGGGCCCGGAGGTCAGGGGGAGGGGGTCTGCTGGGGGACGGACGCCTGCGCTGCGGGAGCGGGGGCGGAAGCGGGGGTGGGGCCCGGAGCGGAAGCGGAAGCAGACGCGGGGGTGGGGCCCGGGGCGGGGGCAGGGGCGGGGGCAGCGGCGGGCGGCTGCTTCGCCTGGGGGCGCAGCGCCCTGATCGCCATCGTGCCGTCGCTCCCGGCCCCCGGACCCGGCTGCGCGGGATTCACCGGTCCGGTGGGACGCCGGAAGGTGACCGTTCCCTCGCCGGTGGTGGGTGCGGGTGCGGTCGGCTTGACGGCGCGGCCGCCCGGGGCGCCGGGGGTGCCGGGGCTCTCGGGCTCCGGCTCGGGCCCGGCCTGCGCGGGGACCCGGGCGGCCGGTGCCGCGTCGGCGCGGGCGGGCGCCCCGCCCGGCACCCGGGGGTCCGGCCGCGCCGGGGAGCCCCACGACACCCGCTGGTCCTGCTCGCCGCCGAGCCCGGACTGGCGCGCGGCGTCCACGTGCCAGGCGGACGCGGGCTCGGGCCTGCTCCCGTGCCGGGCGCCCTCGGCGGCGGCGTCGGCGTCCGCGTCGGCGGTGCCGGTGTCCTCCGGCTCGGCCGTCTCGGACTGGGCGACCCCTTCCGGTTCCTCGTCGAAGAACACGGGCCCCGTCTCCTCCGCCCGCGGGGGCGGCGGGGCGGTGGCGGCGCGGGGCGGGGCGGGCAGCGGTTCTCCGTCGGACGGCGCCGGGCGGCTCGTACCGGGCACCCAGGCCGCGCCGTTCCAGTACCGGACGTAGCCGGGGATGGACGGGTCGGGGTAGTAGCCTTCGCGGGGCCTGTCGTCGCCGGGGGCCGGGGTTGGGGCGCTCATGTCCGTCGTCCCGTATCTGCTCGGGGGTCGTGTGCGGCTCCACATCTATCAGACCGGTGCGCCCACCCGGGCGGCTCCCGCAGCACCGCCCCCTTCCGCGCACGGTTCCCTTGCTTCTGGGGGTGCTTCTGGGGTGCTTCTGGGGGCGCTTCCGGGGTGCTTCCGGGGTGCTTCCGGGGTGCTTCCGGGGTGCTTGGGGGTTCTTCCGGGGGGTCCCCGCCCTCACCGGAAGCCCCCGCGAAAGCCCCTCCGCGAAAGTCTCCGAAAAAAACTTCCCGAACCCGCGTAATGCTCCGCGCCCTCCGCGCTCTCGATCTGTGCGGGCCCGCTCCGGACCCGTACGAGACGCACAGCGACGAGAGGAACGTGACCGACATGCACACCGTGGTGGAGCGCGAGCTGGAGCTCAAACTGGTCCTGTCACCGGAGCGGGCCATCCCGGTCCCGGCCCGGCTGACCTACCGCACCGACGACCCGTACGCCGTGCACATCGCCTTCCACATCGGCTCCGAGCACCCCGTGAACTGGACGTTCGCGCGGGAGCTGCTGGTCGAGGGCGTGTTCCGGCCGTGCGGGCACGGGGACGTGCGGGTGTGGCCGACGAAGGTCGAGGGGCGCTCGGTGGTCCTGATGGCGCTCAGCTCGCCGGACGGCGACGCCCTCCTGGAGGCCCCGGCGCCCGCCGTGTCGGCCTGGCTGGAGCGCACCCTGCGGGTGGTCCCCCCGGGTTCTGAGGCCGAGCAGCTCGGCATCGACGACGGCCTCGCCGAGCTGCTCGCCCCGACCACCTCCGGCCGCGCCGACGAGCTGTGGCTGCGCGACCCGTGGCCCTCGGACGAGTCCAAGGACGGTGAGTGACCGCGGGCGCCACGGGGGTGCCCGCCGTGCCCCCCGTGGAGCGGGAGGGCCTCACGGGCCGGTCGCGTCAGAAGAGCTTGCCCGGGTTGAGGAGGTGGTGCGGGTCGAAGGCGGCCTTGACGGCCCGCTGCATCTCCAGGCCCACCGGGCCGAGTTCGCGCGCCAGCCACTCCTTCTTCAGGACGCCGACGCCGTGCTCGCCCGTGATGGTGCCGCCGAGGTCGAGGCCGAGGGCCATGATCTCGTCGAAGGACTCCCGGGCCCGCCGGGACTCGTCGGGGTCTGCCGCGTCGAAGCAGACGGTGGGGTGCGTGTTCCCGTCGCCCGCGTGCGCGCAGACCCCGATGGTCAGGGCGTGCTTGTCGGCGATGGCGGCGACGCCGTCGAGCATCGCGCCGAGCTTCGAGCGCGGCACGCACACGTCGTCGATCATCGTGGTGCCCTTGACCGCCTCCAGGGCGGTGAGCGACAGGCGGCGCGCCTGGAGCAGCAGTTCGGACTCGGCCGCGTCCTCCGCCGGGACGACCTGGGTGGCCCCGGCGGCCTCGCACAGGGCGCCCACGGCGGCGAGGTCGACGGCCGGGTCCGGGGTGTCGAAGGCGGCGAGCAGCAGGGCCTCGGTGGTCTCGGGCAGGCCCATGTGGGCGAGCGCGTTGACGGCCTGGACCGTCGTGCGGTCCATCAGCTCCAGGAGGGAGGGCACGTGCCCGCCCTCCATGATCGCGCAGACGGCGTCGCAGGCCGCGGCGGCCGAGCCGAACTCGGCGGCGAGGACGAGCTGCTGGGGCGGCTTCGGCCGCAGGGCGAGGACCGCGCGGACGACGATGCCGAGGCTGCCCTCGGAGCCGACGAACAGGCGGGTGAGGTCATAGCCCGCGACGCCCTTGGCGGTGCGCCGCCCGGTGCTCATCAGACGGCCGTCGGCGAGGACGACGTCGAGGCCGAGGACGTACTCGGCGGTCACGCCGTACTTGACGCAGCACAGGCCGCCGGAGGCCGTGCCGATGTTGCCGCCGATGGTGCAGGTCTCCCAGCTGGAGGGGTCCGGCGGGTAGTACAGGCCCAGCTCGCCGACCGCGCGCGACAGGGTGGCGTTGACGACGCCCGGCTCGACGACGGCGACGCGGTCGACGGGGTTGATCTCCAGGATGCGGTCCATCTTCACCAGCGAGAGCACCACGCAGCCGTCGGTGGCGTTGGCCCCGCCGGACAGGCCGGTGCGGGCGCCCTGCGGCACGACGGGGACGCGCAGCGCGCTGGCCGTGCGCATGACGTGCTGTACGTGCGCGACGGTGCGGGGCAGGACGACGACGGCGGGGCTGCCCGCCGCGCAGAAGCTGGCCATGTCGTGCGCGTACGAGGACGTGACGTCCGGGTCGGTGAGGACCGCGTCGGCGGGTAGCTCGGCCCGGAGGGCTTCGACGAGTGCGCTGCTCATGATCACAGCCTCGCACCCGGGGCCATCGGTGTGAACCCGTGTGCGACGCCGTTCGCGGAGCCGGGGCGCACTCTTCGTATTGACGCACAGTGAGCGCCATGGAGACCGAGAACCGCGTCCTGTCGTCGGTGCCGCCCGCCGGGGGGCCGCGTCGTTCCCGTGCCGTCCGGCGGGCGCTGCTCGCGGCCGTGGCGGGCGCCGCCGTGCTCGGCGGGGTGCTGGTGGCGCTCCCGGGCGGCGGGCAGGCGCCGCCGCCCGCGCCGGGGCCCGTGGGGCGGGCGCTGGCCGCGGCGGGCGGTGGCGCTCCGGCGGCGCTGCCCGACCTGGCGGCGCTCATCGGGGAGCGCGAGGCGCACCTGCGGGCGCACCCCGGTGACGGGCAGTCGTGGGCCGTGCTGGGCACGGCGTACGTGGAGCGGGGCCTGCGGACGGCGGACTTCGCGTCCTACCCGAAGGCCGAGCACGCGCTGCGCACCTCGCTGCGGGAGCGGCCCGAGGGCAACGTGGAGGCGCTCGCCGGGCTCGCGGCGCTGGCCAACGCGCGGCATGACTTCCGGGCCGCGCGGTCGTGGGGCGAGCGGGCGGTGCGGCTCGCGCCGAAGCGGTGGACGACGTATCCGGTGCTCATCGACGCCTACCGGGGGCTCGGGGACGCCAAGGGCGTCGGGCGGTCCCTGGACACCCTGCGGGAGCTGCGCTCGGGTGCGGCGGTGAAGGCGCGGGCCGGGATGGTGTACCGGGACCGGGGCTGGCGGGAGGACGCCGCCGCCGCGCTCTTTGACGCCGCCGCGCTGGCCGAGGGCCCGGCCGAGCGGGCGGCGTGTCTGTACCGGGTCGGGGAGCTGGCCTGGGAGCGGGGCGAGCCCGCCCAGTCGCTGCGCTATCTGGACGCGGCGCTCGCCGCCGACCCCGACCACCACCCCGCGCTCGCCGCGCGGGGCCGGGCGCTGGCCGCGCTCGGCCGGGCCTCCGACGCCCTCCAGGCCTACCGGAGTGCGCTGGCGCGGCGGCCCGCTCCTGAATACGCCTTGGAGCTGGGCGAGTTGTACGAGTCCCTGGGGCTGATGCCCGCCGCGCGCGCCCAGTACGACCTGCTGCGGGACCGGGTCCGGCAGGCCGGGCGCGGCGGCGTCAACGACGAGCGGGTGCTCGGCCTGTTCGAGGCGGACCACGGCGACCCCGAGCGGGCCGTGCGCCGCCTCACCGCGGAGTACGCCCGTCACCGCAGCCCCGAGAACGCCGACGCGCTCGGCTGGGCGCTGCACCGGGCCGGGGACTCCGCCGCCGGGCTTCCGCACGCGGTGGCAGCGATGGAGAAGGGGCCGCGCAGTGCCCTGTTCGCCTACCACCGCGGGGAGATCGAGCGGGAGCTGGCCCGCTACGGCGCCGCCAGGCGGCACCTTCAGGAGGCGCTGCGGGTGAACCCGCACTTCTCCCCGCTGGGCGCGGCGGCGGCCCACCGCGCCCTGACCGCCCTCGGCGACCCGCCGGAGGGCGGCCCGGAGCAGGTGTACGCCCCGGAGGCCACCCCCGACGACTCTGCGGTACGTGGGCGCCCCGAAGGGGCGCGGGGAACTGCGCGACCAGCCACGACGTAGTGGCAGGCGAACGACGGCACCGCTGCGGGCGCCGCCGCTACAGGTTGCCGCGCTTGGCCTGCTCGCGCTCGATCGCCTCGAACAGGGCCTTGAAGTTGCCCTTGCCGAAGCCCATGGACCCGTGGCGCTCGATCATCTCGAAGAAGACGGTCGGCCGGTCCTGGACGGGCTTGGTGAAGATCTGCAGCAGGTAGCCGTCCTCGTCGCGGTCGACGAGGATCTTCAGCTCGCGCAGGGTCTCGACGGGGACGCGCGTCTCCCCCGCCCACTCGCCGAGGGTGTCGTAGTAGGAGTCCGGCGTGTCCAGGAACTGGACGCCCGCGGCGCGCATGGTGCGCACGGTGGCGACGATGTCGTTGGTGGCGAGGGCGATGTGCTGGACGCCCGCGCCGCCGTAGAACTCCAGGTACTCGTCGATCTGGGACTTCTTCTTGGCGATGGCGGGCTCGTTGATCGGGAACTTGACCTTGAGCGTGCCGTCGGCGACGACCTTCGACATCAGGGCCGAGTACTCGGTCGCGATGTCGTCGCCCACGAACTCCTTCATGTTCGTGAAGCCCATGACCTTGTTGTAGAAGGCGACCCACTCGTTCATCTTGCCGAGCTCGACGTTGCCCACACAGTGGTCGATGGCCTGGAAGGTGCGCTTGGCGGGCGGCTCGACGATCGGGGAGGCGGTGACGAAGCCGGGCAGGTAGGGGCCGTCGTAGCCCTTGCGCTCGACCAGGGTGTGCCGGGTCTTGCCGTAGGTGGCGATGGCCGCGAGCACCACGACGCCGTGCTCGTCCTTCACCTCGTACGGCTCGTCGATGCCGCGGGCGCCGTGCTCGACGGCGTACGCGTACGCGGCGCGGGCGTCCGGCACCTCGATGGCGAGGTCGACGACGCCGTCGCCGTGCGCGGCCACGTGGTCGGCGAGGAAGGTGCCCCACTCGGTGGACGCCTTGATGACGGAGGTGAAGACGAACCGGGCGGAGCCGTTCTCCAGGACGTAACTGGCGGTCTCGCGGCTGCCGTTCTCCGGTCCGGAGTAGGCGACGAGCTTCATGCCGAACGCCGTGGAGTAGTAGTGGGCGGCCTGCTTGGCGTTGCCCACGGCGAAGACGACCGCGTCCATTCCCTTCACCGGGAAGGGGTCGGCCTCGCGCGCGGTTTCCGGGGTGGTGTGTGTGGTCTGAGTCATACCGGGAGGCTCCCGCCGATCCACAAGATGCGCAATAGTTCGCGTATTCACCTAGCAATCTGCACAGTGATCCGCGAGCCGGTGCGGGCGTTCTGTACAGACTGACCATTCGGGAGGCTCCATGGCGATCGATCATCTGGACGGGCGGCTCATCGTGCTGCTCGCGCAGGAGCCGCGCATCGGCGTCCTGGAGGCCTCGCGCCGCCTCGGCGTGGCGCGCGGCACGGTGCAGGCCCGGATGGACCGCCTTCAGTCGAACGGAGTCATCCGCGGCTTCGGCCCCCAGGTCGACCCGGCGGCCCTCGGCTACCCGGTCACGGCGTTCGCGACCCTGGAGATCAAACAGGGCCAGGGCGCCGACGTACGGGCGCACTTGGCGACCGTGGCGGAGGTCCTGGAACTGCACACCATCACCGGTCACGGCGACATGCTGTGCCGCCTGGTGGCCCGCTCCAACGCCGATCTCCAACGTGTGATCGACCGGGTGCTGGGTTTTGATGGCATCGTCCGGGCCTCCACGGCGATCGTCATGGAGAACCCCGTTCCGCTGCGGATCATCCCGCTGGTGGAGCAGGCGTCCGGAAACTGACGTCCCGGGCGGGAGGACCCGGGTAGGCACGACGACGACACGCCCGTACGACGGCACGACGACGGTACGACGGCACGACGCACGCGGGCGCCGGGAGACTCCCGGCGCCGCCTGCGCGGGCCTCGCGAGGTGAGCCGGACGATGAACTTCTGGGAGTACCTCGGCAACCGCCACCAGCAGTTGCTGACGGACGCCTACCAACACGCCAGCGCGGTCTTCCAGTGCATGGTGGTGGCCACCGTCATCGGCGTACTGATCGGCGTGCTGACCTACCGCACCGAGTGGGCGGGGAACCTCGCCACCACCGTGACCTCCACGATCCTCACCATCCCGTCCCTCGCCATGATCGGTCTGCTGATCCCGGTCGTGGGGCTCGGCGTGGCGCCGACGGTGACCGCGCTGACGCTGTACGGGCTGCTGCCGATCGTGCGCAACGCGATCGTCGGCCTGCGCGGGGTCGACCCGACGCTGGTGGACGCGGCGAAGGGCATCGGGATGTCGCGCCTGCACCGGCTGGTGCGGATCGAGCTGCCGCTGGCGTGGCCGCCGATCCTGACCGGCATCCGCGTCTCCACGCAGATGCTGATGGGCATCGCCGCGATCGCCGCGTACGCCTCCGGGCCCGGGCTCGGCAACGAGATCTTCCGCGGCATCGCCTCGCTCGGCAGCAAGAACGCGCTCAACCAGGTGCTCGCGGGCACGCTCGGGATCATCGTCCTGGCGCTGCTCTTCGACGCCGCGTACGTCCTGATCGGCCGTCTGACGATTCCGAGGGGTATCCGTGTCGAGACGTCTGAGACACCCGAGAGACCGCGACCGTCCCCGGCGCCCGACGCGGCGGGCAGCACCGCCGACCAGGCGGGCTCCGCCGGGCTCGCGCCCACCGCGGCGAGCGGCACGGCGGGGGCGACGGGCACGACGGGCGCCACGGGCGCGACCATCGAGCTGGAGAACCTCACCAAGCGCTACCCCGGCAGCGCCGAACCGGCCGTGGACAGCGTCAGCATGGAGATCAAGGCGGGCGAGATCGTCATCTTCGTGGGCCCCTCGGGCTGCGGGAAGTCCACGACCCTGAAGATGATCAACCGCCTGATCGAGCCGACCAGCGGCCGTATCCGCATCAACGGCGAGGACGTCACCGACATCGACCCGGTGAGGCTGCGCCGCAAGGTGGGCTACGCCATCCAGTCGTCCGGCCTGTTCCCGCACATGACGGTGGCTCAGAACATCGCGCTCGTACCGAAGATGGTCGGCTGGGGCAAGGCCCGGATCCGGTCGCGCGTCGAGGAGATGCTGGACCTGGTCGGGCTCGACCCGGGCGAGTTCCACGGCCGCTATCCGCGCCAGCTCTCCGGCGGGCAGCAGCAGCGCGTGGGCGTGGCGCGGGCGCTGGCCGCCGATCCGCCGGTGCTCCTGATGGACGAGCCGTTCGGCGCGGTCGACCCGATCACCCGCGACCACCTCCAGGACGAGCTGATCCGGCTCCAGCACGAGCTGCACAAGACGATCGTCTTCGTCACGCACGACTTCGACGAGGCCATCAAGCTGGGCGACCGCATCGCGGTGCTGCGGGAGCGGTCCCACATCGCGCAGTTCGACACCCCCGAGGCGATCCTCACCAACCCGGCCGACGACTTCGTGTCGGGTTTCGTCGGCGCCGGTGCCGCCCTGAAGCGGCTGAACCTGACCCGCGTACGCGATGTCGAGATGGCCGACGTGCCGACGGTGACGATCGACGATCCGCTCCAGGACATCTTCGACAAGCTGCGCGCGTCCGGCACCAACGAACTGCTGCTCCTCGACAAGCGCCGCCGCCCCTACAAGTGGCTCAGGCGCGGCGACCTGATGCGCGCCAAGGGCTCGCTGGCCCGCGCGGGCACCCTCGTGCACGACACGGTCACCCGGGACGCCACGCTCCGCGACGCCCTGGAGGCGGTGCTCACCGACAACGCGGGCCGGGTCGCCGTCACCGGGCGGCGCGGCGAGTACACGGGCGTCGTCGACATGGAGACCCTGATGAACTCGGTGCACGAGATGCTGGAGGCCGACCGGCTCGACGCGCTTGAGCACCAGCACGAACTGGAGGAGCAGCGCGCCGAGTTGACCCACAAGGAGCAGGAGGGCGCGGCCGAGGCGGGGGAGGCGAAGGCGTGACCGGGACGCCCGGGGGCCAGCCCCGCATCCCCGACCGCGGTCCCGGCGCCCGGCAGGCGGCCCGCCCGCGGGGCGAGCACGAGGTCAAGGGCCTGGCCTTCCGCGACGACGGCGGGGACGAGCCGGAGGCGCCGCCGCCGGTGGCGGTCGCGAGGCCGCCGCGCCGGGTCACCTGGCAGAAGCTGACGTTCCTGCCGGTGGTGCTCGCGCTGGTACTCCTTGCCACCTGGATCTGGTTCGAGCAGGCCGACCTGGACGAGATCTCCCGGAACGCGCTGTCCAACGGCCAGGTCGGCAAGGCGCTGCGGCAGCATGTCGAGCTGACCGCCGTCTCCACGTTCTTCGTGCTGATCATCGCGATCCCGCTGGGCGTCCTGCTGACCCGGCGCGCCTTCCAGAAGGGCGCCCCCGTGGCCATGGCCCTCGCCAACATGGGCCAGGCGACCCCCGCGATCGGCCTGCTGGCGCTGCTGGTGATCTGGCTGGGCATCGGCGAGAAGGCGGCCCTGACGGGCATCATCATCTACGCCGTCCTGCCGGTGCTTTCCAACACGATCGCGGGCCTGCGGGCCAACGACCCCACCCTCCTGGAGGCGGCGCGCGGCATCGGCATGTCGCCGCTCGGCGTGCTGGCGAAGGTCGAGCTGCCGCTGGCCGTCCCGCTGATCCTGGCGGGCGTGCGCACGGCCCTGGTCCTGAACGTGGGCACGGCGACGCTCGCGACGTTCGGCGGCGGGGGCGGGCTCGGCGTCCTGATCACCACGGGCATCACCAACCAGCGCATGCCGGTCCTGGTGCTGGGCTCGATCCTCACGGTGGTGCTCGCGCTGCTCGTGGACTGGCTGGCCTCGCTCGCCGAACTGATGCTCAGCCCGCGCGGCCTGGAGGTGCGGTCATGAGGCTCCGCTCACGGCGTACGAAGGCGCTGCTCGCCCTGGCCGGGGTGCTGGCGGCGGGCGGCTGCGGCCTGACCAGCGGCTCCCCCATGGTGGACGACGTGAAGCCGGGCATCGTCGGCCAGGGCCGCCCCTTGGAGGGCGCGAACCTCACCGTCACGTCGAAGGAGTTCACCGAGCAGCTCATCCTCGGCGCGATCATGGGCATCGCCTTCCAGGCGGCCGGGGCGGACGTGCTCGACCGCACGGGCATCCAGGGCTCGATCGGCGCGCGCGAGGCGGTCAAGGGGGGCGACGCGGACGCCATGTACGAGTACACGGGCACCGCGTGGATCACGTACCAGGGCAACTCCAAGCCCATCACCGACCCGCACCAGCAGTGGGAGGCGGTCCGGGAGGCCGACGCGAAGAACGGGATCAGCTGGCTGCCGCCCGCCTCCCTGAACAACACCTACGCCCTGGCGATGAACGAGTCCAACGCCCGCGAGTACGGCACGAAGACCCTCTCCGACGTGGCCGCGCTCGCCCGCCGGGACCCCAAGGCGGTCACGCTGTGCGTGGAGGGCGAGTTCGCCAACCGCGCGGACGGACTGCCGGGCATGCAGAAGACGTACGGCATGAAGCTGCCCGCCGGGAACATCACGCAGATGGACACCGGGATCATCTACACCCAGGCGAAGAAGGGCAGTTGCACCTACGGCGAGGTCTTCACCACCGACGGCCGCATCAAGGCGATGCGCCTCGCGGTCATGGAGGACGACCGCCGCTTCTTCCCCAACTACAACGCGGCCCCCGAGATCAACAGCAAGACCCTCAAGGAGCACCCGGAGATCGCGGAGGTCCTGGCCCCCGTCACCAAGAAGCTCACCAACGCCGTGGCCCGCGATCTGAACGCCAAGGTGGACGTGGACGGCGAGGACCCGCACGAGGTGGCGAAGGACTGGATGGTGGAGCAGGGCTTCGTGAAGGAGTAGCGGGGCGCCCCCGCGAGGCCCGGGCGGGACGGGCCGGGCACCGGGCGGGGCCGGGCCGGGCACCGGGCGGGAGTGGGACGAGGCGTCCCCCGGCCATCCAAAGACTCCGTTGCAAAGAAAGCGTTGCAACGGAGTCTTTGCACGCGTACGCTGCTGAGCATGCCGGAAGAACCGCGTACCACGGAAGAGCCGCGCCCCACGGAAGGACCGCGCACCCCGGAAGAGCCGAACGCGACGGAAGAGCCGAACGCGGCGGAAGCGGCGGGGCCGCAGGGGCGGGGCGCCGCCCGGAAGATCGTCGACCTCGACGCCCGCTCCCTGCGCGGGCTCGCGCACCCGCTGCGGATGCGGCTGCTCGCCTCACTGCGGCTCGAAGGACCGGCCACGGCCTCCCAACTGGCCGCCCGCCTGGGCGAGTCGAGCGGCGCGACCAGCTACCACCTGCGCCAGCTGGCCACGTACGGATTCGTCGAGGACGACCCGGAGCGCGGCAAGGGCCGGGAGCGCTGGTGGCGTTCGAAGCACGACGGCACGCGCATGGAGACCACGCTGATGCGCGACCCGGACCCCTCGGTGCGCGGCGCGTACAACGAACTCCTGCACTACCACGTGACGCTGCACGCCGAGGAGGCCTCCACCTGGGTCGGCACCCAGGGGGAGTGGTCGCGCGAGTGGCAGGACAGCGCGGACCTCAGCGACTACACCCTGCGCCTGACCCCCGCCCGCACCGAGGAGCTGGGCAAGAGGATCCACCAACTGATCGAGAGCTACCGGGAGTTGGAGGCGGACAAGGGGAACCCGGACGCCGCGCGGGTCCGCGTCCACTCCCATGTGTTCCCGACCCACCCCACCACCTGACAGGGGGACGACACGCCATGCACCCGGACATCCATCTGATCCTGCACCGCACCGAGGCCGCCGAACTGCACGCGGCCGCGCCCGCCCGGAAGCCGCCGCGCTCCCCGATCCGCACCCAACTCGGCTGGACCATGGTCGAGTTGGGCCTGCGCCTGGTCAGCAGCTCGGCACGTTCTCCGCGTCACCCTTCCCCAGGGCCCGCAGCGCCTCGACCGTACCGGACAGCGTGGTGACCGGGACGAGCTGAAGCCCCTTCGGCTTCTCGGCGCGGGCGTCGTCGCACTCGGCCTTCGGCACGAGGAAGACGGTGGCGCCATCGCGGGCGGCGGCCTGCGTCTTCATGGACACGCCGCCGACGGCGCCGACCTCGCCGTCCGCCTTGATCGTGCCGGTCCCGGCGATGCTCAGGCCGCCGGTCAGGTCGCCGCCGCTGCCGTTCCCGTCGAGCTTGTCGATGATGCCGAGCGCGAGGAAGAGCCCGGCGCTCGGCCCGCCGATCTTGCCGAGGTCCGCCTTGACCTTGACCTTGTCGGTGCCGTTGACGCCGTTCTTCCTCAGGTACGCGAGGGCCGCCTTCGTCGCGTCGTCCTGGGACTCCCTCATGTCGCCGAGGTTGTGCTCCTCGACTTCCTTCTCGTTGTCGCCCTCGGGGTAGACGGAGTCCTTCGGCATCACGGCCCGGTCCGTACGGAACCAGCCGTCGACGACGTCGCCGAGCCGCACGGTCATCTGGGGCCCGGTCGCCACGATGGTCGTCATCCGCAGCTCCCCGTCCGTCTTCCGCGTCGGCGCCCCCGTGATCGTGAGCACCGGCCTGCCCTCGTACTCCCCCAGCACGTCAGCGGTGCCGCCCGGCTGGGCGACGGCGAACGGCAACGGCGCCAGCCCGGCGACGGCCAGCAGCGCGACGACGGGCACGGCGGACACGGCCAGGGCCTTGAGAGGGCTCAACTGAGCAAGACGAGACAGCACGCGTCCAATCTACGCGAGCACCGATCCCGGCCCGCCACCCCGATCAAGGCCGAAAGCCGACGTGAGGCGCCAGGGGAGAAGAAGCCCGTCCGGCGCTTGAGGACAAGGCCGAAGGCGAACGAAGGGCGAGCGGGAGAAACAAGCCCGTCCGGCGTTTGAGGACGAGGCCGAAGGCCGATGAGGGGCGGGCGGGCGGGGAAAGACGAAGCCCGTCCGGCGCCTGAGGACGAGCCACGCCGAAGGCGGCGACCACGGCGCGCCCCGCGGCCTCAGCGCAACGCCTCGGCGACCTCCCGCGCCGCGTCCACCACCCGCGGCCCCACCCGCTCCGGCACCGAGTCCGACAGCATGACCACCCCCACGCTCCCCTCTATCCCCGTCACCCCGACGAGGGGCGCCGCGGCCCCGCTGGCCCCCGCCTCCAGCTCGCCGTGCGTGAGGGCGTACCCGGGATCGGTGATCTGCCCCTGCCGGGCGGCGAGGATCGCCTTGCCCGCGGCTCCGCGGTCGAGAGGGTGCCGGAACCCGGTCCGGTACGCCACGTGGTAGTCGGTCCACGTGGGCTCGACGACGGCGACCGCGAGGGCCTCGGTGCCGTCGACCAGGGTCAGGTGCGCGGTGGCCCCGATGTCCTCGGCGAGGGCGCGCAGCGCGGGCAGCGCGGCCTCCCGCACCAGCGGGTGCACCTGGCGGCCGAGCCGCAGCACGCCGAGCCCGACGCGTGCGCGGCCGCCCAGGTCCCGCCGCACCAGGGCGTGCTGTTCGAGCGTGGCCAGGAGCCGGTACACCACCGTGCGGTTCACGCCGAGCTTGTTGGAGAGCTCCGTGACGGTGAGCCCGTGATCGGTGTCGGCGAGCAGCTTGAGGACGCGCAGTCCCCGGTCGAGCGTCTGAGATGTCTCCGCGGTCACGACGCCCACTCCTTTGGTGGTGAGGGTCGACGGCCCCCTCGATGGCGGGCGCACCGGTCGCGCTCCGAGGCGGCACTGCCACGGGGCGTTGTGTAGCTGGGGACAGTAGCGAGGGCGTCCCGCTCAGCGGAAGACTCCGTCCAGAATCCGGTCAAGGGGACGGAAAGTCGGTCCGCTATGCCCCGCTATGCGACGCCGCATGTGTATGCGGAACACACAACGCCTTTACGGAGTACGCACGTTTGCCTAGCGGCAGATAACGAAGGGCACACCCCCTGGCGGCGCGGGGACGCCCCCAGACACCCCCGGCGGAGCACGCCGGAGGCACCCGGGGGGACCGTCGAGACGCCCCCCCGCCCCGCCAGGAACAGATGCCCACCCTGCCAGGGGCCCAACACCCGGCCCCCGGCAGGCAACCCCCATCCGGCCCCCGGCAGGGGCTGAAGCCCACCCGGCGGGCGCCGGAGCCCGCCCCGCAGGGGCAGAACCGCAAGCGTGCGCGCTAGCGCATCCGCGTGGCCCACTCCTGCACCTTGGCGATCCGCTGCCGCAGCTGCCCGGCCGTGGCCTCCGCGCTCGGCGGCCCGCCGCACACCCGGCGCAGCTCGGTGTGGATCACCCCGTGCGGCTTGCCGCTCTGGTGGACGTACGCGCCGACCATCGTGTTGAGCTGCTTGCGCAGCTCCAGCATCTCCTTGTGGGAGACCACGGGCCGCCGCTCGGCGGGCAGTTCGAGGAGGTCGGCCTCCTCGGCGGGCTTCTTCTTGCTGTGCGCGATCTGCCGGGCCTGCCGCTTCTGGAGCAGCAGCTGCACCTGGTCGGGTTCGAGGAGGCCCGGGATGCCGAGGTAGTCCTGCTCCTCCTCGCTGCCGGGGTGGGCCTGCATGCCGAACTCGGCGCCGTCGTACAGGACCCGGTCGAAGACGGCGTCGGACTCCAGCGCCTCGAAGGGCAGCGCGTCCTGCTCGCCGGTGTCCTCGTCCTGCTGCTTGTTGGCCTCGTCCATCTCCTTCTCGGACTCGGCGTACGGGTCGTCCTCGCCGTTCTCCTTCTTCGGCCGGTCGAGGACGTGGTCGCGCTCGACCTCCATCTCGTTGGCGAAGCCGAGCAGGTCGGGGACGGTCGGCAGGAACACGGACGCGGTCTCGCCGCGCCGCCGCGACCGCACGAAGCGCCCGACGGCCTGCGCGAAGAACAGCGGCGTCGAGATCGTCGTCGCGTACACGCCGACGGCGAGGCGCGGCACGTCGACGCCCTCCGACACCATCCGCACCGCGACCATCCACCGGTCGTCGCTGCCGCTGAAGTCGTCGATGCGCTGCGAGGCCCCCGCGTCGTCGGACAGCACGAGGGTGGCCTTGGTGCCGGTGATCTCGCGGATCAGCTTGGCGTAGGCGCGCGCGGAGTCCTGGTCGGAGGCGATGACGAGGCCGCCCGCGTCCGGGATGGCCTTGCGGACCTCGCTCAGGCGGCGGTCGGCGGCCTGGAGCACGTTCGGCATCCAGTCGCCGCGCGGGTCGAGCGCGGTGCGCCAGGCCTGCGAGATCGCGTCCTTGGTCATGGGCTCGCCGAGGCGCGCGGCGATCTCGTCCCCGGCCTTGGTGCGCCAGCGCATGTTCCCGCTGTACGACAGGAAGATCACGGGCCGCACGACGCCGTCGCCGAGGGCGCTGCCGTAGCCGTAGGTGTAGTCGGCGGCGGACCGGCGGATGCCGTCGTTGCCCTCCTCGTACGTCACGAAGGGGATGGGGTTGGTGTCGGAGCGAAACGGCGTGCCGGTGAGCGCGAGGCGCCGCGTGGCGGGCTCGAACGCCTCCAGGCAGGCCTCGCCCCACGACTTGGAGTCGCCCGCGTGGTGGATCTCGTCGAGGATGACGAGGGTCTTGCGCTGCTCCACGCGGTTGCGGTGCAGCATGGGGCGCACGCCGACGCCCGCGTACGTCACGGCGACGCCCTGGTACTCGCGGCTGAGCGGGCCCGCGCTGTACTCCGGGTCCAGCTTGATCCCTATGCGCGCGGCGGCCTCGGCCCACTGCTTCTTCAGGTGCTCGGTCGGGGCGACGACGGTCACCTGCTGCACGACGTGGTGGTGCAGCAGCCAGGACGCGAGCGTCAGCGCGAACGTCGTCTTTCCGGCGCCGGGGGTCGCCACCGCGAGGAAGTCGCGCGGCTGCTCCTGGATGTACTTCTCCATCGCCCCCTGCTGCCAGGCGCGCAGCTTGCTGGCGGTGCCCCAGGGAGCGCGCCCCGGGAAGGCGGGCGACAGGTGGTGGTTGGAGGAGGCGGCGGTAGTAGTCACGGTCTCCGAATTTTGACGCTGGGGGAACGTACGACAACCGGGCCACCCTACCGGTGGGATGACCGGACCCGGGGCTGACGCTCGGGTCGCGGACGGGGTGCGACGCGGCTCACACCGCCGCTCGCCGGGGGGCGGGCGCGTCGGCGGCCGGGTGGGCCTCACCCGACCCCCGAGCGGGTGAGGCCCCGTCCGCGCCCCGGCCCGTGGGCCCGCGCCCCCGGGCCCGTGGGCCGCCGGGCGGTCTAGGTGCCGCTGGTCTCCCCCTCGCCCCGGGCCCGCAGCCGTGTCCCCACCCACGCGCCGACCAGGGCGACGGCGGCCATCGGCAGGAACACCGCCGTGAACGCCGCCGGGTGGGAGCCGGTGGCCTCGCCCGCCCCGTGCCCGCCGACCGCGCCGCCGCCGAGCGCGGCGAAGGCGGCGCCGCCCACGGCGAGCAGCAGCGTGTTGGACAGGCCGTCGGATATCTGGAGCGCGGCGGAGTTCGACCCGGCGTCCTCGGGCGGGGACAGGCGCAGCAGCAGCACGCTCGTCGAGGCGATGACCACGCCCATGCCGAGGCAGCCGACGCCCCAGGCGACCGCGAGGGTCCACACCGGGACGGCCTCGATCAGCACGGCCGGGGCGTACGCGATGGAGGCGGCGACGAGGACCATGCCGACGGCGACCAGGCGGCCGCGGTGGGGCTCCATGCGGGGGCGCGACTGGGCGTACGAGCCGAGGGCCCAGGTGGCGCCGCCCGCCGCGATGGTGAGCCCGGCCGTGGTGGGCGACAGGTCGCGCTCGGCGACCAGCATCAGCGGCACGAAGGACTCGGCGGCGATGAAGGACCCGGCGGCGAGGCCGCGCAGCAGGACCACGGAGGGCAGGCCGCGGGCGGCGCGGTAGGTGCCGCGGGGCAGCAGGCCGAGCACGGACGGCACGAGCACGGCGGCGCCGAGCACCGCCGGGACCAGGGACAGCCAGCGCAGGTCCTGGCCCGCGTACTGAAGGAGTCCCGCGCCCAGCGAGATGCCGAGGGCGAGCCGGATGCGGCGGCGGTCGAACGTGGCGGCGGGGGCGCCCGAGCCGTCCGGGTCGTCCGGGTCGAGGGGGCCCGAGGCCGTGCGGCGGATCGCGGGGAGGGCGAGCACGAGCGGCGCGGCGACCAGGAGGGGGATGCCGAGGAACACCCATCTCCAGCCCATGTGCTCCGTGACCGTGCCGCTCACCAGGGGGCCGACGACGGACGGCACGACCCAGCTCGCCGCGAACGCCGCCATGATCGAGGGGCGCAGCGGCTCCGGGTAGGCGCGGCTCACCACCACGTACAGCGCGACGATCACGAGGCCGCCGCCGAGGCCCTGCACGGCCCGGCCCAGGATGAACTGCCACATCCCGCTGGCGGCGCCCGCGAGCAGCAGCCCCGCCACGAACGCGGCCATCCCGCCGCTCAGCGGCCCGAGCGGCCCCCGCCGGTCGGCCCACTGCCCCGCGAGGACCATCCCGAACAGACTCGTCGTGAAGTACGCCGAGAACGCGAACGCGTACAGCGAGACCCCGTCCAGCTCCCGCGCCGCCACGGGCATCGCCGTCCCGACGGCGGTCGCCTCGAAGGCGATCAGCAGCACGACGGACACCATGCCGATGCTCAGCGCCCGGTACGGTTTCGAGAGCACCCCGCCCTCGGGCCGGTCCAACACGGACGCGGCCGCCTCACTGGCGGCCGGAGCGGTGGCGACATCGGCGTCGCGGGAGTCTCGGGCGGTCATGGGGGCCACCCTGAGTTCCCCACCGACAACCACCCCTGCCCAGCGACGGGTCCCATCCTGGTCCCTTGGTCGTACGCCCCCGGCCCCCTCCCCACAACCCGCGCGCCGCCCGCTCACGCCCGCCGGAAGCAGCCGGACACGACGGTAACCTCCAGGAACGAGGGCGCGTCGCCGTACTGCCGCTCGTCGTGCAGCCGGATGTCCGCGGAGAACTTCCCGCCCTCGCGTCGGCGACGATCTGCGGCGTTTTCGCCCGGCTGTCGTCCGCGCCGTCCTTGACCACGGTCCATCCGCCGCGGGGCAGCTCCTTCCTGAGCCGCTCCATCGCCCTCTCCAGCGCGGGAACCGGAACGCCGTGGATGCTCCAGGGGTGCCGCACCCGGTACACCCCGTCCCCCTGACCTGCGCACGGAGCGACCGCCGCCCCGGCCCCGGTCACCTTCCCCTTCAGCCCGGTCAGCTCCAGGAGACGACTCGACGCGGCCTCCACTTCCCGCTCCACTTCGCCGCTCTTCCGTACCTCCACGCCGCTCTCACCCGTATCCGATTCCGATTCCGCGCATCCCACCGCGAGAAAGCACATGAGGAACCCGCACACCGCAACCGCAACCGACCTGTTCAAGTTCCACCCTGTGATACTTCGGTACTTCCCATTGATCGCAGCGCCCTGATTCCCTCGTGGCGCGCCAACGGCCCTGAGGCCAGAGGCCGTTGACCGGCGCAGCATGAGTACGCGTACTCACGCTGCCTCAAGGGGCGGATTCCTCAGGTGTCTGCGAGCGCCGTCAGACGCCTTCGACGCCCTCGGTGTCCTCGGAGTCGCTGGTTCCTCCGCTGCCTCCGCTGCCTCCGGTGTCACGGCCGTCCTGTGGCCAGTCCGCGAAGCGCTTGTACGTGTCCTTGCCGGATCTGCCCCGGTCCCAGGTGATCGTCAGGGTGTCGCCGCCGGGGAAGATCAGGTCGCCGTAGATCTCCTTCTTGGTTCGTTCGCAGAGGAGGCCTATGCGGTAGCTGCGGCCGGGTTCGATGACGCGGCGGACGCCCGTGCAGCGGCCGTCGTCGAGGAGGGAGACCGAGATTTTCCTCGGCTTCGCGGTGTCGGGGCTGTCGCGCAGGCCGAGGAGGCCGCCGCCCGGCTCCTCCGAGCGCCAGAGGCCGACGAGGGTGGTCCCCGTGGGGCCGCTGTCGGGTTCGTCGGGGGTCGGGGATTCCTCGGGGGAGTCGGACGCCTCGGGGTCCTCGGGGTCCTCGGAGCCTTGGGGGTCCTCCGCTTCGTCCGGGCTCGGGGTGTCCGCCCCGGCGCTCGCCGACTGGCGCGGCGTCGGCCCGGCCTCCGGTTCGGCGCCGTCGTCGTCCCGGCCCACCGCCAGCCACACCCCACCGGCGACGACGGCCAGCGCCAGCGCCGCGGCCCCCGCGATCAGGCCGGTCCGGCGGCGCCGCCCGCCACCGCCTCCGCCGGGCGGCGACGGATGTCCACCGCCGTACGGCACCGGCCCGGCGTACGGATTGTCCGCCACCGGCCCCTGGTGGCCCGGCTGCCCCGGTGGGCTGCCGTACGGCCCCCGCGCCGAACCGTACGGCGGCTGTGGCGGGCCGAACCCGCCGCCCGGCCACTGCTGCGGCGGCTGTGTCATCGCTCGTTCCTCCCCGTCGCGGTCACCTTGGCTCTGTAGCCAAGGTGACCGCGCCCGCCGGTTGCAAGTGCAATTTCAGACAGGGGCCAACAGGGGTCACAGGAGCTTCGCGCTCTCCAGGACCGCGTCCGTCAGGGGCTGTTCGGAGCCCTGGCCGGGCTTGGCCACACCGAGGAGGAACACCGAGCGGTTCGCGTCCGCGGCGGTGAGCGTCAGGCGCAGATGGGCCGTGCCGCCCTCGCCGTCCTTCACCGCGAGGACCGTCGTGTGCGCCGGGCGGCCGCTGACCGTGGTCGCCGTGGACTCCGTCACCTCCGAGGAGCCGTCCGGGTAGAAGAAGACCGCGTTCGACCGGGCCGCGCTCTCCGTCCGCGCCTTCAGGGCCGACTCGGGCACGGGGTCCGCGCGGCCCGACAGCACCATGCCGTACGAGCCTTCGCCGCCCGCGTCGCCCCCGCTCCCGCTCCCCTCGCCCGCGCCCGTGTCCCTGTCCGCCGTCCTGATCGTCATCGTGAAGGCGCCGATCAGCCCCTTGTCCTTCCGCTCCCAGCCCTCCGGGATCCGGTACGACACCCCCGCCTTGAGGTCCGTCGCCCACGGCCGCCCCGCCAGCAGGTCGTCGTCCCCGTCCCGCGTCCACCACCACGCCCCGAAGCCCGCCGCCAGGAGCGCGGCGACCACCAGGGCGACCAGCGCGGCACGCCCCGGCCCGCGCCGCCCAGGGACAGGCGCGTACCCGGGCGGCGCGTACGCGGGCGGCGGGGGCAGCGGCGGCGAAGGCGGTGTCGTCATGCCAGCCAGCATCGCTTGCACCCATCATGCGGATCCTGAGTACCGGTACTCAGCCCCTACTCAGGCCCGCCCCGGCTTTCGGACAGCTTTCCGCTGTGACCCCCGGCACGGACTCTGCGCCAGTTGTGAAGATCTTTCACGTTACCCTCACTCTCGGCGCAAGATTTGCGGGATACGCGCCGCCGTAGCGAACGCGCCGCAGAATCCCCTTCGTTCAAGACTGCACTGTTTAACCGCAGTTGTCCGCATTGAAGGGCAACCCCTCCCTCCGATTACGCCCCCGCGCCCACCCCCAGGTACGCATGTCCCAGCAGTCCGGCCCGACCACCGGAACTGCCTTGACGCCACGCTCACTTGGGGGTCCACGCATGTCCGGAATCACTCGTCGCCGCGCCATCGGCGCCGCGGGCGCCACGCTCGCCGCGGCCGTCGCCGTCGGCGCCGCCCAGGGCCCCGCCCCCGCCGCCCCGCGCGACGGGCACCGCCCCGTGCCCGACGCCTTCGACGAGGTCTACCTCGGCCGCCGCATCCAGGGCGGCCCCACCCCGGGCCACGGCGGACACCACGGCGGCCACGGCGACGGCTACTCCGTCCGCATCGACGGCGACGAGCTGCACATCATGCGCAACGCCGACGGCACCTGGATCAGCGTCATCAACCACTACGAGCCCCAGGCCACCCCGCGCGCCCTCGCCCGCGCCGCCGTCGTCGAACTCCAGGGCGCCTCCCTGGTCCCGCTCGCCCCGTCCGCCCTCTGATCCGGAGCGCCGCCACCATGGCCATACGCAAGAACCAGGCCCACCTCACCGCCGACGAGAAGCGCCGCTTCGTCAACGCCCTGCTCGCCCTCAAGCGCGACGGGCGCTACGACTCCTTCGTCAGCACCCACAACGACTTCATCATGAGCGACCGCGACGACAGCGACCGCGTCGGGCACCGCTCACCGTCCTTCCTCCCCTGGCACCGCCGCTTCCTGATCCAGTTCGAACAGGCCCTCCAGTCCGTCGACCCCTCCGTCACCCTCCCCTACTGGGACTGGACCACCGACCGCTCCCCCGCCGCCTCCCTGTGGGCCCCCGACTTCCTCGGCGGCACCGGCCGCCCCCGCGACGGCCAGGTCACCGACGGCCCCTTCGCCGCCTCCGGCAACGGCTGGCGCATCAACGTCCGCGTCGACGGCCGCGACTTCCTGCGGCGCTCCCTGGGCGCGGGCGGCCGGTCGCTGCCGACCAGGGCCGAGGTCGACTCCGTCCTCGCCCTGCCCGTGTACGACGCCCCGCCGTGGAACAGCGCCTCCGACGGCTTCCGCAACCACCTCGAAGGCTGGCGCGGCGTCAACCTCCACAACCGCGTCCACGTCTGGGTCGGCGGCCACATGGCCACCGGCGCCTCCCCAACGACCCCGTCTTCTGGCTCCACCACGCCTACGTCGACAAGCTCTGGGCCACCTGGCAGTCCCGCCACCCCGGCTCCCCCTACCTGCCCGCCTCCGGCACGCCGAACGTCGTCGACCTCCACGAGACGATGCGCCCCTGGGGCGATGTGACCCCCGCGGACATGCTGGATCACACACGGCACTACACCTACGACACCGCCGCCTGACCCCCGCCCCTGTCGGCGGTGGCCGCGTGGAGCGTGCGCTGAGTCAACCGGCGCTGAGTCATTCGGCGCCGAGCGGCAGCGCGGCGACGACCCGCTCCACCATCTGCTCCCTGGCGGCCAGCGGCGTCGGTGTGTACGCCAGGACGAACCGCGTCCGCTGGTCGCGGGTCGCGAACACGCGCGTGCGGTAGCCATAGGTCTCCCCCGTCTTTCCCCAGAGCGTCACGCCGCCGCCCAGCGGCACCCGCTGGAGCCCCATGCTGTACCGCGCGGGGCTCCCGTCGGCCATGCGCACCGAGTCCGGCGGCAGGGCGAACAGCCGGTCCATGGCCGACGGCGGCAGCAACACACCTGAGAACAGCGCCCGTTGGAAGCGGGCCAGGTCGTCAAGCGTCGATATCAGCTCGCCCTCGCCCCAGGCCGAGGACTGGTCGTACGTCGTGACGTCCCGCGCTGAGCCGTCGGTCATGCGCAGCCAGCCCCGGACGTGCGGGCCCCGCAGCCGCGGATCGGCGCCGGGGAACCTCGTCCGCGCCAGGCCCAGCGGGCGCAGGACACGGGCCGCGACCGCGTCCCCGTACGCCTGGCCCGTCAACTCCTGGACGAGCAGGGCCAGCAGCACGTAGTTGACGCCCCGGTACTCCTGCTGGGTGCCCGGTGGGAACTTCGGCCCCCCGTGCGCCACCGTCCCCACCAGGTCCTGGGGCGTCCAGTGGTCGAAGCGGTGGCGCAGCACGGCCTCCGGGGTCGACAGGTCCGGCAGGCCGCGGTGGTCGGGCAGGCCACTCGTGTGGTTCAGGAGCTGCCGCACCGTGATCCGCTCCGACGCGGGCGGCAGCAGTCCCCCACATACCGGCCGATCGGATCGCCCAGGCGCAGTCGGCCCTCCGCCCAGAGCTGGAGCACCACCACCGCCACGAACTGCTTGGTCACGCTGCCCGCGCGGAAGGCGTCACCGGAGCGGGGCGGCCGCCCGCCGCCCGGCCTCGCCTCACCCACGCTGCCGTGCCACCGCTCCCCGCCGTGCGCCGCCCACAGCTGCGCGGACGTCGCCGGTGGGTGCGCCAGGTCCGCTATCGCCGCGCGCAGCGCCTCCGGCCGCCACACGGACCGTCCGGCGCTCCCCGACCGCCCACCCGGCACCGCCCGGGCCGCGCCCGCGCCGCCGCCCGCCGCCGCGAGCAGCGCGCCCACCGCCGCGCCCCGCGCCACCGCCCGGCGTGACATCCCCTGAACCCTCGCTGTCATGCCTCCATGGTCATCGCCGCCCCACCCCGCCCGCATCGGGGAAGTCCCCCACCCCGCCCCGGACTTCCCCCTAGCCCCACGCCGCCCTCCCGGCCCTGAACGCCGTTCATGAACGCCATATGGCAGTCCCGTTGCGGTGACGGCCCTGCTCTTGAGGAAGGTCACGAACGGCGCCTACCGTCGAAGACACAGCGAACAGCTTGGCCGTGTGCCCGAGTGGTTTAGGGATTCGCCTGCAAAGCGAAGCACACCGGTTCGATTCCGGTCACGGCCTCCACTGAGGCGGGCGGCGCCCTGTCAGGACCTCACGACAGGGCGCTGCCCGCCTTCCACTGGTCCCAGAGGACGTTCCAGTCCCCGTACCCGTTGCCCGGGTCCACCGTGTCCTTGGAGCCGGTGACGCGGATGACGTCGCCCGGGATCACCTCTTCGTAGAAGCGGCGCGCCGTGCCGTCCGTGGCCAGGCCGATGCAGCCGTGCGTGACGTTGGCGTTGCCCGCGAAGGTGTTGGCCTTCGGGTTCTGGTGCAGGTAGGTGCCCGACGTCGTCAGGTGCACCGCGTAGTCGTAGTAGCCCTTGTACGCGTCTCCGTAGCCGACGGTCCGGGAGTCCATGAGCACGCGGCGCTGCTTGTCGGAGACGACCATCGTGCCGTTCCAGGTGTCCATGCCGGGCGCGCCCGCGGTGATGGGGACGCGGCGGGTCGAACCCTCCTTGGCGACGGTCATCGTGTGCGTGCGGACGTCGACCGTGGCCACCAGGGAGCGGCCCACCGTGACGTTCCGCTCGATGGCGGAACCCGCGCGCAGGGTGATCCTGGTGCCGGGCTTCCAGTACTCCCTGGGGCGGTAGTCGACGCGCTGGCCCTCGTACAGGTTGCGGTCCTTGACCCAGCTCCAGGAGCCGGTGGTGCCGTTGTCCGTGCGGAGGGTGAGGCGCCGCTCGACCGCCGCCCGCTCGGACGGCGGGACCGGGCGGGCGAACGTCACGGATATCGGCATGCCCACGCCTACGGTCTGCCCGTCGAGGACGTTGACCCGCGCGCCCTTGCGCAGCGCCTCCGGGAGCGGCTTCGCACGCGGGGTCGGCTTGGCCGCCGGGGCCTCGGCGCGGGGTGCGCCCTCGGTGCCGCCTGCCGCGGCGGGGCGGCCGTCGCCGCCGCCGCTTCCGCAGGCCGCGAGCAGCAGCGCGCAGAGCGCGGCCGCGGCCGCCGCGCCTCCGGGGCGGCCTCGGTGCGTGCGATCCCGGTGCGTGCGGCTTCGGCGCGTGCGGCCTCGGTCCGTATCGCCTCGGCGCGTGCGGTCCCGGCTGGTTCCTCTGGTCAACAGAGCCCCCTGTTTCGTGTGCTTCGATGTACGCGACCTGTACGCATGCCGGGGTCACCGGGTTGCATGCGGCTCGAAAGTTTTCTGAGCGGATGTCCGGGCACCTCGGGAGCGGCATGACGGAGGACGAGTTCGACGCGTTCTACGCGTCGGCGTTTCCGCGTGTCGTCGGGCAGGTGTACGCGTTCACCGGCGACCACGGGCAGGCCCAGGACGTCGTCCAGGAGGCCTTCGTACGGGCCTGGGACCGGCGGCGCGAACTGGTCGCCGCCGAGGCCCCCGAGGCGTGGGTCCGCACCGTCGCGATGCGGCTCGCCGTGAGCCACTGGCGGCGCGCCCGGCGCTGGCTCGAACTGGTGCGGCGCACGCCGCCGCCCGAGCACACCCCTGGGCCCGGACCCGAACACGTCGCCCTGGTCGAGGCGCTGCGACGGCTGCCCGACGCGCAGCGCCTCGCGATCGTCCTGCACCACCTGTGTGACCTCAGCGTGGAGCAGGTAGCCTCCGAGACCGGCGCCCCGGTCGGCACCGTCAAGGCCCGGCTGGCCCGGGGCCGGGCGGCGCTCGCCCAGCACCTGGGCGGCAGCCGTGCCGACGCGCTGGGCGGGAAGGAGGGCGGCCGTCGTGTCCGATGACCCCGCAGACCTCGCGGGTCCCCCGGGCCCCCCGGACCTGTCGTCCCATGGCCTCTCCACCGCGTTGCGGGCCCTCGCCCAGAGCGCGGAGGCGCCCGCGCCCGCCGACGGGGCGGCCGTACGGCGCCGGGGCGTGTCCCGGCGGCACCGTCGGCGGGGGTGCTCGCGGGCGGGGCCGTGGCCGCCGCCGCGGGGATCGCCTTCGGGCTCACCACCGTGCTCGGGGACGGCTCCGGAGAGGCGCCCGCGCCGCCCGCCGCGCCCAGCACGCGGTCGGCCGCGCCCGCCGCCGTCGTCGACCTCTCCGCGCGCACCCTGTCCCTCGGCGGGCGGGAGGTGCCCGTCTCCTCGGGGAAGGCCGGTCACCCCACCAGGACGGGACGCATGACCGTCGTCGCCAAGTACCGCACCAAGCGGCTCGACAGCGCTTCGGTGGGGCTCGGGGAGCAGTACGACGTGACGTTGCCGTGGGTGGTGGAGCTGCGGGCGGACGACGGGAGCGTCAACTACCTCGTCGCCATGACGTACGCCGAGGGGGCGCCGGGGGTGCGGGATGCCACGCGGGGGTGGATCGGGCTTCGGCGGGCGGATGCGGCGTGGGTGTACGGGCGGCTGCGTCCGGGGGCGGTGGTGTCGGTGCAAGGGTGACGGGGGGGTGGCCCTGCCGGAGGCTCCCCAATCCCGCCCCTTCCCGAAACCAGGGGCTGCCGCCCCTGGCACCCCGCCTTCATCACCGCTCCGCGGCTCGTCCTCAAACGCCGGACAGGCTTGATCCGTCGCGCTCCGCGCTCGCCCTCAAACGCCGGACGGGCTGGATTCCACCCGCTCGCCCCGGAGGGTGGGCGGACGGTTCAGGGCGCCCACGCCAGAAAAGGGTGACCCCGAACCGGGGTCACCCTGTGTGCGTCTCACGGAGTGGGACCACTCAGCCCCAGCCCGTGTCGTTGCCATCCCCCATGACATCTCCCCCGTAGTGAGTCGTGTGGTTCGGGACTCCTTCGATGGTGCCTGTAACCCACCCTGATTTAAAGGGATTTATGGGGGCACCGAGAGGCTGCGACGGTCCCGTGACCCGGCGGGAGCCGGTCGGAGACGTTCCGCTCCCGGAAGCCGCGGCAGGCCCCGGAGCGGGCCGGGGTCAGGCCACCGCCGCCTCGTCCAGGCGGGCCAGGATCGCCTCCACCGTCTCGTCCACCGTCAAGTCCGAGCTGTCCAGCCACAGCCCGATGTGCGGGGTCCCGGCACGCAGGCCCTCGTCGAGCATCTCGACGGTCCACTCCCCGTACCCGGTCTTGCCGCGCGCGGCCTCGCGGGCGGCGACGACCTCCGGGCGCGGGGCGAGCACCACGACGTACCGGGGGCGGGTCCGTACGAGGTCCACGTACCGCTTCAGCTCCTCGCCGAGGATCACGTCCTGGACGACCGCGGTGAAGCCCGCGGCGGCGTACGCGTCGGCCGTCGACGCCGACAGGGCGTAGCGGAGCCGCAGTTGGGCCTCCGCGTCGCCGCCCGCCCCGGGCTCGTACTCCTCGCGGCCCGAGACGATCATGCGGCGGAAGACGTCACCGCGCACATGGGCGGCCCGCGGCAGCCGTTCGGCCAGGGCCTGGGCGATCGTGGACTTGCCCGCGGCCATGATGCCGGTGATGACGATGACCCCGTCGGGGGCGGCGATGGTGTTCACGCGCGCGAACGTATCGCAGGGGCGCCCCGGGCTTCCTCCCGATTTCCCGCGCGCGGAGCGGCCCGCGCGCCGAGCGGCCCAGCGCGCGGAGCGCCAGGCCAGCTACGCCAGCTCCGCCCCCACCGCCGCCTGCGGCCGGATCGGCAGCCGGTTCACCGGGCGCCCCGTCGCCGCCCGCACCGCCGACGCGACCGCCGCGGGAGACGTGACCACCGGCACCGCGCTGGCCGCCTTCGCGCCGAACGGGGCGACGACGTCCCGCTCCTCGACGAGCTTGACGATGCGGATGTCCGGCGCGTCCAGGGCGGTGGGCAGGGCGTAGCCCGTCAGGTCGGGGTGGCGGACCAGGCCGCGCGGGGTGCGCAGGTTCTCGGTGAGCGCCGCGCCCACGCCCTGGGTGACGCCCGCCTCGATGCGCACCCGCAGCTGCGCCGGGTTCAGGATCCGGCCCACGTCCTGGGCGACCGCCAGCTCGACCACCCGTACCGAACCGATCTCGATGTCGACGTCGACGACCGCGCGGATCGCGCAGAACGCCATGCCGACGAACGCGTCGCCCTGGCCGTTGGCGTCCAGCGGCTCGGTGGGGTGCGGGCGGCACTGGGCCGTGGCCCACAGCTCCTTGCCCTCCATGGCCTCCTCGACGGTCGTGGAGAGCACGCCGTCGTACGAGGTGATCTTGCCGTCGGCGATCTGGAGGAGTTCGGTGGACATGCCGAACTTGTGGGCCAGCGGCTGGAGGAGCTGCGTGCGGACCATCTTCGCCGCGCGCTCCACCGCGCCGCCCGACACCCACGTGTGGCGGCCGTGGCAGCTCGGCCCGGCCGGGGGCTGGTCGGTGTCCACGGGCGCCACGCGCACGTCGTCGACGCCCAGGGTCTCCTGGACGATCTGCCGGGCGAGCGTCGAGAAGCCCTGGCCGGTCTCCACGGCCGCGCAGATCACCGTGGCCACGCCGTCCTGGACCTTCACCGTGGCCGTGGCGACCTCGTCGGCGCCCTCCGCGCCGAGCAGCTGCACCATGCCGAGGCCGTAGCCGACGCCGCGCCGCACCGCGCCCGGGTCGCCCGCGCCCTCGGGGCCGCCGGGCAGCAGCCACTCCTCCGGGGGGGTGTCCTTGGGCAGGTCGGGCAGCGGGAAGTCCCGCACGGCGGTGAGCAGTTCGGCGACCGGCGCCGGGCATGTCACGGTCTGTCCGGTTGGCAGGACATCGCCGGTCGCCATCGCGTTGCGCAGCCGCACCTCGGCCGGGTCGACGCCCAGCTTCTTGGCGAGCTTGTCCATCTGCGCCTCGTAGGCGGCGCACACCTGGAGGGCACCCTCGCCGCGTACATGACCAGAGGGCGGGTTGTTGGTGCGGACCACCCAGCCCTCGATGAAGGCGTTGGGTACGACGTAGGGGCCGCAGGCGAAGGACACGGCCGCCGCGAGCGCGTCCGCCGACGAGTCCGCGTACGCGCCGCCGTCGAGCAGGATCTGCGCCTCCACCTTCACCAACTGGCCCTCCGCGTCCGCGTGGTGGCGGTAGCGCAGCAGCGTCGGGTGGCGGTGGGCGTGGCCGAGGAAGGACTCCTCGCGCGAGGCCGTGAGCTTGACCGGGCAGCCCGTCCTCAGGGCGAGCAGGCCGAGCGGCAGCTGGAAGCTGGCGTCCTCCCGGTCGGCGCTGGCGCCCGGCACGCCCGTCACGACGACCTTCACCAGGTCGGGGCTGAGGCCGTACGCGGCGGCGGCCATGTCGCGGTCGCCGTGCGGATCGGTCGAGGCCAGGTACAGCTCCACGCCGCCGTCCGGGCGCGGCACCGCGAGCCCCGCCTCCGCGCCGATGGGCGCCGGGTCCTGGCGGCCGATGCGGTACAGGCCCTCCACGACGACCTCGCCGCTCGCCTCCGGGTCGCCGTGGCGCAGCGGGATGTGCCGGATCAGATTGCCGTCCGGGTGCAGCGGCGGCGCCTCGAAGGCCTTCTCCGGGTCGGTGACCGGCTCCAGGGGCTCGTACTCGACGATGATCGCGGCGGCGGCCATCCGGGCCGTGTCGGGGTGGTCGGCGGCGACGGCGGCGATCGGCTCGCCGTGGTGGCGCACCACGTCGGCGGCGAAGACCGGGCGGTCCGGGGTGCGGCGGCCGAGCAGGGCCTGGCCCGGCACGTCCTCGTGCGTGACGACCGCGCGGACGCCCGGCAGTTCGCGCGCGTGGGTGGTGTCGACGGACACGATGCGCGCGTGCGCGTGCGGGGAGCGCAGCACGGCCGCCCACAGCAGGCCCTCGGCCCACAGGTCGGAGGCGTAGGGGAAGGTGCCCTCCGTCTTCGCCCTGATGTCCGCCGACGGCAGCGAGGAGCCGATGCCGTGCGGCAGTTGCTCGGCGCCCGCGCCGGGCGCGCCGGTGCTCGCGGTGGCGGCCTCGCCGTGGCCGCTGCCCACGCCGTTCACGCCGTTCACGCCTGGTCTCCGTCCTGCCCGTACGGGCCCGCCTGGTGCGGGATGCGCGGCTGCTCGGCCGCCGCCCGCTCGCCCTGTTCCCGCGCCTGCTCCTGCTCGGCGGCGCCCTTCGCCTCGCGCTCGGCGACCACGTCTCGCACCGCGTCGAGCACGCCCCGGTAGCCCGAGCAGCGGCACAGGTTGCCGCACAGGGCGCGGCGCGTCTCCAGGTCGCTGGGCGCGGGGTTGCCCTCCAGGAGGTCGTGCAGCGTCATGGCCATGCCGGGGACGCAGAAGCCGCACTGCACGGCCCCGCAGTTCGCCAGCGCCCGCTGGACGTCCGAGGGCTGGCCGTCGACGGCGAGGCCCTCGACCGTGCGCACCTCGCTGCCCGCCGTGGTGGCGGCGGGCACCAGGCAGGACGCCACCAGGCGCCCGTCCACCTGGACGTTGCAGGCCCCGCACTCGCCCTGCGAGCAGCCGTCCTTGGCCCCGGCCAGGCCGAGGCGCTCGCGCAGCACGTACAGCAGCGACTCGCCGATCCAGGCGTCGGTCACGGGGCGGTCGGCGCCGTTGACGCGCAGGACGTAGGAGACGAGGGGGTGCTCGTCGGGCTTGGGCTGCTCCGCCGCCTCGAACGGAGGAGTTACTTCCGGTTCGGCTTCGGCGGGGGGCGCGGCGGCCTCCTGGGGCTGCTCAGGGCCGGGGGCGGGGTCCGGCTCAGGGGCGGCCTCGGGGGTGGCCTCAGGGGTCGCGTCCGGGGACGCCTCGGGGTCGGGCTCGGGGGCCTGCGCGGTGACGGGCTCGGGCTCCGGTTCCTGGGCGGGCTCGGGCTCCGGGTCCGGGTCCGGCTCCCGCTCGGCGACGGGCTCCGGTGCGACGGCGGGCTCGGGGGCGGCCGCGGGCTCGGGTTCCGGCTCCGGGGTCGGCTCGGGCCGCGCCGGTGGTACGGGGGCCTGGGCCTCCTCCGGTACGGGCGCGTGCGCCACCGGCGGGGCGGCGGGCTCCGGTACGACGGCGGACTCCACGGGCGGCGCGGGCTCCACGGGCGACACCGGGGCCTCGTGGACCTCGTTGACCCCGTGGGCCTCGTGGACCTCCTGGGCGTCCGACGGCACCGGCGCGTCCGGCTGCGCGGGCGACGGCGCGGCCGGGCCGAGGGACCCGTCCGGGCGCCGCTCGACCACGAACAGCTTGGCGGTCCGCTCGAAGGGGGTCTCCTCGCGGCCGGACTGCTCGACCGAGGGCTGCACGGCGGGCGGTTGCCCGGCGGCGGGCTCGGCGGCCGGGGGCTGCTCCACCGTCGGGTACGGCTCAGCCGGAACCTCCGGCACCGGCGGGACCTCCGGCAGCGGCTGCCCTTCCGGCACCATCGGAGCATCCGGCGCCTGCGTCGGCCAGGACGTCGCCCACGGCGCGGGCGCGCCCCCCGGCAGCGTGGCCGGAGGCGTACCCCCGTACTGGGCCGTCAGCGACGACGCGGCGAACTCGCCCGATTCATCCGGGAGATCCCCGTCCGCGACGGGGATGGACCACTGCCCGGTGACGTCGTGCGCGGCGGGCGCGTGCCCGTGCGCCTGCGCCTGCCCGTGCGCCTGCACCTGCCCGTGTGCCTGCCCGTGGTCCGGCGCCACCGCGTCGGGGAACGTCCACTGACCGGTGGCCCTCGGGTCGTACGCGTCGGGGGCGGGCCGCTCCGCCGGGAACTCGGCGCCCGGGTGCGCGGCCGGGTCCGGCCAGCCCGCGGGCTGCGCCGACTCGGCGGCCGGTGCCACGCCGGTCACCTCGGGCGGCAGCACCCACACGCCCGTGGCGGCCGGGTCCGTGGCGTCGGCGGCCGTCGGCGTCACCGTTATCTGCGGCGGCACATACCCGTGTCCGGGCGCGGCGAGCGGGGTGCTCACGGCGTCGACCGCGCCCTCGGGGAGCTGGACGAACGCCGTGGCGTCCTGGTCGTACTCGCCCTGTGGCAGCGGCTCCCAGCCGCCGCCGGTCCCGTTGTTGTTCCGACCGTCGGTCACGACAGCGCCCTCCCCAGTGCTCGTCGGGCCAGCGCGGCGACGGTGCGCCGCAGGTGCAGTACGGCGGGCGGCAGCGGCTGCGCGGTGCCGTCCTCGGCGGGTGGGTGGTCGGGGACGCACGCGGCGGCCACGTACTCGCCGAAGGCCGTGAGGGCCTCCGGGACGAGCCCGCGCTGGCCGTCCCAGTCGATGAGTCCGGCCACCCACTGCTCGGCGTCCAGGGGGCGCAGCGGCATCGGCGCGATGGCGCCCACAGCGCAGCGCACGCCCCGGCGCGCGGGGTCGAGGACCAGCGCGACGGACGCGGTGGCGCGGCCGGGACCGGTGCGTCCCGTGGCCTTCAGGAAGACCTGGGGGGCGTGCAGGAGCGGGACGCGTACGTAGCCGATGAGTTCGCCGGGGCGCAGCATCTCCACCCCCGCGAGCAGGTGCGAGACCTCGATCTCACGGCGGGCGCCCCCGGGCCCGCGACGATCAACACGGCTTCCAGGGCGGCGAGTACGGGCAGCGAGTCGCCGGTGGGCGCGGCCGAGGCGATGTTGCCGCCGAGGGTGCCCGCGTTGCGGATCTGCGGGGGTCCGGCGGCGCGCGCGGCGGCGGCGAGCGCCGGGATGAGCGCCGCGAAGTCCGGGCGCCCCATGCGCGCGTGGGTCAGGCCCGCGCCCAGGAGCGCGTGCCCGTCCTGGTACTGCCAGCCGCGGATCTCGCTGATCCGGCCGAGCCCGACGAGCGCGGCGGGGCGCAGGAGGCCCGCGTTGACCGACGACATCAGGTCCGTGCCGCCCGCGACGGGCACGGCGGCGGGCGCGGCGGCCAGCGCCGCGACGGCCTCGTCGAGCGTGGCGGGCAGCGACACAGACTGCGCCCCCTGCGCCGCCCGCGGTGCGTGCGTGGTCAAAACCGGCTGCCCCTTCCCGATGGCCCGGCCGCTTGCGTGCCGTTGTCACCGTTACGCCTGTTCCGCCGTACGGTACGTGCTCACAACCCGGACGTGGCAACTCTGGCACATCTTCACCGGGCCCCGGCGCGGGGGTCCGCTAGGAGACGTTCCTCCGCAGACCGGGGGGATGTGCCGGTTTCGCACTCCCTCGCCGGTGAGCGGGAATTGCCACTCTTCGGTGAGCCTTGTACGGCTTTCTCCTGGCGGCCCACGGTCGCAGGGCGGGCCGCCGGGAGCACGCGTCGGGGGCCCGGCCTCACACGATCGGGGGCGCCCCCTCGATCGGGCGTCCGATCACTCCGGGACGCTTCTGCCAGGGCAGCGGGCCGCCCGGCGGGCGGTAGGCCACGCCGAGGGCGTCAAGGCGCGCGTAGTGGGCGCCCATGCGCCGTTCGAAGTCGGCGAAGTCCCGTTCGGCCGGGGCCGGGAGCTGCCGCCAGGCGACCTCGGCGAGGGCCGCGAGCCGCGGGAAGACCTGGTAGTCCACGCGCCCGGGGGACTCCATCACCTCGGTCCACACGTTGGCCTGGGTGCCCAGGACGTGCCGCGCCTCCTCCTCGGTCAGCTCGGCGGGCACCGGCTCGAAGCGGTAGACGTCCTCCAGGGTGCGGACCCAGCCGATGGGCATGGGCTCGTCGGCGCCGCCGTGCTGGCGGTGGTCCAGGTAGACGTGCTGCTCGGGGCACATGACGACGTCGTGGCGGGCCCGGGCCGCCGCGATGCCGCCCGCGTAGCCGCGCCAGGACGACACGGCGGCGCCCTCGGCGAGGCCGCCCTCCAGGATCTCGTCCCAGCCGATGAGCCGACGCCCGCGCGCGGACAGCCACTTGTCGAAGTGCCGGATGAACCAGCTCTGCAGCTCGTCCTCGTTGCTGAGCCCCAGCTCCTCGATACGGGCCTGCGCGGCGGCCGAGTCCTTCCACTGCTCCTTGGGACACTCGTCGCCGCCCACGTGGATGAAGGTCGACGGGAACAGGTCGAGCAGTTCCTCGAAGACCCCCTCGTAGAAGCGGAGCGTGCCGTCGGTGGGCGCGAGGACGTTGCGGGTGACGCCCCAGGTGTCCCACACCTTCAGGGCGGCCGTGTCGATGACGTCGGCGTTGCCCAGCTCCGGGTAGGCCGCGATGGCCGCCTGCGAGTGGCCCGGTACGTCGATCTCCGGGACGACGGTGATGTGCAGCGAGTCGGCGTACGCGACGATCTCGCGGATGTCGTCCTGCGTGTAGAAGCCGCCGTGCGGGGTGTCGTTCCACAGCTCGGAGCGCTTGTGGCCCCACTTGGTGCGGGACCGCCAGGAGGAGACCTCCGTGAGGCGCGGGTAGCGCTTGATCTCGACGCGCCAACCCTGGTCGTCGGTCAGGTGGAAGTGGAACACGTTGAGCTTGTGGGCGGCGAGCAGGTCCAGGTAGCGCAGGACGCCGTCCTTGGGCATGAAGTGCCGGGCGACGTCCAGCATCATGCCGCGCCAGCCGAAGCGCGGGGCGTCCTCGACGACACCCTTGGGCACCGTCCAGGTGCGGGAGCGGTCCAGGGGGCGCGGCGGAACGCCTCCGGGCCGAGGAGCTGACGGAGCGTCTGCGCCCCGTAGAAGACACCGGCCGCGGCGCCGCCCTCGATACGGATCCCCGGGTGCCCCTCGTCGCCGACCGCCAGGCGGTAGCCCTCCGGGGGAGGGTGTCGTCCAGCGCGAGCACGATGCGGTTGGCATCGGCGGCGTCGCCGCCCTCGGTGCCGGGCGGGTCGAAGGGGAGTCCGGTGGCCGCGCCCACCGCGGCGCGGAGCCAGCGGGCCACGGACTCCGTGCCCGGGAGGGCCGCTAGCGTCGTCTGCTGATCCAGGGTGAAGGACCCCTGTGCGGGCGGTGCCCACTCCGCGCGCCGCGGGGCCGGAATCAGATCCGTGTCTGTCATGCGGATGAGGCTCCCACGCGATTGCGCAGCACGAAAGGGGCGTTGTGGCATATGCAACGCACGGGTGCCGCCACCCTCGCGGGGCGCCCCGCCGTATCCATGAGCGCGCTCCGCGCGCGGGCGCCCCTTCCCGAACTAGGGGCGGCGCCCCCAGCACCCTGCCTCTGTTGGCGCTTCGCGCCTCGTCCTCAAACGCCGGACGGGCTAAAACCCTGCCGCATCGGCAGGGTCCAGCCCGTCCGGCGTGAGAGGACGCGGGCGCGGGGTTACTTCTTGCCGCTGCCGTCCTTGCCGCTCTTGTCCTTGTCGCCGCCGGAGCCCATGGACTCGTAGATCTCCTTGCACATGGGACAGACGGGGTACTTCTTCGGGTCGCGGCCGGGGACCCACACCTTGCCGCAGAGCGCCACGACGGGAGTGCCGTCGAGCGCGCTCGCCATGATCTTGTCCTTCTGGACGTAGTGCGCGTAGCGCTCGTGGTCGCCGTCGCCGTGCGACACCTGTGGCGTCGGCTCTACGAGGGTCCCCGTACCTGCCCCGCGCTCGGGCTCGGGCTCAAGAGTGCTCATAGGTGCCAAGGGTACTCACGCCCGGCGCGTCCTGGCAGCGCCCGCCGCCCCGCCCCGCCGCCAGGTGGACGGCGAGCGCCACCGCGGCCACCGCGGCCGCGGCCCAGGGCAGGTCGGCGGCGTCCAGGCCCGCCGACAGGGCGAGTCCCGCGACGGCGGAGCCCACGGCGCTGCCCAGGTAGAGCGCGGAGTTGTTCAGGGCGAGGGCCACCGTGCCGCGCTCGGCGCCGATCGCCAGCAGCCGGTGCTGCTGCGGCACTTGGAAGGCCCAGCCCGCCGCGCCCCAGACCACGAGCGCGGGGAAGGCCGCGGCGCCGAGGAGCGGGAGGGAGGCCTCCGACACGGTCAGGAGCACCGTCACTCCTGTCACGAGAGCAAACACCCGCCCCGTACGGTCCACCAGCGGCCCCGCCAGGACGCTGCCCAGGACCCCGCCGATCCCCCACGCCCACAGGTACGGCGCCACGTCGCCCTCGCCGACGCCGCCCGCCGCGTCCAGGACCGGCGCGAGGTAGGTGTACAGGCCCAGGCTCGACACGGCCCCCAGGAAGGACACGCCCACCACGGGCAGCACCGCGCGGTCGGTGAGCGCCCCGAGCCGCGCCCGCACCGGCACGGCCGGGGCCGCCGGGATCTCGGGCAGGCCCGCGGCGAGGCCCGCGAGGGCGACCGCGCCGAGCCCCGTGACCAGCCACATCGTCGAGCGCCACGAGGTGTGGTCGGCGAGCAGCACGCCGAGGGGCACGCCGAGGACGGTGCCCGAGCTCATCCCGCCCATCACGAGGGCCAGGCCCCGCCCGCGCCGCTCGGGCCCGGCGAGCGCGGCGGCGGCCGCCGTGGAGAGCGCCGAGTACACCCCGGCGCCCGCGCCCGCCACCGCGCGGGAGACGAGGAGCACCGCGAGGCCGGGCGCGAGCGCGGTCAGGGCGTTGCCCAGCGTGAACACGGCGAGGGCGGTGATGATCAGCACGCGCGGCCGGGCCCCCGCGGACAGCCCCGCGACGAGCGGCGCGCTCACCGCGTACGCGAGCGTGAACACGGTCACCATCTGCCCGGCCAGGGACACCGATGTGTCCAGGTCGTGCGCGACGACGGGCAGCAGCCCCGCCATCACATACGCGTCGAGCCCCAGGGTGAAGGCCCCCAGCATCAGCAGCCAGATCCTCCGCACCGGCGATCAGCTCCCTTCGTCCGCCTGCTCCAGTGGTCAGGGCGGAAACGTAGGCAGTCTCCGGTTTGGTGGGGAAATGCCCGCCGGGGTGCACTTATGCTCGGGCGGCATGAATCCTCTGCGCCCCATCGACGCCGTGGAGCTGCGTCAGCTGCGCGGCTTCCTCGCCGTCGCCGACGAGCTGAGCTTCACGCACGCCGCGAGCGCCCTCGGCGTCGGCCAGCCCGCGCTCACCCGGGCCGTGCGGTCCCTGGAGGAGGCGCTCGGCACCCGGCTGCTCGACCGCACCACGCGCCGGGTGGAGCTGACCGACGCCGGGCGCCGCCTGCGCGACGAACTCGCGCCGCTGCTCGTCCGCCTCGACGCCGCGCTGCTCGCGCCGGGCGCCGAACGGCCGGTGCTGCGGCTCGGCTTCACCTCGCTGCTCCCGGAGGTCTGCGGACCGCTCACCACCGCGTTCAAGGCGGCGACCGGGGCGCTCGTGCGCCTGGTGCGGCGCGACGATCCGCTGGCGGGGCTCACCGCGGGCGCCTGCGACGTGGCGGTCGTCCGGGGGGAGCTGCCGGAGGGGGTGCGCGGCCGGAAGCTGCTCGACGAGCCGCGCGTCGCCGTGCTCGCCCGCGGCTCCCGTGCGCTCGCCGGGCGCCGCGTCGTGGACTGGGCGGAGCTGGCCGCGTACCCGCTGGTGGTGAACACCGTCACCGGCACCACCCGCCCCGAGCTGTGGCCCGCGGACCGCCGCCCCCGCCTCGCCTGCACCGCCGACAACGTCGACGAGTGGCTGGAGGCCGTCGCCGCGGACCACGGCGTCGGCGTCGCCCCCGAGCCGGTCGCCCGCCGCTACGCCCATCCCGGGCTGCGCTACGTACGCCTGAAGAACGCGCCGTCGGTCGCCGTGCACCTGGCGGTCCCGGTCCGCGACCCGCATCCGCTCGCGGACCGCTATCTGGCGACGGCGACGGCGACGGCCGTGGTTACGGCCACGGCCACGGCCACGGCCTGACCGTACGTCGCCCCAGTGAGAGGCTGTTACCTCAGTGAGGCGCCGTCGGCTTGGCGGGAGCCCTTCGGCTCAGCGAGAACCCGCTACCCCAGCGAGAGGCCCTCACCCCAGCGAGGCGCCGTCGGCTTGGCGAGGGCCCTTCGCCTCAGCGAGAACCCGCCACCCCAGTGAGAGGCCCTCACCCCAGCGAGGCACCGTCGGCTCAGCGAGAACCCCTCGCCTCAGCAAGAACCCAGCACCCCAACGGGAACCCGCCACCCCAGCGAGGAGCCCTCACCCCAGCGAGGCACCGTCGGCTCGCCGAAAGCCCTCACCTCAGCAAGAACCCACCACCCCAGCGAGAACCCACCACCCCAGCGAGAACCCACCACTCCAGCAAGAACCCACCACCCCAGTAAGAGGCCCTCACCCCAGTAAGAAGCCCTCACCCCAGTGACAAGCCGCCACCTCAGCGACAAGCCACCACCCCAGTGACAAGCCACCCCCTCACTGAGAGGTCATCAGTTCAGCGACGGGTCATCCGGGTACGTCGCCACCATCGCCAGCTCGCTGCGCTGGCGGCGCAGGACCGCGCGCCACAGCCGCTCGGGGTCCGGCGAGGACACATCGCCCGGCTCCGACTCCACCACGTACCACGCCCCGTCGCCCAGCTCGTCCTCCAGCTGGCCCGGCCCCCAGCCCGCGTACCCGGCGAAGATCCGCAGGCTGCCGAGCGCGGGACCGAGCAGTTCCGGCGGGGTCTCCAGGTCCACCAGGCCGATCGCGCCGTGCACCCGCCGGAAGCCGATGGGGTCCCCCCGGTGCGAGCGCGGTCGGGAGCCGGGCGCGCCCTCCTCGCCGGGGATCACGGCGACGCCGAGCGCCGAGTCGAGGGAGACCGGACCGCCCTGGAAGACCACCCCGGGGGCACCGGCCAGGTCGCCCCAGCCCTCCAGGATGTCCGCGACACCCACCGGCGTCGGGCGGTTCAGGACCACACCCAGGGAGCCCTCCTCGTCGTGGTCGAGGAGCAGCACCACCGCACGGTCGAAATTGGGGTCCGACAGGGCTGGCGTGGCCACGAGCAGCCGCCCTGTGAGCGAGGACACCTCGGTCATGCCAGACATGATCCCGCATCTTGGGCCCGCGCGGGGAGCCAATGGGCCGACGCGGGGGAGCGCAGTTCAGGGCCCGTGGGAGCCGCCCTGGGCGCGCTCCCGGGAAGGTGACCCTGAGCGTCCGGTTCCGCACGGTTCGTGTTGTAGCGGACTCATGACGTGTTTGCGCCCCCTTGAGCCTACGGACGGGGGCCACGCGGCCATTACGCTTGCCCTTTGGTCCCCCCGTCCACCTCATCGGAACGCGAGATTCATGACCGTCACCGACGATGTCCTCCTTGTCCACGGCGGAACTCCGCTGGAGGGCGAGATCCGTGTCCGCGGCGCGAAGAACCTCGTGCCCAAGGCCATGGTCGCCGCGCTGCTCGGCGGCAGTCCGAGCCGTCTGCGCAACGTCCCCGACATCCGCGACGTCCGTGTCGTACGCGGCCTGCTGCAACTGCACGGTGTGACGGTCCGCCCCGGCGACGAGCCGGGCGAGTTGATCATGGACCCCTCGCACGTCGAGAGCGCCAACGTCGCCGACATCGACGCGCACGCGGGCTCCTCCCGCATCCCCATCCTGTTCTGCGGCCCCCTGCTTCACCGCCTCGGCCACGCCTTCATCCCGGGGCTCGGCGGCTGCGACATCGGCGGCCGTCCGATCGACTTCCACTTCGAGGTGCTGCGGCAGTTCGGCGCGACGATCGAGAAGCGCGCCGACGGCCAGTACCTGGAGGCCCCGCAGCGGCTGCGCGGCACCAAGATCCGGCTGCCCTACCCGTCGGTGGGCGCCACCGAGCAGGTGCTGCTCACGGCCGTGCTCGCCGAGGGCGTGACCGAGCTGTCCAACGCCGCGGTCGAGCCGGAGATCGAGGACCTCATCTGCGTGCTGCAGAAGATGGGCGCGATCATCGCGATGGACACGGACCGGACGATACGCGTCACGGGCGTCGACAGCCTCCAGGGCTATACGCACCGCGCCCTGCCGGACCGCCTGGAGGCCGCCTCCTGGGCGTCCGCCGCGCTCGCCACCGAGGGCGACATCTACGTCCGCGGCGCCCAGCAGCGCTCGATGATGACCTTCCTGAACACCTACCGGAAGGTCGGCGGCGCCTTCGACATCGACGACGAGGGCATCCGCTTCTGGCACCCGGGCGGCCAGCTCAAGTCCATCGCCCTGGAGACGGACGTCCACCCCGGCTTCCAGACCGACTGGCAGCAGCCGCTCGTCGTGGCCCTCACGCAGGCCACGGGCCTGTCCATCGTCCACGAGACGGTGTACGAGTCGCGCCTCGGCTTCACCTCCGCGCTGAACCAGATGGGCGCGCACATCCAGCTCTACCGCGAGTGCCTGGGCGGCTCCGACTGCCGCTTCGGCCAGCGCAACTTCCTGCACTCCGCGGTCGTGAGCGGCCCCACGAAGCTCCAGGGCGCCGACCTGGTCATCCCCGACCTGCGGGGCGGCTTCTCGTACCTGATCGCCGCGCTGGCCGCGCAGGGCACCTCCCGGGTCCACGGCATCGACCTGATCAACCGCGGCTACGAGAACTTCATGGACAAGCTGGTGGAACTAGGCGCGAAGGTCGAACTCCCGGCCAAGCCGACCCTGGCCTAACCCCCCGAAGACCGCCGGGCACGGGCAGCGCCCCGAAGGGGCGCGAGGAACTGCGCGCCCAGCCACAACGGCGCGGCAGCCGAAAAACCCACAGCGGAACGCCAAAAAGGGCGGCCACCCGAACCGGGTGGCCGCCCCTCGCTGCTTGGGGGCGCTTACTTGCCCTTGGCCGCTTCCTTGAGCTTGGAGCCCGCGGAGACCTTCACGCTGTAGCCAGCCGGGATGTTGATCGGCTCGCCGGTCTGCGGGTTGCGAGCGGTGCGAGCGGCACGGTGGGTGCGCTCGAAGGTGAGGAAGCCGGGGATGGTGACCTTCTCGTCGCCCTTGGCGACGATCTCGCCGACGGTCTCGGCGAACGCGGCCAGCACGGCGTCGGCGTCCTTGCGGGTCACCTCGGCGCGGTCGGCCAGCGCGGCCACCAGCTCACTGCGGTTCATGTTTGTACTCCCGTGTTCTTCTTGCTGTTGAGGCGTGCCTCGCGGCGGAGCCGTATGTCGGGCACAGCGATGCCGATGCTGCCAGGGTCCTCAGGCGGGCCCTGGAACCGGGTCCGACGCCAGACCCTCGCGCCCAGAGACGCATCCTGCCCCCACCTGCGGCGGGAAAGCCAATCCGGCACCCGAGGGAGTCACACGAAAAGCGCCCAAATCGCTAAGCTGCCCCGAAATGGTGACGCTCCGTCCGCCCCTGGCGCCGGACCCCGCCACCCTAGAGGGCGTCGGGAGGCGCGCCGTTCCACGACGCGCCGTACGGCCACCTCGTGGCCCCTGTCACAGCGCCGGACGGCCAAACGCCCGCCTGGCGTGCGAGGACGGGGCCCGAAGGGCCGGGAAACATGCTAGCCAGCCGCCCCGACGGCCTTCGCCGCGGTGCGGACGGCCCCGGCGACCGCTCCCGCGACCTTGTCGTTGAAGACGCTCGGGATGATGTAGTTCGGGTTCAGCTCGTCCTCGGTGACGACGTCCGCGAGGGCGGTGGCGGCGGCCAGCATCATCTCCGTGTTGACCGTGCGCGACTGGGCGTCGAGGAGGCCGCGGAAGACGCCGGGGAAGACCAGGACGTTGTTGATCTGGTTCGGGAAGTCCGAGCGGCCCGTGGCCACGACGGCGGCCGTCTGGCGGGCCACCGCGGGGTCGACCTCCGGGTCCGGGTTCGCGAGCGCGAACACGATGGCGTCGTCGGCCATGGCCGCAACGTCGTCCCCGCCGAGCACGTTCGGGGCGGATACGCCGATGAACACGTCGGCGCCGACGACGGCCTCCTTGAGGGTGCCGCGGGCGCCCTCGGGGTTGGTGTTGTCGGCGATCCAGCGCAGCGGGGAGTCGGGGGCGGCGGCCACCAGGTCCTCGCGGTCGGCGTGCACGACGCCGTGGATGTCGGCGACGACGGCGTGCTTGACGCCCGCGGCGAGGAGCAGCTTCAGGATGGCCGTACCAGCGGCGCCCGCGCCGGACATGACGACGCGGACGTCGCCGATGCCCTTGCCCACCACGCGCAGCGCGTTGGTCAGCGCGGCGAGCACGACGATCGCGGTGCCGTGCTGGTCGTCGTGGAAGACGGGGATGTCCAGGGCCTCGCGCAGGCGGGCCTCGATCTCGAAGCAGCGGGGCGCGGAGATGTCCTCCAGGTTGATGCCCGCGAAGCCGGGGGCGATGGCCTTGACGATCTCGACGATCGCGTCGGTGTCCTGGGTGTCCAGGCAGATCGGCCAGGCGTCGATGCCCGCGAAGCGCTTGAAGAGGGCGGCCTTGCCCTCCATGACGGGCAGCGCGGCCTTCGGGCCGATGTTGCCGAGGCCGAGCACGGCGGAGCCGTCCGTCACGACCGCAACGGAGTTGCGCTTGATGGTCAGGCGGCGGGCGTCCTCGGGGTTCTCGGCGATCGCCATGCAGACGCGGGCCACGCCCGGCGTGTAGACCATGGAGAGGTCGTCGCGGTTGCGGATGGGGTGCTTGGACTGCATCTCGATCTTGCCGCCGAGGTGCATGAGGAACGTGCGGTCGGAGACCTTGCCGAGGGTGACGCCCTCGATGCCGCGCAGCTTCTCGACGATCTCGTCGGCGTGCGCGGTGGACGTCGCGGCGATCGTGACGTCGATGCGCAGCTTCTCGTGGCCGGACGCCGTGACGTCGAGGCCGGTGACGGAGCCGCCGGAGGACTCCACGGCCGTGGTCAGCTGGGACACCGCGGTTCCGCTCGCGGGCACCTCCAGCCTGACCGTCATCGAGTAGGAGACGCTGGGCGCCGTTGCCATGGCGGACTTCCTCTGCTTTCACCTTGTAGCTGTTGCCGTCCGATGGTCGCACCTACCCCTGAGTACGTGGTAGCCGCCCCGGATTGCGAACGTTTTGTTCACGCGTATTTCGGAAAGTTGTTTCCACCATACGAGAAGTGCGGGGAAACGAAAAGAGGTCCACGTCACGGGGTGACGTGGACCTCTCTCCTGCGTTCTGTGACACCGACCCGCCATGCTCGCCTCGCGGCAAGTGGTCGCTCGTAGCGACGAAGGTTGGGCCCGGGGGCTTGGATCGAGCCGGTGCCACATCAAAGGTAACAAAGGATCCCGGTAAGGCAATTCCCCACCGGACCATCAGTCCCGCAGCAGGTCCGGAACCCCGTCCGCGTCCGGCTCGTCGCGCTCGCCCGACAGGACCGTGAGCTGCTGGGTGGCGCGGGTCAGGGCCACGTACAGCACGCGCAGGCCCGCCGGGGACTCGTCGGCGATCTCCGCGGGCGAGACGACCACCGTCGCGTCGTACTCCAGGCCCTTGGCCTCCAGGCTGCCGAGCGCCACCACGCGCTCGCCCAGCCCCGCCAGCCAGCGGGCCGCCTGCTCGCGGCGGTGCATCGCGACGACCACGCCGACGGTGCCCTCGACCCGGTCGAGCAGCTCGGCCGCCGCCGCCCGCACGGACGCGCCGAGGCCCCCGTCCCGTACGACGGTGAAGCGCGGCGCCACGCCCGTGGAGCGGACCGCGGAGGGGGCCTCGGAGCCCGGCATGGCCAGCGCCAGGACCTTCGCGGCGAGGTCGGCGATCTCGGCCGGGTTGCGGTAGTTCACGGTGAGCGTGAAGCGGCGGCGCGGGCGGGTGCCGAGGGCCTCGTCGCGGGCGGCGGCGGCCTCGTCCGGGTCGGACCAGGAGGACTGCGCCGGGTCGCCCACCACCGTCCACGTCGCGTGGCGGCCCCGGCGGCCCACCATGCGCCACTGCATGGGGGTGAGGTCCTGCGCCTCGTCCACGATGACGTGCGCGTACTCCACGCGCTCGGCGGCCAGGCGCTCGGCGCGCTCGCGCTGGGACTCCTCGCGCACCGGCATCAGCTCGTCCAGGCCGGTGAGCTGGTCCAGCGGGTCGAGGTCCCGCTTCTTCTTGGGGCGCGCGGGCGTGCCGAGGATCGCCTGGAGCTCGTCGAGCAGCGCGACGTCGTGCACGGAGTACGCCGGTCTGCGCAGGGAGCGGGCGACCTTGCGGACCTCGCCGGGGTTGAGGACGCGGCGGGACCAGCGGGCCAGGCGCTTCTCGTCGGCCATCGCGGCGAGCACGCCCCGCGGGGTGAGCAGGGGCCACCACGCGTCCAGGAACGCGATGAAGTCGTCCTCGGTGGTGATGTCCTCGTCGAAGGACGAGCGGAGTTCCGCGGCGAGTTCGGGGTCGGTGTGGCGGGTGGCGGCGCCGGACCGCTCCCACAGGGCGTCCAGGAGGAGCTTGCGGGCCCGGGGGCGCAGGAGGTTGACGGGGGCGGTGCCGCTGAGCGCGGCGGCGCGGACCCGGGCCAGGTCGGCCGCCTCCAGCTCCAGGCGGCGGCCGAAGGCGACCACGCGCAGCCGCGTCGGGGTGCTGGCCGCCGACGAGTGACCGTCCGCCCTCCCTGGGTCGGGGTCCGCCCCGGCGGAACGGCTGCCCGCGGCGGCCGGGGTCTCCAGGGCGCCCCTCGCGGCCTTCCTCAGGACCTTCAGCATGCGCGACGAGCCCTTGACGCGGGCCACCGCCGGAGTGTCGTACTCCGTCGCCTCCACGCCCTCGACCAGGGAGCCGACCGCGCGGATCGCGACCTGGCCCTCCTCGCCGAGGGACGGCAGGACGCCCTCGGTGTAGGCGACGAGCAGCGGCGTCGGGGAGACGATGAGGATGCCGCCCGCGTAGCGGCGGCGGTCCTGGTAGAGCAGGTACGCCGCGCGGTGCAGCGCCACGGCCGTCTTGCCGGTGCCGGGGCCGCCCTCGACGTACGTCACGGACGCGGCGGGGGCGCGGATGACCTGGTCCTGCTCGGCCTGGATGGACGCCACGATGTCCCGCATGGTGTGGCTGCGGGCCTGGCCGAGCACGGCCATCAGGGCGCCGTCGCCGACGACGGGCAGCTCCTCGCCGTTCAGGTACGCCGTCAGCTCCGGGCGCATCAGGTCGTCCTCGACGCCGAGCACCTTGCGGCCCTTGGAGCGGATCACGCGGCGGCGCACGACCCGGCCCGGGTCGACGGGCGTGGAGCGGTAGAACGGCGCGGCGGCGGGCGCGCGCCAGTCGATGACCAGCGGCGAGTAGTCCGCGTCGAGGACGCCGATGCGGCCGATGTGCAGGGTCTCGGCGATGTCGGCGGTGTTGTCGGCGCGCACCGCGCCCTCGGCGGGCTCGACCGCCGTGTACGCACCGTCCGGGCCCTTCTTGCCGTCCTTGCCGAGCAGCAGGTCGATGCGGCCGAAGAGGAAGTCCTCGAACTCGTTGTTGAGCCGGTTCAGGTGCACGCCCGCGCGGAAGACCTGCGCGTCCCGCTCGGCGAGCGCGCCCGGCGTACCGACCTGGGAGCGCTTGGCAGCGTCGTTCATCAGGAACTCGGCCTCGTGGATCTTCTCTTCGAGGCGGCGGTAGACCTGGTCGAGATGTTCCTGTTCGACGCTGATCTCGCGGTCGCGTACGTCGGCCACCTGGGCCCCTTTCCTGACGTGCTGCTGCCCGTATTGAGCAGCCGTCCACCGTACGCGAAAGGGGCCCCGGTTGTGCAGTCGTGTGACGTGGGGCTTCGCGGGGCCCGGGGCGGGCCCCGGGCTCAGACGTCGACCTCCACCAGGCGGTCGCCGTCGAAGGTGGTGACCTCGAAGCGGTCGATGTCGCCCCGGTCGAACGCGGCGCCGCCGTGCACGTACAGCGGGGAGCGGGCCCATTTCTTCGGGCTGTCCTTGATGCCGTAGCCCCAGGCGGGCACCGACCAGGTCGTCACCGTCTCCCTCTTGCCGTCCTTGCCGACGGCGATCAGGGAGCACTTCAGGGGGCCCCTGACGTTCTTCAGCTCCAGGACGGTGTGGGTGCCCCAGGCCTTCTTCTCCGTGCCGACCGTCGCGGTGACGCGGGTCTTCGGGTCGGTGGCCGAGGTCTTCTCGTCCATGTGGTGGAAGAAGGCGTCCTCGGCGGGCGAGGTCGGGTGCGGGTCGGTGCCCGCGACCTCCTTGGTGCCGCCGCCGTCGTCCACCGCGAGGACCGCGAGCGGGCCGCCGATGACCAGCGCGGCCGCCGCCGCGACCAGGTACAGGCCGCGCCGCCGCCTGCGCGCCCGCTGGGCGGCGACCTCGTCGGCGAGGCGCCCGGCCAGCTCGGGGCCCGGCCCGGCGGCGATCCCCGCGCCGGGGCCCGGCGCGCCGCGCGGCCGGGGCACCGCCGGGTCCGCGGGGCTCGCGCCGAGCGCGTCCGGCGCCCCGGGGAGACCGGCGAGCGCCGCCAGCATCGGCTCCATGCCGGAGAACTCCTCCAGCTGCCGGGCGCAGGCCGCGCAGCCCGCCAGGTGCGCCTCGAAGGCGGTGGCCTCCGCGTCGTCGAGGATGCCGAGGGCGTAGGCGCCGACGGTGTCGTGCGCGCCGCCCGGCTCTCGCGGACCCGGCCCGTGCGCCCCGCCGGTGCCGCCAGCGCCGCCCGCTCCGTGCGCGCCGCCCGCTCCGTCCGCGCCGTATGGCGTACTCATACCGTCACCCCCCGCTCCTCCAGTGCCAGCTTCATCGAGCGCAGCGCGTAGAAGACCCGCGAGCGGACCGTGCCGCTGGGGATCCCGAGCGTCTCGGCCGCCTCGTTGACCGTACGCCCTTTGAAGTAGGTCTCGACAAGTACCTCCCGGTGCGCGGGAGTCAGGTCCTCCAGCGCGTCCGACAGCGTCATCAGCCACAGCGCCCTATCGATCTCGTCCTCCGCGGGGATGACCTCCAGCGGCGACGGGTCGACCTCCTGCGGCCGGGCCTGCCGACTGCGGTGGCCGTCGATGACGATGCGGCGCGCGACCGTCACCAGCCAGGGGCGTACCGAACCGGTCGCACGGTTGAGCTGACCGGCGTTCTTCCAGGCACGGATGAGCGTTTCCTGCACCACGTCCTCGGCGCGCTGGCGGTCCCCCGCCACCAGGCGGAGCACATAGGCGAACAGGGGGCCCGCGTGCTCGCGGTACAGCGCGCGCATGAGTTCCTCGTCCGGCCCGGGCGGGGCTCCGCACGATGTCGGTGCGGGCGTTCATCGGCCACGGCGGAATCCTTGCGCACGGCTGCCTCCGCTGTCCGCGGTTCGTCCCGGCCGGTCCCGGCGGCCGGTCACCACCGGTCGCCTCCGGCCTCGTCGGCTGGTCACCCTGGACGTACGGACGGGACGCGGGGCGCGTTCAAAGGAGCGCCGGAAATCCTCACTTCCGGTCGTGCGTACGGGAGTTCACGCGCGGCGCCGCTCACGCGCGGGCGAGGGCGGCGGCGCGGCGCCGGTGCCGGGCCACCCGCTCCCGGTTGCCGCACACCTCGCTGGAGCACCAGCGGCGGCGGTGCCCCCGGGAGGTGTCCAGGTACACGATGGGGCAGTTGTCGCCCTCGCACTGGCGCAGCAGCGAGCGGGCCACGGGGTCGGTGAGCAGGTCGACGGCGTCGCGGGCGACGGCCGCGAGCAGCGCCGTGCGGCCGGGGGCGCCGTGCAGGGCGCGGGTGAGGCTGCCGTCGGCGTGCCGGACGGCGCGGGGGGCGGGCGGGGCGGCGGCGGCGAGCGCGTTGACGCGGGCGAGCGCGCCGTCGGCGGGACGCCCCGCCAGCTCGCCCCGCACCACCTGGGCGATGTGGCCGCGCAGTTCGCGGAACGCCGTGAGCCAGGTGGCGTCCGCGTCGGTCAGCGGCGTGCCGTGCGGCACCAGGCCGGAGCCCGCGAGCCAGGCGCGCAGCCGGTCGGTGCCGTCGAGCCGCTCGGCGGGGTGGGTGGTCGCGACGAGGTCGAGGCAGACGCGGCCGGCGTCGAAGCGCAGTTCGCTGTACGCGGGGTGGTACGGGGACTTGGACGCACCCAACACCATGCGTCGTTCACCGCCTTGGGGTTGCCGGTGAGTGCCGTACCCCTACAGTGCCCGCCCGCGCCCGCCGCCGGAACCCCTGCCACCGGGGCCGTGCCGACCGGCGGTGCCGAGGCGCCCGTACCGGGGCGCAGACGCATGCTTATGCGGGCGCGCCACCCAGCCATGGCCCGGGCGCCGCGGCGCCGGTTGACTCTTCTGTGCGGACTACGGCGGGCCGAAGAGGCCCGGAGGGGACCCGGGGGGCCGGGGCGGAGGAGGGCGAAGTGATGGAACGTCAGCAGCGGGGCACGGGGTTGCTCCTGGGGACGGCGCTGGTCGCCATGGGCCTGATCTCCGGGTCCTTCTACGTCTTCGCGTGCGCCGTGATGCCGGGCCTGGCGCGCGGCTCGGACCGGGCGTACATCGAGGTCATGCAGAACATCAACGTGGTGATCCAGAACCCGGTGTTCGGGCTGAGCTTCATGGGGTCGCTGGTGTTCACGGCGGCCGCCGCGTGGCGGGTGCGCCGCACCCCACTGCGCTGGTGGGTGCTCGCGGCCCTGCTGGTGTACGGCGTCGCGCTGCTGCTGACGTTCACGACGAACGTGCCGCTCAACGACGAGCTGGCCGACGCGGGCGACCCGGCGCGGATCGCCGACCCGGCGCGGGTGCGGGCGGACTTCGAGGACATGTGGGTGGTGTGGAACGGGGTGCGGGCGGTGCTGTGCACGGTGGCGTTCGGGCTGCTCGCGCGGGCGCTGGTGCTGTGGGGCGCGCTGGGCCGCGCCCCCGGGCGCGCGGTGGCCGACCCCGCGGCTCACTCCCCGTACTTCGACCCCACCGCCGGGTCGAGCGCCAGCCGGTAGCCGCGCTTGACCACGGTCTGGATCAGCCGGGGCGCCCCGAGCGCCGCCCGCAGCCGGGCCATGGCCGTCTCGACGGCGTGCTCGTCGCGGCCCGCGCCCGGCAGCGCCCTGAGCAGCTCGGCGCGGGGCACGACCCAGCCGGGCCGCCGCGCAAGCGCCCGCAGCAGCGCCATCCCGGCGGGCGGCACGGCCCGCGGCTCGCCGTCGAGGAGCACGGCGTGGCCGCGGATCTCCACCCGGTGCCCGGCGACCGGCAGCGTCCGGGCCCGCGCGGGCAGCTCCCGGCACAGCAGCTGGACGAGCGGGCCGAGCCGGAACCGCTCGGGCTGCACGGTGTCGACGCCCCGGGCCTGGAGCGGCAGCGCGGTGACCGGCCCCACGCAGGCGGGCAGCACGTCGTGGCCGAGGGCCGCGAGCAGGTCGGCGGCGCTGCCGTTCTCCTCGGCCCGCGCGAGCAGCGACGCGGCGGCGGGCGCGCTGGTGAACGTGAGGGCGTCGACGCCGCGCGCCACGACCGCGTCCAGGAGCCGGTCCAGGGGCGCGGGGTCGGCGGGCGGCAGCCACCGGTAGACGGGGACGAGGACGACGTCGGCGCCCGCGGCCCGCAGCGCCTCCACGAACCCGGGCAGCGGCTCGCCGTGCAGCTGCAGGGCGATGCGCCGCCCGGCCACGCCGTCGGCGAGCAGCTTCTCCAGGACCTCGGCCATGGACTCCGACGACGGCGACCAGTGCTCGGTGAGCCCGGCGGCGCGCACCGCGCCCTTCACCTTCGGCCCGCGGGCGAGCAGTTCGACCCCGCGCAGCCGCATCAGCAGCGCCTCGCCGTGCCCCCACCCGTCGGCGGCCTCGACCCAGCCGCGGAAGCCGATGGCGGTGGTGGCGACGACGACGTCCGGGGCGTGGTCGATCAGCTCCTTCGTCGCGGCGAGCAGCTGGGAGTCGTCGGACAGCGGGACGATGCGCAGCGCGGGGGCGTGCAGCACGGTGGCGCCGCGCCGCGCGAGCAGCGCGCCCAGCTCGTCGGCGCGGCGGGCGGCGGTGACCCCGACGGTGAACCCGGCCAGGGGGCTGTGCTGTGGGCTGTCGTTCATGGCTCGCGTCCCCCTCGCGGTCGTCGCTCCGTGGCCGCTTCGTCGTTTCCGGACCGCGGCGTTCACGGGCCCCGGCCCACCGAGCCTGCCAACGGCCGGTGACGGGCTCGGATCACGGCGATGTCGGCCGTGTTACGTCACACCTCGGCGTACGACGGCTTCCGCCGCGCGTCGGCGGGCGCCACGCCCCTCCCCCGGGCGGCGGCCCCGCGCAGGTACACCCCCCAGGTGACGGCGAGGCACACGGCGTAGCAGCCGAGGAAGCAGACGAACGCCGCCGTCCCCGAGCCCACGCTCTGGAAGGACTGCCGGAAGGCGAGGTTGATCCCGAGCCCGCCGAGCGCGCCCACGGCCCCGATGAGCCCCATCGCCGCGCCGGACAGCCGCCGTGCGTGGGCCGCGGCCGCCTCGCCCGCGAGCCCGGCCCGCAGGGCCCTGGTGTGGAAGATCCCCGGGATCATCTTGTACGTCGACCCGTTGCCGAGCCCGCTGAGCACGAACAGCGCCACGAACGCCCCGGTGAACAGGGGCAGCGACGCCCGCGTCGAGGCGAGCACCACGACCCCCGTGGCGGCGGCCATCGCGGCGAAGGTCCCCAGCGTGATGCGGGCACCCCCGTACCGGTCGGCGAGCCGTCCGCCCACGGGCCGCACCAGCGAGCCGAGCAGCGGCCCGACGAAGGTGAGCTGCGCGGCCTGGAGCGGCGTGCGCCCGAACTGCGTCTGGAGCACCAGCCCGAAGGCGAAGCTGTAGCCGATGAACGACCCGAACGTGCCCACGTACAGCAGCGACATGATCCAGGTGTGCGGGTCCCTGACGGCCTCCTTCGCGGCGCCGGTGTCGTCGCGGACCATCGCCAGGTTGTCCATGAACAGCGCGGCGCACACGGCGGCGGCGACGATCAGCGGGAGGTAGATCCCGAGCAGCAGCCGGGGCCCGCCGCCCGCCCCGATGACGGCGAGGGCGACGAGCTGCACGACGGGTACGCCGATGTTGCCGCCCCCGGCGTTGAGCCCGAGCGCCCAGCCCTTGTGGCGCAGCGGGAAGAAGGAGTTGATGTTGGTCATGGAGGAGGCGAAGTTGCCGCCGCCGACGCCGGTGAGCAGCGCGCACACCAGGAACGTGGCGTACGAGGTGCCCGGCTCCATGACGGCGAGGGTCGCGGCGGCGGGCACCAGCAGCAGCGCCGCGGCGACGACGGTCCAGTTGCGCCCGCCGAAGCGCGCCACGGCGAACGTGTACGGCACCCGCACCAGCGCGCCCACCAGCGTCGCCACCGCCACCAGGAAGAACTTCCCCGCGGGGTCGATGCCGTACTCGGGCCCCATGAACAGGACGAGCACCGACCACAGGCTCCACACGGAGAACCCGATGTGCTCGGAGAGCACCGAGAACGCGAGGTTGCGCCGCGCGACCCGGGCTCCCTCCCGCTCCCAGAACCCGACGTCCTCCGGCTCCCACCGCTGGATCCACCCGCCGCGCCACGCCATCCCGCGCCTCCCCGCTCGTGTCCCCGCTCGACGGTCCGACGGTAGGCAGGCCACGTTTCAGCCCTGTGCCGACGCGTGACCGACGGGGAACGTCGCGCTCACCCGGGGGCGGGCGGGGCGGTGAGGGGCTGTCGCCGCAAGAGCGCTCCGGGAGCCCTAGGAGAGGCCGCCCACCCACTTCAGGGTGTCGGAGCCGCCCTTGTCCCAGTCCATGACGACGGAGTCGCCGGAGCGCCGCAGGTCCGCGCCGACGAACTTCTCGTTCGCGCCGCTGCCGCACTTCAGCGCGAGCCGGAAGCCGCCGCCGCTCTGGTCCTTGCCGAGCCCGGTGCAGATGCCGTCGCCGCCGGGGTCGAGGTAGGACACGATGTGCTTGCCCGCGGCCTGGCCGGTGAGCTGCTTGTCGCCGATGGTGAGCGTCTTGGTCCGCTCGTCCTGCCACTGGCCCTTGAAGCCCGTGGCGGGCGGCTCGCCCTTGTCGTCGCCGCCGATGCCGCCCCCGGTGACGCCGCCGCTGGCGCTCGGCGACGGCAGGTCGAGGTCGCTGGCGTCGTCGGACGGCTCCGCCGTGGCCGACGGCTCCTCCTTGGGGGACGCCTGGGCGGCGGCGCTCTTGTCCGCCCGCGGCTTGTCGTCGCCGTCGTCGCCGTCGTCGCCGCTGGTGGCGAGGAAGATCCCGCCACCGACCACGAGGACCGCCGCGACGGCCGCGGCGACGATAGCGGCCGTCTTCTTGTTGCCGCCGCCCGCCGGGGGCGGGGGCGGCGGCTGGGACCCGAACTGCGGCTGCCCGTAAGGCTGTTGACCGTAGGGCGGCGGACCTTGCGGCGGCTGGCCGTACGGGTTCGGGCCCTGCGGCGGCTGCCCGTAGGCCGGAGGCGGCGGCGCCCCGTACGGGCCCGGCGCGGGACCGCCCGGCGGGCCACCGGCGGGCGGCTGGCCCGGGTGGGGCGGCGGAACCGGGGGCTGCCCCGGGTACGGTGGCTGTGTCATGTCCGGAGCCTAACGGTGGACCGCCGCCCGCCGCACCGGGCGCCGCGTCAGCGGTTGATGGACTGGATCTCCTTGACGACGACCCTCTGGTCGGCGCCGAACTCGCCGTCGGGGAGCCGCTCGCCCGCCGAGCCGGTGCCCGTCCAGCTGATCTCCCAGGTGACGGTCGCCTTCAGGTCGTAGGAGCCGTCGCCGGACGAGCGCAGGTACTTCACCCCGCACGGCGGCGCCTGCTTCCCCTTGCCCCTGGTCCACGGCTCGCCGATGGAGCCGTCCTTGCCGATGGGGCACTCGCCGGACGCCGGGTAGGTCTCGGCGTCCTTGGTGCCCGGCTCGATCCGCAGGGAGACGGGCCGCGCGGTGGTCGTCGCCGAGATGTTGGTGTCCGGCAGGCTCGCGGTGACCGACACCTTCTTGAACTTGGCCCGGTCCAGCCACGCCCAGGTCGGCAGGTTCACCTTGGTCTCGCCCTCGGGCGCCAGCTCGATCTCCGTACCGGGGATGGGCAGTTCGTCGTAGGCGTACTCGGCGAGGATCTTGGGGCTGACGGCCATCGGCACGTCGGGGGTGTCGTTGTCGTCCACCCAGAAGGGCTGCCGGTCGCAGGAGTTGACCTCGGGGTCGTCCAGGCGGTTCTTGTTCTTCACCGCCGCCCAGAACATCCCCTTGCCCTGCTTGTCCCGGTTGTAGTCCTTGTACGGGTGGCCGTCCTTGTAGCGGTGGTCGAGGACGTCGCCCGCGAGCTTGCCGAAGCCGCCGATGATCGGCAGGTTCTCCAGCGTGCGGAACGCCTTGACGGTGGCCTCGATCTCCTTGGGCGAGAACGCCGGTTCGTACCAGCACGCGGGCGGCGTCCAGTTGCTGTTGGCGGGCGTCAGCTCGCCGCTCTTCGTGGTGCGCTTGCCGCCGCTGGTCCTGACCTGGACCTTGGACTCGGCGTAGATCGTGCCGCCGCCGCCCTTGGTGCCGCCCTTGCTGTCGCCCTCGCCGCTCTCGCCCCAGGGCGTGTCCGCCGCCTGGGCCACGCCCGGCACCAGCGCGACACAGAGCGCGAGCGCCGGGGCGGCGAGGCGCCGCCCGGTGAACCGCCTCACATGCATTGCTTGGCCTTCGCGATCGAGGAGACCGAAGTCGTCACCCAGACGCCCTTGGGGTTCTTCTCCAGCCTCGTGTTGTAGAAGAAGTAGTCGCTCGGCGAGGGCGCGTCCGGCTTCTGCGCCTTGCCGGTCTCACGGTCCTTGGAGTACGCGCCGGAGCCGTCCATGCAGTACGTCACGGCGGCCACGTCCTTCTTCAGGAAGGTGACCTTGCGGTCGTAGTAGCGCGTGGTGCCGCCGACGGACCGGCCGTCGTCGTAGAAGGACTTGATGTAGGACGCCGAGGACACCAGGGCGTCGCCCGACGAGTAGAACTTCAGGGCCGGGTGGTCCTTCTTGTCGACGGTGATGGCCTCGGCGACGGAGTTGACCCGGCGCTCGTTGTCCGCGAGGACGGCGTCCTTCTTCGGGTCGCCGGTCCTGCGGCCCTCGAAGACGTTCTTGAGGTCCTTCGGCAGCCTGATCTCGGGGCGGTCGATGCCGTCGTCCGACGCCGACGGCGACGGCTTCGCCGAGGCCGACTCCCCGGACCCCGCGCCGTCGATCCTGTCGTCGCCCTTGGAGCCGTCGTCACCACCGCCGCAGGCGGAGAGTGAGAGGACCGCCGCCGCAGTCAACGTTGCTGCGGCGAGCAGAGCCGGTCGGCGGTTCACAGTCGTACTCCCCCATGGGACGTGGGTTCATTTGAGCGAAGCCACGCTATCCACGGGTCCCCGGGGACGCGAGAGTGAGGTTTCTCCAACGGGCGGACAGATCCGGGCATACCACTGGTGTCCGCGGCCCGTTGTTGCCGAACAGTCGCACAACGCGGACCGCCGCTTCACCTCCGCACACGTTCCCGGCGCCCCCCGTCGGGCCACAGCCGCACCCCGCGCCGCGCCGCCAGGTCCTCGACCCAGCCCACCGCGAGCACCGCGAGGCCGATCAGCGGCCAGATCAGCAGGGCCATCCACAGCAGGTACGTCGCGTCGAGCGCCGCGACCATCCGCTCGTCCATGAACGGCAGGTCGTACGCCTGGTCGATGACGGGGACCGTCGCCATGATCAGGAAGTTGTGCCAGAGGTAGATGGTGACCGCGCGATTGTTGGAGAGCGTGACCAGGCGGTCCCAGCGGGCCAGACGGCCGGGGAGCGCCCGCCACGACGGGGCGTGCACCAGCAGGATCACCACGAAGCCGAGGGACCAGGCGGCCTGCGCCAGCGGGATGTCGTTCAGGTCCCAGCCGTCGGGGCCCAGGTGCCCGGACGCCCACCACAGGCCGAAGCCCATGAGGAGCGCCGACAGGGACACCGCGAGATAGCGCGGGACCCGGGCGAGGACCCCCTCCTGGTGGGCGAACCCCGCGACCCAGCAGGCGCCGTACACCGCGAAGTCCATGACCGCGTCGCCCGTCTCCCCGGGGACGCGCACGACCCCCGTGCCGAGCAGCGCCGTCAGCGCCAGCGGCGCGAGCAGCGTCGCCCACGGGCGGCGGCGGAACGCCCACAGCAGCAGCGGTGACGCCACCACGAACCACAGGTACGCCCGCAGGTACCACAGCGGGCCCACCGCCTGCACCGCCCAGGTGTCCTCCAGCAGGCCCGCCCGGTCCCCGATGTGCCAGGGGAAGGGCGGGGCGCCCACCGGGAGCACGTACGTGAACAGGCCCCAGAACTCCCACGCGCCCCCGAGGTCCGGGTCCTCGCCCGGCCGCCAGCCCGCCGCGACGAGCAGGCCGAGGGCCACCGCGGCGAACACCCACAGCGGCGGCAGCAGACGGCGCACCCGGGAGGCGACCACGCCCCACGCGGGCCGCTTCAGGGAGCGCGCCATCAGGGAGCCCGCGAGCGCGAACATCACGCCCATCGACGGGAACAGGACCGTCAGCCACGCCCAGCCGAAGAGGTGGTAGACGACGACGCGTACGAGCGCGAGGGTGCGCAGCAGGTCCAGGTAGCGGTCGCGGACGGCGCCGCCGGTACCGCCGGGCGCGCCGGGCGCCGGGTCCGCCGCCGTCGTCGCGGGCTGCTCCAGGTGTGTCATCCCACGGCCTCCCGTTCCTCGGCGGCGGCTCCCGCCCAGGGCGCGCCGACCGCTCCGGTGCGCCGCAGCTTCTGCCAGCGCAACCGGCCGCCGGTGAGCGCGGTCATCCAGGAGTGCAGCAGCACCACGTACATCAACTGGCGGTAGAGCAGCTGCTGGAGCGGCAGCGACACCAGGTGCGTCAGCGGCTCGCGGTCCAGGCGGAAGGCGTACGCGGCGCACACCGCCTGCACGGCGAGCACGCCGAGCCACGCGGCGACGGTCTTCTCCGTGGGGCCGAACACCAGGCCGTACAGCAGGAACACGTCGATCAGGGGCGCGAGCAGCGGCGCCAGGACCATGAACAGCGACACCAGCGGCAGCCCGACCCGGCCGAACCGCCCGGAGGGCCCGCGCTCCACGAGGGCGCGGCGGTGCTTCCAGATGGCCTGCATCGTGCCGTACGACCAGCGGTAGCGCTGGGACCACAACTGGCGCACGGTGGCGGGGGCCTCGGTCCAGGCGCGGGCCCGCTCGGCGTACACCACGCGCCAGCCGTCGCGGTGCAGCGCCATGGTGACGTCGGTGTCCTCGGCGAGGGTGTCGTCGCTCATGCCGCCGACCCGCTGGAGCGCGGCCCGCCGGAAGGCGCCCACGGCCCCGGGGATGGTGGGCATGCAGCGCAGCACGTCGTACATGCGGCGGTCCAGGTTGAAGCCCATCACGTACTCGATGTGCTGCCAGGCGCCGATCAGCGAGTCGCGGTTGCCGACCTTGGCGTTGCCCGCGACGGCGCCCACGCGCGGGTCGGCGAAGGGCCGCACCAGCTCGCGCACGGTGGACGGCTCGAAGACCGTGTCGCCGTCCATCATCACGACCAGGTCGTGCCGGGCGTTGGCCAGTCCCCTGTTGAGCGCGGCGGGCTTGCCCGCGTTGTGCTGGCGCACGACGCGGACGTCCGGCAGCGCGAGGTCCTCGACGATGCGGGCCGTGCCGTCCGTGGAGCCGTCGTCGACGACGATCACCTCGATCGGGTGGTCACTGGCCGCCAGCGAACGGACCGTGTTCGCGATGCACTTGGCCTCGTTGTACGCGGGCACGAGCACCGACACGGGCTCGGTCACCGGCGCGTCCCGGCCGGAGGCCCGGTCGCGCCGCACGCGCCGGGCGTGGACCGTGGACAGCAGCAGCATCAGGCCGAAGCGCGCCAGGACCAGGCAGCCGACGACGGCGAGGCCCACCACGAGGACGTCCGTGACGTGCTCGGACGCGCCGACGAGGGCGACCCACGCGGTGCCGCGCCACAGCTCGGGGCCCGTCACGCGCGCGTGCGCGCTGGGCGCGTCCAGGGCCTCGGTGAGGTGGGTGAACCGGTAGCCCCGCTGCTTCAGGGCGGGCAGCAGGCGGTCGAGGGCGGCCACGGTCTGCGCGCGGTCGCCGCCGGAGTCGTGCATCAGGACGATGGCGCCCCTGCCCTTGGGGGGCGTGGCGCGGCGGACGATCTCGGCGACTCCGGGGCGCCGCCAGTCCTCGCTGTCGGTGTCGTTGAGCACCGTCAGATAGCCGCGCCCGCCGATGTGCCGCACCACCGGCCACGACGCGTTGTCGACGGCGCCCGCGAACGACGAGTACGGCGGCCGGAACAGGGAGGTGCGGATGCCCGCCGCGCCCGCGAGGGCCAGCTGGTTCTGCGCCAGCTCCCAGTCGACGCGCCGCGCGGACTGGTACGACAGGTCCGGGTGGTTGAAGGTGTGCAGGCCCACCTCGTGCCCCTCGGCGACCATCCGCCGCACCAGGCCGGGGTGCCGGGACGCCATCGTGCCGGTCACGAAGAACACGGCGTGCGCGTCGTGCGCGGCGAGCGCGTCCAGCACCTTCGGCGTCCACTTCGGGTCGGGCCCGTCGTCGAAGGTCAGCACGATCCGCCGGTCCGGCACCCGCAGCGAGGTCACCTTCCCTCCGCGCGTGTCCACGACCGGCCCGCCCCGCAGCACCTCCCGCGGCACCCGGTCGGTGTCCCCGAGGGCCGCACCCGGTGATCCGCGAGGATCTCGCTGTGTACGTAGCCACGGAGCATCAGCATCGCGAGCAGCGCCAAGAGGAGGAGCGGGGGGAGGAGGTAGCGGAGGGGGAGACGGGGGCGGGGGCGGGGGGCTCGGCGGGAGCCCTGCGGGCGGCGGGGGTGGCGGTGTGCGGGGCGGGGCGCGCCGGGTACGGGGTGGGGCGGGCCGGGCTCGGGGTGGGGCGCGCCAGGCGCGGGGCCGGGCTCGGGGTGGAGCGCGCCAGGCGCGGGGCCGGGCTCGGGGTGGAGCGCGCCAGGCGCGGGGCCGGGGCGGTCGACGGCGGGTTGCAGGTGGTCAACTGGCTTCCCCCGGTGTCCGGTCGCTGGCGTGGGCGGAACGGCCGGGGGCGCGGCGGGCCGGTCGGGCCGGGCGGGGCCCGGCGTGTCGTGGCCGGGGGTTCCGGGGGCGGGAAGCGGGAGGTCATGGTCGGGCGCCCTCCGCGGTCTGCGCCTGACCGGCGGTGGCTCGGACCGCGGGCTCCGGCGCTGGTGCGGGCCCGCCGTCCGTCTCGTCGCCCGCCTCTGACGGCCCGCCTGCCGGGCCTCCCGCCTGGCCCCCCGTCTGGCCCCCTGCCTGGCCCCCTCCTGGGCCGCTCCCGTCGCCGTCGGGCGTCGGGGACGGCGGGTCGGCGGGTGACTCGGCGGGCGGGCCGGGCTCCGGTGTGGGTTCGGGGGCCGGGGGCGCCGGGGCGCGGGTGGGCTCGGGGACGGGCGGGGCGCCGTCCACCGGCGCGGGAGTGCTGGGGCGGCCGCCGCCGGTCGGGGCGGGCGCCGGGGGACGCCCCGGCGCGGGATCGTCGGCGCCGGGGCCGCCCGGGGCGTCCGGGGCGTCCGGGTCCGGGGCGTCCGCCGGGCGTCCACCGCCGCCCTTCGCGCCCTCCGGTCCTCCCCGGCCTCCGGGGCGCCCCGCGCTCTTCCCGCCGGGCCCCCGCCCGGCCGACGACGAGCCGTCGGACGCCGGGGGCGACGCGGGCGCGACCTCCGCACCCTCCTCGGGGACCGGCCCGTTGGAGGTGTCCACCTCGCTCGCGGGCCGGTCACCGCCCGGGTCCGGCACCGGCAGCCACGGCGCGCTGGAGTTGCCCGAGGCCAGCGTCGCCACGATCACCACCGCGTACCCGGCGCAGAGGAGGCCGACGCCCACGCCGAGCCGCCGGTACCGACGGCTGCGACGGCCCGTCTCGTCGACGAACACCGGTCCTTCGGCCACCTCCGTGGTATCCGGAAACGACCGCATCCGGCGCGTGCCGTCCGACGCGCCGGACGGAGACTCGCCCTCCACGGGACGGCCGACGCCGTCGATCTGGACCGTCACCTCGTTCGGATCGTGGACCGGCGCCGCCCCGGCGCCGCCCGCCCCCGCGGCTCCCACCGGGCCCTCCGGCCCTCCTGCTTCCGCCGAACCCCCAGGCCATGGGCCTTCTCGCCACGTCTCCATGCGTACGCACAACCCCCCACTCGACCGGTGAACAGGCGCGTGCGACCCTCCGGGAACCCGTCGGAGCCCCGCGGAGTCCATCGGCCGGGCCGGACCCCCATCCGACCCGCGCGCCTGGCGTCATCTCACCGCAAGCGGCCCGCGAAGGGAGCGCTCACCGACGACAGTCATACTTTTGCGTCACTCGGGTTCACCATGATGAGTGCATCTGTGGCCGGAACCCACGCGCCGTCCGGCCGCGTCAGCCATCCTTCCGCCGCCCCGAGTTCGGCCGCGGCACGGCGCAACGCGTCGATGCCGGGGTGCCGGAGCCCGCGCCGCCACACCAGCGAGACGGGCGACAGCGGTACGGGGTCGACGAGCGGCCGCAGCACGGCGCCGGGCAGCGCGGGGAACCCGACGACGGCGAGCACGGGGTTGCGGCGCTTCGCCATGATCCGCGCGAACTCCTCGTGCCCGACGGCGAGCGGCGCGGGCGGCGCCACCTTGATGCCGCGCCCTTCGAAGAGGCGGCGGGCGAGGTCGGTCCACTCCAGCGTGCGGTCGTTGCCCGCGCCCGCGTACACGCTCTCCCCCGCGAGCCGCCCCAGCGGCACCTCGTCGAGCGCGGCCAGCGGATGCCCGTCCGGCAGCAGCACCGCCATCCGCTCGTACCGCACCGGCTGCTGCTCAAGTCCCGTACGCAGGGCGGCGGGCAGGCCCGCGTACCGGCCGAACGAGGCGTCGAGCCGCCCGGCGGCGATCTCCGCGGCGGCCCCCGTGAGCCCGCTCTCGAAGCGGGCCATCAGCTCGCGGTGCGGGACCAGTTCGCGGGCCCGGTCGAGGACGCGCTGCCAGGCGAGGCCGGGCGTGTTGAGGTCCACGAGCAGCGCCCGCGCCTCCGCCGCGCGCCCGCGCGCACAGGCCGCCACCAGCTCGTCCTGCGCCTCCAGGACCCGCCGGGCGTACGGCAGCAGGTGCTCGCCGTCGACCGTGAGCGCGACCTGCCGCGTCGACCGCACGAACAGCTCGGCCGCCAACTCCCGCTCCAGGCGCCGCACATCGCGGCTGAGCGCCTGCTGGGCGACGTGGAGCCGGGCGGCCGCCCGCGTGAAGTGCAGCTCCTCGGCGACGGCGACGAAGGCCCGCAGCAGCCGCGGCTCGACATCGCGCGGCGCCCCGGACGGCGGGGTTCCCCTCTCAACCATCCGGCGAACTTACAACGTACGCGCGTCAATCGGCCTCCAGAAGGTGTTGGACCGCCGCTACGGAGAGCCCGGAGCCTGGAGCCATGCCGCAAGCCCCCACAGACCCCACAACCCCATCCGCCGCGCCCCGGCCCCCCATAGCCGCCCGCCCCCGCCGCAACCCCTACGTCCGGCTCCTCGCCCTCCCCGGAGCCGCCGCCTTCACCGTCGGCAACCTCGTCGCCCGCCTGCCGATGGGCATGTTCAGCGTCAGCGCGGTGACGATGATCGCCGGGGCGCGGGGCTCGTACGCGCTGGCGGGTGCCGTCACCGCCACCGGGCTCGCCGCCACCGCCGCCGTCGCGCCCTGGATCGCGCGCCTGGTCGACCGGCACGGCCAGGCCCGCGTCGCCGTGCCCGCCACCGTCGTCGCCGTGCTCGGCTCCCTCGCGCTGCTGCTGTGCGTGCGCTACGGAGCGCCGGACTGGACCCTGTTCGCCGCGTACGCCGCCACGGCCACCACGCCCAACACCGGGGGCATGGCGCGGGCCCGCTGGGCGCACCTGCTGAAGGGCGACGCGGCGGCCGTGCACACCGCCAACTCCTTCGAGCAGGCCGCCGACGAGCTGTGCTTCATGCTCGGCCCGGTGCTCGCGGCGTTCCTGTGCGGGACGCTCTTCCCTCAGGCGGGCACTCTCGTGGGCGCCGTGCTCCTGCTGACCGGCACGCTGCTCTTCGCCGCCCAGCGCGCCACGGAGCCGCCCGTCCACGGCCGCGCCACGGGACCGGCGCGGAAGTCCCCGCTGCGGGCGCGGGGGATGCCCGCCCTGCTGGCCGTGTTCCTCGCCACCGGCGCGGTGTTCGGCGCCCTGGAGGTCGTCACCCTCGCGTACGCCGACGAGCGCGGCCACCAGGCGGCCGCGGGCGTGGTCCTGGCGCTCCAGGCGGCGGGCTCGTGCGCGGCGGGCCTGGTGTTCGGGGCGGTGCGGCCGCGCGGCCCGCTGCACCGGCGCCGGGTGTGGTGCGCGGCGGCCATGGCGGCCCTGATGGCGCTGCCGCTGCTCGCCGCGACGGCCACCGGGTCGCTGGTGGCGCTGGCCGCCGCGCTGCTGTGCGCGGGCATGGCGACCGCCCCGACGATGGTGACCGCCATGACGCTGGTGCAGCGCCTCACCCCCGAGGGGCAGCTCAACGAGGGCATGACCCTCGCCGTGACCGGCCTCCTCGGGGGCATCGCCTGCGGCGCGGCGGCGGGCGGCTGGGCCGCCGAGCACCTGGGGGCGGCCACCGGCTACGGGGTGCCCGTGGCGGCCGCCGTGTGCGCCCTGCTGCTCACCGTGGGGTCAGCAGCGCGCGGGCTTGCGCCATGAGCACTCGACGGCGCCGTCCCGCGCGTCGCCCGCCCTCTGGGAGCGCGGCTTCACCAGGACCGCCCTGTTCTCGTCGGACCTGGCGAGGGTGACGACGATCGCGTCCTCCAGCGGCTTCACCGAGGACGCCAGGTGGTTGTTGAGCAGGATGCTGAAGACCAGTTCGCGCCCGCCCGCGTCGGTGACGTACCCGGACAGGCCGGACGCCCCGGTGAGCGTGCCGGTCTTGGCGCGCACGTTGCCCGCCGCCGGGGTGCCGCACATGCGGGTGCGTAGCGTGCCGCCGACGAACTTGTCGGGCGCGCAGGCCACCGGCAGCGACCGGTACCAGTCGGCGAACCACGGCTCGCCCTTCGCCGACCGCAGCAGCTTGACGAACTGGTCGGCGGCGACGTTGTCCTTGCGGGAGAGCCCGGAGCCGTCGACCTGCCGCAGCCTGCCCGGGTCGACCCCGGCCGTCTTCAGATAGCCGCCGATCGCGGTGATCCCGTCGCCCCAACTGCCGGGCCGCCCGGTCGCCTTGTGCCCCATGGCCTTGGTCAGGTGCTCGGCGTGCATGTTGTTGGACAGCTTCATGAACGGAACGAGCAGGTCCTTCAGCGGCATGGAGGCGTGCGAGGCCAGCTCGCGCGCCGTCTTCGGGGTGGCGGTCCCCGCCCGGGTGGGCCCGCTGACCTTCACTCCGTGCGCGGCCAGCGCGTCCCGGAAGACGGCCGCCGCGTACCGGGTGGGCTCCCACACGGTGACCCACTCCTTGGCTCCGGCGCCGCCGACGGGGACCGTGCCGCTGACGGTGATGGTGTTCTCGCCGTGCCGCCGCTCTACGGAGAGGGCGTTCGCCCCGCCCTCGGCGACCGTCCGGGCGCTCAGGTCGATGTCCACGTAGTCGGTCTTCGGGGTGAGGGTGACACGCGGCTCGTCCCCGGGCTTCGCTCCGGGCTTCACCTCGACGATGACGGTCCCTGTGTCGTAGTCCGTGTCCGGGGCGAGGCTCAGCGCGGAGATCTGCGCCGCGTAGTACGACGACTCGTCGTCGGCGCCCCAGGTGTCGCCCTGGCGCCGGTCGTCGAACCGGGTGTCGTCGGCGACGAGCCGCCCCGACACCCGCCGGACGCCCGCCGCGGCGACCTTCGCGGCCAGCGCGTCGTAGTCCTTGGCGAGCGTCGTCGGGTCGCCGGTGCCGCGCAGGTACAGGTTCCCCTTGAGCACGGGCCCGGTCTGCTTCCCGTCGGCGAGCACGTCCGTGGTGAACCGGTGGTCGGGGCCGAGCAGCTCCAGGGCGGCGGCCGAGGTGAGCATCTTCGTGTTCGACGCGGGCATGAGCCGCCCGGTCGGCCGGTGCTGGTAGAGGACGTCACCGCTGCGGGCGTCGGCGACCACGACGCTGGCGACGCCGCCCTCCATGCGGGGGTCGCCCAGGATGGTGTCGATGGCTTCGGGGAGCCCGGACCGCTCCGAGTCCGCCCCGGCCGGACCGCTGACGGAGAGGGTGGCCGCCGCGACTGCCAGGACGGCGGGCCAGATCCAGTGGCGCATACGGATGTTGACGCGACTCACGGGTCTACTCATGAACCTGGAGGATCCCCGATGACGTCGGGAAGCAAAAGAGCACACGACGAAGGCCCGGCAGTCGAGTGACCACCGGGCCTTCGTCCCACATGGGAATCGTGGAGATGGCGGGAATCGAACCCGCGTCCAACGGTGCAGAAGGAGGGCTTCTCCGTGTGCAGTCCACTGCGATTTTCTCAGCCCCGGAGATCACGTGGACAAGTCTCCGACGGGCTCAGTCACTGTTTGATTTCCTCCCAGACCCCGTGACCGGGTCTAGGAGTTTAGTTCCCTAGCTGATGCCAGGATCCGGGTCGGGAACAGCCCCGGGCTGACACTTCGCAGGTCGCTACTTAGGCAGCGAGGGCGAAGGAATCGCGCTTGGTGTTGGCGATTATTGGTTGCGGCACGTGGTTAACGAGATCATTGCCGCTTCCTCGACACGCTTCCCCTGCTTCGACATCCGCTGTCGAAACCGATCATCCCCATGTTGTGTTGTCAAACCCCTCCGAGGAGGGCCTCTCCGAAGAGAGGGGCTGTCCCGTCCGTGCGGGACGTCATCCATCGTACGTGACCAACGCACGACGGTGCCAGCCTATTCCCCCGCCCCGGGTGCCCCCAGGAGGCCTACGCGATGCCCTGGCGCCGCCGCGCCGAGGCGATCGCGCGGTTCGTCTCCCGCAGGTCCTGCTTCTCCCGCAGCGTCTGCCGCTTGTCGTACTCCTTCTTGCCCTTGGCGAGCGCGATCTCGACCTTGACGCGGCTGTCCTTGAAGTACAGGGAGAGCGGCACGATCGTGTGGCCCGTCTCCTGGGACTTCGACTCCAGCTTGTCGATCTCCGAGCGATGGAGCAGCAGCTTCCGCTTGCGCTTGGCGGAGTGGTTGGTCCACGTGCCCTGGACGTACTCGGGGATGTGGATGTTGTGCAGCCAGGCCTCGTGGCCGTCGATCTGCACGAAGCCGTCCACCAGGGAGGCGCGGCCGAGCCTGAGGGACTTCACCTCGGTGCCCATGAGGACCACGCCGCACTCGTACGTGTCCAGGATGTGGTAGTCGTGCCGCGCCTTCTTGTTCTGCGCGATCATCTTGGGACGGGCGGCCTTGTCCTTGGCCTTCTCCGCCTTGCGCTTCACCTTTTCCTTAGCCATAGTGCGGTCATTTTCGCACTACGAGGGGGGTCCGAGGCCAGTCAATACCGTCTCGGCCCGCTTCTGGGCGCCGTCCTCGACCTCCAGGTCCGGGGTGATGCCCCGGCCGTCGACCACCCGCCCCGAAGGGGTGCGGTAGTGCCCGACGGTCAGCTCGGCCACGGAGCCGTCGGGCAGCGTGCTCGGCATCTGCACCGAGCCCTTGCCGAACGTCCGCGATCCCACGACGACGGCGCGGCCACGGTCCTGGAGGGCTCCGGTCAGCAGCTCGGCCGCGCTCATCGTGCCGCCGTCGACGAGCGCGACCACGGGTCTCGCGGGGTCACCGCCCGGCTGCGCGTGCAGCGCCCGCTGCTTGCCCCGCACGTCGTACGTGGCGACGAGGCCGCCGTCGAGCAGCGCGGAGGCCGCGGTGGTCGCCTCGGTGACCAGGCCGCCCGAGTTGCCGCGCAGGTCGAGCAGGATCCCGGCGCCCTTGGGCGCGCGGCGCACGGCGTCCCGTACCGCGGCTCCGGAGCCCTTGGTGAAACCGCTGACCTTGATCATCACGGCGCCCCGGTCGAGGCGCGTGACGGTGACGGAGTGCGTGGACAGGCGCGCCCGGCGCAGCGTGCGGCTCCAGGTGCGCGTGCCGCGCTCCAGGCCGAGGACCACGGGCGTGCCCTCGCGGTCGCCGCGCAGCAGGGCGACGACGTCCGTGACGGGGCGGCCCTTGACCTTGGCGCCGTCGATGGTGGTGAGGCGGTCGCCGGGGCGGATCCCGGCGCGGTCGGCGGGGCCGCCCCGTTGGACGCGGGAGACCTCGACGCGCCCCTGGGCGTCGCGCCTGGCCCACAGCCCGACGCCCGTGTAGACGCCGCCGAGGGCCTGCTCGAAGGCGCGGTACTCGCCCTGGGAGTAGACCGAGGACCAGCGGTCGCCGCTGCGGCTGACGACGTCCTTGGCGGCCTTGGTGCCGGACTTGCCGTCGGCCATGGCCTCGGCCGCGGCGTCGGCCGCCTCGTCGGCGGGGTCGGCGGGCCCTTCGGGGTCGTCGGGTGCGTCGCGGCCGCTGGCGGCGACGACCGAGCGGGCCCGGGGGGCGTGGAGCCGTGGCCCTCGCCGGGCTCCTCGCTCCACGAGCCGGTGGCCGCGCCGGTCGCGAGGACGCTCGCGAAGACCAATGTCAGGGCCGCCCCGCGGCGGATGCGGCGGGGCTCGACGTGCCAATCGGGGCCTGACATGTCGGTGAGTCTAGGACAACGGGGGGCGCCGCACGGCAGGTTGACCGCACGGCGCCCGAGGCGCTCCTCACACCGGCGGAACCGCGGGTCCCGCCCCCGTCACACCTTCAGGTACTTGCGCAGCGCGAAGAACGCGGCGAGCGCGGGCATGAGCAGGCCGATCGCGAGGACCAGCGGCAGCTTGGCCAGGACGACGTCCCAGCCGACGAAGTTGATCAGCCCCAGCTTCTCGGACAGCTCCAGGCCGTGGTCGATGAGGAAGTACCGGCCGAGCAGCAGGAACCCGCAGGCGAGCCCGCCGCCGATCAGGCCCGCGACGGCGGCCTCCAGGATGAACGGCATCTGGATGTAGAAGCTCGACGCGCCGACGAGCCGCATGATCCCGGTTTCACGGCGACGGCTGAACGCCGAGACGCGCACCGTGTTGACGATCAGCATCAGGGCGACCACCAGCATCAGCGCCATCACCGCGAGCGCCGCCCAGTTCATGCCGTTGAGCAGTTCGAAGAGGTTGTCCAGGGTGCCCTTCTGGTCCTCCACCGACTGCACGCCGTCACGGCCGGAGAAGGCGGTCGCCACCACCTGGTACTTCTCCGGGTCCTTCAGCTTGATGCGGAACGATTCCTGCATCTGGTCCGGCGTCAGGGAGCTGGACAGCGGCGAGTCGCCGAACTGCTCCTTGTAGTGCTTGTACGCCTCGTCCGCCGTCTCGTGCTGGACGGTGTCCACCACCGACATCTTCTTGAGGTCGGTGAGGATCTGGTCCTTCTGCTCGTTGGTGACGGCGCCCTTGGCGCACTTGGGGTCCTGCTCGGCGTCCGCCTTGTTGCACAGGAAGATCGAGACGTTGACCTTGTCGTACCAGTAGCCCTTCATCGTGCTCACCTGGTCGCGCATGAGCAGCGAGCCGCCGAACAGGGCGAGCGAGAGGGCGACGGAGACGATGACGGCGAAGGTCATCGTGAGGTTGCGGCGGAGACCGACACCGATCTCCGACAGGACGAACTGGGCGCGCATGGCGGCCTTTCAGTGGATCAGGTGGAACGGCGGCCCGGGCGGCGCGTCCCGGAGCCGGGGGGCGGGTCTCAGTGCTGGTAGCCGTAGACGCCGCGCGACTGGTCGCGGACGAGGCGGCCCTTCTCCAGCTCGATGACGCGCTTGCGCATCTGGTCCACGATCTGCTGGTCGTGGGTGGCCATCACGACCGTGGTGCCGGTCCGGTTGATGCGGTCGAGCAGCTTCATGATGCCGACGGAGGTCTGCGGGTCGAGGTTGCCCGTCGGCTCGTCGGCGATCAGCAGCTTGGGCCGGTTGACGAACGCGCGGGCGATGGCGACGCGCTGCTGCTCACCGCCGGACAGCTCGCCGGGCATCCGGTCCTCCTTGCCGCCGAGGCCCACCAGGTCGAGCACCTGCGGCACGGACTTGCGGATCTCGCCGCGCGACTTGCCGATGACCTCCTGCGCGAAGGCCACGTTCTCGGCGACGGTCTTGTTCGGCAGCAGCCGGAAGTCCTGGAAGACGGTCCCGAGCTGGCGGCGCATGTGCGGCACCTTCCAGTTCGAGAGCCGGGCCAGGTCCTTCCCCAGGACGTGCACCTGGCCGTGGCTGGTGCGCTCCTCGCGCAGGATCAGCCGCAGGAAGGTGGACTTTCCGGAGCCCGAGGACCCCACGAGGAAGACGAACTCGCCCTTCTCGATCTCCAGCGACACATCGCGGAGTGCCGGGCGGTTCTGCTTCGGATAGGCCTTGGAGACGTTGTCGAATCGGATCACGGGTGCACCAGGGTTGGCTGGGGGTAGGTGAGCGTGACCATACGCGAAGCGGGTACGCGAGCGCAGTCGGCGTCCTGAGTTGCGCGGTTTGTCGCGGATATACGAGGGAACGGACCGGTCCCCGTCCGGTGGCGGGCGGCGGGCCGCGCCGAAATCCGCGGAAGCTGGCACACTGGTAGGGGGAACGGTTGAGGTTCCCCGAGCGTTGGGCAGGCTGAGACTGTGCGGGAGGAGAAGCACATGACCTATGACAGGTTGGTGTGCGCGAACTGCGCGGCGCCTGTGAGTGAGGGCCGCTGCCCCGTCTGCCGGGCCAGCCGGGAGCGGATGCAGCAGGAGGGCCCCTTCGGCGCGCTCAGCCCCGCGACGCTGATAGCGCTGCTCGTCGTGCTGATCGCGGCGACGGCACTGAGCGCCGGTCTGGTGCGGGGCTGAGGGCCCCGTCCACTAGCGCGCACCCCAGGGCAGGACCGAGGGCCCGAAGAGACCGCAGAGCCCGAAGAGCCTGAAGAGCCCACGAGACCCGACTCACGAGAGCGGAACCAGGGCGGACGAAGCGCCGCACCAGCACGGCAGAGGGCCCGGAGCATGAGCTCCGGGCCCTCTTCGTGTCCCGCGCGTCGCTCCCCGGCGCCCGCCGCGTCACGCACAGCGCGTGGCGCTGTGGTCACGCGGGGCGCCAGGGTCGCTTGTGCCTACCGGGGGCCGGGCCGACCGTGCGGGTCAGGCCGCGGCGCCGCGGCTGCCCACCAGGCGCGGCAGTAGGCGGAAGCCGACACCTCCGGCGATCATCGTGGCGGCGCCGATGACCAGGAACGTGACCTCGGTGGCGCCCGTCTCGGCCAGCTCGCCGTCGTCCTTGGCCTGGCCCTTGTCGGCGGCGATGGGCTGGACCGGCTTGCTGCCCGTGTCCGTCAGGCTGTCCTTGCCCTGGCCCTGCTGGACCGGCTGCGAACCGCCGCCCGCCGGGTCGTTGTCGTTGCCTCCGGTGCCTCCGCCGGTGCCGTTGTCGCCGCCGTCACCGCCGCCGGGGTGGGTCGGGCGGTCGGTGGGCCGGTCCGTGGGCGGATCGGTCGGAGGGTCGGTGGGCGGGGTCGTCGGCGGGGTCGTCGGCGGAGTGGTGGGAGGAGTTGTGGGCGGCTGGGTCGGCGGCGTCGGCTCGCTGGGCTCGGACGGCTCGTCCGTCGGCTCCGGCGGGTTGGTGGGCTCCTCGTCGTCGCCCTCGTCGTCGCCGCCCGGGAGGTCGGCGTCGACACCGATGCCGTTCTCGTCGGCGGAGGCGCTCGCGCCCGTGCCGCCGAGTTCGACGCCGACGTCCAGGGCCGAGGCGGCGCCCGCGGCGGTCAGCGACGCGCCGGCGGCGATCACCGCCCCGGCCGCGATCCGCGCGACGCGAATCCGCGTCTTCTTGGTCATCAGGCTGCTACCCCCAGTAGCTGATTCGTCAGTGCGGCAGCGCCCGGGGCCCCGCTCACGGGGTGGCCTCGACTCGATCCCCCCGGATCACACGCGCCCCAGAGATGCGCATGCCGACAGCAGCCTTTCCCAGGTCTCGGACCACCGTCAAGGACGTTGCGCGTGCGATGCCCGAAATACGGCCAGTTGACCACCGCACAGACATATGACTGTGACGAAAAAGCCGCAGCAACCCCACAGAAGGTTCAAACACCGGAATCAAAAGCCAAGGCAACCGCCATCCACCGGATGACAGTTGCCTTGTTCCGCCGTCGTTGCGCCGTCATTGCGCCGACGTTGCGCTGTGATCCTGTCACGCGCCTTGTCGACAAAGCGCCGACATTACTTCTCCTGCTGCTTGCGCCAGCGAATTCCGGCCTCCAGGAAACCGTCGATCTCGCCGTTGAACACCGAGTCCGGGTTGCCGACCTCGTGCTCCGTCCGCAGGTCCTTGACCATCTGGTACGGGTGCAGCACGTACGACCGCATCTGGTTGCCCCAGGAGTTGCCGCCGTCGCCCTTGAGGGCGTCCATCTTGGCCTGCTCCTCCTGGCGGCGGCGCTCGAGGAGCTTGGCCTGGAGGACGTTCATCGCGGTCGCCTTGTTCTGGATCTGCGAGCGCTCGTTCTGGCAGGAGACGACGATGCCGGTGGGGATGTGGGTCAGGCGGACCGCCGAGTCGGTCGTGTTGACGCCCTGGCCGCCGGGGCCCGAGGAGCGGTACACGTCGACGCGCAGCTCGCTCTCGTCGATCTCGATGTGGTCGGTCTGCTCGACCACGGGCAGCACCTCGACGCCCGCGAAGGACGTCTGGCGGCGGCCCTGGTTGTCGAACGGCGAGATCCGTACGAGGCGGTGGGTGCCCTGCTCCACGGAGAGCGTGCCGTACGCGTACGGGGCCTGGACGGCGAAGGTGGTGGACTTGATGCCCGCCTCTTCCGCGTACGAGGTCTCGTACAGCTCCGTCTTGTAGCCGTGGCGCTCGGCCCAGCGCAGGTACATCCGCTGGAGCTTCTCGGCGAAGTCGGAGGCGTCGACGCCGCCCGCCTCCGCGCGGATCGTGACGACGGCCTCCCGGGAGTCGTACTCCCCGGAGAGGAGGGTGCGGACCTCCATCTCGTCCAGCGCCTTCTTGACGGCGGCGAGCTCCGACTCGGCCTCCGCGCGGGTGTCCGAGTCGTCCTCCTCCTCGGCCATCTCGAAGAGCACGCCGAGGTCGTCGATGCGCCCGCGCAGGGCCTCGGCCTTCCGCACCTCCGCCTGGAGGTGGCTCAGCTTGCTCGTGATCTTCTGCGCCTCGTCCGGGTCGTCCCACAGGGACGGCGCGGCCGCCTGCTCCTCGAGCACGGCGATGTCTGCCCTCATCTTGTCGAGGTCCAGGACGGCCTCGATCGACTCCATGGTCGAGGAGAGGGACTTGAGCTCTTCGGATACGTCGACGACTGCCACGGTTCCAGCCTAACGGCTGCCAGCAACTGCTCGGGCTACCCCTGGCCTGGGGCCTCCCCCCTCCCACCCGCCCGCCCGTGACCGCCCACCGAGCGGCGGACGCCCCTGGCGGCACTGCACCACCATCGGCGACTGCGGCCACGTGGTCGCTTCCCTTCCCACCCACCCACCCGACACCGCCCACCGAGCGGCGGACGCCCCTCGCGGGACTGCACCACCGTCGGCGACTGCGGCCACGTGGGTGGTGTGTTTCCCACCCACGCACCAGCAGCCGCCGACGGCGCTCAATCCCCGCAAGGGGCGGTCGCCTGCTCCCAGGCGGTCACGGGCGGGCGGGTGGGAAACACACCACCCACGCACCGGCAGGCGCCGACGGTGCTCAACCCCCACAGGGAGCGGTCACCTGCTCCCAGGCAGTCACGGGCGGGCGGGTGGGAAAAGGACCCACCCACGCAGCGGCAGGCGCCGACGGCGCTTAGCCCCCGCGGGGGGCAGTCACGGGCGGGCGGGTGGGAGAGGGGCTAGGGGGCCGGAGGGGCTGAGGGGTGGTTGTCGGCGGGGGGCGAGTCGTCGCTGGACGTGGCGTACCACGCCCCCGCACCCACGGCGACGGCAAGCACCGCCCCCGCCGCCCCCAGGGCAATCCGCCGCCGCCGCGCAGCGGCACGATGACGGGCCGACCCAGGCCGAACGGCCCCCGCGGCGCGCGGCGCCCGGGCGGTGCCCCGCGCGCCCCCGGCCAGCTCCTCCGGCCCGGGCACCCGCATGGACGTGTGGGTGTCCCGGTTGGCGTCGGCGGGCGCCGCCCCGGGCACCAGGGGCACGGCCCCCCGCCGAGGGGCCCGCGGCCGCGGCTCGGGCGCCGCCTCCTCCACCGCCTCCTCGGCCCCCGCCTCCGCGTCCGGCTCGTCGACGTCCAGCGGCGGCATCCCCGCCAGCAGCGGCAGCTGCTCCCGCAGCCGCGCCCCCAGCTCGGAGGCGCGCAGCCGCGACGCGGGCGCCTTGGCGAGGCACTGCACCATGAGCTGCCACAGCTCCTCGGGGATGCCGGGAAGCGGCACCACGGTCTCCGTGACGTGCCTGCGCAGCACCGCGCCGGGGTGGCCGCCGCCGAAGGGCGTGAAGCCCGCGAGCAGCTCGTACAGCACCGTCGCGAGGGCGTAGATGTCGACCGAGGCGCGCGGGGGCAGGCCCTCGATGATCTCGGGGGCCAGGTAGTCCGGCGTACCGATGATCTTCGTGGCGCGGGTGCGGCGCGGCGAGTCGATGAGCTTGGCGACGCCGAAGTCGGTGAGCAGCGCGGGGTGCGCGCCGCCGGGGCCGAGGGGGCCCTGCATGTCGAGGAGGACGTTCTCGGGCTTGACGTCGCGGTGCACGATGCCCGCGGCGTGCGCGGCGGCCAGCGCGTCGGCGACGTCCGCGACGATGGCGACGGCGGCCTCGGGGGCGAGGCGGCGCTCGCGCTCCAGACGGGTGCGCAGGTCGGTGCCGCGGACGAGGTCCATGACGAGCGCGAGGTCGTTGCCGTCGACGACCAGGTCGTGGACGCCCACCACGCGCGGGTGGTCCAGGCTGAGCAGCGCCGTGCGCTCCTGCACGAACCGGCCGACGAGTTCCTGGTCCGAGGCCAGGTCCTCGCGCAGCAGCTTGATGGCGACCGGGCCCTCGGGCCCCTCGCCGAGCCACACCGTTCCGGCGCTGCCACGACCCAGGATCTGATGGGCGGTGTACCGGCTGCCGATCTTGCGTGCCAAGACTGCTCCTACGGATGTGTGTTGGCGTCAAAAGTACGCGGCCATGACGCCGACCTTCACTCCGGGAGCGGAAATCACCCCACAGATGTCGACAAATCCCCAAGGTCGCGGGGAGAGGGGTGCCGCGGCGCCGCCACCCGGGCCCGGGGCCCGGTGGCGGCTCAGCCGTTGATCTTGGAGCTCCACTCCGAGACCTTGTCCCAGCCGTCCCGGAGCTGCTCCCAGTACCCCTTCGTCGTACCGATCCACTCCTGGAGCGGGCTCAGCTCCCAGACCAGCCAGCTCGCGACGAACAGGATGACCAGCACGACCAGGCAGCCCTTGAGGCAGCCGAGGCCGGGGATGCGCGTCGGGTTGGCGCTGCGCTGGCGCCGCTGGCGCGGCTCGCGCTGCGGGGCCTGCGGCTGCGGCGGGGGCGCCGGGGCGGGCGGCTGGGGCGCCGGGTGGTAGGGCTGCGGCTGCGCCTGCTGGGGCTGGTGCTGCGGGGCGTACGGCTGGGGCTGGGGCTGCGGGGCGTACGGCTGGGGCTGCGGCGGGCGCTGGGGCTGCTGCTGGGGGCGGGCGACCTGGCGCTGCGGGCGGCGCCGCAGGGGGTCCTGGCTCGGGTCCAGATACTGGACCTGGGTCTGGTCGTTGCGGTCGCGGGCGGCGCGCATCTGGCTCTGCCAGGGGTGCGGGTCGTCCGGGTTCGGGCCCTGGCCGGGGCCCACGGGGGGCATGACGGCCGTGGGGTCGGCGGCGCCCTGGGGGCCGCCGGTGTGGGGCATGACGCTGGTCGCGGCGTGCGGGTCGTACCCGCCCGGGGCGCCCGAGGTGTTCGGCAGGACCTGGGTGGGGTCGGCGGCGCCGGGGGCGTCGGGCACCGGCGCGGGCGCCGGGTCGGGCGCGAGCAGCGCGGCGACGCCCTCGGCGGCGGCGATCTGCGCGGAGGAGGCGTGCACCCCGATGCCGTCGGCGACCGTGCGCAGGGCGCGGGCCAGGTTCTCGGCGCTCGGGCGGTGGTCCGGCTCCTTGCTCAGGCAGCGCTCGATGACCGTCCACAGCGGGTCGGGGACGGTCGAGGGGCGGCGCGGCTCGGCGCTCAGGTGCTGGTGCAGGACTTCGAGGGCGGAGCCTCCGGAGAACGGCGGGCGGCCCGTGACCAGCTCGTACAGCAGGATGCCCGCGCCGTAGATGTCGACGGCGCTGGTCTGCGGGCGGCCCTCGGCGGACTCCGGCGCCACGTAGGCGGGGGTGCCGACGAACTCCTGGGTGCGGGTGAGCCCCGGGGAGTCGGCGAGGCGGGCGATGCCGAAGTCCGTGAGCATCGGGTGCATGCCGTCGGCGTCCTGCTTGACCAGGACGTTCGCGGGCTTCAGGTCGCGGTGCACGACGCCGTCGGCGTGGCTGGCGGCGAGCGCGTCGGCGATCTGCGCGGTCAGCAGCGCGGCGGCGGCCGGGGTGAACGGGCCGTTCTCGCGCAGGTACTTGTGCAGGTCGGGGCCCTCGACCAGGTCCATGACGAGGGCGAGCAGATCGCCTTCGACGACGAGGTCGCGGGTGCGCACGATGTTCGGGTGGGTCAGCCGGAGCAGGACGGAGCGCTCCCTGAGGAAGCGCATCACCACGTCCGCGTCGTTCGCTAGCTCCTCCTTGAGGACCTTGATCGCGACGGTCTCCCCGGGCTGGCCGGGAACCGCGGCCTCGGCACCCGCGGTCTCCCGCTGGCGGGCTCGCCAGACGGTGCCCGTGGCTCCGCGCCCGAGCGGCTCCTCAAGCAAGTACTTGCTGCCTACCGGCCGCACGTCATGCGCTCCCTGCTCATCTGGCTGATCTGGCTCATCTAGCTGATCTGGCTGATCTGGCTGATCCGAATCGGATGGCTGATCCGAATCGGACTCCTGGCTGGACTCGTTGGTTGATCCGGGTGGTCTGTGGCCCTGGTCGGGCGGCGCCGCGGACGTGGCGTTCCGACCCACTCTAGTGCCGTGGAACGGGGCACCGGTCGACGATCTCGCGCCCTGTCGGGGTCCTCGCGGCCCCTCGGGCGGGCCGCCGCACGGACCCTTGTTCGAAGGGAAGACGCGTGACCAGGCCCGTTGGTTGCCACGACCCCGGAGGCCCGCTCTCCACTTGCCGGGGAACGCGGTCCGCCCGCCGGGGAACGCGGTCCGCTCGCGGGCCGGGCAGCGCGCCCAGGCCCCGGGGGCGGTGGCACCGCCGGGCGCGTGCGGGCGCTTCCGTTCCTGTCCGTTCCTGCGCGTTTTTCGGTACGGACCCGACGCCGACCCGACGCGAAGCCGTCGCAAAGCCGTCGCAAAGCCGACCAATCAAGATCACTTAGGGGTGGGGGGCGGGCGCGCTGTCAGTGGCAGGTGCGAGGATGCTCCTCGTACCGGCCGACGTGCCCGTGTGCGGTGGGGGAATCACAGCGCGAGCCCCGTGCCGGGCGCCCAGCGCAGAAGGGACCGCAGACCGCGATGCAGATCCGGCTGACCGTCCTCGGGCCGCGGAGCGGCCAGGCAGACCAGTCAGGGCCGGGGGCCCGCCCCGCCACGGCCTGCGACGTGCTGGTCACCGCTCCCGCGGGGACGGCGCTCGCCGCGGTGGCCTCCGGACTGGCCGCCACGGTCGCCGCGGGCGACGGCCCCGCCGTGTTGTACGCGCAGTCGGAGCGGATCGACCTCCAGCGCTGCACGCTCGGCGAGCCGCCCCTGGTCGACGGCGCGGTGCTCTCGGTGGGCACGCCCACGGAGCCAGGGCCGGAGCCCGCCGACGCCGCGGCCCAGCTCCACGTGATCGCGGGCCCGGACGCGGGCGGCGTCCACCTGCTGCACGGCGGGCAGGTCCGCGTCGGCCGCTCCGCCCAGGCCGACGTCCCGCTCGACGACCCGGACGTGTCCCGCCTGCACTGCGCGGTCACGCTGGACCCGGACGGCCGCGTGACGGTCACCGACCTCGGCTCGACGAACGGCACGACGGTGGACGGCCGCCCCGTCCGCGACCGCCCGGTGCGCCTGCCCTCCGGTTCCCTGCTGCGCATCGGCGAGTCCGTGCTGCGCCTGACGGTGGGCAGCGGCACGGGCGGCGTGCTGGCCTCGGCCCCGGACGGCGAGGGCCATGTGCGCGTCCGCGTCGCCCCCGTGGCCGTGCCCCCGGAGGCCCCGCCCCCGGGCCCCGCCTCCGAAGCGACGCAGCATGCCTACGGCGCGGCGGAGTGGGGCGCCGCCTCGGGCCCCGGAGAGGCCCCCGTGGTGCCCCACCAGGGCGGCGCCCCCGAGCTTGAGCGGCGCCGCGCGGGCACGCCCCCGCGCGGGACGACCGTGCCGCGCGGCCTCCGCAAGCGCGGCGGCCTCTCGGCCTGGGCCCGGCGGCTCACCGGCGGCCGGGGCGAGCGGCCGGAGCACGGGGCGGCGGCCGACGGGTCGCGAGGACCCGAGGGGTCGTACGAGACGCACGGCGCGCAGGGGGCGCCCGGGGCGCGGGACGCGTACGCGCCCCAGGACACCCAGGAGGCGTACGAGGAGCACACGGCCCACGGACCGTATGAGCCCCACGCAACGCACGCGGCTCACGCGGCGCATGAAGCCCACGAGGTGCACAAGGCGCACGAGGCACACGAAGCAGACAGGACGTACGAGGCCCACGGGGCACACGAGGCCCACGAGACCCACGGGGCGTACGAGGCGTACGAGGCGTACGAGGGTCAGGAGGCGTCCCCCGGGAGGTCCCGTGCGGCCCTCCGGAGGGAGCGGATGCCCGAGGTGTGGCCCGACGCGGCGGCGCTGCTGCTCGCGGCGCTCGGCCCCGGCACGCGGCTCTGGGAGCGCGGCCCCGACCACCCGGAGGCGCTCGCGGTGCGGCTCGGCACGGTCGACCGGGCGGCGCCCGGCGAGGACGGCCTGCTGCCCGCCGTGCCCGTGACGGTGAGCCTGCGCGAGGCGGGGGCGCTCGGCATCGCGGGCCCGCGCGAGCGGCTCGCGGGGGTCGCGCGCTCGGTGCTCGCGCAGCTGGCCGCGCTGCACTCCCCCACCGACCTGGAGATCGTCCTGATCAGCACGGACCGCGCCCGGACGGCGCGGGAGCGGGCCGACGCCTGGGCCTGGCTCGGCTGGCTGCCGCACCTGCGGCCCGCGCACGGCCAGGACTGCCGCCTGCTGCTCGCCCACGACCGCGACCAGGCCGCCGCGCGCACGGACGAGCTGCTGCGCCGCCTGGACGACCCCGACACCGCCGCCCAGCAGCCGGAGGCGGCCGGTCCGCGCACGGTCGTGGTCGTCGACGGGGACCCCGGTTCGGCGGCGCTGCGGGAGGCCACCGTGCGGCTCGCCCGGGACGGGGCCCGTGCCGGGATCCACGTGGTGTGCCTGGCCGAGACGGCGGCGGCCTCCCCGTCGTCGCCGGTGTCGGACACGTACGAGGCGGCCTGCTCGGTGACCCCCGCGTTCCGCGCCTGCGGGGCGGCGGCGCTGCTCAGCGGTGACGTGGCGACGGCCCTGTGGGTGCTGCGCACGGCCGACGGCGAGCCCGCCGGGCACGGCACGCTCGCGGCGGTCGACGCCGTGTCCGCCGCGTGGGCCCAGCGGTTCGCGCGGGCGCTCGCCCCGCTGCGGCCCGACGGGGCGGGCGAGGGCGCCGGGCACGCGCGTGTGGCGGCGCCGCTGCCGCAGTCCGCGCGGCTCCTCGACGAGCTGGGCCTGGCGCGTGCCACGCCCGCGTCCCTGATGGCCCGGTGGGCCGATGCCGCGGACGACCCGCAGGCGCTCGGCGGGCGCGCGTGCGCGGTGCTGGGCGCGGGGGCGCGCGGCCCGGTCTCCGTGGACCTCGCCGCGGACGGGCCGCACCTGCTGGTCGAGGGCCCGCCCGGGAGCGGGCGCACGGAGCTGCTGCGGTCCGTCGCCGCGTCCCTGGCCGCGGCGGAGCGGCCGGACCGGCTGGGGATCGTGCTGATAGACGGCCGGGACGGGAGCGTCGGGGGCGCGGCCGGGCTCGGCGCGGGAGTCGGGCCCGGGACGGGTCCGGGTACGGGGGGCGGGACCGGCGGGGGCGCGGGCTCCGGTTCCGGGGGCGCCGCCGGTGCCGGTGACCGGCGGGCGGGTGACGGGCTGCGCGTGTGCACGGACCTGCCCCATGTCACCACCCACCTCGCCGTCAACGACCCCGTCCGCATGCGGGAGTTCGCCCAGTCCCTGGCGGCGGAGCTGAAGCGCCGGGCGGAGGTGCTGGGGCGCCAGGGCTTCGCCGAGTGGCACGCGGGACGGGAGGTGTCCGGCCGCCTGGTGGCCCAGCGGGACCGCTCCGGGGAAGGGGCGGTGAGATCGGGGGTGGCGTCGGCGTCGGCGTCAACGGCGGCGTCCGCGGCGGCTTCGGGCCCCGCTTCGGGGCTGGGCTCGGGCGGGAGCGGTGACGTCGAGTCGGCGTCGAGTTCCACGCTGCGGTTGCGGCCCGCGGCGGCGCGGCCCGATCCGGGGGCGCCGCTGCCGCGGCTCGTCGTGATCGTCGACGACTTCGACGCGCTGCTCGCCCCGGCCCTGGGCGCGCCGGGGCGGCCCGCGGCGGGCTCGGTCGTGCGGGCGCTCGAAGCGGTGGCCCGGGAGGGCGAGCGGCTCGGGGTGCACCTGGTGGCGGCGACGCGCGGCGCTGAGCGCACGGCGGGGACGGAGGTGGGGCGGCGGGCCGCGCTGCGGGTCGCCCTCGCCGCGGTGGGCGGCGGCGTGGAGGATCCCGCCCCCGGGCGGGGCGTGCTGCACTCCGGTGACGGCCGGGCCACCCCCTTCCAGGCGGGCCGGGTCACCGGCCGCATCCCCCGGACGGCGACGCTCCGCCCCACGGTGGTCCCGCTGGAGTGGGAGCGCATGGGGGACCCGCCCACGCGACGCCCCGTGCGGGAGCTGGGGAACGGCCCGACGGACCTGGCCCTCCTGGCCAGCGCCCTGGACCGCGCCGCCCGCTCCGTAACCGCGAAGCCGGTGGCCCCGCTCCTGTAGCCCCGCCCACCCGTGACCGCCCGCCGAGCGGTGACCGCTCCTCGCACGGCGGCCGCTCGTCCTACGGCAACGGTCCCTCGTCCGGCGACCGCCCCTCGCGCAGGGTGATCGCCGTCGGCGGCCACGGGAACACCGCACCGTCGGGGCGCGGACCGCGCTCAACCCCGCACGCCCTCATGACGGTTCGTCACAACGGGAACACAATCGGCTAGTTGACAGTGTTGGGCGTCTTGCTGGGGGTCGCGGTGGGGCGTACACCAATGCGGAACGGGACTTGTCGGGGAAGAGCGGAAGACAGAGAACGGGGCAGCGATGCGCAGCACTCGTACATGTACTCCTCGTCCACGTACTCCTCGTTCGCGCGGTGCTCGTGCGGGAGCGCGCGCCCGGCGTGCTCGTACGCGGATCGCCGTCTTCGTCAGCGTCGGTGCCCTCGGGCTGGCTCTCAGCTCCTGTGGCGGGGATGACGACGACGGCGGTGGCGACAAGGGCGGCAAGGGCGGCAAGGAGGGCGCGGTCGGCGTCGCGCTGCCGAAGCTCGACGGGGAGAAGGTGTCCGTGGCCGCCGTGTGGGGCGGGGCGGAGCGCAAGGTGTTCCTGCGGGTGCTCGACGAGTTCGAGAAGCGTACGGGGGCGAGCGTGTCGTTCGTGCCCGCGCAGGACCCCATCATCGGGTTCCTGGAGTCGAAGGTCGCGGGCGGTTCGCCGCCCGACGTGGCGATGCTGCCGCAGGTGGGCGCCATCGAGCAGGCCGTGGAGAACAAGTGGGCCAAGCCGGTGGGCGCGGCCGCGCAGAAGGAGCTGGACGAGAACTACGGCCAGGGGTGGAAGGACCTCGGGGCGGTCGGCGGCAAGCAGTACGGGGTGTACTTCAAGGCCGCCAACAAGTCGCTCGTCTGGTACAACGCGAAGGTCTTCGAGAACGCCGGGGCCAAGGAGCCCAAGACCTGGCCCGAGTTCCTGAGGACCGCGCAGACCGTGTACGACTCGGGCGTGACGCCGCTGTCCGTCGGCGGCGCGGAGGCGTGGACCCTCACCGACTGGTTCGAGAACGTCTACCTCTCCCAGGCGGGCCCGGAGAAGTACGACCAGCTCGCCCAGCACAAGATCAAGTGGACGGACCCGTCCGTGAAGAAGGCGCTGACCACCCTGGGGGACCTGTTCGGGAAGAAGGGGTACGTCGCCGGGGGCGCCGACGGGGCGCTCCAGACCGAGTTCCCCGCCTCCGTGAAGCAGACCTTCACCGGCGGCGAGCAGCCCAAGGCGGGCATGGTGTTCGAGGGCGACATGGTGTCCCTGGCGATCGCGGAGACCAAGGCGAAGGTGGGCACGGACGCCAAGGTGTTCCCGTTCCCGGCCGTCGGCGACGAGCCGCCCGCCGTGGTGGGCGGCGACGCGGCGGTGGCCCTGAAGGACGGCGAGGGCGCGCAGGCGCTGCTCACGTTCCTGGCGTCGCCGGACGCCGCGCGCATCTGGGCGGAGGCGGGCGGCTTTGTGTCGCCGAACAAGAACCTGGACCTCGCGGCCTACCCCGACGACGTCCAGCGCGGCATCGCCGAAGCCCTGGTCAAGGCGGGCGACGACATCCGCTACGACATGTCCGACCAGGCCCCGCAGTCGTTCGGCGGCACGCCCGGCAAGGGCGAGTGGAAGGCGCTCCAGGACTTCCTGAAGAACCCGAAGGACGTCGCGGGCACCCAGCGGACGCTGGAGGACGCGGCGGCCAAGGCGTACAAGAAGCGCTGACGTGGGCGCCTCGGACGCCGGGGGCGCCCCGGCGGTGCCCCCGGACAAGCCGGTGCCCGCGCTCGCGGCCGGACCCCGCGGCCCCGGTCCCCGCCGGGGCGTGACCGGCACCCGCAGGACGGTCGCGGCGCTCTTCCTGCTGCCCGCGCTCGTGCTGCTCGGCGCGCTGGTGCTGTACCCCATCGGGTACTCGGTGCTGCGCAGCTTCTTCGACAAGGCCGGTGACTTCACGGGCTTCGGCAACTACCGGACGATGTTCGAGGACGACGGGATCCGCACCGCCGTCAAGAACACCGCGTTCTGGGTGGTGCTGGCGCCGATCGTCACGACCGCGCTCGGCCTGGTCTTCGCCGTCCTCACCGAACGGGTGCGCTGGGGCACGGCGTTCAAGTTGGTCATCTTCATGCCGATGGCGATCTCCATGCTGGCGGCGGGCATCATCTTCCGGCTCGTGTACGAGTCCGACCCCGACCGCGGCGTCGCCAACGCGGTGTGGGTGGGCGTGCACGACACGTTCGTGGAGTCGTCCAGCTTCCCCAACGGGCACCCGGGGGCCCGCTCGCCGCTGAAGGACGCGGGCGGCGGCGCGTTCATCACGCGCGAGCCGGTGCGGGCGGGGCAGCCGGTGGCGCTGCCGCTGACGGGCGTGCCGCCGGACCAGATGCCGGACGGCGCGGAGTCGGCGCGGCCCGCCGCGGCCGAGCCCGGCAAGGTCACCGGCACCGCCTGGCAGGACTTCACGCGCGGCAAGGGCCGGGGGAAGGTCAACGCCCCCGACGCCGTCGAGCTGGGCTACTCCGGCATCAGGATCGAGGCCGTCAAGGACGGTGAGGTCGTCGCCTCCACGAAGGCCGCGGGCGACGGCACGTTCGCCCTGCCGAAGGAGGCCGACGGGGCGCTCCTGCGCTATCCGGCGTCGAACTTCCGCGAGCCGTACAACGGCGTGAAGTGGCTCGGCCCGACCCTCATCACGCCCGCCGTCATCGGCAGTTACGTGTGGATGTGGGCCGGGTTCGCGATGGTGCTGATCGCGGCGGGGCTCGCCGGGGTGCCGCGCGAACTCCTGGAGGCGGCGCGGGTGGACGGCGCCAGCGAGTGGCAGGTGTTCCGGCGGGTGACGGTGCCGCTGCTCGGGCCCGTCCTCGCGGTGGTCCTGGTCACGCTCATGATCAACGTGATGAAGATCTTCGACCTGGTCTTCGTCATCCCGCCGGGCTCGTCGAAGGACGACGCGAACGTGCTCGCGCTCCAGCTGTACACCTCGGCCTTCACGGACCGCGACGCGGGCGTGGCGAGCGCGATCGCGGTGCTGCTGTTTCTGCTGGTGATTCCGGTGATGCTGTTCAACGTGCGGCGGATGCGGCGGGAGGGGCGGCGATGACGGTCTCCACGGAGAGGCGAAGCCGCGGGCGGTCGCCCGGCGCCCCTGGTGCCCCCACGGGGCGGCGCACTCTCGGCAGTCGGCTCACCGCCCTGCTGGGCGGGACCGCCCTGCGGGTCTTCCTGGTCGTCGTCGGCCTCTTCTGGCTGGTGCCGTCGGTCGGGCTGCTGCTCGGCTCGCTCAGGACCTCGCAGGACATGGCCGAGAGCGGCTGGTGGAAGGTCTTCGGCGCGCCGTCCCAGCTCACCTTCGAGAACTACCGCGACCTGCTGGAAGACGAGACGATCACCGACTCGATCCTGTCGAGCGTGACCATCACCGTGCCCGCGACGCTGCTCGTCGTGGTGATCGGCTCCCTCGCCGGTTACGCCTTCGCCTGGATGGACTTCCCGGGCCGCGACTGGTGGTTCCTGGGCGTGGTGGGGCTGCTGGTGGTGCCAGTGCAGGTGGCGCTCGTACCCGTGTCGAAGCTCTTCGGGGAACTCGGGATCTTCGAGACGACGACCGGCGTGGTGCTCTTCCACACGGCGTTCGGGCTGCCGTTCGCGATCTTCCTGCTGCGGAACTTCTTCGCGGAGATCCCGCGCGAACTCCTGGAGGCGGCGCGGCTCGACGGCGCGGGCGAGCTGCGGCTGTTCGTCCGGGTGGTGATGCCGCTGGGCGCGCCCGCGATCGCCTCGCTCGGCATCTTCCAGTTCCTGTGGGTCTGGAACGACATGCTGATCGCGCTGATCTTCGCCGACGCGGGCAACCCGCCGATCACGGTGGCGCTCCAGCAGCAGGTGCGGTTCTTCGGCGACAACGTGCAGATCCTGGCGCCGGGGGCGTTCATCTCGATGGTGATCCCGCTGGCGGTGTTCTTCGCGTTCCAGCGGCAGTTCGTGTCCGGGGTGATGGCCGGGGCGGTGAAGTGACGGTGAAGTGACGCCGTCACAGAGCACGCGGGAGGGGGGAGCACGCGGGAGGGGGGAGCACGCGGGAGGGGGGAGCACGCGGGAGGGGGAAGCACGCGGGAGGGGGAAGCCTGAAGGCGCCGTCGATCGCGCTGCGCGCTCGTCCTCAGACGCCGGACGGGCTTCCCCCGCGTACCCCGGCCGCGTACGTCACCTCACCAGGTGACCTGCGTAAACCGCGCGCCTTTCACGGTCCCCCTTCCGTCGCCGACGGCGTAACCAGGTCACCCCGGCGGACGTTCTCGGGCAGAACGCCCGCGCCGACCCATGGATGTGCCGTGCCCCGGTTCAGTGTCATCGTCCCCGCGTACAAGGTGCAGGCTTACCTGCACGAATGCCTGGCGTCCGTGCTGGAGCAGAGCTTCACCGACTTCGAGCTGATCGCGGTCGACGACTGCTCCCCCGACGCCTGCGGCGCCCTCATCGACGAGGCGGCGGCCCGGGACCCGCGGGTGCGGGCCGTCCACCTGGAGGAGAACGCGGGCCTCGGTCCCGCCCGCAACGCCGGGATGGAGCACGCCACCGGCGACTACCTGCTCTTCCTCGACGGCGACGACACCCTCACGCCCGGCGCGCTCCAGGCGGTCGCCGACCGGCTCAAGCGCACCGAGGAGCCGGACCTCCTCGTCTTCGACTACGCCCGCACGTATTGGTCCGGCGACAGCGCCCGCAACCAGCTCGCGCACCTGCTCACCGAGGAGGGCCCCGCCCCCTTCGAACTCGCCGACCGGCCCGCGCTGCTGCGCCTGCTGATGGTCGCCTGGAACAAGGCGTACCGCCGCGAGTTCGTCGCGCGCGAGGGCGCCGCGTTCCCCGCCGGGTTCTACGAGGACGCGCCCTGGACGTACCCGCTGCTGATGGCGGCGGGCTCCATCGCCACGCTGGACCGGGTGTGCGTGCACTACCGGCAGCGGCGCCACGGCAGCATCCTGCACACGGTCAGCCGGGGGCACTTCGACGTCTTCGACCAGTACGAGCGGGTCTTCGCGTTCTTCGAGCGGCGCCCCGACCTGGCCGCCGCCTGGCGGCCGATGGTCTTCCGGCGGATGGTCGACCACCTGGCCGCCGTGTACGCCCGGCCCGACCGGCTGCCGCGCGCGAGCCGCGCCGAGTTCCTGCGCAGGGCCCGCGCCCACTACCGCCGCTACCGCACTCCCGGCACCCCGCCCGGGCTGCGGGCGCGGGCGCGCCACACCCTGCTGCGGCTCGGCTCGCGCCGCCTGTACGGGGCCGCCACCGCGGCCGTCCGGGGCACGGCACGGGCGCGGCGGCTCGCCACAGGGGCGCTGCGGCGCGCGCGGGGCGCACTGCTGCGGGCGCACTACCGGGTGCAGCTGCGGCTGCCGGTCCGCGACGACCAGGCGGTGTTCTCCGCGTACTGGGGGCAGGGGTACCGGTGCAACCCGGGCGCCCTGGAGGCGGCGTTCCGCGAGCACGCCCCGCACATCCGCACCGCCTGGATCGCCGCGCCCGAGCACCACCACACCGTCCCGCTGGGCACCCGCAGGCTCACCCCCGGCACGGCCGCCTACTGGACGGCGCTCGCCCGCTCCAAGTACCTGGTGAACAACGTCAACTTCGACCGCCGCCTGGTCAAGCGCCCGGAGCAGGTGCTGGTCCAGACCCAGCACGGCACGCCCCTGAAGCACATGGGCCTCGACCTCCTCGACCGTCCCGCGGCGGCGCGCGGCACGGACTTCGCCGCGCTGCTCGCCCGCGCCGACCAGTGGGACTACGTCCTGTCCGCCAACCGGCACTCGACGCTGGTGTGGGAGCGCGCCTTCCCCGCCGCGTACACCACTCTTGAGTACGGGTGTCCGCGCACCGACGCCTTCCAGCGGGCCACGGCGGGCGACGTCGCCCGGATCCGCGAGAGCCTCGGCGTGCCGCCGGGCACGACCGCGATCCTGTACGCGCCGACGCACCGCGACTACCGGCGCGGGCAGCGCTCCCCGCTCGACCTGGAGCGGGTCGCCCGGCGCCTCGGGCCCGGCTTCGTGGTCCTGGCCCGCGCCCACCACGCGTACGGCGGGGCGCTCGCCGCGACGTCCGGACACGTCATCGACGTGTCCGGGCACCGCGGCGTGGAGGAGCTGTGCCTGGCCTCCGACGCGCTGGTCACCGACTACTCGTCCCTCATGTTCGACTACGCCGGTCTCGACCGGCCCATCGTGCTGCACCTGGCGGACTGGGACGCCTACGAGGCCGCCCGGGGCTGCTACTTCGACGTGCGGGAGTTCCCTCCGGGGGCGGTGGCCCGGGGCGAGGACGAGCTGGTGGACATCTTCGCCAGCGGGCACTGGCGGGGGTCCCGGTCGGCGCAGCTGCGCGGTGCGTTCCGCGGGCGGTTCTGTCCCTTCGATGACGGGCGGGTGGCTGAGCGGGTGGTTCGGCGGGTGGTGTACGGGGAGGTGGGGGTGCCGGGGGTGGTGCCGCCGGAGGAGCGGCGACCGGCGCCTGCCGTGGCCGTCTCGGGGGTGTGTCCCCCGCGGTCGCCCTCGGACGCGGCGCTCCCCCACCCGCCCGCCCTCTCAGGGGGCCCAACCCCCTGACCCCCGGGTCCGGCTGGGGCTTCGCTCCTCTCCCCCCATTGGCGCTCCGCGCCTCGCCCTCAAACGCCGGACAGGCTGGGACTCCCCTCCTCGCCGTCGTCAACCGTCGGACGGGCTTTCCCCGCCCACCCGTCCCCCGGAAGGGGGCGGGTGGGCGGGGACATCCGCCGCGGAGCGGCGGATCACGGAGAGCCGACGGCGGCGGGCACCGCACGGTCCAGCCCGCCCGGCGTTTAAGGGCGAGGCGCGGAGCGCCGATGGAGGGCGGTGCGGGGCGCCCCGCCAGGGCGCGGCGTCACGGGGAAAGGGAGCCGCCGGGGGCAAAGTGGGGCAATGCGACAGTTCACCTTCCGTTCAGCCCGATTCAGGGCAGAACGCCTCGTGGCCGGGCGGCGGCACCGGGAGCGGGACCTGCTGGCCCCGGTCCACCTGTCCCTGCCGGACAGCCGGACGTTGAACCTCGCGCTGCCCGCCCCCGAAGGGGCGCTGCGGAGCGCCGAGTTGCGGATCACCCAGGGTGCGCGCCGCTTCCGGGTGCCGCTGGAGCGGGAGGGGCGGGGGCTGCTCACCGCCACGGCCACCCTGCGCGAGGCCCCCGGCCCGCACCCCTCCCTGGGGGAGGGCGTATGGCGGCTGACCGTCGTCACGACGGGCACCGACGGCCGCGTACGCCGTACGGGCCTCGCCCTCCCGGCGGCGCCGGACGCGGCACGCCCGCCGTCGCCCATGGCCCCGTACGCGCCGGACCCGGCGACCGGCACGCTGAAGCGGGTCGTGCGGTGCCGGGGCGGCCGGGCCGCGGTGCAGGTCACCCGGTCGCGGCCGCGCGCGGAGCTGGAGCGGTTCGTACCGCTGGGGGACGGCATCACCGTGCGGGGGCGGCTGGTGGCCGCCCGCCCTCCGGGGGGCGAGGGGCTCGCGGTCCGGCGCCGGGACGGGTTCGGCGTACCCGTGCGGGTGGACTGGGACGGCGACCGGTTCGGGTTCCGGCTGCCGCTGGCGCGGATGGCGGCGGCGGGGGCCGGTCAGTGGGTGTGGGACTTCCGCGTGGGCGACCTGCCGGTGGGCCGGTGGCTGAGCGGGGTGCGTGACCCGGCGGCGGCCTGGCCGACGCCGTTCCGGGTGGTCGCGCTGCCCGGCGGCGGCCTGGTCCGGGCCCACCCGCACTTCACCGGGTCGGGCGCGTTCGCGGTCACCTGCCTGTCCCTCACCCCCACCCCCGAGAAGGAGACCCCATGAAGATCACCTACCTGCTGGGCTGGGGCGACGAGATGGGCGGCACCGAGCTGGCCACGTACACCCAGGCCCTGCACCTCGCCGAGCGCGGGCACGACGTGGAGGTCGTGTCCGTGTTCCGGACGCGGCCGGAGCCGTTCTTCGCGGAGGCGCGGGAACTGCCCCTGCGGTATCTCGTGGACCGGACGGCGACCCCCGAGCGGCCCGTCCGGGCGTCGGCCCTGGACGACACGGCGTGCCGGACGCTCGCCGCGCTGCCCAGCGAACTCATCGCGCCCGCCTGGGAGTCGGCCTTCGACCGGCTCGCGGACGTGGAGCTGACCGCCGCACTCACCACGCTCGGCACGGACGTGCTGGTCACCACGACGCCCGCGCTGCTCGCCGCCGCCGTCCAGGTGGCCCCCGCGCACGTGGTGACCGTGCACCAGGAGCACCGGCCGACCCAGCGCCGCGGCCCCTCAGGGGAGCCGCTGCTGGTGTACGCGCCGCGCCTGGACGCCCTGGTGACGCTGACGGAGCGGACCCGGGAGTGGATCGCGGAGTCCCTGGGCGCCACGGCACCGGAGCTGGCCGTGATCCCCAACGCCGTACCGGACGGCTTCCGGCCGCGCGCCGACGGCCACAGCAAGGTCATCGTGATGGCGGCGCGGCTGACCGGCGAGAAGCGCGTGGACCACGCGATCCGGGCGTTCGCGCGGCTCGCCGACGCGCACCCGGAGTGGACGCTGCGGATCTTCGGCAGCGGGCACCGCGAGCAGAGCCTGCGCCGCCTGGTGGACGCCTTCGGCCTCCAGGACCGGATCGAACTGCTCGGCCCCTGCCAGGACATGGCGGCGGAGTGGGCCAAGGCGGGCCTGAGCCTGATGACCGCCGGGCACAACGAGGCGTTCCCGCTGGTGCTGCTCGAAGCGCTCGCGGCGGGGGTGCCCGTGGTCGCGTACGACGTCCTGACGGGCCCGGCGGAGATCGTGCGCCACCGGGTGGACGGGCTGCTCGTGCCGCCCGGCGAGGTCGAGCTGCTGGCCGCCGCCATGGGCGAGCTGATGGCCGACGACGCCACGCGGCTCGGCTACGCGCGGGCCGCCCGCGAGGGCGTCTACGCGCGGTTCTCCTCGGAGCGGGTCACCGCCGCCTGGGAGGAGCTGTACGCGCGGCTCGTGGCGCGGCGCGACCGGCCCGAGCGGCTCGCCGAGCGCGCCGACCGGGTGGCGCTGGGCGTCGCGTCGGGCGGCGGCGGCTTCCGGCCGACCGCCCCGCACACCCTGAACGCCGCCGCGCCCGACGACGAGCGGGCCCGCGAGGACGAGATCCTGCGGGCGCACGACGGCCTGATCCGCTCGGTGGGGCGGCTCGCCGAGCAGCGCGACGACCTCACCGCGCCCCGCATGACCCGCTGGAACCTCGAACGGACCGCCGCCGCCCTGGCGGAGCGGTCCGTGCCGCACCTCCTGGTGCGGGTCCCCGGCGCCGCCGCCCACGCCCTGGCCGTGCCCGACGACCACCGCGACGCCGCCCTGAAGGCCCTCGCCGAGGCGCTGCACGGGCAGCCCGTGTACGCCGAGCTGGTCGCGCCGCGCGACGCCGCGCCCGGCGTCGTGCTCGCCGAACGCCTCGACAGCGTCGGCGAGGTCGCGGGCGTACGGGTCTTCAAACCGGTCACCACCTCGACGCTTTCGCTGCGCCACGGCGTGCGGCAGGCCTGCGCGGTCGCCTTCTGGTCGCGCGTGCCGGACGCCCCCGGAGAGCGGTGGCGGGCCCCGTTCGGGACCACGCTCGCCGGGACCGAGCTGCCGTCGCTGACGCCGACCGCGCGCCTGACGGTCGGCGAGCGCGAGTACCCGAGCCTCAAGGTGTTCGCCGACGTCCTGATGAAGGACGTCGACTTCCCCATCGACGCCGTCTACACCTGGGTCGACGACTCCGACCCCGACTGGCGCGCCGCCCGCGCCGCCGCCCTCGGCGGGCCCGCGGACGCCTCGTCGGCCGACACCGGCGCCGTCCGCTTCCGCAACCGCGACGAGCTGCGCTACTCCCTGCGCTCCCTCGCCATGTACGCGCCCTGGGTGCGGCACGTCCACCTCGTCACCGCGGGCCAGGTCCCCGACTGGCTGGACCGGGACCACCCCGGCCTGACCGTGGTCGACCACCGCGACCTGTTCGCCGAGCCCGACGCGTGCCTGCCCACGTTCAACTCACACGCCATCGAGACCCAACTGCACCGGATCGAGGGCCTGTCCGAGCACTTCCTGTACTTCAACGACGACATGTTCCTCGGCCGCCCCACCACCCCGGACACCTTCTTCCTCGGCAACGGGCTGCCGCGGATCTTCTGGTCGTCGGTGTCCGTGCCCGACCTGCCGGTGTCCGAGGCCGACGAGGGCTATCTGGCCGCCGCCAAGAACAACCGCGAGCTGCTGCGCCGCGACTTCGGCCGCACGGCCACGCACTGCTTCCTGCACGTGCCGTACGCGCTGCGGCGCGGCATCCTCGCGGAGCTGCACGAGCGGTACGGCGACGAGCTGCGGGCCACCGCCCGCAGCCGGTTCCGCGGCACCGCCGACCACTCCCTGGTGTCGTCGCTGCACCAGCACTACGCGTACCTGACGGGGCGCGCGGTGCCGGGGTCGCTCGCCTACGACTTCGTGGACATCGGCCGCCGCGCGGACCACGCCCGCCTGGGCCGACTGCTCCAGTCCCGCGACAAGACGGCGTTCTGCGTGGGCGAAACCCCCGGCGGCGACCTGACGGACGAGGAGACGGCCCTGACGATGCGCGCGTTCCTGACGGCGTACTTCCCCGTGCCGTCGCCGTACGAGCGGTCCGCCGGGTAGGGGCCCCGGTTCCCCTCAGGCCGCCGAGACCTCGATCCCGTGGGCGAACAGGGCGGCCTGCACCCGGTTGTCCACCCCGCACTTGGCGTACACGGCGCTGATGTACGACTTCACGGTCCCCGCGCTCAGGCCCAGCCGCTTGCCGATCTGCTGATTGGTCAGCCCGGCGCCGAGGAGCGTCAGCACCTCCCGCTCCCGCAGGGACAGCGGCAGGTTCCCTCCGGTCTCCCGGGGCTCGCCCCGGGAGACGGTGGCACCGGCGCGCTGGATCCACGCGGCGGGCAGCACGGCCGCGCCGGACGCGAGGGTGTGCACGGCGTGGGAGAGGGCGCGGACGTCGGCGTCCTCCGGGAGGTAGCCGGAGACGCCGGGCGGCAGGCCGACGGCGGAGGGGTGGGCGACGGCGGCCTCGCCGAGCAGCGCGACCGGCACGCGGGGCAGTTCGCCGCCGCGCACGGCGCCGAGCAGCCGGTCGATGCCTGGCAGCGTCCGCGACGCCAGGACGACGGAGTCCGGCCGGGCCCGCACGCCCGCGAGGACGGCGTCGACGTCCCCGTACGAAGTGACCGTGAATTCCCCGCTGTCCCCCAGCGACTGGGCGAGCCCCCTGCGGATCAACGGGTGGTGGTGCGCAACCGTCACATTCAGCATGGATCCCCCGGCGGTCCATTAGTCAAGAAGTTGTCAATATGTGGTCGGGCATCAACCTACCCCAGTGGCGCCGCGTTGACGTTCCGTGGTGAGCGCGCCCGAACGTGTCCACAAGTGCCGTGCTTATGTCCGTGTTTGACACGTCTACGCGTCAGTAACTGCCGAACGGCCCCGTCAACAGGCAGTACGAGGCTCCACGGATCCCACTCAAGATCGTCACGGGTCCGGCGCGGTCGCCGGGCCCCGGACCGGACGTGCCCGCCCCGCGCCAATCGGGGCGGGCACGGGTCCGATCGTAATGAACCGATCCGTAAGGAACACGCGAGATGAACCGCTCGGCTTCCCGCCGTCCCCTGTCCACCGCCGCCGTCGCCGCCACCGTCTTCGGCGCCTTCATGGTCGCCGCGACGGCCACCCCGTTCTTCCTGAAGAACGTCCTCAACATGAGCAAGGACTCCGCGAACGTCGTCTACCAGTCGATCATGACCGGCATGGACGTCGCCTCGGCGATCGGCCTGGTCTCCGGTGGCCTGGCCGTCGGCTCCGTCGTCATCTGGGGCGTCAAGCAGGCCATCAAGAAGGGCGGCAAGAAGGCCGTCGTCGCCTAAGCGGCACACCGACGTCCGCCGGGGCCCCAGAGGTGAGGGGCCCCGGCGGGCACCCCGACCGGAGTGCGGTGAGAGAGCGGCGAGAGGGAGGTGAGAGGGAGATGGAGACGACCGGCCTGGTGCGGCGGCAGTGGCCCGCCGTGGTGAGCGGCGCCCTGCTGTGGCTGGCCGCGTTCGGCGCGGGCTGGGGGTACGCGCCCGCCGACCCCAGTGGCGTCAGCCGCGCCCCCAAGCACGGCGACTGGGACCTGTTCACGGAGATCGTCGGACGCAACGTCGGCGTCTCCGCGGCGCTCTTCCTCGGCGTCGTCACGCTCGGCGTGCTGACGATCCCGCTGACCCTCGTCACCGGCATCCTCGCCGGTTACTACTGGGGCCAGGGCAGCGCGGTCCTGAGCGGCGGCGAGGTCGTGCGGCACCTGCTGCCGCACATGCCGCTGGAGCTGGCCTGCCTCGCGCTGGCCGCGGCGGCCGGGCTGGTGCCACTGGTGACGTGGGCGCGCGGAGCGCTCGGCCGCGGGCCCGCCCAAGGGGCCGCGCCGGGCTGGCGGTTGGGGTTCCTGCCGGGCGGCCGATTGGGGTCCCTGGGGTTCCGGGACGCCTGTCGGCTGTGGGGTGTGTCGGTGGCGGGACTGATCGTGGCGGCGGGAGTGGAGACATGGGTGAGCACGTGAGTACGGCGGACAGGGTGGGCGTGGCTGGCTCGGCTGGGGCGGCTGGCGTAGCTGGGGCGGCTGGCGTGGCTGGCGCGGCTGGCGCGGCTGGCGCGGCTGGCGCGGCTGGCGCGGCTGGCGCGGCTGGCGCGGCGCGAACGGCTGGGGCGGGGGCAGGGCTTCCGGTCTACCGGGGCGGCGCAGGGGAGCCGGACGGCGGCGCTCCGCCCGGCTTCGCGGGCGACACGGGTGACGTGGGCGACGCGGTCGACGCGGGCGGCGTGGGCGACGCCGGGCCCGGTGGCCTGCTCGGCAGGCGCGGGCGCGCCCTCGGGATCGTGGCCCTGGTCCTCGGCACGGTCGCCTTCAGCGTTCCGCTGTGGGGCGAGATACGCGAGCGGGTCGTCGAGCGCGTCGACGACGCCCCGGAGGGCGCCATCGGCATCGGCACCGCCATCGCGTGGTGCACCAGCGTGCTCTCCAACATCGTGACGCTCGGCGTGCTCGCCGCCGTGGTGGGCGTGCTCGGCGCGCTCGCGGCCCGCCATCTGCCGCTGCCCGCGGCCTGGGGCACCGACCGCTTCGCCGACTTCACCACCCTGCGCCGGGCGTTCACACTCGGCTGGATCGCCTTCGTCCTCGCTAAGCTGGCCTGCTGGTCGGTGGCGCACCTGGTCACGGGCGGGTCGATGGCGCGGGCCGTGCCGTCCGTGACGCACTTCGACGGGTGGCTGCCGCTGCTGCCCTGCGCGCTGCTGCTCGCGGGCCGCGCCGCCGGGGCCGCGTGGGTGCGGGCCGCCGCCGTCGCCGCCTCGGTCACCGCCGTGTACGCCATGACGCTGGCCCTGCTGCCCTCCTGACGCCCCCGCCCCCGCCCTCCAGCCCTCTAGCCCCTCCAGCCCCTCACCCCCGTAAGCCCCATCAGCCTCGGTTAGACCAACAGCTTCTGTTAGCCCCAGCAGCCTCTGCAATGCCTACCAGTCTCCGTAAGCCCCAGCAGTTTCCGTAAGCCTTAGCAGCCCCCGTAGGCCCCAGCAGCCTCCGTAAGCCTTAGCAACCTCCGTAAGCCCCAATAGCCCCTGCGAGCCCCGAAAGCCCCCGTAAGAGCCTGTAACTCCTGCAAGCCTCTATAACCCCAGGGCTCTGCGGGCTCTGTGGGCTCTGTGGGCTCTGCAACTCCCGCGAGAACCTCTAACTCCCGCACTGCCCCACAACCCCCCGCAATCCCCCTAACTCCCGCACCGCCCCACAACCCCCCGCAATCCCCCTAACCCCCGTAAGACCCCACGCCCCGCCCCCTCGGAGAACCATGCTGAACCGTCTCCTCCTGACCACCCTCGGCAACCCCAAGCTGATCCGTGGCGCCCTGCGCTGCTGGACCGTGGTGGTCGACGGCGTCGCGCGGCCCGGGGTGCGGATCGCGGGCGGGGTGCTCGCGGCGGCGGCCGGGGCGGTGGCGGTGGCGTACTTCTTCGTGTTCCGCGCCACCGCCGACGCCACCCGGCGCGCCGTCGAGGGCTCCGCCGACCTGCGCGGCGACCCCGAGGACGTCCTGGACGTGCTCGAACTCCTCAACGTCGGCTGGCTCGTCAGCGGCGTCGTGCTGCTGGCGCTCGGCCTGCTCGTCGCCCTCGCCCGCTGGGGCAGCGTCGTGATGATCGTCGGCGGGGTGCTGTGGTGGACGCCGCTCGGCGTCCTCTTCCTCTACCTGCCGACCGCGTCCGCGCCGAAGCCGCTCGCCGTCGCCTTCGTCGCCCTGATCGTGCCCGCCACCGTGCTCTGCCCCGCCGAGCGGTTCGGCGGGGCCCGCCGGAGCGAGGCGGCATGACGCGCTGGCTCCGTACGGCGTACGCGCTCTGGCTCGCCGACACGCGGCGGCGGCTCAACCTGCTCGCGGGCACCGGCCCTTCGGCCGCCCGGCGGCGGCGGGCGGCACGGCTGGTCGTCGGCGCCGGGGCCGCCGCCGCGCTCGGCGCCCTGGTCGTCCTCGGCCGCACCCTCGGCGCGCTGGCGCCGCCCGGCGCGGACGTCGGCGCCGACCTCGCCGCCTGGACGTGGAGCCCGGTGGCGCTGTGGTTCCTGTGCCAGGTCCTCGGCGCCGAACCCGCCAAGGCCCGCGCCCTGGTCGCCCCGCCCGACGCGGACGTGCTGCGCGCCCTGCCGGTGACCCGCGCCCACCTCGTCACCGCCCGGCTCGTCGTGCCCGCCGCGGGCGTCGCCGCCGTCGTGCTGTGCGCGGGCGCCGCCGTCGCGGTGCCGTGGCTCGCGGCGGGGGCGGAGGGGCGCCGTGCGCTGCCGGTGCTGCTGGTGCACGCCCTCGGCGCGGCCGCCAGCGGCGTGGCGCTGCGCGTGGCCCTGACGGCGGCCCTCATGGTGCGCGTGGTGCGGGTGCCGCACCTGCCGCGCGTGGCGGTCGCCGTCGTGGCCGGGGGGATCGCCGGGGTCGTGGCGGCGCCGTTCGCGCGGGCGTTCGCGGGCGATGACGGCCCCTCACAGGAGCACGCGGCACGCCTCATCGGCGACGCCCTCACCGCCGCGCGCCCGCACGCCTGGTCCGTGCTGCACCGGCCCGACGCCGTCGCCTGGACCGCCGCCGGATACGCCGCCGTCACCCTCGCCCTGGCCGCCTGCGCCGCCCTGCGCGTCCGCGCCACCGTCCGCCGCGACGCCGCCGCCGACCCGCCGCGGCCCGCCGCCACCCGCGCCCCGGCCGCCGCCGCGCGGCCCTGGCCGTCGTCCCCGTACGCCCTGGTGGGGCGCGTGACCTGGCTGCGGCTGCTGCGCGGGCACCCCCAGACGGTGGGTGGCCTCGCGCGGCTCCAGCGGGCCGGGGTGTTCGCGGGCGCGGGCTGCCTGGGTGTCGTCGCGGGCGCCGGGGGGCCGCTGTGGGAGCTGCCGTTCGCCGCTGTGGGCGGCCTGTTCGTGGCGGTCGCGCTCGTGACCACCGGCGAGGTCGTGCAGGTCTGCGGCATCGAGGCCGACCGGGAGTGCTGGGCGGCGCTGCGGCAGTCGCCCCGGCCTGGCGGCGCCTGGGTCGCCGCCAAGGTCGCGGTGTCGGCCGCCGCGGTGGCCGCGGTGACCGGGCCGTTCTGCCTCGGCGCGGCGGTGCTGTGCGGGGTCGGCGGCGTCGCCGGGTGGACGCGGGCGCTGCTCGCCTTCGCCGCCGTGGCCCTCGCGGCGGGCTGCGCCACCGTGCTCACGTTCTTCTGCGTGCCCCGGCCCGAGGGCTTCGCCGACGGCCGCGTCACCCGCGCCCCCGCGGCGGACGTCACGGAGGGCGTGCTCGTCGCCCTCCTGACCGTGCCGGTCACCGCGGGCTCGGCCCTGAGCGGCCCGGCCGGGCCGTGGGCCCACTGCCTGCTGCTCGCCGCGTGCCTGGCGGGGGCGTACGGGGCGCTGCGCGCGCTGGCGCGCCGCGATGTCACCGCGACGGCACTGCCCCACCGGCCCCTCGCCGCCCCCGCGCCCCAGATGTCAGCCCCCTCCCACCACCACACCCCCAGGACCCACCAGTGATCGACATCGAGGACCTCGTCGTCCGCCGCGGCGGCACCGACGTGCTGCGCGGCCTCAGCGCCCGGATCGGCGAGGGCGAAGCGGTGCGCGTCGCCGGGGCCAACGGCAGCGGCAAGAGCACCCTGCTGAGCGTCCTCGCCGGGGTCACCGCGCCGGACGCGGGCCGGGTCACCGTCGCCGGGCGCGCGCCCACCGACCCGGCGGTGCGGGCGCTGCGCGGCCACGTGCAGGAGCCGCCGCCGCTGTACGACCACCTCACCGCCGGTGAGCAGACGGCGTTCACGGCGGCCGTGTGGGGCGTGGACGCGCGCCGCCTGCGGGAGCGGGCCGAGGCGTTCGGCCTCGGCGACCGGCTCGACGTGCTCGTCGCCGACCTGTCCCTCGGCCAGCGCAAGAAGCTCGGCTACGTCTGCGCGACCGCCCACGACCCGCGCCTGGTCCTGCTCGACGAGCCGTTCAACGGCCTGGACGCGGACGCCGAGCGCGCGGTGCGCGACGACCTCGCCCGCTGGCGCTCCGAGGGCCGCACCCTCGTCGTCGTGTCGCACGCGGACAGCTCGGTGGCGGACCTGGTCGACACCACCCTCACCGTGGGGGCCGACGCGTGATCGAGGTACGGGACCTGGTCAAGTCGTACGGCGGCAAACGCGTCCTGGACGGCCTGTCGTTCACCGCCGCGCCGGGCCGCGTCACCGCGTTCCTCGGCCCCAACGGCGCGGGCAAGAGCACCACCCTGCGGATGGTCCTCGGCCTCGGCACCCCCGACGCGGGCACCGCCCTGGTGCACGGCGTCCCCTACGCCGAGCTGCGCGACCCGCTGCGCGCCGTCGGCGCGCTGCTCGACGCGTCCGCCTGCCACCCCGCGCGCAGCCCCCGCGCCCACCTCGCCTGGCTCGCCCGCACCCACCGCCTCCCGGCGGCCCGCGTCGACGAGGTGCTGCGCCTCGTCGGCCTCGAACCGGCCGCCCACCGGCCCGTGAAGGGCTTCTCCCTCGGCATGCGGCAGCGGCTCGGCATCGCCGTGGCGCTGCTCGGCGACCCCGAGGTGCTGCTCCTCGACGAGCCCATGAACGGCCTCGACCCCCAAGGCATCCAGTGGCTGCGGGGCCTGCTGCGCGCCCTCGCCGACGACGGCAGGACCGTCCTGGTCTCCAGCCACCTCATGCACGAGATGGCCGTCACCGCCGACCACGTCCTGGTCATCGGCCGGGGCCGGGTCCTCGCCGACGGCACCGTCGCCTCGCTCCTGGACTCCGCGCCCGCGCCGGTGCGGCTCGTCACGCCCCGCCTCGGCCCGCTCGCCGACGCGCTGCGCGCGCAGGGCGCCGACGTGGCGTACGACGACGGCGCCCCCGGCGCGGCGACCGTGACCGGTCTGACCAGCGCCCGCATCGGGGACGCCGCCGCCCGGCTCGGCGTGAGCGTGCACGAACTCACGCCGCTCAGGCCGACGTTGGAGGAGGCGTACCTGCGGCTCACCACGGACGCGGCGGAGTACCGGGCCGCGCCCGCGCCGTTTGACCCCGAAAGGACCCCGCTCCATGCGTGACCTGACCGCCGCGGAGTGGATCAAGCTCCGTACCGTGCGCTCCACCTGGCTGCTGCTCGCCGTCGGCGCGGTGCTCACCGTCCTGGTGAGCCTGATGTTCTGCGCGCTGATCGGCCCCGAGTTCCGCCGCGCCGACGCCGGGCGGCAGGCCGAACTCGACCCCGTGGGCCTGGCCTTCACCGGTCTGCCCTTCGGCCAGGTGCCGCTGGTCGTCCTCGCGGTGCTCGCCGTCGGCGGCGAGTACGGCACCGGGATGATCCGCACGACCCTCGCGGCGGTGCCCCGCCGGGGGCGGCTGCTGGCGGCCAAGCTCGCGGTGCTCGGCGCGGTGGGGCTGTGCTGGGGGCTGGTGACGGGGGCCGTCGCCGTGTCGGCCGGGAGCGGGGTGCTGGGGGCGCGGGCGCCCTTGTACGCGGAGGCGCTGCGGGCGGTCGCCGGGGCGGGAGTCTACGGCGCGCTGCTCGCGGTGCTCGCGGGGGCGTTCACGTTCGTGGTGCGGCGGTCGCTGACCGCGCTGGGGGTGTTGCTGCCGTTGCTGTTCGTGGTGTCGGGTGCGCTCGCGACGGCGCCGCGGCTGCGGGCGCTGGCCCGTTTCCTGCCCGACCGGGCGGGGTTGCGGTTGATGCGGGGGCATCAGGACGCGGGGGATCTCTCGCCCGCGGCGGGGGGTGGGGTGTTGCTGCTGTGGGCCACCGCCGCGGCCGTGGTCGCGTATCTCGCCTTGCGGCGGCAGGAGGTCTGACCCGCTGCGGGTGCGTCGGGGCTGGTCGCGCCCACGCGGCGGAGCCGCAGACCGGCACAGCCCCGCGCCCCTTCGGGGGCGCGGTCCCTACCCCCTGTCGAGGAAGAACCGCCGCACCACCCGCTCCGCCGCGCCCCCGTCGTCGTACGGACAGAAGCGGGCCCGGAACGCGGCCCGCAGGCGGGTCGTCTCGTCCGTGTCCCAGGCGTCCTCGCGGAACAGGGCGGTCAGTTCGTCCTCCGTCGTGGCGATCGCGCCCGGTGTGTCGCCCTCGCGGCCCGAGAGGAGGTCGAAGTAGGTGCCGCGGGCCAGGCGGTAGGCCTGCCAGTCGGGGGCGTAGGTGATCAGGGGGCGGTCCAGGCAGGCGTAGTCGAACATCAGGGACGAGTAGTCCGTCACCAGCGCGTCCGCGGCCAGGCACAGGTCCTCCACGCGCGGGTGGGCGGTGACGTCGACGACGCGCGGGTGCGCGGCCAGGCCCGCCGCGGTGCCGTAGAAGTAGTGGGCGCGGACCAGGACGACGTACGACGGGCCGAGGGCCGTGGCGAAGCGCTCCAGGTCGAGGCGGGGCAGGAAGCCCTTCTGGTAGTCGCGGTGCGTGGGCGCGTACAGGATGGCCCGCTGGCCGTCCTCGATGCCGAGGTCCGCGCGGACGCGGGCGGTGTCGTCGGCGGTGGCGGTGAAGTAGACGTCGTTGCGGGGGTAGCCCAGCTCCAGGGGGCGGTAGGCGGCGGAGGGGTAGACGCGCTCCCAGACCTCGGTGGAGTGCGGGTTGGCGGACAGGCTGAAGTCCCACTGGTCGACGTGGTCGAGGAGCCGCTGGAAGCTGAGGTTGTGGGTGGAGGCGGGGTAGCGGCGCTGGTCCATGCCCATCTTCTTCAGGGGCGTGCCGTGGTGGGTCTGGAGGTAGACCTGGCCGGGGCGCTTGGTGAAGCCGCCGGGGAAGCTGGAGTTGTTGACGATGTACGTGGCGCGGGCCATCAGGTTCCAGTAGGCGCGTGAACCCGCGACGACGTGGTCGACGCCCGGCGGCACCCTGTGCCGGTGCGCGCGGGCGACGACGAACACGCCCCTGATGTGCGGGGCCAGCTCGCGGGCCTTGGCGTGGATGGCGGCCGGGTTGCAGCTCACGCCGCGGTTCCAGTAGGCGCCGTACACGGCGAGGTGCGGGTCGAGCCGGGCGGTGCGCAGGGCGGTGCGGTACTCGGTGCGCTTGACGCGCAGGCCGAGCTGCTTCTTGCGGCGGGCGAGGGCGGCGCGCACCGAGGCGCGGCGGGCGCTGGCCCGCTCCAGGCTCCGGTAGGCGCCGTACGCGCCGTCGGTCAGGGCGCGCTCCTCGGCGGAGGCGGGCCGGTGGCCTGGCGGGCGGTGGGCGGCGAGCAGCGCGGCGGCGCGGCGGAAGAACTCGGCGCGGTCGCGGGGCGCCACCCGGCCGGGGTCGCCGAGGACGGCCAGCAGGTGCCGGACGGCGTACGGGTAGAGTCGCGCCGCCCCGTCCGGCCCTGACGCGAACAGCTCCGCGTACCGGTCGACGACCGCGAAGTGCCGCTCCCCCGGCGTCCGCGCGAAGCTGCCCACGCGCCGCTCCCGCCAGCGCACGCACACCCGGTCGAGCACCGCGACGCGGTCGCCCGCCTCCAGCACCGCCCGGTGCGCGGGCACCACGTCCTCGTACGGCCCGGCGGAGAACGCGAGGCCGCGGGCGGTCCAGAACTCCCGGCGCACCACGCGGTTCCAGGCGGTGGGCGGCGCGGCCAGCGGGTCGTCGCCGTCGAGGGCGTCGGGGACGGCGCGCACGTCGCCCCACCAGTTGAGCCGGTCGTGCCCGAAGAGCAGCACGTCCACGTCGCCCTCAGCGGTGAGCGCGGCGTCGACGGCGGCGAGCGCGCCCGGAAGCAGCAGGTCGTCGCCGTCGAGGAAGAGCAGGTGGGTGCCGGTGGCCTGGTCGGCGCCCGCGTTGCGGGCGGGCCCGGTGCCACGGGCCTCGGGGAGGCGCACCAGGCGCACGCGCGGGTCGCGGCGCGCGTACTCGGCGCCGATGCGGCCGCAGCCGTCGGGGGACGCGTCGTCGACGACGACGAGTTCGAGGTCGCCGAAGGACTGGTCGAGCACCGAGTCCAGGCACTCCCTGAGATAGCCCTGGACGCGGTGGACGGGCACGACAACCGAGAAGCGCGACATGGACACCGACCGTAGCCAATGCGTACGGACTGTCGAAGAACCCTCACTCATAGGGGTGATCAAGCGCGGCAACACCGACGACACCGGGCATACAGGGCGAATTACCCCTTACTCCGTAAGACGGTCACAGCAGTCCCCGCCCACGACTCCGTACGACATGACATCAGGAAAGGCCGGTCGCCCGTGCAGCCTCGACTCAGCGTCGTCGTGCCCATCTACAACGTCGAGGAGTTCCTTGAGGAGTGCCTGGAGTCCGTCGCCCGGCAGACGTTCGGCGGCGGCGCGTCGGGGGGCGGCGGCGCGGCGGCGGACGGCGGCGCGTCGGCGGGCGGCGCGGGCGGCGGCCTGGAGGTCGTCCTCGTCGACGACGGCTCCACCGACGCCAGCGGCGACATCGCCCGCGCCTTCGCCGCCCGCGACCCCCGCTTCCGCTACGTCCGCCAGGCCAACGCGGGCCTGAGCGCGGCCCGCAACACCGGTGTGCGGGAGGCGAGTCCGGGCGCGGAGTACCTCACCTTCGTGGACAGCGACGACGTCGTGCCGCACGACGCGTACGCGCGCATGATCGCGAGCCTGGACGCCAGCGGCTCCGACTTCGCCAGCGGCAACGTCTGGCGGCTGACCGGGCGCGGCCGTTCGCAGGCCTGGCAGTACCAGTGGCTCACCAAGCCGCGCACCCGCACCCACATCAGCCGCGACCTCGCCCTGCTCGCCGACCGCGTCGCCTGGAACAAGGTCTTCCGCAGGGAGTTCTGGGACCGGCACGGCTTCGCCTTCCCCGAGGGCAAGCTGTACGAGGACACGCCGGTGATGATCCCGGCGCACTTCCTCGCCGCCTCCGTGGACGTGCTGAGCGAGCACGTCTACTACTGGCGGGTCCGCGAGGGCTCCATCACGCGGCGGCGCACCGACGTCCGGGGCGTGCGCGACCGCATCGGGGCGTGCGCCCACGTCAGCGCCTTCCTCGCCGAGCACGCGCCCGAGCTGAGGGCGACGTACGACGCGTCGTGCCTGCGCGACGACTTCGTGTACTTCCTGGAAGGGCTTCCGATGGGCGGGCCCGAGTACCGCGCCGCGTTCCTCGGCGGCACCGCGGACTTCCTCGCCGCCGCGGACCCGGGCGTCCTGGACGGGCTGCCGGTCGACCTGCGCGTGAAGTGGCAGCTGGTGCGGGAGGGCCGCGCCGACGAGCTGATCGCGCTGCTCGCGCACGAACGCCGGGGCCGCGCCGGGACGTTCACGGTGCGCGGCGCGCTGCGCAAGCACGCCGCGTTCCCCGGCGTCGGACCGCTGCCGAGGCACATCACCCGCCTGGGGCGCGGCGAACTGCCCGTCGTGGCCCGCATGACCGAGGCCGCCTGGGACGCGGACGGGATCCTGCGGGTGCGCGGCTACGCCTACGTGCGGAACCTGGAGGCGGCCAGGAGCGGCCAGTCCGTGAAGGCCGGGCTGCTCAAGTCGGCGCACAGCCGGGGCCAGTTCCGGCGCCTGCCGACCCGCACCGTGGACGCGCCGGAGGCCACCGAGCGCTCCCGGCAGCCCGTGCACTGCTACGACCGGTCCGGCTTCGAGCTGACCGTCGACCCCGAGCGGCTGAAGTCCGGCGGCCGGTGGCGGCCGGGGAACTGGCTGTTCGGCGTGGTCCTCGCGGGCCCCGGCGGCGTGCGGCGCGCCGCCGTGCGCGCCCAGGAGGGCCCCGGTGCCCAGACCCTGGTGCGCGACCTCGACGACGGCCTGCGGCTCGCCCTCGGCTACAGCAAGGGGCGCCTCGTGCTGCGGATCCAGGAGTACGCGGCGCGCGTCGACGCCCACCGCCGCGACGGCGACGACGTGGTGCTCAGCGGCGCCCTGCCCGGCCGCGCCCGCCCGACCGCGCTGCGGCTCACCCACCCGCCGACGGGCACCGCCTTCGAGTACCCCGTGCGGTGCGCGGGCGACCGCTTCGAGGTGCGGGTGCGCCTCGCCGACCTGGCGGACGTGCCGCCCGCGCCGCACCACGCGCCCGCCCAGGTCGAGCCGCCGCACGGCGACCGCTGGCAGGCGGGCCTGCTGCTGGCGGGCGGCAAGCCGGTGCCCCTCGCCGCCGCCCTCGACCTGCCGCCCGGCCGGTACGCCGACCCCTCCGGCCGCTCGGAGCGCGAGCTGTGCGCCACCGCCAACGACCAGGGCGGGCTCGTCGTCGAGCTGACCCGGCAGCCCATCGCCGACCGCGTGGCCTGGAGCGCCGACGGCACCCTCACCATCGAGGGCACCGCCTGCCCGGGAAGCTGGCCGACGGCCGAGCTGGTGCTGCGGCACAGCGGGCGCGACGACGAGGTGGCGGTGCCGCTGGCCCGTGGCCTGCGCGAGGGCCCGGACCGGTTCCGGGCGCGGGTGGCGCCCGGGGGCGGGGTGCTGCGCGAGGGGCGGTGGTACGCGTTCCTGCGCGAGACGGGGCACGGCGGGCCCGGCGTGCCGGTGCGGGTCCTGGCGTCGGTGGGCGCGGCGCTGCCCGCCCACCACACCGTCCAGGGGCGGGAGTTCACCGCCGACCGACGCTTCGGGGACCGGCTCCTGATCGAGGCCGGTTCGGTACTCGCGCCCGCCGAGCGCGGCGCCTACCGGCGCCACCGCCTGGTGACCGGGCACTACCCGCGCCAGCGCGCCCGCGCGCTGCGCGACGCCGTCCTGTACGTCGACCCCGTGGACGGGGGCTCGCCGCGCGCCGTCCACGACGAGCTGGTGCGGCGCGGCGCCGACGTCGAGCACCTGTGGGTCACCCGCGACCAGCGGACACAGGTCCCGCCGGGCGCGCGCGGCGTCACCGAGCACAGCGCCGAGTGGTACGAGGCCCTGGCGCGCTGCCGCCGCATCGTGACGGCCGGGCACCTGCCGGACTTCTTCGAGCGCCGGGAGGGCCAGACCGTCGTACAGACCTGGCACGGCGCCCCGCTCAAGCGCGTCGGCACCGACCTGACCGACACGCTGTACGCCGACCACGACCACCTGGACGCGCTGCCGCGCCTGTCCCGGCAGTGGAACGTGCTGGTCTCCCCCGGCCGGTTCGCCACCGGCCACCTGGGGCGCGCCCTCGCCTACGACGGGGAGGTCCTGGAGGCCGGGTCGCCGCGGAACGACGTGCTGTTCGCCGAGGACCGGCACAAGGTCGCCGAGCGGGTCCGGCGGGACCTCGGCCTCGGCCCGGACAAGCGGATCGTGCTGTACGCGCCCACCTACCGCGACCACCTGGCCGCCGCCCCCGGCCGGTTCCGCTACGAGGCGGCCCTGGACCTGCGGGCCGTGGAGCGCTCCCTCGGCGACGACCACGTCCTGCTCGTCCGCAAGCACCCGCTGACCTGCGGGCGCCTGCCCGACGCCCGCGCGCCCTTCGTCCGCGACGTCAGCGCCCACCCGCGCGCCGCCGAACTCCTGCTGATCGCCGACGTCCTCGTCACCGACTACTCGTCGCTGATGTTCGACTTCGCGCACACCGGCCGCCCCATGCTGTTCCACACCTACGACCTGGCGCACTACCGGGACACCGTGCGCGGCTTCTACCTCGACTTCGAGTCCCGTGCGCCCGGCCCGCTGCTCGCCTCCACCGGCGAGGTCGTCGACGCCCTGAGGGACCTGGACGCGGTCACCGCCCGGCACGCGGCGGCGTACGAGGCGTTCCGCGCGGACTACTGCGACCTGGACGACGGCCGCGCCGCCGCGCGCGTCGCCGAGAGGCTCATGCGATGACGGCGCTCCTCACCCGGCGCGAGCTGCGCGGCGCCACCGCGACCGGCGCGGGCCCGCGCCGGCGGCCGAGCCCCTACCTGGTGTTCGGCGGCCTGTTCTGGCTGGTGATGTCCCTGGCGTACTGGCGCGTCCCGATGTGCTGCGACTTCGGGCAGCACGCGGCGGTCGTCGAGCGCCTCACGGCGGACCTGCTCCACCCCGCCCACCCGATGGCCGACCTGCCCGGCGACGGCAGCGCGTACTACTCGCCGTACGCCGTCGCGCAGGCCCTGCTCGCCAAGGCCACCGGCCTCGCGGGCTGGCAGGTCGTCAAGGTCTGCGGCCCGCTGAACCTGATCGTGCTGCTCACCGGCGTCGGCCGCTTCGTCCGCGCCCTCAGCCCCGCCCCTGGGCGCCCGTCCTCGCCCTGGGCGCGATGGTCCTGCTCTGGGGCACCCGCACGGCCTGGTGGAGCGGCTACCTGGGCCTGATGTCGATGACGGGCAACCTCGGCTACCCGTCGACGTGCGCGATCGGCCTGACGTTCTGGGCGTGGGCGTGGGCGGCGGGCCCGCCCAGGTCCCTGTGGGGCCACGCGGGCCTGGGCGCGCTGTGCGGGGCGATCCTGCTGATCCACCCGATCTCCTCGGTGGCGGCGGTGATCGGGGTGGCGACCTTCGCCCTGTGCCGCGGGCCCTGGTGCCGCGGGGCGGCGGTCGGCTGGGCGGCCACCGCGCTCGCCGCCCTCGCGGTGGCCACCACCTGGCCCTACTTCAACCCGCTCACCCTCGTCGGAGACGACTCCGTCGACTGGATCCACCGCCAGCTCTACGTGGGCATGCCCGCGCGCTTCTGGCTGGCCGCCCTGGGCCTGCCCGCCCTGTACCTGCGCTGGCGCCGGGACCACCGGGACCCCCTGGCCGTCATGTTCGCCCTGGACTGCGCGGTGGTCGCCTACGGCTGGCTCAGCGGCCACTACACCTACGGCCGCATCCTGGGCCTGACCCTGGTGCCCCTCCAGTTCGCCCTGGCGATCGAGCTGGCGGCCCCCCGCCCCTGGAGCGCCCGCCGGGCCGCCCTCGCCGGGGCGACGGCGCTCGGCGCGGCCGTCGGCTTCGCGCAGGTCCAGGCGGGCGCCGTGGTGCCGCGCTCCCTGGACCCGATCGGCTTCGCCCAGCCGCCGCGCTGGCCCGGCTACGCCTGGGCGGCGGCCCATATGCGCCCCGGTGACGTGGTCCTCACCGACGGCTACCGGCCCATGCGCTCCGTACCGGCGTTCGGCGCGAACCTCGTGGCGCCCGCCTGGCCGGACGCCTCCCTCGACGAGTCCGTGCGCAACCGGCGCCTGCGGGAGGTGCGGGCCTACCTCGCGCCGGACTCCACCCGCGCCGAGCGCGCCGCCGTGGTGCGCCGCTACCACGTGCGCTGGCTGCTGCTCGCCCCGTCGCAGCCGGTGCCGCCGGAGGCGGTGGTGGTGGCGTGGGGCCCGCGCACCGGGGAGGTCCTGGCACGCGTGGGAACGGGCAGCACGGGCGGGAACGGGCAGTGGACACAAGCAGGAACGGACAAAGGCACTGAAGCCCCCTAATCGGATAATTGCCGTAAACCTCTAAGATTCCCCCGTGAACCGCATGTCGCCCCAGTCGCCCCGCGTCACCGTCGTCGTGATCGGCTACGACGACGCCGCGCACATCGCGGACGCGGTGCGCTCCGCCCTGGCCCAGGGCCCCGCCGTGCACGAGGTGATCGCCGTCGACGACTGCTCGACGGACGCCACGCCCGCCGTGCTGCACTCCCTGGCCGACGCCGACCCGCGCGTACGCGTGCTGCGCCGCGCGGCCAACAGCGGCGGCTGCGGCACGCCCCGCAACGACGGCGCGGACGCCGCGACCGGCGAGTACCTGATGTTCCTGGACAGCGACGACGTGCTCGCGCCGGGCGCCGTCGACGCGCTGCTGCGCGCCGCCCTGCGGCACGGGGCGCAGGTCGCCTCCGGCCTGTGCGTGCGCCGCGAGGTGCCCTCGGGGCGCGAGCTGCCCTGGCAGCCCGAGCTGTACCGCAAGCCCGCGCTCGTCGCCCGGCCCGAGCGCCGCCCCCGCCTGGTGCACGACACGCTGTGCGTCAACAAGCTCTACCGCACGGACTTCCTGCGCGAGCACGGCGTCCGCTTCCCCGAAGGCCGGTTCGTGTACGAGGACTTCGTCTTCGGCGCCCGGGTCCTGGCGGCGGCGCCGCGCATCGCGCTCATCCCCGACACGGTGTACGTATGGCACGTGCGGCGCGCCGCGAGCAGGCTGTCGATCTCCCTGGACCGCTCCGGCATCGACAACTGGAAGGCCCGCGTCGAAGCCCACCGCCAAGCCGTGGAGATCCTGCGCGACGCCGACGGCGGGCCCGACGGCGGGCCCGGCGGCGGCAGCGGCGGCAAGGCCCTGGCCCGCGCCGCCCGCGCCAAGTTCCTCGACCACAGCCTGCGGATGTACGCGCGCGAGCTTCCGGCCCGCGACCCGGAGTACCGCCGCGCCTGGTGGACCCTCACCCGCGCCTACCTCGCCGGGTTCGACGCCGCCGACCTGGCCGCCGCGCCCGCCCCCGGCCGGGTCATCGCCCGCGTCCTGCTCGCCTCGCCCCGGCCCCGCGACCTGGACCGGCTGCGCCAGGTCGCCGCCCGCCCGGCCCGCCTCACCCCGCCCTACGCCCTCGACGGCGACGGCACGCCCGTGTGGTCCGCCGACCTGCCCCAGGTCACCCTGGAGCACCTCCTCGACCGGCCGCTGCGGCTGCTGCCGCTGGCCGTCGACGCCGAGCTGCGCCCGCGCGAGGGCACCCTCCGCCTGCGCCTGCACGAGCTGTACGGGCGGGTCGCGGCGGCCGGTCCCGCCGTCGTCGACGTGGAGCTGGTCCACCGCGAGAGCGGCCGCCCCGGCCAGCGGCGCACGGCGGCCTTCGCCGCCGAGACGCCCGGCGAGACCTGGACGGCCGAGGTGCGCCTGGACCTCGCGGCGCTCGACGGCGACGTGTACGACCTGCGGCTGCGGCTGCTGTTCGACGACGGCACGGCCCGCGCCGCCACGGCCCGCGCGGTCGCCGGGCCCGGCCTGCTGCGGCGCGGCGCGGTGCCCGCCGGGCGGCGCGGTCTGGTGCTCGTCCAGCCGTACGCGACGCAGGCGGGCAGCCTCGCGGTGCGGCTCGCGCCGGGCGCGCGGGGCGTGGCGGAGGTCGCGCGGCGGCGGCTCGCGCGGGCCGCCGCCCGACTGCGCCCGGGCCCCCGCCGCCACTGACACACGCCGTACGACGCCTCTGACACACTGCACAACCGGGATGTCGGGGGCACATCCGCGACACACGACGACAGAGCGACCAGAGCGACCAGAGCTACAGAGCGACAGGGCGACAGGGCGACAGGGCGACAGGACGGGACGAGCTGACCATGACCTGGCTGATCACCGGCGGTGCGGGCTACATCGGGGGGCACGTGGTGCGCGCCATGACCGAGGCGGGCGAGCGGACCGTGGTCTACGACGACCTGTCCACCGGCATCGCCGCCCGCGTGCCCGACGGCGTGCCGCTGGTGACCGGCTCGACGCTCGACGCGGACCGCGTGGCCGCCGTCCTGCGCGAGCACGACGTCGCCGGTGTCATCCACCTGGCGGCGAAGAAGCAGGTCGGCGAGTCGGTCGAGCAGCCCCTGCGGTACTACCGGGAGAACGTGGAGGGCCTGCGCGTCCTCCTGGAGGCGGTGACCGAGGCGCGGGTGCCGTCCTTCGTCTTCTCCTCCTCCGCCTCCGTGTACGGCATGCCCGACGTCGACCTGGTCACGGAGGACACGCCGTGCGCGCCGATGAGCCCGTACGGCGAGACGAAGCTGGCGGGCGAGTGGCTGACCCGCGCCACGGGCCGCGCGACGGGCCTGCGCACGGCCTGCCTGAGGTACTTCAACGTGGCGGGCGCCGCCAGCCCCGAGCTGGCCGACACGGGCGTGTTCAACCTGGTGCCGATGGTCTTCGAGAAGCTCACCGAAGGCGCGGCCCCCCGCGTCTTCGGCGCGGACTACCCGACGCCGGACGGCACCTGCGTCCGCGACTACATCCACATCAGCGATGTCGCCGAGGCCCACGTCGCCGCCGCCCGGCGCCTGGCCGCCGCGCCCGAGGGCACCGACCTGACGCTCAACATCGGCCGGGGCGAGGGCGTGTCGGTGCGCGAGATGGTCGACCTGATCGCGGACGTCACCGGCATCGCCACCCCGGCCGAGGTCACCGACCGCCGCCCGGGCGACCCGGCGCGCGTGGTGGCCGCCGCCGACCGCATCGGCACCGAGCTGGGCTGGACGGCCAAGCGGGACGTGCGCGAGATGGTGGAGTCGGCGTGGGCGGGCTGGCAGCGCCAGCACCCCGAGGCCCGTACGAGGCCGCGCGGCTAGCCCCCTGACCGGGACGCGCACCGACGGGTAAGTACCCCACGAAATAGTGGGTACTTGAGGAAAGCGACGGCTGAAACCAGGCTGGGGACGAGCGCTCGCCCCCCTTCCCGCCCCCCAGTACTGGAGCAGCCATGCCCGCACCCGCCCGCACGCCCGTGACGATCGTCGGACTCGGCGCCATGGGCGCGGCGCTCGCCTCGGCGTACGTCACGGCCGGGCACCCCACGACCGTCTGGAACCGCAGCCCCGACAAGGCCGCCCCGCTGGTCGCCCGGGGCGCCGCGCACGCCCCCGACATCCGGGCCGCCGTCGCCGCGAGCCCGCTGGTCATCGCCTGCCTGACGACGTACGAGGCGACGCGCGCCGCCCTGGAACCGGCCGCCGCCGCCCTCGCGGGCCGCGCCCTGGTCACCCTCAACTCCGGGGCCCCCTCCGGCGCCCGCGCCATGGCCGCCTGGGCCACCGGGCACGGCGCCCGCTTCCTCGACGGCGCGATCAAGAACGTACCGACGGCCGTGGCCGAGCCGGACACGCTGCTGTACTACGGCGGCGACCGGACCGTCTTCGACGAGCACGAGGCGACGCTGCGCGTCCTGGGCGGCGACACCCAGTACCTCGGCGCCGAGCCGGACCTCGCCGCCCTCTACGAACAGGCCGTCGGCGGCACCCTGCTGCCCGTGCTGCTCGGCTTCTTCCAGGGCGCGGCCCTCGTCACGGAGCGCGGCCTGAAGGCGGAGACCCTGGTGCCGTACACGAGGAAGTGGCTGGAGATGGTCAACGCGGTGCTGCCGACGCTCGCCGCCGAGATCGACAGCGGCGACTACTCCCAGCCGCTGTCCTCCGTCGGGATCTTCCACGCGGGCATTCCGTACGACGAGGAGCTGGGCACGGAGCACGGGCTCGACGTGCGCTGGCACGAGCCGATGCACGACCTGCTGCGCCGCGCGATGGCCGAGGGGCGCGGCGAGCAGAGCGTCGCGGCGCTCGTGGAACTGCTGCGCAAGCCGGAGGCGTAGCGGGGTGTAGCAGGCTCCACCCCCGTTCCGGGACCGTGCTCTCTCGTCCCGCGCCGCCCCGGTTCCTAGCGTTTTCCCTGGCGGGCGGCGGTGTGCCGCGACGGTCCAGGAGAGGGCGTACGGGATGTTCAGGCGGCGCGCGGCCACCAAGGAGGCGCCCACCGGGCGGACGGCGGGCGACGACGCGCTCACCCTCCACGGGGTGGGCCGCACGTACCGCAAGGGCGGCTTCGTCGCGCTGCACCCGGTCGACCTGACCGTGCCGCGCGGCCGGTTCCTCGCGGTGATGGGCCCCTCGGGCTCGGGCAAGTCGACACTGCTCCAGTGCGCGGCGGGGCTGGACCGGCCGACCTCGGGGACGGTGTGCGTCGAGGGCGTCCCGCTCGGCTCCCTGAGCGAGGCCCAGCTGACCAGGCTGCGCCGCGAACGCGTCGGCTTCGTCTTCCAGGCCCACAACCTGGTGCCGTCCCTGAGCGTCGCCGAGAACGTGGCGCTGCCGCTGCTGCTCGGCGGCGCCACCGGCGACGCGTACGACGCCGCGAGCCGGGCCCTGGCCGCCGTGGGCCTGGCCGACCGCACCGGGGACCGCCCCACCGAGCTGTCCGGCGGCCAGCAGCAGCGCGTCGCCATCGCCCGCGCCCTGGTCACCGACCCGGCGGTGGTCTTCGCCGACGAGCCGACCGGCGCCCTCGACCCGGAGACCGCGCACGGCGTCCTGTCCCTGCTGCGCCAGGCCGTGGACGTCGACGGGCACACCGTGGTGATGGTCACCCACGACCCGGGCGCGGCGGCGTGGTGCGACCAGGCCCTGTTCCTCGCGCGGGGCCGCTTCGTGGCGGTGCTCGACCGGCCGGACGCGGAGCAGGTGCACCAGGTGATGCGGCGCCTTGGCCGCGAGGCGGCGGTGGCGGCGTGACGACTCCGGTGAACGCTCCGGTGACCGCGAGGGCCTCGATACGCGCGAAGGCCCCGGTGAAGGCCCCCGTGAAGGTGACCGCGCTGCTCGCCGCGCGCGCCTCCCGTACGCACCGCAAGGCCTGGGCGGCCGTCTTCGCCGCGCTGGTGCTGACCTCCGCGCTGCTCGGCGCGTTCGCGCTGGCCCTGACGTCGGCGGCGCTCGGGCACGCGCGCGTGGAGCGGTACGCGGGCGCCCCGGTCGTGGTGGCGGGCGACCAGCACACCCGCTACACCGCCAAGCCGTGGGGTTCGGAGCCGGAGACGGTGACGGCCGGGCTGACCGAGCGGGTGCGGGTGCCGGAGCGGGCGCTCGACGTGGTGCGGGCGGTGCCCGGGGTGCGGCGGGCGGTCGCGGACCGGGTGTTCCCGGTGGGCGACGGGCGCGCGTCCGCCACCGGGCGCCCCTGGGACGCCGCCCAGTTGGCCCCGTACGCGCTGCGCGAGGGGCGCGCGCCCCAGCGCGACGGCGAGGTCGTGGTGGGCGGCGGGCACGCGGTGCGGGACCGGGTCGTGCTGCGGGCCGGTGGCGCCGAGGCGACGTACACCGTCGTGGGCGTCGCCGACGGGCCGCGCGCCGCCGTGTACTTCACCGGGGGCGAGGCGCGCCGCCTGGCCGGGCGCGCCGTGGACGCCGTCGGGGTGCTCGCCGACCGGGGCGTGGGCGCGGGCGAGCTGCGCGACCGGGTGCGGGCTGCCGTCGACCGCGCGGGCCTGAGCGGCGTGGGGCGCCGGGCCGACGGCGACACGGCGGGCCTGCGCGTGCTGACCGGCGAAGGGCGGGGCGCCGCCGAGCAGTTGGCCGCCGCGCCCGCCCGCACCGCGCTGCTTGAGCTGCTGGGCGCGGTGGCGGGCTCGGTGGTCCTGATCGCGGGCCTGGTGGTGTCCTCCACGGTGGTGCAGGCGCTGCGGCAGCGCGCCCACGAGCTGGGCCTGCTGCGGGCGGTGGGCGCGACACCACGGCAGCTGCGGGGCGCGGTGGGCCGCGAGGTGGGGCGGGTCGCGGCGGTGGCGGGCCTCGCGGGCGCGGCCCTGGCCGTTCCGGCGTACGCGGGTCTGCGGGCGCTCCTCGAAGGGCGCGACGCGCTGCCCGACGGCCTCGAACTCCCCTTCCCTTACTGGCTGCTGGCGCTCCCGCTGGCCACGGCGGGCCTCACCGTCCTCATCGCCCGGGTCTCGGCGCTCATCGCCTGCGCCCGTGCGGCGAAGGTCCGCCCGGCGGAGGCGCTGCGCGAGCCGGAGCCCGGAACCGGCCGCCGGATCACGGGGCTCGTCCTGCTGGGCGTCGGCGTCACGTCGGCGGGCACGGCCGCGCTCCAGCACGGGCAGGCGGCGGCAGCGGCGGCGAGCGCGTCGGCGGTGTCGATGGTGATCGCCTGCGCGCTGCTCGGGCCGTGGATCGCGCGCGGCGCGCTGCGCGTCCTGGCGGGACCGATGCGGCGTCTCGGCGGCCCGAGCGGCCACCTCGCGGCGGCCAACTGCCTGGCTTCCGCTGGCCGGTTGGGCGCCGCGATCACCCCGATCGTCCTCGTCACGGCGTTCGCCGGGGTGCAGCTGTCGGCGGGCGCGACGCTGACGCACGAGGCGGCGGCGCAGCTGCGGGACGCCGTCCGCGCGGACCTGGTCGTACGGGCCGACGCGGGGCTGCCCGCCGGGGCGGTGGAGCGCATCCGGCGGACTCCCGGGGTGCGGGCGGCGACCGAGGTCGTCCACAGCACGGTCGTCCTGGCGCGCCGCGAGGCGGGCGAGCCCGTCCTGGAGCGCCTGCCCGTCCTGGGCGTCACCACGCCGGGCCTGACCCGCGCCCTGGACCCCGACGTCAGCGCCGGGGCGCTGTCCCGGCTGCGCCCGGGCCACGTGGCCGTCAGCCGCGACCGCGCCCGGGACCTGGGCGCCCGCGTCGGCTCCACGGTGGCGCTGCGCTTCGGAGATGGGGTGGCGGCGCGCCTGAAGGTGGTCGCGGTGTACGAACGGGGCCTGGGCGTCGGGGACTTCCTGTTCTCGCACGCCGAACTGACCCGGCACATGTCGGGCGGGGGCCCGGCGGGGCGGCGGGTCCTGGTGGCGGCGGACGCCTCGGGGGCGCGGGCCCTGGCCGGGGCGGCTCCCGGCGCCCGGATCGAGCGCGGCGCCGGGCCCGCGCGGGACGCGGTCCGCGTCGAGCCGGAGGACCAGGCGCTGGGCACGGTGGTCGGGGGCGCGGTCGTCGCCGCGATCGGCGCCTTCACGGTGATCGCGGTCCTGTCCACCCTGACCCTGATCGGCGTCGGCCGCCGCCCCGAACTCACCCTGCTGCGCCGGGCGGGCGCGGGCCGCGCCCACCTGCGCCGCATGCTCCGCCTGGAGGCGGCGGCCACCGCCCTCACCGGCCTCACCGTCGGCACGGCGGTCGCCCTCGTCCCCCTCCTCGCCTTCAGCCTGACAGCGGCCGGAACCCTCCCGTACCTGCCGCCCACCCAAGCGCTCCTAGTGGTGACGGTGATCGCGCTCACGACGTGGGCGGGGACGATGGGGGCGGCGCGGCGGGTGCTGCGGGGGCGCTATCCGACGGGTTGAGCGCCTGGCCGGGGGCGCCTTGGGCGCCGCACTCGGCTGGGGCTGCGCCCCTTCCCCCTCCGTTGGCGCTCCGCGCCTCGTCCTCAAGCGCCGGACGGGCTGGGACGTTCCCCGGTTCTGGCCGGGATACGTACACGCGTACCGAGTCGAGGGGAACCGCTGCCGCCTACCGTGTGGAGCGGCGAGGCTGGAGACCGTCGACAACGCGGGAGGACGCCGTGAGCGCACAGGAATGGGTCAGCACCTCGGTGCCGTATCTGAAGCCGCGAGAGCCGGGGCAGCCGGACGCGTGGGGTGCCGAGACGGCCGCACGCGGGCGCCGCGGCAGTCAGCGCGTCGTGCACGCCGGTGAGGTGCCCGCGCCCCCGGAGGTGGCGGAACTCCTCGGTGTCGCCGAGGGCGAGGCCGTCGTCGTACGCCGCCGCGTGATGTACCTGGACGGCGAGCCGTGCGAACTGACGGACACCTACTACCCCGTGGCCATCGCGCGCGGCACCCGGCTCGCGGGGACCGCGAAGATCCCCGGCGGCGCGGTCAGCCTGCTGGCGGAACTCGGCTGCGCCGGGGCCCGCGCCCGGGAGGACGTCACCGCGCGGATGCCGGACGCGGAGGCCCGCGACGTGCTGCGCCTCGGCCCCGACGAACCGGTGCTGCTCCTGCGGCGCGTGACCCTGGACCGCGCCGACCGGCCCGTCCAGGCCGACGTGATGACCATGCCCGCGCACCGGCAGCGGCTCCGCTACGAGATCGAGATCGGCTGACCGTGACGACCGGAACCGAAGGCACCGACCGCCGCTCCCCGCACGAGCGCGGGCGCCCGGGGTGTAGCGTGCTACACCCCCCATCCGGGAGGGTGCTCTCTCGTCCCGTGGCGCGGGGACCGGCAGAGTCGAGGGCGTCAGGAAGTCCGCCCCGCCCCGTCGGAACCCCGAAAGGCCCCGCCATGAAAGCCCTGCTCTGGTTCGTGCTCGCCGTCGGCGTGATCGTCAACGCGTTCACCAGCGTCGCCTTCGACGGCGCGCAGGAGATCGTCGTCAGCGTGATCAGCGGAACCGCCGTGATCGGGTCGATCACCGCGCTGGTGCTGACGCGTGAGCGCCACTCGTAGCCTGTAACCCATGCGAGAGACCCTGGAGCGGGCCGACCGGGCCTCCATGCAGCTGCTGACGGGGGCGGGCCTCGCCCTCGTCTCGTACGTATTCGTCGGCGTGCTGATGTTCACGGCGGTGGCCTCGGTCATCGTCATCGGCCTTGGGGTGCTGCCCGAGACGGTGCTGCTGCTGCGCCGGATGGCCGGGGTCAAGCGCCGCCAGGTCGAGCGCTGGTCGGGGGTGGCGATCCCAGAGGCGTACGCGCCGGTGAGCGGCACGCTGATGGAACGGGTCCGCGCGGCCGTCCAGGACCCCGGGACGTGGCGCGACCTGCGCTGGATGGTGGCGCACGTGGTGTACGGGCTGGCGCTGCTGTACCTCGCGCTGCCGCTGTGGATCATCGGCGTCCTCGTCGACGGCGTGTGGTGCGGGCTACTGGGCCGCGGGGCCGTCGTCCTGCCGCTGATCGAACGGCTCGCCGCGCTCGACACGGCCTGGTCGAGCGCGCTGCTCAAGCCGTCGCCGCAGGCGCTGCGCTCCGCCGAACTCGCCGAGCGCGTCGACGAGCTGACGGCGACCCGCGCCGACGCCGTGGCCGCGCACGGCGCCGAACTGCGCCGCATCGAGCGGGACCTGCACGACGGCGCGCAGGCCCGCCTGGTCGCCCTGTCCATGCGCGTCGGCCTCGCCAAGCGGGCGTACGCCCACGACCCGGAGGCCGCGCGCAAGCTCCTGGACGACGCCCAGGACCAGGCCGAGGAGGCGCTGACCGAGCTGCGGCACGTGGTGCGCGGCATCCATCCGCCGATCCTGACCGACCGGGGCCTGGTGGGGGCCGTGCGGGCGCTCGCCGCGAGCAGCGGGCTCGACGTGACGGTCTGCGACGACGGCGTCGAGGGCGGGCCGAGGGCGCCCGCCGCCGTGGAGGCCGCCGCGTACTTCGTGGTCGCCGAGGCGCTGACCAACGCGGCCAAGCACAGCGGCGCCGAGCGCGCCTCGGTGGACCTCTCCCGGGAGCGGACGGGCCTGCGCGTGGTCGTACGGGACGAGGGCCGCGGCGGCGCCGACGAGGGCGGCGGCAGCGGGCTGCTCGGCATGCGTCGCCGGGTGGCCGCGCTCGACGGGATCATGGACGTGCACAGCCCCGCCGGGGGGCCGACCATGATCGGAGTGGAACTGCCGTGCGTGTGGTGATCGCCGAGGACAACGCGCTGCTGCGGGAGGGCCTCGTGCTGCTCCTGTCGACCGCGGGGCACGAGGTGGCCGCCGTCGCGGCGACCGGCCCCGAGATCCTGCCCGCCCTGCTGGAGCACCGCCCCGACGCGGCGGTCCTGGACGTCCGCATGCCGCCCGGGTTCCGCGACGAGGGCCTGCGCGCGGCGCTCGCCGCGCGGCGCGAGATCCCCGGCCTGCCGGTGCTCGTCCTGTCCCAGTACGTCGAGGAGACGTACGCCGCCGAACTGCTCGGCGACGGCGCGAGCGGCGTCGGCTACCTCCTCAAGGACCGCGTGGGCCGCGTCGACGAGTTCCTCGACGCCCTGGAGCGGGTCGCCGCGGGCGGCACCGCGCTCGACCCCGAGGTCGTCACCGAACTCATGACCCGCCGCCGCGACGACCCCCTCGACACCCTCACCCCCCGCGAACGCGAGGTCCTCCACCTCATGGCCGAGGGCCGCGACAACGCCACCATCGCCAGCACCCTGGTCGTCTCCGACCGCGCCGTCAGCAAGCACATCGGCAACGTCTTCCTGAAGCTGGGCCTGCCCCCGTCCGACTCGGGCCACCGCAGGGTGCTGGCGGTCCTGGCGTACCTGAACAACAAGGGCGAGGCCGGGTGATCCGCGCCGTCGCGTTCGACGTCGCGGGAACCCTGGTCAGGGACGACCGGTACTGGGGGACTGGGCCGACTGGCTCGGGGTGCCGCGGCACACGGTGTCCGCCCTCGTCGGGGCGGTGGTCGCACGCGGGCAGGACGACGTCGAGGTGCTGCGGCTGCTGCGGCCGGACATCGACGTGGCCGCCGCGTACGCCGCCAGGGAAGCGGTGGGGCGGGGCGAGCGCCTGGACGAGACGGATCTGTACGACGACGTCCGCCCCGCGCTGGGCGCGCTGCGCGACCGCGGCCACCGGATCGTCGTGGCCGGGAACCAGACGGCGCGGGCCGGGGGCCTGCTCCGCGCCCTGCGCCTGCCCGCCGACATCGTCGCCACCTCGGGGGAGTGGGGCGTCGCCAAGCCCGACACCGCGTTCTTCACCCGGGTCGTCAAGGCGGCGGGCGTCCCCGCGGACCAGGTCCTGTACGTCGGCGACCTCCCGCGCAACGACGTGTTCCCCGCGGCCCGCGCGGGCCTGCGCACGGCCCACCTCCGCCGGGGCCCCTGGGGCCACCTGTGGGCGGACACCCCCGAGGTGGTCGCGACCGCGGACTACCGGGTGGACGGGCTGCTGGAGCTGGTCGGAATCCTCGCGCCAGGCTGACGCACCACGCGGCCGACAGTACGGCCGTCGGGGCCGCGGGACTCATCACGGCGTCCGGCAGGGAGCGAGCCCGTCCGGCGTTTGAGGACGAGGCGCGGAGCGCCAACGCGGGGAAAGGGGCGCAGCCCCAGCCGAGCCCGGCGCCCAAGGCGCCCCGCCAGCTGAAGGCGCCCCCGCCCGCGAAAGGCGACCCCGCCAGCTAGAGCGTCGCCAGACCCGCCGCCGTCGCCGCCGCCAGCCGGTCCAGGTACCCCCCGTCAGGGGCGCCCCGCACCACCACCGCCCGCCAGTACAGCGGGCCGGACATCAGGTCCAGCGCCAGCTCCTCGTCGAGGCCGGGGCGCAGTTCGCCCCGGGCGACCGCCTGGGCGACGATGCCGCTGGCCACCCCGTGCTGGCCCTCGCGCAGGGCCTTCTGGAGGGCGGCCTCGATCTCGGCGTTGCGGGCGGCCTCGGCGAGGAGGTCCGGGATGACCTGGGAGGCGACGGGGTGGCGCAGGGCGCGCGAGGTCACCTCGTACAGCAGCCGCAGATCGCCCCGGAGGGACCCGGTGTCGGGCGTGGGCAGGCCCTGGACGGCGACGGCGGAGACCAGGTCGAGGACGAGGTGCAGCTTGGAGCGCCAGCGCCGGTAGACGGCGGTCTTGCCGACGCCCGCGCGGCGCGCGATGCCCTCGATGGACATCCGCGCGTACCCGACCGCCGCGAGCTCCTCGAAGACGGCGTTCCGGATGGCCTCGGTCACGTCCTCGCGCAGCACGGCGGCCCCGGCGGGCGCCCGGCGGCCCCGCTCCCCCGGCTTGTCCCCCGGCCCGTCCCCCGGCTTCTTCTCGCTCGTCGTCATGCGCCCAGCATAGGGGCGTGACGACGATACGGTTGCGTTCCGACGTCACTACGCCCTACTGTCAGCGTGACGACGATACGGGACCGTCCCGACGTACGAGGCGTACGTGACGTACGAGGTGCACGTGCCGTACGAGGTGCACGTGCTGTGCGAGGTGTGCGCCGCGTACGAGGCGTGCGCCCGCCCGCGCGGCGTACGCGACCCCCGCCCATCGTCCCCCGCCCCCCGCCCCACGCCCCCGAGCGAAAGCAGCGGACGTGACCCACGTACTGGAGAAACCGCCCACTTCGCAGGCCACCGCGGCGCTCACCCCCGCCGAGCTGGCCGCCCGCCACGGCCTCACCGTCAGCGGCGCCCGCGTCCCCCTGCGCGCCTACGTCCGCGACCTGTGGCGCCGCCGCCACTTCGTCACCGCCTTCGCCACCGCCAAGCTCACCGCCCAGTACAGCCAGGCGAAGCTCGGCCAGCTCTGGCAGGTGATGACGCCGCTGCTCAACGCGGCGGTCTACTACTTCGTCTTCGGCGTGCTCATGAACACCAAGCACAACGTGCCGGACTACGTCCCGTTCCTGGTCACCGGCGTCTTCGTGTTCACCTTCACCCAGCAGTCCGCGCTCGCGGGCACCCGCGCCATCTCGGGCAACCTCGGCCTGGTGCGGGCGCTGCACTTCCCCCGCGCCGCGCTCCCCGTCTCGTACTGCCTCCAGCAGCTCCAGCAGCTGCTGTTCTCCATGGTCGCGCTGCTCGCGATCCTGCTCGCCTTCGGCGTGCCGCCCGCCGCCTCCTGGCTGCTCGCGGTGCCCGCGCTCGCGCTCCAGTTCACGTTCAACGCCGGGCTCGCGCTGGCGCTGGCCCGGCTCGGCGCCAGGACGCCGGACGTCGCCCAGCTGATGCCGTTCGTACTGCGTACGTGGATGTACGCGTCCGGCGTGATGTGGAGCATCGACCGGGTCCTCGCCGACCGGGACCTGCCCGGCGCGGTGACCGCGCTCCTGGAGGCCAACCCGGCCGCCGTCTACATCGACCTGATGCGCTTCGCCCTCATCGACAGCTTCCACGCGGACCAGCTCCCGCCGCACGTGTGGGCCTGGGCGGCGGGCTGGGCGCTGCTCGCCGGAGTCGGCGGGTTCATCTACTTCTGGAAGGCGGAGGAGACCTATGGCCGAGGCTGAGACCCCGCGCACCCCCACCCCTGCCCCCACCCCCACCCCCACGGTCATCGCGGATGAGCTGCACATCGTCTACCGGGTCAACGGCGGCAAGACCGGCAGGGGCAGTGCGACGGCGGCGCTGAGCCGGATCATCAGGCGGGGCGAGTCCCCGGGCGTGCGCAAGGTGCACGCGGTGCGCGGGGTGAGCTTCACGGCGTACCGGGGTGAGGCGATCGGGCTGATCGGGTCGAATGGGTCGGGCAAGTCGACGCTGCTGCGGGCGATCGCGGGGCTGCTGCCCGCCGAGCGCGGCAAGGTCTACACCGACGGCCAGCCCTCCCTGCTGGGGGTGAACGCGGCGCTGATGAACGATCTGACCGGGGAGCGCAACGTGATCCTGGGCGGTCTGGCGATGGGCATGAGCCGCGAGCAGATCAGGGCCCGCTACCAGGAGATCGTGGACTTCTCGGGCATCAACGAGAAGGGCGACTTCATCACGCTGCCGATGCGCACGTATTCCTCGGGCATGGCGGCGCGGCTGCGGTTCTCCATCGCCGCCGCCAAGGACCATGACGTGCTGATGATCGACGAGGCGCTCGCCACGGGTGACCGCAAGTTCCAGAAGCGCTCCGAGGCCCGCATCCGCGAGCTGCGCAAGGAGGCGGGCACGGTGTTCCTGGTCAGCCACAACAACAAGTCGATCCGTGACACCTGCGACCGGGTGCTGTGGCTGGAGCGCGGTGAGCTGCGCATGGACGGGCCGACCGACGAGGTCCTGAAGGAGTACGAGAAGTTCACGGGCAGGTGAGCCGGGCTCCCCCTCAGGCACCGCATCCCTTTTGTCGCGTTAACGTGCATATCCTTACACTATGGGTGCGTTGACACTATGGGTGCGTTTGAGCAGCACCCCCAATCGCCCGCCGCACGCCGCGACGCCAGACGCCCCGGAGGGAGCACCGCATGAGCGACCCGCAGCCGCCCCTGACCGTCGTCGTCCACGGCCGCAACGTCCAGGGCCAGTTGACCGAGACCCTCGGCCCGCTGGCCCGGGAGGCCGCCGAGTCCGGCACGCAGGTGGTGGTCGCCGCCGTCGGCGCCTCCGCGCGGGCCGCCGCCGGACGGCACCCCGGGATCGACGTGGTGCCGCTGCCCGACGGCACCTCCGACGGCGTGGCCCGCGCGGCGGGCGCCGACCGGGCCACGGGCCGCTGGCTGCACTTCGTACCGAGCAAGGACACCGTGCCGACGGGCGCCGCCCACGCCGTCGCCGACCGGGTGGCGGGGCTCCCGGACACCGTGGACGTGCTGCTCACCGACCACACCCGCTCGACGTGGCGGCACGCGCGCGTGCCCGGCCCCGACGGGCGCCACCTGGCGAAGGCGGACGGCCGCGACGTGGCCCTCGGGGACTGCCCCGACCTGCTGAAGGCCGCCCCGGTCCTCGCCAACCGGGTGCTGCGGCGGGAGTTCTGGCGGGCGCACGTGGATCACCTCGCCACGGACGACGAGCTGTACGCGGCGCACGCGGCGCTGCTGTGCGCCGACCGGATCGCCGTACTCGACCAGGCCGCCGTCGACGTGCGGCAGGCACGGCCCGAGAGTCTGCCGCCGCTGACGGCCGACGACCGGTTCGCCGCGCTCGACACCTGGGAGCGGCTGCTGCGGCTCGCCGGGGAGCGGGCGGCGGGCCCGGGCCCGTACGCGGTGCTGTACGGGGCGATGGTGGCGTCGAGCCTGCGGACGGTGGCCCGCGCGGGGCTGCCGGAGCCGGAGGCGCGGGCGTTCTTCCGGCGCGCGTCGAAGGCGGCCGTGGACTTCCGCCCGCCGGGCCACCGGCGGCCCGGCGGCCTGGAGGGCGTGCGCCGCCGCCTCCTTGAGGAGGACGCGTACGCGAAGTACCGGGCCTTCCAGCTGGCCGACCAGCGGCGCCGCGAGCTGAGGTCGGCGGCGGCGAGCGGCCGCAAGGCGGCGGCGCGGAAGGTCCGCGCCGCCCAGTACCACCAGGACCTCCGGCGCCCCCTCGACCCGCACCTCGCGGTGTTCTCCGCGTACTGGGACCGGGGCGTGGCCTGCAACCCGGCGGCGATCGCCGCGAAGCTCGCCGAACTCGCCCCGCACATCCACCCGGTGTGGGTGGTGACCCGCGCCAACGCGCCGCTGCTGCCGCCCGGCACCGACCACGTCGTCCCCGGCTCCCGCCGCTACTGGCGGACCCTGGCCACCGCCACGTACCTGGTGAACAACGCCAACTTCCCCAACGCCGTCGTCAAGCGCGAGGGCTCCGTCCACCTCCAGACCCACCACGGCACGCCCCTCAAGCGCATGGGCCTCGACCAGCTCGCCTACCCGGCCGCCGCGCAGGGCCTGAACTTCCACGACCTGCTCGCGCGCGTCGACCGCTGGGACTACAGCGTCAGCTCCAACAGCCACTCCACCGAGATGTGGCAGCGCGCCTACCAGTCCCGTTACGTCGAACTCGACTACGGCTACCCGCGCAACGACGTCTACTACACGGCGACGGCCGCCGACGTCCGGGCCGTCCGCGAACGCCTCGGCATCGCCCCCGGCCGGCGCGCCCTGCTCTACGCGCCCACCCACCGCGACTACGAGGCGACCTGGACCCCGCGCCTGGACCTGGCCGCCCTCGCGGACCGCCTCGGCGACGACACGGTGCTGCTGGTGCGCGGCCACTACTTCTACGGCGGCGCGGCGGCCGGGGCCCTGGCGGGCCTGCGCCGCTCGGGCCGCGTCCTGGACGTGTCCACGTACGACCCGGTGGAGGAGCTGGCCCTGGCGGCGGACGCGCTGGTCACGGACTACTCCTCCCTCATGTTCGACTACGCCAACCTGGACCGCCCCATCGTGGTCTACGCCGACGACTGGGAGACATACGCCAAGACGCGCGGCGTCTACTTCGACCTGCTCGCGGAGCCGCCGGGCGCGGTGGCGCGCACGCAGGAGGAGCTGACGGCGGTCCTCACCGGCGACGACTGGCGGGGCGAGGCGGCGACGGCGGCGCGGGCGGCGTTCCGGCGCCGGTTCTGCGAGTACGACGACGGGCGGGCGGCGGAGCGGGTGGTGCGCCGGGTGTTCCTGGGGGAGACGGACGTGCCGCCGATCGTGCCGCTGGCCGAGCGCACCCCGGCCCCGACCCCACGGGAGGCGACGCGATGACCCCCGACGTGCCCGACGTGACGGTCACGGTGATCGTCTACAACGACGCCGAACGCCTGCCGCGCGCCGTGGAGTCGGTGCTGCGCCAGACCCACCGCGCCATCGAGGTCATCATCAGCGACGACCACTCGACGGATGAAACACCGCGCGTGGCACGGGAGTTGGCGGCCCGTGACGCCCGCGTCCGCTATCTGCGCCTGCCCGAGAACAGCGGCGGCTGCTCCGCGCCGCGCAACCGGGCCATCGACATCGCCCGCGCCCCGTACCTGATGTTCCTGGACAGCGACGACGAACTGCCGCCCCGCGCCGTCGAGTCGCTGCTCGCCGCGCACGCCGAGCGGGAGGTGGACTTCACGATGGGCGCGGTGCGGCGGGTGCGGGTGGACACGGGGCGCACGTCGACGTGGATGCCGCACTTGGTGGCCGAGCGCCGCACGGTCGAGGGCATCGCGGCCGAACCGGGCCTGTTCTTCGAGCACCTGTCGACGAGCAAGATGTACCGCAAGTCCTTCCTGGACGCCCACGACCTGCGCTTCCCCGAGGGCATCCACTACGAGGACCAGCTCTTCTCGGCGCGGGCGTACTGCCTGGCGAGGGCGTTCACGGTGATCTCGGAGCCGGTGTACCGCTGGTACACAGAGCCGTACGGGGCCGCCGCCTCGGCGTCCATCTCCAACCAGCGGCACAAGCTGAGCAACGTACGCGACCGGGTGCACGTCCAGACCCTGATCGACGCCTTCCTGACGGACAGCGGCCACGAAGCGCTGCGGGAGGCCAAGGACTACAAGTTCCTGAAGCACGACTTCCGGATGTACGCCGGGGATCTGCCGTACCGGGACGAGGACTGGCTGCGGGGGTTCACCGAGATCGTGAACCCGTATCTGGCGGGGCTCGCGCAGGGGGCGTACGAGCGGCTGCCGCGCGCGGAGCGGGTGGTGCTCCAGCTGGTGCGGGACAAACGCCTGGCGGAGGCGCGGGTGGCGGCGCGGGGGCTTGGCCACGGGGTCGCTCCCCGCGCGGTGACGGCGGGTCCCGGAGACCGCCTCTACTGGGGCGACCGCGTCCCGTCCTCCCCCGCCGCCCGGCGTGAACTCGACGTGACGGACCTGGAGTTGGACACCCGCCCGTTCCCGACCGCCCAGTTCCGGCACGAGATCACCCGGGTGGAGCGGGGCGGGGGCGCGGCGCTGCGGCTCGCCGTCCGGACCTACGATCCGGGCCTGCGGCTGCCGGTGGGCCCGCAGGTGGCCCGCCTGGTGGTGACCCCCGGTCGGCGGCGGCTCACGGTGCCGTTCCGCCTGGACCCGGTGCGCCCCGGTGTCTTCGAGGGCGAGGCGGTCCTGGACCTGGCGGCGGCCTCCGTCCCACTGACCGGCTTCGCGGGCACCCGGCACCCCCTGCTCCAGCTCACCTCGGGCCGCCAGCGCAACTCGGGCCTGCTGCTCGCGCCCCTGGACCTCCCCACCCTGAGGGCCCACGTCCCCTACCGGGCGGGCCTGGCCCCCCACGTCATCACGGCGGAACCGGAAGCCCGCGGCGCGGGCCGCCTCCAACTCACCTGGACCCCGGTGGGCCCCACGCCCCACATCCTCCGCCCCCTGACCCCCCTCGTGACGGACCCCCGAGCCACCCGCCTCCGCAAAGCGGCCCACGCGGCAGCACGCGCCCTGCGCTGACCCGGTCAGGCACTCAGACGGCCAGGCCGCCCGGCTTCGGGAACGTCGGCGGCGACAGAGCGCGCCATGGAGTACCTCGGCTCGTCGCGTGCCAGACACAGGCAGCCCAAGGCCGTGCCGGTGCCGAGAAACCTCCAGCGCACCACGGCGTCGTGCCAGTCGGCGTCGGTCGGGCTGACGAAGAGGGCCACCTCGCCGGGCAGTGCCACCATGATGGCCAACGTGATCACTAGAGCGGGCGCGGCCACGCGGCTGCCCGAACGGCCTGCGGTGAACCGCAGCCCGATGAGGGTCAGCAGGACGGTGAGCAGCGCCAAGACCAACGCTTCCTGCGCCAGTCCTCCCCACGGGAGTGTGCGGTCTTCGGGCATGGCCACCCGGATCAGGCCCACCGCGAGAGCCCAGGCGACACCCGGCACCAGAGCCCCGGCACCCAGCCGAACGACGCGGCGAGTACGGCGCGTGACGGCGGTCACCGCCGTGCTGCTCGCCGCCGGGTCGTCCAGGAGGAAGGCGACGCCGGTGACGGCGAACACCGCGCAGGAGCGCAGCAGCAGGGCGGCCGCCTCAGTATCAGGGTGAGCCGAGACCAGCACCGGTACGACCGCGGCCACCGCGCAGCAGGCGGCACCGCACAGCAGGGGCACCGTGCGGGCCGCGCGTGTCTCCGCGACGATCAGCGCGCGCAGCACTCGGAAGGATGTCAGCACGGTCCGTCCTCCGCCGCGGGGGATCGTGGGGCGGGGACACCAAGGATGTCGGCCGCCTGGTCCAGGCTGGTGCGGGGGTCGGTGAGAGTGGTCCACGACGCTCTGATCCGTGCCGAGATCCCGGCCCGCGGCCGGTCGATGAGGGTGAGGACCATGTCGACCGCGCCGCGTGGCACGACCAGACCGGCGTTGGCGTTGAGCGGTGAGAGGGTGGTGAGCCCCCCGTAGCTGCGGGAGGCGTGATCGCGCAGAGCGGACGCCGTCTCCTCGGTCGCCTGCGCCGCCAGCCAGAGCACCACGAGACCTCGGGCGCCGCAGACCTTGGCGACGGCGGGGTCGTCGGCCCGGCTTCCGGCGACACTCCGGTAGGCGAACCCCGCCGCGAACCCGATCACCGCGCTGTTGCCGCCGCCGCTCGACGGACCCCATTCGGTGCCGACGACCACCGCTCCCGGGGTGCGGGCACGTCGGTCGTCTCGCGCCCACCGCTCCACCGGGGCGGGCGGGGCCACGCCTTCGGGAGCGAAGGCCTCCGGGCTGATGTGCTGGCGTACGAAGTACTGGCTTCGCCGCGCCGAGGAGGGAAGCTGCTCCAGGACACGTTCCGCCACGCGCGCCCACTGGACACGACGGCCCAGGTACTCGGGGAAGGCGCAGTAAGTGACGGTGCCCTTCCTCTCGCACTCCTGCAGGGCGGCGGGGGCCGTGTTCGCCCTGCCCCGGGCCGTGGCCACCGAGTCCGGCAGCGGTCGCAGCTGGCCCAGGGCGGTCGCCGTGGTACCGAGCAGGGCCGCGGCCAGTGCCACCCTGATCCCCCAGCCCCGGTGTTCTCCGCTGCGCCACAGGGCTCCCACTGCCAGGGCCGCGGTGCAGCACAGCAGATAGAGAAGGTGCAGACCCGCGGGCCGATCCAGGAGATCGCTGGGAACGGTAGCGCGGAACTGGTCCTCGAAGGCGACCGGTGCCAGCCATCTGGCCCGCGCGGTGCCGTTGAGGGCGCCGAGCACCGTCACCACGCCCAGGGCGGCGAGCACGAGCGGCCCAGCGGCCACGGAGCGGGTGAGGCGGGCCAGGAAGACGGCGAGGCCCGCGGCCAGCAGGACCACCAGCGGTCCCGTGGCCACTTCGCTGACCGCTGGGCGGCTCACCGCGCCAGGCCGGGTGGCCAGGTGAAGGACGCGGGCCGCGGCGAGGACCCCGGCGATGACCGCGGCGGGGACGGCAGACAGCAGGTGGGCGGTGGTCCGCCGCCACGGTTCGAGCACCAGCACCTCGTACAGGTCGTCGGTGTGGTCGCGGACGGGCCGCAGGGCGGCAAGGTGGACGGCGAGGAAGGTACCGGCGGCCAGGAGGAGCAGCGGTGCCTGGCCGGTCCGGGCCTCGTCGTGGAGCACCGGATAGCGGCTCGCCTCGGTCGCCGTGACCGTGTGGAACCAGTGGGCCAGATAGGCCGCCAGAGCCAGCAGCAGGGCCGGATGCCGCAGCAGTCGGCGGGTCTCGCAGAGGGTGAGCACCAGCATGGCCCTGGCCGGTGGAGACATGGACCAGGTCACCGCGGGACCGCGCGCGGGCGGGCGGACTGGTCGGGTGTCGGTCGTGGTCATGCCGCCGGTGCCTTCCGTGCCTCGGGCACCGTGTCGAGCAGGAGCAGATATCCGTCCTCCAAGGTCGGCGGCGCCAGATCGGCCCCGGCGGGCGGAGTGCCGATGTTGCGGAAGGTGCCGCGGCCCGTGAGCCAGCCCGCGACGGCCTGCCGACAGCGCTGGTCGCTCAGCCAGACCCGGCTGTCGGCCACTTGGCGCAGCGAGTCGGGGGACCCGTCGAACTTCACCGTGCCGGCGTCCAGGACGATGACCCGGTTGCACAGCGCGGTGACGTCCTCGGTCTGGTGGGTGGAGAGCAGCACCGTTCGACCGGCGCCCAGATCGGCGACCAACTCACGGAAGCGCAGGCGTTGTTCGGGGTCGAGCCCCACGGTGGGCTCGTCCAGGATCAGCACCTTCGGGTCGCCGAGCAGCGCCGCGGCCAGGGCCAGACGCTGCCGCATGCCACCGGACAGCGACTTGACCCTCCTGCTCCTGTCCTCGCTCAGACCCACCGCTGACAGCACTCGGCGGACCTCCTGATGCCGCTGGGCCCGGTTGCTCATCTCTCGCAGGATGGCGACGTAGTCGATGAACTCGAAGGCGGTGAAGTGCGGGTGGAAGCCGGGTGACTGGGGCAGGTAGCCCAACTGGCGCCGGATCCGGGTCCGCTGTTTCGGCCTGCGTGGATCGAGGCCGAGCACGTCGATCCCGCCGCCGTCGGGGGCCAGCGCGGTCGCCAGCGTGCGCAGCAGCGTCGTCTTGCCGGCGCCATTGGGCCCGAGCAGTCCGGTGACACCGTCCCTCAAGGTCATGGATACGCCCTTCAAGGCGAGCTTGCCGCGATACCTCACGGTCAGGGCACGCACGGCCACGGTGGTCGCACCAGGTGTGGTCGATGCCATCGAGGGGTCACCTTCTCTGTGTCGGATTCTCTGTGTCGAAGCTGGCTCGGAGTACGGAGATCAGTGCCACGGCGGTGAGGAAGAGTCCGGCGACCGCCGTCTGGCCAAGAGCGGAGGCGACGATGTCCGCGTGCCGGGTGAGCGTGAGGAGCACCAGCCACCCAGCGACGACGACACAGGCGGCGGTGACGTGACCGAGCCGCGCGGACAGCGCGATGCTCAGTACGGTGAGGGTGCAGGAGGGCAGCAGCCAGGCGAAGGCCACGAGCCCGACCCGGGGCAGGGCGCACGCCGTGGCGGTGGACAGCACCAGACTGGTTCCCAGGACCACGGTGGACCGGATGAGAACCAGACGCAACGCGCTCATGGGGGCGACGAGGCCCACTTCGTACACCGGATCCCAGCGCCGCCCGAAGGACACGGCGACGCCCGCGACCGGCAGAAGCGGAGCCACGGCCAGAAGGACCAGATGGGCGTCGGCGGCGTCGGCGAGGCGCGCGACGAGTGCGGTGAACAGCAGGGTGAGAACGGCACCGCCCAGCCAGGAGCCGCGCAGCGCAGGCGTGGCGGCCATCAGCCGGGCCACGCGGTCCGGCACGCGCAGCCGCAGCAGCAGTCGCTCAAGGCGGCCCGGGACGGGGACGTCGATCGCCTCGTCCACCCGGTTCCAGATCCGGTCGAGCACGGCTGGGTCCACGGCTGAGGCCAGTCGGTCGGCGCAGTGGGCGCACACGTCCAGGTGCGGTTCCAGCCTCTGTTGGAGCACGGGCGACAGCCCGCCGCGGGCGTACTCCCGCAGTACCTCGTCCGCCGCGTGCGCTGTTCGGTCGTCGCGCGTCACTGATGCCACCTCCCGCTGCCGAGTTCCTCGCGCAGCCGCTTGCGGGCCCGCATGGCCCGTGTCTTGACGGTGCCGGGCGGAATGCGCAGCCTGGCCGCCGCCTCATCGGTCGACAGGCCGTCCAGCACGGTGGCCTGCATGACGTCCCGCAGGTCGGGTGAGAGTCTGGCCAGCGCGTCGGACAGGTCACCGTGCTCCACTCCGGCCAGGACCCGGTCCTCGACCGAGGGCTCGTGCGGGCGTCGCACCCGGCGCAGGGCCAGCCGCAGCCGCTCCTGGGATCCACCGCTGCGCGACACGTCCGCGAGACGCCGGGAAGCGATGCGCCACAGCCAGCCCCTGATGTCGCGGACATCGGGCTGCCGCCGCTCGGCGCAGCGCCGCCAGACGGCGACGAAGGTCTCCTGCACCACGTCCTCGACTTGACCGGCGTCGGCAGCGCGGCATCGCAGCCGCGCCACGAGCCACGGCGCATAGCGCCGGTACAGCGCCTCGAAGGCCAGCCGGTCCCCCGCCGCGACCGCTGCGAGGTCCGGCTCCAACGGTTCCTCCCGCTGCATCCGCGTCACACCCTCTTCGTCGGGCCGACCCCGCTGCCCGGTTCACCCCGCGCCTTGAGAACTTCGCGCCGCCAACTCCGCGTCACGAACTCCGCGTCACACACTCCGAGTGGAGTTCGAGTGGAGAACGTCGAGCACACCATCGGCCGCGAGCGCACAGGGGAGGTGAGGAGCCGGGCCCGGCTCCTCACCTCCCCTGTCGGTTCAGGTCAGGCGCAAAGCACCACGCCGTCGAATCGCGCGGGCCAGTTGCGCTTACTGGTCAGCACGTGGTCCGGCTTGAGATCGGTGCAGGGCGAGTCCGGAGCGAGGGACCACTTGACCTTCACCCACTTGGTGGTGCTGCACCAGTTGTAGACTCGCGCCGTCCTTCCGTCGACGTCGACATCGATGCAGTTGGGCAGGGGTGGCACGGAGATCTTGCCGCTCCCGTTGGAACGCACGGCCGTCGGTGCCGACGCGTCGGCACCGATGTCGGCGGCTTGCGCGGTGCCCAGGGCGCCGGTCGCGGCCAGCGCCAGGGTGACACCGCTGACCGCCAGGGTTCTCTGCACTGTTCTGAGCTTGCTCACAAGGATCTTCCTCCGTGGCGTCACTGTCGTCTCGAACTGGCATGCCGGGGTCGAAGTTAGCCATGAAGCGCCGGGGGTTCGACGGGCGATCGGTGAAACGGCGCCTATCCGCCGATAGTTGAACCGAGCCACGTGTGGCGCGTTTGCGCCAAGTCCCTTCCATACCCTCTGCCCATTCCCGCGAGTCCGGTTAACTTCTGCATATCTGGCGCGGCGCAGACAACCGCATGCTGACGCCCAGCGGGGGAAGTGGTTCATGCCACAGCGAAGATCTCGTTCCGTTTTCCGGCGCCCACGGGCACTCACCGCACACCGGTCCGATGCCTGAGTCCGAGCGAGGCGTCGATCAACTCGACATCCGCATTCTGCGCCTGCTCCACGACGGCCACACCGAGGCCGCCGTCGCTCGGATCGCAGCTCTGAGCTACCGATCCGTACAGCGGCGCATCCAACGCATGAAGGAGGAGTTCGCAGCCACCAGCAGGTTCGCGCTCGGCGCGGCAGCCGAGCGCAGAGGACTCCTCACTCAAGCCAATGCCGAAGAGGAAGGAAACGGCGAGGATTTCCCACCATGACATCCGAGCAGAATCCGCCAAGAGAACAAAATTCACAACAGCAACTTCATGGAAATCAGAAAGCACTCGGAGCCTCGGAATCCGTCAGCGATCCGCACCCACAGCATGGGCCCGTCGCCGAACCTACCGGCCAAGGCGTACGCCTCAAGAAACGCCGCCCAAGCAGCATCCCGCTAAACAGTCTCGAACGACAACCATCCCTGCGGGCTCCGCCGCCTCAGCAGGTGCGCCACGCTGTCCCGCACACTTCGCCCTACGGCAGCATGCGCGCTGCAGCGCGCATGCTGATCTCCGTGGCATCAAGTGCCGCGCGAGCACGGGCAGCGAAGTCGCCGCCCCGCGTCGACATCACCCCCGCTGTCCCTTCAACCCCTCGTACGCTTCCCGCAGTTCCCCCGCTTCCCGCAGCCCTCGCCCCTCGACCGACTCGACGACCTCGCGCACCCTCCAGTGGTGGGCGGGCAGCAGGTGACCCGAGACAACCGCCCGCAGGGCGATGGCGCACGCCTCGTCGAGGCGGTCGGCGGACAGCAGCGTCAGGGCGAGGTCGAGGTGCGCGGACACCGCGCGGCGGGGCCACACCCCCGACCCGTCGCCCAGGCGGAACTGGGCGATCACCTCGCGTGCGGGCCCTTCGGCGGCCGGATCCCCCAGCCACGCCAGGGTGGTCGCGGTGTAGGACGTGGCCTTCGCCGGGTCGTACTGGTAGTGGTGCTCGGGGCGCGCCCGCGGCACCATCGCGGTCGCGAGCCGCTGCACGCGGTCGATGGCCTCGTACGCCTCGCGCCGCTCCCCGAGGCGCGCGCGTGCGCGGCCTTCCTGCGCGGTCGCCTGGAGTTCGGCCGAGCTGCCCCGGGGCGCGACGCGCTGGGCGGCCCGGGACAGCTCCACCGCGCGCGGATAGTCCCCGGCCGTGAGGGCGCGCCAGGCCTCCGTCTCGTAGGTCCACGCGTGGATCTCATGGTGGTCGGCGTGCTGGGCCAGCGCGGCCGCCGTGGCGAGCCGCGCGCTCGCGGCACGGGTGTGGCCGAGGTCCACGTGCAACGTCGCGGCCAGGAGTGACAGCCATCCCCCGATGACGATCAGCCGCCGGTGCTCGCTCAGCGTCTTGCGGTCGTCCAGCAGCCTGCCGACGTACGCCAGGTGCTGGCGGACCTCTCGCAGCAGACCGGCGGGGCGCTCCGTCTGGTACCGGGTCGCGAACTGGTCGAAGGCCAGCTCAAGCCGGTCCAGTGTCTCGCCGCCGACATCACTGGCCCGGACCCGGCGCTCCAGCTCGATCGCCTCCAGGTCGTCGGCACCGCTCTCGTCCTGCGGCATGCCGGGAGCGCGGCGCCCCGGGCGCGGCGGAAGCCGATGCTCCGCGGCCAGCAGGGCGCCGTCGGCGCCGGTCAGCCGGTCGAGGCCGCGCCTCAGGTTCTCGGACGGCCGCTGTGTCCCCTTCAGGACGCGAGAGAGGTACGCGACGTCATAGTTCAGGTCCCGGGCGGCCTGACGCGGGGAGATGCCCCGCTCCGAGAGGGCGCGGCGAGCACGAGCGGCGAAGTCGGTCACGGGTCGCTCCGGACGGTTGTCGGCCGTTGACACCGAGTGTAGTCAACAGGCGGTCAACTGGTCCGAGTTGGCGCGGAGGGCGAAGGATCGGCACCACCCCCCGTACGTGCCCAACGGCACCTGACCCAAGGACCCCCATGCCCGAGCCTTCCTCTCCTCACGCCTCCCCCACCCCCGGCATGACCCTGCGCGTCTACACCGTCGCGCCCAACGGGTCCATCACGCGGGACACCGGCACCCGTCGCATCACGCCCACCCCAACACCCCTCTCCCACCGCTTACTTCACTGCCGCCCCTGTGCGCGTGCAGCCGCTGCCGAGGGCAGGCCCCGGCGCCCCGGCCAGGGGCGGCGCCCTGACCCCGACGGGCCGCCGTGGGCGGCTTACGCGCTCCGCGTATGGCCCCGGTGCTGGAACACCCACGTCCGGTACACCAGGAAGCGGAAGGCCGAGGCGAGCAGGATCGACAGGGCCTTGGCGACGTTCGAGCCGAGGGGGCCGTTCATGGCCGCCCCGTGGTACGCGGCGTAGAACAGCAGGCTCTCCATGGCCACGCCGATGCCGCTGAAGGCGAAGAAGAGGGCGATCTGCCGCTTGGTACGGGTGTCCCGGTCGCGGTACGCGAAGAAGCGGAAGCCCAGGTAGTTGGTGCCCATGGCGACGACGCTGGCGAGGACCGTGGCCGTCATCGGGCCTGAGGCCAGGCCGTGCAGCAGCAGGTTGAAGACGACGAAGTTGACGGCGACGCCGCTGCCGCCGACGACGCCGAACTTGACGAGTTCCAGGCACAGGCGGCGCAGCCGGGCGGAGGCGGGCAGCAGGGCTCGCTGGCGGCGGCGCGGCGGCGCGGCGGGCGCCGGGGCCTGGGCCGGGGGCGCCTCGTGCAGAGTGCCGCTCGTCATCCGTGCGGCCCCGGGCCACCCACACCGCGCTCGGGCCGCGCCGCGGGCCGCGGCACCCGCACCACCGCGGGCGCCCCCCGCAGCCGCAGCTTCCACGGCATCACCACCGACTCCAGCTGCACCATCAGGTTCATCTTGGACTCGCCGACGGTCCGGTCCTCGAAGTGGATGGGGACCTCCATGACGCCGAAGCCCCGGCGCAGCGCGCGGTACTTCATCTCGACCTGGAAGCTGTAGCCCGCGCTGTCGACGGTGGCGAGGTCCACGGCGCGTACGGCGTCGGCGCGCCACAGGTTGAAGCCGCCGGTGATGTCGCGGACGCGGGTGCCGAGGATCGTGCCCGCGTAGGCGTTGGCCCAGCGGGACAGGAGTTTGCGGTGGGCGCCCCAGGCGTCGGAGAGGGTGCCGCCCTGCACATAGCGGCTGCCGACGACGACGCCCGCGCCGGTGGCGAGGGCCACGCCGAGCAGCTCGGCGACCTTGTCGGCGGGGTGGCTGCCGTCGGCGTCCATCTGGAGCACGTAGTGGGCGCCGTCGGCGACGGCCCGCGCCATACCGGCGGCGTAGGCGCGGCCGAGGCCGTCCTTCGCGGTGCGGTGCAGCACGCCCATGCGGGGCCCGCCGTGCTCGGCCTCGACGCGCCGGGCATGCTCCTCGGCGAGGTCGCCGGTGCCGTCGGGGCTGGAGTCGTCGACCACGAGCAGTCGCAGACCGGGCAGGGGCAGCGCCATCAGGGCGTCGACCATGCCGGGCAGGCTGCCCGCCTCGTTGTACGTCGGCATGACCACGGTCAGTGGCGTGGCCGCCCACTCCTCGGGCAGTGTGCCCGCACCGAGCGACCGGACCGCGCGCTCCGCCGCGTCCAGGGAACTTGCTTCTGTCATCGGCTTACCCTGCGACCTTCCCGAAATAATCTCATCCAACGTACCCGTAATGTCCGATTTGACGGTCATGGCACGCCCAAGCACCGGCAGCCCCTCGGGTGAAATCCAGCCGCGGCGGCCCCTCCGGGAAACCAGAGGCGCCCCGCACCGTGCGGTGCGGGGCGCCCCGGGCAACGTACCGGTAACCCCCGGCAACGTACCCGTCAGGAGTGCGTGCGCAACAGCGTGCGCATCGTCCTCATCGCCACCGACAGGTTCGCCAGGTCGAAGGCGTCGGAGCCCTGGATCTCGTCGAGGGTCGACCGGGCGCGGCCGAGGATCGCGGCGTTCTTCTCCTCCCACGCCTTGAACCGCTGCTCGGGCGTCGACGTGCCGTTGCCGACGGCGAGCACGTCCGCGGTGAGCGCCGCGTGCGCCGCGTACAGGTCCTCGCGGATGGAGGCGCGGGCCATCGACTGCCACCGGTCGCTGCGCGGCAGCTCGATGATGCGGTCCATGAGCTGGGTGATCCGCAGCCGGTCGGCCAGGTCGTAGTAGACCTCGGCCACCGCCAGCGGCTCCTTGCCCGTGCGGTCGGCGATGGCCACGATGTCCAGCGCCGGGAAGACCGAGGAGAACCCGGCGACGCGCTGCGCCAGTTCGTCCGGCACCCCGGCGCCCACCAGCTCCTCGCGGATGTTCTCGTACCACTCCAGGTCCGAGCCGCGCACCAGCTTCGGCAGCGCGGACCACACCTGGGCGACGCCCTCGCTGAAGAAGTCGACGGTCTCGGCGAGCTGCAGCGGCTGCGGCCGGTTGTTCAGCAGCCAGCGCGTGCCGCGCTCGACCAGGCGGCGGCAGTGCAGCCGCACCCGGGTCTGCGTCTCGGCGTCCACGACGTTGTCCAGGGACTCGACGGCGTCCCACACCTCGCCGAGCCCGAAGATCTCGCGGGCCGCGAGCTGCGCCCGGACGATCTCCTCCAGGGAGGCGCCGGTCTCCTCGCGCAGCCGGTGCAGGAAGGTCGAGCCGCCGCTGTTGACGGTGTCGTTGACCAGGACCGTGGTGATGATCTCGCGGCGCAGCGCGTGCGCGTCGATCTGCTCGGGGAACCGCTCGCGCAGCGCCTTCGGGAAGTACGCGTGCAGCAGGCGGCGCAGGTAGTCGTCGTCCGGCAGCGAGGTCTGGATCAGCTCGTCCGCGGTCACGATCTTCGTGTACGCGAGCAGCACGGCCAGCTCCGGCTGGGACAGGCCGCGGCCCGCGTTGAGCAGCTCGCGGATCTGCCGGTCGTTGGGCAGGAACTCCAGGGACCGGTCCAGGTGGCCCTCGCGGCCGAGGCGGCGCATGAAGCGCTGGTGCGCGTGCAGCAGCGACGGCGACTCGAAGACGGAGTTGGCCAGCGCGGTGTTCTGCGCGTAGTTGTTGCGCAGCACCAGGTGGCCGACCTCGTCGGTCATGTCGGCGAGCAGCTTGTTGCGCTGCTTGACGGTCATGTCCCCGGCCTGCACCACGGCGTTCAGCAGGATCTTGATGTTCACCTCGTGGTCGGAGGTGTCCACGCCCGCGCTGTTGTCGATGGCGTCGGTGTTGATCCGCCCGCCCGCGCGGGCGAACTCGATCCGGCCGAGCTGGGTCAGGCCCAGGTTGCCGCCCTCGCCGACGACCTTCACGCGCAGGTCGGCGCCGTTGACGCGGATGGCGTCGTTGGCCTTGTCGCCGACGTCGACGTGCGACTCGGTGGTGGCCTTCACGTACGTGCCGATGCCGCCGTTCCACAGCAGGTCCACCGGCGCCTTCAGGATGGCCTGCATCAGCTCGGCGGGCGTCATCTTGGCGCCGCCGGTCTCGATGCCGAGGGCCTCGCGGATGTGCGCGTTGAGCTGGATGGCCTTGGCGGTGCGCGGGAAGACGCCACCGCCCGGGGACAGCAGCTCCTTGTTGTAGTCGGCCCAGCTGGAGCGGGGCAGCTCGAACAGACGGCGCCGCTCGGCGTACGAGGTGGCCGCGTCCGGGTTGGGGTCGATGAAGATGTGCCGGTGGTCGAAGGCGGCGACCAGGCGGATGTGCTCGGACAGGAGCATGCCGTTGCCGAACACGTCACCGGACATGTCGCCGACGCCGACGGCCGTGAAGTCCTCGGTCTGCGTGTCGTGGCCCAGCTCCCGGAAGTGCCGCTTCACGGACTCCCAGGCGCCGCGCGCGGTGATGCCCATGCCCTTGTGGTCGTAGCCCGCCGAGCCGCCGGAGGCGAAGGCATCCCCGAGCCAGAAGTCGTACGCCTGCGCGACCTCGTTGGCGATGTCGGAGAACGTCGCCGTGCCCTTGTCGGCCGCGACCACCAGATAGGTGTCGTCCTCGTCGTGCCGCACCACGTCCGCCGGGGGCACGACCTCGCCCGCGACCAGGTTGTCGGTGATGTCGAGCAGCGCCGAGATGAACGTCCGGTAGCAGGCCACGCCCTCGGCGAGCCAGGCGTCCCGGTCCACCGACGGGTCCGGCAGCTGCTTGGCGACGAAGCCGCCCTTCGCGCCGACCGGCACGATCACGGTGTTCTTCACCATCTGCGCCTTGACCAGGCCGAGGATCTCCGTACGGAAGTCCTCCTTCCGGTCGGACCAGCGCAGACCGCCGCGCGCGACCTTGCCGAAGCGCAGGTGGACGCCCTCGACGCGGGGCGAGTACACCCAGATCTCGTACGCCGGGCGCGGCTCGGGCAGGTCGGGGATGGCCTGCGGGTCCAGCTTCATGGAGACGTAGCCGTGCGGCTTGGCCGCCTGCTGGCCCCTCTGGTCGCTTCCCGCACCGGCGCTCTGGAAGTAGTTGGTGCGCAGGGTCGCCTTGATGACGGTGAGGAAGGAGCGCAGGATGCGGTCCTCGTCGAGCGACGCCACCTGGTCCAGGGCGCCGTCCAGCTCTTCGAGCAGCCCGTCGGTCAGCTCGGTGCCCGCCTTCTGCCGGTCCGGCGACATGCGCGCCTCGAAGAGCGAGACGAGCAGCCGCGTGGTGTGGACGTTGTTGCGGAGGGTGTCCTCCATGTAGTCCTGGCTGAAGGTGGAGCCCGCCTGGCGCAGGTACTTGGCGTACGCGCGCAGCACCATCGCCTGGCGCCAGGTCAGCCCGGCGCGCAGGACCAGCGAGTTGAAGCCGTCGACCTCGGCCTCGCCGGTCCAGGCGGCGGCGAAGGCCTCCTGGAAGCGCTCGCGGCCGTCGTCGCCCAGGTAGTCGCCGTTGCCGTTGCCCAGCTTGGGCAGGCGCAGGCCGAAGTCGTAGATCCACGCGTTGGTGCGGTCCGCGCAGCGCAGTTCGTACGGGCGCTCGTCGGTGACCTCGACGCCCAGGCGCTGGAGCACCGGGAGGACGGCGGACAGCGAGACCTGGCCGCCGGAGCGGTAGATCTTGAAGCGGCGCTCGTCGGGGGCGGCGCCCACCGGCTCGTACAGGCTGAGCGCGAAGTCCTTGCGGCCGTGCTTGAGCTGCTCCAGGTGGACCAGGTCGGCGACGGCGGCGCGCGGGGTGTGGTCGGCCTTGTAGCCCTCGGGGAAGGCGGTGCCGTAGCGGCGCAGCAGCTCGGCGGCGCGCTCCTCGCCGAACTCGGCGGTCAGGGCCTCGCCGAAGCCGTCGGCCCAGGAGCGGGCGGCCTCCACCAGGCGGTTCTCGATGCGCTCGACGTCGGCGTCGGTGAGGTGCGGGACCTCGGCGCCCTTGGGGACGCGGACGACGAAGTGGATGCGGGAGAGGATCGACTCCGTGTTCCAGGCGGTGAAGTCGACGCTGGCGCCGTTCAGCTCCTCCTTGAGGATGTCGATGATCCGCAGCCGCACGCCCGTGGTGTAGCGGTCGCGCGGCAGGTAGACCAGCGCCGAGTAGTAGCGGCCGTAGACGTCCTTGCGCAGGTACAGGCGCAGGCGGCGGCGCTCCTGGAGGTAGAGCACGCTGGTGACGATGGACCGCAGCTCGTCGGCGGGGGTCTGGAACAGCTCGTCGCGCGGGTAGGTCTCCAGGATCTGGAGGAGGTCGCGGCCGTCGTGGCTGTTCGGCGAGAAGCCCGCGCCCTTGAGGACCTCGGCGACGCGGCGCCGGATGACCGGCACGCGGCGCACCGAGTCGGTGTACGCGGCGGAGGAGAACAGGCCGAGGAAGCGGCGCTCGCCGATCACGTTGCCGTCGGCGTCGAACTTCTTCACGCCGATGTAGTCGAGGTAGCTCGGCCGGTGCACGGTGGCGCGGCTGTTGGCCTTGGTGAGGACGAGCAGCTTGTGCTCGCGGGCCTTGGCGCGGGCGTCGGCCGGGAGCCGGTTGAAGGACGGGCTGGCCGGGTGGTGCTCGTCGTCGTGGAGCGGGTCGGAGCGCAGGATGCCGAGGCCGGTGCCGGGCACGGCGGCCAGCGAGTCGTCGTCCCGCAGGTCGTACTCGCGGTAGCCGAGGAAGGTGAAGTGGTCGGCGGCGAGCCAGCGCAGCAGCTCGCGGGCCTCCTCGATCTCCTCGTCGCGGACGTCGGAGGCGCTCGGCTCGGTGGGCAGCTCCTCGGCGATGCGCAGCGCGGCGTCGCGCATCTTCTCCCAGTCCTCGACCGTCTCGCGGACGTCGGACAGGATGCGCAGCAGGTCGTTGGTGATCTGCTTCAGATCGGCGCGGTCGGTCTCGCGGTCGATCTCCACGTGGATCCACGACTCGGTGAGCGTGTCGTGCGGCCGGTCGGCGCCGGTGGCCGCGGGGGCGTCCGGCAGGACCTCCAGGAGCTTTCCGGCGACGTCGCGGCGGACCACGACCTGCGGGTGGATGACGACGTGGATGCCGCGTCCCTGCCGGGACAGCTCGTTGGTGACGGAGTCGACCAGGAACGGCATGTCGTCGGTGACGACCTCGACGACGGAGTGGCTGCACGTCCAGCCGTTCTCCTCGACCGTCGGGGTGTGCACGCGGACGTTGGCGGTGCCCTGCGGGCGGTTCTCCGCGAGGCGGTAGTGCGAGAAGGCGGCGCCGAAGACGTCGACCGGGTCGCGGTCGGCGAGGTCCTCGGGGGCCGTGTGCAGGTAGTAGCGCTGGAGGAACGCGAGCACCTCGGGCAGGTCGGCCTGGTCGGCCCGGCCCGCTCCGTCAGCGCTCTCGCCCGTCGACCCGGTCGGTGCTCCCGTTGGCAGGCGCCCCCGACCGGGCTGTTCTCAGCTACCCGGGCGGCCCGCGCGAGCAGCTCGGCCTTGGCTTCGTCCAGCTTGGTCTGCATTGTCCTCTGACTCCTGTCGCGCGCCGTTGCGTGACGTAGAAGGAAGTGATGTGCCATAACGCCGCGACGCGGGGTCTCCGGTCCCTGTCGACGTTATGCCGCGATGAGCGGTGAGCGGGCGGAAATCCGCCATTCCTCGGGGATGCGCCGACCGGCCCCCAGGGCCGCGCCGACGGTGGGATCCGCTCCGCGGAGAGTCGTCAGCGAGGCGCCCGCCACGGATGTCCTCCGTGCTCACCGGGCGCAGGGCGGAGGCGGCGGTGCCTCCGCGGGATATCGCGCTGATCACGGGACAAGGCTATCGCCCTCCACCGGGAACTCGTCATGAGCCGTATGTGTACAAAACCCGGGCCCGAACTTTGACAGTCTGCACAGTCCACCTCCGTGATCCGCCCCGCGATGTCTTGGCAAACGGCACCGCCGGGGGCACGTTGAGCGGGAGGGCCACTCCAGCCGGGCACGGAACGAACAGGGGAGCGAACAGCGATGGCAGCCAAGATCCTGATAGTCACCGGTGACGCGGCGGAGTCACTGGAAGTGCTGTACCCGTACCAGCGACTGCGCGAGGAGGGGTACGACGTCCACATCGCCGCGCCCACCCGCAAGAAGCTCCAGTTCGTCGTCCACGACTTCGAGCCGGGCTTCGACACCTACACCGAGAAGCCGGGCTACACCTGGCCCGCGGACCTCGCCTTCGCCGAGATCGACCCCGGGCAGTACGTCGCTCTGGTGGTCCCCGGCGGGCGGGCGCCCGAATACCTGCGGGGCGACCCGGAGCTGCGGAAGATCCTGAAGGCGTTCTTCGACGCGGACAAGCCGGTGGCGCAGATCTGCCACGGCCCACTCCTGACCGCCGCGGTGGGCGGCCTCGCGGGCCGCCGCGTCACGGCCTATCCGGCCCTGGAGCTGGACATGCAGGCCGCGGGCGCCACGTTCCAGGACGCGGAGGCCGTGGTCGACGGCACCCTGGTCTCGGCCAGGGCCTGGCCGGACCACTCCGGCTGGATGCGCGAGTTCCTCACGGTCCTGAGGTCCAAGGCGCCGGTGACGTAGGGCGGGCGCGTATGGCCCGCCCGGCGTGTGAGGGCGAGCCGCGCAGCGGCGATGAGGCGGGGGCGGCGATGACGCGGGGGCGCCGGGGGCGGCAGCCCCCTGGTTTCGGTGAAGGGGCGGGCCTGGGGCGCCCCGCGAGGGCCCCCCTCGCCCACCCCTAAGCGACCAGCTCCTCGGCCGTGGCCACGGCCTCCGCCAGACTGTCCACCACCGGCACCCCCGCCACCGACAGACTGGCCCGGCTGTGCGACCCCCCGGTGTACAGCACGGCCCGCGCCCCCACGTGCGCCGCGGCGACCGCGTCATCCACCGCGTCCCCCACCACGACGACCCGCTCCGCGGCCATCGCCCCCCGCTCCCCCAGCTCGGCCAAAGCCTGGAGGTGCCGCACCATCCGCCCGGCCTTCCCCGCGTACGACGCGTCCGTGCGCCCGTCGATCCGGACGAACCGCTCCGCGATCCCGTGCCGCTGCACCAGCGGCACCAACTGCTCGTGCGGCGCGAGCGAGAGCAGCGACTGCGTGCGCCCCGCCCGCTGTCGCTCGGCGAGCAGCTCCGCCGCGCCCTCGGCGAGCCCGCAGGCGTCCACCCGCGCCCCGTAGTGCCTGTGGAAGACGGCGTCCATCATGCGCCACTCGTCGTCCGTGGGCAGCCGCCCCATCAACCGCTCGTAGAACTTCGGAACCGGCACGCAGTACAGCTCGCGGTAGCGCTCCAGCGTGATCGGCTCCAGGCCTATCTCCTGGAACGACGCGTTCGTCGCGGCGATCACCGCGTCGATGTCGTGCAGCAGTGTCCCGTTCCAGTCCCACACGATGTGGGCCCCGCGCAGCTTCCCCATGCGCGAAACCGTACCCGCCGCCACTGACAACCCGCCCCGACGGCCGCCGGGGCCCAGGTCAGCGCCCCCGAGGGTCAGTCCCGCGCCGTCGGCCCCACCAGGTTCGGGATCTCCTGCGTCGCGTACCACAGCAGCTCGTGGTCCTCGGCGCCGTCGACGACGAACTGGGCGTCGTCGTCGCCCTGGTCCGCCGCGCCGAGCGCGTCCGCCGCGGCGGTGACGTCCGGCTCCGCGTCCTCGGAGTCCACGTGCACCGCGGCCGCCTTGGCCAGCGGCAGCGGGCCCGTGACCCGCACCTCGCCGAGCGCGCTCTGGTCGAGCCCCCGGTCGGGGTCGGCGACGGCGGCGCCGTCCGGCACGTCCGCCGCGAGGACCACCCGGCGCCGGGGCGCGTCCGGCTCGCCCGCGAGCAGCCGCAGGGAGGCGAGCGCCGCCCGGCTCAGGGCCGCGTACTCCAGCTCCTCGATGTCGTCCGAGACGTACCACTCGCGCAGCGCGGGCGTGACGGCGTACGCGGTGAGCGGTCCGGGCCCCAGTTCGCCCGCTTCGTGCGCCCGCGCGAGCCGGGGCAGGGTGAGGGGTACGTACACGCGCATGACTGGCCGCTTTCGTCGTCGTGCAGGCTTCAGGGTCGCCAGGACGTCCGGGAACTCCCGGGACGGGGCTTCAGGATACGTGCGTGCGTCCCCCTTCGAGGTGCCGCCCGCGACGCTGGCCCCGTCCACCTCTCCGGCCGTCCTTCACCCCGTTCGCCCCCGGAATCCCGGGGCCCACGGCACGCGGCGTCGCCCGGATGAGTGAACCGCCCCGGCGTCCCTCCGCGGCGGCCCCGAGCGTTGCCCGCGCCCACCCGGCGGCCGTACAAGATCCTCAGCGCGAAGTTACCCCTCGGTATCCGCCGGTCGTCCGCCCGGCGCCCGAGGCGGTCCGCGCGCCCGTCCCCACCCCGGCACGCCACGGAGGCCGCACCATGCCCGAGCCCACGACCAGCACCCCGGCCCGCGTCCCGGCCGCGCGCCCGCTCCCGAAGGTCCTGGCCCGGCCCCGCCGCCCCGCGGCCACCCGGCCCCCTGCGGGACGGCCGCCCGGCCGCCGCGACCCGCGCCGCCCGGGCCCCCGGGCGCACCGCGTCCCCGCGCAGCCGCCCCCGCACCCCGCCGAGCTGTTCACGGAGCTGCTGCTCCTGGTGCTCAGCGGCCAGCGCCCGGTCCACGCGGTGGCCCGCCACATCGCCCACACCGCCTACGACGACCTGGTGCGTCTCGCCGAGCTACTGCCGCTGCGCTCCGTGGAGGGCCACCGGCCCGCCGTGCGGGGCATCGGCCACTACGAGGTGCGGCCCGGCGTCTTCGAGGTCTTCGCCCGCGTCGGCGCGGGCCAGGCCCTGCGGGCGCTGGCGTTCCGCCTCCACCGGGGCGACGACGAGCGCTGGCGCTGCACGGCGGTGGAGGTGGACACGTGGGGGGCCTGAACGGCCGGGCCGCGTCCAAGGGCCCGGAGAGGCGCGGCCAAGCGGCAACCGCCCGGAGGGCCGCGCCCAAGGCCCCGGGAAACGCCCGGAGGGCCGGGCACCCTCCGGTGCCCGGCCCTCCAGTACGTCACACGCGACTGCCTACTTCTTGCGGCGCCGCCCGCCCTTCTGGGCCTTGCGGCGCTCCGCGCGGGTCATGCCGTCGCCGGTCGACGGCGTCGTCGCGCCCGCGGGCTGGCCGGAGGTCGTGAAGTCGCCCTCGTCGATGCCGCCCTCGGCGTTCGGCGCCTGGAAGTGCAGGCGGTCGGGGCGCTGCGGAGCGTCCAGGCCCTTGGCGCGGATCTCCGGGCGGGAGGCACCGGCCGGGACCGCGTCCTGGGCGCCGTCCTTCGTCAGGGAGGGCGCGGCGTCCTGCACGGGGACCTCCTCGACCTGCTGCTCGACCTGGACCTCCAGGTTGAACAGATAGCCGACGGACTCCTCCTTGATGCCGTCCATCATGGCGTTGAACATGTCGAAGCCCTCGCGCTGGTACTCCACCAGCGGGTCCTTCTGCGCCATGGCGCGCAGGCCGATGCCCTCCTGGAGGTAGTCCATCTCGTAGAGGTGCTCGCGCCACTTGCGGTCGAGGACGGAGAGCACCACGCGGCGCTCCAGCTCGCGCATGATCTCGGAGCCGAGCTGCGCCTCACGGGCCTCGTACTGCTGGTGGATGTCCTCCTTGACGGCCTCGGCGATGAACTCGGCCGTAAGACCGGCGCGGTCGCCGACCTCGTCCTCCAGCTCCTCGATGGTGACCTTCACCGGGTAGAGCTGCTTGAAGGCGCCCCACAGGCGGTCCAGGTCCCACTCCTCGGCGAAGCCCTCGGCGCTCTCCGCCGCGACGTACGCGTCGATGGTGTCGTCCATGAAGTGCTGGATCTGCTCGTGCAGGTCCTCGCCCTCCAGGACGCGGCGCCGCTCTCCGTAGATGACCTCGCGCTGGCGGTTGAGGACCTCGTCGTACTTGAGGACGTTCTTGCGGGTCTCGAAGTTCTGCTGCTCGACCTGGGACTGGGCGGAGGCGATGGCACGGGTGACCATCTTGTTCTCGATCGGGACGTCGTCCGGGACGTTCGCCATGGACATCACGCGCTCGACCATCTGGGCCTTGAACAGGCGCATCAGGTCGTCGCCGAGCGAGAGGTAGAAGCGGGACTCGCCGGGGTCGCCCTGGCGGCCGGAGCGGCCGCGGAGCTGGTTGTCGATGCGGCGCGACTCGTGCCGCTCGGTGCCGAGGACATAGAGCCCGCCGAGCTGCTTGACCTCCTCGAACTCCGCCTTGACCGCCTGCTCGGCGCGCTCCAGGGCGGCGGGCAGCGCGGCCGCCCACTCCTCGATGTGCTCCTCGGGGTCGAGGCCCTGCTGGCGCAGCTCGGCCTCGGCGAGGTCCTCGGGGTTGCCGCCGAGCTTGATGTCCGTACCACGACCGGCCATGTTCGTGGCGACCGTGACGGCGCCCTTGCGGCCCGCCTGGGCGACGATGATCGCCTCGCGGTCGTGCTGCTTGGCGTTGAGCACCTCGTGCTGGATGCCGCGCTTGTTGAGCTGCTGCGAGAGGTACTCGGACTTCTCGACCGAGGTGGTGCCGACGAGGATCGGCTGGCCCTTCTCGTGCTTCTCCGCGATGTCGTCGACGACGGCGGCGAACTTGGCGACCTCGGTGCGGTAGATCAGGTCCGACTGGTCCTTGCGGATCATCGGCCTGTTCGTCGGGATCGGGACCACGCCGAGCTTGTAGATCTGGTGGAACTCGGCGGCCTCGGTCATGGCCGTACCGGTCATGCCGGACAGGCCCGGCACTTCCTTGCCGTCGTGGTCCTGGCGCTTGTAGAGGCGGAAGAAGTTCTGGAGGGTGATCGTGGCGAGGGTCTGGTTCTCGTCCTTGATGTCCACCCCCTCCTTCGCCTCGATGGCCTGGTGCATGCCCTCGTTGTAGCGGCGGCCCGCGAGGATGCGGCCGGTGTGCTCGTCGACGATCATGACTTCGCCGTCGATGACGACGTAGTCCTTGTCCTTCTTGAAGAGTTCCTTGGCCTTGATGGCGTTGTTCAGGTAGCCCACGAGCGGCGTGTTCACCGACTCGTAGAGGTTGTCGATGCCCAGCCAGTCCTCGACCTTGGCGACGCCGGACTCGTGGATACCGACCGTGCGCTTCTTCTCGTCGACCTCGTAGTCCCCGGTCTCCTCGATGCCCTTGAGGGGCTCGCCGGGCTTGCCCTTGGTGAGGCGGGTGACCAGCTTGGCGAAGTCGCCGTACCACTTCGTCGCCTGGTCCGCGGGGCCGGAGATGATCAGCGGCGTACGGGCCTCGTCGACGAGGATGGAGTCGACCTCGTCGACGATCGCGAAGTTGTGGCCGCGCTGGACCAGCTCGTCCTTCGACCACGCCATGTTGTCGCGGAGGTAGTCGAAGCCGAACTCGTTGTTCGTGCCGTACGTGATGTCGCAGGCGTACTGCTCGCGGCGCTGGGCGGGCGGCATGTTCGCCAGAATGCAGCCGACGCTCAGGCCGAGGAACTTGTGGACGCGGCCCATCATTTCGGAGTCGCGCTCGGCCAGGTAGTCATTGACCGTGATCAGGTGCACGCCCTTGCCCGAGAGCGCGTTCAGGTACGCGGGCAGCGTGCCGACCAGCGTCTTGCCCTCACCGGTCTTCATCTCGGCCACATAGCCCATGTGCAGGGCCGCGCCGCCCATGATCTGCACGTCGTAGTGGCGCTGGCCGAGGACGCGCTTGGCGGCCTCGCGCACGGTCGCGAACGCCTCCGGCAGGAGGTCGTCGAGCGTTTCGCCGTCGGCGTACCGGTCCTTGTACTCCTGTGTGAGCGCGCGCAGCTCGGCGTCGGAGAGGGCGGTGAAGTCCTCTTCGATGGAGTTGACCTGGTCCGCGATGCGGTGCAGCTTGCGCAGGATCTTGCCTTCGCCTGCACGCATGATCTTCGAGAGGACGGACACGGGGGTTGGTCTCCTTGCCGGTCGGGCCTGGCACGGTCGGTTTTACTCGTCGGGCAACGGCCATCGTATGCGAGGACCCGGCCGCGCCGGGAGGTCTGCCAGTACGTCAACGGACGGCCGCCCGAGAAGGTGCCGCATCCCACGGGATTCGCTCCCCCGTCCCTCCGGGGCGCGGCCCCCTCTCCGTAGTGCCCGCGGTCGCCCCGCCCTGTGGCGTGGCGACCATCCAGGCGACCGTCTGGGCAACGATCCAGGCGACCATCTGGGGAACCATCCAGGCGACCGTCTAAACGGCTGGCGCCCCGCGCACCCCCCGCGCAGAATCAGCCGATGGAGCCCGTGACCCTGACCACCGAACGCCTGCTGCTGCGCACCTTCACCCCCGACGACACGGACGAGGTGTACGCGGCCTGCCAGGACCCCGACATCCAGCGCTGGACCACGATCCCCTCGCCGTACGCGCGCGCGGACGCCGAGGGCTTCACCGGGCGCATGGTCCCCGACGGCTGGCGGTACGACACGGAGTACACCTTCGCCGTGCGGCCCCGCGCGGGCGGCCCGCTGCTCGCCGCGGCCAGCCTGCACCACCCGCGCACGGGCGCCTGGGAGATCGGCTTCTGGACCGCCAGGGAGCACCGGGGCCGCGGCTACACCACGGAGACTGTCACCGCCCTCGCCCACTGGGCGTTCCGTCGCCTGGCCTGCACCCGCCTGGAGTGGCGCGCCGAGGTCGGCAACACGGCGTCCCGCGCGGTCGCCGAGCGGGCGGGCTTCACCATGGAGGGCACCCTCCGCGCGGGCCTCCCGAACAAGGGCACCCTCCGCGACTGCTGGATCGCCGCCCTCCTCCCCTCGGACGTGGGTCTGGTCCCGGCCCAGCCGTACCTTCCCAAAGACACCGGTCGGCAAGGCACCGGTCGGCTAGACACCGGTCGGCAGCAGAGCCCGTCCGGCGTGTGAGGACGAGCCGCGAAGCGGCAAGGGAGCGGGGTGCCAGGGGCGGCGGCCCCTGGATTCGGTGAAGGGGTGGGCCCGGGGCGCCCCGCGAGGGCCACCGCCCCGCCCCCCGCTGTCAGACCCGCCCCCTATCGTTCGACCATGACCACCAGGACGACGAACGGCAGCACCCCACCCCCCGAAGTGACCCTGTCCGCCGACGAGGCCCGCCGCCTGGCCCTGCGAGCCCAGGGCTTCCTCGGCGCCCCCAACCGCCGCGCGGGCGTCCGCGGCGTCCTGCGCCATCTGGGCGCGGTGCAGCTGGACACCATCTCCGTCCTGGCCCGCTCGCACGAACTGATCCCGTACGCCCGCCTCGGCGCCGTCGGCCGCAAAACGGTGGAGCGGGCGTACTGGACGGATACGCACGCCTTCGAGTACTGGTCGCACGCGGCCTGCATCCTCCCCATCGAGGAGTGGCCCCACTTCGCCTTCCGCCGCCGCGCCTACCGCGCCCGCCCGCACTGGCACCACGACCTGCCCGACGGCGCGTACGACCAGGTCGTCAAGCAGCTCCGCGCCGAAGGCCCCCTCACGGCCACGGAGTTGGGCGGCGCGAAGAACAAGGGCGAGTGGTGGGACTGGTCCGACTCCAAGATCGCGGTGGAGCGCGCGCTGATGTACGGGGAGGTGGTGTGCGTCGAGCGCCGCGGCTGGAAGCGGGTGTACGACCTCGCGGAGCGCGCCGTCCCCGACGCCCTGCTGCACGACGACCTGGACGACGCGGAGTGCGTGCGCCGCCTGGTCCGCCAGGCGGGCGCGGCCCTCGGCGTCGGCACGCGCGCGGACATCGCCGACTACCACCGTCTGAAGGGCGAGCAGTTCGACGCGGTGGTCGAGGCCTCGGGTCTGGTGCCGGTGGCGGTCGAGGGCTGGGACAAGCCCGCCTGGGCGGATCCCGAGGCCCTGGCCACGCCCCCGCGCGGCCGTCACCGCACGACGCTCCTGTCCCCTTTCGACTCCCTGATCTGGGAGCGGGCGCGCACGGAGCGGATCTTCGGCTTCACCCACCGCCTGGAGGCGTACGTCCCCAAGCAGAAGCGGATCCACGGCTACTTCGCGATGCCGGTCCTCGCGGGGGGCCGCCTGGTGGGCCGCGTCGACCCGGCCCGCGAGGGCACGACGCTGGTGGCCAAGCAGGTGTCCCTGGAGGGCCCGAAGGCGGTGCCCGCCGTGGCGCAGGCGCTGGTCGAGGCGGCCGAGTGGGTGGGCTGCGACGCGGTACGGGTGGATCGCGTGGACCCGCCGGAGCTGGCGACGGCCCTGGTCGGCGCGCTCGGCTGACGGGGGCGCCCCAGGGAGCGCCCGGGGAGCCGCCCTGGCCGTCCCGCCGCCGACGGAGGCGGGCCCGCGGGTCCGCGGGCCTGCCGGTCTGCCGATCCGCGGGTCCGCGGGTCCGCGGGTCTGCCGGTCCGCCTAGCGGATCTCCAGGATCTTCTCCCGCATCGCGTACACCACGGCCTCCATCCTGGAGTGCAGTTGGAGCTTCTCCAGGATGTTGCGCACGTGGTTCTTCACGGTGTTCTCGGAGATGAACAACTCCTTGGCGATGTCCCGGTTGTTCATCCCCGTGGCGACCAGCTTCAGGACCTCCAGCTCGCGGTCGGTCAGCCGGGGCGCGGGCACCAAGCGCCGCTCGTCGGTCCGCTGGATCATCGACTTGAACTCGGTGAGCAGCTTCGACGCCATGGACGGGCTGATCTGCGACTGCCCGTCCGCGACGGCGCGGATCGCCGTGGCCACCTCGTCCGTGGAGATCTCCTTCAGCAGGTACCCGGTCGCCCCGGCCTTGATCGCGTCGTAGAGGTCGGCCTCCTCGTCGCTGATCGTCAGCATGATGATCTTCGCGCTGGGGGCCACCTCCTTGATGGAGGTGCACGCCTCGATGCCGCCGCGCTTGGGCATCCGCACGTCCATCAGGACGATGTCCGGCAGCAGGTCGGCGGCCTTGTCCACGGCCTCCGCGCCGTCGCCCGCCTCGCCCACGACCTGGATGTCCTCCTCGGCGGCGAGGACGATCTCAAGGCCGCGACGGAAGAGCGCGTGGTCGTCCACGACCAGGACCCGGATGGGCTCCTTGCGTGGGGCGCCCGCGTCCGTGCCGATGCCGATGCCGTGTCCGGCATCGTCGTTCCGCATCGGTCCGAAGCTGTCCGCCATCGTTCCTCCCCTGAGGGCCAGGGCCGTTGTCTTGCCGTGGCGCGCCTGCCTCGGCTGCACCAACCCTAGGCAGAGTCAAGCGGGTTGGGCTCGCGCGCCCATGATTTCATGCCTGGCCGCCGAGTCGTGCGCCCACTGGTCGCACGGGGGTGCCCCTGGGGGCGCACACGCGCTCCAGGGGCACCGCTTCATGCGCTCCCAGGGGCGCGTCAGCCGCCGAGTGCGCCGCCGCCACCGGCCGACTGGGGCTTGGCGACCATGGGGTCGGTGCTGAGGTGGATCACGCCGTAGTCGTAGGCGTGGCGCCGGTAGACGACGCTCGGTTCCTTGGTCTCGGAGTCGATGAACAGGTAGAAGTCATGGCCGACGAGCTCCATCTCGTACAGCGCCTGGTCCAGTGACATGGGGGCCGCGACGTGCGTCTTCTCGCGGACCACCAGAGGGCCTTCGCCCTGGATCTCAAGCGAGCCGATCTTCTTGGTCGGCACGCCTTCGGGCTCCTCGTCGTGGGCGAGGGTGCCGTCGCCGTTGAGGTGCGCGGCGTCCGGGACGCGCGTGGCGACTTCGGCGGCGGTGAGCCTGCCCGTGCCGCGCCTGTTGTGCCGCTTCTCGTGCTGCTTGCGCAGACGGGCCTCCAGCTTGGCGGTGGCCAGGTCGAGCGCGCCGTACGGGTCGGATGCCGACGCTTCCGCGCGGATCACGGGGCCACGGCCTCGGACGGTGATCTCCACGCGGTCGGAACGGTCGGCCTGACGCGGGTTGGTTTCCTTGGACACCTCGACGTCGAGGCTGATCACCTTGCCGTCGAGCTTCTGGATCTTGTCCAGCTTCAGCTTCTCGGCCACGTGCTTGCGGAACCGCTCGGGCACCTCGGTCTTGCGGCCCTTGACGACGATGTCCACGCAGAACTCCGTTCCCGGATCGCTCCGCGACTTCGGCGGAGCATCTCCCTTTTGCACCAGACCCCGGGAACTCCCGGAGTCTCGGACTCGGTGACTTCCACCTCCTCCTCCCCCGTGGACAAGATCTCCACCCCACCGGTCCCGGCGGTTTGCAAAAACCGCGGACCGGCATTCGGATAGGCGAGGGGCGCTCTCCGCTACTCCTCACAACCGAACATATCTCGCCCGGACGGATGTCGTCACCCTCTACCGGCACATACCTCCATTCGGGTGGTCGAGCCCTCTCACTACCTGCAACGATGAAAGTTCGCGGTCAGTTCCGGTTTATTTCGAAAGAATGCGGTGAAGCGGCGACGACCGCCGCACTGACCCGGTTTTCTCGGGCCATTGCCCCGGCCACCAGGGCATTACCGGTCGTGCCCACGGCGCCGTTCTTCCCGCCGTGGCTTGGCTGGATCCCTGTCTGGTTCTCCGCCCCTTTCTGTGCCTCGGCCGACGACTGGGGCCACGCCTGAGCGCCCGCCCGGGTGCCTGGCCGGGGCCCTGACTGCGGCCCCGACTGCGGCCCTGACGACTGCTGCCCTGTGTGGAGCCTTCCCCGGGTCCCTGCGGGGAGCCCCGCCTGTGGTCTCCTTCTGGGGCCCGGACGGGCCCACTCCTGGGCTTGCTCCTGGGCCTTCTGGGCGTGCCGATCGGCCCGTGCCGGGGTCTGGCCCCGCGCCCCGTGGTCGACCCGGCGCGCCGCGAGGGGGCCGTCCGCATCTCCTTCCCCCTGAACGTCGTCTCCTTCCTCTCGAACGTCCCCTCCCCCTCGAACGTCCCGGTCCCCTCGAACATCCCGTTCCCCTCGAACATCCCCTTCCCTTCGCACCTCCCCTGCTCTTGCCACGCCACGCACACCGTCGAGCGCGCGGGCCGCCTCCGCGAGCGAGGCGCCCGTCGTCATGACGTCGTCGACCACCACGACGTGCTCCGCGCCCCGCAGCAGCGCCTCCGCCCCGGCGGCGACCTCCAGCGCTCCCGACACGTTCGCCCACCGCTCACGGGAGTTGAGGCCCGCCTGGTCGGCCACCGCGCGCCGCTGCCGGAGCACGGCCAGCACCCGCGCCGGAACCCCGCCGCGCCGCAGCTCGGACGCGGCCGCCAGCGCGATCCGCCGCACCGGATCGTGCCCCCGCGCCCGCACCGCGCGCCGCGCCGACGGCACCGGCACCAGCAGCACCCGGCCCTCATCGGCGGCTCCCGCAGGCCCCGCGCGCTCCCACGTCACACCGCGCGCCCCCAGTGGGCCACCGCACAGTCCGGCCCGCACCGCGTCCGCCAGCGCCTCGCCGAGCGGCCCGGCGAGCGCCAGCGCGCCCCTTTCCTTGTGCGCGAGCAACACGGCCCGCACCTCGTCCTCGTACGCCGCAGCCGCGTGCACCACCGGCAGCCCCTCCGGCTCCGGCACCGGCCGCACCCGGCGCGCCCCGGCACCGCGCAGAGCGACCCGGCACCGCGCGCACAGCGCCACGCGAGGCACCCCGCAGCCCGCGCACTCGGCTGGCAGCACCAGATCCGTCAGGTCCTGCCACCACCCCCGCATGTCCACCACTGTGCCAACGCGCGCGCCACGCTGCCACCCCTGTGGATAACCGCCTGTGGATAACCGGTCAGAGCCCAACTACGCTGCGGCGACGCCCTGCTGGGACCCACAGCCCGGGCCGCCCGGCCACCGCCGCTGACCGCCGCTGACCGCCCACGCGGGCATCGTCCGACCGCGCGCGAGCCCATCGCCGGGACCACACCCAAGCCCCCACCGCCCGCGCCCGATCACGCCCGGGACGGCACCGCCCGCAGCCCGCCCTGGACCGTGGCGGCGCCGGGACCACGCTCAGCCCGGATAGTCAGCCCGGATAGACCGGCGCCGACCCGTCCTTCACCACGGTCTGCCACTGGCCGCCCGACGGCAGCCGCACGATCCCGTCGTCCGAGTGCGCCACCAGCGGCTGGCCCTCGTCCTCGGACGCGGCGATCTCCCGTACGCCGGTGAGGCCGGGCAGGGTCGCCCCCGTACGCGCCGAGCCGTCGCTCTGGACGTACCGCATCTGCTGCACGCCGCCGGACTCGCGCCCCACCACCACGAGGCGGCTCGGACCGGCCCAGGACATCGCGGTGACCTCCTCCATCTGCGGTGCCGCCTCGCGCAGTTCGAGGACGGCGATGTCGGGCTGCTCGTCCTTGCCGCCCTGCCGGTCGATCCGGCCGATCTGCAGGGACGTCTTGCCGCCCTTCTCCACCAGCAGCGCGATGCGCACACCGTCGCCCGACACGCGCACCTGCTCGATGGTCCCGTCCAGGCCGGAGACCTTGACCGGCACCGGCTCGCCCGTGCCCTCGGCCAGCCACAGCAGCCGCGCGTGCCTGGGGTCGCGGTCGGCCACCCACAGGTCGCCCCTGCCGTCCCAACTGGGCGTCGACAGGCCGTCCTTGTCCGACTTGGACCGGGAGCGCAGCTCGGCGCCGCCGAGCGTGCCGCCGCCCACCAGGGACGCCGTGAACAGCCTGCGCCCGTCCTCCGACACCCCGGCCGCGTGCCGCTCGTCACGCGAGACCGCGGCCGACCGCAGCCGCTGCACGGCGCTGCCGAACACCCCGGCCACCGGCTCCGGCTTGGCGTTGCCGCCCGTGTTGCCCGGCATCTGCACCAGGCGGCCCTTCTCGTCGAGGAAGTACTGGTAGCCGGGCTGACCTGCGCTGTGGTGCGACGCGATGGACTCGGCGCCTTCGGGGCCTAGGACGCAGAGCTGCGAGCCGTTCTCCCGCTGGAGCTCCACCTGTTCGACGTTCGACGACGTCAGGTCCCGCAGCGTGTGGAGCAGTTGCGTCGCCATCTCCCTGCACTGCCCCTGGCCGACCCGGTCGGCACGTGCGTTCAACGGCACGACCAGCGTGTTCTTGTCGTCGAGCGCGAGCGACTTGGTGTCCGCGGCCAGGTCCGCGCCCGACGGGAAGCGCGAACGCACCACGTGCCGCAGCCAGTTGGTGGGCCCCTGGAGCAGCGCCTTCACCGTCTCCGTCAGCGGGTCGATGCGCTGCCGTACGTAGATGGGGTCCGCGACGAGCCCCCGCTGGCGGGTGCCACGGCCCTCGGCGCCCGGCACGGGCGTCGGGAAGTAGTACTTGTTGACGCTCTGGTAGTTCCGCTCGAAGTCCGACGCGCCGAGCACCACGCCCTGGGGCGGCCGGTCGATGCGCCACACCCGGCCGCTCGGGCCGTTCTGGAGCGTGAGGTGCACGGTCTTCACGTACTGCCGCTCGTTGGGTTGGTACGCGTGCTGGCTGTTGACGGTCGCTATCTGGCGGCCGGTCAGCGAGTACGTGCGTCCGGCCCCGCTGTCGTTGCCCACGTTGTCCGTGACCGGATTCGGGCCGTCCGCGAGCACCGTGGTGGAGTGCTCGGGGTCCCACGTCTTGGCCGCGCCCTTCGTCAGGTACTTGCGCGCGATCGCGAAATCCGGGTCGTCGCTGGTCAGCGCCTCGAGGAAGCCCTGGACGATGTCCGCGGGCTGCGCGTTCTCCTGCGGCGGGAGCGCGTAGACGCGCACCTGGGACTGCGTGTCCGGCCGCTGCGAGGCGTTGACCTTCTTCAGGTTGCCCTCGTCCGGCATGGACGCGCACCCGGCCAGCAGCGCCCCGCAGGCGGCCAGCGCCGCACCGGCCCGCAGCGGACGCCCGATCCCGTTCCTCTCCGCCCTCTCAGCGCCCACGCGAGGCCTCCTCTTCCCGTCCCTCTCCCGAGGAGCCCGACGGCACGTCCCGTACGTCGGGGGCGTCTGGTACGTCCCGTGCGTCCGACGGTGCGTCCGGTGCGGGGCTCCGCACGTCCGGCACGTCACTCCGTAGAGCCGGTGCGTCACTCCGTAGAGCCGCTGTGTCGCCGGGCCCCGTGTCCTCCGCCCGGCCCGCACCCGCGCCCTCGTCCCACGGCTGGCGTGTGACCACCCGCGCCCCGTTGCCGGGCAGCGCCGCCGGGTCCACGTCGAGGGCCGCGCTCTGGGCGAGCCGGGGTGCGATCGGTGCCTTCGGAGGGGCGGGCGGGGGCACCCGCTCGGCGCTCTGGTGCGGCACCGTGGCCCGCTTGCCGCCGCCCCCGCGCGGCAGCCCGGCGGCGTCCAGGCCGCGGTGGCGCCGCGAGTCGTCGGGCTCCAGCGGTATCGGCGAACCCCGCAGCGGCTCGTCCGCGGTGCGCGGCAGCGTCAGGCGGAACTGCGAGCCGCCGCCCGGCTCGCCCCACGCCTGGAGCCAGCCGCCGTGCAGCCGCGCGTCCTCCAGGGCGATGGACAGGCCGAGGCCCGTACCGCCCGTGGTGCGCGCGCGAGCCGGGTCGGCCCGCCAGAAGCGGCTGAAGACCCGCGTGGCCTCGCCGGGCTTCAGGCCCACCCCGTAGTCCCGTACCGCGACGGCGACCGCGCCCCCCGCCGCCGCGAGCCGCACCACCACGTCCCGGCCCTCGCCGTGCTCCACGGCGTTCACTACGAGGTTCCTGAGCACTCGCTCAACGCGCCGCGCGTCCGCCTCCGCGACCACGGGCTGCTGGTCGCCGACGACCCGTATCCGGGTGCCCTTGCGCTCGGCGAGCGGCTCGGCGCCGCCCACGACACGGCGTACGACTTCGCGCAGGTCTATCGGCTCGGCCTCCAGGGCGGCCGCGCCCGCGTCGAAGCGGCTGATCTCCAGCAGGTCGCTGAGCAGCGACTCGAAGCGGTCGAGCTGGTCGGCGAGCAGCTCCGCGGAGCGCGCCGTCACCGGGTCGAAGTCCTCGCGCGCCTCGTGGATGACGTCGGCCGCCATCCGCACGGTCGTCAGCGGCGTACGCAGCTCGTGCGACACGTCCGACACGAACCGGCGCTGCATCCGCGACAGCTCCTCCAGCTGCTGGATCTTGAGCTGGAGGTTCTGCGCCATCTTGTTGAAGGCCTCGCCGAGGCGCGCGATGTCGTCCTCTCCGGTGACCTTCATACGCTCCTGGAGGCGCCCCGCGGACAGCCGCTCGGCGATCCCGGCCGCCATCCGCACCGGGGTGACGACCTGGCGCACCACCAGCCAGGCGATGGCGCCCAACAGCACCACTACGAAGAGACCGGCCGTCGCCAGGGTGCCGCGCACCAGGCGCATCGACTCCTCCTCCTGCGTCAGCGGAAAGAGGTAGTAGAGCTGGTACGAGTCACCGTTCAGGTCGCTGAGCTGCTTGCCGATCACCAGACCGGCCTGCGGCTCCCGGTGGTCGATGAACCTGATGCGCGTGTTGGCCTGGTAGGTGAGGGTGCCGCTGTCGAGCTTGTCCCGCAGCTCCTTGGGCACGCTCTGGATCGGGTCCACGCCTCCGGAGGCGCGGGGCCCGCGCACGCTGCCGACCTCGCCCGCGGACGAGCTCAGCGTCACCACGTAGAACGCGTTCTGCCCGCCGCTGGCGAGCTGCTCGGCCAGCTCCGACATCCACACGGCGGCGTTCTGCGCGGCCGGGCCGTCCGCGCCGTCGCCCTGCCCGGAGGGCTGCCGCGCGGAGTTGGCCTTCTCCTGGGCGACCCGGAAGCCGCCGTCGGCCTGGCTCTGGGACGCGTTCACCTTCGCCTTGAGCAGGCCGTTGCTCACGGAGCTCATGACGACGAAGCCGAGGAGCAGCACCACGCCCAGCGACATCAGCAGGGTCGTGACGACGACCTTGAGCTGGATGTTGCGCCGCCACAGCCGCATCATCGGCAGCAGCGGGCGGCGCACCCACCGCATGAAGAGCCGCAGGACGGGGCTGCCCTGCACCCCGTCCTGAAGCATCAAGCCGCTGTCGACGATCATCCCGAACCGGGAGCCCCGCCGCCGCGGCCGCACAGTCCGCCCCGGCCGCGCCCCCGGATCCCCGGGCGCCGGGGAGGAACTGTCCCGGGACACGTCAGCTCGGTCCGGCCTTGTAACCGACGCCACGGACGGTCACCACGATCTCCGGCCGCTCCGGGTCCCGCTCGACCTTGGAACGCAGCCGCTGCACATGCACGTTGACCAGGCGGGTGTCGGCCGCGTGCCGATAGCCCCACACCTGCTCCAGGAGCACCTCACGCGTGAACACCTGCCACGGCTTGCGGGCGAGCGCGACCAGCAGGTCGAACTCCAGCGGCGTCAGCGCGATCGCCTGCCCGTCCCGCTTCACCGAGTGCCCGGCCACGTCGATGACGAGGTCCCCGATGGCCAACTGCTCCGGAGCGGGCTCCTCCGACCTGCGCAGGCGCGCCCGGATGCGGGCCACCAGCTCCTTGGGCTTGAACGGCTTGACGATGTAGTCATCCGCCCCGGACTCCAGGCCCACCACCACGTCCACGGTGTCACTCTTCGCCGTGAGCATGACGATCGGAACGCCGGACTCCGCCCTGATCAGACGGCACACCTCGATGCCGTCCCGACCGGGCAGCATCAGATCGAGCAGCACCAGATCGGGCTTCGCCTCCCGGAAGGCGGCCAGTGCCTTGTCGCCATCGGCTACGAACGACGGCTCGAAACCCTCACCACGCAGCACAATCCCGAGCATCTCGGCCAGTGCGGTGTCGTCGTCGACGACAAGGACTCGTCCCTTCATGCCTGACATCATCCCATTAGCTCATCGTTACCTGGCGTGACCTGGCACACAGCTCAGCGAGGGCCTCCGCTGTCACCGGTGACACGACACCTTCCTCCGTGACGATCGCCGTCACCAACTCGGGGGGCGTCACGTCGAACGCCGGGTTGTACGCCTGCGTGCCCAGGGGCGCCACCGGAATCCCGCCTCCCCCTCCGCCACCAGCGCGCTCGGCACCATGGCGTCCGTCACCTCGTGACCGGCCCGCTGCTCGACCTCGATGGAGGCGCCGTCCGGGGTCTCCGGGTCCACGGTCGTCACCGGCGCCACCACGATGAACGGCACGTGGTGGTACCGGGCGAGGACCGCGAGCGGATAGCTCCCCACCTTGTTGGCCACCGAACCGTCCGCCGCGATCCGGTCGGCGCCGATGAGCACGGCGTCGACCTCACCGGCCGAGAACAGCGACCCCGCCGCGTTGTCCGTCAGGAGCGTGTACGGCATGCCGTGCCGCGCCGCCTCGTACGCCGTGAGCCGGGCGCCCTGGAGCAGCGGCCGCGTCTCGTCGACCCACAGCCTGCGCAGCCGCCCCGCGCGGTGCGCCGAGAGCGCCACCGCGAGCGCCGTGCCCTCGCCTCCGGAGACCAGCGCCCCCGTGTTGCAGTGCGTGAGGATCCGGTGGCTGCCGCCGGGCATCAGCTCGTCGAGCAGCGCCAGGCCGTGCGCCGCCATGCGGGCGCTGGCCTCGGCGTCCTCCCGGTGCAGGGCCCGCGCCGCTGCCAGCGCCGCCGCGGCCGCGTGCTCCGCGTCGGCGCCGCTCGCGACCGCCGCGCGGTGCGCCGCCTGGGCCCTGCGCACTCCGTAGGCCAGGTTCACCGCGGTGGGCCGCGCGGCGGCGAGCGCCTCGGCGGCCTCGTCCACGTCGAAGCCGCGGACCGCGGCCAGCGCGACGCCGTACGCCCCGGCGATGCCGAGGAGCGGTGCCCCGCGCACGGCGAGGGTCTGGATCGCCCGCACCAAGCCCTGGGCGTCGGTGCACACCAGCTCGGTCTCCTCGCCCGGCAGCCTGGTCTGGTCGAGGAGGACGAGCACGGGCCCTTCGGGCGGCTCGTCCCAGCGGATGGAGGGCAACGCCGGGGGTGTGGTCGGCCGGACGTCCTCGCCTGTCTGCGCGTACTGATCAGCCATCCGCCCAGTCTGCCCGCAACCGGTCGGACAATAGAAGGTGTGCCGCCCGCCAGGTGCCCCCGCTCGGTGCCCCCGCGCCTGGCCCCTCGGTCACCGCCCCGTGGCACGATGGCAGCCAACCCGCCGCCGCGACCGCGGTCGGGCACCGTGAAGGAGCGACGATGAACGACACTCCGGGCTGGGCCTCGCCCGGATCTGCCCCCTCCGACAAACCTGCCGACAAGCCCGGATCCGGCGCTCCCGAGCAGCCGGGCCAGTCCGGTCAGCCAGGCCAGCCCGGCGGTCAGCCGCAGCAGCCCGGTCAGCCCGGTCAGCCCGGCCAATCCGGTCAGCCCGGCCCCCAGGAGGCCCCCGCCCCCGAGGACCAGCCCCACGGCCCGGCCTCGAAGTGGTCCAAGGAGCAGCCGCCGCCCGCCCAGTGGTCCGCGCCCAGCCCTCCCGGCCCCGGCCAGGCCCCGCCGCCCCCCGCACCGCCCGGCCAGGGCTGGGGCCAGCCGCAGGGGTGGGGCGGCTGGCAGGGCGGCCCCGCGGGCCCCGGCGGACCCGGCGCCGGTGGCCCGGGCGCACCGGGAGGCCCCGGCGGCCCCTACCGCGGCTGGGGCGCCTGGCAGGGCCCTCCCCCGCCGCGAAGCCCGGCGTCATCCCGCTGCGCCCGCTCGCCATCGGCGAGATCCTCGACGGCGCCGTCTCCACGATGCGTACGCACTGGCGCACGGTCCTCGGCATCTCGCTGACCGTCGCCGTCGTCACGCAGCTCGCCGTCGTCCTCCTCCAGGGCCTGGTCCTCAACAACACCGTGGACACCGACGCCCTGGACGACCCGAGCGCCTCGGGCAGCGAAGTGGCCCGCGCCCTCCGGGACTCGCTCCTGAGCACCGGCGTCGTCCAGGGCGTCACCCTGCTCGGCACGATCGTCGCGACGGCCCTGCTCACCATGGTCACCAGCCGGGCCGTGCTCGGTAAGCCGGTGACCACGGCGGAGGCCTGGCACGACGCCCGCCCCCAGCTGCTGAAGCTCGCCGGTCTGACGCTGCTGCTGCCGCTGATCGCCCTGGCCATCGTCACCGGCGGTGTCCTGCCCGGCGTACTGATCGCCGTGGCCGGCGGCGGGGACGCCGGGGGTGCCCTCGTCGTGGTCGGCGCGCTCGCGGGCGCCGCCGTCGTGATCTGGCTGCTGGTCCGGCTCTCGCTGGCCTCTCCCGCGCTGATGCTGGAGAAGCAGGGGGTCAGGAAGGCCCTCGGCCGGTCCATGAAGCTCGTCAGCCGCTCCTGGTGGCGGGTCTTCGGCATTCAGCTGCTCGCCGCAGTCATCACGGGCATCGTCGCGTCGATCATCGTCATCCCGTTCTCGTTCCTGGCGGGCGCGGCCAGCGGCGACGGCGTCTCCGGGATCCTCGACGGCACCGACGAGCTGAGCTGGACCGCCCTGATCATCAGCGGCGTGGGGCAGGTGGTCGGCTCCATGCTGACCTTCCCGATCAGCGCCGGAGTGACCGTGCTCCTCTACATCGACCAGCGGATCCGCCGCGAGGCCCTCGACCTCGAACTGGCCCGCGCCGCCGGGGTGCCGGAACAGGGCCCCTCGGGCGCGCCCGGCACTCCGGGGAGCTGACGGACTGATGCGGGCGGGGGCGCTTCTCACCGGGCTCGGCGCTGCCGTCCCGTTGCCGCGCGTCGGCTTCGGGGCGGCGGCGCCGCTGCCGCGCGCCGGGGACGACCCTCCGGTGACGATCCCCCGCGATCCCGCGCGGGAGGCGGCCGAGGACGAGCTGTCCAAGCCGCTGTACCACGAGAACGACCCGGGGCTCTTCCAGCGGGTCCTGAACCGCCTCCTGGGGTGGGTGGACGACCTGTTCTCCGCCGCCTCGGGGGCGGCGCCGGGCGGCGCGCTCGGCCTGCTGGTCATCGTGCTCGCGGTGGTGGGCCTGCTGGCCGCCCTGTGGTGGCGGCTCGGCACGCCCCGCCGCGCTCCCGGCACGGCACCGGCGCTCTTCGACGACCGCCCGCGCAGCGCGGCGGAGCACCGCGCGGCCGCCGAGGCGCACGCCGCCCAGGGCCACTGGAGCCAGGCCGTCCAGGAGCGGATGCGCGCCGTCGTCCGCTCTCTGGAGGAGCGGGCCCTCCTCGACCCGCGCCCGGGCCGCACCGCCGACGAGGCCGCCGCGGAGGCGGGCCGCACCATGCCCGCGCACGCGGACCGGCTGCACGGCGCGGCCCGGGAGTTCGACGACGTCACGTACGGCGGACGCGTCGGCGACAAAGCCACGTACGCCCGCCTCACCGAACTCGACCAGGACCTGGCCCGCACCAGGCCGACGCTCCTCACCGCCACCCACAGCACCGCCGCGAGCAGCGCCCCCGGCCCCCATGGACCCCACGCCCCCCACGGCCCCCAGGGCTCCCCCGGAGCGACCGGATGACCGGCCCCACGGACCCGCAGCGGCCCGCCCCACCCGAAGGCACCCCGGAGCCCCCTGCCCCGGCCCACGCCCCCCGCTCCGCGGCGACCGACGCCCAGCCCTCCACCGCGGCGGCCCCCACCACCGGAGCCCTCGCGACCGGAGCCCACGCCACCGAAGCCCCCACCACCGGAGCCCTCGCCACCCCCACCCCGAGCGCCCCCACAGCCACCTCGCACCCCGAGGCCCCCACGCCCTCGCGGCCCCCCGCCTCCCCCCGGCCGACGGCACCGCAGCCGCCCCCGCCCACCTCCCTGGCCCCCACCCCCCGCCAGCTGTGGACCCGCTCCCGCGGCGTGCTCCTCGCGCTCGTCGTCGTCCTCGTCACCGGCATCGCCATCGCCATCGCCGTCGTCCGCTCCGGCGCGCACCAGGGCCGTCTCGACCCGCGCTCCGCCAGCTCGCAGGGCAGCCGAGCCGTGGCCGAACTCCTCGCCGACCGGGGCGTGTCCACGCGCGTGGTCACCACCACCGAGGCGGCCCGGTCCGCCGCGGGTCCGGACACCACCCTCGTCGTGGCCAACCCCGACCTGCTCAGCGACGACCAGCAGACCCGCCTCCAGGCCGCCACCCAGGACTCCGGAGGCCGCACCGTCCTGGTCGCCCCCGGCAAACCGTCCGTGTCGAAGCTCGCCCCCGGGGTCACCGCGGACGACCTGCCCAGCCTTGAATCGACGCTGGCCCCCGACTGCTCCCTGCCCGCCGCCCGCCGCGCGGGCTCCGCCGACATGGGCGGCATCCGCTACGACACACTCGCCCCGAACGCCGAGGCCTGCTACCGCAGCCTCGACCTGCCCAGCCTCCTGCTCCTCCCCGCCGACCGCCCCGAACGTCCCGAGCGCCCCGAGGGCGGCACCGCGGGCGACGCCGACAACGACACCCCCACCCGGGGCGACACGGTGATCATCGGCGCCCCCGACATCCTCTACAACGACCGCCTGGACCAGCACGGCAACGCCTCGCTCGCCCTCCAACTCCTCGGCTCCCGCCCCCATGTGGTCTGGTACCTCCCCTCCCTCTCCGACGACGCGGCGGACGGCAGCGCCGACGACAGCTTCTTCGACCTGATCCCCTCCGGCTGGCTCTGGGGCACCCTTCAGCTGACCGTCGCGGCGGTCCTGGCCGCGCTCTGGCGCGCCCGCCGCTTCGGCCCACTCGTCCCCGAACGACTCCCCGTCGCGGTCCGCGCCTCCGAGACCGCCGAAGGCCGCGCCCGCCTCTACCGCAAGGCCGACGCCCGTGACCGCGCCGCCGCGGCTCTTCGCTCCGCCACCCGCACCCGCATCGCCCCCCTCGTCGGCGTCCCCACCGCCCGGGCCCACACGCCCGAAGCGCTCCTGCCCGCCCTGACCAGCCGTCTGCGCACGCCCGGCCAGGACCCGCACCCCCTCCTCTTCGGCCCGCCGCCCGCCGACGACGCAGGGCTCATCGCCCTCGCCGACCAACTCGACGCCCTCGAAAGTGAGGTACGTACTTCATGATGGACCCGACCACTGACAACGCCGGGAGCTCCGACCGCGCCCGCTCCTCCCTTGAGGCCCTGCGCACCGAGATCTCCAAGGCCGTGGTCGGCCAGGACCCCGCCGTCACCGGCCTCGTCGTGGCCCTGCTGTGCCGCGGCCACGTCCTGCTCGAAGGCGTCCCCGGCGTCGCGAAGACCCTCCTCGTACGGGCCCTCGCCGCGTCCCTGGAACTCGACACCAAGCGCGTCCAGTTCACCCCCGACCTGATGCCCAGCGACGTGACGGGCTCCCTCGTCTACGACGCCCGCACCACGGAGTTCTCCTTCCAGCCGGGCCCGGTCTTCACCAACCTCCTGCTCGCCGACGAGATCAACCGCACCCCTCCCAAGACCCAGTCCTCCCTCCTCGAAGCGATGGAGGAGCGCCAGGTCACCGTCGACGGCACCCCCCGCCCGCTCCCCGACCCGTTCCTCGTGGCCGCCACGCAGAACCCCGTCGAGTACGAGGGCACCTATCCCCTGCCCGAGGCCCAGCTGGACCGCTTCCTCCTGAAGCTGACGGTCCACCTGCCGTCCCGCGACGACGAGATCGCCGTCTTGAGGCGCCACGCGGAAGGCTTCAATCCGCGCGACCTGAGCGCCGCGGGCGTACGCCCCGTCGCGACCGCCGCGGACCTCGAAGCGGCCCGCGCCGCAGTCGCCAAGACCACGGTCTCCCCCGAGATCACCGCGTACGTCGTCGACGTCTGCCGCGCCACCCGCGAGTCCCCGTCCCTCACCCTCGGCGTCTCCCCGCGCGGCGCCACGGCCCTGCTGTCCACGGCCCGCGCGTGGGCCTGGCTGACCGGCCGGGACTATGTCATCCCCGACGACGTGAAGAACCTCGCCCTGCCCACGCTCCGCCACCGCGTGCAGCTGCGCCCGGAGGCCGAGATGGAGGGCGTGACCGCGGACTCCGTCATCAACGCGGTCCTCACCCACGTCCCGGTGCCCCGCTGATGGCGCTCACCGGCCGCGCCGCCCTCCTGGCGGCCCTCGGCTCCCTCCCGGTCGGCATCCTGGAGCCGAGCTGGACGGGCATCCTCGCCGTCAACGCGCCGCTCGCCCTGGCCTGCGCCTGCGACGCCGCCCTCGCCGCCCCCGTACGCCGCCTCGTCCTGACCCGCTCCGGAGACACCTCCGTACGCCTGGACGAGCCCGCGGACGTCCAGCTCACCGTCACCAATCCCACCAGGCGCCCCTTGCGCGCCGACGTCCGCGACGCCTGGCCCCCGAGCAGCTGGCAGCCCGGAACCGAAGTCGCCGCTTCCCGGCACCGGTTGGACGTCCCCTCCGGAGAGCGCCGCCGCCTCACCACCCGTCTGCGCCCCACCCGCCGCGGCGACCACCGGGCCGACCGCGTCACGATCCGCTCGTACGGCCCGCTCGGCCTGTTCACCCGCCAGGGCAGCCACCGCGTCCCGTGGACGCTGCGCGTCCTGCCGCCCTTCACCAGCCGCAAGCACCTGCCGTCGAAGCTGGCCCGCCTGCGCGAACTCGACGGCCGCACCAGTGTCCTGCTGCGCGGCCAGGGCACGGAGTTCGACAGCCTGCGCGAGTACGTTCCCGGCGACGACACCCGTTCCATCGACTGGCGCGCCACCGCCCGCCACTCCTCCGTAGCCGTCCGCACCTGGCGTCCCGAGCGCGACCGCCACATCCTCGTGGTCCTCGACACCGGCCGCACGTCAGCGGGCCGCGTCGGCGACGCCCCGCGCCTCGACGCCTCCATGGACGCCGCCCTGCTCCTCGGGGCGCTCGCTTCCCGCGCGGGCGACCGCGTCGACCTTCTCGCCTACGACCGCCGGGTACGCGCCCTGGTCCAGGGCAAGGCCGCGGGAGACGTCCTGCCGTCGATCGTCAACGCCTTGGCGACGCTCGAACCGGAGCTCGTCGAGACCGACGCCCGGGGCCTGGCCGCCACGGCCCTGCGCACGGCTCCGCGCAACGCCCTGATCGTGCTCCTCACCAACCTGGAAGCGGCCCCCATCGAGGAGGGCCTGCTCCCGGTGCTTCCCCGCCTCACTCAACGCCACACGGTCGTCGTGGCCTCCGTGGCCGACCCACACATCGCCGAAATGGCCGCGTCACGCGGTACGACAGAGGCGGTGTACGACGCCGCGGCCGCCGCCCAGGCACAAATGGAACGCCGTCGCACGGCCGAGCAGCTCACCCGCCACGGCGTCACGGTCGTGGACGCCACCCCGGCGAACCTGCCCCCAGCCCTGGCGGACACCTATCTCTCCCTCAAGGCCGCAGGCCGCCTCTAAGACGCCTCCGACAGCCGCAGCTACTACTGCGGCGAAAGCACGTACTTAAACGCAGAAAAACCTCGATCCCCGAGCGGAACTCGGGGATCGAGGCTTTATCACATTTAGTTCGGCGGCGTCCTACTCTCCCACAGGGTCCCCCCTGCAGTACCATCGGCGCTGTAAGGCTTAGCTTCCGGGTTCGGAATGTAACCGGGCGTTTCCCTCACGCTATGACCACCGAAACACTATGAAACAGTGAACTACCGCACCACACACACCCGTGTGTGGGGTTGTTCGTGGTTTCAGAACCAACACAGTGAACGCGAGCAACTGAGGACAAGCCCTCGGCCTATTAGTACCAGTCAACTCCACCCCTCACGAGGCTTCCATATCTGGCCTATCAACCCAGTCGTCTACTGGGAGCCTTACCCCATCAAGTGGGTGGGAGCCCTCATCTCGAAGCAGGCTTCCCGCTTAGATGCTTTCAGCGGTTATCCCTCCCGAACGTAGCCAACCAGCCATGCCCTTGGCAGAACAACTGGCACACCAGAGGTTCGTCCGTCCCGGTCCTCTCGTACTAGGGACAGCCCTTCTCAAGACTCCTACGCGCACAGCGGATAGGGACCGAACTGTCTCACGACGTTCTAAACCCAGCTCGCGTACCGCTTTAATGGGCGAACAGCCCAACCCTTGGGACCGACTCCAGCCCCAGGATGCGACGAGCCGACATCGAGGTGCCAAACCATCCCGTCGATATGGACTCTTGGGGAAGATCAGCCTGTTATCCCCGGGGTACCTTTTATCCGTTGAGCGACGGCGCTTCCACAAGCCACCGCCGGATCACTAGTCCCGACTTTCGTCCCTGCTCGACCCGTCAGTCTCACAGTCAAGCTCCCTTGTGCACTTACACTCAACACCTGATTACCAACCAGGCTGAGGGAACCTTTGGGCGCCTCCGTTACCCTTTGGGAGGCAACCGCCCCAGTTAAACTACCCATCAGACACTGTCCCTGATCCGGATCACGGACCCAGGTTAGACATCCAGCACGACCAGAGTGGTATTTCAACGACGACTCCACACACACTGGCGTGCATGCTTCACAGTCTCCCACCTATCCTACACAAGCCGAACCGAACACCAATATCAAACTGTAGTAAAGGTCCCGGGGTCTTTCCGTCCTGCTGCGCGAAACGAGCATCTTTACTCGTAGTGCAATTTCACCGGGCCTATGGTTGAGACAGTCGAGAAGTCGTTACGCCATTCGTGCAGGTCGGAACTTACCCGACAAGGAATTTCGCTACCTTAGGATGGTTATAGTTACCACCGCCGTTTACTGGCGCTTAAGTTCTCAGCTTCGCCCCACCGAAATGGAGCTAACCGGTCCCCTTAACGTTCCAGCACCGGGCAGGCGTCAGTCCGTATACATCGCCTTACGGCTTCGCACGGACCTGTGTTTTTAGTAAACAGTCGCTTCTCGCTGGTCTCTGCGGCCACCCCCAGCTCCAGAGGTAAACTCCATCACCGGGTGTGGCCCCCCTTCTCCCGAAGTTACGGGGGCATTTTGCCGAGTTCCTTAACCATAGTTCACCCGAACGCCTCGGTATTCTCTACCTGACCACCTGAGTCGGTTTAGGGTACGGGCCGCCATGAAACTCGCTAGAGGCTTTTCTCGACAGCATAGGATCATCCACTTCACCACAATCGGCTCGGCATCAGGTCTCACCCCACGTGCGCGACGGATTTACCTACCGCGCGGGCTACACCCTTACCCCGGGACAACCACCGCCCGGGCTGGACTACCTTCCTGCGTCACCCCATCACTCACCTACTATCAGCTTGGATCAGCGGCTCCACCACTCCGAGATCACCCGAAGGATCACCCGGCGGCTTCACGGCCTTAGCATCACTGGATTCGATGTTTGGCGCTCCATAGCGGGTACCGGAATATCAACCGGTTATCCATCGACTACGCCTGTCGGCCTCGCCTTAGGTCCCGACTTACCCTGGGCAGATCAGCTTGACCCAGGAACCCTTAGTCAATCGGCGCACACGTTTCTCACGTATGTATCGCTACTCATGCCTGCATTCTCACTCGTGAACCGTCCACCACTGCCTTCCGGCGCAGCTTCACCCGGCACACGACGCTCCCCTACCCATCAACACGGACGTTGGTCCTCATGTGTCAATGACACGACTTCGGCGGTACGCTTGAGCCCCGCTACATTGTCGGCGCGGAATCACTAGACCAGTGAGCTATTACGCACTCTTTCAAGGGTGGCTGCTTCTAAGCCAACCTCCTGGTTGTCTCTGCGACTCCACATCCTTTCCCACTTAGCGTACGCTTAGGGGCCTTAGTCGATGCTCTGGGCTGTTTCCCTCTCGACCATGGAGCTTATCCCCCACAGTCTCACTGCCGCGCTCTCACTTACCGGCATTCGGAGTTTGGCTAAGGTCAGTAACCCGGTAGGGCCCATCGCCTATCCAGTGCTCTACCTCCGGCAAGAAACACACGACGCTGCACCTAAATGCATTTCGGGGAGAACCAGCTATCACGGAGTTTGATTGGCCTTTCACCCCTAACCACAGGTCATCCCCCAGGTTTTCAACCCTGGTGGGTTCGGCCCTCCACGACCTCTTACAGCCGCTTCAGCCTGCCCATGGCTAGATCACTCCGCTTCGGGTCTTGAGCGCGCTACTCTATCGCCCTATTCGGACTCGCTTTCGCTACGGCTTCCCCACACGGGTTAACCTCGCAACACACCGCAAACTCGCAGGCTCATTCTTCAAAAGGCACGCAGTCACGAGAACAAGGCAAGCCTTGTTCCGACGCTCCCACGGCTTGTAGGCACACGGTTTCAGGTACTATTTCACTCCGCTCCCGCGGTACTTTTCACCATTCCCTCACGGTACTATCCGCTATCGGTCACCAGGGAATATTTAGGCTTAACGGGTGGTCCCGCCAGATTCACACGGGATTTCTCGGGCCCCGTGCTACTTGGGTGTCTCACAAGCAAGCCGCTGACATTTCGACTACGGGGGTCTTACCCTCTACGCCGGACCTTTCGCATGTCCTTCGCCTACATCAACGGTTTATAACTCGCCTCATGACCGGCAGATCATGAAAGTGAGATCCCACAACCCCCCAAGCGCAACCCCTGCCGGGTCTCACACGCTTGAGGTTTGGCCTCATCCAGTTTCGCTCGCCACTACTCCCGGAATCACGGTTGTTTTCTCTTCCTGCGGGTACTGAGATGTTTCACTTCCCCGCGTTCCCTCCACACCGCCTATATATTCAGCGGCGGGTGACAGCCCATGACGACTGCCGGGTTTCCCCATTCGGAAACCCCCGGATCAAAGCCTGGTTGACGACTCCCCGGGGACTATCGCGGCCTCCCACGTCCTTCATCGGTTCCTGGTGCCAAGGCATCCACCGTGCGCCCTTAAAAACTTGGCCACAGATGCTCGCGTTCACTGTGCAGTTCTCAAACAACGACCAACCACCCGTCACAACCTGCCAAAGCAGACCTACACCGGGGTCGGCATCCATGAAGGCAGCCTCACGGCCATACCTTCAGGACCCAACAGCGTGCCCGACCAGTTCCTGCCCGAAGATCATGCGTTCCACGCTCTGACGAGCAGTACTAACAGCCTCCGACCCAGAACCTGGCCGAGTAGTCAACGTTCCACCCATGAGCAACCAGCATCAGACGTTCGCTGATGTACTGGCCTCTGACCTCACCCCGAAGGGATCAGTAAGAAGTGCTCCTTAGAAAGGAGGTGATCCAGCCGCACCTTCCGGTACGGCTACCTTGTTACGACTTCGTCCCAATCGCCAGTCCCACCTTCGACAGCTCCCTCCCACAAGGGGTTGGGCCACCGGCTTCGGGTGTTACCGACTTTCGTGACGTGACGGGCGGTGTGTACAAGGCCCGGGAACGTATTCACCGCAGCAATGCTGATCTGCGATTACTAGCGACTCCGACTTCATGGGGTCGAGTTGCAGACCCCAATCCGAACTGAGACCGGCTTTTTGAGATTCGCTCCACCTCGCGGTATCGCAGCTCATTGTACCGGCCATTGTAGCACGTGTGCAGCCCAAGACATAAGGGGCATGATGACTTGACGTCGTCCCCACCTTCCTCCGAGTTGACCCCGGCGGTCTCCCGTGAGTCCCCACCACCCACAAAGGGGCGTGCTGGCAACACGGGACAAGGGTTGCGCTCGTTGCGGGACTTAACCCAACATCTCACGACACGAGCTGACGACAGCCATGCACCACCTGTACACCGACCACAAGGGGGCGACCATCTCTGGCCGTTTCCGGTGTATGTCAAGCCTTGGTAAGGTTCTTCGCGTTGCGTCGAATTAAGCCACATGCTCCGCCGCTTGTGCGGGCCCCCGTCAATTCCTTTGAGTTTTAGCCTTGCGGCCGTACTCCCCAGGCGGGGCACTTAATGCGTTAGCTGCGGCACGGACAACGTGGAATGTTGCCCACACCTAGTGCCCACCGTTTACGGCGTGGACTACCAGGGTATCTAATCCTGTTCGCTCCCCACGCTTTCGCTCCTCAGCGTCAGTATCGGCCCAGAGATCCGCCTTCGCCACCGGTGTTCCTCCTGATATCTGCGCATTTCACCGCTACACCAGGAATTCCGATCTCCCCTACCGAACTCTAGCCTGCCCGTATCGACTGCAGACCCGGGGTTAAGCCCCGGGCTTTCACAACCGACGCGACAAGCCGCCTACGAGCTCTTTACGCCCAATAATTCCGGACAACGCTCGCGCCCTACGTATTACCGCGGCTGCTGGCACGTAGTTAGCCGGCGCTTCTTCTGCAGGTACCGTCACTTGCGCTTCTTCCCTGCTGAAAGAGGTTTACAACCCGAAGGCCGTCATCCCTCACGCGGCGTCGCTGCATCAGGCTTTCGCCCATTGTGCAATATTCCCCACTGCTGCCTCCCGTAGGAGTCTGGGCCGTGTCTCAGTCCCAGTGTGGCCGGTCGCCCTCTCAGGCCGGCTACCCGTCGTCGCCTTGGTGAGCCACTACCTCACCAACAAGCTGATAGGCCGCGGGCTCATCCTGCACCGCCGGAGCTTTCCACCACCAGACCATGCGGTCAGTGGTTGTATCCGGTATTAGACCCCGTTTCCAGGGCTTGTCCCAGAGTGCAGGGCAGATTGCCCACGTGTTACTCACCCGTTCGCCACTAATCCACCCCGAAGGGCTTCATCGTTCGACTTGCATGTGTTAAGCACGCCGCCAGCGTTCGTCCTGAGCCAGGATCAAACTCTCCGTGAATGTGAACCCGTAATCGGGTGCAACACCACGAGAGCGGAACAACCAGGAGGAATAATCCCGGTCGTTCACAGCGTCCTCGCTGTGCGCCTCCCCCAACGATTCGCGGGGAAGGACTTTTTCAAAGGAACCTCGTCCCAACCGGTGATCCGGCCGGAGACGGGGTATCAACATATCTGGCGTTGACTTTTGGCACGCTGTTGAGTTCTCAAGGAACGGACGCTTCCTTTGTACTCACCCTCTCGGGCTTTCCTCCGGGCGCTTCCCTTCGGTATTTCGTGTTTCCGACTCTATCAGATCTTTCCGGCTTCCCGGTCCGTTCCGATTCCCTCGGCGCCTTTCAGGTCTGCGCTTTCGCGCTTTCCTTTCCGGCGGCTCCGACTTTATCAGAAGTTTTTGGCCGGTCTGACCGGCTCAACATTCCGATGGGTCGGATGGCGTCTTGATTCCTCATCGAGATCGTCGAGATCGAAGAGATTCAAGAAGCAGGTAGATGTTCACTGTCGCCGAGCGAGCCAACCAGCTCTAGGCAACTGTTCGAATCTACCTCCCCGGGCCGGTCACGTCAATGACTTTTCCGGGGCGACGAGGAGACTAGCAGGTCAGAGACGTCGTGCGCACATCACGCGGCAGTGGGCACCGCAGCGCTCCGCTCCGCCTCCTCTACGTCGCCCGTCTCTCCGGAGCGGGCCGCCCTGCCTCCCAGGACATAGACGTACGCGAGAAAGGCCAGCTCGGCGGCGATGCCGATGCTGATGCGGGCCCAAGTGGGGAGGCCGGACGGGGTCACGAAGCCCTCGATGGCGCCCGACACCAGCAGGACCAGGGCGAGGCCGATGGCCATGCCCAGGGCTGAGCGGCCTTCCTCCGCCATCGCCGCCCGGCGCGTACGGGGGCCCGGCTCGATGAGGGTCCAGCCGAGCCGCAGACCTGTCCCCGCCGCTACGAAGACCGCGGTCAGTTCGAGGAGGCCGTGCGGGAGGATAAGGCCGAGGAAGGTGTCGAGGCGGCCCGCGGAGGACATCAGGCCGATCCCCACCCCCAGGTTGAGCATGTTCTGGAAGAGGATCCAGATCACCGGGAAGCACAGGAAGGCCCCCAGGACCAGGCACATCGCCGCAGCCTGGGCGTTGTTCGTCCACACCTGAGCGGCGAAGGACGTCGCCGGGTGGCTGGAGTAGTACGTCTCGTACTCACCCCCGGGGCGCGTCATGTCGCGCAGCTCGGAGGGGGCCGCGATGGAGGCCTGCACTTCGGGGTGGGCGCCGACCCACCAGCCGAGCACCGCGGCCAGGGCGGTGGACAGCAGCGCCGCCGGTATCCACCAGTGACGTGACCGGTAGACGGCGGCGGGGAAACCGTGCGTCAGGAAGCGGGTGGCGTCTCTCCAGGAGGCGCGGCGGGTGCCGGTCACGGCGCTGCGCGCGCGGGCCACGAGCTGGGTGAGGCGGCCGGTGAGCTGGGGGTCGGGGGCGCTGGACTGGATCAGGGACAGGTGCGTCGCCGTGCGCTGGTACAGGACGACGAGTTCGTCGATCTCCGGGCCGGTGAGGTGGCGCTGGCGGCGCAGCAGGGCGTCCAGGCGGTCCCATTCCGCCCGGTGTGCGGACACGAAGACGTCGAGGTCCATCGGCTCGGCTGCTCCCCGGGGGTTCGTAGTGCTCGTAGTGCTCGTACTGCTCGTGTGGCTCGCGTAGCTCGTGCTTCTCGCGGTTCTCGTACCGCTCGTACTCGTCTCGTACTCGTCGCACTGGTTCTACTGGGGTGCGATCGGTCTTCAGCTTGGCAGACTGGCGGTTCGAGGGGCACGGACGGAAGGGCGGCGGGCGTGAGTGAGCTTGTGACGGGCGAGGCGGTGGCGCTTGAGCTGCGGCCCGCGAAGCTGCCGAGCCGGGTGCTGGCCGTCCTCATCGACATGACGGTGGCGTGGTCGCTGTACCTGGCCGTCACACTGGGGCTGTTCGCGGCGTCCGCGTCCCTGGACGACGCGGCGGCGGCCGCCATCGCCGTGGCGACGTTCGTGCTGGTTCTGGTGGGCGTGCCGATCGCGGTGGAGACGCTCAGCCATGGTCGGTCCCTGGGGAAGCTGGCGTGTGGGCTGCGGGTCGTGCGGGACGACGGCGGGCCGATCCGGTTCCGGCACGCGCTGGTGCGCGGGGCGGTCGGGGTCGTCGAGATCCTGCTGACGTTCGGGGTCGTCGCGTGCGTCGCGTCGCTGGCGTCGGCGCGCGGGCGGCGGCTCGGTGACGTGTTCGCGGGGACGCTCGTCGTGCGGGAACGGGTGCCCGCCGGGCAGACCGGGTACATTCCGGCGCCGCCGCCGTGGCTGACGGGGCGGTTCGCCGACCTCGACCTGTCGATGGTGCCGGACGGCCTGTGGCTGGCGATCCGGCAGTACCTGACCCGGATGGGGCAGCTCGATCCGCAGGTCGGCTGGGCGATGGCGGAGCGGCTCGCCGCGGACGTGGTCGCGCGGACGGGCGCGCCCGCGCCGGAGGGGGTGCCGCCCGCGGCGTTCCTGGCGGCCGTCGTGCAGGAACGGCAGGCCCGGGAAGCGCGGAAGGCCTTTGGCGGTCCGGGAGTTGGCGGTGCGGGAGTTGGGGGCGGGGCAGCGGGGGCTGCTGCGGCCGGGGGTGCCGGTGACCCCTTCGGAACGCAGGGCTCCGCGCCGCTCACGCCGTCGCCGTACGCTCCCTCGCCCCCACCCGTCCCACCCGCCCCATCCACCTCGTACACCCCACCCTCCACCTACGCCCCACCTGCCGAAGCCGCCCCCGCCAGGCCCAGTCCGCCCCCGCCGCCCGCCGGTCCCCCGGCGCCGCCGCGTGAGGCGGAGCCGTCCCGCCCCGCGACGGGCTTCGTGCCGCCCGCGTGAGGTCGGGGCGCCGCGTGGGCGTCAGGGGCCGTCGGGGAACGTCGACGGCGGGGACTTGAGGTCTTCCAGCTCGACGCCGGGTGCCGCGAGGACGACGTCGCCGCTGAGGTGGAGGGTGTGCTGCTCGCCCGTGTCCAGGGCTGTGACCTGGTACGCGTCCACGGTCAGGGGGCCGTTGTCAGTGGCGTGTGCTTCTCTTTCAGCAGGGCCCAGGACTGGTCGAGGGTGCGGGGCGCCAGGACCGGGTCGGTGAAGGCGACCAGGCGGACGCGGGTCGCGGGGAAGCGGGGGCCAGCCGCAGCAGCCGGGCGGTGGCGACGAGGAAGGCGGGGGACGTGCCGGTGAAGGCGTGGGCGGGAGCGCGGTTCTCGGTGGCGTGGGCGCCGGTGGCGTCGGTGCGGACCCAGGTGACGCCGTCGAGGGCGGCGGCGCGCACCTGCCAGCCGGAGGCGTGCAGTTCGAGACGGATGGGGCGGCCGAGTTCGTCGATGGCCAGGTCGACGGAGCCCGCGTGGTCGCCGGAAGGGGTGGTGCGCTGAGCGACGTAGCGCCAGCCGGTCGGGCCGGGCGCGCACTGGAAGTGTTCTTCGCCGAGGGGGGTGTGATCGTGCGGATCGTGCAGCGAATAGCGGCCGCGGGGCATGGGGCGTGGTCCTTGTCGCGGGACGTGCGGTAACGGGGCAGGCCCCCACCGGGAGGCGAGGGCCTGCTGGAGACCGGGCTGCTGGAGATCGTGCTGCCGGGTGCCGTGCCGGGGCGCGGGGCACCGGCGGCGGCCCGGAGGCGTCAGTAGCGGTAGTGGTCCGGCTTGTACGGGCCCTCGACCTTGACGCCGATGTACGCGGCCTGCTCGGGGCGGAGCGTCGTCAGCTTCACGCCGAGCGAGTCCAGGTGCAGACGGGCGACCTTCTCGTCGAGGTGCTTGGGGAGCACGTAGACGCCGGTCGGGTACTCCTCCTGCTTGGTGAACAGCTCGATCTGGGCCAGGGTCTGGTCCGCGAACGAGTTGGACATCACGAACGACGGGTGGCCGGTCGCGTTGCCCAGGTTCAGCAGGCGGCCCTCGGACAGCACGATGATGACCTTGCCGTCGGGGAAGGTCCAGGTGTGGACCTGCGGCTTGACCTCGTCCTTGACGATGCCCGGGATCTTCGCGAGACCGGCCATGTCGATCTCGTTGTCGAAGTGGCCGATGTTGCCCACGATCGCCTGGTGCTTCATCTTGGCCATGTCCGAGGCCAGGATGATGTCCTTGTTGCCGGTCGTGGTGATGAAGATGTCGGCCTTGTCGACGACCTCGTCGAGCGTCGTGACCTGGTAGCCGTCCATCGCCGCCTGGAGGGCGCAGATCGGGTCGACCTCGGTGACGATCACACGCGCGCCCTGGCCGCGCAGCGACTCCGCGCAGCCCTTGCCCACGTCGCCGTAGCCGCAGACGACCGCGGTCTTGCCGCCGATGAGGACGTCGGTGGCGCGGTTGATGCCGTCGACCAGGGAGTGGCGGCAGCCGTACTTGTTGTCGAACTTCGACTTGGTGACGGCGTCGTTGACGTTGATCGCCGGGAACAGGAGGGTGCCGTCGCGCTGCATCTCGTACAGGCGGTGCACGCCGGTCGTGGTCTCCTCGGTCACGCCGCGGATCTCCGAGGCGAGCTGGGTCCACTTCTGCGAGCCCTCGGAGATGGTGCGGTTGAGGAGCTGGAGGATGACCCGGTGCTCGTCGTTCTCCGCCGTCTCGACCGCGGGGACCTTGCCCGCCTTCTCGTACTCGACGCCCTTGTGGACCAGGAGGGTGGCGTCGCCGCCGTCGTCCAGGATCATGTTCGGGCCGCCGGTGGGCGTGTTCGGCCAGGTCAGGGCCTGCTCCGTGCACCACCAGTACTCTTCGAGGGTCTCGCCCTTCCAGGCGAAGACCGGGACGCCCTGCGGGTTCTCCGGCGTGCCGTTCGGGCCCACGGCGATGGCGGCCGCGGCGTGGTCCTGGGTGGAGAAGATGTTGCAGGAGGCCCAGCGGACCTGGGCGCCCAGGGCGACCAGGGTCTCGATGAGCACGGCGGTCTGCACGGTCATGTGCAGGGAGCCGGTGACGCGGGCGCCCTTGAGGGGCTGCGCGTCGGCGTACTCCTTGCGGATCGCCATCAGGCCGGGCATCTCGTGCTCGGCGAGCGTGATCTCCTTGCGGCCGAACTCCGCCAGGGAGAGGTCGGCGACCTTGAAGTCCTTGCCGTTGACGGCAGTGGTCATGGTGAGGTGCTCCTCGTGGTTGGTCGAGGGTGGGCATGGCTGACCTGCGGCTTCGGGGCACAGGCAGGCCCCGGTGCGCGCAGCGCAGTCCGTCGGAGGCCCTCTCTCCCTCGGCCGGTCCAGGAGCGGACCGCCCGACCGCCATCAGCAGCGACGTCTGGCACTGTCACGAATCTACACCGATTGGCGCAGCGCGCCACAGGCCGCCTCCGAGGCGTGGCTGGATCACGACCTGCGCAAAGGCATTCAGACCCCTGTGAACCGGGACCTTTGGTCTTTTGATCCTGTCCCTGTCTGTTGCAGGATGCCTGGAGATCGGGAACATATGCGCGATCTTGTTCGGTCAAGCCCTAGGAGAACCACGTGACCAGTCCGGCCGATCCCCCCACGGGCGGCGGTGAGCGCGAGCGGCTCAGGCTGCTCGCCGTGACCGCCTGTCCGACCGGCATCGCCCACACGTATATGGCGGCGGAGAAGCTTCAGCAGGCCGCCGACCGTCTCGGCGTGGAGCTGAAGGTGGAGACGCAAGGCTCCATCGGAGCCGAGAACGTCCTCTCTGACAACGATGTCAGCAACGCCGACGGCGTCATCGTCGCGGCCGACAAGGACGTGGACCTCGGCCGGTTCGTGGGCAAGCGCGTGCTGTCCGTCGGGGTGTCCGAGGGCATCAGCCATCCGGAGCGGCTGATCGAGCAGGTGCGGAGCGCGCCGGTGCACGGCGGCGGGGCCGCGGGCGGTGGCGACGCCGCGGCGACCTCGGGGGGCGGTGCCGGTGGCGGCCGGGAGCGGAGCGTCGCGTACAAGGCGCTGATGAACGGCGTCTCGTACATGATTCCGTTCGTCGTGGTCGGCGGGCTGCTGATCGCGATATCGCTGTCGCTCGGCGGGCACACCGACCCCAAGGGCGGGCTCGTCATCCCGGACGACTCGTTCTGGATGCACGTGAACCAGATCGGGGTCATCGGGTTCACGCTGATGGTGCCGATCCTGTCCGGCTACATCGCGTACGCGATCGGGGACCGGCCCGCGCTCGTGCCGGGCATGATCGGCGGGTGGATCGCCAACACCGGTGAGCTGTACGACTCCAAGGCGGGGGCCGGGTTCATCGGGGCGATCGTGACCGGGTTCCTCGCCGGGTACCTGGTGGTGGGGATCAAGAAGGTCAGGGTCCCGAAGTTCGTGCAGCCGATCATGCCGATCATCGTCATTCCGATCGTGGCGACCAGTGCGCTGGGGCTCTTCTTCATCTATGTCATCGGCAAGCCGATCTCGTGGGTCTTCGAGCATCTGACGGACTGGCTCAGCGGGATGACGGGGACGAGCGCGATCCTGCTCGGGGCGATTCTCGGCCTGATGATCGCGTTCGACATGGGCGGACCGGTCAACAAGACGGCGTTCCTCTTCGGTGCCGGGCTCATCGCGACCGGCAACCAGACCGTCATGGGCATGTGCGCCGCGGCGATTCCGGTGATGCCGCTCGGGCAGGGGCTCGCGACGCTGATCCGCAAGCGGCTCTACAGCGAGCAGGAGCGGGAGACGGGGCTCGCGGCGTTGTTCATGGGGTTGTTCGGGATCTCGGAGGGTGCGATTCCGTTCGCGGCCGCGCGCCCCGCGCAGGTCATTCCGGCGAACATGCTGGGCGGTGCGGTGGCCGGTGCGATCGCGGGCCTCGCGAGCGTGAAGGACGCCGTGCCGCACGGGGGGCCGATCGTGGCGGTGCTCGGCGCGGTGGGGGGTGTGCCGATGTTCCTCGTGGCGGTGGCCGCGGGCACGGTGGCCACCGCGGTCGCCACGGTGTCGCTGGTGGATCTGAGCGAGCGGAAGCGACGTAGTCAGGCGGTGGACGGTGGGCTCGGCGGGCCCGGCGGGCCGGAGCCGGTGCTCGCGGGGGTTGGCGCGAGCGCCTCGGGGGCGGCGTCAGCCTCTCCGGATCCGGCGGCTCCCGCTGCGGCGGCTCCCGCTCCGACGCCTTCGGCCCCTGCGGCTTCGATGCCTGCGGCCTCGGCCTCGACGCCTGCGGCCTCGGGTTTGGCTTCGGGTTCGGGTTCGGCCGCGTCGTCGTCCGCCGACCCGCAGGTCCTCTCCGGCTACCTCGACCGGCGGAGTGTGGAGGTCCAGCTCGCGGCAGCGGACAAGGAGGCGGCCATCCGGGAGATGGCGGCGCTACTCGCCCGTACCGGCAAGGTCGACGACGCCGAGGAGCTGGTGCGGACCGCGCTCGCCCGGGAGGCACAGGGCACCACCGGTCTCGGCGAGGAGATCGCGATCCCGCACGCCAAGACCGACGCCGTGAGCGCGCCGGTGGTCGGGTTCGCCCGGTCCGCCGAGGGCATCGAGTGGGGCTCGCTGGACGGTACGAAGGCCAAGCTGATCTTCATGATCTCCGTGCCGGAGGCGGCCGCGGGCGACGAGCACCTGCGGATCCTCGCGCTGCTCTCGCGCAGGCTGATGGACGCGGGCTTCCGGGAGCGGCTGGTGGCGGCACCGGACGAGGCGGCGGTCCTGGAGGTGCTGCGCGAGGTGGAGTAGCTCGTCACGCATGGGCGCCCTGAGTCGCGTACATACGTTGCGTACACACATCGCGTACACACATCGCGTACATACGTTGCGTACATACATGGAGAGGGCCCCGCACCTGTACGGTGCGGGGCCCTCTCCATGTGTCCACGTACGGACGACGGTCAGTGACCGCTCTCCGGGGTCGGGCCGCCCGGGGTCTTCGCCGGGTTCGTGCCCGCGGCGGCGGCCTCCTCGCTGTAGATGTCCGGCTCCAGGTAGATGACGCGGGCGATGGGGACGGCCGCGCGGATGCGGTCCTCGGCGGCGTTGATCGCCTCGGCGACCTCGCGGGCCGTGTCGTCGTGCTGGACGGCGACCTTGGCGGCGACGAGGAGTTCCTCGGGGCCGAGGTGCAGCGTGCGCATGTGGATGACGCGGGTGACGGTGTCGCCGTCGACGAGGGCCTGCTCGATCTTCGCGACCTCCTCGGTGCCCGCGGCCTCGCCGAGCAGCAGCGACTTGGTCTCGGCGGCGAGCACGATCGCGATGAGGATCAGCAGCACGCCGATGCACAGCGTGCCGATGCCGTCCCAGACGCCGTCGCCGGTGGCGAGGGCGAGCCCGACGCCGCCGAGCGCGAGGACCAGGCCAACGAGCGCGCCGAGGTCCTCAAGGAGGACGACGGGCAGCTCAGGGGCCTTGGCACGGCGGACGAACTCCTTCCAGGAGAGCGAGCCGCGCAGGGTGTTGGACTCCTTGATGGCGGTCCGGAAGGAGAAGGACTCCGCGATGATGGCGAACACCAGGACGCCCACCGGCCAGTACCAGTGCTCGATCTCGTGCGGGTGCTTGATCTTCTCGTAGCCCTCGTAGATGGCGAACATGCCGCCGACGGAGAAGAGCACGATGGAGACCAGGAACGCGTAGATGTAGCGCTCGCGGCCGTATCCGAAGGGGTGTTGCGGGGTGGCCTCGCGCTGGGCCTTCTTGCCGCCGAGGAGCAGCAGGCCCTGGTTGCCGGAGTCGGCGAGCGAGTGGACGCTCTCGGCGAGCATCGACGACGAGCCACTGAAGAGGAACGCCACGAATTTCGACGCCGCGATCGCGAGGTTGGCGGCGAGCGCCGCCACGATCGCCTTGGTTCCGCCTGACGCACTCATGTGTGCTCGTTGTTCCCTTCACCTGCGTGACCTGTCACCTGTGTGACCCGTGTCCGGCCACCCGCGTGACCGTATCGGGCGCGCGGGCCGGTTGTCCGGCCCGCGCGGTGGGTCATTGTTGCAGCACGCGTCGGGTGGGGCGGGTCAGGCGACCACGGTGGCGCGGAAAAGCGTGCCGGTGCCGGACACTTCGGTCTTCTCGCCCGCGGGGACGAACACGGACTGGCCGGGCGTGAGGTCGAGGTCGCCCGCGCGGACCGCACCGGCCGTGCAGAGCAGGATCTGCGGGGTCTCGGCGGTGAGGTCGTGCGTGGCGCCGCCCTCGGGCAGCACGTAGCGGGAGAGGCGGAACTCGTCGATCGGGGTGTCGTAGACCTCCTCGCCGTCGGCGGAGGCCTCGGGGCGCAGCACGCCGGGGTCGGTGGCCTCGAAGCGCACGACGCGCAGGAGTTCGGGCACGTCGACGTGCTTGGGGGTGAGGCCGCAGCGCAGCACGTTGTCGGAGTTGGCCATGATCTCGACGCCCATGCCGTTGAGGTAGGCGTGCGGGACTCCGGCGCCGAGGTAGAGGGCCTCGCCGGGGTTGAGGCGGACGTGGTTGAGGAGCATGGCCGCGATGACGCCGGGGTCGCCGGGGAAGTGCCGGGCCGCGTCGGCGTACGGGGCGTACGCGCCGCCGAGGCGTTCGGCGGCGGCCGCGGCCTCGGTGACCGTGGCGGTCATCTCGTCGCGGTCGGCGGTGAGCACGGCCGTGAGGACCTCGCGCAGCGCGGCGTCCTCGGGCCGGGCGCGCAGCAGGTCGACGTACGGCTTGAGCGAGTCGACGCCGAGGCCCGCGAGCAGGTCGGCGGCCTCGGCCGGGGGCCGGAAGCCGCACAGGCCCTCGAACGGCGTGAGCGCGCAGATCAGTTCGGGCTTGTGGTTGGCGTCCTTGTAGTTGCGGTGCGGGGCGTCGATCGGGACGCCGCGCTGCTCCTCGTCCTCGTACCCCTCGCGGGCCTGCTCGCGGTTCGGGTGCACCTGTACGGAGAGGGGGGCGCCCGCGGCGAGGATCTTGAGCAGGAACGGCAGGCGCGGGCCGAACGCGTCGACGGCGCGCGCGCCGAGTTCGCGCCGGGGGTCCTCGGCGATCACCTCGTCGAGGGGGCCGCGCTCGGTGCGCGAGGGCGCCCCCGGGTGGGCGCCCAGCCACATCTCGGCCTGCGGCTCCCCGGTCGGCTCGACGCCGAGGAGGCCCGCGATGGCGGTGGTGGAGCCCCAGGCGTAGGGGCGGATGGTGTTGGTGAGGCGGTCCACGGCGGGGGTCTCCCTTACGGGCTTACAGGCTTACGGGCTTGCGGGGGCGCGTGCGCTGCGCGGGGGCGCGTGCGCTGCGCGGGCGCGCGCGTGTCTCTTACGGGTGCGCGTTCACGCGTGTCTCTTGCGGGCGCGTGTCCATATGGACGGGTTCATACGGACGGGTTCATATGGCGGGTTCATACGGACGAGTTCCTGCGGACGACTCCGTACGCGCGACTCTGTACGCACGGGTCCATGCGCACAGGTCCATACGCACGGATCCATGCGGATGGGTCCATGCGGATGGGTCCATGCGCACAAGTTCATACGGATGAATCCATGTGTACGAGTCCATGTGTGTATGGGTCCATATATGTACGGCTCCATCTGCACAGGTCCATGTGTATGTACGGGGCTATGTGTACAGGTCCATGTGTACGGGTTCACGGGGCGAGTTGACGGGACGAGTCCACAGTGGACGGGACGAGTTCACAGGGATGCCGTCACGTTCACAGGTACGGGCACGGGTGCCCGTCCCGGGTCGCGCGCAAGCGCCCGGCGGGCGCCGTCATGATCGGCTCCCGGAGGCGAGCGCCAGGTAAACGGCGGCGAAATCCGTGATGGCGATCAGTTCGGCGAGGCGCTCCAGGTCACCGCCGTCCTCCGGTTCGAGGTCGCTGACCGCAGTGTCGTGGCTGTGGGCGAGTTCGCGGGCGGCGGGCGCCGCGGTCAGGCCCCCGGCGTCGGCCGGGCGGTCCCTGAGCAGGACGACGCGGGCGCGCAGCGGGGCCGGGTCCTCGACGCGGTCGCGGAAGAAGTCGTCGCTGTCGGCACCGCCGGGCCCGCCCCCGGCCAGCAGGGTGGCGTGCGCGGGCAGGGCTTCGGGCAGCTCGGCGGCGAGCGCGGCGTGGCCCGCCAACTCGGCGAGGGCGGCGGCGAAGCGGCGGCCCGCGGGGCCCGCGCCCTGGCCCTCGGTCCAGATCAGCGGCAGCGCCTCGGCCAGCTCGGCGGCGAGGGTCTTCGCGGGGTTGCTGTACGTGGCGATGGCCGGGCCGCAGCGCTCGGCGACCGCGTCCAGGCGGTCGGCGGCCTTCTCCAGGGCCTCGACGGGCGCGCTGACCAGCCCCGTGCGGTCGAGCAGGATCAGCAGCGGGACGAGCAGGGCCCACAGCGTGCCGGGGGCGGCGGCGGGGGCCTCCGCCTCGCCGCCGTCGTCGCCGCCGCCGCGCGCGGCGGGGTGCGGCGGCGCGGCCAGCGGGACGGTCAGGCCGTGGGAGCCGGTGACGCTCTCGGCCAGCGGGGAGCGGTCGGGGGCGACGGCCACCACGGTGCAGCCGCGGCGGTAGGCCTGCTCGGCGAGGAGCGGCAGGCCCGGTTCGGTGCCGTCGGGCGTGGCGATGAGCAGCAGGTCGACGGGGCCGACCCAGCCGGGCAGGGACCAGCGCAGGGCGCCCGCCGCGGGGGCCACGCCGGTGGGGGCGAGGCGGATGACGGGGCAGCTGGGGCTGGCGAGCGCGCCGAGCAGGTCGGCGACGCCGACCGCGGCGGTGCCGGGGCCCGCGATCAGGACGGCGCGGGGGCGGCCGTCCGGCTTGAGCCCGGTCAGCCCGGACTCCGTGGCGTGCCGGACCGCGGTGCGCACCCGGGCGCCCGCCTCGGCGGCGCCGCGCAGCAGGTCGTGGCGGTCGGCGAGGGCCAGGGCCTCGGGGGCGTCCAGGAGCGACTCGTCGAGCATGGGGTCCGCCTCTTCCTCGCGTGGGCGCCGGGTGCGCCGGGGGCTGCTCCTGATCCTTACTCGGGGCGGCGGGCCTCGTCGACCAGGAGGACGGGGATGCCGTCACGGACGGGGTAGGCGAGGCCGCATTCGGTGCCTTCCGCCGTGCACACCAGCTCGGTGTCCGTCTCCTTCAGGGGAGCGTGACAGGCCGGGCAGGCGAGGATCTCCAGGAGACCGGCTTCGAGCGGCATGAGGGGGTCCCTTCGGGGGGTTGGACAGGGCGTCTGCCCAGCCTATCTCTGGCCGGGGAGCCTTGGGCGGGGGGCCGGGCCGGGGGGCCGGGCGGAGGTGGGCCCTCGCGGGGCGCCCCAGGCCCGCCGCCCTTCACCGAAACGAGGGGGCCCGCCCCCCTGGCACCCCCGTCCATCGGCCTTCGGCCTCGTCCGCAAACGCCGGACGGGCTGAATCCCGCCCGGCGGGCCGGGACAAGGGAAGGCGGGGCTCAAGCCCTGATGATGGCCAGGGCCGCGTCCCTGATCTCTTCCATCGTCCGCTGGTCGCGCGCCTCGGCGTTGAGGCGGAGGAGGGGTTCGGTGTTGGAGGCGCGGACGTTGAACCACCAGTCGGCGGCGGTGACGGTGAGGCCGTCGAGTTCGTCGAGGGTGACGCCGTCCTGGCCTTCGTACGCGGCCTTGATCGCGGCGAGGCGGGCGGCCTGGTCGTCAACGGTGGAGTTGATCTCGCCGGAGCCGACGTAGCGGTCGTACTGCGCGACCAGGGCCGACAGCGGGCCGTCCTGGCCGCCGAGGGCGGCCAGGACGTGCAGGGCGGCCAGCATGCCCGTGTCGGCGTTCCAGAAGTCGCGGAAGTAGTAGTGCGCGGAGTGCTCGCCGCCGAAGATAGCGCCGCTCTTGGCCATCTCCTCCTTGATGAAGGAGTGGCCCACGCGCGTGCGCACGGGCGTGCCGCCGTTCTCCTTGACGACCTCGGGGACCGACCACGACGTGATCAGGTTGTGGATGACCGTGCCCCTGCCGCCGTGCTTGGCCAGCTCGCGGGAGGCGACCAGGGCGGTGATGGCCGACGGGGAGATGGGGCCGCCGTTCTCGTCGACGACGAAGCAGCGGTCGGCGTCGCCGTCGAAGGCGATGCCCAGGTCGGCGCCCTCCTCGCGGACGCGCTTCTGGAGGTCGACGATGTTCGCCGGATCCAGCGGGTTCGCCTCGTGGTTGGGGAAGGTGCCGTCCAGCTCGAAGTACATCGGTACGAGGGTCAGCGGCAGGCCCTCGAAGACGGTGGGGACGGTGTGGCCGCCCATGCCGTTGCCCGCGTCGACGACGACCTTGAGCGGGCGGATCGCGGTCAGGTCCACCAGGGAGCGCAGGTGTGCCGCGTAGTCCTTGAGGGTGTCGCGCCGCGTGACGGTGCCGGGGGTGGCGGCGGGCTCGGGGGCGCCGATCTCCGCCCAGCGCTCGACGAGGGCGCGGATGTCGGCCAGGCCCGTGTCCTGCCCGACCGGGGCGGCACCCGCGCGGCACATCTTGATGCCGTTGTACTGGGCCGGGTTGTGCGAGGCGGTGAACATCGCGCCCGGCAGGTCCAGCGCCCCCGACGCGTAGTACAGCTGGTCCGTCGAGCACAGGCCGATCTCCGTAACGTTCACGCCCCGGGCCGCCGCGCCCCGCGCGAACGCACCCGAGAGACCCGGCGACGAAGGCCGCATGTCATGCCCCACCACCATCGCCTCCGCGCCCGTGACCTGCGCGAACGCCGCACCGAACAACTCCGCCAGCGACTCGTCCCACTGGTCCGGGACCACTCCGCGCACGTCGTACGCCTTGACGATCTGGGACAGATCAGCAGTCACGGCCAACCCTCTCTGCAAGGTTCATGGAGCTCGGCAAGCCCTCGTCGGTGGCACCAAACTACCCGCAACGCCACGCCCCAAGACGCCTCAGGGCAGCATCCACCCGAGCGCCGCCGTGCTCTGGCCGACGACGATCAGACACATCACCAGGAGCAGCGCGAGGCTCCACGGCAGCACCTTGCGCAGCACGTCGCCCTCCTTGCCCGCGAGTCCCACGGCAGCGCAGGCGATCGTGAGGTTCTGTGGGGAGATCATCTTGCCGAGCACGCCGCCGGAGCTGTTGGCGGCGGCGAGGAGTTCGGGCGACAGGCCCGACTGCTCGGCGGCGGTCACCTGGAGCGCGCCGAACAGCGCGTTCGCCGAGGTGTCGGAGCCGGACACGGCGACGCCGAACCAGCCGAGCACCGGCGCGAGGAAGGCCAGGCCCGCGCCCGCGTCGGCCACGAAGTGCCCGATGGTGGCGGCCTGGCCGGACAGGTTCATGACGTACGCGAGGGCGAGGACGCTGGTCACCGTGAGGATCGCGAACCGCAGTTCGCGCACGGTCGCCGCCCACTCGCGGGCCGCCGCGCGGGCGGGGACGCCGAGCACGGCCGCCGTGCCGACGCCCGCGAGCAGCACGAGCGTGCCGCCGGTGGCGACCAGCGGCAGCGCGAAGACGTTGCCGCCGACGGGTTCGCCCGCGGGGTCGGCGACGTCCAGGAAGGGCCAGTCGAAGGTGCGGGTCGCCCGGGCGAGGAGGTCCTTGACGGGCGGGATCTGGGCGGCGGAGAACACGGCGACGATCAGCGCGTACGGGGCGTAGGCGCGCGCCACCTCGGAGCGCGGGTCGACGCGGTCGAGGTCCTCGCCGCGGGCGCCGGTCAGGACGGCCGCGCGCACGGGTTCGGCGGCGGGGCGCCGGGCGGCGGGGACGGCGGCGAGGGCGCCCGCGCCCGCCAGGGCGGCCCCGATGTCGGCCAGTTGGGCGGAGACGTAGGTGGCGGCCGCGAACTGGGCGGCGGCGAAGGCCACTCCGCACGCCAGGGCGGGCACCCAGGTCTCGCGCAGCCCGCGCCGCCCGTCGACCAGGGCGACCAGCAGCAGCGGCACGACGAGCGCCAGCAGCGGCGTCTGGCGACCCACGACGGCAGCGACGGTGTCCAGGGGGATGCCGGTGACCTGGGCGAGCGTCACTACGGGGGTGCCCATCGCTCCGAAGGCGACGGGCGCGGTGTTGGCCACGAGGGCGACGACGGCGGCGCGCACCGGGTCGAAGCCGAGCGCGACGAGCATCACGGAGCAGATCGCGACGGGCGCGCCGAAGCCCGCGAGGGCTTCCAGGAGCGCCCCGAAGCAGAACGCGACGACGAGCGCCTGGACGCGCGGGTCGTCGGAGAGCCGCCCGAAGGAGCGGCGCAGCACGTCGAAGTGCCGGGTGCGGACGGTCATCCGGTACACCCACAGGGCGTTGACGACGATCCACAGGATGGGGAAGAGCCCGAAGAGCGCGCCCTGCGCGGCGCTGGACGCGGTCTGCCCGAGCGGCATGCCGAAGGCGAGCCAGGCGACGGCGGCGGCCACGGTGAGCCCGGCGAGCCCGGCGCGGTGCGCCTTCACGCGCACCGCGCCGAGCAGCACGAGGACGGTGAGCAGGGGCAGCGTCGCGACGAGCGCGGACAGGCCGAGCGAGTCGGCTACGGGCTCCAGTTCCTGAACGAACACAGGGGCCTCCCCGAGTGCACGGGTGAGGGGAATGGTCGGGTCCGCGGCGACGGGGCGTCAATGGGGCGTGAGGGGTGGGGTGTTCCCACGGGGTGGCAGCTCAGGGGAACGGGTTGGCTGTTCAGGGATGGACAACGGGGCTCTACGAAGAGGGTGATGGCTCTCTATGGCTCTCTACGGAGAGGGCGGTGGTCTCTGCGAAGAGGGCAGCGGTCTCTACGGAGAACGCGGTGGGTCCCTACGGAGAACGCGGTGGTCTCTACAGAGAGCGCGGGCAGGCGGCGGAACGGTTTCTCCGGAGTGGTGGTCAGGACTCCGGTGACCGCAGCACCCGCAGATGGCCCCGGCGCGCGACCTCCATCGGGTCCGCCGAACGCGCCCCGCTGCCCCCGGCCTCCGCGGCGCGCTCCTGCGGGCGGGCCGCCTCCCGCACGGCGTTGGCGAGCGCTTCGAGGTCGTCGCCGCTGGGGCGGGCGGGGCCCGAGCCGTCGGCGAGGCGGACGACCTCCCAGCCGCGCGGCGCGGTCAGGCGCTCGGAGTGCTCGGCGCACAGGTCGTAGCAGTGGGGTTCGGCATACGTGGCGAGGGGGCCGAGGACCGCGGTCGAGTCGGCGTAGACGTACGTCAGCGTCGCGACGGCGGGTCGGCCGCAAGCGGTGCGCGAACAGCGACGTACAGGGCTCACGACGTTGGACGGTACCGCACTCTTGAGCGGGCCGCGACGACTCTCCGCGAGGTCACTCCCCCGTGTCGTACTGTGATCCCGCACACAGGGCGTCCGAAAAGCGCCGCTCTGACCTGCGATAACGCAAGGGGCCAGAGGGACTTGGGGTGTTGCGCCCGGTCATCAGGCGGAACAAACCCTGCCAATCGGGGTGAGGTCGGCGGTCCCGGAGAGATACACAATCGAGCTCAAGCTTGGCTGGAATGGTCAGGAAGCGACATGCCGCGCTCGGTGCGGAAAGGGCGATCTCGGGGACTACGCTTCCGTAGTGATGGACAACCCCGTACCGCCCCGCGCCACCGAGCCGAGGCCCCGCCGCCGCGACCGCCACGGCCGGGGCATGCGCGGCCCTGTGGCGCCGCCCCAGGTCCCCCTGTCCACCAGCCGCGCCGAGGCCTTCACCGACCTCGTGCAGGACTCCGTGGAGCGCCTTGAGCGGCGCTGGCCGCAGCTCACGGACATCGACTTCCTGGTCCTCGAGGTGCCGCCGGTCTCCGGCGGAGGCGCCTCAGACGCGGAGTGGTCGGCCGACGCCGTGCCGCTGGGCGGGACCGTGGCCGCGTCCGAGGGGCGGCCCGCCCGGGTCGTCGTGTACCGGCGGCCGGTGGAGATCCGGACCAAGGGGCGGGACGAGCGGGCCGCGCTCGTCCACGAAGTGGTGGTGGAGCAGGTCGCCGAGCTGCTCGGCCTGTCGCCGGAGTCGGTGGATCCCCGGTACGGGGAGGAGTGAGCCGGGGGCCCGGGGGTCGGCGAAGCCCTACTTCTGCAGGACCTCCAAGTCCTGCTTCGCCTCCGGGACCGCCACCACTCCCCTGTCGTCCGGGAGGGGCTGACTGGTGAACATGGGGATGCCGTTCTCGGGGAGTTCCAGGGTCCGGGTGGCGTGGACGGGGCCGCCCGACTCGGGCTCCAGGGTGAGGGCGTAGGCGCCCTTGAGGCCCGGGGGGACGGGCGGGGTGACGGCCAGGGTCGTGCCGCCCTTGACCGTGTAGCGCTTCGTGGTGGGGTCGCCGCCCTCCGTGCCCGCGGACGCGGTGACCTTGACGTGGGCGGTCCTGCCGGGGGCCACGAGGGACAGGACGGTGCCCTTGGCGCGGTTGTCGGCGGCCGTGGCGCGGTCGCCGACCGGGGCCGTCGCCGGGATGAACGCCGTCTCCTGCTTGGCTCCCTTGCCGCGGGTGACGCGCAGGGCGGCCACTACGGGGACGGGGTCGTCGGTCGGCGTCAGCAGGAGGGAGCCCGGCTCCCCCTTGGTGACGTCGCCCAGGTCGACGGCGGCCGTCATGCCGGACTTCACGTGCAGCGTCTCGTGTCCCGCGGGCGTGATGCGGCCCGTGGGCGAGGCGAGCTGGACCTTCAGGTCGGCGTCCGAGGCTCCGGGGGCGAAGGCGACCAGGCGCACCGACGTGGCGTCCTTGGGGATGCCGGGCAGCACCAGGCTCGGCGCCGGGTCGGCGGACGGGGCCAGCCAGTCGCCGCCCAGCTCGTCGTCCGAGGACTGCACGGCGGCGGCGACGCGGCCGCTGCGGGCGGTCACGTGCACGGTGAGGTCGGTCTCCGCCCGGCCCGCGAGCGTGGACAGCAGCACCGGCACCGTGGAGTGCGGCTGGACCTGGATGGACTCGCCGACCTCGGACTTCAGGGCGCCGTCGGGGCCGTACAGCTCGACGTCGACGACCGCGGCGGACTCGTCCGGGTTCGTCAGGTGGACGTAGTCGTCGCGGCCCTTGGCGGTGCTGGCGGCGGGGAACCAGAAGTCCGTGTCCGGGGCCGCGCACGCCGTGCCGTGCAGGCCGCGGCCCGCGCCCGCGCTGACCGTCGTGGTCTGCTGGACGGTCCAGCCGGGCGCGAGGGCGCCGTCGGCGCTGCCGAGGAGCGCGGGCGCGCCCGTGTCGGACTGGTCCCCGGAGACCGGCTTGCCCGGCTGGTTCTGCGTGAGGAACGGCTTCGGCTGCTTCGCCTCGCCCTTGCCGCCCTGCGGCGCGTCCGTCAGCTCCTTGACGGCGGGCCGCAGCGCGGCGCGGCCCCCGCTCTCCGCGCCTTCGGAGGGGGGCGTGAACGCCGTGTACGTCGTCTCGGCCAGCTCGGAGGTGCTGGGCTCGGGGCACAGCAGGGTGGTGCGCTCCACGGGCAGCCGCTTCGCCGCCTTCGCGTCGTCCTCGCCCCCGGGGGCGGTGACCTGGGCGAAGCCGGTGACGGCGGCCAGGGCGGCCGCCGCGGCGATCAGGGACACGGTGGTGCGGTTCACTGCTGGCTCCCGTCGGGGCGCTCGCCGTCGGTGCCGTGCGGCGGCCGCGGCGGCATCGGCGGCTGCTGGGGGTAGGCGGGGCCCGGGGCGCCGGTGGTGCCGTACGCCCCTCCGTAGCCCTGGTCCGGCGGGTAGGTGCCGCCGTACGCGTACGGGTCGTACTGGCCGCTCTGGTAGGCGTCCTGCTGGTACGGCTCGTAGCCGCTCGGGGCGTAGGGCGCGCTCTGGTAGGGCTCGCCACTGTACGAAGTGTGGTCGGCGCCCGCGTGGGCGGGGGCCGCCCAGGCGTCGGGGGTGTGCTCGGGGGCGGGCGCGTGCTGCGGCGGGACCGCGGCCAGCGGCTCCTGCCCCGGCGGGCCGTCGGCCGGGGGCGGTTCGCCCTGGGCCCGCAGCCTGCGCGCCCTGCGGCCCTCTCCGGAGGCGGCCTGCGCGGGCAGCGGGGCCTCCTCGGGCAGGTCGTCGTCCACGTCGCGGCGGCGGCCCGGCAGCGCCAGGACCACCAGGACGAGCGCGAGGGCGCCCTGGGCCCACAGCAGGGCCGTGTGGCCCGCCGACGGCTCGTATGTGACGTCCAGGTGGCCGCCGGACGTGGGCAGCTCGAAGCCCTGCGCCCAGCCGTCCACGGTGGTGCGGGGCAGGGCACGGCCGTTGAGGGTGGCCGTCCAGCCCGCGTCGGCGGCGTCGGCGAGCCGCAGCACGCGGCCCTCCTTGCCCGCCTCGATCGTCGTGTGCACCTCGACGGGGCCCGCGGCCACCGGCTGCGGGTCGCCCGCCTTGGGCACGATCGCGACGCGCGCGACCTGCCGGTCCACGCGCCACAGGGCGCTGCCGTCCTCCTGGCTGAGCCGGGTGAGGCCGGGCGTGGCGTCCAGGGTGCGGCTCAGCTGGCGGGGCGCGCCGTCCCGTACGAGGACGTAGCGCACCGCGTAGCCGCCGAGGTGGTCGGCCTGGTCGGCGCCGGAGCCCGCGAGGAGGCGGGCGACGATCCGGTCCAGGCGGCCGTGGGAGCCGTCGGCGGCGGCCAGTTCGGCGTCGCCGAGGCGGGCGCCGGAGCCGCGCACCAGCGTGTACGAGACCTCGGCGGGCGAGGCGCTGTCCAGGACGAGGGTGCGGGCCTGGTCCTCGGTGCCGCTCTCCTCGGCGACGAACGCGGGCACCTGCGCGGGGTGGCGGCGCTCCAGGGGCCCGTCGGCGCCCCCGATCAGCCACCCGGCGGCCACAAGCAGCGGCCCCGCGGCGGCGGCGAAGGCGATCAGCGCGGCCACCGGCTGGCGCCAGCCGAAGCTCTGCTCGGCGACCCGCGCGCGGGCACCGTCGGCGCCGAGCGCGGCGGCGGCGAGCAGCGCGATGCCGTACACCAGGGTGGCCGGGCCCGCCCAGGCGGAGCCGTTCGACAGGGCGGCGAACACCAGCGCCACCAGGGCGACGGCCCAGGCGGCGCGGATGGCGCGCAGCCGCTGCCCGCGCAGCAGGGCGGCGAGCGCGGCGAGGACGATGCCGATGAGCATCAGGCCGTGCACCGTGCCGGGGCCGCCGGGGCTGGCGCCGAGCAGGCCGAGCGCGGACGCCGCGCCCGTGCCGTACTCGAGTCCGGCCTCCTGGAAGAAGCCGGTCGGCAGCAGCGTCAGGGACCAGGGGGCGAGGACCAGCAGGGGCGTGCCGAGCGCGGCGAGGAACCGCGGGCCGTACGCCGTGATGTCGCCCCGGCGCAGGACCAGCACCAGCACGCCGAGGACCAGGGCGATCGGCCAGACGATCGGCGTGAAGGCGGTGGTGACGGTCAGGAGCAGCGCGTACGCCCAGGTGGCGCGCCAGCTGCCGCGGGTGCCGTCGGGGGCGGTCAGTCCGCTCGCGGCGGCGCCCGCGCGGGCGATGAGCGGCAGCAGGACGGCGAGCACGGCGGTGCCCAGGCGGCCGCCCGCGAGCGCGCCGGTGACGGCGGGCAGGAAGGCGTACGCCACGGACGCCCACGCGCGCAGCAGCCGGGACGGCACCAGGGGGCGGGACGCGAAGTACGCGGTGAGGCCCGCGAGCGGGACCGAGCCGATCAGCAGGACCGTGACGGCCAGCCCGGTGGAGCCGAACAGGAGCGTCGCCAGGGTGGCGACCAGGGCCAGGTAGGGCGGGGCCGCCGCCGTGCCGCCGACGCCCACGGGGTGCCAGGCGTCCGTGTAGCGCGCCCACAGGTCGGAGGCGCCCGCGGGGGCGGGCAGCAGGGCGCCGCCCGCGAGGGCGCCGCCGCCGATCAGGGCGCGGCAGGCGATGAGCGTGACGAGCAGCAGCACCGCGAACAGCACGGGGCCCGGCTTGCGGGCGACGCGCTTGAGGCGGGCGAACTGCTCGACCTCCAGGAAGTCGGCGTCGTCTCCCCCAGGCCCGGACTCGACGGCGCCGTGGCGCCCGGCGGAGGACACTTCGGGGTCGGAGCGGCCCACCACGTTGCTCGCGACCTGCTCCACGGTGGCGCGGACCGTGGCTCCGGGCGGCGGGAACAGCGGCCGCAGCTCGCTGGCGGCGGGCAGCGGTTTGCCGCGCTTCCTGCGGGCGGCGAGGATCCGCTCGGGCCGCAGCAACGTGCCGAAGAGACCGGCGACTTCGTCGAGCGCCTGCCCGGGCGCCTTGCCGAGGAGCAGGGCGAGCGTGCGCAGGAGCGTGCCCACGACGAGCCGTACGAGGACCCAGGGCAGCACCGCGGAGCGGGAGTTGACCAGCAGCGCGTAGGCGGCGCCCGCCTTGTCGACGCGGTGCGGCGAGGACGCCGTGCGGCCCGCGCAGTCGACGGTGCGGCGCTCGCGCGAGGCGGCCTCCGCGTGCCGTACGACCGCGTCCGGGGCGACGATGACGCGGTGCCCCGAGGCGTGGGCGCGCCAGCACAGGTCGACGTCGTCGCGCATCAGCGGCAGGCGGCGGTCGAAGCCGCCGAGCTGCTCGTACACCTCGCGGCGGATCAGCATGCCCGCGGTGGACACGGCGAGCACGGGCCGCACGTGGTCGTGCTGGCCCTGGTCCTGCTCGCGGCGGTCGAGGCCGGTCCAGCGGCGCCCGGAGTGGGCGATGGAGACGCCGACCTCGAGGAGCTGCCTGCGGTCGTACCAGCCGCGGAGCTTGGGGCCGACGACCGCTACCTCGTTGCCCGCCTCGCGCTCCATCTCCACGGCGCGCAGCAGTTCGGCGAGGGCGCCGGGCTCGGGCGCGCAGTCGTCGTGCAGCAGCCACAGCCACTGCACGGGCTCGCCGTGCGGCAGCTCCGGCAGGTCGTAGGTGTCGTCGCGCCAGGTGCGGCTGACGGGGTCCCAGCCGCTGGGGCGCTTCAGGTAGGGCAGGTCGTCGGGGGTGAGCACGGGGGCCGTGCGGACCGCTTCGTCGACGGCCGTGCCGAAGCCGGAGCGGCGCGCCAGGTGCAGCACGCGGTCGGCGCCGAGGGCCTCGGTGACGAGTTGGGCGGAGTCGTCGGCGCTGCCGGTGTCGGCCGCGATCGCGTTCTGTACGGGGCGGTCCTGGCCGAGCAGTCCGGCGAGCGCGTCGGGCAGCCAGCGGGCGCCGTCGTGGGAGACGAGCACCGCGGTCACCACGTGGCGCGGGAACTCGGGTGGGCTTGCCGGGTCGGACCCGGCGGCGGCGCCGTCGTGGGCCGCCGGATGGCTGTGCACGGACATCGAGGTACGGGCCCCGGTTCGCTGGACTGCGGTGGACGCCCGCGCCCCCTGGGAGCGCGGTGGCGTCTCGGACGGGCCCCCACACTAACGGCTGGCGGCGCGTCAGCCCGCCGCCTGTGGACAACCCGGGGGCGGGGGCTGACGCGGGCGTTCCGGATGCCCTCGCGGGGGCGCCCGTCGCCGCCGCTTCGCGGCGCGTCCTCGAACGCCGGACGCGCTGAAAACAGACCACCCGCCCCGGTGGGGGCGGGTGGGCGGGTGAACATCCGCCGTGGAGCGGCGGATCACAGAGAGCCGAAGACGGCGAGCGACCGGAGAATTCAGCCCGCCCGGCGCTTGAGGGCGAGCCGCGAAGCGGCGAGCAGGCTGCGGGAAAACTAGACGGCGGCCTTCTTCAGGCGGCGGCGTTCGCGTTCCGAGAGGCCGCCCCAGATGCCGAAGCGTTCGTCGTTCGCAAGTGCGTACTCAAGGCATTCGGAGCGGACCTCGCAGGCGAGGCAGACCTTCTTGGCCTCGCGCGTGGAGCCGCCCTTCTCGGGGAAGAAGGACTCGGGGTCGGTCTGGGCGCACAGTGCGCGCTCCTGCCAGCCGATTTCGTCGTCCGCGTCCTCGACCAGCAGTTCCTGAACCAGCTCGGTCATGTGCGCCCCTCGTCTGTCTTTGCGTCCCCGTGCTGCCGCTACCGATGTCGGCCGAACGACACGAGTGAAATTACAAGTGTGCCGATCCGGGCCAGTCAAGCCGGGATCTGCTATTGAGCCCCTTATTCACTCTGCGGAACCAAGGCTTTGCGGAAAGTGTTCAAATCCGCCTAAACCATGACACCCCTCGAAGGCCCGTCCGACGCCCTTCGCGCCGCGTCCGTCCACTCTTAGGGACGTCACGACCACCACTCCCGTTGCAGGGAGCGCACCGAAGCGAACGGGATCACACGCGACTCACGGGATCGCGCGGGATCGCCACGGCGGTCGAGCGCCGGTGGACGCGCCGCTTTGAGCGCCGGTTGGTGCGGCTTGTGTCCTGTGTGACGGCTGCACAAACCTTTCGCCACTCAGGAGAACCGGATGAGGTGAAACATTGCCCACATACCGGACAATGAGTTGACATCGAAGGTGTAAGCCGCTGTCCTGGTGGGCATGCTCGCGAACTTGGCGCTTTCCGCGACCCGCCCCGGTGGGTCTTCCGGTGCTGCCCTCTCGCGCTGTCGCTGTACCTGTGCGTGCCGCTGTTCCAGCCGCCCCGGCTGTTGAGCCAAGCCGCCGCCACCGGCCGCTGAGCCGCTGACCGCCGCGCGACACCGCTTCCCCGCGACCCTCGCGCACCGCCGCCAGCCCCCTCACCCGGCCCGCGCCGCCCGCGCCGCCCGCTCTTCGCGCCGCACCCGCTGCCCCGCGCCCTTCGCGCCCCCGCCGCAGCACCCGCACCAGCCGCACCACCCGCACCAGCCGCCTCACCTGCTCCTGCTCCGCGACACCCCAGCACTCACACGTTGAGGAACCACCGCACCATGAACAGCGACAGCGACCTCCAGATCGCCGGGGACATCCTCGAAGTCCCCACCTGCTCCAGCCCGCCCGCGAGCACCCCGCCACCGTCGCGGAGTTCGCCGGGCTCGCCCGCGCCATCGCCGCCGACCCCGGCCAGTGGGCGCACCTCGTCGAGTACGACGCCACCAGCCGCTGGTACCGCCGCCTGCGCACCGGACCCGGCTACGAGGTCTGGCTCCTCTCCTGGGTGCCCGGACAGGGCAGCGGCCGTCACGACCACGGCCGCTCCAGCGGCGTACTCACCGTCCTGGAGGGCGAGTTGACCGAGCACACCGAGCGGGGCACGCACACCCTGCGCGCGGGCGCGCAGCGCGTCTTCGCACCCGGATACGTCCACGAGGCCGTCAACGACTCCCTGGAGCCCGCCGTCAGCCTGCACGTGTACTTCCCGGGCCTGACCGACATGCCCATGCACGCCGCCGCCCGGTGCACTTCGGACGAGAACAGCGGGGATGTCGTAACCGCCTGACACGATGTCGTACCCGCCTGCGATGCTGGGCGCATGCGCATTGTGGTTCTGGCCGGCGGCATCGGCGGCGCCCGTTTCCTCCGCGGACTCAAGAAGGCCGCGCCCGACGCGGCGATCACGGTCATCGGCAACACCGGTGACGACATCCACCTGTTCGGCCTGAAGGTCTGCCCCGACCTGGACACGGTGATGTACACGCTGGGAGGCGGGATCAACGAGGAGCAGGGCTGGGGGCGGACGGACGAGACGTTCAAGGTCAAGGAGGAGCTCGCCGCGTACGGCGTCGGACCCGGCTGGTTCGGCCTCGGCGACCGCGACTTCGCCACGCACATCGTGCGCACGCAGATGCTCGCCGCCGGATATCCCCTCAGCGCCGTCACCGAGGCGCTGTGCGAGCGCTGGCAGCCCGGCGTGCGGCTCATCCCCATGTCCGACGACCGCGTCGAGACGCACGTCGCGGTCGAGGTCGACGGGGAGCGCAAGGCGGTGCACTTCCAGGAGTACTGGGTGCGCCTGCGCGCCTCCGTGGACGCGCACGCGGTGGTGCCCGTCGGCGCCGACCAGGCCAAGCCCGCGCCCGGCGTCCTGGAGGCCATCGCCGAGGCCGACGTCATCCTGTTCCCGCCGTCCAACCCCGTGGTCAGCGTCGGCACCATCCTCGCCGTCCCCGGCATCCGGGAGGCCATCGCCGAGGCCGGAGTGCCCGTGGTGGGCCTGTCCCCCATCGTCGGGGACGCGCCCGTGCGCGGCATGGCCGACAAGGTCCTCGCCGCCGTCGGCGTCGAGTCGACGGCCGCCGCGGTCGCCGAGCACTACGGCAGCGGCCTCCTCGACGGCTGGCTCGTCGACACCGTGGACGCCGCCACCGTGGAGCGCGTGGAGAGCGCGGGCATCCGCTGCCGCGCCATCCCGCTGATGATGACCGACGTCGACGCCGCCGCGGCCATGGCCCGCGAGGCGCTGTCCCTCGCCGAGGAGGTGCGGGCGGCGTGACGACCACCGCCGACGCTCCCGGGGACACCCCCGCGTTCCGGGTGTGGGCCGTCCCCGGCCTGCCCGAGGTGCGCACCGGAGACGACCTGGCGAAGCTGATCGCCGCCGCCGAGCCCGGCCTCGCCGACGGGGACGTCGTCCTCGTCACCTCGAAGATCGTCAGCAAGGCCGAGGGGCGCGTCACCGCCGCGGACGACCGCGAGGCCGCCATCGACGCCGAGACGGTGCGCGTCGTCGCCCGGCGCGGCACGCTCCGCATCGTGCAGAACCGGCAGGGCCTCGTCATGGCCGCCGCCGGAGTCGACGCCTCCAACACCCCTTCGGGGACCATCCTGTTGCTCCCCGAGGACCCCGACGCGTCCGCCCGCGCCATCCGGGACGGGCTGCGCGGCGCCCTCGGCGTCGACGTCGGCGTCATCGTCACCGACACGTTCGGCCGCCCCTGGCGCCAGGGCCTCACCGACGTCGCCATCGGCGCCGCCGGGGTGCGGGTCCTGGACGACCTGCGCGGCGGCGTCGACGCGTACGGCAACCCGCTGGTCGCCACGGTCGTCGCCACCGCCGACGAGCTGGCCGCCGCCGGTGACCTCGTCAAGGGCAAGGCCACCGGGCTCCCCGTCGCGGTGGTGCGCGGCCTCGGCCACGTGGTGCGCCCCGCCGACGACGGCGCGGGCGACCCCGGCGCGGGCGCGCTCGTGCGGGACGCGCGCGACGACATGTTCCGCCTGGGGACGTCCGAGGCCGTGCGGGAGGCCGTCACCCTGCGGCGTACGGTGCGGGAGTTCACCGACCAGCCGGTCGACCCCGGCGCCGTGCGCCGCGCCGTCGCCGCCGCCGTCACCGCGCCCGCGCCGCACCACACGACGCCCTGGCGGTTCGTGCTCCTGGAGTCCGAGGAGTCCCGGGTGCGCCTGCTCGACGCCATGCGCGACGCGTGGATCGCCGATCTGCGCCGCGACGGCAGGTCCGAGGAGTCCATCGCCCGCCGGGTCCGCCGCGGCGACGTCCTGCGGAACGCTCCCTACCTGGTCGTCCCCTGCCTCGTCACGGACGGGGCGCACCACTACGGAGACGCGCGGCGGGACGGCGCCGAGCGGGAGATGTTCGTCGTCGCCGCCGGGGCCGGGGTGCAGAACTTCCTCGTCGCCCTCGCCGGGGAGCGGCTGGGGTCGGCGTGGGTGTCGTCGACGATGTTCTGCCGGGATGTCGTACGGGACGTTCTCGGGCTGCCGTCGTCCTGGGATCCGATGGGGGCCGTGGCCGTGGGGCACCCGGCGGTCGTGCCTGAGGCCCGGGCTGGGCGGGAACCCGAGGAGTTCGTGGTGGTGCGGTAAGGGTCCTCGCGGGGTGCGCCCAGGCCCGCCCCTTCACCGAAACCAGGGGCTGCCGCCCCTGGCACCCCGCTTGATTGCCGCTTCGCGGCTCGTCCTCAAGCGCCGGACGGGCTGGAACGGCTCGCCGGACCGGGCTGGAACGGTCAGAGGGCCGCGATGTTGCCCACCGGCATCCTGGGGGCGCGGCGTGGTGGGGTCCTGCCCGTCAGGAGGATCAGGCGGGCCGCCCGGTGGCGCTGGCCCTCGTAGGGGGCCAGCAGCTCCAGCATCCGGGCGTCGTCGGCGTCGCGCTCGCCCGCCAGGGCGTAGCCGATGATGCCGGGGAGGTGGAGGTCGCCGACCGTGACGGCGTCGGGGGCGCCGTTGCTGCGCTGGACCGTCTCCGCCGACGTCCACGGGCCGATGCCGGGGATCAGTTCCAGGCGGGCCCTGGCGGCCTCCGGGTCCATCGCCGCCGCCTCCTCCAGGCGGCGCGCCACGCGGACCGCGCGCAGGATCGCCGACGCGCGCTTGTTGTCCACGCCCGCCTTGTGCCACTCCCAGGACGGGATCCGCGCCCACGTGGCCGCGTCCGGCATCACGTGCATCCGCGCCCGCTCGGGCGTCGGCCCCGGCGCGGGCTCGCCGTACTTGCGCACCAGCAGGCGCCACGCCCGGTACGCCTCGTCCGTCGTGACCTTCTGCTCCAGGACCGACGGGATCAGGGACTCCAGGACCAGGCCCGTACGGGTCAGGCGCAGACCGGGGCGGCGGCGCTGCGCCACCGCCAGCAGGCGGTGCCGGGGCGTGAACGCCGACGGGTCGTCCGCCGCGCCAAGCAGCTCCGGAAGCCCGTCGAGCAGCCACTGGGCGCCCGGACCCCAGGCCTGGGCCTCCACCGCGCCGCCGCGTGCCGCCACGCGGAGCGTGCCCGGGCCCTGCGGGGTGCGGCTGGCCCGCCAGACCGCGCCGTCCGGGGTGGGGCGGAAGGTGGGGTCGGCGGGGCCCCGGCGCAGGGGGCCCAGGGTCAGGGGGAGGTCCAGAGGCGTCGGCGGGGTCCAGGTGCGGTGGTGCTCCGCCGGGGCGCGCGGGGGTGTGGTGGGTCGCGTACGGGTCTTCGGGATCGCCGTGGTGCCACCGCGGACCGTGGTGCGGGTGGAGGGTGGGGCGAAACGGGAGGACACGGGGTCGAGGGTACGGGGTTGGCAGTCCCCGAACCCGCCCCTTCCCGAAACCAGGGGGCTGCCGCCCCCTGGCCCCCGCCTCATCGCCTCGTCCTCAAACGCCGGACGGGCTCTTCCCGCCGCGCCAGCGGCGGATCACGGACAGCCGACGACGGTGAGGAGACAAGGTCCAGCCCGTCCGGCGTTTGAGGACGAGGCGCGGAGCGCCGAACTCACTGATCGGAGGAGAACCGCACCGCTCCCGCCGGGAGCGTGGCCTCGCACCACACGCGCACTCCGGCACGGAGTTCGTTGTCCGCGCCGATGCGCGCGCCGTCGCCCACCACCGCGCCCGACAGGATGGACCGCGCCCCTACGGAGGCACGGGCCCCCACCAGGGAGTCGGTGATGACCGCGCCCGGTTCGATGACCGCGCCGGACAGGATCGTGCTGCCGTACAGCCGCGCGCCCTCGCCGACCACCGCGTGCTCCCCGACGACCGTGCCGCCGGTCAGCTTGGCGTCGGAGGCGACCGTCGCCGACGGCAGCACCAGGCGGTCCCCGCAGCGGCCCGGCACCGCGGGCGACGGGGCCCGCCCGAGGACCAGGTCGGCGGAGCCCCGTACGAACGCCTGGGGCGTGCCCAGGTCGAGCCAGTACGTCGAGTCGACCATCCCCTGGAGGTGGGCGCCCGAGGACAGCAGGTCCGGGAAGGTCTCGCGCTCCACGGAGACGGGGCGGCCCGCGGGGATCGTGTCGATGACCGAGCGGCGGAATACGTACGCGCCCGCGTTGATCTGGTCGGTGACGATCTCCTCGGGGGTCTGCGGCTTCTCCAGGAAGGCGGTGACGCGGCCCGTGGGGTCGGTGGGGACCAGGCCGTACGCCCTCGGGTCGGTGACCTTGGTGAGGTGCAGGGAGACGTCGGCGTTCACCCGCTCGTGCTCGGCGACCAGGGCGCGGATGTCGAGGCCCGTGAGGATGTCGCCGTTGAAGACCAGGACCGGGTCCTGGGGGCCGGAGCGCAGCCGGGAGGCCACGTTCCGGATGGCGCCGCCCGTGCCGAGGGGCTCCTCCTCCGTGACGTACTCGATCTCCAGGCCGAGCGCCGAGCCGTCGCCGAAGTACGGCTCGAAGACCTCCGCCAGGTACGACGTGGCGAGGACGATGTGGTCCACGCCCGCCGCGCGGGCCCGGGCCAGCTGGTGGGTGAGGAACGGGACGCCCGCCGCCGGGACCATGGGCTTCGGGGTGTTCACCGTGAGCGGCCGCAGCCGGGTGCCCTTGCCGCCGACCAGGAGGATCGCTTCTGTCACCTGTCGTCTCTGCTTCCTGCTGGGGCCCGCCGTACTGTGTTCCGGCGGGCCAGTGTATGCAGACGTATGAGCTGACCGTGCGCTGCGACCCGGCGCGTCACCGGCCCTGATAGCGGGCCGAGGAGGACCGGACCTTGCCGAGCTTCTTGTAGAGCAGGCGTCCCGGGCACTCCGTGGCGAATCCGTCCCGGTGCCCGGAGATCACGCGGAGCCGGACGTTGGTGCCCTTCCTGTAGAGGTTGCCACCCCCGGACTTCAGGTATGTGGTGCCGCGGGGGTTCGCCCCGAACAGGCCCAGCTTCCACGCCGTCAGCTTGGCGACCGCGGTCACCGCGGCCTTCGGCGGCTTGGCGCCGCCGAACGTGCCGAGGACGGCGATGCCCATGCTGTTGGTGTTGAAACCGAGGGTGTGGGCGCCGAGGACCGGCTTGGTCACGCCGCCCGCCCGGCCTTCGTAGATGTTTCCGCACTTGTCGACGGCGAAGTTGTAGCCGAAGTCGCGCCAGCCGCTGCTCTTGACGTGGTAGCGGTAGATACTGCGCAGAACGGAGGGTGCCTGGGAGCAGCGGTAGTTGTTGCCGGTGGCGCTGTGGTGCACGAAGGCGGCCTTCACCGTCTTCGTGTACGCGAAGTTCCGCTCCCGCAGCCGCTCGTCGGCGCCCCAGCCGCGGCGCGTGATGATGCGCGGGCGTGGACCGATGTGGGGGCGCGCCTGGGGGGCGGCCGCGACGCCCTGTGCGTGCTGCGTGCTCTGGGTGCTCTGGGTGTGCTCTGCGTGTTGTGCGCTGGCGTACGGGCCGAGGGCGTCCTGGGTGCTCTGGGTTCCCTGTGTGTTCTGGGTTCCCTGTGTGCTCTGGGTTCCCTGTGTGTTCTGCGTTGCCTGTGCGCCGTGGGCGGGGGGCGCGTGCTCCGCGCTGTACGTGCCTTCCAGTGCCGCCGTGGCCTCGTGGCTCCCGGCGGTCCCGATGCCCTCGATGCCCCGGGCGGCCAGCAGGGCCTTCTCCGTCTGCTCCTTGCCCAGGGCCGGGATGGCGGTGGCGCCGAGGGGGGCGAGGTCGGCGTTCACCGCGGACGACGCGGCGGCCTCGGCGGTGAGGGCGCCCAGGCGGTCGGTGTCGTGCGCGGGGGGCTCATCGCCCGGGTCGACCAGCTCCAGGCGGAGCCCCTTGGGCAGCGGCAGCGCGTCCGGCGCGCGCGTGGCCGCTCGCGCGCCGGTGCCGTGCGCCCGCGCGTCCGCTCGTACCCGTACCTCCACTCCGTCCGACGTGCCCACCCACAGCGGCGCCGTCGCCCCCCGCACCCGGCCCGTGGCGCGCTCGGCGCTGCCGGGGTCGGCGGCGTGGTCGTGGTTGTGCGTCTCGACGTCCTGCCAGGCGGACCAGGTCGAGGTGCCGGTCGCGCGGGTGCGGACCTGGACCCGGCCGCGCAGGTCGGCGTCCGGGTCGTCCCAGACGACGCCCACGAGCGAGAACGGCCGCACGTCGCGCCGTGCCAGCCCCTCCTCGCGTGCCGGGCCGCCCGCGCGGTCGGAGCCGAGCGGGATCAGCGGGAGGGACTGGGTGGAGCCGGGCAGTACGTCAGCGGCGGGTGCCACGGCGGCGGTTCCCGCCGTGGCCGACACGGGGGCGGCGAGGGGCAGGGCGAGCGCCGTGGCGCAGGTGACACCGATCGAGGAAGCAAGAAATCCACGCATACAGATGATCGTCGGCATACCGACACATATCTGTCCATTGGGGAACTGACGGTCCGTCGGCCCCTGGGCGGTCGAACCGGGGGCCCAACTCCGCATCCCTCATGGGCGACACGCCGGGGCCCGCGTACGCTTGCGGCCGTGAACGCCAACGACCGCACCCCTGCCGACCTGCTGCGATCCGCGCTCGCCGCGGATCCGGCGCGCCCGCTCGTCACGTACTACGACGACGCCACCGGCGAGCGCGTCGAATTGTCCGTCGCCACCTTCGCCAATTGGGTGGCCAAGACCGCGAACCTGCTCCAGGACGAGTTGTCCGCCGAGCCCGGTGACCGGCTCGCGCTGCTGCTGCCCGCGCACTGGCAGACGGCCGTGTGGCTGCTCGCCTGCTCCTCGGTCGGCGTCCTCGCGGACGTCGGGGGCGACCCGGCCGCCGCGGACCTGGTCGTCAGCGGGCCCGACACGCTGGACGCGGCCCGCGCGTGCGCCGGGGAGCGGGTGGCGCTCGCGCTGCGGCCGCTCGGGGGCGCTTCCCCGAGGCGCCGTCCGGCTTCGCCGACTACGCGGTGGAGGTGCCGAGCCAGGGGGACCACTTCGCCGCGTACGCGCCCGTGGACCCGGACGCGGCCGCGCTCGCCTGCGGCGGGCTCGAACTGAGCGGCGCGGAGGTCGTCGCGCGGGCGCGGGCCGATGCGGACGCGCTCGGCCTGGGGGCCGGGGCGCGGGTGCTGTCCGGGCGTCCCTACGACTCCTGGGAGGGGTTGAGCGCCGGGCTCTACGCGCCGCTCGCCTCCGGCGGGTCGGTGGTCCTGTGCCGTCATCTCCGGGCCGAGGGGCTGGAGAAGCGGGTGTCGGCGGAGCGGGTCACGCTGACCCTGCGCTAGCTCTGGCGGGGGCGCCCTGTGCCGTCCGGTCGGCGCTCCGCGCCTCGCCCTCAAACGCCGGGCAGGCTCGATTTTCCCCCACCCGCCCGCCCTCCCTTCAGCGCTCCGCGCCTCGCCCTCAAACGCCGGGCGGGCTTCATCCATCGCGCTCCGCGCTCGTCCTCAAACGCCGGACGGGCTTGATGGGGTTGCGCTGGCACGTTCGCCCTCGGACACCGGACGGGCTTGATGGGGCTGCGCTAGCGCGTTCGCCCTCGGACGCCGGATGGATTTGATGGGGCTGCGCTGGCACGTTCGTCCTCGGACACCGGACGGGCTTGATGGGGTCGCGCTCGCACGCTCACCCTCGGACGCCGGACGGGCTTGATGAGGTTGCGCTGGCGCGTTCACCCTCCGGAGGCCGGACGGGCCTGATGGGGCTGCGCTGGCACGTTCGTCCTCGGACACCGGACGGGCTTGATGGGGTCGCGCTCGCACGCTCACCCTCGGACGCCGGACGGGCCTGATGAGGTTGCGCTGGCGCGTTCGTCCTCGGCCTCGTTCTCGGGGTCCGGCGGGGCTGAGCGGGCCCGCTGGTGGGTGAGGGGGCCGTGGCCCGGGGATTCAGCCCGTCCGGCGTTTGAGGACGAGCCGCGGAGCGGCGATGGGGCGGGGTGCCAGGGGCGGCAGCCCCTGGTTTCGGGAAGGGGCGGGTCTGGGGCGCCCCCGCGACGGCCTCACCCGAACGGCCCACCGCCCAGAGGCCCCCACCCCCACCCCGGGCCATGGTCGTAGGAGCGCCACGTACACACACGCAGCGACGAGGGGTGGACTCACACGTGACGGACACCGCGCCCGACGACCCGCGAAAGGCCCCCGCGCCCGCCCCCGCGGGCGCGAGCCCGACGGGCCTCGGCAGGCGCCGCCGCCACCGGCGCTGGCTGCGGTACGCCGCGCTCGGCGCCGCCGTCCTCGTCCTGGTCACCGGCGGCATCGGCTGGGCCGTCTACCGCAAGCTCGACGGGAACATCACGGAGGACACCGACGCCGCCGCCGAACTCGCCCGCTACGAGAAGGAGCGGCCGACCCCGCTGGTGCACGACGCGCAGAACATCCTCCTGATCGGCTCCGACACCCGCTCGGGCCGCGGCAACCGCGCGTACGGCCGCGACCTCGGCACCCAGCGCTCCGACACCACGATCCTGCTGCACCTCGCGGCGGACCGGCAGAGCGCGACCGCCGTGTCCCTGCCGCGCGACCTGATGGTGCGCGTCCCCAGCTGCCGCCGCCCCGACGGCTCCCGCACCGAGGCCCGGTTCGTCCAGTTCAACTGGGCGTTCGAGTTCGGCGGCAGCGCCTGCACGATCCGTACGGTGGAGAAGCTCACCGGCATCCGCGTCGACCACCACATGGTGGTGGACTTCGCCGGGTTCAAGGACATGGTCGACGCCGTGGACGGCGTACAGGTCTGTCTGAAGCACCCCGTGGACGACCCGGACGCGCGCCTGAAGCTGCCCGCCGGACGGCAGACGCTGGACGGCGAGCAGGCCCTGGGCTTCGTACGGGCCCGCAAGTCGCTCGGCAACGGCAGCGACACCGAACGCATGGACCGGCAGCAGGAATTCCTCGGCGCCCTCGTCAACAAGGTGCGCAGCAATGACGTCCTGCTGAATCCGACACGGCTCTATCCGGTGCTCGACGCGGCCACCTCGTCGCTCACCACGGACCCCGGCCTCGCCAGTCTGCGCGGTTTGTACGAACTGGTGCGCGGCATGCGCACGATCCCCACGGATCGGGTGCAATTCCTCACCGTGCCGCGCCGTTCGTACGCCTATGACGCCAATCGCGACGAACTGGTGGAGCCCGCCGCCGAGGAACTCTTCACGCGGCTCCGCGAGGACGAGCCGGTCCAGGTGGCGCCCCGTACCGCCGACGAGGCCGCGCTTCCCCCGGACGGGGAAGGCGCCGAAGACACGTCCGAGGACGGGGACGAGAGCGGGGACGAGGGCGGGGACGAGGGCGGGGACGAGGGTGCGTACGACAGCTCGTACGACGAGGAGTACGGGGGCGGCGGTGAGGGGGACTGGGCCGACGGGCGGCCCGACGACCCCAGTCACACGCCCAGTCCGGCGCCCACGTTCCGGGGCAGCACGGCCGCCGCGTCGGAGTGCGGGTAATGCGGCGCCCGGGGACGTTCTCCCCGTACTTCCAAAGAAATAGGGCGTATTGCCCAGGTGTAAGGGGAGTGGAATTTGTCACCGGCGTCGTTGGACGCTGAACTGGGCGGATAGTGTGAGCCGATCCGGTGTCCCGGCCGCCCGGCCGCACACCGAAGGAACGACTGACCGAGCGCCTTCTTGAGGGGGAAAGGCGCCGCGTGGCCCTTGACGGAGGACGCAAACAACCGTGGACGCGCAAGGCCGTGGGCCCAACAGGGGAGAGCGAAGCGACTTCCATGGAAGGGCGGTGGCGGGTGACGGGCGGGCGGATGACATCGACCCCGCGGACCAGTGGGTGCTCAATCCGCAGACCGGCGACTACGAGCTGCGACTGAGCCCCTCCGCAGGGCAGCCGACGCCGACGGGCGTCCCCGGGCCCCGCAGGGCGCGGCGCGCCGCCACCCCCCAGCAGCAGAGCGGTGCCCGCCCCCAGGGCACCCGGAGCCCGGAGCGGCCCGGCGGCCGGGGCGGCGGCGAGCAGGTGCCGGGGCAGCGCAGGCGGCGCGCCCCGCAGCCGGAGGCGGCGGGCGGGCGGCGCAGGCCGAAGGGCAAGAAGAAGTCCACCGGCAAGCGGATACTGGCCTGGACGGGCGGCTCGGTCGCCTTCGTGATCGTCGCGGTCGGCGTCGGCGGTTACCTGTACTACCAGCACCTGAACGACAACATCACGTCCGTGTCCGACGACGGCGCGGGCACCGGCGGCTTCAGCAAGGACCGCGCGATCAACATCCTGCTCATCGGCACGGACAAGCGCAGCGGCGAGGGCAACAAGGGCTACGGCGACGAGGGCAGCGTCGGGCACGCGGACACCACGCTCCTGCTGCACGTGTCCAAGGACCGCTCCAACGCGACCGCCCTGAGCATTCCGCGCGACATGATCACGGACATCCCGGACTGCCCCACCAAGCAGGACGACGGGTCCACCAAGGTCATTCCGGGCTCGCAGAACGTCCGCTTCAACGAGAGCCTCGGCCAGAGCGAGCGCACGCCGAGCTGTGTCATGCGCACGGTCACGCAGATCACCGGCATAAAGCTGGACCACTTCATGGTGGCCGACTTCAACGCGGTCAAGACGCTGTCCAGCGCGGTCGACGGCGTGGACGTGTGCCTCGCCAAGGACATCGACGACCCGAAGTCGCATCTGAAGCTGCCCGCGGGCGAGCACTCCATCGAGGGCGAGGAGGCGCTGGCGTTCGTCCGCACGCGCCACAGCGTGGGCAGTGGCGGCGACCTGAGCCGGATCCAGCTCCAGCAGCAGTTCCTCAGCTCGCTGATGCGCAAGCTGAAGTCGAACGACACCCTGACGAACCCGAAGAAGATGATAAGTCTGGCGGAGGCGGGCACGAAGGCGCTCACCGTCGACTCCAAGATCGCCGACATAATGAAGCTCCGCGACCTCGGCATGGAGCTGGGCAAGCTCGACATGAAGAACCTGACCTTCGTGACCACCCCGGTGGACGACAACCCCGCCGAGAAGGTGAAGGCCACGGTCGTGCTGAACCAGGCCAAGGCGGACGAGCTGTTCTCGATGATGCGCGAGGACGTGTCGCTGACCGAGGTCAAGAAGCAGGAGAAGAAGGAGAAGGCCGCGGTGGCCGCCCGGCTCAAGGGACCGCGCGCCGCGGCCGGTGACGTCCGCGTCGACGTCTACAACGGCAGCGCGCGCAACGGTGCCGCGCAGGAGACGCTGACCTGGCTCCAGACCACCGAGGGCGTCACGAAGTCCACGCAGCTGGGCAACGCCTCCCAGCAGGCCAAGACGACCGTGGAGTACGGGCCCGGCCAGGCCGACCAGGCCCGCAAGCTCGCGGACCTCATGGGGCTGCCCGCGGCGGCCCTGAAGCCGGGCAAGGGCGAGAAGAACGCGCAGGGGCTGCCCGCGGTCGTGCTGACCCTCGGCGCCGACTTCAAGGGCGCGGGGGTGCCCATCAAGGCTCCGTCGAAGGCGCCCGACGGCATCCAGAAGGTCGAGGCCGACAAAACCGTGTGTGCCAAGTGACCTGAGGCGGTTGTTTCACGTCTCACAGAACGCTCCGGTGGTTGAAGCGACGACGAGTCGCTTCGGCCACGGGGTGGCGGCAGCGTGCCGCAAGTGACCGCGCGGCGGCCACACTTGGGAAGCACGGCGGGGAGGGACAGGGGATGGGGCAGAACAGCGTGCGTGGGGAGGGAGCGCCCCCGGGGGCGGGCACCGCGCGCCGCGGCGCCGAGCCGTCGACGGCGGGCAGACCCGGGCGGGCGGCTTCGGGCGCCGCCGGGCGGTCGGCTGCGGGTGCCGCCGGGCGGTCGGCTGCGGGTGCCGGGAAGCGGGGGGCTTCGGGCGCCGCCAAGCAGGGGCCTGCGGGTGCCGGGAAGCAGGCGGCTTCCGGCGCCGCCAAGCAGGGGGCCTCGGGCCCCGCGAAGCAGGCGGCTTCGAGCGCCGCCAAGCAGGGAACTCCCGGCGCCCCGCAGCAGGCGGCTGCTGGCGGAGCCGCGAAGCAGGGCCCTGCTGGCGCGGCCAAGGCGGCTGCTGGCGCGGCCAAGGCTGCCTCCGCTGGCGCGGCCAAAGGGACCGCTGGCGGCACCAAAGGAGCCGCTGGCGCCAAGCGCGGTGCCCCCGGTGAGGCCGAGCGGGGCGCCCCCGGTGGCGCCAGGCGGGGCGGTTCCGGTGGCGGCGGGCGTGACGGTGGCGGGCCACGGCCCGGGGGCGGCGGGCGGCCCGCCCGCAGGGCCCGGCGGATCCTGCGGTGGTCGGCGATCGTCCTCGCCATGCTGATACTGGGCACGGCCGGTGCCGGTTACCTCTACTACCGGCACCTCAACAACAACCTGGAGACCGACGACCTGAACCTGGGCGACCACCGGGCCCCCGCGCCCACGCCCAACTCCGCGGGCCAGACACCGCTGAACATCCTGCTCATCGGCTCCGACGCCCGGGACTCCAAGGAGAACCAGAAGCTCGGCGGCGCCAAGGACACCTTCGGCGGCCCGCCGCTCGCGGACGTGCAGATGCTGCTGCACCTGTCGGCGGACCGCAGCAACATGTCGGTGATCAGCATGCCGCGCGACACGCTCCTGACCATCCCCAAGTGCACCGACCCCGACGACGGCAAGGTGTACGAGGAGACCGGGCCGCGGACGATGACCAACGAGTCGCTCGGCCGGGGCGGCCCCGGCTGCACCGTCGCCACCTGGGAGAAGCTCACCAACATCCGCATCGACCACTTCATGATGGTGGACTTCTCCGGGGTGGTGTCGATGGCCGACGCGATCGGCGGCGTCCCCGTCTGCGTGGACAAGAACATCCACTCGCGCACCAGCGCGGGCAAGGGCTCGGGCCTGAAGCTCAAGAAGGGCACCACGAAGATCCAGGGCGAGCAGGCCCTCCAGTGGCTGCGCACCCGCTACGGCTTCGAGGACGGCAGCGACATCGGCCGCGCCAAGGCCCAGCACATGTACATGAACTCGCTGGTCCGCATGCTCCGCGACAACACCAGCCTGACCAGCCCCAACCGGCTGCGCAAGCTCGCCGAGAACGCCACGAAAGCGCTGAAGGTCGACCCGGGCCTCGGTTCCGTGATGAAGCTCTACGACCTGGGCAACGAGCTGAAGAAGGTCTCGCCGGAGCGCACGACGATGACCACCATGCCGTTCGAGTACGTCGGTTCGCGCGTCGTGCCCAAGCCGGGCGACGCCGAGCAGCTGTTCCGCCTCGTACGCGACGACATCGCCCTCGACGGCAAGGACGCGAAGCGGAAACCGGCCAAGGAGAAGCTCTCCGACGACCCGGCGGCGCCGGACGACCAGATCGCCGTACAGGTCCAGAACGGCACCCGCACCGCCACCGAGCCGCCCGCCGGCGGCCGGGCCAGCGCGGTCGCGCGGCTGTTGGAGGAGAAGGGCTTCGAGCGGGCCGCGTCGGACCCGTCCGCCGCGCTCACCGAGGCGCGGACGGTCATCCGCTACCCCAGCGCGGAGCTGGAGGGCGACGCGCAGCGGGTCGCCAAGGCGCTGGGCCTGCGGCTGAGCGCGGTGAAGAAGTCGACGGACGTCTCCGGCGTCACGCTGGTCGTCGGCGCGGACTGGCGCGAGGGCGACAAGCCGAGGAAGGCGAAGAAGCAGGACGACTCGACGCCCGATTCGGCGGACGCGATGAACGGCTCCGACGACAAGGCCTGCATGAAGGTGGACCCGAACTTCACCTGGTGAGCGTGAGCCAGGCGGAGTCCGGGTCCGGACGGACGGGCAGACGGGCAGACGGACGGGCAGACGGGCGGCGACCCGGCGGCTCAGGCCTCCTGGGTCGTCTGGGCCTGGCCCAGGACCGCCGGGCGGCGCGAGGCGATGACCTTCTTCGCCAGCGAGCGGGGGCTGGTGAGGAAGCCCCAGCCCCACGACATGTGCATGGTCGCGAGGGCCACCGGGATGCGCAGGCGCGCCTTCAGGGGCAGGCCCTTGCCCGCGGGCACGGACCCGGCGAGGATCGCCGCGAGGTAGCCGCCGGGCACGACGAAGCCCCACGGCGTCAGGGCCGCGCCCACGACGAGGCCCGCGGCGATGGCGCACACGGCGGTGGGCGGCGCCAGGTAGCGCAGGTTGATGGAGCCCTCGTGGTAGCGGGCGACGACGTGGCGCCAGCGGCCGTAGTCCTTGTACTGCTTGGCGAGGGCCCGCACGTTCGGGCGGGGGCGGTAGGAGACCTTCAGCTCGGGCGAGAACCAGATCAGGCCCCCGGCCTCGCGGATGCGGAAGTTCAGCTCCCAGTCCTGGGCGCGGATGAACTCCTCGTTGTACCCGCCCTGCTGCTCCAGGGCCTCGCGGCGGAAGACCCCCAGGTAGACGGTCTCGGCCTGCTGGGCCTCGCCGCCGGTGTGGAACGCGGCGTTGCCGACGCCGATCTTGGAGGTCATCGCGGCGGCCACGGCCTGCTCCCAGGCGTTGGTGCCCTGGGCGTGCATGATGCCGCCGACGTTCTGCGCGCCGGTCTCCTCAAGGAGGCGCACGGCGGTCGTGATGTACCCCGGCGAGAGCGCGGCATGGCCGTCGACGCGCACCACGATCGGGTGGCGCGAGGCCTTGATGGCGGCGTTCAGCGCGGCGGGCGTGCGCCCGGTGGGGTTCGGCACGGTGTGGACGCGGGAGTCCTCCGCGACGAGTTCGGCGGCGATCTCGTCGGTGCGGTCGGTGGAGGGGCCGAGCGCGACGACGACCTCCAGCTCACCGGCGTACTCCTGCTCCAGGATCGCGTGCACGGCCTCCCGCAGATGCCGCTCCTCGTTGAGGACCGGCATGATCACGGAGACGGCGGGAGGCTGACCGTCAGAATTCACGTGCGGGGTTTCCTTCTCGTCTCTCGGCCGGGCTCCGGGGCAGCGCCCCGGATTCACTGCGGGCGCCGCGGGTGCCGCGCGCGCCGCATCGGGCGTCACGTTACCGCGAACGGGGGACACGGGCGCGCGCCGTCCGGGTCGCTACCCCGGGCCGCAGATCGTATGGGCCTACGGTTCTGCCGTCCCCCCGGCTCAGCCAGCCGCGACCGCGGAGGTGTCCTCGCACGTGCCCGCACCGCCCCGCTCCCCCGCGCCGCCCCCTCGCCCCCCGCGCGAGCCGGGGCCGCCGCGCCCCCGGACCCGGCAGACGGCCCGGCAGCCGGTGCCGCGGGCACGGCGGCCCCGGTGGCCGATGCGGATCGTGACGGCGGTGTCCGTCACCGTGCTGGCCGCGGCGGGCGTCGGGCACGGCGTCGTCTCCAGCCTGGACACCGGCATCCGGCGCGTGGACGCCTTCAAGGACATGAAGAACCGGCCCGAGCCGGGCCACGGCATGAACGTGCTGCTCGTCGGCACCGACGGCCGCGACAAGATCACCCCCGAGCTGAAGCGGAAGTACCGCCTCGGCGGCGCCCCCTGCCACTGCACGGACACCATCATGATCGTGCACATCTCGGCGGACCGGAACCGCGCGAGCGTCGTGAGCCTGCCCCGGGACAGCTACGCGGAGCTGCCCGAGCACATCGACCAGAACTCCGGCAAGCACCACAGGCCGCACCCGGTGCGGCTCAACGCGGCGTACGCCGAGGGCGGGCCGAACCTGACCGTGCGCACCGTCGAGCACATGACCAAGGTGAAGATCGACCACTATGTGGAGGTCGACTTCACCAGCTTCATGAAGACCGTCGACGTCCTCGGCGGCGTCGAGATCTGCACCGACCAGCCCCTGAAGGACTCCTACACCGGCCTCGACCTGCCCGCCGGAACGCACGAGCTGAACGGCGGCGAGGCCCTGCAGTACGTGCGCTCCCGGCACATCGACGGGGCCGCCGACCTCGGCCGCATGCGGCGCCAGCAGCGGTTCCTCGCGGCGCTGATCGCGAAGGCGACGAGCAGCGGGGTGCTGCTGAATCCGGTCAAGTTCAGCGGCGTCACCAAGTCGCTGCTCGGTTCGGTACGGGCCGACAAGGGCTTCGGCACCAGCGACATGCTGGCGCTCGGCCGGGCCATGCGGAACTTCTCGCCGTCGTCGTCGGAGTTCACCACCGTGCCGCTCGGCACGATGGGCCACATGGTGCCGGGCATCGGCTCGACCCTGAAGTGGGACGAGGACAAGGCCGGGAAGCTGTTCAAGGCGCTGCGCGAGGACAAGCCGCTGGCCCCGTACCGGGCCCGGTCGACGAGCGCGCTGGTGCCGGTCGCCCCGCAGCAGATCCGGGTGCAGGTCGACAACGGCACGACGACGCCGGGGCTCGGGGAGCGGGTGGACGCGGCGCTGCGCTCCACGGGGTTCCGTACGACGCGGGCGCCGGGGACCGTGCCGGTGCCGCGCGGCGGCGCGCCCCTCGCGCGGACCGTCGTCGCCTACGACCCGCGCTGGGACCGCTCCGCGAAGTCCCTGGCCACGGCGCTGCCGGGGTGCGCGATGCGGAAGGTGGCCGGGCAGGGGGCGACGCTCCGGGTGATCGCGGGGGCGGACTTCCGCAAGATCAAGCGGGTGCGGGCGGAGGCGCCCAACCAGGGGGAGTTCGGGGTGGTCACCGGCGACCAGGTCACCTGCGGCTGAGCCCTCGCGGGGGCGCCCCAATCCCGCCCCCTTCACCGAAACCATGGGGCTCCGCCCCCTGGCACCCCCGAAAATCGGCCTCCGGCCTCGTCCTCAAACGCCGGACGGGCTAGATACAGCCCGGGCGCCCACGCCAGGAAGGGTCAGTCCTCGTAGCCCTCCGCGGCGCGGGCCTCGCGGAGTTCCTTGATGGCGCGCCGCCGTGCCAGGCGGTGGGTGCGGCGGATCTGGGCCTCCTGGTAGCGCCGCCGGTCCCGGTCGGTCTCGGGCAGCACCGGCGGCACCACCCGCGGCTTGCCGTCCGCGTCGACCGCCGCGAACACCAGGTACGCCGACCCCACCTGCTGCGCGGGCGTCGACTCGTTCCAGCGCTCGGCGAGCACCCGCACGCCGACCTCCATCGACGTGCGCCCCGTCCAGTTGACCTGCGCCTTCACATGCACCAGGTCGCCGACGCGGACGGGCGAGAGGAAGGCCATCTCGTCCATGGACGCGGTCACCGCGGGACCGCCGGAGTGCCGTCCGGCGACGGCACCGGCCGCGTCGTCCACAAGTTTCATGATCACGCCGCCGTGCACGGTGCCGAGGAGGTTGGTGTCGGCGTGGGTCATGATGTGGCTGAGCGTGGTGCGGGACGCCGAGGTCGGCTTGCCCGGAACCTCCGACTCCGGAGCGGTGGCCTGATCTGTCATGCCCTCCACCCTAAGCCGGGCGGCCCGCGACCGGGTTACGGGCGCATTGCCACAGCTCTGCTACAGGCGTGACCCGAAACGACGCCCTCCCTGTAAGGCAGGCCGGGCGGCACTGCACACTACTCCACATGAGCGATTGGCCAGACGCGCGGACCGGCGACAACGGTGACCGCCACGGATACGGCAGCGGCGGCGCACAGCCCGAGGGTGCCCGCGTGATGCGCCACGTCCAGCGCCCGGGCCCGGGCGGCCAGGGCGGCCAGGTGCCGCGCCAGCCCTCGTACGACGACGACGTGTACGACGACCTGTACCGCGACCAGCGGGCGGCCCACGGGCAGCAGGGCCAGCCCGGCCAGCACGCCGACCCCGGCGCTCCCGGCGCCCCGGGCCAGCAGGGCTACGACAGCGGCTACAACACCGGCCAGGTCTACGGCACGCCCGCCACCCGCCCGGGCCGCGGCGGCCCCGGCGGCCCGGGGCAGGGCGGCCCGGCCGCGCCGCGCCCGCCGAAGCCGCCGGTCAACTGGAAGAAGCGGATCACCTGGGGCCTGGTCACCTTCCTGGCCCTGCTCATCGTGGTCTCCGTATCGACGTACTTCTGGGCGGACTCCAAGCTCAAGCGCGAGGTCGACCTGTCGAAGGTGATCGAGCGGCCCTCCGGCGGCAAGGGCACGAACTACCTGATCGTGGGCTCCGACAGCCGCGAGGGCATGTCCGACGAGGAGAAGAAGAAGCTCCACACGGGCTCCGCCGAGGGCAAGCGCACGGACTCGATGATGATCCTGCACGTCGCGGACGACGGCGGGAACACGATGATCTCGCTGCCGCGCGACTCGAACGTCACGATCCCCTCCTTCAAGGGCGCCGAGTCCGGCAAGCTCTACCCGGGCACCGGCCGCCAGACCAAGCTCAACGCCGCGTACGCCGAGGACGGCCCCGAGCTGCTCGTGCGCACCGTCGAGGCCAACACGGGTCTGCGCATCGACCACTACGCGGAGATCGGTTTCGGCGGCTTCGCGAAGATCGTCGACGCGGTCGGCGGCGTGGAGATGGACATCCCCAAGGCCTTCAAGGACAAGAAGTCCGGCGCCGACTTCGAGGCGGGCAAGCAGAAGCTGAACGGCGAGGAGGCCCTGGCCTTCGTCCGCACCCGGTACGCCTTCGCGGGCAGCGACCTGGACCGCACCAAGAACCAGCAGAAGTTCCTCGCGGCCCTCGCCAACCAGGCGGCGACGCCGGGCACGATCATCAACCCGTTCAAGCTGTACCCGACGATGGGCGCGGGCCTGGACACGCTGATCGTCGACAAGGACATGGACCTGATGGACGTGGCGTCCATGTTCTGGGCGATGAAGGGCATCACGGGCGGCGACGGCACGTCCATGAACATGCCGATCTCCGGCTCGGTCGGCGGCAACCTCGTCTGGGACAAGGCGAAGGTCAAGCAGCTGGTCGACCAGCTCAACAACGACGAGAAGGTGACGGTGTCGGGCGGCTGACGCCACCGGATCCCACGTACGCGGCCGAGGGGCCCCGCCGGGCGACCGGCGGGGCCCCTCGCGCACGCGGGGGGACGGCTTCGGCCCCGGATACCCCGAACGCTCCGCCCGCCGCGAAGCCGCGCGGCCCCCGTGTCACCGTGGTGCGACGACCACCGACAGGTGCCACCGCCGACCCGTGGAGCTGCCATGGCGGACCTGCACGACGAACTGAACGCCACCGCGGAGGCGGGCGAGCTGGACGCGCTCGCGGCCCCCGCGGACGCCGCGCCCGCCCACGCCCCCGGACCGCGGCCCGCCACGGCACCCGACGACGCCCTCGACCGGGCCCGCGCCCTGCTCGCCGCGCACCCCGTCGCCGACGGGTACAGCGGCCTGCCGTGGGCGCTGCGCGAGCTGCCCTGGCACGACCTGGAGCTGCGGGACAGCTCCCTGGAGACGGATGTGCCGCGGCTGCGGGCGGGCGGGGTCGGCGCCCAGCTGTGGTCCCTGCGGCTGCCGGACGACGTCGACGACGACCGGGCGGTGAGCATCGCGCTGGAGCAGCTCGACCTGGTCAAGCAGGTGGTGACCGCGCACGGCGACGGGCTGCTGCTGGCCCGCGGCGCCTCCGAGACCGCCGACGCGCGCCACCGCGGGCGGATCGCGGTCCTGGTCGGACCGGTGGGCGCGCGTGCCGTCGGCGACTCGGTGGGCGCGCTGCGCGCGCTGCACGCGCTCGGCCTGGGCGCGCTCACGCTCAGCGGCACGTCGTGGGCGGGCGAGGCGGGCCTGAGCGCCTTCGGCGAGGAGGTCGTACGGGAGATGAACCGGCTCGGCGTCCTCGCCGACCTGTCCGGCGCGTCCGAGGCGACCGCGCGGCGGGTGCTGGCCGTGTCCAGGGCGCCGGTGCTCTTCACCCGCTCCGGCGCACGGGCGCTGCGCGACCATCCGGCGAACCTCGACGACGGCCTGCTCGCCGCGGTGGGCGCCGCCAGGGGCCTGGTCCTGGTGCCGCTCGCGGCGGGCCTGACCGGGCCCTCGGTGCGGGACGTGGCCGAGCACCTGGAGCACGTGCGGCGCGTGGCCGGTGCCGAGTGCGTGGCGCTCTCCGGTGCGTACGACACCGGGGCCGCGCACCCCGAGGAGCTGGCCGACGCCTCCCGCTGGCCCCGTCTGATCGCCGAACTCCTCCACCGCGGCTGGACCGAGTCCGACCTCGCGGCCCTCACCTGGGGCAACGTCCAACGCGCCCTGCGCGGCGCCGACTTCACCGCCCGCGCGGCCCGGGAGCGCCGGGGGCCGTCCTCGGCGCGGATCGGGGTGCTGGACGGGTGACTTCCGCTGGCGGGGCGCCGGTTCTGGTGGGGGCGGTGGTCAGTCGATGCGGCAGAGGCAGAACGGGTGGCCCGCCGGGTCGGCGTAGACGCGGAAGTCGCGCTTGCCGTTGTCGTCGTCCAGGTCCAGGGGGCGGGCGCCGAGGGCCAGGACACGCTCCTGGGCCGCTTCCAGCTCCGCCGTCGTGCTGCCCGCGTCCAGGTCCAGGTGGAGCTGCTGGGAGTTGGCGTCGGCGCGGGGCCACTCGGGGGCGCGCAGGTTCTCGGCGCGCTGGAAGGACACCTTCACGCGGCCCGGGGCGACCAGGTCGATCCAGTGGCCGTCGCCGTCCTCGTCGTGGATCGTGCCGCCGATGATCGCGGCGTAGAACTCGGCGAGGGCCCGGGGGTCGGGACAGTCCAGGACGACGTTGTGCAGCTTTGCGATGGGGGCGGACATGGGTCTCCTCCGGTGGTTACTGGCACATGCGGTCTTCCGGTAACGGTTACTCCATGGTGGCCCAGTGGCGGTAACGTCGCAAGCATGAATGACAGAGCGCCCGCGCCCGGCGGCCTCGCGCTGATCCAGGCCCTCGTGAACTCGCTGGACATCGGCGCGGGCACCGACGCCCTCGACACCGCGGCGGGGCGTGCGGCGGTGGGGCTCGACGGCGCGAGCGCGGTGGAGGTCGCCGCCGCCAAGGAGTTGCGGGAGTCGCTGCGGGCCGTCTGCCTCGCCCACGCCGGGCTGCCGCCGCGGGGGGCCGTGCGGCCGCTCGGCGAGCTGCTCGCCGCCGCTCCCCTGCTGGTACGGGTCGACTCCGTCGACGGGTCGGCGGCGCTGGTCCCCGCGGATCCCGGGGCGTTGGCCTCGCGGGTGGCGGCGGCGGTCGCCGGGGCCGTGGTCGACGGGACGTGGGGGCGGCTGAAGGCCTGCGAGGCCGAGAGCTGCCAGTGGGTCTACTTCGACCGGAGCCCTGGGGGGCGGGGGCGGTGGTGTGACATGGGGGTGTGTGGAGCGCGGGCTAAGATGCGCGCGTATCGCGCCCGGCGGGCCGGGCGGGCCCTCTAGGGGTCCCCTCTCCCACCCGCCCGCCCGTTACCGCCTGGCGGAGAGGCCGGGGCCCCTCGTGGGGGTTCCTCGCCGTTGGCGGCTGCGGGTCCGCTTCGCGGCTTTCTTTCCCACCCGCCCGCCCGTTTCCCCCTACCGAGAGGTCGAGGCCCCTCGTGGGGGTTCCTCGCCGTTGGCGGCTGCGGGTCGGTGTGGGCGGGTGGGTGGGCCGTGCCCGCGGTCGTGGGCAGGCGGCCCGTGGGGGGCAGGGGCGCTGTCGGCGCCCCGGGGGGCCGTGCGCTGACGGGGCGGGTGGGTGGGTGGGTGGGCCGTGCCCGCGGTCGTGGGCAGGCGGGCAGGGTGGGGGCGCGTTAGGCCGACGGCCTGCCCATCGCTCGGTAGGTCCAGCCCGCCGCCCGCCACCGCTCGGCGTCCAGCGCGTTGCGGCCGTCCAGGATGACCCGGCGGCCCACGACCGCGCCGAGCGCCTCCGGGTCGAGGGCGCGGAACTCGGCCCACTCCGTGAGGTGCAGGACGACGTCGGCGCCGCGCACGGCCTCCTCGGCGGTGCCCGCGTATCCGAGCGTGGGGAACAGGCGCCGGGCGTTGTCCATGCCCTTGGGGTCGTACACGGTGACCTGGCCGCCCTGGAGGTGGATCTGCCCGGCCACGTTGAGGGCGGGCGAGTCCCGCACGTCGTCGGAGTCCGGCTTGAACGCGGCGCCGAGGACCGCGACCCGCTTGCCGAGGAAGGAGCCGCCGCCCACGGCCTCGCGCGCCAGCTCCACCATGTGCCCGCGGCGGCGCATGTTGATGGAGTCGACCTCGCGCAGGAAGGTGAGGGCCTGGTCGGCGCCCAGCTCGCCCGCCCGGGCCATGAACGCGCGGATGTCCTTGGGCAGGCAGCCGCCGCCGAAGCCGATCCCGGCGCGCAGGAACTTGGCGCCGATCCGGTCGTCGTACCCGAGCGCCTCGGCGAGCTTCACCACGTCGCCGCCCGCGGCCTCGCAGACCTCGGCCATGGCGTTGATGAAGGAGATCTTCGTGGCGAGGAAGGAGTTCGCGGAGGTCTTGACCAGCTCGGCGGTCGGGAAGTCGGTGACCACGAACGGGGTGCCCTCGGCGACCGGCGTCGCGTACACCTCGCGCAGCAGCTTCTCGGCGCGCTCGCCGCGCACGCCGACCACGATCCGGTCGGGGTGCAGCGTGTCCTTGACGGCGAAGCCCTCGCGCAGGAACTCCGGGTTCCAGGCGAGTTCGACCTCGTCGCCCGCGGGGGCGAGTTCGGCGATGCGGGCCGCGAGGCGCTCGGCGCTGCCGACCGGCACGGTGGACTTGCCGACGACCAGGGCGGGCCGGGTGAGGTGCGCGGCCAGGGACTCCATCGCCGCGTCGACGTAGCTCATGTCGCAGGCGTACTCGCCGTGCTTCTGCGGGGTGTTCACGCAGACGAAGTGGACGTCGCCGAAGGCCCCGGCCTCCGCCCAGTCCAGGGTGAAGCGCAGCCGCCCGGTGGAGCCCTCGATGCCCGCGACGTGGCGGCGGAGCAGGTCCTCGAGGCCCGGCTCGTACATCGGGACCTCGCCGCGCTGGAGCATCTCGACCTTCTCGGGCACGACGTCGAGGCCGAGGACCTCGAAGCCCAGCTCGGCCATGGCCGCGGCGTGGGTGGCGCCGAGATAGCCGGTGCCGATCACGGTGATCTTCAGGGCCATGGGTGTGCTCCAGGTGTCCGCGCGTCAGTGCGGTGCCCGAGCATAGTCGGGCGTATCCGGGCCGCTCACGGGGCACGTTCTCCCCTGGTGCCCGACCGTCGCCCGACGGCTGCCCGACGGCTGCCCGGTAGCCGCTCGCCGGTCGCCCGGCAGGGCGCCCGCTGTCGTCAAGCTCACGTATCCCCCGCGTGGGCAGCGCCACTAAAATTTGGGTTACTTAACGGTAGTTAGCGTCATGGGAGCGTGAGATACCTTGGCCGGATCGGCTGACTTCGACCTGTACCGCCCGTCCGAGGAGCACATCATGCTCCGCGACACGATCCGTTCGCTCGCCGAGACGAAGATCGCGCCGTTCGCCGCCGCGGTCGACGAGGAGGCGCGCTTCCCGCAGGAGGCCCTGGACGCCCTGGTCGCCTCCGACCTGCACGCGGTGCACGTCCCGGAGGCGTTCGGCGGCGCGGGCGCCGACGCCCTCGCCACGGTCATCGTGATCGAGGAGGTGGCCCGGGTCTGCGCGTCCTCGTCCCTGATCCCGGCGGTGAACAAGCTGGGCTCGCTGCCCGTCATCCTCTCCGGCTCCGAGGAGCTGAAGCGGAAGTACCTGACGCCGCTCGCCAAGGGCGACGCCATGTTCTCGTACTGCCTCTCCGAGCCGGACGCGGGCTCGGACGCGGCGGGCATGAAGACCAAGGCCGTCCGGGACGGCGACCACTATGTCCTCAACGGCGTGAAGCGCTGGATCACCAACGCGGGCGTCAGCGAGTACTACACGGTCATGGCCGTGACCGACCCCGAGAAGCGCTCCAAGGGCATCTCCGCCTTCGTCGTGGAGAAGTCCGACGAGGGCGTGTCCTTCGGCGCCCCGGAGAAGAAGCTCGGCATCAAGGGCTCCCCCACCCGCGAGGTCTACCTGGACAACGTGCGCATCCCCGCCGACCGCATGATCGGCGCGGAGGGCACGGGCTTCGCGACGGCCATGAAGACCCTGGACCACACCCGCATCACCATCGCCGCCCAGGCCCTCGGCATCGCCCAGGGCGCCCTGGACTACGCCAAGGGGTACGTCCAGGAGCGCAAGCAGTTCGGCAAGCCGATCGCCGACTTCCAGGGCGTGCAGTTCATGCTCGCCGACATGGCCATGAAGATCTCCGCCGCCCGCGCCCTGACCTACCAGGCCGCCGCGGCCTCCGAGCGCGTCGACGCCGACCTCACCTACCAGGGCGCCGCCGCCAAGTGCTTCGCCTCGGACATCGCCATGGAGGTCACCACGGACGCCGTCCAGCTCCTCGGCGGGTACGGCTACACCCGTGACTACCCGGTCGAGCGCATGATGCGCGACGCCAAGATCACCCAGATCTACGAGGGCACGAACCAGGTCCAGCGGATCGTGATGGCCCGCAACCTGCCGTAACGCCACATCCGTACGGCCCGGGCCCCCGGCATCGCGCCGGGGGCCCGGGCCGTGCCGTCTCAGGCGAAGAACGCCGTCAGCTCCCGCGTCACCCGCTCCGGCTGCTCCTCGGCGAGGTAGTGGCCGCTGTCCGCCAGCAGCTCGACGCGGACGTCCCTGGCGTGCTCGGGCATGACGGACGTCAGGAACGCGTGGTTGAAGTGGCCCGCGAGGACGAGCACGGGCGTGCGCAGGCGGTCGTACGTCGCGAAGTCGTCGGCGTCCTGGAGGAACGCCTGGTACCAGGCGTTGCCCGCGCGGATCGCGTCCGGAGTGGAGTACGCCGCGGCGTACACCGCGCGCGAGCGGTCGTCGATCGAGGACGGGTCCTTGAGCAGATAGCCGAAGAGCCAGTCCTGGAGGAGGCCGACGCGCCCGTCGAGCAGCTTCTCCGGCAGGCCCTTGACCTGGTTGAAGGCGAACCACCACAGATAGATGCCGGGGGCGCCCTCCCCGTCCGCGCCGGACCCGGCGGCGGGGAGCAGGGTGAGCTGGCGGATGTGCTCGTCGGGGTGGGGCACGTCCAGGAGGACCAGCTTCCGCACGGCCTCGGGGTGGTTGGCGGCGAGGGCGTGCGCGACCATCGCGCCGATGTCGTGCCCGGCGACGTACGCGCTGTCGTGGCCGAAGTGGCGCAGGAGCGCGTGGATGTCCTCGGCCATCGTCTTCTTGTCGTAGCCCGCGGGGGGCTTGGCCGAGCCGCCCATGCCGCGCAGGTCCACGGCGATCACGCGGAAGCGGCGCGCGAGCGCGGGCATGATCTTGTGGAACTGCCACCAGGTCTGCGGCCAGCCGCCGAGCAGCACGAGCGGCGCGCCGCTGCCGCCCTCGACGTAGTGCAGCCGGACGCCGTTCACCTCGGCGTGCGCGCTGGTGAAGTCGCCGTCCAGGGAGCGGGCCAGGTCCTCGTCGGTCCACTCGCGGGTCACTGCCTCGGTCATGCCGGTCTCCCCATCCCCGTTTTGGATCGTTCAGTACATTACTTGCGAGGACGGTAACTCATTTGGACTGTGCGTTTCAATACCTGGCGGTGAAGAAGGGGCGCGGCCTCAGTGGCCGCGCCCCTCAAGGCTCTTGACGGAGTGTCAGCTTCCGGCGCCGTCCAGCTCCGCCAGCGTCGCGATCGACGGGCCCCGCTCGGCCTGCACCCGCCGCGCCACGTCCTCCGCCGCGCCGAGCACCCGCACCGCGTTGCGCCAGGTCAGCTTGGCGAGGTCGGCGTCGGACCAGCCGCGGTCGAGCAGCTCGGCGATCAGGTTCGGATAGCCCGACACGTCGTCCAGGCCGTCCGGCGTGAAGGCCGTGCCGTCGTAGTCGCCGCCGATGCCGATGTGGTCGATGCCCGCGACCTCGCGCATGTGGTCGAGGTGGTCGGCGACCGTGGCGGCGGTGGCGACCGGGCGCGGGTGGCGCTCCTCGAAGGCCGCGTGGACCTTCATCGCCTCCGGGGTGGTGTCCAGGTGGTGGAAGCCGTGCGCCCGCATGTTGTCGTCGGCCGCGAGCGTCCAGTCGACCGCCGCCTGGAGCACGAACTTCGGTACGAAGGTGGCCATGGCCACGCCGCCGTTCGCGGGCAGGCGCTCCAGGACGTCGTCCGGGATGTTGCGCGGGTGGTCGCAGACCGCGCGGGCGGAGGAGTGGGAGAAGATCACGGGGGCCACGCTGGTGTCCAGGGCCGCCCGCATCGTCGTCGCCGCCACGTGCGAGAGGTCCACCAGCATGCCCAGGCGGTTCATCTCGCGGACCACCTCGTGGCCGAACGGCGACAGGCCGCCCACGCCCGGGGAGTCCGTCGCCGAGTCCGCCCACGCCGTGTTGTCGTTGTGCGTGAGCGTCATATAGCGCACGCCGAGCGCGTACAGCGCCCGCAGCGTGGCCAGCGAGTTGTTGATGGAGTGGCCGCCCTCGGCGCCCATCAGGGAGGCGACGCGGCCCTCGGCGCGGGCCGCCTCCATGTCGGCGGCGGTCAGGGCGCGGCGCAGGTCGGCCGGGTGGCGCGCCAGCAGGCGGTCCACGCAGTCGATCTGTTCGAGCGTGGCGCTGACCGCCGTGTCGCCCGCCAGGTCCGTGCGCACGTACACCGACCAGAACTGCGCGCCGACGCCGCCGGAGCGCAGCCGGGCCAGGTCGGTGTGCAGCCTGCCCGCCTGGTCGTCGGCGATGTCCAGGAGGTCGAGGTCGTACCCGGCCTTCTCGCGCAGCGCCCACGGCAGGTCGTTGTGACCGTCCACGACGGGGAACTCGGCGAGCAGGGCGCGGGCCCGGGCCAGGGAGTCAGGCAGCTTCGTCATGCCGCTACTTTCCCGACCCGAAGCCGAATCCGGAACCCGCCCCCTCGACCTTGGCGCGCAGCCGCTTGCCCTTCTCGGTGGCCTGGTCGTTCAGCTCCTGCTGGAACTCCCGCATGCGGGCGAGGAGTTCACCGTCGTGCGCGGCGAGGATGCGGGCCGCGAGCAGGCCCGCGTTGCGCGCGCCGCCCACCGACACCGTCGCCACCGGCACGCCCGCGGGCATCTGCACGATGGACAGCAGCGAGTCCATGCCGTCCAGGTACTTCAGCGGTACGGGCACGCCGATCACCGGCAGCGGGGTCACCGACGCGAGCATGCCCGGCAGGTGGGCGGCTCCCCCGGCTCCGGCGATGATCGCCTTCAGGCCGCGGTCGGCGGCCTGCTCGCCGTACGCGACCATCTCGCGCGGCATGCGGTGGGCGGAGACCACGTCCACCTCGTACGCGATCTCGAACTCGTCGAGGGCCTTGGCGGCGGCCTCCATGACGGGCCAGTCGGAGTCCGAGCCCATGACGATGCCGACGGCGGGCGACTGCGGGGAGGTCATTCGGTGATCGTTCCTCTGAGGTATCCGGCAGCGTGACGGGCGCGCTCAAGGGCGTCGTCGAGGTCGTCGCCGTAGGTGTTGACGTGTCCGACCTTGCGGCCGGGCTTCACGTCCTTGCCGTACATGTGGATCTTCAGCTTCGGGTCGCGCGCCATGCAGTGCAGGTACGCGCCGTACATGTCGGGGAAGTCGCCGCCGAGGACGTTGGCCATGACCGTCCAGCGGGCGCGCGGGCGCGGGTCGCCGAGGGGCAGGTCGAGGACCGCGCGGACGTGGTTGGCGAACTGGGAGGTGACCGCGCCGTCCTGGGTCCAGTGGCCGGAGTTGTGCGGGCGCATCGCCAGCTCGTTGACCAGGACGCGGCCGTCGTGGGTCTCGAACAGCTCGACGGCCAGGTGCCCGACGACGCCCAGCTCGCGGGCCACGCGCAGCGCCAGGTCCTGGGCCCGCCCGGCGAGGTCGTCGCTGAGGCCGGGGGCGGGCGCGATCACCGTGTCGCAGACGCCGTCGACCTGCCGGGACTCCACCACGGGGTACGCCACGGCCTGGCCGTGCGGGGAGCGGACGACGTTCGCCGCCAGCTCCCGTACGAAGTCGACCTTCTCCTCGGCGAGCACGGGCACGCCCGCCTTGAACGGCTCGGCGGCCTCCTCGGCGGAGCGCACCACCCACACGCCCTTGCCGTCGTACCCGCCGCGCACGGTCTTGAGGACCACGGGGAAGCCGTCGCCCTCCGCCGCGAACGCGGCCACGTCCGCCGGATCGGTCACGATGCGGTGGCGCGGACAGGGCACCCCGAGCGCGTCCAGCTTGGCGCGCATCACGCCCTTGTCCTGGGCGTGCACCAACGCGTCGGGCCCCGGGCGCACGGGGATGCCGTCCGCCTCCAGGGCCCGCAGGTGCTCGGTGGGTACGTGTTCGTGATCGAAGGTGATCACGTCGCAGCCCCGCGCGAAGTCGCGCAGCGTGTCCAGGTCGCGATAGTCGCCGATGACGACGTCGCTGACGACCTGCGCCGCGGAATCCTGCGGAGTGTCACTGAGGAGCTTGAACCTGATGCCGAGCGGGATGCCCGCCTCGTGTGTCATACGAGCGAGCTGGCCCCCGCCGACCATGCCGACTACCGGGAACGTCACACCCACAGGGTATCGGCCGTCCGGGGCGGGGCCGATTCCGCGTGCGGGCGTCACGTGCGGGCGTCACAGGGGTGCCACAGAGTGGCGGCGCCCGCGCGCGCCGTCCGAGGGCGCTGGTTAGCATGGCTGGGTTGACGCGAACGGGGAAACCGCCCACCACGGCGACACATCACGGCGAACGTTCCGGACCGACCCGGACTGCCGCGGCCTGACGCGGGCCGTCGCGGGCCGTCGTGGACCGACGCGGACCGACACCGACACATCGACACACTGACACTGACACCGACGCGGGGGCTGGGGCGACCAACCATGACGGACCGTGGCGCACTGAGGGTGCGACTGGACCAGCTCGCACGCGAGGTCGCCAAGTTCGGGGCCGTCGGCGCGGTGGGCACGCTGGTCAACTTCGCCGTGTTCAACCTCGTACGGCATGTCACGGACCTCCAGGTGGTGCGCGCCAGCGTGATCGCCACGGTCGTGGCGATCTGCTGCAACTACGTGGGGTTCCGGTACTTCACCTACCGTGACCGCGACAAGAGTGGGCGCACCCGGGAGCTGACGCTGTTCCTGCTGTTCAGCGTGGTCGGCCTGGTCATCGAGAACGGCGTGCTGTACGTCGCGACCTACGGGTTCGACTGGGACAGCAAGCTCCAGACGAACTTCTTCAAGTTCCTCGGCATGGGCATCGCCACGCTGTTCCGCTTCTGGTCCTACCGCTCCTGGGTGTTCCGGGCGCTGCCCGCGCGCGAGGCCGTCGCGCATGCCGAATCGTTCCTGGAGAGCGACGCGGAGCGGCCCGCGCCGTCCGCCGCGCGGGGCAGCCGCTGACCCCGGCGCGGGCGGCCTCGGGGCGGCCCGGCGGCGCTCAGCGGACCGTCCCGCCGCCCGTCGGCTCGCCGCCCGCGCCCTCGTCCCGGCAGCCCGGCGTGCGCGACAGGAACAGCCCGAACACCGGCGGCTTCGCCTGCAGCATCTCCAGGCGGCCGCCGTCCGCCTCGGCCAGGTCACGGGCCACGGCGAGGCCGATGCCGGTGGAGTTGCGGCCGCTGATGGCCCGCTCGAAGATCCGCGCGCCGAGGTCCGCGGGCACGCCGGGGCCGCTGTCGGTGACCTCTACGACCGCCTGGTTGCCGGTGACGCGGGTGCGCAGGGCGACGGTGCCGCCGCCGTGCATCAGGGAGTTCTCGATCAGCGCCGCCAGGACCTGCGCGACCGCGCCGGGCGTGCCCACCGCCGTCAGGTGCCGCTTGCCGGAGCTGACGATCGCGCGGCCCGCGCTGCGGTAGGCGGGGCGCCACTCCTCCAGCTGCTGCTTGATCACCTCGTCCAGGTCGAAGGCGACGGCGGAGCCGGTGCGCGGGTCCCGCGAGTTGGTGAGCAGCCGCTCCACCACGTCCGTGAGCCGCTCCACCTGCGCCAGCGCGATCGTCGCCTCCTCCTTGACCGTGTCCAGGTCGTCGGTGACGGTGATCTCCTCCAGGCGCATCGACAGGGCCGTCAGCGGCGTGCGCAGCTGGTGCGAGGCGTCGGCGGCCAGGCGCCGCTCCGCCGTCAGCATCCGGGCGATCCGCTCCGCGCTGGCGTCCAGGACGTCGGCGACCCGGTCCAGCTCCGGGACGCCGTAGCGGCGGTGGCGGGGGCGGGGGTCGCCGGAGCCGAGGCGCTCCGCGGTCTCCGCGAGGTCGGTGAGCGGGGAGGCGAGGCGGTTGGCCTGGCGTACGGCGAGCAGGACGGCCGCGACGATCGCGAGCAGCGCCACGCCGCCGATGATCAGCAGGGTGCGGCCCACCTCGTGCGTGACCGCCGTGCGCGGCTCCTCCACGGTGACCCGCTCGCCCTCCTCGCCGTCCTCCGTGGCCCGGATGACGTCGCCCGGGGGGCGGGCGCCGACCTCGATGGGGGCGCGGCCCGGGATCTCGATGCGGGCGTACCGGTCGGTGTCCACCCACTTGCGCAGCACCTCGCCGCTGACGCGCTCGTCGCCGATCAGACGGCTGTCCACGATGCTGGCAAGGCGCAGCGCCTCGGACTCCACGCGCTCCTGGGCGCTGTTGCTGATCGTGCGGGTCTCGACGATCACGAGGGAGACCCCGAAGACGGCGATGACCACGAGGACCACGGCGAGGGTGGAGTTGATGAGACGACGACGCACGGGGCCCTCCGGCCGGGCAGGGTAACGGACCCGTCCAGTGTGCCCCGGGGTCAGGGGCCACCCCTCGCCCCACCGCTACGGCGGGGGTTCTCCCCGCCCGCCCTCCCTAGGGGGCACCCCGAACGGCAGGGGGCGGCGACGGGCCCCCACCCGCAGCCGCCGACGGCGCCCAGCCAAGACGAGGAGCGCCCACCTCACAACCAGGCCGAGACGGGCGGGCGGGTGGGAAAGAACCGCCAAGGCCCCCGGCCAGACTCAGCTCTTCTCGAAGCGGAAGCCAACACCCCGTACCGTCGCGATATACCGCGGATTCGCCGCGTCGTCCCCCAGCTTCTTGCGCAGCCAGGAGATGTGCATGTCGAGGGTCTTCGTGGAGGACCACCACGTGGTGTCCCAGACCTCCCGCATCAGCTGGTCCCGCGTGACCACGCGCCCGGCGTCGCGCACCAGCACCCGCAGCAGGTCGAACTCCTTGGCCGTGAGCTGGAGTTCCTCCTCGCCCATCCAGGCCCGGTGGGACTCGACGTCGATGCGCACCCCGTGCGTGGCGGGCGGCTGCGCCGGTTCCGTGGCGCCGCGCCGCAGCAGGGCCCGGACCCGGGCGAGCAGCTCGGCGAGGCGGAACGGCTTGGTGACGTAGTCGTCGGCGCCCGCGTCGAGGCCGACCACCGTGTCCACCTCGTCCGCGCGGGCGGTGAGGATCAGGATCGGCACCGTGTGCCCCTCGGCGCGCAGGCGGCGGGCCACCTCCAGGCCGTCCATGCCGGGCAGGCCGAGGTCGAGCACGACCAGGTCCACCGCGCCCTGCAACCCGGCGTCGAGCGCGGTCGGTCCGTCCTCACGCACCTCGACCTCGTACCCCTCCCGGCGCAGGGCGCGGGCCAGCGGTTCCGAGATGGACGCGTCGTCCTCGGCGAGCAGTACACGGGTCATGCAGTGATGGTAGTCCGCGCCGGACCACCGGCGAGGGGCCCAGGCCGCCGTGCGCGCCCCCGCATCCCGCCGTGCGCCGCCCCGTGGGGGCGCCCGCTCCCGGAACGTCATCGTCCGTCTCGCGGAACTTCACGCTCCGGGATGCGATCCTTGGGTAGGTCTAAGAAACACCTTGGATTGTGTGCCGTTGGTTCCGACGTAACCTGTGATCCATCTCTCAAGTCCTTCCAAATGCCGAAGTGTCGTGGCGTATGGTGGCGAGAAGCCTGTAGCACCACTCAAGGACCTTTGGCCGCTATTGAGCGCCTGAAGGTCTCTTCTGTGTGCGGGCTGGCGATCGCCAGCCCGGAAAGGAATGACCTGTGGTCGGGCCCCGCACGCGATGATGCGTCCCGGGGTGTGGATCTCGGTGTCGCCGTCCCTCGTACCCCGCGCAGCGGAGCGAACCCCCGGCCAGGCGCGGGGGCGGGCGGCCCGGCGCCGGTGCCGACCGCCCCCCACCGGGCGCGTCCCCGGCCCCCGGGCCGCGCGCGTCCCGTACACCACGAGGATCGACCCATGGCGTCCAGCCTGACGAAGGACTCGGCCAGCGCTCCTGGCTCCGAGAAGACCTTCTTCGGCCACCCCCGCGGCCTGGCCACTCTCTTCATGACCGAGATGTGGGAGCGCTTCAGCTTCTACGGCATGAAGGCCCTGCTCCCCCTGTATCTGGTCGCGCCCGGCGGCATGGATATGAACGCCGCCACGGCCACGGCGATCTTCTCGATCTACATGGCCATGGTGTACCTGCTCGCCATGCCGGGCGGCTGGTTCGCGGACCGCCTGTGGGGCCCGCGCAAGACGATCACGATCGCCGCCCTGGTGATCATGGCGGGTCACATCACGCTGGCGCTGCCGGGCCAGGCGATGTTCTTCCTCGGCCTGGTCCTCGTCGCGATCGGCTCCGGCCTGCTGAAGGCCAACATCTCCACGATGGTCGGCCACCTCTACGACGGCCCGGACGACCCGCGCCGCGACGGCGGCTTCACGGTCTTCTACATCGGCATCAACCTGGGCGCCTTCATCGCGCCGCTCGCCATCGGCACGGTCGGCGAGAAGGTCAACTGGCACCTGGGCTTCGCCCTCGCCGCCGTCGGCATGGGCCTCGGCCTCGCGCAGTTCCTGCTGGGCGGCCGCCACCTGAGCGAGCGCAGCAGCGTCGTACCGAAGCCGGTGGAGAAGCCGGAGCTGATGGGCCTGCTCCGCAAGGCCATGCTGTGGGTCATCGCCGCGGTCGTCTTCTACGGCGTCACGGTCGCCACCGGCGTCTACACGCTGAACTGGGCGACGGTCCCGATCGCGCTCCTCGGCCTGGTCATCCCGATCTCGGTGCTCACGCGCATCAAGCGCGACAAGGAGCTGTCCCAGGTCGAGCAGTCCAAGATGACCGCGTACATCTGGTTCTTCGTGGCCGCCGCCGTCTTCTGGATGATCTACGACCAGGGCGCGTCGACCGTGGCCCTGTTCGGCAAGAACTCCACGGACACCTCGATCCTCGGCTTCGACTTCCCGGTCTCCTGGTACCAGTCGGTCAACCCGGTCCTGATCATGGCCCTTGCCCCGGTCGTCGCCTGGCTGTGGCTGGCGCTGAACCGCAGCGGCAAGGAGCCGAGCACGGTCGTGAAGTTCGCCTCCGGCCTGATCCTGATCGGCGCCTCGTTCTTCGTCTTCCTGATCCCGCTGACCATGGCGGCGGACGGCGAGAAGGTCGGCGCGTACTGGATGGTGGCGATCTACTTCATGCACACCGTCGGTGAGCTGTGCCTCTCCCCGGTCGGCCTGTCCGTCACCACGAAGATGGCCCCCGAGAAGTACGCCTCCCAGATGCTGGGCGTCTGGTTCCTCGCCGTCACCGCCGGTGACTGCACCACCAGCCTCCTGTCCACGGCGGGCGTCGACCTCAACAAGACGGGCGTGGTCGCCATGGAGGCCACCCTCGCCGTCCTCGCGGGCCTGGCGGTCTACATGTACCGCAAGAAGGTCAAGTCCCTGATGGGCGACGTGAACTAGCCGCCCCCGGGCACGGTATGCGTGAAGGGCCGCCGCACCTCGTGGTGCGGCGGCCCTTCACGCATACCGTGCCCGGGCGCCCCCTCAGGGCCCGCCCTCCGTCGGGGGGCCGTGGTCGGACGGCGCGGTGTCCGGCGTGAACCAGGGCAGCGCACCGGGCGCCGGGTCCGTACGGGTACGAGGACGAGTGCCGTCGCGGGCCGGGCGCCCGGCGGTGGCGGCGCCCCCGGGCAGCCGCAGGCGCCGGACGAGGTCGGTGAGCCGGGCGGCGCGGTGGCGCCCCGGCGGGCGGCGACGGGGGGCGCGCGCCGGGCGGAGCCGGTCGACGACGGCCATGCCGACGCGGAACACGGCCACCGGCACCACCAGGCACAGCAGCACCCAGAACAGGGTGACGCCCCACGGCCGCCCCACGTCCCACGGCTGCTCGGCGAGGACCTGTCCGCCGTACCTCAGGGACACCAGGTAGTCGCCGTGCGCGCCCGCGGGCAACTCCACCGGCAGCGTGATCCGCGCCTTGCGGCCGGGGGCGATCGTGCCGCGCCACTGCTGCTCCTCCCAGGAGGGCGCGAACACGCCGTGCGCGGTGCCGACCTGGAACACGGGGTTCCGGACGGGGGTGGAGCCGACGTTGCCGACGGTGACGACCAGCCGCCGGGTGGGCGGGGAGCCGAACCAGGTGAGCAGGCCGCTCGCGCCGTCCAGCCGGGTGTCCGTGAGGACGGACAGCCGCCCGCCGCGCGCCCTGGGCAGCGGCGCCACCGGGTGCCCGGCGACCTGGAGCGCGGCGTCCGCGCTGGCCTTCCTCCCGGTGACGGTGGCGACGTGCACGACGCACGGGCAGGGCACCGGGGGCTCGGCGACGGGCAGCCGCTCGCGGAAGGCGCCCTCGGCGTCGGCGGTGACGGCACGGCCCTCGGCGTTGGCACAGGAGTCGGTGCCGCCGGGCACCCCGCCCGCGGGGGTGGCCCGACCGCAGACCAGCATCATCAGCAGGGCGCGCTCGCGCCACCCCGCGCCCTTGACGAGGACCGAACCGCCGCTGCCCGCCTGGGACGTGGACAGCGTCACGCGGGGCCTGCCCTCCGCCGCGCCCGCGACCGCCCCGGCCCCCGGCACCAGGGCCCCGAGCGCGAACTCCAGGACCAGCGCCAGCGCCACGACCACCGCGAGCGAGGGGAAACCCGCCGCACTCCGAACGAACCGCACCCTCACGTCAGCCCCCAGCCCGGCGCGGCCGTCCCGCCCCGCCGTCTCGCCCGTGGTCTCGCCCCGTGGTCAGCGCGACCGCGCCGCCTGGCCCCGCCGCGTCAGCCACAGCGCCCCGGCCGCCCCGGCGAGCAGCACCGTGCCGCCGAGCGTGCCGAGCGCGATGACGGAGTCGGTGGGCCCGGTCTGCGGCAACTGGTCCTCACCGGAACCGGAGCCCGACCCGGATCCGGAACCGGAGCCCGACCCAGGGCCAGAGCCAGAGCCGGAACCCGCCCCGCTCCCCGGGCCCGTACCCGCATCACTGCCCGAGCCGCCCGAGCCTCCCGCGGCCTTGACCGTCAGGGTCAGCGACGGCTTCGGGTCGTTCGAGGGCGTGCACGTCGTCGTCGTACCGAGGGCCCTGATGGTCAGGACCCCGGCGGTGAAGGTGACCTTGCCGGACTTCTTCGGCGTGTACGTGCCGGTCAGGGTGCTGATCTTGATGGGGGTGTTGGCGGGGATCGCCGTGCTGTTGGGCGGACCGGAGACGGAGACGGTGCCGCTGCCCGCGCCGCCGAGTTCGATGAGCGCGCTCGGCTTCATGGCGCCCTTGCCCAGCTCGACGGGGCTGGAGGAGACGCCCTTCTGGAAGGACATGGAGAGCTTGTAGCCGCCGCCGCTGCGGACGCTCCTGATGTCGATGGGCGAGACGGCGCCCTTGTTGCCGATGGGGGTCCTGCACTGGTAGTCGACGTCCTGGACCGTGGCGCGGGCGGCGGGCGCGGTGAGCAGCAGCCCCGGTCCGGCCAGGGCGGCGGCCAGCACGAGCGCGGCCGGTTTCCTCTGGTACGACACCTCGTTCTTCCCCTCATGCCGGTGGTGCGGCCTGGTCCGTGCCGCGCTCATCCAGGGGGATTTGCTGACGACACATCAGATCGGGCGCTCAAGGTACGCCGGGGACCTTGAGGAGGGAAGAGAGAGGAAGCGACGGAAGGCGCGGCGCAAAGCGGGAGCGAGAGCGGGAGCGGCGGGACGGCGAGCACCTGACCGAGGGCATGACCAAGGGCATGACTGAGGGCAAGGCTGAGGGCATGACGACGCGCCGGACCCGTAGGCATGGATCCGGCGCGTGGGGAACCGCGGACGATCCCGCTGGGGGACGGCGGCGCGCTAGCCGGGTGCCCCCAGCTCGGCCCACACCGTCTTGCCCGTCGCCCCGGGGTGCGGGCCACGCCCCAGTCGAGGCAGAGCCGCTGCACGATGAACATGCCGTGCCCGCCGGGCCGCCCCGCGCGGTGCGGGGTGCGCGGCGCGGGCTGTCCCGCGCCGCGGTCGGAGACCTCGACGCGCAGCACCTTCCGGCCGTGGTCGCAGGAGAGCCACAGCTGGTCCGGGCCCTCGGCGTGCAGGCAGGCGTTGGTCACCAGCTCGGAGACGACGAGCAGGACGTCCTCGGCGGCCGCGCGGCGGTCGGCGCCGACGGCGGGCAGCCAGCCCCAGGCGTGCAGGGCCTCGCGGGTGAAGTCGCGCGCGAGCGGCACGACACCGCTCGCGCCGTCCAGGCTCAGGCTGCGGACCTGGCGGTCCCCGGTCTCCGGGGCGCCCGCGGGCGCGGCGGCGTCCGCCACGGCGGCCTCCGGGTCCGGGCCACGGTCGCCCGGCGAGTAAGGCCGGGTGGTGCTCATCAGCACTTCACCTCACCGACAAGAGGACTCTGGACAAGTGACGGGACGAAGGGCTCCGGCGGCGGTCGCCCGCCCGGAATCCGGCTCCTGGCCGCTTGCCGTTTCTGACGTTGACTTGATGACTGACTTGATGACTGGCTCGATGACCGACTCGTTGGCCGAGCCGATGACCGAGCCGTTGACCGGCGTGATCACTGGCTCGCTTGCTTGGCCGCTGGTCGGCCTCGTGGCTGTTGACGACAGATTCAGGGTGACTCCTGCCCGGCCGTTCCGTGCGAACACCCACGGATTCGCCAGGATCCGTGTGACGCTGGTAACGTATTGGTCACAGAGTGACAACTGGCACATAACGTTCGCACCGTCGACGCGCCACCGGCGCACAACCGTTTCCGCGCCGACCGCCGTCACGCCCGGCTCAGTCGGCCAGGGCCGCTTCCAGCGTCTCGTGGACGGTGAAGACGGCGTCGGCGCCCGTGATCTCGAACACCCTGGCCACGACCGGCAGCATGGCCGCGAGGTGCACCCCACCCCCCGCGGCCTCGGCTTTCAACCGGGCCCCCAGGAGCACGTTCAGCCCCGTGGAGTCACAGAACTCCAGCCGTGAGCAGTCGACCACGAGCCGTGAGAACCCCTGCTCCACGCAGCCCTCGAGCGGCTCGCGCAGCAGATCGGCGGTGTGGTGGTCCAGCTCACCCGCCGGGGTCACGACGGCACTGCGGCCCTCCTTGCGGACTTCGACCAGAAGTCGGCCCCTGTGTGCGCTGCCGACCGTCCCGCGGTCCATGCCGTCACTCTCTTCCGACCGTCGTGGCTGATACAGGCGCGTGCGGTGGCACGCGATGACGCCCTTGAACATTACGCCTTCCCTACGCCCCGGGGTACCCGAACATCCCCCCGAATTCGGACATTTCTCCCCAGAGCGCACTTGCGACCCCGCGCCGGAAGCGGGTAGGGGTAGAAGGGACATCAATCGACCCGGACGGCCATGGAGGCGCCGCACACCGCAGTGCACGTAGTGGCATCGGCAGCCATATGCCGAGAACGATGGAGGAGACCATGTCACCCCGGCTCGACGAATCGCGTACTGACCAAGCGACGTCGACACCCCCGGCAGCCCCGGCGGCCCTGGCGGCCCCGCCAGACCGCCCCGAGACCCCCCACCACCCCTCCGCGACGGCCCCGCCGTCCACCGACGAGCCCCAGGAGCGCCCGGACGAGGGGCGCGAGCAGCTCGCGGACCTCCCCGAGATCCCGCCGTACGACGAAGTGGGACCGCTGGACGCGCGGGCCCTGTCCAAGACCCTCTTCGAACGTCTCGAATCCCTCGAAGAAGGCACCCACGAACACGCCTACGTCCGCAACACCCTGGTCGAACTGAACCTGGCCCTGGTGAAGTTCGCCGCCTCCCGGTTCCGCTCCCGCAGCGAGCCGATGGAGGACATCATCCAGGTCGGCACGATCGGCCTCATCAAGGCCATCGACCGGTTCGAGCTGAGCCGCGGCGTCGAGTTCCCCACCTTCGCGATGCCCACGATCGTCGGCGAGATCAAGCGGTTCTTCCGCGACACGTCGTGGTCGGTGCGCGTCCCCAGGCGCCTTCAGGAGCTCCGCCTCGACCTCGCCAAGGCGGGCGACGAGCTGGCCCAGAAGCTCGACCGCGCGCCGACGGTGGCCGAGCTGGCCGAGCGCCTCGGCCTCTCCAACGACGAGGTCATCGAGGGGATGGCCGCGTCCAACGCCTACACGGCCAGCTCGCTCGACGCACAGCCCGAGGAGGACGACTCCGAAGGCGCGCTCGCCGACCGCATCGGCTACGAGGACCACGGGCTCGAAGGCATCGAGTACGTCGAGTCGTTGAAGCCGCTGATCGCCGAACTCCCGCCGCGCGACCGGAAGATCCTCTCGCTGCGCTTCGTGGCGAACATGACCCAGTCCGAGATCGGCGAGGAGCTGGGCATCTCCCAGATGCACGTCTCCCGGCTGCTCTCGCGCACGCTGGTGCGCCTGCGCAAGGGCCTGACGGTCGAAGAGTGACGACGGTCGAGGATAACGACGAGTAACGGCGGTCGAGGAGTAGCGACGGTCGAGGAGTGACGCCGACGCCGCCCGCGTCGTGCCGGTGAAACGCCCCGTGGGGCCCGCCTGTTGAGGCGGGCCCCACGGCCGTTTCCCCCATGTTTCCCCATGTCCCGGCGTACGGCGGCCGGTTCAGCGCACGCGGGTGCCGCGCTGCCACACGTGCGACACCAGCGGGACGCCGGGGCGATACGCCAGGTGGACATGGCTCGGGGCGTCCAGCAGCGCCAGGTCGGCGCGGGCGCCCGGGGTGAGGCGGCCGACGTCCGTGCGGCGCAGGGCCGCCGCGCCGCCCGCCGTCGCCGACCAGAGCGCCTCGTCCGGGGTCATGCCCATGTCCCGTACGGCGAGGGCGACGCAGAACGGCACGGACGACGTGAACGACGAGCCGGGGTTGCAGTCCGTCGACAGCGCCACGGTCGCGCCCGCGTCGAGCAGGCGGCGCGCGTCGGGCCACTCGGCGCGGGTGGAGAACTCCGCGCCGGGCAGCAGCGTGGCGACCGTGTCGCTGTGGGCGAGCGCGTCGACGTCGGCGTCGGTGAGGTGGGTGCAGTGGTCGGCGGACGCGGCGTCCAGCTCCACGGCGAGCCGCACGCCGGGGCCGTGGCCGAGCTGGTTGGCGTGCACGCGCGGGTGCAGGCCCTTCGCCTTGCCCGCCGTGAGGATCGCCCGCGCCTGGTCGCCGTCGAAGGCGCCCTTCTCGCAGAACACGTCGATCCAGCGGGCGTACGGGGCGCACGCGTCCAGCATCGGGCCGGTGACCAGGTCGACGTAGGCCGCCGGGTCGTCGGCGTAGTCCGGGGACACGATGTGCGCGCCGAGGTAGGTGACCTCGTCGGTGTGCCGCGCGGCGATGCGCAGTGCGCGGGCCTCGTCCTCGACCGTGAGGCCGTACCCCGACTTCGTCTCGAAGGTCGTGGTGCCCTGGAGCAGGGCCTCGCGCAGGTAGCGGGCGACGTTCGCGTCGAGCTGCTCGTCGGTGGCGGCGCGGGTCGCGGCGACCGTGGTGCGGATGCCGCCCGCCTCGTAGGGGCGGCCCTCCATGCGGGCGTTGAACTCCTGGGTGCGGTCGCCCGCGAAGACGAGGTGGGAGTGGGAGTCGACGAAGCCGGGGATGGCCGCGCGGCCCTCCGCGTCGTACGCGGTGTCCGTCGGCGGGGCCTTGTGGGTGGGGCCCACCCAGGCGACCCGGGGGCCCTCCAGGACGACGGCCGCGTCCTTGACCAGGCCCAGCTTGCCCTCTCCGAGGGCGGGGTCGTTGGTGACGAGGCTGGAGATGTTGGTGATGGCGGTACTCATCGGGTCCTGTCCGTCGTGTGTGATCCTTCGCGGGGCGCCCCTTGCTGGCGGGGGCGCCCAGCACCCCCGAGAATCGGCCTTCGGCCTCGTCCTCAGACGCCGGACGGGCCGGAACTCCGCCGCGACCGGCACCATCAAGCCCGTCTGACGCTTGAGGACGAGGCGCGGGGCGCCAGTGGGGCGGGGCGCGCGCCCCGCCGGGTCAGCGCAGCGCCGCCACCGCCTTCGCCAGCGCCGCCGGAACATCCGCGACCCTCGTGTGCGCGCCGTCCCGGACCACCTGCCGCCCCCCGACCACCGTGTGCCGCACATCCGCCGCCCCGGCCGCGAACACCGCTACCTCCGCCGCGAGCCGCGGCACGGCCCCGGCCGTCCGCACGGAGTCCAGCGCGACGGTGGTGAAGTCGGCGAGCGCCCCGGCGGCGAGCACCCCGGCGTCCGGCCAGCCGAGCGCCGCGTGGCCGTCCGCGGTGGCCGCCCGCAGCAGCGCGCCCGCGGTCCAGTGGCCCCGCGTGCGCGACCGCAGCCGCTCGTTCAGCTCCAGGGCGCGGGCCTCCTCGAAGAGGTCGATGACGGCGTGGCTGTCGCTGCCGAGGGACAGCGGGCTGCCCGCCCGCTGGAGGGCGGGCGCGGGCCCGATGCCGTCGGCGAGGTCGCGCTCGGTGGTCGGGCACATGCAGGTGCCGGTGCCGGTGCCGCCGATGAGGGCGATGTCCTCGTCGGTGAGGTGGGTGTTGTGGACGCCGGTGGTGCGCGCCCCGAGCACCCCGTGGTCGGCGAGCAGCCGCGCGGGCGTGCACCCGTGCACGGCGAGGCAGGCCTCGTTCTCGGCGGTCTGCTCGGAGAGGTGGACGTGCAGCGGGGCGCCCCGCTGGGCGGCCCACTCGGCCACCGTGCCCAACTGCCGGGCGGGCACGGCCCGCACGGAGTGGATGGCCGCGCCCACGCGCGCGTGCTCGCGGTCTTTCAGGAGCGCGGCCCGCTCGGCCCACGCCTCCGCCGTCCCGTCGGAGAAGCGCAGCTGGTGGCGGTTCGGCGGCTCGCCCTCGGTGGCGCCGCGCAGGCCGGAGGCCACGTACGCGGTGTCGAGGAGCGTGATGCGGATGCCCGCGTCGGCGGCGGCCGCGATGAGGGCCTCGCCCATGGCGTTGGGGTCGGCGTAGGGCGTGCCGCCGGGCGCGTGGTGCAGGTAGTGGAACTCGCCGACGGCGGTGATCCCGGCGAGGGCCATCTCGGCGTACACGGCGCGGGCGAGCGCGTGGTACGTGTCCGGGGTGAGCCGGTCGGCCACGGAGTACATGACCTCGCGCCACGTCCAGAACGTGCCGCTGCCGACCTGCACGGTGGAGCGCAGCGCCCGGTGGAAGGCGTGCGAGTGGGCGTTGGCCAGGCCCGGCAGGGTCAGGCCGCGCAGCACGGTCGCGCCGGGCGGCGGGGCGTCGACGCCGGTGCGGACGGCGGCGATCGTCCCGTCCGCGCCCACGTCGAGCGCCACGCCCGGCTCGACGTGGGTCTCCAGCCAGGCGTGCTCCGCCCAGTACGTCTGCGTCACCGGCACGCCAGGCCCTCCAGTACGTCGGCGAGTGCGCGCACGCCCGCCACGCAGTCGTCCTCGGCCGCGAACTCGGCCGGGGAGTGCGAGACGCCCGTGGGGTTGCGCACGAACAGCATGGCGGTCGGGACCGAGGCGGACAAAATGCCCGCGTCGTGTCCGGCGCCGGTGCCGAGCACGGGCACGTCCCGGCCGGTGCGCCCGCGCAGGATCGCGCCCAGCTCGTCGCGCAGCGCGTGCTGGAACTCGATGACCGGGGTGAAGGACTCCCGTACGACGGCGAGGTCGACGCCGTGCCGGTCGGCGTGCGCGCGGGCCTCCTTCTCGATGCCCGTGACGACCGTGTCGAGGGTGTCCTGGTCGGGGGCGCGCGAGTCGAGCCAGGCGCGCACCAGGGACGGGATGGCGTTGACGCCGTTGGGCTCGACGGAGATCTTGCCGAACGTGGCGACGGCGCCCGCGAGTTCGGCCTCGCGGCGGGCGGCGAGGACGGTCTCGGCGTAGCTGAGCATGGGGTCGCGGCGGTCGACGAGGCGGGTGGTGCCCGCGTGGTTGGCCTCGCCCCGGAAGTCGAAGCGCCAGCGGCCGTGCGGCCAGATGGCGCTGGCGACGCCCACCGGGTCGCCGGTCAGGTCCAGGGCGCGGCCCTGCTCCACGTGCAGCTCGACGAACGCGCCGATACGGGCGAGGCGTTCGGGGTCGGGGCCGATCGCCTCCGGGTCGTACCCGGCGGCCTCCATCGCCTCCGGCAGGCGTACGCCGTCGGCGTCGCGCAGCTCGTACGCCTGCTCCTTGGTGAGCTGCCCGGCGGTCAGCCGGGAGCCGACGCAGGCCAGGCCGAAGCGGGCGCCCTCCTCGTCGCCGAAGTTGGTGACGGCGAGCGGGCGGGTGAACTCCGCTCCCCTGGCGCGGAGTTCGTCGAGCGCGGCGAAGGCCGACACCACGCCCAGGGGGCCGTCGAAGGCGCCGCCGTCGGGGACGGAGTCCAGGTGGGAGCCGGTGACGACGGCGTCCCCGGCGGCCGGGTCGCCGAGCCAGGCCCACTGGTTGCCGTTGCGGTCCGTCTCGTAGGCGAGGCCCCGGGACTCGGCCTGCTCCTGGAACCAGGTGCGGCAGTCGGCGTCGGCGCCGGTCCAGGCGGAGCGCCGGTAGCCGTGGGTGTGGGGGTGGCGGCCGATGGGGCTGAGGTCGCGCCACATCTGCTGGAAGGAGGGGGATTTTCCCAAGCCCGCCCCTTCCCGAAACCAGGGGGCTCCGCCCCCTGGACCCCCGCTCCTCAAACGCCGGAGGGGCTGAATATTCAGCCCGTCCGGCGTTTGAGGACGAGGCCGAAGGCCGATTGGGCGACGCGCTCACTGCCCCTCCCTCATCGGCACACGCACGCCACGCTCGGTTGCCACCGAGTCCGCGGACTCGTACCCGGCGTCGACGTGGCGGATGACACCCATCCCGGGGTCGTTGGTGAGCACCCGGCGGATCTTCTCGCCCCCGAGCTTGGTGCCGTCGGCGACGGTGACCTGGCCCGCGTGGATGGAGCGGCCCATGCCGACGCCGCCGCCGTGGTGCAGGGAGACCCAGGAGGCGCCCGAGGCGACGTTGACCATGGCGTTGAGCAGGGGCCAGTCGGCGATGGCGTCGGAGCCGTCCTTCATGCCCTCGGTCTCGCGGTACGGGGAGGCGACGGAGCCGCAGTCGAGGTGGTCGCGGCCGATGGCGAGGGGGGCCTGGAGCTCACCGGAGGCGACCATGTCGTTGAAGCGCTCGCCCGCGCGGTCGCGCTCGCCGTAGCCGAGCCAGCAGATGCGGGCCGGGAGGCCTTGGAAGTGGACGCGCTCGCCCGCCATCTTGATCCAGCGGTGCAGGGACGCGTTTTGAATGGACTCAGCCTCGGGGAAGAGGTCCAGGATGGCCCGGTCCGTCTTGTGGATGTCGGAGGCCTCGCCGGACAGGGCCGCCCAGCGGAAGGGGCCCTTGCCCTCGCAGAAGAGGGGGCGGATGTACGCGGGCACGAAGCCGGGGAAGGCGAACGCCCGCTCGTAGCCCGCGAGTTGGGCCTCTCCTCGGATGGAGTTGCCGTAGTCGAAGACCTCGGCACCCGCGTCCATGAAGCCGACCATGGCCTCGACGTGCCGGGCCATGGACTCGCGGGCGTGCTGGGTGAAGCCCGCCGGGTCCTTGGCCGCGTACGAGGCCATGTCGTCGAAGGCCACGCCGACCGGGAGGTAGGACAGCGGGTCGTGGGCGGACGTCTGGTCGGTGACGATGTCGACGGGGGCGCCCTCGGCGAGCATGCGGGGCAGCAGTTCGGCCGCGTTGCCGAGCAGGCCGATGGACAGGGGGCGGCGGGCGTCGCGGGCCTCGGTGGCGAGCCGGAGCGCGTGGTCCAGCGAATCGGCCTTCACGTCCAGGTACTTGTGCTCGATGCGGCGCTCGATGGCGCGGGGGTCGCAGTCGACGCAGATCGCGACGCCGTCGTTCATGGTGACGGCGAGCGGCTGGGCGCCGCCCATGCCGCCGAGGCCCGCGGTGAGGGTGATGGTCCCGGCGAGCGTGCCGCCGAACCTCTTCGCGGCGACGGCGGCGAACGTCTCGTAGGTGCCCTGGAGGATGCCCTGGGTGCCGATGTAGATCCACGAACCGGCCGTCATCTGGCCGTACATGGTCAGGCCGAGGGCCTCCAGGCGGCGGAACTCCTCCCAGTTGGCCCAGTCGCCGACCAGGTTGGAGTTGGCGATGAGCACGCGCGGCGCCCACTCGTGGGTCTGGAGGACGCCGACGGGGCGGCCGGACTGGACGAGCATCGTCTCGTCCTGCTTCAGGGTCTTCAGGGTGCGCACCATCGCGTCGAAGGAGCGCCAGTCGCGGGCCGCCTTGCCCGTGCCGCCGTAGACGACGAGCTTGTCCGGGTGCTCGGCGACCTCCGGGTCGAGGTTGTTCTGGAGCATCCGCAGGGCGGCCTCCTGCTGCCATCCCAGGGCGCTCAGCTCGGTGCCGCGCGGCGCTCGTACAGGGCGGGGTCCTGACATGGCGGGTGCCTCCTCCGGCTTTGTGACCTTGTTATTCACATCCTGGAGCCGTGAATAGGGCTAGTCAATAGCGTCGTACGGACGACGGGCCCGGGGGTCGGATGATTGCCTGGACCCATGGGTCACGATCACGAAGCCGAAGCTCTGGGCACGGACGAGCGGGCCACCGGGCCCGGTAGGGACGACGGCGGGGCGCGGGGCGCGTACGACGCGAGGCGGGTGCGGAAGCCCGGCGGGCCCGTCGGCCCGGACGACGCGACGCGGGTGCTGGAGCGGACCCCGGACGCGTCCGGCGACACCGCGAGCGCGGACGACACCACGCAGGTGCTGGAACAGGCCCCAGGCGGCCCCGGCGGCCCAGGCGTCCCGCCCGGCGCGGGCGGCGCCCCGCAGGTCCTGGAGCCGCGCCCGAGCGGCCCCGGCGCGGCGGCCGGACCGCCCAAGCCGGGGGCACCCCCGGCGCCCCGGCCCCCGCTCAAGGCGCCCCCGCCAGCGAAGGCGCCCCCGCCAGACACCGCGCTCCCGCCAGCGAACGTCGTGACCAAGCCGTCCGCGCCGCCGTCGAGCAGGGCCTCGTCGGGGCGGACGCGCCGCTCGTCGGGCTGCTGGACGTCGCGGGGATCCGGGCCTCCGCCGCCGCTCTGCGGGACGCGTTCGCGGAGGTCACGGCGCCGGGGACGCCCGTGCTGCATGCCTTCGCGGTGAAGGCGACGCCTCTGGTGCCGGTGCTGCGGCTGCTGTACGACGCGGGCGTCGGCGCCGAGGTCGCGAGCCCCGGCGAGCTGGCCCTGGCCCGCGCCGCCGGGATACCGACCACGCACACCGTCCTCGACTCCCCCGCCAAGACCCCCGCCGAGCTGCGCGAGGCGCTCGCGCTGGGCATCGCCGTCAACGCCGACAACGCCCAGGAGCTGGCCAGGATCGACGCCCTGGTCCGCTCCGCGCCCACCCGCTCCCCGCTCGGCGTACGGGTGAACCCGCAGGTCGGCGGCGGCTCCATCGGCGCGCTCTCCACGGCCACCGCGACCTCCAAGTTCGGCGTGCCGCTGCGGGACGAGGGGGCGCGCCAGTGGCTGGTGCGGGCGTATCTGGACCGGCCCTGGCTGACCCGGCTGCACGCGCACTCCGGCTCCCAGGGCATGGCCCTGGACCGGCTGGCCGAGGGCATCGCGGCGGTGTACGCGCTCGCCGAGGAGGTCAACGCCCGCGCGGGCCGCCGCCAGATCGACACCCTCGACATCGGCGGCGGACTGCCCGTCAACTTCCGCTCGGACGAGGAGAGTCCGACCCACGCCGCGTACGCCCGGCTGTTGCGCGACCGCGTGCCCGGCCTGTTCGACGGCCGCTACGGCCTGGTCACCGAGTTCGGCCGCTCCCTGCTCGCCAAGCACGGGACGCTGCTCACGCGGGTCGAGTACGTGAAGTCGGCGGGCGGCCGCCCCATCGCGCTGACGCACGCGGGCGTGCAGGTGGCGACCCGTACGGCGTACGCGCCCGCGTCCTGGCCGCTGCGGATCGCCGCGTACGACGCCGACGGCCGCCCCAAGCGGGGCGCGGCCGTCGGCCACGACGTCGCGGGCCCGGCGTGCTTCGCGGGCGACCTGCTCGCCGAGGACCACCCGCTGCCGCCCCTCGAAGCGGGCGACCACGTGGCGGCGCTCGACACCGGCGCGTACTACTTCGCGCAGCACTACTCGTACAACAGCCTGCCCCGGCCCGCGATCCACGGCTACGCGGTGGGCGCGGACGGCGGCGTCCGCTTCTCCCTGGTGCGCCCGGCGCAGAGCGTCGAGTCGATCGTCGCCGAGTCGGGCGGCCCGGCGCGGGACGCGCTGCGCGGGCTGTGAGGAACGCGGTGCGGCGGCTGTGCGCGGGGCGTACGGTGGTGCGGGTGAGCCGCGAGCGTACGGCGGCCGCACCGCCCGCACCCTCTGAGGTTGCTCAACTCCCGCATCCTCGGGGCGGAGCGCGGGCAGAGGTCCCTTCCCGGCAGCCATGTCCTCGGGGGAGGCTCCTGTGACGACGTCCGGAACGAGCAGCACCACCGCACCCGTACCCGCCGAAGAGCCCGGCCTGCGCCGCGTCCTCGGCCCCAAGCTGCTGATCCTCTTCGTGATCGGCGACATCCTCGGCACCGGCATCTACGCCACCACCGGCAAGGTCGCGGGCAAGGTGGGCGGCGCGCTGTGGGTGCCGTTCCTGATCGGCTTCGTGGTGGCGATCCTGACGGCGGCCTCGTACGTGGAGCTGGTCGGCAAGTACCCGAAGGCGGCCGGGGCCGCGCTGTACGCGCAGAAGGCGTTCAAGGTCCCCTTCCTGACCTTCATCATCGCGTTCATGGTGATGTGCTCGGGCCTGTCGTCGGCGAGCGCGGCGGCGCGCGCCTTCAGCGGCGACTACCTGGGCGAGCTGACGAACGACGCGCTGTCGCCGACGCTCATCGCGATCCTCTTCATCCTGGCCCTCGCGGCGCTGAACCTGCGGGGCGTGTCGGAGTCCGTGAAGACCAACGTCGTGCTGACGCTGGTGGAGCTGACCGGGCTCCTGATCATCCTGGCGATCGGCGCGTGGGCGGTGCTCACGGGCGACGGGGAGCCGTCACGCCTGACCGAGTTCGAGACCAGCGGCAGCGGCTACGCGCTGCTGACCGGCGTCCTCGGCGCCACCGCCCTCGGGTTCTTCGCGTTCGTCGGCTTCGAGGACTCGGTGAACATGGCCGAGGAGACCAAGGACCCGCAGCGCACGTTCCCGCGGGCGATCTTCATCGGCGTCGCCGTGACCGGCACGATCTACGTCCTGGTGGCCCTGGTGTCGTCCCTCCTCGTCGACCACAAGACCCTGGAGGGCTCCAGCGGACCGCTGTTGGAGGTGGTGAAGGCCGGGGGCGTCGACTTCCCGCACAAGCTCTTCGCCCTGATCGCCCTGTTCGCGGTCACCAACTCCGCGCTGATCAACATCATGATGGCGTCCCGGCTGTGCTACGGCATGGCCAACGAGCGCATCCTGCCGCGCGCCATGGGCCGGGTCCTGGCGCGCCGCCGCACGCCCGTCGTGGGCATCGCCTTCGTCTCCCTGCTCGCCATCGGCCTCGTGTCCACCGGGGAGATCGAGGGGCTCGGCGACACCACGGCGTTCCTGCTGCTGTGCGTGTTCGCGGTGGTCAACGTGGCGGTGCTGGTGCTGCGCCGGGACCGCGTGGAGCACGCGCACTTCCGCACGCCGACGGCACTGCCCGTCCTGGGCGCCCTCACCGCCCTGATCCTCGCCAGCCCCCTGGCGGACCGCCCCGCCGACGTCTACATCCGCGCCGGGGTGCTGGTCGCGATCGGCGTGGCCCTGTGGGCCCTGAACAAATTGGCGCTGCGGGCAGGCGCCTAGCCCGGGCCCGCGGTTCAAGCCCGTCCGGCGTTTGAGGACGAGGCGCGGAGCGCCGATGGAGGCGGGGGTGCCGGGGGCGGCAGCCCCCTGGTTTCGGTGAAGGGGCGGGGCTGGGGCGTCCCGCGAGGGGGCGTCACTCGACGAACAGGCCCCGCTCCGCCGCCCCCGCGTCGAACTCCTCCAGACGGGCCTGCGCGTCCGGCAGCGCGTCACACATCGCTTCGAGAAGGACCCGCCCCAGCAGCATGGGAGCGCACGCCGTGTCGAAGGCGAGCCCGGTGCCCACGGCGGCGGGCAGCAGCAGATCGGAGTGGGCCGCCACCGGCGCGAAGGCGGAGTCGGCGACCGTCACCACGGTCAGCCCGGCGCCGCGCGCGTACGCGAGGGCGTCGACCACCTCCCGGGGGTGCCGCGGCAGCGCGAAGCACAGCAGCACCCCGGCCCCCGCCCGCACCGCCGCGTCGATCCGGTCGGCCAGCATCGAGCCGCCCTCGTCGAGCAGCCGCACATCGGGGTGGACCTTGGCGGCGAAGTAGGCGAAGCCGCGGGCCTGGGCGGCGGCGGCGCGCAGGCCGAGCACCGGCAGCGGGCGCGAGGAGGCCAGCAGCCGCCCGGCGCGCTCGACCGGCCCGGGGTCGGCGAGCAGCTCCGCGAGGTGCCGCAGGTTCTCGACCTCGGCCTGGACCGCCTGCTGGTACTCGTTGAGCGCCGTGTCCCCCGGCGCCTCAGCGGGCGCCACGTCCCGCAGGTGGCGCCGCAGCGCCGGGTAGCCGTCGAAGCCGAGCGCGACGGCGAAGCGGGTGACGGACGGCTGGCTGACCCCGGCCAGCTCGGCCAGCTCCACGCTGGACAGGAAGGGCGCGTCGGCGGCGCGCCGCACCATGCAGTGGGCGATGCGCCGCTGCGTGGGCGTCAGCCGGTGCCCCTCGAAGAGCACCTGGAGCCGCGCCGCCGGACTGTCACTCATGCCGTGCTCCTCGCGCGGTACGCCTTGTGCGGTGCTCGCCATCCGGCACCCCTCCCCGGGTCATCGGCGCCCTCTTCCTCGGACGCTCGGGTTCCGTCCCCGTTTTCGTACCGGACCATTGACAAACTATTCAGCCACCAAGAACTCTGCATGACCATATACAGCCGGGCAAGGTGAGGACGGCAGCACCATGGCAGAGCCCACGACATCCGCGAAATCGCTCGTGGAACGCCGCTCCATCGATGTCGTCCCGGACGAGGAGCGGCACGGCACCGCGTTCAGTCAGTTCACCCTGTGGCTGGGGGCCAACCTCCAGATCACGGCGGTCGTCACGGGCGCGCTCGCGGTCGTCTTCGGCGGCGACGTCGTGTGGTCGATCGTCGGGCTCGCCCTCGGCAACGTCCTCGGGGGCGCCGTGATGGCGCTGCACTCCGCGCAGGGCCCGAAGCTGGGCCTGCCGCAGATGATCCAGTCCCGCGCCCAGTTCGGGGTGCGCGGCGCCGTCGTACCGCTGCTGCTCGTCATCCTGATGTACGTCGGCTTCTTCGCCAGCGGCAGCGTGCTGGCCGGGCAGGCCACGGCCGAGCTGACGCACACGGGCGACACCACCGGCATCGTCCTGTTCGCGGCGGTCACGGCGGTGACGGCGGCGGTCGGCTACCGCGTGATCCACGCCCTCGGCCGGGTGGCCAGCGTGGTGTGCGCGGCGGCCTTCGTCTATCTGGGCATCCGCCTGTTCGACCGCGTGGACGTCTCCGCGCTCCTCTCCGACGCCCGCTTCGACCTGCCGGTGTTCCTGCTCGCGATCTCGCTCTCGGCGTCCTGGCAGCTGGCCTTCGGCCCGTACGTCGCGGACTACTCGCGCTATCTGCCGCGCGCCACGTCGGGCCGGGCCACGTTCTGGTGGACCCTGTCCGGCTCGGCGCTCGGCTCCCAGGCGTCGATGACGTTCGGGGTGTTCGTGGCGGCGAGCGCGGGCGCGGCGTTCATGGACCACCAGGTCGCGTACGTCGTGGGGCTCGGCGGCACCGGGCTGGTCGCGTCCTGCCTGTACTTCGTGATCGCCCTCGGCAAGCTGACCATCAACGTCCTCAACACCTACGGCGGCTTCATGTCGATGGTGACGAGCATCGGCGGCTTCCGCCCCCAGACGTCCCTGTCGCCGCGCGGCCGGGCCGCGTACATCGCCCTGATCATGCTCGCGGGCACCACGGTGGCGCTGCTCGGCAAGGACAGCTTCCTGACCTCGTTCAAGGACTTCCTGCTGTTCCTGCTGACGTTCTTCACTCCCTGGTCGGCGATCAACCTGGTGGACTTCTACCTGATCTCCAAGGAGCGCTACGACGTCCCCGCCCTGTTCGACCCGCACGGCCGCTACGGCGCCTGGCGCTGGGACGCGCTGACCGTGTACGCCGTCGGCCTGCTCGCCCAACTCCCCTTCCTCGTCACGCACTTCTACACCGGCCCGCTCGTGGACCCCCTCGGCGGCGCGGACATCTCGTGGATCGTGGGCCTCGCCGTCCCGGCGGCGCTGTACTGGCTGATCGCCCGGCGCGGCGGCGGTCCGGGGGTGGAGCCCAGGGCGGAAAGGGGGTTAGCCCCACTGCCGAGGGTGCGCCCACTGCGTACCGTGGGCGGTATGGAAGCCCCACGTGACGCCGAACTCAAGAAGGAACTCGACGCCGCCCTGCACGTGCGCAAGGACCTCGGCGAAGAGTATGAGTCCGCGCTGGTCGACTCGTTCCTCGAAAAGATCGAGAAGCGCCTGGACGGCACGATCGACCGCCGGATGCGCCGTCACCTGGCCGAGCAGCAGATGATCGTCGCCCGCGGCGCCCGCGACCCGGGCGGCGTCGACTCCTGGGGCGAGCGCTTCGGCTTCGGCATCGTCTCGCTCATCCTCGCGATCCCCCTGTCCGCGATCGGCGTGGTCAACGCGGGCCTCTCCGGCCTGTTCGTCACGTGGTTCGGCATCGTCGGCGTCAACGCGGTCCACGCGGCGAGAGGCACGGGTCTCTTCTCCCTCCTGAGGGAGAAGAGCCGCAAGCCAACCTGGGACGACTGACCCCGAACCACGGCCAAGGCCTGTCCACCGTTTGAGGCAGACCGCGCCAATTCAAGCCCGCCCAGCGTTTGAGGCCGAGCGCGACATTCAAGCCCGTCCGGCGCTTGAGGACGAGCGCGCCAGCGCGACATTCAAGCCCGTCCGGCGTTTGAGGACGAGGCGCGAAGCGCCGACAGACCAAGCCCGTCCGGCGCTTGAGGACGAGCGCGCCAGCGCGACAATCGAGCCCGTCCGGCGCCTGAGGACGAGGCGCGAAGCGCCGACACCCCCGAGGCCCCCCGCCAGGGGACCGCCGCACCTCCGGCCGCAAGGCCAGGGGGCGGGACGACGGCGGTCCCCGCGAGGAGCGGCACGCGCCGGGTCAAGGCCAGCGCGGCGCTCCGGCGTCGAAGGAGGGTCCGGGAGCCGCTCCGGAAGTTCCCGACGCCACACCTCCACAGTGCCCGACCTGTGTTAAGCGGGCGCTGCGCGAACGTGTCACGCACGTACCGTTTCCGCGAAGTCCCGTCACATCGGGGACCGGTCACTCCGGGGCCCCGGCGCTCCCGGGCGGGTGTCAGTTGCCCTGCTGCTCCGCGAGGAACGCCAGCAGGTCCTGGCGGCTCACCACACCGGTCGGCTTGCCCTCGACGAGGACGATCGCGGCGTCGGCGTCACCGAGCACCGACATCAGGTCGCCGACGGGCTCGCCGGAGCCGACCTGCGGCAGCGGGGCGGACATGTGCTTCTCCAGCGGGTCGTGCAGCGACGCCCGCTGCGTGAACAGCGCGTCGAGCAGTTCCCGCTCCACGACCGACCCGATGACCTCGGCCGCCATCACGTCGGGGTGCCCGGCGCCCGGCTTCACGATCGGCATCTGCGAGACCCCGTACTCGCGCAGCACCTCGATGGCCTCGCCGACGGTCTCCTCCGGGTGCATGTGGACCAGGGACGGCAGCGCGCCGCCCTCCTTGCGGCGCAGCACGTCGCCGACGCGCGGCTGGTCACCGGCCTCCTCCAGGAAGCCGTAGTCGTTCATCCACTCGTCGCTGAAGATCTTGCTCATGTAGCCGCGGCCGCTGTCGGGAAGGAGTACGACCACGACGTCGTCCGGGCCGAGCCCCTCGGCGGCGCGCAGCGCGGCGACGACGGCCATGCCGCAGGACCCGCCCACGAGCAGGCCCTCCTCCTTGGCGAGGCGGCGGGTCATCTGGAAGGAGTCCTTGTCGGACACGGCGATGATGTCGTCGGTGACGTTCCGGTCGTAGGCGGTCGGCCAGAAGTCCTCGCCGACGCCCTCCACCAGGTACGGCCGCCCGGAGCCGCCGGAGTACACCGAGCCCTCGGGGTCGGCGCCGATGACCTTGACCTTGCCGCCGGAGACCTCCTTGAGGTAGCCGCCGGTGCCGGAGATGGTGCCGCCGGTGCCGATGCCCGCGACGAAGTGGGTGATCTTCCCCTCCGTCTGGGCCCACAGCTCGGGGCCGGTCGAGTGGTAGTGGGACAGCGGGTTGTTGGGGTTGGAGTACTGGTCGGGCTTCCAGGCGTCCGGGATCTCGCGTACGAGGCGGTCGGAGACGTTGTAGTACGAGTCGGGGTGCTCGGGGTCGACGGCGGTCGGGCAGACGACCACCTCGGCGCCGTACGCCCGCAGCACGTTGATCTTGTCAGTGGAGACCTTGTCCGGGCAGACGAAGACGCACTTGTAGCCCTTCTGCTGGGCCACGATGGCCAGGCCCACGCCGGTGTTGCCGCTGGTCGGCTCGACGATGGTGCCGCCGGGGCGCAGCTCGCCGCTGGCCTCGGCCGCCTCGATCATGCGCAGCGCGATGCGGTCCTTCACGGAGCCGCCGGGGTTGAAGTACTCAACCTTCGCGAGCACCGTCGCCTTGAGGCCCGCGGTCACGCTGTTGAGGCGTACCAGCGGGGTGTCGCCGACGAGGCTGATCATCGAGTCGTGGAAATGCACCGTTGTCTCCGTCTTCCCGGGGTGTCCGGCCTGCGAGCCGTGCGGGGCCGAGGTGCCCGCACGGAGTGTTCCCTGTTTTCGGTAGCGGTCAGCCTACGGCTCCATCTGTTCCCTTCACCTCCCCCGGCGATTGGCCGACCTGTCTGACGGGGCAATGACTGGGTGTACGGGACGTACGGGGCGAACGGCCCCACAGGACGTGACTGAGGTGGCAACGGGGCGATGTCGAGGGCGAGGGTGGCGCGGCGGATCGCCGCGGGCGCGGCGTACGGCGGCGGAGGCATCGGGCTGCTCGGCGCGGCCACGGTCGGTGTGGTCCTCGCCGAGGTGCAGCTGGCGAAGCGGTCCGTGGGCAACGGCGGGCACGGGGCGCCGCCGCGGGCCGACGGGCGGTACGGGTCGGCCCTCGCGGGGCTCGGCGGGCCCGGGGCCGAGCCGCTGCGGTTCGCCATGCTGGGTGACTCCACGGCCGCGGGGCTCGGGGTGCACCGGTCGCGGCAGACGCCCGCGGCGCTGCTGGCCTCCGGGCTCGCGGCGGTGGCCGAGCGGCCGGTGGACCTGCGGGTGGTGGCGAAGGCCGGGGCGCAGTCGGACGACCTCGACCGGCAGGTCACGCTGGTCCTGTCCGACGAGACGGGGTGGGTGCCCGACGTGTGCGTGATCATGATCGGGGCCAATGACGTGACGCACCGGATGCCGCCGACGCGGTCGGTGCGGCTGCTGTCCGCGGCCGTGCGCAGGCTGCGCACCGCCGGTGCCGAGGTGGTCGTCGGGACCTGCCCCGACCTCGGCACCATCGAGCCCGTGTACCAGCCGCTGCGGTGGCTGGCCCGCCGGGTGTCGCGGCAGCTGGCCGCCGCGCAGACCATCGGGGTGGTGGAGCAGGGCGGGCGGACCGTGTCGCTCGGGGACCTGCTCGGGCCGGAGTTCGCGGCGAACCCGCGGGAGCTGTTCGGGCCGGACAACTACCACCCCTCGGCGGAGGGGTACGCCACCGCCGCGATGGCCGTGCTGCCCACGCTGTGCGCGGCGCTCGGGCTGTGGCCGGAGGAGGAGCGGCCGGACGCCTCCCGGCGGGAGGGGTTCCTGCCGGTGGCGCGGGCGGCGGCGCGGGCCGCGTCCGAGGGCGGTACGGAGGTGGCGGGCGCGATGCGCTCGGGGCCGCGGGGGCCTTGGGCGCTCCTCAAGCGCCGGCGGCGGCGGCGCATCCAGGCGCCGGATCCGGCACCCATCCCCTGACCGGGGGGCGGCGGGGCCCTGCCCACCCGCCCGCCCGGCACCGCCCTCGCGGACGTGGACGCCCCTCGTGGGGGCTGACCTCCGTCGGCGACTGCCGGTCCGTGGGTGGTTTCCTCTCCCACCCGCCCACCCGGCGCCGCCCCCACGGACGTGGACGCTCCCCGTGGGCGCTGACCGCCATCGGCGACTGCCGGTCCGCGGGTGGCACCGCCCCCGCAGTACCGATGCCCCCACCAGGGTCGGGGGCGGGTGGGCGGGGAGAGGCCGGTGCTCCGGGGGTGGGGCCACCTGCCAGGCCCTTGGGATCTCCGCGGTACGCGGCACGCGGCGCGCGGCACGTGATGAGCGGACGCTTAGGAATGCGGCCCGTGTCACAGGGGCGAGACGGTGACCCGGAGGGATACGGGCGGGTAACTTCCCTGGGAGTCCCGCCCCTTGCCCCGGAGGGGCACCCCGGCCCCCAGGAGTCCAGCGATGCCCGAAGCCGTGATCGTCTCCGCCGCCCGTTCCCCGATCGGCCGTGCCTTCAAGGGCTCGCTGAAGGAGCTGCGCCCCGACGACCTGACCGCCACGATCATCCAGGCCGCCCTGGACAAGGTCCCGGCCCTCGACCCGAGGGACATCGACGACCTGATGCTGGGCTGCGGCCTCCCCGGCGGGGAGCAGGGCCACAACCTGGGCCGCGTCGTCGCCGTACAGATGGGCATGGACCACCTGCCGGGCTGCACCATCACCCGCTACTGTTCGTCCTCGCTCCAGACGTCCCGCATGGCGCTGCACGCCATCAAGGCGGGCGAGGGCGACGTCTTCGTCTCGGCGGGCGTCGAGATGGTCTCGCGGTCCGTGAAGGGCACCTCCGACGGCCTCCCGGACACCCACAACCCCCTCTTCGCCGACGCCGAGGCCCGCACCGCGGCCCGCGCCGAGCAGACCGGCACCGACTGGCACGACCCGCGCGAGGACGGCCTCGTGCCGGACGCGTACATCGCGATGGGCCAGACCGCGGAGAACCTCGCCCGCTTCAAGGGCATCACCCGCGAGGAGATGGACGAGTTCGGCGTCCGCTCGCAGAACCTCGCCGAGAAGGCCATCGCGCAGGGCTTCTGGGAGCGCGAGATCACCCCGGTGACGCTCCCCGACGGCACGGTCGTCAGCAAGGACGACGGCCCGCGCGCGGGCGTCACCCTGGAAGGCGTCCAGGGGCTGAAGCCCGCCTTCCGCCCCGACGGCCTGGTCACGGCGGGCAACTGCTGCCCGCTCAACGACGGCGCCGCCGCCCTCGTGATCATGTCGGACACCAAGGCCCACGAGCTGGGCCTGACCCCGCTGGCCCGGATCGTGTCGACCGGCGTCTCGGCGCTCTCCCCCGAGATCATGGGGTACGGCCCGGTCGAGGCCAGCAAGCAGGCCCTGGGGCGCGCCGGGCTCACCATCGGCGACATCGACCTGGTCGAGATCAACGAGGCCTTCGCCGCGCAGGTCATCCCCTCCTACCGCGACCTGGGCGTCCCCCTGGACAAGCTGAACGTCAACGGCGGCGCGATCGCCGTCGGCCACCCCTTCGGCATGACCGGCGCCCGCATCACCGGCACCCTGATCAACAGCCTCCAGTTCCACGACAAGCAGTTCGGCCTGGAGACCATGTGCGTCGGCGGCGGCCAGGGCATGGCCATGGTCATCGAACGCCTCAGCTAACCCTCCACTCGTTCGTGACCCAATCTCCCCCAGGATGTGACCAATCTCCTGGGGGAGCGGCAAGTACCCAGTTCAGAGCGTTTTCACGGCGGAACGGCGGGCCGAAAGTCCTGTCCAATTCGTGACGTAATGCACTGACAGTGGGACGGTGCGGGCTTCAAGCTGATGTAGGAAGTCGGGGGTCGACTTGAAACCGGGAGTACGTCAGTGAGCGCCATGCATCTTGCCTTGCTGCTCTCCGCGGCCGCCGCCACGGCCGTGGGCGCCGCTTCCCTGCACACCGTGCGGGGCCTGCGGAAGCAGATCACGGACCTGCGTACGGAGCTCGCCGAGAGCCGTGCCGCGGCGGGCCGCGCCGCGGTGCCCGCGGCGCGCGCCACGGTCGACACCGACGAGATACGGGCCGCGGTCGCCGACGCCCTCGCCGAGGAGCGGGAGCGGGAGCTGGCCGAGGCCCGCGCGTTCTGGGCCGCCCAGGAGGCCCGGGACATCGCGGACGCGCCCTCGCTGCTCGGCGGGCTGCCGGAGAGCGTCGCCGACGAGCTGTTCCTGCCGCGCCAGGCCGACTTCGTGGGGCTGGAATCGGACAGTCTGGAACCGGTCGTGGAGCCGTTCGCCGACCCCGCCGTGGAGGAGCCCGCGGGCGAGTCCGCGGAGCTGGCCGCGGCCCGGCGCCGCCACCCCTCGCACCCCGACTTCGTCCCGGTGCAGCCCCCCGCGGGCGCCGACCACGAGCGCACGGTGGCCTGCCTGGAGGAGCTGGCCGACGCCCGCACGGCCCTCGCCGACGTCCGCCCCGGCCCCCTCGGCACGCTCGACGTGTACGTCTTCGCGGACGGTACGACGCTGTGCATGACGCCGGGCCACCGCGAGACCGCGGAGCTGCTCGCCGCCGCCCTGCGGGACGGTGAGACGCCGGTCCTCCTCGGCGGCTCGGGCGTCTCGGGCGCGTACGCCCTGACCTTCGCCTGCGGCAAGGAGAACGTCTACATCCTCGCCGACCGGGTCATCGCCTCGGCCTGATCCCGGCGGGGCCCCGAGGGGCCGCCCGCGTCGCACCGGGCGGTCGTGAGCGAGACCCCCGACCCACCCGCAGCCGCCAACGACGCACAACCCCAGCAGGGGGCGCCCGCCCAGCACCAAGCGGTCGCAGGCGGGCGGGTGGGCAAGGAAAACCCCACACACCCGCAGCCGCCAACAGCGCACAACCCCAGCAGGGGGCGCCCGCCCAGCACCAAGCGGTCACAGGGGGGCGGGTGGGCAAGGAAAACCCCACACACCCGCAGCCGCCAACGGCGCACAACCCCAGCAGGGGGCGCCCGCCCAGCACCAAGCGGTCACGGGCGGGCGGGTGGGCAAGGAAAACCCCACACACCCGCAGCCGCCAACGACGCACAACCCCAGCAGGGGGCGCCCGCCCAGCACCAGGCGGTCACGGGCGGGCGGGTGGGCGAGGGCACCGCTTCAGACACCGGCCCGTGCCATCGCCTCGGTGACCAGCCGCACCGCCTCCCCCACCTCCTCCTCGTCCCGGAGCACCAGCGCCAAGTCCCGCCCCGCCACGGTGATCTGATCCGCCGCCGCGAACATCCCGGCGTCCGGCATCCGCCGCGGCTCCTGCTGCGGCGCCTCCCGCAGCTGCGCCCGCACGGCCAACTCCCGCGCGAGTTCCAGCGCTTCGGCGGCCGCCCCGCGCTGGAGCCGGGACTGGGGCGCGGCCCGCAACCGGTCGGCGAATCGGTCCACGGCCAAGATCAAAGGCGTCGTATCGAGCACGGAGCGACCCTACGCGGCGAGCCGGGACTGTTGCCAATGTCCGAACGCTCAGGCACGGTGGCGTGAAGGACGGACCACATCGAACGCGTCCGGAGGCGCCGATGTCCCAAGTCTTCTCCGAGGAGACCCACCGGAATCTGCTCGCTCGCATCCCGCACTGCACAGGCCGTGAAGTCTCCGACTGGCTCCGCACCGTCGACGAGGGCCCCTCCCTCTTCCGCTTCGAGGAGAAGGTGAGCTGGCTCCGCGGAGAGCACAACCTCGCCTACGGCCACGCCAAGGCGATCATCCACGAGTACGACCTCAGGCGCGCCGCGCGCAAACTGGGCTGACTCGCGGAGCCGTACCGTACGACAACCCCCGATCAGTCGATCAACCCCCGATCCAGGCCCTGGTCCACCCCGGGCCATCCCCCGATCCATCGATACGACACACGGCAAAGGGCCCGCGGAAGTGTTCCGCGGGCCCTTCGACCGTCAGTCGGCTACGGCTGCCGTACGTCCGTCGCGTCAGTCGTTCCCCTGGAGGATCGCGATCAGGCGCAGGAACTCCAGGTAGATCCAGACCAGCGTCATCGTGAGGCCGAAGGCGGCGAGCCAGGCCTCCTCGCGCGGGGCGCCGTACGCGATGCCGTCCTCGACCTGCTTGAAGTCCAGGGCCAGGAAGCACGCGCCGAGCAGCACGCCGATGATGCCGAACATGATGCCGAGGCCGCCGCTGCGGAAGCCGAGGCCGTCACCGCCGCCGAACACGGCGAACAGCAGGTTCACCGCCATCAGCAGGACGAAGCCGAGGGCCGCGGCCATCACGAAGCCGTAGAAGCGGCGGTTGACGCGGATCCAGCCCGCCTTGTACGCGACGAGGACCGCGACGAACACGGCCATCGTGCCGAGCACGGCCTGCATGGCCGCGCCGCTCGCGATGCGGTTGTCGACGACGCTGGAGACGACGCCGAGGAAGACGCCCTCCAGGGCGGCGTACGCCAGGATCAGCGCCGGGGACGCCTTGCGCTTGAAGGACTGGACGAAGCCGAGGACCATCGCGACGAGACCGGCGCCGATCGCGATGCCGTACGACTTGCCGATGTTGGCGTCGTCGACGGGGAGCAGCGCCCAGGCGAGCGCGGCCGTCACGACGAGGACACCCAGCGTGGTGGCCGTACGCATGACGACGTCGTCCATCGTCATGCGGCCGGTGGTGGCCGGGGCGCCCGGGGCGCCGAGGCCCTGCTGGGCGTACGGGTTGGTGGGGGCCTGCTGGCCCGCGTACGGGTTGCCCGTGGCGTACGGGTTGCCGGACTGCGTCCCCACGGCGGCGGGTCCCCCGGCCTGCGGCTGCGCGTTGAAGCCCGCATAGCCGTTGTCGCGGCTGAACCCCCGTCGCGAGAAGACCGGGTTACTGCTCCTCATTTCACTCCTCCATGGCCACCGTGCGTGGCTTTGGGTTCAAGGGTAATGCGTAGGCAAAAGGATGTGCCTAGTGCTTGGGGAGGATCTTCCCTTCCCGCCTGGCCGGAGTCTCCTCCTTATGTCTTTCACCGTGCTTTACCTGCCTGGGGAACGTCCGGCACACGGTCCTCTGTTCCCACGATCGCGGGGGTTGACCCGACGGAGTGTGGGCCACGTCACGGTACGCCGTCCAGGGGAGCGCCGGTATAGGCGTCGGCCAGCTCCGCGCGGGCCGCGCGGCAGGTGGCGATCCGGTCGAGCCGGGCGCGCTGGAGGCGGCCGTCGAAGGGCGTCGCTTCGGGGTGGCGGTGCAGCAGCGTCGTCATGGTGTGGGCGAAGCGCTCGGCCTGCCAGACGCGGTCGAGGCAGGTCGCGGAGTAGGCGTCGAGGAGCGCGGAGTCGCCCCGGTGCACGGCGGCGGTGAGCGCGCGGGCGAGGGTGACGACGTCGGCGACGGCCAGGTTGAGGCCCTTGGCGCCGGTCGGCGGCACGATGTGCGCGGCGTCCCCGGCGAGGAGGAGGCGACCGTGGCGCATCGGCTCGTGGACGAAGGAGCGCATCGGGGTGACGGACCGGGCGGTGATCGGGCCGCGCTTGAGACGCCAGCCGTCGCCGGTCTCCAGGCGGCGGTCCAGCTCGTCCCAGATCTCCGCGTCGCTCCAGGAGGCGGGGTCGGTGCCTTCGGGGACCTGGAGGTAGAGCCGGGAGACCGTGGGCGACCTCAGGCTGAGCAGGGCGAAGCCGCGGTCGTGGCGGGCGTAGACCAGCTCGTCGTGGGAGGGTGGCGCGTCCGCGAGGACGCCCAGCCAGGCGTAGGGGTAGGCGCGCTCGTAGGTGCGGGAGAGGCCGGGCGGGACGGCGGCGCGGGCCACGCCCCAGAAGCCGTCGCACCCGGCGACGTACGCGCACTCCAGGACGTCCTCGCGCCCCTGGTGCCGGAACCGCACGCGCGGCCGGTCCGTGGCGGCGCCCTCCACGGCGAGCGCCTCCGCTTCGAAGAGCAGCGGCTGCCCGTCGCGCAGCCGCAGCGCGATGAGGTCCTTGCACACCTCGGTCTGCGCGTACACGGTCACCGAGCGGCCGCCGGTCAGGGAGGGAAAGTCGACGCGGTGCCGACGGCCGTCGTAGCGCAGCTCGATGCCGTCGTGTCTGAGGCCCTCGCGGTCCATGCGGGCCCCGGCCCCGGCCGCGCGCAGCACGTCGGCGGTGGCCTGCTCCAGGATCCCGGCGCGCTGGCGCCGCTCTACGTAGGCGCGGTCGCGGCGCTCCAGGACGACGCAGTCGACGTCCGCGCCGTGCAGCAGCCTGGCCAGGAGGAGCCCGGCGGGTCCGGCCCCGATGATCGCGACGGTGGTCCGCATCACGGGAGTGTCGGGCGGTGTCCGAGGGGTGTCAACGGGGCGTCCCCGCGACCCGGGCCGCTCCCGCACGCGGGGGGCGTACCCCGAGAGCCCCGCTCGCACCGCGTCCGGCCCGCCCGCTCGCAGCGCGGTTGTCGGCGGCCGCTGCCATGCTGGAAGGAGCCCCGGCACGCGGCGCGGCCCCGGCCACGGCACACCCGTGGCGCGCGGCGCACCCGTGGCACAGCGGACCATCCAGCGAAGGGCCCGACCATGCTGAGCACCACCCCCGTCCCCGGCACTCCGAACTGGCTGGACCTCGGCGCCCCCGACCTGGACGCCGCCGCCGCGTTCTACGGGGCCGTCTTCGGCTGGGAGTACCAGTCGGCGGGCCCCGAGGCGGGCGGGTACGGCTTCTTCCTCCAGGACGGCAGGACGGTCGCGGGCCTCGGCCCGCTGACGGAGCAGGGCGCGGCCTCCGCGTGGACGGTGTACTTCCACGCGGCCGACGCGGACGCCACCGCCAAGGCCGTGGAGCAGGCGGGCGGCACCGTGCGGGTGCCGCCGGGGGACGTGTTCAGCTACGGGCGCATGGCGCAGTTCACGGACCCGGCGGGCGCGGACTTCGCGGTCTGGCAGCCGGGCGACACCCAGGGCATCGAGGCGGTGTCCGTCCCGGGCTCGCTGACCTGGGTGGAGCTGTACACGACGGACGCGGCCGCGGCGAAGGCCTTCTACGGCGCGGTCTTCTCCTGGGAGACGACGGACAACGTGATGGGCCCGGAGCTGACGTACACCGTCCTGGCCCCCTCCGGCGGCGGAGCCGAGGCCGCGCACGGTGGCCTGATGCAGCTCCCCCAGGAGAACCTGGACGCGGGCTCCGCCCCCGAGTGGCATCCGTACTTCGAGGTGGCCGACTGCGACGCGACGGTGGCCCGCGCCACGGAGGCCGGGGCGACGGTGATCATCCCGCCGTCCGACGGCGAGGGCATCGGCCGCTTCGCGATGCTCCTCGACCCGGCGGGCGCGCCGTTCGCGGTCATCAAGAGCGCCACGGCGGAAGGAAGTTGACGGTTCGTCATATGCGCTGTGCATGATCTCCACGCATGGCGCGTTACGTGCTGAAGTACGTGACGGAGGTGCCCGGAACCGGACTTGAACCGGTACGCCCGCGAAGGGCAGCGAGGTTTAAGCTCGCCGTGTCTGCATTCCACCATCCGGGCATGCCGTGGGCTCCGCATCAAGGCTTCGACCCTATCGGGAGGCATCCCCCGAACAGCGGAACGACAGCCCGACGTTGTCTTATTTTATTGACGTCTGAGGGTGCATCAGCGCCTGGTACGCGCCGGTGGTACTTGCCGGAGGCCTGTTGGGCCAGGGGCCTTGGCGGGGCTGGAAATGACGGAATTTAGCTGTCCTCGCGGGCGGCCCGGTAAGCGGTCTCTGCGCCCGCGCGCCCGCCCGTTGCCCCCCTTGCAACGGTGGCAGGAAACGGACGGATCCGCCCCGGTTTCGAGGCGGAAGCAGGGGCCTCCCGGGGGTATGGAGGGTGGCAGGAAGCTGCCATTCCCCTCAGGGGCGCCCGTCATCCCCAGGTATGACATGGCCCCACCGAGTCCGACCGCAGTCGCCCCCGGGAACCGGAACTACGGCTGACTCCCCGCCGCCTGCGGGCCTGGACGATGGAGTACGTCCCCTTCACTCGTCGTCCCGACAGGAGCACCCTCCCGTGACCACCACCACTTCGTACGCCGCCCACGCCACGCAGGTGGCCGCGCGCGCCACGGACCTGTCCAAGGTGTACGGCCAGGGCGAGACCCAGGTGGTCGCCCTGGACCGGGTCACCGTCGAGTTCGGACAGGGCCAGTTCACCGCGATCATGGGCCCCTCGGGCTCCGGCAAGTCCACGCTGATGCACTGCGTCGCGGGACTCGACAGCTTCAGCTCCGGTTCGGTGCGCATCGGCGACACCGAGCTGTCGACGCTCAAGGACAAGCAGCTCACCAAGCTCCGCCGGGACAAGATCGGCTTCATCTTCCAGGCGTTCAACCTGCTGCCGACGCTGACCGCCCTGGAGAACATCACGCTGCCCATGGACATCGCGGGCCGCAAGGTCGACAAGCAGTGGCTGGAGCAGGTCATCTCCATGGTCGGCCTGGCCGGGCGCCTCTCCCACCGGCCCACCGAGCTGTCCGGCGGCCAGCAGCAGCGGGTCGCGGTGGCCCGCGCGCTCGCCTCCCAGCCGGAGATCATCTTCGGTGACGAGCCCACCGGAAACCTGGACTCGCGGTCCGGCGCCGAGGTGCTCGGCTTCCTCCGCAACTCGGTGCGGGAGCTGGGGCAGACGGTGGTGATGGTGACCCACGACCCGGTCGCCGCGTCGTACGCGGACCGCGTGATCTTCCTGGCGGACGGGCGGATCGTGGACGAGATGTTCCAGCCGTCCGCTGAGCGCGTGCTTGACCGGATGAAGGACTTCGACGGTCGGGGCCGCGTCAGCTAGCGCGATATCTGGCAGTGCCTCGTCTGCGGGCCGGTTGTGGCTGGTCGCGCAGTTCCCCGCGCCCCTCAGGGGCGCTTCCCGCCCGGGCTCGCCCGCCCCTCACCAGGACTCACACCCATGTTCCGTACCGCCCTGCGCAATGTGCTCGCGCACAAGGCCCGGCTGCTGATGACCGTGCTCGCCGTCATGCTCGGCGTCGCGTTCGTCTCCGGCACGCTGGTCTTCACCGACACCTTCGGCTCCGCCTACAAGAACAAGTCCGCGAAGAGCTTCGACCACGTCTCCGTCGCCATCACCCCGGACGGCGGCTCCCGCGGCGAGGACGGCCAGGAGGCCAAGCAGCGGCCCCGGCTGACCGACGCGCTGCTCGACGAGGCCCGGAAGCTGCCCGGCGCCGGATCCGTGATCGGCTCGTACACCGGCTTCACCGCGGTCGCCGACAAGGACGGCAAGCTCGTCGGCGGCGAGTGGGGCACCACCGGCGCCAACTACTACCCCGGCAAGGACGGCAAGGACCCGCGCTGGGACTTCACCGACGGCTCCGCCCCGAAGTCCGCGGGCGACATCGCCCTCGACAGCCGCACCGCCGACCGCGCCGGGTACAAGGTCGGCGACACCATCCGCTACTCCACCGACGGCCCCGTGCGCACCGCGAAGGTCTCCGGCGTCTTCGACACCGACGACGGCAGCGTCGTCGCGGGCGGCAGCCTCGTCGTCTTCGACAACGACACCGCGCGCGAGGTGCTCGGCAAGAAGGAGTACGACGAGATCGACGTGAAGGCCGCCGCGGGCACCAGCGAGTCCGCCCTGAAGGCGTCCGTCGAGAAGATCCTGCCGAAGGACACCGAGGCGGAGACCGGCGCCTCCCTGAAGGCCGACCAGGACCGCATGATCGAGCAGAACACCAGCGCCATGAGCCAGGTGCTGCTGATCTTCGCCGGGATCGCGCTGTTCGTCGGCATCTTCATCATCGCCAACACCTTCACCATGCTGGTCGCCCAGCGCACCAAGGAACTGGCCCTGATGCGCGCCGTCGGCGCCTCCCGCCGCCAGGTCACGCGCTCGGTGCTCATCGAGGCGTTCCTCGTCGGCCTGATCGCCGCCGTCGCGGGCTTCGCGCTCGGCATCGGCGTGGCCGTGGGCCTGGAGTCCCTGATGAACGCGGGCGGCGCCTCGCTGCCCGACGGCCCCCTGAAGGTCGCGCCCAAGACCATCCTGATCGCCCTGCTGATCGGCGTCGTCGTGACGATGCTGGCCGCCTGGCTGCCCGGCCGCCGCGCCGCGAAGATCCCGCCGGTCGCCGCCATGAACAGCGTCCACGCCTCGCCCACCACGCGCGGCCTGGTCGTCCGCAACACCATCGGCTCGCTCATCGTGGCGCTCGGCGTGGTCATGCTCTTCATGGAGGACAACTACGTGATGGCGGGCGGCGCCGGGGTCATCCTCGTCGGCGTCATCGTCCTCACCCCGCTGCTGTCCCGCCCGTTCATCGCCGCGTCCGCGCCGCTGCTCAAGCCGTTCGGCGTCACCGGCAAGCTGTCCCGCCTCAACTCGGTGCGCAACCCGCGCCGTACGGCCTCCACGGCCTCGGCCCTGATGATCGGCCTGACCCTCATCACGGCGATGACGGTCGTCGCGACCTCCATGAGCAACGCCATCAACAAGATGGCCGCCGACTCCCTGAAGGCCGACTACACCGTCTCCATGGCCAACTTCCAGCCGCTGACCCCCCAGGTCCGCGCCGACCTGGCCAAGCTGCCCGAGGTCGAGGCGTCCAGTCCGCTGCGCAACGCCGACGCCGAGGCCGACGGCTCCTCCACCCGCGTCACCGGCGTCGACCCGAAGGCCTTCGACAAGCTGGTCTCCCTCGACTACACCAGCGGCTCCGCCGCCGGGCTCAAGGGCGACAGCGTCCTCGTCGACGACGGGATGGCGAAGAGGAAGGGCCTCAAGGCGGGCGACACCCTCCCCGTGACCTTCGACGACGACAAGACCGTGCGGCTCAAGGTCGCGGGCGTGTACGAGTCCAACGAGATGCTGGACGGCCTCTTCGCCCCCACCTCCGTGGTCGACCCGCACCTCAACAAGATCGCCGACCAGCAGGTCCTGCTGAAGATGAAGGGCGGCACCAGCGACGAGGCCGAGGACGCCATCGTCAAGGCCCTGGGCGACAACCCCGCCATCAAGATCCAGGACAAGGACGACATCAGCAACGAGATCGGCGGCGCCATCAACATGCTGCTGAACATGCTGTACGGCCTGCTCGCCATGGCGATCCTCGTCGCGGTCCTCGGCGTGATCAACACCCTCGCGATGTCCGTCTTCGAGCGGAAGCACGAGATCGGCATGCTCCGCGCGATCGGCCTCGACCGCGCGAAGGTCAAGCAGATGGTGCGCCTGGAGTCCGTCGTGATCTCCCTGTTCGGCGCGGTGCTCGGCGTCGGCCTCGGCCTCTTCCTCGGCTGGGTCGCGGGCGACAGCATCTCCGGCACGGTGCAGACGTACACGATGGAGATCCCCGTCGGGCGGATCCTGATGTTCCTCGCCATCGCGGCGGTGGTGGGCGTCCTCGCGGCCGTGTGGCCCGCGCGGTCCGCCGCGCGGCTGAACCCGCTGCAGGCCATCAAATCCGACTGACGTCGGGCTGCGGCGGGCCCCGGGTGCTGGTGCGCCCGGGGCCCGTTTCAGCTATGCACGTGCGGGTGCGTCGTGGCTGGTCGCGCAGTTCCCCGCGCCCCTTCGGGGCGCTCAGCTCCGCCAGTCCCGGGTGCGCAGGGGCAGGCCCGACTCGCCGCGCTCCGGGGTCTTGACCGCCAGGACCTGGTTGACGCCGATCCTGTTGTGCTCGAAGGCCAGGGCCGAGGCCGCCATGTAGAGGCGCCAGATTCTGGCTCTGGCGGGGGACGTGAGGCGCTGGGCGCGGGGCCAGTCGGACTCCAGGTTGGCGACCCAGCGGCGCAGGGTGAGGCCGTAGTGCTCGCGGAGGGACTCCACGTCGCGCACCTCGAAACCGGCGCGCTCCAGGAGGCCGACCGTGGTGCCGAGCGGGGCGAGTTCGCCGTCGGGGAAGACGTAGGCGTCGATGAACTCGTCGACCGAGTACGCCGACTCGTCGTTCAGGGGGCGCCGCCCGATCTGGTGGTTGAGCAGCCGCCCGCCCGGCTTGAGCAGGGCGTACAGGTCGCCCGCGTACTCCAGGTACCGCTCGGCGCCGACGTGCTCGGCCATGCCGATGGACGAGATCGCGTCGTACGGGCCGTCCCGGACGTCCCGGTAGTCCTGGACGCGGATCTCGACGCGGTCGGTCAGGCCCTCCTGGGCGACGCGCTTGCGGGCGTACGCGGCCTGCTCCTGCGACAGCGTGACACCGACGACGTCGACGCCGTACTCGCGGGCCGCGTGGATCGCCATGGAGCCCCAGCCGCAGCCGACGTCGAGCAGGCGCATGCCCGGCCGCAGGCCGAGCTTGCGGGCGATCAGGTCGAGCTTGTCGCGCTGGGCGTCCTCCAGGGTGGACCGAGGGGACTCCCAGTAGGCGCACGAGTAGACCATGGACGGGCCGAGCACCAGCTCGTAGAAGTCGTTGCCCACGTCGTAGTGGTGGCTGATGGCCTGCCGGTCGCTGCCCTTGGTGTGCCGGTGCAGTCGGCCCGGCTTGCGCATCTCCTCGCGCGGCACGGGCGGCGGCACGAAGGGCGCCGCCATCGCCACCAGGGAGCGGACGGCGGCCCGCACCTCGGGGTCCCGCAGGGACGCGGTCAGGCTCCGCGCGTCCTCGCCGCGGTCCCAGATGAACTCGGCCAGCAGGTCGAGCGCCGCGTACAGGTCGCCCTCGACGTCGAGGTCACCGGCCACCCACGCCCGCGCGAGCCCCAGCTCCCCCGGCTTCCACAGCAGCCGCCGCAGCGCCCGGCGGTGGCGTACGACGAGCACGGGCGCCCCCGGCGGCCCGGCCTCCGAACCGTCCCAGGCACGGATACGCACCGGGAGCCCGGCCCCCAGTACCTGCTCGGCAACGCTCTTCAGCCGCGAAGCGGCGTCCTGCATGGCACACCTCCGTGATGCCGGTCCCGGAACGGTCCGTCATCCACGTAAACACCACCGGCCCGGCCACGCAGTCCCGCGCGCCCGTCACGAATGCGCAAAATAGCTGTAGGGCACATGCAGAAGGTCCGGGGGCGCCCGCGCACGAGAAAGGCCCGAAGGGCCCCGCACCACGGATAGCGGGACCCTTCGGGCCGTTGGGACTGCGAGCGCCGAGCGGCTAGGAGGCCTTGGCCTTCTCGGCGGGAGCGGGCGCCGCCGCCTTGGGGGCGGGCTTGGCGGCCTCGTAGAACTCCTCGCGCGGGGTCTCCATCGCACCGAGGGAGACGACCTCGCGCTTGAGGAACATGCCGAGCGTCCAGTCGGCGAAGACGCGGATCTTGCGGTTGAAGGTCGGCATGGCCATGCCGTGGTACCCACGGTGCATGTACCAGGCCAGACGGCCGCGCAGCTTGATCTTCATCTTGCCGAAGACGATCATCGCGACGCCCTTGTGCAGGCCGAGGCCCGCGACCGCGCCCTTGTTGGCGTGGCTGTACTCCTTCTGCGGGAAGCCCCGCATGCCGGAGATCACGTTGTCGCCGAGGACCTTGGCCTGGCGCAGGGCGTGCTGGGCGTTCGGCGGGCACCAGGCGTTCTCGTTGCCCGCGCGGCGGCCGACGAGGTCCGGGACCTGGGCGTTGTCGCCCGCGGCCCAGATGTAGTCGGTGCCCTGGACCTGGAGGGTGGCCTGGGTGTCGACGTGGCCGCGGGGGCCGAGCGGCAGGCCGAAGCGGGCGAGCGCCGGGTTCGGCTTCACACCGGCGGTCCACACGATCGTGTTGGAGTCGACCTCCAGGCCGTTCTTCAGCACGACGTGGCCGTCGACGCAGGAGTCCATGGAGGTGGAGAGGTAGACCTCGACCCCGCGGCCCTCCAGGTGCTCCTTGCCGTACTGGCCGAGCTTGGGGCCGACCTCGGGCAGGATCTTGTCGGCGGCGTCGACGAGGATGAAGCGCATGTCCTCGCGGGACACGGTCTTGTAGTACTTGGCCGCGTCGCGGGCCATGTCCTCGACCTCGCCGACGGTCTCGGCACCGGCGAAGCCACCGCCGACGAAGACGAAGGTCAGCGCCTTGCGGCGGACCTCCTCGTCGGTCGTGGAGTCGGCCTTGTCGAGCTGCTCGAGCACGTGGTTGCGCAGGCCGATGGCCTCCTCGATGCCCTTCATGCCGATGCCCTGCTCGGCGAGGCCGGGGATCGGGAAGGTGCGGGAGACCGCGCCCATGGCGATGACCAGGTAGTCGAAGGGCAGCTCGTACGCCTCGCCCACGAGGGGGGCGATCGTGGCGACCTTGCGGTCCTGGTCGATGGTCGTGACCCGACCGGTCAGCACTTCGGCCTTCGGCAGCACGCGTCGCAGCGGGACGACGACGTGCCGCGGCGAGATGCTGCCGGCGGCGGCTTCGGGGAGGAAGGGCTGGTAGGTCATGTACGACCGGGGGTCGACGACCGTGACGGTCGCCTCGCCGTAGCGCATCTTCTTCAGAATGCGCCGAGCTGCGTACAGGCCTACGTACCCACCGCCTACTACGAGGATCCTGGGACGCTCCGTGGTGCTCATGCCATTGAGTATCCACCCCCTCAGGAGGGGTCGCTCGTGCGCCCCTTCACAAGGATGGGTGGGGCCTCTGCTACACTTCGCCGCCCACGTGACGGAGGTCATGACACCTCAGGGGAACCACCGGGTGGCCCAAGTCGTTGTCAACCCCTCTTGAGCAGCCACTCCTGGCCCCCGGCCCGGGTGGACCACACGCCGGTTCACACGCCTGTAACACATATGAAGCGTCCCCCAGGACCACTCCGCGCCTTCGAATGACCGCTTTCGGGGCCCGAAGTCCTCAGAACCGCCCCCAACAGGGCCGTTTTCCTTGTGAAGAACTTCACGAACTTTCCCGACAGCCTGTCGCCCGCGGCCCCCGGAAGCCACCCGGAGGCCGCTCATCTGCCAAGCCCCCTCGCTCAGGCGATGGACCAGGCGATGCCGTCGAGGATGTCGTGCTCGCTCACGACGACCTCGCGGGCCCCGATCCGGTCCATGATCGCGAGCAGCACGACGGCGCCCGCCACGATCACGTCCACGCGGCCCGGGTGCATCACGCCGATCGCCGCGCGCTCGGCGTGCGTGGACCGCACGAGCCGCGCGACGACCTCGCTCACCTGCTCGTACGGGATGCGGGAGTGGTGGATGGCGGCGGAGTCGTACTCCTTGAGGCCGAGCGCCATCGCGGCCACCGTGGTGACCGTGCCCGCGAGGCCGACGAGCGTGTGCGCCTCGCGCAGCGGCACCGTCTCCTCGACGAGGTCCAGGGCGGCGGCGACGTCCGCGCGGATCGCGGCGATCCGGTCCTCGGCGGGCGGCTCGGTGACGGCTCCGTCGCGTACGAGGTGGCGTTCCGTCATACGGACGCAGCCGATGTCCACGGAGCGGGCCGCCCGCACCCGGCCGTCGCCGACGACGAACTCCGTGGAGCCGCCGCCGAGGTCCACGACCAGGTAGGGCGTGGCCAGGTCGGCGCGGCCCGCCAGCTCCCTGGTGGCGCCGGTGAAGGAGAACTCCGCCTCCTGGTCGCCGCTGATGACCTCCGGTTCGACGCCGAGGATGTCGAGGACGCCGCTGACGAAGTCGGCGCGGTTCTCGGCGTCGCGGGAGGCGGAGGTCGCCACGAAGCGGACGCGTTCGGCACCGTGCGCCTTGATGACGGCGGCGTAGTCGCGGCAGGCCGCGAAGGTGCGCTCCAGGGCCTCCGGCGCGAGGCGGCCCGTCCTGTCGACGCCCTGGCCCAGGCGGACGATCTGCATGCGCCGGTCGAGGTCGACCAGCTCCCCGGTCGCGGGGTCGGCGTCCGCCACGAGCAGGCGGATCGAGTTGGTGCCGCAGTCGACGGCGGCCACGCGGGTCACGATGGGTACTCCTTGGTGTGGACGGTCACCCGGCCCGCCGGTCGGCGGGGAGGCGGTCCGCGCCAGGGGCCGACCTGGCGCAGCCGGGAATCACGGGTGGGCGGGGACGGCGGCCTCAGCTCTCGCAGGCCGAGACGCAGGGGCCCTTGCGCCACCACTCCGGCAGCATCGCGATCGCCTCGTCGCCCAGCGGGTTCACCCCGGGGCCCGCGACCAGCGAGTGGGCCACCAGGACGTGCAGGCACTTCACCCGGTCCGGCATGCCCCCGGCCGAGGGGAACCCCTCAAGGACCTCGATGGCGTCGCGCCGGGCGATGTAGTCCTCGTGCGCCGCGCGGTAGGCCGCCGCCAGCTCCGGATCGGTGGCGAGCCGCTCGGTCATCTCCTTCATGACCCCGTTGGCCTCCAGCGTGCCGATCGCGGACGCGGCGCGCGGGCACGTCAGGTAGTACGTGGTCGGGAAGGGCGTGCCGTCGGGGAGCCGGGGCGCGGTCTCGACGACGTCCGGCTGCCCGCACGGGCAGCGGTGCGCGATCGCCCGCAGACCGCGCGGGGGCCGCCCGAGCTGCTGCTTGAAGGCCTCGACGTCGGCGTCCGTGGGCGCGGTGGGCTCGGTCTGGGGCGGGGGCGTTTCCATGCCTGTCTTTCGGTCAGTTCCGTACGGACGTACGGAGGTGTCAGTTGTCGTCGGCGGAGCCGGAGGAATCGGCTGAGTCGGCGGAGCCGGTGCGACCGGCGCGGTCGGCCTTGTCGACGCCGTCCCAGACGTTCGAGTACCAGGGCCGGTCGGTGCCGCCGTCGTCGCCGCGGTGGCGGGCGGTCGCCTCGGGGTCGATCACCGTGAAGCCGGTCTCGCCGGGCAGCACGTAGTGCAGCCGGTCGCGGATGCGCTGCTCGGCGTACGCGTCGTCCTGCCAGCGGGCCTTCTCGTCGCGCAGGCGCTCGACGTTCTCGCGGTGCTCGGCCTGCTTCTGGCGCTGCTCGGCGATCTCGGCGCGCTGGGACACGTACTGCCGTATCGGGTACGCGAGCGCCACGACCAGCGAGCAGACCACGAGGACGAGCAGGGCCGCGCGGCCGGTGAGCCGGGAGCGGCGGGCCTGGCGCTTGGTCTGGGAGCGGTAGACGCGCTCCGCGGTCTGCTCACCGAGCAGCTTCAGCCGCGTCGCGGTGGAGAACCGGTCCCGGTTCTTCACTGCCATGTCCGCCTCCCCACTACGTGCGTACGTCCCCGCACACGGTACGGGACCGAGTACGGGGACGTACGTACGACTGGCTAGGCCTTAGCCCTTGCTGTGCTTACTGGTTCGCGGAGCGAAACCGCGGGAACGCCGAGCGGCCCGCGTACACCGCCGCGTCGTCGAGGATCTCCTCGATGCGGAGCAGCTGGTTGTACTTGGCGACGCGGTCCGAGCGGGCCGGGGCGCCGGTCTTGATCTGGCCGCAGTTCACCGCGACGGCGAGGTCGGCGATGGTGACGTCCTCGGTCTCGCCGGAGCGGTGGGACATCATGCACTTGAAGCCGTTGCGCTGGGCCAGCTCGACGGCGTCCAGGGTCTCGGTCAGGGAGCCGATCTGGTTGACCTTGACGAGCAGGGCGTTGGCGGCGTTCTCGTCGATGCCGCGCTGGAGGCGCTCGGGGTTGGTGACGAAGAGGTCGTCGCCGACGATCTGGACCTTCTCGCCCAGCTTCTCGGTGATGATCTTCCAGCCGTCCCAGTCGTCCTCGTACAGCGGGTCCTCGATGGAGACCAGCGGGTACGCGGAGACCAGCTCCTCGTAGTACTCGGTCATCTCGGCGGCCGAGCGGGACTTGCCCTCGAATTCGTAGGCGCCGTCCTTGTAGAACTCGGACGCGGCGACGTCGAGGGCGAGCGCGATCTGCTCGCCGGGGACGTAACCGGCCTGCTTGATGGCCTCGACGATGAGGTCGAGGGCGGCGCGGTTGGACTCCAGGTTCGGGGCGAAGCCGCCCTCGTCGCCGAGGCCGGTGGACAGGCCCTTGTTCTTCAGGACCTTCTTCAGCGTGTGGTAGACCTCGGCGCCCCAGCGCAGGGCCTCGGAGAAGGACTCCGCGCCGATCGGGGCGATCATGAACTCCTGGATGTCGACGTTGGAGTCCGCGTGGGACCCGCCGTTCAGGATGTTCATCATCGGCACCGGGAGCAGGTGCGCGTTCGGGCCGCCCAGGTAGCGGAAGAGCGGCAGGTCGGACGCCTCGGAGGCGGCGTGGGCCACGGCGAGGGAGACGCCGAGGATGGCGTTGGCGCCGAGGGAGCCCTTGTTGTCGGTGGCGTCCAGGTCGAACATGGCCTGGTCGATCAGGCGCTGCTCGGTGGCGTCGTAGCCGACCAGCTCCGGGCCGATCTGCTCGATCACGGCGAGGACGGCCTTCTCGACGCCCTTGCCGCCGTAGCGGTTGGCGTCTCCGTCACGCAGTTCGATGGCCTCGAAGGCGCCGGTGGAGGCGCCGGACGGGACGGCGGCACGGCCGGTGGATCCGTCGTCGAGGCCGACCTCGACCTCGACCGTGGGGTTGCCGCGGGAGTCCAGGATTTCCCGGGCTACGACGACGTCGATGGACGGCACGAGCATCTCCTTCTGGGATGTGACGCGGGGTACGCGGGGTGCGCGGGTGTTCCAGGGGGCCGCGCTGGCCCCCGCGACACGAGCCTAACCGGCTCCGGGGCATCGGCCAGCCGACCGCCCAGCCCTTGGACGGAACCCGGGCACAAAAGTTTGCGTACGGAACAAAAGCCTACGCAACAAAAGGTACCGCCCCGGCGCGGCAGCGGGTGCGCGCACCGGGGCGGTGAGCCCGTGGGGACGGGAGGCCACCGGCCGGGGGCCGGGGCGGGCGGGGCCCCGGAGGTCAGCTGAGGTGCAGCTGCTGGCCCGGGTAGATGACGTCCGCGTCGTCGACGATGTCGTCGTTGAGCTGGTAGAGCTTCTGCCAGCCGCCCTTGACGCCGTGCTCCGCGGCGATCTTGGAGAGGGTGTCGCCGGACTCGACCTTGTACTCGCCGTCGCCCTTCTTGACGACCTTGCCGGTCGGGGTCTGGACGGTCTTCGGGGCGGCCTGCTGCGGGGCGGCCTGCTGCGGGCGCGGCTGCGGCTTGGCCTGCTGCTGCGGCTGCTGCTGGGGCTGAGCCTGCTGCTGCGGCTGGGCCTGCTGCTGCGGGCGCTGCTGGTGCTGCTGCTGGGTCTGCTGCTGCGGCTGCTGCTGGGTGGCGCCGCCGCCGTTGTACGGGGCGCTGGACAGGCCCACGCCGCACTTCGGCCAGGCGCCCTTGCCCTGGCCCGCGAGGACCTTCTGGGCGATGGCGATCTGCTGGGCCTTGGTGGCCTTGTCGGCGGTCGGCGCGTACTGGGTGCCGCCGTACGCGGCCCAGGTGGAGGCCGAGAACTGGAGGCCGCCGTAGTAGCCGTTGCCGGTGTTGATCGACCAGTTGCCGCCGGACTCGCACTGGGCGACGCGGTCCCACTCGGAGGCGGTGGCGGCGTTGGCGGTGCCCGCGGCCATCAGCGGAGCGGCGACGGCGGCGCCGGTGACACCGACGACGGTGGCGGCACGGGTGGCCTTGTCGAGCTTGGTCGGACGGCGGTGCTTGCCCTTGCCGGAACGCAGCATGGAGTGATCCCCTCACCGACGCCTGCGAGGTGAGCTGTCGGGTTCGGGCCGGTCAGTTGCCCGGCCGCGCGTCCTAGCGCGCGGCTTCACCCCTAGCCGTTCCTGGCCGTCTCTCAACGGCCGGGCCCGGCGCTTACCTTGGGTCCCCCGCTCCTGCCTTCGGCGCTCGAAGCGACGACTGTTCCCGTCCGGCCGTTGGCAGGATTCGGCGTACCGACCGGCGGGGCCCGCTGTGGCGAGCGGTCCTGACCGTAGACAGGCAATCGCCCGAATTTCAAAGACGATCAGGGCCTCTGAGACCCATCTCTCACTTGCCCCTCACCATCTTTAAACCGGACATTAACGGCCAAGTCGACCGCCAACTGGAGCCCCGGAACCTCTACTTCCGCGCTGCGTCCGCAGCCTGGCCCTCGCCCAGTTCGAGCCGCTGACCGGGCAGGATGAGGTCCGGGTCGCCGCCGACGGTGTTCTTGTTGCCCTCGTAGAGGGAGGACCAGCCGCCGTCAAGGTCGTGGGTGTCGGCGATGGTTGAGAGGTTGTCGCCGGAGCGGACCGTGTAGGTGCCACGGGCGTCGCCCGTGTCCCGCGCGCCACCCTCGCCCCGCGCCTCGCCGCGCGAGGCGTGCCGCCCGCCGCCGTCGGAGCCGTCCGCGGCGCCGCCCGCGCGGCCCTCCGTGGCGTCCGGGCCGCCGGGCGCGGAGGGGTCGCCGCTGGGGCCGCGGTGGCGCCCGGAGGGGGCGTCGGCGGGGTCCTCGGAGCCCTCGGGGCGCTCAGGGCGCTCGGAGTCGCCGGGCGGCGTCGCGTCGCCCTTCCCGGGCCGGGTCCGCTCGCCGTCCTTGCCGGTGTCCTGGTCGGCGTCCTTGTCGGCGTCCTGGTCGGCGCCGTCGGCCCCGGTGTCCGCGTCGGGCTTGCGGTGCTTGCCGGTGCCCTTGCTCTCGCCCTTGTCCTCGCGGGCGGTGTCACCGGCTTCGTGATCCTTGTCTCGCGCGTCGCGGGAACCGTCGGAGTCCGCGCCGTCGCGGGACGCCTCGCCGGAGGTCTCCTTGCCGCCGTCCTTGCCGCCGTCCTTGCCGCCGCCGGAGGAACCGTCGGCGGACCCGCTGGAGCGCTCCGGCGTGACCGGCAGGCCCGGGTCGACGTCGGCCTTCTCGCCGCCCTTGCTGAGGCCGGACGCGGGGCCGCAGTGCGGCCAGGCCTTCGGGCCCTGGTCGGCGAGGACCTTCTCGCCGATGTCGATCTGCTGGGAGCGGCTGGCCTGGTCGGGGCTCGGCGCGTAGGCGAGGCCGCCGTAGTCCTCCCAGGTCTCCTGGGACAACTGGAGGCCGCCGTAGTAGCCGTTGCCCTCGTCCGCGCTCCACGCGCCGCCGCTCTCGCAGTCCGCGACCCGGTCCCAGGTGCCCGCGTCCGCCGCGCTCGCGCCGGTGGCGGCGAACAGCGGCAGGGCGAGGGCGGAGCCGGTGACTCCCGCGGCGACGACGATCGCCGGGGCCTGACGGGGACGGCGGTGACGGCCTTGGCCGGAGAGCATGCAGATGCCTTTCGCGCGACGACAGGACGACTGCGGCACGTGGTGCGTCAGGGTGCCGAGTCGTCGTGAACGTAGCCGCAGTCGAACGTCAGTCACAAGTCGATGCAGCGCAGATCACGTGAAAGTCACAGCTTTGACGGCGTGTCAGCGTGCGCGCGGAGTGAACTCCACCGGCAGGGTCCGCAGGCCGCGCATGATGAGCCCGCCACGCCACCTCAACTCCTCCGGTTCTACGGCGAGTTGGAGGTCCGGTAGGCGGCGGAGCAGGGTCGCGAGCGCGGTCTGGCCCTCCAGGCGGGCGAGCGGCGCGCCGAGGCAGTAGTGGATGCCGTGGCCGTAGCCGAGGTGCTGGTTGTCGCGGCGCGCCAGGTCGAGCAGGTCGGGGTCGGGGAAGCGGTCCGGGTCGCGGTAGGCGGCGGCGAGCACGACCAGGACGGGGTCGCCGACGGCGATGTCCTGCCCGCCGATGCGCAGCGGCTCGGTGGCGAACCGCCAGGTGGCCAGCTCCACGGGCCCGTCGTAGCGCAGCAGTTCCTCGATGCCGGTCTCCAGCAGGCCCGTGTCGCCCGCGTCGAGGGACTTCTGCAGGGTCTCGCGCTGGTCGGGGTGGGTGAGCAGCGCGTATGTGCCGTTCCCGATGAGGTTGACGGTGGTCTCGAACCCGGCGAAGAGGAGGATGAACGCCATCGCGGCGGCCTCGTTCTCGGTCAGGTGCTCGCCGTGGTCGGAGGCGCGGATCAGCCCCGAGATCAGGTCGTCGCCCGGCGCCTCGCGCTTGCGGTGGATCAGCTCGGCGAGGTAGCCGCGCATCTTCTTCACCGACCGGGCGACCCCGCCCCTGGGGCCCCCGCCGTGCCGGATCATCATGCCCGCCCAGTCCCGGAAGTCGTCCTGGTCCTCACGCGGTACGCCGAGCATGTCGCAGATGGCGTAGATGGGGAGCGGAAAGGCGAACTCATGGATGAGGTCGGCCTCGCCGCGTTCGACGAACCGGTCGATCAGCTGATCGGTCAGCTCCTGGACGCGCGGGGCGAACTCGGCCACGCGGCGCGGCGTGAACGCCTTGGACACCAGACGTCTGAGACGAGTGTGGTCCGGGGGGTCGATGTTGAGCAGGTGGGTCATCAGCTCGGCCTTGCGTTCGCCCGGGATGCCGGTCTTGCCCTTCGCGTGCGCGGGCTCGTCGTGGTGGGCCGGGTTCTTGCTGAGCCGTTGGTCGGCGAGCGCCTGGCGGGCGTCCGCGTACCGGGTGACGAGCCAGGCCTCCACGCCGCTTGGCAGCTGCCGCTTGCTGACGGGGGCGTGCTGGCGCAGCCAGGCGTACGCCGGGTACGGGTCGCTGGCGAACGCCCAGGTGAAGAGTTCCGGCTCGGGGGGTGTGGGCTGGTGCGGGTGGTGCATGGGGCCGACGGTATCCGGTCCCTCGCGGGGGCGCCCCAGACCCACCCCTTCCCCGAAACCATGGGGCTCCGCCCCCTGGCACCCCCGTCAATCGGCCTTCGGCCTCGTCCTCAAACGCCGGACGGGCTAAAACTCTGCCGCGAGGGCTACGCCTCCGCTGCGCGCACCGCGTCCCGGTAGGCGCGGGCCGCGGCCCGCAGCGCCGCCTCCGGGTCGACGCCCTCGGACTCCGCGCGGACGGCCATGGCCAGCAGGGCATAGCCCACGCCCTCCCCCTGCGGAAGGGGGACGTCCAGGCCCGCCGTGCGCACGCGCGAGGCGAGCTTCGCCGCGAGGGCGAGGCCGGGCTGGCCGAGGGGGATGCCCTCCGTCACGGAGGTGCGCCGCTTCTCCTCCGCCTTGGTGCGCAGCCAGTGCTCCTTGACCTCCTCCGGCGTCGCCGCGGTGTCGTCGCCGAAGACGTGCGGGTGACGGTGGATGAGCTTGTCGACGATCGCGGCCGCCACGTCGTCGACGGAGAACGGCTCGTCCGGGTCCTCCTCGGCGATCCGGGCGTGGAAGACGACCTGGAGCAGGACGTCGCCCAGCTCCTCGCGCAGCTCGGTGCGCTCGCCGTCCTCGATGGCCTCGACCAGTTCGTACGCCTCCTCGATGGCGTACTTCGCGAGGCCCTCGTGGGTCTGGCGGGACAACCAGGGGCACTCGGCGCGGATGCGGTCCATGACCTGGACCAGGTCGAGGAGGCGGGCTCCGGGCAGGTCGTACGAACCGGGAAGCAGCTCCAAGTCCGGCATCGCGACGCGGCCGGTGCCCGCGAGCCGGGCCAGGCCGTCCGTCAGCGGGCGGTCGCCGTCGGCCGTGGCGATCACCAGGACCGTGCGGCCGCCCGCGCAGGCGCGCACCAGCTCCTCGGCGGTCGGCGCGGCCTGCTTCACGTCGACGCCCGCCTCCCGGACGTACGGAAGCTGGGGGTGGGCCGCGTCGGCGCACAGGACCTCGTCGGCGTCGCGCAGCGCCCGCCAGGCGGTCCAGGACAGCAGGCCGGGCGCGACCCGGTGGCTGGTGGTGAGCAGGATGACGTGCCCGGCGTCGTCCACCGGGGACGCCTGGGCCGCCGGGGACGCCGGGTGCGCCGGGTTGACCGAGTTGGAGTTCACGGGCCGAACGTAACCCACCCCACTGACAACGCCCCGCTCCCGGCCGCTACACCTGCGTCTTCGTCGCTCCCTCGGGCCGCGACACCTCGCGCACCCACGGCGTCCTGGCGTCGGCGCGCTTGCTCTGCTTGACGTCCCACGTGCCGTACCGCGGGTTCAGGTCGATGTCGAGCTTCTTGGACGTCTTGGCGAGCGCGGTCCAGAAGGCGGCCCGGCCCTGCGGCGTGTTCATGTCGGCGCCGAGGGCGCGGGCGAGCTTCTGGGCCTCGATCTCCGTGGTGATGCTGGCGTCGAGGTGCTTCGGCGCGACGCTGTACTGCTGGAGCCAGCTCGCCTCCAGGGCCTTGCGGCCGCCCGCCTGCTCCTCCAGCTGGCCGCGCATGGTCTGGATCTCCTTGCGCGTGACGGTCACCCCGGCGTCCCGCGCGGCCCGGTGCAGGACGCGGTCGAGGACCATGGTGTGCAGGGTGGAGCGGGTGAGGCCGCCGGACTTGGCGATGGCCTGCTCGTAGGTCCGGTCGTCGGGGAGCGCGGCCCGCTGCGCGGAGCGCACCTCGTTCACCCGGCCCTCCAGTTGCGCGACCGTGATGCGGTCGTCGCCGACGACGGCCGCGGCGCCGGGGTGCGCGTCGTTGCCGCAGGCGGTCAGGAGGGGGGCCGCGGTGAGGGCGGCGGCGGTGAGGAGGAGCGCGGTGCGACGACGGCGGTGCAAGTTGGCCTCCCGGTGGAGAGATTGTGCTTCGCTGCACAAAGTCTTGCGGTGATCGATGGTAGGCAGCGGTGGTCGGCTCGGCCACCTTTTCGACCAACGATTCGCCGGGAGTTGGGGCACCCCCGCTCACCCGTGGGCCCGCTTGTCCGGGTTGTCCGCGGCGCCGTCCGCGCACCTGTCCGAACCGGCTGCCCGCGCACCTGGCCGAACCGGCTATCCGCGCACCTGGCCGAGCCACTGGAGGGTGCGGCGGATCTCCGCGGGGAACGGGTGGCCGATGCCGTGCACCCGCTCGGCGTCGACGACCAGGCGGGCGAGCGCGTCGTGCGCGGCCGGGCGGTCGCCGAGGGCGAGCAGTAGATGCCCGATGCGGCGGCGGATCTCCAGGGCCTGGCGGAGGTCGTTGGAGGCGTACTGGTTCTCGTAGTAGGGGAGCAGCGCGCGGTACTCGGCGAGGGCCGCGGCGGGCTCGCCGAGCTGTTCGAGGCACTGGGCGGCCTCGTAGCGGAACTGGAGGGACTGCGGGTCGGCCTGCCCGGACTCGGCGGCGCGCTCGTCGGCGAGGCGGCGCAGCTCGGGCAGGGCGCGGCGGTACTGGCCGTCGTCCATGAGGGTGGCCGCGTACTGCTTGCGCAGGGTGCGCACGACGGGTGAGCGCTCGCCGTGGCGGGCGGCGGCGGCCGGGAGGATCGCGCCGAGGATGTCCACGGCCTGGGTGATGCGGCCCTCGCCGAGCAGCTTCTTGACCTCGTCGACGGCCGTGGCGACGTCCTGGCCGTGCGCGGGGCCCGGCGCCAGGGGCCGCGGGGCGGGCGCGGGCGTGGCGGCGCGGTCGGGCCAGGGGGCGTGCGGGCGCAGGAAGGGCCGGGTCGGGTCGAGGGGGCGGCCGGTGGGCACGGAGCGGCCGGGCAGCAGCGGCACCAGTTCCTCGTACACCGCCTGGGCGCTGTCCGGCCGGTGCTGGGGGTCCTTGGCGAGCAGGCGGAGGACCAGGTTCTCGACGGCTTCGGGGACCTCGGGGCGCAGTCGGCGCACGGGCAGCGGCGGCTCGTACAGGTGGCGGTGGAGCACGCCGAGCGCGGTGGAGCCGGAGAACGGCACGTCGCCGCTGAGGAGTTCGTGCATCAGGACGCCGAGCGCGTACAGGTCGGTGTACGGGCCGACGGCGCCGCCCATGGCCTGCTCGGGCGCCATGTAGGAGGGGCTGCCGATGGGGGTGCCGGTGTGGGTGAGGCGAGTGGTGTCGGTGTCCATGACCGAGGCGATGCCGAGGTCGAGGATGGTGAGCGTGCCGTCCTGGCGGACCATCACGTTCCGCGGCTTGAGGTCGCGGTGCACGATCGGCACGGCGTGCACGGCGGAGAGCACGGCGCACAGCTGGGCGGCGACGGCGACGGCCCACTGCCAGGGGTAGGGGTCGTGCTCGGCGAGGTGGTCGCCGAGGTCGGCGCCGTCGACGTACTGCATGACCAGGTAGAGGTCGTCGCCGTCGCTGCCCGCGTCGTGCACGGTGACCAGGCCGGGGTGGTCGACCTGGGCGGTGACGCGGCACTCGCGCACGAAGCGGCGGCGCAGCTCGTCGGCCTCGGCGCCCGCGACCTTGTCGGGGCGCAGCAGCTTGACGGCGACGCGCCGGTCGAGCCGCTGGTCGTAGGCCGTCCAGACCTGGCCCATGCCGCCCTGTCCGATGAGCGTGGACAGTTCGTAGCGCCCGGCGATCACGCGCCGGTCGGTCCCCCGGGTCACGGTCAGCTGCCGCCTTCCTGCTTGCGCAGGTAGTCACTCAGCTCGTCGAGTTCGGCGCGGACCTGCTCGATGCGGGCGGGTGCCGGGCGGGTGGGGGGTGGCGGGGTGGCCGGGGCGGGGGCTGGCGCGGGGGTGGGCTGGGCCGGGTAGCCGTATCCGGCCTGCGGTGGGGGCGGCGCGTAGCCGCCGAAGTGGGTCTGGCCGAACTGGCTCTGGCCGAACTGCGACTGCTGGAAGTGCGCCGCGGCCTGCCGCTGGAGCTTGTTGTGGTGGCCGATGTCCATGGTCAGGTAGTACGCGATCACGGGCACCACCAGGGAGACGAGGATCGTCATGCCCGCGTTGCCGGGCTCGGCGAACTCCTCCTCGCCCTGGTCGATCCCGATGAGGACGACCGCCACCACCTCCAGGGCGACGACGGCCACGAACAGCACCCAGTCCCGGGCCTTGCGGGTGAGAAGCGCGAGCCGCAGCATCGCCGCCCACGACAGGAAGCCGCAGGTGAGGACGGCGAGGACCACGAACAGCACGCGCAGCGTCACGGGCGAGCCCGCGGACGGGGCCGGTGGGGGCGGCGGCACATAGCCGTTGCCGTGCATGGCTGCTCCTGGTACCTGGCGGGCGGACGGTCGGGTGGGTCCACTGTGTGGATTCGAGCGTATAGGCCGACTCCGGGGACCCGTCTGTGGTTGTACCGAACCGTTGTCGTACTGGTCACGCGGTACGTCTCAGTCCGGTGGCTCGGGGGTTCCGGGGGGCGTGTGGGGTCGGTGCCGCGGGTCGGTGCGGGGTCAGTCGGGCGGGCCCGGCGCCACCGTGCCGTCGGTGAGGCCGTCGTACAGGCCGCGTACGAGCTGTTCGCCGAGGCGTCCGGCGTGGCGCAGGGCGTCCTCGAACGCGGCGAGGGCGCGGAAGCGCTCGCCGTAGCCGCGCTGGCGGTCCAGGGGCAGGCGTGGCAGTTGCAGGCGGCGCACGTCGAGCCGGGCGGAGGTGGAGGCGTAGCTGCTGGCCTGGCGGTTGTTGGCGGTGCCGCGCAGGAATCCGGCGAGGAACCAGCAGTCGACGGCGGCCGGGTCGGGCCGCAGCAGGGCCAGGCCGCGGCCGAGGGCGGCGCCCGCGGTGGCGTCGTCGATGACGCGGACGGCGGTGGTGCCGCCGTGCACGGGCAGGACGACGTCGCCGGGTTCGGTGAGCACGGGTGGCGCGGTCGGGGGCTCGTCCAGGAGGGGTGCCGGGGCGGGCGGGGTGCCGTTGAGGACGTCGTGGTCGGTGAGGACCGGCACGCCCTGGGGGTGTCGGGGCCCGCGGTGCGCAGGGTGAGGGCGCCCGCCCGGGCCAGTTCGCCGACGGTGGTCAGCGGCCAGCGGGCGGCGTCGGGGGCGCCGCGCTCGACGCGGGGCGGGGTGAGGTCGGCGGTCAGGCGCAGCGTCGCGTCGAGCCGGGCGCGGACCTCGCGCAGCTCCTCGGGGCCGCCGCGCGCGGCCCGGGGCGGCAGGCGGCGGGCGGGCGCCAGGTCGACCTCGTCGTCGAGCAGGTCGAGCACCGGCACGGACAGGGCGAGCCCGGGGCGTTCGTCGAGGGTGCCGTCGCGGTCGAAGCGGCGGAAGGCGTCGAGCACGGCGTCCTGCACGGCGGGCCAGGCGCGCGGGTCGCGCCCGTCGGGCCCGTCCGCGCCGTCGGCGCAGGCCCCGGCGGCCTCGACGAGCAGCACCTGGGACGCGGCGGGCGTGCCGGGGCCCGGCCTGCGCAACACCCAGACGTGCAGCGGCAGGTGGTACGGGGGCGCGGCGCCGGTGGGCAGCGCGATCACGGCGCGCAGGGCGCCGCGGCGCAGCAGGTCGGCGCGGATGCGGCGGCCGGAGCGGCGGGACGCGGCGGCGGGCGGCATCAGGAGCACGGCGGTGCCGCCGTCGCGCAGGCGGGCCAGGGCGTGCTGCACCCAGGCGAGTTCGGACTCGGTGCGGGCGGGCAGGCCGTACTCCCAGCGCGGGTCGTACGCCAGCTCGTCGTGGCCCCAGTTGCGGTCGTTGAACGGCGGGTGGCACAGGACGGCGTCGGCGGCCAGGTCCGGGTGGGCGTCGGCGCGCAGCGTGTCGGCGGCGGTGGTGCGCACGGCCGCGTCGGAGGCGAGGGCCAGGCGCAGCGCGGTCAGCGCGGCCAGGTCGGGGGCGCTGTCCTGGCCGTGCAGGCGCTGCCCGGGGCGCGCGCCGTGGGGGCCGGTGGCGGCGTGCAGCAGGGCGCCGGTGCCGCAGGCCGGGTCGAGCACGGTGTCCGCGGGTCCGGCCTGGGCGGCGAGCGCGGCCATCAGGGCGGCGGGGCCCGCGGGCGTGAGGGTGTACTGGCGGGGGTTGGCGTCCAGGTGGCGGCCGAGGAGGAACTCGTACGCCTTGTGCGCGCCGAGTTCCGCGGCCAGTTCGGCGGCGGAGCGCAGCAGCGGGACGGACGGCAGGAGTTCGGGCGTCGCCGGGAGCGGCACGGCGCGGGCGCGGCCGGGCGGGCCGAAGCGGGGGGTGAGGGCGGCGTCGAGGGCCCCGGGCAGCAGCCGGGCCAGGCGGGCGTCGGACACGGCGCTCACCCGGAGCCAGTCGGGGTGCCGGTCGCGGACCAGGAGCAGGGCGCAGCCCGTGTGCAGCAGGGCGGTGGCGGGGCCCGCGGGGTGTCCGGCGAGCTGCTGCCAGACCCGTTCGCGCAGCGGGACCTCGGAGAGCTTGCCCTGGCCGCGCAGCCAGCGCTCGACGTCGGCGAGGGCGAAGGAGGGGCTGGTGTCGGTGCCGCCGACGGGCTTGGGGAAGTCGGCGTGGCGGCGGCGCCAGTTGCTGACGGCGGCGCGGCCGACTCCGGCGAGGCGGGCGATTCCGGCGGCGGTGACCTCGGGGGCGGCGGTGCCGCCCGCTGCGGGTTCGGCCGCCGTCCTGTCCTCCGCGTCGTCCCCCCGCCGCGTCGGCCCGCTGGTCGCCACTGGCCCGCCCCTCATCACTCGTCGTCGCTCGTCGTCGCTCGTCGTCGCTCGTCATCGCTCGTCGCGAAGGCTCGCGCCCAGCGGCATCAGCCGGTGCCGCCGGTGTCCGCGCGCGGTGCGCCCTGGTCATGGCGCTCCGCGTACCGCGGTCTTCCCCTGGACCGCGTGCGCCGTCGAGCTTACCCACCCGGGTTGGGCCGACCCCTTCACAGTCGTTGACCACCCGATCACTGTGAACCGTGTTGACTCGGTTCACAAGCTTCTGGTCTGATGTCCATGCTCAACACGAACTCCCTGGGGGACTCATGCACACGCATCGCACCGCCATCGCCGCGCTCTGCCTCACCGCCGCTGCGGCCGTCACGCTCACGGCGTGCGGCGACGACAAGGGCGACGGCGCCGACGGCGCCAAGGGCGCGAAGAAGCCCGCGGCGGCCACGAAGCAGAAGGAGCCGTTCGCGGGCCTGTCGGGCCCGGACGTCATCGAGAAGGCCGTGCGGGCCACGTCGTCCGCCAAGGCGCTGCGCATCAAGGGCAGCGCCCCCGACGGCGAGGGCGGCACGGTGACGATGGACATGGCGCTCAACACCCGCGGCGAGTGCGCCGGTTCCCTCAGCGTGAACGGCCAGGGCTCCATGGACCTGATCGCCAACCGCACCACGGTGTACATGCGGCCCGACGCGGAGTTCATCCGCACCGACGAGAAGGGCAACGCCGAGCCGGACAAGGAGGGCACGGAGGCGGCGGTCGACACGCTCGCGGACCGCTGGTCGAAGGCGAGTGCCAAGGGCAGCGACGCCAAGGACATGGCCGCGTTCTGCGACCTCGACACGATCCTGGCGGAGTTCAAGGACGTGGACTCGGCCGCCCGCCGCGGCAAGGAGACCACCGTCGACGGCACCCCGGCACTGACGCTCCACGAGGCCGAGGGCAAGGACCGGTACACGATCTACGTGGCGACCAAGGGCAAGCCGTACCTGCTGAAGATCGTCAACGAGAAGGCGAAGAAGGACGAGACGCTGGCCTTCTCCGACTACGACAAGCCGGTCAAGGCGACGCCGCCGAAGGGCGACGTCCTCGACCTGGACAAGCTGGAGGGCTGAGCCCCGGCCCGGGGTCAGCCCTCACGGGCGCTCCCACGGGCGCCCCGGTCCGCGCCCCACGGGGGGGCGCGGCGCGTGCCTCACAGCACATACCTCACAGCGCGTGCCGCACCCACACATTGGGCTCGACGTACACCGCGTACCCGCGGCTGGCCGCGCAGTGCACCGGCACCAGCGCGCCGGGCACCTCCACCAGGCCGTCGGTGTCGAAGGGCAGGCCCGTCCACTCCCGCCACCGCGCGAGCGTGCCCGTCACCGTCATGGACACCGGGGCCACCTTCTCGATGACGCCGCCCGCGCGGACGTGGACCCGCAGCCACGGGTCGTGCGGCAGGCCGTCGTCCCGGGTGCGGCGGGCGTACTCCTCTATGTCGGCGGCCGGTTCGAGGTGCTTGGCGTTGGGCCGCACCGGGGCGACGACCTCGGTGAAGCCGCGGGCGCGCGCGTTGTCCCGCATCGCGGCGAGCATCCTGCCGGAGAGCCCCGTGCCCTGGAGGTCGGGTACGACGACGACCTCGATGGCGCTGACCGTGTCGGGCTTCGCGCCGCGCCGCAGGTCGGAGAACGCCCACAGCATGACCTGGTCCCAGCCGCCGTCCGGCAGTTCGCCGCGCCCGTCGGCGCCCAGCGCGAACGGCACGCTGAACGCGCGCGCCACCACCCGGCCCCGCTCGTCCGTGGCCACCAGGACGTAGTCGGGCAGGTCGGCGGCGATCCGCCCCATCAGCGACCACGCCACCGGGTCGTGCTCCATGAAGGCGGCCCAGGTGTCGGCCATGGCCCACATCGGCCCCTGGAGCTCGGGGCGTTCGGCGAGGGTGGTGATCTTCAGGTCCATACCGCGCACCCTAACGGCGTACTCGGGACCCGCAAACCGATTATCGAACGCCCCGCCGTTGTCGAACGCCCCGCTCACCGTGCCCGGAACCGGCTGGGCGCCTCGGTGGGAGTGCCGCCGCTCGGCAGCCTTTGGTCCGGGCAGCGGTTCAGGACCCGCTTCATCGCGTCGCGTTCGGCGGCCGTCACCCACACCCCGTACTTCTTCTTCACGGCGACCTGCCGGGCCACATAGGCGCAGCGGTAGGGCTTGTGGGGCGGCAGCCAGGTCGCCGCGTCGGCGTCGCCCTTGCTGCGGTTGGGCCCGGCGGCGACCGCGAGGAGGTTCAGCGGGTCGTTGGCGAAGGCGATGCGCTTGCTCGGCGCCCAGCGGGAGGCGCCCTTCTGCCAGGCGTCGGAGAGCGCGACCAGGTGGTCGATGTCGACCTGGCTGCGGCCGCGGGCGAACGTCACGTCGGCGCCGCTGTACGGGTCGCCGACGAGCTTGCCGCCGGTGACCACGCAGCGGCCGTCGCGGTACGTCACGCCCTTCAGGTCCCGCTTGAGTATGTCGTCGCGGGTGCCGCAGCCGTTGGAGTCGGTGTCGGCCCAGGCGCTGCCGAACCGTTCCCGCGCGTAACCGGTCTTGGGGGCGCGGCCCTTGACGGTGAGGGAGTCGACGGCGGCGAGCGCGGATCCGGCACGCGCGCCGGGAGCCCCGTCCTTCCCGCCACTTCCGCCGTCGCCGTCGCAGCCGACGGCGCCGCCGCCCAGCACGGCGACCACCACGACGGCGCCCACCGCGCCGCGCCGCCTCGCGCCACCCAGAACCACAGGTCCTCCCTCCCTCACCCGGCCGACCGCCGGGCACCACGACGGCCGCCCTCCCGGCGGCCGACCGCCCAGACCCTACCTGCCCGCGCGGGCAAGTCGCACAAACCGGATGTTTCACCGCGCCCCGCGTGCGCAGGGAACGCGCCAACTCGGCGCTGGCGCCGCGGGGTTGGAGATCGCGCCGGGAATAGCCGGGGCCCGTGCGCCGCTTGAGGCCGGTGAGCCCGCCGGAAGACCCGGACGGGACACCCGACTTCGAGGGCAGAGACATGACAGGACGGAGCACGTCCCGGCGCCCGGCGCGAAGAACGGGCGCCGCACTGCTCGCGGCGGCCACGCTGGCCGCGCTGCCCGTCGTCGGCGCCGAGGGGCTGACCGGCCCCTCCGGCGCCGCGGCGGCCGGGCACGGGACGACCGCGCACGAGACAACCGCGAACGGAACGACCGCGCAGGAGACGACCGCGTACGAGAAGCGGGCCGACTGGCAGGGCGGCTGGGCCGCGTCACCGCAGCCGCCGAGCGAGCCCTTCGAGCCGAACTGGTCCCGGAAGGGCTTCGCGGACCACACCGTCCGCCAGGTCGTCCGCGTCAGCAGGGGCGGCACCAAGGCCCGTATCGAACTGTCCAACCGGTACGGGCGGAAGCCGCTGCGGATCTCCGGCGCGACGATCGCCCGCACGGCCGGGGGCGCGGCCGTCAAGGACGGTTCGGTGCGGCGGCTGACCTTCGGCGACGAGGGGTCGCTGACCGTCCCGGCGGGCGCCACCGCGACCAGCGACAGCCTGCCGTTCCCGGTGCGGGCCCTGGAGTCGCTGACGGTCACGCTGTACCTGGCGGAGCCGACCGGGCCCGCCACCTACCACATGCAGGCCTCCACCACGAGCTACCGCGCCCGGGGCGACCACGCGGCCGACCGCGACGGCACCGCGTTCACGGAGACCAGCACCTCCTGGTACTACCTCACCGGCGTCGAGGTCAGCGGCAGGTCCACCGCCCGCCGCGACGCGGTGGTGGCGTTCGGCGACTCCATCACCGACGGCACCAACTCCACCCTCGGCGCGAACAACCGCTACCCCGACGAGCTGGCCGAGCGCCTCGCCGCCGCCGGGAAGCCCCGCAGCGTCCTCAACCACGGCATCTCCGGGAACCAGGTCACCATCGACAGCACCTGGGCCGGGGAGAAGGGCGTCACCCGCTTCAAGAAGGACGTGCTGACCGAGCCGAACGTCAGCACCGTCATCGTCCTCGAAGGCATCAACGACATCGGCATCGGCAGGGGCGACCCGGAACCCCCCGGCGCCAGGACCACCGAGGTGTCGGCGCGCAAGATCATCGACGGCCACCGCTCCCTGATCCGCCAGGCCCGCGCCCGCGGCATCAAGGTGATCGGCGCCACGCTGACGCAGATCAAGGGCTCGTTCTACGACACCCCCGTCAACGAGGCCAAGCGCGACGCGGTCAACGACTGGATCCGCACCTCCGGCGAGTACGACGAGGTGGTCGACTTCGACCGCGCCCTCGCCGACCCCGCCGACCCGGACCGCATGGCGCCCGCCTACGACTCGGGCGACGCCCTGCACCCGAGCGACGCCGGGTACCGGGCCATGGCCGACGCCCTGGACCTGCGCCGCCTCTGAGCCGCGCGGGCCCCTCGGGGTCCCGGCCGGGACCCCGAGGGGCCGCCCGCGCCCTACGACCCGAGCACCGACGCCAGGAACTCCCCCACCCAGCCGAGGAGTTCACGCCCGACCAGCGGCTTGGCGCCGACCTTCGCGGGCTTGGGGCGGGGCACCAGGACCTGGTGGGTCGCGGGCTTGATGACCGACCCCGGGTAGAGCCGCTTCAGGCGCAGCTCCTGCGACTCCCGCAACTCCACCGGAGCGAAGCGGATGTTGGTGCCCTGGAGCACGATCTCACCCACCCCGCAGGCGCGGGACAGCATCCGCAGACCGGCGACGAGCAGCAGGTTCTCCACCGGCTCGGGCAGCTTGCCGTAGCGGTCGGTCAGCTCCTCGCGGACGGCCTTGATGTCCTCCTCGGAGTTGGCGGAGGCGATCGCCCGGTAGGCCTGGAGGCGCAGCCGCTCGCCGGGCGCGTAGTCGTGCGGGACGTGCGCGTCGACCGGCAGCTCGATCTTCACCTCCAGCGGCGGCTCCTCCTCGATCTCGCCGGACTCCAGGGACTTGCGGTAGTCGGCGACGGCCTCGCCCACCATCCGCACGTACAGGTCGAAGCCGACGCCCGCGATATGACCCGACTGCTCGCCGCCGAGGAGGTTTCCGGCCCCTCGGATCTCCAGGTCCTTCATCGCCACGTACATGCCCGCGCCCATCTCCGTGTGCTGGGCGATGGTCGCGAGCCGTTCGTGCGCGGTCTCCGTCAGCGGCTTCTCCGGCGGGTACAGGAAGTACGCGTACCCGCGCTCGCGCCCCCGGCCCACGCGGCCGCGCAGCTGGTGGAGCTGGCTGAGGCCGAAGTTGTCGCCGCGCTCCACGATGAGGGTGTTGGCGTTGGAGATGTCGATGCCGGACTCGACGATCGTCGTCGACACGAGGACGTCGAACTTCTTCTCCCAGAAGTCCACGACCACCTGCTCCAGGGCCTGCTCCGACATCTGCCCGTGGGCGGTGGCGATCCGCGCCTCCGGCACGATGTCCCGCAGCCGGGCGGCGGCCCGGTCGATGGACTCCACCCGGTTGTGGATGTAGAAGACCTGGCCCTCGCGCAGCAGTTCACGGCGGATGGCCGCGCCGATCTGCTTCTCCTCGTACGGCCCGACGAACGTGAGGACCGGGTGGCGCTCCTCCGGCGGCGTCGTGATCGTCGACATCTCGCGGATGCCGGTCACGGCCATCTCCAGCGTACGGGGGATGGGGGTGGCCGACATGGTCAGCACGTCCACGTTGGCCCGCAGCTTCTTCAGCTGCTCCTTGTGCTCGACGCCGAAGCGCTGCTCCTCGTCGACGATGACCAGGCCGAGGTCCTTGAACTTGGTCTCGGAGGCGAACAGGCGGTGGGTGCCGATGACGATGTCGACGGAGCCGTCGCGCAGGCCCTCCAGGGTGGCCTTCGCCTCGGTGTCGGTCTGGAAGCGCGACAGGGCCCTCACGTTCACGGGGAACTGCCCGTACCGCTCGGTGAACGTGCCGAAGTGCTGCTGCACCAGCAGCGTCGTCGGCACGAGCACCGCGACCTGCTTGCCGTCCTGGACGGCCTTGAAGGCCGCGCGGACGGCGATCTCCGTCTTGCCGTAGCCGACGTCGCCGCAGATCAGCCGGTCCATCGGGACCGACTTCTCCATGTCCTCCTTGACCTCGGCGATCGTGGTGAGCTGGTCGGGGGTCTCCGCGTACGGGAAGGCGTCCTCCAGCTCGCGCTGCCAGGGCGTGTCCGGGCCGAAGGCGTGGCCGGGCGCGGCCATGCGCGCCGAGTACAGCTTGATCAGGTCGGCGGCGATCTCCTTGACCGCCTTCTTCGCGCGGGCCTTGGTCTTGGTCCAGTCGGCGCCGCCGAGCCGGTGCAGCGTGGGGGCCTCCCCGCCGACGTACTTGGTGATCTGCTCCAGCTGGTCGGTGGGGATGTACAGCCGGTCGCCGGGCTGGCCGCGCTTGGCGGGCGCGTACTCCACGACCAGGTACTCGCGGGTCGCGCCCTGCACGGTGCGCTGCACCATCTCGATGTAGCGGCCCACGCCGTGCTGCTCGTGCACGATGTAGTCGCCCGACTCCAGGGTGAGCGGGTCGATGGTCTTGCGGCGGCGGGCGGGCATCCGCTGGCCGTCCTTGCCCGCGGCCTTCTGACCGGTCAGGTCGGTCTCGGTGAGGACGGCGAGCCTCAGCCGCGGGTCGACGAAGCCGTAGTCGATGGAGCCGCACGCCACGTGCACCACGGACGGGGTCAGCTCGGTGAGGTCCGCGTCCAGGCGGGCCGCGATGCCCTCGCCGCCCAGCACCTCGGCGGTGCGGGCGGCCGGGCCGTGGCCCTCGGTGACGAACACCGTGCGCCAGCCGTCGGCCAGCCAGCCCTTGGTGTCGGCGAGGGCCTTCGCCGTGTCGCCCCGGTAGGTGTCCGGGGCGTGCATGCCGAGCGTGAGCGTGTCGTCGTCCCCCGCCGCGTCGGCGGCGAACGGGCTCACCGACCACCACATCATGCCCAGCTCACGCGCCCGGTCCCGCACGTCGGCGATGCCCCACAGCGAGGCCGCGCCCACGTCGATCGGCGCCTGCCCGCCCCCGGCCGTGGCGGCCCAGCTCGCCTGGAGGAACTCCTGGCTGGTCGCCACCAGGTCCGCGGCCCGGGTGCGCACCCGCTCCGGGTCGCAGACGACCGCCATCGACCCCTTGGGGAGTACGTCGAGCAGCAGCTCCATGTCGTCGACGAGCACCGGAGCGAGGGACTCCATGCCCTCGACCGCGATGCCCTCGGCGATCTTCCCGAGGAGTTCGCCCAGCTCCGGGTGGGCCTCGGCCAGCTCCCGCGCGCGGGAGCGCACCTCGTCGGTGAGCAGCAGCTCCCGGCACGGCGGCGCCCACAGGCCGTGCTCGGCGACCTCCAGGGACCGCTGGTCGGCGACCTTGAAGTAGCGGATCTCCTCGACGTCGTCGCCCCAGAACTCCACCCGCAGGGGGTGCTCCTCGGTGGGCGGGAACACATCGAGGATGCCGCCGCGTACGGCGAACTCGCCGCGCTTCTCCACCAGTTCCACGCGGGCGTACGCGGCGGCGCCCAGCGCGTCGACGACGTCGTTCAGATCCGCGGACTGACCGGTGCGCAGCGCCACCGGCTCCAGGTCGCCGAGGCCCTTGACCTGCGGCTGGAGCACGGAGCGCACGGGGGCCACGAGCACGCTGACCGGGCCGGTCTCCGGGTCGTCGGCGCTCGGGTGCGCCAGGCGCCGCAGGACGGCCAGGCGGCGGCCCACGGTGTCGCTGCGGGGGCTCAGGCGCTCGTGCGGCAGCGTCTCCCACGCCGGGTACTCGACCACCCCTTCGGGGGGCAGGATCGTGCGCAGCGCCGCCGCCAGGTCCTCCGCCTCGCGGCCGGTCGCGGTCACGGCGAGCACCGTGCGGCGGGCCTCGCGGGCGAGGGCGGCCACGGCGAAGGGGCGGGCGGCCGGGGGGCCGACGAGGTCGATGTGGTGCCGGTTGCCGTCGGCGGCGGCCGCCACCGCTTCGGTGAGGGCCGCGTCCTCGACGACGGCGTCCAGCAGTCCGTGCAGGGTCATGAAGGGGCATCCCGTCCGGGGGCGTGGGCAACGCGAACCACCCGACACGTGGTACGGGCCGGGGGTCTCCCAGGGTACGTCGGCCGCCCGCAGCCTCGCGCGCCGTTGATCGCGCTACGCGCTCGCCCTCAAACGCCGGACGGGCTTTCCCCCGGCCCCCCTTCCGGGCGATCGACTCAGCATGATCCGGGCCGTACGTTCCCCGCATGCGTGACACGTATACGGTCGATGAAGCCCGCCCCATCCTGGATGAGCTGATCCACCGCGCCTCGCACCCCGGCCAGCGCATCACCGTCACCGTCGACGGGCAGCCCGCGGCTGTGTTGATCGGCGCACGCGAGCTCGCGGATCTTGAGGAGGCGCTGGCGGCCGCGTCCGCGCGGGTGGAGGCCGACCGGGAACTCCCCGACCCCGCCCCTTCCCGAGACTAGGGGGCTCCGCCCCTGGGCCCCCGTCGATCGCCGCTTCGCGGCTCGTCCTCTAGCGCCGGACGGGCTGATACAGCCCGTCCGGCGCTAGAGGACGAGGCCCGGAGGGCCGACGGAGCGGGGAAAGGGGCGCAGCCCCCTACGGCGAGGGCCGGGGTCAGGGGACGCTCCCCTGACCCCGGCCCCGCTTCCCGTCCGGAGGACTACTCCGTGGCGATCGCGTTCAGCACGTTCATCCGCCCCGCCCGGAACGCCGGGATCAGCGCCGCGAACAGGCCCACGAACGCCGAGCCGACGAAGACCGTCAGGATGGTCGGCCAGGGGACGTCGAGGACCTTCAGGCCCTCCAGGGCGAGGAGCTTCTGGGCCGTCGCGCCCCAGCCCATGCCCAGGCCGAGGCCGAGCAGGGCGCCGAAGAGGGCGATGACCACGGACTCCATGCGGATCATGCGGCGCAGCTGGCGGCGGGAGAGGCCGATGGCCCGCATCAGGCCGATCTCGCGGGTGCGCTCGACCACCGAGAGGGCGAGGGTGTTCACCACACCCAGGATGGCGACGATGATCGCGAGGCCGAGGAGGCCGTAGACCATGTTCAGCATCTGGCCGACCTGGTCCTTCAGGGTCTCCTTGAAGTCGGTCTGGTCCTTGACGTCGACCTGCGGGTCGGTCTTCAGGGTCGCCTTGAGCGCGGCGTACGCCTTGTCCTGCTGGCCGGACTTGGCCTCGGCGAGGAGCATCATGCTCAGCGGCATCCGGTCCGCGTCGACGTACCGCTCGGCCGTGGTGATGTTGGTGTACATCGCGCCCCGGTCGAGCGTGCCCTCCTCCTTGGTGATCGCCGCGAGACGCAGCTTCGCGGTGCGGCCCTCGTCGAAGTCGACCGTCAGCGTGTCGCCGACCTTCAGGTGGTGCTTCTTGGCGAACTCCTCCCCCACGGAGAGGGCGTTCTTGTCGTAGGCGGCGGACAGCTCGCCCGCGGTGGTCTCGCGGCGCAGGTCCTGGGCGTACGTCGGGTCGGTGGCGCCCAGTTCCTCGCCCTTGGAGGTCTTGCCGTCCGGGGTGGTGATGTCGACGCCGAGGTCCTTGGACCGCGTGACGTGCGCCAGGTGCGGGTTCTTCCCCTTGTCCATCAGGCGCTGCTCGATCTGCGGGTTGATGCCCTGCTCGCCCTGGATGATGAAGTCCGCGCCGACGGACTTGTCGAGTTCGTCGGTGGCCGAGGCGACCATCGAGGAGCCGACGACGGACAGGCAGGCGACGAGGGCGAGGCCGATCATCAGGGCGGCGCCGGTGGCGCCGGTGCGGCGCGGGTTGCGCAGGGCGTTGCGCTCGGCCATGCGGCCGACGGGGCCGAAGGCCCGCAGCAGCACCGTACTGATCACGCGGACCACGAAGGAGGCGAGGACCGGGCCGATGACGACGAAGCCGACGAGGGTGGTGACGACGCCGAGGCCCAGGTAGAGGGAGCCCTCCTTGGCCTTGTCGGCCTCGGCGGCGGTGTAGAGCGCGAAGCCTCCGACGCCGGTGAGGACCAGGCCGATGACGGCGCGCAGCGCGCTCGACTTGCCGTCGGCGGGGGTGCCCGCGTCGCGCAGGGCGGCTATCGGGGAGACCTTGCCCGCGCGGCGCGCCGGGAGGTACGCGGCGAGGACGGTGACGAGGATGCCGAGCAGCAGGCCCACCGCGGGGGTGGTCCAGGCGACGGTGAGGTCCTCGGTGGACAGTTCCATGCCGACGCCGGACATCAGCTTCATCAGGCCGACCGCGAGGCCGATGCCCGCGCCGACGCCGATGACGGAGCCGACGACGCCGAGCAGCAGCGCCTCGACCAGGACGGAGCGGTTGACCTGCTTGCGGCTGGAGCCGATGGCCCGCATCAGGCCGATCTCACGGGTGCGCTGGGCGACCAGCATCGAGAAGGTGTTGATGATCAGGAAGATGCCGACGAGGAAGGCGATCCCGGCGAAGCCGAGCATCGCGTACTTCATGACGTCCAGGAAGCTGCCGACGGACTCGCGGTTGTCGTCCGCGCTCTCCTGCTGCGTCTTGATCTTGTACGCGGCGGCGTCGGCGCCGAGGGTCTTCGCCACGTTCGCCTTGAGCTGCTTGTCGCTCACGCCGCCCGCGGCGGTGACGTTGATGTGCGTGAAGCGGCCGGTGGTGCCGAGCAGTTCGCGCTGGGCGGTGGCGGTGTCGAAGTAGACGACGGTGGCGCCGGGGTTGGTCACCTTGAAGGTGGCGATGCCGGTGATCTTCGCCTTGAAGCTGCCGGTGACGGCGATGGTGCGCAGCTCGTCGCCGATCTTCAGGTCCTTCTTGTCGGCGGTGTCGGCGTCGACCATCACCTCGGTGGGGCCGCGCGGGGCGTGGCCGGAGGTGATCTCCATGGCGCGCAGGTCGTTCCTGGTCCAGTTGCCCGCGATGGTGGGGGCACCGCTGGACGCGCCGATCCGCTCGTTGTCGGAGTCGACGACGGTGACGGACTCGCTGCTGACGGCGCCCTCGGCGGACTTCACGCCGGGCGCCTTCTGCACCCGGGCTATCGCGGAGGCGGGCAGGGACTCGGGCTTGCCGTTGCGCGGGCCCTCGTCGTCCCCGTCGTCGGCGCTCTTCGGGCTGAGCGTGACGTCGGACGACGTCGCCGCGAAGAGCTTGTCGAAGGTGGTGGTCATGGTGTCGGAGAACACCAGCGTGCCGCAGACGAACGCCACCGAGAGGACCACGGCGACGGCGGACAGCGCCATGCGCCCCTTGTGCGCGAGGAAGTTGCGCATCGAGGTCTTCAGGACGGTCATGACGTGCGCCCCCGGGCGTCGAAGTGCTTCATGCGGTCCAGGACCTGGTCCGCGGTCGGGTGGTACATCTCGTCGACGATGCGGCCGTCGGCGAGGTAGAGGACGCGGTCGGCGTAGGACGCGGCGACCGGGTCGTGGGTGACCATCACGATGGTCTGGCCCAGCTCGGTGACCGACTTGCGCAGGAAGCCGAGGACTTCGGCGCCCGCGCGGGAGTCCAGGTTGCCGGTGGGCTCGTCGCCGAAGATGATCTCGGGCCGGGAGGCGAGGGCGCGGGCCACGGCGACGCGCTGCTGCTGGCCGCCGGACAGCTCGGTGGGCCGGTGCTTGAGGCGTCCGGCGAGGCCGACGGTCTGCACGACCTGGTCGAGCCAGCCCTTGTCGGGCTTGCGGCCCGCGATGTCCATGGGCAGCGTGATGTTCTCGATCGCGTTCAGCGTGGGCAGCAGGTTGAACGCCTGGAAGATGAAGCCGATCCGGTCCCGGCGCAGCTGGGTGAGCTTCTTGTCCTTCAGGCCGGTGATCTCGGTCTCGTCCAGGTAGATCTGGCCGCCGCTGACGGTGTCGAGGCCCGCGAGGCAGTGCATCAGGGTGGACTTGCCGGACCCGGAGGGGCCCATGATCGCGGTGAACTGGCCGCGGGCGATGTCGACGTCGATGTGGTCGAGGGCGACGACCTTGGTCTCCCCCGAGCCGTACGCCTTCACGACGCCGCGCGCCCGCGCCGCCACGGCCGTACGCCCTCCAGTACCCCCGTGCCTGGGAGTGGTCACAGCCGTTGTCACGGTAAGTCTCCTATGTCGGTGATGTGGTGAGCTGTCGGTGCCCTGGTGTGGTGCCGGTGGCACCGTGGTGTGCTGTCGGTGGCGCCCTGGTGCGCTGTCGGTGGTGCGGCGAGCGCGCCCGGAATCCCGGCTCGCGCCGTCAGTCTGGTGCAGCGGGGCGGTGCGGCGCGCTGGTGCGTGGCGCCGTCTTCTCCTGGGAAAACCCCACCCCCGGAAGGGGGGTTCGTCGCCGTGCCGCGGGCAGAGGTGCGGGGCCGACCCCGTTACCGGCCCCGTACTCCCGCCCTGCGGCGTAAAGCCAATCTAAGGAGCCGCCGCGGAACCCCACGTCCTCCGCCGGTACCAACGTCGCCCTGTCCTTAGTGCGGAGGTACCCCTAGGGGTTCTCCACCCGCCGGTGGAGCGCTTCTCAGGGTCACTCCACCCCTTCACCGACCCGCGCCCCGCCCCACCAGGGGAGAGGGTCTCCACCCGCCCCTGATCAACCGGCCTGCCGGGGACGGCCCGGACTTGTCGAATATCGATATGGTCCTCTACGCTCCGGCATATCGAAAAACGATAGGGAGGCATGTTGTGGACACCCGACTCACACGGGCCCTGACCTCGGTCACCTTCACCCTGGCGGTCCTCTGCGGCCTCGCCTTCGTCGGCACGGGCATCGCGCATCTGCTCGACGACGGATCGGTGTGCGTGCGGACGGGCTTCTGGGCCAACGCCGCGCTCGGCGACCTGCCGATCGGTACGGGCGTCGAGGCGTCCAGCAGCACCACCCGCCTCTGCCAGGAGGACCCCTCCGCCGCCCAGCGCATCGCCGGTCTCGGCAGCGAACTGCCCTGGCTGCTCTTCGCCGCCCTCGCCCTGCTGCTCTTCTCCCGGCTGCTGAAGGCCGTCGTCACGGACGGCCCCTTCACCGACGCGGTGGCCGGACGGCTCACCGTCCTCGGCTGGCTCATCACCCTGGGCACACCGCTGGCCGGACTCGTCGTCGGCTGGTCGCACTCCTGGCTCGTCGACAGCATGGCGCCCATCGTGGGCTCCGGACCGGAGTTCTCCGGACCGATGGTGCTCGTCCTCGCCGGACTCAGCGCGGTGATCATGGGCCGGATCATGCGGGAGGGCGTACGCATGCGGGAGGACCTCGAAGGGACCATCTGATGCCCGAAGAGGAACTCCACGGAATCCGCATCCACCTCGACCAGGTCCTCGCCGAACGCGGCATGACGCTCACCGAACTCTCCGCACGCGTGGGCATCACCGTCGTCAACCTGTCCGTCCTCAAGAACGGCCGCGCCAAGGCCATCCGCTTCTCGACCCTGTCGAGGATCTGCGACGTCCTGCACTGCCAGCCGGGCGACCTGATCACCCACGACCCCACACAACCACCGGCCTAGGCCCGCCCCGCCCCGCCCCGCGCCAGGGCCGCCGCCCCTCCCCCCAGCGCGCCCCCGGTGAGAAAGTGACCCGGGGCAATAGATGCACGGGGAAGGGACCTTCATGGGCGGCAGCGACAGCGCCGGGGCGCGGGGGCGCGGGCGGCGCGGGCGGCGCGGGGGCGCCGACGGAACACAGGGACTCGACCGGCGCCGAGCCGCCAACGGCACACAAGGACCCGACCCGCACCGAGCCACCGACAAGGCACAGGAACGCGACCGGCGCCGAGCCACCAACAGCACACAAGGACCCGACCCGCACCGAGCCACCAACAGCACACAAGGACCCGACCCGCACCGAGCCACCGACAAGGCACAGGAACGCGACCGGCGCCGAGCCGCCAAGGGCACACAAGGACGCGACCCGCGCGGAGCCACCGACAAGGCACAGGGACCCGACCCGCACCGAGCCACCAACGGCACACAAGGACGCGACCGGCGCGCGGCCGTCGTCGGGGCGCTCATGCTGGTGATGGCGCTGGCCGCCCTCGACGCCACCATCGTCTCCACCGCCGTACCCCAGATCGTCGGCGCCCTCGGCGGGTTCTCCGTCTTCTCCTGGCTGTTCTCCGGCTACCTCCTCGCCGCCACCGTCACCCTGCCCGTGTACGGCAAGCTGTCCGACACCTTCGGCCGCAAGCCGGTGCTCATCGCGGGCAGCGCGCTGTTCCTCGCCGGTTCCGCGCTGTGCGCCCTCGCCTGGGACATGGGCTCCCTGATCGCCTTCCGCGTCCTCCAGGGCCTGGGCGGCGGCGCGCTCCAGGGCACCGTGCAGACCCTCGCCGCCGACCTGTACCCCCTCAAGGAACGCCCCAAGATCCAGGCCAGGCTGTCCACCGTCTGGGCCGCGTCCGCCGTCGCCGGACCGGCCATCGGCGGCCTGCTCACCGCGTACGCGCACTGGCGCTGGATCTTCCTCATCAACCTGCCCATCGGCGCCCTCGCCCTCTGGCTGATCGTCCGCCACCTGCACGAGCCCGCACGCCAACGGCCGCCACGGGCACCGGTCGACTGGGCGGGCGCGCTCGCCGTGTTCGCCGCGGGCGGCGCGCTGCTCACCGCGCTCGTCCAGGGCGGCGTCGCCTGGGACTGGCTGTCGGCGCCGTCCCTCGCCCTGTTCGCCACCGGACTCGGCTGCGCCGGGGCCGTCGTGGTCATCGAGCGGCGCGCCGCGGACCCCGTCATCCCCGGCTGGGTGTGGCGGCGCCGCACCATCGCCGCCGTCAACCTGGCGCTCGGCTCGCTCGGCCTGCTGATGGTCGCGCCCACCGTGTTCCTGCCGACGTACGCCCAGTCCGTACTCCACCTCGCGCCGATCGCCGCCGGGTTCGTCCTGTCCGTCATGACCCTCAGCTGGCCGGTGTCCGCCGCGCTCAGCCAGCACGTCTACCGCCGCATCGGCTTCCGCGACACCGCCGTGCTCGGCATCAGCGCCGCCGCCTGCGTCCTGTTCGCCTTCCCGCTGCTGCCCTACCCCGGCTCCGCCTGGCAGCCCGCCCTCCTCATGCTGCTCCTCGGCGCGGCCCTCGGGCTCTTCCAACTGCCCCTGATCGTCGGCGTGCAGTCCACCGTCGGCTGGGCGGAGCGGGGCACCACCACCGCGTCCGTCCTCTTCTGCCGCCAGATCGGGCAGACCGTGGGGGCGGCGGTGTTCGGGGCCGTCGCCAACGCCGTCCTGAGCGCGCGGCTCGGCGGCTCCGGCTCCCTCGACTCCGTCGCGCGCTCCCTGGAGGACCCCGGAGCGGTGGCCCACCCCGAGCGGCTGCGGCGGGCCGTCGACGCGGCGGTCGACGCGGTGTACGTGGGCGCCGGGTGCGCGGCGGTGGGGTGCCTGCTGGTGCTGCTGTTCCTGGCCCCCCGCCGCTTCCCGGTCCTCCAGGACCAGCCCCCGCCCCCCACACCCTCGCGGGACGCCCCAGACCCGCCCCTTTCCCGAAACTAGGGGCCGCCGCCCCTAGCACCCCGCCCCCATCGGCGCTCCGCGCCTCGTCCTCAAACGCCGGACGGGCTAGATCAGTCGCACTCCGCGCTCGTCCTCAAACGCCGGACAGGCTGAATCGCCGCCCTCCACCCCTCGTCCACACACGCCGCACGAGCCGAATCCTCACGCTCCACGCTCGTCCTCAAGCGCCGGACGGGCTAGACCAGTCGCGCTCCGCGCTCGTCCTCAAACGCCGGACGGGCTGGATCCTCGCCCTCCACCCCTCGTCCGCACATGCCGCACAGGCTGAATCCTTGCCCTCACACACCCCACGAGCCGAATCCTCGCCCTCCACACCTCGCCCCCACCCACCCCACAAGCTGGAACTCTGCCGGGACCGGCTGCATCCAGCCCGTCCGGCGTTTGAGGACGAGGCCGCCAGTCCGATCTTCGGGGGGAGCCCCGGCAGGGTCAGTCGCCCGGCGCGGGCCCAGGCACATCCCCGTACCCCCGCCCCGTGAGGGACGCCAGACTGCTGCGGACATGATCCATGTGGGCCCGCACCTCATCCCTCCGCTCACCGTGCTCGCGCAGCACCCGCTCCGTCTCCCGGGCGACCCGCTCCTCGGCCACCCGAGCCCGCGCGAGCACCTCCGCGGCCCGCGCCGCCGCGTCCTCGTCCCGGTGCCGCGCCCCCTCCTCCGCCTCGGCGAAGGCCCGCTTGGCGTCGGACAGGCGGGCCTCGGCCGCCGCGACGAGCGCCGCCTCGCGGGCGTCCGCGGCGGCCTCCGCCTCGGCGATCTCCCACTCCGTGGCCTCCCAGCGCTCGGCGTGCTCCTTCTCCTGCTCGGCGAGCAGCCCGCTGGTGCGCTGCCGCATCTCGCGCAGCGCCGCCAGCGCCTCGCCCCGCCACTCCTTGACGTCCCGCCGGGCGTTGACGCGCAGCTCGTCGGCGGTGGCGCGGTCGGCGAGCAGCCGCTGCCGGGCGCGCTCCTCGGCCTCGCCGAGCACGGCCTCGGCGTGCGCCCGCGCGGCGTCCCGGAGCGCCGCGGCCTCGGCGGCGGCCGCCTCCTCCGTCTCACGCGCGAAGGCCGCGGCCGACTCCCGCACGGCCGCGGCCTCCTCCTCGGTCAACGCCAGCAGGTACTGCGCGCGTTGCCCCAGCGTCTCGTACGTCTGCGGCGCGAGCCGCCCGACGACGTCCCGCAGCCGCGCCGCCTCCTCGCCCATGTCCCGGGCGAGGACCGTCAGACGCGCGGCCCGCTCCCACGCCGCGTCGCGGTCCCGGGACAGCGCCTCGGCGTACGCGTCCACCTGCTCGGGACGGTAGCCGCGGCCGCGCACGGAGACGAAGCCATGAGGTGAAACCCCGCTCCCGCTCATCCTTGCTCCCCTCATTCGCCCAGACAGACACTCGCCGTCGCGCTGACTCTCTCCGCCGCGCCACCCGCGTACAACGCGATTGGCGCACATCTTGAAGGATCAAGCTGAAGTGGTCATAACGCGACACTCCGCCCGCCCCACCCGGTCAAGGATGCGTCAATTGGCGGCAGAAGTCGGAATCCGGGTGTCGTTCCGCAGTACGTCGAAGAGCCGTTTGGCCGGTACGGAGTCCCGGCCGCGCCCGGAGTGCCGGGGCCGGTTCACCCGGCCGAGGTCACCGAGGGGGTCCGAGTAGCGGGCGCGCACGCCGGGCGCGCACCCGGCGTCGGCGCCGCTCGCGGCGCACGAGAGGGGCGCCCGACCCGCCGCGCGGATCGAGCGCCCCTCCTCACCTGCGTACGGGGACTACAGCAGGCCGTCCCACATCTGTTCCAGCAGCACCGACCACCAGCTCTCCGGCGACGCCAGCGCCGCCGGGTCGAGCGCGGCGAGCTGCGTCTGGAAGTCCACCGTCCAGCGGCCCGCCTGCTCCTGGTTGAGGCCGTAGCGCAGCCGCCACATGCGGCCGAGCAGCGCCAGGCAGCGCACGAACTCCGGCAGCCCCGTGTTCACGAACTGCGGCGGCACCGGAGCGCCGCCCGGACCGGCCTCCACCGGCACCGCCACGATGTGCGCCGTGCCGTACTGCACGCACAGCGCCCGCCCGAAGTCGCTGCCCATCACCAGGTACGAACCCGCGTCCGACGCGGGCTGCACCCCGCGCTCCTGCGCCAGCTCCGCGAGCGTCGGCACCGGACGGCCCGGCTGGGCCTGCGCCCAGAAGAACGGCCCGAAGTCCACCGGCAGACCCGCCACCACCAGCGTGTGCGCCACCACGTCCGGCACGCCCTGCCGGGACACCGCCCGCTGGTCGAACCGGAACACACCGGGCCCGAACGCCCCGGCCAGCTCCTGCGCCACGCCCTCCGGCGGGATCGCGGGCGCGGGCGGCACCGGCACCAGCGGCGCCCGCACCGGCCCCGGACGCGCCGGGCCGTCCGCGACCTGGTGCAACTCGCCCTGGTGCGCGAGCAGTTGCAGCATGCCCTGCTGCCGCGACGCGTGGTCCCTGCCGTACGGCGCGATCGACGTGATCCGCGCCTGCGGCCACGTCTCGCGGATCATCCGCGCGCAGTACGCGCCCGGCAGCTCGCAGGACTCCAGCTCCGTGTGCAGCTCAAGGACCTGGTCCGGCGGGATGTTCATGCCGCGCAGCTCGTGGAAGATCTGCCACTCCGGGTGCGGCGTGCCCGGCGCCGACCGCCGGATCACCTGCTGCTCGGACCCGTCGGCGGCGCGGTAGCGCAGCACGGCCTGGTAGCCGGGACCCACGGTGGGCTGACCGGCCGGGGGCTGCGGATAGCCGTAGGGCTGGCCGGGGGCGGGCGGCGGCGCCATCCCCGGACCCGGGGGCGGCATGCCCGGACCGGGCGGCGGCGCCATGCCGGGGGCGGGCGGCGGCATGCCAGGGGCACCCGGGGCACCGGGCGGCTGCGGAGCGCCGGGGCCGCCGACCGGCGGGCCCGCGAGCATGGTGGCGGCGTGGTGGACACCACCGCCGGGGGTGCCGGGAGCACCCGGGGCGCCGGGGGCGCCGGGCGGCTGGGGTGCGGCCGGAGCGCCGGGCGCGCCAGGGGCACCCGGCGGGCCGGGCGGCTGCGGGGCACCCGGAGCACCCGGCGACCCCGGAGCGCCCGGAGGCTTGGGCGCGCCGCCCATGCTCGGGTCCGCCAGCATCGTCGCCGCGTGGTGGACGCCACCGGGAGGCGTGCCCGGGGTGCCGGGGGCGCCCGGCGGCTGCGGGGCGCCGGGCGGCTGCGGGGCGCCGGGAGCGCCGGGTGCGCCGGGCGGCTGTGAGCCCTCGGGGCCCAGTGACGAGACGAGCTGCGTGGGGACGTAACCCCCCGCGGGCGCGCCCGGGGCGCCGGGGCCGGAAGGCGGCGGGGTGTCCGCACCGCCCGGCTGCGGGTAGCCGTACGGCTGTGGCTGCTGCCCGGGCGGGGGCGGCGGCGTGCCGGGGCCGCCCGGGGACGGCGGAGGCAGCGGCGCCCCACCGACCGGCGGACCGGCGGGCGGCGGCGTCGCGCCCGGCCCGGCCGGAACCCCGGGCAAGGGCGTACCGGCCGACGTCTGCGGCAGCTCACCCCCGGCACCCGGCGGCGGAGGCACACCAGGACCACCCACCGGCGCGCCAGCGGGCGGCGGCGGCACACCGGGCCCGCCCACGGCCGAACCCGGCGCGGGCGGAGGAAGGTCGGGCCCACCCGCGGCGGCACCCGCGGGGGGCGGCGGCACACCGGGCCCACTGACCGCGGACCCGGCGGGCGGCGGCGGCAGACCGGGCCCGCCACCCGGAGCACCCGCGGCCGGAACCCCGGCACCAGGACCCCCGGCGCCCGGAGCACCCGCGGCCGGAACCCCCGGCGCAGGAGTCCCCGCACCGGCGGCACCCGGCGCGCCCGGCGCCCCCGTGTCGTCCAGCGCGGGCGCCACCGCCGTCTTCGGCAGCTGGCTGCCGCCCGACATCAGCGCGGTCTTGGCCTCCGGGGACACACTGGGCGTCCCGTCGGCGTCGTTCTCGGGCAGCACGCTCAGCGGCGGCGAGAAGACCGTCTCGGGCAGCGGCACGGCGGCACCCTCGTCATCGGCGCCCGTGTTCGTGTCCGTACCGGCCCAGGGCGTCGCGGAATCCGACACACCCGACGCACCCGACACACCCGGAGCGCTCGGCGCACCCGGCGTCGGCGCCGCGGCAGCGGCAGGCGCGGGCGCGGCAGGCGCAGGCGCGGCGGGCGCAGGCGCGGCGGGCGCAGGCGCGGTGGGCGCGGGCGCCGACGCACCAGCCGCAGCCCACGGCACGCCCTCCCCGGACGCGGAGGCCGGACCCCCGCCCCCCGAACCCGCCGGAGCAGCCCCAACCCCCTCCGAGGCGCCCCCGCCAGAAGACGCGCCGCCGCCAGAAGACGCGCCGCCAGCGGACCTCCGGTCCGGAATCCCCAGCTTGTCCGCCGCCTCCTGAAGCCACTCCGGCGGGCTCAACAAGAACGACGTCTGGTTCAGATCCATGCGCGCGGGAGCCGCCGGAGCCGGTTCCGGCGCCGCGTCCGACCCCCCGTACTCCTCCTCGTACCGGCGGATCACCTCACCCACCGGCAGCGCGGGCCACAGCGTCGCCTCACCGCTGTCCCGGGCGATGACGAGCCGCTGACCGCCCCCGTCCGAGCGGGGACCGCCCTCGCGGTCCTCCGCCCACACCACGAAGCCCAGGTCGAACTCCCGCACCCGCACCTCACGGTGGCCGGGACCCGGCACGTCGCCGTTGATCCATTCCTCGGCGCGCTCCTGCGCCTGCGCGAAGGTCACCATCCGCGAGTTCACTCCCCTACCGGGACGGCGCGCGCGAAGCCGCCGTCCACCATCAGGTTCGCCACGGTCTCCAGCTCCGGCGGACTGCCCGCGAGCCGCGTGAGGAACGCGTCGAAGTCATCACCGCACGGCAGCAGCAGCCGCCCCACCCGCTCGGCGGGCGCCCACGAGGCGTCCACGTCCCGAGCGTCGTCGTACGCGCAGAACCACACCGAACCGATCCGGTCCCCCTTGACCTTCACGGCCAGCAGACCGCCCTGCACGAACCCGACCCCCAGGAAGTCCTTGGTCAGGTGATCGCGCAGGCACTTGTTGACGTACACCAGGTCATTGACCGCCGCCTCGTCGCGAACCGTGAAGAACGGCTGGTCGATCAGCAGCCCCAGCTCCGCGTCCAACGCCGTCCCCACCGGCGCGCACCCGCCCGCCGCCTTCAGGAACGAACGGTAGGCACCCGGCAGCCGGTACCCCAGATCCTCCTCGACGCCCACCACCTGGCTCTCGGTCACCGCCAGCGACCCCTTCGGCAGCGCCAGATGCGCCGGACGCGTCTCCTGCAACGGCCGCGTGCCCCGCTTGCCGTGGTCCACCGCCGACGTCGCGATGCCGCCGTGGTGGCGCAGCAGCGCCTTCACCTCCACCGGCACCAGCTCAAGGCGACGGCTGTGCGGCACGTGGTGCCAGGTCCAGCCGTGCGGCGTCGCCACCGGCGGCAGCGTGTCCCACAACTCGTGGCCCGCCGCCGCCAGCGCCGCGTTCGCCGACACGTAGTCCGTCAGACGCAGCTCGTCCACGCCGAAGCCCTCCGGCGGCTCGGCGATCTCCGCCGCCGCCCGCGCGTACGGCGAGAAGTCCGGGTAGCCGTCGCCGTCCACCCGCACCCCCCTCGGATGCCGGGCGGCACGCACCGGATCCGGAAAGTGCACGACCTGCCCGGCGTAGGCCGCGTTCGGCGGCGCGGCTTGCTGCCCGAGCCGACCTGGCCGACCTGTCGTCATGGCGGTTGCCCCCTGCGGCGCTGTGAGGTTCACGGATGGCGACAGCCTATGCGGAAGCACGACACGGGTCATCGGGCCGCCTCCGCCCACCCGCCCACCCCACGGCACACCTGTGACCACCCGCCACGACCCCGTCACCCAGAGCCGAAAACAAGGCGTGTCAACCGGACCCCGCTTCCGCACCACGCGCCCCATTTGGCAGTCTGTTCCCGCAACGCGGGGGCGTGGCACAGCGGTCGACACCGCGGGCACGGGGAGGGAAACACCACATGCACACGGCACAAACCGGCATGTCACGGACGACCGGAACGACCACCGGAACGGCCACGGGAACGACCGCCGGAACGATCACCGAAAGCGCCGGAACCATCCACTCCACAACCGCCACCGCCACCACCGCCACCGCCACCACGGGCGGTGACCCCCGCGTCAGCTGGAGCAGCGCCCCCGCCCACGCGCCGATCCTCCGCCACCGCCGCGACGGCATCCTGCCCACCGTCGCCGCCGCCCTCTCCGTACGCGGCACCACCCTCACCGGCACCCCACGAAGAGCCGAGGACCCACCCGACCTCCACCCCCTCGTACAGGACTTCCTCGACACCCTCACCAGCGGCCAGCGGGAACGGTTCACCGGACGCTGCGCCGAGGCCGTCCTCATCTCCCGCCACCTCACCGCCGCCGACGCCAGCCGCTCCAAACGCGCCCGACGCAAACCCATGACCAACGGCGAAGCCCGCAAATCCCTCAAGCACGCCAAACTCACCACCCGCCGCATCCGCGAGGACGGCGACCCCCTGCACGGCTCCTTCGCCCGCCCCTGCCGGGCCTGCACCGCCCTCACCGCGCACTTCGGCGTCCGCGTCGTCGACCCCACGGCCACCGACGGGTGACCCGCCCCGACCCGCACGCCACCCCCACACACCCCCGTACGCGCACTCACCCGCGTACACACCCACGCACGCACACCCGCACCACGAGGGCCCGAGCCATGCACACCGACAGCACCACCCGCTTCCCCGTCCCCATCGACGCCGCCCTGCGCGCCACCGGATGGCAACCCGGCCGCTGGGACATCAAACAAGCCGAGATCTGGGCCGACACCCTGCGCCGCCACACCTCACCCGCCGGACACCAGCACACCGTCTTCCCCGCCGCCGTCGAAGCCTGGGCCGAATTCGGCGGACTCCACATCACCCCCCAGGGCCCCGGCCGCCAGATCGCCCCCGCCCCCCTCCACCTCGACCCCCTCTACGGCCTCCACATGGCCCGCACCCTCGGCGACCTCGGCCGCGCCCTCGGCACCGACGTCGCCCCCCTCGGCGAGGAAACCGAAACCCAGGCCCTCCTCGCCATCGACGCCGAAGGCCGCGTCTACAGCCTCGACCACAGCGGCGACTGGTACCTCGGCGCCCACATCGACCAGGCCCTCACCACCCTCATCGCAGGCACCCAGCCCGTACGCCTCACCGCGAGCTGACCCCACCACCCGGCACCCGCCAGACAGCCCCCCTCAGCGGCCCGCACCCGCCGGAAGCACCGCCGACACCCGAAAACCACCCGCGTCCGTCGGCCCCGACACGAACACCCCGCCCAACGCCGTCACCCGCTCCTTCATCCCCACCAGCCCATTGCCCCCACTCGGCAACCGGGCATCCGCAGGACCCGACTCCGGCGGCGGACCGTTCTCCACCTGCATCGCGATCTCCTCACCCCGATGCGCCAGCCGCACATACGTCTTCGCCCCCGCCGCATGCTTGTGGACGTTCGTCAGCGCCTCCTGCACCACCCGGAACGCCGTCTCCTCCACATCCGCCGCATACGCCCGCGCCTCCCCCTCCACCGACAGATCCACGGCCATCCCCGCCGCCCGCGACTGATCCACCAGCTCATCCAGCTCCGCCAGACACGGCCCCTCCACCGCCTCCGCCTCACCGGCCCCCGACACGCCCCCCGCGTCCTCCACCCGCGACGCCGCCTGCGCCGCCGCCGCACCCACCGCCGCCAACGGCACCACCACCGGCGCGGGCGCGGGCCGCGCCGCCGACTCCCCCGCCCGCAACACCCCCAGCATCTCCCGCAGCTCCGTCAACGCCTGCCGACCCATGTCCCCCACCAGCGCCGCGTTCTTCACCGCCTTCTCCGGATCCTTCCGCGCCACCGCCTGCAACGCCGCCGCGTGCACCACCATCAGGCTCACCCGGTGCGCCACCACGTCATGCATGTCCCGCGCGATCCGCGTACGCTCCTCACCCCGCGCCCACTCCGCACGCTCCTCCGCACGCTCCGCCAACAACTGAAGCTCCCGCTCCAGACTGTCCGCCCGCTCCCGCAGACTCTCCATCAGCCGCCGCCGCGCCCCCACATACAGGCCCAGCAGCACCGGCGGCGCCGTCACCCCCAACGACGTACTGATCGCGATGAACGGAATGAACCCCTCACCGATCCGCAGATCACCGCTCGCCATGTCCTGACTCGTCCGCACCAGCGTCACTATCAGCGTCCCCGCCAGCGACATCCCCGCCAGCGCGCCCGTGATCCGCCGCGGCAGCTCCGACGCCGCCAGCGTGTAAAGCCCCACGATGGTCATCAGGATGCCCATCTGCGCGGGCGTGATCGCCACCGACACCAGCACCACCGCGATCGGCCACCGCCGCCGCAACACCAGCGTCGACCCCGCCACCACCCCGAACAGCACACCCACCGCCAGCGGCAGCCCCGCGTCCCGCGCGAACTCCGTGCCCTCCGCACCGCACTCCGCCGCCGACACCAGCGCCAGCCCACCGTCCAGCACGGCACTGCGCCGCCGCTCCCACCACCACGGCCCGGTCCTGGCCGCGGCGCTGCTGTCCCCCGTCGTGGTCATGCCTCCCAGCCTACGGGCGTCCCCGCCCCGCCATCCGGTGAGTTTCGGGTCGACAGACGTACGCCCCCGCTACCCGGACAGCCCCGATCGCGCTCCGAAACCACGCGGTAACCCTCGAACAGTTGAACCGCCCAGACTTTCGACCCGGACGTCCGAATTCCGGACAAGGCTGTCCGCATGACCGACCCCACCGGCAAGTACGCCGACTTCGAAACCCTCCGCGAACAGGCCATCGCCCTCCGCCGCCGCGGCTACAGCCTGCGCCAGATCCGAGACGAGCTGAAGGTCTTCAACAACGACATCCTCAACCGCCTCGTCAAAGGCGAACCCGCCCCCGACTGGACCAAGCGCCCCCGAGCCAAGGACGACCTCCGCGCCAAGGCCCGCGAGCTGCGCCTCCAGGGCTGGACCTACGACCAGATCCAGGTCGAGCTGGGCTGCTCGAAGAGTTCGATATCCCTGTGGGTACGGGACCTGCCGAAGCCGGAGCGACGACAGCGGACTCGCGAGGAGGCCTCGGCGATCGCCAAGCGCGGCTGGGAGCCGAAGCTGCGCCTGCGCGAGGAGGAACGCCAGCGCACGAAGCAGGCGGCGGCGAACGATGTCGGGCAGCTCACCGACCGCGAACTGTTCCTGGTCGGCGTCGGGCTGTACTGGGCGGAGGGAGCCAAGAGCAAGTCGTACGCTCGACGCGAGCGCGTCACGTTCGTGAACAGCGACCCAGACATGATCACAGTATTCCTGGCCTGGCTCAAGCTCCTGCGCGTAGCACCCGAGAAGCTCAGGTTCGCGGTCCACATCCACGAGACCGCGGACATCGCGACAGCCGAGAAGTACTGGGCTGACCACGTTGGCATCAAAACAACGGATCTCCTCAAGACCAGCCTCAAGAAGCACAACCCGAAGACGAACCGGAAGAACCTGGGCGGGAACTACCACGGCTGCCTTCGCATTGACGTGCGAGACGGAGCCGACTTGTACCGTCGCATCGAAGGCGCTTGGTACGGCATAGTAGGAGCTGCCACTCCGGGCGGATCACCGAACCGGACATAAGGGCCTATCCCGGGTCGTCTAAGGGCAAGACGGTGTCTTTTGGTGTCACTTATGGGGGTTCGAGTCCTCCCCCGGGAGCCCATGGCTAGCGGGTCCTGACCCCAAGGGTCAGGACCCGCCCCCATTTCCACCCCCATACGCCCCGGTATCCTGCGGATGTCCACCCCACCCGAAGCCGAAGGGCATCCCCGTGAGCGCCAACTGCCCGGCAGCCGTCGTCGTCCTCGCAGCGGGTGAGGGCACCCGTATGAAGTCGGCCACCCCCAAGGTCCTGCACGAGATCTGCGGCCGTTCCCTCGTGGGGCACGTGCTCGCCGCCGCGCGTGAGCTCGCGCCGGAGCGGATCGTCGCCGTCGTGGGGCACGAGAGCGAGCGCGTGAGCGCGCACCTCGCCGAGATCGACCCGGACGTCCGCACCGCCTACCAGGCGGAGCAGAACGGTACGGGGCACGCGGTCCGCATCGGTCTGGAGGAGATCGGCGGGCGTGTCGACGGCACGGTCGTGGTCGTGTGCGGCGACACCCCGCTGCTGACGGGCGCGACGCTGACCCGGCTGGCCGAGGCGCACGCGGCGGACGGCAACGCGGTCACCGTGCTGACGGCGGAGGTCCCGGACGCGACGGGCTACGGCCGGATCGTGCGGGACGCGGCGTCGGGCGCGGTGACGGCGATCGTGGAGCACAAGGACGCGTCGGAGGAGCAGCGGGCGATCCGGGAGATCAACTCGGGGGTGTTCGCGTTCGACGGTCAGTTGTTGGCGGACGCGCTGGGGAAGGTGCGGACGGACAACAGTCAGGGTGAGGAGTACCTGACGGATGTGCTGGGGATCCTGCGGGAGGCCGGGCACCGGGTGGGTGCGGCGGTGGCGGTGGATCACCGGGAGATCGCGGGGATCAACAACCGGGTGCAGTTGGCGGACGCGCGGCGGGTGTTGAACGAGCGGTTGTTGACCGTGGCGATGCTGGCGGGTGTGACGGTGGTGGATCCGGCGTCGACGTGGGTGGACGCGGGTGTGACGTTCGAGCGGGACGCGGTGGTGTATCCGGGGACGCAGTTGGAGGGGTCGACGCATCTGGGTGAGGGTGCGGAGGTCGGTCCGAACACGCGTCTGCGGGACACGGTGGTGGGTGCGGGTGCGCGGGTGGACAACGCGGTGGCGAACGGTGCGGAGATCGGCGAGGGGGCGTCGGTGGGTCCGTACGCGTATCTGCGGCCGGGGACGCGGCTCGGTGTGCGGTCCAAGGCGGGGACGTACGTGGAGATGAAGAACGCGTCGATCGGTGAGGGGACGAAGGTGCCGCATCTGTCGTACGTGGGGGATGCGACGATCGGTGAGTACTCCAACATCGGCGCGGCGAGTGTGTTTGTGAATTATGACGGTGAGGCGAAGCACCACACGACGGTGGGGTCGCACTGCAAGACTGGTTCGGACAACATGTTTGTGGCTCCTGTCACGATTGGCGATGGTGCGTACACCGCTGCGGGTTCGGTGATCACGAAGGATGTGCCCGCGGGTTCGTTGGCTGTGGCCCGTGGCCAGCAGCGGAATATCGAGGGTTGGGTGGCTCGTAAGCGTCCGGGGAGCGCGGCGGCGAAGGCGGCTGAGGCGGCGTCTCGGGGGGCTGAGAACGCGGTCGGTGAGGGCTGACCGGGAACGTGGCTGGAAAAAGGTGCGCTGAACACCGCGTACCGTGATAGGTGCACACCAATCGGCTGGCTCGTGGCGCGGCCTCTGTCCTGGGACGTGGAGAAAGGTTCCGGGGCTTCGGGATGAATCGCGGGCGCAGCAGCGGAAGAACTCGTCTGAGGAGACAGTGCTGTGACCGGGATCAAGACGACCGGCGAGAAGAAGTTGATGTTCTTCTCCGGCCGCGCCCACCCCGAGTTGGCCGAGGAGGTCGCCCATGAGCTGGGCGTCGGCGTCGTGCCGACGAAGGCGTTCGACTTCGCCAATGGCGAGATCTATGTGCGGTATCAGGAGTCGGCGCGTGGTGCGGACTGCTTCCTGATCCAGAGCCACACGGCTCCGATCAATAAGTGGATCATGGAGCAGTTGATCATGATCGACGCGTTGAAGCGGGCTTCGGCGCGGAGCATCACGGTGATCGTGCCGTTCTACGGGTATGCGCGTCAGGACAAGAAGCACCGTGGTCGTGAGCCGATCTCGGCGCGTCTGGTGGCCGATCTGATGAAGACGGCGGGCGCGGACCGGATCGTGACCGTGGATCTGCACACGGATCAGATCGTGGGCTTCTTCGACGGTCCGGTGGACCACCTGTTCGCGCTGCCGATCCTGGCGGACTACGTGGGTGCGAAGGTGGACCGGGACAAGCTGACGGTGGTGTCGCCGGACGCGGGCCGGGTGCGGGTGGCGGACCGCTGGTGTGACCGTCTGGGTGCTCCGCTGGCGATCGTGCACAAGCGTCGTGACAAGGACGTGGCGAATCAGGTCACGGTGCACGAGGTGGTCGGTAACGTCGAGGGCCGCGTGTGTGTGCTGGTCGACGACATGATCGACACGGGTGGCACGATCTGTGCGGCGGCTGAGGCGCTGTTCGCGCATGGTGCGGAGGACGTCATCGTGACGGCGACGCACGGTGTGCTTTCGGGTCCGGCGGCGGACCGGTTGAAGAACTCGAAGGTGAGTGAGTTCGTGTTCACGAACACGCTGCCGACGCCGAATGAGCTGGAGCTGGACAAGATCACGGTGCTGTCGATCGCTCCGACGATCGCGAACGCGGTGCGGGAGATCTTCGAGGACGGCTCGGTGACCAGCCTGTTCGAGGAGCAGTCGGGTCCGCAGGGCTGAGCCTGTCCGGCCTGCGGGTTTGATCGTTTTGGGGTGCGGCCTTCCCGCCGAGTAGACTGATGAGGTTGCTCGGCGAGGGAGGCCGTACTCATGGGTACGGCGGTCCGTTATCGACGCGCTCTTCGTAGCAGGCCAGTCGTGTGGCCGGGTGACGCTTTCCGTTCGCCTTATCTACGAGGAGTGCTCCATGTCTGAGGTCAAGCTCAGCGCCGAGTCCCGGTCCGAGTTCGGCAAGGGCGCCGCGCGCCGCATCCGCCGTGAGAACAAGGTTCCGGGTGTGCTGTACGGCCACGGTTCGGACCCCGTGCACATCACGCTGCCGGGTCACGAGCTGATGATCGCCCTGCGTACGCCGAACGTTCTGCTGTCCCTGGACATCGAGGGCAAGAACGAGCTGGCGATCCCGAAGGCCGTGCAGCGTGACCCGCTGAAGGGCTTCCTGGAGCACGTGGACCTGCTCCTGGTGAAGCGCGGCGAGAAGGTCACCGTCGAGATCCCGGTGCACACCGAGGGCGAGCTGGCCCCGGGTGGCAACCTCCTTGAGCACGTCCTGGACGCGCTGCCGGTCGAGGCCGAGGCCACGCACATCCCGGAGTCCGTGACGGTCTCCATCGCGGGCCTGGAGGCGGGTGCCTCGGTGCTCGCCAAGGACATCGCGCTGCCGTCCGGTGTGACGCTGGCCACCGACGCGGACGCGGTCGTTCTGCAGGTGCTGGCCGCGCAGGCCGAGGAGGCCCCGGCCGAGGGTGAGGGCGACGAGGCCGCCGAGGCCTGAGCCGTCGCTCCGTAAGGTGTTCCAACCGCCGCTCAGCGCTGAGGCGCTGGGCGGCGGTTGAGCTATGAAGGACCTATGAGGGACACGCAGATGACGACGGATCCGAGCGCACCCTGGCTGGTCGTGGGTCTCGGCAACCCGGGCCCGGGGTACGCCATGAACCGCCACAACGTCGGCTTCATGGTCGCCGACCTGCTCGCCGAGCGGATCGGCGGGACCTTCAAGCGGGCCGCGAAGGCGCAGGCGCAGGTGTTGGAGGGCCGGGTCGGTCCGATGGGTCCGGGCAGCCGCCGGGTGGTCCTCGCCAAGCCGATGTCGTACATGAATCTGTCGGGCGGTCCGGTGACGGCGCTGCGCGACTTCTACAAGGTGCCGACGGCGCAGGTCGTCGCGGTCCACGACGAGTTGGACATCGACTACGGGGTGCTGCGCCTGAAGCTGGGCGGCGGTGACAACGGCCACAACGGTCTGAAGTCGATGACGAAGGCCATGGGGTCGGACTATCACCGGGTGCGGTTCGGGATCGGGCGTCCGCCGGGGCGGATGCAGGTCGCGGACTTCGTCCTGAAGGACTTCTCGACGGCGGAGCGCAAGGAGCTGGACTACTTCGTGGACCGGGCGGCGGACGCGGTGGAGTGCCTGGTGACCGAGGGCCTGGAGCGGGCGCAGAGCGCGTACAACTCCTGACGTTCCGGGGAGTTGTGACCTTCGGGGAGGTTCCCGCAGGTCTCGCCCGGCGGTGGTTGACGGTGTGCGGTCACTTCGCCAAGGATCGCGGCCATGCCCGCATACGCACTGCGGGGCGCGGCGGCGCTCGTCGCGGCCCTGATCCTGACCGCCGGTGCCTGGGCGTCGTGGGGCACGGCCCGGCATGTGATGCTTCCGGACGAGCGGCGGGAGCGCGGCACGCTGTCCGTCACGCGGTGCTCGGGGGACGCGTGCACGGGCCGGTACGCGTCGGCGTCGGGCCGGGCGCCGCGCGGGCGGGTCGTCATCGACCGGTCGGTCGCGGCCCGTGAGGGTGAGCGCATCCCGGTGGTCATCAAGTCCGGCACGCTGCGCTCCGCCGCGCCGGAGGCGGTCCGTAGCGGCGGTCCCGGCTTCCTGCACGCCTGGCTGCCGTTGGGCGGCGCACTGCTGCTGGCGGCGGTGGTCGTGGCCGGGGGCCTGCGTCTGAACCGTGTGGCGGGGGTGCTGGCCCTGGCGGGCACGGTCCAGCTGACGGCGGCGTTCGCGACGTTGACGCTGTGAGGCGGGGTTCGGTACGGGTTCGGGTTCGGTACGGGTTCGGATTCGGTACGGGTGAGGGGGCGGCGTCGCGTGGACGCCGCCCCCTCAGTCGTACGCCGCTATCTCATCGGTGGTCGTAGGTGTCCCAGGCGTCCGCTTCCCGGCGCCTGCGGCTGATCGCCGCGAACAGGGCTCCGGCCGCGAGCAGCGTCGCCGCGATGCCCGATGCCAGCCAGGTCCCGGAGGATCCGGTGTCCGGCAGCGAAGGCGAGTCGCTCGGCGAGGGGTCCGACGGGGACGGGGGTTCCGACGGTTCCGACGGGGACGGGGACGGGGGCTCCGTCGGCTCGGACGGGGACGGGGAGGGCGACGGGGACTCCGACGGCGAAGGCGACGGAGACGGCGACTCCGAAGGAGACGGGGACGGGGAAGGCGACTCGGACGGCGACGGGGACGGGGACGGGGACTCCGACGGGGACGGCGAGGGCGATTCAGACGGCGACGGAGAAGGCGAGGGCGACTCCGACGGCGAAGGCGACGGAGACGGCGACTCAGACGGCGACGGAGAAGGCGAGGGCGACTCCGACGGCGAAGGCGACGGAGACGGCGACTCAGACGGCGACGGAGAGGGGGACGGGGACTCCGACGGCGACGGCGACGGCGACGGCGACGGGGACTCCGAAGGAGACGGAGACGGCGAAGGCGACTCCGACGGCGAAGGCGACGGAGACGGCGACTCCGAAGGAGACGGGGACGGTGAGGGCGACTCCGACGGGGACGGGGACGGCGACGGGGACGGTGGGAGGTTGACCTCGTCCACGACCCAGGGGGCTTCCGTGGCGAGCAGGGGCCGCGTCGTGCCGTCGGGCTGGCGGCGGTCACCGGCGATGGCGATCTTGTTCCAGGTGCGCTCGCCGCCCTCGAACGGCTGGTCGCCGGACGCCTCGTCCGGCACGTCCATGAGCCAGCGCAGCGTATACCGCTCGCCCGCCGCGAAGACGTGGTCGCCGAAGTCGAAGCGGACGGAGCGGATGCGGCTCCAGTCGGTGACCTGGTCGGCGGGGACGAAGGTGGGGTCGGGGTCGCCGTCGCACTGGAAGGGGGCGGTGTTGTCGGGGGTGTTGTCCATCTCGGGGCGGCAGGGGTCGTCCTTCTCCGAGTAGGTGATCGTCACGGGTGCGCCGCCCGCGTCGATGGGCCCGGTGAGGGTGGGCCGCCACTGGCTGGTGACGTCGTCGTCGTAGCGGCCGCTGGTGACGCCGGGGGTGCCGGGGGCGGGCAGCAGGTCGTAGGCGACGACGTTGGTGAGGGTGGTGTTGCCCATGTTGCCGAGGACGGTGCGGTACTCGACGGTGCCGCTGACGGTGGACTGGCCGACCTCGTCCTCCTGGCCGGGGACTTCGGCGGAGCCTTGGAAGGCGTCGTCCTGGTCGCCCTTGACCTCCTTGGTGACGAAGAGGGCGGAGGACTCGGCGATGGCGAAGTCGTCGGTGGCTTCGGCGACGTTCTCGCTGGTGTCGCCGTCGCCGTCGATGTCGTGGCGGTCGGTGGTGCGGGTGTTGACGGGGCGTTCGGCGTCGTAGAGTCCGGCGCGGTTGCCCGCGTAGTCGGCGTCGGCCGGGGAGCCGCCGTAGGTGCCGCTGGCGACGCCGGGTTCGACGAGGGTGCGGAAGGTGTAGACGCACGCGGAGTCGTCGGCGGGGATCTCGGCGCCGGGTTCGGCGGTGAGTTCGACGCGGGTGCGGCCGTCGGGGCCTTCGGAGACGGTCTCGGTGTAGCGGTCGGCGGCGGGGCAGTAGTCGGGCTGGTCGTCGGCGAGCGTCCAGGAGCCGGTCACGTAGGAGAGCTGGCGGGGGACGAGGTCGACGAAGCGGGGGCGCAGCGGGGAGGAGCCGGTGCGGTAGCGGTCGTTGCGGAGGGTGACGGTCCAGGTGTGGCTGCCGCCGGGGCCGACGGGGGTGGGGTCGGTGGACTTGCTGAGGTCGGGCTGGGAGACCTCGGGTTCGATGTGGAAGCTGGTGCAGGACTCCTCGTTGGCGGTGCCGCTGGCGCCGGTGAGGTCGAGTTGGGCGCAGTTGTCGATGTCGCCGCTGCCGCCGGGGAGTTCGGAGCCGTCGGCCTTTCCGGCGATCTGCACGATGAGGTTGGTGCGGGCGGCCAGGTCGGGTACGTCGACGCGGACGGCGACGACGTCTCCGTAGTCGCTGAGGGCGATGGTCTGGGAGTCGGGGGTGACCGTTTCGGTGGTGCCGTCGCGGCGGGTCACGGTGACGGTCCAGGGGCCGGTGTAGGCGCCGCCGGTCGGGGTGGAGAGGCTGAGGGTCTCGCCGTCGAAGCCGTCGGGGAGGGCGTCGGTGACGCGGGCGTCGGCGGGGTCGGTGCCGGTGTTGGCGAAGCGCAGGACGTAGGAGACGCGCTGGCCGTCGGCGGCGAGGGGGGTGTCGACGGATTTGTCGAGGGTGCCGGAGACCTCGCCGCTGCCGGTGCCGATGACGGTGTCGGCGGTGTCGCTCTCGGTGATCTTCTCGGTGCTGGGGCCGTGGGGGTCACCGCTGATGGTGGCGGTGTTGGTGAGGGTGGTGCCGTCGGTGGCGTCGTCGGGGACCTTGACGCGGATCTCGTGGACGACGCCGTAGGGGTAGGTCTTGACCTGGGCCAGCTGGTCGCCGGGCCGGTCCGGTTCGGTGTCGACGGGCCAGGTGAGGGTGCGGGTCGCCGCGTCGTAGGTGTATCCGGCGGGGGTGGCGTCGACGAGGTCGACGCCTTCGGGGAGGACGTCGGTGAGGACGGTGTTCTCCAGGGCGAGGTTGCCGCGCGGGCGGTTGGTGTTGCGGGGGTCGTTGGTGGCGGTGACCTTGTAGGTGATGGTCTCGCCGGGGCGCGCGGTGGAGGGGCCTTCCTTGCTGATGGCCGGGTTGGGTTCGGCGGTGACCTGGACGGCGGCGTCGTCGGTGCTGGGGGTGCCGTCGCCGTTGGCGGCGGTGGCGGTCATGGTGGCGCGCTGGTCGCCGGGGGGTGTCCAGTAGTCCTCGGTGGGCCAGCTCACGGTGAGCTGGGAGCTCTGGCCGCTGGCGATGGAGCTGTAGGTGACGGTCACGGTGCCGTCGTCGTTGGCGGTGACGCCGGTGACGCCGGGCGGGTAGGGCTGGGAGACCACGCCCTTGCCGGAGGCGCCCGGCGGCGGGGTGAAGGTGACGGTCACGTCCTGGCAGTCGCCGGGGATGGAGCACTGGATGAACCCGTTGTACGTGACGTGGTCGCCGGACGGCACGGGTGAGGTGCCCGGGTCGAGGCGGACGCTCATCCGGGGGTCGGCGCGCGCGGCACTGTCGTACGGCACGAGGGCGAGCGCGGAGAGGGCGGCGACGAGGACGGCCACGGCGGCGACGAGTGCGCGCCGGTGGCGGTGAGCGATGGGGACCACGGCACTTCCGACCACGAGGGGACGAGGACGCGTCAACTGTGGGGCCGGTCCGGGCGTGGCGGACGTTACGACAACGCGATAAGCAGCCTATTTCACCTGAAAGGCCCCGCACCGGGGGGTGTGGGGCCTTGGGGACGCGAGTCGCTGCGGCTACTCCTGCGCCATGTCCTTGGCGCTGTAGCGGGGCAGGTCGGTGGTGTCGATCGTCCAGGTGCCGAGGTCGGTGGCGATGGTGACGGGCTTGCCGTACGGGAGGTGCAGCCGGTTCTCGTATGCGGGGCGGCCTTCGGCGCGGCCGATCTGCCACTGGTAGGTCCAGGTGCCGTCGCGGGGGTCGACGATCAGGTAGTGGGGGATGCCCATGGCCGGGTAGTCGCGGGTCTTCTCCTGATAGTCGTTGTCCGGGTTGGAGGGCGAGACGATCTCGACCACGAGGGTGATCTCGCGCGGGTCGAGAGGGTGGTCGGTCTCCATGGCGGCGTAGGCGCAGACGTGAAGGTCTGGGACACGGAGCTTACCGAGCGCCTCGTCGTCGGTGTCCGTCACCTCGAACACCCCCAGCTCGTCCGGGAGCTGCCTGGTGAGCTGGTCGCGCACTCGCGTTGCGGTCAGCTGGTGGCGAGGGCGCGGGCTCATCATCATGACAATTCGTCCGTCACTGATCTCGGGCCAAGCAAGGCCGGGGGGCGGGGTCAGCCGGTCACGCAAGTCGCGGAGGTGCCGGTACATGGTCTGCTGTGTCATGGGTCCTCCCACATTCAGTATGACGACTGCGGGCCTGCTCGGAGAGATCTTTCCGGACAGGCCCGCAGCGTCGTTCGCGTAGGTGGCGGTCAGCCCGTGTTGCGCAGACCCGCCGCCACCCCGTTCACGGTCAGCAGCAGCGCACGGGCCAGCAGCGGATCCGCGTCCCCGGTGGCGGACCGCTGACGCTTCAGCAGGGCCACCTGGAGATACGAGATCGGGTCCAGGTAGGCGTCGCGGATGGCGAAGGTCTGCTGGAGGACGGGCTGGGCGTCGAGGAGGGCGTCCTCGCCGGTGACCTTGAGGACCTCGGTGACGGTGAGGGCGTGCTCGGCCTCGATGGTGGTGAAGACGTGCTTCAGCTCGTCGGGGACGAGGGAGTCCACGTAGTGGCGGGCGATCCTGAGGTCGGTCTTGGCGAGGGTCATCTCGACGTTGGAGATGAAGTTGCGGAAGAAGTGCCAGTGCTCGTGCATCTCCTCCAGGACGGTGTCGAGTCCGGCCTCGCGCAGTGCCTTGAGGCCGGAGCCGACGCCGAACCAGCCGGGGACGATCTGCCGGGACTGGGTCCAGCCGAACACCCACGGGATGGCGCGCAGCCCGTCGAGGGAGACGCCGGAGCCGGGGCGGCGGGAGGGCCGCGAGCCGAGGTGGAGGTCGGCGAGCTGGTCGACGGGGGTGGAGGCGAGGAAGTACGCGGGCAGGTCGGGGTCCTCGACGAGCTTGCGGTACGCGGTGTGGGCGGCGTCGGAGACGACGTCCATGGCGGCGTCCCAGCGGGCGAGGGCCTCGTCGGACTGGCGGGGCGCGGTGTGCAGGGCGGAGGCCTGGAGGGTGGCGGCGACGGTCAGCTCCAGGTTCTCCCGGGCCAGGGACGGCACGAGGTACTTGTCGGAGATGACCTCGCCCTGCTCGGTGACCTTGATCTCGCCTTCGAGGGTGCCCCAGGGCTGGGCGAGGATCGCGTCGTGGGAGGGGCCGCCGCCGCGGCCGACGGTGCCGCCGCGGCCGTGGAAGAGGCGCAGCCGCACGCCGTAGCGGTGGGCGACGTCGCGCAGGCGGCGCTGGGCGCGGTGGATCTCCCACTGGCTGGTGGTGATGCCGCCGAACTTGGAGGAGTCGGAGTAGCCGAGCATGACCTCCTGGACGTCGCCGCGCAGGGCGACCAGGCGCCGGTAGGAGGGGTCGGCGAGCATGCCGTCGAGGATGACGTCGGCGGCGCGCAGCTCTTCGGTGGTTTCGAGCAGCGGCACGATGCCGATCTTCGCCCAGCCCGCGTGCAGGTCGATGAGCCCGGCCTCGCGGGCGAGGACGGCGGCGGCGAAGACGTCGTCGGCGCCCTGGCACATGGAGATGATGTACGACTCGATGACCTCGGGCCCGAAGACGTCCAGGGCCTTGCGGACGGTCTCGAAGACGCCGAGGGTCTTCTGTCCGGCGGCGTCGAGGGGCGCCGGGGAGGGGGCGAGCGGGCGGCGGGAGCGGAGTTCCTTGGCGAGGAGCTTCTCGCGGTACTCGCGGGGCATGTCGGCGTACCGCCAGGACTCCTCGCCGAGGCGGTCGAAGAGCTGGCCGAGGGCGTGGTGGTGGGCGTCGGCGTGCTCGCGTACGTCCATGGTGGCGAGCTGGAGGCCGAAGGCGGCGAGGGTGCGGATGGTGCGGTTCATGCGGCCGTCGGCGAACAGGCCGCCCTTGTGGGCGCGCAGCGACGTCTGGATGAGGGTGAGGTCGTGCAGCAGCTCGGCGGTGCCGAGGTAGTCGCGGCCGGGCTCGTGGGGGGTGCCCTTGGCGAGGCGCTGCTTGGTGTTCTCCAGCTTCTGCCGGACGCAGGTGGCCTTGAGCCGGTAGGGCTCCTCGGCGTTGAGGCGCTTGTAGCGGGGGCTGATCTCGGGGAGGCGCTCCAGGTCGCCCTGGAGGGAGGCGAGGAGTTCCTCGGTGGCGCCGGTGTAGCGGATGGAGTTGGAGAGGAAGCCGCGCAGCTCGTCGATCATGTCGAGGGCGTCGTTGATGCCGTGCTCGTGCTGGAGGATCAGCACCTCCCAGGTGACGTCGGGCGTCACGTTGGGGTTGCCGTCGCGGTCGCCGCCGATCCAGGTGCCGAAGGTGAGGGGGCGGGTGCCTTCGGGGAGCGACACGCCGACGCGCTCCAGTTCGGCGGTGAGGTCCTCCAGGACGTCGCCGACGGCTCCGGCGTGCAGTTCGTCCAGGTAGTAGATGGCGTTGCGGGCCTCGTCGGCGGGCTCGGGGCGGACCACGCGCAGTTCGTCGGTCTGCCAGACGAGGTCGATGTTCTCGGCGAGGCGGGTGTCGTGGCGGCGCCGGTCGGACTCGATGACCGGGGTCTCCAGGAGTTCGGCGACGCGGCGCAGCTTGTTCAGGACGGAGCGGCGGGCGGCCTCGGTGGGGTGGGCGGTGAAGACCGGGCGGACGTTCAGGTGCTCGACGGTCTGGCGCAGGTGCTCGGGGTCGGCGTCCTTGAGGCGGTCCGCGGTGCGGGCGAGGAGGCCGCCCTCGGCGGCGCGCTTGGCGCGCAGTTCGCGGCCGCGGTGCACCTGCTCGGTGACGTTGGCCAGGTGGAAGTAGGTGGAGAAGGCCCGGACGAGCTTGGCGGCGGTCTCCAGTTCGGTGCCGCCGAGGAGCTTGGCGGCGGCTTCGCCGTCCTCGCGGGTCAGGCGGCGGACCTTCTCCACGAGGTCGAGGAGTTCGGGGCCCTCCTGGCGGACGAGGGTCTCGCCGAGGAGGTCGCCGAGTCGGCGGATGTCGGCGCGCAGCTCGCTGTTCGCGGTGGCCGTCGCGGTGCGGGCGGCGGCCTTCGGGGCGGTCTGGTCGTCGGCACTGCTCACAGGTGCGGCTCCTTGCGGTGAATCCCGCCGCCTGGGGCGGGAGACGGGGTGGGCACGTCTGGAGGGGTCCCGGCCGGTGAACCGGGGGAGATATCAGAGCGGACCGCGCTGTCCGACCGATCCAAGGATAGGTGTCGATGGGATCCAGCCGACTCGCGGCCTCTTGCCGGTGCGCCACGCGCTGCGATACTTACGTAGCCGTAGGTTACGGTCCCGTAGGCATCTCGTACGGTGCCGCATACGCGGGCCGCCGCGCGGGCACTCGCCCTCCTGGCACGTCGTACGTGCCGTCACCCTCGACCCCCCAGGGGAAAGCTCTATGACCACAAGCCCCGACGTCATCGATGAGTCCAAGTCGGCGCCCGGTGGCGCCCCGCTCCCGTCCGCGACGCTGGGCGGCGAACAGAAGAGGTCCCTGGAGCAGATCACGCTGCTCCTCTTCATCACCGTCCCGTTCCTGGCCCTGGTGGCGGCGGTGCCGCTGGCCTGGGGCTGGGGCGTGAGCTGGCTCGACCTCGGCCTGCTCGTCTTCATGTACTACCTGGGCTGCCACGGCATCACGATCGGCTTCCACCGCTATTTCACGCATGGCTCGTTCAAGGCGAAGCGCCCGCTCAGGATCGCGCTGGCGGTGATGGGCTCGCTGGCCGTGGAGGGCCCGCTGGTGCGCTGGGTGGCCGACCACCGCAAGCACCACAAGTTCTCCGACGCCGAGGGCGATCCGCACTCGCCGTGGCGGTACGGGGAGACGGTGCCCGCGCTGATGAAGGGCCTGTGGTGGGCGCACGTCGGCTGGATGTTCGACGAGGAGCAGACGCCGCAGGAGAAGTACGCCCCGGACCTGATCAAGGATCCGGCGATCCGTGCCGTCTCGCGCCAGTTCGTGCTGTGGACGATGGTGTCGCTGCTGTTCCCGCCGCTGGTCGGGGGCCTGGTCACGATGTCGTGGTGGGGCGCGTTCACGGCGTTCTTCTGGGGCTCACTCGTGCGGGTGGCGCTGCTGCACCACGTGACGTGGTCGATCAACTCGATCTGCCACGCGGTGGGCAAGCGGCCGTTCAAGTCGCGGGACCGCTCGGGCAACGTGTGGTGGCTCGCGGTGCTTTCCTGCGGCGAGTCCTGGCACAACCTGCACCACGCCGATCCGACGTGCGCCCGGCACGGCGTGCTGCGCGGCCAGCTCGACTCCTCGGCGCGGATCATCCGCTGGTTCGAACAGCTCGGCTGGGCGTATGACGTGCGCTGGCCGTCGAAGTCCCGCATCGAGGGGCGCCGGAAGCCGGTGGACGCGCTCGATGCCCCTGGCGAGCGGCGGGCCGCAGACGCGGCATGATGGAACACGTGGCGACCGACTCCAGCACCCCGGGCACGACGGGCTCCTCGCGGCCCGAGAAGATCCCGAAGAATTCGAACAACGACAAGCCCCGGCGCACCCGCCGGACCCGGATGACGGGCGCGGAGCGCCGGGAGCAGCTGCTGGACATCGGCCGCACCCTGTTTGCCGCCAAGGGGTTCGAGGGCACGTCGGTGGAGGAGATCGCGGCGAAGGCCGGGGTCTCCAAGCCGGTGGTGTACGAGCACTTCGGCGGCAAGGAGGGTCTGTACGCGGTGGTGGTGGACCGCGAGATGCGTCAGCTGCTCGGCATGGTGACGGGGTCGCTGACCGCGGGCCATCCGCGGGAGCTGTGCGAGCAGGCGGCCTTCGCCCTCCTCGACTACATCGAGGAGTACACGGACGGCTTCCGCATCCTGGTCCGCGACTCCCCCATCCCGCAGTCCACGGGGTCCTTCGCGTCCCTGATCTCCGATATCGCGACGCAGGTCGAGGACATCCTCGGCCAGGAGTTCAAGACCCGCGGCTTCGATCCGAAGCTCGCCCCGCTGTACGCCCAGGCGCTGGTCGGCAGCGTCGCCCTGACCGGGCAGTGGTGGCTGGACGTCCGCAAGCCGAAGAAGGCGGAGGTGGCGGCGCACCTGGTGAACCTGGCGTGGCACGGGCTTGACGGCCTGGAGCCGAAGCCGCGCCTGATAGGCCACCGCAAGTCCTAGGCGGACGGCGGTACCGGTCCCCCTTTGGCGCGGGCCCGCCCCACCGCCCCCCACGGGCACCCGTGCCCGCCGGGCACCCCACTCCCCCACCCACCTGCCCTCCATCACGCTCCGCGCTCGTCCTCAAACGCCGGACGGGCTGAATTCCCCGCCCCCGGGTGCGACAGCCCCAGCACTCAAGCCCCACCCACCCAGCACAACGAATCAGCCCGTCCGACGCCTGAGGACAAGCGCGCAGCGCGACCACCAAGCCCGTCCGGCGTTTGAGGACGAGGCGCGGAGCGCCGATCGACGGCGGGGTGCTAGGGGCAGCGGCCCCTAGTTCGGGGAGGGGCGGGTCTGGGGCGCCCCCGCGACGGGCTCAAGGAGCATCACGCCTCCGCCCCGCGGGCGACCGCGAAGAGCCGCCGGAAGGGGAAGACGGTGCCGTAGGGCCGCGCCGGATAGGCCTCGCGCAGGAGGGCCCCGTACTCGCCGAGGAAGGCCTCCGTGGCGGCCGGGTCGTCGGCGAGCGCGGTGAGGACGGGCCGCAGGCCGGTGCCCTTGACCCAGTCGAGGACGGGGTCGGGTCCGTGCAGGACCTGGAGGTAGGTGGTCTCCCAGACGTCGGCGGCGAGACCGAGGCCGTTCAGCAGGTCGAGGTAGGCGGCGGGTTCGAGGACCGCGTCGCGGTGCCGCAGCGTCCCGCCGAGCCGCTCGCGCCACCGCGAGGATGAGGCCAGCTCCCGCATCAGGGCGTGGCTGGGCGCGTCGAAGTTCGCGGGCACCTGGAAGGCGAAGGTCCCGCCGGGCGCGAGGGCGGCGGTCCAGTCGGCGAAGGAGTCGGCGTGGCCGGGCACCCACTGGAAGGTGGCGTTGGACAGGATCAGGTCGTACGTCTCGGGCGGTGTCCAGGCCGTGAGGTCGGCGGGGGCGAAGTCGACGTGTCCGCCGCCGGGCGTGGGGCCCGCGTGGGCGGCGGCCCGGTCGAGCATCTCGGGCGAGCTGTCGTACCCGGTGATGTGCGCGGCGGGCCACCGCTCGGCGATCGCGGTGGTGGAGTTCCCGGGCCCGCAGCCGAGGTCGGCGACGCGCAGGGGCCGCCCGGCGGGGTCGGGTGCGGTGACGTGGGCGAGCAGGTCGGCCAGGGCGCGGTTGCGGTGCCCGGCGTGGCGCAGGTACTGGCCCGGGTCCCAGGTGGGCGAGGCGGGGGCGGCGTGGGACGGCATGAGGGTGCTCCTCTGCTGCGTACGGGCACGCGAACGGCGTACGCGGGAGACTGCGCGGCGCGCGGACGCGCGGACGCGCGGCGTACGGAACGAATGGCGCGCCGTGCCGGTCGGTCGTCGTCGCCATCCTCACCCCTGACTATCTTGACGTCAAGAGACTTCATGTCGAGGAACCCCCTACACTGATCGCCATGGAGGACGAGGTCGACCGGCTGGTCGCTGCATGGCGTCGGGAGCGCCCTGACCTCGACGTGGAACCGCTTGAGGTGCTGAGCCGCGTGAGCAGGCTGGCGCGCCACCTCGACCGGGCGCGTCGGCTGGCGTTCTCCGAGCACGAGCTGGAGCCCTGGGAGTTCGACGTCCTGACGTCGCTGAGGCGCGCGGGCGCGCCGTACCAGCTGTCGCCGGGCCAGCTCCTCACCCAGACCCTGGTGACGTCCGGCACGATGACGAACCGCATCGACCGCCTCGCCAAGAAGGGCCTGGTCGAGCGGCTGCCGGACCCCAGCGACCGCAGGGGCGTCCTGGTGCGGCTCACCGAGGAGGGCCGGGACCGCGCCGACCAGGCCCTTTCGGGCCTGCTCGACCAGGAGCGGGCCATCCTCGGCGAGCTGTCGCGCGCCCAGCGCGGCGAACTGGCGGCGCTGCTACGCCAGTTGACCGCCCCGTTCGACAACATCCCCGGCTAGGTCCACGGGCCCGACCCCGGCCCGGCGGGCGAGGGCGACGGCGGCGAGCGTGGAGTGCACGCCGAGCTTGCCGAGCACGTTCTGCATGTGCGTGCGGACCGTGTGCGGGGACAGGAACAGCCGTTCGGCGACGGCCTTGCGGCCCAGGCCCGCCACCATGCAGCGCAGCACCTCGCGCTCGCGCGGGGTGAGCGACTCCACGAGCCGCTCACTCTCCGTGCGGTGCTTGCGGGCCGCCGTCAGCTCCCTCAGGACGCCGGTGAGCAGGGCGGGCGGCAGATGCGTCTCGTCGCGCAGGACACCGCGTATCACCGTGAGCAGCCGGGACAGGGAGCAGTCCTTCGCCACCCAGCCCGAGGCTCCGGCCTGGAGCGCGAGCGCCGCGCGGCGCGGGTCGTCCTTCTCGGCGAGCACCACCGTGCGTACGGAGGGCTGCGCCGTGCGCACGCCCGTCACCAGGGAGATGCCGTCCACGAGCCCGTCCGCCTGCCCGTCCTGCACGGGCACCGGCGGGCGGCCCGCGGTGCCGAGCGCTGGCGCGGAACCGCCCAGGTCGGCGTCGACGAGCAGCACGTCGTATCTGCGGCCCTCGGCGGCCGCCCGGTCCAGACAGCGCAGCGCGGCGGGGCCGCTGCCCGCCGCTGACACGTCCACGTCAGGCTCGGCCGCGAGCGCGGCCGCGAGCGACTCGGCGAAGATGCGATGGTCGTCGACGACCAGGACTCGGATTCGAACCACGGAAACCCCCACAGGCTGGAGGACGGTAGACCTGCGCGGATACGGCGCCCGGCACGGGAGTCACCGCAGCCGCACGGCCGCCGCCGTGCCCTGACTGCCACCCCCACGCCGGGCGTCGTACCCGACTGTCTCGCCCCCTGATAGGCGCCGGCCCCCACCGGCGCTGTCCATCAGAGTACGGACGGGGGCCCGGAGCGGAAGTGGATTTGCAGAACTGATTGCCCGTCGCGTTTATGGTGAGCCGTATGTTTCGTATTGAGACGGGAGTCGACAAAGAACGGCTTCGTCTGCTTCGGACGCGATTGCGGGCCGCCAACACGGCGGCGTCACCCGCGCTACGGGCGCTGCGCGGCACCGACGCCGAGCGCGAACTCCCCCTCGGCGTCTGGGCGTTGGGCGACGACGGCGCCTTCGTCGGGGGGCTCGCCGGGCACACCTGGGCCGGGTGGCTGCATGTCTCGCTGCTCTGGGTGTCGGACGAGGCCCGGGGGGTCGGGCTCGGGGGGCGGATCCTGACGGAGGCGGAGCGGGTCGCCCGGGAGGAGCGGGGGTGTCGGCGGGCGCGGCTGGAGACGTGGGATTTCCAAGCGCCGGACTTCTACCGCAAGTTCGGGTACGAGGTCGTGTGCGTCATCCCCGACTACCCGGAGGGCGCCACGGAGTACACCCTGACGAAACGGCTGGGCTGAGCCCTCGCGGGGCGCCCCAGACCCGCCCCTTTCCCGAAACCATGGGGCGCGGCCCCCTGGCACCCCCGCTATCGCCGCTTCGCGGCTCGTCCTCAAACGCCGGACGGGCTGAATCATCGCGCTGCGCGCTCGCCCTCAAACGCCGGGCGGGCTGAATACAGCCCGCCCGCCGCGGTAGCGGTGGATCACGGTCAGCCGACGACGGCGAGCACGCGGCACGCTCCAGCCCGCCCGGCGTTTGAGGGCGAGGCGCGGAGCGCCGATGGGTGGGGGTGCTGGGGGCTGGCCCCCTAGTTCGGGAAGGGGCGGGTCTGGGGCGCGCCCGCGAGGGGGAGGCGTCGGGCGCCGGAAGAGGCCGGGGCCTCGAAGACCCGCGGCTCCGCGAAGCCCGCCTCGGCGAACGCCCCCCGCACGGCCTTCCCGACCGCGTCCGCACCCGCGCCCTCGGCCAGCACCACCACGGACCCCCCGAACCCGCCCCCCGTCATCCGCGCCCCGAGCGCCCCGGCCCCGCACGCCGCGGACACCGCGAGGTCCAGCTCGGGGCAGGAGACCCGCAGGTCGTCCCGCAGGGAGGCGTGGCCCTCGGTGAGCACGGCCCCCACCCCGCGGACATCGCCCCGCGCGAGGAGCGCCACGACCCGCTCCACCCGCCGCCCCTCGGAGACGACGTGCCGGACGTAGCGCCGCACCCGTTCGTCGCCCAACCGGGCGAGCGCGGCGGGGAGTTCGGCGTGGGGGACGTCCCGCAGGTGGGACACGCCGAGGGCGCGCGCCCCGGCCTCGCACCCGGCGCGCCGCTCGGCGTACGCGCCGTCGCCGAGGGCGTGCCGGACGCGGGTGTCGACGACCAGGAGGGCCAGCCCCTCGGCCCCGAGGTCGAAGGGCACCTGCCGCACGGACAGGTCGCGGCAGTCGAGGTGCAGCAGGTGTCCGGGCACGCAGGCCGCCGCGGCCATCTGGTCCATGACGCCGCAGGGCACGCCGACGAAGTCGTTCTCGGCGCGCTGGGCGAGCAGCGCCAACTCGCGGCGGGAGAGGCCGAGTTCGTACAGGTCGTTGAGGGCGAGGGCGGTGACGACCTCCAGCGCGGCCGAGGAGGACAGGCCCGCGCCGGTCGGGACCGTCGACGCCAGGTGCAGGTCGGCGCCGCCCACCGCGTGCCCGGCCTCGCGCAGCGCCCACAGGACGCCCGCGGGGTAGGCCGCCCAGCCGCCGTCCGGGCGAGGGGCGAGGGCGTCGGCGGCCAGTTCGACGACGGGGCCCTCGACGTCCGCGGAGTGCACCCGCAGGGTGCCGTCGGTGCGGCGGGCGACGGCGGCGACCGCGGTGTGCGGCAGCGCCAGCGGCATCACGAAGCCCTCGTTGAAGTCCGTGTACTCGCCGATGAGGTTGACGCGGCCCGGCGCCGCCCACACTCCCTCGGGCTCGTACCCGTACAGGGCGGTGAACTCCCGGGCCACGTCCACTGGTTACCCCTTCCGCTGGGCGAAGGCCCAGGCGTCGGCGACGATGCCCGCGAGGTCGGCGCGGGCGGGCCGCCAGCCGAGGCGCTCGTGGGCGGTGGCGGCGGAGGCCACCAGGACCGCGGGGTCGCCGCCGCGGCGCCCGGCCACGACCTCGGGGACCGGGTGGCCGGTGACCTGGCGGACGGTCTCGATGACCTCGCGCACGGAGAAGCCGTTGCCGTTGCCGAGGTTGCAGATGAGGTGCTCGCCGGGCGTGGCGGCGTCCAGGGCGCGCAGATGGGCGTCGGCGAGGTCCGCGACGTGGATGTAGTCGCGTACGCAGGTGCCGTCGGGGGTGTCGTAGTCGTCGCCGAAGACGGAGATGGCCTCGCGCTTGCCCTGGGCGACCTGGAGGACGAGGGGGATGAGGTGCGACTCGGGGTCGTGGCGCTCGCCGTACGCGCCGTAGGCGCCCGCGACGTTGAAGTAGCGCAGGGAGACCGCGCCCAGGCCGTGGGCGGCGGCCTCGCCGGTGATCATGTGGTCGACGGCGAGCTTGGAGGCGCCGTACGGGGAGGTGGGGGCGGTCGGGTCGGTCTCCTTGATGGGCGTGCTGACGGGTTCGCCGTAGGTGGCCGCCGTGGAGGAGAAGACGAGCTTGCGCACGCCCGCGTCGCGCATGGCGCCGAGCAGCGCCATGGTGCCGCCGACGTTGTTGTCCCAGTACTTCTCGGGCTTGGCGACGGACTCGCCGACCTGGGAGAAGGCGGCGAAGTGCAGCACGCCGTCGTAGGAGCGGTCCAGCCATTTGGCGGCGTCGCGGATGTCACCCTCGATGAACGCGGCGCCCGCGGGGACGCCCTCGCGGAAGCCGGTGGAGAGGTTGTCGAGGACCGCGACCTCGTGCCCGGCCTCGATCAGATGCTGCGCCACGACGCTGCCGACATAGCCCGCACCACCCGTGACCAGGTACTTCGCACTCATCAACTCGCTACCTCTCGCAGTCGCTCGGCCGCGGCCTCCGGCGGCACGTCGTTGATGAACACACTCATGCCGGATTCGGAACCCGCGAGGAACTTCAGCTTGCCGGAAGTGCGGCGAATGGTGAAAAGCTCAAGGTGGAGGGCGAAGTCCTGCCGCCCGATTCCGTCGTACGCGTCCGGCTCGCCGAACGGCGCCTGGTGCCAGGCCGCGATATAGGGCACGGGCGGCTCGCCCTCGCCGAAGATCCGGTCGAACCGCTTCAGGAGTTCCAGGTAGACCCGGGGGAACTCGGCGCGCGCGGGTCCGTCGAGGGCGAGCAGGTCGGGGACGCGGCGCTTGGGGTGGAGGTGCACCTCGTAGGGCCAGTGCGCGGCGTACGGCACGAAGGCCACCCAGTGCTCGGCGTCGAGGACGACGCGCTCGGCGGCGCGCTCGGCGGTGAGGACGTCGTCGAAGAGGTTGCGGCCGGTGGCGGCCCGGTGGGCGGCGAGCGAGCGCAGCATCAGGGCGGTGCGCGGGGTGACGAAGGGGTAGGCGTAGATCTGGCCGTGCGGGTGGCCGAGGGTCACGCCGATCTCCGCGCCCCGGTTCTCGAAGCAGAACACCTGCGCCACGGACGGCAGGTGGGACAGCTCGGCGGTGCGGTCCGTCCAGGCGTCGAGGACGAGCGCGGCCTGGGCCTCGGTGAGGTCGGCGAAGGACGCGGTGTGGTCGGGGGTGAAGCAGACGACCTCGCAGCGGCCCGCGTCGCCGGACAGGGACGGGAAGCGGTTCTCGAAGACCACGACGTCGTACGACGTGTCGGGGATCTCGGTGGGGCGGCCCGGGGCGGAGGGGCACAGGGGGCACTCGTCGGCCGGGGGGTGGTAGGTGCGGCCCTGGCGGTGCGAGGCGATGGCGACGCTGTCGCCGAGGAGGGGGTCCCGGCGGATCTCGCTGGTGGTGGTCACGGCGTCGAGGGGCCGGGTGTCGGGGGCCGTGCGGACCGCGTCGTCGCGGGTGTCGTAGTAGATGAGCTCACGACCGTCGGCGAGCCGGGTCGAGGTCTTCTTCACTTCCGGGGCTCCTCATCGCCCGCCAACAGAACCAAACACAACAAACCACAAGCCAACAGTCCCGTCAATGCCCCGCCCCACCCTCCGCACCCCCACCAGCCCGCACCGCCCCAAACCAGGACACACCCATCACCCCGATCACAATCAAACAAAGAAAATCAACAGAACTGTTCACTTCCTGAAACCCGGGGCGTAGGTTCCGCCCAGATCAGCCCCGCGGGTCAGCCCCGCGGGTCGGCCCCGCGGTTCCCTCCCGCAAGGCAGACCCCCATCCCGATCGGTTCGCGCGACGAAGCGAGTTCTCATGCCGCCCCTCCACCACCCCGCCCACACCACCCTGGCCGACGGGCTCCGGCTCCCCACCAACGGCCTCGACTACGCGATCCTCGCGATCTACTTCGTGGTCGTCCTCGGCATCGGATTCGCCGCCCGGCGCTCCGTGAAGACCAGCCTCGACTTCTTCCTGTCCGGCCGGTCGCTGCCCGCGTGGGTCACCGGCCTCGCGTTCGTCGCCGCCAACCTCGGTGCCACGGAGATCCTCGGCATGGCGGCGACCGGCGCGCAGTACGGCGTCGCGGTCGTCCACTGGTACTGGATCGGCGCGATCCCCGCCATGGTCTTCCTGGGCCTGGTGATGATGCCGTTCTACTACCGCTCCAAGGTCCGCTCCGTCCCCGAGTTCCTGCTCCAGCGCTTCGACGCCTCCGCGCACCTGCTCAGCTCGGCGCTGTTCGCGTTCGCCGCCGTGCTCATCGCGGGCGTCAACCTCTACGCCCTCGCGATCGTCGTGGAGGCGCTGCTCGGCTGGCCGCAGTGGGTGGCGATCGTGGTCGCCGGGTTCTTCGTGCTCGCGTACATCACCGTCGGCGGGCTCTCCTCGGCGATCTACAACGAGGTCCTCCAGTTCTTCGTGATCCTGGCCGCGCTCATCCCGATCTGCGTCATCGGCATGAAGAAGGTCGGCGGCTGGGACGGCCTGAGCGGCAACCTGGAGAAGAGCCACGGCGACAACTTCCTCACCGCCTGGGGCGGCACCGGCATCGGCGACGCCAACCCGCTCGGCGCCAACTGGCTGACCATCGTCCTCGGCCTCGGCTTCGTGCTCTCCTTCGGCTACTGGACCACCAACTTCGCCGAGGTGCAGCGCGCGCTGTCGGCGAAGAACCTCAGCGCGGCCCAGCGCACCCCGCTCATCGCGGCCTTCCCGAAGATGTTCATCGTCTTCCTGGTGATGCTGCCCGGCCTGGTGGCCGCCGTCCTCGTCCCGAAGATCGGCACGGCGGGCTCCGACCTCACCTACAACGACGCGATCCCCTACCTGATGCAGGAGTTGCTGCCCAACGGCGTCCTCGGCATCGCCGTCACGGGCCTGCTCGCCGCGTTCATGGCGGGCATGGCCGCCAACGTCTCGTCCTTCAACACCGTGTTCACGTACGACATCTGGGCCCGGTACGTCGTCAAGGGCCGCGAGGACGCCTACTACTTGAACTTCGGCCGCCTGATCACCGCGATCGGCGTGCTCGCCTCCATCGGCACCGCCTTCATCGCGTCGTCCTTCTCCAACATCATGGGCTACCTCCAGACCCTGTTCTCCTTCTTCAACGTGCCGATGTTCGTGGTCTTCGTCATCGGCATGTTCTGGAAGCGGGCGTCCATGAAATCCGGCGTGTGGGGGCTCGTCGCGGGCACCACCGCCGCGATGGTCAACTACTTCTGGATCTACAAGCAGGGCGTCGTCGACATCCCCACCGACCAGGGCGCCAACTTCGTCTCCGCGATCGTGGGCTTCGTCGCGGGCGCGGTCGTGATGGTCGCCGTCACCCTCTTCACCGCGCCCAAGCCAGAGGCCGAACTCGCCGGTCTCGTCTACGGGACGGTCTCGCCCGGCCTGAAGGACGACGGTGACGACGGCACGGAGCCGGGGGACGCCGCCTGGTACCGGAAGCCCGCGCTGCTTGGCTGGGGCGCGGTGGTGCTGGCCGCGGCGTGCTACGTCCCCTACTCGTTCTGACCCCACCCCGACCTGACCGGAGAGCCGAGGAACCCCTCATGTCCGACCTGCAGAAGGAAGTCTCCGAACTGGAGCGGAAGTCCGCGACCGCGGCCCGCCTCTTCGACATCCGGCGCATCATCGGCGGCCTGTTCGTCGTGTACGGGGTCATCGTCACCGTCGCCGGGATCACCGCGTCCGACGCCGACCTCGACAAGGCCGAGGGCATCAACATCAACCTCTGGACCGGCCTCGGCATGCTGGCCCTCGGCGCGGCCTTCCTCACCTGGCTATGGCTCCGCCCCCTCCCCCGCGACCCCCAGCGCTGACCCTCGCGGGGGCGAAAATCGGCCTTCGGCCTCGTCCTCAAACGCCGGACGGGCTAGAACTCTGCCGCACCGGCAGACTCCAGCCCAGCCCGCGAAGATCCAGCCCGTCCGGCGTTTGAGGACGAGGCCGAAGGCCGATTCACGGGGTGCCAGGGGCTGGCCCCTGGTTTCGGGAAAGGGGCGGGTCTGGGGCGCCCCCCGCGAGGGCTACGGCGGGGGCTGGGTGGTCGAGTTGTTGAGTTCCCCGCCGGAGGCGGGGCGTTCCGCCCGGTCGAGGAGGCCGGTGCGGGCGGCCAACGCCGCCGCCTCCAACCGCGACCCCACCCCCAACTTCATCAGCACCCGCTGCACATGCGTCCGCGCGGTACTGGGCGCGATCCCCATCCCCGCGGCGATGAGCCGCGTGTCCTCCCCGTCAGCGACCCGCACCAGCACCTCGACCTCACGCGGAGTGAGCATCTGGAGCAGCCGCTGCCCCTCGTCGTCGGGCTGCGCGGCGGGGTTGAGCAGTTCGCTGAAGGCGCCTTGGAGCAGTTGGGGCGCGACGGCGGCCTCACCGGCGCGCGCCTTCATGATGGCGCGCTCGACTCCTTCGATGCGCTCGTCGTGGCGCACGTACCCGGAGGCACCGGAGGCGAACGCGGCGGCGATGCCGCGCGGCGACGGGACGGGCCCTAGCACCACCACGGCGACCTGCGGCCGCTCCCGTTTGATGCGCACCACGGGATCGAACATGCCGGGCTCGGCGGGGGTCGCCGTACCGAGCAGACACACCTCGGGGGCCCTGCTGATGACCAGCTCCGCCGCGCCCGCGGCGGGCGCCGCCGCGGCGAGCACCCGGTGCCCGCGCAGCTTCAGCGCCGAAGCCAGCGCCTCAGCGAGCAGTCGGTGGTCGTCGACCACCATCAGCCGCACTCCCATCGAGCAACCCCCCAATGTCCCCCACGGATTCCCCCACTGATCCCCCCAAGGACCCGGGGCCCCGGCCCTCCATTCCCCCGGAAGCTACACGCTTGTTCGACGTTGCGCTGCCCCTACCGTCCAGATGCAGCCCTGGATGCCGAAATCCCTGCCTTCGAGCGAGCCACAGTACGGAAGTACGGAGAGTGAACACCCCCCGAGTCGGGAACGGCCCCGGACCGTGGGGTCCGGGGCCGTGCGTGCCGTTTCTCCCGCGCGTTCTGCCGCGCGGTGGGAGGGCTCAGTTGGTGGTGAAGCCCAGCGCGATGAACTCCTTGTCGTCCTTGGAGTACGGCTTGCTGATCAGGCGCTTGCCCATGAAGAGGTTGCCGTTGCCGTAGAGGAGTTCGTTGGACTTGGGGACCATGCCGCTGATGGCGCTGGTGACGGATTCCGTCGGCGGGGTCTCCAGGAGCTTGGTCTCCTTCATCGTGCCGCCGTCGAGGGAGACGACCTGGGCGCCCTTGTTGTAGCCGCCGCCCTTGTACGCGAGGAGGTTGCCGCCGTCCATGCGGATGGGGAACATCTCGCCGTCCTTGCCCGCGTCGGCGCGGTCACCGGTGGTCTTTCCCGTGGCGAGGGAGAACGCGATGATCTCGTTGGTGAAGCCGTAGCCGGAGCCGGGCGCGTCGTGCTGGCGGGTGGGCACGTACAGCTTGTCGTTGCCCACGACGATCGCGCTGCAGCTCGCCCACTTGTTGACCTCGCAGTCGTGGGCGTACTTGCCGTCCTCCAGCTTGATACGGGCGCGCAGCTTGCCGCTGTTGCTCAGCGAGAAGACGTCCGTGGCGCCGCTGGCCGTGATCTCCCCGGTGTCCTGGCCGAACACGATCGGGTTCGTCGAGATGATCTTGGCATTGTCGATGCCGTCGGCCAGCTCGTAGCTCCACTTGTCGTCACCCGTCTTGGGGTCCAGGAGCTGGATCTTGAGCTTCTCGTCGTCGTAGTTGCCGCACTTGCGGACCGCGACGAGCTGGTCGCCGCCCGCGTAACCGGCGTCCTTGCACTTGTCGCCGACCTGCGGCTTCCACAGCAGCTTGCCGGACATGTCCCAGGCGGCGCCGGTGCCGCCGGTGCCGGAGCCCGCGGCGATGGTGGAGCCGGAGATCGCGACCTCCTCGAACTCCACCTTCATGCCGCTGGTCTCGACGTCCTTGGTCCACAGCTTCTTGCCGGTCTTCAGGTCGACCGCGGAGACCTGGCTGCAGTCCGGGTACTTGTCGGCCTTGGTGGCCTTGCCGTCCTTGGCGACCACCGCGGCGACGCCGTCCTTGGTGATCTCCTTGGACACCGCGCAGGTCTCACCGCTCAGCGGGATCGACCACTTCTCCTTGCCGGAGGCGGGGTCATAGGCGATGAGGGCGTGGTCCTTGTCCTTGCCCTGGTAGCCGGACTTGACGACCGCGTCGTCCGTCAGCCAGGAGCCCGCGACGCTCCACACCTCGTCCTTGGGCACCGCGGGCGCCGGGACCTGGAAGGCCACCTTGGCGCTGGGGTTGGCCGGGGCCTTCTCCTTGGCGGGGCCGCTGGAGGGCGGGCCGTCCTCGCCGCCCTTCTTGCCGCCGCCCTTCTTGCCGTCCTCCTTGGCGGTGGTCTTCTTGTCGTCGTCCTTCTGCGAGGACGCGTAGATGACGCCGCCGCCGACGATCAGCGCGATCGCGGCGACCGCCGCCACGATGATCGTCATCTGCTTCTTCTTGCCGCCGTCACCGGATCCGCCGGGCCCGCCGGGCACCGGCTGCTGCGGCTGCATCGCCACCGTCGGCATCTGCCCGTACGCCTGGCCGTGCGGCTGCTGGCCGGGGTAGCCGTAGCCGGGCTGCTGGCCCGGCTGGCCCGGGTAGCCGTAGCCCGGCTGCTGCCCGTAGGCCGGGGTGGCGGGCTGCCCGTACGCGGGCGGGACCTGCGGGGTGCTCGGGGCGGTCGGGGCGGGCGGGACCTGCGGGGCCCCCGGGGCGGTCGGCGGCGGCGTCATCGGCGGCTGCGGGGCCCCGTAGGCGGGCTGGCCCGGCGGGGGCGGCGGCGGGGTGCCCGGCGCGGCGGGCGGCGGCGGGGTGCCCGGGGCCTGCGGGGCCTGCGGGGCCTGCGGGGCCTGCGGGGCCTGCGGGGCCTGCGGGGCCTGCGGGTAGCCGTAGCCCGGCTCGGGGGCCTTGCCGAAACCTCCCTGCGGGTCCTGCGGGGCGCCGAACCCTCCCTGCGGGGGCTCGTTGGGCGGCTGGGGCGGCTGAGTCATGACGTCTTCCTTGGGGGGACGGGAGGGGTGAGGGGGCGGTGGGGGGTCACTTGCCGTAGGCCAGCATCAGCTTCTCGCGGCCCTGCGTGGTGCCGGACAGCCGCGTCGTGGAGATGTAGAAGCGCCCGTCCACGTAGTCGACGGCCTTCGAGAAGAAGCCGTTCTCGATCTTCGACGTCCCCTCGGGGTTCCGCAGCAGCGTCTTGGGCGTGTGCGAGCCGCTGGTCGCGATGGACACGACCCGGCCGCCCGCGGTGTACGACGGCTTCACATACGCGATCAGCGCGCCGTCCTGCTTCTTCAGCGGCACCATCGAGGTGTCCGTCGGCGACTTCACGCGCCAGGCGGCCTTGCCGGTGGCCAGGCTGATCGCGACGATCTCGTTGGCGCCGGAGGTCGCCTTCGTCGGCAGGTAGAGGTACCGGTCGTCGGCGGCGACGCCCGAGCAGCTCTGGATGTCGCTGCTGAAGGAGGAGATCCAGCCGCAGTCAGGCGCGAAGTCCTCGTCGACCTGGACCTCGGAGCGGGTGGCGGAGCTGCCCGCCTTGAGCGTGGTGATGTTCCACTTCTTCTTGTCCTCGTTGGTGAGGTAGAGGACGGCGGGCGACGTGGAGTACACCTTCTCCAGGCGCCAGCCCTTCGGGAACTTCTTGGTCCACTTGGCCTTGCCGGTCCGCGGGTCCAGCTCCTGCAGCTCGTCGTGCTCGGTGGGCGTGCTCGCGCCGCAGGACAGCGACATCAGGATGCGCTCGCCGCCGGTGAAGCCGTCGGGGAAGCAGGTGCCCTCGTCCTTCTTGCGCACCACGTACATCTTCTTGCCGTCGCTCATGCGGTAGGCGGTGCCCGACTGGGAGCGGCCCACCATCAGCACGTCGTCCGTGATGGTCAGGCCGACGTTCAGGGTCATGTCGAAGAGACCTTCCTTCTTCGACTCCCGCTGCCAGCCCTTCTTGCCGGTCTTCAGGTCGACGACCTGGAGCTGGTTGCACTCGGCGCTGCTCTTCAGGCCCTCCTTGTACGCGACGACGACCTTGCCGTCGTCGCTGATCTGCCGGGACGCCGAGCAGATCTCGAAGGGGAACTTGATCGCGGGCCAGGCGGGCCTGCCCGTCTCGACGTCGTAGGCGAGGAGCTCCCGGTACGCGGCCTTGACCGCGACGCCGTCCTTGACCCACATGCCGGGGGCGTCGGCGCCCTTGCCGGGGGCCTCCGGGGCCTCCTTGTACCAGAGCACCTTGGACTCGCCGGGCTTGCGGCCCTCGTTGAGGTCCTCCTTGCCCTCGTGGCCGTCGCCGCTGCCGTCGCCCGGGTTGACCGGGGCGGACGCGGAGGACTTGGGGTCCTTGTTCTTCGCCTCGGACTTCTTCTTGTCGTCGTCGCCACCGCCGCTGGTGACGGCCCAGACGGCGCCGCCCGCGACGAGCAGGGCCGCCACGGACGCCGCGATGATCATCGCGGGCTTGCCCTTGAAGGGGCTCTTCCGGCCACCGCCGGGCGGCGGGGTGCCGGGTCCGCCCCCGGCCGGGTACGGCTGCTGCGGCTGGGCGTAGGGGCCGGGCTGCTGGCCGTAGGGGCCGGACTGCTGGGCGTACGGGCCCGGCTGCGCGTAGGGGCCCGGCTGGGCGGGCTGGGCGGGCTGGGCGGGTTGGCCGTAGGGGCCGGGCTGGGCGTACGGGCCCGCTGGCGCGGCGGGCTGTCCGGGCTGGCCCGGCTGGCCCGGCTGGCCCGGCTGGCTGTAGGGCCCCGGCTGCTGCGGGTAGCCGTAGGGTCCCGCCTGGCCGGGGGCCTGCTGGGGGTAGCCGTAGCCCGGCTGCGGGGCCGGGGTGCCGGGCGGGCCCGCGGGGGGCGGCTGCGGCGCGCCCGCCTGTCGCGGGTCCTGCGGCGGCTGCGACTGCGGCTGCTGTGGAGATCCGAAGCCGCCCTGCGGCGGCTGATTGGGCGGCTGAGTCATCAGCGCTTCCCCCTTCACTGATTTTCGGCACGCCAAGTGGTGCTCAGGCCGACCTTTCTATCACTCCATTCCGGCCATGGCCGGGACCGGTCCAGCCCCTGTACCCAAGGGAGGACCGGCCCGTGATGCGTCTGTTACGCGATACTCACGCGTTCTCCGCGAGCTCCAACCAGCGCATTTCCAACTCCTCACGATCGCTGACGAGTTCACGCAACTCGGCGTCCAATTTCGCCACCTTTTCAAAGTCTGTGGCGTTATCGGCGATCTGCGCGTGGAGCTTGCTCTCCTTTTCGGAGATCTTGTCCAGTTGCCGCTCGATCTTCTGGAGTTCCTTCTTGGCGGCGCGGGCGTCGGCGGCCGAGACCGTCGCCGTCGCCTCCGGGCGCGCGGGGGCGGCGGGCGCCGGGGCGGCCTCCTCGGCCATGCGCTGCCTGCGCTCCAGGTACTCGTCGATGCCGCGCGGCAGCATCCGCATCGTGGCGTCGCCCATGAGCGCGTGCACCCGGTCCGTGGTGCGCTCGATGAAGAACCGGTCGTGCGAGATCACGATCATGGAGCCGGGCCAGCCGTCGAGCAGGTCCTCCAGCTGCGTCAGGGTCTCGATGTCGAGGTCGTTCGTGGGCTCGTCCAGGAACAGCACGTTCGGCTCGTCCATCAGCAGCCGAAGGAGCTGGAGACGGCGCCGCTCACCGCCGGAGAGGTCACCGACCGGCGTCCACTGCTTCTCCTTGCCGAAGCCGAAGGTCTCGCACAGCTGCCCCGCCGTCATCTCCCGGCCCTTGCCGAGGTCGACGCGCTCGCGCACCTGCTGCACCGCCTCCAGGACCCGCGTGGCCGGGTCCAGCTCGGCGACCTCCTGGGAGAGGTAGGCGAGCTTCACGGTCTTGCCGACCACGATCTGCCCCGCGGCGGGCTGCGTCTCGCCCTCCGAGCGGGCCGCGTCCGCCATGGCCCGGAGCAGCGAGGTCTTGCCCGCGCCGTTCACCCCGACGAGACCGATGCGGTCGCCCGGGCCGAGCTGCCAGGTCAGATGCTTCAGCAGCAGCTTGGGCCCGGCCTGGACGGACACGTCCTCCAGGTCGAAGACGGTCTTGCCGAGCCGGGTGGTGGCGAACTTCATCAGCTCGCTGGTGTCGCGCGGCGGCGGCACGTCCTTGATCAGCTCGTTGGCGGCCTCGACGCGGAAGCGGGGCTTGGAGGTGCGGGCCGGGGCGCCGCGCCGCAGCCACGCCAGTTCCTTCCGTACGAGGTTCTGGCGCTTGGCCTCCTCGGTGGCGGCGATGCGCTCGCGCTCGGCACGGGCGAAGACGTAGTCGGAGTACCCGCCCTCGTACTCGTAGACCGTGCCCTTCTGCACGTCCCACATGCGGGTGCAGACCTGGTCGAGGAACCACCGGTCGTGCGTCACGCACACCAGCGCCGAGCGGCGCGCCCGCAGGTGCCCGGCCAGCCAGGAGATGCCCTCCACGTCGAGGTGGTTGGTGGGCTCGTCCAGGACGATCAGGTCCTGCTCGGCGATCAGCAGCTTGGCGAGCGCGATGCGGCGGCGCTCGCCGCCGGACAGCGGGCCGATCACGGTGTCGAGCCCCTGCGGGAAGCCGGGCAGGTCGAGCCCGCCGAACAGGCCCGTCAGCACGTCCCTGATCTTGGCGTTGCCCGCCCACTCGTGGTCGGCCAGGTCGCCGATGACCTCGTGCCGGACGGTGGCCTCCGGGTCGAGCGAGTCGTGCTGCGTGAGCACCGCGAGCCGCAGCCCGCCGCTGTGCGTGACCCGCCCGGTGTCGGCCTCCTCCAGCTTGGCCAGCATCCGGATGAGCGTGGTCTTGCCGTCGCCGTTGCGCCCGACGACGCCGATCCGGTCCCCCTCGGACACGCCGAGCGAGACGCCGTCGAGCAGGGCACGGGTGCCGTACACCTTGCTGACGTTTTCGACATTGACCAGGTTGACGGCCATTTCACTCCTGACGAGGGGACGGATCAGCCTTCAAGCGTAGGGCGTGGGGTGGGGAAGGCGGCGCGGGGTCGAACAGTCACTCGATGTGATGACGTGATCGAGAGGGGGTCGTTACCGTGGAGGGGCAGGCCTGAGGATCCCTCGTATGGGAGGAACCATGACCGCCGAGTCCGCCGAACACCCCCGCTGGCCGCTGCCGCCGATCGACGGGTACACGGTGGACGACCTGTTCACACTGCCGGATCTCCCGCCGCACACCGAGCTGCTCGACGGGAGCCTGGTCTTCGTGAGTCCGCAGCGCAACTTCCACGCCGATGTGATTGACCTGCTGGTCAGTGGCCTGCGCCGAACCGTGCCGCCCGAGCTGAAGGTCAAGCGGGAGATGACCGTCGTCATCGACAAGCGCAACGGCCCCGAGCCCGACGTCTCCATCGTCCGCAGAGAAGCCGTAAAGGATCCCACGCAGACCTTTTACAAGGTCGCCGACGTCCTGCTCGCCGTCGAAGTCGTCTCCCCTGACTCTGAAGCCCGTGACCGCAACGCCAAGCCGCTCAAGTACGCCGCTGCGGGAATCCCCCACTTCTGGCTGGTGGAAATGGCGGGCCAGGACAACCATCCGGTCGTCCAGGTCCACGAATTGGGCCGGGCCTCCGGTACGTACGCCCTCACCGGCATCCACCACGACCGCCTCAAGCTCAGCGTGCCGTACGACATCGACATCGATCTGACCGCCATCGACGAGCTGTAGGGCGGGCCCTACAGGACGGTCGCCCCCGCTGCCGGGGCGACCGCCACCCGCGCCGTGCGGCACGTCCCGGACGCCCGCAGCGCCGCCGCCACCCGCTCCGCGGACTCCGCGTCCCGCGTCAGGAACGCCGTCGTCGGGCCCGACCCCGAGACCAGACCCGCCAGGGCGCCCGCCTCCGTGCCCGCCTTCAGGGTGTCGGCCAGCGCCGGGAAGAGGGAGAGCGCGGCGGGCTGGAGGTCGTTGGAGAGGGCTCCGGCCAGGGCGGTCGGGTCGCCCGTGCGCAGGGCCTCCAGGAGAGCCTCGGACGCCTCGGGAGCGGGCGCGTCGGGGGTGAGACGGTCGAACTCCCGGTAGACGGCCGGGGTGGACAGGCCGCCGTCGGCCGTGGCGAACACCCAGTGGAAGGCGCCGCCCACCTCAAGCTCCTGAAGCTTCTCGCCCCGGCCCGTACCCAGCGCCGCCCCGCCGACCAGGCTGAACGGCACGTCGCTGCCCAACTCGGCGCAGATGTCCAGGAGTTCCGCCCGCGACGCCCCGGTCCCCCACAGCGCGTCGCACGCCAGCAGCGCGCCCGCGCCGTCCGCGCTGCCGCCCGCCATACCGCCCGCGACGGGAATGTCCTTGGCGATGTGCAGGTGCACATCGGCCGGGCGGCCGTACCGCTCGGCCAGCGCGAGCGCGGCGCGGGCCGCGAGGTTCGTACGGTCCAGGGGCACCTGGGCGGCGTCCGGGCCCGCGCAGGTGATCCGCAGCTCGTCGGCGGGCGCCGCCGTCACCTCGTCGTACAGGCCGACGGCGAGGAACACGTTGGCCAGGTCGTGGAAGCCGTCCGGGCGGGCCGGGCCCACCGCCAGCTGCACGTTGACCTTCGCGGGCACGCGTACGGTGACGCTCACTTCCCCGCCCCCTCCTTGTGCTCGGCGATCCGCGCGAACTCCTCCACCGTCAGGGACTCCCCGCGCGCCTGCGGCGACACCCCCGCCGCGACCAGCGCCGCCTCCGCCGCGGCGGCCGAGCCCGCCCACCCGGCGAGCGCCGCGCGCAGCGTCTTGCGGCGCTGCGCGAACGCCGCGTCGACCACGGCGAACACCTCCCGCTTCGACGCCGACGTCCTGACCGGCTCCGCCCGCCGCACCAGCGACACCAGGCCCGAGTCCACGTTCGGGGCGGGCCAGAAGACGTTGCGGCCGATGGCGCCCGCGCGCTTCACGTCGGCGTACCAGTTCGCCTTCACCGACGGCACGCCGTACACCTTCGAGCCGGGCGCCGCGGCGAGCCGGTCGGCGACCTCCGACTGCACCATCACGAGCGTGCGCTCGATGCTGGGGAACGTGTCGAGCATGTGCAGCAGGACCGGTACGGCCACGTTGTACGGAAGGTTCGCGACCAGCGCCGTGGGCGGCGGGCCCGGCAGGTCGCGTACGAGCATGGCGTCGCTGTGGACGAGGTCGAAGGCGTCCTTGCGCCGCGGCAGCCGGGCCTCGACCGTCGCCGGGAGCGCCGCGGCGAGCGTGTCGTCGATCTCCACGGCCGTCACGTGCGCCGCGGTCTCCAGGAGCGCGAGCGTCAGGGAGCCGAGGCCCGGGCCGACCTCGACCACCACGTCGTCGGGGCGGACCTCCGCGGTGCGGACGATGCGGCGGACGGTGTTGGCGTCGATGACGAAGTTCTGCCCGCGCTGCTTCGTGGGGCGGACGCCGAGGGTGGCCGCGAGGTCGCGGATGTCGGCGGGGCCCAGGAGGGCGTCGGGGGTGTCGGGGGCGTCGTGCTCGGTGCTACTCACCGCCCCAGAGTAAGGGGCGGCGTTCCTCCTCCCTGCCCTTTGCCCTTGCCCACCCGCCCGCCCGTGACCGCCTCGTGGGAGGCGGGCGCCCCTTGCGGGGGCTGAGCGCCGTTGGCGACTGCGGGTGCGTGGGTCTTGTGCCTCTCCCACCCGCCCGCCCGTGACCGCCCTCGTGACGGGGTGGAGGCTCCTCGTGGGGGCCGAGCGCCGTCGGCGACTGCGGGACCGTCCACGGCATACGGTCGCCCTGTCCTGCCCCGAAACGGGTGGGTGGGTGGGAAAGGGGCACCCCGTGCTGCCCCGGCACGGGCCCGTGGGGGTGCGGTTCAGCCGCCGAGGCGGGGGCCGCAGTGGGGCCAGGGGCTGGCTCCGCGCTGGACGTACAGCTTCTTCGCGCGGAAGGTCTGCTCGGCGGCGGGGGCGTCCTGGGGGCGGCCCGAGCCTCCGAGCGACTGCCAGGTCTGGGTGTCGAACTGGTAGAGCCCCCCGTACGTACCAGAGGGGTCCACCGCGTGGGGCCGCCCCCCGGACTCGCACGCCGCGAGCGCCCCCCAGTTGAGCCCGTCGGCGCCGGGCACCGCCGTGGGCGGGGCCTTCGTACCGACCTTCACGATCCGCGTCTGCGGCTCCCGGACCACCTCGGTCCTGACCCGCTTCGGCTTCTGCCGCACGCCGTTAACGGTCCGCACGGTGTACGTGACGCGCCGCGTGCCCGTGTGCCCGGGCTGCACCACGACCTCGGTGCCGCGCAGCAGCGACGCGTCCTCGGTCCTGCGCACGTCGAACGGGATCGGCACCTCGCGGACCTCCTTGCGGCCGGAGATCCGCATGACCGTGATGGTCTGCCCCTCGCGCGGGAAGCTGCCGGGCGGCACGGACGTGGTGTCGGAGCCGCGCAGGGTGACGCCGGACTCCTCGACGGCCTCGCGGACGGTCGCGGCGTTCGTACGGATGGTGCGGGCCCGGCCGTCGGCCATGATCGTCACGGTGCGTTCGGTGCGGACGTCGAGGTCGAGGCCCTCGCGGGCGATGCGCTTGCTGCGGGACGCCGACAGATAGGCGCCCTCGGCGCGCACCCCGAGCTGGCGCAGCGCGCCGTCGACGGTGCGGGCGGTGGTCCACACCTGGCGCCGCTTGCCGTCGAGGGTGAGCTTTACGGGGCGGCCGTAGCGGACGGCGATCTCGTCGCCGCTGGCGAGCGCCGTGCCCGTGGTGGGCGCGACGATGTCGTGCGCGCCGACGTCCACGCCCTCGTCGGCGAGCAGTTCGCCCACGTCGTCGGCGAAGGTGTGCAGGGTGCGGGACTTGCCGTCGACGCTGAGGTGTACGGCCTTGTCGTTGGCGACGAACGCGGAGGTGCCGCCCGCCAGGAACGCCACGACGAGCGCCTGCGGCACCAGGCGGCGCAGGCCGTCCGGCCGGTCGGCGGCCTTCCTGCGCCGCGCGGCCCGCCGCGCCCCGGCCCGCCCGGCCTGCCGGGCGCCCTCCGGCGGGGCGGACTGGCGGGGCAGGAGCGGGGCGCCGTCGCCGCCCGGGGAGTCCGCTTCCGGGACGTCCGCTTCCGGGACGTCCGCTTCCGGGGAGTCCGCCGCCGTCCCCGCGTACGCCTCAGGCGGGTAGGGCCCCTCGGGCGGGTAGCCCTCCCGGTGCTCGTACGCGGCCTCGTGGCCTCCGTACGCGGCCCGGTAGGCGTCGTACGCGTCGAACTCGCCGTACGCCGGGCCCTGGCCCTGCGGGTCGTGCGCGGCGAACCGCGCGTCCCCAGGCGCGTGCCCATACGTCTCGTACGGCGGTTGGCTCACGACGGCGCTCCAGCTCACGAGTGGTCACTGACAAGCCAAGTGCAGATCGGCTCGCCGAACCTAGCGGAGCGGCCGTCACTCTCCAAAGCAGGCTGACTACTCTGTGTCGTGGCGCTGCCCCGAGCTGTCAGGCTCCGGAACGCTTCGGTCGTTATCGATCAGTAATCAAAGGCGCGGGCGGTGTTCGCGGCGACCGCCGCGGCCATGGCGTCCTCGTCGATGCCCCGCACCCGCGCCATCGCGCGCACCGTGACCGGAATGAGATAGGGCGCGTTGGGCCGACCGCGGTACGGGACCGGCGTGAGGAACGGCGCGTCCGTCTCCACCAGGACGAGGTCCAGCGGCGCCACGGCGAGCGCGTCCCGCAGGGGCTGGGCGTTCTTGAAGGTGACGTTGCCCGCGAAGGACATGAAGTAGCCGTGCTCCGCGCAGACCGCGGCCATCGCGGCGTCTCCGGAGTAGCAGTGGAAGACGGTGCGCTCGGGGGCGCCCTCCTCCTTCAGGATCCGCAGCACGTCGTCGTGGGCCTCGCGGTCGTGGATGACCAGGGCCTTGCCGTGCCGCTTGGCGATCTCGATGTGGGCGCGGAAGGAACGCTCCTGCGCGGCCTTGCCCTCCGGGCCGGTGCGGAAGTAGTCGAGACCGGTCTCGCCGACGCCCTTGACGTGCGGGAGCGCGGCGAGGCGGTCGATCTCGGCGAGCGCCTCGTCGAGCGCCCCCTCGCCCCCGGCGGGGCGCGCGCCCTGCCGGGACCAGCCGTCGGGGTCGCCGTGCACGATGCGGGGCGCCTCGTTCGGGTGCAGGGCCACGGCGGCGTGGACCGGGGCGTGGGCGGCGGCGGTCTCGGCGGCCCAGCGGGAACCGGCGACGTCGCAGCCGACCTGGACGACGGTCGTCACACCGACGGCGGCGGCCTTCGCCAGGGCCTCCTCGACCGTGCCGGACTGCATGTCGAGGTGGGTGTGGGAGTCGGCGACCGGAACGGCGAGCGGGGCGGGGGCCGGGGGCGGCGTGGTGTCGGCGGGCATGCGTCGATCCTACGAAGCCCCGTCCCCTCCCCCGCCCCGCCGGGGTCGGCCGCCCCGCCGGGGTCGGCCGCCCCGCCGGGGTCGGCCGTCAGTCCGCCCTGCGGTCCCTGAACGGGTGCAGGAGGTCCGACAGGTGCCAGTGGTGGCGGTCGGCGCCCTCGGCGGAGTCGTCGCTCGCCGGAACCTTCGCGGCGGAGGGCGGGCGCTCGGTGTGCGGCTGGCGGTGCAGGGACTCCAGAGCGGACCGCACGCTGGACACCTGCCCCGCCCGCATGATCCGCACCACGTGTCCGCCGCAGTTCAGGCACGTGGGCCTGGTCAGCGGCGACGGCACGCGCTCCCCGCCCGTGCGGTACGTCACGAACTCCTGGCCCTTGGCGTCGACGTGGTGCTCTATCTCGTACGACTGCTCCCAGCCGTGCCCGCAGCGCATGCAGGCGAACGCGTAGGACTCGTGGGCGACGTTGACGTTGACGGCCGTGGTGCGGTGGCCGGTGTCCGCGATCTCACTCATGGCAGCTCCTCTTGTCCGCTGGACAAGCGCCGTCCTCAGGCCGGGGGCCGGGTGGCGAGGGGCGGGTGCGCCCCTGCCACCCAGTGGACGCCTTTCCCGGAGCCCGCGCATCAGACCTGTCGAGTGTTGGGGCCGATTTGGCATTTCCATAGGAATCCGGCCTGGGGCGCGGTCCGGGCTTTGCCTTTCACGATAGTCCTTTGCCGGAGAATGGACCGCCCGGCGGAATAGATCAGTTTCTGTCAGCCGAGGGAAAGGCGCAGGCCGGGGGGCCTGTGGGAAGAATGAGGGGCCAGCTTCCGCGCGGGACGGCCCACCGGGCCCCGCCCCGGCCCACCCGCCGGTTTCCAGCCATGCCCGTCAGGGGGCGCGCCCCGCCAGGCGCCATGCCCGTCAGGGGGCGCGCCCCGCCCCGACCGGAGCGGGCGCCCCGCCCGCCGTGCGCCCCGCCCGTCAGGACGCGGGCGTGTGCTTGGCGGCGACCACCGCGTCGAAGACCTCCCGCTTGGGCAGGCCCGCCGCCGCCGCGACCGCCGCGATGGCCTCCTTGCGCCGCTCCCCCGCCTCCTCGCGGGCCCGCACGCGGCGCACCAGCTCCTCGGGGGTCAGGTCCTGCGGCCCCGGCTCGGGCGCGCCCGTCACGACGACGGTGATCTCGCCGCGGACCCCGTCGGCGGCCCACTCGGCGAGTTCCGCCAGCGGCCCGCGGCGGACCTCCTCGTACGTCTTGGTCAGCTCGCGGCACACCGCGGCGCGCCGCTCGGGCCCGAAGGCCTCGGCCATCGCGGCGAGGGAGTCGGCCAGGCGGTGCGGGGCCTCGAAGTACACGAGCGTGCGGCGCTCGTCGGCGGCCTCGGCGAGGCGGGCGCGGCGCTCCCCGGCCTTGCGCGGCAGGAAGCCCTCGAAGCAGAAGCGGTCCACGGGCAGGCCGGACAGGGCGAGGGCGGTCAGGACGGCGGACGGGCCGGGCACGGCGGTGACCCGCACGCCCCGCTCCACCGCGGCGGCGACCAGCCGGTAGCCGGGGTCGGAGACCGACGGCATGCCCGCGTCGGTGACGAGCAGCACCCGCGCGCCGCCTTCGAGCGCGTCGGCCAGCTCCGGCGTGCGCGCCGCCTCGTTGCCCTCGAAGTACGACACGACACGCCCGCCGACCTGCACGCCGAGCGCCTGGGTGAGCCGCCGCAGACGGCGCGTGTCCTCGGCGGCGACGACGTCCGCGGCCGCCAGTTCGGCGGCGAGCCGCGGCGGCGCGTCCGCCGTGTCGCCGATGGGGGTGCCCGCGAGGACGAGGGTGCCGGTGCCGTCGGCGGAGGCGATGGGGCCGTCCGGGCGTGAATCTGCGCTTCCTGTCACGGTTCCATCCTCGCAGGGGCAGGGCGCGGGACTGACACCCTCTGGTTCCCTACGATGGCGCGGTGACCAGTACCGCGTCTTCCCCGGACACCCGCGAGGGCCAGGCCACAACGGAACAGCGGCCGTCGCCGTGGCGGCACCGGCTGCGCCGCTTCGGCTACGGGGCGCGGCCCGAAGCCGACGTGCGGACGCGGCTCGTCCCCCCGTACGCGGAGCCCGGCTCACGGCTGTGGGCGGCGCTCGGCGTGCCGCCCCGGCTAGCCGGGCGGCTCGTGCGCTGGTCGGCCTGGGGCGGCCCGCTGCTCGTGGCGCTGGTGGCGGGGGTGATGCGGTTCTGGCGGCTCGGCAGCCCGGACGACGTGATATTCGACGAGACGTACTACGCCAAGGACGCCTGGGCGCTCATCCACCGCGGGTACGAGCTGAGCTGGCCGGACAAGGTCAACGACGAGGTCATCCGGCAGGGCGGCGACATCGCGCTGCCCTCGGACGCCGCGTACGTGGTGCACCCGCCGGTCGGCAAGTACGTGATCGGCGTCGGTGAGTGGCTGTTCGGCTTCGACCCGTTCGGCTGGCGGTTCATGACGGCGGTGCTCGGCACGCTGTCGGTGCTGATGCTGTGCCGGATCGGGCGGCGCCTGTTCCGCTCCACGTTCCTCGGGTGCCTGGCGGGCGCGCTGCTCGCGGTGGACGGGCTGCACTTCGTGATGAGCCGCACCGCGCTGCTCGACCAGGTGCTGATGTTCTTCGTGCTCGCCGCGTTCGGCTGCTTCCTGGTCGACCGGGACCGGGCGCGGGAGCGGCTCGCGGCGTCCCTGCCGGTGGACGCCGACGGGATCGCGCGCCCGGACGCGTACGTCGCCGAGACGCTGCGCCTGGGGTGGCGGCCGTGGCGGTGGGCCGCGGGGCTCTGCCTGGGCCTGGCGTTCGCCACCAAGTGGAACGGCCTGTACATCATGGTGTTCCTCTGCCTGATGACGGTGGCCTGGGACGTGAGCGCGCGGCGCGTGGCGGGCGCCCGGCGGCCGTACGCGGCGGTCCTCAAGCGGGACGTGGTGCCCGCGTTCGTGGCGACGGTGCCGGTGGCGCTCGCCACGTACCTGGTCTCCTGGCTGGGCTGGATCCTGTCGCCGAGCGACGGCAGCGGCGGCTACTACCGCGACTGGGCGGCGACGGACGGCAAGGGCGGCGACTGGACGTGGCTGCCCGACTGGCTGCGCAGCCTGTGGCACTACGAGCACCAGGTGTACGAGTTCCACGTGGGCCTGTCGTCGCCGCACACCTACCAGTCCAACCCGTGGAGCTGGATCGTCGACGGCCGCCCGGTGTCGTACTTCTACCGGTCGCCCGCGCCCGGCCAGGAGGGCTGCCCGGCCGACGTGCGGGAGAAGTGCGCGCGCGAGGTGCTGGCGCTCGGCACGCCGCTGCTGTGGTGGGCGGCGGCCGTCGCCCTGCTCTATGTGCTGTGGCGGTGGGTGTTCCGCCGGGACTGGCGGGCGGGCGCGATCGTGTGCGGCGTCGCGGCGGGCTATCTGCCGTGGTTCCTGTACCAGGAGCGGACGATCTTCTTCTTCTACGCCGTGGTCTTCGTGCCGTTCCTGTGCCTGGCGGTGGCGATGCTGGTGGGCGCGATGCTCGGGCCGCCGGGCTCCGGCGAGCGGCGGCGGGTCGCGGGCGCCGCGGCGGCGGGCGTCCTGGTGCTGCTGATCTTCTGGAACTTCATCTACTTCTGGCCGATCTACACGGGCCAGGCCATTCCCATCGAGTCGTGGCGCTCACGGATGTGGCTGGACACCTGGGTGTGACCTTGGCGTACGGAATTCGGGCGTCCCATGGAATTCCCTCATCGGGGGCTCGGATTCCGGATGCGGCCGTGCCCTTATCGGACACCTGTCAACCGTTTCTCGGTCACCTTCCCGGACTTCGCGGACAGACGCCTCGGATCCCCATTCACACTCGTAAAGTGTGGGCATTCCTGGGGAGGGGGGTGCCTGATGCGCAAGCAGGTGAAGGTCGCCATCGTCGGAAGCGTGTTCGCGGCGATGGTGGGGGGTGCCGGATACGGCACGTACAACGTGGTGAGCGCGCTCACCGACGACGGGGGCACGCCCGCGGGCTCCGCCGAGGTGAGGACGGGCCCGCCGAGCGGCGCCGAAGTGCGCGACACCGCGCGGAAGTTCCTCGCCGCCTGGGCCAAGGGCGACCCGGACCTCGCGGCCACCTACACCAACGACGCCGAGGCCGCGGCCCGCGCCCTGACCGGGTACCGCGACGACGCGCACATCCGGAAGGTGCGGCTCGACGCGGGCCGGATCGCCGGGGACCGGGTGCCGTTCACGGTGCGCGCCACGGTGTCGTACGAGGGCACGTCCAAACCGCTCGCCTACGCCTCGGAGTTCACGGTCGTGCGCGGGCGCACCACCGGGCGGCCCCTGGTCGACTGGAAGCCGTCGGTGGTGCACCCGAAGCTGGGCGAGGGCGAGAGCCTGGAGACCGGCGAGGCGGCGGCCCCGCCGATCCGGGCCGTCGACCGCCACGGCGTGGTCCTGACGGCGAAGCGCTACCCGTCGCTGGCGCCCGTCCTGTCCGGGCTGCGCGCGCGGTACGGCGAGCGGGCGGGCGGCCGGGCGGGCATCGAGCTGTATGTGCGCCGCCAGTCCGAGGACGCCGGTACGACGACGCTGCTCACCCTCGCCGAGGGGCGGGCGGGCCGCCTGCCGACCACGCTCAGCGCGGCGGCGCAGCGGGCCGCCGAGGACGCGGTGGCCCGGCACCCGGAGTCGTCGGTGGTGGCGGTCAAGCCCAGCACCGGCGAGGTCCTCGCGGTCGCCAACCACCGCGCGGACGGCTTCAACGCGGCCTTCGAGGGCAGGCTCGCGCCCGGCTCCACCATGAAGATCGTCACGGCGGCGATGCTCATCGACAAGGGCGTCACCACGGCCGAAGGACCGGCCCCCTGCCCCGCCACGGCGACCTGGCAGAGCCAGACCTTCCACAACCTGACGGGCCTGGCGCCGCGGCCGAGGGCCACGCTCGCGGACAGCTTCGCGCGCTCCTGCAACACCGCGTTCGTGAAGCTCGTCGACGAGAAGCCGCTCACCGACGCGTCGCTGACCGAGACGGCGCGCGACGGCTTCGGCATCGGCCGGGACGACTGGCACACCGGCATCACCTCCTGGGACGGCGCCGTGCCGCCCTCCGGCGGACCCGACCGGGCCGCCAACGCCATCGGCCAGGGCCAGGTGCAGCTCAACCCGCTGACCCTCGCCTCGGTGACGGCGACCGCGTCGACCGGCGCCTTCCGGCAGCCCGTCGTCGTACCGAGGGCGCTCGTCGAGGGCGAGGTGGCGACGGCGCGCGGCCTGTCCCCGCGCACGGTGGCGCAGCTGCGGGCGCTGATGCGGCGCACGGCGGTGTCGGGCACGGCCGCGAAGGCGATGGCGGGCCTCGGCCCCGACGTCGGCGCGAAGACGGGCTCCGCGGAGGTCGACGGGCAGAAGCGGCCCAACAGCTGGTTCACCGGCTACCGGGGGGACGTGGCGGCGGCCGCGGTGGCGCAGGAGGGCGGGCACGGCGGTGACACGGCCGGGCCGATCGTGGCGGCGGTGCTGCGGGCGGGCGGCTGAGCGGCCCCCGCGCGGGCGGGCGGCCCGTCGCCCGATCCGACGACACCGCGGTCCGTGCCCTGAACGCGTGCCGCTAGGTTGGGGCTTGGTGAGAGAGGTGCGGCGGGGGCCGACGGGGAACGCTGTGGAGGGTTCGTGGGCAAGAGAAGGCGCGTCACCGAGCGGAAGAAGGTGCATCCCGGGGTGCTCGGCGGCGCGGCGGTGGTGGTCGTGTGCGGCGTGGGGTTCGCCGGGTACGGCCTGGTCGGCTCCGGCGGGGACGGCGCGAGCGACGGCAAGCGGATCGCGACGGGCCCGCCGACGCCCGCCGAGGTCCGCGCCACCGCCGGGCGGTTCCTGACGGCGTGGGCCGCGGGTGACGTGCGCCGGGCGGCGGCCCTCACCGACGACCGCGAGGCGGCGCGGGCCGCGCTCACCTCGTACCGCAAGGACGCCCGGATCGCCGAGGTGCGCCTGACGCCCGGGAAGCCCGCGGCCCGCAAGGGCGCCAAGGTGCCGTTCAAGGCGGCCGCCACCGTCGCGTACCAGGACACGAGGAAGCCCTACGCCTACCGCTCCGAGCTGACCGTGGTGCGCCGGACCTCCGACGGCAGGCCGCTGGTCGCCTGGCGGCCCTCGGTCCTGCACCCGGAGCTGAGGCCCGGCGACCGCCTGGTCACCGGCGAGGCGGGCGACCCGCCGATCAGGGCCCTGGACCGCGACGGCGGCACCCTCACCGCCGCCAAGTACCCCTCGCTGGGCACGGTCCTGGACGGGCTGCGCGAGAAATACGGCAAGAAGGCGGGCGGCACGGGCGGCATCGAACTGCGGATCGTCCGCAAGGACGCGCACGACGCGGCGCGGACGAAGACCAAGAGCGACGACGCGAAGGTCACCCCCGACAAGACGCTGCTGACGCTCGCCCCGGGCAAGCCGGGCACCCTGAAGACCACGATCAGCCCGCGCGTGCAGGCCCGCGCCGAGAAGGAGACCGCCAAGCGCAAGCAGGCGTCGGTCGTGGCCGTGAAGCCCAGCACCGGTGAGATCCTGGCCGTCGCCAACTCCCGCCCCGGCGGCTTCAACACGGCCTTCCAGGGCTCCCTCGCGCCCGGCTCCACGATGAAGGTCATCACGTCGTCGATGCTCCTGGAGAAGAAGCTCGCGGGCGTCGACAAGAAGCACCCCTGCCCCAAGTACGAGACGTACGGCGGCTGGAAGTTCCAGAACGACAACAAGTTCCAGATCAAGAACGGCACGTTCCGGGCGAGCTTCGCGCGGTCCTGCAACACCGCCTTCATCAGCCAGGCGAAGAAGCTGTCCAACGACGACCTCACCCGGCAGGCCCGGGACGTCTTCGGCCTCGGCAACGACGACTGGGCGGTCGGCGTGCCCACCTTCGACGGGGCGGTGCCGGTGCAGTCGCACGCGCAGATGGCGGCGTCGCTCATCGGCCAGGGCGGGGTGCGGATGAACCCGCTGAACATGGCGTCGGTCGCCGCCACCGTCAAGTCCGGCACGTTCCGGCAGCCCTACCTGGTCTCGCCCGACGTCGACGACCGCAAGCTCGCCACCGCCGCCCGCAGGATGTCCCCGCGCACGGCGTCCGCGCTGCGCGAGCTGATGCACTACACGGCGGTCGCGGGCACCGCCGCCAAGCCGATGGCGGGCCTCGGCTCCGACTCCGGCGCGAAGACCGGCTCCGCCGAGGTGGACGGGCAGAAGAAGCCCAACGGGTGGTTCACCGCGTACCGGGGCGACGTGGCCGCCGCGGGTGTCGTGCAGGCCGGGGGGCACGGTGGGGAGGCGGCGGGGCCGATCGTGCGGGCCGTGCTGTTGGCCGGGGGCTGAGGCCGCCGGGCTCCGCTCCCCTCGGGGGTTCGTATGGGGCTTCGCCCCTTTCCCCGCTTGGCGCTTCGCGCCTCGTCCTCACACGCCGGACGGGCTTTCTCGCCCGTCCGGCGTTGGTCAACCCGCGTGCAGCATCAGGCCGATGCCCGCCACCATCACCCCGGCGGCCACCAGGCGGGGCGCGCCGAAGCGCTCCTTGAAGAACACCGCGCCGATCGCCGCGCCCACGATGATCGACGACTCCCGCAGCGCGGAGATCGGCGCGAGGTCGGCCCGCGTCTGCGCCCACAGCACGAGCGCGTACGCCGACACGGACAGCGCCGCGCCGAGCAGCCCGACCCGGGCGTACGGCCGCAGCCGCCGGACCGTGTCACCGCGCCAGCGCCACACCGCGTACAGCGGTACGACCGTGCCCTGCACCAGCATCAGCCACGCGATGTACCCGAGCGGGGTGTGGGCGGCGCGCACGCCCAGGCCGTCCACGACCGTGTACAGCGCGATGGACACGCCGGTCAGCAGCGCGGCGCCGATGGCCACCCAGTTCGGCCGCCGCCCCGAGCCGCGGATGCCCCACAGGGCGAGGCCGGTGAGCCCGGCGGAGCACACGGCGACCCCGGCGGCCTGCCAGCCGCCGGGCACCTCGCCCGCGAAGACGGCGGCGAGCAGCGTCACCACGAGCGGCGCGGAGCCCCGGGCGATCGGGTAGGCCTGGCCGAAGTCCCCCAGGCGGTACGACCGCATGAGCAGCGCGTAGTAGCCGACGTGGAGCGCGGCGGACAGGAACAGGTACGGCCACGCGCCCCCGTCGGGGAAGGCCACGAACGGCGCGACGAGCAGGCCGATCAGGGCGCCGCCGCCCGATATGAGGGTGAACCCGACGAGCTTGTCGGTGATGTGGTGGGCGATCGCGTTCCAGCTCGCGTGCGTGACGGCGGCCAGCAGCACGGCCGCCGCGACGAGCGGGGTCACTGACCGGGTCCGGCGGCCTCGCGCACGTCCACGAGGGTGCCGCCCGCGTGGGCGATCAGCGACTTGGGGTCCATCGGGAAGACCGTGTACGGCGTTCCGGCCGCCGCCCACACCACTTCGTGGTCAAGCAGGGAGCGGTCCGCGAGGACGCGGGTGCGGGTGGCGTGGCCGAACGGGGGACCCCGCCGATCGCGTACCCCGTCGTCTCCCGTACGACGTCCGCCTTGGCCCGGGTGACCTTTTGCGCGCCGAGTTCCTGCCGGACGCGCTCGACGTCGACGCGGGACGCGCCGTCCATGAGGACCAGGACCGGGGTGCCGTCCGCCGCGAAGATCAACGACTTGCAGATCTGGCTGAGTTCGCAGCCGATGGCCGTGGCGGCCTCCTGGGCGGTGCGGGTCTGGTCCGGGAAGCGCCGGATGCGCCCCGTCAACGGGGCGAGGCCCAGGTTCTGGAGGGCTGCGGCGAAGCGGGGGTGGCATTCCGGTGAATCACTCATGGAGGCACGCTAATGGTAGGTGTACGACCCAAGCGACCCCCTTTCCCTCGCGGGGCGCCCCAGACCCGCCCCTTCACCCAAAACCATGGGGCGCGGCCCCCTGGCACCCCCGTTCATCGGCCTTCGGCCTCGTCCTCAAACGCCGGACAGGCTGAACCATCGCGCTCCGCGCTCGTCCTCAAACGCCGGACGGGCTGGAACCGTCGCCGGTACGGCGCGTGATATTCAGCCCGTCCGGCGTTTGAGGACGAGGCGCGGAGCGGCGATGGGGGGCGGGGTGCTAGGGGCGGCAGCCCCTAGTTCGGGGAGGGGCGGGTCTGGGGCGTACCCGCGAGGGACAGGCGTACGGCCCGTACCAGACCCTGCGCCCGCTCGTCCGCCGTGACCCCCTTGCGCATCCCGTTCGTCACGTACCCGAAGGCGAGACCCGCCTCGGGGTCGGCGAAGCCGAGGGCGCCGCCCCGGCCGGGGTGGCCGAAGGAGCCGGGGGCGAGGAGCGGCGCCGCCGGGCCGTGGAGCATGTAGCCGAGCCCGAAGCGGGTGGGCACGACGAGCACCCGGTCACCCCCGGCGGACGCCTCGCCGCGGGCGAGGGCGAGGGTCTCGGGGCGAAGGAGGCGGGTCCCGCCGTCCACGGGGCCGATGAGCGCGGCGTACAGCCGGGCGAGCCCGTCCGCCGTGGCCACGCCGTTGGACGCGGGCAGCACCGCGGCCCGGTAGGCGGCGCCGTTCTCGTCGGGCGCGGGGGAGATGACGTCGAAGGCCCGCCGGGTGAGGGAGGCGGGGTCGGTGTAGGCGGCGGTGACGCGCGGCTTGGGCCGGGTCCTGAGGGCGCCGCCGCTCGCGGCGGGCGGGGCGAGGGGGCCGAGCCGCCCGACCCGGCCCGCCTCGGCGTCGGGCAGCCCGAGCCACAGGCCGAGCCCCAGCGGCCGGGCGACCTCGTCGGCGACGAACGCGCCGATGTCCCGCCCGGTGACCCGGCGGACGAGTTCGCCGACGAGCCAGCCGTAGGTGTGCGCGTGGTACCCGTGGTCGGTGCCGGGCTCCCAGAACGGGGCCTGCGCGGCGACCGCGGCGGCGGCGACCTCGGGGGACGCCGCATCGGCGGGTGTGAGCGGCCGGTCGAGGGCGGGCACGCCCACCCGGTGGGCGAGGACGTCCCGCACGCGGGCCCGTTCCTTGCCGTGCGCCTTGAACTCGGGCCAGTACGCGGCGACGGGCGCGTCGAGGTCGAGCAGCCCGCGCTGGTGCAGCAGGAGCAGCGCGGCCGCGGCGACGCCCTTGGTCGCCGACCGGACGACCTGCGCGGTCCCCTGTTCCCAGGGCGCGCCGTCGGGGCCGCCGTCGACGTCCTTCGTGCCGCCCCACAGGTCGACGACCCGGCGCCCGTCGCGGTACACGACAACCGCGCCGCCGTGCTCGCCGAGCGCGGTGAAGTTCCGTACGAAGGCGTCCCGCACCGGCTCGTAGCCGGGGGCGACCGTGCCGTGCACCGCTGTGCCGCCGCGTGCCTCTGTGTCCATGCTGGGCACAACCACCGCCCGCCGCCGAAGATTCCGCTAGCGCGCGGCGCCCGCTGTCTTCGGATCGAAGCCGAACGGCAGCTCCAGGCGGTGGCGGCGCATCAGCTCGTCGTCGGCGAGCAGCTCCCCCGTGGGGCCGTCGGCGGCGATGACGCCCTCGCTGAGGATCAGGGAGCGGGGGCAGAGTTCGAGGGCGTAGGGCAGGTCGTGGGTCACCATGAGGACGGTGACGTCCAGGGAGCGGAGGATGTCGGCGAGTTCGCGGCGAGATGCGGGGTCCAGGTTCGAGGACGGCTCGTCGAGGACGAGGATCTCCGGTTCCATGGCGAGGACGGTGGCGACGGCGACGCGGCGGCGCTGGCCGAAGGACAGGTGGTGCGGCGGCCGGTCCCCGTAGTCGGCCATGCCGACCCGGTCGAGCGCCTGGCGCACGCGCGCTTCCAGGTCGGGGCCGCGCACCCCGGCCGCCGCCGGGCCGAACGCCACGTCCTCGCGGACCGTCGGCATGAACAGCTGGTCGTCCGGGTCCTGGAAGACGATGCCGACGCGGCGGCGGATCTCCGCCATGTGCCGCTTGCCGACGGGCAGTCCGGCGACGGTGACGGTCCCGGCGCCCGCGGTGAGGATGCCGTTCAGGTGCAGCACGAGGGTCGTCTTGCCCGCGCCGTTCGGGCCGAGCAGGGCGACCCGCTCGCCGCGGGCGATCGTCAGGTCGACGCCGTACAGGGCCTGGTGGCCGTCGGGGTAGGCGTAGGCGAGGCCGGTGACCTCAAGGGAAGCGGGGGTCACAGGGTCCATCCCAGCAGGCAGACGACGAGGGCGGTGAGGGGGAGCGTCAGCGCGTACGACCACTGGGCGCGGGTCGCCGTCGCCTCGTCGATGACCGGCATGGCCCCGGTGTAGCCGCGGCTGAGCATCGCCAGGTGGACGCGCTCGCCCCTTTCGTACGAGCGGATGAACAGCGCCCCGGCCGACTTGGCGAGCACGCCCCAGTGGCGCACGCCCTTCGCCTCGAAGCCGCGGGACTCGCGGGCGATCCGCATGCGGTGCGTCTCGTCGGCGATGACGTCGCCGTAGCGGACCATGAAGGACGCGATCTGGACGAGCAGCGGCGGGAGCCGCAGCCGCTGGAGGCCGAGGAGGAGTGCGCGCAGTTCGGTGGTGGCGGCAAGCAGGACGGACGCGGCGACGCCGAGCGTGCCCTTGGCGAGGACGTTCCAGGCGCCCCACAGGCCGCTCTCGCTCAGGGAGAGCCCGAGGACGTCCACGCGCTCGCCCCGCGCGACGAACGGCAGCAGCACCGCGAACCCCACGAAGGGCGCCTCGATCAGCAGCCGCTTGAGCAGGAACGGCGGTGGTACGCGGGCCGCGTGGGCGACCGCCGCGAGCAGCGCCGCGTACAGCGCGAAGGCCCAGACGGCCGTGCGGGGCGTGGAGACCACGACCACGACGAAGCAGAGCACGGCGGTGAGCTTGGTGTGCGGCGGCAGGGCGTGCACCGGGGAGTGCCCGTGCCGGTAGAGCCGGTGGCTGTGGCCCGCGCCCATGTCAGACGCTCTCGGGGCTCTCGGCGTTCGTCGTGTTCCCGGCGGGTTCGGCGGGTTCGGTGGGCGCGGTGGCTGCGGTGCGCTCGGCGGGCGTCGGGGGCGCGGTCGTGGACGCCGGGTCCGTGGCGCGGATGCGGCGCCGGTGGACCGTCCAGAAGACGGCGGTGCCCGCGGCGGCGGTGACGCCGACGCCGATGACGCCCGCGAGGCCGCCGGAGAGGCGGGTGTCGGCGATGTCCTTCACGCCGTAGTCGGCGAGCGGGGAGTCGGCGGCGGCGTGCTCCTCCTCCTTGTCGTCGATGCCTTTGTCGTGGGCGACCTTCTCCAGGCCGTCGGGGTCCTGGGAGGCGTAGAAGGAGACGAAGCCCGCGAGGACGAGGGAGGTGAGGATGCCCGCGGCCCACACCCGGCGCGGGGAGCGGGCGGTGGGCGCGGGGGCGGGCGCTTCGGGGGCGTCGACGAGCCGACCGCCGACGCGGAGCTTGAGGGGGGCGGCGGTCAGGCCGCGGGCGGCGTGCACCAGGTCGGGGCGGACGGCGAGCACCGCGCCGACGGTGAGCGCGGTGATCACGGCCTCGCCGACGCCGATGAGGACGTGGACGCCGATCATGGCGGTGGCGACCTTGCCGAGGGGGACGTCGGTGGTGCCCCCGACGGCGTAGAGCAGCGTGAAGGCGGTGGCCGCGGCGGGCACGGAGAGCAGGGCCGCCGTGAACGCGGCGGCGGTGAGCGGGCGGCGGCCGCGCGGCAGCAGGGCGGCCAGGCCGCGGAAGACGGCGTACGCGACGAGCGTCGTGACGACGGCCATCACCGTGATGTTCACGCCGAGCGCGGTCAGGCCGCCGTCGGCGAACAGGACGCCCTGCATGAGCAGGACGACGGACACGCACAGGACCCCGGTGAAGGGGCCCACGAGTATCGCGGCGAGGGCGCCGCCGAGGAGGTGGCCGCTGGTTCCGGCGGCGACCGGGAAGTTCAGCATCTGCACGGCGAAGATGAAGGCGGCGACGAGCCCGGCGAGCGGCGCCGTGCGCTCTCCCCGGCCTCGCCCGGCCGGGAGCCGCCCAGTTCGCGGCGGGCGCCGCGGAGGCTGACGGCGACGGCTCCCGCGGCGACGGCGCCTGCGGCCACGGAGACGGGAGCGTTGATGAATCCGTCGGGGACATGCATGCGCGCACTCCTGGAAGGTAGGGCGCGCGAGCGTGGGGGAGGCACTCGCGGGCGGTGAGCGGATCGCTCCGAGCGGGGAGCCCGGCGGCCTCTCCATGATGTGCGCTGTTGCGAAATGGTCGCAAGAGCGGGCCACTACCAACAACCACCCGATACGGGTGCGGGATTACGCCGTGCGCGGGCGGGAAGCCGGATGCGCGTGCCCCTTCGCGTGCGCCTGCGCGCGCCCCCCGCCGTGGCCCCCTGTGGGACATTGGGGTGTAGGCGCCCGCGAGGTGCGCACCCGTGGATGGACACGAAGAGTGGGGGGACGAGGACGAAGAGTGGGGGGCGAGGACAAGGAGTCAGCGATGTCGGCAGTCGAACAGTTCACCCGGGCCCACCTCGTCACCGACTCCCCCGATGAGTTCCCCGTCGTGCCCGTCGCCCTGCGCTACGACCCGGAGGCCGACCCGCGCGCGGTGCGGGTCGGCCTGCCGGGCTCCGGCGAGTGGGTCGTCGACCGGGAGCTTCTGGAGCGGGGGCTGCGCGTCCCGGCCGCGAGCGGTGACGTCAGCGTCTGGCCGTGCGGGCGGGTGCAGACGGTCATGGAGTTCCACTCGCCGCAGGGGGTGTCGGTCATCCAGCTGGACGCGTCCACGGTGATCCGCTTCCTGCGCCAGACCCACGCGGCCACGCCGGTGCCCCGCTGAGCCCCTCGCGGGGGCCCGGAGCCGCCGGGAGCGCGGAGGCCCCCAGCCGCCGGGGCCGCGGGGCCCGGAGCCGCGCGGACCGCCGGGGCCCGGAGCCCCCGGACCGCCGCCGCTCCGCCCGGCTGGGCGAGCGTGACGACGGCGGCCCGGATCACGCGCCCCACGCGCCGGGCGCGCCGGGCGCGCGCGGCGCGCAACGCCTGCGACTAGCGGACGCCCGCCAGTTCCCGCTTCTCGTCCGGGTCCGCGTCCGGGTCCGCGTCCGGGTCCGCGTCCGGCTCGTCGTGGACGCGCAGGCCCTCGCCCTCCACGTCCACGTTCGGCAGCACCCGGTCCAGGCGCCGCGGCAGCCACCAGGCGCGGCGGCCGAGCAGCGCGAGGACGGCCGGGACGATGGCCATGCGCACCACGAACGCGTCGAAGAACACCGCGATCGCCAGTCCGAAGCCGATCATCTTGATCATCTGCTCGCTGGAGCCGATGAAGCCCGCGAAGACGGCGATCATGATGACGGCGGCGGCCGAGACGACGCGGGCGCCGTGCCGGAAGCCGGTGACGATCGCCTCGTCGGGGCTCTCGCCGTGGACGTACGCCTCGCGCATGCGGGTCACGAGGAAGACCTCGTAGTCCATCGCCAGGCCGAAGACGACGCCCACCATGAAGATCGGCATCATGCTCATGATCGGGCCGGTCTGTTCGACGCCGAACAACGAGCCGAGCCAGCCCCACTGGAAGACCGCGACCACCGCGCCGAGCGCCGCGAGCACCGAGAGCAGGAAGCCGAGCGCCGCCTTGAGCGGGACCAGGACCGAGCGGAAGACGACGATCAGCAGGAGGAAGGCGAGCCCGACGACCAGGGCCAGATACGGCAGCAGCGCGTCGTTGAGCTTCTCGGAGACGTCGATGTTCATGGCCGTGGTGCCGGTGACCATCACGTCGGCTCCGCTGTCGGCCCTGACCGCCTTCGCCTCGTCGCGGATGGCGTGGACGAGGTCCTCGGTCTCGGTGCCGCTCGGCTTGGTGGACGGCACGACGCTGAGCATCGCGGTGTCGCCCGCCTTGTTCAGCGCGGGCGGGCTGACCGCGTGCACGCCGTCGAGGCCGCTGATCTTCTTGGCGACGGCGGCCGCCTCGCCCTTGGGGTCGGCCACGCCCTTGAGGTCGATGACCGCCATCAGGGGGCCGTTGTAGCCGGGGCCGAAGCCGTCGGCGATGAGGTCGTAGGCCTTGCGCTGGGTGGTGGAGGTGGGCTGCGAACCGTCGTCGGGCAGGCCGAGTTCGAGCTGCGAGACCGGCACGGCGGCGGCGCCGAGGCCGACGACGCCGAGCAGCAGCACGGCCACCGGGCGGCGTACGACGAAGCGGGCCCAGCGGGTGCCGAGGTTCTCCTTGGCGGGCGCGGCGGCCTTCCTGCCGCCGCCGAGCAACTTGCCCTTCTCGCCCGCGGGCCTGACCTTGCGGCCCGCGTACCCGAGCAGCGCCGGGATCATGGTGAGCGCGATGAGGACGGCGATGGCGACCGTGCCCGCCGCGGCGACGCCCATCTTGGTGAGCATCGGGATGTTGACGACCGCGAGGCCGACGAGCGCGATGACGACGGTCAGTCCGGCGAAGACGACGGCCGACCCGGCGGTGCCCACGGCCCGGCCCGCCGCGTCCTCACGGTCGCGGCCCTCGGCCAGCTCGGCGCGGTAGCGGGAGACGATGAACAGGGCGTAGTCGATGCCGACCGCGAGGCCGATCATCATGGCGAGCGTCGACGTGGTGGTGCCGAGGTCGAGCGCGCTGGCGAGGGCGGTGATCGCGGAGACGCCGATGCCGACGCCGATCAGCGCGGTGAGCAGCGGGAGTCCGGCGGCCACGAGCGAGCCGAAGGTGATGACCAGGACCACGGCGGCGACGGCGATGCCGATGATCTCCGTGGCGCCGGTGTGCGGCATGGCCTGGAGCGCGTCACCGCCGACCTCGACGGTCATCCCGCCGGTGCGGGCGTCGTCGGTGGTCTCCTTCAGGGCGTCGCGGCTGTCGTCGCTCAGCTCCATGGCGGTGACCTTGTACGCCACTGACGCGTACGCCGTCGTGCCGTCCTTGGAGACGGCCTTGGCCGCGAACGGGTCGTCGGCGCGGGCCACTTCGTCGGAGCCGGACCTCAGCGCGGCCACGGTCTTGCTGATCGCGGCCTTGTTGCCGGGGTCGGTGACCTTCTCGCCGTCCGGCGCCCGGAAGACGACCCGGGCCGTCGCACCGTCGGCCTTGACCTCGGGGGCGCGCTGCTCCAGCAGGTCGAAGGCGCGCTGCGCCTCCGTGCCCGGGATCGAGAAGGAACTGGACGCCGCGGTGGGCGCGGAGGCGGCGCCCACCCCGGCGAGGGTGAGCAGCGCCACCCAGATCAGGGCGACGAAGTGCCGCCGCCGGAAGGCCGTTCGGCCCAGTTTGTAGAGGAATGTGGCCACGAGGGGGTACTCCCGGTCAGGTCGTGGGGTGGCTTCGGGGCAGGGGGGATCAGCCCGACGACGTGAGCGGTCGCGTCAGGTGGAGCCGTCTATGGGGTGGGGGTGGGGGTCAGACGCCGAGGGCGGGGAGGATCACGGCGTCGACGTACGAGCGCAGGAACGCCCGGTCCACGGGGCGGTCGTCGATGAGGTCGCGGGCGGCGAAGGCGCCGATCAGCATGTGGACCACGTACTGGAGGGCGGGGTGCCCCTCGGGGACCTCGCCGCGCTCGACCGCGCGGCGCAGCATCTCGTTCAGGCCGGTGATCTCGGGGGCGATGAGCACGTCGCGCAGCGCCCGGTGCAGTTCGGGGTCCTTGTGGATGGCGTAGGACAGGCCCCTCATCAGGGCGTTGTCCCGCTCCATCCGGCAGTCGTCCGAGCGCTCCACCATCTCGGTGAGGTCGCCGCGCAGCGAGCCCGTGTCGATGTCCGCGAGGGACACCCGCTGGTTGTGCTTCAGCGCCCGCACCACCAGCTCCGGCTTGCCGCCCCACTGGCGGTAGAGCGTGGCCTTGCTGGAGCGGGTGCGGGTGGCGACGGCGTCCATCGTGAGGCTCTCGTACCCCACCTCCCGGAGCAGGTCGAGCACCGCCTCGTACAGCTCGGCCTCACGCTCCGCCGAGATCCGGCTCCGCCGGGCCGACACCGCCGCTTCCGTCACCGCCGTCACCTTTCTGCGCCGCTTGCCCTCGTAGCGTACGCCGAGCTGCCATCGAAACGAAACGGTTTCGTACGTGTCCCCCACCACACCTCCCTGGCGCGGGCGCCCTCCGCAGCCCCCCCTCTCCCACCCGCCCACCCGTGACCGCCCTCGCGGGACGTGGCCGCTCCCCGCAGGGGCTGGCCGCCATCGGCGACTGCCGGTCCGTGCGGGCTTCCCTCTCCCACCCGCCCACCCGTCACCGCCCTCGCAGGACGTGGCCGCTCCCCGCAGGGGCTGACCGCCATCGGCGACTGCCGGAGCGCCCGACGCCCGTCCCATCCAAGCCCGTCCGGCACTTGGGCCCCGGAAAGGGCGGGTGGGTGGGGAATCAAGCCCGTCCGGCGTTTGAGGACAAGGCGCGCAGCGCCGATACGGGGGCCGGGGCGGAGCCCAGGGGAAGGGCGAGGCGCGTGGGGGTGCGCCTGGTCTGCTGGGGGCGCCCGCGCCAGGGAAAAGTTGCTGGGCGCCCCGCCAGAGAAAAGCATGGGACCGTGACCCAGGCGTACCTCCGCTTCCCGCACCTGAGTGGTGACCGGCTGTGCTTCGTCACCGAGGACGACCTGTGGGTGGCCCCCCTCCACCCGGACGGGGCCCGCACCCGCGCCTGGCGGGTGACCGCCGACCGCACCAAGCTCGGCCACCCCCGCTTCTCCCCCGACGGCACCCACATCGCGTACACGAGCTGGCGCAGCCTCGACCCGGAGATCCACCTCGCGCCGGTGGACGGCGGCCCGGCGCGCCGCCTGACCTACTGGGGCTCCACCGACACCCGCGTCTGCGGCTGGACACCCGACGGGCAGATCCTGGCCGTCTCCTCGCACGGCCAGCCGTTCGCGCACTTCTGCTGGGCCTACAGCGTGCCCACCGACGGCTCGCCCGGCGGCAAGCTGCCCTGGGGGCCGGTGCACGACATCGCGGTCGCCGACGTCGACGGGGACCGCAGGACCCTGCTGCTCACCGGGAAGCCGCCGCACGAGCCCGCCGCCTGGAAGCGCTACCGGGGCGGCGCCACGGGCCGCCTGTGGCTGCACGGCGAGCGCCTCCTGGAGGACATCGGCGGGCACCTGGACTCGCCGATGTTCGTGTCGGGGCGGATCGCGTTCCTCTCCGACCACGAGGGCGTCGGCAACCTGTACTCGTGCCGCCCCGACGGCACCGACCTGCGCCGCCACACCGACCACGACGCCTGCTACGCCCGGCACGCGGCCAGCGACGGCACCCGCGTCGTCTACCAGTGCGCGGGCGACATCTGGCTGGTGGAGGAGCTGACCGCGGACAGCGTCCCGCGCCGCCTCGACGTGCGCGTCGGCGGGCCCCGCGCGGGCCGCCGCGGCTACCAGGTCCCGGCCGCCCACCACGTCGACGCCCTGTCCGTGGACACCACCGGGCGCGCCAGCGCCGTATCCGTGCGCGGCAGCCTGTACTGGCTCACCCACCGCGACGGCCCCGCCCGCACCATCGCCGACACCCCCGGCGTGCGCGTGCGGCTGCCGGAGATGCTCGGCACCGGCGGCCAGGTCGCGTACGTCACCGACGCCGAGGGCGAGGACGCGATCGAGATCGCCTACCTGCCCCGGGCCAGCGGCGACCGCGAGCCGCGCAGGCTGGCCGCCGGGCGGCTCGGCCGGGTCCTGGAACTGGTCTCCGACCCGCGGGGCGAGCGGCTGGCGATCGCCGCGCACGACGGGCGGCTGCTCCTCGTGGACGCCACCGAGGACTCGGGCGGCGAGGTCACCGAGCTGATCCGGTCCATCAACGGGCCCGTGCGCGACCTCGCCTTCTCGCCCGACGGGGCCTGGCTCGCCTGGTCGCACCCGGGCATCGGCCGCTCCCTGCGCCAGATCAAGCTGGCGCGGATCGAGGGGCCGGGGGCGCGCACCGTCATCGACGTCACCAACGGCCGCTTCGAGGACGAGAACCCCGTGTTCACGCGCGACGGCCGCTACCTGGCGTTCCTGTCGTGGCGGGGCTTCGACCCGGTCTACGACGTGCACACCGGCGACCTGTCCTTCCCGCTGGGCTGCCGCCCCCACCTCGTACCGCTGTCGTCGGCGACGCCGTCGCCGTTCGCGCTGCTGCCCGACGGGCGGCCCGCGGCGGGCGGCCTCGACCCCGGTGACGAGGAGGCGGGGGACGGGCAGGTGACGGTGGAGGCGGAGGGGCTTGAGAGCCGGGTGACGCCGTTCCCGGTGTCGGCGTCGAAGTACTCGGCGCTGTACCCGGTCGCCGGGGGCGGTCTGGTCTGGCTGCGCTGGCCGATCTCCGGCGCGCTCGGTGAGACCTTCGCCAACCCGGCCGACACCTCGGGCCGCCCCACCCTGGAGCACTTCAACATCGCCAAGGCGAAGAAGTCCGAACTCGTCGACCACCTGGACTGGTTCGCGGTCAGCGGCGACGGCTCGCGGCTCGTCGTCGTGGACGAGGGCGACCTGCGGGCCGTCCCGGCCACCGAGCCCGGCGACGGCGACTCCACCGTCTGGATCGACCTGCGCCGCGTGCTGCACGAGGTCGACCCGGCCGCCGAGTGGCGCCAGTCCTACGAGGAGGCCGGGCGGCTCATCCGCGCCTACTTCTGGGACCCGGGGATGTGCGGCATCGACTGGGACGCGGTCCTCGCCCAGTACCGGCCGCTGGTCGAACGGGTCGCCTCCCCGACGAGTTCGCGGACCTGCTGCGGGAGGTCCTGGGCGAGCTGGGCACCTCCCACGCGTACGTGTCCGCCGCCCGCCGCAACGAGGGGCCGCCGCACTACCAGCGGGCCATCGGGCTGCTCGGCGCCAACCTGGTGTGCCGGGACGGCGACTGGGTGGTCAAGCGGATCCTGCCCGGCGAGTCCTCCGACTCCAAGGCCCGCTCGCCGCTCGCCGGTGCGGGCATCCGCGAGGGCGCGGTGCTCACACACGTCGACGGGCGGCCCGTCGACCCGGTCGCGGGCCCCTACCCGCTGCTCGCCGCCGCGGGCGGCACCACGGTCGAGCTGACCTTCACGCCCGCCGAGGGCGAGGGCCGCGCGCGGCGCGTGGCGATCGTGCCGCTCATCGACGAGCGGCCGCTGCGCTACCAGGACTGGGTCGCCAAACGCCGCGAGGTGGTACGGGCGTTGAGCGGCGGCCGGTGCGGCTATCTGCACATCCCGGACATGGGCGGCTCCGGCTGGGCCCAGTTCAACCGCGACCTGCGCCTCGAAGTCTCCCGGCCCGCCCTGATCGTCGACGTACGGGGCAACGCGGGCGGCAACATCAGCGAGCTGGTCGTGGAGAAGCTCACCCGGAAGATCCTCGGCTGGGACCTCACCCGGAACGCACAGCCCGTGTCGTACGCCTCCAACGCCCCGCGCGGCCCGGTCGTCGCCCTCGCCGACGAGGCCACCTCGTCCGACGGCGACATGATCACGGCGGTGTTCAAGCTGCTCGGGCTCGGGCCGGTCGTGGGGCAGCGCACCTGGGGCGGCGTGGTCGGCATGACCGGGCGGCACGTCCTGGGCGACGGCACCGTGATCACCGTGCCGATGAACGCCGGGTGGTTCGACGCGTACGGCTGGTCCGTGGAGAACCACGGCGTCGAGCCCGACCTGGCGGTCCTGCGGACGCCGCTCGACTGGGCGGAGGGGCGGCACGCACAGCTCGACGACGCGGTGCGGCTCGCCCTCGACCTGCTCGCCGAGCGTCCGGCCGCGTCTCCTCCCGGGTACGAGGACGTGCCCGACCGGCGGCGGCCCCCGCTCCCGCCCCGGACCTGACGCCGCCTGAACAGAGCGTCACTGATCGAAATGCGCTGCTTGTACGGGTATGTGAGTCTGGTCGAGGCCCAATCCCCTCACCCACCAATGGGAGTGAACCTTCATGGGCATCAAGGACCAGTTCCAGGACAAGGCGCAGGAGCTCTCCGAGAAGGCCAAGCAGGCCGCGCAGCGCGGGAAGAGCGAGGCGGGCGAGCGCTCGTCGCAGGCCCCCGGCACGCGCGAGCAGCAGTCCCAGGAGTCCCTGGACGACGCGCAGCGGGAGGCCGAGGAGCGGTGATCGCTGGGCGCTGTGCCTGAGCAGTACGCGAGTTGGGGCCCACCTTCCCAGGCGGGCCCCAACCCACGCCCCCCCAAGCCCTCTCCCACCCACCCACCCATGACCGGCACCACCACGGCAACGCCCCGGGACCTTTCCCACCCACCCACCCGTGACTGGCACCACAACGCTCACGCCGGGAAGCTTTCCCACCCGCCCGCGACGGGCGTGCACGACGGCAACGCACCTGCCTCTCCAGCCCGTCCGGCGTTTGAGGACGAGGCGCGGAGCGCCGATACGGGGGCGAGGGGCGGAGCCCCAGGAGGGCGGGCGGGTGGGGAGAATCAAGCCCGTCCGGCGTTTGAGGACGAGCGCGCCAGCGTGAGGAAAGGGCGGGTGGGTGGGGGTGAGAGCCCGCCCGGCGTGTGAGGGCGAGCGCGTCAGCGCGAAGGGCGGTTCAGGGCCCAGGGGCCAGGCGACGCGCCTCGTCGGCGGCACCACCCGCCCCGACCAACCCCCTGCCGACCTCCCCCAGCCGCGGCTCAAGGCGCCGGATCTCGCGCTGCCCCACGGTGGCGATGACCCCGGGAAGGTAGGGGCGGACGCCCTGCATGCCCCGCAGCCACCACTGCCCGTAGACGTGGGCGGCGCGCCGCTCGATGCCGGAGACGAGGCGGTCGACGGCGGGCCCGGGGGTACGTCTTGTTGGCGGGCCACGGCAGCCGCTGCCGCAGCTCCCGCATCACGTCGTCGCGGTCGGCGCCGCGCACCATGTCGGTGTCGGTCCAGGAGAGGTACCCGACGCCCACCTTGACGCCCTTGTAACCGACCTCGGCGCGCAGCGCGTGCGCGTACGCCTCCACGCCGGACTTGGACGCGCAGTACGCCGTCATCATGGGGGCGGGCGTCATCGCGGCGAGCGAGGCGATCTGGAGGAGGTACCCGCGGCTCTCCATGAGGACCGGCAGGAAGGCCCGCGCGGTCACCGCGCTGCCGATGAGGTTGACCTCGATGACCCGCCGCCACGCCTCGGGGTCCGACGCCGCGAACGGACCGCCGCTGGCCACACCGGCGTTGGCGACGACGACGTCGACCTTGCCGAACCGCTCCTTGACCTCCGCGGCGACCCGTGCCATCGCCTCGTGGTCGGTGACGTCGGCGTGCCAGTGGCCGCTCTCGCTGTGCAGCCGCTCGCCGACCCGCTTCAGCTCGTCCGGTTCGAGGCCGACGAGCGCGACCTTCGCGCCGCGCGCCGACAGCTTCCGGGCGAGGAGTTCCCCGACGCCCCGCGCGGCTCCCGTGACGACCGCGACCTGCCCTTCCAGGCTCACCCTGCTCACGCGCCCTCCCTCACCTTCCCGTAGGTCTTCCCGTACGTCTCGACCAGTTCCGTGATGGCGGCCGTGACCGCCTCCGGCGCCTCGACCGGCGTCATGTGCCCGACCCCCGCCAGCTCGGTCAGGCCGAGGCAGTGCGGCAGCGCCGCGGCGATGCGCCGGGCGTGCACCGGCGGTGTGAGCCGGTCCGCCGTCCCGGCGAGGACGGCCGTCGGCACCGTCAGGCCGCCCACCTCGGCGGCGAGGTCCAGCGCGTCGAGGACGTGCGCCCAGCGGTAGCGCACCACGCGCGGGCAGGCGTGCACGATCCGCGCGCAGACGTCGACGCGCTCGGGCGCCGTACCGGGGCCCATCGTCGCGTACTTGAGCGCGCGCCGCGCCAGCGGCGTGACCGGCCCCATCGGCATCCGCGCCCCGAGCAGCCGCCGGGTGAGGCGGGTGCGCAGCGCGCCCGCCCGGAGCGGCACCACCAGGGAGTCGGCGACCAGTTGGGAGCTGCCGGTGCTGCACAGCAGCGCCGCCGCCGCGTGCTCGCGCACTCCCGGTCGCGCGGCCGCCGCCATGAGGGTCATGGCGCCCATGGAGTGCCCGACGAGCACCGCCCGCTCGCCGGGGGCGAGGGTCGTGGCGAGGACGGCCTCCAGGTCGTCGGCGAGCGCCCGCGTGCTGTACCCGGCGGCCTCCACGGGCGCGTCGCTGCGCCCGTGGCCCCGCTGGTCGTACGCGATGACGCGGTACGACGCCGACAGGTCCCGGATCTGCGCGGCCCAGAACGCGGTGGAGCAGGTCCAGCCGTGGGCGAGGACGACGGCGGGCGCGCCCTCGGGGCCGTGCGCCTCGACGTGCAGGCGGGCGCCGTCCGCGGAGACGGCCGTCAGTTCGCGCGCGGGGGCGGGCAGCGCGAAGGGGCCGGTGGCGGCGCGGGTCCGGGGGCTCACGCGGTCACCTCGGCCTTCGCGCCCCGGCCGCCGCGCGCCGCGCGCCCGGAGGCCGCGGGCGGGCGCAGGACCTCGTACTCGTTGAGGTCGACGCGCCGCGTGGCCGCGCGGAACTCGGTCGTCGTACCGGGCCAGACCGTGGTGTTGACGCCGTTGGCGTCCAGGTACCAGCTGGTGCAGCCGCCGGTGTTCCACACGGTGCGCTCCATGCGCTGCTGCACGCGGCGGTTCCAGGCGCCCACGGCGCTGGGGCGTGCGGCGAGCGCGGCCCGGCCGCCGAGGACGTCCAGCTGGCGCAGGTAGTCGGCGAGGTAGTTCAGCTGGGACTCGATCATCAGGATCATCGAGGAGTTGCCGAGGCCGGTGTTGGGGCCGATGACGGTGAGGAAGTTGGGGAAGCCCGCCGCGGTCGCGCCGCGCAGCGCCTTCATGCCGTCCTTCCAGCTCTCCGCGAGGGTGCGGCCGTCGTCGCCCACGACGCGGTCGGCGATCGGCATGTCGGTGACGTGGAAGCCGGTGCCGAAGACGATCGCGTCGGCCTCGGCCTCGGTGCCGTCGGCGGCCACCAGGGTGGAGCCGCGCACCTCGGCGAGGCCGCTGGCGACGACGTCGACGTGCGGCTGCGCGAGCGCCGGGTAGTAGGTGTTGGACAGCAGGATGCGCTTGCAGCCGATGCGGTAGGTCGGGGTGAGCTTGGCGCGCAGCTCGGGGTCCTTGATGGCGCGGGCCATGTTCCGCTTGGCGAGGCTCTCGATCAGGCCGAGTTCGTTGGGCCGCTTGGTGAACGCCTGCACCTGGAGTTCGCGGATGCCCCACAGCAGGCCCCGGCGCGCGTACGTGGTGAACGGCAGCTGCCGGTGCAGCCAGCGCTCCACGCGGGTGATCTCCCGGTCGGTGCGCGGCAGCACCCACGGCGGGGTCCGCTGGAACAGGGTGAGCCGGGTGACCTCGCGCTGGATCTCCGGCACGATCTGGATCGCGGAGGCGCCGGTGCCGATCATCGCGACGCGCTTGCCGCGCAGGTCGTAGCCGTGGTCCCAGCGGGCGGAGTGGAAGACCTTGCCGGGGAAGTCGGCGAGGCCGGGGATGTCGGGCGTCTTGGGGTCGGACAGCGGTCCGGTGGCGGAGACGACGACGTCCGCGGTGAGGGTGCCGCGGCTGGTCTCCACGTGCCACAGCAGCTTCTCGGTGTCCCAGCGCATCCGCCGCACCTCGGTGTTCAGGCGGATGTGCGGGCGCAGCCGGAAGGTGTCGGCGACCCGCTCCAGGTAGTCCCAGATGTGCTCCTGCCCCGAGAAGGTGCGCGGCCAGTCGGGGTTGGGGGCGAACGAGAACGAGTACAGGTGCGAGGGCACGTCGCAGGCGCAGCCCGGGTAGCTGTTGTCCCGCCAGGTGCCGCCGACCGCACCGGCCCGCTCCAGGACGACGAAGTCGGTGACGCCCTCCCTGCGCAGCCGGACCGCGGCCCCCAGGCCCCCGAACCCGGACCCGACCACCGCCACCCGCACGTGTTCACTCCCGGCCATGCCAACGCCTCCCGAGATCCCAGCGACTCTGCCAGTAACCACTGGCACAATCGGGAGCGTAGAACAGCCGCGTACTCATGGGTAGGGGTCGGGAGGGGAAAAGTTACCGCCAGTACGGCCCCGGCGCGGGGGTGCCGTCCCGGCATAGGCTTCCCCCGTGGCAGACGACGGGGCGGACGACGTGGCAGACGGGGCCGGGGTGCGCGAGTACCGCATGGAGGAGCTGGCCAAGGAGGCCGGGATCACCGTGCGGACCGTGCGGTTCTACCGCGAGCGCGGGCTCATCCCGCCGCCGCGCCGCGAGGGCCGCATCGCCTGGTACGACGACCACCACCTGGCCCGGCTGCGCACCATCGCCGCCCTGCTGGAGCGCGGCCACACCCTCCAGGGCATCGCCGAGCTGGCCGAGGCCTTCGAGAACGGCCGCGACGTCGCCGAACTCCTCGGCATCGACGGCCCGTCGGAGGAGACCCCCGTCCGCCTCACCCCCCAGGAGCTGGCCGACCGCTTCGCGGGCCAGGTCACCCCGGAGAACCTCGCCGCCGCCCTGGACCTCGGCTACCTGGGCACCGACGGCGACGACATCGTGCACATCAGCCGCCGCCTCCTGGACGCCTCGGCGGACCTGGTGCGCAAGGGCGTCCCGCTGGCCGACGTCATGGCGGCGGGCCAGCGCGTGCGCGAACACGCGGACGCGCTGGCGGAGCTGTTCGTGGCGTTCGCCCTCACCCACGCCGCCGAGCACCCGGAGCTGACCGTGGACGAGCTGCGCCCCCTGGCCAAGGCCGTGGTGGAGGCGGAGCTGTCCCTGGCCCTGGACCGCAGGCTCAGCCGCCCCTGAGGGTTCCTGGGCGGCGGGCCCGGCCGGGCGCGAAGGGCTTCGGGCGGCGGGCCCGCCAGCCCCGGAGGTTCCGGGCCGTCAGCCCCCGAGGTTCCGGGCCGCCAGCCCCGGAGGTTCCGGGCCACCAGCCTCAGAGGTTCCGGGCAGTCAGCTCGGCAGCCACCAACGGGCCTTGTAGATCCCGCCCTTGACCAGAGTGTACTCACCGGTCGGCCGGTGCACGGAGACCTTGGTGGTCCACCAGGTCTCCCCCAGGCCGCCCTCCGGCACGGTGCTGAGCACCTGCCCGGTGCGCGGGTCGCTGCCGACGGCCTTCACCTTGGCCCGGTCGATCAGCTCGTGCCCCGGGTAGTCGCGGACGAAGACCCGGCGGCGTACGTCGTACTGGAAGACGCTGGCGTTGGTCGTCACCCACAGCCGTCCGGGCCGCCCCGCCACGGGGAACAGGTCGTGGCCGCCCGCCGTCCGGCCCGGCACGGCCACCGGCAGGGCGACGGCGGAGACCTGGGTGAGGGCGGGCCGCGCGGGCGTGCCGCCGACCTCGTACGTCACCAGCTCGTCGTCGCCGACCGCCCAGAGCACGCGCCGCGCCCGGTCCCAGTGCAGCCCGTGCGCGCCCTTCAGCGGCGCCTCGGCGTACCGCGCGGCGTCCGGCCCGCACGAGGCGGCGTACAGCCGCACCAGCGCGCCCGTGCTGCACGCCACCGCCACGTTGCCGTCGGGGAGGATTTCGGCGCTGTGCGGGTTGAACAGGTCGTCGCCGGGCCCGATGGCCGTGCCCCAGTAGCGGCGGCCCGTCGGGTACTCCACGGCGGCCACGAACCCGAAGGACGCCGTCGTCAGGACCAGGGTCCGGCCCCGGTGCCGCCGCGCCTTCGCCTCGCAGGGGTAGATCCAGCTCGCGGCGGGGTCGAGGTCCGCGTACCGCGGGTCGCCGAGCGGCGAGAACCGCCAGCGCACCACGGACGGGTCGGCGGCCGGGTCCCACACGCGGCGGCGCGGGTCGAGGACGAGCAGCCGCCGGGTGGCCTGCTCGGTGACCAGGACGGGCGGGGTGCCCGGGGGACACCCCCGGCGGCGGCGTCGGCCGGGGACGCCAGCCCCGCCACACCCGCGGCGGCGCCCGCCGCGCCGATCAGCATCCCGCGTCTGGACAGCTCAGCAGCCATGAAGTCCCCTCGCACGACCAGCGGTTGACGCACCTGTCAGGTACGCGCTCGCAATCTGCCATGCCGTACGAAGCCGAGACACCCCTCCGCCGGACTTTTCACCGGCGGTTCGCCCACCGGAACCAGTCCGTCCTACTCGTAGACGACCGTCACCGGCGCGTGGTCCGACCAGCGCTCGGCGTGCGTCGCGGCCCGCTCCACGTACCCCTTGACCGCGCGCTCCACGAGCCCCGGCGTCGCCACGTGGTAGTCGATGCGCCAGCCCGTGTCGTTGTCGAAGGCGCGGCCCCGGTAGGACCACCACGAGTAGGGGCCCTCGACGTCCGGGTGCAGGGCGCGCATGACGTCGCCGTACTCCGCGAAGACGTCCGACATCCAGGCGCGCTCCTCCGGCAGGAACCCGGAGTTCTTCTTGTTGCCCCGCCAGTTCTTGAGGTCGGCCTCCTGGTGGGCGATGTTCCAGTCGCCGCACACCAGGACCTCGCGCCCCTCGGCGGCGGCGCGCTCCTTCAGCTCCTTCAGGTAGGCGAGGAACTCCCCCATGAAGCGGATCTTCTCGTCCTGCCGCTCGGTGCCGACCTCTCCGGAGGGCAGGTACAGGCTCGCGACGGTGACGCCGGGCAGATCCGCCTCCACATAGCGTCCGCTCGTGTCGAACTCCGAGGAGCCGAAGCCGACCCGCACGCGCTCCGGCTCGCGCCGCGAGTACAGCGAGACCCCGGCGCGGCCCTTCGCGGCGGCCGGGGCGTGCGTCACGTACCAGCCCTCGGGCTCGCGCACCTCCTCGGGAAGCTGCCCCGGCTCGGCCCGCACCTCCTGGAGGCACAGCACGTCCGCGGCGGTCCCGGCGAGCCACTCCACGAAGCCCTTCTTGGCGGCGGCCCGCAGCCCGTTCACATTCACGCTGGTCACAGTGAGCATCCCGGCACCCTACCGGCCCCGGCGCCCCCACCCGGCACACTGGATCCAGCCACCGAACCACCCGCATAAGGATACGATCCACAGCATGGACATACGCCAGGTCGCCTTCGACCACCCCGACGCCGTCAAGCTCAACGACCGCGTACAGGCGGAGTACGCCGAGCGCTACGGCGACGGAGGCGACGTCACCCACCTCGAACCGTCGATGTTCAAGCCGCCGCGGGGGCTCTACCTGATCGCGTACGACGCCTCGGACGCGCCCGTGGCGACCGGCGGCTGGCGCGCGATGGACGCGAACGGCGAGGGCTATCTGGACGGCGACGCCGAGATCAAGCGCATGTACGTGGTGCCGGAGGCCCGCGGCCTCGGCCTCGCCCGGCGCGTCCTGGCCCTCCTGGAGGAGGACGCCCGCGCCGCCGGACGGCTGCGGATGGCCCTGGAGACCGGCACGAAGCAGCCCGAGGCGATCGGCCTGTACACCTCCAGCGGCTACGAGCCGTGCGCGATGTTCGGCCACTACCGCGACGAGCCCCTCAGCCGCTGCTACGCGAAGCCGCTGCGCTAGGCGCCGGACCGGTGCGGGCCGGGCCGCCTTTCGGCTGCCGCCGCGTCGCGGCTGGCCGCGCGGTTCCCCGCACCGGCCTGTGTCGTGGGCCACAACGCGAAGATCCCGCCCGATCGGAACGATCGGGCGGGATCTTCATGTGCAGTGGGGTGTTCACGAGTGCCTTTGACCTGCACTCTCGCAGCCACCCGGAGGTCTCTCCCCGCGCTTCCAGTGATCATTCCCCGTGCATCGGTGTGATTGTCAGTGGCCGACCGTATGGTGCGACCACCATCTCGGAGGGGGGCAAGGGTGGGGTTTTCGGGTGATCTGCTCTTCGGGCGCAGTGAGCGTCTGCTGCTGGAAGCGTCGATGTTCGGTAAAGCGCGGGAAGACGGGGGCCAGGTGTCCACTTCGGCACGCTGCTGGACCGGCTGGGCTTTCCCCAAGCGGTCGGGCCCGAAGGACACGACTGAGCACTCCTTTCCCGGCGCGTCGGCACGACTGGCCGCCTAACTCCTCAACTGCCAGACAGGGTTGCCCATTTGGCTGTCTGGCATGGCTGGCGTTCCCTACGATGTCTGGCGTTGCGCCGACATGCTGGCGGTTCGGGGAGGGCTGATGGTGTCCGGTGAGGCGGTAGCGGTCGAGGGGCTGCGCACGGCTGTCGATTTCTACGCCGATAAAGCAGCACGTCTGCGACAGCAACGAGTGGACCTGGAGAAGGAACTGGCCGAAGTCGATGCCGAGTTGTCCAGGACCTCCGCCGCGCGTGATCACCTGACGGCTGCTTTGGAGGAGATCACGGCTGGTGCGGAGAGCGGCCCTGAGGTTCCTGCCGACCAGCCCGGTGGCCCAGGCGTCCATGCGGAGAAGCCGGTCACGGATGTGCGTGGGCCAGTGGGATCAGCGGGGGCTCAGGAGCAGTCCACTGCCTCGCCACGGAACCGTCAGCTGGGTCAGCAGGTACTGCATGTGCTGGCCACCGCAGGGCGGCCGTTGCATGTGAAGGAGATTACGGAAGCCATCGGAAGACCGGTCTCCGGGAAGCCGGGGACGGCCGCGATCGAGACGATCCGGAAGACTTGCAAGCGGCACGTCACGCAGGGCAGGGCTGTTGAGCTCAAGGCCGGGGTTTTCGAGATCGCCCCTGGCGGTGGCGGGCATGTGAAGGGGGCCGCCTAGCGACTGCCCTCTCGTGAGAGTCCCCTCCTCCCGTCGCGGGGAGGAGGGGACGGGTTCCGTTGAGCTTGGACCCTCTTCGGAACCTATGACGTGGACCCCTTGTCAGTGGCTCACGCTGCTCCCGAGGCTAGAGCAACTGCGCTCGTCCCGGGGGCGCGTGGCCTATTTTGTCGTCCCCTGAGCCGGTGATGCCTGGGGACGGAAGGGCCTTTTCCCATGCGTATGCGGCATTCCTCCGCTGGAGGGGTACAGCGGAACGGCAAGGAAGTTCTCCAGGCGGGCAACGGTGGCGATGTCGGGCCAGCAGCGGCCGGCCAGCAGGTCAGCGATGGCCTGCCGGTTGACTCCGGAACCGGCAGCGACCTGCCGCAGGCTCCGCTTCTGGGCGGCCAGGGCGCCTTCAAGGGCACGGGCGATGAGCTGTACCACGGCACCACCGGGATCACTGAGCCGAGCGTGGGGCCAGGCTTCCGGATCGTCGGCAAGCTCGCGCGGCGGGGTTCGCCGTTTCATGCCACCGACCATGCAGATGCGCTCCTTTACGTGAAGATCGTGACCGACCCCTTCTCTGGCTGCTTGAACAGCCAGTGGAGTTGGTCCGTGATGCTGAATGCGCAGGTATCCGCCCATATCCGCGACTACCGTCCCCGTCTGCCCGTCGCACGATGGGAACCAGTGGCCGCACACGTGCGGGCGGTGGTCGCGGCGGTAGCTCCGGGCACCTGCGATACCGCGCGGCGGCTGCTGTATGCGGTGAGCCGTCTGGCGGTGTGGGCGGACTCCGTCGGCCTGCCGCGCGATCCGGGGCTGTGGCTGCGGACGGAGACCATCGACCGGTTCATCCTGAACGGCCTGAGCGGCCAGCCTGGCGGCACAGTTCAAACGTGCCGCTGCTGGCTGCGGCGCGCCCGGGAAGCGGTCGTGTGGGTCCAGCGAGGCGAGGCCCCACCCATCCGGATCAAGGCGAACCGCGCGCCCCGGCCTCCGTATGGGGAAGGTGAGTTGGCGGCGTTGCGCAGGTGGGCCGGGCTGCTGCCGGGCCGGGCGCGGCTTGATGGTCTCGCCTTGATGGCCCTGGCCTCCGGCTGCGGGCTGGCCCCCGGCGAGCTCAGGGCGGTCCGCGGCCGTGATCTGCGGGCCACGCCACAGGGTGTGGTCGTGGTCGACGCCCCGTGGCTGGACCGGCTGGTGGCTTGCCGCGCCGAATGGGAGGAGTGCCTGGCCGAGCTCGCCGAACTGGCCGGTGATGCCTATCTGTTCCGGCCGGGCCGGAAGGTTGAGGCTGCGAAGAACCTGGTCAGCTCGTGGCCCGCCCGGCACCGCCCACACGCCGGACTGCCCCGCCTGGAGGCGCGACGGTTGAGGACTACGTGGATCGTGGAGCTGCTGCGGCAGCGCATCGACCCCGTATTGATCGCACAGGCTGCGGGGATGGCCTCGGCCGCCGCGCTGGCGCCCTACTTCCACTGGGTGCCCCCGCTCTCACCCGAGCAGGCCGCCGAACTGCTGCGGGGAGGCCAACAGTGATGCCTCGTCCCGGGACTGAGGGCTCCGACACGTGCGGTGAGCGGATCCGGCGGCTGCGGCCCAAGCCTCCTCTGAGCGGCATGCCTGTGATCCCAGACTCCAAGGTGGGCCAGCTGCTGACCCTCCTGGACCACTCCGGCGTCCCGCAGGAGCTGGAGCAACTCCTGGCCGATCGCCCCGGTCCCAAAGGCATTCGGCCCCGAGTGGTGCTGGTCGGGCTGATGTTGTCCGCGTACTACACCGGCCGGGCTACTATCGCCGACGCCTGGCGTCAGCTCCACTACGGCCTCGACCAGCGGGCCCGCACATGGCTCGGCATCCCGGACCGGCCGCCGAGAAGTCCGCAGGAGCGCGTTGCCTCCAGCAGGCGCCTCTACCGAGGCTTGGAGGCAATCACCACGGTTATGGACCCGGCTCGCCACGACCGCCGGGCTCGGCTGCACCAGCGCCACGGGGACTTCGTCGCGGCCTTGTGGGACAGCCCCGAGGGCCGCCAGGCCGCCGCCCGGCTTCAGCAGTTGGCCAACCGGCTGGTCCTCACCACGGTTCGCATGGCCCAGCACCGCGGGCACCTGAGCGGCTGGAACGGCGACGTCGGCGTCGACGCAACCGGCATCCCGGTGCTGGCCCACCCGCACAGCCGCCGCCTCGGCCTTGCTTCCAGCGAGGTCACCGCTGGCTGGCACTTCAAGGGCGGCACCAACGACGACCCCATCTTCGGATACAGCGCCACTCTGGCCATCGCCGCCCACCATCGCGACCCCGGCGACGCCAGGACCCTGCCCCGCTACCCCCAGCTCTGCCTGGGCTTCGAACTCGACACTCCCACCGTTCGCACCGGCCCCAACGCCATCACCGTCCTGACCCAGCTCACCGCGCTCGGCCTGCCCGCCGGCATCCTCGCCGCCGACCGTGCTTACACGAACTGTGCCCCTGACACCTTCCAGGCTCCCGCCCGTCGTCTCGGCTACCGCCTCGCCTTGGACTACAAGGCGAACGAACGCGGCCTCCAGGGCAGCTGGCACGGTGCCCCGCTCGTCGACGGTTGTCTGACCTGCCCACTTATCCCCGCCCCGCTCATCCACGCCACCACGGGCATGAGCGACGAGACTGTCCGCGATTACGGGGACGGCCTCCGCGAGAAGATCGAAGCTCGCAGGCCGTTCCGCCTCAAGCTCAAGCAGGGCCCCGACCGCCGTGGAGCCATCCGCCTCCAATGCCCGGCCAGCGGCCGGTCCCCGTCGGTCAACTGCCTGCGCCGCGACCGCCTGCAACCCCAAGCTTCGGCGGGCGGCGCAATGCCCAACCGCGTGGTCGACCTCACCATCCCGCGCCCCCGCACCGCCCCGGACGCAGCCCGCCCCAGCGTCCCGCTCCCCGCGGACGAGTACGCCACCTTGCCGCCACAGGACACGCTGCCCCGCATCTGCCAGGCCGGATCGATCACCGTCCCAGCCGACTCCGAAGCCGACCATCGGCTCGCTAAGTACCGTCAGGACGTCCCCTACCTCGACGCCCCGTGGCGCAACAGCTACCGGCCCATCCGATCCCACAACGAGGGAGCGAACGGCCGCTTCAAGAGCGGGCGCCTCGACATCGGCAACCCCAAACACCGACCCGCTTCCGGCCAGGTCGCCCAGACCCTCCTGCTGGCCGTCATGCTTACCGTCGCGAACCTGATGGTCCTGGAAACCTGGCTCACCGAACGCGACGGTCCCGACGAACTCGCTGACGCTGACTTCGCTGCGAGCGGCCCGCTGCCCCCACTCGTCGATCCGAGCAGGAAGAGCCGCACGTCGGCCGGGCGACCGCCGCCCCCACACACCCACTGACAAGCCTCGCGCGGAACAACTCCACACCAGCCCAGCACGCCGATCTCCCCGATCTGCGTGCTTCCCCGTGCCTGGACACCGGCGAATAGGCGCAGCAGACTCTCCGCATCGTCCCTCCACCCGCACCCAGACCTCCCGCACAGCCCAGAAACGCAGAGATCCCGCCCGATCGAAGTGATCGGACGGGATCTCGTCACCGCTCTACGAGCTGACTCGTGAACGGCGCTGCAGTGGACCTGAGGGGATTTGAACCCCTGGCCCCCTCGATGCGAACGAGGTGCGCTACCGGACTGCGCCACAGGCCCTTGCAACGAGTGAAACTCTAGCATCCCCATCGGGGTGCTTGGAAATCCGTTCCCCGCTGGTCAGCCAAGCCTCGGTGGCGGCTCATTCGTTGGCCGCGCGCGGGCGGCCGTCCGCGCCGTCGTCGTACTGGTCGAACAGCGGCGTGCGGCCGCGCTCGCGGGACCGGCGGGCGGAGGCCGCGCGGCGGGCGTCGCTGCGGCCGTCGTCGGTGGCCTCGTCGGCCTCGGGGCGGGTCTCGCCCGCGGGCCCCTCGGCGCGCCGGTCCGGCGCGCCCCCCTCGCGGGCGGCGGCGGCCGGTTCGGCGGCGCTGGACCGGGCGGAGCTCCACGTGTCGGGGGCGCCGAGGTCGACGCTGCCGGTGGCGCGGGGGGCGACGGGCGCCGTCACGTACGTCGGCAGCGGGACGGGGACCGGGTCCCAGCTCTCGCCGCGGCCGGGGCCCCGGCGGCGCTCGCGCTGCTGGTCGACCCACTCGGCGTGGTCGGTCTGCTCGACGAGGGCGCGCCGGTCGGCGGCGAGCGCGGACAGGCCGGGGTCGGCCTCCTCGGCGGGCTCCTGCGGGGCGGGCTCGGCGTCCTGGTGCTCGTGCCGGTGCGGCTGCCGCTCGCGCAGGCGGCGCGCGGCGGCCTCGGCCCTGCGCCGGTCCATCGTGTACGTGAAGCGGCGCCGCTCCTGGCGGCGCAGATAGACGATGTACGCGCTCAGCAGCGCCGCGGGCACGCCCGGCGCCCACAGGAACGGGACCCCGCCGACGGCGGCGACGACCGCGCCGAGCGTGAAGGCGGCGAACAGCAGCACCGTGGTGCGCCGACGGCGGGCGAGCACCTTGGAGCGGCGGGCCCGGGCGGCGGCCTCGGCGGCGCGCGCGGCGGCCTTCCCGGTGCCGGGCCGCGGGGCCCGCGGGCGGCGCGCGGCGGAGCCCGCGGGGGCGGGCTTCGCGGCGGCGGGCCGCGCGGGGTCGGCGGCGGGCCGCGCGCGCTGCGTCACGGCCTCCGGATCCACCCGGGGGCGTCCTCGGACTCCTCCGGAAGCACGGCGAAGGCCCGGACGTCGACCGAGTCGGTCACGGCGTCCGGGTCGGCGCGCGACGCCTCCTCCTCGGGCGAGCGCGCTTGCAGGTCCTTGGCGTACCGGCGCTCCATCCCCGCCCGTCCGGAAAGCAGCCGGATGGCGGTGCTGAAGCGTTCCGTCGGACGGGCTTCGTTCAGCTCGTCCTGCCTACGGAGCCACATCGGCACCAAGTAGGCGGCCCAGGCCCCGACGATGACTGCGTAGAAGAGGCCGCTGCTGCTCACGCCTCACACGGTAGAGGGGTTTTGTCGAGGCCATCGGCCAATTGGGCCGGTGTGTCGCACGATCTGGCTGATATCTCGAACTTTTTTTGTGACTGGTGCGATCAACAGCCCTATGGCAGGGGGAATTTAACGGTCCCTCACCGATCAATTTCGAACAGGTATTTCATTTATGAGAGTGGCAGCATCCGGCCGCCACGGGGCCTCGCCGCGCCGCGCCGGGCCTCACCTGGGCCGCCCTGGGCCTCACCTGGGCCGCGCTTGTCCCCACCTGGGGCGAGGCGTCCTGGGTCCTACCTGGGGCGCCCTGGGTCCCACCTGGGCCGCCCAGGGCCCCTGATGCCGCCCGGGGCCCACCGGGCGCCCGGCAGGCGGCCGTTCGGCGCCGGTCAGGCCGTCTTCCGGGAGCGGGCCTGGTGCCAGCGGCGCAGCAGCCCCTCGGGGACCTCCTCCGCGGTGAGCGCGAACACGAGGTGGTCGCGCCAGGCGCCGTCGATGTGAAGATACCGTGGACGCAGCCCCTCCTCGCGGAATCCGAGTTTCTCCACGACCCGGCGGCTGGGCGCGTTCTCGGGGCGAATGCAGACCTCGACGCGGTGCAGGCCGACCGTGCGGAAGCAGTGGTCGACGGTGAGGGCGACGGCGGTCGGCATCACGCCGCGGCCCGCGACGGACTCATCCACCCAGTAGCCGATGTGCGCCGAGCACATGGAGCCCCAGGTGATCCCGGCGACGGTCAACTGCCCGACGAGACGCCCCTGGTAGTCGATGACGAACGGCAGCATCCGGCCCGCGTTGGCCTCCGCCCGCAGATGGCGGACCATCTGGCGGTACGTGGGCCGGTGCGTGACGGGGCCGCCCGGCGTCGGCGGCGGGATGGTGGCCTCCCAGGGGCGCAGCCAGTCGCGGTTGCGCCGGTTGACCTCGCGCCAGGCGCGCTGGTCGCGCAGCCTTATCGGGCGGAGGACGACATCGCCGTCCGTCAGCTCGGCGGGCCAGCTCGGGCTGTTCAGCTCGCACCCCCGTCGCTCCGCGGGTGGTCGCCGCCGCGCAGCTGGTCGACGGCGTGCGCGAGCAGCGGCGTCAGGACGGCGAGGCCGTCGCGTACGCCGCCGGAGGAGCCCGGCAGGTTCACGATGAGGGTGCGGCCCGCGACCCCGGCGAGGCCCCGGGACAGCGCGGCCGTCGCCACCTTCTCGCGGCCGTGGGCGCGGATCGCCTCGGGGATGCCCGGCACCTCGTGGTCGATGACGCGGCGGGTGACGTCGGGCGTGCGGTCGGTGGGCGAGATGCCGGTGCCGCCGGTCGTGAGGATCACGTCGTACCCGGCCGCCACTCCGGAGCGCAGGGCCTCCTCCACGGGGTCGCCGTCGGGCACGACCCGCGGCCCGTCGACGGCGAACCCGAGCGCCGCGAGCCCCTCGGCGAGGATCGGGCCGCCCTTGTCGGCGTAGACCCCGGCGGCGGCGCGGTTGGAGGCGGTGACGACGAGGGCGCGGTAGGGGGGCGCTTCGGGGCGGTCGGGGGCGTGGGGGGTGCCGTGCCGGGCCGTTCGCGGGGCCTCCGCGCCGTGGGGAGCGCCGTGGGGGGCGCCGTGGGGAGCGCCGTGCGGGGCCGCCCCACCGTGGGGCGCGTCCCCGCGCTGCCGGGCGTCCGCGCCAGGTCCCGCGCCGCCGGGCGTGTCCGATGGGGATCCGTGGGGCGTCATGCGGCCGTTCCTTCCTCCGTGCCGCCGGGTGCGGTCCGCGGCGGGGCGCTCGACGGGGCGGGGCGCGCCGGGGCGTCCAGGGGGTGCGGGAGCGGTCCGGGCCGCCCGGTCCGGTGGGGGTGCTCACGCCTGGCCCTCACGGCTCCAGGTGCCGGACGTGCCGCCGGTCTTCTCCTCCACCCGGACGTCCGTGATGACGGCGCCCTTGTCGACGGCCTTCACCATGTCGACGACCGTGAGCGCGGCGACGCTCACCGCGGTGAGCGCCTCCATCTCGACGCCCGTGCGGTCCGTCGTCCTCACCGTGGCGACGATCTCGACGGCGTCGTCCGCGACGGACAGGTCGACCTTCACTCCGGAGACGGCCAGCGGATGGCACAGGGGGATCAGGTCGGGGTGCGCTTGGCGCCCATGATGCCCGCGATGCGGGCCGTCGCCAGGGCGTCGCCCTTGGGCACCCCCTCGCCGCGCAGCAGCTCGATCACGCGGGGCGCGACCAGGACACGGCCGCTGGCGCGCGCGGTGCGCGCGGTCACGGCCTTCTCGGATACGTCGACCATGCGGGCCGCGCCCGCCTCGTCGATGTGCGTCAGTCGCTGCTGCGTGCTCATGTGCTGTGGCGCTCCCGGTCCGGGCCCCGCGCGTGCGCGGGCCTGCTGTGCGCGACACCGTACCGTCCGCCCGTCGCGCGCTCGCGCCCCACCCGAGGCACCCGGCCATTGTCCCCGCCGCGCCGCGCCCCGTCCCCGCGCGGGAGGGGCGTCAGCGCAGCAGGACGACGTCCACCTCGGCCCCCGGGGCGAGGGACGTGGTGTCCTCCGGGACGACGATCAGGGCGTCCGCGCGGGCGAGGGCAGCCACCAGGTGCGACCCGGCGCCGCCGACGGGCGTCACCGTGCCCGCGTCCGCGTCGTGGCGGCCGCGCAGGAACTGGCGTCTTCCGGACGGCGAGGTCAGCGCCTCGTCGGCGGCCAGGCGGGCGCGGACCGTGGGCCGCCGCACGTCCGGCAGCCCCATCAGGGCGCGCACCGCGGGGCGCACGAACAGCTCGAAGGAGACGTACGACGACACGGGGTTGCCGGGAAGCGCGAGCAGCGGGGTGTGGTCGGGGCCGATGGAGCCGAAGCCCTGCGGCTTGCCGGGCTGCATGGCGAGCCTGCGGAACTCGACGCCGCCGCCCGCTCCGAGCCCCTCCTCGTCGTCGGGGTCGCCGATGGCCGCCAGGGCCTCCTTGACGACGTCGTACGCCCCGACGCTGACGCCGCCCGTGGTGACCAGCAGGTCGGCGCGGATCAGCTGGTCCTCGATGGTGGCCCGCAGCGTCTCCGCGTCGTCGGTGACGGCGCCCACGCGGTAGGCGATCGCCCCGGCGTCGCGGGCCGCCGCGGTGAGCGCGAAGCTGTTGGAGTCGTAGATCTGGCCGGGGGCCAACTCCTCGCCGGGCTGGACCAGTTCGCTGCCGGTGGACAGGACGACCACGCGGGGCGGGGCGCACCTTCACCGTGCCCCGGCCGATCGCGGCCAGCAGGGCCAGCTGCGGGGCGCCGAGGACCGTGCCCGCGGTCAGGGCGCGGTCGCCCGCCCTGGCGTCGCTGCCCTGGGCGCGGACGTGCGCCCCGGCCGCCGCCGGGCGGTGGACGCGGACCTCTCCGCTGGCGCCCTCGGGGGCCGCGCTGTGGGCGCGCATGCCCGTGACGGGGCCCTCGCCGAGGCCGCCGTCGGTCCACTCCACGGGGACGACCGTCTCGGCGCCGGGCGGCAGCGGGGCGCCGGTCATGATGCGGGCGGCCTGGCCCGCGCCGACAGTGGGCATCTCGCCCTGGCCCGCGGCGACGTCCCCGATGACCGTGAGGACGGCGGGGAACTCCGCGGACGCGCCCGCGACGTCGGCGACGCGGACCGCGTACCCGTCCATCGAGCTGTTGTCGAACGGCGGCAGCGGGACGGGCACCGTGACGTCCTCGACCAGGACGCAGCCCTGGGCGTCGAGGAGGGGGAGCTCGATCGGTTCGAGCGGGCGGACGGCCGCGAGGATGTCGTCCAGGTGCTCGTCCACCGTCCAGAGCGCGGGCCCCGAGGGGTCCCGGTCCGGGGCTCCGGTGTCGTGGTGCGTCGTCGCGCTGCTGCTCAAGTGCTACATCTCCTCGGTGACGTAACGGCGAAGCCAGGCCTTGAAGTCGGGGCCCAGGTCTTCACGTTCGCACGCGAGTCTGACAATGGCACGCAGATAGTCGCCGCGGTCTCCGGTGTCATAGCGGCGGCCGGTGAAGACCACGCCGTGCACCGGGCCGCCGGTCTCCCCCGCGGCGTCAGCCGCCGACTCATGCGTCGCGGCGAGCTGCTGGAGCGCGTCGGTGAGCTGGATCTCGCCGCCGCGGCCCGGCTCGGTGGTGCGCAGTATGTCGAAGATGTGCGGGTCCAGGACGTACCGGCCGATGATCGCGAAGTTCGACGGGGCGTCCGCCGTGTCCGGCTTCTCGACCAGGTCGGTCACCTTGACGACGTCGCCGTCCTCGGTGGCCTGGACGGCCGCGCACCCGTAGAGGTGGATCTGCTCCGGAGCGACCTCCATGAGCGCGATGACGCTGCCGCCGCGCTGCTCCTGGACCTCGACCATGCGCGCGAGCAGCGGGTCGCGCGGGTCGATCAGGTCGTCGCCGAGGAGTACGGCGAACGGCTCCCGGCCGACGTGCGGAGCGGCGCACAGGACGGCGTGACCGAGCCCCCGGGGGTCGCCCTGGCGTACGTAGTGCATGGTCGCCAGGTCGCTGGACTCCTGGACCTTCGCGAGCCGGGATTCGTCGCCCTTCTTCGCCAGGGCGGACTCCAGCTCGTAGTTGCGGTCGAAGTGGTCCTCCAGGGGACGCTTGTTGCGCCCCGTGATCATGAGGACGTCGTCCAGGCCCGCGGCGACGGCCTCCTCGACCACGTACTGGATCGCCGGTTTGTCGACGACCGGCAGCATCTCCTTGGGCGTGGCCTTGGTGGCGGGCAAGAAGCGCGTACCGAGACCGGCTGCCGGGATGACAGCCTTGGTGATCTTGACGGGGGACTCAGTCATGCCCGTCACCATATCCGGTGCCTATGTGAACTATCTGCGGCTTCGGATAGTTGGCCCATAACAGGGCACAAAAGGAAGGATGCGTGAGTTCGCCATGGATCAGCCCGGCTCGGGCAAGGGAAGCAAGCAGACGTTGCGGAAAGGGATCCTGGCAGTGAGGCGCGGGTTGCCAGCCGGTGACGTGCGCGCGGCGGCGGCCCAACTGGCGCGGCGCGCGCTGGAGCTGCCCGAGCTGGCCGCCGCCCGCACGGTCGCCGCCTACGTCTCCGTGGGCGGCGAGCCGGGCACCGGGGCCCTCCTGGAGGCCCTGCACGCCCGCGGCACCCGCGTCCTGCTGCCCGTCCTGCTCCCCGACAACGACCTGGACTGGGCGGCGTACGACGGCCCGGACTCCCTCAGCCCCGTCCAACACCCCGGGAAGATGGCGCTGTTGGAGCCCTCCGGGGCGCGGCTCGGCCCGGACGCCGTCCTGGCCGCGGACGCGGTGCTGCTCCCCGGGCTCGCGGTGGACGGCCGCGGCATGCGCCTGGGGCGCGGCGGCGGCTCGTACGACCGCGTCCTGGCGCGCCTGGAACGCGCGGGTGCCGATCCCGCGCTGGTGGTGCTCCTGTACGACGCGGAAGTCGTCGCACACGTCCCCGGGGAGGCGCACGACCGCCCGGTGCGCGCCGTGGTGACGCCTTCGGGAGTACGCCGCTTCGACGGCTGAGGCCCGCGCGAGACCGCGTGAGGCCGCGTGAGGCCCCTCTCCGTAGAAGCCCCGCAGAAGCCGCCTCTCCGTAGAGGCTGCCCGCGCCGCACACGCAAGGGCCCCTCCACGCGCGCGTGGAGGGGCCCTTGCGTCCGTCCCGTACCCCTAGGAGCTAGGAGTGGGGGCTAGGGCTTGAGGACCAACGTGTCACTCGTGCTGTCCTCGACGGCCTTCTTCGTGAAGGACCACGGCAGCAGCTCGCCCTTGACCCACTTGCCGGTCTGGTCGGTGTAGTGGTCGCTGTAGGCGTGGCCGGACGCGCCCGTGAGGTTGATCCACCGGGACTTGTCGAGGTCCTTCAGGTTCACGACCATCCGCATCGACGGCACCCAGATGACGCCGTAGCCGCCCGCCGCGTTCCAGCCGGTGGCGTTGACCGTGGCCTCGCCGCCGCCCAGCTTCCAGGGGCCGCGGTTGAGCATCCACCGGAGCCAGCCCGGGCCTTCGGTGCCGAGGGTCTGGTTCTTCAGTGTCAGGCGGTGCAGGCGGCCCCAGCTCCAGGTGTCGATGTCCTTGCCGAGCTTGGCGGTCAGGTCCCAGCGGGCGTCCTTCATGGCCCGCGCGAACAGCTGGTCGCGGTTCTTGGTCTCCTTGTCCGTGCGGGTGCCCGGGGTCTTCCACCAGTCGTTGTCCTGGTCGTTGAGGATCTTGCGGATGACCTCGAAGTAGCGGTCGCCGCCGTCGGGCTGCGCGGAGTCCGCGTCGCGCTGGCCGCACTCGCGCACCCGCTGGTCCTCGTCGGCGGGGCCGGTGTTGCCGGTCGGCTCGACCATCAGGCACTGGCCCTTGACGCGCAGCTCCTTGGGGAGCTTGTGGCCGATGGACAGCTGGAGGATGCTGCGCCACACCGCGTTGAAGTACGCGGCGGCGGCCGAGTCGGCGTCCTGGGTGTAGTCCCAGCCCTCCAGGAGCTTCTGCGCCTCCCGGACGTGCTTGTCGGCGATGTCGACCTTCAGCAGCTTGGGCACGAGCAGCCGCGCGATCTCGCTGCTGTTGTCCGTCTGCATGAGGCGCATGTCCTCGGTGGAGATCTTGCCGCCGTTCTTGGTCTTGGCCTTGATCAGGTCCTCGATGCGCTGGCTGCGCGCGCCGTAGCCCCAGTCGGTGGTGAGCTTGTACGGGTACTTCTCGGCGTCGACCACGGCCTGGTTGGCGGTGACGATGTAGCCGCGCTTCGGGTCGTACTCCCAGGGCAGCTCGTCCTGCGGGATGTAGCCCTTCCAGCGGTACTTGGAGTCCCAGCCGGGCGCCGGGAGGGAGCCGTCGCCCTTGCCGCGCTCGGGGATCCTGCCGGGCGCCTGGTAGCCGATGTGGCCCTTGGTGTCGGCGTAGATCAGGTTCTGCGACGGCACCTCGAAGGACCGGGCCGCCTTGCGGAACTCCTCGAAGTCCGTGGCGCGGTTCAGGTCGAAGACGGCGTCCATGGACTTGCCGGGCGTCAGCGCGGTCCAGCGCAGGGAGATGCCGTAGCCGTCGCCGCGGTCGGGGGCCACGGAGTCGACCGGGGCCTTGCGGCCGACCTTGCGCAGCTCGTCGTCGCGGTCGGAGATCAGCGGGCCGTTGTCGGTCTCGCGGACCGTGATCGTCTTGGTCTTGCCGCCCGCGACCTTGATCTTCTCCTCGCGGGACTTGAAGGGCACCGTCTTGCCGTCGAGCTGGTAGCCGTCGCCGCTGAACTTCTCCAGGTAGAGGTCCGTGACGTCGGCGCCCAGGTTCGTCATGCCCCAGGCGATGTCCTGGTTGTGGCCGATCACGACGCCGGGCATGCCCGCGAAGGTGTAGCCGCTGACGTCGTAGGCGCACTTCGAGGAGACCGTGCGGCAGTGCAGGCCCATCTGGTACCAGACGGACGGCAGCTGCGGCGCCAGGTGCGGGTCGTTGGCGAGCAGGGGCTTGCCGGTGATGGTGTGGTCGCCGGAGACCACCCAGGAGTTGGAGCCGATGCCGTTGCCGTTCGAGCCGAGGCCCGCGTCGGGGACCTCGTCGAGGACGTCGGAGAGGCCGGAGAGCTGCGAGGAGAGGCCGCTGGGGGGCTGGGCGCCGCCCGCGATGCCGGTGCCCGCCGCGCCGGTCCCGGCGCCCGCGGTGCCGCCGGTGCCGGTGCCCGCGGTGCCGCCGGTGCCGGTGCCGCCCGTGCCGGTGCCCGTTCCGGCGCCGCCGGTGCCCGTGCCGGTGCCGGTGCCCGTGCCGGTGCCCGACTGCGTCGAGCCCCCGTCCTCACCGCTGAACTTCTCGGAGACGCTGTCGTACGCCCCCTCCTGGACGATCGGCTTGTTCCGCTCGTAGGGGTACTCCGGGTACAGGTCCTTGATCTGGGACGGGCCGAGGCGGCTCGTCATCAGGGAGCGGTCGATCTCGTCCTGCATGTTGCCGCGCAGGTCCCAGGCCATGGCCTTGAGCCAGGCCACGGAGTCGACGGGCGTCCACTTCTCGGGCTTGTAGTCGTTCTCGAACTCCAGCGCCGCGTACTCCAGGGACAGCTCCTTGCCGCTCCTGCCGTCGAGATAGGCGTTGACCCCCTTGGCGTACGCCTGGAGGTACTTCTTCGTCTCGGGCGAGAGCTTGGAGTCGTACTCCTTCTTGGCCACCCGGTGCCAGCCGAGAGTGCGCAGGAACTGATCGGTCTTGACCTGGCCCTTGCCGAACATCTCGGAGAGCCGACCGGAGGTCATATGGCGGCGTACGTCCATCTCCCAGAAGCGGTCCTGCGCCTGCACGAAGCCCTGCGCCATGAACAGGTCCTCGGGGGAGTCGGCGTAGATCTGCGGGATGCCGTTCCCATCGCGCTTGACGTCGACCGGGCCGGACAGGCCCTTGAGCTCGATGGTGCCCTTGGTCTGCGGGAAGGAGGCACGGACGGTGCTGATGCTCCAGTACGCACCGAAGCCGATGCCTCCCACCACGGCCAGGACCAGGACGATCACGATCAGTCGGGCTCGGCGCCCCTTCTTCTTCCGTGGCTTGGCGCCGGAAGGGGCGGTGGTGTTGGAGGGCATCGCTGTCCTTGCTGTCCTTCGCGCGCGGCAGGGCGGGGCTTGTGCGGGTCCTGGAGTGCTGGAGCAACTGTAGGCGCAGGGCGGGACGGGCCCGGACGCGGAGTCGGAAACCGGCATCGAACGAAGGTTCGGACAGGGTAGACGGGGCGCGGGGGCGCGCGTCAAGAGCGCGTTAAAGCTTAGGTAAGGTAACGAAGTATCATGGCCCGCACGGCGGAAGGAGCGGCCCCTGTCTGTCCACGAACTCAATCAGCTTCTGCTCGTCTGCTCACTCGTCCTGCTCGTCGCTGTCGTCGCCGTCCGCATCTCCTCGCGCAGCGGACTGCCCAGCCTGCTCCTCTACCTCGGCATCGGGGTGGCCATGGGCCAGGACGGCATAGGCAACGTCACGTTCAACAACGCCCAGCTCACCCAGGTCATCGGGTACGCGGCCCTCGTCGTGATCCTCGCCGAGGGCGGCCTCGGCACCAAGTGGAAGGACATCAGACCCGCCCTGCCGGCGGCGGCCTCCCTCGCCCTCGTGGGCGTGGCCGTCAGCGTCGGCGTCACCGCCGCGGGCGCGCACTACCTGGTCGGCCTCGAATGGCGCCAGGCCCTCATCATCGGCGCGGTGGTGTCCTCGACCGACGCCGCCGCCGTGTTCTCCGTGCTGCGCCGGGTGCCGCTGCCGTCTCGCGTGACCGGCGTCCTGGAGGCGGAGTCCGGGTTCAACGACGCCCCCGTGGTGATCCTCGTGGTCGCCTTCTCCACCGCCGGGGCCGTCGACCACTGGTACGTCCTGCTCGGCAAGATAGCCCTGGAGCTGGCCATCGGTGCCGCGATCGGTCTCGCGGTGGGCTGGCTCGGCTCCTTCGGCCTGCGGCACGTGGCGCTGCCCGCGTCCGGCCTCTACCCGATCGCGGTGATGGCCATCGCCGTCTCCGCCTACGCCGCCGGTGCCATGGCCCACGGCAGCGGCTTCCTCGCGGTCTACCTCGCCTCCATGGTGCTCGGCAACGCCAGGCTGCCGCACTGGCCCGCCACCCGTGGCTTCGCCGAGGGCGTCGGCTGGATCGCCCAGATCGGCATGTTCGTGCTGCTCGGCCTGCTGGTCACGCCGCACAGGCTGCTCGACGACATCTGGCCCGCGGTCGTCATCGGGCTCGTCCTGACGGTGGTGGCACGCCCCCTGGAGGTCGTGCTGAGCCTGCTGCCGTTCCGGATGCCCTGGCAGGAGAAGGCCCTGATGTCCTGGGCCGGGCTCCGGGGCGCCGTGCCCATCATCCTGGCCACCATCCCCATGGTGAACGGCGTCGACAACAGCGAGGAGATCTTCAACATCGTCTTCGTCCTCGTGGTCGTCTACACCCTGGTGCAGGGGCCGACGCTGCCCGGCCTCGCCACCCTCTTGGGGCTCGGCAAGCGCGGCGGGGCCTCCGACCTCGGCATCGAGTCGGCGCCCCTGGAGCGGCTGCGCGGGCACCTTCTGTCGCTGCCCGTGCCGGAGGGCTCCCGGCTGCACGGCGTCGAGGTCAGCGAACTGCGGCTGCCCCGGGCTCCGCGGTCACGCTGGTCGTACGGGACGGCAACTCCTTCGTGCCGCTGCCGACCACCGTGCTGCGGCACGGCGACGAACTCCTGGTGGTGGCGACGGACCCGGTGCGCGACGCGGCCGAGCGCCGCCTGCGCGCGGTGGCCCAGGGGGGCAAGCTCGTCGGCTGGCTCGGCACGGCTCCGGAGGACGGGCGGGGGTAGGCACGGCGGCTCGGCCGCTCAGCCGCTCAGCCGCTCGTCCGCTCGTCCGCTCAGCCGCTCGGCCGCTCAGCCGCTCAGCGGCTCGGCAGCACGGCAGCACGGCAGCACGGCAGCTCGATGGCACAGCGGCACGGCCCGGCGCGCGGGGGCGCGTACGGAGATCGTGCGGGGGTCAGCACGCACGGGGGCTGAGGGGGCGGCGGGGGTAATCACAGGTGTCGCGGGTCCCGCTTCTCGCTTTCACAGGTGCCGCTTGCGTCGCACCTGTACGATGAAGGGAGACCCAGAGTCGTATCCGTACCGGCCCCCGCCGGTCGGTACGGGTACCGACCGCACCGACACTGATCGAACCAACTCTGCCTGAAGCAGAGCTGGCGCGACCGTATGGCGGCCGCGGCGCCCTCGCAGTGGGCATGCCCGGTATCTACCGCAGTTCTGCGCTAGAGGACAGCTCTCGGCGCCCCCGCACGGGCGCGCTACCAGGCAGCGGAAAGGCAAGGGCCGTGGCGTCCACGGTCACCGAATCACGTCCGGAGCCCCGCCCGGAACCCCGCCCGGAACCCCGTCCGGGCTACGGACAGCTGCTGCGCACCCCGCGCGCCTGGACGTTCCTGCTCCCCGGCTTCGCCGCGCGGCAGCCGTTCGCGATGCTGACCATCTCCATCGTGCTCCTGGTGCAGCACACCACCGGTTCGTACGGCGCCGCGGGCGCGGTCTCCGCCGTCACCGGTGTCTCCATGGCGCTGTTCGCGCCCTTCAGCGGCAAGCTCGCCGACCGCTACGGCCAGCGCGCCGTGCTGCTGCCCGGCGTCCTCGTGCACGCGGCGTCCGGCGTCGCCCTCACCGTGCTGGCGCTGTCCGACGCCCCGCTGTGGGCGCTGTTCGCCGCCGCCGTGCCCACGGGGGCCTCGACGCCGCAGATCGGCCCCATGGTGCGGGCCCGCTGGGCGTCACGCTCCAGGGCTCCCCGCTGACGCAGACGGCGGCCGCCTTCGAGTCCGTCACCGACGAGCTGACCTTCGTACTCGGCCCGCTGGTGGCGACCGCGCTGTGCACGGGCGTCGACCCGGCCGCGGGCCTCCTCACGGAGGCGGGCCTCACCCTGGTGGGCGGCCTGCTGTTCGCGGCGCAGAAGAGCACCCAGCCCAAGCCCTCCGGAGCGGCCGCCGACCACGCGCGCGTGCCGCACGAGTCCGCCCTCAAGGTGCCCGGCGTGCGCGTCCTGATCGTCACCTTCCTGGGCATCGGCACCGTCTTCGGAGGCATGCAGGTCTCCCTGGCCGCCTTCACGGAGTCCATCGGGCAGCCCGGCCTCAACGGCGTCCTGTACGGCACCTTCGCCGCGGGCAACATGCTCTCCGGAGTGGTCTGCGGCGCCATCGCGTGGAAGGCCGCCCCGCAGAAGCGGCTCGTCGTCGGGTACACGGGGCTCGCCGTGATGGCCTCGGGGCTGTGGGCCGCGCAGTCCGTGCCGCTGCTCGCCGGGCTCGGCCTGCTCGTCGGCGTCTGCATCGCGCCCGCCCTGATCACCGGGTACACGCTGGTCGAGTCCCTGGTCGCGCCGACCGCCCGCACGGAGGCCTTCACGCTGCTGACCGGCGCCGTCGCGCTCGGCCAGGCCGCCGCCGTCACGGTCGCCGGGCAGCTCGAGGACCGCTTCTGGGACGGCGCCGGGTTCCTGGTGCCGCTCGGCGGCACCGCGCTCGCCCTGGCGGTGCTGCTCGCCCTGCGCTCGCGGCTCACCCCGAAGGGCACGGGCCGCACCGTCGCACGTGGCGTGGGTCACCGCGCACCGGTGACGGTGGACTGAATCCGCGGAATACGTCACTATGGACCGTCGTTAGCACTCATCGAGTGAGAGTGCCAGGAGGAAGCAAGTGCCGACGTACCAGTACCAGTGCACCGAGTGCGGCGAGGGCCTTGAGGCGGTGCAGAAGTTCACCGACGACGCCCTGACCGAGTGCCCGAGCTGCAACGGACGCCTGAAGAAGGTGTTCTCGGCCGTCGGCATCGTCTTCAAGGGCTCCGGCTTCTACCGCAACGACAGCCGCGGTTCGTCGTCGAGCAGCACCCCGGCGTCGGCCTCGTCTTCGAAGTCGTCGGACTCCAAGTCCTCCGACGCGAAGCCGTCGGCGTCGTCGGGCTCCTCGGACAGCAAGGCGTCGTCGAGCACGGCCTCGGCGGGCACCTCCTCGGCGGCGTAGCTCGGCGGTATGGTCCGGCGCTCGGCGCGCGGCGTGGGTGGACCACGCCGGTGGGCCGCGCTTGGACGGGCCATGCCGGGACGTGCTGTGCCTGGGCGGGCCCTGAGTCCTGATTAGGGTGGCCCGTCCTCGGTCCAGACTTCGTAAGGCCCCGCTTGTCCCTGGGACGTTTCCCGGGACGGCGGGGCCTTACGCGTTCCCTGCGCCGGGCTCCCGGGCGCGGGGCCGCCCGGATACTGTGCACGCCATGGTGAACACGGCGAACGGGACCCTGGCCGAGATCGGCGTCATCGGCGGCTCGGGCTTCTACTCCTTCCTCGACGACGTGACCGAGGTGCACGTCGACACCCCCTACGGATCCCCCAGTGACTCCCTGTTCCTCGGGGAGATAGCCGGACGGCGGGTCGCCTTCCTCCCCCGTCACGGCCGGGGCCACCACCTGCCACCGCACCGCATCAACTACCGCGCCAACCTGTGGGCCCTGCGCTCCGTGGGCGTGCGCCAGGTCCTCGGCCCGTGCGCCGTGGGCGGGCTCCGCCCCGAGTACGGCCCCGGGACGCTGCTGGTGCCGGACCAGTTCGTGGACCGTACGAAGGGGCGCCAGCAGACCTACTTCGACGGGCTCCCCCTGGCGGACGGCAGCGTGCCGAACGTCGTGCACGTCTCGCTCGCCGACCCGTACTGCCCGACAGGACGGGCCGCCGCGCTGAAGGCCGCGCGGGGCCGGGACTGGGAGCCGGTCGACGGCGGCACGCTCGTGGTCATCGAGGGCCCCCGCTTCTCCACCCGGGCCGAGTCGCGCTGGCACGCGGCACAGGGCTGGTCCGTCGTCGGCATGACCGGCCACCCGGAGGCGGCGCTCGCCCGCGAACTCGAACTCTGCTACACGTCGATGACCCTGGTCACGGACCTGGACGCGGGCGCGGAGTCCGGCGAGGGCGTGTCCCACGACGATGTCCTCCAGGTGTTCTCCGCCAACGTGGACCGGCTGCGGACCGTGCTGTTCGACGCGGTGGCGGCGCTGCCGGGGACCGAGGAGCGGGACTGCGGGTGCGGCGGGGCGCTCGGAGGGTTGGAGCCGGGGATTCCGCTGCCGTAGCGAGGGCGGGGGGCCGCGCCAGGGCGGGGGGGCGGCCGCGCCAGGGCGGGCGGGCCTGGCGGAACTCCCCCTTCCGGTGAGGGAGTTATCCACAACCGGCCGGTAGTGCACGGGCCGCGGCGCGCGGCGCGACGAAGCCTCATCGTGAGATCGGAAGCGAACCTCTCACGGCGGGCGGTGATCGTCATGACGCGAAACCCTGCGCGGAACCCGGCACGAAGCTCCGCGCGGCCCCTTTCACAGAGGGCTGCGGCCTCACAGGGGGCTGCGGCCTCACGGGGGGCCGCGATCTCACGGGGCCCTGCGATTTCACAGGGGGCTCCGAGCCCTCCGCTGACTTCTTCCGATTCCGACGTCCCCGCGTACGTACCCTCGGCGCGCCCCGGCCCGGGCGGGGGCGGCGGCGGTGGTGCCCCGCCGCCGCCCTGCCCGGTGCCGCACTTCTCGCCCGTGCACGTGCGCGGCGGCCGGGGCCACCTGCGGCGGCTCGCACGGCACCGGCGCCGGGCCCTGGCCGTGGGCCTGGCGATGACCGCCGCCGCGCTCGCGGCGGCGGGACCGCCGGAGCCCGAGCGCGACCGGCCGCGGGGACCGGCGGCGGCCACGGCGGCGCGGGAGCGGGACGAGGGCCGCGAGCGGCACCGGGCGCGCCGGGCGGCGCGCCCGGTGAAGGCGCCGGTGCGCATCGCGGACGCGGCGGCGGCGCGGCTGCTGCGCCCCGGCGACCGGGTGGACGTCGTCGCGGCGGACGCCACCGCCGGGACCGCGCCGCGCGTGGTGGCGTCCGGGGCGCGGGTGTCCGAGGTGCTCCCGTCGCCGGACAGCGCGGCGGAGGGCGGCGCGCTCGTCGTCCTGGCAGTGCCGCGGTCGACGGCGGCGCGGCTGGCGGGGGCGAGCGCGACGGCACGCCTGGCGGTGACGCTGCGATGAGCCCCTCGCCGAAGGGCCCGGTGGGCCTGCTGTCGGTCCGCCCGCCGAACGGTCCGTGGACCCGCCCGCCGAACGGTCCGTCGCACCGCACACGGGAGCGGAACGCGTATGCGACAGCCACCACCCTGTCAAGTCCCTCATTCGCGTTACCGAATTGGACAGGGCTGCCACGAGCTGCCGTAGGTTGCGAAGCGGTTTGCCGCACAACCCGCATTTGCAACGAAAGGCCTGGTAGTGAGCGAGAAGAAGGATCCGGGCGTCTGGCAGGGCTTCAAGGCCTTCCTGACGCGCGGCAACGTCGTCGACCTCGCGGTCGCGGTGGTCATCGGCGCCGCGTTCACGAACATCGTGAACTCCGTGGTGAAGGGCGTGATCAACCCGCTGGTCGGCGCCCTGGGCACAAAGGATCTCGACCACTACCAATCGTGCCTCAAGGGCCCGTGCGTGGTGAAGAACGGCGAGGCCGTCAGCGGCGTCCCGATCATGTGGGGCACGGTGCTCAGCGCCACGCTCAGCTTCCTGATCACCGCGGCCGTCGTCTACTTCCTGATGGTCCTGCCGATGGCCAAGTACCTGGCCAAGCAGGCCGCCCGCAAGGCGGCGAAGGAGGGCACGAAGGAGGTCATCGAGGTGACCGAGCTGGAGGTCCTCAAGGAGATCCGCGACGCGCTGGTCGCCCAGCGGAACTCCGGCGACGCCGGGCAGTCCGGGGGCGGCGCCCAGAGCGACCGCTAGCGGGCCCACGAAGCGCGGCCGGGCGGGACCCGGCCGCGGGGGCCCGGCGGTGGCGGGCCCGCTGGCCCCGGCGGGGTCAGATGTGGTGGGGCGGCTTCTCGTCGAGGAAGCGGGCCAGGTCCGCGGCGCTGTCGCCGCTCGCCGTCGGCCGCTCGCCCCACCCGCGATCCGTGTCGTCCGCGGACTGCTGCGCCAGCGGGTCGTCGAAGACCAGTGCGCTGGCCGGTGCCTTGGCGCTCTGCCGGGGCTTGGCGTCCTTCGGATCGCGCGGCTCGGGGGCGGGGGCGGTGCTCATGCTTCCAGCGTACGTCCGCCGCGCCCGCCGCGGCGCCCCCGGGGACGCTCACGACGGGATCCGCCACCGCCGCCCTCCAGCCGGGTGCACCCGTGCCGACACGGCCCGACCGGGCCGGATGCGCCGCCGGGCTCTGCTGTCCTTGCCCCATGACGTCGACACCTCCCGCTCCGGGCCCCGCCTCCGCCCCTCCCCCACCGCCGCTGCGGCCGATGGTCGCCCGCGGGCGGGACGAGGAGCACCGCGCGGCGACGCCGCTGGAACTCTTCTTCGACCTGTGTTTCGTGGTGGCGGTCGCCCAGGCCGGTGTGCAGCTGGTGCACGCCCTGGCCGAGGGACACCCGGGCGAGGGCATCCTCAACTACGCGATGGTCTTCTTCGCGATCTGGTGGGCCTGGATGAACTTCACCTGGTTCGCCTCGGCCTACGACAACGACGACCCGCTCTACCGCGTCGTGACCCTGATCCAGATCGCCGGGGTCCTGGTGCTCGCGGCCGGGGTCTCCCGGGCCTTCGAGGACCACGACTTCGTCGTCGTCTGGCTCGGCTACCTGATCATGCGGCTCGCGCTGATCGCGCAGTGGCTGCGGGCGGCGGCCTCGACGACGGGCGCGGACCGGCGCACGGCCCTGCGGTACGCGGGCGGGGTGGCCCTGTGCCAGGTCGGCTGGCTCGGGCTGCTGGTCCTGCCGGAGGGGGCGCGGGCCTGGACGTTCCTGGTGATGGCGATCGCGGAGATGGCGGTGCCGACGTTCGCGGAGCGGGAGCACACAACGTCCTGGCACCCCCACCACATCGCCGAGCGGTACGGCCTGTTCACGATCATCGTGCTCGGCGAGACGATCGCGGCGGCGACGGTGGCGGTGAAGTCGGGCGTCGACGAGAACGACGCGCTCGGGGAGCTGCTGCCCATCGCCATCGGCGGGCTCCTCCTGGTGTTCGCCGCGTGGTGGATCTACTTCGTGGTGCCGATCCACGGCCATCTGCGCTCCAACCGCCAGGCGTTCCTGTGGGGTTACGGCCACTACCTGATCCTCGGCTCGGCGGCGGCGATCGGCGCGGGCATCGAGGTCGCCGTGGAGCAGGCCGTCGGCAAGGCCCACATCTCGGAGACGGCGGCGTCCGCAGCGGTGACGGTCCCGATGGCGGTGTATCTGCTCACGGTGTGGCTGCTCCACTCGCGGCACTTCAAGGTGGGCCTGGCCCAGCAGTCCGTCCTCCCGGTGACGGCGGCGGCGGTCCTGGCCTCCACGTTCGCGGGCCGCTGGGCGGTGCTGGCAGCGGGTGTCATCGCCGCCCTGGCGGTAGCGACGGGGGTGACGTTGACGGCACGCATGGTCCGAGCGGAACGCGCGTAGCCCCCGCGGCCCCCGGGCACGGCCCGCGCGGTCCCCGGACACGGCCCCCGCGGCCGCCGACGGCGGACAACCCCCGCGCCCCGTCCCCACTGCTCCACCAACACCCACCCCCACCCCCTCACACCCACACCGGCCCACTCCCCCCACCCCAAGCAAGGTGATACGCATGGCCACATGACCACACCAGAGGCACCCCACCCGCACCAGGCAGCGGGCCGCGCCAACGCGTTGACGGACGTCCCCGGCCTCCGCGTGGGCCACGCGGCTCGCACCGGAGAGGGCTGGCTCACCGGCACGACAGTGGTGCTCGCGCCGGAAGGCGGGGCGACCGCGGCCGTGGACGTCCGCGGCGGCGGCCCCGGCACCCGGGAGACGGACGCGCTCGACCCGCGCAACCTGGTGCGGCGGGTGGAGGCGATCGTGCTGACGGGCGGCAGCGCGTACGGCCTCGACGCGGCCTCCGGGGTGATGGCCTGGCTGGAGGAGCAGGGCAGGGGCGTACAGGTCGGGCCCGACCCGGCGCAGGTGGTACCGGTGGTGCCCGCGGCCTGTGTGTTCGACCTGGGCCGCGGTGGAGACTTCCGGGCGCGGCCCACCGCGGAGACGGGCCGCGCGGCTGTGGCGGACGCGGCGGCGCGAGAGGCCGGGCACGCGGTGGCCGAGGGCGGCGTGGGCGCGGGCACGGGCGCGGTGGTCGGGCAGTTCAAGGGCGGCGTCGGCACCGCCAGCACCGTGCTGGACTCGGGGGTGACGGTCGCGGCGCTGGTGGTGGCGAACGCGGCGGGGTCGGGGGTGGATGCGCGGACGGGGGTGCTGTACGGGCAGGTCTTCCTGGACGGGACGGTGGACGTGCCCGCCGCCGAGGTGCACGAGGAGGCGCGGCGGCGGCTGGCCGAGGCGGCGGAGCGCAACGGGGGACCGCCGTTGAACACGACGCTGGCGGTGGTCGCCACCGACGCCGAGCTGACCAAGGCGCAGGCGCAGAAGCTCGCGGGCACGTCGCACGACGGGATGGCGCGGGCGGTGCGTCCGGTGCATCTGCTGCACGACGGGGACACGGTGTTCGCGCTCGCCACCGGCGCGCGACCGCTCGACGCGCACCCGCTCGCGCTCAACGAGATCCTGGCGGCGGGCGCGGACCTGGTGACACGGGCGATCGTGCGGGCGCTGCTGGCCGCCGAGTCCGTGGAGACACCAGGCGGGACATTTCCGGCGTACCGGGATCTTTACCAGAAGTAGCCGGTAACTACCGCAAGCCTGGGGCGCATTCGGTGGGCCGCGGGCGCCTGTGGTGTGCCCGCACTCACATGATCAGGGTGGAACCAATCCGCAGCGAGGTATCTCTTTACTCGTACTGGATCAGACCCCATACATGCCAAGAACCCATCTGAACGCCGACTTAATGGGAGCAGCTCGTGACAACGCCGGACATTGCAGCGCAGCCTCAGCACCGTCGCCGCCGGCGGGTTCTGCTGGCCACCGCCGCTCTCGCGGCGGTGGGCGCGCTGACCCTGACCGCCTGCGGTGGTGACGCCGACGCCAAGGACGACAAGAAGTCCGGCGCGGCCAAGGACGCGTCCGGTGCCCAGATATCCATCTCCTCCAAGGACGGCGCGACCGACGCCTCGATCAACGCCACGGGCGTGAAGGTCAAGGACGGCAAGCTGACCTCCGTGAAGATGACGGAGGTGACTTCGGGCAAGGCGGTCGAGGGCACGATCTCCGGCGACGGCAGCTCCTGGAAGCCCAAGGTTCAGCTGGAGCGCGGCACGAAGTACAAGGTCACCGCCAACGCCAAGGACGGCGACGGCCGCCCGGCGACGGAGAACGCGACGTTCACGACGGTGACGTCGGCGAACAGCTTCATCGGGTCGTACACGCCGGACGGCGGCACCACGGTGGGCGTCGGCATGCCGGTGTCGTTCAACTTCGACAAGGCGATCACCAATAAGAAGGATGTGCAGTCGCACATCACGGTGACGTCGAGCAGCGGGCAGAAGGTCGTCGGCCACTGGTTCGGCAACCAGCGTCTGGACTTCCGGCCGCAGGACTACTGGAAGGCCGGTTCCAAGGTCACGATGAAGATCGACCTGGACGGTGTGAAGGGCGGCAACGGCATCACCGGCGTGCAGGACAAGACGGTCACCTTCACCATCGGCCGCAAGCAGGTCTCCACGGTCGACGTGAACGCCAAGAAGATGACGGTCGAGCGCGACGGCAAGGTCATCAAGACCGTCCCGATCTCCGCGGGCAGCCCGCAGAACCCCACGTACAACGGGCAGATGGTGATCTCGGAGAAGTTCGTCCAGACGCGGATGAACGGCTCGACGGTCGGCTTCGGCGGCGAGTACGACATCAAGGACGTACCGCACGCGATGCGCCTGTCGACGTCCGGCACCTTCATCCACGGCAACTACTGGAGCTCGCCGTCCATCTTCGGCAGCGCGAACACCAGTCACGGCTGCGTGGGCCTCCAGGACCAGCAGGGCGCCGGGGGCGACACCATGGGCAAGTGGTTCTACGACAACTCGCTGATCGGCGACGTCGTGACGGTCAAGGGCTCGCCGGACAAGACGATCGCCCCGGACAACGGCCTCAACGGCTGGAACATGTCGTGGAGCCAGTGGACGGCGGGCAGCGCCGTCTGATCCACCGCCGACCTCGGCCGGTAGCGGCCGGGGCGGGGCGTTCGCGGGGCGCGGACGCCGCCACGCAAGGCGCGTTCGAAGCGCCGACGGAGCGTCAACGGAGCGAGCCGCGCGGGAACTTGCCGCGCGGCTCGATCGTTTTCCCGTTCCCGGACATGATGTCCGACCCAGGGGCTACGGTATGCACGCACAAGGTGACATGCAGCAACGCCGGAAGCATCCGGGAGTATCCGTGAGCGTTCCGTACGACACAGCGTACGAACCATCCGAGTCGCCCGAGCCGCCCTCCCCGGAGGAGCACCTCGAACGACTGCTCAGCCGTGCCCTGAACTCCTTCGACCTGCCGGACGAGACCCTCGGGCGCCTGGAGCGCGCCCTGGCGTACGACAGCGCGCTGCACTCCGCGCACCACAGCGCGGGCCTGCACCGCGAGACGTACCGCCACACCTGGCTGCTCGCCGACGGCCAGGCCCTCGTCCTCTGGGAGCTCACGCACAACACCGGCCCCGGGAGTTCCACGCAGCACGAGCTGTATCTGGACGAGGAGGAGGCCGGGATCGCCACGGCGCGGCTGCCGCTGCCGCCGGACACGCCCGTCCTGGACCTGCCCGCCATCCTCCAGCTCACCGCGGCGCACGAGCCGCGGCACGCCTACGTTCCGGACGACTCCGCCGACCACGCGCGCCGCCTGCTGCGCCGCGCGGAGAACCCCGCGGGCGTGGACCGCCCCGGCGACGACATGGCCCGGCTGCTGCGCTCCGCGTTCGCGCACCAGATCACCCAGGCCTTCGGCCGCTCCGGGCTCACCAGTGAGGCGCGGCTCGGCTTCTCGCTGTACGAGCACGCGTTCCTGCTGTTCGACGGCTCGGAGGTCAGCCTCTGGGAGGTCGAGCACACGGCGACGGCCGACGGGCGCCATATGTGCGAGGTGTATCTGAGCGAGCGCGCGGCACGCGCGGCCATGGAGCGGCGTGCGCGGGCGTTCCCCGTGACGCGCTCCCGCTGACCCGTCAGGCCGAGGCGCCGCGGCCGTTGCCGAACTGCCGCACCAGACGGGCGAACGCGTCCCGCTCGTCCGGCGTCAGCTCGACGGACTCCGCGCGGGGCGGGCCGGACTGCACTGGCAGCGAGCGCAGCAACGCGCCGCCCTGCCCCTGGAGTTCGGGGCCACGGCGGCGCATCTGCACGAAGGTCACGGCCCAGATGACGGTCACCGCGGCGAGCAGGGCCGCGCCTGTCTGCTGAACGATGGAAGCTCCCTGGAACATGCCGCTCAGTAGACAACAGCCGCCAGATCCACAACAGAGGCCTTAAGAGGTCTTTATTCCTGAAGTGACGTATCTCGCACGGAATCCGTGTTTCGGTTCACCCTGTGTCCACGGCCCGGTTCACTCCGGATCCGTTCGACGGTTCATCCGACGGTTCGTCCGACGGAACCGTCGGCTCCGCTCCGGCCCGCGCTCGGGTTCAGTCGCGGGCTCGGGTTCGGGCTCGGGTTCGCACGGCGGCTCGGGTTCGCGTTCGCCCGTCAGGAGGCCCGCCATGCGTACGCAGACCTCGGGGAGTTCGGGGGCCTCGCGGTCCCAGTCCTCCGCGTCGAGGCCCGTGAGGACGCAGGACGACCAGAGGGTGGCGAGGAGTCGGGCGGCGAGGTCGGCGCGGGCCGGGCCGACGGCGGGTTCGCGGGCACGGATGACGTCGGTGGCGTGCTCGATGAGGGACGGCTCCAGAAGCCAGCGGATGCCCGCGCCGGTCTCGATGAGGACCCCCGCGTAGACGGCGAGGAAGATCCGCGCCGCCTCCCTGTCCGACCCCGCGCCCGGCGCCGCGCCCGGCCCCGCGCCCAGGGCCGCGCCCTGCCCCTCGCCCCAGCCCTCACCCCAGCCCTGACCCCAGTCGTCGCCCCAGCCGTCGCTCCGGTCGTCGCCCCGGCCCGGACCGTGGTCCTGGTCGACCGTCGACCGCGCCTGCTCGGTGAGCTGGGCGACCATGCCGAGCAGGCTGCTGAGGTGGTGCTGCTGAAGGTCGCTCACGGTGGCCCCCCGGCGGGTGCTGCCCGTGTCCGGGCCCGTGCCGCAGTACCAGCAGTATGCCCACGGGACGGGGTGCTCTGAACGCGCGCAACGCGCCACCGCGGGCGGGCCCCACGCCCTCCGCGCGCCCCGGGAGCGCCCGTTCCGCTCAGGCCGCGGCCAGCACCCCCGCCTCGTCGCCCTCGCCCCGCGCCCCCGCCGCCCGGCGGCCGCTCTTGAGGAGGATGACCGTGGCCGTCGCCACGCCCACACCGGCGGCGATCGCGAGCAGGTACAGCAGCGGGCCGCCGATCAGCGGGACCACGAAGGCGCCGCCGTGCGGGGCGCGCAGCGTGCAGCCGAACGCCATGGACAGGGCGCCGGTGACCGCGCCGCCCGCCATGGACGCCGGGATGACCCGCAGCGGATCGGCGGCGGCGAACGGAATGGCGCCCTCCGTGATGAAGGAGGCGCCGAGGAGCCAGGCGGCCTTGCCGTTCTCGCGCTCGGTCGCGGTGAACAGGCCGCCGCGCACGGCGGTGGCGAGCGCCATCGCCAGCGGCGGCACCATGCCCGCCGCCATCACCGCGGCCATGACCTTCAGCGAGCCGTCCGTCGGGCTCGCGAGTCCGCCGACGGCGAAGGCGTACGCGACCTTGTTGAGCGGGCCGCCGAGGTCGAAGCACATCATCAGGCCGAGGATCACCCCGAGGATGACGGCGTTGGCGCCGGTCAGGCCTTCGAGCCAGTCGGTCAGGGCACCCTGGAGCGACGCGATCGGCTTGCCGACGACCAGGAACATCAGGAAGCCGACCACCGCCGACGACACCAGCGGGATCACGACCACCGGCATGATGCCGCGCAGGGCGGCCGGGATGCGGGCCCGCTGGATGCCGAGGACCACCGCGCCCGCGAGCAGTCCGGCCGCGAGCCCGCCGAGGAAGCCCGCCTCGATCGTGACCGCGACGGAGCCGCCGACGAAGCCGGGGACGAGGCCGGGCCGGTCGGCCATGCCGTAGGCGATGTAGCCCGCGAGGACCGGCACCAGGAAGGCGAAGGCCAGGCCGCCGGTCTGGAAGAGCAGTGCCGCCCAGCTCGTGTGGTCGGTCCAGGCGAAGTGCTCGGCCACGGACGGGGCCTTGTCGATCTTCCAGCCGCCGATGGCGAAGCCGAGCGCGATGAGCAGCCCGCCCGCGGCGACGAAGGGGACCATGTAACTGACCCCGGACATCAGCCACTTGCGCAGTTTGGTCCCGTAGCCGTCCCCGCGCTCGCCCATGCCGTCGACCGGGGTGGCGGGCGGCGCCGTGGTCTCGCCGCGGGCCGCCTTCTCCCGTACTTCGGCGATGAGGTCGGCGGGGCGGCTGATGCCCGCCTTCACGCCGACGTCGACGGTGGGCTTGCCCGCGAAGCGGGCCTTGTCGCGCACGGGGACGTCGTGGGCGAGGATCACGCCGTCGGCGCCTTCGACGGCCGCCGCGGCGAGGGGTGTGAAACCGGCCGAGCCCTGGGTCTCGACGACCAGGTCCACGCCCGCCGCGCGCGCCGCCGCTTCGAGTGCCTCCGCCGCCATGTACGTGTGGGCGATGCCGGTGGGGCAGGAGGTGACGGCGACGATGCGGAACGGGGGCGCGCTGGCCTCGGTTTCGGCGTCCGTCCGTCCAGTGCCGGGGGCGGGGGCGTCCTCGCCCCTGATGAGGGCCGCCGCCGTCTCCGGCTCGGTCACCGCGCGCAGGGCGCCCGTGAACTCCTCGTCCAGCAGCCGCCGGGCCAGGGAGGACAGGATCGTCAGGTGGGCGTCGTCCGCGCCGGTGGGGGCGGCGATGAGGAAGACCAGGTCGGCGGGCCCGTCGGGGGCGCCGAAGTCGATGCCCCGGGCGCTGCGGCCGAAGGCGAGGGTGGGCTCGGTGACGTGGGCGCTGCGGCAGTGCGGAATGCCGATGCCGCCGTCGAGGCCGGTCGGCATCTGCGCCTCGCGCGCGGCCACGTCGGCGAGGAAGCCGTCCAGGTCGGTGACCCGGCCGAGGGCCGCCATGCGGGTGGCCAGGGCGCGGGCGGCGGCTTCCTTGGTGTCGGCGGACCGGTCGAGGTCGAGATCGACCAACTCCGCGGTGATCATGGCGTTGTTCTCGCTCATCGCGGGCTCCTTCACAGGGGGACTCACACCACGGGTCCGGTCGGGACGGGGTCAGTACGGAGGTAGTACGTCGGGACGGGGTCAGGACGAGGTCGGTACGGGGTCAGGACGAGGCCAGGACCAGGTCGAGCGGGATCTCGGCCGTGGCGGTCACGGCGTCGGGCGCGAGGTCCGACGGGGTCGGCAGCTGGCTGCCGGGGAGTTGGACGGCGGCGGCGCCGTGCGCGACGGCCGCCGCGAGGGCGCGGGGGCCGGTGCCGCCCGCGATCAGGAAACCGGCGAGGGAGCTGTCGCCCGCGCCGACGTCACTGCGTACGGAGTCGACGCGGGCGTACGCGAAGTGCGCGCCCGTGGCGTCGACGAGGAGCTGGCCGTCCGCGCCGAGGCTGGCGAGGACGGCGCGGGCGCCGCGGTCGCGCAGTTCGGCGGCGGCCTCGAGGGCGTCGCCGACCGTGGTCAGGGGGCGGCCGACGGCCTCGGCGAGTTCGGCGGCGTTGGGCTTGACGACGTCGGGGTGCTCGGCGAGCGCGGCGAGCAGGGCGGGGCCCGAGGTGTCGAGGGCGATCCGGGCACCGGCGGCGTGGCAGCGGCGGACCACGTCGGCGTACCAGGACGGGGCGAGGCCGCGCGGGAGGCTGCCGCAGCAGGCGATCCAGTCGGCGCGGGGGGCGTGCGCGGCGACGGTGGCGAGCAGGGACTCGCTCTCGGCGGCGGTGAGTTCGGGGCCGGGGGCGTTGATCTTCGTGAGGGTGCCGTCGGGTTCGGCGACGGCGATGTTGGAGCGGGTCTGTCCGGCGACGGGGACGGGGGCGACGGGGATGCCCTGTTCGTCGAGGAGTTGGGCGACGAGGGCGCCGGGGGCGCCGCCGAGGGGCAGCGCGGCGAGGGTGGGGACGCCCGCGGCGGCGACGGCGCGCGAGACGTTGACGCCCTTGCCGCCGGGGTCCATGCGCTCGGCGCTCGCGCGGACGACGTCGCCGCGGTCGAGGGCGGGGACCTCGTAGGTGCGGTCGAGGGAGGGGTTGGGGGTGACGGTGAGGATCATGCGCGTACTACTTCCGTGCCGGTGGCCTCGATGGCGGCGGCGTCTTCAGGGCTGAGCCCGGTGTCCGTGACCAGCAGGTCCACGTCGGTCAGGGAGCCGAAGCGGGCGAAGTGCTCGGCGCCGTGCTTGCCGCTGTCGGCGAGCAGCACGACCCGGCGGGCGGCGGCGATCGCGGCGCGCTTCACGGCGGCCTCGGCGAGGTCGGGGGTGGTCAGGCCGTGGGCGGTGGAGAAGCCGTTGGCGGCGAGGAAGAGGACGTCGGCGCGGATCTCGGCGTACGCGCGCAGGGACCAGGCGTCGACGGCGGCCCGCGTACGGTGCCGCACGCGGCCGCCGACCAGGTGGAGCTGGATGCCGGGGTGGTCGGCGAGGCGGGCGGCGGTGGGCAGGCTGTGGGTGACCGCGGTGAGTTCCGCCTCCAGCGGCAGGGCGGCGGCGAGGCGGGCCACCGTGGAACCGGCGTCGAGGATGACGCTGCCCTCGGGCGGAAGCTCGGCGAGGGCGGCGCGGGCGATGCGGTCCTTCTCGTCGGCGGCGGTGCCCTCGCGCTCCGCGAGGTCGGGCTCGAAGTCCAGGCGGCCCGCGGGGATGGCGCCGCCGTGCACCCTGCGGATCAGGCCCGCGCGGTCCAGGGCCTTCAGGTCCCGGCGGATGGTCTCGGCGGTCACCTGGAACGTGGTGGCGAGCCCCAGCACGTCCACCCTCCCGCTCTCGCGGGCGAGCCTCAGAATCTCCTGCTGCCGCTCCGGCCCGTACATGGCTGGGGCCTCCTGCTTTCTGCCCGGTTGTGTGGTTTCGCTGCACAGTACGCTGCTGGTGCGCGCCATGTAAACACAATCGGGCACTTGACAGGCATAAACGGGCACCTTCCGTGCTGCCCCTGCCCCTGCCCCTGCCCCGAGGGGCGCCCGCGTTGCCACCGGCAGTAACAGGCGGGCCCGTGACAGACAGAAAAGCCCACCCACCTGCAACCGCACGACGGCGGAAACGGGCAGGCGGGCTGGCGCGTGCACAGAAGAGGCAGAGGAGGCAAAGGGGGCAGAAGGGGCGCCCCCGCGGTCAGTGGGCGAGCGCGGGCTCCCGCTCCGCCTCGGGAACCGGCGCCGACGCGTCGGCGCCCTCAGGCCGCGCGGCCCGCTTCGGCAGCGCCAGCATCAGCAGGAAGATCGCGACGAGCACCCCGACCACCCACCACAGGGCGTTCTGGAACCCGTGGACGAACTCCGCGGCGACCCGCTCCGGCAGCACCACGTCCTCGTCCATCACCCCGAAGAACACCACCGACACCAGTCCGAGCCCCAGCGCGTTGCCCATCTGCTGCACGGTGTTGATGAGGCCGGACGCCGACCCGGCGTGCTCGCGCGGCACCTCGGAGAGCACCGCGTCCGTCAGCGGGGCCACGATGAGCCCCATCCCGAGGCCCATCACCACCAGCGGGAGCGCCATCTGCCAGGGGGCGATGTCCGCCCCGTAGCGCCCGGCCTCCCAGATGTAGATGAGGACGCCCGCGGCCATGGTGAGCGCCCCGGCCTGGAGGACCTTGCGGCCGAACCGCGGCACCAGCTTCTGCACGGAGATCCCGGCCGCGAACGACACCGCGATGGAGAAGGGCACCCCGGTCAGACCGGCGCGCAGCGCGCTCCACTGGAGGCCCAGCTGCATGTACATCGTCCAGACCAGGAAGAAGATGCCGAGCGAGACGCCGAACACGGTCTGCACGGCGATGCCCGCGGCGAAGCTCTTCACCTTGAACAGGGACATCTCCACGAGCGGCGAGCCGTCCCGCTCCCCCTTGCGCTTCTCGTACGCGACGAGCGCGCCGAACACGACGACGGCGCCCGCCATCATCGCGTACCCCCACAGCGGCCAGCCCAGCTCGCGGCCGCGCGTGAGCGGGTAGAGCAGCATCAGCAGGCCCGCGGTGACGAGGACGACGCCGACCAGGTCCAGCTTGAGGGCCCGGGGAGCCTTGGACTCGGTGATGAACTTCCGGCCGAGCAGCACGCCCGCGACGCCCACGGGCAGGTTGATGAGGAAGATCGGGCGCCACTCCAGGCCGAACAGGTTCCACTCGGTGAGCAGCGCGCCGAGCAGCGGGCCGGACACCGCGCCGAGGCCGACGACCATGCCGAACAGGCCGAAGACCTTGCCGCGCTCGTGCGCGGGGAAGGTGGCGTGGACGATCGACAGCACCTGCGGCACCATCAGCGCGGCCATCGCGCCCTGAAGTATGCGCGAGGCGACCAGCATCTCCGGGTTCGCGGCGAAGCCGCACAGGGCCGAGGCGACGGTGAAGCCGGTGATGCCGACGAGGAAGACCTTCTTGCGGCCGTAGATGTCGCCGAGCCGTCCGCCGGTGATCAGTCCGGCGCCGAGCGCCAGCGCGTACCCGGCGGTGATCCACTGGATCTGGCTGAACGTGGCGCCCGCGTCGCGCTGGATGGAGGGGATCGCGATGTTCACGATCGTCACGTCGACCAGGTCCATGAACGCGGCCGTCATCACGATCGCCAGGGCGATCCAGCGGCGGCGGTCCGCATGGGAATCCGGTGGCGTCGCGGCTTTCTCGGGAGTGCTGGGGGTGCTGGGGGTGCTGGGGGTGCTGGGGGAAGTCATACCGCAAAGCTAGACCCCTTATAGGTCAGGTCATGACCTAGTTCCACGGCATCCTGAGGGCATGACGACATCGACCGGCGGTACAGACGGCACGAGCGGTACGGGTGGCACGGGCGGTACGGGCGGCACGGGCGGCACGGACACCCCGGCGCGGCTGCTGACCCTTCTCTCCCTCCTCCAGACCCCGCGCGAGTGGCCCGGCGGCGAGCTGGCCGAGCGGCTCGGCGTCAGCCGCCGCACGGTGCGGCGCGACATCGACCGGCTGCGGGAGCTGGGCTATCCGGTGCACGCCACGCAGGGCGCGAACGGGGGCTACCGGCTCGTCGCGGGCAAGGCGATGCCGCCGCTCGTCCTCGACGACGAGGAGGCCGTGGCCATCGCGGTCGGCCTGCGCGCGGGGGCGGGGCACGCCGTGGAGGGCGTGGAGGAGGCGTCGGTACGGGCCCTCGCCAAGCTGGAGCAGGTGCTTCCGGCGCGGCTGCGCCACCGGGTGGCCGCGCTCGGCGCCGCGACCATGTCGCTGACCAGCGGCGACGGGGCGCGGATCGCGCCGGAGACACTGACGGTGATGGCGTCGGCGACGGCTGGGCGGGAGCGGCTGCGGTTCGCGTACGAGGCGAAGGACGGGACGCCGTCGCGGCGGCTCACCGAGCCGCACCGGCTCGTGTCCACGGGGCGGCGCTGGTATCTGGTCGCGTACGACCTGGACCGCGAGGACTGGCGGACGTTCCGCGTGGACCGGGTGTCGGAGCCCCTCGCCACGGGGGTGCGGTTCGCTCCGCGGATGCTGCCGGGCGGGAGCGCGGAGGCGTACGTACGGCGGAGCGTGCTGCCGGGGCGGGCGGAGACGGCGGCGTACGAACTCGACCTGGAGTTCGACGCGCCCGCGGAGCGGGTGGCGCGGCGGCTGCCGCCCGGTCTGGGGCGGGTGGTGGACATCGAGGGCGGCCGCTGTCGACTGCGGGGAGTCGTGACGGAGCCGGTGGAGTCGGTGGCGGCGCGGCTGCTCTGGGTGGACGCGGACTTCGCTGTGCGTGCGCCTGATGCGCTCACGCGCCGTGTACGGGCCCTGGGCCACCGCCTGACCAAGGCCGCGGCCCCTCTCCCCTCCCGGTAGCCCCGCCCCACCCGGCGCGGCGGCGCGCTGCGGCCCGGTGGGCGGGGCCCTTTCCCACCCACCCACCCGTGACCCCGCGCCAGACGGGCACCGTCGGCGCGGTGCGCCGCGGCCCGGTGGGTGGGTTCCTTTCCCACCCGCCCACCCGTCACCCCGCACCGGACAGGCACCGTCGGCGCACCACGCCACCACCCGATGTCCGTCCCGCGCCGCGGCCCGGTGGGTGGTTGCTTCCCCACCCACCCACCCGTGCGCCCGGCGCCAGGAAAGTGCCCTCCCCGCACCGACGGCGACCTCCCAGGGCGGGGTCACGGGTGGGCGGGTGGGCAAACGCACCACCCACCAAGCCGCACCGCCCCGCGTCGCCGAGTGCCCACTCGGTAGAGGGTCACGGGTGGGCGGGCGGGAACGGAAACCCACCCAACGGGCCGCAGCGCACCGCGCCGACGGCGACCTCCCACGGCGGGGTCACGGGTGGGCGGGTGGGCAAACGCACCACCCACCAAGCCGCACCGCCCCGCGTCGCCGGGTGGCTGCTCCGCAGAGGGGAACGGGTGGGTGGGTGGGAGACCGCCCCCGGCGGCACCGCACCCGCGGCCGCGCCGCAAGCAGAACGGCACCCCCCTGCTGGACCCCCCGTCAGGGCTACGCGGCGGCGTCGAACCCCGTATCCCGCGCCAGCTTCTTCAGCTCCAGGAGGGCGTGCTTCTCGATCTGCCGGATGCGCTCACGCGTGAGCCCGTGCTCCTTGCCGACCTCCGTGAGGGTCCGCTCGCGGCCGTCGTCGATGCCGTACCGCATCTTGATGATGGAGGCCGTGCGCTGGTCGAGGCGGCCTATGAGGTCGTCCAGCTCCTCGCTGCGCAGCAGCGTGAGGACGGACTGCTCGGGGGAGACGGCCGAGGTGTCCTCCAGGAGGTCGCCGAACTGGGTCTCGCCCTCGTCGTCCACCGACATGTTCAGGGAGACCGGGTCGCGGGCCCAGTCCAGGACGTCCGTGACCCGCTCGGGGGTCGAGGACAGCTCGGCGGCGATCTCCGCGGGCTCCGGCTCGCGCCCGTGCTCGCGGTTGAACTCGCGCTGGACGCGGCGGATGCGGCCCAGCTCCTCGACCAGGTGCACGGGCAGGCGGATGGTGCGGGACTGGTCGGCTATGGAGCGCGTGATGGCCTGGCGGATCCACCAGGTGGCGTACGTGGAGAACTTGAAGCCCTTGGCGTAGTCGAACTTCTCCACCGCGCGGACCAGGCCCGCGTTGCCCTCCTGGATCAGGTCGAGCAGGGGCAGGCCGCTGCGCGGATAGCGGCGGGCCACGGCGACGACCAGGCGCAGGTTGGACCGGATGAAGACGTCCTTGGCGCGCTCGCCGTCGGCGACGAGGGCGCGCAGCTCGTCATCGGAGGCGGCGACGGACTTCTCGTCCCGCTCGACCTCCCCGTCCAGGATCTGCCGGGCGTAGACGCCCGCCTCGATGATCTGGGACAGCTCGACTTCCTTGGCGGCGTCGAGCAGCGGCGTACGCGCGATCTCGTCGAGGTACATGCCGACCAGGTCGCGGTCGGCGATCTCGCCGCCTGAAGCGCGAACACTGCGTGCCGCGTCGGTCTCGCCGGTGTCGGCGGACTTGCGACGGGCGACGGCACGGGTTGCCATGCGTGCTCCCTTGCGTGGTTGTCACTGGTCGGTCCGGCCGGGGGCCGGGGGGCCGGTCGGTCCGGGCGTGGACCTGTGGTGGACGGCACACCTTCCCAGGTGCCCTGCATCCGACGGATACAACGACTGGAATCCGGACAGAATTCCCAACCCGCGCATCCATTTTCGTGATCATGCAGTACCCTGTGCGGCCACAAGGGGAGGACACGTGCCGTCGGAACGTACAGAGGTGCAGGTCAGGCCGGGAACGGAGGCCGACCTCGGGGCGCTCGCGGACCTCTACAACCACTACGTCCGTGAGACCGCCGTCACGTTCGACACGGTCCCGTTCCTGCCGGAAGAGCGCCGCCCTTGGCTCCTCTCCCACCCCAAAGACGGCCCGCACCGCCTCTTGGTTGCGCAGGCGACAAAATCCGGCAATGCGCCTGAATCCGATCATTCCGACCCCGCGGAGCCCACGGAGCCCACGGAGCCCGCGGAGATCCTCGGGTACGCGACGAGCGGCCCCTTCCGGTCCCGGCCGCGTACGCCACCTCGGTCGAGGTGAGCGTGTACTGCGCCCCGCACGCGACCGGACGCGGCATCGGCACCCTGCTGTACGAGGCCCTGTTCGCCGCCCTCGAAGGCGAGGACCTGCACCGCGCCTACGCGGGCATCGCGCTGCCCAACGCGGCCTCGGTGCGGCTGCACGAACGCTTCGGTTTCCGGCACGTCGGTACGTACGACGAAGTGGGCCGGAAGTTTCAGCGGTACTGGGACGTGGCCTGGTACCAGCGCCCGCTGGGCCCGCACGCGCCGCCCCTCCGTCCAGGGGCCTAGGCCGGACCTGCGGCCTAGGCCGCCAGACCGTTACGGGCCCCGCCCCCGCGCCCCTACCGTGCGGCCATGACCGAGATCACCGACGGTGTCCTGGACGAGGCGCTGCAGCGCCTGCACGCGAGCGGCCCCGAGCGCCTGGGCCGCCTGACCAACCACGGCCCGATGGCCGTCGAGGCCCTGGTCCGCGGCGGCCAGGCGCACACCGTGCACCGCTGGCTCGACTACTACCGCGACAAGCTGGAGGACATGCCGGACCGGCTCGCCCCGGTCACCGACGCCAACTGGCACGAGGCGCTCGGCGACCCGCGCCGCGCCGCCGACTGGATCGACCACTTCGCGCGCGCCCTCGCCGAGCGGCCCTGGCGGGAGGTGCTCGCCGCGTGGTGGCCGGTGCTGCTGCCCGGCATCGCGGGCGGCTCCACGCACCCGGTGATCCGCGTCGGCCACGCCGTACGCACCCTGCTCGGGCCCGGCGGCGAGACCGAACCCCGGCTCGCCGAGCTGGCCCACGGCCTCGGCTACTGGGCGGCCCGGCACACCCCGCTGCCCCCGCTGCGGCCCCTCGCGCTGGCCCCGGCGGCGGGCGCCGCGGACGCGCTGGCGGCGGTGGAGCGGATCTCCCTCCAGGACGGGCCGCTGCCGGACCGCTTCGCCCGCCTGACGTCGGTCCCGGTCTGGCCCCCGGCCACCGCCACCGCCACCAGCCCCGGAACCGGCACCGGCACCAGCACCAGCACCACCCTCGGCCCCGACGCCGCCCGCGAGCGCCTCACCGAGCTGGTCGCCGCCGCCGTGCACCGCTTCGCCACCCACGGCCACGCCGAACCGATCATGCTGGTGCACGCGGCGACCGCCCCCAACGCGGTCCTGCGCACCCTGCCCGCGCTCCCCCGCGAGCTGTGGCCCGACTCGCTCGCCGCGGCCTGGGCGGCGTCCGCGGCGGTGACGTCGGCGTACGCGCCCGCCGCGCCCGCGCCGGACGATCAGCTCCGGCCCGCGTACGCCGAGGCCGCGCGCGCCTCCTTCGCGGAGGTCTTCGCGCGGGCCGCGGCGCACGGCGACGACCACACCATCAAGTTCGCGGACACCGCCCTCGACGTCGGCGACGAGCGGGCGCGGGCGGCGGCGCTGCGCGGCGTGGAGCTGAACCCGCCCGCGCTGTAGGGGCTGCCGCCCGCGAGGGGGGCCGGGGCGGCCGGGGAGCACAGGAAGGCCTCGTAGAGTGGAATACATGGACACGCCATCCACCGCGGTACGGACCGCCGCAGGGCAGGGGGCCGCCGAGCCCCGCTGGCTCGACGACGAGGAACAGCGCACCTGGCTGGCGTACGTTCACGCCTCCACGCTGCTCGAGGACTACCTCGACCGGCAGCTCCAGCGCGACGCGGGCATGCCGCACGTCTACTACGGCCTGCTGGTGCAGCTGTCCGCGGCGCCGCGGCGGCGGCTGCGCATGACGGAGCTGGCCCGCGGCTCCAAGATCACCCGCTCCCGGCTCTCGCACGCGATCGCCCGCCTGGAGAAGAGCGGCTGGGTGCGGCGCGAGGACTGCCCGACGGACAAGCGCGGGCAGTTCGCGATCCTCACGGACGCGGGGTACGAGGTGCTGAGCCAGACCGCGCCCGGCCATGTGCAGGCGGTGCGGCAGGCCCTGTTCGACCGGCTGAGCCGGGAACAGCAGAAGTCCCTCGGCGAGATCATGCGGATCGTCGCCGAGGGACTTCAGCCCAAGGAGGCGGGGGCGGACCTCCCCTGGCTCCGCTAGGCCGCGAGGCCCGGGGAGCGCGGGAGGGCCCGCCCCTTCCTGTTCGTCCGTCGCGTCCGTCGCGTGCGTCGCGGTGGCGTCAGTGCGCCACGACCGGGATCTTCACCTCGTCCTCGGCGCCGTCGCCGGACGCCGCCGGGGTGCCGCTCTGGGCGCCGGTGTTGACCAGCACCGCGGCGATCAGCGAGGACACGACGAGGATGCCGACCGCCCACCAGATGGCCGCGGTGTAGCCCTCGACCATGGACTTGGCGGCGAGCAGCTGCTGCGCCGCCGGGGTGGTCGCGGAGGCCGCGTGGTCCTCGATGTACGCCGTGGTCGCCGAGGCGGCGATGGTGTTCAGCAGGGCCGTGCCGATGGCGCCGCCGACCTGCTGCGAGGTGTTGACCATCGCGGAGGCGACACCGGCGTCACGCGGCTCGACGCCGTGGGTGGCGAGCGACATGGCGGGCATGAACGCCGTACCCATGCCGAGGCCCAGCATGAGCTGCGCGGGCAGGATCAGACCGGCGTACGAGGTGTCGACGTCGAGCTGCGTCAGGAGCAGCATGCCGATGGCGGCGAGCAGGAAGCCCGGGGCCATGAGCAGCCGCGGCGGGACGCGGGTCATCAGACGGGTGCCGATCTGCGTCGAGCCCACGATCATGCCGAAGATCATCGGCAGGAACGCGAAGCCGGTCTTCACCGGCGAGTAGCCGCGGACGGCCTGGAGGTAGTACGTGAGGAAGAGGAACAGGCCGAACATCGCGATGACCGCGAGGCCGAGCGACAGGTAGACGCCGCCGCGGTTGCGCTCGGTCAGCACGCGCAGCGGAAGCAGCGGCGCCTTGACCTTGGCCTCGGTGACGACGAACGCGAACAGCAGCAGCGCGGACGCGACGAACATGGCGACCGTCACGCCGTCCGACCAGCCGTCGGACTCGGCGCGCGTGAAGCCGTACACCAGCGCGACCAGGCCGAGCGTGGAGAGGATGACGCCGGGGATGTCGAGCGGCGAGCGGTTGCGGCCGCCCTCGGGCTCGCGGATCACGAAGTACGCGCCGACGGCGGCGACGACCGCGAACGGGATGTTCACGAAGAACGTCCAGCGCCAGTTCAGGTACTCGGTGAGGAAGCCGCCGAGGATCAGGCCGACGGCGCCGCCGCCACCGGCGATCGCGCCGTAGATGCCGAAGGCCTTGGCGCGCTCCTTCGCCTCCGTGAACATCACGGCGAGCAGGGAGAGCGCGGCGGGCGCGAGCAGCGCGCCGAAGACGCCCTGGAGGGCGCGGGCGCCGAACATCATGGCCTGGCCGGTGGCGGCGCCGCCGAGCGCGGAGGCCGCGGCGAAGCCGATGAGGCCGGTCACGAAGGTGCGCTTACGGCCCCACAGGTCGGCGATGCGGCCGCCGAAGAGCAGCAGACCGCCGAAGGCCAGGGCGTAGGCGGTGATCACCCACTGCTTGTTGCCCTCGGATATGCCGAGGTCGTCCTGGGCGGAGGGCAGCGCGATGTTCACGATGGTCGCGTCGAGGACGACCATCAGCTGGGCCAGCGCGATGAAGACGAGGGCCTTCCAGCGCTTTGGGTCGGGAGCGAGGGATGGGACGGCTGACTGAGACATGGGTGGAGCCACCTAAGGAGACAGGAACAGACAGGAACAGGAACAGGAGTCAGGGACAGGAGTCAGGAGCAGAAGCCAGGAACAGGAGCCAGGAGCAAAAGCCAGGAACAGGAGCCAGGAGCAAAAGGAGTGATGGATGGTGCCGGATCTACCAGACACCGGGCGGATGCTTCGGCGCATGGGCCGCGGGTCGGGCTCCGCGGTAGTGCTTTCGGCCCGGGCCTCGCGGCCGGGGCGCGCGGTCCATCCGTACCGCTCGGGGCCGCCGGGACCGCGGCTACTGGCTACGGCCCCCGGTCGTACCGGGACCGGGTGAACTGCGTGGGCTGCTCAGTGGGCCTTGTCGCGTAGGTCCTCCAACGTCGCGGGGTGTCCCGGAAGCGCCGACCGGGCGGGTGTCATCAGGCCGTCGAGGAACAGCTGCAGATGGCGGTGGACGAACTGGTCGAAGTCGATGAGGCAGCCGCTGGAGCCCGGCAGCGGCCGGGTCAGCTGCGACAGGGCGACCATGAGGTCACCGACGCCGATGTCGGTGCGGAGCTGTCCGGCGGCGCGCACGCGCTCCATCAGCTCCTCGACCGCGCCTTCCAGGCGCAGCCGGGCGGCCCGCAGCTCCGGGTGGTCGGGGTCCAGCGCCTCCGAGACGACGGGGCACAGGGCGCCGATGCGCTCGTCCACCGCGGCGTGCGCGAAGCCGCGCAGCGCCTCGAAGGCGGCCGCCGGGTCGGCGTCGACGGCCGCGATCGCCGCGTCCGCCTGGGTGGCGACGCGGTCGGTGACGTAGAGCAGGACGTGGTGCACCAGCTCACCGCGGTCGGCGAAGTGCCGGTAGACCGTGGCGTTCCCGACGCCCGCGCGGCGCGCGATCTCGTCCAGCGGCACGTCCGGGCCGAACTGGACGAACATCTCGCGTGCGGCGCTGACGATCCGCTCCCGGTTGCGCAGGGCGTCGGCCCGCGGCCGGGGGACGCGGCGCCGCGGCGGGGTGGCGGTTTCCACGACGAACACTCCTCTAAGCGGTCAAAGGCCCTCAGGCTCGCAGGGCCCGCGGGTGCGGGTCCAACGAATTTCCCGGCGGGGGCCGGGGGTTCCCGACCGGAGCCGGGAGTTCCGACCGGAGCCGGGGATTCCCGGCCGTGGCCGGGAATCCAGCCGTGGCCGAGGACTCCCGGCCGAAGCCGGGGACTCCCGGCCGAAACCGGGGGACTCCCAGCCGGAACCGGGGGGCTCCCGGCCGACGCCGGGGACTCCCGACCGGAGCCGGGGGTTCTCGGCCAGAACCGAGACCTTCCCGACCGGGGTCGAGACCTCCCCGGCAGAAGCCGGGACCTCCCCGGCAGGAGCCGGGATCCTCCCGACCCGAGCCGGGACCCTCCCGGCCGGAGCCGGGGCTTCCCGGCGGGGGCCGGGGCGCTGGTGCCGGGAGCGGATGGCGTGCTCCCGGCGGGGCCGGTAGGTGGGGCGATCCGGGGAATCACTCCCCGTTTCGCGCGGACACCGGTCTAAACGGGGAACCACTCCCCGCTTATTTCCCCACCTCACCGTGACCTGCGTCACACTCATTGCGCCCAGTGGGCCCGCACTTCCCGCACGGATCCCCGAGAAACCCACGATCGGTCGCGCTCAGCGAGCGCCCGCGCACCCCCCGGCACAGGGTGATCGAACAGGGCGCAGCCGGACCCGGCGGCTGCCGCGGACCGAAGGGCCCACGCATGGAACGCACCCGCATAGCCCGGGCCCGCCGCACCGCCCCCCACCTCCGTCCCCACCGCCCCCGGCCCCGACCCCGTACCCGCGCTCTGGCGCTCGGCTCGGCCGTCGCCGTCGTCCTGGCCGTCACCACCTCCGCGAGCACCGGCCGCCTGATGTCCGGGCCGCCGTCGACCGCCGGGCCCGTCGCGCAGGCCCGCCCGACCGCGCTGGGCCCGTGCATGATCAGCGGCCCGCTCGGGACGCAGATGTCGGAGGGCGTGCCCACCGGCCCCGGCTACGCCCGCTCCACCGGGACGGTGCGGGCCCTGAACCTGATGGTCGACTTCTCCGACGCCCCCGGCGAGGGCACCGCCCGCGACCGCCTCGCCGAGTTCTTCCCGCAGACGGCGGACTGGTTCCGCACCAGTTCCTACGGCCGCCTCGACTACCGCGCGGAGGCGCCGCTCGACTCCTGGCTGCGCATGCCGAAGCCGTTCAAGGCGTACGGGATAGAGCGCGGCGCCCCCTTCGACCCCGGCTACCGGGAGCTCGTCGAGGACATCGTGGCCGCCGCGGACCCGGAGGTGGACTTCCGCGCGTACGACCTGGTGAACGTGCTCGTCACCCCGAACGCGGGCCCCTCCGCCCTGGACACCGTCCTGTCGGTGACGTTCGCGGGCAACCACGAGGCGCCCGTCGCCGACGGCGTTCCGGTCGCCAACGCGTCCTTCGTCTACAGCCGCCAGGACGACGGCTCCGGCTCCTACGACCGCACCGGCTACCGGGTGCTGCCGCACGAGAACGGCCACGTCTTCGGCCTGCCCGACCTGTACACCCAGGACGGCGGCGGCACGGTCGGCCACTGGGACATCATGAGCGAGGACTGGGGCGCCAACAACGACCTGCTGGCCTGGCACAAGTGGAAGCTCGGCTGGCTGGACGACACCCAGGTCAACTGCGCGGCGGCCCGCGGCACCACGGAGCACCTCCTCACCCCCCTCGCCACCCGCGGCGGCACCAAGCTCGCCTTCGTGCCGGTGAGTTCGACCGCGGGGTACGCGGTCGAGGTCCGCACCCGCGCCGGGAACGACGAGGCGGTGTGCCGACCCGGTGTCCTCGTCTACCGCGTCGAGGCCGACGTCGACACCGGCCACGGCCCGGTCACGGTCCACGACTCCACCGACGACAGCGGCGGCTGCACCCGCGCCCCCAACGTCCACACGGAACTCTCCGACGCCCCCCTCACCCCCGGCGAGACCTTCACCGACCGCAAGACCGGAACCCGCGTCCACGTGGCGGGCACGGACCTGGACGGGAACTACCGGGTGCACATCACGCGTACGACGGGGTGACCGGCACCGTCTCCCGTACCTGCCGCAGGAACGCCGCGTTGCTGGCGGTCTTGCGGAGGTGGTCCAGGAGGGGCTCGGTGGCCTCGTGGGTGGGGCGGCGGGTCAGGGCGCGGCGCAGGCCGCGTACGGCGGTCAGTTCCTGGGCGGGGACAAGGAGTTCCTCGCGGCGGGTGCCGGACGGGGTGATGTCCACGGCGGGGAAGAGGCGGCGGTCGGCGAGGGCGCGGTCGAGGCGCAGCTCCATGTTGCCGGTGGACTTGAGTTCCTCGAAGTAGTAGTCGTCGGCGCGGGAGCCGGTGTCGACGAGGGCCGTGGCGAGGAAGGTGAGGGAGCCCGCCTCCTCGGTGAGCCGGGCGGCGCCGAAAAGGCGCTTGGGGCCCTGTACGGAGGCCGCGTCGACGCCGCCGCTGAGGGTGCGGCCGCCGCTGGCCGCGCAGTTGTTGTAGGCGCGGCACAGGCGGGTGAGCGAGTCGAGGAGCACGACGACGTCGCGGCCCTCCTCCACCAGGCGCTTGGCGCGCTCGACGGCGAGTTCGGCGAGCGCGATGTGCGCCTTCGGGGGCCGGTCGAAGGTGGAGGCGAGCACCTCGCCGCGCACGGCGCGGCGCATGTCGGTGACCTCCTCGGGCCGCTCGTCGACGAGGAGGACCATGAGGTGGCACTCGGGGTGGTTGGCGGCGACCGCGGCGGCGATGTCCTTGATCAGTACGGTCTTCCCGGTGCGCGGCGGGGCCACGATCAGGCCGCGCTGGCCCTTGCCGACGGGCGCGACGAGGTCGATGAGGCGGGTGCTGAGGGGCCGCCCCCGGTCTCCAGGCGCAGCCGCTCGCGCGGGTGCAGCGGCGTGAGGTCGGCGAACTTCGGGCGCGCGTGGGGGCCTTGGGGTGCGCGGCCGTTGACGCGGACGACGTCGGCGAGCACGTGCGGCCTGGCGCCGCCGGTGCCTTCGACGAGGTCGCCGGGGCGCAGACCGTGCCGCCGGATGAGCGCGGCCGGGACGAGCACGTCGGCGGGGCCGGGCAGCAGGCCCGGGGCGCGCAGCCGTCCGTCGGCCTTCGCGATGTCCAGGACACCGCTGTGGATGCGCAGGTCGGGGGCGGGTTCCGGGGCCGCTTCAGGGATCCGGGCGGCCGGGGTGAGGGTGGGGTTCATGGTGGTGGGTGGTCCTTTCGCGAAAGCGCGGGACGTGCCAGAGGTGCACGGGACGTGCGCGAGGTGCGCGGGAACGGCCGGGCCGCGAGGTGACGCGACGGAACACGAGGCGGACAGCTCACGCCTCGACGGCGGCCGGTGATCAGTGCGGAGAACGTCCGCCCGGTGCGGAAGGGGCACCAGGGGCGGGGAACAGAAGCACGGCGCCCGGAAGGGGCGTACACACGCGCTGTCCGCACCGTAGCACACGACCTGGCGTGCGCGACCCCCTCCGCGGCGGAGCAGGAGCTTCCACACGCCGGTGACGGAGGGTGCCTGATCGCGTACGTTCGGTTGTCGCACGGGCCGCGCCCGGCGGCCCGTACCAGGCAGGAGGACAACCATGCGTCGTTTCGCGCTGACCGTCGGCTCTCTGGTGGCCGCGGGAACGCTGGCCTTCGCGGTGCCCGGCTCCGCCGTCGCGGCCAACGGGGTGCTCGTCGTCAACGACACGGCGTACGAAGACCCCAGTGGCTGCTACGACTCGGACCGCTGGCCGCTGCGCGTCGGCAACTACACGGACGAGGTCGCCCTCGTCTTCACGGGACCGGACTGCACCGGCGAGCTGATCGAACTCGTCGCGCCCGGCGAGGAGACGATCTCCGAGTTCGGAGCGAGCGTCTACGTCGACTGACCCGGCCCGCCGCGCACGCGGCACGGGCGGGTGCGGGTGCCCGGGACCGCCCTGGGCGCCCGCGCCAGGGGAACGTACCGTGTCGCCATGCCCGACCTCCAGCGCCTGCGCCCCGAGCACGCCCCCGCCCTGCTCGCCTTCGAGCGGGAGAACCGCGCGTACTTCGCCGCCTCGGTCCCCGACCGCGGCGACGCCTACTTCGCGGACTTCGCGTCCGTCCACGCCGCCCTCCTCGCCGAACAGGCCACCGGCGCCTGCCACTTCCACGTGCTCGTCGGCGACGACGGCGAGATCCTCGGCCGCGTCAACCTCGTGGACGTCGCGGACGGCGCGGCCGAACTCGGCTACCGCGTCGCCGAGAAGGCCGCGGGCCGGGGCCTCGCCACGGACGCCGTGCGCCAGGTGTGCGCGCTGGCCGCCGCGGAGTACGGCCTGACGTCGCTGCGCGCCGCGACGACCACCGACAACCCGGGCTCCCGGGCCGTCCTCACGCGCACGGGGTTCGCCCCCGCCGGGGAGACCGTCCTCGACGGCCGCCCCGGCATCACGTACGCCCGCGCCCTCGCCGCCCCTACCCGAAGCTGACGTTCTGCGCGAGCGGCAGCCCGGTCGAGTAGTTGACGGTGTTGGTCGCCGAGCGCATGTAGGCGCGCCACGCGTCGGAGCCGGACTCGCGGCCGCCGCCGGTCTCCTTCTCGCCGCCGAAGGCGCCGCCGATCTCGGCGCCGGACGTGCCGATGTTGACGTTGACGATGCCGCAGTCGGAGCCCTCGGCGGACAGGAACAGCTCGGCCTCCCGCTGGTCGCGGGTGAAGACGCTGGACGACAGGCCCTGCGGCACGTCGTTGTGCAGGGCGATGGCCTCCTCGAAGCGGTCGTACGTCAGGACGTACAGGATCGGCGCGAAGGTCTCCTCACGGACCACGCCCGTCTGCGCGGGAGCGCGCACCAGGACCGGCTCGACGTACGCGGCCCTGGGCGCCACCCCGGCGAGGCGTCGGCCGCCGCCCGCGAGCAGCCTGCCGCCCTCGGCCTGGGCGCGGGCCAGGGCGTCCTGCATCCGGTCGAGCGCGGTCAGCGAGATCAGCGGCCCGACGAGCGTGCCGTCGTCGAAGGGGTCCCCGATGGGCAGCTTCGCGTAGGCGGCGGCGAGCCGGGACACGAGCGCGTCGGCGATGTCGCGGTGGACGATGAGGCGGCGCAGCGTGGTGCAGCGCTGCCCCGCGGTGCCCGCCGCGGAGAACACGACGGCGCGCACCGTGAGGTCCAGGTCGGCGGAGGGCGTGACGACGGCGGCGTTGTTGCCGCCGAGTTCCAGCAGCGTCCGCCCGAACCGGGCGGCGACCCGCGGCCCGACCTCGCGGCCCATGCGGGTGGATCCGGTGGCGCTGACGAGCGCGATCCGCCGGTCGTCCACGAGCAGTTCGCCGACGGCGCGGTCACCGAGCAGCAGCCGGTGCACGTCGGCGGGGGCGCCGGTGTCCTCGGCGGCGCGGGCGAGCAGGCGGGCGCAGGCCAGCGATGTCAGGGGCGTCAGCTCGGACGGCTTCCACACCACCGTGTCTCCGCAGACCAGGGCCACCGCGGTGTTCCAGGACCACACGGCCGCCGGGAAGTTGAAGGCGGAGACGACGCCGACGACGCCGAGCGGGTGCCAGCTCTCGGCGAGCCGGTGCCCGGGCCGCTCGGAGGCGATGGTCCGCCCGTACAGCTGGCGCGAGAGCCCCACCGCGAAGTCGCAGACGTCGATCATCTCCCGGACCTCGCCGAGCGCCTCGGAGCGGATCTTGCCCGCCTCCACGGTGATGAGGTCGGCCAGGTCCCGCTGGTGCTCGCGCAGCAGGTCGCCCAGCCTGCGGACGAGTTCGCCGCGGCGCGGGGCGGGCACGGCGCGCCACTGCCGGAACGCGGCGTGGGCGGCGCCGATGGCCTCGTCGGCGGCGGCCGGGTCGGTGGCGGCCAGCGGGAACAGGTCCTCGCCGGTGAGGGGCGTGCGGGCGCGCAGCCCCGCCCCTCGGGCAGGTCGGCGCCGACGCGGACGAGGGCGTCGCGGGCGCGCTCGCGCAGCGCGTCGGTCGTGGGCAGGGTGGGCCCTGGCATGGGCGGCTCCTTACGCTTCGGGGGTGTGCGGGGCGGGGACGCGGGGGACTTCCGGGAGCCGCAGGTCCCGGACGGCCCGCTCCAGGGACCGCCGCTCCTGCCGCTCGTACAGCGCGAACGGGTCGAGGACGTCGCGGCCGACGGCGCCGGACAGCCAGTCGCGGTCGTAGGCGACGCCCGCGCGGGCGTCGTCCCTGGCCCCGGCCTCGGTGAGGTTGGACTGGAAGATCCCGGCGGCGGAGCGCGGCAGGAAGTCCTCGTACACCACGGGCTCGGCCCGCACCCAGCCGCCGTCGAGCAGCCCGGCGAGGTCCGCGGGCGGCGCGGCCCCGTCACGCGGCCGGTCGGGCACGGCCCGGTAGGTGAAGTGCCCGAGCCCGCGCACCGCCAGCTCCCGCTCGGTACGGGGCATATGGGCGTCCCACACGGCACGGGCGACGTCGGCGCGGGCACCGGCGCCCGGGGTGCGGGCACCGGCGCCCGGGGTGCGGGGGCCGGGAGCGCCCGGGGTGCGGGGGCCGGGAGCGCCGGGGGTGCGGGGGTCCGCTTCCCGGCGGGCGGTCAGCTCCGCGTCGATCCGGTCCAGCAGCTCGTCGTACAGGGCGCGCCCCCGCCGCGTGAGGGCGATGCCCCGGGCCTCGACCTCCCCGAACCGCACCCGCAGCGTGCCCTCGACCACGCTGCCGTCGGGGAGCCGCAGCGCGCGCCGCTCGTCGAGGGCGCGGAAGGAGGTCTGCCGCAGCAGCACGTCGGGGCCGTCCCAGGCGGGCGGCCCCTGGATGGTGTCGATCATCTCGACGCCGCGGGCGGTCATCCGCCGGTACAGCTCGTCGATGTCGAGGACGCGCGGGGTGAGGTGGTTGAGGTGGGTGCCGCGTACGCCGCCGATGTCGGCGGCGACGGCGGACACCCGCGCCAGGGTCTCGTACCAGGCGCGGTCGACGGGCTCGGTGGACAACGCGAAGGCGCGGACGGCGAGTTCGAGGAACCGCTCGGCGTCGGCGTCCCCGAGCCCCCGCTCCGCCTCGGCCCGGTCGGCGAGGGCGAGCAGCTGGGGCGGGAACAGCTCGCGGGCGGCGAGGAAGCGTTCGATCCTAGCCCGCAGCCCGGCGTCGAAGAAGCGCGGGTCGGCCGGGGTCAGCAGGGAGGTGAAGACCCTGAACGGGTTGCGGGCCAGTTCGTCGGCGTCGACGGGCCGGAACGCGGTCGACACGACGGGCACGGCGCTGGCGGCGTCCCGCAGGTCGTAGAACCCGACGGGCCGCATGCCAAGCGCGCCGAAGATCCGCGCCACGCGCGCCAGCTCGTCCGGCGTCCCCACCCGGATCGCCCCGTGCCGCTCCGCCGTGACCCGCCCGATGGCCCCGAGCCGCTCGGCCGCGGCCCCGCGCTCGCGCAGGACGTCCTCGTTCACCTCGCGCGACACGTCGACGAGGGTGGCGTACGCGGGTACTTCGCGCCCGTACAGGGCGGAGAGCCGCGCGGCGAAGGCGGCGCGCAGCCGCCAGGGGGCGTGGGTGCGGGCCATGGGCGGGACCACCTTTCGGGAGGAGGGGCCGGTGGGTCGGTGCCGCGCGCGGGCGGGGCGGCGGGCCCGGCGGGGAGCGGTGGCCGGGCCCGTGGCCGGTGGCGGTGGCCGGGTCACACGACCTGCGCCTCGGGGCGTCGCGCGGTGGCGCCGGGGCGGAAGCGGTCGGCGCTCAGGGGCGTGATGTCCACGGGCGGCTCCCGGTCCAGGAGCAGGTCGCGCACGGCCTCGCCGACGGCGGGGGCCTGGAGGAAGCCGTGCCCGGAGAACCCGGTGGCGCACAGGAAGTTGGGCACGTCCGACGACCGGCCGACGAGGGCGTTGCGGTCGGGCGTGATCTCGTACAGGCCCGCCCAGCCGCCCGTGACGGGCAGGTCCGCGAGGGCGGGGGCGCGGCGCCGGGCGATGTCGCGGAACAGGGTCAGCCAGCCGTCCGTCCAGGTCGTGTCGTAGCCCTCCCGCTCCCCGGGGTCGGCGAGGCCGATCAGCAGCCCGCCGTCGCCGTCGTGGAAGTACGCGGTGGAGGAGAAGTCGATGGTGAACGGGGTGCGCGGCGCGGGCCGCGCGGGCGGTCCGGTGAACGCGATCTGCCGCCGCAGCGGCCGCACCGGCAGCGCCACCCCCGCCATGTCCCCGATGCCCGCGGACCACGCGCCCGCCGCGCACACCACGGCGTCGCAGGCGATCGCGCCCCGGTCGGTGCGCACGGCGGTGACGCGGTCGCCGGTCAGGTCCATCCCGACGACGCGGGTGCCGGTCACGAAGGCGACGCCGGTGGCGGCCCGGGCGTACCCCTCGACGACGAGACCGGGCCGGGCGTGTCCGGCGTCGGGGGCGTGGGCGGCGGCGAGCAGCCCGTCCGTGCGCAGGTAGGGGCACAGCTCCCGGGCCGCCTGAGGGCCGATCAGCTCGGTGCGCACCCCCAGGCGGGCCTGGACGGCGGCGCTCGCGGAGAACGCCTCGACGTCGGCGGCCTCACTGAGCAGGAAGAGGTAGCCGACCCGCGCGAAGCGGATGTCGGCGCCGGGCCGCCGCGCGAAGTCGGCGTACGCGGCGAGGCCGCGCCGCCCCAGCTCCACGTTGACGGGGTCGGAGAACTGGGCCCGGACCCCGCCGATCGGCTTGCCCGAGCTGCCGCACCCGAGCGCCGCCCCGCGCTCCACCACGACGACGTCCCGCACCCCGGCCTCGGCGAGGTGGAAGGCGACGCTGACCCCGACCACCCCGCCACCGACGATGACGACGCGGGCGCGGCCCGGCACGGCGCCCGAGGCCGCGTCCGGTGTCCGCGCGGGCGCCCGTACCGCACGTGACGCGTCCGGCAGCATCCCGCACTCCTTCCCCGCGGCCTCCCCGAGGGGCCCGTGGCGGCCCCCGGGGCGGGACGAGGTCGACGAACCCCCAGGGGCATCGTGCGGCACACGGACAGTCCCCGTCCATCAACAGTCCGTACACCTTCCTGTTCACGCCACCTATCGGCCTACCCCGGCGGACGCGCGGGCGAGGTCGCCGACGACCGCCTCGACGTGTGCGTTGAGGCGGGCCGACTGGAGCCGCTCGGCCAGGTCGAGGGCGTCGTCGGCGAGGGCGCGGCCCGCCTCCAGGCCGCCGCTGCGCAGGTGCGCGGAGGCGGCGCGGGCCAGGAGCAGGCCGCGGGTGCGGTGGTCGGCGGGGTTCAGGGCCTGGCGGGCGCGGGCGAAGCTGAGGGCGGCGTGGTGCGGTTCGCCGAGGTCGAGGTAGCAGCTGCCGGTCTGCCCGTGGATCTCGCCCTCGTTGAGCCAGTACAGCCAGGGCGGGTCGTGCGCGGACCTGCCCCGGGCGCAGAGTTCGGCGGCCCGCCCGAGCGCGGCCAGTGCCCGCTCCCGCTCGCCGAGCTTGGCGTGCCCGCGGGCCGCGCGGGTCAGCAGCATCGCTTCGAGCGCGGGCGTACCGAGCGGGGCGACCTTGGCGCGGGCGGTGTCGGCGGCGAGCACGGCGTCGCGCGGGGAGCCGGTGGAGTAGCCGTGGACGGCGATGTACGACAGGGCCTGCGCGCCGAGCCGGACGTCGCCGGAGGCCCTGGCGGCGCGCAGCGCGGCGTACAGGTAGGCGGGGGTGCGCTCGGGCCGCCCGGCGTCGAGCGTGAACCAGCCGGTCTGGGCGGCGGTGTCGGCGATGACCGCGGCGAGCCGCCGCCCGGCGTGCTCGTCGTACGAGGCGTGCCGGACGAGCCGGACGAGCAGGGCGAGGTGGGCGTCGCCGAGGGCGGCGAGGGTGCCGCTGCCCGCGCTGGCGTCCAGGGTGCGCAGGCTGTCGGTGGTGCGCTGGAGGCTGTCGAGGAGGGCGTAGGTGAGGCGGCTGCCGTCGGCGGCGCGCAGCAGGGGTTCGGCCTGGGCGGTGTCCCAGCGGTGGATGAGGGCGGTGAGGGCGATGGCGGTGGTGGCGGGGTCGCGGGGGGTGCTTTGGCCGGGGACGCCTTGGCCGGGGACGCCTTGGCCGGGGACGCCGGGGCAGCCCTCCAGCACGCCAGCGGCCCCCATCGCCCCACCGGCCCCTATTGCCCCAGTGACCCCGATCGCGCCACTGGCCCCGGTCGCCCCACAGACACCGCTCGCCCCGTCGACCCCGGTCACCCCGCCGACCCCGGTCACCCCGCCGACCCCGGCCTCCCCGCCGCTCACCGCCGCGCTCAGCGCCGCCACCATCCGCCGCGCGGTCCACGGCAGGGCCGGGTCGAGGTCGCCGCCGAGCGGGTCGGCGGCCGGGGCGGGCGCCGGGGGCTTCGGGTGGGGCAGCGGCAGGGGGACCAGGCCGGGCGGGGCGCCGAGGCCGCCGAGGAACTCCGTGATCTTGTCGATGTTGGTGAGCCGCCGGTGCCCGGACTCCAGCATCGACAGGAACGCCTGGCTCAGCCCGGTCAGCCGGGCGATGTCCTCCTGGCGCAACCGCCCGCGTTCGCGCACGAGACGGCTCGCCCGGCCGAAGTCCCAGGCGGCGAGGGCCCGTTGGACGCCGAGGTCCGTCCACACCTGCTCGGGGACGGTGGAGGGGCGCGGCTCGCCGTGGCGGCCGCGCGCGCAGGTCGAACACAGGATGTCCGTGTTGTACCGGCTCAGTGCCGAACCACACCTCTCACAGCGCCGTAATCGGTGCTGCCGCAACTCGGGTCTTCGCACCACCCGTGATCACCTCTGATCTTCAGGTCCCGTGAGCAAACTGCAAAGTACCGCAGTGATATCACTGGTGAAATGTGCGCGTCAGGGTTTCAGACACCACTCTGAGTGCCCTGCGGCGCGCCCCACGGCGCACACGCCCTCCGGGTACGCCGCTCCCGGGCACGCCGCTGCCCCGCCCCACCAGCACCTTGCGCACCCCGCTCCGCCAGCACCGCCGCACCCCCGTTCCGCCCGCCCAGGCATCGGAATCCACGAATCCACGGAATCCATGGAATCCACGAGGTATCGGTGAGAGGCCGCAAGCCACGACTCGACCGGAATCCGGCGCGCGACGACGCTCCTCTGCGCGCGGTGCTCGACGACGCGGCGATGGGCCGCTGGGAGAGCGCCCGGGAACTGCTCGCCACCACCGGCGCGGACTGGGACCGCCGGATCTTCCGGCTCCAGGTGCTCGCCCGGCTCGGCGCGGGCCTCACCTTCGCCGACACCTGGGCCCAGGCCGAACCCCGCTCGCCGCACGCCCTCGCCCTGGTCGCCCACGTCCAGGCGCTGCGCTCGCTGGCCGCCGGGCGCGGCACGGGCCGCAACGAGCCGATGGAGCAGGCCTGGGACACCTGCTACGCCGCCGCGGACGCGCTGCCCGCCGACCCGACGCCGTACGTGGTGATGCTGGCGCTGCTGCGCTACCACGCGCCCGCCGAGGACAAGGCCTGGCGGGACACCGTGTTCCAGGTGTGGGCGGAGGTGGAGGACCGGGACCCGTGGAACCGGGAGGCGCACCACGAGCTGCTCACCTTCCTGTACCCGTCCTGGCACGGCCAGGGCGGCGAGATGTTCCACTGGGCCCAGGAGCGCTGCGCGCACGCGCCCCGCGGCCTTCCCGTCCACGTGCTGCCCCTGGTGGCGCTCGCCGAGACCCACCGGGAGCGGATGGCCCAGGAGGGCGAGCGGTACGGGCTCTCCCTGCACCCCTGGACCGACAACCCCTCCACGCCGCTCGCCTGGCGGAACTGGTGGACCCACCGGTCCCTGGCCCGCCCCCACGCCGCGTTCCACGAGGACGCCAACTACCTCGCCCACGCGCTGTCGTTCGCGGGCCGCCACAAGGAGGCGGGCGAGGTCTTCGAGGCGATCGGCCCGTACGCCACGGACGTGCCGTGGAGCTACTGCGGGGACCCCCTGAAGCTCTTCGAACGCCACCGGGCGTGGGCCCTGAAGGCGCAGTCCCCCTGAGCCGCCCGCGCGCCCCCGCCCCGTACGACACCGGGGGCGGCCCCGCGCCGGGCGGCACCGCACCGGGCGAGCCCATACCGGGCGGCGCACCCCACCCCCACACCCCCCGTCACTGACCTGACCTGACCTGAACTGAACTGACCGAGAACCGAGAGAGGCATCCATGCCACTGGACATCCCGGGCACCGCACGGTCGGACGAGGAACGCCTCGCGGAGCTGGGCATCGCCCAGACCCTGGACCGCTCGATGTCGGGCAAGCAGAACTTCGCCGTCAGCTTCACGATCATCAGCATCCTGTCCGGCTGCCTGACCATGTACATGTTCGGCATGAACACCGGCGGACCGGCCCTGATCATGTGGGGCTGGGTGTTCGTGGGCCTGATGACCATGTTCGTGGGCCTGGCCATGGCGGAGGTCTGCTCCTCGTACCCGACCAGCGCGGGACTGTACTTCTGGGCGCACAAGCTGGCACCGCGGCGGTCCGCTCCGGCGTGGGCGTGGTTCACCGGCTGGTTCAACACACTGGGCCAGGTGGCGGTGACCGCGGGCATCGACTTCGGCGCGGCGTCCTTCCTCAACGCCTATCTGAACCTCCAGTTCGACTACGCCGCCACCCCCGGCCACACCATCACGCTGTTCGGCGCGATCCTGCTGCTGCACGCGCTGGTGAACAGCTTCCGGGTGCGGATCGTCGGCATCCTCAACACCGTCTCCGTGTGGTGGCACCTGATCGGCGTGGTGGTCATCGTCGGCGCGCTGCTGATCATGCCGGACGACCACCAGCCCGTCGGGACGGTCTTCGGCGACTTCGTGAACAACACCGGCTGGGGCTCGGCCGTCTACGTGGCCCTGATCGGCCTGCTCATGGCGCAGTACACCTTCACCGGCTACGACGCGTCCGCCCACATGACGGAGGAGACGAAGAACGCCTCCGTCGAGGGCCCCCGGGGCATCATCCGCTCCATCGCGGTCTCCTGGGTCGCGGGCTTCGTGCTCCTCTTCGGCCTGACCTTCGCCATCCAGTCGTACGACGGCGCACTCGGCTCGGCGACCGGGGTGCCGCCCGCGCAGATCTTCCTGGACGCGCTGGGCGAGACCACCGGCAAGCTGATGCTGCTCATCGTGATCGGCGCGCAGCTCTTCTGCGGCATGGCCTCCGTGACCGCCAACTCCCGGATGATCTACGCCTTCTCGCGCGACGGCGCGCTCCCGTTCTCCCGGGTCTGGCACCGCCTTCACCCCGGCACCCGCACGCCCACCAACGCGGTCTGGCTGGCCGCCTTCGGCGCCTTCGCCCTCGGCCTGCCGTACCTCTTCAACTCCACCGCGTACGCCGCCGTCACCTCGATCGCCACGATCGGCCTCTACATCGCCTACGTCGTCCCCACGCTGCTGCGCCTGCGCCAGGGCGACCGCTTCCAGCGCGGGCCGTGGCACCTGGGCCGCTGGTCCCGCCCGGTCGGCGTGATCGCGGTGGCCTGGGTCGCGTTCATCACCGTCCTCTTCATGCTCCCCCAGTCCTCCCCCATCACCGTCAAGACCTTCAACTACGCCCCCATCGCCGTCGGCGTCGTCCTCGCCTTCTCCGGCACCTGGTGGCTCGTCTCGGCCCGCAAGTGGTTCCTCAACCCCACCCACCCCAGGAACACCCCCGCCCCCGAACCCGCCATCCCCCACCACACCACCCTCTGACCAGCCACAACGACATACCTGCCAGCCCCCACCGCTTATCCGCTACGCTAGTCAGCGGATCTCACGGAGGTCCCCACCCACGCCTTCGTAGCTCAGGGGATAGAGCACCGCTCTCCTAAAGCGGGTGTCGCAGGTTCGAATCCTGCCGGGGGCACGGACAGCATCCGTACGGGATGCGCTTGAGCAAGGGCCCGCGACCTGGCCGACCTGGCTGGTCGCGGGCCCTTCCGCGTACCTGGTCCCGGTGGCCCTGGCTGCCGCCTGGCTGATCTCCGGGATGCGGTCGGCGGGGAGCCTGATGGTGAGGGTGACGTCGTCGCTGTTCGCGTGGAGGCGGATGGTGAGGTGGGTGATCTCGTAAAGGCGTCGCTGGAGCCGTTCGGGGGCGCGCGCGAGATTGAGGGCCAGATACGGCAGAGCGTCCAGGAGATCGGCGGCCTGCGCGGTCGGGCGCGGAGGCTCGGCGTCATCGGCCACGTCGAGCTCCTCGATGGCGTCGAGGGCGGCCTTTCGCCGGGACTCAAGATCGTTGTATGTCTGCCGCAGGCCGCGCGCGAAGGGATCGTCGGGGTCTGTGTCCTGGGCCTGGCGGAGGACGTTGCTCTGGCGGCGGGCGAGGTCGGCGAGGGTGCGCTGATGCCGTTCCCGCTCCGTCTCGCGCTCCTGGGTCGCGCGTACGTCTGCATCGCGCAGGTCGGCGGCGAGGAGGGCACGGCGCTGCGGTCCGAAGACGCGGTCGGCGAAGAAGGCGCTGATGGCCTCCAGGAGGTCGGCTTCGTTGATGTAGAGGGTCTTGGGGTGTCCGCCGTACAGGTCGGGACGGCCTCGGTTGTTGGCCCGGGGCCAGCAGGTGTAGTACGTCGTCCGATGCCGGTGATTGCCGAACAGGCGGCGCCCGCAGGCGCAGTGGATCATGCCGCGCAGCACGTAGGTGCGGCGGGTGGCGGGGTGCTTGTTGGGGGCGTTGCCGTCGCGGGAGCCGCGCTTGGCCTGGCGGCGGGCGGCGAGCTCGTCGAACATCCACTTCGGGATCAGCGGCTCGTGGACCGGCTCCGGTGACCACACCCACAGCTGCGGATCGTTGACGGCGCCGCGCCGGGAGCGCGTGGCTCGGCGGTTGAAGACCTGGTAGCCGGTGTACTTCGGGTTGCGCAGGAGCTCGCAGATGGTGGACTTGCTCCAGGCGCCGCGAGCCCGCGAGGACCCACCGGGCGGCGTCGGCGCCGGGTGCCGGTCCAGGTCGGCGTTCAGCCGATCCACGATCGTGGAGTAGCCGACGTTGTCGTGGTAGCGCCAGAGCGCGATCTGGGTGACCGTCTCCGCCCGCTTACCGTCCGGCTCCAGCCTACTCTTGGTGGTGCCCCGGGCGGCCTTGGCGGGGTTGGGGTGGCGGTAGGTCTTGGCCTGGTAGCCGTAGGGAGGTTTGCCGATGTTCCAGCCTTCGCGGACGTGGGTGCACAGTCCGCCCCAGGAGGTCTCCAGAGCGTTGAACACCTCGTACTCGGCCACGGACTGGTTGATCCGGCGCTGAAGGATCTGCTGAGCGCGGCCGCCGTCGAGCTTGATCGGCTCGTTCCAGGCGAAGAGCGGCACCCCGGCATGCTCCAGCTCCCGCTCGACGGAGAGGTTCTCGTACATGCGGCGGGCGACGCGGGAGGTGCTCTCGCAGATGACGGCGTCGAAGCGCCGGTTGGGGTGGGCGGCCTCGGCGAGCAGGTCGACGATGCCGCCATCCCGGGCGATGGGAATGCCGAAGCGCTCGAAGTCCGAGCCCCGGCTGCGCTCGCTGAGCTCTTTGCGGCCGGACTCGACGTCGTAGAAGTGGCAGACGATGGCCCACGCCTCCGGCAGCGCGGACTTGCACCGCTCCCACTGGCGCAGGAGTGACTGCCTCGGGTCCTGCTGGTCCTCGGTGGAGGTCCGGCCCACCCAGGCCACGCGGACTTCTCCGCGCAGGAGGGCGAGGGGCAGGCCGAAGGGGGAGACGGACAGGTCCGACAGGGCGGGTGCGGAAGGGGCCCTGCCTTGGCTAGGAGTCTGCGCGGTCACCGGGTCTCACCTCGCAAGATGAATGTGCCTTGGCGGAGTCAGCCGCGGCCCAGGCGAGGAGGGCGCGGATGGCATCCGCCAACTTGCGCCGCAGCCGGGCGCCTTCGCTGCCGCTCACGTGCCTCACATATCCGGAGTACGTACGCTCGCGCCCGCGCTCCGTCGTCTTGCGATGGCGCCACGGTTGCCGCTCGGCTTCGTGATCGAAGCTTTCTGGGTCGACGTCCATGCCGGGCTCCGATCCCCCTGGGGCCTGATGTCACCCCAGGAGGCCGGATTCCAGGAACGTTTTTGACACCATTGGCAGCAATTAAGTGCTCTTTAGTACTTCCTTAGTCAGGCTTGAAAGCACGGTGCATGACGAACACGACGACCGTCCCGCCATGCCGACTCGGACCGGCCCACCACTCGTCAGCCAACTCGTCGACGAGGAGCAGCCCGCGCCCGTGGGCCTCCGTAGCCTCGGGCGTCCGCAGGCGGACATGGGCGGGACAGCCGGGGTTGTGCACCTCGACGCGCAGCGCATCGCGCACGCGGTACCAGCGGACGCGCACGCGCCAGGGCTCGTCCGCTTGCCCGTAGAGGATGGCGTTGGTGACCAGCTCCGAGACCATGAGTAAGCAGTCGTCGAGGGAGCATGCGAGCTGGTGAGACTCAGTGAACTTCCGGAACCAGCGGCGTGCGCGGCCCACCGACTCCGGAACGGGGTAGAGGACCATGCCGCCGAGGGGTTCGGGCGAGGACCTGTCAGGGGAGGTACCGTCGATGCGCGTCATTGCGCTCTCCCTTCCGGTAAGTGGCCTTAGCCACTTACCGGATAGTGGCATTGGCCACTACGAGCGGCAAGCGCTTCGGCGGAAGAGCCGCCCACGGCTCACCCCAACGGGTAACCCTGCTCGAACGCCCAGCGCCCTGGCGGATACACGGCCTCAGCGAACTCCAGCGGACGATCCTGTAGGTCGTACACGACGTGGTGAACAACCAGTACGGCAGCGGGCAGTTCAAGCCTCAGCTCCGCCGCCTCCTCCTGGCTGGCCAGCCGGGCGCAGACCCGGTCCTCGCCGTAGCTGCCGCGACGGCCGGTGACTTCCTCGACGTACATCACCGTGCCCTGGCGGATCCGCTCGGGCTCCAGAAGCTTGGGCGCACGACGCCCCAGGTCGGCCGGGAACCACGACGTGGACACCTCGACCGGCTGCTCACCGGAGTTGGTCACCCGCCGCCGCTGGATGGCCCGACGGTCCTTACCCAGTTCGAGTGCCTCAGCCACGTGGTCCGGGGCTTCGGCATACCCGGCGGAAGCGATGACCGCGTACTCGCCCGGCCCGTAGATCCGCCCGGTCTGCCGCGCCCGCCCGTACCGCTCGCGGGCACGCCGGTGCACCTGCTGGTCCCGCACGTACGTGCCCGAACCCTGCCGCTTCTCGACCAGGCCCTGATGCCGCAGCGCCTCCAGCGCACGGGCCGACGTCGGCCGGGAGACATTCCAGTCCGCAGCCAACTGGCGCTCGGACGGCACTTCCTCACCAGGCTGCAGATCACCGCGCAGGATCTGATCACGGATGTACTGCGCGATCTGCAGGTACTTGGGCAGAGCTTCAGCGATCTCGGGCACGCGACATCCCCTCATCAACTGGCTAATACCACAGGCCACTATAGGTGGGCACGAGCGTGAGGTCGCCATACGCTGCCCCCGTGAAGCGACTCATCGTGGCGGCCGGAGGCGGCGGCGACGCGGTAGCGGCAGCGATGCTCCACGCCGCCCTGTACGCAGCCGACGACGAACCGGCCCTGATCCTCACCTACTCCTGGGACCGCCTGATCGTCGACCCGGTCCCCGGCCCACGCTCCCCGGCCGACTTCACCGGCCTGCACCAACTCACCCCGCACGTGTGGGCAGTCCCCGGCACCGCGACCCTGAAGCCACCACACGCGGCAACCCTCCCCCGCCTCGCCGCCGAACTCCCCCACACCTTCGCCCTCATCGCCCCCTACGCCGGAGCGGCAGGCATCGCCCGCCAACTCGACGAACTCACCGCCCACTTCACCCTGGAATCGATCGACCTCCTGGACGTCGGCGGCGACATCCTGGCCCACGGCGACGAACCCACCCTGCGCAGCCCCCTGGCCGACGCCCTCACCCTCGCCGCCTGCACCCGCGCCCAGGCAGCCGCCGATATCCGCCTCCTGGTCGCGGGCCCGGGCCTCGACGGCGAACTCCCCGCAGACACCCTCCGCCCCCGTCTCGGTCCTCTGATCACGACCTTCACCCCCGAGCACACCCAAGCCATCGCCTCGGTGCTCAACTGGCACCCCTCAGAGGCCACAGCCCTCCTCGCTGCCACGGCACTGGGCGCCCGGGGCCTCTGCGAAGTCCGCGACGCCGGATTCCCCGTCCCCCTCACCGACGAAGGTCCCACCGTCCACCAGGTCGACCTGGCAACCGCGTTCTCCGCCAATCGCCTCGCCCAAGCCATCGCCGACACGACCACGCTCGACGAAGTGGAGGAGCGCTGCCGCGCTGTCTGCGGCACCTCCGAAATCGACTACGAACGAACCAAGGCACAACGACTGAACCAGCAACGAACGGACCCTGCCGTCCCGCACGACCTATTGGCTCAGATCAAGAACTTCGAACAAGCAGCCATCACCCGAGGGACCGCGTACACCACCGTCCGCCGACTCACCGAGGCACTGAAGCTCCCCTATGCAACACTCCAACACCTCACCCAACTCAACGCCGCGCGCGCCGGCCGCCTCCCTGTATCTGTGTGGAAGCTCCACACAGGGGAGTTGCAGGACACGCAGGCAGGGCCAACAGGGGCCTGACCTGCCTAGAGTCCTTTAATAAGGGTTACCGCTCTAGTGGGAAGTCCGGCAGGAAGAGCGATAGAAACTCCGGCTGGAAGGCCTATAAGAAGAGCCGCTATTTTGATACATGCAGAGACGCGGGCTCTCACGCAGCCAACCTCACCGCCCTGAGTGATCGAACTTCTCCTGTCCATCAAGATCCACGCATGGCGCGAGCGCGTGTCATTTTGTCGACACCACTTGCCTCCTGCATTCACCCCGGCTGGTCGCGCACCCCGGGGAGGGGTTGCGCGCAGCGGGCAGTAGGCGAGAAGCCCTGCTGTAGCTCCCCCGTTTTGTCCATCTACTGCGGTGCGAGCCTCGAAGATCACGGCCCCAACGTTGCTCCCACCGTTACTGATCTTGCCCCCAGCGATCAACAGCCCGAACGGCATCCTGAATCTTAGTGATCCCGATCCTGGCAGGCTTCAAAGACCTCCTGAGAGGAGCACTCATCACCTCAACAGAAGCCATATTTTCCAGGAGATCGGCCATATGCCTTACCACTTCACCCAGGTCACCATTATCCCGCGGGGGAGTTACAAGCCTCGCCAAAGCCTCCCTCTGCCTTTGGTCCGGCAATTGAGCAATTTGATCTTTGATGGAATTAACCAAGGCGTCCGCATTCTCCACTGATTCGGCAAGCCTCACGCCCGAGTCATGCAGATCCTCGGATGGCGCTTTAAGTTTATCGGCAATGGACATGGAGATAGTGCGCATTTGCTGCGCGGTGAGCCCTGGCCTGACCTGTGACGTGCTTTCTTGCACGGCTTCAGCCCATACATTTAGATCATTTAGAACTCGCTCAGTTTCCCGTTGAATGCTGGGTGCGATCTCCTCCAGTTCCGCCATGCTGGTGAGGAAGTCGCTATCACTCTCGGAGGGCCCATCTACACTGTCGGCAGACACCGCCACATCCACAGATTCCGGTGCCGAGAGTTCCGCCCTGGAAATGACTGAGATCAGTTCGTCCGTCAATCCGCTGAGCGCTCTGCGCCATTCCTGAGTACCCCGACCCGACAGGAATGCTTCTTCCAGGTTTCGATATTGAAGAGACTCGATAGTTGCAACTTCCGGCATCGGATGGTCAGCTCTGATCGAGCTGGCACCCGCAATCACAATCGGCAAGATGAGATACTGTGCACCCATCCTCCTTGCGCTTTGATTAAATGCATTTAGTTCATCTCGACAGGCGGGTCGATTGAAGTACTGCATGGTAATTACCGGCATGAAGATCGAGGCATTCTCTAGCTCTCCATCAATCCGAGACCTCCAATCGTCGCCCCAGCCGATGCTCTCGCGATCAAAAAAGACAACGAGGTCGTTACCTGTTTTTGCCAAGTAGAATCCTTTCAGGTCTCCGACGAGCGATTTAACAGCCTCATCAAATAGGTGATCGTCTGCATGTGCATAGCTAACGAAGAGCCTGTTCGCCTGCGAGATTTCGGTGTTCATGCCATCCGCCCGTCGAGTGCGATTGCCCCTGACCCGTCGATGCGACGATAACCCAAGCGATGCGCCGGTTTTCTACTCTCGCGAAAAGATCTTGGATCGTAAATACTTGCGAACGAGATGCAGGAATTCGATACGGTCTCTGGGCGGAGGTGGGCGACCGCGGCGAAACAACGGGGCAGCACTCTGAGCCCCGCACTGATCAAACTCCAGAGAAAGCGTCAACGGCTTAGTCCCTTCCTTGGTGGTCACCACCCGACACCTCAACCCTCGCCGACACCACCAACCCCCAGGCCCTGCGCGTATTCATCGTGCCCGCGGGCAGCGCTCTGACCGCCGAGCAGCGGGCGGGCGCCGTGTGCGTCTGGTGTCCCCGTGTCCTGGACGGCGGCGACGCTGGCATGGACCTCGGCGGCACCGGCGGCTGGCGCCCGCGCGCCTGCCCGCCGTGCTACGAAGTCCAGAGCCGGGCCCTGGCGTCGTACCTCGACTGGCACGAGCACGGCATCACCTGCCCGCACTGCCCCCTGCGCCCCTGCGACCACGGTCAGGCCCTGGGCGCCGAGCACCTGGCCGCGCGCGAGCGGGCCGGGGCGCCGGAACTGGTGTGCGCGCACTGCCGCACCGCCCCCGCGCCCGGCGAGCAGATGCGCCCGCACCTCTGGCAGGGCCTGAGCGTGCCCGTCTTCAGCTACCTACACGCCCGCCCGTGCCCGGCACGCGCCCCACACCCCGGGTGAACCGCGCGCAGCGCTCTGTGCCTCCCGCGCGCTTGGACCGTGGCCCGCCGCGGCGGCCCGGCAGGCGCGGTCACGCCCTGCTCAGCCCTGCGGGCACTGGCATCTGCCGAAGGGGGGCTGCTGTCCGCGCCGCCTCGGCCCGGGGTCTCACCAGAGGGTGTGGCGAGAGCGCGCACGACTAAGGCCCAGGTCCGGAAGTTTGCTCCGTGACCTGGGCCTTTGGTCGGCTGACCTGTGTGCCCCCGGGGTGGGGTGGACTGGTTCTGTGCGGGGTGGGGAGCGCGACGCGGGGCGTCAGTCACGTCACGCATCGCCGCCCCCTTCGGTACTGCGGCTGGCGCGGCGGACGCGCAGGGCGGCGTTCTGGGCGTCGCGCACCGCGCGCCGCAGGACGGCGCCGGTACGGCAGCCGCTCGGGCTCTGGCCGCACTCGGGGCAGACCTTGAGGTGGGCCATGAGGGTGTCGTACGCGCGCTGGGCGCGGTCCTCCAACGCAGCCAGGTCGGCGGTCACCTCCTCGTCACCACCTTCATCACCTCGTACGCGGCGAGGTAGGCGGCGCGCAGGGCGTCGGGTTCGGTGAGAACCAGGGGCGCGGCAGGGGGGACGATCCAGGTGCGGGCGCGGGTGGTGAGCGGCGCGATGACGGCCGGGTCCGGGGCCGCGACGAAGTCCCCGGGACCGAGCACGGTGGTCTCCGGCGCGCGCCAGGACCGCGCGGTCCCCGCGGGGACGAACACCTCAACGTGCGCGGGGGTGTGGAGCACGGGCCCGAGCGGAGAGCCGTCGGCACGCAGGCGATGGACGGTGCTCCAGCCGACACGCTGGGGGATGCGGACGACGTCCCAGGCGCGCCCGACGGGGACGGCCGCGAGTTCGACGCGGTCCCATGCCGCGAGCGCTCCGCGGACATCCGCTTGCGCTTCCGCGAGCCAGGTGATGGCGGCGGGGGCTGTCGTAGTCTCGGCCATGTCGACTCCTCAGCAGTCGGCCACGCCCCGGGGCCGTTCACGCGGTCGCCGGGGTCTCTTGCTGGAACTTTCGACGCTAGGGGCCATCTGCTCCAGATCGCCACAAACTTGCAGCGACTTGCAGCTGACTTATTCCGCATGCTCCGTGGCCGTCACGCGCTCTTGACGGGGCCGCTCGCTGAGTCGACGGTGGTGCAAGTCCGTGTAAGCAGCCGGACATTGGAGGACCACATGACGCTACGGTTCATCGGCATCGCCCCCGACACCGACGAGAAGAACTGTCCGAGGGTGTGGGTGGACGACGAGAAGAAAGAGCTCGTTCTCCAGGGCTGGAAGGCGGACCAGGCGCTGGAGAGCGAGGTGCGGCCCACTGGGCCGCTGCCCGACTACGAGGCTGTCGTGCGGATCCCCGCGCGCATGGTGCACATCCTGCGGGAGGCGTGCGATGCCATCGAGCATCCCGACATCGTTCGATGAGCAGTTGGCCAACGCCAAGCGCTCGGCTGTGCACCTTGAGATGCGGGATACGTACTACAGCAACCCACGCTTCGAGGCATGGCTGAATGGCGAGCGCGTCGACTGGGACAACCGCGCCTCATGGTGGCGGCCCTTCCACCAGGACATCGCGGACGCCGTGGCCCGGGGAGTCGTCGTTCGCCGTGCCCGGGTCGTCTCCGAGCCGGTGAGCGACTACATCCGGTGGGAGCACTACCAGACCCGCGCCAACGTGGAAGCGGGCGAACTCGTGCGGTGGCTGCCGCGGCGACGCGCTGCCGACCTGCTGCTGCCCGGCTGCGACTTCTGGGTCTTCGACGACCGCGTGATCCGCGTCCACGACTTCGCCGGGAACGGCGACTGGCTCGGTGATGAGTTCTTCGACGACCCCGCGCTCGTCGGGCTCAATACGGCAGCCTTCGACAGGATCGGGGAACGGGCCATCCCGCACGACCAGTACGAGATTCGCTAGTACGAGCGCGACAGAACGAAGATGCCTCCCACCTCCCCGTCGTCCAGCGTGCAGGCCGCGCGCGAAGCGCTCGCCGCGAGGCTCCGCGAGATCAGGCTGGACGCGGGGATCACCAAAAGGGAGTTGGCCGCTCGGTGCGAGTGGAGCGAGGCGAAGTCCTCTCGCATCGAGAACGCCCGCACCGCGCCCTCAGATGACGACCTCCGGGCCTGGTGCCGCGCCTGTGATGCCGCCGACCATGCGCCCGCCCTCGTTGCCGCGAACCGTCAGGCCGACTCCATGTACGTCCAGTGGAAACGGCTCCAACGCACCGGGCTCAAGCAACTCCAGAAGGCAAACCTGCCGCTGTTCGAACGCACCAAGAACTTCAAGGTCTACTGCTCCAACGTCATACCCGGCTTCCTGCAAACGCCCGGCTACGCCACCGCGCTCCTGCGGGCCATCGCCACCTTCCGCGGCCTGCCCGACGACGTAGCCGACGCTGTCACTGCCCGCATGGACCGTTCCAGCATCATCCGGGAATCCGGACGCACCTTCGCGATCCTTCTGGAAGAGACGGTGCTGCGCTACCGGCTTGGGGGCGCGGGCGTGATGGCCGGGCAACTTGGGTCACTGCTCTCGTCGATGGACCTGGCCTCGGTCTCGCTGGGAATCATCCCGGCTGGCGTGGAGCGGACCATGTGGCCCATCGAGTCATTCACGGTTTTCGACGACAAACGGGTGGATCACGAGCCGCTGTCGGCGTCTGTGAAGATCGAAGCGCCGGACGAGGTGGTTCAGTACCTGAAGGCGTTCGCGGAGTTGCATCGGCAAGCCGTGTATGGGGCGGAGGCGCGCGCCCTGATCGTGAAGGCGATCGACGCCCTTCACTGACCAGCACACGACGAAGGCCCCCTCCCGCCCGAAGGCGCATTCCAGGGGGCGACGCGTTTCAGCGCGCCAGCAGAGCGAACAGGCCCGACCCGGCGCTGATCACCCCGGCGAGCGCGGCGTATCGCAGGAAACGGCCACCGGCCGCGCTCCAGCGCGTCCAGGCGCCGCTCGTGCCCGTCCAGCGTCTTGTCCCTCTGGTCGCCCCGCCGTACAGGAGCGCGAGCCGCCCGCGCTGCTCGGCGAACCCGGCCTCCGTCGTCCACCGCGGGGTTCCGGATGTCCTCGCCCGCGAGGAACCGCTGCCACTTCGGGTTCCTGCGGTCGGAGGCGTGGCCGCGCCGTGTCTCCAGACGCCAGGCGGTGTGGCGGAAATCGCGGAACAAGCGGGACACCTCGGCGAACGGAACCAGCTTGGGTGTTTCAGCGCGCGGGGCGTACTGGATGAGCAGCGAGCGCGGTACGCGTACGAAGGTCTCGCGATCCAGGAGCGCTGACGCTGTTGTCAGTGCGACCGCCTACGCTGGCAGGCGAGTCCCCCAACCCCAGCCCCCGGCCCCCCGTGCGCCCTGCCGCAGCCGTGAACGAGGACATCCGCGCCCTCTGACTCGGATGCAGCGGACACCCCCGCGTCGGCCTGCCCGATGAGCAAGGAGCTGACGCCGTGGCGGCAGGAGAGGTGGGCGCTGATCTTGATGACTGCGTGGGGGTCCCCGCGGTTTTCGGGTGGTGGCGGAGGCTTCATCCCGCCGTCGCTGGTGGTGGCGACGGCGGGAGGAGGGACCGGTGGTCAGGGCACCGGCTTGGGGGTCGGGAGGGGGGTCGACGGGGTGTCGTCGGGGGTGTTGAGGCGGGCGATGAGGGCATCCCGTTCCGGCGTGTCCTCCGGCTTCGCGTAGCCGATGAGGACGTACAGGAGGAGGGACACCGCCAGGGGGATGGACACCTGGTACTGGAGGGGGACGCCGCCGTCGATGCTCCAGTGGATGGGGTAGTTGACCAGCCAGAAGGCGACGAGGCCCAGGCCCCAGCTGGTGAGCGCGGCCGTGGGGCCCGAGCGGCGGAAGGGGCGCAGGAGGCCCAGCATCATGGGGATGGCGATGGGGCCCATGAGCCCGGCGACCCACTTGATGACGACGGTGATGATGTCCTTGAAGGTGGGCGAGTTGACCTGCGTGGCGACGGCCATGGACAGGGCGAGAAAGACGACGGTGGTGACGCGCGCCGCGACGAGGCCCGCCCGGTCGTTCCACTGCCGGGGGCGCCGGGAGAGGACCGGCGCCACGTCCCGCGTGAAGACGGCCGCGATGGCGTTGGCGTCGGAGGAGCACATGGCCATGGTGTGGGAGAAGAAGCCGACGATGACCAGGCCGAGCAGGCCGTGCGGGAGGAGTTGCTCGGTCATCAGGGCGTAGGAGTCGGAGCCGTCGGGCTTCTTCGCGTCGACGAGCAGCGGCGCCATCCACATGGGGAAGAAGAGCACCAGCGGCCACACCAGCCACAGCGCCGCCGACAGCTTCGCGGACCGCGCGGCCTCGCGGGCGTTGGCCGTGGCCATGTACCGCTGGGCCTGGTTGAGCATGCCGCCGTTGTACTCGAAGAGCTTGATGAACAGGAACGCCAGCAGGAAGACCGTGCCGTAGGGGCCCACCAGGGGCTTCCCGTGGCCGTCCAGCTCCGGCCGGTCCCACACCCCGAAGAAGCCGCCGTAGTCGCCCAGTTCCACCACCACCGCCACGAACATCGCGACGCCCGCGAGGAGTTGGATCACGAACTGGCCCAGCTCGGTGAGCGCGTCCGCCCACAGTCCGCCGATCGTGCAGTACACGGCCGTGACCGCGCCGGTGATGAGGATGCCCTGGTTCAGCGAGACGCCCGTGAAGACGGACAGCAGCGTCGCGATCGCCGCCCACTTCGCGCCCACGTCCACGATCTTCAGGAGCATCCCGGACCAGGCGAGCGCCTGCTGTGTGCGCAGGTCGTAGCGGTTCTTCAGGTATTCGAGGGGCGACGCCACGTGCAGCCGCGAGCGCAGCCGGTTGATGCGCGGCGCGAACAGGCGCGCGCCGATCGCGATGCCGAGCGCGATGGGGAAGGACCAGGTGACGAAGGACGTAACCCCGTAGGTGTAGGCGATCCCGGCGTACCCGGTGAACATCACCGCGCTGTATCCGGACATGTGGTGCGAGATGCCGGACAGCCACCAGGGCATCTTGCCTCCGGCGGTGAAGAAGTCGCTGACGTTGTCCACGCGCTTGTGGGACCAGACGCCGATCGCGACCATCACGCCGAAGTAGCCGATGAGCACGGCCCAGTCGAGTCCGTTCATATCCCCCTCCCGGGTCCGCCTTGTGAACTCCGTTGAGCTCGGTCAACTCCGCTGTTCTGGACGGGACTTCGCCCGTACGGCGCGGGATTCGGCCGGGAAGGGCCCGCTCATCGTCGGTTCGCCCGCACGGCAGCGACAACCGCCCGCACGGTCAAGAGGGAGTAAAATCGTTCGTAGGGGCGACTTGAGTTTATGTACGTGAATCAGATGTGTGCGTGAAGAAGCCTGAAGAAGGGGCCCTCCCCGCGTTCACCGCATCACCTCCCCCGCGTTCACCAGCAGCGACTGCCCCGTGATCGCCCGCGCCCGGTCCGACGCCAGGAACACGCACGCCTCGGCCACGTCCCCGTCCGTGGCCAGGTCCGGCAGCGCCATGCGGTCGGTCAGGCGCCGCCGCACCTCCTCCTCCGCCACCCCCTCGGCCCCGGCCGTGAACGCCACGTACGCCTCCACCGGCGGGCCCCACATCCAGCCGGGCTGCACGGTGTTGACCCGGATGCGGTCGGGGCCCAGCTCGCGCGCCAGCGCGTACATCGCCGAGACCAGCGCCCCCTTGGACGCCGCGTACGCCGTCTGCCGCACCTGCGAGGGAGGGGCCACCGACGACTGCGTGCCGATGAGCACCACCGAGCCGCCCCGCTCGCGCAGGCCCGGCAGGCAGGCGCGGACCATGCGCAGCGAGCCGAGCAGGTTCACGTCGACCACGCCCGCCCAGGTCGCGAAGTCGGCGTCCGCGAGGCCGCCGACGTACGAGTCCCAGGCGGCGACCTGGACGAGCGCGTCGATCCGGCCGAAGCGCTCGACGGCGGCCTCCGCGAGCGCCGCGCACCGGGCCTCGTCGGTGATGTCCGTCGCCCGGTACGCGACGCGCGTGCCGTCGGGGTCGAGCGCGGCGGCGGTCTTCGCGAGGTGGTCCTCGGTGCGGGCGCCGAGCACGGCGTTGCCGCCCTCGCGCACCACCGCCGCGGCCACCTCCCGGCCGAGCCCGGCCCCCACCCCCGAGACGACCACAGTCTTGCCCTGGAGCGATCCCTGGCCCAGTGACATGCGCGCCTCCCGGCTCTGGCCTTCTGTCTGACGGGGCGTCAGAGTATGGGCCCGTGCGGAAGAAGGGGAGAGGCATGGGCGAGGACACCCGCAGCGACACCTACGGCGAACTGGCCGCCGTCGGCCCGTACGGCGTACGGCCCGGACACGCCCTGATCACCATGGTCGAGCCGCACCCGGGCCACGAGTACGCCTACAACCGCTGGTACGAGGACGACCACTACTACGCGGGCGCCATGGCGATGCCCTGGATGTTCGCCGGGCGGCGCTGGGTGGCCACCCGGGAGCTGCGGCTCCTGCGCTACCCCGAGGAGTCCGCCGTCGCCGCGCCCGTCACCGCCGGGTGCTACCTGTCGACGTACTGGATCACCGAGGGCCGCTACGACGAGCACATGAAGTGGACCGTCGCCATCAACCGGCGCCTGAACCGCGACGCCCGCGTCCACCACGCCCGCACCCACGTCTTCACCGCCTTCCACGACCACGAGGCGACCGTCTACCGCGACGGCGCCGCGGGCCCCCGCGACATCCACGCGCTCGACCACCCCTACCAGGGCCTGGTCCTGGAGGTCATCGACGCCCCGGGGCCGCGGGAGCGGGCGGACCTCGTCGCGTGGCTGCGCGCCCGGCACCTGCCGAAGGCCCTCGCCGGGGGCCCGGCCGCGCAGGTCCTGCTGTTCCGGCCGACGCCGCTGCCGGGCGACCGGATGGCGTACGTGAAGCAGGTCGAGGGCGTCGACACGCGACTGACGCTGCTGTGGTTCCTGGAGTGCGACCCGCGGGAGTGCTGGGCGGAGCGGTTCGCCGCGCGCGGGGCGTCCGTGGCCGGATCGGGCCTCGGGACGGTGGAGCTGATGGCGCCCTTCCTGCCGACCGTCCCGGGCACCGACCGCTACGTCGACCAGCTCCGCTGAGCCGGACCGCGACGGCGTACGCCGGTCCGGCGCGCCCCGCGCCCCGGGCCTCGCGCCCCGGGCCCCGCGCCCCGGGGCAACAACCGAGCCCCCTCGGCCGGGACGGCGGACCAGTCGAGAGGGCTCATGCGGATGGTGCTATGCGATTGTGCCTGCTGTTGTGTCTGCGGTTGTCTCTGCTGTTGTGCCTGCGGTTGTGGCGTCGACCGCGGCGCCGGGTCTCCCTGTCGGCACGACGACCGGTCGAACGGGGAACTGGCACGTATCACCCGAGGTCGTGAGCCCCTTCGCGCACCTCGGTGACGAAGGCGTTCCACGAGTCGGCGGGGAACGCGATCACGGGGCCGTCGGTGACCTTGGAGTCCCGTACGGAGATCGCGTGCAGGACGGGGGACTTGACCTCGACGCACGCGCCGTTGCCCGTCGAGTAGGAGGACTTGGTCCACGTGTGCGAGGCGCCTTGCTGGATTGCCATGTTTGCTCCGTTGTGCGTAGTTGATGCGGTGTATCGCTGATGTGGTGCGTTTGTTGCCGTACTGCGTTTGTTGCTGTGGTGCGTTTGTTGCTGTGGTGCGGTGTTGCTGAATTGCCGTGACCGACCGCCGATGCGCGGTCAACGCCGACGTTTCAGCCGTTGTCGACGCCGCCGACGCTCTTGCTGTTGGCGTGAAAGACGCTACTCGCCAACTTCGAGGGGCGGATGGCTTGTTCACTCAACCGGATGGCATATACCAGGAGGGCCTTCCGCGCCGACGCGGCAAAGGTGTACTGTGCGGCGCCTTCCCGATCGGGTGGGCGTTATGCACGGCTATGCGCAGACCGTGTTCACCAGGGATCTTCTGGGGGCTCCTGGGGCTCCGCCCCAGTTCCGACACGACGCCGCGGGGCGTGCCCGGCACGCGCGTCGCGTACCGGGCGCGCCCCGCGGTGGTGAAATCCGCGCGCCGCCGTGATCCTTTCAGCGCGCGTAGTCCTTGGCGATGTCCGCGATCAACTGACGCGACTGATCCACATTCAGCGCCTGTGCCCGCAAATGCTCGTACATGACGCTGTACTGCTGGACGTCATTCGCTTTTTCCAGATACAGATCGCTGGTGACGCCCTCGATGTAGACCACGCTGGAGTCCGACGCGTCCGGGAACTCCAGAATCGCGTACTGCCCGTTCAGACCCGGATGCGCGCCCATCTCGAACGGGATCACCTGCACCGTCACGTGCGGAAGCTGCGACTGCTCGACGAGGTGCTCCAGTTGCTCGCGCATCAGGGCGCGCGTCCCGACCACCCGGCGCAGCGCCGACTCGTCGAGCACCGACCACAGGCGCAGCGGGTTCTCCGGCGCGGCGATCCGCTCCTGGCGGCGCATCCGCACCTGCACCCGTTTCTCGATGTCCGTCGGCGGAGTCTCCGGGAGCGCCCCGGTGATCAGCGCCTCCGCGTACGAACGGGTCTGGAGCAGGCCGGGGACGACCTGCGGGTCGTACACGCGCAGCGACGCGGCGTCGGTCTCCAGGCCGATGTACACGCTGTACGGGATGTCGCCGAAGGAGTGCCACCAGCCCTGCTGGCGGGAGTCCTTGGCCATCTGCATCAGCGAGTCGACGATGCGGTGGTCCTCCACCTCGTACACGCCGCACAGGTCGCGCACGTCACGCTGGCTGATGGAGCGGCGGCCGTTCTCCAGGCGGCTGATCTTCGACTGGGACACGAGCAGTCGCTCCGCCACCTCCTCCGCCGTCATGCCCTTGAGTTCACGCAGCCGACGCAGCTCCTGACCGAGCCTGCGTCGCCTGACGGTGGGATTGACGTTGGACGCCACGGGACGTGCACCTCCGGCACTTGCCTCAACTTTGCGTGTCTGCTGCCTTGCAGAGTGCCACCAAGGGGCAACTCACCGCTGGGAAACAGCAGAACAGCGGGCGTGTGGGGGTGCCGACGCCCCCGGGGCGCCGAGGTGTGTTCCTCAATCGGCGTGCTGCGTGCGGTGGTACGCGGCCGCGCGGGGCCGGTGCCCCGGCGTCGTCCGTCCACGGACGTTCGGGGCGGTGACCCCGCGCGGCCCAGCGGCTCCCGGACCGGGTCTGGGGACTGCGGTGCGGGTGCGCCACCCGGTGCGGGTGACGCGGCGCGGTGCGCTCCGCGCGTCGGCCGGTGCGTGCCGGGCGACGGGCGCTGGGTGGTGCGGTTCTTGCGGGTTGTACGGGTGGTGCTGGTGGTGCGGATCGTGCGGTGCTACGGGCTTGCTGGTGTTGCTGGTGTCGCTCGTGGTGCGTGGGTCGTGCTGGCCGTACGAGTACGAGGTGCCGTACGAGTACCAGGAGTACGGGGCGTACGGGTCGTACGGGTCGTACGCGGCTCCCGGGTCAGTGGGCCACGGCGCGGGCCATGGCTCCCGCACCCCGGCGCGGCTGCATCGGAACCCTGCCGGGGTCCGCCGCCCGTGCCGTTCGCGCGGGCTGCCGCCCGCCCTGGCCCGCTGCCGCGGGACCGCGGCGCGGCTGGGCCGCCACGCCGTTCTGGACGTCCATCACGGCGTGCGCCACGAGGCCGCCCATCGGGTCGTGCCTGATCAGGTCCCGCAGCCGGGAGCGGGACGAGCGTCCCTCGTTGCCCGGATACAGGTGCTTGCCGAGGCCGACCGCGTGAGCGAGGGCGGCGAGCGCGGCGGTCCGGGGTCCGGCGGTACGCCGGTGCGGATCGCCGAATCGAGCCGGGACCTGATTTCCCGGCTGATCGCCGTGTCCGTCGCCTGATAGCGAGTCGTCGGCAGCACCCCGCACATCTGGCCCGCCACGGCATGCACCATGCCGCACCGCTCCAGGTGTGAGAGGTAGGTCTGGCGCAGCCCCAGGCGGGGCCCGCCGATCCAGTGGACGGCCCGCACCGGGCTGCCGCGCCTGCGCAGCAGTTCCAGCGCGGAGTCCAGAGTCGGATCTCCGGTCGGCCGTGGCATCACCACGGCGATACGATCCCCGTCAGGGGCTATCCGTCCGGCCAGTGCCAGCTCTACTAGCTGCGCCCCGGCCAGACCCAGGTCGAGCGACTGCGGCTGCGCTGTGGTACCCGTGGCCGGGTCCAAAGCGAGCAGCAGAAGCTCCTCCGGAATTGTTCTGCGGCTCCTGCCCATCCATGCCTCCCCGCGTGGATGAATGACAGGGTGACCCCTCTCACATTGGTCTGTCGAGAGTGCGTGGGCGGTACGTACGGGAACCAGTAGGTATGTCGTTCTCGTCTACCACGGGGGTTAAGCCCTCACACAGGACACTGGTACATGGTTCGGACACGGGGTCCGGGCGGTGGTTTGGCGCGGCGCGTACCTCAGGTACGGCGAGTACGGCGAGAACGAGGAGGCATCGGTGGCGGGCGAGTTCCCCGACAGGTCGAAGACGGTTTCTGGCGGGGGCGCCTCGGACGACGGTGCCGCCGCCTCGCCCCCGGCCGGGGGCGAGGCGAACGGGAACGCACGGCTTCGGGACGCCGTGGCGGCTTGGGTGGCGACGGCGGATACCTCGGATGCGGATGCCGCTGGGGCGGAGGGGGAGCGGGAAGGTTCCTCCTCGGCTGAGGGCGACGCGGGCAGCGCGGGTGGTGCCGGGGGCACCGGAGATGCGGGGTCTGCGGGGGTTGCTGGGGGTTCGGGGTCCACAGGGGGTTCGGGGTCCGGTGAGGGCTCGGGATCTGCTGAGGGCGCGGGGTCCGCTGAGGAAGCGGGGGCCGCTGGAGGTACGGAGTCCGGGAAGGCCGGGGATTCCCTGAAGGCTGGGGAGTCGGCTGAGGGCGCGGGGGCTGCGAAGCCCTCGGAATCCGTGGAATCCGCTGGTGATGCGGAGTCCGCGGAGTTCGTGAAGCCCGGCAAGGGCGCGGGGGCCTCGAAGCCCGCGGAGTCCGCTGGGGATCGGGAGACCGCGAAGGCCGCCGACTCCGCCCAGGACGCGCGGGACGCGAAGTCGGAGGAGTCCGCGGCATCCGCGAAGCGCGCGGCATCCGCGAAGCCCTCGAAGCCCGAAGCGTCCGCCGAGCCGGAGGAGTCCGCGAAGCCCGAGGCGTCCGCGCAGTCCGCTGACGCTGCCGGAGACCCGTCGCCCGCCGGGGAGTCCGCCGCGTCCTCCGGGAGCCCGGAGGACGCACCCGCCGCAAAGGGTTCGGAGCGCGCCGACGAGCCCGCCGACACCGCCAGGCCCGCACCGCGCCCGCGCGGCGCCAAGCCCTCCTGGGCCGTGGACGACGAGGCGCCCGAGAAGTCCCCGGCGGCCGCCGACGATGACGTTCCCACTGGTGGCGGCGGTGCCGAGTCCGCCGTCGACATGGCGACCGCGGTCTTCGAGGCCGCCCGCGGCGAGGCCAGGGACGAGCCCGACGCCCCCACGTCGGACAAGGCGACCGCCGTGTTCGGCACGGTACGCCGGGACGCCGACGCCCCCAAGGACGACAAGGACGACAAGCCCGCCGACCCCCGCGTCGACCGGGCCACCGCCGTGTTCAGAACCACCGGCCCGAAGGCGGCCGACAAGCCCGCCGTCGACCAGGCCACCGCCGTCTTCAAGGCCGTACGCCCGGACGACGAGGCCAAGCCCGACGCGGACGCCAAGCGCGGCAAGAACGACAGGAACGACAGGAACGACGAGAACGACAAGGCGGACGAGGGCGACCCCAAGTCCCCCGCCGGGCCCGCCGCAGGCGACCGTCCCGTCGACCAGGCCACCGCCGTCTTCAAGGCCCCCCGCCCCGCACCCGTCGACCAGCCGACCACCATGCTCAAGCTCGGCGGCGACCGCGAAGGCGACGGCGACCGCGCCAAGGACGCCAAGGACGCCAAGGACGCCAAGAGCGAGTCGGACGCCGAGCGGACCAGCAAGTTCGTCGCCCTGAAGCCGCTCGACGAGCCCCGCGTCAAGCCCAAGACCGACCCCAAGTCCGACCCGAAGGCCGGGCCCAAGGCGGCCCCCGGGGCCGACCCGAAGGCCGCCCCCCAGCAGGCCAAGCCCGGCGCCAAGCCCTCCCCCGCGCAGGCGCCCGCGCCAGACGCCGTGCCGGAGCGGACCACCCAGCAGCCCCTGCCGCCCAAGCCCCCGCTCGACCTGCTCGCCGAGCTGACCAACACCCCGCCGCCGCCGGAGACCCCGACGCGCACCCTCGTGCGCCGGATCAAGATCTGGACGCCGCTCGTCGCACTGCTCGCCATTGTGTTCGCAGTCGCACAGATGGTGCGTCCGCTTCCCGAGCCGAAGCTGACGCTGACGGCTGAGGACACGTTCTCGTTCGGCGGTGGCAAGCCGTCGATTCCCTGGCCGGAGGACGGCCAGGCGGCGATGGACGTCGACGGCATCGGCACCTTCGGCACCTCGGGCAACCAGAAGCCCGTACCGATCGCGAGCATCGCGAAGGTGATGACGACCTATCTCATCCTGCGCGACCACCCGATCAAGAAGGGCACCGACGGCAAGACGCTCACCGTCGACGCCGAGGCCCAGCGCCACTACGAGAAGGGCAAGCCGGAGAACGAGTCCGTGGTCAAGGTGACCAAGGGGCAGAAGATCTCCCAGTACGAGGCCCTCCAGGCCGTCATGCTGCCGTCCGCCAACAATGTCGCGCGGATGCTCGCCCGCTGGGACAGCGGCGGCGACGAGAAGAAGTTCGTGGCCAAGATGAACGAGACGGCCAAGGAACTCGGGATGAAGAACACGCACTACACGGACCCCAGCGGCCTCGACAAGACGACCGTGTCGACCGCCGAGGACCTGGTGAAGCTCGGCCGGGTGGCGATGGAGAACCCGACGTTCAAGGAGATCGCCCGCCAGCCCAAGTACGAGGACCTCAACGGCGACGAGCAGAAGAACTACTTCGGCCTCGTCCCGACCGTCGCCATCGGCATCAAGACCGGCACCACCACGGCCGCGGGCGGCAACATCCTGTTCGCCGCGGAGAAGCGGACCGGCGGCAAGACCCAGGTGATCATCGGCGCGGCCCTGGCCCAGTTCGGCAAGCCGGGCGTGGCCAACATCGACCAGGTCACCAAGGTCGTCCGGGACCTGATCAGCGCGGGTCAGGACGCGCTCACGGCGAAGACCGTGGTGAGGAAGGGCACGGTCGTCGGCCACGTCGACGACGGCCTCGGCGGGAAGACGCCGGTCGTCACCACCAAGGACGTCAGGGCCGTCGGCTGGTCGGGCCTGACCGCGAAGCTGGAGCTGGGCGACGGCGGCAGGAAGGTCCCGCACACCGCGAAGGCGGGCGAGCGGGTCGGCGTCCTGTCCGTCGGCGACGGCACCAACCGCGCCATCAAGGTCCCCGTGGCCGTACAGAAGGACCTGGCGGAGCCGGGCTTCGGCGCGAAGCTGACCCGGGTCGGCTAGCACCGGCGGGCGGCGGCACGCGGAAGCCGACGACGACGAAGGGGCGGGGCGAGCCGGAAGGCTCACCCCGCCCCTTCGTCCGTACGGCGGCGTCAGTCCTTGCCGCCGTCGGCGGCGCACCGCGGCTGCGGCCCCGACGGGCCCGCGTAGTTCGACCCGATCTTCACGTCACCGGCCTTCGTCGCGGTCAGGCGGGTGAAGTCGCCGTCCTTGTAGAGGCAGGCGCCCTCCGCCCACAGCCACGGCGAGTAGGCGACGCGCACGATGACGGAGCCCGGCTTGGACATGCGCACCGTCATGTGGGCGCCGTCGGCGGTGACCACCTCGCCGGGCTTGTCGACGAGCGGCACCGGGTCCTTGACGCGGTAGATCCGCCAGTTGTCGTCGTGCCAGACCTGCTTGAGGTAGCTGGGCCCGCTGGTGACCAGGTTGTGCTCGCGCTCGGCGGCGCCGTCGGGGACGCTGTCGCCCTTGTAGAGGACGACGAACCCGACCGCCCACTGGTTCAGCCAGGCGCGGTAGGAGGCGGAGGAGAAGGCGCCCTCCTTCACCTCGGAGACCGGGCGGCCCTCGTAGAAGAGGCGGCCGCGCTCCACGTCGGCCTGCCGGTTCCAGCCGCGGGCCATGTTGATGTACGGCGACAGGACGGCGGCCTCGCGGTGGTCGCGGGCGGGGACGACCTCGACGCGGGTGCGGTCGGCGCCCAGGCGCTTCAGCTCCTTGACGACGCCGTCGGTCTCCACGGCCCAGGTCGGCACCTTCGTGTACGCGACCACGTCGCTGGTGGTCTTGATCGACACCCAGATCAAGGAGAGCGCGACGGCGCTGATCAGCAGGGTGCGCTGCCAGACGTGGGCGGCCTTGCCGTTGGGCTTCAGCCGGGGCGCGGCGGAGAAGTCTCGGTTCAGGAGGGCGGCCAGCAGGATCGCGGGCGCCGCCATCTCCGCGAGCCGCTCGACGTTCGTACCGATCGGCGTCGGGATGATCCAGGTGAGGACCACGCCCACCGCGTACACGGCGGCGGCCAGCTTCAGCAGCTTCCAGGAGCGGGGCGCCGCGAGGATCACGACCAGGCAGAGCAGCACCGGCGGGAAGATCCGCACGAAGGCCATCGGCTGCTCGCCCTCGAAGGGGAACAGCCAGGTCGTCAGACCGACCACGGCGAACGGCGGCACCACCAGGGCGGCGGCCTTGCCCCACTGGCGGCACAGCAGGTAGGCGCCGCCCGCCACGACGACGAACAGGCCCGCGACCGGGCTGCCCATCGTCGCGAGCAGCGCCAGGGCCACGACGGCCGCGAGCCGCCCCCGGCCGATCCTGCCGGAGGCGGCGAGCAGCGCGCCGACGCCGAAGGCCACGCCCAGCATGAAGGTGGCCCGGCCGCACACGACCTGGCACCACAGCGAGAAGCCGACGACGATCGAGGGCCACAGGGGTTTGCGTATGCCGCTGCGCATGATCAGCGCCACGGCCATCCAGGTGGAGGCGAGGCCGGAGGCGAGCGCCACGGTCCGCACGCCCGCCGCCGCCATCAGGTACGGGGAGATCACGCTGTAGTTCGCGGTGTGCACGCCGCCGTACCAGAAGAGGCCGTACGCCGAGTCCGGGTACCGTCGGACGAAGCCCGCCCAGGCCTCCTGCGCGGCCAGGTCGCCGCCGCCCGTGGCGAACACGATCCACCACAGCGCGTACAGCGGCAGCAGACCGGCGGTGATCATGAGGGGCATGCGGTGGCGCCAGTACCAGGGCTCGCGCATGCCGCCGTCCCGGCCACGGGACAGAGTCAGGGGAGACAGTTGGGCAGAGGCCACGGGCTGCGATCCGTTCGGCTGGCTGGGTCAACTCCTAGGGAGTAGACGCTAACCAAAGCGGATTGGTTGGCATACGGCGGCCCCATGGCCACCGTTGGCTTGTTTCCACAGGCCAGTATGGGGCGGGGGCGGCGGGAGCGCAGTACGGGCAGGTCAGAGCGGGGGTGGGGGTGGCGCAGGGCCACCCTTCACCGTTTGCTTCCGCGCATTTCGTCCCGGTTCCGCGCACCGAATGAGACATGCGTCACCGTGCGGGCGGCCGGGCCGCCCCGCACGGGGGCACCGGGTCGGCGTACTCAGCGCACGGGGAACGCCACGTCGCAGACCTCGTCCTCGGGGCCGGAGGCGTCCCAGTCGGCGAAGTACACCTCCCGGCAGGGCCCGGCGAGGGTCAGGCCCTCGCGGGCGATCCACTCCTCCACGGCGTCGAACGCGGTGATGATCTGCGGATACACCACCTGCGCCTTCACGATGCGGGCGTACGCGAGCCGGTAGGCGGGCTCCACCCGGGCCGTCAGGTCCCAGCGCCGCCCCTGCTCGGCGACCCAGGCGCGGGCCGCCGCGAGGTCGGCGACCGGCACGCAGGCCTCGGCGGGCCCGTCGCTGTCCTCGGTGACCTCGGAGTGGTAGATCACGAACGGCGACCCGGTGAGGCCGCCGCACAGCTGCCGGGCGGCCTCCTCCAGGCGGCCGAAGGCGGCGCCGATCCACAGCGGCAGGTCGTCGCTGAGCAGGTGCCGCTTCTCGCTGACGACGGCCGTCTCGGGCACGTCGACGATCCTGATCTCGAACTTCCCCTGGGGTGCGGACAACGGGGTCCTCCTGTGGGACAGACGGTCACGGAGGTAGTCCACGAGGGTCCGCTGGGCGGCGAGCCGCTCCTCGACGCCCGCCCAGTAGCCGTCGAGCGCCTCGGCCGCCGCCGCGCCGTCGAGGCCGACCACGGCCGCGATCTCGGCGAGCGGCATGTCCAGGCGGCGCAGCAGCGCGACCAGGCGGGCCCGCTCGACCTGCTCGGGCCGGTAGTAGCGGTAACCGGTCACCTCGTCGACGTGGGCGGGCGGCAGCAGGCCCTGGCGGTCGTAGAGCCGCAGCGCCTTCGCGGAGAGCCGGGTGCGGCGGGCGAAGGCGCCGATGCTCAGCAGCCGGTCCCGGCCGCCCGGCGGCGCGTCCAGTGGTTCCACGGGGTCATCCTCCGTCGCCGGAGGCGGGTGCCCGCGGCTCCTCGACCTTCGGCCCTGCCCCCGGGGCAAGGTCAACGCCGCGCAGCGCGCCGAGCCAGATCCGCTCGGTCAGGGCGTTGCCGTACCGGGAGCCGGGGCCGCCGACGCCGGACAGCGGCTGGAGCAGCGGGTCGCCCTCGCGCGTCCGGAAGAGGGTCACGGCCGTCGACACCTGCGGCGTGTACCCGACGAACCAGGCGGAGCGGAAGCGGTCCTGGTCGGTGGTGCGGCCCGCGGCGACGGGCTGCCCGTCCAGGCCGCGGGCCGGGCCGATGCTGGCGGTGGCCGCGTCCCGCAGCACCCGGGAGACCGTTCCGGCCGCCCGCTGGTCCAGGGCCCGCCGGGTCCGCGGCGGCTCCAGGCCCTCGACCTCCTCGCCGTCCTTGGTCACCGCCGTCACCGAGTACGGGTCGTGCTGGAGGCCGCCGCGCGCGAACGTGCCGTAGGCGCTGGCGAGCCGGACGGCGCTGGGCGTGGACGTGCCGAGGGGGAACATGTCGTCGCCGCGGGCCAGGCTGGAGCGCAGCATTCCGGCGTCCTCGGCGACCTCCCGCACCCGCCGGGCGCCGAGGTCGTCGCCGAGCGCGGTGTACGTGGCGTTGCCGCCCTTGACCAGGGCCTCGCCGGGGGTCATGCCGCCGGGGCCCTTCCGTTTCGGGTTCAGGCCGTCCTGGAGGGCGGCGGCCAGCACGAACGGCTTGAACGCCGAGCCCGCGGGGACCCCGGAGGTGTCGGCGTTGTTGCTGAAGTGCCGGGTGGCGTCCGGCCCGCCGTACAGCGCGAGCACCGCGCCGTCCCGGGTGCGCACGGACGCGGCGCCGACCTCGACGCCCCGGTCCTCCTTGCGCGTCTTCGGGTCCAGGTCGCGGCGCAGCACGTCCCGCACGGACCGGGCGAGCGTCAGGACGCGCTTCTTGTCGAAGGTGGTGTGAATGGCGTAGCCGCCGCGGGCGAGGTCCTTGTCGGTGAGTCCGGTGCGCTGGCGCACGTACTTGTTGGCGACGTCGACGAGGTAGCCGGTCTGGCCCCCGCTGCCGCTGAGGCTGGTGGAGCGGGACTGCTTGTACGGCTCGGGGAACGTGCGGTACTTGGCGCGCTCGCGCCCGCTCATCAGGCCGACGGTCACCTGCCGGTCCAGGATCCACGCCCAGCGGGCCTTGGCGCGGCGGTGGTTGGCGGCGCTGAGGGACGGGTCGTACTGCTCGGCGCCCTTCAGGACGGCGGCGAGCAGGGCGCCCTGACTGGGGTTCAGGTGCCGTGCCGGGATGCCGTAGTAGGCGTGGGCGGCGGCCTCGATCCCGTACGCGCCCCGCCCGAACCAGCTGCTGTTCAGGTACCCCTGGAGGATCTCGTCCTTCGACTTGCTGCGGTCCACCTTCAGGGAGAGGACGAACTCCCTGACCTTGCGCGTGTACGTCTGGTCCTGCGACAGGTACGTGTTCTTCACGTACTGCTGCGTGATGGTCGAGCCGCCCTGGGTCTCCTGCCCGCGGGCCATGTTCACCACGGCCCGGACCAGGCCCTTCGGGGACACCCCCGAGTCGCTGTAGAAGCTGGCGTTCTCCGCGGCGATGACCGCGTCGCGCACCGGCTTCGGTACGTCGTCCAGGTCGACGCTCTGCCGGTTGATCTCGCCGGTGCTGACCATCTGGGTGCCGTCGGACCAGTAGTAGACGTTGGCCTCCTGGCTCGCCGCGGCGTTCTCGTCGGGGATGTCGACGCTGGCGTACACCCAGGCGAACAGCGCGGCGATCGCCCCCGCGGTCAGCAGGAACACGCTCAGGCACTGGCGCCAGGAGGGCAGCCAGCGGCGCACCCCCCGCCTGCCGCGCCGCGGGTAGTCGATGAGCCGTCGGCGGCGCCTGGACTTCGCGCTGGGCTTCTCCCTGGCCTCCTTGGCCGCGGCGGTCTGTGCATGTGTCCCCATGACGGGGGAGAGGTGAAAGACCTGCGGAAAGGTTGTGCTGGAGGGTGTCAGCGCTTCGTAACAACCCTACGGCGCGCCCCAGTTCGCCCCTTTTGAGGCGGGCGGAGGGGAATGAGCCCGTCCGGTGCGTGAGGACGAGCCGGACGGCGGCGATCAACGGGGGCCCAGGGGGGGGACGGAGCCCCGCGCTGAGGGGAGCCCCGGCAGGGAACAGCCAATGGTGCTACCGTCAATGGCACCATGTTGCTGAGGCTGGACACCACCAACCGCGCCCCCCTGCACGAGCAGATCGCCGGGGCCCTCCGCCGCGCCATCGCCGAAGGCGACCACGCCCCCGGCGACCGCCTCCCGTCGGCCCGGGACCTCTCCCAGGCCCTGGGCGTCAACGCCAACACCACGCTGCGCGCGCTGAGAACGCTCAGGGACGAGGGCCTCCTGGAGTTCCGCCGCGGCCGCGGCGTCACCGTGGCGGAGGGCGCCCGCCAGCGCTCCGCCCTCGTGGACCGCGTCCACGACCTCGTGGCCGAGGCGGCCCGCCTGGGCTACGGCAGAGCGGACCTGATCGCCCTCATCAACACGACCGCGTAGCACGCCCGCGCTGCGAGCCCTACGAGCACCACCAGCACCGCGAGCGCTACAAGCACCACGACCACCACGACCACCAGGGGGAAACGCCGTGAACACCGCCGCGACGAGGCCCGACAGCCGCTGGGACCCCACCGGCCCCGGAACGGTGGCGGTCCTGGGCGCCGCCGCCCTGGCCCTCCTGCTGGCCCTCCCCCTCGCGGCGGCCCACCGCCTCCCCGCGAAGCTGGCCACCCACTGGAGCCTCAGCTCCCCGGTGCCGGACGACTCGATGCCGTTGTGGGCCGCCACGGCCCTTCCCGCGGCGCTCTGGACGGCCGCGGTCGCCGTCGTCCTGCTCGCGGGCCGCCGCGCCCGCCCCTGGAGCCCGGCGCTGCTGCTGCCGCTGGGCGTCAGCCTGTGCGGCGCGCAGGCCGCGATCGTCCGGGCCAACCTGGACCACGCCGACTGGCGCGACGCGCGCTCCACCACCCCCTGGCTGATCGGCGTGGTCGTGGCCGCCCTCGCGGCGGCGGCCGTCGGCGCCCGCCTCGGCCGCCGGGCGGCCCCCGGAGCGGCCCAGGCCCCCACGGACCTGCCCCGCCTGCCGATCGTCCCCGGCGAGCGCTACGTCTGGCTGTCCCGCACCGCCAACCCCTGGCTCCAGGCCCTCGCGGCCCTCGCCGCCACGGCCACGGCCGCCGCCCTCGTCGCCACCACCGCCGGGCTCGTCGACCCCCTGTGGCCCCTGATCGCCCCGCTGGCCCTGGTCGCCCTCGCCGGTGCGGTGTCCGCGTCCGTCCAGGCCACCGTCACCGACCGGGGCCTGGAGGTCGCCTTCGGCCCCCTGGGCTGGCCCGTGCGCCGCTGGCCACTCGCCGCCATCGAGTCCGCGCACGCCGAACACCGCACCCCCGCCCAGGTCGGCGGCTGGGGCTACCGCCTCAACGGCCTCGGCACCACCGTCATGCTGCGCGCGGGCGACTGCCTGGTCATCCGCTCCAAGGGCCGCGCCTTCGCGGTCTCCGTGGACGACGCGGAGCGCGGCGCCGCGCTCCTCAACACGCTCCGGGACTGACGACTGTCCGAACGGGGACGCTTACTGAACGCTCACGTCCGTTACGGGCGGACACCCTTGACAGCGTGCGTGCTGCTTCGCGACGTTTGACCCTCGCCGAAGGATTCGCGCCCCGGCCGCAGGCGGCCCCGGCGCGGGCGCCCACTCGGCGGGGAGCGGCGAACGGCCCGGGCCCGGCCCGGGAACGGTGGACGCGCGCACCGCGCGTCAGGGGGAATGGGGAGCGATCGCCCATGCGGTCCACGAGCACGCCCACGGCACCACCGTCACGACCGTCACGATCGGTACGACCGGCGACGCCACCGTCACGGCCGACGGCAACACCGTCACGGCCGACGACACCACCGGCACGACCGGCGCGACCGGCGCACCCGTACGCCCGTGCGGGCACACCCGAAGGAGCTTCCGCGGAAGGGCGGTTGAGCTGAGGTGGAGGTATCGATCCACAGACCCGCGGAGCTGGACGAGGCGCTGCGCCGGGCCTGGCACCAGGCGATGGACGAGTCACCCGACTACGCCAACCCGTTCCTGGCCCCGCAGTTCGCGGCCGGGATCGGCAGGCACCGCGACGGGGCGCACGTCGCGGTCCTGCACTCCGAGGAGGACGGCGAGCCCGTCGGCTTCCTCCCCTACGAGCGGGCCTCGTTCGGCGTGGGCCGGGCCATAGGGCTCGGGCTCTCCGACTGCCAGGCCCTCGTGCACCGCCCCGGCGTCACCTGGGACACGCGGCGCCTGCTGCGCGCCTGCTCCCTGGCGACCTTCGAGTTCGACCACCTCGTGGAGGAGCAGAAGCCCTTCGCGCGGTACGTCACCGGGACGTTCGCCTCGCCGGTGATAGACGTGAAGGTCGGCGAGGGCGACTACGCGGACTGGCTGCGCGGCGCCTACCCGGGCCTCGCCAGGACGACGCTGAAGAAGGAGCGGCGGATCGTCCGCGACCTGGGCGAGCTGCGGTTCGTCTTCGACGAGCGCGACCCGGCGGCGCTGCGCACCCTGATGCGCTGGAAGTCCGCCCAGTACCGCAGGACGGGCCGGATGGACCGCTTCTCGCGGCCGTGGATCGTGGACCTCGTGGACCACCTGGCGCGGGTCCGCGACGAGCACTTCACGGGGGTCCTGTCGGTGCTGTACGCCGGTGACCGCCCCATCGCCGCGCACTTCGGGCCGCGTTCGCGCACCGTGCTCGCCGCGTGGTTCACGGCGTACGACCCGGGCCTGCGCTACTACTCGCCCGGCCTGGTCATGCACCTGCGCATGACCGAGGCCGCGGGCCGCGAGGGCATCCGCCTGATCGACATGGGGCGCGGCGACAAGGAGTACAAGGACTGGCTCAAGACCCGCGAACTGCGCGTCGCCGAGGGCTTCGCGACCCGCCCGCACCCGGTGGCGGCGGCCCACCGCATGTGGCGCCGACCGGTCCGGGGCCTGCGGAACACGGTCCTGGCCCACCCGCGCCTGCGGGAACCGGCCGACCGGCTCCTGAAGACGGTCGGCTCCCTGCGCACGTCGGGGCGCACCGGACGGGACTGACGGCCCGCCCGCACGTCCCCCGCACGTCCCCCGCACGCCCCCGAGACCTGACCCCCGGGCTGTTCCTCACGGAAGAGGTGGACATGCCGTACGGCTCGTATGGAACGTACGGATCGCGGCTCGCCGCGGCGATGACGCGGCGGCTCGGCCGCGAGTGCGTCTACACCCCCTCGGCCCGCCTCGCCCTGTACCTGGCGCTGCGGCGCTGGTGCAGGCCGGGCGGGCGGGTGCTGATGTCGCCGGTGAACGACGACGTGATCCTGTTCGTGGTGCTCGCGGCCGGGCTGCGCCCGGTGCAGGCACCGGTGTCGGTGTGGGACGGCAACATCGACCCGGCGGCGGTGCCGGAGCCGACCTGGCGCGACCTGGACGCCGTACTGACCACGAACCTCTACGGCGTGCCCGACCGCGTACGCGAACTCCGCGACCGCTGCGCCCAGTTGGGCATCCCCCTGTTCGAGGACGCGGCGCACGCCATCGGCACGCACGTCGACGGGCAGCCGATCGGCACGTTCGGCAAGGCGGCGGCCTTCAGCCTGTCCAAGCACGTGGCGGGCATGGCGGGCGGCTTCCTCGCGGTCGAGGACGCGCGCACCCGCCGCGAACTGGAGCTGCTGCGCGACGACCTGCTGCTGCCGGGCCGCCTCCGCGACGACCTGGCGGTCACCCTGCGACCCCTGGCCCGCTCGGGCGTGCGCACGCTGAACCTCGTGCGGCCCGTGTGGCGGACGATGCAGCGCCTCGGTCTGCTGGAGCGGGACGCCTACCGGATGCCGCTGCGCGCGCACCGGCTCGCCGCCGCGGCGCGCGAGGCGCCCGGCCTGCCCGCGTACGACCCGTGGGTCCGCGTCGACCTGCACGGCTACCGGGAGCGCCACGGGCCCCTGGTGCGCGGTCAGTTGGGGGTGCGCCTGGCCCGCCTGGACGCGGACCTCACCCGCCGCCGGGCCGGGGTCTCCCTGCTCTCCCGCACCCCGTGGGCGTCCCCCGAACTGCGCGCCAGCACCGCCCACGACGGCCCGGTCGCCCTCTTCCGCGTGCCCCTGCTGGTCCAGGACCGCGACACCCTGGTGGACCGCCTGGTCCGGCACGGCGTCGTCGCCGGATACGTCTACGACCCGCCCCTGGACGACTACGCGGGCGCCGAGTTCGTCGACCCCTCCCCCGACCCGGCGGCGGCCCGCTGGTTCGCCGCCCACGCGCTCCCCGCGGACCCCCTCATCGCGCCCAAGCTCGCCACGGCCCTGCGGAGGGAGCACACCAAACCGGCCCACCCCCCGGTCGGCACGCCGCCCCGCGTGTCAGGACACCCCTGAACCTGCTGTACGATCTAGTCACAACTCCGGTGCGGAGCACGGGAGTGGACACGCGTCTGTGGTCCAAGGAAAGACGCCCATCATCCGATGGGAAATGCAGGTGCAAGGCCTGCCGGGCGCTCCAAGCGGTGAAGGCCCCCTCGCGAGCGAGGGGGCCTTCGCCTTTCCCGCACGGCTCCCGCACGGGCCGCCCGCGGGATCACCTGTCATCCGCGGCCTCGTCCACCACCGGCGGCCAGTTGCTCAGCAGGCTGGTCACGCGGAGCGTGGCGTCGGCGACGCGGGCATCCAGGAAGTCGGCGCGCTGCCGGACCGCCGTGTCCAGCTCCAGGACCGCGGCGGCGAGAACCTCTAACTGCCGTAACTGGGTCTGGAGATGGGCGTGGGCGTGCTCGCCGTGGGCGGCGGCGGTCACCAGCGCCCGCCACTGAAGGGTCTCCATGAGCAGCCTCAGATTCCACGCGCGGTCGTAATCACTGGCCTTGACGGCCCGGGAGCGCTGGATCGCCTCGCACCCGCGCAGCACCCGTACCGCCAGGTCGCCCTCCGGGCCTTCCAGGTCCCGCCGGGTCACATAGCTGCGGTGCATGCGCCGCAACACCTCCCTGTGGGAGGTGAGGCCCCGCAGCACCACCTTCCCCCGGCTGGGCACGTGTTCGGTCCACAGCGGCGCCGCCGCGAAGGGGCTGCCGCTGCCGCGCTTCGCCCGGTGCAAATGCCCCCGCTGGCCGTAGGACAGATCCGGATCGATCATCACGGGGTCCTCGTCCGGTATCTGCTCAAGGCCCGGCAGATACAGCTCCACCAGCTCCCCGAGCGCCGTCCCCACATCCCTGGGGCCCGCCGGGTCCGTGCCGCCGCCCCCGTCCAGCCGCGCCAGCACCCCGCCCACCAGCCGCTGCGCCACCGCCGACAGCTCCCGCCCCCGCGCGGCGTCCGGATGCCCGGCGGCCACCGCGAACAGCTCCGCGGCCACCCGCCGCAGCCCCCGCGCCAACTCCCCGACCCGCTCCTCGACGTCCCGCTCACTCATGCGCGCCCCCTTGGAAGAGGTACGGGCCCACCCAACCCGCACCCCACCGGGACCGGTCCCAGATGGGACAGCGCTCACCTCACAGCCAGGCAGCCACGGGCGGGCGGGTGGGAAAGGAAACCCCACACACCCGCAGGCGCCGACGGCGGCGCACCCCCGCAGGGGGCGGTGCCCGCGCAGCCAGGCGGTCACGGGCGGGTGGGCGAGGGGCGCCCCCAGGCCGCGGGTGGCGGCAAGGCGTGGCGGTGGGATGGGATACCCCCATGCAGACCGCGAGACGCGTGCTGATCGTGGGGTACGACGACACCCAGATCCTCGACATCGCCAGCCCCAGCGGCGCCCTCGACGTCGCCACGCGCTACGGCGCCGACCCCCCGTACGCGATCGACCTGGCCACCGTCGGCCGCGCCCCCGTACGCAGCAGTTCCGGCATCACGCTGCGCGCCGGGCGGAGCCTGGAGGAGGTCACCGGGCCGCTGGACACGCTGATGGTGGCGGGCGGCGCGGGCTACGCGCGGGCCGCGGCGGACCCCCGCCTCGTCACCCACGTCCGGCGCCTGGCCCGCACCAGCCGCCGCGTCGCCTCCATCTGCACCGGCGCCTACGTGCTCGCCGCCGCGGGCCTCCTCGACCACCGCCGCGCCACCACCCACTGGGGCTACGGCGCCGAACTCGCCGCCCGCCACCCGGCGGTGGCCGTCGACACCGCCCCGCTGTACGTCCGCGACGGCAACGTGTACACCTCCGCGGGCGTCACCAGCGCCCTCGACCTGACGCTCGCCCTCATCGAGGACGACCACGGCCCGACGCTGGCCCGGGCCGTGGCCCGCGAACTCGTCTCGTACCTCCAACGCCCCGCCGACCAGGCGCAGATCAGCGTCCACCTGGCCGCACCGCCGTCCGGCGACCGCCTTGTCCGCGACCTGACCGGGCACATCGCCGCGCACCTCGCCGACGACCTCACCCCGGCGGCGCTCGCCGCCCGCGCGGGCGTGAGCACCCGGCACCTGACGCGCCTGTTCACCGCGCACCTCGGCACGACCCCGGCGCGCGCGGTGCGCGCGGCCCGTACGGAGGCGGCCGCGCAGCTCGTCCGCTCCTCCGGCCTGCCGCTCGCGGCGATCGCCCGCCGCTGCGGCTTCCGCTCCGCGCAGACGCTGCGCCAGGCGTTCCTCGACCACTATGGCGTCGGCGGGGACACGCTCCGCAAGATGCCGGACATGCCGCGCCCACGGGCCCCGTACGCCCCGCACACTCCGGTGGCATGACTGGCAGCACGCACTCCGCGACCCGCCGTACCGTCCTACGCGGCACCGCCGCCCTCACCGCCGCCACCGGCCTGACCGCCGTGGCCTCCCCCGCCCACGCCGCCCCCGCCAAGCCCGGCGGCGAGGGCCCCCGCGTCGGCGTCCTCCTGTACGACGGCTACAGCCTCCTCGACCCCACCGGCCCCGCCGAGGTCCTCTCCCGCGTCCCCGGCGCCACCGTCACGATGGTCGCCGAGCGGCGCGGCCCCGTCCGTACCGACACCGGGGACGTGGCCGTCGTCGCCGAGCGCTCCCTGGACGAGGTCGACCGCCTGGACGTCGTCCTCGTACCGGGCGCGGGCAACCGGGGCACCGTCGCCGCGATGGAGAACCAGACGCTGCTGCGCTGGATCCGCCACATGAACCGCCGCACCCGCTTCACCACCTCCGTGTGCACCGGCTCCCTCGTCCTGGCCGCCGCCGGACTGCTCGACGGGCGCCGCGCGACGACGTACTGGGCGTCGGCGGAGTATCTGGAGAAGACCTTCGACGTCCGTTACGTACCCGAACGCTTCGTGGAGTCGGGGAAGTTCATCACGGCGGCGGGCGTGTCGGCCGGGCTCGACATGGCACTGCGGCTGGCCGCGCGGCTCACCGACGACGACACCGCGCGCGCCATCCAGCTCGCCGTCGAGTACGACCCGCGCCCGCCGTACGACGCGGGCGACGCGCGGCGGGCCAGCCCCGAGCTGAAGGCCCGCGCCCTGAAGATCCTCGCGGACTCGCAGGTGTGAAGCCGGACCCCCGGGTCCGCCAGGGCGCTCAGGCCCTCGGGTAGCGGGCCAGCCAGCCCGGGGACGCCCCGGCCGGGCTGTGCAGGGCGGGACCCTGGGTCATCTCCATGGCGAAGTCGTCGGCGAGTTCGAGGACCGTCGCGCGGCCCTCAAGCTCGGTGAGCCAGCTCGGCGGCAGCGCGGTCTCGCCGTGCAGCGCGCCGAGCAGCGCCCCGCACAGCGCGCCCGCCGACGACGAGGCGCCGCCGTGGTTCACGGCGAGCCGCAGCCCGTGCCGGATGTCCTCGCCGACGAGGGAGCAGTACACGGCCGCCGACAGGACGCCCGCCGCGTCGCCGTCGCCGATCAGCTCCTCCACGCGCGCCGCCGTCGGCATGCCCTGCCGTACGGCGCCCAGCGCGTGCCGCAGCCCGTCCGTGACCGGCTGGTGGCCCGGCCGGGCGGCGAGCAGCGCCAGGGTGCGCTGGATCGCGCCGTCCAGGGCCTCGCCGCGCGCCAGGCCGTGCACGAGGACGGTGTGCGCCCCGGCGGCGAGGTACGCCACGGGGTGCCCGTGCGTCTGCACGGCGCACTCCACGGCGAGCTGGAGCACGAGCTGCGGCTCCCAGCCGACGAGCAGCCCGAACGGCGCGGACCGGGCGGCGGCCTCCGGTCCGCGCTCGCCGGGGTTCTTCGGTACGTCGAGGGTGCCCATGCGGTCGTCGGCGAGACCGGTCAGACAGGCGCGGGCGGGCGCGCGGCGCGTGTACAGCCACTCCTCGCGGGCCAGCCACCCGTCCTCGGTGCGCCGCTCGTCGGGCCCCCAGTCGCGCTGGGTCGCCGCCCAGCGGCGGTAGGCGCGGTGCAGGTCGGTCGGCGGGTGCCAGGCGCCGGTGTCGCGGCGCACCTGGGCGCGGATCAGGCCGTCGACGCTGAACAGCGCGAGCTGCGTGGCGGCCGTGACGGCGCCGCGCCTGCCGTGCGGGCCCGCGTCGGGCTCGACGAGGCCCTCGGCGCCGTACCGCTCCCGGATCTCCGCCAGGGAGAGCCCGTCGGCCCCGGCCCCGAGCGCGTCGCCGAGGGCGGCCCCGAGCAGGGTGCCGCGCACCCGGCTGCGGAAGTCCTGCTGCTCGGCGCGGCCCCACACGCCGGTGGCTGCTGCGGCGCTCACCGAACCCCCTTTCCCATGCCTCCGCGTCCGGTTCGGCAGCACTGTAATCGAACGGGAACGGTGGGTTCGGTGCGCAAGCGCTTTGTGCGGATGACGCCCCTTGCGGGCCGCTTGGGCGGCCCTTGGGTGCGGATTGCCCGGTTGTGGTTTCCCTAGTCGCCGTCGGGAGTTGGGCGGTGCTCCACGTACTCGACGACGGTGCCGTCGGGGTGCCGGGCGGTGAAGCCGGTGCCGGTGGGCACGCGGTGCGGCGGGTCGAGCAGTTCGGCGCCCTCGGCGGCGAGCCGCGCGAGGACGGGCTCCGCCTCGGCGATGACGAGCGTCCCGTCAGTGGACCGGAACGGCGCGAGGGTCTCCTCGCTCCCCTCCACGATCAGGAAGCTCCCCACGACGGCGAGCCTGAGCCCCTTCTCCGGATACGTGAACCACATGTCCCGCTCGACGCCGAGCAGCCGCTCGTAGAAGCCGGTGACGGCGTCCAGGGTGCCGGGGCCGGTGTAGACGCGGATGAGGGTACGGGGCTCGGTGAAACCGGAGGAGTCGTTCTGGCGGCGCCAGACGCTGGGCTGTTCGGCGGCGCTGGGCTGTTCGGCGGCGCTCGGCTGTGCGGTGGCTGCGGGCTGTGCGGTCTCGGTCATGGGCTCAGCCTCGCGCCGGGAATGGGCGTCAGCCAGGCGGGCGTTCATGGGGGTGAGCGGAGGTAACAGGATGACGGGGACGCCGGGGACGCCGGGGACGCCGGGGACGCCGGAGGCGCCGGAGGCGCTGCGTGGCGAGCTGGGCGGCTTCCTGCGCGCCCACCGCGAGCGGGTCACCCCGGCGGACGTGGGCCTGCCGGGCACGCCGCGGCGCCGGGCGCCGGGCCTGCGGCGCGAGGAGGTCGCCGCGCTGTCCGGAGTGTCCGTGGCCTGGTACACGTGGCTGGAGCAGGGGCGGGTGGACACCTCCCGGCAGGTCCTGGACGCGGTGGCGCGGGCGCTGCGCCTGGACGCGGCGGCCCACCGGCACGCGCTGGCCCTGGCCGGGTACGCCACCCGCGACCACCGCCCCGCGCCCGCCGCCGTCCCCGATCACCGCCCGATGCTGGAGGCCTGGCCCGCAAGCCCGGCGCTCCTCCTCTCCCCCGCCTTCGACGTCCTCGCCTGGAACTCCGCGTACACCACGGTGTGGCCCGACCCGGCCGCCGTACCCGAGGACCGCCGCAACCTCCTGCTCCTTCTCGCCACCGACCCCCGCCACCAGCGCCGCCTCCCCGGCTGGCGGCCCCTGGTGACGGACCTCTACCGCCACTTCCGCGCCCGCGCCGACCACCAGCCCCCGGCCTCCCGCGCCCACACCGTGACGGCCCTGCTGCGCGAGGAGTGCCCCGACCTGGAGGCGTGGTGGTCGTGCCGCTCGGTGGGCGACTTCACTCCCCGCGAGGTCGAACTCACCGCCGCCGACGGCACGTTGCTCCCGTACGAGATGACCCTGCTCCTCACCCCCGAACCACGGGGCGCCTCGATCCTCGTACAGACCCCCGCCCCCTCCGCACGACGGCCCTCGGCGGTTCCCCTTCCGGGACGTGGCCGCCGTCAGGCCCTGAGGGTCGCTGACCAGTCACCGCGCTTCAGCCGCGTGGTGCCGTCCGGATCGATCCGTACGGCCGCCCCGTAGACGGGCAGCCCGCCCTCGCGAGCGACTCAACCGCTGGTCAGGTGACGGGATTCGCCATCTCGGTATCCATCGCGGGGGTCGGACCTGCCACCTGACCAGATGCCCCGAAACACGGTCTGAGCTGCACAATCGAACCGCCCGGATAGGACAGGGGCACGCCCTTGGTCTGGCGGCACATCTTGTGAACGCCTTCGTAGCCGGGCCGTTGGCCCAGCTGACACTCGACCGGCAGGGCCGCCTTGGTCACCGATGACCTTCGGGGTGGCGTCGCATGAAGACGTTGCAGTCAGAGACCGTGGTCCAGTCGCCCCCGGCGCGTGCCCGACTCCGTACGTTCGCCAGTTCCCGGCATCCGTCGCACCCCTCTACGGGGGCGGGTTCCACGTCGTGCGAACGGTCGGGCAGATCCACAGGGGGTTCGGGATATGTCCTCGCTTCGGCCATGGTCCACATGATCCGAGCGGATCAAGGTCATAGCGACGGCACAGAGGGTGTCCGAACAGCGGCGGTGAGGCGTCACACGGGGGCGTCAATCCGGTGTCATTGGGCGGGCACGGTCGGTAGCGTTTGAGACATGACGACTGCCGCAACCGAGATCGTTCCGAACGACGTTCTCCGCTCTGTCCGGATCGCTCTCCGGATGAGTCAGGATGAGTTCGCCAAGGCTCTGCGCAAGGCCGGAGACGAGCTGGGCGAACCCAACGACGCCAGCAAGCGCCTCGTGCAGCGCTGGGAGGCCGGAGTCAGCCGGACCCCCCGGCCGCTGTACGCCAGGGCTCTGGAGAGGGCCACAGGGCGACCAGTGGAAGCACTCGGATTCACCCTCGCCGTTCCCATGGCGCGGGTCCACCCCGATGGTTCAGGAGGCCACGACATGGACGCGGAGGTACGGGAGGGGGAGGTCGACCAGAGCGGCGCAGGCCCGCAGACACGCGCTCAGGCCCCCACGGTGAACTGCTCCGGGGTGTGGCTCAGCCGGTACGAGTTCTACTCGTCCAGCCGGGACGAGACGTACGAGTGCAAGCACCACGTGGTGATCGTCCAGCACGGGAGCCGACTCACGGCGCAGTCACTTCCCGGAGCGTCGACCAACCCGGACAGCCCGCTGACTCTGGATCTCACGGTGGATCGCAACGTGGTCACCGGCTCGTGGGTGGAGCAGACCGCGCCGGACGGGTACTACAACGGGGCCCGGTACCACGGGGCGATGCAGATGCTCGTGGAGCCGACCGGCCGCCGCATGGCGGGGAAGTGGGTCGGGTTCGGCAAGGACTTCGACATCAATACCGGCCCGTGGGAACTGCGGCTGCTGGACAGGTCCACGGCCAAGGCCGTCCTGGAAAGCTACAGCCGCGTGCCGGGGTGACTCCGCAGCACCTCAGTTGCATCGACGGCTCGCTCATCGCCCTCCCCAGACCGGCGCCGCCCCTGGCCGACCAGTGTTCCACCCGGCGGGAGTGAATACTGGCTCCACGTACGGGAACGGGGCGAGGAGTGTGGGCAGTGAGCGGTGACGAGCGCGTAGGGCCGCCCCTTCGTGGGGGCGAGCGGGAGACGCTGCGGGCGTTTCTCGACTACCACCGGGCGACGCTCGCCATGAAGTGCGCGGGCCTCGGTGACGAGGAGTTGCGGCGGCGGTCGATGCCGCCGTCGACGCTGTCGCTGCTCGGCCTGGTGCGGCACATGGCGGAGGTGGAGCGGACCTGGTTCCGGCGCGTGTTCCAGGACCACGAGGTGCCCCTGGTCTGGTCCGACACGGTCGACTTCCAGGCGGCGTACGACGCGAGCGCGTCGACCCGGGCGGAGGCGTTCGCCGCGTGGGAGGCCGAGGTGGAGAACTCGCGGCGGGTCGAGCGGGAGGCCGCGTCGCTGGAGTTGGTGGGGTATCAGCCGCGGTGGGGTACGGAGGTGTCGCTGCGGATGGTGATGGTGCACGTGCTGCTGGAGTACGGGCGGCACAACGGGCACGCGGACTTCCTGCGCGAGGGGGTCGACGGCACCGTGGGGGCCTGAGCCTCGCGGGGGCGCCCCAGACCCGCCCCTTTCCCGAAACCAGGGGCTGCGCCCCTGGCACCCCGCTCTTATTGCCGCTTCGCGGCTCGTCCTCAAACGCCGGACGGGCTGGATCCTGCCGGTCGCGGCAGAGTTTCAGCCCGTCCGGCGTTTGAGGACGAGGCCGGAGGCCGATTTTCGGGGGTGCCAGGGGGCTGGCCCCATGGTTTCGGGGAAGGGGCGGGATTGGGGCGCCCCGCGAGGGCAGAGCCCCGTCGCGGCGCGGCACACTGGGCGCATGAGCGGTGAGATAGCGAAGTCCGAGATGCGGGTGTCGCACCAGGACCGGGACCAGGCAGTGGAGATCCTGCGCGTCGCGGCGGGCGACGGCCGTCTGACGGCCGCCGAGTTGGACGAACGCGTGGAGGCGGCGCTCGCGGCCAAGACCGTCGGCGACCTGAGAGCGCTGACGGCGGACCTCCCCCTGGAGGGCCTTCCGGCGCTGCCGCGCGACGTCGTCCGCATCGACCAGCGCTTCGGGGACAGCAAGCGGACGGGGCGGTGGCAGGTGCCGCGCCGGATGGAAGTGCGGCTGACGTTCACGGACTTGAAGCTGGACTTCACGGAGGCCGTGATCACGCACAGCGTCCTCGACATCGACCTGGACCTGCGGATCGGCGGGAACCTGACGCTGGTGGTTCCCCCAGGCGTCGTGGTCGACGCGGACGGAATCACGCACAGCAGGGGCGAGATCAAGCTCCCCGGCGCCGGACCCGGAGGCGCCCGTACGGCTGCGCGTGCTGCTGAGCGGCACGTCGAAGGGCGGCGACATCGTGGCCCGCCCGCCGCGCCGCCCGCCGTGGCGCCGCGCCAGGCGCGCGGCCCCCGACGACGCGCGCTGAACGGAAGGACCAGAACGGAAGGACCAGAAGAGAGGGGCGAACCCGGTGGGCTTCTGGATGACCCTGACGCGGCACGACGCGGCCGAGGTGGACAGGCTCCTGGACCACCCGGACGGCGAGCGGGCGGGCCTCGCGCGCCTGTGGCACGCCTGGGACGAGGGCCTGGGCCCACCCGAGTTGCGGGCCCAGGAACCGCCTCCGGACGAGCCGTTCCTCGACCACATCGAGGAGAACGACGACATCCGGCGCAACTGGGAGGGCCTGCACGTCCTGGTCACCGGTTGCGACCGCCACGACGCGCACGAGGACGACGACCCGCCCTGCGGCCCCGCACCGGCGCGCGACGTCGCGATGGGCGGGCTCTCCCTCGACGGGTCGGGCAGCGGCGGACGGCTCAACACCCCCTTCCTGCTCACGCCCGCGCAGGTGCGCGCGGTGCACGGCTTCCTGCGCGACCTCGACCCCGCGGCCCTCATCCGCGAACGCGCCGCCCTGGTGGCGGACGCCGGGGTGTACTCCTTCCACATGGGCGTCCTCCAGCCCGACGGCAGCACCCCGAGGATGAGCATGGTCGAGGACGGCTCCCTGCTGGCCAGCCTGCGCGGCGTACGCGACTTCTACGCCCGCGCCGCCGCGGCCGGGAACGCCGTCATCAAGGAGATCTCCTGACCACGGGGGCCGCCCGGCCCGGCACAGAAGATCTTCTGACCACGGGCGGCTGCCCCCGGCACGGGATGGCGTGCCGCGTGCAACCGTCCCGTCACCTCGTAGGTCTCCTGAAGCAGCCCGTAGTTCACCCACAGGGCTCCCGGAAGCCACCGGCACCACCCACGTCACAGGAGGACCCGTGCGACGCCCCCTCACGGCAGCGCTGGCGACCACGGCGGCCATCGCCCTCGCCGCGCCCCTCACGGCGAGCGGCACCGCACACGCCGCCGCGCCCGCCGCCCCGAGGCCCCCCAAGGCGCCCGTCACCGACTTCAACCACGACGGGTACGCCGACCTCGCCATCGCCGCCCCGTTCGCCACCGTCGACGGCAAGGCGTACGCGGGGTACGTCGCCGTCGTGTACGGGTCGAAGAACGGCCCGGACCGGGCGCACCCGAAGGTCATCGACCGGGGGACGCGGGGCGTGCCGGGCAAGGTCGAGGAGGACGGCACCTTCGCGACCGGGCTCAGCGCCGGTGACCTGGACGGGGACGGTTTCACCGACCTCGTCGTGGCCAGCCGGTACGGCGACCGGGCCGTGGCCCTGTGGGGGTCGAAGGACGGCCTGACGGGCGCGTCCGCCGAACTGCCCGCCACCTCCGCCGGGTTCACCACCGGCGACTTCGACGGCGACGGCCACCGCGACCTGGTGAGCGCCGACTACCCGGCCAACGACGAGGACGAGGCCGGGATGACCGTGTCGTACGGGCCGTTCACGCGCGACGGCAAGCCCGTGCGGCAGGACACCATCGCCACCAGCCAGACCTTCGGCCCGGTGGACTTCGTGTCCGGCGACCTGAACGGCGACGGCGTCGACGACCTCGTCACCAGCCACGGCTTCGAGGAAGTGGCCTACCGCAGCCGCTTCTGGCCGGGCACCCGGCACGGACTCAGCAAGACGACCGACAGAAGCGTGAAGTCCTCCCTCGGCGGCGCCGTCGCGGACGTCAACGGCGACGGCTACGGCGACTTCGTCACCCGCGACAACGGCACCAACAACGACGACAACGAGTCCGACAAGGGCACCGTGCGCGTCGACTACGGCAGCGCCGACGGACCCGCCGCGCACCGCACCGCGAAGATCACCCAGGACTCGGCGGGCGTCCCCGGCGTCGGGGAGAGCGGCGACCAGTTCGGGTACGACATCAGCGCGGGCGACGTCGACGGCGACGGCTACGCGGACGTCGCCGTGGGCGTGCCCGGGGAGGACATCGGCAGCGGCGCCTCCCGCGTCCGGGACGCCGGGGCCCTCGTCCTGCTCAAGGGGGCGCGCGGCGGGCTCAGCGGGGCGGGGGCGCGGGCCTTCGACCAGTCGACGGCGGGGGTGCCGGGGGCCTCCGAGGCCAAGGACTGGTTCGGGCACCGGGTCCTGCTGTCGGACGTGAACGGGGACCGGCGGGCCGATCTGACGGTGACGGCGCGCGGGGAGGACGGGGCGTACGAGAACTCGGGGGCGGCGTGGGTGTTCCGTGGCGCGGCGGGTGGCCTCACGGCCACCGGGGTCACGTCGTTCGGGCCCAAGGGGTTGGGCGCGCCGGAGCGGAACGCCCACTTCGGCCAGGACACGGCCCGCTAGCCCTCGCGGGGGGCGCCCCAGACCCGCCCCTTTCCCGAAACCATGGGGCCAGCCCCCTGGCACCCCCGTTCATCGGCCTGGCGGCCTCGTCCTCAAACGCCGGACGGGCTAGAACTCTGCCGCACCGGCAGACTCCAGCCCAGCCCGCGAAGATCAAGCCCGTCCGGCGTTTGAGGACGAGCCGCGGAGCGGCGATAAGGCGGGGTGCCAGGGGCAGCCGCCCCTGGTTCGGGAAGGGGCGGGTCTGGGGCGCCCCCCGCGAGGGCTACATGTCTACGACCGGCAGGAGTTCCGGCAGGTGGCCGTCCGACGCCGCCGCGGCGCGCTGCCGTTCCTCCGGGACCTCCCCGTACAGCGTCGTGCGCGGCTTCGCCGGGCGGCCCGCGGCCTCCGCGATCGCGACGAGGTCCTTCACCGAGCGGTAGGAGCCGTAACCGGAGCCCGCCATGCGGGAGATGGTCTCCTCCATCAGGGTGCCGCCCAGGTCATTCGCGCCGGAGCGCAGCATCTCCGCCGCGCCCTCCGCGCCGAGCTTGACCCAGCTGGTCTGGATGTGGGGGATGTGGGGGTGCAGCAGGAGGCGGGCCATGGCGGTGACGGCCCGGTTGTCGCGGGTGGTGGGGCCAGGCCGGGCGATGCCCGCGAGGTACACGGGCGCGTTGGTGTGGATGAAGGGCAGGGTCACGAACTCCGTGAAGCCGCCGGTCTCCCGCTGGATCGCGGCCAGCGTGCGGAAGTGGCCCAGCCAGTGGCGCGGCTGGTCCACGTGCCCGTACATCATCGTGGACGAGGAGCGCAGCCCCAGTTCGTGGGCCGTCTTCACGACCTCGATCCAGGTCGCGGCCGGGAGCTTGCCCTTGGTGAGGATCCAGCGGACCTCGTCGTCGAGGATCTCCGCGGCCGTGCCGGGGATGGAGTCCAGGCCCGCCTCCTTGGCGCGCTGGAGCCACTCCCGTATCGAAAGGCCGGTCCGGCTCGCGCCGTTGACGACCTCCATCGGTGAGAAGGCGTGCACGTGCAGTCCGGGCACGCGCTCCTTCACCGCCTCGGCGATGTCGAAGTACGCCGTGCCGGGCAGGTCCGGGTGGATGCCGCCCTGCATGCAGACCTCCACCGCGCCCACGTCCCAGGCCTGGGCGGCGCGGTCGGCGACCTGGGACAGGGACAGGGTGTAGGCGTCGGCGTCGGTGCGGCGCTGCGCGAAGGCGCAGAAGCGGCAGCCGGTGTAGCAGACGTTGGTGAAGTTGATGTTGCGGGTGACGATGTACGTGACGTCGTCGCCGACGGCGGACTTGCGGACGTCGTCGGCGACGGAGCACAGCGCGTCCAGGGCGGGGCCGTCCGCGTGCAGCAGCGCCAGGGCCTCGTCGTCCGTCAGGCGGGTCGGGTCGTCGGCGGCCGTGCGCAGCGCCGCGCGCACGTCGCCGTCGAGGCGTGAGGGCGCCATGCCGGGCGCCGCCTGCTCCCGCAGGGCCTCCCAGTCGCCGTACACCTCGTCGAAGTCGTCGCGCCGGTCGGCGGTGCGGCCTTCGGTGTCGATGGTGCGGTGCAGGTCGGTGCGGCCGGAGGAGGCCACGTACCCCTCGTCGGGCTCCTGCCAGGGCAGGCCCCGCACGGGGGCGTCGGGGTTGGCGAGGCCCGTGTCCGGGTCGGCGAGCGCGTCGACGTGCGGGCGCAGCCGCGGGTCCAGCCAGGGCTCGCCGCGGCGTACGAACTCCGGGTAGACGCAGAGGCGTTCGCGCAGCTCGAAGCCCTCGGCGGCCGACCGGGCGGCCAGCTCCTCGATCCGCGGCCAGGGCTGCTCGGGGTTCACGTGGTCGATGGTGACGGGCGAGACGCCGCCCCAGTCGTCGATGCCCGCGCGGATCAGGCGCCCGTACTCGCCGTCGACGAGGTTCGGCGGGGCCTGGAGGCAGCCGGAGGGGCCCATGATGTGCCGGGCGACGGCGACCGTGGCGACCAGGTCGTCGATCTCCGCGTCGGGCATGCCGCGCATCGCCGTGTCCGGCTTGGCGCGGAAGTTCTGGATGATCAGCTCCTGGACGCCGTGGTACGAGCGCGCCACGCGGCGCAGCGCGAACAGGGACTCGGCCCGCTCCTCGTACGTCTCGCCGATGCCGATGAGCAGCCCGCTGGTGAAGGGCACCGACGAGCGGCCCGCGTCCTCCAGGACCCGCAGCCGCACGGCGGGTTCCTTGTCGGGCGAGCCGTAGTGCGGGCCGCCGGGCTCGGACCACAGCCGCTCGGCCGTGGTCTCCAGCATCATGCCCATGGACGGCGCGACCGGCTTCAGGCGCTGGAAGTCGGTCCAGGACATCACGCCCGGGTTGAGGTGCGGCAGCAGGCCGGTCTCCTCCAGGATGCGGATCGAGATGGCCCGTACGTACGCGATCGTGTCGTCGTAGCCGTGCGCGTCCAGCCACTCGCGGGCCTCGGGCCAGCGGTCCTCCGGCTTGTCGCCGAGGGTGATGAGGGCTTCCTTGCAGCCGAGGGCGGCGCCCTTGCGGGCGATGTCCAGGACCTCGTCGGGCGACAGGAACATCCCGTGCCCGGCGCGGCGCAGCTTGCCCGGCACGGTGACGAAGGTGCAGTAGTGGCACTTGTCCCGGCACAGCCGGGTGAGCGGGACGAACACGCTCTTGGAGTACGTGATGACGCCCGCGCGGCCCGCCGCCGCAAGGCCCGCGTCGCGCACCCGGGCGGCCGACGCGCACAGGTCCTCCAGGTCGTCGCCGCGCGCCTGGAGCAGCACCGCGGCCTCCGCGGCGTCCAGCGCGACGCCGTCCCTGGCCCGCCTGAGGGCGCGCCGCATGGCGTTGGCGGTGGGTCGTCCGGCCTCGGGGGACTGCGCGCTGTTGGTCATGTCCCCGAGCATACGAGCGGCCTCCCGAGGCACCTATGGGCACTTCCGCCAGGTGAAAGCCGCCCTGAACACGACGCCGGGGTCGCCCCCGGACGCGACGCCGGGACCGCGCCCGAACGCGATACCGGGGCCGCCCGCACGGCCGCCGCGGCCCCGCCCCACCCGACCCCGGCCGGAAACCTGCCGATTCCCTTCCCTTACAAGGGAGTTCAAGGCTCAATACCAGGGTTGCAGCCAGCATCCACGTCACCACGCGTGTCACCGCGTCGCCGACCCCCGGGGAGCCACAGCATGTGCGAGGACGAACGCCACCTGAACAGACGGGCGCTGCTCGTGACGGGCGCGGCCACGGCCCTTACGTTGGGAACCGTGAGCTTCGCGGACGACGCGGAAGCCGCCGAGCGGCGGTCCGGCGAGGAGACGAAGACGGTCAGGGGCACGCTGCCCACCGGCGCCCCCGACTTCGTGTACCTGCCCGTGGAGATACCGCGCGGCGTGCGCGAGCTGCGCGTGGCGTACACGTACGAGAAGCCGACGGTGCCCGCGGGGACCGTCGGCAACGCCCTGGACATCGGGATCTTCGACGAGCGCGGCACCGCGCTCGGCGGCCGGGGCTTCCGCGGCTGGTCGGGCGGGGCGCGCACGGAGTTCTTCCTCCGCGCCGACGACGCGACGCCCGGCTACATCCCGGGCCCGGTGCGCCCCGGCACCTGGCACATCGCGCTCGGCCCCTACACGGTGTCCCCGCGGGGCCTGCCGTACGAGGTGACGATCACCCTCACCTACGGCGCGCCCGGCACCACGCCCAGGCCGACGTACCCGCCGGAGCGGGCCCGCGGCCGGGGCCGGGCCTGGTACCGGGGCGACTGCCATCTGCACTCCTGGTACTCGGACGGCCGCCGCACCCCCGCCGAGATCGGCGCGCTGGCCCGCGCGGCGGGCCTGGACTTCGTCAACACCTCCGAGCACAACACGCACTCCGCGCACGCCCACTGGTCCGACGTCGCCGGTGACGACCTGCTGGTGCTGCTCGGCGAGGAGGTCACCACCCGCAACGGTCACGTCCTGGCCGTCGGCACGGACCCCGGCACGTTCGTCGACTGGCGCTACCGGGCCCGCGACAACCGCTTCGGGCACTACGCGCGCGCCATCCGCCGCGCGGGCGGCCTGGTGGTGCCCGCCCATCCGCACGCCACCTGCGTCGGCTGCAACTGGAAGTTCGGCTTCGGCGAGGCGGACGCGGTGGAGGTGTGGAACGGCGCGTACTCGCCGGAGGACGAGATCGCCCTGTCCGAGTGGGACAACGCGCTGGTCGCGGCGGTGCGCGGCGGGCACCGCTGGACGCCCGCCATGGGCAACAGCGACGCCCACCGCGACCCGGACCCCGTCGGCCGCCCGCAGACCGTCGTCCTCGCCGACGACCTGACCCGCGAGGCGATCCTGGAGGGCATCCGCGCGGGCCGCTCGTACCTCGCCGAGTCCCGGGACGTCGAGCTGACGTTCACCGCGTCCGGCGGCAAGGGCCAGCACGCGGGCATCGGCGGGCGGCTGCGCGTCGACCGGGACGAGCCGGTGACGGTGCGCCTGGACGTGAAGGGCGCGGCGGGCTGCCAGATCCGCTTCGTCACCGACCAGGGCGTGCTGTTCACCAGCCCCGTCGTCCCGGAGTCGGGCACCGGCTCGGCCGAGTGGCGCACCACGGCCTCGTACGCCGCCTATGTACGCGCCGAGGTGCGCAAGCCGCAGACGGCGCCGCCGCTGCCGGGGGCGATGCGGGCGCTCACGAACCCGATCTTCCTGGGGCGTTGACGAGGTCGGCGGCGGGATCGGCGGGTTCGGTGGGTTCGGTGGGTTCGGTCCGTACCGTGCGGGCCGCGCCCGACCGGGGCAGGGCGAGCGTGACGAGCAGCCCGATGCCCATGCCCGCCGCCGTGAGCAGCACGACGAGGGCCTCGCCGTCGGCGGTGGCGGCGCGCAGGGCGGCGCCCGCCTTGCCGTCGGTGCCGAGGTCGGCGACGACCGTGAGGGCGGCGAGGCCGATGGCGTTGCCGATGTTCAGGGCGGTGGAGGCGATGCCGTTGGCGACGCCCTGCTCGTGGGCGGGCGTGCCGGTGGCGGCGGCGATCCACATGGCGGTCCACACGACGCCCTGCCCGACGCCGGAGACCACGAGCCCCGGCACGAGCAGCGCGTACCCGGCGCCGTCGTCGAAGCCGAGGGCGAGCACGGCGGTGCCGACGGCGCCGGTGGCGAACCCGGTGAGGAGCGTGGCGCGGGTGCCGAGGCGGGTGGCCAGGCGCTCGCCGAGCTGCGTACCGGCGGCGATGGCCAGCGACGGCACCAGGAAGGCGAGGCCGGTCCGCAGCGCGGAGTAGCCGTGCACGCTCTGCAGCAGCACGGTCAGGAAGTACGGCAGGACGCCGAAGGTGGCCATGTAGACGAACGTGACGGTCATGCCGACGGTCAGGTGGCGGTTGCGGAAGAGCCGGAAGGGCATGAGCGGGTCGGCGCTGCGGGCCTCGATGACGGCGAACGCCCCCAGCAGCACGGTCGCGGCGGCGATGGCCCCCACCACCAGCGGGTCCCCCCACCCCAGCTCGGGCCCTTCGACGAGCCCGAACACGAGCAGCGTGGAGGCGGCGGTGACGCTGAGCGCGCCCGGCAGGTCGAAGCGGCGGCGCTCGCCGCGCGCCGGGTCGCGCGGGATCACGTACAGCGCGGCCAGCGCGACGGCCCCGGCGAGCGGCACGTTCACATAGAACACGGCGGGCCAGCCGAACCGCTCGGTGAGCACGCCGCCGAGCAGCGCGCCGAGCGTGAGCCCGCTGGCCCCGGCCCCGCCCCACACGGCGAGGGCGCGGTTCCTTCTGGGCCCTTCCTCGAAGAGGGTGTTGATGACGGACAGGGTCGTCGGGAGCAGCAGGGCGCCGCCGATCCCCTGCACGGCGCGCGCGGCGATGATGACGCCCGCGCTGGTGGCGAGCCCGCCCGCGAGCGAGGAGGCGGCGTAGAGGGTGAGGGCGAGCGTGAACATCCGCCGCCGCCCGAGCAGGTCCGCCGCCCGCCCCCGAGCAGCAGGAACCCGCCCGCGAAGACGACGTAGGCGCTGACCACCAACTGCTGGGTCTGCCCGGGGAATCCGAGGTCGTCCCCGATCTCGGGGAGCGCGACGAAGACGATGTTCAGGTCGAGCGCGTAGACGGTCTGCGCGAGAGCGAGCAGGACGAGACTCCAGCCCAGACGGCGCTTGTCAGACACGGGAGTACCCCTTCGGTACGACAGTACGCATGGATACATACATTCAGACTGTACGCATCCTTACGTACGGTCGTGGGGCTGGCAAGGGACAGTCCGTATATCCACGTACAGAGGTACGGAGGGAGTACCGTGGCGGGCATGAGCTACCGCCACCCCGAGCGCGACCAGATCCGTGTCGACGGCGTCCTGACCGCCCTCGGCAATCCACTACGGCTCTCGGTGGTCCGCCTCCTGGACGCCGGGGGCGACCACAACTGCACGAGCGTGCTCAACGCCCTCGGCGTGACCGCGAAGTCGACGATGACGCACCACTGGCGGGTCCTCCGCGAAAACGGCGTCATCTGGCAGCGCCCGTCCGGCCGCGAGAACCTCCTCACCCTGCGACGCGACGACCTCGACGCCCGCTACCCCGGCCTCCTGGACGCGATCCTGGCGGGCGCGGCGAGGGACGAGGGCTGACACCCCTGCCCCCTTCGAGGCGGGCGGCCCACATCCAGCCCACCCGGCGCTTGAGGACGAGCGCGCAGCGCGAAATCAAGCCCGTCCAGCGTTTGAGGGCGAGCCGCGGAGCGGCGATGGGCGGGGGTGCCAGGGGGCGGAGCCCCATGGTTTCGGGAAAGGGGCGGGTCTGGGGCGCCCCCGCGACGGGTCAGCTCGGCCAGGTCAGGGTCTGGGGTTCGGTGTACGCGCGGAGGGCGTAGGACCCGCAGTCGCGACCGACGCCGCTGGACTTGAAGCCGCCGAAGGGGGCCTCCATGTTGCGGCCGACGGTATTGACGCCGACCCCGCCCGTGCGCAGGCGCCCCGCCACGCGGAACGCGCGGGCGACGTCCCCGGACCAGACGTAGTCGATCAGGCCGTACTCGGTGTCGTTGGCGAGGGCGACCGCCGTGTCGTCGATGTCGTCGGTGTCGTCGCCGCCGTCGAAGGGGACGACCGCCACGACCGGGCCGAAGATCTCCTCTCTGACGACGCGCATGGCGGGGGCGCAGTCGGTGAGGAGGGTGGGGGCCACGTAGAAGCCGCGGGAGGGGGCGGCGGGGCGGGTGCCGCCGGTGACGACGCGGGCGCCCTCCTCGCGGCCGAGGGCCACGTACGACTCGACGCGGTCGCGGTGGGCGGCGGAGATCACCGGGCCGACGACCGTGGCCGGGTCGCGCGGGTCGCCCACCGGCAGGCGGGAGGCGTAGGCGGCGAGCCGCTCCACCAGGGGCGCGTGGACGGCGCGTTCGACGAGGACGCGCGTCGGCGCCGTGCAGATCTGGCCGCTGTAGAAGGAGAACGTCGTGCCGATCCCGGCCGCCGCCGCGTCCAGGTCGGCGTCCGCGAAGACCAGCGCCGCGCCCTTGCCGCCCAGCTCCATCAGCTGCCGCTTCATGCCGCGCCCGCACACCTCGCCGATGCGCCGCCCGACCGCCGTGGAGCCGGTGAAGCTGACCATGTCGACGTCCGGCGACTCCACGGCGGCCTCGCCGACCTCGGCGGAGCTGCCGCTGACCACGTTCACCACGCCCGGCGGCACGCCCGCCTCCGCCAGGGCCGCCGCCAGCCGGTAGACGGACAGGGGGTCCTGGGGGGCGGGCTTCACCAGGACCGTGTTGCCCGCGGCGAGGGCGGGGGCGACCTTGCCCGCCGGGTTGGCCCAGGGGTTGTTGTACGAGGTGATACAGGTGACGACGCCCACGGGGCGGCGGACCTCCACCGCGCCGATCACCGCCGCGCGCCCCAGCGGCCCCGCCTCGTTGACCTGCGGCGGAACCCCCGTCTCGACGGGTTCGAGCGCGCCCCTGGCGTACCGCCGGAACCGGGACACCGCCACCGCGACCTGCATGCCGCGCGCCGTCGCGGTGGTCGCGCCGGTCTCCGCCCGGGCCAGCTCGGCGTGCGCGGTGAAGTCCCGCTGGAGCAGGTCGGCGGTGCGGGACAGGACCGCCGCCCGCTCCTCGGGCGGCGTACGCGACCACGTGGCGAAGGCCGCGCGGGCGGCCCGCGCGGCCTCGGCCACCTGCGCGCGGCTCGCCTCGGGGGCGAGGCCCACGACGTCCTCCGTCGCCGGGTCGATCACCTCGTAGTGGCCGTGGTCCGGCTCGACCCACTCCCCGCCGATGAACAGCCGCTGCGCGTCGCTCACTTGGTGCTCACCGTCCGCGTGTCCCGGCCCGACCGCAGCACCCTGCCCGGCACCGCCCCGGTGACCACGTCGTCGCGGATCGCCTCGACGCCGTTGACCCATACGGCCCGTACGCCGAGCGCCTTGGAGTCCAGGCGGGGGCTGTCCCCGGGCAGGTCGTGCACCAGGGTGGCCGTGCCCGCGCCGATCGTCTCCGGGTCGAACAGGACCAGGTCCGCGTGGTAGCCCTCGGCGATCCGGCCGCGCTCGCGCAGCCCGAACAGGCGCGCCGGGTCGTCGGTGAGCATCCGCACCGCCTGCTCCAGGCCCACCAGTCGGCGCCCGCGCAGGCAGTCCCCGAGGAAGCGGGTGGTGTACGGGGCTCCGCACATGCGGTCCAGGTGCGCCCCGGCGTCGGAGCCGCCGAGCAGTACGTCCTCGTGCTGCCAGGTCTCGGCGCGCAGCGCCCAGGACGCCGGGTCGTTGTCGGTCGGCATGGGCCACAGGACCGTACGCAGCCGGTCGCGGGCGCAGATCTCCACGAGGCAGCGGAACGGGTCGAGGCCGCGCTCGGCGGCGATGTCGCCGACGACCCGCCCGGTGAGCCCCTCGTTCTCCGGTGAGTACGTATCACCGATGACATACCGGTCGAAGCGGGCGAGCCGCCGGAAGATGCCCGCCTCCGGGCTCGCGGCGCGCCGCAGCATCTCCGCCCGCACGTCCGCGTCCAGCAGCCGCGCGATCCGCTCGTCGACGGGCAGGCCGAGGACGTCCCCCACCCCGGGATGAGGTTGAGCGCGCAGAACGTGCCCAGGCTCATGTTCATCGGCGTGAGGATCGGCATCGTCAGGGCGACGATCCGGCCGCCCGCCTTCCGGGCCCGCTCGCTGGGGAGCAGCTGGCGCGGTACGCGGTCGGGGACGGCCGCGTCGATGGTGAGCACGTTCCAGTTCAGCGGGCGCCCGGCCGCCGCGCTCAGCTCCACGAGCAGGTCGACCTCGGCGTCCTCGAACCGGTCGAGGCACCCGGCGACGATCGCCTCCAGCTGGGTGCCCTCGTGCTGGCCGACCGCCCGGGCCAGGGCGATCAGCTCCTCGGGGCGGGCGTGCCGGGAGGCGACGGGCGCGCCGTCGCCGTCGGAGTGCGTGGCCGACTGCGTGGTGGACAGGCCCCAGGCCCCGGCGTCCATGGCCTCCCGCAGCAGCGCCACCATCTCGTCCAGCTGCCCGGCCGTCGGCTGCCCGCCGACCGCGTCCGCGCCCATCACGTACCGCCTGAGCGCGCAGTGGCCCACCATGAACCCGGCGTTCACCGCGATCCGGCCCTCCAGGGCGTCCAGGTACTCCCCGAAGGAGTGCCACGACCAGGGGGCGCCCTCCTCCAGGGCCACCAGGGACATGCCCTCGACCTTGGACATCATCCGGCGCGTGTAGTCGGCGTCCTCGGGGCGGTCCGGGTGCAGCGGCGCCAGCGTGAACCCGCAGTTGCCGCCCGCGACGGTGGTGACGCCGTGGTTGAGGGAGGGGGTGGCGTAGGGGTCCCAGAAGAGCTGGGCGTCGTAGTGGGTGTGGGGGTCCACGAAGCCGGGGGCGAGGACCAGGCCGTCGGCCCGCTCCCGGGTACGGGACTCCTCCGTGACCGTGGGGGCCACCGCGGCGACGCGGCCGTCGCGGATCCCCACGTCGGCGGTGCGGGCGGGCGCGCCGGTGCCGTCCACGACGGTCGCGCCCTGGATGAGGTGGTCAAGCATGGGTCACGTCCTCCAGCGGTGTGGATGTCGTCCTTCGCGAGGCGCCCTTTCCTGGCGTGGGCGCCCAGCACCGCCCTTTTCGCCGCTTCGCGGCTCGTCCTCAAACGCCGGACGGGCTGTTTCCGCCACCGCTCCCGCGGAACCGCGTCGTCCGGTGGGCCGGATCCGTATCGATCTTGGGGATGACGTGCTCGCCGATCAGCCGGATCGTCGTCATCGTGTCCTCGTACGAGACCCCGATCGGCAGCCCGAAGGACAGCTGGTCGGCCCCCGCCCGCTCCCACCGCTCGCACTGCCGCAGGACCTCGTCCGGGTCGCCGCAGATCATCAGCTCCTCGGCGATGAGGAGTTCGACGATGTCCTCGGTGTAGTCGGGCAGGACCTCCGGCCACTGGGGGATGCCCTCGGGCCGGGGGAAGGTGTCGTGGTAGCGGAAGAGGAGGGACTGGAGGTAGTTGAGGCCGCCGCCGACGGCGACGCGCACGGCCTGCTCGTGGGTCTCCGCGCAGATCGCCGTGGACGTCACCATCACGTTGTCGTTGACGAAGTCCCCGACCGGCTCCGCGTCCCGGATCGCGGTCTTGTACTGCTCCAGGACCCACTCCATGTCGGAGACCTTCTGCACGCTGAAGCCGAGCACCCCGAGGCCCTTCCTCGCGGCCATGGCGTACGACGACGGGGACCCGGCCGCGTACCACATCGCCGGGTGCGAGGCCCCGTACGGCTTGGGGAGGACCTTGCGCGGCGGCAGCGACCAGTGCTTGCCCTGGAAACCGGCGTACTCGTCCTGGAGCCACATCTTGGGGAACTCGGCGATGGTCTCCTCCCAGATCTCCTTGGTGTGGTCCATGTCGGTGATGCCGGGCAGGAAGCCGAGGATCTCGTGCGACCCGGCCCCGCGCCCGCTGCCGAACTCGAAGCGGCCCTCGGAGAGGTGGTCGAGCATGGCCACCTTCTCGGCGACCTTCACCGGGTGGTTGACCGGGGCGAGGGGGTTGAAGATCCCGGAGCCCAGGTGGATCCGGTCCGTCGCGTGGGCCAGGTAGCCGAGGAAGACGTCGTTGGCGGAGAGGTGCGAGTACTCCTCCAGGAAGTGGTGCTCGGAGGCCCAGGCGTACTTGAAGCCCGCCTTGTCCGCCGCGATGACGTACTCGGTCTCCTCCATCAGCGCCCGGTGCTCGGCGAGCGGGTCGGTGCGCGCTCGCCTGCCGACGTATCCCTGCACAAAGAGCCCGAATTCCAAGGCGGTTCACCGTCCTCGCGACGTCCTCACGTTTCTGACGGAGCGTCAGATTTGAATGTCTCCGACTGTTCCACCGGGGGTGGGCAGCGTCAATAGGCGGTGGCGGGCGGAGCTGATGGCGCGTCAGGCAGGGGGCGCCCGTCAGATCGGGGCGACCCCGGCCAGCCAGCCGCCGTCGATCACGAACGGCTGGCCCGTGATGTACGCCGAGTCCTCCTCGGCGGTCAGGAACAGCGCGAGCCGCGCCACCTCCTCCGGCGTGCCCGCGCGGCCCAGCGGCACGAGCTTGCGGTAGAGGGCGTCCAGGCCGCGGGCGGCGGCCTCGGCGTCCGCCGCGGGGTCGAGGCGCGCCGGGTTGCTCATGGCGGTGTCGACGGCGCCGGGGCAGATGGCGTTGACGCGGATGCCCCGGGGGGCGAGTTCCAGGGCGGCCACGCGGGTCAGGCCGACGACGGCGTGCTTGGTCGCGCTGTAGGCGCCGACGTACGCCATGCCGGTCAGGCCCGTGTACGAGGACGTGTTGACGATGGTGCCGCCGCCCGCGTCCCCGATGTGCGGGGCGACCGCCTTGATGCCGAGGAACGCGCCGGTCTGGTTGACCCGGACGACCTCCTCGAACTCCTCCAGGGGGGTCTTGACGAGTTCGTTGAAGCGCAGGATCCCGGCGTTGTTCACCAGGCCGTCGACCTTGCCGAAGGCGTCGCGCGCGGCGGCCACGGCCGCGCGCCAGTCGTCCTCGCTGCCGACGTCCAGATGGACGTACCGGGCCCGCTCCCCCAGGTCGTCGGCGAGCGCCTCGCCCTGGTCGTCGAGGACGTCGCCGACGACGACCCGCGCCCCCTCGGCGGCGAAGAGCCGCGCCTCCGCCTCGCCTTGGCCGCGCGCGCCGCCGGTGACGATGACGACGCGCCCGTCGAGCTTGCCCATGCGGGCCTCCTTGAGTGGGGTCAGTCGAGCAGCGGCGCCACCTCGGAGCCGAACGCCGCGATCTGGTCGGTGAGTTCGCCGCGACCGCGGCTGCGGAAGCGGAGCTGGACCTGCCGGACGCCCATCGCGGTGTACGCGCGCAGGGACTCGGCGAGCGCGTCCGGCGGGCCGCTGAGGGTGCGCCGCCCGACGGGCCAGGTGGGCTCGCCCACGTACAGCGGCTCGGCGATGGCGCCGATGGTGATCGGGTCGGTGACCCCGGCCTCGGCGCGCAGCCGCCGCAGCCGGTCGATCTTCGCGGGCAGCTCGGCGCGCGCGTCGCCCTGCGGCAGCCAGCCGTCTCCGCGCGTGGCGGCGCGGCGCACGGCGGCGGGCGAGGAGCCGCCCACCCACAGCGGCACCCGCGCCTGCGCGGGCCGGGGCCGCTGGCCGAGACCGGCGAAGTCGTACGCCGCCCCGTGGTGCTCGGGGAACTCCTCGGGGCCGAGCGCGGCGCGCAGCGCGTCCACGGCCTCGTCGAGCAGCGGCCCGCGCCGCGCGAAGTCGACGCCGAGCGCCGCGAACTCCTCCGGCACGTGGCCCGCGCCGACGCCGAGGATCAGACGCCCGCCGCTGAGGTGGTCCAGGGTCGCGTACTGCTTGGCGGTGAGCAGCGGGTGGCGCAGGCCGACGACCGCGACATGGCTCAGCAGCCGTACGCGCTCGGTGCGGGCCGCGAGGTAGGCGAGGGTGGCGACCGGGTCGTACCAGGTGGTGCCCATGGTGTCGGCGAGCCTGCGCGGGACCGCCACGTGATCACAGCAGGCCACGTACGCGAACCCGGCCCGGTCCGCCGCGCCCGCCACCGCCACCAGGTCGTCCGGGCCCGCCTGCGCCTCCCACGGCTCGGCGAACAGCACGCTGCGGGCCTGCACGGGGAGCTGGATGCCGTACGCGAGCCTCCCGGGCGCGGCGCCCGCGCCCCCGGCGCCCGTGCTCCCGTCGCTCACGCCCCCGGCCACAGCCCGTCCTCGGTGAGGCCGAGCAGGTCGATGGCGTTGCCGCGCACGACGCGCTCCACAGTCACCGGGTCCAGGTGGCCCATCTGGGCCTCGCCGACCTCCCTGGACTTGGGCCAGGTGGAGTCGGAGTGCGGGTAGTCGGTCTCGTACAGGACGTTGCCGACGCCGATCGCGTCGAGGTTGCGCAGCCCGAAGGCGTCGTCGAAGAAGCAGCCGTACACGTGCTCGGCGAACAGCTCCGACGGCGGCCGGTGCACCTTGTCGGCGACGCCGCCCCAGGCCCGGTTCTCCTCCCAGACGACGTCCGCGCGCTCCAGGATGTACGGGATCCAGCCGATCTGCCCCTCGGCGTACATCACGCGCAGGTGCGGGAAGCGCTCGAACGTGCCGCTCATCAGCCAGTCGACCATGGAGTAGCAGCAGTTGGCGAAGGTGATGGTGGAGCCCACGGCGGGCGGCGCGTCGGCCGAGGTGGACGGCATCTTGCTGCTGGAGCCGATGTGCATGGCGATGACCGTGCCGGTCTCGTCGCAGGCGGCGAGGAAGGGGTCCCAGGCGTCGGTGTGGATCGACGGGAGGCCCAGCCGCGGCGGTATCTCGGAGAACGCGACGGCGCGCACGCCGCGCGCCGCGTTGCGCCGCACCTCGGCCGCCGCGAGGGTGGGGTCCCACAGGGGGATCAGGGTGAGCGGTATCAGCCGACCTCGCGCGGCGGGGCCGCACCACTCCTCCACCATCCAGTCGTTGTACGCCCGTACGCAGGAAAGGGCCAGGTCGCGGTCGGTGGCCTCGGTGAAGGTCTGGCCGCAGAAGCGCGGGAAGGTCGGGAAGCACAGGGCGGACTGGACGTGGTTGACGTCCATGTCGGCGAGCCGCTCCGGGACGCTGTGGGAGCCGGGCCGCATCTGCTCGTAGGTGATGACCTCCAGCCGGATCTCGTCCCGGTCGTAGCCCACGGCCGTGTCGAGCCGGGTCAGGGGGCGGCGCAGGTCCTCGTACACCCACCAGTCGCCTATGGGCCCTTCGTCGCCTTCCTCCCCCATGACGGGGGCGAACTTACCGCCCAGAAAGGTCATTTCCCTCAGCGGGGCACGCACGACATGAGGCCCCCGGTCCCGGTACTTCGCGGGCAGGCGGTCCCGCCAGACGTGCGCGGGCTCCACCGTGTGGTCGTCCACCGAGATGATCCTCGGGAACGGCTGCGCGGAGCCGCCTGCGCCCTGAGTGCTCTCCATGGTCTCCATGCCGTCCACGGTAGCGCCGATCTGACGATCCGTCAGTTGTCCGGATCGCGTCACTAGTGGGGCAAGCCTGTGAGAGCCGTCTCGCACGGCTGACGCATCAGGTCCGGACAAGGCAAACTGTGCCGGAGCGAGTCTCACCGGGCAGCCAGGGCCCGTGGCGGCCGCCGCGGACGCGTACGGACGTGTACGGACGTGTACGGATGCATACGGACGCATATGGATGCTTACGGATGCATGCGAACGCGATGGACGTGACGGACGCCACGGACGCGACGGACGTGACGGGCGCGGCGGGCGGGGTGAGGCACGAACGGGCACGAGTAGGCATGGAGCGACACGAGCAGGCACGAACTGGGCACAGCCGGACGCAGTTGGGCGCACTTGATCAGACAGGGGCAGCCGCGTGCGGCAGGGCAGCAGGGGGAGCGATGGACGGTCTACCGCGAGTTCCGGAGCAGCGGCATCCGGCGGCGGGTAGCGCGTTGCCTGGCGCCCGGACGGGTGCCGGGTCCGGTGCTGGCGCGGGCTCTGGTGCTGGCGCGGGCTCTGGTGCCGAGGGGCGCGGGGCGGCCGGGGCCGAGGGGCGTCCGCCGTCCGGATCTGACGGGCGCGGGGCGTCCGGAGCTGACGGGCGGGCGCCGTCCGGGACTGACGGGCGCGGGGCGTCCGGCGCCGAGGGGCACGCGGCGGTCGGGGCGCGGTTCAGCGTGCTCGGGCCCGTGCGGGCCTGGCTCGGGGAGCGGCCGCTGGCCACCGGTTCGCCGCAGCAGCGGGCGCTGCTGGCCGCGCTGCTCCTGCGGGACGGCCGCACCGCCACCGCGTCCGAGCTGATCGACGCCATCTGGGGCGAGGAACCCCCTCCCAGGCCCTCGCCGCCATCCGTACGTACGCCTCCCGGCTGCGCAAGGTCCTGCCGCCCGGCGCCCTGGTCAGCGAGTCGGGCGGGTACGCGGTGCGCGCCGCCGACGGCACCCTGGACCTCACCGAGGCCGAGTCCCTGTGGACCGCCGCCGAGCGGGCCCGCGGCCTCGGCGACCTGCTGCGGGCCCGCGCCCTGGTCAACCAGGCCCTGGACCTGTGGGAGGGCGAGCCCCTCGCCAATGTGCCGGGCCCCTACGCCGAGGCCCAGCGCACCCGCCTCGAAGAGTGGCGCCTCCAGCTCCTGGAGTCCCGGCTTGACATGGACCTGGAACAGGGCTGCCACGCCGAGTCCGTCTCGGAGCTGACCGCCCTGACGGCCGCGCACCCGCTCCGCGAGCGCCTGCGCGAACTCCTCATGCTCGCCCTGTACCGCTCGGGCCGCCAGGCCGAGGCCCTCGCCGTGTACGCCGACACGCGCCGTCTGCTCGCCGACGAACTCGGCGTCGACCCGCGCCCCGGCCTCCAGGAGCTCCAGCAGCGCATCCTCCAGGCCGACCCGGCGCTCGCGGAGCCCTCCGCGCCCACGGCCGAGCCGTCCGCCGGGGTGGTGCGCCCCGCGCAGCTTCCGGCGACCGTGCAGGACTTCACCGGCCGTGTCTCCTTCGTCAAGGAGCTGAGCGACATCCTGTCGACGGCGGAGGGCCGCGTGATGGCGGTCTCCGCCCTCGCCGGGATCGGCGGCGTCGGCAAGACCACGCTCGCCGTGCACGTCGCGCACGCCGCGCGCCCGCACTTCCCTGACGGGCAGCTGTACGTCGACCTCCAGGGCGCGGGGCCGCGCGTCGCGGAGCCCGAGACCGTCCTCGGCGCCTTCCTGCGCGCCCTCGGCACGGCGGACTCCGCGATTCCGGACTCCCTGGAGGAGCGGGCGGCGCTGTTCCGGTCCGTCCTGGACGGCCGCCGCGTCCTGGTCCTGCTGGACAACGCCCGCGACGCGGCCCAGGTCCGCCCCTGCTGCCCGGCACGGAGGGCTGCGCCGCGCTCGTCACGTCCCGTACGCGCATGGTGGACCTGGCCGGGGCGCACCTCGTCGACCTGGACGTCATGTCGCCCGACGAGGCGCTCCAGCTCTTCACGAAGATCGTCGGCGAGGAGCGGGTCGCGTCCGAGCGCGAGGCGGCCCTGGACGTGGTGGCCGCCTGCGGCTTCCTCCCGCTTGCCATCCGCATCGCGGCGTCCCGCCTGGCGGCGCGCCGCACCTGGACCGTGTCCACGCTCGCCGCGAAGCTCGCCGACGAGCGCCGCCGCCTCGACGAGCTGCAAGCCGGGGACCTCGCCGTCAAGGCCACCTTCGAACTCGGCTACGGCCAGCTGGAGCCCGCCCAGTCCCGCGCCTTCCGCCTCCTCGGCCTCGCCGACGGCCCCGACATCTCCCTCACCGCCGCCGCGGCGGTCCTCGACCTGCCGGTCGAGGACACGGAGGACCTCCTGGAGTCCCTGGTCGACACCTCCCTCCTGGAATCCGCCGCCCCCGGCCGCTACCGCTACCACGACCTCGTACGCCTCTACGCCCGCGCCTGCGCCGAACGCGACGAACTCCCTCCGACCGAGAGGGAGGCGGCGCTGTCGCGGCTGCTGGACTTCTACTTGGCGACGGCGGCCCGCGTGTACGCGATCGAACGTCCTGGCGACAAGACGGTGGATCACCTGGAGGCTGTCGGCAATCCCGTCCGGGGCTTCACCGAGGACGACAGGGCCTTGGACTGGCTCCACGCGGAGGCCGCGTGCATCCTGGCGTGCGTCCAGCAGTCACTGGGGGCGGACAGCCTGCGTCGGGCGGTGGATCTCCTGCTCGCGGCCAAGGATCTGGCGGAGTCGGGGGCTAGCTCCCTGCGGTACGAGGTGGCGACACGCGCAGTGCGGGATGCCGCCGCAAAGGCGGGTGACCCGCGGGCGGAAGGCCGCGCTCGCGTGAGTCTCGCCCAAGTACTCATCAAGATCGGCCAGTTCGAGCTGGCGGCCGCCGAACTGGAACGCGCGGCCAAACTCGCCGACGAGGCCGACGACCCCTGGACACGGGGCAACGCGGCTAATGAGATGGCCATCGACACCTTCTGCATGCGCCAGTACGCCATCAGCGAGACCCACGTACTCAGGGCGCTCGACGCCTTCCGCCGCGACGGCAACCGCCACAGCGAGGCGAGCGCGCTGTGCAACTGGTCCAGGGTCGTCGTCATGCTGGGGCGCACGACTCAGGCCATCGAACTGGCCAGGCAGGGCATGGCCATCTACGACGAGCTCGGCCTCACCTTCCGACTGGCCAACGCCAAGTACGCCTTGGGTATCAGTCTCAGCCAGGCGGGCCGCCACGCGGAGGCCATCGAGCAGCTCACCGAGGCGCTGCACGTCTTCATGGAGAACCGGCAGCGGCTGTGGGAGGGGACCGCCCACTACCGCATCGCCCAGGTCCACCTGGCCGCCCACCACCCCGCGCAGGCCGCGAGGCACGCCGAGCAGGCCCTCGCCACCGGCGGCGTCGGAGGCGACTGGATGCGTGCCAACGTCCTCACCGTCCTGGGCAGGGCACTCGACAGCCTCGGGCAGCTCGACCGCGCCCGCGCGTGCTGGAACAAGGCCTTGTCACTGTACGAGGAGACGGGATCGTCGGAGGCGGATGAGGTGCGCGTCCTCCTCCGTCCCGTGGCAGCCGCGTGACACCGCTGTCGAGCACGTTCATCGAACGTTTATGACCGACTGCCAGTCTTAATTCCAACGATCCGTCGCGTCGGGGGGCAGACGGGTCGCGTGGGCCCCACAGCTATCGTGAGCGGCCCTGGACTGCCCGCTCGGCGACCCTCGGGGGAGTTGCCGAGCGGGCGGTCTAGTCCCGGAGCCCCGCACCAAGCAGGAGTGTCACCATGAGCGAAGCCAAGAAGAAGAAGATCAAGCCCATGGGCGAGGGTCACATCCCCGCCCCGCCGGAGGACGGCCCCGTGGCCACGCCGCAGGGCGAGGGCCACATCCCGGCACCACCGAAGGGCGGCATCACCACCAAGGGCGAGGGCCACATCCCTGCCCCGCCCAAGGACTGAGGACCTTCTTCCCGACGGGGATCGGCCGCGGCGGCGCGGAGGGGGAGCCGCCGCGGCCGAGGCTTGTCCGGGGCAAGGCGAGATCTGGCCAACTGGCCAGCTTTTAGCGGGAATTGTTCGAACATAGGGTGCTTTGTACGGCTAGAGTCGTTTGTTGAAAGTTTCTCCCCCTCCGAGGAGTTGAAATGACTCGAACCAGAAGAATCCTCGTCACGCTCGGCGTGATGGTCGCCGCCACCGCGGGTGCCGCCGCTCCGGCGATCGCCGCCGACGGCGTATCGGCCGTGCAGGGTGAGGGCCACCTGCCGGTGATATCGCCCCAGGGCGAGGGGCACCTGCCCGCCCCGCCCAGCGAGGGGCACCTCCCGGTGGCATCGCCGTTCGGCGAGGGGCACCTGCCTGCCCCGCCGCAAGGCTGACGCACGCTCCGCCCCGGGGGTGATCGGCCGCTCACCCTCGGGGCCCGGACAGGCCGACCGGCAGCCCAGAGGGTTTGAGCCAATCACTGACGGAAATCACGTCCAGGCTGAGCCCCCCGCCACATATTCACTATCGTGAAGCCATAAGCGCGCGACCCTTCGTTCAAGGGAGTCCCCTATGGCGTACACCAAGAAGGTCCTCGTTACGCTGGCGATAGCAGCAGCAACCACCGGCGTCCTTTCCGTCCCGGCCTTCGCCGGTGACGGCCACCTGCCCGCTCCTCCCGGTGATCACCACGCCCCGGTGGTTCCGCAGGGCGACGGGCACCTTCCGCTCGACCCGCTGGGTGACGGGCACCTGCCCACCCCGCCGCAAGGCTGACGGAGACACCAAGGCCGGAGGGCGAGCCATCGTTCGGCCTCCGGCCCGCGTGTGCGGGGGTCATGCCTCGATGAGCCCGCGCAGGTCGATGTCGACCGGGAAGGGCACGTCCGTGATCAGCTTGCCGGTGTGGGTGGGCTGTTCGGGGCTGGGAGCGTAGACGTCTCGTGGTGGCGCCAGAACTCGTGGACGACCGGGACGCTGTCCTCACCCCGCTCCACGCGCCAGTAGGAGGCGATGCCCGCCTCGGCGTACATGCCCGGCTTGAGGAAGTAGTCACTGTTGCGTGAGCCGGGGGACACGATCTCGACCGCCAGGACGACGTTCGCCGCGGGAACAGCGGTCAGGGCCGTGACGTCGAGGCCGGTGCTGTCGAAGGCGATCACGTCGGGTCTGAGGACGTTGCGCTCGTCGAGGGCGACCCACTGGCCGCCGTTCACGGCATACGGTGCCCGCCCCGGCAGCCCCAGTTCGAAGCGCATTTGGTCCCGCACCAACTGGTGCCAGACCCGCGCCGCACCGCGCACCACGACGGCCCCGTCCACGAGGTCCCAGTCGAACGGGGCATCCAGTTCCTGAACCTCTTCCCATGTCCAGCCGTCCAGCGGTGGACACATCCAGTTCTCGATGCCGCCCCGCGCCTGCCGTTCGGCGCCCGCCTCAGCGGTCACGCACACCCCCGTGGAGAAGATCGCCGTATGGCTCGTATGGTCCGTACCGTCCGTACCGTCATAGCCTTGTCGGGTCCCGCCTTGCGGGGAATTCGTTGGACCAGCACCACACCGCTCCCCCATGGCCACACTCGCGCGGCACGTCGGCCCTGGTCAGCGCACAGACGTAGCCCCGCCGCACACCGCAGGGGCAGTGCACGACGGGGCACGATGGCTACGCCCTCACCGCTTCCGGAGAAGCGGCACCCGAGCCAACGGGCGGACCGGGGCGAGTGCCTGAGCACGTCGGCTCAGAGGGGGCACGTCCTGCCCCTGCACGAAGGCGGATCCGGTCGGGAGCGTCGCCGTTCCCTCGCTCACCCGTCAGGTGCTGCGACGGGTGAGGGGGAGCCGGTTGGTTACCGCCCACCGCGCACTGCGGAGAAGCACGCACAGACGGGGCTGCTCACGAGCAGTGCTTCAGTGAGGATGCCCGGAGGGTTGTTCGTGGCCGTCGAAGTCTCCGCCGGGCTCCCCAGGACCGAAGTACGGATCTTGCGCGGGAAGGAAGATTTCCGGGTTGCACTCCTCGCAGCCACCACAGGAGTCGCCCCGCGCGACCGGGCAGGGCATCAGTCCTGCTGCGCCTTCAAGCACTCAGCGCACGTGATGGCCCGCTGCCACTGGTACACCGTGCCGGTTGCTCCACACACCGGCTTTCGTCCGCTGAGCTTGTGGACGGTCAGCACGTCATCCCCGACTGTGCCCGTGACCTCTTGGGTTGGGGCCAGCAGTTCTTGGTCTCGCGTTGTCACAGCCACTCTCCGGGCTCGAACTGGTACGACCGTGTGATGCGCTCCCGATAGGCCAGATGACCGGGGTGGCTCTTGAGGTGTTCAGCGGCCCATGCCGTGCCATGTGTCGCGTGCTCGCTGGGCTCGCTGGCCTTTCCGCAGTGCTGGCACTCCATGGAGTACTTGAGCGGTTCGGCGTCTTCCCGGTGGTCCGGTTTCAGCGTGTGCGCACGGAACCGATACGTTGCCCGCGTCATACCGCCCGCCTGCTGTCGGGATGGCCGTACGGAGCGAGGGCCGTCACCGGGGGCACTCCACATGCCTGTACCGAACGACCGGGCTACCAGAGGCCCGCTCAAGCTCGACCCGGCGGCAGCGCTCCAGCGTCTTGATCCCCTTCTCGCAGACGGGGCACGTCTCCCCGGAGGGCGCGTAGGTCGTGTACTCGCCCAGCCGCGCGTCGGTGTCCGCGCTGATCCGCTGGCGACTCGTGAGGGCTCTGGTCGTGGTTCTGGACATTGTCGTCAACCCCCTGACGGTTGGTGGCCACGCCCCGGACGTTCACTCGTCGCGGGAGTCCTGCCGCCTGAAGAGCTTCACCGACTCAGTGGTTTCACGGAACGGCCAACGGGGAACCCCGCAAGCTCATTTGGGGAACCCCATTGGGGTACACGGCTACCCTGAGAAGGGAGTCACTTCCGTCTCTCTGGGGGCGCTCATGGACGATCGAGCAAGCCGACGCATCGGATACGCACTGACGATCCCCGATGCGCTGCTCCACAGCGACGCCATGCGCCGAGCCTGCGCGGCCCGCGACTTCCAAGAGATATTCCGTCTCGTCAATAGGCGTACCGGCTCCAGCTATGCCGCGATTGCCTCTGCGGTCGGCAAGATGACCAGTGCACGCGTCAGTGACATCATCCGTGGCGTCCGCGGAATTCGCGGCCAAGAGGTCATCGAACGAATCTGCGACGGGTTTGGCATTCCCGGGGACATGCTGGGGGTACCGGCAAGGGAGTGGGAGCGGGAACCTTCGTTGGTACGTGGCGAAACTGAGAGACCATCTCTCACCGAAGGCGGCGAAAGTCTGGACCTGGTGACTGTTGCGGCCTTGAGGCAACAGGTGCAGGACCTGGATTCGAGGTACACCACCGAGCCATCTACGGTACTGGTCGCCGAAGCTGGAAGAATTCTTGGGAAGCTCACGCAATGGCAGAGTCATAGCGCCTCATACTCCGTGAAGCGGGACCTGCATGCTGCCGTAGCGGAGACTTCGACGCTCATGGGGCAACTGGTGTGGGATGCGTCAGGGAGAACTGAACACGCTCATTGTCGCCGATACTTTGAGCAAGCGGCAGCGGCGGCACAGGAGCTGAAGGATCCGGTATCGAAAGGCAGGGCGCTGCTCCGCACCTCGTTCATTTCGCTGTATGGAGATAGACAACCTGCTGACGGGCTCGACCTGACTCAGCAGACAGCCTCCACAGTGAAGGGAGTCAGCAACATCCTCAGTGGGCTAGCCTTCCTGCACGCGGCGGAAGCCCATGCCATGCTGCGACAGCGAAGGGAATGTGAAGAATCACTCAGCAAGGCAGAGCGATTCTTCGGGAAGGCCGACGGCAACGATGCCGGGGCCGCGATGTCCTCACCGGGCCAGTTCGGCCGCCTTGCCGGGTCCTGTTTCTTGTTCCTCGGAGACTCCCCGCGTGCTGAATCCCTGCTGGCCAGCACGGTTACAGAAGTACGCACGAACTCAAAATCCCAAGCCATCGTCCTCGGCAATCTAGCACTCGCTCTCATGCGGCAAAGAAAGGTGGATGAGGCGATTGCGGCGCTCCACGAGGCGATTGACGTCGTCGAGGTAAACCGAGGGGGCGGCGGACTGAACCTGATCTTCAAGGCGGGAAAAGAACTACAAGCCTGGAACGACTTGCCAAGTGTTCGCGATCTCGGTGGTCGGCTTTTCGGGCTGATCGCGGCTGATTGAGAGAGGTAACGGGTGAGCACTGACACCGTCCGGAACGAAAAGCAAGCGATTCGAGAGCTGGTGTGGGGCGTCCTTGAAAGCGAGAAGGCAGTATCGCGCAGCGCAGCCGGACGCATCCCCGCGTTCATAGGCGCGGACGCCGCCGCTTCCCGTCTCGCTGACCATCCATCCTGGAAGGCGGCTCGCGTCGTCAAGGCCGTCCCGGACAAGGCTCAAACGCCAGTCAGAGAAAGAGCCCTCCAGGAAGGGAAGGCTCTATACATGGCTGCGCCAAAGCTCGCCACTGAGAAGCCCTTTTACTTCCTGGACCCCAACGCTTTGACCATCCCGCCTCGCGAAGCCGCCGAAAGGCGCACCGCTACGCGGCATGCAACTCCGGTTGACCTTACGGAAATGCTACCCATTGACCTGATCATCTGCGGCAGCGTGGCCGTGAACCACCAAGGGGTACGCCTCGGTAAGGGTGCTGGATATGCCGACATCGAGGTCGCTCTTCTGCAAGAGGCCGGACTGATGGGACCAGGAACTCTTATCGCAACCACAGTGCATGAACTGCAAGTGGTCGACAGGGAGATCCCGGAATCTGCCCATGACTTCAGGGTCGACCTCATCGTCACCCCGGACAGGATCATCACATGCCCGCCCCACGAGCGGCCTCAAGGGGTCTACTGGGAATCCGTAAGCCAAGAAATGATCGCAGAGATCCCAGCATTGAAGAGTCGGAAGCCGTAAGCACTCTCCACATAGGGGCGCAATGAGCGGTACCGATCTCAGCGCAGAGCAGGTTCATGAAATCGTGAGCTTCGTCGACATCGAAGCGCCACCACCGCAAGATGAGCCAACCGCGCATCTCCTGTTCGGGACGAACCAGACGCAGCCAGTCGAGATCGCAGCGCGGCGCTATCACGAAGGGCTTGCGCCGCTGATCATCGCGACGGGAGGTGTCAATCGGCACACAGGCATCGTGGAAGCCCGCATCTTCCGTGATCTTCTTACGGAGCGCGGAGTGCCCGAAAGTGTCATCAGGTGGGAAGATCAGGCAGCTCACACCTGGCAGAACGTAGAGTTTTCCCTCCCCCACTTGCACGAAGCCCTGGAATTGGGGTTGAAGGTCACCGCAGTCAGCAAGTGGTACCACCGCCGAACTCTTCACTGCCTCGCCACGCTTCTCCCCGACATCGGCCCCTTTTATGGAATCGCATGGGATCCCGTCTATGCGGGCAAAGTGACCAGTCGCACCGACTGGCTTGATATCCCCGATGGTAAACGTCGAGTACTCCGCGAATGGGAAGAAGTCCAGCGGCGGGTCGCAGAGGGAAGTTTCAGAGACGTGACTCTAGTTGGCGGCGCCTGGCAGAGCCGACGGGTCTGACACGTCCATCAGAAACACGAAGGGCCCCGTACTGGCCGCTGGGAAGACAGCGGCCAGTACGGGGGGCACTTCCACTGGGATTTCCGGACGGTGGCGCGGCTGGCCCGGCGCTGCCACTCCTCATTCCGGCTGCCCCGCAAGGATGATCCCGCGGCAAGGCCCGGGGCAGCCGCTCAACCCCGGTCTCCGCGGGCCGGTCGCGGACCCTCAGACCTCGATGAGCCCGCGCAGGTCGATGTCGACCGGGAAGGGCACGTCCGTGATCAGCTTGCCGGTGTGGGTGGGCTGTTCGGGGCTGGGGGCGTAGACGCCCGTCTCGTGGTGGCGCCAGAACTCGTGGACGACCGGGACGCTGTCCTCGCCCCGCTCGACGCGCCAGTAGGAGGCGATGCCCGCCTCGGCGTACATGCCCGGCTTGAGGAAGCGGTCGTCCTTGCGTGAGCCGGGCGAGACGATCTCGACCGCCAGGGCGACGTTCGCGACGGGAATGCAGTCCAGAGTCTCGATGTCCAGGCCGGTCTTGTCGAAGACGATGACGTCGGGCTTGGGGACGTTCTGCTCATCGAACAGGACCGGCTGTTCGCTGTTGACTGCGTACGGCGCCCGCTTGGCGAGCTTCAGACGGAAGCACAGCTCGTCCCGCACCTGCTGATGCCACCACTTCGCCACCCCACGGACCACGATCTTCCCATCCACTAGATGCCAGTCGAACGGGACGTCCAGCTCCTGAACCTGGTCCCACGTCCAGCCGTCCTCCGGCGGGTACATCCAGTTCTCGGAGTTGGCCGACACCTGCTGCTCGCCGTGTTCGCCGTCTGCTTCTGCGGCCATGACTGCTCCCATGGAGGGCATCGTGCTGGGAAGAGGGTGGTGCTGTACCTGATTGACGGTAGCGCCACTCGCAGGTGTGAGTGGGGAACGCTTGCACCGCCGCGTCGATCGACCGGTCGGAGGGGAAGGAAGCCGAGCCGCTGCTGGTGCTCGGGGCAGCCGTCGTCGAGGGTCGCCGCAGGCCGGGCGGGCTCGGGTCGGTGACTGCGGCCGATCCGAACACGCCGGACTACGAATTCCACAGGTCGGCCCTGGTCAGCGCAGAGACGTAGCCCCGCCGCACACCGCAGGGGCGGTGCACGACGGGGCACGCTGGCTACGCCCTCACCGCTCCCGGAGAAGCGGCACCCGAGCCAACGGGCGGACCGGGGCGAGTGCCTGAGCACGTCGGCTCAGAGGGGGCACGTCCTGCCCCTGCACGAAGGCGGATCCGGTCGGGAGCGTCGCCGTCCGGCACGCTGACTGTTCTTCTCGCCGTCGCCAGCGGGCCGGGCCTTGGGGCGGCGCGGGTCACGCGCGCATGGTGGGTGTACTCGCGCCGGAACAGGTCGTGGCCGGGGTTCAGGCCGGTGTGCCTCAGCGCCCAGTCTTGGGCGGTCTCGGGATCAGCCTGCGGGCCGGACGACTCGCCGCATCCGATGGACGTGCAGAACAGTTCCGCCGTAACGCCACCCTCGGGTTCGTGCTGGATCGTGTGGGCCACGTAGCGGTAGACAGCACGGGTGCTCATCCGAACGCCTCAGCGGGCAACGTGGGGCCCTCGTCTTCTCCGTCGTCCTGGTCGTCTTCGGTGCCGCTGACTCCCAGACGGTCGCCCCGGCTCTCAGCGACCCTCAAGGCGTCCCCCAGGCACTCCGTCAACTGCCGTGCCAGATAACGCATTTCGGGTTCCGTGGCGCGGGGGTTGGAGAGGAGTTCGTGAGCATGGAGAAGCACCTTCTCCCCGATGCCGAGTTGCGCAGCTTCCATCTCATCCGCGAGACGGCTGAGTACGCCCCCGGCGTCATCACTTTGAAGCAAGCATTCCTTGCCGTCCTTCGTCTTCCACGGCAATACGCGAACCACGTTCCGCGTGCCGCCTGCCTGCTTGCCCACGTCTTCCCCTCCGCCCTCTTCATGTTTGCAATCAAGGTAGAGGAGAGTTTCAAGTGGCCCCAGAATAATTCCTGTTGTCGCCTAAAGATCATGTAAGAGTGACTGCACACATGTGGCTAGAAACTCGCGGGCGCCGTCGCCGTAGATCGCGAAACCTGCATACATTTCAAAGATTTCCCGATACTGGGCTATGTCACGACCGTCTTGAAAAACGATCCTTCCTGTGAAGGTCTCGACAGTTGCTAGACGATCGTCATAGATGGTGAATGTGTTCAACGGGCCGCGCGGAATATTTGTGCCGTTCGGAACTACGCCAATCCGGATGTTGGGCAGCCGGGAAAGTGACGTGAGTCGATCAATCTGAACTGCCATCGCTGTCGGGGGAACGATGGCCCATCTGATGGCCTGTTCGGTGAGGAGGAAGGTGAATCGCTTTGATGTGTCATACAAGACGGCCTGACGTTCCAGCTTTCGCGCAACGGTCTTGGTCTTATCCCCGGGGAATGCGTGAGACTGGCTCTTACGTACTCAGGTGTAGCAAGAAGGCCAGTGAGCATGGACGGCAGGAAGTAGCGCAACTCCGTCGACTCGGATTCCAACGCCGCCAGCTCAGCTTGCCGCTTCTCCAAGCCCCGCCGCCAAGAGGAACGCTTGTCCTGCCACTCGGTGTTAGCCATCCTGGCTAGCGCCATCACTTCGCTGACAAGTTCCGGAGGGGCGTCCACGGCCCGCAATATGCGTTCGACGTCTACGAGTGAAGGCGTGGTCTTGCCCGTCTCGATCTTGCTGATCTTCGACTGACTCATGGCGCAACGTTTAGCGAGCCGATCCCCAGTGAGACCGGCTCGCTTTCGCAAGTCGCGCAGAGTTTCAGCTAGGTCAGCCTTCGACCGGCCCAACTGATCTGGCTCAAGCGTCACCCGTGCTCTTTCATGTACTCGGCGAAAGGGATTGCTGCGGCAAGGGCCGTGTGCTTCCATACCCGAAACTGTTCCACGTCACCTTCGTGAATTTCACGACCGATCTGCGTTCCGTCTGGCCGAAAGTTCAGATGAACAACGGTCGACTCGTCGAACATCCACCAATCTTGCCCAGTAACAGGAAGGCCGTAGTCGTCGTGTGTGACATCCAGGATTCGAATGTCTTCACCCGCTGCAATGTTCCCAGGGATTCCCCATGCGAATTGGTACCGCTGGTAGTCCGTTAGGGGCTGCCGCACAACGCGTACCCGCCCGATCTTCTTACCTGCTTCGCGATACTCCCGGACGCGCGTGTGCCACTTCGCATTGTGGTCAGCGGGCTTGTCCTCGCCCCGCAGAAAGCGAGCCACATTCTGAGCTTCGCGCGGCATGGTGTAGGTCGGTTGAGCTTCAAAGCGCCATGCATCGTATTGGAAGGAATCGAACACCTTCCGCCACTCACCATCCGAGAGCACGCACAGCCTCCCTGAGAATGTGCTCAGGAATCTCCACGAGACCTTCGCCGTCTGGCACTGTGAAGCCCTCGTATGCGTCTCCCTGAACCACGAACGTGCCGTGCCCCGTGGCGTACACGTTGGGGCAGTCGTCGTCGTCACAGTTCGGTCCGTTGGCCGTTCCCGTAAGGCGGGTAAGGCGCTCTCTGCCTGCCATCGTGGCCCCCCTTCCGGCCGGGCGCTTCCCGACCCTCGGGAACGACGCTAGGCAGATCACGGAGAGGCGTCTATGACAGAGCACGACTATTCGTGTCTTGGAATAAACGATCTTCGATCTGTGCCCTACCAACGACGAAGCCCCCGACGACCACCCAGCGCGGGCAGCCATCGGGGGCAGGGATCAGAAGTGCTCCGGGCAGTCGCAGACCACGCCCAGCGCTGCCGGGTCGGGGTCGGTACCGGCTTCGGCGCGGAGCAGCCTCCCCGCCAGAGGCGCGGCGAGACCGATGGGCGGCATGAGCGCGCGGCGCAGTTCGACGAGGTGACGCCGGTTGGCGTCGTCCTGGGGGCCGACCACGGATCGGGGCGCTTCGGTGGCGAACAGCGCCGACGTGCTGACGCCCAGCGCGCGGGCGAGGGCGTGCAGGGTCTCCACCCGTACGTCTCCGCCCTGTTCGACCTTGCGCACGGTACTCAGCGAGAGGTCGGCCGCCCCGGCCAGCCCCTCCTGGCGTCAGCCCCGCGGGGAAATCGTTGGACAGGGGCACCCCGCTCCCCCATAGTGCCGCCCATGACCACTCGTGTGCGGCACGTCACCTTTGACTGTTCTGATGCCTACGGGCTGGCGGCCTTCTGGGCCGAGGTGTTGGGGGGAGCGTTGGCGGCGGATGATCGTCCGGGGGATCCGGAGGCGGTGGTCAGTGTGCCCGGGGGGCCGTCGTTGTTGTTCATCGCGGTGCCTGAGGCCAAGAGCGGGAAGAACCGGGTGCACCTCGACCTTCAGCCGCAGGAGCGGGGGCGGGAGGAGGAGGTCGAGCGGCTGCTGGGGCTCGGGGCGACCGTCGTCGAGGATCACCGGAAGCCGGACGGGCTCGGGTGGGTGACGATGGCTGACATCGAGGGGAACGAGTTCTGCGTGGAGCGGAGTGCCGCCGAGCGCGCCGCCACCGGCGGCTAGGACGGCGGCAGGCCCCGCCTGCGCAGTTCCGTCTTCAGGACCTTGCCGCTCGCGTTGCGCGGCAGGTCGGGGACGAAGGCGACCTCCCGCGGCACCTTGTAGTTGGCCATCTCGCGCCGGGACCAGGCGATGACGTCGTCCGCGGTGAGGGCCGCGCCGGGGCGGCGTACGACATAGGCGCGGCCCACCTCGCCGAGGCGGGCGTCGGGGACGCCGATGACGGCGGCGTCGGCGATGGCGGGGTGGGTGGTGAGGATCCGCTCGATCTCGGCGGGGTAGGCGTTGAAGCCGCCGACGATGAACATGTCCTTGACGCGGTCGGTGACACGCAGGTTGCCCGCGGCGTCGAGGACGCCCACGTCGCCGGTGCGCAGCCAGCCGTCGGGGGTGAGGGCGCGCGCGGTGCCCTCCGGGTCCTCGTAGTAGCCCCGCATGACGTTGTGGCCGCGGACGTGGATCTCGCCCGGTTCGCCGGGCGGCAGCGGCGCGCCCGCCGCCGACACCACCCGCACCTCCGTACCCGGTATCGCCCGCCCCGACGTGGCCGCGATGACCGAGGGGTCGTCGCCCCGGCGGCACATCGTGACGATGCCGGACGCCTCGGAGAGCCCGTACGCGGTGAGGACCGTGGCGACGCGCAGCTCGCGGTGGAGGCGTTCGACCAGGGTCAGCGGGATGGCCGCCGCGCCCGTCACCACCAGGCGGAGGCTGGACAGGTCGTGGGCGTGCCGCGCCGGGTGGTCCAGGAGGGACTGGTGGAGGGTGGGCGGGCCGGGCAGGACGGAGACGCGCTCGGCGGCCACGTTCGCGAGGACGGTGTCCACGCTGAACACCGGCTGCGGGATCATCGTCGCGCCCCGCGTCAGGCAGGCGATGATCCCGGCCTTGTAGCCGAAGGTGTGGAAGAACGGGTTCACGAGGAGGTAGCGGTCGCCCTCGCGCAGCCCGGCGAGGTCGCTCCAGATCGCGTAGCAGCGCAGCGTCTGCGCGTGGGTGATGACGGCCCCCTTGGGGCGGCCCGTGGTGCCGGACGTGAAGACGATGTCGGACGGGGCCGACGGGGCCACCGCGTCCGCCCGCGCGCGGACCTGCCGCGCGCTCACGCCGTCGCCGCCCGCCAGGAAGTCCTTCCAGGTGCGGTACTCCGCGGGCGCGCTGTCGGCGAGGACCACCACCTGCTCCAGGTGCGGGAGTTCGGCGCCGGAGCGGCGCAGCGAGGCCACGTACGACGCGCCGAGGAACGTCCCCGTGATGAAGAGCAGCTTGGCGCGGGAGCGTTCGAGCACGTACGCCGCCTCGGCGCCCTTGAAGCGGGTGTTGACCGGCACCAGGACCGCCCCCGCGGTCACCGCGCCGAGGGCGGAGACGATCCAGTCCAGGGTGTTGGGCGCCCAGACGGCGACCCGGTCCCCGGGCTCGACGCCCGCCGCGAGGCACGCGGCCGCCGCCCGCTCCACGCGCTCGCCCAGTTCGGCGTACGACACCCGGGTGCGGCCCTCGATCACGGCCTCGCGCCCGCCGTACCGCTCGGCCGCCGCCCGCACCAGGCGGGGGACCGTGCCCCACTCCAGATCGCCGCGCGCCCCCGCGTCCGCACCGCCGCGCATACCCGCCTCCCCGGCTCCGGGCCCACACCGTCAGCTGACTACCCGTCAGATTAGCGGTAGCCTGACGGCCTGTCAGCAACGGGCGGGCGGGGCACGGCAGGCACGGAGGTGGCCATGGCAGGGCTCAAGGACGCGGCGGCGATCGTCGGCATCGGGCAGACCTCCTTCGCCAGACAACTCCCCGAGAGCGAGAAGGCGTTGGCCTGCCGCGCCGTCCTCGCCGCGCTCGCCGACGCGGGCCTCGACCCGTCCGAGGTCGACGCCTTCGCCTCGTACACGATGGAGGAGACCGACGAGGTCGAGGTGGCCAAGGCCATCGGCGCCGGGGACGTGACCTTCTTCAGCAAGGTCGGATACGGGGGCGGCGGCTCCTGCGCCACCCTCGGGCACCTCGCCGCCGCGATCGCCACCGGGCAGGCGAGCGTGGGGGTGGCGTGGCGGTCGCGCAAGCGCGGCAGCGGGCCCAGGCCGTGGCGGAACACGACGGTCCAGCTGCCCACCCCCGCCCAGTGGACCCGGCCCTTCGGCCTGCTGCGGCCCGTCGACGAGATCGCGATGCTCGCGCGCCGCTATATGCACGAGTACGGGGCGACCCGCGACCACTTCTTCAATGTCGCCCTCGCCTGCCGCAACCGCGCCAACCAGAACCCGGCCGCGATCATGTACGAGCGCCCGCTGACCCGCGACATGTATATGACCTCCCGCTGGATCAGCGAGCCGCTCTGCCTCTTCGACAACTGCCTGGAGACGGACGGCGCCCTGGCCTGCGTCCTGGTCTCCGCCGAGCGGGCGCGGGACTGCCGCCAGCGGCCCGTGTACGTGCACTCCGTCGCCCAGGGGCTGCCGTCCCAGCACCACGGCATGGTCAACTACTGGAACGACGACCCGCTGTCCGGGCCCTCCTGGACCGCCGCCCGGCAGCTGTGGAAACAGGCCGACTTCGGGCCGCAGGACGTCGACGTCGCCCAGATCTACGACGCGTTCACGCCCCTCATCCCGCTCTCCCTCGAAGGCTACGGCTTCTGCGGGCGCGGCGAGGGCGGCGCCTTCACCGAGGGCGGCGCCCTGGAGATCGGCGGCCGACTGCCGCTGAACACCAGCGGCGGCGGCCTCAGCGAGGCCTACGTCCACGGCTTCAACCTCATCACCGAGGGCGTCCGGCAGCTGCGCGGCACCAGCACCGCGCAGGTGCCGGACGCGGCGACCTGCCTGGTCACGGCGGGCGAAGGGGTGCCCACGTCCGCGGTACTGCTGAGGAGTTGAGAAGCGATGAGCGAACTGCTGGCCCCCGTCCCCGACGACGACGGCGCGCCCTTCTGGGAGTACGCGGCCCGGGGCGAGCTGCGGGTGCAGGCCTGCGCCGCCTGCGACGAGTACCGCTTTCCGCCGCGGCCCTGCTGCCCGCACTGCGGGTCCTTCGACAGCGCCTGGCGGCGCGTGAGCGGCAGGGGGCGGATCTGGTCGTACGTCGTTCCGCGTCCGCCGCTGCTTCCCGCGTACGCCGACCTCGGGCCGTACCCGTACAACGTGGTCCTGGTGGAGCTGGCCGAGGTCCCGCGCGTGCGCCTTGTCGGCAACGTCATCGGCGGCGGTGCGGGGGGCGCACTGGGGTCGCTGCCGCCGGAGCGGCTGCGGATCGGGGCGCGGGTGCAGGTGGTGTTCGCCGAGCAGAGCGGGACCGTGGTGCCGCGCTGGGTCCTGGAGCGGCCGTGACCGCCGACGCGCTCCTGGTGGAGCGGGACCCCGGCACCGGCGTCGCCGTCGTCACCCTGAACCGCCCCGAGCGGCACAACGCCATCGACCTCGACCTCGCCGCCCGACTGGCCGCCACCTGGCGCGAGTTCCGCTACGACACCGCCGTGCGGGCCGTCGTCCTGACGGGCGCGGGCGAGCGGGCCTTCTGCACCGGGATCGACCGGGGCGTCGAGGTGCCGCAGCCCGCCTCCCCCTACTCCGTCGACGACCCGCTGCTGACCGTCGGCCCCAAGGCCAACGACCTGTGGAAGCCGGTCATCGCCGCCGTCAACGGCATGGCCTGCGGCGGCGCCTGCTACCTGCTCAGCGAGGCCGAGTTCCTGATCGCCGCCGAGCACGCCACGTTCTTCGACCCCCATACGACGTACGGGATGGTCAGCGCGTACGAGGCCATCCAGATGGCGCAGCGGATGCCGTTCGGGGAGGTCGCCCGGATGGTCCTCATGGGGACCGCCGAGCGGGTGTCCGCGCGGCGGGCGTACGAGGTGGGGCTCGTCTCCGAGGTGGTGGCGGGCGCGGAGCTGGTGGGGGCGGCGGTGGCCACTGCCGAGGTGGTGGCGGGGTGGCCCTCGGAGGCGGTGGAGGGTTCCGTACGGGCTGTGTGGGCGGCCAAGGAGGCGGTACGGGGCAGGCTCTGGCGGGGGCGGGGCATCTGGTGGCGTTGGGCAACGCCTTGCCTGCGCGGCAGGCGGAGCTGTTCGGGGGCGGCGGCGGGGGTTCCGCCTTCGGTGAGGCTGGGGGTGCCGCCCGCCGTCGCCCGCCGGTGGCTGGGGGCGCCCCGCCCCTCTCCCACCCGCCCACCCGTTACCGCCTGGCGAGAGGGTGACCGCCCCACGCCGGGGCCGAGCGCCATCGGCGGCTGCCGCCGCGTGGGTGGTTCCTTTCCCCACCCGCCCACCCGTCACCGCCCAGCGGAAGGTGACCGCCCCACACCGGGGCCGAGCGCCGTCAGCGACCGCCGCCGCGGCCTGGTCACCGGCCGATGCCCCAGGTGCGGCAGTGGAGGGCGGGGCGTAGCGTCGGTGGTGGGAGGGGTGGGGTCTGGAGGGTGGTGGTGGTATGGGGCGGCGCGTCCTCGGGTCTCTGCTCGCTCTCGTCGGAGCGGCGGCCGCCGTCTGGAGCCCCTTCCGTGCCTGGTACGACGGCCGCCTCGGCCGTGACGTCCGCATCGGTGAACTCTTCTCCGGCACGGGCGTCACGTCCGCCCGCGCCGAACTCTTCGGCTCGCTCTTCCTGCCCTTCGCCTTCGCGGCCCTGCTGGTCCTGGCGGGCCTGCTGCTGCGCTCCCGGGTGCTGGTGGGGGTGGCGGGGCTGGTCGTCGTCGGCTTCACCGTCCTGTGGATGGTGCGTCAGGGGCAGGCGGAGGGCAGCCTGGCCGTGGCGGGGGACGGGTCGGGGCTGGGGTGGGGGGTGCTGGCGGCGTTCGGCGGGGGCGTACTGGTCCTGGCAGCGGCCCCGCTCCTAGGCCACCGGCCCCGCCCGGAGGACCCCCCGCCACCCCCCACGAACCCCACGTTCCCCACCCTCGACGCCCCTCCCCCACCGACCACTGATCACTGGCCGAGGCCCGGTTCCGGTCCGTGAGCGGAGGCTCAGCCGCCCCAGGGCCACCGCAGCCGACGGGCGCGCCCTCACCAAGCGGCAGCCCCCGCGGCACACCCCTCGCCAGGCGGCGACCCCGGCGGCGACGCCCAGGGAGGGAGGGCGGGAGGAAGCCGCCGCGAAGCGGCGGGACGGAGGCTCAGCCGCCCCGGGGCAACCGCAGCCAGGGGGCACCCCCTCGCCAGGCGGCAACCCCGGCGGCACCCCCTCGCCAGGCGGCGACCCCGGCGCCAGGCGGGCTACCGCGAGGTGGCCGTGCCGCGTTCCGCGTCCAGCGCGTACACGCAGCGGTCCTTGCTGCACGCGTACACCACGCCGTCCCGCACCACGGGCGCCCCGGTGATCTCCCCGCCCGTGGCGAGCTTCCAGCGGAGGCGGCCGTCGTCGGCCTTGAGGGTGTACAGGAGGTGGTCCGTGGCGCCGAAGTGGATGCGGCGGTCGGCGACGACCGGGGAGCCGACGACCTCGCCGCCCGCCTGGAAGCGCCACTTGGGGGTGCCGGTGACGGCGTCGAGGGTGTAGAGGCCCTTGCCGCTGCCGACGTGGACGTGGCCGTCGGCGACCAGGACGGGCTCGATGGAAGAGCGGGCCTCGGTGGCGATGCGCCAGCGGTCGCGGCCGTCGGTGGCGTCGAGGGCGTACACCGTGCCCAGGTAGTCGGCGAGGTAGACGCCGCCGCCGGTGACGGCGGGCCCCGGCGCGAAGGCGGGCGGCGAGAGGAAGACGGCGGGCGCCTCGAAGTGCCAGCGGACGTGCCCGGTCGCCACGTCGAGGGCGATGACCCGGGTCCCCGCGGAGACGTACGCGAACCCGTCGGCGGCCTGCGTCACGCGGACGGGCACACCGCCGCAGGACGCGGCGTCGCCGACGGGGTAGGACCAGCGCTCGATGCCCGTGCGGGCGTCGACGGCTCTGAGCCGGGCGTCCTTCCAGACGTACACCGTGCCGTCGCGGATGACGGGCGCGGCCTCGGGCGCCTCGAAGTCGGTCTGGGCGCCGGTGATCTCCCAGAGCTTCTCGCCGTTGGCGGCCTCCCAGCCCTGGACGCCGCCGCCGCGGGTGGCGGTGATGACGGTGCCGCGGTCCGCCTGGAGGGCGTACACCCAGGCGTCGGTGGACAGGCGCCACAGGTCGGAGCCGTCGGTGCCGTCGAGGGCGTACAGGGTGGGGCCGTCGGAGGCGTGGATGCGGCCGTCGGCGACGGCCATGGACCAGGCGACGTCGCGGGTCTTGAAGCTGCGCCGCCCGGTGGACACGTCCAGGGCGTGGACCTCGAAGGAGGTGACGTACACCAGGTTCCCGGCGACGGCGGGCGTGCCCCACACGTCGTTGGACATGCGGAACCGCCACGGCCGCCAGGAGCCGCCCGCGGCGGGGGCGGCCCCGGTGGGCGCCGCCGGGGGTTCGGTGCCGTTGGCGCGGGGCGGCGCGGGGGCCGCCGAGCGCGACCAGGACCCGGCGAGCCCGGCGTCCGGGGGTGCGGCGGCGGCGCGCGGCCCGGCCACGCGCGGCCCGGGGCCGATGGGCACCTGGGCGCCCGCGAGCTGCACGGGCCCGGGGTCGGGCGCGCCCTGGAAGGGCGCCGGGGCGTGCGGCGCGGCCTGGGAAGGGGCGTGCGAGGGGGCGTACGAAGGGGCGTGCGCCGCGGGGGCGTGCGACGGGGCCTGGGACGGTACGGCGGGGGCCTGGCGCGGCGGGGGCGGCACCGCGGACACGGGCGCGGCCGACGCGGCCGCGGCGGCGCGCCCGCCCCGGCCGCCGGACCCGCCGGTCGGGGCCGCGGCGCGCACGGCGGGGCGCCCGCCGCGCCGGGCCTCGATGAGGGCGACGGCCCGCTCGGGCAGCCACGCGGAGGCGGTGCCGCTGTCGTCCCCGGCGCCCTCGGCGGCGAACAGGTGCGGGGCGAGCTGGGCCTGGAGGTCGCCGGGCGTGGGCCGCAGCGTGGCGTCCATCTGCATACAGGACTCGATCAGGGGCCGCAGCTCGTCGGGCAGGCCCTCCAGGTCGGGGCCCTCGCGCAGGAGCATGAAGACGGTCTCGACGGGGTTGGCGCCGTGGAACGGCGCGTGCCCGGTGGCGGCGAAGACGAGGGTGGAGCCGAGCGAGAAGACGTCGCTGGCGCCGGTGACGCTGCGGGAGTCCTTGGCCTGCTCGGGTGACATGTACGCCGGGGTGCCGACGGCGACGTTCGTCATGGTCAGGCGGGTGTTGGAGACGCCGGACGCGATGCCGAAGTCGATGACGCGGGGGCCGTCCTCGACGACGAGGACGTTGGACGGCTTCAGGTCGCGGTGCACCAGGCCCGCGCCGTGGATGGACTCCAGGGCCTCGGCGACGCCCGCGGCGAGCCAGCGCACGGCCTGGGCGGGCAGCGGCCCGTGCTCGTTCACTATCTCCTCGAGGGACGGCGCGGGCACATACGCCGTGGCCAGCCAGGGCACGGCGGCGCGCGGGTCGGCGTCCACGACGGCGGCCGTGTAGAACCCGGACACGGCACGCGCGGCCTCCACCTCGCGGGTGAAGCGGACGCGGAACAGCTGGTCCTCGGCCAGCTCGGTCCTGACCGTCTTGATCGCCACGCGCCGCCCGGACGCGGAGCGCGCGAGATAGACGAGCCCCATGCCGCCTGCGCCGAGCCGTCCCAGGACCTCGAACGGGCCGATCCGCCGCGGATCGTGCTGCGTCAACTGGTCCACCACTTGCCTGCCACCTCCCCGTACGCGGGCGCCGTTTGGAGCAACCCCGTGCAGCGTCTCACCACCGAGCCGCTACGGCGGCACGCACCCCGATTCTTCCTGTCCCGGGCGATGGTTGCGAACCCGGGGCGACATCGGGATGTCTCGGGACAAACGAAGCCTATCGGCGCAGCTCAGGCGTCGCATAAGGGCTTGTCATCGCGTCATGGGGAATCGTGATGGCCCGCCCTCACCCCTGGAGGACCCCGAAGGCCGCTCCCTGGTTGTCGACGAGGACCGCGACGCGGCCGTACGGGATGTCGTACGGCTCGTCGCGCACCCGGCCGCCGAGGCGGCGGGCGGCGGCGGCCGTGGCGTCGCAGTCGGCCACGGCGAAGTAGCTCAGGAAGTGGGCGGGCATCTCGGCGGGCAGCGAGGCGGAGACCGCCCGGCCGCCGACCGCGGTGTCGGGTCCGGCGGCGGTCCCGGCCGGGGACCACATGCGGAAGTCGTCGCCGCCGATCTCGGCGTCGTGGCCCGCGTAGCCGAAGACGCTCTCGTAGAAGGGGTCGACGACGGCCTTGTCGCGGGCGTACACCTCGGTCCAGCAGAAGGCGCCCGGCTCGCGTACGACGCCGAAGCCCCGGTGGGTCCCGGCCTGCCAGAGCCCGAAGACCGCGCCCTCGGGGTCGGCCGCGAGGGCCATGGTGCCGAACGGGCCCACCGCGACCGGCTCGGTGATCACCTGGCCGCCCGCGTCCCTGATCCGCGCGGCGGCAGCGGCGGCGTCCGCCGTGGCGAGGTAGGCCGTCCAGGCGGTCGGCATGCGCCCGTCGGGCTTGGGGGCGAGCGCGGCGGCGGGGCGGCCGTCGAGGGCCGCCTGGGTGTAGTGCCCGTACTCCGGGCCCGCGCCCTCGTCGAAGGTCCACCCGAAGAGCTCACCGTAGAAGCGCTTGCCGCCCTCGACGTCCGGGAGCATCGCGTCCACCCAACAGGGGACGCCTTCCGTGAATTCCATGGGGCCGGTTCTCCCTCAGCTCACCGTGCTCACTGTGCTCGCTCTGGTCACTCCGGAGGCCGTGTGCGGCTCCCGTCACCGTCAAGCTAACCGCCCACTCCGGTACGCGCAGCACCATCATTCGAACACATGACCCATTCTTTTCGGACGATCCGCGCCTGGCCCGCCCCCGGGCAGGCCCCGCCGGGCGCCCTCCCGGCCGGGCTCCGCCCCCTCCGGGCCCCCTCCGGGCGGGCGCACGCGGGGCGGCCGCCGGGCGCCGCCGGGTGCGCCGCCACCCCTCCGCGCCGCCCCTCCACCCCCGTACTGCCCCCGCCCCCACCCCATTTGCACTCGGCCGAATCGCGCTCCGATCACCCCTCGGTAAGCTGACGGCATGACAGGACAGGTACGAACCGTCGACGGCCGAGTGGCCGGTCGGCGTGGTCAGGCGACACGTCAGAAACTGCTCGACTGCCTGAGCGAGATGCTCAGCTCGTCCCCCTACCGCGACGTGAAGGTCATCGACGTCGCCCGGAAGGCGGGCACTTCACCGGCGACGTTCTACCAGTACTTCCCGGACGTCGAGGGCGCGGTCCTGGAGATCGCGGAGCAAATGGCCGCCGAGGGCGCCGAGTTGACGCACCTCCTCGAAGGCCGCTCCTGGGTGGGCAAGGCCGCGCTCCAGACGGCACAGGACCTCGTCGACGGCTTCCTGGACTTCTGGCGGCGCAATGACGCGATCCTGAGGGTCGTCGACCTCGGCGCCGCCGAGGGCGACAAGCGGTTCTACAAGATCCGGATGAAGATCCTCAACTCGGTCAACAACTCCCTTGCGGACAGCATCAAGGAGCTGCAGTCCAAGGGCAGGGTCGACAAGGACGTCAGCCCGGCCGCGGTGGCCGGATCCCTGGTCGCGATGCTCGCGGCGGTCGCCTCCCACCAGCGCGGCTTCCAGACGTGGGGCGTGAAGCAGGCCGAACTGAAGCCGAACCTGGCGCTGTTGGTGCACCTCGGGGTCACCGGCAAGAAGCCCACGAAGTAGGGCGGCACGCCCACGGCCGGTAGGGCACTTCCGCTGTCCTGTCGCCCTCCGCAGGCGTGGGCGTCCGCATGGGGCCACGCCCCTCCCCCTCCCACATGGGCATTCCCCCTCATCTCCCCTTTATTGGCGCCGCCTATTGGCGCCGCTTATTGGCGCCGCGTGCCTCGCCCTCACACGCCGGACGGGCCGAAGGCTCCCGCGCGTTCCGCCGCCCGTGCCCGCAGGCGGTGCACGGGCCCGAAGAGCAGTTCGTCCCCCGTCGCCCGCTTCACATACCGCTGGGCCTCGTGCTCCCACGTGATGCCGATGCCGCCGTGCAGGTGGACGGCCTCGGCCGCCGCGGCGCGCAGGGCGTCCAGGGCGCGGGCAAGGGCGAGCCCACCGCCGGGCTCGGCACCGGCACCGGCCGCCCACGCGGCGTAGTACGCGGCCGAGCGCGCCGCCTGCACGTCCACGTACACGTCCGCGAGCCGGTGCTTGACCGCCTGGAACGAGCCGATGGGGCGGCCGAACTGCTCGCGACGCCCGACGTGCGCGACCGTCAGGCCCAGGGCCTGGTCCGCGGCGCCGACCGCCTCCGCGGCGAGCACCGCCGCGACCCACTCCCCCGTGACCGCCAGCGCCCTGTGTACATCCGCGTCGTCGTCCCCGACCAACTCGCCCTCCACGTCCCGCAGTTGGACACGCGCCTGGGCTCGCGTCTCGTCGAGCGAGGTCAGTCGGCCGCGTACGAGGCCGGGGGCGTCGCCGCGTACGAGGAAGAGCCGGACGCGGGAGCGGGCGTAGCCGCCGGTGTGGGCGGCGACCAGGAGCAGGTCCGCGCTGTGCCCGTCGAGCACCTGGTCGACCTGCCCGTACAGCCGCCAGCCGCTCTCGGTGACCCGGGCCTGTACGCCGCCCGCGCGTCCGCCGCCCGCCCAGTCGCCGCCCGGGTCGCCGGTCAGCGCGAGGGCCGCGGCCAGGCGGGCGCCGGGGACGGCGAGGGCCGCGGTGGTGCCGCCGGTGGCGAGGGTGGGCAGCAGGGCGGCGCGCTGGGCGGGGGTGCCGAGCGCGAGCAGCAGGGGCGCGGCGAGCGCGGCGGTGGCGAGGAACGGCGACGGGACCAGGGCGCGGCCCAGCTCCTCGGCGGCCAGGGCGAGTTCGAGCGGGCCGCAGCCGACGCCGCCGTACTCCTCGGGCACGGCGAGGCCGGGCAGGCCGACGCGCCCGGCGAGCGCGTCCCACAGCGCGGTGTCGTATCCGGCGGGGGTGGCGACGGCGGCCCGGACGTCGTCGGGGCCGCAGCGCCTGGCGACGACCTCGCGGAGGGTGCGGCGGATCTCGTCCTGTTCCGCGGTGCAGGCGGCGTCCATCGGCGGTCCCCTCCCGGTCCCGGAAGACTCGTACACGGGCGTGTACGCGTACGCGCACACATCTGACGCTCCGTCAACTCATATGGCGGGCAGCCATGTTAGAGCCGCGCACGGCCAAAGCACAGGCCCGCGCCCGCCTCCCGCGCCCACCCCACCTGATGTACCGTCAGATATATGCCGACCTCCCCCGCCCGTGACGTCGCCGTCGTCGGTGTCGCCCTCGCCGACCGCGACCGGGCCGACGGCGCCACGCCCTACGCCCTGCACGCCCAGGCGGCCCGCCGCGCGCTCGCCGACGCCGGGCTCGGCCGGGAGCGGGTGGACGGCCTGGCGTCCGCGGGCCTCGGCACGCTCGCGCCCGTCGAGGTCGCCGAGTACCTGGGGCTGCGCCCGCGCTGGGTGGACTCCACCTCCGTCGGCGGCGCCACCTGGGAGGTCATGGCGGCACACGCGGCGGACGCCATCGCCGCGGGCCGGGCCGACGCGGTCCTGCTCGTGTACGGCTCCACGGCGCGCGCCGACGTCAAGGCCGGGCGGCGCGCCGGCACCCTCTCCTTCGGGGCGCGCGGCCCGCTCCAGTTCGAGGTCCCGTACGGGCACTCCCTGATCGCCAAGTACGCGATGGCCGCCCGGCGCCATATGCACGAGTACGGCACCACCCTCGAACAGCTCGCACAGGTGGCCGTGCAGGCGCGGGCGAACGCGGCGGCGAACCCCGAGGCCGTGTTCCGCGACCCGATCACCGTCGACGACGTCCTGGGCGGCCCCATGATCGCCGACCCGTTCACCAGGCTGCACTGCTGCCTGCGCTCCGACGGCGGCTGCGCGGTGCTGCTCGCCGCCGCCGACCTGGTGCCCGACTGCGCGTCCACGCCCGTGTGGATCCTCGGCACCGGCGAGTACGCCTCGCACACGACCATGTCCGAGTGGCAGGACTTCACCGTCTCCCCGGCGGCGGTCAGCGGGCGCACGGCCTTCGAGCGGGCCGGGGTGCGCCCGGCGGAGATCGACCTCGCCGAGGTCTACGACGCGTTCACCTATATGACCCTGGTGACCCTGGAGGACCTGGGCTTCTGCGGCAAGGGCGAGGGCGGCGCGTTCGTGGAGCGGGGCCGTCTTCTGCGGGACGGCGACCTGCCGACGAACACCGACGGCGGCGGCCTGTCCGCCCAGCACCCCGGGATGCGGGGCCTGTTCCTGCTGGTGGAGGCGGTACGGCAGCTGCGGGGCGAGGCGGGTGAACAGCGGCAGGTCCGCCGCCGGGACGGCACCTTGCCGAGGCTGGCGGTGGCGTCGGGCACGGGGGGCTGGTTCTGCTCGTCGGGCACCGTCGTCCTGGGGGTCTGAGCCCGCGCCGCGCCCCGGACGCGGAGCGTTGTGCGCCGACACGGCGGGGAAAGGCGCCCGGCCCGGAGACAATCACCTCATGACAGCCCCCACATTCCACGAACTCCTCAGATCCCAGAAGGTCTGGGACGTCGACCTCCCCGCCTTCGACCCCGCCACCGCACCCGACGACCCGGTACCCCTCTTCCACCAGTGGTTCGCGGACGCGGTCACCGCCGGGCAGCCCGAGCCGCACACCCTGACGCTGGCCACGACGGACACCGAGGGCCGCGCCGACGCCCGTACGGTGATGCTGCACGGCGCCGACGCCGACGGCTTCCACTTCGCCACCCACGCCACCAGCAGGAAGGGCACCCAGCTCGCGGCGCGCCCGTACGCGGCGGCGCACTTCTACTGGGCGGCGCGCGCCCGCCAGATCCGCGTACGCGGCCCCGTCACGACGGCGCCGCACGCCGCCGCGCTCGCCGATCTGCACGCCCGTTCGACCGGGGCGCTGGCGGCGGCGCTCGTGGGGCGTCAGAGTGAAGTACTGCCGTCGTACGGGGAGTTGGCGTCGGCATCGGACGCGGCCTGGGAGCGGGCGCGCGCGGAGCCCGACGCGGACGCGCCGAGCTGGACGCTGTACGCGCTGCGGCCGGACGAGGTCGAGTTCTTCCAGGGCGACGCGCGGCGCCGCCACGTACGGCTGCGCTACCGCGAGGAACGGGGTGCCTGGGTGAGGGAGTTGCTGTGGCCGTGACGGAGGGCGCGGCGGCGCCGCGGTTGCGGGCGGCCCGCGCCGGTGACGCGGCGGCGATCGCCCGCATCTGGCACGAGGGCTGGAGCGACGGGCACCACGGCAACGTCCCGGCCGCGCTGATCGCCGTCCGCACGCCCGAGTCGTTCCTGCTGCGGGCGCCGCGCCGGGTCGACGACACGGTGGTGGCGACGGTGGGCGGGGTGGTCGCCGGGTTCGTGATGGTCGTGGACGACGAGGTGGAGCAGGTGTACGTGTCCCGGGACCACCGGGGCACCGGTGTGGCGGCCGAGCTGCTGGCCGAGGCGGAGCGGCTGGTCGCCGCGAAGGGGCACCGCCGGGCGTGGCTGGCCGTGGTCAACGGCAACGCGCGGGCCCGCCGGTTCTACGAGCGCAACGGGTGGCGGGACGAGGGCCTGTTCGAGTACCTGGCGGCGAGCGACAGCGGGCCGATCCATGTGCCGTGCCACCGGTATGTGAAGCCGGTCGGGGGCTAGGCCGCCGGGCCTGGCGGTCGGCGCCCGGGTGGTCGGCGGCGGGGCGGCGCCCGGCTTCCGTTCCCCCGTCCTCGTTTCCGGATCACGCCCGGCTCGTTGTGCCCGGCAAGGCGTGGGCCAGCCCTGATGTGGTGGCCCGCCCACGCGATGCCTATGCGAGAGGAAACGTTGTGAAGCGCAAGACCTTGGCCGTGACGTTCGGAGCCGTGGCCGCCGCGACCCTGGCGGCCCCCGCCGCCCAGGCCGCCGACGCCACCGACGCGCTGGGTGCCGTCCCGGTGGACACCGCGGCGCAGGCCCTCCCGGCGCCCGCGGGCGACGTGGTGTCCCAGGCCGCCCCGGTGGTCCAGAAGGGCGTGGCCGCGGCCCAGCCGGTGGCCGACCGGGCCCTGAGCGGCGGCGACCCCGTGTCGGGCCTGCTCGGCGGCCTGCCCGTGAAGGGGCTGCCCACGGAGGCCCTGTCCGCCTCCGGCCTGCCCGTGGCCGGTCTGCCCCTGGGCTAGCCCCGGGCTGTGGCCGTGAACGCGTACTGCGCGTAGTCCCGCACCGGCCGGTAGCCGACGCGCTGGTAGAGGCCGTTGCTGGTGGGGTTGGCGAGGTCGGTGAAGAGGACGACGACGTCCGCCCCGTCGGCGCGGGCGGCGCGGGACACGGCGGCGGTGACGGCGCCGCCGTAGCCGCGGGCGCGGTGGGCGGCCGGGGTGTAGACCGGCGCCACCCGCACCTGGCCCGCGATGCGGCGGGTGTGGCCCGCCATGGCGACGGGGGTGCCGTCGGGCAGCTCCCACAGGGTGACGCCGCCGTACGCGACGCGGGCGTCGGCCCACTCGCCGGGGTCCGTCGTCGAAGCGTGGCCGATGGCGTCGCTGAACTCGCCGTGCCAGCGCTTGAGCAGCTCCCGGTCGCCGGGCCCCGCGACCCGGGCGGCGCCCGGCGGCGCGGGCTCGGGCGGGGTGAGCTGGCCGAGCCGGTAGAGGCGCTGGCACAGGTCCCTGGTGACGTCGGCGCCGGTGCGCCGCCGCCAGGCGTGCGCGAACGCCTCGGCGGTGTCCTGGTCGGACATCACTCCCGGCAGGTCGGGCGCCTCGGCGGCGAACACCTCCGCCAGCGCGTCGAGGGCGCCCGCCTCGGGGGCGGGCAGCGGTCCGATCGCCACGCTGCGCGGCGGCGTCCGCAGGAACGCCCCGCGCACCTTCCCCTGGCCGTCGGCCAGCCAGCCGAAGAGGGGGTCCCCGTCGCCGTACACGTGCTTCCCGCGCGTGCGGAGGGTGTCCGCGACGGTGAGCAGGGCGGTGTTCAGCTCGGGCTCCGCGTGCAGGAAGTCGTGGGCGCGGGCGAGGAATTCGCCGGGGTCGCCGGTGAGCTGCCAGCGCGCGGCGGCCGTCATGCCGGGGCTCCGGCCGGGGGCGGGGCGTCCGCGCTGTCCGTGCTGTCCGTGCTGTCCGTGCTGTCCGTGGGCGTCATCGCGCCAGTGTGACCTGGCGCCGTCCCCGCCCGCCACCGGAATTGCCGCTGACGGAAGCGCCGGTGGCTCGGGCGGGCAGTGGGCCCCGCCCGCTCCAACTCCCCCGGGCGGGGCCCCGTCGGGGGTTCACCACACGGGCGGGCCTACGCGACCGCGGGTATGGGAACGGCACCCCCTTCACCTCCGGTTCGCGTGCGGGGGGGCGCGCGGACGGGCGTGGCGTCCTCTCCGCTCGGGTCGGGAGGTACGCCGTCCGGCGATCGTGACCAGGATCGGCCGGTCGTAGCAGTAGCAGCGGAAGACGGCACCCTCGTCGGGCGGGTGCTCGAACGCCCGGTGGGCGCACGGCAGGGCCTGGTAGATCGCCACGAGCGCGAGCACCGCCAGCGTGATGCACACGGCGACCAGGCCGAGCAGCGGGGTCATGGCGCCGCCCCTCGGCGCCGCAGGTCGAAGTGGAACCAGACGGCCTTGGTGCTGGGGATCGGGCCGCCGTACTGGGTGGCGCCCCAGCCGTCCGAGCAGTGGTGGACGAGGGCGAGTCCCCGGCCGCAGGGGATGTCCGGGCCGGGCTTGGCGACGACGGGGAGCTTGTGGGCGGCGTCGTCGTACACCGCGACGGTCACGCGTTCGGCCCCGAGGGACACGTCGACGACGACCAGACGGGTGCGGGTGTGCCGGTGCACGTTCGTGACGACCTCGCTGACGCAGAGCCGCGCGTCGTCGAGCAGCCCCGCGTGCCCGGACACCTTCAGCAGACAGCACACCAGCTCGCGCAGGACGCGGGCGCAGGTGGACGAGTTGGGTGCCGTGAGTCTGTACGAGGGGGCGCGGAGGGGTGGGGGTGAGGGGGCGGGAGGTACCAAGGCAGCGTTCATTCTTTGTCTCCCAACGCGGGTTGCCGCACATGCCGTTCGCCACCGTGGCTCTGGCTCCCCCGACGATGACGAGGCCACCGTGTGGTCATGCGTCATCGGCTGCACTTCGGTGCCTGAGTGCGGCGCGGTGCTGCCCAGACCATAGGACAGCAGGGAGCAACATAGCTACCACTTCCGGAACAATGTAGATCCCTGTGGACCAGGATCACCCGCACGGGCAGACTTGCAGCCATGCCACCCAGGACAGTCACGACCGCACGCCAGCGTCGACTGGGTGCCGAGCTGCGCAAGATGCGCGAGGCGGCAGGCCTCAACGCGCGAGAAGCCGCAGCGCAACTCGGCATCGACCACACGAAGATCAGCCACATGGAAACCGCGCGCTTCGGCGTCGGCGCTGATCGACTGCGAGTGCTTGCCAGTAGCTACGGCTGTACGGATCAGACCTACGTCGACGCCCTGATCGCCATGGCGACCGAACGCGATCGAGGTTGGTGGGAGCAGTACCGAGGGATCCTGCCAGCCGGATTCCTGGACCTGACAGAACTAGAGCACAAGGCCACGTACCTGCGCACGTACCAGATCGCCCACCTTCCCGGCCTCACGCAGACCGAGGACTACGCACGAGCTGTTTTCGAGTTCACTTTTCCGCGCCTCGCCCAAGAGGATATTGAGACGCGCATCGCCCACAGGATGAAACGCGCTCAAATCCTCAACCGTGATGACGGGGTGCAATTCACTGCCGTGATCCACGAGGCCGCGCTCCGAATGCGGTTCGGTGGTCGCGCACTTGCCCGGAAGCAGCTAGATCACCTGCTTTCACTGTCCGAGCAAGAGAACTGCACGATACGAGTACTGACCTTTGACGCCGATGGCTTCGCAGGATCAGGCCAGGCCGTACTCCTCGCGGGCGGACCCGTGCCCCAGCTCGACACCGTGCACCTCGACTCGGCACACGGCGCACTACTCCTGGACTCGGAGGCCCAACTCAAGGCCTACCGCGACCTGCTGACGGCGATGGAGGAACGTACTCTTAGCGTTAAGCAGTCGCGAGACTTGATTCGCGAGATCGCGCACACACTGTGAAAGGTCAGGAGATGCCGGAAAACGAGTGGCAGAAGTCAAGCTTTTGCGGCGGGGGCGGCAACAACTGCGTAGAGGTCCGACCGCAAGCCGGATTGATCCAGCTGCGGGAGAGTGAAGATCCAGATACCGTTATCACGACAACCCGCGAGCGCCTTGCCGATTTCATAGCGGGAGTGAAAGCGGGTGAGTACGACCACCTGATCTGACGTTTCACGTCCAAGCGGCCCCGCCGACCCCCGGCGGGGCCGCTTGGCATATGCCAACATCTCGACGCGTCAACATAGCTACGGCAGCACTATTGCTCCCCTGACATCAGCGGCGCTACGGTCGCACCGCGCAGCCGCGCTCACGCGGCGCGCTGGCGCACCACAGCTTCACGAAGCACAACTCCCGGTACTGCTAGGGACGTTGGGAACCAGCCAACCCGCAAGGGCCAGCGTTGCCGCTCCACCAGCAAAGCAATCAGGCGCACTTCGCTCACGATGCCGAATCCGCTCTGCCTGCGCGTGCAGGCACAGCTCCCATCGACACACAGGAGAGCGCAACCGTGAAGACTCGAACTCCTCCTGACCAGCCCGTCAACTCACCTGTAAGGACCCCAACGCTGAGTTCGCTCGAACTGGAACTCACAGGGCGATGCCAACTCACCTGCACCCACTGCCTTTCCGAGTCGAGCCCGCAGGGCTCCGCCCTCCGCGCCACGATGAGCAGGGCGGACTGGGAGCAGGTCATCCAGGATGCCGCAGCGATGGAGATCTCAGGCATCCAGCTCATCGGTGGCGAGCCGACGCTCTATCCGCACTGGGTCGAGCTGGTCGACCTCGCCCTGGGCCTTGGGCGTCAGGTCGAGGTCTTCACCAACCTGTTCCACATCCGTCCGGCATGGTGGGACGTGTTCGCCCGTGACGGCGTGACGCTGGCGACGAGCTACTACAGCGATCGCCCGGAGGAACACGACCGCATCACCACACGCCCCGGCAGTCACGCACGCACCCGCGCCAATATCGCCGAAGCGCACCGCCGGGGCGTCCCGCTACGCGTTGGCATCCTGGAAGTCGTCGAGGGGCAACGCGCACACGAAGCCCGTGCGGAAGTCGAAGCCATGGGCATCACCGACGTGGACATGGACCGAGTACGTCCGGTGGGGCGGGCGGCGGGTGGGACTGATCCGAGTGTGGATGCCCTGTGCGGGCGGTGTGGCCGGGGGAAGGCGGCGATCCTCCCCAACGGGGACCTCGCGCTGTGCGTGCTGTCGCGGTTCATGCCATGCGGCAACGTTCGCGAGACGCGCCTCGCCGACCTCATCGGCAGCGATCGGTGGCGACGGGCAGTCGAGCAAGTACCGGAACCTGGGCCCACCGCGTGCCAGCCGGACGGGAGCGACTGCAACCCCGCCAAGACCCCGGCCTGCCTGCCCAAGTATCCCGCCGTACCGCTGGTCGGCAGGCGGTGACCGCCTGGCAGCAGCACGCCGAAGCGCTTGCGGATGAGGCCACCCACCCGCAGTCCCGGTGGCGTGACGCCGTGCGCTCCACGCCCCGGCACCGGTTCGTACCCCGCTGGTGGCAGCCCGCGAAGGACGGGGCACTGCTGGCCGACGGCCCGAGCGCCCCCAGCCGCTGGATGCGCGCCGCCTACAGCGACACCACGCTCGTCACCCGTGTCGGCGCGCTGCACGCAGACCACGCCGGTCCTGACGACCGCCCCGCGTGGTGGCCCACGGCTTCCTCGACGCTGCCGTCCCTCGTCGTCCAGATGTTCCGGCACGCTCGCCCCGAGCCCGGCATGGACGTTCTCGACGTGGGCACCGGCTCGGGCTACGCCGCGGCCCTGCTGTGCCACCGCTTGGGCGAGCACCGCGTGACCAGCGTGGACGTGGACCCGTACCTCACGCAGGTGGCGCGCGAACGCCTCGCCGAGGCAGGGCACCGTCCTCTGCTGATGACCTCGGACGCGACCGGCGACCTGCCCGGCACATATGACCGCATCGTCGCCACGGTCTCCGTATCCCGGGTCCCCGCGTCGTGGCTCGCCGCACTGCGGCCAGGTGGACGCCTCGTGACCACTATCACCGGCACGTCCCTGGTCATCGGCGCCGACAAGTCCGCCGACGGAGGCGCGGTCGGCCGGGTCGAACGTGACTGGGCCGGGTTCATGGGCGTCCGCCACGGATCCGACTACCCTCCGCGCCTCATCACCCGGTCCCCCCACGCCCGGTGCGATGACGGGGACGAGATCACGACCGGCCGCTATCCCGTGCTCGATGTCGCCGAAGCGTGGGAGGTCAAGACGCAACTCGTCCTGGCGTTACCCGGGATCGAGACGCACTTCGAGGAGGACGGCGAGCGCCGCACGGCGTGGCTGCTGCACCCAGACGGTTCATGGGCCCGCGCCGAGGGGCGGTGGACCGATCCGCCCACCGTTCATCAGAGCGGCCCCCGGCGCCTGTGGACCGAGCTGGAGCGCATCCGCCACAAGCTCAACATGGAGGGCAGTCTCGGACTGTATGGATACCGTGTCCGCATCGAGCCGGACGGCACCTGTCAGATCGCGCGTGGCGACTGGGCCATCACCATTGAGTAGGCCCAGGCAGAGTATGAGGCAGCCTCCACCGCCCGCAGTCCCCGAGGCGCACACCCCCGCCCAGGACCAGTTCGCGTACGCCCACCCACGCCTTCGGACGGGGGATGACCGCCGCGCACCGCCTGAGACGGCCACGAGTGGTTCGCCAGCCAGAATCGTGACACCCACCGCCGAGTTGTCACATCGGCCATGCTGACCAGACGGCACCGGCTCTCCCCCGCATCAGCCCCGCCCGCCATGCGCACTGAGGCCCACCAGCCCATGACCGGCAGCAGTGCGCTACCGCGCCAGGGCGCTCCGCACCAGGAAAGGACACGCCGTGACTGGTCGGCTCACCCAGAGGAGACACAGACATCCATCAGCCCGTACGGGCGGCCCTCCGCCGCACATGAGCACGCACACGCCTACCGTCCCGGACGGCCCCGCCAAGAACCTTCCGCCGGTCGACGAGGGCTCGAAGGACCGAAGCCGGATGTCCAGCGCTCCCGTCATCGCCAGAGGTCCCGTACACACCCTCTTCACCCGCCCTGGCCGTGCGCCCCACACCCACCCCGCCCCGGGCTCGACGAGTTCGGCATACCGTGCGACACCGTCAGTGATCTTGCTCTGGCGCTCCTAGACTGACCGGGCCGCCACGAGAGGATTGATCACAAATGCGCCCCGCAGAGGTCCAAGATTTCGTCGCCGACATCCTGAAGAACCACGGCGACGTCCAGCGCGTACAGACCCTCGCTGACGTGGGAGAGACGAAACACCCCTATGGCCTCGTCCTGACCATGGGCGGACGAGAGACCCGCTGGCAGATCATCGGCCAGCTCGCCGAAGGCGCCAAGCACGACGTGCCCACGCCCCCCGTCGAGGGACAGCCCGCCACCGCCGAGGCAGCCCCCTCCGGAGGCGCGCCGGACGCCTGGCTCGCGGGCGTGCTCGCCACCGCCGAGTCGCCCGAAATCCGGAAGTTCGAGGTCTGGTCGGCCCACGAGGGCGCACGGCCGGATCACGTAGGCGTGACGATCTTCTGGCACAACGACGAGAAGACCTTCGTCCGCAAGATCTGATCTCCCGTCACCGACCACTTGGGGCACGTGGCGGGCGCACCACACGAATCAGCACCATCCCACTACCTGAGGGAGAACTGATCATGTGTGACCAACGTCATTGCAGGCGACGCTTCGACCCCGGCTTGTGCGCCAACTCCGCTTGTGCCTCATGTGGCGCCATCGTGGGCGTGGCACCGGGCGAGGGATGCCCACCGCATCAGCCGCAGGGGAGCTTGGACATGTGCCCCGGCTCAGGTAACCCGACCTTGCCTGTCTGACCGAACGGCCCCTGGCATAGTGCCGAACGCTGGCACCCCGCCTAGGACTTCACCGCCTCGCCCCCCGCAGGGGGGCGAGGGCGTTCCAAGGAGCCTGACGTGGGCGGCCCGCCCCCCGACACCTTCGACGCGGCGCGACCGCACATGGCGGCGCTCGCCGACGCGCTCAGTGGCTCCGGCGCGATCCGGACCCCGCAGTGGCGCGACGCGTTCGCCTCCGTCCCCCGCCACGTCCTCGTACCGACGTGGTTCGAGCAGGAGCAGAACGAGAAGGGCATCACCGTCTGGCGCCAGCGCCGCGCCACCGCCGACGTACGGCACCTCGCCGCCGCCTACCGTGACGTCACCCTCGTGACCGCCCTCGACCCGGCCAGCGCCGAGCAGGTCGACGACACCGCGTGGACCGGCGTCCCCACCTCGTCCAGCACCCTGCCCAGCCTCATGGCCGGGATGCTGGAGGACCTGTCCGTCCACGACGGGCACCGCGTCCTGGAGATCGGCACCGGCACCGGATACAACGCCGCCCTGCTGTGCGCCCGGCTCGGCGACCGCCTCGTCCACTCCACCGACATCGACCCCGACCTCATCACCACCGCCCGCACCCGCCTCGCCCAGCTCGGCTACCAGCCTCAGCTCACCGCGGGCGACGGCCGCACCACCCTCCCCGAGGGCCACGCGTTCGACCGGATCATCGCCACCTGTTCCGTACCCGCCATCCCCCAGGCGTGGATCGAGCACACCAGGCCCGGCGCGGTCATCGTCACCGACATCGCCCTCGGCATCGAGGGCGGACTCGTCCGCCTGACCGTCGACGCCGGGCGCCGCGCCACCGGCCGCTTCACCGCCACCACGGGCCGCTTCATGCCCGCCCGCGGAACACCCCGCACCTACCCCCGCCCCCACCGCCCGCGGCCCGCCCCCGAGGCGGACACCCGCCCCACCCCGCTCACGGCCAGCGACATCCAGGCCCACTACACGCTGCGCCTGCTCCTCGCGCTCCACCTGCCGGACACCGAACTCGTCTACTACGTCGACGACGCCACCGGCACCACGAGCATCCAGCTCCAGCGCGACGACGGCGCCTGGGCCCGCGCCCCGTTCACCGCCGACCACACCGTCACCTACGGCGGCGACCCCGGCCTGTGGCAGCAGGCGGAAGCCGCCCGGCACTGGTGGAACACCCACCACCGCCCCGCCCACGACCAGTTCGCGTACGCCCGCGAAGCGGACGGCGACGCCGCCGTCCGCCACCTCCCCACCGGGACCGTCTGGCCCCGGGCCGAACGGCTCCCGTAGCGGATGTTCGGCCTCCGCGCCGGCGCGGCTATGGTGGGGCCGCGACAGTCGTGGATACCGGTGACGGTGGTGTGGGAGCGGTCATGGCGAAGTTGGTCTACGCGTCGAACATGTCGCTCGACGGCTGCACGGAGGACGCGCGCGGTGCCTTCGACTGGGCGCCGCCGGACGACGACGTCTTCGCGTACATCACCGGTCTGATGCGGTCCGCGGGGACCTACCTCTACGGGCGGCGCATGTACGAGACGCTGGCCGTCTGGGAGACCGACCCCGGCCTGGCCGCGCGGTCGCCGCTCATGGCCGAGTACGCCAGCGCGTGGCAGGCGGCGGACAAGGTCGTCTACTCCTCGACGCTCGCCGAGCCGTCCACCACGAAGACCCGGCTCGAGCGGCACTTCGACCCCGGCGCGGTACGCGAGCTGAAGGCCGCCGCCACGAGGGATCTCCTGGTCGGCGGCCCGCACCTCGCCGCGCAGGCCCTCGCCGCCGGGCTGGTCGACGAACTCGCCCTGTTCGTCTGGCCGATGGTCCTCGGCGGGCGCAACCCCGCGCTGCCGACGGACGTGCGCGCCGACCTCAAGCTCATCGACGAGCACCGCTTCGGCAACGGCGTCGTCCACCTCCGCTACCGCCTTCAGTAGCCAACGCCGCACTGGCCCCCGGCTCGCGCCGGAGGCCAGTGGGTGGGGGAGGGGGTTAGTCGAGGGTGTTCAGCAGCGCCTCTTCGACGTGGTCGGCGGCGTTGCGGTGGCCGAGGGCGTTGGGGTGGACGAAGGAGAGCTGGGCAGGCGGGGTGAGGATGCCCTCCACCCACTTGCCGGAGTCGCAGACGCTGTGGTTCCGGGAGGAGTCGTAGAGGTCGACGAAGCTGGCGGCGTCCTGCGTGCCCGTCGACTTCTCAATGGTCTGGTTGAGAGGTTCCAGGACGTCCTGCCGCAGCCAGTCCAGGTCGCCCCGGGTGATCGGGCCGAACTGCGTCAGGTCGCCGACGTCGCACTTGGTGGTGTCCTCGGGGATGACCGTGGGGTAGCCGACGGTCAGGATCTTCGCCTGCGGGGCGCGCTCGTGGAGCACGGTGAGCATCCGGTCGTACTCCTCGCTCACCTTGCCCAGGCGGCCCGGGACGCTGGCGGCCAGCTCGTCCTTGCAGGGGGTGCCGTCGCCGTCGCTTCCGGCGCCCAGCTCCGCGCACTTGGTGAGGATCTCGCCGAAGCCGAGGGTGTTGCCGCCCACGCCGACGGTGATCACGTCGGTGTCGGAGCCGACCGCCTCGGACTGCGGGGGCACCGCGGGGAACGGGTAGTCCGGATCCTCGGAGAACGGCGGCAGATGGCGGCCGATCGGCTCCTGCGGGGTGTCGGTGACGTTCTCGATGGTCGCGGCGCCGCAGCTCACATTGGTGAGGTCGAAGAGCGAGCCGAGGTCGCGGTCGATGGTCTGGGGGTAGGAACGGTCGGTGCGCTCGCAGCCGTCGCGCGGTACTTCGAAGACGTCGCCCGCGGCGGGGATGACCCCGGCGGTGTAGGAGTCGCCCAGGGCGACCCACTGACGGTCCGCGGCGGCGGCGGACGGCGCCCCGGCGAGCTGCGCGGGGACGAGGGCGCCGACGGTCAGGGCCGCGGCCGAGCCGAGCAGGGCCAGGCGAGTGCGGAAACGTGCCACGAATCCTCCAGGGATACGGTGTTGGCGTCGCTTTGACCCTAAAGAGTTCGTCGCTGTGCGTGCTAGATCCATTGCGGACAGTCGCCTCCGGGGCGTGGGGGTACGCCTCTGTGGGTGACCGGGGGTCGGCGTGTTGACCGCTTGCGCGCCTCGGGTGATCACGGGCGGGCCGTGTCGTTCCGTATGTGCGCGTCGCGGATGGGGTTCCTGATCGGATGGATGGGCTACGAGGTTCCGGGCGGGCGCGCGGGCCCGCGAGGACTGTCCTGTTCTCGATCACCGCCGGGTGCGGCGCCCCGCACCGCGCCGCCCCGCACGGTAAGGGGAGCCGCCTTCCGCGCGGCCGGTCCGGGCGCGGTGCCTTCCGGCGCGAACACCGGCACCGTCACGCCCTCCCCCACCTCCCGGAACGCCACCTCCAGCGCCATCCCCACCCGCAGCTCCACCGCCGCGCCGCCCACGACCTCCGTCATCATGCGGGGGCCCTCCGCCAGGTCCACCACGGCCGCCACGTACGGGACGCGGGACGCGAACGGGGGAGGTCGTTGCGGTGCACCTCCGACCAGGTGTACAGTGCCGCCCGGCCGCTGGCCCGCTCCCAGGCGACGTCCTCCGACCAGCAGTACGGGCAGAACTCGCGCGGATAGTGGTGGGCGCGCCCGCACCCGGCGGCCCGGCAGCGGCGGATCAGCAGCCGCCCCTGACTCGCGGCCTCCCAGTAGGTGCGGGTGAAGGCGTCCACCTCGGGCACGTCCGCCGCGGCCGTCATCCGGTCGCCTCCGTTCTCGTCCTGGCGTGACGCATACGCCGTGAAGCCCGCGCCGCGAACTCCAGCCCGTCCGGCGCTTGAGGACGAGCACTCCGGCCCGTCCGGCGTTCGAGGGCGAGTCGCGAAGCGGCGATTACGGGGGTGCCAGGGGGCTGGCCCCATGGTTCCGGAGAAGGGGCGGGCCTGGGGCGCCCCGCGAGGCCACCACCTGACGCCCCATCAGTTCACCCCAACCGGCCCCGCCCCGCAACCCCACCGACCCGCCTTACCGCGCCCCACCGCGCACCACCCCGCCGCGCAACGTGATCAATCCGCAACCGGTTTCCGACTTGACCGTCACCCATCAAGTGACGCCCTGGCTACCCTCCCGTCATGGCCGACTCGAACCTTCCGCTCCCGCAAAGAACCGACCGGCCCCACCCGGGCACCCCCCACCCCGACCCCCGGTGTACGTCATCGGCGGCGGCCCCGGCGGCCTGGCCGTCGCCGCCGCCCTCGGCGCCCGCGGCGTACGCGCCGTCGTCCTGGAGAGGACCGACCGCGTCGGCGACTCCTGGCGCCGCCACTACGACCGGCTCCACCTGCACACCACGCGCCGCCTCTCCGCCCTGCCGGGCCTGAAGATGCCGCGCTCCTTCGGGCGCTGGGTGGCGCGGGACGACGTGGTCCGCTACCTGGAGAAGTACGCCGAGTACCACCAGTTGGACGTCGTCACCGGCGTGGAGGTGACCCGCCTGGACCGCGCCGAAGGCGACGGCGGCTGGCTCCTGCGCGCCACCGGCGGCCGGGAGCTGACCGGCTCCGCCGTCGTCGTCGCCACCGGCTACAACCACACCCCCACCTGCCCGACTGGCCCGGCCGCGACGGCTACGAGGGCGACCTCCTGCACGCGTCCGCCTACCGCGACCCGGCCCCGTACGCGAACAAGGACGTCCTCGTCGTCGGCGTCGGCAACACCGGCGCCGAGATCGCCGTCGACCTCGCCGAGGGCGGCGCCGCCCGCGTGCGCCTCGCCGTGCGCACCGCCCCGCACATCGTGCGCCGCTCCACCGCCGGGTGGCCCGCGCAGCGGTCCGGCATCCTGTGCCGCAGGCTCCCCGTGCCGGTGGTGGACCGGCTCGGCCGGGTGATCGCCCGCGTCAGCGTGCCCGACCTGTCCGCGTGGGGGCTGCCGCGCCCCGACGCGGGCGTGTACACGCGGGCCCGCCAGGGCGCGATCCCCGTACAGGACGTGGGGCTGATCGACGCCGTACGCACCGGGCGCGTCGAACCCGTCGCGGCCGTCGTCTCCTTCGAGGGCGGCAAGGTGGTCCTCGCCGACGGCAGCCGCGTCGGCCCGGAGGCGGTCATCGCCGCGACCGGCTACCGCCGCGCCCTGGAGCCGCTCCTCGGCCACCTCGGCGTCCTCGACGACCGGGGCCTGCCGCTGGCGCACGGGCCGCGCACCGCGCCGGGCGCGCCCGGCCTGTACTTCACCGGGTTCACCACCCCGCTCAGCGGGACGCTGCGCGAACTGGCCAGGGACGCGCAGCGGATCGCGGCGGCCGTGGCCAGGTCCCGGGCGCGGGTGGCCCGTACGGGCCGGGCCTAGTGACCGAGCGTAGCGGCGGGGCGGGGCGGCGGGGGCCGAACATCCGGGCAGAACAGCCGGGCAGAACCAGCCAGTTGGCGGCAGGCCGTCTTGGCAACCCCCGGATTCTGCGGTTCGGTGAAGGGGGCACGCACACGGGGCCCACGGGGGCCACCGGGCCCACGCGGGCCACCGGACCCATCCAGACCGACCAGGCCCACCAGACCCACCGGCCCCACCAGACCGACCGGGCCCACCAGACCGACCGGCCGCACCGGGCCCCGGGGCCCCGCCGGGCCGCCCCGCCCGGCACACGCGTCCCGCGATCGCGACGCACACCCCATTCCTGACACGGTGTCAGTTCAGTAATCTGACTATGCGTCAGCTAAGTTACTGTCACACAGGAGCGGGCGGACCGATGCTTGGATCGACATACGGCACCTTCACCTCCGACCCCCGCCGCGCACGCGCCGTGGCCTGCGGCAGCTTCCCCGCCACCACCGTCCACGGGCGCCCCGCCGCGGCGGGCGAGCGGGACGTGAGCGGTCGGCCGCTGCACGCCGACGTCCCCGACCTCGACCGCTTCTTCCGCCCCGAGTCCGTCGCCGTCGTCGGCGCGTCGGACGCCGAGGGGCGCCCCAACACCGGCGTCACCCGGCAGCTCGTCACCTGGGCCGAGCGGATCGGGGCGCGCCTGCACCCCGTGCACCCCACCCGCGCGACCGTGTTCGGGCGCCGCTGCGTGCCCTCGGTCGGCGACCTCGAAGGACCCGTCGACGTCGCCGTCCTCCTCGTCAAGGATCCGCTGCCCGTCATCGAGGAACTCGCGGACGCGAAGGCGAAGTTCGCGGTCGCGTTCGCGTCCGGGTTCGCCGAGACCGGCGAGTCGGGGGCCGCCGCGCAGGAGCGGCTCGCCGCCGCCTGCGCCCGCTCGGGCCTCAGGCTGCTCGGCCCGAACACCAACCTCAACGCCTTCGAGACGTTCCGCGACGACCTGACCGGTCCCGCCATCGCGCTCATCACCCAGTCCGGCCACCAGGGGCGCCCCCTGTTCACGCTCCAGGAACTCGGCGTACGCCTGTCCCACTGGGCGCCCACCGGCAACGAGGCCGACCTGGAGACCGCCGACTTCCTCTCGTACTTCGCCGAACAGCCCGAGGTCGGCGCGATCGCCGCGTACGTGGAGGGCCTCAAGGACGGCCGGGCCTTCCTGCTGGCCGCCGACCGGGCCGCGCGGCGCGGCGTGCCGGTGGTCGCGGTCAAGGTGGGCCGCACCGAGGCCGGGGCGCGCACCGCCGCGTCCCACACCGGGAAGCTGACCGGCGCGGACGCGGTCGTGGACGCGGCGATGCGGCAGTTCGGGGTGGTCCGCGTCGACGGGCTCGACGAGCTCCAGGACACCGCGACGCTGCTGGCGCGCGCCCGGCCGCCGCGCGCCGACGGCATCGCCGTGTACTCCATCTCCGGCGGCACCGGCGCCCACTTCGCCGACCTCGCCACCCGCGCGGGCCTGAGGCTGCCCACCCTCTCGGACGCCAAGCAGGCCGAGCTGCACGAGTGGATCCCGCACTACCTGAACGTCGCCAACCCGGTCGACAACGGCGGCCACCCCGTCGGCGACTGGCGCGGCCCGAAGATCATCGACGCGCTGCTCGACGACCCGTCCATCGGCGTCCTCGTCTGCCCCATCACCGGCCCGTTCCCGCCCCTGAGCGACAAGCTGGCGCGTGACCTGGTGGACGCGGCCGAGCGCACGGACAAACTGGTCTGCGTGGTGTGGGGCTCCCCCGTCGGCACGGAGGACGCCTACCGCTCCACCCTCCTCGGCTCCTCCCGCGTCGCCACCTTCCGTACGTTCGCCAACTGCGTCACGGCGGTACGGGCCTATCTGGACCACCACCGCTTCACCGCGTCCTACCGCTCCCCCTTCGACGAGGCGCCCCGCACCCCCTCCCCCTCCTCCCGCAAGGCGCGGGCGCTGCTGCGGCCCGGGGAACTCCTCAGCGAGCACGCCGCGAAGCAGCTGCTGCGCGCGTACGGCATCCGCGTGCCGCGCGAGCAGCTCGTCACCAGCGCGGCGGCGGCCGTGCGCGCCGCCGGGCTCGTCGGCTACCCCGTCGTCATGAAGGCCTCCGGCGCGCGCATCGCCCACAAGACCGAACTCGGCCTGGTCAAGGTCGGGTTGACCTCCGCGAGTCAGGTCCGCGACGCCTACCGCGACCTCACCGACATCGCCCGCTACGAGGGCGTGGACCTCGACGGCGTGCTCGTCTGCCAGATGGTGGAGCGGGGCGTGGAGATGGTCGTCGGCGTCACCCAGGACGACCTGTTCGGCCCGACCGTGACCGTCGGCATCGGCGGCGTCCTCGTGGAGGTCCTGCGGGACACGGCGGTGGCCGTGCCGCCGTTCGGTGAGGACCAGGCCCGCGCCGCCCTGGACTCGCTGCGGGGCCGCGCCCTCCTGGACGGGGTCCGCGGCGCCCCTCCCTCCGACCTGGACGCGCTGGTGGAGGTGGTGCTCCGCGTGCAGCGGATGGCCCTCGAACTCGGCGACAGCCTGGCCGAGTTGGACATCAACCCGCTGATGGTCCTCGCCCGCGGCCAGGGAGCGGTGGCGCTGGACGCGCTGGCCCGCTGCGGCTGATCACCCACGCCGGGGAACGCGGCGGTGTCGATGCGCCACGGCCCCACGGGCACGGTGTCGCCGAACGCGTAGCGCTGCGGGGTGCCCGCGTACCGGGGCTCACCGCTGGCGGTGCCGGGGCCGGAGTGCACGGTGACCGTGCCGTCACGCGGGTCGACGACGACGCAGACCGGGACGCCCATGCGCGGATAGTCGCGAAGCTTGGTGACGTGGTCGCTGCCGGGGCCGGACGGGGGTACGACCTCGACGGCCACGGACACGTCCGGAGCGAAGAAGGCGAAGTCCCCGCCCTGCCGGTCGACCGCCTCCCTGGGGAGGACGAGCAGGTCCGCGGTCCGGCACAGGCCGAGGCCCGGGTGGTGCACGCGGCTCGTGACGGAGACGACAGCGCCGACGTCCTGGCGCCGGATCTGGAAGCCGATCTCCGTGACGGCCGTGGCGCGCCAGGTGGACGGGCTCACCGGGTGAACGTGGATCTTCCCGTCCCGGATGTCGGCCCGCACCCGGCCGCCACGCCCCGCGATCCTCGCCTCGATGTCCTCGGCCAAGCCGCAGAGCCGCTGGTACATGGCGCGGCTACTTGTACCGGGGGAAGTTGGCGGTGTCCACGCTCCACGGCCCCATGGGCACGGTGTCGCCGAACGCGTAGCGCTGCGGGGTGCCCGCGTACCGGGGCTCACCGCTGGCGGTGCCGGGGCCGGAGTGCACGGTGACCGTGCCGTCACGCGGGTCGACGACGACGCAGACCGGGACGCCCATGCGCGGGTAGTCGCGGAGCTTGGTGACGTGGTCGCTGCCGGGGCCCGACGGGGGTACGACCTCGACGGCGACGGACACATCCGGGGCGAAGACAGCGTGGTCGTCGGGCTGCTCGGCCCGGGCCCCCCGTGTGACGGCCCAAGCTTCCCCTGTGACGGCCAGGAGGTCGGCAGTGCGGCACAGCCTGTGCTCAGGGTGCTCGACCCAGGCCCCCACCATCGTCACCGCGCGCTGGTCCTGGTTCTCGATCCGGCGGGCGAGCGTGGCGAGGATACGGCCGCGCCAGCGGGTCGCGTGCGTCCCGCGGATGACGACTTCCTGGTCGCGGACGTCGGCTCGTACCCGGTGTCCACCGGCTTCGGCCAGGTCCGCGCAGGCGCCCGCGAGATCGCGTAGGTCACGGTAAGTGTGCGGTGAGTACGGGTCGTTGGCCGTCGCGCCCACGCCGATCCCCCTTCCGAAGAGCCAGGCGACCACGGTAGTGGACGTGGCGTGCGCCCCGTCCCGCCCTGCGGGGTCCCAGGGGCGGCGGCCCCTGGTTCGGGAAGGGGCGGGTCTGGGGCGCTCCCGCGAGGGGTCAGTGGCCCGCGCCCACCTCCCGGAACGTCCGCCGGTAGGCCGTGGGCGTCACCCCGAGCGCCGCCTGGAGGTGCGCCCGCAGGGACTGGGCCGTGCCGAACCCGGCCTCCCGGGCGATCTGGTCGACGGACAGGTCACTGGTCTCCAGCAGGTGCCGGACCCGCTCCACGCGCTGCCGGGTGAGCCACTGGCCGGGGCTGACGCCGACCTCCTCGCGGAAGCGGCGCGTGAAGGTGCGTACGGACATCGACTCCTGCTCGGCCATGTCGCGGAGCTGGATCGGCTCGTGCAGGCGGCCGAGGGCCCAGGCACGGGCGGTGGTCGTGGTGGCGAGCTGCGGCTCGGGCACGGGCCGCTGGATGTACTGGGCCTGCCCGCCGTCCCGGTGCGGCGGTACGACGGTGGAGCGGGCGACCTCGTTGACGACGGCGGCGCCGTGGTCCCGGCGCACCACGTGCAGGCACAGGTCGATCCCGGCCGCGACCCCCGCCGAGGTCAGCACGTCCCCGTCGTCGATGAACAGCACGTCCGCGTCCACCCGCACGCTCGGGAACAGCTCCTGGAAGTGCTCGGCGTGCGCCCAGTGCGTGGTCGCGGGCCGCCCGTCGAGGTAGCCCGCGGCGGCGAGCACGTACCCGCCGGTGCAGATGGACACCAGGCGCGTGCCGGGCCGGACGTGGGCGAGGGCCGCGGCCAGCTCGTCGGTGAGGCGGCCCTCCTCGAAGACCGGGCCCAGCTCGTACGAGGCGGGCACCACGACCGTGTCCGCCGTCGCGAGCGCCTCCGGCCCGTTCTCCACCAGGACCGCGAAGTCCGCGTTGGTGCGCACCGGGCCCGGCGGCCGCACCGAGCAGGTCACCACCTCGTACAGGCGCCGCCCCGCCGCGTCCCGGGCGCGACCGAAGATCCGCTGGGGGATGCCCAGCTCGAAGGGGATGACGCCGTCCATGACGAGGACGACGACGCGGTGCGGGACGGCACCCGCAGCGCCCGCGGCGCCCTCCGTGCCACCCGCCGTACCCGTCGCACCCGCCGTGCCCGCCGTACCCGCCGTACCTGGAGCGCCCATGGCCCGATCCTAGCGAACCATGTCCCTCCGGCCACTCGCTCGCGGTGATCGGCGTCCGGATGCTGTCTGACGTGAGCGAGCCAACGAAGACAAGGAAGACCAGCGGGACCCCGACCGGTGAGACGGCCACGACCGGTGAGACGGCCACGAGCGGTGAGACGGCCACGAGCGGTGAGGCGACGGCGACCGGGGCAGTGCCGCGCCGGGGTCCTCGGATCCACCGCGCCTGGCTCGTCGCCGCCGTCACCTTCGTGACGATCATCGGCGGCGCCGCCTTCAACTCCCTGCCCGGTCTCCTCATCGACCCGCTGCACGACGAATTCGGCTGGTCGCGGGGCGAGATCGGGTTCGCCGTGTCCATCGACATGGCGCTGTACGGGCTCACCGCGCCGTTCGCCGCGGCGCTCATGGACCGGTTCGGCATCCGCAAGGTCGTGGTGGCCGCGCTCAGCCTGGTCGCGGCGGGCGCGCTGCTCAGCGTATGGATGACGGCGAGCTGGCAGCTGATGCTCTACTGGGGCCTGCTCGTCGGCCTCGGCACCGGCTCGATGGCGCTGGCGTTCTCCGCCACGGTCACCAACCGGTGGTTCGTGGCACGGCGCGGCCTGGTCACCGGCATCCTCACGGCGGCGGGCGCCTCCGGGCAGCTGGTGTTCCTGCCGCTGTGCGCGTGGATCGTCGACGAGCACGGGTGGCGGCCCGCGTCCGTGACGGTCGCGCTCGCCGCGCTCGTCGTCGTGCCCTTCGTCTGGCTGCTGCTGCGCGACCACCCGGCGGACGTCGGACTCGCCCCGTACGGCGGGCAGTTCACGCCGAAGCCGGAACCGACGCGGGGCGCCGCCGCGCGCACCCTGCGGGTACTGTTCGACGCGGCGAGGACCGGGCCGTTCTGGCTGCTCGCGGGCACCTTCGCGATCTGCGGCGCCTCCACGAACGGTTTGATCCGCACCCACTTCGTGCCGTCCGCCCACGACCACGGCATGCCGGTCACCGCCGCCGCCTCCCTGCTCGCGGTGATCGGCGTCTTCGACGTCATCGGCACGATCGCCTCCGGCTGGCTCACCGACCGCTTCGAGGCGCGCCGCCTGCTCGCCGTGTACTACGCGCTGCGCGGCGTGTCGCTGCTCTTCCTGCCGCTGCTGCTCGCGCCGAACGTGCACGTGCCGATGGTGTTCTTCGTCGTCTTCTACGGCCTCGACTGGGTCGCCACGGTCCCGCCGACGCTCGCCCTGTGCCGCGAGCACTACGGCGCGGACAGCGCGATCGTCTTCGGCTGGGTGCTCGCCTCGCACCAGGTCGGCGCGGCCGTCGTCGCCTTCCTCGGCGGAGTGGCGCGGGACGCGTTCGGGTCGTACGACGTGGTCTGGTACGCGTCGGGCGCGCTGTGCGCGGCGGCGGCGCTGATGTCGCTGGTGATCCGCCGGAACGTACGGGACGCGGAGCTGCTCGCCTGAGGCCCCGCGTCACGCCCCTTCCGTGAACCCCCCGAACCGCCCCCGGTGGAACAGCAGCGGCGGCGCCTGTCCCGCCACCGCGCCGAGCGCCGCCACCCGGCCCACCACGATCAGGTGGTCGCCGCCGGTGTGCACCGCGTGGATCACGCAGTCGATCCACGCGGGTACGCCCGCCAGGCGCGGGGAGCCGGTGGCGGGGGCCGCGTCGTGGGCGACGCCCGCGAACTTGTCGGCGCCGCTGACGGCGAAGGCGCGGCACAGCTCCCCCTGTGCCGCGCCGAGCACGTTCACGCAGAAGACGCCCGCGCGGGCGATGCGGGGCCAGGTCGTCGACGTACGCGCCACCATGAACGACACCAGCGGCGGGTCGAGGGACAGCGACGCGAAGGACTGGCAGGCGAAACCGGCGGGCCCGCCGTCGCCCCCGGGCGGCGCGGGCGCGGTCACCACGGTCACGCCTGTGGCGAAGTGCCCGAGGACGCGGCGGAACTCGCCCGCGTCGACCGGGGCGCGCTCGTCCTCGCGGACGGCGCGCAGCCGGGGGCGCGGGAGCGGGTCGACGGGCGCCGGTTCCCGCGAGGCGGTGGTCGGCGCCCCCACGGACCTGAGGTATCGGACGACGGTGGCCGCCATCCCTGCGTGTCCCATCACACCACCCAGTGAAGCTGACACACCGTCAGATGTGAAGGGCAGAGGGGCGGTTGGGAGCGCTCAGCGGCCCTCGTACGACGGCGTGCGGCGCTCCACGAAGCTCGCGACGCCCTCGCGGGCGTCCGCCGTCGCCATGTTGATCTCCTGGGCGGCGGCCTCTGCGGCGAAGGCGGTGGCGCGGTCGGAGTCCAGGGAGGCGTTGACGAGTTGCTTGGTCAGGGCCAGGGCGCGGGTGGGTCCGGCGGCGATGCGGTCCGCCCAGGCGCGGGCGGTCTCCTCCAGCTCTGCGTCCGGTACGACGCGGTTGACCAGGCCGAGGCGGGCCGCCTCCGCGGCGGGCAGGGCGTCGCCGAAGAACATCAGCTCCTTCGCCCGCTGGGGTCCCACGAGCCGGGCCAGCAGGTACGCCCCGCCGCCGTCCGGCACCAGCGCGCGGCGCGCGAACACCTCGACGAACGTCGCCGACTCCGCCGCGAGCACCAGGTCGCAGGCGAGGGCGAGGTGGGCGCCGAGGCCTGCGGCGGCGCCGTTGACCGCCGCGATGACCGGTTTCTCGCAGTCCAGGACGGCGGCGGTCAGGCGCTGGGCGCCCCGGCGGAGGGTGCGGGCGATGTCGCCGGGGGCGGGGGGCCTCGCGGCGGGCGCCGCCGTCCTGAGGTCCGCGCCCGCGCAGAACCCCCGGCCGGTGGCCGTGATCACCACCGCCCGCACGGCCGGGTCCGCGCTCGCCTCCTCCAACAGGGCGATGACGCGGTCCCGTTGCTCCGGGGTGAGGGCGTTCAGGGACTCGGGGCGGTTGAGGGTGATCCAGGTCGTGGCGCCGTGGGTGGTGCGCAGGACGGTTTCGGTACGGGGCATGGGGGCTCCTGGGGGATGGGGGCGGCTGGCGGGGGTGGCCGGGGGTGGGCCCTCGTGGGACGCCCCAGGCCCGCCCCTTCCCGAACCAGGGGCTGCCGCCCCTGGCACCCCGCCGCACATCGGCGCTCCGCGCCTCGTCCTCAATCGCCGGACGGGCTCCGTCCATCGCGCTGACGCGCTCGCCCTCAAACGCCGGGCGGGCTAGAGGCGTTGCAGCACCCGCCCCGGAGAGGGCGGGCGGGGAGGACAGAGCCTGCCCGGCGATTGAGGGCGAGGCGCGCAGCGCCAACGGAGGGGGGAAAGGGGCGCAGCCCCAGAAAGGGCGGGCGGGTGGGGGAAGACAGAGCCCGCCCGGCGTTTGAGGGCGAGGCGCGCAGCGCCAACGAAGGGGGGAAAGGGGCGCAGCCCCAGTAAGGGCGGGCGGGTGGGGAGGACAAAGCCCGCCCGGCGATTGAGGGCGAGGCGCGCAGCGCCGGACAGGGGGTGCCGGGCGCCCCGGCGGGAAAGGGCGGGTGGGTGGGGGAAGGGTCAGAAGACCAGCACCCCCCGGGCCACCGCACCCCCCTCCACGGCGGCCCGCGCCGCCTCGAACTCCCCCACCCCGTACGTCCGCGTGACCAACTCATCCAGCATCAACCGCCCCTCCAGATACAGATCCGCGTACAGCGCGACGTCCCGCTGCGGCCGAGCGGAGCCGTACCGGCAGCCGAGCACCGCCTTGTCCAGGAAGAGCGAGGACACGACGATCGAGGCCTCCGCCGCGGCGGGCGGCACTCCGAGGAGGACGGCCTGCCCGCCCCGGTCGAGGAGGTCGACGGCCGCCCGCACCAGCTCCACCCGCCCCACGCACTCGAAGACGTGGTCCGCGCCCCCGGGGAGCACGTCCCGCACCCCTTCCACCCCCGGCAGGAAGTGCGTGGCGCCGAACCGCCGGGCGATCACCTCCTTGGCGGGGTTGGCGTCCACGGCGACGACCACCCCGGCACCGGCGAGCCGCGCCCCCTGGAGGACGTTGAGCCCGATCCCCCGGCGCCGATGACGACGACGCGGTCGCCGAGCCCGACCCGGGCGCGGTTGAGGACGGCGCCGACGCCGGTCACCACCCCGCAGCCGATGAGCGCGGCGGAGGGGAACGGGATCTCCTTGGGAATCCGCACGGCCTGCACGCCCTTGACGACGGTGCGCTCGGCGAACACGGAGGTGGCGGCGAACTGGTACACCGGCTCCCCGCCCCGCGAGAACGGCTGCCGCGGCGCGCCGATGGACCGTCGGCACAGGGTGGGCCGCCCCCGGTGGCAGGCGTCGCACGCCCCGCAGTTGGCGATCGTGGACAGCGCCACGTGGTCCCCGGCGCACACGTGCGTGACCCCGGCGCCCACGGCCTCCACCACTCCCGCGCCCTCGTGCCCGAGGACGACCGGCGCGGGGAAGGGGATCGTCCCGTCGATCACGGACAGGTCGCTGTGGCACAGGCCCGCCGCGGCGACGGCCACCAGGACCTCGCCGGGCCCCGGATCCCGTACCTCCAGGTCATCGACGACCGAGACGCCGTCTGCCCTCTGGTCGGCCCCCTGCCCCTCCCACACCACACCGCGCATCGCGCACCCCTCACCGAGGCCCCCGGGCCTCTCTCGGCAGGCCGAGCACCCGCTCGGCGATGATGTTCCGCTGGATCTCGTCCGAGCCGCCGTAGATCGTGTCCGCGCGGGAGAACAGGAACAGGCGCTGGGCGGCGTCGAGTTCGTACGGAGCGTCCTTGGACCAGTCGCCGGGGCCGACGGCGGCGAGCGCGCCGCGCACGCTCAGGGCCAGCTCCCCGAGCCGCTGGTGCCAGCCGCCCCACAGCAGCTTGGCGACGCTGGGCGCGCCAGGGCCTGGGCGGCCGCCGAGGGTGCGCAGCGCGTTCCAGCGCATCACGCGCAGCTCGGCCCACTGCCGGGTGAGCCGCTCGCGCAGCACGGGGTCGTCGGCGGCGCCGGTGCGCAGCGCCTCGCGGACGACGTCGGCCAGTTCGGCGGCGAAGCCGATCTGCTGGGCGAGGGTGGACACGCCGCGCTCGAAGCCGAGCAGGCCCATCGCGACCCGCCAGCCGTTGCCCGGCCCGCCGACGACGTGGGCGGCGCGGGCGCGGGCGCCGTCGAAGAAGACCTCGTTGAACTCGCTGGTGCCGGTGAGCTGCCGGATGGGGCGCACCTCGATCCGGCCCGGCTGATCCATGGGCAGCAGCAGGAAGGACAGGCCGTGGTGGCGCGCGGCCCCCGGTGCGGCCGGTTCGGTGCGGGCGAGCACGAAGCACCAGTGGGCGTCGCGCGCGAGCGAGGTCCAGGTCTTCTGGCCGGTGACGCGGTACGTGTCCCCGTCGCGTACGGCGCTGGTGCGCACCCCCGCCAGGTCCGATCCGGCGCCGGGCTCGCTGTACCCCTGGCACCACAGGGTCTCGCCGCGCGCGATGGGCGGCAGGAACTCGTCGCGCTGCGCCTGGCTGCCGTGGGCGAGGAGGGTGGGCGCGAGCAGGTTCTCGCCGATGTGCCCGCAGCGGCCGGGCGCCCGGGCGCGCGCGTACTCCTCGGCCCAGACGACCTGCTGGGTGAGCGTGGCCGCGCGGTTGCCGTAGGCGCCGTCGGGGCAGTCCCAGCCGATGCCGATCCAGCCGCCGCGCCCCAACTCCCGCTCCCAGGCGCGCCGTACGGCGACCCGCTCGTGTTCGCCGCCGGGGCCGCCGTGCCCCGCGGCGGCGGCGAACTCGCCGGTGAGGTGCTCGGCGAGCCAGTCCCGCGCCCGCTCGCGGAAGGCCTCGTCGTCCGCGCCGAATGCGAAGTCCACGGCGGGGCCTAGGCGTGGGGGCGGGCGCCGGGGCCGCCGGTCGCGGCTCCGCCGCCGGGGGCGCCGGGGGCGCCGGAGGCGTCGCCGGGGACGCCAGGGGCACCGGAAGCGTTGGGGCGCTCCCCCGCCGCGGCGGCCCGGGCCATCTCCTCCAGGCGGGCCAGCATCGGCATCGGGTCGGTGCCGACGGTCCCGGGCAGGGCGTCGGCGATCCGCCGGGGCGTCCAGGGCCGCCCCTCGGCGTACGCGGCGCGCAGCTCGCGCGGCTGCGCCCACACCGCGATCTTGGGTCCGGCGACCGTGTAGACCTGCCCGGTGACGCCCTGTTCGCGGGCGCGGTCGCTGAGCAGATAGACGACGAACGCCGCGACGTCCTCCGGTTCGCCGATCTCCGTCAGCTCCGTGGGGACGCCCGCGGACATCCTCGTACGGGCCACGGGGGCGACGGCGTTGGCGGTGACGCCGTACTTGTGCAGGCCGAGGGCGGCGCTGCGCACCAGGGAGATGACGCCTCCCTTGGCGGCGCTGTAGTTGGCCTGGGAGACCGAGCCCTGGTGGTTGCCGCTGGTGAAGCCGACCAGGGTGCCGGAGCGCTGCGCGCGCATCACGGCGGAGGCGGCGCGGAAGACGGTGAAGGTGCCCTTGAGGTGCGTGGCGAGGACGGGGTCCCACTCGTCCTCGGACATGTTGAACAGCATGCGCTCGCGCAGGATCCCGGCGACGCACACCACCCCGTCGAGCCTTCCGTACGCCGAGAGCGCGGCGTCGACGACCCGCTGGCCGCCCGCCATCGTGGAGACGTCGTCGGCGACGGCGACGGCCTCGCCGCCCGCGGCCTCGATCTCCGTGACGACGGCGGCGGCGACCTCGCTGCTGGGCTCGGCGCCCGCGACGGAGACGCCGTAGTCGTTGACGACGACACGGGCGCCGTCGGCCGCGGCGGCGAGCGCGACGGCCCGGCCGATGCCGCGTCCGGCGCCGGTCACGGCGACGGCCTTGCCTGCCAGGAAGTTCCCCACACCGGCCCCTTCCACGGTTTCTGACGGTCCGTTAGATTTTATGGCCCGCCGGACCGGGCGGGGCAACCCCCAGGGAGGCCCGATGTCAGCCCCGTCACCCTTGCCCCCGGCGTCGCCCGCGCCGCCGAGCGCCCTGCCGCCCGAGTTCCACGCGATCGCCAAGCGCGTGAACAACTGGGGGCGTTGGGGTCCGGACGACGAGCTGGGCACGCTGAACCTGATCACCGACGCCGCGGTGGCCGCGGCCGCGGCCCGGGTCCGCACGGGCCGCCGCGTCCCCCTCGCGCTGCCGCTCCGGGCGGACGGCGTCCAGACCGGCCTCGTCCCCGGCCGCGTCAACCCCCTGCACACCATGACCCGGATCAACCACGAGCCCTTCGGCCCCGGCACGGTCGCCACCAGCGACGACACCGTGACCTTCGGCCTCCAGGCGGCCACGCACTGGGACGCCCTCGCGCACGTCTCGCACGGCGGCCGGATCTACAACGGCCGCCCCGCCACCACGATCACCGCCCACGCGGGCGCGCGCTTCGGCGGCGCCGACAAGGTCCCGCACGTCGTCGCGCGCGGCGTCCTCCTCGACGTGGCCCGCGCCCGGGGCGCGGACCGGCTGCCCGGCGGGTACGCGGTGACGCCCGAGGACCTCCTGGCCGCCGAGGCCTTCGGGGGCGTGACGGTCGGCCCCGGCGACGTCGTCCTGGTCCGCACCGGCCAGGTCCGCGCGTACCTGGCGGGCGACCGCGCCGCGTACGGCCATCCGTCGCCGGGCCTCTCGTACCGCACCCCCGAGTGGTTCCACGCCCGCGACGCCGCCGCCGTCGCCAACGACACCCTGACCTTCGAAGTCATCCCCCCGGAGATCGAGAACCTGTGGCTCCCGGTCCACGCCCTCCACCTCGTGGAAATGGGCCTGCCCCAGGGCCAGAACTGGAACCTGGAGGAACTGTCCACAGCCTGTGGAGAAGAGGGCCGCTACGACTTCCTGCTGTCGGCGACGCCGGAGCCGTTCGTGGGGGCGACGGGGGCGCCGGTGGCGCCGGTGGCCGTGCTCTGAGGCGGGGGCGCGCGGCGACCTTGGGGGCCGGGGGGAGGGGGTGCCCGGCGGGGCGGGCTGCTGGCTGGGGGCGGGCGTACGGTACTGGGCTGGACTCGGTGTCGGCGGAGTGCGGGGTCCGGCGGAGTGCCGGGTCCGGCGGGGTGCGGGGTCCGGCTGCGTACGGGATCCAGCTGCGTACGGGATCCATCTGTGTACGAGGTCCGGCGGGGCGCGGGGCCTGGGAGGCTCGGCGGAGCTTCGGGTGACGGCGCGCCGGTGCCCGCCCCGAGCACGAATCCGCGCGCCGCCAACCGGCTCCGGCGTACGAGCCCCACCCCCCTGATCGCCCTGAAGGAGCGCTACGCCGAATCGCGATCCACACCTCGCCAAGGACCGGGCCACGGGCTCCTCCACCCCTCGACGTCCCCTCGCGGCGAATCGCTGCCCCCAGCGTGATCAGACGGGTACGCCACGTCAACACCCGCCTGAAGCTATGCGAAGTATGCCCGTTTTACCCCTACCGCGCAGTCGCCGCGCACCGATGCACGAAGCGGCGCACCCCGGCACGCGGGGCGCACCGCCCCCTCCGATAGCCGCGGCCCCCTCCCAGCGGATCTCCCCTCCCACCCGCCCACCCGTCACCGCCCCCGCAGGGCGCGACCGCTCCCCGCGGACCTGAACCACCGGCGGCGCACGCCGGTACGCGGGCCTTCTCCACCCCACCCACCCGCCCACCCGTCGCCTTCGCGCACCCAGGCGCCCCTCGTGGGCCCCGCCCACCGCTGACGAGCGCGGGCACGCGGACCTCGACCTTTCCCACCCGCCCACCCGTCACCGCCCTCCCGAAACGTGAACGCCCCTCATACGGCTTGATCACCGTTGGCGAGTGCGGGCAGACGGGCGGGAAGCCGCCGCACGACGACGCCACAAGCGAGCCATGGCCGGGGTGGGGGACTCGCCGCTGGACAGTTCCGGGCGGGCGGGTGGGAAGCCGCCGCGCAGCGGCGGGGCGGTGGCGCCAGGGGCAACCCCGCACGGGGCCCCCAGGCAGCAGGAGGGGCACGCCACCAGGCAGTCACGGGCGGGTGGGTGGGAAGCCGCCGCGCAGCGGCGGGGCGGTGGCGCCAGGGGTGCCCACCGCAGCGGGACCACAGGCAGGAGGGCGGCACGCCACGAGGCAGAACCGGGCGGGTGGGCGGGAAGCCGCCGCGCAGCGGCGGGGCGGTGGCGTCAGGGGCAACCCCGCACGGGGCCCGCGGCGGGGCGGTGGCGTCAGGGGCAACCCCGCACGGGGCCCGCGGTGGGGCGTCACCGTTTCCTGCCGCGCGGCGAAGGAGCGTAGCGGGAGCGCAGGGCACCCTTGTTGACCTTGCGGAGCGCGGCGCCGCGAGGGAGCGCCGCCGTCAGCTCCAGCCGTTCCGGCACCTTGTGGGGTGCGAGGCCCGCCGCGCGGAGGTGGGCGGTGACGTCGGCGAGGGTGAGGGCGTCCCCGCCGACGGCGGGTTCGACCACCGCGCAGACCAGTTCCCCGCGCTCGGGGTCCGGCAGCCCGATCACCGCGACGTCACCGACCGCCGGATGGGTGTGCAGCAGGTCCTCGATCTCCTTCGCGGAGATGTTCTCGCCCTTGCGGATGATGACGTCCTTGGCGCGGCCGGTGAGCACCAGGTGCCCGGAGGGCAGGACGTGCCCCAGGTCCCCGGTGCGCAGGAACCCGTCGGCGTCGAAGGCGGCGCGGGTCGCGTCGGGGTCGAGGTAGCCGCGGCAGACGGCCTCACCGCGCAGCCGGATCTCACCATCGACCCCCGGGGGCACCTGCCTCCCCGAAGACACCGGCCCCTCCGAAGACACCTGCGTCCCCAGAGGCACCCGTCCCTCCGAAGACACCGGCCCCTCCGAAGACACCTCTCCCCCAGAGACCACTCCCTCTCCGAAGACGGCACCCCGCCCGAAGGACCCCCCTCCCCGAAGGACCCCCCTCCCCCGAAGCAACCCCCTTCTCCGGAGACCCCACCCCCGAGGAGCCCCCAAGCTCGATGACCCGCACCTCCATGCCCGCGGGCGGCCGCCCCTCCGTAGTGGCCAGGTTCTCCGCCGTGTCGTCGGGATCGCCCATGGTGATCATGGGGACCTCGGTCATGCCGTACCCATGGGTGAGCTGGCACCCCAGCTCGCGTACGACGGCGTGGTAGATCTCCGGCGGCTTGGGGGCGCCGCCGCCCGCGAGGAGGCGGAGGGTGGGGATCAGCTTCCGGCCGGGTTCCTTGCGCTGCTCGGCCAGGAACATCGCGTAGAACGCGGTGGACCCGCCCGCGACGGTCACCCCGTGGCGCCGGTACCCGTCGAGCGCGTCCGGCAGCGCGAAGTGCTCGAACAGGACGGCGGGGAAGCCGTACAGGAGCAGCATCACCGTGTAGTCGGGGCCCGCGATGTGGGCGTACGGGAAGGCCATCGAGCCGACGTCGGCGGGCGTCAGGCGCAGCGCGTGGGCCAGGCAGGCGCCGCCCGCGATCAGCGAGCGGTCGGTGTGCAGGACGCCCTTGGGGTCGGCGGTCGTACCGGACGTCCAGTAGATCCAGCGCACCGCGCGGCCGTCGGAGGGCGGCGGGGGCAGCACGCCGGGGTCGCCCTCGGGGAGGGTGTCGTACGCGGTGAAGACGCCGCGCGCACCGAGCCGCGCGGCCATGGCCGTGTGGTCGTGGCCGCGCCAGGTGCCGGGCACCGCGAAGTGCTCCGCTCCGGAGGCGCGCAGCACGTGGCCGACTTCGCGGTCGCGGTAGAGGGGGATCACCGGGGACTGCACGGCGCCGAGGCGGGCGAGCGCGAGGGAGAGCACGGCCGTCTCGATGCGCGTGGGCAGCTGCCAGGCGACGACCGTGCCGGGCCGCACCCCCCTCCCGTACAGGCCCGCGGCGACGCGCTCGCAGCGGGCCTTGAGGCCGCCGAAGGTGAGGGTGCGGTCGTCGGCGGGGTCGGGGGCGGCCTGGATCAGGGCGGGGGCGTCGGGACTGAGCGCGGCGCGGCGCTCGACCAGCTCCCAGAAGGTGGCACTGCCCTCCAGGACGCGGGCCTCGCCACCCCCAGGCACGCCCCCGGACACCCCCGCACCACCCTCCCCACGATCACGTACGGCGTCGTTCACTGCGGCCCCCTCAGTCGGCGGTTCGCCAGGCGGCGACGGAAACTGACGGCTCGTCAGGTCGTACGCGGAGCGTAGGGCGCCGCACCTTGCCGGTCCAGTACCGCGGGGCTAACCTGCCTCCTGACACACCGTCAGCTTCCTGGCGAGGGGCGGCCGTGGACCTCACGTACACCGAAGAGGAAGAGGACTTCCGGGCCCGCCTGCGCGACTGGCTCGCCCGGACCCTGCCCGGCCTCCCCCGCGCCCCGACCCGCTGGACTGGCCGGGCAGGCGCGCCTATGACACCGGGTGGCAGCGCAGGCTGTACGACGCCGGGTACGCGGGCCTGCACTGGCCCGTCGACGCGGGCGGCCAGGGCGCGACGCCCACCCAGCACCTGATCTTCCTGGAGGAGACGGAGAAGGCGGGCGCCCCCTACGTAGGGGCGAACTTCGTGGGCCTGCTGCACGCCGGGCCGACCATCGCCTCCGAAGGGACACCCGCGCAGCGCGCCCGCTGGCTGCCGCCGGTGCTGCGCGGCGACGAGGTGTGGTGCCAGGGCTTCAGCGAACCGGACGCCGGTTCCGACCTCGCCTCCCTGCGCACCCGCGCCCACAGGGACGGCGACCACTACGTAGTGACCGGGTCCAAGATCTGGACGTCCCACGCGGAGGTCGCCGACTGGTGCGAACTGCTGGTGCGGACCACCCCCGTGAGCGACGGCGTGCCCAAGCACCACGGCATCACCTGGCTCGCCCTGGACATGCGCTCCCCCGGAGTGACGGTCCGGCCCCTGCGGACCCTGGCGGGCTCCACGGAGTTCGCCGAGGTGTTCCTCGACGAGGTGCGCGTCCCCGTGGAGCAGCGCGTCGGCGCCGAGGACGACGGCTGGCGCGTGACGATGGTGACCCTGTCCTACGAACGCGGCACCGCCTTCGTGGGGGAGGTCGTGGCCTGCCGCCGCGTCCTGGCCGGACTCGCCCGCGAGGCCCGCGCCAACGGCCGCTGGGACGACCCCGCGCTGCGCCGCAGGCTCGGCCGCCTCAGCGCGGAGTTCGGCGCCCTGTGGCGGCTCACCCAGTGGAACGTCAGCGAGGCGCAGCGCACGGGCGGCATCCCGGGCACCGGCGGCTCCGTCTTCAAGCTGCGCTACTCCCACGCCCGGCAGGAGCTGTACGACGCGGCGGCCGATGTCCTCGGCGACGGCGCCCTCGACCTCGGCCACGCCTGGACGCTGGACCGGCTGTCCTCGCTGTCGTACACCATCGCCGCGGGCACCTCGCAGATCCAGCGGACCATCCTGGCCGAGCGCGTCCTCGGCCTCCCCAGGGGGCGGTGACCGGCCGCCGTGGACTTCCAACTGAGTACGGACCAGAAGGCCTTGCGGGCGGGTACGCGGGAACTCCTGGAGCGGCGCTTCGGACGGGACGCGCTGCGCGCCGCCGTCGGGCAGGGACCCGCCGGGCGGCCCCGCCTCGACCGGAAGCTGTGGCGGGCCCTCGGGGACGCCGGGTTCTTCTGCCTGCGGGTGCCGGAGGCCGAGGGCGGGCTCGGACTGGGGCTCCCGGAGGCCGTGTTGGTGTTCGAGGAGGCGGGGCGGGCGCTGCTGCCGGGCCCGCTGGTGGCCACGTTCCTCGCGGCCCGGGACGTCGCGGGCGCGGCCACCGGGGAGACGGTGGTCACCGCGGTCGACGGGGGCCTCGTGGCGTGGCTGGACGAGGCCGACGCCGTCCACGGGGACACCTCCGGAGCGGTGGCCGTGCGGTCCGTGGACCCGCTGACGCCGCTGCACCGCGTCCCCGCCGGGGGCGCCCCCGGGGAGGCATCCGGAAAAGCCTCCGGGCAGGTCTCCGGAGAGGCCCGCTGGGAGGCCGCGCTGCTCCGCGCCGCCGAGCACCTGGGCTCCGCCGCCCGCACCCTGGACCTGGCCGTCCAATACGCCCGCACCCGGGAACAGTTCGGTCGCCCCATCGGCGCCTTCCAGGCCGTCCAGCACCTGTGTGCCGACATGCTGGTCCGCGCCGAGCTGGCCCGCGCCGCCGTGTACGCCGCCGCCGTCACCGCCGACCCCCTGGAGGCCACCGGCGCCGAACTCCTCGCCGCGGACGCCGCCGTCCGCAACGCCCGCGACTGCCTCCAGGTGCACGGCGGGATGGGGTTCACCTGGGAGTCCGACGTGCATCTGCACCTGAAGCGGGCGTGGGTGCGCTCCGGGCTCGCCGGGCCCCCGGCGGACGCGGAGGAGCGGCTGGCGCGCGGGCTGGCGGGAAGCTGCGGGCCGTGACCGCCGACAGGGCGGGGCACACACACCGCCCCTCGGCCCCCTCCCCGGGGTCACGTCCGCACTACGGAGAGACGGCACTACGGAGGGGCCGCCCTACGGAGAGGTCGCACTACGGAGAGGCCGTCCTACGGAGAGACGGCACTACGGAGAAACGGCACTACTGTGCGTGCACGCCAACGGGACGGCACCCACCGCCATGCACCACCCCGACTCGTCACTCACTGTCACCACGCGACATTCGGTGACTACGAAGCGTCGATATCGGGTTGTGTCCTACGCGTGACTCGTCACGCCCGGGAGTCAGCACCCGGCTCCGGTACCTTGTGTGGGATGCGAGAGGTCCCGAGGCCGAGCCGTGCCGGTGTTGCCCCAGAGGCAACTCCGTGCCTGGTGACGCGCTCCCCACGGTGCCCTTCTCGCCCCGCAGGACAGGGCCGAGCGCCCGCCTGTTCGACCCCCCGCGGCGCGCGTCGCACAGTATGCCGCACGCGTACTCCTTCGCGCTGGAATATGCCCGAAGCGCTTGTTGGGGTGACTGAACGTCAACCATGCTGTCTCCTAAGGGGATCACGTTCCGTGACCCCGCGGAGTCACGAGGCGATGTGTCCGCCGGTTCGGATGGTGTGAGCGGTGCAGGAGCTTCAAGTCCAGCTAGAAGTCGGATCGGATCCCGCTGAAGTCGGCCGGGCCCGCAGATGGGCCCGCTCCCGGCTCGCCGGGTCCGGAATAGCGGTCGACGAGCCGCTGGCCGAGACGCTGATCCTGCTGATCTCGGAGCTCGTCACCAACGCCGTTGTGCACACGGGCTGTCCGGCGGTCCTGCGCATGCTGTTCCTCAAGGTCCCCGCGAGCGAGCCGGGCACCGTGCGGGTCGAGGTCGCCGACCGCAGCGCCCGCCCGCCACGCCCCCGGCACGCCGACGGCGACGACACGAACGGCCGGGGCCTCGAACTGGTCGACGGCCTCGCCGACCGGTGGGGGTGGCAGATGGAGAGCGGCGGCAAGCGCATCTGGTGCGAGGTCGACCGCGGCGTCACGGGCACGGCCGCGGGCGCGCTCGGAGCGGCGTACGAGGGCGTGGCGTACGAAGCCGTGTGACCCCCGGCCACCCGACGGGGACGTCGGCGGCCCTCAACCCCCGAACCCCCCCGCAAGAACTCAACCCCCGTAGAGGCACCCGCTTCTACGGAGACCCCCGCTTCTCTGGAGAGACCCGCTTCCCCGGAGATGGGAACGCACGAGCGGGTGGGCAGGGCGAAGAGCACCCACCCACCCGCCGGTCGGCGACGAGGCGCCGCCCCTACTCAGGGACCGTGAAGTACGAGGCGAACGCGGAGAGCACCTGGTCCTCGGTGACGGGCCCGAGCGCCTGAGCCGTCAGGGAGGCGACCTCCGCCTCCACCCCCAGCGCCCGCAGCGCCCGCTCCACCTGAGGGGCGCTCACCGAACCGCTGCCGTCGCCGTCCGCGAGGGACAGCGCCGCGTGCAGGAACGGCCGCGCGATCTCCGCGAACCGCGCGGGGTTGTCCCGCAGCCGCTTCACGGCCCCGCCGACGAACTCGTCCCGGGTGATCCGCTGGTCCCCGTCCCGGTCGGCGATCCCGGCCATGCCCTGCCAGAACGCCTCGGCCCCGCTGTACAGGGCCTGTCCCTTCTCGGAGCGCGCGGTGACGCCGAACTCGGCGAGCAGCGCCGCGGCCGCCGTGCTGAAGTCCTCACGGGAGATGTAGCCGTTGCCGTCCTGGTCGAAAGTGGCGAAACGGGCCGCGATCTTACGCTCGTACTCGGCACTGTCCATGGTGTTCGGGCCGCCTCACTTCTCATGCGGTGGGGGTACGCCCGCCGCGCCCCGGGAGACGGCGGGTGTCCATCAGGTGTCTGTTCAGCGAGCGTACGACGCCGTCGCCCCCCAGGAAGGGGAAAAGCGACGCTTGTGCCAAGACCGCGGACATTCCGCGACATGGGCGTGCCACGGTCGCGCTGCGGGCCGGGCGGTCGCGTCGACGGTGACATCCGCTCGGGAAGGTTGTACCAGCCGATGGATCTTGCCCGGTAGCGGGGGTTCCGCCAGGTCCGGGCACTCGCCGGACGCCCCCGCCCCCCACGGGCCCCGCCGGTCAGGCACGTCCCGTACGCCCCGCCGGTCAGGCGCTCAGCGGGGCCGCCGCGTCGTCCACCGCCGACTCCGCGTCCGGGTACACCTCGAACAGGCGGCGCACGCCCAGCGCCGCCAGGACGCGGTTGACGTGCGAGCCCTCGACGGCGCCCTGCGCGGGCAGGATCAGCCGCAACCGGCCCCGGCAGGACCGCATCAGACGGCGCGTGGCGATCAGCACGCCGACGCCGCTGGAGTCGCAGAAGAGCACCTCGGACAGGTCGAGGACCACGCTGCGGCGGCCGTCGGCCACCGCCTCGTGCACCCGCTGGCGCAGCACGGGCGAGGTCAGCAGGTCCATCTCGCCCGCGACCCGCAGCACGGCCCAGCCGTCCCGCTCGCCCACGGCCACCTTCAGCGCCACGCGCCTCGCCCCTCGTTCGCCCGCTGTCTCCTGTGTCGCGGCTGCCCCACCGCCGTTCCATGAAACACCAGGCCGGTACGCGTTCCGGAAGCGGCCCGCCGCACTCCGGGCGCCCGCACGCTGCGGGAACGGCCCGCGGGACCAATATCATCCGCGGCGCCGCGGCGGCCCGGAATGCCGCAAAGTGCGGGGAAGGCCGGGCAAAGGGAGGTGCGCTGTCAGTGCCGCCGACTACATTCGGTCCCACGGTGAAGGTGAAGGTGAGCACGGCGAGCGCACGAGGGGGCCACATGCCGAAGGACGCGCCACGTCGCTGGGACCGCCGCATGCAGCAGCGCCTCGCGCACGGGGAGGCGGCGGCGCTCGGAGAGCTGTACGACCGGTTCGCCTCCCTGGTGCACGGCCTGGCCCACCGCGTCCTCGGGGACGTCGCCGCCGCCGACCGCGTCACGCGCGAGGTCTTCACCCACATCTGGGAGAACCCCGAGGGGTACGACCCGAAGCAGGGCCCCCTGCGCTCCTGGATCGCCACGCTCACGCACCAGCAGGCGGTGCGCCGCCTGCGCCAGACCGAGGCCGCCGCGCTCGCCCGCGGTGGCGCGGGCACCACGGAGGACCTGGAGCGCAAGGTCGCCCGCGCCTCCGCCGCCGCCCGCGCGGACTACATCGTGTCGGCGATGCCCGCCCCGCTGCGCGCCGCCCTGGAGCTGGCCTACTTCCAGCGCCGCGACTACCGCCAGACCGCCGCCGACCTCGGCGTCACCGAGGACGAGGCCCGCCGCAGGCTCCGCCTCGGCCTCCAGCTGCTGTCCACGGCCCATGACAGCGCGCACGACAGCGCCGCCTTCGGCGACACCCCCGGCGCCCCGGGATACGGCGCGCAGGACCACGGGAGACCACTGTGAGCAGGCCCGAGCCGTTCGAGCCGCACGACGGCGGGGGCGACAGCACGGGCCAGGGACCGCGCATACCGGCACCGCGCGCCTCCGTGGAGGACACCGGCCGCCCGCTGCCCGCCGCGCCGCCCGCACCGCCCGAGCCGCTCGCCCTCGACCACGGCGTCCTGAAGTCGCTGCTCGGCGCCTGGGCCCTGTCCGCGTGCTCCCCGCAGGAGGCCACCGCCGTGGAGGAACACCTGGGCGACTGCGGGCCGTGCGCCGAGGAGGCCCTGCGGCTGCGCGACGCGGTCGGCCTGCTGCACCCCGAGGAGACCCTCGACCTCGACCCGGGCCTGCGCACCCGCGTCCTGGAGAGCTGCCTCGGGCGCCGCCCGCCCCGCGTCCCGCTGCCGGACTGGGCCGCTCCGTACGACGCCGAGACCGCCCGCCTCGACGCGCTGCTCCAGGACATCGGGGACGCCGAGTGGCACGCCCCGGTGCGGCTGCGCTGGTACGAGAGCGGGGAACCGGCGAGCCGCAAGACGACGGTCGCCGGGGTGATCGCACATCTGATCGCCGTGGACGGCCTGGTCTCCGTGGCCCTCGGCCTGGACGACCCGCTCGGCGCGGACGCGCCACCGGCCCCCGACCCGACCCGGCGCACCGAGGCGTACTGGCGTGCCTCCCCGGCGCCGCCCACCCGCGCCGTCCGCGGCCCCTGGCGGGACCAGACGCACGAGCTGATCCGCACGGTGTCGTTCGCGGGCGGCGGCTCCGGCCGCCTCTCGGTGGCGTACGGCGGCCCGCCGGGCCGGGACGCCCCCGCCGTGGCGCTGCCCCTGCGGGACGCCATGGTGGAGCGGGCCTTCGAGTGCTGGATCCACGCCGGGGACATCGCGGAGGCCGTGGACTACCCGTACGAGCCGCCCGCGCCCCGGCATCTGCACCACATGATCGACCTCGCGGCCCGGATGCTGCCCGCGTCGCTCGCCGAGCGGCGGTCCGGGCGGGCCGCCGACGCGCCGGGGCGCAGCCTGCGCCTCGAAGTCGAGGGCGTGGGCGGCGGCGAGTGGCTCATCCCCCTGGACTCCGCCGCCACCGGGGCCGACGGTTCCCACGAGGTGGCGCATGTGGCGCTGGACGGCGTCGAGTTCTGCCGCCTCGCCGCGGGCCGCGTGCCGCCTCGGGAGGCGGCAGCGGGCCAGACCGGCGACCGCGAGGCCATCCAGGAGGTCCTCCAGGCAACGGCCGCACTGAGCCGCCTGTAGCACCCCTCACAGCCCCGCCGAAGCCCCCACGAGCCCGCAGCCGCCGACGGCGCCGCACCCCCACAAGGGGCGATCACCCGCCAAGAGACAGTCACGGGCGGGCGGGTGGGAAAGGAAACCCCCCACGGGCCCGCAGCCGCGCACGGCGGCGCACCCCCACGAGGGGCGATCACCAACCCGGAGACGGTCACGGGCGGGCGGGTGGGAAAGAAGGGCCCCGCAGGCCCGCGGCAGCGCACGGCAGCGCCCCGCCCCCGTCAGGCGAAGACGACCGTGCGGTGCCCGTTCAAGAGGATGCGGTGCTCGGCGTGCCACTTCACGGCCCGCGCCAGCGCCTGGCACTCCACGTCCCGCCCGACCGCCACCAGCTGGTCCGGCGTCACCCCGTGGCCGACCCGCTCGACCTCCTGCTCGATGATCGGGCCCTCGTCGAGGTCCGCGGTCACATAGTGCGCGGTCGCGCCGATCAGCTTCACGCCCCGCGCGTGCGCCTGGTGGTACGGCTTGGCGCCCTTGAAGCTCGGCAGGAACGAGTGGTGGATGTTGATGATGCGGCCGCTCAGCGCCTTGCACAGGTCGTCGGAGAGCACCTGCATATAGCGGGCGAGGACGACCAGCTCGACGTTCTCCTCGCGGACCAGCTCCAGCAGCCGGGCCTCGGCCTCGGCCTTGGTGTCCCGCGTCACCGGGATGTGGTGGAAGGGAATCCCGTACGAGGCGGACAGTTCGGCGAAGTCCGTGTGGTTGGAGACGACGGCGGCGATCTCCACGGGCAGCGCGCCGATCCGGGCGCGGAACAGCAGGTCGTTCAGGCAGTGCCCGAACTTCGACACCATGAGGACGATCCGCATGCGCTCCTCGGCGCGGTGGATCTGCCAGTCCATCTGGAAGGAGTCCCCGACGGCGGCGAAGCTCGCGCGGAGCTTGTCGAGGGTCACGGGCGCCTCCGCCGAGAAGTGCACCCGCATGAAGAACAGGCCCGTGTCGTGGTCGCCGAACTGCTGGCTGTCCTCGATGTTGCAGCCGGTCATGAACAGATAGCTCGACACGGCGTGCACGATGCCCTGCTTGTCGGGGCAGGAGAGGGTGAGGACGTACTGCTCAGCGCGGTCGGTGCGCTGGCCACTGGCGGCGACGGACGGCTCGTTCATCCGCCCAGGGTCCCATACCCGAGCCCCCCACCGGCCCGCCGTCCCGCGGACCGGACCACCACCGCGCGCCCCTCGGGCACCACGCGGACCCCGGACGGCGCCCCCGCACGGCACACGCGCGGCACACGCACGGCACACGCGCGGCACACGCGCCCCGGCGGCGCCGGGCGCTCAGCCCGAGCGCGTCAGGATCCGCAGCACCTCGAGCGTCCGCGGCGGGCTGTCGGGGTCCTCGCCGTCACCGGTCGCGAGCCGCACGTGCGCGTCGCGGGCCGCGTGGACCGCCTCCGGCCAGCCGGGGTGGTTCAGGTACACGGAGACCGCGGCGTCCGGCCCCACCTCGTGCATGATCCGCAGCACCCGGAGCACGGCGACGTCCACGAGCGCCGCCTCCTGCGAGTCGCGGAAGATCGTGCCGACGTATTTCTCCGCGGACCAGTTGTCCAGCCACGTGTCCTCGACAAGGCGGTACACGGCGTCGGTCACGTCCCCGTACTCCTCGCGCCCGGCGAGCCAGCAGTCGCGCTGGAACTCCGGGTCGGAGAGCATGTGCAGCGCCGATCGCACGTTGCTGCGCCAGCGCCACCACGGCATGTCGTTCGTTGGCATGGCGCCTATGGTCCTTGACCGACGGCCGCGACGGGAAGACTTCTCCGAACCTTGCACGGTCATCGATCGTACGTTCCCACATCACCCTCGCCTTTACGGCCCCACCCGTTCACGCGTTCGTCACCATCCGTTAGGAACGCGTCACTCCACGGTTGGCCCGGTGACGGAATCGTGCGTGTTCATGCCCGCCTTGCGACGCGTCTTCCTCCCCCGTCCCGCCGAGACCGCGCACCGAGCGCGCAGAGCCGCGCGCACCGCGGCAGCGGTGGCGGCGTGTGCGTCCCTGGCCGTCGGCTGCGGGGTCATCCCCGGTACCACGGGGGTTCCGGGGACGACCCCGTCACGGTCATGACCTGGGCCCCCGACGGCACGAAGGCCACCAACAAGCCCGGCATGCCCGCGATGGCCCAGGCCTACGCCCGCTGGGTCAACGCCAACGGCGGCCTCGACGGGCACGAGCTGAGGGTGCTCACCTGCAACGACCACAACGACCCCGCCGAGGCGGGCGCCTGCGCCCGCGAGGCCGTCAAGCAGGACGTCGTCGCGGTCGTCGGCTCCTACAGCCAGCACGGCCGGGCCTTCATGCCCCAGCTGGAGGCCGCGGGCATCCCGTACATCGGCGGCTACGGCCTGACCGACGAGGAGTTCTCCAGCCCGATGTCGTACCCCGTCAACGGCGGGCAGCCCGCGCTGCTCGCGGGCAACGGGCAGCAGCTCGCCGACGTCTGCGAGCGCGTCGCGCTGGTGCGGCCGGACACCATAGCGGGCGACAGCCTCTCCAAGCTCCTGGACTCCGGGCTCGCGCAGAGCAACCGCAGGGCGTCCGCCGACATCCACGCGCCCGAGGACGGCACGGACTACACCCCGCAGGCCAGGCAGGCCCTGGAGAGCGCCACCGAAGGCGGCAGGGGCGGCTGCGTGGCGGCGGCGCTCGGCGCGCGCACCGACACGTTCTTCGACTCGTTCCGGCGCACCGAGGACGCCTTCCCGAGGGTGCGCACGGCGTCCGTGCTCGGCAGCGTCGACCAGTCGCTGATCGACCGCACGGGCGGTGCGAAGGGCCCCTACGAAGGCGCGTACGTCACCGGCTGGTACCCCGTGGAGACCGACAAGCGCTGGTCGCGGATGCGCGAGGTGATCCGGGAGCACGCCTTCGCGGACAACCGCGTCGACGCGTCCGACGCGGGCGTGCAGACCACCTGGATCGCGTACACCGTCCTGCGGCAGGCCGTGGAGTCCCTCGGCGGCGGCGAGGTGACCGCCCGCTCGCTGCGGCGGACCCTCGACCGGGGCCTGCGCGTGGACACCGGCGGGCTCACGCCGGTGCTGAGCTGGCGGTTCGAGAACATGCTGGCGGCGGGCGAGTACCCGCGCCTGGTGAACGCGGTCGTCACCTTCCAGGTGGTGCGGGACGGCCGCCTGGTGGTGTCCCGCAAGCCGTCCGTCAACGTGAAGAAGACCCTGGAGACCGCGCAGACATCCGCCTGACGGGCCGCCGCCGGGCGTCACAGCTGCGTCGGGTTCCGCTTGGTCAGCTCGTGCTTGCCCGCGATCTCGTTCCACAGCGCCGCCGCCTGCCGCTTGGCCCGGGTCGCCTCGCCGCTGGCGCGGTTGCCCGCGGCCTGCTGCGGGGTGGGGCGGGCGCGGCCCTTGTGGCAGCCCTTCTTGCCCGCGACCTGGTCGGCCCACGCCGCGTAATGGTTGTCGGCGGCCGCGGAGGCCTTCCAGGCGCGGTTGAGGGCGGCGGTGAGCTGGGCGTGCCGGGGCAGCTTGTCGACGCTCAGCCGGGACAGGCGGGTGACGAGGCCGGTGCGCTGCCGGGCCGCGCCGCGCAGGTCCCGCGCGGCCTGCCGCAGGTCGTCGCAGCGGCTCACGTCGCGCACGGCGCGGATGACCGTGTCGCGGCTGTCGTTGCTGTCCCCGAGGAGCCGGTCGAGGGCGGCGGCCTGCGGCCGGGCCGGGTCCGCGGACGGTGACGGCTTCTTCGACTCCTTGGTGGCGGTGTCGGCCGGTTCGGACGCGGCCAGCGGCTCCTTGTCGTCGCCCTTGTCCGCGTCGCCGCCGCCCGAGCTGAGCAGCGCGCCCGCGCCGACGCCGAGTACGGCGATGACCACGCCGACGGCGACGAGCAGCGGCGTCCTGGACCCCGTGCGGCCGCGGCGCTGGCGCGCGGGCGCGGGCGCGGCCGGGATGTCGGGGCCCGGCGCCGGGTCCTGGACGCGGGGCATCTGCTGCGTGGCGGAGGCTCCGCCCTCGGGCTCCGGCTCCCGGCGGAAGAGGCTGTCGAACTCGGCGGGCGGCTGCCGGTCGCCGGAAGCGCCGGGGGCGCCGGGGCGCACTCCGTAGGGCGCGTCCGCGGGGTGCCCGGCGGCCGGGGCCGCGCTGTCGGTGATGGGGGCGATGAACTGGGTGGGGGCGTTGTCGTCCGGCACGCCGGGGGTGGCGGGGGCGCCGCCGCGGGCGATGTCCCCCGGGCTGCCGAGGAAGGCCGTCTCTTCGGAGGGGCGGCCGAGGAACGCGGTCTGCTCGGCGGGGCTGGGCGCGCCGGGTGTGCCGGGCGCACCAGGTACACGTCCCAGGAACGTGGTCGCGTCGGTGGCCTGCACCTCGGGCGGCAGCGCGCCGGAGGCGACCGGGGGTATGTACTGCGTGGCGTCGGCGTCGGACCCCAGGGGCCCCGCGGGAGCCGCGTACCCCGGATCGGGCTGTCCCGCCGACGGGAACGGCTGCCCCTGCGGTCCGCCCTGCGCGGCGGGCGGCAGCGGTGTGCCGGACGTCACGGGCGGCAGCGGCGCCGAGCCGCCGTACGCGGCGCCCTGCGGCCCGCCGTAGGAGGCGCCCGGCGGCGTCGCGGGCGGCAGCGGCGTGCCCTCCGGGGGCAGCGGCATCGCTACGGGCGGCTGCGGGGCGGGGGCGTGGCCGGGGTGCGGGGCGCCCTCGGGCGGCAGCGGGACTCCGGCGCTGGTCTGCCCGCCACCGGGCGGCGCGTACGGAGCGCCCGCGCCCGGGCCCTGGTGGTACGCCCCGGCGTCGCCCTGCTGCGGCATCGCGCCCCAGGACTCCCCGTCCCCGGTGCGGGAGCCGCCGGGTCCGGGCCCCACGGCTGGCCCCAGGGGCTGCCGCCGGGCGGCGCGGCGTGGCCGCCCTGGTCGCCACGGTCGCCGGTGGTGCCCGGCATCAGGGGGGCGCCACCGTCCGCGGGCAGCACGATGCCCTCGCGCGCCTGCCGCGCCGAGGGCTGCTGCGGATCGGAGGAAGCGGCGCCCTGCCCGCTCTGCTGCGTCACCGGGACTCCTACTAATGGGGGAACCTTCGGAACGTCGGCTCACGCTACCGGGTCCCCGTGGCGCTCTGCCACGCAGCTCAGAACCCGGCGGACGCCGCCCTGGACGCAGACGCCGCAGCGGTAACGGAAGTTGCGCGGAAGACGCTGTTAACGGGGGCGCGTCTGCCGCCGGGTCGTACCAGGGCGCCCCGAGCGCCCCTGTCCCGCCTCATGCGCGCCGCCGGTGCCGTCGGGTGCCCGGCACCGGCGGGGGCTCACGCCGCCTGGAGTTCGACGCGGGCGCCGAACTCGCGGACCACCGGCTCCTCTCGGTACGGCTCCAGGCGCTGCTGGAAGTCCTCCAGGTACTCCGCGCCGCGGTTGGACCGCAGCGTGCCGAGCAGTTCGACGGCCTTCAGACCCGTGTGGCAGGCCTGCTCCACCTCGCGGCGCTGCACCTGGGCCGTGGCGAGCAGCACCAGGCCGATGGCGCGCCGCCGCGCCCGCGTCTCGGGCAGGCCCGCGAGGGCCTCCTCCGCGCGCCGTGCCGCCGCGTCCGCCTGGCCCAGGTCGCGGTGGCAGTGGGCGAGTTCATCGGCCAGGTAGGCCTGGTCGAAGTGGCGGATCCAGGCCGGGTCGTCGCCGGACTGCTCCTCTCCGGTGGCCCGCTCCATCGCCTCGACGGCGCGGCCCGCGACGGCCTGCGCGGAGCGGGCGTCCCCGAGCAGCGCGTGACCGCGCGCCTCGGCGGCGTAGAACATGGACTCCGCACGCGGGGTGACCCGCCCGCGCGCCCCCTCCTGCGCCGCGCGCGCCAACTGGGCGATCTCGCGCGGGTTGCCGAGCTGCGCCGCGAGGTGGCTCATGGACGCCGCGAGCACATATCCGCCGTACCCGCGGTCGCCCGCGGCCTGGGCGAGGCGGAGCGCCTGGATGTAGTACCGCTGGGCGAGGCCCGGCTGGCCCGTGTCCACCGCCATGTACCCGGCCAGCTCGGTCAGCCGGGCGACGGCCGCGAACAGTTCGCGGCCCACCGCTTCCCGGTACGACCCGGCGAGCAGGCCGGACACCACCGAGTTCAGATAGTGCACGACGACCGGGCGGACGTGCCCGCTGCCGTACTGGTGGTCGAGCTGCGTCAGGGCCTCCGTCATGGCCTTGACGGCGGCGACGTCCGACAGGCCGACGCGCGGTCCCGCCGTCCGCCCGACCTGCGGGTCCGGCGACGAGATCAGCCAGTCGCGGCTCGGCTCCACGAGCGCGGACGCGGCGACGGACGAGCCGGACAGGAAGTCGCGCCGCCCCACGTCGCTGCGCCACAGCTCGCAGACCTGCTCGATCGCGCCGAGGACGGTGGGGAGAACTGCAGGCCCACGCCGGAGGCGAGGTTCTTGCCGTTCGCCATGCCGATCTCGTCGATCGTCACCGTGCGGCCCAGTTTGCGGCCGAGCGCCTCCGCGATGATGCCGGGGGCGCGCCCGCGCGGCTGCTGCCCGCGCAGCCAGCGCGCCACCGACGTCTTGTCGTAACGAAGATCGAGACCGTGCTCCGCGCCGCACATGTTGACGCGGCGGGCCAGACCGGCGTTGGAACAACCGGCTTCCTGAATGAGTGCTTGCAGCCGTTCGTTGGGCTGCCGCGCGACGAGTGGCCTTGCGGCCATGGCGTACCCCCTGTGTGCACCGTGGACCATCTGGAATGTCGGTGTGCTGTCGGGTCGAGATCGAGGTCGAGAGCGAGTGCGGAACGGTCCGGGCCGGTCTGCCCGCGCCGCCCAGATGATCAATGCCCGGGAAACAACCGGAAGATGCACCACAAACACACAGCAACTGCACTTAACCGTGTCATAGACAACGCAGCACGGCACAAACGCAGCACACGTAGCGAGCCGGGTGAACCTGGTGAACTCCGACTGCCCCAGACCTGGCTACCCGCGCACGGACCCCGTTGCCCGCGCGCGCCCCCAACCGTGCTCCCATGCGCCCCGCGGCAGGATCGATGCTCCTCCCCGCGCACATGACTCCCCGTAACCCCACTGGGAGACGGAAGTTGAGAACGTCGTGGAAGAGACCATCGGAGTCACGTCAGCCGCGCAGATCCCGAAGCAGCGCGGAGAAGCCCTTCAGGACACCGCCGTGCGGTACGCGGAGGAACGGCACTGGGACGTCTTCCCCGGCGCCTGGCTTGAGTCCGTGGAGGGCACATGGCGGTGCTCGTGCGGCGACGCCGCGTGCGCCGCGCCGGGCGCGCACCCGGTGCGCGACGACTGGCCCACGCAGGCCACGGGCAGCGCGACCGTCGCCCGCCGCATGTGGTCCAAGCAGCCGAACGCGTCGATCCTGCTGCCGACCGGGCGGACGTTCGACGCCGTGGACGTGCCCGAGACCGCCGGGTTCCTCGCGCTGGCGCGGATGGAGCGGATGGAGCTGACCCTCGGTCCCGTCACGTGCACGCCCGACCGGCGCATGCAGTTCTTCGTGCTCCCGGGCGCCGCCGCGAAGGTCCCCGACCTGGTCCGCACGTTGGGGTGGCCGCCCAGCGCGCTCGACCTCGTCACCCTCGGTGAGGGCGCGTACGTCGCCGCGCCGCCCACCCGTTTCGGCGCGTCCGGCGCCGTGCAGTGGGCCTGCCGCCCCACCGCGGCGAACCGGTGGCTGCCGGACGCCGAGGAGATCATCTCCCCCTGGCCTACGCCTGCGGCCGGGAGGCCCGCCGCCGCTGACGCCGCGCTGGCCGGGCGGTGTCTTCCTCTCCGCGGGTACGTCGTGGCCGGTCCGCCCGGAGGGCGGAACGGGTGGGCACGGCCCCCGGGCGCCGGGCACCGTGAACCCGAGGGCTGCCGTCGCCGACGTATCGTGCGCAGACGGACAGCGACGGTACGAAGGGGGACCGGTGACCGAGAAGCCAGCGGTGCGGGTGAGTGACCTGTGGAAGGCCTTCGGCCAGCAGATCGCCGTGGCGGGCGTCGACCTCACCCTCCCAGCGGGGAGGTTCGTCGGACTCGTCGGCCCGAACGGCGCGGGCAAGACCACCACCCTCTCCATGGTCACCGGCCTGCTCCGCCCCGACCGGGGCACCGTCGAGGTCGTCGGCCACGACGTCTGGCGGGACCCCGCCGAGGTCAAGGCCCGCATCGGCGTCCTGCCGGAGGGCCTGCGCCTGTTCGAACGGCTCTCCGGCCGCGAACTCCTCGCCTACACCGGCCGCCTGCGCGGCCTGCCCGGCCCCGAGGTCGACAAGCGCGCCACCCAGCTCCTCGACGTGCTCGACCTCGCGGGCGCCCAGCACAAGCTCGTCGTCGACTACTCCACCGGCATGCGCAAGAAGATCGGCCTGGCCGCGGCGCTCCTCCACAACCCCGAGGTCCTCTTCCTCGACGAGCCCTTCGAAGGCGTCGACCCGGTCTCCGCGCAGACCATCCGCGGCGTACTGGAGCGCTTCACCGGCTCCGGGGCGACCGTCGTGTTCTCCAGCCACGTCATGGAGCTGGTGGAGTCCCTGTGCGACTGGGTCGCCGTCATGGCGGCGGGCCGCATCCGCGCGCAGGGCCCGCTCGCCGAGGTCCGCGGCGACGCCGCCTCGCTCCAGCAGGCGTTCCTCGAACTCGTCGGCGCGAACGGCCGCGACGCGGGCAGCGACCTCGACTGGCTCGGCGGTGGCGCCCGGTGACCGCCGCCACCGAGGCGGGCCTCACCCCCGTCTTCGTACGGCTGAAGCTGTCCCTGCTGCGCAACGGCCTGCGCCAGTCCGGTGGCCGCCGCGCCGCGTACGTGGCGTCCGCGGTGTTCGCGCTGCTGATCGCCGCGCTCCAGCTCCTCGGGCTCGTCCTGCTGCGCGGCGACGAGCACGCCGCGACCGTGTCGGTCATCCTCACCGCGGTCCTGGCGCTCGGCTGGGCGGTGATGCCGCTGTTCTTCCCCAGCGGCGACGAGACCCTTGACCCCACGCGCCTGGTGATGCTCCCCTGCGCCCCGCCCGCTCGTGCGCGCGCTCCTGGTGGCGTCGCTGGTCGGCATCGGCCCGCTGTTCACGCTCTGCCTGGCCCTCGGCGCGGTCATCGCCGTGGCGCGCGGAGGGGCGGCGTACGCCCTCGGTGTGGTCGCCGTGCCGCTGACGGTGCTGCTGTGCGTGGCGCTCGCGCGGGCCGTCGCCGCCGCCAACGTCCGCCTGCTGACCAGCCGCAAGGGCCGCGACCTCGCCGTGCTCAGCGGCCTGGTCATCGCCGTCGGGGCGCAGCTGGTGAACTTCGGGGCGCAGCGGCTCGGTTCGTCGGCGGAGGGCCTCGGCGAGCTGGACCCGGTGGCGGACGTCCTGGGGTGGCTGCCGCCGTCCGCGGCGATCTCGGCGGTGCACCAGACGGGCGCCGGGCACTACGGAGTGGCGGCCGTGCAACTCGCCCTCTCCGTAGGGGCGCTCCTGCTGCTCCTCGGCCTGTGGCGGCGCAGCCTCACCCGGCTGATGACAGCGCCCGACGGCTCCACGCTCGCCGCCGCGGAGCCCTCCCGTACGAAGCGGCGCGGCACCGGCGGCCTGTCCGCGCGGCTGCCCTCCGGGCGCACCGGCCCGGTCATGGAGCGCTCCCTGCGCTATGTGTGGCGCGACCCGAAGACGAAGGCGGCCTGGGTGACGTCCCTCGCCATCGGCCTGATCGTGCCCGTCTTCAACTCCCTCCAGGGCACCGGCTCCGTGTACATCGCGTGCTTCGCGGCCGGGATGCTCGGCATCCAGATGTACAACCAGTTCGGCCAGGACACGTCGGCGTTCTGGATGGTCGCCATGACCGTGTCGTCGCCCCGGGACGCGTACGACGAACTGCGCGGCCGCGCCTGCGCGCTGCTCGTCGTCACCCTGCCGTACGCGGCCCTGGTGACCGTCCTGACGGTGGTCCTCCTCGGCGACCCGCGCTCCCTGCCGGAGGTGCTCGGCCTGTCCTTCGCGCTGCTCGGGGCGATGCTGGCGACCGGGGCGTGGGCGTCGGCCCGCTATCCGTACTCGATTCCCCAGGAGGGCTACAAGAACGTGGCCCCCGGGCAGGCGGGGCTCGCCTGGATCTCCCTCGTGGGCGGCATGCTGGCCGCCGCCGCCCTCTGCGCCCCCGTACTCGCCCTGACCATCTGGCTGCACGCCGCGGGCCACGGCGGCTGGTCCTGGCTGCTGCTCCCCGTGGGCACGGCGTACGGCGCGGCGGTCACGCTGGCGGGGCTGCGGCTCGCGGCGCCCCGGGTGGCGGCGCGGCTGCCGGAGATCCTGGCGGCGGTGAGCAAGGGGTGACGCCCCCGGCGGCACGGGTCCGGCGGCACGGGTCCGGGAAAACGGACAACCCGCGAGCCGTGGTTCCCTCCGCCTGGGGCGGGGAAGCCGGCCGGACGTACCGGCGGCTCGCGGGTCGGGTGACTGCTTGGGATTGAGGGCCAGCCGCGTGCATGGATCACACGCTGGTCCGGCGCCGAATTCGAGTTGCGACGTCGGGCCGCTAGCCCGCAGTCACCTCACGCGTCCGGTTGTCATACATCTGCCGAACCACCTCCCTTCTCGTGTGCACGCCACCCTAGGAACCCCGCCGCGCGCGCACAACCGATTTATGGCACGCAACGATTTCGTCCAACTTCCGGGAACCTACTGTGGGCTGCGTCACGTTCGAGTTGAATGATCTGATGTGCAGCACACCCAGCTCATGAGGACGAGGACACGGCCTGCGCAGGGGGGTTCCAGGTGAGTGCTTCCCGACGGAGCGGAACGACCGACGAACTAGGTCCCGAAGAGCCCGAGCCGGGCGGGGCCCAACTGCTCGCGGCGCTCCTTGACGGCATGGACGCCGCGCTGTGCGCCTTCGACTCCGACGGAGTCGTGACGCACTGGAACCGCGAGGCGGAGCGGATCCTCGGCTGGTCGGCCGAGGAGGCCGTCGGGCGGCGCGGCTTCGCGGGCTGGGCGGTGCGGCCCGCCGACGCCCAGGACGTCGAGGGCCGCCTGCTGTCCGCGATGCACGCCCCCGGGCGGCGCGTGCACGAGTTCGCGCTGCTCACCAAGGGCGGCGGGCGCGTGCTCGTCCGCACCCAGTCGGCCGCCGTGCGCGGCGGCGACGGCAAGCCCGCCGGGGTGTACTGCGCCTTCAGCGAGGTGCACGCGCAGATCGACCTGGAGCGGTCCATCGCCCTGAGCGAGGCCCTCTTCGAGCACGCCTCCTGGGGCGTGGTCCTGGTCGACGCCGACCTGCGGCCCGCGGTGGTGAACGAGCATGCCGCCCGCGCCCTCGGGCTCGGCCGCACCGCCCTGCTCGGGCGGCCCCTGGGCGAGGTGCTCGCCCAGGGGGTCGAGGAGTTGGAGAGCGCTCTCGCGCATGTGCTCGCCGAGGGCGCGCCGCCCGCTCCCGCCGAGCTGTGGGTGACGGTGCGCGGGGAGAGCGGCGAGTCCCGGCGCCGGTGCTGGCGCAGCGGCTTCCTGCGGCTCGGCTCGCCGCTCGCCGAGGAGCCGGTGCCGCTCGGCGTGGCCTGGCTCTTCCGGGACGTCACCGACGCCAAGCAGGCCGAGCAGGAGGCCGCGCAGCTGCGCTTCCGCTCCCAGCAGCTGCACCGGTCGGCGCGGGCCGCCGCCGAGTGCGAGGACCCCATGGAGGCGGCGACCGTCCAGCTCGACTTCGCGCTCGCCGGGTTCGCCGACCACGCCCTGATCGACCTGCTGGTCAGCGAGGAGCCGGAGATCCGCCTGGTGCGGGCCGCGGCGACCCCCGCCGAGTCCCCCGGCCCCTGCCAGTCCGTCCTCTCCGCGGGGCGGGGCGGGCTGCCGCTGCGCTACCCCGAGGGGCATCCCGCCACGCAGTGCGTGGAGCGGGCGGGGTCGGTGCGCGCCAGCGCGGGGCTCGCTTCGCCCGAGCGGGCTCGCGAGTGGGCGGCGGTACGGCAGTGGCCCTCGTCGGCGGTGCACGCGCTGTGCGTGGTGCTGCGGAGCCGGGGGCGGAGCGTGGGGGTCGTCACGTTCCTGCGGGGAGCCGGGCGGGGGGCCTTTGAGCGGGGGGACGCGGTGTACGGGGAGAGTGTGGCGGCGCGGGTCGCTGCCGCGGTGGATCTGGCGCGGGTGGTGGGGGGCGGCTGACGCCGCCCCTGCGGTTACCGCCGTCGCGGGGCCCCTGCCGGTACCGCCGTTGCCGCCGTCGCGGGGCCCCCGGTGGGGCCGGTCGCCGTTGGCGGCTGCGGGTCCGTGCGTGGTTGCTTCTCCCACCCGCCCGCCCGTTACCGCCCTCGCAGGACGTGGGCGCCCCCCGTGGGGCTTGAGCGCCATCGGCGGCTGCGGGTGGTCGCCCCGGGGTCCGGCTTCGGGGCGCAGTGCCCCGCCCCGGACTGAGGCACAGCCATCAGCGGCCCTCCCCCACCCGCCCGCCGAAAGGGCGGGCGGGTGGGAGGACGCGAGCGCGGTAGCGCGGAGCCAGCCGCAGTCGAGCACCGGCAGGAGCGCGGGGGCGGGCGGAGGGGCAGCGGCGGCACCGGAGGCCGTGCCGCTGGGGTCGGCAGCAGCGGCCGGTAGGGCCCGGCGGCGGCCGGGAGGTCAGTGGCGGTAGAAGATTCGGTCGGCGTACGTCGTGAAGACGCGGCCGTTCCAGTCGTGGCCGCCGTCGACGTTGCCGGAGCGCAGCAGCGGCGGCTGGATGCCGCGCGCGGCGAGCGCGGCCGCGGCGGTGGCCATCATGGCCTGCATCAGCGCGCTGGCGACCATCGTGGAGGCGGGGCCGAACGGCGCGTCCACGGAGTCGAGGGTCAGCTCGGCGTCCCCGACGGCGATCTTCGAGTCGAGGACGACGTCGCAGTGGTCCTTCAGGAACGTGCCGGAGACATGCCGGGACTTCGTCTCGCGTGCGTACGCCACGGACGTCACGCCGATGACCTTCAGGCCGAGCGCGCGGGCGTTCATGGCCATCTCCACGGGGAGCGCGTTCCGCCCGGACAGGGAGATGATCACCAGGACGTCGCCGGGGCGGACCGGGCTGGAGTCGAGGACGGCGCCCGCGAGCCCGTCGACCCGCTCCAGGGCGGAGCCCAGCGTCGCGGGCATGACGTCGACGCCGACGACCCCCGGCACGGACAGCAGGTTCATCAGGGCGAGCCCGCCCGCGCGGTAGACGACGTCCTGGGCGGGCAGCGAGGAGTGGCCCGCGCCGAAGGCGAAGAGGCGGCCGTCGGCGGCGACGGCGTCGGCGATCACCTCGGCGGCGGCCGTGAGGGGACCGGTCTCCTCGTCCCGTACCCGCCGCAGGAGCGCCATGGCGGCGTCCAGATACCGGGCGGCCGTACCGTCGGCCGTCGCGCCGCCGTCCTGGCCGCCGCCCTCGTCGCCGTCCGTGCCGTGGCTCATCCGCGAAACCCCCTCGTCCCGCCGCCGTCCCGTCGTGTCGCGGATCACGGTGCGGTCTGGACCAGTGCCCTGTCAATACGGTCGCCGGGGCGCGTCTCCCCCGGGTTCACCCGGCGCAACCCGGTTGTCGGTGGTATGCGTCAGAATTGAGGGCAGGGCCAGCGCACGAGCGAATTCTGAGGGGCAACCCATGTCGGGGCTAATTGACACCACTGAGATGTACCTGCGCACCATCCTCGAACTGGAGGAGGAGGGTGTCGTCCCCATGCGCGCCCGCATCGCCGAGCGGCTCGACCAGAGCGGCCCGACGGTGAGCCAGACGGTGGCGCGGATGGAGCGCGACGGCCTGGTGGCCGTGGCGAGCGACCGGCATCTGGAGCTCACCGAGGAGGGCCGCCGCCTGGCGACGCGCGTCATGCGCAAGCACCGCCTTGCCGAGTGCCTCCTGGTCGACGTGATCGGTCTGGAGTGGGAGCAGGTGCACGCCGAGGCCTGCCGCTGGGAGCACGTGATGAGCGAGGCTGTGGAGCGCCGCGTCCTGGAGCTCCTGCGCCACCCCACGGAGTCGCCGTACGGCAACCCGATCCCGGGCCTGGAGGAGCTCGGCGAGAAGGACGGCGCGGACCCGTTCCTGGACGAGGGCATGGTCTCCCTGATCGACCTCGACCCGGGCACGGACGGCAAGACGGTCGTGGTCCGCCGCATCGGCGAGCCGATCCAGACGGACGCCCAGCTGATGTACACGCTGCGGCGCGCGGGCGTGCAGCCCGGCTCCGTCGTCAGCGTCACGGAGTCGGCGGGCGGCGTGCTCGTGGGCTCCAGCGGCGAGGCCGCCGAGCTGGCGTCGGACGTCGCGTCGCACGTGTTCGTCGCCAAGCGCTGACCGCGCGCGGCGCCAAGCGCTGACCGCGCGCGGCTCCAGGCTCCGGCGCGCCCTCGGCCTTCCCGCCACAGCCGTCGACTCCCGTTATCACGGGGACGGTTGAGGCGAGTCCGAGACACGCCGGAGTCCAAGATTCAGTGTGCCGAAGCGCAGCGCGGGAGCGCCGCGCGTGCGAGGCTGTCGCGAAGGCAGATGGCAGAAGGCAGACGGCAGAAGGGCTGTCGCGAAGGCAGAAGGCACATGGCCCGGGGGCCCGCGAGGGGCCCACGGGTCACTGAGGGTTTTTGACCGCGTCGGCGCCGGGGCCTGGCCGTGCGGCCGGAGAGGGGCAGACGATGCACCCGCCTGGTGAGCAGGGGTACGAGCGGCGGTACGGAGAGCGGGGCGCGGGGCGGCTGGCGCGCCGCGCACGCGGAAGGCCCCGGCGCCGCGCGGCGCCGGGGCCTGTCCTCCCCTGTGCTGACCCGGAGCCCCGAGCTCTCAGGGTCACCCCCTTCGGGCCGATCTCCCCGAGCGGCCCGCCCCCCGGTGAAGATCTCCCCTCGGCGGCGGCGGTCAATCCTTGAGCATGGTCACCCGAACGAGCGGTGTTGGCGGCAAGAAGGCCGCACTCGAATGATAGTTCGATAGCGTGCCGGAGTGCGTGAGCGAAGGACCCGAGCGGATCTCAAGGGGGGTGCCTGGGACATGGTGCGGCGCATCCACGTGACCGGCGCGGGCGGCGTGAGCCTCGCCGCCTGGGAGTATGCCGACCCTCCCAAAGCGAGGGAGGGCGAGCCGCCGCGCGGCGGCGTGCTGCTGCTGCACGGCCTGATGGGCCGGGCCTCGCACTGGGCGGGCACGGCGCGCTGGCTCTCCGAGCGGCACCGCGCGGTCGCCCTCGACCAGCGCGGCCACGGCCAGAGCGACAAGCCCGCCGACGGCCCCTACACACGCGAGGCGTACGTCGACGACGCCGAGGCCGCCGTGGAGCAGCTGGGCCTCGGCCCCGCCGTCCTCATCGGCCACTCCATGGGCGCGCTCACCGCCTGGCAGCTCGCCGCGCGCCGCCCCGACCTGGTGCGGGGCCTGATCATCTGCGACATGCGGGCGTCGGCGCTCGGCGCGGCCTCGCAGCGGGAGTGGGAGGCGTGGTTCAAGGCCTGGCCGGTGCCGTTCGCGACGCTCGCGGACGTGCGGAAGTGGTTCGGCGAGGACGACCCGTGGGTGGAGCGGCCCAGCCCCTCGCGGGGCGCGTTCTACGCCGAGGTCATGGCCGAGGGCCCCGACGGCTGGCGGCCCGTCTTCGACCCCGCCCAGATGCTGAGGTCCCGGGAGACCTGGGTGTACGACGCGCACTGGGAGGAGCTGATGCAGGTCCGCTGCCCCGCGCTGGTCGTGCGCGGCCTCGACGGCGAGCTGGGCCGCGCCGAGGCCCAGGAAATGGTCCGGGTCCTCCCCCGGGGCGCGTACGCGGAGGTCGCGGACGCGGGCCATCTTGTGCACTACGACCAGCCGACCGCTTGGTGCGGGGCCATAGAGCCATTCCTCGACGACCTCCTGACGGAAGGGTAGGCCCCGCCGGGAACGCGCGGTCACGTCCCGCGATGCCAGTCACGGGCGGGCGGGTGGGAAAGGAACACCGGCCACGCACCCGCACGCGCCGACGGCGATCGCCCCCCACAGGGAGCGGTCACATCCCGCGAGGGCGGTCACGGGCGGGCGGGTGGGAGAGGGGCACCGGGCGCGGAGCCGCGGGCGCGGGCGGCGGTCCGCCCCCGCCAGGGGCGCCCACCCCCGGCCAGGGGGTGGGCGAGGGGCACCGGTCAGGGGCTGAGGCGGTGCAGGGCCCAAGGGGCGCCCACCGCGTCCCGTTCATACCGCAGCCGGTCGTGCAGGCGGTTCGCCCGCCCCTGCCAGAACTCCACGGTCAGCGGCAGCACCCGGAAGCCGCCCCAGTGCGGCGGCGCCGGAACCTGCTCCCCCTCGGGGTAGCGCGCCGCCAATTCCGCGTAGGCGGCGTCCAGTTCCTCCCGGGAGCCGATCACGGACGACTGCGCGCTGGCCCAGGCGCCGAGCTGCGACCCGTGCGGACGGCTGCGGAAGTACCGTACGGTCTCCTCGCGCCCGGTCCGCTCCACCGTGCCCGTGACGATGACCTGCCGCGCCATCGGATGCCAGGGGAACAGCAGCGAGGCGTGCGGGTTGGCGGCCAGGTCCCGGGCCTTGCGGGACTCGTAGTTGGTGAAGAAGACGAACCCCCGCTCGTCGAACCCCTTCAGGAGCACCGTGCGGGAGCTGACCCGCCCGTCCGCGTCGGCCGTGGAGACGACCATCGCGTTGGCCTCGTGGAGCACGCCCCCGGGGTCCGCCGCCTCGGCGCTCGCCTGCCGGAACCAGCGGGTGAACTGCTCGAACGGATCGGCGGGGAAGTCGGCTTCGGCGATGCCGTCGGCGGCGTACTGGGCACGCATGGCGGCCAGGTCGACGGCGACGGGCCCGGAGGAGGCGGCACGGGAGTCGGTCACGCGGTCATCTTGCCGTATACGAATGCCGGTCCACGAAGCGGCAGTCGGCGGCCCGGCACCCCACCTGGAGGTGATGTCTGGCACTGAGTGCCGCAATCCCGGACGACAGGTGGCACCAAGGGTTATCGTTCCGAAGCCGCACGAGTTGGGTGACCGCCGTTGCCACGGGGCATGACGGGGTTACCCCAGACATGGACAGACCATGGGCAGACCCTGGGCAGACCGTGGACCCGCCATGGCCGCCCCTGGGCCGCACACATCACCGCAGGTCGCACACATTCTGTCGCACACCTCATGAGGAGCCGCCTGATGTCCGACTTCGTACCCGGGCTTGAAGGAGTCGTCGCGTTCGAGACGGAGATCGCCGAACCCGACAAGGAAGGCGGCGCCCTGCGTTACCGGGGCGTCGACATCGAGGACCTCGTCGGCAGCGTCTCGTTCGGCAACGTGTGGGGCCTGCTCGTCGACGGCGCGTTCGACCCGGGCCTGCCGCCCGCCGAGCCGTTCCCCATCCCCGTGCACTCCGGGGACATCCGCGTGGACGTCCAGTCGGCGCTCGCCATGCTGGCGCCCGTGTGGGGGCTGCGGCCGCTCCTCGACATCGACGAGAACCAGGCCCGTGACGACCTCGCGCGGGCCGCCGTCATGGCCCTGTCGTACGTCGCCCAGTCCGCGCGCGGGCAGGGCCTGCCGATGGTGCCGCAGCGGGAGATCGACAAGGCGGAGACCGTCGTGGAGCGCTTCATGCGGCGCTGGCGCGGCGAGCCGGACCCCCGGCACGTGCGGGCCGTCGACGCGTACTGGACGTCCGCCGCCGAGCACGGCATGAACGCGTCCACGTTCACGGCCCGCGTCATCGCCTCCACCGGCGCGGACGTCGCCGCCGCGCTGTCCGGTGCCGTCGGCGCCATGTCCGGCCCCCTCCACGGGGGCGCGCCCTCCCGCGTCCTCGGCATGATCGAGGAGATCGAGCGCACCGGGGACGCCGTCGCGTACGTCAAGCAGGCGCTGGACCGTGGTGAACGGCTGATGGGCTTCGGGCACCGGGTGTACCGCGCGGAGGACCCCCGGGCGCGGGTGCTGCGGCGCACCGCCCGGGAGCTGGGGGCGCCGCGCTTCGAGGTCGCGGAGGCGCTGGAGAAGGCGGCGCTCGACGAGCTGCACGCGCGGCGGCCCGACCGGGTCCTCGCCACGAACGTGGAGTTCTGGGCGGCGATCGTGCTCGACTTCGCGGAGGTTCCGGCGCACATGTTCACGTCGATGTTCACGTGCGCGCGGACCGCCGGGTGGTCGGCGCACATCCTTGAACAGAAGCGGACCGGGCGGCTGGTGCGGCCTTCCGCGCGGTACATCGGGCCCGGCTCCCGCAGCCCCCAGGACATCGCCGGGTTCGCGAACATCGCGGACGGCTGATCCCCCCCGCTCGCGGCGCGGCGCCCCGGTCCGATGCCGGACCGGGGGCGCCGCTGGGTGGAGGGGCCCGCTAGCGGCAGGGGACGACGAAGCGGACAGGGTTCCAGTCGCCGTGGGCGTCCGAGGAATACGGCGGCGGCGTCGTGTAGACCAGTTGGCCGCTGGGGTTGTACATCTTGGCCTCGCGGCCCGGCCTGTTGCGAGTCTGGTCGTTGATCCAGGAACCGCCCCGGCCCCAGGTGGACACGTAGTACCGCTCGTTGCAGTTGACCATGTTGATCCTGGTGCCCGCGAAGTTGTCGCGCTGGTAGGCGCAGAAGATCCCGGACACCGGCCCGGTCCTGCACGGGTCGGCGGCCGCGCGCCTGCCGTTGCCGGAGGCGAAGTCGCGCGGGCGGTTCTCCCCGGGAGGGCGACAAGGATCTCGCCCTTGCCCTTGAGGTCGATCTTGTTGAGCGCGACCTGGGTCCCGCCCATCGTCCTCAGGTAACGGTCCACCTCCGCCTGCAGCGCCGTGGTCTGCGCGCTGGTCAGGCGCCCGGACTCGGCCTGCGCGGCGAAGCGCGACGCGCTCGGTGCGGCGCCGGACCCCGCCTGGGCCGAGGCCATGCCCGTGCCGAGCATCAGCAACGCGCCCGCCGCCGCGACGGCGACGCGACCGGTGGTGAGTGCCATGTGTTTCCCCCTGGCTCTTCGTGGTTCTCTGCGGAAGCCGCCGCGTTGCGCGGCGCACTCAGAAGATGCCAGCGGGGCGAAGCCACGACGTCCAAAGAGGAGTTGACTCGAATAAACCTCCGGTAGACACCGCGGATAAACCTGTGATGGACCCTACGGGCACACCTCTGGTGGACGCCGCGGGCTGCGACAGCTCCCGCCGAGGACGTCGTCGAGGACCGACGTCCACTGCGCCACCACTCGCTCCCGTCGTGCCCCGTCGTCCGTGAGGAGGTTCGCGAGGCCGAGGCCCCGCGCCATGTCCAGGAAGCCCTGGACGGTCTCCCGCACCCCGGGGGCCGACTCGTCCGCGCCGAGCAGCTCCACGGCCATCCGGTGTGTCTCCCGCCCCACGCGCGCCTCCAACTCGGCGACTCGCGCACCCAGTTGGGGCTCGTGGGACGCGGCCACCCAGAGGTGCAGGGCGGCGCGGAAGAGGGGGCCGGTGTAGAGGGCGACGAGGGCCGCGACGACCGCCGCCCGGTCCCCGGGGCCGTCGGGGAAGAGGTCACGCAGGGCAGCCGAGCGCCGCTCGGCCACGTACTCCACCGCCGCGGTGAACAGGTCCTCCCGGGTGGGGAAGTGGTGCTGGGCCGCGCCCCGCGACACGCCCGCGCGCTCGGCGACGACGGACACCGTCGAGCCCGTCCAGCCGCGCTCGGCGAGACACGCCACCGCCGCCTCAAGCAGGCGCTGGCGCGTGGCGCGGCTGCGGTCCTGCTTGGGCGACCGGTCGGCCTCGGTCACAGCACCCATGGACGCTCCCGTCGTTCCAGGAACGCCGTCATCCCCTCGCGGGCCTCGGCGGAGCCGAAGCGGCGCTCGGACAGGTCGATCAGGGAGGTGACAGCGTCCGCATCGTGGTCGAATGCGGTGAGCACCTTAGCCGTGAGCAGCCGTTTCGTGTCGGCCAGGGCCCCGGGCGCGGCCTTGCGCAGCCCGTCGAGGACGGGCGTGAGCGCGGCGTCGACGTCGTCGGCGTACGCGGTGACCAGGCCGATCCGCGCGGCCTCGGCGGCGTCGAAGCGCTCCCCGGTGAGGTGGTAGCGGGCGGCGGCGGCCGGGTCGAGGCGGGGCAGCAGCGTCAGGGAGATCACGGCGGGGACGAGGCCGAGGTGCACCTCGGTGAGCGCGAAGGTCGCCGCCCCGGCGTCCGCGACCGCGATGTCGCAGGCGGCGAGCAGCCCGAGGCCGCCCGCCCGCACATGCCCCCGCACCCGCGCCACCACCGGCTTCGGCAGCGCCAGCACCTGCCGCAGCAGCGCCACGAAGTCCGCCGGGTCGGGCGGCTGGCGCAGGTCGGCGCCCGCGCAGAACGCCGTCCCGGTGTGGGTGAGGACCAGGGCCCGTACGGTGTCGTCGGCGGCGGCGTCGGCGAGGGCGGCGGCGAGTTCGCCGACCAGGGCCTTCGACAGTGCGTTGCGGTTCGCGGGCGAGTCCAGGGTGAGGGTGGCGATCCCGCGCTCGGGCGCCGCCACGGACACGACAGCCATGGGTACCCCCAGCTCAGTAGGACTTGGGCAGGCCGAGCGTCTGGTGGGAGAGGTAGTTGAGGATCATCTCCCGGCTGACCGGGGCGATCCGGGCCACGCGGGACGCCACGATGAGGGAGGCGAGCCCGAACTCCTTGGTCAGGCCGTTGCCGCCGAGGGTGTGGACGGCCTGGTCGACGGTCCTCACGCAGGCGTCGGCCGCCGCGAGCTTCGCCATGTTGGCGGCCTCCCCGGCCGCGACGTCGTCCCCGGCGTCGTACAGCAGGGCCGCCTTGCGCATCATCAGGCGGGCCAGCTCGATGTCGACGTGGCACTGGGCGAGCGGGTGGGCGATGGCCTGGTGGGCGCCGATGGGGGTCTTCCAGACGCTGCGCTCCTTGGCGTACGTCACCGCCGCGTCCAGCGCGAAGCGGGCCATGCCGAGGGCGAACGCCGCCGTCATGATCCGCTCCGGGTTGAGGCCCGCGAAGAGCTGGAGCAGGCCCGCGTCCTCGTCGCCGACGAGCGCGTCCGCCGGGAGCCGCACATCGTCCAGGACCAGCTCGAACTGCTTCTCCGCCGCCTGGAGTTCCATGGGGATGGGGTGGCGGGAGAAGCCGGGCGCGTCGCGCGGGACGATGAACAGGCACGGCTTGAGCCTGCCGGTGCGGGCGTCCTCGGTGCGGCCCACGATCAGGGTGGCGTCGGCGATGTCGACGCCGGAGATGAACACCTTGCGGCCGGTGAGCAGCCAGTCGTCGCCGTCGCGGCGGGCGGTGGTGGTGATGCGGTGGGAGTTGGAGCCCGCGTCGGGCTCGGTGATGCCGAAGGCCATGGTGCGGCTGCCGTCGGCGAGGCCCGGCAGCCAGGCCCGCTGCTGCGCCTCGGTGCCGAAGCGGGCGATGACGGTGCCGCAGATCGCCGGGGACACCACCAGCATCAGCAGCGGGCAGCCCGCCGCCCCCAACTCCTCCAGGACGATGGACAGTTCGGTGATGCCGCCGCCTCCGCCGCCGTGCTCCTCGGGCAGGTTCACGCCCAGGTAGCCGAGCTTGGCGGCGTCCGCCCACAGCTCCTTGGGGTGGCCGCCGTCGGCGACGGTACGGGTGAGGTAGTCGCGGCCGTAACGCTTGCCGAGCGCGGCGACGGCGGCGCGCAGGGCGGCCTGCTCCTCGGTCTCCAGGGCTGTTTCCAGGACGGTGCTCATGCTGGGGCTTCCTCCCGCGATGTGGGTTCCTGGACTGCTGGGGGTTCCTGGGGCGTGGGCGAAGGGGGCGTGGGCTCTACGACGGCCAGCAGCGCCCCCACCTCCACCTGTCTGCCCGGCGTCGCGTGCAGCGCGGTGAGCGTGCCGGACGCGGGGGCGGTGACGCGGTGCTCCATCTTCATGGCCTCCAGCCACACCAGCGGCTGCCCGGCACTCACCCGCGCCCCTTCGGTGAGCCCGTCGGCGACCCGCGTCACCGTGCCGGGCATCGGCGCGAGCAGCGACCCGGGCTCCTGCCGGGCGGTCGGCTCGGGCAGCAGGGGCAGCGGGGTGAGGGCGACCTGGCCGACGTACACGCGCCCGTCGCCGTACGCCGCGACGGTGAACTCCCGTCGTACGCCGTCGACGTCGAGCGTCACGCGGTCGGGCGCGACGGCCAGCACTCGCGCCCCGTCGGCGGCGAACCCCTCGCGCGTGGCCGTGTACCGCACCTCGTGCTCGGTGCCGTCCGCGCCCCGGTAGCGCTTGAGCTGCGGCTGGGAGCGCAGGGTGCGGAAGCCGCCGAAGCGGGAGCGGCCGTGGGCGTCGGCGAGCGCGGCGGCCAGCGGGGCCCAGCGGGTGCGCCAGCCGCTGTCGGCCGCCGTCAGGTCCGGCAGGTGGCGGTCGTAGAACGAGGTGTCCATCCGCCCGGCCACCACCTCCGGGTGGCGCAGCGACCGCAGCAGCAGCTCGCGGTTGGTGACGGGCCCGTGGACGGCCGCGCGCTCCAGGGCGCCCGCCAGCTTGCGCAGGGCCTCGGCACGGGTGGGGGCGTGGGCGATGACCTTGGCCAGCATCGGGTCGTAGTGCACGCCGACGGTGTCGCCGTCGGCGTAGCCGGTGTCCAGGCGTACGCCGCCGGGGACGGACAGGCGGTGCAGGGTGCCGGTCTGCGGGGCCCACCCGGCGCCCGGGTCCTCCGCGTAGAGGCGGGCCTCGACGGCGTGCCCGGTCGGCTCGGGCGGGGTGGCGGTGAGGGGGTGGCCCTCGGCGATCCGCAGTTGCAGGGCCACCAGGTCGAGGCCGTACACCGCCTCGGTGACGGGGTGTTCGACCTGGAGGCGGGTGTTCATCTCCAGGAAGTGCGGCACCTCGTCCGCGACGAGGAATTCCACGGTGCCCGCGCCGACGTACGACACCGACCGCGCCGCCCGCTCCGCCAGCTCGTACAGCCGGGACCGCAGGGCCGGGGTGAGGCCGGGCGCCGGGGCCTCCTCGATGACCTTCTGGTGGCGGCGCTGGAGCGAGCAGTCGCGGGTGCCGAGCATCCAGACCGTGCCGTGGGTGTCGGCGAGGACCTGCACCTCGACGTGGCGCCCGCCCTCGACGTACGGCTCGACGAACACGTCCCCGTCGCCGAAGGCGCTCAGCGCCTCGGCCCGTGCCGCCGCCACCTCCGCGTCGAGCGCCGCGAGGTCCCGTACGACGCGCATGCCGCGCCCGCCGCCGCCCGCCGCCGCCTTCACCAGGACCGGCAGGTCGGCCTCGGTGACGGCGGTGACGTCGGTGAGCGGGGCGATGCCCATCAGCTCCTTGGCGCGCGTCTTGGACGCCATCGCCTCGATGGCCTCGGGCGGCGGGCCGATCCACACCAGGCCCGCGGCGCGCACGGCCCGCGCGAAGTCCGCGTTCTCCGACAGGAACCCGTAGCCGGGGTGCACGGCGTCCGCGCCCGCCGTGAGCGCGGCCTTCACGATCAGCTCGCCGCGCAGGTACGTGTCCGTGGGCGCCGCCCCGGGCAGCCGCACCGCCGCGTCGGCCTCCCGCACGTGCAGCGCGGACGCGTCGGCGTCGGAGTACACGGCGACCGTGGAGACGCCGAGGTCGCGGCAGGTGCGGAAGATCCGGCAGGCGATCTCTCCCCGGTTGGCCACCAGTACGGACTGGATCATCGCCGCCTCACATCCCTCACGCCGTTGATGTCTGCCTCGTCCCGCACTCCTGTCCCGCCCCTCACATCCGGAAGACCCCGAAGCCGCCGCGTGCGCCTTCGTAGGGGGCCGTGTGGATCGCCGACAGGCAGATGCCGAGGACGGTGCGGGTGTCGCGCGGGTCGATGACCCCGTCGTCGTAGAGCCGCCCGGACAGGAACATCGGCAGGGACTCCGCCTCGATCTGCTGCTCCACCATGGCGCGCAGCGCGGCGTCGCCGTCCTCGTCGTACGGCTGTCCCTTCGCGGCGGCCGACTGGCGGGCGACGATCGACAGGACGCCCGCGAGCTGCTGCGGGCCCATGACGGCGGACTTGGCGCTGGGCCAGGCGAACAGGAAGCGCGGGTCGTAGGCGCGGCCGCACATGCCGTAGTGCCCGGCGCCGTACGACGCACCCATCAGCACGGACAGATGGGGAACGCGGCTGTTGCTGACCGCGTTGATCATCATCGAGCCGTGCTTGATGATGCCGCCCTGCTCGTACTCCTTGCCGACCATATAGCCGGTGGTGTTGTGCAGGAACAGCAGCGGGATGTCACGCTGGTTGGCGAGCTGGATGAACTGCGCCGCCTTCTGGGACTCCTCACTGAACAGCACGCCCTGGGCGTTGGCGAGGATCCCGACGGGGTAGCCGTGCAGGCGCGCCCAGCCGGTGGCGAGGCTGGCCCCGTACAGGGGCTTGAACTCGTCGAAGTCGGAGCCGTCGACGACGCGGGCGATGACCTCGCGCGGGTCGAAGGGGGTGCGCAGGTCGCCGGGGACGATGCCGAGCAGTTCCTCGGGGTCGTACTTCGGCGGCTCGGCGGGCGGTGGATCGGCGTGCGCCTTGCGCCAGTTGAGGCGGGCGACGACGCGGCGGGCCTGGCGCAGCGCGTCGTGCTCGTCCTGGGCGAGGTGGTCGGCGAGGCCGGAGGTGCGGGCGTGCATGTCGGCGCCGCCCAGGGACTCGTCGTCGCTCTCCTCGCCGGTGGCCATCTTCACCAGCGGCGGTCCGCCGAGGAACACCTTGGCGCGCTCCTTGACCATGATCACGTGGTCGCACATGCCGGGCACGTAGGCGCCGCCCGCCGTGGAGTTGCCGAAGACGACGGCGAGGGTGGGGATACCGGCGGCCGAAGACTGGGTGAGGTGTTTGAACAGCGCCCCGCCCGGGATGAAGATCTCCTTCTGCGAGGGCAGGTCGGCGCCGCCGGACTCGACGAGGTGGATCGACGGCAGCCGGTTGGCGGCGCCGATCTCGTGTGCGCGGAACGCCTTCTTCAGCGTCCACGGGTTGGAGGCGCCGCCGCGTACGGTCGGGTCGTTGGCGGTGATCAGGCACTCCACGCCCTCGACGACGCCGATGCCGGTCACCATGGAGGCGCCCACCGGGTAGTCGCTGCCCCAGGCGGCGAGCGGCGACAGCTCCAGGAACGGCGTGTCGGGGTCGAGCAGCAGCTCGATCCGCTCGCGGGCGAGGAGTTTGCCGCGCCGCCGGTGCCGCTGGACGTACTTCTCGCCGCCGCCCTCCAGGGCCTTGGCCTGCTCCGCGTCCAGCTCGGCGAGCTTGGCGAGCATGGCCTCGCGGTGGGCGGCGTAGTCGGGCCCGGCGGTGTCCAGGGCCGAGGTAAGGACCGTCACAGGATGGCCTCCGGTATGTCCAGGTGGCGGGAGCGCAGCCATTCGCCGAGGGCCTTGGCCTGGGGGTCGAAGCGGGCCTGGGCGGCGACGCCTTCGCCGAGGACGCCTTCGACGACGAAGTTCAGGGCGCGCAGGTTGGGCAGGAGGTGGCGGGTGACGCTCAACTCAGCGGCTTCCGGCAGGAGTTCGCGGAACCGGCCCGTGGTGAGCGTGTGGGCGAGCCAGCGCCATGCCTCGTCCGTGCGGGCCCAGACGCCGACGTTGGCGTCGCCGCCCTTGTCGCCGCTGCGGGCTCCGGCGATCAGGCCGAGGGGGGCGCGGCGGGTGCGGCCGCCGTACGCCAACGGCTCGGGCAGTGGCGGCGGTTCGACGTCGGCGAGGGCCCGGTGCTCGTGGGGCGGTGGGACCGGCGTCCGGGTCCCGTCGTCCAGGACCACCGTGTGGGTGACGGTGTCGGCCTCCACGTACGCCGCTTCGAAGACCCCGTACGGAGCGGCCTTGCCCGGCGGTGCCGTCATGTGGAAGCCCGGGTAGCTGCCGAGTGCCAGCTCGACGGCGGCGCCGCTGAACGCGCGACCCACCACGTCCGGGTCGGGGTCGCGCACGACGAGCCGCAGCAGGGCGCTGGCCGTCTCCTCGGTGTCGGCGTCGGGGCGGTCGGTGCGGGCCAGCTCCCACCGCACGTGCGCGGGCCGGGCCCTGGCCAGGGCGTCCTCGACCTGCTCGCGGACGAGGGCGGCCTTGGCGTCGACGTCGAGGCCCGTCAGCACGAACACGACCTCGTTGCGGTGGCCGCCGAGCCGGTTGAGGCCGACCTTGAGGGTGGGCGGCGGGGGCTCGCCCCGGACGCCGTCGACGCGGACGCGGTCGGGGCCGTCCTGGGTGAGGCGTACGGAGTCGAGGCGGGCGGTGACGTCGGGTCCGGCGTAACGGGCGCCGGAGGTCTCGTACAGCAGTTGCGCGGTGACCGTGCCGACGTCGACGACGCCGCCCGTGCCGTCGTGCTTGGTGATGACGCAGGACCCGTCCTCGTGGATCTCGGCGAGCGGGAACCCGGGGTGGCGCAGCCGGGCCGGGTCATGCTCGGTGAAGAAGGCGTAGTTGCCGCCGGTGGCCTGGGTGCCGCACTCCAGGATGTGCCCGGCGACGACGGCGCCCGCGAGGCGGTCGTAGGCGTCCGGCGCCCAGCCGAAGTGGGCGGCGGCGGGCCCGGTGACGAGCGCGGCGTCGGTGACGCGGCCGGTGACGACGACGTCGGCGCCCGCGCGCAGGGCGGCGGCGATGCCGTGGCCGCCGAGGTAGGCGTGGGCGGCGAGGGCGTCCGGGAAGCGGGCCCCGAGGTCGTCGCCCTCGACGTGCGCGACCCGCGCGGACAGCCCGGCCCGCGCCCCCAACTCCCGTATCGCATCGGCGAGTCCACCCGGATTGAGCCCGCCCGCGTTGGTGACGACCCGCACCCCCCGGTCAAGGGCCTCACCCAGGCACTCCTCCAGCTGCCGCAGGAAGGTCCGCGCGTAGCCGCGTGCCGGGTCCTTCAGGCGGTCCCTGGCGAGGATGAGCATGGTCAGCTCGGCGAGGTAGTCGCCGGTGAGGACGTCGAGGGGGCCGCCGGTGAGCATCTCGCGGACGGCGCTGTGGCGGTCGCCGTAGAAGCCGGAGGCGTTGCCGATGCGCAGGGTCACCGCCGCCCGCCCTTCGGGGCGCGCCCCGGGCCCGCGGGGCCCGCGAAGGCCTGCGCGATGTCGAGCCACCGGTCGGCGTCCGGGCCTTCGGCGCGCAGGGCCAGGTCGGCACGGTGGGCGCGCTGGGTGGCGAGCAGGCAGAAGTCCAGGGCGGGCCCGGTGACGCGCTGGGCCGCGCCCTCGGGTCCGTACGCCCACACGGCGCCGGACGGCGCAGTCAGCTCGACGCGGAAGTCCTCCGCCGGTGCGGTCAACCCCCGTACGGCGAAGGCGTAGTCGCGAGCCCGCACCCCGATGCGGGCCACGTGCCGCAGCCGGTCCGTGGGGTCACGGCGGGCGCCGAGCGCGTCGGCGACGTCCTGGCCGTGGGCCCAGGTCTCCATCAGGCGCCCGGTGGCGACGGACGCCGGGGACATGGGCGGCCCGTACCAGGGGAAACGGGTCCCCGGCGGGGCCGCGCGCAGCACGCCCTGCAGTTCCTCGCGCCCCGCGCGCCAGCGGGCGAGCAGTTCGGCGGGCGGCTGGGCGGCGCCCTCGCGGGCGCCGTCGTCGACGAAGGTGTCGGGCGACTTCAGCGCGTCTTCCGCCTGCGCGGCGAAGCCTTCCGGGTCGGTCGCGGCGAGCAGCGCGGCCTGGTCGGTCCAGGCGAGGTGGGCGATCTGGTGGGCGACGGTCCAGCCGTCCGCCGGGGTCGGGCGCCCCCAGTCGGCGTCCGCCAAGTCCCTTACCAGCACGTCGAGTTCGTCGCTCTCCTCGCGCAGGTCGTCGAGTACGGCGGTGGCGTCGGACACGGTGCGCTCCCCTCGGGCAGGGCGGTGTGCTCAGGGAGCATGGCAGGGGGTGCGGAAACAATCAAGCGCGCTTGCTTACTTTTTCGCCGCTACGGATCTACGGAGCTACGGAGCTACGGGACTACAGGGCGGAGGTGGCACCGGCCGCGCGCAGCAGGGCGGCGGTGTCGGGGTGGCCCCCGTCGAGCGCCCAGTCCAGCGGGGAGCGGCCCGCGCCCTGGTCCTCGCGGAGGTCCGGGTCGGCGCCGTGGGCGAGGAGGGCGCGCACGGTCCCGGTGTGGCCCCAGCAGGCGGCGGCGCACAGCGGGGTGCCGTCGGCGCCGGGCATGCCATCGCTCTCGGTGTCGGGCCGGGCCCCGGCGGCGAGCAGCAGCCGCGCGGCCTCGGCCCTTCCGTTCACGGCGGCCTCGTACAGCGGGGTGACGCCGTCGCGGTCCGGGCGGTTCGGGTCGGCTCCGGTGCGCAGGGCCGCCCCTACGCGGGCGGCGTCACCTTCCCAGATGGCCTCGAAGAGACGGCGGGTGAGCTTCTTGCGGCGGCGGTGGTTCATGGGCGCCGAGGGTAGTGCGCGCCACCCCGGCCGGGCGAGGCGTTTTCGCTGGTCAGCGGCTGTGCGCGCTGGGCGGCGGCGCGGGCGGCGCGCAGGGCCCGGCGGAGGCGGTCGCCGGTGCCGCAGGGGGCGTCGGTGCCGCAGCGGGGGCAGCTGAACAGGTGCCCCAGGTAGGCGGCGTAGGTGCGCTCCGCGCGGCGGGCGTGGGGGGATTCGGCGTGGGGGGTCACTCGACGGCCTCGGGGGTGGGGGTGGTGGCGAGGAGGGTGCGGAGGCGGGTGGGGGCGCAGAGGTGGCCCGGGTATGGGGACGGGACGATCCATCCCGCCAGGGAGGACGCAAGCCCCAAGCGCGGGACGCCTAGGCAGGAATCGGCGCCGAGGCGGTCATCCGGCTCCTCCCAGGGGGAGTTCGACGCCACGAGCACGTAGTACGGGCCGCCGCTGTGCCGGGTGTCGGTCTGCGCCAGCCAGTACGTGAGCCCGCGGCATTCGCCATCGCTCAACGGGCGCGCACCGCACGAGTCGCCTCCTGGCATTGGCATTGGCATTGGCATTGGCACGCGGACGTCGTTCATGCCCATGTCGGTTCCTCGTCAACCATGGCGGCTCCTTGACGGCCGGTCACGTCCCCAGCTCTTCGCGCGGTCCCCGGGGTTTCGTCGCAGAGCAGACGCTACGGCTATGTGACGAGAAACTTCGAGGGATGTGCGCAGATGTGCATGCCACTTGCTTCCCTGCTGAGTGTCTGGTTGGCGCCCTTGACTCCGCGGCAGCTCGGTCGAGACATTGGTGCACATCAGCGCACGACCACGACGCTGGGGACAGCCATGGACCTTCAGTTCATCGGGATCGATCCGGACACCGGCAAAAATGGCTCACCGACAGCCTGGGTCGACCAGGCGAACGCGGACATCGTGATCCAGAGCTACACCGCCGACGAGCAGACACGCGCGCAGTGCGCTTCCCGCACGGCACCCGGCCACGCCCCGGGCGTCCCGGCTCATGAGACCGTGATCCGGATTCCGGCCCGTCTCGTATCCGTCCTGAGGGAGGCCTGCGATGCCGCAGAGCGCGCTCGACTTTGACGAGCTCTTCGGGGCCGCGCGGCACTCGGCGGTGCATCTGGAGATGCGGGACCAATACGCGGTCGGCGACGAGGCCGACGACTTCGACACCTGGGTGCGGACCGGGCGCCGGGACGTGGACCCCAGCTCGGAGTACTGGGCGCCGTGGGTCGACCTGATCTCCCGCGCGGTCGCACGCGGCGTGGCCGTGCGCCGGGCGCGCGTCGTGTCGGAGCCGGTCACCGACTACATCCGGTACGAGCACGCCGGGACCGTCGTCAACGTCACCGCCGGGGAACAGGTCAGATGGCTGCCCCGCCCCCGCGCGGCCGACCTGCTGCTGCCCGGCGCGGACCTGTGGATCTTCGACGACCGGCAGGTCCTGTTCAACCACTTCACGGGGAACGGCGACTGGGCCGACCCGGACATGGAACTGCGCACCGAACCGGCCCTCGTCAAACAGTGCGCCGACGCCTTCGAGGCGGTCTGGGCCCGCGCCGTCCCGCACGACACGTACGAGATCCGCTGACAGACGCTGACAGAAGGCACCCCGGCCCGCTCATGCCCACCTCCCCGTCCTCCTCGGCTCAGGCCGCCCGCGAGAGCGTGGCCCGGCAGCTCCGCGACCTGAGGAGGAACGCGGACCTGACGGTCACCGAACTGGCCGCCCGATGCGGCTGGCACCACGCCAAGACGAGCCGGGTCGAGAACGCGCGCACCCCGCCTTCGCCCACGGACATCCGCCTGTGGTGCCGCGCCACCGGCGCCACCGAGCAGGCTGCGGACCTGATCGCCGCCTCCCTGCACGCCGAGTCGCTCTACCGCGAGTGGCGCCACCGCGTCCGTACGGGCCTGGCCCGTTTGCAGAGCAGCTACACCGAGCTGTACCGGTCGACCGAACTGCTCCGCGTGTACTCCCCGGTCCTGGTCCCGGGGCTGCTCCAGACGGAGGGATACGCGAGGGCCCTGCTGAGCGCCAACGCCCGGCTCCTCGACGTACCCGATGACGGAGTGGAGGCCGCCGCCGCGCGCGTACGGCGCTCACAGGTCATCCACGAGCCGGGGCACCACTTCGTGTTCGTCATCGAGGAGGCCGTGCTCCGCTACCAGCTCGGCGACCCGGACGCGATGGCCGCGCAGCTCGGCCACCTGTTGACCGCCGGGGCGCTCCCGCAGGTGTCGCTCGGGATCATCCCGGCGGCGACGCGTGAGCGCGTGCTGGGGCCCCAGGAGACGTTCGACGTGCACGACGACACGCTGGTATCCGTCGAGCTGGTATCCGCCGAGGTGAATGTCACCCAGCCCTCCGAGATCGCCCTGTACGTCAAGGCGTTCGAGCGACTGCGCAGCATGGCCGTGTACGGCGCCGAGGCCCGACAGCTCGTGGTCCGGGCCATCGAGGCACTGCGGTAGCGCACTGCCGCGTACTTTGACGCAGCACGCAGTCGACGGGAAGAGGCCATCGGTCGGCGCGGAGTACGCGGTGCCAGACCCTCGGGTCGGACGAAGAGAGCCCTTGCCCACGATGAGGATGGGCAAGGGCTCAGCTTGGGCATCTAGGCGGCGCCGTTTGCCAGGCCTCTCAGATCTGACCTGTGGCGACGGCCGTGACGAACCGCTGCCACACGGCCGGGGCGAAGGTGTGGGCTCCCAGGTGGCGGTCCTTGCTGTCGCCAGCGGCGATACGTCCATCGTCGGTTACCTGGTACTCGACGCAGTTCGGCCCGTTGTCGGGGCTGTAGGAGGACTTCTGCCAGCCTTCCTCAGGAAGGTCGTGCCGCATCATCTGAGGTACCTGCCTCTAACTGATCAGATCTCTGGCCGCTTGCGCGATCAGATCCATGGATTGCCGTGACGGTAGGGCGCTTGACCGGAGTTGGTCAAAAGCTAGCTTGTACCGCTCGACAGGGCCATCTTCCTCCAGATAGATGAGGCCGTCGAGGTATCCCAGGCTCACGACGTCCAGGTCCATGGGGTCTGGGTACGAGTAGATGCTGAACGCGCCGTCGAGACCGGCGTGACATCCCTGGCTGAAGGGGATGACCTGGATCGAGAGGCGTGGCGGGTTGTTCACCTCGATCAGCTTGCGTAGCTGATCGGCCATGATCTCGGGGCTGCCTACTACGCGCCGGATGACCGCCTCATCGAGGACGCACACCAGTTGAGGCGGGGTGTCACGTTGAAGGATCTCTTGCCGCCCCATCCGAACGGAGACGTGCGACTCGACCTGCTCGTCCGGGTGCGCATCCTCGTCACCGCGGATGGAGACTTCGGCATACTCGCGAGTTTGGAGCAGGCCAGGGACCAGGAGCGGCTGAAACAGGAGCATGCGCGCGGCATCGGCCTCGATGCTGAGATGTTCCTGGAAGCGCTCGTCGAGTATGTCGCTGAACGGTGCCCACCAGTTCTTGCGCCGCCCCTCCCGGGCGAGGGTGACAAGAGCGGTCTTCAGCGTGCTGTCCGAGACCCGGTAGAGATCCATCAGGGCTTCGATCTCCAGCTTGGTGACGCCCTGCCGACCGTTCTCCTGCCTGCTGATCTTCGACTTGTCGCCGCCGATCCGCTCGGCGGCTTGGTCCATGCTGACCTTGGCGGCCTCGCGCAGGCGCTTCAACTCACTACCGAGCCTGCGGCGTCGGACAGTCGGCTGCGGATGCCGTGGGCGACTGGACACCTTGGCCCCCCTTCTGTGCAGGTCGGGCACCAGTGTGTCGTACGAGGCCACGCTTCCTCCAACAGTTGTCATATGCAAGCGAGTTAAGACACTTCTTGCGGGGTTACAACTTTGGAGCACAAGTAGGTTGCGAATCCATCATAGGTAGGTCCACTCTGTTGGGCATCACCGATGGCGCTTGGGGGGTCACGGAGCGTCGGCCATCTGTTTGCGCTGCTCAGAGCGCGTGGAGGAGTCATGGCCGTCATGGAACGGGCAGGAACGCACTATCAACAGCAACTCACCGCCGAGCCCGCACAGATCGGACGCGTTCGCCGCATCGTTGCGGCGTTACTCCGGCACTGGGGCTGGGATGAGGTGATCGACCCAGCACTCCTGTGCGTGACGGAGCTGCTGGCCAACGTCGGATCCCACGCGTGCTCGCGTGAGTGTGACCTGCGGCTGGAGTCGTCGCCGCTGTTCGTACGGATCGTGGTGAGCGACGACTGCAAGAGCATGCCCGTCGTACGCGGGCAGGACCCGCTTGCCGAGGGCGGCCGCGGGATGCTGATGATCGCCGCGACTGCCGACGGCTGGGGCGCGGTTCCGACGGCTACCGGTAAGAGCGTGTGGGCGGAGCTGCGTTCGCGCCCTCCGAGCGAGGAGGCCGCCACATGACACCCTCACCCAGGGCACCCGCCGAAGCGCGAACTGCACCAGGCTGGAACGGCGTTGAGAACTCCTGGTCGGCTGTGCCCGAGACCGCGCAGAAGGTACGGGCGGTGCTGTGGGCGTCGCTGCTGGCCGATGAGGTGCCCGACTGTCTTGAGCGGATTCTCGGTCGGGATGCCGTGCCGCTGACGCCGCAGGAGTCCGAGCGGTCGGTGCGCCTGCTCAGCCAGTGCGCGTGGGGCCTGGTGAGTGAGGCACTCCAGCAGGATCCTCGGCACCCCGACGATGACCTGGTTCTACAGATCCGCTTCGCCGCCGATCTCCACCTTGAACGCGACCGTCGCGGGCTTCCCCCAGATACCGGGTTCGTCCGCCGTTTGGGCCTGCTCGTCTTGAACCTCCTCGACCGTCAGGACGCTCAGGGTGAGCCGCTGCCGACCTTCGCCGAGCCTGCTCCTGTCGGGAGGCGGCCATGAGTCAGCCGCTGCCTCTCGCCTACTGGTGCCACCGCGACGTCAGCCCGCCCCCGCAAGAGCAGCCCGGCCCGCTGAGCGCGGCCACCGATACGCCGCTGCTCAGCGGCATCACCACGCCCTACCCCGGGGTCGCGCTGATCTGGATGCGTGCCGGGGTCAGTGACGTGGCCGCCGAGTTGGACGCCGCGTCGAGTGATGCGGCGATGGCGTGGCTGGACGACCCGTCCAACGCCAGGGCCGCCCTGCGTGACTTGAGTCGGGGCCGTCCGCTGCGCTTCGAGCTCCCCACCCCCAACGGGGCCTGGGCGTGGGCCGTCTCCCCGTCCTTCGGCTGCCGCTCCCGGGGGGATGGCGCGCGCCTGGAGCGAAGAAAGGGGCTGCCGCCCATCGTCTTCTGGACCCAACGGCCTTGACCCTACCTGCACTTCAGCCGGTACGGGTCGCTCTGGAGACCGCGTGACCACGAACATCTCCCCCATCACCTCGCTCACCGACCGCTCAGGGTCCGACGCCCGCCCCGATGCCCGCCGTGCCGCGTCGGCCGCCGCGCTCGACCTGCACCACGCGTGCACCGCCGCGGGTCTGGACCTCTCGGCGCTGCCGAGCATGGAGCGGCCCGACCAGGTGGACATCGGGTGGGTCAGCCCGCAGACCGCACAGGAGTTGGCCCGGATGATCCGCCGCACGATCAAGCAGGCCCTGCGCGTCAGCGAGCGGCTGCGCGCGGTCTTCCGTACCCGCGGGCTGGGCATGCCCGACCCGTACGTGCGCCACGGCCGGATCGAACTCGGGGCGATCTCCCTGACCACCGCCGACCGCCTCACGGGTCTGCTCGGCGGCCCGTCGTCGGACCCCGACGTGGACCTGTCCTACTGGCCCGAGGCCCAGCTCCTGATCGCCCGGCTCAGCAAGGCCTTCCAGCGGGCGACCGGCGGCGGGCTCCTGGACCCGCAGTTCCATCCGGACTGCCTGCACTGCGACGCCGAGGCACAACTCGCGCTCGGCTCCATCCCGACGGCCACCGCCCGACGCCTCGCCCATGTTCTGGAGCGTCGCCCGCAGGCGGCATGACCGCGATACCGACCCGGCTACGTCTCGCTGATCTACTGCATGACGGGGGTCTCTCCTCCTGGCTGGCCTCCCCCGACGCTAAGTCAGTTCGGACCTTGAGCACACCGCGGAACGGCGGTGCGCTCCCAAAGGGCGCGTCAGTGCGGAGAGGTGCGTAACCAACGACGACGTGCTGCGCGGTGGAAGCCCGATGCCATGCCGTGCTGGGGCAAGTCCCCGACGCCGCCCGTGCACTGCACACCGCGGAAGACGCCTTGAACGCCGATCGCGAAGACGGCGCCGCCGCCTGGACCGCCTGGTTCGACAGCGCCGAATACCACGTCACCGTGGGCGTCTGCGAGTTCATCGCCGCCCAACACGACCCCCGCCGCGCACCCCGCGCCATCAACCTCATCCAACAAGGCACCGCCCAGCGCCCCACCGAACGCACGCGCAGCCGCGCCTTCGACCACATCGCCCTCGCCCGCGCCTACGTCCGCCACGAACAACTCGACGCTGCCAGGGACGCCACCAGCACCGCCCTTGACCTGTTCGGCCACGTCGCCTCCAGCCGCGTCGCCGACCGACTGCGCGAACTCGACCACGAACTACAGGCCGCACCTGACTCCACGCTCACGGTCACCACGCGGAACGAGATCGAAAGGGCATTGCAGACGCGCGGATGACCACTCCACCGCGATCTGTCGATGCCGCTGGTCTCGCGGGCAGTGGTGGCATCCCGCTGTTCACCCTCATCTCAGTTGGGGTGATCTTGCGGCATTCTGGGGCGATGGCTGCCGTGCTTGACGAATGGGCGGCGGCGGAAGGCCTGGGGGAATAGCACCAGCGGGTGGTCTCGCGAGCCACATGGTCGACGCCGGGACCGCGAGGTACTGGCTGCGATCACCTTCACGGCCACCTCGGGGTGTCTCCCGGTAGATAGCGGCTCTCGGCTCGTGCGGCGCGAGCAGGGAGCAGGGAGAGTAAAATGTCCGTTTCTCTGAAAGTGAGTGAGAACCAGGGGTCCCGGCGCTAACGCGCCTGGTCAGCTCGTATGGTCCCCGCGCGTGCGGGGGTGGTCCCGACGAGCGGAATCGAAGCAGATTGATCAGCTCATGGTCCCCGCGCGTGCGGGGGTGGTCCCGTCCGTACGGGCGTGTCCTGATGAAGCTCCGAATGGTCCCCGCGCGTGCGGGGGTGGTCCCCGGCGGATCGATGTCATCGTCAAGCGTTGTTGATGGTCCCCGCGCGTGCGGGGTTAATCCTGCGACATCTGGCACCGCATCGCCCGCAAGGGCATCGAGTCGTCCCCACTCACTTCAAGGGCCAACGAAGCGGGACGAGGAGCGGCCCTGGCCGTGATCCAAATATCGCCATCACGAATGAACAGCACTATGTGGACCTCGGCGGCCTCTTCGCCGAGCTGTACAAACTCGCCCAAGACCGCTGATGAGTTACGGCCCCCGCTCACACCACAACCGCCGGTCCGTGCACCCCCACCGCACCCCCCGCCACCGCCTCCCGCGCGTCAGCCAAGCGGCGGACGGCTTCCGTCAGTTGGGCGGGCGGCAGGGTGTAGGGGAGGCGGACGTTGCGGGCGAAGGCGCCGCCCAGGCCGAAGCGGGGGCCCGCGGAGAGGGTGATGCCGTGGTCGGGGGCGACGGCGGCGAGGCGGGAGCTGAGGGGGTGGGGGAAGGACGCCCACAGGGTGAGGCCGCCCGGTGGGTGGGGGGCCTGGGCGTCCGGCAGGTGCGTGGTCAGGGCGCGGTGGAGGGCATCCCGTTGGGTCCGCAGGGCCTGGAGCGTCGCGGGGCGCCGGGTGTGGCCCGCGTTCAGGAGGGCGGCCGTGGCCAGTTGCTCCACCACCGGCGTCCCCAGGTCCAAGGCGTAGCGGGCCTGTTCGACGCGTTCCAGGACGGCGGGCGCCGCCCGGATCCAGCCGGTGCGCAGGCCGCCCCAGACGCTCTTGGCGACCGAGCCGACGCTGATGGCCGTGGGCGCGTACGCCGCGAAGGGGGTGGGGGCGGGCCGTCCAGGGCCAGGTCGGTGAGGGTCTCGTCCACCACCACCGGGCACGCCAGCCGCAGCTCGCCACGGATCTCCGGGGGCATGCACAGGCCGGTGGGGTTGTGGAAGTCCGGGATCAGATAGGCGAGTCGGGCCTCCCGGGAGGCGGCGCGGAGCTGCGCGGGGTCCCAGCCCGTCCGCGTCACCGCCACGGGCACCAGGCGGGCGCGGGCGTCGGTGAGCGTCCTGAGCGCGTGCGGGTACGTCGGGTGGTCGACGAGGACGCGGTCGCGGGGCGCGAGCAGGGTGCGCGCGAGGAGGGCGAGCGCGTGCTGGGCGCCGTTGGTGACCAGCACGTGGTCCGGCGCGGTCGGCAGCCCGCGCCGCTCGTACCAGTGGGCCACGGCCTCCCGCAGCTCCGCGGTGCCGTACCGGCGGTCGTACCCGTGCCGCTCGTAGTGGCGCGGCAGCTGCTCCAGCGCCGTCGCGAACGCCGCGTGGAGGATCTCGCCGGGCGCGGGCGGCGCCGCCACGGACAGGTCGATGACGTCGGCGCCGCCCCGCCGCGCGTCGGGTTCGCCCCCGGCCGCCGTGCCGCCCGGCAGCCGCACGGTCGCCCGGGCCCGCGCCCGCGTCACCAGGTACCCGTGCTCGACCAGCGTCCGGTACGCCGCGCCCACCGTCGTCCGGCTCGTGCCCAGCGCGGCGGCCAGGTCCCGCTCGCTCGGCACCGCCGCCTCCAGCGGCAGCCGCCCGTCCAGGACCAGCAGCCGCAGCGTGTCGGAGAGCCGTTGGTGCGCCGGGCCCGGGCCCGCCCGCCAGTCGTCGCCCAGCATGCGCGCCACCGCGCGGGATGCGATCTTCACCGGGGCAGCGTAGCCAAGGGCGGCCATCTGGCCATGGAATCGGGTGCCAGTTCGCCCGCAGGGTGAGGCCATGGACCATCCCAGGACTCCCCCGCCCTCCCTTCACGGACAGGACCGCCCCGGCCGTCACACCGCCCGCCGCCTCACCCAGCTCCTCCTCGGCCTCACCGGCTACGGCGCCGCCGTCATGGTGCTCGTCACCGCCGGGCTCGGCCCCGCGAGCTGGAACGTCCTCACCGAGGGCACCGCCGGGCACCTCGGCGTCTCGTTCGGCTGGGCGACCAACCTGATCGCGCTGCTCGTGCTGCTCGCCTGGATCCCGCTCCGGGAGCGCCCCGGCCTCGGCACGCTCCTCAACGTCCTGCTCGTCGGCCTCGCCGCGGACGCCACCGCGACGGTCCTCCCCGCACCCCACGGGGCGCTCGCCCCGTACGCCTACCTGGCCGTGGGCCTCCTCGCGCTCGCCTTCTCCGACGCGCTCTACCTGGGCGCGCGGTACGGGCCCGGCCCCCGCGACGGCCTCATGACGGGCCTCGTACGCCTCACCGGTCGGCCCGTCGCCGTCGTACGCACCGCCATCGAGGTCACCGTCACGGGCGTCGGCTGGCTGCTCGGCGGGACGGTCGGCGCGGGGACGCTGGTCGTCGCCCTGGGCATGGGGCCGCTCGTCGGGTGCTTCCTGCCGCGCCTCACCGTACCGTCCCCTCCAGCGTGACACCGTCGCCTAAGGTGTCACGTTCTTCGCCCGGCCCCGCCCCACCTGCGTCCGCACCGCGCCCATGCTCGCCGCGATGACCAGCGCGATCGCGACCGACTCGACGGCGCTCAGGCCCTGGTCGAGGACGAGGAGACCGGCGATCGCGGCGATGGCGGGCTCCAGGCTCATCATGACCGCGAAGGTCGACGCGGGCAGCCGCCGCAGCGCGAGCAGTTCGAGGGTGTACGGCAGCACGGAGGACATCACGGCGACGGCGGCGGCGAGGCCGAGCGTGCTGGGCACGGTGAGCTTCGCGCCCGACTCGACGACGCCGAGCGGCAGCACGAGCAGCGCGGCGACGGCCATGGCGAGGGCGAGCCCGTCGGCCTGCGGGAAGCGGCGCCCGGTGCGGGCGCTGAAGACGATGTACGCGGCCCACGCGGCACCGGCGCCCAGCGCGTAGGCGACGCCGACGCCGTCGAGGCGGCCGAAGCCGCCGCCCCCGCCGAGCAGGAACACGCCGCACAGGGCGAGCCCCGCCCACACCACGTTCACCAGGCGGCGGGAGGCCAGGACGGACAGGGCGAGCGGGCCGAGCACCTCAAGGGTGACGGCCGGGCCGAGAGGGATGCGGGCGACCGCCTGGTAGAAGAGGCCGTTCATCGCGGCGAGGGTGACGCCGAACGCGAGGACCGTGCCCCAGTCGGCGCGCGAGTGGCCGCGCAGCCGGGGGCGGCACACGGCGAGCAGGATGACCGCCGCGACGAGCAGGCGCAGCGTGACCACGCCGAGCGCCCCGGCCCGCGGCATCAGGCTCACCGCGATGGCGCCGCCGAACTGCACGGACACGCAGCCCGCGAGGACCAGGCCGATGGGCGCGAGCGCGGCGCGCCGCCCGCCGCCGCCCGCCGCGGGGGCGGCGTTGGCCCCGGGGACGGCGGCCGCCTCCGGCTGCGCCACCGTCGAGGGGGCGGCCACCGCCGCCTGGTCCGATTCCGATACGTTCACGCCAAGCCTTTCCCGCCGCCCACACCCCGGGCGGCCCGCCGTGCGGTGCGTTTCCCTGAAGCTCTCTGAAGCTGTCTGAAGCGAAGTACATTCTCATGGACTCCATCGTCCAAGGTAATGGACCGCGCGAGCGTTGTGGAGTCCCTTTCGCAGCGTACGGCCCCACGGCGGGGGCAGGTCAGTCGCGCCCGTCCCCTGGGGCCTGTCCCAGGGCCTCCGCCAGGACTTCCGCCAGGTGACGGCCCCACACCCCCGCCAGCTGCTCCAGTTGCGTACGGCACGAGTAGCCGTCGGCCAGCACCTGGGTGCCGGGCGGCGCCTGGCGCACCGACGGCAGCAGCTGCTCCTCGGCGCAGGCCGCCGACACCTCGTAGTGACCTGGCTCGAAACCGAAGTTGCCCGCGAGGCCGCAGCAGCCGCCGGACAGCTCGCCGTCGAGGCCCGCCGCCGCGCGCAGCCGCCGCTCGGCCGCGTCGCCGAGGACGGCGTGCTGGTGGCAGTGGGTCTGGCCCGCCACCGGCCGGTCGACGCGCGGCGGGCGCCAGTGCGGCGCGTACTCCTCCAGGGCCTGGGCGAAGGTCCGCACCGACGCGGCGAGGGCGCGCGCCTCGTCCGTGCCGACGAGTTCCACCAGGTCCGTCTTCAGGGCGGCGGCGCAGCTCGGCTCCAGGACGACCACCGCGAGGCCCGCCTCCAGGGCGGGCCGCAGCCGCTCAAGGGTGCGCCGCTGCACGGCCCGCGCCCGGTCGAGCTGCCCCGTCGACACGTACGTGAGCCCGCAGCACACCCCCGTCGGCGGCACCCGGACCGTGAGCCCCGCCGCCTCCAGGACGCGTACGGCGGACCGGGCGACGGACGGCGACAGGTGGTCGGTGAAGGTGTCGGGCCACAGCACGACGGTGCGCCCGGTGCCGGGCCGCGCGGGGCGGGAGCGCCACCACTGGCGGAAGGTGCGCGGTGCCAGGCGCGGCAGCGGGCGGCGCGGTTCGAGGCCGCCGAGCCGCTTGCCGAGCGCGGCGAGGGGGCCCACGGCGGCGAGGGCGTTGACCAGGCGGGCGGTGCGGGTCGCCGCGACGGCGCGCAGCCAGCGCGGCAGCCAGCCCAGGGCGTAGTGCGCGGCGGGCCGCCGCCTGCCCCGGTAGTGCTGGTGCAGGAACTCCGCCTTGTACGTGGCCATGTCGACGCCCACCGGGCAGTCGGACCGGCAGCCCTTGCAGGACAGGCACAGGTCGAGGGCGTCGCGGACCTCCGGGGAGCGCCAGCCGCCGGTGACGACCTCGCCCGCCAGCATCTCGTGCAGCAGCCGGGCGCGGCCGCGCGTGGAGTGCCGCTCCTCGCCGGTGGCGCGGAAGGACGGGCACATCACGCCGCCGCCGGACGCGGCCGTCGCCGTACGGCACTTGGCGACGCCCACGCAGCGGCGTACGGCGGCGGAGAAGTCACCGCCGTCGTGGGGGTAGCCGAAGGCGACCGGCACCGGGTCGCGGGGCAGGAGCGCGAAGCGGAGGTTCGCGTCGAGGGGCGCGGGGCGGACGAGCATGCCCGGGTTGAGGGTGCCGGACGGGTCCCACAGGTCCTTGGCCCGCTCGAAGAGCCGGACCAGGTCCGGCCCGTACATCCTCGGCAGCAGCTCCGCGCGGGCCTGCCCGTCGCCGTGCTCCCCGGACAGCGAGCCGCCGTGCGCGACGACGAGGTCCGCGACGTCCTCGGAGAACCGCCGGAAGCGGGCCACGCCGGGCGGCGTCAGCAGGTCGAAGTCGACGCGCACATGGACGCAGCCGTCACCGAAGTGCCCGTAAGGGGTGCCGCGCAGGCCGTGCTCGGCGAGCAGCGCGCGGAACTCCCGCAGGTAGGGGCCGAGGCGGGCGGGCGGCACCGCGCAGTCCTCCCAGCCGGGCCACGCCTCGCTGCCATCGGCCATGCGGGTGGCGGTGCCCGCGGCGTCCTCGCGGACCCGCCACAGGGCGCGCCGCGCCGCCGGGTCGGTGACGACGGCGGCGGCCACGCAGTCGGCGTCCCGGACGATCGCGTCGGCCCGCGCCCGCGCCTGCCGGGGCGTGCCGCCGCCGGTCTCCACGAACAGCCAGGCGCCGCCCTTGGGCAGGCCCTCCGCGTTCCGTACGAGGTCGGCGGCCATGCCCTCGACGGTGAGCGGGCGGTGGGGCAGCAGCCCCGGTGCCGCTTCGGCCGCCGCGCTCTCGTCGGCGTACCCGAGCACGGCTAGCGCGCGGGCGCGCGGCGCCTCCACGAGGCGGACCACGGCTTCCGTGACCACGGCGAGGGTGCCTTCGCTGCCGCACAGGAAGCGGGGCAGGTCGGGGCCGCGTTCGGGGAGCAGGGCGTCCAGGGCGTAGCCGGAGATGCGGCGGGGCAGGTCGGGGAAGCCGGTGCGGAGCGCGGCGAGGTCGCCCTCGACGAGGGCGCGCAGCCCGGCCGGGGCGCCGTCCCAGCCGCCGCGGCGCAGGGTGACCGGGTCCCCGCCCCCGGCCTTGACGACCGTCAGCTCCTCGACGTTGTCGGCGGTCGTCCCCCAGGCCACCGAGTGGGAGCCGCAGGAGTTGTTGCCGATCATGCCGCCGAGGGTGCAGCGGCTGTGGGTGGAGGGGTCGGGGCCGAAGGTCAGGCCGTGCGGTGCGGCGGCGGCCCGCAGCGCGTCCAGCACGAGCCCCGGCTGGACGCGGGCCGTGCGCGCCGCCGGGTCCAGGTCCACGATGCCGTTCATGTGCCGGGTGAAGTCCAGGACGACGCCGGTGCCGGTCGCCTGTCCGGCGATGGAGGTGGCGGCGCCCCGGGTACGACGGGGGTGGCGTGCGCGCGGCAGGTCTCCAGGGCCGCCGTGACGTCGGCCGCGTCCCTCGGGGCCACGACGGCCGTCGGGACCCTCCGATAGTTGGAGGCGTCCATCGTGGCCAGCGCCCTGGCCGTGGCCGACGGATCGACGTCGCCCGCCACGGTGCGGCGCAGCGCCCTGACCAAGTCCTCTGCGGTACCCATGCCACCAGGCTGCCCCGGGTGCCCTCGCGGGACGCCCCAGCCCCACCCCTTCCCGAACCAGGGGGCCCGCCCCTGGCACCCCCACCTCTCATCGGCGCTCCGCACCTCGCCCTCAAACGCCGGGCAGGCTCAATCAATCGCGCTCCGCGCTCGTCCTCAAACGCCGGACGGGCTGGATCCGCCGCACTGCGCGCTGGCCCTCGAACGCTCGGCGACCTCCCGAGACACGGCGGCTGTGGATGATGGTGCGGTGACGAAGATCAGGGATGACCACACAAAGGTCCACTTCCGGCTGGAGGCAGATGAGGACGGCTGGCCTCCGGTGAGTGTGGAGAGCCTTTGGGCGGTCGACCTCGGCGACGGCACCGTGCGCTTGGACAACACCCCATGGTTCGTGCGCGGTGTCGCCAGCGACGACATCATCCGTGTGGACGTCGACGACGAAGGCGTCTACTGGGCTGGCGAGACGGTACGGGCTTCGGAGAACTGCACCATCAGGTTGATCGTCACGAAGGACGGCGGCTCGGCCGCCGCTCGGCAAACCGTGCTGAAGGCTTTTCACCGGCTCGGTACGACGGGCGAGGGGGTTGAGCAGTTCCGGATGGTGGCCCTCGACGTCCCTCCGGATGCGGACCTGCTCCGGATTCGGAAGCTCTTGGTGCACGGCGAGGCCCAAGAGTGGTGGCACTGGGAGGAAGGATGTGTCACCGCTGCGTGGAGGGCCACGTCCGAGAACTGACCAGCTCAGAGCTGCGGCAGCTGACACCGGCCGTGGACGCCGGACGGGAAAGAATCCGCGCCGAACGCCGCGGCCGCCAGCGGCGGAGCAGGCCCACGGGAGGGGGTGCCCGCTCCACCAGGGAGCCACGGGTGGGCGGGTGGGAAGGAACCCACGACGCACGCCGCGGACGCCGACGGCGGCGTACCCCCGCGGGAGGGGGTGCCCCATCGCCAGGGAGCCACGGGTGGGCGGGTGGGAGAGGGGCCCCGGGACGGGGCGTCTCGCGGGGTGGACGGCGGGGCCACCGACACCCCCAGAACAGCTACGCTCAAGCCGTGGCTGAGATCGAGATCCCCGCAGACATCAAACCCACCGACGGCCGCTTCGGCGCGGGCCCCTCCAAGGTGCGCCCCGACGCCCTGGCCGCCCTCGCCGCCACCGGCACCTCCCTGCTCGGCACGTCGCACCGCCAGGCCCCGGTGAAGAACCTGGTGGGCCGCGTCCGCGAAGGCGTCCGCGACCTGTTCCGGCTGCCGGACGGCTACGAGGTCGTCCTCGGCAACGGCGGCTCCACCGCGTTCTGGGACATCGCGACGCACGGGGTGATCGAGAGCAAGTCGCAGCACCTGTCGTTCGGCGAGTTCAGCTCCAAGTTCGCGAAGGCGGCCAAGCTCGCGCCGTGGCTCGCGGAGCCCACGGTCATCGGCTCGGAGCCGGGCACGCACCCCGAGCCGAAGGCCGAAGAGGGCGTGGACGTCTACGCGTTCACGCACAACGAGACCTCCACCGGTGTCGCCGCGCCCATCCAGCGGGTGGCGGACGCCGACGAGGGCGCGCTCGTCCTGGTCGACGCCACGTCCGGCGCGGGCGGCCTGCCCGTCGACATCGCGCAGACCGACGTGTACTACTTCGCGCCGCAGAAGTCGTTCGCGTCCGACGGCGGCCTGTGGATCGGCGTGTTCTCGCCCGCCGCGATCGAGCGCGCCGAGCGGGTGCACGCCTCCGGCCGCCACGTCCCGGAGTTCTTCAGCCTGCCCACGGCCATCGACAACTCCCGCAAGAACCAGACGTACAACACCCCGGCGCTCGCCACGCTCTTCCTGCTCGCCGAGCAGCTGGACTGGATCAACGGCCAGGGCGGCCTGGACTGGTCCACGGCCCGTACGAAGGACAGCTCGACGCGCCTGTACACGTGGGCGGAGAACTCCCAGCACGCCACGCCGTTCGTCACGGACCCGGCCAAGCGCTCGCAGGTCATCGGCACCATCGACTTCGCCGAGGAGATCGACGCGGCGGCCGTCGCGAAGGCGCTGCGCGCCAACGGCATCGTGGACACCGAGCCGTACCGCAAGCTGGGCCGCAACCAGCTCCGCGTCGCCATGTTCCCGGCCGTCGACCCGGCGGACGTCGAGGCCCTCACGCGCTGCGTGGACTACGTGATCGAGAAGCTGTAAGCGGCCACGAGACGGCACACAGGGGGCCCGGCGCAGGACGCGCCGGGCCCCCTGTCGTGCGAGGACGCGTACGAGTATGAGTACGCGTACGTCAGCGGCTCAGCGCCCGGAACCTGCGCACCGCCAGCGGCAGGAACACCGCCGTCACCACCAGCGGCCACACCACCGCCATGAGCACGGCGTGCTGCTCGACCCAACTGGAGCCGCCCGCGCCCGGATTGCCGAACAGCTCGCGGGCCGCCGTACCCGTGGACGACACCGGGTTCCAGGCGGCGACGGGCCCCAGCCAGTCCGGCATCAGGGAGGGCGCCACGAACACGCTGGAGATCATGGTGAGCGGGAAGGCGACCGCGTACAGGCCGCCCGCGGCCTCCGGTGAGGGCACCACGAGCCCCAGCCACACCCCGACCCAGATCAGGCTGAACCGCAGGAGCAGCAGCAGGGCGAAGGCGGCGAGGCCGTTCAGGGCGCCGTTGTCGGGGCGCCAGCCGATGGCGAGCGCGGTGAGCGCGAGGATGGTCAGCTCGGCGCAGGCCACGACGAGGTCGGCGACACCGCGCCCGGCGGCGACGGCGGACGGCGCCATCGGCATGGACCGGAAGCGGTCGATGACGCCCTTGGAGGCGTCGGTGACCACGCCCATCGCGGTGTTCATGAAGCCGAAGGCCATCGTCATCACGAACATGCCGGGCATCAGGAAGTCCTTGTAGTCCCCCTCGTCGCCGGGCACCTTCATGGCCTCGCCGAAGACGAAGCCGTACAGGAGCACGCTGATGATGGGGAAGCCCAGCTGCCACACGATGGTGACGGGCTGGCGCTGGAAGTGGGTCAGATAGCGGCGGGTGATGTTCAGGGTGTCGGACAGGGCCCAGTAGGCGCGGCCGTGCGCGGCCGGGGCCGGGTCGAGGGCCGGGGCCCCCGGGGCCGGGTCGAGGGCCGGGCCGCCGCCCGTCAGTACGTCGCTCATGCCGCCTCCTTCTCGCCGTCGGGCGTCCCGGCGGCGGTCGCCGCCCCGGTCAGCTTCAGGAACACGTCGTCCAGGCTGGGGCGCCTGAGGCCGATGTCCTCCACGGCGACGCCCTCGTCGCGCAGGGTGCGCGCGGTGTCCGCGAGGGCCCCGACGCGGTCGGTGACCGCCGCCCGCACGCGCCGCTGGGCGTCGACCGTCTCCGGCTCGCCGTCGGCGACCCTGGCCACCGCCTTCACCGCCGCCGGGAGGTCGGCGGCCTCGCTGACGACGACCTCGAGCTGGCTGCCGCCGACCGTCGCCTTGAGGCCGTCGGGGGTGTCGTCGGCGATGGCGCGGCCCTGGTCGATGACGGTGATGCGGGAGGCGAGCCGGTCGGCCTCCTCCAGGTACTGCGTGGTGAGGAGCACGCTCGTGCCGCCCGCGACCAGGTCCCGTACGGACTCCCAGACCTCGCTGCGGCTGCGCGGGTCGAGGCCCGTCGTCGGCTCGTCCAGGAACAGCACGGACGGCGCGAGGATCATCGACGCGGCCAGGTCGAGGCGGCGCCGCATGCCGCCGCTGTACTGGCCCGCGCCCTTGTCGGCCGCCGCCGTGAGGCCGAACTGTTCGAGCAGTTCGGCCGCCCGGCGCGCGGCCCCGCGGGCGCCCAGGTGGAAGAGGCGGCCGAACATCTCCAGGTTCTGCCGCCCCGTGAGGACCTCGTCCACCGCCGCGTACTGGCCCGTCAGGCCGATGCGGCCGCGCACCAGGCCCGGCTCGCGGACCACGTCGGCGCCGCCCACGGCCGCCTCGCCGCCGTCGAGCCGGATCAGCGTCGACAGGATGCGCACCGCCGTGGTCTTGCCCGCGCCGTTCGGCCCGAGCAGGCCGTGCACCGTGCCGTGCCGCACGGTCAGGTCGAAGCCGTCCAGCGCCTTCTTGTCCCCGTACCGCTTCGTCAGGCCCCGGGCCCGCACGGCGTACTCGCCGTGCTGCGCGCCGTGGTCGCCGTCGCTCATCGCCTCTCCTCCACCCGTTCCGCTCCGCCTCGTCGCACCCGTACCGAGCACGCCGTACCGAGTACGCCGCACTGAGTACACCGTACCCGATAGAGCGTACAGCGTACTCAGTTTATGGCGCAGGGCTTATCGTGAGATCCATGGCGACCACAGAGACCAGCGGCAGCGGCGACATCACGCGCAGCCTCGAACTGATGTGGGGCGGCGGCGAGCGCCCCACCCGCGGCCCCAAGCCGGGACTGACCCTGGACCGGATCGTCACCGCCGCCGTGCGCCTCGCCGACGCCGAGGGCATCGCCGCCGTCTCCATGCGCCGCCTGTCCCAGGAGCTGGGCACGGGCACGATGTCGCTGTACCGGTACGTGCCCGGCAAGGCCGAGCTGCTCGACCTGATGCTCAACCACGTCCAGGCGCCGGGCGGCGACGAGGCCCCCGTCGCCGACGGCTGGCGCGCGGGCGTCGAGGCGTACGCCCGAGAGACCCTCGCCCGCTACCAGGCCCACCCCTGGCTGCTGCACGTCAACCAGGCCCGGCCGGTGCTCGGCCCGAGCGCCGTCGGCGGCCTGGAGAAGGTCCTCGCCCGCATCAAGCCGACCGGCCTGAGCGACCCCGAGCTGATCTCGGTGCTGCTGATGGTCGAGGGGTACGTCTCCGGGGTCGCCCGCGTGCAGGTGCACGAGGTGGAGGCGGAGCGCGACTCCGGGGTGACGACCGAGGCGTTCTGGGAGGCCCAGGGGCCCGTCCTGGAGGAGGTCATGCGCAGCGGGCGCTACCCGCTGGTCGCCGGGCTCTCCGAGGAGGCCTTCGGCCCGGACTTCGACCACTTCGAGTTCGGGCTCCAGCGCATCCTGGACGGGCTCGACGTCCTCGTACGGCAGCGCGCCACGGCCGCCGCCGGGGTCGCCGGGGACGCCACGGGGGCCGCCGCCCCGGCGTAGGGGTCAGCCCCGCCTGCGGAACACCCGCTTCAGGCCGAGCACCGCGAGCACCACGGCCCCCAGCGCCACCGCGCCCTTCACCCCGCCGCTCATCCCGTCGCCCCCGCCGGAGCCCCCGCCGGACGACGAGGCGACGCCCCCGCCCTTCTTGACCTCGCGGGCCTCGACGTCGCTCTCGACGCCCTCGGTGCCGAACATCAGTCGGCTCCCGTCGGGGCTGTACGCCAGCGACTCGCCCTGCCGCTGGAGCGGCACGCTCAGACGGCCCAGGCGCTTGATCTTCCCGGGGCCCTTCCAGGCGTACGACACCCCGCCGAAGTACCCGCGCAGGGCAAGGCGCTTGCCGTCGGGCGAGAAGGCGCCGTCGGTGACCCACAGGTCGGTGGCGGCGACCCGCCGGAACACATTCGTGCCCGACGTCGACATCCGCGCCGGGCCCTCGTACAGGGAGCCGCCGTCCTCCTGCTTGTCGGCGATGTAGATCCGCCCGGTCCTCGGGTGGACCATCAGCGCCTCCGCGTCGCGCGGCCCGTCGTCGTACTTCACCACGTACTGCGTGGCGCGGACCGTCTGGTCCTTGAGCGTCTTCGGCTCGGGCAGCTTGTAGACCCACACGAAGGACCACTTGCCGTGGAAGTTGTCACCGATGTCACCCACGTACAGGTCGCCGTCCGGGCCGATGGAGATGGCCTCCACGTCACGCGGGGTGCCCACGCCCGTCATCGTGATCCTGGCGACGATCTCACCGGTCCTGGAGTCGACCGCGTACAGGTAGGCGCCCTTGTCCTGGTCGTTGTGGGTCCAGTAGACGCCGGGGTGGGCGCGGGACGCGACCAGGCCGCTGGACTCGGTGATCCTCGGGTCCTTGATGGTGAAGCCGTCGTTGCCCGGCTTGCCGTCGGCCGCGGCCGGGCCGGTCGCCGCCGCGCACAGGACCACCGCGGCCGCGGCCGCCCACACCCTCGAAGAACCCATGGCTCAAGCCTGCCACCCCGCCGCCCGTCGCCAGGTGTCCAGGCTCACATCGCCGCCGCCCCGGCGCGTCCGCGATGATGAGCGGATGCTCAGGTTCATGTTCGTCGGCGACTCGATGACCATCGGAAGCGCCGGGGAACACACCTGGCGCCACTGGATGTGGCGGCACCTGTGCGCCACCCTCGGCGAGCCCTTCAAGGTCGTCGGCCCCCGCGAGGCCCTGTACGACAAGGCCGCGGACGCGCCCACGTCGTACGCGTACGCCGAACCGGACTTCCCCCGCCGCCACTTGGCGGGCTGGGGCGAGGGCTGGCTGCACATGGCTCCGCTGATCGGCGAGACCGTCGCCAAGGAGCGCGCGGACGTGCTGCTCGTCTCCCTCGGCCTGATAGACCTCGGCTTCTACACCGACGCCGCGCAGACCACGGACAGCGTCCGCCGCTTCTTCGCCGCCGCCCGCGAGGGCAACCCGCGGGTCGCGGCCGCCGTGCTGCCGGTGATCCCCAACGTGCGGGCGGCGTCCGACCCGGCGTTCGCCGCCGAGGTCGCCCTCTTCAACGAGCTGCTGGCCAAGGCCGTCGCCGACCTCGACACGCCCGCCTCGCCGGTGCTGCTGGTGCCGCCTCCGGCGTCGTACGACATCTCGGCCGACACGTACGACGGGACGCACCCCAACCAGAGCGGCGAGCGGAAGCTGGCCGACGCGTTCGCGCTGGCGCTGGCTCAGGGGTGGGGCATGGGGGACGTGCCGCTCCCCTGAGCGGGCCCCCAGCGGTGGATCGCGAACGCGTCGCCCCGCCTGCGGACCTCCGCGACCCCCGGGCCCCCGAAGTGGGCCGGGATCACCAGTTCCCGCTCGTCGGCCGCGCGCTGGAGGACCCGGCGGCGGGTGGCGGCCGCCGCCCTCGGGTCCTCGCACAGGCAGGTGCCGCAGTCGGGGGCGAGGATCTGCAGGGGGGTGTGCAGGACGTCGCCGACGAACACCGCGCGATCGGTGCCGGAGGCCAGGCGGAGGACCGCCGAGCCGGGGGTGTGGCCGGGGGCCGCTTCGAGGGTGAGGTGGGCGTCGACACGGTACGCGTCCCGCCACAGCACGGCCTGGCCCGCGCGCACCACCGGCTCGACGCTCTCGGCGAAGAACGGCAGCTGGTCCGCGCTCCGGGCGGAACCGCCGCCGGGGCCGAAGTAGGCGTGGTCGGCGGCGGGCAGCAGATAGCGGGCGCGGGGAAGGCCGGTACCCACGCGCCGTCGTGCTCGCGGGTGTTCCAGCCCACGTGGTCGCCGTGCAGATGGGTGTTCACGACGACGTCCACGTCCTCGGGGCGCACTCCGGCGGCGGCAAGGCGGTCCAGGAAGCCGGTGCGCAGGCGGTGGAAGAGGGGCCGCCCCGGCCGCTCGCGGCCGTCGCCGACGCCGGTGTCGACGAGGACGACGCGGCCCTCGCTGCGCAGCACCCAGGTCTGGACGACACCCACCACGGCGTCGCCGCCGCCCTGGCTTTCGGGGGCCGCTTGTCCTTCGGGGGCCGTCTGCCCTTCGGAGGCCGCCCGTCCTTCGGGGGCCGGGTCCCAGAAGTCCGGTACGAGCCAGTCCTGGTGCGCCCGCCACAGCTCCTCCGGCAGGTCCGGCACCAGCGCGCGGGCCGGTCCGAAGCGCCCCCGCAGCTCCTCGATCCGGATGACCTCGACGTCCCCCAGCATGAACCGCGACGCGTCTCCCACGGCGGCCCCCCTTCTCTCACGTGTCTCACGTGTCTCGCATGTCTCGCGTAACGTCCGCTCACGCTAGGGGGGAGCGAGTGAGCGTCTCAATGCGCGCCTGACTCATGTGGATACGCGAGCGGCTCACCGGCTCGCCTAGGCTGGGGCCATGGATGTGGTGAGCGACGCGATCGCGGCCGTCCGCACGGGGCGGCCGGTGGTGAACCGCGCCCGGGTCGCCGGGCGTTGGTGCACGCGGCTCGCGCCGTACGAGGGCGCCGGGTTCCACGCCGTCCTGGAGGGCAGCTGCCGACTGCTGCCCGACGACGGGCCGCCGGTCACGCTGGGCGCGGGCGATGTGCTGCTGCTGCCGCACGGCTCGGGCCACGTCCTGGCGGACATGACGGCGGACCGGGACACGGCCGGGCACGCGGTGCCGTTCGAGCGGTGGCTCGAAGACGGGGGCGCGGGCGTGGGCGGGGGCGCGCGGGCCGACGGCGGTGGTGGCGGTGACAGTGGTGTCGGCGGTGTCGGCGGTGTCGGCGATGACGGCGGTGACGGCGGTGTCGGTGCGCGGGGCGACGGGGGCGGCTCCGTCGCCCCGGTCGAGGTGCTCTGCGGCAAGTACCGCTTCGACCGCAGCCACCCGCACCCGCTGCTCACCGAGCTGCCCGACGTCGTCCACCTGCCGCACCGCCCCGGCAGCCACCCCGAACTCCGCTCGGCCATCGGCCTGTTGGCCGCCGAGACCGCGGGCCCCCGGCCCGGCGGCTGCATCGCCGTACCGGGCCTGCTCGACCTGCTCCTGGTGTACCTGGTGCGGGCCTGGGCGGCGGAGCGGGCGGCCGGGGGCGCGGCGGGCTGGGCGGGCGCGCTCCAGGACCCGGCGGTGGCGGCGGCCCTGCGCCTGCTGCACGAGGACCCCGCCCGCCCCTGGACCACCGCGCGGCTCGCCGCCCGCGCCGGGGTCTCCCGGGCGACGCTCACCCGGCGGTTCACGGCGCTGGTGGGGCGGCCGCCCATGGCGTACCTGACGTGGTGGCGGATGACGCGCGCGGCGGCGCTGCTGCGCGCGGGCGACGCCCCGCTCGCGGCCGTCGCGCGGCAGGTCGGCTACGGCTCTCCGTACGCCCTGTCGCACGCGTTCACTCGGGCGTTCGGCACGACGCCGGGCCGCTACCGCGCGAACGGCGGTGTCACAGCCCCTTCTTGACCAGGCGGTCCACGAACTTGTCGAGGACCCGGGCGGCGTCGTCGCGCGGCTGGCCCTCCACATGGGCGCCGATGACCAGCGCCGTGGCGGACCGGGCCGCGAGGAAGCCGACGAAGGCGTCCCGGCCGAGCACCCGGCCCCGCTGCCCCGCGCCCCTCGACCCGTACAGCGTGCGGCCGTCGACGCCCAGGTCGGCGTACGTGTGCTCGCCGAGCGTCACCGACCCGTCCCGCGCGCCGGGGGCACCGCCGTCCAGGAGTTCGCCGACGACGTACGCCTGCTTCGGGGAGACCTGGAAGCCCGGGGACGCGGCGAGCGTGGTGCCCTCGGAGTCGAGGATCGCGGCACCGCCGAACGCGCCGCTGCCCATCAGGTAGTAGTCGACGTACTGCTGCCACTCGTCGCCGGGTTCGCGCGACCACTGCTCACCGGGGCGCTGCCACTGGTCCCCGTACTTGTCGCCCTGCTCCAGGAACTTCTGCCACCGCTCACGCATCCGTGTCTCCTCCGCATCCCCGTAGCGGTGTCCCCCGAGTGATCACCCCCGCAACGTAGCGCCCGACAACACCCCGGCGATACGGGGAACTTGGCCAGACACCCCCGACCCGCCCATGCCCCGGCGCACGGCCGCCGCCCGCACGCCCCGCAGCTCCACCGCCACGCGCTACGCCACCCCGCGCCCACCCCCTACGGCATCCCGCCGGACTTCCCTCCCCTTCCGGCGGAAACCGGTGACAACCAGCCAACAGGGGGAGAAGACTGGCCACCACCGACGCGAGGGGGCAGCCCATGAAGGTGTGGCGGTTCACGGGCGAGCGGACGTCCACGGGTGCGCGGGACAGGGTGCGCGGGGCCGAGCGGCGCGCCGCCGAGGCGCAGCGGGCCGCCGCGGCGGCCTTGGCGGACATCGTCCTCATCACCGTCTTCGACTCCGTGACCGGCGGCTTCGTCTCCTTGGCGAACCTGGTGCGGCTCGCCCTGTCCGGGCGCGCGGAACGCGACGCCGCGCGGGCCGCCGCACGGGGCGGCACCAGGGGCCCGGGACACCACGGGCACCACGGTCACCGCTGGGGGCGCCGCCGGTAGGCCGCCGCGGGCCGGAAGGCCAACCACCGGTAGCCGTAAGGCGCCCCGCCCCTAGCCGGAAGGCGGACGCCCGGCGCCCGCCCCGCTTCCTAGCGTCGAGCCATGACGGCCGACACCACGAACGGAACCCCCCGCGCCGCGGCGGGCGCGCCACCGCCCACCGGCGTCGCGGCCGCCGACCGGGCCCTCGCGCCCGACCTGGCGCGCGGTCTGATGCTGCTGCTCATCGCGGCCTCCAACACCGCCTTCCACCTGTGGAAGTCCACCACGTACGGGCCGTCGGGCTGGCAGCCCGTGAACGGCGGACCGCTCGACCACGCCGCCCAGTTCGCCATGATCACCGTGCTGGACCTGCGCGTCTACCCGCTCTTCGCGTTCCTCTTCGGCTACGGCATGACGCAGCTGTTCCTGCGCCAGACCGCCGCGGGCGCCTCGGAGCGCGACGCGGTACGGCTGCTGCGCCGCCGCAGCCTGCTCCTCGTTCCGATCGGGCTCACCCACGCGACGCTGCTGATGGCGGGCGACATCGTGGGCTACTACGGCGTCATGAGCCTCGTCGTCGGCTGGCTGTTCCTGCGCCGCAGCGAGCGCGCGCTGCTCTGGTGGGCGGGCGCGAGCGCGCTCCTGGCGCTCGTGGTCACGCTGGGGCCGACGGTCACCGCGCTGCTCCAGGGCGACGTCGGCTCGCTGGGCGACCCGGACACCGAGCCCGGCGCCGCGGCGTACGCGGCGGACGAGCACAGCTGGGCCGCCGCCACCGCCACCCGCTTCAAGACCGGCCTGTTCGTGACGTTCGCGGCGGCGCCGCTGTCCCTGGTCGGCGGCGGGACACTGGTGTTCCTGCTGGGCTTCTGGGCGGCGCGGCGCCGGATCCTGGAGGATCCGGGCCGCCATCTGCGGCTGCTGCGCCGCACCGCCGTGGTGGGTGTCGCGGTGGGCTGGCTGGGGGCGCTGCCCGCGGCGCTCGCGCACGTCGGGGCGCTCGATGTGCCGGACGACGCGCAGAGCGAGGGGGGTGCCCTCACCGCGCTGCGGGACGCCACCGGCAGCGCGGGCGGGCTCGGCTACGTCGCCGCCGTCGCCCTCTTCGTCCACTGGTGGACGCGGCGGCCCCGGCGGCGCGGGAACCTGGCGGTCACCGCCGTCTCCGCGGTCGGCAAGCGCTCCCTCTCCTGCTACCTCACCCACTCCCTCCTCTTCGCCCCCCTCCTCTCCGCGTGGGGCCTCGGGCTCGGCGCCCACCTCTCCAGCGCGACGATGGTCCTCTTCGCCACGGGGGTGTGGCTGGTGACGGTCGCCGGGGCGCTGGCGCTGGAGCGGTGGGGGCTGCGGGGGCCTGCCGAGGCGGTGCTGCGCCGCGCGATGTATGGCCGCGGGCCCTCGCGGGGCGCCCCAGACCCGCCCCTTTCCCGAAACTAGGGGCCAGCCCCTAGCACCCCGCCCTCATCGGCGCTCCGCGCCTCGCCCTCAAACGCCGGGCAGGCTGAGTCTCGCCTCCTCGCCGTCTTCGGCTCTCCGTGATCCGCCGCTACCGCGGCGGATGTTCCCCGCCCACCCGCCCCCTCCGGGGCGGGTGGTCTGTGTCTAGCCCGCCCGGCGCTTGAGGACGAGCCGCGGAGCGGCGATGGGCGGGGGTCCGGGGGCGGAGTCCCTGGAAAGGGCGGGCGGGTGGGGGAGACAGAGCCCGCCCGGCGTTTGAGGGCGAGGCGCGGAGCGGCGAAAGGGCGCGGGGTGCTAGGGGCGGCTGCCCCTAGTTCGGGGAGGGGCGGGTCTGGGGCGCGCCCCGCGAGGGCATGCCCGACAGGGCCGCGCGCGCCGCCGCCTCCCAGTGGGCGGCCCCGGCCCGCCGGGCCAGCGCCAGCGCCTGGCAGTAGTGCGTGAGGGCGGCGTCATCCCGCCCCAGGTACTCCGCGATCTCGCCCAGGAACTGGGCGACCGGCCCCAGCGTCACCATCCCGCACGCCGCCCCCGCCAACTCCTCGGCGGCCGGGAGCAGTTCCTCGTACACGGCCTCGGCGACATCCCGCTCCCCGAGGCGCACTGCGGCGAGCCCCGCCGCGGCGAGCCGCAGCTCGTAGAGGAAGTCCCGCCGCATGGTGAGGAGTCCGGGCACCAGCGCCCGCGCCTGCGCGGTGCGCCCGGCGGCGGCCAGCGTCAGCACGTGCGTGGCCTCGACGCCCGCGCAGTCGGCGAAGGCCCGCCGCGACAGGTCGAGGTGCTCGGCGAGCCGCCCCTGCTGCTGCCGCAGGCAGAACAGGGCGAGCCCGTACAGGGCGTGCTCGGTGCCCCAGGCGCCGAGCACGCCGAGGGCGTCGCGCGCGGCGGCGTAGGCCCGCTCGGCGTCGTCGTACCGCCGCTCCACGGCCGCGCGCAGCGCGTCGTACAGCATCGGCACGGTGGTCAGCGACGGCAGGTCGTGCTCGGCGGCGAGCCGCCGCACGGCGCGGGCCTGCTCGTCGGCCTCGTGGAACGCGGCGCGGGCCGCGTGCGCCTGCATCAGTACGGTGCGGGCGAGGGCCTCCGCCGCGGTGAGGCCAGCGCCGCGCGCGACGGCGAGGAGTTCCTCGGCGATCCGGGTGCGGCGCGGGGCGAGACCGGCGCTGCCGTAGGTCTGCGTGAGCTGGCTGTTGAGGGCGAGCGCGAGGAGCCGCGGGTCGCCGACGCGGCGGGCGAGCCGCTCGGCGTCGGCGGCGGCGCCCCGCCCGCGCTCACCGCCGACGCCGTCCAGCTCCATGGCGAGCGTCGCGAGCAGGCGGCAGCGCAACTCCTCCTCGTCCTCGGGCAGTTCCCTCAGCAGCCGCTCGACGGCGTCGACGACGCGCCGGTCCGCGCCGGTGCCGCTGCCGCCGTGGTACCAGAGCCCCGGCACGTCGTTGCAGGTGGCGATACGGGCCAGGGCGTACGGGTCGCCGTCGGCCGGGAAGTGCTCCAGGGCGGCGGCCTGCTGGGCGCGCGCGGTCGGCACGTCCCCGGCGAGCGCGAGGGTCCGTACGAGCCCGATGACGAGGTCGGGCCCGTCGTCGACGGTCACCAGCGGGACCGTGCCGAGGCGTTCGTACGCGGCGAGGGCGCGCCGCCACAGCTGCGCGGCCTCCCGGTGGGCGAACCGGCGCCGGGCGAGCGCCGCCGCCGCGTGCGTGTGCCGGACGGCGCGCAGCACGTCGCGGGGGCCCGCCGACTCCAGGCAGTGGTGCGCGAGCGCCGTCACGTCGTCGGGGCGGAGGCGTTCGATGGCGCGGGCGGCGCGGGCGTGCCAGCGGGCGCGGCGCAGCCGGGACACGTCCTGGTAGAGGGTGTCGCGCACCAGGGCGTGTGCGAAGCGGACCCGGCCGGGCTCCGGTTCGGTGACGACCCCGGCCCGCACGGCCTCCTCGACGGCGTCCTCCAGGGCCTGCGCCACACCGTCCGCCGCGCCGTCGGACGGCCCGCCGGGCGCCGCCTCCGACGCGCAGATGTCCAGCAGGACATCGAAGTCGACCTCCGTGCCGACGGCGGCGGCCTGGCGGAGCACGCCACGCGTGTAGGGGGTGAGCTGGCTCGTCCGGCGCCGGATCACGTCCTTGACGCCCAGGGGCACTTGGGAGGTCGCGGCCCGTACGCCCTCGGCGCGCAGCAGCCGCGCGGTCTCGCGGACGAAGAACGGGTTGCCGCCGGTGCGGTCGGCGATGAGCCGGATGGTGTCCGCGTCCAGCTCGGGGTCGTCGGCGCCGCGCCCGGTGACGGCCCGGACGAGCGCGGCCACCGCGTCGAGGCCGAGGCCCGCGAGGACGACGCGGGCCGGTTCGTGGCGGGCGAGTTCGGCGAGCGTCGCGCAGGCGGCGTCGGTGACCTCCTCGGCGCGGTAGGTGACCAGGAGCAGCACGGGCCGCTCGGCGAGGGCGGCGGGCAGGCGGCGCAGCAGCGCGAGGGTCTCGTCGTCGGCGCGGTGCAGGTCTTCGAGTACGAGGACCAGGGGTGCCGCCTCGGCCACCGCCGCGAGGTGGGCACCGGCGGCGGTGTGCGCCTGGAAGCGGGTGACGTCGGCGGCGCGCGGCTCCGGGGCGTCGTGCAGCAGCGGCGCCAGGGCGTGCCGCAGCGCGGGCGGCGGCGCGTGCCCGGCGGCGACGAGCGTGCGCAGGAGTTCCGCCCACGGGTACCCGGCGGGGGCGCCCTCCGCCTCCGGGCACCGGCACCAGGCGGCCGTCCAGCCGTGCCCGGTCAGCCGCCGGGCCACCGCCTCGACGAGCGCGGACTTGCCGGTGCCCGGGGCGCCGCTGACCAGCGCGACGCGGAGCGCCCCCTGGGCGGCGTACCGCGCCTCGGTGGCGAGGCGCCGCAGCTCGGCGGCGCGACCGGAGACGGCACTGGGGACGGGGGCACCACGGTCCGCCGCCCCGGCTTCCGGCAGGTCCGCGAGGCCCGGAGCATCCAGCACGCCCGGTACACCCAGCACATCCGGTACGCCTGACCTACCCGATGCACCTGAAAGGCCCGGCACAGCCGAGAGACCCGAGACACGCGGCCCGTCCACCACATCCAACGTGTCCAACACGTCCAACGCGGGCACCTCCGCAAGCGCGACGGCACCGGCACCGGCGCCCGCACCCGCACCCGCAGACGCACCCGCACCCGCAGACGCACCGGCACCCGCAGACGCACCGGCACCCGCAGACGCACCGGCACCCGCAGACGCAGACGCACCGGCACCGGCAGACGCACCCGCGCCCACACCCGCGCCCCCCGACGCCCCCGAAGACACCGACGCACCCGCCCCCCGCTCGGGGCCAGGGGCCAGCCCCGGTTCCTGGCGCAGGATGTCCCGCTCCAGGTTCCGCAGCGGCAGCCCCGGGTCGATGCCCAGCTCGTCGGCGAGGACCGTGCGGGCGGTGCGCAGGGCGGCGAGGGCGTCGGCCTGGCGGCCGGTGCGGTAGAGGGCGAGGGCGAGCAGGCGCCAGCCCTCCTCGCGCAGGGGGTGGGCGCGGGTGTGCGCCTCCAGGTCGGCGACGACCCGCGCGGCGGCGCCGAGGGCGAGTTCGGCCTCGGCGAGCCGTTCGGCGGCCAGCAGCCGCAGTTCGGTGAGCCGGGTGGCCTCGGGCGCGGCCCAGTCCTGCGCGGCGAACTCCGCGTAGGCGCCGCCCCGCCACAGGTCGAGCGCTGCGGTGAGCCGGTCGCGGGTCTCGGCGGGCCCGTCCGGCGCCGGTGTCCGCACGGACCGCCGGACCAGGTCCTCGAACCGCCAGGCGTCGACGGCCGCGTGGTCCAGGCGCAGGGCGTAGCCGGGCGGGGCGGTGACGAGGACACGGGGCGGGGTGCGGGAGGGGCGGCCCGGTTCGAGGGCCTTGCGGAGCGTGGAGACGAGGGTGCGCAGGGAGCCGAGCGCCCGCTCGGACGGGGTGTCCCGCCACAGGTCGCCGATGAGCAGGTCCAGCGGTACGACCCGGCCGCGGGCCATCAGCAGCCGGGCCAGGACGGCCCGGTGGCGGGGCCCGCGCAGGTCGACGCGGTCACCGCCGTCCCACGCCTCCACGGCTCCCAGTACGCGCAACTCGATCACGGCGCCTCCCCCTTCGGCACAGTCGGCACAGGGGGACGCGCCGCGTCGGTCGCCGCGGCGTGTGGTCTGCCCCCCGATGGCCGACCGCCACGGAGTGCCCCGGACCACCCCGCGCGTCGACCGCGCCGTCCATTGGACGCGGGAGCGTGACCCGGCGTCAATTCGTGTCCGATTCACGGCGCGTCCCGCCCGCCGGGACGCGCCCCTGAGGCGGCGCGGTGCCGGTCACACCGCTCTCACCAGCCGGTTCGCGAGCGTGGACATCGTGTACGTGCCGATGCCGTGGACGACCTCAAGGGCGTTGCGCCGGGTGTGGCCGTGGTCGAGGAAGTCCTTCAGGTCGGTGTCGTCGACGCCGCCCGAGGTGGCGAGGACGCGCAGCGCGAAACGGCGTACGGCGGCCAGGCGGCCCTGGTCCGCGGGCAGTTCGGCGCCGGTGCGCAGGGCGGCGATGAGCGCGGCGTCGGCGCCGAGGTCGCGGAGCCTGCCGGTGTGCAGGGCCACGCACACGCAGCAGCCGTTGCGCACGGCTACGGTCATGATCACGGTCTCGCGGGCCAGCGGTTCGAGGGTGGCGCGCTCGAAGCTCCGGCTCATCTCCAGGAACCCGGTGAGCAGTTCGGGCGACTCGGCGAGCTTGGCGACGGCGTCGGGCAGCTCCCCGAAGGCCCGGGTGACGGCCTCCATGGCGGGCCGGGAGGCGGGCGGCGCGGTCTCGACGGTGTGGGCGGTGAAGGCGGTGGCGGTGGTGGCAGAGGAGGTGGCGGTGGCGGACATGGAGGACCCCTAAAATCGACAACATGGTTGACGAAGCGACGGACCAGGCGAAGGTAAACCAGGTTGTCGAAAAGCGGAAGGGCACCCCCGCGACCAGCGGCGCGCACGAGCCCTCCGAAGACCGCCGGACGCCTCCCGAAGACCGCCGGGAGCCCCCCGGATACGAGCTGCCCCTCCTCCTCTTCGCCGGTTTCCGCACCCTCATCGACCGCCTGCACGCCGAACTCGCCCGCCAGGGCCACCCGGACCTGCGCCCCGCGCACGGCTTCGCGATGCAGGCCGTCGGCCCCGACGGCGCCACCGCGAGCGAGATCGGCCGCCGCCTCGGCGTGACCAAGCAGGCGGCGGGCAAGACCGTCGACCGCCTCGTCGCCCTCGGCTACGCGGAGCGCGCCGACGACCCGTCCGACGCCCGCCGCAAACTGGTCCGCCTCACCCCGCGCGGCCTGGACGCGCTGGCCCGCTCGGCGGCGCTCTTCGACGAGCTGCGCGCGGACTGGGCCCGGACCCTCGGCGCGGACCGCGTACGCGCGCTGGAGGACGACCTGCGCGCGGTCGTGCCGCCGGAGGCGTTCCGCCTGGACGCGGCGGGCTGGCTGGGCGGAACGTGACCGCGCGCGGGCGCGGCTCGCACGTCCGTACGTGACCTGGGCGCCGTGCGTATCGTTGTACTGCGCGGCTGCGCTCGACCGAGCGTCGGCCGGGGAGGAGCGCCACGATGACCGTCGTAGAAGACAGGATCAAGATGGCCGACGAGAACACGCGAACGCTGGATGCGATGTTCGAGGCGTTCGAAGGGCTGCCCATCCTCGAAGGAATGAAGATCGAGGTCGTGGAGGGGTGCGTCCACATGACGCCGCAGCGGTCGACCCGCTGGGAGACCATCTGGTGCATTGTTTCGCAGCTCAGCGCCGATCCCCCGCGCAGGCGGGTGTTCTCCGACGTGCGTATCGACTACCCCGGTCACCTCAACGGCCTGTGCAGCGATGTGGCGCTCCTGGTCGAGGACGCGGAGACAGACAGCGAGGATCGCTGGCGGTGCGAGGACGTCGAGTTCGTCGCCGAAGTGATCTCCCGTGGCACCGCGGAGAACGACTACGGACCGAAGCGGACCGCGTATGCCACGGCCGGGGTCGCCGTCTACCTGATCGCCGACCCTTACGAAGGCAAGGTGCGGGTCTACACCCGGCCCGAGGACGGCGCGTACACGGAGGAGTGGCCGCCCATCGCCTACGGCGACGACGTCGACCTCACCGCCACCCCTCTCGGACTCACCCTCACCACCGCTCGCTTCCCCCGCGACTGACCCCGCCCCCCTTGCCTAGAGCCCACTCCACCCCGTTGGCTTGCTGACCATGAAGTACACGCAGCTGGGACGCACCGGACTCAAGGTCAGCCGCCTCACCCTCGGCACGATGAACTTCGGGCCACAGACGGGCGAGGCCGAAAGCCACGCGATCATGGACGCCGCGCTCGACGCGGGCATCAACTTCTTCGACACCGCCAACGTCTACGGCTGGGGCGAGAACAAGGGCCGCACCGAGGAGATCATCGGCACCTGGTTCGCCCAGGGCGGCGGCCGCCGCGACAAGACGGTGATCGCCACCAAGGTGTACGGGAACATGAGCGCCGACGGCGAGGCCGCCTGGCCCAACCACGACCGCCTCTCGGCCGTCAGCATCCGCCGCGCCGTCGAGGCCTCCCTGAAGCGCCTGGGCACCGACCACATCGACGTCTACCAGTTCCACCACATCGACCGGAACACCCCGTTCGAGGAGATCTGGCAGGCCGTCGACGTCCTCGTCCAGCAGGGCAAGGTCCTCTACGCGGGCTCCTCCAATTTCCCCGGCTACAAGATCGCCCAGGCCAACGAGACCGCCGCCCGGCGCGGCAGCCTCGGCCTGGTCAGCGAGCAGTGCCTGTACAACCTCGCCGAGCGCCGCGCCGAGATGGAGGTCATCCCCGCCGCGCGGGAGTACGGACTCGGCGTCATCCCCTGGTCCCCGCTGCACGGCGGGCTGCTCGGCGGCACGCTGAAGAAGGAGGTCCAGGGCGGGCGCCGGGCCTCGGGCCGGGCGGCCGACGCGCTCGCCGACCCCGCCGTGCGGGCGCGGGTCCAGGCGTACGAGGACCTGCTCGACAAGCACGGCCTGGAACCCGGCGAGGTCGCGCTGGCCTGGCTGCTCACCCGGCCCGGCGTCACCGGGCCGATCGTGGGGCCGCGCACCGCCGACCAGCTCGCGTCCGCGCTGCGCGCCGTGGACCTTGAGCTGGACGGGGAGCTGCTCACCGCCCTCGACGAGATCTTCCCCGGGCCCGGGCCCTCGCCGGAGGCGTTCGCCTGGTGACGGCCCGGGTCAGCGGCCGAGGGCTGCCGCCAGGGCCACGACGGCGAACATCAGCACGAGCACACCGGCCATGATCCGGTTCCTGGTCTTCGGGTCCACGCCACGAGCCTAACGGCAGGTCCAGCAGCCCTCGCGGGGCGCCCCAGACCCGCCCCTTCCCCGAAACCATGGGGCGCCGCCCCCTGGCACCCCCGCCCTCATTGCCGCTCCGCGGCTCGTCCTCAAACGCCGGACAGGCTTGTTCCCCGCCCGCCCGCCCCTAAAAGGGGCGGGCGGGCGGAGAAATCCGCCGCGGTAGCGGCGGATCACGGAAAGCCGACGACGGCGAGCAAGCGACAGATAGGGCGGGGGTGCCAGGGGGGCCGCCCCCTAGCCTCGGGCGCCCCCCGCGAGGGGCCAGGCGTGGAGCGGCTCGTAGCGCGGTCGCGCCCCGGCGCCCAGGTGGCTGCGGACCAGCACCATCCGGTCCACCCCCCACTCCTCGCCCGCGAACGCGGCGAGCCCGGCGGCGAACGGCCGCAGATCGACCTCCCCCCGCCCCCGCGCCAGCGTGAGGTGCGCCCGGTACGCCCGCTCCTCCCGCAGCACCACCCCGGCCTCGCGCGCCGCCGCCTCCGCCCGCCGTGCCAGCGTCCGCAGCGCGGCCACGTCCCCGGCCGCCCCCGCCCACAGGGCCCGGTCGCCGAAGCGCCCGCCGCCGTGGAGGGCCAGCGGGAAGGGCGCGGTGCGCCGCGCCGCCCGCTCCAGGCACTCGTACAGCGCGGGCAGCATTTCGTCGGGGACCTCGCCCAGGAAGGCGAGGGTGAGGTGCCAGCCCGCCCGGTCGGTCCAGCGCAGCCGGTCGGCGCCCGGCAGGGCCCGTACCCGGTCGACGGAGCGGGCCAGCTCGGCCGCCGCCGACTCGGGGGGCAGCACCGCGGTGAACAGTCTCATGCGGAGAGTGTCACGCCGCGGGCGTGAGCACCCGCTCGCGGGGCACGAACCGCACGTGCTGGTGCCCGCGCCTGAGGTCCACCTGGAGCCGCAGGTTCGCGGCCCGCGCCAGCATCAGGCCGACGGCGGCGGACGCGACGGCGACGACCAGGCCGCCGAGCGCGAAGCTGACCCGGACGCCGTAGGTGTCGGCGAGCCAGCCGAACAGGGGCCCGCCGAGCGGCGTACCGCCGACGAAGACCATCATGAACAGGCTCATCACCCGGCCCCGCATCTCGGGGTCGGTGGCCATCTGCACCGACGAGTTGGCGGTGACGTTCACAGTCAGGCCGATCGCGCCGACCGGGACGAGCAGCGCCGCGAAGACGTACGCGTTCGGCACCGCGGCCACCGCGACCAGGAGCACGCCGAACAGGCCCGCCGCGCCCGCGAGCATCCGCAGCCGCGCGGAGCGGCGCCGGGCGGACAGCAGCGCGCCGATGAGTGAGCCCGCGGCCATCAGCGTGGTGAACGCCGCGTACAGGCCGGAGCCGCCGTGGAAGACGTCGTCGGCGTACGCGCTCAGCCAGATCGGGAAGTTGAAGCCGAACGTGCCGATGAACCCGATGAGCACGATCGGCCAGATCAGCTCGGGGTGGGCGCGGACATAGCCCAGGCCCTCACGGAGCTGGCCCTTGCCGCGGCGGGGCGCCAGCGGGGAGTGGGTCAGCTCGCTGGTGCGCATCAGCGCCAGGCAGGTCAGCGGCGCGAGGAACGACAGGCCGTTGGCGAGGAAGGCCCAGCCGGGGCCGACCGCCGCGGTGACCACGCCCGCGACCGCCGGGCCGATGAGCCGGGCGGACTGGAAGTTGGCCGAGTTCAGGCTGACGGCGTTGCGCACCTGGTCGGGGCCGACCATCTCCGACACGAAGGACTGCCGGGTCGGGTTGTCGACGACGGTGACCAGGCCGGTGAAGAACGCCGTGACGTAGACGTGCCAGACCTGGACGTGGCCCGAGAGGGTCATCGCGGCCAGGAACAGGCCGCCCAGGCCCATCGCGCCCTGGGTGCAGAACAGCAGGCTGCGCTTGGCGAAGCGGTCGGCGATGACGCCGCCGTACAGGCCGAAGAGCAGCATGGGCAGGAACTGCATCGCGGTCGTGATGCCCACGGCCGCGGAGGAGCCGGTGAGGCTGAGGACCAGCCAGTCCTGGGTGATGCGGGCCATCCAGGTGCCCGTGTTGGACACGACGGCGCCGGTCGCGAAGAGCCGGTAGTTCCGGATCCTCAGCGAGCTGAACATGGAGTTCTTCGAGGGGTGGATCGTCTTGTCGAGGGTGGTTGGTGCGGGGGCGGAGTCTGCTCCGGATCCCGTACTCAAAGGGGTTCGCCTCCTTGGGGGCCACGTGCGGCGGGCCCCCGAGGGGGCCCGCGGTCGGTCAGAGGTGCGCGAGCTTCTCCAGGACGGGTGCCGCGGCGCGGAGCCTCGCCCACTCGTCGTCGTCCAGTTCCTCGGCGAGTCTCGCCAGCCAGGCGTTCCGCTTGCGGCGGCTCTCCTCCAGCATCGCCTCGGCCTGCTCGGTCTGGGTGACCACCTTCTGGCGGCGGTCGTCGGGGTGCGGTTCGAGCCTGACCAGGCCCTTGGCTTCGAGGAGCGCCACGATGCGGGTCATCGACGGCGGCTGCACGTGCTCCTTGCGGGCTAGCTCGCCCGGTGTGGCACTGCCGCAGCGGGCGAGGGTGCCGAGCACCGACATCTCTGTCGGGCTGAGCGACTCGTCGACCCTCTGGTGCTTGAGCCGACGGGACAGGCGCATCACGGCGGAGCGCAACGAGTTCACGGCGGCGGCGTCGTCGCCATGGGAGAGGTCCGGCATGGTCTTTAGCGTAACTCATTACCCAGGCTAAGTACCACCGCGTATGCACGTGCAGCCGCACGGCCCGCCCGGGACAAGGCACGATCTGCCCACGGCGCGGCGGACAGAACCCGCGAACCACCCGAACGAGTGAGCTGGAATCGGAAACCGGCGCATCGTCCGGCGGGGGGCGGCGACCCTGGCACGCATGGGATCGACAGTGCTCAGCGTGCGGATAGACGAAGAGCTGTTCGACCGGCTCCGGCAGCATGCCGCCAAAAGGGGAATGAGCGTCCAGGACTATGTGGTCCGGACGCTCATCAGGGACGACTTCGACGAACGGTTCAAGACGTCCGTGGAGAAGACGGAGAAGTTCTACGGAGCGGCATGACCCGGGCCTGCCGGGTCACGCCTGGCTCCGCCGCCGCGGCGGCCTAGGTCAGGCCGAGCGCGGGCATCAGGTAGTAGAAGACGAAGACCGCCGAGACCGCGTACATCGCGATCGGCACCTCGCGGGCCCGCCCGGCCGCGACCCGCAGCACGGTGAAGGTGACGAAGCCCATGCCGATGCCGTTGGTGATCGAGTACGTGAACGGCATCATCAGCATCGTCACGAACGCCGGGATCGCGATCGTGTAGTCGCTCCAGTCGATCTCCCTGACCGAGCCGGACAGGATCAGGAAGCCGACCGCGAGCAGCGCGGGCGTCGCCGCCTGCGAGGGCACCATCGTGGCGAGCGGCGTCAGGAACAGGGCGACGGAGAACAGGGCACCGGTGACCACGTTGGCGAGGCCGGTGCGGGCGCCCTCGCCGACGCCCGCGGTGGACTCCACGAAGCAGGTGGTGGCCGACGAGGAGGAGGCGCCGCCCGCGGCGACGGCGATGCCGTCGACGAACAGGACCTTGTTGATGCCGGGGAAGTTGCCCTTGTCGTCGGTCAGGTGGGCCTCGTCGCCGACGCCCATGATCGTGCCCATCGCGTCGAAGAAGCACGACAGCAGCACGGTGAAGACGAAGAGCACGCCGGTGAGGACGCCGACCTTCTCGAAGCCGCCGAACAGGCTGATCTCGCCGATGAGGCCGAAATCAGGCGTCGAGACCGGGTTGCCGGGCCACTCGGGCGTGGTCAGGCCCCAGGAGGGCACATCCGCCGCCGCGTGGATGACCATGGCGAGGACGGTCATGGCCACGATGGACAGCAGGATCGCGCCGGGCACCTTGCGCACCAGGAGCACCAGGGTGAGCAGGACGCCGAGGACGAAGACGAGCACCGGCCAGCCGTTAAGGTGGCCGTCGCCGCCGAGCTGGAGCGGCACGGTGGTGTGGGCGGCGTCCGGGATGCGCGAGACGAAGCCCGCGTCGACGAGGCCGATCAGCATGATGAACAGGCCGATGCCGATCGCGATGCCCTTGCGCAGGCCGAGCGGCACCGCGCTCATCACCCGCTCCCGCAGGCCGGTCGCCACCAGCAGCATCACGACGAAGCCCGCGAGCACCACCATGCCCATGGCGTCCGGCCAGGACATGCGCGGCGCGAGCTGGAGGGCGACCACGGTGTTCACGCCGAGCCCGGCGGCGAGCGCGATCGGCACGTTGCCGATGACGCCCATGAGCAGCGTGGTGAACGCCGCCGTCAGGACGGTGGCGGTGACCAGCTGCTTGTTGTCGAGCTGATGGCCGTACATGTCCTTCGCGCTGCCGAGGATGATCGGGTTCAGCACGATGATGTAGGCCATCGCGAAGAAGGTGGCGAAGCCGCCGCGGACCTCCCTGACCACGGTGGAGCCCCGCTCCGTGATCTTGAAGAATCCGTCCAGGCCGCCCCGCGGGGCGTCGGGCGGTGTGGCGTCGACCGGGGCGGTGGCCGAGGGGGACATGCGAGACCTCATGACCTCTGTTGAACGGGATAGGGCCGAGCTTGCACGATCTTGTGTCTTCGTACGAAAGCAATCGGCCATTCAGAAGCGGTTTCAGTATGAATGCATAAGGCTGAAATGACTATCTCCGCGCGTAGAGCCTTGGGGCCCAAGGGGTGCGGGAGCGCGGCGGGGGCCGGGACACGGCCCGTCTAAGCTGGTGCGCATGGCGAAGTGGACACCCAAGCACGAGGCGCCCGAGCCCCTGGAAGGGCCCGTCGTCGCCACCATCACGGGCGGCACGATCCTCTGGTTCGTCCTCTTCCTGGTCCAGCTGCCGTTCTACGGCTGGTTCGACGACCGCGGCTCCACCTGGTGGGTGTGGACCTGCCTCGCGGGCGGCGGCCTCGGCCTGATCGGCGTCTGGTACGTCCGCAAGCGCGACGCGGCGATCAAGCGCGCCGCCGCGACCCGCGCCGCTGGCGCGGAGCGAGCCGAGAAGGCCGCGTAGGGGCTCCGCTGCTGGGGGTGCCGGACCATGGCGTCGTTCGGCCGCGGCTGTCGTCGTGGCCGGGCGCGCCCCCACGGCGGAGCCGTTTGTCGACACAGGCCCGCGCCCCTTCGGGGCGCACCACGCGCCGCGTACGCTCCGGTCACGCGCAGCCTCACCTCGTACCCCCGCAGTACGGCATGCGACCTGAGGGCAAACCCTGTCCTACCAGGGTCGGATCTTCCGGACATTCGAGGGGTGACAGCGCCCCGGGCGTTTTACCGTCGACTGCATGACGCATATCGACGCGGGCGCCGAGCTGGACCCGGTCCACCCGGTGGCGCCGCCCACGGGTCGTGCCACGGGGCTCACGGCGGCGGAGGTCGCCGAGCGGGTCGCCCGCGGCGAGGTCAACGACGTACCGGTCCGCAGCAGCCGCTCCACCACCGAGATCGTCCGGGGCAACGTCTTCACGCGGTTCAACGCGATCATCGGCGTGCTCTGGGTGATCATGCTGTTCGTCGCGCCGATCCAGGACAGCCTCTTCGGCTTCGTGATCGTCGCGAACACCGGCATCGGCATCATCCAGGAGCTGCGCGCCAAGAAGACCCTCGACGGGCTCGCCGTCATCGGCGAGGCCAAGCCGACGGTGCGGCGCGACGGCGTCGCCGCCGAGATCTCCACCTCCGAGATCGTCCTCGGCGACCTGGTGGAACTCGGGCCCGGCGACAAGATCGTGGTCGACGGCGAGACCGTCGAGGCCGACGGCCTCGAAGTCGACGAGTCCCTGCTCACCGGCGAGGCCGACCCCGTCCTGAAGAAGCCCGGCGACAAGCTGATGTCGGGCTCGTTCGTGGTCGCGGGCGGCGGCGCGTTCACCGCCACCAAGGTCGGCCGCGAGGCCTACGCCGCCCAGCTCGCCGAGGAGGCGAGCCGCTTCACCCTCGTCCACTCCGAGCTGCGCTCGGGCATCTCCACGATCCTCAAGTACGTGACCTGGCTGATGATCCCGACCTCCATCGGCCTGATCATCTCCCAGCTCGTCGTCAAGGACGACAACTTCAAGGAGTCCATCGCCTACACCGTCGGCGGCATCGTCCCGATGATCCCCGAGGGCCTGGTGCTGCTCACCTCCGTGGCCTTCGCGATCGGCGTCATCCGGCTCGGCCGCAAGCAGTGCCTGGTGCAGGAACTCCCCGCCATCGAGGGCCTCGCCCGCGTCGACACCGTCTGCCTCGACAAGACGGGCACCCTCACCGAGGGCGGCATGGACGTCACCGAGCTGCGCCCGCTGAACGGCTCCGACGAGGCGTACGTACGCAAGGTCCTCGGCGCGCTCGGCGAGTCCGACCCGCGGCCGAACGCCTCGCTCCAGGCCATCATCGACGCCTACCCCGACAGCGAGGAGTGGCGCTGCACGGAGTCGCTGCCGTTTTCCTCCGCCCGCAAGTACAGCGGCGCGCGCTTCAGCGAGGGCGACGGCGACAGCTCGACCTGGCTGCTCGGCGCGCCCGACGTGCTGCTTCCCGCCGGTGACCCGGCGCTGGAGGAGATCGAGCACCTCAACCACCAGGGCCTGCGCGTACTGCTGCTCGCACGCGCGGCGGGCGACCTCGACGCCCCCGACGTCGCGGACGGCGCCCGCCCCACCGCCCTCGTCGTCCTCGAACAGCGGCTGCGCCCCGACGCCGCCGAAACCCTGCGGTATTTCGAGGAGCAGAACGTCCAGGCCAAGGTGATCTCCGGCGACAACGCGGTGTCCGTCGGCGCCGTCGCGGGCAAACTGGGCCTGCCCGGCGCCGAGAACACGGTGGACGCCCGGCAGCTCCCCACCGACCGGGCCGAGATGGCCGACGCCCTCGACGCCCACACCGTCTTCGGCCGCGTCACCCCGCAGCAGAAGCGGGACATGGTCGGCGCGCTCCAGTCCAAGGGCCACACGGTCGCCATGACCGGCGACGGCGTCAACGACGTCCTCGCCCTGAAGGACGCCGACATCGGCGTGAGCATGGGCTCCGGCTCGGAGGCCACCCGGGCCGTCGCCCAGATCGTCCTGCTCAACAACAGCTTCGCCACGCTGCCGTCGGTGGTCGCCGAGGGCCGCCGCGTCATCGGCAACATCACGCGCGTGGCGACGCTGTTCCTGGTCAAGACCGTCTACTCGGTCGTCATCGCGCTGCTGGTGGTCTGCTCCCAGGTGGAGTACCTGTTCCTGCCGCGCCATCTGACGCTGCTGTCCACCCTGACGATCGGCGTCCCCGCCTTCTTCCTGGCCCTGGCCCCCAACAAGGAGCGGGCCAAACCCCACTTCGTCCGCAGGGTCATGCGCTACGCCCTGCCGGGCGGCATCATCGCGGCGCTGTCCACCTTCGCGACGTATCTCCTCGCCCGCCACCACTACGTGGGCGACGGCGCCCGCGAGGCCGAGACCAGCGCGGCGACCCTGACCCTGTTCCTGGTCTCCCTGTGGGTCCTGGCGATCATCGCCCGCCCCTACACGTGGTGGCGGATCGCCCTGGTCGCCGCGATGGGCCTCGGCTTCCTGCTCGTCCTGACCATCCCCTACCTCCAGGACTTCTTCGCCCTGAAGCTGGTCGGTACGACGATGCCGTGGGCGGCGGTCGCGATCGCGGCGGTCGCCGCGGCGGCGACGGAGGTCGCCTTCCGCTGGATCGACCGCCGCTTCCCCGCGTAGCGCGGCGGTTCGAGGCGACGCGGGGGCCCTGCGGGGGGGCTCCCGCTAGCGCACGTCCACGGCGTCGCCCTGGGACGTCACCGCCGGGGTCGTCGACGTGCCCGCGAAGACGTACCGGAAGGTGCCGTCGGCGGATGCCTTCACGGTGGTCCTCAGGTTGCCGCGGGCGTCCGACTTCACCGTCTTGACGGTGGTGTAGGCGCTCGCGCCCTTCTTCTTGAACTGGAGCTTCACCGGCTGCCCGGTGTAGCCCGCGTACTTCTTCGTGTCCCAGTTGGCGCGGGTCAGCGCGCCGGACACGGTGAGGGTCCTGCCCTTCCTCACCGGCTCGGGCGTCGCGTTGACGGTGAGCCTGGCGGCGCGCTTGAGGGTGATGCCGGTCTTGTACGCCACGCGGACGACGTAGTCGTCGTCCTTGCCGCCCGCGGCCGCCAGGACCTTCCAGCCGCTGCCCGCCATGTGGTTGCCGAGGCCGTTGTTCTCCCAGGCCGCCCTCGGGTTCACGGTGATGGCCACCGTGCAGGTCGACGTGGAGGCGCTGAGCTTCTCGCACGTCTCGTCGGCGACCGGCGCCAGCACCCCGTCGAGCTGCCCCTCGGTGAACCGCGTGCCGTGCCACAGCAGGCCCCCGGCGCCATCGATGCCCTTGGGGTCGGTCGCGGTGACCGCGAGGGTGACCTTCTTCTTGGCGGTGGTGCCGACCACGATGTCCTTACCGCCGTTGACCACCACCTTGGTGATCTTGGTGTCGCCGCGCTGGGCGTTCCGCAGCGGGAACTCGGGGTCGGCCGCCTGCGCCGCCGGGGCGACGAGGGCGGACAGGGCGACCGCGCCGGAGACGACGGCCACGGTGGTACGGATGCGCATTGCGTTTCCCCAGGTGGAGAAGGGGCCTCACGGTGCCCAAGCCGTCACGTGAGGCCCAAGTGATCTAGGAGTCTCTTGACCCGCAGATCAGACCCACATCCATGGCCAAAGGTTGTAGGTCCGGTGAAGACGGCGTGCAGGGCGGGAAGGCGCCGCGCGGGGCTAGTCGAACCACCGGTCCCGCGCCAGCTCCGCCGTCCGCGACGGATCCTCAAGGAGCGCCGCCACCTCGAAGCGCCGCGGCCACTGCCGCGCCGCCCACGCCAGGCCCGCCGCCACGCCCTCCAGGGTCGCCGCGTGCACCGTGCCGTCGGGGGTGCGGCGCCACTCCAGGTCGACGCCGTCCACGACGATCTCCTCGTGCTCCCGGTACGTCGCCGGGGTCGCGGGACCCAGCAGCACCCGCACGGACTCCGGAACCTCCCGCTCCACCCCGGACTCCGGGTCGACCTCCGCCCGGACGAACGCGCTCAGCCGCTCCGCCTGGAACAGCTCCGCGAGGTCCCCGGCCCGCGACGGCGCCACCGGCAGCAGCGGCAGCCCCGCCGCCAGCGGCAGCAGATCGGGCACGTCCGCGACCACGGCGTCCCCGGTGTCCACGCACATCGTCTCGCCGTCCTCCCCGCCTGGGCCCCCGAGCACCACCCGCACCTCGTCGGGCAGCGTCACCTGCTCCGGGTCGAGGTCGGCGAGCGCCCCGTACAGGGCGTGCAGCTGGGCGGGGACACGGTCCGCGCCGGGTCCGCGAGCCGGTCGAGCAGTTCGGCCGCTCCCCCGGGCTCGGCGAGCAGCGCGCTCACGGACGTCCGCACGCCGAGCGCCCGCAGCACCTCCTCGTCGTCGAAGCCGGTCGCGTCGGCCTCGTCGTACAGGCCCTCAAGGAGCGGATCGCCGCCCGCCGCCCGCAGGCCCGCCGGGCGGCGGCCGTCCAGGACCGGGTGCCCGCGCAGCCACCACGCCGTGTACGGCCGCACCGACTCCGTCGTACCGTCCGGCAGCAGCACCCGCACCGGCTGCGTGAGCGCGTCCCGCAGCGGCGGCCGCGACAGCAGCGCGAGCGCCTGCGGCCAGCGGTCGTCGTCGACGAGGTCCAGATCGCGTACGGCGACGAGTTCCGTCGCCACCGGCGGCACCGGCGCGTCGGGCAGCCGGTCCAGGACGTCCTCGCACCACACGTCGACCGCGTCGAGCAGGCCCGCGTCGTCGGGCTCGGCGAAGTCCCCGTCGCGGGGCTCCAGTTCGTCGGGGTCCAGGACGACGTCCGTGGCCCGTACGAGGGTGAAGGACGCCAGCACCCCGCACGCGGCCAGCGGCTGCTCGCCCCACCGCTCGGCCAGCTCCGCGTCCACGAACGCCAGCTCACCCTCCCGCATGACCTGCGCGAACGCGCTGCCGGGCAGGACCAGTTCACCGGCGGGCGCCGCCTCGCCGTCCTCGTCGGGCAGCGCCAGCGCCCCCAGCCACGGCTCGTCGCCCGGCGCGAGGTCCGCGTCCCGCACCAGCGTGAGGACGACGTCCACCAGCTCGTCGGCGCCCAGGGCGCCGCCGTCGCCGAAGTCGTCGTCGTACCAGGCGTCGTCGTCCAGGGACGCGGCGACGGCCGCCCGCACCTGCGGCGTCGTCAGGACCGCGCGGGGCGTCGCGGGCAGCGCGCCCAGCTTCTCCAGGAGCGGGTGCGCGGCGTCCGCGTGCGCCACCTTCAGGCCGAGCCGGGCCAGCGTCACCGGGTCCGGACCGTCGCCGGGCGCGGGCAGCAGGACCTGGCGCGGCCCGATCGTCGTACGCCCGTCGGCGAGCGGCACCGGCAGGCCCGACAGGCGCTCCGGGTCGACGCCCGCGAGCGTGTCGTACAGCCGCCGCCACCAGGCGGGCTCCCGCTCCAGGCCCGCGAGCCGGTCGACGGCCTCCGTCAGCGGCACCCGCGCCACGCCGAGCGTGCGCAGCTCGCTCCGCCGCTCCAGGCCCGCCGGAAGCAGGCTCGGCATGACCTCCGCGAGCACCCGCACCGTGTCGGCGCCCGCACTCTCCACGACCTCCGCGTCCCGGGGCCGCAGCGCGACCGGCTCGTCGGGGTCGGTGCGCGGGAGCGCGGGCGGCAGGAACTCCGTGCGCGGCAGCCGCTCCAGGATCGCCTGCCGCAGCGCCCCGTCGAGCGCGCTCTGCCCGAGCGGCCCCGGCACGAGCCCGATGATCCCGTCGGTCACCGGCCGCCATCCGGCGAGGAGTTCGGCGTACGCGTCCGCCGCGCGCGCCACCAGGAAGTCCGTGAGCGGGCCCGGCGCGGCGTGACGGCGGCTGGTGTCCAGCGGGAACGTGCCGATGAGCAGCGCGGGCACGCCAAGGGGTTCGTCGCTCGGGGTCGGCGCGTGCACGACGGCGCTGGTGCGCGGCGCCCGCGGCGCGCCGTCGGCGTCCACGGGCACGGCCCACGTCAGCTGCCAGTAGGGGCGCAGCCGCTCCTCCACCGGGCGGTCCGCGAGCAGCTCCGGCTCCAGGGGGCCCTCGTGGGTGACGGTGCGCCAGCGCGTGGTGCCGTCGCGGGTGTCCTCGATGGTCGTGTACGGGGCCTCCGGCGTGCCCGGGGTGCGGCGCAGGACGCGGGTCGCGCCGTCCGGGGTGCGTACGGACACCTCCGTCAGGCCCGGCAGGGCGAGCAGCAGCGCGTCGTCGACGCCGTCGAGGAGGCGGGCCACGAGGTCCTCGGCCGCGGCGTCGCGCAGCGGCAGGATGACGACCGTGTCGTAGCCGTCCGGGGCGGTGCCCGCGGCGGCCAGCGGCAGCCTCAGCAGGGGGACGTGGCCGTCGCGGCGGCGCATCTCGTCACCCAGGCCCGGGCTGAACCGGGCGGTCTCCGCCGCGAGGTCGCGGGCCTCCGCCAGGGACCAGCGGACACCGCCGGTGCGGCCCACCACGGCGGGCTCGTCCGACACCGCGAGCACCGCGGCGAAGCCGACGCCGAAGCGGCCCGTGGCCCGCGTCTGCCCCTCCCGCTTCGCGGACGCGCGCAGCGTCGACAGCGACTCCACGCCCGTCGCGTCCAGCGGGGCGCCGGTGTTCGCCGCGGCGAGGACCCCGTCCTGGAGGGTGAGGGCGAGACGGCCCGGTACGCCCGCGCGGGCGGCGGCGTCCGACGCGTTCTGCGCCAGCTCGACGACCAGGCGGTCGCGGTAGCCGCCGAGCGCCAGGTCCTCCTCGGCGTTGGCGTCCTCCCGGAACCGGGAGGGGCTCGCCGCCCAGGAGTCCAGGACGGAGCGGCGCAGGCGGGCGGTCCCGAAGGGGTCCGTGCCCTCGTCCGCGGGCCGCACGGTCTTGCTCACGGTGGTCGCGCTCCCTCTGGCCGGGGGCCCCATCTGGCCGGGGGCCTGATGGGGGGGTGGGGTGGTGTCGCTCTGGGGTTGCTGGGGTTGCTCTGGGCGTGACGTTATCGCGACGCGGCGCCCGCGCGGTCCGTGCCCCTGGCGTGAGCGCCCCTCGTGGGGGTTTGTTCTCCCACCCGCCCGCCGCCGACTGCGGGCGGGTGGGGGGTGCCTTTCCCACCCGCCCGCCCGTGCCCGCCTCGTGGCGGGGCGACGCCCCTCGTGGGGGTTACGCACCGTCGGCGACTGCCGCTGCGCGGGCAGTGCCTTTCCCACCCGCCCACCCGTAACCGCCTCGTGGCGGGGCGACGCCCCTCGTGGGGGTCACGCACCGTCGGCGACTGCCGCTGCGCGGGCAGTGCCTCTCCCACCCGCCCACCCGTGACCGCCTAGTCGCGACGTGGACGTCCCCCGTAGGGGTTGCGCGCCGTCGGCGGGTGCGGGTGCCGGGGAATGCGGTTCGCGAGAGGCACCCATCGGGCGCGCATCAGCGAGGGGCAGGGCGAAGACGCTCCGCGCCCTCACCCAGCCGCAGCCGCCAACGGCGCGCAACCCCCGCCAGGGGCCTCCACCTCTCGAGAGACAGCCACGGGCGGGCGGGTGGGAAAGCACCACCCACCACACAGCCGCAGCCGCCAACGGCGCGCAACCCCCACGGGGGGCGTCCACCTCTCGGGAGACGGTCACGGGCGGGCGGGTGGGAAAACCCCGCCCACCACACAGCGGCAGTCGCCGACGGCGCGCAACCCCCACGGGGGGCGTCCACCTCTCGGGGGACGGTCACGGGCGGGCGGGTGGGAGGGGGCAGGCCCCAGGGGCAGGCGCGCCCCCTTGGGGGAGTTCAGGAGTGGCCCAAGTCCTCGGTCGCATCCGGCGGGGTAACCGAGCCCGTGTCGGCGGCGGGGTGCAGGGGAAGCGGATCGAGCTTCGTCTCGTCCAGGACCGGCGGCGCCGGACGCGGCGGCTTCGGCATGACGGCCGCTTCGGAGTGCCCCCCGCAGCCGTACGACAGGGACACCACGTGGCCGTCCGCCGGACCGAACTCGTTCGCGCAGACACCGAAGGCCTGCCCCAGGGAGCCGCCGATCGGCACCAGGAAGCCGCAGCTCACGCAGGACGCGGGCGCCGCCTGCGCCATCGGCGTCTTCGCCCCGTACCCCTCGTCCCAGCGGTCGGCCGCCGTGTGCAGCCCGTACCGCGACAGGACCCGGGCCCGGCGCATGCCCAGCTCCTCGGCGACCGCCGCGAGGGAGCCGCGCGCGGGCGTCGGCGCGATCTCGGCGGGGGCGCCGTCGGTGACCTCGGCGTCCTCGGCCTCGACGCGCTCGGCCAGCTCCTCGGACAGGACGGAGTTCGGCGGCGGCGCGTCCTCGCCGGTGAAGCCGGGCTCCAGGCGCAGGTCGTCGGCGTCCGTGGGCAGCAGGTCGCCGGGGCCCATGTCGCCGGGGCGCAGCCGCTCGCTCCACGGCACCCACTCGGGGGCGAGGAGGGCGTCCGGGCCGGGCAGCAGGACCGTCTCGTCGAGCGTGACGACCTTCGCGCGGGACGCGCGGGCCACCGTCACCGCCCAGCGCCAGCCGCGGTACCCCGGCTCCTTGCACTCGAAGAGGTGCGTGACCACGCGGTCGCCCTCGACGACGACCTCGACATGCTCACCGACCACACCCGGCGCCGCGGCCTCCTCGGCCGCCGCGCGGGCGAATCCGACCGCCTCGGCGCAGAGGCGGTCGGGGGTGCGCGGGGTGCGCTGGGTACGGCTTCGCGTTGTCGCTGCGCTCACAGGTATCGCTTCTCTCCTACGCCGTCTCACGAGTGCGCCCCCTTACGCGGGGGCACGGACGGAGCGGACCAGCGGGCCGCGTCGACGTCCGCGCCCGACGTCGCCGGGCGCACCTACGCCATCCATTCTGCGGGATGGCTGACAGGCGCGCGGCCGAAGACTGCTGTCGCAGGCGCGTTACGCACGCTACCTGTTCCTGGCCCCTGGGCCCACACCGGCGCTACCGGGTGCTGGGCACCCGGGCCCTTTTCCTTGCCGCTCCGCGGCGGATTTCCTCCCCACCCGCCCGCCCTTCAGTGCGCCAGCGCGATGAAGGGCGGGCGGGTGGGAGAAGCCCGTCCGGCGTTTGAGGACGAGCCGCGGAGCGGCAATGCGACGCGGTATGGGGCGCCCCCGCCAGAAAGGGGCACTATGACTGGGTGGCTGGCATCAAGGTGTCGACGGCTCGCGGGCGGGCCGCCCGGACGGTGGGGCGTGCCCTGCACCTGCCGTTCACCGGGACCGCCCGCGGCATTCGCAAGGCCACGCACGCGCACGGCGCGGGCGAGTCGGGCCTCGGCAAGCTGATCGAACTGCACGCGGTGAACGGCGCGGGCGACGTCATGATCACCGTCTCGCTGGCGTCCACGGTGTTCTTCTCCGTGCCGACGGACGAGGCCCGCGGCCGTGTCGCGCTGTACCTGGCGATCACGATGGCGCCGTTCACGCTCCTCGCCCCCGTCATCGGCCCCCTCCTGGACCGCCTCCCGCACGGCCGCCGCGCCGCCATGGCGGGCGCGATGCTGGCGCGGGCCCTGCTGGCGTTGCTGCTCGCGGGCGCGGTGGCCTCCGGCGGCCTTGAGCTGTACCCGGCGGCGCTCGGCGTCCTCGTCGCGTCGAAGGCGTACGGGGTGGTGCGCAGCGCCGTCGTACCGAGACTGCTGCCGCCCGCGTTCTCCCTGGTCAAGGCGAACTCACGGGTGACGCTGAGCGGGCTGCTCGCCACGGGTGTGGCGGCGCCGATCGGGGCGGGGCTCCAGGCGGTCGGGCCGCGCTGGCCGCTGTACGGGGCGTTCGCGCTGTTCGTCGCGGGCACCTTCCTGTCCTTCACGCTGCCGCCGAAGGTGGACTCGGCGAAGGGCGAGCGCAAGGCGCTGCTCGCCGCCGACGAGCGGCACCTGCACCTGGCGCGCGCCCGCGACCGCCATGACTCGGCGCGGCGCCAGCGGCTCGGGCTGCGCACCGTCGGCCCCTCCGTCACCCACGGCCTGGCCGTCAACGCCGGGCAGCGCGCCCTGTCCGGCTTCCTCATCTTCTTCCTCGCGTTCCTGCTGCGGGAGCATCCGCTGGCCGGGCAGAGCGCGGCGGTCTCGCTGGGCATCGTGGGGGTCGCCGCGGGGACCGGGAACGCGCTCGGTACGGCCGTCGGGGCGTGGCTCAAGGCGCGGGCGCCGGAGCTGATCATCGTGACGGTGGTGGCGGTGGTGCTCGGGGGGGCGGTGTGCGCGGCGCTGTTCTTCGGGACGGTGATGATCGCCGGGCTCGCGACGGTGGCGGGCTTCGCCCAGGCCCTGTCGAAGCTGTCGCTGGACGCGGTGATCCAGCGGGATGTGCCGGAGGAGGTGCGGACGTCGGCGTTCGCCCGTGCGGAGACGCTGCTGCAGATGGCGTGGGTGGTGGGTGGGGGTGTGGGGATCCTGCTGCCGCTGAACGGGACGTTGGGGATGGCCGTGGGCGCGGGGCTCGTGGGGGCGGGGTGGGTGCCGACGGTTCGGGGGCTGTTGGGGGCGGCTCGGCGGGGTGGGGGGCGGTCGGTGCGGGTCGTGTGACCTCGCGGGTGCGCCCCAGACCCGCCCCTTTCCCGAAACCATGGGGCCAGCCCCCTGGCACCCCCGGTTGTCGCCGCTTCGCGGCTCGTCCTCAAACGCCGGACGGGCTGGATCGTCGCGCTGCGCGCTCGCCCTCAAACGCCGGGCGGGCTTGATCCCACCCGCTCGCCCCGGAGGGGGCGGGCGGGTGGGTCCAAGGGGCTCGTGGGCGGGCGTTGAAGGGCGGTGCGGGGCGCCCCCGCCAGGGAAACGCCGGACCCGCCTCGCGGGGAGGCGGGCGGCGCCCGATAGCCTTCCGGTTATGACCTCCCTGGTACCTCGCTCGGCGCGCAGCCGCCGTACCGTCGCCGCGTTCGGCGCCGTATCCGCCGGACTGCTCGTCCTGTCGGCCTGTGACAAGCCGACCCCGCTGGCCACCGTGACGGTCGGCAGCAAGTCCGTGCACTCCGAGGCGGCCTGCTACGACGACGGCAAGGAGCTGAAGTCCGAGGACGTGAAGGACTGTCTGAAGGACAAGACCGACGCCAAGTCGATCACGGTCGACCCGGACGAGAAGGTCCGCTTCGGCGTCGACCCGGAGATCGCCGACAAGGGCTGGATGCTGCTGGTGAACGGCCAGCCGTTCACCGACGTCAGCAAGAAGACGTACCTCGTCATCCCCGGCATGGCGTTCTTCCGCCAGCAGGACGGCAGCAGCGCCTCGTCGACGACCGTGAGCCTGCTGGAGGCCGGTAAGGACGAGGGCGCCGCGAAGGCGACGGGCCTGTGGACGTTCAAGTTCAAGAAGGACAAGGACGCCTGACCGGGTCAGGCACGCGGACCGGACGGCGGCGTCCGCGCGTTCTCGTGGCCACCGCGGTCCCCGCCGAGCGGGACGCGGTGGCCTCCGGTCTGCCCACGGACACCGGCACCGGGGTCGACCTGCTGGTCGCGGGCGTGGGCCCGGCCGCCGCGGCGGCGGCCACGGCGGCGGCGCTGGCCGCGGCGTCCGCCGCCGGTGACCCGTACGGCCTGGTCGTCTCGGCGGGGATCGGCGGCGGCTTCGCGCCGGGCGCCCCCGTGGGCTCCCTGGTCGTCGCCGACGCGATCACCGCGGCGGACCTGGGCGCCGAGACGCCCGACGGCTTCCTGCCGGTCACCGAACTCGGCTTCGGCCGCGTCACGCACACGCCGCCCGCCCCGCTGGTGGACGCCCTCGCCGCCGCGACCGGCGCCGCGAGGGGCACCGTCCTGACCGTCTCCACGGTGACCGGCACCGCCGAGCGCGCCGCCGCCCTGCGCGCCCGCCATCCGCGGGCCCTCGCGGAGGCCATGGAGGGCTTCGGCGTCGCGGAGGCCGCGGCCGTCGCCGGTGCCGCCGTGTGCGAGGTGCGCGCGGTGTCGAACGCGGTGGGCCCCCGCGACCGGGACGCGTGGCGCGTCAAGGACGCGCTCGCCGCGCTGTCGTCCGCGTTCGGGAAGTTCCCGCACGTGGTGGAGGGTTGGAACAGCCATGACTGAACTCCCGGACCGCCCCCTGCGGATCGCGTACTCGCCCTGCCCGAACGACACCTTCGTCTTCGACGCCTGGGCGCACGGCCGTGTGCCGGGCGCGCCCGCGCTCGACGTGACGTTCGCGGACATCGACATCACCAACGGCATGGCCGAGCGCGGCGAGTTCGACGTCCTGAAGGTGTCGTACGCCGTGCTGCCGTACGTCCTCGACGAGTACGCGCTGCTGCCGTGCGGCGGGGCGCTCGGACGGGGCTGCGGGCCGCTGGTGCTCACCCGGGAGCCGGGCCTGGACCTGACGGGCCGGACGGTGGCCGTGCCCAGCGAGCGGTCCACGGCCTATCTGCTGTTCCGGCTGTGGGCCGCGGACGTCCTCGCGGACGGCGTCGGGGAGATCGTCGTGCTGCCCTTCGACCAGATCATGCCCGCGGTGCGGGACGGGAAGGTCGACGCGGGGCTCGTCATCCACGAGGCGCGGTTCACCTATCAGCGGTACGGGCTGCACAAGCTCGCCGACATGGGCGAGCACTGGGAGGCCACGACCGGGCTGCCGATCCCGCTCGGCGCGATCATCGCCAAGCGGGCGCTGGGGGACGACGTGCTGCGGCGGCTCGCCGGGGCCGCGCGGGCGTCCGTGCGGATGGCCTGGGACGACCCCGAGGCGTCCCGGCCGTATGTCCTCGAGCACGCGCAGGAGATGGATCCGGCGGTGGCCGATCAGCACATCGGTCTGTACGTCAACGAGTTCACGGCGGATCTCGGCGAGGACGGTTACGCCGCCGTGCGCGGCCTCCTCACGAGGGCGGCCGCGGAGGGCCTGGTCCCGGCCCTGGCCCCCGACGCCCTCGCGTTCCCGTAACCCTCGCGGGCGCGCCCCAGACCCGCCCCTTCCCGAACCAGGGGCGGCTGCCCCTGGCACCCCGCTTCATTGGCGCTCCGCGCCTCGTCCTCAAACGCCGGACGGGCTAGAACTCTGCCGCACCGGCAGAATCCAGCCCAGCCCGCGACAATCCAGCCCGTCCGGCGTTTGAGGACGAGGCCGAAGGCCGATTTACGGGGGTGCCAGGGGGCAGGCCCCATGGTTTCGGGAAAGGGGCGGGTCTGGGGCGCCCCCCGCGAGGGCCCCTAGACGTCGAGTTGGTCGGCCACCGCGCGCAAGAGCCCCGCGATCTTCGCTCCGGACGCCTTGTCCGGGTAACGCCCCTTCTCCAGCATGGGGGTGATGTTCTCCAGGAGAGTGGTGAGATCCTGCACGATGGACGCCAGCTCATCCGGTTTGCGGCGCTGCGCCGCCGCGACCGACGGAGTCGGGTCGAGAAGGGTCACCGAAAGGGCCTGGTCACCGCGCTGCCCCGCGACGACGCCGAATTCCACGCGCTGGCCGGGCTTGAGTGTGTCGACGCCGTCGGGCAGTACGGAGGAATGCACGAAGACGTCACCGCCGTCGTCGCGGGAGAGAAAGCCGAAGCCCTTCTCGCTGTTGAACCACTTGACCTTGCCGGTAGGCACGTGAAGTCCTCGTCCTCGTACTAGTCGTCGTGTCGGCAGCCGCGCCGCCGCGGGCGCGGTCCGCCGGGCGTAAACGGCTCTGGATAGCACTACAGCGGGTCGCCCGACCCGCCAGCACCAAGACTATGGGTCCCGGGGCCGGTGACAAGACGTCCCCGGTTTCTTCCTACGCGCTGGGAACTACCCTGGTGCGGTGCGTGACAAAACCCAAGCGAATTCCACCGGACCGGGCGACGGCCTCGTACGGATTGGCGCGATCGTTTTCTTCGTCGGCGCCGTGGCCACCCTGGTCACCGTGGCGCCGCTGTTCCTCGGCGGTGACCCTTTCCCGTCCGTCGCGTATGCCGTGTGCATGCTGATGGGCGTGGGGTTCGTGATCGCCGCCGCGGGCGTGCTGCGCGGGATCGCGGTGCAGCGGCGTCAGGCGCGGGCGGCGGCGGGGCCCCCGGCCCGGTAGTCGGCCAGCCAGGCCGGGAAGCGGCGCAAGTCGTCGAGGACGACGTCGGCGCCCGCCGCGCGCAGTTCCGCTGCGTCACACGGACCCGTCGCGACCGCTACGGACAGCGCGCCCGCGGTACGCGCGCCGCGTACGTCGCCGGTGTGGTCCCCGACGTACACCGACGCCCCGTACGCGCGCAGGGCCTCGGCCTTCTTCTCCGCCCACAGGTCACCGACGACGGCGTCCGCGGCGATGCCCAGGTGCTCCACGTGGAGCTTGGCGTTCGGCTCGAACTTGGCGGTCACGACGACCGCCCGGCCCCCGGCGGCGCGCACCGCGTCGACCGCCTCGCGGGCGCCCGGCAGCGCGGGCGTCGCGGCCACCGCGTATGTGGGATACATCTCACGGTAGAGCGCCGCGGTCGCCGCTATCTCCTCGGCCGGGAACCAGTGCGCCAACTCCTGCTCCAGCGGCGGGCCGAGCCGCGTGACCGCCAGGTCCGCGTCGACGTGGGTACCCGTCCGCTCGGCCAGCGCCACATAGCAGGCGTGGATGCCGGGCCGGGAGTCGATCAGGGTCATGTCGAGGTCGAAGCCGACGGTGAGCGCGGCGCGGTCCCGGGGAGTCCGTGAGGTCATGGGGTCCATTGTGCCGAGGGGTGGACGCCGGGGGCCGGGCCATCGCCCCCGCATAGACTTAGCCAAGCCTTACCAATCTCTTCTCGCCTCTTCTCGCCTCTTCGCGTGGCTGATAGTCGCCGTCCGTCCCCGACCCGAAACGAGCCCAGCCGATGCGTGTGTCCGCCAGACGCGCCACCGCCCTCACGGCGGCCGTCGTGGCCCTGCTGCTCGCGGTCCTGTTCAGCCTCGCCGTGGGGGCCCGCGCGATCGCGCCGGGCGCGGTCCTCGACGCCCTGCTCCACGGCGGGCACAGCGACGCCGCCGAGGTGGTCCGCGAGATGCGGGTGCCCCGCACCGTGATCGGCGTCCTCGTCGGCGCCGCCCTCGCCGTCGCGGGCACCGCCCTCCAGGGCATCACCCGCAACCCCATCGCCGACCCCGGCATCCTCGGCATCAGCCAGGGCGCCTCCGTCGGCGTGGTCCTCGCCATCGCCTACACCGGCGTCCACACCCTCACCGGCTACGTCTGGTACGCCTTCGCGGGCGCGGGCCTCGCGGCCGTCGCCGTCTACGCCATCGCCAGCGGCGGCCGCGGCGGCGCGACCCCCGTCAAGCTCGCCCTCGGCGGCGCCGCCGTCAACGCCCTGCTCGTCTCCGTCACCACCGCCGTCCTCACCACCAAGGCGTCGGCGCTGGACGAGTTCCGCTTCTGGCAGGTGGGGTCGCTGTCCGGCCGCGACGCCGAGATCGTCACGCAGATCTGGCCGTTCCTGCTGGTGGGCCTCGTCCTGGTGCTGTCCGTGGCCCGCGGCCTCGACGCGCTCGCGCTCGGCGAGGACGTCGCCAAGGGGCTCGGCCAGAACGTCGCCGCCGTACGGATCGTCGGCGGGCTCGGCGCCACCGTGCTCACCGGCGCCGGCGTCGCCGCCGCCGGGCCCATCGCCTTCACCGGCCTCGCCGTGCCGCACATCGCCCGCGCCATCGTCGGCAGCGACCACCGCTGGGTGCTGCCGCTGGCCGCCCTCATCGGCCCCGTCATGCTGCTCGTCTCCGACACCGTCGGCCGGATCGTGTTCCCGCCGAGCGAGGTCCCCGCGGGCGTCATGACGGCCCTCATCGGGGTGCCGTTCCTGGTGACCCTGGTGCGCCGGAAGGCGGTGGCAGCGTGAACACGACGACGGACCCGGCCACGACGCCCCGCCCCGCCCCCGGCGCCGGGCGCCCCACCCGGGTGCGCCCGGCCGGACACGCCGTGCTCCGCTTCCGGAAGGCCACCTTCCTGGTGCACCGCAGGGCCACGGCGGTCGCCGCCGTCCTCGCCCTGCTCCTGGCCGCGGCCTGCCTGGCGTACCTGTGCGTCGGCGAGACCTTCGTGCCGCCCGCCGAGGTCGTCAAGGTCCTCCTCGGCCAGCCCTCCCCCGACGAGCTGGTCGTGGGCACGCTGCGCGAACCCCGCATGACCGTCGGCCTCCTCGTCGGCGCCGCCTTCGGCGTGGCGGGCGCCCTCATCCAGACCGTCGCCCGCAACCCGCTCGCCAGCCCCGACATCATCGGCATCAGCCAGGGCGCCAGCGCCGTCACGGTCGCCGCGATGACCTTCGGCCTCACCTCGTACACGCTCCTTCCGTACGTGTCCGTCGCGGGCGGCATCCTCGCCGCGGCCCTGGTGTACGTCTTCGCGTGGCGCGGCGGGCTGCACGCCACCCGGTTCGTGCTGATCGGCATCGGCTTCGCGATCGCCCTGCGGTCGGTGACCACGCTGTTCATGACGAAGGGCGACTACCTCGTCGCGCAGCAGGCGCAGATCTGGATGACCGGCTCCCTCAACGGCCGCGGCTGGGCCGAGGCCGAGCCGCTGTCCGTGACGCTGCTCGTGCTGCTGCCCTGTATCGCCTGGGCGGCCCGCGCCCAGCGCACCGTATCCATGGACGACGACACCGCCACCGCCCTCGGCGTCCGGCTCGGCCGGGTGCGGCTCGGGCTCGTCGCGCTCGGCGTGGTCCTCGCGTCGGTGGCCACCGGCGCCGCGGGCCCCGTCGACTTCGTCGCCCTGCTCGCCCCGCAGATCGCCCGCCGCCTCACCCGCACCGCGCAGATCCCGCTGGTCAGCTCGGCGCTCCTCGGCGCCCTCGTGGTGGTCCTCGCCGACCTGCTGGCCCGCAAGCTGTTCGCGCCGACCGAGCTGCCCGTCGGCGTGCTCACCGCGGCCGTCGGGGCGCCGTACCTGATCTGGCTCATCGTCCGCAGCCGTTCCGTCCGCAATGGAGGCACCGCGTGACCGCCCCCGTCGACTCCGCCCCCGCGCGCCTGACCGCCCGCGGGCTGACCCTCGCCTACGAGGACCGCACCGTCGTGCACGACCTCGACCTCGCGATCCCCGACGGCCGGGTCACCGTCATCGTCGGCCCCAACGCCTGCGGCAAGTCCACCACCCTGCGCGCGCTCGGGCGGCTGCTGCGGCCCCGGGGCGGCGCCGTCCTCCTCGACGGCGAGGAGCTGGCGAAGCTGCCCACGCGGCGCATCGCCCAGCGGATCGGGCTGCTCCCGCAGACGCCCGTCGCCCCCGAGGCCATCACCGTCAGCGACCTGGTGGCCCGCGGCCGCCAGCCGCACCAGCGCTGGTGGCAGCAGTGGTCCGACGCCGACGAGCGCGCCGTCACCGAGGCCATGGAGCGCACCGACGTCGCCGCGCTCGCCGACCGCTCCGTGGACGAGCTGTCCGGCGGGCAGCGGCAGCGCGTATGGATCGCCATGGCCCTCGCCCAGGAGACCGAGCTGCTCCTGCTCGACGAGCCCACCACCTACCTGGACATCGCCCACCAGGTCGAGGTCCTGGACCTGGTCCGGCAGCTCAACCACGACCGCGGCCGCACCGTCGCCGTCGTCCTGCACGACCTCAACCAGGCCGCCCGCTACGCCGACCACCTGGTGGCCATGAAGCAGGGCCGGGTCGTCGCCGAGGGCCCGCCCGAGGACGTCGTCACCGCCGACCTCGTACGGGACGTCTTCGGCCTGGAGTGCGTGGTCGTCCCCGATCCGGTGACCGGGTCCCCGCTGGTGGTGCCCGGCAGCCCCTGGCAGCCCCAGGATCTCGCACCCGAGCAGTCACCTCTCGACGAAAGCCCCGACGAACGCCCCGACGAACGCCTCGACGAAAGGCCCGCTCCATGACCCTGTCCCGTCGCGCCCTCACCACCGGCGCCCTCGCCCTGACCGGCGCGCTCGCGCTGTCCGCCTGCGGCTCCTCCGACGACGACACGCCCTCGGGCTCCGGCAGGACGCACACCGTCAAGACCGCCATGGGCGACGTGAAGGTGCCCGTCGCGCCGAAGCGCGTCGTCGTGCTCGACACCGCCGAGCTGGACTCCGCGCTCACCCTCGGCGTGAAGCCGGTCGGCGCCACGCACGTCGAGGCCGCGGGCGGCTTCCCCAGCTACCTGCCCAAGGACGAGCTGACGGGCGTCAAGGACGTCGGCGAGCTGATGAACCCCAACATGGAGGCCATCGCCGGTCTCAAGCCCGACCTGATCCTCACCTCCAAGGTCCGGCACGCCGCCAAGTACGACGCGCTGAAGAAGATCGCGCCGACCGTCATGACGGAGACCACCGGCTACCCCTGGAAGGAGAACTTCCAGACCCACGCCGACGCGCTCGGCAAGAAGGCCGAGGCGAAGAAGGCCGTCGCCGACTACGACGCGCGCGTCAAGAAGGTCACGGCGGCCCTCGGCGGCCCCGCGAAGGCCAAGGCCACCGAGGTCAACGTGGTCCGCTTCGTGGAGGGCGCCGACATCCGCGTCTACGGCGAGCAGTCGTACATCGCCACCCTGCTCAAGGACGTCGGCCTCGGCCGCGCCCCCTCTCCCAGAAGGCCAAGGACGGCTTCTCGTACGACCTGAGCCCCGAGAAGATCGACCTCGCCGACACCGACGTCATCTTCCGCTCCACGTACGGCGACCCGAAGAAGGCCAAGGAGTCCCAGACCGTGAACAGCGGCCTGTGGAAGAACATGAGGGCCGTCAAGTCCGGCAACGTGCACGTCGTCGACGACGAGCTGTGGATCCAGGGCATCGGCTACACCGCCGCCGAGAAGATCCTGGACGAGATGCGGCGGGACCTGACGAAGAAGAAGTGACCCGGCTCCGACGGCCGGACGACGTGAGGCCGCGAGAAGGTGACACCCTCGGCGCGAGTGTCACCTTTTCCCGGCGACAGGTTCTGCCTCCGGGCCGCCGCCCCGGCCGCGGGGCGGGAGGCTACTCCCCCTCGCCCGGCTCCCCCGCGGGCCGCTGCCTCTGCGAGCGCCACACCAGGAACAGCGCCGAGCCGATCGCCGCGCCGCGCACCACCCACGGCCAGGTGCCCGAAAGCGCCTCGTTCATATGGCCCTTGGCGATCGGCTCGCCCCACTTGCCCTGCGAGCGGCCCCACAGCCAGGCGATGCCGCCCGCGACGGACAGCGCGGGCATGCCGATCACCGCGCACTTCACCTCCGCGCGGCTGAGCTTCTTCGAGAACCACGCGATGACCCAACCGCCGCCCAGCGCGAACCAGTTGCCGATGGCCGCGCCGACGACCAGCGCCGCGGCGGCGAGCAGCAGCAGCGGGTTGGACAGCGAGCGGATGCTGGCGAGGGCGCCCAGAACGGGGGTGGCCTCCCTGCCGCGGGCGGCGCTCCCCCCGGCGCCCTCCGCCCCGGACTCCTCGGACTCCTCGGACTCCTCGGCTTCCTCGGGCTCTTCGTACGCCGTGGGCTTGCGGGGCCCGGGAGGCTTGCGGAGCCTGTCGCGCTCGGCGTCGGCCGCCTTCTCCGTGCCGGTGCCCGGCTTCGCCATGTCGACCGGGGGGCGCTTCAGCATCTCCGGGATCTCGATGCCGCCCACGAAGCCGGGCGCGCCCTCCACGCCCTCCGACGGGGAGTGCTGGACGCGCCACCAGTCGGGCTCGATGTCCGGTGCGGAGTCGCCCAGTTCGTCCAGGCCCAGCAGGTGGGGCGGCGTGGGGCGCGGCGCCGTCGGCGGTTCGGGGGCCGGGGCGGGGGCGGGGGCCGCCTCCGCCGCGGAGCGCGGGCGCGGGACCACCCGGCGCAGGCGTCGGCTCGCCTCGGACCGCAGGCTCGCCGAGAGCCGGGGCTCCGGCTTGCGGGGCTCCGGGCGCCGCGGCTCGGGCTGCGGGGCCGCGGCGGCGGGGCTGGCGGCCGCGTCGCCCGAGGGGTTCGCCGCCGCCTCGACCAGGTCGTCCGGTGTGCCGAGGCGGTCCAGGATGCGGCGGACCGCCACCGGGCCGTCGGGGCCCTTGGCGCGGCGGCGCTCGATCTCGCCGCGCAGCTCGGACACGAGCCGCATGCGGACACCGGACGGCAGCTGGCGCTGCTGTGCCAGGTCGCCGACGCGGCTCAGGTAGTCGAAGACGAGCTGGTCGCTCTCGATCCCCACGAACTTCCCTCCGGGGGGTGCGGTGTTGGGGTGCCCGGCATTGACGTTACCGTTTGCCCTGCCTTGCCGTCGTCCGGCTGCGACTTCGTTGTGGCTGGTCGCGCAGTTCCCCGCGCCCCATCGGGCGCGGTCCCCACCGGGCGCGGTCCCCACCGGGCGCGGGCTCAAGAGTCGTTACTCGTCCGCCAGTTCCGCCACGCCCGTGATGCGGTGCAGGGGGTAGGTGCGGACCTCGTCCGCCGTGTGGTCGTACGCCGTGACGAAGCCGCCCTCCACGCGGATGGGGGCGATGACGTGCTGGCTCGCGGCGCCGTCGGCGTTGACGTAGCCGATCCAGAGGGCCTCGCCGGTGAGGACGGCCGCCTGGACCGTGGCCAGGGTCTCGGCCGGTGTGGTCCGGGGCGGCTCGCCGGGCGCGGCGGTGGTGGCGGGGCCGGGCTTGCGCGGGGTGGTGGACGCCAGGTCCCCGGCGCGGATGGCCCGTACGGCGGCGTCGACGAGGGGGGCGTCGGGCAGCGGCGGGCCGTCGGGGACGGGCTCGGGCGCGGTGCGCGGCGGGGTGCGGTGGCTGTGGGCGCGGGTGATGAGGACGTCGCCGTCGGCGCTCTCGGCGGCGGGCGCGAAGCCCATGGCGCGCAGCCCGTCGAGGAGCGCGGCCGGGTCGGCCTGGGCGGCGAGGACGGTGGGCGCGAGGCGGCGCAGGCGCAGGTCCTGGGAGCGCTTGTCCGCCAGGATCTCCTCCAGGACGCCCTCGTCGTCGCAGCGCACATACGCCGAGGCGGCGCCGACGCGCAGGTGGCCGTGTCTGCGGGCCACGTCGTCGATCAGGTACGTCAGGGGCTGCGGGACCGGCGTACGGGAGTGCGCGGCGAGGAAGGCGTGCAGGTCGGAGGCGCTCTGCCCGGCGTCGAGGGCGCGGCGTACGGAGCCCTGCGTGAAGCGGTAGACGGTGGCGCCGCCCTTGGACTCGACGTCGGCGAGCACGGCGAGGGCGTCCGCGAGCGGGCGCTCCAGCGGGCCCGGCGCGACGGCCGTGAGGTCGGCCTGGAGCAGGACGTGGTCGAGGGGTTCGGGCAGCAGGGGCGCGAGCCGTTTGACGGCGGCCTGCGCGGCGGCGGCCCGCTCGACGGGGGTGGTGCCCTCCCCCAGCAGGGCCCGCCCGTGGCCCGACAGCGCGCCGCGCCCCGTCACGCCGAGGAGTTCGGCCTCCTCCAGGGTCCAGTGGGCGAGGCGGGAGCGCAGGTCGGAGGCGCCCGCGGCCGGGGGCCGCTCCCAGGTGAGGCGGGCGAGCACGGACTCCGGGTCGGGGGCGGCCCCTTCGGGGAGCGCGGCGAGGAGGGTGAGGACGCGGTGGCGCACCTCGGGCGCGGCGGAGCGGTCGAGGCCGGGGCCGAGCGCGGACAGGGCGCGGTCCTTGCCGTCGCGGCCGCCGACGACGCCCGCGGTGCGGGTCGCGGTGAGCCAGGCGGTGGCGAGCGCCGCCCAGCGCTCGGCGGCGGGCAGCTCCAGCCAGGTGTCGTACGCGGGCGTCGCCGCGTACCGCTCGTCGGTCTCGCCGTCGGCGGCGATCAGCCCGGCCGCGTACGCCAGCTCCACCCAGAACGCGGCCCGCGGCTCGGTGGTGTCGAGGGCGACGGCGGTGCGCTTGAGGTCGCGTACGCTCAGGCCGCCCGCGCGCAGCACGGCGGGGCCGCCCTCGTCCCAGTCCTTGAGGAGTTCCTCGACGGTGGCGAGCGCCGTGTGCGCCTGGCCCGCGGCGGTGGCGTCCACCACCTGGGGGCGGTACGTGCGGGCCGCCTCCACGGGCGGCGGCACGGCCTCCAGGGCGCGGTGCGCGCGGCCGCCGCGCAGGTGCAGGGCGGCCTCGCGGGGCAGCACGACGGTGCCGGGCGCGGCCGGGAGCAGCAGGCCCCGGTCCAGGAGCCAGCGCACGTGCGCCGCGGGCTCGGCGCTGACCTGCCCGTACGGCGGCCCCCACACGAGCCGCGACAGCACCTCGACCGACTCGGCGGGCGCGGAGTCGAGCAGCGCGGACATCCGCTCCCGGTCGGTGAACAGGCCCGTCAGCGCCTCGACGGCCGACACCGCGTCGTGCGTGGAGCCGAGGCCCGCCGCCGTCACCAGGCTCTGCACGCGGCCCGGCGACATCCCGGCGACGGCCTCGGCGACGGTCGGCCCGAGCCCGGTCGGCGAGGGCCGCTGCGGCGTCGGCGTCAGCAGCTCCCGCGCGGTCCGCACCAGGCGCAGCCGGTCGTCGGGCCCCCAGACGAGGGCCTGCCCGCGCAGCGTGCCGAGCGCCCGGTCGAGGGCGCCCGCCGGTGCCTCGTCGAGCAGCCCGGCCAGCTCCTCGTACGACGCCGGGTCGGACGCCACCGCCAGGGCCTCCGCGACCTGCTGCGCGAACCGGTCGAGCCGGTCCAGGGCCCGCACCACGGACGCGCGCGTGCCCGCCCGCGTCGCGAGCTGCGTCAGATCGCTCGGAACCGGCGTGAGGAGGTCCGGCCGGGCCCGCAACAGCGCGACCAGCGTCGCGTCATCACTCGCCCGGAGGGCTTCCGCCAGTGAACGGGGTGCGTCCGGGGTGCTCATCCTCGCCACGTTAGCGGGTCCCTCCGACGGCGACGGGCCGCGGCGCCCGCCCGGCGCGCGCGGCGGGGCCGCCCCGGGCGCCGATGCGGCACACTGGACGTTTGGCCCGCGCGGAAGGGATGCACGTACGTGAACGGACCGCTGATCGTCCAGTCGGACAAGACGCTCCTCCTGGAAGTCGACCACGAGCTGGCCGACGCCTGCCGTCGGGCGATCGCGCCGTTCGCGGAGCTGGAGCGCGCCCCCGAGCACATCCACACCTACCGCGTGACGCCGCTCGGCCTGTGGAACGCCCGCGCCGCCGGGCACGACGCCGAGCAGGTCGTGGACGCGCTGGTGGAGTACTCCCGCTACCCGGTGCCGCACGCGCTGCTCGTGGACGTCGCCGAGACGATGGCCCGCTACGGCCGCCTCACGCTGTCCAAGCACCCCACGCACGGCCTGGTCCTCACCACCACCGACCGGCCCGTCCTGGAGGAGATCCTGCGGTCGAAGAAGGTGCAGCCGCTGGTCGGCGCCCGCATCGACCCGGACACGGTCGCCGTGCACCCCTCCGAGCGCGGCCAGATCAAGCAGACGCTGCTGAAGCTGGGCTGGCCCGCCGAGGACCTCGCCGGGTACATCGACGGCGAGGCCCACAAGATCGACCTGAACGAGGACGGCTGGGCGCTGCGCCCCTACCAGCGGCAGGCCGTGGAGGGCTTCTGGCACGGCGGCAGCGGCGTGGTCGTGCTGCCGTGCGGGGCGGGCAAGACCCTGGTCGGCGCGGGTGCCATGGCCGAGGCGAAGGCGACGACCCTGATCCTCGTCACCAACACCGTCTCCGCCCGCCAGTGGAAGCACGAGCTGGTCAAGCGGACCTCGCTCACCGAGGACGAGATCGGCGAGTACAGCGGTACGAAGAAGGAGATCCGCCCGGTCACCATCGCCACGTACCAGGTCCTGACGACCAAGCGGAAGGGCGTCTACCCGCACCTGGAGCTGTTCGACTCCCGGGACTGGGGCCTCATCGTCTACGACGAGGTGCACCTGCTGCCCGCGCCGGTCTTCAAGTTCACCGCCGACCTCCAGGCGCGCCGCCGCCTCGGCCTGACGGCCACGCTGGTACGGGAGGACGGCCGCGAGTCGGACGTGTTCTCCCTCATCGGCCCCAAGCGGTTCGACGCGCCCTGGAAGGAGATCGAGGCCCAGGGGTACATCGCCCCCGCCGACTGCGTCGAGGTCCGCGTCGACCTGACCGACTCCGAGCGGCTCGCCTACGCCACGGCCGAGGCGGAGGAGAAGTACCGCTTCTGCGCCACGACCGCCACGAAGCGGAAGGTGACCGAGGCGATCGTCCGGAAGTTCGCGGGCCAGCAGATCCTCGTCATCGGCCAGTACATCGACCAGCTCGACGAGCTGGGCGAGCACCTGGGCGCGCCCGTCATCAAGGGCGAGACGTCCAACGCGCAGCGCGAGAAGCTCTTCGACGCGTTCCGGGAGGGCGAGATCAGCGTCCTCGTCGTGTCGAAGGTCGCCAACTTCTCCATCGACCTGCCGGAGGCGACGGTCGCCATCCAGGTGTCCGGCACGTTCGGGTCCCGGCAGGAGGAGGCCCAGCGGCTCGGCCGCGTGCTGCGGCCGAAGGCCGACGGGCACCAGGCGCACTTCTACTCCGTGGTGGCCCGCGACACCATCGACCAGGACTTCGCGGCGCACCGCCAGCGGTTCCTGGCTGAGCAGGGGTATGCGTACCGCATCGTCGACGCGGCGTCGCTGCTCGCGGAGTAAGCACCCCCGCCCTCAAACGCCGGGCAGGCTCGATTCCCCCATTGCCGCTGCGCGCCCCGTCCTCAATCGCCGGACAGGCTTTTCCCCCACCCACCCGCCCTCCATGGCCGCTCCGCGGCCCGTCCTCAAACGCCGGACGGGCTTCTTCCCCCACCCACCCGCCCTCCATAGCCGCTCCACGGGCCGTCCTCAAACGCCGGACGGGCTCTTCCCCCACCCACCCGCCCTCCATAGCCGCTCCACGGGCCGTCCTGAAACGCCGGACGGGCTTCTTCCCCCACCCACCCGCCCTTCATTGGCGCTGCGCGCCTCGTCCTCAAACGCCGGACAGGCTTTTTCCCCCGCCCGCCCTTTCCAGGGCGAGCGCGCCAGCGCGACAGATTCAGCCCGTCCGGCGTTTGAGGACGAGGCGCGGAGCGCCGATGCGGGGGCGAGGGGCGGAGCCCCAGGAGGGCGGGTGGGTGGGGGAAACAAGCCCGCCCGGCGATTGAGGGCAAGGCGCGCAGCGCCGATACGGGGGGCGGGTGGGTGGGGAGAATCAAGCCCGTCCGGCGTTTGAGGACGAGGCGCGGAGCGGCGATGCGGGGGCGAGGGGCGGAGCCCCAGGAGGGCGGGCGGGTGGGGGAACAAGCCCGCCCGGCGATTGAGGGCAAGGCGCGGAGCGGCGATGTGGGGGGCGGGGCGGAGGCCCGTGGAAGGGCGGGTGGGTGGGGGAGGGCAGAGCCTGCCCGGCGGTTGAGGGCGAGGCGCGCAGCGGCGGTACCCCTGCTCAGGACGCCCCCGTCAGACCTCGTGCGTGGGGAGGATCCCCAACCGCGGAAAGCTCACCCGCCCCGGCCGCGTCACCGCGAAGGAGATCAGCTCGGCCACGTCCCGGCCGGACGGAAGCTCCCCGAGGGAGGCCACCGCCTCCTGCACGGCGGTGGTCAGCTCCGGGTCCCCCAGGTCGTCCCGCAGCTCGGTGTCGACGGCGCCGGGCTCGACGACGGTGACCCGGACGTCCTTCGGCGCGAGTTCCGCCCGCAGGTTGAGCAGCAGATGGCTCACGGCGGCCTTGGACGCCGCGTACCCGCCGAACCCCGGCAGCACGGTGTGCGCCGCCGCCGACGACACCGTGACCAGGTCGGCGTGCCCGCGCTCGGCCGCCGCCGCGATCAGGTCGGGTACGAAGGCGTCCGCGACGGCGAACGCCCCGGTGACGTTCACGTCGATCATGCGCCGCCAGGTGGTGGCACCGCCCTGGCCGAGCTGGTCCGGCAGGGCCAGGCCCGCGTTGTTGACCAGCAGGTCGACGCGGCCGTACGCCTCGTGGACGCGGTCCACGGCGGCGGCGATCGACGCCGGGTCGGTGACGTCGGCCGGTACGGCCACGGCGGTGCCGCCCGCCGCCTCGATCCCGGCGACGTGGCCGGTGAGCCGCTCGGCGCGGCGGGCGAGGAGCGCGACCTTGGCGCCCTGCGCGGCGAGGAGGCGTGCGGTGGCCTCGCCGATGCCGCTGGAAGCGCCGGTGACGACGGCGACCCGCCCGGCGAGGGGAAGGGCGGCGGACTGCGGGGCGGTAGCGGTAGCGGTCGTGACGGTGGCGGTCATCGTGATCTCCAGGAGGTGAGGTCCGGTGCTCGGTGTGATCACGACTCTGCGCCCGGCCCGAGCGCCCAGCCAGGGCACCGTTCGACCCTGGGTCTGGCAGAACCAGGCTTGGCGGACAATGACCCCATGGATTTCCGCGCCGAACTCGCCAGTTTCCTGAAGTCCCGCCGGGCCGCGCTGCGTCCGGAGGACCTCGGCGTACGGCCCTTCAGCGGCCGTCGGCGCGTCCCCGGCCTGCGCCGCGAGGAGCTGGCCGAGCTGGCCGGGGTCAGCATGGACTACTACACGCGGCTTGAACAGGGCCGGGCCCAGAACGTCTCCGACGCCGTGCTCGACGCCGTCTCCCGCGTGCTGCGGCTCGACGCCACGGAGCGGGCCCACTTCGGCAACCTGGTGCGTGCCCTGCACTTCGGCGGCGGTGGCGGCGGCCCCGCGCCCTGCGAGCCGGGCGCGGCGGGCCTCCGCGACGGTGTCCGGTTCCTCCTGGACTCCCTCGGCGGCGTCCCCGCGTACGTCGTCGGCCCCCGTCTGGACGTCCTCGCCGCGAACCCGCTGGCCCGTGCCGTGTTCGCCGACTTCGACGCGGTGCCCGCCGCGCGGCGCAACGTGGCCTGGCACGTGTTCCTCGACGTCCGGGCGCGGGCCCTGTACGCCGACTGGGAGGAGGTCGCGCGGGACACCGTCGGCGCGCTGCGCCTGGACCTCGGCCGGTACCCGTGCGACGACCGGCTGTGCACGCTGCTCGGTGAACTCTCCGTACGCAGTGAGGACTTCCGGCGGCTGTGGGCGGAGCAGGGGGTGCGGGACGCGGCGTACGGGGCGTGGCGGCTGGCGCATCCGGTGGCCGGGGAGCTGACGCTCCACCGGGAGACGCTTCACCTGGCCGGTTCTCCGGGGCGGTCCCTCGTCACCTTCGCCGCTGCCCCGGACTCGGCGTCCGCCGCCGCGCTGCCCCTGCTGCTGCGGTCGCCCTCACCCGCCGGGCGGGCTTGACCGCGTCCCAGAGGGGGCGGGCGGGGGTGAGCAGGAGGAGGGCGAGGAGGGGGTAGGGGGACGCCAAGGGGTGCTGCCACCACGGGAGGTGGAGGTCCAGGGGGCCCTCGTGGGGGATGAGCCACAGGGTGCGGGCGGTGAAGACGGTCGCCGTCGCCACCGCGAGGCGGACCCGGCCCTGCGCGCCCAGCACCACAAGCAGCGGCACGCACCACACCCAGTGGTGCGACCAGCTGATCGGCGACACCAGCAGCGCGGTGAACGCCACGCCCAGCACCCCCCGCTCCCCCGCGCGAGCCGCCCCCCACAGCCCCAGGACGGCGACCCCCGCCGCGGGCACCGCCCACGCGGCCCCGGGCTCGGCGAGGTGCGCCGCCCGCGCCACCAGGCCCTGAAGGGACTGGTTGTCGACGATCCACGCCTTGCCGACCCGCTCGGTGTCGTACAGCCGCCGCGTCCAGAAGTCCACGCTCGCGGCGGGCAGCGCGAGCAGGCCCACGAGCACCGTCGCCGCGAACGCGGCCCCCGCCGTGGCGGCCTCGCGGTGGCGCCGGGTCAGGACGAGGTGGACGACGAAGAGCGCGGGGGTGAGTTTGATCCCGGCGGCCACGCCGAGGGCGACCCCCGTCCAGGGGGCGCCGCGCGGGCGGGTCAGGTCCCACAGGACCAGGCAGGCGAGGGCGAGGTTGACCTGCCCGAACAGGACGGTCTGGAAGACGGGTTCGAGCCACAGGGCGAGCGCGGTCACCGTCAGGACCGCTCCGGTGCGCGGGGCGCGGCCCGCGAGGCGGAAGGAGAGGCGGACGAGGGCGGCGAGCAGGAGGACGTTGCCGACGAGGAACGCCGCCTTCAGGGCGGGCAGCGGAAGCCAGGCCGCCGGTACGAACAGCAGGGCCGCGAAGGGCGGGTACGTGGCGGGCAGGTCCCAGGCGGTGACGGTGAAGCCGTACAGGTCACGGCCCTCGACGACGGCCGCGCCCTCGGCGCGGTAGACGACGGCGTCCGCCATGGGCAGGCCCTGGACGGCGCACAGGGCGGCGAAGGCGGAGCAGGAGAGGGCGAGGAGGAGCCAGGGGGTACGGCGGTACGCGCGCTGATCGCGGTGCGTACGGGGAGGGTGACGGGCCGTGCGGGCACGGCGTGACCCTAGCGGACGGGGCCGCCCCGGCACGGGGACGGCGGCGGCGGGTCAGCGGCGGCGGACCCCGGCCTCCTCGGCGTACTCGCCGAGCACGGTGACGCCGAACGCGGCGGTCACGAAGACCTTCGCCGCCCGCAGGGCGTTGCCGACGCGGTGCGGGCGGTGGGTGTCGCCGACGGCGGTCGCGCCGTCGGCGCCGCGGACGCCGGTGGGACCGGTGGGGCCGGTGGGTACGGACAGGGACGCGGGGGTGATGACTGCGCTGCTCATGTCTCCATGGTCGGTTCCGCGACGGCGCCGGTCATCGGCCTGCGGGGGTAACCGCGGACGTCCGCCGGTACGACTCGGGGGCCGGGGCCCCTACACCTCCGGAGGGAGGGCGTCCCTGAGGGGGATCTCAGGGATGAGTCAGGGTTTCGCCCCCGGCGGCCAGCCCCACAGCGCCGCCCCGGCCCCCCACCGCGCCGGGAAGAGCCCCGGCACCGGCCCCGGCCCCGGCCCCGAAAATCATTGGCCCCACCACCCAGCCCCGAACTAAGATGCCCCCTTCCCCGCCTCCCGCCCGTCGGCGGAGCGCGCCGCCGTCCGGTCGGAAACCGGCGGCACCGGGCCACGCGCACAGCGCGGCCGAGCACGCCCGTACCCCGCCGGAGGAAAGAAGCAGTGAACGCAGCACCCCGCCCTGCCGCCGACCCGCACCCCGCCGACGACCGGCGCCCGGCCGCCGACCCGCACCCGGCCACCGACCCCCTGGCCCGCGAGCGGGCGCACCTCGCCGCGTCCCGGGCCGCGCTGCGCGCCATGCGGGAGGACGTCGAGTCCCTGGACATCAGGGACGTCACGGCGAACTGGGTGAACGCCGAGGTCCTCCAGGGGCAGATCGACGAGCGGATCAAGGCGCTCGCGGACCTCGCGCACACCCCGCTGTTCTTCGGCAGGCTGGACTTCCTGCACGCTCCGGGCGCCGAGCAGGCGGAGGGCGGCGAGGGCGAGCAGTTCTACATCGGCCGCCGCCACGTGCACGACGCCGACGGCGACCCCATGGTCATCGACTGGCGCGCGCCGGTGTCCCAGCCCTTCTACCGGGCCTCCAAGAAGGACCCGATGGACGTGGCGCTGCGCCGCCGCTTCGGTTACACGGGCGGCGACCTGACGGCGTACGAGGACGAGGACCTGACGGACGCCGCCGGGGCCGAGCAGACCAGCAGGCTGCTCCAGCAGGAGATCGAGCGGCCGCGCGTGGGCCCCATGCGGGACATCGTGGCGACGATCCAGCCGGAGCAGGACGAGATCGTCCGCGGCGGGCTCGCCGGTTCGGTGTGCGTGCAGGGCGGGCCGGGCACCGGGAAGACGGCGGTGGGCCTGCACCGGGTGGCGTATCTGCTGTACGCGCACCGGGAGCGCCTCGCGCGCACGGGCACGCTGGTGATCGGGCCGAACCGTTCCTTCCTGCACTACATCGAGCAGGTGCTGCCCGCGCTGGGCGAGCTGGAGGTGCGGCAGGCGACCGTCGACGACCTGGTGGCGCACGTGGAGGTGCGCGGCACCGACGACGCGGCGGCGGCGCTGGTCAAGGGCGACGCGCGGATGGCGGAGGTGCTGCGCCGGGCGCTGCGCTCGCATGTGACGCCGCCGACGGAGGCCGTGGTGGTGGTGCGCGGCTCGCGCCGCTGGCGCGTCCCGGCGTACGAACTGGACGACATCGTGCGGGAGTTGCTGGAGCGGGGCATGCGGTACGGGGCGGCGCGGGAGGCGCTGCCGCAGCGGATCGCGCACGCGGTGCTGGTGCAGATGGAGCGCTCCGGGGAGGCGCCGGACGACCGGGTGCAGGACGCGGTGGCGCGCAACGCGGCGGTGAAGGCGGCGGTGAAGGCGATCTGGCCGCAGGTGGACCCGGCGAAGCTGGTGCACCGGCTGCTGTCCGACGCGGACTTCCTCGCGGCGCACGCCGAGGGGGTGCTCACCGCCGAGGAGCAGAAGGCGGTCCTGTGGGCGAAGCCCGCGCGGACCCCGAAGAGCACCAAGTGGTCGGCGGCGGACGCGGTGCTGATCGACGAGGCGGCGGACCTGGTCAGCCGCACGCACTCGCTGGGCCATGTGGTGCTGGACGAGGCGCAGGACCTGTCGCCGATGCAGTACCGGGCGGTGGGCCGCCGCTGCACGACCGGTTCCGTCACGGTCCTCGGCGACCTGGCGCAGGGCACCACGCCCTGGGCGACGCGGAGTTGGGCCGAGGCGCTGGCCCACCTGGGCAAGGACGACGCGGTGGTGGAGGAGCTGACGGCGGGTTTCCGCGTGCCGCGGGACGTGATCGCGTACGCCTCGCGGCTGCTGCCGCACATCGCGCCGGGCCTCGCGCCGGTGACGTCCGTGCGGGAGAACCCGGGGGCCTTCTCCGTCCGCCCGGTGGCGTCGGCCGCGGACGTGGTGGCGGCGTGCGCGGAGGCGCTGCGCCACGAGGGGTCGATCGGTCTGATCGCCGCGGACGCCCGTGTCCCGGCGCTCGCCGAGGCCCTGGCGGAGGCCGGGATGGCGTATCTGTCGCCCGGCGAGGAGACCACGGCGGACTCCCGCCTGACCCTCGTACCGGCCTCGCTGGCCAAGGGACTCGAGTACGACTACGTGGTCCTGGACGAGCCCGCGGCGGTGGTCGACGGCGAGCCCGACGAACGCACGGGCCTGCGCCGCCTGTACGTGGCCCTGACCCGAGCGGTCTCGGGCCTCACGGTCTGCCACGCCTCCCCGCTGCCGCCCCAACTCGCCTGACCCCGGCGCCGGGTGGCCTCACCCGGGACCGGCGCCCGCGGCCACCGCGAGAGACGGCGTCAGCCCCCGACGGCGGCCCGCCAGCGGCCCACGGCCTCCGAGGAGACGGGACCGCCCCACCCGTGGGGCCTGGCGGCGCCGCCGATGTGGAAGCCGTCGATCCCGGCCTCCCGCAGCCGCCCCAGGTGGTCGAGGCGGAGGCCGCCGCCGACGAGGATCTGGGGCTCGTAGCCGGGCTCGCCGGCGCGGGCGTGTTCCGCGAGGAGGGTGGGCAGGCCCTCGTCGACGCCCGCGGCGGCGCCCGCGGTGAGGTAGGTGTCCAGGCCCGGCAGGTCGGCGATCTGCTTGCGGAGGGCGTCGCGGTCGGCGGCGCGGTCGATGGCCCGGTGGAAGGTCCAGCGGCAGCCGTCGAGCGCGCCCACGACCTCCTCGACGGCGGCGAGGTCGGGGCCCTGGGCGTCGTCGAGGAAGCCGAGCACGAACTCGTCGGCGCCCTCGGCGCGCAGCTCGCGCGCGGAGCGGACCAGGGCGGCGACGTCACCGGCGGCGAAGCCGTCGGCCTGGCGCAGCATGACGCGCAGCGGGATGTCGACGGCGGCGCGGATCGCCGCGAAGGCCTCGGCGGACGGGGTGAGGCCGTCGGCGGCCATGTCGGTGACCAGCTCAAGCCGGTCCGCTCCTCCGGCCTGGGCCGCGACCGCGTCCTCGGCGTCGAGGGCGATCACCTCCAGCAGCGCGCGCTTGCTCATGGGCGTCGTCTTCCTTCTGGGAGTCGGCTCGTGGGACACACGCACGTCTGGTGTCACACACGTACGTGTGGTGCGGGTACGTGGGGTGCACGTACGTGGCGCCGACAACGGAAACACAGGTCTAGTCCAATTACCAGAGTACGCGCAGATCACCCCGGCGCGAATCCGCTCCGCACCGGGGTGATCAGGCCATGTGGGCCGTGTGGCTCAGCTCAGTGGCTGGAAACCGCGCAGCCGCAGGCTGTTGCCCACCACGAAGACCGAGGAGAAGGCCATGGCCGCGCCCGCGATCATCGGGTTGAGGAGGCCCGCCGCGGCGAGCGGCAGCGCCGCCACGTTGTAGGCGAAGGCCCAGAACAGGTTGGACTTGATGGTGCCGAGGGTCTTGCGGGAGAGCCGGATCGCGTCGGCCGCGGCGCGCAGGTCGCCTCGTACGAGGGTGAGGTCCCCGGCCTCGATCGCGGCGTCGGTGCCGGTGCCCATGGCCAGGCCGAGGTCGGCCTGGGCGAGGGCGGCGGCGTCGTTGACGCCGTCGCCGACCATGGCGACCGAGCGGCCCTCGCCCTGGAGGCGCTTGACGACGTCGACCTTGTCCTGGGGCAGGACCTCGGCGATGACGTGCTCGGGGGCGATGCCCACCTCGGCGGCGACGGCCTCGGCGACGGCCTTGTTGTCGCCGGTGAGCAGGATGGGGGTGAGGCCGAGGTCGCGCAGGCGGCGGATGGCCTCGGGGCTGGTGTCCTTCACGGCGTCGGCGACTTCGAGGACGGCCCGCGCCTCGCCGTCCCAGGCGACGGCGATGGCGGTGCGGCCCGCGGCCTCGGCGGCGTCCTTGGCCCGCTTCAGCCCGGCCGGAAGCTCCATGGCCCACTCGGCGAGCAGCTTCTCGCGGCCGACGAGCACCGCGTGGCCCTCGACGACGCCCTGCACGCCGAGCCCGGCGACGTTGGCGAAGTCCTCCGGGGTGGGGAGCGCGCCGACCTGCTGGGCGGCCCCGGCGGCGACGGCCTGGGCGATGGGGTGCTCGGAGGCGTGCTCCAGGGCGCCCGCGAGCCGCAGCATGTCCCGCTCGTCGGTGCCGTCGGCGACGTGCGTGGCGAGCAGCGTCATCCTGCCGGTGGTGACGGTGCCGGTCTTGTCCAGGACGATGGTGTCGACGCGGCGGGTGGTCTCCAGGACCTCCGGGCCCTTGATGAGGATGCCGAGCTGGGCGCCGCGCCCGGTGCCGACCATCAGCGCGGTCGGCGTGGCGAGGCCCAGGGCGCACGGGCAGGCGATGATCAGGACGGCGACGGCGGCGGTGAACGCGGCGGTCAGGCCGACGCCGTTGCCGAGCCAGAAGCCGAGCGTGGCGAGGGCGAGCGCGATGACGACGGGGACGAAGACGCCGGAGATGCGGTCGGCGAGGCGCTGGGCGGCGGCCTTGCCGTTCTGGGCGTCCTCCACGAGCCTGGCCATGCGGGCGAGCTGGGTGTCGGCGCCGACGCGGGTGGCCTCGACGACGAGGCGGCCGCCGACGTTCAGGGTGGCGCCGGTGACGGAGTCGCCCTCGCCGACCTCCACGGGCACGGACTCGCCGGTGAGCATGGAGGCGTCGACGGCGGAGGCGCCCTCGACGACGCGCCCGTCGGTGGCGATCTTCTCGCCGGGCCGCACCAGGAACCGGTCGCCGACCTTCAAGTCGCCGACGGGAACGGTCTCCTCGCGTCCGTCCCGCAGCACGGTGACGTCCTTGGCGCCCAGTTCGAGCAGCGCCTTCAGGGCCGCGCCCGCCTTGCGCTTGGAGCGGGCCTCGAAGTACCGCCCGGCGAGGATGAAGGCGGTGACACCGGCCGCGGCCTCCAGGTAGATGTTCCCGGCGCCGTCGGTGCGCTCGATGGTCAGCTCGAAGGCGTGCGTCATGCCGGGCTCACCGGCGGAGCCGAGGAACAGTGCCCACAGGGACCACAGGAACGCCGCCGACGTGCCGACGGAGATCAGCGTGTCCATGGTGGCCGCGCCGTGCCGCGCGTTGGTGAAGGCGGCCTTGTGGAAGGGCCAGGCGGCGTACGTCACCACGGGCGCCGCGAGCGTCAGGGACAGCCACTGCCAGTACTCGAACTGGAGCGCAGGGACCATCGCCATGGCGATGACCGGTACGGACAGCAGGACGGCGGTGATCAGGCGCTGCCGCAGGGGCCGCAGCTCGGCGTCGTCGTCGGCGTCGCCGTCATCGCCCCGCGCCCCGGGATCGTCCGGTGCGGGACGGGGTGGGGCGGGCTCGCGCGCCGTGTACCCGGTGGCCTCGACGGTGGCGATGAGGTCGGCGACGGCGAGGCCGTCCCCGTCGAAACTCACCTTCGCCTTCTCCGTGGCGTAGTTGACGGTCGCCTCGACGCCGTCCATGCGGTTCAGCTTCTTCTCGATGCGGGCCGCGCAGGAGGCGCAGGTCATGCCGCCGATGGAGAGTTCTACCTGGGTGGTGGACATGCGGGCCGCTCCTCGTGTCGGGAACCGGAGACCGGATACGGATTCGGATACGGATACCGGGGGCCGGTATGGCTTACGGAGAACATTTATACCCCTGGGGGGTACCTGACGCAAGCAGCTCCCCCACTTGCGCTCGATACCCCCCAGGGGTACTTTCGGAGTGAACGGCAACCCCGTACCCCATACCCCGTACCCCTACCGCACCCAGGAGCCGACGCCATGAACACCGGACTGAAGATCACCGCCTTCGCCGCGGCCGTCGCGGCCACGTTCGGCACCGCGTACGCGGTGGGCACGAGCGTCGACACGGTGGGCACGAAACCGGCGGCGCACAGCGAGGAGCACGACCGCGGGCCGGAGCGGCCGGAGAAGGCGGCCCCCGAGCCCCCCGGCGGCCTCGCCCTCTCCGCCCAGGGCTACGCACTGGACCTGAGGACCCCCCGCGCCACCGCGGGCGAGCGCACCGACCTGCGCCTGCGGATCACCCGCGAGGCCACGGGGCGCGCCGTGACGGCGTACGACGAGGACCACGGCAAGGAACTGCACCTGATCGTCGCCTCCCGCGACCTGACGACCTACCGCCATCTGCACCCGACCCGGGCCGCCGACGGCACCTGGTCGGTCCCGGCGACGCTGCCGAAGGCCGGGGACTACCGGGTGTTCGCCGACTTCAAGCCGCGCGGCGCGAAGGAGAAGCTGACGCTCGGCGCGGACCTGGCCGTGACCGGCCGCTACTCCCCCGCCGCGCTGCCGCGCCCCGCCGCGACCGCCGCGGCCCCCGGCGGTTACGAGGTGCGCCTGGACGGCGCGCTGAAGCCCGGCCAGCCGTCCACGCTGACCCTGCGCGTCAGCCGCGACGGCAAGCCCGTCAAGGACCTCCAGCCGTACCTGGGCGCGTACGGCCACCTGGTCGCCCTGCGCTCCGGGGACCTCGCCTACCTCCACGTCCACCCGAACGGCGAGCCCGGCGACGGCACGACGAAGCCGGGCCCGGCGGTGTCCTTCACGGCGACGGCCCCCAGCACGGGCAGCTACCGCCTGTTCCTCGACTTCCAGCACGAGGGGAAGGTCCGCACGGCGGCCTTCACGCTCCGCTCCGGGGCCACCGGGGCGGCAGCGACACCGAAGCCCTCCGGCCACGCCCACTGAAGCCGCCCCCGCCGCACCCCTCGGTCCCACCCACCCGCCCTCAATCGCCGCTCCGCGCCTCGCCCTCAAACGCCGGGCAGGCTGAATGGTGCGTCCTCGCCGTCGTCAGCTCCTCATGCCCCAGACCAAGCCCGCCCGACGCCCGAGGACAAGCGCGCCAGCGCGACAATCCAGCCCGCCCGGCGCCTGAGGGCGAGCGCGCAGCGCGACGATTCAGCCCGTCCGGCGTTTGAGGACGAGGCGCGGAGCGCCGATGGGCGGGGGTGCCAGGGGGCGGCAGCTCCATGGTTTCGGGAAAGGGGCGGGTCTGGGGCACCCCCCGCGAGGGCACCCACGCGCACCGCCTAGGGTCGGCCCATGGACGAAGCAAGCGCGCTGCGCGCCCGCTGGGCCGCGGACCTGGAGGCGGCCCGCCGGGCCCCCGGCCCGGACCCGACCCCGTACGCGGACAACCTCCTCGCACGCTGGGCCGAGCCCCACCGCCGGTACCACACCCTCACCCACCTCACCGCCGTCCTGGACCACATCGACACCCTCCACCCGCACGCGGACACCCCGCACGTGGTGAGGCTCGCCGCCTGGTTCCACGACGCCGTCTACGCCCCCGACCGCTCGGAGAACGAGGAGCGCAGCGCCCGCCTGGCCGAGCGTGCCCTCCCCGAGGCGGGCCTGCCCCCGGAGGCCACCGCGGAGGTGGCCCGCCTGGTCCGCCTGACGGTCACCCACGACCCGGCGGACGGCGACCGCAACGGCGAGACCCTGTGCGACGCCGACCTGGCGATCCTCGCGGCGCCGCCGGAGGCGTACGCGGCGTACGCGGCGGCCGTCCGCGAGGAGTACGCCTTCGTGCCCGACGACGCGTTCCGCCAGGGCCGCGCGGACGTGCTGCGCCAACTCCTCGCCCTGCCCCGCCTGTTCCGCACCCCGCACGGCGCCGCCCACTGGGAGGCCCCGCCCGGGAAAACCTGACGGCGGAACTGGCCCGGCTCACGTAGCCTCGCCGCATGCTGGAGATGGGCGGGAACCAGGTCGACGAGGCGGTGGCGCACGCGACGCGGGCGCTGCGCGCGGTGGCGACGACGGCGTACGACTGGACGGCACACGCGGGCGGCCTGGAGTGGACCTGCCTGGACACGGCCGAGCACGTCGTGAGCGACTTCACGGCGTACGCGGCGCAGCTCACGGGCCGCGCCCAGGGCGCGTACGTGCCGATCGAGGCCACCTTGGAGGAGGGCACGGACCCGGCGGGCGCGGTGTTCGCGATCGAGGCGTCCGGGGGGCTGCTCGCGGCGGTGGTGCGGACGGCGCCGCCGGACGCGCGCGGCTACCACCCGTATCCGTACGGCAGCGCGGACGCGCGCGGCTTCGCCGCCATGGGCATCGTGGAGCTGCTGCTGCACACGTACGACGTCCTGCGCGCCTTCGACGTCGCGTACGAGCCGCCCGAGAACCTGTGCGAGGCCCTGCTGGCCTGGCAGTTCCCGCATGTGCCGCCCGCCCGGGAGGGCGACTCGCACTGGGCGACCCTGCTGTGGGCCACGGGGCGCGGCTCGCTGCCCGGCCGCGCCCGTCTGGAGCGCTGGCGCTGGCACAACCAGATCCACCTGCCCGCCGACCGCGTCGCCCTCCTGGAGGTCGCGCCCCCGGCCGCCGCGGACCTCGCCGCGGGCGGCACCGGCGGCTTCGACTGGATCGAGGGCGGCCCGTACGAGGGCACGCGCGGCGCCGCCGGACGCACGGCACGGGCGTACGCGGCCGGGACGCACCGCCCCGAGTGGGGCATGTACGCCGTCGTCCGCACCGCCGACCACCGCGCGATCGGCGCCATCGGCTTCCACGGCGCCCCCGACGACGAGGGCTGGGCGGAACTCGGCTACGACCTGGCCCCCGCGGCCCGGGGCAACGGCTACGCGACGGAAGCGCTCCGCACGCTCACCGAGTGGGCCCTGACCCTCCCGGACGTCCGGGGCGTACGCGCCCTGGTGGACGAGGGCAACACGGCGTCGGAGGCGGTCCTCACCAGGGCGGGGTACACCCGTGCCGCGGACCGGGGCGCCCGACGGGCCTATGTAGCCCGTCCGGCGTTTGAGGACGAGGCGCGAAGCGCCAACAAGGCGGGGTGCTAGGGGCGGCAGCCCCTGGTTTCGGGAAAGGGGCGGGCCTGGGGCGCCCCGCGGGGACCGGCGCCCTTGCGCCGCCGCAACCCCGCCGCCGTGAGCCGCCGCACCAGTTCCTTCGACCCCACCTCGACGGCCCCCGCCCGCACGGCGTCCCCGTAGCGGTGCGCGGGCAGGTCGTAGTGGTCCCGCTCGAAGGCCCGCGCGGGCACCCCGATGCGCTGGGCGAACGCGTGCAGTTCGTCGTACGACACGTCGCTGACCAGGTGCGACCAGAGCCGCCCGTGGCCGGGCCAGGTGGGCGGGTCGATGTAGAGGGTCACGTCAGGCCGCCGACCGGTGCCACGACGACCCCGGCCTTGCCGCACACCCAGTGCGGGTCGGGTCCCAGCTCGGGCTCGACGTCGAGGGCGTGCGGGTCCCCGGAGCCGCACACGGGGCACAGCGGCCACCGCCCGTACCGCTCCAGGATCTTGTCCTGGACGTCCTGGGCGACGAGCCCGGCGACGTACGCGGCGCCGTCGGGCCACTGCTCGACCCACCAGCGGCGGTGCGTCACGGCCTCCTCGACGAAGGAGACCACGTCGGCCTGGGCCACCTCGCGCGCGGCGAGGTCGGCGAGGACGAGCGCGCGGGCGGCGTGCAGCGCCTGCTCCAGAGGGTCGATCGTGTCCATGCGGCCATTGTCGCCCCACGCGACGCACAGCGGCGCCCGCGTCCGGTGGCCGCCGACAGAGGTCTTGACCCCTGACCGGCGTGAAAATACCTTTCAGGAATGAGTCCGGACGTGAAGGAAATCTTCGCGGGTGGCGCTCCGCCCGCACCCGCCGCGCTCGCGGCGAAGGTGCGGACGCTCGCGCCGTCGATGACGCGTTCCATGCAGCGCGTCGCCGAGGCCGTGGCGAACGACCCGGCGGGCTGCGCCGCCCTCACCGTCACCGGCCTCGCCGAGCTGACCGGCACCAGCGAGGCGACCGTCGTCCGCACGGCCCGCCTCCTCGGCTACCCCGGCTACCGCGACCTGCGCCTGGCGCTCGCCGGGCTCGCCGCCCACCAGCAGTCGGGCCGGGCGCCCGCCGTCACGGCGGACATCGCCGTCGACGACCCGATCGCCGACGTCGTCGCGAAGCTCGCGTACGACGAGCAGCAGACCCTCGCCGACACGGCCGCCGCGCTGGACACCGTGCAGCTCGGCGCCGCCGTCACCGCGCTGGCCGCCGCGCGCCGCGTGGAGGTCTACGGCGTCGCGGCCTCCGGGCTCGTCGCCCAGGACCTGGCCCAGAAGCTGCTGCGCATCGGGCAGGTGGCGCACGCGCACTCCGATCCGCACCTCGCGGTCACCAACGCGGTGACCCTGCGCGCGAAGGACGTGGCGATCGCCATCACCCACTCCGGTTCCACGGGTGACGTCATCGAGCCGCTGCGGGTCGCCTTCGAGCACGGCGCCACCACCGTCGCGATCACCGGCCGCCCCGACGGCCTGGTCTCGCAGTACGCCGACCACATCCTGACGACGTCCACGGCCCGCGAGAGCGAGCTGCGCCCGGCGGCGATGTCGTCCCGCACCAGTCAACTCCTCGTCGTGGACTGCCTGTTCGTGGGGGTGGCCCAGCGTACGTACGAAACGGCGGCGCCCGCGCTCGCGGCGTCGTACGAGGCGTTGGCGCACCGGCACCGCAGCGGCTGACCGCGTCGCGCGGCGCTCGCCTCCCCCGCCCTGTCTTCGCCCACCCACCCATCCACCCGCATCGAAAGAGCCGCACCCCCATGACCTCCACCTCCGACGGTTTCGGCGAACTCCGCGCGCAGCTGGCCTCCCTCACCACCGAGGCGTTCCGGCCCGAGCTGGCCGAGATCGACCGGCTGCCCACCGAGGAGATCGCCCGGATCATGAACGGCGAGGACGCCTCCGTGCCGACCGCCGTCGCCGCGCAGCTGCCGCGGATCGCCGCCGCCATCGACGCCACCGCGGAGCGCATGGCGCGCGGCGGCCGCCTGGTCTACGCGGGCGCGGGCACCGCCGGGCGGCTCGGCGTCCTGGACGCGTCCGAGTGCCCGCCGACCTTCAACACCGACCCGGGTGTCGTCGTCGGCCTCATCGCGGGCGGCCCCGAGGCCATGGTCACGGCCGTGGAGGGCGCGGAGGACAGCGCGGCGCTGGCCGCGGCGGACCTGGACGGGCTCGGCCTCACCGCCGACGACACGGTGGTCGGCGTCTCGGCCTCCGGCCGCACCCCTTACGCCGTCGGCGCGGTGGAGCACGCCCGGGCGCGCGGGGCGCTGACGGTCGGCCTGTCCTGCAACGCGGGCAGCGCGCTGGCGGCGGCCGCCGAGCACGGCATCGAGGTGGTGGTGGGACCCGAGCTGCTGACCGGGTCCACCCGCCTCAAGGCGGGCACCGCCCAGAAGCTCGTCCTCAACATGATCTCGACGATCACCATGATCCGCCTCGGCAAGACGTACGGGAACCTGATGGTCGACGTCCGCGCCTCCAACGACAAGCTCCGCGCCCGCTCCCGGCACATCGTCTCCCTGGCGACGGGCGCGTCCGACGACGAGATCGAGCGGGCGCTCGCGGCGACGGACGGCGAGGTGAAACCGGCGATCCTCACGATCCTGGGCCGCGTCGACGCCCCCACGGCGGCGCGCCTCCTCACCGAGTCCAACGGCCACCTACGCGCCGCCCTCGCGGCCGCCCGCGCCCACTGACCGCCGGGCCCGCGCCCCCGGTCCCCCGCACCCCTCGGTCCCACCCACCCACCCACCCACTCCCCCGGGACACCTGAACGGAAAGCACTCCGCAGACCGCAACCCCCCAAGCCCGTCCGGCGTTTGAGGACAAGGCGCGGAGCGGCGATGAGCGGGGATGCCAGGGGGCGGCAGCCCCATGGTTCCGGTGAAGGGGCGCCCGCGCGAGGGCCCACCCCGCATCGTGCCGCTCACGGTCTTCCGCAAGACCCGCATGCACGAAGCAGGCCAGATCGAACGCGCCGTCAAGGCCCGGAGGGTCTGCGCGAGCGAGCACGGACCGGCCCACATGACGTACGAGCGGGACAGCCGAGACCAGGAGAAGGACGGAGACGCGACATGAGTCACGCACGGTGGAAGCTGCACCGGCAGGGAAAGCTCGGCGAGGGGCACAGCGAGGCGGTCGACGTCGTCGCCGAGCGGGCCGAGATCCGGCTGGCGATGGCGTTCGCCAAGGCCGTCTACGACCGCCGCCAGGAGCTGGGCCTCACTCAGAGCGAACTCGCCGAACGCGCGGGGCTCAATCAGGCCAAGATCTCCCGCATCGAGGGCGCGGACTCCGTCCCCACGCTCCCCCTCCTGCGCCGCCTGGCGTCCGCCATGGACGCGTCCCTCAGCATCGCCCTGGACGCCGACCATGAACAGGTCACCTTCACCGCGCACGACGCGGCGTGACGCACCCGGGGGGGCAAAGCCCGTCCGGCGTTCGCGGACGCCGTCTCGTTCCGTGGCCGATCCGGCGCCGCCGACGACGTATCACCGCCGGAAGGTGACACCCGGCGCCCGAGCGTCACCTTCCGGCGGCTGACTACCGAGACGGCGGCGGTGGTCTCACCCGGCGCCCCCCTCCCCGCACGGCGGGAACGCCTCCGTGTCCACCGTCGCCCCCAGCGGCTCGGGCAGCGTGAAGCACTCCCCGAACGCCACCCGCTCCGCGTGCCGGTACGCCCCGGCCTGCGGCTCACGGAACACCGTGGCCGTCGGCCCGTGCGCGTCGTACCGGTCCACCAGCAGGTACACCGGCACGGGTGCCTGGCCGTAGGCCCGCAGCCGCCGCCCCCGGTCGCCCCCGGCCCCGGTATCGCCCCGCGAAGCGATCTCCACGACGAGCAGCGCCTCCGCCGCGTCCAAGGGCTCCGCGCTGTCGGGCTCCACGTCGTCCACGACGACCTCCCGGGGCGCGACCACCAGACCGGGCACGTACAGCGCCCCCAGCGGGCCGACGTGCACGCCCAGGTTCTGGTAGACCCCCAGGTCCTCCGGCAGGGCCCGGTACAGCGCCCGGTGCAGCACCTCCACGACACCGTGGTGCCACCGGTGCGGCGGCGGCGCCAAGGCCAGGCGGCCCTCGTCGACCTCCGCCCGCCACCCCTCCGGAACGTCCAGCTGGCGGCGCGCCTGAAGCAGGCGGCTCCACGACCGCCGGTCCCCGGCCACCCCGCCCATCATGGCAGCCGCCCCTCCCGGTTCGCCTGCCGCACCCGCGCCCGCAGCACGTCCCCCTGCGACGCCGGTGCCATCGCTTCCGGCGGGCAGTCCCACTCCCGCCCGCCGCCCACCGGCCGCAGCTGCACGTAGCCGCCCTCGCGGCCCATCACCTGGCCGACGCTGCCGTCCCGTACGTCGACCGCGTACTCTCGCTTCCCGATCACCGCCCCACCTCGCGCAGCGCCGCCGCGAGCCGCATCGCCGTGTCCAGGTTGCAGCGCCCCAACTCCACCAGCGGGTACGGTGCTTCCGCCGCCATCGTCAGCGGGTCCACCCTCAGGGAGGGCAGCGTGATGCCGACCCGGGTCAGCTCCGTACGGAGTGTCGCCACCGTTTCCTCGGCCGCGCGGCCCCTTTCCTCCGCCGTCATCGCCATCGCTTTACGCCTTTCCACTGAGTGTCGCGATTCCCTCACCCAGAGTGTTCGCTCCCGCCTACCCTGAAAAGAGCAGAGCACCCAACAGCCCCCGCTGTCCGAGGAGTTCCCCCACGATGACCCGCCCCAAAGACCTGGACCCGTCCTCCAACCCCCGCGCCCTACTGGGTGCGGAGCTGCGTCACGCCCGCGAGCGGGCTGGCCTCAGCCAGGATGAGCTGGGCCGTCGCCTCTTCGTAAGCGGTTCCTTCATCGGCCAGTTGGAGGCTGGTACGCGTCGCATGCAGCCGGACCACGCCGCCATGTTCGACGAAGTACTGGGTACGAACGGATTCTTCACCCGGAACTGCAAGGCTGCGGCAAAGTCCCGTCATCCCGAGCACTTCGCTGAAGTGGCAGAGACTGAGGCGGAAGCCACGGCTATCAGGCAATACGGGGCGCTGCTGATCCCCGGACTGCTCCAGACAGCCGCGTACGCACGGGCCGTGAACCGCGCGTACGCCCCGACGGCACAAGAGGAGACCATCAACGAGTGGGTGGAAGGCCGGATGGCGCGCACTCGCCTGCTCGACCACCCCACAAAACCGTTGTTGTGGACAGTGCTTGACGAGGCGGCGCTGCGCCGAGTGACAGGCGATCGCGCAGTGATGGCAGAGGCCCTGCGCCATATCGCGGACCTGATCCGCCGAGGCCGGGCCATTGTGCAGGTACTGCCGTTCGGAGCAGGAGCGCACGCAGCCATGTCGGGCTCGCTCAAGCTGATGGACTTCGAGGATGCCCCTCCACTGGTCTACTTCGAGGGTCCCGGCACCGGACGGCTGGAGGACGACCCAGCCACCGTCGCCCGCATGAAGTTCACCTTCGAACTGCTCGCAGCCGCCGCGCTCTCGCCGGAGAAGTCCCTAGCCCTGATTGAGGAGATAGCGCAGGATTACGACCATGAGGAGCAGCCCTGAGTTCGACCTGAGTACGGCTGGCTGGCACAAGTCCAGCTACAGCGGCGGCAGCGGCGGCGAGTGCCTGGAGGTCGCCCGCTGGCGCAAGTCCACGTACAGCGGCGGAGGCGGCGACGACTGCCTCGAAGTCGGCGACGGCCACCCCGCCATAGTCCCCGTACGCGACTCCAAGAACCCCCACGGCCCCAAGCTCGTCTTCCACGCCCCCGCGTGGACCGCTTTCGTCACCAATCTCAAGACGCACCGCCCATAGCCACATCCCCCGCCGGGGCTCTGGCCTTGATAGGGCCCCTGGCGGAGCATGACGGACATGGAGAACAGCACCCGCGACTACGACCTGCGCACAGCCCACTGGCACAAGTCCAGCTACAGCGGCGGAGGCGGCGACGAGTGCCTGGAAGTCGCCCGCTGGCGCAAGTCCACCCACAGCGGCGGCAGCGGTGGCGACTGCCTGGAAGTCGGCGACAGCCACCCGGCCGTCGTCCCCGTACGCGACTCCAAGAACCCCCACGGCCCCAAACTCGTCTTCCACGCCCCCGCGTGGACCGCCTTCGTCAACAACCTCAAGGCGGATCACCCGCTCTGGCCCTGACGGGGGCCGTGCCGCACGATGGCGAACATGGAGAACCCCATCCGCGAGCACGGCCCACGCGCAGCCACCTGCACAAGTCCACGTATAGCGATGCCAGCGGTGGCAACTGCCTCGAAGTCGGCGACAGCCACCCCGTCCCCGTACGCGACTCCAAGAACAGCCCCCACGGCCCCACCCTGGTCTTCCACGCCCCCGCGTGGTCCCCCTTCGTCAGCGACATCAAGAGCCGCACCGCATAACCTCACCCCCGGAACCAACTCCCCCGCCGACCGCGTGTGTTGACACGCGTCCGGCACCGGCGGCGGGGCACACGCGGGCACATCACCGGACGGCCGAGGGGGCGACGTGATCGGGGCACAGGTCGGGCACTACGTGATCAAGCGGGAGCTGGGGCACGGCGGCATGGGCGCCGTCTACCTGGCCCGCTCCCGCGCGGGCCGCGCCGTCGCGCTGAAGGTGGTGAAGGCCGAGTACGCGGCGGACCCCCGCTTCCGGGCCCGGTTCCGCAAGGAGGTGGAAGCCGCCCGCAAGGTAGGCGGCTTCCACACGGCGGCGGTGGTGGACGCCGATCCGGACGCGCCGCAGCCGTGGATGGCGAGCGCGTATGTGAAGGGGCCGACGCTGGACGCGGAGATCCGGCGGCGCGGGGCGCTCAGCGAGAGCGAACTGTGGGCCCTGGGTGCCGCGCTGGCGGAGGCGCTGGAGGCCATCCACGCGTGTGGCCTCGTACACCGCGACCTCAAACCGGCGAACATCATCCTGGCGGAGGACGGGCCCCGGGTCCTGGACTTCGGGATCGCGCGGGCGCTGGAGGGGACGGGCCTGACGGGCGAGGCGGTGATCGGCACGGCGGGGTTCATCGCGCCGGAACAGGTGCGGGCGGACGGGAACATCACGGGCGCGTGCGATGTGTTCGCGCTGGGCGCGGTCCTGGTGGCGGCGGCGGGCGGGAGCGCGTTCGGGGAGGGGACGCCGTACGCGATGCTGTACCGGGCGGTGCACGAGCGGGCGGACCTGTCGGCGGTGCCGGGGGCGCTGCGGGATGTGGTCCGCGCGTGCCTGCGCAAGGAGCCGGAGCGGCGGCCGACGCCGAGGGAACTGCTCAACCAGTTCACGGGCGGCGCGGCGGCCACGCCGATCGGCGGCGCCGGGCACGAGGCGGAGCCCGCTGACGCGGCGCCGACGCGGGTGGGCACGCCGGACGTCGCGCCCGCCCTGTACCGGCGCGACCGGCAGGCCCTGGCGCTGCACCTGGCGACCACCGCCTCGTCGGGGGTGGGGTCCGTGGTGGGGATCGTGGTGGGGGCCCAGTTCTTCGATCAGGTGCCCTGGCTGATGGTGCTGAGCGTCATCGGCGCGGTCATCGCGGGGGCGCGGCTGATCGGGCTGCTCACCGCGTCCAAGGACGGGCTGGTGCTGGGCGACGCGGGCATCGGGGTGGGCGGACCGGACACGCTGGCGGTGGTGGGCTGGGGCGATGTGCGGTCGGTGGAGCTGAGCGAGGGCGGGACGCTGCTGACGCTGCGGGTCGAGGACCGGCAGGGGCTGCCGGTCGGCTTCCAGCATCCGACGTGGGTGCGCAAGGACCGGCAGGGCGCCACCCGCATCCGTACCCGGCTGCTGGCCCCGGCCGAGGGGGCGGCGCCGCTGCCGGACACCGTGCGGGCGCTGGCCGCGCGGCACGGCGTACCGCTGACGGAGGCGGAGCGGTGACGGCCGCGCTGCTCGACGAGGACCCGGAGCGGTACGGGAGCTACTGGCTGGCCGCGCGGCTCGGCTCGGGCGGGCAGGGTGTGGTCTACGAGGCGTACGGCGCCGACGGGGCGCGCGTGGCGCTGAAGGCGCTGCACCGGGGCGCGGAGCCGTTCGTGCGGGAGCGGTTCGGGAAGGAGGCCGACGCGGCGCGGCGGGTCGCGTCGTTCTGCACGGCGCGGATCCTCGACGTGTCGGCCGACGGGGACACGCCGTTCATCGTGAGCGAGTACGTGCCGGGGGTGACGCTCGCGGACGCCGTGCGCGGCGGCGGGCCGCTCCCGGCGGACGCGCTGACGCGGCTGGCGATCGGCGCGGCGACCGCCCTCGTCGCCATCCACGGGGCGGGTGTGGTGCACCGCGACCTGAAGCCCGGCAACGTGCTGCTCGGCCCGGACGGGCCCCGCGTCATCGACTTCGGCATCGCGCGCGCCCCTGACATGTCCCTGACTGCCACGGGGAAGATCATGGGCACGTTCGGCTACATGGCACCGGAGGTCCTTGCCGGGCGGCGGGCCACCCAGGCGTCGGACGTGTTCGCGTGGGCGGCGGTCGTGGTGTACGCGGCGAGCGGCACCGAGCCGTTCCGGGGCGCGCACATCGGGGAGGTCGTGCACCGCACGGCGGCCCTGGACCCGGACCTGTCGGCGCTGCCCCCTCGTATGCGGCCCCTGGTGGCGGCGGCGCTCGCGAAGGAGCCGGAACTGCGGCCCACCGCGCGGGAGTTGCTGCTCGGTCTGGTCGGGGAGCTGCCGGAGTCCGCCGACCCGCGCAAGGGGCTGCTTGAGGCGGGGGCGCGGCGGGCGGCGGAACCGGCCGCCACCGAGGCCGTGCCGCCGCTCGGGGACCGCGCGGAAGCCGCGTACGCCGCGCTGCCCGGCCCGGTCCAACTCGCCGCCCAGGAGCTGCTGTTGCGCCTCGTCGTGCCCGGCGACGCGGCCGACGGTGCGCAGGATTCCGTACGGACGGCGGGCCGGGCGGAACTGGAGGCGGAGCGGCCTGGGAGCGAGCGGCGGGCGACGCGCGCGGCGGTGGACGCGCTGGCCGCCGCCGGGGCCCTGGTGGTCGACGAGGACGGCTCCGTACGGCCCGTCAGCGCGGCCCTGATACCCGCCTGGCGGCGGCTGCGCGAGTGGGTCGCCGCCGACCGCGACCGGATCGCCGCCCACCGCAGGCTCGGCGGGGCCGCGCTCGCCTGGCAGGCGGCCGGGGAACGCGCCGACGACCTGCTGCGCGGCACCGCCCTCACCACCGGCCTCGACTGGCTCGCCACCGCGCCCTACCAGCTGCGGCCCAACCCGCTGGAGCTGCGGTTCGTCACCGCCTCCCGCGACGAGGCGGCCCGCGCCGACCGCCGCAGGCGCCAACTCCTGTCCGGGGTGGCCGCGTTGACGGCGCTCGTGCTGCTCGCCGGGACGGTCGCCTGGTTCCAGGCCCGCGACAGCCGCCGCAACGCCGCCGAAGCCGACCGGCGCCGCGCCCAGGCCACCGCCCGGTCCGTCGCCCAGGCCGCCGACCGGCTGCGCGGCGACCAGCCCGACACGTCCCTGCTGCTGAGCCTCGCGGCCTGGCGGATCGCCGAGACCCCGGAGTCACGGTCGGCGCTGAACTCGGCGGCCACGCAGCGGGAGACGGCGGTGCTGTCGCTGCCCAGCGTCAACGGCGCCCACGGCACCGGCGAACTGCTGGTGGACAGCGGGCGCACACTCCTCCAGTACACGCCGGGCAAGGTCACGCTCCGGGACCTGACCCAAGGGCAGAAGGCCGCCGCCAAGCCCTACGCCACGCTCCGGGGCGAGGTCATGGCGGACGATGTCCCCGAGCCCCTGATCAGCGCGGACGGCCGCTTCCTGCTCCTCACCGGCACCGCCGACGACGCCCCGTACCGGGTCGTGTCCACCCGCGACGGCAAGCCCGTCGCGAAGCCGCTGCCCCACCAGCCCGGCTACGGGCCCGACCAGCTGACGAACCAGGGGCAGGTCCTCTTCGGCTCCCGGGACCCGCAGCCCGAGCGCCACTCCTACCGGCTCCTCACCGCCTCCGGCACGCGCGTCGCCGCCTGGTCCCAGAAGAACTCCGCCGCCCTGTCACCGGACGGCGCGCACATCGTGTCCTGCGCCGTCGGCAGCCGCACCAAGGCGGGCCCCATGGAGGTGCGGACGGTCGGCCCCGACGGCGCGGGACGGCTCGTCTTCGACACCCGGGGCAAGGACCTCTACGACAACCTCAACTGCGGCCGGGGCATCACCTTCAGCGCGGACGGCGCCCGCGTCGCCCTGCACACCGAGACGGGCACGTACGTCTGGAAGACCGCCACCGGCGAGCGGGCGGGCTCCGCGCGCGAGGAGGACCTGGAGAGCCCGGCCCTGAGCCGCGACGGCCGCCACGTCCAGGGCGTCACCGAGGACGGCGAGATGGAGATCTGGAGCCTCGACGACTCCGAGAGCCCCCTCTTCCGCCGCTCACCGGGCCGGGGCGTGACCGACGACCAGATCCAGCTGCTGCTCGACGACCGCACCGACACGCTCGTCTACGTCACCGACGTCCCCCACCAGGTCCACCGCCTCGACCTGCGCACCGTCCTCAGCGGCGGCGCACGCGGCAAGGGCGTCACGGGTGCGGGGGTGTCCGCCGACGGGCGCGTGGGCCTGTACCGCACGGGCGGGCGCGACCGGCCCGTGCAGCACCTCGTCGACCTGCGCACCGGCAAGGAGTCCGGCGCCCCCATCCCCCAGGGGCCGGGCCCCGGACAGGCCGTGACCCGCATCTACAGCACCCTGTCCGGCGACGGCCGCGTCCTCGCCTTCACCGACTACCGTCCGCGCCCCGGCAAGCTGAACCTCTCCGTCAGCGTCTGGGACACCCGCGCCCACAAGGAGCTGTTCCGCGCCCCCGTCCCCGAGGGCCGCCTGGTGGCGAACATCGTCCTGTCACCCGACGGCCGCCACCTCGCGTACGCCTACGACTACGGGGGCGTCCCCACCCCCGGCGGCGGCTCCCTGGACGTCTGGGACCTGCGGACGCGCCAGCGCGTGCACACGTACAAGGGGATCGACGGCTACGGCCAGTTCAGCCAGGACAGCCGCCACCACGTCACCACCCGGGGCGACGTCCTCGACCTCGCCACCGGCCGGGTCCGCCGCGTCGACCTCGGCTCGGAGAACATCGTCGACCTGGCCTTCTCCCCCGACGGCCGCCACCTCGCCGTCATCAAGGAGACCGGCTGGGTGGAGCTGTGGGACGGCGAGGTCACCGAACGCCGGGCGCGGATGCCCAGCAGCACCGTCCGGGGCGCCTCCCGGGGCGGCGCCACCCTGTACCGGCCCGCCATCTCGCCCGACGGGAGCCTCCTCGCGGCCGTCGCCGACGAGGACAGCGTGCAGCTGTGGGACCTCGATGCCCGCCTCGCCCTCGGCGAACCCCTCGAACTCATGGGCCGCGACATCGACGGCCTCGCCTTCGACGCCGACGGCGTGCTGCGCGCCCTCACCGGCGACCGGACACCGTCCCTCGACCTGACGCCCCAGCGGCTGGCCGCCGCCGTGTGCGCCAAGGCGGGGCGGGACATCACGCGCGCGGAGTGGCGCACGTACGTGCCGGACGCGCCGTACCGGAGCCTGTGCTGACGCCTCGTACGGCGTGCGGGAACGCCCGAGGGCGGCACCCCTTGCCGGAAGCAAGGAGTGCCGCCCTCGGAAAGGACGAGCCCGAACCGGACCGGGAGAACCGGACCGGATCAGAAGTCCATGTCACCGCCGGGCATGCCGCCCGGAGCGCCCGCCGGGGCGGCCTTCTCCGGCTTGTCGGCGATGACGGCCTCGGTGGTGAGGAACAGCGCGGCGATCGACGCGGCGTTCTGCAGCGCGGAGCGCGTCACCTTCGCCGGGTCGATGATGCCCTCGCCGATCATGTCCACGTACTCACCGGTGGCGGCGTTCAGGCCGTGGCCCGGGGTGAGGTTGCGGACCTTCTCCACGATGACGCCGCCCTCAAGGCCCGCGTTCACGGAGATCTGCTTCAGCGGGGCCTCGAGCGCCAGCTTGACGGCGGCGGCACCGGTGGCCTCGTCGCCCTCCAGCTCCAGCTTCTCGAAGACCGAGGAGGCCTGCAGCAGGGCCACGCCACCACCGGCGACGATGCCCTCCTCGACGGCCGCCTTGGCGTTGCGCACGGCGTCCTCGATGCGGTGCTTGCGCTCCTTCAGCTCCACCTCGGTGGCGGCACCGGCCTTGATGACGGCCACGCCGCCCGCGAGCTTCGCCAGGCGCTCCTGGAGCTTCTCGCGGTCGTAGTCCGAGTCGCTGTTCTCGATCTCGGCGCGGATCTGGTTCACGCGGCCCTGGACGGACTCGCTGTCACCGGCACCGTCGACGATCGTGGTCTCGTCCTTGGTGATGACGACCTTGCGGGCGCGGCCCAGCAGGTCCAGACCGGCGTTCTCCAGCTTGAGGCCGACCTCCTCGGAGATGACCGTGCCGCCCGTGAGGATGGCGATGTCGCCGAGCATGGCCTTGCGGCGGTCGCCGAAGCCCGGGGCCTTGACGGCGACGGACTTGAACGTGCCACGGATCTTGTTGACGACCAGCGTGGACAGGGCCTCGCCCTCGACGTCCTCGGCGATGATCAGCAGCGGCTTGCCCGACTGCATGACCTTCTCCAGGAGCGGAAGGAGGTCCTTCACGTTGGAGATCTTGGAGTTGACGATGAGGATGTACGGGTCCTCGAGCGCCGCCTCCATGCGCTCCATGTCGGTCGCGAAGTACGCCGAGATGTAGCCCTTGTCGAAGCGCATGCCCTCGGTGAGCTCCAGCTCAAGACCGAAGGTCTGCGACTCCTCGACGGTGATGACGCCTTCCTTGCCGACCTTGTCCATGGCCTCGGCGATCAGCTCGCCGATCTGGGTGTCGGCGGCGGAGATGGAGGCCGTGGAGGCGATCTGCTCCTTGGTCTCGACCTCCTTGGCCTGGTCGAGCAGGGCGCCCGAGACGGCCTCGACGGCCTTCTCGATACCGCGCTTCAGGGCCATCGGGTTGGCACCCGCGGCCACGTTGCGCAGGCCCTCGCGGACCAGCGCCTGGGCCAGGACGGTCGCGGTCGTCGTGCCGTCACCGGCGACGTCGTCCGTCTTCTTCGCGACCTCCTTGACCAGCTCGGCGCCGATCTTCTCGTACGGGTCCTCGAGCTCGATCTCCTTGGCGATGGACACACCATCGTTGGTGATCGTGGGGGCGCCCCACTTCTTCTCGAGGACGACGTTGCGACCCTTGGGGCCCAGGGTCACCTTGACGGCGTCGGCGAGCTGGTTCATGCCGCGCTCGAGGCCGCGCCGTGCCTCCTCGTCGAACGCGATGATCTTGGCCATGTGAAGTGGTCCTCCCGGACAGGGGTGGAAAATCCGGACCGCACTGGTGCCCGCGACGGACGGTCCGCAGGCCTTGTGGTTCCTTGCCCCACCCGGTCTGCGGGCCTCACCGGCCCGATCCAAGTTCTGTCACTCTCACTCGTAGAGTGCTAACGCCAATGATTAGCACTCGCCCCCCGCGAGTGCAAGGTCGCCCCCCAAGGCGGTCCGTCCACCCCCGCCCTCGGGGCCCGCCACCGCCGTTGCGCACCCCTTTCCCACCCGCCCGCCCGTGACCGCCCTCGCGGGACGTGACCGCCCCCCGCCGGGGCTGAGCGCCGTCGGCGTCTGCCGGTCCGTGGGGGCGTCCTCTCCCACCCGCCCGCCCATGACCGCCAGCTCACGGGCGAACGCCCCCCGCCGGGGCTGAGCGCCATCGGCGCCTGCCGCTCCGCGGGGCACCCTCTCCCACCCGCCCACCCGTGACCGTCGTCTTGGGGGTGGACGTCCCTCGCGGGGGCTGCCCACCGTCGGCGTCTGCGACCACCCGCACCCGCACACCCCACACAGCCGCAGACGCCAACGGCGCCCAGCGCCAGCGGGGAGCGGCCACATCCGCGAGGGCGGTCACGGGCGGGCGGGTGGGAAAGCAAACGCCCCACGGACCAGCAGACGCCGACGGCGGCCAGCCCCAGCGAGGAGCGGCCACATCCGCGAGGGCGGAAACGGGCGGGCGGGTGGGAAAGCAAACGCCCCACGGACCAGCAGACGCCGACGGCGGCCAGCCCCAGCGAGGAGCGGCCACATCCGCGAGGGCGGAAACGGGCGGGCGGGTGGGAAAGCAAACGCCCCACGGACCGGCAGACGCCGACGGCGACCAGCCCCAGCGGGAAGCGGTCACATCCCACGAGGGCGGAAACGGGTGGGCGGGTGGGAAAGGAGACGAGACGCGGGGCGGCAGGCGCCGACGGTGGCCAGCGCCAGCGAGGGGCGGTCACGGGCAGGGAAGGGCAGCCGCCGGAGGCGAAGACGGCAGCCGCCGGGGACGGTGGCCCTCGGGGAAAGGGAAGGCCCGCACCCCCTGGTGGGGTGCGGGCCTACGCGTCGGTGGCCGATCGCGCCAAACCGCTCAGACGGTGACCTTGACCATGTCCGCCTGGGGACCCTTCTGGCCCTGCGAGATCTCGAACTCGACCCGCTGACCTTCTTCCAGGGTGCGGTAGCCGTCCATCTGGATCGCGCTGTAGTGGACGAAAACATCCGCACCACCGTCGACCGCGATGAAGCCGTATCCCTTCTCCGCGTTGAACCACTTGACGGTGCCCTGAGCCATGCCTAACTCCCCTATTACTGGCCCTTGCGCAGGACCGCACTTCGCGGACCCGGGTCAGACCTCACCCCCCATGGGTTGGGGGTGTGCGCCGGAACGCGTCGACCGCGGCTGAATGTATCTGTCCAACTGCCGTCTGCAACAGGTCAATCGGACGAGAATTCTGGGCACCGCCGATCGCCAATAACCGGAGAATTCACCGGAGTTCAGGGCAAGTCGGGCCCGGCAAATGCCGCGAACGACGCGAATAGGCAGGACACTTTGGCTACTTCTTGTCGGCCCGAGGCCGAGTTCGTCCACACGTTCGCCCCGCGCCGGGACGGTCCGGCGTCAAAGACGAAGCTCCTTTCCCAACTGTACCGCGCTCAACCATGCAGAATTGCCCCCTCCGCTTCTCTCGCGGAGGGGGCAATCGGTGTCACGCACGGTGTAACGACCCGCAGTTGACAGGAAGTCGATGGGAGACGACGGGAGACGGCGGGAGGCGGGAGGCGGGACACGGCGGGCGGGCAAGCAGGCAGGGCAGGAAGCTGCCAGAGGGGCCCGGAAGGGCCGAGAGCCGGGGCCAGGGCCCGGGAAGCCGTACACACCCCGGCACCCACCACGCCCCGGCGACCATCGCGCCCCGGCACCGCAAAGGCCCCGCAGCCACCGCAACCCCACGGCCACCGCAACCCGGTGGTCACCGCGACCCGGCACCCGCCACCCCGGCGGCCACCACGCCCCGGCACCGCAAAGACCCACAGCCACCGCGACCCCACGGCCACCGCAACCCGGTGGTCACCGCGACCCGGCACCCGCCACCCCGGCGGCCACCACGCCCCGGCACCGCAAAGACCCACAGCCACCGCGACCCCACGGCCACCGCAACCCGGTGGTCACCGCGACCCGGCACCCGCCACCCCGGCGGCCACCACGCCCCGGCACCGCAAAGTCCCACGGCCACCGCGACCCCACGGTCACCACGCCCCCGCAGCCACCACGCCCCGGCGGCCACCAAGACCCCGCGGCCACCGCGACCGGCGGTCGCCCCCCGCCGCGCGACCGCGGCTCAGCAGCCGCCCGCGACCGCCGGGATGATGGAGACGCCCGCGCCGTCCGGCGTGGCCGTCTCCAGGCCCTGCTCGAAGCGGACGTCGTCGTCGTTGACGTACACGTTCACGAAGCGGCGCAGCTTGCCCTGGTCGTCCAGGACGCGCGCGGCGATGCCGGTGTGGTTCTTCTCCAGGTCGGCGATGACCTCGGCGAGGGTCGCGCCCTCGGCGGGGACCTCGGCCTGTCCGCCGGTGTAGGTGCGCAGGATGGTGGGGATGCGGACGTTGACGCTCATGGGGACTCCAGCCTCTTCGGTGCGTGTGTCGGCGGGCTCAGCGGGCCAGGCGGGCTTGACGGCCCAGCGGGCGGGCGGCCCGGCGGGCTCGGCGGCGTGACGGCTCGGCGGGCTCAGCGGGCCAGGCCCGCGTCGCGGAACGCGTCCAGGCTCGGGCGGATGGTGGCGGTGGCCTGGGAGGTCTCGGCGACCGCGTCCAGGGTCTTCAGGCCGTCGCCGGTGTTGAGGACGACGGTGGTGAGGGAGGGGTCGAGGAGTCCCTCCTCGATGAGCTTGCGCGTGACCCCGACGGTCACGCCGCCCGCGGTCTCGGCGAAGATCCCCTCGGTGCGGGCGAGCAGCTTGATGGCGTCGACGATCTGCTCGTCGGTGACGTCCTCGACGGCGCCGCCGGTGCGCCGGGCGATGTCCAGGACGTACGGGCCGTCCGCCGGGTTGCCGATGGCGAGGGACTTGGCGATGGTGTTCGGCTTCTGCGGGCGGACCACGTCGTGCCCGGCCTTGAAGGCCGCCGACACCGGCGAGCAGCCCTCCGCCTGCGCCCCGAAGATCTTGTACGGCTTGTCCTCGACCAGGCCGAGCTTGATCAGCTCCTTCAGACCCTTGTCGATCTTCGTGAGCTGCGATCCGGAGGCGATGGGGACCACCAGCTGGTCGGGCAGGCGCCAGCCGAGCTGCTCGCAGATCTCGTACGCGAGGGTCTTGGAGCCCTCGCCGTAGTACGGCCGCAGGTTGACGTTGACGAAGCCCCAGCCCTCGCCGAGCGGGTCGCCGATCAGCTCGGAGCAGAAGCGGTTCACGTCGTCGTAGGTGCCCTCGATGCCGACGAGGTCGCCGCCGTACACCGCGGCCATGACGACCTTGCCCTGCTCCAGGTCGTGCGGGATGAACACGCAGGAGCGGAAGCCCGCGCGGGCCGCCGCGGCGCCGACCGCGCCCGCGAGGTTCCCGGTGGACGAGCACGAGAGGGTGGTGAAGCCGAAGGCGCGCGCCGCTTCGAGCGCCTGGGCGACGACGCGGTCCTTGAAGGAGTGCGTGGGGTTGCCGGAGTCGTCCTTGACGAACAACTTGCCCGGCTCGACGCCGAGTTCGCGGCCCAGGTTGTCGGCCTTGACGAGCTTGGTCCAGCCCGGGTTGAGGTTGGGCTTGTCGGCGACGTCGGCGGGGACGGGCAGCAGCGGGGCGTACCGCCAGATGTTCGCCGGGCCGGACTCGATCTTCGTACGGAGTGCCTCCGGGTCGCCGAGCGGCAGGTCGTACGCGACTTCGAGCGGGCCGAAGCACTCGGCGCAGGCGAAGATCGGGCCGAGCGGGAAGAGCGTGCCGCACTCGCGACAGGAGAGCCCGGACGCGGGACCGAGGTCGACCGCGGTGTCGGCGGGGGTGGCGGAAGAGGTGCCGGACGGGGTGTCGACGGTCTGCACAGCCATGGAGGCGAGGCCCTTTCTCCTCATCTTCCTCGCGACGCATCTCGCCGCGAGACGGAATTGGCACCTTCCCTAGCCGGGAGCCTCGCGGTGCGCCGATGGCGTCGTACGAGAACCGACTGGAGGGTTGCCGGGGCTTCAACGGGCCGTATCCCTCTGCCCCTCTGGATGAGCGGTATGTGGTTGTTATGCGGTTGTCGATGCGGTTGTCGCGGTGCTTGACGCGCCGCTTGGTGCGCTGGTGAACGGCGGTGACCCCCGACATGCGACGGACACCGGCGTTGTTCAAGACTGTAACCGAAGCCCAGGACAGTTGAGATAGTCGTCCGAACCGCGAGATGGATCACACACCGCCACCCGAGGGAGGAGCCCGCGTGCTGGAAGAGGTCGAGCGCTGGCTGAGCAGGCGTTCCTGGTCCGTGGCCGACCGCCCGCTGTCCCAGCTCGGCGCCGCCAAACGCGCGTCCGGCACCACGGTGAGCGTCGTGCTGCCCGCGCTCGACGAGGAGGAGACCGTCGGCGAGATCGTCGCGGAGATCCGGCGCGAGCTGGTCGAGCGGGTGCCGCTGGTCGACGAGCTGGTGGTGCTGGACTCCGGCTCGCGGGACCGCACGGCGGAGGTGGCGCGCGCGGCGGGCGCCCGGGTGGTGCGCCGCGACGACGTGCTGCCGCGCCTCCCGGCGGTGCCCGGCAAGGGCGAGGTGCTGTGGCGGTCACTCCTGGTGACCAGCGGGGACGTGGTGGCGTTCGTCGACGCGGACCTGCGGGAGTTCTCGGCGGACTTCGTGACCGGCATCGTGGGCCCGCTGCTCACGGACCCGGACGTGCAGTTCGTGAAGGCGATGTACGACCGTCCGCTGACCCTCGCGGACGGCGTGGGCGCAGGTCAGGGCGGCCGGGTGACCGAGCTGGTGGCGCGCCCGCTGCTGAACCTGCACTGGCCCCGACTGGCGGGTTTCGTCCAGCCGTTGGGCGGCGAGTACGCGGCCCGGCGGTCCCTGCTGGAGCGGCTGCCGTTCCCCGTGGGGTACGGCGTGGAGCTGGGGCTGCTCGTGGACGCGCTGCACACGGTCGGCCTGGACGCGCTGGCGCAGGTCGACGTGGGCGTGCGCCGGCACCGGCACCAGGACGGGCAGGCGCTCGGGCGGATGGCCGCCGCGATCTACCGCACGGCGCAGCTGCGGCTCGCCCGCGGGCACCTCGTGCGGCCGGAGCTGACGCAGTTCGTGCGGGGCGCGTCGGGGTTCGAGCCGCGGACGTACGCGGTGGACACCGAGGAGCGGCCGCCGATGGCGGAGGTCGCGGAGTACGTGGCGCGGCGCGCCGCCTGAGAGGCGGGGTCTGAGGGGGTGCGGGGCCAGGGAAGGCGCGGGGCGCGTGTGTCCGGATGACGGCGCCGGTCGCGGGGGCGCGTTTACGGGCTCGCGGGACCGGCTAGGTTCGTTTTCATGGTCTCCGCACACGTCGATGCCGCCCAGGTCCTGGTCGCGTCCAACCGCGGCCCCGTTTCGTACGCCGTCGGAGAGGACGGCGCGCTGACCGCCAAGCGCGGCGGGGGCGGGCTCGTGTCCGGGCTCAGCTCCATCGGTCAGCGCGCGGACTCCCTGTGGGTGTGCGCGGCGCTCGGCGACGGCGACCGGGAGGCGGTGCGGCGCGGGGCCGTCGAGCCCGGTGTCCGGATGCTGGACATCGACCCGGCGACGCACGCGGCGGCGTACAACGGCGTCGCGAACTCGGTCCTGTGGTTCGTGCACCACATGCTGTACCAGACGCCGCTGGAACCGTCCTTCGGGCCGGAGTTCCGGACCCAGTGGGCCGCGTACGAGGCGTACAACGAGGCCTTCGCGCGGGCCCTCGCCGACGGCGCGGCCGACGGGGCCGCCGTCCTCGTCCAGGACTACCACCTGGCGCTCGTGCCCGGCCTGCTGCGCGAGCTGCGGCCCGACCTCAGGATCGGGCACTTCTCGCACACCCCGTGGGCGCCGGTCGACTACTTCCGGATGCTGCCCGACGACGTCGCCGAGCAGCTCCTGCGCGGCATGCTCGGCGCCGACCGGCTGGGCTTCCTCACCGGGCGGTGGGCCGACGCCTTCACGGAGACCTGTGTGCGCTACCTGGGCGGCACCTCCGGCACCCGGATCGGCGTGCACGGCCTCGGGGCCGACGCGGACTTCCTGCGCGAGCGGTCGCGGCGCGACGACGTCGAGGAGCGGCTCGTGGCGCTGCGCGAGCGCGTGGGCGAGGGACGGAAGGTCATCGTCCGCGTCGACCGGACCGAGCTGTCCAAGAACATCGTGCGCGGCCTGCACGCCTACCGGCTGCTGCTCGCCGAGCACCCCGAGTGGCGCGAGCGCGTGGTGCACGTGGCGTTCGCCTACCCCTCGCGGCAGGACCTCGCGGTGTACCGCGACTACACCGCGGAGGTCTCACGGGTCGCCGCGGAGATCAACTCCGCCTTCGGTACGGAGGGCTGGACGCCGGTCGTCCTCCATGTCGAGGACGACTTCGCGCGGTCCCTCGCGGCGTACCGTCTCGCCGACGTGGCGCTGGTGAACCCCATCCGGGACGGCATGAACCTCGTCGCCAAGGAGGTGCCGGTCGTCTCCGACGAGGGGTGCGCGCTGGTCCTGTCCCGGGAGGCCGGGGCGTACGAGGAGCTGGGCGAGGACGCGCTGGGGGTGAACCCCTACGACGTGGCGGGGACGGCGGCGGCGTTGCGCTCGGCGCTCGCCATGCCGGTGGAGGAGCGGGCGGAACGCACGAAGCGGTTGGCCGCCGCGGGTACTGCGCTGCCGCCGGGCCGCTGGTTCGCCGACCAGCTGGCCGCGCTGTCGGCCTCCGCGCCTGCCGACACCTGACCCCCGCCCACCCGCCCACCCGTCACCCCCCGACTGCGGAGGCGACCGCCCCTCGCGGGGGTCGCCCACCATCGGCGCCCGCGGGCCCGTGCGTGGTTGCTTCACCCACCCGCCCGCCCGTTACCCCCCAGCTGCGTGGGGTGGACGCCCCTCGTGGGGGTCGCCCGCCGTTGGCGGCTGCGGGTGGCGGGCCCCACCCGGGCGCAGACGCCGACGGCGGGCAACCCCCGCCAGGAGCGCCCGCCTCGCGCAGCCGGGGCGTCACGGGCGGGCGGGTGGGAGAGGCACCCGGTCACGAACCCGCAGGGGCGGCGGTGGGGTCAGGGGAGGGTTTGGGACAGGGCGGTGAGGAGGGTCACCACTGCTGGGGGGCCCGGGAGGGTCAGGTCGGCGCGCCCCGCGAGTTCCGGTACCTCCTCGCTGCCGCTGCACACCAGCAGCCCAGGGACCCCCTCGTCCGCCCGCAGCTTGTCGACCGCCGCGAACGCGGGCAGGTCGCCCAGGTCGTCCCCCGCGTAGAGGACGGACGCGGCGCCCACCTCCCGTACGTACTCCACGAGCGCCACCCCCTTGTCCACGCCGGGCGGCCGCAGCTCAAGCACGAGGCGCCCCGGCTCGACGATGAGCCCGTGGCGCGCGGCCAGCTCCCCGAGGGGGCCGCGCAGCGCCTCGAAGGCCGCCTCGGGATCCCGCGCGCGGCGCGTGTGGACGGCCACGGCGCGCCCCTTCTCCTCGATCCACGTGCCGTGCCAGGCGCCGATGGAGTCCAGGAACCCGGGCAGTTCGGCCCGTACGGCCGCGACCCCGGGGTGCGGTTCCCCGGCCCGTACGGTCGCCGTGACGGCGTCCCAGCGCTCGGCGCCGTAGTGGCCGAGGACGACGAGGTGCTCAAGCCCTGGCACCCCGGCGAACCCGCCGTGGCGGACGGCGACGCCCGCCGGGCGGCCGGTGACGATGGCGACGGAGAGGACCTTGGGGGCGAGCGCGGCGAGCGCGGGTACGGCGCCGGGGTGGGCGCGGGCCTGTTCCGGGTCGGGCACGATCGGCGCGAGCGTGCCGTCGAAGTCGAGGGCGATCACGGCGCGTTCGGGCCGGGCGAGGATCGCGGCGAGTCCGTCGCGTCCGGCGGGGGTCAACGGCTGCGGCAGGGAGTGCGTCAGGTCACCCATGGCCCCAGAGCCTAGGCCCAGGGCTCAGCGTTCCGCGCGGCGGGCCTCGCGGACGCGGCGCAGCCGGTTGACCGTGACGGGGTCGTGGGCGAGGGCGCGCTCGTCGTCGAGGAGGGCGTTGAGGATCTGGTAGTAGCGGACGGGCGCGAGCCCCAGTTCCTCGCGGATGGCCCGTTCCTTGGCTCCGGGCCCCGCCCAGTTGCGCCGCTCAAGGGCGAGCACGGCCCGGGCCCGCCCGGAAAGCCCCCCACCGCCCTCGACCCCTTCTTCACTCATGCCCTCACACTAGCCCCCTCCCGGCGGGCGACCCCCGCGAGGCGCGGCCACGTCCGCAGCCAGGGGGCCACGGGCGGGCGGGTGGGTGAAGCAACCACACACGAACCCGCAGCCGCCAACGGCGGGCAACCCCCACGAGGGGCGTCCACCCCACGCAGCCAGGGGGCAACGGGCGGGCGGGTGGGAGAAGCAACCACGCACGGACCGGCGGCCGCCAACGGCGGGCACCCCCCGGCCAGGGGAACCGCTGGCCCCGCCCGGCAGGGCGCTAGCGCGCGTTCTCCTCGGCGGCGGCCTTCGCCTCGATCTGCCCAAGCGTCGCCTCAGGGTTGCCGTTCTCGGCCACGGTCGTACCGATGTACTTCTTGATCTGCACGGACACCTGCGCCCACGACGTCCGCCCCACGGGGTACAGCTGGGACGTCGGCAGCTCCTTCAGGAAGCTGCCGAGCTTCGCGGAGTCCTCCTTGTCGTCGGCCATGGCCTGGGACGCCGACGTGGTCACCGGCAGCAGGTCGTACTCGCGCGAGAAGTCGAGGACGTTCTTCTTGCTGTAGACGAAGTTGAGGAACTCGCCGACCTCCTTGCGGTGGCCGTTCTGCTTGAAGGCCATCATCCAGTCGGCGACGCCCATCGTGGCCTGCGTCTTGCCGTTGACGCCGGGCATCGGCACCATGCCGAACTTGACGCCCTTCTTGGCGGCCATCCGCATCAGCGTGGGGTGGCCGTTGAGCATGCCGACCTCGCCGCGCGTGAACGCGGCGAAGGCCTGCGCGCGGTTCAGCTTCGCGGGCGGCGTCGGCCCGGTCAGGCCCTTGCCGACCAGCTCGTTCTTCAGCCAGTTGAACGTTTCCACGTTGGGCTTGGCGTCGATGTCGTACGAGCCGACGTTGTCGGTGTAGCCGCCGCCTCCGCTGAGCAGCCACTGGAGGGTCTCGGCCTGCGCCTCCTCGGGGCCGAGCGGCAGCGCGTACGGGTACTTCACGCCGCGCGCCTTCAGCTTCTTCGCGGCGGCCTGGAGTTCGCTCCAGCTCTCCGGCGCGGTGATCCCGGCGCTGCTGAAGAGCTTCTTGTTGTAGAACAGCAGCCGCGTGGACGCCGCGAACGGCATGCCGTACTGCACGCGGTTGACGACGCCCGCCTTGGACAGCGGGGCGAGGAAGTCGGCCTGGGTGGGGATGGAGAGCAGGTCGTCGGCGCTGTACAGCTTGTCCTGCGCGGCGTAGTCGGCGTACGCGCCGATCTGGGCGAGGTCGGGGGCGTCGCCGTCGGCGACCATCTCCTTGACCTTGCGGTCGACGTCCGTCCACGAGTAGACGCTGACGTCGATCTTGACGTCGGGGTGGTCGGCCTCGTACGCCTTGGCCAGCTTGTCCCAGTACTTCTTGGAGCTGTTGGCCGCCGAGTCGCCGTAGTCGGCCGCGACGAGCTTGAGCGTGATCGTGTCCGATCCGCCCGATCCGCCGCACCCGGCGAGCAGCGCCGCCATGCTCAGTGCGGCCACCGCCGCCGTAAGGCCTGTCCCGCGCCGCTGCACCGCTGTACTTCCCAACCTCGTCGGTCCCTGTGCTGAGGTGCGAGTTTGCCCCGCGCCAAGACTCCAGGTCTACACCACCCCAGTATCACTTCCGCAACGGCCGTCACCGTTGCCGCCCCCGCCACAGCGGTGCTAAGCACTGCTCGGGGCGGCGCCGACCGGCCCGCCCCCGCGCGGTCCGCCGCGCAACTCCCGTACCGGCAAGGAGCCTTGGCAGATGTCGCGCACCGCAGCAGAGACAGCCACCCAGCCCGACTGCTGGCGGCGGGCCGCCACGGCGGCCGCCGCCTTCGGCGGACTGCCGGAGCCGGGCGAGCGCGTCGCCGTGACGGGCTGCGGCACGTCGTGGTTCATGGCGCTCGCGTACGCGGCGCTGCGGGAGGCGGCGGGGCAGGGCGAGACGGACGCGTTCGCGGCGTCGGAGTTCCCGGCCGGGCGGGCCTACGACCGGGTCGTGGCGATCACCCGGTCCGGTACGACGACGGAGGTGCTGGACCTGCTGCGCGCGGTGCGCGGCACGGCGCCGACGCTGGCGCTGACCGCCGACCCGGCGACGCCCGTCATGGACGTGGCGGACACCGTGGCGGTCCTGGACTGGGCGGACGAGGAGTCGGTGGTGCAGACCCGGTTCGCCACCACCGCGCTCGCCTTCCTGCGGGCCGGGCTCGGCGCGGTCCCGGGCCTCGGGCCGGTCGAGGAGGCGGCGGCCGACGCGGAGCGCGTGCTGGCGGAGCCGCTGCCCGAGGAGGCCGTCGCGGCCGAGCAGTGGACGTTCCTGGGGCGCGGCTGGACGTACGGGCTCGCGCTGGAGGCGGCGCTGAAGATGCGGGAGGCGGCGGGCGCCTGGACGGAGGCGTACCCCGCGATGGAGTACCGCCACGGCCCGATCTCCATCACCGCGCCCGGCCGCGTCACCTGGATGTTCGGCGCCCTCCCCGAGGGCCTGGCGGCGGACGTGACCCGCGTGGGCGGCCACCTCGTCGCCCGTGACGACGTGGACCCCCTGGCCGACCTGATCCGCGCCCAGCGCCTGGCGGTCGCCCTGGCGGAGTCCCGGGGGCACGACCCCGACGCTCCCCGCAACCTGACCAGAAGCGTGATCCTCAGTTAAAGCCCGTCCGGCGTTTGAGGACGAGCCGCGAAGCGGCGATGAGACGGGGGTGCCGGGGGCGGCAGCCCCCTGGTTTCGGTGAAGGGGCGGGCCTGGGGCGCCCCGCGGGGGCCCACGCCCGCCCCCACCCGCCCCGCCCCGGCGACCCGCCCCACCCCAACCCCGTAACTGGACTAGACCTTTCCCGGTGTCACACGAGACACTGTGCCCGTGAGACATGTCATCGCCCTCGACGTAGGCGGCACCGGGATGAAGGCCGCCCTGGTCGCCCCGGACGGCACTCTGCTGCACGAGGCCCGCCGCCCGACCGGCCGCAGCCGCGGCGCCACCGCGGTCGTCGAGTCGATCCTCGACTTCGCGGCCGACCTCCGCGCCCACGGCGTCGCCGAGTTCGGCGAGCCCGCCGCCGCGGCGGGCGTGGCGGTGCCCGGCATCGTCGACGCCGAGCGCGGCACAGCCGTGTACGCGGCGAACCTGGGCTGGTCCGACGTCCCCCTGAGGGACCTGCTCAGCGCCCGCCTGGAGGGCATCCCCGTGGCGCTCGGCCACGACGTCCGCACCGGCGGCCTCGCCGAGGGCCACGTGGGCGCGGGCCAGGGCGCCGACCGCTTCCTGTTCGTGGCGCTCGGCACGGGCATCGCCGGTGCCATCGGCATCGGCGGCACCATCGAGCCCGGCGCCCACGGCTCCGCGGGCGAGATCGGCCATATCGTCGTGCGCCCCGGCGGCCCCCCTGCGGCTGCGGCCAGCGCGGCTGCCTGGAGCGCCTGGCGTCCGCGTCCGCGGTCAGCGAGGCCTGGGCGAAGGCCAGCGGCGACCCGCACGCGGACGCGGCGGACTGCGCGAAGGCGGTGCGCTCGGGCGACCCGCGCGCCGCCGAGGTCTGGCAGGACGCGGTGGACGCGCTCGCCGACGGCCTGCTCACGGCGCTCACCCTGCTGGACCCGGACACGCTGATCGTCGGTGGCGGCCTCGCGGAAGCCGGGGAAACCTTGTTCGCACCGCTGCGCAAGGCGGTCGCCGACCGCGTGGTCCAGTTCCAGACGCTGCCCGAGATCGTCCCGGCGGCGCTCGGCGACGCGGCGGGCTGCCTGGGCGCGAGCCTGCTGGCCTGGGACCTCCTGGAGCGCGGCGGGAAGCGACCGGCCGCCACCCCCACCCCCACCGCACCCCCCACCGAATCACGGAGGTAACCACCTGATGGCCACTAGCAAGGTCCTCGCCGGTGCCCAGGTGGTACTGCCCACCGGGACCGTCCAGAACGGCCGCGTCATCGTCGACGGCACGCGCATCGCGGGGAGCGCTCCCGCGGACGCCGAGACGATCGACCTCACCGGCCACTGGCTGGTCCCCGGCTTCGTCGACACCCACAACCACGGCGGCGGCGGCGCGTCCTTCACCAACGGCACCGTCGACGACATCCTGCGCGGCGTCCACACCCACCGCCTGCACGGCACCACCACCGTCGTCGCCTCCACGGTGACCGGCGAGATGGACGCGCTCGCCCAGCGCGCCGGGCTGCTCTCCGAGCTGGCCGAGCAGGGCGAGATCGCGGGCATCCACTTCGAGGGCCCCTTCATCTCGCCGTGCCGCAAGGGCGCGCACAGCGAGGCGCTGCTCCGCCACCCCGACCCGGCCGAGGTGCGCAAGCTCCTCGACGCCGCCCGCGGCCAGGCCAAGATGGTCACCCTCGCCACGGAACTGCCCGGCGGCATCGACTCCGTACGCCTCCTCGCCGAGCACGGCGTGATCGCGGCGATCGGCCACACCGACGCCACGTACGAGCAGACCGTCGAGGCCATCGACGCGGGCGCCACCGTCGCCACGCACCTGTACAACGCGATGCCGGGCCTCGGCCACCGCGCGCCGGGGCCGATCGCCGCGCTCCTGGAGGACGAGCGGATCACCGTCGAGCTGATCAACGACGGCACGCACCTGCACCCGGCCTCCTTCCAGCTGGCCTTCCACCACGCGGGCGCCGACCGGGTCGCGCTGATCACCGACGCGATGGACGCGGCGGGCTTCGGCGACGGCGCCTACCACCTGGGCCCCCTTGAGGTCGTGGTGTCGGACGGCGTCGCGCGGCTCGCCGAGGGCGGCGCGATCGCGGGCTCCACACTCACCCTGGACCGGGCCTTCCAGCGGTCGGTGACGGTCGACGGGCTGCCCGTCGAGGACGTCGTCACCGCGATCTCCGCGAACCCGGCGAAGCTCCTCGGCGTCTACGACCGGGTCGGCTCCCTGGAGCCCGGCAAGGACGCCGACGTCGTCGTCCTGGACGAGCGGTTCGCCCTCAAGGGCGTGCTGCGCAAGGGCGAATGGGTCGTCGACCCGCGCTGACGGCGGCACCCAGGCGGTTGGTCCCGAGGTCTGGGCCAACCGCCTTCTTTTTGGCATGATCAGGACCCGAAAGCCGTACGCGGCAGGCGCGTCGCCCGTGCCGCGGAAGTGCCGACAGGGGTTCTCGGGGGTGAAGCAGTGATCGTCACGGTCACGCTGAACGCCGCACTGGACATCACGTACAAGGTCCCCTCCCTCACGCCCCACACCACGCACCGCGTCACCGACGTCACCGAACGCCCCGGCGGCAAGGGCCTCAACGTGGCCCGTGTGCTCGCCGCCCTCGGCCACGACGTGACGGTCACCGGCTTCGCGGGCGGCGACACCGGCCGCACCCTGCGCGAGCGCCTGGCGGGCACCGCACGCCTCACGGACGCGCTGCGGCCCGTCGCGGGCGCCACCCGCCGCACCCTCGCCGTCGTCGACGCCCGCAGCGGCGACACCACCCTCCTCAACGAGCCGGGCCCGCCCGTCACGCCCGCCGAGTGGGCCGACTTCCTCGCCGGGTACGAGGAGTTGGTGCGCGGCGGCGGCGTCACGGCGGTCGCCCTGTGCGGCAGCCTGCCGCCCGGCGTCCCCGTCGGCGCGTACGCCCTGCTCATCCGCACCGCGCGCGCCGCGTCCGTGCCGGTGCTCCTCGACACCAGCGGCGAGCCGCTGCGCCGCGGCGTCGCCGCCCGGCCCGACGTGGTCAAGCCCAACGCCGACGAACTCGCCGAACTCACCGGCGCCCACGAGCCGTCCCAGGCCACCCGCGACGCCCGCCGCCGAGGCGCCCACGCCGTCGTCGCCTCGCTCGGCGCCGACGGCCTGCTGTCCGTCACGCCCGAGGGCACCTGGCGGGCCGCCCCGCCGTCGCCGGTGCGCGGCAACCCGGCGGGCGCGGGCGACTCGGCCGTCGCGGGCCTGCTGTCCGGGCTCGTGACGGGCCTGCCGTGGCCGGAGCGGCTGGCCCGCGCGGTGGCGCTCGCCGCGGCCACCGTCGCGGCGCCCGCCGCGGGCGAGTTCGACCCGGGGGTGTACGACGACGTCCTGCCGCGGGTCGTCGTCACGGGGACGGCCACGGCGGCCTAGCGCCGCCGCCAGGCTTCGACGGGCCCCCGCGGGGCCCACGGCAACGGGCCGCGCTCGCCCGGGAATTGGGGTTGCATGCCACTGGTCACCACCGGCGAGCTGGTCGCCCGCGCCCACGCCGAGGGGTGCGGGGTCGCCGCCTTCAACGTCATCACCCTGGAGCACGCCGAGGCCATCGCCCTGGGCGCGGAGCGGGCCCAGGCCCCCGCGATCCTGCAGATCTCCCAGAACGCCGTCGCCTTCCACGGCGGGCGCCTGGGCCCGATCGCCGCCGCCACCGCCGCGGTGGCCCGCGCCTCCTCCGCTCCCCTCGCCCTCCACCTCGACCACGTCACCGACCCCGAACTGCTGCGCGCCGCCCACCCCGAGGGCTTCAGCTCCGTCATGGTCGACGCGTCGAAGCTGCCGTACGCCGAGAACGTCAAGGCCACGGCTGACGCCGTCCGCTGGGGGCACGAGCGGGGGCTGTGGATCGAGGCGGAACTCGGCGAGGTGGGCGGCAAGTCGGGCGAGCCGCCCCTGGACGCGCACGCTCCCGGTGCGCGCACCGACCCCGCCGAGGCCGCCGCGTACGTCGCCGACACCGGGGTCGACGCGCTCGCCGTCGCGGTCGGCTCCTCCCACGCCATGACCACCCGCACGGCGTCCCTCGACCACGACCTCATCCACGCCCTGCGCGCGGCCGTGCCCGTCCCCCTGGTCCTCCACGGCTCCAGCGGCGTCCCCGACACCGACCTCCGCACGGCGGTCGCGGGCGGCGTCGTCAAGGTCAACGTCGGCACGGCCCTCAACTCGGCGTACACCTCAGCGGTACGCACGGCCCTGGCGGAAGCCCCGGGGGTGGACCCCCGCCCCTACCTGACCCGGGCCCGCCAAGCGATGACCACCACGGTCACCCACTACCTCAGCCTCCTGGGCCCCTGCTGACCGGCAGAATCAAGCCCGTCCGGCGTTTGAGGACGAGGCGCGGAGCGCCGATGAGGGCGGCGCGGGGCGCCCCCGCCAGAATCAGCCCTGGTCGCCCTTCACCAGCCACAGCTTGTCCAGGTTGGCCTCGCACTTGTTCCCCGGCTCACACGCCAGAGTGATCGTGTTGGTGCCCTTGTTGAGCCGCACCACCGACCAGGAGTGCGTCCACCCGTTCTCCCAGTCCCCCTCCTTGGCCCCGGCGAAGTTCTTCATCCGCAGCGGACGGCTCTCCTTGGTGCCGTTGACGACGAGCGTCGCGTCCGCGTCCTTGCCGGGCACCCCGTACTGCACGTACAGGCTGTAACTGCCGCTCTTGGCGACGCCGTTGACGGTCCACGTCACACGCGCGCCGACCTTGTCGAACCCGCCGACGTAGACGCCGCCGTCGGACTTGGCGCCCGGGACGTCGGAGGCGATGGTGGTGCCGCCCTCCAGTTTGAGGGCCTTGGCGTCGGTCTTGGGGAGTTCGGCGGGCTCGGTGGGCTTGTCCTTGGCCTTGGTCGCGGTCGGGCTGGGCTCGGTGGACTCGCTCTGGGACGTGGCGGGCCCGGAGCCCTTGGCGTCGTCGTCGCCGTCGCCGCCGGTGAGCATGGCCGCGCCGATGCCGAGGGACACCACCGCGACGACCGCGATGGCGCCGATCAGCAGCCCCTTGGTGTTGGGACCGCGCCGCCCCGGGGGCGCCACGGGGGGCGCCTGGCGGATGGGCGCGGTGACGCCGGGCTGGGCCTCGGGGGCGGTGTAGTGGGCGCTGGGCTGGCCGTAGGCGGCCCCCTGGGGCTGGACCGGGGGGTAGCCGTAGCCGGGCGCCGCGGGGGGCTGTGGTGCCTGCTGCCCGTACTGCCGCTCGCCGACCGCCCGTACCTGGTGGTACGAGGACCGGGGGCCGGGGTAGCCGTAGCCGCCGCCCGTGGGCGGGGTGGCGCCGGACGCCTGGCCGTCCGCGTACAGATAGCCGAACGGGTCGTCGTCGCCCTGTGGCGTGTTCGGCGTCTGGTCGCCGTTGTTGCCGGGCGTCATTGGCAGGTCACTCCCTCGCGTCGCGGATGCGGGCGAGCCTACCCGCTCTGAGGGACGGCCCAAGGTGATGTTGACTTCATCCGGTGGGCGGCGGGGAGTTCAGCCCGCGCGCCGGTGCTGCTTGGCACGGGAACGTTTCTCGACGTACATCCGCTGGTCAGCCGAGTGCAACACTTCGTCGGCCGACATGCCGCAGTGTGCCCATCCGATGCCGAAGCTGGCGCCGACGCGGACCGCGCGGCCGTCCACCCGGATCGGGGGGATGATCGCGTTGCGCAGGCGCACCGCGAGGTCCTGCGCGTCGGCCCGGCCGAGCCCGTCGGCGAGCACCACGAACTCGTCGCCGCCGAGCCGCGCGACGGTGTCGCCGTCGCGGACGCCGCTGGTCAGTCGTCTGGCGACCTCGATGAGGACGGCGTCGCCCGTGTGGTGCCCGAAGCGGTCGTTGATCGACTTGAAGCCGTCGAGGTCGCAGAAGAGGACGGCGAGCCCCTTGGTGCCGTCGTCGGCCTCGCCGTCGTCGGGGGGCGCGACGGTGTGCACGTGGTGGTCGTAGTCGGCGTGGGCGCCGCTCGGGGCGGCGGGCGCGGGGACGTGGCCGTGGCCCGCCGGGTGGCCGGTGGGGCCGTAGAGGCCGCTGTGGTCGTAGGCCGCGTCGAGGGAGTCGACGGGGCTCGGCTGGCCCGCGTGGGGCCTGCGACAGAGACGGGCGCTCAACCGGGCCCGCAGCTCGGCGGAGTTGGGCAGTCCGGTCAGGGAGTCGTGGGAGGCGCGGTGGGCGAGCTGCAGCTCGCGGCGCTTGCGCTCCTCGATGTCCTCGACGTGGGTGAGCAGGAAGCGGGGGCCGTCGGCGGCGTCGGCGACCACGGAGTTGCGCAGCGAGACCCAGACGTAGGTGCCGTCGCGGCGGGCGAAGCGCAGTTCGGCCCGGCCGCCCTCGGCGGAGGTGCGCAGCAGGGTGCCGATGTCCTCGGGGTGGACGAGGTCGGAGAAGGAGTAGCGGCGCATCTGGGAGGCGGGGCGGCCGAGGAGGCGACAGAGCGCGTCGTTGGTGCGCAGGATGCGGCCGTGCTGGTCGCCGCCCATCTCGGCGATGGCCATGCCGCTCGGCGCGTACTCGAAGGCCTGCCGGAAGCTCTCCTCGCTGGCCCGCAGCGCCTGCTGTTCGCGCTCCAGGCGGACCAGGGCGCGCTGCATGTTGGCCCGCAGGCGGGCGTTGCTGATGGCGATGGCGGCCTGGAAGGCGTACATCTGGAGGGCTTCGCGGCCCCAGGCGCCGGGCCTGCGGCCGTTGCGCGGGCGGTCGACGGAGATCACGCCGAGCAGTTCGCCGCCGGAGCCGCCGGTGGCGTACATGGGCGCGAAGAGGCGGTCGGAGGGGTGCCACTCGTCTTCGAAGCGGGGCTCGGGGCCTTCCGTGTACCACTGCGGGACGTCGTCCTCGTCGAGGACCCAGCCCTCGGTGTACGGGATGAAGCGCAGGCCGCCCCAGGCCTCGCCCATGCTCAGGCGGCGCTCCCAGGACTCGCGGGAGCCGACGCGGCCGGTGATGAGCGCCTCGGCCGCGGGGTTGCCCGCGAACGCGGCGACGACGAGGTCGCCGTCCGGGCGCACCAGGTTGACGCACGCCAGCTCATAGCCCAGGCCGTTCACGACGCCGTCGGCGACCGTCTGCAGCGTGTCCGCGAGGCTGCGGGCGGTGTTGAGGTCCGCCACCACCTGGTGGAGCTGCCGCAGGGTCGCAAGACGGACGTACGGCTCCGACTCGGTCTCCATGCTCGCTCTCCCCGAGACCTCGACAGCAACTCCAGGATCCGCAGCGCCCTCAGTGTCCGATATCCCTGATACCTCTGATATCCCCGTTGTCCCTGATACCGCTGGTCTTTCCGAAAAGCCCGGTGACTCTCGTAACCCTCGTAGTTCTCGTAACTCCGGTGACTCTGCTCTCTCCGGTTTCTCCGGAGCGCATGCCCCGCGCGCCACTGCGCGCATCCGGGTCCGTGCGCTCCGTCGCCCCCTCCGATCGCCACGGTCACTGAATCACAGCGAGCTGCCCACCCGGTACACAGGGTCAACAAAATATGGGTCCTGTGACTCAAGTCACAAGCTGGAGGCTGGGTTTGAGGCCGGAACGTGAGCGTCCGTTGCGTTCCCGGACGCCCCGGGTCCTAGGACCCCGCCCTAGGTCCCCTCTCGGCCCGGGGGCCGATGTGCCGCGGCCGCTTCCCGGCTAGCGTCGGACGCGTGGTTGCCGATCTGACCTTGAACGCCGTGAGCCCGTCGACCCCTCATCCTGTGGGGGTGAGCAACGACGAGTTCCGCGCCGCCATGTCCCGCCTGGCCGCGGGCGTGGTCCTGGTGACGGCGCACGAGCCCCCGCTGGACCCCGACGACCCGACGGCGCCGGGCGGCGAGGACGTCGGCATGACCGCCACGGCCTTCGTGTCGGTCTCCCTCGACCCGCCCCTGGTCATGGTCAGCCTGCGCACGGGCTCCCGCATGGACGACCTGCTCGCGGAGCAGCCCCTGTGGGCGGTGTCGGTGCTCTCGGAGAGCCAGCGGCACATCGCGGGCCGCTTCGCCATGAAGGGCCGCATCAGCGACCGGCTGCTCTTCGAGGACATCGCCTACACCCGCGGCGAGGCGACCGGGGCGCCGCTGGTGGGCGGCGCGCTGTCCACCGTGGAGTGCCGTACGGAGCAGACGGTGGCGGCGGGGGATCACACCCTGGTGATCGGGCGCGTCCTGACGGCGGGGCTGCCCAGTGCGGACGGGGGGCCGCTGCTGTACTTCCGGGGCCGCTACCGGCAGCTCGGCTAGCGCCGCCGCGGGGTCCCCCGGGGGCCGCTTTCCCACCCGCCCGCCCGTTGCCCCCTGGCTGCGTGGGTGTCCGCCCCTCGCGGGGGTCGCCCACCGTCGGCGCCTGCGGGTCCGTGGGGCGCCTTCTCTCCCAGCCGCCCACCCGTGACGCCCCGGCTGCGCGAGGCGGGCGCTCCTGGCGGGGGTCGCCCGCCGTCGGCGCCTGCGGCCGGGTGGGGCCCGCCACCCGCAGCCGCCAACGGCGGGCGACCCCCCACGAGGGGCGTCCACCCCACGCAGCCGGGCCGTAACGGGCGGGCGGGTGGGTGAAGCAACCACGCACGGGCCCGCGGGCGCCGACGGTGGGCGACCCCCGCGAGGGGCGGTCACCTCCGCAGCCGGGGGGCAACGGGCGGGCGGGTGGGAGAGGTGACCGGCTGCGGGCCCGGAGGGGCCGACGGGGTGGGGGCTACGTCCAGCCCTTGCGGGAGCGTCCCTGCTTGGTTTCCGCGCGGCGCTTCTTCTCGCGCAGCCGACGCTCGTTGATGCCCCGGGGCACCCGCGTGGCCCGCCGCGGCGCGGGCGGCGGCGCGGTCGCCTCGCCCAGCAGCGCCGCCAGGCGCACGGCCGCCGCCTCGCGGTTGCGCCACTGCGAGCGGTGCTCACTCGCGCGTACGGTGAGGACGCCGTCGACCAGCCGGGGCGCGAGCCGCTCCAGCGCGCGCCGCTTCCACGCCTCGGGCAGCGCGCCCGTGCGCGCCAGGTCGAAGCGCAGCTCCACCTGCGAGTCGCTGGTGTTGACGTGCTGGCCGCCGGGCCCCGACGAACGGGAGAAACGCCACATCAGCTCGGCCTCCGGCAGGGAGACCGAGCCGCGGATGACGTGTTCGCGACCAGGCATGCCCCCTATGATCCCGCGCCCGCCCGCGCCGCGACACCGCTTTTCCGCCGCCGTGGCCGCGGGCGCGTCACCTTCGGTCGGGAACGGTCGGTAAAGAACGTAAAGAAGCAGGTCCGCATATGGAACCTTCGATACCCCCCGCGGCGTTCATAAGGGTGCCGGTAGCTTCGCCCCCAGAGCGAAGCCCGCATGCAAGGCGACTAGGAAGGGACTCCCAACAATGGCTGTAAGCCTGTCCAAGGGCGGCAACGTCTCGCTCACCAAGGAGGCACCGGGCCTGACCGCCGTCACGGTCGGCCTCGGCTGGGACGTCCGCACCACCACGGGCACCGACTTCGACCTGGACGCCTCCGCGATCGCGGTGAACCCCCAGGGCAAGGTCTACTCGGACGCCCACTTCGTCTTCTTCAACAACAAGTCCACGCCGGACCAGACGATCGTCCACACGGGCGACAACCTCACGGGCCAGGGCGAGGGCGACGACGAGCAGATCAACGTCAACCTGGCGGCCCTCCCGGCCGACGTCGACAAGATCGTCTTCCCGGTCTCGATCTACGACGCCGAGAACCGCTCGCAGAACTTCGGCCAGGTCCGCAACGCGTTCATCCGCATCGTGAACCAGGCGGGCGGCACCGAGATCGCCCGCTACGACCTGTCGGAGGACGCCGCCACCGAGACCGCCATGGTCTTCGGCGAGCTGTACCGCAACGGCGCGGAGTGGAAGTTCCGCGCGGTCGGCCAGGGGTACGCCTCGGGCCTGGTCGGCATCGCCCAGGACTTCGGCGTCAACGTCTGAGCCGCCGCCCGGCGGTAGTGCGACGGGCCCCGGCCGGTATCCCACCGGCCGGGGCCCGTCCCCGTACGGCCACTCGTACGCTCGTACGCTCGTACGGGGGACCGGAGGGCGGGCCGGGAACTTCCGCGGTACCGGGCGGCGTTGCCAGGTCGACACGGTCGATACGGGCAGAAGCCGAGGTGGCACGGATGGCTATGTGGGATCGCATCAAGGACCAGGCCAAGGTCCTCCAGCAGGGGCAGGGCGGCCACGGCGCGGGCGGGCACGGCTCGTCCGGGCGGTCCGGGTCCGGCGGCTCCAAGGCGCAGCTCGTGGGCCTGCTCAAGTCCCAGCTCAGCTCGCTGAAGTCGGAGCTGAAGAGCGGGGCGTACCGGGACGCGAGCATGGCGATGTGCGCGCTGGTCGCCGCCGCCGACGGCAGCGTCGACCCCGCGGAGCGCCAGCACGTGGAGTCCCTCATCCTGCAGAACGACGTCTTGCAGAACTTCCCGCCGGACCAGCTCCGCCAGCGGTTCAACAAGCACGTGGACCAGCTCGCGGTGAACTTCCCCGCCGGGAAGACCGCGGTGCTCCAGGAGATCGCCAAGGCGGCGAAGAAGCCCGCGGAGGCCCGTGCGGTGGTGCAGACCGGGTTCGTCATCGCCGGGGCCGATGGCTATGTGGCGCCCGCCGAGGAGCAGGCCCTGCGTGAGGCGTGCACCACGCTTGGGCTGTCTCCGCAGGAGTTCGGCCTGTAGTTGCCTCGCGGGGGGCGCCCCAGACCCGCCCCTTCCCGAAACCATGGGGCTCCGCCCCCTGGCACCCCCGTGAATCGGCCTGGCGGCCTCGTCCTCAAACGCCGGACGGGCTGAGTCTTCGCGGGCTGGGCTGGACTCTGCCGGTGCGGCAGGGATTTAGCCCGTCCGGCGTTTGAGGACGAGGCGCGGAGCGCCGATCAAGCGCGGTGCCGGGCGCCCACGCCAGGAAGGGGCGCCCCCCCCGCGCGGGCACCTACCGGCGGTCCGGCTTGCCCTCGCCGTACAGCCAGTCCGACCAGACCCCCTTGAGCGCGCCGCGCGCCTCATCGCTTCCGGCATGCGCGTCGACGTACGCGGTGAAGTCCTCGGTGTCCGCGTTCCGGTGCCGGAAGGTCTTCGTCCAGCCCTGCACGATGTCGTAGAACGTGTCGTCCCCGACGGCCTCGCGGATCTTCTGGATGACCATGGCCCCCCGGTAGTAGACGGGGTCCCCGGAGACGCCCTTGGCGTCCGGCTGCTTCGCGGGCGGGAACTCCCAGACGGACTCGTGGTCTTCCGCCGTCTCCCAGTAGTCGCCCTCGTAGATCGCGTCGACGGTCTCCTTGACCGAGTCGCCGCCGTTGTCCTCCTCGTACAGCCACTGCGCGTATGTGGCGAAGCCTTCGTTGAGCCACATGTCCTGCCAGGACTTCGGCGTGACCGAGTCGCCGAACCACTGGTGGGCCAGCTCGTGGACGAGCGTCTCGGTGTCCGCGTCGGAGACGGGGAACACCGGCTTGGTCTGGGTCTCCAGGGCATAGCCGAGCCCCACGCGGCCGTCGACGATCGCGCCGGTGGAGGAGAACGGGTAGGGCCCGAAGTTGAGTTCGGCCCACTCCACGATGTCCGGGATCTTGGCCAGGACCTTCTTCGTCCGCTTCTTCTTGGCGGCGGGGAGGGTGCTGTCGACGGCCGTATAGACCGGAATGCCCTTCTCCGGGTCCGTCCGCGCGGTCTCCACGTCGTACGCGCCGACGGCGACCGTCGCCAGATAGCTCGCCATCGGCTCGGCGGTGTGCCAGGCGAAGGTGGTGCGGCCGTTGGCCGTGGTCTCGCGGGTCAACTCGCCGTTGGAGATGGCCTTCAGGCCCTTGGGGACGGTGACCTCGATGTCGTACGCGGCCTTGTCACCGGGGTGGTGGTTGCCGGGGAACCAGGCCTTGGACCCGGCGGGCTGGCCCGTGGCGAGGGCGCTCTGCTCGCCCTTCAGCCAGCCCTCCTTGGAGCCGTCCGCGTCGGTGATGGTCTGCGGGGTGCCGGAGTAGCGGACGGTGGCGCGGAACGTCTCGCCCCGGTCGAGGTCGTCGTGCGGACGCACCGTCAACTCGTCGCCCGCCCGCTGGAACCGGGCCCCGCGCCCCTCCACTGTGACGGCCTCGACGTCCAGGCCGTGCAGGTCCAGGTTGAACGCGCTCAGGGTCTTGGTGGCGCGGGCCGTGATCTCCGCCGTGCCCTTGAGGTGGCGGGAGCCGGGGTCGTAGCCGAGCTTCAGGCCGTAGTGCTGGACGTCGTAACCGCCGTTGCCGAGCTTCGGGAAGTACGGGTCGCGGACGCCGGAGGCGCCCGGGGTGCCGTCGACGCCGCCGCTGGTGCAGGCGGCCAGGGTCACGGCGAGCGCGGTGGCGCTGAGGAGGGCGGTGGTGGCGCGGCGGGCGTGGGGGGCGGTGGCACGGTAGTTCACCTCGGTGATCCTATGGCCACCGCTCGCCCGTGCGGGGACGGAGCCCGCCGCGCCCCGGCTCAGCGGCCGAGCGCCGCGACGCCCGCCTTCGCGAACTTCTCGTCCAGGTCGCCGCTGGGCGCGCCCGCGACGCCGATGCCCGCGATCGGTGCGTTCTTGGCGGTGACGGGGGCACCGCCCGCGAGGAACAGGGTGCCCGGGATGTCCTTCAGGTTCGGGGTCTGCGTGAGGCGCTTGGCCAGCTCGGAGGTCGGCGCGTTCCAGGACACCGCCGTGTACGCCTTGCGCTCGGCGGACTCGTACGACTGCGGGCCCGCGCCGTCGCCGCGCAGGGTGACGATGGTGTTGCCGTTGCGGTCGACGACGGCGACCGTGACGCGCTGGTTCTCCTTCTTGGCGGCGTCCAGGCTGGCCTGCGCGGCCTTGGTGGCGGCGGCCACGGTCAGGTGGGTGGACTGGGTGAGGTTCCGGCTGCCCGCGTCGGCGGCGACGGGGGCCTGCGCGGCGGCGTCGGGCGTCCCGGCGGACGCGGACACGGCACCGACCGTTCCGGCGGCGGTGGCCGCGAGGACGGCGGTGACGAGGACGCGGGTGCGGACGGAGGACTTCGAGAGCTTCGAGGGCTTCGCGAGCTTCGAGGGCTTCTTCATGGCGTCGGGCTCCTTCTGGGTACGGGGCGGGGGGCCGGGGTTCGGGCCCGGCGGACCGGCGGTGCGGTGGACCGGCGGCCGGTGGACCGGCGGTGCGGTGGCGCGGTGTCCGGGCCTGCTTCGATCCTGGTGCCGCACCCGGGCCCGGCCCGTCGGCGTACCGGCTCGGGCCCGCGCGCGGTTCGGCCGACCCCCGGGTCAGCCGATCGGTTGACCCGCGTCTGGTCCCCACGGGTCACAATGGGGGTGTTTGCCCAGTTCACACGCGCGGCCAGGGCACGCGCGCCCAGGGAGCGGAGGGAGGCCCATGACCCACCCGGAGACGGACCCCGTGGCGGCCCCCGTGGCTGATCCCGTGACGGGCCGCGCGGCCGACCCCGCCCCGCGCCAGGACCCGGAGCCCGCCTGGCTCGCGGCCGTCATGCACACCGCGTTCTTCCTGCTCCTGACCGCGTCCCTGACCCGCTTCCTGCTGCGGCACCCCGGCGAGCCCCGCACGCCGTGGATCCTCGCCCTGTCCCTCGCGCTGGCGCTGCTCTACGTGCTCGGCCCGGTCCTCGGCGCCACGCCGAACCCGCGGCGGCTGCTGTGGCTGGGCGCGGTCGTCGGGGTGTGGGTGGTCCTGGTGATCCTCGCGCCGAGCTACGCCTGGTGCGCGGTGCCGCTGTTCTACACCGGCCTGCGGACGCTGCCGACGCGGGCGGCGCTCGCGCTCGTGGCGGTGCTCACGGCCCTGGTGGTCGCCGCCCAGCTGCGGCTCGCGGGCGGCTTCGACCCGAACCTGGCGCTCGCGCCGCCCGCGGTGGCGGCCGTGGCGACCGCCACGTTCGTGCACATGCAGCGGCAGACGGCACGGCAGCGCGCCCTGATCGACGACCTGCTCCGCACGCGGCGCGAGCTGGCCGCCACCGAGCGCCGGGAGGGGACCCTCGCGGAGCGCCAACGGCTGTCCATGGAGATCCACGACACGCTGGCCCAGGGCCTGTCCAGCCAGCGCATGCTGCTCCAGGCCGCCGACCGCGTCTGGGACGCCTCCCCCGCCACGGCCCGCACCCACGTCCGCACCGCCGAGTCCATCGCCGAACGCGGCCTGGCCGAGGCCCGCCGCCTGGTCCACGACCTGGCGCCCCTGGACCTGGCGGAAGCGGCGGAGACGGAGCCCGCCCGGCGTCCGACGACGAGCCGCGAAGCGGCGACGGAGAGCACGGAGGGCGCGGAGAGCACGGAGAGCGCGGAGAGCACGGAGAGCGCGGAGAGCACGGAGAGCGCGGAGAGCACGGAGAGCGCCCCCGGTGCCGCCGCCCTGCCCACCGCCCTGCGCCGCCTCGCCGCCCGGCAGGCGGAGGAGGGCCCCGCGGTCCGCTGCCATGTGGAGGGCACCCCCGTCCCCCTCCCCGGCAGGACACAGGGCGCGCTGCTGCGCATCGCCCAGGGCGCCCTCGCCAACGTACGCGAGCACGCCGCCGCGACGACCGCCGCGCTGACCCTCACCTACCTCGGCGACCAGGTCGTCCTGGACGTCGCCGACGACGGCCGCGGCTTCACCCCGCACGAGGCCGCCCCGGGCGGCGCCCGGGGGCACGGGCTGCCCGCGATCCGGGCCCGCGCCGGGCAGCTCGGCGGCACCGTCACCGTGGAGTCCGCGCCCGGCGAGGGCACCGTCCTGTCCGTATCGATCCCGCTGCACCCGGAGGCCCCATGAGCACGCCCGGCGGCACGCCCGCCGCCCCCGCCGCCCCCGTGCGCCTCCTGGTGTGCGACGACCACGCCGTCGTACGCGCCGGACTGCTCGCCCTGCTCGGCAGCGCCCCCGGCATCGAGGTCGTCGGCGAGGCGGGCACCGGCGAGGAGGCGGTGGCGCTCGCCGCGAAGCTCGGGCCCGACGTGGTCCTGATGGACCTCCAGCTCGGCGCGGGCATCGACGGCGTGGCGGCGACCCGCCGCATCACCGAGGCACCGGGGCCCGGCACCCCGCACGTCCTGGTCCTCACCACGTACGACACCGACGCCGACATCACCCGCGCCATCGAGGCGGGCGCCACCGGCTATCTGCTGAAGGCCGAGCGGCCCGAGGAGCTGTTCGCCGCCATCCGCGCCGCCGCCGAGGGCCGCACCGCGCTGTCCCCGCCCGTCGCGACCCGCGTCATGGCCCGCATGCGCGCCCCCGCGCCCGCCCTCACCCCGCGCGAGCGCGACATCCTCGCCCAGCTCGCCCAGGGCCTCGGCAACCGCGACATCGCCCGCGCCCTGTTCATCAGCGAGGCCACCGTCAAGACCCACCTCGGCCGGATCTACGACAAGCTGGGCGTCGACACCCGCGCGGGCGCCGTCGCCGTGGCGAAGGAGCAGCGGCTGCTGCCGTGACCGGCCGCCGCCCGCGCCCGTGACACCATCGGCTACGTGCTCGACATCGGCTACGCCCTCTCCCACCGCTTCCCCGACCCGCCGCAGACGGACTACCGGCGCGCGGACACCCGCGCGCTGCGGCACGACCTGTTCTGCGGGGACGTCTACCTGGCGGACACCAAGGCGGACCGGGAGCTGTCCACAGCCTGGGGATGGGTGCCGGTGCTCGACTTCGCGTGGGCGCTGTGCGACATCGTCGAGCGGCTCGACGAGGACCCGCTGGGCAGCCGGGCGTCCCGGCCGCAGTACGCCGACCTCGACTTCACCGAGTCGACGGACCGGATGCTGTTCACGCGGCGGTTCGGCTGGGTCGACATCGAGGCCGACTGGCAGCCCGCCGAGGAGGCGCCGCTGACGTTCTCGCACGCCGAGCTGCGCCGCGAGGCGCGGGACTTCCTGCACGACCTGCTCGCCGACCTGACCGATCTGCACGAGCCGCTCGGCGAGAACCCGGCCGTCTGGACGCTCCAGGCCCGCTTCCCCGGGTCCCGTGACCGTCGGCGCGACGAAACCTCCCCCGCGTCGAGAACCCGGCGCCCCGCCCCCTGTCCCCCGCGTTTTGTGACAGTCGGCGCCCCCGTGTCACATTCCGCGGGGCCTGTTCCGTCGTACCCGTGACAGACGCGTCACGTCGACAGAACGGACTTCCCATGGCCCGCTCCGGAGAGCCCCTGACCCGACCCACGACCCGCATCAACATCGTCGGCGGCGGCTTCGCCGGACTCACCGCCGCCATCGCGGCCGCCGAGGCGGGCGCCCGCGTGACGGTGCACGAGTCGCACCACACCATCGGCGGCCGCGCCCGCACCGCCGAGGGACCGTACCGGACGAACGAGGGGCCGCACGCGCTGTACAACGGCGGCCCGCACTGGACCTGGCTGAAGCAGCGCGACCTGATCGGCGAGCTGGCGCCGATCCCGCCCCTGGAGGGCACCCGGCTGCGGCTGCGCCACCGCGGGGCGCTGCGCCGGACGCCGCCGTTCGCCATGCTGCGGCTGCTGCGGCGCGCGCCCGAACGGGCCCCGGTGGACGTGGACTTCCTGACGTGGGCGACCGAGCAGGTCGGCGAGGAGGGGGCGCGGGCGGCCGCGCACTACACGGCGGTGGCGCTGTTCCACCACGACCCGGGCTCGTTGTCCGCGCGGTTCGTGCAGACCCGGCTCCGCCGCGCCGCCAAGCTGCCGCCGGAGGCGCACTACCCGGTCGGCGGCTGGGGCGCGGTCATCGACCGGATGGCGGGCCACGCCTGGAACCTGGGCGTCCGGGTGGAGACCCTGGCCCGCGTCGACGACATCGCCGCCCTGGCCGCCGAGGGCCCGGTCATCGTGGCGACCTCGCTGGACTCCGCCCGGCGGCTGCTCGGGGACGAGTCGCTGCGCTGGGAGAGCGGCCGCACGGTCCTGGTGGACGTGGCGGTGCACTCCCGCCGGGGCGACCTGTTCGCGCTCTCCGACCTCGACCGGACCGGCTGGATCGAGCGCTTCACCACCCAGGACCGGACGCTGGCCCCCGAGGGCGAGCAGCTGATCCAGGGGCAGATCCCGATCGCCCCGCACGAGTCGAAGGCGGACGGCGTGGCCCGCGCGGAGAGCCTGCTCGACCTGGGGTTCCCGGGCTGGCGCAGGCGCGTGACCTGGCGCCGCTCCTCGGTGGCCAACGGCCGCACGGGCGCGCTCGACCTGCCCGGCACGACCTGGCGGGACCGGCCCGCGGTGGACCGCGGCGACGGCGTGTACCTGGCGGGCGACCAGGTGGCGGCGCCGGGGCTGCTCAGCGAGGTCTCCTTCAACAGCGCCGTCGAGGCGGTGTCGCTCGCCCTGACCGGCACCGGGCGGCTGACGTCCGCGACGCCCTGGGTTGACCTCAAGTCCGCTTGAGGTTGAAGGGTGGGGGTCGTCAGCGGTCCAGGACACCCCCAGGAGCCCTCATGCGCGCCATCCGCCTCCACGCCTTCGGCCCCGCCGAGAACCTCGTGTACGAGACCGTCGCGGACCCGGTGCCCGGCCCGGGCCAGGTGCGGATCGCGGTCGCCGCGGCCGGGGTGCACCTCCTCGACACCGCGATCCGGCGGGGCGACAAGGGGCCCCTGCCGGAGCTTCCGGAGCTGCCGACGGTCCCGGGCCGGGAGGTCGCCGGGACCGTCGAGTCCGTGGGCGCGGGCGTCGCCGACGCCTGGCTCGGCAAGCGCGTCGTCGCGCACATCGGCTTCGCGCCGGGCGGCTACGCCGAGCTGACCGTGACGGAGGCGGAGCGGCTGCACGAGCTGCCCGACGGCCTGGGCTTCGCGGAGGCCGTCGCGCTCATCGGCACGGGCCGCACCACCATGGGCGTCCTCCAGTTCGTGGAGCTGGACGCCGACTCGGTGGTGGTCGTCCCGGCGGCCGCCGGGGGCATCGGCACGCTGCTCGTCCAGTACGCCAAGCACGCCGGGGCCACCGTCGTCGGCCTCGCGGGCGGGCCCGACAAGGCGGCCCGGGTCGCGGCGAACGGCGCCGACCTCGCCGTGGACTACACCCGGCCCGCCTGGCCCGACGAGGTCCGCGCGTACCTCAAGGAGCTGGGCCGGGAGGCCACCGTCGTCTTCGACGGCGTGGGCGGCGACACCGGCCGCACGGCCGTGGACCTGCTCGGCCCCGGCGGCGTCCACCTCACCTTCGGCTGGTCCGCCGGGCAGGGCCCGGTGACCCTGACCGCCGAGGAGCTGGCCGCGCGCGGCATCACCCAGATCCACCCGCTGGGCGCCGCGATGACCGCGAAGGCGGGCGGCGACAACCCGATCCGCACCCTGGAGCTGGCCGCGCTGCGCGCGTACGCGGGCGGGTACTTCACGCCCGCCGTGCAGCCGTTCCCGCTGGCCGACGCGGTCGCCGCGCACCGCGCCCTGGAGTCCCGCGCCACGGTCGGCAAGGTCGTCCTCGTCCCGTAGCCGTGACTGCGTGACTGCCAAAGGAGGCGCAGGCGAACGCCGCACAAAATGGGATGCCCGTACGACATACGGGAACTACCGTCCGTTTCATGGACTCCGCCGACCCTGTCGCCCCCTCCACGGTCACGTTCCGGGAACTCCCGGAGACCGACATCGACCGCGCCCTCGACCTCGCGTACCTGGTCTTCCACGAGACCGTCGAGGACGAGAAGCGCAAGCACCACCACGACCTGCTGAGCACCTGCCACCGCGTCGGCGCCTACGACGGCGACGCGCTGGTGGGCCTGCTCGCCGCGTTCCCGTTCACGGTGTCCGTGCCCGGCGGCGAACTGCCCTGCCCGAGCCTGACGTTCGTGTCGGTGGCGCCCACGCACCGCCGCCGGGGCGTGCTCTCCGGCATGGTGGCCGCGCTCTTCGAGCGGGGCGCGCAGCTGGGCCACCCGGTGGCCGCGCTGTGGGCGTCGGAGGACGCGATCTACGGCCGCTTCGGCTTCGGCCCGGCCACGTACGCGACCACGATCGACATCGACACGACCCGCCCCCTGGCCCTGCGCGTCACCCCGGACGAGCGCCCGCTGCGCCTGGTGGACCCGGCGGACGCGCCCGCGCTGCTCGCCGACTACTACGACCGGACGCGCGCGGACCGCGCGGGCCGCACCGCCCGCGGCGAGTCCTGGTGGCGCGAGGAGTGGATGGCCGCGGAGGACGAGGAGGACGACGACCTGTCGCCGCCGCGCATCGTGGTCGTCGGCGGTCAGGACGGCCCCGAAAGCCTCGCGGGGTACGCGATCTACCGCACCAAGACCCGCGACGACGCCCCCGGCATGATCCGCGTGGACGAGCTGGAGGCCGACACGCCCCAGGTCGCCGCCGCGCTGTGGCGCTACCTGGCGGGTATCGACCTCACGGGCCTGGTCCACGCCTGGGGCCGCCCCCTGGACGACCCGCTGCTGCTGTTCGCGGGCGACCGCGACCAGGTCCGCCAGACCAAGCAGTTCCCGGCGCTGCGGCTGCGCCTGCTCGACGCGCGCGCCGCGCTCCTGGCCCGCTCCTGGGCGGCCCCCGTCGACGTGGTCCTCGACGTCCGCGACCCGCACCTGCCGGTCAACCACGGCCGCTTCCGCCTGACGGTCACACCCGACGGCACGGCGGCCTACGCGCGCACCGACGCGCCCGCCGACCTGTCCCTGGACGTGGCGGACCTGGCGTCGGCCTACATGGGCGCCACGCGCACCGACGCGTTCGTCCGCGCGGGCCTGGCCACGGAGCACACCCCGGGCACCACCGCCGCCCTGGACGCGGCCCTCGCCACGCCGTACCTGCCCCACACGGCCGACGAGTTCTAACGCCCCCCGCCCGCCCCGAGGGCCGCGAGCGCGTCGCCGGTCAGCCGGTAGACGGTCCACTCGTCCTGGGGGCGGGCCCCCAGGGACTCGTAGAAGCCGATCGCCGGGGTGTTCCAGTTCAGTACGGACCACTCAAGGCGCTCGTAGCCGCGCTCCGCGCAGATCCGGGCCAGTTCGCGCAGCAGCGCCTTGCCGTGGCCGCCGCCGCGTGCCTCGGGGCGGACGTACAGGTCCTCCAAGTAGATGCCGTGCACCCCGCGCCAGGTGGAGAAGTTCAGGAACCACAGGGCGAAACCGACCGGTTCGCCCGTCGCGTCGTCCTCCGCGATGTGCGCGTACGCGGCGGGCCGCGGGCCGAACAGCGCCTCGCGCAGCTGCCCTTCCGTGGCCCGCGCCTCGTGCGGTGCCTTCTCGTAGGCGGCGAGTTCACGGATCAGGGAGTGGATGACGGGGATGTCGGCGGGGTTCGCGGTACGGATCATGGGCGCAGCAAGCCACGCCGCGCGCCCTCGCGTCAACCGGGCGCCGGGCGCGGCCCGGCGGCTCGCCCTGGCCCTGGTCCTCCTCGCGGCCGCGCTCACCGGCTGCGGCGAGCGGCGGCCCGCCGACCCCGGCTGGTGGTCCCCCGCGCCGGGCGAGGTCACCGACTGGGACTGGCAGATCAGCGAGCCGTACGACCTGTCGGCGCGCCGCCAGATGTACGACCTGGACCTGTTCGACCTCGCCCCGGAGGGCTCCGAACTCCGCTACGCCGACGGCGAGTCGGTCGCCGTCCCGGCGGGCCCGCTCGCCGGGAGGATCGCCGAACTCCACGCCCGCGAGCCCCGCCCCGTCGTGATCTGCTACGTCGACACGGGCGCGTACGAGCACTACCGGCCCGACGCGCACCGCTTCCCCGGCCACGAGCGGCGCGCCCGGGACATCCCGAACCGGCCGAGCGCCCCGGCCGGGGGGTCGGTGATCGGCTGGGACACCGGCTGGGAGGGCGAGCGCTGGCTTGACCTGCGCGAGGGCGCGCGGGACGCCTTCGCCGACGTCATCTGGGCCCGCCTGGACCTGGCGGAGCGCATGGGCTGCGACGGCGTCGAGCCCGACCAGAACAACCCGCGCGGCAACGACCCGGGCTTCCGGATCCCGCTCGCCGACCAGCTCTCCTGGTACCGGGAGGTGGCGCGGCAGGCACACGCGCGCGGCCTGTCCGTCGGCATGAAGAACGGCCACAACGAGCCCGGCACGGCGGCCAGGCTCGTGGACCACTTCGACTGGGCGCTGCCCGAGGAGTGCGTGGAGTTCGACGAGTGCGGGGAGCTGAGGCCGTTCGTGGAGGCGGGCAAGGCGGTGTTCGCCGTGGACTACCGCGGCTCGGTGGCGAGCCCGGCCAGGGCCTGCGCCACCCACCGGCGGCACGGCCTGGACGGCTTGGTCAAGGACGAGCCGCCGACGGGCGGGTACCGCAGGGGGTGCGGGTGAGGGGCGCCTGCCGCGGGGGGCGGCTCGCGGGCGCCCACCGCGGGGGCGGGTGACGGCGGCCACCGCGTGCGGTGCGCGGGGGCGGCGGCGGGGCGCGGCGGGCACACCGGCGCCCGACGGTTCAGGTGCCGAGCAGGCGGCGGGCCAGGACCAGGTCCTCCTCCGGCAGCGGGCGGCCGTCCTCGACCTCCCACAGCGCGTTCTGGAGCACCCGGCCCAGCGTCCACGCCAGCGCCCGCTCCCGGTCCAGGCCCAGGACCTCCGTCATCGCGTCGAAGCGCCACCGCACCTCGTCCGGGTCGAAGAGGTTGTTCAGGCCCGGCCACAGGTCGAAGCCGGGGTCGCCCGCGAGCGGCTTGGGGTCGATGGCCAGCCACGGCTCGCGCTCCGCGGCGAGGACGTTGTCGAAGTGCAGGTCCCAGTGCAGCAGCCGGTCGCCGGGCTCGCCCACGACCTCGCGCACGGCGCCCGCGCACCGCTCGACGAGCGCCCGGTCGGCGGGGTCGGCGATCTCCTTCAGGGCGGCGGGGGTGGCGTCCAGCATCTCCCGGGCGATGTCGCCGAGGGTGCGCATGCCCGCGGGCGCGGGCCCGGCGGTGAGCCGCGCGAGCAGTTCGGCGAGGACGATCACGGCCTGGCGGGTCTCGGCCTTCCCGGCCTCGGCGAACCGGGACAGCTCCCGACCGTCACCGGCCCGCTCCAGGAGCATGGTGCCGGTGGAGCCGTCGTGGTCGAGGAGCCGGACGGCGCCGTCGCCGTCCCACACCCGCAGCGCGACCGGCTCGCCCTCGGTCTCCTCGTCCAGGACCTGGAACTTCACCACCGCCGGTGAGCCGTCGGCCCGCCGCACGGGCAGCACCAGCGCCGCCATGCCGTGCATGGGGTCGCCGACGGGCGTCAGCCGCCACCGCTGGAGGGTGCGCGCGGCCAGCTCCGGCAGCCCGGCGACGAAGGCCCGGCCCGCCTCGCCCGCGTACAGGTGCTGGGACCTGACCAGCGCGTCGGGTACGCGAATCTCGATCACCCGCGCGACGCTACCCGCCGCGCCGCCCGCGCCCCAGCGGTTTTTCAGGCCCCGGCCTTCTTCAGGAGCGCGGCGAACTCCTTCTCGCTGTACAGGGCGTCGGCGGGCGCCTTCTCGCCGTCGATCTCGACGGTGGGCGTCCCGCTGACGCCGTCCTTGGTGAAGGCGCTCATGGCGGTGGTGACCCAGCTCCGGTAGGCGCCCTTGGTCACCGCGTCGGTGAACTTGGCGTCCTTGATGCCCGCCGCCTCGCCGATCTTCACCAGGAAGGCGGGCGTGAAGCCGTCCTCGCTCTCCTCGGGCTGGTTGGCGAAGAGCGCGGCGTGGAACTGCGGGTAGCGGCCGGTGTCCACGGCGGCGCGCAGCGCGTTCGCGGCGTTCTTGGAGCCGGAGCCGCCGAAGTTGTTGTCGAGGAACGAGGCGATGGTGTACTCGACCTTCACGTCCCCCGAGGCCAGCTCGGGCACCAGGGCCTGCGCGCCGCCCTCCTCGAACTTCTTGCAGTAGGGGCAGCGCGGGTCCTCGTACACCTTGACCGTGATCTTCGCCGACGGCTCGCCGACCGTGATCACCCCGCCGTCGACCTTGGCGGGCACCCCGTCCAGGTCGTTCACGGAGGCGGGCGGCACCTTCGCCGCGGGCACGTCGGCGGGCTCCGGGGAGGCGTCCGCCTCGGGGGACGCCGAGGCGGACCGGGAGGCCGACGGCGACTCCTTCGCCTCGTCGAACAGCCCGCCCCCGTCGTCGGAGTCGCCGCAGGCGCTCACGACGGCCCCCAGCAACACCACGGCGGCGACCGACGCACCGACCCGCCCGACCTTGCGCACGCCCATGAAAACCAGCCCTCTAGAGATGTCACACCACGATGGCCTCCCGCACAGGAAGACGAGAGGCCGGGGATTCCAAGCCCGTCCGGCGTTTGAGGACGAGCGCGAAGCGCGACAAACGGAAAGCCCAGGAGACGTTCCCCCTGGAGCGCGGGGCACCCTCGCCGCCCAAGGCGCCCACGCCAGCAAAGGGCGCCCACGCCAGTGAAGAGCCCCCTGTCGGATTCGAACCGACGACCTTCGCTTTACAAGAGCGGCGCTCTGACCAGCTGAGCTAAGGAGGCGCGCGCGGCCGCCGCACGACCGTGCCCGAGCAGTGTAACCAACCCACCCCCCACCCCAGTCGAAAATCTCGTCGAAGGTCATCGCCCCCCGGCTACTGACAGACCGATGACCAGCGGGGTAGCGTCACGGGCAGTCCGGGCAACTGGACTAGACCCATCCTTTACTCGGATCGTCCGGCACGTTCCTGCCGGTGAAGGGGGCCCTCACCATGGCCACTGTTACGTTCGACAAGGCGACCCGGATCTACCCGGGCTCCGACAAGCCCGCCGTAGACGGCCTCGACATCGCGATCGAGGACGGCGAGTTCCTCGTCCTGGTCGGCCCGTCCGGCTGCGGCAAGTCCACGTCCCTGCGCATGCTCGCGGGTCTGGAGGACGTGAACGCGGGTGCCATCCGCATCGGCGAGCGCGACGTCACGCACCTGCCGCCCAAGGACCGGGACATCGCCATGGTGTTCCAGAACTACGCGCTGTACCCGCACATGACGGTCGCCGCGAACATGGGCTTCGCCCTGAAGATCGCGGGCGTCGACAAGGCCACCATCCGGCAGAAGGTCGAGGAGGCCGCGAAGATCCTCGACCTCACGCAGTACCTGGACCGCAAGCCGAAGGCGCTCTCCGGCGGTCAGCGCCAGCGCGTCGCGATGGGCCGCGCCATCGTCCGCGAGCCCCAGGTCTTCCTCATGGACGAGCCGCTGTCCAACCTGGACGCCAAGCTCCGCGTGAGCACCCGCACCCAGATCGCCTCCCTCCAGCGCCGCCTCGGCATCACCACGGTGTACGTCACCCACGACCAGGTCGAGGCCATGACGATGGGCGACCGGGTCGCCGTCCTGAAGGACGGCCTGCTCCAGCAGGTCGACTCGCCGCGCAACATGTATGACCGCCCGGCGAACCTCTTCGTCGCGGGCTTCATCGGCTCCCCGGCGATGAACCTGGTCGAGGTCCCGATCACCGACGGCGGCGTGAAGTTCGGCAACTCGGTGGTGCCGGTGAGCCGCGAGGCGCTGTCCGCCGCGGCCGACAAGGGCGACCGCACGGTGACGGTCGGCGTCCGGCCCGAGCACTTCGACGTGGTCGAGCAGAACGGCGGCGCCGCGAAGTCCCTCTCCAAGGACAGCGAGGACGCCCCCGCGGGCCTGGCCATCTCCGTGAACGTCGTCGAGGAGCTGGGCGCCGACGGCTACGTCTACGGCACCGCCGAACTCGGCGGCGAGCCGAAGGACCTCGTGGTCCGCGTGAACGGCCGCCAGGTCCCGGAGAAGGGCTCCCAGCTCCACGTCGTACCGCGTCCGGGCGAGACCCACGTCTTCTCGACGTCGACGGGCGAGCGCCTCAGCGACTGAGCACCCACGAGCGACCAGGGGCCCGCGCCACGGCGCGGGCCCCGCCATATGCGCGGGCACAGACCCCCGCGTTGTCGACAAATACCCCGGCACATCGGTCATTTCGACCCGTGTGCGTCAAGGCCCGCTCCGGCAAACATCTTTCTTTGTCGCTCGACCGGGTGACTAAATGTCGCCAAATCATTACCGCCCGCTACTCTCACTCGCGTGACGCACTCCGCCAACCACACCCAGAAGTCGCGCCGAGGCCACCGCGGCCCCGGACGCCGCATCGGGCGCACGCTCGCCCTCGTCCTGCCGGTCGTCCTGGTCCTGTCCGGCACGCTCGCGGTCACCCGGGTCAACTGGTCCGGCAGCTCATCGGACTCGGTCCTCACCGCGTCCGCGGGCGACCTGTCCGTGCCCGCCAAGTCCCGCGCCCCGCAGGACGTCCTGCGCCACCGGCTGCTCCTGGAGCTCCAGGAGAAGAACCCCGGCGTCGCGCTCACGCACCTCCAGCAGGAGGTCGACCGGCACCCGTCGCTCGCCAAGCACTGCGTGACCATCGCCCGCGCCCTCGGCCGCGCCGCCGTCCGCACCTACGGCCCGAGCCGCGCCCAGTCGTTCGCCCGCCCGGTCTGCGACACGTCCTTCGCGACGGGCGTGGCCGCCGCCCACCACGGCTGAGCGCGCCCCGACCGGCCCCCGGGACGCCGGTGGCACGTCGGAACCCCGCACGCCCGCCGCGTAGGGTTCCGCCATGACCACCGGCGACACCCATGACACCGACGCGGCACGGCCCACGCAGGCCGTCGTCCTGGCCGGAGGCCAGGGCTCGCGTCTCCGCCCGTACACCGACGACCGGCCCAAGCCCATGGTCGAGATCCCCGGCACGGGGACCCCGATCATCGGCCACCAGCTCGCCTGGCTCGCCGCGGAGGGCGTGACGGACGCCGTCGTCTCCTGCGGCCACCTCGCCGAGGTGCTCCAGGACTGGCTGCGCTCGGCCGACCTGCCGCTGAACGTCACCACGGTCGTGGAGACGGAGCCCCTGGGCCGCGGCGGCGGCCTCAAGCACGCGGCCCGCAGCCTGCCGCACCCCGACCGCCCCTGGTACGCCACCAACGGCGACATCTGGACCCGCTTCTCGCTGCGCGACATGGCGGCCTTCCACGCCGAGCGCGACGCCACGGCCACCCTCGCCCTCGCCCGCCCCCGCATCCCCTGGGGCGCCGTCGAGACCGACGCGTTCGGCCACATCACGGACTTCATCGAGGCCCCGCCGTCGCCGTACCTCATCAACGCGGGCGTGTACGTCTTCTCCGCGGACTTCACCGCGCTGCTGCCCGACCGCGGCGACCACGAGCGCACCACGTTCCCGCGCCTGGCCCGTGAGCGCCGCCTCGCGGGCTTCCCGCTGCCGCAGGGCGCGTACTGGCGCGCCATCGACACGGCGAAGGACCTCACGGAGGCCGCCAAGGAACTGGCCGCGCAGAGCGCCGGATAACCCCCGACCCCCGGACACACCGATGGGCCCCGCACACACGCCGTGTGCGGGGCCCATCCGCTTCCGTCTGCTTCCGTCTGCTCGGTACGTCAGCCCAGGACGCCCCCGAGCAGCCCCGGACGGCCGCCGCTGCCGCCGCTGCCGCCGGTCGTGCCGCCGGTGGTGGAGCCGCCCGTCGTGCCGCCGCCGGTGGTGGAGCCGCCGCTGGTGGTGGAGCCGCTGGACGTCGGGCCGCTGGTGGCGGCGGGCGGGCGCTCCTGGGTGGGCGCGGGCTGCTGCTGCGCCGGGGCCTGCTCGCCGGTGCCACTCTGGCCCTGCGTGGCGCTCGGCGCGGTCTCGCCGACGGTGCTGCCGCCGGTCTCGCGGGCCGCGTCCGGGGTGCTGACGCCGCCCTGCGTGGGGCTGGCCGTGCTGCCCTGCGTGGGCGTGCCGGTCGACGCGGAGGGGCTTTCGGCGTCCCTGCGGTGCTCGCGCCCGCCGTCGGGGTCCCGGGGCAGCGGGGAGCCGGGCTGCTCGTTGCGGGGCGCCTCGCCGGGGCCCGGCACGGTCACGCGGTCCGCGTCCCGCACGGCGCCGCCGAGCACCGAGCCGATCAGCAGGGTCAGACCGACGACGACGGCGCCGATGATCCCGCCCCGCCGCAGCACCCGGCGGCGCAGCTCCCACAGCGCCGCGCGCGGGCCCAGCGTGCGCCAGGCCTCACCGGCGAGCCGGGCGTCGACCGAGTAGACCGGGGCGCCCGCGATGATCAGCGGCGACCAGGCGGCCAGGTAGATGATGTCCGGCGCGTCGTAGGCGGGCACGGTCTTCCAGCTGACCGTCACGAGCAGCGCGATCGACAGCAGCATCCCGATCCCGGCGGCGACGCGCTGCCAGAGCCCCAGCACGGTCAGGACGCCGACGATCACCTGGAGGAAGGCGATGACCAGCCCGGCGCCCACGGGGTGCTGGAGCGCCCAGTCCCGCAGCGGCTCGGCCAGCGCCCAAGGGTGCAGCGAGTTCAGCCACTTGACCATGGAGCCGCGCTCGCCGCCGTCGAAGTAGACGGGGTCGCAGAGCTTGCCCATCCCGGCGTAGATGGAGATGAACCCGAGGAAGACGCGCAGCGGAAGCAGCACCACGCCCAGGTTCAGCCGACGGCCCGGGTAGTAGCCGTGCCGCGTCCCGGCGGCGCCCTTGCTCGCGCCGCCGCGCCCCTGCTCCCCGGCCGCGTCGCGGTCGTCGTACCCGTCGTCGGCGTACGGGGCCCGGGTGCCGTCGTGCATCTCGTCGTCGGCGCTGCCGGGCAGCCGCATCTGCGGCAGCAGCCGCGTGCCGTCGTCGGTGCCGCGGGGGCCGACCAGCGCGGGGGTGCGTACGGTGTCGTCGTCCCGCCGGTCGTCGAGGTCGACGCGCGGGATGACCTGCGTGGCGCCCGCGTCGTCGAAGCCGTGGGGGGCGCCCGGCGCGTCGGGCGCGTGGCGCACACCGCTGCCGCGTACGGCCTGGAGCAGTCCGCCCGCGCCGGGGTCGCCCGGCGCGGACTTGCCGCTCCAGACGACCGGCGCGCGCCGCCGCGCCCCGGCGCCGCCGACCGCGGGCATGCGCACGGTGTCCTCCGCGGCGCTCACGTGGCGGGCGACGCGGGCCGACTGGGTCCGCCCGGCGGAGGGGAGCTGCACGCGGAAGCTCGCGTGATTGACGATGACCTGCGCCGGGTCGCAGGGCACCTTCACCATGCTCAGCGAGGGAGTGTCGTCGAACCCTGACGAGCGGCCCCCCGTGGGTGTGCGGGGTGTTCTGGTGTCCACACTCATCTAACCGAGTGACGCGAGGTTTGGACACTGCCTTGACCCTCCGGGATCTGTCCGGACCCCGTCAACCCCCGGACAGACGCAACCTCCCCCACCCACCCGCCCTTCCAGGGGCTCCGCCCCCGGCCCCCCGGCTGTCGCCGCTCCGCGGCTCGCCCTCAAACGCCGGGCAGGCTCGATCCCTCCCACCCACCCGCCCACCCCTCGCGCTGACGCGCTTGTCCTCAAACGCCGGACAGGCTGGAAGCCCCGCGTCCTCGCCGTCGTCGACTTCCCGTGATCCACCGCTACCGCGGCGGATGTTCCCCGCCCACCCGCCCCCTCCGGGGCGGGTGGGGAAAACAAGCCCGTCCGGCGTTTGAGGACGAGCCGCGGAGCGGCAACAGCGGGGGTCCGGGGGCGGAGCCCCTGGGAGGACAGAGCCCGCCCGGCGTTTGAGGGCGAGGCGCGGAGCGCCGATGAGGGGCGGGGTGCCAGGGGCAGCCGCCCCTGGTTCGGGAAGGGGCGGGTCTGGGGCGCCCCCGCGAGGGATCACCCCCGGCGGCGCGCCGCCTCGTACAGCACAACCCCCGCCGCCACACCAGCGTTGAGCGACTCCGCCCCGCCCGGCATGGGAATCCGCACACGGAAGTCGCAGGTCTCCCCGACGAGCCGCGAGAGCCCCTTGCCCTCGCTGCCGACGACGATGACGACCGGCCCTTCGAGGGCGTCGAGATCCCCGATCTCGGCCTCCCCGTCCGCGGCGAGCCCCACCACCACGATCCCGGCCTTCTGGTACGCCTCGAGCGCCCGCGTCAGATTCGTCGCCCGGGCGACGGGCGTCCGCGCGGCGGTACCGGCGGACGTCTTCCACGCGCCCGCGGTCATCCCCGCGGCCCGCCGCTCCGGCACGACCACGCCGTGGCCGCCGAACGCGGACACGGACCGCACCACGGCGCCCAGGTTCCGCGGGTCGGTGACGCCGTCGAGCGCGACGATCAGCGGGTCCTCGCCCGCGTCGTACGCGGCGGCGGCCAGGTCCTCGGGGTGCGCGTACTCGTACGGCGGCACCTGGAGGACGAGGCCCTGGTGGTTGAGGCCGTTGGTCATGCGGTCCAGCTCGGGCCGCGGCGCCTCCATGAGGTTGATGCCGCCGCGGTCGGCGGCCAGCTTCAGCGCGTCCCGCACCCGCTCGTCGTTGTCGATGAACTGCTGGACGTACAGCGTCGTCGCGGGCACCCCGTCGCGCAGCGCCTCGAAGACCGGGTTGCGCCCGACGACCAGCTCGGCGGAGGACTTGCCGCCGCGGCCCTTGGCCTGCGGACGCCCCTGCGCGCGCCGCGCCCTGGCCTGCGCGGCCCGCTGCTTGGCGTGCCCCTTGCGCATCTCGGCGGGCGGCGTCGGCCCCTTGCCCTCCAGGGCCCGGCGCCGCTTGCCGCCGCTGCCGACCTGCGCGCCCTTCTTGCCGGACATGCGGCGGTTGTTAGCGGCCATGACCTACCTGTTCCTCGGGGGTACGTATGCACGTACGTCAGTACGTACGTCTGTGCGTCTGTGTAATGCAGTGTGCCGCCCGGGTCGCCGGGCGGCACACGGAGCGGCACACTCGGGGCCGCGCCGTCAGCGCTGGCCGAGCGTCCAGCGCGGCCCGCTCGGGCTGTCCTCGATGGCGAGTCCCGCCTGCGTGAGCCGGTCGCGGATGGCGTCGGCGGTGGCCCAGTCCTTGCGGGCCCGGGCCGCCTCGCGCTGTTCGAGGACGAGCCGGACGAGACTGTCGACGACGCCGTTCAGGTCGTCGGCCTCGCCCTCGGCGCCGCCCGCCCAGCGCGGGTCGAGCGGGTCGAGGCCGAGGACGCCGAGCATGGCCCGCACCTCGGCGAGGCGCGCGACGGCGGCCTCCTTGTCGTCGGCGGCGAGCGCGGAGTTGCCCTGCCGGACGGTGGTGTGGACGATCGCGAGCGCCTGCGGGACGCCCAGGTCGTCGTCCATCGCCTCGGCGAACGCGGGCGGCACCTCGGCGGCGGGCTCCACGGAGCCCCCGGCCAGCTCCACCACGCGCTGTGCGAAGCCCTCGATGCGGGCGAACGCCGCCTCGGCCTCGCGCAGGGCGTCCTCGCTGTACTCGATCATCGAGCGGTAGTGCGGGGTGCCCAGGTAGTAGCGCAGGACGATGGGGCGCCAGCGCTTGACCATCTCACTCACGAGCACCGAGTTCCCGAGGGACTTCGACATCTTCTCGCCGCTCATGGTGACCCAGGCGTTGTGCACCCAGTACCGGGCGAACTCGTCGCCGTACGCCTTGGCCTGGGCGATCTCGTTCTCGTGGTGCGGGAAGATCAGGTCGAGGCCGCCGCCGTGGATGTCGAAGGCGGAGCCCAGGTACTTGTGCGCCATGGCCGAGCACTCCAGGTGCCAGCCGGGGCGGCCGGGGCCGAAGGGCGTCTCCCAGGCGGGCTCGCCCGGCTTGGCGGCCTTCCACATGGCGAAGTCGCGCGCGTCGCGCTTGCCGGTGATGCCCTCCTCGGCGGGCTGCTGCATCTTGTCCAGGTCCTGGCGGGACAGCTCCAGGTACCGGGGCCAGGAGCGCACGTCGAAGTAGACGCTGCCGTCGGCCTCGTAGGCGTGCCCGCGCTCGATGAGGCCGCGCATCATCGCGACCATCTCGGTGACGTGGCCGGTGGCGCGGGGCTCGTAGGTGGGCGGCAGGCAGCCGAGGACGTCGTAGCCGTCGTTGAAGGCGCGCTCGTTCTCGTACCCGATGGACCACCAGGGGCGGTCCTGCTCCGCGGACTTCGTGATGATCTTGTCGTCGATGTCCGTGACGTTGCGGATGAACGTCACGTCGTAGCCGCGGTACGTGAACCAGCGGCGCATGATGTCGAAGTTGAGGCCCGAGCGGATGTGCCCGATGTGCGGTGCCGCCTGCACGGTGGCACCACAGAGGTAGATCGAGACGCAGCCCGGGGTGAGGGGCTGGAAGTCACGGATCTGCCGGGCGCTGGTGTCGTACAGGCGAATCGTCACGACTCCAAGGGTAGTGGGCGCCGGGCAGTGCCCCACGCCCCTAGGGGCAACAGGGCACCCAACCGTGACGTGGCCGGGCCGGGGCCCTCAGATCGAGCCGACGACCTTGCGGGGCGTGACCCGGACGACGACGCGGGTGTTGTCGTCGGCGGACCGCGGGTTGAACTCGGCGTACTTCTGCCCCGTGTACTTCAGGGACAGCTCGTCGATCAGCTCCGCGCCGCCCTCCTCGGTGAGGGTGGCGGTGCCGCGGATCTCCGCGTACGAGTACGGGGCGTCGAACGGCTGGAGCAGCACCGTCACGCGCGGGTCCCGGCGCAGGTTCTTCTCCTTGCGCCGCCCGACCGTGGTGGAGAACAGCACGTCGTCCCCGTCCCGCTTCACCCAGACGGGCGAGACCTGGGGGCTGCCGTCCGGCTGGATGGTGGCGACGGTGATGAAGACGGGGGTGTCGAGCAGGGCCTTGAGGTGGTCGGAGAGGGTGGCGGACATCGTGCCTCCTGGTACGGGAGTACGGGGATGGGCGTCTTCCCGGAGCCGAAGTCTTCTCGTACGGGTCGTACGGGCTCCTCCGGTTACGCGTACCCGATCCCCCGTCGCCCGATCAACCGCACCGGGTCCGAACGAGCCGGACCCGGCCGGTCACCCCGTGCGGAGCACCAGCGCCGTGGCGATGCCCGCGAGGCCGTCGCCGCGGCCGGGGAAGCCGAGGCCGTCCGTGGTCGCGCCGGAGACCGTGACCGGCGCCCCGACGGCTTCCGAGAGCACTCGCTGCGCCTCGTCCCGCCGCTTGCCGATCTTGGGGCGGGGGCCGATGACCTGGACGGCGACGTTGCCGATGGTGAACCCGGCGGCCCGCACGACGCGCGCGCTCTCCCGCAGCAGCGTGAGCCCGGAGGCCCCGGCCCACTCGGGCCGCCCGGTGCCGAAGTGGGCGCCGAGGTCGCCGAGCCCGGCGGCGGAGAACAGCGCGTTGCAGGCGGCGTGGGCGACGACGTCGGCGTCGGAGTGCCCGGCGAGCCCGGGCCCCTCGCCCTCCCACTTCAGTCCGGCGCACCACAGCTCGCGGCCCTCTTCGAAGGCGTGGATGTCGGTGCCGATGCCGACCTGGGGCAGCGGGTAGGGCAGCCCGGCGGGGGCCGCGGGGGTCGCTTCGAGGGTCTCCTCGGGGGTCTCCTCTGGGGTCTCAGAAGCCATCGGTGGCCCTCCTGCGTGCCAGGACCGCCTCGGCGAGGACCAGGTCGAGCGGGCGGGTCACCTTGAACGCCTCCTCGTGTCCGGGGACGAGCACCACGGGCAGGCCGAGCTGCTCGACCATGCTGGCGTCGTCGGTGACGTCGTCGGTGACCGTCCGGTGGGCGCGGACCAGGGTGTCGTGGTCGAAGCCCTGGGGCGTCTGCACGGCGCGCAGCCGGGAGCGCTCGGGGGTGGCCACGACGGGTTCGGGCGTCCCGGGCGCCGCGTCCTGGACGGGCGCGACCTCCTTGACGGTGTCGGCGAGCGGCAGCGCGGGCACGACGGCCACCGCTCCGTCGCGCACGGCCTCGATGACGCCGTCGACCGTGTCGACGGGCACCAGCGGGCGGGCCGCGTCGTGCACGAGCACGATGTCGACGCCGGGCGGCAGCGCGTCCAGGCCGAGCTTCACGGACTCCTGCCGGGTGGCGCCGCCGGGCACCACGAGGATGTCCGTGCGCTCGGGCAGCGCGTGGTCGGCGAGCAGGGTCTTGACCTCGGCGGCGCCGTCGGGCGGGGCGACGACCACGACCAGGGACACGGCGCGCGAGGCGGCCATGGCACGCACGGCGTGGATCAGCATGGGGGTGCCGTTGAGGGCACGCAGGGCCTTGGGGGCGCCGGGGCCGAGGCGTACGCCGCGTCCGGCGGCGGGGATCACGGCCGCGGTGCGAGTGGTTGCGTCAGACATCGGTTCCGTTCAGGTTTGTGCGCTCGGTTGACATGGGTATGGCCACACCGTGCCGGGCGCGACGCCTTGACCGGACCCTTCCGTGACATCTGGTCGAGCCAGCTTGCCCGGGCCCGGCACGCCAAAGTACCGGGGGATCTTTCCGCATCCGCGAACCACCGGTGAAGTCCGGGGGACGATCGCTCCTGGGACTCCGGTTCCGTACGGGACGTCGTACGCCGTGGCACGAGCGCGCTCGGCGTCCGAGCACCGCGTACGAAGCGGTCCGGACGCAGCGTACGAAGAGGTCCGGACGCCCGGGGACCTGATCGCATCGCCGACGAAGATGCCGCAGTGCCCGGCGACGCCCCTGGGGGTCGGCGGGCACTGCGGCATTCGGTCATCCCGGAGTCGGCCCGGTCGCGAGCGGGCTCACGCGGAGCGTGGTCCGCGGGCGCCGCACCTCAGGCGGCCGTGCGGGTCAGGACGCGAGGACCTCGTCGAGCAGGGCCTCGGCCTTGTCCTCGTTCGTGTTCTCCGCGAGGGCGAGCTCGCTCACCAGGATCTGGCGGGCCTTGGCGAGCATGCGCTTCTCACCGGCGGACAGTCCGCGCTCACGCTCTCGGCGCCACAGGTCACGGACGACTTCCGCGACCTTGATGACATCGCCGGAGGCGAGCTTCTCGAGATTTGCCTTGTAACGGCGCGACCAGTTCGTGGGCTCTTCGGCGTACGGCGCGCGCAGCACTTCGAAGACCCGGTCAAGGCCGTCCTGACCGACCACATCACGCACACCGACGAACTCCGCATTGTCCGCTGGCACACGTACCGTCAAGTCGCCCTGGGCGACCTTCAGCACCAAGTAGGTCTTGTCCACGCCTTTGATCTGGCGAGTTTCGATGGCCTCGATCAGCGCGGCCCCGTGATGGGGATAGACCACGGTGTCGCCAACCTTGAACGTCATGTGACAGGTACCCCTTCCGTGGCTATCCAGGGTAACACGGATACGGCGTCTTCTGAATGGCGTTTTCGCAGGTCAGGGCATATCTCGGGGCTTGACAACAGCAACAGGAACGTGCTGCGGACGGGTCACGGAAGGGGGTATTCGCAGGTCGGAGCGGCTCTTCGGGGAGGGGGAAACAGGCACGTTACACGCCCCGCGCGAGCGCCCCAAGGGGACGAACGTCCCGGTTTGCCGGGTTCCCGTAGGTGAACTTCCGCTACTCCGTTCGGTGACCGGCGACACGTACCGGCCGACATCGGCACGAAGTCCGCCCCCTCCCCGGGGGCGATTCCAGAATTGATCAAGAAGCGCGCCGAACGCTTCGGTGAACTGTTCGGTGATCGGCGTGGAGATCGGCGTACAGATCGATGTACGGATGGGCGCGCACATCGCGCGCACATCGGTGTGGAGATCGGCCGGAGATCGCCGGGAGATCGGCAGGAGATCTCGCCGAGATCGGCCGGGAGATGTCCCCGCCGAACAGGTCGAACAACTCGGGTGCGCGCGCGGACAACGCACGGAGATCACCCCGAGATCACCCCGAGATCGCCCGGAGATCGCCCGGAGATCACCCCCGTAATGTGGTCGATCGGATACCGGGGCGAAAGGCGGCCCGAAGCGCCTCCCCCGGGGCGGGCGGGGATCGCGGGAAATCGCCGGAAGGCCCCGGCGGGGGTGAGCGAGGGTTTCGGGAGGCGGCGCAGGCGGAGCCGGAGGGGCGCCTTCCCGGGGCGGGGCGCGGGCGCCGGGAGTGGGCCGCGCCCCCTTGGGGGCGGGTCGGGTGCCGCGGCGCGGGAACGGCTCGGTAACCTAAGCGCGCTGACACACCCTTAGGGCACCTGCCCTCCCCGTACCGCCCACGTACAAGGAGTTGCCGCCGCCGTGAGCCGCAGCCTTCGACGCGGCGCCATCGCCGCCACCGCCCTCGCGATCTCGCTCGCCTCGCTCACCGCGTGCGGTGCCGGGAACAACGCCCAGACGATCGAGATCAAGCCGGACAACGCGGCGACCGCCGTCGGCGACATCAAGATCCAGAACGCCATGATCATCACGCAGCCGGACCGCGAGTCGACGGGCCCCGCCGTGGTGTCCGCGACGGTCTTCAACGAGGGCCGCACCGACCAGACCCTGGAGTCGATCGAGGTCGACGGCACGGGCAAGAAGGCCGAGCTGAGCCCCGCCAAGGGCGACCGGCCCGGCAAGAAGGGCAAGGGCGGCGGCCTGGTCATCCCGGCCGGGGGCTCCGTGGTCATCGGCGGCAAGGACAACGCGTCCGCGGTCCTGCCGAGCAGCCGCGAGGCCGTCAAGGACGGCAACGCCCAGCCGGTCACCTTCGCCTTCAGCAAGACCGGCGACGTCAAGCTGAAGACGTTCGTGATCCCGGCCGAGAGCTACTTCGAGAAGTGGGGCCCGACCGAGCTGCCGAAGGCCCCCGACGGCAAGCCCTCCGGCTCCCCGTCCGGGAAGCCCTCCGACAAGGCCTCCGACAAGGCCTCGGGCAAGCCGTCCGACGACGCCTCCGGCGCTCCGTCCGGCAAGCCCTCGGACGGTGCCTCGGACGACGCTTCCGGCGAGCCGTCGGGCGAGGCCGAGGCCCCGGCGGACGGCGCCCGGGCCGACGCGGACGCCTCGCACGGCGCGGAGAGCGGCCAGCAGCACTGACGGGCCGTACAGGACGCGTGAAGGGCGGGAACCCCCGGGGTTCCCGCCCTTCACGCGTGTCCGGGGCCGGGCGCGGTCTACGGCTCGAACTTGTAGCCGAGGCCCCGCACCGTCACCAGGTAGCGCGGCGCCCCCGGGTCCGGCTCGATCTTCGCGCGCAGGCGTTTGACGTGGACGTCGAGCGTCTTGGTGTCGCCCACGTAGTCGGCGCCCCAGACGCGGTCGATGAGCTGCATGCGGGTGAGGACGCGGCCCGCGTTGCGCAGCAGCATCTCCAGGAGGTCGAACTCCTTCAGGGGGAGGTCGACCTTGGAGCCGGACACCGTGACCACGTGGCGGTCGACGTCCATGCGGACCGGGCCCGCCTCCAGGGCCTGCGGGGTGACCTCCTCGGGCTCGCCGCGGCGGCGCAGGACCGCGCGGATGCGGGCGACCAGCTCGCGGGACGAGAAGGGCTTGGTGACGTAGTCGTCGGCTCCTATTTCGAGGCCGACGACCTTGTCGATCTCGCTGTCCTTGGCGGTGACCATGATCACCGGGACGTTGGAGCGGCTGCGCAGCTGGCGGCAGACCTCGGTGCCGGGCAGGCCCGGCAGCATCAGGTCGAGCAGGACGAGGTCGGCGCCGTTGCGCTCGAACTCGTCGAGACCGTCCGGGCCGGTGGCCGCTATCGCGACCTCGAAGCCCTCCTTGCGGAGCATGTACGACAGGGCGTCGCTGAAGGACTCCTCGTCCTCGACGACGAGCACTCGGGTCACGGAAGGACCTCCGGGGCGGCTGGGATGGGTTCGTATGCGGTTGTGACGTCGGGCCTTGCGCCCTGGCGCGCGTCCTCGTCGCCGAGACCGTGCCCGGATCCGCGGTCGCGGGTGGCGCCCGCCTCGGGCAGGCGCAGGGTGAAGGTGGAGCCCTGTCCCTCCGAGCTCCAGACGGTGACCTCCCCGCCGTGCGAGGCGGCCACGTGCTTGACGATGGCGAGGCCGAGGCCGGTGCCGCCGGTCGCCCGGGAGCGGGCCGGGTCGACGCGGTAGAAGCGCTCGAAGATGCGCTCCTTGTCCTTGTCGGAGATGCCGATGCCCTGGTCGGTGACCGCGACCTCGATGAGGTCGCCGCCGGGGGCGGCGACCCGGCGGGCGGCGATGCCGACGCGGGTGCGGGCGGGCGAGTAGTTCACGGCGTTCTCGACGAGGTTGCCGAGGGCGGCGGCGAGCTGCCCCGGTTGCCCCACACGTGCAGTTCGGCGGTGCCGCCCGCGGCCATGGTGATCTGCTTCGTACCCGCCTGGTGGCGGCAGCGGTCCATGGCCTCGGCGACCAGCTCGTCCACGCGGACGGGCTCGGCGTCCTCCAGCGGGTCGTCGTTCTGCACCCGGGAGAGGTCGATCAGCTCCTGCACGAGGTTGGTCAGGCGGGTCGCCTCGGTCTGCATGCGGCCCGCGAAGCGCTCCACGGCCTCGGGGTCGTCCGCGGCGTCCATGACGGCCTCGGAGAGCAGGCTCAGGGCGCCGACCGGGGTCTTCAGCTCGTGGCTCACGTTGGCGACGAAGTCGCGGCGCACGGCCTCGATGCGGCGGGCCTCGGTCAGGTCCTCGACCAGAAGGAGCACCAGGCGGGAGCCGAGCGGGGCCACGCGGGCGGACACGGCGAGGGCGTCGCCGCGGCCGGTGCCGCGGCGCGGCAGGTCCAGCTCGACCTGGCGTATCTCCCCGTCGCGCCGGGTGTCGCGCGCCATCTGGAGCATCGGCTCGACGGCGAGCTTCCCGCCGCGTACGAGTCCGAGGGCGTACGCCGCCGAGCTGGCCTTGACCACGCTGTCCGCCTCGTCGAGGACGACGGCGGAGGAGCGCAGCACGGACAGGACGGTGTCGACGCCGGGCGGCAGCACCGGGTCCATGTGCAGGGAAGTACGAGTGGGGCGTTTCTGGTCGCGTTCGCTCCAGCGGAACGCCAGCATGGCGATGACGCCGGTGCACACCCCGGCGATCGCTGCCGCTGCGGCGACCGCCGCGTTCACGTCCATGTCTTTAGGTTATGCGGGCGCGGAGCACCGGCCACAGCCATCCGGGTGGCCGCGCGGTCAGTCGTCGCCCAGAGTTCACCGAGGGGACGGTGCTGGTTCATTTCGGGTGGTCCGGGCACCCGGGAGCGCGGGACGGGCGAACAAGGGGCGTCGCCCACAGTTCACCTCGGTGACAGGACTGGTTCATTTGCGGTGCCGGAAACGGTCGCGTCCGGGCCGCACCGTGGCAGCGTAGGGGACAGCCCCTGTGCCTTGAGGGGGCCTCCCCCTGTGACGTACGAGAGAGGGACAGTCAGATGCGTGACGCGTACCACGAGGAACTTGACTCGATCGGCGAGGGCCTGGTCGAGATGGCACGCCTCGTCGGGTCGGCGATCGGGCGCGCCACCACGGCCATGCTCGACGCCGACCTGAAGCTGGCCGAGAGCGTGATCGCCGCCGACCAGAAGGTCGACGACCTCCAGCACGACCTGGAGGCCCGCGCGATAGCCCTGCTCGCGCGGCAGCAGCCCGTCGCCACGGACCTGCGCATCGTGGTGACGTCCCTGCGGATGAGCGCGGACCTGGAGCGCTCCGGTGACCTCGCCCAGCACGTGGCGAAGCTGGCGCGGCTGCGCTTCCCGGACTCGCCGGTGCCGCGCGACCTGCACGCGACCATCCTGGAGATGGGCCAGCTCGCGCAGCGCCTGATGGCGAAGGCGGCGGAGGTCATCATCACCAAGGACGTCGACCTCGCGCTCCAGCTGGAGCAGGACGACGACGAGATGGACCTGTTGCACCGCACGCTCTTCCAGCACCTGATGGACGACCGCTGGAAGCACGGCATCGAGACGGCGGTCGACGTGACGCTGCTCGGCCGCTACTACGAGCGGTTCGCCGACCACGCGGTGTCGGTGGCCAAGCGCGTGGTGTACCTGGTCACGGGGGAGCACGCGGACGAGATCCAGCCGGGGGTCACGGCGGTCGAGAGCGCGTAGGCGCGGGCGCCCGGGGGCGGGGGTGGGGCGGAGGCTGCGGGGCGTGTGGGGCGCCGGGGCAGAGGGGGCTGGCCCGCCCGCCGGGGCGCCGCCCGCCAGGACGCCGCCCGTCAGGACGCCGCCCGCCGGGGTGCCGGTGCCGGGCCGGGGCCTGGCCGCCCGCCGGAGTGCCCGGACGCCGAGGCGCCGGGCCGTGCGCCGGAGCCGAGGGCCTGGCCGTGCGCCGGAGCCGAGGGCCTGGCCGTGCGCCGGGGCGTGCGCCGTGGCGCCGAAGCCGGGCGCTGGAGCGCCGGGCCGGGCCGGGGGCCTGGACTGCCCGCCGTGCGCCGGGGCGCCGGTGTCGAGGCCGGGAGCCTGGGGCGCGCGCCGGGGTGCTGGAACGGCGGAGGGGGTGGGGCAGGCGCCCCACCCCCCTGGATCCGGCGGAGTGTCAGCCGCAGCCGCCACCGCACTGGCAGGGGCCGCCCGACTGGCAGCCACAGCTACAGCCGGGGCCGCACTGGCAGCCGTTGGCACAGGTGTCGCGCTCGGGGGGTACGGGCATGGTCTCCTCCTCGAAGGCGTGAGCGAACTGCCTGCTACCCATTCCATGCAGGCGCCAACGGGGCGCGTCAACGGCGCACACGAGCGCGCTCACCCTCATGCACGCCGGGCATCGCCCCTGCCGTCGCTCCCGCCCCGCGCACCGCGCCCGGTCGCCTCCCGGCGGCGGCGCCCCGTCGCCGTACGCGGCATCGCGAGCCACGCGGCCAGCAGGCCCGCGGCGAGCCCGGCCAGGACGGCGAGCCGCGCGGTGGGGTGCTGCTCGGCCCACATGCGGCCGTCCGGGCCCAGGCCGAGCGAGCCGAGCAGTCGGCCGTTGCGGCCGGGGATCAGGCACACCACGGCGAGCGTCGCCACGAGGCCGGTCCCCGTGGCCAGGGCGCACCGCGGCCAGTGCCGCCGCGCGCGGGCCCGGGCCGCCGCCCAGCAGGCGATGACGCCGAACCCGCACAGCGCCCCGAAGACATGACCGGCCACCGGCCCGCCCGCGCCCGCGAGGCGCCACAGCCGGTCCCCGAAGGCGATCGACGCGAGGGCCCCGCCGAGGAAGACGGCCCCGCCGACGACCGTGGCGCGGCGCTCGGATGTGCTCATGACTGACTCATCGATGGCTCAGGGCTGACTCGTGGAGGGCTCAGGGCCGACTCGTGGAGGGCTCAGGTGGACGGCTCACGGGGGGCTCAGGTGGACGGCTCACGGTGGTGGCCCGCGCATGACGACGGCACCGTCGCGCCCCTGGGCGCGACGGTGCCGCGGCCGCCTCGGCGGCGGTTACTTCTTCTTGCCCTGGTTCTTGACCGCCTCGATGGCGGCCTTGGCGGCCTCCGGGTCGAGGTAGGTGCCGCCCGGGTTCAGGGGCTTGAAGGCGGCGTCCAGGTCGTAGGCGAGGGGGATGCCGGTGGGGATGTTCAGGCCCGCGATGTCGGCGTCGGAGATGCCGTCCAGGTGCTTGACCAGGGCGCGCAGGCTGTTGCCGTGGGCGGCGACGAGGACCGTGCGGCCCGCGAGGAGGTCCGGGACGATGCCGTCGTACCAGTACGGGAGCATGCGGACGACGACGTCCTTCAGGCACTCCGTGCGGGGCGCAGCTCCGGCGGGATGGACGCGTAGCGCGGGTCGTCCGACTGGGAGAACTCGGCGCCGTCCTCCAGCGGGGGCGGCGGGGTGTCGTACGAGCGGCGCCACAGCATGAACTGCTCCTCGCCGAACTCGGCGAGGGTCTGGGCCTTGTCCTTGCCCTGGAGCGCGCCGTAGTGGCGCTCGTTCAGGCGCCAGGAGCGGTGGACCGGGATCCAGTGCCGGTCGGCGGCCTCCAGGGCGAGCTGCGCGGTGCGGATCGCGCGCTTCTGGAGGGACGTGTGGACCACGTCGGGGAGGAGACCGGCGTCCTTCAGGAGCTCGCCACCGCGGACCGCCTCCTTCTCGCCCTTCTCGTTGAGGTTGACGTCCACCCAGCCGGTGAACAGGTTCTTCGCGTTCCACTCGCTCTCGCCGTGGCGGAGGAGGATCAGCTTGTACGGTGCGTCGGCCATGCCCACGAGCGTAATGGAACTCCCGTGGGGGCCGCCCCGGGCGCGGGGCCGGGGGCCCGGCCCGGCGGCGATTGACGGTCGGCGTCAATCGAGTGGTCGGCGTCCACCCGCACGCCGTAATTTGTGCTCGTCGCTTTGACACTTACCGAGCCTTGACGCTTACCGCACCACCACGGGGGACCCGCATGCTCACCGCCGCCAGACGCGCCGTCAGAGAATCCGTCTCCGGGCTGCCCCGGCGTTCTGGTGGCTGTGGACCAGCACCCTGGTGAACCGCCTGGGCGCCTTCGTGTCCACGTTCATGGCGATCTACCTCACGTTGGAGCGGGGCTACTCGGCCACGTACGCGGGTCTCGTCGCCGCCCTCCACGGGCTCGGCGGAGTGATCGCGTCCGTCGCCGGGGGCGTGCTCGCCGACCGGCTCGGGCGGCGGCCCACGCTGCTGATCGCGCAGGCGTCGACGGCGGGCACGGTGGCGCTGCTCGGGTTCATGACCCACCCCGTGGCGATCGCGGCGGTGGCCTTCCTCGTGGGCGCCGCCAGCAACGCCTCGCGCCCCGCCGTGCAGGCGATGATGGCGGACATCGTGCCTCCGGAGAGCCGCATCCGGGCCTTCTCGCTGAACTACTGGGCGATCAACCTCGGCTTCGCGATCTCCTCCGCGGGCGCGGGCTTCATCGCCTCGTACAGCTACCGCGCGGGCTTCCTCATCGAGGCCGCCATGACGCTCGTCTGCGCGGTCGTGGTGTTCGTGAAGCTGCCCGAGTCGCGCCCGGAGCGCACGGCCGCCGAGCGGGCGGGCGAGGCGGAGGTCAGCCTCGGCACGGTGCTGCGGGACGGGCGGTTCATGAGCGTGGTCGGCCTGTCCTTCCTGGTCGCCCTGATCTTCCAGCAGGGGTCCATGGGCCTGCCCGTGGCGATGGGCGAGGCGGGCTTCTCGCCCAGCGACTACGGAGTGGCGATCGCCGTCAACGGGGTGATGATCGTCGCGTTGCAGATCCCGGTGACGCGGTTCATCGAGCACCGCGACCCGCAGCGGCTGCTGGTGCTCTCCTCGCTGATCGCCGGGTACGGCTTCGGCCTGACCGCGTTCGCCGGTTCGGTGGGCGTCATCGCGCTGACGGTGTGCGTGTGGACGCTCGCCGAGATCGTCAACGCGCCCACCCAGACGGGCCTGGTGGTGCGCCTCTCGCCGACGCACGGGCGCGGCCGCTACCAGGGCGTGTACGCGATGTCGTGGTCGGTGGCGGCCCTCGTGGCGCCGCTGATGTCCGGGTTCCTCATCGACCGCCTGGGGCCTCAGTGGCTGTGGGGCGGCTGCGCGGTGGTGGGGACGGTCGCGGCGCTCGGGTACTGGGGGCTGATGCGGGGGCTCCCGGCGGCGGAGGTGCCGGGCGAGGGGCCCGCCGAGGCGTCCACGGGGCGGCGGCCGGAGTCCCGTACGGAGAAGACCGGGGCCGAGCCCGAGACCGTGACCGAGGGCAGGGGCTGAACCCGACGGCTGAGGGCAGAGGCTGAGGGCGGCTCGTCCGGTACCGGCACGAGGCGTTCCCGCTCGCCTCGAAGACCGTCCCGCACCACTCAGTTCGGATCACCCGTCCGCGCCGAAGCCCCTCCCGTGGGGCAGGGCGGCGATGACCCTGTCGGCGCCATCCAAGCGTGGGCTCTCAGCGGCTGGCGCCTTCCGGCCACAGGATGCGGACGGGGGTGCCGCAGCGCTCGGCGTAGGCAACCACGTCCGCCGTCCCGCCATATCCCCGCGCCGGTTTTCCGTCCCACACGGCGACCAACTCATCTACCAGGCCGACCAGGATTTCTGATCCGGCCTGGTGCGCCTCGGGCGTCGATGCGGTCATGCCGGTCTCGTGGACGTCAGCCGCGCGGGACAGCAGGACGTCGTACGTCGCGTGGTGCCACTCCGGCAGGTTCTCCCGGTATTCCACCGCGGGCACGACGACCTCAAGTCGGCCGCCGTGCTTGAGCACGGCTTCGGCAAACCAGGCGTCGGGGCCGTCCGCGATGCACGAGACGGCGACCAGCTCGGACGCCTCGTAGCCGCTAACGACCTCGCCCAGCATCGCTCGTATACGCTCCTCAACCTCCGTGCTGAGCCCGCGGTGACCGGTGATCCCCACCCGCATGCCTGTCCTCCTACAGGTAGACGCCGTGGAGGCGCTCGTCGAAGTCCCGCACCGCCTTGGGCGGCGTGGTGGTGGTGAGGGTACGGCGCACAGCCCGGGCCCGCTCTACGATCCGCCCCGACCGGTACTTGAGTCCCGTGTCCCGTGCACGCCCGGCGAGGGCGAACGCGGCATCAACCCGTCCGTCGGCGAGATGCCCGGCAGCGATGTCGAGCACCAGCAGGGCCCGCTGCTTGGCATGCCCTGTGGCCAGGGCTTCGGTGTCCTCGGACAGCACCCACCTGGAGAGACCTAGACGGGCACCGCACGCTACCCGCGCGGCGACAGCCTTCGTCTCGGTGAACGTGAACACCCAGGGCCACGGCGGCGGCCCCTCTCCGACCGCGAGGCCCGCCTCGACGACCTGGAACGCCGCCGCTGGCCCCTCCCGCTGGTCACCGCCCTGGTCGCCGTGATCGGCCTCGCCCTGTCGACCTGGCAGCTTGCCCGCTGAAACAGGCCCCCGGTTCCTGGCACTGCGCCTGGAACCGGGGGCCTGTTCTGCTCTCTCCGTAGGGCGGTACGTCCTCGGACCCGAGGCGAACTAGCTCCGCCTCATCCAGGTGACGAGCGACGACCACGCACCGGAGCTGATCACCACTACCGGCCCGTGACTCTGCTTACTGTCCCTCGCCGCTACCTCGTGCGCCGAAAGGTGCGCCACTTCAAGGCAGTTGCCGTCTGCGTTGCTGTGGCTCGACTTGAACCACACCGCACCCTGTATCTCACCGTTGCTGCTCATGGCTCCCTGCTACCTCATAGATCAGGCGTCGGGACGCCTGCTCGTCAAGCGCCGCTTCCCAGATTCCCTGAAAGGCTGCGTCGTAGCGCTCTACCTCGTTCGGCCTGTCCAGGTACAGACCCCCCGTGTATCCGTCCGCGTAGACAGTCGGCGGCTCCGTTTCGCTCCCGTCACTGTTGCGCGGGAACCGAAGCGTCACGAACGGGCCCGTGATGGCTCCGGGGTGCATGCCCGCATCAAAGGGCACCACCCGGATGTCTACGTTGTCCCGCTCGGACGCCTGCACGAGGCGCGCCATCTGTGTGGCCATCACATCATGTCCACCAACCGTGCGACGCAGCACGGTCTCACTCAGCGCCAGCCGCAGCGTAGGGGGCGCCGCGCTTCGCGTGAGCAGGCCCTGACGCTCGATGCGCAGATTGACGCGAGCTTCTATGTCGTCGGCAGTCATGCCCCCCTTCGTACCGATCACCTCCCGGGCGTAGTCCGCCGTTTGCAAGAGTCCCGGTACGAGGTCACTCTCGTACGTGGTCAGACTCGACGCGGCTTCCTCAAGCCCGATGTAGAGATCGAACCATTCGGGGATCACGTCGCCGTACGCGTGCCACCAGCCGCGCGCCTTTGTCTCCTTGGCCAAGCCCATCAACGCTTCGGTCAGCTCGTCAGAGGCGCCGTAGACGAAGCACATGGCCTTGACGTCGAGGCTGCGCAAGGGCGTTTGCCCTGTCTCGATGCGCCACATCTTCGCCTCCGACCACTCCAACTCACGAGCCGCCGCACGGACCGTCAGCGATGCCTTGTTCCTGAGTTCTCGAAGGCTCCGCCCTAACTGTCGTCGCGGAACGGTCGAGCCGGTCGGCCGATCCTCGGCCATACGCCTCCCCCTTCTGTCCTGTACCCATTTTGAAAGACTTCTCCGCCCACGATGAAAGTGCCAAGTCATGCACCACGGCGCACAGTTCAGCAGTTCGACATCATCGCGGCGAATCATCTCCGTGAAGTCTTGCACGGCGACAGCCCCAGTAGCAGTGTGATGACTTGATCACTGTGTGCGTCAACCCAGGCACGCAGCAGGGACGTTGACGTTCGCCATGGCCATCCGTTGAGGGGTCCGCATGTCGACAGCTCAGGAACCGCCGCCGGAAGTCGCGCCGAAGCCGCCGGTGCCCGACGACCTGAACGCACTGGCCGACGAGTTGGGCAGGCGGATCGAGCGGCACCTCGCCATACTCAGCCGGGAGGGCGAGCAGAGCGGCACCGTCCCCGGGAGCGGGAAGTGACGGCCCCGCCGATGCCCGCTACCGCGCCGCCCCCGGCCGAGCGCCACCTGTGGTGCGAGATCACCGCGGCCGAGGCCGTCGCGCCCGAGCGGGCCCGCGAGTGGCTGGTGCGCGGTTACCTCGCCCCCAGCCCGCGCCTGGCCCTGCGCTGGCTGACGTCCCAGGCTCGGCACCTGGCCGACCACATCGACCCGCCCCTCGACGCCCCATGGGCCCCCCTGCGCGCCATGCGGGTCCTCAAGGAGTACGAGGCCCGACTCGACGCGCCCAGCACCCTGCGGCTGTGGGCCGACCTCGCTTCCGCGCCCCTCGGCATGGAGCGCCACCGGGTCCTCGACACGCTGCGCCGCGGCGCCCTGTACCGCCTCACCGTCACCGACGACACCCTGCGCTACAGCCTCTCCGCCCGCACCCTGCCCCTGCCGACCCGCGGCTACGCCCCCTCGCCCCCCGCCCCCTGCCCGTGACCGTCACGGCTCCCCTTGCCCGGCACCACCGGGCAAGGGGCGGGTCACCAGATCGCGCACCTGCCAAGACGAAGGGACGCAAGGACGCAAGGATCATCGCCGTCGCCCAATGGAACCTGGGGCATGACGGCGGATCAGACTAGCGAGAAAAGGAGAGCGCAGCCGTGACAACCGCAGCGGATCGCCCCGCCACCTCCCCCACCACGACCCTCAACTCGCTCGCGCTGGAACTGACCGGCGGGTGCCAGCTCACCTGCGCTCACTGCCTGTCCAGTTCGAGTCCGCAGGGCACGCACGGCACGATGTCCCTCGTCGACTGGGCACAGGTCATCCAGGACGCGGTGGCCCTAGAGGCCCCGCGCATCCAGCTCATCAGCGGTGAACCGACGCTCCACCCGCACTGGGTCGAGTTGGTCGACCTGGCGTTGAGCCTTGGCCGACAGGTCGAGGTGTTCACCAACCTGTTCCACGTCCGCCCGGCGTGGTGGGAGGTGTTCGCCCGCGACGGCGTGACGCTCGCGACGAGTTACTACAGCGACCGGGCCGCCGAGCACGACCGCCTCACCACTCGCCTCGGCAGTCACGTCCGCACCCGCGCCAACATCGCCGAGGCTCACCGCCGGGGCATCCCGCTACGGGTGGGCATCGTGGAAGTCCTCGACGGGCAGCGCGTGCACGAAGCCCGCGCGGAGATCGACGGCATGGGCATCACCGAGGTCGGCACCGACCGAGTGCGCGCGGTCGGCCGCGCGGCAGGCACGATGCCACCGACGGTGGACGCGCTGTGCGGGCACTGCGGCCGAGGGCACGCGGCGGTACTACCCAACGGTGACCTTGTCCCGTGCGTGATGGCGCGGTTCATGCCGTGCGGCAACGTACGCGAGCGGCGGCTCGCCGACCTCCTCGGTAGCGAGCCATGGCGGCAGGCCGTCGACCGCGTACCGGCCCCGGGGGCACAGGGCTGCAACCCGCCGTGCGAGCCCAACGACTCATGCAAGCCGCACACCCCCGCGTGCCTCCCCAAGTTCACGGCCGCACCGTTCGACGCGTCCCAGGACGGTGCACAATGACCGCGTGGCAGCAGCACGCCGACACGTTGGCACACGAGGTGACACACCCACAGTCCCGGTGGCATCAGGCCGTGCGCTCCACACCCCGGCACCTGTTCGTTCCCCGCTGGTGGGAGTCCGGGCCTGACGGTACGGCCGTGTGGCAAGACGGACCGAGCGACCCGGGACGATGGCTGCGCACCGCCTACAGCGACACCACCCTCGTGACGAAACTCGCGAGGGTGCACGCCGACCGGGCCGACCCCGGCGAGCACCCCCAGTGGCGCCCGACATCGTCGGCGACCCTGCCCTCGCTGGTGGTGCAGATGCTCCGGCACGCCCGCCCCGACGAGGGCATGGACGTGCTCGACGTCGGAACCGGGTCGGGCTACTCCACGGCTCTGCTGTGTCACCGCCTGGGCGACCGGCGCGTGACCACCGTGGACGTCGACCCGTACCTGACCGATGCGGCGCAGGAACGCCTCGCTCAAGCCGGGCACCATCCCGCGGTCGCCACCGTGGACGCCACCGGCGCCCTGCCCGGCACCTACGACCGCATCGTGACCATGGTGTCCGTCCCGCGCGTTCCCGCCTCATGGCTGGCCGCGCTGCGCCCCGGCGGGCGGCTCGTGTGCACCATCAGCGGCTCAGGACTGGTCATCGGTGCGGACAAGACCCCCGACGGCGGCGCCACGGGGCGCGTCGAGCCCCACCAGGCCGGGTTCATGGGAGCCCGGCACGACGACAGCCCCCCGCCCCGCCTCATCGACCAGTTCCCGCACGTCAGGGACCAGGACGGGGACGAGGTCACCACCGGCCGCTATCCCGTGCTCAACATCGACAACGCCTGGGACGTGAAGGCCCAGCTCTTCCTGGCCGCGCCCGGCGTCGAAACGCACTTCACTCAGGAGGGCGACCGGCGAACGGCGTGGCTGCTGCACACAGACGGCTCATGGGCCCGCGCCGAGGGAACACGAGACGCCCGGCCCACCGTGCACCAGAGCGGACCCCGACGCTTGTGGGACACATTGGAACGCATCCGCCACCTGTACAACACAGAAGGCCAGTTGGGCGTCCACGGCTTCCCCGTCCGCATCGAGCCGGACGGCGTGTGCCACATCACCTGGGGGAACTGGACCGTGACCCTCGAATGAAGACACCGCGCCGCCCCTCGAACGCCCACGGCTGAGGCCGACGTCAGGGCAAGGGCTGAGGGCGGCCCGTCTGGCCGCTACCGTGAGATCAGCGTCGGCCCCGCCCCAGGGGCCCGCGCCGGGACCGTCCAGGGACCGTCCAGGGACCCCAGGGAGAGAGTGACCCGACCATGGCCGAACCACTGAAGACGTTCATCGGCGGCGAGGAGGTCGACGTCCCCAACACGATCCCGGACATCCGCGCCGCGCTCCCCGAGGACAAGCGCGCGGAGTTCGACCGGGCCATCAACGAGGCGGGCGTCGACGAGATCCACTCCGTGATGCGGCACTGGATGCTGGAGGCCGTGCCCGACCCCGAGGCGGAGGCGCTGCTCGACCGCCTCGCGGCGGACGAGGCCGAGAGGCGGACCATCGCGTGAGCCGTCACAGGAGGGGGAGCTATCGGATCACGTACGCGCCGCCCGCCGACGACACCCTCGCCAAGATGGGCGACGCCGACCAGTTCCGCGCGGCGATGGCGCGCACCCTGGGGCGCGACCCCTATGGGCACGGGTCGACGGCCGTGGACGACGAGCGGGACCGCCGGGAGGCGACGGTCGGCGGCGCGATCGTCCTCTACTACGTGTCGGGGTCGGTCCTGACGGTGACGGTCGTACGGCTCGTGCCGTTCGGCTAGGGCCGTGGGGGCGGTTAGTCCGGCGGGGCGCCCAGGTCCGTCAGGGCGCGAGGGCGCGCTGGGCCTCGTACAGGTTCCGCGGCCGCACCGAGCCGGGTGAGCCGTAGGCCTCGCTGCGGGAGTTCAGCTCGCCCGTGAAGTCCGGCACGTCGATCTGGTCGAACTCGCGGACGTGGGAGATGCCGACGGTCGCACTCCAGGGGGCGATCTCGTCAATTTTGACGAGTCCGGCGCGCTGGTTGGTGACCGTCACGTTCCAGTGGGTGAACCGCGCTCCGTAGAGGGGGCCCGCGCTGGCATCGCCTCCGTGGCGGCCGTCGTTGTGGACGGTGATCTCGGTGCGGACGTTGGCGAACGGCATCCCCCGGTGCGTGTCGAACGTCCCCGTCTCCATGTGCCCGCGCGACCAGACGTTGTACGAGGACAGGCCCTCGACGTTGATGCCGTGCAGCTGGGTTCCGGCGGGGGCCGGGACGGTGCGGCGCTCGACGCGGAAGTCCTCGATCAGGTTGTCGTGGGAGCCCTCGCGGCAGAAGTACGGGTGGTGGGAGCCGCGTCCGCCGACGGCGGTGCGGCGCAGGGTGCAGGCGCTGGCGGCGACCAGGCCGAAGCCGTTGTCGACGTGGTGTACGCGGACGTCGTCGGCCCAGCAGTCGTACGCGCACTGGAAGGTGACGCCGTTGAAGCCCTTGTCGAGCAGGTGCGGGGCCTGCGGGGTCTCGACCGCCTCCAGGGTGAGGGCCTCCACTCCGGAGCCGGTCAGGGCCCGCACATGGGTGGTGAGCCGGGGGTCCCACTCGGGGCGGACGTCGAGCGGCAGGGGGCGCTCGAAGGTGACGGTGCGCCCTTGGACGCGGGTGACGCGCACGGGCCACTCGTAGGGGACGTACGACGTCAGCTTGGTCTTGTCGTCCCAGGAGTACGCCTCGGGGCCGGGGCCGCCGCCCGCCATGTGCTCCAGGAGGGTGTGGCCGGGGTCGTCGGCGAGGCGCAGCAGGACGAGGGCGCCCGCGTGGACCTGGGAGGGGTCGGCGACGCGCACGGACCAGTCACCGCGCGCCGCCGGGCCGACGGGGGTGAGGGTGCGCCACTCGTCGCGCGTGTTCCCGGTCCACCCTTCGAAGGGCCAGGCCCTGGCCCTGATGGCGGTGACGAGGGTGTCCCAACGCCGCTGCGGGCACAGCCAGATGAGGCCGCCCGCCCAGGACCAGCTCGACTTGTCGCCTCCGTAGCGGCTGCCGTAGGGGCCGATGAGGTCGGTGAGGCTCCGGGTGGCGAGCAGCGTGGTGCGTCCGCTGCTCGCGCCGCGCAGCACGACGTTGTCGTGGGCGATGCGGATGACACCGTCGATCCGGTACGTCCCCGCGTCGAGCTGGACCGCGCCCCCACCGGCCCGTCCGGCGGCGGCGAGGGCGCGGTTGATCGCGGGCGCCGCGTCCCCCTGGGCGCCGGGCGCGGCTCCGTAGTGCCGGGCGGGGAAGACGCGGCGGGGGCGGGGGAAGCGCCGGGCGCCCCGCCGGAAGCCCGCCCTCGCGACGTACGGGATCTGGGGGTGGGTGTACGGGGCGCGGCGGAGCTCCTGCCAGAGGGCCGCGGGTTCGCCAGGGGGCGCGGCGGGTTCGCCGGGGGCCGCGGCGGCCGGGGCGGCACCCTCCACCGCCCCGGCGGCGACGGCGACGGCCCCGCCGAGGACTCCCCGCCTGCTGAGGTTCACCATGCGACCCCTCCCTTATTCGCGTACATGAACGACATTCACATCTGCGTTGGGCGGGAGCATGCCATGGGGCGCCGGGGAGGGGAAGACGCCGGGCATGAGCGGCTGGACGGAGCTGGCATCCAGCGCCCGAGCCGCCCTCGCCGCGCCGCAGGAGGCGGCCAACACGGTGCTGACGCACGGCCAAGGGGCCCATGCCAAGGGGCCCATCAGCGCGCCGCCGAGGCCGCTCAACGAGAAGTCGGCGAGGGGCACCGCGAGCGACAGCCCCCGGACGTGCCGTGGCACGGGACGGACCCGGTCGGCGGCGGTTGAGTTCCCCGCCGTGGGCCGGAGGGCTCAGTCGCGGGGCTGGGTCAGGTGGGTGAACGCGTCGAGGTTGCGGGTGGATTCGCCCCGGGAGGTCCGCCAGTCGTACTCCTTGCGGATCGCGGTCGCGAATCCGAGTTCCAGGAGGGTGTTGAAGGAGCCGTCGGCGGCTTCGAGGACGGAGCCGAGGAGGCGGTCCAGCTCGTCGGGGGTGATCGCGGTGAGGGGGAGCTTGCCGGTGAGGTAGATGTCGCCGAGGGAGTCGATCGCGTAGCTCACTCCGTAGAGGCGGAGGTTGCGCTCCAGGAGCCAGCGGTGGACGGCCTCGTGGTTCTCGTCGGGGTGGCGGATGACGAAGGCGTTCAGGGACAGGGAGTGCCTGCCCACCTTGAGGGACAGCGTCGTGGAGAGCTTGCGGGTGCCGGGGAGCTTCACCACGTACGAGCCGGGCTCGGGGGACTCCCACTCCAGCTCGGCGTCGGTCAGGGTCTGTTCGATCGTGGCGGCTGCGTCACCCATGGTGCGAGCGTACGTGACGGCGGTGGTCGTGCATCGCCGCGGTGTACACGTCGGCCGTGGCCGACGCCGCCGTGCCCCAGCCGAAGGACTCGGCGTGCCGGGCGGCGGCCAGGCCCATGCGCTCCACCAGGTGCGGGGCGTCCACGAAGTCGCGCAGCGCGCGGGCGTAGTGGGCCGGTTCGTGGTCGGGGATCAGGAAGCCGGTGACGCCGTCGCGCACGGCCACGGGCAGGCCGCCCACCGCCGCCGCCACGACCGGCGTACCCGCCGCCTGCGCCTCGATGGCGACCAGCCCGAACGACTCGCTGTACGACGGCATGACCAGGACGGACGCCGCCCGGAACCAGTCGGCGAGCTGCTCCTGGCCCACCGGCGGCTGGAAGCGCACCACGTCCGCGATGCCGAGCCGGGCGGCCAGCTTCTGGAGGCCCTCCGGCTTCGCCAGGCCGCTGCCGCTCGGGCCGCCGACCACGGGGACGACGACGCGGCGGCGCAGCTCGGGCCGCTCGTCGAGCAGCACCGCCACCGCGCGCAGCAGGATGTCCGGCGCCTTCAGGGGCTGGATGCGGCCCGCGAAGAGCGGGATCAGGGCGTCCTGCGGCAGCCCGAGGCGCTGCCGGGCGGCGGCGCGGCCGTCGGCGGGGCGGAACCGGTCCAGGTTGACGCCGGGGTGGACGACGGCGACCTTCCCGGGGTCGGCGTCGTAGTGCCGGACGAGTTCGTCGGCCTCTTCGGAGGTGTTGGCGATGAGCCGGTCGGCGGCGCGGACGATCTGGGTCTCGCCGATGACGCGGGCGGCGGGCTCGGGGGTGTCGCCCTCGGCGAGCGCCGCGTTCTTGACCTTGGCCATGGTGTGCATGGCGTGCACGAGCGGGGCGCCCCAGCGCTCGGCGGCGAGCCAGCCGACGTGCCCGGAGAGCCAGTAGTGGGAGTGCACCAGGTCGTAGTACCCGGGGCGGTGGCCCGCCCAGGCCTGCATGACGCCGTGCGTGAACGCGCAGAGCTGCGCGGGCAGGTCCTCCTTGGCCAGGCCCTCGTAGGGGCCCGCGTCCACGTGGCGCACGAGGACGCCGGGGGCCAGCTCCACGGCGGGCGGCAGCGCGGCCGTCGTGGCGCGCGTGAAGATCTCGACCTCGACGTTGATGTCGGCGAGGCGCTTGGCCAGCTCCACGATGTAGACGTTCATGCCGCCCGCGTCTCCGGTGCCGGGCTGGTGCAGCGGTGAGGTGTGCACGCTGAGCATGGCGACGCGGCGGGGACGGCGGGGCGAGCCGGGCAGGCGCAGCCGGGCGGTCGCCGACGGCGCCGACGGGAAACGACGCCCGAGCCTGGTCACGTACTGGCTCACGTGGCGGTCCTCCTTGGCCTGGCGAGGGGCGGGCGGCGTACGGCCTTGCGGGTCGTGCGGTGGTGCGGTGGTGCGGTCCAGCGGGGCCGGGCGGTCGTGCGGGTCGTTCGAGTCGGGCCGGTCGTGCGAGTCGGGCCGGTCGTGCGGGGGCGGGCGCGTACGGCTTCCCCGTGTCGGCGTGCGCGGGGCATGCCAGCGGGGAGGTCGTACGCGGGCCTCCATGGGAGCAACGCCGGAAGCCTCACCTCCATTTCCTCTTTACCAAAGCATTACCTTGGGGGTGTCAACCCTGGGCCTTGCATACGCTTGCCCCCATGGCTCCCCGCGCCCCCCACTCCCCCCACTCCTCGGCCCGCCCCGTGGGGTCCGTGACGCGCGGCACCACCAACCCCAACCGGCTGCGCCGCATGGACCGCTGGATCGCCGCCGCCCACGGCCCCGCCCTGCGCCGCGCCGCCGACCCGCTCGCCGTCGACCTGGGCTACGGCGCCGCCCCCTGGACCGCCGTCGAACTCCTGCTCAGGCTGCGCGCGGCCGCCCCGCACCCGCGTGGTCGGCATCGAGATCGACCCGGCGCGGGTGGCGGCGGCACGTCCGTACGAGCGCGAGGGGCTCGCCTTCGCGCACGGCGGCTTCGAGGTGCCGCTGCCCGCGCGCCCGTCGCTGATCCGCGCCGCGAACGTGCTGCGCCAGTACGACGAGGGCGAGGTCGCCGCCGCCTGGCGGCGGCTGTGCGCGCGGCTCGCCCCGGGCGGGCTGCTCGTCGAGGGGACCTGCGACGAGATCGGGCGGCGGCACGTGTGGGTGGCGCTCGGCCCCGAGGGCCCGCGCACGGTCACGTTCGCCGCCCGGCTCGGCTCCCTGGACCGGCCCTCCGACCTCGCCGAGCGGCTGCCGAAGGCCCTGATCCACCGGAACGTGCCGGGCGAGCCGGTGCACGCCTTCCTGCGCGACTTCGACCGCGCGTGGGCGGCGGCCGCCCCGTACGCCGCGTACGGGGCCCGGCAGCGCTGGATCCGGGCGGTGCGGGACCTGACCGCCGACTGGCCGGTGGCGGACGGGGCGCGGCGGTGGCGGCAGGGGGAGGTCACGGTGGCGTGGGAGGCGCTGGCGCCGCGCGGGCCCGGGTGAGGAAGGGGGCCCGTCACCCACGGGCGTGAACCGTCGCGCCACGGGAACGATCTCCGCGTGCCGCCCGTCACACAGGTCGGGTGGGGAGGGAAGTCAGCGCGCGCCCCTGTCACTTCGGGCGCGGGCGTGGCACCATCCCGGGGCAGTGAGGTTACTGACGGTTAATCAGGGGGCGAGCGTGTCCGGCAAGCGGTACTCGACGGCGACGGCCGTGGCTCTGATCTGCGCGGCGACGGTCCTGTCCGCGCCGGGCGCGGCGTTCGCGAGCCCGGCAGAGCCGCGTCCCGGCACCGACCCGGCCCTGGAGAAGGTCCGCCAGAAGATCGACCGCCTCTACCGCGAGGCGGGCACGGCCACGGACGCGTACAACGCGGCGGAGGAGAAGGCCGAGAAGCAGTCCAAGGACATCGTCCGGCTCGCCCGCGACATCGAGAAGGGCCAGCGCAAGCTCGACCGCCTCAAGGCCCGCGCGGGCGCCGCGGCCCGCGCGCAGTACCGGGGCGGCGGCATCCCCGACGAGGCCCGCCTGGTGCTCAGCGACGACCCCGAGGCGTTCCTGGACGGCGCGGGCCGCCTGCGCCGCGGCCAGCACGCGACGAAGTCGCTGCTCACGGAGGTCACCCGCACCCAGGACGACCTGCGTACGTACGCCGCGGACGCCACCGCCCGGTGGAAGCGGCTGGAGGCCAACCGCAAGGCCAAGGCCGCGGCGAAGAAGAAGATAGAGGAGCGCATCGCCGCCGCCGAGAAGCTGGAGTCGCGCCTGGAGAAGAAGGAGCGCGAGCGGCTGCGGGAGCTGGAGGAGGAGGCCGCGCGGCGCCGCCAGAGCCAGTGGGTCGACTCCGGCGCGGTCAAGGACCTCAACGGCAAGGCGAGCGGCGCCGCCAAGAAGGCCATCGCGTTCGCCACGGCCCAGCTCGGCAAGCCGTACGTATGGGGAGCGGAGGGCCCCAAGGCGTACGACTGCTCGGGGCTCACGTCCAAGGCGTGGGCGGCCGCGGGCCGCGGCATCCCGCGCACCTCGCAGGAGCAGTGGAAGCGCCTGCCGCACGTCGACATCGAGAACATGCGCCCGGGCGACCTGATCATCTACCACAAGGACGCCAGCCACGTGGGTCTGTACGTGGGCGACGGGAGGATCGTGCACGCCCCCCGCCCCGGGCGCGACGTGACCCTCGCGGGCGCGGGCTCGATGGAGATCCTCGGCGTGGTCCGCCCGACCGGCTAGGCGGCTCCCCCGGGGCGCCGCGAACGGTGGGGCTGCCCGGCTCCGGGGCGCGGCGAACGGTCGGCCCCGCCGGGCGAACGGTCGGCCCCGGGCGCCGCGAACGGCCGACCGGACGGCTGCCCGGCTCCGGAGGCACCGCTCCGAACAGCCGGGGGCACCGCCCCCGGACAGCCGCGGGCACCGCTCCGAACAACCGCGGGCACCGCTCCGGACAGCCGCGGGCACCGCCCCCGTGTGAGCCAGCGCACGCGAATCCGCCCCGCGCTCAACCTCCCCGGCGTGATGTTCGTCATCACTGTCGGACCGAGTTCATGCCCTATGCGCGGTCCAGGAAGCGGATTATGCCGCTGGCCACGTGCTGCGCCGCATTCCCCAGGCCCCCCGCCTACCGCTATGGTCCCCGTCTGGTGTGGGGCGTGCGACCGTCGCCCCACCGTGCCCTCGGGGGAGGGAAGGAACTCAACCCATGTCCGTACCCATACCGCGGCAGAGAGTGATCCCGGCCGCGGCAGGCGGCGAGAACCATCCGGCGCCGACGCGCGCGCCGCAGGTGGCGGGCGTCGCCGACGGCGACGGACCCGTCGGCGGCTCCGGCCTGACCCTGCTGGTGATCGAGGACGACCCGGGCGGCTCCCTGAGCGTCCCGCAGCTCCTGGACTCCGCGGGCAAGCCCATCCGCGTACGCACCGCCCGCAACCTCACCGAGGCCGAGCGGCTGCTCACCGACGACGTGCACTGCATCCTGCTCGACCTGGCCCTGCCCGGCCGCGCCCCCGCGGGCGCCGACCCCGGCCAGGAGGCGCCCGCCGCCGAGGGCGACGACGCCGACGAGCTGGCCGCCCTCAAGCAGGTGCTGCGCCTCGCGCCCCGCCACGCCGTGCTCGTCCTCACCGCGTCCGGCGACGCCGAGCGCGGCGCCCGCGCGGTGCGGGTCGGCGCGCAGGACTACCTGTTCCGCGACGAGCTGGACGGCCGTCTGCTCAGCCGCGCCATCCGGTACGCGGTGGAGCGCAAGCGCGCCGACGCCGCGCAGCGCCAGCTCACCGAGTCCCGGCTGCGGGCGCAGGAGAACGCCCGCCTGGAGCGCGGCCTGCTCCCCACCCCGCTGCTCGAGGGCTCACCGCTGCGGTTCGCCGCCCGCTACCGGCCCGGCCGCTCCCGCGCCCTGCTCGGCGGCGACTTCTACGACACGGTCCGCACGCCCGACGGCTCGGTGCACGTGATGATCGGAGACGTCTGCGGCCACGGGCCCGACGAGGCGGCGCTCGGCGTGGAGCTGCGCATAGCCTGGCGCGCCCTGACCTTCGCGGGCCTGGTCGGCGACGACCTGCTGTCCACGCTGCAGAAGGTCCTGGAGCACGAGCGGGCCGACGAGGAGATCTTCGCGACCCTGTGCACGGTCGACATCGCGCCGGACGGGCGCCGCGCGGGTCTGTGCCTGGCGGGCCATCCGTCGCCGCTGATCGCCCGCCCGGGGCGCCCGGCCGAGCTGCTTCCGTACGAGAACTCGGGCCCCGCCCTCGGGCTGCTCCCCCGCGCCCGCTGGCCCCGCCAGCAGGTGGAGCTGGGCGGCAGCTGGAACCTGATGCTGTACACGGACGGCCTGATCGAGGGCCGGATCGGCGAGGGCAACCAGCGGCTCGGGCAGGACGGCATGCTCGACATGGTCCGCCGCCAGCTCGCGACGGGGCTGCGCGGGGACGCGCTGCTCGAAGCCGCCGTGAACGAGGCGCGGGAGCTGAACGGCGGGGACCTCACGGATGACGTGGCGGTGCTGCTGCTGGCGCGGGAGCGGGAGTAGGCGGGAGCAAGGGCCCGCGCCTCTGAGGGCGCGGCCCACTCGGCCCACTGCTCGCCGCGCGTTACCGCCCGCCGTTGTACGGCCCGTACGGACCGTCGCTGCTGGAGCCCCGGCGGCCGCCGCCGCCCACCTGCCGGAGCGCCGGGCGGACGTCGACCATGTACACGATCGTGGCGATGAGGCCGATGATCGGCAGGAACGAGAAGATGTTGAAGATCAGGTTCACCACGAAGGCCAGGCCGAGGATGATCAGCCAGAACGGCTTGGTGTTCTTGTCGGCCGCGCGGTAGGCGTCCTCACGGCGGACGGCGGCGTCGATGAGCGCGAAGCCGCTGAACAGGATCAGCGCGAGTGACAGCAGCCACATGAAGTTCGCGAACCCCTGCATCAGCACAACGTCCACCACCCGTTCCGGCGAAGCCCACGCGACGCACTCGTCTGTCCGTACAAAGTCCCGTACAAAGTCACGGTACCGCTACCCCGGCAACGGACCGGGCACTCCGAGAGTGCCCGGTGCCGTGTGCGGGTGCCAATCCGTCAGCTGGCGGGCGGGGTGGTCTTCTTCGCGGCCGCCTTGCGCGGGGCGGCCTTCTTCTCGGCGGGCTTGGCGGCGGGCGCCTCGTCCTCGGCCCCGGCGGCCTTCTCGGCACCGGCGCTCTTCTCCGCACCGGCGGGCTTCGCGGCCTCCGGCTCCGCGTCGGGCTCGACCGCGACGGCCAGCTCGGTGATCTCGTCGGCGGCCTCGCCGCGCCAGTGCTTCACCGTCTGCTCGCCGTGCTCGGCGACCTTCTCGTACGTCTCGCGGGCCTGGACGCCGTACTCGACGGCGACGCCGACGCCGCGCAGCGCCAGGTCCTGGGCGTTCTCGCCGAGCTTCTTCAGGTCGGTGTCGAGGGTGGAGATGAACTCGCCGACCCGGGTCTGCAGGGTCGAGCCGACCTCGCGGGCGCGGGCGACGGCCCGGTCCTGGACCTCCTTGGGGTCGGCCTTGCGCACCGCCTCGATGCGGGACGGCGCCTCGGCCGCGACCTGCTCGATGAGGCCCGGCACCTTCTTCACCTGCTGGAGCGCCAGGTCGGCGGTGCCGACGACGAAGAACAGGGGGGTGGGGTTGGTGACGGTCTTGCGCACCTCTTCGGTGATGGGCATGACGTGGGTCCTCCCGGTGTCGCTGCGGCTGGAGGCGGCCGTCCTAGGACCGCCCCGCAGAGGGGTCGGCATCGCTGCCGTCGGCCGTGCGGGGCCGGTCAGCGGGGGTGTCCTCCGCGGCGCCCCGGGGGTCCTCGGCGGGGTCCGGGGCGTCCGCGGTGAAGCCGTTCTCCTTGCGGAACGACTCGTAGATCTGGAGCAGGACCTGCTTCTGCCGCTCGTTGATGGACGGGTCGGCGAGGATGACGGCGCGCGTCTCCAGCTCGTCCCGCTCCTTCTCGTCGAGGATCCCGGCCCGGACGTACAGCGTCTCGGCGGAGATCCGCAGCGCCTTGGCCACCTGCTGGAGGACCTCGGCGCTCGGCTTGCGCAGCCCGCGCTCGATCTGGCTCAGATAGGGGTTGGACACCCCGGCGGCGTCGGCGAGCTGCCTGAGCGAGAGCTGGGCGTTGCGCCGCTGCTCGCGCAGGTACTCACCGAGGTTGCCGACGTTGAGCGATGCCATGCCCCCGATACTGCACCCCCTTCGCTAACTATTGCAAGCGCCCGCTTGCAAAAGTGCGCCACGCCACGAGGTGGTCCCTGAGCGCGAACCCCGGCCGGGTGGCGTCCTCCGGGGTGAGCGGGGCGTCGGCGGTGAGGAGGCGGCGGGCCGCCAGGTGGTCGGTGGGGCGGTTGACGGACTCGACCGCGCGCAGGTGGGGGCCCTGGAAGAGGAGGACCGAGAACGCGTCGGGGCCGTCGCCGAGCACCACCTCGCGGTCGTGGCCCCGGGCGAGGCCCGCGATCTGGAGGGCCGTCGTGAACTGGTCGCTCCAGAACCAGGGCAGCGCGTCATAGGCGCGCGGCCCGGCCCCGGTCAGCCGCTCGGCGACCGCCTGGGCCTGCGCCACCGCGTTCTGCACCGACTCCAGGCGCACCCGTCGGCCCGAGCGCGCCTCGGGGAACGCCGCGCAGTCGCCGATGGCAAAGACGTGCGGGTCGCCGGTGAGGAGGCGGGCGTCGACCGTGACGCCGTCGTCCACCGCCAGGCCCGCCGCGGCGGCAAGTTCCGTGCGCGGGGTGACGCCGACGCCGACCACCACCAGGTCGGCGGGCAGGCTCCGGCCGTCGGTCAGCTCCACCGCCGCCACCCGGCCCCGCCCGTCGCCGGTCAGGGCCGCCACGCCCCGGCCGAACAGCAGCTCGGTACCCGCGGCGCGGTGCAGCCGCGTCAGGTGCGCGGCGGTCCGCGCCGTCACGGCCCGCGCCAGCGGCCGTTCGCCCGCCTCGACCACCGTCACCGCGCACCCCGACTCCCGTGCCGCGGCGGCCACTTCGAGGCCGATGAACCCGGCGCCCACCACCACCGCGCGCCGGGCACCGGCCAGCGCCGCCCGCAGCGCGGCGGCGTCCGGCGCGGTGCGCAGCGCGTGCACGCCGCGCAGCCCGGCCCCCGGCACGTCCAGCGTCCGCGGGCGGGCCCCGGTGGCGAGTACCAGGTGGTCGTACGCGTACGAGGAGCCGTCGGCGAGCCGGACCGTGCGGGCGGCCCGGTCGATGTCCGTGACCTCGCCGGTGATCAGGTCGATGGCGTGGCGTACGTAGTACGTGGCCGGGCGCAGCCACAGGCTCTCGGTGCTCGCGCCCGCCTTGAGGTACGCCTTGGACAGCGGCGGGCGCTCGTACGGCAGCGCGTCCTCGGCGCTGACGAGGGTGACGCTCCCCCGGTGGCCGAGTTCGCGCAGCGAGGCGGCCGTCTGGTAGCCGCCCTGGCCCGCGCCGACGATGACGACGGACCCCGTGTGTGCCGCGCCCATCAGTACTGCCGCTCGGGGAGGTGGACGATCAGGCCGTCCATGGCGTCCGTCACCGTGAGCTGGCAGCTCAGGCGGCTGCCCGGTCGGCGCGGGGCGGCGGTGAAGCCGAGCATGTCGTCCTCGTCGGGCCGGGCGGGCTCGGTCCGGTCGCGGCTCGACTCGTCCACGTACACGTGGCAGGTGGCGCACTGCGCGTTGCCGCCGCACTGGGCGACGATGCCGTCGATGTCGTTGAAGACGGCACCGCGCATGACGCTGGTGCCGACGGGGACGTCGACGGTCCGCTTCGTGCCGTCGACGGATACGTAGGTGATGGCGGGCATGGCGGGACTCCTCGGTACGCGGGAGGTGTGCCTGGGTACGCCGGGTGCGCCGGGGTACGCCGCGACGGCGTCCGGCGGCGCGCGCCGAACCGCACAGCGGCCGGGGCAGGGCGGGGCCAGGGTGGTGGGAAGGATGGTGGGGGTGGTGGGCGCCGGTGGCGCCGTCGGTGGGGGACGCGACACCCCTGCCGACTCACCGCCGCCTGACGGCCGCCCGGACACGCGACGTCCGGGGTTGCAGGTGCGGCGGCGGGCTGGAGCGTAGCAAAGGGCCCGGGGTGGGGGCCAGGCCGATTCGGTCGCGGGGCCATGCCGGGGCGGTCGCGGGGGGTTACGCCGGGTCGGTCGCGGAGGGGTACGCCGGTTCGGTCGCGGGGAGTTACGCCGGGTCGGTGCCTCAGGGCCGGGGCGGTTCGATCTCGACGGGGGTGTCGAGGACGCGGCGGCGGCCGCGGCGCGGGTCCGGCGGGCGGTGCGTCATGAACGGCCTGCTGGTGGTGAACTCCCGGAACTTCAGGGCCGCTTCGGACAGGTACGCGTCGCGGTTCCAGACCAGCGAGAGCACCCGGTGGCAGTCGGGCGCGGCCACGTGCACCCAGGCGACCGGGACCACCGTCGTCGTACCGGCGCGCCGCGACATCGCCGGGATCAGGCCGATCCCGAGGCCCGCGCTGATCAGGTCCTGGCTGGCGCCCGGCTCGTCACCCTCGCAGGACAGCCGCGGCGTGAGCCCCTCGGCGGCGAACAGCCGGTCCAGGAGGGCGCGTTGCCAGTGGCCGGTGCGCGTGGTGACGAAGGGCTCGTCGGCGACTTCGGGGATGGTGACGCTCTCGCGGCCGTCGAGCCAGTGCCCGGGCGGCACCGCGAGCAGCACCTCCTCCCGGGCCAGCTCGATCACGTCCAGGTTCGGGCCCGCCAGCGGCTGCGACGCCACGCAGAAGTCGACCTCCCCGGCGCGCAGCTGACGGGCCATCTCGTCCGCCGTGGACTGGTAGAGGCGCACGTCGGCGCCGGTGTGGGCGGCCTGGAAGCTGCCGAGGAGGTGGGAGACCGTGAGCAGCGTCTCGGAGGCGATGCTGACCCGGCCGAGGCCGGTGTCCCGGGCGTCGGCCAGGGCCCTGCGGCCGTCGTCCAGCTCACTCAGGGCGCGGTCGACATGGCGCAGGAAGATCGCCCCGTACGGGTTGAGCCGGATGCGGCGCCCCCGGCGGTCGAAGAGCGGGGCGCCCAGCTCCGCCTCCAGGCGGGCGATGGTGCGGCTCAGCGAGGGCTGGGCGACGCGCAGCTCCTCCGCCGCGCGGCTGATGTGCTCGTACCGGGCGACGGCCTGGAAGTAGCGCAGTTGGAGAAGATCCACGGTCCACCTTCACTTATGCCTTCCGCGTCATCATCACATGGCGGAAGTGGTCTTGGAATCGCATAAGCCGAGGTCGCTACGGTCGCTGTCGCGGGGTCACCGCGCGGACGGCGGGCAACGGCGCCCGGCGTCCGCACACGCGACGCGAGGACCCCGTCCACTCCGTTCCCTCCGTCCACCCCCTCGCCCCTCAGGAAGGCCGCGCCGTGAGCGCTGTGGATCTGGCCCGACTCCAGTTCGCGGCCACCACCGGAATCCACTGGCTGTTCGTGATCCTCACCATGGGGCTCGTCCCGCTGGTGGCGGTCCTGCACACCCGGGCCGCGTACACCCGCGACCCCGCGAAGCGCGCCGCGCGCGAGCGCATGACGCGCTTCTGGGGCCAGCTGTACGTCATCAACTACGCGGTCGGCATCGTCACCGGCCTCGTCATGGAGTTCCAGTTCGGGCTGAGCTGGAGCGGCCTCGGCAAGTTCGCGGGCAACGTCTTCGGCGCGCCGCTGGCTCTGGAGACCCTGATCGCCTTCTTCGCCGAGTCCACCTTCCTCGGCATGTGGATCTTCGGCTGGGGGCGGCTGCGGCGCGGCGTCCACACCACGCTGATCTGGCTGGTCGCCCTGACCGCGTACGTCTCCGCGTACTGGATCATGGTGGCGAACGGCTTCATGCAGCACCCCGTCGGCTACGAGGTCCGCGACGGCACCGCCTACCTGACGGACTTCGGCGCGCTGCTCACCAACTCCAGTGCCCTGGTGGCGCTCGGGCACGTCGCGCTGGGCGCGCTGACCACGGGCGGCGTGTTCGTCGCCGGGATCAGCTGCTACCACTGCGCACGGGGCGCCCGGGAGACCGAGCTGTTCCGGGGCTCGCTGCGCCTGGGCCTGTGGGTGAGCGCGGTCGCCTCGTTCTTCGTCGTCGTGGTCGGCGAGCTCCAGATGCCCGTACTGGAGCGGACCCAGCCCATGAAGGCGGCGGTCCTGGAGGGCAGCGGCGTCGCCGAGGAACGGGCCCGGCTGGTCGCCGAGCACGGGCCCGGCGACTGGGTGCCCTGGCAGGACACCGTGCGGATCTCCATGGACGCGATGACGCTCATCGGCAACACCGTGTCCACGGTCACGCTGCTCGCCCTGTTCCTGCTGTGGAAGGACCGCCTCGTGCGGTGGCGTCCGCTGGCGTACCTGATGACGGCGATGGTCCCGCTCCCGTTCCTGGCGTCCGTCGGCGGCTGGGTCGTGCGCGAGGCCGGGCGGCAACCCTGGCTGGTGTACGGGGAGTTGACGGTCGACGACGCGCTCTCCCACGTCAGCCGGGCCTCGCTCGCGGTGTCCTGCGCGGTGTTCGTCGCCGTCTTCGTGGCGCTCACGGCGGTGAACTGGACGCTGATCGTGCGCTTCGCCCGCCGGGGGCCGGGGGCCACGCAGCTCGGCGCGACCGAGCCGCTGGGGGGCGGGGAGGTCCCGCCGATGTCCGTCGTGGCCCTGTGAGTTCCCTCTCCCGCTGGCCGGTACGGGGCTGGCCGGTACGGGGCTGGCCGGACCCCCGCCGCGACGACGGGCAGGACGCGCGGGACGCGCGGGACGCGACCACGGAAAGGCGCGCGACATGAATGTGGAAACCCTGTGGCTGGCCCTGCTCGGCCTGCTGCTCGCCGGGTACTTCGTGCTCGGCGGCTATGACTACGGCGCCCAGATGCTGCACCCGTTCCTCCGTGAGGAGGGCAGCCTCCGCGAGGAGGGCAGCGGTCTCCCCCGTGAGGCGAGCGGCGGTCTCCCCCGCGAGGCGAGCGGCGGTGCCGTGTGCTGCGAGCGGAACGGGGCCCTCGACGCCGTCGCCCCCTTCTTCCTCGGCAACGAGGTGTGGCTGGTCGCCTTCACCGGCGTCCTCTTCGGCGCGTTCCCGCACCTGGAGGGCACCCTGCTGTCCGGCCTGTACCCGCTGATCGTGGCCATCCTCGTCGGCCTGGTCCTCGGCAACGCGGCGGTGCAGCTGCGCGGCCGCGCCGCCGACGCCCGCGCCCGCCGCCGCTGGGACGCGCTGGTGGTGCTCGGGGGCGCGCTGCCCGCCGTGGCCTGGGGGCTGGTCGTCGGGCTGCTGCTGCACGGGGTGCCGCGCCGCGCCGACGGCGGCTTCCACGTCGGGCTCTCCGCCCTGGCCTCGCCGTTCGTGCTGGCCTGCGGGGTGACGGCGGCGCTGCTCTTCGCGGCGCACGGGGCGGCGTTCGTCGCGCTGCGCTCGGCGCCCGCGCTCGCCGCGCGGGCCCGCCGCCTGGGTACCGGACTGCTGCGGGCCACCGCGGCGGTGGGCTGCCTGCCGGTGCTGCTGACGCTCTTCGGGGCGGGCGCCTCGCTGACCAACCCCGGCGCGGCGGCGGTCGTCACCGCGCTGCTCGCGGCCGCCGTCGCCGGTGCCTGGTGGGCGCTCGCGCTCGGCCACCGGGCCCGGGCGTTCGCCGCGACCTGCTGCGCGACCGCGCTGCCCGTGCTGCTCGTCGGGGCCGGACACCATCCGTACGTCCTGACCAGCTCGGCGGGGTTCGGCATCACGGTCCGGGAGGCCGCCGCGGACCACGCGACGCTGGTGGTGCTCTCCGGCTTCGGCGTGGTGGTGGTCCCGCTGATCCTCGCGTACCAGGCGTGGAGCTGGTGGATGTTCCGGGGCCGCACGGGCATGCGCCACCCCCACTACTTCTGACCGGGGGCCCGGCAGGAAACCGGTGGAGCACCGCCTGCCGCGCGAACTCCCACCGCTCGCCGCCGCCTGGCCCCCAGCCCGGGGCTCGCCGGGTGCGGGGCGGGGGCCGCCGCTCCGCCCGGGCACGGCGCTCCGCCCGGGCACGGCGGCACGCTGCGGGCCGTCGCCGACTTCCGTACGACGGTGTTACGAGTCGTTGGCGCCGCTCGCCCCGGCGGGAACCCCGGTGTTCCGCGCCGGGGACCTGCTGACGCGGGTCGTCGACGACGTCGACGCCGTGCGGGACCTACCGCCGCGGGTGCTGTTCCCGGCGGTGGCGGCCGCCGCCGTGGCCACCGCCACGACCGGGTGCGCGACGGTGCCGCTGCCGCGGGCGGGCGCCCCGCTGGGCGTGCTCCTGGCGGTGGCGGGGCTCGCCGTGCCCGCCCTGGTGCTCGCGCTGTCGCGGCACGCGGGCCGCGCGGAGAAGGCGGCGCGGGCCGAACTCGCCGCGTGCGCCCTGGACCTGCCCCCCGACGCCCCCGCACCGGTGGCATATCCGCGCGGTGGCGCACGAGTGGGCGGCTCCCGGTCCTCTCGGGAGCCGCCCACGTCGGCGGGGGACTATGTCCTGTGTCCTGACTCAGTTCTTGGCGTCCTTGTTGAACGCGGACTGGGCCCACAGATAGCCCACCACGGTCAGCCCGACCAGCCACGCAAGCGCGATCCACGCGTCGTTGCCGATCTCGGTGCCCAGCATCAGCCCGCGCAGCGTCTCGTTGATCGGCGTGAACGGCTGGTACTTCGCGAACCACTCCAGCACCGTCGGCATCGACTCCGGCCGCACCACCGCCGACCCCAGGAACGGCAGGAACGTCAGCGGCATCGGCGCGTTGGACGCCGTCTCCACACTGTCCGAGCCCAACCCCATCGCCGCCGACACCCACGACAGGGCGAACGCCAGCAGCACCAGCATCCCGATCGCCGCCAGCCACTCCACCACGTTCGCGTTCGGCCGGAAACCCACCGCCAGCGCCACCCCGATCACCAGCACCAGGCTGACCAGCGTCTGGATGACATTGCCCACCACATGCCCCACCAGCACCGACGACCGCGAGATCGCCATCGTGCGGAACCGGTTGATGATGCCCTCGGTCATGTCCGAACACACCGCCACCGCCGTCGAGATCGCCCCCGACGTGATCGCCATCAACAGAATGCCGGGCGTGACGTAGTTGGTGTAATCCCCCCGGTCCCCGCCCATACCGTTGCCCAGCGCCCCGCCGAAGGCGTACACGAACAGCAGCAGCATCAGCACCGGCATCGCGACCACGGACAACGTCATCGACGGATACCGCTGCGCCCGCTTCAGATTGCGGCGCAGCATCGTCATCGAGTCACGCACGGCGTACGAGGTGGTGCTCATCGCAGGGTCTCCTTCACAGCGCCCGCGCTGTCCGCGCCAGCGCGTCCACGGCCCTGACCGGTCAGGGCCAGGAACACGTCATCGAGGTCGGGGGTGTGCACGGTGAGCGCCTCGGCGTGGATGCCGGAGCCCTCCAGGACGTCCAGGACGGAGCGGAGGGCCGGGATGGAGCCGTCGCTCGGGATCTGGAGGCTGAGCGAGTCGTCGTCGCGCGTGACGGTGCTGAGCGCGAGGCGGTGCTGAGCGGCGTTCATGTGCTGGATGTCGTTGAACTGGAGGCGGATGTGCCCGCCGGGGATGCGGCGCTTCAGCTCGTCGGCCGTGCCCTCGGCCACGATCTTCCCGCCGTCCAGCACCGCGATCCGGTCGGCCAGTTGATCGGCCTCCTCCAGGTACTGCGTCGTCAGGAAGATCGTCGTACCCCCCGCGACCAGATCCCGGATCATCTCCCACATCGTGCGACGGCTGCGCGGGTCCAGACCCGTCGTCGGCTCGTCCAGGAAGATGATGCTCGGCTTCCCCATCAACGTCATCGCCAGGTCCAGCTTGCGGCGCATACCACCGGAGAAGTTCGACGCGGGCTTCTTCGCGCTCTCCGTGAGGTCGAAGCGCCCGAGGAGTTCGGCGGCGCGGCGCTGGCTCTCGGCACGGTCCAGGTGCAGCAGGTCACCGATCAGGAGCAGGTTCTCCTCGGCGGTCAGCAGACCGTCGACCGCCGCGAACTGCCCGGTGACGCCGATGGCCCGGCGGACGTCGTCGGCCTCCTTGTCCAGGTCGAACCCGGCGACGCGGGCCTGCCCGTCGTCGTGCGAGATCAGCGTGGTGAGGATCTGTACGGTGGTGGTCTTGCCCGCGCCGTTCGGCCCGAGCAGGGCGAAGATCGTGCCAGGGGTCACGGCCAGGTCGATCCCGTCGAGCACGACCTTGTCGCCGTACGACTTGCGCAGCCCCTGGGCGCTGATGCCCGCCGGTGGGGCGGTCGAACCGGTAGTGGCAGTCATCGTGCCGACTCCTTGCTTCGTTCTGTGGGCTTTGTTCTGCGGCTTCTGCGGCTTACTGCGTCTTCTGCGCTCTGCGGGCTTCTGCGGGCTCTGCGGGTTTCTGCGGGTTTCTGCGGGCTTCGGTCCGCGGCTGGGTCGGGGGGGCGGTCGGGCGCCGGGTCGGGGCCGGTGGGGTCACGGACCCGTGGGCGTCCCGTCAGGCGCGGCGGATCACGATGTCGCCGAGGCCGGTGCGGGCGCGGACCTGGACGGTCTCGGCGCCCTCGCCGGGCCCGTCGGTGGAGCCGAGCGAGTTGTGCACGGTGCCCGCCTGGGAGTTCACTTCGAGCCAGGCGGCGCTGGACTGGTGGATGCCGACCTCCACGTCGCCGTCGGCGGTCTGGAGGGTGACCAGACCCCGGGCCACTTCGCCGAGCCTGATGGCGCCGTTGTCCGTCCTGGCCTCGACTCCGGCGTGCGCGACGCCCACGGAGATGCGGCCGTTGGCGGACTTGGCGCGCAGTTCGCCGGTGACCTCGCCGATGGTGGTGTCGCCCTTGCGGTTCTTGACGGTGGCGGCGCCCGCGATGTTGCCGAGGTCGATCCGGCCCGCCGCGTCGACCTCGACGTCGCCGGTGGCGCGGTCCAGGCGGACGTCGCCGTGCTCGGTCTTGACGAAGGCCGCGCCGGTCTCCGACACGTGGATGTCACCGGCGGCGGACTCGAACCGGACGTCACCGAGGCGGCCCTCGGCGCTGAACACCCCGGCGGGCGCGAATCCCTGCACGTCGGAGCCCGCCGGAAGCTCGACGTTGACCTCGACGGAGCCGCCCTTGCCGAACATGGAGCGCTTCTTCGGGCCCTTGACCACGAGGCGGCCGTTCGCGCAGGTGACCTGGGCCTGCTCGGCGGCCTTGACGTCGGCCTCCTCGCGGCCGTCGCTGGGCAGCACCGTCACGACGGTGTCGAGGCGCTTGCTGGCGGAGATCCGGGCGGTGCCGATCTCGAACTCGACGAGGGCGGAGAGGGGTTCGGGAGTGTCGAAGGTAGGCATGGCCGTCCTATCCGGGCTGTGGTGTGCGGACCCGCCGGTGGGGCGGGCGGCACGGTGTGAGCTGTCTCGGTCGTGCGTCACTCCGGCGACCCGGCGTTCCAGGACGCTGGAGCCCCGAGGTCCATGACGCCAGCATGGCATCACCATGGCACCAACGCAAGCGCCATTGGCACCCGGTGGTGCCACCATCCGGTTCCCGGATCCGCGAACGGCCGTAAAGCACCCTCTGACCTGCTGCTATGAGGCCACTTACCGGATCCGTCCGAGCCCAGAACCCGGCGTCAAGAGTGCGTTAAGGCGCCCCGGCGCCAGCCTCCTCGGGCGAGGAAGCGCCACCGTGGCACCTCTGTACGCGCCACTGAGGCACCGGTCAGAGCCATGCGCGGGCCGAGCGGCGGGGGCGGCGGGGCGTCCGCTTCGGGCGGCGGCGCGTCCGCTTCGGGGCGGGGGCGCGTCCGCTTCGGGGCGGGGTGGCGTCAGGCGCCTGGGGCGGGGGCGGTCCGTCGAGGTCCGCGAGTCCGCCCGCGTGGCCTTCGCGGCCCGCTTGGCCCGCTTAGCCCGTGTGGTCCGTGTGGTCTGTGGGGCCTGTGTGGTCCGTGGGGCCCGTGCGTCCCGCGTGGCCCGCCAGGCTCCCGAGGGTCGCCGCCACCGTCCGGTGCAGCGCCTCGGGGCTCGCCCCGGCGCGGGAGCGCAGGTTCACGCCGTACGCGAGCAGGACCAGCGTCTCGGCGGTGACGTCGGCGGCCACGCCCGGGGCGAGCTGGCCCCGGGCGCGGGCGGTCTCCAGGGCGGTGCGCAGCGCGCCCCGGAGGCGCTCGTGGTGCTCGTCCAGGATGGCGCCCACCTCCGGGTCGGCGGCCTCCCCGGCCGCGTACGCGTTGACGAGCATGCAGCCCCACCGGGCGTGCTCGCCGGTGCAGCGCAGGTCGATCAGGGCCGCGAAGAAGTCCCGCACGGCGGGCAGGCCCCGCTCGTCGCGGGCGATGGCCTCGCACACGGGCCGGGACCGCAGGCGCAGATAGCGGCGCAGCGCGGCGAGGTAGAGCTGCCGCTTGCCGCCGAAGGTGGCGTACAGGCTGGAGCGGTTGAGCCCGGTAGCGGCGGTGACGGCCTGGATGGAGGTCGTGGCGGCGCCGTCGCGCCAGAAGAGCCGTTCGACGCGCTCCAGGGCGACGTCCGGATCGAAGTGCTTCACATCGGGCACGACCGCCCCTCCCCTCACACCCTCACATCAGCGACACCCGACACCTGATACCCGGCACCCGGCACCCGGCACCCGGCACCCGGCACCCGGCACCCGGCACCCATCAGGCCAGCGCCGCGCGTCACGCCCGCGTCACACCCGTACATCCTGAACTGGCCGTTCCAACTTAGCCCTTGACGCCTCCGAGCGCCCGCCACCATCCTGAAACGACCGTTCCAAGTTAGCTTCGCGCCGAGACCCCGAAGGGGCGACCCATGAGCCTGCGCGACGAGTTGCGCTCTGTGCACGACAACCGCCACCTCAAGCTCTCCGCCGAGATGATCGAGGTCATGGACCGCAACGGCCGCGCGCTCGCCGCGTCCGGCCTCGTGGAGCGCGCGCTGGCGGTGGGCGCCCCCGCGCCGCGCTTCACGCTCCCGTCGGCGACCGGGGCGCCGGTGTCCCTGGACGGCCTGCTCGCCGAGGGGCCGGTGGTGCTCACCTTCTACCGGGGCGCGTGGTGCCCCTTCTGCAACCTCGCGCTACGGGCGCTCCAGGAGCACCACGACGCCGTGGCCGCGCGCGGCGCCCGGCTCGTCGCCGTCTCGCCGCAGGTCCCGGACGCCTCCCTGTCCTTCGCCGAGAAGCAGGGGCTCGCCTTCGACGTGCTCAGCGACGTCGGCTGCGACGTGGCGAAGCAGTTCGGCATCGCCTTCGACCTCGGGGACGAACTCGCCGCGCTGTACGAGGCGTTGGGCCTCGGCCTCGCGGAGACCGGCGCCGGGAACGGGCGGACGCTGCCGCTGCCCGCCACGTACGTCATCGACCGCTCCGGCGTGATCCGGTGGGCGTTCGTGGCGGCGGACTACGCCCTGCGGGCCGAACCCGAGGACGTCCTGGCCGCGCTGGACGCGCTGGACGCCCCCGAGGGACCGGACACGCCGGACGCTCCGGAGCCGACGAGCTGAGCCGCCTCGCGCAGGGCGCGCCGGGCCGCCGTCGCCGCCGGGTGGCGGCTGCTGCCGCGGCGCACCACGGTGAAGATGCGCCGCGCCCCGTGGCCGCGGGGCAGCTCCCGCAGGGCCACCGTCGGGGTCGCCGCCTGCCACACCAGGTCGGGCAGGAGCGCTGCGGCGTGCCCGGCCTGGGCGAGGCGCAGATGGACCAGCAGGTCGGTGGACTCGAAGCGGACGTCGGGCTCGAACCCGGCCTCCCGGCACAGCGTCAGCGCCCAGTGCCGGGCCGCGGTGCCCTCGGGCTCCATGACCCAGGGGTGCCCGGCGAGCGCCCGCAGCTCGGCCCGCGGGTCCGCGCGCCCGCCGCGCCCGCCATGAACGCCGTGAACGCCGTGAACGCCGTGAACACCAGGGTCGTCGTCGCCGGGGCGCGGCGGGCCGTCCGCCGCCGGGAGGGCCAGGCGCATCGGGTCCTCGCACAGCTCCTGGAGTTCGAGCACGTCGGAGCGCGGCTCGGCGCCACCCGGGTACTCCTCGGCGACGACCAGGTCGAAGTCCCGGGCGAGCAGGGCGGGCAGGGCCCGTTCCGGTTCGGCCTGGGTGACGTGGACGCGCAGCCGCGGATGGGCCGCGCGCAGGACGGTCAGGGCGGCCGGGACCAGGGTGAGGGCGGCGGTCTGGAACGCGGCGATCCGCAGGGTGCCGGTGAGTTCGCGCAGCGAGGCGGCGATGTCGGCCTCGGCGCGCTCCAGGCGCTCCAGAACCGCCTCGGCGTGGCCGACGAGGATCTCGGCCTGCTCGGTGAGCCGCACCCGCCGCCCCACGGGTTCGAGCAGCGCCACCCCGGCCTCCGCCTCCAGCTGGGACAGCTGCTGGGAGACCGACGAGGGGCTGTACGAGAGGGCGGCGGCGACCGCGGCCAGGGTGCCGCGGTGCTTCAGCTCGCGCAGCAGGCGCAGCCGGTGGAGGTCGTACACGACGGGCCCCGATCCTCGGTCCTCGCGGCGCGCGGCCCGCGCACGACCGCCGGTCCGGCGGCGGACGGCCCCGCGTGGGCCCGGTCGTCCGGCCGGGGCGGGGGCGGCGGGCGGCCCGCTTATGTTCGGTTTCTCCGACGAATATAGGTCGGAAAGATGAGCTGGACCGACGGGTCCCGGGGGCCGCAGGGTGGCCGTATGACTCCTGTGGAACCTCCCGTGGAACCCCGTCTCTCCTGGTACGCCCGTCCCGCCGCGCGCGCCTGGACCACCGCGCCCGCACCCGTCGGCGTCCGCGCCTTCCACGCGGCGCTGCCGGAGTACGCGCCCACGCCGCTGACGGAACTGCCGTCTCTCGCCGCCGAGTTGGGCGTGGGCCGGGTCTTCGTCAAGGACGAGTCGGCGCGGCTCGGGCTGCCCGCGTTCAAGGCGCTCGGCGCGTCCTGGGCGGTGCACCGGGTCCTCGCCGGGCGGGCGGACGACGAGCGCGTGGAGCTGGTCACGGCCACCGACGGCAACCACGGCCGGGCGGTGGCGCGGGTCGCGCGGCGGCTCGGGCACGGGGCGCACGTGTTCGTCTCCGGGGGCGTGCACCCGGGGGCGGCCGCCGCGATCGAGGGCGAGGGCGCCCGCGTCACCCGGGTCGACGGCGACTACGACGAGGTGGTGCGGCTCGCCGCCGCGGCCGCCCGGGAGCCGGGCACGGTCCTGGTGCAGGACACCGCCTGGCCCGGGTACGAGGAGGTGCCGCGCCTCATCGTGGAGGGCTACTCCACGCTGTTCGCCGAGGTCGACGAGCAGGTGGCCGCCGCCGGGGCCGGGACGCCGGACCTGGTGGCCGTGCCGGTGGGCGTGGGGTCGCTGGCGCAGGCCGCCGTCACGCACTACCGCAGCCGCCCGGCGGGACGGCGGCCCGCGGCGCTGCTCGCCGTGGAGCCGACGGCCGCCGCGCCGGGCCTGGCGAGCCTCACCGAGGGCGCGCCGGTGACCGTCCCCACCGCCGAGACCACCATGGCGGGCCTGAACTGCGGCACCCTGTCCAGCCTCGCCTGGCCCTGCCTCCGCGACGGCCTGGACGCGGCGACCGCGGTCACCGACGCCCAGTCCGCCGCGGCGGCCCGCGACCTCGCCGCGCTCGGCGTGTCCGCCGGGCCGTGCGGCGCCGCGTCCCTCGCGGGGGCCAGGGCGGCGCTCACCGGCCAGGGCGCCGCCGCGCGCCGCGCCACCCTGGGCGCGGACGAGACCGCCACGGTCGTGCTGCTGAGCACGGAGGGCGCGGCGGCGAACCCCTACTCCGCCGCATGACCGGCGACCTCCTCGCCGCCACCGGCGCCCTGGCCCTGCTGACCGTGCTGCCCGGCCCCGACATGGCGCTGGTCACCAGCAGCGCGGTCGCCTCCGGCACCCGGGACGCCCTGCGCACGGTCAGCGGCATCGCCACGGGCCTGCTGGCGTGGGGCGCCCTCGCGGTCGCCGGGCTCGCGGCGGTGCTCGCCGCGTCGGCCGGTGCCTATCTGGCGGTGAAGCTCGCGGGCGCGGCCTACCTGGTGCTCCTGGGCGTACGCGCCCTGCGCCGCCGCCCGACCGAGACCCCCGCGCGCCCCGCCGCCACCGGCCACCCCTGGCGCACCGGCCTCGTCAGCAACGTACTGAACCCGAAGATCGCCGTCTTCTACACGGGCCTGCTCCCCACCCTCGCCCCCTCCGAACTCCCTCCCGTCCTCGGCATGTCCCTCCTCGTCGCCCTCCACGCCGCCCTCACCATCGGCTGGCTCAGCGCCTACACCTACGCCGTCGCCCGAGCCCGCGCCTCCCTGTCCCACCCCCGAGCACGCCAGATCCTGGACCGCGTCACGGGCGCGACCCTGATCGCGCTGGGAGTGAAGGTGGCCACCACGTAGGCCCGGAACCCTCCAGCCCGCCCCGGCGACGGTCCAGCCCGTCCGGCGCTTGAGGGCGAGGCCGCCAGGCCGACGAACGGGGGTGCCAGGGGGCTGGCCCCCTGGTTTCGGGAAAGGGGCGCCCCCGCGAGGCCCCCACCTCCGCCCCCTCAAGAACCGGCAGGCCACGGCACCCCCCGGCTGTGCACCACATCAAGCCGGGAAACCGCCCGGGTCAGCACCACATACAACCGCTGAAGCCCCCGCGGCTCCGCCTCCACCACGGCGACCGGCTCGGCGACCACCACGTGGTCGTACTCAAGCCCCTTGGCCACCGACGCGGGCAGCACCGTGACCCGCGCCCCCAGCTCGTCCGCCCCGGCGGCCTCCACGCCCGCCTCCGCGAGGGCCGCCCGCAGCCGCGGCACGTCCGCGTCCGCCGCGATGACCCCGATGGACCCCTCCCGGTCGAGCGCCCCGCGCACGGCGTCGACGGCGGCGGCGACCACGTCCGCCACCGCGCGGACCGTCAGCTCGCCGTCCCGCCGCAGGGAACGCGCGGGCGGCACGTCCACGTCGAGGGCGGCGAGCAGGTCGTTGGCGAGCGCCACCACCGCCTGCGGCACGCGGAAGCCGGTGGTGAGCGCGGTGACGGCGGCGTCCGGCTTGCCCAGGTGGGCGAGCAGCTCCGGCCAGGCGCGGGCGGCCCACGGCGTGGTGCCCTGCGCGAGGTCGCCGAGCACCGTGAGCGAGCCGAAGTCGGCGCGCCGGGCGATGGCGCGGCACTCCATCGGCGAGAGGTCCTGCGCCTCGTCGACCACGATGTGGCCGTACCCCTCGGGTCTCTCGATGAGCCCGGCCAGCTCGTCGAGCAGGACGAGGTCCGCGGCGGTCCACCGGGCCGACTTGTACGAGCGCGGGGGCTTGGCCCACAGCAGGGACCGCTGCTCGTCGGCGGTGAGGATCCCGTCGGCCGCGCGCGCCAACGCCCGCGCGTCCCCGAGGAGTTCGTACAGGACCTCCTCGGGCCGTGCCTTCGGCCAGGCCGCGTCGACGAACGCCGAGAGGGGCGGGCGCGCGAGATCCGCTGCACCCAGGCGTTGGTCACCGGGCCCGCGCGGCGCTCGGCCTGCTCCTGGATGTGCCGCACGGCGCGGCTGCGCACGCGCTCGCGGCCCGTGTCGTACGGCGGCTCCTCCGCGCGGACGTCCTGGACGATCCGGTCCAGCTCGTCGGCGGAGATCCGCCAGCGGTAGGACCCGTCGGGCACCGCGAGCGCGGCGGCGCCCGGCGTCACGCGCGCGTACAGGGCGCGGCGCAGCACCTCGGCCATGCGGGCGTCGTGCTTGACCAGGGCGGCGGCCGGGGCGTCCACGGCGCCGACCGGCTGGCGCGCTATCTCGTCGAGGACCGTGGACTGGCGCACTCCGGTCTCGCCGAGGGAGGGCAGGACCTCCGCGATGTACCGCAGGAACGTGCGGTTGGGGCCGAGGATCAGCAGGCCGGAGCGCTGCACGCGCTGCGGGTGGGTGTACAGCAGATACGCCGCCCGGTGCAGGCCGACGGCGGTCTTGCCGGTGCCGGGGGCGCCCTGCACGCAGACCGAGGCCGTGAGCGGGGCGCGCACCAGGTCGTCCTGCTCGGGCTGGATGGTGGCGGCGATGTCCCGCATCGGGCCGACGCGGGGGCGCTCGATCTCGCCGGTGAGGATGCGGCTCGGGGCGGCGTCGGGCTCGCCGGAGCCCAGGTGCTCGTCCTCCAGTCCCGTGAGGTCCGCGGAGTCGCCCTTGCTGCCGGGCGCCCAGCCGAACCGGCGGCGCACGGCGACGCCCTGGGGGTCACGGGCGCTGGCCTGGTAGAAGGCGCGCGAGACGGGGGCGCGCCAGTCGACGACGAGGGGCGGGGCGGCCGGGTGCTCGGTGATGCGCAGACGGCCTATGTGGTACCGCTGCCCGCGGTGGTCGCCCGCCTCCGGGGCGTCCGCGGCAAAGTCGAGACGGCCGAAGTACAGCGGCGCGTCGGGCAGTTCGCGCAGCTCCTTGGCCTTGCTGCGGAGCTGGTAGCCGAGCACCTCGGCGTCGGCGCCGGACGCCGAGACGTCCGCGCCGCTGACCACCTGCTCCTGGGCCCCCTCGACCATGGCGGCCAGGGCGGCGCGGCAGGTGTCGTGATACCGGCGCTCCCGAGCGAGCGCCTCGTCCAGTGGCGTCATACCCACCACCGTACAGCAAAACGTTACCGAGTTACATATATTACTGAGACTCATTCGTGGGGTAAGCTGTCCCCATGACCGGCGACGACCACCACGGCACGGGCTCAACGCGCACGGACGGCACGGGCTCAACGCGCACGGACGGCACGGGCACGGGCTCGACGAGAACGAACACCCGCCGCGCGAACACCGGCGGCACGAACACTGGCAGCGCGAGCACCCGTGGCACGAGCACCGGCAGCGCGAACACCGGCGGCACGAGCACGAACGCCGCGGCGGCCACACCCGCCGACGAGCCCCCCGTCGGCCTGCGCGAGCTGAAGCGGCAGCGGATGTACCGAGCCGTCTCGGAGGCCGCGATCCAGCTGTTCCTGGAGCGCGGCTTCGACAAGGTGTCGGTCGCGGAGGTGGCCGCCGCCGCGGAGATCTCCAAGCCGACCCTGTTCCGGTACTTCCCGGCGAAGGAGGACCTCGTCCTGCACCGCTTCGCCGACCACGAGGACGAGGCCGCCCGCGTCGTCCGGGACCGCCCCTCCGACCGCTCCCCCTGGACGCGCTGCGACGGCACTTCCTCGACGGCCTCGACCGACGCGACCCGGTCACCGGCCTCAACGACGCGCCGGGCGTCCTCGCCTTCCACCACCTGCTGTACGGCACGCCGTCCCTGGTGGGCCGCCTGTACGCCTACCAGGAGCGCTCCGAGCAAGCCCTCGCCGACTCCCTCGCCGACGCCCTCGGCCACTCCCCCTTGGAAGCCCGCCTGGCCGCCGCGCAGATACTCGCCACGCAGCGCGTCCTGGCCCTGGAGAACTGGCGCCGCGTCGCCGCGGGCGAGCCCGCGGCGGACGTCCACCCGGACGCCACCCACGCCGCCGACCGGGCCTTCACCCAGCTCGCCGCGGGCCTGCCGTGGTGCGCCTGACCTCAGGCCCACCGCCTGAGGGCGTCCGCCACGTCCTCCCGGGACGGGGCCGGGCCGAGGCCGAGGGCGGGGCGGGCGGCCTCCAGGGCCGCCCTGACTCTTTCCGCCGCGGGCTCCGGCGGCGCCCCCGACCCCAGCAGCCGGGCACCGCGGATCACGTCGGTGAACACCGACTGGGCCCGCTTGTAGTCCAGGATCTTCGGCAGGTCCGCCCGCCACCCGGCGGAGCTGCCGGGCCGCACCGCCTCCACCGCCTCGCACCAGCGGCGGCGCACCTCACGGGCCTGGTCCGGGGTGTAGCGCATCAGATGCAGATGAGTGGCGAGGTCGTACAGGGGGTCGCCGACCATCGCCAGCTCCCAGTCGATGGTCCACAGCAGCCCGGCGGGGTCGACGATGAAGTTCTCCCGGTGCAGATCGCCGTGGAGCAGGCAGAAGGGCCGCGGGCGCAGCCCGGACACCCGCTCCCGCAGCACCCGGAAGGCATCGCGCCCGATGCCGAACTCCTTGAAGAGACCGCCGAAGCGGGACTCGTTCTCCAGGAACACCCGCTGCTCGGTGAAGTGCACCAGCCGCTCGACGAACCCGTCGGTGTCCCCGTCCTGCGGGCGGTCCTCCGCCGCGCAGCGCCGCTCCACGGCCAGGGACTCCGGGGCGACGCGCACGATGTCGCGGAAGAGCGCGATGATCTGGTCGACCAGGGCGGCGGGGACCGCCGTACCGATTCCGCACCGCTGGCCCAGCGTCTGCCCCTCGACGAAGCGCTGAAGCCGGAACGTTTCCCTCTGCAACACCTCCGGGATGCGCGCGACGCGCCCGGACAGCGCGACGAGCAGCTCCTCCTCGGAGTGGAAGCAGCGCCGGTCGAACCAGAGCAGCTCGGCGCGCGGCGCCCGGCACTTCCAGCGCCCCTCGCCGACCCCCTCGGGCAGCGCGAAGACGTACGTCTCGTGGTGGTAGCCCTCCAGGGGCCCGACGATCTCGCTCAGCCCACCGCTCGCACGCACAGCGCTGTCCCAGGCGGACGCAGCGGGGTCAAATGGCATGGCACGTTACTTTCCGCCCAGGACCGGATCGATGACGAAGAGCAGCGCAAAGGTATAGCCAGCACCCGCCAAGTCCACAATCTCACCTGGCCACTTGGGGGTGACCCGCACCCCGTCCGGTCGACCGGACGCCGTCCAGGAGGACAGCGGACCCCAGGTCACCGCACCCACGCCCCAGGTCACCGCACCCGCGCCCCAGGCCGCCCCCGCCCGCGTCCCACGTCACCGCCGCTCGCTCCGCAGCAGGTCGAGGACCGGGAGCAGGGACGTCACGACATGCTGGGCGCCCGCCTCGCGCAGGAGGAGTTCCTTGCGGGCATCGCGGGCGTAGCCGAGGAAGTGGGTGCCCGCGGCGCGGGCGGCCAAGTAGTCGGCGGGGCTGTCGCCGATCATCAGGGACTCGGCGGGGTCGGCGCCGAGCGCGGCCAGGGCGCGGTGCACGCAGTGCGGGTCGGGCTTCAGGAGGTGGAGGTTCCGGGTCCGGCCGTAGATATGGGGGGCGAAGCAGGACAGCAGGCCGCGGCCCTCCAGATAACGGGTCACGGCCTGCGGCGAGTTGTTGGTGGCGACGGCGAGCCCCGCGCCCACCGCCGACCAGGTGCGGATCAGCACGTCGGCGTACGGCGTCGGCCGGGCCGAGGACGCCGCCCTCACCTCCGCCTGCGTGAGCTGCTCCTCAAGGACCGTGACGAGGTCGCTGCCGCGGTGGCGCAGGTCCAGCTCGCGCAGCACGGCGTGCGGATCGCCCTCGGCGGCGCCCCGCGCCGGGACCAGCGCGCCGAGGCCCTGCCCGCGCAGCCAGCTGATCTGCTCCCGGGCCACCCGCTTCGCCGAGTGCCCGGCGAAGAGGCCGCAGATCGGCCCGTCGAAGTCGAAGAGCACGAAGCGCACGACGCCGATCAGCTTCCGGGGGCTCTCCAGCGGATCACTCTCTTCAGAAGTCACCTAAGAGAGTGTTAGGTCCGTCGTGATCGTTTCCCAGAGGGCGTCGAACCACTTCTGCGATTCCGTCACGAACCCGGCATCGCGCGCGCCGCCGCCCCCGGCGAAGGAGAACAGCGGCGTCTGGAGGCCGTGCACGTCGTACGCCTCCAGGGTCTCCGCACCCTCGGCGTCCAGCTCCAGCTCCGCGCGCGCCGGGGTGTAGTACGCGAGCAGCGCCTCGGCCCCGTTCAGCAGGTACAGCTTCACCGGCGTGGTGAACGGCAGCGCGCGGAACGTCACATGGACGTCCACGCCGTGCGGGGCGCCGCGCAGGGTGAGGAGGTTGTGCCGCAGCACCTGCCCCTGCGCGTTGCGCTGCGCCAGCCACCGCTGGTGCAGCCGCGCCTTCTCCGCGCCGTCCTCCCCGCCCTTCCGCCCGACCCGCCCCACCGGCACGGGGAAGGCGAGGTCGATGTCGCTGCTGGGCAGCAGGATGCGTACGTCGATGGAGTCCGGGCGGACCACGCCCGCGTGGACCTGGCGGATCGGCTCGCTGAGCGCGTTCATCAGCGTCTCCGCCGTGTACGACACCGCGTCGACCCGCACCCTGGGCGCCTGGAACGCCTCCACCAGGCGCGGCGCGAGGGCCACCATCGACGGCTGGGGGGCGAGCGCCGGGGGCCCGGCGGTCTCCGGCGGGGCGGCGACGCGCGGGGGCTGCCCTTGCTGATGTGGTTGAGCAGCCCGTCCCGCTGGAGGCGGTGCAGCGCCTGGCGCACCGTGCCCCGCTCCACACCGAACTCCTGGGCCAGTTGGGCCTGGGTGGGCAGGCGGTCGCCCGCCTTGAGGGTGCCGGTGCGGATGCGGTCGCGCAGGGCCTCGGCGATGTCCTGCGGGGAGGTCTTTCCACTGCCGGTCACGGCACCGTTCTCCTTGGTCACGGCCTGACGATACAACTCCTCGCCATCTCAGGGGAGTTGGATGGATAGTTGTTTATGGATATCAACCAAGTGGGGACAACTTCCTTGAGTTGGCTGCCAACTCTTCCAAGATGGCAGAAGGGGGAACCACCATGCCCGCCATAGCCCTCCTCGCAGCCGTGTTCACGGTCACCGTCGAGCAGTTCGTGCAGTGGAAGTACGGAACCCTCGGCATCGTCGGCCTGGTCCTGCTGACCGTGGGCGTCAAGGCGCGGAACACCACGTGCAGCTCCCTCGGCGCGTTCGTCCTCGCGCTGCTGGTCACGGGCCCCGCGCTCTAGCCCCGGCCCGGCGCACGGCGCACGTCGTACGACGCACGACGTACGACGCTGTCCGGCAACGCCCGGCCCGCACGCCCCGCGGGCCGCGCTACGGACCCGGATCCAGCTTCAGGTCCTCACTGATCGTGCTCCACAGGGCGTCGAACCACAGGTGGGACTGCTCCACGAACGTCGTGTCCCGCGCCCCGTCCCCCTGGTGGAACGGGAACAGCGTCGACCGCGTTCCCTGCGCGTCCCACATCTCCAGGTGCTCCTGGCCGATCTCCACCCCGCGCTTGGTCAGCGTGTAGTACGCGAACAGCGCCTCGGTCCCGTTCAGCAGGTACAGCTTCACCGGCGGCGTGAACGGCAGCGCCCGGAACTCCACCCGCACGTCGATCTGGTGCGTCGTACGCAGCGTGAGCAGGTTGTGCCGCAGCACCTGCCCCTGCGCGTTGCGCTGGTCGAGCCAGCGGCGGTGCACCTGGCCGCCCGCGTCCGGGCCCGCCACGGGCGCCGGGAAGGCGAGGTCGATGTCCCGGCTCGGCAGCAGGACGCGGACGTCGACCTTGGCCGGTTTCAGTCGGCCCGCGTGGATCTGGCGCAGCGGCTCGCCGATCGCCAGCGTCAGCGATATCGCGGTGAGGCAGAGCGCGTCGATCTCCACGTGCGGCGCCTGGAAGGCCGCGGCGACCCGGGGCGCGAGCCCGACCATCGTGGGCTCGGGCCGCACCGCGTCCGGGACGGGGCCCGCCGGGGCCGCGACCGTCGCCGGGCTGCCCTTCGACACGTTCGCCAGCAGGTGCTCGCTCTGCAGGATCCGCAGGGCCCGCCGCACGGCACCGCGCTCCACGCCGAACTCGGTCGCGAGCGCCGCCTGCGTCGGCATGCGCTGGCCCGGCCGCAACTGCCCGGACCTGATCCGGTCCCGCAGCACGTCGGCCACATCGCGATGCGAGCGGTGGGGCGCGCTCGGCCTCTCCCGCTCCTCGACGGAGGCGTGGTCCGTGCTCACAACCAAAACGTTACAACTTCTCGCCATCTTTGGGGAGTTGCTGGGAAGGTGGTTATGAGACGCACCATCGCGGAGATAAGTCCCTTGAAGTTGGTAGCCAACTCATGACGACCTGGTCGGGCCCCTGCGGTTCGCTGGCGCGGTTGGTGACGACTCGACCAGACGGGCTGGCCGGGCTCTCATCCGGAGGGGAGCCGGGAGTTCGGTCAGCCGTTGAGCGGGGCGGGGGTGCCCCTGGCCGTGGGGCGGCGGACTTGCCGACGCCGCCCCACGGTCTTCTGGCCTCTAGGCCCGCTGCGGGGTTCTTTCCTTTCCCACCCGCCCGCCCGTGCGGGCCCGTGACGGGGTACCGCTCCCAGCGGGGGCTGAGCGCCGTCGGCGCGTGCGGGGCCTCTCCCCCTTCCGGGCCGCCGCCCGTGCGGGGCCGTGACAGGGGACCGCTCCCTACCGGGGCTGAGCGCCGTCGGCGCGTGCAGGGCCTCTTCCCCTCCGGGCCGCCGCCCGTGCGGAGGCGGGGCGGTGGTCCGCGGCCCGGAGGGGCGCGGGGAACTGCGCGGGCGGCCACGGCGGACCCGCGGACTCGCGACGGCGGGACGGGGCACATCCGGCCGACTGCGCCTAGAACACCGCGCGGATGTGGCCGACCTCCTGGGCGCCGCCGTGGAGGGGGGCGTGGCCGACGCGGTTGAGGACGGGGGCGTCGACGCCCAGGTGGCGCAGGGCGTGGGCCAGGACCGGGCCCAGGGCGCGCGTCGCGCCGTCGTCGATCTTGAAGGCGAGCGCCCGCCCGTCGGCGAGGGCGACCGCCTGCACGGCCTCCGCGCCCATCTTGGACAGCGTCCCCGGCAGCTCGCGCATCAGCCACGTGTCGGGCCGCCGCGTCCCGGCGACGTACTCGGGGTGGGCCCGCATGGCGTCGGCGACGCGCCGCTCCGGGGTGCCCTCGGCGGCGCGCACGAAGTGCCGGTAGGCGCGGGCGAGCCCGGTGAGGGAGATCGCCATGAGCGGCGCCCCGCAGCCGTCCGTGCCGACGGCGGCGACGGGCTCGCCCGCGGCCTCCTCGACGACGTCCCGGATCAGCACCTGGAGGGGGTGCCCGGGGTCGAGGTAGGTGTCCTTGGGCCAGCCGTTGAGGTCGCAGGCCGCGAGCATCGCCGCGTGCTTGCCGGAGCAGTTCATGGTGACGCGGTCGCGGACGGCCCCGGCGGCCAGGTACGTCTCCGCCTCGGCCGGGTCGAGCGGCAGGTCGGGCGGGCACCGCAGCTCGGCGGCGGTCAGACCGTGCTCGCTGAGCATCTTCCGTACGAGATCGCGGTGGAAGGTCTCACCGGAGTGACTGGCGGCGGCGAGCGCGAGCCGCTCCCCCGCCAGGTCGAGCCCGGCCCGCAGCACGGCCGCGGCCTGCATCGGCTTGTTGGCGGAGCGCGGGAACACCGGCGCGGTGACGTCGCCGAGCGCGAGCTCCACCTCGCCGTCGGCGCCGAGGACCACGAGGCTCCCCCGGTGGCGGCCCTCGACGAAGCCTGACCGTACGACTTCGGCGAGGACCGGGGGTATGACGGGGGTGGCGGCGGACGTCGGCGTCATCGTTCGGCCTTCCTGCGGGTGGTGCGACGGACCCGCCGCGGGAAGGCCGGGACGGCGGCGCCGTCGGGGTCACGCGAGCAGGTCGTCTACTTGTGCTTCGCCTTCACGGTACCTGCGCGCGATCTCCGCGCTGCAATCGTCGGTGGTCCGCTGCATCTCCTGGCGGCGCCGGGAGACCTGCCGCTCGTAGCGCACGAGGCGGCCCATCGCCTGGTGCAGCTCGTCGTCCGTGCGGGCGGCGAGGTCGGACAGCTCGACCTCGGCGAGCATGTCGGCGGCCAGGCGGCGGTACTCCTCGCTGTGCGGGGTGCCGAGCGTGACGTGCCGGGCGGAGGAGCGGTGCCGGGCCGGGCCGTCCTGGAGGATCTCCGGGAGCCGGTCCACGACGAGGCCCGCCCCGGCGCCGGGGGCCGCGGGCGCCCCCTCGGGCCGCGCGCCCGTGCGCCGCGCCGTCTCGGCCCGCAGGATGTCGATGCGGCCCTGGAGCAGCCGCCGTACGTAGCTCAGGTCGGCCTCGTCCTGCTGCGCGGCGCGGCGCAGCTCCCGCAGCTCGGCCAGGCGCAGCGCGGTCAGGTCCCGCGCGGGCCGCTCCGGCAGCACGGGGCTGTCGGTGCGCTGCGCGGGCGGCCGCGGCAGGCTCGCGCCGCCCACGCCGGTCGCCCCGGGTGCCCTGGATGCCCTGGGCGTGCTGGATGTGCTCATGGTGCTCTACCGTCCCCTCAGCCGGTGCGGTACACCGCGTGTGAGCATCGTGCCACCCCCCGTGGCCCCACAGTGCCCGAGTGACCCCAATCGGCCCCGGATGGGGGGTTCTGGGCAGGCGCACGGAGGGCGCACGGGGGCAGGCATGATGGTCCGTATGCGTGCGGTGGTGCAGAGGGTGGACGGCGCGAGCGTCGTCGTGGACGGCGAGACGGTCGGCGAGATCACCGGCGAGGGCCTGTGCGTCCTGGTGGGGGTCACGCACGACGACACCAAGGAGCAGGCGGCGCGGCTGGCCCGCAAGCTGTGGACGCTGCGGATGCTGCACGACGAGAAGTCCTGCTCGGACGTGGGGGCGGGGCTGCTCGTGATCAGCCAGTTCACCCTGTACGGGGATGCCCGCAAGGGGCGGCGGCCCACGTGGAACGCGGCGGCGCCCGGGGACGTGGCGGAGCCGCTGGTCGAGGAGGTGGTGGCCCAGCTGCGGGCGCTGGGGGCCACGGTGGCCACCGGGCGCTTCGGCGCGCACATGCGGGTGAGCCTCACCAACGACGGCCCCTTCACGGTCCTCCTGGACGTCTGACCCTCGCGGGACGCATGGCACCCCGGACGGGCTGGAACTCTGCCGCGACCGGCAGAATCCAGCCCGCCCGGCGCTTGAGGGCGAGGCGCGGAGCGCCGATGGGGGCGGTGCGGGGCGCCCACGCCAGGCTACGGCTCGACCACGGGTTCCTGTGCCGCGGCGACCCCGCCAGCGAGAAGCTCCGCGTCCAGCGGCACGTTCCGCTTCACCAGCGCCAGCGCGATGGGCCCCAGCTCGTGATGGCGTACGGAGGTGGTGATGAAGCCCAGCTTCCGCCCCTCGGGCCCGTCCGAGGCGAGGTGCAGCGGCGTGCCGTGCACCGGCAGGTGCACCTCGCTGCCGTCGAGGTGGAGGAAGACCAGACGGCGCGGCGGCTTGCCGAGGTTCTGGACGCGGGCGACGGTCTCCTGGCCGCGGTAGCAGCCCTTCTGGAGGTGCACGGCGGTGCCGATCCAGCCCAGCTCGTGGGGGATGGTCCGGTGGTCGGTCTCGAAGGCGAGCCGGGGCCGGTGCTGCTCGACGCGCAGCGCCTCGTACGCGAGGATCCCGGCGACGGGCCCGTGGTCCTCGGCGAAGGAGGCGAGCCGGGCGCGCGGCAGGAACAGGTCGCGCCCGTACGCGGTCTCGCGGACCGCGGCGCCCTCGGGCACCGCGGCGATGGAGCCCGCGGGCAGGTACACGACCGCGAACTCCTCGGTGCGGTCGGCGACTTCGACGCGGTAGAAGAACTTCATGCTCTCCAGGTACGCGATGAGCGCGTCCTGCGTGCCCGGCTCGACGTGCGCCCACATGGTCTCGCCGTCGTCGACGAGGTACAGGGCGTGTTCGATGTGGCCGTTGGCGGAGAGGATCAGGGCCTCGGTGGCCTCGCCCGCGGGCAGCTCGCTGACGTGCTGGGTGAGCAGCAGGTGCAGCCAGCTCAGCCGGTCGGCGCCGCTGACGGTGACGACGCCGCGGTGCGAGAGGTCGACGAAACCGGTGCCGTCGGCGAGGGCGCGCTGCTCGCGGAACAGGTCACCGTAGTGGGCGGCCACGCCTTCGTCCGCTCCTTCGGCGGGGACGGCGCCGGGCAGGGACAGCAGAGGGCTCTTCATGTTCACACAGACTACGACCAGGGGGCGGCCCCGTTTATTTCTCCCCGGCGCCGTCGGTCCCGTCGGCCTGAGCGCCCCCGTCCGTGGCCGCGGCGTCGCCGCACTTCTCGCAGCGGCCGAAGATCGCGAAGTGCTTCATATCGGTGTCGAAGCCGAACAGGCCGCGCAGCTTCTCGGTGAACTCCGCGGCGACCGACACGTCGGCCTCGATGACGCCGGTGCAGTCCCGGCACACCAGGTGGAGGTGGTGGTGGCGGTCCGCCAAGTGGTAGGTGGGCGCGCCGTGGCCGAGGTGGGCGTGGCTGACCAGGCCCAGCTCCTCAAGCAGCTCCAGGGTGCGGTAGACCGTGGAGATGTTGATCCCCGACGCCGTCTTGCGGACCTCGCAGAGGATGTCGTCGGGGGTCGCGTGCTCCAGGGCGTCCACGGCTTCCAGCACGAGCTGGCGCTGCGGCGTCAGGCGGTACCCGCGCTGCCGCAGATCGCTCTTCCAGTCGGAGTCGGCGCTCACCACGTCCCCGAGTTTATTGGCTACTTGAAGAAGGCGATGCCGTCGTCGGGCAGGTCACCCAGGTTGCGCGCCATGTCGGCGACCTCCTCGGGCGTGACGACCTTCTTGAGCTGCGCGGACATATACGGCCGCAGCGGCACCTCGGGGGTCTGCTTCTCGCCGACCCACATCAGGTCGCCCTTCACATAGCCGTACAGCCGCTTGCCGCCGCTGTACGGGCCGGAGGCGGCGGTGCGGGCCACGGCGTCGGTGGCGAGGTCGATCTGCGGCTTCTTGTCGGCCAGCTCGCCGTACCAGACCTCGACGACGCCGTCCTGGCGGACCATGACGACCTCGACCTTGCGCTCCTTGTCGACGCGCCAGAAGCCGGACTCGGTCTCCAGGGGCTCGGTCTTGTTGCCCTCGGCGTCGAGGATCCACGTGCGCGACCGGTACTCCAGGAAGTCCCGTCCGTCGTGGGTGAAGGAGACCTCCTGCCCGAAGTTCGCCTTCGGGGAGCCGGGGAAGTCGGTGACGCCCGCGCCCGCCCAGTTGCCCAGGAGCCAGGCGAGGGGGACGAGGTCGGGGTGCAGGTCGGACGGGATCTCGATCATGGGATTGCTCAGGCGTCTCTCGGTGGGGGGCTCAGTGGGGGTCAGCGCTGGCCCTGGTACAGCTTCTTCACGGTCAGACCGGCGAAGGCGAGGACGCCGACGCAGACCAGGACAAGGAGGGCGGAGAAGAAGGCCTCAAGCACGGGGTGCTCCTCGGTGAGCTGGGGTGGGCGGTAACAGAGCCGGGTTCCACTCTAGTGGGGCCGCGCGGCCCTCTCTCGGTGAGGTCCGCCGTACGCTGGACGTATGTACGCGCGACGGCGCCGGGTGTACTTCGCCATGATGGGCACGTGCCTCGCCCTGTTCGTCCTGGCGTGGGGTGTCGTACGGCTCTGGTCGGTCCCGGCGGCGGTCGCGATGTGCGTGGTGGCGATGGTGATCCCGCCGCTGGCGGCGATGGTCGCGAATCGGCGGGGGCCCGATGACCGCTGGTGGGACGACCCCTCGGGGGACCCGAAGTCCGACGAGTGGTGGGACGAACTGGACGGCAAACACCACCGCCGCTAGCCCTCGCGGGGGGGCGCCCCAGACCCGCCCCTTCCCCGATACCATGGGGCTCCGCCCCCTGGCACCCCCGAAAATCGGCCTTCGGCCTCGTCCTCAAACGCCGGACGGGCTGAATCCAGCAAGCGGAGCGCGGCGCGCGAGGGCCGCGTCTCCGTGGTGTCCAACCCCGAGACGCGGCCCCCGGCCAGTGAAGGGTCAGACCGCGATGGCGACCTCCGCCAGGCCGCCCTGCTGGGCGACGACGGTCCGGTCGGCGCTGCCGCCCGGCACGAGGGCCCGCACGGTCCACGTCCCCTCCGCCGCGTAGAAGCGGAACTGCCCGGTCGCCGAGGTCGGCACCTCCGCGGTGAACTCGCCGGTCGAGTCGAGCAGGCGGACGTAGCCGGTCACCGGCTCGCCGTCGCGGGTCACCTGGCCCTGGATGGTGGTCTCACCGGGCTTGATCGTCGAAGCGTCCGGGCCTCCGGCCTTGGCTCCACACATGCGTACTCCTAGAACCTGGAAGAGAGAGTGAGGGAGGGAGAGGGAAGGTCCGGCCTACTTGTTGGCGCCCAGCTCGATCGGCACGCCCACGAGGGAGCCGTACTCGGTCCACGAGCCGTCGTAGTTCTTGACGTTCTCGACGCCGAGCAGCTCGTGCAGGACGAACCAGGTCAGGGCCGAGCGCTCACCGATGCGGCAGTAGGCGATGGTGTCCTTGGTGAGGTCCACGTTCTCGTCGGCGTAGAGCGCGCGCAGCTCGTCGTCCGACTTGAAGGTGCCGTCGTCGTTGGCGTTCTTCGACCAGGGGATGTTGCGGGCGCTCGGCACGTGGCCGGGGCGCTGCGACTGCTCCTGGGGCAGGTGGGCCGGGGCGAGCAGCTTGCCGGAGAACTCGTCGGGCGAGCGGACGTCGACCAGGTTCTGGTTGCCGATGGCGGCGACGACGTCGTCGCGGAAGGCGCGGATGGAGGCGTCCTGCGGCTTGGCCTTGTACTCGGTGGCCGGGCGCTGCGGCACCTCGGTGCCGTCGACCAGCTCGCGGGCGTCCAGCTCCCACTTCTTGCGGCCGCCGTCGAGCAGGCGCACGTCCTGGTGGCCGTACAGCTTGAAGTACCAGAAGGCGTACGACGCGAACCAGTTGTTGTTGCCGCCGTAGAGGACGACGGTGGAGTCGTTGGCGATGCCCTTGGCCGACAGGAGCTTCTCGAAGCCCTCCTGGTCGATGAAGTCGCGGCGCACCGGGTCCTGGAGGTCCTTGGTCCAGTCGATCCGGATGGCGTTCTTGATGTGGTTCTTGTCGTACGCCGAGGTGTCCTCGTCCACCTCGACGAGGACGACCTTCGGGTCGTCGAGGTGGGCCTCGACCCAGTCGGCGTCTACCAGGACGTCGCTGCGGCTCATGCGTTTCTCCTCCGGAGCAGGTGCGGCGGGGCGGAACGGGGGTGTGCGGGTACGCGAGTGCGGGGAGGCGACGGGCGTACGCGCGTGATGGCCCTGACAGCGGTGAACGGGCCTGTCGACGGGCCGGGGAATACGGGAGTCGGAGCATCCCGCTCAGAGAGCGCGACAGAGCATGGCGGCGACGCGGCACAGGTCCACTGCCCGCCGCTTCGTGAGGTCCGCCTGTCGGTGCATGGGTCCGATCGTAGGGACGCCCCGGCGCCCGTGTCACCGGCACTCCGCATAGTGAGACGGATTCGTTCACGATGTGAGCTACGGGATCACTTCCGGCCGCCGCCGGGGGCGCGCGGGCCCCTGCTCCCGGGCCCGGTGCCGCCGGGGCATCTGACAGGCGGACGGCTCCGTCTCGCCTTGCGGACCATCGACCGCTCCGGGACGGCCCGGGACGCTCCAGGACGCTCCTGGGCCCCTCGTCAGCTGACCAGGTTGACGTTCTCGCCCTTGACCGCCACGTCCACGCCGTCCGGCGCGGCCTGCACCGTGTCGAGCTGGATGCCGCCGGGCAGGTCGGTGATCCGCTCCTCGAAGTCGGTGACGTCCCGGACCAGGCCCTCGGGCAGCGGGACGCTGACGCCCAGCAGGTCGAGCTTCTCCGGAATCCGGTCGGCGTGCACGCGGATGGTGTCGCCCTCCACGCTGACCGTGCTCAGCACGTCCACGGGCTTGGGCAGCTTGGTGCCGTTCTTGCTCACCTCGACGGAGACCTTGATCTTCCCGCCGCCGCCGTCGGAGAGGCCGACGACCTTGCCCTCGGCGCCCAGCGGCAGCTTCACGGGCTCGGCCTCGGCCTCCTTGAGCAGCTCGTCGTACGAGATCCGGGCGACGCCCGCGGCCCGGTCGGCGGTCGCCGAGCTGTAGTCGCTGGAGAAGTCGACGCCGTGCATGGTGGCGCTGAGGTCGGCGACGCGGATGGTGTCGCCGTCGGACTTGGCGTCGTAGTCCTCGATCCCGATCTCCACCTCGTCGAGCTTGCCGCCGAGGGCCTGGGTGAGGAACGGGAAGCCCTTGATCGACACGTCCGGCGTGCTGCTGAGCCCCTCCTGCGACTTGATCTTCTCGGCCGCCTCGCTCTCCGCGAAGGAGACGGCGAGCCGGTCGGCCGCGACGAAGAGGCCGCCCAGGACGACCACGACGATCAGGAGTATGCGTACCGCGCGTTTGCTCATGCCTGCTGTTCCCCGTTCCCCCGCCTCAGGTGTCCGATGCCGCGAGCCTAAAGGACGGATCCCCGGCCATGACCTTTGGCCGGGGATCCGTAGAACGCTTGTGACGATCGCCTCGTACGCGTACGAGGCCGGGGCGCGGGGTCAGCCGAGGGCGCGGCCCAGCAGGTACACGGCGGGCGCCGCCGCCGCGAGCGGCAGGGCCACGCCCGCCGTGAAGTGCACGAACCGCGACGGGTAGTCATAGCTGGCCACCCGGTGCCCGATCACGGCGCAGGCGCCCGCGGCGAGCCCGAGCAGCGCCCCCTCACTGCCGTAGTCGGTGGCCCCGCCGACCGCGATGCCCGCACCGGCCGCCGCGAGCAGCGCCACCACCACCGAGGCGGGCGTGGGCAGCGGCAGCGCGCGGGCGAGCACGGCCGCGGCGACGGCGACCGCGCCGACGGTGGCCGCCTCGTGGGCCGCCGCCAGGTGCCCGGCCGTGATGATCGCCAGCGCGCTGGACGCCACGGTCGCCATCAGGCCGTACATGCGCTCGTCGGCGCCCGCGCGGCTGCGCAGCTGCAGCACCAGGACGAGCAGCACCCAGACGCCGAGCGTGCCGAGGATGGCCGCCGGGGCCTTGCCCTCGCCGGTGGCGAGCAGCGCGACGTCGGCGACGACCCCACCGAGGAACGCGAGCGCGATGCCCTGCCGGGCGGGCCACATCCCATTCAGCCGGAACCATCCGGCGGCCGTCACGGCCTGGAGCACCACCAGCGGTACGAGCAGCGCGTACTGCCCGGCGGCGGCACCCCCCGCGAGCAGCAGGGCAAGGAGCGCGGTGAGCAGGGCGGGCTGCATCCCCGGCTCTATGATCGGCGACCGCCCCTCGGCCCGCGCCCGCTGCGCGTCGGTGATCCGGGCGTTCCCGGTGGTGGTGGCGGGCCCGTAGGCGGGCTCGGGTTCGGGTGCCGCTTCCTCTGCGGGCACCGGCGGTTCGCCCGTCCCCGCTGTGGGCGGCTGGTCCGCCCAGAGGGCGGAACGGGCGGGCACAGCCTGAGCGCCGGGTTCCGTGTAATAGGCCTCGGGGGAAGGGGCAGGGGCGGGCGCGGGCGCGGGCGCAGCCTCCGGCACCCACTGCGCCGCCGCCTGCGAAGGCAAGTACGCGGTCTCGGTCACGTCGACCGCGGGCACCGGCGGCTGGATCTGCGTCTCCCAGGTCTGCCCCACCCACTGCTGGGTGTGGTCCTCCTGCTGCTGCCCCGCGTAAGGGTCCTGGTACCCCCACTGCTGCGGCGCCTGCTGCTGGTACGGGTCATAGGGGTCGTACCCCTGATGCTCCTGATACCCCTGCGGCTGGCCCTGCTGCCCCTGGTACCCGGGGTACCCGGCGTACCCGTCGTACCCCTGGTGCGGCTGGTCGCTCAACGTCATCCTCCTGCGAACGGCGGGAGCACCTCGACCGTGCCGCCCTCGGCCAGGCGTACCGTCTCATGCGCGCGAGTGCCCACGGGGTCACCGTCGACGAGGAACGAGCACCGCAGCAGGACGCGGTCCAGCTCCCCGGGGTGCCGGGACCGCGCCGCGGTCAGCGCGTCGGCCAGCGTGGCCTCGGCGTACGGCTCCTCGGCGACGCCCGCCGCGGCCTTGGCGGCGGCCCAGTACCGGATCGTCCCGGACGCCATGCGTGCCCTCCTCCCACTCGTCACTCGGCGGTTGCCGACGTCCATGATGCCGTGACCCACGCGGCGATCCGCCCCAGGAGCGCGTCGTCCGCCGCGTGCTCGGCGTGCCCCATGCCCGCTTCCAGCCACAGCTCGGCGGCGCCGCCCGCCGCGGCGGCCAGCATGCGGGGGTGGTCCAGGGGGAAGTACGGGTCCCGGTCGCCGTGTACGACGAGCAGCGGGACCGGCGCGATCAGCGGCACGGCCTCGGTGGGCGACAGCGGCACCGGGTCCCACGCGCGGTGGTGGATGCGGGTGCGCAGGCCGAGGCGGCCCACGGCGCGGCCCGCGGGCCGGGTGACCAGCCAGTGCAGCCGCCGCATCGGCGCCGTCCCCCGGTAGAACCAGCGGGCGGGCGCACTGACCGACACGACCGCGTCAACCCGCGCTTCCGTGCGCCCCCTGTGCAACGCCGCCTGCCGCAGCACCACCGAGCCGCCCATGGAGAACCCGACCGTCGCCACCCGCGCGTGCCCCAGCGAGCGCGCCCAGGCCACCGCCGCCGCCAGGTCCAGCACCTCGCGGTCGCCGACCGTGGACCGCCCGCCGGACTCCCCGTGCCCCCGGAACGAGAACGTGATCACGGCCGCACGCTGCGCGAACACCGCCGCGGCCCGGCGCACGTGCGGGCGCGCCCGGTCCCCGGTGAAGCCGTGCGCGAGCACGATCGCGGGCCCGCCCACGGGCCCGGGACCCGGGTCGTACGCGGCGTCGATCCGTACCCCGTCCGCCGTACGGAGCACGGTACGGAGCGTGGCGCCCCGATGAACAGGAGTGATCTCAGGCACAGCGGACGGTGCCGTTCGACCTGCCGGACCGGAAGTCATGTGGGCTATTCTGCTGGGCAGAGGATCCGGGCAACGCAGCCCCCGGGTCCTTTCGTGCTTTCCGGAGCCTTCGCCGAACCGACGCCGACCCGTCGGTGACCGTAGCCTCGACAGCGGCGAGCGCGTACGCCTCCCCGGGCGCGGGAGGCGTAGCACCGTACGAAGCAGTGCCCCCACGTCCTCGCACGGGACCCGAGGAGGAACCGACGTAATGGGCGAGCGAAACGTGCACGGCGGCCGGACGCACCGGCCCGTCCCCAGGGCAGGTGGGGAGCGATGAGTTCGCTGCTGCTCCTGACCAACGCCCTCCAGCCGTCGACGGAGGTGCTCCCCGCGCTCGGCCTGCTCCTGCACAACGTGCGCGTGGCACCCGCGGAGGGCCCCGCCCTCGTCGACACCCCCGGCGCCGACGTCATCATGATCGACGGCCGCCGCGACCTGCCGCAGGTGCGCAGCCTGTGCCAGCTGCTGCGCTCCACCGGACCCGGCAGCCCGCTGCTCCTGGTCGTCACCGAGGGCGGCCTCGCCGCCGTCACCGCCGACTGGGGCATCGACGACGTGCTGCTCGACACCGCGGGCCCCGCGGAGGTCGAGGCGCGGCTGCGGCTCGCCATGGGCCGCAAGGAGATCGCCACCGACGACTCCCCCATGGAGATCCGCAACGGCGACCTCTCCGTGGACGAGGCGACCTACAGCGCGAAGCTCAAGGGCCGGGTCCTCGACCTGACCTTCAAGGAGTTCGAGCTGCTGAAGTACCTGGCGCAGCACCCCGGCCGGGTCTTCACCCGCGCCCAGCTCCTCCAGGAGGTCTGGGGGTACGACTACTTCGGCGGGACGCGGACGGTCGACGTCCACGTGCGGCGGCTGCGGGCCAAGCTCGGCGTCGAGCACGAGTCGCTCATCGGCACCGTCCGGAACGTGGGCTACCGCTTCGTGGTGCCGGAGAAGGTGGACCGCGGCGCCGACGAGGAGACCGCGACGGCGGCCCGGCCCCGGGCCGAGGGCGACCGGCCGGACCCGCGGCCGGTGACGCGGACGGACGCGCGGGCGGGCGGGCGGACGGACGCGCGGACGGCCGCCAAGGCCACCGCCGTCGCCGCCGCGGCGGCCGCCGCCGAGGAAGCCGCCGCACGGCCCGCTCAGGGCTGACTCCATCCGCGTAGACTGCGCGCGTGGCCAAGGTGACGCGGGACGATGTGGCGCGACTGGCGGGTACTTCGACCGCGGTCGTGAGCTATGTCATCAACAATGGACCCCGGCCGGTCGCCCCGGCCACGCGCGAGCGTGTCCTCGCCGCGATCAAGGAGCTGGGCTACCGCCCGGACCGGGTCGCCCAGGCCATGGCGTCCCGCCGCACGGACCTCATAGGCATGATCGTGCCGGACGCGCGCCAGCCGTTCTTCGCCGAGCTGACGCACGCCGTGGAGCAGGCGGCGTCCGAGCGCGGGAAGATGGTCCTCGTCGGCAACGCCGACTACGTCGAGGAGCGCGAGACGCACTACCTGCGCGCCTTCCTCGGCATGCGGGTCTCCGGCCTGATCCTGGTCAGCCACGGCCTGTCCGACCAGGCCGCCGCCGAGATCGACGCCTGGGACGCGCGGGTGGTGCTGCTGCACGAGCGCCCCGAGGCCATCGACGACGTCGCCGTCGTCACCGACGACATCGGCGGCGCCCAGCTCGTCACGCGCCACCTGCTGGAACACGGCCACGAGTACGTCGCCTGCGTCGGCGGCACCGCCGAGACCCCGACCGTCGGCGACCCCGTCTCCGACCACGTCGAGGGCTGGCGCCGCGCGATGCGCGAGGCGGGCCGCGCCACCGAGGGCCGCCTCATCGAAGCCCCGTACAACCGGTACGACGTCTACCGGCTCGCCCTCGGCTTCCTCTCCGGCCCCGACCGCCCCACCGCGATCTTCTGCTCCACCGACGACCAGGCCATCGGCGTGCTGCGGGCCGCGCGCGAGCTGCGCATCGACGTGCCGGGGGAGCTGGCCGTCGCCGGTTTTGACGACGTCAAGGAAGCCGCCCTCACCGACCCGCCGCTCACCACGGTCGCCTCCGACCGCCCGGCGATGGCCCGCGCCGCGGTCGACCTCGTCCTGGACGACGGCCTGCGGGTCGCGGGGTCCCGGCGGGAGCGGCTGCGGCAGTTCCCTTCGCGACTGGTGGTGCGGCGCTCCTGCGGCTGCGCTTTTCCGGCGGGGCGCCCTGAGCGGTGATCGGCGCTCCGCGCCTCGTCCTCAGGCGCCGGACGGGCTGGCTCCTGGCTCCTCGCCGTCGTCGGCTCTCCGTGATCCACGGGGAATAAGCCCGTCCGGCGTTTGAGGACGAGGCCGCCAGGCCGATGAACGGGGGTGCCAGGGGGCGGAGCCCCATGGTTTCGGTGAAGGGGCGGGGTTGGGGGCCTCCCGGCAGGGGCCTTATGCGCGGTGAACACCGTTCTGGTCGGGTTCTCAGCGGCACCTCAGGGCGTTCTCATATACGGGCGCGACGCTCAACGGCATGACAGAACCCCTCACCGCGCCAACGCGGCGCCGAGCCAAGGCCCCCGTAGCCCTGATCTCCGCCGTGGCCCTGGCCGCCGCGGCCATCGGCGGCGGCACCGCCTACGCCGTCGGCACCCTCACCGGCGGCGGCCACGCCAGCGACAGCGGTGCCAGGAACGTCAACGGCACCAGCGTCTCCACCGGCAGCAAGGGCACCGTCGCCGGGGTCGCCGAGGCCGTCACCCCCAGCGTCGTGGAGATCAACGCCAAGACCACCGCGGGCAAGTCCACCGGCTCCGGAGTGATCGTCACCTCCGACGGCGAGATCGTCACCAACAACCACGTCGTCTCCGGCGCCACCTCGATCTCCGTACGCACCAGCGACGGCAGGACGTACCGCGCGAAGACCGTCGGCACCGACAGCGGGAAGGACCTCGCGCTGATCAAGCTGGAGGGCGCGTCCGGGCTGCGGGCCGCGACCCTCGGCGACTCCGACGGCGTCCAGGTCGGCGACGAGGTCGTCGCCATCGGCTCCCCCGAGGGCCTCACCGGCACCGTCACCAGCGGCATCGTCTCCGCGCTCGACCGCGACGTGACCGTCTCCGCGGATCCCGGCCGGGGGCAGGAGCAGGGGCCGCGCGGGGAGGGCGGCGGCTGGCCCTTCGAGTTCGGCGGGCAGGAGTTCAACGGGGACACCGGGTCGTCGAAGACCACGTACAAGGCGTTGCAGACCGACGCCTCGCTCAACCCCGGGAACTCCGGGGGCGCGCTCATCGACATGAACGGGAACGTCATCGGCATCAACTCCGCGATGTACGCGCCCAGCTCGGCGGCGTCCTCCGGGGACTCCGGCAGCGTGGGGCTCGGCTTCGCCATCCCGGTCAACACGGTGAAGGCCGACCTGGCGAAGCTGCGGTCCGGCGCCGACGGCTGACCCTCGCGGGTGCGCCCCTGACCCGCCCCTTCCCGAACCAAGGGGCCAGCCCCCTGGCACCCCCGAGAATCGGCCTTCGGCCTCGTCCTCAAACGCCGGACGGGCTGAAACTCTGGCGCCGCCCCTGGTTCGGGAAGGGGCGGGTCCCGGGCGCACCCGCGAGGGCCGCGTGCGACGCTGAGAGGCGCAGCCCAGCCGACACCCACCCACCCCACCGAGGAAGCCCACCCCCATGACCCCCGCCGAAGGCGACCCGCGCATCCTGATCGTGGACGACGAACCCGCCGTACGAGAGGCCCTCCAACGCAGCCTCGCCTTCGAGGGCTACGGCACCGAGGTCGCCGTGGACGGCGCCGACGCCCTGGAGAAGGCCGCGGCGTACCGCCCCGACCTGGTGGTCCTGGACATCCAGATGCCCCGCATGGACGGCCTGACCGCGGCCCGCCGCCTGCGCGCGACCGGTTCGACGACCCCGATCCTGATGCTGACGGCCCGCGACACCGTGGGCGACCGCGTCACCGGCCTGGACGCGGGGGCGGACGACTACCTGGTCAAGCCGTTCGAGCTGGACGAGCTGTTCGCCCGGATCCGCGCCCTGCTGCGCCGCAGCTCCTACGCGGCGGCCACGGGCCAGGCCCCCGAGGGCGACGTGCTCTCCTTCGGCGACCTGCGGATGAACCTGGCGACGCGCGAGGTGACGCGCGGCACGCGCACGGTGGAGCTGACCCGCACGGAGTTCACGCTCCTTGAGCTGTTCCTGGCGCACCCGCGCCAGGTGCTGACGCGCGAGCAGATCCTCAAGGCGGTGTGGGGCTTCGACTTCGAGCCGACGTCGAACTCCCTCGACGTGTACGTGATGTACCTGCGCCGCAAGACGGAGGCGGGCGGCGAACCGCGCCTGGTGCACACCGTGCGGGGCGTGGGCTACGTCCTGCGCGCGGAACCCGCGGGGACCGGCGGTCGCGAGTGAGGCGCCTGCTCCACCGCTTCCGGGCCCTCCCGCTGCGCTCCCGCCTGGCGCTGCTCGTGGCGACGGCGGTTGCCGTGGCCGTCGCCGCGGCGGCGGTGACGTGCTGGTTCGTGGTGCGGAACGTGCTGGTCAGCTCGTTGGACGACGCGCTGAGCGACCGCCGCGGCATCGTGTCCGACAGCGACGTGCGCAAGATGATCAACCCCGTCACCCAGGAGTGCGGTCGCGCGTCCGTCGAGCGGACCGTCAACCCCGACCTGTACCAGCAGATCGTCCAGGTGGTCGACCAGCAGGGCAACGGCTGCATCATCATCGGCAAGCTGGGCATCACGCTCCAGCTCAAGAAGGCCGACACCGAGGTCGCCCGGCGCGAGCGGGACGAGGCGTTCCACGACGCCACCACGTCCGACGGCGTCAAGTACCGCGTCTTCACCTACCCGCAGCCCGACCAGCCGTACGCCATCTCCGTCGCCCGCCCCCTCAACGAGGTCCAGGACACCCTCAGCAACCTGGTCCTGGTCCTGTCCCTGGTCGCCGGGGCGGGTGTCGTGGGCGCCGGGATCGCGGGCCTGTGGGTGGCCCGCACCGGGCTGCGCCCCGTGGACGAGCTGACCGCCGCCGTCGAGCACGTCGCCCGTACCGAGGACCTGAGCCTGCGCATCCCCACGGACGACGGCAGCGACGACGAGATCGCCCGCCTGTCCCGCTCGTTCAACGCGATGACGTCCGCACTGGCCTCGTCCCGCGATCTCCAGCAGCAGCTGATCGCCGACGCGGGCCACGAGCTGCGCACGCCCCTGACCTCGCTGCGGACGAACATCGAACTCCTGGCCCGCAGCGAGGACACGGGCCGGGCCATCCCGCCCGACGACCGCAGGGCGCTGCTGGCGTCGGTGAAGGCGCAGATGACCGAACTCGCCTCGCTCATCGGCGACTTGCAGGAGCTGTCGAGGCCCGACGCGGCGCCGGGCGGCAAGGTGCAGGTGGTGGCGCTGCACGACATCGTGGACACCGCCCTGGAGCGGGCCCGCCTGCGCGGCCCGGACCTGACGTTCGAGGCGTCCCTGTCCCCCTGGTACGTGCGGGCCGAGCCGCCCGCCCTGGAGCGGGCGATCGTGAACGTCCTGGACAACGCGGTGAAGTTCGGCCCTGCGGGCTCCGCCATCGAGGTCGCCCTGAAGGACGGCGTCCTGACGGTCCGCGACCACGGCCCGGGCATCGCGGCCGACGAACTCCCGCACGTCTTCGACCGCTTCTGGCGCTCCCCCACGGCCCGGGGCCTGCCCGGCTCGGGCCTGGGCCTGTCGATCGTGGCCCGCACGGTCCGCCAGGCGGGCGGCGAGGTAACGCTGGGCCCGGCGGACGGCGACGGCACGGTGGCGACGATCCGCCTACCGGGGGCACCGCAGCCGCCGCCTGCGGCGCCGTAAGGCGGGGCCAGGGCGGTCGAGCTGGCGGACGTACGAGTGCCGGGGCGGCTCGCGCTGGACTCCCTGCATGTGCCCGCCGGTGGGCGACTGCTCGTGACCGGCCCGAACGGCACGGGCAAGTCCACGCTCCTGCGCGTCCTCGCGGGCGAACTCGACCCGGCGCCGGGCGCGCTCGTGCGCCACCCCGCCCGGGTCGGCCTGCTGCGGCAGGAGGCGGCGCCCCTGTCGTACGCGAAGGGGTCGCGTTCGCTGCTGTCCGCGTTCGGCGAGGACCGTGCCGACGAACTGCTCGCGCTCGGGCTCTTCGCCGAGCGGGACCTGGCCCGTCCCGTGCGGGACCTGTCCACCGGCCAGCTCCGCCGCCTTGAGCTGGCCCGCCTCCTGACGCGCCCCCACGGCCTCCTCCTGCTCGACGAGCCGACGAACCACCTGTCGCCGTCCCTGGTGGAGGACCTGGAGGCGGCCCTGGCCACCTACGCGGGCACGCTGGTCGTGGTCACCCACGACCGGCGGCTTCGGGCCTCGTTCACAGGGCCGGTGCTGCCCCTTGGCACCCGCTGACGGCGCGGACCCTACTTCCCTTCGGCAGTGGGAAGGCCAGGGAGAGGCGGCCGACATCCGAACGAACCTCCGGCCGCCGTCAGGGCCGTGCGCTCACGAGACGGCCGCGCCCGCCCCCACCGCCGCGACGAACACCGCCCACGCCGGGGCGGCGAAGATCAGGGCGGGGCCCTGTGGGGCCGTTTTGCTGTCGCGGACCGGGATGAGGTCGGGGTAGCCGTGGGCTACCTCGACGCAGTTGTTGTCGCCGCCGTCGCTGTACGACGACTTGCGCCACGTAGCGGTGGTGAGGTCGGGGGTCACGCCGACTCCCGTATCTCGTTCACGAACGCGGACCAGGACGCGGCAGAGAAGACCAGCGGGCGGGTGGTGGGGGACTTGCTGTCGCGGACCGGGACAAGGCCGTCGTAGTGGTCGGCGACTTCAACGCAGTTCGTTTGGCCGCCGTCGCTGTACGACGACTTGCGCCACACAGCGGTGGTGAGGTCGGGGGTGCGATTCATGATCGGTGCTCCTTCAGGACTCCCCGGATAAACGCCGCCGACTCCAAGGGCGGCAGCGCCATGTCTCGTACGCGATCGTAGGACAAGCGGTAGCCCAGGACTCTGTCCGGTTCCTCGATCAGCTCTCCAACTCCGTTGCCTTCCACATAGGCAACAGGGTCCCCGGTCCGCTGCCACAACAGCGACACGTGACTGCCCATGAGGCTGTGAAGGCCAGCAGCGAGCGGGAGCACCTGCAACGCGATCGACGGCTGTTCCGCTGCCTCGACCAGTCGCGACAACTGGTTCTCCCACACCAAGGGCTCCCGCGCCACACGCCGCAGCGCACCCTCGTCCAGGATGATGCGGATACTCGGCGGCGGATCGCGGTACAGCAGTTCCTGACGCCCGATGCGCGCGGCCACGTCCTCCTCAACCTTCTCGGAGTTCAGGCTTGTTGTCTGGTCAGCGGACAACACCTCACGAGCGAAGTCCTCGGTCTGCAACAGGCCCGGCACAGCCAACTGGAACATCCACATGACCCTCGCCGTCGCCTCCAGCCGCATGTACTCCTTGTACTGATCCTTGAACGCCTCCCTCCGCGCCCCCTTCCAATGCGTCACCAGCAAGTCCCCGGACCCGTAGTACCGATCAAGGTCCTCCATGACCGCCAGCTTGGACAGGCGCTCGCCGCTCTCCAGGCGGGACAGGTAGCTCTTGTCGTACGCGGTGTCCTCCGCCAGCTTGCCCAGGGATATGCCCGCCTTCTCGCGCAGGAACCGGAGCGTGCGCGCGAGCGACGCGCGGCCCGACTCCCCTTCCACGGCTTGCTGTTCGGACATCGCACGCCCCTCCTGTTGCCGCCCGCGAGGGCAACTCGCCGTCTCTGTCGCAGCGTACGCCGGAGCCGTAATCATCGGAACACGAACGGTAATCACCGGAATCCGGCACCGACGAGAGAAGCCTCCACCATGCGACTCCTCCCCTGGCCCAACCCTGACGGCGGGCCGTGCTACCTGAGCACGGACGACCCGACGAGTGTGATCTCCCGCCTCGCCGATGACATCGAGGAGGCCCAACTCGCCTCCGGGCGCCAGGTGTTGACCATCTCCGAGGCGATCCTCGCGGACGCCGCCGCCGGGGACCGGACGGTCCGCTTCGCGCTCACCCGTACCGTCGAGTCCCTGCGGGACGCACTCCGCGTCGCGGACAGCAGGGGCGACCGCATCGACCGCTGGCAGCCGAATCCGCCCGCTGCCGAAAATGACTGAGAATTCCGCCTGCCGACCGTGACAATTTGAGGGATACATCCAGCACCTCTAGGGGCACTCAATCGAAACGCTCCGCGCGTTCGCGCCGCACCCAGTGGATCCGGGAATCGGAATCCAGCCTACCTGGATCTTGAGATCGCAAATCTCCCATAACAGGTGCGCAAACATCCGCGCGGGGCGACACATGCGCTCCCACCCAGGCAATCTTGCTTGACGGTATAACTACTTTGCTGGCACAAAGTACAGCTTGGCCCAGCGGCACCCCTGCCAGCAATGCGGAACCCTCTCCCCCATTAACTCCGCGACTTCCCACCATCCCCGCACAAAAGGCACCGCAATCTTGATCGAGGTGGTTGGCTGAACACGCGCCCCTCGGAGGGTCCGAGGAACGTGGAAGGACACAATTGTGCCTAGATTAACCAGGCGCGCTATAGGAAGCGCCGCCGCGACAGCCGCCCTGGCGACTCTCGGCGTAACCGCCGCCATGGCCGACAGCCCCGCCACAAGCCTGCCGCCCGTATCGGGGGCTGACGAACGGCCCGCCGTCCGTGCCCTCACCCCTGACCAGCGCCAAGAGCTGCAATCCGAGATCGACGCAAGCCTCGCCAACTCGCAGGGTGGGCAGCAGGTGTCGGCGAACGAGATCGCGTTCCCCGGCAACGGAGCCGTCCTCGCCCTCCCGCTGCCGGGACAGGAAACCGCCCCGCCCTCCAGCGAAAGCACGCTCCGTGCGGTCGGCGGCGACACCTCTGAACCCTTGGCCGACTGGGAGGGGTGCCCCGCGGGGCAGGACGACAATCGCTGGTACTGCTTCTACCAGCACAAGGATTTCGGCGGTCGCCGGTTGCGGTGGAACTACGCGCACTGCCGGGAAGTCGTCAAGTTCAAGGACTTCGACTTCAAGAACCGCACCTCGTCTTGGGTCAACACCACGAGGAACATCGCCCACTGGGGCATGATCGTCAAGGTGTGGCAGGCGGACGGTCCCGACCGCCTGTTGTGGACGGAGAGGCCGTGGTCGAAGTCCTCCTACGTCGGGGACGATGACAACGACAAGGCTGATCATTTCGAGGCGTGCCGTAGATGACGTCTGAGCCACTCGGCGCATGAGCGGGGCCGGAGGAACGGTAAGGGTTCCTCCGGCCCACGGCCGGGATCCTACGGCCTCGACTCCGCGTCCCGCACGGGCCCGCGCGCGAGGGTTTCGCGGACGGAGAGCGTGGCCGGGACCTGTTTTACGTTGATCTTCAGGGGGTCGCCGAAGACGGCCTCCTCGCTGCCCATGACGGCCCCGGTCTCGGGGTTGAGGAGCAGCGTCTCGCGTGCGTAGTGCTTCGGGTAGTCGGGGTCGTGGCCGGGCTTCTGCTCCGTCACCACCGCCAGGGCCTGCTGGCCCTGCCACGTGCGTGTCGTGTACGTCTTCACCGGCCCGTAGCCCTCCGCCGAGGTCCCGAAGTCGAAGTACCGGTCGGGTTCGGCCAGCAGACGCAGCAGTGCCGCCCGCTGCCGTCCGGACAACTGCTGCGCGCTGTCCCCGCCCATCTTGGCCTCGCCCGCCCATTCGGCGAGGGCGACCAGGAGTTCGCGGTACCCGTTCTCCTCCACCGCCGGTGCCTTCGCCTTGATGAGCTTGGCGAGGGCGTACGGGTCGTCGGGGACCGGCCGGGGCGTGTCGTAGTGGCCGGGGCCGTACGTGTGGTCCCGCACCCCCGTGCCCGCGATCAGGCCGCGCTCACGAGCCGCTTCCTCCGTGTCGGGGTTGGGGAAGACGGGTTCGCCGAACTCGGACCGGTCGCGCCCGGAGCCGTCCTGGTTGAGCCACAGCTCCGACACCGTGGGGACAGCGGCTGTCGCGGCGCCCAGCGGCGCGTCGGCGTCGATGTTGAGGGACCAGCCCCACGTCTTCGTGTAGATCCACTGCGACGCTCGGGGTGCGGACTGCCTCCCGGCCTTCGCGGCGAGACCGAGCAGGGTGGGCTCGGCCGCCTCCGGCGTCGGGGTGAGCCGCAGCACCGGAGGGGTGACGGAGGCGACGTACCGGTATCCGTCCACGTTCTCGCGGCGGGGCAGTTCACCGAGGACCACTACGGCGGCCACCGCCGTCGCGGTCATGGCGGCCAGGCCGATGACGGACCGTCGGCGCACGAAGCTGCGCACCGGCGCATCAGCTCCGCCCACGTGTTCCGAAACGTCGGCGGCGCCGTCGAGGCGGGCCATGACGCGCGCTTCCACGCGTGTGCCGACGGCAGCGGTGTCGAGGTCCCTGGCGGGGTCGGGAGGCATCGTCATGTGCGGGTCCTCTCGGAACGGGCGGGGTAGGGGGGCTGAGCCGTCAGGTGCTGGGCGAGTCGTTTGCGGGCACGGTGGAGGCGTACGAGGAAGGCGGCACGGTTGCACCCGGTCACCGTGGCGGCCGCGGCGGGGGTCAGGCCGTCCCAGGTGGTGAGCATCAGTGCCTCGCGGTCGCTGGGGGACAGCGCGGCAAGGGCGTGGTAGGCGTGGACGCGGTCGACCGCGCCTTCCTCGGCCGACTGCACGACGGCGTCCTGCCACGTCGTGCGCATCAGGTCGAGGGAGTCCCGGACGCGCTCGTGCTGCGCCAGGTGATCGGCGATCTGATGGCGGGCGATGGTGTACAGCCAGGGCAGGGGGTCGTTGCCGCGGCGCTGTGCCCGAGCGTGCCACGCGCGGACGAATACGTCGGCGCAGACGTCCTCCACCTCGTCGAGCGGAAGACGGCGGGCGAGGTAGCGCAGGACGTGGGGGTGGAAGGTGCGGTACAACGCGGCGAACCGTTCACGCTCGTCCATCCGGCGGCCCTTCGTCGGGATGCGTCTGCATCGTGTATGACGCCTGGGCGGAGCCGGAATTACACCTGACGGCGAGCGCACCCGCGAGGCTCAGCCGAACCCGATGCCGTAGCCCTCCACGCCCACCCGGATGCCGTCGCCGCGCACCGTGACCCCGCTCAGCCGCACCGCGCCCTCGCCCGGCAGCTTCGGCAGTTCGAAGGAGAGGGAGAGGCGGTCGGTGAGGACGGGGCGGGTGAGGCCGTCGAGGCCCTTGAGGAGGGCGGGGTCGAGGCCGAGGCGGCGCAGCAGGGCGGGGTGCTCCATGGCGACGTCGAGGAGGTTGAGGCGCGTCACGTCGTCGACGAAGCGGGGCGAGCCGGTGAGCTCGTTGAGCTTGGCGTCGCTCTTCAGGGCCTCGCGTACGGCCGGTTCGGGGACGCCGAGGCGGTACGCGATCGCCGGGACGGCGAGGAGGGCCTTGGCGCGGGCCGACTCGCGCGCCACGCGCTCGGCGGACTTCCGGCTCAGGTGCAGGCCCTCGGCGGGGCGGCCGCCGGGCCGGTAGGTGGCCAGGTCGCCGATGTCGAGGCGCATCCGGTCGATGTCGGTGGCGACGCCGCGGTCACCGGTGCGCTCGATGCGGGCGTCGGCGCGCACCCGCAGGTCGTGCCCGGCGACCGGCAGGGTGCCGCGGGCGAGCACCTGGTCGTGGCCGTGACCGGTGAACGTGACCTGGGAGGCGCCGAGTTCGCGGTTCAGGTCGTCGAAGGAGAGCAGCACCTCGCCGCGCATGCGGTCGATGACGGCGCCGGTCAGGGAGGTGGGGCCGTCGCCCTTGAGGGTCACGTCGGTGGCGGTCGCGGAGACCCTGGCGAGCGAGACGCGGTCGGCGGCGACGTCCGGGACGGTGACCTCGACGCGGTCGAGCCGCTGGTCGAGGACCTGGGTGAGGAAGGGGAAGCCCGCGATGTCGACCTCGGGCGCCGCGCTGAGCCTCAGCTGGTCCTTGAGCTTGTCGGCGGCCTCGTGCTCGGCGTACAGCAGCGCCCAGCGGTCGGCGAGGACGAGGAAGGCGGCGCCGACGGCGAGCGCGATCAGCAGCTTCGCGGCCAGCGGGAGCGCGGCGAGGCGGTTGCGGCGGCGACGGCTGCGGCGGCGGTGGTTGGGGGAGACCACGGCTCGTCGGCGTCGGCGGCCTCGCTGCCCTCGGCGTCCTCGGCGTCGGCCTTCAGGAACTCGTCCAGCGGGTTCGGCGCCAGCTCAGCCAGTTCGTCGTACGGATTCGGCTTGGTTACGGGATCGGTGGTGACTATGCGGTGGGGGAACGCATCCGGTGATCTCACCATACGTTCACACCCCACCCCAAGCCTGTTCTCGGAGAGTTAGTTCACAACTGCTACGGCAGAAGTGTCTGCCTCGGACGCGCTACTTCACGACCGTGACGCGGTCCGCCTTCGGCGGTGCGATCGGCTTGTCCGCCGAGGAGTTGGCGGCGAAGTAGTCGTTGAGCGCCTTCAGGTCGTCCGAGCCGACCAGCGGGTTCTTGCCCTTGCCCAGCTCGGCGAAGCCGTCGCCGCCGCCGGTGAGGAAGGAGTTCATCGCGACGCGGTAGGTGGCGTTCGGGTCGAGCGCCTTGCCGTTGAGCTTCACGGAGTCGGTGACGATCCGGTCCGCGCCCTTCTTCGTCATGTCCAGGGTGTACGTGAGCCCCTGGGAGATCTGGAGGATCTTCGGGGACGCCTCGTTGGGGCCGCTGACCTGCTGGCGCAGGGCGGTCAGGAGCTGCGCGCCGGTCAGGTCGACCAGGTTCACGGTGTTGGCGAACGGCTGCACGGTGAACGCCTCGCCGTACGTCACCACGCCGTCGCCCTCGTCGCCGCTCGCCTTGTGGACCAGGTCGGAGCGGATGCCGCCCGGGTTCATCAGGGCCAGCTCGGCCTTCGGGTCCAGGGACTTGGCGTGGGCGAGCTGCGCGTCGGCGATCAGGTCGCCGAGCGGGGACTCGGGGGTGCCCGCGCCGCGGCCGGGGATGTCGCCGGAGATGTAGCCGACGGGCTTGTTGGCGATGGGCGCGGCCAGCTTGTTCCAGCGGTCGATCAGCCGGGTCATGTCGGCGGCCTTGGGCTGGGTCCGGCTGACGACGTGGTTCGCGGACTTCACGCTGGTCCGCACGATGTCACGGGTCTTGCGGTCGTACGTCAGCGTCGTGTCGGTGTAGAGCTTCCCGTACGAGGACGCCGACGTCACCATGCGCGGCTTGCCCGCGGGGTCCGGGATGGTGCACACGTACGCCTGGTGGGTGTGGCCGGTGACGAACGCGTCGACCTTCGGGGAGGCGCCCTTGGCGATCGCGGCGATCGGGCCGGAGATGCCGTCGCCGGGGCCCGGCGAGTCGCAGTCGTAGTTGTACGCCTGGCTGGCCGGGGAGCCGCCCTCGTGGATGAGGGTGACGATCGACTTCACGCCCTGCTTGTCGAGGACCTTCGCGTACTTGTTGATGGTCTCGACCTCGTCGTGGAACTTCAGGCCCTTGATGCCGTCCGCCGAGACGATGTCCGGGGTGCCCTCCAGGGTCAGGCCGATGAAGCCGATCTTCACGCCCTTGTGCTTCCACACCCAGTAGGGCTTCAGGAGGGGCTTGCCGGTCTTCTCGTCCGTCACGTTCGCCGTGAGGTACGGGAAGTCGGCGCCCTTGAACTTCTTCGGCTTGCCGTGCCGGTCCTTCTCGTAGCAGCCGTCCTTGGGGTGGCAGCCGCCGTTCTGGATGCGGGCCAGTTCCCTCGCGCCCTCGTCGAACTCGTGGTTGCCGACGCTGGAGACGTCGAGGTCCATCTTGTTCAGGGCCTCGACGGTGGGCTCGTCGTGGAAGAGCCCGGAGAGCAGCGGGCTGGCGCCGATGAGGTCGCCCGCCGCCGCGGTCACGGAGTACGGGTGGCCCTGGCGGGCCGTGCGCAGCGACGACGCCAGGTACTCGACGCCGCCCGCGTCGATCTTCTTCTCCGTGCCGTCCGGCTGCTTCTCGGTGACCTGGCCGGAGGAGCCCGCGGGCGGCTGGAGGTTGCCGTGGAAGTCGTTGAACGACAGCAGCTGTACGTCGACCGTGCGCTTCTTGGCGTGGCCCGCGGCCTGCATCCGGTCCCGGCTCGGGCTCTGGTCCTGGCCCGCGGTGGCGGGCAGCGCGGCGGTGAGCGCACCGACGGTGGCGAGCCCCGCCGCGACCGCGAGTACGCGGGCGGATCGCCGCCGGGGCCTGCGGGGCTGGGGTATGGCTGACACGGTCTCCCCTGGGGTGGTGTCGACGACTGGGGCCGACGCGAAGCCTATGGTCAACGCGCGTAGCGCAACAGGGCTTCGCCGGTTACAGCCTGATAGCCATTCACTGGCGTGGGCGCCGCCGCGGGGTTAAACCCCCGCGCCCCCCACCGGGCGTTCCCTCCGCGCGCCGACGCTCTGGGCGCGCCCTCTGCTCCCACCCACCCGCCCTTCATCAGCGCTCCGCGCCTCGTCCTCAAACGCCGGACGGGCTTCTCCCCCACCCACCCGCCCTTCGTCGCGCTGACGCGCTCGCCCTCAAACGCCGGGCGGGCTTCTCCCTCACCCACCCTTCGTCGCGCTGACGCGCTCGCCCTCAAACGCCGGGCGGGCTCGATCCCACGCGCTCGCCCCCGAGGGGCGCGGGTAGCCGACGACGGCGAGGGGGCGGGCGTTCCAGCCTGCCCGGCGTTTGAGGGCGAGGCGCGGAGCGCCGATCCGGGCGGGCGGGTGGGCACGACACGGAAGGCCGACGACGGCGCAGACGCGGACGTTCCAGCCTGCCCGGCGTTTGAGGGCGAGGCGCGGAGCGCTGAAGGAGGGCGGGTGGGTGGGGGAAGAGGGCGCGCCCAGCAGCCGAGGGCAGGGGTGAACCGCCCAGGGCCCAGGGGCCAGAAGAGGGCGCGCCCAGCAGCCGAGGGCAGGGGTGAACCGCCCAGGGCCCAGGGGCCAGCAGAGCGTATGGTCGCCGTATGACCGACGAGACCCCCGCCCAAGCCGCCGCCTCCCTCCGGCAGATCGACACCTACGACGCGCTCACGGCCGACCAGGCCACCGCCGTGCTCGGGCTGCTCTCCGACGCCGCCCGCACCGACGGCCAGCAGGCCGTGAGCGAGCAGGGGCGGCTCCAGTTGCGCGGCGGCGCCCGGCCCGGCGTACGGCACCTGCTGCTCACGGTCGGCGGCGAACTCACCGGCTACGCGCAGTTGGAGGACACCGACCCGGTCGAGGCCCCGGCCGCCGAGCTGGTGGTGCACCCGGCCCGCCGGGGGCACGGGCACGGGCGGGCGCTGGGCACGGCCCTGCTGGCGGAGTCCGGCAGGCGCCTTCGGGTGTGGGCGCACGGCGGGCACGCGGCCGCCCGGCACCTGGCCCAGGTGCTCGGCCTCACCCTGTTCCGCGAACTGCGGCAGATGCGGCGCCCGTTGACCGACCTGGACCTGCCGGACCCGGTGCTCCCGGACGGCGTACGCGTACGGACCTTCGTGCCCGGCGCGGACGACGCGGCGTGGCTCGCGGTGAACGCCGAGGCGTTCGCGCACCACCCCGAGCAGGGCTCGCTCACCCAGCGCGACCTCGACGACCGCAAGGCGGAGCCGTGGTTCGACCCGGCGGGGTTCTTCCTGGCGGAGCGCGCGGCCGACGGGGAGATCGTCGGCTTCCACTGGACGAAGGTGCACGCGGCGGAGCAGCTCGGCGAGGTGTACGTGGTCGGGGTGCGCCCCGGCGCGCAGGGCGGCGGCCTCGGCAAGGCGCTCACCACGGTGGGCCTGCGCCACCTGGCGGCGGCGGGCCTGCCCACGGCGATGCTGTACGTGGACGCGGACAACAAGGCGGCCGTGAAGGTGTACGAGCGGCTGGGGTTCGTGACGCACGAGACGGACCTGATGTACCGGACGGAGTCCTGAGGCACCGCGTGAGGCCCCGGCGGCGAACGGGGCCTGACGTACCGGGCGGAGCCCCAAGGCCCCGGACGAAGCCCACGGCACCGGGCGCGGCGCCGACGTACCCGACCGGAGGCCTGAGGGCGCCGAACGGAGGTCCCCAGGCATCGGCGAAGCCCCCGGCACCGGACGGAGTCCCGGCGTACCGGAGGCCCGCCCGGCGGGGTCACAAGCCGCCGGGCGGAGTCCCGACCCTCCCGGTTCGCGCTGGCGAAAGCCGCCGGGCGCCCCGGCGTTCCCAGGCGAACCCCCAGGCGTCATGTCGGCGTAACCAATGATTCAGACAGGCTTGCGACGCTCAGGCAATGCAGCCCCCCACCGTGCCCGACCCGGCGCCGGGCCGAGCGCGCCAGAACGGCCGGGCCCGCCCCGTGCCCCCGCCTTCCGGCGCGCCCGCGACGGGTGGAGCGCGGAAGAATAAGACCATGAGCGAGCCCACCGCGCAGACCGAAGTGACCAGCCCCGACGCCGACGGCATCCGGCACGCCCAGCCGTCCGTAGGCTCCCTGGCGGCCCACCGCCCGCACACGATCTCCGCCACGGTCTCCGACCTGGACCCCGACATCGACGCCGACCTGGACGCGTACGACGAGGACGCGCAGACCGGGGCCGACGGCACGGCCCTGCCGCAGGGCCGCTTCCTGGACCGGGAGCGCAGCTGGCTCGCCTTCAACGAACGCGTCCTGGAGCTGGCCGAGGACCCGAACACGCCCCTGCTCGAACGGGCGAACTTCCTGGCGATCTTCGCGTCGAACCTGGACGAGTTCTTCATGGTCCGGGTGGCGGGCCTCAAGCGCCGCATCGCGACGGGCGTCGCCACCCGTTCGGCCTCCGGCCTCCAGCCCCGCGAGGTCCTGGAGCTGATCTGGAACCGCTCGCGCGAGCTGATGGCCCGGCACGCCGCCTGCTACCAGGAGGAGGTCGCCCCGGCCCTGGCCGACGAGGGCATCCACGTGGTGCGCTGGCACGAGCTGACCGACAAGGAGCAGTCCCGGCTCTACACGCTGTTCATGCAGCGGATCTTCCCGGTGCTCACGCCGCTGGCCGTGGACCCCGCGCACCCCTTCCCGTACATCTCGGGCCTGTCCCTGAACCTCGCCGTGGTGATCGAGAACCCGGTCACCGGGCACGAGCACTTCGCCCGCGTCAAGGTGCCGCCCCTGCTGTCCCGCTTCCTGGAGGCGTCCCCGCAGCGGTACGTGCCCATCGAGGACGTCATCGCCGCGCCCAAGCACCTCCAGGAGCTGTTCCCGGGGATGAACATCCGGGAGCACCACATGTTCCGGCTCACCCGGAACGAGGACCTGGAGGTGGAGGAGGACGACGCGGAGAACCTGCTCCAGGCCCTGGAGAAGGAGCTGATGCGGCGCCGCTTCGGGCCGCCGGTGCGCCTGGAGGTCGAGGAGTCCATCGACAAGGACGTCCTGGACCTGCTTGTGCGCGAGCTGAAGATCAGCGAGTCCGAGGTGTACCCGCTGCCGGGGCCGCTCGACCTCACCGGCCTGTTCGCCATCGCGGGCCTGGACCGGCCCGAGCTGAAGTACCCGAAGTTCGTCGCGGGCACCCACCGGGACCTGGCCGAGGTGGAGTCGGCGTCCGCGCCGGACATCTTCGCCGCCCTGCGCGGCGGGCACGACGTGCTGCTGCACCACCCGTACGACTCGTTCTCCACGTCCGTGCAGGCCTTCCTCGAACAGGCCGCCGCCGACGACGACGTCCTCGCCATCAAGCAGACGCTGTACCGCACGTCCGGCGACTCCCCGATAGTCGACGCCCTCATCGACGCCGCCGAGTCCGGCAAGCAGGTCCTCGTCCTGGTCGAGCTGAAGGCCCGCTTCGACGAGCAGGCCAACATCAAGTGGGCGCGGAAGCTGGAGGAGGCGGGCTGCCACGTCGTCTACGGCCTGGTCGGCCTGAAGACGCACTGCAAGCTGTCGCTCGTGGTCCGCCAGGAGGGCGACCAGCTGGTGCGCTACTCGCACGTGGGCACCGGCAACTACCACCCGAAGACCGCACGCCTGTACGAGGACCTGGGGCTGCTCACCGCCAACCAGGAGGTCGGCGCGGACCTCTCCGACCTCTTCAACCGGCTCTCCGGCTACTCGCGCCGCGAGACCTACCGCCGCCTGCTCGTGGCGCCCCGGTCCCTGCGCGACGGCCTGGTCACCCGCGTCAACCGGGAGATCCAGCACCACCGCGCGGGCCGCCCCGCCTATGTGCGTATCAAGGTCAACTCGATCGTCGACGAGGCCGTCATCGACGCGCTGTACCGGGCCTCGCAGGCGGGCGTCACCGTGGACGTGTGGGTGCGCGGCATCTGCGCCGTCCGGCCCGGTGTCGCGGGCCTGTCCGAGAACATACGGGTGCGCTCCGTGCTCGGCCGCTTCCTGGAGCACTCCCGGGTCTTCGCCTTCGGCAACGGCGGCGAACCGGAGGTGTGGATCGGCAGCGCCGACATGATGCACCGCAATCTCGACCGCCGCATCGAGGCCCTGGTCCGGGTCACCGACCCGAACCACCGGGCGACCCTGAACCGGCTCCTCGAAACCGGCATGTCGGACACCACGGCCTCGTGGCACCTGGGGGCGGACGGCAACTGGACGCGGCACGCCACGGACCCGGAAGGCCAGCCCCTGCGGAACGTACAGGAGATGCTCATAGACGCCCGGAGGCGCCGGCGTGGCACAGCAACACCATGAGATGACGGCGGGCGAGGTCCTGTCGGTCTACCTTCAGCAGCAGGCGACCGACTTCCTCCGCTCGCTGCGGCTGCACCGCGAGTCCACCACGGACGCGCAGGGAGCCGAGGAGTCCCTGGCGGCGGCGCGCTCGCTGCGGCGCGCCGCCCGCCGCGTGGGCGCGACGCTGCACACCTTCCGGCCCCTCCTCGACCCGGAGTGGACGGAGTCCCTCCGCCCCGAGCTGGCGTGGCTCTCCGGCACGCTGGCCCGCGAGCACGCGTACGCCGCGCGGCTCGACCGGCTGCTCGGCGCGCTGCACCGCCTCTCGACCCCGGCCCCGGTCCCGGCGCCCGCCGCGGCCGTGCCCGCCGGGGGCGGCCGCCCCACGGGGCGGGACGAGTGGACCGGGGCCCCGGCGCCGGGCGCGGGGAAGCCCCGGGCGGGGCAGGGCGCCAAGAAGCCGAGCGGTCCCCTGGCGGTGGGCGCCGCCAAGGCCGCCGCGCTCCTCGAACGCCAGCTCACGCTGGCCCGCACCCGGGCCCACTCCGCCGCCCTCCAGGCCTTCGGCTCGTCCCGCTTCCACGCCGTCGCGGACAACGTCGCCGTCCTGGCCAGCGAGGTCCCCCTCCACCCCGCCCCCGAGGCCGACCTCAAACCGCTGGCCGCGGCGGCCGAGGCGCACCTGATGGAGGCGGTCGCGGCGCTGCCCCTGCTGCGGGCGGGGCACCCGTACAACGCGGAGGCCCTCGTCCACGGCCTGGCCGCCGACACGGCGCCGGAGGCCCAGGACGCGCCCTGGCTGAAGGTCCGCTCCCTGCTGCGGCTGCACCGGTACGCCCAGGAGGTCCTCCTCGGCGACGCCCCGCCGGACGCCCGGCTGCTCCAGGCGGGGCAGGCCCTCGACCACCACCGGGAGGCCGCGGACGCGGCAGCCGCGGCGGCGTCCGCCGCGCGCACGCCCCGCATCGCTCCCGCCACCGCGTACGCCCTCGGCGTGCTGCACGCCGACCAGCGCCACGAGGTGGAGGCGGCGAGATTCGCCTTCCAACGCGCCTGGCTCCGCGAGACGATCACGACCTAGCCCTGGCGTGGGCGCCCTTCACCGCCCTGATCGGCGCTCCGCGCCTCGCCCTCAAACGCCGGGCAGGCTGGATCGTCCCGCTTGCTCGCCGTCGTCGGCTTTCTGTGATCCGCCGCTGACGCGGCGGGGAAAGCCCGTCCGGCGCACTCACGGGGGTGCCAGGGGGCGGAGCCCCATGGTTTCGGAGAAGGGACGGGTCTGGGGCGCCCCCCCGCGAGGGACACCCGCCGCCCGAGGACAAGCACACAGCGCAACGATCCAGCCCGCCCGCCGCCCGAGGACAAGGCGCGCAGCGCAAGACTCAGCCCGCCCGGCGCTTGAGGACGAGCCGCGAAGCGGCAATTCACGGGGGTGCCAGGGGGCGGAGCCCCATGGTTTCGGAGAAGGGGCGGGTCTGGGGCGCCCCCCGCGAGGGACACCCGCCGCCCGAGGACAAGCACACAGCGCGACGATCCAGCCCGTCCGGCGCTTGAGGACGAGCGCGTAGCGCGAAGACTCAGCCCGTCCGGCGTTTGAGGACGAGGCGCGGAGCGCCGATCGAGGGCGGCCCAGGGCGCCCCCGCCAGAAAACGGCGCGCAGACACCCCCGCACGCCCCCACGACCTTCACGCGCCCGTAGCCGTAATCAGCCCGTGACCTAACCACAAAGTCCGCGTAGGTTCACCGCTCGTTCACTTACGACAATCGACCGCTTCACCTGTTCTGCCTAATTTCGGCCTTACGCGATGCGTGGCGCGACCGCCCAGATCGCCCCGGCACCGCGTATGGAACACAGCGACGACGCGTCGAAACCCGTGGCCGCCCAAGGCCTCCCGAACCACTTCGCACGCCGCCACCACAGGCCAGCCAACGGCCAGGCGGCTCCCGGAAGGAACTCCCGAAAGTGAAGCTTCAGCGCATGAACCGGCGGGCCCTCACCCTCGGTGCTCTCGCCGTCTCCGGCGCCCTGGCCCTCACGGCGTGCGGCTCGGACGACACCGGAGACAAGGACGGCGGCACCAAGACCTCCGCCAACAGCAACATCGACTGCGAGGGCGCCAAGGGCCAGCTCATGGCCTCGGGCTCGTCGGCGCAGAAGGGCGCGATCGACGCCTGGGTCAAGCAGTACCGCGCGTCCTGCAAGGAAGTGCAGCTCAACTACAAGCCGGACGGCTCCGGCGCGGGCATCACCGCCTTCCTCCAGGGCCAGACCGCCTTCGCGGGCTCCGACTCGGCGCTGAAGCCGGAGGAGATCGAGAAGTCGAAGGAGGTCTGCAAGGACAGCCAGGCCATCGACCTGCCGATGGTCGGCGGCCCGATCGCGGTCGGCTACAACGTCCCGGGCGTCGACACGCTGGTCCTGGACGCCAAGACCATCGCCGAGATCTTCAACAACAAGATCAAGACCTGGGACGACAAGGCCATCAAGAAGCTCAACCCCGAGGCCAAGCTCCCCAGCACCAAGATCCAGGCCTTCCACCGCTCCGACGAGTCCGGCACCACGGACAACTTCACCAAGTACCTGAAGGGCGCCGCCCCCTCCGCCTGGCCCTACGAGCCGAGCAAGAGCTGGGAGGCCAAGGGCGGCCAGTCCGCGAGCGGCTCCTCCGGCGTGGCCCAGCAGGTGAAGCAGACCGAGGGCGCCATCTCCTACATGGAGCTGTCGTACGCCAAGGAAGGCATCAAGACCGTCGACCTGAAGACGGACGCCAAGGAGCCGGTCAAGGCCACCGTCGACAACGCCTCCAAGGCCATCTCCGAGGCCAAGACCGTCGGCAAGGGCAACGACCTCGCCCTGGAGCTGAACTACAAGCCCACCGCCGAGGGCGCGTACCCGATCACCCTGGTGACGTACGAAATCCTCTGCGAGAAGGGCAACAAGAAGGACACGCTCGACACCGTCAAGTCCTTCCTGACCTACACGGCGGGTGACGACGGCCAGGCGGTCCTCAAGGAGAAGGACTACGCCCCCATCCCCACCGAGATCAACACCAAGGTCCGCGAGATCGTCAAGAACCTCAGCTGACCTGAGCGCGCGGCCCGCCTCCCGGCGGGCCGCGCCGTCCGGTGCACCGCCGCCAGGAGCCGCTCCCCGCCCCACCAGGGCCGGTCGGCTCCGCAGACCGGAGAATCCCATGGACATACCCACCGACACGACACCACCCTCCCCTCCCGTCGAAGACGCCAAGCCCACGACCGGCGAGCAGAAGCGCGCCGCCCGCGGCGCCACCCGCCCCGGTGACCGGGTCTTCCTCGCGCTCTCCCGCGGCTCCGGCATCGCCGTACTGGTGATCATGGCCGCGATCGCGGTCTTCCTCGCCTACCGCGCGTCCGTCGCCCTCTCGGACAACACCGGCAACTTCCTCACCACCTTCGAGTGGGACCCCGCCGGTGTCACCCACGACGGCAAGCCCTACTTCGGCATCGCCGTCCTGGTCTTCGGCACCATCGTCAGCTCGATCATCGCGCTCGCCATCGCCGTGCCCGTGGCCATCGGCATCGCGCTGTTCATCTCGCACTACGCGCCCCGCAGGCTGGCCACGCCGATCGCCTTCGTGATCGACCTGCTGGCCGCCGTGCCCTCGATCGTGTACGGCCTCTGGGGCGCCCTCGTGGTCGCCCCGCACCTCACCGGGCTCTACAGCTGGCTCGACGACTACTTCGGCTGGACCGGCATCTTCGAGTACGAGGGCGGCGCCCCGCGCTCCCTGATGACCGTCGGCATCCTGCTCGCGATCATGATCCTGCCGATCATCACCAACGTGAGCCGCGAGGTCTTCCTCCAGGTCCCGCGGATGCACGAGGAGGCCGCCCTGGCCCTCGGCGCCACGCGCTGGGAGGTCATCCGCATGTCGGTGCTGCCCTTCGGCCGCTCCGGCATCATCTCCGCCTCGATGCTGGGCCTCGGCCGCGCGCTCGGCGAGACCATCGCCGTGGCCACCGTGCTCTCCCCGAGCTTCGTGATCCAGGCCTCCGTGCTCGACTACGGCGGCGGCACGTTCGCGCAGAACATCGCCAGCAAGTTCAGCGAGGCCAGCGAGTACGGCCAGGACGCCCTCATCGCCTCCGGCCTCGTCCTGTTCGTCATCACGCTGCTGGTCAACGGCGCGGCCCGGATGATCATCGCCCGCCGCAAGGAGTACTCGGGGGCCAACGCATGAGCACCACGCCTGTCATCGAGCACGCGGGCCTCAAGACCGCCCGCCTGCCCCGCTGGACCCCGTACGCCGTCGCGGCCGGATCCGTGGCCGTCGCCGTGGGCATCGGCCTCGCCGCGGGCCTCGACTCCCGCGTCCAGTGGGGCCTGATCGCCGCGCTGCTGTTCGTCGGCGTCTCCTACGCCCTCGCCGCCTCCGTGGAGGGCACCCGCCAGGCCAAGGACCGCCTCGCCACCTCGGTGGTGTGGGTGATGTTCCTGCTGGCCGTGGTGCCGCTCGCGTCGCTGATCTACGAGACCGTCAAGCGCGGCACCAAGGTCTTCGACACCTACTTCCTGACCCACTCCATGGGCGTCGTCGCCGACGAGGAGCCGGGCGGCGGCATCTACCACGCCATCGTCGGCACCGGCCAGCAGGTGGGCCTCGCCTGCCTGATCGCCGTGCCGATCGGCCTGCTCACCGCGATCTACCTCGTCGAGTACGGACGCGGCAAGCTCGCCAAGGCCGTCACCTTCTTCGTCGACGTCATGACGGGCATTCCGTCCATCGTCGCGGGTCTGTTCGTCCTCAGCTTCTGGATCCTGATCCTGGGCTTCGACTTCTCCGGCTGGGCCGGTGCCATGGCACTGTCCATCCTGATGATGCCGGTGGTCGTGCGCTCCACCGAGGAGATGCTGAAGCTCGTCCCGAACGAGCTGCGCGAGGCCTCCCTCGCGCTCGGCGTGCCGAAGTGGCGCACCATCCTGAAGGTGGTCCTGCCCACCGCGATCGGCGGCATCACGACCGGCGTCATGCTGGCCGTCGCCCGCATCGCCGGTGAGACGGCGCCCGTCCTGCTCCTGGTGTGGACGACCCCGTTCATCAACACGAACCCGTTCGAGGACGCCCAGGGCTCACTGCCGCTGTACATCTACCAGCAGTACGCGTCGGGCTACAAGGCCGGTTACGACCGTGCCTGGGCGGCGGCGCTCGCCCTGATCGGCTTCATCATGATCCTCAACCTCGTGGCCCGCGCCATCGCCCGCTGGAAGGCCCCGAAGACCGGTCGCTGAGGCGGCCATGCAGCGACCGACAGCAGTACCCCTTCTTTTCCCGAAAGCAGTGATCCCCATGGCCAAGCGAATCGACGTCTCCGGCCTCAACGCCTTCTACGGGTCCCACAAGGCCATCGAGGACATCTCGATGACCGTCGAGCCCCGTTCCGTGACGGCCTTCATCGGCCCCTCCGGCTGCGGCAAGTCCACGTTCCTGCGCACCCTGAACCGCATGCACGAGGTCACGCCGGGCGGCCGCGTCGAGGGCAAGGTCCTCCTCGACGGCGACGACCTGTACGGCTCGGGCGTGGACCCGGTGAACGTGCGCCGCACCGTCGGCATGGTCTTCCAGCGCCCCAACCCCTTCCCCACGATGTCGATCTTCGACAACGTGGCGGCGGGCCTGCGGCTCAACGGCTCGTACAAGAAGTCCGAGCTGAACGACGTGGTCGAGAAGTCCCTCAAGGGCGCGAACCTCTGGAACGAGGTCAAGGACCGCCTGAACAAGCCCGGCTCCGGACTCTCCGGCGGTCAGCAGCAGCGCCTGTGCATCGCCCGCGCCATCGCGGTCGAGCCGCAGGTCCTGCTGATGGACGAGCCCTGCTCGGCCCTCGACCCGATCTCGACCCTCGCCATCGAGGACCTGATCGGCGAGCTGAAGGAACGGTTCACGATCGTCATCGTGACGCACAACATGCAGCAGGCGGCCCGCGTCTCGGACCGCACCGCCTTCTTCAACCTCGCGGCGGTCGGCCAGCCCGGCAAGCTCGTCGAGATCGACGAGACCGAGCGCATCTTCTCCAACCCGTCGGTCCAGGCCACCGAGGACTACATCTCGGGCCGCTTCGGCTGAGCCGTCACCCGACTCCCCGCGGTGCTGCATGGCGGTGCCACCGCAGGGGACGCAGAAGGGCCCGCCCCCTGGCTCCCGGGGGGCGGGCCCCGCCCGTTCCGGCCCCGGCACCCGGGCCTGACGTAACCCACGTCACACCAACTTTCGGCCTCCCCCAGCGGTCAACCCAGCATCGGGATCAGGCCACGCACGCCCTGCGGCCTGACACACACCTGGGGGGATCCCTCTCTTGCGCAGAACCACCTTCCTCGCGGCCGCCGCCTGCGCCGCCGCCCTGCTGAGCGTCACCGCCCCGGCCCAGGCCGCCCCCGCCGCCCCGAAGGCGGCCCCGGCCGAGCCCGCCGCCGACTTCAACGGCGACGGCTACCCCGACCTGGCGATCGGCGCGCCCAACGCCAAGATCAACGGCATCAAGCGGGCCGGGCTCGTCTCCATCGTCTACGGCTCCGCCGACGGCCTGAAGTACGACAAGCAGCAGCTGATCAGCCGGGCCACCCCCGGCGTCCCGGGCGAGCCCAGGCCCAGCGACTACGGCTGGGGCACCAAGGCCGACCACGGCGACCTCGACGCCGACGGCTACGACGACCTGCTGGTCAGCGACGGCGACGACCTGCTCGTGCTGTGGGGCGGCAAGGACGGCGTCTCCGGCGGCACCCAGGCCAGGGGCGGCGACGGCACCTCCCAGAAGTCCCCCGCCTTCCGCTCGGCCTGGCACGGCGTCGGCGACGTCAACGGCGACGGCAAGGACGACATCGTCGGCGCCGCCCAGGTCGGCCCGGAGAGCGACGCCCAGTGGGGCGTGGGCATGATGTACGGCCCGATCAGCCGCGCCACCGGCAAGCCCGCCGCGCTCGCCTTCCGGGACACCGAGGCCAAGGACGGGGTGTCCGTCAGCGGCGCCGAGATCGGCGACATGACCGGCGACGGCATCGACGACGTCGTGGCCATGGGCTCCGCCCCCGCCCCCGACTGGAGCGACCAGGCCCGCGTCCTCAAGGGCACCCGCGACGGCCTGGTCCCCGGCGGCAAGCTCAACTCCCGGCACACCGGCACCTTCGGCGACCTCAACGGCGACGGCTACCAGGACTTCGTCGGCACCCCGCAGGAGTACGACGCCGACAACAGCGGCGCGATCAGCGTCACCTACGGCGGCCCCGACGGCGTGAGCCGGACCCTGCCCGCGCGCGTCTACGACCAGGACAGCCCCGGCGTACCCGGCGTCGACGAGAAGGGCGACCGCTGGGGCACCGACGTGGCCATCGGCGACCTGGACAAGGACGGCTACGGCGACCTCGTGGTCGGCGCCTCCTGGGAGTCCGCCACGGACCCGGCCACGGCCGTGTCCGGCTCGGTGACCATGCTGCGCGGCAGCGCGTCCGGCGTGACCACCAAGGGCGCCAAGGTCCTCACGCAGAACTCCAAGGGGGTGCCCAGCACCTCGGAGAAGTCGGACCACTTCGGTGAGGCGGTCACCGTCGTCGACGCCGACAAGAACGGCGCGCCCGAGGTCTACGTGGGCGGCATGGGCGAGGACACCTGGGTCGGCCGCACCTGGCAGCTCCCGACCGGCCCCACCGGGATGACCGGCACTGGCGCCAAGAGCTTCAACCTGGGCGGCGGCTACGGCTCGGCCCACTTCGGCCAGTACTTCGGCAAGTAGCCCGTACCGGGGTGAGGGGTCTTTGCCGGGGTGAGGGGCCTCTGCCGAGGTGAGGGGCCTCTGCCGAGGTGAGGGGCCTCTGCCGAGGTGAGGGGCCTCTGCCAGAGTGAGGGGCTCTTACTGAGGTGAGTAGCCCTTACCCAGTGAGTGGCGCTTACCGAGGTGAGTAGCCCTTACCGGATGAGGGTCGCTTACTGGGGTGAGTGGTTCTCGCTGCAGTAAGTGCCCCTCACTGGGTGAGTAGCCCTCACTGCAGTAAGCGGCCCTCACCGGGTGAGTAGCCCTCACTGCGGTGAGGGACTCCCGCTCCGGCAAGAGGCACCCCGTACGGCTCCACACACGGCCGTGCCCCCGGCGGATCAGCCGATCCGGCGGGGGCACGGTCGTACCGGGAACCCGGGCCCTACAGGAAGGCCAGGTTCACGATCCAGAAGCTCACCGCGGCCACCAGGGCAGCCGCGGGCATGGTGATGAACCAGCCGAGGATGATGTTCTTGGCGACGCCCCAGCGCACGGCGTTGACCCGCTTGGTGGCGCCCACGCCCATGATCGCCGAGGTGATCACATGGGTGGTGGAGATCGGCGCGTGGAACATGAACGCGGTGGTGAACATGATCCCGGCGCCGGTCGTCTCGGCGGCGAAGCCCTGCGGCGGGTCCAGCTCGATGATCTTCCGGCCGAGGGTGCGCATGATGCGCCAGCCACCGGCGTACGTCCCGAGCGAGAGCATCACCGCGCAGGAGAGCTTCACCCACACCGGGATCGGGTCGCCGGGGTCCTCCACATCGGCGATGACCAGGGCCATCACCACGATGCCCATGGTCTTCTGGGCGTCCTGGAGGCCGTGCCCGAGCGCCATGCCCGCGGCCGACACGGTCTGCGCGATGCGGAAGCCCCGCTTGGCCTTGTGCGGGTTGGCCTTGCGGAACATCCACATGATCGCGCACATCACCAGATAGCCGACCACGAGGCCGACGATCGGCGACAGGAACATCGGGATGACGATCTTCTCGACGACGCCCGACCAGATGACGCCGATGCCGCCCGCGAGGGCCGCGCCCACCAGGCCGCCGAACAGCGCGTGCGACGAGGACGAGGGCAGCCCGAAGTACCAGGTGACGAGGTTCCACACCACGGCGCCGACGAGCCCGGCGAAGAGGATCCACATCCCCTTGGTGCCCTCGGGCGTCTCGATGAGCCCCTCGCTGACGGTCTTGGCGATGCCGCTGCCCAGGAAGGCGCCCGCGAGGTTCATCACCGCGGCCATGGCGAGCGCCGCGCGGGGCGTCAGGGCCCGCGTGGAGACGGAGGTGGCGATGGCGTTCGCGGAGTCGTGAAAGCCATTCGTGTACGTGAAACCGAGCGCGACGCCAATGGTCACGATCAACGCGAAGGTGTCCATGGACTGACTCAGGACTCCTTGACCGCGATGGTCTCCACGGTGTTGGCGACGTGCTCGAACGCGTCGGCCGCCTCCTCGAGGACGTCCACGATCTGCTTGAGCTTGAGCACCTCGATCGCGTCGTACTTGCCGTTGAAGAGGTGGGCGAGCAGCTTGCGGTGGATCTGGTCGGCCTGGTTCTCCAGGCGGTTGACCTCGATCCAGTATTCGGTGAGGTTGTCCATGGTGCGCAGGTTCGGCATCGCCTCGGCCGTCAGCTCGGCGGCCCGGGCGAGCACCTCGATCTGCTGCTCCACTCCCTTGGGAAGCTCCTCGACCTGGTACAGGACGACCAGGTCGACGGCCTCCTCCATGAAGTCCATGATGTCGTCGAGCGACGACGCGAGGGAGTAGATGTCCTCACGGTCGAACGGCGTGATGAACGAGGAGTTCAGCTGGTGGAAGATCGCATGCGTCGCGTCGTCCCCCGCGTGTTCCGCGGCCCGCATACGCTCTGCGATCTCGGCTCGGGCCGAGGCGTCGGCCCCGAGCAGTTCCATCAGGAGCTTGGAGCCCGTGACGATGTTGTCCGCGGATGCGGCGAACATGTCGTAGAAGCTCGTCTCCCTGGGGGTCAGACGAAATCGCACGTGGGGTCCTCGGGGTGCTCTGGATGCGGTCAGGCTGATGCTAGGCGCATCATCCGGCCACGGCTAACCGGCCAGACCCCAGTGTCGCCCATCAGGCACAGTGATCAGCACACCACCCGAGAAATCCGGTACCATATACCCACCCAGGGTATACGCCGGGGGATGCACAGGAGGACGCGATGACGACCACGGAGGCGGCGGCCGCGCCCGGCGGCGACCTCGGCGAGCAGCCGCAGGAGCAGTCCGCCCACCAGACGCACGGCTACCACAAGCAGAAGGACGAGCACCTCAAGCGGCTGCGCCGCATCGAGGGCCAGATCCGCGGCCTCCAGCGCATGGTCGAGGAGGACGTCTACTGCATCGACATACTCACGCAGGTCTCGGCGGGCACGAAGGCGCTCCAGTCCTTCGCGCTCCAGCTCCTGGAGGAGCACCTGCGGCACTGCGTCGCGGACGCGGCTCTCAAGGGCGGCGACGAGATCGACGCGAAGGTGGAGGAGGCGACGAAGGCGATCGGGCGGATGCTCCGCACGTGACGCCTGCCGGCGGGGCCCGCGGGATCCCCTGCCCCGCCGCGGCCTGTCTCCCACCCGCCCACCCGTGACCTCGCGCCCCGCAGTGGCCGCGTTCCCGGCCGTCGGGTCGTGCGGGGTAGCGGGCGGGAGACGAGCCGCGGCGGGGCGGGGGGTCAGAACCCCGGTGGGGGTTCGGTCGGGTCTCCGGTGCCGTCGGAGACCCTGAGCACCTCGTCGATCCGGTCCGCACTGAGCCGCTCACCACGCGCGGCGGACGCCGCGATGATCAGTTCACCGCACAGCTCGATCTCGGCGAGGGCAACGTGGTCCTGAACCGCTGTGCCGCCGATGGGAGCCACGTTCACCACCTCTTCCTGACCACGGTCGTGCCGGTACCGGCTTTCCAGAGTAGGGAGCGCCCTACGTACCGCGCATGACACGGACGGACCATATTCCGACTAGCGCTCGGCGATCTTCCCGGCGTAGATGTTCCGCTCCGCGGGCAGCCGCACGCCGACGCGGACCCCGAACCCGTACAGCGACGTCGTCGACGCCACGTCGGCGTCGGCGACCGCGAACCGGTGCCGGATCCGGCGCGGCAGGCCCCCCTCGTCGACGTACGCGTCGAACCGCACCCCGCCCTTGCTGAACCCTTTCGCCGCCGCGACCCGCAGCGCCCGGCCGTGGTCCGGTGCCGCGCCCTTCGCGGCGCGGGCCAGGTCGGCGACGCCGCGGTAGTGCCGGACGTCGACGCCGTCGAGCCGGGTCCGGCCCGCGTACGTCACCCGGCGGGCGCCGCGCAGGAGTTCGGCGGCGACGAGGGGGTCGGTGGCGCCGCCGGTGACGAGGTTCCCGTCGGACAGGGTGGCCGTCTCGACGTGCACCCACTTGTCGGCGGGGACTCCGGCGCCGCGGTTCTTCATGTACAGGTCGCCGCCCGCCATCACCTCGGTGACCGGCGGCTTGTGCCTGCCGCCGTCCGCCGGGTCCTGGGGCAGCACGACCTCGAACCGGCCGAGGCGCCGCGCGTAGTCGTACGCTCCCCGGCCGGTGATCGTCACGCGCGTGCCGCCGCTGGCCATCTCCATGGACGTACGGGCCTCGGAACTCCCCGCGCGCACCAGCGAGTCGGCGAGGCGGCGCACCGTGCCCGCCGGGTCGGCCGCCCTCGGGTCGTCGCTCGCCGCCGCGCCGCCGCCGGAGCAGCCCGTGACGAGCGCCATGAGCCCCGCCACGGCGGCCCCGACGGCCAGGCCGCCGCCCGTGTGCCTGCGCTGTCGCCCCATCGCCCTGCCGACCCCCAGCCTCTCCCGGCGTCAACCTGCCGTGTCGTCTCGACTAACGACCGGTACGGGGTGTTGTCACGCGGGGGTGTGTTCACCCGTTGGGCGTACGGTGGGGGTGTGCCCGAGTCGCGATCGCCCGAAGTCACGCATCGGACCTCCACCGTCGAGAACGGCCGCTTCTGCGCCGCGCGCTGTACGTGCGGCTGGCGGGGGCCCGCGCGGCGGGCCCGCAGCAAGGCCCGTACGGACGCCACCGCCCACGCCCTCCAGGAGGACGCGCCCTCCTGACGGCCTTGCCTTCACCCACCCACGGACCGGCAGACGCCGACGGCGGGCAACCCCCGCCAGGAGCGCCCACCTCGCGCAGCTGGGGGGTAACGGGCGGGCGGGTGGGAAAGGCAACCACCCACGGAGTGGCAGACGCCGACGGTGGGCAACCCCCACGAGGGGCGGTCCCGCGCAGCCAGGGGGAAACGGGCGGGTGGGCAAGGGGCCCCCGAGGGGGAACCCCGCGCGGCGCGGGGCCGTCTCGTTGGGCGGGAAGCAACGGGAGGGTTCCATGCAACGACGTACGTTCATCGGCGCGGCAACCGCACTGGCGGCGGCAGCCACCGCCGCCTGCACCAGCGGCACCAACGGCGGCCCCAAGGGCGGCACCAGCCCCACCGGCACAGCCCGCGCGGCGACCCGTACCACGCCCCTGAAGACCGCCGCGGCCACCGCCCCCGCCAGCCTCGCCGCCCTGGCCAGGGACCTGGACGGCACGCTGGTCCGCCCGAACGAGGCCGCGTGGGCCACCGCCCGCCAGCTCTACAACACCCGCTTCGACGACCTGAAGCCCACCGCCGTCGCGTACGTCGCGCACCCCGACGACATCCGCACCACGCTCGCCTACGCCCGCGCGCACGACATACGCGTGGCGATCCGCAACGGCGGCCACTCCTACGCGGGCTGGTCCTCCGGCACCGGCAGGCTCGTCGTCGACGTGTCGAAGCTCAACCGCGTCCGCGCCAGCGGCCGGACCGCCACCATCGGCGGCGGCGCCAAGCTCATCGACGTCTACCGCTCCCTGGCCGCGAAGGGCGTCACGATCCCCGCGGGCTCCTGCCCGACGGTCGGCATCAGCGGCCTGACGCTGGGCGGCGGCCACGGCGTGGTCTCCCGCGCGTACGGCCTGACCTGCGACAGCCTCACCTCCGCGACCCTGGTCACCGCGGACGGCAAGCTGATCACCGCCGACAAGTCGCGGCACAAGGACCTCTTCTGGGCGCTGCGCGGCGCGGGCAACGGCAACTTCGGCGTCGTCACGGAGCTGACGTTCCGCACGCACCCGGCGCCGCAGGCCGTGTCGGCGTACCTGACCTGGCCGTGGTCGAAGGCCGCGGCCGTGCTGAAGGCGTGGCAGGAGTGGGGCCCGGCGCAGCCGGACGAGATCTGGTCGTCGCTGCACCTCGCGGCGGTGCCCGGCGGCACGCCGACCATCTCCGTCGCCGCGTTCTCGCTCGGCACGTACGGCGGCCTGCAGAACGCGGTGGACCGGCTCGCCGACAAGGCGGGCTCCTCGGCCCGCAGCGTCTCCCTGAAGCGGCGGAGCTACGAGCAGGCGATGGAGGTGTACGCGGGCTGCGCGTCGTTCGCGTCGGACGCCCAGTGCCACCTGCCGGGTACGACGCCGGGCCGCACCCCGAGCGGCGCGCTCGGCCGGGAGACGTACGCGGCCCGCTCGGACTTCTTCGACCGCTCGCTGTCGGCGGCCGGGATCCGCGCGCTGCTCAACCAGGTCGAGAATGTGCGCGGCGCCCGCGGCACCGCGGGCAGCGTCGCCCTGACCGCGCTCGGCGGCGCCGTGAACCGGGTCGACCCGACGGCCACCGCGTTCGTGCACCGGCGCTCGCGGATGCTGGCCCAGTACATCGTGTCGTGGCGCGCGGGCACCTCCGGCACCACTTCGCAGGCGTGGCTGGCGTCGGCGCACGGCGCGATGCGGCGGTACGCGTCCGGGGCGGCGTACCAGAACTACACGGACGCGAGCCTGACCAACTGGCGCGAGGCGTACTACGGCCAGGCGGCGCCCCGGCTGAAGAAGGTCAAGAAGACGTACGACCCGACGCGGTTCTTCACCTTCCCGCAGGCCCTGTAGCGACGGCCTCCCGAGCACCTGGGGCACCCGGGGCACCCGGACGGCCCTCCCCGGAACCCGATCGGCCGCACCGGACCGGCTCCCGGGTGGCCCCGCACCCGTCGGCCCGCTGGCCTGGGGGCATGAACCCACACATAGCGAGGGGCGCCGCCCGGCTGCGGCGGGCGCTCCGCCGCGCGGCCATGCGCGGTGGGCACTGCGCCGCCCCGGACGCGTCTACGCCGCGAGGTCCTTCTCGTCCGACCCCGCGGACTCCGGCTCCGGAAGCGCCGCGACCGGCGCCGCCCCACGCGCCCGGCGCCACACGAGGCCAGAGCCCCTCGCGGAGCGCCCCACCGCCTTGGTGAGCGGCGTGAGCAGCGCCATGGCGAGCGGCGAGAGCAGCAGCGCCACGGCCGTGCCGAGCGCGAAGCCGCCGACGACGTCGGTCGGGTAGTGCACGCCCATGAAGACCCGGCAGAAGCCCTCGGCGACGGCGAGGGCGATCCCGGCGATGCCGAACCTGCGGTTCGCGACGAACAGGCCGACGCCGATGGCCATGGCGAGCGTGGCGTGGTCGCTGACGAAGGAGTAGTCGGTCTTGCCCTTGACGAGGACGTCGAGGTCCTGGTGGTCGACGAAGGGGCGGGGGCGCTCCACGAAGCCGCGTATCGGCACGTTCACCAGGACGGCGAGGGCGGCGGCGAGCGGTGCCCACACGACGGCGGCGACGGACGTCGCGGCGTCGTCGAGGGTGCCGCGCTTCCGCGCGCCCCACCAGCACCAGAGCACGAGCAGGACGAGGGCGAGCAGGATGCCGTACTCGCCGACGAACTCCATGGCGCGGGCGAACCAGCGCGGGGAGTCCTCGGCGAGGCCGTTGATGTCGTAGAGCAGGCTGACGTCGGGGTTCGACCCGGATTCATCGAGTCCAGCCATGGTGCCGCGGCCCCTTGTCCTCATCGCTCATGAGCGCGCTCCGCCGCGCGCCCTGCCACCAACCCCCGTGGTCCGTGCCGTACCAGTCAAAGGAACGCGCGGTCCCCTTCACTACGTTCCACTCTCCACCGAAAGATCACTCAGACGTTATCGAAGAGAGACTCATCACCGCAGCTCAGGGGGGTGCTTTGGCGCAGAGTTCAAGCCAGACCACACGGCGCGCGCGCCGGGCGCACGCCTCCGCTCCGCCGGGCGGTCACACCTCGGTGCCGGGGTCCGCGCCGGGTCCGTCGGGGTCGGCGGACGGCTCTCCGGGGGGCCGACCCGAGGGCCTGCCGGAGGGCTCCCCGGCGGGATCACCCGAGGGATCGCCGGAAGGCCGCTCCGCGGGCTCCCCCGACGGCCCGTCGGACGCCCCGCCCGAGGGCCTGTCCGAGGGCCTGTCCGACGGCTCCTCCGCGGGCCGCTCCACCCGCTTCTTCGGGGGCTTCGCGGGCAGCGCTTTTGCGCCATCTTCCGTGACACGGGTGGCACCGAAGTAGTCAGGGGTGTCAATGGGGTCGAAGCGGATCACCGCTCCCGGGCGCGGCGCGTCGATCATGTACCCGCCGCCCACGTAGATCCCGACGTGCCGGATGGCCCGCGGGTTGCTCAGGTCGTCGGAGAAGAAGACGAGGTCGCCGGGGAGCAGCTCGTCGCGCTTGGGGTGCGGCCCCGCGTTGTACTGGTCGTTGGCGACGCGCGGCAGGTCGACCCCGACGCTGCGGTACGCGGCGAGCGTGAGCCCCGAGCAGTCGAACCGGCCGCCCTGCTCGGGCGTCCCGTTCCCGCCCCACAGGTACTTGGTGCCGAGCTTCTTCTGCGCGTAGTAGATGGCGCCCGCCGCCTGCTGCGAGGGCCGCACCCGGCCGAGCGGCCGCGCGAAGCTCTTCTCCAGGGTCGTGATGATGCGCACGTAGTTCTGCGTCTCGCGGTACGGCGGCACGCCCCCGTACTTGATCACGGCGTACGCGCCCGCGTTGTACGCGGCGAGCATGTTCTTGGTCGGGTCGCCGGGCGCGTCCTTCACGTACTGGGCGAGCTTGCAGTCGTACGAGGCCGCCGACGGGATGGCGTCCTTCGGGTCCCACACGTCCCGGTCCCCGTCGCCGTCCCCGTCGACGCCGTGCGTCGCCCACGTGCCCGGGATGAACTGCGCTATGCCCTGCGCCGCGGCCGGGCTCTTCGCGCGCGGGTTGAAGCCGCTCTCCTGGTAGAGCTGCGCGGCGAGCAGCGCCGGGTTGATGGCCTTGCAGAGGTTGCCCCACTTCTGCACCAGCGGCTGGTACGAGGCGGGCACCGCCCCCTTGGCGAGCCCCACGGACCCACCACCGCCCCCACCCGCGAGGCTCCCCGCGGCGATGAACGTGCCCAGCACCAGCAACCCGATGAACCCCAGCGACCCCCCGAACGCCAAAGAAGCGAGCAGCCACGCCTTACGCACCGTCAACCACCCCTCGCCACCCGGCAGTCCACCGCGCTCAGTGTAGAGGCGGGGCCCCTGACGAGGGGCCTCTGAGCGCCCAGCTCACAGGCGTTTCCCGCCGAGCCCGGACGCGCGCCCGCGTCGGCGCGGGTTCACCGGTTGTAACGGATCGTTATAAAACAACGCAGAGTAACGAGTTATCCCTCAAGATCCGCCAAAGCGGCCGCAATCCTCGTGTGCACGGCATGCGCCGCCCACGCCGCGTAAAAGCGGAACGTTACGTTCAGATGGTCGCGCCCGCTCACCGGTTTGACCCCGCCACCTTCGTGATCAAAAGTGATGCCCGGCCTCTGACCAGCGCAAATGGCCAGAGACCGGGCATCACACACGTGGCTCGCCGTGCGGCAACACGGCGCGACCACCGCCACCGATCACCACGTTGGAGGACTCACGGTGACGAGAATGGGAAGCACGTTCCGGAAGCGGACCGGGGCCGTCATCGCCCTCGCGGCCGCCGCCACGCTGGCAGGCAGCGTACCCGCACACGCCGAGGGCAGCCGGACGTCGTACATCCAGGGCTGGAAGTTCGACCAGGAGTCCAGCCGCTGGCACGACGGCCACAAGGACGGCAACGCCACCAAGGTCCAGTTCAAGGGCTGCGACTCGGACCAGTCCAGCGGCTTCAAGGCGAACCTCAGCCTCTACCGGGCCAAGTCCCTCGCCCCCGACCCGAGCTACGGCAAGAAGCTCAACACGTGCAACACCAGCAACTGGGGCACGATGAAGACCGCCGGTGACTACTACTTCAAGTACCACGGGGCCGGTTACGTGATCTCCGTCAAGACGGTCAAGATCTCCTGGTGACCTCCTGGTGATCTCCGCACGCTGATCCCCCGACCGGGGGCGGCCCCGCGGCGCGGGGCCGCCCCCGGCTTCGCTTCACGAGGCCCCATGACTCTGGACATATCCCGCTGCACGTTCGGCTACCGGCGCGGCGGCACCGTACTCAACCGGCTCTCCCTCACCCTCGACCCGGGCTGCACCGTGCTGCTCGGGCCCAACGGCGCCGGGAAGTCGACCCTGCTCGGCATCGCCGCGACGGCGCTCACACCCCAGAAGGGGCGGGTGAGCCTGCGCGGGCTCACGCCCGACTCCCCCGCGCGCACCAAGGAGTACCGGCGCCGGGTCGGCTGGCTGCCGCAGCAGGTGCGCCCCGTGGCCGGGCTGCGGCTGCGCGAGCAGGTCGCGTACGCGGGGTGGCTGAAGGGCATGTCCCGGCGGGCCGCCTGGGACGCGGCCGGGCCCGCCCTGCACAGGGTGGGCCTGGGCGAGCTGTCCGGCCGGACGGGACGGCAGTTGTCCGGGGGCCAGTTGAGGCGCCTCGGCATCGCCCAGACCCTCGTCCACCAGGCCGAGGTCGTCCTCCTGGACGAACCGACGGCCGGGCTCGACCCCCATCAGCGCGGGGTGTTCCGGGACCTGCTCGCCGACCTCGCGCCCGAGACGAGCTTCGTCGTGTCCACCCACCAGACCGAGGACCTCGCCGAGATCTTCGACTCCGTGGTGGTGCTCGACCGGGGGACGGTCCGCTTCCAGGGGTCGGTGCCCGACTTCCTGGGCGCGGCGCCCCCGGACGCCGCGCCGGGACGCCTCGCCGAGGCGGCGTACGCCGGTTTCGTGCGCGGGGAGGTCTGACGATGCCCTGGCGCGCGCTGCTGCGTACCTCGGGGGCGGTGTGGGGGCTGCTGCCCGTCTGCCTGTGGATGTGGGTGTTCGCCCACCAGCCCGACTTCCCCGTCACGGACCGGTACTGGGAGGCCGCGACCGCGCAGATCACGTCGGTCGGCATCATCCCGGTCTCGCTGTGCGCCGCCGCCGGGGCGTGGGAGGGGGCCCGCCTCAAGCGCTCGCGCCTCGCCTCCGGAGCGGCTGCCCGCACCCCCCTGGTGGTGGCGCTCGCACAGCTCCGCGTGGTGGGGGGCGTCGGGCTCGCCTGCGTGCTGTGGGCGCTGGCGTGCGTGGCCGGGCGGGCGACCGGCGGCCCGACGGGACCGGATCTCCGCGTCGTCGGCCTGCTGTGTCTGCTCCTCGTCGCGTACACGGCGGTCGGGTACGCCGCCGGCTGGCTGTTCCCCGGAGTGCTCGCGGTCCCGGCGGTCGCCGTGGCCACGTTCCTGTGGCTGTCGTACCCCGTCGCCTTCGAGCCGTTCTGGCTGCGCCAACTCAACGGCACGAACCTCACCGAGTGCTGCGCCTACGACCGCACCCTCGATCCCCGCGCCCTCGTCGCCCCCGCCCTGGTCGCCACCGGGCTGCTCATCGCGGCGGTCGTCGCCGTCGCCGCCCGCGCCTGGACCACCCGGCTCGCGGGGCTGCTGCCGCTGGCCCTCGCCGTGCTCGTCGCCGTCCCCCTCGTGGACCCGCTCGGCTTCGACCCGACGAAGAGCCGCGACACCGCCGCCCTCACCTGTACCGGCGCCGCCCCGCGGGTGTGCCTGTGGCCGGAACAGGCCGACGACGCCGAGAAGTTCCGCACCTGGGTCGGCCAGAGCTCCGCGCGCCTGCGGACGGCGGGAGTGCCGCTGCCCAAGACGTACACGCCGACCTTCTCCCGCCCCACCCGTGCCGACGTCGCCGCCTCCTTCGTCAGCGCCCTGATGCCGTCCTCGCCACCGGCGTGCGCCGAACGCCGCCCCTGGGCGGGCGAGTCCGCGTACGGCCCCGTGGCCGCCTGGCTGGAATGGACGGCGGGTGCCCGCGAGTCCGACGTCGCCCAGCGGTTCGACGACGGCGGCAGGACGCTCGCCCTCGTCCGCGCCGTGCGGGAACTCCCGCCGCGCGCGCAACAGCGCTGGTACGACATCAACCGCGCCGCACTCACCCGCTGCGACCGCGAGCCGAAGCTGAGCCCCAAGGCGTTCACCGGTGATGCCGCGTGATCTGGTGGCTGCGCGTCCGGAGCGTACCCGCGCTCGTCGTCTCGCTCGCCGTCGTCTGCTGCACGGCGGCCCTCCTCCCCACCTCCAGCGTGCCGGTGCCCTCCCTCGTGGGCGGTCTCGCGGGCGGCCTGCCCTTCCGCTACCTCGTTCCCCTGCTGCCCGCCCTCCTCATCCTGCACGGCCAGGCACGGGCCGACCGCCTCTCCGAGAGCGTCGCCGCACGGCCCGTACGGCTGCTGGACTCCGGTGCCGCCATCGGCACCGTCGGTGCGCTGCTGCTCGCCTCACCCGTCGTGCCGGACTCCGTCGCGCTCGCCCGCAATCTCGCCGGGTACCTGGGCTTCGCCCTGATCCTGCGCTGGCTGTCGGCACCGCGGCTGGCCACGGCCGTGACGGCCTTCCTGCCGTTCGCCGCGGCCTCGCTCGGCGGCGGCGCCCACCCCGCGTGGTGGGCCTGGCCGCTGCACGACGGGCGCGCCCCGCTCGCGGCGGCCTGCGCCGCCACCCTGTTCGCGGCCGGTCTCGCTCTGTCCCTCCGCCCGCCGCTGCTGGGCGACCGGCACGACGCGGACGGCGACGACTAGGGCAGAGGCGGGTGGGCGCGGAGGCGGGGCGCACCCAGGCGCGGTCGGTGACGTCGCCGACGAGCGGCGGGTCCCTCGTCTTGCACCGGCGGCTGGACGGCGCCCGCTGACGGGGACGTGCCCAGGAGCGGCGGAAAACCGTCGCAAGGAGGCCGGAAGCAGACCGTCACGGGTGATGGACGGAGCGATAGCGTTGCCGGACCGTAAGGGAGTTGCGGGAGCCGGGCGTCTGGGGAGACGCCGCGCTCCGCTTCTCCGGGTGCTTCGGGTACCTCGGGCACTTCGGGTGCTTCAGGCACTTCGGGTACTTCGGTTGTTTCGTTCGGCGATCTACGTTCTACGTTGTTCTACGGCTGGGGGAAGCCGCCGGTGGGGTCCAACGAACCCAGAGACGAGCACAGAGGCGAGCCCGAGGACGCCCACGGCGGCGCGCCCGCTGAGCGGCGGGCCGGGGAGCAGCAGGCCGGGGGCCCGCCCGGCGCCCAGGCAGAGGGCCAGCCCGGAAGCACGCCCAGCGACCAGGCAGGCGCCCAGCCCGGCGCCTTCGGCCCACCGCCCTCCGCCTGGCCCCCGCCCACACCCACGCCACCGCCCCCGCCCGCCCGGGACCCCCGCCAGCCCGCGCCCCCGGCGCAGCCCGCACCCCCGGCAGCTCCCGCCGCCCAGCCCGCCCCGCCCGGCTACCCGCCGCCCGCGTACACCGCCCCTCCGCCGCCGCACCAGCCCCCCGCGGCCCCGCCCGCCACCCCCTTCGGCCCCCCGGAGCTGCTCGAACCCCCGGTCGCCGGACCCCGCCCCGAGCCCGCGCCGCCCGAGCCTCTGCGGGGCGTCGCCGCCGCGCTGCTCAACCTCACCGGGCTCGGCCTCGGCTATCTGCTGCTGCGCGCCTGGCTGCCCGCCCTCGTGTGCTGGGCGGCGACCGCCGGGCTGCTCGTGATCGCCCTGCCCGCCGACGTCGACGGCGTCCCCGGCGGCGTCCTCATCGGCTACGGGGCACTCCTCGTGCTCGCCGCCGCCGACGCCGCCCGCCGCGCCCGCCGCACCGCCATCGGCTGGCCCCGGCTGCGCGCGCCGCTCGCCGCCGGGCTCGGCGTGCTGCTGCTCGCCGTCCCGGCCTCCGGCGCCTTCGCCTACGAGGCCGCGCAGGACGAGGCCGTCGAGGACATGCTGCTCGACCGGCTCGACACCGCCGACGCCCTCGTCAAGCGGCAGGACGGCCGCCCCTTCACCGAGGCCCAGAGCGACTACCGCACCGCCCTCGGCATCTACCGCCGCCTCCTCGACGACCACGGCGGCTCCCGGGCCGCCGACCGCGTCCCCGACCGCCTCCGCGCGTACTACGAGTCCGTGGCCGCCCCGTACTCCGACCGGCAGTACTGCTCGGCGATCGCCCCCCTGAAGTACCTGCGCACCCTGCCCGGCAGCGTCGGCAAGGACCGCCTCGGCCGCCTCGCCACCTGGCCCGACGACCGGCTCGCCACATCCCTGTACGAGTGCGGCACCACCAAGCTCGCCCAGGGCGACGGCAGCGACTTCCTGGAGCTGACCGAGACCTTCCCGCGCTCCGCAGCCGCCGCGAAGGTCGTCCCCGCCCTCCGCGTCGCCATCGACGAGCAGCGGTCCGCGCTCCGGGGCGCCGAGCCCTGCCGGGCCACCGAACGGCTCAAGAGCCTCGGCCCCATCGCCCGCTCCCTGCCCGACCGCACCGGCGCCTCCCTGGAGTCCCGCGCCGACGACGCCGTGGAGTCCGGCGCGTACGCCTGCGGCGTCGACCGGTTCGAGGACGGCCGCTTCAGCGAGGCCGCCCGGCAGCTCAGGGACTTCGCCAAGGACTACCCGAAGAGCGGCAGGCGCGACCGCGCCCGGACCATCGCCATCGCCGCCGAGGTCGCCGCCGACCGCCCCCAGGCGGGCCGGAGGCTGCCCGCGCAGCGCGGACCCGGCTCCGGCCAGGAGTTCGTGGTCAAGAACGACGGGCCGAGCGCCGTCGAGGTCCTGTTCACCGGGCCGGCCACCGGCAGCGTCAGGCTCGGCGCGTGCGCGGGCTGCTCGACGTACCGCAGCAAGACCGAGGGCAAGGCCAAGGCCTGCAAGGCCAGCGGCAGGAGCTACCCGCAGCGCACGCTGCGGCTGCCGCCCGGCGAGTACCACTTCCTCTACAAGCGCGGCACCAGCGGCAGCGGCCTGGTCCGCGACCACAGCGACGGCGCCCGCGTGCAGAGCGGCTACCGCTACACCGACTGCACCTACGTCGTCAGCGGCGGCATCGGCGACCTCGGCGGCATCGGCCCGCGGACCTGACACCCCGTCCGACCGCCCGCCCCCAGGGGTGCCTGAATCGACGTCAGAGGCCACGCCGGGCATTCATTGCCCGGCGTCTAGTCGCGTGATACACAGAGTGACCATACGTTCCTTCGTACGCCGTTCCGCGCACCACGCGGCACGGCTACGCGGGTCGCGTACGACGAAACGTACGAAGTCGGCCAACGAAATGGCGTCAACGCGGCACGCTCCGGCCCGATTGTCGGCGACAATGAGCACCGTCCTCTGTCTGCGGCAGACAGAGGTGGGCAGAGGTGCACGAACAACCCACTAGGGGCGGTGAGTTACACATGCTTATGGCAGCCGAGAAGGGCGACATCACCACCATCATCGGTGGGATCGCCCCCGACTGGGGTCCCTTCGGGAGCCTGGGCAACGAGGCGCGCGTGATGATCGAGGTCGTGATGGCCGTCGCCATCCTGCTGTGCCTGGGGATCGCGATCTGGGGAGCGGCCAAGCAGCGCATCGGCGCGACCGCGCTGCGCGACACGTTCAGCGCGGAGCAGGGCAAAGGCCTGATCATCGCCGGGCTGACCGGCGTCTTCATCATCGGCTCGCTCGGCACGCTGTTCACCATCGTGTACGGCATGGCGGTCTGACCCCCGACTCCCCCCGTCCGTCATGCCCACCGGCTGAGGTAGCAACTCCCTGATGTCGAGTCACCACACCGCGCCCGCGCGGGAACCAGCACGGCTACCGTCGTACCTGGCGCACCTGGCGGACTCGGCGGTCGCGGTCAAGGAAGAGGTTGAGGGGACGTGCCCGGCATGAGCGATGACGATGACCTCTTCGGCGGCACCGGCGAGACCCGGACACGGCTTCCGCACAGCGAGGACGGCCGCAGACCGGGCCGCGGCGGACGCTCGTCCTCGCGCAGCCTCATCACCGTCGTGGGCGTCGTCGTCCTGCTCATCGCGGCCATCGCCTTCGCCAACCAGGACGACTCGTCGTCCGACGGCGACGAAGGCCGCGGGGGCGGCAAGGGCGCACAGGCCGCCCCCACCGCCCCCTCCGGGGAGCGACCGGTGAGCGGGAAGAACGGGGGGATTCCGGGGGGTACGCGAAGACCGAGCAGGGGGTGCAGAGCGCGGCCGCGAACTACGCGGTGGCACTCGGCTCCGCCGAGATGTTCGACAAGGACAAGCGCGAGGGCATCCTGGGGGCCATCATGGCGCCCGCCAGCGTCGGCCGGTTCAAGGAGTCCCTCGACAAGGCGTACACCGCGGACTTCTTCACGAAGGTGGGTCTGAACAAGGACGGCTCCACCCCGAGCGGCTACCAGTTCGTCTCCCGCACCAGCCCGATCGGCACCAAGGTCACCGCCTTCTCCGGCGGCAAGGCTACCGTGGAGACCTGGTGCGGCGGCCTGCTCGGGCTCGCGGGCGAGAACTCCACCAAGCCCGTCACCAGCAGCTGGTTCACCATCACCATGAAGCTGGTGTGGGTCGACGGCGACTGGAAGATCACCACGCACTCCCAGAAGGACGGTCCCGCCCCGGTCCCGGGCGACGACCGCGCGTCCGGCTCCGACGAGATCGCCAAGGCCGTCGAAGGGTACGGAGGGTTCACCTATGCCCGGTAGTCGTCGCTCCGTACTCAGGCTCGGCGCGGTCCTCGCCGCCGTACAGACCGTGGTGCTCCTCCACGCGGCCCGGGCCACCGCCGATCCCGACAACCCCTGCGAACTGATCCACGGCCCCGCCAAGAAGTACTGCGAGCAGGGCGACCGCGGCGGCGGTGGCGGCGGAGGCACCCCCAAGTCCCCCGACAGCGGGGCGCTGTCCGAGTTGGACCCGCTGACCTCGCTCGCCCGCGGCTTCGGTGACGCCGCGTCCTGGATCGTCAACAAGCTCACGGAGTACGTGAACGACACCGCCGCGGTGGACTTCACCAACCAGAAGTTCCTCCAGCAGTACGCCGTGGTGTTCGCGGCGTCGACCGTGCTCACGCTCATCGTGTGGCTGCTCGCGGTCACCAAGCGCGCCGTGCGCGGCGTGCCGCTGCTGACCGCGCTGTCGGAGGCCATCGGGTTCCTGTGGCTGACGGTGCTCGCATCGGCGTTCACCCCGCTGATCCTGTCCACCGTCGTGTCCGCGACCGACGGGATCTCCGAGGTGCTCGCCAAATCCGTCGGCGGCGAGACCGACCAGTTCTTCGGCACGTTCTCGCAGGCCCTCGACAAGGGCACGGACATCGGCGGCGGCCCCATCATGCTGATCGTCGTGTCCGCCGTGTCGATCGCCGCCGCGGGCATCCTCTGCCTCGAACTGGTGATCCGCGCCGCCATGCTCTACGTCGGCGCGCTCCTCGGCACCGTCGTGTACTCGGGGCTCGTCGACAAGAACACCTGGGGCCGCATCCGCCGCTGGGCCGGGCTGATGGTCGCGATCATCCTGGTGAAGCCCATCATCGTGATCGTGCTCGGCGTCGCCGGGGCGCTCCAGGGCGAGGACGGGCCGGACTCGCTGTCCGCCGTCGTCTCCGGGCTCTCCGTCATCCTGCTCGCCATCTTCGCCAGCGCCTCCATCTACCGCTTCATCCCGGGCTTCGGCGACGACATCATGGCCACCCGCAACAACCGCCTGATGCGGGGCGCCGAGAACCGCGCCGCCACCGCCCTGAACTCCCCCGCCGCCTGGGTCGCCCAGGGCATCCGCACCCACAGCGCCCGCCCGGGCGGCAAGGCGGGCGGCGGCAAGGCGGGCGGCGGCGACACCCCGCCGCAGCCCGCCGCGGCCCACGCCGTCGGCAGCGGCCTGTCCTCGCACGCCCACCGGCAGCCGGGCCCCGCCCAGAACGGCGGCGGAACTGTCCCCTCCGCCGCTCCCCCACCCCGTACCAGCCCGTCCAACACCCCGCACGCGGGCGACCGCGGCGGCAGTACCAACAGCACAGGAGGTGAAGGGCGGTGACGACCCAGTCCCATGTGTCCCCACCGGTCACGCCCCGCCGCACCTATCTGATCGGCCGCGCCCGGCCGAACGCCGTCATCGGCCGCAACCGCGAGACCGGCGAGATCGCCCTGATCATCGGCGGCGCCTTCCTCGGCATGATGTGCGGCATCCTCATCCCGTTCCTCGCGCTGCGCATCGTGCTGCTCATGGGCTTCCCGCTGCTCGCGATCGCCGCGGTGTACCTGCCGTACAAGGGCCGCACGTTCTACAAGTGGTTCGAGATCAACCGCAGCTACAAGCGGTCCCTGCGGCGCGGCACCACCTACCGCTCGGCCGCCGCCGAGGCGGGCGTACGCCTCGACGGGCGCGAGATCGAGATCGGCCCGCCGCCCGGCATCGGCCGCATCAGCTGGCTCGCCGCGCCCTTCGGCCCCGACGAGATCGCCGTACTGCTCCACGCCGACCGGCGCACCGTCACCGCCGCCATCGAGATCGAGGGCCCCGGCGTCGGCCTGCGCGACAGCGAGGACCAGGAGGCGCTGGTCGACCGCTTCGGCACGCTCCTCAAGCACGTCGCCAACGGCGACGGCTTCGTGACGCGCCTTCAGATGCTGGCCCGCACGCTGCCCGCCGACCCCGACGCGCACGCCAAGGACGTCACCGCCCGCGGCGACGACCGCGCCCTGCCCTGGCTCCAGCACAGCTACGACCAGCTCCAGTCGATGGTCTCCACCAGCAGCGAGCAGCACCGCGCCTACCTGGTCGCCTGCATGCACTACTCCCGCGACCTGGCCGCCGAGGCCCAGGCCATGGCCCGCGCCGCGCGCCCGCAGGGCGGCCGGAAGCTCGACCGCGACGCCGGACTCGCCGTCGTCATGGCCCGCGAGCTGACCGACATCTGCTCGCGCCTCCAGGAGGCCGACATCCGGGTGCGCCAGCCCCTCGGCCAGGGCCGCCTCGCCTCGCTCATCCACTCCATGTACGACCCGGACCACCCCATCGACCACATCCAGGCGATGACGAAACGCAACGCCTGGCCCGCCGAGCTGGACGCGGTGGAGCCCACCTACCTCCAGGCGAAGACCCGCGAGTCCGCCACCCGCGCCCCCTGGTGCCACGCCACGGCCTGGATCAAGGAGTGGCCGATGACGCCCGTCGGCGTGAACTTCCTCGCGCCGCTGCTCGTCCACACCCCGGACGTCATCCGCACCGTCGCCGTCACCATGGACCTGGAGCCCACCGAGGTCGCCATCGAGCGGATGCTCACGGAGAAGACCAACGACGAGGCGGAGGCCAGCCGCCAGGCCAAGATGAACCGCACCGTCGACCCCCGCGACATCGCCTCCCACTCCCGCCTCGACCAGCGCGGCGAGGACCTGGCGAGCGGCGCCGCCGGAGTGAACCTCGTCGGCTACATCACCGTGTCGTCCCGCTCCCCGGAGGCTCTGGCACGTGACAAGCGCACGATCAGGGCGTCCGCGGGGAAGTCCTATCTGAAGCTGGAGTGGTGCGACCGCGAGCACCACAGGGCGTTCGTGAACACACTGCCGTTCGCGACCGGCATCCGGCGTTGACGACGATGACGGCCACGACGACGGCCACGACGACGGTGATGGTGACGGTGACCGCTGCGGCGGCGCGGGCCACCGGTCCGAGGCGTAAGGGTGTGAAGGTGCCATGCGGGACCCGCTGACCGTCCTCACGGACGCGTTCACGTCCTTCCTCTTCGGGAAGGTCGAGACGACGCGCCTGCCGGTGCGCACGTCCACGGGCCAGGCCCAGGCGGTCTACCTGCCGACGGCCGCGCCCGGCCTCGGCGACTCCGGCGTGATCATCGGCCGCGAGGTGTACTCCGGCAAGGGGTACATCTACGACCCGTTCCAGCTGTACGGCCAGCAGCTCCCCGCCCCGCACTGGCTGGTCCTCGGCGAGTCCGGCAACGGCAAGTCCGCCCTGGAGAAGACGTACGTCCTGCGCCAGCTCCGCTTCAAGGACCGCCAGGTCGTCGTCCTCGACGCCCAGGGCGAGGACGGCGTCGGCGAGTGGAACCTGATCGCGCAGGAGCTGGGCATAACGCCCATCCGGCTCGACCCGACGGCCGCCCTCGACATGGGCATCCGCCTGAACCCGCTGGACCCGGCGATCACCACCACCGGCCAGCTCGCGCTGCTGCGCACCATCATCGAGGTGGCCATGGGCCACGGCCTCGACGAGCGCTCCGGCTTCGCCCTGAAGGTCGCGCACGCGTATGTGAACGAGACCATCGTCGAGCGCCAGCCCGTCCTCACCGACATCGTCGAGCAGCTGCGCCACCCCGAGCCGGAGTCCGCCGAGGCGATGAACGTCGACATAGACGACGTACGGGCCTGGGGCCTGGACGTCGCGCTCGTCCTCGACCGCCTGGTCGACGGCGACCTGCGCGGCATGTTCGACGGCCCGACGACGGTCGGCATCGACCTGGACGCGCCGCTCATCGTCTTCGACCTGTCGCACATCGACCGCAACTCCATCGCCATGCCGATCCTCATGGCGATCGTCGGCGTCTGGCTGGAGCACACCTGGATCCGCCCCGACCGGAAGAAGCGCATCTTCCTCGTCGAGGAGGCCTGGCACATCATCAACTCGCCCTTCGTGGCGCAGCTGTTCCAGCGCCTGCTGAAGTTCGGCCGACGCCTCGGCCTGTCCTTCGTGGCGGTGGTCCACCACCTCTCGGACGTCGTGGACGGCGCGGCGGCCAAGGAGGCGGCGGCCATCCTGAAGATGGCCTCCACCCGCACCATCTACGCCCAGAAGGCCGACGAGGCCCGCGCCACCGGCCGCGTGCTCGGCCTGCCCCGCTGGGCCGTCGAGATCATCCCCACGTTGACCCCCGGCATCGCCGTGTGGGACGTCAACGGCAACGTCCAGGTCGTGAAGCACCTGGTCACCGACACCGAGCGCCCCCTGGTCTTCACCGACCGCGCCATGACGGAGTCCGCGAGCGACCTGCTCGCCGACGACCCGATGGCGGCGGCCGAACGGGAGGCGGAGGAAAGGGCGGCGTACATGGAGCAGCAGATGGGCGAAGGCCCCGGGGCGTCCCGGTCGACGGTGGCCTGACATGCGGCAGGACCCTCGCCACGAGGACCGGCGCGGCGCGGGCGGCGGCGTCCCGGACGGACTGCTCATCGGCGCCCTGGCGTTCGTGGTCGGCATGGTCGTGCTCATGTGGTCGGCGACGGGCATCGCCGGTTGGTGGGCGCACGGCTCCTGGCCCGACCACGTGTCCTTCACCAACACCCCGCCCGCCGTGCGCCACCTGGTCCAGGAGCCCCACGACGTCGCGGGCGCCTGGCCCCGCACCCCCCGCGCCCAGCTCTCCGGCTACGGCCTGCTGTGGGGGTTCTTCATCGGCCAGGTGATGGTGCTGATCGTTCTGGCGATCTTCGTGCTGGGTACGGTGGCGCGGTTCAGGGCGGTGCGGCGAGCACGGCGGGCTCAGGGTCGGGCTCAGGACCGGGCTCAGGGCCGCGGGGCCGTGGAGCAGGAGGTGGCGGAACGGGAGCCTGAGGGGCCTGATCCAGCTGTGGGCGGGCGTCCCCCGTGCGGGAGGGGTGGGCACGGCCCACTCCGGTGCCGGGCGCCTCTTCGCCGGGCGCCTCTCCGCCGGACGGCCGCCCCGCCACCCAGCCCGCCGCACTCGCGGCCGAAACGGTCCCCGACCCGGCCCCGGCCTCGGACGCCCCGCCGTCACCGGCCCCCACCCCCACGCTCACCAAGCCCCCCACCGTCCCCACCCCCCGCACCCCCTTGGTCCTCGGCACCCCCGAGACCCGCCGCCCTCTGGCCGCCCAGGCCATCGCGGACGCCGAGTCGGCCGCCCTCATCGTCACCTCCGACCCCACCCTGTGGGAGGAGACCAAGGACGCCCGCGCCAAGCTCGGCCCCGTCCTCGTCTACGACCCCTCGCACCTGTGCGACACCCCGGCCCGCCTCCACTGGTCTCCCACCGCGGGCTGCGAGGACAACCCGACGGCCGCCCAGCGCGCCCGCGCCCTCCTCGCCCCCATAAGACCGAGCGCCAAGCTGGACACGGCCGTCGCGGACACCGCCGAGACCCTGCTGCGCAGCTTCCTGCACGCCGCCGCCGTGGACGGCCGCTCCGTCAAGCATGTGCACCGCTGGGCGCAGGGCACGCAGGTGCAGGACGCGGTGCGGATCCTGCGTACGCATCCGAAGGCGACGTCGGGCGCCGCGGGCGAGCTGGAGTCCGCGCTCACCGCGCACACCGAGCGCCGCGACGTCGCGCAGGAGCTGACGGCGCGGGCCCTGTCGGCGCTGTTCACGGTGAACGTACGGGAGTCCTGCACCCCGAACCGGGGGACGCCCTCGCGCTCGACTCCTTCGTCGACGAAGGGGGCACGCTGTTCGTGGTCGGCGAGGCCATCGAGGACCCCAAGGCGAACCCCGGCGCGATGCCGCTGCTCACGGCGCTCGCCTCCAGCGTGGTCGAGCGGGGGCGGCGCATGGCCGAGCGTTCGCCGTCCGGTCGGCTCGACCCGCCCATGACGCTCGTCCTGGACGACGTCGCCGCGGTGGCTCCGCTGCCGCAGGTGCCGGAGCTGCTCGCCACGGGGGCGGACCGGGGGATGCCGACGCTGGCACTCCTGAGGTCGCGCGAACAGGGGCGGGCGCGGTGGCCCCACGAGGAACTCCGGGGCTGACCTCGCCACCGCGCCTGCCTGCGGCGCCATCGGGGTGACTCGGGCCGTCGCCCACCTGCGGCTCCGCCGTGGTCGCTCGCGCAGTTCCCCGCGCCCCTTAAGGGCACTCCCCGCACCGGCCCCGAGCACGCGAGCCGCGGCCGCCATGCCCTCGCCCACCCGCGGCACCATCGTGGTTGCTCGCGCAGTTCCCCGCGCCCCTTAAGGGCACTCCCCGCACCGGCCCCGAGCACGCGAGCCGCGCCCGCCGCGCCCTCGCTCACCCGCGGCTCCGCCGTGGTTGCTCGCGCAGTTCCCCGCGCCCCTTAAGGGCGCTCCCCGCACCGGCCCCTTAAGGAGTTTCCCGGTCCAGCACCATCTCGTACTCCCGGGCGGCCGGATCGTCCGGTACCGGGGCGTGCTGGCCGCTGCGGGTGAAGCCGTATCTGCGGTAGAAGGCCTCGGCTCGGGGGTTGTCCTGGTGGACGAAGAGCCGTACGCGTTCGGCCGCGGCGCCGTCGGGGGCGAAGGCCCAGGTGACCGCCGCGTCGAACAGGTCCTCGGTGAGGCCCGTGCCGCGCGCCTCGGGGCGGACGTACACCCCCACCAGGTGCGCCTGCCGCCGGTCGATGGGCGCGCCGAGCAGGGTCGGCGTCCCCGGTTCCTCCACGAGCGCGGTCACCGAGCCCGCCCACGCGCCGTCGGGCCCCTCCGCGACGAACTGGAGCATCGCCCCGTCCCGCGCGGCGGCGGAGGCGGTGCGGTCCTTCCAGTACGCGTCGGGCCGGGCGGCAGCCCTCTCGTACGTCTCCAGGAACGCGACCCCCGCCGCGGGATCCCGCAGCGCGGCCAGCCGCAGCTCCCGTACCCGCCGCCACTCGTCAGCCCGCACGGTCCGTATGAGGTGTCCCATACAGCGATCTTAGGCAGCCGGGACGGCACAGGCCTGGGGAGCACCGCGCGGCGTCGTACCCCGGTACCACCCCGCCCCCGCCGGAAGGCCCCCCAGTCCGACGCCCCACCCCCCGCTCCCCGGCGACGATCGACCCATGATTCGGGCACACGCACTCACCAAGCGCTACGGCGGCAAAACCCCGAAGACCGCCGTCGACGACCTCACCTTCGAGGTCCACCCCGGCACGGTCACCGGCTTCCTCGGCCCCAACGGCGCGGGCAAGTCCACCACCATGCGCATGCTGGTGGGCCTGGACGCCCCCACCTCCGGCCGCTGCACCATCGGCGGCCGCGCCTACGCGAGCCACCCCGCCCCGCTCACCGAGGTGGGCGCGCTCCTGGAGGCCCGCGCCGTCCACCCGGGCCGCTCCGCCTACCACCACCTGATGGCGCTGGCGCACACCCACGGTGTCCCCCGCTCCCGCGTCCAGGAGGTCCTGGACCTGACGGGCCTCGGGGATGTCGCGGGCCGCCGCGTGAAGGGCTTCTCCCTCGGCATGGGCCAGCGCCTCGGCATCGCGGCGGCCCTGCTGGGCGACCCGGCGACGCTGATCCTGGACGAGCCGGTCAACGGCCTCGACCCGGAGGGCGTCCTGTGGATCCGCAACCTCCTCAAGGCACAGGCCGCCGAGGGCCGTACCGTCCTGGTCTCCTCGCACCTGATGAGCGAGATGGCCCTCACCGCCCACCACCTGATCATCGTCGGCCGGGGCCGCCTCCTCGCCGACACGACCGTCGAACGCTTCGTCCGCGACTCCGGCACCGGCTCCGTCAAGGTCGTCTCGCCCGAGGCGGCCCGCCTCGCCGAGCTGCTCGCGGGCCCCGGCACCACCGTCACCAGCGACACCCCCGGCACCCTCGACGTCCGCGGCGCCGACGCCGAGCACATCGGCCGCACCGCCGCCGCCCACGCCATCCCCCTGTTCGAACTCACCCCGCAGACCGCGTCCCTTGAGCAGGCCTTCATGGACCTGACGCACGACTCCGTGGAGTACGCCATGACGCCCGCGCCCCAGGAAGGAGCCGCGGCATGACCACCGCGCCCACCCCCACCGCGTCCACCGCGCCCGCCGAGCCCGCCGAGCCCGCCGCGCCCCGCACGCCCGCCGCCTACCGCGTCACCCCCGCCCGCGTCCTGCGCTCCGAGTGGCACAAGCTGTGGACGCTGCGCACCACCTGGATCACCCTGCTCACGGCGAGCGCCCTCGTCGTCGCCGTCGGCATCACCATGGGCTCCACCTACGACGGCGACGACTCCGACGTCGACACGGTCGTGTTCGTCCTCTTCGGCACCCAGCTCTCCCAGATCTGCCTGGCCGTCCTCGGCATCCTGGTGACCGCGGGCGAGTACGCGACGGGCCTGGTCCGCGCCTCGCTGACCGCCGTGCCGCGCCGGGTGCCCGTGCTGTGGTCGAAGGCCGCCGTGTTCGGCGCCGTCGCGTTCGCCTTCACCTTCGTCACGAACGTCGTCACGTTCCTCGTCGCCCAGTTCTGGCTCGACGGCACCGACAAGGAACTCGCCCTCACCGACTCCGGCGTCCTCGGCGCCCTCGCGGGCAGCGCCGCGGGCATCACCCTGATGAGCCTGATCGCGCTGGGCCTGGGCGCGCTGCTGCGGTCGGTGCCCGGCGCCATCGGCGCGTTCGTGGCGTGCGTCCTGGTGCTGCCGGAGGTCCTGACGACGCTGCCGTTCGACGCGGTCGAGACGGCCCTGCGGTACTTCCCCGCCCAGGCCGCCTCGTCGCTCGGTTCGATCGCCCGCGTCGACGACACGGTCGCCCCGGGCGTGGGCCTGCTCACCCTGGCGGTGTGGGCGGCCGCCGTCCTGGCCGCCGCGGCGGCGCTGCTGAAGCGCCGTGACGTGTAGCGGACGCGGATCCGCCGTGGCGCACACCGTGCCGTATAAGGGAGAGATGGCCGACCAGCACCCGCTCACCCAGCACGTCCAGCGCCTGGTCCAGCGGGTGCGCGCCGTCGACACGCGCCGCCCGCTGGTCTGGGACCTGCTGGTGACCGGCTTCTTCGTGACGGCCGCGATCGTCGACTACGGGAGCGGCGGCTGGCGCACCATCGCCCACAACACGGACGTCCCCGACTGGCTCGTCTTCCACCTGAGCCTGGGCCTCACCGTGCCGCTGCTGTGGCGCCGCCGCCACCCCCTGGCGGTCCTCGCCGTGATGCTGGCGTTCGGCACGGTCAACAGCGCCACCGGCGCCATGCTCCAGGCCGCCCTGGTCCAGCTGATCGTCCTGTTCAACATCGCGCTGCGGCTGCCGCTGCGGCGCCTCGGCTGGGCGGGCGCCATGATGCTCGTACCGCTGGTGGTGGGCACGGTCCGCTACCCGCGGGGCAGTTGGGACCAGCAGATCGTCCCGCAGGTGTGGGCGTACGCGATCGTGGCGCTCCTCGGCATCGCCGTCCGCTCCCGGCAGGACTACACGGCGGCCCTCGTGGAGCGCGCCCGCCAGCTGGAGGTGGAGCGCGACCAGCAGGCCCAGCTCGCGGCGGCCGCCGAACGCACCCGCATCGCCCGCGAGATGCACGACATCATCGGCCACAACCTGTCGGTCATCACGGGCCTCGCCGACGGCGGCAAGTACGCGGCGGCCAAGTCCCCCGAGCACGCCGCGCAGGCCCTGGACGCCATCGGCTCCACCAGCCGCCAGGCCCTCGCGGAGCTGCGCCGACTGCTCGACGTGCTGCGCGAGGACACCCCCGGCGCCGCCGATCTGACGCCGCAGCCCGCGCTCGCCGACCTGGACCGGCTCATCGACGGCGTCCGCGCGGCGGGCCTGCCCGTCCGCTCCACCGTGCGGGGCCGCCTCGACGGCCTTCCCCAGGGCCAGCAGCTCACCGTCTACCGCGTGGTCCAGGAGGCCCTGACGAACACCCTGAAACACGGCGGCCCCCAGGTGACAGCCACGGTCGAGGTGTCCTACGACGACGAGGACGGCGTGGCGGTGACGGTCACCGACACCGGTGTCGGCGCCCCCGCCCCGCCCTCCGGCACGGGCCGCGGCCTGACCGGGATGCGTGAGCGAACGTCCCTGTACGCGGGCACACTTGAGGCCGGACCGCTGCCCGCCCCGCAGGGCGGCTGGCGGGTCCACCTCCAGCTGCCGAGACCCAAGGAATCCACCCGGTGACGACGACCGTCCTCATAGTCGACGACCAGCCGCTCCAGCGCTTCGGCTTCCGCATGCTCCTGGAGAGCCAGGACGACATGAAGGTGGTGGGCGAGGCGGGCAACGGCTCCGACGCGGTCCGCATGACGGCGGCCCTGCGCCCGGACGTCGTCCTGATGGACATCCGCATGCCCGACCTGGACGGCATCGAGGCCACCCGCCGGATCGTCGCGGACGGCTCCCCGTCGCGGGTCCTCATCCTCACCACGTTCGACCTGGACGAGTATGCGTACGCGGGCCTGCGCGCGGGCGCCTCGGGGTTCCTCATCAAGGATGCCCTGCCGGAGGAACTCCTCTCCGGCATCCGCGCGGTCGCCACGGGCGACGCGGTCGTCGCACCCCGCCTGACCCGCCGTCTCCTGGACGCCTTCGCCGACCACCTGCCGACCGGTACGGAGGCCGAGACCACCGTGGACCCCTCCCAAGACCCCCGCCTGTCCGCCCTCACGGACCGGGAGCGCCAGATCCTCACCGTCATCGGCCAGGGCTGGACCAATGCGGAGATCTCCGCCCGTCTGCACCTCGCCGAGTCCACGGTGAAGACCCATGTGGGCCGCATCCTCGCCAAGACGGGCGCCCGCGACCGGGTGCAGGCGGTGATTCTGGCGTACGACACGAAGCTGGTACGCCCGTCCTGATACGCGAACCTGATATGCGAAAGGGGTGCTCGCCCTCCGGGTGAGCACCCCTGAATGCCTGAACGCAGAAAAGCCTCGATCCCCGAGCGGAACTCGGGGATCGAGGCTTTATCACATTTAGTTCGGCGGCGTCCTACTCTCCCACAGGGTCCCCCCTGCAGTACCATCGGCGCTGTAAGGCTTAGCTTCCGGGTTCGGAATGTAACCGGGCGTTTCCCTCACGCTATGACCACCGAAACACTATGAAACTGTGAACTACCGCACCACACACGCACGCGCGTGTGGGGTTGTTCGTGGTTTCAGAACCAACACAGTGAACGCGAGCAACTGAGGACAAGCCCTCGGCCTATTAGTACCAGTCAACTCCACCCCTCACGAGGCTTCCATATCTGGCCTATCAACCCAGTCGTCTACTGGGAGCCTTACCCCATCAAGTGGGTGGGAGCCCTCATCTCGAAGCAGGCTTCCCGCTTAGATGCTTTCAGCGGTTATCCCTCCCGAACGTAGCCAACCAGCCATGCCCTTGGCAGAACAACTGGCACACCAGAGGTTCGTCCGTCCCGGTCCTCTCGTACTAGGGACAGCCCTTCTCAAGACTCCTACGCGCACAGCGGATAGGGACCGAACTGTCTCACGACGTTCTAAACCCAGCTCGCGTACCGCTTTAATGGGCGAACAGCCCAACCCTTGGGACCGACTCCAGCCCCAGGATGCGACGAGCCGACATCGAGGTGCCAAACCATCCCGTCGATATGGACTCTTGGGGAAGATCAGCCTGTTATCCCCGGGGTACCTTTTATCCGTTGAGCGACGGCGCTTCCACAAGCCACCGCCGGATCACTAGTCCCGACTTTCGTCCCTGCTCGACCCGTCAGTCTCACAGTCAAGCTCCCTTGTGCACTTACACTCAACACCTGATTACCAACCAGGCTGAGGGAACCTTTGGGCGCCTCCGTTACCCTTTGGGAGGCAACCGCCCCAGTTAAACTACCCATCAGACACTGTCCCTGATCCGGATCACGGACCCAGGTTAGACATCCAGCACGACCAGAGTGGTATTTCAACGACGACTCCACACACACTGGCGTGCATGCTTCACAGTCTCCCACCTATCCTACACAAGCCGAACCGAACACCAATATCAAACTGTAGTAAAGGTCCCGGGGTCTTTCCGTCCTGCTGCGCGAAACGAGCATCTTTACTCGTAGTGCAATTTCACCGGGCCTATGGTTGAGACAGTCGAGAAGTCGTTACGCCATTCGTGCAGGTCGGAACTTACCCGACAAGGAATTTCGCTACCTTAGGATGGTTATAGTTACCACCGCCGTTTACTGGCGCTTAAGTTCTCAGCTTCGCCCCACCGAAATGGAGCTAACCGGTCCCCTTAACGTTCCAGCACCGGGCAGGCGTCAGTCCGTATACATCGCCTTACGGCTTCGCACGGACCTGTGTTTTTAGTAAACAGTCGCTTCTCGCTGGTCTCTGCGGCCACCCCCAGCTCCAGAGGTAAACTCCATCACCGGGTGTGGCCCCCCTTCTCCCGAAGTTACGGGGGCATTTTGCCGAGTTCCTTAACCATAGTTCACCCGAACGCCTCGGTATTCTCTACCTGACCACCTGAGTCGGTTTAGGGTACGGGCCGCCATGAAACTCGCTAGAGGCTTTTCTCGACAGCATAGGATCATCCACTTCACCACAATCGGCTCGGCATCAGGTCTCACCCTCCATGCGCGACGGATTTACCTACCGCGCGGGCTACACCCTTACCCCGGGACAACCACCGCCCGGGCTGGACTACCTTCCTGCGTCACCCCATCACTCACCTACTACCAGCTTGGATCAGCGGCTCCACCACTCCGAGATCACCCGAAGGATCACCCGGCGGCTTCACGGCCTTAGCATCACTGGATTCGATGTTTGGCGCTCCATAGCGGGTACCGGAATATCAACCGGTTATCCATCGACTACGCCTGTCGGCCTCGCCTTAGGTCCCGACTTACCCTGGGCAGATCAGCTTGACCCAGGAACCCTTAGTCAATCGGCGCACACGTTTCTCACGTATGTATCGCTACTCATGCCTGCATTCTCACTCGTGAACCGTCCACCACTGCCTTCCGGCGCAGCTTCACCCGGCACACGACGCTCCCCTACCCATCACAGTCCCCGTTAGAGGTATATACTGCAATGACACGACTTCGGCGGTACGCTTGAGCCCCGCTACATTGTCGGCGCGGAATCACTAGACCAGTGAGCTATTACGCACTCTTTCAAGGGTGGCTGCTTCTAAGCCAACCTCCTGGTTGTCTCTGCGACTCCACATCCTTTCCCACTTAGCGTACGCTTAGGGGCCTTAGTCGATGCTCTGGGCTGTTTCCCTCTCGACCATGGAGCTTATCCCCCACAGTCTCACTGCCGCGCTCTCACTTACCGGCATTCGGAGTTTGGCTAAGGTCAGTAACCCGGTAGGGCCCATCGCCTATCCAGTGCTCTACCTCCGGCAAGAAACACACGACGCTGCACCTAAATGCATTTCGGGGAGAACCAGCTATCACGGAGTTTGATTGGCCTTTCACCCCTAACCACAGGTCATCCCCCAGGTTTTCAACCCTGGTGGGTTCGGCCCTCCACGACCTCTTACAGCCGCTTCAGCCTGCCCATGGCTAGATCACTCCGCTTCGGGTCTTGAGCGCGCTACTGAACCGCCCTATTCGGACTCGCTTTCGCTACGGCTTCCCCACACGGGTTAACCTCGCAACACACCGCAAACTCGCAGGCTCATTCTTCAAAAGGCACGCAGTCACGACGTTGCATGCAAGCATGCAACGCGACGCTCCCACGGCTTGTAGGCACACGGTTTCAGGTACTATTTCACTCCGCTCCCGCGGTACTTTTCACCATTCCCTCACGGTACTATCCGCTATCGGTCACCAGGGAATATTTAGGCTTAACGGGTGGTCCCGCCAGATTCACACGGGATTTCTCGGGCCCCGTGCTACTTGGGTGTCTCACAAGCAAGCCGCTGACATTTCGACTACGGGGGTCTTACCCTCTACGCCGGACCTTTCGCATGTCCTTCGCCTACATCAACGGTTTATAACTCGCCTCATGACCGGCAGATCATGAAAGTGAGATCCCACAACCCCCCAAGCGCAACCCCTGCCGGGTCTCACACGCTTGAGGTTTGGCCTCATCCAGTTTCGCTCGCCACTACTCCCGGAATCACGGTTGTTTTCTCTTCCTGCGGGTACTGAGATGTTTCACTTCCCCGCGTTCCCTCCACACCGCCTATATATTCAGCGGCGGGTGACAGCCCATGACGACTGCCGGGTTTCCCCATTCGGAAACCCCCGGATCAAAGCCTGGTTGACGACTCCCCGGGGACTATCGCGGCCTCCCACGTCCTTCATCGGTTCCTGGTGCCAAGGCATCCACCGTGCGCCCTTAAAAACTTGGCCACAGATGCTCGCGTTCACTGTGCAGTTCTCAAACAACGACCAACCACCCACCACCCTGCTAGACAAGCCAGCAAGTTCACTGGGGTCGGCATTGAGGACGGGAACAAGTCCGTACCCTCAGACACCCAACAGCGTGCCCGACACCCTCAGCCTCTCCCCGTTCCGTTCCACGCCGAAGCAGTACTAGGAAGAGAAGCAAACCAAGTGTGCCGAGTAGTCAACGTTCCACCCATGAGCAACCAGCATCAGACGTTCGCTGATGTACTGGCCTCTGACCTCACCCCGAAGGGATCGGTAAGAAGTGCTCCTTAGAAAGGAGGTGATCCAGCCGCACCTTCCGGTACGGCTACCTTGTTACGACTTCGTCCCAATCGCCAGTCCCACCTTCGACAGCTCCCTCCCACAAGGGGTTGGGCCACCGGCTTCGGGTGTTACCGACTTTCGTGACGTGACGGGCGGTGTGTACAAGGCCCGGGAACGTATTCACCGCAGCAATGCTGATCTGCGATTACTAGCGACTCCGACTTCATGGGGTCGAGTTGCAGACCCCAATCCGAACTGAGACCGGCTTTTTGAGATTCGCTCCACCTCGCGGTATCGCAGCTCATTGTACCGGCCATTGTAGCACGTGTGCAGCCCAAGACATAAGGGGCATGATGACTTGACGTCGTCCCCACCTTCCTCCGAGTTGACCCCGGCGGTCTCCCGTGAGTCCCCACCACCCACAAGGGGCGTGCTGGCAACACGGGACAAGGGTTGCGCTCGTTGCGGGACTTAACCCAACATCTCACGACACGAGCTGACGACAGCCATGCACCACCTGTACACCGACCACAAGGGGGCGACCATCTCTGGCCGTTTCCGGTGTATGTCAAGCCTTGGTAAGGTTCTTCGCGTTGCGTCGAATTAAGCCACATGCTCCGCCGCTTGTGCGGGCCCCCGTCAATTCCTTTGAGTTTTAGCCTTGCGGCCGTACTCCCCAGGCGGGGCACTTAATGCGTTAGCTGCGGCACGGACAACGTGGAATGTTGCCCACACCTAGTGCCCACCGTTTACGGCGTGGACTACCAGGGTATCTAATCCTGTTCGCTCCCCACGCTTTCGCTCCTCAGCGTCAGTATCGGCCCAGAGATCCGCCTTCGCCACCGGTGTTCCTCCTGATATCTGCGCATTTCACCGCTACACCAGGAATTCCGATCTCCCCTACCGAACTCTAGCCTGCCCGTATCGACTGCAGACCCGGGGTTAAGCCCCGGGCTTTCACAACCGACGCGACAAGCCGCCTACGAGCTCTTTACGCCCAATAATTCCGGACAACGCTCGCGCCCTACGTATTACCGCGGCTGCTGGCACGTAGTTAGCCGGCGCTTCTTCTGCAGGTACCGTCACTTGCGCTTCTTCCCTGCTGAAAGAGGTTTACAACCCGAAGGCCGTCATCCCTCACGCGGCGTCGCTGCATCAGGCTTTCGCCCATTGTGCAATATTCCCCACTGCTGCCTCCCGTAGGAGTCTGGGCCGTGTCTCAGTCCCAGTGTGGCCGGTCGCCCTCTCAGGCCGGCTACCCGTCGTCGCCTTGGTGAGCCACTACCTCACCAACAAGCTGATAGGCCGCGGGCTCATCCTGCACCGCCGGAGCTTTCCACCACCAGACCATGCGGTCAGTGGTTGTATCCGGTATTAGACCCCGTTTCCAGGGCTTGTCCCAGAGTGCAGGGCAGATTGCCCACGTGTTACTCACCCGTTCGCCACTAATCCACCCCGAAGGGCTTCATCGTTCGACTTGCATGTGTTAAGCACGCCGCCAGCGTTCGTCCTGAGCCAGGATCAAACTCTCCGTGAATGTGAACCCGTAATCGGGTGCAACACCACGAGAGCGGAACAACCAGGAGGAATAATCCCGGTCGTTCACAGCGTCCTCGCTGTGCGCCTCCCCCAACGATTCGCGGGGAAGGACTTTTTCAAAGGAACCTCGTCCCAACCGGTGATCCGGCCGGAGACGGGGTATCAACATATCTGGCGTTGACTTTTGGCACGCTGTTGAGTTCTCAAGGAACGGACGCTTCCTTTGTACTCACCCTCGCGGGCTTTCCTCCGGGCGCTTCCCTTCGATATTTCGTGTTTCCGACTCTATCAGATCTTTCCGGCTTCCCGGTCCGTTCCGATTTCCTCGGTGCTTTCCGGCCTTTCGGCCTTCCGGCGGTGTTGACTCTATCAGATCCTTTCGGGCCTGATTCCCGGTCAACTTGGGGTGTCTTCCCGGCCGTTGGCGGGCCGTTCCGACGTCCCAAACTTTAGCGGAATCTCGCCGCGATTCATAATCGCGTCCTGGAATTCGAATTCGGGCACGCCGAAATCGACCCCGTTGGGAGATCGTGCTGGTGGTTTGGGTGCCGCCTCAGCGGCGAGAGTCGCTGTCGCAGAACCGTTACGGCCCCGCGACAACTCGAAGTACCTTACGGACCCGGCGGGGCGCTGTCAACCCCCGACTCCGTGAACAGGTCGGAACGCTTCAGTCCAGGTCGTTGAGGCGGCCGCCCGCGTCCGGCTGGGAGTCCTCCACCCGGCGCAGCAGGCGCGTCAGGACCTCGCCGAGGATGCCGCGCTCGGCGGACGTCAGGTCCTGGAGGAGGTCCTCTTCGAAGACCGTGGCGAGACGCATCGCCTCCAGCCACTTCTCCCGGCCCTCGGCGGTCAGCTCCACGATCACGCGGACGCGGTTGGACTCGTCGCGCTCGCGGGTGACCAGGCCCTCGCTGACCATGCGGTCGATGCGGTGGGTCATCGCGGCCGGGGTGAGGCCGAGGCGCTTGGCCAGCTCGCCGGGGCCCATCCGGTAGGGGGCGCCGGAGAGGACGAGGGCCTTGAGCACCTCCCACTCGGCGTTGCTGATGCCGAGGGTGGCGGTCTGGCGGCCGTAGGCGACGTTCATGCGGCGGTTGAGCCTGCCGAGCGCCGAGACGATCTTCTCGACCTGGGGGTCGAGGTCCTGGAACTCCCGCTGATAGGCGGCGATCTGCTCTTCGAGTGTCGGCTCCGTGGGGCCGGGGGTGTCGCCCATGGCCGCAGTATGGCACGGCCGTGGTTGGCGTCGAAGTCCTTCGGTGTGTATTGTTAAGGTCCTAACTTTAGCTTCGAAGTCTTCACTCCTAAGGTAGGTGAAAGTGACCATGGCGATGGGCGCCGCGATGCGCCGGATCCACGTGGGCAACGCGCTGAGCGCGTTCGGCCTCGGCTTTACCGTCCCCTTCCTGTACGTGTACGTGGCTCAGGTCAGGGACCTCGGCGCCGTGACGGCGGGCCTCGTGCTCGCCGCGTTCGCCGTGGCCGCGCTCGTGGTGCTGCCCTTCTCGGGCCGCGCCATCGACCGGCGGGGCCCGCTGCCCGTCCTCATCGCCGCCCTGCTCACCGCCGCCGTCGGAGCCATGAGCCTCGGCCTGTCGAGCAGCGCGCCGCTGGTGCTGCTGTCCGCGGGCGCGCTCGGCGCGGGGCAGGCCGTGATGCAGCCCGCGCTGGCGACGATGATCGTGGAGTGCTCCACTCCGCAGACGCGGACGCGCGCGTTCGCCATGCAGTTCTTCCTGCAGAACCTGGGCCTCGGCGTCGGCGGCCTGATCGGCGGCCAGCTCGTGAAGCACGAGCGGCCGAGTGACTTCACACTCCTGTTCGCCATCGAGACCGCCATCTTCCTGCTGCTGATCGTGGTCATGGTGAGCGCGCGCCTGCCGCGGTCCCAGCGGATGGCCGAGACGGCGCCGCAGGCCTCGGGCAGCATCAGGGACGTCTTCCGCAACCCGGTGATGCTCCAGCTCTGCGTGCTCGGCTTCGTGCTGTTCTTCGCCTGCTACGGCCAGTTCGAGTCCGGCCTGTCGGCGTACGGCGTGGAGGCGGCCGGGATATCCCCGTCGACGCTCGGCATCGCGCTCGCCGCCAACACGGGCGCGATCGTGCTCGCCCAGTTCGCGGTCCTGAAGTTCGTCGAGCGCCGCAGGCGCTCGCAGGTCATCGCGGCCGTGGGCCTCATCTGGGCCGTCGCCTGGATGGCCGCGGGGTACGCGGGCCTCGGGCACGGCAGCCAGGCCATGGCGACCGCCGCGTTCATCTCGACGTACGCGCTGTTCGGCATCGGCGAGACCATGCTCGCGCCGACCGTCGCGCCGCTGGTCGCCGACCTGGCGCCGGAGTCCATGGTCGGGCGGTACAACTCGGCGTTCGCCCTGGTCAAGCAGCTCGCCCTGGCGGTCGGCCCGGCCGTGGGCGGCCCCATGGGCGCCACGCTGCACGCTCCGTACATCGTGACGTTCCTGCTCTTCTCGCTCGGCATCACGGTGCTCGCGCTGCGCCTCGGCAAGCGCCTCACCCCGGCGCAGAACCACCCGTACGCGCAGAAGAGCCGGATCGTCGCGCAGGGCGCTCCGGAGGCCGTCGCCCCGCAGCACTCCTGAGCGAGTGCCACACCCCCGCCGGGGCCGTCCTTGACGTACGAGACAGACGAGACGTACGAAGGGCGGCCCCGTTCGCTCACGCGCGCGGCAGGGCGAACTCGCACCAGACGGCCTTGCCGCCGCCGGGCGTGCGGCGCGAGCCCCAGTTCGAGGCGATCGTGGCGACGATGGCGATGCCCCGGCCCGCCTCGTCCGCGGGCTCGGCGCGGCGGCGCCGCGGCAGGTGGTCGTCGCCGTCCGTCACCTCGATGATCAGGCGGCGGTCGGTGCGGCGCAGCCGCAGGCGCATCGGCGGCGTGCCGTGCTGGAGGGAGTTGGCGACCAGCTCGCTGGCGGCGAGGACGCCCAGGTCGTGCAGGTCCGGCGGGAAGCGCCAGCTGGTGAGGACGCCGCTGGCGAAGGCGCGTGCCCGCGGGGCGGCCTCCACACCGCCGAGCAGTTCCAGGGCGGCGTTGCGGAACACCTCCGCGTCCGTGCCCGTGCGGGCGGGCTGCTGGAGGACCAGGACGGCCACGTCGTCGTCGTGGTCGGCTGTCACTCCGAGGGCGCGGATGAGGCGGTCGCAGACCACCTGGGGCGTGCCGGTGGCGCCGCCCAGGGCGCGCTCCAGGGCGGCGACGCCCTCGTCGATGTCCTCGCTGCGCCGCTCCACCAGGCCGTCCGTGTAGAGCACGGCGGTGGAGCCGGGGCCGAGCGGGACGGAGCCGGAGGCGTGCAGCCAGCCGCCGGTGCCCAGCGGCGGGCCCGTGGGTTCCTCGGCGCGGTGGATCGTGCCGTTCTCGTCGCGCACCAGGATCGGCAGGTGGCCCGCGGAGGCGTACGTCAGGCTGCCCTCGTTCGGGTCGTGGACGGCGTACACGCACGTGGCGATCTGGCTGGCGTCGATCTCCGCGGCGAGGCCGTCCAGGAGCTGGAGGACCTCGTGCGGCGGCAGGTCGAGCCGGGCGTAGGCGCGCACGGCGGTGCGGAGCTGGCCCATGACGGCGGCGGCGCGCACCCCGCGCCCCATGACGTCGCCGATGACGAGGGCGGTGCGGCCGCCGCCGAGGGTGATCACGTCGTACCAGTCGCCGCCGACGGCGGTCTCCGTGCCGCCCGGCTGGTACGTGGCGGCGATGCGCAGGTCGTCGGGCTGCTCCAACTCCTGGGGCAGGAGGGAGCGTTGCAGCGTCACGGCGGTCTCGCGCTGGGTGCGCTCGCTGGCGCGCAGGCGCTCGGCGGCCTCCGCGTGGTCGGTGACGTCGGCGGCGAAGACGAGGACGCCCGCTCCGGAGTCGGCGCCGGGGCCGCCCAGGGGCAGCGCGACGGGCGTGCAGGTGAACGTGTACGACCGGCCGCCGGGGGCCTTGCGGGACTTGACGGTGCGGGGCCTGGAGCTGCGCAGGACCTGGTCGAGGAGCGGCAGCAGGCCGACCTCCGCCAGCTCGGGCAGCGCCTCGCGCGCGGGCGCGCCCATGGGGCGGGTGCCGAACGCCGTGGTGTAGGCGTCGTTGACGTAGGTGACGCGGTGGTCGGGGCCGTGCACCAGGGCGACGAGGGCGGGGACGCTGTCGAGGACCTCGCGGGCGGGCAGGGCGTCGACGCCTCTGGCGCCGCCGCCGTCGTCGTCCCCGGGGTCCTGCGCCGTCTGCTCGGCGCGGGCCGCGGGGACGGAGCCCTCGCCCCGCTGTGCCGGGGAGCCGCCGGTCTCGGTGCGCGCCGCGGCGCGGCGCTGTGTTCCGGGGAGCCGGGCGCTCCAGCGCGTGAAGTTCACTGCGGTAGGCCTCGTGGGTCGCTTCTGGATCGGGCGGGGGTGCGGCCGGGGGTCCGGCCCGTGACTCGGCGGCGTGCGGCGCCGCCTCCCGGGAAGGCGCAGCGTCACGGCGTGCGGCGGGCCTGTCGCTGTCCCGCGCCCGCTCATGGTCACACGTCCAGTCTGGCCGACCGGACTGACATCCGTCAGACGCCGGTCCTGTTCGGGGAGTTCCTGCCGCCGCCGGTGAGGACTCTTTCAGGACGCCATCAGGACCCCTTCGGGCGCTCGCCTCCGGCCGCGAGTTCGAACTCCGCGCGCGGATGTTCCAGCGACCCCAGGGAGACGATCTCGCGTTTGAACAGTCCGGACAGGGTCCATTCGGCGAGCACGCGGGACTTGCGGTTGACGGTCGGCACCCTGCTGAGGTGGTAGACGCGGTGCATGAACCAGGCAGGGTAGCCCTTCAGCTTGCGGCCGTAGACGTGTGCGACGCCCTTGTGCAGGCCGAGGGACGCCACGGAGCCCACGTACTTGTGCCGGTACTCCTGGAGGGGCCGCTTCCGCAGGGAGGCGGCGATGTTGTCGCCGAGGAGCCGGGCCTGGCGCACGGCGTGCTGGGCGTTGGGCGCGCACTCCTTGCCGGGCTCTTCGGAGGTGACGTCGGGGACGGCGGCCGCGTCTCCGGCTCCCCACGCGTGGGGGGCGCCCTCGACGGTGAGGTGGGCGGTGCAGGTGAGGCGGCCGCGGTCGTTGCGCGGCAGGTCGGTGGCGGCGAGCAGGGGGTGCGGTTTGACGCCCGCGGTCCACACGACGGTGCGGGTGGGGAAGCGGGCGCCGTCGCTGAGGACGGCGACGCGGTCCTCGCAGGAGTCGAGGCGGGTCTCCAGGCGTACGTCGATGTTGCGGCGGCGCAGCTCGCGGACGGTGTACCGGCCCATCTCCTCGCCGACCTCGGGCAGGATCCGGCCGGAGGCCTCGACGAGGATCCACTTCATGTCCTCGGCCGTGACGTTGTGGTAGTAGCGCGCGGCGTAGCGGGCCATGTCCTCCAGCTCGCCGAGCGCCTCCACGCCCGCGTATCCGCCTCCTACGAAGACGAAGGTGAGGGCGGCGTCGCGGACGGCGGGGTCGCGGGTGGAGGAGGCGATGTCCATCTGCTCGATGACGTGGTTGCGCAGGCCGATGGCTTCCTCGACGGTCTTGAAGCCGATGCCGTGGTCGGCGAGTCCGGGGACCGGCAGGGTGCGGGAGACGGAGCCGGGGGCCAGGACCAGTTCGTCGTACCTGAGGGAGAGGGGGCCGGTGCCCTCCTCCTCGGTGGCGAGGGTGGTGTAGGACGCGGTGCGCTTGGCGTGGTCGACGGACCGGACCTCGCCGACGACGACGCGGCACTTGTCGAGGACGCGGCGCAGCGGCACGACGACGTGGCGCGGGGAGATCGACCCGGCCGCCGCTTCGGGCAGGAACGGCTGGTACGTCATGTACGGATCGGGGGAGATCACGACGATCTCCGCCGTGCCGCGCCTCAGCTCCGGCTTGAGTTTCCGCTGGAGCCGCAGCGCGGTGTACATCCCGACGTAGCCACCGCCGACAACGAGAATGCGCACAGGTTCCGTCACCATCCCATGACGCACCCGCACTTCGTGTTTGTCCACAGGCTCAGCAATTTGTATGACAGGAAGCGACCGGCGGCACAGGCGGCTCCGCTTCCCCGACCGGGTGGAATGTGCGCAGGTCAGAGGGGGGAGGTGGGGGCGTAGTGACGGGTGCAATCAGGTCGGAACCGGTGCGTACTCCGATCGGGGGGCACCCCGTGCGGAACCCGCCTCTTCTGAATTGACCCTGGCTCAACTATGTTCGTGTGACGTCGGGGTGTAGGGGGATGCGCTCAGCGGATCCGGCTTGTCGGATTTGCCGGTTTCGCTCGACGGGCTCGCTCCCCACACGCCCGTACTTCGATGGCGGGGAGTGTCTCCGGGGGGAGACGTCATTACCGGGGGAACACATATGCACATTCAGGACTCTCACTGGACTTCCGCGACCGCGCAGGCGACCACGGTCGCCGCGGGCGGGACCGGACGCGACACGGGGGACGGAGGGCGAACAACACCGCTGCGCGTGGACGCGCAGCGAAATCTTGAGCACGTCCTGCGCGCGGCACGCGAAGTGTTCGGGGAACTGGGGTACGGGGCGCCGATGGAGGACGTGGCCCGCCGGGCCCGCGTCGGCGTCGGCACGGTCTACCGCCGCTTCCCCAGCAAGGACGTACTGGTACGGCGCATAGCCGAGGAGGAGACCTCCCGGCTCACCGAGCAGGCCCGCGCGGCGCTCGGACAGGAGGACGAGCCGTGGTCGGCGCTCTCGCGCTTCCTGCGGACGTCCGTGGCCTCGGGCGCCGGGCGGCTGCTGCCGCCGCAGGTGCTGCGCGTCAGCGTGGACGAGGCGGCCGAGGCCGCCGAGGCCAGCGAGGCCGCCGAGGCGGTCGACGGCATCGGGGCCGCCGACGCCGTGGAGCACGGGGCCCGGGTGCCGCAGCAGCGGCAGGTGCCCACGCCCGAGCTGCGGCTGGTCGAGCAGCGGCCCGCACCGGCCGAGGAGAGCGACGACGCGGGCGCCGCGGCGCTGCTCGACGTCGTCGGCCGCCTGGTCGAGCGGGCCCGGACGGCGGGCGAGCTGCGCGCCGACGTGACCGTCTCGGACGTGCTGCTCGTCATCGCCACGGCGGCACCCTCGCTGCCGGACGCGGCGCAGCAGGCGGCGGCCTCGTCGCGGCTCCTGGACATCCTGCTCGAAGGGCTGCGGTCGCGGCCCGCGTAGCGGTTCGCCGGGAGCCTCGCGCAACGGCTCACCGGGGTTCTCCGGGGTTTGCCCAAGGTTCTCCGGGGTTCTCCGGGGTTCTCCGGGGGACGCGCCTCGCGGTCTCCGGGGGACGCACGCGACGGTCCTCCAGGGGGCACGCGTGACCGTTCCCCGGGGGGCGCGGGTAACGGTTCTCCGGGGGGGCGCGGGTAACGGTTCTCCGGGAGTCGCGTCGGCGCGGATTCCGGGCCCGGACCGTCGCGCAACCTCGCGGAATGCTCAACTCCCCTTTTCTTCACGGGAGTTGAGCATTCCCCGCGGGGATGAACACTAGTGCTTGATTCCGGGAACTCGCCCCGGACGGGTGGTTGCTTGTCGGCGCTATTCGGCGGAGCGCGACCGTGTGGCACTCTTTCCCGGTGTCCGGGTCAGAGCGTGCGTGCGGGGGCTTTCCGCGATGAGTGTTGACGGGCGGGACGAACCCAGCTCCACCGGTGGTGAGTCGGGCGGACCGCCCCCTCGGCAGGTGCCGAACCAAGGCGGGCCCGGCAAGGGCGGCAAGAGCGCCACCGGCTCCTCAGGCGTGCCCGCGCAGTCCGGACCGCCCGAGCCGTCCGAGCCGCCCGCCCAGCCCGTCCAGCCCGTCCAGGCCCCTCAGGAAGCGGCGCCCGACCCCAGCGTGCCGCCGCAGCGCGAGGGCGGCTCGCTGGGGTCGGGCGCCGACGGCTCCCTGGCCAGCGCCCTGCTCGGCGAGGTGCCGCCGTCCGACGCCGACCTCATCGAGCGGATGCGCGCCGGTGACGACACGGCGTACGAGGAGCTGTACCGCAGGCACGCGGAGGCCGTCCGCCGCTACGCCCGCACCTGCTGCCGCGACGCGCACACAGCGGACGACCTCACGGCCGAGGTGTTCGCCCGCATGCTGGGCGCCGTGCGCTCCGGCTCCGGGCCCGAGCACGCGGTGCGCGCCTACCTGCTGACCACCGTGCGCCGCGTCGCCGCCGGGTGGACCAAGTCGGCCAAGCGGGAGCAGCTGGTCGACGACTTCGCGGTGTTCGCCGCGCAGGCCGCCCGCGGCTCCGAGGTCACCGGCGACACGGCGCCCGACGGCTCCTTCGGAGCGGGCCTCGACCTCGGCGCCGACGTGCGCGCCATGCACGAGGCCGAGCAGTCGCTGGCCATGCAGGCCTTCCGCAGCCTGCCCGAGCGCTGGCAGGCCGTGCTGTGGCACACCGAGGTCGAGGACGAGTCGCCGAGCGAGGTCGCCACGCTCTTCGGCCTCGACGCCAACGGCACCCGCGTCCTCGCCAGCCGCGCCCGCGAGGGCCTCAAGCAGGCCTACCTCCAGGCCCACGTCAGCGCCACCCTCACCGAGAGCGAGGAGTGCGCCCGCTACGCCGACCGGCTCGGCGCCTACGCCCGCGGCGGGCTGCGCACCCGCGCCGAGCGCGGCCTGCGCAAGCACCTGGAGGAGTGCGCCAAGTGCCGCCTGGCCGCGGGCCAGATCAAGGAAGTCGCCAGCGGCATCCCCGCGGTCGTGCCGGTCGCCGTCATCGGCTGGTTCGGTGCCGCCGGGTACGGCAAGGTGGCCGCGCTCATCGGCGGCGGCGCCGCGGGCGCGGGCGCGGCGGGAGCCGCGAGCGCCGCGGCGGGCGGCGGCGGCTCGGCCGGGAGCGCCGGAGCCGGGGGCGCCGCCTCCGAAGGCCTCGGCGCGCCCGCGAAGATCGGCATCGCGGCGGGCGTGGTCGTCGCCGCGGGCATCGGCCTCGCCCTCGCGCTCACCGGCGGCGACGACAAGAAGCCGCAGGCCCGGCCGACCGCCAGCGCGAGCCAGCCGCCGCAGCCGCCCTCCCTCGCGCCCGTCGAGCCCCGCAAGCCCTCCCCAAGCCGCCCGCGCCGAAGCCGCCCGCCCCGGCGCCGCCCGCGGCCAAGCCGCAGCCCAAGCCCACGCCGAAGCCGAAGCCGAAGCCGCCCGCGGCCAAGCCCAAGCCGCCGCCCGAGCCCCGGCCGAAGCCGCCCGCCCCGAAGCCCACGCCACCGCCCAAGCCCAAGCCCACGCCGCCCCGGCCGACCCCCAGGCCCCCGGAGCCGCCGCGGCCGAGCCCCACGCCGCCGCCCGCGCCCCGGGACTTCCCGTGGAACCGGCTGGAGTACGGCCTCACCGGCGACGGCACCAAGCCCGAGATGCGGCTCGGCGAGAGCAGCTGGGTCTGGCAGCGCTGGGGACTCTCCATCGGGGACAAGCCGTACGAGCACGGGGTGACCGTCCACGGACGCTCCTCGGTCACCATCGACCTCAACCGCGAGTGCACCGCCTACGAAGCGCTCGTCGGGGTCGACGACATGACGCTCGGCCTGGGGAAGGTGCGGTTCTCCGTGTACGGGGACGGGGTGCGGCTGTGGCGCTCGCCGCTGATCTCCGGCGGGGACCCGGCCGTGCCCATGCGGGTCGGGCTGACCGGGCGCAAGACGATCCGCCTCGTCGTCGAGCCGCACACGCCGTTCGACGGGGTGACGCTGGCGGACTGGGCCCAGTCCCGGTTCCGGTGCGTGTAGCCGCTCGTACGGGTGCGACGCCCGAGGGTCGCGCGGGTGGCCGTTGGCGCGGGTGCGCCGCTGGCCGTGCGCACGGATGCACGGGCAAGCCGGTCCCGCGCGTACGGATGCGACGCCCGCAGGTCGCGCCGGTGGCCGTTGGCGCAGGTGCCACAGGCCGCCGTTGGCGCGGGTGTGCGGTCGAGGGGCCGTGAGGGACCCGGCGGCCGGGCTCAGGGTCCGGGCGGCGGCGTCAGCAGGGCCAGCGCCTCCGTAGGGGACAGCTGGGCCTGCCGGGTCTGCCGCGCGTACGCACGCGGGCCCAGCGCGGCGCGCGCCTCGCGCTCCGCCCGGTCCGCCTTGGCCCGCGCCGGGTGGGGCCGCTCCAGGCCCCCGCGCCAGGCCGTCGCCACGGCGAGCAGCCGGGCCGCGCGGGCGTGGTCGCCGAGGCGGGCGAACAGCAGCGCCGCCTCGTCGAGCAGGGACGCCGTGACGGCCTCCGAGCAGCGCGTGCGCAGCGCCTGGCGCAGCGTGTCGGCGAGCCGCGCGATCCCGGCGGCGGGGCCCGACTCGGCGGCGACGACCAGGGCGTCCACCCGGCCCACGGCCGCGGCGAACTGCGGCGGCAGCGTGCCGTTGCGCCCCTCCGCGCGGGCCGCGTCGCACGCCTCGCGGGCCCGTGCGGCGTCCCCGTCGTCGAGGGCCATCTCGGCGTGCAGCAGCCGGATGAAGGCCCGGGAGTCCGCCACCCCGTACCGCTCGGACTCGACGCTCGCCTCGTCCAGGGCCTTCGCGGCCAGCTCCCGGTCGCCCTCGCGGTAGGCGATCTCGGCGAGGCGGGCCAGCAGGAACGGCGCCTCCGCGTACGCCCCCACCTCGTGGGCGAGCCGCAGCGCGTCCTCGTACCGTGCGCGGGCCTCCTGGTGGTGGCAGCGCACCATCGCCGCCTCGCCCGCCGCGCTGGATACCTGCGCGCGCAGCCAGCGGTCGCCCACGCGGGTGCTCAGCTCGCGCAGTTCGGCCAGGTCGTCGTCGACACCGGCGAGGTGGCCGGGCTGGTCGATGGCGGTGTGCACCCGGAACATCAGCGTGATCGCCACCTCCCAGTCGCCGCCGAAGCGACGGCACTGGGCGACGGCCTGGTCCAGGTGCGGCAAGTGCGCTCCGGGGCTGCCGTCCACGAAGAGCAGCGTGAACGGCCAGACGAGCCCCGGGAAGCGGCCGCTGGCGGGCACGGGCCGCGCGAAGACGTCCCGGACGCGCGCGATGTACTCCCCGTCCCGGCCGTCGACCTGGACGTCCGACGGGCGGGACTCCACCGTCATGAACAGGTGCAGCATCCGCAGGGACATCCGCGGCCAGTACAGCGGGTGCTCCTCGTCAGCGAGGACGGCGTCAAGGCCCAGGGCGCCCGCGGCGAACGCCGACCCCGTGGCCGTGTCCGTGGGGCCCTCGGGGAGCGGCATCGCGAGGACGCGGGCGACCCAGTCCAGGCCCTCGGCGCGGTAGTTGCGCAGCCACCAGAACCAGCCCATGCCGAGGGCGAGCGCGACGGCGCACTCCTCGTCGCCGCGCTCGATGGCGCGCTGGAGCGCCGCGCGGAAGTTGTCCAGCTCGGTCTCCAGGCGGCGGATCCACGGAAGCTGCTCCCGGGAGCGCAGCAGCGGCTCGGCGCGCTCCACGAGCGCGCGCACATACGCCCCGTGGCGGCGCTCGGCGGCGGCGCGCGGGCCCGGCGTCTCGGCGGCGCGCTCGGACGCGTACTCGTGGATGGTCTCCAGCATGCGGTAGCGCATGCCGTCGTCTTCGGGGGCGGGGGTGGCGACGACGAGGGACTTGTCCACGAGGGCGCCGACGACGTCCGCGGCGGGCCCGGTGCACACGGCCTCGGCGGCCTCCAGGTCCCAGCCGCCCGCGAAGACCGACACTTCGCGCAGCACGGTGCGCTCGGCCTCGTCTAGGAGGTCCCAGGACCAGTCGACGACGGCCCGCAGGGTCTGCTGGCGGGGCAGGGCCGTGCGCGAGCCGCTGGTCAGCAGGCGGAAGCGGTCGTCGAGGCGGTCGGCGATCTGCCGGGGCGTGAGCAGCCGCAGGCGGGCGGCGGCCAGCTCGATGGCCAGGGGCAGGCCGTCGAGGCGGCGGCAGATCTCGTCGACGGCGGCGGCGTCCCGCGCGGCGTCGAACCCGGGGCGGACCGCCGCGGCCCGCTCGGCGAACAGGCGGTGCGCCGGGTCCGGCGGCAGCGGCTCCACCGGGCGCACCGACTCCCCCGGCACGCCCAGGGGCTCCCGGCTGGTGGCGAGGACGGTGAGGCCCGGGCAGCGCGTGAGGAGGGTCTCGGCCAGCTCGGCGGCGGCGCCGATGACGTGCTCGCAGTTGTCAAGGATCAGGAGCAGGCTGCGCTGGGCGCAGTACTCGACCAGGAGGGTGACCGGGTCCTCCTGGTGGGCCGTCAGCTCACTGGTCATCAGCACGGTCTCGCGCAGGCCGAGCGCGCTGACGACGGCGCCGGGGACCGCCTCGGGCCGGTCGAGCGGGGCCAGCTCGGCCAGCCACGCGCTCGGATGCCCGGCGGCGGCTTCCTCGGCGAGGCGGGTCTTGCCGGAGCCGCCCGGTCCGGTGAGCGTGACGAGGCGGGCTCTTCTCATGTCCGAACGGATGGCGTCGAGTTCGGGTTCCCGCCCGACGAACGACGTCAGCCGGGGCCGCAGATTGCCCTGGCGCGCGCCTTGGCGCGCACCTTGGCGCGCGCCTTGGCCGCGCGGGTCGCGGGCGCCGGAGCGCGGGCCGCCGCCCTGGGCGTCCCGGTCCGGGGCGGCCAGCAGTTCCCCGTGCAGCGCCCGCAGTTCGGGGCCGGGGTCCGCGCCGAGGCCCTCGGCCAGGGCGCGGCGCGTCTCCTCGTACGCCGCGAGGGCGTCCGCGCCGCGGCCCGCGTCCCGCAGGGCGCGGATGAGCAGGGCGCGCAGCGCCTCGTCGTAGGGCTGGGCCGCGGTCAGCTCGCGCAGCTCCGGTACGACGTCCGGGGCGCGGCCGAGCAGCAGGTCCGCCTCGATCCGCGCGCGGGTCGCCTCCGCGCGCCGGGCCTCCGGGCGGGTGGCGGCCGTGCGGTCGGGCAGGTCGGCGAGCGCCGGTCCGCGCCACAGGGCCAGGGCCTCGCGCAGGGTGCGGGCGGCCGTCTCCGGGTCGCCGCGGTCGAGGGCGGCGGTGCCTTCGCGGGCCAGGCGCTCGAAGCGGTGCAGGTCGACGTCGTCGGGGGTGGCGGTGAGGCGGTAGCCGCCGGGTTCCGAGGCGATGGCGTCCTTGCCGAGGGCTCGGCGGAGGCGGCCCACGAGGGCCTGGAGGGCGGCGGGGGCGTCCGCGGGCGGGGCGTCCGGCCAGATCTCGTCGATGAGGGCGGCCACGGGGGTGGTGCGGCCGGGGTGGACGGCGAGCGCGGTCAGGAGGGCGCGCAGGCGGGCGCCGCCCACCTGGAGGGGTGCTCCCCGCTCGTCGTACGCCTGTGTGGCGCCCAGCACTCGATACCGCACGGGTTCATTCTGACGGGTGACGCGGGGCGCCGCGGAGAGCCGAGGGCGGCGGGCAGGCGGATGGTCCCGTCCGCGGGGGCTAGCGCGGGAGGGAGTGCGGGGTGCGGCCCGCGCCCAGGGTGCCCTGCTGGGGGACCACCGTCCCCGTGGGCACCGCCCGCTGCCGGGCGGGCGTCCCCGTCCAGCAGGTGCCGCGCCGCGACAGCAGCCGCCGCAGCCACACCTCTACGGAGACGAGGTCGGCGAGCCCGTCGAGCGGCACCTGCTCCCCCGCGGCGGCGGCCCGCAGCGCCTTGCGGACGACGCGCGCCTCGACGAGCCCCGCCTGGGCGAGCAGAGGGGTGTCGAAGAGCCCCACCAGACCGTCGACGGCGACGCGCAGCCCGGTGCGGGCGGCGGCAGCGGACGAGGCGTGGGAGGGGGCGCCCCAGCCGGGCGGCAGCTCGGTGACCCCGGCGCCTTCGAGGACGGAGCGCAGGATCTCCGCGCGGGCCCCGGGGCGCACCCGCAGGGACTCGGGCAGGGCGCGGCAGGCGCGCACCACCTGGTTGTCGAGGAACGGCGCGTGCAGCCGCTGGGAGCGGACCTCGGCGGCCTGTTCGAGGATGCGGAGGTCCGCGGCGTGCCGGTGGAGCGCCGCCCGGGCGCGGAACTCCCCGGGGCGCTGCCCGGGTCCCGGACCGGGGCGGGTCGTCGTCTCCTGAAGGCGAACCGATACTTCAGCGAGCGCCTCCCCGGTGAGCCAGCGCGCGGCGGGTCCGGGTCTGGCCCAGGCGAGGGCGGCGAGGGAGGCGCCGACGGCCCCGCCGGGCTCTTCGAAGCGGCGGTGCAGCAGCCGGTCGGCGAGGGACTCGACGCCCGCGCGGTGCGTGGTGCGGGCCAGGCGCCGCGCGGCGCCGTACACGCGGGCGGGCACCAGGACGGACCCCTCGGCCTTCGCGAGCGCGGTCACCGGCCGCACCAGGTGGCGCCGCTTGCGGTCCATCAACAGGTCGGCGAGGCGCGCGGGGTGGGCGTCGAGCACCTGCCGTGCGCCGTACCCGGTGAAGTGGTCGGCGCTGCCCGAGGCGAGGCGGGCGCGGTGGCGCTGGGCGGCGGCGAGCACGCCGCTCGGCTCGTCGGTGAGCGGCACGTCCAGGTCGGCGTACGGCAGCGCCTCCTCGCCCGCGGCGACGACGACGTGGTGCAGGCGCGGGTTGGCGGCGATGGCGCCCGCGCGCTCCATCTCGGTCTCCCGGCCCCCGGTGGCGAGGTCGTTGAAGGTGACGGCGAGGAGCCGCTCGCCCGCGCCGGTGCCGTGCCCGAGGACGGTGCCGGGCACTCCGGGGAGTCCGGCCGCCAGGAGGGCGAGGGTGCTCGACGCGGGCCCTCCGGAGAGGTCGGCGCCGATGCCGGGCACCGGCATGCCGCGGGCGGCGCGCCGCTCGGCGGGCCCCATTCCGGGGACGGGGCCGGGGTCGATGTCCGGCACGTGCCGCGGCGCCCTGAGGCGGGCGCGCACGGCCTCCACGAGGGCGTCGCGGACGCCGTCCAGGGCACCGGCCTCGTCCACGGGGGGCGCGGCGACGGCGAGGGAGGCGACGGGTTCGTACCCGGCGATCTCGCGGGCGCCCGCGCGCAGGACGAGGGCGTGCCCCGGAGGGACGCGGCACACTCCTTGGTACGGCGTCGAGTCCTGGAGGGCCTCGGGGACGTCGGGGGCGGCGAGGAGCGCCGCGAGGTGCCCGATGTCCAGGTCGGCCTCGATGAGGTCGGCGAGCGGCAGGGCGGCGGTGGCGTAGGCGGTGCCGCCCGCCCAAGGGGTGTAGAACACGGGCCGGGCGCCCGCGAGGTCCCCGGCGATCATGACGCGGCGGCCGACCTGGACGACCGCCGTGTAGCTGCCGGGCCAGGCCGTGAGGTGGCGCAGGGCGCCGCCGCGGGCGGCGAACAGGCTGACCCTCAGCTCCTCGTCGCTGGCGCCGCAGGTGCCGAGCACGGCGATGCGGGTCTGCTCGTCGGCCTCGACCGTGCGCACCTCGTCCGGGCGCCAGTCGCCGACCGCCCACAGGGGGTCGGGGTCGCCCCACAGGAGCTGGGATCCCACGGGGTGCACGGTCTCGCCGTCGTCGCCGGTGGCCCCTGCCGTGCCGAGGGCGGCTGAGGGCCTCGTGGTGGTACTGCTCCACCCCACCAACCACCGCATCGCCGCCTCCACAGGCTGTGGACCACCAGTGCACCTCATGAGCGAGGGCTCAGTACACCCGTATCACCCAGGGACTGGGGACCCATGCTGCCACGAAGGAGGCGCGCGAGAGGGACTGCGACGGCGCTCTCAAGGGCGCGAACACGCCCGCGAAGATCGGTCGTTGAGGCGGCAACGACATCAACAAGGGGACGTAGAAGGGCTGGCGAGCGCTAAGGAGGGGGCGATTTTCGGTCAAAGTGAGCGTGGCCGAACACGCCGCACGGCGGCTCGGCGGCCCCGTACGGCGCGCCTACAGCCCGGGAGGCGGTTGGGCGCCTCCCGGACCGCTCCGCCGCCCGCGGGGATGGAGGCGGCGGTGTCCCCCAGCCCACTGACTCCAGCGCAGCGGGCCGACCCACGCAGCACCCATGGAAACGCCCCCGGGGTGGCCGCAGAAGAGCGCACGCACGGGCGCACGGCACCACAACGGGAGCACGCCCGGGGGCCGCCGCACCTCCGTACGCACAACAATCTCGCCATACGGAACTGTGCCTCTTAACGCTTGGGATTCGCCGAACTACGCTGGGTGTGCTGATGTTTTCGCGGAGGCATATACCTGGGGGCTCGGCCAGCTGCTCTTGCGGCCGGGGAATCCGGGCCACGGCGCGCGACACGCCGAGGGACCGGTCCCCCGTCGACGCCCCCGGGGAACGCAGCACGAATGCCGCGCGGTCGAGCCACTGCCCGGCAGCCGTCTGTGTCGAGGGGTGGCGCATGTCCAGGGAGCAACGCGGGCCGAACGAAAAGCTCGGCACCGTTCTCGCCCTCGCGGGAATCAGCAACGCGGGCCTCGCGCGCCGGGTCAACGACCTGGGCGCACAACGCGGGTTGACCCTGCGCTACGACAAGACGTCGGTGGCCCGATGGGTGTCCAAGGGCATGGTGCCGCAGGGCGCCGCGCCGCACCTCATCGCCGCCGCCATCGGGCAGAAGCTGGGCCGCCCGGTGCCGCTGCACGAGATCGGCCTCGCCGACGCCGACCCGGCGCCCGAGGTGGGCCTCGCCTTCCCGCGCGACGTGGGCGCCGCCGTGAAGTCGGCCACCGAGCTGTACCGCCTGGACCTGGCGGGCCGCCGCGGGGGCGGCGGCATCTGGCAGTCCCTCGCGGGCTCCTTCGCCGTCAGCGCGTACGCCACGCCCGCGTCCCGCTGGCTCATAACCCCGGCCGACAGCTCCGTCGCGCGCGACGCCGGCGGCTCGGGGCCCCGGGACACGGCCCGCCCCGAGGACGGCGCCGCCCCGATGAGGGTCGGCCACAGCGACGTACTGAAGCTGCGGGAGGCCGCCGAGGACGCGCGCCGCTGGGACTCCAAGTACGGCGGCGGGGACTGGCGTTCGTCGATGGTCCCCGAGTGCCTGCGGGTCGAGGCCGCGCCGCTGCTCCTCGGCTCGTACTCGGACGAGGTGGGCCGCGCCCTCTTCGGAGCGACGGCCGAGCTGACCCGGCTCGCCGGGTGGATGGCCTTCGACACGGGCCAGCAGGAGGCCGCCCAGCGGTACTACATCCAGGCGCTGCGCCTCGCCCGCGCCGCCGCCGACGTCCCCCTCGGGGGGTATGTGCTGGCGTCCATGTCCCTCCAGGCGACGTACCGCGGCTTCGGAGACGAGGGCGTCGACCTCGCGCAGGCCGCCCTGGAGCGCAACCGCGGCCTGGCCACCGCGCGCACCATGAGCTTCTTCCGGCTCGTGGAGGCCCGCGCGCACGCGCGCTCCAACGACGCACCGGCCGCGGGCGCCGCGCTGCGCGCCGCCGAGGGCTGGCTTGAGCGGTCCCGCGAGGGCGACCACGACCCGTCCTGGCTCGGCTTCTACGGCTACGACCGGTTCGCCGCCGACGCCGCCGAGTGCTACCGCGACCTGAAGGCGCCCCGCCAGGTCCGCCGCTTCACCGAGAAGGCCCTCTCCCGGCCCACCGAGGAATTCGTCCGCTCCCACGGCCTGCGCCTGGTCGTCTCCGCCGTCGCCGAGCTGGAGTCCGGCAACCTGGACGCGGCCTGCGAGCAGGGCGTGCGCGCCGTGGAGGTCGCCGGACGGATCTCCTCCGCCCGCACCACGGAGTACGTGAAGGACCTGCTGCACCGCCTGGAGCCGTACGGCGACGAGCCGCGGGTCGTGGAGCTGCGCGAGCGGGCCCGGCCCCTCCTCGTGGCACCCGCCTAGCCCGGCCCCGGGCGGCGGGCGCCCGCCGTTCGGCGGCGGTTCCACGGCCGTTCGGCCAGGGTTGGGCGGCGGTTCGGCGGCCGCGGAAACCGGCCGCCGTCCCCGGCCGTCCACAGGTTTGGCGGCGTTGTCAGTGGTGCAGGGCAGTATCGGGGGTGGGAGGTGGAGGGTGATGGGTGTGGCGTACGACTGTGACGTGCTCGTCGTCGGGGGCGGGATCGTCGGCCTGTCGTCGGCGTACGCCCTGACGCGCGCCGCTCCCGGCACCCGCGTGACCGTCCTGGAGAAGGAGCCGGGCCCCGCCCGCCACCAGACCGGGCGCAACAGCGGCGTCATCCACAGCGGGATCTACTACCGCCCCGGCTCCCTGAAGGCCCGCTTCGCCACGCGGGGCGCCGCCGAGACGGTCAAGTTCTGCGCGGAGTACGGCATCGCGCACGAGGTCACCGGCAAGCTGATCGTCGCCACCGAGCGCGCCGAGCTGCCCCGCCTGCACGCCCTGGTCCAGCGCGGCCGGGAGAACGGCATCCCGGTCCGCGAGCTGGGCCCCGCCCAGATCGCCGCGTACGAGCCGGACGTGCGCGGCCTCGCCGCCATCCACGTCGGCACCACCGGCATCTGCGACTACGGCGCCGTCGCCGCGCAGCTCGCCCGCGCCTCCGGGATCGAGGTGCGGTACGACTCCGAGGTGGTCCGCGTCGACCGCCGCCCCGAGCGCGGCGTCGCCGTCCGCACGGCCCGGGGCGACGTCGTGCGCGGCCGGGTCCTGGTGAACTGCGCCGGGCTCCACTGCGACGAGGTCGCCCGGCTCACCGGCGACGACCCCGGCATGCGGATCGTGCCCTTCCGCGGGGAGTACTTCACGCTGGCGCGGCCCGAGCTGGTCCGCGGCCTGGTCTATCCCGTGCCGGACCCGGCCTTCCCCTTCCTCGGCGTCCACCTCACGCGCGGCGTGGACGGCGGCGTCCACGTCGGCCCGAACGCGGTGCCCGCGCTCGCCCGCGAGGGGTACGACTGGTCGGTGGTCCGGCCCCGGGAGCTGGCCCGCACGCTCGCCTGGCCGGGTTCCTGGCGCATCGCCCGGCAGCACTGGCGGTACGGGGCGGGAGAGCTGCGGCGGTCGCTCTCCAAGGAGGCGTTCACCGAGGCCGTGCGGCGGCTGCTGCCCGCGGTGCGGGCGGAGGACCTGGTGCCCGCGGACGCGGGGGTGCGGGCGCAGGCCGTGCTGCGGGACGGGACACTCGTCGACGACTTCCTCATACGGCAGGGGCCGCGGGCGGTGCACGTCCTGAACGCGCCCTCGCCCGCGGCGACGGCGGCGCTGCCGATCGGGCGGGAGATCGCCCGCCGGGTGCTGGCCGCCCTGTGACCTCGCGGGGGGCGCCCCAGTCCCACCCCTTCACCGAAACCATGGGGCTCCGCCCCTGGCACCCCCGTCGATCGGCCTTCGGCCTCGTCCTCAAACGCCGGACGGGCTAGAACTCTGCCGCACCGGCAGACTCCAGCCCAGCCCGCGAAGATCAAGCCCGTCCGGCGTTTGAGGACGAGGCGCGAAGCGCCGATGAAGCGGGGTGCCAGGGGCAGCCGCCCCTGGTTCGGGAAGGGGCGGGTCTGGGGCGCCCCGCGAGGGCCCACTGGACGCGCGGGCCCACTAAAATCGGGGCACTGTGTCTGAGAACTCCCGCCCGAAGGGCACCCCCCGCTTTCCCGAAGGCCCGGCGCCCGACCCCACCGGGAACCGCCACGAGCGCCGCATCCGCAGCTTCACCCCGCGCCGAAGCCGGGTGACCACGGCCCAGGGCGACGCCCTGCGCCGCCTGTGGCCCAAGTGGGGGCTGGACATCGACGGGGAGGGCACCCTCGACCTCGCCGAGCTGTTCGGCACCGACGCCCCCGTCGTCCTGGAGATCGGCTTCGGCATGGGCGAGGCCACCGCGCAGATGGCCGCCGCCGACCCGGACACGAACATCCTCGCCGTCGACGTCCACACCCCGGGCCAGGGCAACCTGCTGAATCTCGCGGACCGGAACGGCCTGTCCAACATCCGGGTGGCCAACGGCGACGCGGTGATCCTGCTGCGCGAGATGCTCGCGCCCGAGTCCCTCGCGGGCGCCCGGGTGTACTTCCCGGACCCCTGGCCCAAGGCCCGCCACCACAAGCGGCGCCTGATCCAGCCGGACTTCCTCACGCTGCTCGCGCCCCGCCTCAAGCCCGGCGCGGTGCTGCACTGCGCCACGGACTGGGAGCCGTACGCCGAGCACATGCTGGAGGTGCTCAGCGCGCACCCCGACTTCGAGAACACCCAGGAGGACGGGGGCTACGCGCCGCGCCCCGACTTCCGGCCGCTGACCCGCTTCGAGGGCCAGGGCCTGCGCAAGGGCCACGTCGTGCACGACCTGCTGTTCCGCCGCGCGGCCACGCTCGGCGGCGCCTGACGGGGCCGGACCGGGCCTGACCGGGCCGGACGGCGCCCGGCCCGGCCAAGCCGCGCCCCTGACAAGGCCAAAGGCACCGTCGCGGCCCGCCCCGCCCCTCGTTAGGGTCAAAGCCGTGGCCACCAGTCCCCCGTACCCGACCCACCCGACGCCACCCGGCGGCCCCGCCGGGGCGGACGGGTCGGCCGGGCTCGCCGGGGCACCCGGGCCGCGCTGGTGGCAGCGGGGCGCCATCCGGGCCACCGCGCTCGTCACGCTGCTGACCCTGTCCGGCCTCGTCATCCTCGCCCTGGTGCGCCAGCAGACCGGCACCGAGGGCTTCCTGGTCGGGCTGGGCCTGGCGACGCTGCCGGTGCCGCTGCTCATCGCCGCGTTCCGCTGGCTGGACCGGGTCGCTCCCGGGCCCTGGCGGAACCTGCTGTTCTCATTCTCCTGGGGGGCCTGCGCGGCGGCGCTGATAGCGATCGTCGCCAATAGCTTCGCGACCCGCTGGATAGCCACCGCCACCGCCGACCCCACCAGCGCCGACACCCTCGGCGCGACCGTCATCGCGCCCGTCGTCGAGGAGACGGCGAAGGCCGCGGCCGTGCTGCTGGTGTTCCTGTTCCGCAGAGCCGACTTCACCGGCGTCGTCGACGGCTTCGTGATAGCGGGCGTCACCGCCACCGGCTTCGCGTTCACCGAGAACATCCTCTACCTCGGCAACGCCTTCGGCACCGACCAGCTCAGCGGCGAGAGCGGTCTGGCCTCCGTGACCGCCGCGACGTTCTTCGTCCGCGTGGTGATGTCGCCCTTCGCGCACCCGCTGTTCACCGTGCTCACCGGCATCGGCTTCGGCATCGCCGCCACCGCCGCCGAGCGCCACACCGCGCGCCGCGTGCTGCTGCCCTGCGCGGGCCTGCTCCTCGCCATGGGCCTGCACGCCTTCTGGAACGGCTCGGCGGGCCTCGGCGAGTACGGCTTCTTCGTCGTCTACGCGGCGTTCATGCTGCCCCTGTTCGGGCTGCTCACCTGGCTCGCCGTCTGGCTGCGCCAGCGCGAGCTGCGCCTGGTCCGCGAGGTGCTGCCGCTGTACGTGGCGGCGGGCTGGTTCGCCCTGCCCGAGCCGTACGCGCTCGGCTCGATGCGCGCCCGCACCCTGGCCCGCGACTACGCCGCGCACCACCTCGGCAGACCCGCCGGGCGCACCGTCGTCGAGTACGAGACGTACGCGACGGCCCTGGCGCTGCTGCGCCACCGCGGCCGGGAGGGCCGGGCCGGGGCCGACTTCGTGACCCGGGAGCGGGCGCTGCTGCGGGCCCTGCTGACCCGGCGCGCCGTGGCGGGCCCCGCCCTGGTGTACGCGGCGCGGGCGACGGCGCCGGTCCTGGTGCCGCCGCCGTACGCCCCGTACGCGTACCACCATCCGTACGCGTACGCCCCGGCCGGGCCGCCGTACAACCCCTACCGCACCTGACGTCAGGCGGCGGCCGACGTCAGGGCGGCCAGCTCGTCCGGCGTCAGCTCCAGGTCGCCGACGGCGAGGAGCGCGGGGAGCTGCGCGGCGGTGCGGGCCGAGGCGAGCGGCGCCGCGACGGTCGGCTGGGCGGCGAGCCAGGCCAGGGCGACCGTGGCGACCTCGGCGCCGCGGGCCTCGGCGACCGTGGCGAGGGCGGCCAGGACCCGGCGGCCCCGCTCGGTCGCCAGGTACTCCCCGGCCTTGCCCGCGCGGGCGCTGTCGACCTGGGTGCCCGGGCGGTACTTGCCGGTGAGGAAGCCGGAGGCGAGCGCGTAGTACGGGACGGCGGCGAGCCCGGAGCGGGAGGCGATCTCCTGGAGCGGGCCCTCGTAGGTGTCGCGCGAGACCAGGTTGTAGTGCGGCTGGATCGCCACGTACCGCACCAGGCCCTCGCGGTCGGAGAAGTCCAGGAACTCCTGGAGGCGCTCGGCGGTGATGTTCGACGCGGCGATGGCGCGCACCTTGCCCGCGCGCACCAGTTCGTCGAGGGCGGTGAGGACCTCCTCGACGGGCACGGACGGGTCGTCGTAGTGCGTGTAGTACAGGTCGATGTAGTCGGTGCCGAGGCGGCGCAGGGACTCCTCCGCCGCGGACTTGATGGTGGCCGCGGCGAGGCCCTTGTGGTCGGGGTGGGCGCCGACCTTGGTGGCGATGACGACGTCGGAGCGGTTGCCGCGCGCGGCCAGCCACCGGCCGAGTATGGTCTCGGACTCGCCGCCCTGGTTGCCGTCCACCCAGGCGGAGTAGACGTCGGCGGTGTCGACGAAGTTGCCGCCCGCGGCCGTGTAGGCGTCGAGCACGGCGAAGGACTCCGCCTGGTCGGCGGTCCAGCCGAAGACGTTGCCGCCGAGGGCGAGGGGAAGACTTCGAGGTCGGACGGGCCCAGTGGGCGAAGAGTGGTCATACGGGTGATCAACGCCCTTGCGGACAGCGGAATTCCGGTGTCCGGCGCGGGAAGCGGGGCGGGGCGGGGCGGAGGGCGGCGCGGGTGTCGGGGCGCGGGGGCGTGACCGACGGCCCTGACGTCGGGGGGTCGTCGCCAGGGCCGCCGGAACCTGGGAGGGCCTTGGGGGCCGGGAGTCCCTTGGGGGGCCGGAAGGCCCTTAGAGGGTGAGGCCTTAGGGGGTGAGGCCCTTGTCGCGCAGCCACGCGAGGGGGTCGACGGTGCCGCCGCCGCTCGTGTGGACCTCCATGTGGAGGTGCGCGCCGGTGACGTTGCCGGTGGCGCCGACGCGGCCGATGACCTGGCCGGTGGTGACCTTCTGGCCGACGCTGACGCTCATCGAGGACTGGTGGCAGTACCAGATCTCGGTGCCGTCCTCCAGCTCCAGGACCGTGCGGTAGCCGTAGGCACCGGCGAGGCCCGCCTCCTTGATGGTGCCGGTGTGGACGGCCTTGAGGAGGGTACCCGCGGGGGCGGCGAAGTCGAGGCCGGTGTGGTGGCCGGAGGACCACATGGTGCCGGAGTCGCCGAAGTGGGAGGTGAGGGTGTACGACGAGGTGGGCAGCGCGTAGCTCTTGGCGAGCTTGGCGAGGCGCTCGGCCTCGCGCTTCTTGCGGGCCGCCTCCTCCTTCTTCCGCTTCTCCTCGGCGGCCTTGGCCTTGGCGGCGGCCTCCGCCTTGCCCTGCTGGGCCCTGGCCTGCTCGGCGGCCTTCTGCACGGCGGCGTCCTGGGCCTGCTGGCGCAGGGCGTCGTCGGCCTGGTGCCGCTGGTTCTCGGCCTGCTGGAGGATGCGGGCGCGCAGCGCCTCACCGGCGTCGGTGCCGCCCCGCTGGGCGTCGGCGTCGGGGACGCCCGCGGAGCTGAGGGGCGCGGCCGCGGCGGCCGTCTCCGGCGCCGACGGCGCGTCGTCGGATATCAGGGAGCCCACGCCGGGCAGCGACTCGGCGGCGGACGCCACGTCCGGCAGCGAGATGGAGACCGGCGGCTTGCCGCCCTGCGCCGTGGCGATGCCGCCCGCGCCGACGGCGGCGATGACGCCGACGCCGAGGACGGTGGAGCTGCGGGCGAGGCCGCCGCCGCCCTTCTTGTGGATGCGGTGCTTGCCGCGCACCGGCCGGACGGACTCCGCGGTGGGGTTCCACTCCTCCCAGGGCTGATCGGGCCCGGGGTAGGCGGCGTAGGGGGCGGTGTCGGCGAAGCCGGGGTAGTCACCGGGACCGGCGGTGGCCGGGTCGTCGTTCGGCACCTGAAGCGCTTGCGGAGCAGGCCGGTTGGACGCCACTGGGGCGCACTCCTTTCCTTCCTTCTCGCCTACCGGGTTAGCTGACGGGTTCGGAGCAGGAAGGTCTCCTACGGGCAGGCCGCGCGGACGCGGGGGCCTACGGGGGACGTAGACCGCGTACGCGAGAAGAGCCCGATTCACCCCAAGATGGTGGTTCCCCGGCTCCCTTGCGGGATTAGGCGTGTGCGCACGGAGCCGTCTCTCGTGACGGCTGGGACGACCGCGCTGCGTTATCGAACGTTAATAGACAGCGGGGCCGTATTCCAAGCCGTTCCGGTTGATCGTTAACGCTTACGCCACGAACACAACGGGACATCAGCGCCTGGAACGGGGCGAGTTGAGCCGCCCTCGTGACGCTGCGCGCCGGACTCGATCTCCGTACGCGGCTGACGCCCCGTCAAGTGCGGAGCACAGGGGCGTGGATCAGTCACGGGCTGTGACGGGGCCGCCGTACCGCGAGCAGCGCGAGATCGTCCGTGGCGCCGCCCCCGGTGTGTGCGATGACCTCCGCCACGAGCGTCGAGACGAGCGCCTCGGGGGCGTCGTCGCCCGCGAAGACCCGGCCGCCGAGCCGGGCCACGGGGTCGTAGAAGACGCCGTGCGCGTCGCGTGCCTCGGTGAGCCCGTCGGTGTACAGCAGCAGCGTGGAGCCGGGCGGGAACTCCGTCTCGTCGGCTCGGTCGGGCCAGCCGCCCAGCTCGCCCATGCCGAGCGGCAGCGCGGGCTCGGACGGCGCCAGGACGCACATCCGCCCGTCGTCGCGCAGCACCAGCGGCTCGGGGTGGCCGCGGTTGAGGACGCGTACGACGCCGTCGCCGCGCGGGATCTCGGCGAGCACGGCGGTGGTGAACCCCTCGAAGGCGTCCAGGCCGTCGCGCCGTGTGCCCTCCCGGGCGAGCGCCCGCTCCAGGCGCTGCGCGACCGCCTCCAGGGTGGCCTCCTGCTCGGCCGCCTCCCGGAAGGCGCCGATGACGACGGCGACCGCCGCCACCGCGCCCATGCCCTTGCCGCGTACGTCGCCGACGATGACGCGGACGCCGTGCGCGGTGTCCTGCACCGCGTACAGGTCGCCGCCGATGAACGCGTCGGCCTGCGCGGCCTCGTAGCGCGCGGCGACGTCCAGGCCGCCGATGCGGGCCTCCGGCTGGGGCAGCACGGCGCGCTGGGCGGCCTCGGCGATGGAGCGGGCGGAGGCGAGCCGGGCGTCGCCGCGGCGGACGACGCGGTTGATGACGACGGCGAGCGCGCCCACGGTCAGCATCGTCGCGAGCCCGGTGAGCACCTCCACGTCGCCGTCGGCGCCGCTGTTCAGGCGCAGCGCGAGCACGGCCGCGCAGGACACCAGGGCGGTCACGAGCGTGCCGCGCAGCGAGGAGAACGGGGCCGCGATCAGCGGCGCGGCGGCGAACAGCGGGGAGGCGGTGAACTCGGGCGGGGTGAGGGCTTCGAAGACGACGCCCGCGGTGATGAGCAGCGGGGGCAGGGCCCGCACGAGGGCCCGCTCCCGAGGGAGGGTGCGACGCTCAGCCCCCACGGCGCCCCCCTGGCCGGGGGCCCCGGAGGAGGGGCGGTCTGCGCCGGGAGGGCGTGCGCCGGGAGGGCGTGCGCCGGGCACGGGTGGAGGAGGGCCCGCGCCAAGAGGGGGACCCGCGCCGAGATCGTGACCCGCGCCGAGATGGTGACCGCACCCGTACCAGCTTCCCGTCCCGCCGCCGCGAGGCGACCGGGCGTACGCCGTACGGGTGAGCGCGCGGTGAGCGCGCCTTCACAGGCGTACGGAGAGACGGCACACGGCGTGCGGAGACACGGCGCGCGGAGACACGGCGCACGGCGTGCGGAAAAGGCGGAGGCCCGGAATCACGATCGGTTCCGGGCCTCCGGCCATCAGTAGCGGGGACAGGATTTGAACCTGCGACCTCTGGGTTATGAGCCCAGCGAGCTACCGAGCTGCTCCACCCCGCGTCGGTGAACCCAACAGTACGCCATCGGGGGTACCGAAAGCGAACCGCTCGTGAGAACCGGCCTCGCGCACCGCCCGAGCGCGCTCCGGGCGCTCGCGGATACTCATGGCGCCCAGGGCGCTCAGGTGCTCTCGGCGTGCGTCAGCGTCTCCCAGGCCACGAAGAGGTCGTCCGTGCCCTCAGGCCGCGCCTTCGCGGTCAGCTCCTGGGTGCGCGGCAGGTCCATGCCGAGGCGTCCGCGCAGGTGGTTGAGGGCGACCTCGGTGTCGGGGCCCAGGTCGCGCTGGACCCGGCCGCCGCACAGCCAGGCGGGCGGCGCGGCGCCGAGCTGGTACCGGGCGTGGAACTCGAGGGCGGCCCGCAGCCGGTCCTTGACCTCGTCGTACAGGTCGACGCCCTGGTGCCAGGCGGTCTCGGCGATGTGCGCGGTGGCGGCCAGCGAGTACCCGGCGTGCTTGAAGTTGCGGCAGGTCTCCTGCGCGAGTCCGTCCTTGAACGTCGTCTGCCCGAACCAGTAGCGGCTCAGCTCGGCGGCCGTGTCGATGCCGCTGCCGCGCGGCGCCACCGGGAGCGGCCCGTCGGACGTCAGGTAGAAGTACGCGGGCACGCGCGTGCGGAAGTGCCGCACCGCCTGCTCGAACGCCTCGTGGTCGTCGAGGAACACCGCCATGCCGATGGCCGCGTCGGCCTTCACGAGGTCCCAGTTGCCGTTGAAGTCGGCGGAGTCGGCGAGGACCTGCGGCAGGTAGGCGGTGCGCAGCATCCGCTCGAAGCGCAGCAGCTCGCCGTCGCTCCAGCCGTCGTAGGTGTAGCGCACGGCCTCGGCGGCGCGCGCCCAGGAGGAGGCGGCCCAGGCGGTCTGGAGCCCGGCGTTGGCCTCGGTGTGCCGGGTGATCACGCGGGACCAGGCGTCCATGATCTGCACGGCCTTCACGGCGTGGGCGCGCTCGCCGGTGATGTTGTAGAGCAGGGCCTGGGTGTACGCGGCCAGGGCGTCCTCGCGCTCCTCGACGCAGCCCCGCCCGGGGCGGGCGCCGGGCGGGCAGGCGACCGTCGCGTACGGGGTGGCCCGGTAGCCGTACGAGGCGTACTTGCTGGCCTCCAGCTGGCGGAACGCGTTCAGCCAGGGCTGGCGGTGGGCGGCGACGCGGGCGCGGACGCGGGCGAGCTGGGCCCTGCTGGTGAGGACGCCGGGGTGGGTGAAGGGGCGGTCGGCGGGGCGGGCCGCCCGGGTCGCGGGGTCGGTGGGGCCGCCGGAGCCGCCGCAGGCCGTCAGGGCCGGGGTGAGGGCGAGGCCGAGGGTGAGGGCGAGGCCGATGAGCAGGGCCGTCGGGCCCGTCGCGGGCCGGTGCCGCCGCCCGCCACCACCTGATCCAGCCGCCATGCCGCACCTCCGATCGGGTTACTGGCAGCGTGGCCCCCGGGCGGCGCGGGCGCAGGATCTGTTGGGCCGGTCGTGGTGACGTACGGCTCTGACGTGGCGATATGCGCCGCGCAGCGCCGTGACGCGCTGTGACGCGCTGTGACGCGCATCACCGTGCTCCGGGGCGGCCCGTGTCATCCGGATGCGGTCCGGGCGGCGTATGCCTGGTGAGACCGAGGAGATCCGGGAGCCATCTGTTGACCGTCGAGGAGTTCGAGGAGTTCTATGCGCGCGCGGCCGGGCGCCTGACGGGCCAGTTGTACGTGATGCTCGGCGATCTGCACGAGGCGCAGGACGTGGTGCAGGAGGCCTTCGTCAAGGGCTGGAGCCGCCGGAGCAGGCTGGACCGCGACGGGCAGCCGGAGGCCTGGATCCGCACGGTCGCGTGGCGGCTCGCGGTGAGCCGGTGGCGGGGCCTTCGCCGGTCGGCGGCGGCCTGGCAGCGCAGCGGCGCGCCACCGCACGCGGACGGGCCGGGGCCCGAGTCGGTCGCCCTGGTCGAACTGCTCCGGGAGCTGCCGCCGCAGCAGCGCCGCACGCTCGCGCTGCACTACATGTGCGACCTGACCGTTGAGCAGATCGCCGCTGAGACCGGGCTCTCCCCCGGAACCGTCAAGACCCATCTGTCCCGCGGCCGGGCCTCGCTCGCGCGCCGCCTCACCGACCCGCGTACCGAGGAGGTCTCCGGTGTCTGACCGCCACGACCCGCTGCGCTCCCTGTTCCAGGAGGCCGCGGCCACCGGGCAGGCCCGCGCCGAGCTGCCGCCGGTGGCGGAGATCGCCCGGCGCGGCCGCCGGGCCCACCGGGCGTTCGTCACGGCGGTCGCCGTCACGGCGACGCTGGTCGTCGCGGGCGCGGGCGCGGCGGCGCTGGCGCACCGCTCGCAGGCTCCGACGCCGCCCGCCACGGTGCCGTCGCCGCCCAGGCTGTCGCCGGAGTCGCCGAAGCCGCCGGAGCCGTCGCAGACGTCGCCCGAGTCGTCCGGGCCGCCGGACGCTTCGGGGACGCGGGACGCTTCGGGCACGCGGGGCGGCTCGGGCGCGCGGGAGGGCTTGGGCAGGCCGGACGCCTCGGGTACGCGGGATGACTCGGGCGCGCGGGATGCCTCGGGCGCGGCTGGGGAACCGGAGTCGCCCGAGTCGACCGCGCCGGGTCCGCCCACGACCTCGCCGTCGTTCACGCCGACGTCCACGCTGGTGCCGACGCACCCGTCGGGGTCGCGGCCGTCCACGGGGCGGGCCCTGCCGCCGCCGACGAGGAGCACCCCGCCGCTCACCTAGACCGCGCCCACCTCCCGCCCTGACCTCGTGTCGTACGGATTTCCTCATGCCGTACGGAGTTTCCCGTGTCGTACGGAGTGTCGTACGGACGACCGCCACGAGGCGATCCCGCACACCCCGACCGCCTCCGGAGGCACCCGTATGCCCGTTTCCTCCCCGCCGAGGCCGCCGAGGCCGGAGACCTGGAGCCACCTCCGCACCCCCAGGAACAACACCCGCTGCACGCAACGCACCAAGCGCCCCCACCCCACCCACCGCACACCGCACCGCGCCGGGCGGCACCCGCGCCCCCGCCTGACGGACCGCCTGCCCGCTCTCCTGCCCTCCCGCCTGGCCAGCCGCCTCACCCCCACCGCCCGCGACGACCTGGCCGTCCTCGCCGTCTACCTCCTCACCCGCGCGCTCCTCTGGGCCACGGCGTACTGCGCCACCCACCTCTTCCCGCGCGACCCGAGGACCCGCCGCGCCGCGTCCACGCTGTCGGCCTGGGAGCAGTGGGACTGGTGGCACTACCTGCGCATAGCGCAGGAGGGCTACTTCCCGGACGGCAGGGGCCCGTGGTCCGAGGAGTGGGACAACAGGGAGGCGTTCTTCCCCGGCTTCCCGCTGGCGCTGCGCGCGGTCCACACGGTGGTGCCCGACTGGGCGGCGGCCGGGCTGCTCGTCTCGTTCGTCTCCGGGGCGGTCGCGGTGCTCGCGCTGGCCCGCATCGCGCGGGAACGGCTGCCGGGCGTCACCGGCACGGGCCGCCGGGCGGTCCTGTACTTCCTGCTGTCGCCGTGCGCGGTGTTCCTGGCGGCGGGGTACACCGAGGCGCTGTTCCTGGCGTTCGCGCTGCCCGCGTGGCTGGCGGCACGGCACCGGGCCTGGCCGCGGGCGGCGCTGCTCGCCTGCCTGGCCACCACGGTCCGCGTCAGCGGTCTCTTCCTCGCCGCGGCGCTGCTCACGCACTTCCTGACCACCGTGCGCGTCCACCGCGACGGGCGCGCCCTGCCGTGGCTGGCGCTGCCCGCGCTGCCGCTGCTCGCCCACACCTGCTACCTGTACGTCCACACCGGCGACTGGATGGCCTGGAAACACGCCGAACAGCGCGGCTGGTACCGGGATTTCCACGACCCGCGGGAGACCTGGAGCAACACCTGGGACGCCGCGTTCGGCCACACCGTCGGCACCGGGTACGCCCTGGAGTTCCAGGCCGAACTCCTCGCCATGGTCCTCGGCCTGCTCCTGACGGCGTTCCTCCTGTACCGCCGCCACTGGCCCGAGGCCGTGTACACCGGCCTGACCCTGTGCGCCCTGGGCACGTCCTACTGGTACATGTCCCTGCCCCGCGCCACCCTCCTGTGGTGGCCCGTCTGGACCCTCCTGGCCGTCTGGACCCACCGCACCCCCCGGGCCCACACCCCCTATCTCTGCCTGACCATCCCCCTGACCACCCTCTGCGCCCTCACGTTCCTCACAGGCCGCTGGGCAGGCTGACCGGGGCCCTGAGAACCATACGGGCCCAGCTCGCGTGACCTACCGGGCGTCGCGTCGTTGGCTGGCCGTGAAAAAGATGATCACAGCAGCAGTGCTGGTGCTCGCCGGACTCGGTCCCGCCGCACCCGCCCACGCGGACAACGACAGCAACTTCGGCGGCGGAGTCAACGCGGCCAACAACTGGAACTTCACCGCCGCCGCTGTCTGCCTGCAAGAAGTGGCCGTGGTGCCCGTACTGGGCGACTGGACCGGCGACCACGTCAACAACTGCTCCAACGGCAACGTCATCGACCACAGCAAGAACTGAGTTCCCACACCCCTGCGGGCGCCACCCTCGCGGTCGCCCGCAGGGAGGAGGCTCAGGGCAACGCGAGGAGTTCCGCGAGGAAGGCCATGTTGTCCTCAGAGGCCGAGGGCGTCGAGCAGGCCCACGCCGATGGCGGCGGCGGAGGGCCAGGGGAGGACGCGGACGCCGTCGCCGTCGGGGCGGACGAGGACGCGGTCGTCGGCGAGGAGGCGCCATCCGGCGCGGTGCGTCGCCGACGCACCTGGGAGCACCGCCTCCCGACCCGAGCGGTCCTCGCACACCGCGGTGGTGGCGCCGCGGTCAGCGCTCAGCAGCTCCCAGAAGGCTCCAAGTACGACGCTGGGAAAGCCGGGAAGCCGGGAACGTGTCTGGTGCGGCCCGTCAGGTGGTCTGGAAACCCACTGTCTCCACGAGCTGGGCGCGGTTCCTGACACGCATCTTGCGGTAGACGCGGGTCAGATGTTGTTCCACCGTGCTGACGGTGATGAACAGCTTGTCGGCGATCTCGCGGTTGGCGTACCCCTGTGTCGCGAGTGCCGCGACGCGCTGCTCGGACGCGCTGAGGCCGCCGAAGGCGCCCTGGGCAACGCCCTCCTCGCTGCCCTTGCTGCCCTTGAGACCTGCGGCGTCCGCCGCCCCGACGAGCCGCCTGGGCACGGACGTCGGCAGCTGCGGACGGTATCTCGCCTCCGCCCCGCAGCTCTTGGCCAGCAGCCACGCCCGCCGGGCGGTCTGTCGTGCTTGGGTGGTCATGCCCAGCCCGTAGTACGCGCGGCTCAGGTCGGCCAGGACCGCGGCGGCCGCGTCGCGCGCGCCGACGGCGTTCAGTACGGCGAACGCCTCCTGAAGGGCGGCTGGTTGTTCGGGGGCGGGCTGGACGAGGGCCGAGAGGTGCAGGGCCTTTCCCCGCGAGCGGGTGAGTTCCGCGTCCGACATGGCCAGTTGTGCCTCGACGGCCCGGGCCGCCCGACCGCGCTCGCCCAGCCGCAACCGGGCCTCTGCCTCGCCCAGGCGCCAGGGCACGACGGTGGGCGTGTCGATCTTCCAGCGCCGCATCAGCGCACCGCACTCCAGAAAGTCCGACAGCGCCATGCGGGCACTGCCGGTCTCCAGGCGGTGGCGACCCCGCGCGTACAGGTAGTGCAGACCCGAGAGAGTGAGGAACAGCTCGGGCGGTGGTTCGGGGGCCAAGTACGCCGCGGCGGCCTGATAGTTGCCCATGGAGGTGTGGGACTCCACGAGGATCGCCACGGCCAGGGCGCCGCTGATGTTCCACCTGGGGCCGGACAGGCGGTCGTGGGCGGCCTGCGCGAGGCGTGCGGCGTCGGCCAGCTGCCCGCGCCGCAGCGAGAGGTGAGCACCGGTGCACTGGAGCAGCCCCTGCCAGGCCGACTCGGCATAGGTGTGCACCTTGGGTTCGAGCGCGTCGAACCATCGGGCGGCGGAACAGGGTTGATCGGCGTAGCAGAGGGCCGTCAGCGCCGCCAGCTGGCCCTTGAGCTGCCATGCCGACGGAGCCTGGCATCCCTGAAGCACCTGCTCGGCGGCGGCGATGGCATGCGCGTCCGCCCCTCGCTCAAGGGTGTGTGCGAGGGCCTGCCTGGCGCGCAGGTCGGAAGAGGAGGTGGCCGACAGACCGGTCGTGGGGAGCGGGCGGCGGGGCCGGTCGAGGAGCCCGAGGAATTCCGAAGCCAGGTACAGCCGGGTGCCGTTCAGCGCCGATACCGGTCCCTGGTCGCCGTTGTTGACGCGATCGATGATCTCAAGGGCGTTGTCGAAGTCGAGGTGGAACATCATTCCCTCCGCGACCTGCAGCGCATCGGCCGCCGCGAGCCTTCCTTCGAGGGCTGGCTGTTTGAGGTTGAGGAAGTGCTGGGCGGAGTGGGCGGGCCTGAACTGCCACTGGGCGGCGGCGTAGCGGGCCTTCACCAGGAGGCGCTCGGTCTCGTCCTGGCAGGATTCGCGGGCCAGGGCCAAGTACCGGCTGCTCTGTCCGGGGTCGCCGTCGATGAGTGCCTGGTGGGCGGCCTCCTGCAGGACAGGCACCACCCAGTCCTCATGCAGGGGGTCGATGCCGAGCAGGTGGGCGGCGACGGCCCGATACGGCGCTCCGGTGTCGTAGAGCAGGCGAGCGGCGCGGGCGCGCAGTTCGGCGGCCTCGTCGTGCGGCATCTCGGCGAGGACTGCCTGGCGGACGCTCGCGGATCGCAACAGGGGCCCGTCGAGGAGGCCGACGCTTGCGAGCAGCGACAGATGACGTTTGACCAGTTCTCCCTCGATGCCGCTCAACCGGCTGACCAGAAGTGGGGTGGTTGCTTCCGCCAGCAGGGCCACACACCGGGCCAGGCGGACCGATGCGGAGCCGAGCCGGTGCAGGCACGCGAGGACTGCCTGGTGGAAGACGGGACTGGCCGCCAGCCCTTCCTCGGGGTTCGGCGTGCTGGCAGGGGGTACGTCGGAGGTCGGCGCGGGCCCCGGTCTCGTTTCGAGCAGGGTGAGCCGGTGTCCCTCGATGAGTGAGGGGACGAGGAGCGGGTTCCCGCCGCTCAAGGTGCGGATCTCGGCGGCGATGGCCTCGTCCGACAGCAGCGCGGGGGCGTGGTGTGCGACCGACTCCCTGATGGCGGCGTACGAGAGCGGTCCCAGATGGAAGCGCCGCACGTTCGTCCGGTACAGCAGGTCCTCCAGGACCGGCGACGGCTCGTTGATGGGCGTGCGGTGGGTGAGCACAAGGGAAAGCGGAAGCTGAGCCAGACGTTGGGCGAGGTGGTACAGGCAGCGGAGCGTGGCCTCGTCCGTGTGCTGGACGTCGTCCACCGTGATCACCAGATGATGGTGAGCGGTGTGATCGACGATCAGCCGGTGCAGATGCTGCGCGACGGACAGAGGATGGTCACAAGGAGCCGGTGAGGCGAGCGCCGAGGCCGGTGTGTCTGGGGCGCGGTCCTGCCATCCGCGCTGCGGCACCTCGATTCCTGGGCTGTCACGCGCTGGTTCCTTACGGAACATGAGCGTGTCCTTGCGGAACATGAGCGTGTTCGTGGAGTGCAGGAGCTGGACGAGCGTGCTGTAGGGGGTGCGGCGACCGTTGGGGGAACTCACCGCGCTGAGTACGGTGCGCTTGGCCATGACGGCCCGCTCCACCACGGCGTTGAGCAGCGCGCTCTTCCCCATAGTGGGCAATCCACTGATGACGGCGACTCTCCCTCTTCCGTCTACGGACTGGAACAGGAGGTCGTCAAGTTGTTCGAGAATCTCTCCTCGCTCCACTAACATCAGTGAGCTTTTCCCTCGCTGGATACGCACGACCGGGCCGCCCTTTCCCGGATGGCCGGGCATGGGGGCGGGTCTGTCGTTGCAGAGGTTTCATGACGATATGTGAGTGGCCGGAGTTCGAGCGAGAAGCCCGTACCGCACCCTGGACGGAAGCCCGTACCGCACCCTGGATGGCGGTGAGCGGGCCGACCTGGGCAGCCGGATTCGTCGCCGCAGGTATGCGAGGGCAGGCCGGAACCGGCCTTTATCCCTCAGGGAGCGGCCCGACGGGAAACGCGTCACTTCCGTGGCGGTTCAGGACGGAAAGCAGTGTGGTGACGGCCGTGCCACAGGTCGCTCGCATTGCGCATCGAAGAACCAAGGAGCCGCCCGACGCTCCGTGTCGGGCGGCTCTTCGGTTGGCAGTCTCAGCAGCCGCCCTGTCGTAGTTCTCAGGAGACCGAGCTGAACGGGTCGCGGCCGACGAGGTGTTCGAGCACGGCCTTCTGCCACTCGTCGATCGAGACTCGGCCATCGTTGTCGGTGTCGATCAGGCTCAACACCTGCTGCGGCACATCACCGGTATGTCCGTAGAGCTGGATCATCTTGGTGAACTCGTGGGTGTCGAGGTAGCCGTCGCCGTCGGCGTCCGCCAGCGAGAACTCCAGCGCCGCGCGCTTCGCGGCACGCTCGAAGCCGACGCGAGGGGTGTTCTCAAGGGACGCGCGGAACTCGTCCTGCGTGACGCGGCCGTCGTTGTCGGAGTCCGCGGCCGCGGCCAGGTCGTCCCAGAGGGACGCGTACGCCTGCTTTACGGCCTGGACCTTTTCCGGGTCCGCCTGAGGGAATGAGCTGGTGATGTGGTCACTCAACTGCGTGAAGTCTTCTGCTGTGATCGAGCCGTCCCCGTCCCGGTCGAGCTTGGCGAACCAGAATTCCGACCGGCGCTGAACGTCGTTCATCGTTGCCATTTCCGACACCCTTCTCGAAGTTCACGGAAATTTCCCGAGCTGCGAAAGCTAGCCCATCGAAGTGCAGCACCGCGCTTCCATGGAGTTTTAACGCAACCCGGACTCTGTCCATAGAGTAGGCTTTGAGAGATCCCTCTGCATTCCCTCAAAAGAGTGAGAATATTGTCGAGAATCCATTTGGCATGACTTCTTCGGGCCTGGCGTTACCTTTCGACGGGCAGATCTTTCGACTGCGGGCAAACGGCAGTGAAGCAGCCATATCGATCTACGGGACGGTTTCGGCCAGCCTTCGAGAACCGCGGCACTTTCCCGTGCCCGCGAGGGCACCCCGGAGCATGAGTGGGCTCCGGCGTTGAAGCTCGGATGTGGGGCTATCGCCTCGCGTGAGGACGATGTGACGTGACCACGCCTGGCGCCAAGAGGTCGACCGCGCATGGGCCGCTGGTGAGAGAGAGCCGCCCGTCGGCTGAATGAACACGCTGAGCGTTACGGAGGGGCCTCTCCAGACGAATGCCTGGCCTGGTCTGGCGCGGCGGGCAACGCCGTGCGGATCGGAAGAGGCTCAGCTCAGCCATCAGACGGCAGAGCAAGCTCATACACGCCACACTGCTTGGTTCCCACGTAGAGGCTTTCTCTGTCGGAGGATAGGGACACCACGTCGAGATCAGAAGTTTCAGAAGAAAAGTCCAGCCACGACGCTCCATCATCCGTCGAGCGCAGCACACCCCTCGAAGTCCCTGCGTAAAGAGACGCTCCACTCCTCAGCAAGGAACGCACCAGAAGCGGGGCGCCACCTGTCCAGGCATCCCTGAAAGGGCCACCGCTCACACTGTATTGAATTTTCTTTCCACCGAGGATCATTCGATTGCCCCCATCCAGGAGAATCGCAGTAACCTCGCCCTCAAGGAGCTTTACCGCCGTCGCCCCGAAGTCATCCGAATAGTACAGTCCGTCCCGGCCGCCGAGCCACATACGATCCTGCTCGAAGGCCAATGCGGTGAACAGGTCGACCACCGGCCCATGAGGACCGTACGGCTCATCATTGGTCCAGCTTTCGCCACCGTCGTCTGTCTGCAGAAGTCCAGCAGAACAGCGACCATCCCTGTACGCAGACCAACTGACGACCACGCGGTAGGGGTCATCTGAATGCACCGCAATACCCTGTGGCATTAGCCCTAGGCGCAGTGGGGACTTATCGAGCCAAGTGACCCCGCCATCCCTGCTGAGCTGCATTCTCAGACCGGAAAGAATCCCGCCCGCGACACGCCAGACCACTGCTGGATCACTGGGAGACGCTTGAATCAGTCTCGGTCGCGGCGACGCATGAGCCGCGGAGCGGTCCATGCAGAGAAGCGCATTCCGTCGGGTGTCATGCGGGCCAACCGACTTGCCCTTGCCTTCCTTCTCGCCTGACACAACTCCCCCCGTTTTCTGGAACCACATCAGTGGCCATCCGTACAGCCAAATAGCGCCTGAGCCCAGCTGACGTCCTGATTTCAGCAGCCATTGGATGCACTCACCACATCAGCCCCGGATGCCGACCGGAAAGCCCGCCGGGACACATTCCCAGCTCCACTAGCGTGACACGCCAGAACATCCCGATCACCTGATCGGGGGATCACATTTTCGCCATCAGAACAGCGCGCTGGTGTCTGCATAAACGATTCTCTGCCCGCGTAAGCTCAGAAAGAGGATCAGCCCGCCGCTGCTACTGCAGCGCCCCCCCACACACAGACACCGGCGAACCGCTCGGCAAGCGGTGCCCCCAGCTCTCCAGCCTGACCCGAGGGGCGGGCTCATGACGCGCGGGCAGCTCCGGGCCGAGGGGCGGCGGTGGCGCCGCGGGCCGAGACGGCGCGGCCGGGAAGGACGGCGGGCCCGGGCCGAGCGGCGCGCCGGTGCTCCCGGAGCGCCGGGGGCCGACGGCGAGGGCGGCGCGGCTGGCCCGGCGGGTCCGCCTGGGCCGCAGGGCGAGCAGGGGCCAGCGGGTCCGCGGGGCGAGCCGGGGCCGCCGGGAGAGCCCGGCGAGCCTGGCCGCGATGGGCCAGACCTGGCCTGACGGCTATGGCCTCCAGCCTCCGCCTGACGACCCCGACGCCCTCATCTGTCGACGCCAGGGCGCGCCGAGCCCCGATCCCACCCCGAGCGCCGAAGCCCGCGGGCAGCCGCGCTCGATCCCAGCCGACGCCGGTACGCGTGAACGCGCCCCGATCCTCGCCTTCGTGGCAGGGGTTGGGGCGCTTCGTCGTGTCCGGGGTCAGGCGGCGGTGGCGATGTCGGCGCGCATGGCGGTGGCCCACTCCGTCAGAAGCCGCTCGTACGCGGCGCGTTGCTCGATGGTCAGGCCGACGCGGGGGGCTCGGGTGCGCCAGAGGGCGCGGATGTCCTCGTTCACGGCCGCGGCAGGGCGCACGGCGGCCCGAGGGCGGGAGTTGGGGGACGTGCCTGCCAGCGTAGGCGGAGGCACTGACAGCGGCCACGGGTCAGCCGCACACCGCCCGTGCAACGCCCTAGGCTCACAGGGGTGATTGAGACCATCGTCTTCGACGTAGGCGAGACCATCACCCGAGATGATCGCTACTGGGGATCGTGGGCGGACTGGCTCGGCATCCCCCGCCATACCCTCTCCGCGCTCGTCGGCGCCGTCGTCGCACAGGGCCGCGACAACGCGGACGCCGTGCGCCTGGCCCGCCCCGGCATCGACATCACCGCCGAGTACGCGGCACGCGAAGCCGCCGGGCACGGCGAGGCCCTCGACGAGACCGACCTCTATGACGACGTCAGACCAGCCCTCTCCGGGCTCCGGAAGCTTGGCGTACGCGTCATCATCGCCGGAAATCAGACCGGCCGCGCGGGCGAGCTCCTGCGCGGCCTGGATCTCCCCGCCGACGTGATCGTGACCTCGGGCGACTGGGGAGTGGCCAAGCCTGACCCGGAGTTCTTCGCCCGGGTGCTGGAGATCTCCCAGGCGGCCCCGCACGAGACCGTGTACGTGGGCGACCACCCCGCCAACGACGTGTTTCCGGCCAAGGCCGCGGGCCTGCGGGCCGCGCACCTCCGCCGCGGGCCCTGGGGCCATCTGTGGGCGGACGACGCGGACGTCGTGGCGGCCGCGGACTGGCGCATCGACAGCCTCACCGAACTGACGACCCTCATCGCCGACTGACGGCCGAGGAAACGGCCCCACCTACACAGGCAGGCGGGGCCATTCACGTATCCGGCACGTAGTCGCGCGGGTACGGTTCGGAGTGGACGCCCCGAACTGGAGCCCGTATGCCCGCCGACAGCAAGCGCGAAGTAGGCCGCCGCATCGCGACCATCCGCCACGCGCGCCGGATGACCCAGACAGACCTCGCCCGCACCGCGTACCTCTCCCTCGCCACGATCAAGGCGATCGAGCGCGGCGCCCGCGCGCCCAGCGATGGATCTCTCGAATCCATCGCGGCCGCGCTCGGCGTGGACCCTGGGCGCCTCATCACCGGCGACACCATCACCCTCAGCCGCATCCGTATGGCCATGCCCGCCATCTCCGCATCCATCGCCGCATACGACATCCCCATGAGCCCGCCACGCCGTACGCTCTCCGAGCTACACGCCGCAGCCGACGAGGCCGTCAACTGGCGCCTCGCCGCGCAGTACACCCGCATCGCCAAGCACGCCCCCACGCTGCTCGACGACGCCCTCCGGTCCCTGCACCACACGACGGGCCCCGACCAGCGGCACGCTGCACGCTTACTCGTCGGGATCGCACGAGCCGCCGACGCCGTCGCCTACAAGTACGGGCACCACGACCTCTCCGCGCGCCTCATCGAGCTGATGCGCTGGGCAGCACGCCACGCCGAGGACCCGCTCGTCGACGCCAGTACCGCCTACGTGCGCACCGAGACGTTCTTCGCCGCTCACGCCTACGCCCCCGGCTTGCTTGCCCTGGAGCAGGCCATCGACGCCAGTTCGTCGCCGACCGGCCCGGAAGGGCAGGCTGTCCTGGGCGCTCTGCACATGCGCGCCGCGGTCATCGCCGGGCGCGCCCAGGACGCTGACGCTGCGGACACGCACCTCACGGAGGCCCGCCGTCTCGGTGACGCTGTGCCTGAGGACGAGTACCACGGCACCGCGTTCGGCCCCGACTCCGTGCGCATCCACGAGGTGTCGGTGGCCGTAAGCCTCGGTAGCGACCACGTCGGCCGCGCCCTTGATGTGGCCAGCGAGTGGACCCCTCCCGGTGACCTACCGGCCGAGCGGCAGTCCAGCTTCTGGATCGAACTTGCGCGCGCCCAGCTCTGGGCCGGGCTGACCGACGACGCGTGGGAAAGCTTGCAGGTCGCCCGCCTTGTCGCCCCGCAGCACACCCGCGGGCACCCGTGGGCCCGAGAGACCGCGGCCACGCTACGGCGCCTGCGCCGTGCAGACGCTGAGGAACTGACGGCCTTCGCCGAGTGGATCGGCGCCGTGTAGGGCACCGGACGGGGGACTGGAAGGGATACACCCTGTAGTCCTTGTGGCCCTTGCAGGCGCCCATCATCTGTCTGTCCACGGACGTCAGGCAGATGGGAGTGGGGATGACCAGGGCGAAAGCCGTCGCGCCGATCCGGGTCGAAGGACGGGTGAGTATCGCTCGTCAGCACGGCCGCGCGTGCTGGGACTGCGGCACCGTCAGCAGGCGCCTCGTACCGGCCGGGCACGTCATGCTCCGCAGCAGCAGCCGTACATGGCCCATCGTGAGCTGCCGCTGGTGCCTCGCAGGAGGTGCCGCGTGAGAGCCGCCGTGAGAGCGCAACTCCCGTGGCTGCCGCCCACGGGCATGGTCTGGCACGTCGAGGCAGGCGTCCACTTCGACGCTGTCCGCACGCCCCGCACGCTCGGGCTGCGGACCATGGACACACTGGGCGATGCGTGCGGGGCCGTGATCTGCGACCCGTGGACGCGCATCCACTACTTCCTCGTGCCGCCTCAGTCGACTGAGGGCTGGGCATTGCCTCAGACCGTGCCGTGCGGAATGGCCACCTACATCGTCGTGCCTCCGCTGGGCGCGTCGGAGCCTGCCCTGCACTGGGCGGCGGAGCCGTCGACCCCACGCGTACTGACCGATGTGGAGCGGCTGCGAGGAGCGGTGCAGCAGGCGCTCAACACTCAGAGGAGGGCGGACTGATGACGGCCGCCGACCTGCCCGCGCTGGAGGACCGCGCCCAGCGCGCGTACGACGACCTCATGGCCCACCTGAAGGCCTGCTCCGAGTGCGCCCACAGCCCGAACGGCTGCCGCACCGGCGCCCTCCTGCGTCGAACGGCGCGCGACGCCAAGAACGTCGTACTGCGCGTCCGCCGCCTCGCGAGGCGGCGGTGACCAGTGCGCACATCGTGGCGAGCCTGCTGCTGACCATCGTGGAGCGCGGTCCCGCGCTCACCCTTCTCCAGACCCAGGGCAACCAGTGCGTGTGGTGCCCACAGCAGCTGCTGCCTGGCCGAGGTGTCGACCTCGGAGGTGACCAGGGCTGGCGCCCCCACGCCTGCCGACGGTGCCACGCTCTGCGCACCCGGGTCGTGGCCACCTATGTCGCCTGGAACGACCACATAGTGGACTGCGCGGTCTGCACGCACGGATGCTGCGCGACGGCGGCCACGCTCCGCATCGCGCACCTGGCGGCCCGCCAGCGCATCGACCGCAGCTCGGCCTGGTGCCTGCACTGCGAGACGCTGATCCGCGACGGCGCCTTCCGGCCGTACCTCTGGAAGAGCCAGCGCGGCCCCGTGCTCAGCTACGCGCACGCCCGCTCGTGCCCGGCGCCCCCCGCTGAAGCGCGTGCCTCCCACCCCGTGTGACGCCAGCGGAAGAGGTCAGCGAGCGGGATTCCGAGCGCGTCAGCGAGGCGGAAGAGGTAGTCGAGGTAGTCGAGCTAGTCGAGGCGCGGGCTTACGTGCCCCTGCTCCAGGCGGTTGACCGACTGACGGTCCAGCCCAACTCGCTCGGCGAGCTTCTCCTGGGTCAGGTCCGCGTGCAGCGGCGCGGCACGGTGCGCGGCCGCCCGCACAGACGCGGGCCCACCTGGAGGCACCCCGATCAGGCCGGTTCTCCATGATCCCCGGCACTTCGGCCGAGCACGGGCCGAGCCAACGATCTCCAAGGCCTCGAATTCAGCAGAAGGCCCCAGGTCATGTACCTCTGACCCGGGGCCTCGCCGTAGACCGTGTGGGACTCGAACCCACAACCAATGGATTAAAAGTCCACTGCTCTGCCAATTGAGCTAACGGTCCTCGCCGACACGGTGTCGGCGCACCCCTGAGCATAGCCGCCGCGCCTTCGGCATCCGATGGGGTATCGGATACTGCCCGGGCGCGTCGCCCGGCGGGGCTCGGGGCTCCGCCGGGCGGTGGGGGTGTCAGGAGAGGCGCTGGTACGCCCCCCAGCGGTCGGCGATCTTCGTGCGGGTGGTGAACGTGCCGTCGCCGCGGCCGTCGAAGCGGTAGAGCGCGCCGGAGGTGTGGCGGGCGACCAGGTCGGCGCGGCCGTCGGACGTGAGGTCACCGGCGCCGACGACGGCGTCGTACGCGCCCCAGGCCGAGGACAGCCGGACGCGGTCCTTCAGCGTGCCGTCGCCGCGGCCGTCGTAGCGGTACAGCGTGCCGTTCCTGTGCACGGCGAGGACGTCGCCGACGCCGTCGCCGTTCAGGTCGCCCGCGCCGACCAGCCCGCTGTACGACGACCAGGACGAGCGGATCTTCCTGCCGGGGGCCAGGCCGCCGTTCGCGGTGGCCGCGAAGACGTGGACGTCACCGGTGGACGCCTTGCGCGCGAGCAGGTCGGCGCGGCCGTCGCCGGTGAGGTCTCCGGGGGAGGTGAGGACGTCGTAGGCGTTCCAGCCGGTGCCGAGCGCGGTGTGGCGGGTCGACGGGGTGAGGGGCTGCCCGCACGCGGGGAGGTAGGCCCGCAGGGAGCCGTTGGGCATGCGGACCAGGACGTCGTTGCAGCGGTCCTTGTCGAGGTCGCCGACGGGCACGGCGAGCGTCTTCGCGGGCCAGCCGGGGCCCGGGACCTTCCCGGAGAGGCCGCCCCTGCCGTTGCCGGTGTGGAAGGTCAGCGTGCCCGAGGCGTTGAGCGTGAGCAGGTCGCCGGTCCCGTCGGGGTCGGCGGGCAGGCCCGGGCCCGTGTGGTCGTGGCGCACGGGCTGCCCGTGGCGCAGCCCGACGGTGCCCGTGACCGTCAGGGGCTCCCGCGGTCCGGTGGCGGGGCGCAGGGACAGCGTCCATCCGTACGCCCCGTTGGGGAGGTACCGCGAGCCCGGAGCGCGGTCGTCGGTGCCGTGCCAGCCGACGCTCAGGCGGCCCCGCGCCGGGCCGCCACGGCCGGTGTGCACGACGGTGCCGGTGGCCTTGTCGCGGACGGTCAGCTCCCAGTCGGCCACGGGCCGGGACGGCAGCACCTCGGTGAGCGTCTGCGGGGTGGCGTCCGCCTTGGTCGCGTACAGCCGCTCGGCGCTGTCCGCCGGTGCCAGCAGGCCCAGCGGCTGCGCGGGCCCGCCGGTGGTCACCACGTGCACCCGCTCCCGCGCGTCGACGTACGCGGCGAGGCCGCCGGTCCTGTCGACGGTCCAGCGCACGTGGCGCTGGGAGGCGCCGGTGTCGGGCAGGTCCCCGAGGGGCCGCGTGACGGCGGTGCCGCCCGTCACGGAGGTGAGGCGCAGCTTCCCGGCCTCCTTGTCGTGCGTGACGACGTGGCCGTCGCCCAGGAGTGCCTCTCCGGCGGGGACGGCGACCGACTTGTTCCTCGTGCGGTCGAACACGCCCGCCGGGCCGTCCGCGCCGCAGCTCCAGTACAGGAAGCGGCCCACCGCCTGGAGTTCGTCCGGCGAGCAGGGGGCGTCGGTGGTGAGGCCCGGCGCGGGCTTCCTCGCCGTCAGGTCGTACGCGTCGATCGCGCCCGGGGCGCGGCCCGCGGTCCACAGCACGTCGCCCCAGAGGGCCGCGGCGCCCGGGGCGCGCTTCACCACCGGGTCGGCGTGGTTGCCGAGGCGGTAGACGTGCTGCTCTCGGTCCGCCGTGTAGATCACGTACGCCCCTGAGGTGTCCGTGAGGGCGCCGCCGTCCGGGACACGGTGCTCGAAGAAGTCGGTGCGGCCCGGTCCGTTGGCCCGGAACCGGTCGCCGGTGCCCTCTCCCCGCGACACCCAGGCGATGCGGCCGTCGGTCAGGCCGTGGAGCTGGCGGCAGCCCACGTCCCGTACGGAGCAGTGGCCGTTCGGAGTCGGCGAGCCGTCCCTCAGGAAGCGGGAGCGGCCGCCGACCTCGGGGGCCCCGCCGGACGGCCGGGCGGTCACCTCGCGCACGTACGGATGCCAGTCGCCGCTCGACGCGTCGGCGGTGAGGAGCCTGCCCTGCGCGAGGGCCAGGCCGGAGATCGCGGCCGCCGGGCGGGGCAGCTCCCTGGCCACCGCCGCCTCGGGGCGTGCGGCGCCGTCCGCGGTGATCCGCCGCAGGGCCCGGCCGTCGCTGTCCTCGCTGATGACGACGGCCGTGCCGCCGGGGCCGTTGGCGAGGGCGGGGCCGTGCGCCCGGGGCACCAGCGTCACGGGGGTGCCGCCGCCGATCGGGACCGCTCTGACCGTGCTGGCGACCCGGCCGTCGGGGGTCAGGTACACCAGCCAGTCGCCCACGACCGCGAGGTCGTTCCCGACGGCGAAGGCCGGGGTCTCCATCCGGGTCGGCACGGGAGCCGCGGCCAGGTCGGAGCGGTCGAGGACGAGGGCGGTGGGGTCGTCGCGGCGGTACAGCGCGACGTGCTCCCCGACCAGGCCGCGTGGTACGGAGCGCCGCCGGGCAGCGGCGCCGACACGGCCCCGACCTCGCCGGTCCGCGCGTCGACACCGATCAGCCGGGCGGTGCCGCCGACCTCGCCGCGGAAAAACAGGGACGTCGCGTCCCCGCCCACCAGCTCGCCGAACGCGCCGCCCTCGGGCAGGCCGCGCACGGTGACGTCGCGCGTGGCGCCGTCCTCCCCGGGGGTCAGCAGGTGGTGGCGGGCGCCCGCCTCGGCAGCGGTCGGCGCCGTGGAGGTGACGACCGTCGTGCCGTACGCCTCCACGTAGTGCTGTCCCTGGGGGATCCGCAGCGTGCGCGACGTGCGGCGCACCGCGTCCCACAGCTCCACCTCAGAGTCGCGGGTCTGGCGTACGAGGGTGTCGCTGCCGGTGCCACGGGCGGCGGGCGGGGTCATGCCCTCGGGCGCGGGGAACGTCTCACCGTCCGCGTAGCGCGTCCAGACGAGGCCGCGGTGGCCCTCCAGCCTGTGGAACACGCCCTGGGCACCCGCGCCCTCCGCTCCCCTGCCGTTGTTCGCGGCGAAGAGGCTGACGGACACATGGCCGACCCGCCGCGCCGCCGGGACCACGGTCTCGTCGCCCGGTGGCTCCGGCGCCGCCGCCGCGGTGGGCGACAGCGGTCCGAGCGTGGCCGCGAGGGCGGCGCAGGCCGTGGCGGCGACGCCGAAGCGCCGGGCTGCTCGACGGCCGACGCGTCCGACGCTTCCGACGCGTCCGGCTCGACGGCGTACTAAGGCCACGAGGGCATAGCGGTGCACGAGGTCCCCTCCCTGCGGCCCGGCTCCCCACCAGGCCGTGAACTCACTGTGCACAGACAGTAACAAGCGGCACTGACAACGGCACGGGAATTTGACGCGGCAAGGTCAAAGACCGACGCGGCGAGCCCCCAGCGAAAGGCCCCCACGGCGAAGGCCCCCGCGGCAGGTGAGCCGTGGGGGCCTTCGTCAGGTCGGCGTGTCAGCCGTTGCGCTTCCAGCGGGGCTTGTCGTCGCGGCGGCCGAAGGAGCCGCCGGAGCGGTGGTCGTCGCGGCGGTTGTACGACGGGCGGTCGTGGCCGCCGGAGCGGTAGCCGCCCGAGGGGCGGTCGTCGCGGCGGTCGCGGTTGTACGGGCGGTCGCTGCCGCGGTGGCCGGACGGGCGGTCGTCGCGGCGGAAGCCACCGCCGCGGTTGTCGTCCCGGCGGAAGCCACCGCGGTCGTCACGGCGGTCCCGGTCGAAGGGGCGGCCGCCACGGTCGTCGCGGCGGAAACCGCCACCACGGCTGTCGTCCCGACGGAAACCACCACGGTCGTCACGACGGTCCCGGTCACGGTCACGGTCGCGGTCCCGGTCGAAGGAACGGGCCCCGCGGTTGTCGTCCCGGCGGAAGCCACCGCGGTCATCGCGACGGTCCCGGTCGAAGGGGCGGCCGCCACGGTCGTCGCGGCGGAAACCGCCACCACGGCTGTCGTCCCGACGGAAACCACCACGGTCGTCACGACGGTCCCGGTCACGGTCACGGTCGCGGTCCCGGTCGAAGGAGCGGGCCCCGCGGTCGTCGCCCCGGCGGTCGCGCTCGTAGTTGCCGCGCTCGTCGCGCTGCGGGCGGCGCTCCTCGCGGAACGACGGGCGCTCGGCGCGGTCCGCGTGCTCGGTGCGGTCGGCGGCGGCCGACTGCTCCGGCACCGACGCGTCGGCCTCGGCGATCGCCTGCTCGGCGGCCTCGGCCACGGCGGCCACCGCGGCCTCCGGGTCCTCGCCGCGCTCGCGGGCGGCGCGCGCCGTCAGGCGGTCGGCCTCCTCGCGCAGCTCGCTGGCGCGGCGCTGGGCGCGCTCCAGCTCCTTGGTGAGCTGGCGCACCTCGCGCTCGGCCTGCGAGGCCGCGTTGCCCGCGGACTCGGCCTGCACCTCGGTCATGGAGCGGGCGCCGGTGATCTCGGCGACCTCCGGGTCGAACGCGCCGCCGCTGTTGATGATGTGGCGCGAGGCGTCGACGCCCGCGTCCTCCATGAGGCGGAAGATCTGGCGGCGCTGGTGCGGCAGGGAGAGCGAGACGACCGTGCCCGCGCGCCCGGCGCGCGCCGTGCGGCCCGCGCGGTGCAGGTAGTCCTTGTGGTCACCGGCCGGGTCCACGTTCAGGACCAGGTCGATGCCGTCGACGTGGATGCCGCGGGCGGCGACGTCGGTGGCGACGAGGACGTTGACGTACCCGTCCTTGAAGTCCGCGAGGGTGCGGGTGCGGGCGCCCTGCGTCATGCCGCCGTGCAGCGCGTCGGCCTTCACGCCGGAGTCGCGCAGCTGCTCGGCGACGCGGTCCGCGCCGAGCTGGGTGCGGACGAAGATGATGGTGCGGCCCTTGCGGGAGGCGATCGCGGAGGTGACCGGCGCCTTGTCGCGGGGCTTCACGATCAGGATGTGGTGCGTCATCGTCGTGACGGCGCCCTGCGCGGCGTCGACCTCGTGCGAGACCGGGTCGTTCAGGTAGCGGTCGACGAGGGTCTTGATCTCGTTCTCCATGGTCGCGGAGAACAGCATGCGCTGGCCGCCCGCCGGGACCTGGTCGAGCAGCTCGGTGACCTCGGGCAGGAAGCCCAGGTCGGACATCTGGTCGGCCTCGTCGAGTACGGCGATCTGCACGTTCTCCAGCGAGCAGGCGCCGCGGTTGATGATGTCGCGCAGGCGGCCAGGGGTGGCGACGAGGATGTCGACGCCCTTCTCCAGGGCGTAGATCTGGTTGCCCATGGACGTGCCGCCGCAGACGACCTTCATCTTCAGGCCGAGCACGTCGCCGTACGGCTGGAGCGCGTCCGCGACCTGCATCGCCAGCTCGCGGGTCGGGGTGAGGATGACGGCGCGGGGCTTCTTCTTCTCCGTGTGGCCGCCCGCGAGGGTGGCCAGGGTCGGCAGGCCGAAGGAGAGGGTCTTGCCGGAGCCGGTGCGGCCACGGCCGAGGATGTCCTTGCCCGCCAGGGCGTCCGGGATGGTCGCGGCCTGGATCGGGAACGGGGTGTGCACGCCGTTGCGGGCGAGCTTGCGGACGACGGCGTCGGGCAGGCCGAGGTCGGCGAAGGTGATGCCGGGCTCGTCCTCGGAGTCCGAAGCGCCCTCGGCGGCGTCAGAGGTCTCCACGACCTCTTCAGCCTGCACGGCCTCTACGGCCTCTACGGCGTCTGCGGCCTCTACGGCCTCGGTGGTCTCAGGGGCCTCAGTGATCACGACGGCCTCGGGGGCCTCGTCCTGAACCTGGGCAGCGTCGACGTCAAAACTGGAAACGGACATGCGAAATGCGAAACCTTCCGGAGTCTCGGCACGCGCCCACAACTCCGTGATTTCGCAATGGACCGCCTCTATGCGGTCAGCCACGGCAAGGGAGAGTACGCGCCACGCGGCGCTCTCTTCGACGGCGCCGGGCAAATGGGATCAAACGATCTACCACCATACGCACCCACCACCCTGCTTGGCAAATCCCCCTCCCCTCCACAACGACGCAGGGCACGCACAGCCCGCCCGACAGGGGATAAGCCCGTCCGGCGCTTGAGGACAAGCGCACCAGCGCGATGAGGGACAGCCGGGCGGGAAGCCAGCCCACCCAGCGGGGCACGAAGCCCGCCCGGCAGGTGACGAAGCCCCCGCCAGGAGAAAAAGCCCGTCCGGCGCTTGAGGACAAGCGCGCCAGCGCGATGAGGGACGGCCGGGCGGGAAGCCAGCCCATCCGGCGGAGGAGGAAGCCCGCCCGGCGGGGGAAGAAGCCCCCGGCAGGTGACGAAGCCCGCCAGGGCACGAAGCCCGCCCCGCAGGAGAAGAAGCCCCCGCCAGGAGAAAAAGCCCGTCCGGCGCTTGAGGACAAGCGCGCCAGCGCGATGAGGGGCGGGTGGGCGGGGAGCAAGCCCGCCCGGCAGGGGACGACGCCCCACGGCAGGGGACGAAGCCCGTCCGGCGTTTGAGGACGAGGCGCGCCAGCGCCGACGGCGGCTCAAGGCGCCCCGCCAGCCTACGCAGGGCCCGCCTCAGGCGACGGCTCCCCCTGCCCCACCGGCCCCGCCGCCTCCCCGTGCGCGGACGACGACGGCTGCGGCGACGGCGGATCGGGGGACGGCGAGGGCGGGTCGGGGGACGGATCGGGCGTCGGCGTGGTCCTCGTGGGCCGCGGCCCCGGCTTCGTACGGGTCGGAGCGGGCCGCCCCCTGGTGGGCTCGGCGGTGGCTCCGGTGGTCCGCGAGGGCTTGGTGCCGGGCGACGCGCCGCCGTCGTCGCCGGGTTCGGCGGAGGCCCTGCCCTCGGACTCCTCGGCGCCCTCGCCACCCTCGCCGCGCTTGTCGCCCGCGCCGCGCCCACCGCCCTTGCCACCCTTGCCGTCGGCGGCCCGGCGCCCCCCGTCCTCGTCGGGCAGCACCGTCCCCCCGTCGGGGGCGGCGGCCCCGCTGCGTCCCCCGGCGGACTTGGCGGGCACGGGGCCGCCGCTGCCGTCGTCGCCGATGCTCATACAGCCCGCGGTCGCCACGACGGCCACCACGGTCGCGGCCCATCGGACGGAAACGTAGACATGGCGCACGGCCGAGCACCTCCGAGGCGCAAGGGGAAGGGACGCCCTGCCCAACTCCCGCGCACCACAAGAGGACACGGACCCGGAACTCACGCCCCCGAGCACCGCCCACCGGCGCGACGCCCCACCGGCGCGACGCCCCACCGAGGCGGCACCCCACCCGCGCGGCACCCCACCAGCGCGACGCCCGCGCCCGTCACCCGTACCCCAGCGCGTGCAGCCTCTCGTCATCGATCCCGAAGTGATGCGCCACCTCGTGCACCACGGTGATCTCCGTCTCCGCCACGACGTCCTCGCGGGACTCGCACATCCGCAGCGTCGGCCCCCGGTAGACGGTGATCCGGTCGGGCAGCACCCCGGCGTACCACTCGCCGCGGTCGGTCAGCGGGGTGCCCTCGTAGAGCCCGAGCAGCTCGGGGTCGTCGCTCGGGGGCTCGTCCTCGACGAACACCGCCACGTTGTCCATGAGCCTCGTCAGCTCGGGCGGGATCCGGTCGAGCGCCTCGGCCACCAGTTCCTCGAACTCCTCGCGCGTCATCTCCAGCACAGGACCATTGTCGACCGTCGATCACCGACAGGCATAGCCACCTCTCCGCCTGGGCATACGCGCCCAATGGGGCGCGACGTCACGGTCGTTCTGCGGATCCCGCGCAGCCTGTGCGGGCCTCCCCGCGCCGCCCTCGGCCGCCTGGTGAGCCGCCTGAGCCGGCTCCGGTCCCGCCGGGGCCACCCGGGCCGCCCGGGCCGCCGGGCCCGCCGGGGCCCGGACAAGGAGCAGCCGCCCCTCGCCCTCACCGCCGCCCCCGGCCCCCCGCACCCGTACGCCCGCGCCCTCGGCCTCTGCGTGACCGTCGTGCTCGGCGCCTGGCTCGGCCTCCTGGTCGTCGGCAGCGTGCACACGCCCGTGGGGCCGATGGAGACGCGCATGCAGCTGCGCCCCTCCCTCACCGGCGGCACGAAGATCGACGTCTCCCCGCTCGGCTCCCTGGAGCTGCGCTCGCACACCGCGCCCATCCGCCTGGACGTCGACGTGGACCGCCTGGACCCGGTGCGCTCCGAGGCCCTGGTCAACCACCCCGAGCGGCTCTCCGGCCTCCAGGAGGAGGTCGCCGACGACGTGGTGCACGGCACGGTCGAGCTGGCCGTGCGCTCCTGCGTCGCCGTCGTCTCCGGAGCCACCGCTCTCGGCCTCGCCGTCTACCGCCGCCCCCGCCGCGCCCTCGCCGCGGGCGGCCTCGCGCTCGCCCTGCTCGCGGCCTCCGGCACGGCCGCGTACGCCACCTGGAACCCGAAGTCCGTCCTGGAGCCCCGGTTCTCCGGCCTGCTCAGCAGCGCGCCCTCCGTCGTCGGCAACGCCCGCAACATCGTCAGCGAGTTCGACGTCTACCAGCGGGAGCTGGCCCGCCTCGTCACCAACGTCACCAAGCTGTACGACGCGACGTCCACGCTCCCCGCGTACGAGCCCGACCCGTCCACGATCCGGCTGCTGCACGTCTCCGACATCCACCTCAACCCCGCGAGCTGGAAGATCATCGCCTCGCTCGTCGAGCAGTACGACATCGACGTGATCGTCGACTCCGGCGACACCATGGACCACGGCACCGCCGCCGAGAACGCCTTCCTCGACCCCATCGAGGACCTCGGGGCGCCCTATGTGTGGGTGCGCGGCAACCACGACTCGCGCACCACGCAGCGGTACATCGAGAAGCTCGACAACACCCACGTCCTGGACGACGGCAGGCCCGTGAACGTCGCGGGCCTGCGCTTCGCCGGGATCGGCGACCCCCAGTTCACGCCCGACCGCTCCACGAAGCCGGAGGGCAACCCGGCGGAGGAGGTGGCGGGCATCACCCTCGCCTCCTCGCTGCGCGCCCAGGCCGCTGAGGGCACCCCCGTCGACATCGCCGTCGCCCACAACCCGGCGGCCGCGCGCGAGACCGACGGGGCCGTGCCGCTCGTCCTCGCCGGACACGTCCACCACCAGGAGATGGAGGTCATGGAGAAGGGCACCCGGCTGCGCGTCGAGGGCTCCACCGGCGGCAGCGGACTGCGCGCCGTGGAGGGCGAGCACCCCGATCCCGTGGAGACCTCCGTGCTCTACCTGGACCGGGCCACCAAGCGGCTCCAGGCCTGGGACGAGATCAAACTCGGTGGGCTGGGCCTGACGAAGGCCGAGGTCAGCCGCCATCTGCCGAAGGAGAACCAGCCCGGAGCCGAGCCGTCCACACCCCCGCCCGCACCTCCGCCGTAAACCGTTTTGGCGATCCATCCCCGCATCCCATATGCTTCTCACGTCCCCGACGCGCTGCGAAGCGCCCACGGCGGGCCTCTTAGCCCTCATCGTCTAGTGGCCCAGGACGCCGCCCTTTCAAGGCGGTAGCACGGGTTCGAATCCCGTTGGGGGCACGCAACACCTTGTGCGAGACTGGTTCCCGCACAAACGCTTGGTCCTGTGGAGCAGTTTGGAGTGCTCGCCACCCTGTCAAGGTGGAGGCCGCGGGTTCAAATCCCGTCAGGACCGCTGGAGTTTTGTTTCACGTGAAACTCCGTGGCTGGGTAGCTCAGTTGGTACGAGCGTCCGCCTGAAAAGCGGAAGGTCGCCGGTTCGACCCCGGCCCCAGCCACCGCCGAAAGGCCCCGTCCCTCGGACGGGGCCTTTCGCATGTCCCGGATCGAGACATGGGTACGGGGGTGAGGTGGGCGCCCCCTGCGAGGGCGCCCACCGCGGGCAGCGGAGAGCCGCCCAGGTCAGCGGTCGCGCACCCGGCGCGCGACCACCGCTCCCGCGATCGCCACCACCACGACCAGGACCAGCCAGTCCGGCACGCCGTCCCCCACGCGCCCCACCCACTCCTGCACCGCGAACGACTCGTCCACGCCGACCGGTGACGGGAGGGCCGCCGCGCCGTCGTACAGCAGGAAAAGGGAGCCGAGCAGCACGAAGAACAGGCCGGACAGCACGGACGTGGTGTGCAGCTCGAAGCGGCCCACGCGGAACACCCGCCCCCGCAGCCACCTGCGCCGCCCCAGGTCGAACCGCTCCCACAGCACGGCCAGCACGAACAGCGGCACCGCCATGCCCAGCGCGTACACGGCGAGCAGCGCGCCCCCGTACACGGGGCTCCCGCTGTACGCCGCCACGGTCAGCACGCTGCCGAGGATCGGCCCGGCGCAGAACCCGGCGAAGCCGTACACCGCGCCCAGCGCGTACACCGACACCGCCGTCGTCGGCCGGATGCGCCCCGACAGCTCGGCGAGCCTGCGGGAGGCGAAGCCGAGGCCCACCACCTGGGCGACGCCCAGCGCGATGATCAGCCAGCCCGCCCAGAGCACCAGCTCCTGGCGGTGCCCGAAGAAGAAGCGCCCCGCGGTGGACCCGGCGACGCCCAGCGGCACGAGCGTCGTGGCGAGCCCGGCGTAGAAGATCCCGGTGCGGGCGACCAGCTTCGACGTGGAGTCGATGGAGTACGCGAAGAACGCGGGGAGCAGCAGCGCGCTACAGGGGCTGATCAGGGCGAGCAGCCCGGCGAGGAACGCGGCGAAGTACCCGACGTCGGCACTCACTTCGCGCCGCCGTCACCGTCGCCGCCGTCCTTGCCAGCCTCTTCGGCCTTGCCGCCCTTGCCGTCGCCTCCGCCGCCGTCGCCGTCGTCCTTCCCTGAGGGCTTCGGCGCCACGGCCGCCGCCATGTCGATGGCCCGCTCAAACACCGACCGCGGCTGCGCCCCGGCGATGGGCTGCCCGTTGACCAGGAACGACGGCGTGGACGTGGCGCCGATCCGGTAGCCCTCCTCCTGGTCCTTCTTCACGGCCGCCTTCGCCGCGTCGCTGTCCGCGTCCTTCAGGAAGCGCTCCACGTCCTTGACCCCGGCCTCGCGCGCGAGCGCCTTCAGGCGGTCGTCGCCGAAGCCCTTCTCCTTGGCGCCCTCGGCGTACGCAGCCTCGTGGAACTGCCAGAACCTGCCCTGGCGGCCCGCCGCCCAGGCGCCGCGCGCCGCCCGCTCGGAGTCCTCGCCGAAGATCGGGAAGTTGCGCCACTCGATGCGCAGGACGCCCTCGTCGACGTACTTCTTCACCAGGGCGGGCTCGGTGTCGCGGGCGAACTTGCCGCAGAAGCCGCACTTGAAGTCCGCGAACTCGATCATGACGACGGGCGCGTCCGGGCGGCCCTGCGCGAGCGGGTCGCCCGCGTCCCGGCGGGCGAGCTTCTCCAGCTCCGGGTAGACGCCCTCGCGCTCCTTCCCGGCGCCCGCGCCCTTCTCGGCGGAGGCGACGGACGGGGTGTCCGGCTTGGTGGCGGTGTACGAGGCGACGCCGAGCGCCCCGGCGGCCACGGCCACGAGGGCGACGAGCGCGACATTCCTCTTGGCGTTGCCCCGGGCGTTCTTCTTGGCCGCACCCGCGGCCGCGGGCTTCTTGCTGCTCGTGGACATGCTGACGCAGTTCTCCTGTTGTTGCGTACGACGATGAGGGGACCCTGAAGACAGGGGTCCCTACACCCGCAGCACGGAGAGGCCCACCGGCGTCGGCGGCGCGACCGGCGGCGGCGCCCGCAGCGCCCGCGCGACGGCGATCACGTCCTGGTCGGCGCCCCACGCACCCCAGTCGCCGGACAGGGCACGGGCGTCGTACGGCGCGGGCAGCAGCTCGGACGCGGGGCCGGGGCGCGGCGGGACGGCGGGCCGCTGCCCGGAGTCCGCCTTGCCGCCCGGACCGCAGCCGGGCGCCCCGCTCCCGTCGGCGTCCTGGGCGAACACGGCCGCCGGGGGCGCCGCCCGTTCGGCCGCCACCGCCGACGCCCGCTCGGCGGCCACCGCCGGGCCGCACACCGACCCGAGCACCGCGAGCAGCACCGCCACCAGGGGGCACCACCGCGTACGCGCTCGGGACAACATGCCCGGAATGGTACGTGCCGGGGTGTGCGCCCCGGGAAGCACGGGACGCGCCCCGCGAAATCGGTTCGCCACCTCCGAGCGCCGGGTGAGATCCTGGATCGCGTATGTCTACGCATCCCGCCCTCACCCTCGACGCCCTCGCCCCCCGCCTGTCGGCGCTCTCGCTGCGCGATGAGCACCGCATCGGCAGGCGGCTCGAAGGTGCGCGCCGGATCCGCAAGCCCGAGGCCCGCGCGGCCGTCCTCGCCGAGATCGCGCGGGACGTCGAGCAGGCCGAGGCCAGGATGGCGGGCCGCGCCGACGGCGTGCCCGCGATCACGTACCCCGAGCAGCTGCCCGTCAGCCAGAAGAAGGACGCGATCCTGGCGGCGATCCGCGACCACCAGGTGGTGATCGTCGCGGGCGAGACCGGCTCCGGCAAGACCACGCAGATCCCGAAGATCTGCCTGGAGCTGGGCCGCGGCGTGCGCGGTCTGATCGGGCACACGCAGCCGCGCCGCATCGCCGCCCGCACGGTCGCCGAGCGCGTCGCCGACGAGCTGGACACGCCGCTCGGCGAGGCCGTCGGCTGGAAGGTCCGCTTCACCGACCAGGTCAGCGGCGACACGTACGTGAAGCTGATGACGGACGGCATCCTGCTGGCCGAGATCCAGACGGACCGCGAGCTGCGCGCGTACGACACGATCATCATCGACGAGGCCCACGAGCGCAGCCTCAACATCGACTTCCTGCTCGGCTATCTCGCCCAGCTGCTGCCGAAGCGCCCGGACCTGAAGGTCGTCATCACCTCCGCGACCATCGACCCGGAGCGCTTCTCGCGGCACTTCGGCGACGCCCCGATCGTCGAGGTCAGCGGGCGCACGTATCCGGTGGAGGTGCGCTACCGCCCGCTGTTGGAGGAGGACGGCGACGACCCCGACCGCGACCAGATCACCGCGATCACGGACGCCGTCGAGGAGCTGATGGCCGAGGGCAAGGGCGACATCCTGGTCTTCCTCTCCGGCGAGCGCGAGATCCGCGACACGGCGGACGCGCTGGAGAAGAAGAAGTATCGGTTCACGGAAGTGCTGCCCTTGTACGCGCGGCTCTCGCACGCCGAGCAGCACCGCGTGTTCCAGCCGCACACGGGCAGACGCATCGTGCTCGCCACGAACGTCGCCGAGACCTCCCTCACCGTCCCGGGCATCAAGTTCGTCATCGACCCGGGCACGGCCCGCATCTCCCGCTACAGCCACCGCACCAAGGTGCAGCGGCTGCCCATCGAGCCGATCAGCCAGGCCAGCGCCAACCAGCGCAAGGGCCGCTGCGGCCGCACCAGCGACGGCATCTGCATCCGGCTGTACTCCGAAGACGACTTCAACGCCCGGCCCGAGTTCACGGACGCGGAGATCCTCCGGACGAACCTGGCCTCCGTCATCCTCCAGATGACCGCCGCGGGGCTCGGCGACATCGAGAAGTTCCCCTTCATCGACCCGCCGGACCACCGCAACATCCGCGACGGCGTGCAGCTCCTCCAGGAGCTGGGCGCCCTCGACCCCGCGCAGAAGGACCCGCGCAAGCGCCTCACGCAGGCGGGCCGCAAGCTGGCACAGCTGCCCGTGGACCCGCGCCTGGCCCGGATGGTCCTGGAGGCCGACAAGAACGGCTGCGTCCGCGAGGTCATGGTGATCGCCGCCGCCCTGTCCATCCAGGACCCGCGCGAGCGCCCCGCCGACAAGCAGACCCAGGCCGACCAGCAGCACGCCCGGTTCAAGGACGAGACCTCGGACTTCCTGGCGTACCTGAACCTGTGGCGGTACGTGCGCGAGCAGCAGAAGGAGCTGGGCTCGTCCGCGTTCCGCCGCATGTGCAAGCGGGAGTTCCTGAACTTCCTGCGCATCCGCGAGTGGCAGGACATCTACACCCAGCTGCGGACGGTCGCCAAGCAGATGGGCATCCACCTGAACGACAGCGACGCCCCCGAGAAGCAGGTGCACATCTCGCTGCTCGCCGGGCTGCTGTCCCACGTGGGCATGAAGGACGTCAAGGACGGCGCGAAGAACGAGTACCTGGGCGCGCGGAACGCCAAGTTCGCGATCTTCCCGGGCTCCGCGCTCTTCAAGAAGCCGCCGCGCTTCGTGATGTCCGCCGAGCTGGTGGAGACCTCACGCCTGTGGGCGCGGGTGAACGCGCGCATCGAGCCGGAGTGGGTCGAGCCGCTCGCCCAGCACCTGCTCAAGCGCACCTACAGCGAGCCGCACTGGGAGAAGGACCAGGCGGCCGTGATGGCGTACGAGAAGGTGACGCTGTACGGCGTCCCGCTCGTCACCGACCGCAAGGTGAACTACGGGCGGATCGACCCCGAGGTCTCCCGCGACCTGTTCATCCGCAACGCGCTCGTCGAGGGCGACTGGCGCACGCACCACAAGTTCTTCGCCGACAACCGCAAGCTGCTCACCGAGGTCGAGGAGCTGGAGCACCGGGCGCGGCGCCGCGACATCCTCGTCGACGACGAGACCCTCTTCGACTTCTACGACCAGCGCGTCCCCGAGCACGTGGTGTCGGGCGCGCACTTCGACTCCTGGTGGAAGAAGAAGCGGCAGGAGGAGCCGGAACTGCTCGACTTCGAGCGGTCCATGCTCATCAACGAGCGCGCCGGGGACGTCTCCAAGGACGACTATCCGGACTCCTGGCGTCAGGGGCCGCTGAAGTTCAGGGTGACGTACCAGTTCGAGCCGGGCGCGGACGCGGACGGCGTGACCGTCCACATCCCGCTCCAGGTGCTCAACCAGGTCTCCCCGGAGGGCTTCGACTGGCAGATCCCGGGCCTGCGCGAGGAGGTCGTCACGGAGCTGATCCGCTCCCTGCCGAAGCCGATCCGCCGCCACTACGTCCCGGCGCCGAACTACGCGAAGGCGTTCCTGGAGCGGGCCGTGCCCCTCCAGGAGCCGCTGCACGTGACGCTGGCGCGGGAGCTGCAGCGGATGGTCGGCGTCCCGGTCCACGGCGACGACTTCGACCTGAGCCGCGTACCCGACCACCTGAAGATCACGTTCCGGATCACCGACGAGCGGCGCCGCAAGCTCGCCGAGGACAAGGACCTGGAGTCCCTGAAGCTCCGCCTGAAGCCGAAGGCCCGCAAGGCCCTCTCCCAGGCCGCGGCGGCCACGGCGGAGCGCACCGGCGGCACCTCCGTCGAGCGCACGGGGATCACGGACTGGACGATAGGCACCCTCTCCCGCGTCTTCGAGACCCGGCGCGCGGGCCAGCCCGTGAAGGCCTACCCGGCCCTCGTCGACGACGGCGACACCGTCTCCGTACGCCTCTTCGACACCGAGGCCGAGCAGGCGCAGGCCATGTGGAAGGGCACCCGCCGCCTGATCCTGCGGAACATCCCGGTGAACCCCGCCAAGTTCGCCCAGGACAAGCTCACCAACCAGCAGAAGCTCGCCCTGTCCGCGAACCCGCACGGCTCCATGCAGGCCCTGTTCGACGACTGCGCGACCGCCGCCGCGGACCGGCTCATCGCGGACTTCGGCGGCCCCGTCTGGGACGAGGAGTCCTACCGCAAGCTGTACGACAAGGTGCGCGCCGAGATCGTCGACACGACGGTCCGCGCGGTCGCCCAGGCCCAGCAGGTCCTCGCCGCCTGGCAGGCCTGTGAGCGGCGCCTGAAGGCCACGCGCAGCCCGGCCCTGCTGGCGAACCTGACCGACGTCCGCGAGCAGCTCGACGCGCTCGTCAAGCCGGGCTTCGTCACGGAGACGGGGCTGCGGCGCCTGCCCGACCTGGTGCGCTATCTGGTCGCCGCGGACCGCCGCCTCCAGCAGATGCCGACGAACGCGCAGCGGGACACCACGCGCATGGAGAAGGTCCGCGAGATGCGCGACGAGTACGCGTGGCTCCTGGAGCAGTTCCCGCAGGGGCGGCCCGTCCCCCGGGAGGCCCTCGACATCCGCTGGATGATCGAGGAGCTGCGCGTCAGCTACTTCGCGCACGCGCTCGGCACGGCGCACCCCGTCTCGGACAAGCGGATCGTGAAGGCGATCGACGCGCTGGTTCCGTAGCCGCCGGAGCGGTGACGGGTAGCCGCCGGACCGGTGGTGAGCCGGTGACGGGCCGCTCACGCAGAGCGAGTTCGACCCGGGCGCGCACCTGCTGTACAGTCTCTTCTCGCAGCACAGAGCAACATTCGGAGCTGCGAAACCTGGTCCTGTGGAGCAGTTTGGAGTGCTCGCCACCCTGTCAAGGTGGAGGCCGCGGGTTCAAATCCCGTCAGGACCGCGTCAGCGGGTTGCCCCCTCGGGGGCAACCCGCTTTTCGTGTGCCCGCTCCTCGTAGGGGCGTTCGCCGTCGGCGGGCGCGGGGGCTCGTGTCGGCCTGTGCGGCTCGTTCCCGTGGGGCTCGGCTTGACGGGGTCACATTCCGCCGGTACCCCAGACAGCAGGGCGAGGGCCGAGGAGAGCGGGCCCACCGCCCCTGTGGAGGTGGGCCGATGACCGCACCCGCACGACCCGAGCGACCCGTGCGCCACGAGACCCGCGCCCTGTTGCGCGCGCACCTCGCGGCGGCGTCCGGCTATCGCCATCTGACCCGGCACTGCCCGATCTGTCACCGCCTGCTGCGGCTCGCCATGGAGACGGCCGTGGAGACGTCCGCGCGGGCACCCAGGAGGGCGCCCGGGGAGCCGCCCCAGAGGCGGCCATGGAGACGGCCGTGGAGACCGCCGAGGGCCCCGGAGAGCCCGAGAGGCGACCCGAGAGGCAATACGAGGACGAAAGTCCCCCCAAGGCATGACCAAAGCCGACGCGTGACCCACCCCGGCGATGGGAAGCTGACAGCCAGAACGGAATGTTCCCACTAGCGCAAGAGCGGCAAGGGCAACAAGATACGGAACGTGTGACGGTAGTCACCGGCCGGGTTTCCAAAAGTACGGAACTTACCCCCTGCCTACAACAGGTCAATCTAATATGTGCAATTGCACCACCCGGCCCATGCGCCGGTGGCGCACCGCTTCGGGAACGGCCTCAGGGATCAACAAGGCGGCGCACAGAGCCCCGGAACAGCACATGCGCGCACAGCAAAATCGCGCTGGACCCGGCGGAGTCCAGCGCGATCGACGACGTACCCAAGTGGTGCGGGCATGGGCCCCGTTGGGGCGGGATCCGTGTCGTATGGAGCTGTGTGTCGGACGGTACGGCCGGATTGGGGGACCCGGCTGCGGTGGAACCCTTCGCCCGATGTGGTGCTTTTACTGCGCTTTCACGGCGAAAACGCCGTGCCTCAGGCCTCGCTGCGCTGCTGCGGAATGCCCGCGAGCAGGGCGCGGACCTCGGCCTCGCGGTAGCGGCGGTGCCCGCCGAGCGTGCGAATCGACGTGAGCTTGCCAGCCTTGGCCCAGCGCGTGACCGTCTTGGGGTCGACGCGGAACATCGTGGCGACCTCAGCCGGGGTCAGCAGCGGCTCGGCATCAGGGGTGCGAGCGGTCATGAGCGGCCTCCTCGGGAGAACCGAACCTTCTCGGTTCATTCCTCTAAATTCTGCACCTTGACCCGCGTTGCCCGAAATGGCGGACGCGAGTCGAGTCGGTTATAGGACGAACGGCTTGTCCTCGGCACTACAACTACACCATCCGTCCAGCCGCGTCGGCCAAACCGATGGAATTGCCCTCCCAGGTGTCCATCAGCGACGGAAGCCGATGGACCATGCCATAGCGGACAGTCACGCCACAGTGACGATCAGTCACAGAGCGATCAGGAGTCAACAGACCCCCCATAGCGTGCAATGCTGAGCATTCCGCCCTTAGTTGGACGGATGGAGCCCTGTCCGGACTCCTTGTCCTATTTTGGCATGAGGAAGGCCGATCGGCGCAAGGGTCAGTTAAGTGCGGTCCATCACGCTTGAGGCAAAGGCCCGGATCGGGACCTACGTCCCGGCGGCGGGACACGCCGCGCCGCAGCACCCCGGGACGGCCCCGGACAAGGGGGAACGCCCAGGATGCACCAGACCGGCGGCAGTTGCCCCGGTCGAAGAGTCAAGGAAACGTCAAGGGAAGCCGACGTCAGTTCGAGAACTGCCGCTCGCGGACCGCGCGCCAGCGCTCCACGAGCCGCGCGTACGCCTCGCCCGCGCCCACCCCGTCGCCGTCGCGCAGCGCCTCGATCCCGGCCGCCACGTCCGCCGCCGAGTGGTCGCCGTCCAGGAACTCCTGCGGCAGCGCGTGCACCAGGCCGCCGTAGTCCAGCTCGACGAGGGAGCGCGGGTGGAACTCCTCCAGCCAGCGGCCCACGTCCACCAGGCCGTCGATCAGCGGCCCCTCGTCCATCGCCTCCCGCAGCGCCTTGAGGCCCCGCGCCACCCGGCGCCGCGCCTGCACCATCGGCGTGCGGTAGCGCAGCACCGGCGCCGCGCCGTCCCCGGCCCCCTCGTCGTAGAACCGCTCCTCGTCGGTGACGAGCACGAACCAGTTCAGCGGCACGTGCCAGGTGGCCGACCTGATCCACGGGCGGGCGTCGGGGTTCTCGGTGAGCCAGGCCTCGTAGTCCGCGGTGGCCTGGCGGCGCACCACCGGCGGCAGGACCGCGTCCAGGACCGGAGCGGGCAGCTGCCCGGCGAGGTCGCCGAGGGCCTGCCAGCCGCGCAGCCGGGTCCGCCACGGGCAGACGCACACCACGCCGTCGCTCTCCACCACGAACGCGTCCCGGCTCTCGTGCACCGGCACCGGGATCGGCGGCGTGGGCACCAAGTCCGCCAGAGAGGCCCGCAGTTCGTCCTGGTACGAGGGGCGCTCGGCGCGCCGCGCGTAGCGCGCCCAGTGGCTGCGCTCGGGCTCGGGGAAGGCGGCGAGGGGCTCGTACACGCGCAAGTACGACGCGTACGGGACGACCACCGATGACACCTTGGGCACGGCTCCTCCCCTCCCCCGCGCAGCGGCCGGAAAACACTGCGCATCGTGCCATGGCCGAACCCCGCCGCACTCCGTCGCGCACGTGCCGCCCCCGCGCCGGGTCGCCGCCGCGCACTCCGGGCGAGTGATCCTCCCGGGGACGGGACAGAGTGAAGCCGGGCACCGTGCGGCGGGAGGGACCCGACAGGCTCTACTCTCATGCCCAACGGGGCCCGCCACCCGCACGGGCAACCCGCCCAACCGCCGCTACGTAACCGGGAGTCACCACCGTGACCGATGTAACCGACGGCGTCCTGCACACCCTGTTCCACTCGGACCAGGGTGGCCACGAACAGGTCGTGCTCTGCCAGGACCGCGCCAGCGGCCTCAAGGCCGTCATCGCCATTCACTCCACCGCCCTGGGCCCCGCCCTGGGCGGTACGCGCTTCTACCCGTACGCCACCGAGGAGGAGGCCGTCGCCGACGCGCTGAACCTCGCGCGCGGGATGTCGTACAAGAACGCCATGGCCGGTCTCGACCACGGCGGCGGCAAGGCCGTCATCATCGGCGACCCGGACCGCGTCAAAAGCGAGGAACTGCTGCTCGCCTACGGCCGGTTCGTCGCCTCGCTCGGCGGCCGCTACGTGACGGCCTGCGACGTCGGCACGTACGTGGCGGACATGGACGTCGTGGCGCGCGAGTGCCGCTGGACGACCGGCCGCTCGCCCGAGAACGGCGGCGCGGGCGACTCGTCCGTGCTCACCGCCTACGGCGTCTTCCAGGGCATGCGGGCCTCCGCCGAGACGCTGTGGGGCGAGCCCACGCTGCGCGGCCGCACGGTCGGCGTCGCGGGCGTCGGCAAGGTCGGGCACATCCTCGTGGAGCACCTCGTCGAGGACGGCGCCGACGTCGTGATCACGGATGTGCGCGAGGACTCGGTGCTGCGGATCACGCAGAAGTACCCGCAGGTCACGGCGGTCGCCGACACCGAGACGCTGATCCGCCACGAGGGCCTGGACGTGTACGCGCCGTGCGCGCTCGGCGGCGCCCTCGACGACGACACCGTCCCGGTCCTCACCGCGAAGGTGGTGTGCGGCGCGGCCAACAACCAGCTCGCGCACCCCGGCGTCGAGAAGGACCTCGCCGACCGCGGCATCCTCTACGCGCCGGACTACGTGGTGAACGCGGGCGGCGTGATCCAGGTCGCCGACGAGCTGCACGGCTTCGACTTCGACCGCTGCAAGGCCAAGGCGTCGAAGATCTTCGACACCACGCTCGCCATCTTCGCGCGCGCGAAGGAAGACGGAATTCCGCCCGCCGCCGCGGCCGACAGGATCGCCGAGCAGCGGATGGCGGAGGCCCGCACGGCCCGCTGACGGACACCGCGGCCACGCGGGGGCGCCCTCGCGACTCTCGGGAAATCGACCGAAAAGCGCCCCTCGGCGCGTCCCTCGGATTTCCGGCCTTCCCGCGCCTTACGGGCGGGAATCCGGGGGGTGCGCGTTTCCGCCACCTCAGTCGTGGCGGCGGAAAAACCGGTGTGACGAGACGAGACTCACGCCCGCCGCCGTGTCGTCTGCCAAGAAGAGGTTAAAATCGCTGCTGACCAGCGAGGAAGGGGCTCCCCGCCGGTCGTGCGCCAAGGCGCGTCCTGCGGGCGACGTACCGTATGGCCGCAGGAACAGGTACCGTGGAAGCCCTACGGATCGGTCTCTCCATGGAGAGTCCGTTCCAGATCATGAACGCGTGTCAAGACTCTGGGGCCATGAGCCCCGATACCGAGGGGGTCGAGCCATGGGGCGCGGCCGGGCCAAGGCCAAGCAGACGAAGGTCGCCCGCCAGCTGAAGTACAACAGCGGTGGGACTGACCTGTCGCGTCTGGCCAACGAGCTGGGCGCTTCGACTTCGCAGCAGCCGCCGAATGGCGAGCCGTTCGAGGACGAGGACGAAGAAGACCCGTACGCGCGGTACGCGGAGCTGTACAACACCGACGACGAGGACGACGAGGACGCGGACGAGTCCGGCCCGTCGCCACAGCGCCGCGGCGCCTGACCTCGTACATCCGGTACGTCCCGCGGATTCCTCCGTTCGTCCCGCGGACAGCGGAACTCCAGAGGACGACAGCGATACATCGCACTCACCCGGTCCGGGGTGTCACGCCGGACCGGGTTTTGTGCTGTCCGGACTGCCCGAGCGGTCCGGGCCGTCCGGACAGCCCGAGCGGCCCGAGCGGCCCGGTCAGCCCGGGGCGGCCTACCGGGCGTAGTCACCCGTGAGCTCGGCGCCCGTCGCGCGGTCGCCGCGGTCGGTGATCTCGCCCGCGACCCAGGCGTCGACGCCGCGGTCGGCGAGGGTGGCCAGGGCCACGTCGACGGAGTCCTCGGGCACGACGGCGATCATGCCGACGCCCATGTTCAGGGTCTTCTCCAGCTCCAGGCGCTCGACCTGACCGGCGGTGCCGACGAGGTCGAAGACCGCGCCGGGCGTCCAGGTGGAGCGGTCGACCGTGGCGTGCAGGCCGTCCGGGATCACCCGGGCCAGGTTGGCGGCGAGGCCGCCGCCGGTGACGTGGCTGAAGGCGTGCACATCGGTGGTGCGGGTGAGCGCCAGGCAGTCCAGGGAGTAGATCCGGGTGGGCTCCAGGAGTTCCTCGCCGAGGGTGCGGCCGAACTCCTCGACCTGCTGGTCGAGGGTCATCTTGGCGCGGTCGAAGACCACGTGCCGGACCAGCGAGTACCCGTTGGAGTGAAGGCCGGAGGACGCCATCGCGATGACCGCGTCACCCTTGCGGATGCGATCCGCGCCGAGCACGCGGTCGGCCTCGACCGCGCCGGTGCCCGCGCCCGCGACGTCGAAGTCGTCGGGTCCGAGCAGGCCCGGGTGCTCGGCCGTCTCGCCGCCGACGAGGGCGCAGCCCGCGAGCACACAGCCCTCGGCGATGCCCTTGACGATGGCGGCGACGCGCTCCGGGTGGACCTTGCCGACGCAGATGTAGTCGGTCATGAACAGCGGCTCGGCGCCGCACACCACGATGTCGTCCATGACCATGGCGACCAGGTCGCGGCCGATCGTGTCGTACACGCCGAGCTGCCGGGCCAGGTCGACCTTGGTGCCCACGCCGTCGGTGGCGGAGGCGAGCAGCGGGCGCTCGAAGCGCTTGAGGGCGGAGGCGTCGAACAGCCCGGCGAAGCCGCCGAGGCCGCCGAGACCGGCCGTCTCGGGGCGCTGGGTCTTCTTCACCCAGTCCTTCATCAGCTCGACGGCGCGGTCGCCCGCCTCGATGTCCACGCCCGCCGCCGCGTAGGAGGCACCGGTACCAGCAGTTGTCTCAGACATTGCCTGGGGTCTTTCGGGGTTGGTGAGAGGGCTCAGGGGCGACGGATCGCGTCGGCCGCGGCCGTGGCCGCGGGGCCCGCGGCCAGCTCGGTCTCCAGGAGCTGCTTGCCGAGGAGCTCCGGGTCGGGCAGCTCCATCGGGTACTCGCCGTCGAAGCAGGCGCGACACAGGTTCGGCTTGTCGATGGTGGTGGCCTCGATCATGCCGTCGATCGAGATGTACGACAGGGAGTCGGCGCCGAGGGAGGTGCCGATCTCGTCGATGGTCATGCCGTTGGCGATCAGCTCGGCGCGGGTGGCGAAGTCGATGCCGAAGAAGCACGGCCACTTCACGGGCGGCGAGGAGATCCGGACGTGGACCTCGGCGGCGCCCGCCTCGCGGAGCATCTTGACCAGGGCGCGCTGGGTGTTGCCGCGGACGATGGAGTCGTCGACGACCACCAGGCGCTTGCCCTTGATGACTTCCTTGAGCGGGTTCAGCTTCAGGCGGATGCCGAGCTGGCGGATGGTCTGGGAGGGCTGGATGAAGGTCCGGCCGACGTACGCGTTCTTGACGAGGCCCGCGCCGAAGGGGATGCCGGAGGCCTCCGCGTAGCCGATGGCGGCGGGGGTGCCGGACTCCGGCGTCGCTATGACCAGGTCGGCGTCGACCGGCGCCTCTTTGGCCAGTTTCCGCCCCATCTCGACGCGCGAGAGGTAGACGTTGCGGCCCGCGATGTCGGTGTCGGGCCGGGCCAGGTAGACATACTCGAAGACACAGCCCTTGGGCTTCGCTTCCGCGAAGCGGGAGGTGCGCAGGCCGTTCTCGTCGACAGCGATGAACTCGCCCGGCTCGACCTCGCGGACGAAGCTGGCGCCGCAGATGTCGAGGGCGGCGGTCTCGGAGGCGATGACCCAGCCGCGCTCCAGGCGGCCGAGGACCAGGGGGCGGATGCCCTGCGGGTCACGGGCCGCGTACAGCGTGTGCTCGTCCATGAAGACCAGGCTGAAGGCGCCCTTGACCTGCGGCAGGACCACCGCGGCGGCCTCTTCCAGGGTCAGCGGCTTGCCGTCGGTGTCGGTCTGGCCCGCGAGCAGGGCGGTGACCAGGTCCGTGTCGTTGGTCGCGGCGACCTGGGTGGCGCGGCCGTTCTCCTTCGGCAGGTCGGCGACCAGCTCGGCGAGGTGGGCCGTGTTGACCAGGTTGCCGTTGTGGCCGAGGGCGATGGAGCCGCGGGCCGTGGCACGGAACGTGGGCTGGGCGTTCTCCCAGACGGAGGCTCCGGTGGTCGAGTAGCGGGCGTGTCCGACCGCGATGTGACCCTGGAGGGAACCGAGGGAGGTCTCGTCGAAGACCTGCGAGACGAGGCCCATGTCCTTGAAGACGAGGATCTGGGAGCCGTTGCTGACCGCGATACCCGCGGATTCCTGGCCCCGATGCTGGAGGGCGTAGAGCCCGAAGTACGTGAGCTTTGCGACCTCTTCACCCGGCGCCCAGACCCCGAAGACGCCACACGCGTCCTGGGGGCCTTTCTCGCCGGGGAGCAGGTCGTGATTGAGTCGACCGTCACCACGTGGCACGGCACCGAGTGTAGGCGAGATCGACCACTGGTCCGAATTCGGGATCGGAGGGTACCGGGGAGTAGGCGGTGGGCCCGCGCGGGGGCGCCGTCGGCCCGCCTCTCCCCGGAACCTGGGGCTTCGCCCCCTGGAACCCCCATTTCCCGCAGCTTCGCGGCTGGTCCTCGGGCGCCGGGCGGGCTAGCCCTTGTCGGCGGTCGCGGTGACGACGGTGCCGTCGTCGGCGGTCAGAGTGAGTCCTTTGTCACTCACCTCGTAGCGGGTCCTGCCGTCGAACAGCTTCAGCAGGGCCCGTTCCGTCGTGCCCTTGGCGCCCTGGCACATCATGCGGGTCGTCTTCGGGGCGCCGAAGGCGATCGCGCCGTCGCCCGGCTTGGCCGTGGCGTTGACGTCGTTGCAGCCGAGGTTGCCGCGGACCGTGCCGTTCTTGGCGAAGGTCAGCTCGGCCTTGCCCGCGACCTGCTTCGGCAGCGGCCGGGCCGCCTGGCCCTTGCCCACGGACCTGACGGTCCAGGTGGTGCCCTGGAGCGGGGCGGGCGGCTCGACGGGCTCGGAGGTCAGGTCGATGCGGTCGCCCTTGCTGGTGGTGAGCGTCAGGCGGCCGTCGTCGAGCCCGGCGCGGTCCGCCTTGAGCCTGCCGTCGAGGGCGCGGGCGAGGCGGTTCTCGAAGTCGAGGGCGTCACAGGCGATCTCGGTGTGGGCGCCGGGTGTGAAGTCGACGGTGTCGCCCTTGACGGAGACGTCGGCGCCGTAGCCGTTGCAGCCGAAGTGGCCGCCGGTGCCGCCCTTGCCGCCGAGCCGGACGTAGGCGCCGCTCGGGGCGTCGTGCTTCTTGCCGTCGACGGTCAGGCTGACGACGTTCCAGCGCACGCCGGTCAGGGGCGCCTTGGAGCCGCCCGAGCCGGAGCCGGACTTGGCGTCGTCCCCCGACTCCGAGCCGCAGGCAGCGAGCAGCCCGGCGGTGGCGAGAACGGTGAGGGTCTGGGTCACGCGCTGCTTGTACATGTCGCTGTGACGGGGCGGGGCGGGCTCTGGTTCCGGGGGTGCGCCGCCGGGCGGGGCAGGGCCGCCGGGTCAGCTCATCAGGGGCAGCAGCGCCGCCAGGTCGGCCCGCTCTCCGCTCGCCAAGACCCGCGCGGCGTCGCGTTCCGCCGCCCAGGTCGCGCGGCCCGTGGCGAGGCGGATCCAGGTGAGGGGGTCGGTCTCGACGACGTTGGGCGGGGTGCCGCGGGTGTGCCGGGGGCCCTCGACGCACTGCACGACGGCGTACGGCGGAACGCGGAACTCCACCGCGCCGCCGGGAGCCTTCAGGGCGAGCGTGTCGGCGAGGAGGCGGGTGCAGGCGGCCAGGGCCTGGCGGTCGTACGGCACGTCGAGGCCCGGCACGGCGGCGTTCAGGTCGTCGGTGTGGACGATCAGTTCGACGGTGCGGGTGACCATGAAATCACCGAGCGCCATGCCGCCGAACCGCATGGGGACGACGCGGGTGGCGGGGATGCCCGGCAGTTCCGCGGTGAGCCGGTCCAGGGGGCGCGCGAACAGGGCGTCGAGGTCGGGGTGCGCGGCGACGATGCCACGGACGTCGTCGTCGACCTGGTCCGCGGCGGCCGAGGTCTGGAACGCCCAGTTCTGGAGCGTGACCTCGGCCTTGGCGGGCGCGGGCGCGTCCAGGGCGCGGACGACCGCGGCGAGCGCCATGGTCAGGTGCGCGGCCAGCTCCCGCACGGTCCAGTCGCCGAGCCGGGTGGGCCGGGCGAACTGCTCGTCGGTGAGGGAGGCGACCGCCTGGCGCACGGCCGCGTACTGGGTGAGGACGGCGGTGCGGATCTTCGTCGGGTCGTACGCGCGCGGGCGCTTCCTGGCCGGGGGCATGAGCGGAGCCTAAGCCTTCACCGCGTATCCGCTGAGGCCTTTTTCGACGAGGTCGAAGGCGTCGTGGGCGAGGCGCACGACGTCCTCGGCGATGCGGTCGAGCGGTTCGCCCGCCTTGCGGCGGCGCACGATCTCCGCGCACACCGCGTTGCGCACGCCGAGGAGTTGGGCGGCGGCGACCTGGGCGAGGACGCCCTCGCCGGTCTCCTCGGCGAGCACGTCGGCGAGCAGCCCCTGGCTGCGTACGTGGAAGTCGTGCGCGCGCTTGAGCAGCACCGGCGTCTCGACGATGAGCTGCATGGTCCGCATCAGATGGCCGCTGTCGCTCAGGCCGACGGAGGCGTCGCGGGCCTCGATCTGGGTGAGCAGCAGACGGCGCAGCGCGTCGGCGGCGGACTCCCCGGCGGCGCGGGCGCGCACGGCGTCCGCCGCGTCGCCGACGTGCTGTTCCATCGGGCCGAGGAGCAGGTCCTCCTTGGTGCCGAAGTAGTTGAAGACCGTCATCTTGGACACGTCGGCGGCGGCGGCGATCTCGGCCACGGACACCTTCTCGAAGCCGCGCTCGGCGAACAGGTCGACGGCGGTCCGCCAGATCCGCGCCGCGGTCTGCCGCTTCTTGCGCTCGCGCAGGCCGAGCTCCGGCCCGGCGCCGTCCTGTGCCGCCATGGCCGCACCGTACCAGGGCGGATTTTCGCCCCTTACGCACGCGCGACCGGTCGCCGAGGGGCGTTCGCCGCTGGTCAGGCGGCCGGGGCGGACTCCTCGGCGACCGTGAACTCCTCGCCGTTGGCGGGCACCCCGACGCCCGCCCAGCGGAAGGGGACGCCACGCGCGGAGTCCAGGTCGGGGCCGTCCATCAGCTGGAAGTGGACGTGCGGCTCGGAGGAGTTGCCGGAGTTCCCGCAGCGGCCGATGGTCTGCCCGGCGCGCACCCGCTCCCCGGGGCGCACGGCGAGCGATCCGCGCTGCACGTGGGCGTACGCGGCGTACGTGCCGTCGCCGAGGTCGAGGATGACGTGGTTGCCGACGACCCGGCGGGCCCCGGCGAGGCCGCGCAGCTCGCCCTCGGCGAGGAGCAGGTAGAGCACGCCGAACAGCGAGCTGCGGCTGAGGTGGTCGCGCTGGCCGTCCTCGGCGCGGACGACGGTGGCGTCGGCGACGGCGACGAGGTCCGCGCCGAACGCCGGGTAGCGCTCGGGGCGGCGGGCCAGCGGCCACAGCCAGGTGAAGCCGGGCCGGGGGTGCCGCTCGTCCTCGGCCACGATGTCGATCGCGTACGTCTGGCCGTAGACGTGCACGCCGTGGCTCGGGATCTTGTCGGCGGGGCTGTTGAGCGCGGACCAACGGCCGGTGACGGGGGCGCGGACCTCGACGGGCGCGCGCGGGGCGACGGCCAGCTCGCGGCTGGCGGACCGGCCCGCGGCGATGCCCGCGGCCCAGGACAGCACCAGCGGGGCGAAGAGCAGCCACCAGGCGAAGGGGTAGTCGACGAAGAAGCCGCCGATGACGAGCGCGAAGAAGACGTACACCAGCAGGCGCTGGAGTATCGAGCAGAGCTTGCGGACGGTCATGGTATGTGTCCCCCAGTCGTACGGTGTCCGGCGGGCGCCCGGGTCACGGCGCGCCCTGAGTCGGAGCGCCCCCTCAGTCGCGGGGGCTCCTGGCCATGTGGTCGCGGCCGGTCACGGTGTGGCCGGTCACGGTGGGCCGGTCACGGTGTGGCCGCCGAGAGCGCCACGAGCAGGGGCACCACCCGCCCCGCGGGCACCTCGTGCCGCCCGCGTCCGCCGGTCTGGAGCCAGCCCGCGCCGGTCAGTTGGCGCAGGTGGTGGTAGATCTGCCCGGTCGTGCCGAGGTCGTCCAGCTCGGCCAGCTCGGCGGCGGTGCGGCGGCCGCCGAGGATCTCGCGGAGCAGGCGGAGCCGCACCGGGTGGCCGAGCGCGGCGAACGACTCGGCGGCCGCCGCCAGGTCCTCGCCGAGGACGTCCGGGGTGACCTGGCCGTACTGCCATTCGTACCGCTGCCCGGTGGGCAGGCGCACCGCGCCCGTGAACAGGACGCCGCCGTCGGCCGCGCCGAGGCCCGCGAGCTGCGCCTTCAGCCCGTCGAGCGCCCAGAAGGCGCCGTCCACCGCCTCGGGTGACGGCGGCCGGGCGCCTTCAGGGCCCTCAGCGACTTCGAGCGCCGCCACGCGCCGCTCCAGCTCGGCGACCCGCTCCTCAAGATCCATGACCAGAGCTTACGTAATTACGTAATTCCGCACAACAGTGGGGCGCCGGTGAAGGACGCCCAGGCAGGAGATGAGGTGCGGGGAACGCCGGGAACGCGGCGTGAGCGGCGGCGAGCGAGATGCCCTCATCAGGGTGAGCCTCCCGGGAACCGCCCCGCCCGGCCCGCACCGCCTGATCAACACTGACCTGGTCTAGATCAACGCCGGTCCGGATCGCCTCGGTCCGGACCAGGTCCGGTGCCCGGGAAGGGATGCGCCATGTCGGTCATAGCCGAGCCGCCGCAGTTGCCCGTCGAGGAGTTCGAGGCGATCGAGAGAACCGTCGCCGCCGCGTCGGCGTCGGTGCGCCTGGAGTTCATCGACGGCCGGATCGGTGTCAAGGGCTTACCGGACAGCGAGCACGGCGAGATCATCGCCTGGCTGCGGCGGCAGTGCGAGCGGCAACGCCGTGACCTGCGGCTCTACAGCGCCCGGCACGGACTGACCGTCGAGGAGTGGCAGTGCCCCACGGGCCGCGCCCGGCCGGACGGCTCCCTCGCGCCGGAGGGCTACTTCCGGGGCAAGCCCGACTGGGCCGATGCGAGCGGCGTGTTCATGACCGTCGAGGTCACCTCGTACGACTCCGACACGCACCGCAGGAACCGCGAGGTCAAGCCCGGCGCCTACGCGGGCGCGGGGATCCCGGTGTACCTGCTGATCGACCGGCACAGCCGCACGGTCGTCGTGCACAGCGAGCCGGACCCCGAGGCGGGGGAGTACGCGCTCACGCAGACCGCCCGCTTCGGCGCGAAGGTGGCGCTGCCGGAGCTCATCGGGGTCACCCTCTACACCGCTGAGCTGCGGGGGTACGCCCACTGAGGGCTCGGTGCGCCTTCGGTCCCTTCATCCGCGGGCTCGTCGTGGCTGGTCGCGCAGTTCCCCGCGCCCCTTCGGGGCGCTCCGGCCCGTGCCGCGGAGGGGCCCCGCCCCACAGCGGGACGGGGCCCGAAGGCGTACGTCGGCGGATCAGCCGAACAGCGCCGGGATCGTCCGCTCGTGGGCGGTCCGCAGTTCGGCCAGGTCGAGGGTGAACTCGCCCTGGACCTCGACCGCTTCGCCGTCCACCACGCCGATGCGCGTGACCGGCAGGCCCCGCGCGCCGCACATGTCGGTGAACCGCAGCTCCTCGCTGCGCGGCACGGACACGACCGCGCGGCCCGCCGACTCGGAGAACAGGAACGTGAACGCGTCGAGCCCGTCGGGCACGACGAGCCGGGCGCCGTTGCCGCCGCGCAGGCAGGACTCCACGACCGCCTGGACGAGACCGCCGTCGGACAGGTCGTGCGCGGCGTCGATCATGCCGTCGCGCGAGGCGGAGATCAGGATCTCGGCGAGCAGCCGCTCCCGCTCCAGGTCGACCTTGGGCGGCAGGCCGCCGAGGTGGTCGTGGACGACCTGGGACCAGGCGGAGCCGCCGAACTCCTCGCGGGTGTCGCCCAGCAGGTAGAGGAGCTGGCCCTCTTCCCTGAAGGCGATGGGCGTGCGGCGCGTGACGTCGTCGATGACGCCGAGCACGGCCACGACCGGCGTCGGGTGGATGGCCGTCTCGCCGGTCTGGTTGTACAGGGAGACGTTGCCCCCGGTGACCGGGGTGCCCAACTGCTGGCAGGCGTCGGCGAGTCCGCGCGTGGCCTCGGCGAACTGCCACATCACGCCCGGGTCCTCGGGCGAGCCGAAGTTCAGGCAGTCGGAGACCGCGAGCGGCTTGGCGCCGGACGCGGCGACGTTGCGGTACGCCTCGGCGAGCGCGAGCTGGGCGCCCGCGTACGGGTCGAGCTTCGCGTACCGGCCGTTGCCGTCGGTGGCCATGGCCACGCCGAGGTTGGACTCCTCGTCGACGCGGACCATGCCCGCGTCCTCGGGCTGGGCGAGGACCGTGTTGCCCTGCACGAAGCGGTCGTACTGGTCGGTGATCCACGCCTTGGAGGCCTGGTTCGGCGACGCGACGACCTTCAGGACCTGGGCCTTCAGCTCCTCGGCGGTCGCCGGGCGCGGCAGCTTGCCCGCGTCGTCGGCCTGGAGGGCGTCCTGCCAGCTGGGACGCTCGTAGGGGCGGTGGTAGACCGGGCCCTCGTGGGCGACCGTGCGCGGCGGCACGTCCACGATCTGCTCGCCGTGCCAGTAGATCTCCAGGCGCTCGCCGTCCGTCACCTCACCGATGACGGTGGCGATGACGTCCCACTTCTCGCAGATCTCCAGGAACCGGCCGACCTTGTCGGGCTCGACGATCGCGCACATGCGTTCCTGCGACTCGCTCATGAGGATTTCCTCAGGGGAGAGGGTCGCGTCGCGCAGCGGGACGGTGTCCAGGTCGACGCGCATGCCGCCCGAACCGGCCGACGCCAGCTCGCTGGTGGCGCAGGAGAGCCCGGCGCCGCCGAGGTCCTGGATGCCCGCGACCAGCTTCTCCTTGAAGATCTCCAGGGTGCACTCGATGAGGAGCTTCTCCTGGAAGGGGTCGCCGACCTGGACGGCCGGGCGCTTGGCGGGCCCGGTCGACTCGAAGGTCTCGCTCGCCAGGACCGAGACGCCGCCGATGCCGTCGCCGCCCGTGCGGGCGCCGTACAGGATGACCTTGTTGCCCGCGCCGGAGGCCTTCGCGAGGTGGATGTCCTCGTGCTTCATCACGCCGATGCACCCGGCGTTGACCAGCGGGTTGCCCTGGTAGCAGGGGTCGAAGACGACCTCGCCGCCGATGTTCGGCAGGCCCAGGCAGTTGCCGTAGCCGCCGATTCCGGCGACGACGCCGGGCAGGACGCGCTTGGTGTCGGGGTGGTCGGCGGCGCCGAAGCGCAGCGGGTCGACGACCGCGACCGGGCGGGCGCCCATGGCGAGGATGTCGCGCACGATGCCGCCGACGCCGGTGGCGGCGCCCTGGTACGGCTCGATGTACGAGGGGTGGTTGTGCGACTCGACCTTGAAGGTCACGGCGTAGCCCTGGCCCACGTCGACGACGCCCGCGTTCTCGCCGATGCCGACGAGCATCGCGTCGTTCTCGGGAGCCTTCTCGCCGAACTGCTTCAGATGGACCTTGCTGCTCTTGTACGAGCAGTGCTCGGACCACATGACGGAGTACATGGCCAGCTCGGCGCCGGTCGGGCGGCGGCCGAGGATCTCGCGGATCCGGGCGTACTCGTCCTCCTTGAGGCCGAGTTCCTTCCAGGGCTGCGCGGCCTCGGGGGTCTCCGTCGCGTGCTTGACGGTGTCGAGGGTCATCGGGCGTCCACCAGTTTCTTCAGGATGGAGGTGAAGAATCCCAGGCCGTCCGTGCGGCCGGTCCCGATCAGCGGCTCGACCGCGTGCTCGGGGTGCGGCATGAGGCCGACGACGTTCCCGGCCTCGTTGGTGATGCCCGCGATGTCGCGCAGCGAGCCGTTCGGGTTCACGTCCAGGTAGCGGAAGGCGACGCGGCCCTCCGCCTCCAGCATGTCGAGGGTGCGCTCGTCGGCGACATAGCGACCGTCGATGTTCTTCAGGGGGATGGAGATCTCCTGGCCCGGCGTGTAGTCGGCGGTCCAGGCGGTCCTGTCGGTCTCCACCCGCAGCTTCTGGTCGCGGCAGATGAAGTGCAGGTGGTTGTTGCGCAGCATCGCGCCGGGCAGCAGGTGCGTCTCGGTCAGGACCTGGAAGCCGTTGCAGATGCCGAGGACCGGCATTCCCGCCTTGGCCTGGTCGATGACCGACTCCATCACGGGCGAGAAACGGGAGATCGCCCCGGCCCGCAGATAGTCGCCGTAACTGAAACCGCCGGGCAGCACGACGGCGTCGACCTGCTTGAGGTCCTTGTCGCGGTGCCACAGCGGCACCGGCTCGGCGCCCGCGACGCGCACGGCGCGCTGGGTGTCGCGGTCGTCGAGGGTGCCCGGAAAAGTGACGACGCCGATTCGGGCCGTCACTTGTCGGCTCCCGCTGCTCCCTCGGAGGCCTCGACCTTTACGACGAAGTCCTCGATCACGGTGTTGGCGAGGAAGGTTTCCGCCATCTCGTGGATACGGGCGAGCGCGGCGTCGTCCACCGGCCCGTCCACTTCGAGTTCGAAGCGCTTTCCCTGACGTACATCGGAGATGCCCTGGAATCCGAGGCGCGGCAGTGCACGCTGCACCGCCTGTCCCTGGGGGTCGAGGATCTCCGGCTTGAGCATGACGTCGACTACGACGCGTGCCACTGGCACTCCCGGTGTGTGGTGCTTGCGTGTGCTGCTGGCGGGTGCGGCGTGCGTGCCCTCCGAGCAGGGTTCCTTCAGACTACCCGCACAAAATTTCTACCCGCGTAGATTCGTAGCAACGTACGTGACCGCAGTCACGTTGGTGATCGTCCCCGCCGGTGCGGCGGGCGGCGCACGGGAGACGTGCGCGAAAAATCCTGGAAAAGATCACAGTCCGGCATTGCGCCGGGCCCTCCGGCCCGTGCACGCTCCCCTGCGAGCGGGGCCGATCCGCATTCCGCGGCTTGCCAGGGCTTCCCGCGGCTTCCCACCGGATCCCGCCGGATCCCGCCACCGGAACACGCGGTCAGTTTTCGTCGGCTTCCCCATTCAATGCCGGGCACTGTACAAAGGAATTGGCAATAGCCGATACTTCGTCCCCAAACTGCCGGACAGTCGGCATCAGCGCATGTCATATGCGGTGGCGTCGCACGAAAGGACCGATATTCGTGGCGCAGCGTGTCGTGGTCACTCTCTATGACGACATCGACGGCTCAGAAGCGGCGGAAACGGTCGCCTTCGGTCTCGACGGAAGGTCGTACGAGATCGACCTCAACGAAACCAATGCCGAGAAACTCCGCAAGGAGCTGGCCCCCTACCTCAAGGCGGCCCGCAAGCAGGCGAAGTCCGGCAAGGCCTACCGGCACACGGCGGTGACGCCGGACCCGGCGGCCGTGCGCGCGTGGGCGCGGTCGCACCAGATGGACGTGCCGCCGCGCGGGCGGATCCCTAAGAGGGTGTACGAGGCTTTCGCCGCCGCCAACTAATGGCCGCCTGGCCTTGAGCGGGGCCCTGGGGTTGCCCCGGGGGCCCCGTCCCGCCGCTGCGCGGCAGCCTCCCTGCGGCCAGTACCCCTGCCGCTGCGCGGCAGCTTCCCGCCCGCCCGCCCGGGACTCCCAGGCGGCGCGCCTCGCCCCACAACCGCCCCGCCGCTGCGCGGCGGCTTCCCGCCCGCCCGCCCGGTACTCCCAGGCCGTGCGCATCCCGGGCGCAGACGCCGACGGCGGCGGCACCCCGCAACCGGGCAGGCACGGTTGGGCGGGTGGGAAAGGCCCCGTCAAAGGCGCCGGGCGGAACCGACTTGCGTTGCACCCCTGATCATCCGCTAGAGTCTGGAGCACGCCGAGGGGGCGGGGCCGAAAGGCCAAGACCTCGAAGCCACGCGGGTGTAGTTCAGTAGCAGAACATCCCCCTTCCAGGGGGAAGGCGCAGTGTGCAATTCCTGTCACCCGCTCCGCACCGCTCACCAACCACCCCTCCGGGTGAGGTAAGCTGGTGCTCGCGCCGATCGGTGAGAGCCGGTCGGAGGCAATGCGGACGTAGCTCAGTTGGTAGAGCGCAACCTTGCCAAGGTTGAGGTCGCCAGTTCGAACCTGGTCGTCCGCTCCAGAGAGAAAGGCCCCGGTCATCGACCGGGGCCTTTGTCGTGCCCCGCCCGCACCGCCCGCCCCGGCGGGCCCGGCGTCTGACATTTGTCACGGCCAGTGGTGACAGCGCGCACTGCCCCGGCCCCGCCCCCGGGACGACGCTGGAAGCATGACTGACCAAGTGATCGACGTCACCGATCTGCGACGCACCTACGCGGGCGGATTTGAGGCGGTCCGGGGAATCTCGTTCACCGTGCCCCGCGGTGAGCTGTTCGCTCTGCTCGGCACGAACGGCGCGGGCAAGACCTCCACCGTCGAGCTGCTCGAAGGGCTCGCGGCCCCCGCGGGCGGCCGCGTCCGCGTGCTCGGACACGACCCGTACACCGAGCGGACCACGGTGCGCCCCCGCATCGGCGTCATGCTCCAGGAAGGCGGCTTCCCCTCCGAGCTGACCGTCAGCGAGACCGTGCGCATGTGGGCCGGGTGCACCAGCGGGGCCCGCCCCGTCGGCGAGGCCCTGGACGCCGTCGGACTCGGCAAGCGCGGCGGCGTACGCGTCAAACAGCTCTCCGGCGGTGAGAAGCGCCGCCTCGACCTCGCCATGGCCCTCATCGGCGACCCCGAGGTGCTGTTCCTCGACGAACCCACCACCGGACTCGACGCCGAAGGGCGCCGCGAGACCTGGGACCTGGTCCGCACCCTGCGCGAACAAGGCACCACCGTGCTGCTCACCACCCACTACCTCGAAGAGGCCGAGCAGCTCGCCGACCGCCTGGCGATCCTGCACGAGGGCCGCATCGCCACCACCGGCCGCGTCGCCGACGTCGTCGCCACCCAGCCCTCCCACATCTCCTTCGAGCTGCCCGACGGCTACCACGTCGGCGACCTGCCGCCGCTGCCCGAACTCGGCGTCACCGGACACGAACTGCGCGGCCGCACCCTGCGGCTGCGCACCGGCGAACTCCAGCGCGCCGCCACCGCCCTCCTCGTCTGGGCCGAGCGCAGCCGCGTCGAACTGCGCGGACTCGACGTCAGAGCCGCGTCCCTGGAAGAGGCCTTCCTGCGCATCGCCCGCGAGGCCAACGGGGCTGACGGGACCGACGGGGCCGACGGGGCCGACATGACGTACGAGGCCGGAGTGTCAGCCGAAGAAGCACAGGAGACCGCCGCATGAGCACCCCCGCCAGCACCCCGGCCAGCACCCCGGCCGACGCACGCACCGTGCCCGGCCGCTCCCCCGCCGTCACCACCCCCGCCCGGCGCATGGCGGCGCTCGCGCGCGCCGAGCTGACGCTGCTCGGGCGCAGCAAGGGCGTCCTGTTCACGGCCGTCGCCGTGCCGCTCGTGCTGCCGTTCAGCCTGCGGGCCAGCGCCGAGGACATGGACCTCGAGGAGCACGGGCTATCCGTCGGGTCGGTGCTGCTCCCGGCGGCGATCGGCTTCTCGCTGCTCTTCGCCGTGTACGCGGCACTGGTCAGCGTGTACGCGGCCCGGCGCGAGGAACTCGTACTCAAGCGGCTGCGCACCGGGGAGCTGCGGGACCCGGAGATCCTCGCGGGCGCCGCGCTGCCGTCCGTCGCCATCGGCCTCGTACAGAGTCTGCTGCTCGTCGGCGCCTGCGCCGCGCTGCTCGACGTGGGCGCGCCCAGCGCGCCGCACTACGCCGTCGTCGGCATGCTGCTCGGCCTCGTGATGTGGCCGCTGCTCGCCGCCGCCACGTCCAGCTTCAGCCGGAGCGTGGAGAGCGCGCAGGTCGCGGCCATGCCGCTGCTGATCGTCTCGATGATCGGCTCGGGCACCGTGATGCCGCTCGAAGTCATGCCGGACAAGCTGGCGTCCGTCGCCGAACTGCTCCCGCTGACGCCCGTCGTCGAGCTCATCCGGGGCGGCTGGACCGGCAACCTCTCCGCCCCGGACGCGCTGCGGGCGATCGCCACCGCGGTGGCCTGGATCGCGCTCGGCGTGTTTGCTGTACAGCGGTGGTTCCGCTGGGAGCCCCGGCGCTGAGGAGGGGATCGAAGTGGTCGGCCGCATCAGGGGCTTGCCGCGCGCCTGGCGCGAGCGCAGCAAGATAGAACGGGTCGAACTCCAGTCGGTGGCCGTCTGGCACGGCATGCCCTGGCTGCTGTACCTGAGCTGGGGCTCGCTGCCGCTCGGCCTCGGCCTGCGGCCCGGGGCGTCCGCGCAGGCGCTCGGCTGGGCGCTGATCGTGACCGGCGCCCTCCAGTGCCTCCAGGTCAACCACGGCCTGCGCCGGGGCCTCGACCACTACCTGGGGCGTGCCCCGCTGCCCGCGCGGGACATCGCCGTCTCCCGCGCCCTGATGGTGCTGGCCCTCGTCCTCGCCTTCGTCCTGGAGGCCACCGACAGCGTCGAGGACGGCATGATCGGGCCCGTCACCGCGTTCCTCGTCATCCCGCACTGCGACGCGCTCGCCTTCGCCTACCCGCTGCGGCAGTTCGGCGTCCGGCTGCTGTTCGTCGAGGCGTTCGCCGTGGGCGGCTTCGCCGCGGCGGGCGTGCGCGACGGGCGGCTGCTCGGCGTGGCCCTTCTCGTCGCCTTCGGCGCGGCCGTCGCCCTGTTCAGCACGCGCGGCGGGGCCTGGACGCTGGCCGTGATGTGGGAGGCCGACCGGGCCCGCGAGGTGGAGGCGCGGCTCGCCGTCGCCGAGGAGCGGCTGCGCTTCGGCCGCGACCTGCACGACGTGATGGGGCGCAACCTCGCCGTCATCGCGCTCAAGAGCGAACTCGCCGTGCAGCTCGCCCGGCGCGAGCGGCCCGAGGCCGTGGACCAGATGGTCGAGGTCCAGCGGATCGCCCAGCAGTGCCAGCGGGAGATACGGGAGGTCGTCCGCGGCTACCGCGAGGCCGAGCTGGGCGCCGAACTCACCGGCGCCCAGGGCGTCCTCGAAGCCGCCGGGATCGTCTGCCGGGTCACCGGACCGGCCGCCGACCTGCCGCTGCCCGTGCGGTCGGCGCTCGCCTGGGTCGTACGGGAAGGCACCACGAACGTGCTGCGGCACGGCGACGCCCGGCACTGCGCCATCACCCTGGAGCTGACGACCGAGTCCGCGGACACCCAGGGGTACGCGGAGTTGACCATCGAGAACGACGGGGCGCCCGAGAGCGGCCCCGCCCCCGGCGGATCGGGGCTCGCGGGCCTGCGCGAGCGCCTCACCGCCGTGGACGGCACGCTGGAGCACACGACGGCGGGGCGCCGCTTCCGGCTCACCGCGCGGATCCCGCTGCCCGCGGCGGACACCGGGCAGGCGGACACCGGGCAGGCGGAGGCCGGGCGGACGGACACCGCGCGAGGGGGCGCCACCCGACAGGACGCCGCTCGGCAGGACACCGCCCGGCCGGACACCGTGCGGGCGGGCGAGGCGGGGCGGGAAGTGGGGGTGTCATGACCGTGCGGGTGCTGCTCGCCGACGACGAGCATCTGATCCGGGGCGCGCTCGCCGCCCTGCTCGGCCTGGAGGACGACCTCGTCGTCGTCGCCGAGGCCGCGTCCGGGCCCGAGGCGCTCGCCATGGCCCGCGCCCACCGCCCCGACGTCGCCGTCCTCGACCTCCAGATGCCCGGCGCCGACGGTGTGAGTGTCGCCACATCCCTCCGGGGTGAACTCCCCGACTGCCGGACCATGATCGTGACCAGCCACGGCCGCCCCGGGCACCTCAAGCGGGCCCTCGCGGTCGGTGTGCGGGGGTTCGTCCCGAAGACGGTCAGCGCCCAGCGCCTCGCGGAGATCATCCGTACCGTGCACGCCGGAAACCGCTACGTCGACCCGGAGTTGGCCGCCGACGCGATCTCCGCCGGGGACTCCCCGCTGACCGCCCGCGAGGCCGAGGTGCTCGAACTCGCCGCCGACGGCGCGCCCGTCGCGGAGATCGCCGAGCGGGCCGCGCTGTCCCAGGGCACCGTCCGCAACTACCTCTCCTCGGCGGTCACCAAGATCGGTGCGGAGAACCGGCACGCGGCCGTGCGTCTCGCGCGCCAGCGGGGTTGGGTATAGTAGCTACCGCGCCACGGCGCAGCGCGGACGTAGCTCAGTTGGTAGAGCGCAACCTTGCCAAGGTTGAGGTCGCCAGTTCGAACCTGGTCGTCCGCTCCAGCGAAAGCCCCCCAGTTTCCGAACTGGGGGGCTTTGTCGTGCCGTTGGGCCCGGGGGGCCGGGGGCCGGGACACGGGCGGGCTGCTCCCAGCCCGCCCCGCGCTCACGGCCGAGGCCGGTCTACGGCCAGGTCGTGCCGGTCAGCCGCTCGTACGCCTCCACATACTTCGCCCGTGTGGCGTCCACCACGTCCTGCGGCAGCGGCGGGGGCGGCTGCTCGCTCGCGCGGTCCCAGCCGGACGCCGGTGAGGTCAGCCAGTCGCGCACGAACTGCTTGTCGTACGACGGCTGGGCGCGGCCCGGCTGCCAGCGGTCGGCGGGCCAGAAGCGGGACGAGTCCGGCGTGAGGACCTCGTCGGCGATCACCAGGTCCGCGCCGTCGAAGCCGAACTCGAACTTGGTGTCCGCGAGGATCAGGCCGCGCTCGCGCGCGATGTCCCGGGCCCGGCCGTACACGGCGAGCGTCGTCTGGCGGAGCTGCGCCGCGGTCTCCGCGCCGACCTGGCGGGCCACCTCCTCGTAGCTCACGTTCTCGTCGTGCTCGCCGACCTCCGCCTTCGTGGCGGGCGTGAAGATCGGCGCGGGCAGCTCCGAGCCGTCGCTGAGGCCCTCGGGCAGGGCCAGGCCGCAGACCGTGCGGGACTCGCGGTACTCGGCCAGGCCCGAGCCGGTCAGATAGCCGCGGGCGACGCATTCGACCGGGACCATCTCCAGGCGCTTGCAGACCAGGGTGCGGCCCGCCCAGTCGGCGGGCGCGCCGGGCGGCAGCTCACCGGAGAGGACATGGTTCGGGACCAGGTCGGCAAGCTGGTCGAACCACCACAGCGAGAGCTGGGTCAGGACGCGCCCCTTGTCGGGGATCTCCGTCGGCAGCACCCAGTCGTAGGCGGACATGCGGTCGCTGGCGACCATCACGAGGTCGCCCGCCTCGTTCTGGTACAGCTCGCGCACCTTCCCGGTGTGCAGATGCACCAGACCCGGAACCTGGATCGGTTCGGGCTTTTCAACGAATCCGGACACGGTTCCTCCCCGTGGTTATGTCCCAGTGCCTCGATTCTCCCGTATGCGGAGGGCGGTCTTGGCCATGGGTTGGCCGAGACCTGGCTGGTTGCGGGCGTACGGCGTCAGTCGCGCTTGCAGATCCGGTCGAGGAGGTTGGCGGTGGCGCGCTGCACGCGGGGGTCCACATGGCCCGGCCGGTCGAGCGCCGGGGACCAGGCGAACGTCCCGGAGGCGAACACCAGGGCGCCGGACGGGGCGCGGTACAGCGAGGTCTCCTGGTGGCGCGGGGTGCCCTCGCCGTCGCGGTAGGGGGAGTGGGCCAGCAGGATGCGGTCCTGGTGCTCGGGCAGCGCCGTGCGCGGGAAGTAGCGGTCGGCCTCGCCCGCGACCAGGCCCTCAATGGGGTCGCCCTCGTGCGCTCCGGTCGCCTCCCACAGCCAGTGGTCGGCGTTGCGCACGATGAGCGGGTGCGGCTCGGGGACGCGGCCCGCGTACTGGATGCCGATGAGCTGCTGCTCGGGCACGTCGATCTCCCGCCACAGCGCGGCCCTGCCGGGGCCCCGGCGCTTGCGGCAGGTCAGCAGGCGGTCCGGGACGCCGGACGGGGACGGGCCCAACTCGACCTGCCAGTACATGGTGTTGGCCGACAGGAAGACCAGGGACGTGCCGTGGTCGCGGGCCAGTTCGGTGGTGCGGCGCATCGCCACGGACCAGTACTCGTCGTGGCCGGGGAAGACCAGGCCGCGGTAGCGGGCGGGGTCGATGTGGCCCGCGTGCAGGTCGCGGGCGTCGGCGTACGCCAGGTCGTAGCCGTACCGCTCGGCCCAGCGGATGAAATCGTAGGCGTGGCCCACGTGCAGGGGCAGGCCCGCGCCCGCGTACGGGCGGTCGAAGGAGACCGTGACCGCGGCCTCGCTCTCGCCGAGCAGACGGCCGTGCTCGTCCCACGCGTGGTACAGGCTGGCGCCCGTGCGGCCGTCCTCCGGGTACAGGTTGTACGCCTGCCAGGTCACGTCCGGCAGGATCACCAACAGGTCGGCCGCCGGGGCCTCGCCCAGCTCGCCGCGGGCCGCCGGGAGGCTGTCGCGGACCGTGAAGGGCACGTGCGAGCGGTAGCCGTCGACGGTGGTGAGGACCGCGACGTACGCCCCCACGTTCCAGTAGCTGGGGATCTGGAGCCGCCAGGACAGCCACCAGTGGTGGCAGGAGACCGTGCGGTCGGCGGCGAGCGGCGGCGGCTGCACGATGCCCGCGAGCCGGGGGCTGGTGGTGATCTGGGCGGCGCCGTCGCCCCCGTAGTGCCCGATGCGGTAGATGTCGACACTGAACTGCTGGGGCGGGTCGACCGTGATGTGGAAGTCGAGCGCCTCCCCGGGGGCGGCGGCTCCGGTGCTCGTGAAGCCCTTGATCTGGCGGTGGACGTCGTCGGCGGTGCGGGGGCCGCCGCCGGGGCGCCGGGCGGGCACCGTCCGCCCGGTGGCTCCTGGGGTGGTGTCGGGGTCCACGTACCAGGGCACGACCTGGCCCGTGTCGTCGAAGTAGTGCTCCGCGCCGCGGAGCCAGGGCAGCGGGCCCTGGCCGAAGGGGTCGGTCACGGCGTGGGCGAGCGCGCCCGACTCCCAGCGGCGGATCGGCTCCGGTCCCATGGCGTCTACGTCCCCTCCCTCGCTCCCCCGACTGGTTCGGTGCCTCTGCGCCGGGGCGGAGGCGGTGCCCGTCCGCTTGGACGGCGGGCTTTCCCCTGCGTGGCGGTCGCTTCCACGGTGTGGGGTGGTCTGCGTGCGGTCCGTGCTGGTGCGTGGTGGTGCGTGCTGGCCGTGCTGCGCGCGGGCCGTTCGCCCGCCGTTCACTGCGCGTGCCCGCCAGAGCGGCGTGTCCGCCGTGTCGGCCACCGATCCCAGCACATCACATTACGCACGCGGACCGTCACCGTTCGTCGTGAATTGACGTGACCGGAACGTTTCCCTGCCGGGGTGGGGTGGGGGTGGGCGCGGCTAGGGGGTCACGGGTGGGCGGGGCGCGCACAGCCAGGGAGCCACGGGCGGACGGGGTACGCGCAGCCAGGGAGCCACAGGCGGACGGGGTACGCGAAGCTAGGGAGTCACGGGCGGGCGGGTGGGAAGCCGCCGCGCAGCGGCGGGGCGTCAGCGGGCGGGGCGCGCGCAGCCAGGGAGCCACAGGCGGGCGGGTACGCGAAGCCAGGGAGTCACGGGCGGGCGGGTGGGAAGCCGCCGCGCAGCGGCAGGGGCAGGCCCGCCAGGGGGGCAGGGGGCGTCCCCGGCGGCGGAGGGGGTCGGCCTCGTGTTCAGACGAGGCGAAGCGGCTTCTCCGGGCGCACACCCTGCTCCGTGAGCCACGCCCGCAAGGGCCCCGCGTCACCGTCCTCCACCAGCGTGAGCACCCGCGGCGCGAGGTCCGCCGCGCGCTCGCCCCCTATCAGGAGCGAGGGCCCGTCCAGCCAGTCGAGCCCGGGCGCGGCCCCCGCCGTGTCGACGGCCGCGCAGCACACCATGGCCGTGACGTGGTCGGCCAGCAGCTCCCGGCCGGAGCGGGGCGGCTGGAGCGGGAACAGCGGCAGTGCCCGGTCGTCCCAGAGCGCGTCGTCCGGCCCCTGTCCGGCCGGGGCGGGCCGGGGCGGCGCCGCGGCCTCCTCGCGGGCGATCTCGGCGGTGAGCCCGGCGGCGAGGGCACCACCGCGGCCTTCGGAGCCGTCGCTGTCGTCGCTGTCGTCACCGTCGTCACGGGGGCCGGAAGCGTCACCGTCCAGGGCGTCCGGGGCGTCCAGGGCGTCCGAGGCATCCGGGGCGCCCCCGCCGCGTACGCCCCCCGGGCTCCCCCGGCGCCCGTGGCGCCGCCACCGGCGCCCTCCGCCCGCGGATCCGTCAGGTGGTCCAGGATCCGGCCGAGGGTCGGGCCCTCGGGGTCGGGGGCCGTGGGGTCGAAGGAGCGGCTGACGCCCAGGGCGTCAAGGACGCGGTGGAGGCGGGCGGCGTCCATGCGCCACTTGCGGTCGACGATTTCGTCCGGATACTCCTGCCAGGCCACCGGCGCCCAGCCGGGGCCGGGCTCGGCCGGGCCGCCGTGGAAGAGCCGGGCGGCGAGCAGCGACGCGGCCTCGTCGACGAGGCCGGGCTCCTCCAGGAGGTCGCACGCGGGGCGCTCGCCGAGCCGGGAGGCGAAGCCCTCGGCGAGGCGGTCGCGGCGGGAGAGTTCGGTGAGCGCGGAGACGACGCCCGCGTCGAGCCGCGAGGGCCAGCGGCCCATGCGCCAGGCGGGCAGCGCGACCCGCGTCAGCAGCCGGTCCCAGCCCGCGTACGCGAGGCCGACCTGCTCCTGGGCGACGATCCGCACCCCGTAGTCCACGGTCTGGGCGCGCTCGGCGGCGGCAGCGGCGACGCCCCGCTCCATCTCCGCGGCGTGCACCCGGCAGCCGCGCAGCAGCAGCCGGGCCACCCAGCCGACCCCGCCGAGGACGGCGCGCCCGAGCGGCCCGCGGCCGGGTGTCGACGCGACGGCCACGGCGGCGTCCAGGCCGCGCACGAAGCGGCGGGCGGCGGCTATGTCCGGGTGCGCCGAGGGTCCCGTACCCGCGACGACCGGGGCGAGGACGGCGCGCAGCTCGCCGACGCGCATCCACCACAGGAACGGCGAGCCGATGACGAGCACCGGGGCGGCGGGGGCCCTGCGCTGGGCGGCGCGTGCTCCCGGGGCCGCGGGGTCGCCGTCGGGGGGCACGAGGGCGTCGGAGGACGGCGGGGCGCTCTCCGGGGCGTGGGCCGGGTGGGTGCGGTCCTCCAGCCAGCTGTCGCAGTCCGGCGTGAGCGCTATCGCCGAGGGGGCCGGGACGTCCAGGCGGTCGGCGAGGTCGCGCACCAGGCGGTACAGATCGGGGGCGGCGGCCTCGCTGATGGGGACCGTCGGGCTGACGGCGGGCCGGGCGCGGGCGACGACCAGCGCAACGGCTCCGGCGGCGAGCAGCACGAGCACGGCGAGCACGGTCACGGCCCAGCGCGCGGCGGCCCAACTCGCGCCCCCGACATGCCCGGTGGCCATCGCGGCGAGCAGCACGACGGCGACGGCCGCGGGCAGCAGGGCGACGGCCAGCGCCCTGCTGCGGATGCGCAGCACGGCGAGGGCCCGGGAGCGCGCGGCCCGCGCGCCCGCCTCCACACCCATCCCTGACACGACCGAAGTCACCCCCTGCTGCCTCTACGGCCCGGCCGACGGCCGGAGCCGACGGCGCATGTCGATGGCGTTGCTCACTCCCCCCACTGTGGCACCCGCCACTGACATCGCAATGCCGGTGGGCTGTTTGGCTTCCGGGTGCCTGAACGCCTGCGCCGAACCCTAGTTGGGCCGCTGGTCAACGTCAGCCGGATGGGTCAGCGCTCACCCGATGGAATGGCTTTGGGTAAAGCTCGCCCGGTGCAGCAGTTTCGTCAGGGAGGCGGAGAGATCCCTGGCGAAGGCCCGCCGGACGTCCTCGCCGACGAGGTCGAGGGAGAGATACGGATTGAGGTCTTCCAGTTCAACGAGGAGCAGCGTGCCGTCGGGCGCCCGGCAGGCGTCGACGCGCTGGATCCCGTACTCCAGGGTGTTCCACGCCACGAACCGGCGCGCGAAGTCCAGGTCGGCGGCCGTCGGGGCGTAGGGCTCCAGCTCCCAGCGCCGCTCGGGGTCGGGGGCGTACAGCGCGTACTGGAAGGCGTCGTCCACGAAGTAGAAGGACACCTCGTAGCGGAAGTCGATCCGCGGCTGCGCGAGCAGCCCGCCGCCCTCGCCGAAGTCCAGGTCCGCCAGCTCCTGGCGGTCGACGAACCGCAGCCCTATGGAGTCGGCGCCGAGCTTCGGCTTCACTACGTAGGACCCGGTTTCCGGCAGGCGCCCCAGGTCAGCGCGGCGGTCGACGGTCGGGATGACGGGCAGGCCCGCGGCGGTCAGATCGAGCAGATAGCCCTTGCCCGCCATGTCGCCGCGGCCCGTCAACTCGTTGTAGACGCGCACGCCGTCGCGCAGGGCGCGGGCGCGGAACGCGTCGTACGCCTCCTGGTAGTGGAGGACGGGCCCGCTGTTGCGGACGATGACCAGGTCGTGGCCGTCCATCAGGGCGGCGGCGTCCAGCGGGTGGCACAGGGCGACGTCGAACTCGGCGCGCAGGCGCGCGGAGAGGTGGATGTCCTCGTCGCAGTAGCGCCGCCCGCGGGCCTCGTAGGTGAGGTCGGTGACGTACAGCAGCCGGGGACGGCGGGAGCGGATTGAGGCCATGGCGTTACGGTACGTCACGACCTGGTCGCCCCCGGCCGTCCGGTGGGCTTCGGCTAGCCCTGGCGGGCGGCCTTCTCGGCGATGTCGGTGCGGTGCTGGGAGCCGTCGAGGCGGATGCGGGAGACGGCCGCGTAGGCGCGCTCGCGGGCCTCGTTGAGGTCGGTGCCGGTCGCCGTCACGGACAGCACGCGGCCGCCCGCGCTGACGATCGCCTCGCCGTCGCGCTTCGTCCCGGCGTGCAGGACGTACGCGTGCGGGGCGTCCTGGCGCTTGACGGCGTCGAGGCCGTCGATCCGGTCGCCGGTGCGGGGGGTGCCCGGGTAGTTGTGCGAGGCGACGACAACGGTGACGGCCGCGTCGTCGCTCCAGCGCAGCGGCGGCAGGTCGGCGAGCGTTCCGTTCGCGGCGGCGAGCAGCACACCGGCGAGCGGCGTCCTGAGGCGGGCGAGGACGACCTGCGTCTCGGGGTCGCCGAAGCGGGCGTTGAACTCGATGACCCGCACGCCCCTGCTGGTGATCGCGAGGCCCGCGTAGAGCAGCCCGGAGAACGGCGTGCCGCGCCGCCGCAGTTCGTCGACGGTCGGCTGGAGCACCGTGCGCAGCACGTCGTCCACGAGCTTCGGGTCGGCCCACGGCAGCGGCGAATAGGCGCCCATGCCGCCGGTGTTGGGCCCCTCGTCGCCGTCGAGGGCGCGCTTGAAGTCCTGCGCGGGGCGCAGCGGCACGACCGTCTCGCCGTCGGTGACGGCGAACAGCGACACCTCGGGCCCGTCGAGGAACTCCTCGATCACGACGCGGCCGCAGGCGCGGGCGTGCGCGCGGGCCTGCTCGATGTCGTCGGTCACGACGACGCCCTTGCCCGCGGCGAGCCCGTCGTCCTTCACGACGTACGGCGCCCCGAAGGCGTCCAGCGCCTCGTCGACCTCCGCCTCGTTCACGCACACGTAGCTGCGGGCCGTGGGCACCCCGGCGGCCGCCATCACGTCCTTGGCGAACGCCTTGGAGCCTTCGAGGCGGGCGGCCTCCCGGGACGGGCCGAAGCAGGGGATGCCCGCCTCGCGCACGGCGTCGGCGACGCCCGCGACGAGCGGCGCCTCCGGGCCCACGACGACGAGGTCCGCGCCCAGCTTCCGGGCGAGCCCGGCCACGGCGGCGCCGTCGAGGGCGTCCACCGGGTGCAGCTCCGCCACCTCCGCGATACCGGCGTTGCCGGGCGCGCAGTGCAGGGCGGTGACCGCCGGGTCGAGGGACAGGGAGCGGCACAGGGCGTGTTCGCGGGCGCCGCTGCCGATGACGAGGACGTTCACGGGGCCAGCCTAGCCCGGCGGGGCGGGCGGCTTTGTTCGGGTGTCCAGGTGGGGGGCGGCGGGGGTTTGTGGGTTCGTACGAGAGCCGGGGGCGGTGCCTTCGCGGGGCGCCCCAGACCCGCCCCTTTCCCGAAACCATGGGGCTCCGCCCCCTGGCACCCCCGAAGATCGGCCTGGCGGCCTCGTCCTCAAACGCCGGACGGGCTGGATCCTGCCGGTCGCGGCAGAGTTTCAAGGGCCCCCGCGAGGGCTACTCGTTCGGGTACTCCTCGACCACCGTCGCGCCCAGTTCCCGGACGATCAGTTCGTGCCCCGACAGTGCCGAGTCGACAAGATCCGGATCGTCATCCTCCGGAATGTCATCCTCCGGCGCCACGTGCTCGGCGGCGCGAGCCGGAGGCGCGGGCGTCGGGGCCGCAGGCGCGGACGGCGCCACCGGCGGCGCGGGTGCCGGGGCGGGCGCGGCCGCGGGGGCGGGCCGCGGGGCGGCGGCCGGGGCCCCGCCGTACCCCGAGGACCCGTACTGCCCGGAGGGCGGGGCCTGCGGAGGCGCGGGCCGCCCGCCGCCGAACCCGCCCGCCGCGGGCGGCGGCGCCGAGCCCCCGGAGGGGTCGACGATCGCCTCGACCTTCCACTGCACGCCGAACTGCTCGGACAGCGCCTGCTTCAGCACGTCCTCGCTGCCGCTGCTGGCGAAGTTGTCCCGGGCCCCGGCGTTGACGAAACCGAGCTGGAGCGTGGTGCCGTCGAAGCCCGCGACCTGCGCGTTCTGGCTGAGCAGGATCCAGGTGAACCGGCGGCGGTTCTTGACCGCCTCCAGGATGTTCGGCCAGAGGCTGCGGGGGTCGGGGCCGCCGGGCACGGGGGCGTAGGCGGGCGCCGCGGGCGCCGGGGCCGGGGCGGAGGGGGCGGGCGCCGGGGCGGCGGGCTTGGCCGGGGGCGCGGCGGGCGCGGGGGCGCCGCCGCCCGCCGGGGCGGCCGTGGGCCAGCTGCCGGGACGGGACGCCCCGGAGGCGGGCGCGGCACCGCCTCCGGGCGCGGAGGCGGTGGGCCAGCTGCCGGGACGGCTGGCGGCGGGGGCGGCCTCCGGGGCGGCGGGAGGAGCCGGGGGAGCCTGGGGAGGCTGAGGGGCCGGGGGGACCGGCGGCGCCGGGGGGGCCTGAGCTGCCGACGGAGCCTGAGGCGCCGCGGCCTCGGCGCCCCCGGAGCCCCCGGCTCCGCGCACGGCCGCCCGCGCGGCGGCCGCCCCGCCCCCGGGCGGAACGTCCACCCCGCCCGGCGGCACGGCGACACCCGGCTGCTGCACCCCGGCGTGGGCCTCGGGCCCGGGCACGTACCCCATCGCGGGCGCCGAGGCGGGTCCCTGGGCCATGAAGTGCCCGCCGCGCTCCAGGCGGTCGAGGCGCGCCATGACGGAGCGCTCGTCGTCGTACGCGGCGGGCAGCAGCACGCGCGCGCAGATCAGCTCCAGCTGGAGCCGGGGCGAGGTGGCGCCCCGCATCTCCGTGAGGCCCTCGTTGACGAGGTCGGCGGCGCGGCTGAGCTCGGCGGCGCCGAAGACCCCGGCCTGCGCCTGCATCCGCTCGACGACGTCGGCCGGGGCGTCGATGAGCCCCTTCTCGGCGGCGTCCGGCACGGCGGCGAGGATCACCAGGTCCCGCAGCCGCTCAAGCAGGTCGGCGACGAACCGCCGCGGGTCGTTCCCCCCTCGATGACGCGGTCCACGACCTCGAAGGCGGCCGCGCCGTCCCCGGAGGCGAAGGCCTCCACCACGGAGTCGAGGAGCGAGCCGTCCGTGTACCCCAGCAGGCCCGTCGCCATGGCGTACGTCACACCGTCCTCGCGCGCACCGGCGAGGAGCTGGTCCATCACGGACATGGAGTCACGCACGGACCCGGCACCGGCGCGCACCACGAGCGGCAGCACGCCGTCCTCGACGGCGATGCCCTCGCGCCCGCACACCTCGGCCAGATAGTCCCGCAGCGTGCCCGGCGGCACGAGCCGGAACGGATAGTGGTGCGTCCGCGACCGGATGGTCCCGATGACCTTCTCCGGCTCGGTGGTCGCGAAGATGAACTTGAGGTGCTCCGGGGGCTCCTCGACGACCTTCAGCAGGGCGTTGAACCCCGCCGAGGTGACCATGTGGGCCTCGTCGATGATGTAGATCTTGTACCGGCTGCTCGCGGGCCCGAAGAATGCCTTCTCGCGCAGGTCACGGGCGTCGTCCACACCACCGTGGGAGGCGGCGTCGATCTCGATGACGTCGATCGAACCCGGGCCGTTCCTGGCCAGGTCACGGCAGCTCTGGCACTCCCCGCAGGGCGTGGGAGTGGGACCTTGCTCACAGTTCAGGCACCGCGCCAGGATGCGCGCGCTCGTCGTCTTGCCGCAGCCGCGCGGGCCGCTGAACAGGTACGCGTGATTGACCCGGTTGTTCCGCAGCGCCTGCTGCAGCGGGTCGGTTACATGCTCCTGCCCGATGACCTCGGCGAACGACTCCGGGCGATAACGGCGGTACAGCGCGAGAGACGACACGCCTACGAGGTTATAGGCGCCCACTGACAACCCGGACCGCCCGCGGCCAACCCGCCCCCCAACGCAAAGCGCCCCTCACGCACCCGCCAGAGCCGACCTACCCTTGCTGCCTTCCGGCCCTGGGGGAGTTCAGTCAGATAGCGCCACGTGAGGGGCTGGCCCCCACAGTAGCCGATCCCCGCCCCTGGGAACGAGTTCGCGAGCACTCCTCAACGTCTTGTATTGTTTGCCGCGGAGGATTCGCCTAGAGGCCTAGGGCGCACGCTTGGAAAGCGTGTTGGGGGCAACCCCTCACGAGTTCGAATCTCGTATCCTCCGCAGTCGCCTGAGCAGGCGAAACGAGAACCCCGGACCGCTTCGGCGGCCGGGGTTCTCGGCATGCCTTGGTCTCAGTTGCAGTTTCATTCATTTCCGACATATGCGGCATTCTGTACGGCATGACGACGCGCCTCCGGCGACGACGGTGGTCGCCGTCCAAGCGTTCGTTCGCCGACTTGCACTCTGAAGGCCGACGGCCAAGATCAGCATCAGGTGGCGCTTACCCCACATCGCAGGACGCGCCCCCAGAAGCAACCCGCAGCCGCGTAGTGGACTGACCGTCCACGTCCGCCCTATCAGCCCCTTCCATGTCGCACGCCGCCCCAGCGGGGCCGAGCCGTTTGCGCGGCCCGACCCTCTGACCTTGCACTCAGCCTCCGGCGACCGACCCTCAGTCCCATCGCCCCGCGAACTCAGCACCGGCCAGCAAGTCGCCCGTCCGCACGATCGGATCATCGATCCCCAGAGCCACCATCACATCGGCGGGAAGGGCCACGTATTTTCCCTTCAACTTCGTGACACGGCAGGGAAAGCGGTTCGCCCTCACCAGCCCGGATGCCTTCGATGGGTCGACCCCGAGGAGATCTGCCACCTTGCGCAGGGGCATTGGCTCGGCCAGCCACTGCGACAGTCGCCTTACGCTTGGGCTCACTCGGCTTCCTTCTGCGGTCCGTCGAGCTCGTCGGACTCACCCTCGGGCACCTGCTCCGAACCCAAGGCGAGGAACTCGCCCAAGAGCCCGAGGCGATGCAAGGTAGCGCCCATGCGTTCGCCGCTGATGCGCCCCCACAACAAAGGGTCCATCTCGTCGACCACCTGGATGTCCGACTCGTTGCGGATGGGCGAGTAGCCGTCATCACATCGGCTCGCGCGGTCGACAAGGCTGTGCGGATCCGTCGTGCGCTCGGCCGGATCAGCCCGTTCCACCGCCCAGCCGGCCGCGTTGGCGGATCGGACAACCTGGTCACGGACATCGTCGCCTTCGGTGGCCAGCGCCAGACCGTACAACGCACCGAACACCATGGCCGACCTCACCTCGGCGACGTCAACGCAGAGCCTCCTCGACACTCTCCCGGCCGACTTCCGGAGGTAGGGGATGACGAAATACAGCGCGAGCAACTGGCTACGCTGAGCCAAGTTCGGCAGGTCACTACGGGCATCGCGGCCTACGCAGCGCCACAGCGCGTCCCGAAGAGCAACGTCGGTGGCTTCTCGCGCCGCCGCATCCTTCGCCTCCGAGAGCGTGAGGTGTTCACCCACTGAACACCTCTCCCCGGGCACATGTGGACACACCAACTGCCCACCGAGCAACTGCGAAACCTTTAGCTCGATCGATCTAAAGACGTCTGCCGAAGGCAGCAGGGACACGGCCCCTCCTCTTGTGGTTCCGCCAACGGCAGGAGGCTCACCGCGTCGAAGGGCGACTATCCGCACCAGCTGATGCATGCGCTGGCGGGAGTGAACGACACGGGGTGACTGAGTGAAACGGTGTGTCCCAGCGATCAACATCAGGAAGACTCCGGGGTCGACCATCCGCATCCTGAGCCTGACTGGTTCAGCGACCCTGGTAAGGGTACTTATACCAGGAGTATGGTCTCTTGTATGGCGACGAAAAAAGTCACAGTGACGATCCCCGAAGATCTCCTCGACGAGATCCGCGTCGACGCGGCTGAGCGGGGACTTTCGGCGTACGTAGCCGAGGCGTTGCGATTCAAGCGCGATCGGGACCGGCTGCTGGAGCTGGTCGACTGGCTGCAGGAGGAACACGGGCCGGTCACCGAGGACGAGCGCGCGGCAGCCCTCGCGGAACTGGACGATCTCGACGCCGAGCACGAGCGCCGTCGCACCGCCGGAGGACACGATGCCGGAGAAGCCGCGTGAAGAAGCGCGCCGGTGAGCAGAGGCAGCGGCCACTGCGCGTCTTCGTACTCGACTGCGAAGCCCTGTCCCTGGCCGTGCGCGGCGACCGCAGGATGATCGCCTGGCTCGACCTCGCGGCCGGGGGTGAGGCCGAAGTGGTGACGTCTCCCATGACGCTGGTCGAGGCGTACGACGGCAGGACCACCGAGCAGCGCTGGGACTGGGTGCTCTCCCGGCTCAAGGTCGCCGATATCGGAAAGGACGAGGCCCGCCAGGCCCGGCGTCTCCTGGGCGACACCAAGCTGCACGGTCACAAGTACGCGATCGATGCCGTGCTCGCTGTCATCGCACGCCAGCAGAAAGGCCAGGTCACAGTCTTCACGTCGGACGTAGACGACTTGGAGAAGCTCCTCCCGGACACCATCGTCGTCAAGAAGGTATGACCCGGCGCCCTGGTCTCAGTTCTGGTCTCATTCATCCCCGTCCAGCGTCGAAGGGCCGCTGCTTGCAGCGGGGCCCTTCGCCGTACCGGGGCCGCGCGCCGTGCCGGGGCGCAGAGGTTCCGGGCGTCGGGTGGGGTCAGTCGAAGTCCGGCCACTCCCCCGCGTGCAGGGATCTCAGGGAGCGTTCGTACTCCGTGAGGACGTGGAGGAAGGCGGGCTCGCCCCAGAGGGACTGGCCCAGGGCGGTGAGGAAGACGGCCGCCACGTGGAGGGTGGCCAGGGGGTCCTGGGCGGCCGCTTCGGGGGCGCGGGCGGGGTCCAGGGCGGCCCAGGCGCGCACCGCCTCGGTGATGGCGAACTCGTAGTGCGGGGGCGCCGCCGGGGCGAGGGCGTCGGCGCGGCGCACCACCTCGTCGGCGTGGATCTCGCGGGCCGCCACCTCCGCGACGCTCAGCGTGGAGCGCAGCAGCACGCCGAGCGCCGCGTGCGTGTCCGCGCGCGCCGTCTCGTCCAGGGGCGCGACGGCCCGGCTCACCGCCCCCGCGTCCCCCGTGGCGTACGCCCGCACCAGCGCGAGCGCGCTGTCCGGCCACACCTGCCCTGCCGCGCTCAACTGGCGCTCAGGGTGCGGGCGAACAGGGACAGCAGCCGGTCCCAGTGGCGGTCGCGCCCGGCGGGGCTGTAGGCCGCCGTGTCGGACATCGTGAAGCCGTGCACCGTGTCGGGGTACACCTCGGTCTCGTGGCGCACGCCCGCCGCGTCCAGCGCCTTCGTCCACTCCTCGATCGCCTCCGGCGGCATCCCGTCGTCCCGCGCCGCCAGGCCGACGTGGAGTTCGGCGGCGAGCGCGCCCGCGAGGCGGTGCGGGCTGTCCGCCGCGTCGGTGACCAGCGGCCCCGGGTGGAAGGCCCCGACCGCCGCCACCCGCTCCGGGAACGCCGCCGCCGTCCGCACCGCGAGCACCGCGCCCATGCAGTAGCCGGTGACCCCGACCGGGCCCGAGCGCACCTCCGGACGCGCGGCGAGATACTCCAGGTACGCCTCGGCGTCGCGCGCCGCGCGCTCCGGCGTGTGCGCCTCGATGAGCGGCATCACCCGGGAGATGAACGCCGCCCGTTCCTCCGGCACCTCCAGGTCCGGCAGGTCGAGCACGGGCGCCGGGCCGGTGCGGTAGAAGACGTTGGGCGCGAGGACGCAGTAGCCGTGCGCGGCGAGGCGCTCGGCCATCTCCTCGATCACCGGGCGCAGCCCGAAGGCGTCCATGTAGAGCAGGACGGCCGGGTGACCGCCGCCGCCCTCCGGGGCGGCCACGATCGCGTCCGCCGTGCCGTCGGGAGTGGGGATGGCGACGGTCCTGGTGGGCATGGGGTGCTCCTCCTGCGAGTGCGGCACGTGAGGATGTACGTCGGGAGGCATGTCGGGAGGCATGGGGAGGGACGGCTGTGCGTCGGCGCTCCGCGCGCCACGGTAGTGGCCGGGCCCGGTCGGCGGATCGGTCCAGGGGCGCTTTTCCGCTGGGCATAAAGCACTAGGACCCCGCCCGCCCTTCAGGCCGCCGGTACCGAGCCCACCAGGCCCCCGTCCACCACCAAGTCCTGCCCGGTGACGTACGACGCGTCGGGCGACGCCAGGAAGGCCACCGCCGCCGCCACCTCCTCGGCGCGGCCGACCGTGCCGAGGGGGACGTCCGCGGCGTTGGCGGCCTCGGCCCCGGGGTCCGGGTTGGCGTCGCGGTACATCTCGGTGTCGATGTAGCCGGGGCTGACGGAGTTGACGCGGATGCCGCGCGGGGCGAGGTCGGCGCCGAGGGTGCGGGCCAGGTTGTGCACGGCGGCCTTCGTCGCGGAGTACACCGACGCGACGGACAGGCCCCGGTGCAGCGTCCAGGAGGCGTTGAGCACCACGGCCGCGCCCTCCCCGAGCAGCGGCAGCGCCTTGTGGACGGTGAAGAAGACGCCCTTGAAGTTGACGTCGACGACGTGGTCGAAGTCCGCCTCGGTGAACTCGGCGGCCGGTTTGAAGACGCCGACACCCGCGTTGGCGAAGACCACGTCGAGGCCGCCCCGCCACTCCTCCACGCGCCGCATCAGCTCGTCCAGGTCCGCCAGGGAGCCCGCGTCCGCGCGGACCGCGAGGACGCGCCCGGCCGGGTCCCCGAGGGACGCCGCGGCCGCGTCCAGGCGCTCCTGGCTCCGGCCCGTGATCACCACGTACGCCCCCTCGTCGAGGAACCGCCGCGCCGCCGCGTACCCCATCCCGCTCGTACCGCCCGTGATGAGCACCGTCCTGTCCGTGAAGCGCCGCCCCGTACCCGTGCCCACAGCCGTGTTCGTGTTCGTCATGGGGAGATCGTCCGCCGGGCTCCCGGCGCGTGGCAGTGTCAGGTGAACCTGGGTGTGGCACCACCACCCTCGGCGGGCGGCAGGGGGCCTAGGTACACCCCCAGGACGCCACCTCGCCCCATGCCGTCCGGCCCGCGCACGCAGCAGAGTTGAGGTCGTCAGCACGGCACACGTCCCCACCACGCAGCAGACGAACGCGAGGCCCGCCATGACCACGACGCTCCCCTACGCCGTCCGGCCCGCCGAGCGCGCCGAGCGCGCCGCCGGAACGCCCGGCGCGCGGCCCGGCTTCTGGCGGGCGCCCCTCTCCCCGCCACCTTCCGGGAGTTCGGCTACACGCTCACCAACCTGCCGGTCGCGATCGCCGGTTTCGTCTTCGGCGTGACGCTGCTGGCGCTGGGCGCGGGCCTGGCGGTGACACTGCTCGGCGTTCCCGTGTACGCGGCGATGCTGGCCGGGGCGCGCGGCCTCGGGGCGGTGGAGCGCCGCCGGGCGCGGGACCGGCTCGGTCTGGCCGTGGCGGAACCGGAGGCCGCGCGGATCCCGGAGGCGGGCGGCGCCTTCGCGCGGATGTGGGCGCGGCTCGGGGACGGGGCGGGCTGGCGGGCCCTGGTGTTCCAGGTCGTGATGTTCCCGTGGCGCGTGGTGAGCTTCGCGCTGGCGGTGGCGCTGTGGGTGACGAGCTGGGCCGTCGCGCTGTTCCCCGCGTACTCCTGGGTCTTCGCCCGCTACACGGACTGGCCGGGCTACCGCCTCTACGACTACACCTCCGGCGGCGAGCACCACGCGTACTACATCGAGTCGCCGTGGCAGGTCGCCGGTGTCAGCGCGGTCGGCGTCCTGTTCGTCCTCCTCACGCCGCTGGTGATCCGGGCGCTGAACCGGGTGGACCGGGCGGCGGTGCGCTCGCTGCTCGGCCGGTAGCCCTGGCACGGGCGGTACGGGACCACCCGGGCAGCCGACTTCCCCCGCGGCTGCCCGGGTTCACCCATGCCCGGCCCGTCCCGCGGGCCCGCCCGCTCAGGCCAGCGCCACCAGCTCCCGGTACTCCGCGCTCCACAGGTCCTCCGTCCCGTCCGGCAGCAGCAGCACCCGGTCGGGCCGCAGCGCGTCGAGCGCGCCCTCGTCGTGGGTGACCATGACGATCGCGCCGGGGTAGGTGCCGACGGCCGCGAGGACCTCGTCCCGGGACGCCGGGTCGAGGTTGTTGGTCGGCTCGTCGAGCAGCAGCACGTTCGCGCCGGAGTGGACGAGTCCGGCGAGCGCCAGCCGGGTCTTCTCGCCGCCGGACAGCACCCGCACCGGCTTGTCCGCGTCGTCCCCGGTGAACAGGAACGCCCCGAGCACCTGCCGCACCTCGCCGTCCGTCAGCCGGGGCGCGGCGGCGGCGAGCTGGGCGCGGACGCTCACCGCGCCGTCCAGGGTGTCGTGCTCCTGCGCGAAGTAGCCGAGCCGCAGGCCGTGCCCGCGCACCACCCGGCCGCCGTCGGGCCGCTCGCGCCCGGCGAGCAGCTTCAGGAGGGTGGTCTTCCCGGCGCCGTTGGACCCGAGGACGACCAGCCTGCTGCCGCGGTCGACGGCCAGGTCGACGCCGCTGAGCACCCGCAGGTCCCCGTACGCCTTCTCCAGGCTGATCGCGCCGAGCGGTGTCCGGCCGCACGGGGCGGGCTCGGGCAGGCGGATCCGGGCGACCTTCTCGCCGCGCCGCACCGGCTCGGTGGCGGTGAGCAGCCGCTCGGCGCGCCGGGCCATGTTCTTCGCGGCGGTGGCGGTGGCGACGTTGGCGCGCATCCGGTCGGCCTGGGTGCGCAGCGCGGCGGCCTTCCGCTCGGCGTTGGCGCGCTCGCGGGCGCGGCGGCGCTCGTCGGCGGCGCGCTGCGCGAGGTAGGCGCTCCAGGTGGTGTTGTGTACGTCGAGGGCGGCGCGCGCCGGGTCGAGGTGGAAGACGCGGTTGACGACGTCGCCGAGCAGCCCGGTGTCGTGGCTGATGAGCACGGAGCCGCCGGGGTGGCCGCTCAGGTGGTCGCGCAGCCAGGCCACCGAGTCCCGGTCGAGGTGGTTGGTCGGCTCGTCGAGCAGCAGTACGTCGTGGCGGGAGAAGAGGATGCGGGCCAGCTCGACGCGGCGCCGCTGGCCGCCGGACAGCTCGCCCACGGGCCGCGCGAGCACCCGGTCGGGCAGGCCGAGACCGGCGGCGACGCGGGCGGCCTCCGCCTCGGCCGCGTAGCCGCCGCGGGCCTGGAAGGCGTCGTCGGCGCGCGCGTACGCGGCCATCGCCGCCCGCTGGCGCCGGGGGCCGTCCGCCGCGGCCAGCGCGGCCTCGGCGGCCCGCAGCGCGCGCACCGCCTCGTCGAGGCCGCGGGCGGACAGGATGCGGTCGCTGACGGTGGCCGCCGGGTCGGCGGCGGCCGGGTCCTGGGCGAGGTGGCCGAGCGAGCCGGTCAGCGTGACGCTGCCCGCCGCGTACGGAGTCTGCCCGGCGAGGGCCTTCAGGAGGGTGGACTTTCCGGCGCCGTTGCGCCCGACGAGCCCGACGCGGTCGCCGGGGCCGACGTGGAAGGAGGCTCCGGACAGCAGGGTCCGGGCGCCGACGCGCAGATCGAGGTCACGTACAGAGATCAAGGGAATACGCTCCGCGAAGCGAAAAGGACACACGGGTGACGTGGAGGCGTGTGTCCTTGCTAGGAAATGCGGGGCGTCGACATGGGGCCGAGCGTAAGGGGAGGGGCGGCCGCGGCGCACCCGGTTTTCCCCGGCGGGCGGGTCACGGCCTGCGCCGCGCGCCGGGCCGGGGGATGATCACCCCATGGACAAGGACGTCACCCTGCGTCTCGCGCAGCAGGAGGAGGCCGACGCGCTCCTCAGCCGCAGCCCGCTGGCCGCGCTCGTCGGGATGCTCCTCGACCAGCAGGTGCCCATGGAGTGGGCGTTCTCGGGCCCGTACACCATCGCCCGGCGCATGGGCGCCGACGACCTGGACGCGCACGACATCGCCGCGTACGACCCCGAGGCGTTCGCCGCGCTGCTGTCCGCGAAGCCCGCCGTGCACCGCTATCCGGGGTCCATGGCGGGGCGGGTGCAGAAGCTGTGCCAGTACCTCGTGGAGCACTACGACGGCGACGCGGCCGGGGTCTGGCGGGGCGCCGCCAGCGGCAAGGAACTCCTGGCCCGGCTCACCGACCTGCCCGGCTTCGGCAAGCAGAAGGCGCAGATCTTCCTCGCCCTCCTCGGCAAGCAGCTGGGCGTGCGCCCCACCGGCTGGCGCGAGGCCGCGGGCGCGTACGGCGAACCCAAGACGTACCGCTCGGTCGCGGACATCACGGGACCGGAGTCGCTGCGGCGGGTGCGGGCGTACAAGCAGGAGCAGAAGCGGGCCGCTCGGCCTTGAGCGGTCCCTCTCCCACCCGCCCACCCGTCACTGCCTAGCGACCAGGCGGGCGCCCCCTGCGGGGGTTGATCACCGCCGCCGTCTCGCCGTCCCGAAGAGGGAGCGGGAGATCTCCCGCCCCAGCTGCGTGCCCACCGACCGCAGCAGGGACTTCACCATGCCGCTGCCCATGACCTGGCCCACCACGGAGTCGGGCTGCTCCTTCGCCTTCCCCCGCGCGGGCGGCGGGGGCGCCGCCGTCTCCCGCTGCGGGGCGGCGGCCAGCCGCTCGTACGCCGACTCGCGGTCCACCGCCTCTCCGTAGCGCCCGTACAGCGGCGAGGCCCGCACCGCCCGCTCCAGCTCCGCCGCCTCGACGGGCCCCATCAGGGACTGCGGCGCCCGCAGCCGCGTCACCGCGACCGGGGTGGGCGCGCCGTGTTCGCTGAGCACGGTCACCACGGCCTCGCCGGTGCCGAGGGAGGTGAGGGTCTCCTCCAGGTCGTACGCGGAGTCGGGGAAGGTCCGCACGGTCGCCTTCAGGGCCTTCTGGTCCTCGGGGGTGAAGGCGCGCAACGCGTGCTGGACGCGGTTGCCGAGTTGGGCGAGGACGTCGGCGGGCACGTCCTTCGGGGTCTGGGTGACGAAGAAGACGCCGACGCCCTTGGAGCGGATCAGCCGCACGGTCTGGGTGATCGACTCCAGGAACGCCTTCGAGGCCCCGCTGAACAACAGGTGCGCCTCGTCGAAGAAGAAGACCAGCTTCGGCTTGTCGAGGTCACCGACCTCCGGGAGGTCGTGGTAGAGGTCCGCGAGCAGCCACATCAGGAACGTGGAGAACAGCGCGGGCTTGTCCTGGACCCGGGGCAGCTCCAGTACGGAGACCAGGCCCTGCCCGTCGTCCGCCTGCCGCAGCAGTTCGCTCGTGTCGAACTCCGGCTCTCCGAAGAAGGGGCTCATGCCCTGCGCCTCGAAGGCGGTGAGCGTACGCAGGATCACCCCGGCGGTGGCGGTGGACAGGCCGCCGACGGTCTTCAGCTCCGCCTTGCCCTCGTCGGAGGTGAGGAAGGTGACCACGGCCCGCAGGTCCTTCAGGTCGACGAGTTCCAGGCCCTTCTGGTCGGCGTAGTGGAAGATCAGGCCGAGCGACTGCTCCTGGGTCTGGTTCAGGCCGAGGACCTTCGCGAGCAGCACGGGCCCGAAGCTGGTCACCGTGGCGCGCACGGGTACGCCGGTGCCGATGCCGCCGAGCGCGTAGAACGCGCAGGGGAAGCCGCGCGGCGCCCACTCCTGACCGACGTCCCGGGCCCGCCCGGTCACCTTGTCGCCGCCCTGGCCGGGCGCGGAGATGCCGGACACGTCGCCCTTGATGTCGGCGAGGAAGACGGGCACGCCCTGCGCGGCCAGCTGCTCGGCGATGAGCTGGAGCGTCTTGGTCTTGCCGGTGCCGGTGGCGCCCGCGACCAGGCCGTGCCGGTTGAGCATGGCCAGCGGGATGCGCACCGGCGCGTCCGCGTGGCAGCGGCCGTCCCACAGCAGCGCGCCCAGGTCGAGCGCGGGGCCCTCGAAGGCGTACCCGGCGGCGATCTCCGCGGCCTGCGGCGGCAGCGCGGCGGCGGTCTCCTCGGCCCGCGGCGGCAACGCGTCGGGCGCGTCGGACTCGTTCGGGCGGTTTGTGCCGTCGGGTGTGGACGGCGTCCCCTGGCTGTCGCTCACTTCGGCCCCTGCTCCCGACTGGACACTTCCGGGTTTGCCCCGATTTCTTGCGGCATTTCCCAGGGTCGCACTGCGTCTCCATGGCTGCGCCCGGAGAGCCTTGACCGGTAGGCTTTCCGTGTGATCTTCAAGCGCATCGGAAACGGCCGGCCGTACCCCGACCACGGCCGGGAAAGCACCCGGCAGTGGGCGGACGTCGCGCCGCGCCCGGTCCGCCTCGATCAGCTCGTGACGACCAAGGGCCAGCTCGACCTGGAGACGCTGCTCGCCGAGGACTCGACGTTCTACGGCGACCTCTTCGCGCACGTCGTGAAGTGGCAGGGCGACCTGTACCTGGAGGACGGCCTGCACCGCGCGGTCCGCGCCGCGCTCCAGCAGCGCCAGGTGCTGCACGCCCGGGTGCTCGAACTGGGCTGACGCCCGCGACGCCCGCGACGCCCGAACGGGGCGGGACCCGCGTTGGCCCTTTCGGGTTGGACTGCGCGGCCGATGATGATCATCTAGTAGGCATTGCGCCCGGGCCGCACTACGCTGCGCCCATGAGCATGCTCACTCCCCCCGGCATGGGCGGCAAGTACCGCATCACGGGGGACAAGTACCCCCGCATGCGCCGCCCGAGCGGCCGCCGCAGGATCGTGCTCGTGAGCGCCGCGGGCCTCGCCGCGGTGGGGCTGCTCGGCTGGGGCGGCGTCCAGCTCTACGACGTGTTCACTGGCGACGAGGCCTCGGCGGCGTCCGGAACCGGCGGCCGCGGATGCGCGACGACGCCCCCGGCTCGGGCCGCGGCCGAGCCGAAGCCGAAGCCGCTGCCCGAGCCCCGGCAGATCACCGTGAACGTCTACAACGCCACGCCCCGCGGCGGCCTCGCCCAGGAGACCGCCGACGAGCTGAAGAAGCGGGGCTTCGCCATCGGCGACGTCGACAACGCGACGAAGGCGTACGACAAGAAGGTCAAGGGCACCGGCATACTGCTCGGCCCCAAGAAGGCCCTGGACACCGCGCTGCCGGTGCTGCGCACGCAGGTCGCGGGGGCCCAGCTGCGCACCGACGGGCGCCGGGGCGCCGAGGTCGACCTCATCATCGGCGACCGCTTCCGGAAACTGGCGCCGAAACGGGACGCCGCGCGAGCCCTGACGGCCCTCACCCAGCCGAAGCCCCGGCCTTCGACCACGGCACACTCCTGCTGAGCGAGGGGGACACCACCTCCTGGCAGCCGCCGACGGCGAAGGCCCCCCACAGGGGGCGCTCACCTGCGACTGGGCAGCAACGGGCGGGCGGGTGGGCGAGCCCCCCACCCACCGGCAGCCGCCGACGGCGAACAACCCCCGCAAGGGGCGGTCACGTCCTGCGAGGGCGGTAACGGGCGGGCGGGTGGGCGAGGAACCGCTTAAGCGCCGCCGCCACTCCCCCGCGCCGCCGCCTACTCCGCCGCGCCGTACATCCGGTCGCCCGCGTCGCCGAGCCCCGGCACGATGTACCCGTTCTCGTTCAGCCGCTCGTCCACCGCGGCGGTCACCACGGTCACCGGCGTCCCCGCCAGCTCCCGCTCCATGACCTCCACGCCCTCCGGCGCGGCGAGCAGCACCACGGCGGTCACGTCGTCCGCGCCGCGCTTGATGAGTTCCTGGATGGCGGCGACCAGTGTGCCGCCCGTGGCCAGCATCGGGTCGAGCACGTACACCTGCCGCCCGGAGAGGTCCTCCGGCATGCGGGTCGCGTACGTGGACGCCTGGAGCGTCTCCTCGTTGCGGATCATGCCGAGGAAGCCGACCTCGGCGGTGGGCAGCAGCCGCACCATGCCGTCGAGCATGCCGAGCCCGGCCCGCAGGATCGGCACCACCAGGGGCCGCGGCCGGGACAGCTTCACGCCGGTCGTCCGGGTGACCGGGGTGTCGATGTCGATCTGCTCGGTGCGCACGTCCCGGGTGGCCTCGTACGCGAGCAGGGTGACCAGCTCGTCGGCCAGGCGCCGGAAGGTCGGGGAGTCGGTGCGCTTGTCGCGCAGCGTGGTGAGTTTGTGCGCCACCAGCGGGTGGTCGACGACATGGATCCGCATTGTTCAACAGTAACCGGGCGAAGCACCCCCTTCGCCCCCTCGTCCCCGCCCGGGCACCACGGGGCACCCGCGCCGCGCCCCCGCGTGCCCGCGCCAGGCGTGCGCCCGCGCCTCCGGTGGCATCAAAGCCTTCCCACGAGGGAAGGTGGAGGGACGGACCGGGGTGGTGTTGCCTATGCCGGAGAGGGAAGAGCGCGAGACGGACGCCGAGCGCCGACGGCGCCGCGCCCAGTTCCTGCACGAGCTGGCCGAGGCCCGTGAACTGCGGGCCCGGGTGACACCACGCCGTGCACGGGCGGCAAGAATGCGACAGGCGATGCGTATGCGTACGTTCCGCTGGTGAGCCGCGAAGGGGGCCGGGACACCGGCGCGGCATGTGATTCGCAACGCGACGCGGACACAGCGGCCGGAAGACCTCTCCTGAAGCCGTTGTTTCTGCCACGATTCCGAGTGGGCGGGGCTAGGCACGGCACTCCCGCCCCCGACGTCCGCCGGGGGGATCCCCAACCGGCGCCTATGAACAGTGGGAGAGTCACGGTGTACTTCGCCGCACTGCTCGCGCGCACCGAAGACGGGTGGGAAGCGAGCGACACGGAGCTCGACGATGTGGAGACCCTGTCGGATCTGACCGACCTGGCCCGTGAGGCCGCCGCCGAGGCGAGCGGTTCCGAGGACGAGACGGTGCTCGTCTTCATCGAGCAGGAAGACGCGTGGTTCGGTGTCGTCCGCGTGGACGGCGAGGACGACCCGCGCATCTACGTCTCGGACGCGGCCGCCGCCGCGCGCAGCGCCTACGGCGAGATCCTGCTCACCGACGAGATGCTGGGCCGCGACCCGGACGACGGCGCGGACGACCTGGACGCGCTCGACCTCGACGGAACGGAGGACGGCGAGGACGAGTCCGGCGACGACGAGGCGGACAGCGGCGACGCCGTGCCCGCGGGACCGCTGGGGGACCGGCAGCTCCTCAGCGACCTCGGAGTCTCGGAGAAGGAGCTGCTTGCCCTGGAGAGCGGCGACGCCCTCAACGAGATCGCCGACGTCCTCGGCGCCGCGGAGGTCCTCGAAGCGGTCCGCTAGGTTCGCCGCGTGACGCGAGTGACACATCTCCCAGATCCGGTACGGGACCGCTGGCGGGCGCCGATGCGACTCGCCCTGGACGCGGCCGAACAGGCCGTCCGGGGCGGTGACGTGCCCGTCGGCGCCGTCGTGCTGTCCGCGGACGGCGAGACGGTACTCGCCACCGCGCACAACGAGCGCGAGGCGGTCGGCGACCCCACCGCGCACGCCGAGGTCCTCGCCCTGCGCCGGGCCGCCGAGCGGCTCGGCTCGTGGCGGCTGCCCGGATGCACCCTCGTCGTCACGCTCGAACCGTGCGTGATGTGCGCGGGCGCGCTCGTGCAGTCCCGGGTCGACCGGGTCGTCTACGGCGCCCGCGACGAGAAGGCGGGCGCCGCGGGCTCCCTGTGGGACCTCGTCCGCGACCGGAGGCTCAACCACCGGCCCGAGGTGATCGAGGGCGTCCTCGCCGACGACTGCGCGCGACTCCTCACGGACTTCTTCCGGGACCGGTAGGGGTCCCGCCCGGAACGGATTTCAGAGCACGGCCCACCTTGGGCTAGGATCTCTCTCGGTAGCGTGTCCGAGCGGCCGAAGGAGCTCGCCTCGAAAGCGAGTGTGGCGCAAGTCACCGAGGGTTCAAATCCCTCCGCTACCGCTCTCGATACGAAGGGTCCCGTCCACCAGGACGGGACCCTTCGCGCGTGCCGGGGCTCCCCGCCGCCGTACGACCCCGCCGCCGTACGACGAGGCCAGCGGCGTACGGCGGCACAAGAAGGCCCCGGCGCCGCCACAGCGCCGGGGCCTCTCCCGATGGGCCGGAGGAGGCGGCAAACGGGGGACAAGCCGCCTCCCCCGATGAGGACCGGAACCCCCAAGTCGGCGCCGCCGTCAGGGGGAAGCTGACGGCGCCGACCCCGCAGTGGGGTCCAGTCCCGGGCCCGCGGACTCCTGCCAGATCCTCGCGGGCTCACCCCCATCCTGCTCCTCCGCAAAGCCCGTACAGCCAGTCCAAGGGCCTGCGAGCATGGGTCGTTGGTCCTTAAAAACCAGGTGAGTTCGCGCCACGTTAGACTCGCCCGGCACAGGCGACTCGGCGAACCACGGGGTACGGGGATGCGCGGGCAGGGGACGGGCGGGCACGGGGAGGCCACAGCATGAAGGACCCGAAGAAGATCGTGCTCTTCGTCGTCGTGGTGTTCGTCCTCTACGTGATCATCACCGACCCCGCCAAGGCCGCCGACTACGTCCAGGTAGGGTTCGAGGGAATCTCGAACGGCGCCAAGGCCATCGGCGACTTCATGACCTGGGTCGCCAACGGCGGCAAGGACGACTGACGGCCGAGGACGACCCACGGCCGCCTGACGGCCGTCGGCGCGCACGAACGAGTGCCGACCCGACCACTAGGGACGACTGGGAGCGCCTGTGATCCGCCATCTGGTCCTCTTCAAGCTGAACGAGGGCGTCGAGCGGGACGATCCGCGCGTCGTCGCGGGCGTCAGGGCCTTCGCGGAGCTGGGCACCCTCATCCCGGACCTGGAGTCCTGGGAGTGCGCCTGGAACATCTCCGACCGCCCCATCGCGTACGACTACGCCATCAACTCCGCCGTCGCCGACGCCGACGCGCTCAAGCGCTACCTGGAACACCCGGCGCACCAGGCGGGCGTCGCGCTGTGGCGCGAGTTCGCCACGTGGGTGATCGCCGACTACGAGTTCTGAGCCGAGCCCGGCCCCCACAGCCCCGCACCCCGCTGGTGCGGGGCTTTTCCATGCCGTTTTTCCCAACTTGTCCCTCAACACGGAGTTATGGGGTGCTTGCACACAGTGCACATGTCTTGTGATGCTATGACCGCTTTTGACGGATGAGTTGACCGAGTCGAACTAGGGGTGGCGTTGACCGTGCCGGCCAGTTCTGCGCCTGAAGCGCCGCCCGCGAAGGCGAACGGAAGCACCCGGGGCGCCGACACGCGGGCCCTCACCCAGGTCCTGTTCGCCCAGCTCAAGAAGCTGGAGCCGGGGACGCCGGAACACGGCAGGGTGCGCGGCGCGCTCATCGAGGCCAACCTGCCGCTCGTGCGGTACGCGGCCGCGCGCTTCCGCGGCCGCAGCGAGCCGATGGAGGACGTCGTCCAGGTCGGCACGATCGGGCTCATCAACGCGATCGACCGCTTCGACCCCGACCGGGGCGTGCAGTTCCCCACCTTCGCCATGCCGACCGTCGTCGGCGAGATCAAGCGGTACTTCCGCGACAACGTGCGCACCGTGCACGTGCCGCGGCGGCTGCACGAGCTGTGGGTGCAGGTCACCGGCGCCACCGAGGACCTCACCACGTCCTTCGGGCGCTCCCCCACCACCGCCGAGATCGCCGAGCGGCTGCGGATCACCGAGGAGGAGGTGCTCGCCTGCATCGAGGCCGGGCGCTCCTACCACGCGACCTCCCTGGAGGCCGCGCAGGAGGGCGACGGGCTGCCGGGGCTCCTCGACCGGCTCGGGTACGAGGACCCCGCCCTCGACGGCGTCGAGCACCGCGACCTCGTACGGCACCTGCTGGTGCAGCTGCCCGAGCGGGAGCAGCGGATCCTTCTCCTGCGGTACTACAGCAACTTGACGCAGTCCCAGATCAGCGCGGAGCTGGGCGTCTCCCAGATGCATGTCTCCCGCCTGCTCGCCCGCAGCTTCGCCCGCCTCCGCTCCGCCAACCGCGTCGAGGCGTAGCCCTCGCGGGGTGCGCCGCAGACGGCTACAAGTCTGCCGCGACCGGCACCATCCAGCCCGTCCGGCGTTTGAGGACGAGGCCGAAGGCCGATGGACGGGGGTGCCAGGGGCGGCAGCCCCATGGTTTCGGAGAAGGGGCGGGTCTGGGGCGCCCCCCTGCGAGGGCTATCCGCAAGCCGGATCGACGCGTAACCGTATCGAGCGAAACCGCCTTCCGGCCGTTACCGACGGAAGCGTGGCAGGTAGTGCCCGAGACCCCTTCCTTCCTGCGTGTACGTCACCCTCACTTGTCGACAAGTCACTACAGCGTGTTGCCGACATGTGACATTCTGCTGGAACCGCGTTTGCCGCAGCTCCGCCTCCGGTATTCAGGTGGAGGCTGCGTTCCTCGACGGGAGCGGCAGCCGCGACCGTCCGCGACCTCAAGGGGGTGGCATGTCCGCAGACCAGGGCAGCTCGAAGGTGCTCACGCTCACGCTCGACGACAGCGAGGGCGAGACCGCGCCCGACGCGCTGCACGCCGCCGAGGCCGCGCCCGCGGCCCCGGACGCCATCGACACCCGCACCCTGTCCCGCTCCCTCTTCCTGCGGCTCGCCGCGCTCGACCAGGACAGCCCCGAGCGCGTGTACGTCAGAGACACGCTGATCGAGCTGAACCTCCCGCTCGTGCGGTACGCCGCGGCGCGCTTCCGCAGCCGCAACGAGCCGATGGAGGACATCGTCCAGGTCGGAACCATCGGACTGATCAAGGCGATCGACCGGTTCGACTGCGAACGCGGCGTGGAGTTCCCGACGTTCGCCATGCCGACCGTCGTCGGGGAGATCAAGCGGTTCTTCCGGGACACCAGTTGGTCGGTGCGAGTGCCCCGGCGGCTCCAGGAGCTGCGCCTCGCGCTCACCAAGGCGAGCGACGACCTGGCGCAGCGGCTCGACCGGTCGCCGACGGTGCCGGAGCTGGCGGCCGTCCTCGGGGTCTCCGAGGAGGACGTGGTCGACGGCCTCGCCGTGGGGAACGCGTACACGGCGTCCTCGCTGGACTCCCCCGCCCCCGAGGACGACGGCGGCGAGGGATCGCTCGCGGACCGGCTGGGGTACGAGGACTCCGCCCTGGAGGGCGTGGAGTACCGCGAGTCGCTGAAGCCGCTGCTCGCGAAGCTGCCGCCCCGGGAGCGGCGGATCATCATGCTCCGGTTCTTCGCCAATATGACGCAGTCGCAGATCGGCGAGGAGGTCGGGATCTCGCAGATGCACGTGTCGCGGCTGCTCACCCGGACGCTCGCGCAGCTCCGGGAGGGGCTCATCGCGGACTGAGCCCGTCAGCCGGTCTGTCGGCCGGTGAGCCAGGCGGCCAGTCAGCCAGTGATCGTCGGCGGCCTTCCCCTCGTGCGGGGATGCGCCGCCCGCGGTCTTTTCCGGGGCGGGCCGCGGAAGGCGCCGCGGAGTTCCGGCGGGCGGAGTGCGGAACGGTGGCGGCGCCCCCGCCCGGGTGGACTGGGGCACCGCCACGAGGACTTGGCCGGTTCCGTGTCCGGAAGTCGGCCTTACGTCAGGTTCCGCGTCCGGAAGAGGGCCTTACTTCAGGGCCAGCCAGGCCACCGCCGCGACGATCACGACCGCCGCGACCACGCCGAGGATCACACCCACGCGCGGGCCCGCGGGCGCCGCCTGCTGGCGGGCCCGGCCCTGCGGGGCGTCATCGACGAACGCGCGGAACATCTGCGTGGAGCCTGCGGGGTCGTGCTGGCCCTCGGGACCCTGCGGGGCATGGGGGTTGTGTGCCATGGAGCAGGACCCTAGCGAATGCCCGGCGCTCGGCCCAACCCCCCTCTGACCGGGGGCTTTAAGGAGCCAGGACAAGGGCTTTGCCGGAGTTTTAGGCGGCCGCGCCCAATTTCGTTTGCCTGTGGCAACCAACCGCTTTTATCGTTGCCCTAAGCAACGAAAGTGAGGTGCCGTGGCCGCACAGCGTCAGTACGAGGAGCTGGCCCGTCAGCTCAGCGCCATCGGCGCCGTCAAGCGCGGGCTCGCGCGCAGCCTGCCGCACGACTGCCCCGCGGGCTCCGCGGCGGTGCTCACGCTGCTCGGCCGGTACGGCGAGATGCGTATGAGCAGGCTCGCCGAGCTGCTCGCCGTCGACATGTCGGTGACCAGTCGGCACGTGGCCCACGTCGCGGACCGGGGCTGGATCGAGCGGTCCCCCGACCCCGCCGACCGGCGCTCGCGCATCCTGCGCCTGACGCCCGCCGGTGAGCGGCAGATCGAGGTCCTCTCCGACGCCACCACGCGGCTGCTCGCCGAGCGGATGAGCGACTGGTCCGACGCCGAGGTCGGGCAGCTGATCACGCTCATGGCCCGGCTCCGCGACAGCTTCGGCGACTGCCGGGCGACGGCCGCCCCGCGGCCCGCGGCACCCACCACCCGTACACCCGCGTAACACCGTAAGAAAAGGAAACCCATGGCAACATCCACACCGTCCGGTGTGCGGGGCAGCCATGCCAGGCACGGAGCCCAGCACGACAGCGGTGGCCCCATGACGCACCGGCAGATCATGGAGGCCCTCTCCGGCCTGCTGCTCGGCATGTTCGTCGCGATCCTGTCGTCGACGATCGTCTCCAACGCCCTGCCCGAGATCATCGGCGACCTCGGCGGCGGACAGTCCGCGTACACCTGGGTCGTGACCGCCGCGCTGCTGTCGATGACGGCCAGCACCCCCCTGTGGGGCAAGCTGTCCGACCTCTTCAGCAAGAAGGCGCTCGTCCAGATAGCCCTCGTCATCTATGTGCTGGGGTCGGTCGTCGCCGGGCTCTCGCAGAACGCGGGCATGCTGATCGCCTGCCGCGTGGTGCAGGGCATCGGCGTCGGCGGTCTCTCCGCGCTCGCCCAGATCGTCATGGCGGCGATGATCTCCCCGCGTGAGCGCGGGCGTTACTCCGGCTACCTGGGCGCCACCTTCGCCGTCGCCACCGTCGGCGGCCCGCTGCTCGGCGGCGTCATCACCGACACCTCCTGGCTCGGCTGGCGCTGGTGCTTCTACGTCGGCGTGCCCTTCGCGGTCATCGCGCTCATCGTGCTCCAGAAGACGCTGCGCCTGCCCGTCGTGAAGCGGGACGTGAAGGTCGACTGGGCCGGTGCCCTGCTGATCACCGCCGCCGTCTCGCTGCTGCTGATCTGGATCACCTTCGCGGGCAGCGGCTCCGGCAAGAAGTACGAGTGGCTGTCCTGGCAGACGTACACCATGGTCGGTGGCGCGGTCGTGCTCGGACTGCTCTTCCTGCTCGTGGAGTCGCGCGCGAGTGAGCCGATCATTCCGCTGCGGCTGTTCCGGAACCGGACGATCACGCTCGCCTCGGCGGCCTCGCTGTTCGTGGGCGTCGCGATGTTCGCGGGCACGGTGTTCTTCAGCCAGTACTTCCAGCTGGCGCGCGGTGAGTCGCCGACCATGTCCGGTGTCCTGACCATCCCGATGATCGGTGGCCTGTTCGTCTCGTCCACCGTCTCGGGGCAGTTGATCACCAAGACCGGCAAGTGGAAGGCCTGGCTGGTCAGCGGCGGCGTGCTGCTGACCGCGGGCCTCGGACTCCTCGGCACCATGCGGTACGACACCCCGTACTGGCACATCGCCGTCTACATGGCCCTGATGGGGCTCGGCATCGGCATGATGATGCAGAACCTGGTGCTCTGCACGCAGAACCAGGTGGATCCGCAGGACATCGGCGCCGCCAGCTCCGTGGTGACCTTCTTCCGGTCGCTGGGCGGTGCGATGGGCGTGTCCGCGCTGGGCGCGGTGATGTCCACGCGGATCACCGACTACGTCAAGGACGGCATCGCCGACCTCGGGCCCAAGGGCGCCGCGTTCGGGCACGGCGGCACCGCGGGCGGCGGCATCCCGGATCTGGACAAGCTGCCCGAGCCGTTCCGGACCGTGATGGAGAGCGCGTACGGGCACGGCATCGCCGATGTCTTCCTGATCGCCGCGCCGATCGCGTTCGTGGCCTTCCTGATCACGCTGTTCATCAAGGAGGTGCCGCTGCGGACGGCGGGGGCCATGGCTCAGGCCGCCGCGGACACCGCCTCGGACTCCGCTTCGGACTCCGCTTCGGACCCGGTGTCCTCCGGGGCCGCCGGTGCGGCCGCCGCGGTCGAGGACGCGCCGGTGCTCGCGTCCGTCGCCGCCCGTGGGGAGGAGAGGGCCGAGGTGGTCGCTTCCGCTTCCGCTTCTGAGGGCGCTCCGGCCGCCGGGGGCGGTGTGCCCGTACGCGGCTTCGTCCGGGGCGCCGAGAGCGCGCCCGTGCCGCACGCCGCCGTCACCCTGATCTCGCTCAGCGGGCGGCAGCTGGGCCGCGCGGTCGCGGGCGGCGACGGGGCGTACGCCCTGGACGCCCCGGGCGCCGGTTCGTACGTCCTGATCGCCTCCGCCGACGGGTTCCAGCCGCAGGCCGCCACCGTCGTCGTCGGTGCCGAGCCGCTCGCGTACGACGTGCTGCTCAGCGGCACCAGCGGGCTCAGCGGCCTGGTGCGCACCGCCGAGGGCAAGCAGCCGGTGTCCGGCGCCGTGGTCGTGGTGACCGACGTGCGCGGGGACGTGCTGGCCAGCGGGGCCTCCGACGAGCAGGGCGCGTTCGGCTTCACCGACCTCGTGCCGGGGCCCGTGACCGTGGCCGTGAACGCCGCCGGGCACCGGCCGGTGGCCCTGCCCGTGGAGGTGGCCGCCACCGGCGTCACACGGGTCGAGGCCGACCTGCGGCCCGGCGCGCGGGTCCTCGGCACCGTACGGGCCGGGGGCGCGCCGCTGAACGACGCGCGCGTGACGCTGGTGGACGCGGCGGGCAACGTCGTGGCCACGGCGACGACCGGCGCGGACGGGGCGTACGCCTTCACGGACCTGGACGGCGGCGAGTACACGGTCATCGCGACCGGCTATCCGCCCGTGGCCACGGGGATCTCCGTCCTCGGCGACGGCGTCGACGGCCACGACATCGAACTCGCCCACCCGGGCGAGTGACCGGGCTCCCCGCCACGGGCCGCGCGTCGAGCGGACGCGACCCGTGGCGGGGACGGGCCCCGGAACGGCGGCGACACACTACGGCAGGGGACGGCCGGTCGCCGCCTTCCGGTGGCCCATATGCGCCGCCCAGGCGGGGGCGGGCCGTGGGCTGCCGCCCAGGTGGGAGGCGGTCTGTTGGCTGCCGCCCGGGCGGGGGCGGGCCCTTGGCTGTCGGGGCGCGGTTCGTCGGCGCTGGGAGCGGGGTGCCGGGTGCCGGGTGCGGCCCAAGCCCCGCTCGCGGGCCAGTGGCCCCGGCGCACCCATCGATCAAGCAATCACCGCGGCCAGCAGGGGGCCGCGAGCAGCGGCGCCGGTTCAGGCGCGAGGAGGAGCCATGGGGATCAGCGCGCGGATTCGTACGCGGGACGGGTGGGCGGTGCCGCACGCCGTCGTCACCGTCACGGACATGACGGGCGCTCAGGTGCTGCGCGCCGACGCCGACGCGGAGGGCGTGGTGCGGGACGCGACGGGGCTCGCCCCCGGGCCGTACACCGTCATCGTGACCGCCGTCGGCTACGCGCCCGCCGCGGCCACCGCCCTGGTCACCGCCAGCGGCCGCGCCGACGCCGAGACCGTGGTGCTGGCCCGCGCGGGCGGCACCGAACTGCCGCCGCCCGGCCCGTGGACCGTCGACCCGGTGCACTCGTCGGTGGGCGCGGTCGCCCAGCACCTGGGGATCTCCAGCGTGCGCGGGCGGTTCACCGAGTTCTCCGGGCGGGTGGAGATCGCCGAGGACGTGGCGCGGTCCCGCGTCGACGCGGTCATCGACGCCGCCTCCATCGACACCGGGAACGCCCTGCGGGACAAGCACCTGAAGTCCCCGGACTTCCTCGACGTGGAGACGTACCCGGAGATCACCTACCGCTCCACGGGCCTCGTCCCCGCCGGGACCGACCGGTGGACCGTGCGCGGCGACCTCTCCCTGCACGGCGTGGTCAGGCCCGTCGACCTCGACCTGGCGTACCTGGGCACCGGCGCCGACCCGTGGGGCGGCACGCGGGCCGCGTTCCGCGCCACCGCCGAGCTGCGGCGCGAGGACTTCGCCATGAACTACAACCAGGTGGTGCGGGCGGGCATCTCCGCGATCGGTACGACGCTGCGGGTGGAGCTGGACATCCAGGCGGTGCGGGGAGGAGCTGCCGCGGGGGTAGGGGCGCGGGACCCCGGCCTGTGAGAGGCGGCGGTGGTGGTGCCGGACCCGTGCCGTCAGGCGCGCGAGCGCACCACCTCGATGCCCGCGATCAGCACGTCGAGCGCGAACGCGAAGTCCCGCTCCCACATCTCGGTGACCGTCGGCTCCCTGCGCAGGTCGATCAGCTCCCGCGCGGTCCTGATCGTCTCGTTGAACGGCAGCTCCTGCGCCACCGTGCCGATGGCGTCCCGGAAGAACTCCTCCTGGGTCATCCCCGCCGCCGCCGACCGCGCGACGAGGATGCCCTCGGTGGTCCCGAACCCGTACACGAACTGGAACACGGCGGACACCGCGCCGCTCACCCGGTCCCCCGGCAGCCCGCTGGCGCGCAGGGTCTGCTGGACGGCCTGGGCGAACCGCAGCCAGTTCGGCCCGATGTTCAGGAACTGCCCGACGAGCGGTGACACCCAGGGGTGGCGGACCAGCAGGCGCCGGTAGCCGATGGCCAGTTCGCGCAGGCGCTGCTGCCACTCGTCGGGGCCCGGCGGCACGTCCGTGTCGGGCGGGTCCATCTCGCCGCAGACCGCGTCCAGGGCCAGCTCCAGCAGGTCGTCCTTGGTGTCCACGTACCAGTAGACGGACATCGCGGTGACCTTCAGCTCCGCGGCGAGGCGGCGCATCGAGAACTTGGCGAGCCCCTCCGCGTCCAGGAGGCGGACGGTGGCCTCGGTGATGCGCTGGCGGTCGAGGCCCGACGGCTGGTCGCCCTTGCGCCCCGAGCCGCGCGGCGCCCTGCCCTCCAGCCAGACGCTCGCCCGCGCCGGTTCCTTCGCGCGGTCGGCTGCCTTCACCATGGCGCACCTTCCTGGTCCTCGTACTGAGCCGGGGCCCGGCCCGGGCCCTGGTACCGGCCGGTCCATCCTGGGCCCGCGCACCGGCCGGTGCGTCCCGGGCCCGCCTACCGGCCGGTCCGTCCTGGGTCCGCGCACCGGCCGGTCCGTCCTGGGTCCGCGCACCAGCCGATCCGCCCCGGGCCCTCGTACCGGCGGCCCGGGGCGGGCCGGATGCTCGCCCCGTCCCTTGACTGACGGTGCTGATGCTATGCGGACGCCTTCGGCTCGGAGTCCGCCGCGCGCTGCGTGGATTCTGCCCGCTCCGCCCGCCACAGCAACGCCGCGGCGAGCGCGCCGCCCGCGAACACCCCGCAGGCGCCGACGAGCTGGCTCGTCTCCAGGCCGGAAGCGAACGCGTCGGCGACGCGCTCCCGCTCGCCCGCCGAACCCGCCGCCGCGAGCGCCGCCGGGAACGACGTCGCGGACACCGCGGCGAGCGCCGCGAAGCGGGAGTTGAGGACCGCGCCCAGCACGGCCACGCCCAGGCCGTTGCCGAACTCGGCGAGCGTGCCGTTGACGCCCGCGCCCACGCCCGCCTTCTCCGGCGGAATCGCGCTCATGATGGCGTTGGCCATCGCGGGCATGGCGAACGAGATACCCGCGCCCATGACCACCAGGCCGATGAGCATGCCCGTGTAGTCGTCGCCGCCGAACAGCGCGATCACGGCGAGGCCCGCCGACATCATGGTCATGCCGGTCATGATCGTCTTGGGGGTGCCGAGCGCCGCGTACACGCGCGCGCCGATGCCCGCGAGGTTCAGGGCGACCACGCTGACCGCGAGCGGCGCCGTGCGCAGGCCCGCCTCCAGCGGCTCGTACCCGAGGACGAACTGGAGGTGCTGGGTGAGCAGGAAGAGCGAGCCGCCCATGCCGAAGGCGACCAGGATCGCGCCCGTCACCGCGCCCACGAACCGGCGGTTCCGGAAGAAGTGCATGTCCAGCATCGGGTACGGGATGCGCAGCTCCCACAGCGCGAACGCGCCGAGCACCACCACGCCCACGCCCGCGGCCACCAGGACCCGCGCCGAGGTCCAGCCGTGCTCGGGGCCCGAGATGATCGCGAACACGACCGAGGCCATGCCGATCGTGGACAGCAGCGCGCCGAGCAGGTCGGGGCGGTCGCCCTGCGGGTTCTTGGACTCCGGCACCATGCGCACCACGGCGACGACGCCGATCAGCGCCACCGGGATGTTGATCAGGAAGATCGAGCCCCACCAGAAGTGGTTCAGCATGAAGCCGCCGAGCAGCGGACCGGCCGCGAAGCCGAGGCTGTTGACGGTCGCCCACAGGCCGATCGCCTTGACCCGCTCGGCGTCGTCGAAGACCTGGACGACGACGGCGAGCGTGGTCGTCATCAGCAGCGCGCCGCCGACGCCCATGCCCGCGCGGGCGGCGATGAGCTGCGCCGAGGTCTGCGCGAGCCCCGCGGCGAGCGAGCCGACGCCGAACAGGAGCAGGCCCGCGGTCAGCATCTTCTTGCGGCCGTAGCGGTCCGCGGCACTGCCCGCGGTGAGCAGCAGGCCGGACTGGACGAGCGAGTACGCGTTGATCATCCACTGGATGTCGGACGACGACGCGTCCAGCTCACGCGTGAGCGAGGGGATCGCGACGCTCAGGACGGTGTTGTCGAGCAGCACCGTGAGTTGGGCGAGACAGATGACGCCGAGGATCAGCCAGCGTTGTGGATGGCGGTCGCCGGGATCGGCGACCGCCTCGGGGTTCTCGGCGGTGGTCGCCGTCATAGGGGGCTCCTTCTGTGGTACGTCTCCGGGACGTCTCTTGTACGGTGTACGTCAGTCAGCGGCGTACACCGTAGAGGAAGCCCCTTACGCCGTACAACGATTTTTCGCCCCCGACACACCCCTCCACGCCCCAGGCCCTACTCCGGGGCCCCTGCCCGGATCTCTCTCCGGGCCTCTCCCCGGGTCTCTCTCCGGGCCCTCCGGGCCCCCCGGTCCCCTCCCCGGGTCTCTCTCCGAGCCTCTTCCCGGATCTCTCCCTGGCCCTCTCCCCGAATCTCTCTCGGGCCTCTTCCCGAGCCTCTCCCTGGCCCTCTCCCCTGATCGCTCCCCGGTCCCCTCCCTGAATCTCTCCCCGGGCCTCTCTCCAGATCTCTCTCCGGGCCCCTCCCCTGATCTCTCCCTGGCCCTCTCCCCTGATCTCTCTCCGGGCCCCACCCCTGATCTCTCCCTGGCCCTCTCCCCCCTGATCTCTCCCCGGCCCCCTCCCGGGCCTTTCTGCGCCTCTCCCTGGGCGCCTTTCCTCGCTTCTCCCCTCCTTGCTTCCCGCCTCGCCTCGCCTCTCCTTCGCCTCCCCTCGCCTCTACTCGGCGGTGGCGGCGGGTCTACTCGGCGGTGGCGGCGGGCTTGATGAGGTACCCCGCGCCCCTGCGGGTGTGGATCATCGGCTCCCGTCCGGCGTCGATCTTCCGGCGCAGATACGAGATGTACAGCTCGACGACGTTGGCCCGGCCCCCGAAGTCATAGCTCCACACCCGGTCGAGGATCTGTGCCTTGCTGAGCACCCGCTTCGGATTGCGCATCAGATAGCGCAGCAGCTCGAACTCGGTGGCGGTGAGGTGGATCGGCTCACCGCCGCGCGTGACCTCGTGGCTGTCCTCGTCGAGCGTGAGGTCGCCGACGGCGAGCACCGACTCGCTGCGCCGCCCCTGCGCCCCCGCCCGTCGGATGAGCCCGCGGAGCCGGGCGATGACCTCCTCCAGGCTGAACGGCTTCGTCACGTAGTCGTCGCCGCCCGCGGTGAGCCCCGCGATGCGGTCCGCGACGGAGTCCTTCGCCGTCAGAAACAGCACCGGCACCTCTGGCAACTCCCGGCGCAACCGCCCGAGCAGGGAGAGGCCGTCCATGTCCGGCAGCATCACGTCGATCACGACGACGTCGGGGCGGAAGCTGCGCGCGGCCCGCACGGCCCCCGCGCCGTCCTCGGCGCTGCGGATCTCCCAGCCCTCGTAGCGCAGCGCCATCGAGAGGAGTTCGGTGAGCGACACCTCGTCGTCCACCACGAGCACGCGGACGGGACTCCCATCCGCCCTGAGCAGTTCACTACGCCCCTGGGGCAAGGTCGTGGTCATCCCCCCAGCGTCACGACGAGTCGTGAGAACGACCTTGCCCTGATCTGTGAATTCCCTGAGAACGCCCGCCGGTACGAGGGTTCGGTTCCAGCCCCTCCGGCGTTTGAGGGTTTCAGCCCGTCCGGCGTTCGAGGACGAGCCGCGAAGCGGCGAAAGGGGGGTGCCAGGGGGCGCAGCCCCCTGGTTCCGGGAAGGGGCGGGCCTGGGGCGCCCCCGCGAGGCCCCTCACCCGCCCCCCGCCCGCCCTTCACCCATGGCCATAGCTCCGCTCGACCTTGCCGATGTGCACCACGTACTGCTCGAACCACTCCTCCCGCCCCCGCTTGCGCGCCTCCCGGTGCTCCGGGTCGTCCCGCCAGGCCTTGATGGCGTCGAGGTCGCGGAAGTACGCCACGGTGATGCCGAGCCCGCCGGGCGTCCGCGCCGAGTCCGCCCCGAGGAAGCCGGGGACGGACGCGACCAGTTCCTCCATGCGCTCGGCGGTCGCCCCGTACCCGTGGTCGCCTTCCGTGCGGGTGCCGCTGAACACCACGGAGTAGTACGGCGGTTGGAAGGGTCCCGCCGGGGCGGGCGCATTTGCTGTCTGCTTTCCCATGGCCCCCACACTCACTGCCTCGACAGCGCCATGTCCACCGTGAACGGCTCTTCTTACCCAACGGGCAGCCAGTCTTGACCTTCCGGTCAGCAAACAGAGCTGCTTCTCCCCTGGAGCGCCCTCCGTTCAGCGTTCAGAACGGCCTGGAGCGCCTCCCTTCAGAACAGCCCGCCCTGCACCGCGGGTATCTCCCGCACCGGCACCGTCACCCCCGCCCGAGCCCTCGCGCCCGCCCCTTCGCCCCCGGCTCCCGCGTCCCCCCACGCCTCCAGCCGCCACCCCGCCAGCAACCGGCTGTCCACCACGAGCCCCCCGCTCAGATGCAGATCCGGCCCGGCGGCCCCGACCAGCGTCCCTACGACCGCCCCGCCGTCGGTCAGCTCGCCCACCACCCCCGTCACACCCCCGGCGGCGACGACGCCGTCGATCCCGAACCGCTCCGCGTGGTCGACGACCCGGCACGGAAGCCGCTCCAGGGACTCGGGCCACCCCGCGAGCCCGAGCGCGTCCCCGTGCACCCGCGCCACCTCGGCCGCCCGCTCGTCGGCCCCGGGCAGCCGCGCCCGCTGGGCCCGCTTGTCCCCGTACGGAACGCGGTCGGGCACGCCGAGCGCCGTGCGCAGCAACTCCTCGGCCCTGCGCGCCGCCATCAGCGGGCCCCGCCCGAGCCAGCTGAACGCCACCGCCCCCTGCTCCAGGAGCCGGACACCGCCCCGGACGACGCCCGTGATGCCGACCTTGACCAGGCCGGGGCCGAACCACGCCACGTACACGTGATACGGCCGGGGGTCGTCGGCGAACGTGTCGGCCGCGACCGAGTGCGCCCGGTCGACGCGCGCGCACTCCTCGCACTGCGCGCGCGTGGCCCGCCCCGGCACGCCCGCGCCGTGCGGGCACGGCGTCCGCCGACCGCCGCGCCACACCCCGAGGCAGCGCCGCTCGCCCCGCGCCCGGAAGGCGAGCGCGGTGCCGTACACCAGCGGGCTCTCCCGCGGGTCCCGTCCGTGCGCGTACCAGCACAGCGCGGGCCCGCCCGCCGCGTGCCACCGCACCCCCGTGCACCACCAGGTCATGAGAACGAGCATGGCGCACACCACTGACACTCCCGTTCTTGACCCTCAGGTCCAGAACCCTTTACGCTGCTTCGCATGGGACGCCCCAAGCAGTTCGACCCGGACACCGCCGTGACGCGGGCCATGGAGGTCTTCTGGCGCAAGGGGTACGCGAGCACGACCCCGCAGGACCTCGTCGACGCGCTCGGCATCGGCAAGGGCAGCCTGTACAACGCCTTCGGCTCCAAGCACGCCCTGTTCCAGCGCGCGCTGCGGCGCTACCGCGACAGCCAGGACCAGTTCCTGCTCGATCTGCTCGGCCGCGAGGGCCCGGTCAAGGAGCGGCTGCGCGCCGCGCTCGAGCACCTCGCGGACGTGGACCTCACCGACCCGGACCGGCGCGGCTGCATGGCCGTGAACACGGCGGCGGAGCTCGCGACCGCGGACCAGGCGGCGGCCGACCAGGTCCGGGCGATGTTCGCGCGCACCGAACGGGCCTTCCGCGAGCTGATCGAGGAGGGCAAGCGCGCGGGCGAGATCGCCGCGGACCGCGACGCCGCGGACGTCGGCAGCCTGCTGCTCAGCACGGTGATCGGGCTGCGCCTGACCGCGCGGGTCGCGGACGGCCCGGACCGCCACCAGCGCGCGATCCGAGCGGTCCTCGCCCTCCTCTGACCACCCGCACCCGCCTCAATCCCCCTCTGCGAAAACCCACTTACCACCCCATAGCCAGCCGTACCCATTTTCTGTACCTCCAGGTCAAAAACCACACCCCGAACCCGAAGGAAAGAACCCCATGGACCTCCGCCTCACCGGCAAGACCGCCGTCGTCACGGGCGCCAGCCGCGGCATCGGCCTCGCCACCGTCCGCGCCCTGGTCGCCGAGGGCGTCCGCGTGGTCGGCGCCGCCCGCACGGTCACTCCGGAGCTGAAGGACTCCGGCGCGCTGCCGTACGCCGTGGACCTCGGCACTCCGGAGGGGCCCGCCGCGCTCATCGCGTACGCAACCGCCGAACTCGGCGGCGTGGACTTCCTCGTCAACAACGTCGGCGCGGGCGACGACGTCCACCTCGGCGGCTTCCTCAGCACCGACGACGCGCACTGGCAGGGCACCCTGGACATCAACCTGCTGAGCGCGGTCCGCGCCGCCCGCGCCGCACTGCCGGGCCTCGTCGAGCGGCGGGGCGCGATCGTGAACGTCTCCTCGATCGGCGCCCGCCAGCCGGGCCTCGGCCCGGTCGCCTACGCCGTCGCGAAGGCCGGGCTCACCGCGTTCAGCAAGGTCCTCGCCGAGGAGTTCGGCCCGCAGGGCGTCCGCGTCAACACCGTCTCACCGGGCCCCGTACGGACCGCGATCTGGGAGGACCCGGACGGCTTCGGCGCCCAGCTGGCAGCGGCGCACGGCGCCGAGCACGCCACCTTCCTCGCCGACCTGCCACAGTCCTTCGGCATCACCTCGGGCCGCATCACGGAGCCCGAGGAGGTCGCCGCCCTGATCACGTTCCTGATGTCGGACGTCGCGGGCAACATCACGGGCGCGGACCACCTGATCGACGGCGGCGTGGTGAAGACCGTGTGACCCCACACGCGCCCACCCCCGCACAAAGGCGCCCCCGGACCAGGCACACGCCCCGGGGGCACGCCTTTGCGCTTCCAGAACACGCGAGAGACCCCGGACACACGGTCCGGGGCCTCTCATCACTGTGCACTCGGCAGGATTCGAACCTGCAACCTTCTGATCCGTAGTCAGATGCTCTATCCGTTAAGCTACGAGTGCTTGTTTTGTTTTTCGTCTCCGCTTCCCGGTCCTTTCGGCCCGCTCGCGGCGACAGGAAGAACATTACATGACTGCCGCCGCCATGTGAAATCCATTGGCCACACCCTTTGTGACCTGCGGAAACGTCTCCGCACCCCGGGGTGCGCGGCTTCGCGCACCGGAGCGAACCGAACGGCTCGGAACTGCTCGGAACGGCTCCGAACGGCTCCGAACGGCTCCGAAGGACTCGGAACGGCTCCGCGCGACCTCGAACGCACTGAAGCCCCGGTCCTCAGGACCGGGGCTTCAGTGATCAGTGCGGAGGCGGAGGGATTTGAACCCTCGATCAGGGGGTTACCCCGAAACCGCATTAGCAGTGCGGCGCCATAGACCGGACTAGGCGACGCCTCCAACCCGACACCCGCGCGAGCGAGGGTGTGCGTGCAGATGATGACACAGCCAGGGGGCGCGTCACCAATCGCGTCCCCCACGGTACTAGGGCGGCGGCCCCCAGGGCAAAGCACAAACGGGGGCCGCAACGTCGTGCGCGCGACGGCGTTAGAGGCGGTAGGCGCCGGTGCTGCCCGCCCGGCGCGAGCCGGACACCGCGCACTGCCGCGAGCCGGACACCGCGCACTCCTAGGAGAGACCCCCGTGACCCTCACCGCCCCGCGCCGCCTCTTCCTGGGCGCCGCCGTCGCCGCGCTGACCGCGCTGCCCGCCGCCGCCCACGCCTGCCCCCTGAAGCCCGCCGACCGCGCCGCGGGGGACCGGCTGACGATCACCGTCGCCGGTTCCGGAAGCGCCGACGGCACGTACGAACTGCGCTGCGGCGCGGCGGGCAGCACCCACCCTTCGCCCCGTGACGCCTGCGAACGCCTGGACCAGCTCGCGGCGGACGGCGAGAACCCGTTCAAGCCGGTGCCGCCGGGCACCATGTGCACGCAGATCCACGGCGGCGACGCGACCGCCCGCGTAACGGGCACCTGGCAGGGCCGACACGTCGACGGCTCCTTCAAGCGCACCGACGGCTGCGAGATCGCGCGCTGGAACGCCCTGGGGAAGGTGCTGCCGTCCGGCGGCGCGTGACCCCGGGGAGCGCCAGCGACCCGCGCGCGGGGGCCCGTTCCGGGGCCCGTCGGGGGCCGCGCGCCTCGCGCCCCTTGGGTGACCGGTCGGCGCCCCGGCCACGGCCCGTGCGCTGACCAGGCACTACGGAAGGCGCACAGCTTCTGCGTGCGACCTCCCTCTCATCCGGCGTCGCGCCCGCAACCGCTCCCCGTAGACTCCCTCCCGTGACACGCCGCGAGCAGAGGGGCAAGATGGCTCGGGCGGTCGGCAAGGTGCGGTAATCAGGGAGGAAGCGTCGTCGTGAGCAGCAGGCCATCCCGAGGCGCTGCTCGCCTCGCAGCCATACTCGACGCGCTCCCGGACGCGCTGGTGCTGGTCAACGCCAACGGGACCGTCGTGAACGCGAACGCGATCGCGCTAGAGGCCTTCGAGGCGCCCGGCACCGCGCTCGTGGGGCGCGGACTGCTCGATCTGCTGCCGGAGTTCGACTCCCGGCTCATCCCCGGTTCGATGCGCAGACCGGACAGCACGGACGAACGCGGACGCACCAAGCCGAAGCGGATGATCGCCCGCCGCACGGACGGCGTCGAGTTCCCGGTCGAGGTCACCAGCTCCAGCCTGGAGGACAGCCGGAACGCCTACGACGAGCGCTACGGCCACGGCGGTTACGGCGGCTACAGCGGCGACGAGATGCTGATGATCGTCGTCCGCGACCTGTCGGGCGCGCTCAACACCGAGGCCGAGCTGGCGCGTTCGCAGCGGCAGACGGAGATGATCCTGCGGGCCGCGGCCGAGGGCGTCGTCGGCACGGACACCGACGGCCGGGTCGTCCTCGTCAACCCCGCCGCCGCGCAGATACTCGGCTTCCGCGCGAGCGACCTCGGCGGCCAGGAGCTGCACCCCCTGGTGCTGCACTCCCGTGCCGACGGCGAACCCTTCCCCTACGAAGAGTCGCCTCTCGCGGACACGTTGCGCTCCGGACGCAAGCACCGCGTCCGCGGGCAGGTCCTGTGGGCCAAGAGCGGCGAGCAGGTCCCCGTGGACCTCACGACCGCCCCCGTGCGCGACGGCGACCAGCTCGTCGGCGCCGTCATGACGTTCACCGACCGGCGGCCCTACGACGCGCTGGCCGCGAAGTACGAGAAGGCGCTCGCCGAGCACGCCGAGGAGCTGCGGGCGGTCGCCGAGCGGCGCGAGGAGGAACTCGCCGCCGAGCAGGAGCGGTACGCGGCGCTCGCCGAGCGCGAGAAGGACCGCTACGAGGCCCTCGCGGAGCGCGAACAGCAGCGCTACGAAGAGCTGGCCGAGCACGAGCAGACGCGCTACGAAGCGCTCGCCGCCCGGCACGCGCAGCTCGTCGCCGTCCTGGACCGGTCGCTGCGCGGCCCCTTGGACGAGCTGCGCCGCGAGCTGGCCGCGCTCGCCGCCGACGACGCGGGGCAGTTGTGGCCCGAGGCCAACCAGGTCCTGCACCACCTGTCCGCCGGGTACGGGCGGATGACGACGCTCGTCGACGACGTGCTCGGCTTCCAGCGCCTCGAAGCGGGCGAGGAGGGGCTCTCCCGTACGCCCGTGCCGCTGGACGCCGTCGTGGCCGCGGGCGTCGACGGGGCGGTCGAGCTGATCGGGCCGGGGCGGGCCCAGTTCGCCGTGCACGCGCCGCCGATCGAGGTCGAGGTCGACGCCCGGCGGCTCGCCACGGCCCTCGCGCATCTGATCGCGGACGTCGCCGGAATCGACGCGACCGGCAACACGCGCGTGGACGCAGTGCCTTCGGAGGGCCCGGCCGCGGGCGGGTACGTGGACGCGACCATCGTCGTCGCCGCGGCCCAGCGCGGTGACGTCGTACGCATCGAGGTCCGCGGCCCCTACGCCGGAGGGGACCCGGTGCACGAGCCGATCGTCCGGGGCATCGTGCGGGCGCACGGCGGCGTGCTCCAGACGCACGAGGTGCCGGGCACGAGCGGCAGCGCGTTCGTGCTGGAGGTGCCGATCGGCGCGGGCACCGGCGCGGCTGGCGGTGACGGCTCCCGTCCCCGTTCTCAGGCGGTCTCTTCGGAGAGTACGGATACGGGGTCGGGCCCGGACGCGGGCACGGCCGCGGCTTCGGCCGGTGCGGGCGCTGGTGTTCCGGTGCCCGAGCAGGCTTCGGGGACGTCGGGGGCGGGCGCCGACGGGCGCGCCGCTCCTCGGTGGACTCCTTCCTGGACAGCGGTGTGACGGGCGACGGGTCCTCCGGAGACACCTCGGGTGCCGGGAGCGCGGCGGGCGCCGACGGCACGGCGGGCGGTGGCACCGGTGGCACGGGGCGGCGTCGGCGGCGTGCGGTCGCCGCGGGCGTTTCCGAGGTCCCCGGGGACGCGGCTATCGCGGCGGCCTCCTCCGGAGACACGTCCGGTGGCGCGTCCGCGGGTACGGGGCGCCGCCGGGGACGGCCGAGCCCCGCCGAGGGTGCCGTGGTGACGGCGGCGGAGCATGCTGCCGGATCGGCCGCCCTCGGAGAGACGGTTCCGCCCCAGGGAGTGCCGCCGCAGAGCGTGCCGCCGCAGGGCACCGCGGGTCCGTCCGGGGCCCCGGTTCCAACGGGGCGGCGGGCCCGGCGGGCAGGGGATCAGCAGGCGCTGGCGTTGCCTTCGGGGACGGGTGCCGGGGACGGCGCCCCTGTGCCCGGTCAGGGTGCGCCGGGTGACGAGGCGCCGCGCCCCGGTGGGCGCCGTGCGCGGCGTGCGCTGGCGGCCGCCAAGGAGCGGGCCGCGGCGGAAGAGGCGTCCAACGGACGGGTGTTCGCGCTGCCTCCGGCCGAGGCCGACCGTGAGGCGGGCAGCGGCACGCAAGGGGGTGCCGAGCAGGTCGGGACGGGGCCGGTGGCGGTGCCTCAGGGGGCGGGTGCTCAGGCGGGAGCGGTGCCCCAGGGTGCTGGTGCTCAGGCGGGAGCGGTGCCCCAGGGCGCGGGTGCCCAGGCGGGCGCGGTGCCTGGTCCCCACGGTGGCCCCGGTCCGCAGGGTGGCCCCGGCCCGCAGGGCGGCCCTGGTGCGCCCGGGCAGCCAGGTGCCGCCCCTGTCGCCGCGCAGGGCGGTGCCACGCCGCTGGGTGCCGCACAGGTCGGCGCCTCGGTGAGCGTGCCCGCGGGGGTGCAGGCCGGGCTTCAGGCCGCCTCCCGTGGCGGCGTGCCCGCGCAGAGCGGTGGTCCGGCCCGGACCGCGAGTGCCCGCGGCAGCGTGCCTCCGGCGCCCCAGGGCGGCGTACCCGGCATGCCCCCGATGCCCGCCCCCGCACCGGGCGGTGTGCCCGGCGGCCAGGACGACACCGGGCAGCACGCCGCCGCGCCGCAGGACCCGGCCGACGACCACACCCCGCCCCAGCCGCACCCGGCGCAGGCCCCCACGCCGTCCCCCGCGCTGCCCGCGCAGGCCCAGGCTCCGGTGCCCCCGGGGGCGCAGCAGCAGGCGCCGACAGGCCGCCGCCGCGCACGGCAGGCTCCCGTAGCGGCGGGGCACGAGGCGGCACAGGGCGCAACCCCCTCCCAGGGGGCGCCGGTTCAGGACCCCCAGGGCACGTCGGTGCCGGGCGCGCAGCCGGGCACCCCTGCCCACGGCGTGCAGCACGGGGTACAGCCCGGAGTGCCGCCGCAGGGCGCCCCGCACTCCGGAGCGACGCCCGCCCACGGGGTCCCGCCCCAGGGGACGCAGCCGCCCTCCGGAGGCGCGGCCCTTCCCCCGGAGCGTGACCCGCGCGAGCGCGATCCACGCGTGCGTGCCGCCCAGCCGCTGCCCGCCGAGGCCGCACCGGTCGACCCCAACTCGACGCAGGGCCGCGCGATCAGCGTACGAACGCTGGGGCAGGGCGTGCCGTTCGGCCGCCAGGCCCAGCAGCAGGCACAGCCCCGGCAGGCGCACCCGTTGCCGCAGGCACAGCAGCCGGAGGCCCCGGGCCAGGCCGCGCCCGGGGGTTCCGGCCGCCGCCGCAGGCTGGCCACGCCGCCCGAGCCCGGCACGGACGACCGCCCGGACACCGCGGCCCGGCCGCACTCCGGGGGGCCGCTCCCCGGGGGACCGGCGCAGGCCAAGCCGCAGCCTTCGGCGCAGTCGGCGTCGTCGCGCCTGTCGCCGACCACCGAGGGCACGGGCCGCGCGTACGCGATCGGCGCCCCGGACGAGAACGCCGACGAAGGCCCGGAGCCGCTGGACGGCCCCGGTGGCGCCGTCGAGGTCACGAACCAGCCGCAGCCGCGCCCCATGGACGACGAGCTGCCGCCCGAGCCGCTCGACAACCCGCGGCGGCTGCTCGTGTGGCCCGCACCGGACGTCACCACGCAGCAGGCGCTCAGCGACCGCGGCTACCGGCCCGTCATCGTGCACTCGCGCGAGGAGGTCGACGCGCAGATCGCCGCGTTCCCCGCGGCCCTGTTCGTCGACCCGCTGACGGGGCCGATCACGCGCACGGCACTCCAGTCACTGCGCCAGGCCGCCGTCGCCGCGGAAGTGCCCGTGCTCGTCACCGCGGGACTCGGCCAGGCGTCGCGCGAAGCGGCGTACGGCGCGGACCCCGCCGTCCTCCTGAAGGCCCTCGCGCCGCGCGACAGCGAGCAGCACCCGCCGCGCGTACTGCTCATCGAGGAGCACGAGGAGATCGCGCTCGCCCTGACCGCCGCCCTGGAGCGGCGCGGCATGCAGGTCGCGCGGGCCGAGAGCGACGCGGACGCGGTGACGCTCGCCGCGCAGACGCGGCCGAACCTGGTGGTGATGGACCTGCACCAGGTACGCCGCCGACGCGCCGGGATCATCGACTGGCTGCGCGCCAACGGGCAGCTCAACCGCACCCCGCTGGTCGTCTACACGGCGGCCGTCGACGAAACCGACCTGCCGAAGCTCGCGGCGGGCGAGACCGTGCTTTTCCTCGCCGAGCGGTCCACGAGCGCGGAGGTCCAGACCCGGATCGTGGACCTGCTGGCGAAGATCGGTACGAACTAGGAAGTCCGGTACGAGTTGGGCGGAGCCGCCGTCCAGGCCGGAACCGGCGATCAGGCCGGGGCCGCCGTCCAGCTCGGGGCCGCCGTCCAGCCCGAGGCTGCCGTCCAGCCCGAGGCCGCCATCCAGCCCGGCGCCGTCTTGGGTGGAGCCGCCCCGCTCGGGGCCGGGCGGCGTGCCCCTGCCCGCTCTCCGGGCTAGTCGCGCCCGCGCGCGTCGGCCTCGTCGCGCGTGCCCACCGCCGTGATGCGGCACGCCGCCGCGCGGATCGACGCGCGCAGCCGCTCGCGGTCCTCGTCCCCGCCGCCGACGAGGATCCGCCGCATCTGCGGCACCACCGAGGCCCAACCGGCGAGGGCGACCAGCATGAACAGCAGGTCCGTCGCCGGGATCTCATCGGTGATCACACCCCTGGCCTGGGCGTCCTTGAAGGCCCTGACCTTCCGGTCGTAGTGCTCCCGGCGCTCGTGCTCGTACGGGAGCTCCTCGGTGTCGCCGTACTCGACGCCCTCCCAGAACAGCAGGCGCAGGACCTCCGGATGGGCCGCGTGGTACTCCATCAGGCGCTGCATCCAGCCGTCTATGTCGTCGGCGTCGACGGGGATCGCGACGGCCAGGTCGAGCATGCGCTTCTCCAGGACCTGGGCGAACAGCTCCGCCTTGTTGCCGAAATAGGCGTAGATGAGCTGCTTGTTGGCCTTCGCCTCGCGCGCGATGCGGTCGATGCGGGCGCCCGCGATGCCGAAGCGGGCGAACTCCGCGACCGCCGCGTCGAAGATCCGGGCTTTGGTGGCCTCGGGGTCTCTCACTCCCATGAGGACAGCGTAAGGGAATTTCCTCGATAACCAACCGTTTGGTTGCTTGACAGGTCTCACGCGGCGGGCGCAGACTCGTTACAACCAACCAGTTAGTTGGCACGGGCTGGCGATGCGATCACGACTGCGCACCGGCCGCCAGGACGACGTGCAGAGGAGTCATGTCCCCCATGTCTTCAGCAACACCCACGCCAGCGTCACCCACGCCATCGTCGGCGCGACCCCAACCGCAATCACAACCACAACCCCAACCACAACCGCGATCTCGCCCACACTCGCGCCCGAACCCGAACCCGAACCTGCACCCGCACCCGCAAACGCCCCCGCACACCCGGCCGGACACCCGGCCGGACACCCGACCGCACCCCCGCCCGACCACACGTCCGGACTCGCGCGCGGCGGCCGACCCGACCCCCAAGCCCACCGACCGTGTACCTCCCGGCCTCTTCCTCGTCCTGATAGCGGTCTGCACGGCCGTGACCGCGGCGAACATCTACGTCGCGGCCCCGCTGCTCCCCCTCATAGCCCGGGACTTCGGCTCCACGTCGTCGGCCGTCGCCTGGATCGCCTCGGTCGCCCAGTTCGGGTACGCGGCCGGACTGCTGTTCTTCGCCCCGCTGGGCGACCGGGTGAACCGCCGCGTGCTCGTCGGCGGCCTGTCCGTGGTGACCGCGGCCGCCCTGGTCGTCGGCGCCGCCTCGACCGGAGCGGCCATGCTGGCCGCGGCCGTCCTCGTCGCCTCCGCGGCGACCGTCGTGCCGCAGCTGCTGGTGCCGCTCGTCGCCGCTCGGGCCCCCGCCCACCGGCGGGCCAGCCATGTCGCGGCCGTGATAGCCGGGCTCTTCGCGGGCGTCGTCGCCGCCCGGGTCCTGGGCGGCCTCGCGGGGCAGGCCTTCGGCTGGCGGGCGGTCTTCCTCGGCGCGGCCGGGCTCACGGCGCTGCTCGGCCTGGCCTCCGCGGCCGCGCTGCCCCAGGAGGGCCGCAGGAGTTCGGGTTCGCTGTTCGCGGGACTCGCTCAACTCCCCGGCGTGGTCCGGATGTCACCGGAGCTGCGGCGCGCCTGCCTCCGGCAGGCGGGGATGTACGGCGCCTGGAGTGCCCTGTGGACCTCGCTCGCCCTGCTCCTCACCGGCCACGGCGACGAGGGGTACGGCATGACGACCGGCGCCGCCGGGCTCTTCGGGCTCTTCGGACTCGCGGCGAGCATGGTCGCGCCGGTAGCGGGAGGCCTCGTGGACCGGTTCGGCGTGGCCAAGGTGGTGTCGTTCGCGTACGTGCTCGCGGCCGTGTCCGTGCCGCTGTTCTGGCTCGGCGGCGCCCAGCTGTGGGCCCTGTGCGCGGCCGCGGTGGCCGTCCACGCGGCCCTGGTGGCCAGCCACGTCGCCAACCAGACGCTGGCCCTGACCACGACGTCCACCCCGGCCGTGGCCAACACCGCCTATGTGGTGGCCGGTTTCGCGGGCGGCGCGCTCGCCTCGGCGTTCGCGGGCCCGGCGTTCACCCAGTGGGGCTGGGCGGGCGTGTGCGCGGTCGCGGGCATCTGGCTGGGGCTCGGCTGGGGGGCGGGCGCGATACGCCGGAAGTGAGGCGGGGACAGGGCCCGGAAGGCCTCACCCCACGCCCGCCGGGCCGCGGCGGCGGCTCAGCCGCGCGTCACGTCCGTGACCTCCAGTTCCCCCTCCGCGTACTGCCTGCGCAGCACCTTCTTGTCGAACTTGCCGACGCTGGTCTTGGGCACGGCCGGGACCAGGGCCCAGCGCTCGGGGAGCTGCCACTTGGCGACGCGGGTGGCGAGGAAGTCGCGCAGGGCCCGGTAGTCGGCGGTGGCGTCCTCCTTGAGGACGACCGTGGCGAGCGGGCGTTCGCCCCACTTCTCGTCGGGGACGGCGACGACGGCGGCTTCGGCGACGTCCGGGTGGGACATCAGGGCGTTCTCCAGCTCGACCGAGGAGATCCACTCACCGCCGGACTTGATGACGTCCTTGGCGCGGTCGGTGAGGGTGAGGAAGCCGTCGGCGGTGATGACGCCCACGTCACCGGTCTTCAGCCAGCCGTCCTCGCTGAACTTGTCCTCGGGCTTGAGGGCCTCGCCCGCGGCGCCGCCGTAGTAGGCGGCGGCGATCCAGGGGCCGCGGACCTCCAGCTCGCCCGCGGACTCGCCGTCCCACGGCAGGTGTTCACCGCCGGGGCCGACCAGGCGGGCCTCGACGCCCGCGGGGAAGCGGCCCTGGGTGAGGCGGTAGGCGAACTCCTCGTCGGTGCCGACCACATGGGCCGGAGGCCGCGAGACCGTGCCCAGCGGAGAGGTCTCCGTCATGCCCCAGGCATGGCAGACGCGGACGCCGAGCCGGTCGAAGGCCTCCATGAGGGAAGGGGGACAGGCGGCGCCGCCGATGGTGACCTGCCGCAGACAGCTCACGTCGCGGGGCCTGGCGGTGAGTTCGCTGAGCAGGCCCTGCCAGATGGTGGGGACGGCCGCGGCGTGCGTGGGGCGCACGGTGTCGATCATCTCGGCCAGCGGCGCGGGCTGGAGGAAGCGGTCCGGCATCAGCATGCTGACGCCGGTCATGAAGGTGGCGTGCGGCAGCCCCCAGGCGTTGACGTGGAACTGCGGGACGACCACGAGGCTGGTGTCGGCGTCCGTCAGGCCCATGGACTGGGCCATGTTGACCTGCATGGAGTGGAGGTAGATGGAGCGGTGGGAGTAGACGACGCCCTTGGGGTCGCCGGTGGTGCCGGAGGTGTAGCACATGGCGGCGGCGCGGCGCTCGTCCAGCTCGGGCCAGGCGTAGTCGGTGGGCTTGCCCGCGATCAGCTCTTCGTAGTCGTGGACGCGGACGCGGGCGCCGTCGAGGAGGGAGCGGTCGCCGGGGCCGGAGACGACGAGGTGCTCGACGGTCGGCATGCGGTCCAGGAGCGGCGCGAGCAGGCCGAGCAGGGAGCCGTTGACGATGATGACGCGGTCGGCGGCGTGGCCCACGATCCAGGTGAGCTGCTCGGCGGGGAGGCGCAGATTGAGGGTGTGCAGGACGGCGCCCATGCAGGGGACGGCGAAGTAGGCCTCGACGTGCTCGGCGTTGTTCCACATGAAGGTGGCCACACGCTCGTCGTCGGCGATGCCGAGGTCGTCGTGGAGGGCGTGGGCGAGCTGAGCGGCGCGGGCGCCGATCTCGCGGAAGCTGCGGCGCTGCGGGGCGCTGTCGCCGGTCCAGGTGGTGACCTGTGCGGTCCCGTGCACGGTGGTGCCGTGCCGCAGGATGCGGGACACGGTCAGCGGTACGTCCTGCATGGTGCTCAGCACGGCGTCCTCCCGGTGGGCGCAGGGCGGCGTCCGGGCGTTCCCGGCGCTCTACCTGGCGGTAGGCCCAGATTCTCGCCGCATACCGAGCGGTATGTCACTAGGGAGAAGCGGAAGGAGGCAAATTGAGCACGACGGTCCGCCACCCTGGCGTGCCCCTGTCAGCCAGAGCCGAACCACCGCGGTGGGGCTCAGCGGACCGGGGTCAGCTCCGGGTCCTCGCGGAGCTTGCCGAGCGCGCGGGACACGGCGCTCTTGACGGTGCCGATGGACACGCCGAGCACCTCGGCGGTCTGGGCCTCGCTCAGGTCCTCGTAGTACCGCAGGACGACCATCGCCCGCTGCCGCGCGGGCAGCTTCATGATCGCGCGCCACATCGCGTCGTGGAGCGCCTGCTGCTCGGCCGGGTCACCGGCCGGGACGGTCTCGGGCTCGGGCAGCTCGTCGCAGGCGAACTCGTCGACCTTGCGCTTGCGCCACTGCGACGTGCGCGTGTTCAGCAGGGCCCGGCGGACGTAGCCGTCGAGCGCCCGGTGGTCCTCGATCCGGTCCCAGGCCACATACGTCTTGGTCAGGGCCGTCTGGAGCAGGTCCTCGGCATCGCTCGGGTTCGCCGTCAGCGAGCGGGCGGTGCGCAGCAGCACGGGCTGGCGGGCCCGGACGTAGGAGGCGAACGACGGATAGGCGGAAGGTCCCGCGCTCCGCGTCGCGGCCTTCGATGCGCTGGTGCACACGGACACCATGGATGCGGTCATGGCTCCACGCTAGAAGCGACCCCTACATCAGCGGATCGGCCGCAGGTCCCGAAGCCGTGTCCGCCTCAGGTTGTACGAGGGGAGCCAGCCTCACCTCCTGAAGGTGGAGGAGGCGGAGCGCACCCCTGAGGGTTCAACCCTGAGGTGTACGAAACCGCTTGCCGTCGGCGGGCGCGCCGGTTCAGCCCACGTGTGCCACGGGTGCGTCCACGAGATCCCGGTCGATCACCAGGGTGCGACCACCGTGCCGCTCGCGCACGTCGCCCGCGTACTGGTGGATCCGCCCGCCCTCGGGCCAGCCCGCCCAGGGCAGCGCGGGCTCGGCGTACAGATCGGGCCGGGTGCGCCAGCGGGCGAACCACAGCACGGAGGGCAGGTCCGCCGCGCCCGCCCGCCGGGCGGCCGCCATGTGCCGTACGCCGGATTCGGCACTGCTGTAGAAGCCAGGCACGTAGTCGTGGCTGCGTACTTCGCGGTTCCAGGCGCGTACGAAGCTGAGCGTGGCGCGCGCGCATTTCTGCTTCCGGTACGTGTACGCCTCCATGTCGAGGTAGAGCGGACTGCCCGGCCGGATGCCGTGGGCCTCGGCGCGGCGCACCGCGTCATGGCCCTCCCGGGTGCCCTGCCGCCAGGGTCGGCCACCGATGCGGACGTGCCGCTTGCGGTCGGCGACGACGCAGGGGGACTGGGAGCCGACGTATACCGGCAGCACCCGCCAGCCCAGGGCGTCGACCGCGCGCAGCCAGGCGCGGGAGAGGTGCGGCTGGTCCCGGCAGGCGCGGCCCCGCCCGCCGTAGTAGACGCCGACGGCCCCGTAGGGGGATGCCCGCCAGCGGCGCATGGTGTCGAGCGGCGGCGCCCAGCAGGTGTCGAAGGCCTTGCCGCGGAAGTACGCGGCCTCGGAGGGCGTGGCGGCCGCGTCAGGGCCGAAGGAGGCGCCCGGGGGCCGGTCGGATCCGTGGGCGGGACCGTGGGCGGGGCCATGGGCGGGGCCATGGACGGTCCCGTGTGCGGGCCCTAGCGCGGGCCCAAGCGCAGGTGTCGGCGTGTCCAGGCCCAAGGTGGCCAGGGCGAGGGTGAGGAGGAGTCCGGTGATCGGCGTGCGAGGGCGCATGGGGCGAGTGAAGGGGCACGGCGGGGCGCGCGCCGCGACGCACACGCCGGGTTCAGCCGTCCGCCGTCAGGATCAGCCCCGATGTGGGGACGCCGGTGCCCGCCGTGACGAGGGTGCGGGCGGCGCCCGGTATCTGGTTCACCGCGGTGCCGCGGAGCTGGCGTACGGCCTCGGCGATGCCGTTCATGCCGTGCAGATACGCCTCGCCGAGCTGCCCGCCGTGGGTGTTCAGCGGCAGCCGGTCCTCGGCGACGAACTCCGCCGCCTCCCCCGGCCCGCAGAATCCGAACTCCTCCAGCTGCATCAGCACGAACGGGGTGAAGTGGTCGTACAGGACGCCGACGTCGATGTCTCCCGGTGCGAGTCCCGAGGTGCGCCACAACTGCCGCGCCACGACGCCCATTTCGGGAAGGCCGGTCAGGTCGTCGCGGTAGAAGCTGGTCATCTGCTCCTGCGCGCGGCCCGCGCCCTGGGCCGCCGCGGTGATCACGGCGGGCGGTCGCGGCAGGTCGCGGGCCCGTTCCACGCTGGTCACCACGAGCGCCTGGCCGCCGTCGGTCTCCTGGCAGCAGTCGAGCAGCCGCAGCGGTTCGACGATCCACCGGGACGCCGCGTGGTCCCGGAGGGTGATGGGGCGGCCGTGGAAGTACGCCACCGGGTTGGTCGCCGCGTGTCTGCGGGCGGTGACCGCGACGTGGCCGAGGGCCTCCGGGGCCAGGCCGTGGACGTGCAGATAGCGCTGGGCGGCCATCGCCACCCAGGACGCGGGCGTGAGCAGTCCGAACGGCAGCGCCCAGCCGAGCGCGACGCCCTCCGCCGTCGGCTCCCGGTGGCGCACGCCGGAGCCGAAGCGCCGCCCCGAGCGCTCGTTGAACGCCCGGTAGCAGACGACGACTTCGGCCACCCCCGTCGCCACGGCGAGCGCCGCCTGCTGCACGGTGGCGCAGGCCGCGCCGCCGCCGTAGTGCACACGGGAGAAGAAGGACAGCTCGCCGATGCCCGCCGCCTGCGCGACCGTGATCTCCGGGCTGGTGTCCATCGTGAAGGTGACCAGGCCGTCGACGTCCCCGGGGCCGAGCCCGGCGTCGTCGAGCGCGGCCCGCACCGCCTCCACCGCCAGCGTCAGCTCGCTGCGCCCCGAGTCCTTGGAGAACTCCGTGGCGCCGATCCCCACGATCGCCGCCCGCCCACCGAGCCGGTCCCTCGTCCGTACGCTCATGCCCCGCCCTCCGCCGCCGCGTCCGCCCCGGTGGGCACGGCGGGCACGGTGACGGTCACCCGGCCGGTGACGTGCGTGCCGATGCCGTTGGCCCCGACGACCTTGACGGTGACCGTGACCGTGGGCGCGCCCCCGCGCCCGCACCTGTCGCCCCGCTCGCCCCCCTCGCCCCTCTCAGCACGCTCGACCCGCTCGACCCGCTCGACCGTTCCGGTCAACACCAGGGTGTCGCCCGGGTAGTTGGGCGCGCCCAGCCGAATCGCCACCTTGCGCAGAACGGCGCGCGGGCCGAAGTGGTCGGTGATGTAGCGGCCGACCAGGCCGTTGGTCGTCAGGATGTTCATGAACACATCGGGGGAACCCCGGTCCCTCGCCAGCTCCGGATCGTGGTGCACGTCCTGGTAGTCCCGTGAGGCGATGGCCCCGGCGACGATCAGCGTGCGGGTGACGGGGATCTCCAGAGGCGGCAGCGCGTCGCCCGCGCGCGGCCCGACGGCGTACGCGCCCCCCATGTCAGCGCACGCCCCCGTCCACGGAAACCGCCCGGAACAGCGGCAGTTCGAGGTCCTCGTCGACCCGCCGGAACTCCAGGCGCACCGGCATCCCGATCCGCACCCGGTCGTGCGGCACGCCCACCACCTGGCTGATCATCCGCACTCCCTCGGCCAGTTCGACGAGCACCACCGCGTACGGGCCCGCCCCCACGCCCCCGACAGCACCCTCCGCGCCCTCCGCGCCCTCCGCACCCCCGTCGCCCTCCTCGCCCTCCGGCACAGCACAGGCCGGAAACGGAGGATGGTGCATCACAACGTACGAAGAGACGGTGCCGTCGCCGCGCGCCTCGACCGTGTCCCACCTCGGCGAACCGCAGGCGTTGCACCCCGGGAGCCAGGGGAAGCGGAGCCGGGCGCAGTCGCCGCAGCGCTGGATGAGCAGACGGTGGCGGGCCACCCCCTCCCAGAAACCGGCGTTGTCCCGATTGATGACGGGGCGGGGACGGCTGGCCACGGGCTCGGGGCGGCTGATCGCGGAGCGGGGGCGGCTGGTGGTCGCGGGCCGGGGACTGGCGGCCGGAACCGAAGCCGCCGCCTCCGCGGCCTTCTCCGTGGTCGCCCCGCGCCGCCTCGGCGCGTACTTGAGGATCCGGAAGCGGTGCGTGCCCGCGAGTGCGCCGCCCGCGCGGACGTCCATCCGCGTCGTCACGAAGTACCCCGGGCCCAGCTTGGTGGTCTTGCGCTCGGACACCGCCTCGATCACCGCGTCGAACGTGATCTCGTCCCCCGGCCGCAGCGGACGCGCGTACTCCTGTTCGCAGTCCGTGGCCACCACGGACGTGTATCCGGCGGCGTCGAGAAGGCCGAGCAGGTCGTCGTACGCCGCCGCGCGGCCCGCGTGGCCGGACAGGCCGCCCATCGTCCAGGCCTGGAGCATCGTCGGGGGCGCGATGGCGTCGGGGCCGGTGTACGCGGGGTTGGTGTCGCCCAGGGCCTCGCACCAGTGCCGGATCATCGGGGCGTTGACGGGGTCCTTGCCGCGCCCCCGCTCGGCGGCGGCGCGGCCCTCGTACCGCTTCAGCCGCGCGTACAGCGCGTCCGCCGCCTCCGTCACAGCCGCCCCTCGCGCATCCCGAGCCCCTCCGTCCCATACCCGCACGCCTTTCTGACTGTCCGTCAGATACGGTACGAGTGTCAAGAGCCCCGCAGGGCAGGGCGGACGACCCACGGAGACCGGCGAGCCGCGCGCCCCCGCCCCCCTCGACCCGCCCCCTCGACCCACGCGCCCCGCCCCCCGGGAACCAGACCCCGGAACCCGCCCCCACCGCACAAACAGCTGCGCGGCGGGCCCAGGGCACCGCCGCGCAAACCGTCACATCACCCCACGGAACCGGCCCCGGGGATCACTCCCCAGTGGGGCCCGGGCTCACCACAGCTCGCTGAAGTTGATGGCCACGTTGGCGTTCGTCTGCTCGATCGCCGTGAAGGCGGAGCCGTTCACCTGAGCGGTGTTGCTCTGGTTGGAGGCGCCGTTGCCGACGGCCTGCTGCTGCGTGGTGGACGAGTTGCCGTTGTTGTCGTCGCCGACGCCGCTGCCGTTCACGACCGCCACACCCGCGTTCGATCCGTTGTCCGCGATCGCACCGTTGTCGGCCGTGGCGACGCCGGAGAACAGGGCGACGGCCAGGGGCAGGGCGGCGACGGCGGCGAGGGCGCGGGCGGTACGGATGCTTGCCATGTCTATTCCTCCAGAAACGGGAGGTACGTACCGGCGCTGCACCGGAAGTACCTCAAGTACGGCTTATTCCAAGGCAGTTGGCCGACCGCCTCGGCATCTGTACGACGTCGCGAGACCAGAGTTGCCCACGGAATCCCCCCACAACCACCCCGGAAGGCTCGATTCCCCCTCAAGCGTGATGACAAGTCGATAAACCCGCTATGCGCCCCACCGCCGCAGCTCAGCGGCCCCGGAAGGCGTCGCACCCAAGCGCCGCACGGGCTGAAGCGTTCCGCCAAAACCCCGGCAAAGGGGGCGCTTTTGTCGTACGACCGCCCGGACCCGCCCCACCCCCTTCCCTTCATCGAACGTCAGTACGAAAATGACGGCATGGCCTCCATCGACCGCCATGCCGCAGACCGCGACTCCCCTGGCCCCGGCGGCCCGGACCACGGCCCTGGCCCCGGCCCCGCCCCCCGCTCCCGGGCGCGGCACGCCGCCGACCGGCACACCGCGACGCTCGCGCTCGCCCACGCCCTGTCCGCCGCCGAGCGCGGCCTCGCCGTCATCCCGCTCTCCCGCACCAAGCTCCCGGCCCTGCGCTCCCCGCACCACGACGAGCCCCGCCACGGCGAGGCCCGCCACGGCGAGGCCCGCCACTTCACGCCGTCCCCCTCCGAGCCCCGCCACTCCGCACCCCGCGCCGAGGCGCTGCCCCACCAGCCCGCGGCCCCCTGCCGGGGCGAGTGCGGACGGCTCGGGCACGGGGTGTACGACGCCTCGTCGGACCCGCTGCGCATCCGGCAGATGTTCGCCGCCGCGCCCTGGGCCTCGGGCTACGGCATCGCCTGCGGACTGCCGCCGTACCACCTGATCGGCATCGACCTGGACACCAAGTCCGGCGCCGACGCCCCGGCGGCCCTGCGCGAACTCGCGCTGCGGCACCTGTTCACCATCCCGGACACCGTCGTCGTGACCACGCCCAGCGGCGGTCGGCACATCTGGCTGTCCGGTCCGCCCGACACGGTGGTGCCCAACTCGGCGGGGCGCCTCGCGCCCGGCATCGACATCCGGGGCGCGGGCGGCTATCTCGTAGGCCCCGGCTCCCGCACCGAGCACGGCGTCTACAGCACCGTCCCGGGCACGGCCCATCTGCCGCCAGCCGCCTGCCCCACGGCGCTGCTGCGCCTCCTGGTCCCGCCGCGCCGCCACCGCGCGCAGCACCGCGCGGACGGCCCGCCGAGCCCCCAACAGGGCCATGGCCTGGTCCAGTTCGTCCTCGCCGCCCACGAGGGGCAGCGCAACACCCGCCTCTTCTGGGCGGCTTGCCGCGCCTACGAGAACGGTCTGGGCGACACCCTGAAGGGACCCCTCACCGACGCGGCCGTCCGCGTCGGCCTCACCCTCCGCGAGGCCCGCTCCACCATCGCCTCAGCGGCCCGCCTCACGGGCCACGCCTGACAGTCCACGCCTCACACCCCCCGTCGGGCCCCACCGGGCCTCATCGGCCCCATGGAGCGCCCGCCACAACTCGCCCCGCCCACCACACAGACAAAACGAAGCGGGGCACTCGGAAGTTCCAAGCACCCCGCTCCATCAGGCCCATGGCCAGTTCCCGCGGTGGGTGTGGGATTTGAACCCACGGTGACTCGCGCCACGACGGTTTTCAAGACCGTTCCCTTAGGCCGCTCGGGCAACCCACCCCGCGCCCGTGGTCGGAAGTCCGGCCGTGGCGCGGGGTCAAGAGTAGCGGGTCAGCTGTCGCCCTTGCGTGCGGCCAGGGTCACGTCGACCGTGTGCTCCTTGCCGTCGCGCTCGTAGGTGATCTTGACGGTGTCACCCGGCTTGTGGGTCCAGATCTGGCCGATCAGGGTGGGGCCGCTGTCGATCACCGTGTCGTCCAGCTTCGTGATGACGTCGCCGGGCTTCAGGCCCGCCTTGGCCGCCGGGCCGTTCGGCTCGACTCCCGGGCCGGAGCCGCCCGCGCCCTGGTCGGAGATGACCGCGCCGCTCGCGCCGTCCGCCATGGAGACCGAGGCGCCGATCTTCGGATACGTGGCCTCGCCCGTCTTGATCAGCTGCTTGGCGACGCTGTCGGCCTGGTTCACCGGGATGGCGAAGCCGAGGCCGATGGAGCCGGACTGGCCGCCGCCGAGGCCGCCGCTGTCCGCGGGCTTGATCGCGGAGTTGATGCCGATGACCGCGCCCCGCGCGTCCAGGAGGGGGCCGCCGGAGTTGCCCGGGTTGATGGACGCGTCGGTCTGCAGGGCGCTCATGTACGAGTTCTTGCTGGCGCCGTCGCTGGAGGTCACGGGGCGGTTCTTGGCGCTGACGATGCCGGTCGTGACCGTGTTCGACAGGCCGAAGGGGGCGCCGATCGCGATCGTCGCGTCGCCCACGGCGACCTTGTCGGAGTCGGCGAGCGGCAGCGGGCGCAGGTCCGCGGGCTTGTGCTTGAGCTTGATCACCGCGACGTCGTACCCCTGGGCGCGGCCGACGACCTCAGCCTCGTACTTCTTGCCGTTCGAGAACGTGGCCGACAGCTTGCCGCCGTCCGCGGCGGACGCCACCACGTGGTTATTGGTCAGTATGTGGCCCTGCTTGTCGTATACGAAGCCCGTGCCCGTGCCGCCCTCGCCGCTGCCGCTCTGGGCCTCCAGGGTGACGACGCTCGGCAGCGCCCTGTTGGCGATGCCTGCGACGGAGCCCGGGTCGCGCTTGAGGTCGGCGGGGGTGTCCGACGCGGTGACCGTCGTGGAGTCCGTGCTTCCGCTGTCGTCGCGGTCGGCGGCCCAGAAGCCGATGCCGCCGCCGACGCCGCCCGCGATGAGCGCCGCCGCGAGCACCGCCGCGACCAGGCCGCCGCGGCGGGCGCCGCCCGGCTTCGGCGCGGACGGCTGCTCGGCCGTCCAGGACGAACCCCAACCAGAGCCTCCGCCCTGCCCGTCCTGGGTGTACGAGGGCACGGCGGGCGGCGGGGGCGGGGGCCAGGCCCCGGCCGCGGCGGGCTGCGGGGCGTGCTGGCCGGGCTGCGCGTGCTGGCCGGGCGCGGTGCCCGCGCCGTGCGGCGCGTGTGCCGTGGACGTGCCGTGCGGCGTGGCCACCGGCGGCTTCGTGTGCGCGTACGGGTCGGGGGGCTGGGGGGTCGCCGTCTGCGCGGGGGCCGGGGCCGCGGGGGGCGCGTCCGCCGGGACCGCGTCCGCCGGGGGCGCGGGGCGGGCGGGGGGCTCGGGCGTCTCCGGCGCCGCCGACGGCTCCGATGCCTCCGGAGCGGGGGGCGGCGCCGCCGACGGGGCGGGGGCGGGAGCAGCGGGAGCGTCCACCGGCACAGGAGGTGCGGACGGGGCCGGGGGTACCGCGTTGCCCTCGTTCTCGGTGCTCACAGCTTTCCTCTCCTCGGTCCACGCTGTCGTGCTCGGTCACGGCCAAAGGTCGGGCGGTCACCGCCGGAAGGTCGGTCCCGTCAACCGTTCAGTTGTCTGTCGTCTGCGGTCAGCTTTTCCCATGACCTGTCAGGTCACCATAAGCCGACCCTGTGCGTTCACGGTGGGCGAAACCACCCGATTCGGATGGCTCTCCCTGAGCCTCACAGACAAGTCACAGAACCGGCTGAGAGGCAGGTGAGAGGAGTCTGAGAAAGCCGGGTCCCCACGGAGCCGCGAAGAATCCCCGGACCGTGCCGGGTCCCCGGCACGGTCCTGCCGGGGACCCTGAGGGGCGCCCCGGCGCCTCGAAGCCCCCGCCGAAGCCCCCGCCGAGGCTCCAACCGATGTCCCCGCCGAGGCCCCCGCCGAGGCCCCGACCGACACCGCCCGGCGCGTCCGGAGCGCCGGACGGTGACACCATGACGCGGTGACCCACGCACGACAGCACCCCATCCAGGTCGTCGCCCACCGAGGGGCCTCCGAGGACGCTCCGGAGCACACGCTCGCCGCGTACGAGAAGGCGGTCGCGGACGGCGCCGACGCCCTCGAATGCGATGTGCGGCTCACCGCGGACGGCCATCTCGTCTGCGTCCACGACCGCCGCGTCAACCGCACCTCGAACGGCCGGGGCGCCGTCTCCGCCCTGGAGCTCGCCGACCTCGCCGCCCTCGACTTCGGCTCCTGGAAGAACGGCGACGACGGCCTCTACGGAGAGGGGCCCGACTGGGAGGAGGGCCCGGGACCGGCGGCCACCTCGGTCCTCACCCTGGAGCGGCTCCTTGAGCTGGTGGCCGACAACAACGCCTCCGGGCGGCGGATCCAGCTCGCCATCGAGACCAAGCACCCCACCCGCTGGGCGGGCCAGGTGGAGGAGCGGCTGCTGCTCCTGCTCAAGCGCTTCGGCCTGGACGCGCCGCCCGCCGACGGCCCGTCCCCGGTGCGGGTGATGAGCTTCTCGGCCCGGTCGCTGCACCGGGTGCGGGCGGCGTCGCCGACCCTGCCGACGGTCTACCTGATGCAGTTCGTCTCGCCGCGCCACCGCGACGGCCGCCTCCCGCGCGGGGTGCGGATCGCCGGGCCGAGCATGCGAATCGTACGGAGTCATCCGGGGTACGTCGGCAAGCTCAGGCGCGCCGGGCACCAGGTGCACGTGTGGACCGTGAACGAGCCCGAAGACGTCGCCCTGTGCGCCCGGCTCGGCGTGGACGCCATCATCACCAACCGCCCGAAGCAGGTCCTGTCCCAACTGGGCCGCGACTGACTCCCGTTACAGGGAGTGCACCGGCGCGTTCGGTCCGTATTCGATCGTGTCGAATGCGTCACCATCCCGTGAGTGGCCGGTTTCCGGTCCAGTCCATTGGGGCATCCACACCGTGGCGTGGGGCAAAGGAGGTCTCGGGGGTGGCGTTTGTGGTGGCACGGGAGGTGCCCGCGTCGTCGAGCATGGCCGTACCCCATGGTCCTGCGGGCGTGGGGGAAGCCAGGCACCGGATGCGCGATCAGCTCCGCGTCAGCGGGGTGGCGGAGTCCGTCATCGACGACGCCGTACTGATCCTTTCCGAACTGCTCAGCAACGCCTGCCGACACGGCAGGCCCCTGGGCAGCGGCCTGAAGGGCGGCGACGGCAGCGTGGACGGCGACGTGCGGGCCGCGTGGCGCGTCGACAAGGCCGGACGGCTCACCGTGGAGGTGACCGACGGCGGCGGCCCGACCCGCCCGGTCCCGGCCACCCCCTCGGTCACGGCGCACGGCGGCCGCGGCCTCAACATCATCACCGCCCTCGCCGAGTCCTGGGGAGTGCGGGACGACGACCGCGGCGAGGTCACCGTGTGGGCCCTCGTCCACGCCGGGCACCGCCGCGAGGACTTCGCTACGCGCGTCGCCGCACCCTCGGCCTCCGCGATATCCGACCTGGGCCTCTCCGACCCGTTCGACGACGTCGACTGACGCCCCTCGGAGGGACGGCCTCTCCAGCGCCACCGGCACCCCCGGGCCACCGGCGCCACCGGCACCCCGCGCCCCCGGCGAGCGACCGCACCGGGCCCGCGCCCGGTGAACGGCTAGGCTCGCGCCCGTACGCAAGCGAGCCGTAACCGGGAGACACCCAGATGGCCAAGAAGCGCCCGCAGACCAAGGGCACCAAGGGCAAGCAGTCCCAGCTCAAGGACCACGAGGTCCCGGTGGTCGGCGCCCGGGAACCCTGCCCCTGCGGTTCGGGCCGCCGCTACAAGGCCTGCCACGGCCGCGCCGCCGCGCACGCGGTGACCGAGCTGGTGCAGCGCCCCTTCGAGGGCCTGCCCGGCGAGTGCGACTGGGTGGCCCTGCGCGAGCTGGTCCCGGCCGCGACGGCCGAGCTGACCCTCCAGGGCGGCCTGCCCGACGGCGTGCCCTCCGTGACCCTCGCGACCGTGCTGCCCATGGCCTGGCCCGCGCTGCGCCGCGACGACGGCTCCGTCCTGCTCGGCCTCCAGAACGACACCTCCTCCGGAGACATCAGCCGCGACCTCGCCGACACCCTCCAGCGGGCGCTCACCACGGAGCCGGGCCAGCCGGTGCCGGGCCGCCGCGCGCCCGCCGACGGCCCCCGCCTCCAGGACCTCCTCGACGCCACGGCGCCCTTCGAGCCGGTGGTGCACGAGGGCTTCGAGTTCTGGGTGCCGGACGCGGAGAACGCCACTCCGGAGGTGACCGCCTCCCTGGAGCGAGCGAACGCCGCCGCCATCCCCACCGTGAAGCTCGCCGGGGTGGACTCCGCGTACTGGTGCGAGACCCCGGAGAAGAACCACCTGCGCTGGGTCATGCCGCACGGCGAGGAACAGCTCCTCGACGCGCTCGCCCGGCTGCACGCCGCCGGTGCGTCGAGCCTCGGCGAGGGCACGCGCCTGGTCGGCTCCTTCCGCGCGCACGGCCTGACCGTGCCGGTGTGGGACCTGCCGAGCGGCATGGGCGCGCAGGACGTCGAGAAGCCCGCCGCCGAGTTCGCCGAGCGCCTTGCGACGGCCCTCACGGCCACGGAGCCGCTCTCTCCGGAGGAGCGGCGCGCCCGCGGCGGCCTCACCAACCGCCAGGTCACCCTCAGCTAGCGGTACGAGGACAAGGGGGCCGGGGCGGGCGGCGGAGACGGCACGGTACGCGCCGTGCACGCCCCGGCGCGCGCCCCCGTGCGCGCTCCCTCGGGACAGCGCTTCGCCGCGCGCCCGTAGCCCGCTCCACAAGGGGTCCCGCGCACCGCGTTTCGAACCGACGGATGACATTCGGCTGACGTTCCGGCGGCGTTACGTGCCGGATTCCGAACGGGCGGCGGTGACGCGTACCGGCGAGCGGCCTTCGGCCGCCGCGTTGTCACACATTCTTAACCGCCGGACCGCGCCGGGTGGCGGGTGGGACGCCGCACGGCCGCCCCACCTCGCCCTCACTGACCCACCAGTCAGTCGGTTCCGGAGGCGTGACTCCTGTCACAACTCCCCGTGGACAGAGGTAAATCCCTGTCTGGATAACTGAGATCGAATTTGCCATGCGCCGATCTCTTGTTACCGTTCAGGTAGCCCGGTTGCTGGTGCATCCCCCGTCGCCAGCAACCGGGCGTTTCCATGCCCGCGGGATTGCTCCCGGGTCAACTGCCCCGTGCGGCGGACGAGTTGCTGCCGGACCGCAGCAGCAGGGCGCCCCCGCTTCCCCGCGCGAACTCCGCGACCGCCGTGTAGTGCGCCACCGGCCCCGCCGTGCGCTCCCTCGGGGTGTCGCACGCCCCCGGCTCGTCGTCGGCGCCCACCGCGCAGTGCATCTGTACGGTGCGCCCCTTGGGGCCCATGGCGCTGAGGACGGCGTCAAGGGCCTCGCCGGTCGCGTTGCGGTAGTAGGTGCGGGCCCAGGTGAGCTTCCCCTGGGTGAGGACGCAGGTCTGGGCCTCGACTCCCTCGGGTGAGGACAGCTCGGGTCCGCAGTGGGCGGTGGTGTCCTGCGGCCGGGACGGGTGGTGGGCGCCGGACCGGGAGCCCGCACGACCATCGGCCGCCCCTTCGGAGACGCTCCCTTCGGAGACGCCCCCCTCAGAGGCACCCTCTTCAGAGACTCCCCCTCCGGAGACCGCCTCCCCAGAGGCCGCCCCTTCGGAGGCGGTGCCTTCAGCAGCGGTCCCTTCGGAGCCGCCGGAGTTCCGGTCGTCGGTCGTCCCGGCGGCGCCCGTGGCCCCGGCGGTCCCCGTGGACCCGGCCGTGCCCCGCGCGGCGGCGCGCGGGTCCGCCGCCCGCTCCGCGTCCCCCAGGACGGGCCCCGCGGCGGCCCCGGCGAGCGGCACGAGGGCCGCCACGGCCACGACGCCCAGGAGCGCGAGCAGGCGGGGGTTCAGGGCCGGGCGCGGGTGCATGGCCCGAAGATAACGACCTTGGGCGCCCGGCTCGTTCGCCGCGCGCCCAACTCGCTCAGAACTCGGGCGCGCTCACACCCGTACGAGTGAGCGCGTCCACCACCGCGTCCACCACCGCCTCGACGTCCGGCACCCAGGGGGCGGCCGAGCCGGGCAGCGGCGCGCGCTCCCAGCGGGCCGGTCCGGGGCCGGTCTCGGAGGGGGGCAGCGGGATGTACCCGCCGTCCCCGTGGAAGCGCAGCGAGCCGGGGACGCGGTCCTTCGCGTACAGCAGCTCGCCCAACTGCTCCATGGAGTACGGCGCGACGAGCACGAAGAGGCGGTCCGGGGTCGCGACGACCGGGCCGAGGCGGATGCCCGCCTCGTCGAGCGCGACCAGCGCCCGCGCGCCCGCGACCGCGGGCAGGCTCACGGCGCACGGGGCGCGCGTGCCGGTGGCGAGGAGCACCGGTGCGCCGGGCCGGTTGGTCCACCACCAGCGGACCATGCGCTCGTCGGTGGTCGCGGCGAGCAGGCCGGGGTCGAGCGGGTGGGCGCCCGGGGCCGCGCAGTCGGGGTCGGGGCAGGCGCAGCGCGCGGGGCCGCCGCGCGGGCGCCCCGCACCGCCCTGCCGCTTGCCGCTCTTCCCGGCGTCCTTGCCGCGCGCCGCTCGCCGGTCACCGCGTGCACCCCGGCCGCCGCGCGAGCCCCCACCGCCACGCGGACCCCCGCTGCCGGGAGCGCCGTCGAGGGTGCCGTCGGATGTGTCGCCCGGCCCGCCGCCGAGGGCGTCGAGGCCGTCGAGGGCATCGAGGGTGCCGAGCCCGCCGTAGCCGTTCCTGCCGGAGCCCTCGGTGCCGACACCGGGCACCACGGGCCAGCGCCATTCCGTAGCGAAGGTCAGGGCCGCGCCGATCAGAGGGGGACTCTGGTCAGACTTCCTACCGGGCCGCCAGGACAGGAGCCTGCGTCGCCTTCCGAGGATCTCGCGCATGTGCGCTCGTTCCTTTCCGTTACACGCAGAGGGACACTTCGGGCCACATCACACCATGAGTGGATCTCTATCGCTGTGCGTACGAGGTGCGCGTACAGGGTGCATGCGCGGTGCATGCGCGGTGCGGACAAGCTGTGTGCAAGGTGCGTACAAAAGTGCGTACTAGCTGCGTACGTGCTGGCGCGTCACACCCCAGCCTGCGGCATGGGGATCCCCTATGGGCCGAGCCTTGACGTGGCGTGGGGTGGCGGCGCATGGCGTTTGCCGTCCCGCGTATTTCTTGCCCCCGGTGCCACGGGAGGATGGGGTGCGGCCGTCGTGGGTTAAGACGCCCGGGTCCGGCGGCAGGTTCCGGGCGTGGTGCAACTGCCCCTGGCCATCACCGAGTACGTACCCCGCACGACCGCTGTGACGCTCCTTCGAACAATGTCAGTCGACCGCAATATGCCGTTCCCCGCAACAGTTTTCGGCCAACTTCTCAAGATCACTTGGTGAACCCGGAATTCACCCTCCGCCCCCTGGACACCAGGAATCCCCGCAGGACAATGCTGGACATCCCCTCTCCAGTGCGTGTAGATGTGGAGACATTGCTAGCGGCGCAGCATGACAGGGGGTTTGCGATGCTATTGAGCAATACGCGCTGGCCGGAAAGCCGTCAGCCATGAGCGCCCCTCACCTGCCGAAAGTGGCCGGAATCGATTCCACTGTTCCCGCACCCGCGCACACTGCCCCACCAGCGCCTTTCCTTCAGGGCGCCCCGGCCGCGCTGATCCAGGACCGCCTCGCGGGCTGGGTCTCCGACCTCACCACGCTGCACGAACTCACCGAGCGGCTGTCCCGCACGACCACGCTCGACGGCGCGTTGACCGAGCTGCTGCGCGCCGGAGCCGCCCTCGGGGGCGCGCGCCGCGGCCTTGCCGTCGCCGAACCCGCCGACGGGCTCGGCCCCGACACCACCGTCGGCCTGGGCCTCGCCCGCGCGGACCTCGGGCACATCGAGACGGTGCCGCGCGCCGCCACCGCGCTCGGGCGCCTGCTGGAGGCGCACGCCACCGCGGGCGCGCCTCCCCCGCCCCGGACGCCGACAGCCCGAGCGCCGACGGCACCGACCCCGTCGCCGGGCCCCCGCCGCCGCTCACCGAGATCGTGCAGCCGGACCTGCTCGCCGACGAGGCTCTCGACCCGCGCCACCGCGAGGTCGCCGTCCACCTCGGGTACGCCGCGAGCTACGCGCTGCCGCTGGCCACCCGCGCGGCGGGCGGCATCGGCGCGGCGGTCTGGCTGTACGACGAGCCCGCCGCGCCCACCGACCGGCAGCGGCACCTGCTCGGCCTGTACGTCCAGCACGCCGCCGAGCACCTGGCCCGCCTGGTCGAGCTGGCCCGCGCCCGCACGACGGTGGCGACGCTCCGCGAGGAGCTGCTGCCCGCGCGGCTGCCGCGGGTCGCGGGCGTGCAGCTCGCCGCCCGGCACCGCACCGCCGCGCGCGGCGGCGGCGACTGGTACGACGCGCTGCCGCTGCCCGACGCGGCGCTCGGCCTCGCCGTGGGCTCCGTCACCGGCTCGGGGCCGAGCGCGGTCGCCGCGATGGGGCGGCTGCGGGCCTCCCTGCGGGCGTACGCGGTGATGGAGGGCGAGGACCCCGTCGCCGTCCTGTCCGACCTGGAGCTGCTGCTGCGGCTCACCGAGCCCGCGCGCTCGGCGACCGCCCTGTTCGCGTACTGCGAACCCGCCCTGCGCAAGGTCGTCCTGGCCGGTGCCGGGCACAGCCCGCCGCTGCTGGTCGGCGAGCGGCGCACGGAGTTCGTGGAGACGTCCCTGTCGGCGCCGCTCGGCATGCTCGCCTGCTGGGAGGCGCCGAGCGTGGAGATCCGCCCGGAGCCAGGAGAAACGCTGCTTCTCTACACCGACGGGCTCCTTCACCGCACCGGCGACGCCATGGACCGGGCCTTCGCCCGGCTGCACGCGGCGGCCGCGAGCGCGCCCAGGGGCGCGCGCGAGGACCCGGGCGCCCTCGCCGACCACGTGCTGCGCACCGTCCTGCCGGACGGGCTCGACACCGCGGACAGCGAGGAGGACGTGGTGCTGCTCGCCGCCCGGTTCGCGTGAGCCGGGCGCGCTTCCACCCGCCGCCCGGTCGCATCCCCACCCCGCGCCCGGTCGTGCTCCCGCTCCGCGCCCGGTCATGCTCCCGCGTGATCCTCCGGCTGCGCTGTGTAAGGGGCCTTCCGCCTCTGGAACCCCTTCCTGACGGCCGTACGATGAGGAGGGTCCGTTGTCGTACAGAGGAGGCACGCCGTGTCGGACGCTCTCAATCCGGGGACCCCGGAAGAGACCGAGGAAGAGCCGATCAAGCAGCGGAAGAACGGCCTGTACCCGGGCGTGTCCGACGAGCTGGCCGAGAACATGAAGTCCGGCTGGGCCGACACGGAGCTGCGTGACCTGGAGCCCGTCCCGCAGGCCGAGCGCACCGCCGCCCGCCGCGCCGCGCTGTCCGCGCGCTTCCCGGGCGAGCGCCTGGTGATCCCCGCGGGCAACCTGAAGACCCGCTCGAACGACACGGAGTACGCGTTCCGCTCCTCCGTCGAGTACGCCTACCTCACCGGCAACCAGACCGAGGACGGCGTCCTCGTTTTGGAGCCCGTCGCCGACGGCCACCGGGCCACGATCTACCTGCTGCCGCGCTCCAACCGCGAGAACGGCGAGTTCTGGCTCGACGGCCAGGGCGAGCTGTGGGTGGGCCGCCGCAACTCGCTCGCCGAGGCGGAGCAGCTGTACGGCATCCCCGCGTCGGACGTGCGCGAGCTGACCGGCAAGCTCCGCGAGGCCACCGGCCCGGTCCGCGTGGTGCGCGGCTACGACGCCGGGATCGAGGCGGCCCTGACCGACAAGGTCACCGCCGAGCGCGACGAGGAGCTGCGGGTCTTCCTCTCCGAGCTGCGCCTGGTCAAGGACGAGTTCGAGATCGGCGAGCTGCAGAAGGCCGTGGACTCCACGGTGCGCGGCTTCGAGGACGTCGTGAAGGTCCTCGACAAGGCCGAGGCGACCAGCGAGCGCTACATCGAGGGCACGTTCTTCCTGCGCGCCCGCGTCGAGGGCAACGACGTCGGCTACGGCTCCATCTGCGCCGCGGGCCCGCACGCCACCACCCTGCACTGGGTGCGCAACGACGGCGCCGTGCGCTCCGGCGACCTGCTCCTGCTGGACGCGGGCGTCGAGACGCACACGTACTACACCGCGGACGTCACGCGCACGCTGCCCATCAACGGCCGCTTCAACGAGTTGCAGCGCAAGATCTACGACGCCGTGTACGACGCCCAGGAGGCCGGTATCGCGGCGGTGAAGCCCGGCGCGAAGTACCGCGACTTCCACGACGCCGCGCAGCGCGTGCTCGCCGAGCGGCTCGTCGAGTGGGGCCTGGTCGAGGGCCCCGTCGAGCGCGTCCTCGAACTGGGCCTCCAGCGCCGCTGGACCCTGCACGGCACCGGCCACATGCTCGGCATGGACGTCCACGACTGCGCGGTCGCCCGCACCGAGACCTATGTGGACGGCACCCTGGAGCCGGGCATGTGCCTGACCGTCGAGCCCGGCCTGTACTTCCAGGCGGACGACCTGACGGTGCCGGAGGAGTACCGGGGCATCGGCGTGCGGATCGAGGACGACATCCTCGTGACGGAGGACGGCAACCGGAACCTGTCCGCGGCGCTGCCGCGGCGCTCGGCCGACGTCGAGCGGTGGATGGCCGAGCTCAAGGGCTGACCGCCGGTGGGTGCGGGCGCCGTCTGACCGCGCTGCGCGCTCGTCCTCGAACGCCGGACGGGCTGGATACCTCCAGCCCGTCCGGCGTTTTCGCGTTCGCCCCTCCGCGTTCGCGCTGTCCCCTCGCTGTCCCCGCGTTGTCCCTGTACGCGGGCGAAGTGGCCCAGGAACCGGGTCGGGAAATGGACCACTTGGGTGCGCCACCCCGTTCCTAGTGTTCCGGGCATGACGACTTCCCGTCTCCTTCCCGGCCGCGGCCCCCTGCGCCTCCTCGCCCTCGCCCAGCTCAGCAACTCCGTCGGCGACGGCGCGTACTACGTGACGTCCGCCCTGTACTTCACGCACGTCGTCGGGCTCGCCCCCGCGAAGATCGGGCTCGGGCTGACCGCGGCCTGGGCGGTGGGCTCGGTGGTGGGCGTGCCGCTGGGGCGGTTCGCGGACCGCCGCGGGCCGCGCGGGACGGCCGTGCTGCTGGCGCTCGCGACCGGCGCGGCGGTGGCGTCCTTTCTGGTCGTCCGCGGCTTCGTGCCGTTCGTCGCCGCCGCGCTCGTGTACGCCACGGCCCAGTCGGGGCTCGCCGCCGCGCGGCAGGCGCTGCTCGCGGGCCTGGTCGGCGCGGCGGAGCGCACCGGGGCGCTCGCACACCTCCAGTCGACGCTCAACGCCGGGCTCGCGGTGGGTGCCGTGCTCGGCGGTGTCGCCCTGCACCAGGGCACCCGGACCGCGTACCTGTCGGTGTTCGCCCTGGACGCGGCGGCCTTCGCGGTGTGCGCGGCGGTGCTGTGGCGGCTTCCGGCCGTCGCGCCGGTGGCGGCGGGCGGGGGCGAGCGGCTCGCCGTGCTCCGGGACCGCCCGTACGTGGCGGTCGCGCTGCTCAACACCGTGCTGCTGCTGCGGATGCCGCTGCTCAGCCTGGGCGTTCCGCTGTGGCTGACCGAGCGCACACAGGCGCCCGCCTGGCTGGTGTCGGCGCTGTTCGTGCTCAACACCCTCGGCGTGATGGCCTTCCAGGTGCGCACCGCCCGATCGGTGTCCGGGATTCCGACGGCGGTACGGGCCGTGCGCCGGTCGGGGGTGCTGATGCTGGTGAGCTGCGCGGTGTTCGCACTGTCGGCGCTCGACGCCGGGGCGTGGGCGGCGGGCGGGATCCTGGTCGCCGGGTCCGTGGTGCTGCTCGCCGCCGAGATGCTCCAGTCCGCCGGGTCCTGGCAGCTCGGCTTCGACCTGGCCCCGGCCGGGCGGATCGGCGAGTACCAGGGCCTCTTCGGCACCGGCGTCACCGTGGCCCGCACCCTCGGCCCGCTGGTCCTGACCGCGCTCCTGGTGGAGTGGGGCACTCCGGGGTGGCTGGTGCTCGGCGGGATGATCCTGGCGGCCTCGTACGCGATGGGGCCCGCGGCGCGCTGGGCTCAGAGGTCCGCCGGGACTACCGGAACTGCCGGGACCGCCGGGACCGCCGGGGCCGTCGGACGGGCGGTGTCCGGCCCGTCCGGCGGCTGAGGACGAGGCCGCGGGCCGATGGACGGCCGTGCGGGGCGCGCTCAGCCCTGGCGCTCGTCCGTCCCCGCGACCTTGGCCGTCGCCAGGGCGATCCGGTTCCACGTGTTGATCGCGAGGATCAGGGACAGCACCTGCGCCAGCTCGGCGTCCTCGAAGTGCGCGGCGGCCTCGGCGTACACGGCGTCGGGGACGCCCGCGTCACAGAGGCGGGTCACGGCGTCCGTCAGGGCGAGCGCCGCCTGCTCCTTGGGCGAGAAGAAGTTCCGGGCCTCGCGCCAGACGGCCACCATGTGGAGGCGGTCCTCGCTCTCGCCCGCCTTGCGCGCGTCGTTGGTGTGCATGTGCAGGCAGTACGCGCAGCCGTTGAGGTGCGAGGCACGGATCTGGATCAGCTCGACCAGGGCCGGGTCGAGGCCGTCGCGGGCGGCGGCGTCCAGGCCGATGACGGCCTTGAAGACCTTCGGCGCGGTCTTCGCGAAGTTCAGGCGGGGGAGCGGCTGGCGGGTGGCGGCGGCGGTCTCGGCGACCGTGGTGTCGTTCGTCATGACCATGAATCTAGGCAGCGGAAAGACCTTGGGTAGGGTGCATTTCCATGGCGGATTCACGGGTCAATTCGGCGTCACGGATCACTTCTGCTTCACGGATCACTTCTGCTTCACGGATCAATTCGGCTTCACGGGTCACTCCTGCGGACGGCGCCGCCCCGGGCGCGGGCGCCGACACCCCCACCACCCCGGGCACCGACACCAGCCCGGCCTCGGGCACGGGCACCGCCACCAGCACGGCCCCGGGCACCAGCACCGGTGCCGACCTCCACCTGGACCTGTCCCCCACCGGCAGCCGCCGCGCCGCCGTCATCCGCGCCCTGCGCGACGCCGTCCGCTCCGGGCGCCTCGCCCCCGGCACCCGCCTGCCGCCCTACCGCTCGCTCGCCGCCGACCTCGGCGTGGCCCGCAACACCGTCGCCGACGCCTACGCCGAACTGGTCGCCGAGGGCTGGCTCACCGCCCGCCAGGGCTCCGGCACCCGGGTCGCCGAGCGCGCCGCCCCGCCCCCGCGCGTGCGCGTCCCCAAGCGGGCGCCCAGCCAGCGGCACGCGCCCCCGCCGCACCCCCTCGTGCAGGGCCAGCCCGACGCGGGCTCCTTCCCCGCACCGCCTGGCTCGCCGCCGCCCGGCGCGCCCTGACCGCCGCGCCCAACGAGGCCTTCGGGCCCGGCGACCCGCGCGGCCGGGCCGAGCTGCGCCGCGCGCTCGCCGACTACCTGGCGCGGGCCCGCGGGGTGCGCACCGACCCGGAGCGGATCGTGGTCTGCTCGGGGTTCGCGCACGCGCTGCGGCTGCTGTTCGGCACCGCCACCGGCACCGGCGTCCTGCACGGCCCCCTCGCCGTGGAGGCGTACGGGCTGCCCTTCCACCGCTCGCTCCTGGAGGCCGCGGGCGTGCGGACCGTGCCGCTGGGCCTCGACGAACACGGCGCCCGCGTGGAGGAGTTGGCGACCGCGCGCGAGCAGGCGCGCGCGGTGCTGCTCACGCCCGCGCACCAGTTCCCGACCGGCGGCCCCCTGCACCCCGCGCGCCGGGCCGCCGCCGTCGACTGGGCCCGTACGCACGACGGGCTGATCCTGGAGGACGACTACGACGGCGAGTTCCGCTACGACCGGGAGCCCGTCGGCGCGGTGCAGGGCCTGGACCCCGAACGCGTCGTCCACCTGGGCTCGGTGAGCAAGAGCCTGTCCCCGCCGTGCGGCTCGGCTGGCTGGCGCTGCCCGAGCACCTCGTGGACGCGGTCGTCGCCGCCAAGGGCGAGCGGGAGGCCTGGGCGAGCGTCCTCGACCAGCTCACGCTCGCCGAGTTCATCGAGTCGGGTCAGTACGACCGCCATGTGCGCCGCATGCGGCAGCGCTACCGGCGCCGCCGCGACCAGCTCGTCGCCGCGCTCGCCGAGCGCGCCCCGCACATCACCGTCACCGGCATCGCGGCGGGCCTGCACGCCGTGCTCCGGCTCCCGCCCGGAACCGAGGCGTCCGCCGTGAAGGCCGCCGCGTGGCACGGCGTCGGCCTGGAGGGCCTCGGCGACTACCGGCACCCGCGGGCACCGATGACGGCGCCCGACGGGCTCGTGGTCGGCTACGCGACGCCCGCCGAGCACGCGTACGCGGCGGCCGTCGACGCCCTGTGCCGGGCGCTGCCGCCCGCCGCGGACGCCTGAGCCCTCAGGCCCTGGGCACCTCCTGGAGCTGGTACAGCTCGGGCACCGACACCTTGATCGGCTCCTGCGTGGTGCGGGCGATCACGACGACCACGGGCTCGTCCTCGGAGGGGTTCTCCTCGCGGTGCGGGACGAACGGCGGTACGAGGAAGAAGTCGCCGGGCGCCCCGGAGACCCGTACCTCCTTCTCGCCGTCGTGGTAGACGAACACGGGGTGCCCGCTGACCACGAAGATCCCCGCCTCGGAGTCGCCGTGGTGGTGGTTGTCCGTCATGCTCAGCGGCGGGTTCTCCACCCGGCCCATCCACAGCCGCCGGGAGCCGACGGTGCCGCCGCTGAGGGCCGCGTAGCCGTCGAGCTGGTCGGAACGGACGTGGTGGACGCGGTTGTTGAGCGGCGCCTTGGCTTCCGTGGCCGCACTAGGGGTCATGACAGGGCCTCCTGACGGTGTGTCGCGCACCTCTGACGTGACCCCAGGCTGCGCCCGCACCCCATCGAGCGGCAATCGTTGTTGCCGGATCGGCAAAGCGCTCGCCGTCACCGGGAGCCGTCGGCGCCCTCGCGCGTCCCGGCGGCCGCCGTGTCGTACGCCGCCCGCGCCGCCGCGATCGCCGGGCGGTGCTCGATCGACCAGTCGGCGAGGGACTTGATGAGGTGCGTGAGGCTGTGGCCCAGCTCCGTCAGCTCGTACTCGACCTGCGGCGGGATCGTCGGGTACACCGTCCGCTTCACCAGGCCGTCGCGCTCCAGGCGGCGCACGGTCAGGGTGAGCATCCGCTGCGAGATGCCGCCGTGGACGCGGCGCTGGAGCTCCTTGAACCGCAGGACGCCGCCCGCGAGTTCGACCACCACGTACACCGACCACTTGTCGCCGAGCCGGTCCAGGACGTCCCTGACCCCGCACTCGTCCTGCGGCGTCTCGCACCTGACCACCGGCTCCCGCACCGGCTCAGGGGTGGTTACCGCCATGTGCCCCGCTGACATCGAAGTGCCTCCTTACGCGATCACCCGCCGTTGATCACGATGGTTCCGTACCGGGCGGCGCCCCAGCGGCCCCGCCCGTCGTTCACGGCAACCGCTCACCACGGGGGGATCGTTCCCATGCTCATGATCACCGGAGCCACCGGCGCGCTCGGCACGCTCATCGCCGCGAAGCTGGCGGACCGCGACGACGTCGTCGTCGGCACCCGCGGGCCGGGGCCCGGACAGCGCCGGATCGACTTCGACGACCCGGCGTCCCTGGACTTCACCGGCGTCGACACGCTGCTCGTGATCTCCGCGGGCGCCGCCGAGGACGACGTGGTGACCGCCCGGCACGAGAACGTGATCACCGCCGCCGAGAAGGCGGGCGTCGGCCACCTCGTCTACACCAGCCTCAGCGGCGACGGCGACCACCTCGCCTACGCCCTCGCCCACCGCTGGACCGAGCGCAGGCTCGCCCGCTCCTCGCTGAACTGGACCGTGCTGCGCAACGGCCTGTACGCCGAGTTCCTCGCCGCGATCGCCGCGCCGGGCCCGGACGGGACCATCGCCGCGCCGCTCGGCGGGGGACGGCTCGCCGCGGTCGCCCGCGAGGACCTGGCGGACGTCGCCGTGCGCGTCGCCACCGACCCCGCCGCGCACGCGGGCCGCACCTACGAACTCGTCGGCGAACAGGCCCTGGGCGGCGCCGAACTGGCCGCCGCGGTCGGCGGCTCGTACGAACCCGGCGCGCTCGCCGCGACCCGCGAGGCCCTCACCGCGGCCGGTGACCTGCTGCCCTTCCAGGTGCCGATGCTGCTCAGCACGTACGCGGCGATCGCGGGCGGCTTCCTCGACGGCACGTCCGTGGCGGACAACCGGCTCCGGGCGCTGCTGGGGCGGGAGCCGAGGTCGGCGCTCGACGTGTACGTGGCGGCGGTGCGCGGCTGACGCGGGGGCGCGCTGCCGCGCTGCCGCGCTGCCGCGGGGGCGCGGGCGGGGGCGGGTCCCGTGGCGGAGTGGGGCAGGGCCAGTGGCGGGGCGGCCCCGGCGGCGGGGCAGGGCCGGTGGCGGGGTGAGGGCGGTGGCGGGGTGGGGCGGGTCCGGTGGCGGGCGGGACCGGTGGCGGGGTGGGTCCGGTGGCAGGGTGTTACGACACCATCAGCGGCGCGTCCTCGCGCCACTTGAGGATCTTGTCGAAGCTGATCACCGCGCCGCCCCTGCCCGGCCTGTTGCGGAAGTGCACGTGGTCCGCCAGCTCGTGGATCAGACACAGGCCGCGCCCGCTCTCCGCGGTCTCCGGCGGCGGGGCCGGGACGGGGGCGGGCGCGGGGGTGCGGCGCCGGGCGCGGCGGCCGCGGCGCGAGCGGCCGGGCGCCGCGGTCCTGGCCCGCCCCGGCGGGAAGCCCGGCCCGGAGTCCGACACCTCGATGCGGCACTTCTCGCCGTCCAGATACGCCGTGACCCGATAGGCGCCGGGGGCCGCTCCGGGGCTGGAGCCGCCGTGCTCCACCGCGTTCGCGCAGGCCTCGGTGAGGGCGAGGGACAGGTCGTACGACACCTCGGGGTCGACGCCCGCGGTCTCCATCGTGCCGATGAGCAGGCGGCGGGCGAGCGGGACGCTCGCGGCCTCGCGGCGAAGCTGGAGGGACCACCAGATGCTCATGCTCCCGCCTCCTGGCTTGCTCCAGCCTTCCGGCCGCGGCTCGACATACCGATACGTATTGCCGCGAGTGCCCTGCCATAAGCCCCCAGTTGACGTGATGCCGCCCATACGGCGGACGCGGCCCAGGGCATGTCCGGTGTAGCAGGACAACGACAACAACGACAACAACGACAACAACGACAACAACGCACCAAATCGCGACAAGGGGCGCCCGGCGCGGCGGATCGGGTGGTTCCGGTAGGCGGGGAGCTTGTGGACCTGCCGTATCGGTGAGGGCGGCCCAGTGCGATGATGGCCCGGCCATGACTGCCCCCCACCAGCGCCAGGCGCGCGCCGGAGCCGACCTCCGGCTGCTGCGGGCCGCGACGTTCGCCGCGGTCTGCGTCGTGCTGTCCGCGGGGGGCCATGTGCTCGCCTCGTGCGCCGCCGTCCCGCTGTGGACGCTCGGCGTCGGCTTCCTCGCCGTGCTCGCCGTCGCGGTGCCGCTCGCCGGACGCGCCCGGTCCCTTCCGGGCATCGCCGGGGCGCTCGCGGCCGGACAGCTCGGCCTGCACGCCCTGTTCGGGCTCGGCCAGCACGGCACGGCCATGGCGGCCGCCCCCGCGGGCGGCACGGACGCCGCGTCGCTCGTCGAGCGCGCCGCCCGGATCGTGTGCGGCGCGAGCGGGGCGACCATCACGCCCGTCCAGGCCCGGCAGATCATCGAGACCGCGGGCGGCGGTGGTGCCGGAGCCCACGCGGTCCACGCCCACGCGGGCACCGAGGCCGCCGGGCACGCCACCGCCATGGGCGGCATGAACGGCCTGAACGGCATGGACGCCATGGCGGCGCCCGGACTGCTGCCGTCGCTGCCCATGCTGCTCGCGCACCTCCTCGCGGCGCTGGCCGGTGGCTGGCTGCTGCGCCGCGGCGACCTCGCGCTCGCCCGCCTGGTGCGGCTCTCCGCGCACGGCGCCCACGAGGTCGCCCAGGGGGCGCTCGTACGGTCGCTGCGCGCGGCCCTGACCCTGGTGCGCGCCCTGCGTGCCGGGCTCCCCGGCGCGCCCGCCACCGGGCCGGTGCGTGCCGAGTGCGCCCTGGTGCCGCCGAAGCTCCAGGCCGCCACGCTCCAGCACACGGTGATCCGGCGCGGCCCGCCCGCCGCGCTCGCCCTCGCCGCCTGACGCGGACCGCTCCCCGACGCCGTACCGCGCGCGTACGCACCCAGCGGGGTGCCCACCACGGGAACGTGCCCGGCACTCCCCGGCACCTCGGCGTACGCACGCCCCGTACCGCACGGCCTCCCGGCCTTCGGAGAAGCACCGCGTGGCGCCGTCGCATCCGCTCGCGCACCGGGCCCTGGGCCCGCCGCGCCGCGACACCTCCGTGACGTCCGAAGCCCCGTACGCCCGGCTCTGGCCCCCTCGGGCCCGGCCGCCGTACCCACCTGCCGAAAAAACTGGAGCATTCCGCCATGAAGTCCCTGACCCGTGCCTCCGTCGTCGTAGTCGGCGCCGCCGCCTCCGCCGTGCTGCTGTCCGCCCCCGCCTTCGCGCACGTCAGCGTCAGCCCCGAGGGCCAGGCCGCCAAGGGCGGCTACGCCACCGTCAACTTCAAGGTCCCCAACGAGCGCGACGACGCCGCCACCGTCAAGCTGGAGGTCACCTTCCCGGCCGACCACCCGCTCGCGTCCGTGATGCCGCAGCCCGTACCCGGCTGGAAGGCGAAGGTCACCAAGGCCAAGCTCGACAAGCCCCTCGAGATCCACGGCGAGAAGATCGACGAGGCCGTCTCCAAGGTCACCTGGACCGCCGACGGCAAGGGCGTCGAGCCGGGCTACTTCCAGAAGTTCCCGCTCTCCCTCGGCCAGCTGCCCGAGGACACCGACCAGCTCGTCTTCAAGGCCCTCCAGACGTACGACAACAAGGAGGTCGTCCGCTGGATCGAGCCGCAGCAGAAGGGCCAGGACGAGCCCGAGTTCCCGGCGCCCGCGCTGCAGCTCACCGCCGCCTCCGACGGCCACGGCGCCGCCGCCGACGACGACAAGGCCGACGACGACAAGGCCGCCAAGGCCGGGGCCGAGTCCGGCGGCAAGGAGGAGAGCGCCTCCGGCGACAGCGACAGCAGCGACACCACCGCGCGCACCCTCGGCATCGTCGGCATCGTCGTCGGCGCCGCGGGCGTGGCCTTCGGGGTGTTCGCCAGCCGTCGCCGCGCCGACGGCTGACCCGCTCCCGGGCGCGGCGCCGGGCGACCGGCCGGGCACCCGGCCCGGCCGCGACCCCGGCGCACCCCGGCCCCCTCACATCTGGGACATTTTCGTATGCGCAAGTTCAGCAAGCTCAGCACGCACAGCACGCACAGCGCCGTCGGCCCCCTCCGCCCGGTGGCTCCGAAGGCCGCGCGGACCAGCGCGCGCCGGACCACCGTCGCGGCCGCCGCCCTGCTCGCCGCCGCGGGCCTCACCCTGACCGCCTGCGGCGGCGGGAACGGCGACGGGGACAAGAAGAAGCCGGTCGTGGAGGTGTCCACCGAGGCCGAGGCCAAGCAGGCCGCGACCGTCCTCGACACGCCCTTCAAGAAGCCGGACCTGGTCCTCACCGACACCCACGGCAAGAAGTACGACCTGCGCGAGCGGACCAAGGGCAAGCCGGTGCTGCTCTACTTCGGCTACACCAACTGCCCGGACGTGTGCCCGCTGACGATGAGCAACATCGCCGTCGCCAAGAAGGACCTGCTGCGCAAGAAGGCCGTCACCAAGGCCCAGCTCGACCAGCTCCAGGTCGTCTTCGTCACCACCGACCCCGAGCGGGACACCCCGAAGGAACTCGGCAAGTGGCTCAAGGCCCAGGACCCCGAGTTCATCGGCCTGACCGGCGACTTCGCCACCATCCAGGCCAGCGCCCGCACCGTCGGCATCAGCATCGAGCCGTCCAAGAAGCTCAAGAACGGCAAGATCGAGTCGATGCACGGCACGCAGGTCGTCGCGTTCTCCCCGAAGACCGACGCCGGATACGTCGTCTACAACGGCCAGGACACCCGGGCCGAGGAGTACGCACAGGACCTCCCCAAGATCATCAAGGGACAGAACCCGTGAACCACCGCACCACCCGGCGCCGTCTGCTCACCGGCAGCGCCATAGTCCTGACCGCGGCCCTGGCCCTGACGGGCTGCTCCGACGACAAGGACACCAAGAACCCCGCCGACGCCACCGCCGCCGCTGACAAGCCCGACCTCAAGGTCAGCGGCGCCTACGTGCCCGTTCCCGCCATGGCCGACATGGCGGGCGGCTTCTTCACGCTCACCAACAAGGGCGCCGCCGACACCCTCGTCTCGGCGTCCAGCCCGCTCGCGGGCAGCGTCACCCTGCACGCCACCAAGGGCTCCACCATGAAGGAGCAGAAGTCGTTCGCCGTACCCGCGAACGGCCAGCTCGTCTTCGCGCGCGGCGGCAACCACATCATGCTGGAGAAGCTGAAGCGCAAGCCGAAGCAGGGCGACACGGTGGAGGTCACGCTCCGCTTCGAGAAGTCCGCGCCGATCACCGTCGAGATGCCGGTGAAGCCCGCGACGTACAACCCGAAGGCGGGCGCGAAGACGCACATGGCCCAGGAACAGCACGCCTCGCACTCCGCGAACTCGTCGCGGGAACCGTCGAGGGAGCCGTCGCGGGAGCCGTCGCGGGACTCGTCACAGCACTCTTCGCAGCACTCTTCGCAGCACCCGTCGCAGCACTCGTCGCACTGAGGGGACTGAAGACCTGATGCGCACCACCGCTCCCCGCCCGGGGCCCACCGGCCTCGGACGGCTGCTGCTCGTCGTGACCGCCCTGCTCGGCACCGTCCTCGGCGCCGTCCTGGCCACGGCGGCGCCCGCCGACGCGCACGCCGCGCTGACCGGCAGCGACCCCAAGCGGGGGTCGGTGGTCGCCAAGGCACCCGAGCAGGTCTCCCTGACCTTCTCCGAGAAGGTCGCCATGTCCGACGGCTCCGTCCGGGTCCTCGACCCCAAGGGCAAGCGCGTCGACGACGGCAAGACCAGCGACCTCGGCAAGAACACCTACGGCGTCAAGCTCAAGCCCGGCCTGCCCGACGGCACCTTCACCGTCGCCTACCAGGTCGTCTCCGCCGACAGCCACCCCATCGCCGGGGCCTTCACCTTCTCCATCGGCGCCCCGTCCGCGACCACCGTCTCGCTGCCCGACCAGGAGGTCGGCGGCGGGGTCGTCGGCACGCTCTACGGCTTCGCGCGCTATGTGTCGTACGCCGGTTTCATCGTCGTCGTCGGCGGCGCCGCCTTCGTCCTCGGCTGCTGGCAGCGCGGCGCCGGGGTCCGGCCGCTGCAGCGCCTCGTCGTCTCCGGCTGGCTCGCCCTCACCGGCGCCACCCTCGCCATGCTCCTGCTGCGCGCCCCGTACACCGGCTCGGGGAAGCTCGGCGACGCCTTCGACCTCGCCAAGCTGGGCGACGTCCTCCAGACCAAGACCGGCGCGGCGCTCGTGTCGCGGCTGCTGCTGCTCGCCGCCGCCGCGCTGTTCATCGCCGTGCTCTTCGGGGCGTACGAGCGGCGCGAGGACCCCAAGGAGAAGCGGGACCTCGCCTTCGGCCTGGCCCTCGGCGGCGGGGTCGTCGCCATCGGCATCGCGGCCACCTGGGCGCTGGCCGAGCACGCCTCCACCGGCATCCAGGCCGGGCTCGCCATGCCCGTCGACGTGCTGCACCTGCTGGCCGTCGCCGCCTGGCTCGGCGGGCTCGCCGCGCTGCTGCTGTGCCTGTACCGCGCGCCGCACATCGACGCGGCCGCCGTGCGCCGCTTCTCGCAGGTCGCCTTCGGCAGCGTCGTCGCGCTCGCCGTGACCGGGCTCTACCAGTCGTGGCGGCAGGTGGGCTCCTGGACCGCGCTCGTCGAGACCGGGTACGGACAGCTCCTCATGGTCAAGGTCGGGCTGGTCGCCGTCCTCGTCGGCATCGCCTTCTTCTCCCGGCGCTGGACCGGGCGGATCGCCGCCGAGGCGGGCGGCCTTGCGCCCGAGGCGGCGGCAGCGGCGGTGGTGGAGCAGCGGGCCGCCGCCTCCGCCGAGGCCGCCTCCACCAAGAACGCATCCGCCAAGAACGCCAAGGCCGCCTCCACCAAGAAGAAGAAGCCCGTCGCGCTGGCGCACAGCTCCAAGGCGGGCGTCTCCGCACGGACCGACGCGGACGGCGGCAGCGGCAACGACAAGAAGAGCGGCACCGACGCCAAGGCCGTCGGCCAGGACGCGCGGGCCGCTCAGCTCGCCCGGCAGCGGGCCGCCATGGACGCCGCCCGCGCCAAGCGCGTCCGCGACGCCGACCCGCACCGCTCGGGGCTGCGCCGCTCGGTGCTCGCCGAGGCGGGCGTCGCCGTCGTTCTGCTCGCCGTGACCACCGCCCTGACCAGCACCGAACCGGGCCGCACCGAGGAGGAGGCGAAGAACGTCTCCTCGGCGGTGCAGCAGCCCGCGGGCCCCGTCAAGGTCTCCCTGCCGTTCGACACCGGCGGCCAGGACGGCAAGGGCACCGTGCGCCTGGAGCTGGACCCGGGCCGCCCCGGCGGCAACGACGTCCACGTCTTCGCGAACCGGCCCAACGGCAGCGCCTTCGACCTGCCCGAGGTGAAGATCTCCTTCACTCTCAAGGCCAAGGACCTCGGCCCCCTGCCGGTCGCCCCCGACCGCATCGCCACCGGACACTGGAGCGCGAGCGGCGTACAGATTCCCATGGCCGGTGACTGGAAGGTCGCGGTGACCGTCCGCACCTCCGACATCGACCAGGTCACCCTCACCAAGAACGTGCAGATCGGCTGAACCACCATGGCGGACCACACCATTTCGCGACGGCGCCTGCTGGGCACGGCGGGCGCCACCGGTCTGGCGCTCGGCGCGGCGGGCGGCGCCGCCGGGTACGCCGTCGCGTCCTCCGGCTCCGACTCCGGCTCGTCCGGCTCCTCGGGCGCGGCGCGGACGCCGCTGACGGAACTCGGCGCCGACCGGGTGATGTTTCACGGGAAACATCAGCCCGGCATCACCACGCCGGTCCAGTCCCGCGGCCATCTGATCGCCTTCGACCTCGCCCCGGGCGCCGGGCGCAAGGAGGCGGCGGCGCTGCTGCGGCGCTGGTCGGCCGCCGCCGAGCGCCTGATGGCGGGCGAGCCCGTGGACGGCCACGACCGGGACACCGACATCGCCCGGGACGCGGGCCCCTCCTCGCTGACGGTCACCTTCGGCTTCGGCCACAGCTTCTTCGGCCGCACCGGCCTGGAGAAGCGGCGGCCCGCCGCCCTCGACCCGCTGCCCGAGTTCTCCTCCGACCGCCTGGACAAGGCCCGCAGCAACGGCGACCTATGGGTACAGATCGGCGCCAACGACCCGCTCGTCGCCTTCCACGCCCTGCGCGCCCTCCAGAAGGAGGCGGGCGCGGCGGCGAAGGTCCGCTGGCAGATGAACGGCTTCAACCGCTCGCCCGGCGCCACCGCCCGCCCCATGACCACCCGCAACCTGATGGGCCAGGTCGACGGCACCAACAACCCGAAGCCGTCCGACGACGACTTCGCCCGGCGCGTCTTCGTGCCCGACGCCGGTGACGGCGCCGACCCGGACTGGATGGCGGGCGGCTCCTACGCCGTCGTACGCCGCATCAGGATGCTCCTCGACGACTGGGAGGCGCTCTCCACCCGGGCCCAGGAGGAGGTCATCGGCCGCCGCAAGGCGAACGGCGCGCCCCTCACCGGCGGTACCGAGACCACCGAGATGAAGCTGGAGCAGACCCGCGCCGACGGCCAGCTCGTCGTGCCGCTCAACGCCCACGCCCGCATCAGCCGCCCCGACCAGAACGGCGGCGCCGCGATGCTGCGCCGCCCCTTCTCGTACCACGACGGCTACGACGCCAAGGGGAACCCGGACGCGGGCCTGCTGTTCATCTGCTGGCAGGCCGATCCGCTGCGCGGCTTCGTGCCCGTGCAGCGCAAGCTCGACCGGGGCGACGCCCTGTCGAAGTTCATCCGGCACGAGGCGAGCGGGGTGTTCGCGGTGCCGGGGGCGCGGGGGCCAAGGAGTATGTGGGGCAGGCGTTGCTGGAAGGGTGACCCGGGGGTGAGCGGCGCCCACTAGGGTGATCCCATGTCGGCGACGCGCTACACCTATCTCGGCCCCGAAGGCACCTTCACCGAAGCCGCCCTGCGCACGCTGCCGGAGGCGGCCACCCGCGAGCTGGTGCCGATGGTGTCGGTTCCGGCCACCCTGGACGCGGTGCGCTCGGGTGAGGCCGCGGCGGCGCTGGTGCCGATCGAGAACTCGGTGGAGGGCGGCGTCACCACGACCGTCGACGAGCTGGCCAAGGGCGAGCCGTTGATGATCTACCGCGAGGTCGTGCTGCCCATCGCGTTCGCGCTGCTCGTGCGTCCCGGCACGAAGCTCAAGGACATCAAGACGGTGACCGGCCACCCGGTGGCGCAGCCGCAGGTGCGCAACTGGCTCGCGGCCCATCTGCCGGACGCGCTGTGGGAGTCCGCGGCGTCCAACGCCGACGGCGCGCGCCTGGTGCAGGAGGGCCGGTACGACGCCGCGTTCGCGGGCGAGTTCGCCGCGGCGACGTACGGCCTCGAACCGCTGGTCACCGACATCCACGACGCGGTGAACGCCGCGACGCGGTTCGTGCTCGTGGGCCGCCCGGCCCGACCCGCCGCGCCGACGGGCGCGGACAAGACGTCGGTGGTCATCTGGCTCGGCGACGACCACCCCGGCGCGCTGCTCGAACTGCTCCAGGAGTTCGCGGTGCGCGGCGTCAACCTGATGCGGATCGAGTCGCGGCCGACGGGCCAGGGCATCGGCAAGTACTGCTTCTCCGTGGACGCGGAGGGCCACATCACGGACCGCCGGGTGGGCGAGGCCCTGATGGGCCTGAAGCGGATCAGCCCGAACGTGCGGTTCCTCGGGTCCTATCCGCGGGCGGGCGTCGCGGTGGCGGACGTGCGGCCGCTGCGCCCGGGGACGTCCGACGAGGAGTTCATGGCGGCGTCGGACTGGCTGGCCCGCTGCCAGGACGGCCGATTCTGAGCGTTTGAGCGCCGTCGGGGGCCGCTGGACGCCCCTGAGCGCCGCCGGGGCGGTGTGTCCCCAGTCCTACCTGCACATTTATCGTGTCCACCGGCTTGTCCACAGAAGTTATCCACAGGTGCCCTTCTCGACCTGGGGACAAGTCGACACAGCCATCCGACAGAGTCGACAAATCTGCACTCACCACATAAGTCGGTCACCTGTCCCACACGTCACGCTTCGTCCATCAGTTTCCATTGATCAACTCTTTGGGGTTAACCAATTCCACCCGAAAGTTGGCGCGGAGTTGGTTTGGGCAGGAATCCCTCGCCCCGGTGAGGTTTTCGGAAGGCCCACTTCCGGTGTCCACAGATCTTTCGCACAGCCTGTGGATAACTCTGCGGGGGAACGCATTCCTGTGGACAACCCGCGCCCCAAGTCCCGTTCTCCACAAGGGGATCAGGTCAAGTCGGCACGTTCGGTCTGCCCCGTTTCGGGGAATCGCGCCCCTTTTATTGACTGCGGACACCGCCGTCGAACTCGCGCCAGACCCCCCGCCGCGGACCCCCGCCGCGGACCCCGCGGCCCGTACGGCGCCCCCAGGAATTCACATTCCGGCAAAACGGTCATAACGCCGAGAAGATCGTCGTCGCCACGGAAATCGCGTCGTGGGCCGGAAGCGCGCACCGGTAGCCTGGAGGGGTGATTGACCTTCGCCTGCTCCGTGAGGACCCCGACCGTGTTCGCGCGTCTCAGCGCGCCCGTGGAGAGGACGTCGGCCTCGTCGACTCCCTGCTCTCCGCCGACGAGCGGCGCAGGTCGTCCGGTGTCCGCTTCGACGAGCTGCGCTCCGAGCAGAAGGCGCTCGGCAAGCTCATCCCCAAGGCCTCCGGCGACGAGAAGGCCGAGCTGCTGAAGAAGGCGGGCGAGCTGGCCGCCGCGGTCAAGGCCGCGAACGCCGACCAGGACGAGGCCGACGAGGAGACCAAGCGCCTGCTGCTGCGCCTCGGCAACCTGGTGCACCCGGACGTCCCGGTCGGCGGCGAGGAGGACTTCGTCGTCCTGGAGACGCACGGCACGGTCCGCGACTTCGCCGCCGAGGGCTTTGAGCCCAAGGACCACCTGGAGCTGGGCCAGGCCCTCGGCGCCATCGACGTCGAGCGCGCCGCCAAGGTCTCCGGCTCCCGCTTCTACTACCTGACGGGCATCGGCGCGCTCCTGGAGCTGGCCCTGGTCAACGCGGCGATCGCGCAGGCCACCGAGGCCGGGTTCACGCCGATGCTGACCCCCGCCCTGGTCCGCCCGCACGCCATGGAGGGCACGGGCTTCCTCGGCCAGGCCGCCGAGAACGTGTACCACCTGGAGAAGGACGACTTCTACCTGGTCGGCACCTCCGAGGTCCCCCTCGCGGCGTACCACATGGACGAGATCATCGACGCCGACAAGCTCCCCCTGCGGTACGCGGGCTTCTCCCCCTGCTTCCGCCGCGAGGCGGGCACGTACGGCAAGGACACCCGCGGCATCTTCCGGGTGCACCAGTTCGACAAGGTCGAGATGTTCTCGTACGTGGCTCCGGAGGACGCCGAGAACGAGCACAAGCGCCTCCTGGACTGGGAGAAGCAGTGGCTGACCAGCCTGGAGCTGCCCTTCCAGGTCATCGACGTCGCCACGGCCGACCTGGGCGCCTCCGCCTCGCGCAAGTTCGACTGCGAGGCCTGGATCCCCACCCAGGGCAAGTACCGCGAGCTGACCTCCGCCTCGAACTGCGACGGCTTCCAGGCCCGCCGCCTGTCCGTGCGCATGCGCGAGGAGAAGGACGGCAAGAAGCACGTGCAGCCGCTGTCCACGCTGAACGGCACGCTCTGCGCGGTGCCGCGCACGATCGTGGCGCTCCTTGAGAACCACCAGCTCGCCGACGGCTCCGTCCGCGTCCCCGAGGTGCTCCGTCCGTACCTGGGCGGCCGGGAGATCCTGGAGCCCACCGCCAAGTGAGCACCGCTCCTGCCGACCGCGTCGGCCCCGCCCTGCCGTACCGGCTCGTCGCGACCGACCTCGACGGGACGCTCCTGCGCCCCGACGACACGGTCTCGGCGCGCACGCGCGACGCGCTCGCCGCGGCCACCGCGGCGGGCGCGGCCCACCTCATCGTCACAGGCCGCTCGGTGCCCTGGACCCGCCACGTCCTGGAGGACCTCGGCTACGAGGGCCTCGCGGTCTGCGGCCAGGGCGCGCAGGTCTACCACGCGGGCGAGCGGCGCCTGCTGACGTCCGTGACGCTCGACCGGCAGCTCGCGGGCCTGGCCCTGTCGAAGATAGAGGCGGAGGTCGGCCCGCTGGCGCTCGCCGCGAGCCGCGACGGGCTCGACGGCGAGGTCCTGGTCGGCCCGGGCTATGTGGTCCAGGACGGCCCGCTGCCGGTCACCCCGCTGGGGGACCCGGCCGACCTGTGGGCCGCCCCGCTCAACAAGCTGTACGTGCAGCACCCGGGCCTGGACGACGACGCCCTGGCGGCCGTGGCGCGCGACACGGCGGGCGACCTCGTGGGCGTCACGATGGCGGGCGAGGGCATAGTGGAGCTGCTGCCGCTCGGCCTGACCAAGGCGACGGGGCTGTCCCTCGCGGCGCGCCGCCTGGGCGTGAAGGCTGCGGACACCATCGCCTTCGGTGACATGCCGAACGACATCCCCATGTTCGCCTGGGCCGCGCACGGCGTGGCCATGGCCAACGCCCACGACGACCTCAAGGCCGTGGCGAACGAGGTGACGGCGTCCAACGAGGACGACGGCATCGCGGTCGTCCTGGAGCGGATGCTGGGCCGGGTCTGAGGGAGGAGCGGCTCAGGCCGCCCCGGGGAGGCCCAGGGCGGCCCGGGCGGTTGATCCGGCGGCGGGTGGTTGCCGGAGCTTCGGACGCGAGGGCGTCGGCCACAGGAGCGTACGGCTGCGGGGCTTCGGCCGCGGGGGCTTCGGGCCGCGGGGCCGCACGGCTGCCGGGTCGCCGGGAGCCAGGGCTTAGGGAGGGGCGGCCCGCGCAGCGATGCGCGCTCGAAGCGGCCGCCCCGGGCAGTCTCCCCCGTGGCGGGGCTCTACGGAGCGGGTACTACTCCGGAGCCTGCCGCGGACTGCCCAGTCGGGAGCGCGACGGACCGTGAACCGGTCGGTCAGCTCCACTCCCGGTCGGTGAGCGCCGGGGCTTCGAGTGCCCGGCGCGCTGACAGCAACTACTCTGCCTCCGGGCGGAGTTGACCCGCCACTGATTTATTGGCGGCCCGGCGGCGCCTGGCGGGCCTGCCGCCACCGGCACCGCACATGCCGCCTGCCGCCTGCCGCCTGCCGCTACCAGCATCGCGCGTACCGCCTGTCGCTACCGGCGCCCCCCTACCGGCGCCGCCGTCTGCGTCGTCGGCCGCGGCTGAAGAACCATCCGGCGGGCGGCTCGTCGGACCGCCACGGCTGCGGCTCGGGCGCCCGCTCCCGCCAGCGGGCGGTGAGCATCCGGGCCCGCGCGGACGGCTCGGTGGTCTCCGCCGAGCGTATGAAGTCGTCGTCCAGGACCAGCTCGTCCCAGGCGTCCGCAGCCTCGCCCTCGCCCGTTCCGTCCCGCTCGTCCCGCCTGTCCTGCGATGCCATCGCGGCACCTCCCAGCCACTGCTGCGCATCCCCCTCCCACCAGTGTCCCGGCGGGAGGGTGAAGGCGCCGTCAAGAGGTCCCCTAGGGGATCACTCGTCCCCGGCCAGCGTCAGCGTCCGCAGCTTCTGACCCGCGTACCAGGTGGCCCCGGCCGTGACCACGACCAGCAGGATCACCGCGGCGGGCAGACCCACGTCGGAGGTGACCAGGTCACCGCCGTCCGCCACCTTGTGCGCCACGGCCAGGGACCACTGCTGGACGCTGAGCGTGCGCGCCCCGGAGACCAGGGAGCCGAACAGCGCCTCCCACACCAGCGCGTACACGAGCCCGAACACCACGGCGTGCTTGGTGACGGTGCCGAGCAGCAGGAAGATCGCCGCGTACGCGATGGAGGAGACCAGGGCGGCGATCGTGTAGGCGACGGCGACCTGCTGGCCGTTGCCGTTGAGGATCATGCCCGCGACGAACGTCGGGAGGGCGGAGAACGCCATGGTCACGGCGATGGCGACGGTCAGCTTGGTGACGATGACGGTGGGCCGCTTGACCGGCTTGGACAGCAGGTACAGCACGGAGCCGTCGTCGATCTCGGGACCGATCGCGCCGGTGCCCGCGATCACGCCGATGATCGGCACCATGGTGGCGAGGGCGAAGCCGCCGAGCAGGTCGGAGGCGACCTGGTCGTCGGCGCCGCTGAAGCCGCGCACCGCCGCGGAGATCACGACGAGCAGCAGCGGCAGGGCGAAGAGGATCAGTGCCCGGCGTCGGCCGAGCAGGGCCCGGTAGGTGAGCCGGGCGACAGTGGGGTCGTACACGGTGGCTCCCTTCAGGCCGCGACGAGGTAGGAGAAGACCGACTCGAGGGACTCGTCCGAGGGCGAGACCGTGAGGAGCCGGATGCCGTGGTCCCGCGCGATGCGGGGCAGCAGGGTGGTGAAGCGGCCGAAGTCGACGGCCTGGACGCGCAGAGCGCCCTCCTTGAGGTCGACCTCGATGCCCGCGGTGGACGGGTCGGCGATCAGTACGGCCGCGAGAGCGCGGTCGTCGCTGGAGCGCACCAGGTAGCGGTGCGGCCGGTCCGTCATCAGGCGGCGGATCCTGCGGAAGTCGCCGCTGGCGGCGTGCCGCCCCGCGACGATCACCTCGATGTGCGAGGCGAGCTGTTCGACCTCTTCGAGGATGTGCGAGGAGAACAGGACGGTGCGGCCCTCGTCGCCCATCTTCCGCAGCAGGTCCATGAGTTGCATGCGCTGGCGCGGGTCCATGCCGTTGAAGGGCTCGTCGAGGAGCAGCACGGACGGCTCGTGGACCAGCGCGGAGGCCATCTTGACGCGCTGCCGCATGCCCTTGGAGTACGTGGAGATCTTGCGGTCCTGCGCGTACTCCATCTCGACGGTGGCCAGCGCCCGTTGGGCGGCCTTCGCGCCGAGGCCGTGCAACTCGGCGTTGGCGACGACGAATTCGCGGCCGGTGAGGAAGTCGTACATGCCCTCGCGCTCGGGGACGATGCCGAGGTGCCGGTAGATCTCCTCGTTGCGCCAAGTGGGCTTCCCGTCGAGGGTGACGGTGCCGGTGGAGGGGGCGAGGAAGCCGCCCATCATGCTGATGAGGGTGGACTTCCCGGCGCCGTTGGGGCCGAGCAGGCCGGTCACTCCGGGGCCGATGGTCATCGTGATGTCGTTGACGGCCACCACGTTGCCGAACCACCTGGAGACGTGGTCAATGCTGATCGTTGTCACAGTCCGGCCTTCCGGTAGCGGCGCATCAGGGCGGCGTAGCTGCCCGCGACAAGGGCGAGGACGACCACTACGTAGACGACGCCCACGCCCGTGGTGGGGCCGACCTCCCCGGGGAACGAGGACGTCGCACCGAGGAACGCGGTCTGGACGCCGTCGATGAGGGTGATGGGGGAGAACAGGCCGAGCCACTGGATGGCGGTGTCGTTGCCGCCCTGCTCCTGCGCGATGGCCTGGACGGTGGACACCGCTCCGTAGGAAATGGTCAGGACGGCGATGACGGCGGCGATGCCGAAGCCGCGGCGGGGCGTGACGGCGGAGATGACGAGCGCGATGCCGGAGAACAGCAGCGAGAGCAGCGCCACGGAGACCAGCCCCTGGGCGAACCCCTTGGTCTGCTCCGCGAAGTCCAGCTTCGCCAGCAACGCCCCTACGTAGAGCACGATCAGCGGGGTCGCGGTCAGGATGAACAGGGCGGACGCCATGGCCGCGTACTTCGCGCGGACGTAGTCGACGCGCTCGATGGGGCGGGAGAAGTACAGGGGCACCGTCTTGAACCGCAGGTCCCTGGACACGGTCTGCGGGGCCTGGGCCGCCAGGTAGAGGCCGATGACGGCCTGGAGGAGCACGGCGTAGCGCGTGTAGTCCACGGGCAGGTCGTTGGCCTTGGTGGCGACGGCGACCGCGACCATGATCAGCGCGGGGGCGCACATCACTCCGAAGAGGATCATCGGGAGCACCTTGGACTTGGCCGAGCGGCCGAAGCCGTAGGCGCCGCGCAGGCTCTGCGAGTACAGCGAGCGGGTCGCGTAGGCGCGGCCGAGGCGGGGGCCGTCGTAGCTGCGGTATCCGATGTTGTGGATCTGTGTGGAGTCAGCGGTCATCGCGGCCGCCTCCCGTCTGCTCGGCGGTGCCCGCGGTCGCGGCCCAGGCGGCGGCGCGCGCGGCGTCCTGCCGCGCCCCCTGGTCCGGCTCGGCCGTCTCCTCCTGGGAGCGGAAGACCTCCGCGATGTGGTGCCTGCGCTGTTCCATGCGGACCAAGCCGAGCCCGAGGTCGGCCACGGTGTCGCGGATGAGGTCGTACGTCGTCTCGTCCGCGGCGTCGAGCAGCAGGGTGTGCCCGGCGCCGGGGAGGCCGCTGCCGTCGTCGTGGGTGGCGACGCCGCGGGCGTCCAGGGCAGCGCGCAGCGCGGCGGTGCCGTCCGGGTGCTCGTCGCTGTCGGTGACCTCGATCGCCAGGGTGGTGGTGGTCTGGGTGAAGTCCGTGGTGGAGCTGGAGCGCAGCAGCTTGCCGCCGTCGATGACGACGATGTGGTCGCAGGTGCGCTCCAGTTCGCCGAGGAGGTGCGAGGTGACCAGGACCGAGATGCCGAAGTCGGTGTGGACGCGGCGGATCAGGCCCAGCATCTCGTCGCGGCCGACCGGGTCGAGGCCGTTGGTCGGCTCGTCGAGGAAGACCAGCTGCGGGTCGTGGACGAGGGCCTGGGCGAGCTTCACGCGCTGCTTCATGCCGGTGGAGTAGCCGCCGATGGGGCGGTACCGCTCTTCGTAGAGGCCGACGTGGCGCAGCGTGTCCGCGGTGCGCTCGCGGGCCGCGGCGGGCGGCAGGCCCGACATGCGCGCCATGTGGACGACGAACTCGGTGGCCGAGACGTCGGGGGGCAGGCAGTCGTGCTCGGGCATGTAGCCCACCCGTTCACGGATCCGCCCGCCGTCGGTCGCGACGTCGAGGCCGAGCACCGAGGCGCGGCCCTCCGTGGCGGGGGACAGGCCGAGCAGGATCTTGATCATGGTGGACTTGCCAGCTCCGTTGGCTCCGACGAGTCCGGTCACACCGGGCCCTATGTCCATGGAGAGCCGGTCAAGAGCGGTCACCCTCGGGAACCGCTTGCTCAGGCTTTCGGTCGCGATCACAGTCACGCTTCGACGGTAGTGGCGCAGACCACAACGGGCGTCAGCCCAAGGGCTCGTTCCGCCGTCACTCTGGAGTATTACGGGCCCGTAGGGGTCGTCCGGAAGTCGGCCCCTCGGGGATCTTCCGGACGACTCCTCGGGGTTCTCCCGGAGCTGTCCCGTGGTCTCGCGCAGACCTATTGACGCAGCCGTCAAGCATTGTCACATTCATCAGTGTCACGTTACGGGCGCGTACGGCGAGGGCCGGGCGCGCGCGGACGGGCTTGGACGAGCGCGGACGAGCGCGGACGGGTGCGGACCGGACAGGGACGGACGGTGGCATGACCTCAGCGATGAGTGCGGCAGTGACCCAGGCCGCGCGGGGTGGACTCGCCGCGGAGCTGCGGGGGTTCCGACGCGTGCAGACCCTGGCGTACGAGTGCGCGGAAGCCGTCGCCGCCCAGCTCAGGCCGGGCGTGACGGAGCGCGAGGCAGCGCGGATGCAGCGGCGGTGGCTGCGCGAGCGGGGGGTGCGGGACTGGTTCCACCTGCCGTTCGCCTGGTTCGGCGACCGCACGGCGTTCGTCGGCTTCCGCATACCGCTCCAGTTCTTCCCCACGAACCGCCGACTTGAGCCGGGCATGCCGTTCATCCTCGACCTGGCCCCGGTGTACGAGGGCTTCACGGCCGACATCGGCTACTCGGGCTGCCTCGGCCTGAACCCGGTGCACGACAAGCTCCTCGCCGACCTGGAGGCGCACCGCGAGCTGATCCTGCGCGAGGTCCGCGAGCGCCGCCCGCTGCGGGAGATCTACGAGGACGTGGACCGTCTCATGGTCCGCCAGGGGTATGCCAACCGCCATCGCGCGTATCCGTTCGGCGTGATCGCGCACAAGGTCGACCGGGTCAGGGAGCGCCGCTTCTCCCCGCATGTGTTCGGCTTCGGCACGCAGTCCCTGAAGGGCCTCGCGAGCGACGCCCTGCGCGGGCACCGGGACGGCTGGTCCCCCCTGTGGTCGCCGTACCGGTTCTCCGACCATCCGCCGCGGCCGGGCCTGTGGGCGGTGGAGCCGCACCTCGGATTCCGGGGCACGGGCGCGAAGTTCGAGGAGATCCTGGTCGTCACGGACTCCAGGGACCCCGAGGAGAGCGCGTTCTGGCTGGACGACGACCTGCCGCACGTGCGGCGCTGGGCCGAGGACAACGCCGCGAGGGCCGCCGCATGACGAGCGTGGACCGCATGGACCGGGTGGACCGCACCGACCGCATGGAGCAGGAGGGGCTGACGGTGGAGCTGACGGGGGCGCGTGAGCGCTGGGTGCGCTCGGGGGACGTGGAGCTGTGCGTCGCCGAGCTGGGTGACTCCGACGACGGAGCCCGGCCCACCGTGGTGCTGGTGCACGGCTATCCGGACTCCAAGGAGGTGTGGTCGCGGGTCGCCGCGCGCCTGGCGGAGCGGTTCCACGTGGTGCTGTACGACGTGCGCGGCCACGGCAGGTCGACGGCGCCGAAGCCGCTGCGCGGCGGCTTCACCCTGGAGAAGCTGACCGATGACTTCCTCGCCGTGGTGGACGCGGTCAGCCCGGACCGGCCGGTGCACCTGGTGGGGCACGACTGGGGCTCGGTGCAGTCCTGGGAGTTCGTGACGGTCGAGCGCACGCAGGGGCGCGTCGCGTCGTTCACCTCGATGTCCGGCCCGTCCCTCGACCACTTCGGGCACTGGATCAAGCAGCGCGTGAGCCGCCCGACCCCGCGCCGCGCCGCCCAGCTCATCGCCCAGGGCGCCAAGTCCTGGTACGTGTACATGCTGCACACGCCCGCCCTGCCCGAGCTGGCCTGGCGCGGCCCGCTCGGCAAGAGCTGGCCGGGGCTGCTGCGCCGCCTGGAGAAGGTCCCCGCGGACGGCTATCCCACGCTGTCGCTGTCCTCGGACGCCGCGCACGGCGCCTGGCTCTACCGGGACAACGTCCGCGCCCGCCTCCGCCGCCCCCGCCAGGACGCGTACGCCCACGTCCCGGTCCAGCTCATCACGCCCTCCGGTGACGTCTTCCTGTCGGAGCGGCTGTACGACGACCTGGAGCGCTGGGCGCCCCGGCTCACCCGCCGCTCCCTCCCGGCCAAGCACTGGGCGCCCCGCACCCGACCCGACCAACTGGCCGTGTGGATCACCGAGTTCGTGATCGCCCACGAGGACGGCGGCCCCACGCTGACCAGCGGCACGGGCGCCACCGGCCGGTACGCCGAGCGGTTCGCGGGCCAGTTGGTCCTGGTCACGGGCGCGGGCAGCGGCATCGGCCGGGCCACGGCGTTCGCGTTCGCCGAGGCCGGGGCGCGGGTGGTGGCCGTGGACCGGGACGCGGAGGCCGCCGCGCGCACCGCCGAGATGTCCCGGCTGATCGGGGCCCCCGCCGCCTGGCCGGAGACCGCCGACGTCAGCGACGAGCAGGCCATGGAGAAGCTCGCCGAGAAGGTCGCCACGGAGTACGGCGTGGTGGACGTCCTGGTGAACAACGCGGGCATCGGCCTCTCCGGCGCCTTCCTCGACACCAGCACGGACGACTGGAAGAAGGTTCTCGACGTCAACCTGTGGGGCGTCATCCACGGCTGCCGTCTCTTCGGCAGGCAGATGGCGGAGCGCGGCCAGGGCGGCCACATCGTCAACACGGCGTCCGCGGCGGCCTATCAGCCCTCCCGCGCCCTGCCCGCGTACAGCACGTCGAAGGCCGCCGTCCTGATGCTCAGCGAGTGCCTGCGCGCGGAGCTGGCGGGCCAGGGCATCGGCGTCTCCGCGATCTGCCCGGGCTTCGTGAACACGAACATCACGGCGACCGCCCGTTTCGCCGGTGTCTCCGCCGACGAGGAGAAGCGCCGCCAGAAGCGGTCCGCCCGCCTGTACGGCCTGCGGAACTATCCGCCGGAGAAGGTCGCCGACGCCGTCCTGAGCGCCGTCGTCCGCAACCAGGCGGTGGTGCCCGTCACTCCGGAGGCCCGCGGCGCCCGTCTCCTGTCCCGCTTCGCTCCCAAGGCCCTGCGCGCGATAGCCCGGGTGGAGCCGCGGCTGTAGCGCCGGAAGCGGCGGTACGGGGCGGTGTGCGGGGCTGTTGACCGGCTGGCGGGGCCCGCTGTCCGCGGCGGCCGTACCATCCGTCGCAGGAGGGTCCGCTGTGCGGGGCCGTCGAGTGTCTGGCGCGGTCTCCGGCGGCGCGCGCCGCGGCGGGCCGCGTGGCCGTCGCTCAGCGAGGGGTGACCGGGATGGACGGGGGAGCGTTGGACGAGCAGCGTGCGCGGAAGGGTCAGGGACCGGTGCGGACCGGCCGGGTCCCGGCGTCGGCCACCCGGCAAGCGGCGGCGTCGGCGGCCCCGGATCCGGTGCTGGCCACCGAGGCCCCGGAGCGGACCGCCGAGGACGCCGAGCAGACCGCTCGGGAAGCCGCCCCGGTCTTCAGGGAACCGGCCGAGGAACCGGCGTCGGCGCCCCGGGTCGAGTACCGCATAGAGGACCTCGCCCACCACAGCGGCGCCACCGTGCGCACGATCCGGGCCTACCAGGACCGCGGGCTGCTCCCCCGGCCGGAGCGGCGCGGCCGGTCCAATGTGTACGGGGACGCGCATCTGGCACGGCTGCGGCAGATCGCCGACCTCCTGGACCGGGGGTACACCCTGGCCTCCATCAAGGAACTCCTGGAGGCATGGGACGCGGGCCGTGGCCTGGGAGGCGTCCTGGGCCTGGTCGCGGAGGTCGATGGCCCCTGGACGGACGAGAAGGCCGACCGGATCACCAGGGCGGAGCTGAACGCGGCCTTCGGCGGCGCCCCGGACGACGCGGCGGTGGCGGACGCCGTGGCGCTCGGCGTGCTCGAACCGCTGCCGGGCAAGGACGACGAGTTCCTGGTGCCGAGCCCTCAAGAGCTGGCGGTGGCGGTGGAGTTGCACGCGGCGGGCGTTCCGTTGTCGGCGATCTCCAGTCATGTAAGGGAGTTGCGCGGGCAGGTCGAGCACATTGCGGCGCGTTTCCTGGAGTTCACGAATGAGCACGTCTTCGCGCGGTATCTGGGAAACCATCCGCCGAGCGAGGCGGACGCGGCCGAAGCGGCGGCGCTGATCCGCAGGCTCCGCCCGCTCGCGCAGCAGTCGGTCGACGCCGAACTGGCCCGCGCGATGCGCCTGTTCGCCACCCGCTCCCTACGACGGCACCTGACCGCGGAGGAGTCACCCCATCCGGGCGATCAGGTGCGGTACGTGGCGCTCCCGGCGAGCACAATGGCGCGGGTCCAGGCGCTGGTTGGTGAGGAGAACGCGGCGACGTTCATCGCGGCCGCGGCCGAACGCGAGGTACAGAGCAGGACATTGGACGCACTCGCCGCAACACATGGGAATGAGGAGTAAGTTGCCCAAATACCCCTTTCTCCAGTGAGTTGTCCACAGAAATCCCAAGTCGCCTGTGGATAACCACACTTACTTGTGGATCAAACCTCGGAAGCCGTATTCCTCGATGAAAAGTCGATGGCGAAAAACGGAGTGCGGGAAGAACGGAGAGCCACGACGCTGAAGAGATGAAAGAACGACAAAGCGCGGGAGCCGAAGCGAAGCTCGCCGCCACGGAAGTGAGGCGCACCACGGAAGAGGGCGGCGCCAGGGAAGCGGAGAACGCCACGGCAACGAGCCGCACCACGGAAGAGAGCCGCGCCAAGGAAGCGGAGAACGCCACGGAAGTGAGGCGCACGGCGGAAGAGAGCCGCGCGGCGGAAGAGAGGAAGATCGCAGCCGACCGGCGGACGGTAAAGGTGTCGAAATACCTGTCGAAACACCTGCGGCACCAGCCCGAGCGCATCGGCCTCACCCTCGACGAGAGCGGCTGGGTCGAGATCGACGCCCTCATCGCGGCCGCCGCGGCCCACGGCTTCCCCTTCACCCGGGCCGAGCTGGACCACGTGGTGGCGGTGAACGACAAGCGGAGGTTCGCGGTCGAGGGCGACCGGATCCGCGCGAACCAGGGCCACACCGTGGCCGTGGACCTCAAGCTGCCCCGGCGACCCCGCCCGCGTACCTGTACCACGGCACGGTCGCCCGCCACCTGCCCGCGATCCGCGCCGAGGGCCTGCGGCCCATGGACCGGCACGCCGTGCACCTCTCGCCCGACCGCGAGACGGCGGCCCGCGTCGGCGCCCGCAGGGGCCGCCCCGTCGTCCTGTCCGTCGACGCGGGCGCGATGCACCGCGACGGCCACGTCTTCCGGGTCAGCGCCAACGGCGTCTGGCTCACCGACGCCGTGCCCCCACGCTATCTGCGGTTTCCGGCACCGCGCTGACCAGGCATGATCGATGCGCATGGAGCATCTGCACAGCACCGAGGCCGCCGTCGCCGCCCTGCGCACGCTCGCCCGCGAGTACGAGCGGGAGATCGAGGTCAGCCATGACATCGGTGCCGATCAGACCTCCCGCCGCACCGCCGCGGGCTTCGAGGTGACCACCGACCCGGACGGATCTCTTCCGCATGAGGCGTTCGTGGAGTTCGGCGGCTCACCGCGGCTCTCCGTGCGGCTCTATCCGGATGACGACGCACTGATCACCGTCGAGACCGTCCCGTGCCACGACGTGCCGCGCGACGACGTGCCCGGCTTCGTGCAGTCGGTGCTCAGCGGGCTCGCCCACGTCAGAGGCCGCCGCTTTCCGCCCGGGTACTGGCTGATCGTGCCGCTTCCCGGCGACAGGACATACAAGGAACTCATCCCCATGATCGCGCTGACGCCCTGGCTGAACGCACGCGTCCGCTGACCGGCCACCCGCCACCCCCTCACCTCCCCCGGCCCGCCTTCCCCTGTTCCCGGCCGCCTGCCCACCGGTTCCGGCCCGTCGGGCCCGTACGCTCGGGGCATGAGTCTGCGTCTGAGCACCGTGATCCTGCCCGTACGCCGCTGGCACGACGGCGGCCGGGAACGCTGGCAGCGCGCCGAGGAGCTGGGCTTCCACGCCGCGTACACCTACGACCACCTGTCCTGGCGGACCTTCCGCGACGGCCCGTGGTTCGGCGCGGTGCCCACGCTGACCGCCGCCGCGGCCGCCACCGAGCGGATACGCCTGGGCACCCTCGTCACCTCGCCCAACTTCAGGCACCCCGTGACGCTCGCCAAGGAACTGATCACCCTGGACGACGTGTCGAACGGCCGCGTCACGCTCGGCATCGGCGCAGGCGGCGACGGCTTCGACGCCTCCACCCTGCGCCGCTCCGGCGAGGCGCCCTGGACGCCCCGCGAGCGCGCCGACCACTTCGGCGAGTTCCTGCCGCTGCTCGACCGGCTGCTCACCGAGGACTCCGTGACGTACGAGGGCGAGCGCTACGCGGCGTACGAGGCGCGGAACATCCCGGGCTGCGTGCAGCGCCCCCGGCTGCCGTTCGCGGTGGCCGCCACCGGGCCGCGTGGGCTCAGGCTCGCGGCGCGGCACGGCCAGGCGTGGGTCACCACGGGCGACCCGAAGATCTCCGCGACCGGCACCCCCGAGCAGTCCCTCGAAGCCATCCGCGGGCAGATCGAGCGGCTCGGCGCGGCCTGCGCCGCCGAGGGCCGGGACGTCGACGAGCTCGACAAGATCCTGCTCGCCGACTTCACGCCGGACCGGCCGATGGAGTCCTTCGACGCGTTCGTGGAGTTCGCGGGCAAGCACGCCGCGCTCGGCATCACCGAGATCGTGCTGCACTGGCCGCTGCCCGACACGGTCTTCGCCGCCGACCAGAAGGTCTTCGAGCGCATCGCGACGGAGGCGCTGGCGCAGCTGTAGGAGCACCGGGCACCGGTACGGGAGGGACCGGAGCCGTTACAGGAGGGGCGGTAGGGGCGTTGAGGGGCGCCTGGGGACGCACCGTACTCAGATGTGCGCCCCGCCACACACCCGTGCGCGCATATGCGGGACAATCCCGTGTGTGACCTCAGTGACCGCTCGGCCCCGGAACCCGGCCCCCTCCGTCCCGCCCCGGCTGATCGCCACCGACCTGGACGGCACCCTGCTGAGAGACGACAAGTCCGTCTCCGACCGCACGGTGGCCGCCCTCGCCGCCGCCGAGGAGGCCGGGATCGAGGTCTTCTTCGTCACCGGCCGCCCGGCGCGCTGGATGGACGTCGTCAGCGACCACGTCCACGGCCACGGCCTGGCGATCTGCGCGAACGGCGCCGCGGTCGTCGACCTGCACGGCGGCCCCGGCGGCCACCGCTTCATCAAGGTGCGCGGCCTGGCCACGGACGACGCCCTCGAGGTGGTCCGCCTGCTGCGCGCGGCCGCCCCGGGCACCTCGTTCGCCGTCGACCGGACCGGAGGGGTGCACCACGAAGCGGAGTACCCGCCGCTGCGGCTCGACCCCGCCATCAGCGTGGCGCCCGCGGAGAAGCTGCTCAGCACGGACTGCGACGCCGCGGACGAGCCCGTGCTCAAGGTGCTCGCCAACCACCCCGAGCTGACGCCGGACGCCTTCCTCGCCCTGGCCCGCGACGCGGTCGGCGCCCGCGCCGAGATCACCCGCTCCAGCCCGACGGCGCTCCTCGAAATCAGCGCCCCCGGTGTCACCAAGGCGGGCACCCTCGCCCTGTGCTGCGCCGAGCGCGGCATCTCCCCGGACGAGGTCGTCGCCTTCGGAGACATGCCGAACGACATCGAGATGCTCACCTGGGCCGGTACGTCGTACGCGATGGACAACGCCCACCCCGACGTGATCGCCGCCGCCTCCGGACGCACGGTCGCGAACAACGACGACGGCGTCGCGGTCGTCATCGAACGCATCCTGGCGGACCGCCTCTCCGTAGAGGCGGGTTAGCGGCACCGCGTCCCCGCCCCCGCCCCCGTAGAGGCGGCCGGTCTCCGTAAGGGCGCCTCCTCCACAGAGTCCCGCCTCCACAGAGTCCCGCCTCCGCAGAGACCCACCTCCGCAGGGCCTCACCCTGTAGAGACCCCTCTCCGTAGAGACCCCTCTCCGTAGTGACCGGAGAGACCCCCTCTCCGTAGAGACCGGTCAGAGCCTCACCCCGTGCTCCGCCAGCCACTTCTCCGGATTGACGCCCGAGCCCAGATCGGGCGTCAGCCGCACCTCGAAGTGCAGGTGCGGCCCCGTCGAGTTGCCGGTGGTGCCCGCCTGGCCGACCCACTGCCCGGTGCGCACCCGCTCCCCCTGGTCGACGGTGACGGCCGCCAGGTGGGCGTACTGCGTGTAGTAGCCGTTCGGATGGCGGACCACGACCTCGATGCCGAAGGCGCCGCCGCACGACACGCGCTCCACGCGGCCCTCGCCCACCGCCCGTACGGGCGCGCCGATGTCGACGGCGAAGTCCTGCCCCGTGTGCCGGTGCGCCCAGCGCTCCCCGCGCTGTCGAAGCCCGCGGACAGCTCGTATGTCTCCACCGGCGGCACCCAGGGGCGCGCCTCGGACCGCTCCGGCTGCGCGAGCCGCACCGCGCCCCGGCACCGGCCCGCCGCGACCGCCTCGTCCGCCTCCCCCTGGAGGGCCCACCGGGCCGTCTCCAGCTTCGCCGCGATGTCCCGCTTGAGCCGGGCCAGGCGCGCGGTCTCGCGGTCGAGGGCGTCCCGGGCGCGCTCGGCCGACCGCTTGGCCGTGGCGACCCTGGTGGCGGCCTTCTGGGTCTTGGCGACGGCGTTGGTGACGGCGAGGTCCGCCTGGCCCAGGGCGCGTCTGCCGCGCAGGACGGCGTCGGGGCTCTCGGCGAGCAGCAGGCGTGCGGTGAGCGACAGGCCGCCGCCGTTGCGGTACTGGGCGCTGGCGAGCCGCCCCAGGTCCTCGTGCAGCACGGAGACCTGGTCCTGCTCCCTGGCGAGCAGCCGGTCGAGGTCCTGGACGCGGGCGCGCTGCGCGGCGGCGGCGCGGCGCCCCGTCTCGTAGCGCTGGGCGGCGGCCGACGCCTCTTCGTAGAGCCGGGCCACCTCCGCACCGGCGCTCGGCCCGTCGTTCCCGCCGCCATCCTCCGAAGCCGCCGCGGGCGGGCTCACGACGACGGCGAGCGCGCACAGCAGGACCCATACGAGGACCGGGCCGCGACGGGGGCGGCGGGAAGGGCGGGGACGTGAGCGCATGTCTCGGATCGTTGCCCGCGGGCGCGGACGGCTCCCAGGGGACTCGTACGCGCGGGGGACCGGGTGACTCCGTACGGCGCAGGCGCGTACCGCCGAACAGCGGTCCCTCTGGGCGGGCCCGCCCGGCCGGACCGTCAGCGCCCCCGCCCTGACCCAGCGCCCCTCAGCCTGACCCACCGCCCCTCAGCACGGCCCACCGCCCCTCAGCACGGCCGACCCACCGCGGCTCACGTGCGGCCCGCCGCGGCTCAGTGCGGCGCCTGCCACACCACCGTCGTGCCGCCGCCGTCCGGGCCGATGCCCGGCCCGTACCAGCTGTCGCCGCCCAGGGACTCGGCCCGGCGCTTGAGGTTCCGCAGGCCGCTGCGGCGGCCGCCCTCGGTGATGCCGACGCCGTCGTCCGCGACGGTCAGGCGCACGCCCTGGCGGCCGTCCGGCAGTTCGTGCGTGGCGTCGACGACCACGTCGATGCGGGAGGCCCGCGCGTGCCGGAACGCGTTCGACAGGGCCTCGCGCAGCGCCGCGATGAGGTTCTTGCCGGTCAGCTCGCCGACCACGGTGTCGACGGGGCCCACGAAGCGGTGGGTGGGCTTGAAGCCGAGCGGCACGGCCGCCATGTTGATCTCGCGCAGGACCCGGGTGCGCAGCCCCGAGGGTGCCTCCGCAGGGCCCTGCTGGAGCGCGAAGATCGCCGTGCGGATCTCCTGGATGGTCACGTCCAGCTCGTCCACGGCCTTGCCGACGCCCTGCCGCACCTCGGGCACGTCCGACCTGCGCTGGGCGCTCTCCAGCATCATCCCCGTGGCGAACAGCCGCTGGATGACCAGGTCGTGCAGATCGCGGGCGATGCGGTCCCGGTCCTCGTAGACCGCGAGCCGCTCCCGGTCGCGCTGCGCCTCGGCCATCATCAGGGCGAGCGCCGCCTGCGAGGCGAACTGCGTCGCCAGCGTCCGCTCGGCCTCCGTGAACGGGCGCCCGCCCCGCGTGCGCGGCGTGACCAGCGTCCCCAGGACACGGCCGTCGCTCTGGAGGGGCAGCATCATGACGGGGCCGTAGGCGCGCGCGAGATCCGTCATGATGCGCGGGTCGGTCGCCGCGTCCTCGACGAACACCGCCTGCCCGTCAAGGAGGTCGGCGACGATCCGGCTCTCCGGAGGGACGGACACCCCCAGGGCGCCGTTCGGCCGCTCCGAGGAGACGGCGACGACCTCCATGCCGCCCTCGTCGTCCGGCAGCAGCACGATCCCGGCCGCCGAGTCCGCGAGGTGCCGCGCCTGCTCCGCGACCACCGCCAGCGCGTCCTCCGCGTCGGAGCCCGAAAGCAGCGCCGTGGTGACGGCCACCGAGCCGTCGATCCACCGCTCGCGCTGCTTGGCCGCCTCGTACAGGCGGGCGTTGCCGATGGCGATGCCCGCCTCCGTGGCGAGCACGCGCACCATGTGGACGTCGTAGTCGTTGAACGCGCCCCCGCCCCGCTTCTCCGTGAGGTACAGGTTCCCGAAGATCTCGCCCTGGACCCGGATCGGCACCCCGAGGAAGCCGCGCATCGGCGGGTGGTGGGCGGGGAAGCCGCAGGAGCGCGGATCGGCGGACAGATCGGCGAGGCGCAGCGTCTCCGGCTGGTGGATGAGCGCCCCGAGCAGCCCGCGGTGGCCGTCGGGAAGGCGCCCGATGCGCCGCGCCGTGGCCTCGTCGATGCCGTGGTAGACGAAGTCGGAGAGCCCGTCGCCGTCCTCGGCGACGACACCGATCGCCGCGTAGCGGGCGTCCGTCAGCTGGGCCGCGGTCTCACAGATGCGGTCCAGGGTGGTGTGCAGTTCGAGCCCGGTGCCCACGGACCGCATCGCCTCCAGGAGCTGGGGCACGCGGGCCGTCAGCTCGGTGGCGAGCCCCTGCAGGCTCCGGGTGGCCTCCGCGGCGGTCTGAGCGGGGTCGGCCGGGTCCTGCGGCGCGTCATGCGAAGCCCGCGGGTCCTGCGGCGGGTCCTGCGAAGCAGGCGGGTTCCGCGGGGCATGCGAAGCCTGCGGATCCCGCGAAGCAGGCGGGTCCTGCGAGTGCCGTACGTCGGCGGGGGGCTCCGCAGCCCGGTCCGGCGCGCCCTCGGAGGGCGGCGGGGCGGCGGGGGCCGGGGGGACGGACATGCCTTGAGCGTAGTAAGTCCGATTTACAGGGGAAAGTCGGACCGAAGGGCGAGCCGTGCCATCCGACGTGCCCGCCGTACGGTCCGACGTGCCCACCGCACGGTCCGACGTGCCCGCTGCACGGTCCGACGTGCCCGCTGCACGATCGGCCGTACTCCCCGCACGGTCGGCCGTACCCGCCGCACGACCCGCCGTACCCGCCGCACGGTCCGAGCGGGCGGAACCACCGCGGGTCACGGCGTCAGCCCGCCGCCGTCAGCAGATCCGCGGCCTCCTCGCGCTCCCGCATCCGCCGCAGCGGCCCGTCGACCGCCACCAGGTCGCCGTACGTACCGCGCTGCACCACGCGACCGGCCTCCAGGACGAGCACCTCGTCAACTTTGTCCAGTCCGGCGAGACGGTGGGTGATCAGCAGCGTGGTGCGTCCCTCGGTGGCCGCGAGGAGGTCGGCGGTGAGGGCGTCGGCGGTCGGCAGGTCGAGGTGCTCGGCGGGCTCGTCGAGCACCAGGACGGGGAAGTCGGCGAGCAGCGCCCGCGCCAGCGCGAGCCGCTGGCGCTGCCCTCCGGAGAGCCGGGCGCCGTGCTCCCCGACGAGCGTGTCGAGCCCGTCGGGCAGGGACCGCACCCAGCCGTCGAGACGGGCCCGCGCCAGGGCCCCGTACAGTTCGTCGTCGGTGGCGTCCCTGCGGGCGAGCAGCAGGTTCTCGCGCACCGAGCTGTCGAATACGTGGGCGTCCTGGGCGCAGAGGCCGACCAGCCGCCGCACGCCGTCGTCGTCGAGCGCCGTGGCGTCCGTGCCCGCCAGCGTGTACGTCCCGTCGTACGCGTCCAGGAAGCGCAGCAGCACCTGGGCGAGAGTGGTCTTGCCGGACCCGGAGGGGCCGACGACGGCGACGCGGCGGCCGCGGTCCAGGGTCAGGGAGACACCGGCGAGGGCGTCCTGCTCCTGCCCGGCGTGGCGGGCCCGCAGACCGTCGAGGCGGAGCGGGAAGGGCGCGTCGGGGGCGGCGGCGGGCACGGCGGGGGCCGGGACGGGTTCGGGGGCGTCGAGGACCTCGTGGACCCGCTCGGCGCTCTTCTTGACGCGCTGGCGGTACTGCACGGCGAGCGGCAGCCCGAGCACCGCCTCGAACGCGGCCAGCGGCGTGAGCACCACCACGGCGAGCGCGACGCCGTCGAGCCGCCCGTCGTGCACCCCCTGGACGCCGACCAGCGCGGCGGCGGCCACCGTGAGACCCGTGGCGAGCGCGCCGAGGCCGTCGCCGAGCGCGGTGGCGCTCGCCGCACGGGACGCGATCCGGGTCAGCTCGGCGTCGGCGTCCTTGACCTGCGCGGTGCGCCGCCGCAGCGCGCCCGCGACCGTCAGCTCGGCGGTGCCGGTCAGCAGGTCCGCCACCCGGGTGGCGAGGACCCCGCGGGTGGGGGCGAGCCTCCGCTCGGCGCGGCGGGCGACGGCGCCGCTCAGCAGGGGCACCCCGACCCCGGCCGCCAGCAGGCCGACGGCGAGCACGGCGCCCGCCTCCGGCAGCAGCCACCCGGTGAAGCCGACCGCCCCGGCGCTCACGGCGACCGCGGCGCCGACCGGCAGCAGCCAGCGCAGCCAGTAGTCCTGGAGCGCGTCCACGTCGGCGACGAGCCGGGTGAGCAGATCGCCGCGCCGGGTGGCGCGCAGGCCCGCGGGCGCGAGCCGCTCCAGGCGCCGGAAGACGGTGACCCGCATGTCGGCCAGCATCCGCAGCACCGCGTCGTGCGACACGAGCCGCTCGGCGTAGCGGAAGCAGGCCCGTCCGATGCCGAACGCGCGGGTGGCCGTCACGGCGATCATCAGGTACATCACCGGCGGCTGCTCCGAGGCCCGCGAGATCAGCCACCCCGAGGTGGCCATCAGGCCCACGGCGCTGCCGAGGGCGAGGCTGCCCAGCAGCAGCGCCAGGGCGAGCCGCCCCCGGCGGGGCCGGGCCACGGCCCGCACCCGCGCGAGGACCCCGCCCTTCGCACGGGCCTGTTCCCACCCATCCGCCTCTGCCGTGGCGTCGCCCCCACGGGCACCGCTGTCGGCGACCGCCCCGTCCCCAGAGCGCGCGGGCTCGCCCCCAGGGCCCATGGGCCCGTCCACAGGGCACGCGAACCCGTCCCCAAGCCCCGTGGACCCGTCGCCAAGCCCCGTGGACCCGTCCGCAGGGCGCGCGGCCCCGTGCACAGGGCACGCGGGCGCTCCCCCGCCGCGGAGCCGAGCGCCCGGGGAGGGCCGGGCGCCGGTCGCGGCCGCCGCGTCACCGTCCCGCGGCCCGCCCACCCGGACCACCCGGTCGGCGACGGCCAGCAGCGCGGGCCGGTGGACCACCATCACCACCGTGCGGCCCACGGCCAGGCGGCGCACCGCGTCGACGATGCCCGCCTCGGTCGCCCCGTCCAGGGCGGCCGTCGGCTCGTCGAGCAGCACCACGGGCCGGTCGGCCAGGAACGCCCGCGCCAGCGCGATCCGCTGCCGCTGCCCCGCGGAGAGCCCGGCGCCGTCCTCCCCGAGGACGGTCTGGTCGCCCAGAGGCAGCGCGTTCACGAACTCCAGCGCCCCCGCCGCGCGCAGCGCGTCCCGCACGGCCGCGTCCGGCGCGTCCGGCGCGTCCGGCCGGGCGAGCCGTACGTTGTCCGCGATGGTCCCGGCGAACAGATGCGGCCGCTGCGGCACCCACGCGACCCGCTCCCGCCACTGCTCAAGCGATACGTCGGCCAGGTCCGCGTCCCCGACGCACACCCGCCCCCGCGTGGGCGCCACGAACCCGAGGAGCACATTCAGGAGCGTCGACTTGCCGCCGCCGCTCGGCCCCACCAGGGCCACCGTCTCCCCGCTGCCGACACTGAACGACACCCCGGACACGGCGTCCACATCACGCCCCGGGTACCGGACCGTCACGTCCTCCACCCGCAGCGCGCCCCCGGCGGGCACCGGCGCCGTCCCGGCAGCCGGGGCCGGGGCCTCCAGCACCCCGAAGATCTCCTCCGCCGCGGCGAGCCCTTCCGCCGCCGCGTGGTAGCGCGCCCCGACCTGCCGCAGCGGCAGATAGGCCTCGGGCGCCAGGATCAGGATGACCAGGCCGTCGTACAGCGCCATGTCGCCATGGACGAGCCGCATGCCGATGGTGACCGCGACCAGCGCGACCGAGATCGTCGCCAGCAGTTCGAGCGCGAACGACGACAGGAAGGCGATGCGCAGCGTCCGCATCGTCGCCCGCCGGTACTCGGCGGTGATCGTGCGGATCGACTCGGCCTGTGCCTTGGCGCGACCGAAGACCTTCAGCGTCGGCAGGCCCGCCACCACGTCCAGGAAGTGACCGGAGAGCCGGGAGAGCAGCCGCCACTGGCGGTCCATGCGGTTCTGCGTGGCCCAGCCGATCAGAACCATGAAGATCGGGATCAGCGGCAGCGTCCCGGCGATGATCGCCGCCGACACCCAGTCCTCGGTGACGATCCGCGCGAGCACCGCCACCGGGACCACCACCGCGAGCCCCAACTGCGGCAGATAGCGCGAGAAGTAGTCGTCGAGCGCGTCCACGCCCCGCGTGGCCAGCGTGACCAGCGCACCCGTCCGCTGCTCCGTCAGCCAGCCGGGCCCGAGCGCCCCCGCCCGCTCCACCAGGCGGCCGCGCAGCTCCGACTTGACCGCCGCGCTCGCCCGGTGCGCGGCCAGCTCCGTCAGCCAGGCCACCAGGGCCCGGCCGACGGCGACCGCCACGAGCAGCGCCAGCGGACGCCCCAGGTCCCCGACGCCCAGGCCCTCCTGGAAGGACCCCACGACCACCTCGGCGATGAGCATCGCCTGGGCGACCGCCAGGCCCGCCCCGAGAAGGCCGAGCCCCACCACCGCGACGAGGAAGAAGCGCGTCGCACGTGCGTACCTGAGCAGTCGCGGGTCGACTGGTTTCACGTGAAACACTCCCTGCCAAGGGCCATGGACGGACGAAGAGTTGGCTCAAGCCACAGAGCTTGCCGCACGGCGATCAGTGCCCGGGGTCCGTGCACGGCTGTCAGCGCGCGGCATCAGTGCCCGGCGCTCAGTGCGCGGCGTCGACCGGAAGGTCCGGCGCGATGTGCTGCGTACCGATGCGCTTGCGGAACACCCAGTAGGTCCACGACTGGTAGAGCAGCACGACGGGCGTGGCGATGCCCGCGCACCAGGTCATGATCTTCAGGGTGTACGGGGTCGACGAGGCGTTGGTGACCGTGAGGCTCCAGTCCTCGTTCAGCGACGACGGCATGACGTTCGGGAAGAGTGTCAGGAAGAGCATCGCTACGGCCGCGACGATCGTGACGCCGGACAGCGCGAACGCCCAGCCCTCGCGTCCGAGTTGGTTCGCCCCGAGCGCGGCGACGAGCGCCACCACCGCGATGACCAGAGCGACCAGGCTCGCCCCGTCGCCGTTGTCGGCCTGCGTCCAGCCGAGGAAGCCGAGCGCGAGCGCCGCGGTGACCAGGCCGAGGACGAGCGCCAGCTTCCGCGCCCGTGTCCGGATGTCGCCCACCGTCTTGAGCGCCGTGAACACCGCGCCGTGGAAGGTGAAGAGCGTCAGCGTGACCAGACCGCCGAGGATCGCGTACGGGTTCAGCAGATCCCAGACGTTGCCCACGTACTCCTTGTCCGCGTCGATCTTCACGCCGCGCACGATGTTGCCGAAGGCCACGCCCCACAGGAACGCCGGGATCAGCGAGGTCCAGAAGATCGCGTGCTCCCAGTTGGTCTGCCAGCGCTCCTCGGGCCGCTTCGCCCGGTACTCGAAGGCCACACCACGCACGATCAGGCAGAGCAGGATGAGCAGCAGCGGCAGGTAGAAGCCGGAGAACAGCGTCGCGTACCACTCGGGGAAGGCGGCGAAGGTCGCGCCGCCCGCCGAGAGCAGCCACACCTCGTTGCCGTCCCAGACGGGCCCGATGGTGTTGATGAGCACCCGCTTCTCGGGCCGGTCCCGGGCGAGCAGCTTGGTGAGGACACCGACCCCGAAGTCGAAGCCCTCCAGGAAGAAGTAGCCGATCCACAGGACGGCGATCAGGACGAACCAGACGTCGTGCAGTTCCATGTGCGCCCAGCTCCTTAGTACGAGAAGGCCATGGGCCGGTCGGCGTCGGCGTCGGCGTCCGCCGCGGTGCCGCCACCGGGCGGGCCGCCGATCTTGGTGGGCGGGTTGAGGTCGGCCTCGGTCAGCTCGGGCGGGCCCTTGCGGACGTACTTGAGCAGCAGCTTGACCTCGACGACGGCGAGGATCGCGTAGATCAGCGTGAAGACGATCAGCGAGGTGAGCACCTCACCCTGCGAGACACCGGGGGAGACCGCGTCCTCGGTCTTCAGGACGCCGTAGACGACCCAGGGCTGCCGCCCCGTCTCGGTGAAGATCCAACCCCAGGCGGTGCCGATGAGCGGGAAGATCAGCGTCCACTGCGACAGGCGCCACCACCAGACGCCCAGCTTCGGGGCCAGCTCCTTGTTCTTGGTGAGCATCAGCTTGGGCACGTCCCCGTCGCCCGTGCGGTGCTCCGGGGCGAGCCAGAGCTTGCGCCGGGTGAGCCAGAGCCCGGCCGTGCACAGGGCCATGGAGACGCCGCCGAAGCCGATCATCCAGCGGTAGGACCAGTAGGCGGTGGGGATGTTGGGCCGGTAGTCACCGGGCCCGAACTTGTCCTGCGCCTCCTTGTTGAGGTCGTTGATACCGGGGATCTCCGCGCTGAAGTTGTTCTTGGCGAGGAAGGAGAGGACCCGGGGATCTCTATGGCGACCTCGTTGTGGCCCTTGGCGACATCGCCGTACGCGAACAGCGAGAACGGCGCGGGCTTCTCCGACTCCCACAGGGCCTCGGCGGCCGACATCTTCATCGGCTGCTGCTCGTACATGACCTTGCCGAGGGTGTCGGCGCTGATCACGGTGAGCAGGGTGCCGACGAACGCGGTGACCAGACCGAGCCGCAGCGACATGCGCATCGTGCGGACGTGCCGCTTCTTGCGCAGGTGGAAGATGGCGATGCCCGTCATGAAGGCGCCGCCGACCAGGATCGTCGCCGCGATGACATGGAAGAAGTTGACGAGCGTCGTCTCCTGGAACAGCACCTTGGAGAAGTCGGTGAGCTCCGCGCGCTCCTTGCCGTCCCGCTCGGTGATCTTGTAGCCGACCGGGTGCTGCATAAAGGCGTTGGCCGCGATGATGAAGTACGCGGACAGGACCGTGCCGATCGACACCATCCAGATCGTGGCGCAGTGCAGCTTCTTCGGCAGCTTGTCCCAGCCGAAGATCCACAGACCGATGAAGGTCGACTCGAAGAAGAAGGCGATCAGGGCCTCGAAGGCGAGCGGGGCGCCGAAGACATCGCCGACGAAGCGCGAGTAGTCGGACCAGTTCATGCCGAACTGGAACTCCTGCACGATGCCGGTGACCACGCCCATCGCGATGTTGATCAGGAACAGCTTGCCCCAGAACTTGGTGGCTCTGAGGTAGTGCTCCTTGCCCGTCCGCACCCAGGCCGTCTCGAGGATCGCCGTGAGGGCGGCCAGGGAGATGGTCAGGGGGACGAAGAGGAAGTGGTAGACGGTGGTGATGCCGAACTGCCAGCGCGCCAGTGTTTCCGGCGCTAGAGCCAGGTCCACGTCGACTTCTCCTTACGTGCCGTCGTCATAGCGGCAGTGTGCCCCTTATGTCACAGACATCCCCGGAGCAACCAGGACACGCTTGTGAACGCGTTCACATTCACAAGCATTATGTCGTACCGATTCTCGACGCTCGCAGGAGGGTCCCCCTTACCGTCGGAAACCCGCGGAGAGCCAGGGTTCGGCGGGCATCCGGCGCGGCCTCGGGGGGCCTCGGGGGGCCTCCGGGTGCAGGAGTGCGGCCTTCGGGTCCTCGGGCATGCGTAAGGGGCACCCCGCAATGGAGAGTGCCCCTTACGCCGACCACCCAGGGACCGTACGTCCCGAAGGCCAGCCCTACAGCTCCTTGAGGCCGGACCTACAGCTCCTTGTGGAACGCCTCCGCCGTCTTCAGGAAGATGTCGTTGGCCTCGGTCTCCCCGATCGTGACGCGGACGCCCTCGCCCGGGTACGGCCGCACGATCACACCGGCCTGCTCGCACGCGGCGGCGAAGTCCGCCGTCCGGTCGCCGAGACGCAGCCAGACGAAGTTCGCCTGCGTGTCCGGGACGGTCCAGCCCTGGCCGCGCAGCGCCTCCAGGACCCGGGCGCGCTCGGTGACCAGGGAGCCGACGCGGCCGAGCAGCTCGTCCTCCGAGCGCAGCGAGGCCACCGCCGCGTCCTGCGCGAGCTGGTTCACGCCGAACGGCACCGCGGTCTTGCGCAGCGCCGCCGCCACCGGCGGGTGCGCGATCGCGAAGCCGACGCGCAGCCCCGCGAGGCCGTACGCCTTCGAGAAGGTGCGCAGCACGCAGACGTTCGGGCGGTCGCGGTACAGGTCGATGCCGTTCGGCGTCTCGGGGTCGCGGACGAACTCCACGTACGCCTCGTCGATCACGACCAGGATGTCGCTGGGCACGCGGTCCAGGAAACGCTCCAGGTCGGCGCGCGTGACGACGGTGCCGGTCGGGTTGTTCGGGTTGCAGACGAAGATCAGCCGGGTGCGGTCGGTGATCGCGTCGGCCATCGCGTCGAGGTCGTGCTTCTCCTCCGGCGTCAGCGGCACCATCACCGACGTGCCGCCGCCGACCGTGGTGACCACCGGGTAGCCCTCGAAGGACCGCCACGCGTACAGCACCTCGTCGCCCGGGGTGACCGTCGCCGTGACGAGCTGCTGGGAGAGGCCGACCGAGCCGACGCCGGTGGCGACGTGGTCCACCGGCACGCCGAAGCGCTCCGCGATCTCACGCATCAGGGCGTCGCACCCGTAGTCCGGGTAGCGGTTGAAGGACCCCGCCGCGGCGACCGCCTTCTCCATCACGCCCGGCAGCGGGGGGTAGGGGTTCTCGTTGGAGGACAGCTTGTAGACGACGGGGCCGCCGCCCTCGCCGCTCTCGGCGTTCCTGCCCGGCTTGTAGGCGGGAATCGCGTCCAGCTCGGCACGCAGCCTCGGGCTCGTCTCGCTCACCGCGGTCCTCCTCGTGATCATGCAGCCTTCAATGATTCTTACCCTATGAGGATTAACCTCCCCTGCGAAGAGCTGGCGGGGCGCCCGGAGCCCCACCCGCACCCCGCCGACGGCGGCGAAGAGCCCCGCGGCAGCGGACGGCGGCGTACCCCCACGGCACACCCCCACCCGGCGCACCCGACAGGGGGAGCGCTTCGGGAGGGAGCGCACGCCGGTGGCTCACTCCGTGGCGCGCATCCCTCGTCAAGGTGAGTTGAGACCTCTTCGATACCTGGCTGATTTGGCAGGCCCCCACACGACGACAAGGGCGCGATGCCCGGCTATCCGCCCAACTACCTTGGTTTCCAAGGCGATTGACCCTCATTCGCCATGCAGAATCGTGCCTGTCAACGGGTGAATATGCGCCCGCACTACCCACCCCCATGAGCCCTACTATCGGCTCGCCATGACAGCAGCAGGGAAGCACCAGGTGAGCCGAGCGGAGACCTCCCGCCGGGGCAACCGGCAGAGTCGAGCGGGCATCAGAGACGTCGCCGCCGCAGCCGGTGTCTCCATCACGACCGTGTCCGACGCGCTCAACGGCAAGGGGCGATTGCCCGACGCCACGCGACGCCACGTGCGCGAGGTCGCCGACCGCCTGGGCTACCGCCCGTCGGCCGCGGCCCGCACGCTGCGTACGGGCAAGTCGGGACTCATCGGCCTGACCGTGACGACATACGGGGATGAACCTTTCACCTTCACGGAGTTCGCGTACTTCGCGGAGATGGCGAGAGCCGCCACCTCCGCCGCGCTCGCCCGGGGATACGCCCTGGTGATCCTGCCCGCGACCTCCCGCCGCAGCCCCGTCGACGTGTGGTCGAACGTGGCGCTCGACGGCACCGTCGTCGTCGACCCCTCCGACCACGACCCGGTGGTCAGCGAGCTGGTCCGCCAGGGCCTGCCGGTGGTCTCCGACGGCCGCCCGGCCGGGTCGCTCCCGGTCACGGCCTGGGTCGACAACGACCACGAGGCCGCCGTCCTGGAGATCCTGGAGCACCTCGCCGCCGCCGGTGCCCGCCGCATCGGCCTGCTCACCGGCACCACCACCGACACGTACACCCATCTGTCCACGACCGCCTACCTGCGCTGGTGCGAGCGCGTCGGCCAGGACCCGGTGTACGAGTCCTACCCGGCGCACGACCCCTGCGCGGGCGCCGTCGCCGCCGACCGGCTGCTCGCCCGCCCGGACCGGCCCGACGCCGTCTACGGCCTGTTCGACCCGAACGGCACCGACCTGCTGGCCGCCGCCCGCCGCTACGGCCTGCGCGTCCCCGACGACCTGCTCCTGGTGTGCTGCAGCGAGTCGACCGTGTACGCCACCACCGAGCCGCCCATCACCACCCTCTCCCTGAAGCCGCGCCGCATCGGCACCGCCGTCGTCCAGCTCCTGATCGACGCCATCGAGGGCCTCGACACCGGCCGCCCGGTCGAGCAGGTGATACCGACCGAGCTGATCGTGCGCACCTCGTCCGAGCGACGTCCACCCCGTACGACCGTCAGCCCGCCCCGCTCACCCGGTCACGGCTGACCCGCCCCGCCCCCGTAGGCCGCCCCCGCGACCTGCGGGGAAACCTCGGGCCAATTCGGGAGAAAACCGTGGTGAACTGGGCTCGCTCATCGATTCACCACCCCTGGTGCACCACACAGCGACAGCCGCATTCCTATGATGGGCGGACGACACCGCGGGCCGCTGCGACCAGGCAGTCCGATCCCGGTGCAGATGCGGCGCAATGGTGGTGGAGGGGTCGATGACTCAGGGGGCCGGTCAGGGACCCGAGGTGCGGACGGCGACGCTGCGCGACTTCCGCGTGCCCGCGTACGTCTATGAGGGCGTCCGTGAGACCGGCCACGGCGTCGAGCAGGCCCCGGAGCACTCTTCGGAGCACCCTTCGGGGGACCTCCCGGAGCACCTTGCCGGGAACGTCCCGGAGCACCCCTCAGGGAACCTCCCGGAGCACCCCTCAGGGGAGCCGCACGGGCAGCGCGTGCCCGCGCAGGGCAGCCCGCACCAGGGCGCCCCGGTCCAGGCCCCCGGCGGCCCCGTCCAGGGCGCTCCAGGGCCCGTTCCCGGCGCCCCGGTCGGCGGCGGCGAGTTCCCGGTGCCCCCCGGCGCCCCGGGCCAGGCGCCCACCGGAGCGGCGCCGGTCGCCCCCGCCCCGTACGCGCACCAGCCCGCCCCCCTGGGCGAGCCCCACCCCGGCGCCCCCCTCGGCGCCCACCCCGGCTCCGCGGGCGAGCCCCCCGAGGGCTACACGCCCACCGAGCGCGACCTGCCCGTCATCAGCCGCCGCGGCGACACCGTGCAGGTCGAGGTGCGCGAGATGCCCGAGCCGCCGCCCGCGCCCGGCGCGGAGGAGCACGGTCCGCTGTACGTCGTCGGGGACGTGCACGGCTACCTGGACGAGCTGATCGCGGCGCTCCAGGCCGAGCGGCTGATCGACGCCGACCTGACGTGGTGCGCGGGCAACACCCGGCTGTGGTTCCTCGGCGACTTCACCGACCGCGGGCCCGACGGCATCGGCGTGATCGACCTCGTGATGCGCCTGTCCGCGGAGGCCGCCGCCGCGGGCGGCTACTGCAAGGCGCTCATGGGCAACCACGAGCTGCTGCTCATCGGCGCCAAGCGATTCGGCGACACCCCGGTCAACTCGGGCGCGGGCACCGCCACGTTCCAGGCCGCCTGGCTGCTGAACGGCGGCCAGAAGACCGACATGGAGCGCCTGGAGGACCACCACCTGCAGTGGATGGCCCGCCTCGACGCGATCGTGGAGGCGGACGGCCACCTGCTGGTGCACTCCGACACCACCGCCTACCTCGACTACGGCGACTCGATCGAGGCGGTCAACGACACCATCCACGAGGCGCTGACGCGCAACGACGCGGACGAGTACTGGGACCTGTTCCGCAAGTTCACCAAGCGCTTCGCCTTCCGCGACGACTCCGGCCCGGCCGCCGTGCGCGAGCTGCTCGACGTCTACGGCGGCAGCCGCATCGTCCACGGCCACAGCCCGATCCCGTATCTGCTCGGCGAGGTCGGCTCCGAGTACGACGCGGACGACGGCCGCCCGGTGATCGAGGGGCCGCACGTCTACGCCGACGGCCTCGCCATCGCCATGGACGGCGGCGTGACCATGGCCGGAAAGCTGTTGGTCTGCCAACTTCCGCTCAGTAACTGAGCGTTTAGCAGGCGGACCCGTCCGTACCGGATATCGCTGGCCAGGGGGCCAATTCTGGAAACCCCCTGTCACCGCGTGCCGTCACGGCTCTACCATCGCTCTATCCGTAGCAGGCTCCCCTCCGTTTCTGCCCGACGGCTCGTGACCATGCGAGCCCCAAGCCCTACGGAGCATCGGGGGATGCACATGAACAGCGCTCCACACCTGCTCAATGAGGACCGCCCCCAGTACGAGCGGATCCTCGACGAGGCGCTGCGCACCGCACCGAACCGCCCGGAGCTGGCCGCGGTGGGCCAGCGACTCAACCCCGAGCAGCTGCGCACGATGGCTCTCAACGCCACCGCACTGATCACGGCCGCGGCGGCGGCCGAATACCACCACTATGTGAGGGTCCGCGAGGAGCAGCGCGGCTCCGGACCTTCCTCGTCCGCGTCGATGAGTGAAGGGAGCGGATCCAGCTCCACCCCGGCCGAGTCCGGTTCCGGCGGCATCGGCCTCGCCACGACCATGGGCGAGGTCACCGAGACCGCGGGCGCCGGAGCGGTCGCCGTGGTCGCGGTGCTCGCACCGGTCCTCGCCGGGGCGGCCGCCGCGATCTTCCTGCTCGTCGGCTACATCCTGAAGATGCTCGATCCCGAGCCCGCCTTCGCGGACACCCTGCTCACCGCCGGGTGGGTGTTCGGCGCGCTGACGGCGGGCGCGATCCTGGTCGCCGCGGTCGGTCTGCTCCTGACCGCCCTGCGCAACGGCTCCACCTCCCTCCAGGCAGGCTCGGACCACGAGCGGAACGCGGAGGTGGAACGGGCCAGGGAGGCCTGGCACCAGGCGCTCCTGGAGCGCGGAGTACTGCCCTTCCTGCGGGAGGCGCTCGCGGAGCCGGGCCCGGCGTCCGCGAGCCGTGCGCCATCGCCGGGTCCCGCGACCGGGCGCATGCCGCAACTCGGCTATCACCGGCCGGGGTTCAGCAGCCCCGAGGGCGGCTCCACCACCGGCACCCGGCCGAGCTTCTCCAGCCCGGACTTCTCCAGTCCGGACTACGGCGGGCCCGAGCACAAACCGGAGTAGCCCACCGAGCGCCACGTACACGAGTAGGCGCACTCCGGCAAGGCCAGGCGCGGCCGGATACGGCCCGCACGCGTGCGGGCATTCCACCGGCCGACGCCAGACCGGCCGACGGAATGCCCAGGGTGGGCCTCGGCACGCCCTGGAAGCCCTCCACGGCCCCGGAAGCCCGCCGCGGAAGGCCCTTCTCGCCCGGCCTGCCGCCTCGGCCGCCGCCCGGGTTCCGCCCGGGTTCCGCTCAGCTCAGCTCGGCTTCCCCGGCTTCCGCCGCTTCCGGTCGGCTTCCGGTCGGCTTCCGCTCAGTCGGCGATCGGCAGATACACGCGGTTGCCCGCCGCCGCGAACTCCTTCGACTTCTGCGCCATGCCCTCCTCGATCTCCGCCTGACTGCCGCCGTGTTCCCGGCGGATGTCCTGGGAGATCTTCATCGAGCAGAACTTCGGCCCGCACATCGAGCAGAAGTGCGCCGTCTTCGCGGGCTCCGCGGGCAGGGTCTCGTCGTGGAACTCCCGCGCCGTGTCCGGGTCGAGCGCCAGGTTGAACTGGTCCTCCCAGCGGAACTCGAAGCGCGCGTCCGACAGCGCGTCGTCCCACTCCTGCGCGCCCGGGTGCCCCTTGGCGAGGTCCGCCGCGTGCGCCGCGATCTTGTACGTGATGACGCCGGTCTTCACGTCATCGCGGTTGGGCAGGCCCAGGTGCTCCTTCGGCGTGACGTAGCAGAGCATCGCCGTGCCCCACCAGCCGATCATCGCGGCGCCGATGCCGGAGGTGATGTGGTCGTAGGCGGGCGCGATGTCCGTGGTCAGCGGGCCCAGCGTGTAGAACGGCGCCTCCTCGCAGATCTCCTGCTGAAGGTCGATGTTCTCCTTGATCTTGTGCATCGGGACGTGCCCCGGGCCCTCGATCATCGTCTGTACGTGGTGCCGCTTGGCGATCTTGTTCAGCTCGCCCAGGGTCTCCAGCTCGGCGAACTGCGCGCGGTCGTTGGCGTCCGCGATCGAGCCCGGCCGCAGGCCGTCTCCCAGGGAGTACGTCACGTCGTACGCCGCGAGGATCTCGCAGAGCTCCTCGAAGTGCTCGTAGAGGAAGCTCTCCTTGTGGTGCGCCAGGCACCAGGCCGCCATGATCGAACCGCCGCGCGAGACGATGCCGGTCTTGCGGTTCGCGGTGAGCGGGACGTACGGCAGGCGGACGCCCGCGTGCACCGTCATGTAGTCCACGCCCTGCTCGGCCTGCTCGATGACCGTGTCCTTGTAGATCTCCCAGCTCAGCTCCTCGGCCTTGCCGTCGACCTTCTCCAGGGCCTGGTAGAGCGGCACGGTGCCGATGGGCACGGGGGAGTTGCGCAGGACCCACTCGCGGGTGGTGTGGATGTTGCGACCGGTGGACAAGTCCATGACCGTGTCGGCGCCCCAGCGCGTCGCCCAGGTCATCTTCTCGACCTCCTCCTCGATGGAGGAGGTGACCGCGGAGTTGCCGATGTTGGCATTGACCTTCACCAGGAACTTCTTGCCGATGATCATCGGCTCGATCTCCGGGTGGTTCACATTCGCGGGCAGCACCGCGCGCCCCGCCGCGATCTCCGCGCGGACGACCTCGGGCTCCATGTTCTCCCGGATGGCCACGTACTCCATCTCCGGCGTGATCTCCCCACGCCGCGCGTACGCGAGCTGCGTCACCGTTTGGCCCGCGCGGGCCCGGCGCGGCTGACGCGGACGGCCGGGGAACACCGCGTCCAGATTCCGCAGGCCCCCGCGCGGCGAGGTGTGCTTGATGCCGTCGTCCTCGGGGCGGACCGGGCGGCCCGCGTACTCCTCGGTGTCGCCGCGGGCGACGATCCAGTTCTCCCGCAGCGGGGTGAGCCCCCGGCGGACGTCGGTGTCGATCGACGGGTCGGTGTACGGGCCCGAGGTGTCGTACAGCGTCACGGCCGTGCCGTTGGTGAGGTGCACCTGGCGGACCGGCACCCGCAGATCGGGGCGCGAACCCTCGATGTACGCCTTGTGCCAGCCGATGGACTTCCCGGCCTCGTCCAGGCTCTCGCCCTGGTCGGAGGCAGGCGTGCGTGTGTCCGATGTGGTCATGAGACCTACTCCCTACGCCGGCATTACCCGGTAACAGGTTCGGCGGTCGACGCAGCGGTGTCCGCCCCTCGATGTTTCATGTGAAACATCGCCGAGGCGAAGGTCAGCGCCCTCTCAGCCCGGTGCTCCGAGCTCCCGCGTGTGCAAAGGTGCCTCCACGCTAGCGTCATGTCTGGCGCGGTGAACAGAGGGCCCCGGTCGTTCTTGCGATGATCGGGCTGTGACCACAGAGCCCCCCACACCGCAGCCCCCGCCGGACCACCACGGGCACGGGCACAGCCACGCGCACAGCCATGGCCCCGCCGCGCCCGTCTCCCTACATCTGCGCAAGGTCATCGCCGCCGTCCTCATCCCCTTCGCCACGGCCGTCGTCGTCGGTCTCGTGGTGCTGTGGCCCGGCGGCACCCCCGCCCACGAGCGCACCGGCGTCGGCTTCGACCGCCAGACCCAGTCGGCGACCGTGGCGAAGCTGGAGAAGGTGCCCTGCAAGGACGTCAACGCCTCCCAGACCCCGCCCAACGGCGACACCTCCACCGCTGAGGGCCAGTCCGCGCAGTCCCGCACCCAGGGCGTCTGCGGGAAGGCGACCATCAAGGTCACCAGCGGCCCCAACAAGGGCCACACCTTCACCGAGATCGTCCAGCCCGACTCCCCCGGCAGCTGAAGCAGGGTCAGGGCGTAGTGGTCGCCTACGAGCCCAAGGCCCCCGAGGGCCTTCAGTACTCCGTCGCCGACGTGAACCGGAAGCTGCCCATGGCGCTGCTCGCCGCCGTCTTCGCCCTGGCGGTCGTCGTCGTGGGGCGACTGCGGGGCGTCATGGCCCTGGTCGCCCTCGCGGTGTCCTTCCTCGTCCTGACCTTCTTCATCCTGCCCGCGATCCTCCAGGGCTCGAATCCGCTGGTCGTCGCCGTGGTCGGCGCGAGCGCCATCATGCTGATCGCCCTCTATATGTGCCACGGCCTGACGGCCCGCACCTCAGTCGCGGTCCTCGGCACCCTGATCTCCCTCCTCCTGATCGGCCTGCTCGGCTCCCTGTTCATCGGCTGGGCCTATCTCACCGGCAACACCGACGACAACACCGGTCTGATCCACGGCCTCTACCCCGACATCGACATGAGCGGCCTGCTGCTCGCAGGCGTCATCATCGGCTCGCTCGGCGTGCTCGACGACGTCACCGTCACCCAGACGTCCGCCGTCTGGGAGCTGCACCAGGCCAACCCGACGATGGGCTGGCGCGGCCTGTACCGCGCGGGCATCCGCATCGGCCGCGACCACATCGCGTCCGTCGTCAACACCCTGGTCCTCGCCTACGCGGGCGCCGCCCTGCCCCTTCTGCTGCTGTTCTCCATCGCCCAGAGCAGCGTGGGCACCGTGGCCAACAGCGAGCTGGTGGCCGAGGAAATCGTCCGCACCCTGATCGGTTCGATCGGCCTCGTCGCCTCCGTCCCCGTCACCACGGCTCTCGCGGCCCTGGTCGTCTCCGCCGACCGCAAGGGGACCGCGAGCCCTGCGGGCACCACGGGGGCTGCGGGAGCCCCGGGTGCCACCGCAGGGGCTACGGGTGCCGCAGGTGCCGCCGCAGGGCACACCGCTGCCGGTGCCCCCGCTGGGAACCGCCCGGTCCCGGCCCCGTCCCGGCCCCGGCTTCCCCTCAGCGGCAAGGGCCGCCGCCGCAAGCCGTGAGCCCCCACCCCGAACTCCCGGGGCATGGATACCGGCACGAGCCACGGGCACGGGCACGAGACAGCACGGCACGGCACGGCTCACGGCGAAATGCCCTAATCTGCCATCCCGTTGCGCAGGACCACCCCTGGCTCGGGGGTCACCCCGCGCTCTGCTCCTCCGCGAGGATCCGGTGCAGCGCGTCGTCGAGGTGCGTCTCGAAGTCCGCGAGCGCCCGCTCCTGCCCCAGCGGCACCAGCCTGTCCGTACGGTCGAGGAAGGCGAGCAGCGGCGGGATGCCCACCTTGAACAGCGCCTGGTCCCCTCCCACTTGAAGCCTGATCAGTGCCTCGTCCAGCTCGGTGACGTCCGTGGGCGCGATGTGCACATCGCCGTCCCCGCACGCCCTGCCCACCCCTTCGACCAGCAGGTCCCTGCCGAACGTCCAGGTCACCGGGGCATCACCGGGCAGATGGAAGGTCAGCCGCACGGCATAGGGATCGCTCGCCTCGTACCCCAGCTCCACCGGGATGCGGAACGACAGCTCCTCCGAAACGAGGAAGCTCATCATGACCTCTGCCTGGACCGACTCGCGCATCGCCGCCTACCCCGTCACTCGCCCTGGGTGGCCAGGAACCAACTCCCTGACGCTCATGGCATCTTGCTCAACGTACACATCAGATCACAAGGAGTGAGTTTTCAGATGCTGATAGAGAAGGCGAATGTCCTGAGCAGTCTGCCGAGCTCCTCCTGCAAGGTACGCGCCGCGGGCAGGAGCCGGTCCACCTGGCACAACGGCAGGGAGATGGCCATCGTGGCCGCCGTGGTGCCCACCGTGATCGGGATGGCGGCGCACACCGTACCCAGCGCGTACTCCTGGTGTTCCACCACCAGAGCCATCCGTTCCATCCCTTCGAGGCGCCGCAGGAACGTCCGCTCGTCACTCACCGTGTTCGGCGTGAGGGGGCGCACCGGGTAGCGGTCGAGGTGCTCGCGCTGTGCCTCGCGGTCGAGTTGGGACAGCAGGCACTGGCCGATCGCGTGCGCGTGGCCCGTCTCGCGGAAGTCGGCCCACTCCTCCACGGCTGGTTTGCCGGTGGTGTCGGCGATGGAGACGACCTCGATCTCCCCGTCACGGTAGATCGCGAAGTAGACCGGCACACCGATGGCATCGCGCCAGTGGGCCAAGGTCTCCCCGATCATGGCGCGCCGGTTCTGCCGTGCCGCGCTCGCCCCCAGCCGCTCGGCCGCGTCGCCGAGCAGGAACACCCCCTTCTCCCGGCGCAGATAGCCCTCGTGGGTCAGCGTCCGCAGCAGGTGGTACGCCGTCGGGAGCGCGAGCCCCGACTCACGGGCCAGCTGCTTGGCGGGTGCCCCGGCCTCGTGCGAGGCGACGGCGTCGAGGAGGCGCATGGCGCGCTGCACGGAGCCGATGAGGGTGGGGCCGACGCCGGTGGGTCCAGCACCGGTGGGTCCAGCGCCGGTGGGTCCAGCGCCTGGAGGACTGGTACCGGTGGAACCGGCGCCCGAGGAGCCCGTACCAGCGGATCCGGCACTGGCAGGGACCGTGGCGCCCGGAGGGGCTTCGCGTGCGCGGGCAGTGGGCTGGACGTCGCCAGGTGTCGCGTCAACCGTGGCCATGGGTCACTCCCGTTGCGCATGGGGTCCGCCCGTGTCCGGGGAGCACGGGGAGGGCAGTGGTCCCGCCTGCGGGGGCGCCCCCGCGTCGGTTTTCGGACTCTAACCCTTGGCCACCGCTCTACGGTCGTTGCCGGGAAAACTTCCCCCTCGGGAGGGAACCGGCGCGTGACATCACCAGTCGCTGCGGGACGAGGACGAGCCGGATATGAACTTCCGTACGACGTAGATGAGTCCACCGACCAGCGCCACGAACAGCAGCAGTTTGAAGAGCAGGCCGAACACGAAGCCGACCACGCTCGCTATCAGGCCGCCGAAGACGACCAGGGCGATGACCGGCACCGCGATCCACTTCACCCACCACGGCATGCCCGCGAAGATCTCTCGCATTGCCTCGCCCTTTCCTTCCTGTCAGCCCTGTCAGCTCAGTGAGCACGACGCTCCGAACTCCGATGGTTCCGAGTCCGCACGGCCCGCACGGCCCGCACGGCCCGCCCGGTGCGCACAGTCCGCGCGGTTGGCGCGGTTGGCGCGGTTCGCACGCTGGCCCGGCTCACACAGTCCGCGCGGTTCGCGCAGCTTTCGTAGTTCTCACATTCGATGCTAGGTCGGAAAAGGGCGGTTCGGGGCGTCCGGACCCCTTGTCCTCCCCTGATCCGTCCCCTAGGGATCCCCGAGACCGAAGCGGCACCGAACCCTGAGGGGGCGCCCAGCGGCACCCGGTCGCCGCTCCTCCACCGCCCCCCGGGTCAAGGCCCGGCACCTCCGGTCAGCGCTCCGGCGGCGAGAACACCACGAGAACCCGCAGGTCCTCGGTGATGTGGTGGAACTTGTGCGGCACCCCGGCCGGGACGTACACCACGCTGCCGCGCGCGACCGACGTCGTCTCCATCCCCACCGTGATCGACGCCCGGCCGCTCACCACCATGTACACCTCATCCTGCCGGTGCGGCTGCTGCGGGTCGGTCTCACCGGCGTTCAGCGCGTAGAGGCCGACCGACATGTTCCGCTCGCGGAGAAACTGCAGGTACGCGCCGTCGTTCGCGGCGCGCTCCACGTCCAGCTCGTCCAGTCGGAATGCCTTCATCGCTGCTGTACGCCCCTTGCCCAGGTCGCGGGCCGACCGTCATCGGCCTCCGTCTGCCACGATCAGACACATGAAGAATTTCGTAGTCAAGACGATCGCCAACGCGGTGGCCCTGGCCGTCGCGGTCTGGCTGCTTGACAAGATCACGCTCACCGGAGACAGCACCGGCTCCAAGACCCTCACGCTGCTCGTCGTCGCACTGCTCTTCGGCCTGGTGAACTCCCTGGTCAAGCCGGTCGTCCAAGTGCTCACCTTCCCCTTGTTCATCCTGACTCTCGGCCTGATCACCCTGGTGGTCAACGCCCTGATGCTGCTGCTGACCTCCTGGCTGGCCGACAAGCTGGACGTCAGCTTCCACGTCGAGGGCTTCTGGACCGCCGTACTGGGTGGCCTGATCATCTCGATCGTCTCCTGGGCGCTGAACGTCGCCCTGCCCGACCACAAGGACTGATTCCCCCATGCATGCCGCTCCCGCGTCCTCCCGCTCCTCCGGCTCACGTCCCTCCGGTCCGCCGTTCTCGGTGTGCTTCGTGTGCACGGGCAACATCTGCCGCTCGCCCATGGCCGCGTCGGTCTTCCGCGCGCGGGTGCGCGAGGCGGGCCTCGACGGGCTCGTCCTGGTGGACAGCGCGGGCACCGACGGCTGGCACGAGGGCGAAGGCGCCGACCCGCGCACCGTCGCCGTCCTGGAGGCCGCGGGCTTCGACGGCACGCATGTGGCCCGGCAGTTCCGCTCCGACTGGTTCGCCGGGCGCGACCTGGTGATCGCCCTCGACCACGGTCATCAGCGGGCGCTGCGCCGCCTCGCGCCGACCCCGGCGGACGCCGCCAAGGTGCGCCTGCTGCGCTCGTACGACCCCGCACTCCTGGCAGGCGGCGACCTGGACGTCCCCGACCCCTACTACGGCGGCGTCGAGGGCTTCGAGGAGTGCCTGACCATGGTCGAGGCGGCGAGCGAGGGCCTGCTCGACGCCGTACGCGAAGCGGTGGAGGGACGCGCGGCATGACGCAGCACACGGAGCCCAAGCGGCACCCGGTGCCTAAGGGACACCCGGAGCCTCAGGGCCACCCGGAGCCCGGCGGCCCCACTGAGCCTCAGCGGCAACCGGAGCCTCAAGGCAGAGCGGAGCCCCAAGGCGCGGCGGCCAGGGCGACGGCCGATGGCCGACCGGCCCCGAACGGACTCGAAGGCTCCGGATCGCTCGGCCCCGGAGACGGCACCCTCGCGGTCCGGGCCGGGCTTCCCGAGGCGATACCGTACGAGCCCGCCCTTCCGGGCCCGGTCTTCGCCGCCCACTTCCATCTGCCGGGCGAGCCCACCGGCCCGTACACCTACGGCCGCGACGAGAACCCGACCTGGACGCTCCTGGAGCGCGCCATCGGCGAACTCGAAGCGCCGGGCGACGACGTGGAGACGCTGGCCTTCGCCTCCGGCATGGCCGCGATCTCCGCGGTCCTCTTCTCCCAGGTGCGCGCCGGTGACACCGTGGTGCTGCCGGACGACGGCTACCAGGCGCTGCCCCTGCTCCGCGAGCAGCTCACGGCGTACGGAATCGAGGTCCGCACCGCCCCGACCCGCGGCGACGCCCAGCTCGACGTGCTGGACGGGGCCCGCCTGCTGTGGCTGGAGACCCCGTCGAACCCGGGCCTGGACGTCTGTGACGTGCGCCGTCTCGCCGCCGCGGCCCACGAACGCGGCGCCCTCGTCGCCGTCGACAACACCCTCGCCACCCCGCTCGGCCAGCGCCCCCTGGACCTCGGCGCCGACTTCTCCGTGGCGAGCGGCACCAAGCAGCTCACCGGCCACGGGGACCTGCTGCTCGGGTACGTGGTCTGCCGCGACGCGGCCCTCGCGGCGGGCGTCCGGCGCTGGCGCAAGATCGTCGGGGCCATTCCGGGGCCGATGGAGGCCTGGCTCGCGCACCGCTCCCTCGCCACACTGCACCTGCGGGCCGACCGGCAGAGCGCCAACGCCCTGGCCCTCGCCGAGGTCCTGCGCGATCACGCCGACGTCACCGGCGTGCGCTACCCCGGGCTGCCCGACGACCCGGCGCACGAGATCGCCGCTCGGCAGATGCGGCGCTTCGGGTGCGTGGTCTCGTTCGAGCTGCCCTCACGCGCGCGGGCCGAGCGCTTCCTTGAGGCGCTGCGGCTCGTGGACGACGCGACGAGCTTCGGCGGCGTACGGTCCACGGCCGAGCGGCGCGGGCGGTGGGGCGGGGACGCCGTTCCGGAGGGCTTCATTCGCCTCTCCGCGGGCGCTGAGGACACCGACGACCTCGTGGCGGATGTACTGCGTGCGCTGGCGGAGACAGCGGACTGAGGCCCTCCACGGCCTCCCACGCGAGCTGCCCGTCGACGCCACAGCTCCCGTGCACCACCGCGCCCGTGCACCAGTTGCGTCGCATGCACCCACCGCGTCCCGTACGCCCGCTGCGCCCCACGCGCCGCGCCCTCGTACGCCTGGGTACGCGGCTTCCTAGTACGCCGCTACGCACAACGGACGGTCCGAGCCTCCCCCTCGTGGCTCGGACCGCCCTCGGTTCTCCGCGCGAAGAACCGCGCGAACAAGGCTAGTTGACTCTGTGTCAGTGTCCAATCACAGTAGCGACAGAAACCTATCGACAAATTTATAGTTGGGCGGCGCCGGGGGCCGAAGCGGAAGAGAAGGTGACGACATGGATCTGGCCCTGCTGCGCACATTTGTGACGGTGCACCGGGCCGGTTCCTTCACCCGCGCCGCCGCGCTCCTCGGCCTCTCACAACCGGCGGTGACCTCCCAGATCCGCACGCTGGAGCGCCAGCTCGGCCGCCCCCTCTTCCTGCGCCAGGCCCGTGGCGTCACCCCGACGACCATCGGCGATGAGCTCGCCCACAAGGCCGCCCCGCATCTGGACGCGCTGGTGGAGATCGCGGAGGCAGGGCTCGACGAGGACTCCTCGGTCCGGACGCTCCATCTGGCGGGACCGCCCGAGTTCACGGCTGAGCGCGCCCTTCCGGCCCTCACCGCCCTCACCAGAAGCGACGGCCAGAGCTTCGCGCTGCGTGCGTCGTTCGGCAACGCCGAAGAGGTTCTGGAGGGACTCGCCGCCGGGCACCACGACCTGGCCATCTCCACGGCCCGCCCAAGAGGGGCGCTGCTCACCGCGACCCCGCTGTGCGACGAGGAGCACGTCCTGGTGGCGGCGCCGCGCTGGGCCAGCCGCATCGGACCGGGCAAGTTGCGGCGCAAGGGCAGACCGGCTCTGGAGAACCTGCCGGTCGTCGAGGTCCATGAGTCGCTGCCTCTGGTCTCGCGCTACTGGGCCTCGGTCTTCGACTCCCGTCCGGCCACGTCAGGCGCCGTCATCGTGCCGGATCTGCGAGCGGTGCTGGCGTGTGTGGCCACCGGCGCCGGGGTCGCCGTCCTGCCCCGCTATCTGTGCGCGCCCGCCCTGGAGCGCGGCGAGATCGCGGCCCTGCTCGATCCGGTCGTGCCACCGCTGCGGACGTACTTCCTCGTCGTACGCACCGGCACACTCGCCATGCCCCACATCGCACGGGCGCACGAGTGGCTGCTGCGTGCTGCCGTCGACTGGGCATGAGACGGGGACCGGCTGATTCGCGATGTTTCACGTGGAACAGTGCGGGCCACATTTCACCCATGACCGTCCGACCCGTGGTCAAGCGCACCGCCCGTGCCGTTCTCCTCGACGGAGACCATCTGATCCTGATCAAGCGCACTAAGCCCGGCGTCGATCCGTACTGGGTCACGCCGGGGGGCGGGGTCGAGGCGGAGGACGCCACGGTGGTCGACGCGCTCCACCGCGAGGTGCACGAGGAACTCGGCGCCAAGATCACCGACGTGGTGCCCTGCTTCGTGGACACCGTCGAGCACATCGGCGACGACGGCGGCGCCACGGGCGTGAAGGTGCAGCACTTCTTCGTCTGCCGTCTGGAGTCCATGGACCCGGCCCTGCGGCACGGCCCCGAGGTCGAGGAGCCCACGGGGGAGTACGAGATCGTCCGGGTGCCGTTCACACGCGTGGGCATCGCATCGGTCCACCTCGTCCCGCTGTCCTTGCGGCACTATCTGGACGGCAACATCGAGGGCATCCGGGCGATGCACGCACCGGATCTGGGCTGATCCAGCGGCAAGGGGGGTGTGGCGCTGAGGCAGGACCGTGGGCGCGCGGCCCAGGCGAGGCTGGAGGCATGGCTGAGCGACGGCGCGGGGCACGGCTGGGGGGCAGGGCTCAGGGCACGGCGCAAGGCGCGGCTGAGGGCACGGCGCGGCGGCCAAGCCGAGGGCGGCGCGGCGGGAGTGCGGCGGAGGCGCGGCGCGGGAGCGGCTGGCTCGGTCAGCTTCCCGCAGTGACCAGTTCCTCCACCGAGTCGTGGCGTATCCGCCCTTCCGGTATCCCCACCTCGCGCAGCGCGTCGACCCCGCTGCGGATCATCCCGGGCGGACCCGAGAGGTACGCGTCGTACTCGTTCCACGGGCCGTACTCGCGCACCGCGTCCGGCAGCTGCGCCCGGTCGTCGACGACGGGGCGGACGGACAGCCAGGCGTGGTTCTGCTGGAGCCGCAGCATGGTGTCGATGTCGTAGAGGTCGTGGTCGGTGCGGGCGCCGTAGAAGACCTCGACCGGGCGGCGCCTGCCGTGCTCGGCGATGTCCTCCACCAGCGCCTTGATGGGCGCGATGCCGGTGCCTCCCCCAGACAGAGCAGTCCGCTGTCGGTCGTGTGGTCCACGGTCATCGAACCGGTGGCGGGCCCGAGGCGCAGGATGTCGCCCACGCGGGCGCGGTGCACCAGGGCATTGGAGACCCATCCGGCGGGGACCGCCTTGACGTGGAAGGAGAGCAGCCCGTCGGAGCGCGGCGCGGACGCGAACGAATAGTGCCGCCAGATGCGCGGCCACCAGGGGGTTTCCAGGCTCGTGTACTGCCCGGCGAGGAACGGGTACGGCTGGTCGGGGCGGACGGTGATGACGGCGATGTCCGGCGTCCGCACATCGTGCGAGACGACTTCGGCGTACCACCAGGCGGGCGCGCGCAGCTCGTCCTCGGCGGCCGCGTCGATCATGACCTGGGAGACGGTGGTGTACGTCCGTACCCACGCGCCCTCGGTCTCCTCGTCCCAGACCGCGCTCGCGTACCGGCTCAGGGCGCCGATCAGGCACTCGCCGACGGCCGGGTAGTGCTCGGCCCGCGTGCCGTACTTGCGGTGCCCCCGGCCGAGGTTTCGCAGGTAGTCGAAGAGGACGTCGGTGTGGTCGATGTGCTGGGCGGCGGTCAGCAGGGCCTTGAGCAGGCGGTCGCGCTGGGTGTCCATCGCCACCGGGAACAGCGCGCGCAGGTCCGGATGCCGGGTGAACAGCAGCGCGTAGAAGTACGAGGTCACCTTGTCGGCGATCGGGGCTATCTCGGCCATCGTGCGCTGGACCAGGACCGCGTCGGGGGACGCCGTTCGGGGGGCGGGTTCCAGAGACGCGCGCTCCAGGGACCCGGGCGCCACGGAGGCGCGCTCCGCGGAGGCGGGTTCCAGCGAGGCGGGTTCCAGCGAGGCGGGTTCCAGGGATGTCCGTTCCAGGGCTGCGGTGGGCGCCGAGGAGCGCCGCTCGGAGGGAGGCGTTACCTCCCACACCTCCCGCACCTCCCGCACCTCCCGCGCGGCGGAAGCGGCGGGCGGTACGTGAGCGTCCAGCGGTATGCGAGCGGCGGGCGGCATTCGCGTGGGCGTCGCCTCTTCAGCCCCGGCAGCCCCAGTCGCCCCGCTTTCCCCGGAGGGTCTCGCGGGCTCCGCCGCCGGTCTCCCCAGGGGCCGTATCGATGCCAGGCGCCGCCCCGGAGCGGCCTCACGGGCAGTCTCCGGTTCGGCTTCCGCTTCCGCCGTGCTCTCCGCGTTCTCCGGCTGCGGTGGCGTCGCCCTGGCCGACTCCTTCGGCAGCTTGCGCGGCGTGAACCAGCCGCTACCGCCGTCACCGTTCTCCCCGGAAGTGCCCTTGCCCGCCGACGTGGTGGTCGGAGCGTCCATGCCTGTGCCCTCGCCTCGAACATCTCTCAGTCGGTCCGCGCACCTCCTCAGCGGAAGATGCCTGTCTTCCCCGCGCTGTTCTTCCCCGTTCCAGCCCGACAGCCGATGTCGACCACAGTGAGCACTGGCGCTCCACACCCCATGGACAAGCAGGGATGGAACATGACATTGGCCGCAGTCACCTCACCCGCAGCATCCCACTCCAGCCCATGACAAAGGGCCTTTAGCCAGAACTGAGGGCTGTCGATCTCTTGCCTCGTTAAGCTCTACTGCTCTCTGCGTGCGCGCCCCCGCTGTGCGTCTCCCCACGCACACGGTACGAACCGGAGTCGACACTACCGAGAGACGTTCAGTGCACAAGTGCCGTTCCTTCATTCGGAATTCCAAGGTCCGGGCCACCCATTGCCTTCAATACCGGCGCGCCTACCCCATCGGGCGCCTTCCGCACATCGCGCCCGGCATGGGCTACGCGGAGCCAAGACCTCTGGCCTCGGACCAGTGCTGACCTCAGACGAAGCAGCCGTCGCAGTGCGCGACTCCCGACCGAACAAGCACCCGCGCAGCTGACACCACGGGCACACCATGCCTCGAACCCTTCACAGAGCCGGTTCGCGACCTTCACCGCGACCCCTCCGCCACGGGCACCTTCACCGCGGCCCCGGACTGCAGACGCCTGCGCCGTGCGGGCCTTCACCTCGCACGCCTTCACCGCGCACGCCTTCACCGCGAGCGCCGTCGCCGAAGGCACCTTCGCCATGGAGGCCGCGTACGCCGACGCTAGTAGTCGCGGCTACTCCCGCTGTCAGACGCCGCGGCGCGCTTCTCGCGGCACGGTGTTTCACGTGAAACTACGACGCCCCGCTCGCCGGGCCACCCTCGCTGTCCATGTGGCCGCCTCGGCCTGCTGGCTCGGGCTCACGCTCGGGCTTCTCGGACTCGCCACGGCCGCTCTCACCACCGATTCCGATCCGACCATCGAAGCCTCCGTCCGCTCGATGAAGGTCTTCACCGACTGGCTCGTGCTTCCGCTGGCCTTCCTCACCCTGGTGAGCGGGCTGCTGCTCTCGCTCGGCACCTCCTGGGGGCTGGCCCGGCACCGCTGGGTCTACACGAAGTTCTGGCTGACCCTGGTGACCATCGCCGCGTCGACCTTCGCACTGCGCCCCGGGGTCAACGAAGCCATGACGGCCCTCTCCGCCGGGGAGCCGCTGCCCAGCCCGAGCGATCTCATCGCGGGGCCCATCGTCTCGCTCAGCGCATACCTGTTCATGACGGTCATCTCCGTGCTCAAGCCCTGGGGCCTGACCCGGCGAGGCCGTCGGCTCCGCGGCCAGGAAGGGCGTGACCAGAGGAAACTTGGCCAAAAGCAGAGTGCTTCTCCCCACAAAGAGGTGGACGCCGAGGTCATGCGTCAGACAGCCTGACCCGCGTGTCGACACCTACCCTCTCCGCTCTTCCCATCCGCCGACTCACACCCCGTGACCTCACGGCCTGCGCCGACCTGTCCGAGGACCGCGGCTGGCCCCGCGAAGAACACAAGTGGGGGCTGTTGCTCTCGGCTGGCACGGGCTACGGCATCGACGACCCCCAGGGCCAGGGACTCATCGCCGCCTGTGTCGTGACCCAGTACGGACCACACGAAAACCCCGGGCTCTCGGCGATCGGCATGGTGCTGGTCGCCGAGCGCCATGCCCGCCAGGGCCTCGGCCGCCGTCTCATGCGGTACGTCATCGAATCCGCGGGCACCACCCCGCTCACCCTCCACGCGACGCCCAACGGCCGCCCCCTGTACGAACAGCTCGGCTTCAAGGTGATCGGACGCGCCGAGATGGTCCGAGGCTCCTTCAACCCCGGCGGCACGGTCGGACCCGTACCCGGCATCACCACCCGGGCGGCGACGGCGGAGGACCTGACGGCCCTCATCAGGCTCGACACCGAGGTCTTCGGCCTCGACCGCACCCACATGATCACCCGCCTCCCCGCCTTCACCGACCGCCTCCATGTCGCGGAGGCCAACGGCGAGATCATCGGGTACGCGGGGATGTGGCCGAACATGGACACCCATGTCGTCGGCCCGCTGGTCGCCCGGGACACGGACACGGCGAAGGCGCTCATCGCCTCCCTGGGCGGCCACACCGACCGGCCGCTGCGCACCGACATCGACGTCCGCCACGAGGAGCTGCTCGCCTGGGTGAAGGCGAACGGCCTGGCGCCAGTGGCCTTCAACGCCGTGATGGCCTCCGGGATCCCGGAGCTGCCCGGCGACTGGACGCGCCGCTTCGCCCCGCTGACGGTGGCGGCGGGCTGACGACGCCGAGGGCCCGCCCTCACGCACCGGGAACCCCAGGGAACTGACGTGGGGATTCCGGGGAGCGTGAGGGCGGGCCCTCGTCCTGCTCGGGCGGGTTGCCCTCAGGGCGCGGCCCTGGTGGCAGGCGCCCTGTCGGGCGGGCTCTGTGCGGGCGTCGAGGGTGGCCTCAGACCAGCGCGGCCACGGCCGTCGTCGCGAACCCGTGGTCCTGCTCGGGCGCGCCGCCGCCGACGCCGATCGCGCCGATCAGTCGCCCGTCGCGGTGGACGGGCACGCCGCCCGCGATGAAGAGCAGCGGCCGGTCGAGGGCCGTGGGCAGGGTGTGGAAGAGGGCGCCGGGCTGGACCGCGTCGACCAGATCAGCGGTCGGGGCATTGAGCTGGAGGGCCGTGTACGCCTTGCGGGTGCTGGTCTCGCCGGAGATCAGCACAGCCCGGTCATCGCGCCGGAAGGCGAGCAGATGGCCCCCCGCGTCGAGGACGGTGACGCTGACGGTGACACCGGCGGCCTCGGCGGCGCTGCGGGCGGCGTCCACGAGGGCCTCCGCGTCCGCGGTGGTCAGCGGGGCGACAGCGGGGGTGGTGGTGCTCATGAGGGGTTCTCCTTGGTGCGGTGTTGCGTGGTGCTTGACGGGTGGTCCGTGTCGCGGCCGCTGGCGTGCGGCGCGCTGGGCCCGGTGCCCCTGGCCGGGGCCGGAGGGCTTGGCCAGGGGCGGTGGTGAAGGTCAGTGGTGGACGGGCATCGCCGTCTCGGCGGCCGGGGCCGCGGAGGGGGACCCCGCGACGACCCGGGTGGTCGCCGGAGTGCGGCGCTCCAGGGCGGCCGCCAGCACGGCGAGCACGAGGGCAGCGGCAGCGAGCAGGGCACCCACCCAGTTCGGGGCGGTGTAGCCGAGACCCGCGGCGATCACGATGCCGCCGAGCCAGGCCGACAGGGCGTTGCCGAGGTTGAAGGCGCCGACGTTGACGGCCGAGGCGAGGGTGGGAGCACCGGAGGCCTGATCGAGGACCCGCTTCTGGAGCGGCGGCACGGTCGCGAAGCCCAGGGCGCCGATGAGCATGATGGTCACGGCCGCCGCGATCTTGTTGTGGGCGGTGAGGGTGAAGAGACCGAGCACGAGGGCCAGGCCACCCAGCGAGGCGTACAGCATCGGCATCAGAGCACGGTCGGCGAACCGGCCGCCAACGAGGTTGCCGACCACCATGCCGATGCCGAACAGGACGAGCAGCCAGGTCACGGAGCCGTCCGCGTAGCCCGCGACCTCGGTCATCATCGGCGTGATGTAGGTGATGGCCGCGAAGACGCCGCCGAAGCCGAGGACGGTCATCGCCATGGCGAGCAGCACCTGGGCGTTGCGGAAGGCGCCGATCTCGTCCCGCAGCCGCACGCCCTCGGGCCTGGGCAGGTCCGGTACGAGCTTGGCGATGCCCGCGAGGCCGATGACGCCCAGGGCGGCGACGATGACGAAGGTGGTCCGCCAGCCGACGACCTGGCCGACGAACGTGCCCAGCGGCACCCCGACGACGTTGGCGATGGTCAGGCCCGAGAACATCATGGCGATGGCTCCGGCCTTCTTCTCGGGGGCGACGAGTTCCGCCGCGACGACGGAGCCGATGCCGAAGAACGCTCCGTGCGCGAACGAGGCGACGACGCGGCCCGCCAGCATCACGCCGAAGGCCGGTGCGACGGCCGAGAGCAGATTGCCCGCGATGAACAGGCCCATCAGGAGCATGAGCATCCGCTTGCGCGAGATGCGGGTGCCGAGGGCGGTCATCAGCGGGGCCCCGAGCACGACGCCCAGGGCGTAGCCGGTCACGAGGAGTCCGGCCGTGGGGATGGAGACGTCGAAGTCACCCGCGACCTCGGGCAGCAGTCCCATGATCACGAATTCTGTGGTGCCGATTCCGAAGGCCCCGATCGCGAGGGCCAGAAGCGCGAGAGGCATGGAGCCGCCTTCCAGACGATTGCAGGTGCGCTTAACGTGCTTACACAATAGTTGCACACGCTCGATAATTGCAAGCGCTGGATATTGCACCGGTGGACTATCCTGGACGCAGCCGCTCTGGGAAGCAGGAAAACGGAGGAACAGTCATGACAGCGACCGACCCCGCACTCACCGCCCTCGCCCAGGGCTGGTGCGCTCTCTCGCTGCTCCACGGGAAGATCGAGGCCCATGTCGAGCGGGCCCTCCAGGCGAAGCACGGCCTGAGCGTCCGGGAGTACAGCCTTCTCGACGTCCTCAGCCGTCAGCACGACGGGGACGGTGGCCACCTTCAGATGAAGCAGGTCGCCGACGCCGTCGTCCTCAGCCAGAGCGCGACGACCCGCCTAGTCACCCGCCTTGAGGACCGGGGCCTGCTGTCGCGCTACCTGTGCCCCACCGACCGGCGCGGCATCTACACCAACGTCACCGAGAGCGGCGCCAAGCTCCTCGCCGAGGCCCGTCCCACCAACGACGCGGCCCTGCGCGAGGCCCTGGACGAGGCGGCAAAGAACCCGGAGCTGGCCCCGCTGGTCAGGGCCGTGGAGACGGTACGCACCCCGGCGTAGCGCACCGAGCCCCGCCGTGGCGGGGCTCGGGCAGCCCGGCTCCATGGGGCTGCGCATAGGCTGCGGCCATGGGAGATCTTGAGATACGCCCCGCCGTCGCCGATGACATCCCCGCGATCGTGGCCATGCTGGCCGACGATCCCCTCGGTTCCCAGCGCGAGTCGCTGGACGACCTGACCCCCTACCTCGCGGCCTACACACGGCTCGCCGAGGATCCGAACCAGAACCTGGTCGTCGCCGTACGCGAAGGCCGGGTGGTCGGCACGCTCCAGCTCACCATCATCCCCGGCCTGTCGCGGAAGGGCGCCACCCGGTCGATCATCGAAGGCGTCCGAGTACACGCCGACGAACGCGGCAGCGGCCTCGGCACCCGGTTCATCGAGTGGGCCGTCGAGGAGTCCCGCCGACAGGGCTGCCAGTTGGTGCAACTGACCTCGGACGCCTCCCGCACCGATGCGCACCGCTTCTACGAGCGCTTGGGCTTCGAGGCCTCACACGTCGGCTTCAAGCGCCAGCTCTGACGGCACGCGGACACCCCCGCTACGAGAAGGTGCCCTGTTTCACGTGAAACGGGGCACCTCGGGCTCAAGGGCAAGGATTCAGGCGGACCCTCACCGGCTCAGGCGGGCCCTCACCGCTTCAGGAGGGCACGCTCTGGTTCAGGAGAGCCCCCGCCACCCCTCCGGGTCCACCCCACCCGGCACCGGCGCCTCAGGGTCGTACGGTTCGCGCGTGAAGACGAACGACCCCAGGTCGAGGTGGCTCACCGAGCCGTCGGGCCGCCGGACCGCACGCAGCAACTCCCCCGCGTAGTACCCGTCGAGACCCGTCCACGTCCCGTCACCGTTCGGCCGGAACCGCGAGGCCCGGCCGCCCCCGGCCAGCGGACCGAGCTGGACGACACCACCCGGCGCGAGCCGCAGCACCTGGGCGCTCGTCCCCCAGTACCAGGCGCCGGTCAGCTCCAGAAGGTCCTGGTCGACCTCGGGCAGCGGACGCCACGGCTCGGGGATGCGCGGCTCCGCCTCCGCCACGGCCAGCAGCAGTTCGGCGGCCACCGCGGACACCGCGGGTCCACTGGTGCAGTTGGCGAGGACCACCGCCGCGACGTCCTCCTCCTCACAGGTCCACAGGCTGGCGAGGAAGCCGGGAAGCGACCCGGAGTGACCCGCGAAGGTCCGCCCGCCACCGCTTACGACGATGACGCCGAAGCCATACGTCTGGTCCTCGTCACCGGAGTCCGCGACGGCCGCTGGCGTCTTCATCTCGTGAACCGATTCCGCACTCAGCACACGGTCGTCCCCCTGCATCAGGAACACGGCGAAGCGCGCCAAGTCCGCGGCGGTCGACCAGAGTTGCCCGGCTGGTGCCATCAGCCCCAGGTCCTCGGCGGGCTCGGGCAGCAGAGCATCGGCCCATGGGTGCACGGCCCAGCCGTCGGCGTGCGGAGCCATGGGCTGACGGCTCGTGCGGTGCATCCCCAGCGGTTCGAGGACCTCGCGCCGCAGCACGTCCTCCCAGGGTTCACCACGCACCGCCTCGACCAGCGAACCGAGCAACGTGTACCCGGGGTTCGAGTAGTGGAAGCGGCGGCCCACGGGGTGCTTGAACGGCTCCTCCCCGAGCACGTCTCGCAGCTCGGGCCGGAGAGAGGCGGGCGTGCGCTCCCACCACGGCCCCGGCGTCTCGGCCGCTAGCCCGCCTCGGTGCGAGAGCAGATCGGCGATCGTGATCTCACCGACGCCCGTCCCCGGCAGGTGCTTCTCCAGTGGGTCGGACAGATCGAGCAGTCCCTCGTCCCGCAGACGCATCACCAGGACGGCCGTGAAGGTCTTGGTGATCGAACCGATGCGGTACTGGACGTTCTCGTCCGGCGCGTGGCCGTCGACCGAGGTGCGGCTCCCTGTCCACACTAGCTCCCCGCCACGGACGACGGCGCCGACGAGAGACGGCGCGCGTCCCTCGGCCTGAGCGGTGGCCAGGCGATGGATGAGGGTCCTGCGCGTCGTGGGAAGCAGCTCTTCATTCGTCATGGGACCAGTCCATACGGGCGCCCGCCCAACGTCGAGTCAATTCCCGCCAGGACCCGACAAGGTCGCGGCATGTTTCACGTGAAACGCTGAGCGGCATGTCGGTGAACAAGCTGGCCACGTTCGAGGAGAACCGCACGCGGCTGTTCGGCCTCGCCTACCGACTGCTCGGCGAGGCCACCGAGGCCGATGACGTGCTCCAAGACGCCTATCTGCGCTGGGCGGACAGCGACTCCGTGGACGTTCCCGCGGCCTGGCTGACCAAGGTGGTGACGAACCTCTGCCTGACCCGGCTGAGTTCGGCCCGCGCCCGGCGCGAACGGTATGTGGGTCCCTGGCTTCCCGAACCGGTGTTCACCGATGACGGACGACTCGGGCCGTTGGAGACGGTCGAGCAGCGGGATTCCGTGTCGGTCGGCCTGCTCCTGCTGCTGGAGCGGCTGACGCCCGCGGAACGCGCGGCGTTCGTCCTGCGCGAGGCCTTCGGCTATCCGCACGCCGACATCGCGGAGGTGCTGAACGTACCCGAGCCCCGGGTGCGTCAGCTCTACCGCCGGGCCCGTGAGCATGTACGGCAGTCCCAGCGCCGCTTCAACGCGGATCCTCAGCAGTGCACGGAGATGGTGCGCCGCTTCCTCGCCGCGGCGGCGGACGGCGACGTGGCGGGGCTCGAACGCATGCTCGCCAAGGACGTCGTCTCGTGGTCGGACGGCGGCGGCGAGGTCTCGGCGGCGCGACGCCCGGTCATGGGCGCGGACCGGGTGTCCCGCCTCCTCATCGGATTCGCCAGCCACCCGCGAGCGACCGGTGCCGTCATCGACATCCGCATGGTCAACGGCGCTCCGGCGATCGTGGCCCGCCGGGAAGGAACGCTGATCGCCGTGCTGCACCTGGAGATCGAGGCCGGGAGGGTACGGGCCGTCCACAACGTGGTGAGCCCGACCAAGCTGGCTTTCGCCACAGCCCAGCAGAAGTGAGAACCCGCCGGGGAACGTCGGCTCCTGTGGTTCGCCCACGGCTGCCTGACACGGCTTCTGACACGACTGCCTGACACAGAGCGAACCGTCCCGGCACGGGTGTGACTCACGTCTCGCCGAGGGTTGTCACGGACGGGCGTGCCTGTCCAGTCAACCCTCTGACGCCATCTCGCCGTCAGGGCGTCAGGAGGAGAGCGTGATGACAGCGCACATCGTCGTGCTGGGCGCGGGCTACGCGGGAACCATCGCGGCCAAGGCGATCGCCAAGCAGTCCGGGACGCGCGTGACCCTGGTCAACGCCGACGACCGGTTCGTGGAGCGGGTGCGGATGCATCAGGTCGCCGCGGGCCAGGTCGTGCGGCAACGGCCGATCGCCCAGCTGCTCGCCGGGGACCCGGTGGCGTTCGTCGTCGACCGGGTCGTGGGGATCGATGCCGACCGCCGTGAGGTCCTCTTCGCTGACGGGGCGCCCCTCGCGTACGACACGCTCGTCTACGCCCTGGGCAGCAGCGCCCAGCACGACGCCGTCCCGGGGGCGGTGGAGCACGCCTATCCCCTCGCGACGGGTCCCGACGCGGCGCGGCTCAGGGAACGGCTGACCAAGGGCGGCCATGTCACGGTCGTCGGCGGCGGCCTCACGGGTATCGAGGTGGCGGCCGAACTCGCCGATACCCGACCGGAGTTGAAGACCCGCCTGATCACCGGTGAGGCGCTCGGCGCCGCTCTGTCCGAGCGGGGTCGACGGCATGTGCGCCGGGTCTTCGACCGGCTCGGTGTGGACGTACGCGACCGGGTGCGGGTCGCCGAGGTCCGCGCGGACGGCGTCGTGCTCGGCGACGGCGACTTCCTCGCCTCGGACACGGTGGTGTGGACGACGGGCTTCCGTGTGCCGGGCACAGCCCGTGCGGCCGGGTTCGCGGTGGACGCGCACGGCCGGATGGTCGTCGACCGGACGCTGCGCTCCGTGTCGCACCCGGAGGTCTACGCGATCGGTGACGCGGCGGCGGTCCAGCGGCAGGGCGGCCAGGAACTGCGCATGGCCTGCGCCACCGGGCTGCCGTCGGCCGCCCACTGCGCCCGCGCGATCAGCGACCGCCTCGCGGGGCGCACCCCTCGCCCGCTGCGCTTCCGCTACCTCAACCAGTGCGTCAGCCTGGGCCGCCGCGACGGGCTCATCCAGTTCGTGCGCGCCGACGACAGCCCGGTCGAGCGCGTCCTCACCGGTCGGGCCGCCGCTCTCTACAAGGAGTTCATCGTCCGTGGCGCCCTGTTGTCCCAGCGCCACCCGGCCCTGGTCGCCCTCACCCCGCGCGGCCGCGAACGGCAGGGCTGACAAGGCTGGCCCCCTGGCCGTGCTACGTCTGCGCCATGTCGACGAAGCGCGAGTAGTGACCCTGGAAGGCGACCGTGATCGTCGCCGTGGGGCCGTTACGGTGCTTGCCGACGATGATGTCCGCCTCGCCCGCGCGCGGTGACTCCTTCTCGTAGGCGTCCTCGCGGTGCAGCAGGATCACCATGTCGGCGTCCTGCTCGATGGAGCCGGATTCACGCAGGTCGGAGACCTGGGGCTTCTTGTCCGTGCGCTGCTCGGGGCCTCGGTTGAGCTGCGACAGCGCGATCACCGGCACCTCCAGCTCCTTGGCCAGCAGCTTCAGGTTTCGCGACATGTCCGAGACCTCCTGCTGGCGGCTCTCGGCGCGCTTCGAGCCGCCGGACTGCATGAGCTGGAGGTAGTCGATGATCACGAGTCTGATGTCGCTGCGCTGCTTGAGGCGGCGGCACTTCGCGCGGATCTCCATCATCGACAGGTTCGGGGAGTCGTCGATGTAGAGCGGCGCCGCCGAGACCTCCGGCATCCGGCGGGCGAGCCGCGTCCAGTCCTCGTCCGTCATCGTGCCGGAGCGCATGTGGTGCAGCGCCACGCGGGCCTCCGCGGACAGCAGGCGCATCGCGATCTCGTTGCGCCCCATCTCCAGGGAGAAGATGACGCTGGGCAGGTTGTGCTTGATGGAGGCGGCGCGCGCGAAGTCGAGGGCCAGGGTGGACTTACCCATGGCGGGGCGGGCCGCGATGACGATCATCTGGCCGGGGTGCAGGCCGTTGGTGAGGGAGTCGAAGTCGGTGAAGCCCGTGGGCACGCCCGTCATCTCGCCGCTGCGGGAGCCGATCGCCTCGATCTCGTCGAGGGCGCCCTCCATGATGTCGGCGAGCGGCAGATAGTCCTCGCTGGTGCGCTGCTCGGTGACGGCGTAGATCTCGGCCTGGGCGCTGTTGACGATCTCGTCCACATCGCCGTCGGCCGCGTATCCCATCTGCGTGATGCGCGTTCCGGCCTCGACCAGGCGGCGCAGGACCGCGCGCTCGTGGACGATCTCCGCGTAGTACTCGGCGTTCGCGGCGGTCGGAACCGTCTGGACCAGCGAGTGCAGATACGAGGCGCCGCCGACCTTGGTGATCTCGCCGCGCTTGGTGAGCTCGGCGGCGACGGTGATGGGGTCGGCGGGCTCGCCCCGTGCGTACAGGTCGAGGATCGAGGAGAAGATCGTCTCGTGGGCCGGGCGGTAGAAGTCATGGCCTTTGAGGACCTCTACGACGTCCGCGATGGCGTCCTTCGACAGCAGCATGCCGCCGAGCACCGACTGCTCGGCGTCGAGGTCCTGCGGCGGGACGCGCTCGAAGGAGGGACCGCCGTCCCAGCCGCGCTCGTGCTGCTCCTCGCGGCCCCGGCCACCGTCGCGAGGCGGCCGGGACACGGGCAGACGATCACTGGGCCCGCTGTCGGCCCACGGGTCGTCCAAGGGCTCGGAAATGCTCACCGGGCCGCCTCCTCCCGTCCGCCGCGCGGACCTCGCCGTGCCCCTCATTCCTACGGCACGACACTGACAAATAAGGGGGCCCAACTCCGGTTCTGACGCGTCGGATTTGCGTGGTTTCCGCGATGGCAGGACGAGGCGGGCGCCGGACTACGGTAGGCCCGCGGGCACCGTCAGCCAATCTGGTTATCCACAGGCGGTGTGGATGACTGCCCCGATGCTGTGGAGAACCCCGCCAAACCTGTGCACGGTCCGGTGGACAGCCCTGTGAACAAGCCCTCAGGAGACCTTATCCACAGGGTCTGACCTGCAACTTTCCCATCCACCGGCTGTGCAGAAGAAAAACTTCCCCAGTCGGCCCAAGATCGTGACGAATGGCACGCGGATCGATGCGCACACACAACCCAGGTAAGGACCCTAGGCCCGTTGCATCTCTTACCTGTGGAAGATTAGATTGGTGCACATGACACAGGCTCCCGCGGCGCCCAAGGCCGCCCGGCGACGACACGACCGAGAGATCGTCGCGCTCGCCGTCCCCGCCTTCGGCGCACTCGTGGCCGAGCCGCTCTTCGTCATGGCGGACAGTGCCATTGTCGGCCATCTCGGCACCGCGCAACTCGCCGGTCTCGGCGTCGCCTCGGCCCTGCTGATGACGGCCGTCAGCGTCTTCGTCTTCCTCGCGTACGCCACCACGGCCGCCGTCGCCCGCCGCGTCGGCGCCGGTGACCTCCAGGCCGCCATCCGGCAGGGCATGGACGGCATCTGGCTCGCCCTGCTCCTGGGCGCCGCCGTGATCGCTGTCGCCCTGCCCACCGCGCCCGCGCTCGTGGACCTCTTCGGCGCCTCCGACTCCGCCGCGCCCTACGCGGTCACCTACCTCCGGGTCTCCGTCCTCGGCATCCCCGCGATGCTGGTGGTGCTCGCCGCCACCGGTGTGCTGCGCGGCCTCCAGGACACCAGGACCCCGCTGTATGTGGCCGTCGGCGGCTTCGTCGCCAACGCCGCCCTGAACGCGCTCCTCGTCTACGGCGCGGGCCTCGGCATCGCCGGATCCGCGTGGGGCACCGTCCTGGCCCAGTGCGGCATGGCGGCGGTCTACCTGTATGTCGTCGTCCGGGGCGCCCGGCGCCATGGCGCTTCCCTGCGCCCGGACGCCGCCGGAATCAGGGCCTGCGCCCAGGCGGGCGTCCCGCTCCTCGTCCGTACGCTCTCCCTGCGGGCCATCGTCATGATCGCGACCGCCGTGGCCGCTCGCCTGGGCGACGCCGACATCGCGGCCCACCAGATCGTGCTGTCCCTGTGGAGCCTGCTGTCCTTCGCCCTCGACGCCATCGCGATCGCCGGGCAGGCCATCATCGGCCGATATCTCGGCGCCAACGACCCCGACGGTGCCCGCGCGGTCTGCCGTCGCATGATGCAGTGGGGCTTCGCCTCCGGCATCGTGCTCGGCCTGCTGGTCGTCGCCGCCCGACCGGTGTTCGTCCCGCTCTTCACCGGCGACGCCCCCGTCCAGGACGCGGCCCTGCCCGCCCTGATGGTGATAGCCGCCGCCCAGCCGATCTGCGGCGTCGTCTATGTCCTGGACGGCGTACTGATGGGCGCGGGAGACGGCCCGTATCTGGCCTGGGCCATGCTGATCACCCTCGCGGTGTTCGCGCCGGTCGCGCTGCTCGTACCGACGCTCGGCGGCGGACTGACCGGGCTGTGGGGCGCCATGACGCTGATGATGACCATGCGCCTGCTCACCCTGTGGCTGCGCTCACGCTCGGGCCGCTGGATCGTCACGGGCGCCACCCGCTGACGCGATGTTTCACGTGAAACCACGTGAAACGCTCCGCCGCCCAGGACTGCATGACGCCTGACGGTACGCCTCGCGCCCAGCGCTCCCGCATCGCACGGCGTACCGCACAGCCCTCCGCATCGCACCCGTACCGCACAGCAAAGAGGCCGCACCCAGTGGGTACGGCCTCTTCACTCAGTCCTGCGAGCGTGATGCTCAGGCAGCGACGACCTCGACGTTGACCTTGGCGGCAACCTCGGGGTGCAGACGCACGGACGTCGCGTGGGCGCCCAGCGTCTTGATCGGCGCGGTCAGCTCGACGCGGCGCTTGTCGACCTTCGGGCCACCGGCAGCCTCGATCGCCGAAGCGATGTCAGCCGGGGTGACGGAGCCGAAGAGACGACCGGCGTCGCCGGAGCGAACGGCCAGACGGACCTTGACGCCCTCGAGCTGGGCCTTGATCTCGTTGGCCTGCTCGATGGTTGCGATCTCGTGGATCTTGCGAGCACGGCGGATCTGCTCGACGTCCTTCTCGCCACCCTTGGTCCAGCGGATCGCGAAGTTCCGCGGGATCAGGTAGTTACGGGCGTACCCGTCCTTGACGTCGACGACGTCACCGGCGGCACCGAGGCCGGAGACCTCGTGGGTGAGGATGATCTTCATGAGTCGGTCACCCTTCCCTTATCGCGCGGTGGACGTGTAGGGCAGCAGCGCCATCTCACGGCTGTTCTTCACGGCCGTGGCGACGTCACGCTGGTGCTGCGTGCAGTTGCCGGTCACGCGGCGGGCACGGATCTTGCCGCGGTCGGAAATGAACTTCCGCAGCATGTTCGTGTCCTTGTAGTCCACGTACGTGACCTTGTCCTTGCAGAAAGCGCAGACCTTCTTCTTCGGCTTGCGCACAGGCGGCTTCGCCATGGTGTTTCTCCTGTGTGATCAAGAAGTGTGGGTGCGACCCGCCTTCTCGCCCTCCAGGCCAGGGGCCTGGGGCTTAGAAGGGGGGCTCGTCCGAGTAGCCGCCACCGGAGCCGCCGGAGCTTCCGCCCCAGCCGCCACCGCCACCGCCGCCGCCCTGCTGGCCGCCACCGGCCGGCGCGCCGGTCGCCCACGGGTCGTCGGCGGGAGCCCCGCCGCCACCCTGCTGGCCACCGCCGGGGCCACCGCCCCAGCCGCCGCCCTGCTGGCCGCCACCGCCGCCGTACCCACCCTGGCCACCGCGGCCCGAGGTCTTGGTGACCTTGGCCGTGGCGTTCCGCAGGCTGGCGCCGACCTCGTCGACGTCCAGCTCGTAGACCGTGCGCTTGATGCCCTCACGGTCCTCGTAGGACCGCTGCTTCAGTCGGCCCTGCACGATGACGCGCATGCCTCGCTGAAGCGACTCGGCGACGTTCTCCGCCGCCTGACGCCAGACCGAGCAGGTCAGGAACAGGCTCTCGCCGTCCTTCCACTCATTGGTCTGCCGGTCGAAGGTGCGGGGAGTGGACGCGACGCGGAACTTCGCGACCGCCGCACCGGACGGGGTGAAGCGCAGCTCGGGGTCGTCGACAAGATTGCCGACGACCGTGATGACGGTCTCGCCTGCCATTGGGGAACCTCTCGGCGGGTTTGCTGCTGGCTGCTTGTGCTGCTACTCGAATCCCGAGTGCCGCCGAGCCTTACGGCTCAACGGGTCTGAGCCAGGGGGCTCAGTGGGTCTCGGGACGGAGGACCTTGGTCCGGAGGACCGACTCGTTCAGGTTCATCTGGCGGTCGAGCTCCTTGACGACCGCAGGCTCGGCCTGCAGGTCGATGACCGAGTAGATGCCCTCGGGCTTCTTCTTGATCTCGTACGAGAGACGACGACGGCCCCAGGTGTCGACCTTCTCGACCTTTCCGTTGCCCTCGCGGACGACGGAGAGGAAGTTCTCGATCAGGGGAGAGACAGCGCGCTCCTCAAGATCGGGGTCGAGGATGACCATCACCTCGTAGTGACGCATGTGGAACCCACCTCCTTTGGACTCAGCGGCCACGGTCGTTCCGTGGCAGGAGGGTCGTGATGCGTACGCAACGGTATCGGCCGCCACTGACAATCGGGCGCCCCGACCGGAGAAATCCGAGGGTTCGGAGATCCGAGGGGGAGTCCCTGCCGTTTCGGCTGCCGCATGGCTGTGTCAGCCCGGATGCGGTCGGTGACCGATCCGTGACTGCTCAGGGCAGACACCGGTGCAGACGGTACAGAGTACCCGCACAGTGGCTTGCGGTTGAAATCCGGCGGCGGACGGGCAGAATCTGTACACATCGGGTGTGTACGGCGCTACGATGCGCCGCCTTCCGCAGGAGGTGCCTCCATGGCACAGGCAATGCGACGCGACACCGCGGGATCCCTCTTCGCCACCGACGGCAAGCCCCACCCGCTCCAGGACACGCTGGTCGGCGTGACGCTGGTGCTCGGTGCGATCGCCTTCGTGACCGCGATGTTCCACCACCTCCATCTGCTCAGCTCCTGGACCGGCCTGGTCGGGATCTTCTCGGGCGCCTACGGACAGTTCATCTCCGTGACGACCCGGGAGCGCTTCTTCCTGGTCCTCGGCCTCGGCGCCTCGGCCGTGGGCTTCTTCCTCGGCATGGCGCACGGCGGTCTCTTCGGCGGCCTGTGGTGATCCCCCGGCGGCCGCGTGCCGCCGTGCGGACCGCTCGCTGACCGTCCGCGCCACCCCTGGTCGAAGCCCGGCCGGGGGCGAAGGTTGCATACGCCCAATCGGGGCGCTCGCAGGGCACAGTAGGCTTCGGCGCTAGAGCCGGAGCCCCTGTATCCATGGGGACACACCAGCCCGAGGAGCGCCGCGAATGAGCCTGACCCTGAGGACCATCAGCCGAGAGCAACATCTGGCGTACATCCAGAGCCTGCCGTCGGCGAGCCATTGCCAGGTCCCGGCATGGGCTGATGTGAAGAGCGAATGGCGCTCGGAGAACCTCGGCTGGTTCGACGACAGGACCGGTCAGCTCGTGGGTGTGGGCCTGGTGCTCTACCGGCAGTTGCCGAAGGTCAAGCGCTATCTCGCGTATCTGCCCGAGGGCCCGGTCATCAACTGGTACGCCCCGAACCTGGACGACTGGCTCCAGCCGATGCTCGCGCATCTGAAGAAGCAGGGCGCCTTCTCCGTGAAGATGGGCCCGCCGGTGGTCATCCGGCGCTGGAACGCCGCCGCGATCAAGGCGGGCATCCAGAACCCCGATGTGAAGCGGCTGCGCGACGTCGAGGCCACGACCATCGAGCCGCGCGCCTTCGAGGTGTCCGACAAGCTGCGCCGCATGGGCTGGCAGCAGGGCGAGGACGGCGGCGCCGGGTTCGGCGACGTCCAGCCCCGCTATGTCTTCCAGGTGCCGCTGGCCAACCGCTCGCTGGACGAGGTCCTGAAGAACTTCAACCAGTTGTGGCGGCGCAACATCAAGAAGGCCGAGAAGGCCGGTGTCGAGGTCGTCCAGGGCGGCTACCACGACCTGCCCGAGTGGCAGCGGCTCTACGAGATCACGGCGATCCGGGACAAGTTCCGCCCGCGGCCGCTGAGCTACTTCCAGCAGCAGTGGCGGGCCCTCAACTCCGAGGACCCCAACCGCATGCGGCTGTACTTCGCGCGGCACAACGGCGTGAACCTGTCGGCGGCGACGATGCTCGTCGTGGGCGGGCACGTCTGGTACTCCTACGGCGCGTCCGACAACATCGGGCGCGAGGTCCGGCCCTCGAACGCGATGCAGTGGCGGATGCTGCGCGACGCCTACGCGCTCGGCGCGTCCGTCTACGACCTGCGCGGCATCTCCGACTCGCTGGACGAGACCGACCACCTCTTCGGCCTGATCCAGTTCAAGGTCGGCACCGGCGGCGAGGCCGTCGAGTACGTCGGTGAGTGGGACTTCCCGCTGAACAAGCTGCTGCACAAGGCGCTCGACATCTACATGTCGCGTCGCTGATTCCACACGGCCTTCTGTCTCCATTCCATCCACACCCCTGATACACCGCCGCTACCAGAAAGGTTCCGGGACCAGCCATGGCGCTCACGCTGTATGTCGACACCGCGCGCTGGCGGGCGCACCAGAAGCACGTGCTCGACCAGTTCCCCGGCATCGTCCCGGTCTGCAAGGGCAACGGCTACGGCTTCGGCCACGAGCGCCTGGCGGACGAGGCGACCCGTTTCGGCGCCGATGTCCTCGCCGTCGGCACGACGTACGAGGCCGCTCGGATCAAGGACTGGTTCGGCGGTGACCTGCTGGTCCTGACGCCGTTCCGGCGCGGCGAGGAGCCCGTTCCGCTGCCCGACCGCGTGATCCGCTCGGTGTCGTCGATCGACGGCGTCCGCGGCCTCGTGGGCGCCCGCGTCGTCATCGAGGTGATGTCCTCGATGAAGCGCCACGGCGTCAGCGAGCAGGACCTGCCGCAGCTGCACGCCGCGATCGAGGACGTGCGCCTGGAGGGCTTCGCGATCCATCTGCCCCTGGACCGCCCCGACGGCTCGGACGCCGTCGAGGAGGTCATCGCGTGGATGGAGCGGCTGCGCGCCGCCCGGCTGCCGCTGCACACGATGTTCGTCAGCCACCTCAAGGCCCCGGAACTCGCGCGGCTCCAGCAGCAGTTCCCGCAGACCCGCTTCCGCGCGCGGATCGGCACGCACCTGTGGCTGGGCGACCACCACGCGACCGAGTACCGGGGCTCGATCCTGGACGTCACGCGCGTCGCCAAGGGGGACCGTTTCGGCTACCGCCAGCAGAAGGCGGCGTCCGACGGCTGGCTGGTCGTCGTCGCGGGCGGCACCTCGCACGGCGTCGGCCTGGAGGCCCCGAAGGCGCTGCACGGCATGATGCCGCGCGCCAAGGGCGTGGCCCGCGCGGGCCTCGCGACGGTCAACCGGAACCTGTCGCCGTTCGTCTGGGGCGGCAAGCAGCGCTGGTTCGCCGAGCCGCCGCACATGCAGGTGTCGATCCTCTTCGTACCGGCGGACGCGCCCGAGCCGACGGTAGGCGAGGAGTTGGTGGCCCATCTGCGGCACACGACGACGACGTTCGACCGGATCGTCGACCGCTGACCCACGACGGCCGAGGGGGCCGCTGAGAAGCCCACAGGGCCGCTCACAGCGGCTACGACGCGCGGTGAGCGCGTTGACACCGCCCCGCTCTCCCTGAGCCCTCACCGCGCCGTTCACGAGAAAGGGCCGGGCCCGCGACGCAGTCCGCGGGCCCGGCCCTTCGCTTGCTCGTCCCCTCCGAGCGGCGTGTTCGCTCAGGGTGAACCGTCGCCCGCGGCACCCCACTTCACGAACGGCCCGCCCTCCACGACGTGCTCCGGCGGCCGTGCCGCGGGCCCGAGCACGAACACGTCCGGCGCTCCGTCGAGCACCCCGCCCGACGGATCGTCCTGCCCGGCCTTGCGGACCACGTCCCGCTCCGGCATGAGGACGTCCCGCACGACCACGGCGCACAGGTACAGCGTCCCCAGCAGATGGACCGCGATGGCCAGTTGGTAGCCCTCGGTGGGCAGCCCCTTGTGGGCGTCTCCGCTGGTCGTGTAAGCGAGGTACATCCAGATGCCCAGGAAGTACGCCACCTCGCACACCTGCCAGATCAGGAAGTCCCGCCAGCGCGGCCGGGCGAGGGCGGCCAGGGGGACCAGCCACAGCACGTACTGCGGCGAGTAGACCTTGTTGGTGAGGATGAAGGCGGCGACGATCAGGAACGCCAGCTGTGCGAAGCGCGGGCGGCGCGGCGCGGTGAAGGCCAGTGCGGCCACGCCCAGGCAGGCGAGCAGCATCAGCGCCATGGCCAGCTTGTTCACCGTGTCCGTGGTCAAGGAGTCGTCCATGCGCTGGGAGAGGATCAGCCAGAACGACCCGAAGTCGACGCCCCGCTCGCGGCTGAAGCTGTAGAACTTGGCCCAGCCGTCCGGCGCGAGCCGCATCACCGGCAGGTTCACGGCCAGCCAGGCCACGGCCGTGCCGACGAGCGCGAGGAGGAACTTCCAGAGCTTGCCCGCCCGCCAGCACAGGACGAGCAACGGGCCGAGCAGCAGGGCCGGGTAGAGTTTGGCGGCCGTGGCGAGCCCGAGCAGCACACCGAAGGCGAGGGCCCGGCCGCGCGACCACATCAGCATGGCGGCCGCGGTGAGCGCCACGGCGAAGAGGTCCCAGTTGATGGTGGCCGTCAGGGCGAAGGCCGGGGCCAGGGCGACGAGCAGGGCGTCCCAGGGGCGGCCGCGGTGGATACGGGTCACGCAGACCGCGATGACGGCCGTGCAGACCATCAGCATCCCCGCGTTGACCATCCAGTAGACCTTCTCCTGGTGCTGGAGGCTGCCGCTGCCCGGTGTCAGCCAGGAGGCCACTTCCATGAACAGGCCGGTGAGGACCGGGTACTCCAGGTACTCCATGTCGCCGGGCAGCTTGTCGAAGTACGGCACGAGTCCGTCGGCGAAGCCGCGTCCCTTGTAGAGGTGCGGGATGTCGGAGTAGCAGGCGTGTGTGTACTGCGAGCTGGCGCCGAAGAACCAGGCGCCGTTGTAGCAGGGCATCTTCTGCACCATGCCGAGCGCGAACATGCCGATGGCGACGAGGGCGATGATGCGCACGGGCGTCCACCAGCTCGCCGACAGCAGCGCTCTGCGGCCGATGGGGCCGCCGATCAGTTCGCTTCCGGCCGCGGCGACCTCGTCCTGCCGTGTCGGCAGCACGGGCTGCGGCTCTTGTGCGCTCGCGGACTGCTGCGCGCGCGTGGGGGGCGTCATCTCTGCGCTGGGCATGGCGCACATCCTGCCGTACGGGTCCGGGAACTCCGGACGGACTTGCCTGAAGGCCCCTCGTACGCCTCAGCCGGGCCTCCGTGAGCTCCCTCCGCCGCGGGCTTCTGAACCACACCGGGGGCTTCCGCGGACCCGTCACACGCGCTGGTAGGCGCGCCGGTGCCCACGGAGACGGGCGAGGCCGCCGCACCGGGTTGGTGCGGCGGCCTCGTTTCACGTGAAACACAGTCGGTCGCCCAGCACGCGCTGTTTCACGTGAAACACCCGCAGCCGTGCCTTGTGGCGAGGTCCGGCCTATCCGGTCGGCCCGGCGAAGATCCCTCCTCCGTGACCGTTGCCGTTCCCATTGCCGTTCTCGTTGCCCCCGTCCGGATCGCCGGTGGGTGGGGGTGACTCACCGCCCGGGTCTCCGATGACACCGCCATTGTCGTTGCCACCGTTGTCGTTTCCGCCGTTGTCGTTGCCACCGTCGTCCTCGCACCGCGGGTCGCCCTCGGAGCACGTCTCGGTGGGGTCGGGAGTCTTCGACGGCGGAGGCTCGGCGGACTTCGTCTCGGTCGGGGTCGGCGTCGGGGAGTCGCTGGGCTCCTCCGGCTCCTTGGTCTGCGTCGGCGGGGGAGCCACGGGCTCGCCCACGACCTTGCCGATCGGCTCCGGCGTCGGGAACGTCTCGACCGGCTTCCCCTTGAGCGCTTCCGCCATGTAGTCGTGCCAGATCTGCGCGGGGAACGAGGCGCCGTGGATCTTCTCCTCGCCACCCGTGCCGAACATCTCCAGGAACTCGCGCTTCTTGTTGTTCTCGTCGTCGTCGAGCCGGTACATGCTGACGGCCGTCGACAGCTGCGGCGTGTAGCCGACGAACCAGGCCGACTTGTTGCCGTCCGTGGTACCGGTCTTGCCCGCCACCTGACGGCCGGGAAGCTTGGCCGCCGTGCCGGTGCCCTTGTCGACGACGGTCCTCAGCACGTCAGTGACGTTGTCCGCGACGTTCTCCTCGAAGGCGCGCTTCGTCTTCGCCTGGTGCTGGAAGATCGGCTCGCCCTCCTTCTTGACTTCCTTGACCGAGTACGGGTCGTTCTGCTTGCCGCTGGCCGCGAAGGTCGCGTAGGCGCCCGCCATGCGGATCGCGCTGGGCGAGGAGGTGCCGAGGGAGAAGGACGGGTAGGTGGCGCCCGCCATCGATCCGTCGTCCCGCAGGCCCGCGTCTATGGCCGCCTGCTTCACCTTGTCCAGGCCTACGTCCATGCCGAGCTGGACGTAGGCCGAGTTGACCGACTGCCGCATCGCCTCACGCAGGTCGATCTTGTAGGTCGGCGGGTTGTAGGACTCGTGACCGTCGTTGGTCTGGAGCCACTCCTTGCCGTCCTTGTCCTGCCAGACCGTGCCGTCGTAGTTCTTGATCTTGAGCTTGTTCTTGCCGCTGTACTTGCTCTTCGGGTTGATGATGGTGCGCTCGGCGTCGCTCTGGACCTCCGGGCCGTCCTTGGCTCGGACGCCGTTCCTGAAGGCCGCCGCGAGCACGAAGGGCTTGTACGTGGAGCCGACCTGGGCGCCGGTGGTGTCGGCGTTGTTGGTGAAGTGCTTCGTCGCGTCCTCACCGCCGTAGATGGCCACGATCGCGCCGGTCTTCGGATCCACCGAGGCGCCGCCGAACTGGACGTGCGTGTCCTTGTCCGGGCGCAGCCTGGGCTTGATCTTGGCCTTGCGGACCTTCTCGACCGACTTCTCCAGCTCCTTGACCTTCTTCTTGTCGAAGGTCGTGTGGATCTCGTAGCCGCCCTGTTCGAGCTGCTGCTTGGTGATGTGCGCGTTGTTGATCACGTACGCGTTGGCGAGGGAGACCAGGTAGCCGATCTGCCCGCTGAGCTTGACGTTGGAGCGCGGGCTCTGGAGCTTCGGGAACTCGGTGTACTTGTCCCGTACGGAGGCCTCCATGCGGCCGTCCTTGACCTGCTCGTCAAGGATCCACTTCCACCGCTTGATCGCCCGCGCCCGGTTGTCCTTCGGGTTGGCCGCGGGGTCGATCTCGGGGTAGCCCGCCGGGTCGTAGTACGTGGCGCCCTTGAGCACGGCCGCAAGCAGGGCGCACTCGCTCGGGTTCATCTCCGCCGCGTCCTTGCCGAAGTAGGCGCGGGCCGCGGCCTGGATGCCGTACGCGTTGCGGCCGTAGTAGGCGGTGTTGAGGTACCCCGCCATGATCTCTTCCTTGGGGACCGTCCGGCCGACCTTTATGGAGATGAAGAGCTCTTTGAACTTGCGGCTGAGCGTCTGCGACTGGTCGTCGAGGCGGGCGTTCTTCACGTACTGCTGCGTGATGGTCGAGCCGCCCTGGGTCTGACCGCCCTTCGCCATGTTGACCACGGCGCGGGCGATGCCCATCGGGTCGACGCCCTTGTCCTTCTCGAAGGTCTTGTTCTCCGCCGAGATGACGGCGTTGCGCATCGCCTCGGGGATGTCCTCGTACTTGATGATCTGGCGGTTGGTCTCGCCGCCGGTGGCGACCATCTGGGAGCCGTCGGCCCAGTAGTAGACGTTGTTCTGCGCCTTGGCCGCGTCAGCGACGTTCGGCACCTCCACCAGGGCGTACGCGATGCCCGCGGCCGCCATCAGACCGCCGAGGAAGCCCACGAACAGGCCGGTCACCAGGCGCCACGACGGAATCCAGCGCCGGGCCCCGGTACGGCCCGCGCGCGGATAGTCGATGAAGCGCTTCTTGGCCGGAGCCCCGGAGCCCCGCCCCCTGGCGCGCCCGCCCCCGTCCACGGCAGCCCTGCGGCGCCCGCCACCGCTCCCCCGGAGCCGTTGCGGGCGGCGCGCCTGGCCTCGGCCCGCCCCCCGTACGGGCGCTCGGCGCCCTCGGGAGCCCCGGCCCCCGGAGAGGCCGGTGCGGACCCGTATGACGAAGACGGCGATCCAGTGGAGCCACGCGGTGCTGCGCGGCGCCCTGGCGGCGCGCCGGATGCGCCACGCCTGGCCGCGGCGCGTCCGCCGCCCTGCGGCGGTTTGCGACGGTGCTCGCTCATCGAACGACTACTCCTCGGGCAGGCGCGGTGGTCCGCACCTGGAAACGGCAGTTGGCTTCCGGTCCCCCCGACGTACGGACGCGCCTGTTCCGGCACTCATCCGCACTGCGCCCGGGATGGTGACGCCACCCCACGTCACTTGGCTCCCGGCGGTATGCATGGCGCACAGACTACGCACCGTCAAAACCCACTTAGGACCGAAGTTCACCCCAAAACAGGCAAGTTACTTCCTACGAATCGGTGATGTGACGCCGTTCACCGTTCCCCCTCTTGTCGCAGCAAGCACGTCGTTCTATCGTCGTGATGTATCGAGCCGATACATCAGCTCGACACAATGGGTCGGGACCGACGGACCGGGACAGACGGGAGGCGGCGATGAGCAGGCGCTCCGGCATCCTTGAGTTCGCCGTGCTCGGCCTGCTCCGCGAGTCCCCGATGCACGGCTACGAGCTGCGCAAACGGCTCAACACCTCACTGGGTGTGTTCCGCGCCTTCAGCTACGGGTCGCTCTACCCGTGTCTGAAGACACTGGTGGCGAACGGCTGGTTGATCGAGGAGTCGGGCACAGCCGCCGCGGACGCTCTGGCCGCGCCCCTGTCAGGGCGCCGCGCCAAGATCGTCTACCGCCTGACAGCGGAAGGTAAGGAGCACTTCGAGGAGCTGCTCTCGCAGACCGGCCCGGACGCGTACGAGGACGAGCACTTCGCCGCGCGCTTCGCCTTCTTCGGGCAGACCTCGCGGGACGTGCGGATGCGTGTGCTCGAAGGGCGCCGCAGCCGCCTTGAGGAGCGCCTCGAGAAGATGCGCGCCTCCCTGGCCCGCACCCGGGAGCGCCTCGACGATTACACGCTTGAGCTGCAGCGGCACGGAATGGAGTCCGTGGAGCGCGAAGTGCGCTGGCTGAACGAGCTCATCGAGAGCGAGCGCGCGGGACGCGACCAGCACCGGTCCGGCCCCGAGGGCTCCGCTCAGCAGAACAGCACATCTGGGGAGTCGGGCGTCCTGCCCCGGCGGCGGGGAAGCAACCCGCCGCCGGATGCGTCCGACGACACCGCCAAGTGAGGCCCCGCGCTCCGCGGGGTTTCATCCGGAATACCGAGATCACACAGGGAGCAACCGGAATGGGTTCGGTTCGCGTAGCCATCGTCGGCGTGGGCAACTGCGCCGCCTCGCTGGTCCAGGGCGTCGAGTTCTACAAGGACGCCGACCCGGACACCAAGGTCCCGGGCCTGATGCACGTCCAGTTCGGCGACTACCACGTCGGTGACGTCGAGTTCGTCGCCGCCTTCGACGTCGACGCGAAGAAGGTCGGCCTCGACCTCGCGGACGCCATCGGCGCCAGCGAGAACAACACCATCAAGATCTGCGACGTGCCGACCACTGGTGTGCAGGTCCAGCGCGGCCACACCCTCGACGGCCTGGGCAAGTACTACCGCGAGACCATCGAGGAGTCCTCCGAGGCCCCGGTCGACGTCGTCCAGGTCCTCAAGGACAAGCAGGTCGACGTCCTCGTCTGCTACCTGCCCGTCGGCTCCGAGGACGCGGCGAAGTTCTACGCCCAGTGCGCCATCGACGCCAAGGTCGCCTTCGTCAACGCCCTCCCGGTCTTCATCGCCGGGACCAAGGAGTGGGCGGACAAGTTCACCGAGGCGGGCGTCCCGATCGTCGGTGACGACATCAAGTCGCAGGTCGGCGCCACCATCACGCACCGCGTCATGGCGAAGCTGTTCGAGGACCGCGGTGTCCGCCTGGAGCGCACCATGCAGCTCAACGTCGGCGGCAACATGGACTTCAAGAACATGCTGGAGCGCGACCGCCTGGAGTCCAAGAAGATCTCCAAGACGCAGGCCGTCACCTCGCAGATCCCCGACCGCGAGCTGGGCGAGAAGAACGTCCACATCGGCCCGTCCGACTACGTGGCGTGGCTCGACGACCGCAAGTGGGCGTACGTCCGCCTCGAGGGCCGTGCCTTCGGTGAGGTCCCGCTGAACCTGGAGTACAAGCTGGAGGTCTGGGACTCCCCGAACTCCGCGGGTGTCATCATCGACGCCCTGCGCGCCGCGAAGATCGCCAAGGACCGCGGCGTCGGCGGCCCGATCCTGTCGGCGTCCTCGTACTTCATGAAGTCCCCGCCGGTCCAGTACTTCGACGACGAGGCCTACGACAACGTCGAGAAGTTCATCAAGGGCGAGGTCGAGCGCTAAGCACACCGGGCGTTCACGGAACGCCGAGCGGTCGGGGCCGAGGGGCGCCCGGCCGCTGGGGCGGGGCCGCCACCCCGTCCGTCTGCCGAGGGTCCCCGGGCCGCCTGCGCCCGGGGACCCTTCTCGTATGTGAGGCTGTGCCCCATGGCTGTCGTCGGTGACCTGCGCGTTCTGCTGCGGCTGCGGGACTTCCGGCGCCTGCTGGCCGTGCGGCTGCTCTCCCAGGGCGCGGACGGCGTCTACCAGGTCGCGCTCGCCACGTACGTCGTCTTCTCTCCGGAGAAGCAGACCTCGCCCGGCGCGATCGCCTCCGCTATGGCGGTGCTGCTCCTTCCGTACTCCGTCGTCGGGCCCTTCGCGGGCGTCCTGCTCGACCGCTGGCGGCGGCGCCAGGTGCTGTTGTACGGCAACGTGCTGCGGGCAGCGCTCGCCTCCCTGACGGCCGTGCTCATGTTCAGCGACGTACCGGACGGGCTGTTCTACGCCTCCGCGCTGTGCGTCACGGCCGTCAACCGGTTCGTCCTCGCCGGTCTCTCCGCGGCGCTGCCGCGCGTCGTCGACGCCGACCGGCTCGTCCTGGCCAACTCCCTGTCGCCGACCGCGGGCACGCTCGCCGCCACGGCGGGCGGCGGCCTCGCCTTCGTCGTGCGCATCGTGGTGGCGGACTCCGATGCCGCCGTGGTGCTGCTCGGCGCCGCGCTCTACCTGTGCTCGGCGTTCGCGTCCCTGACCATGACGCGTGAGCTGCTCGGGCCCGATCAGGAGTTGGTGCAGCCCCGCCTGGGGACGGCGCTCGCCGGTACCGCGCGCGGTCTTCTGATGGGCGTACGCCATCTCGCCGCGCGACGCCCGGCCGCGGGGGCCCTCGTGTCGATGACCCTGATGCGGTTCTGCTTCGGGGCCCTGACGGTCATGGTGCTGATGCTGTGCCGGTACGCCTGGTCGTCGAGCGAGTCGGACGGGCTCGCGCTGCTGGGCCTCGCCGTGGGCTTCTCCGGGGCCGGGTTCTTCGCGGCGGCCGTGGTGACGCCGTGGGCGGTGGGGCGGTGGGGTCCGCGGGGCTGGATGACCGGCTGTGCGGGGGCCGCCGCCGTCCTGGTGCCCGCCCTCGGGCTGCCCTTCGCGCCCGCTCCGATACTGGTCGCCGCGTTCGTCCTCGGGCTCACCACCCAGGGCGCGAAGATCGCCACCGACACGGTCGTGCAGGCGACGGTGGACGACGGCTACCGCGGCCGAATCTTCTCCCTGTACGACGTGCTGTTCAATGTCGCCTTTGTCGGTGCGGCGGGAGTCGCGGCCCTGATGCTGCCCCCTGATGGAAAATCGACCGTGTTGGTTGCCTCGGTCGCGGTGCTCTACTCGGCGATTGCGGTGACTATGACCCGGTTTGACGGTCAGTAAGTGTCACATCAGTGCCACAGAGGCTTGCTGAGCTTCAGTCCGCGCGCAGGAGATGGATAACTTACGGGGGTTGTTTCGCGCCATCGCGCCTCTCGCATCCCATGCCTGAGCCTTCCTCACGCCTTCCTCTAGGGGGATACCCGTGTCCACTCCGCCGCCCCAGGGCCAGAACCCGTTCGCCCAAGGCCAGCCGCCCGTCGGCCCGCCGCAGGGTGGTGCACCGTATGGCCAGCCCCAGGGCGCCCCGTACGGCCAGACTCCCCCCACCGGCCAGGCCCCGTACCCGACGCATCCGGGCGCACCGCAGCCGGGCATGCCCATGTACCAGGGCGGCCCGGACACCGTGGCACCGCGCAGGAGCAAGAAGAAGTTCATATTCCTCGGCGTGGCCGTGGTAGCCGTCGCCGCCATCGCGGGCGCCGCCGTCCTGGCGGGCAAGGACGAGGCCGCGGCGGCCGAGGTCGGCGACTGCATGAGCATCGGCAACCCGAACAGTTCCTCCGACCCTGACCTGAAGATCGTGGACTGCGGTGACTCCAAGGCCAAGTACAAGGTCGCGGAGCGGAAGAGCGGCGACAACGCCACGTGCGACCGCCGCAAGTACGCCCAGTACAACCAGTCAGGCAGCGGTGAGGACTTCACGCTCTGCCTGGAGCCGCTGAAGAAGTAGCTGACGCCGTCGACGGAGTCGCTGGCGCCGTTGAAGGGGTCAGCGGGCGCTGTTGACGGAGTCAGCGGGCGCGCAGCCGCGAGGGGCGATGTTTCACGTGAAACATCGCCCCTCGGCATATCGGGCGGGTGGTGGTGTTTCACGTGAAACACCACCACCCGCCCGTCTCCTGCGTCAGCGTCCAGGCCGCCGCGTCCCCGGACCTCGATTCATCGGCCCTCGCCTCATCGGCGGCTACGCCTCCTGCGCGGCCCACCACTCCCGCAGTGCCGCGACCGCCGCGTCCCGTTCCATCGGGCCGTTCTCCAAGCGCAGCTCCAGCAGGAACTTGTAGGCCTTGCCGATCACCGGGCCGGGGCCGACGCCGAGGATCTCCATGATCTCGTTGCCGTCCAGGTCGGGGCGGATCGCGTCCAGCTCCTCCTGCTCCTTCAGCCGCGCGATGCGCTCCTCAAGGCCGTCATAGGCCCGGGAGAGGGCGTTGGCCTTGCGCTTGTTGCGGGTCGTGCAGTCGGAGCGGGTCAGTTTGTGGAGCCGGTCGAGGAGCGGGCCCGCGTCGCGGACATAGCGGCGCACCGCCGAGTCAGTCCACTCTCCCGTGCCGTACCCGTGGAAGCGCAGATGCAGCTCCACCAAGCGCGAGACGTCCTTGACCAGCTCGTTGGAGTACTTGAGCGCCGTCATCCTCTTCTTGGTCATCTTGGCGCCGACCACCTCGTGGTGGTGGAAGGAGACCCGGCCGTCCTTCTCGAAGCGGCGCGTCCTCGGCTTGCCGATGTCGTGCAGCAGGGCGGCGAGCCGCAGGGTCAGGTCGGGGCCATCCGTCTCCAGGGCCATGGCCTGCTCAAGGACGATCAAGGTGTGGTCGTAGACGTCCTTGTGGCGGTGGTGCTCGTCGCGCTCCAGGCGCAGCGCGGGCAGCTCCGGCAGGACGCGCTCGGCCAGGCCCGTGTCGACGAGCAGGGCGAGGCCCTTGCGGGGGTGCGCGGCGAGGATCAGCTTGTTCAGCTCGTCCCGGACGCGCTCGGCGGAGACGATCTCGATGCGCTCGGCCATCGCCTTCATGGCGGCGACGACGTCCGGGGCCACCTCGAAGTCCAGCTGGGCGGCGAAGCGCGCGGCCCGCATCATCCGCAGCGGATCGTCCGAGAAGGACTCCTCGGGGGTGCCGGGCGTGCGCAGGACTCGCTCCGCCAGGTCCTCCAGGCCGCCGTGCGGGTCGATGAACTCCTTCTCCGGGAGTGCCACGGCCATCGCGTTCACGGTGAAGTCACGGCGCACGAGGTCGTCCTCGATGGACTCGCCGTAGGACACCTCGGGCTTGCGCGAGGTCCTGTCGTACGCCTCCGATCGATATGTCGTCACCTCGATCTGGAAGCGCTGGTCGACGCCGTCCACGCGGGCGTCCTTCTGGCAGCCCACCGTGCCGAAGGCGATCCCGACCTCCCACACCGCGTCCGCCCAGGGCCGGACGATCTTCAGTACGTCCTCGGGGCGGGCGTCCGTCGTGAAGTCCAGGTCGTTGCCGAGCCTGCCGAGGAGCGCGTCCCGGACCGAGCCGCCGACCAGGGCGAGGGAGAACCCGGCCTCCTGGAATCGGCGGGCGAGGTCGTCCGCGACAGGGGACACGCGCAGCAGTTCACTCACGGCGCGGCGCTGCACCTGGCTCAGGGCACGGGGATTGTCTTCGTTGGCGTTCGGCACAACAGAAAAGGGTACGTGCCCCGGCGGACCCCGGCCGCCGGGATTTCGCCCGCCCTCCCCGCGGCCGTCCACGGTGCTCACCACGGCCGTCGTGGCCGCGGTGGCCGATTCTCGCGATCTTGTGGAGCAGTCCGCGGCACTTAGCCCCGGCGCGCCTCGTTACCATGCCTGGACGCAGCAACCGAGAACCACCACAAGCTGACGACGACGAGGGACGGGCGACGCGTGGCCGAGGCGGCAGACTTCCCGGGGACCAGCCCCTCACCTGCCCGCCGGTGGCTCCGGCGGACAGCGGGACTGCTGGCCGGAGCGACGCTGCTGGCCGGGCTCCCCCACGTGGCCGCGACGGCGCCCGCGTACGCCGCCACCCCCGAGCTGAAGACCGGCGCCCCGACCGCGAAGACGGCCGTGAGCGGCCCTGGAGGGGCCGCTGAGGGCCTGAAGGCCGCCGCCACCCGTTCCGGGACCGTCGACGTCTCCCTGGACTCGCTCACGCCCAGCGCGCCCCGCGAGGGTGACACCGTCACCGTCTCCGGCACGGTCACCAACGAGGGCAGGCAGCCCATCACCGGCGCCCACGTGGGGCTGCACCTCGGCTCCGTCCTCGGCGGCCGCACGGAGATCGACACCGCCGCGAAGAGCAGCACGTTCCAGCCGGGCGTCGACGGCGCGGAGATCGGCGGCAAGTACGTCGAGAAGATCAGCAAGCTCGCCCCGGGCGTCCCGCGCGACTTCCGCATCTCGGTACCCGTCAGCGCCCTGGACCTCGGCATGGACGGCGTCTACCGGCTCGGCGTCACGCTGACGGGCCAGACCGCCGCCCGGCCCTACCCGCAGGTCCTCGGCTTCGAGCGGACGTTCCTGCCGTGGCAGGACGGCGCCGCCGAGACGAAGACCAAGACCGCGTACCTGTGGCCGCTGATCTCCTCCACGCACCTCACCGCGCGGACCCGCTCCGACGAGGAGCAGACGCCCGTCTTCGAGAACGAGGACCTCGCCAAGGAGCTCCGGCCGGGCGGGCGCCTGGAGCAGCTCGTGACGCTCGGCGGCCAGCTCGACGTCACCTGGGTCATCGACCCGGACCTGCTGGTGTCGGTCCAGGCGATGACGACGGAGTACGACGTCGAGGGCCCGGACGACACCACGGTGCCCGGCAAGAACCAGGCGGTCGCGAAGCAGTGGCTGAACCAGCTGCAGACCGCCGTCAAGGACAAGAAGGTCGTCGCGCTGCCGTTCGCCGACCCCGACCTCGCCTCCCTCGCGCACACGGGCAAGGCGGTCTCCGGCTCGCTCGGCCACCTCAAGGAGGCCACCGAGGTCGGCTCCAAGGCGGTCGGCGACATCCTCATGCTGAAGCCGAGCTCGGACTTCGCCTGGCCCGCGGACGGCGCCATCGACCCGTCGATCGTCGACGTCGCCACGTCCGCGGGCGCCCACAAGGTGATCGCCCGCAGCGACAGCCTCCGGGAGACCGCCGGTCTGTCGTACACGCCGAACGCGGCGCGGCCCATCGGCGGCGGCACGACGGCCGTGGTCGCCGACGCCCGCCTCTCCACCGGTTTCCAGGGCGACATGACGGACGCCGAGAACTCCACGCTCGCCGTGCAGCGGTTCCTCGCCCAGAGCCTCATGATCACGCTTCAGGAACCGTCGAAGCAGCGCACCATCGTCGTCGCCCCGCAGCGCATGCCCACCGCCAGCCAGGCCCAGACGATGGCCAAGGCGCTGACCGCGCTCGACGACAAGCGCTGGTCGCAGCCCGAGGACCTGGCGGCCGCGGCGAAGGCCAAGCCCGACCCGTCCGCCACCACCCAGGTCCCGTCGGCCGCCGCCTACCCCGCGTCCCTGCGCAAGCGGGAGCTGCCGCGCTCGGCCTTCGAGGAGATCCGCAGCACGCAGGACAAGCTGGAGCGCTTCACCAAGATCCTCTCCCAGCCGGACCGCGTGATCACCCCGTTCGCGCGGGCCATGGACCGGGAGATGTCCACGTCCTGGCGCGGCCGCCCTGATCAGGCGCTGGGCTACCGCGGCGGCGTGGAGGGATATCTGACCGACCTCGCCCAGCAGGTGCGGTTGATCAAGAAGTCCGACGCCAAGCTCTCGGGGCGCAGCGCGACGATCCCGGTGACAGTCCAGAACAACCTCGTCCAGGGCGTCGACCACCTCACGCTGCGGCTGACGTCCACCAACCCCACGCGTCTGAAGATCGGCGACGGGCTCTACGAGGAGCAGCCGGTCAAGATCACGGGCGGGGGCCACACCCAGTCCGTGAAGTTCACCACCACGGCCAACGCCAATGGCCCGGTCCGGGTCTACGCCCAGCTCTTCACCGAGGACAACGAGCCGTACGGCCCGCCGGTCTACTTCGACGTCAACGTCACCGAGTTCACCGTCACGGTGATGCTGGTCATCGGCGGCGGTGTCCTCCTCCTCGTCCTGGCCGGGTTCCGCATGTACACCCAGCGGAAGCGGGCGGCGCGGCTCCAGGCCGAGGCGGGCCCGGACAGCGGTCCGCAGGACGGCCCCGAGGACAGCCCCGAGGACGGTCCCGGCGGCGGCTCCGGCGAGGACCCCGACACGGCGTCCGACCCCACCCCCGGAGCGGGCCCCGACACCGCGGAACCCGAGCAGCCGAGTGACCCGACACCGGACACCGCTGCGGAAAGCGCCGAGCCGTCGCACACGGGTGAGAGAGTGGACCGTTGAGCGATGTCGTGGCCGGCGGGCCCGGGACCATGAGGTGGGGTAGACCATGAACGCGCCGTACGACGGTGAGCGCGGCCAGGGCGCGGGCGGCTCCGGTGCGGCCGGAGGCCGGCCCCCCGGCCCCGAGGACGGCCAGGTGCCGCCCCAGCACGCCCCGGACGCCTACCTCCAGGACGCCTACGCGCAGGACCCCTACCGGGCCCAGGACCTCTCGGCCCAGGACCCGGTGGCCGAGGCGCTCTACGACCGCGCCGCGCACCCCCCGCCGCCCCCCGGCACGTACCAGGACCCCCAGCAGCTCTACGGCCAGCCGCCGTCGTCGCCGCACGCCCCGGACCCCCGCGTGTGGGCCCAGACCCCGCCGCCGGAGCCGGACGGCCCGACGCGGCACCTGCCGTACGGCGATGACCCCCGCACGACGCAGTACGTCGGCGTGGACGACCTGGTGACGCAGGCCGGTGAGGAGCGCCATCAGCCGGACGCGTTCGCGCACCTCTTCCGGGACCAGCAGGGCAGCGGCTACCCCGACCCGCGGGCCGGGGCGCACCAGCAGGACCCCCACCTCGGCGACCCCCACCTGGGAGACGGCTACCCGCGCGACCCTCGCGGCGAGGCGTACCAGGCCGGTGGCTACCCCGCCCAGGGCCAGCCGCAGGGCGGTCACCAGGGCCAGCACGGGCACCCCGGCGCGGGCTACCAGGACCCGAACGCCGGGTACCAGGACCCGCGGGCCGCCGGGTACCACGGCCAGCAGGGCGCGGGCTACCAGGACCAGGGCGGCGCTTACCCCTACCAGCAGCAGTACGCCGACCAGCAGGGCGGCGCCCCCTACGACCAGCACGGCGGCGCGCCGTACGCGGACCCGCAGGGCGGCGCCCCGTACGCGTATCCGCAGCACGATCCCCAGTACCACCCCCAGAGCGGCACCCCGTACGTGAACCACCAGAACGCCCCGTACGCGAACCAGCAGGCGGGCGGCTACTACCAGGATCCGAACCAGCAGGACGGCCAGTACCAGGACCCGCAGCAGTACCAGATCTCGCGCCCGCCCGCGGAGCCCGCGGCCGTTCCGGCGCCCTCGCAGGAGCCCGCGCCCGCCCCGGCGGCGCCCGCGAAGTCCGGTGGCCGCGCGTCCAGCCTGCTGAAGTCCAGCGCGGTGATGGCCGCGGGCACGATGGTGTCCCGGCTCACCGGCTTCGTCCGCTCCGCCATGATCGTCTCGGCGCTCGGCATCGGCCTGCTCGGCGACACCTTCCAGGTCGCCTACCAGCTCCCAACGATGATCTACATCCTCACCGTGGGCGGCGGCCTCAACTCGGTCTTCGTGCCGCAGCTCGTCCGCGCCATGAAGGACGACGAGGACGGCGGCCAGGCGTACGCCAACCGGCTGCTCACGCTCGTCATGGTGGCGCTCGGCATCCTCACCGTCGTCGGCTGGTTCGCCGCGCCCGTCCTGGTGCACCTGCTGTCGACTCCGGTCGCCAGCGACCCGGCAGCCAACGAGGTGGCGATCACCTTTGTCCGCTACTTCCTGCCCTCGATCTTCTTCATGGGCATCCACGTCGTCATGGGGCAGATCCTCAACGCGCGCGGGAAGTTCGGCGCGATGATGTGGACGCCGGTCCTCAACAACATCGTCATCATCGCCACGCTCGGCATGTTCCTGTGGGTGTACGGCACCTCGGAGAAGTCGGGCATGCGCGTCACGTCGATCCCCGACGACGGCGTGCGCCTCCTCGGCGTCGGCGTCCTGCTCGGCATGGTCGTCCAGTCGCTCGCGATGTTCCCCTACCTGCGGGAGACGGGCTTCAAGCCGCGGCTGCGCTTCGACTGGAAGGGCCAGGGCCTCGGCAAGGCGGCGATGCTGGCCAAGTGGACGATGCTCTTCGTCCTCGCCAACCAGGCAGGCGCGATCGTCGTGTCCCAGCTCGGCACCGCGGCGGTCAAGCACTCCGGCATGGACGGCACCGGCTTCTCCGCCTACTCCAACGCCCAGCTCATCTGGGGGCTCCCGCAGGCCATCATCACCGTCTCGCTGATGGCGGCCCTGCTGCCCCGCCTGGCACGCTCCGCCCACGAGGGCGACACGGGCGCGGTCCGCGACGACATCTCCCAGGGACTGCGCACCTCGGCCGTGGCGATCGTGCCGATCGCCTTCAGCTTCCTCGCGCTCGGCATCCCGATGTGCACCCTGATGTTCGGCTCCTCCGGCGTCAACGGCGCGACGCGCATGGGCTACATGCTGATGGCCTTCGGCCTCGGCCTGATTCCGTACTCCGTGCAGTACGTCGTGCTCCGCGCCTTCTACGCCTACGAAGACACCCGCACCCCCTTCTACAACACGGTCATCGTGGCCGCCTTCAACGCGGCGGCCTCCGGGCTCTGCTACCTGGTGCTGCCCGCCCGCTGGGCCGTGGCGGGCATGGCCCTCTCCTACGGCCTCGCCTACGCGATCGGTGTGGGCGTCGCCTGGCAGCGGCTGCGCAAGCGGCTGGGGGAGACCTGGACGGTGCGAACGTGGTGCGTACGTACGCACGGCTCACGCTCGCCTCGGTGCCGGGGGCGATTCTGGGCGCGGGGGCCGGGTACGCGATCACCAAGGCGCTCGGACAGGGCGTCTTCGGCTCGCTGGCGGCGCTGGTCGTCGGCTGTGGAGTGCTGTTCGGAGTCTTCTTCCTGGCCGCGCGCCGCATGCGCATCCAGGAGCTCAACTCACTGGTCGGCACGGTGCGCGGCCGCTTGGGGCGCTGACCCGCCCGGGTCCGCACAACCATCGTCGGCCACCGTGTGTCGTGCATAGCGGCGGACTGTGGGCACAATTGGCTTTGGCGTCTGACGAAGCGCAACGGATGGGGAGGCAGGAACGACGGTGGCGGAACGGAGCACGGCTGCCGTCGACGTGGCAGACAACAGCGGTGACAAGCCGCTGACCGCGCAGGCGGAGCAGTCCACGGCCGACGGGGTGGCCCAGAGCCGGGAGCGGGACACGGCGGACGACAGCACGGCGGAGGCGAACGGGACGACGAGCCCGCCCGGGGCGACCACACCCCCAGAACTGCACAGCGGCCACAAACTCGCCAGACGCTATCGCCTCGAAGAGTGCGTCACCCGTCTGGACGGATTCAGTAGCTGGCGCGCGGTCGACGAGAAGCTCCGCCGCGCCGTGGGCGTGCACGTGCTGCCCTCCGACCACGCCCGTGGCCGTTCCGTGCTGGCCGCCGCCCGTTCCGCGGCCCTGCTCGGTGACCCCCGCTTCGTCCAGGTCCTGGACGCGGTCGAGGAGAACGACCTCGTCTACGTCGTCCACGAGTGGCTCCCCGACGCCACGGAGCTCACCACGCTGCTCGCCTCCGGCCCGCTGGAGGCGCACGACGCCTATCAGCTCGTCAGCCAGGTCACCCAGGCCATGGCCGCCGCCCACCGCGAGGGCCTCGCTCACCTGCGCCTCAACCCCAGCGCCGTCCTGCGCACCTCGTCGGGCCAGTACCGCATCCGCGGCCTCGCCGTGAACGCCGCGCTGCGCGGGATCAGCTCCGAGACCCCGCAGCGCACCGACACCGAAGCCATCGGCGCCCTGCTGTACGCGTCGCTGACCCAGCGCTGGCCGTACGAGAACGACGCCCACGGCCTGTCCGGGCTGCCCAAGGACGTCGGCCTGATCCCGCCGGACCAGGTCCGCGCCGGAGTGCACCGCGGACTGTCCGAGCTCGCCATGCGCGCGCTCGCCAACGACGGCGCCACGGCTTCCCGCCAGGAGCCCGCCTGCACGACACCGGACGACCTGGCCAAGGCCATCGCCGAGATGCCGCGCATCCGCCCCCCGGAGCCCGCCTTCACGGCGCCGCCGGAGTACCAGCGCACGACCTACCAGCAGGGTTCGTACGGCCGCACAGCGCAGCCCCCGGGCGTCACGCAGCCCGTGCCCGCCCCGCCGCCCCCGCTCCAGAGCCGCACCGGCCGGGCCCTGAAGTGGGCGGTCTCGGCGCTGCTGATCGCCGCGCTGGGCCTGGGAAGCTGGCAGCTCGCGGACGCCCTCATGGACCGGGGCAACTCCGGTGACTCGAGCACGACGAAGACCACGGACGGCGACGAGAAGAACCGGCCCAAGCCCCTGAGGCCGATCGCCATCCAGGGCGCTCAGGAGTTCGTCGCCGAGGGCAGCGCCCAGGACCCGGAGAGCGTGGACAACACCTTCGACAAGGACCCGTCCTCGCTGTGGCGGACGAAGACCTACAACGAGGGTCCGCGACTCGCTCCGTACAAGCCCGGCGTCGGCATCATGTACGACCTCGGCTCGGCCAAGGACGTCTCGGCGGCGTCGATAAAGCTGCACTACTCGGGCCCGAATACCACGGTCGAGCTGCGCGCGGCGGACTCCATGGCGTCGGCGGGCTCGGTCTCCTCCACGGAGAAGTTCGCCGAGGGCTCGACCTCGGGCACCTCCCTGAAGATCAAGGCGAAGAAGCCCGCGAAGACGCGGTACGTCCTGCTGTGGGTGACCCACGTACCGAACTCCGGACAGGACGGGTACTACCGGGCCGGGTGGAAGCAGGCCATCACGGACGTGAAGTTCTCGGGCTGACCGGCACGCGACGACACGGTTGAGGGGAGGGGATCCAGGGTGGACGCTGTCGAGCTCGGTGACCTGAGCGACCAGGACCTCCTCGCCCGCCATGTCGGCGGCGACAAGGACGCCTTCGGCGAACTCGTCCGCCGCCATCGCGACCGGCTCTGGGCGGTCGCCCTGCGCACCCTCGGAGACCGCGAGGAGGCCGCCGACGCCGTCCAGGACGCACTGGTCTCCGCCTACCGCGCCGCGCACACCTTCCGCGGCCAGTCCGCCGTGACGACCTGGCTGCACCGCATCACCGTGAACGCCTGCCTGGACCGGGCGCGCAAGACGGCCTCCCGCAAGACTTCGCCCGTCGAGGACACCGAGCGCCTGGAACAGCTCCTCGAACCGCACGAGTCGGCGGCGGCCCCCGTCGAGCGCGGCGATCTGCACCGCGAACTCCTCCAAGCCCTCCACACCCTTCCGCCCGACCAGCGTGCCGTGCTCGTCCTGGTGGACATGCAGGGCTATCCCGTGGCCGAGGCCGCCCGGGTGCTCGACATTCCCACCGGCACGGTGAAGAGCCGCTGCGCCCGGGGCCGAGCCAGGCTCCTGCCCCTCCTCGCGCATCTGCGGACCCCGTCACCACCGCAGGGCTCCCCGGCACTCTCAGCGGGCCAGTCTGAGGCGCCCCTGCCTGATCAGCCCCCGGCATCACCGCCGCGCCAGGCCGACCAGGGCACCCCGCCCGACGACCAGCGTGGCAGCAGAAAGTCCGGCCGGGGACGGAACCGGACGCAGGGGACAACCGTCCCACCGGCAGCGGATCCCCCGGATACGGGATCTCAGGACGCGGGACCCGGCGACTCAGCGGCAATGAAGGGCGGAGGTGGGCGAGCGTGACCACGACGACTGACTCAGCTGGGCACCCGGACGTCGACGAACTCTCCGACCTCACCGAAGGGCTGCTCTCCCCGTCCCGCACCCGCGACGTACGCGAGCACCTGGACGACTGCGCGCTCTGTACCGACGTCTACGACTCCCTGGAGGAGATCCGCGGCCTGCTCGGCACGCTGCCGGGTGCGCCACGCATGCCCGCCGACGTCGCGGAGCGCATCGACGCGGCCCTGGCGGCCGAGGCACTGCTGGATGCCACGGCGCCCGACGCCGATGTTTCACGTGAAACATCGACCGCAGCGCCGAGCGAACCGGCCGCTGCGGGCTCCGCGCCTAGCGCGGGATCCGCAACCGCCAGCGTGACGGCCTCAGAGTCCGTGCCGAGCGGGTCCGACACCGACGAGTCCACGACCATCGGGGCCACCACGGCGGGCGCTTCCCCGTCCGACACCTCCAGCGGTGCCGCGGCCAGTGGGCCCTCCTCCCGAGCCACCGCCGACCGTCCCGCCGGGCACGCACGCGGAGCCACCGGCCCTGGCCGGGGGCGCCGCGAACGGGCGAGGCGCCGCACGGCCGTCCTCGGCACCGTGTTCACCGTGGCGGCGCTGGGTCTCGGCTCCCTCCTTGTGCTCCAGCCGTGGGAGAGCGACTCCAAGGGCTCGAAGGAGACGGCCTCCAGCCGGACGGACGGCCCCCACACCTTCACCGAGGGCAAGCTCAAGGGCCAGGTCGCCAAGCTGCTCGACCAAGGCCCGTCGAAGCAGGGCGCGGGCAAGCCCACCACCAGCTTCGGCACCCAGACCGACCCGGGGTCCCCGCGACGGGGCCCGTCCGAGAAGGGTCCGGACAGCGGGGGCGAGGGGTATCCGACGCTGCCCGTCTGCATCGAGCAGGGCCTCGACCTCGACGGCCGTGCACCCCTCGCCGTCGACCAGGGCACCTACGAAGGCAAGGACGCCTATCTCGTCGTCGCCACCCACGAGACCGACGGCTCGAAGGTCTCCGCCTATATCGTCGACGCCGCCTGCGTGAAGGCGTCCTCGGCACCCGGCACCGTGGCCAAGGTCCTGCTGACCCAGTCCTACCCTCGGGGCTAACCGACCGCCCTGTGACCGGCGGCCTTCCCCGCACCCAGCCCGTAGGCGTACGCGTACCGCTGCTTCCGTGTGCTCGGACACGTTGGGAATGCGCGCCCCGTAGGATCCGTTGGGTGGGGTGAGAACCCTGAGACAGGCCCCCGCCAGCAGTAGCCAGCAGTCCAGAGACGAGGAATCAAGCCGTGACCGACGTCCGTAACGTGATCATCATCGGCTCCGGGCCCGCCGGGTACACGGCGGCGCTCTACACCGCGCGCGCGTCCCTGAAGCCCCTGGTGTTCGAGGGCGCCGTCACCGCCGGTGGCGCGCTGATGAACACCACTGAGGTGGAGAACTTCCCGGGCTTCCGCGACGGCATCATGGGCCCCGACCTCATGGACAACATGCGCGCCCAGGCCGAGCGCTTCGGCGCCGAGCTGGTCCCGGACGACGTCGTGGCCGTCGACCTCACCGGAGAGATCAAGACCGTGACGGACACCGCGGGCACCGTGCACCGCGCGAAGGCCGTCATCGTCACCACGGGCTCCCAGCACCGCAAGCTGGGCCTCCCGAACGAGGACGCCCTCTCCGGCCGTGGCGTCTCCTGGTGCGCGACCTGCGACGGGTTCTTCTTCAAGGATCAGGACATCGCCGTGATCGGCGGCGGTGACACGGCGATGGAGGAGGCCACCTTCCTCTCCCGCTTCGCCAAGTCCGTGACGATCGTCCACCGCCGTGACAGCCTCCGCGCCTCCAAGGCGATGCAGGAGCGCGCCTTCGCCGACCCGAAGATCAAGTTCATTTGGGACAGCGAGGTCGCCCAGATCAACGGGGACCAGAAGCTCGCTGGCCTCACCCTGCGCAACGTCAAGACGGGGGAGACCTCGGAGCTGCCGGTGACCGGCCTGTTCATCGCGATCGGCCATGACCCGCGCACGGAGCTCTTCAAGGGCCAGCTGGAGCTGGACGGCGAGGGCTACCTGAAGGTCGAGGCGCCGTCGACCCGGACGAACCTGACCGGTGTCTTCGCCGCCGGCGACGTCGTCGACCACACCTACCGCCAGGCGATCACGGCCGCGGGCACGGGCTGCTCCGCCGCTCTCGACGCCGAGCGCTTCCTCGCCGCCCTGGCGGACAGCGAGACCGCTGCCGCCACCGCAGTCTGACCCCTTCGCCCCACCCGCACCATCAAGTGAGGAGCCCGTTGTGGCCAACCTGAAGAACGTGACCGACGCCTCCTTCGAGGAAGACGTCCTGAAGAGCAGCAAGCCCGTCCTGGTGGACTTCTGGGCCGCCTGGTGCGGCCCGTGCCGCCAGATCGCCCCGTCGCTGGAGGCGATCGCGGCCGAGCACGGCGACAAGATCGAGGTCGTCAAGCTCAACATCGACGAGAACCCGGGTACGGCCGCGAAGTACGGCGTCATGTCGATCCCGACCCTGAACGTCTACCAGAACGGCGAGGTCGCCAAGACGATCGTCGGCGCCAAGCCGAAGGCCGCGATCGAGAAGGACCTGGCGGACTTCATCGCGGAGTGACCCACCGCCGCCGCGGACGCGGCGCGCGATGTTTCACGTGAAACACGGATGGGCCAGCCCTGTGGGGCTGGCCCATCCGTGTGTGCATGGGAGCGCTAGAGCGGCCGAAGCGCCGGTTCCTTCTGTACCGCGCCCAGGAGCCGATCGAGGGCCATCTCCACGTCCTCCTTCCACGACAGCGTCGTCCGCAGCTCAAGCCGGAGCCGCGGGTACGCCGGATGCGGCCGCACCGTCTTGAAGCCCACCGCGAGCAAATGGTCCGCGGGCAGCACACAGGCGGGCTTCTCCCAGCGCGCGTCACCGAATGCCTCGATGGCCTTGAAGCCCCGGCGGAGCAGGTCCTTGGCGACCGTCTGCACGATGACCCGGCCCAGGCCCTGGCCCTGATAGCCCGGCATGATCCAGGCGGTCATCAGCTGCACGGCGTCCGGCGAGACGGGACTCGTGGGGAAGGCCGTGGACCGCGGGACATAGGCCGGGGGCGCGTAGAGCACAAAGCCCACCGGCACGTCATCGACGTAGACGACCCGGCCGCAGGACCCCCATTCCAGCAGGACGGCGGAGATCCACGCTTCCTTCTCCAGGTCCGGAGTTCCAGCCTTCAGCGCGGCTTCGCCGCTGACTGGGTCCAGCTCCCAGAAGACACACGCGCGGCAACGCTTGGGAAGGTCCGGAAGGTTGTCCAGCGTGAGCGGTACGAGCCGTCGCCCCATGAAGGCGGTTCCTCACTTCCTTCGCCCGCGGCGCCACGGGCGGCCGTCAGTGCGCTCCGGTCCCTGAGCAGGCTGCCGACGAACCCACCGACCGCGCCCAGGCCAAGCCCCGCGGTCATCAGTCCGGTGCGGCTCACCGTTCGCATGGCCCTCGCCTCCCCCAAGAGGTGCCCTTCAGGTGGATGCGCCATACCCGATCGCATCGTAGCCCGCGATGTGATTGCCCCGATACCGTAAGAAAGGAAAGAGCAGGCCGTGTTCCGGCATACACCGGACACGGCCTGCTCTCGTGGAATGCCCCTGGGGGTCAGTCCTCCTGGTCCTCCGAGCCGTCGTCGGCCGACGCCTCCGCCAGCTTCTTCTTGAAGACCGGGGCCTCCTCCGGTGCCAGGGTGGCGAGGATGCGCTCCAGGTCCACCGGCGAGGCGAAGTCGATGACGATCTTGCCCTTCTTCTGGCCCAGGTCGACCCGTACCCGCGTCTCGAAGCGGTCCGAGAGCCGCGTAGCGAGCTGGGACAGCTCCGGCGCCACCCGCGCTCCCGCGCGCGGCCCCTTGGCCTTCGGCTTGGCCTGCGGGCGCGACCCCATGAGGGTGACGATCTCCTCCACGGACCGCACCGAGAGCCCCTCGGCCACGATCCGGTACGCGAGGCGATCCTGCTCCTCCGGGTCCTCCACCGACAGCAGCGCCCGCGCGTGCCCGGCGGACAGGACCCCGGCGGCGACCCGGCTCTGCACCTTCGCCGACAGCTTCAGGAGGCGCAGCGTGTTGGAGACCTGCGGCCGCGAACGGCCGATACGGTCCGCCAACTGGTCATGCGTGCACTTGAAGTCCTTGAGCAGCTGGTCGTAGGCCGCGGCCTCTTCCAGCGGGTTGAGCTGAGCGCGGTGCAGGTTCTCCAGGAGGGCGTCCAGGAGGAGCTTGTCGTCCTCCGTGGCCCGCACGATCGCCGGGATGCGCTCCAGGCCCGCCTGACGGCAGGCACGCCAGCGGCGCTCGCCCATGATGAGCTCATAGCGCGCGGGCCCGACCTGTCGTACGACGACCGGCTGGAGCAGCCCGACCTCCTTGATGGAGGTCACCAGCTCCGCGAGCGCGTCCTCGTCGAACACCTCACGCGGCTGGCGGGGGTTGGGGGTGATGGAATCGAGGGGCACCTCGGCGAAGTGCGCCCCGGCGGGGCTCACCAGCTGCTCTTCGGCCGGGGCGGCCGACGTCGGCTCCGATGTTTCCCGTGAAACGGGGTTCTGCGGCAGGGAAGTCACCTTCGCGGCGGCCACGCCTCGCTCGGCGGTGAGCACCGGCACCGCGGTGGGTGAGGTGGAAGCTCCCGCGGCCGGGGCCGCCGTCTTCTCCGTGGGAGCCGCAGGGATCAGAGCGCCGAGGCCACGGCCCAGCCCTCTCCGTCGCTCGCTCACTGAATCCCCTCCGTCAAGTTCTGCTGGTCGTTCTGAACGCTCGCGTGGGCGTGCTGGACGTCGTAACGCACACCCACACCCCGCAGCGCGATCTCGCGTGCCGCTTCGAAGTACGACAGGGCACCGCTCGATCCTGGATCGTAGGTGAGCACCGTCTGCCCATAGCTCGGCGCCTCCGAGATCCGCACCGAGCGCGGGATGCTGGTGCGCAGCACCTCGTCGCCGAAGTGGTTGCGCACCTCTTCCGCCACCTGGGAGGCGAGCCGGGTCCGGCCGTCGTACATGGTGAGCAGGATCGTCGATACCCGCAGGCGGGGGTTGAGGTGGCCACGCACCAGGTCGACGTTGCGCAGGAGCTGGCCGAGGCCCTCCAGCGCGTAGTACTCGCACTGGATGGGGATCATCACTTCCGCGCCCGCGACCAGCGCGTTGACTGTCAACAGGCCAAGGGATGGCGGGCAGTCGATGAGGATGTAGTCCAAGGGCTGCTCGTACGCCTGAATCGCGCGCTGGAGTCGGCTCTCCCGCGCGACCAGCGAGACCAGCTCGATCTCCGCACCGGCGAGATCGATCGTGGCCGGGGCGCAGAAGAGACCCTCGACGTCGGGGACGGGCTGGACGACCTCGGCGAGAGGCTTGCTCTCCACCAACACGTCGTAGATGGAGGGGACTTCAGCGTGGTGGTCAATACCAAGGGCCGTGGAGGCATTGCCCTGTGGATCGAGGTCGATCACCAGGACGCGGGCGCCGTGCAGGGCCAGCGAGGCGGCAAGGTTGACGGTGGTCGTCGTCTTGCCCACTCCGCCCTTCTGGTTGGCGACCACCATGACTCGGGTCTGCTCGGGACGTGGCAGGCCCTCACCTGCGCGGCCAAGAGCTTCCACCGCTAGTTGGGCAGCACGACCGATGGGGGTGTCGTCCATCGGGCTCGGTGTTTCACGTGAAACATCCTCCCCCGCCGACTCGGTACGGGGACCGGGGACCGGATCGGTCATCGGTCCCGCGATGTTGGCGTCGGACCGCAAGGATTCACTCTCCTCGACTTCAGGCTCGCAATGAACAGAGCCTCCCATGCTTTCGGGGTCGTGAACCAGCGAGGCCCGGTCTTCTGTGGACGAATGCCGTTCTGTGGACAACTCCGTTCCCTTATCGAGGGAACCGAGTGGCCGACGCTCGCGAGGTCCCGCAGCGCGGCCGCGACTGATGATGCCATGCAGCAGTGAGCGACGTTTCACGTGAAACACGATGCACGGCAACCGGGGTGCCGCTGGTGCGACACCCCGGTCTGCGTACGTTTGGCAGCTTCTGAGGAGTACGGCTCGTCGTCAGGACGGATCAGTGACTCGGAGCAGTTCGTATCAGCGTCGGCGGCGGGCCCGGCCCGTACGGGCGGCCTTGGCCCGCTTGGCCGCGAAGCGCACACCGCCCGGGCTCTCGCCCACCTCGACCCGCACGACAGTGGACAGCGGATCGACCACGCCCTCACCGACCTGGACCACGGAGACGGCCTCCGCACCGAGCTTGCTGAGGGCGGCACCGGCCGCCTTGACCTCTTCCTCGGCGGTGTCGCCCTTGAGCGCCAGCATCTGGCCATAGGGACGCAGCAGCGGGACGCCCCAGCCCGCGAGGCGGTCGAGCGGCGCGACGGCCCGGGCGGTCACCACGTGCACGGGCGGCAGCTTGCCCAGGACCTCCTCGGCGCGGCCGCGCACGACCGTCACATGGTCGAGGCCGAGCAGTTCCACGACCTCGGTCAGGAAGTTGGTGCGCCGCAGCAGCGGCTCAAGGAGCGTGATCTTCAGGTCGTCACGGACGAGAGCGAGGGGGATGCCGGGCAGGCCTGCGCCAGAGCCGACGTCACACACGGTGACGCCCTCGGGCACCACCTCGGACAGCACGGCACAGTTCAGCAGGTGCCGCTCCCACAGCCGGGGAACCTCACGGGGACCGATCAGGCCCCGCCGCACTCCGGCCTCGGCGAGCAGCTCCGCGTACCGGACCGCGTCCGGAAACCGCTCGCCGAAAACCGTCCGTGCCTGTTCCGGCGCCGGGGAGCTCCGCTTCCTCCGTCACGGGGACCGTCCTTCCGTACCGCACTGGGTCAGTGACTATCAGGCTGACAAAGACCGGCCCCGTCTGCGAACAGACGGGGCCGGAAAGGGGGTGGGCTCAGGCAGGGAGCACGACGACGAAGCGCTGCGGCTCCTCGCCCTCCGACTCGCTGCGCAGTCCCGCGGCCTTGACCGCGTCGTGCACGACCTTGCGCTCGAAGGGCGTCATCGGCTTGAGCTTGACCGGCTCGCCGGAGCTCTTCACATCGGCGGCGGCCTTGGCGCCCAGCTCGGACAGCTCCTCGCGCTTCTTGGCGCGGTAGCCGCCGATGTCCAGCATCAGGCGGCTGCGGTCGCCCGTCTCGCGGTGCACGGCGAGCCGGGTCAGCTCCTGGAGCGCCTCCAGGACCTCGCCGTCGCGGCCCACCAGCTTCTGGAGGTCGCGGCTGCCAGTGTCGCTGATGATCGAGACCGCGGCACGGTCGGCCTCGACGTCCATGTCGATGTCGCCGTCGAGGTCGGCGATGTCCAGCAGACCCTCAAGGTAGTCCGCCGCGATCTCACCCTCCTGCTCAAGGCGGGTGAGGGCGTCTCCGGCCTCAGGTGCGGCGGAGGTGGTGGTGCCTTCCGTCACGGGATGGACTCCTTACTTCTTGGACGGGTGCTTGGGCCGCTGCTGACCCTTGCGCTGTCCGGACTTGGCTTTGCTGCGGGTGCCCTGGCCGGGCTGCTGACCGCCCGTGGCGCCGCCCGACTTGGCCTTGGGCGCGGCGTCCTCCGGCTTGTCCGCGGGCCCGTCGGACTTGGTCAGGGACGGCTTGGCACCACCGTCGGTCTTCGCGGCACCGCCCGTGGTGCTCGCGGACTGGCGCTTGGCCTTGCTCTGGCGCTTGGGCTGCTGCCGCTTGGGGGCACCGGCCGTCGGCGTGCCGTCCTCGGTGACGGTGGCGACGGTGTCGCTGACCACCACGGTGCCGTCCGCCTGGGCGGCGAGGCCCGCCTTGTTCAGGCCGTTGATGAACTTGCGCTCGTACTCGTTGCGGTCGCGGCCCTTGGCGACGATGGCCTTGACGGCGCGGGTCTGGCCACGGCTGCGGGTCTTCTTGTGCTCCGTGATGTGCTTCTGGAGGCGCTCCAGGTACGCGGCCTGGGCCTTGGAGCCGGGGGTCGGGTTCTGGCGGATCACATACATCTGCTGGCCCATGGTCCACACGTTGGTGGTCAGCCAGTAGACGAGGACACCGACCGGGAAGTTGATGCCGAAGACGGCGAACATGATGGGGAAGACGTACATCAGCATCTTCTGCTGCTGCATGAACGGCGTCTTCACCGTCGTGTCGACGTTCTTCGTCATGAGCTGGCGCTGCGTGAAGAACTGCGAGGCCGACATCAGGATGATCATGAGCGCGGTCACCACGCGCACATCCGTCAGCGTGGCGCCGAGCGAGGCGACCTTGTCGGCGCTGTCGGTGAACTTCACCGCGAGCGGGGCACCGAAGATGTGGGCGTCACGGGCGCTGTCCAGCAGCTGCTGGTCGATGACGCCGACCTTCTTGTTGGACGCGATGCCGTTGAGCACGTGGTACAGCGCGAAGAAGAACGGCGACTGCGCCAGGATGGGAAGGCACGAGGAGAGCGGGTTGGTGCCCGACTCCTTGTACAGCTTCATCATCTCTTCGGACTGACGCTGCTTGTCGCTCTTGTAGCGTTCCTGGATCTTCTTCATCTCGGGCTGCAGCGTCTGCATGGCCCGGGTCGCCTTGATCTGCTTCACGAAGAGCGGGATCAGGCAGATTCGGATCAGGATCACCAGGGACACGATCGACAGGCCCCAGGCCCAGCCCGTGTCCGGGCCGAAGAGCGCACCGTACAGCTTGTGGAACTGGACGATGACCCAGGAGACGGGTGTCGTGATGAAGCTGAAGAGACTGGCAATCGTGTCCACTAATCAGGCTCCTTGAGCATGGGACGGGGTCTCGGCGGCCGGGCTCAGGGGAGCCGGGGGAACGTCCCCGGACGGCACGCCAGCGGCGGAGGGCCCGCCCTTGCGTTCGCGCCAGGCGGCGCGCAGCATCTCGTGCCAGCGCGGGCGCTTGCGCTGCGGAACGTGGTCGACTCCACCGAGCGACCAGGGGTTGCAGCGCAGGATGCGCCAGGCTGTCAGTGCCGTTCCCTTGATCGCGCCGTGGCGGTCGATGGCCAGGTAGCCGTAGTGGGAGCACGACGGGTAGTACTTGCACACCGGGCCGAGGAGTGGACTGATCGTCCACTGGTACAGCTTGATCAGCGCCAGCAGCGGGTACTTCATCGTGCGCCCCCTCCAAGGAGGCGCCGCAGGGCGGCGTCCAGGTCTTGGGCCAGATGTGCGTAGGTGGCATCGCCCGCGTCGGGCAAGGCACGTACGACTACCAGGCTACCGGGGGGCACCAGGGCCAGTCGGTCGCGCATGAGGTGGCGGAGTCTGCGCTTGACCTTGTTGCGTACGACGGCTCCACCCACGGCCTTGCTCACGACGAAACCCGCACGTGTCGGGGGAACACTCTCCCCCGGCACGTGCGGGTCCGTTGCACCGCTGCGTAGGTGGACGACGAGAAGCGGGCGTCCGGCCCGGCGTCCTCGGCGAACCGCGGTCGCGAAGTCCTCGCGCCGCCTCAGCCGATGCTCGGTAGGCAGCACGACGTCATGACCTAAGGCGCTTAGGCGGACAGACGGGCGCGACCCTTGCTGCGGCGGGACGCCAGGACGGCGCGGCCGGCACGGGTGCGCATCCGCAGCCGGAAGCCGTGGGTCTTCGCGCGACGACGGTTGTTCGGCTGGAAGGTGCGCTTGCTCACTCGGGGGCTCCAGAAATGACTCGTGTGGTGGCGGGGTATCGCCTGGCTGTCACCGTGCGCCCACGAGAAGCTCTCTGAAGCTCGCGTATACGCACCGAGTGCACCGCTTCACAATCACTGATCGTGATCTTTGCCCATCGGAGGCAGGCGGCAGCAGCCATCGACAACTCGACCTGGTTACGGTACGCGGGGCTACGCCATCCGGTCAAACCAGCGGCCGGGGGAGACACTGTGCACAGGCTGTGGACAACAACTTGAACCGCACCCGTCGCCCTGACTACCGTGGCTGAACTCCGATTCGTTCCCTTCCCCCTGCCCATCCCGATTTCCGTCCCGACCCGTCCCAAGAACCACACCTTCGTGGGACCTGTGAGAGAGCGTGCCCTGTGGCTGACGTACCTGCCGATCTTGCCGCAGTGTGGCCAAGGGTTCTGGAGCAGCTTCTGGGCGAAGGGCGGGGGCAGGGCGTCGAGGCGAAGGACGAGCACTGGATCCGGCGCTGTCAGCCGCTCGCGCTCGTCGCCGACACCGCGCTGCTCGCCGTGCCGAACGAGTTCGCCAAGGGCGTCCTGGAGGGCCGCCTGGCCCCGGTGGTCAGCGAGACCCTGAGCCGCGAGTGCGGCCGCCCGATCCGCATCGCGATCACCGTCGACGACTCCGTGGGCGAGCCGCAGACCCCGCCCGCGCCGCCGGTCCAGCAACAGCAGCCGCGGTACGAGGAGGGGCCCACTCGCTACGAGGAGGGGCCGTCCCGCTACGAAGAGTCGGCCCCCCGCTACGAGGAGCAGGAGCTGCCACCCCCCGCCGGTCAGGGGCATGACACGTATGACGGGTACGGCCGTCGCTCCGGAGACGAGCACCCCGGGGCCCCGCGCCCCGACCAGCTCCCGACGGCTCGCCCGGCCTACCCGGACTACCAGCGTCCGGGTGCGTGGCCGCAGCAGCCGCAGGACGACTACGGCTGGCAGCAGCAGCGGCTCGGCTTCCCCGAGCGCGACCCGTACGCGAGCCCCGGCCAGCCGCCGCAGCACGACTACCGCCCGCAGCCGCCGCAGGAGCGCACGCCGTACGAGCAGCAGCTCTCCGAGCGGCAGGCGCAGGACCGGCACGAGCGCCACGAGCGCCACGATCGGCGGGGCCGCCACGAGCTGCCCGACCCGCCCGGCGGTGCGGGCTCCGGTGGGGGACCGCACGGCGGCCCTGGCGGGCCCGGGGGCCCGGGCGGCCCCGTCGGCCGCGGCGGCAGCCCCCTGCCGTCCTCCAGCGGCGCCCCCGGCCCGCTGGCCGCGCAGCCCGCGCCCGCGACCGGCCCCGGCGAGCCCACGGCCCGGCTGAACCCGAAGTACCTCTTCGACACCTTCGTCATCGGCGCGTCGAACCGCTTCGCGCACGCGGCGGCCGTCGCCGTCGCCGAGGCGCCCGCGAAGGCGTACAACCCCTTGTTCATCTACGGGGAGTCGGGCCTCGGCAAAACGCATCTGCTGCACGCGATCGGGCACTACGCCCGCAGCCTGTACCCCGGCACGCGGGTGCGGTACGTGAGCTCCGAGGAGTTCACCAACGAGTTCATCAACTCCATCCGCGACGGCAAGGGCGACAGCTTCCGCAAGCGCTACCGCGAGATGGACATCCTGCTCGTCGACGACATCCAGTTCCTCGCGGACAAGGAGTCGACGCAGGAGGAGTTCTTCCACACCTTCAACACGCTGCACAACGCGAACAAGCAGATCGTGCTCTCCAGCGACCGGCCGCCCAAGCAGCTGGTCACCCTGGAGGACCGGCTGCGCAACCGCTTCGAGTGGGGCCTGATCACGGACGTCCAGCCGCCCGAGCTGGAGACCCGGATCGCGATCCTCCGCAAGAAGGCGGTGCAGGAGCAGCTCAACGCGCCGCCGGAGGTCCTGGAGTTCATCGCTTCCCGCATCTCGCGGAACATCCGCGAGCTGGAGGGCGCGCTGATCCGCGTCACGGCGTTCGCTTCGCTCAACCGGCAGCCCGTGGACCTCGGCCTCACCGAGATCGTCCTCAAGGACCTCATCCCGGGCGGCGAGGACGCGGCTCCGGAGATCACGGCGACGGCCATCATGGCGGCGACCGCCGACTACTTCGGCCTCACGGTGGACGACCTGTGCGGATCGTCGCGCAGCCGCGTCCTGGTGACGGCCCGCCAGATCGCCATGTACCTGTGCCGGGAGCTGACCGACCTCTCCCTGCCGAAGATCGGCGCCCAGTTCGGCGGCCGCGACCACACCACCGTCATGCATGCGGACCGCAAGATCCGTGCCCTGATGGCGGAGCGCCGCTCCATCTACAACCAGGTCACCGAGCTCACCAACCGCATCAAGAACGGCTGACGGCCGCCGCGTTACGCCGACTTACGACGACTCGCCGACTTACGCCGCGTCAGGGCGCTCTGGGAGTACGCCTCCCGGGGCGCCCTCTCCGTTTCCACCACAGCGGTCACACGGCCCCGGCCGCTTCGGGCCCACGCGTCGCCCACAAGCACCCCAGAGCAGCCTCAGCACAGCCTCCAGTGCAGCCCCAGAACGGCCCCGGAACGGCCCCAGAACGGCCCCAGAACCGCCCTAGAGCATCCGCAGGGCAGCCCCAGAACGCCCCACGCTCCCCAAACCCCGCGACCTCTTCGTCATCTTCTGTTCGATTCATGGTCGCCCTGGGTGGGTTCTCCACAGATCTGGGGTCTTTGCCGCGTCCACACCCTGGGGACTGGGAAGTTGTCCAGATCGTGTCCACAGGGGACGCTGCTGAATGGTCATCAGAGCTGGTCAGATGGTTGTGGATTCGTGGAAGAACGTCGTCCACAGACTGTGGATGAAGAACCTGTCCACAGGGGGCGCCGACCGTTGTCCACCGGCGACCCACAGGCTGGGGGCGGTTGTGCACAGCTTCTCCCCAGGCCTGTCCACTGTTCGGCAACGCGACGCGCCCTCTCACCGGCGAGAGTGAAAGGCATCACACAAAGGTGCCGGGTTGGCCTGTGGGGAAGCTGGGTAAAGCTGGGGACAGGGCTGGGGAGAAGTACCCCTCTCCTGTGCATCGGGTGTGCAGAACTTTCGCCCGTCCACAGATCCCCCGAGTTGTCCACGGCTGCCACCCACAGGCCCGGTGGACAAAAAACGGGTAGTGACCTGGGCTTTCGCGGTTATCCACGGTTTCCACAAGCCCTACTACTACTCCCGACTAGAGAGAGTCCGGTTTTCGCTTTGAAGCGGGGGCTGTGCACAACTCGCCGCTCGGCCCGTCTCGACCTCTCGGCACGACTTGACCCCGACAGGCACCGGCTGTCAGTGCGGTGCGTCAGACTGGTCCCCAGTGCCAGCAACAGCAGGAGGGCGGCTAAGTGAAGATCCGGGTGGAACGCGACGTACTCGCGGAGGCGGTGGCGTGGGCGGCACGCAGCCTCCCGGCTAGGCCGCCCGCGCCCGTCCTCGCGGGCCTGCTGCTGAAGGCCGAGGAGGGCGCCCTCTCCCTGTCGAGCTTCGACTACGAGGTCTCGGCCCGCGTCTCCGTGGACGCCGAGGTCGACGAGGAGGGCACGGTCCTCGTCTCCGGGCGCCTGCTCGCCGACATCTGCCGCGCCCTGCCCAACCGTCCGGTGGAGATTTCCACAGACGGTGTGCGGGCGACGGTGGTCTGCGGCTCCTCGCGCTTCACCCTCCACACCCTGCCGGTGGAGGAGTACCCGGCGCTGCCGCAGATGCCCACGGCCACGGGCACGGTCCCCGGTGAGGTCTTCGCCTCGGCGGCCTCCCAGGTCGCCATCGCCGCGGGCCGCGACGACACGCTGCCGGTCCTCACCGGCGTACGCATCGAGATCGAGGGCGACACGGTCACGCTCGCCTCCACCGACCGCTACCGCTTCGCGGTCCGCGAGTTCCTGTGGAAGCCGGAGAACCCGGACGCCTCCGCGGTCGCCCTGGTGCCCGCCAAGACGCTCCTGGACACCGCCAAGGCCCTCACGAGCGGCGACACGGTCACGCTGGCCCTGTCCGGCTCCGGCGCGGGCGAGGGCCTCATCGGCTTCGAGGGCGCGGGCCGCCGTACGACCACGCGCCTGCTGGAAGGCGACCTGCCGAAGTACCGCACGCTGTTCCCGACGGAGTTCAACAGCGTCGCCGTGATCGAGACCGCCCCCTTCGTGGAGGCCGTCAAGCGCGTCGCCCTCGTCGCCGAGCGGAACACCCCGGTGCGGCTCAGCTTCGAGCAGGGCGTGCTCATCCTGGAGGCCGGTTCCAGCGACGACGCACAGGCTGTGGAAAGGGTCGACGCCCAGCTGGAGGGCGACGACATCTCGATCGCCTTCAATCCGACGTTCCTGCTCGACGGCCTGAGCGCGATCGACTCCCCGGTCGCCCAGCTGTCGTTCACGACGTCGACGAAGCCCGCGCTCCTGAGCGGCAAGCCCGCCCTCGACGCCGAGGCCGACGAGGCGTACAAGTACCTGATCATGCCCGTACGTCTGAGCGGCTGAGCCCACAGGTGTGTGGCCGCGTCCGGGCGTAGGCTCGGACGCGGGTACGAACGTGCCGCGGGTACGCGGCGCCGCTCAGCGCCGAGCGGCCGTCGACGTGCCTCCACGCCACATCGCTAGTAAGGAACGCACTGATGGAGCTCGGTCTCGTCGGTCTCGGCAAGATGGGCGGCAACATGCGCGAGCGCATCCGCCGCGCAGGCCACACCGTCATCGGATACGACCGCAATCCGGACCTCGCGGACGTCCACAGCCTCGAAGAGCTGGTGAGCAGGCTCAAGGGCCCCCGCGTGGTGTGGGTGATGGTCCCGGCCGGGCCCGCGACCCAGTCCACCATCGACGAACTGGCCGAGCTGCTCTCGCCCGGCGACGTCGTCGTGGACGGCGGGAACTCCCGCTGGACCGACGACGAGAAGCACGCCGAGGAGCTCGCCGCCAAGGGCATCGGCTTCGTCGACTGCGGCGTCTCCGGCGGCGTCTGGGGCCTGAAGAACGGCTACGCGCTGATGTACGGCGGCACCGAGGAGAACGTCGCCAAGGTGCAGCCGATCTTCGACGCGCTCAAGCCGGAGGGCGACTTCGGCTCGGTGCACGCGGGCAAGGTCGGCGCGGGCCACTTCGCGAAGATGGTCCACAACGGCATCGAGTACGCGATGATGCAGGCCTACGCCGAGGGCTGGGAGCTGCTCGAGGCCGTGGACTCCGTGGAGAACGTCCGCGAGGTCTTCCGCTCCTGGCAGGAGGGCACGGTCATCCGCTCCTGGCTGCTCGACCTGGCCGTCAACGCCCTGGACGACGACGAGCACTTGGACAAGCTGCGCGGCTACGCGGCGGACTCCGGCGAGGGCCGGTGGACCGTCGAGGCCGCCATCGACAACGCGGTGCCGCTGCCCGCGATCACGGCGTCGCTGTTCGCCCGCTTCGCCTCGCGGCAGGAGGACTCGCCGCAGATGAAGATGATCGCGGCGCTGCGCAACCAGTTCGGCGGCCACGCCGTCGAGTCGAAGAGCGAGCACTGAGCAGGAGGTGCGCGCCCCGCGCTTTTGAGCGTCCCCGCTCCTGAGCAGCGGGGCGAGCACTGATCCACAGCGTGTGGACCGCGCCCGGCGGTCCGCGCGCACCGTCCACAGCCCCCGCGCCCCCGTCCACAGCCTGTGCGGGCCGCGGGGGACGGGACCGCACGTAGGGAAGTAGGCCGGGGGAGGTCGGCGCACACCATGCACGTCACGCATCTGTCCCTGGCCGACTTCCGCTCGTACGCCCGGGTCGAGGTGCCGCTCGACCCGGGCGTCACCGCGTTCGTGGGCCCCAACGGGCAGGGGAAGACCAACCTCGTCGAAGCCGTCGGCTACCTCGCGACCCTCGGCAGCCACCGGGTCTCCTCGGACGCGCCCCTGGTGCGCATGGGCGCCGACCGCGCCGTCGTCCGGGCCGCCGTCCGCCAGGGCGAGCGCCAGCAGCTCATCGAGCTCGAACTGAACCCGGGCCGCGCCAACCGCGCCCGCGTCAACCGATCGTCGCAGGTCAGACCCCGTGACATCCTCGGCATCGTCCGCACGGTGCTGTTCGCGCCCGAGGACCTGGCGCTGGTCAAGGGCGACCCCGGAGAGCGGCGGCGCTTCCTCGACGAGCTGATCACCGCCCGCTCCCCGCGCATGGCGGGCGTCCGCTCCGACTACGACCGGGTCCTCAAGCAGCGCAACACACTGCTGAAGTCGGCCGCCCTGGCCCGCCGCCACGGCGGCCGCTCCATGGACCTGACCACCCTCGACGTCTGGGACCAGCACCTCGCCCGCGCGGGCGCCGAGCTGCTCGCCCAGCGCCTCGACCTGATCGCCGCCCTCCAGCCGCTCGCCGACAAGGCCTACGAGCAGCTGGCCCCCGGCGGCGGCCCCGTCGCCCTGGAGTACAAGCCGTCCGCACCGGGCCCGGCCCAGGAGCGCGAAGCCCTCTACGAACAGCTGATGGCGGCCCTCGCCGACGCCCGCAAGCAGGAGATCGAGCGCGGCGTCACCCTCGTGGGACCCCACAGGGACGACCTTCTCCTCAAGCTCGGCCAGCTGCCCGCCAAGGGATACGCCTCCCACGGAGAGTCCTGGTCGTACGCGCTCGCCCTGCGCCTCGCCTCGTACGACCTGCTGCGGGCGGAGGGCAACGAGCCGGTCCTCGTCCTCGACGACGTCTTCGCCGAGCTGGACGCCCGCCGCCGCGAGCGCCTCGCGGAGCTGGTCGCCCCCGGCGAGCAGGTCCTGGTGACGGCCGCCGTCGACGACGACGTGCCCGGCGTCCTCACCGGCACCCGCTACGCCGTCTCCGAAGGTGAGGTGCGCCGCGTATGACCGACCCCTCCGCGCCCGGCGCCGACGCTCCGAAGACACCGAGCACCCCGCGCCCGCCCCGGACCCCGGCCACCCCCGGCTCTCCGGAGACGCCGGGCACCGCACGCCCCGCGCCCCCCGAGCCCTCCGGCGTCGACCTCGCCCGGGTCGCCCTGCGCGCCGCCAAGGAGCAGGCCCGCGCCCGCGGCGACGCGACCCGGCAGAAGAAGCAGGCCCGCCGCGGTGGACTGCGCTCGGGCGCCCGCGCCGACGGCCGCGACCCGCTGCCCCTCGGCTCCGCCATCAACCGCCTGATCACCGAGCGCGGCTGGGAGACCCCCGCGGCCGTCGGCGGCGTCATGGGCCGCTGGCCGCAGATCGTCGGCGAGGACCTGGCCAAGCACTGCGTGCCGCAGCGGTACGACGAGGGCGAGCGCGTCCTCACCGTCCTGTGCGACTCCACGGCCTGGGCGACCAACCTGCGGCTGCTCGCCCCCCAGCTCGTCGCCCGCCTCAACGAGGACCTGGGCCACGGCACCGTCCGCCTCATCAAGGTCCTCGGACCCGGGGGTCCCGCGCGCCGCTTCGGACCCCTGCGCGCCCCCGGAAGCACGGGCCCCGGCGACACCTACGGATGACCGGGCGGACGACCGGGCGGCGCCCTGATCGCGACGGGATCCGGCCAGCAACAGGTGGTTGATCTTCCGAAGCGCTGAGTGCCGCTGTGAGCCTCTTGGAGCCCGGTCCCGAATATGGGGAGTCGGCTGATGCCGGTTCAGGGCGGCACATGCGGACTCAGGTACCGGCAAACCCCCATCACTGTCGGCGCTACCGGTAGACTGGAAGCCAATCCCGCCCCAGTCGTGGGGAGCACCGGGAGAAGCTGAGCAAGAGCTGAACCAGGCTTACCAACGCAACACGCCGCAGCCGCTCCGGCCAGCGCCGGGAGCTTGGCTTGTGCTGTGCCAGAAAGGGCGCTTCGTGGCCGATTCCGGCAACCCCAACGAGAACATCCCGTCCACCGCCGCCGGCGACACCGGCGCCGTACCTCCCGAGGCCCCCGACGCCTCCGGTGAGGCCGCCGCGTCGTACGACGCGAGTGCCATCACCGTCCTTGAGGGGCTGGACGCGGTCCGCAAGCGGCCCGGCATGTACATCGGCTCGACCGGTGAGCGCGGTCTGCACCACCTGGTCCAGGAAGTCGTCGACAACTCCGTCGACGAGGCCATGGCCGGGCACGCGGACACCATCGACGTGACGATCCTGGCCGACGGCGGCGTGCGCGTCGTCGACAACGGCCGCGGCATCCCGGTGGGCATCCACCCCGTCGAGAAGAAGCCCGCCGTCGAGGTCGTGCTCACCGTGCTGCACGCGGGCGGCAAGTTCGGCGGCGGAGGGTACGCCGTCTCCGGCGGTCTGCACGGCGTGGGTGTCTCGGTGGTGAACGCGCTCTCCACCAAGCTGTCCGTGGAGATCAAGACCGACGGCTACCGCTGGACGCAGGACTACAAGGGCGGCGCCCCCACGGCCCCCCTGGAGCGGCACGAGGCCACCGAGGAGACGGGCACGTCCGTCACCTTCTGGGCCGACGGCGACATCTTCGAGACGACCGAGTACTCCTTCGAGACGCTGTCGCGGCGCTTCCAGGAGATGGCCTTCCTCAACAAGGGCCTGACGATCAGGCTCACCGACGAGCGGGAGTCGGCCAAGGCCACGGCGGGCGCCGACAGCGCCGAGGCCACCGACGACCAGGCCACCGAGGCCCGCACCGTCACGTACCACTACGAAGGCGGCATCGTCGACTTCGTGAAGTACCTCAACTCCCGCAAGGGCGAGGTCGTCCACCCCACCGTCATCGACGTCGAGGCGGAGGACAAGGAGCGCCTGCTCTCCGTAGAGATCGCGATGCAGTGGAACTCGCAGTACAGCGAGGGTGTCTACTCCTTCGCCAACACGATCCACACGCACGAGGGCGGCACCCACGAAGAGGGCTTCAGGGCCGCCCTCACCGGTCTGGTGAACCGTTACGCGCGCGACAAGAAGCTGCTGCGCGAGAAGGACGACAACCTCACGGGCGAGGACATCCGCGAGGGTCTGACCGCGATCATCTCCGTCAAGCTCGGCGAGCCGCAGTTCGAGGGCCAGACGAAGACGAAGCTGGGCAACACGGAGGCGAAGACCTTCGTCCAGAAGGTCGTGCACGAGCACCTGACGGACTGGTTCGACCGCAACCCGAACGAGGCGGCCGACATCATCCGCAAGGGCATCGCCGCCGCCACCGCGCGCGTGGCCGCCCGCAAGGCGCGCGACCTCACCCGCCGCAAGGGCCTCCTGGAGACCGCGTCCCTGCCGGGCAAGCTCTCCGACTGCCAGTCGAACGACCCCACCAAGTGCGAGATCTTCATCGTCGAGGGTGACTCCGCCGGTGGCTCCGCCAAGTCCGGCCGCGACCCGGAGTACCAGGCCATCCTGCCCATCCGCGGCAAGATCCTGAACGTGGAGAAGGCCCGCGTCGACAAGATCCTCCAGAACCAGGAGATCCAGGCGCTGATCTCGGCCTTCGGCACCGGGGTCCACGAGGACTTCGACATCGAGAAGCTCCGCTACCACAAGATCATCCTGATGGCGGACGCCGACGTCGACGGCCAGCACATCAACACGCTGCTGCTGACGTTCCTCTTCCGGTTCATGCGCCCGCTCGTCGAGGCGGGCCACGTCTTCCTGTCCCGCCCGCCGCTCTACAAGATCAAGTGGGGCAAGGACGACTTCGAGTACGCCTACTCGGACCGCGAGCGCGACGCGCTGATCGAGCTCGGCCGCCAGAACGGCAAGCGGATCAGGGACGACTCCGTCCAGCGCTTCAAGGGTCTCGGCGAGATGAACGCCGAGGAGCTGCGCGTCACCACGATGGACATCGAGCACCGGGTCCTCGGCCAGGTCACGCTCGACGACGCCGCCCAGGCCGACGACCTGTTCTCCGTCCTCATGGGCGAGGACGTCGAGGCGCGCCGCTCGTTCATCCAGCGCAACGCCAAGGACGTCCGCTTCCTCGACATCTGAGCCGGTCAGGCGCCCCGACGGCTGCTGACTGACGTACGAAAGGATCTTGACCGGCCATGGCCGACGAGAACAACCCCACCCCTGCCGCGGACGACGGCCAGACCCTGCGCATCGAGCCCGTCGGGCTCGAGACGGAGATGCAGCGCTCGTACCTCGACTACGCGATGTCCGTCATCGTGTCCCGAGCGCTGCCGGACGTCCGCGACGGCCTCAAGCCCGTGCACCGCCGCGTCCTGTACGCGATGTACGACGGCGGGTACCGCCCCGAGAAGGGCTTCTACAAGTGCGCCCGCGTCGTCGGCGACGTCATGGGCAACTACCACCCGCACGGCGACTCCTCGATCTACGACGCCCTGGTCCGCCTCGCCCAGCCCTGGTCGATGCGGATGCCGCTGGTCGACTCCAACGGCAACTTCGGCTCCCCGGGCAACGACCCGGCGGCCGCCATGCGCTACACCGAGTGCAAGATGGCGCCGCTGTCGATGGAGATGGTCCGCGACATCGACGAGGAGACCGTCGACTTCACGGACAACTACGACGGCCGCTCCCAGGAGCCCACCGTCCTGCCGTCCCGCTTCCCGAACCTGCTGATCAACGGCTCGGCGGGCATCGCGGTCGGCATGGCGACCAACATCCCGCCGCACAACCTGCGCGAGGTCGCCGCGGGCGCGCAGTGGGCCCTGGAGCACCCGGACGCCTCGCACGAGGAGCTGCTCGACGCGCTGATCGAGCGCATCAAGGGCCCGGACTTCCCGACCGGCGCGCTCGTCGTCGGCCGCAAGGGCATCGAGGAGGCGTACCGCACGGGCCGCGGCTCCATCACGATGCGCGCGGTCGTCGAGGTCGAGGAGATCCAGAACCGCCAGTGCCTGGTGGTCACCGAGCTTCCGTACCAGGTCAACCCGGACAACCTCGCGCAGAAGATCGCCGACCTGGTCAAGGACGGCAAGATCGGCGGCATCGCGGACGTCCGTGACGAAACGTCTTCTCGCACGGGCCAGCGCCTGGTCATCGTCCTGAAGCGGGACGCGGTCGCCAAGGTCGTCCTCAACAACCTCTACAAGCACACCGACCTCCAGACGAACTTCGGCGCCAACATGCTGGCGCTGGTCGACGGCGTGCCGCGCACGCTGTCCCTCGACGCGTTCATCCGCCACTGGGTGAGCCACCAGATCGAGGTCATCGTCCGGCGTACGAAGTTCCGGCTGCGCAAGGCCGAGGAGCGCGCCCACATCCTGCGCGGCCTGCTGAAGGCCCTGGACGCCATCGACGAGGTCATCGCGCTCATCCGGCGCAGCGACACCGTCGACGTCGCCCGCGAGGGCCTGATGGGCCTGCTCCAGATCGACGAGATCCAGGCCAACGCGATCCTGGAGATGCAGCTCCGCAGGCTCGCCGCCCTGGAGCGCCAGAAGATCATCCAGGAGCACGACGAGCTCCAGCAGAAGATCGACGAGTACAACTCGATCCTCGCCTCGCCCGCCAAGCAGCGCGGCATCGTCAGCGAGGAACTGGCCGCGCTCGTCGAGAAGTACGGCGACGACCGCCGCTCCCAGCTGGTGCCGTTCGACGGCGACATGTCCATCGAGGACCTGATCGCCGAGGAGGACATCGTCGTCACGATCACCCGCGGCGGCTACGTCAAGCGGACCAAGACGGACGACTACCGCTCGCAGAAGCGCGGCGGCAAGGGCGTGCGCGGCACGAAGCTGAAGGAAGACGACATCGTCGACCACTTCTTCGTCTCGACCACGCACCACTGGCTGCTGTTCTTCACCAACAAGGGCCGCGTCTACCGCGCCAAGGCCTACGAGCTCCCGGACGCCGGACGCGACGCCCGCGGCCAGCACGTGGCGAACCTGCTCGCCTTCCAGCCGGACGAGGCCATCGCCGAGATCCTCGCGATCCGGGACTACGAGGCGGCGCCCTACCTGGTCCTCGCGACCAAGGGCGGTCTGGTCAAGAAGACGCCACTGAAGGATTACGATTCGCCTCGCTCCGGCGGCGTCATCGCCATCAACCTGCGCGAGACGGACGACGGTTCGGACGACGAGCTGATCGGCGCCGAACTGGTCTCCGCCGAGGACGACCTGCTTCTGATCAGCAAGAAGGCGCAGTCGATCCGCTTCACGGCGACGGACGACGCGCTGCGCCCGATGGGCCGCGCGACCTCCGGCGTCAAGGGCATGAGCTTCCGCGACGGCGACCAGCTGCTCTCGATGAATGTGGTGCGGCCCGGTACGTTCGTGTTCACCGCCACCGACGGTGGGTACGCGAAGCGGACCGCCGTCGACGAGTACCGCGTCCAGGGGCGCGGCGGTCTCGGCATCAAGGCCGCCAAGATCGTCGAGGACCGCGGTGAGCTGGTCGGCGCGCTGGTGGTCGAGGAGAGCGACGAGATCCTCGCCATCACCCTGTCCGGCGGTGTGATTCGCACGCGAGTCAACGAGGTCAGGGAGACGGGCCGTGACACCATGGGCGTCCAACTGATCAACCTGGGCAAGCGCGACGCCGTGGTCGGCATCGCGCGCAACGCCGAGGCGGGGCGCGAGGCCGAGGAGGTCGACGGTGACGACGTCGACGAATCGTCCGACGTGGCCGTCGGTACGGACGAGGGCACGGGGTCCCCGGCCGAGTAGCGCGAGGAGTGATTCATGGTGAGTGGGGCCACGGGCGCCGGAGCCGCTGGAGCGAGTGGAACCGGCACGGACGGTGCCCGTGGACCCGCCACCGATGGATCGGACTCCCACGAGTCTCATGGATCCCAGGGGGGACTGTGACAGACACCCGAGGCCGCGGCACGAAGATCGCCGAGAGTGCCACGACCAAGGCCAGTGCCACGACCAAGACCGGGGGCACGGCCGAGGCGGAGGAGGGCGGGGCCGCCAGCGCCCTGCCCGGGGAGCGGCCGCCGCAGCAGGGCGGCAGCCAGCCGTACCACCCGCCGCAGGCCTACCAGGCCGGTGCGGTCCGCCGCCCGCGCACGGGGGCGCGCACCACCCCGCGCACGCGCAAGGCCAGGCTGCGGGTCGCCAAGGCCGACCCCTGGTCGGTGATGAAGGTGAGCTTCCTGCTCTCCATCGCGCTCGGCATCTGCACGATCGTCGCGGCGGCCGTCCTGTGGATGGTCATGGACGCGATGGGCGTCTTCTCCACGGTCGGCGGCACCATCTCCGAAGCGACGGGCTCCAACGAGTCCAACGGCTTCGACCTCCAGGCGTTCCTGTCGCTGCCGCGCGTGCTGATCTTCACCACGATCATCGCGGTCATCGACGTGGTCCTCGCCACGGCGCTCGCGACCCTCGGCGCGTTCATCTACAACCTGTCGGCGGGCTTCGTCGGCGGCGTCGAGCTGACGCTGGCCGAGGACGAGTAGCCGCGGCGCGGCTGCCGGGGGCGTCTTGACGGACGGTCCCGGTGTCGTTCCCGGCGCCCCTTCGGGGTGCCTCGGGGAGGACGCCGGGGCCGTTTCGTGTGCCCTGGGGGTGCGGGTGAGGGGTCGACCGTGCGGGTGCGGGGGCTGGCCGGGGGCCGCTCAGGGCCCGCTTGGGGCCGCGCTCAGGTCAGCTCGGGGTCCGCTCAGGGTTGGGGCAGGGGCCTCGCCAGGGCCGTGGTCGGGCCTGCTCAGGACCCTCGGGACTATCGATTTTGGGACTGGCCCCGACGTGCGCTAATCTTCAGAGGTCAGCGCGCGGGGCACACCCCGCAGAGCGCGGCGGGGCTATAGCTCAGTTGGTTAGAGCGCATCCCTGATAAGGATGAGGTCACTGGTTCAAATCCAGTTAGCCCCACAGCGAGAAGACCCCCAGCCAGTAGCGGCTGGGGGTCTTCTGTGTGAGTACGGGGTGTACGCCGCTTCGAAGGCGTACGGGGCGCACGGGGTGCCCGGCGCGTACGGGGCGCCCGTGCCGGGGGCTACGGCTCGGCGGCGAGGCTCGCGCCGGTCAGCGCGCCGGTGTCCGCGGAGGCTTCGGCGTCCGTGCTGGGCAGATGGCGGCAGCTCGGGGTCGCGCCATGCGCCTCGGCGCGGATGCGTTGCTTCATCGTGGGGGGCAGGGAGCGTTCGTACGCCGCCGTCCAGGCCGCGAGTACGGGCGCCGTCACGCTCGTCGTACCCGTCGTGTCCCTGGTGTCCGTCGTGCCCTCGCACGTCGTCGTGGCCTGCTGTACGGGAGCCGCGGCGGCCGCCGGGCCGAAGCCGAGCGCGGCGAACAGCGCGAGAACGGCGGAGACGAGCGTGGTCCACAGCTTCGTGGCCTGGATGGCGAGCATGGCCCCTCACATTCGGGTTGGGCGATTTGCGTACTTTCCTCATGATGTGTATGGGGGGCGGATAGTGGGGGACCGACGCTCCCGTCGCGCCGATGTTCAGATGAACACCACTCGGATGGGTGCAAGAGCCCTGAGAAACCCCGGAAGCGGGGCAAGGGCGGCGAACGTCGTGATGGACGGAGCGTAGGCGGAGCACTCCGATCCGTTTCTACTGCGGTGCCGGGGCGGGGAGTTGGGCCAGATCCAGATCACCGATCGGTATCGGTCGGTGTGTATAGTCGGGCGCCAGAAGTCCCCTACGTCAAGGAAAGACGAGGTCGCGCGGTGAAGAAGCTTCTCCTGGTCGCACTGGCCGCCATCGGCGGGCTCCTCGTGTACCGCCAGATCCAGGCGGATCGCGCCGAGCAGGATCTGTGGACGGAGGCGACTGACTCCGTGCCCACGGGTTCGTGAGTATCGACAGCAGTCTCGTCACAGGACCCCGGTCGCCAGAGCGGTCGGGGTCCTGTGCTGTGTGAGGAGGCTTTTGTCCCGCTTCTTCGGCTTCCTCGGCTTCCTCGGTCTCTTCAGCCTCTTCGGCCTCTTCAGGCCTTGGCGGGGGCCTTTCCCGAGGACGCCTGTGTGCCGCGCTGACGCGTGCCGTGCCTCCCCGCCGTCTTGATTCGCTTGCGCGATGTCGTTCCTTGCTTGAGTAAATCTCTGCTGAGGGAGAGCACTCGTGGGTGAGAGGGAGGCCTCGATGCCGGGTGGGGCACGGGACCGGCTGGACGGGCAGGACGGGCGGGACAGGCGGGACGGGCTTCGGCGGGGTCCCTGGGCCGCCGCCGCAGGAGTCGCGGCGCTGGCCGCCGTCCTGTATACGACGGCCCCGCCGGGCACCGCCAGGGCGGCGGAGAAACCCCAGCCGTACGCCTTCGCCGAGGACGCGCCGACCGTCCCCGGGACGCCGAGCGGCACCGGCAGCCGGACCCTGCTCCCCGGTTCGTACCGAAGCGCCATCAAGCACCCCGGCCCCACGGGCACCACCGAGCTGTACTACCGGCTCGAACTCAACCGCACGGACAACGCGTACGTCTCCGTCACCGCGCTCCCCAGCCTCGGCAGCCGGGTCGGCTACGCGGACGGCATCACGGTGTCCGTCCAGGATGCCAACGGATTCCTCTGCGACTCCGGAGAGGCGCACTTCGGGTCCTCGCGCAGCCCGCGCCCGCTGACCGCCTCGGCCCTGCGCGACGCCGGGGGCGACAGCCGGTGCGCGAGGGCGGGCACGTACTACCTGGTCGTCGAGCGCACGACCCCCTCCAGGACGCCCGGTTCGACCTCTACGGAGAAGCCGTCCACTCCGGAGGAGTGGGACCTGGAGCTGTACGTGGCGTCCGAGCCCGGTCTGGCGCGGCCCGCCGCGACCACCGCCCCTCTGGAGGCGGACCCGGAGAACCCCCCGTCACCCGCTCCCCCGACGGGCGCGGCGAGACCCCGCGCGGGCGGCACCAGCTTCGCCTCGGCGCCCGCCCTCGCCAAGGGGGTCTGGGACGACCGCGTGAAGCCCGGGCAGACCCGCTACTACCGGGTGCCCGTCGACTGGGGGCAGCGGCTCTCGGCCACCGTCGAACTCGGCGGCTCGGCCGAGCCCCGCACCGGCGCGAGCGGCGGCCGGACCGCCCGGGGCACCCGAGGCGACGACTTCGTGTCCGGCGGCCTGGTGGTGTCCCTCTTCAACCCCGCCCGCCGCCCCGTGGACGACGTGCAGGCCTCGTACGACGGCCGCCAGCGGTCGGCCGACCTGCCCGCCCTGCCACCCGTTGCGTACGAGAACCGCTACGCGCGCCTGACCCGGGCCTCCGAAGTGCGGTTCGCCGGGTGGTACTACCTCGCCGTGCACCTCTCCCCGGACGTGGCCCCGCTCTTCGGAGACGACCCCGTCGGCCTGACCCTGCGCGTGGACGTCTCCGGGAAGCCCCGGCGGGGTCCGGCGTACGCGGGGGAGGCGCGGCCCGAGAACGAGTTCGCCGTCACCGAGCGGGACGAGGACGCGGCGCGTGAGGGGAGCGCGGCGGACGGTCCCGCGAAGCAGGCCAGTGGGGTGGCGAGCGACGCCGGTGACGATGCCGGTGACGAGGCCATGATGATCGTCGCCGCGGCGGGGATCGGCACGGGGACGGTGCTGGTCGCGGTACTGGGGGTGTGGACGCTGGTGGCTCGGCGGGGGCGGTCGGCGTAGGGGCGACGGGCCTGTGCGGGCCTGTGCGGGCCTGTGCGGCTGGCCCGCTGAGCGCACGTCAGATCTGGGTCAGGGCCCAGAAACCCACGGCGAAGCAGAGCAGCGCCGCCAGCAGCATCGGCAGCGCGACCTTGGCGGGCGGACCGGTGCGAGGGGAGCGCGCGGCGTGGGAGCCGGTGGTGCGGGAGCCAGTGGTGCGGGCGCGCGGGCGCTCCGGTGCTACCGCCTGCTCCGGCGGGAGGGGCTCCACCTTGGCCTGAACGTGGTGCGGGAAGGCCGGAATTGGCGTGCCGGGGGAGGGAACCCGCGCGACCTGGCCGGTGTATTGAGAAGCAGGAGCGTGCGCGTAGGCGGGCTGGGGTGTGGACACCAGGGGCGGCTGCGGCGGGGCCTGGGCCGGAGGGGCGGGCGGGGGCGGAGTGGGTGTGGGTGGCGGGGGCGGTGTTGGTGTGGGCGGCGGGGCCGCGGCGGACGCCGGAAGGGGCGTAGGAGTGGGGGGAGTTGGCGGTTGCGTGGGCTGAGGCGGCGGTTGCCGCGGTGGGGCCAGGTGGAAGCTGCCGGTCTCCTGCGCGGCCGGGCGCGGCGGGGCGGACGGCGGCGGCCCGGGCGGCGGAGTGCCGGGCAGGGGCGTGCCGGTGGAGGCGCCGGGCGGGGCGGGCGGCAGCGACCCGGAGGGCAGCATGCCGGAGGGCGGCGTGGCGGGCTGCTGTGGGGCGGCCTGCCGGGGCGCTGGCGGCGAGGCCGGTGGCGGCTGCGGCGCCCGCGTGAGCGGCCCGTCGGGGCCGAACCCAGTGGGCAGCGGCCCGAGTTGGTCGAAGATCTCGACGAGCTCGTCGTCGGGCCCGGGCTCCGGGAGCACCTCGGCGGCGGACGCGAGGGCCTTGCGCGCCCCGGTCGCCGTGCGGAAGCGCGCCTGCGGATCGGGCTGGAGCAGCGTGGCGATGACCTGCCACAGCGGCTCCGGGACGCCCTCCGGGGCCCCCGGGGTGCCGTGCTCCGCGAAGTGCTCGATGAGCGCCTTGGCGTCCGGCTTGGCCCCTTGGAGCAGATGCAGGGCGACGAGCCCGACGGCGAAGAGGTCGGCGGTGAAGTCCGGCTCGGCGCCCATCATTTGCTCGGGCGCGAAGTAGCCGGGCGTGCCCACGACGTAGTCGGTCTTGGTCAGCCGCGGCTCGCCCTTGCGCATCGCGATGCCGAAGTCGGACAGGCGCAGATGCGGTCGGCCGGTGCCGGTGGCTTCGAGGAGGATGTTGGCGGGCTTGATGTCGCGGTGCACGACGTTCTCGGCGTGCACGGCCGCGAGACCGGCGAGCAACTGGTCGAGCAGCGTGCAGCAGAAGCGCGGCGGCAGCGCTCCGTAGTCGCCGATCACATGCGCGAGGGAGCCGCCGGTGACCAGGTCCATGGTGAACAGGACCTGGTCGTCGTCCGCGGCCCAGCTCGCGGGAGCGAGCACGTGCGGATGGTCGATCCGCAGCGCCTGCTCCCGCACGAAGCGCAGAAGGGTGTGCGCGTCGCGCTGTTGCAGGACCTTGGCGGCCACATACCGGCGCCGCCGATGGTCCCAGGCACGCCATACGGCGCCGACTCCCCCGCGACCGACCGGGTCGACGAGTTCGTACCGCCCGGCGAAGACCTCACCCATGGTCGTGCCCCGCTCCCCTTCCGGGCCGCCCGGCAGCGGCCCGGCTGGACGGCTCAGTTCTGGTGCGCCTCGTAGTGGGCGACGGCGTCCGCGGTGCGGCCCGCTCCGTACACCCGGAGGAACTCTGCCAGCTCCGGGTGCGTCGGGGCGAGCGAGTCCGCGGCATCGATGATGTCGCCCGCCGCCGCGACGGAGCGCATCAGCGACTGGATCTCACGCACCACCCGCTTCACGGTCGGCGCGCCCGAACTCGACGTCGACTGGGCCGTGTTGGTCAGCACGGAACCGCCCTGCGACTTCTTGATCTCGTCCATGCGGTCCGTCGCCTCGGCGGCGCTCACACTGCCGTCCGCGACCTGCCCCGCCAGCTCCTGGAGCAACTGGACGCGCTGGACGACGGCTGGGTTGCCGATCTTGGCGCGCTGGCCACTCATGAGCTGGGAGAGCATCGGCGCGGACAGCCCGAGCACCCCGGCGAGCCGGGCCTGGTTCAGCCCCAGATCGTCGATGAGACGGCGGAACAGCGCCCCGAGCGGCTCCCCGTACCAGTTCCGCTGGAGCTCTCGTGCTCTTGCGGTCGATTCCTGTTGTGCAGCGTCCATGTTGCGTCTCCCCATCGCTTCCCCATTGGACCGTGGTTCGCTCGCGCGAACCACGTCGAGCATCTTACGGAGAGTGGTCGCGCACGGGGACCCCCAATCCTTTTGCGAGATCCCCGGGGTGACCCGGTACTCTGGTCTGCGACGCTCACCGGAACGTGATTTTTCCGCACCGGTGGCTCCCCCACGGGGCCTTAGCTCAGTTGGTAGAGCGCTGTCTTTGCATGGCAGATGTCAGGGGTTCGACTCCCCTAGGCTCCACGTGATGAATCCCCTCTGACCTGCGGAAACGCGGGCAGGGGGGATTTTTTCGTGCTGAGGGTGCCGGGGGGGCGCGGTGGGCTCGGTGGGCTCGGTGGGCTCGGTGGGCTCGGTGGGTGCGGTCGGCGCGATCGACGTGGTGCGGGCGGTGGCGGGTGGCGCCGGGGGATGCCGGGGGATGCCCGGGGCACCCGGCGGCTAGCGGTGTCGTCGCCTGCTGCCGTCGTTTTCCGTCGTCGTCCGCGCAGGGGGGCGCCGTGGCGCTCTGTCTTTGGGCTTGCCCAGCCGTGGAGCGAGGGGCCGTGGGCCGTGGCAGGTGTGGGCAAAGGGAGTGTGGGGGTGCAAACCAGGCTGTGGGTGGCCTGACCTTCTGCTCTCCGGGCGGGACGGGTGTGCGATTCGCGGAATGGAACCGGTTGATCGGTGGACGACCGAGGTGCCGCCGTGTGGGTGAGGGACGGTGACGATCGGATTGCGGTCCACGGGGACGGGGTTCCCCGGGTCACGCGGGGTCGTTGCACGAGTATGGGCAGTGTCGAAGAACGTGGTCGGGAACCCGTCGTCCACGCCGAGCTCCTCGGGGCCTACTGGCTGGAGGCGGCGGGAGACGCGCTGAGCGAGTGCCAGTGGTGCTGTCGCCAGCCGGATGCGCGTGCGCCGCGCACGGTCGGTGGCGTCGGGCTCCGGGGCCCGAGTCTGCGCGTCGTGATGGTCGGGGCCGCCGTGCTGACGTTCGTCGCGGCGCTGGTGTCGCTCGCTCGCGGCTGACTCCCGGGGGTGCCCCCTCCGGGCTGAGCTGCCGTCACCTGGGGCCGAGTCGGGGTGACTCGGCCCGGTGACCCGCGGGCGTACGGCGAACCGTGACGCCGTGTCGGAAGGCCGCTCGGCCGCCTACGGCGCCGTTGGCCGCAGGGCGCCGTCAGCGGATGCCGCAGCGGCGCTGTCCGTCACGCTCGGGCGCCGAACTTGCGGTTGAAGCGGCGTACGAGGATTCCGGCGCCGATGAGGAGACCGCTCGCGCCGATCAGGGCCAGGGAGTCGCCCGGACCGGTGTTCGGCAGGTGCGGCGGCTTCGACGGGCTCGGGCTCGACGGGCTCGACGGGGTCGAGGGGCTCGACGGAGTCGTCGGAGCCGTCGGTGTGGACGGAGTAGACGGCGTGGATGGCGTCGTCGTGGGCGTGGAGGGGCTCGGTGTCGACGGAGCTGTCGGTGTCGACGGGGTGGATGGGGTGGATGGGGTGGTGGGTGGCGTCGTCGGGGTTGAGGGCGACGGCGTCGGCGTCGGCGGCTTCGTGTCGGAGTTGGGCGGCGGTGTGGACGCAGCCGGGCTCGGCGGTGTGTCGTCGCCGTACCCCGGGGGCGGAGGCGTCTGGGGGGAGTCCTCTCCGTAGCCGGAGCTTCCGTGGTCCTCGTCTCCGTAGCCGGTGTCTCCGTAGCCGGTGTCTCCGGAGCTGGTGTCTCCGTAGCCGGTGTCTCCGTAGGCCGTGGTGCTCCCGTGGTCCCCGTCTCCGTACCCGGTGTCTCCGTACCCGGTGTCTCCGGAGCCGGAGTCCTCAGGGCCAGCGTCTCCGTAGTCGGCGTCCCCGTCGTCGCCGTCTCCGTAGCCGGGCGCTGGCTTCGGGGTGTCGCCTCCGTAGCCGGTCGCCGGTTTCTCGGGGGTTGGGGTGTCGCCGTACCCGGACGCGGGTTCCTCGTGGCTGCTGTCCCCTCGGGCGGTGGTGGCCGAGAGCGCTTCGGCCGCCTTACTGGTGCGGTCGGCGGTGCCCGTGTCGGCGGCGGCCTTGGCCAGGGCCTTGTCAGCGGCCGAGCGTGCCGACGCTGCCGCGTGGGCCGCCGTGGACTCCGAGGTCCGGTCGGCGTCGCCCGCCACGGCGGAGCCACAGGTCACGCCGACGACGCAGACGGTGCCCACGGCCAGGACCGTGGCCATGCCGGGCTTTCTCAGTACTCGCATGTGGTGTCCCTCCAAGCAGACAGATCACACAATCTGGTAAATCCGCATACAAACAGGGGACGAAAGCGCCACGGTGATGACTCGCTGGGCGCCGACACGCGGCGGTCGCCCTTCACTCGACCGGAAGAGGCCTCCCCGCACCCCTCGTGCGCGCGCCCGGCGCCGGACGCACGCGGGGCCAGCCGCGGCGGCGGCTGGCCCCGGGAGCCGATGACGGCGGAGACGTCAGTGGTTGCCCTTGCCGTTGCCCGCGAGGACGGAGATGTCGTCCAGGATGTGCGACAGCGGCTCGTCGCCCTTGGCCTGCGTCGAGTTCTCGACGCACTGCTGGTTCTGCGGGGACGACAGGATCGGGATGTCCTGGACGCTGATCGGCACGAGGCCGACCACGGAGCCCACGTTGCCCTTGACCGGCAGGCCGATGCAGGGCTTGTTGAACGAGCCCTGGATGAGCGCCATCTGCGGGCTCATGTTGCCGTACGTGGCGGAGTTGCCGTAGATCTGCGAGGCGCCGTTGCCGCTCTGGGTGTGGGTGCCGCCGTCGTTGCCGATGGCCATGGCCTGGGGGGCCGCGGCGGCCGCCAGGCCGGTGACGGAGGCAGCGACGGCCGCGGAGGCCAGAAGCTTCTTCATGGTGATGGATTCCCTTCGAAGAGGGCCCCGGTGGTACGGAGCCTCGTGTTGCTCGGCTGGGTGGTGGCGCGGCAGCCGCGCCCGATGGCGCGCCCGACGCCCCGGTCACTCGACGCCCTGGTCAGCCGATGCCCCGGTCAGCCGACGCCCCGGTCAGCCGAGGGCGACGAATGGACCCGCGCGAACGCGTTTCCGGATTCCGGTGGGCCAGTGCGGTACGAAAAGCTGTACGCAGGGGCCGCGCCGGTTTTGTCCGGCGAGTGATCAGGTACGTAAAGCAGCGAAGCCGTTCACCGCTTTTATGGAGTCACCGCTTTTATGGAGGGAAAATGGCCGACGCCAACGGGAAATGGAAACGACAGGGCGTCATTCCGGTGAGCCGGAGGCCGCCGGAGGGCCTCGCGGAGCCGATCTACGCCTCGCTCCTCACCCGGTGGAGCGCCCAGGGGAGGACGGTCCCCGGCCGACCGGACCAGGAGTGGAACAGCCTGGTGGCCGGGGACTGCTGGCCGCGCCACTGACGTCCGGGCCACCGCCCCGCAGCCGCGCCCCGCGCCGCGGGACGCCAGCGGGGCGTCCCGGACGGCGCAACGGGCCGCCGAGGAGAGCGCGGCGGCCCGCTGGGACCTCGGGGTGGTGTCAGTGGTTGCCCACGCCGTTGCCCGAGAGGGCGGAGATGTCGCTCAGGATGTGCGACAGCGGCTCGTCGCCCTTGGCCTGCGTGGAGTTCGTCGCGCACTGCTGGTTCTGCGGGGACGACAGGACCGGGATGTCCTGGACGGTGATCGGCACGACGCCGACCACGGAGCCGACGTTGACCTTGGCGGGCAGGCCCACGCACAGCTTGTTCAGCGAGTCGTCCATCAGCGACATCTGCGGGCTCTTGTCGCCAGCGGTGAGGGCGTTGCCGAACGCCTCCGTCGCGCCGTTTCCGCTGGCCGAGGTGGTGCCGGTGTCGTCACCGATGGCCAGGGCGGAGGGCGCCATCGCGGCGGACGCGCCGACCACGGAAGCCGACAGCGCCGCGGCGGTCATTACCTTCTTGAGCACGGGATTTCCCTTCTTGAAGTCAGCCCCGTTCAGCACCGTCCGGGACACCCTGAGCAACTGTGTGGGCGACAGGTGGTTGCTCGGGTTCACCCGATCGGTCTGCCCGGGACGATAATGCGATCAATCGTCCCTGGTTCCCTCGTCCCCTCGTTTGTTTCCTCGTTTATGCCGCCATTCATATCGTCGTTCTGTCGTCGTTCATGTCGCCGTTCTGTCGTCGTTCGCGTCATCGTTCGTGTCGCCGTTCAGCTCGCCGTTCTTCCGCATGGGTTTGTATGACGATTTCGCGGGTGCTTGGCCATGGGTTTCGCCATGCGTTGACCCGATGCGTTTGCCCGCGTGTTTGCCTGGGTGTTTGCCGGGTCGTTTGTCTGGGGCGTAGGGTGCGCGTCCCTGGCGTGCTTCTTCCGCGCCTCCGACTATCTGAATAGTCGTACGCAAGGTCCGTGCGGCGCTTCACTAGGGGCCGATGGGGTGAATGTGCGCAACCGCACACCGGATCGGTCTGTTGATCAGGCTGAAGCAAGCCGTGTCTCTGTCCAGAAAAGGAACAGGAAATGCTGAAGAAGTCAATGGCTGCGGCCGCGGTCGCCGCGTCCGTCGTCGGAATCTCTGCCGCCGCCGCGCCCGCCGCGCTGGCCATTGGTGACGACAACGGCACCACGTCGGCCAGCGGCAACCACGCCACGTCGGCGTTCGGCAACTCGGTCACCAAGGGCGACATGAGCCCGCAGCTCTCCGCCGTCCAGGGTTCGCTGAACAAGCCGTGCATCGGCCTGCCGGCCAAGCTCAACGTCGGCTCCGTGGTCGGCCTCGTGCCGATCACCGTCCAGGACATCAACGTGCTCTCGTCCCCGCAGAACCAGCAGTGCGTCGAGAACTCGACGCAGGCCAAGGGCGACGAGCCGCTGTCGCACATCCTGGACGACATCTCCGTCCTCGCGGGCAACGGCGCGCACAACGGCTGACCCGGCCGCGCACCGGGAACCGCCCGGGCTGTCCGCGGTCCTCGCCGGACGGCCCGGGCGTTTCCATGCCCGCTGCCGACCGCCCCTGCGGCCCGCCCATCTGCTTTTCCGCGCCATGTGCCAGGTGTTTCCGTGCGCCGCTTGTGGGTGCTCTGTTCCGCGTTTGGTTTCGTGGATTTCGGACATTCGCACTCGGCTCAGCGAGTGAACTTCCACAAATCTTCCATATTTCGGTTTCCTTTGGCTTCTGTCACTCGTTGACAGGACTCAGGTCGCGGTGCGGGAAGCGAAATTTGACCGCCCGGGTGCATACCCGCCGTTAAGGCGTGACCCGACAGAAGGGAAATGAAGAGATGCTCAAGAAGAGCGTGACCATCGCTGCCGGCGCGATGCTGGCCCTTGGCATGGCGGCCCCGGCGTTCGCCGACGCCGACGCGCAGGGCGGCGCCCACGGCTCCCCGGGTGTCCTCTCCGGCAATGTCATCCAGGTTCCCGTCCACGTTCCCGTCAACGTGTGCGGCAACAGCGTCAACCTCATCGCGCTGCTGAACCCGGCGTTCGGCAACACCTGCGTCAACGACTGACGCGACCGCTCAGCCACTCGGGCTGCGCCTCCGCTGGCCTTGGCACCCCTTGGGTGCCAGGGCCAGCTCCACCGCACAGAGGAAGATCACTAGATTGCGCCAGGCCTTCAGCAAGGGAGTGCTCTCCGCCGCCGCGGCGACGAGCATCCTGTCCCTGTCCGGCTCATCGGCCCTCGCTGCCGAAGCGAGCGGGCAGGCCCATGATTCCCCGGCCTCCTGTCGGGCAACAGCGTGCAGGCGCCGGTGGACGTGCCGGTGAACGCCTGTGGCAACACCGTGGACGCGGCGGCGGCCCTCAACCCGTCGTTCGGCAACCGCTGCGGAAACAAGGCCCCGGACCAGGGCGCCGCCGCGCGGTCCGACCAGACCGCCCCCGGCTACGGCGAAACGGACCGCGCCGAGCGCTCCGTCCCGAGCGCCACGCGGGCCACCCCGTCCGGGACCACGCCGCACGGCTCCTCGTCCCCGGGGCCGGGCGCGTCGGCACAGAGTGACGCCTCGGGCTCGCCCGGCGTGCTCTCGGGGAACAGCGTGCAGGCGCCCGTCGAGGTGCCGGTGAACGCGTGCGGCAACACCGTGGACGCGGCGGCCGCGCTCAACCCGGCGTTCGGCAACGAGTGCGCCAACGCCCCGGAGCCCGTGGCCGAGCCGCCGCGCCCGCCGCTCCCGCCGCGGGCTCAGCCGCCGAAGTCTCCGGAGCGGCCGTCGAAGCCGTCGGCTCCGCGCCCCGAGGAGCACGTCCCGGCGCCTCGGCCCGCGCAGCCGCCCACGCGGGGCACCGCGCACACCCCGCAGCAGGCGCCCGCCGAGGCCCGCCCGGTGGCACCGCGGCTCGCGGCGACCGGCGCGGACGCGGACCTCGCCGCCGCGGCGGCCGTCAGCGTGGGCCTGCTGGCCGGGGGCATGGTCCTCTACCGGCGCGGGCGGGCGGGAGCCGGTCGCTGACGATCTGAGCCGCGGCACGCGGCGCGCGACGCACGTGAAGCGTGGTGCGGAGGCCCTGGTCCGGGTCCTCCACACCACGCTTCGTTTCGTGTGCCCCCGCAGTTCTCGCGGTTCTCGCGGTCCTCGCTGATTCCGATGTTTCCGCTGTACTCCGTGTCCCCCGTTCTACGGGCTCTCCTGCGTACTGCGGGTTCTACGTGCTCTGCGGTGCTCTACGTGCTCTACGGAGTGACGAGGTGTCACCGGCCCACGGCACGGGCGTGCCGACGGCTGGCGGGCGGTGACGGGCCGTCCAGGAGGTGCCGCACCGGATCTGGTGCACCGGCAACTCTGCCAGGGGAACCGGTCGTTCCAGGAACGCCTTCACCCGTTCGCTCATGGCATCACCCCTAGGAGAGCGAGACCGCCGTCCTGCCGTTCTCACTCCCCCGTTCCTCCCGGGCCCCTCCTTCGGCCAAACGGTGCGTTCTGGCCGTACGGAGGATTAGGGCCTCGTTTGGCGCAAAAGGAATACATATGACTGAGCGTCGACAGCCGGAACGCCCGGAGGCGGAAACGAGGAACGGTCATGACCCTACGCAGTCGCCGCGCCACACGCGCGGCCTTGGTCACGGCAGTGATCGTCATGTCGGCGTTGCTCGCCTCCGGGCCGGGGTACACGACGGGGGTCGCTCGCGACCGTGACGTGCCGCCGCCGTCGGCATCCCCCTCGGCGCCGCCCCCGCCCGCGGTGCCCTCGGCCTCCGCTTCTCCGTCTCCCTCCCCGTCTCCGTCTCCGTCCGTCGCCCCGTCCGCGTCCCCCTCCCCGTCCGCGCCCGCCCCCACCCCGGATCCTCCGGAGAAGTGGCCCGCCTTCGGTGCGTACCTCGCCTACGACTCCGAAGGCGTCGAGCGCATCGACGAGCTGAGCGAGTGGCTCGGCGGGGCGCGTCTGACCGTCGGGCACACCTATCTGCCGGGGGACCGGTGGAGCAACATCGAGGGCGCGCCCGACTTCCTGGAGAGCTGGGCGAAGTGGCGCCGCGCCCAGGGCGACCGGCTCTTCGTGCTGAACGTGCCCATGCAGGAGCGCAACGAGGACGGCGTCGGCGACTACGTCGTGCGGTCGCTGCTGCGCAGGGGCGCGGCGGGCGAGTTCGACGAGCACTACCGGGTGCTCGCGCGGCGCCTGGTCGACCTCGGCGTTCCGGACACGGTGGTCGTCCTCGGCTGGGAGATGAACGGCACGACGTACACCCACCGCTGCGGTCCCGACCCGCAGTCGTGGAAGGCGTACTGGCGGCGCATCGTCACGGCGATGCGTTCGGTGCCGGGGCAGAAGTTCCGCTTCGACTTCACGCCGAGCCGCGGCCGGGACGCCGTCCCGTGGCCGGAGTGCTACCCCGGTGACGACGTCGTCGACGTCATCGGCATGGACTCGTACGACCAGCCGCGCGGCATGAGCTTCGACGAGCAGGTCTCCGAGCCGTACGGGCTGAAGTTCCACGTCGATTTCGCGAGGGCGCACAAGAAGCCCGTGTCGTATCCGGAGTGGGGCCTGTTCCGCAACGGTGACAACGCGGAGTACATGCGCCGCATGCTGGCCTGGATGGATGAGCACCAACCCCTCTACAACACGCTCACCGACTACTGCCCGCACGGCGTGTGGCAGTGCGAGGACAACCCCAGGTCCGCCGACGTCTACCGGTCCCTGCTGAAGGGCCGGGGCCAGGAGCAGGCGCCGAAGCCGACCGAGCCCGTGCGGCCGACCGAGCCGGTGAAGCCCACCGAGCCCGCGAAGCCCCCGGCGTGCTCGCCGCTCGACCTCGGGGACTGGGTCGAGTACTGGCTGGGCGGGAAGCTCTGCCTCCGCTTCGACTGGTGGCAGGGGGACGACACGGCGGACGCGGGCAAGGGGGCGGGCGGAGCGGCAGGCCGTTAGCCCGCCGCTCCGTAGAGCGGGGTTCTCGCTTGGCCCGCCGCTCCGTAGAACGGGGTTCTCGCCTGATCCGTCGCTCCGTAGAGCGGGTTGTGGACCCGGTGGCGCGTCACTGCTCCGGTGGCGCGTCGCCGCGGCGCGTGCGGCGGGCCTCCAGCAGCCGCTTGCCGACCCGGCGGGCCGCGTCCCCGGTGACGGCGGCGGCGAGCAGGGGGGCCGTCGGCGTCCGGGCGAGGAGATAGCGGCGGTTGACCACGGGGTCGGGGCGCCAGTGCTGCTTGTAGGGCTCGGTGCCGCGCAACAGGCTGAGCGTGCGCGGCCGTTCCCCGCGGTGTGCCGGGTGCAGGCGTCCAGGAGCATCGTGGCCACGTCCGCCTTGCGCTCGCGCAGCAGCGGGTGCGCCCCGTACAGGTAGCCGCCCGCGAGCTGCCCGGACAGCAGCGTCAGATCGGCCGCGAGGACCTCGCCGTCGAGCCGGAACTCGGTGACGACCGCCTCGCCCGCTGCGACCATCGGCTGCACCGAGCGGATCAAGTGCTCGCGGAAGCGCGGCCGCAGGTGCTCCGACGTCACCTTGCGGCCCTGCCACTGGAGTTGGTGCAGGCGCAGCAGGGTGCGCAGCGCCTCCGGGACGTCGGTGGCGGGTACGGTGCGGGGCTGCACGCCGAGCTTCGCGAGCTTGCGCAGCTTGGCCCGGGTGCGCTGGGCGCGGGGCGTGGGCAGGCGGGCGAGCAGCTCCTCCATGGGGAGCGCGGGCAGTTCGAGGCACGGGGAGTCGGTCAGGACGCGCCGGGGGCCGCGCCAGCGCTCGTACACGCGCTCCACGCACGCGCCCGGGCGCACCTCGCGGAAGTCGAGCAGGGCGCCGCCCGCGAGCGCCGCGAGGCCCCCCGTGAGGGCGGGCAGGGCGTCGTCCGCGGCGTCGTCGACGAGGACGTCGGTGAAGTCGGAGATGGCACCGCCCAGCGGGGTGAGGACGGGCAGCGGGCCGCGGGCCCGCATGAGGGGCGCCGCCGCGACCAGCTCTCCGGAGGCGCGGTCGCGCACGAGCAGCACCCGCAGCCGCCCCTGGGCGCCGTACGACTGCCACCAGGAGGAGAGCCAGGCGTGGCTCTGGAACGGGGTCGCCGCGCGGCACGAGCGGTACAGGCGCCCCCAGGGGGCGCTGAGGAGTGCGAACCGCTCCTGGTGTACGCAGAGTTCGACCGTGAACCGTCCGGACGCCGCCGGACGTCGGCGCCCCGTGGTCACCGCGTGTCCCCCACCAGCTCCTCGGCCCGGTCCGGCACCTGCCCGGTCGGCCCCCCAGCGGGTGCGGGCACCGTCCCCGTAGCGGCCCGTTCGGCGCGCCGGGGCCGCACGAGCAGCGCGAGGCCGCCGACGAGGCCGCCCGCGCAGGTGCCGACGAGCGTGCTGACGGACGCGGACACCGACGAGGGCGCCGTCGGCCGCAGGGCGCGTGAGAAGGGGAGCAGCTTGACCTGGGTGCTCTTCTTGGCGTGCTGGGCGCTGGTGGTCAGCGAGCGGGCCACGGCGTTGGCGGTGGCGGCGGCCTCGGCGGGGCGCGGCGACGACGCGGAGATCGCGATCATCGGGGCGTCGGGCGAGGTCGCCACCCGCACGCTGGAGCGCAGCCGCTCGGCGGACATGCCCGCCTCGACCTGGGCGTCGCCGAGGACGGCGAGCTGGGTCGCGACGCGCCCGTAAGCCTGGGCGAAGCCGAGGGCGGTCGCCGGGTCCGAGCGCTCCTGGGGGACGGCGATGACATAGCTCGTCGCCGTGTACTCGGGGGTGTGCAGCACCCCGTACCCGCCTCCTACGGCGGCGCCGAGCAGCGCGCAGGCCGGGAGCGGCCACCAGCGGGGCAGGCGCGCGAGCCGGGCACGCGCGCCGCCGGTCCGGTCCTGTGCGCGGGGGGATTCACTCATCAGGGTTCACCTCCGGGGTCGGGCCGCTGAGGGCCGACGCGTAGACGTTCATGAGCTGGGCGGCGCTGCGGGCGATGGCGTAGTGGCGGGCGACGGCGGGGGCCGTGCGGGGCGGGAGGCCGTCGGCGCGCAGGGCGTGCAGGGCGCCCGCGAAGGCATCCGGTTCGCCGACGCACGGCACGGCGGGGCCGCGCTCGCCGGGGGGCCGGGCGTCGATGGCGGGGCAGTCGGCGTAGAGCACGGGCAGACCGGCGGCCAGGCCCTCGACGAGGGCGAGCCCGAAGGCCTCTTCGGGGGAGGGCGAGGCGAGGGTGTCCATGGCGGACAGGAGGGAGGGCAGGTCGATGGGACCGCCGAGGGGACCGGGGCGCGTGGCTGTGCCGACGCCGCCCGCGGGGGCGACCGCGCCTCCGGGACCGCCGGGGCCGCCAGTGCCACCAATGCCTCCGGGGCCGCCAGTGTCTCCGGGGTCAGCAGTGCCTCCGGGGCCAGCAGCGCCTCCGAGGCCGCCAGTGTCTCCGGGACCGCCAGCGCCGCCGAGGCTTCCAGTGCCGCCGGGGTCAGCAGGGCTTCCGCACGCCGTGCCGCCCCGCTCACGGCCCGCCGCGTCCCCTGACGCCCGGCCCGCCGCGTCCCCCGACACCCGGCCCGCCCCGTCCCCCGCTCGTGGCTCGCCTCCCCCACGAACCGCACCCGGTCCCCGATGTGCAGCCGCCGCGCCAGCTCGCGCAGCGCCGCCTCCTCGGGCCCGGTGCCCACGAGGACGGCGACGACGTCCTGGGGGAGCTGGGCGACGGCGCGCAGCAGCACGTCGAAGCGCTTGCCGGGCACGAGCCGCCCCACGCCCCCGACGGCGAACGCCCCGTCGGGCAGGTGGAGGAGACGCCGCGTCCGCTCGCGCGCCACGGGGTCGAAGCGGAACCGGTCGGCGTCGATGCCGTTCGGCACGACCCGGATGCGCTGCCGGGGCACGCCCCACCGGTGCAGCCGCGTGGCCACGGCGGGGGAGACGGCGACGGTGACGCGGCCCAGGCGCTCGCCCGCGAGGTACAGGGCGCGCACCGGGGCGGTCAGCGGCCGCCCCTCCATCTGCGAGGCGCCAAGGGAGTGCTCGGTGGCCACGACCGCGCGGACCCCGGCGACGCGGGCGGCGATCCTGCCGTACAGACAGGCCCGGTACAGATGGGTGTGCACGACGTCGTAGCGCCCGGCGCGGATCAGCCTGGTCAGGCGGGGCAGCGCGGACAGGTCGCGGTTGCCGGACATGCCGAGGTGGTGGACGCGGACGCCGTCGGCGGTGAGCTGCCGGGCCACGGCTCCGGGGTTGGTGAGGGTGACGACGTCGCAGGCGGCGGGCAGGTGGCGCAGCAGCAGCCGCAGTTGCTGCTCGGCGCCGCCCGTGCCGAGCCCGGTGATGACGTGCAGGGCTCTCACTGGGGCACCGCCGTCGACGGCAGGGACCGGCCGCGCCGCCGGTTCAGGCGCTCCTTGAGCCACAGGCGCGGCGGGGTGTCCCGCTGCCCGATGTGGACGCGTGGCAGCGCGAGGTCACTGGAGAGCGGCCCCGGGGCGATGGCGCAGGCGTACCGGTACCCGGCGTCGCGCACGGCCGCGACGACCCGCGCGTCCACGTACCCGTAGGGGTAGCAGAAGCCCTCCACGGCGGCGCCGGTCAGCTCGGTCAGGGCTCTTCGGCTGCCGTGCACCTCGCGGGTGAGTGTCTCGTCGTCGGCGTGGACCAGGTCGACGTGGGTGAGGCTGTGCGAGGCCACCTCCATGCCGTGTGCGGCGGCGTGCCGGATGCCGTCGCCGTCCAGGAGCGGTTTGCGGGGGCCGAGCGGGTCCCAGGCGTTGACGCCGCCCAGGCGGCCGGGCAGGACGAACAGGGTGGCCGTGCAGTCGTGCTGGCGCAGCAGCGGCAGCGCGTGGTCGACGAAGTCGCGGTAGCCGTCGTCGAAGGTGAGGCCCACGAGCCCGGTCGCCCGCCCGGCGGCGCGGGCCCGCAGCAGCTCGCTCATGGACACCCCGCGCAGGCCGCGGCGGCGCAGCCGGGCGAGCTGCGCGTCGAGCCGGTCGGGCGTGACGGTGATCTGGTACGGGTCGTCGGCGCACTCGGCGTACGGGGCCACCGAGTGGTACATCGCGATCCACGCGGGGGCGGCGGAGCGGGAGCAGGCGGCGGTCGGGCGGCTGGTGTCAACGGACATGGCGGTGCGTCAGCTTTCGTGTGGCGGGGCGGGGGCCGACTCCCGTGCGACGGGGGTCGGCTCGCGGGTCGCGGAACCCGACGCGCACGCCCCCGGGGCTTCCCCTGGGGCTCGCGTGCCGGGGTCCCGGTCTCGGGGGGAGGGCGCTGGGGCTGGGGTCGGGGCTGGGGGGCGCACGCCGACACCTGGGTGCCGGTCGACGGCATCCGAGTGCCGGACGCCGGGGTCCTGCTGCCGTGCGCCGGAGTTCGGGGCGCGCACGCCGGACACCAGCGCGCCCACCGACGCGAACGCCATGACCAGGGGAGCCGCCCGCAGGGCCCAGCCGAGGGCGGCGAAGGCGGCGAGCACGGTGGGCCCGCACAGCGCGAGCGCGAGCGCCGGAGAGGACACCGCGCCTGCGCACGCCGCGCCCGCCAGGGCCGCCCCGGCGGCGGCCAGGACGAGGCGGCTCAGCTCGACGACGATGCGGCGGGTGCGCAGGGGCACCGTCCGCGGGCCCATGCCGCGCAGCAGCAGGACGGCGGTGACGCTGATGCCGGTGGCGTTGGCGGCGGCGATGCCGTGCACGCCCCACGTGCCGACGGTCAGGAAGCCGATCCCGGCGGTGGCGACGATGCCGATGCCCATGGCGGCGACCGGCGACCAGGTGACCCGGCCCGCGGAGAAGTACGACCGGGCGAGGGCGCCCACCAGGGTGTGGCCGAGGAGCCCGAGGGAGTACACCCGCATCACGGACGCCGTGGCGGCCGTGTCCGCGGGCGTGAACGCGCCGCGTTCGAAGAGCAGCCGGATCAGCGGGTACGCGCCCGCGATCACCCCGGCGGCGCCGAGGAGCACCACGCACCCCGCGAGCACCACGTCCCGCTCGACACGCTCCCGCGCCCGCTCGGTCTGCCCCTCCGCGAGCGCCCGCGCCACCACGGGGAAGGTGACCGTGCACAGCATCAGGGACAGCGCCATCGGCATCTGCGCGACCTTCTGCGCGTAGTTCAGGTGCGAGATCGCCCCGGCGGGCAGCCCGGAGGCCAGGAACCGCTCGATGAGCACCTGCGACTGCCGCAGCAGCGCGAACAGCAGCACGGTCGCGATGACCGCCGTCCCCAGGCGCGCCGCGCCCTCGTCCGGCGCGGGCCGCCCCGCGTCGGGCCGCCCGCGCAACTGCCGCCACAGCGACGGCACCTGCGCCACCACCATGAACGCGCCCCCCAGCGCGACCCCGGCCGCCGCCGCCCGCACCCCCCACCGCCCGGCGAGCAGCACGAGGGTGGTGATGATGACGGCGTTGTAGACCACGTAGATGGTGGCCGGGGCGGTGAAGCGCTGGTGGGCGCGGAGGGCGGCGCTGCAGTACCCGGCGAGGCCGAACGACAGCGCGCAGGTCGCGGTGAGCCGGGTGCAGTCGACGGCCGCCCCCGGGTCGGGCAGGCCGGGGGCGAGCACGGCCACCACCCAGGGCGCGGCCAGCACCAGGGCGCCCGTGGCGGCGGCGAAGCACAGGGTCATCCGGGGCAGCGAGGCGGCGACGAGGGCGCGTACCGGGTCGCGGTCGCCGCCGCGCCCCCGGTGCGCGAGGGCGAGGCTGAACGCCGGTACGAGGAAGAAGGCGAGGCCGTCCTCGATGAGCAGCGTCGCCGCCATCTCCGGCAGCGTCCACGCCACCAGGAAGGCGTCGGTGTCCGTCCCGGCCCCGAAGAAGTGCGCGAGCGCCTGGTCGCGGGCGAGCCCGAGCAGGGAGCCCGCGACGGACAGCAGGGCGGTCACCAGGGCGGCCTTGGCGAGGAAGCCGTTGCTGGGGAAGCCGCGCCCCGGGGAGCCCTCCGCGGGCGGCGCCTTCGGAGGTGCGGGGGCGCCGACCGGTCCCCTGCCCGTGGTGTCGGGGGCCGCGGTCATGTCTGGGCCGCCTCCCAGGGGCGCACGCCGTCCCTCCGTGGACCGTGGCTCGGCACGTCACTGCGTGGACCGCCGCCCGGCACGTCACTCCGTGGACCCCTGCTCGGCACGTCACTGCGTGGACCGCCGTCCCGCACGTCACTCCGTACGCGACCAGTTGGTACGTCACTCCGTAGCGGACCGGTCCGTACGCGCCGGTGCACGTGGTCCCCGACCGCCCACCACCCGGCCGCCCCGAGCATCACCGCTGTCAGGACCGTGGACGGCCCGCCGATGTCGGCGTACAGGAAGTCCACCACCTGCCAGACGAGCAGCCCGCAGGCGATCAGGGCGCAGTCCAGGGACCGGTGGCGCAGGCGCGCCCACCGGCGCACGGCGCACGTGAGGAGCCCCGCCCAGCAGCCCACGAGCGCGCACAGCCCGAGCAGGCCCTGCTCGCTGAGGACCAGCAGGTACATGTTGTGCGGGGACAGCAGCGGCTGGCGGCGGAAGCCCTGGCCCGCGCCCGCGATGTCGCTCCCGGAGGACAGGGCGACGGAGGCACGGCTGTCGCGGTACTCGGGGAAGCCCTTCAGGCCGACGCCGGTCACGGGCCGCTCCTGCCACATGGCGACGGCGGCGGCCCACATCGTGTACCGGTCGGTGACTGACTGGTCGGGCGCGTCCGTGACCTGGGTGATGCTGTCGAGCCGTTCCTGGAGGGCGCCCGAGCCCACGCCGAACCCGCCCACCAGGACGACGGCGGCCGCCGCCGCGGCCGCCAGGACGGCAAGGGCGCGGCGCACCCCGGCGAGGGCGAGGACGGTGCCGCAGGCGGCCGCCGTCGCGATCCACGCGCCCCGGCTGAACGACAGCGCGAGCGGCACCAGGAGCGCGCCCGCGCACACGCACGCCGCGATCCGCTGCCGGGGCGCCCCCGCCCGGAAGGCGAGCCCGAGCGCGCAGATGACGCCGTACGACACGACGGTGGCCATCCCCATGACGTCCGTCGGCCCGAAGGTGCCCACGGCCCGGATGTCTTCACCCATGTACGAGGCGCCCGTCCCGGTGAGGTACTGGTGCGCGCCGATGCCGCCCTGCCACAGGGCGAGCCCCACGAACGCCCAGGCCACCAGGCGCAGGTCGCGGGTGTCCCGCAGCAGGGCGAGCACCGCGAGCGGTACGAGGACGAAGACCTGGAGGTAGCGGGCGGCACCGGCGAGCGCGGCACCGCCGGTGGGCGCGGCGCACGCGGCCACGGTCACGCCGAGCACCGGGAGGCCGAACAGCAGCGCGGCGGTGCGCGTCAGGGGGCGCCGGGCGGTGCGCACGGCGGCGGCGACGCAGTACGCCACGAGCAGCCCGGACGCGGCGTCGGCGGCCGTCACCTGGGGGGCGCCCTCCTCCCCGGGGAGACGGGCAGGGCGAGCAGCGCCAGCAGGGCGACCACGGGCAGCACCGGGGCGGCACGGCGCAGGGCGTCCAGGGGGGCGTCCAGGGGGTGCGGGGCGCGGTCGGCGAGGGACACGGCGGTCAGCTCCCCGAGTGCCGTACGAGACAGCCGACGGTGCGCGCGAGGATGCACAGGTCCTGCCAGAACGACCAGCCGTCGATGTACGCGTTGTCGAAGCGGCACCGGTCCTCGATGGAGGTGTCGCCGCGCAGGCCGTGGATCTGGGCGAGCCCGGTGATGCCGGTCGGCATGCGGTGCCGCCGCGCGTAGTCGGGGTACTGCTGGCTGAACTGCGCCACGAAGTACGGGCGTTCGGGGCGCGGCCCGACGAGGCTCATGTCGCCCCGGAGCACGTTCCACAGCTGCGGCAGCTCGTCCAGGGAGGTGCGCCGCAGGAACCGGCAGTAGGCGCTCATCCGGTCCTCGTCGGCCACGCTCCAACGGGTGGCCGCCTCCTTCGGGTCGGCGGGCCGGTGGGTGCGGAACTTCAGCAGCGTGAACCGGCGGCCGTCCATGCCGACGCGCTCCTGGCGGAACACGATCCCGGGCCCCTCCTTGGCGCGCAGCAGGGCGGCGCACACCAGCAGCACCGGCGCGGCCATCAGCAGCAGTACGGCGGAGACGGCGACGTCCAGGGCCCGCTTGCGTAGACTCCGGCCGCCGCGCGCGGTGGTGGTGAGCGGGCGGCACAGGAACCCGGCGACGTGCCGGGCGTGCCCGGCGGCCCCCGTGGCGCTGACGGCACCCAGGGCGCCCGTGGTGCCGGTGGACCCGGTGGTGCCGCTGGTCCCGGGGACCAGCTCCCAGAGGTCGCAGCCGAGCGCGTGCAGGGCGGGCAGCCAGCGTTCGCGCCCGTCCGCCGGACCGCTCGCGATCAGGACGGTGCGTACGTCGTTCTGGACGGCGGCGCGGTGCAACGCGTCCGCGCTGGAGAGCACCGGCAGTCCGGGCGCGGCGTCCTGACCCCCTGTCGGCTCGGCCGCGCACACCACGCCGACCGGGCGCAGGCCGCACCGGGGGTGGCGCAGCAGCCCCGCGGCGACCGCTCGGGCCTGCGCGGCGCCGCCGAGCACCAGCACGGGGCGCGGCTCCCGCGCGAGGAGCGCACGGCGGCGCCAGTACACCAGGGCCCGCCCCCCGGCGCTCACCAAGCAGTGCCCGGCGCACGCGACCAGCAACGCGCCGGGGGCGAGCGGCATCACCGGCGCGGGGGAACCGGCACCGGTGATGCCGCTCTCTCCGGAGGCCCCTCTCAGGGCCTCTCCGAAGAAGCCCGACACGGCCGTCGCGGACGTCAGCGCCAGGCACCACGCGAGCGCCACCCGCCCGCACAGCGCGGGCAGTTCCTCCAGCACCCCGGGCAGCCGAGCGGGCCGGTACAGGCCCCCGTGCGCGTTGAGCGCGACGGCGGCCACGGCGAGCAGCACCGCGAACGGCGCCAGCACGAGCGGCGCCACACCCGGCGGCACCGGGGAACGCCCCGCGACGTCCGCCCCGTACACCGCGTACAGCCCGTATACCCCGTACACCAGCGCCCCGGCGCCCGCCGCGACGCCGTCGGCCGCCAGCAGCAGCGCCGCGGAACTCCGGCGGTACGGCCGCCGGGAGCCCGGTCGGACACGCGGTCCCCGCGCGCCCCGCGGCGCCACGACGACGGCCGCGGTGGCGTCCTGCTGCCCCTGTCTCGCCTCCGCCGACGCGGTGGCGGTTCGTTCCGCACTCACGGGTTGCTGCACTCCCTGTGCTCGGTGGCTGCCGCGTACGGATACGCCGTGCTCTCCGGGGACGCGGCTGCCGGGAACGTGCTCTCCGGGAACACGCTCTCCGGGGACGCGCTCCCCGAAGGCGCGGCCAGAAGCTCGCGGTAGACCTCCGCGACCGCCGCCGCGGTGTGCCGCACGTCGTGGTGGGCGCGCACATGGGTGTGCGCCCGCCCGCCGAGCCGGTCGCGCAGCTCGGGGTCCCGCAGCAGTGCGACAAGGGCGCGGGTCAGGGCCCCGGGGTCCTCCGGCGGCACCAGGGCGTGCGGGACCAGGGCGGGCGGCAGGCTCTCCCGGGCGCCGTCGACCTCGGTGACCACGACGGGGCGCGCGCACGCCATGGCCTCCAGCGGGGCCAGCGCCATGCCCTCCCAGCGCGACGGCAGCACGACCACGTCGGCGGCCCGGTACCAGGGCACCGCGTCCGCTGCCGCCCCGGCGAACAGCACGGACGGGTCGGCCGCGGCCCGCAGCGCGGCGGCGTCGGGACCGTCCCCGACCAGGGCGAGCCGGGCGTCGGGCAGCGCCGCCGTCACGGCGGGCCAGGCCCGCAGCAGCACGTCCTGCCCCTTCTGGCGGCACAGCCGCCCCACGCACACCACCAGGGGCGTGGCCGGGTCGCGCACGGAGTCGGGCAGGGGCAGCGCCGCGCGGGCGTCCGAGGCGGGGGCGGGCCGGTAGCGGTCCAGGTCGACGCCGTTGGGCACGACACGCGACGCGCCCCCGACGCCCGCCCGCAGGCCGGTGCGCCGCTCCGCCTCGCTCACGCACACCAGCCGCGCCGTCCAGCGCGCCCCGTACCGCTCCCAGGTCCGCGCCAGCGCCGCCGTCACTCCGCCGACGGCCTCGAACGACCAGGCGTGCGGCTGGAAGACGGTGGGCAGGCGCCCGCGCACGGCGAGCCGCGCGGCCAGGCCCGCCTTCGCGCTGTGGGCGTGCACGAGGTCGGGCCGTACGGCGTCGACGACCCGGGCGATGGCGCGTACTTCGGAGCGCAGCCGCGGCCCCGGGGACCGGGTCGCCGCCCACGGGTGCACGTGCGCCCGCGGCACCGGGAACCCGTCGGCCGCCCCTGTGGGGCAGGCGACGTGCACATCGATGCCAGCGGCGGCCTGGGCGGCGACGAGGTCCCGCACCACGCGCGCCACGCCGCCGTCCACGGGCTGGCTGACGTGCAGGACACGCGGGCGCGGGATGGGCGAGACCAGTTGCATTGCGCGATTCCCCTAGGTCTGGGCGCGGTGACGGGTGCGCTGGACTGCGCTACCGCCGCACGTCGACGGCGGCGAGGACGGCCCCGGCCCGTGGCCCGGCGGTCCGCCGCGCCCCGGGACGGGCCACCGCCGTCCGGGACAGCGCGCGACGGCAGGTGATCGTGGTGTCGGCGGCGCGTACGACCCCGCCGTGCCGCACGGCGTGATACCTCTTGGCGAACGCGATCCGGGGCTGCTCCCGCCGCTCGGCCACGCCCGGCGGAGCGGCCACCGCGGGCGCGTGCGCGGTCATGGACGCGGCGCACGACGGGTGGACGGCGAGGACGCGACGCAGGCCCGTGGAGTGGCGCATGAGGCGGTGGCCTTCCGGAGGGTGCGGGACTCGGTGGTCAGGAACTCGGGGCGGGGGAGCCCTGAGGGCTCGGGGGATCTCTGAGGACTCTTGGGCCTCGGGCGGCGGTGACCTCGGATGACGATCTGGGGTGGCGGTCTGGGCGGCGGTCTGGAGTGGCGGTCTCCTGACGGCGATCTCCTGGCGGTGATCTCCGGAGGAGATTCCTGGCGGACGACACAACTGGCGGACGACACAACACGCGAGCGGCAACCAACTGCGCGAACATGCACGAATATGGCTGAACTTCCCTCAAGGGGAAGCGCAACTGTAGCGGGCGCCGAGAGCCTTCCCGGCTACCCCGATGCGTGTGTCGAATATGTGAAGCCCGGGGTCAACCACCCCCTGTGTGGGGGGTGCTGAGGCGTGATTGAGCAGGTCCGGGCCTCGGCCGCGACAACAGCGGAACGTGCTCCTCACTGGAATGGCCCTAGGGGATCCATCACCCGTCCGGGGCACAACCGACGGTCAGCCTTGCCCGTTGATCCTCGCGCCGGGCATCCCGTTCGGCACAAGCGTCATATGACCAAGGAGCAACTCTCCATGTCGCGTACCACCAAGGCTCTCGCCATCTCCGCCGTCGCCGCGGCCGCCGTGGCCGGCGGTGCCGGTGTCGCCGCCGCCGACAGCGGCGCGCAGGGGCGGCCACCAACTCCCCCGGTGTCGTCTCGGGCAACGTCATCCAGGTGCCGGTGCACGTTCCGGTGAACGTGTGCGGCAACACGATCGACGTCATCGGCCTGCTGAACCCGGCGTTCGGCAACACCTGCGTCAACGACTGACCCGACGCGTCCGCCGCGACGGCCGCCCCGCGCTCCGCGGGGCGGCCGTCGCCGTGCCGGGGTCGGCGGACTCGCCCCGCACCCCGCCGCCCCCCTACCCGAATGGCGGGCTCCGCAATGCCCCCCTCGCACCCCGCACTTCCGCTCCCGACCTGCGTAAACGTAGGTGCCGCGGAATGCGTCCGACAGCGGAACGTATTCGCTCGGTTGCGGAGTGCGTTCGCCCCTTTCAGGGTGATCACAAGATCTGACGGATCACCTGAAGGGAACACCCATGCGTGCTCTGCCCGCACGGCGGATAGCCACCACAGCACTCTGCGCCACGCTCCTCATCGGCACGGCAGGACCGGCCATGGCCCTGGAGTCGCAGGCCCGCCCCCAGGCGGCCGCCGCCAAGGAGGCCCCCGTCCCCGGGGCGGACGCGCTGCTCGGCCAGGTGAAGGCCCTCGGCGACCTCGGCGGCGTCCTCACGCCGGTCACCGACCTGCTGAACGCGGCCCTGGCGGCCGACAACGGCCAGCTGCCCCCGCCGACGCGGCGAAGCTCGCCGACGCGGTGAAGGCCGCGATCGCCAAGGTCACCGCGGGCGCCCCGGTCGCCCCGCCCGCCGCGCTGCCCGCCGTGCCGCAGGTCCCCCAGGTCCCGGCGGTTCCGCAGGTACCGGCCGTGCCGCAGGTACCGGCCGTGCCCGCCGCCCCGCAGGCCGGGCCGCAGGCCGTCAAGGCCGCCCCGCTCGACGTCAAGGACGACGCCCTCAAGGCGCTCCAGAGCGCCGTCGACACCCTGGTCAAGGCCGTCACCAGCGGCGACCCGACGCAGGTCGTCCCGGCCGCCACCGGTGTCCTCACCGGCCTGGTCAACGTGGTCGTCGCCACGGTGCTCGGCGGCGGCCTGCCCGCCCCGACCCTGCCGGGCCTGCCGCCCCTGCCCAAGCTCCCGACGGACGGCCTGCCGGTGCCGGTGCCGAAGCCGCCGCTGCCGCTCCCCGTCGAGGAGTAGGCACCCCCGTACGACGGCGGGTAGCGAACCCCCGTACCCTCCGTACCCCCCGTCCCCCGTACTCCCGTACGAATCCGCCGCACCGGCGCACGACCGGCGCGGCGGATTCGTCGCGTCCGGCGCGCGCCCAGCAGGCTCGGCACGCCCCGGAAATCCGCCGGGCTCGCCGGAATACCGTCGCGCCCTCCGTGTCCGTCGACCCGGTCCGGGAATTCTCCAGTTGATATGAGAATGCGGCGCGGCCAGCTTCGGCGCCGGTTCGGGGTGGGTTCGGGTTCAGGTTCAGGTTCGGGGAAGTTTGTGTTCCAGGGGGTTTCCGCGTCGAGTTCCGCTCGTTACTCCGGTGGGATACCTGAGTTGCCTGAGAAAGGAACACGATGAAGCCTCTGAAGGCTGCCGCCGTCCTCGCCGGGTCGATGGCCATCGCCGGTGCCGCCGCGCCCGCTTTCGCCCAGGAGCCGGTGCCCACCAGCCTCAACGGCGGCGTGGACGCGATTCTCCGCCAGCCCCTCGCCGCCCAGCCGCTCAGCACCAACATGCTCGACACGGAGAACGAGAACTCCGTCGTCAACGCGGTCAAGCAGGCCACGGACGCGCTGAACGCGAATGGCGGACCCACGCAGCTCCTCGGCGGGCTTCCGCTCGCCAAGTAGTTCTCCCTTTCCCGCCGCCGCGCGCTCCGCTCGGCGGGCCGAAGGGAAACCCGGAACGGCCGGGCGTGTATTTCCGCTACTTTCGTGGGCGCGCCCCTAGGCTGCGATGAAACCCAAGGATTAACCCAAGGGAAGGTTTGATGATGAACACTGCAAAGAAGGCCGCTCTCGCTTTCGCCGCCGCCGGTCTCGCCGCGGGTGCCGCGTCCGGCACCGCCGCCGCCGACAGCAGCGCCCAGGGCGGGGCCGCGAACTCCCCCGGCGTCGGCTCGGGCAACGTCGGCCAGATCCCGGTGCACATCCCGGTGAACGTGTGCGGCAACACCGCCAACCTCGTCGGCGTCCTGAACCCGGCGTTCGGCAACACCTGCGTCAACGACTGACGGCGCGCCACCGCGCGAGGCCGGTCCGCGAAGGTTCCCGCGGACCGGCCTTTCGCTCGTACGGGGGATGCGTGCGGGCGTCCGATCCGGTCACCCCATCGGGTGCGGCAGGAGCGGCGGCTCGCCCAGTCAGGTGACACGGGCCGAAATCCGGCTCCCCCGAGGCCTACGGTTCCGCCCATGACCTCAACACCGAGCGAGCAGCGCCCCTTCAAGGCGTCCGACATGGGCACCCTCGGAGTGATCGCCTGGAGCGGCGAACACCCCGAGGAGGAAAAGGACATGGCCTTCCTGATGGCCTACTCCCTCGGGGACACCGAGGGCGGCCCCGAGGCCACGGCGGACGCCGTCGGCGCGCTGCTGCACAACGCGGGCCTGCCGGTCGGCGGTCCCGTCCTCGACGGCTCGCGGAACCCGAGCCTGCCGGTGAGCCTGCTCGTCGAGGCCGGGCAGGCGGTCGTCAACATGCCGCACGTCAACGCCCAGTGCGTCGTGCCGCCGGAGTGGCTCGCGGCCGTGCACGACCGGGGGCACGCGTACTTCATGATGACCACGCGCGCCTGGCCGGACGCGGCGCCGGGCACGCCCGTGTCGGAGGAGAGCCTGCGCGCCTTCGCGGGTTCCGAGGAGACCCTGACGAACGCCGTGCACTGCGTCCTCCCGGTGCAGCGGCTGCGCGGCTGATGCCGGGCCCGACCGCACCCGCCGGTGCCGCCGAGGCACCGCCCCGTACCGTCCCGGCGCAGTCGAGCCGGGACGCCGCCAGGACCGCCGCCGGCCGCGTGACCCCTTCGCGCGCAGCCGGCGGCAGTCGCGCGCTCGCCCTGCTCCTGGTGGTCACGGGTGCGGCGGGGCTGCTCGCGTCGTGGGTGATCACGCTCGACAAGTTCGAGCTGCTGAAGGACCCGAACTTCCAGCCGGGGTGCAGCATCAACCCGGTCGTGGCGTGCGGCAGCATCATGAAGAGCGACCAGGCCGAGGCGTTCGGGTTCCCCAACCCGATGCTGGGGCTCGCGGCGTACGCCGTGGTCATCGGCGTCGGCATGAGCCTGCTGGCCGGGGCCCGCTTCCCGCGCTGGTACTGGCTGACGCTGAACGCGGGCACGCTGTTCGGGGTCGGCTTCTGCACGTGGCTGCAGTTCCAGTCCCTGTACCGGATCAACGCGCTGTGCCTGTGGTGCTGCCTGGCCTGGGCCGCGACCATCCTGATGTTCTGGTACGTCACGTCCGCCAATGTGCGCAACGGATTCCTGCCCGCGCCGAGTTGGCTCAGGACGTATCTCGGCGAATTCACCTGGACCCTTCCCGTGGTGCACGTCGGCGCGATCGGAATGCTCATCCTGACCCGCTGGTGGGAATTCTGGACGGCCTGACCCAGCGGCCTGGACCGGATTCCCGAACCAGCGGCCTGGACCGGATTCCCGAACCAGCGGCCGGAAACCAGCGGCCCGAACCGGTGTGATCCGATGACGATCCGCTGAGGTCACCATTGGGATGCTCGGGCGAATTTCGTGCCGGATCCCCGCTGGTGCGGAATCGCGGCTCGTTGAGCCGGTGCGAACCGTGTGGTCGCCGTGACCGAAAGGAACCGAGCCCATGAAGCACACCACCCGAGGGGCCGTCGCCGCCGCCCTCGCCTGCACCGCGGCCGCCTGCGCGGCGTCGACGGCGTCCGCGGCGTCCGTGGCGGACCAGCCCAGCGTGCCCGTGCCCCTCGACGGCGTGGAGAGGTCCCTCGGCCTCCAGGCGCCCCGCATCAGCAGCACCCTGCCGATGCCGATGCCCGGTGACGGCTTCGAGGGGCCGCGGTACGTCGAGGGCAAGCTGCTGCCGGAGCGGGCCGTGCCGCGCGTCCCGCTCAGCCACACGCTGCCCGACGTGAGCGCCGCCGTGCCGCTGTCCGACCTGGTGGGCGAGAACAGCCTGGACACCGTCGGCGTCGTAGCGAAGGGCTCGGACGTCCACACCGCGACGCCTGGCGCCACCCTGGAGGCGCCGCTGGCCGAGCCCAGCGGCCCCGCGCCGCTGCCGCCGCTCACGATGCCTGCGGCGGGCCTCGACTCGCCGCTGCTGACCGCGCACCCGGCGGCCGCCCTGGGCCTCACCTGACACCCCGGCCGCCCGCGGGGCCCCGCGCGACGCGCCACGCACCGGAAGCCGGAAGCCGGAAGCCGGAAGAGGGAGCACATGACAGCAGCGAACCGCACGCCGCTGACGCACCGGGTGCGGCGGCGCCACCTCCTGGGGACCGCGGCGGTGGCCACGCTCGCCGCCGCCGGGGTCCTGCGGGTGGCGCCCACCTGGGCACGGGCCGCGCGCCAGGAGGACGGCCGCGAGGGCGCGTTCGACGAGATGTACCGGGGGCGGCGCATCCAGGGCGACCCGGTCGTCGGCGACGACGGCCGGGCCACCGGCGACTGGCGGGTCACCGTCGACGGCAGGCGCCTCGGCCTGATGCGCCGCGCGGACGGCAGCTACCTCAGCATGGTCGACCACTACGGGTCGTACGGAACACCGCTCGCGGCGACCCGCGGGGCCGTCGACGAACTCGGCGCGACCGAGGCCCTGCGCGGCCACACGCACTGACCGCCCACAGGCCCCGGGGCCCCGGGGGCCGCAGGGATCGGACCGGAAGCACGCGGACCGGACGGACGCGGACCGGACGGACGCGGACCGGACGGACGCGGACCGGACGGACGCGGACCGGACGGACGCGGACCGGAAGCGGAAGCACGCGGAACGGAAGAGCGCAGACCGGAAGCGGAAGCACGCGGACCGGGAGCACCCGGACCGGAAGGGGAAGGGGAACGTGGTCTCCACACGCAAGAACCAGAACCGGCTCACCCGCGCCGAGCGGCGCAGGTTCGTCGACGCCGTGCTGCGCCTGAAGCGCCGCGGCGAGTACGACGAATTCGTCCGCATCCACATCGACTTCTACGTCGCCGACGGCGAGCGCGGCCTGCGGGTCGCCCACATGGCGCCGTCGTTCTTCCCGTGGCACCGCCGCTTCCTGCTCGACTTCGAGCGGGCCCTCCAGCGCGTCGACCCGGCGGTGACCGTGCCCTACTGGGACTGGACGCGCGACCGCAGCCCCGCCGCGTCGCTGTGGGGCGAGGACTTCATGGGCGGCGACGGGCGCTCCGGCGACCGCCAGGTGCGCACGGGCCCGTTCGCGTACCGCAACGGGCAGTGGACCATCAAGGAGAGCGTCACCGACGGCGAGTTCCTCACCCGCGCGTTCGGCAACCCCGCGAACCCGATCGACCTGCCCACCCCCGCCGACGTGGAGCGGTCCCTGAAGGAGACCCGCTACGACGTGGAGCCCTGGGACTCCACGTCACACGGCGGCTTCCGCAACACCCTGGAGGGCTGGGCGCCGGGCCGCGGCACCGACCGGTGGCGCAACCACAACCGGGTGCACCGCTGGGTCGGCGGCCACATGCTCGGCGGCGGCTCCGTGAACGACCCCGTCTTCTGGCTGAACCACGCCTTCGTCGACCTGCTGTGGACCCGCTGGCAGCGCCGCCACCCGGACGCGGCCCCCTACCTCCCGGCCCGCCCGCCGGAACTGGGCGATCCGGGGTACGAGCGCGTCGTCGCCCGCCACGAGCCGATGCCGCCGTGGCGGACGACACCGGACGAGATGACCAGCCATCGGGGGAGCTACCGGTACGAGGAGTGAGAGCGGCCGGGGGCGGGCGCGGAGAAGCCCCCGGCGATGGACTCACCGAGGGCTTCGCGAGGGGGGCGTCCGATCAGTGGCCGTACCCGGCGCCACCGCCGCCGTTGTTGACGCAGGTGTTGCCGAACGCCGGGTTCAGCACGCCGATGACGTTGATGGTGTTGCCGCAGAAGTTCACGGGCACGTTGACCGGGACCTGGATCAGGTTGCCGGAGAGCACACCGGGGGAGTTGGTGGCCTTACCCGACGCATCGGCGTCCGCCATGGCCATCCCGGAACCACCGAGCACGACGGCCCCGGCGCTGAGCGTGAGGGCGGCTGCCTTCGCGATGCGAGACATCACGTTCTCCTTCGACTTGGTAACTGCGGCCGCGTGGGTGTGGCCGCAATTCCCTAACGCCGTCACCCGTAGTGAAGTCACGGCGGTGAATTCACGAAGAGGCGTACCTGGTACGAATGTAGGAATGCGTGCGGCCGGGTGCGTGTTCGCGGGCGACGGCCGGTTTTAGCCGCGGGCGTGTGGTTTCCGCCGCGCTGCCTTATGCCGTACTGGTTCCCGTCGTGCGCCACGCGGTTTACGAGGGCCGGTATTCCGATGGCTGTTCCGGCGGGCCGGTGTTTCTGCGCTTGTCGGGTGAGAGGGAGCGCGGGGCCGTGTCCCCGTGGGAGCCCGTGCCGTTGCTGAGGGCATGACTTCAGCACGCCGACTCATGGCCGCCGTCTCCCTCGCCGCCGGTGCCGCCGCGCTCGCGGTGCCCTCGGCCCACGCGGCCGCCGACACCCACGAAGCCCCGAAGCTCAACCCCGTCACCGTCCTCGACGACCTCGGCCGGGCGCCGATCCCGGCTTCGCACCAGGACCAGCTCCCGACCGTGTCCAGCCAGCTCTCCGGCCTCAACCAGCTCAACGAGCTGAACCAGCTGCACCAGCTCACCGACCTGGTCGCCCCGGTGACGGGCCTGGTCCCCGCGGTGCAGTAGCCCCCGCGATGTGACCGGCCGCCGGGGTGCGGCCGGTCACACCAGCCGCACCCCGTGCCGGGCCAGGTAGCGGACCGGGTTGATGTCCGAGCCGTAGCCGCGGCGCCTGCGGATCTCCAGGTGCAGGTGGGGCCCGGTGGCGCGCCCGGTCCTGCCGCTGCTGCCCACGCGGGCACCGGCGCGCAGCCGCGCGCCCTGGCGTACGGAGATCCGCGACAGGTGCGCGTACAGCGCGTAGTGGCCGTCGGCCATCCGGACGGTCACGGCCTTTCCGTACGCGCCGGACCAGCGGGCGAGGACCACGACGCCCGCGCCGACGGCGTACACCGGCGTCCCCTGTGGCACGGCCAGGTCGATGCCGGTGTGGTGGCCCGCGAGCCAGTTGCCGCGGATGCCGTAGCGGGCGCTGACCCGGTAGCGGCGGCGCAGCGGCATGGTCCGTCTGCCGGGCGGGCCGAGGGGGGCGAGGGCGCGGGTGGAGGAGGGCTCGACTCGGGCGTCGGCCGCCGCGAGCAGCGACTCGAACTCCTCGTCGTAGTCGGCCACGCAGGTGTCCAGGGCCCCGTCGGGGTCAGCGAGGTCGTGGGGGTCGTGGAGGTCGTGGGGGTCGTCGAGGGCGTGGTGGGCATGGGGGTCGTGGGGGCTTGGGGGTGTGGGGGGCGTCGAGGGTGTCGTACGGATCGTCCGCGGCGGTGAACTCGTCCCGGCCGTCCCGCTGGTCCCGCCTCTCGCGGGTCGGGGGTGCCATGCCGAGCGCCCCCGAGGCCAGCAGGATCACGCCGATGCCCAGCGCGTCGCGTCGCGTGCTGCCCGCTGTCTGCGGGCCGTCTATGTGGTAGCCCATGCCCGCCAGCAGAACGGCGGCGGGCCGCCCGCGCACGCCCGGTTGCGCCAGCTGGCGTAACGCGCCCCGGGGCCCGGGGACATGGGCGGCGTACGGACTGAAGGAGGGCGCCGCGCGGTGCGGGCGGGGCGGGCCCGGACAGCAGAGGTGCGGGCGGCAACCCTGCCCGCCCGCACCTGAATCCCGCCCGGCCGCCGGTCCCGCCTTCGGGCGTCGCCGCTCAGGGCTTCTCGTCGCGGCCCTCGGCCTCCGCCTCCGCCTGCTTCGCCCGTACCTCCGGGTCCAGGGACGCCTGGCCGCTGCCGTCCACCGACGTCAGGGGGAGCGGTCGGGGATCTCGGTGGCGGCGGGGGGTTCCACCAGCCACTCCGGGTTGGCCTGCTTGTCCCACCACTTCCAGATGGCGACCGCGGCGGCGCCGAGCACGCCGAGGACGGCCAGGCGCTTGGCGAGCCGCCCCGCGCGCGCCCGGCGCTCGTGCTTGCGCGACAGGCGCTGGATCTCTTCGGCCGACACCTGGCCGCGCAGCGCGGCGAGCGCGGCGGCGCCGCGGGCGGCGGCCTCCTCGCGGACCGGGCCCGCGGCGGCCACGGCGCTCTCGATGCGGGGCTTGGAGAAGTCGGCGGCCTGCCGGGCGGCCCTGCGGGTGCGGACGGCGGCCTGCTGCGCGGCGTGGTCGACCTTCGGCGGCACGTGCGTCCGCGCCTGTTCGAGCCGCGGCGCGACATGGGCCTCGTACTGGGCGCGAGCCTGCCCGGCCGCTCCGTGGGCCGCCCCCGTCACCTTCGGCGCGAGTCGCTCGCGGGCCTCGTGCGCGTAGTGCACCGCGGCGTCCTTGGCCGTTCCGGCGTAGGGCGCCACCACGTCCGCGGCGTGACGCACGCTGTCCTTGGCCGTGCTCGTCGCGGCGCGCACGCTGTCTTTGCGGGTCACGGTTCCTCCTCCTCGGTGGCGTTATAGGTATGTCGCCTTTCCGCCCTTTCAGGGATCATGCCTGTGATGTGGGGGCACGGCATGTGCGGGCGGGCATCCGGGGCAAACGGGAGAGGGCGGTCCTCTCGCCGACGATGCCACGGTTTCCCGGCGGGGGAGCCCTTCATGCGGTCGCTCGTCCGCTACTCGTCCCGTTCCCGTCCGTGCGAGGATCGGAGCGTCACAGAGGACAACGGAAGGCAGATCGTGGCTGAGCAGCTCTATGCCACTCTCAAGACCAACCAGGGCGACATCGAGATCCGGCTCCTGCCGAACCACGCGCCCAAAACGGTCAGGAACTTCGTCGAACTCGCCAAGGGCGAGCGTGAGTGGACCCACCCCGCCACCGGCAAGAAGTCCACGGACAAGCTGTACGACGGCACGGTCTTCCACCGGGTGATCAGCGGCTTCATGATCCAGGGCGGTGACCCGCTGGGCAACGGCACCGGCGGCCCGGGCTACGAGTTCGCCGACGAGTTCCACCCGGACCTCGCCTTCACCAAGCCCTACCTGCTGGCCATGGCCAACGCGGGTCCGGGCACCAACGGCTCCCAGTTCTTCGTGACCGTCGCGCCGACCGCCTGGCTGACCGGCAAGCACACCATCTTCGGCGAGGTCACCAACGACGCCAGCAAGAAGGTCGTGGACGCCATCGCGGGCACGCAGACCAACCCGCGTACGGACCGCCCGGTCAACGACGTGGTCATCGAGACCGTCGTCGTGGAGACGCGCGAGGGCTGAGCGCCACCGGCGAGGATGCCCACAAGGGAACAAAACCGCCCCGCCCGTCCGTAGAGGAGGGCGGGGCGGCGTGTGAGAGGAGGGCGGGGCGGCGCGTCGCGGCGCATCCGCCGTGCCGCCTTCGTTCGGAGATTGAGGGGACCGTGATGGACCAGGCGCCAGGCAGCCCGCAGGGGCCCAAGGACGCGCAGAGCCTGCCGTGCTGCTACCGCCACCCGGACCGCGAGACGGGCATCACCTGTACGCGGTGCGAGCGGCCGATCTGCCCGGAGTGCATGATCAGCGCCTCGGTCGGCTTCCAGTGCCCGGAGTGCGTGCGCGGCGGTTCCGGCACGGGCCACTCCCCGGCGGCGAGCCAGCCCCGCACGCTCGCGGGCGGCACCCTCACCCAGGACCCCCGGCTGCTCACGAAGATCATCCTGGCGGTCAACGTCCTGGTGTTCCTGGCCGTGCGGGTGCGCGGCGACAGCCTCCTGGACGACCTGGTCCTGATCGGCCAGTGGCCCCCGTATCCGTACGTGCCCACGGAGGGCGTCGCCGACGGCCAGGCGTACCGGCTGGTCACGGCGATGTTCACGCACCAGGAGATCTGGCACATCGCGTTCAACATGCTGGGTCTGTGGTGGCTCGGCGGCCCTCTGGAGGCGGCGCTCGGCCGGGCCCGCTACCTCGCGCTGTACCTGCTGTCCGGTCTCGGCGGCAGCGCCCTGACGTATCTGATCGAGGACGCGGACAAGGCCTCGCTCGGCGCGTCCGGCGCGATCTTCGGTCTGCTCGGCGCGACGGCCGTCCTGATGCGGCGGCTGAACTACGACATGCGGCCGGTCATCGCGCTCCTCGCGCTGAACCTGCTGTTCACGTTCACCTGGAGCGGCATCGCCTGGCAGGCGCACGTCGGCGGCCTGGCCGCGGGCGTCGCCATCGCGTACGGGATGGTGCACGCGCCCCGCGAGCGGCGGTCCCTGGTGCAGTGGGGCACGTGTGCGCTGGTGTTCGCCGTGATCGTGGTGGTCGTCGTGGCGCGCACGGCGCAGCTCACCTGATCCGGGCTGACCGCGTCGGTCCGGGGCGGCCCGCGTCGGTCCGGGTCCGCCTGGGTCCGCTCGGGCTGGTCCGGGTCCGCCCGGGTCCGCCCGGGTCCGCTCGGGTCGGTCCGGGTCCGCTCGGGCCGACGCGTTTTCTGGACGCCGGTGCGGCGGAACGGTCCCGGAGTTGTCCACAGTCTGTGCCCGATCTTGTGCACGATGTGGGGAACGGGTGTTCCTGGCGGTGGCGGATCGGGTTTTCCCAGGCGGGACGCGGTGTGACCGGGCGGTCGCGTGCGGTCGGCCAGTCACACCGGCGTCAACATCCCGAGAGTTATCCACAGATCTTCAGACCTTTCCCCAGGTCTGTGGATGGAAGCGCTCGCGCTGTGGATAACTCAGGCCAGGGCTTGCGCTCCGCCCTCCGAACGCCCTGCCCTCGGCGTTGAGCCGTGCGCTACTTCCACTGCGTGGAGACGCCGAAGCCCGCCGCGATGAAGCCGAACCCGACCACGATGTTCCAGTTGCCCAGCGGATCGATGGGAAGCTTGCCGTCCGTGACGTAGAAGACCACGATCCAGGCGAGGCCGATCAGGAACAACGCCAGCATCACGGGAGCCACCCAGCTACGGCTGGTCAGCTTGATGTTGGTCGCCTTCTTGGACGACGGCGGCGTGTAGTCGTCTGCCTTCTTGCGGATACGTGACTTCGGCACGAGGGTCTCTCCTGTCGATGCGCTGCGTGGCCGCGCAGGTAACTGGGTCAGGCCGCCTGGGCGGGACGCTCCGTCGCTACAGCGCGCGAAGTCTTCCCCGGGCGTCCGTTAGCGTAGTGCTTCCGCGGCGGTGAAGGAGTAAGGGTACGTTGAGCAATTCTGCCGACTTCCCAGCGGGTACGGGCCCACGGCGCCGCCGGTGGCCGCTGCGCGTGCTGACCGCCGCCGTCTTCGCCCTCGCCGGGCTGATCTTCATGACCAGCTTCAACACCGCCAAGGGCACCAACATCCGCACCGACGCCTCCCTGCTCAAGCTCTCCGACCTCATCCAGGAGCGCAGCCGCAAGAACAAGGACCTCGACGAGTCCAACGGCTCCCTGCGCGACGACGTGGAGTCCCTCACCCAGCGCGACCACCCCGGCACCAAGGCCGACGAGGCCCGGCTGCGCGCCCTGGAGCGGAACGCGGGCACCAAGAAGCTGACCGGCGAGGCCGTCACGGTCACCCTCACCGACGCCCCGCCCGACGCCACCGCCAAGCTCCCCGGCTACCCCGAGCCCCAGCCCAACGACCTGGTCATCCACCAGCAGGACCTCCAGGCCGTGGTGAACGCCCTGTGGCAGGGCGGCGCCGAGGGCATCCGGGTCATGGACCAGCGCCTGATCTCCACCAGTGCGGTGCGCTGCGTCGGCAACACCCTGATCCTCCAGGGCCGCGTCTACTCACCGCCGTACAAGGTGACCGCCGTCGGCGACCCCGACAAGCTCAAGGACGCCCTCGCCGCCTCCCCCGAGATCCAGAACTACATGCTGTACGTCAACGCCTACGGGCTCGGCTGGAAAGTCGACGACGACGGAGCGGTGACTCTTCCCGGCTACTCGGGCACAGTGGATCTCCACTACGCGAAGCCCCTGGAGTAGCCCTCGCTCGGGAGGTCCCTGTGGTGTCGGTCCGCGTGCTGCTGAGGACGTTCAGCGAACTGTGCCTCACCGTCGGCACCGTGATCGTGCTCTTCGTGGTGTACGTGATGTTCTGGACCGGCGTGAAGGCCGACCGCGCGATGGAGCAGCAGATCGACCGCCTCCAGGACAAGTGGGCCTCCGGATCCCTGACCGCCGGTACGGACGACAAGGTCGGCGGCACGCGCGGTGACGGCGGCGGCGCGGCCGCACCCCCCAGGCCCGCCCCCTACGAGGACGGCGAACCCTTCGCCGTCATGTACGTTCCCCGCTTTGGTTTCACGTGGAACAAGCCCGTGCTCCAGGGCACTGCCACCGGCACCCTGAAGAAGGGCCTCGGCCACTACGCCCGCACCGCCCAGCTCGGCCAGCGCGGCAACTTCGCCGTCGCCGGGCACCGCCGCACCTACGGCGACCCGTTCAAGGACTTCCCCGAGCTGCGCCGCGGCGACGCGGTCGTCCTCACCGACGGCACCACCTGGTTCACGTACCGCATCACCAGGAAGCCGTACAAAACCCTCCCCACCGACACCGGCGTCATCGACCCCGTCCCCCGCAAGTCCGGCTTCCGGAAACCCGGCCGCTATCTCACCCTCACCACCTGCGAACCCGAGTGGGGCCACAGCCACCGGCTGATCGCCTGGGCCCATCTGGACGCCACCCAGCCCGTGGAGGCAGGCAAACCGAAGGCCCTGCGCCGTTAGTCTGGTGCCGTACGGCGACGGAAGGGACGGCATGTACGGCTGGATCTGGCGGCATCTGCCGGGGAACGCATGGGTGAAGGCGCTGCTCTCGCTGGTGCTGTTCCTCGTGGTCGTCTACGTGCTCTTCCAGTACGTCTTCCCCTGGGCCGAGCCGCTTCTTCCCTTCAACGACGTGACGGTGGACAACTAGTGGGCGCGCGCATTCTCGTCGTCGACAACTACGACAGCTTCGTCTTCAACCTCGTCCAGTACCTGTACCAGCTGGGCGCCGAGTGCGAGGTGCTCCGCAACGACGAGGTCGAGCTGAGGCACGCACAGGACGGCTTCGACGGCGTCCTCCTCTCGCCGGGGCCCGGCGCCCCCGAGCAGGCCGGGGTCTGCGTCGACATGGTGCGCCACTGCGCCGCGACCGGCGTGCCCGTGTTCGGGGTGTGCCTGGGCATGCAGTCCCTGCAGGTCGCGTACGGCGGTGTGGTCGACCGCGCCCCGGAGCTGCTGCACGGCAAGACCTCGCCGGTCACCCACGAGGGCAAGGGCGTCTTCGCGGGCCTGCCGTCGCCGTTCACCGCGACCCGCTACCACTCGCTCGCCGCCGAGCCCGGCACCGTCCCCGCCGACCTCGAGGTCACCGCCCGCACCCACGACGGCATCATCATGGGCCTGCGCCACCGCGAACTGCCCGTCGAGGGCGTGCAGTTCCACCCGGAGTCGGTGCTCACCGAGCACGGCCACCGGATGCTCGCCAACTGGCTCGCCGAGTGCGGCGACCCGGGGGCCGTCGCACGATCGAGCGGGCTGGCCCCGGTGGTGGGCAGGGCCACGGCGTGACCGTGGTCGGCGGTGCCTCCGGGAGGGAGGGGAGCATCCGTCGCCGTGGTTCCGCGCGGGCGCGCCGCCGGGCCCGACCCCGGAGGACGTGCCGTCGGCTCCGGCTCAGGGGGGTGAGCCTCCGGGCCCGTCCCAGGAGGGCGCGCCTCCGGGCGCGGGGCGCGTCTCCTCGTACGCGTACGAGGACGCGTACGAGGACGCCGACGACGAGACCATCGCCCTGCGGACGGCGGACACCCGTCGAATAGCGGGCCTGCCCCCGGACCCGGGCCGCCGGGAGGGCGCCCCGCCGGGCGAGGGCCGGGCCGCGCGGCGCAAGGCCGCCAAGCACAGGGGGCCCCGGCGGGGAAAGCCCCCGGCCAAGGCGCCCGCCGAAGCGGCGCCGGGACGCCCGCTGACCCGGCTGGAGGCGCGCCGCGCCGAGCGGGCCCGCCGACCGAGCCCGGCGACGATCGCGAGCCGCGCCGTGGGCGAACTGTTCATCACCGTGGGCGTCCTGATGCTCCTCTTCGTCACCTACCAGCTGTGGTGGACGAACATACGGGCCCAGCAGCAGGCCAACGAAGCCGCCCGGGACCTGCAGGAGGACTGGGCGAACGGCAAGGGCAAGCCCGGCGCCTTCGAGCCGGGGCAGGGCTTCGCGCTCCTGCACATCCCGAAGCTCGACGTGGTCACACCGGTCGCCGAGGGCATCGACAAGCACAAGGTCCTCGACCGGGGCATGGTCGGCCACTACAACGAGGGCGGCACCAAGACCCCGATGCCCGACGCGAACCCCGGGAACTTCGCGGTCGCCGGACACCGCAACACGCACGGCGAGCCGTTCCGTTACATCAACCGGCTCAAGCCGGGCGACCCCATCGTGGTCGAGACCCAGGACCGGTACTTCGTCTACAAGATGGCGAGCATCCTCCCCCAGACCAGCCCCGGCAACACGGCGGTCCTCGACCCCGTCCCACCCGGCTCGGGCTTCACCAAACCGGGCCGCTACATCACACTGACCACCTGTACCCCCGAGTTCACGAGTAAGTACCGCATGATCGTGTGGGGCAAGATGGTCGAAGACCGGCCACGCGCGCAGGGAAAACCAGCCGCGCTGGTCGACTAGGCGGCGAGACAGCCGGGGCACGAGACAGACGGGGCAGGTGCAGTGGCAGCCACCACCGAAGAGGACGAGCAGGAGCGGGCCGAGAAGTCCGCGCCCGCGCCCGCGCGACGCCCACGAGGGCGCGGCCGAGGGAAGATCGCCATGGCCGTCAGCGTCTTCGGTGAACTCCTCATCACCGCGGGCCTGGTGCTCGGCCTGTTCGTCGTCTACTCGCTGTGGTGGACCAATGTGATAGCGGACCGCGAGGCCAAGAAGCAGGGCGACGCGGTGCGCGACCACTGGGCCGACGGCCCCGGCGCCCTGAACACCCGGGACGGCATCGGCTTCCTGCACGTACCGTCGATGAGCGGCGGCGAGATCCTGGTCAAGAAGGGCACCGACCCCAAGACCCTCAACGACGGCATCGCCGGGTACTACACGGAGCCGGTCAAGTCCGCGCTGCCGCAGGACGAGAAGGGCAACTTCTCGCTGGCCGCGCACCGCGACGGGCACGGCGCGAAGTTCCACAGGATCGACAAGATCGACGAGGGCGACCCGATCGTCTTCGAGTCCCGCGACAAGTGGTACGTGTACAAGGTCTACAAGACCCTCCCCGAGACCTCGAAGTACAACGTCCGCGTCCTCGACCCCATCCCCAAGCAGTCGGGCGTGAAGCAGCCCGGCCGCTACATCACCCTGACGACCTGCACGCCGGTCTACACCTCCACGTACCGGTATGTGGTGTGGGGCAAGCTGGAGCGGGTGGAGAAGGTCGACAGCAAGCGGACACCGCCGCCCGAACTGCGGTGACCGGCGGGCCGGTCGCCGGTCACCGGTGCGCGCCAGGGCCCTGACGCTGGCGCGCACCCGGTTTACGAAGCCCATGAGGATCCCGGCGCCCGCGTTACGAAGCCCCTGAGGCTCCCGGCGCCCGCGCGAGCCCCGGAGGCTTCCCGCGCACACGAGGGCCCCGGCACCATCCCTGGTGCCGGGGCCCTCGTCTGTCGCCTCGCGCCGGACGGCGCTCCGGTCGCGCCGGGCGTCAGTCCCGGCTGTGGCGGCCGAAGCCGGTGGCGCCCTCGATGAAGCCGCCGCCTCCGTTGTCACCGCCGCCCTGGTCGCCGCCGCCCGGGGTGCCGCCCCCGCCGCCGACGGTCGTCAGGTTGATCGCGGTGCCGGTCTTGACCTTCTGGCCGACGTTCGGAACGGAGAGGACCACCCGGGCGTCGTCGTCCTGCGGCCCGGTGATGTTGCCGACCGTCAGATCGGCGTCCTCGATGAGGTCACGGGCCTCGGACAGCGTCCGACCGGCGACGGCCGGGACGGAGACCTCTTCCTCCTCTTCCTCCTCGGGCTTCTTGGCGACCTGGACGGTCACCGTGGAGTTCGGGTCCACCTTCGTGTTCGCGGCGGGCGTGGTCGCGATGACCTTGCCCTCCTCGACGCTGTCGCTCTCCACGTCCTGCCGCACGGCGACGAGGTTGTTGGCCTCGATCTGGCTCTTCGCGTCGTCCCAGGACTTGCCGGTGACGTCCGGGACGGTGTACTGGACCTTCTTCTTGGCGACCGTCAGCGTGATCGTCGAGCCCCGCTCCACCTCGGTCTCGCCCGAGGGGTCCTGGCTGATCACGACGTTCGGGTTCTGGTCGGACTCCTGCGTCTTCTTGTCGACGCTGAAGCCCTTGTCCTCCAGCTTGCTCTTCGCCGTGGAGTACTGGAGGCCCTCGACGTCCGGGACGGTGACCTTCGGCGCGCCCGTCGACACGACCACGTTGATCGTGTCGCCCTTCTCGACCTTGGTCCCCTCGGTCGGGTCCTGCGAGCAGATCTTCCCCGCGGGGAACTTCTCGCACGGCTCGCGCTTGGAGACCGCGATCTCCAGGTCGACGTTCTTCGCCGAGCGCTGGGCCTCCTTCAGCGTCTCGCCGACGAAATTGGGTGCCTTCTTGTCGTCGGACCCGGCGTCGCCGCTGAACGCCCACTTGCCGATCAGGATCGCCCCGACCAGGACCAGGACACCCGCGACGACCAGGAGGATCGTCGACGTGTTGCTCTTCTTCTGGCGGCCGCGGCGGCCGTTCTCGTCGTAGCCGTACCCGCCGTCGTCCGGGTTGACCGGGGGCAGCATCGACGTCTGGGCCTGGCCGGGGGCGCCGTTCTGCGGGCGCAGCATGGCCGTGGCCTGGTCGTCGGGGTGGCCGCCGTAGCCGACGGCGCCCATCGCGGCGGTCGCGGCGACGGGCTGGCCGTCGAGGCAGGCCTCGATGTCGGCGCGCATCTCGTCCGCCGACTGGTAGCGGTAGTCCGGGTCCTTGGTGAGCGCCTTGAGGACGATCGCGTCCATCTCGGGCGTGATCTCGTTGTCGAAGACGCTCGGCGCCTGCGGCTCCTCCCGCACGTGCTGGTAGGCGACCGCGACCGGCGAGTCACCCACGAACGGCGGGCGGACGGTGAGGAGTTCGTACAGCAGACAGCCCGTGGAGTACAGGTCGCTCCGGGCGTCGACCTGCTCGCCCTTGGCCTGCTCCGGCGACAGGTACTGCGCGGTGCCGATCACGGCGGCCGTCTGCGTCATCGTCATGCCGGACTCGCCCATGGCGCGGGCGATGCCGAAGTCCATGACCTTGACCTGGCCGTTGCGCGTCAGCATGACGTTCGCGGGCTTGATGTCGCGGTGGACGATGCCGTTGCGGTGCGAGTACTCCAGGGCCTGGAGGATGCCGATGGTCATCTCCATGGCCCGCTCGGGCAGCAGCTTCCGCCCGGAGTGCAGCAGCTCCCGCAGCGTGGAGCCGTCGACGTACTCCATGACGATGTACGGGATGGAGACCCCGTCGACGTAGTCCTCGCCGGTGTCGTAGACCGCGACGATCGCGGGATGGTTGAGCGAGGCGGCCGACTGGGCCTCACGGCGGAACCGGGCCTGGAACGACGGATCACGCGCGAGGTCCACCCGCAGCGTCTTCACCGCCACGGTGCGGCCGAGGCGGGTGTCGTGCGCGAGGTAGACCTCCGCCATGCCACCGCGGCCGAGCACCTGGCCCAGCTCGTACCGGCCGCCGAGGCGACGCGGCTCTTCCATAGCTAATCCAGCCCTCTCCGTCGGTCCCGACCGCACCGTGTTGCGCGGTCCGGCGGTGTGCTGTCCGGGCATACCGTACCCGGCTCGGCTAACGTGACCCGGCCGCAACCGTCACCCGATACAGGACCGGTATCGCAACGTGCACCGATGAGGAGTGGCCGTGACATGGGTCACTTCTTGCTGTCGAGAACCGCCTTCATCACGTCCCTCGCGATCGGCGCCGCCAGACCGCCACCGGAGATGTCGTCACGGCTCGCGCTGCTGTCCTCGACCACCACGGCGACCGCCACCGGGGAACCCGAGTCGGTCTTCGCGTAGCTGATGAACCAGGCGTACGGGTTCTTGCTGTTGTTGAGACCGTGCTGCGCGGTACCGGTCTTGCCGCCCACGGTGACGCCCGGGATCTTGGCCCTGGTTCCCGTGCCCTCCTCGACCACGGTCTCCATCATCTCCTGGAGCTTCTGCGCGTTCTCCTTGGACAGCGGCTCGCTCATCTCCTTCGGCGAGTGCTTCTCCACCACGTCCAGGTTCGGCGCCTGGAGCTCGCTGACCATGTACGGCTCCATGAGCTTGCCGTCGTTGGCGATCGCGGAGGTCACCATCGCCATCTGCAGCGGCGTCGCGGCCGTCTCGAACTGGCCGATGGACGACAGCGCCGTCTGCGGCTTGTCCATCTCCTTCGGGAAGTTCGACGCGTTGGAGCGGACCGGGATGAACTGCTCCTCGTTGAAGCCGAACTTCTCCGCCGTCTCCAGCATCTTGTCCTTGCCGAGGTCCGAGCCGATCTTGCCGAAGACCGTGTTGCACGACACCCGCAGCGCCTGCCGCAGCGAGGCGTTCTTGCAGGGGATGTTGCCCTCGTTCTTCAGCTCGGTGCGGGTGTTCGGCATGGTCCACGGAAGCGGGGAGTCCGTCTTGCCGTCGATGTCCGTGTACAGGCCGTGCTCCATCGCCGCCGCGGCCGTGACGACCTTGAACGTCGAGCCCGGCGGATAGGTCTCGCGCAGCGCCCGGTTCACCATCGGCTTGTCCGGGTCCTTGTCGAGCTTCTGGAAGACCTCGGCTTCCTTGTTGGTGTTGCCCGCGAAGCGCGACGGGTCGTACGACGGGGTCGACGCCAGCGCCAGGATCGCGCCGGTGCTCGGGTCGATCGCCGCGACGGCGCCCTTGCCGAGGCCCTTCAGACCGTTGTACGCGGCCTTCTGCGCGGCCGCGTTCAGCGTCGTGACGACGTTGCCACCCTCCTTCTTCTTGCCGGTCAGCATGTCGAGGCTGCGGCGGAAGAAGAGCCGGTCGTCGTTGCCGGTGAGGATGCGGTCCTCGATCGACTCGATCTGCGTGGCACCGATGCGCTGCGAGGCGAAGCCGGTGACCGGCGACCACATCGGGCCGTTCTTGTACGTGCGCTTGTACTTGAAGTCGTCGCCGTCGACCTTCTTCGAGCCGGTGATCGACTTGCCGTCCACGATGATGTTGCCGCGCGGCTGCGCGTACCGCTCGATGGGCACCCGGCGGTTCATGTCGTGCTCGGCGAGGTGGTCGGCCTTCACGTACTGGAGCCAGTTGTCACGGATGAGCAGCGCCAGGACGAGCAGCCCGCAGAAGATCGCGATGCGGCGCAGGGGCTTGTTCACGGCCGTACCACCTGGGTCATCTCGGCGTCGGGGTTCGGAGCGGGCGAGGGCGCCGGGCGGCGCGCGGTGTCGCTGATGCGCAGCAGGATGCCCACCAGCGCCCAGTTCGCGATCACCGACGAACCGCCGTACGCGATGAACGGCATCGTCATACCGGTCAGCGGGATCAGGCCCATCACACCACCGGCGACGACGAACACCTGGAGCGCGAACGCCCCGGACAGGCCGATCGCCAGCAGCTTGCCGAACGGGTCGCGGGCCGCGAGCGCCGTGCGCACCCCGCGCTCCACGATCAGCCCGTACACGAGCAGCAGCGCCATGATCCCGGCCAGGCCCAGCTCCTCGCCGTACGTCGCGAGGATGAAGTCGGAGTTGGCGGCGAAGCCGATCAGGTCGGAGTGGCCCTGGCCGAGCCCCGTGCCCATCACGCCGCCGGAGCCGAACGCCATCAGGGACTGGGCGATCTGGTCCGTGCCCGTCCGCGCGATGACCTCCTGCGAGAACGGGTCCAGCCAGGCGTCCACACGCACCTTGACGTGCGACTCGAACGACGCCACCGTCACGGCGCCCACGGCCGACATCAGCAGACCGAACACGATCCAGCTGGTGCGCTCCGTGGCCACGTACAGCATCACCACGAACATGCCGAAGAACAGCAGCGACGTACCCAGGTCGGTCTCGAAGACCAGGATCAGGATGGACATCGCCCACACGGCCAGGATCGGACCGAGGTCACGGCCACGCGGCAGATACAGGCCCATGAAGCGGCGGCTGGCCAGCGCGAGCGCGTCCCGCTTCACCATCAGATAGCCCGCGAAGAACACCGCGATCACGATCTTCGCGAACTCGCCCGGCTGGATGGAGAACCCGCCGACCTGGATCCAGATCTTCGCGCCATAGATGTTCTTCCCCAGGCCCGGCACCAGCGGCAGCAGCAGCAGGAAGATCGCCGCGACCATCGAGATGTACGTGTACCGCTGCAGGACGCGGTGGTCCTTCAGGAACAGCATGACCACGACGAACAGCGCGATGCCCACCGCCGTGTACAGCAGCTGCTTGGGCGCGGACGGGCTGAACGCCCCGAACTGGATCTTCGCCAGGTCCTGGAGCCGCTCCGACTGGTCGAGCCGCCAGATCACCACCAGGCCCAGGCCGTTGAGCAGCGTCGCCAGCGGCAGCAGCAGCGGATCGGCGTACGGCGCGAACTTGCGCACCACCAGGTGCGCGACCCCCGCGAGCAGACCGAGCCCCAGGCCGTAGCCGAGCATGCCCGGGGGCAGCTCGCCGGAGATGGCCAGGCCCACGTTCATGTACGCGAACAGCGGGATGACGACGGCGAACACCAGGAGCGCCAGCTCGGTGTTGCGCCGACTCGGCGCGCCGATGGCGCCGATCGTCGACGTGTGTGTGGTGCTACTACTGCTCATGGCGTACGAGGGCCCCCAACGGCTGCTTACTGCTTACCGCACTGCTTGGCCAACTGCTTCTCCTGCTCGGAGAAGGTCGGGCCCGGCTTGGGAGTCGGTGCGGTGGTGGACTTGGACGGGTCGTCCTTCACGTTCTTCCCGGGGTCGCCGTCGGCGCCGGGCGTGGGGGTCGGCTTGACGGTCTGGCCGCTCAGGCCTCCCGTCTCGCCCTCACCCGGCTTGGCTCCCGGCTTGGCGCTGCTCTCGCTGCGCTCCCGGTTCTCCCGTTCGATCTTGCGTCGCTCGGCGTCCTTCTTGCATGCCGATGCCTGGAGCCCCAGCTCCGCGATCTTGCTCTCGGCCTCGTCGAGGCTGCCCTCTTCGATGGCGGCCTCGACCTGCTTGCGCTGATACGGCGGCAGGTACTTGAGTTCGATCCCGGGGTAGTCCTTCTCGACCTTGGACAGGCTCACCCACGCCAGGTCCTGGTCGATGCCCCGGTACAGCGCCACGTGCTCGTCCTTCGTGCCCACGTAGTACTGCGACTGCGTCCAGCGATAGCCCCCGTAGAGGCCGCCGCCGACGACGGCGAGCGCGAGCGCCGTGTACAGCGATCTCTTGAGCCACTTGCGGCCGCCGCCGGACTTCACGAAGTCGTCATCGCCGTACGCCCCGAAGGAGCCCTCCGGGGCGTACTCCGCGGTGTCGCCGCTGCCGGGCGGGCCGAAGCCGCCACCGGACGGCGGCGCGGGACGGCCGAGGCCCGACGCGCGGCCCGCCGGGGTCTGCATGGCCCCGCCGTCGTTCGTCTGCAACTGGTTCTCGGCGACCGCGCCGACCACCACCGGGGTGTCGGACAGCTGACCCGCGAGCGTGTCTCCGGTGTCGATGTCCAGGACGTCGGCCACGATCACCGTGATGTTGTCCGGGCCGCCGCCGCGCAGCGCGAGCTGGATCAGCTCCTGCACGGTCTCCTGCGGGCCCTGATAGCTGGCGAGGGTGTCCTCCATCGTCTGGTGCGACACCACGCCCGACAGGCCGTCGGAGCAGATCAAGTACCGGTCGCCCGCGCGGACTTCGCGGATCGACAGGTCCGGCTCCACGTGGTCGCCGCTGCCGAGCGCCCGCATCAGCAGCGACCGCTGCGGATGCGTCGTCGCCTCCTCCTCGGTGATGCGGCCCTCGTCGACGAGCCGCTGCACCCAGGTGTGGTCCTGCGTGATCTGCGTCAGCACACCGTCACGCAGCAGATACGCGCGCGAGTCACCGACGTGGACGAGGCCGAGCCGCTGCCCGGTCCACAGCAGGGCGGTCAGGGTCGTCCCCATGCCCTCCAGCTGCGGGTCCTCCTCGACCATCAGCCGCAGCTGGTCGTTGGCCCGCTGCACGGCCGTACCGAGCGACGTCAGGATGTCCGAGCCCGGCACGTCGTCGTCGAGCGTGACCAGCGTCGAGATCACCTCGGAACTCGCGACCTCGCCCGCCGCCTGGCCCCCCATGCCGTCGGCGATCGCGAGAAGCCGCGGACCGGCGTAACCGGAGTCCTCGTTCCCCTCCCGGATCATGCCTTTGTGCGATCCGGCGGCGAAGCGCAGTGACAGACTCATGCGCACCTCGCCCGTCGGCTCCGGGTACATCCGCACGGTGCCCACCCTCCGGTCGGGAGCGCGCTGGCGTCCTGTGTCTGGACCGCGTCGGCTCGCTCGCTCCGCTCGCTCATTGTCGTACTACTTCCGCAGCTCGATGACGGTCTTGCCGATGCGGATCGGCGCGCCCAGCGGAACCGGCGTCGGGGTGGTCAGGCGGGTCCGGTCGAGATACGTGCCGTTGGTGGACCCGAGGTCCTCGACGATCCACTGGCCGTCGCGGTCCGGATAGATCCTGGCATGCCGACTGGAGGCGTAGTCGTCGTCGAGGACGATCGTCGAGTCGTGTGCCCGGCCGAGGGTGATGGTCTGGCCCTGGAGCGCGACCGTCGTGCCCGTGAGCGTGCCCTCCGAGACGATCAGCTTCGTCGGGGCGCCGCGGCGCTGGCGGCCGCCGCCCTGCCGTCCGCCCCCGCTCTGCTGCTGACGCTGCTGCGGCGGCGCGGCCTGCCGCGCCGCCTGGCGGCCGCCCTCACGGCGGGAGCCGCGCTGAGTGACGCGCGTACCGAACAGGTCGCTGCGGATGACCTGGACGGCCACGATCACGAACAGCCACAGAACGGCCAGGAAACCCAGCCGCATGACCGTCAGGGTCAGCTCTGACATTGCCCCCGCTTCACCCTTCGGCTTGCCGGTAAATGATGGTGGTGCTGCCCACGACGATCCGCGAGCCGTCGCGGAGCGTAGCGCGGGTGGTGTGCTGCCCGTCTACCACGATGCCGTTGGTAGACCCGAGATCCTGGATCGTCGAGGGCGTTCCGGTCCGGATCTCACAGTGCCGACGCGAGACGCCGGGGTCGTCGATCCGCACATCGGCGTCGGTGCTGCGGCCCAGCACCAGCGTCGGGCGGGAGATCTGGTGGCGATTGCCGTTGATCTCAATCCAGCGCCGCACTTGCGCGCCCGGAAGGGGGCCCGCGCCCGGCCCCTGCGGTCTGCCCGGGGCCTGCCCGCCGGGGCGGCCCGGAGCCGCGCCGGGAGGCGGCGCGGCGGGCATGGGCGGAGCGTCCGAGACGCCCGGCGGGGGATATCCGTACCCCCCGCGAGCGCCCTGGCCGGGCCCTGCCGGTCCTGCGGGGCCCGCGGGCGCCTGGCCCGGGGCCTGGGAGGTGCTGGACGCCAGCGTGCGGCTACGCACCCGGTACAGGCCCGTGTCGAGGTCCTCGGCCTTCTCCAGATGGACCTTGATCGGCCCCATGAAGCTGTAGCGCTGCTGCTTCGCGTACTCGCGGACCATGCCCGACAGCTCGTCGCCGAGCTGCCCGAGTACGGGCTCAGGCGCTCGTAGTCGGGGGCGCTGAGCTCCACGATGAAATCGTTGGGTACGACGGTCCGGTCGCGGTTCCAGATCGTCGCGTTGTTGTCGCACTCCCGCTGGAGGGCGCCGGCGATCTCGACGGGCTGGACCTCGGACTTGAACACCTTGGCAAAGGTGCCGTTGACCAGACCTTCGAGTCGCTGCTCGAACTTCTTCAGGACTCCCATGGGGCACCTCCTCCGTCGTTCTCATCCTCGTACTGCTTACTGATCGTATCCACGCGCCGGGAAATCAGCTGGTTCCCCCTGTCTGCCCAGACCACGAGTGTCGCCTCTCACAAGGCATGCCCGCACTGCTCTTCAGGGATCCTCCGGGTTCCTTCCGGGACGCCCCGGAGATCCGGCCAGGGGCCCGCCGCCGATCCTCAGGGATCTTTCAGGGCTCCCCCGGGAACCGACGCGACCCCGCCCGCCCGGGTTGACCCGGGGGTCTTCCGGTTGGGCTCCGCTCCTTCCGCGCTCCTTCCCGACCCAGTCGGCGCCCGCCTCGGCGCCCCGCATTAACAGGGATCGTAGAGGGGGCCTCAAGACAGTGTCCCGCACGTGGCTGTGGACCTTGGAGGAGGACTTGACGGGGGGCTTGGTTGCGTCGGGAGGGGGGTGAGGGGTGGGGAGGGGTGGGGGGTGGGGGGTGGCGGTGCGTGTGTGGGGGTGTGGCTGGGGGCGGTGTTTGAGGGCGGGGTCGGGGTGTGGCGGGGTGGGTCGGGGTGGGGGGGCGTGGGGCGGTCGCGGGGCGGTGATCGTGGTGGAGCGCGGTCGTGGTGGACCCGGGGATGGGGGTGGGCGGTCGTGGTGGGGGTGCTCTCCTTCTTGTTACTGGTGCTTTCTGTCGGGGCCTGGGCCTCCGAGCGCTCGTAGGTCTCGTAGGGCTCGCGGGGCTCGCGGGGCTCGAGGGGCGAGGTGGGGCTTGGTGGGGCCTGGGAGGCTTCGTGGGTTCTCGCGGGTCCGCTGCGAGGTCCCCGTGCAGGTGCCCAGCACTACTGATGTGAATCCACCCTCCGCAGCGTGCTAATCTTCTGGATGTCGGCAGGCGCTCGCACCACACAGTGAGAGACCCAAAGACAACACCCATGCGCGGGTGGCGGAATAGGCAGACGCGCTGGATTCAGGTTCCAGTGCCCGAAAGGGCGTGGGGGTTCAACTCCCCCCTCGCGCACAAACGAAAGACCCCAGCTTAGCTGGGGTCTTTCTGCGTTGTCCTGACGCTGTCGCGGCACGTCCCGGTGCCGATTCCGAAGCGGGGGCGACAGTGCGGTGATGTATGTCACTGAGGGGTGCGGGACGGGGGCCGGGCGGGGGTCCGGCAGGTTCCGGCGGGGTTCCGCGAAGTTATCCACAGGCTGTGACGGCGATTCGCTCCCGGCGGTACGGTCGATCCCAGTTGATGTTCGCGAGGCCGGACGCGGAAGCCGCAGAGAACGCGGCGGCCGCAGGGCACTGCGTCAGGCATGCGCGAACGCCGGAACTCGGGGGGATGGCGTGACTGAGACAACGAACACACCAGGCACCAGCACCACGACCACGATGCCCACGACCACGATGCCCACGACCACGATGCCCACGGCCACGGTGCCCACGCCCAGGGAGCAGGACGCACCCCGTCGGCTGCCGCACGTCGACGGCTTCGCGCGGTGGACGGGACACGGCACGGCCGGGCACCCGCAGCCCAAGCAGGAAGGCAAGGCCCTGCGCGACCGCGTCCCGCGCTCCGCGCACGCCGACTGCGCCGACGACGACCACAGGCCCGACCCCGTCTCCGTCATAGAGGACACCAACAGAGACCGGCTCCCCCACCTCACCCCCATCCGCGTCGGCAGAATGGCCGCGTCCCCCTTCGCCTTCCTGCGCGGCACCGCGGGACTCATGGCATACGACCTCGCCCGCACCCCCGTCACCGGCGTCGGTGCCCAGATCTGCGGCGACGCCCACGCGGCCAACTTCGGCCTGTACGCCGACGCCCGCGGCGGCCTCATCATCGACCTCAACGACTTCGACGAGACGGTGCACGGCCCCTGGGAATGGGACGTCAAACGCCTCGCCACCTCCCTCGTCCTCGCGGGACGCGAAGCGGGCGCCACCGAGGAAGCGTGCGAAGAAGCCGCCTACGACGCCGTCGGCGCCTACCGCCGCACGATGCGGCTGCTCGCCAAGCTCCCCGTCCTCGACGCCTGGAACGCGATAGCCGACGAGGAACTGGTCTCCCACACGGACGCGCGCGACCTGCTCGGCACCCTCGACCGCGTCTCCGCGAAAGCACGGCAGAACACCAGCGCCCGCTTCGCCGCCAAGTCCACCGAGCCCGTCCCAGACGCGGCCGACACCCCCGGAGCCATAGCGCCCCGCCGCTTCGTCGACGCGCCCCCGGTCCTGCGCCGCGTGCCGGACGAGGAAGCCGCAGCCGTCACCCTCGCCCTCGGGGAGTACCGCACCACCCTCCCCGAAGACCGGCTTCCCCTGCTCGCGCGGTACTCGATTCAGGACGTCGCCTTCCGCGTCGTCGGCACCGGCAGCGTCGGCCTGCGCTCCTACGTCGTGCTGCTCCTCGACCACCGGGGCGAGCCGCTGGTGCTCCAGGTCAAGGAGGCCTCCCCGTCCGTGCTCCTACCGCACCTGCCGACGGCCGGGTTCAAGGAGCAGGAAGCCCAGCACGAGGGGCGGCGCGTGGTACTCGGCCAGAAGCGCATGCAGGTCGTCAGCGACTTCCTGCTGGGCTGGACGACGATAGCCGGACGGCCGTTCCAGGTACGGCAGTTCAGAAACCGCAAGGGCAGCGTGGACCCGGCAGCCCTCGCCGCCGACCAACTCGACGACTACGGCCGCATGACCGGCGCCCTGCTCGCCCGTGCACACGCGCACAGCGCCGACCCCCGGATCATCGCCGGGTACTGCGGCAAGAACGACGAACTCGACGAGGCGGTGACCCGCTTCGCGGTGACCTACGCCAACAGGACCGAGGCCGACCACGCCCGCCTGGTGGAGGCGGTGCGGAGCGGGAGGGTTCGGGCTGAGGTGGGGGTTTGAGAGGTGGAGGTTTGAGCTGACAGGGGGAGAGGGGGAGGAGGGGAGGGGGCGGGGGGGGAGGGCCCCCGGAGAAGAGGGTTCCGTACAACGGCCGCTACAAGCCGTGGCCTACGCTGGTCAAGTGACGACCCCCGAAGCCGAGCCGACGCCGCAGGAGACGCCCGAAGGGCGGAGCGAGACCTCTGAGGGAGTACCGGGGGGTGCCGCAGGGGCGCGGCCCGAGGAGCGGCTGGAGAAGGCCGTGCGGGCCGCCGAGCAGGCGTTGATCGAGTACGAGATCGCGGTGGAGACGTTCCGCGTCGAGGTGGAGAACTTCTCGCGGCTGCACCATCAGAAGCTCGGCCCGATGTACGCGCGCCTGGACGAGCTGGACGCGCAGATCGCGGAGGCCGTGGCGGCGCGCTCCGGTGATCCGGAGGACCGGCGCAAGGCCGATGAGGCGCGGGCGCGGGTGATGCCGATGCCGGGGGTGGAGGAGCTGTTCCACGGCTGGGTCGACGGTGAGGGGTTGTTGCCGGAGGCCGCCGCGATGCTGACGGATCAGTCGGTGCGGCCGCCGCAGCGGGTGCGGCCGAGCGACGAGGTCCGCAAGCTGTACCGGGAGCTGGCCCGCAGGGCCCATCCCGACCTGGCGCAGGACGAGGCGGAGCGGGCGCGCAGGGACGAGTTCATCACACGGGTCAACGCGGCGTACGGGCGCGGTGACGAGGCGTTGCTGCGGGAACTGCTCGCGGAGTGGGACGCGGGCCCGGTGCCCGAGGAGCGGCGGCCGAGCCCCAGTGAGGAGCTGTACGCGCGGCTTGAGTGGCTGGCTCAGCGCAAGGAGCTGCTGTCGGTGGTGGCGCGGGAACTGGAGGAGAGCGCCATCGGCTCGATGCTGAAGCTGGCTCCGGATGACCCGGACCGGCTGCTTGAGGAGGTCGCGGAGCAGTTGCTCGCGCAGGTGGCCGAGCGTGAGGCGGAGCTGGCGCGGCTCTCGGAGTGATCCGCGGTGACCGCAGTGACCGCAGTGACCGCGGTGACCGCGGTGACCGCGGTGCCTGCGGTGACTGCGGTGATTCGCGACCGTGCCGTGCGGCCGGTTCGCGGCGGGTCGGTGCGGCGTGGGTCGGTTTGATGCGGGTCGGTTCGGTGCGGGTGGGCGGCTTGGGGGCGGGGCGGTCGGGTAGCGTCGGGGCATGCAATTCGGATCTGGTGTTCCCGCGGTTGAGGTCGGCGAGCTCTCGGACGGTGACTTTCTGCTGGACGTCCGCGAGGACGACGAGTGGCAGGCGGGTCACGCGGCGGGTGCGCTGCACATTCCGATGTCTGACTTCGTGGCGCGTTTCGGGGAGCTGACGGAGGCGGCGCCGCAGGACGGCAGGGTGCATGTCATCTGCCGTTCCGGGGGCCGTTCGGCGCAGGTGACGGCGTACCTGGTGCAGCAGGGCATCGACGCGGTGAACGTGGACGGCGGCATGCAGGTCTGGGAGGCCTCCGGCAGGCCCGTCGTCGACGACAAGGGCCAGCCCGGCACGGTGATCTGACCCACGCCGGGCCCTATCGCCCCGTGCCGGGCGGCTATCGGCTGTCAGCTCGGGGTGTGCGCGGCGAGGAGGTCCCCCAGGGCTTCCTCGTGGGCTGCGGCGGGGCCCAGGGACAGCTCCAGGTATTTGGCCCAGGCGTGGTAGCGGTGCAGCGGGTAGTCGGTGTCGGCGCCGAAGCCGCCGTGCAGGTGCTGTGCGGTCTGCACGACGCGGCGTACGCCGTCCGAGGCCCAGATCTTGGCGACCGCGACATCCCCGGACGCGGGGAGCGGCCCGCCGTTGCCCGCGGTGGCGCGCTCCGGGGAGCTGAGGCGCCAGGCGGCCTGCCAGAGGGTGACCTCCATGGCGCGCAGGTCGATGTAGCGGTCGGCGGCCTGCACCGCGACGGCCTGGAACGTGGCCAGCGGGTGCCCGAACTGCTCGCGCTTGCTGGTGTATCCGCTGGTCATGGTGAGGACGGCGGAGCCGATTCCGAGGGCGAGCGCGCAGGTGCCGGTGGTCAGCAGGTCGCGCAGGAAGTCCCAGGCGCCGTTGGCCGTGATGACGTCGCGGGCCGGGAGGCGTACGGAGTCGAGGCGCAGTGCGCCGAGGCGCTCGCCGTGGGTGGCGATCTGTTCGTCGAGGCTGACACCGGGGTGGTCGCGGGGGACGAGCGCGAGGACGGTGCGGCCTTCGGGTGCGGTGGCGGGTACGGCGACGAGGTCGGCGTTGTGCGCCCAGGGCACGGCGGTCTGGTGGCCGTCGAGGAGCCAGTGGCCGCCGTCGGGGTGTGCGGTGACGGCGAGTTCGGCGCCGTCGTGGCCGGTGCGGCCGTGTGCGGCGACGGTGAGGACGAGGTCGCCGCGTCCGGCTCGGGTGAGGGTGTGCTGCTTCAAATCGGTGCTGCCGTAGGTCTGTACGGCGTAGGCGACGGCGCTGGTTTCCAGGAGGGGGACGCGGGCAACGACCTTCGCTGATTCGCGCAGGACGAGGCAGAGCGCGACCGGGTCGAGGCCGGAGCCGCCGTACTCGGGGGTGAGGAGCAGGCTGAGCAGGTCGGCGTCGGCGAGCCTGGCCCAGAGGCGGCGGTCGAAGTCGTCGTCTACGGCGCCGGGGGTGCGTGAAGGGCTGGGTACGCCGTCGGGGGTGACGTCGGCGAAGAGGTTCCTGGCCGCCTCGCACGCCGCCTGCTGCTCTTCGGTGAAGGTGAAGTCCACTGCTTGTCCCTCCGCTTGTCCCTCCGCGCGACCCGGCCCGGTCGTGTGTCGTCCCGTACACCCGCCCCAGGGGCGGTTTCTGACGGAGCGTCAAGATAGAACAGGTACTAAGCGAAGGGAACAGCTACGCCGTGGGGGGAGGAGCGGTGAGGGTCGGCGTGGGCCGGGGCCAGAGGGGTGCCAGGGGTGCGCCAGGAGTGGGGGGCGGCGACGTGGAACCCCTGCCGTGCCGGGGTGCTCGCGTTCTCCGGAGGGCTCTTGGTGCTTGCGGTGTCAGCGGTCGAAGTCCAGTTCCACCTTGTCCGTCGTGGGGTGTGACTGGCAGGCCAGCACATAGCCCGCCTCGGTCTCCTCCGGCTCCAGGGCGAAGTTGCGGTCCATCCGCACCTCTCCCGAGACCTTGAAGGCCCGGCAGGTGCCGCACACCCCGCCCTTGCAGGCGAAGGGCGCGTCCGCGCGGTTGCGCAGCACCGTGTCGAGCAGGGACTCTCCGGAGCGCACCGGCCAGGTGCCGGAGCGGCCGTCCAGGGTGACGGTGACCGTGCTGTGCTCCGGGGCCGGGGTGAGGGCGGGCGCGGTGGGAGCGGCGTCCACGTGGAATATCTCCTCGTGGATGCGCTGCCGCCGCACGCCGAGGGCGCGCAGGGTGCGCTCGGCGCTCTGCACCAGGCCGTACGGACCGCACAGGAACCAGCCGTCGACCTCGTCGACCGGCAGCAGCGCGGGCAGCAGCCGCGTGAGCCGCTCCTCGTCCAGGCGCCCGGAGGTGAGGCCCGCCTGTTGTTCCTCGCGGGAGAGCACCGTCACCAGCTGGAACCGGTCGGGCCAGCGGTCCTTCAGGTCGGCGACCTCTTCCAGGAACATTGTGGACGCCGTGGTGCGGTCGCTGCGGATGAGGCAGAACTCGGCGTCCGGCTCGCGCTCCAGGAGTGTGGTCACGATCGACAGCACCGGTGTGATGCCGCTGCCGCCGACCACCGCGGCGTACCGCCCGGGGGCGGGGTCCAGGGTGAACCGGCCTGCGGGGGTCATGACGTCCAGCTCGTCGCCCGCGGCGATCTCCTTGTGGGCGTATGTGGAGAAGGCGCCGCCGTCCACCGCGCGCACGCCGACGCGCAGCTCGCGCGGGCCCTCCGGGTCGTGGGGGTGGGGGGCGGGTGAGCAGATGGAGTAGGTGCGCCGGATCTCCGTGCCGTCGACGACGCGGCGCAGGGTCAGGTGCTGGCCGGGGGCATGGCGGTAGGCCTCGCGCAGGTCGGGCGGGACGGCGAGGGTGAGGGCCACGGAGTCGTCGGTGAGCTGCTCGACCGCCGCCACGCGGAGCGGGTGGAAGCGCGCCATCACAACTCCTTGAAGTGGTCGAAGGGTTCGCGGCAGCTGACGCAGCGGCGCAGGGCCTTGCAGGCCGTCGACGAGAAGCGGCTGAGCAGCTCGGTGTCGGTGGACCCGCAGTGCGGGCAGCGGACGGTGAGGGCGAGGGGGACGGGGCCGTCGGTCGTGTGCGGGCGGGGCGGCGCTATGCCGAACTCGGCGAGTTTGCGGCGGCCTTCGGCGCTGATGTCGTCCGTGGACCAGGCGGGGGCGAGGACCGTGCGCACCTGGACGTCGGTCATGCCGTGCTCGTGCAGGACGCGCTCTATGTCGGTGGACATGGCCTCGATGGCGGGGCAGCCCGTGTACGTCGGGGTCAGTTCGACCTCGACCCGGCCGGGGCCGCTGACGTGGACGGCGCGGAGCACGCCGAGCTCGGCGAGGGTGAGGACGGGCAGTTCGGGGTCGGGGACCGAGCCCGCCAGGGCGCGCAGTTCCTCTTCGAGGGGGGTGGGGGCGGTGGTCACCATGACGCCCCCGGGTGGCTGCGGTGCAGGTGCTGCATTTCGGCGAGCATCCGGCCGAACGACTCCGTGTGCAGGCCCTCGCGTCCGGCGCCCGCCGTCCAGGCGCCGCTCTGCGGTCCGTCGGGGACGGTGAGCGTGGCTCGCTCGATGACCGCGGTGACCGTCGTGGTCCACTCGTCGCGCAGCGTCTGCCAGTCGAGGTCGAGGTCCGGCAGCGGCTGGAACAGTTCGCCGGTGAAGCGCCACAGCGTGTCGAGGCCGCGCTGCATCCGCTCGTGGCTCTCGGGGGTGCCGTCGCCCAGGCGGAGCGTCCACTGCTCGGCGTGGTCCTGGTGGTAGGCGACTTCCTTGGCGGCCTTCGCGGCCAGGGGGGACAGGTCGGTGTCCGTGGCGGCGAGCCGGTCGTACAGCAGGCTCTGGTAGGTGGAGAAGTAGAGCTGGCGGGCGATGGTGTGGGCGAAGTCGCCGTTGGGCTGCTCCACGAGCTGGGCGTTGCGGAAGGCGCGCTCCTCGCGGAGGTAGGCCAGCTCGTCCTCGTCGCCGACCAGGGACAGCAGGACGCGGGCCTGGCCGAGGAGGTCGAGGGCGATGTTCGCCAGGGCCACTTCTTCTTCGAGGACCGGGGCGTGGCCCGCCCACTCTCCCAGGCGGTGCGACAGCACCAGCGCGTCGTCGCCCAGGGCCAGGGCTGCGGCCGTGGTGCCCGTGGTGCCGGGGGTGCCCGGGGTGCTGGGGGCGGTGAGGGGGCCCGGCGTGGCCGGGGGCGTGGGGGTCACAGGTGCTTCACTCCTTCCGGGATCTCGTAGAACGTGGGGTGGCGGTAGGGCTTGTCGGCCGCGGGCTCGAAGAAGGAGTCCTTCTCGTCCGGCGAGGACGCGGTGATCTCCGCGGAGGGCACGACCCAGATGGAGACGCCCTCGTTCCTGCGCGTGTACAGGTCGCGGGCGTTGCGCAGGGCCATTTCCGCGTCCGGGGCGTGCAGGCTGCCCGCGTGCGTGTGGGAGAGGCCGCGGCGGGAGCGCACGAACACTTCCCACAGGGGCCATTCGGTCGAGCTGCTCATGCGGTCGCCTTCCCGTGCTCGCTGGTCGTCTGGCGGTCGCCGCGGCCTTCGGCGTGCTTGGCCGCGTACGCGGCGGCTGCTTCGCGCACCCAGGCGCCGTCCTCGTGGGCCTTTCTGCGCTGGGTGATGCGCTGTTCGTTGCACGGGCCGTTGCCCTTGAGGACGGACCAGAACTCGGTCCAGTCGATGGGGCCGAAGTCGTGGTGCCCGCGCTCCTCGTTCCAGCGGAGGTCGGGGTCGGGCAGCGTGAGGCCGAGGGACTCGGCCTGAGGGACGCAGATGTCCACGAAGCGCTGGCGCAGCTCGTCGTTCGAGTGGCGCTTGATCTTCCAGGTCATGGACTGCTCGGAGTGCGACGACTCGGCGTCCGGCGGGCCGAACATCATCAGGGACGGCCACCACCAGCGGTTCACCGCGTCCTGGGCCATCTCGTGCTGTGCGGGGGTGCCTTGGCTGAGAGCGAGCAGCAGCTCGTACCCCTGGCGCTGGTGGAAGGACTCCTCCTTGCAGATGCGGACCATGGCGCGGGCGTACGGGCCGTACGAGCAGCGGCACAGGGGGACCTGGTTGGTGATCGCGGCGCCGTCCACGAGCCAGCCGATGGCGCCCACGTCGGCCCAGGTCAGCGTCGGATAGTTGAAGATCGACGAATACTTCTGGCGGCCCCCGTGCAGCTTGTCGAGCAGCTCGTCGCGGCTGGTGCCGAGGGTCTCCGCCGCGCTGTACAGATACAGGCCGTGGCCCGCCTCGTCCTGGACCTTGGCCATGAGGATCGCCTTGCGGCGCAGGGACGGCGCGCGCGTGATCCAGTTGGCCTCGGGCTGCATGCCGATGATCTCGGAGTGGGCGTGCTGGGCGATCTGGCGCACGAGCGTGGCGCGATAGGCGTCGGGCATCCAGTCGCGGGGCTCGATGCGCTCGTCCGCCGCCACCGCCGCGTCGAAGGCGGCTGCGAGCTGGGCGGCGTCCGCCGCGCCGGGCGCGGACTCGTCCGCCGTGGGCGTCTGGTGCGCTGTCGCCATCTCGGTCCCCCTCGACCTCGGGCTGTTCTCGACGTGCTCGGGCGTGCTCGGGCGTGCTCGGCGTGTTCTGTCGACCGCCGACCGACCGATCGTTCGGTTCGTTGGAATTCAATGGTGCGGCGCCCCGCCATAAGGTGTCAACCCTGTGGATAACCTCCGGGACGCTGTGCCGGGCGTGCGGGCCTGAGTACCGTTTCCGGCCGCAGGGTTCGGTACCGGATCGGGAAACGGGGCGGAATGGACACGTACGACGAGGGGCCGCGGGATCGGCCCGTCGGGGCTGACGGGTCCAAGGGGGTGGATGGGGCTGGCCGGTCCAGCAGGGCTGAGGGGGCTGAGGGGGCTGAGGAGCTGGGCAGGTCCTTCGAGCCCGATGAGGTGGATGGGCTGAGCGGGTCCGATGGGGCGGATAAGCCTGATGGGGCAGGCAGGTCTGACGGGACAGACAGGTCTGACGGGACAGGCGAGGTGGATAGGGCCCATGGGGTAGATGGGGCCGTTGGTGTGGCTGGGCTCGGCGGTATCCGTGGTGCTGGTGACGCTGGTAGGGCCGAGGCGGCCCCGGTGCCCGTGCGGGCCAGTGGGCCGCCCATCGCGCCGGGCCAGCAGTTCAGAACCGGCATCGCCGCCCTCCCCCGCGGCTACCAGCTCGCCGCCGCCCTCGCCCTGGCGGTGATCGCCGTCGCCGTATGCGTCCACCTCGGCATGCTGTTCCTGCACGTCGCCCCGGCGAACACCGTGAGCAAGCGGCACGCGAAGGCCATCGACGACTGGGTCTACCCCGAGTTCGAGCAGAACTGGAAGCTGTTCGCGCCCAACCCGCTCCAGCAGAACGTCGCGGTCCAGGCCCGCGCGCAGATCCGCACCGCGGACGGCGGAAGCCGCACCACGCGGTGGTACGACCTGTCCGCGCTGGACGGCGCCGCCATCGACCACAACCCGCTGCCGAGCCACACGCAGCAGAACGAACTGCGCCGCGCCTGGGACTTCTTCGTGTCCACGCACGACGCGCAGAATCGTCCCACCGGTCCGCGCGGCGAGGTGTCCGAGCGCTACGTGCGCCGCATCGCGCTGCTGCGCATCCACCGGCAGGGCCCGCTCGGGCGCGGCGACATGATCGACCAGGTGCAGGTGCGGTCCCGGACCGCGAGCGTGCCACCGCCGAAGTGGAGTGACGAGAAGGTGGCCACCAAGCCCGTGCTGCGGCTGCTCCCGTGGTGGCCGGTGGCGCCCGGTGACCTGCCGCTGGCCGACGCCTCCCGGGCGCGGCGGGACATCGCGTCCGACCGGGCCGACAGCGCTTCCGCCCACCGTTCCGCCAGCGCGTTCACCGGCCGTTCCGCCAGCAGGGGCCGCGACGGGACCGCTGACCGGGTGGCCGACGGAGCCGCCGACGGAATCGAGGGGAGCGCCCGGTGATCCGTCTCGACCCGCTCGCGCGCGGCCTCCAGCGCGTCACCGGCACCGCCCTCGGGCCGTACCAGACCGCCGTGGTCCGGATCGGCTTCTCCGCGACCTGGCTGCTGTTCCTGCTGCGGGAACTCCCGCACCGCAGGGAGCTGTACGGGCCCGACGGCCCCTGGGGCTGGGACATGGCCCGGCAGCTCATCTCCGACAACGGCGCCTTCACGGTCCTGATGTGGTCCGACTCGACGGCCTGGTTCGAGATCGTCTACGGAGTGGCGGTGCTCAGCAGCGCCCTCCTGCTGCTCGGCTGGCGCACCCGCACCATGTCCGTGCTGTTCATGGTCGGTGTCCTGTCGCTCCAGAACCGCAGCATCTTCATGGGCGACGGCGGCGACAACGTCATCCACCTCATGGCCATCTACCTGGTGTTCACGCGGTGCGGTCAGGTCTGGTCCCTGGACGCGCGCCGGGCGGCACACGCGCGTACCGGGCGTACGGACGGCGCGGAGCGCCCCGGACCCGGCGGTCCCCTCGCCTCCGTAGGCGGGCCCGCCCAGCCCCTCCTCTCCGTAGAGCACGCCCTCTCCGTAGAGCACGCCGTTCCCGCCGACCGCGTCGGACCGGTGCTGTGGTGGCCCCTGGGGCTCGTCCTTGCCTTCGCGACGGTCACCCGGGAACTCAGCGCGTTCTGGCAGGTGTTCTTCTGGGGGCTGTGGCTCGTGCACGCCCTGTGGTGGGCCGTCGGGCGGCGCGCGCCCCGAGGCGCGGCGAGGCTGCTGCTCGACGTCGTCGCGAACCTCGCGCACAACGCCGCCCTGCTCGTGATCATGGTTGAGGCGTGTCTGATCTACGCCACGGCCGGTTGGTACAAGATCCAGGGCAGCCGCTGGCAGGACGGCACCGCCGTCTACTACCCGCTGCACCTCGACGCCTTCTCCCCCTGGCCCGCCCTCTCCGAACTCCTCGCCTCCCATGGCGTCATGGTGATGCTCGTGACGTACGGGACGGTCCTCGTGCAGGTCGCCTTCCCGTTCACGCTGCTCAACCGGCGCGTCAAGAACGTCCTGCTCACCGTGATGATCATCGAGCACGTGGGCATCGCGATCGTCCTCGGCCTGCCGTTCTTCTCGCTCGCGATGATCGCGGCGGACGCGGTGTTCCTGCCCACGTCGTTCCTGCGGCGGCTCGGTGGCTGGGCGGCACGCGCGCGCGACGGCGTCGCCGCGTGCCTCCCCCGGCCCCGCCTGCCCCTGGTGCGCCGCTCCGGTGGCGCGCCAGCGGTTCCGGAGCCCGGAGAGGGTACCGGTGAGCAGGCGCCGCAGGGGGCCGAGCATGCGCGCGTAGGCTTCGGTGCATGAGCGGTACGGAGCGGGGCGGCGGTTCGACGGTGGACGCGGTACGGGCGTGGCGCGGGCTCGCCGAGACGTCCGTGCTGCTCGACGGCTTCCACGCCCTCAAGCACGCGCTGCGCTTCGGAGCGCGCGTCCCGGTGGCCCTGACCAGCGACAAGGCTGCCGTCCTCGCCCTGGCGGAGGATCTCGCGCCGGACGTCACGCGGCCCCTGGAGACGCTGCTCGCCGAGACCGACGAGGCGACGCTGCGCGCCCTGGTGCCCCGGCTGCACCCCACGTCGGTCGCCGCCCTCGCCGTACGCCCCTCCCGCGCCGCCCAGCTGGAGACACTGGCGCGGCTGCCGCGGACCGCGCCCGTCGTTGTCCTGGACGAGCCCCGCAACCTCGGCAACGCCGGGGCGGTGATCCGGCTCGCCGCGGGCTTCGGAGCGACGGGCGTGGTGACGACGGGGACGCTCGACCCCTGGCACCCGACCGTCGTACGAGGCGGTGCCGGGCTGCACTTCGCCACCGCCGTGGAGCGCGTCGACGCCGACCGCCTGCCGCCGGGACCCCTGTTCGCCCTCGACGCCGAAGGGGAGGACATCCGCGCGCTGAAGCTGCCCGATGACGCCGTGCTCGCCTTCGGCTCCGAGCGCAGCGGCCTCTCGGAGGGGCTGCGCGCCCGCGCCGAACACCTGGTGTCCCTGCCGATGCGGCCGCAGGTGTCCAGCTACAACCTGGCGACCAGCGTCGGCATGACGCTCTTCCACTGGGCCTCGACGTCGGGGAGACCGCCGGGTACGGGGGCCTAGACCGGCCGGGAGCGGGTGCGTGAGCTTCCGCCGGGGCCCCGGAGCCTGCCCGGCCTCCGCACCCCGCGCCCGGCCCGAGCCGCCCGCATCCCGCCGTTCCGGCCTCCCGGGCGCCCCGGCTCCCGGGCATTCCGGCCTCCCGGGTCAGCCCGGCCTCCTGGGCCAGCCCGACTTGCCGGGCCTCCGGGGGCACCCAAGCACCCCCGGAGCCGCACCCCGCGCACAGGGCCGCCGCGCCAGACCCCGCACAAGGCGCCTACGCCAGGCTCCCGCGCCTACGCCAGGCTCCCGCGCTCACGCCTCCCGGCGGATCTCCACCACCCGGAAGCGGTTGGCGACGAACGCGCTGTCGCACAGGGCGGCGTTCGCCGACGGGTTGCCGCCGGAGCCGTGGAAGTCGGAGAACGCCGCTGTCTGGTTCACATACACCCCGCCCGTCAGGTTCAGCGACAACTGGGCGCTCTCCTCCAGGCAGGCCTCCTCTACGGCGGTGGTCACCTCCTCGGAGGTGGTGTACGCGCCGACGGTCATCGCACCCTTCTCCCGCACCGTGCGCCGCAGCAGGTCCACCGCGTCGGCCGCGGAGTCCACGGCGACGGCGAACGAGACGGGGCCGAAGCACTCGCTCAGATACGCCGCCTCGGCGTCCGGCTTCGCGCCGTCCAGCTTCACGATGACCGGCGTGCGCACCACCGCGTCGGGGAACTCCGGGTTGGTGATCTCCCGGGAGGCCAGGGCGACTTCGCCGATGCCCGGGGCGGCGTCCAGGCGGGCCTTGACGTCCGGGTTGACCAGGGCGCCGAGGATGCCGTTGGCCCGGGCGTCGTCGCCGAGGAGGCCGGAGACCGCGTCCGCGAGGTCGGACACCACCTCGTCGTACGACTTCTCGCCCGCGTCCGTGGTGATGCCGCCGCGGGGGATGAGGAGGTTCTGCGGGGTGGTGCACATCTGGCCGCTGTACAGCGACAGGGAGAAGGCCAGGTTGGACAGCATGCCCTTGTAGTTGTCGGTCGACTCGATGACGACCGTGTTCACCCCGGCCTTCTCCGTGTAGACCTGGGCCTGGCGGGCGTTGGTCTCCAGCCAGTCGCCGAAGGCCGTCGAGCCCGTGTAGTCGATGATCCGGACCTCGGGGCGCAGGGCGAGGGTCTTGGCGATGCCCTCGCCGGGGCGCTCGGCGGCCAGCGCCACCAGGTTCGCGTCGAATCCGGCCTCCGCGAGGACCTCGCGGGCGATCCGCACGGTCAGGGCCAGGGGCAGCACCGCGCGCGGGTGGGGCTTGACCAGGACCGCGTTGCCGGTGGCCAGGGAGGCGAACAGGCCTGGGTAGCCGTTCCACGTCGGGAAGGTGTTGCAGCCGATCAGGAGGGCGATGCCGCGGCCCACCGGGGTGAAGCGCTTGTCCAGGACCAGGGGGTCGCGCTTGCCCTGGGGCTTGGTCCACTCGGCGGTGCCGGGGGTGCGGGCCTGTTCCGCGTACGCGTACGCCACGGCTTCCAGGCCTCGGTCCTGGGCGTGGGGGCCGCCCGCCTGGAAGGCCATCATGAAGGCCTGGCCGCTGGTGTGCATGACGGCGTGGGCGAACTCGTGGGTGCGGGCGCTGACGCGGGCCAGGATCTCCAGGCAGACCGCGGCCCGCGCCTCGGCGCCCGCGTCCCGCCAGGCGGGCATGGCGGCACGCATGGCGGGCAGCAGCGCGTCCACGTCCGGATGCGGATACGTGATGCCCAACTCGGGGCCGAAGGGGGACACTTCGGCGCCCGTCCAGTCGTCCGTGCCCGGCTGGTCCAGGTCGAAGCGGCTGTTCAGCAGGGCTTCGAAGGCGGCTTTGCCTTCGGGGAGGCTCAGGCTGCCGTTCTCCCCATAGGCCTTGGGGTGCTCGGGGTGGGGTGACCAGTACGCGCGCGTACTGATGGCCTCCAGGGCCTGGTCAAGGGTGGGCCGGTGCTTGTCGAGCAACTGCTGCGCGGTGAGTTCGGCGGCCATGGCGGACCAACTCCTCGTCGGGCCAGCTCTCCTTCGAGCTGGCGAGCTGGGCAGGGGCGGTGCGGGGAAAGCCGGACAGAGCTAGAGTAACCGAACGATCGGTCGGGACAAGAGGGTCTGGCGAAGCTGTGGAAAACCTTCCCGGCCACCCCGAACCCCTGGCCAACACTCCTGTGCGGGAGGATCGCGAGCATGACAGCACTCGATCTCAGCAGCCCCGTCGCCGTGGTCGGCGCCGGCACCATGGGCCAGGGCATCGCCCAGGTCGCGCTGGTGGCGGGCCACCCGGTGCGGCTGTACGACGCCGTGCCCGGCCTCGCGGAGAAGGCGGCCGCCGCGGTCACCGCCCGGCTCGACCGGCTCGTGGAGAAGGGCCGCGTCGACCCGGCCGAGCGCGCCGCCGCGGCCGGGCGCCTGACGGCCGTCGAGGACCTGGCGGGGCTCGCGGGGTGCGGCCTCGTGGTCGAGGCCGTCGTCGAGCGCCTGGAGGTCAAGCAGCGGCTGTTCCAGGACCTGGAGGGCGTCGTCGCCGAGGACTGTCTGCTGGCCACGAACACCTCGTCCCTGGCGGTGACCGCCGTCGCCGGGGAGCTGGCGCACCCCGGGCGCCTGGTCGGGCTGCACTTCTTCAACCCCGCTCCCCTGATGCCCCTGGTCGAGGTCGTCAGCGGCTTCGCCACGGAGGAGACGGCCGCACAGCGCGCGTACGACACGGCGGCGGCCTGGGGCAAGACGCCCGTGCGCAGCGCCGACACCCCGGGGTTCATCGTCAACCGCGTCGCCCGCCCCTTCTACGCGGAGGCCCTGCGGGTGTACGAGGAGCGGGTGGCCGACCCGGCCACCATCGACGCCGTGCTGCGCGAGTGCGGCGGCTTCCGCATGGGCCCCTTCGAACTCACCGACCTCATCGGCCAGGACGTGAACGAGGCCGTCACGCGCTCCGTGTGGGAGGCCTTCTTCCACGACCCCAAGTTCACGCCCTCCCTCGCCCAGCGCCGCCTCGTCGAGTCGCGCCGCCTCGGCCGCAAGACCGGGCGGGGCTGGTACGCGTACGGCGACGACGCTCCGAAGGCGCAGCCGCGCACGGAGGAGCCCGCCGACGCCCCCGAGGCCGTCACCGTCTACGGGGACATGGTGCACACGCGCGTGCTGGTGGACCTGATCCAGGAGGCCGGGATCCGCGTCGAGCGCGGCGAGGACCCGAGCGCCCCGCTCACCGGCTGGATCAGGCTCCCCAGTGGCGTCCTGCTCGCCCTCGCCGACGGGCAGGTGCCCGACCTCGCGGCGGAGCCCACGGTCCAGTTCGACCTCGCCCTCGACTACCGCACGGCCACCCGCGTCGCCCTCGCCCCCTCCAGCCGCGTGAGCGAGCGCCAACGCGCGGAAGCCGTGGGCCTCTTCCAGGCGCTCGGCAAGCAGGTCAGCGTCATCGGGCAGACCCCCGGCATGATCGTGGCCCGCACGGTGTGCATGCTGGTCGACTTCGCCCACGACGCCGTCGCCCGGGGCGTGGCCAGCGCCGACGACATCGACACGGCCATGCGCCTGGGCGTCAACTACCCGCGCGGGCCCCTCGCCTGGGGCCGCGATCTGACCGCCCACTGGGTGGCCGACACCCTGGACGACATGAACGGCGAGTACGCCACGGGGCGCTACGCCCCCTCACAGGCGCTGCGCCGGGCCGCCGCGCGGGAGGAGCACGCATGACCACGGCACGGCGCGACACCTACACCCCGGAGACGCTGCTCGACGTCGCGGTGCGGGTCTTCAACGAGCGCGGCTACGACGGCACGTCCATGGAGCACCTCTCCAAGGCGGCGGGCATCTCCAAGTCGTCGATCTACCACCACGTGACGGGCAAGGAGGAGCTGCTGCGGCGCGCGGTGAACCGGGCCCTCGACGGGCTGTTCGCCATCCTCACCGAGGAGCGGGCGCGCTCGGGGCGGGCAGTGGACCGCCTGGAGTACGTCACGCGCCGCACCGTGGAGGTGCTGGTCGCCGAGCTGCCCTATGTGACGCTGCTGCTGCGCGTGCGGGGCAACACCGACACCGAGCGGTGGGCGCTGGACCGGCGCAGGGAGTTCGACTACGAGGTCGCCGAGCTGTTCAAGGAGGCCGTCGCGGACGGCGACCTGCGCTCGGACGTCGAACTGCGCCTCGCCACCCGGCTCCTCTTCGGGATGATCAATTCCATGGTGGAGTGGTACCGGCCGGACAGCCGGGGCGCCGCGAACGCGGGCGAGGTCGCGGACGCCGTCGTACAGCTGGCCTTCACGGGGCTCCGTACGGACCGCTGAGGCGCTCCGGAGGCCGTACCGGCGGGGAAGCCCGGGGCTCGTGCGAGCGGCCCCGAGAAGGCCCGTCAGGGAGGCGGAGGGCTCATCTCTCCGCCTCCAGGTCGTCCTCTTCGAAGACCAGCAGCGTGCGCGTGCTGAGGACCTCCGGCATCGCCTGGAGCCGGGTGAGGACCAGCTCGCGCAGGGCGCGGTTGTCCGGCGTGTGCACCAGGAGCAGCACGTCGAAGTCGCCGCTGACCAGGGCGATGTGGGCGGCGCCCGGCAGGGTGCGCAGCTGCTCGCGGACCGTGCGCCAGGTGTTCTGGACGATCTTCAGGGTGATGTACGCCGACGCGCCCTGCCCCGCGCGCTCGTGGTTGATGCGGGCGCCGAAGCCGCGGATCACGCCGTCGTCGATGAGGCGGTTGATGCGCGCGTAGGCGTTGGCCCGCGACACATGGACGCGCTCGGCCACGGAGCGTATCGAGGCGCGACCGTCCGTGTGCAGGATCTGGAGAATGTCCCGGTCTATGGCGTCCAGCGGACGGGGCAGCGGTTCCGGTCGGGCCCCGTCCTGCCGGTCGGCCATTCGTTCAGATGCCATGTCCCCCCGCCTCCCTACCATGGACGTACTGCGTACATCCCAGGCTGTGGAGAACCGTTTGTCCACAGCCTGGAGGTGCCTGTAGCCAAAATGTGCCGACGACCGAACAATCGGTAGGTGAGGCGCATCACATCGTCGCGCCTCTCTGTTGCCGCTCCCGCGAGGAGTCAGTTCCCGCAGGTTTCCCCAAGGATCCCTCAGGAGGTGCCGTCATGACGGTCATGGAGCAACGGGGCTCCTACCGGCCCGCCCCGCCCCCAGCGTGGCAGCTCAGGACCGACCCCGCGCCGCTGCTGCCGGACGCGGAGCCGTACCGCGTGCTCGGCACCAAGGCCGCGGCCAAGACGGACCCGGAGCTGCTTCTGCGCCTGCACGCCGAGCTGGTCCGCGGCCGCCGGTACAACACGCAGGCGACGGCGCTCACCAAGCAGGGCAGGCTCGCCGTCTACCCGTCGAGCACCGGCCAGGAGGCGTGCGAGATCGCCGCCGCGCTCGCGCTCGAGGAGCGGGATTGGCTGTTTCCCAGCTATCGGGACACGCTCGCGGCCGTCGCCCGCGGCCTCGACCCGGTGCGCGCCCTCACGCTGCTGCGCGGCGACTGGCACACGGGGTACGACCCGCGCGAGCACCGCGTCGCGCCCCTGTGCACCCCCCTCGCGACCCAGTTGCCGCACGCCGTGGGCCTCGCGCACGCCGCCCGCCTCAAGGGTGATGACGTGGTCGCCCTCGCCATGGTCGGCGACGGCGGCACCAGCGAGGGCGACTTCCACGAGGCGCTGAACTTCGCGGCGGTCTGGCAGGCCCCCGCCGTCTTCCTCGTCCAGAACAACGGCTTCGCGATCTCCGTGCCGCTCGCCAAGCAGACGGCCGCGCCGTCCCTCGCGCACAAGGCCGTCGGATACGGCATGCCGGGCCGCCTGGTCGACGGCAACGACGCGGTCGCGGTGCACGAGGTGCTCACGGAGGCCGTGCGCCGCGCCCGCGACGGCGGCGGCCCTACCCTCGTGGAGGCCGTCACCTACCGCCTGGACGCGCACACCAACGCCGACGACGCCACCCGCTACCGCCGCGACGAGGAGGTCGAGGCCTGGCGCGCCCACGACCCGATCCTGCTGGTGGAGCGTGAGTTGACGGCCCGCGGCCTGCTCGACGAGGAGCGCTCGCGCGCGGTGCGCGAGGACGCCGAGGCGATGGCCGCGGACCTGAGGCAGCGGATGAACCAGGACCCGCTGCTCGACCCCATGGACCTGTTCACGCACGTGTACGCCGAGCAGACCGCGCAACTGCGGGAGCAGGCCGAGCAGTTGCGGGCCGAGCTGGCGGCCGAGAACGAGCACGAGCCGGACGGAGCGGCCCGATGACCACAGTCGCCGTGAAACCCGCCACCATGGGGCAGGCCCTCGGCCGCGCCCTGCACGACGCGCTCGCCGACGACCCGTCGGTGTACGTCCTCGGGGAGGACGTCGGCACCCTCGGCGGCGTCTTCCGCGTCACCGACGGCCTCGCCGAGAAGTTCGGCGACGACCGCTGCGCGGACACGCCGCTCGCCGAGGCGGGCATCCTGGGGACGGCGGTCGGCATGGCGATGTACGGCCTGAGGCCCGTCGTCGAGATGCAGTTCGACGCGTTCGCGTACCCCGCCTTCGAGCAGCTGATCTCGCACGTGGCGCGCATGCGCAACCGCACCCGGGGCGCGATGCCGATGCCCCTCACCATCCGCGTCCCCTACGGAGGCGGGATCGGCGGCGTCGAGCACCACAGCGACTCCTCCGAGGCGTACTACATGGCGACGCCGGGCCTGCACGTGGTCACGCCCGCCACCGTCGCCGACGCCTACGGCCTGCTGCGGGCGTCCATCGCCTCCGACGACCCGGTCGTCTTCCTGGAGCCGAAGCGGCTCTACTGGTCCAAGGCCGAGTGGAATCCGGACGCTCCGGAGGCGGTGGCACCCCTCGGCAAGGCGGTGGTGCGGCGCAGCGGGCGCAGCGCGACGCTCATCACGTACGGGCCGTCCGTGCCGGTCTGCCTGGAGGCGGCCGAGGCGGCGCGCGCCGAGGGCTGGGACCTGGAGGTCGTCGACCTGCGCTCCCTGGTGCCCTTCGACGACGAGACGGTGACCGCGTCCGTGCGGCGCACGGGGCGCGCGGTCGTGGTGCACGAGTCGGGCGGCTTCGGCGGACCCGGCGGGGAGATCGCCGCGCGGGTCACCGAGCGCTGCTTCCACCACCTGGAGGCGCCGGTGCTGCGGGTCGCCGGGTTCGACATCCCGTACCCGCCGCCGATGCTGGAGCGCCACCACCTGCCGGGCGTGGACCGCGTCCTGGACGCCGTGGCGCGGCTCCAGTGGGAGGCGGAGAGCTGATGGCCCAGGTCCTGGAGTTCAAGCTGCCCGACCTCGGTGAGGGCCTCACCGAGGCGGAGATCACCCGCTGGCTGGTGCGGGTCGGCGACGTCGTGGCCGTGGACCAGCCGGTCGTCGAGGTCGAGACGGCCAAGGCGATGGTCGAGGTGCCCTGTCCGTACGCGGGTGTCATCACCGCCCGCTTCGGAGAGGAGGGCACGGAACTTCCCGTGGGGGCGCCGCTGTTGACGGTCGCCGTCGGCGCGCCTACCGAAGCCGAGGACGCGCCCCTGAAGGGACAGGGCGCGCCCCCGGAGGGAGGGGGCACTCCCCAGGGCGGGGACGAGTCCTCGGGGAACGTGCTCGTCGGGTACGGCACAGCGGCGGCGCCCGCGCGGCGGCGGCGCGTACGGGGGCCTGGCGTGGGCGCCGGGGCGCGGGCAGGGGGCGCGCGGGAGCCTGGTGCGCCTGGTGTGCCCGGTGGGGCGCCGGACTCCGGGGTGCCGGTCTCCGGTGCGGCGGTGTCCGGGGCGCGGGGCTCCGGGAAGTCGGCGGCCGAGGCGGCTGCCACGGCGGACGCTCCGGAGCGGGCGGCTGCCCCTGGGGACGGGCCGGTGCCGGTCATCTCCCCCCTGGTGCGCAAGCTGGCCCGGGACAACGGCCTGGACCTGCGGGAGTTGACGGGCTCCGGGCCGCACGGCCTGATCCTGCGGTCCGACGTGGAGGCCGCGCTGCGAGCCCCGGCGGGGCCCGTGCGGGAGGCCGCGCCAGTGTCCGCGCCGGTGTCCGGGCAGCGCCCGGCCGCCGCCGCGGGCGGCACGCGCGTCCCGCTGCGCGGAGTCCGCGGAGCCGTCGCCGACAAGCTGTCCCGTAGCCGCCGTGAGATACCGGACGCCACGTGCTGGGTGGACGCCGACGCGACGGAACTGATGCGGACCCGCGCGGCGATGAACGCGGCGGGCGGCCCCAAGGTCTCCCTCCTCGCACTCCTCGCCCGCGTCTGCACCGCCGCGCTCGCCCGGTTCCCCGAGCTGAACTCCACGGTGGACCTGGACGCCCGCGAGGTCGTGCTGCTCGACGAGGTGCACCTCGGCTTCGCCGCGCAGACCGACCGCGGGCTCGTCGTCCCCGTCGTGCGCGACGCGCACGCACGGGACACGGAGTCCCTGAGCGCCGAGCTGGGCCGCCTGTCGGAGGCGGCGCGGACCGGAACGCTGACGCCGGGGAACTCACGGGGTCCACGTTCACGTTGAACAACTACGGGGTGTTCGGGGTCGACGGCTCCACGCCGATCATCAACCACCCCGAGGCCGCGATGCTGGGCGTCGGCCGGATCGTGCCCAAGCCATGGGTGCACCAAGGGGAGTTGGCGGTGCGGCAGGTCGTCCAGCTCTCCCTCACCTTCGACCACCGGGTGTGCGACGGCGGGACGGCGGGCGGCTTCCTGCGGTTCGTGGCGGACTGCGTGGAGCAGCCAGCGGTGCTCCTGCGGAAGGTATGAGCGACGGTGCTTCTGCGGAAGGTATGAGCGGCGGTGCTTCTACGAAAGGTGTGAGCGGGCCGGGGCGGGGCCCGGGGCGGTGGCGTCGGATTGGGGTGCGGCTCCACCGCAGGCGCGGCCGCGCCCCGCGCTGGGTGCGAACCCGCCTGCCGGGTGCGGCCATACTCGGGGGATGACCGCGCACCCCGCACCAGCTGCCACCTCCGTCACGGCGTACGCGGCTTCGGCGACCGCGGCTTCGGCGACGGACAAGGACCCCGAAGGACCGGAAGGACCGCGCGGACCGGAGGGACCGGAGGGTTCCGACGACCCCGAGGACACCGGGTGCCCCGAGGCCCCCAGGAACCCCGATGCCCCCGAGGCCCACAAGGCCCCCGACGGGTCCGGCGCCCCCGGTGCCGCCCCGGGCGCCCCCGACTTCGACGCCGTCGTGCTCGCCGGGGGCCGCGCGGCCCGGCTCGGCGGGGCGGACAAGCCCGGGGTGCGCGTCGGCGGTCGCGCGCTCCTCGACCGGGTCCTCTCCGCCTGCGCGGGCGCCGGGACCACCGTGGTCGTCGCGGCGCCCAGGCCCACCGCGCGCCCCGTGTCATGGGCGCGGGAGGAGCCCCGGGCGGCGGTCCCCTCGCCGCTCTCGACGCCGGACTGCGGCGCACGTCCGCCGAGGTGGTCGTGGTGCTCTCGGCCGACCTGCCGTTCCTGCGGCGGCGGACCGTGCGGGCCCTCGTCGCCGCGGCCCGCGCCGCCGACGTGGACGGCGCGGTCCTCACCGACCCGGAGGGACGGGACCAGCCGCTGGTCGCCGCGTACCGAGTGGCGGCCCTGCGCGCGGAACTCGCACGGCTGGCCGCCGGGGACGGCGCCCGTGACGGCAGGGGCGAGCGCGGCCGTCACGCCGGTGCGGGGCACAGCGATCCCGGCGCGCGCCGGGAGGTCGGTGGGGCGCATCCGGGTGGGGAGCGGCCCCGGAGTCTCGCCGGGCTTCCGCTGCGGTCGCTCACCGCGCGGCTCACGCTGGTTCGGGTCCCCGACGCCCGCGCCGCGTTCGACTGCGACACCTGGGACGACATCGCGGCGGCGCGGGCGCGCATCAGGGAGCATGGGAACGTGTTGGACGAATGGATTTCCGCAGTCAAGGACGAACTGGGTATCGAACTCGACGTCGACACCGGTGTCCTGCTCGACCTCGCCCGCGACGCCGCGCACGGGGTGGCCCGGCCCGCCGCGCCGCTGACCACGTTCCTCGTCGGGTACGCGGCGGCGCGGGCCGGGGCGGAGGGCGGACCGGAAGCCGTCGCTGAGGCCGCGCGCAAGGCGACGGCGCTGGCACTGCGTTGGGCCGACGAGAACGAGACGGAAGCCCCAGCCGCCACCGGGGCTCCAGCCACCCCGGCGACCCCCAAGACCCCCGAGGTCCCCAAGACCCCTGAGGCCTCCAAGACCCTCGAGGCCTCCAAGACCCCTGAGGCCCCCGCCGCCCCGGAGCACCCCACCACCCCCACCCCGGACACCCCGTGAACGCCCGCCACCCGGCCGACGCCGAACTCGACGAGGCCCTCGCCTTGGTGAACGACACCCGTCGCGACACCGCCGAGTCCACCCCGGCCGCCCACCCGCCCCACGGCACGGACCGGCCCGACCCCCCGGACCCCGCCCCGCGCCCCCGCGCCCACCCCGACGCCGACGCCCGCCCGGACTCCCCGAGGCCCCCGGCCACCCCCGGCGCCCCACCCACCACCACCACCCCCACACCAGCCCCCACCACGCACCCGGAAGACGCCCAGCCGGAAGACGCCCACCCAGAAGACGCCCACCCAAAGGGCCCCCACCCCAAGCACCCCCACAACCCCCACCCCCACAACCCCCGCCCCCACCCCGCCACCCCCTGGCCCGAAGCCCGCCGCGTCGCCCGGCGGGCCGGAGACGCCGCCGCGGCGGGTGCCGCCCGGGTGGCCGGGGCGCGGGGAACGGCCCCCGTCGCCCTTCAGCGCGCCCTCGGCCACGTCCTCGCGGCGCCGCTCACCGCGCTCACCGACCTGCCCTCCTTCGACACCTCCGCCATGGACGGCTGGGCCGTGGCGGGGCCGGGCCCCTGGGCGGTGCGGGCCGGGCGGGTGCTCGCCGGGCAGGAGCGGCCCGAGCCGCTGGGCGACGGCGAGGCGGTGCGGATCGCGACGGGCGCCCGCATCCCGCCGGACACCACCGCCGTCATCCGCAGCGAGCACGCCCGCGTGGACGAGCGGGACCGGCTGCACGCCGAGCGCGACGTCGTGCCGGGGCAGGACATCCGGCCCCGCGCCCAGGAGTGCCGTACGGGCGAGGCCCTGCTGCCGCCCGGAACGCTGGTGACCCCGGCCGTGCTGGGCCTCGCCGCGGCGGCCGGGTACGACGCGCTGCCCGTGGCGGCGCGCCCCACCGCCGAAGTGCTCGTCCTGGGCGATGAGTTGCTGACCGAGGGCTTGCCCAGGAGGGGCGGATCCGGGACGCGCTCGGCCCGATGCTGCCGCCCTGGCTGCGCGCGCTCGGCGCGGACGTGACGGCGGTCCGGCGCCTCGGGGACGACGCCGAAGCGCTGTACGAGGCGCTGACGGAGTCCACCGCGGACCTCGTTGTGACGACCGGGGGCACCGCGTCAGGCCCGGTCGACCACGTCCACCCCATCCTGCGCCGCGTCGGCGCGGACCTGCTCGTCGACGGGGTCGCCGTACGCCCCGGCCACCCGATGCTCCTGGCCCGCCTCCCCGAGCACGCCCCCACACCGCCCACCGGCGACACCACCGCACGACCCACCGGCACCGCCCCCGCGCCACCGGACGCCGCCACCGGCCCCGGGGCCCCCGCCACCGGCCCCGCCGACACCCCCGCCCCCACCCGCGCCCCCGAAGCCACCCCCACCCCCCGCCACCTCGTGGGACTCCCCGGCAACCCCCTCGCCGCCGTCTCCGGACTCCTGACGCTGGCGGAGCCGCTGCTGCGCAGGCTCGCGGGCCGCGCCCCCGCCGAGCCCTATACCGCGCCCCTGCGCGACGACGTGCACGGCCACCCCCGTGACACCCGCCTCGTACCGATCGCGCTGCGCGGCGAGAACGCCGTACCGCTGCACTACAACGGACCGGCGATGCTCCGGGGCATCGCCGTCGCCGACGGGCTCGCGGTAGTACCACCCGGGGGTGCGCGCCGGGGGCAGGACCTTGAGATCCTCGATCTGCCCTGGACCGAACCAGGCGGAAGCCATGGTGAGTTGAGCGGCGATGGACTCCCTGGTAGCGAGGTGTGTTTCACGTGAAACAACCCGGCCATGACGCGATCGCGCGCCAAGCCGACGAACATCTGGTGACACACCGGGTCAAACTCCCCCGGCGTGTGGTCGAGCGACCCCTCGTCCAGGTCGGCAAGCGACTGCTGATGGCGCTGTTCGTCCTCGCGCTGACCGTCGTGATCGTCTGGCTGGACCGCGACGGCTACCACGACAACGCGAACGGGAAGGTGGACTTCCTCGACTCCGCGTACTACGCGACGGTGACGCTCTCCACCACGGGATACGGCGACATCGTTCCGCACAGCGACACCGCGCGGCTCGCCAACATCTTCCTGATCACGCCGTTGCGCGTGCTGTTCCTGATCATTCTCGTCGGCACCACGCTCGAAGTGCTGACGGAGCGCACCCGCGAGGAGTGGCGGCTCAACCGCTGGAGGTCCAACTTGCGTGATCACACCGTCGTCGTCGGCTTCGGCACCAAGGGCCGCTCGGCGGTCCAGACCGTGCGGGCGACCGGTCTGAAGCCCGAGCAGATCGTGGTCGTCGACCCCAGTTCGAAGGTGGTCGACGCGGCCACGGCCGAGGGCTACGCGGGCGTCGTCGGGGACGCGACCCGCAGCGACGTACTGCTGCGGGCCGAGTTGCAGCGGGCCCGGCAGATCATCATCGCCACCCAGCGCGACGACACGGCCGTGCTCGTCACGCTGACCGCGCGGCAGCTCAACCGCGGGGCGAAGATCGTGGCCGCCGTGCGTGAGGAGGAGAACGCGCCGCTGCTGCGCCAGTCCGGCGCCGACGCCGTCATCACCAGCGCCAGCGCGGCGGGCCGTCTGCTCGGCCTGTCGGTGCTCAGCCCGAGCGCGGGCCTGGTCATGGAGGATCTGATCCAGCAGGGCAGCGGGCTCGACCTCGTCGAGCGGCCGGTGATAAAGGCCGAGGTCGGCAAGGGGGTGCGCGAGACCAAGGACCTCGTGGTCAGTGTCCTGCGCGGGCACCGGCTGCTCGCGTACGACGATCCGGCGGTCGGCACGCTCCAGCTGACGGACCGGTTGATCACCATCGTGCGGGCGGCGCCGAAGCCGGAGGCGGGGACGGGGGAGGTGCGGCGCGCGGCGGCACGGCCGCTGGACTGACGGCAGCGCGGGTTCGCCTCGCGGCGCGCTGGCGGGTGCGGTGCTCCCCCCGTGCCGGGTGGACCGGCGGCGACCACCGGTGCGTTCCGGCACCTCGGGGCCTCGCATCCGCGCCCCCGAGCCCCCGCCCGGGGCCCGCCCCTCGATTCCCGCTGCCCGGCGTCCCGGCGCGGCGCCTACGGCCCGGCATCCACCGCCCCGCGCCCCAGGCCCGGACCCACCCGTGACACCCGCTGCCCCGCGCCTCATCCCGGGTCGCACCCGTGGCACCCGCTGCCCACCGCCCGGAGCCTCCGGTCCCTGAGCCGCCCCGGCGGCCCCAGCCTTCAGGCGCCCCAGCCCGGGGCCCGCCCAAGCCATCCGCTGCCCCGCGCCCTCGTGCCTCCGGCACCCCCGAGCCCCCGAGCCTCCCCGGGAGTAGCCTCGCCCGCATGTATGCGATCACGATCCCCGAACCCGGTGGGCCCGAGGCGCTTCAGTGGGCCGAGGTCCCCGATCCCGTACCCGGTGAGGGCGAGGTCCTCATCGACGTGGCCGCGAGCGCGGTGAACCGTGCCGACCTGCTTCAGCGCCAGGGCTTCTACGACCCGCCGCCCGGGGCGTCCCCGTACCCCGGTCTGGAGTGCTCCGGCCGGATCGCCGCGCTCGGGCCCGGCGTCGCGGGCCTGGCCGTCGGGGACGAGGTGTGCGCGCTGCTCGCGGGCGGCGGGTACGCGCAGAAGGTCGCCGTCCCGGCGGGGCAGGTGCTGCCGGTGCCCGACGGCGTCGATCTCGTCACGGCGGCGGCGCTGCCGGAGGTCACGGCCACCGTCTGGTCCAACGTGTTCATGGTGGCCCATCTGCGGCCCGGCGAGACGCTGCTCGTGCACGGCGGGGCCAGCGGCATCGGCACGATGGCCATCCAGCTCGCCAGGGCCGTTGGCGCGCGGGTCGCCGTGACGGCGGGGGCAGGGAGAAACTGGCGGTCTGCGGCGAACTCGGCGCGGACGTGCTGATCGACTACCGCGAGCAGGACTTCGTCGAGGAGGTGCGGCGGGCCACGGACGGGGCGGGGGCCGACGTGATCCTGGACATCATGGGCGCCAAGTACCTGGAGCGGAACGTGCGGGCGCTCGCCGTCAGCGGGCGGCTCGCGATCATCGGGATGCAGGGCGGCGTCAAGGGCGAGCTGAACATCGGGGCGCTGCTGCGCAAGCGCGGGGCCATCACCGCGACGTCGCTGCGGGCGCGGCCCGTCGCGGAGAAGGCGTCGATCATGGCGGCCGTGCGGGAGCACGTGTGGCCGTTGATCGGAGCGGGGCAGGTGCGGCCGGTGGTCGACCGGACCTTGCCCCTGCGGGAGGCCGGGGCCGCGCATCGGGTGCTGGAGGAGGGCGGGCATGTGGGGAAGGTGCTGCTGACCGTGTAGGGGTGCGGGTGGGTGCCCTCGCGGGGGGCGCCCCAGACCCGCCCCTTCACCGAAACCAGGGGCTGCCGCCCCTGGCACCCCGCCCCGTCGCCGCTTCGCGGCTCGTCCTCAAACGCCGGACGGGCTCTGGCCCCCGAGATGCCGGACGGCAGGGGGCGTGTGACGCTGGGATCGGTGTGATCTTGGCGGCCCGACGTCGGGAGGGGTCCGTGCGGTGAGGCGTTGGCTGGGGTGTGTCGTGGGGGCGGGCGCGGTGGTGGTCGTGCCGTCCACGGGGCGGGCCGCCGAGCCGACGCCCGCGCCGTCGGCCGCGTACTACGACGAGTCGTCGCTCGCCGGGAGCCGCGCCGGGGAGGGCAGGCCGCGCCCCGGCCGCGCGGAGCCGCCCGCCGTGCCCGACCCGGCGGCCTGGCGGCCGCTGCCGCCCCCGCCCCCGCCGAAGCGCCCCGAGCCCCCGCCGCCCGCCGCCGACGCCGCCGAACCGGTGGGGGCGCGGACGGCGACCGGGCCGCCGTTCCCGGGCCTGCGGGTGCTGCCGCTCGGCGCGGGCCTGGTCCTGATCGGCCTGGGCCTCGGCTTCCTCGGGCTCCGCCTGCGCCGGACCTGAGCGGGCGGGGCGGGTGCGCGCGGTGGATCACGGCCGAACGGGGGCACCACGGATGTGTGAGCAACGGGTACGAGAGAATGGCGGCATGGAGATGCCGAGGAACGAAAGGTCGCCGGAGAACCCCCAGGTCCTGGTCGTCGGCCAGGACGGAATGGCGCTCGGCGGCGGCGGAGGCGACGACGACGCCCGCGAGGTTCCGGTGACGGACATGGTCGAACAGCCCGCGAAGGTCATGCGCATCGGCAGCATGATCAAGCAGCTTCTGGAGGAAGTGCGCGCGGCTCCTCTGGACGAGGCCAGCCGGGTGCGTCTGAAGGAGATCCACGCCAGCTCCGTGAAGGAGCTGGAGGACGGCCTCGCCCCCGAGCTGGTCGAGGAGCTGGAGCGCCTTTCGCTGCCGTTCACCGACGAGACCACGCCGAGCGACGCGGAACTGCGGATCGCCCAGGCCCAGCTGGTGGGCTGGCTGGAGGGTCTCTTCCACGGGATCCAGACGACCCTGTTCGCCCAGCAGATGGCCGCGCGCGCCCAGCTGGAGCAGATGCGCCGCGCGCTGCCGCCGGGCGTCGGCGGCGGAGAGGACGAGGAGGGCGGCCCCGCGGGCCGCACCGGCGGCCCCTACCTGTAGGGGAACCAGGGGAACGCCCAGGACCGCGAAGACGACGGTGGCCCGGTCACGCATCGCGCGTGCCCGGGCCACCGTCGTCGTACGAGCCGCTCGTGGCGGCGCCGGTCGGTCAGGAGGGGTTGCCGGTGGAGACGGTGAGCTGGAACTCCGGCGGGTCCTTCGGGTCGATGTCCGAGTCGGCCTTGGGGTACTGGACCATGACCGTGTCCTCGCCGTAGGTGTTCTCGTCCATCGGCCTCGGGCTGTCGTAGTGCCATCCGGCGGCCTGGAGGCAGGACTTCACCGACTTCCAGTCCTTGAAGACGAAGTTGGGGACCTTGACCTTGTCGGGGTCGTTGTACGACTTGTCCGGCTCGGTGCACTCGGTCGTCTCGATCGTGTTCTCCCGGTCCGGGCCCCGGTGACCGGCCACCGGCTTCTTCGTCTCCTTGTCGCCGCCCTCGCCGTCGTTGCCGTTCAGGGCCATCGCGGCGATCAGGCCGCCGATGGCGAGGAGGGCCACGACGATGGCGCCGACGATCACCGGGAGGTTCCGCTTGCGGGCCGGGGCGGCGGGGGCCGCGGCCGTGGTCGGCTGGGGGAGAGGGTGTACGGCGGCGGGGTCTGGGCCTGCTGCGGGGCGTACGCGTTCGTGGGGGCCGGGGCGGTGTAGCCCGCCTGCGGGTAGCCGTAGCCCGCCTGCGGCGTGGGCGCCGGGGTCGCGGGGCCGTACGGACCGGGCTGGTACGGCGTCTGCACGCTGCCCGAGGCCTGCGGCGCCGACGAGTCGACCGGCGGGAACACGGCCGAGCCGACGCCCGCGCCGCTCGCGGTCGGGGCGCCCGGCACGATGCTCGGGGCCTGGGCCTGGAAGGACTGGGCGACGCGCAGGCACTCGTCGCGCATCGCCTCCGCGGTCGGAAAACGCTCGTTCGGGTTCTTCTTCAGCGCGCGGGCGACCAGCGCGTCCACCGCCGGGGGCAGCGAACGGTTGATCGAGGAGGGGGCGACGGGCTCCTCCTGGACGTGCGCGTACGCGATGGCGAGCGGCGAGTCCGCCTCGAAGGGGAGGCGGCCCGTCACCAGCTGGAACAGCATGATGCCGACCGAGTACAGGTCGGAGCGGGCGTCGACGCCGCGGCCGAGGGCCTGCTCGGGCGACAGGTACTGCGGGGTGCCGACGACCATGCCGGTCTGCGTCATCGACGTGACGCCGGACTGCATGGCGCGGGCGATGCCGAAGTCCATGACCTTGACGACGCCGCGCTTGGTCATCATCACGTTGCCGGGCTTGATGTCGCGGTGGACCAGGCCCATCTCGTGGCTGATCTCCAGGGCCGCGAGGACGTCCGCGGTGATCTTCAGCGCCTGGTCGGTGGGCATCGCGCCGTGCTGGCGCACCGCCGCGTCCAGGACGGAGCCGAGCGGCTGGCCCTCGACGTACTCCATGACGATGTACGGCATGGTCGCGCCGCCCAGGTCGTCCTCGCCGGTGTCGAAGACCGACACGATGTTGGTGTGCGTGAGCTTGGCCACGGCCTGGGCCTCGCGGCGGAAGCGCTCGCGGAAGGACTGCTCGCGGCCCAGCTCGGTGTGGAGTGTCTTGATCGCGACCTGCCGGTCGAGGACCGTGTCATAAGCGAGGTGCACCGAGGCCATGCCGCCCTCGCCGAGCAGATCGCGGAGCTGATAGCGCCCGCCAGCCAGTGAACTGCCCGCGTAGCGGCCCTGAGCGCCGTCCTGGCTCATGTCGTGCGTCCCCCATCGGCGCGGACGCGAGGCGGCGCCGCGGCTGTGACTGTGGCTGTGGGTGCGACCGAAGACGTCGTGGCGACGGTGATCGATCCGCTATTCCTGGCCAAGTCTGCCCGAGGGCCCGGACACGTCAAGCTCGGTGCCCGTTCCGTGACCGTACGCGCAAGAAGCGTCTCGGAAGCGTTACAAGTTTGCCCCATGAGGCCCCCGGCGGGTTTGATGGCCGGTCCACCTCGGACCGGCGTGCCACGAGAAGGCTGTAGCGTGGCACGGCGGAGTACTCCGTACCCCTCTTACCCCCGACCACGTATTCCGGTACACGACGTACCCACGATCAGAAACGACGGCGAGGACTGATGGCACAGACGCAGCGCGCTCAGGGCCCGTCCGACCCCGAGGCGAGCGGCGGCGGTATGTCAGACGCCCCCGAGTTGTGGGGGAACGGTGGACTTGTCGGCGACGGCAGGTACCGCCTGACCCGCAGGCTCGGCCGCGGTGGCATGGCCGAGGTGTTCGCCGCCGAGGACGTGCGTCTGGGGCGTACGGTCGCGGTGAAGCTGCTGCGCGCCGACCTCGCCGAGGACCCGGTGTCCAAGGCCCGCTTCACGCGCGAGGCGCAGTCGGTGGCCGGTCTGAACCACCACGCGGTGGTCGGGGTCTACGACTCCGGTGAGGACCTCATCGGCGGGAACTCCGTCCCGTACATCGTGATGGAGCTGGTCGAGGGCCGCACGATCCGCGATCTGCTGCTCAACGCGGAGGCCCCGGGGCCCGAGCAGGCGCTGATCATCGTCTCCGGTGTCCTGGAGGCCCTCGCCTACTCGCACCAGCACGGCATCGTGCACCGCGACATCAAGCCCGCGAACGTCTCCATCACCAACACCGGCGCGGTCAAGGTGATGGACTTCGGCATCGCCCGCGCCCTGCACGGCGCGTCCACGACGATGACCCAGACCGGCATGGTCATGGGCACGCCCCAGTACCTGTCGCCGGAGCAGGCGCTCGGCAAGGCCGTCGACCACCGCTCCGACCTGTACGCGACGGGCTGCCTGCTGTACGAGCTGCTCGCGCTGCGGCCGCCGTTCACCGGCGAGACCCCGCTGTCGGTGGTGTACCAGCACGTCCAGGACACGCCGATCCCGCCGTCCGAGGTGTCCGACGCGGCGCCGCCGGAGCTGGACGGGCTCGTGATGCGCTCGCTCGCCAAGGACCCCGACGACCGCTTCCAGACCGCCGAGGAGATGCGCGGCCTGGTGCAGTACGGGCTCCAGATGCTCGCCGAGCAGGGCAGCCACACCGGCACCTGGAACACCGGGCACGTGGAGGCCGCCCACGGGCACGAGGGCGCGCACACCCCGGCCATGGGCATGGCGGGTACGGCCGCGATGCCGCACCCCGCGGACAGCAGCGGCACCCAGCAGATCCCGAGCCCGATGCTGCGGCCGCCGGGCGGCGACGACGGCGGCTTCGACGGCGGGCACCGCGACGGCGGCGGGCGGCGCGGGCGGATGTGGATCCTCGCCGTGCTCGCGGTCGTCGCGATCGCGGTGGGCGTGGCGTTCGCGCTGTCCGGGGGCGACGACAAGGGCGGCAAGGACGGCGGTCCCTCGAAGACGCCGTCGACGAAGCAGTCGCAGGAGAAGTCGCCCAGCAAGAGCAAGAAGGACGACGAGGAGACGTCGGACGGGGCGACGCAGCCGGGGGCGGGCACCGGGGACCAGGGGAACACCGGGTACACGCGGCAGCCCACGCGCCAGCCGCAGCAGCCGACGCGGCCCACCGACCAGCCGACGCAGCCCACGGACCCGGCCACGGACCCGACCGATCAGCCGACCGACCCGACGGACCAGCCGACCGATCCGACCGATCCGGCGACCGAGCCGAGCGACCCGCAGTCGCCGCCGGACGAGGGCGGGAATGAGGGGGCCGTCGAGGGCGGCGACGGCACCTCCGACGGCTGACGCGCGGCCCTGGCCGGGGCCAAGGCCGGGGCCCTGCCGGGCCTGGCGGGCGCCCCGGCTTCAACGCGTCCGGCCCCCGGGCTGACGTACGGCGGCTGCGCGGCCCGGCACAGCGGGAGCGGCAGCGGGGACGGCGGCAGGGACGGCGGCGGGAACGGCGGACGTGCTCAGCGTGTGGACCGTCGCCGTCTGCGGGTCCACCCGGAGGTACACCGGGTCGTACGGTTCGCCGTCCACGAAGGCCGGTTCCGGGCCGAAGAGGGACCGCTGCGCCTCCGTCGGCTCGACGGCCTCGCAGCGCCCCACCAGCTGCACGGTCCACATGCCGTCGCGGGCGTCCTCGGTGCCCAGGTTGTCCGCCCCGTACGCGATGACGCTGCCCACGCACGCGTGGTGGTAGCCGAAGCCGCGGTGCATGCGCAGCAGGATGCGGCCGTCGGTGACGACGTGCCGGGCCGCCGCGAGGAACGGCAGCGCGCGCATGCTGGTGGCCACCCGGCCGTACTCGGTGCGCCGCAGCAGCGCGAAGGCGAGTCGTTCGTCGGAGTGGGAGGGCATGCACCTACCGTGCGGCACGCGGGCGCGCGCGGAAAAGAGCCGCCCGCCCCCGAATGACAGGGCCATAAGTCCCACACCGGACGGAAAGCCCCACGGACCGGCGCGCGGCGCCGATCCGCCGGAGGCGCCCCCGCCAGGGTCAGCGGCGCCCCGCCAGGGTCAGCGGCGCTCCGCCTGCATGCGGGCCACGTACGCCGCGGCCTGCGAGCGGCGCTCCATGCCGAGCTTGGACAGCAGGCTGGACACATAGTTCTTGATCGTCTTCTCGGCGAGGTGCAGGCGCTCGCCGATGGCGCGGTTGGTCAGGCCCTCGCCGATCAGGTCGAGGATCTTGCGCTCCTGCTCGGTGAGGTTGGCGAGCCGGTCGTCGCCCTTGGCGCCGCTGCCGTCGCGCAGCCGCTCCAGGACGCGGGCGGTGGCGACCGGGTCGAGCAGGGACTTCCCGGCGGCGACGTCCCGTACCGCGGACAGCAGTTCGTTGCCGCGGATGGCCTTGAGGACATAGCCGGAGGCGCCCGCCATGATGGCGTCGAAGAGGGCCTCGTCATCGGCGAACGACGTCAGCATCAGGCACTTGATGGAGTCGTCCCGCGAGCGGATCTCACGGCAGACCTCGACACCGCTGCCATCCGGAAGGCGAACGTCCAGAACGGCCACGTCCGGGCGCGTGGCCGGAATGCGCACGACAGCGTCGGCCGCGGTCCCCGCCTCGCCGACCACCTCGATGTCGGACTCCACGGAGAGCAGCTCATGGACGCCGCGCCGCACGACCTCGTGATCGTCGAGCAGGAATACCGTGATTTTTCCTTCTTCGCGCACGGTGTCAGTGTCACACATCAAGTCTTCCCGTGCCCGGGGTGGCCGAGATAACGTGCCGGTGTTCCGGCCCCCTGCCAGGCTTGTGATCAGTGCGGTGACCAGGAAGTGTTCCCCCTTCTCGATTTACTTGGATTTCCTAGCGGGATTTACTTGGAAATCCAAGCAAAATTGCAGGTCAGGTGGGGTTTCACAGTTTTGGTACGCACTGGGTACCGTGCTTGGAGAAGGGCGTTCGCCGGGACAACTGTCACGCCTTGTCCCGGCTGAAGCGCACCCACCCCGTGCGACGGGCTGGAATCGGGCGAGCCGTACTGGCCTCCCGGTGGACCCCGGGGGCCGGACCGACGGAGGAGCACACGTGACCGTGGAAAGCACCGCCGCGCGCACGCCGCGCCGCGCAGCAGGCAGCGGCGCCAAGCGCGCCAGTGCGAGCGCGAAGAAGAGTGCGAGCGCCAAGACCGCGCAGGCCGCGAAGACCGGGCAGGCCGCGAAGGAGACCGCCAAGGGCGCGGCCGCGAGCGGCGAGCCCCAGCTCGTCCAGCTGCTGACGCCCGAGGGCGAGCGGGTCTCGAACCCCGAGTACGACAAGTACGTCGCGGACATCACCCCCGACGACCTCCGTGTCCTGTACCGGGACATGGTGCTGACCCGCCGCTTCGACGCCGAGGCCGTCACGCTGCAGCGCCAGGGCGAGCTGGGCCTGTGGCCCTCGCTGCTCGGCCAGGAGGCCGCGCAGGTCGGCTCGGGCCGGGCGACCCGCGACGACGACTACGTCTTCCCGACCTACCGCGAGCACGGCGTGGCCTGGTGCAAGGGCGTCGACCCGACGCTGCTGCTCGGCATGTTCCGGGGCGTCAACAACGGCGGCTGGGACCCCAACAGCAACGGCTTCCAGCTCTACACGATCGTCATCGGCTCGCAGGCGCTGCACGCCACGGGGTACGCGATGGGCGTGGCCAAGGACGGCGCGGACAGCGCGGTGATCGCGTACTTCGGCGACGGCGCCAGCAGCCAGGGCGACGTGGCCGAGGCGTTCACGTTCGCCGCGGTCTACAACGCGCCGGTGGTGTTCTTCTGCCAGAACAACCAGTGGGCGATCTCCGAGCCGACCGAGAAGCAGAGCCGCGTGCCGCTGTACCAGCGCGCGCAGGGCTACGGCTTCCCGGGCGTGCGCGTCGACGGCAACGACGTGCTCGCCTCGCTCGCGGTCACCAAGTGGGCCCTGGAGCGGGCGCGCGCGGGCGAGGGCCCCTCCCTGGTCGAGGCGTTCACCTACCGGATGGGCGCCCACACCACCTCCGACGACCCGACGCGCTACCGGCGCGAGGAGGAGCGCGAGGCGTGGAAGGCCAAGGACCCGATCGCGCGCCTGAAGGCCCACCTGGAGGCCGAAGGTCACGCGGATGAGGGATTCTTCGCGGAACTCGACGCCGAGGCCGAAGCGTTGGGCAAGCGAGTGCGCGAGGTGGTGCGGCAGATGCCGGACCCCGAGCCCATGTCCATCTTCGAGAACATCTACGCGGACGGTCACGCCCTCGTGGACGAGGAGCGCGCCCAGTTCGCCGCCTACCAGGCGTCGTTCGTGGACGCACCGGTGAGCGCCAGCACGGGCGGGGAGGTCAAGTAGTCATGGCCGTACAGAAGTTGCCGATCGCGAAGGCGATCAACGAATCCCTGCGCAGCGCGCTCGACGCCGACCCGAAGGTCCTCGTCATGGGCGAGGACGTCGGCAAGCTCGGCGGCGTCTTCCGCGTCACGGACGGGCTGCAGAAGGACTTCGGCGAAGACCGCGTCATCGACACGCCGCTCGCCGAGTCCGGCATCATCGGCACGGCCATCGGCCTCGCCCTGCGCGGGTACCGGCCGGTGGCGGAGATCCAGTTCGACGGCTTCGTCTTCCCCGCGTACGACCAGATCGTCACGCAGCTCGCCAAGATGCACGCCCGCGCGCTCGGCAAGGTCAAGGTGCCGGTCGTCATCCGCATTCCCTACGGCGGCGGCATCGGCGCCGTGGAGCACCACAGCGAGTCCCCGGAGTCGCTGTTCGCGCACGTCGCGGGCCTGAAGGTGGTCTCCCCCTCGAACGCGTCGGACGCGTACTGGATGCTCCAGCAGGCCATCCAGACCGACGACCCGGTGATCTACTTCGAGCCCAAGCGCCGCTACTGGGACAAGGGCGAGGTCAACAAGGACGCCATCCCGGTCCCGCTGCACAAGGCGACGGTGGCCCGCGAGGGCACGGACGCGACGCTTGTGGCGTACGGCCCGATGGTGAAGACCTGCCTGGAGGCCGCCGCTGCCGCCGCCGACGAGGGCAGGTCCCTTGAGGTCGTCGACCTGCGCTCGATCTCCCCGATCGACTTCGACGCGGTGCAGGCGTCGGTGGAGAAGACCGGCCGCCTCATCGTGGTGCACGAGGCGCCGGTGTTCTTCGGCGCGGGCGCGGAGATCGCCGCCCGCATCACCGAGCGCAGCTTCTACCACCTGGAGGCGCCCGTGCTGCGGGTCGGCGGCTTCCACTCCCCCTATCCGCCCGCCCGGGTGGAGGAGGACTACCTGCCGGGCCTCGACCGGGTGCTCGACGCCGTCGACCGCTCGCTGGCGTACTGAGGAAGAGGATCGTGACGACTATGACTGAGACTGCGTCGGCGGTTCGCGAGTTCAAGATGCCCGACGTGGGCGAGGGACTCACCGAGGCGGAGATCCTCAAGTGGTACGTGGCGGAGGGTGACACGGTCACCGACGGCCAGGTCGTGTGCGAGGTCGAGACGGCCAAGGCGGCCGTCGAGCTGCCGATCCCGTTCGACGGCACGGTCCGGGAGCTGCGCTTCCCGGAGGGCACCACGGTCGACGTCGGCCAGGTGATCATCACGGTGGGCCCGGCGGAGGCTCCGCCCCCGAGCCCGCCGCGGAGCCCGAGGCGGCGCCCGAGCCCGAGCCCGAGGCCCCGAAGGGCCGCCAGCCGGTGCTCGTGGGGTACGGGGTCGCGGAGTCCTCGACCAAGCGGCGCGCCCGCAAGCCGGTGCCGGGCCAGGCCGAGGAGCCGCCCGCGGCCGAGCGGTACGCGGCGGCGGTCCAGGGCGAGCTGAACGGCCACAGCGCCCCGGCGCCCCAGGCCGCCCCGGCCGCGCAGCCCGCCCCGGCCACCGGTGGCCGCCCGCTGGCCAAGCCCCCGTGCGCAAGCTCGCCAAGGACCTCGGCGTGGACCTGGCGACGGTGACGCCGACGGGCCCCGACGGGATCATCACCCGCGAGGACGTGCACGCGGCGGTGGCCGCTCCCGAGGCCGCGCCCGAGCCCGCGTCCGAGCCCGCCCCCGTGGCGGAGCCGGTGGCGGCGGCGCCCGCCCCCGCCGCCGCGCGCGAGACCCGTATCCCCATCAAGGGCGTCCGCAAGGCCACCGCCCAGGCGATGGTCGCCTCGGCCTTCACCGCGCCGCACGTCACGGAGTTCGTGACGGTCGACGTGACGCGCACGACGAAGCTCGTCGAGGAGCTGAAGCAGGACCCGGCCTTCGCGGGCCTCAGGGTCAATCCGCTGCTGCTGATCTCCAAGGCGCTGCTGGTGGCGATCCGCCGCAACCCGGGCATCAACGCCGCCTGGGACGAGGCCAACCAGGAGATCGTCCAGAAGCACTATGTGAACCTGGGCATCGCCGCGGCCACCCCGCGCGGCCTGATCGTGCCGAACATCAAGGACGCGGACGCCAAGACCCTGCCCGAACTGGCCGAGGCGCTCGGCGAGCTGGTGACCACGGCCCGCGAGGGCAGGACGTCCCCGGCCGCCATGCAGGGCGGCACGGTCACGATCACGAACATCGGCGTCTTCGGCATCGACACGGGCACGCCCATCCTGAACCCGGGCGAGTCCGCGATCCTCGCGGTGGGTGCGATCAAGCCCCAGCCGTGGGTGCACAAGGGCAAGGTCAAGCCGCGCCAGGTGACGACCCTCGCCCTGTCCTTCGACCACCGCCTGGTGGACGGGGAGCTGGGCTCGAAGGTCCTCGGCGACGTGGCGGCGATCCTGGAGCAGCCGAAGCGGCTGATGACCTGGTCGTAGCGGCCGATCCGGCACAGCCTCCGTGGCAGCCGCCACGGCTGGCGCACGAGAAGGGGCCCGCCGCGCACCGCGACGGGCCCCGCCTCGTACTGCCTACCGCACGCGCACACGCGTACACACGCGCGCACGCCGGGGGCGTCAGGCGACCTTGAAGCCGTAGTCCAGGATCTTCTTCGCGTCCGTGTACCGGGCGGTCTTGGTCGGGGCCGTCAGGACCGCGCCGACGATGGTCTTGCCGTTGCGGGTCGCGGCGAAGACCAGGTTGTACTTGGCCTGGGCGCCGGAGCCGGTCTTCACACCGATCGCGCCGCGGTAGGAGCCGAGGAGCTGGTTGGTGTTCTTCCACGTGGGCATGCCACGGGTGCCGCCGTTGGGCATCGTGGGCTTCGCCTTGTAGCTCTTGGTCTTGACCACGGAGCGGAACGTGGAGTTCTTCATCGCCTTGACCGTCAGCTTGGTGAGGTCGCGCGGCGAGGAGTAGTTGGCGCCGTTGCTTATGCCGTCGAACGAGTCGAAGTGCGTGTTGCGCAGGCCCAGGTCGCGGGCGGTCTTGTTCATCTTGCCGATGAACGACTTCACGCGGGCGGCGCGCGAGGAGCCCTTGCCGAAGGTGTCGGCGAGGGCGTACGCGGCGTCGCAGCCGGACGGCAGCATCAGGCCGTACAGCAGCTCGCGGACCGTGGCCTTGTCGCCGACGATCAGGCCCTTGGCCGAGGAGGCGCCGTTGCGGACGATGTAGTCGCTGTACGCCTTCTGGTACTTGACCTTGCGGTTCAGGTTCAGATTGGGCTGGTTCAGGACCGTCAGCGCGGTCGCGATCTTCGTGGTGGACCCCGTCTTCAGGCGGGAGTCCGCGCCCTTCGTGAACAGCGTCTTGCCGTTGCCGCTGTTCATCAGGAAGCCGCCCTTGGCCGAGATCTTCGGCTTGGGCGGCGCGGCGGCGTGCGCGGCGGGGGCCGTGAGGACCGTCGTCGTCATGACGGCTCCGGCCGTGACGACGGCTGCCGCCGACATCCGACGCATGCCTGCTGTCCGGATTCTCAAGGTAAACGCTCCATTGTCCCTGATGCGTGAGTTGGGCGGCCCGCGCCCCAAATCCCCCCGAAGCACAGCTGACATGAGGGAGCCGCCGAGAACAAGACTCGCGAGGGGGCGTGAAGGATGCACAGAGATTGAAAAAAGAGACACGAAAGTTGTGGAGGGCGTCTAGGCGTGCGGGGGTGGCGCGAAGCGGCCGCGTACGACACCCGCTGTCCGGATCGTGGACGGAAGATCCCTCGCATACGTGTTGTATCTATGCTGTGCGCATGCCCACCGCCCCCACGGTCCCCCCGTCCGCCACCGCCACCCCCACCGCCACGACCCAGACCGCCCAGGCCGCCCCCGCGTCGCCCCCCGGCCCCGCCTCCGGCAAACAGCCCCCCGCCGCCGAGCGCGTCTACGCCCACGTCAAGGCGGGCGTCCTGGAGCGCCGCTACGAGGGCGGCACGCTGCTGACCGAGGGCGAGCTGGCCGAGGCCGTCGGCGTCTCCCGCACCCCCGTGCGCGAGGCGCTGCTCAAGCTCGAAGTGGAAGGGCTGCTCCGCCTCTACCCGAAGAAGGGCGCGCTCGTCCTGCCGGTCTCCGCGCAGGAGATCGCGGACGTCGTCGAGACCCGCCTCCTGGTGGAGACCCACTCGGTGCGCAAGGCGGTGCCCGCCCCGGCGGGCCTGCTTGAGCGGCTTGCCGAACTCCTGGAGAAGCAGCGCCGACAGGCCGCCACTGGCGACCTGTCCGGCGCCGCGCGCACCGACCGCTGCTTCCACGCCGAGATCGTCCGCAGCGGCGGCAACGAGATCCTGGCGCGCCTCTACGACCAGCTGCGCGACCGGCAGCTGCGCATGGGCGTCGCCGTGATGCACTCCCACCCCGACCGGGTCGCCAAGACCCTCGCCGAGCACGAGGAGATCCTGGCCGCGCTGCGGGCCGAGGACGCCGAGGCGGCGGTGGCCGTGGTCACCCGGCACGTGGGCTGGTTCCAGGACCTGGCCCGGGGGCCACCCGATGACCTCTCCCGCCGTGCGCCTGCCGGGCGATCCACCGGGCGGCAGGCGGGCCGTGCTCGTCTGGTCCGTCGGCGTCGCCGTCTACTTCGTCGCCGTCATCTTCCGCACCTCGCTGGGCGTCGCGGGCCTGGACGCCGCCGACCGCTTCCACGTCAACGCCTCCGCCCTGTCGACGTTCTCCATCCTCCAACTGCTCGTGTACGCGGGCATGCAGATACCCGTCGGCCTGATGGTCGACCGGCTCGGCACCAAGAAGGTCCTCACCCTCGGCGTGGTCCTGTTCACCGTCGGGCAGCTCGGCTTCGCCCTCTCGCCGTCGTACGGCACGGCCCTCGCGTCGCGCGCGCTGCTCGGCTGCGGCGACGCCCTGACCTTCATCAGCGTCCTGCGCCTGGGCACGCGCTGGTTCCCCGCGCGGCGCGGCCCGCTCGTCGCGCAGCTCGCGGGCCTGGTCGGCATGGCGGGCAACCTGGTCTCGACGCTGGTCCTCGCCCGCCTCCTGCACGAGGTCGGCTGGACCGCGGCGTTCGCGGGCAGCTCGCTCGCCGGAGTCGTCGTCCTCGTCCTGATGGCGCTGATCCTCAAGGACCACCCCGAGGGCCACGAACCGGAGCCGCCCGCCGCCAGGGCCGCCGACGGCCCCGGCTTCGTACGCAGGCAGATCGCGCTGTCCTGGCGGGAGCCCGGCACCCGGCTCGGCCTGTGGGTGCACTTCACCACGCAGTTCCCGGCGATGGTGTTCCTGCTCCTGTGGGGCCTGCCGTTCCTGGTCGAGGCGCAGGGCCTGTCCCGGGGCGCGGCGGGCGAGCTGCTGACCCTGGTCGTCCTGTCCAACATGGCGATCGGCCTGGTGTACGGCCAGATCGTGGCCCGGCACCACACGGCACGGCTGCCGCTGGCGCTCGGCACGGTGGCGGCGACCGCGGTGGTGTGGGCGGCCATGCTGGCGTACCCCGGGGAGCACGCGCCGCTGTGGGTGCTGGTCGTGGCCTGTGTCGTCCTGGGGGCCTGCGGGCCCGCCTCGATGATCGGCTTCGACTTCGCCCGGCCCGCGAACCCGCCGGAGCGGCAGGGCACGGCGTCCGGCATCACCAACATGGGCGGCTTCATCGCGTCGATGACGACGTTGCTCGCGATCGGCGTGCTCCTCGACGCGACGGACCAGGACTACCGCGTCGCGTTCGCGGCGGTCTTCGTCCTCCAGGCGCTCGGCGTCAGCCAGATCCTGCGGCTGCGCCGCCGGGCGGCCCGGCGGGAGCGGGAGCGGCTGGTCGCCAGCCGGGTGGAGACGCTGCACGTACCGGCGGCCTGAGGCGCCACCCGCGAGCGGGAGGGGGCGTCCCCTCCCTGCCGCCTGTCAGGGCGTGACCGCGAAGTTCTTCAGGATCGCGTCGCCGAGGTCCGGGTCGCCCTCGACCTTCACCCGGTCCGCCACCGCCGCGTACGACACCCGTCCGCAGGCGAGCCGGTAGTAGGTCTCCCAGTCCATGCCGATGGTGGCCAGCGGGCCGAGCGAGGGGGTGTTGTCCACGGTGCCCTTGCCCGCCGCGTCGACGCGGACCGTGCGCAGGAACTCCACCGGGCCCGCCACGTCGAAGACGACCGCCGAGTTGGCCGGGGCGCCCGCCCGCTGGGCGACGACCTCCGGCAGGTCGGCGAGGAGCACGTCACGGGCCACGTACGCCCCCGGGGACTCCAGGTCTCCGGGCTTCCTCAGAGCCATCCGCAGGTCCTGCTCGTGCACCCACACGTCGAACGCCCGCGTCCGCATGGCCACTTCCAGGGTCAGCTCCGAACCGAGGGGCCCGCGCACCGTCGCCGACGGCTCCCGCGACTCGTTCCGCAGCTGACGGCCGCGGCGGATGATGGTGTACTCCAGCTCCGCGGTCATCTCCGGCGCGGTGTGGTGGCGGCGGACGTCCACCTGCATCTCCATGTACCGCTGGCTGTCGGTGCGCACGTGGTACAGGTCGCGGGGCAGGGTGTGGATGGGGCGGGGGTCGCCGAGCATCTCGCAGTCGAGGCCGATGACGTGGGAGACGATGTCCCGGACCGACCAGCCCGGGCAGGGAGTTGGCTGGTTCCATTCGCCTTCGACGAGCGGGGACACCAGCTCGGATATCGCTTCCACGGCGTGCGTCCAGGCATCGGCGTAGGTTTGCAGGCTGGGATGGAGACTCACGGGACCCCTCGGCGGTCGTACGCGGGCGGTGGGTGTCTTGGGGGCTTAAGTTACGCTGCCCGTGGGCACCCCGGCAGTGCTTTCGTGTGACGATCGTAGGCCTACTTGACGGTTCGAATGCCAGGACGGTGGTACGGTGCGCGCCTCTCTCCTTCAGATCGCCGTGGACGACGGCGAGTCCGTCGCCTCCCGCCGTGCGCGCGTCTCCGCGCTGATCGGTGAGGTCGCCGCGCGGGAGGGCGCCGACCTGCTCGTCCTGCCGGAGCTGTGGACCACCGGGGCGTTCGGGTACGAGGCCTTCGCGGCGGAGGCCGAGCCGCTGGAGGGTCCGACGTACGAGGCGATGGCCAAGGCCGCGAGCGACGCGGGCGTGTGGCTGCACGCCGGGTCCATCCCCGAGCGGGACCCTGAGGGCCCCCTCTACAACACCTCCCTGGTCTTCTCGCCCTCCGGTGAGCTGGCCGCCGCCTACCGCAAGATCCACCGCTTCGGCTTCGACCAGGGCGAGGCGGTGCTGATGAGCGCGGGCACCGAACTGGTCACCGTGCGGGCGGGTGAGACCGTGCTCGGCCTCGCCACCTGCTACGACCTGCGCTTCCCCGAGCTGTTCCGGGGCCTGGTGGACCGGGGCGCGGAGGTGTTCGTGGTGCCCGCGGGCTGGCCCGCGCGGCGCCGCGCCCACTGGTCGCTGCTGGCGCGGGCGCGGGCGGTGGAGGACCAGGCGTTCGTCCTGGCGTGCGGGACGGCGGGGGCGCACGCCGGGGTGGAGCAGGCCGGGGCCAGCGTGGTCGTCGACCCGTGGGGCGAGGTCCTGGCCGAGGCGGACGGCACCGCGGAGCAGGTCCTCACCGTGGACGTCCCGCTGGCGCGGGTCGCCGAAACGCGGGCCCAGTTCCCGGCCCTGAAGGACCGCCAGCTCTGACACCCGCCCGGCACCCGGGCGCACCGCCAGCCATTCCACGCACCCGGCACTCGGGCGGGCTGTGCCCACCCGTCCCGCCCTGCGGGACGCCTGCCCACAGCCGGGACGGCGGTCAGTCGCCGACGGCGGTCAGCCCCCGCGAGGGGCGTTCGCCTGGTAGCAGGGGGTGACGGGTGGGCGGGTGGGAAAGGCCGCGCACCACGCACCCGCAGCCGAGAAGGGACCCCTCACCCCTCACCCCTCACGGGAGTGATCCCGTTCGGTGAGCCGGATGACGCAGACGGTCACGGCCAGCAGCAGCGCCGGATCCGCGTCCTCCCGGACCACCTGGACGCCGTAGGTGTCCCGGACGGTGAACCACCGGCGCGAGACGTCCGCCAGCAGCTCCCCCTCGTACTCGATGGCGAACTCCCGGTCGAGGATCTTGCCGCTGACGTCGAGTTCCGTGCCGTCGACCAGGGACACCCGGTAGTGGTTCCGCAGCAGGGACAGCCGCTTGCGGCGCACCGTGGCGAGCGGCTCGCCCTCCCGCTCGATCACCATGGTGTCGCGGAGGGCGAGCATCTTCGCCCGGATGGTGACGAGCACCCGCCCCCGCGTGTCCTTCAGCTCGAAGGTGTCCCGCAGCCGCATGGCCTTGCCGTCGACGAGGTAGACCTTGCGGCCCCGGTCGTCCTCGATCCAGTAGTCGTCCCCGATGCCGAAGACCCGGTCGCGTACGAGAAGTCTCATACCGCCATGAGTACCCGCGAAGGGGACGTTCTCCCGGGGACTCCCGGGAGGGCCCCGGGCGTCAGCCTTCGAGGAAGGCGCGGAGCGCGTCGGCCAGCATGGGCGGGTCGTCCACGCCGCACAGCTCGCGCGCGCTGTGCATGGACAGGATCGCGACGCCGATGTCGACGGTCTTGATGCCGTGCCGCGCGGCGGTGATGGGGCCGATCGTGGTGCCGCAGGGCATCGCGTTGTTGGACACGAAGGACTGGAACGGCACGCCCGCCTTCTCGCACGCGGCGGCGAACACGGCGCGGCCGCCGCCGTCCGTGGCGTACCGGTTGTTGACGTTCACCTTGAGGATGGGGCCGCGGTTGGCGCGCGGGTGGTGGGTGGGGTCGTGCCGCTCGGCGTAGTTGGGGTGCACGGCGTGACCGGTGTCGGAGGACAGGCAGACCGTGCCCGCGAAGGCCCGCGCCTTGTCCTCGTACCCGCCGCCGCGGGCGAACACCGAGCGCTCCAGGACCCCGCCGAGCAGCGGTCCGTCGGCGCCGGTGTCGGACTGGGAGCCGTTCTCCTCGTGGTCGAAGGCGGCGAGGACCGGGATGTACGGCAGGGCGTCCGCGCCGGGCGCGGTGGCGACGGCGGCGAGCGCCGCCGTACCGGCGTGCACGGACAGCAGGTTGTCCATGCGGGGACCGGCGAGCAGTTCGCGGTCGCGGCCCAGGTAAGCGGGCGGCTCCACGGAGTGCGTCATCAGGTCCCAGCCGGTCGCCTCGCCGGGGGCGAGGCCGCACTCCTCCTCGACGAAGCGGATCAGGTCGCCCTCGCGGACGTCGTCACCGAGGCCCCAGATGGGCTGCATGTGCTTCTGCTTGTCGAGCTTGAGGCCCTCGGTGTGCACCGAACGGTCCATGTGGATGGCCAGTTGGGGCACGCGGAGCAGTGGCCGGTCGACGTTGACCAGGCGGGTCGAGCCGTCGCGGAGGGTGAGGCGCCCGGCGAGGCCGAGGTCGCGGTCGAGCCAGGAGTTGAGCAGCGGCCCGCCGTAGATCTCCACGGCGACCTGGCGCCAGCCGTGCGCGCCCGCGTCCGGCAGCGGCTTCACCCGCAGGTTCGGGGAGTCGGTGTGGGCGCCGACGATCCGGAACGGGGTGTGGGCGGCGGCGCCCTCCGGGACGTACCACGCGATGATCGCGCCACCGCGCAGCACGTACTTGCCGCCGCTGGCGGCCTCCCAGGCGTCGGTCTCCTCGACCTGCCTGAAACCGGCCTTCTCCAGCCGCTCGGCCGCGCTCGCCACGGCGTGGTACGGCGACGGGCTCGCCGCCAGGAAGGACATCAGGTCGTCGGTGTGACCGCGGTCGAAACGGGGGCGTGTGCTCATGCCGTTCAGACTAACCAGGCCCCGGGCGGATCCCCCGTGGGTTCCCACCCTGGCCTTTCCCTGGTCTTTCCCCGCCTGCCCTTCCCTGGAGAACGCCTCCAGCAGGGACGGGCAGGCGGGACGGAAGCGAGCGCGGACCGCGCCCGGCCGGGGTGAGGCCCCGGAAGCCTAGAAGGCCTCCTCCGGCAGCTCCATCAGGTCGAGGGACACGCCCTCGGAGAGGGCGCGCTGCGTGGCGACGCCCGGCAGCACGTTCGCCGCGAAGAACTTCGCCGCGGCGATCTTGCCCTGGTAGAAGGGCACGTCCTTGGCGGCGGCGCCCGCCAGCCGCTCCACGGCCACGGCCGCGCCGCGCAGCAGCAGGTAGCCGACGACGACGTCACCGGAGGCCATCAGCAGGCGGGTGGTGTTGAGGCCGACCTTGTAGATGGACTTGACGTCCTTCTCGGTGGCGGCGAGGTCGGTCAGCATGACGCCGACGATCGCCTCCAGCTCGACGGCGGCCTTGGCCAGCTCCTCGCGGGCCCCGGCCAGCTCGTCGCCGCCGGTGCCGACGGCGAGGAACTTCTTGATCTCCTCGGCCAGCGAGTTCAGCGCGGCGCCCTGGTTGCGGACGATCTTCCGGAAGAAGAAGTCCTGGCCCTGGATGGCCGTGGTGCCCTCGTAGAGGGTGTCGATCTTGGCGTCGCGGATGTACTGCTCGATCGGGTACTCCTGGAGGTACCCGGAGCCGCCGAAGGTCTGGAGGGACTGGGCGAGCTGCTCGTAGGCCTTCTCCGAGCCGTAGCCCTTGACGATCGGCAGGAGGAGGTCGTTGAGGGCGTGCAGGGCGCTCGCGTCCTCGCCCGCCGCCTCCTTGACCGCGATGTCGTCCTGGATCGCCGCGGTGTACAGGACGAGGGCGCGCATGCCCTCCGCGTACGCCTTCTGCGTCATCAGGGAGCGGCGCACGTCCGGGTGGTGAGTGATCGTTACCTTGGGCGCGGTCTTGTCCATGAACTGGGCGAGGTCGGGGCCCTGGACGCGCTCCTTGGCGTACTCCAGGGCGTTCAGGTACCCCGTCGACAGGGTGGAGATCGCCTTCGTGCCGACCATCATGCGGGCGAACTCGATGATGCGGAACATCTGGCGGATGCCGTCGTGCTTGTCGCCGATCAGCCAGCCCTTGGCGGGGTGGCGGTCGCCGAAGGTCATCTCGCACGTGTTGGACGCCTTGAGGCCCATCTTGTGCTCGACGTTCGTCGCGTAGACGCCGTTGCGCTCGCCCAGCTCGCCGGTCTCCCAGTCGAACTCGTACTTCGGTACGAGGAACAGGGACAGGCCCTTGGTGCCGGGGCCCGCGCCCTCGGGGCGGGCGAGGACGTAGTGGAGGATGTTCTCCGACATGTCGTGCTCGCCGGACGTGATGAAGCGCTTCACGCCCTCGATGTGCCAGGAGCCGTCCTCCTGCTCCACGGCCTTGGTGCGGCCCGCGCCCACGTCCGAACCGGCGTCCGGCTCGGTGAGCACCATGGTGGAGCCCCACTGCTTCTCGACGGCTATCTCGGCGATCTTCTTCTGCGCCTCGTTGCCCTCCTCGAAGAGGATTCCGGCGAACGCCGGGCCCGAGGAGTACATCCAGACCGCCGGGTTGGAGCCGAGGAGCAGCTCCGCGTACGACCAGATCAGGGAGCGGGGCGAGGTGGTGCCGCCGATCTCCTCGGGCAGGCCCAGGCGCCAGTACTCGGAGTCCATGAAGGCCTGGTAGCTCTTCTTGAACGAGGCCGGGACGGGCGCGGTGTTGGTCTCCGGGTCGAAGACCGGAGGGTTGCGGTCGGCGTCCTCGAAGGACGCGGCCAGCTCGTTCTCGGCGAGGCGGGCCAGCTCGCTGAGGACGCTCTTGGCGGTGTCGACGTCCATCTCCGCGAACGGGCCGGTGCCGTACAGCTTGTCGCGGCCGAGCACCTCGAAGAGGTTGAACTCGATGTCGCGGAGATTCGACTTGTAGTGCCCCATGGCGACGGCTCCGTTAGTGACTCGGGAGGCAGGACCTCTAGTGCGTACCAGTAAGTAGCAAGTGGGCTCCCATGATGCTACCCACCAGTAATAAGGGGCAACCCCTGATGGGCCAAGTGTGAGCTGGCTCGCCCGCGGGGCCGGGCGGGGTGCGTCGACGCCGCCTTCTGTCACAGTCGCGTCGCGGAGAGTGACGGGCTGTCGGCGGGCAGGCGTTCCTGGATTCCCGATAAACGACCTTTCGACAAACTTCGAAACTCCTTCCAGGTTCGCCGTGGAGACGGTGGAATGGTGCTTGCTCGCGGACGGCGGGCAACAAAAAACGGGAGACAAAATGCGTCGCAGGATTGCCGTGGCACTGGGTGTGTCCGCGCTCGTTTCCATCGGTTCGCTGGGGCTGACCACCACGGCCACCGCCGCGCCCACTCAGCCGTCGGGTGCGTCGGCCGGGGTGTTCCGCGGGTGGGAGCACGACAACTTCACGGGACGCCATGCCGACTTTTACGACACGTTCTCGGAACTGGGTCAAAAGAACTGGGAGGCCACGAATGTGAAGGCCCAGAACGGCATCAGTTCTGTGGAGAACCAGAGCGACAGCAACGTCGTCCTGTACGACATCGGTTCCGCCTGTGTCGGGGACAACTACTTTTCCGCCAAGCACACCAACGACGGGAACCTCACCAACAACGGCTTCGATAACAAGGCGAGCTGCGTCAAGTTCGTCTGATGCGTGAAGTGGCACCGCCGGTGCGTCGGCGGTGCCACTTCCCTTCCGGGAGTTCACCATGCCGCGACGTTGGATTCCGCTCTCGCTGGCCGCACTGGCCACGGCCATGGCGGTCGGCTGTTCCTCCTCGGCCGACACCGAACACGGAGTGCGCACCATCCCGAAACCCGCCCCCATGCCGTGGGCGCCCCCGCCCTCCCAGCAGGTCAGGGAACTCTCCCTGCCGTTCGACCGGTACCAGGTCTCGGTCAACGAGATCTACTACGCGGAGAAGGCCCAGGACGTACTGGTCCGAGCCTGCATGAAGCGGCGCGGATTCGCCTGGCCCACCATCGACAACACCGAGAGGTTCGTGGACCTGCGGAACAGGCGGCGCTACGGAGTCATCGAGAAGGACGTGGCGAAGGCCCTCGGCTACCGGCCCAACCCCACGCTCCTTGGGTCCACGTCGGTGACGGCCAGGAAGTTCGCGCGGGACAGGGCACTGTCCAAGGACCAGCGGGCCGCCGCCGCGGACCCCCGTACGGGGTGCCAGGTGCGGGCGCACCGCCGACTGCGGGCACAGGTCAAGGAGCCGGACGCGTCGAGGCTCAGCGAACTCTCCGGGCGTGGCCTGAAGCAGGCCATGGGGAGCCCGGCCGTGCGGTCGGCCCTGCGCGCCTGGAGGCAGTGCATGGCGGACAGGGGACACCGCTACGCCGATCCGTACGCGGCGTCCGTGGACAAGCGGTGGGGCAAGGGGGACCGGGCCACCAGGGCCGAGAAGTCCGTGGCCGTCGCCGATGTGCTCTGCAAGGAGAAGACGTCCCTGGTCACGAAGTGGGCGGCCGCGGAGCGCGCGTACCAGCGGCAGCAGATACGGAAGCACCCCGGCTACTTCGCGGATCTGCTGCGGGCCAAGGACGGCTACCTCGACGCCGCCCGTGACGTCCTTGAGCGGCGGAGGTCCTAGGGCCGCCCCGGGGCCTCCCGCGGCGGCCGGAAGGCTTCCTCAGTAGGCCGACAGCCGCGTGGCCAGGTAATAGACGCGATTTCCCGCGCGGCGGCGGCTTACGAGGCCCGCGTCGTACAGGCGGCTCAGGTGGTAGGAGACCGTCGACGGGCTCAGATGGTGGGTGCGGGCCAGCTCGGTGGTGGTGCGGGCCTCGGACAGCGACCGCAGCAGCCGCTGCCGGGGCTCGCCCAGCATGCTCCGCCGGTTCTCGTCGCCTGGGCCGCTCACGGCCTCGCCCTCCGTCGAGTAGACGAGCATGAGGCCCGCCCCGGGGATCGACCGCGCCCACACCCCGCTGCGCGCGCAGTTGGCGTGCGGATACAGGAGCACCGGGCCGTCGACCTCGGCGCGGGCCGCCGTCGACAGGCCCCGGGCGGTGAGGGTGAGCCGTCCGCCGTCGTACCGCACGTGGGGGTGGAGGCCGTTCAGCATGCTGGAGATCCCGCGCCGCGCCATGACCCCGGTGTGCCAGCTCGTGTCCCCTTGCAAAAGGCCCTTGAGTCCGGGCCAGGTCTGCTCGGACAGCATGTTCCATAACGACTCGAACTCGAACTTCAACCGGCCCACGACATAGCTTTCACTGCGTTCGAGGAGATCCTGCGTCCGGGACAGCGGAAGCCTTTTCCACGCCCCCGCCGACGGGGTGGCGCGGACGCGCGCCCTGATGATGTGGGCCACCCTTTCGGCATCTCCGTCCAGGAACGCGACCTCTTCTTCGAAGGGCATCTCGAAATCCTCCGCGAGGAGTCCGTTCATATCGGGGAAGAAGACTTCGGGGTGCGGTCTCCCCAGTATCGTTCCGACGGTGATGTCGAGCTGCTCCCGCAGTGCGAACCGCTGCATGAGGTCGCTTTCGGTGTGTCCGCTCCTGGCGTTCTCCTTCGAGAACAGCGAGAGCAGATGGAGGAGCGGCGAGAAGGAAAATCTCGTATGGCCGATCGAATGAGCGCTGAGTGTGTAGTCGAGCATTCTTCCTCCGTGGTCGGTGTGCCGGTGGGGCGGCGCTGGTCCGGGGGGCCGTTCAGACGGTGTGAGCGGACGCGGGACGGAACAGGGGAGGCCCGCGGCGCGTGCCGGGCGGTACGCCGTCCTCCTCGCGCTGACCTGAGGGGTTCTCGATCTGCCGATCCCGGCCCGTGCCATGCGTTTGCGCTTGCGCTTGCCAGGAATATGCCCGCGGGGCTGGTGCTCGACCGCCTGCGAAAGGGCCAGCTTCGGTCGAGTGCGACGGGAGGGGCGACGGGGGTTTCCGGCGTCCCGAACGTTCTTACGTCGTAGTAAAGGCGGCGAAATCACCGACAGGAATGACTTGTTCCGTGCGGTCGCCGAGATTCCGCGGCCCGTTTCGGGTGACCGGAAAGCCGCGTGCCTCGCTGCGGGCCGGGGCTCGATGAGGTGCCGACCAGGGGCCCGGGGCGGGCGGGTGCGAGGCCGGACTCTCCTGGGCCCCCGCGGGGGTCGGTACGCTGGAGGGCATGTACGGCTACGACCAGCACGCCGGTGCCGGGCAGGGGTACGCCCCGCCCCAACAGCCGCCGCAGCATGCGCAGATGCCCGGTGGTTACGGCCAGCAGGCCCCGCTGTATCCCGAGCCGTCGCCGCCCTCGCTCGCGGACGCGGTGCGCGCGTTCACGACGGGGTCGATGTCGGCCGAGGACTTCCAGCAGGTCTTCGCGACGTCGAAGGTGTACTGCCCGCGCGGTGACAACCCGGGCTTCCTCGCGCTGCACAACACGCAGCAGCCGGTCATCCCCATGTTCACGTCGCTCAAGGAGCTGCGCCGGTACGCGGGCAAGGACTCCAAGTACTTCGTGATCACCGGCGCCGAGGTGATCGACCTGCTGCCGACCGGCTACGGCTTCGTCCTCGACATGGAGGGCGAGCACCGCATGGTCTTCGACGCGAAGGCCGTGGAGCAGATGGTCGACTTCGCGATGCGCCGGATGTACGGCTGACCCTGCGGGAAGGCTGGGCGGTTCCGCGTCCCGGCGGTGCCCTGTGCTGGCCTGCCCTGGTGCCGTCTGATCGGCCTGCGGCCTCGTCCTCAAACGCCGGACGGGCTGTTTCGTCTCCTCGTTGTTTGTCAGGTGCATGTCACTGCGTGCGCGTTCCGGTCAGTCGTGTCTTCGGGGCGGCCGGGAGCGGGAATGCCGTCGGGCTGTGCCGCGTTCCCAGTGGCAGAAAGTTCTACGTTCAACTAATCTGAGCGTACAAGGAGGTCCGAACCATGCCTGCAGTGACCGTTGAGAACCCGCTGACCCTGCCCCGGGTCACCGTTCCGGCCGAGGCCAAGGCCCGCCCCGTGCTCGCCGTGACCACCGCGCCGAGCGGCTTCGAGGGCGAGGGGTTCCCGGTGCGCCGGGCGTTCGCCGGGATCAACTACAAGTACCTCGACCCGTTCATCATGATGGACCAGATGGGCGAGGTGGAGTACGCGGCCGGGGAGCCCAAGGGCACGCCCTGGCACCCCCACCGCGGCTTCGAGACCGTCACGTACCTGATCGACGGCACGTTCGTCCACCAGGACTCCAACGGTGGCGGCGGCACCATCCAGAACGGCGACACCCAGTGGATGACCGCGGGCTCGGGCCTGCTGCACATCGAGGCGCCGCCGGAGTCCCTCGTCATGTCCGGCGGCCTCTTCCACGGCCTCCAGCTGTGGGTCAACCTGCCCGCCAAGGACAAGATGATGGACCCCCGCTACCAGGACATCCGCGGCGGCCAGGTCAAGCTGCTGACCTCCCCGGACGGCGGCGCGCTCCTGCGCGTCATCGCCGGTGGGCTCGACGGCCACGAGGGCCCCGGCATCACGCACACCCCGATCACGATGATCCACGCGACCGTGCGCCCCGGCGCCGAGGTCACCCTGCCCTGGCGGGAGGACTTCAACGGCCTCGCGTACGTGCTCGCCGGGCGCGGCACCGTCGGCGCCGAGCGCCGCCCGATCCAGCTCGGCCAGACCGCCGTCTTCGGCTCCGGCGGCTCCCTGACCGTCCGGGCCGACGACAAGCAGGACTCCCACACCCCGGACCTGGAGGTCGTCCTGCTCGGCGGGCTGCCGATCCGGGAGCCGATGGCGCACTACGGGCCGTTCGTCATGAACACCCGCGCCGAGCTGCAGCAGGCCTTCGAGGACTACCAGAAGGGACTGCTCGGCTCGGTGCCCGCGGTGCACGGCATGTCCGGCTCGTGACCCGCTCCTGACCGGCGACGGCAGGTGACACGGCGCCGCCCGGCCGCCCCTCCCGGGCACCCCCGCCCCGTACGGCGTACACCCCCGTGCGGGGCGGGCCGCGCCATGATCCGGTGGAGGCGTGCGCACCCTCCTGCCCCCGCCGGTCCAGCGCGTCGCCGCCTGGTGCGTCGTGATCCTGCTCCTGGCCGGGGTGGCCTGGGTGGGGATCCGGCTGTGCGTCGAGTTCAAGACGGCCGTCACGCCCGTGCTGCTCGCGCTGCTCGGCACGGCCCTGCTCGGGCCGATGCACCGGCGGCTCGTCGCGGCGGGCGTCCACCGGTCGATGGCCGCCGGGGTCACCTGCCTCGCGGTGCTCGCCGTGGTCGGCGGCGCCGTGTACATCGTGGTCGCCGCGCTCATCGACACCGGCGACCAGATCGTCGCCTCCCTCAAGGACGCGGCCCAGTCCCTCGCCGAGCACTTCGGCGCCGCCGGGACCTCCCTCGACGACCTCGCCTCCAACGCCAAGGAACTGCTCGGGAAGTTCGGCGGGACCGCCGCGTCCGGGGTGGTCAGCGGGCTCAGCGTGGTCGGCGAGATGATCGCCACCGCCGTGCTCGCGCTGCTGCTCGTCTTCTTCTTCCTGCGCGACTCCCACAAGGCCGCCGACACGCTGCGCGCCCTGGTGCCCGCGCACTCCGGGGACACCGCGGAGGCCATGGCCCGGCGGGCCTTCACCGCCGTCGAGGGCTTCATGCGCGGCACCACGTTCATCGCGCTCATCGACGCCGTCTGCATCACCGTCGGCCTGCTGGTCCTCGGCGTGCCCGGGGCCGCCGGGCTCGGGGCGCTGGTGTTCGTCGGCGCCTACATCCCGTATCTGGGGGCGTTCCTTTCGGGGGCGATCGCCGTCCTGGTGGCGCTCGCCGACCGGGGCTTCGCCATCGCGCTGTGGGCGCTCGGCGTGGTGCTCGCGGTGCAGGTCCTGGAGGGGCACGTGCTCCAGCCGGTGATCCAGAGCCGGACCGTGCAGATGCACCCGGCGGTGGTGATGCTCGCCATCACCGCGGGCGCGTCCGTCGCCGGGATCATCGGGATGCTGCTGGCGGTGCCGCTGACGGCCGCCGCGTTCGGGGTGATCAGCGAGATGCGCGCCCGCTACGCCGAGAAGGGGCCGCCTTCGCCAGCCGGGGTGTCCGGGGCGCCCGGGCCGTCCGGGGCATCCGGAGTGTCCGGGCCGTCCGGGCCGTCCGGGTCATCTGGTGCATCTGGAGCCTCCGGGGCCTCCGGTGTCTCCGGTGCCGACGCCTCGTAGAGCTCGAACCAGATGCTCTTGCCCTCGCCGCGCGGGTCCACGCCCCAGCGGTCGGCGAGCAGGTCCATCAGGACCAGGCCGCGCCCGGACGAGGCCAGCTCCCCGGGGTGCCGCTTGTGCGGCAGGTCGTCGCTGCCGTCGGCGACCTCCGCGCGCAGCCTGCGGGCGCCCTGGTCGCCGGTGACCTCCGCGACGAGCAGCGCGTCGCCGTCGGTGTGCACCAGGACGTTGGTGATCATCTCGGAGATCAGCAGCACCGCCGAGTCGACCTGGTCGGGGTCCGCCCAGTCGTGCAGCAGGTCGCGCAGGTGCCCCCGGGCGCCCGCGACGCGCTCCGGCTCGGCCTGGGCGATGGTCAGCATGGTGCGCCGGACGCGGGCGCGCTGCTCGGGGCGGCCGGTGCGGCGCAGCAGCAGGAGCGCTATGTCGTCCTCGCGGCGGTCAGCGAGCGGTCCCGTCGTGTGGTGCGACGACGGCCCGTGTACGGCCTGGACGAGGGCGTCGGCGAGCGTTTCGAGCCCGGCGTCGACGGCGGTCCTGGACTCGGGGCCCGCGTAGCCGTCGTAACCGCCGGGCGGCTCGTGGCCCGTGTGGCCCGCGTGGCCCTCTTCGTGGTCCCTGAGGATGCCGTGGATGCGGGACCAGCCCGTGTCCAGGTCGTGGCCGCCGGTCTCGATCAGGCCGTCCGTGCAGATCAGCATGGTCTCGCCGGGCTCCAGGACGAGCCGGGTGGTGGGGTAGTCGGCGTCCGGGTCGATGCCGAGCGGCAGCCCGCCCGCGATGGGCCGCTGGAGGACCGTTCCGTCGGCCATGCGTATGACGGGCTCCGGGTGGCCCGCGCGGGCGATCTCCAGGACGCCGGTCGCCGGATCGGCCTCCACGTAGAGGCAGGTCGCGAAGCGCGGGTCGGTGCCCGTGTGGTCCCGGGTGTCCGTGGAGCCGAAGCTGATGCCGTCCGTGATGCCCGACAGGAAGCGGGTGGCGCGGGACAGCACCGCGTCCGGGCGGTGCCCCTCGGACGCGTACGCCCGCAGCGCGATCCGCAGTTGCCCCATCAGGCCCGCCGCGCGCACGTCGTGGCCCTGGACGTCGCCGATGACGAACGCGATGCGGCCGTTGGGCAGCGGGATCATGTCGTACCAGTCGCCGCCGACCTGGAGCCCGCCGCCCGTTGGCACATAGCGGGCGGCGACGCTCAGGCCGGGGATCTCCGGGCCGAGCGTCGGCATCATGGACCGCTGGAGGCCCTCGGTCAGCTCCCGCTCGGACTCCGCGACCCCGGCCCGCGACAGGGCCTGCGCCAGCATCCGGGCGACCGTCGTCAGGACCGAGCGCTCGTCGGGCGTGAACGACACCGGGTAGGTGAACGCCGCCATCCACGCGCCCATCGTGCGGCCCGCCACCGTCAGCGGCAGGAACGCCCACGACTGCCGCTGGAAGCGCGAGGCCAGCGGCCAGGCCGTGGGATAGCGGCGCCGGTACTCGTCCGGCGACGACAGGTACACCGCGCGGCCCGTGCGCAGCACCTCGGCGGCCGGGTAGTCGGTGTCCAGCGGCATGGAGGCGAGGGGGTCGTCGTCGCCGTACCCGTGGTGGCCGTGGTGGCCGACGACCGTCAGCCGGTCGCCGGTCGCGCCGAACACGGCGAGGCCGTCCGGGGAGAACCCGGGCATCGACAGGCCCGCCGCGACCCGCAGCACCTCCTCCGTGGACCGCGCCTCCGCCAGCGCCCGGCCCGCGTCCAGCAGGAACGCCTCCCGGGAGCGGCGCCAGTCGCCCGTCACGGGCGCGCGGGCGGCGGCGCCCGGGGTGGGCTCGCTGACCTCCTGGAGGGTGCCGATCAGTTCGTACGCGTTCGAGGCGGCGTCGTGCACGATCGGCCTGGTCCGGCTGCGGACCGTCCGCAGGACGCGGCGGCCCTGCGCGTCCATGATCCGCAGGCGGGCCTCGGCGAGGGTGCCCTCGGCGACGGCGAGCTGCACGATGCCGTGGATCTCGTTCCAGTCGACGGGGTGGAAGCGGGAGCGGACGCCGACCTCGGTGGTGGTCTGGGCGTGCGGGGGAGCCCGAGCAGGCGGGCCGCCTCCGCGTCCAGGGTGACCGTGCCGCTGGCGTTGTCCCAGCGCCACAGGCCCGTGGCGATGGCGGCGAGGACGTCCTGGACCGGGGGAGCGGGGGGCCCTCCTGCCGGTCGGGCCGTCCCACCTGGTCCTGATCGCGCATTGCCCCACTGTAAGAAGGCGGGGGGCGCCGCCGCCACCGTGGCCCGGCCCGGTGCCTCGCGCAGTCATCGGCCTGCGGCCTCGTCCTCAAACGCCGGACGGGCTGGAAACAGCCCGTCCGGCGTTTGAGGACGAGCGCGAAGCGCGATCTTCGGGGTGCCAGGGGGCTGGCCCCCTGGTTTCGGAGAAGGGGCGGGTCTGGGGCGCCCCCGCGAGGGCCCGGGAGCGGCGTGGCCGCCCGGTACCCTTGGGAGGTCCGGGCCGTGGTCCCGGGTCCGTCGAGGAGAGCAACCTCGGCCCACCCCATTCGAAAGGTCGATGAACGACGATGCATCGGTACAGGTCCCACACCTGCGGTGAGCTCCGCGCCTCTGACGTCGGCACCGACGTCCGACTGAGCGGCTGGCTGCACAATCGCCGAGACCTGGGCGGCATCCTCTTCATCGATCTCCGCGATCACTACGGCATCACCCAGCTCGTGGCCCGCCCGGGCACCGCCGCGTACGAGGCCCTGGACAAGATCTCCAAGGAGTCCACGGTCCGTGTAGACGGCAAGGTTGTTTCACGTGGAACGGACAACGTGAACCCCGAGCTGCCCACCGGCGAGATCGAGGTCGAGGTCGGCGAGGTCGAGCTGCTCGGCGCCGCCGCCCCGCTGCCCTTCACGATCAACGCGGAGGACGGGGTCAACGAGGAGCGCCGCCTGGAGTACCGCTTCCTCGACCTGCGCCGCGAGCGCATGCACCGCAACATCATGCTGCGCTCGGCGGTCATCGCCGCGATCCGCAGCAAGATGGTCTCCCTCGGCTTCAACGAGATGGCGACGCCGATCCTCACGGCCACCTCCCCCGAGGGCGCCCGCGACTTCGTCGTGCCCTCCCGCCTGAACCCGGGCAAGTTCTACGCCCTGCCGCAGGCCCCGCAGCAGTTCAAGCAGCTGCTGATGATCTCCGGCTTCGACCGGTACTTCCAGATCGCGCCCTGCTTCCGCGACGAGGACGCCCGCGCCGACCGCTCGCCGGGCGAGTTCTACCAGCTCGACGTCGAGATGTCCTTCGTCGAGCAGGAGGACGTCTTCCGCCCGATCGAGCAGCTCATGACCGAGCTGTTCACGGAGTTCGGCGGCGGCCGCGAGGTGACCTCGCCGTTCCCGCGCATCCCGTTCCGCGAGGCGATGCTGAAGTACGGCTCGGACAAGCCGGACCTGCGGGCCAAGCTGGAGCTGGTCGACCTCACGGACGTGTTCGCCGACTCGGGCTTCAAGGCCTTCGCGGGCAAGCACGTGCGGGCCCTGCCGGTGCCGGACACGGCCGGGCAGTCCCGGAAGTTCTTCGACGGGCTCGGCGAGTACGCGGTCGAGCAGGGCGCCAAGGGCCTGGCCTGGGTGCGGGTCGGCGAGGACGGCTCGCTCACCGGGCCGATCGCCAAGTTCCTCACCGAGGCGGACGTCGAGGAGCTGACCAAGCGCCTGTCGCTGGCCCCCGGGCACGCCGTGTTCTTCGGCGCGGGCGAGTTCGACGAGGTCTCCAAGATCATGGGCGCGGTGCGGGTCGAGGCCGCGAAGCGGGCCGGGCACTTCGAGGAGGGCGTGTTCCGGTTCTGCTGGATCGTGGACTTCCCCATGTACGAGAAGGACGAGGAGACCGGGAAGATCGACTTCTCCCACAACCCCTTCTCGATGCCGCAGGGCGGCATGAAGGACCTGGAGGAGAAGGACCCGCTGGACATCCTCGCCTGGCAGTACGACATCGTCTGCAACGGCATCGAGCTGTCCTCCGGCGCCATCCGGAACCACGAGCCGGACATCATGCTCAAGGCCTTCGAGATCGCGGGCTACGACCGCGAGACGGTGGAGCAGGAGTTCGCGGGCATGCTGCGGGCGTTCCGGCTCGGGGCGCCGCCGCACGGGGGCATCGCCCCTGGCGTCGACCGGATCGTGATGCTGCTCGCGGACGAGCCGAACATCCGCGAGACCATCGCGTTCCCGTTGAACGGGAACGCGCAGGATCTGATGATGGGGGCGCCCTCCGTGCTGGAGGAGGCTCGGTTGAAGGAGTTGAACATCGCTCTGCGGAAGCCGGTTGCCTCCGGCAAGGAGCAGTAGGGCGGTGCCGTTTGGAGGGGCCCGGGACCTGGCGGTCCCGGGTCCCTTCGTGTGTCCGTCGGCCCTCGCGGGGCGCCCCAGACCCGCCCCTTTTCCCAAAACCAGGGGGCTGCCGCCCCCTGGCACCCCCGCCCTCATCGCCGCTTCGCGGCTCGTCCTCAAGCGCCGGACGGGCTGAGTCATCGCGCTGCGCGCTCGCCCTCAAGCGCCGGGCGGGCTGGATTGTCGCGCTGCGCGCTCGTCCTCAAACGCCGGACGGGCTGAAGTGTCGCGCTGGCGTGCTTGCCCTCCTGTTCGGCCCGGAGGGGGTGGGTGGGGCGGAGGGGTGGGGGCTGGGTGTGGGGGATTGGGGGGTGTTGGGCTCTCCTCAAGGGGTGGGTGGGTCGCCTACGCTGGCGGTTCTTCACGCGTCGGGGGACGGGGTGTCCGACGATCTGGGGTTCGCGAAGCTGCTGGACGACGACGGTCTGGTCGCCCGGCTGCTCGGCAAGACCCACAAGGGGCGGGGCCGCCCGCTGCTGTACGGGCCCGACCTGCCGGTGGTGTTCCTCACCGGCGGACCCGGCATGGGCAAGGGGCGGCTGCTGCGCTGCGTCCGCGACGAGTTCGGGCGGCACGTCCCGGCCGCGCACCTGGACTGCGCGTCGCCGGTGCTGACCGCCCGGATCGACACCCACACCAGCACCCGCTCGGAGGCCACCGAGGCGCTGCGGGAGCTGGCCGTGCAGTTCGGGGCGTGGAGCGGCGACGGCGGCGCGATCGCCGTCCCGCGCCTGTACGCGGGCCTGGTGGCCGTCGCGGCCGGTGACCCGCTCGCGGGCGCCGCCGACGGGCTCGGCGAGGTCCGCCGCTACGACGAACTGCTGCCGAAGGGCTCCTTCTGGGGCGGGGTGCTGCACCGGGCCTTCCGGGGCTACCTCGCCGCGCTCGGCACGCTCCTCGCCGCGGCGCCGCTGGCGAACCCGCTGATCACCGCCATCCTGGACGAGCTGTTCGAGCGCACCTCGTCGGAGGGCACCGCCGCCCTGGAGCAGTGCTACGGCGCCTACTCCGGCGCCGCCGGGCACCCCCGGCTCGGCCTGCACGCCCTGAGCGTCGACTTCCAGCAGGGCGGCGAGGCCCGCGCCAACGCCGAGAGCTTCCTGTTCCGGGCGCTGCGCGCGGACGTCGAGGCGGCGTACACGTCCGTGCGGGGCCGGATGGCGCGGGCCGGGCGCCCGGCGATCCTGCTCGACCACGCCGACAACGCGCTCGGCCGCCGCCTGGTCCGCTCGGTGCTGCTGGACCGGGAGAGCGGCCACCACGACCGGGTGGTGGTCTTCGCCACCGCCCGGCGCGCGGACGGCGGCCGCTTCCTGTACCGCGCGACGGACGGCGGCGACGACCCGCCGACCGCCTGGGGCCCCGCCGACGGCGGCCTGCCCGACTGGCACCGGCCGCAGGGCGGCGTACCCGGCCTGGCCGCGCCCTGCCGCGGCGCCCTCCTCGTCCGCATGCCCGTGCTGACCACCGAGCAGCAGAACCAGGAGCTGGCCCGGCTCCACGGCCGCGGCGGCCACCCGGTGGGCGAGCACGCGGCGCGGCTGCGCGTGGAGAGCGCCGTGCACCGGCTCAGCGGCGGCCGCCCCCGGTTCGTCACCCGGCTCGGCGAGGCCGCCGCCGCGCTGAGGGTGCGCGAGGCCGCCGGGCTCACCGACTGGGACCTGCTCGACGCCCCCGTACGACCGCACGGCGACGCCGACCCCGTGCCGGTCGGGGAGCTGCTCCTGGACGACCTGGTCGCCCGGCAGCTGCCGGAGGAGTTGCCGCCGGAACAGCGCGGGAACTGGCTGGATCTGCTCAGCCACCTGTCGGCCGCGCACACCGGGCCGTGCGCGCAGCGGCTGATGCGCGCCCGGCAGGAGGGCCGCGACGAGCACCTGTCGGCGTACCGCATCGCGGAACTCCTGCACGACAGCGGCTGGCCGCACTGCCCGCGCCACTTCGTCGGCGACCGCGGCCTGCGCCAGCTCCTGACGCGGCGCCTGTACGAGATGCGGGCACCGGGGGACGCGGGCCAGGAGGCGGCCGCGCCGCCGGGCGCGCTGTGGCGGGCGGACCACGCGCTGCTGCGGGACCACTTCGCGGACCTCGGCGACGACGCCGACGACGAGCTGTTCGGCACGGCCGCCGCGCACGCCGCCCACCACGAGCTGGCCGCCCGCGGCGCCGACGGGCCCGTCGACCACCTCACCCGCACCTTCCCCGCGCGGGACGCCACCCGCGCCATGGACGACTGGTGCGACCAGCTGCTGACCATCGCGGGCGCGCCGTGCGAGGCGCCGCTCGCCGGGGCGCCCGACCAGCGGCACGCCCGCGCGCTCGGCGAGGCCCCGGTGCCCGGCGACGACGTGCTGCGCCGCCGCGTCGACCGGCTGCTGCACGCGGTGTGGCTGTACGAGGACCGCACCAGCCCCGTCGACCACGCCGTCACCGGCACCTGGCGGCAGCTGCTCGACCGGCTCTCGGACGAGCCCGCGCCGGGCATCGAGGTGCTGACGCGCACGGCCGGGCAGTGGGAGCAACGAGCGCGGGAGAAACAGCCGTTGAACCCGTGCGCGTGCACGCGGCACATCGTCGGCTGAGCGGCGGCCGGACGGAGCCGGACAGCACGGGGCACGTCACACGAAGGGGGCGGCGGTGCGGAAGACGAGCGGGCACGGCGGCGGCGGGACGGAGGCACGACGGTGCTGAACTGGCTGTACACCCACGCGTGGGCCACGCCTCTGAAGAAGGCCGTCACGGTCCTGGCGGCCGTGGCGGTGGGCGTCGCCGCGGGCATCCTCGTGCCCCGCACCGTCGGCGGCCCCGACCGGTGCGCCGACGGCGTGGAGCGGCACGGCGGCGAGTGCGTCGGCGTCAACGGATCCGGCTACGACTTCGGCGTCCCCGAGATCACCAAGGTCAGCGCGGCCATCGCCAAGGAGAACCGGCGCGTCGAGGACCAGCCGCACATCACCGTCGCCATGATGCTGCCGCTCCAGCCGGACTCCACCGCCGAGCGGCGGCAGCTGCGCAGCGACCTCCAGGGCGCGTACCTCGCCCAGTACCGCGCGAACCGCGCCGAGCAGAAGCCGCCGCTGCGCCTGGTCCTCGCCAACCCCGGCCGCGACTACGGGCAGCAGGCGCGCGTCGTCGACGAGCTGGCGCGGCTCGCCGACTCCTCCGAGCACAACCTGCGCGCCGTCACCGGCTTCAACCTGTCCCTGCGCAACACCGTCGCCGCCGTGGACCGGCTCACCAACGAGCTGCGCATCCCCGTGCTGATCAGCAGGGCCAGCGCCGACGAGCTGGCCAACGACGAGTCCCGCGACGCCAGGCCGCGCTTCAAGGGCCTCGCCCGGGTGATCCCCACCAACCAGCAGCAGGCGCGGGCGCTCGCCGCCTTCCACGGCGACCTGCGCGACGAGGAGACGGTCCTGGTGCGGGACACGCGCCCCGACGACATCTACGTCGAGTCGCTGGCGCGGGCGTTCGGCAGGGCCGACGAGCGGGCCGCGGGGCCGCCCGGCGCTAAGGACCAGGAGTTCACCTCGCCCTCGATCGGCGACCCCGGCGAGACCGGCAACGACTTCGCGCTGATCAGCCACAACATCTGCCAGTCCCGGGCCAGGGTCGTCTACTTCGCGGGCCGCCCCGTGCACCTGCGGCTCTTCGCCATCAAACTGGCGGAGGTGCCCTGCCGCGGCAAGCGGTACACGGTGGTGAGCGGCTCGGGCGCGGCCACGCTCGACCGCTATATGAGCGACGCGGACTGGGCCAAGCTCCAGGGCGGTCCCGGCGCGAAGGCGCCCACCGTCACCGTGCAGTACGCCGCTCCCGGCCACCCCGCGGCCTGGGCGACCGCCCTGCGCGGGAAGAAGGACCGGCCCGCGTACCTGACGGAGCCGCGGGCCGCGCTCGACGACCTGCGGGCCCTCGTCGGCCGCCAGGGCGCCGGGGACATCGGGCCGGTGCACCTGGACGACTCCCGCACGATGCTGGTGCACGACGGGGTGCGCACCATCGCCCAGGCGGTGTTCCTGGCGAACGCCCAGTCGCGGGGCGCGGTGCCGCCGCGCGAGCGGGTCTCGGCGCAGTGGTCCCGCCTGGAGTCCGCGCACCGGGTGGCCGGAACCAGCGGGTGGATCTGCCTCACGAACGCGGGCAATCCGTACGACAAGCCCGTGGCGATGGTGGAACTCGACCCCCGCACCCGGAAGCTGGCGTTCAAGGGGCTGGCGTGGCCGGAGGGCAAGGCCCAGCCGGGCGACTGCGTCGTGCCCAGCGGGTGACCTGCCGGTGGGGCCCGCGGTTTGGCTGCCGGTGGGGTAAGGGTGGGCCCCTTGCTGGGCGCGCCCTCTATCGCGCTGCGTGCTCGTCCTCAAACGCCGGACGGGCTTGTGCTGTGCCGGGCGGGCTTGTGCTCTGGCGGTCGGGCTAGAGCTTTGCCGGTCGGGCTTGTGCTGTGCCGGAGCGGCTTGAACCTGTGCCGGTTTATGCCGCTTGGGTGGGCGCGCCGTGGGTCTGGGCCTCCGCTTCCGCCCACTCCGTGACCAGCTTCTGGTACTCGCGGCGCTGGTCGGCGCTTAGGCGGCCGCCGCAGCGCAGCCACAGCGCACGGATCTCCTCGTTCACCTCGGCGGCGGTGCGCGTGGACCGCCTGCTCTCGGACGTGGGATTCGTGGCCATGCTGTGAAGCGTACGTGCGCGGGGGTGAAGGCGAAGTGAGACCGGTCACGAAGTGATCAACGGCTCACCGGGACCGCACGGATCAAGCCACCCCCGGGCCGCCCTCCTCGATGACGTCCACCGCGGCTTGAGGGTTGCCCGCCCCGCCCCCCAGGTCACCGGCCGCCCCCGCGTACGGATGGGCGGCGAAGTCTCCGGGACGACTTCAACGAAACGCTTGAAGTCATGGATCACGCAGAACGCACAGAGCCCGTGCAGCCGGTAGGCCGCACCGAGGAAGAGGCGCCCGCCGCCCCCGCCCGGCGGTGGTGGACGCTGCTCGCGGTGAGCGCGGCGCAGCTGCTCGTCGTCCTGGACGGCACGATCGTGAACATCGCGCTGCCCTCCGCGCAGGCCGCGCTCGGCATGTCCGACGCGAGCAGGCAGTGGGCGGTCACCGCGTACGCCCTCGCCTTCGGCGGGCTGCTCCTGATCGGCGGCCGGGTCAGCGGGGCGCTCGGCCACCGCAGGGCCTTCCTCGTCGGCCTGGTCGGCTTCGCCGCCGCGTCGGCGCTCGGCGGCGCCGCCACCGGGCCCGGCATGCTCTTCGGGGCCCGCGCCCTCCAGGGCGTGTTCGCCGCGCTGCTCGCGCCCGCCGGGCTGTCCCTGCTCACCCTCACCTACACCGGGCCGCGCGAACGCGGCCGCGCCTTCGGGGTGTTCGCCGCCGTCGGCGCGGCGGGTTCGGCCGTCGGCCTGGTCGCGGGCGGCCTGCTCACCCAGTACGCGAGCTGGCGCTGGTGCCTGTACGTGAACGTGCCGGTCGCCCTGCTCGCCGTGGCCGGTGCCGCCCTCGTCCCCAAGGACCGGCCCGTCCGCGTCGGCCGCCTCGACGTGCCGGGCGCCCTGCTCAGCACCGGCGGCTTCGGGGCCGTGGTGTACGCCTTCAGCGCGGCGGAGTCGCACGGCTGGGGTTCGGCGCGCGTGCTGGGGCTGCTTGGCGCCGGTGCCGTGCTGCTCGCGGTGTTCGCGGCCGTCGAGAGGCGGGCCGAGCAGCGGGCCGAGCAGCCGCTGCTGCCGCCGCGCGTCCTCCTGGACCGCGCCCGCGGCGCCGCCTTCCTCGCGATCACCCTGCTGTTCGTCGCGATGTTCGGCTTCTACCTGTTCATGAGCTACTACACCCAGACCGTCCTCGGCTACTCGCCCGTCGAGGCGGGCCTGACACTGATCGTGAACGCGGCCGCCGCGCTGGTCGGCGCGACGCTGCTGGCGGGCCGGGCGCACGGCCGCGCCGCGCCCGCCGCGCTGCTCCTGCCGGGGCTGCTCGCGGCGGCGGCCGGGCTGTTCTGGCTGACCTTCCTCACCGCCGACAGCGCCCATGTCCTCGCGCTGTTCCTGCTGCCCGCCCTGGTCCTGACCGGCCTCGGCCTCGGCTGCGTCATGCCGCCGACGGCGAGCCTGGCCACCGCCGGGATGCGGGGCGCGGACACCGGCGCCGCGTCGGCCGCGTACAACGCGGCGCAGCAGCTGGGCGCCGCCCTCGGCACCGCCCTGCTGAACACCGTCGCCGCCAGCGCCGCCGCCTCCCACGCCGGGTCCCCGAAGCGGGCGGCCGTCCACGGCTACACCACCGCCCTGGCCGTGGGCTGCGGCATCGTCCTGGCGGCGGCGTGCCTGACGGCCCCGCTGCTCGTACCGCGCACCCGCCGTGGCCGCACCCGCGGCGGGGCACGCGCGGGCGACGAACACCCGCATGAGTGAAGGGCCCGGGAGCCCAGCCCGCCCGACCTGGCGAACTGCCACGCTCGCGGCATGGCGAAACCCTTCACAAAGCCCGTCACGAAGCCCGTCACGAAGCCCGTCACCAAGGCCGTCGCGGGTGCGGTCCGCGAACGGACGAGCGTCCTGAGCCAGGAGCAGTTCGAGGAGCTGGCCCGGCTCGGGGTGCGGGTGGAGGAGGCCCTGCGCCTGGAGTTCGTCAACGGCAGGATCTTGGAGAAGCCCCCGCCGGACGGCGACCACGGGGAGATCATCGCCTGGCTGACGCGTCGGTGCCTCCAGGCGCACCAGGGCTGGTGGCTCTACCCGGATCAGGGCCTGAGGGCCGACACGTATCGGAAGGGCAACGCCCGCCCGGACGGTGTGCTCGTCCCGAGCGGCACCTTCGCGGGCCAGGGCGAGTGGGCCAGCGCCGACGGCGTGCTCATGGTCGTCGAGGTCACCTCGTACGACGCGGACACCGACCGCCGGGACCGCCGGGAGAAGCCGGGGGCGTACGCGCGGACCGGCATCCCCGTGTACCTGCTCATCGACCGCGAGCGGGGCGAGGTGACGGTCCACTCGCTGCCCGAGGGCGAGCGCTACGGCATGGTCGTGACCGTGCCGTTCGGCAAGACCGTCACCCTGCCCGAGCCCGTCGGCCTGGACCTCGACACCGAGCCGCTCAAGGACTGGGCCCGCTGACCCCGGCCGGGCCAGGGGCCGGTCAGGCCGTCTCGCGGAGCAGGGGCACCAGGCGGCTGGTGCTGTCCCCGCCGTGGCCCGCCTCCTCGGCCTTGCGGAAGGCGTCCAGGACGGCGCGGGGGAAGGCGGCGTCCACGCCCGCGTCGGCGTTGGTGTGGACGACGTGCTCCATGCTGGCCACGCCCATGGAGATGCGGTCCACGTCGCCCCCGTGGTTCCCGGCGTCGATCCGGGGCGCGTAGAAGTCGATGAACTGGCCCATGCCCGCGAAGTTGTGGGTGACGTACGGGGCGATCTCCGAGGCGGAGATGCCGTGCGCGCCCGCGAGGGCGACGGCCTGCCAGTAGGCGAAGATCGCGGGCCAGAAGACGACCATGTTGAGCTGGTACATCAGCGCGGCCAGGCCCGGGTCCTCGCCCCGGTAGTCCGTCTTGCCGGTGATGACCTCAAGCGCCGGGAGGTGCCGGTCGAAGGCCTCCCGGGGGCCGCTGTAGAAGGTCGACATGTCCGGGCTGCCGATGGTGGGCGGCGGGGACAGGACACCGCCGGTGAGGTGGGTGCCGCCCAGCTCGGACACCCAGCGGGCCGCCGCGCGGGCCTTCTCCGGGGTGTCGGAGCTGAGGTTCACCAGGACGCGGCCCGCGACCGCGTCCTCGGCGCCCTTGAGGGTGCCGTACATGGCGTCGTAGTCGATCAGGCTGAGGATCACCAACTCGTTGGCGCGCAGGGCCTGTTCGGGGGAGGCGGCCAGGTGGGCGCCGCGGGCGACGAGGGCGTCGGCGCGGGAGGGGGTGCGGTTCCACACCGTGACCTCGTAGCCCTTGTCCAGGAAGGCGCCCGCCATGGCCTGTCCCATGGGGCCGAGACCGATGACCGTTACGGATCGTGACACAACTGTCCCCTACTCTGCTGAAGCATGACCAAGAGTGACTAGAACGAGCGCTCTATCCAGCGCCTGGGGAGAACGTAGCACAGCTCTAGAACGAACGCTCTACTTAGGGAGTGGTTAAGGTGGGGGCATGAGCATCCACAGCGCGGCCTCCAGCACGCCCTCCAGTGCGCCCCCCAGCACGCGCGAACGCATCGTCGTGGTCGCCGCGCGGCTCATCCAGCGGCAGGGCTACGTCGGCACGGGCATCAAGCAGATCGCCAAGGAGGCGCAGGCCACGCTCGGCTCCGTCTACCACTTCTTTCCCGGCGGCAAGGAGGCCGTGGCCGTCGCCGCGCTGGAGCACGGGGAGCGGGAGTTCACCGTGCTCCTTCAGGACGCGCTCTCCTCCGAGGACGACCCGGCCGCCGCCATCGAGGCCTGCGCCGCCCACCTGGCCGTCGCGCTCCGCGAGTCCGGCTGGACCGACGGCTGCCCCATCACGGCCGCCGCCCTGGAGACCCTCGGCACGGACTCGGAGATCCAGCGGGTGTGCGGCGGGGCCCTGCGCCGCTGGGAGGCCGTCGTCGCCGACAGGCTCCGCGCCTCGGGCTTCTCCGCCGAGGGCGCGGCCGAGGTGGCCACCACGGTCATCAGCACCCTGGAGGGCGCGGAGGTCACCGCCCAGGTCAGCCGCAGCGAGGAGCCGCTGCGGGCGGCGGGGCGGCAACTCGCCCGCCTGGTGCGGACGTACGCGGCCTGACCTGTCGCCGCGTACCCGTATCCCCGTATCCCCGTACCCCCGTATCCGCGTATCCCCGTATCCGTGTACGTGTGTACGCGAGAAGGGCCGGAGCCGCGTCGCGCGGCTCCGGCCCTTCTCGATCAGGTTCCGGTCAGGTTCCGGTCAGCCCTTCGGCTCCTCCAGGCGGGGGAAGAGCACCGCGCCCTTGGTGACCGTGGAGCCCGCCGGGAGCAGGCCCCAGGTGCCCGCGTCCTGGACCCTCTGGTCGGCGAGCGCGCCCAGGCTGGCCTCGGCGCCCAGGGAGTCCCAGAGCTTCTGGGAGGTGTCCGGCATGACCGCGTTCAGCAGCACGGCGACGCCGCGCAGCGACTCGGCGGCCGTGTACAGGATGGTCGCGAGGCGGGCGCGGCCCTCCTCGGAGTCGTCCTTGGCCACCTTCCACGGCTCCTGCTCCGTGATGTAGCCGTTGACCTGCTTGACGAAGTCGAAGACGGCGAGGATGCCGCCCTGGAAGTCGAGGTCGTCGCCGATCTTCCGGTCGGCTTCGGCCACGGCCTTCGCCAGGCCGTCCTTGACCGCCTGCTCGGCCTCGCCGTCGGCCGTCGCCTCGGGCAGCGTGCCGCCGAAGTACTTGCCGACCATGGCGGCCACGCGCGAGGCGAGGTTGCCGTAGTCGTTGGCCAGCTCGCTCGTGTACCGGGCGGTGAAGTCCTCCCAGGAGAAGGAGCCGTCCTGGCCGAAGGCGATGGCGCGCAGGAAGTACCAGCGGTAGGCGTCGACGCCGAAGTGCGAGGTGAGGTCCTGCGGCTTGATGCCGGTCAGGTTCGACTTGGACATCTTCTCGCCGCCGACCATCAGCCAGCCGTTGGCGGCGATCCTGCCGGGCAGCGGCAGGCCCTGGGCCATCAGCATCGCGGGCCAGATGACGGCGTGGAAGCGGAGGATGTCCTTGCCGACGAGGTGCACGTCCGCCGGGAAGGTCTCCGCGAACTTCGCCGGGTTCTCGTTGTACCCGACGGCCGTGGCGTAGTTGAGCAGCGCGTCGACCCACACGTAGATGACGTGCTTGTCGTCCCAGGGGACCTTCACGCCCCAGTCGAAGGTGGAGCGGGAGATCGACAGGTCCTGGAGGCCCTGCTTGACGAAGTTCACGACCTCGTTGCGGGCCGACTCGGGCTGGATGAAGCCGGGGTTCGCGGCGTAGTGCTCCAGCAGCTTGTCGCCGTACTCGCTCAGCTTGAAGAAGTAGTTCTCCTCGCTGAGCAGCTCGACGGGCTTCTTGTGGATGGGGCAGGCTTCTGCCCGGCGTACTCGCCCTCGCCGTCGAGCAGCTCGCCCGGGAGCTTGTACTCCTCGCAGCCGACGCAGTACGGGCCCTCGTAGCCGCCCTTGTAGATCTCGCCCTTGTCGTAGAGGTCCTGGACGAACTCCTGGACGCGGTCGGTGTGCCGCTTCTCCGTCGTACGGATGAAATCGTCGTTCGCGATCTCCAGGTGCTCCCAGAGCGGCCGCCAGGCCTCCTCCACGAGCTTGTCGCACCACTCCTGCGGAGTGACGCCGTTCGCCTCGGCCGTGCGCATGATCTTCTGACCGTGCTCGTCCGTGCCGGTGAGGTACCACACCTTCTCGCCGCGCTGCCGGTGCCAGCGCGTGAGCACGTCGCCTGCGACGGTCGTGTAGGCGTGGCCCAGGTGAGGAGCGTCGTTGACGTAGTAAATGGGGGTCGATACGTAGAACGACTGCACGCCGTTCGCCGCCCCCTGCTTCTCGGATCCAGTGGCCGCCATGGTCGAAATCCTAACGGCCCGACGAAGATCGACTCACCCGCGTATCCGTCGCGGTACCCGGCGTGCGCGGGACGCGGAGACGGGGATGGAGGCGGGGGCGGAGGAGGGGGCGGAGGAGGGCAGGGGCGCGGGGTCGGGAGGGCGGTGAGTGTGGCTGAAAGGTGGGTGAGGCGTGGGTGGGACGTGGGCAGTATGTGGACGAAGCGTGACCACGCGGGGCAGGGGGCTTTCCGGACGAACATGTGCATAAACCCGCCAACCGCCCACGGAAGGGCCCCCTCCGGTCGGTCGCGGGTGCCAGAGTCCGGGTGCGGCGCCCGACCGGGCGCCGCTCGATGAACTGCCTGACTCAAGGAGTTCGTTCCGTGATCGTGAGGAAGAAAGCAAGCACGCTTCTCGCGGCCGTGGCCCTCGCCTCCGTGACCCTCGTCGGCCAGGCGAGCGCGGCCCCCTCGGACCACGCCCCCACGTCCGCGTCCTCCCCGGCGAGCGAAGCGGCCACCCCGGGCACCCGCGCCGACCAGGTGCGCTACGCCCCCTTCACGCTCAACCACAACGAGTCGATCAGCTCCAACACGGCCCGCCTCGTGCAGCAGTCCGACGGCAACCTCGTCGTCTACGACGAGTTCAACCGGGCCCGCTGGGCCTCCAACACCGTCGGCAAGGGCTGGACCACCGTCTTCCAGACGGACGGCAACCTCGTCGTCTACACCCGCAGCGGGCGCGCCGTCTGGGCCTCCAACACCGACGGGCACCCCGGCTCGCGCCTGGTCGTCCAGGACGACGGCAACGTCGTGATCTACGACGGCAGCCGGGCGATCTGGGCCACCGGCACCGACCACTGACGGCGCACCGCCGTTCGTCCGCACGCCTGGCCGGGCCCCCTGACCGGGGCCCGGCCTTCCGCTGTCCGGGCCGCCTACGGGCGCCGGGGGCCGTCTACGGGCGCCAGGCGCCCAGGATCCCCTCGTACAGCTCCTTGTCCGTACGGTCCTTCGGGGCCGGGCCCGCGAGGTGGTGGGCGGCGTTGTCCGCCTTGAGGCGGCGCAGGTAGTCGAAGGCCTTGCTGTCCTCGTCGCCGAAGGCGACGAACGCGAAGAACAGCGGGTGGCGCGCCGCGTCCGCCAGGGCCTGGGTGGCGGGGCCCTTGGTGTCCGGGGCGCCGTCCGTCTGGAAGATCACCAGCGCGGGTTCGCCGACGTGGTCGGACTTCTCGTAGTGGCCTACGACTTCCTCGATGGCCCGGTGGTAGCTGGTGCGGCCCATCCGGCCGCAGGCCGCGTGCAGCTCGTCGACGCGGTCGGCGTGGTCGGTGAGGGTCAGGGTGCCGGTGCCGTCGATGTCCGTGGAGAAGAAGACGACGTGGACGGTGGCGTCCGGGGTGGTGTGCGCGGCGAGCGCGACCGCCTGGTCGGCGAGGTGCTGGGCCGAGCCGTCCTTGTAGTACGGGCGCATGGACCCCGAGCGGTCCAGGACCAGGTACACCTGGGCGCGCCGCCCCGCGAGCCCGTGCTTGCGCAGCGCGGCTCCGGCGGCCTTGTACGCCGCCGCGAGGCCGGGGGCGGCGCCCTTGACGCGGGCGGCGCTCACGGCGGGCTTGACCTTGCCGGTCCCACTTCCACCGCGGGGTGCCGTTTCGGCGGGCGGGGCGTCGGCGGCTTCGCCGGTGGCCGTCGGCTGCGTGGGGTTGCCGTCCGGCGTCTGGGGCTGTGCCCACCCGTCCCGCCCTGCGGGACGATTGCCCACAGCAGGGACGGCTGCGAGGGGCTGTCCGTCGGCGTCGGGCGCCGACACGGCGGGAGCGGCATCGGCGGGCTCGGGTGCCGTTTCGGCGGGCTCGGGCTCGGTGTCGGGCGCCGTTTCGGCAGGGACGGCTTCGATGGGCTGGGCCTCGGCGCCGGGTGCCGTCGCGGCGGGGGCGGCTTCGGCGGGCTCGGGCGCGGGCTCGGCGTCGGGTGCCGTCGCGTCGGGCTCGGGCGCGGGCTCGGCGTCGGGTGCCGTCGCGTCGGGCTCGGGCTCGGCGGTGGTTGCCGTTTCGGTGGGGGTGGCTTCGCGGGGGGCGGGCGGGGCCGTTGGGTGCGGGGTTCGGGTGGGTGGGTGGGAGGCATCCGCCGCGGAGCGGCGGGCCAGGGCATCCACCGTCACATGGTCGAACGCGGCAGCGACAAGCGCCTCCGCGGGAGACGGCTCCGCCACCGCGGGCCCAGGCACGACCGCCGCGGCCTCAGGGGCAGCCCCAGCCCCGGCCTCACGCGCAGCCTCAGCCGCAGCCGCAGCCGGAGCCGCAGGCTCAGGAGTCAGCCCAGGCTCGGGAGCCAGCTCAGGCTCAGGAGCCAGCCCAGGCTCCGCCCCCGTCACCCGTTCCTGCCCAGGCGCAGCCGTACCCGCAGGTTCGGCAACCGCCTGGGGCTCAGGAGCCCGAGTACGGCGGAACGCCTTCCGCAGCCGACCCAGAAAGCCCATGTGCGCGACCCTTCACGTGAGTTGTGTCCCGTGTACCCGTGTCCCGGCCAGAGGGGACACGTAAGCGTAGCCGCCGCCCCCACGGCCCCCGCCGGGGGCCGCCCACGGCCCGGGACCCGGCAATTCACCCCGCGTTCACCCACCGTCCCCCACCCTGCCGACCACCGCCCTTATAAAGCCAAAGCACTCCCATTCGGCCACCCCTGGAGGACCCCGTGCGCAAGCTGCTGCCCCTGATCACCTCGCACCCGGGCGGCTCCGGTGGCCGCTCGGCCATGACGTGCCGGTTCCGCTGCGGCGACGCCTGCTTCCACCCGGTGCCGAACACCAGCGACAACGAGTACGTCGGCGACGTCATAGCCGGTGCCCTGAGCCGCCGTTCGATGATGCGCGCCACGGCCGTGGTGACGGTGGCGGCGTCCGCCGCGGGCGGCGTGGCGCTCGGCCCCGGCGCCGGTGAGGCCTCCGCGGCCGAGGGCGCGGCCCCGGCGGCGTACAAACCCAGAGGCAAGAAGGCCGCCCGCGGCCTGCGCTTCACGCCCGTCGCGCCGAACACCGCCGACAAGGTCACCATCCCCGACGGCTACCGCCAGAACGTGGTGATCCGCTGGGGCGAGCCCATCCTGCGCGGCGCCCCCGCCTTCGACGCGGACAGGCAGTCGGCGAAGGCCCAGGCGGGCCAGTTCGGCTACAACAACGACTTCCTCAGCCTGCTGCCGCTGCGCGGCGAGAGCGAGGAGCACGGCCGCCAGGTCCTCGTGGCCAACCACGAGTACACGGACGAAGTCCTGATGTTCAAGGGGTACGACCCCAAGAACCCCACCCGTGAGCAGGTCGAGATCGCCTGGGCCGCGCACGGCCTGTCCGTGGTCGTCGTCGACGGCGAGCGGAAGACCGGCGCGCTGCGCGCCGTCCCTCGCCACCGCCTCAACCGGCGCCTGACGGCCACCAGCAAGTTCCACCTCACCGGCCCCGCCGCCCGCAGCGAATTCGTCCGCACCAAGGCCGACCCGCGCGGTGTCACCGTCCTCGGCACGCTCAACAACTGCTCCGGCGGCACCACCCCGTGGGGCACCACGCTGCACGGCGAGGAGAACTTCAACCAGTACTTCGCCCACGCCGACAAGGTCACCGACCCCGTCCAGGCCGCCCGCCTGAAGCGCTACGGCGTCGCGGGCGGCGAGTCCGAGCGCAAGTGGGAGCGGTTCGACGACCGCTTCGACCTGACCAAGGAGCCCAACGAGCCCCACCGCTTCGGCTGGGTCGTCGAACTCGACCCGTACGACCCGGACTCCGTGCCGCGCAAGCGCACCGCGCTCGGCCGCTTCAAGCACGAGGGCGCCCAGCCGCGCCTGACCCGCGACGGCCGCCCGGTCGTGTACATGGGCGACGACGAGCGCTTCGACTACGTCTACAAGTTCGTGAGCAGCAAGCGCATGGCCAAGGGGAACTCCCGCTGGGCCCGCGAGCACAACCTCACCCTCCTCGACGAGGGCACCCTGTACGTCGCCAAGTTCACCGGCGACTCCCCGGCCACGGAGATCGACGGCACGGGCAAGCTGCCCAGCGACGGCGAGTTCGACGGCAGCGGCGAGTGGATCCCGCTGGCCACCGCGTACGCGGGCGGCAAGGCCGTCTCGCACGTGGAGGGCATGACCGCCGACGAGGTGTACGTCTTCACGCGCCTCGCCGGTGACAAGGTCGGCGCCACCAAGATGGACCGCCCCGAGGACATCGAGCCCTCGCCGCAGACCGGCAAGGTGTACGTGGCCCTCACCAACAACTCCGACCGCGGCAAGCCCGGCAAGGCCGGTGCCGACGAGGCCAACCCGCGCAACCTCAACAAGCACGGCCAGGTGCTCGAACTGACGGAGTCCCGCAACCGGCCCGAGGCCACGCGCTTCGCCTGGAACCTGTTCCTCGTCGCGGGCGACCCGAACGACCCGTCGACGTACTTCGCGGGCTTCCCCAAGGACAAGGTCAGCCCGATCTCCTGCCCGGACAACGTGGCCTTCGACCCGCACGGCAACCTGTGGATCTCCACCGACGGCAACCAGCTCGGCTCCCACGACGGCCTGTTCGGCGTCGCCACGAAGGGCGAGCGGCGCGGTGAGCTGAAGCAGTTCCTGACGATGCCGACGGGCGCGGAGACCTGCGGTCCGCTGGTGCAGGACCGGCGCGTGCTCGTCGCCGTACAGCACCCGGGCGAGGTCGACGGGGCGTCGGTCGAGAAGCCCGCGAGTGTCTGGCCGGATGGCCCTGGGCGGATCGTGCGTCCGGCGGTCGTGGCGGTGTGGCGCGCGAACGGTGACGACATCGGCGTGTAGCGAGGCTCTCCTCGCGGGGGCGCCCCTGGCCCGCCCCTTCCCGAAACTAGGGGGCTGCGCCCCCTAGCACCCCCCCTTTCGCCGCTGCGCGGCTCGTCCTCAAACGCCGGACGGGCTGAGATACGGGGAGAGCGGGGAGGCCGGGGAGCTGGGGGCGGCTTCGGTGGGGGCCGGGGGCGCCGGGGGTCTCTGTGCGCCGGGGGGTGGTGCGGGGCCCGTGCCGCGGTGGCCGAGGAGCCAGTCCTGGTACGCGGGGGACTCCGCGGCGGCCTCCCAGTACGCGGCCTCCAGGTCGTCGTACACGCCCTCCAGCTCCGCGTCCGTGCGGGCCGCGACGTAGAGGCGGACGCCCAGCGGATCGCCGTGCAGGGGTCTGACCGCCATGTCGGGTCTCGCCACGGACGTCGGCTGGCACACGGTGACGGCCTCGCCGGTGGCGACGAGCGTGGCGGCGGTGAGGTAGTCGCCGTGCAGTACGCGGGGGTTGAGGCCCGCGGCGGTCAGCACCCGGTGCAGGCCGTCCCATTCGCCGTCGACGGTGGGGTCGACCATCCACCGGTCGTCGGCCAGGTCGGCGAGACGGACCACGGGGGAGCGGGCGGCCGGGTGGTCGGCGGCCAGGGACACGAACTGCGGCTCGCGGTCCACCAGCACCCGGCGCCGCAGGCCCTCCGGGAAGCGGAGCGGGCTGCCCTCCACCTCGTGCACGAAGGCGACGTCGAGCTGCCCCTCGGCGACCATCGTCAGGAGCGCGTTCGCGGAGACGTCCATCTGGAGGGACGTCTCCGTGCCGGGTCTGCGGACGCGCAGGCGGCGCAGCCAGCCCGGTATCGCACGGCTCGCCGTGGACCCGATGCGCAGCCGGGGCGGGCCGTCGGGCGCGTGGGCGGCGGCCGCGCGGGCCTCCGTGACCAGGGCGCGCATCTCCACGACGAGGGGCCGGGCGCGGGCCAGGACGGTGCGGCCGAGGGGGGTGGGGCGACATCCGGTCCGCTCGCGGGCGAAGAGTCGGCCACCGATGGCGTGCTCGATGCGGCGCAGCTGGGTGGTCAACGAGGGCTGGCTCATGCCGAGTTGCCGCGCGGCCTTGTGCAGACTGCCGGTGTCGGCGATGGCGCACAGGGCGCGCAGGTGCCTGACCTCGATTTCCATGGCCGTGAGCGTATTGCGGGTTGCGGCGACACACCAGCCACCCAAACTCCTATGGAATCGTACGAGTTGGCCGATTCGTTCGCTGTCCGGAAGGGCCGTGATAGCCCGGCCCTATCGCCACCTGCCATCATCCGCTGGCGGCTTCGCTCCCCGACACTCACGGATACCGAAACGTTCACCTTTCACCGAACGAGTAGGGAGCCCCCCACATGCACAAGCGTTATGTGTCCGTCGCCGCCGCGCTCGGGCTCGCGGTCGCCGCGCTCGGCACGTCCTCCGTCGCGACGGCGGCCCCGTCGTCGTCCGACTCCGCCGCGTCGACGCCCTCGTCGGTCGCCCGGTACGCCGGGTCCGCCGAGGAGGCCGCCGCGAACAAGGCGTTCTTCGAGGCCGTCGTGAAGGCGGTCGCCGAGAAGCGGGCCGCGAACCCCGGCGCGCGGGTCGTCACCGTGACGTACAACGCGTCGCGCGCCCCGTCCTTCCGGCAGCAGATCGCCGCGTCCACCTCCATATGGAACGCGGCCGTCACCAACGTCCAGCTGCGTGAGGGCACCACCGGTGCCAGCTTCTCGTACCGCGAGGGCAACGACCCGCGCGGCTCGTACGCCAGCACCGACGGGCACGGCCGTGGCTACATCTTCCTGGACTACCGGCAGAACCAGCAGTACAACTCCACGCGGGTGACCGCGCACGAGACCGGGCACGTGCTCGGTCTGCCGGACCACTACTCGGGGCCGTGCTCCGAGCTGATGTCCGGCGGCGGCCCCGGCCCGTCCTGCCAGAACGCGCAGCCGAACGCGCAGGAGCGGGCGCGGGTGAACCAGCTCTGGGCCAACGGTCTTGCCAGCGCGATGAAGCAGGTCGAGGCCAAGGGCTGAGGGCGCCCGGCAGCACGGTTCGATCGGCGCTTCGCGCCTCGTCCTCAAACGCCGGACGGGCTGGATCCTGCCAGGGTTCAGCCCCTCCGGCGTTTGAGGTTCAGCGCGGGGTCGCGATGGCTCGGGCCGCGGCCACTTCCTGGCGGAGGGGTTCGAGGACGCTGTCCTCGGGCCCGGTGAACTCGACGGGCACGGGCACCAGGGCCTCCACCTCCTGGAGCCCGGCGGCCAGTTCGCGCAGCTGCTGGGACACCTCCTCGACCTCGGCGCCCCCCGGTTCGGGGGCGCCGTGTCGTACCCGGACCCGTGCCGCCGTCGTCGCGTCGACGATCCGCTCGACGGCCACCACCACCGGCCACCACGCGGCGGCCCGCGCCCCCACCGGCGGCGGTTCGCTGAGCGCCCGCTGGAACTCCGTACGGATGTCGGACAGGTCGCGGTAGAGGCGGCGCCGCATGCGGGCCCGTGCCGCCGGGTCGCCGGTGGCGCCGAACGCGCAGTCCACGTACGCCGCCGTGTCGGCGACGGCGTCGGCGAGCCGGTCGCCGACGCGGGTGTGCCAGCTCTCCGGCCACAGCAGATAGCCCGCGACGAGCGCGATGCCGCAGCCGATGAGGCTGTCGAGGAGCCGGGGCAGGACGAGGCCGAAGCCCTGGTGGTTGAGGACGTCGGACAGCAGCAGGATCACCGGGGTGATGGCGGCCGTCTGGTAGCCGTAGCCGCGCGGGGTGAGCGCGGGCACCAGCGTGGCGAGGACGAGCACCACCGGCACGTCCCACCAGCCGCGCTCCACCGACGCGAGGACGGGCGCGGCGACGAGGAGCCCGGCCGCCGTGCCGACGGCGCGCAGCACGGCGCGCGAGAACACCGAGCCGAAGTCCGGTTTGAGGACGAAGGTGACGGTGAGCGCCACCCAGTACGAGCGGGGCACGTCGATGAGGGACACCAGGGCCTGCGCGACGCCGACGCACAGGGCCAGGCGCAGGCCGTAGCGCCAGGAGGCGCCGGACAGGACGACGTTGCGGGCGGCGCGGCGGGCGCGCACACCGAGGGCGGCGGGGCGGCCGAGCCGGTCGTCGGCGCCGATGGCGCCGAGCGGGTCGGGGTCGGCGAGGGTGTCGGCGGCGTGCCGCAGCGCCTGGTGCACGGCGCGGGCGGCCGGTCCGTGCGGCGTCGTCGGTTCGCCGGGCAGGGCGAGGCCGTCGGGCGGGGTGCCGGGCCCGCGCTCGATGGCGTCGGCCAGGGCCCGTACGGCCGCCGCGAGTTCGGGCGGCAGCTTCTCGCCGTAGCGGTGGGCGGCGGGCGCGGCCTCGACGACCGGGGTGACGGCGTTCAGCTCGGCGACGAGCCGCACCAGGTCGGGGCTGCGGCCGTGGTCGCGGGTGCGGCGGGCCAGGACCAGGTCGTAGGCCTGGTTGAGGGAGGCGGTGACGGCGGCGCGGGCCGTGTCGTACGCGTCGTCGTCGCCTCCGGCGCTGTCCAGGAGCGCGGCGACGCTCCGGTAGGTGGCGGCGACGGCCGCGCGTTCGGGCACCCCCGACCGCAGGGGCCAGGCGAGCAGCGCGAGGACCAGCACGAGCAGTCCGCCGCTGGTCATCAGGGCGGGCGCGAGCCACCAGGCGCCGGGCATCGGCAGGCCCGCGCCGATCACCGCGTTCAGCAGGAGCAGCAGACCGGATACGGAGGCGACGGCGCCGATCGTCGACATCATCCCGGACACCAGCGCGACCAGCGTGACCGCGCCGACCGCGACCCAGCCGTGGCCGAAGACCAGGGCGCCCAGGGTCACGCCGAGCGCGCCGAACAGCTGGGGCACGGCGATGTTCAGGACGCGCATGCGGTAGGCGTCGGCGGTGTCGCCGATGACGCCGGACAGCGCGCCCATGCTGGCGAGGGCGCCGTACGCGGGGTGGCCCGCGGCGGTGCCGACGGCCAGGGGGAGGGACATCGCCACGGCCGCACGCGTGACCGGGGCCCAGGGGATCGGCGGGGCTGGCATGCCGCCATTATGTCCCTGACCTGCGCTGACGCCGGGGAGAAAAAGCCCGTCCGGCGTTTGAGGACGAGCCGCGGAGCGGCGATGAGGCGGGGTGCCAGGGGCGGCGGCCCCTGGTTTCGGTGAAGGGGCGGGTCTGGGGCGCACCGCGAGGGTCACGGCGCGCGGTGGAGGGTCAGGGTCACCAGGAGCGCGCGGTGGTCGGTGTGGGGGACGTCCAGGACGCGGGCGTCGCGCGCGGCGAAGTCCGGCGTGGTGAGGACGTGGTCGATCTGCGTGCCGAAGGGGCGGGGCAGCAGCGAGGGCCAGGTGGGGGTGCGGGCGGCCCCGGCCTGCCGGGCGGCGTCCCGCAGCCCCGCGTCGAGGACGCCCCGGAACGCCGCGTGGTCCTGCGTGGCGTTGAAGTCCCCGGCGAGGATCGTGGCCCGCCCGTCCCCGTCGGCGGCGAAGTCCCGCAGCGCCCCCAGCTCGCGCCGCCACCGCGCGACGCCCCCGGGCGTGGGCGGCATGGGGTGGGCGAGCTGCACCCGCACGGGCACCCCCTTGACGTCGGCGACGGCGCCGGGCATCCCGAGGGTGCCCCGCACCCCGGTGGCGGGCTTCAGCGGCACGGTGGAGAGGATGACGGACCCGTCGGCGCCGTCGCCGTCGGCGGCGACCCGGTAGGGGTAGGCGGACCGGGGCAGCTCCGCCCGCAGCCGCGCCGCGCACCCGCGGTCGCACTCGGGCACGAAGACCAGGTCGGGCCGGTGCTCGCGCACGGCGTCGACCAGGCCCGCCGTGCCGCGCCCGAACTCGACGTTGGCGGTGAGCACCCGCAGTTCGGCGAGGGGCGGCCCGTCGGGGTCGGCGACCTTGCCGTAGGGCTCCATGTACCAGGCGAGCAGGGCGAGCGCGGCCACCGACCACACCAGGCCGGTGCGCCAGCGCCCGTACGCGGCGAGGAGCAGCGCGGCGACGGCGGGCGCGAGCAGCCACGGCAGGAAGGCGAGGGCCTGCGGCACGGGCGTGACCGCGTCGGTGTCGGCGGCCCGGCAGCCGAGGACGGCGCTGACGCCGAGCAGCAGCACCCCGCCGGTCCAGGCGGCGACGCGCTGCCGCCGGGGCCGCCGGGCCCGCACCGCCTCGTCCGCGTGGGCGCCCGCGTCGGGCGCGGGCGCGCCGGGCGGTGCCGTCACGTGCTCCAAGGGGCGGCCTTTCGTCGACGGCGCACTGTCCTCCCTTACAGACGACGGGGCGTGACGGAAGGTTTCCCGCCGACGGGCCGCCGCCCCCACCGCCCCCACGCCCAGGTTCCCGCGGCCACCGCGAGCCCCACCCCCAGCAGCACCCACGCCGTGGTGCGCAGTGTCGCGGTGAGCGCGTCGTAGACGGCGGCCGCGGCGGCGCGGGACACGTGCGGCGGCAGGTCGTCGAGGGTGAGGGCGCGGCCGACGGCGACGGCGGCGGCGAGCAGGGCCGCGCCGAGGGCGGTGCCGAGCGCGGTCGCGGCGACGGCGCGGCGGCGGCGCACGGCGAGGAGGATGCCGCCCGCGGCGAGGACCACCGCGGCGACGGGCAGCCACAGTCCGGCGACCTGGAGCATGCGGAACCCCTTCCGGAAGTCGCCGAGGTCCTCGGCCCTCATCACGGTGATCCTGGTGTGGCGTACGGGGATGCGGTCGGCGAACGGCACGCCGTCGGCGTCGAGTTGCCGCTTGACCTGCTTGGTGATGGGCGCGAGGTCGAGGGTGACGGCGTTGTCGGCGCCGCTCTCCAGGGCGTCGCGCACGGCGGCGTGGGCGGCGCGGTTGGCGGTGTCCCAGGCGGCGCGGTAGGCGGCGGTGCCGGTGAAGGACCGTACGGCGTCGCGGACGAACGACTCGACGGCGGACTGGAGCGGACCGGCGTCGATCTCCTTGGTCACGGAGTCGGTGACGGCGTCGGCGACGGCGGCGCGCACCGCCGCGTCCGAGGCGAGCGGCGCCATCGTGGCCACGTACCGGTCGGTGTCCTCGATCTCGTACCGGGCCCAGGTGGCGACCGCGCCGAACGGCACCAGCAGGCAGGCGAGGGCGAGCAGCGCGGCCGCGAGGGCGGCGCGCGGGCGCGGCGGCAGCCGGGGCCGCGGGGGCGGCGGGGGCACGGGCACGCCATCCAGGCAAGGCCCCGGCCGCGCGGGGCGCCACCGGGGTCACTGCATATGGAGCACAGGCATCACCACCGGCGTCGGCAGCGGCCTCGGCCCCGGCGTCACTTGCGGTTGTACAGCCGCATCGTCACCGGTCCGAAGACGGCCACGAGCAGCGCCGCCCAGCCGAGGCTCCAGGCGATCTCGGCGCTGGGCCAGTCGCCGTCCATGAGGCCGCGGACGGCGGAGGCGAGGTGGGTGATCGGGTTGTTGTTGACGAACGCCTGGAGCCAGCCCGGCATGGTCTGAGGCTTCACGAAGATGTCGCTGAGGAACGTCAGCGGGAACAGCACCATCATGCTGACGCCCATCACGGACTTCTCCGTGCGCAGCAGCAGCCCGAACATCGTCCACACCCAGGAGAAGGCGAACGAGAACACGATCAGCAGGACCACGCCGAGCAGCACGCCGACGGCGCTGTCCGGCCGGAAGCCCATGATGAGGCCGACGCTCAGCATCACCACGGACGCCATGGCGTACCGCAGGGCGTCGCCGAGGAGGTATCCGACCATGGTGGACGGCCGCCAGATGGGCAGCGAGCGGAAGCGGTCGAAGACGCCCTTCTCGATGTCGGTGTTGACCGAGACGCCCGTGTACATCGTGATCATGACGACGGACATCACGAGGATGCCGGGGAGCAGGTACTGGATGTACTCGCGCGGCGACCCGGCGAGCGCCCCTCCGAAGAGGTACGTGTACATCAGCACCATCATGACCGGGAACGCGGTGACGTCGAAGAGCTGCTCCGGCACGTGCTTGATCTTCAGTACGGCGCGCCAGCCGAAGGTCAGGGACGCGGAGAGCGCGCTGGGGCGCCGCGGGCGGTCCCGGGCGATGAGCAGCTCGGCGAGGGAGTCGGTGCGGACGGGCGCGAGGTCCTGGGCCTCGGTGCTGGTCGCGGTGCTCATGCGTGGGCCTCGGCTTCCTTGCGTACCTGCGGGTCCTTCGGGTCCTGCGGGACGGGGCCCTGGTCGGGCACCGGCTTTCCGGTGAGGGCGAGGAAGACCTCGTCCAGGCTGGGCTGGCCGAGCGAGAAGTTGTCGACGGTGATGCCCGCGCGGGCCAGTTCGGCGAGCGCGCGGGACGCCTTCTCGGCGGCGGCCTCCTCGGCGCGGGCCGAGCCGTCGCCGACGCGGGCGGTGAGCGCGACCGGGTCCGGCTCCAGCTGCACCGCCGCGTCGAGGGCGCGGCCGAGCAGGTCGGCGGCCTCCTGGCGCTGGTGCGCGTGGCGCAGCCGGACGTGGACGGAGCCCGCGCCGACCGACGCCTTCAGCTCGCCCTTGGTGCCCTCGGCGATGACCCTGCCCTGGTCGATGACGGCGATACGGGCCGCGAGCTGGTCGGCCTCGTCCAGATACTGCGTGGTCAGCAGCACCGTCGTGCCCTGCGCGACGACCGCGCGGACGATGTCCCACACCTGGTTGCGGCTGCGCGGGTCGAGGCCGGTGGTCGGCTCGTCGAGGAAGAGCAGGTCGGGCGTGTTCAGGATGGAGGCGGCGATGTCGATGCGGCGCCGCATGCCGCCCGAGTAGTTCTTCACCTGGCGTCCGGCGGCCTCGCTGAGCCCGAAGGCGGCGAGCAGCTGCTCGGCCCGCGCGTACGCCGCCTTCTTGGCGTGGCCGGTGAGGCGGCCCAGCAGGACCAGGTTCTCCGTGCCCGTGAGGTCCTCGTCGACCGAGGCGTACTGCCCGGTGAGGCTGACCATGGAGCGGACGGCGTCGGCCTCGCGGACCACGTCGCGGCCGAAGACGCGGGCCTCGCCGCCGTCCGGGCGCAGCAGCGTGGCGAGCATCTTCACCGTCGTCGTCTTGCCCGCGCCGTTCGGCCCGAGCAGGCCGTAGACCGTGCCGGAGGGGATGGCCAGGTCGACGCCGTCCACGGCGCGGTTGTCCCCGAACGTCTTGACCAGGCCCGCGGTCTCGATGGCCAGGCCGTCGGGGCCTGGCCTGCGTGGCGGCTGCTTGCTGCTCATGTCCTTACGCCTTCCGATTGCGGGTCTTCCGTGCGGTTCGGTAGCGGTGCGTCATGAGGGGAGACCGGGCGTGGTACGGAAACTCATCGGTCGGCTCGTTCGAGAGGGGAACAGGTGCGCGACCGGTGCTTCTCAGGGTGGCACGCGCTCGGGTGGAAGGCGGGGTCGAACGGGTGTTTCCTGGGAGGAGGCCGACGCCTCCCGGACAGAGAGGAACCGCCATGGCACTCACCGCGCACGGCACCCCCGGCGTCCGCTCCCTCTCCCACGCGTGGGCGGGGCCCGTCCTGCTCGCCGTCGTCTACGGCGTCTGGGCCGCGGGCATCCACCGCGACGGGGGGCCGATCACGGGCTCCAACGTTCTGTACGGCGTCGTCACCGGCGTCGTCTTCGCCGCGCTGTACGTCGCGGTGCGGCGCCTCGCGCCGGGGCTTCCGCGGGAGCTTCGGGCCGCGGCGTGGGCCGCCTTCGCCGGGGTGTCCTTCGGGTTCCTGTACAGCCTGACGGACGCGAGCGTGCTGCGGTCCGTCGTGATGGCGGGGGTGGTCGCCGCCGGGGTGTTCGCCGCCGCGTTCTACCACTTCTACACCCGGGAGTGACCCCCTGGCTGTGGGTGGGCGCCCCTCTCCCCACCCGCCCGCCCTTCATCGCGCTGGCGCGCTTGCCCTCAATCGCCGGGCGGGCTTTTCCCCACCCGCCCGCCCTTGATCGCGCTGGCGCGCTCGTCCTCAAACGCCGGACGGGCTGGATCGTCGCGCTGCGCGCTCGTGCTCGTGCTCGGGCGGTGGGGTGGGGGGATTCAGCCCGTCCGGCGTTTGAGGACGAGCCGCGGAGCGGTGATGGGGGGCCGGGGCGGAGGCCCGGGGAGGGTGGGTGGGTGGGGGAGTTGGGTTACCGGTCCGTGGTGGGGGTGTCGCCCGCCACGCAGAGGGCCCAGATGACGAACACGCCGAGCGCCAGCGAGATCAGGGCCCACAGCGGCGTGTACGGCAGCCACAGGAACTGGGCGACCATGGCGACCGCGGCGAGCGCGATACCCGTGGCGCGGGCCCACTCGGCGCCCTTGAGGATGCCCCACCCGGTCACGGCGACGAGCACGCCGAGGACGAGGTGGATCCACCCCCAGGCGGTGAGGTTGAACTCGTACACGTAGTCGCCGACGCGCGCGTACACGTCGTCCTTGGCGATGCCCGCGATGCCCGTGAGGACGCCGAGGACCCCGTACACGAGCATCAGGACACCGGCGAAGAGGGCGCCGCCGGTGGCCCAGGGGCTCGCGGGCGGCGCGGGGCGCTGTGGTGAGGTCATGGCCCGAGCGTCCGGCGGCGGGGCGGCGACGGCCACCAGGGGGACCCGTTCGAGCGAGCCCCGGCACCGGAGGGCTCAGCCCCGGCGGGTCTCCAGGCCGTCCAGGAGGCAGGCCAGGCCCTCCTGGAAGTAGTCGGCCCGCGCCTCGGGGGCGTTGGCCCGGGGCCCGGCGGCGTACGCCTTCCGCAGGCGCGGATACCGCTGCACCGCTTCGGCCGCCGCGGGCGTCACCTGCGCCAGCCACTCCTCCTCGGTGCGCCCGCTGCGGGCGAGCGCGGTCAGGTAGGCGGCCTCGGTGGTGGCGGTGCCGATGGCGTACGACCAGATGGTCTTGAGGGCGGTCTCGGAGGTCGCCAGGTCGAAGCCGCCGGTCTCGAAGAGTTCGAGGACGTCCTCGGACAGCCGCATCATGTTGGGGCCGAGGTGGGCCATGCCCAGCTCGCCGAGGACGTTGGCGATCCAGGGGTGGCGCAGCAGCGCGGCGCGGATGTTCCGCGCGTACTCCAGCGTCGCGGCGCGCCAGCCCGCCCGGTCGGCGGCCTTCGGCACCTCGATCTCGCCGTACACCCGGTCCACGGCCAGCTCGATGATCTCGTCCTTGTTGGACACGTGCGTGTAGAGCGAGGTGGCGCCCGCGTTCAGGCGGGTGCCGAGCTTGCGCATGCTCAGGGCCTCGATGCCCTCCGCGTCGAGCAGGGCCAGCGCCTCGGTGACGATCTGGTCGCGGCTGAGCGCGGGCTGCTCGCGGCGCGGGCGCTGCGGCCGGGTCCAGACGGAGATCGCGGTCGGCTTCTCGGTGCGGGGCATGCGGCGGCCACCCTTTCTCTCTGCTGCTCCCGCCCACCCTAGCCCATGATCCGCACGTCGTTCGGGTGTTGCGAACAGCGTGCGGGCTCCGTACAGTGTGCGGAGTCAGCGAACAGTGTACGAAGAGATGAGCGGCGGGTGCTGCGGCACGCGCCGGGGACGGGGAGGTCCGGCGATGGACGGCGGCGGTACGGGAACGACGTCAGTGGACCCGGCGGGCCCGGTGGGCCCGGTCGGCGGGGGCGAGGAGGTGGCGCGCAACCCCCGGCGCTGGCTGATCCTGGTGGTGCTCTGCCTGAGCACGCTGGTCCTGGTCGTGGACAACATGGTCCTGACGGTGGCGGTGCCGCCCATCGCGCGGGACCTGGACGCGAGCGCCTCGGACCTCCAGTGGATCCTCGACTCGTACATGCTGGTCTTCGCGGGGCTGCTGCTCACCTCCGGCTCGCTGTCGGACCGCTTCGGGCGCCGCCGGGTGATGCTGATCGGCCTGGTGGTCTTCGGCGCGGCCTCCCTCCTCGCGACCGTCGCGGACAGCCCCGAGCAGCTGATCGCGGGCCGCGTCCTGATGGGCGTCGGCGGCGCCCTGGTCATGCCGAGCACCCTGTCGATCCTCATCACCGTCTTCGACGAGGACGAGCGGCCCAAGGCGATCGCGGCGTGGAGCGCGGTGGCGATGGTCGGCCTGGTCGGCGGCCCGGTCCTGGGCGGGGCGCTGCTCGATCACTTCTGGTGGGGTTCGGTCTTCCTCATCAACGTGCCCATCGCGGGCCTCGCCATCGTCGCCGCGCTCGTGCTGATGCCGGAGTCCCGGGGGCCCTGGCGCAAGGCCGACCCGTTCGGGATGGTCCTCTCGGTCGTCGGCATGGTCGCGCTGGTGTGGACGATCACCGAGTGGCCGAAGGAGGGCTTCGACGACCCGAAGGTGTACGCCGCGGCGATCTGGGCGGTGTGCGCGCTGGTCGGCTTCGGCTTCTGGGAGGTGCGGGTGGCGTCGCCGATGGTGCCGCTGTCCCTGTTCCGCAACCGGGTGTTCACCGGCGCCAGCTTCTCCATCGTCCTGCTGACCTTCGCCAACGGCGGCCTGATGCTGGTCCTCACCCAGTACCTCCAGTTCGTCCTGGACTACACGCCCACCGACACCGGCTGGGCCTTCGCCCCGCTCGCCGTCGCCTCCCTGGTCTTCAACACCCTCGGCGCGACCCTCGGCCAGAAGCTCGGCAACCGCCTCATGGTGGCCGTGGGCCTCACCGTCATCGCCGCCGGGTTCTTCACCCTCACCACCCTGGAGCGCGGCGACGGTTTCGGCGTCGTCACCCTCGCCATGGTCCTCATGGGCATGGGCGGCGGCCTCGCGATGCCCGCCGCGCAGGCCGCCCTCATGGGCGCGGTGCCCGCCGAGCACGCGGGCGTGGGCTCGGCCCTCAACGACACCGTCCAGCAGGCCGGTGCCGCGCTCGGCGTCGCCGTCCTCGGGTCGATCCTGTCCAGTACGTACGGGAGTGCCATGCCGGACGACGCTCCCGGCAAGGCCGGGGAGTCCATCGTCGAGGCGTTCGCTGAGGCGGGCCGCACCGGGGACGCGGGGCTGCTCGACGCGGCCCGGGACGCCTTCACGGACGCGATGTCCGCGAGCTTCGTCGTCGGCGCCGTGGGTGTCCTCGTCGCCGCGGCCCTCTCCCTCTACTTGATGCGCCCCCGGCCGCCGCGCGGCTGACCCTGCGGGGTGGCCCTGGCACCCCGTATCGGCGCTCCGCGCCTCGTCCTCAAACGCCGGACGGGCTGGATCTGTCGTCCTCGCCGTCTTCGGCCCTCCGTGATCCGCCGCTTCGCGGCGGATGTTCCCCGCCCACCCGCCCCCTCCGGGGCGGGTGGTCTGTTCTTGGCCCGCCCGGCGCCCGAGCACGAGCCGCGCAGCGCGACCCATCCAGCCCGTCCGGCGTTTGAGGACGAGCGCGGAGCGCGATGATTCAGCCCGTCCGGCGTTTGAGGACGAGGCCGCCAGGCCGATTTACGGGGGTGCCAGGGGGCGGAGCCCCATGGTTTCGGTGAAGGGGCGGGATTGGGGCGCCCCCCCGCGAGGGTTCACCACGTGGGGCGCGCGCTCACCCCGCCGTCGACGACCAGATCCGCCCCGGTGATCCACCCCGCCGCCTCCGACGCGAGGAACACGCACGCCGCCCCCACATCCTCAGGCCGCCCCAACCGCGCCAGCGGCGCCGCCCGGCCCCACCGCTCCACCCCCTCCGGCCAGTCCTCCGCGAGCCCGGGCCGCCCGATCAGCCCCGGCGACACGCTGTTGACGCGGATGCCCCGCGCCCCGTACTCCAGCGCGGCCCCCCGCGCGAACATCACCAGGGCCGCCTTGGACGCCGCGTAGTGCGCGTGCCCCGCCGCGGGCTGGTGCGCCTCGATGGACGCGATCTGCACCACGGACCCGCCCGGCTCCATCACCTCGACCGCCGCCTGCGTACAGCTGAACGCACTGGTCACATTGGCCTCCTGCATCTCCCGCCACTCCTTGGCGGTCATCCCGGCCAGCTCCCGCACGGGCTGCACCCCGGCGTTGTTGACCAGCGTGTCCAGGCGCCCCCGCCAGGCGTGCGCCGCCTCCACCAGGCGGCGGCAGGCGTACTCCTCCCGCAGGTCGGCGGTGACCACGGTGGCGTCCCCGCCCGCCGCCTTGAGCGCGTCGGCCACCTCCTGCGCCTGGTCCGCGCCCCGGTGGGCGTGCAGCACGACCGCCGCGCCCGCCGCCGCGAACCGGCGGGCGATACCGCCGCCGAGCACTCCACTCGCCCCCGTCACGAGGGCCACCTTGCCCTCCAGGGACGGCAGTTGGGGGTCACGCACGGCACAGCCTCCTGATCATCTGGGCCCGCCCCGGATACCGGGCGGCCAACTCCTCCGGATCCCCACCCTCGTAGTCCCGCTCAAGGAACCCGGGCGCCATCGTCGTACCGAACAACGACCACGCCCCGCCCTCCCGCACCCGCGCCCCCATCCACGTCCCCGCCCGCACCACCACCTGGAACGCGTCGTCGGGCCCCGGCCCCAGCACCCGCACCTCGTCCGTCCCGTCCGGCGCGAGGAGCAGCAGCTCCAGCGGGTCGCCCCGGTAGAAGTGCCAGATCTCGTCGGTGGGGAGGCGGTGCAGCGCCGAGAAGTCACCGGGGCGCGAGGTGAGCAGCATGACGATCGCCGTCCCCGCCGGATGCCCGTCCGCGCCGCCCGGCCCCGCCCACGTCTGCCGGAACATCCCGCCCTCGAAGTCCAGCGGTACGAGCCCGTGCCGGGCGATCAGTTCCTCAGGGGTCACCGGCCACCACTCCCACTCCTTCTCGGTCGTCGCACTCGAACCAGATGGTTTTTCCCGCGCGGTCGCGCAGCACCGTAACGTCCCAGCGGTCCGTCACCGCGTCCACGAGCAGCAGGCCCCGGCCGTGTTCGGCCAACCCGCGCAGCCGTACGGGAGTGGGGAGCGCCGGGCACCCGTCGGTGACCTCCACCCGCACCCCGCCCTCCCGCCGCGCGATCAGCACCGAGCAGTGGCGGTCCGGCACGTGCCGGATGACGTTCGTGACCAGTTCCGTCAGCGCCAGCTCCGCCGCGTCCCGCAGGCCGTCGAGGCCCCAGCCGACCAGGTACATCCGCAGGATCCTGCGCACCGGTCGCACGGAGTGCTCACCCACGGTGAAGGTGAGGCGGTAGCTGTCGCCAACTCCCAGGTCAAGGAGTTCCGTTGCGTGATTCATGTCACGAGCGTGAAGTCAAGTGATTACGCACCGCTACGGATTGAGCCCCACGGCGGGCGGTGTGGGTTTGCCCGCCCCCTCCGCCGGGCCCGCTCCTCACTGGTCTTCCCCGACGTCGTCCTCGGCATCGTCCTCGGCGTCCCGCCGCGCGCAGGTCTCGCACGGCGCCTCGTGCTGCCAGCCGTCGTCGTCCGTCCACTCGATCGCGCCGCTGCCCCCGCACGACGAGCACAACGGCACCGTCCACGCCTCCAGATCCGACGGCTCCAGCTCCGCCGGGTCCACGGCCTCCAACTCCGCCGCGTCCACCAGCAGGCTCCGCCGCAGCATGTAGTCCTCCGCCTCCAGGCGGATGCGCACCTTCCCCTCGTGCCCACCCGCCACGATGGCCCGCATCCCCGCGTGCGTCACCCGCGTACCGTCCGCCGGACGGGCGCGGCGCTCTGGCTCCCGCATGGCGCCAGTGTGACAGCGCGAGCGCCAACCTCTGGGCAGAGGAGGCCAGTTCAGTGATTCCCGTCACTCCGGAGCGACGACGCCGTTACGCTCGGCGACACGTTGAATCCCATGCCGTACGGCATGTGCCTTGGGGGTGACCCGGCCCATCATGGTCAACATCCGCGATCTCGACCCCAGCGCGTCCCCGCTGGACTACTACGGCGCGGAACTGCGCCGCGCGAGAGAGGCCGCGGGCCTCAAGCAGGCGGAGCTGGCGTCCTGCATCTTCTGCGCCACGTCGCTGGTGGGCCAGATCGAGACCGCCCGGAAGGTCCCCACCAGGGATTTCTCGGAGCGGGTGGATGCGGCGCTCTGTACGGATGGGATGTTCTCGCGGTTGGTGGGGCTGGTGCTGCGCAGCCAGCTGCCGAGCTGGTTCCAGCCGTATGCGGAGATGGAGGCGCGGGCTACCTACATCTCCTCGTTTCAGGCTCAGTTGATGTACGGGCTTCTCCAGACCGAGGCCTACGCGCGAGCCGTGCTCGGTGTGACGACCGACGACAACCTTGACGCTCGCGTGGCGGCACGAATGGACCGACAACGCGTCCTGCACCGCGAGAACCCGCCGCTGATCTGGGTAGTGCTCAGTGAGGCCGTGTTGCACCAGGAGATTGGTGGCAAGCGCGTCATGCGTGAGCAACTGGCACACCTGCTACACGTGAACGATCAGAGGGAGTGGGTGAAGGTGCAGATCCTGCCCTTCACAGCAGGGGTGCATGGGGGGCTACAAGGGACGTTCAATCTGCTGCGCTTCGACGACGACCCCGACATCGCGTACACCGAGGACTTCATTCAGGGCCACATGACGGCCAATCCGCAGGCTCTCAAAGAGGGCTCGCTCCGTTACGATCACTTGCAGGCTGCCGCACTATCCGTTCAGGATTCTGCGGCACTCATCGCCCGCGTGATGGAGGAGCGTTATGAGCAGCAGCCGAACACTGACGGGCTCGGAGTGGCGTAAGTCGTCGTACAGCGGAGATAAGGGCGGTGACTGCGTCGAGTGCGCCCCCTCAGCGGTGCCGAGTGGACCAAGTCGTCGTACAGCGGCGATACCGGTGGGGACTGTGTTGAGGTAGCCGACCTCGTCCCGCACATCGCGATCCGTGACAGCAAGCGCCCCGACGGCCCGGTCGTCACGGTCCCGGCGGCCGCGTTCACGGCCTTCGTGACCGCCACCGCGAAGGGCACCCTCGTCCGATAACCCGCGTACGGGAGGAACGGCATGAGGACCAACCCGACCCTGACGAGCGCACGGTGGCGCAAGTCCTCGTACACCGGCAGCACCGGTGGTGACTGCGTGGAGTGCGCCCCACTGAACGGCGCCGAGTGGACCAAGTCCTCGTACAGCGGAAACACCGGCGGCGACTGTGTCGAAGTCGCCGCCCTCACCCCCCACATCGCGATCCGTGACAGCAAGCGCCCCGACGGCCCGGTCGTCACGGTCTCGGCGGATGCCTTCACCGCCCTTGTGACCGCCACCGCGAAGGGCGCCCTCACCCGATAACCCGCGTACGGGAGGAACGGCATGAGGACCAACCCGACCCTGACGAACGCACGGTGGCGCAAGTCGTCGCACAGCGCCTCGGGCAGCGGCCAGTGCGTCGAGTGCGCCCCGCTGAACGGCGCGGCGTGGCGCAAGTCCTCGTACAGCGGAGACACCGGCGGCCACTGTGTCGAAGTCGCCGCCCTGGCCCCGCACATCGCGGTCCGTGACAGCAAGCACCCCGACGGCCCCGTCGTCACCGTCGCAGCGGAAGCGTTCACGGCCTTCGTGACCGCCGCCGCGCAACGTGCCCTCTAGGGCAGGGAGAAGAGTCGTGGACGCAACCCCACCAAGCGCACAGTGGCGTAGGTCCTCGTACAGCGCAGACACCGGCGGTGAGTGTGTCGAGGTCGCCGACCTCGTCCCGCACATCGCGATCCGTGACAGCAAGCGCCCCGACGGCCCCGCCATCACCATCCCGGCAGCCGCCTTCACCGCCTTCGTGACCGCCGCCGCGCAACGTGCCCTCTAGGGCAGGGAGGAGTGTCGTGGACGCAACCCCACCAAGCGCACGGTGGCGTAGGTCCTCGTACAGCGGCTCGGGCGGCGGCGAATGCGTGGAGTGCGCCCCGCTGAACGGTGCCGCGTGGGCCAAGTCCTCGTACAGCGGCACCACCGGCGGCGACTGTGTCGAAGTCGCCGCCCTCGTCCCGCACATCGCGATCCGCGACAGCAAGCGCCCCGACGGCCCCGTCGTCACGGTCCCGGCGGCCGCCTTCACCGCCTTCGTGACCGCCACCGCACACGGTGCCCTCATCCGGACATGACGCTGAGGTCCGTCGCGCTGGAGATCACCGGGGCCTGCCAGCTAGCTCCACCGCACGCATTGCTTCGCTGAGTCCGGGCCGGGCGGCACGCACGGTGTGCTGGCGGCCGACGACCCACCCGGCGTGGGGCGTGCCCGGGTAGCCATCGGCGCACGCGGGCGAACCGCGCTGAGCCGTGCGCCGAGGTGTTCCGGTACGCGTCGGCATCGTGTCGGTCCTGCCCGGGCAACGGGCGGCCGAGGCACGGGTCGAACTGGAAGCCTCGGCGTGACGGCCATCCGCACGGACCGGACTCGACGACTGGGCCGGGCCGCGCCGCCTGGGGCCCGGGTGAACGTGGCGGAGCTGTGCGGGCGGTGCGGAGTCGGACAGGCGGCCGTGCTGCCGTCGGATGAGGTGACGCCGTGCGTCATGAACCTGGCGGCGATCATCGGCGGTGAGGCGTGGACGGAGGCGCTGCGCGCGGTTCGGGCGCGCGGGAGGGCCGATCCGTGTGACCCTGACCGCAAGCCCTCGCTGGACGGCGGTGACGGTTCGCCCGCGGAGCAACCGGCCTGCGACCCGAAGTACGAGTGATGAGCGCGCCGACGCAATGGAAGAGGCACGCCGAGCGGCTGGCCGCCGAGGTCACGTCCCCCGTCTCCCGGTGGCGGAACGCCGTCGCCGACACGCCGCGGCACCTGTTCGTGCCGCGGTGGTGGGAGCGGGCGGACGGCGGTGCGTGGACCCTGCGGGACGGCAGCGCCGACGCGGCGGCGTGGCTGCGTGCCGCCTACTCGGACACGTCCCTGGTGACCCGGGTCGGGCCCCGGCACGCCGACCACGCGCGGCCCGGCGAGCAGGTGTCCGGCAGGCCGACGTCGTCGAGCACCATGCCGGGCCTGGTGGTGCGCATGCTGCGGCACGCGGAACTGTACGACGGGGCGGACCTCGCCCTGATCGGGGCGGGCAGCGGGGCCAGTACCGCGCTGGCGGTCCACAGGCTGGGGGAGAGGCACGTCACGGCGGTGGACGTCGACCCGTACCTGACTGAGGCCGCGGCGGCGCGGCTCGGGGCGCTCGGCATGGCACCCCGGGTGCTCACCGGGGACGTGATGGGCTCGCTGCCGGGCGGCTTCGACCGGCTGGTGTCGCTGGTGGCGCTGCCCCACCTCGCGGGCGCCCTCGGCGCGCTCCGCCCCGGTGGCCGCCTGGTGACCACGCTCGCCCGCATGCCGGTGATCGTCACGGCCACGAAGGAGGAGGACGGCGGGGCCCGGGGGGTCGTTGAGTGGGACCGGGCCGGGTTCATGGCGGCGCGGAGCGGGGACGACTACCCGGCGGACGCGTACCGCGTGTTCACGGCGGTGCGGGACCGCGAGGGCGACGAGGTGACCAGCGGTCGCTATCCGGTCCTGAACGTGTCCGAGGCGTGGGACGTGCGCGCCATGCTCGAACTCGCCGAGCCAGGGGGCGTCGAGGCGTACTACGAGGAGGACGGCGAGCGGCGCACGGCGTGGCTGGTCCACCCCGATGGCTCATGGGCGCGCGCCCGCGCCACGTGGCTCGACCCGCCCACGGTCCACCAGGGGGGCCCGCGCCGCCTGTGGACCACGCTGGAGCGCATCCGGAACCGGCTCAACGCCGAGGGCGGCCTGCCCGTGTACGGCAGCCGGGTGCGGGTCACCCCGGACGGCGTGTGCCACTTCAGGCGCGGCGCGTGGACGGCGTCGTACGGCTGAGCGGCGGCCCCCGCGCCACACGGGTCCGTATCGCGATCCGCGACGGCAGACGTCCCCACGGCCGGTCGAGACCGGCACCGCACAGATGACCCGGCAGCGGATGCCGTAGGCGAATCCGACACCCCCCAAACACCGCCCCCAACTTGTGACACTCGCACCGAAAGCGTCACATTCCCGCAGCCAGATGCTCAGCCTCGGCGGACGCCCCGCCAGCGAAAGGCGCCCCCGCCAGCGAAAGGCGCCCCCGCCAGTGAAGCGTGCGCACCCGCGCTTCACACCGGCAGGTTCCAGCCCGGCCCCTCGGGGTCGCCGAGCCAGACGCGTTGCGCGGCGGGGGTGATGGTGAGGCCGAACTCCGACACGTGGGGGGACCCGGCGGCCCGCCAGAGGCCCACCGCGTCCTCGACGGCGTCCCACAGCCGCAGCGGGCCGCGCTGCACCACGGTCCAGCCGTCGTCGGCGGGGCGGGTGCGGGCCTGGGAGCCGGTGGCGACGTCCAGGAGGACCTGGGTGCCGCCCCCGCCGACCCGCTCCGCGGAGGGCGCGGCGAGCTGGGCGACGAACCGGCCCGTCCAGTCGTCGAGCAGCGCCGGGTCGACGCGGCTGGGCCGTGCCTCGCCGGGCAGCCACTCGACCGGGCCGCGCGGCGGGTGGGCGTGGGCACGGGCGATCATGAACTGGGCGCTGCCGGGCAGGAAGCGCCCACACGCGCCGCCGTGCTCGTCGACCGTGAGCCGCACCAGGCCGTGCCCGAAGCCCCACCCGGCGAGGGTGACGAGCAGTGTCCCCCCGGCGGTGATCTGCCGCAGCAGCCCGTACGGCACGTGCCGCATGGAGCAGAAGGCGATCACCGTGTCGTAGGGGGCGCCGTCGGGGTGGCCGAGGAGGCCGTCGCCGGTGAGGAGCGTGGGGGCGTACCCGGCCTCGGCGAGCGCCTTGCGGGCGCGCTCGGCGGCGGCCGGGTCGGTCTCGATGGCGGTCGTGTGCTCGGCGCCGATCAGCTCGCACACGTACGCCGTGGACAGCCCGGTGCCGGTGCCGATGAGGAGGACGCGCTGCCCCGGCGCGATGCCCGCCAGCTCGATCATCCGCGTGACCAGGCCCGGCAGCGTCGACGACGAGCTCGGCACGCCCGGCTGGGGCCCGCTGGCCTCCTCGGCGAGCACGCCGTCGATCTGGGTGACCCAGGTCGTGTTCTCGTACGTGAGGCTCAGCCACTCCCCGGCGGGCACGCTGTCGCGGTGCAGGGGGGTCCAGGTGGTGGGGCCGGGGGTTCGCTCGGCCGGTAGATGGCGGGGCCGAGGAAGATCTCCCGGGGCACGGTCTCCACGGCACGGCGCAGCCTCGGGTCGTGCAGGGAGCCGGTGTCGCGGAGCCTCTCCGCGAGGCGCTGGCGCAGCATCTCGGGGGCGGGCCTTGAGGTCACGTGGGTACGCCCTTCTGGAGTGTGTCGGCGAGTGCGCGGGTGACCGCGCGGCTGGTGGGACCGTCCACGAACGCCCACTGCCCGTTGGGGTTGCATTCGAGGAACCACCATGTCCCGTTGCCGTCCAGGGCGAAGTCGAAAGCACCGAAAATCAGCCCGTACGCGTGGAGGTAGGCGATCACGGCGGCGCGGACCGGCGCGGGCACGGATGCATGCGGCTGCCTCCCTCAGGGTTCCGCCGTGCTTGAGGTGTACTGTCCACCAGTTGCAGGTCAGGGGGAAGGCGGCTTTGCGCGCGAGGCGGCATCCGGTGGCCGGGCCCCGCCCGGGGGCGCCGCGTCAGACGCCGCTCGGGTCGCAGGCCGAGCAGGGGACCCGGTACGGGTGCTTCGTGGCGGGGTCCAGGAGGACCGTCAGGCGCAGGCCGTGGCAGTGGGCGCAGGCCACGATGCGGTGGCGGGACGCCGCCTGGCGGATCTGCTGGACGTAGAACGTGACGGTGCCCTCGTAGCGGGGGTCGATCCACTCGTTCCTGGCGTTGCCGTGGTCGCTCACGCGGCCCTCCTCGGCGCTCGGGAGCCCAACCTTAGGGCGGCGGGCCGCCGGGCGGGCGGCTTTCGCGGGGCGCGGTCACCTGCCCTGGGGATAACCCCCGGCCCGGCAGGCCAGGTGGCCGCATGGCCGCCAACTCCCGCCCTCCGTAGCGTCGTTGGTGATCGTTTCCCCGCCTCCCCTGGGAGCAGCAGCATGCACAAGCCCCCTCGGCGCCCCCCGTGGCGCGCCGCCGCCGTCGGCCTCGGACTGGCCGGAGTGCTCGCGGGCGCCGTGCCCGCCACCGCCCACGCCACGGCGCCCACGCCAGCGGTCCGCTGGGGCGCCTGCCCCGCCGAGCAGAAGGAACTGGTCGCGGCGGGCGCCGAGTGCGCCACGATCCCCGTGCCCCTGGACTACGCCGACCCCGGCGGCCGCACCATCGACCTCGCCGTCTCCCGCGTCAAGGCCAAGGACCGGGCGCACCGGCGCGGCATCCTGCTGTCCAACCCGGGCGGCCCCGGCGGCACCGGCCTCGCCACCACCCTCGCCCTGCGGGACACCCTGAAGGGCGTCGCGGACCAGTACGACCTCATCGGCTTCGATCCCCGCTTCCTGGGCGGCAGCACCCCGATCACCTGCGGGGACCCGGGGCCGCAGGACCCGCCGCGCGCGAGGACCTCCCCCCGGCGCGACTTCGAGGACGGCGTCGCCCGCGCCCGCCGCACCGCCGAGCGCTGCTTCGCGCACGGCGACAACGCCGCGCTGCTGCCGCACGCCTCCACCCGCAACGTCGCCCGCGACATGGACGCCATCCGCGCCGCCCTCGGCGAGCCGAAGCTGTCGTACTACGGCACGTCGTACGGAGCCGACCTCGGCGCCGTCTTCACCCAGCTGTTCCCCCAGCGCGCGGACCGGATCGTCATCGACTCGTCCACCGACCCCGCCAAGACCCAGTACGGGCTGTTCCGGGGCGCGGCCGACGCGCAGGAGAAGGGCCTTGACGAGTGGGCCGCGTGGACCGCGCGGCGCCACGGCACCTACCGCCTCGGCCGCACCGCCCCCGAGGTGCGCGCGAGCGTGGAGCGGCTCCTGAAGCACGCCGAGCGGCGGCCCGTCGGCATCGCCGGAACGCACATCGGCGCGCCCCTGATCCGGCTGCTGCTGCGGCAGTTCGTGCAGCACGCGGAGTACGACACGGCGCTCGCCAGCACCATCCGCACCCTCACCGACGCCGCCGACGGCAAGCACATCGAACCGAACCCCGAACTCAGGGCCCTGCTCGACCTGTTGGGCTCCCCCGAGGTGGAGGCCTCCATGGTCGGCGGCGCGGTCTTCATGTGCGGCGACGGCGGCTGGCCCGCGGGCGGCTGGCCCAAGGACCCCGAGACGTACTGGCGGAACATGCAGCGCAGCCGCGCCACCCAGCCCGTCTTCGGGCCCCTCGCGAACGACATGACGGCGCCCTGCGCGTTCTGGAAGGCCGCCCCCGCCGAACCCGGCACCCGCATCGTCGACAACCACGTCCCCGTCCTGATGCTCCAGGCCACCCGCGACAATAACGTCCCCTACGAGGGCGCCCTCGCCCTGCACCGCGCGCTCAAGGGCTCCCGGCTGCTGTCCGCGGACCTCCGCTCCCACGGCGTGTACGGGCGCGGCGCCGAGGGCAAGACGCCCGTGCCCTGCGCCGACGACGTCGTCAACGCCTACCTGGGCGGCGGGAAGCTGCCCGACCGCGATCTGACCTGCCCGGCCGTGGAGGTGGCGCGATGACCGCGCGGTTCAGCAGGAGGACGGCCGTCACGGCCGCCGCGGCGTCCCTCGTCGCCGGTCCGGCCACCGCGGCCGTCGCCGCGCCCGCCCGCGGGGGCGACCGGAGCGGTACCGTCCGGCGCGGCAGCCTCCAGCGCGACACCGACGCCGTCCGCGCCGCGGGCGCCACCGGCGTCCTCGCCGCCCTCCGCACCGGCGGCGGCCGGGTCGTCGAGGCCCGCGCGGGCCGCGCCGACGTGCACCGCCCCGACCCCGTGCCCTGGAACGCGTACTACCGCATCGGCAGCGACACCAAGACCTTCACCGCCGCCCTCGCCCTCCAACTCGTCGGCGAGAAGCGGCTCGCGCTCACCGACACCGTCGAGCGGTGGCTGCCCGGCCTGGTCCAGGGGCACGGCAACGACGGGCGCCGCGTCACCGTCGTCAACCTGCTGCGCCAGACCAGCGGCCTCGCCGACTACGTCGCCGTGCCCGACCTCACCCCCGACGGCTACCGCGCGGGCCGCTTCCGGCCGCCCTCCTCCCCCGAGGAGCAGGTGCGGGACGCCGTCCGCAAGGAGCCGGACTGGCTGCCGGACCGCGACCACCCCGAGGACGAGCGGCGCTGGGGCTACCGCAACACCAACTACGTCGTCCTCGGTCTCATCCTGGAGAAGGCCACCGGGCACCCGTGGGCGCAACTCCTCCACGACCGGATCATCGAACCCCTGGGCCTGCGCCACACGTTCACCCCGGGTACGTCGGTGTACGTGCCGCAGCCCACCGCCACCGCCTACACGGAGTTCCCCGGCGGTACCGGTCTGACCGACACCAGCCTCGCCGCCGGGGGCGGCGCCGACGGCGGCATCGTCAGCACCCCCCGCGACCTGACGGCCTTCCTGACCGCCCTGATGCGCGGCCGCCTCCTCGCGCCCGCGCAGCTCGCGGCGATGAAGCGGACCGTCCCCGCCGACGACTTCATCCCCGTACGGGGCGTCCGCTACGGCCTCGGCCTGGCCTGGCGCCCCACCGCGGCCGGACGCGACGGCATCTGGTTCCACGGCGGCACGCACCTCGGCATCGTCTCCGAGTCCGGGGTGACCCCCGACGGCTCCCGCGCGGTCGCCAGCGCGACGTACACGCTGCGGCTGGAGGGGGACAGCGGGGACGCCCAGACACGGGCGACGCTCCGCCTGGTGGACAACGCCCTGACCGGCGGCTGAGCGCACCCCTCAGGCCGCCGCCCTCAGGGCCCGCCCGGCTCCAGCAGGCCCATGAACATCCGCGTCAGCTCGTCCACGATGGTGTCCAGGGGCGCGTCCACGTACCCCACCGTCCAGTCGTAGAGCAGGCCGTTGACCGCCGCCACGAACCCGAGGGCCGCCACGCGGTAGTCCCGCGCGCCGATCTCGCCCCGCGCGGCGGCCTCGTCCAGCGCGCCGACCAGCAGGTCCACCCACCCCTGGCGGGCCTCGAAGCGCTGCCGCTCCAACTCGGGGCTGACGCTGGCCGCTTCGGCGAACGCCACCCGCACCAGGTGCGGGTGGGCGGTGAGGACGCGGGCGTAGGCGCGGAACGCGGCCTCGGCCCGCTCCCGTACGGAGCCCTCCGCCTCGGCGAGCGTGGCCGTGATCGCGGCCCGCGCGGCCCGGTGGATCCGGCCGTGCAGGGCGGCCAGGACCTCTTCGAGGTTGCGGAACTCCTCGTAGAACTGCCGGGTGGACAGGTCGGCGCGGGCGCACAGGGCGGCGACGGACGCGGTGCGGTAGCCGCCGGGGCGGGCGCCGAAGAGTTCGGCGCCCGCCTTCAGGAGGCGTTCGCGCCGCTCCGCGCGGCGTTGCGCGGCGGGCTTGCCGCCGTACGCGCGCCGCGCGCCCCGTGCTTCGTCGGACACCGCCGCCGCCCCCCTTCGCCCCCGCGATTCTCCCGTAACTCGGCTGGGGCTCCGCCCCTCTCCCCGCAGTCGGCGCTCCGCGCCTCGTCCTCAAACGCCGGACGGGCTGAAACGGCACCTCGCAACCGCCGGGTGAGGGACGCGCCCCTATCCCGCCATCGCCTCCGCGACGACCGCGGACAGGTCGCCCTCGTACCCCGCGCGGAACGCGGCACCGTACGCCTCGTCGCCGATGAGGCCCCGCGCGGCGGCCTCGCAGGCGCGGCGCGCGGCGGCGAAGTCCTCGGAGCCGACGCGGGCCGTGCTGCCCATGGTGGCCCAGAGCTGGTCGGCGCTGCCGAGGAGGCGCGCGGCCCGGTCGGCGTCGCGGGCGGCGACGGACGCGGCGGCCAGCAGGTCCAGGGAGAGCGCGATGCCGAGGCTGTCGCGGAAGCGGTGCTTGCCGCGCACGGCGGCACGGGCGTGCGTGACGGCCTCGGCGGGCCGCCCCCGGGACAGTTCGGCGAGGGCCCGCGTGTAGTCGCCGTACGCGTGCAGCCACCGCTCGCCGCCGCGCGCGCACTCCGCGCACAGCTCCGCCGAGACGGCCGCCGCCTCGTCGAACTGCCCGAGGCAGACGTGCGAGAAGGCACGGGCGGTCCTGATCAGACCCCACGCGGCGGCGTAGCGGCCGTGCGCGGGCCGGGCCCGCGGCACCGCGTCGAACGTGCCGATGGCCTCGGTGTGCGCCCCGCTGGTGCTGAGCGCGGCACCGCTCAGGTACGCGACGGCCTGCTCGGCGGTCGGATCGTCGCCGTCGGCCGTGGCGTCCCGCAGCGCGTCGGCGGCGCGGCGCGCCCCGGCGGAGTCCCCCTGGTTCAGGGCGATGAGGCCGCTGGCCCACAGCGCCTTGCCCCGCGCGTGCCCGCGGGTCGCCGCGTCCAGGGCCAGGGCCCGGTTCAGGTAGTGGCGCCCCTCCGTGGCGAGGCCGCACGCGAACCACACGAACCACAGCGCCCCGGCCAGCTCCTGCGCCCGCCGCCCGTTCCCCTCGGCTAGGCAGAAGTCCAGCGCGGCACGGAAGTTGGCGTGCTCGTCGCTGGCGCGGCGGTACCAGGCCTCCTGGCCGGGCCCGGACCAGGCCGCGTCGGCGGTGTGCGCGAGCGCCAGGCAGTGGTCGGCGTGGCGGCGGCGCAGCACGTCCTCCTCGCCGAGCCCGCGCAGCCAGAACGCGCCGAACTCCCGGATGGTGTCCAGCATCCGGTAGCGCGACGCGGCCCCGCTCGGCACCCACTCCACGATCGAGCCGCGCACCAGGGCCCCCAGCAGCCCCGGCACGTCCTCGGCGGGCAGCCGCGCGTCCGCGCACACCCGCCGCGCCGCCTCCTCGTCGAAGGTCCCCGCGAACACCGAAAGCCGCGCCCAGGCGAGCCGCTCGGCGGGCGTGCACAGCTGGTGGCTCCAGCCGACGGCGGTGCGCAGCGCCTGGTGCCAGGGCGGATCCGCGTCGTACACGGGGTGCCGGGTCTCGCCGAGCACGTCGAACCGGTCGTCGAGCCGCCGGTTCAGCTCGTCCGGGGGCAGCTCCCGCAGCCGGGCCGCCGCCAGTTCGATGGCCAGCGGCAGCCCTTCGAGCCTGCGGCACAGGGCCGCCGCCTCGTCGTCGCCGAGGGCGCGGCCCGGCGCGGTCGCCTCGGCGCGCCGCGCGAGGAGTGCCCGCGCGTCCGCCTCCGGCAGCGGTTCGAGCGGTACGACGTCCTCCACCGGCAGGCCGAGCGGGCGCCGACTGGTGGCGAGCACGCGCAGCCCCGGGGCGGCCATCAGGAGCGCCGTCACCGCGTCGGCGCACTCCTCGGCCACGTGCTCGCAGGTGTCCAGGACGAGCAGCGGCTCCCGGCCCGCCAGGTACGCGGCGACGACGTCGAGCACCGGCCGCCCGCTCTGGTCGACCAGCGGCAGCGCCTCCGCGATCGCGTACGCCAGCAGGGCGCCGTCCTCCAGCGGCGACAGCTCCACCCACCAGACGCCGTCGGGGTAGCGGGGGCGCGCGTCGTCCGCCACGCGCCGGGCCAGGCGGGTCTTGCCGACGCCGCCGACGCCGCTGATGGTCACCAGGCGGTTCCGGGTCAACCGGGCGGCGACGTCGGCGAGTTCGGCGCGGCGGCCGATGAGGTCGGGGCCGTCGCCGCCGCCCGCGTGGGGCGGGGCGTCCGGGTTCGCCTCCGGCTCCGGGTTCCGCTCAGGGGTCGGCTCCGGGTTCCGCTGTGGGTTCGGCTGTGGGTTCGGCTTCGGCAGCTCCGTCACTTTCGCCCCCTGGGTCGGGTCGGTGCTGGTCGGGTCCGGCGCGCTCGTCGGCCGGGTCTGGCGGCCCGGGGCGGGTGCGCGCCGCCGCACGGCGGTGCCCGCCCCGCATCCTCCCGGCTCCGGGCGCGCGGCGCGCAGGCTGTGGCGAAACGGCCACGGACCGTCATCGAAGCTGGCACAGTACCCCGCACACCGTGGCCGCGCGCGCGGAAACCGAACTTGACCGGACGACCAGGGGGACGCAGTGGAAACACGGCGCATATGGCTGGCCGCGGCGGTGGCGGCGCAGGCCCTGGCGGCGGCGGTGACGGTCGTCGCGCACGTTCCCTCGTACGGGTTGCCGCTGGTCGGACCGCTGTTGGCCGCCCACCGGCTGTCGGCGCGGGTCACGGCGGCGCTGGGCGCCGCCGCCGTCGCGCTCGCCCTGCCGGGCCCGCCGGGTGTCGTGGGGATCGTCGCGGCGGTCTCGCTGTGGGCGGTGCACTGGGCGCGCACCCGCGTGCGCGCCCAGCGCGCGCTGGACGGCGCGACCCGGCTCGCCGCCACCGCCCAGGAGGCCCTGGCCCGTCCGCTGCCGGACCGCGTCGGCCACGTGGACCTGGCGGTGCACACCCGGGCCGCCGACCCGGGCGCCCTGCTCGGCGGCGACGTCCACGACGCGGTGCTCACCGCCGACGGGCCCCGGCTGCTGCTCGCCGACGTCAAGGGGCACGGGGAGCAGGCGATGCGCACGGGCGCCGCCGTCCTCGCCGCGTTCCGGCGCACCGCCGCCGACGAACCCGACCCGGTGCGGCTCGTGCACGCCCTCGACGACCGGCTGCGGCCGGACCTCGGCCCGGAGGACTTCGTCACCGTGCTGCTGGTCGACTTCCGGCCCGGCGAGGCCCGCATCGTCAACTGCGGCCACCCGTCTCCGCTGCGCACCGGCCGCCGCCTGGCGCCGCTCGACCCGCCCTGTCCGTCGCCGCCGCTGGGCCTGCATCCGGCGCCGCGCCTCCAGCGGGTGCATCTGACCGCCGGGGAGCGGCTGTTGCTGTACACGGACGGGCTCACCGACGCCCGCGACGGCGACCGCGCGCCGTTCCGGCTCGACACTCCGCAGGTGCGCGCCGCGCTGGGCGAGCCCGCCCTGCCCGAGGCCCTCGACCGCCTGACGGACCTCGTCCACCGCCACACCGGCGGCGGCCCCCTCGCCGACGACCTCACCCTGGTCCTCGCCCAGCCCGCCCCCACCCCCACGGCCCCCGCGCCGCGGCCGGACCCCGGCGTGCCCCGCGGGCGGACGACCCGGCCTCAACTTCCCTGAGCCGGACGGAAGCCGGACGGAAATTGTCGTGTGCACGGCTCTTGTCTGCGTGCCGCCACGCCCCTACTTTCGAGTAACCCCCTTCTGAAGCGACGCCGTTTCAGAATGTGCGGCGTGTCGTCGACGGCATCGCACGGCCCGTACCGGTACACCCCCCACCGAGCACGGCAACCGAAGGGACCGGAACCGTGAGCAGAGCGTCCGCACCCACCGCACCCCCCACACCCCGCGCCTCTCATACCGCCCGCGCCTCCCGCGCGTCTCTCGCCTCCCTCTCCGCCCTCCTCCTGGCCGCCGCCGCCCTCACCGCCGCGGGCGCACCGGCCCAGGCCCAGGAGCAGGCCTTGGAGCAAGCCCAGGCGCAGCGCGCCACGTACCCCGTCGGCGGCGTCACCGAGGCCGTCAGCAACTTCCTCCTCAGCCCGGGCGCCGTCGCCGGGGTCAACGACTGGTCGTGCAGGCCCAGCGCCGCGCACCCCGAGCCGGTCGTCCTGGTGCACGGCACCGGCGCGAACCTCGGCGCCAACTGGGTGAAGATCGGGCCGACCCTCGCCAACGAGGGGCACTGCGTGTTCGCCCTCAACTACGGCATGGGCAGCCCGTACAACCTCGGTGGCCGCGTGGGCGGGCTCACCGCCGTCGCCACGTCGTCCGAGCAGCTGCGCGACTTCGTGGACAAGGTCCTGGCCAGGACCGGCGCCAAGAAGGTCGACATCGTCGGGCACTCCCAGGGCGGCATGCTGCCCCACCACTACATCAAGCGCCTCGGCGGCGACCGGAAGGTCGACCAGCTCGTCGCCATCGCCCCCACCAACCACGGCACGACCCTCAGCGGCCTGGTGAACCTCGGGCGCGCGCTCGGTCTGCTCGGCTTCGTCAACTCCGCCTTCGACCACCTGAACCTCCAGGGGCTGAAGGACCAGGAGGAGGGGTCGGAGTTCCAGAGGGCGCTGTTCGCCGACGGGGACACGGTGCCGGGTGTGCGGTACACCGTCATCGCCACGAAGTACGACGTGGTCGCCACGCCCTATGACCGGGGGTTCCTGAAGGGGGACAAGGTGCGCAACGTCGTGCTTCAGGAGCAGTGCCCGAAGAATCCCGTGGGGCACGTGGGGGTGTTCGCGGACGGTCCCACGACGCAGAACGTGGTGAACGCGCTGGGCCCGGACAAGCCGGACTTCCGGCCGGACTGCGAGGACTACGGCCCGCCGCTGTAGCCCTCGCGGGGGGCGCCCCAGACCCGCCCCTTCCCGAACCAGGGGCGGCTGCCCCTGGCACCCCGCCTTCATCGGCGCTCCGCGCCTCGTCCTCAAACGCCGGACGGGCTGGATCTGTCGTCCTCGCCGTCGTCGGCTCTCCGCGATCCGCGGCAGGAAATCAAGCCCGTCCGGCGTTTGAGGACGAGGCAGGAGGCCGATTTACGGGGGTGCCAGGGGCGGAGCCCCATGGTTTCGGGGAAGGGGCGGGATTGGGGGCCACCCGGCAGGGTCACACCCCGGCCAGGACGGCGACGGTCGCCGCCAGCACGGCCACCCCCGCCAAAAGGCCCCCGGCCAGCAACCGCAACCGCAGCACCCGGTACCGCTCCTCGTACTCCCCGCGCAGCTCCTCGCACCGCCGAGCCGTACGCCGCCACATCGCCCGGGTGAGCGCCAGGTGCTCATCGGCGAACACCCGCTCCACCTCCCCCCGCTCCGCCGCCCCCAGCCACGGCAGCCGCCCCGCGAACCGGCCCGCCGCGGCCCGGCTCTCCGCGCGGGCGGACTCGACGAGCAGATGGCCCTCGATCTCGTGGATGAGCAGGGCGGTGTCGGCGCTCACCCCGTGCCCGCGGCCCCCGGCGGTCACAGCGCGGCCTTCTCGCGGGCCCCCGCCACGGGCGCCGCGTCCGCGCCGACCTCCGGGTGGTGCAGGTCGAACGCAGGGGACTCGGAGCGGATGCGCGGCAGGGAGGTGAAGTTGTGGCGCGGGGGCGGGCAGGACGTGGCCCACTCCAGGGAGCGGCCGTAGCCCCAGGGGTCGTCCTCCGTGACGTACTCCCCGTACTTCGCGGTCTTCCAGATGTTGTAGAAGAACGGCAGGAGCGACAGGCCGAGCAGGAAGGAGAAGATCGTCGACAGGGTGTTCAGGCCGGTGAAGCCCTCGGCGTCCAGGTAGTCGGGGACGCGGCGCTGCATGCCCGCCGCGCCCAGCCAGTGCTGGACCAGGAACGTACCGTGGAAGCCCACGAACAGCGTCCAGAAGGTGATCTTCCCCAGGCGCTCGTCGAGCATCTTGCCGGTGAACTTCGGCCACCAGAAGTGGAACCCGGCGAACATCGCGAAGACGACCGTACCGAAGATCACGTAGTGGAAGTGCGCGACCACGAAGTACGAGTCGGAGACCGCGAAGTCCAGCGGCGGGGAGGCCAGCAGCACGCCCGTCAGGCCGCCGAAGACGAAGGTGATGAGGAATCCGACCGACCACAGCATCGGCGTCTCGAAGGACAGCGAGCCCTTCCACATGGTGCCGATCCAGTTGAAGAACTTCACGCCCGTCGGTACGGCGATCAGGAACGTCATGAAGGAGAAGAAGGGCAGCAGGACCGCCCCGGTGACGTACATGTGGTGCGCCCACACCGTCACGGACAGGCCCGCGATGGCGATGGTCGCGCCGACCAGGCCCATGTAGCCGAACATCGGCTTGCGGGAGAAGACGGGGATGACCTCGGAGACGATGCCGAAGAACGGCAGCGCGATGATGTACACCTCGGGGTGGCCGAAGAACCAGAACAGGTGCTGCCACAGCAGCGCCCCGCCGTTCGCCGCGTCGAAGACGTGCGCCCCGAACTTCCGGTCCGCCTCCAGGGCGAACAGCGCGGCCGCCAGGACCGGGAACGCCAGCAGCACCAGCACGCCGGTGAGCAGCACGTTCCAGGTGAAGATCGGCATGCGGAACATGGTCATGCCGGGGGCGCGCAGGCAGATGATGGTGGTGATGAAGTTGACCGCGCCGAGGATCGTGCCGAAGCCGGAGAACGCCAGGCCCATGATCCACATGTCGGCGCCGATGTTCGTGGAGTGCGCCGCGTCCGTCAGCGGCGCGTACGCGAACCAGCCGAAGTCCGCCGCGCCGCCCGGCGTGAGGAAGCCGCCCACGGCGATCAGCGAGCCGAACAGGTACAGCCAGTAGGCCAGCATGTTCAGGCGCGGGAACGCCACGTCCGGCGCCCCGATCTGCAGCGGCATGATCCAGTTCGCGAAGCCCGCGAACAGCGGCGTCGCGAACATCAGGAGCATCACCGTGCCGTGCATCGTGAACGCCTGGTTGAACTGCTCGTTCGACATGATCTGCGTGCCCGGCCGGGCCAGCTCCGCCCGCATGAACAGCGCCATCACGCCGCCGAGGCAGAAGAACCCGAACGCGGTCACCAGATAGAGCGTGCCGATGGTCTTGTGGTCCGTGGTCGTCAGCCACTTCACGGTTGCCCTCATGCCCCGTACGTGTCCGGGACCGCCCCGCGCTTCACCGCGCACCCCTGCCTCAAGAATCACAGGAGGCGGGTGTGAACATCGAAGCCATGCCGGACACCTACGGTTCATGAGCACGGACCAGGCCTTCGCGGCCGCCTACCGCGAGCACTACTGGGCGGTGAGCCGCTTCGTGGCGCGAAGACTCGACGCGGGGGAGACCCACGAGGTCGAGGAGGTCGTCGCGGACGTCTTCTCCATAGCCTGGCGGCGCCGGAGCGAGCTGCCCGAGGCGCCGCTGCCCTGGCTGTACGCGGTGGCCCGCAACTGCCTCGCCAACACCGTGCGCGGCAAGGGCCGCTACCGCCGCCTGCTGCACCGCATCAGCCACCACGAGACCGTCCGGCACGGCCAGGTCGTCGACAGCCCCGACGCCGAGCGGCCCGGCTCCTGGGTGCACGAGGCGCTGTCCCGCCTCGCCCCCGCCGACCAGGAGGCGCTGCGCCTGACCACCTGGGAGGAGCTGTCCCTGGACGAGCTGGCCGTCGCCCTGGAGTGCAGCCGCGGCGCCGCCGCGATGCGGCTGCACCGGGCCCGCCAGCGGCTCCGCGCCGAGATCGACCGCATGCAGATGCACGTACGAGCAGGAGACGGCCACCGTGACTGACGAAACCGGGACCCACGAACTCGACCTGCTGCGCGCGGCGAATCCGGTGTCCGCCACCGGCGGCCCCTGGCGCGACCGCCCCCTGGACGCCCGCGCCGAGCGCGGCCTGAACCAGCTGCTGCACCGCACCCGCGCCCGCCGCGCCCGGCGTCGCGTGGTGCTGTGGGCGGAGGCCGCCGCCGTCGCCGTCGCCGCGGTGCTCGCGCTGACCCTGCCCGACCTGGCGGCCACGCCCGCCACCGCCGCGCCCAGCGCGCTGCGCCCGCGCGCGGGGTCCGCCGCCGTGCCGCTCGCCGACGTCGCCGAACGGGCCCGCGCCGCCGCCCGCGACGGCGCCCCCAAGCTCCGCAAGGGCACCCATGTGCAGACCTGGAGCCTCGCCATGGACTCGGGCCCGGACGCCGAGCGGCCCGTGACGCTGCCCGAGGAGCGCGAGGTGCGCTGGCAGCGCGACGGCAGCCGCACCGAGCGCGTCAGCGCCGACGGCAAGCTGCTCAGCGAGCGCATCTACCCGCCGAGCTGGTCCGACATCCCGCCGCGGGCCCGCCCCCGCACACCCCGAAGGCCCTGCGCGCCTATCTGACCGAGACCCACGACGGCGGCCTCGACCGGCGCGTCGGGCAGCTCACCACCCCGCAGCTCCTCGACGCGCTGCCCGCGTACCTGGACGCGTGGACGCCCGGCGCCCGCGAGTCCGCCGCGCTCGCCCAGGTCCTCGCCGAGACCCGCGGCCTGAGGCCCGCCGGGGCCATCACCGACCGCCTGGGCCGCACCGGGCAGGCGTACGTGTACGAGGACCGGGACGCGCACCTGCGCCATCTGCTGATCCTCGACCCGGACACCGGCGCGGTCCTCGGCCTTGAGCAGATGTTCACCCGGGACCAGCCGCGGTTCGCGGTGCGCGCCGGGGACGTCATGTCGTACAGCGCCTGGCGGCGTTAGGTCACCGCCGGGCCGCGCGGGCCACGGTGTCCGTCACGGCCTGCGCGACGCGCCGGACGCCCGGGGAGCGCACCGGGCACGGGCGGGGCTTCGGCGTCGTCGGGGCCAGGCAGAAGTGCAGGTAGTCGCCCTTCAGGTGCAGGGCGGTGCGGCCACCGGGCTCGGTGCAGTACGCGGGGTGCGACCGCTCGTACGCCGTGCACGGCAGCTCCCGCACCCACCGGTAGCGGTCCCCGGGCGGGCTCACCGCGCGGCCCGCGTCGGACAGCAGGCCGCCGCTGGCCGCGGCCTGCCGCCGGTACACCCCGTTGACGTCCCGCACCCGCTCCGGGGTGATCGGATCCGGCCCCTGCAGCACCCACACGACCTTCGGCGCCCGCGCCCCCGCGTCCCGCGCGGCCCGGCCGATCTGCTCGACGAGCCGCCGCGCGTCCGCCGCGTACCGCGCGAAGTACCGCTGACGCGCCTTGTCGTACGTGATCCCGTCCATGCACGGCGTATAGCCCCAGGCGTTCCCCAGAACTGCAGCACCACGACGTCCGGCCGCCCCGCGCGCACCAGCGCCGCCGCCTTGTCCCTGTCCGGTACGAGGGAGTCCTCGCCGGTGCCCTCCAGGTAGTCGCAGAGGGTCGTGCCGGAGTAGGGCGCGCTCGTGTACCGCGCGCCGAGCCGCCCGCGCAGCAGCGACCCGAGCACGGCCTGGTTCTCCATGGCGAGGGAGTCACCGAGATACAGCACGCGGGGCCTGGACTTGAGCGCGGGCTTGGACGTGCGCTCGGGCGTGGGCGTGGCCTGATGCCCGGCCCCCTGGGGAGCGCCGCTCGGGCGCCGCTCGGCCTCCGCCCGCTGCCGGGTGGTCCGCGACGGCGCGCTCCCGTCGTCCGCCGCCTCCGATCCGCCGCCCGGGTCCCCGCACCCCCCGAGCAGCACCGTGGCAAGGACCACCCCGACGACCCACCGCGCCCGCATCCGCCAACTCCCGCCCCAGACAACGGAACCGGCCCCAAGGCAAGCACGCCGCCGCCCCCGACGGAAGGCCGTCTCCCGCCGGGCCGCGCACATGACCTCCGGGGTAATCGCGTGCCGTCGCGGTCCCCGGCAGTCTGAAGTCACCGGGGCCCGGGCGGCGCACTCCGCCCGGTCTCCGGGGTCCGCGAGTCCGCGTATCCCAGGAGGTTGAACCGCCATGGCCGCACCTGACGTCCACACGACCGCTGTCGCCCGCTACTTCGAGGCCTGGAACGCGGCCGACCCCGAGAGCGTCCGCAAGGCCGTCGCCGCGGCCTGGGCCGAGGACGGGTCCTACACCGACCCGCTGGCGGATGTGACCGGGCACGAGGCGATCGCCGCCGTCATCGCCGGGGCGCACGCCCAGTTCCCCGGCTTCGCGTTCCGGCAGACCGGCGAGGTCGACGGGCACCACGGGATCGCCCGGTTCACCTGGGAACTGGTGTCGGGCGCGGACGGCTCGGCGCCCGTCGCCGGGTTCGACGTGATCGAGCTGGCCGAGGACGGGCGGATCCGCTCGGTGTACGGCTTCCTGGACCGCGTACCGCCCCAGTGACGGACGACGCGCGAGAGCCCCGGCCGGTTCGCCCGGCCGGGGCTCCCGCGCGTCCTGCCGGGGCCCTCAGGCCTCGCGCGGCGAGACCTCGCCCATCGCGCCCCAGCCGTCCATGTCCGGGATCTCCGTGCTGACGATCTGAGGGGTGGACGCGATCGCGTACGACATGGCGTCCATGGCGGCCGCGAAGTGCGCCGACTGCACGTGTTCCCGGCCCGCCTCGCCGTCCCTGAAGGCCTCCACCAGGACGAACTGGTGCGGGTCGTCGACGCTGCGGGACCACTCGAAGAACAGGTTGCCCGGCTCGTTCCGGGTGGCCTGGGTGAAGTCGTCGACGAGGTCGAGCCAGTCGTCGCTGCGCTCGGGGCGGACGGTGAATTTCACGGTGATGAAGATCATGGGGCGTTCCTCGTAGCCTTTCGTTGCCCTACGAACGTACCCCGGACCGCAGGTCAGGCGCCTGCCGGGCCCTTACCGGGCCCCTATCGGGCGACGAACTGGGTGAGGATCGCCTGCACCTCGTAGATGTCCACGCCCTTGGTGAAGGTCTTCTCGATCGGCACCGGGTTGCTGGATATCCAGATCTTGAGCTCGGCGTCCAGGTCGAAGTGGCCCGCGGTCTCCACCGCGAAGTGCGTGATGCTCCGGTACGGCACGGAGTGGTACTCGACCTTCTTGCCGGTCATCCCCTGCTTGTCGACGAAGATCATGCGCCGGTCGGTGAGCAGGATCGTGTCGCGTATCAGCCGGTACGCCGCGTACACCTGCTCGCCGTGGCCCATCAGCCGCGCGTACTCCTGCTGCGCGGACGCCGGGTCGACGGTGTGCGCGTTCCCGAACAACGCCATGGTCAGGCCCCCTGTTTCCGTGGTTCTCTTCCGGTGTCGGACTCCCCCCAACGTATCGCTGGCGGGGGCGCCCCGAACCGGGGCCCGACGCCGCCGCGCGCCCACTGCCGTCGGCTTCCGGTCCTTCCCCCACCCACCCGCCCTCCTCCGGGGCTCCACCCCGGCCCCCAGATCGCCGCTGCGCGGCTCGTCCTCAAACGCCGGACGGGCTTTCCCCCACCCACCCGCCCTTCTTCGGGCTCCGCCCCGGCCCCCTCCCCGCATTGCCGCTGCGCGGCGTGTCCTCAAACGCCGGACAGGCTTATTCCCCGCCCACCCGCCCTTCTCCGGGGCTCCGCCCCGACCCCCGCATCGCCGCTGCGCGGCGCGTCCTCAAACGCCGGACGGGCTGGAAGAGACCACCCGCCCCGGAGGGGGCGGGTGGGCGGGGAACATCCGCCGCGAAGCGGCGGATCACGGAGAGCCGACGAGGGCGAGAAGGCAGGATTCAGCCCGTCCGGCGTTTGAGGACGAGCCGCGTAGCGGCGATGAGGGCGGTGTGGGGCGCCCACGCCAGGGGAAAGCCTGTCCGGCGTTTGAGGACGAGCCGCGGAGCGGCGATCCGGGTGGTGCGGGGCGCCCACGCCAGGGAAGGGTAGGGGCGGCGGCACACCCCGTGCCCCCGCTCCTGGAAGGAGAGGCCCGTGACGCTGACCCCCGAAGAACGTGAACTCTTCCTCGCGGAACCCCACATCGCGGCGCTCGCCGTGGCCGCGGGCCAGGGCCGCGCGCCCCTGACCGTGCCCATCTGGTACCAGTACGAGCCCGGCGGCGAGGTCTGGATCATGACGGGCCGGGACTCCCGCAAGGCCCGGCTCATCGCCGCCGCGGGGCGCTTCTCGCTGATGGTGGAGCGGGTCGAGCCGACCATCCGGTACGTCTCGGTGGAGGGTCCCGTCGTCGCCACGGAGCCCGCGACGCCCGAGCGGCTGCGGGAGATGTCCGCCCGCTACCTGCCCGCCGAGAAGGTCGACGGGTACATCGAGATGGCGTCGAAGGAGCACGGCGAGCAGGTCGTCATCCGTCTGCGGCCCGAGCGGTGGCTGTCGGCGGACCTGGGGAGCGTCTGAACCGCCCCGGGCGCCGCCACTCCCGCACCAGGGCGACGGCCACGACGACCGCCACCGCCACCAGGTGCTCGCGCCCGGCCAGGTTCGGCTTGAGGAGGGAGCCGATGACCGTCGGGACGACGGTGGCCAGGCACAGGACGGGTGCGCGCAGCCGCACCGCGAGATAGGCGAAGAGGCCGACGACGGCGGCGGAGGCCCCGGTGTCCACGGCGTGCGCGTGCTCCGGCGCGAGCCCGCCGGGCCACTCGGGGCCGAGCGCGATCAGGGCGCGGGCGCTGAGCGTCCCGGCGAGCGTGGCGCCGTACGCGACGAGCAGCGTCCGGGCGGGGCCGAGCAGGAGCTGGGCCAGGCCGAAGGCGAGGACGAGGCGGGGTATGCCGCCCCACACCGGCTGGTCGCGCGTGGGGACGAAGACGGAGACCGGGGTGCGCAGGAGCGACTGCCACAGCGGTTGGTCCGCGCGCACCTCGCCGACGGCGCGGATGACGTCGTCGCTGGCGGGCGTCTGCTGGAGCCGGTGCAGGACGACCATCGCGGTCACGCCCAGCAGGGCGAGCGCGACCCCGGCCGCCCCGCGCTCCCGCAGCGCCCGCCAGGCCCCGAGCCCCACCGTCCGCCACTCCTCCCGAAGCCCCCGCCCCACGGCCCGCACGGCACGCCGCGGGAGGCCGGGGGCGGGGCCGGGACGGGGAGTGGCCACCGGGGTGGGGTGGCGGGGCATGGGCTGGGTTCCTCGTTCTCCGCCGCGTCGCGCCGCCGCCCGGCACTTCGCACGCTCGATTCCTCGGGCCCAAGGTTAACGGAGCGCGCACGGCGGGGCGGGGGCGTCGTCGGCGTCGCGGGCGAGGCGCTCCCACCACGCCCCGCCGTCCTCCAGGTGCCGCAGCAGCACCCCCTCCCGTACGGCCCACGGGCAGACCACGGCCGACCGGACCCCGGTCAGCTTCAGGGCCGTGTGGCCGACCACCGCCCCGGCGAGGCTCTGCGCGGCGCGCGGCGCGGAGACCCCCGGCAGCCGGGCCCGCTCCGCGGCGGGCAGCGCGGCCAGCCTGCCGACGGCGTCTCGCACCCCCGCGCGCGTCAACTCCCGCCGTACGAAAGGCCCGTGGTGCCCCGGCGCCGCCCCGCTGAGCCGGGCGAGCCGCTGGAACGTGCGCGAGGTGACGACCGCCGTGTGCGGCGCCTCGCGGCGGACCCGCGCCGCCACGTCCCGCAGCTCGCGGCGGACCGCGCGGCGCAGCGCCCGCACGGCGTCGGCGGACGGCGGGTCCGCGTCGCCCAGCCACTCGTGGGTCAGCCGGTTCGCGCCCAGCGGCAGCGACGCCGCGAAGTCCGGCAGGCGCCCGTGTCCGAACGCCACCTCCAGGCTGCCCCCGCCGATGTCGAAGAGCACCAGCGCCCCGGCCTGCCAGCCCAGCCACCGGCGCGCCCCGAGGAACGTCAGCTCCGCCTCCGCCTCGCCGGGCAGCGCGCACAGCCGCACCCCGCTGCGCGCCCGCACCGCGCGCAGCACCTCGCGGCGGTTCGGGGCGTCGCGGACCACGGCCGTGGCGAAGGCAAGCGGTGGCCCGGCCCCGCGGCGCCCGGCGACGGCCGCGGCGTCCGCGACGGCGTCCGCCAGGTGCCGTACCGCCTGCTCGGGGACCGGCCCGCCGGGCGCCGCGTGCTCGGAGAGCCGCAGCTTCCACTTCACGGTGTGCACCGGCAGCGGCACGCCGTCCGCTGCGTCGGCGATCACGAGCCGTACCGTGTTCGACCCCACGTCCACCACGCTCATCCGCATGGGCGGGCGGGTACCCAGGGCCCGCGGCTCACTCCTTGAGCACGCGGACGGTGTCCAGGCGGTCGTCGGCCGGGTCCGGGACGTACATGCCCGCGGCGAGCCCGCTGCGCAGGTAGTCGAGGACCGGCTGGTTCAGCCGCTCGCCGGGCAGGAACGCCGGGATGCCCGGCGGGTAGGGCGTCGCCATCTCGGCGGCCACCCGCCCGGCGGCCTCCTCGACGGGCACCGTGTCGACCTTGCCGAAGTACGCCTCCCGCGGCGGGCACGCCTGCTCCAGGCGCAGCTCGGCCGGGGTCGGCACCGCCACGCGCGGCGGGTCGGCCAGCGCGTCGCGGTGGGCGGCCAGGTCGCGCAGGGCGTCGAGGAGCGCGTCGGCGGTCTCGCGGGAGTCGCCGTGGGTGAACTGGGCGCCGATCCGGCGGTGGTCGGAGATGTGCACGACGAGCCCGTGGTGCTGCCGCAGCCAGTCGGCGGCCCGGTAGCCGCTGGTGCCGAGCCCGCTCACGTCGATGACGGTGGGCAGCGGGTCGAGGTCGGCGGCGCGGCCGGGGCCGGTGAGGTCGGCGCGGCCGTTGACGTGCAGCCCGGGGATCCGCCCGATCGCGGCCTGCGTCTCGGCGGCGAGGTCGAGGGCGTCGGACAGCAGCCGCCGCCCGTGCAGCACCATCTGGCGGCGCCAGGCGTCGAGGCCCGCGTAGATCAGGACGGAGGGGCTGGTGGTGCCGAGCAGGTCGGCGCGGGAGGCGAGTTCGGCGGGGTCGATGCGGTGGCCCTGGAGGTGGAAGACGGAGCCCTGCTCCAGGCCGCTGCCCATCTTGTGGATGCTGGTCACGCAGAGGTCGGCGCCCGCGTCCATCGCCCACGACGGCAGCGCGTCGTGGAACGGCAGGTGCGCGCCCCACGCCTCGTCGACGATCAGCGGCAGGTCGCGGGCGTGGCACACCTCGGCGAGCGCCGCGAGGTCGGCGGCGGCGCCGTACGGGGTGGGGCTGGTGACCAGCGCGCCGCGCGCGTCCGGGTGCCGGTCGAAGGCCTCCTCGTACGCGGCGGGCGCCGGGGGGTGGGCGAGGGACCGCTCGGCGTCCCACTGCGGCTCGACCCACACGGGGTGGATGCCGCACAGGATGAGGCCCGCCACCACCGACTTGTGCGCGTCCCTGCCGATGAGGAGGCGGTCGCCGGGCCCCGCCACCGTCAGCATCGCCGCCTTCACGGACAGGGAGCTGCCGCAGGTGGTGAAGTACGTGTGCTCCGCGTGCACGGCGTCGGCCATCAGGCGCTCGGCGTCCCGCAGGACGTGGCCGCGGGCGCGGCGGTCGTCGAGCCCGCCGACGGCCAGCACGTCCGAGCGGAACACGGCGTCCCCGAGGACCCGCCGTGCCTGCGGGTCGGCCCCGCGGCCCTGCTTGTGCCCCGGCGGCGTGAACGACAGCCGCGCCCGCGCGTGGTAGGCGTCCACGGCGTCGAGCACGGGCGCGGTGGTGTGGTCGATGACGTCCATGCGGCTATGGGTACCGCGCACCGGGGTCCTCAAAGCCCCGCGGGGCCGGATGGGGTGCACGCGCCCCATCCGGCCCCGCAGTCGCCGACGGCGCTCGGCGCGAGCGGGGGGCGTCCCCGTTCTCACTGGGGGTAACGGGTGGGCGGGTGGGAAAGCACCCCCCACGCACCCGCGGCCGCCGACGGCGCTCGGCCCCGGCGGGGCCTAGGCCCCGCTCAGCGCGACGGTAGGCCGCAGCCGCGCCGCCCGCCCCGCCGGGTACAGCCCCGCCAGCACCCCCACCACCACCGTCGCCCCGAGGCCGCCCGCCAGGGCGAGCGGCGGCACCACCGGTGTCCACCCCTGCACCCGGGCGAAGCCCACCGTGGCGGCGGCCCCGAGCACCGACCCCGCGGCCCCGCCCAGCGCGGACAGCAGCAGCGACTCCGTCAGGAACTGCGCGCGCACCGCGCCCCGGGTCGCGCCGAGGGCCCGCCGCAGGCCGATCTCCTGGCGCCGTTCGAGCACCGAGATGACCATGGTGTTGGCGACGCCGACGCCGCCCACGAGCAGTGCGACCGCGCCGAGGCCGAGCATCAGCGCGGTGAGCCCCTCGTCGGTCGCGGTCTTCGCGGCGAGCGCGTCGGAGGGGCGCGACACGACGACGGAGCCCTCGTCGCCGGGGCTGACCGTGCGGGCGAGGACGGCGCGCACGTCGTCGACGGCGGCGTCGGCCGACCGCTCGAAGACGGTCGTGGGGTGCCCGTCGAAGCCGAAGTACCGCTCGGCGGCGGGGAACCCGACGAGCGCGACCCGGTCGAGGGTGGGCACGAGTTCCACGGGGGCGAGGACACCGACGACCACCACATAGCGGTCGTTGACCAGGATCTTCTCGCCGGGCGCGGTGACGCCGAGCCGCTGGGCGGCGATCCGGCCGAGCACCGCCACCGGCAGCCGCTCCCGGGCCCGGTCCAGCCAGGTGCCCCGCTCCACCCGGGTGTTGAGGGCGTCGAGCAGGTCGGTGCGGGCGGCCTGGAGGGTGACGCCCGCCGCCCGGTCCTCGGGCACGGCGGCGCTGCGCCGGATGCGGGCGTCGACGTTGCCGGTGGCGGTGGCGTGCTCCACCGGGCCGATCCGCTCGACCATGGCGACGGCGTTCTTCGGCAGCCGCGCGGCCCCGCCGTCCCGGTCCTTGCCGCCCTCGGCGGTCAGCAGGTTCGTACCGAGCCGGTCCAGGCGCTGCATCAGGTCGGCGCGGCTGGACGTGGACAGGCCGACGACGGCCACCATCGTGGCGATGCCGATGGCGATGCCCAGGGACGACAGGACGACGCGGGCGCGGCGGGCGCGCAGCCCGACGGAGCCGACGCGCAGCACGTCGGCGACCGACAGCCGGGCGGGCCGCGGCCCCACCGCTCTTCTCGTACGGGGTCCCGCCGCTCTTCTCGTACGGGGTCCCGCCGCCCTTCTCGTACGCGGCTCCGCCGCCCTCCTCGTACGCGGCCGGGTGGCGCTCACGCCACCACCTCCCCGTCCCGGAACCGGATCCGCCGCGGCAGCGAGGCGGCGATGTCCTGGTCGTGGGTGATGACGCACACGGTGGTCCCGGCCGCGTTCAGCTCCCGCAGCAGCGCCATGACGACCGCGCCGGACGCGGAGTCGAGGGCGCCGGTGGGTTCGTCGGCGAGCAGCAGCTGCGGTTCGCCGACGACGGCGCGGGCGATGGCGACGCGCTGCTTCTCGCCGCCGGACAGCTCGCCGGGCCGGTGGCCGAGCCGGTGCCCGAGCCCGACCCGGTCGAGCGCGTCCCGGGCGGCGGCCCGGCGCCGCCGGGCGGGGACGCCCGCGTACAGCAGGCCGTCGGCGACGTTGTCCAGCGCCGAACGCCCCGGCGCGAGGTGGAAGTGCTGGAACACGAACCCGATGTGCCGGGCCCGCAGCGCCGACAGCCCCGCGTCGGACAGCGCCCCCACGTCGTGCCCGGCGACCCGCACGGTCCCGGAGGTGGGCCGGTCGAGCGTCCCGATGAGGTTCAGCGCGGTCGACTTCCCGGACCCGGAGGGACCCACGACCGCGACGAGTTCCCCGGCCCGCACCACCAGGTCGACCCCGCGCAGCGCCGCGACCCCACCGGGGTAGAGCTTCGTCACCCCGCACAACTCGACGACGGCAGGCGGGACTTCGGCGCCTTCGGTGACGTCGGTGACGTCGGTGACGTCGGCGACTCCAATGGCGTCGGCCCCGGCTTCGTAGCGGGGCGGCTGCGCCCCGACGGCGGTCACTGCGCGGCCACCCCCACCCGCATCCCCGGCCGCAGGCCGTCGCCGCTGACCTCGATCCGCCCGTCGGCGGCCATGCCGACCTCCACGCGCACCATCCGGCCCCCGCCGCTCCCGCCGCTTCCGCCGTCGACGAGCTGGAGCCCGTACCCCCGTTCTCGCCGCGCAGCGCGACGACCGCCTCGACGGGTACGGCGAGGACGCCGCGGCGGCGCTCGCTGACGAACGTGACGCTGGCCGTCTCGCGCGCCGCCTTCCCGGAGGGCGCGCGCGTGCCGCGGTCGAGGGCGATCTCGACGGTGATGCCCTCGTCCTCCTCGCCGCCCTCGGCCCGCTCGTCGCGTACCGTGCCCGTGACCTTCCCCCGCACGGTGCGCCCGTCGCCGAGGCGGATCTCGGCGCGGGTGCCGGGCGCGGCGAGCGCGCCGTCGCCCTGGTCGAGGGGGACGCGGACGACGGGCCGGGGCGAGGCGACGGTCAGCGCGGGCGCCTCGGGGCCGACCCGGTCGGCGAGGGCCGCGTCGGCGGCCACGACCTTGACGGGTCCCGGCTGGAAGACGACGTGCCCGAGCCCGACCCTGCCGGTCGGCTCCCGGTTCAGGGACCGCTGCCACCGCTTGACCGCGGCCTCGGTGGCGGCGTCGTACCGCACGTCCACGTACAGCCCGGCCCCGTACCCCAAGTCCCGCAGCGCGCGCTCCAGTTGGAGCACATCGGTGCCGCGGTCGCCCTTCTTCATGGTGCGGAACACCGGCACCGGCCCGTACAGCAGCGTCACCGGCTTGTCGTCCAGCTCGTACAGCGCCTGGCCCTGCCGCACCAGCGCGCCCGCGCGGGCCGCGACGGTCACGGTGCCCTCGACGGGGGACTTCACCGCCCGGCGCCCCGCGAAGTCCAGCTTCCCGTCGACGGTCTTGCTGCGCACCAGGTCGGTGCGGACGACCTCGGCGGTCGCGGGCGGCGCCGCCGGGCCCTCGTCCCTGGCGCCGTCGCCCCGCCCGCCGCCGAAGGCGAGCGCGCCCGCGGTCACGGCCCCGGCGGCGGCCAGGGCGGCCGCCGCCGTCCACGCGGTGCGGCGCCTCACTGCATGCCGTCCAGGCCGTCGAGCAGCTTGTCCGCGCAGGCCTGCCGGGCCTGCTTGTACGTGGCGGTGGCGGTGTCGATCTCCGGTGCGGGGTAGCCGACGTCGCCGCCCGGCATGGGGCCGTCGCCGGTCATCGTGGGGTTGCGGAACTTGGAGACGCCGTGGTCGCGCATGCACTTGGCGTGCGCCAGCATCGACTCGTAGTCCTGCTGCTTGTCGCGCTTGGGCTCCAGGTCCATGGCGCGGCGCATCTCCTCGACGCAGGCGCCGTCCTTGCCGCCCTTGAACTGCTCGCCGTTGCCGATCGCGGGCAGCTCCTCGATCTTGGAGAAGTCGAGGTGCCCGCTGAGCTTGGGCGCGGGGAAGCCGGGCGCGCCGCCCTTGCCGCGCATGCAGCGCACGTAGTCCATCTGGGCGTCGTAGAACGCGCTCTTGCCCGTCGAGTCACCGGAGCCCTTGGATGAGCCGGAGTCCCCGCCGGACTTCCCGCCCTCCTCCGGCACGGACGCGACCTGGTCGCCCTTGCCGTCGCCTCCGCCCCCTCCGTCGCCGCCGTCGGAGCCTTGGCAGCCGACGGCGAGGACGAGCAGCGGCACGGTCACGAGCGCGGCGCACCGGCGGCCGCGGAACACAGTGGTGAGCGTCATGCGGCACACCGTCCGGCGCCCGCGTGATGGGCACTGCATGAGCACATGATGAGCGCGTAACAATCCCCCCGAGACGCCCGCCTTTCCCGCCCAGCGGCCGTCTGACCAGCCCGTACGCGCCTCCGCTCGCCCATAATCGAGCGCATGCCGCATGTGCTGTTGATCGAGGACGACGCGTCCGTGCGCGACGGGATGGAACTGGTGCTGCGCCGCCACGGGTACGAGGTGTCCGTCGCCGGGACCGGTGAGGCCGCCCTCGCGCTGCTCGACTCCCCCGAGGGCAGGGGCGTCGAACTCGCCGTGCTCGACCTGATGCTGCCCGGCCTGGACGGCTTCGAGGTGTGCCGCCGCATCCGGGCCCGCGCGGACCGCCCGACCCTCCCCGTGATCATGCTGACCGCGCGCGGCGACGACGAGGACGTGGTCGGCGGCCTGGAGGCGGGCGCCGACGACTACGTGGTGAAGCCGGTGACCGCCCCCGTCCTGGAGGCCCGCATCCGCGCCGCCTTGCGCCGCGCGACGCCCGTCGCCGCCCGGGACTCGTACGCGGGCCTCGACATCGACCGCGCGGGCCTCACCGTCACCCGGAACGGCACGCCCGTCGCCCTGCCGCCCACCGAACTGCGCCTGCTCCTGGAGCTGTCCGCGTCCCCCGGCCAGGTCTTCACCCGCGAGCAGCTCCTCAGCTCCGTCTGGGACCACGACTTCCTCGGCGACTCCCGCATCGTCGACGCGGCGGTGGGCCGCCTCCGCGCCAAGATCGAGGACGTCGCGTCCCGCCCCCGCTACATCCAGACGGTCAGAGGCTTCGGCTACCGGTTCGGCCCGCTGTGAAGAACCAAGGCCGCACCGGCGAAGATCCAGCCCGTCCGGCGTTTGAGGACGAGCCGCGAAGCGGCAACACCCGCGGGGCCCCGCGGCGGCGGCCACCGCGGGCCTGGGGCGTCCCGCGAGGGCTCCGCACCCGCCTGGTCGTCGCCTTCCTCGCCGTCGCCCTCCTCGGCACCGTCACCGCCACCGCCCTCGCCTACCGCGAAGCCAGTGACGCCCTCCTCAAACGCGCGCAGGACTCCGCCCAGGACGACCTGCGGGCCCGCGTCGACATCCTCGCCCCCGACTTCGGCATCCCCCCGGACCAGCGCTCCCTGAAGCGGTTCGCGGCGTCCGTCGCCGCCGGGCTCGCCGAGCGCCCGCTGGTCGTCGCCCGCTACGAGAACCTGAAGGCGGCGTCCGACGGCCCGCCCGACGACCCGCGCATCACCTCCGACCTGCGGGCCGCCGTCCGGGCGTCGGGCCGCATGAGCGCGCAGCGGGTGACGTACCGCGACGAGCCGTACCTCGCGGTCGGCACGCCCGTCACGTACGAGGGCGGACGCACCTCGCGCCTTGAGGTCTTCACGGTGAAGCCGCTGCGCGCGGAGGAGCGCGACACCGAGGCGCTGCTCGTGTCCGTGCGCGACGGGCTGCTTCCCGTGCTCGCTGTCACCGCCGCCCTCGCGCTGCTCGCCGCCCGTACGGTCCTGCGCCCCGTACGGGACCTCGGCCGGGCCACGCGGCGGCTCGCCGAGGGCGACCTCTCCACCCGCGTCGTACCGCGCGGCCGGGACGAACTCGCCTCCCTCGCCCGGGACTTCAACACCACCGCCGACGCCCTTGAGGCCTCCGTGGGGGAGCTGCGCGAGCAGGAGGCGAAGGCCCGCCGCTTCGTCGCCGACGTCTCCCACGAACTGCGCACCCCGCTCGCCGCGATGACGATGATGGCGACGGTCCTGGACGAGGACGCGGACCGGCTGCCGCCCGACACCGCGCACGCCGCCCGCACGGTCAGCGCCGAGACGGCCCGCCTGACGCGCCTGGTCGACGACCTGATGGAGATGTCCCGCTTCGACGCGGGCGTGGCCCGGCTCCGCCTGACCGAGGCCGACCTCGCGGCGACGGTCCGCTCCTGCCTGTCCCTGCGCGCCTGGACGGACCGGGTGGAGGCGCGGCTGCCCGACCGGCTCGCCGCGCTGATCGACGTACGCAGGGTCGACGTGATCGTCGCGAACCTCGTCGGCAACGCCCTGCGGCACGGCGCGCCGCCCGTGACCGTGACCCTCACCGCCGACGCGCACACCGCCACGCTCACCGTCGCCGACCACGGGCCCGGCCTGCCGCCCGACGCGCTGGCGCAGGTCTTCGACCGCTTCTACAAGGCCGACCAGGCCCGCACCCGCTCCGAGGGCAGCGGCCTCGGCACGGCCATCGCCCTGGAGAACGCCCGCCTCCACGGCGGCACCGTCGACGCCGCGAACCGCCCCGACGGGCGGCCCGGCGCCGTCTTCACCCTGCGCCTGCCGCTGCGGGCCACCGACCGCCCGGAGGCCCCGTGACCCCCGCCCGCAAGGCCGCCGCCCTGGCTGCCATCGCCCTCGCGCTCACCGCCTGCGGCATCCGCGACACCGGCGTCGTCAGCGGCGCGCGGCCCGCCACCGGGCTCACCCGCGACCTGCGCCTGTACTTCGTGCACGGCGGCGGCCTCCAGGGCGTCACCCGCCCCGGCCAGGAGATCCAGGCCACCGGCGGCGTCATCAAGCTGCTCATGGAGCCGAGCCCGGAAGAGCAGGAGCGGGGCCTGACCAGCCTCGTGGAGCTGGGCTCCTGGGAGGTCACCGGCGAGGGCACCCGCATCACGCTCCGCTCCCCGCAGCTCAGGGGCGTCACCGAGAAGGAGCGCCTCATGCACGGGCAGCTGGTCTGCACCCTGGCCCGCACCCAGGCCTACGTCCACCGTAAGGAGCGCATGCGCCCCGACGACGTCCAGGTGACCCTCGCCGGTCCCGAGGAGCGCCTGGGCCCCTACCGCTGCGCCCAGTTCCTGACCGGCTGAACCGGCTGAACCGGCTGAACCGGCTGAACCAGTCGCCGGAGGGCACGTCACTTCCGTACGAACGACAGCATCATCGGCTGCGGACGCGTCCCCGTCGGCTTGGCCAGCAGGTCCGTGCTGAGGAACAGACGGCCCCGCCGGTACCGCAGCTCCGACGACAGCGGCACCAGGGAGCTGGCGCTGCGCTTCGACGTCAGCAGGGTCCTGGACCGCATCCGCATCGTGCGCCCCTCCAGGGTCACCACCTGCGTGCCGAGCATGCTCTTGTACGCGAGGACGGCGTCGCCGTCCATGCGGATCGGGAAGATCGGGCTGCCGCCGTCGCCCGCGGACGCCCGTTGCCCGGTGGTCTTCCCGGTGGCCAGGGAGAACGCGATGATCTCGTTGGTGGAGCTGATGCCGTCGGAGGAGGTGCGGCGCGCCGTCGGCACGTAGAGACGGTCGTTGCCCACGACGATGCCGTGGCAGTCGTTGGCGAGGGACGCGCTGCCGCACTCGTGCTGGTACCGGCCGTCCGTGAGGCTGATCTTCGTACGCAGCCGTCCGCGGCCGTCGAGCGAGAAGACGTCGGTGGCGCCGGACGCGCTGATCTCGCCGGAGTCCAGGCCGATGACGACCGGGTCGGTGGAGATGACGTTGGGGCCGCGGACGCCCGAGGGCAGCCGGTGGCTCCAGCGCGGCTTGCCCGACTCGGCGCCGATGTCGCCGCAGGCGCGCACCGCCACGAGCCGCGCCCCGCCGCCGTAGCCCACGTCCTGGCACCGGTCGCCCGCCCGGGGCTTCCAGCGCAGCGCGCCGGTGCGCAGGTCGAAGGCGGCGCCGCCGTACAGGCCGCCGACGGCGACCGTGTCGCCGCTGATCGAGGCCTGGTTGAAGGCCGTCTTCTCCTTCTGGTAGCCGATGGTGACCGACCGGGTCCACAGCTTCTCACCGGTGTCGACCTTGAACGCGGTCACCTGGGTGCAGGGCGCCCGGAAGCCGCGGTCGTCGTGCGCGGTGGGCGCGGTCACCACCACGGCGATGCCGCCCGCGCCGACCTCGGGCGAGCCCGCGCACGACTGGCCGGGCTTCTTGATGCGCCACAGCGTCCGGCCCGTCGCGGCGTCGATCCCGGTGATCCTGCCGACCGACGACTTCGCGTACACCTTGTCGGTGAGCCAGGAGCCCTTGACGGGCCAAGTGCCCTCCTTCCCGGGGAGCTTCGGCGTGGGCGCCTGGCCGTGGAAGGTGGCCCGCGGGTCCTTGGGGACGGTCTCCTCGGGCTGCGGGCGCGCCCCCTCCTTCTTGCCGCCGCCGCTGTCCTTTCCGCCGCTTGTGACGTACCAGGCGCCGCCGCCCACGGCCACGGCGACGGCGACGGCGAGGACGCTCGCCACGACGACCACCGCGGTCCGGCGCCGCCGCCGCGGCGGAGGGGGCGGGGGCGGGCCGAATCCGCCCGGCGGCGGCGGAACGGGCGGCCCGAAGCCCGCGGGCACCTGGCCGCCGCTGTGGGGGCCGGATATCGGCTGCTCATGTGGCCATGGGGACGCAGGAGTTGACATGCTCAGAGTGTGCCGCACGGCCTGCGGCACGGACGCCGCCCGGTGTGCCCCGTACCCCTGGCGGCACCCCTGGCCGTGCCCCTGGCCGTGCTCCCGCCCGTACTCCCGGCCGCAGTTCGACGCGCACGGAGTCGTCGTCCTCGATCACGAACGTGGCGTCCCGGTCGTGCCGCCACCGCAGCGGCAGCAGGTAGTAGCGGTGGTCCCGCTCCACCAGGAGCCGCAGCCCGCTGTAGCGGTACCGGTAGCGCAGGCCCTTGCCCAAGTCCTCGGTGACCAGGCCGGGCCCGGTCATGCTGAGGCGGTCCTCGCTCAGTACGACGACGGCGACCCGCGTCACCAGGTGGTCCGCGGCGTGCCGCGCGTCCCGGCGGCCCAGCTCACCGGCGGCCAGGGCCACCACCCACATCAGGAACGCCCCGGCGACGACCACCGCCACCGCCCGCTCCCAGGGCCGCGGCCGCCGCCCCCGCCGCCCGGGGGCGCCGCGGACGGCCGCCGGGCTCTGGCCGAGCAGCAGCCCCCCGGCGACGCACACGGGCGCCGCCCACTGGAAGGACCCCAGGCGGGGCCAGGCCAGCATCAGGCTCACCCCGGTGGCGATCAGCGGCAGGTGCAGCCGCGCGACGGCCCGGCCGAGCCCCCGCACGCGGCGCAGGTGCCGCTCGGGCACCCGCAGCAGGGCCAGCAGCTCCGGGACGTGCGGGACCAGGAACAGCAGCGCAAGCGCCGTGAGCACGGGCAGCGTCACCAGCCGCAGGCTGCGCAGGGCGAACTCGAAGGAGTCGAAGCCGACGGCGAAGGTGCCGAGCCGGAAGTAGTCGTAGAACGCGCTGACGTAGAGGTATCCGGCGTACAGCATGAGGCCGAGGACGAACGAGCCCGCGCCGATGGCGGAGTTGGCGTAGTCGAGCCTGCTGCCGGTGCCGGTGCCGGTGCCGGTGCCGGTGCTGGTGGTGGGCGGGGTGTCCGGGGCCGTGGTCCGTGCGGGCAGGGGCCCGCGGCCGGGCGGGCGGGGCGTCGGCCTGCCGGTGCGCCGCCGCGCCGCCGCGCGCGGGTGCCGCGGCCGTCGGCGCGGTGAGGGGCGCGTCACGGGTCGGTGGGGGTCACCGGCGGGGCGACTCCGCTGCCGGTGGCGGTGCCGGTGGGCGCGGTCGGTGACGGGGCGCAGGACGGGGGTGCCGGGGTGGCGGGCTCGCCGCACGAGGGGGCCGCGGGGCTGGAGTCGGCGCCGCCGGGGTCGCCGAAGGGGGGTACGTGGACCTGGTTGCCGTCGTCGCCCGCGCCGCCGGGGCTGGCGGGCGGCGGCGCCACGGGCGGGATGTCGTCGCCGCCCTCGGCGCCGCTGCCGTCGGTGGAGCCACCGGTGGTGCCGCCGGTGGTGCCGTCTGCGGTGCCGTCGCCCGGCGTGCCGGGGGCGCCGGAAGACGCGGGCCGTACGCCGCCGCCGTCCGGCGGGGCCGTACCGGTGCCCGTGGGTGCCGGGCGCCCCGAGCCGCCCGGGTGGGCGGGGCCCGGGCCGGTGCCGCCGCAGCCCGAGACCCCGCCGATCACCAGAGCGGCGGTGAGCGCCGCCGCGCTCGCGTACCTGACGCGTCGACCTTCCCGCATCAAATCCCCCTGGACAGCTCGTGCTCGCTGCCTGTCCAGCAGAATTCCACCGCGGCTGTCGGCGCGGCAGCACCGGGAACACCTGACGTAGGAAATCTGAGCCGGATGGCGGAGCCGGTCGATTTCCCCCTGGCGTAGCCGCATTCCCCCTGACGTAACGGAATCAGTACCCGGACAGGGAAATCGCGACGTCCGTGATGTTCAGCGGGAACTCACCGGTGGACGCCGTTTCACCGGTGAACAGATTCACGCTGTAGAGCGAGGGGTTGTTCGCCCCGTTCGGAGTGAGGGAAGCGAAGCCCACGTTCGAGGTGGTCTTGCCGTTGGTGAGATAGCTGTACACGTCGAAGCCGGTGTTGAGGCCCGTGTTGAGGCCGAGCGAACCGACGGGGGACAGGGTGCCGTTGTTGGCGGGGGCTTGGAGGACGAGCTGGTCGGTGGTGGTGTTGATGTCGTGCAGGACGGTGCCGGTGGCGGCGTTCAGGTCGTTGTTGGTGTACGCGGCCGCGGTGACGCCCCGGGTGGGGGCGAGGTCCGGCGGTGTGGTGAGGGTGGCGTCCTCGGCGGTGGTGTTGTCGTTGAGGTTGTGCCGCAGGTTCTGCCCCCAGTCGCTGATCACGCGCAGCCGGTCGGCGGCCGGGTTGAAGTCGACGCCGAAGGTGGTGCCGTACAGGTCCACCGTGAGCTGGGACACCTTGGTGACGGTGACGTCCGGGGTGGTGGGCGGAGTCGTGATCGTGTAGATGCCGCCCTTGTCGCCGACGCCGTACATCAGCTTGTTCTGGATGCGGAAGTCGATGCCGATGAGCTTCCGGTCACCGGACAGGCCCTTGACGGTCCGCACCCAGTCGAGCACGTCGGGCCGGTCGGTGGTGAACGTGGCCATCAGGGTGCCGTCGCCGGTGATGCCGAAGGCGCGGAGGCTGGGGGGCGCGGCGGACCTGCCGGGGGCGTCGGGGGCGGCGGAGCTGGTGCCGGGCGCGCCCGCCAGGAGCGCGGCGGACGCGGACAGCACGGCGACGGCCGCCAGGGCGCGCCGCCCGAGCCCCGCCCTTCCCTTTCGCTGCGCTCTCCCCGCTCTCTCCGCTCTCTCCGTCCCCTCCGTTTCCGTTTCCCGTCCGGGCGTTCTCGTTCTCGATCTCGTGATCCTGGATCTCTTGGAGGAGCCCATGGTCGATTACCTCGCCGTCCGAAAGTCGTGAGTCCGAAAGTCGTGAGTTCGAAAGTCGTGAGTCCGAAGGCCGGGAGTCCGGAGGCCCGAAGGTCGCGAGCCCCGAAGGCGTGATCCCGGAAACCGGTAGGTCGGAAACCGGTGGGTCGGAAACCGGTGGTCCCAGTCGGACGTCCCGAAACGAAGTCGGTGCGGGTGCGTCTGCGGAACGGGGGCTGTTCGCTCCTCATTAAGCGCATGCCGCCGGGGCGCGACAAGCTCGGCGGACGTCAAGAAGGCCCTGGTGGGGGGAAGTTTGCGCGCGGTGACAAACGCGCGGGGCGCACGCCGGGGCCGATTCACCCGCGATGACAAAGACGGGAGGACCCCGTCCGGTTTTCCCCTGCCCGCCCGCTCGCCCCGCTGACATGCTCGCCCCCATGGGGGACCTCTTCGCCGAACTGGCCCGCAACGCGGCCGCCAACGCCCGCCGGGAGGTCGAGACCTACGCCCGCGAGATCCCGGAGCTGGCCCGGCTCGACGCGCACGCCCGGTCCCAGACCCTCGCCTACGCGGTGTGGCTGCGCCGCCGCACCGGCGAACTCGCCCCGGACAACGCGCCCCTGACCGAGGCCGACCTCGCCCACATCGCGGCGATGGGCTCGGCGCGCGCCGAGGCGGGCGTGTCGTCGGCGTCCCGGCGGCACATCCTGCGCCTGCACACCGCGCTGATGCTCCGCGAGGTCAACGAGGCCGCCGACGCCCAGAGCGGCGGGGCCGCCGCCGAACTCGTCCGCCTGATGTGCTGGTTCGGCCCGCAGGGCGAGCGCGGCATCAGCGCCTACGAGCGCGGCTTCGTGTCGGCGCTGCGCCGCCGGTTGCCGTACGCCGAGCAGGTCGCGCTGCTGACCCGCGCGCTCCTCACCGGGGACCCGCTGGCCACGGAGCTGGCCGAGGCCCTCGGCACGGAGCTGTCCGCGTCGGGCTGGTACGCCGTGACGGTGGTCCGCGTGCCGGGGCCGCCCGGCGCCGACCTCGAACGCGCGGGCGCGATGGAGGCGTTGGCGAAGGCCCACCAGGTGCCGGTGGCGTGGCGGGGCGACGGCGGTGCCGGGGCCCCGGCGGGGGAGCTGATCGCGCTGGTGCCCGTGCCCGGCCCGGACGCGCGCACCGATGCCGACGCCGAAGCCGACGCCGGGGGCGGCGACCCGCCCCCCGTACCCGGCCGGAAGGACGACGAGGAGGACCCCGTACGGGACTTGGTGCGCGACGTCGCCGACGCCCTCGGCCGCCCCTGCGCCGCGGGCACCGCCCTCGCGCCCGCCGCCGAGCTGGCCGACGGCCTCGACCGGGCCCGCCGGATCAGCGCGGCGGCCCCGCTGCGCCGGGCGTCCGCGCTGACGCGGGCGCACACCCTGGCCGACGTACACGCCGAACTGGCCCTGGGGGAGGTGCCGTTCGTCGACACCTGGCTGCACGCGGTGGGCCGCCGCCTCGACCCGGGCCCCGACCTGGTCGTGACGCTGGACGCGTACTACCGCCACGACATGAACCGCGCCACCACGGCCGCCGCCCTGAACGTCCACCCCCGCACCCTCGACTACCGCCTGCGCCGCGTCCGGGAACTCACGGGCCTGGCCCCGGCCTCGACACGCGGCGTACGCGTCCTCAGCTCGGTGGTGACCCGCCGCCTTTCGGGGGCGTGGGGCTGAATGCCGGGGGCGCCCGCGCACCACGCGGTCTCCCGGGCGCGGAACTACCCGCGGGCGATGGACGAGAACCGCCAGAGCGTCCTGGACACTCACGGCATCGACACCCGCAGGGCTCGGCGACGGTCGTCATCGGACATGTACGAGCGTCAGGCGGGCCCGCGGGAGGGACCGCCCCGTTTCGGGGGCGCCGCCGCGGAGTTACGCTGCCGCGGTGAAGCGCTGAGGGTCATGGGACCCTTGCGACGCGCTGGAACCACCGCGCTCGGCCCCCGCGTCGGGCCGACGCGACGCGCCCCGAGCCGTTGACGCCGGGCGGCAAGAATTCTGCAAGGGCCCTGCAAGGATTCCGCGAGGAGTGCCGGGAAGCCCCCGTCTGCCGGACACAGTGACGAGCGATGGGGGATCGCATGTCCTTGGGGACCACGAAGACCGCATTGATCGAGCAAGGCCACTGGCTGACCGTACGGGACTGCAAGACGGTGCTGGTGGTCGTCCACACCGTGACGTTCGCCCAGCGGCTGCGGGAGGTTTTCGGCCTGCTCCAGGCGGACCTGCGGGTGCAGGTCGTCTTCACGGTCGCACCGCATGCCTTCGGCAGCGGAGTGAACCGCTACTTGGGAGACCTGGGCATCACCACGGTGCCCTGGGACGAGGCCCTGCGGACCGAGTTCGACCTCGCGCTGGCCGCGGGTTCGCGCGGGCTGCACGAACTGCGCACCCCTCTGGTGCGCATCTCGCACGGGGCCGGACAGATCAAACTGCTCACCGACACCAGGTCGCTCGCACCTGGTCACCGGCGGACGCCGGGAATGCTGAGCCGAGTGCACCTGGTGCACGACGGCAGGGTCGTGCCGACGGCGATCGTCTACTCCCACCAGCGTGACCTGGAGGAGCTGGCGCGGTCCTGCCCGGAGGCGCTGCCCCGGGCGCACGTCGTCGGGGACCCCTGCGTCGACCGGATCAGAGCGGAGCTTCCCCGACGCGGGTTCTACCGCGACGCACTCGGGATCGAGCCGGACCAGCGGCTTGTCGTGGTGACGTCCACCTGGGGGCTGGGCTCGACGTTCACCCGGCTCGACTCGCTGCTCCCGCAGCTCCTGGCCCAGGTGCCGGGCGACCGCTACCGGGTGGCGCTGCTGCTCCACCCGAACGTGTACGCCTGCCATGGAAGATGGCAGGTGCGGGGGTGGCTGGGGAACTGCCGGGGGGTCGCGGTGGTGCCTCCGGAGGCCGACTGGCAGGCGCTGCTGATCGCGGCCGACCTGATCATCGGCGACCACGGCTCTCTCACGGCGTACGGCACCCTCACGGACGCCGCCATGCTCCTCACCTCCGCCCCTGGACGCGAGGTGTCGGGACACTCCCCGGCGGCGCTGCTGGCGGCGGCCGCACCGGTGGTCTCTCCCCTGCACCCGCTGTCCGAGCAGCTGGAGTACGCCGCGCGGCGCCGTCGGCCGGGGCAGTACGACGAGGTGGCCGCCTCGCTGTCGTCGGCGCCCGGGGAGTTCCACCAGCGGATGCGTACGGTCGTCTACCGGCTCCTCGGCCTGGGCGAGCCCGCCTGTCCACCGGTCGTCGAGCCTCCTCCCCTTCCCTCGTCGCTGGCGGAGTGGGAGGTAGGGGGAGACCGGGGAGAACGGGGAGAACGGGGAGAACGGGGAGAACGGGGAGAGCGGGGAGAGCGGGGAGAGCGGGGAGCGGTGCGATGAGCGACCGTGGAGTGCTGCCCCCCTCGGACGGGGCGCCGTCCCGTTCCACGCCGGGTACGCCGTTGCCGGGCCCGCTGCCGGGGCCCGGTGCCGCCTGGACCGTGGTGTGCTTTCCCCCGCCGGGGTGCGGCACGTGGCGGGGCGTCGACGGCCTCGCGGCGGCGACCGTCTCCGTGGCGTGGCACGCGGACACCGGGTGCGGCCGGGCCCTGGTCCGCTCCGGGGTGCTGCCGGACCGGGCGCGCGGCCTGTCCTCCTGGCATCCCGCGCCGTGTACGCACCCGGCTGGCCGGTTCCCGTGCGACGTGCACCTGCGGGTGGACCCGGACGAGGCCCGGCGGCCCGGCCTGGTGGAGCACGCCGATGTGCTGGTGGCCCGCGCGCCCCTGCCGCGGGCGGCGGCCTGCCGACGCGTACAGGACCTGCTGGCGCGGCACTTGGGGTGTCTCGTGGCCGCGGCGCCCTGCCTGGACGCCGGTGGCGCCGCGGTGGGGGTGCGGGGCGGCACGGGGACGCTGGTGCGCGTGCGCGGTGCGCGGGCGGAGCCGCCGGGAGCGGGCCTCACCCGGGTGACCGCCTCCCTGGTCCACGCGTGGTCGGCGGCCGGGAGCCCCGGTGCCCTGTGCTGCGTGGCCGCCGTGCCGCCCGGAGCGGCGCCGCGCTGACGCCGGTGCGGGAGGCGGGAGCCGCCGGTACGGGAAGGGCGGCGAGGGCGGGGGCACGGTCGATCGCGCTGGGGTCACAGCGCGCGCAGCCGGTCCGCCAAGCGCTCCGCTTCCAAGGGGTCGATCCGTTGGAAGAGGGCCAGGGCCGCGGCGTAGTGGTCCGCCGCCTCCGTCCTGTCGCCCCGCGACTCGGCGGCCAGCCCCAGCCAGCGCAGGCACCGCCCCTCCCAGTGCTCCGACGCGGCCTCGCCCGAGCGGAAGCGGCCGAGCGCCTCGCGCAGGCCCCGCACACCGCTCTCGTGGTCCCCGCCGCTGACCAGGACGTGACCGAGTTCGGCCTGGACGCGGGCCTCCTCGTACGTCTCTCCCAGCGACCGCAGGGCGTCCTGGGCCTGCCGCAGGTAGTCGGCGGCTGTGGCGAGGTCCCCGGCCTCCACGGCGGTCTCCGCCAGGCGTCTTCGGGTGAGGGCGGCTCCGCGCCGGTAGCCGATCGACTCCCTGAGCCTCAGGACGTGCTCGAAGTGCTCGCGGGCCTCGTCGAGCCGGTGGGTCAGCAGGCAGAGGTGCCCGAGGCCGCTGATCGCCTGCGACTGCTGCCGGACGTCCCCGTCCGACAGGGCCATGGCCAGGGCCTGCCGGTACCAGTCACCGGCCTCCGCGTACCGACCGGCGTTGCGCAGTCCGATCGCGCCCGAGGTGAGCATGCGGCCCTCGCCCGGCCGGGAGCCGCTGGCGCGTGCCGCGTCGAGGCCGAGGCGGTGCGCCTCGATCCACAGGTCCGTGGGGCGCAGGCGGAGGAAGAGGGGCCAGGCCAGGTCGGTCAGGCGCCAGCAGGAGGTGTGCCAGCCCGCGCGGGCGCACGTCCGGATCGCCCCCATGATCGTGTGGCGGTGGGTGTCCAGCCAGGCCAGCGCCTCCGCGGGACCGGCGAGGGGGGTGGGGGCGGCGGTGGTCCCGGGCACGTCGTGCCCGGGCAGCCGGTGGCTCGGGCTGAGGATGCGCTCCGCGTCGGCCGCGGTGGCCAGGCACCAGTCGACGAAGCCCCGCAGGGTGCCGCGGCGCCGGCCGGGGTCCTCCTGCTCCTCGCCGAGTCGGCGCGCGTGCGGAAGGAGGAGGTCGTGCAGGCGGTAGGTCGCCGGGCCGACCTCCTCCAGGAGGTGCGCCTCCAGCAGGGTCTGCACGGTGGCGTCCGTGGTGTGCCCGTCGTCCGGGGCGTGCTGGTCCCCGGCGATCGCGGTCAGCATGAACGGGTCGTAGCGGTCCGTGGGCAGCAGTCCCATCCGGCGGTAGAGGAGGGCGGCCGCCGCGGGCAGGAGGTGGTACGACAGGTCCATCGCCTTCTGGATGACGGCTTCCCCGTCGACCCGCAGGGTGCCGATGGCCCCCCGCCCCTGGGACAGGCTCTCGGCGAGCGCGGAGACGGAGCGGTGCGGACGGACGGCGAGCTGCGCGGACGCCAGGCCGACGGCCAGGGGGATGTACCCGCAGAGCCGGACCACCTCCTGGGCGGCGCCGGGCTCCCGGCACACCCGCTGACCGCCGCCGACCGCGAGCAGCTCCACCGCCGACCGCGACGGCAGTCCCTCAAGCCGGTGTACGTACGCCCCGTCGGCCCGCAGGCCGGTGAGCGCGTGTCTGCTGGTCACCACGGTGAGCCCGGTGGCGGTGCCCAGCAGCAGCGGACGTACCTGGGCGGCCGTGAAGGCGTTGTCCAGCAGGACCGCGAGCCGCAGACCCGCGGTCGCGGAGCGCCACAGCGCCCCGCGCTGGGCGCTGTCGGCGGGGATCGACGAGATGCCCAGCGCGATGAGGAAGGCTTCGAGGACGGCGTGGGGGACACCGGGCCGCCCTCCTCGTCGCTTGAGTGGCCGCCGAGATCGGCGTAGAGCTGCCCGTCGGGAAAGTCGCCGCTGTGGTCCTGCAGCCAGCGGGAGACGAGGCTGGTCTTGCCCACGCCTGCCAGGCCGGTGACCACCAGGATCCGCGACCCGCGCGCGGAGCCCCGCAGGCCCACCGAGTCCAGGACCCGCTGGTCGTCCTCCCGGTCCGTGAACAGGGCGGTCACGGCGGGGAGTTGGCGCGGTGCCGGGCGCGCGGACGGCGTCGGCCGGGGTGCGGTGGCGTGGAAGTGGACGTCGCCGTGGATCTCCCGGGCCTGCACGGTCGGGCCGTGCAGCACCGAATCCGCCATCACGTTGCCGCTCTCGGCGGTGGGCGCGGGCGGGGGCGGTGCCTGCCGCCGTAACCAGTCCGTGAGCGCGTGGTGCAGGTCCGCGTCGTACGACCCGATCCGGTCGAGTTCCTGCGCGAGGTGCCACCACGCCAGCGCTGTCCGATTCCTTGGCATGGGGTCGGCGGACCAGAGCCGGGCCAGCGCCTCGTCGTGGCGGGCGGCGGCGGTCACCACGCGCTCCAACTCGTCCCACGCCGAGGTGTGCCGACTCGGGTCGAAGGCCAGGAACGCCGAGTACAGCGCCCTCAGCAGGCCGGGTGAGGAAGCATCCACGCGCGTAGCTCCTTTGGTCGCTGCCCGATGAACACATCGAGACCTCCTCCCCATTCGAGAGGAGAAACCAACAGAGCTCCACGCGGGGCCGCATGGATTCGGACTTCGTGTCCCCCGGAGAGGGCCATGAGGACAGGTTCATGGCAATCTCGTAGGGTCGGCCAGCGGTGAGGCCCTACCGGCGGGAGGACGCTGGTGGAGTTCGAGATTCGACTCTCGGGATCAGTCGAAGTACGAGCTGCCGGACGCCGAGGTGACCTCGGATCGGTCAAGACCCGGCTCACCCTGGCCGCCCTCGCCTGGGACGCGGACCGCAGCGTCAGCGTGGACACCTTGATCCACCGCGTCTGGGACGACCACCCGCCCGCCAAGGCCAGGGAGGCACTGCACACGCATGTGTCCCGGATCCGCCGGGTGCTGCGGACCGCCGGGGGCGACGCGCCGTCGATCGTCAGCCGGACCAACGCGTACGTGATGCGGGTCGATCCGGACCGCGTGGACCTGCACCGCTACGCGACCTGCGTCAACCAGAGCCGCTCCCTGCGGGACAGCGACGAGGACGCGGCGCTGCGCCTGCTGGACCGGGCGGACAGCCTCTGGCACGGGGAGCCCCTGGCGGGGATGGCCGGGGCCTGGCCCGAGCACCTGCGTGCCGCGGTCGGCGAGACGACCCTGGCGGCGGCGGTGACGCGCGCCGACATCCTCATGCGCCGGGAGCGGTTCGCGGACGCCGTGCCCGCGCTGCTCCCCCTGGTCGAGGAGCACCCTCTGGACGAGGCCATGGCCGAGCGCCTGGCCATCGCCCTCTACGGGAGCAGTCGCACGTCCGAGGCCACCAGGCTGCTGCAACGCACCCGGCAGCGCGTCGTCCGCGACATCGGCCTCGACTCCGGGAAGCGACTGCGCCGGGTCCACCAGGGAATCCTGTCCGGCACACCGGCGAGGGAACTCCTGCGGCACGCCGACGACAGGGCGACGGCACCCGCGCGTCCCGCGAGCCCGGCCCCCGACAACCTGCCGCGTGACGTTCCGTGGGTCGGTCGGCGGAACGAACTGCGACGGCTCGACACCGCCCTGGGCGAGGGGACGGGCCAGGGGGGCGTGGTGGTCACCGTGGAGGCGATCCACGGGATGGGCGGTGTCGGCAAGACGGCGTTGGCGGTGCACGCCGGGCACCAGCTGCGGGACCGCTTCCCCGACGGTCGGCTCTTCGTCCACCTGGGAGGGCACGCGCCCGACCGGACCGCCCCCGCCCCGGCGCGGGTCCTCGCCGAGCTGCTGCGCCTGCTGGGCCTGAACGTGCGGGAACTGCCCCGCGACACCACGGAGTTGGTGGCCCTGTGGCGCTCCTGGGCCCGCGACCGCCGCATGCTGGTGATCCTGGACGACGCCGTCGACTCCGAACAGGTCCGGCCGCTGCTGCCGGGAGCCTCGCCGACCGCGGTCATCGTGACCAGCCGAAGACGGCTTCCCGGCCTCTCCGGGGTACGGGAGCTGTCCCTCGACGTGCTGTCCCCCGAGGACGCGGCCGCGCTCTTCACACAGCGGCTGGGAGCGCGCCCGGGAAGCAGCGATGCGGACATCGTCCGCATCGTCAGGATCTGCGGTCACCTGCCGCTGGCCATCGAGATCGCCGCCAGCCGCCTTCTCGCCCACCCGTCCTGGACCACCGCCGACCTGCTGCGGCAATTGGGCGGAGGCGGTGGACACCTCGCCGAACTGCGGGACGGCGAGCGGACGGTGACACAGGTATTCGAGATGTCCTATCGCGCGCTCACCGCGGAACAGCGACTCGTCTTCCGGCGCATCGGGTTGCACGGCGGTGTGGAATTCGGGACTCCGGCGGTGGCGGCACTGACCGGCCTGCGCGCTGACGTCGCTGAGCGCGTGCTCGAGGAACTCATGACCCACCACCTCGTATCCGAGCCCGCACCCCACCGTTTCACCATGCACGATCTGCTGCGCCGGTACGCGCGGTCGCTGATCGACAGCGGAGACGCGGACTCCGCGGAGGACCGCGGGCGGGCCACCCTGAAGTTGGTGGATCACTACGTCAGTGTGGCCGACCACGCGGACAGGCTGGCGTATCCCCATCGGTCGCGGATGCCCTCCGCCGCCGAGGACCAGGCAACCGCGTCACACCCCGGCATGACCGACGCGCCCAGCGCGGAGCAGTGGTTCGCCACGGAGGGCGCCAACCTCCTGGACACCCTGAACTGGGTCGCCCAGCACGGGTCGGAGCGCCGACTGGCCGAGGTGGTCCACGTGCTCGCCGGGTTCCTCGACGCGGAGGGGCACCTGGCCATGGCCGAGCCGCTGCTGCGGCGTGCGGTCCTCCACTGGAGCGCCGAGGGCGACCGCGCGCGACGGGCGCGCGCCCTGCTGGACCTGAGCGCCGTCCACACCCACAGCGCTCGCTTCGCCGAGGGGATCGCCGACGCGCGCGACGCCCTGGAGGACGCCCGGTCCCTCAGGGACCCAGAACTGGAAGTGCAGGGAATCCACCAGCTTTCCGTCCCGCTGTGGCAGACCGGCCAGTACGCGTTGGCGCATTCGCTCCAGGAGCGCTGCCTAGAGCTGTCGATCAGACTCGGAAGCCGATTGCACGAGGCGCGGACCCGTAATTTCATGGGGATCACGCACCTTCATCTCGCGGAGGACCAGAACGCGCTCGACTGCTTTGTCGCGGCCCTGTCCGACTTCAGGAGGCTCGGGGATTCCCGTGGCACGTACAGCGCGTTGAACAACTTGGCGGAACTGCACAAGAAAATGAATGAACCCGAAGCCGCCGAGCGTTTCTACCGAGAAGCCCTTGACGTGGCGAAGAGCGTCGGCAGCAAACGCGACCAGGCGACGATGCGCATGAACTTGGCAGATGTCCTGGAGGTATTGGGGAGGACGAACGAGGCCTTCGCGCTGTACGACGACGTCCTGCCGGTACTGCGTGAGGTCGGGGACCGGCGGGGCGAGGCGATCGCCCTGAACGGCATCGGCAAGGCCAACCACGCGGTCGGCCGCTTCGAGGAGGCCATGGCCTGGCACACGGCCGCCCTTGAGGTGGCCCGGCGCATCCACGCCGCGGGCGAAGAGGTCGACGCGCTCTACGACTTGGCGCGAGCCGAACAGGCCAGGGGGTGGCTGACGCAGGCCGCGGCGCACCTCGACGAGAGCCTGTCCCTCAGCAGGCGCATCGGCGCACCCGCGGAGGCGGCACGCGCCGCACGCGCCCTGACGGAGCTACGGGAGTCGCGGGAGTCGCGGGGGGCGTCCGACAGGGCGGTAGAGCAGAGCGGGTGATGCGCCACTCCGGCCCGGGTCCATTACGGGCAGGGGGAATGGCATCGGATGCCGGATTTGACGCTTGTAAATACCCGTCGGCCGCGTCGATAATGTGCTCGCTTGCCGTGGGTAGTGTGCGAAGGTCTATGCTGGCGGTCACCGCAGGGCGTGCGAGATACGTCGTTCAGGTCGGGCGTTCAGTCATGCGCGCATCGCGGTGTTCCTCGGCTCCTTGAAAAACAGAAAGCATCTTTACATGGCAAAGATTTTCTCCTCGCTCGTCACCCTTACGTGCATTGCGTACATTGCCGCCCGCGGGATATCGCGGTTCACTGAGTTCTCCTGAGAGGCATACGCCGTCGTGGAGTCCTCTGCCTGGAGCTTCGCGGCGGACATTCAATAGTGGCGATTGCCGCCACAGTCAGGCAATTAGGTACGGTCAATTGGGGGGCGGGGGCGCGCGGCGCCGAGGTGCGCCGTCGGCCCGCGGGCGCTGTCGGTGGCGTCCTGTTCACTGGGCCCATGGATGTAACGGGAGCTGTCGCTGCCATCCGGGAGGCCGTGGGGGCGGGTGGGGAGACGCCGAGGTGCTGGACATGCGGGGCTGGGCGCACCGCGCGCACTGGATCGGCTGCGGCCGGGTCGGCGTACCGCACCGCGCGCGCCTGGTCGTGGTGATCGCCCCGCGCGAGGACCCCGCGGTCGCCGGGTTCCCCCAGGGCGCCTCCTGGGCCGAGAAGCTCCGCGCCCTCACCGGCTGGGGGCCGCCGCCACGCCCGCCCCTCAACTGGCCCGCTGCCGAAGCAGAGTTGGGTACGCCGCTGCCGGGTGACTACAAGGAGATCGTGGACGCCTTCGGCCCGGGCGGCTTCGACGGGTACGTCGATCTCCTCGTCCCCGGGGTCCCGGGCTGCGACCTCGTGGGCGCGGCCCAGGACTTGCCGGTGCCGGAAGGGCTCCTGCGGTGGGGCACGTCGGAGCAGGAACTCGACCTGGTCTGGGACGCGAGGGCGCCCGACCCGGAGGAATGGGCCGTCCGCGCAGGGGAGTTCGGCGCCTGGAAGCGCTTCGACTGCGGCCTCGGGGAGTTCTTGGTCCGCCTCCTCGTGGACCGCGCGTACGGATTCCCGACAAGCCGCCTGCCCGCGCACGTCTTCGAGAGCCACGACCTCTAGCCCTGGGCGGGGACGCGCCCCTCGCGTGGCTCCGCCTCAGCGCAGTCGCGCCCGCGTCGACGGCGATCCAGGGGTGGCTCCCGATGGTCTGCTGCACATGGGCCTCGCCCGGGCCGAGTTCGCGGGAGAACCGGGCCTGCCCCTGGTAGTCGAGTGGTAGTCGAGCCAGTACAGGCGCAGCAGCCGGGGAAAGGCGTTGGCGAATGCCACGCGGGTGCTCTGGTCGGCGTGCGGGGACCGCAGTTCGCCGGTCATGGTGCCGGGCAGCGGCGGCCGCTCCGGCCAGTCCTCGGGCCGCCCGGTCGGCGCCCGGAGGTCCGGCCGGGCGCGGGGTGGTTGCCCCATCCGGGACGCGGCGCGGGCTCAGTGGTTACGGGGCCAGACGCACCTGCTCAGCGGCACAGGCTCAGCGGCACGGCCCCCCGATCAGGGACCCGTCTCCGCCCCAGGGGCAGCAGCTTCCGCCCGCTCCGCGCGGGCCCGCGCGGAACCCTCCCCGTACAACCCCGCCGAAGCATCCACATGCGCCAGCCGCCGCAGCGCGTTCAACACCACCTCGCCCAGCACCGTGCCGACCACCACGCCCTCCACCCGCTCCTCGACCGCCACCTGCCGGTCCACGTACGCGAGGTCGGCGCGGGCCACGCGCTCCGCCGCGTCGGCGTAGTCGTCGAGCAGGTCGGTGAAGCCGCCGTGGCCCAGCCGGGCGAGCGCCGCGAGGGCCTGGGCCAGGTCGACGGCGGCCGGGTCGGAGGGGCGGGTGCGCCAGCCGCGGCGGGCGATCAGGTCGGCGACGGCGTCCCGCGCGTCCGCCGACTCGCTGTCGTCGGACGCGACGCGCGCGCCCCCGATCCGGTGCGCCGCGGCGCCGAGGACCTTGTGCAGCGGCCGCGCCGGGTCGTCGATGGCGGCCAGCACGTCCGCGATCTCGGCGACCTTCATGCCGCCCACGTCGAGCAGCGCGCGGATGAGCTGGAGGCGCCGCTCGTGCGTCTCGTCGTAGCTCGCCTGGTTGCGGTGCGTCAGCTCGCCCGCGGGCAGCAGGCCCTCGCGGACGTAGTACTTGATCGTCGGCACCGGTACCCCGGTCTTCCGGCTCAACTCCCCGATGCGCACTGCCGGTTCTCTCCTCGCTCTCGACGCCGCCCGAAGCCTCGGCCCCGGTCCGCTCGCCGAACCGGCCCTTGCCAGTTCACCACCCCATGATAGATAGTTGCGCTATCGGATAGCGGATAGCGCCGCTACCCATACTCATCACGGGGGTACCGCATGAGGTCTTTCCGTACGTCTCCACGGCCACTGCCGACTCCACGGCCACCGTCGACTCCACGACCGTCCTCCGCACCACGGCAGCCCTCCCCGCGTCCACGGCCACCGTCCCCCCAGCAGCCCCCCGCCCCCTGGCGGACCTGGCACCGCCCCCTCGTCCTCTTCGCCGCGCTGATGGCGGCGATCGCGGTGCTGGCCGCGGTCGGACTCCTGGTCGACGACCACGTCCTGGCGGGCGCGCCGCTGTGGGCGAAGCCGTTCAAGTTCGCGGTGTCGTTCGTGGCGTACGCGCTGTCCCTGGCGTGGATGCTGTCGCACCTGCCGCGCGGTCGGCGCGTGGGCTGGTGGGCGGGGACCGCCGTCGCGCTGGCGAGCCTCGTCGAGATGGTGCTGATCACGGGGCAGGCCGCGCGCGGCAGGCGCAGCCACTTCAACCACGCGACGCCCTTCGACGACGCCGTGTTCGACGCGATGGCCGTCACGGTCGCCGTGCTGTGGGCGGCCACGCTGGTCATCGCCGTACTGCTGCTCCGCCACCGCGCGGTCGACCGCGCCTCCGCGTGGGCCATGCGCTCCGGCATCGTGCTGGCGCTGGCGGGGGCCGCCGTCGGCTTCCTGATGACCCGGCCCGCGCCGGGCCAGCGCCGCGGCGAGTCCGACGTGGTCGGCGCGCACAGCGTGGGCGTACCGGACGGCGGGCCCTCGATGCCGCTGACCGGCTGGTCCACCACGGGCGGCGACCTGCGCGTCCCGCACTTCTTCGGCATGCACGCCCTGCAACTGCTGCCGCTGCTGCTCATGGCCCTCACGGCACTGGCACCGCGCCACCCCCGCCTCGCCGCCGCCCGCGTCCGCACCCGCCTGGTGCTGCTCGCCGCGGCGACGTACGCGGCCGTCTTCGCCCTGGTCCTCTGGCAGGCCCTGCGCGGCCAGCCCCTGACCGCCCCGGACGCCACGACCCTGACGACGGCGGCCCTCATAGCCCTGACCGCGACGCTGGCCACGTACGCGACCCTGAGGCCACCCCGAACACCCGAGAGCGGCCCAGCAGTTGACGTACCCGCGAAGGGGCTGACCGCCGCACCCTCGAAGGGGCCGACCGACATACCCCCGAAGGAACCGACCGACATACCCCCGAAGGGACCGACCGCCGTACCCGCGACGGAACTGACCTACGTACCCCCGAAGGAACTGACCGCCGTACCCCCGAAGAACCCGACCGACATCCCCGCGAAGGGACCGACCCGATGACCGGCGCCCTCTTCGAGCTGTCCTTCTGGCTCGCCGCCCCCGTCTGGCTCCTCCTGATCTTCGCCCCGACGTGGTACGTGACCGAGCGCGTCGCCCGCTCCCCGTGGACCGTGGTCCCGGTGCTCTGCGTCTACCTCGGCCTCGCCATCCCCGTCTTCCCCGAGCTGTGGACCGCGGTCAGCGGCCCGGACCTCGACACCTTCCGCGACCTGGTCGCCCTGGCGGACGGCGCGGGCGCGATCTGGGCCCAGGTCATCGCCTGGGACCTCCTCATCGGCCAGTGGATGTACCTGGAGTCCCGCCGCCTGGGCCTCTCCCCGTACCTGATGGCCCCGCTCCTCGTCCTCACGATCCTGCTGTCACCGATCGGACTGCTGGTGTTCCTGGGGCTACGGGCCGCACTGGACCGACGTACGCGACGTACGAGGCATCCGCGCCGAACCGCTGCCAGTAGCCCCTGAAGCCGTCACCACCCCGACGGACACCCCGACAGGCCCCGGCAGGGGCACGGTCACCCCGTGGAAGGCCCGAGCAGCCGCGCCATCGTCTCCGCGGCCCGTACGGCGGCGTCACCGCAGCAGTTGTTGAACAGCACATGCACCCGCTCGACCCGCCGCGCGAGCGCCCGCAACCGGGGCACCCACTCGCCGAGTTCCCCCTCGTCGTACGCGTACCGGAAGCGGTCCTCCTTGCTTCCCGTCCCCCACGCCGCGCTGCGCCCGTGGAACCGTACGACGGACAGGCGCGGCGAAGTGACCGGTGTGCGGGGCGGGATGGACGTCGGCAGGGACTGCGTCATGTCGACGGCGACGGCGGCCATCCCGCACCGCGCGAGCAGGGCGCGCGTCTCCTCGTACCGCTCCTCGCACCACCACTCGGGATGCCGGAACTCCACGCTGACGGGCCATCCCCGCGTGCGCCGCGCGGTCGCCTCCAGGAACTCCTCGGACCGCGCCCCCGGCCGGAACCACGGCGGAAACTGGAACAGCACCCCACCCAGCCGCCCCGCCTCCCGCAACGGCCCCACCCCCGCCGCGAACCGCGCCCACACCTCGTCGAGCACCCCCGGATCGCGCGCGTCGGGCGGCACCCCGTCCGGCATCACCGCACGCCGCGTCGGATGCCCGGTCAGCAGCGAGAACGCCTTCACGTCGAACACGAACCCGTCCGGCGTCCGCTCCACCCACAACCGGCTGTTCCGCTCCCCGGGCAGCGCGTAGTACGACGCGTCCACCTCCACCACCGGAAACCGCCCGGCGTAATACCGCAACCGCCCCTCCGGCCCCCGCCGCCCCACGGGATACCACCCACTGCGCACGAGCCGGGGGTCGGTCCACGAACAGGTACCGATGAGGATGTTGTCCATGAGAGGCCGAGTGCCCGGAAGGCCGGACTACCACCACAACCCCCAACAACTTCCGTAATTACGGACAGTATTTGCCGCTCGGGGCATTACCGCAATGAGTGACTGATTCCGCTTTTCTTGTGCGTCAAAACGGGCATATGGCAAGATCAATTCAAGATCATCTTGTTCTGCCGCTTACCGGTGCATTACTCAACTCCCGGTCGAATAGCGGTGCATGTGGTCTGACATTGCTCAAAACGAGGGAGTCCCTGTGCACATATCCGCGCGCCGTTCCGTCCGTACCTCGGCGATCTCGACCATCGCCGCCCTCACCGCCGGTGCGCTCTTCGCGACCATGGCTCCCGCCCACGCCGCCACCAGCGACCCCGCGCGCGATGCCGCCACCCGGGCCATCGAGTACGCCGCCCGCGCGGAGGCCGCCGCCCGTACGGCCGCGCTCGTGCACAAGGCCGCGGGCACGCGAGTGGACCTGCCCGCCACCAGCGCCGGAAAGCTGACGGTCACGGACCCCTCCGGCACACGGATCAAGATCGGCCTGCCTGGCTCGAAGGCGGCGCAGGCCCACGCGTCCACCGGCGGCACCGTGGTCTACCCGCAGCTGACGGGCGGGTCTGTGGATGTAGCCGCGCAGGTCACGACGGACGGCAGCGCGAGCGCCCTGATCACGCTGAAGAACGCGTCCGCCCCCACCGAGTACCGCTTCCCCCTCGACCTGCCCAAGGACGCCGTCCCCATCATCACTGAGGACGGCAGCCTGGTCATCGCCGACGGCACGACCGACGGCGAGGGCGAGATCATTGGAGCGTTCGAGGCGCCCTGGGCCAAGGACGCCAACGGCAACGCGGTCACGACGAGTTACCGCCTCGACGGAACCGAGCTCGTCCAGACGATCCGGACGGACAAGTCCACCGCCTACCCGGTGGTCGCCGACCCCAAGTGGTGGGACAAGACCAAGAAGTGGGCCAAGAAGGCCGGTAAGACGGCCTGGAAGTACGCCAAGAAGTACGGCGTCAGGTGTGCCAAGGGCGCCTGGCACGGGGCCAAGAACCCCGGAGCCATGACCGCTCAGCAGAAGGCCGCGTTCGCCGCGATGGGCTGCGTGTTCTTCGCGGTGAAGAAGTAGCTCCCGGAACACCCCGAACACCCCGAACACCCCGAAGACCCGGAACACAGGAAAGGCGGGCGGGCTGACGTGACCAGCAGTCTGGAAGAGGCCGAGGCCGTTCTGCTCAGCGACCGGAAGAACGACTTCCCAGGCGCTCTGCTGAAGCTCCACGGCATCGGCGGCCCCCGAGCGGACGCCGCCGTTATGCGCTTCGTCACGTGCCTGTCCGCCCTCGACCACCTCGACGACCTGTACGAGCCCGACCTCCACGGCCTCGCGGTGCGCGTCGCGGCGGAGCTGGGCCCGGACCGGGACGTGGAACCATTCCGGGACCTGCTGGAGCCCCGCCCTCCAAAGAACCGCCTGATCCGGAAGGTCATGAGCTGGGGCGCCCTGGCGTACCCGGACACCTATCCGCGGTCGGCGTGGGGCTACACGCGGCTCAGGCGACTGAGCCCACCGCCGGTCGAGCGGTACACCCTGCGGCTGAGGGCGGACAGCGCGTCGGTTCGCGTGTCGGCGGCCATGGCCCTCGGCGACACGGCCGACCTCGCCGCCCTCGAACCGCTGGCTGAGGCCCTCGACGCTCCGTCAACCGACCTGCGCCTGCAAGCGATTCAGTCCGTACGCAGGCTGCACCATGCCGGACCTCCCTCGGCGCTGGACGACCACCCGGCCGAAGCGGGCCTCGTCAAGGCCCTGACCGACCGCAGCCCCCAGATCCGGGACGCGGCGGCACGGGCCCTGATGCTGTGGGACCGCGAGGACCTGGTCCGCCGGACGGCGGCCACCGCCGCCGCGCCCCTCGCGGAGGCCCTTCAGCAGACGCTCACCAGCCCGGTCGATCCTCTGCCGCGGACCTGGCCGGGGGACGACACGACGCTCTGAGGCCCGGGCCTCAGCTCTCAACTCCTGACGTCCGTGGCAGGCTCGGCGGTCACCAGGTAGCCCGAAAAGCGAACATCGGGCCGAGCTGCCGCCCACCCATCGGCCTCCTCGACCGGTACCAGGACGGTGCTGCCCGCGACGGGGTAGTGCACGCTGTCGGTGCTCCCCGGGGGCACCGCGTAACGGCAGTGCACCTCATCGATGGCCGTCACCCGCAACGAGGTCGGCGCGCCCTCCGCCTCCCCGTGGTGCTCCTCGCGGAACCCGATCCCGGCCGCCCGCTCACGCCCGACGAGATCGGCGTAGTCCTCCGGCCCGACCTTCACCAGGCCCCAGAGAGAACATCCCCCACCGCGAAGCGCTCCCCACAGCACTGAATCTGCCAATCATCGACCCACACCGTCACCGTCATGGAGCCATTCTCCGCAGCACAACCCGCGCTCACCAGGCCTTTAGCGCACCCCACCACAAGGGCCGATGCGCGCGTTGCAGCAGAGTGAGCTCCGCAACCCGGCCGCGGCGACCACCATGAGACCACCCCCGGGCGCTACCGCACTGTCTGCACCGAAGACGGCGCATTGTTCCGGCCGGATCAGCCACGATCACCACCTTGCCCGCCGCACGCCGCACGCACTTCGGGCAGGCTGACGGTGATCGCTTGCGCGAAGTCAGCGAGGCGGGTGGGCACGGTGCTCAGCTCGTCTGAGAGACGTTCGTACTCGTCCATTTGCTCGGAGTTCCAGGGCGCTTCGATGCCCTCCAGTTCCGAGATGCGCTGCCCCGCTGACGTCGCGCGGATCAGCGCCCCGGCAGTGGCGCGCAGGCGCTCCGCGACATGGTCCGGAGTGCGGGCAACGAGGAGGTCCCACTCCTCGGGATCGGGGAGCGCTGGGATCTGGTGCTCGATCCAGAAGACGCCCCAGAGGCGCCGCCGTCGGGCCTCCGGTTCACCGTCAGGGCCACCTGGCCCCCACGGGTTCGGTACGCCCATCGACGTGCTCAACTCCGCGAGCTGCCATGTGTAGTCATCCACGAAGGGCAACAGCGCCAGCTCTTCCTCCGTCATCACGGTGAACGGCGCCGCTCCGTCCACGCGAGCGCGCACGATGGGCGAGCCGAGGACCGCGGACTTCCACGCCACCATCGCCACATCGGCCCACCAACTGAGGAACTCGCGCGTGACATCCCGGTACTTCTTCGCGGAGTCGGTGGCCAAGTGGTCGCGGATCGACAGCAGTGCGCGCTCCGGGCGGAAGCACAATCCCGGGCGCCCTGCGCGCTCCCGGATCTCGGCTTCGCTGCGGTCGTTCCATTCCTCCATGCGCTGTTGCGCGGCCTCGCACTCCTGAAGGAGCTCGGTCGCGGCACGCGCCAGCGCGGCCAGCGTCTCGTCGACCTCGTCTGCTGTCATCTCGGCGTCTGCCGCATATCCACCGAACTTAGCGCCTGACCAGGTTGGTTGGCGTTCCACACCGAACTCCCATGATGAGGACAACGGCGATGCGCCACGCCGCTGGGCTGGGACCGTAGTCGCCCGGGTGACGGCAGACATCGAATTCGGCGAAAGACGAGAAATGCCCAACCCTGTTCTGGTAGCGAGTCAAGATGCTGCAACGCGCGTCCGAGTGCCCGTGATCGTCTGCTCGTACGACGTACGAGGTACGACGAAGACGACTGAGCCGTGGAGGTCTGCGACACGGTCACAGCGGCCGACGCGTTCGACCTGTGCTGCCAACTCCGGGAGACTTGGTCGGGTTCAGAACCCTGCCGGGCCCTTCGGGCCGCGCCTGAAGGTCGCCCAGCCTGCGATCGCCGCTCCGCGTGAGGCGGACGCGCGCCCGCCGCCCGCGCTACAAGGAGCTGAATCAACACGGGTGTGGCCAGGTCGCCGGTTGGGATGCGAGAAGAGCAGACCAAGGGCTGCACGAGAGCTGGCCCACGACCACTCTGTGGCGCTCCGGTCCAAGGTTCACCGGTTCACCGTGAAGGTTCATCCACCTGTGGACCTTCAGCTATATCGCCCGCTGCCTTGGTTTCACGCTGGATCTCCCGTGCGGCGGCCTGAAGTACGGCTTCGCGGGTGCCTTGGCTGAACCCAATCCCGAAGTGCGTCCCGGCTTGCCCCAGGAGGTCCCGAAGACGTTCCGATACCCGCTCATATGCACCTGGCTCGGTGGCTATTGAGGCAATGGCCTCTTTGAACTCTGGGGCTCGTTCGGCAGCGGCTAGCCAGGACTGGAAGGTCTCGAGTTCCTTGCTGGGCCGTTCCTCCCTGGTCGCGATCCAGCGAGCCATCTGTTGCCGGTCGGGCCAGTCTGGAGATTCTTCATGACACGATCGGCAGAGAAGGAGGAGGTTGTCGGCGTCATCCGGACCGCCGAGACTCTTCGGCACGATGTGGGCGCGTTCAAGTGTGGCGCGTTGCCAGCTGGCTTGAGGAGTGGCCTTCTTCCAGTGTTCGGAGAACCACCCACAGGCGAAACAGCATGGCTCGTCGAGGCTTAGATGGGGAGCGAACTGGTTGATACTCGGGCTTCTAGCCCAGAACTGGGCAATGCTCCATTTGCTCGGCATGGACATGGGCCCTCCTTCGTCTGCTGGCGGCAGCCTGCCACGCGTCACTGACAATCGGCGCTGGAGCTTGAGGTTCAGCAGTCGGAGTGGCAACGGCGTACCAGCCCTCGGCCGGTCCGCTTCTCAAACAGCACGATCGCGGCGACGCCTGGCTCGCGGTCGGCCGTGCCATGGCCGAGGCCGAGCGCTCCGGTGATCCGGTCGTCCTCGCCTCCAGCGTCCGTGTGCAGGCCCATGTCCTGGCCCGGGAGGCGCACAGTGCCCAGGCCGTCACCCTGGTCCGGCACACCGCGGACCAGCTGGCAGGTTCCTACGACCGCCGTACCCCGAAGTACCTCGCGGCCCTAGGCCTGCTTCTCCTGCGAGGGGTGACTGCCGCGAACGGTGGCGGTGACCGGGCAGCTGCCGATGACTTCCTGGCCGAGGCCAGCGAGGTGGCCCGGTACGTCTCTGCCGACCAGCCCGGCGCCTGGGCCAACTTCAGTGCCACCAACGTCGCGTTGCACGAGGTCAGCACGCTGGTGGCCTTCGGTGATCCCGGCCCCGCCCTCCAGGTTGCCCGTCCGCTCGCGCGTCGCCCCATCCGCGCGCCCGAGCGCCACGCGGCCCTGTGGGTGGAGACTGCCCGCGCCTACAGCCAGCAGGAGCGCCTCTCCGAGGCCTACCGCGCCCTCCGCGTCGCCGAGCGCTGTGCCGCTCAGGACGTCCACCGACCCGGAGTGCGCGATCTCGTCGCCGATCTCGCCGCCCGTGACCCGCGCCGTACGCTGCCCGAACTGCACCACTTCCACCGCAGACTGGGAGCCACCGCGTGACCGACCCGATCGCCGCCCCGGGCGGGAAGCCGTTCCTCTACGCCGTTGTCTGCGCGTGCGGTGTCGCTCCCGACGTCGGCAAGCTGATCACCGCAGCGCAGGAACGCGGGTGGTGCGTCGGAGTCGTCGCCACCCCGCAGGCCCTGGACTTCATCGAGCCCGAGGTGATCGAGGCCCGCACCGGCTACCCGATCCGCTCCGCCTGGCGCGCCCCGGAGAAGCCCGGCCCCTGCCGCCCGCGGACGCCATCGCCGTCGCCCCGGCCAGCTTCAACACCGTCAACAAGTGGGCCGCCGGGATATCCGACACCCTCGCCCTGGGCATCCTGTGCGAGGCGTACGGCATGGGCATCCCCACTGCCGTCCTCCCTTACGTGAACGCCGCCCAGGCAGCGCATCCCGCCTATGGGGAGAGTCTGGAGCGGTTGCGCGGGATGGGTGTTCTCGTCGGCTCGTACGTCCCTCACCGCCCGAAGGCCGGAGGCGGGGCGGAGCGGTTCCGGTGGGAGGAGGCGCTGGAGCTACTGGAGCCACGACTCGGGCGCGGGCGCCCGGCGGCCGGGGTGGACTGAGTCGGCATCCAGCGACCGCGGAAAGCAACAAGCCCCAGGCCGCTGACCTGGGGCTTGAGAAGAGCGGGTGACGAGAATCGAACTCGCGCTCTCAGCTTGGGAAGCTGCGGTCATTTCGGGCCCGTTCGGGTGCTGACCTGGGCGGACGGCCGGTGAGCGGTATCCTCAGGCCTGGCCACTTTCACCGTGATTCCCCGCTGTTCCCCGCTCGATCTGGTGCGCTTGTGGTGCGCAGTCGTGAGCCGCCTTACCACTTCCGCCACTTGTCCGTGAGCTGGTACCGGCCGAGGCCATGGCGGGCGGTCAGGGCGACAACATCGACGCCGTGCTCGGTGAGCGACTCGTCGATGTAGTCGCACAGCTCTTCACGTTCGTTTCCAAGGCGCTGCCGTTGTGAGCATCGTCCACCGCGTTGAGGGCCAGGAGCACGTGTTCCACCACAGCAAAGACCTGTTCGACGGGGGCCTCGCCAAGTCCAGGAAGCTCGCTCTCGAACGCGTCAAGGACTGCGTCGGTCGCCGTAAGCAGTTCCTCGGGGAACAGCATTGCCGTGCAAACGCACTCCGGGTCCAGGTTGCCGGAGGTAAGCTCCTCGGCTTCCACAGCTATGCCGTGACGCCAGCTCGTAGTCGGTCTCTCGGCGTCATTTGAAATGCCGCTCGCCCTCGAAGTGCATGAGAGCCTCGGCACTGCGGTCTCCGGACGACTAGGCGGTTGGTTCGAGCTGGACGCAAATGGGCGAGTGATTGACGTCGATGTAAGCCTACTGAGGCAGTTGGCTTACCTGAGGCCTTGGGAAGTCGAAAGTAAGAGCACTGCGCTTGAAGATCTGTAGGAGCCACGGTCAGCGATTGCATTGCGCTGTATCCGCAGTCGACGTTCCAGGTCGGTGCAGTCTCGATTGGGCGAATTGGTGCGGTCGGCCTTGATCTTCAACCAACGACAGTCCGTTACTATGCCGCAGGCGTCGACGGACCAGGCGGGATGCTCGACGTGCCCCGTCGGCGGCAGGTTGCTCTATAGGGGTGTTACTTGCTTGCTGCGCTGTTTGCGCTTTGAGGTCATCCAACGAAAACCACCATCCCCGATAATCCCCGTAACCTCAGGCAGGATCAGTTCATTTCCAAAGATCGCATACTCCGCGCCCACTCGCTGTATCTGGGCCGTGTGGAGAATATTAAATTCCACACATCGGAGACCCTTGTACAATTCTTCGGTGACTCGCCTATCGGCATCGTAAGTCAGGAGCCAGCGCAACGATGTCTGTTTGAGCAGTGCAGCCAACTGCTTGTGGTCGTCCTCGTTTAGAGAGTCGAGATAGAGCCTATCTCCTTGCAGTAGATAGGGTGGGTCGACGTAGAGCAAAACATCTGCGCTTTTCGGTTCGAGTTGCTGAATGAATGATCGCGCATCCAGTTCCGAAAGACTCACTTTGTCGGAATATTCTCCCAGCTTTCGAATCCTACCAGCCAGCGCTTCTCGGTTGAATCGAGCGTCGATTTTCCATTTTCCGTCTTGTTCAAGGCCGCCAATAGGTCGAGCGCGCAGGATTCCCGAACGGTTGCATCGATTGAGGAAAAATGTCGCGAAGCCGAGTTCAATGTCACTCTTTTGAGTGGGGTTCCTGTAAATCTCCGAATGATGGCGCCATGCGTCGACGCTGATCTCTTCACGCTCTACTTTTTTGGCCAGTTGCTCCGTATGATCGAAAATGCAACGCCACAAAGCCGAGATTCCGGGATCAAGGTCATTGATATAAATGTGATCGACTTCTCCGTCAACGAGAAGACGCAGCGCTGCGCCCGCGCCCCCTGCGAATGCTTCTGCGTATGAATGGGGGCGCGGGCGCTGTCGTGCCAGAATGTGTGAGATGTACGGTGCGAGTCGGGCCTTTCCGCCAGGGTAACGTAGCGGACTGATATACCTCATCGCTTCTTCTTTTCAATCAACTCGTCGGCCTTCAGCAAGAGGGGCGAGTATGCCAGACTCAATTTCCGTACCTCGACTGTCAGGGGGTGGTTCTGCCACGAATGAACGAATGAGTGCAGGGTCTTGAGGACTAGGGCTCCATCGTCCTCCTGTGAGAACCGCCACGCGTCGCTCAAGCTCGGGTCGTTCTTCTCCGGGTCTACTTGGTTCAGGACGGCCGAGATTCTACCCTTCAGCGTGTCCTGGTTCCGCTTCCAGCCAAGCTGCGCTGCAACATCGGTGACGACGATGTCGACAACGGCCCGGACCATGATGGCAGCGGTGTTCGGCATGTCATCGATAGTGATCTTCTTGGCTTCCTCGAGTACCTCGGACGACCTGAGGCTCACATGCCCGAGGGCAACACTCTGGAAGAGTCGTTTCTCGAAGTCAGGCCGTTTCCTCCGGGGCTTCCTACTGTCCGATTCCGCCTTCTCTTCCGCGGGTTTATCTTGGTTTGCCTCGTCCCCGTCAGAAACTTTGGAGTACTTTTCAGGTTCGTCCAACCGGTCAGCCAACTTTGGCAGGATATCTTCTACCTGCTCAAGGTACTTCTCCCGTTGCCGCTTGGTTTTGATCAGGTCGACGGAAACGGGACCGGCGAAGTCCGTGAAAAGCCGCGTGAGGATGGGATGGATCCGGTCTTTCGGGAAGTTGCTTAGCACCACGTCGCCATCGAAAGAGACGCCGAGCCGGTGCCTCACGGTCGGGTCAGCAATCATTCGGCCCAGATTGGTGATTCTGCCGTCCCGCACAGTCTCGATGTTGGCCAGAAGGTCGGCGTCCTCGGCGAACCAGTCGCTGACGGCGTCGGTGAAGAGGCGTGCCTTCTCCGTCGGTGTAGACCTTCCGCCGAACCGGCTCGCTTCGCTGGTGCTCCACCGGACCACACCGACCCCACCGTTCTCTCCGGTATGCCGGATCCTGATCCAGTGCTCTGCCTGGAGCCGACTCTCGGCGACGACGCACATGACCCTCCGCGGGATTTCGCCCCTTCTCGCAATGGCGGAAATCTGCTTCTGGAGCTTCTCGGTGGGGGCGAGCTTAGGGTTGTGTAGCAGCTTAAGCGCCGCAACCCTCCGGTTCCCTTCCAGGACTACGTTGCGGTCGCCATCTGCCATCACGACTACCAGCTCCGTGGGGTTCACTCCGTGCTGGATGATGTCGCGGGCGAGCCGGAGCAGCTTGTCAGGGCCCTTTTCGAGGAGGGCAGCGATGGATTCGGCGTCACTGGCAGTCTGCTTTGCGTGCCGAGGGTTGTTGTCGTCGAGCGTAAGAGATGCGACGTGCATGCTTGCCTGTTTCATGCCGCTCATGGTCCTAGCCCACCCCTCTTGCCGCACCATATTTTTGAAGCGTTGATCATACTTCCGTCTCGCATGCCCGCACGACAGCCCCAAACCGGCCACTGGCCGAAAGTCGATCGGTCGGCGGAGCGGCTTTGGGCTGGAGCTGCTTTGGCGCGAGTGATCATGGCCCCGTAAGCTTCCGGCGCGTCGGGCAGTCTGCGGACCTGCCCGCTAAAGCGCGACGTTGGGACCATGATCTTCGAGGTTCGCGCCAAAGTGGTTGCCTAAAGCCGTGGAGCCGACCGCCCCAGCCACGACGTACCCCCTCTCTGACTCCAGGTTATTGCCAAGCGCGCGGCACGGGCGCCGGCCGGGCTGGAGCGGGGCGGAGACAGGAGCGCGGGCCCGGCCGGGGGCCGGGCCCGCGCGCGGGGAGCGGAGCGAGCCGCCCTTGAACCAGTAGAGAAAGTTGTAACTCAGTCGGTCGCGCGGGGCGGGAAGTCCCTGTGCGTGCTGAGGGTTCAGACGCGCCATGGCTGTCCGCGAAGGGCAGGAAGAGGACCGGGCGTACCGTCCATGTGATGCGTGTGCTGGCGTACGTCATCGATATCGTGCAGGGCTCCGCGCGCAGGAGGGCCTGCCGCGTGTCGATGCGGCTCCCGTAGAGCCAGTACCAAGTCTCCTTGGGGGCCAGGGGGTTCAGCTCCGCCGTGAGGGCTCGCAGGGCCGTGGGGAGCCAGCTGTCCGTCTGGGTCGCGGAGTACGCGCCGAAGGATGTCGTCACCGTCGGCCCGCCCGGTGCCCTCAGGTCCTCCGCCCAGCACTCGCACCAGAAGCCGTGAGCCAGGCCGTCGCTCAGCATGGATGGCCCCCTGGCCCCGGCCGGGGCGAAGTGAACAGCTCTGCCGTTACCGTGTGGGCGCCGTCGCTGTTGCGCACCACCACCCGGTGGGCCAGCGCGCTGACCATGCCCAAGCCTCTGCCGTGCACCGCCTCCTCGCCGGGGTGCTCGACCTTCGGGGCGGTTCCGCCCGCGCCCCCGGCGTCCGTTACCGACAGGGCAATGACCCGGGGCGACACTGCCAGAGCCAGGTGGAAGCTGCCCGCAGGCCGGCCGCTGGCCGTGTGCAGGATCGCGTTCGCGCTCAGCTCGCTCGCGATCAGTTCGGCGTCCTCCGCGAGAGGGGAGGAGCCGAGGATGTCGCGGGTCCAGCGGCGGGCCCGGCTGACCTCTTCCGGCAGGCCTGGGCAGGTGAGGCCCCAGACCCGGGCGGTGCTCGTATACTCGTGCATACAAGTTCCTTTGTGCTGCTAGGCCGCCATGTGCAGCGGGTGCGGGCTATACGAGTTTCACGCCGTCGTGGGCGCGGATGGCCGGTGGAGCCGCCCCGTCCAAGGAGTCGAGCGCGTCCAGGACGCGGATCGCGTACGCCTCGTCGGCGAGTTGGGTGACCTCTTCGCGGGTGGCCCAGCGCAGGGCGCGGGTCTCCTCGCCGGTGGTGGGCGTGCCGTCGGCGGCCTCGCAGCGGAAGACCAGACAGACGATCAAGCCCGTCATGTTCTTGTAGACGCCGGTCAGGGTCGCGGGAAGGGCGATCTTGACGCCGGTTTCTTCGAGGACCTCGCGCTGGAGGGCTTCGGGGATGGTTTCCTCGCGTTCGAGGACGCCGCCCGGGGGCTCCCACTGGCCGTTGTCGCGGCGCTGGATGAGAAGGGCTCGCCCCTGGGCGTCGACGAGGACTCCGGCGACGCTCACGGAATGCGGGCGGTCAGGGGTCACGGTTCTCTGCTTCCTCGGCCCTCTCGGCTGGCTAGGCTCTCCACCGTAGCAACAGCACTTGCCCACTCGTCTAGATATCTAAAGGAGTATCCGTGGTTGCGCTTCCGCAAGACGCCCTCGGTGAGGTCGACCCCACGAGTGATCGTGCGGTCTTCCGGCAGATCGCCGACCAGTTGCGCGAGGCCATCGACCGCGGGCGGTTCAGGGAGGGCGAGAAGCTGCCCTCCGAGGCTGAACTGGTGGACCACTACGGGGTTTCCCGGATGACGGTGCGGCACTCCTTCTCCGTGCTGCAAGGCGAGGGACTTGTGCGCGCCGAGCACGGCAGGGGTGTCTTCGTCCGCCCGCGGCCCCCGGTGCGGCGCCTCGCCTCGGACCGGTTCGCCCGACGCCACCGGGACGAGGGCAAGTCGGCGTTCCTCGTCGAAGCCGACGCCGCCGGTAGTCACCCTCAGGTCGACAGCCTGGAGGTGAAGGAGGAAAAGGCCAGCCGTGACGTCTCCGCCCGGCTCGGCTCGGCGCGCAAGGTGCTCGCGCGCAGGCGCCGCTACCTCCTGGACGGGCGCCCCGTCGAGTTCGCGACCTCGTACCTCCCGCTCGACATCGCCAAAGGCACCCCCATCGCCGACCCCAACCCCGGCCCCGGCGGCATCTACGCCCGCCTCGAAGAACTCGGCCACCGCCTCGACCACTTCGACGAGGAGATCCGCGCCCGCATGCCCTCGCCCACCGAGGCCAAGACGCTGCGCCTCGCGTCCGGCGTGCCGGTGATCCACCTGATCCGTACCGCGTACGACACCGAAGGGCGGGCCGTCGAGGTCTGCGACACCGTGATGGCCGCCGACGCGTACGTCCTCGCCTACCGGCTCCCGGCGACGTGATCCTGCGATCGATGTCGGAAGCCGGTCGCCCCAGGAGCCGGACCGGTGCGGGGCCCAGGGGCCCCGCACCGCTGACCGGCTGGCCGCGCAAAGCAGAAGGCCCAGGTCGCTGACCTGGGCCCTGGCTGTAAAGAACTGGAGCGGGTGACGAGAATCGAACTCGCGCTCTCAGCTTGGGAAGCTGATGTTCTACCATTAAACTACACCCGCACGACAACACCGGTAGAACCGGGTTCGTATCGTCGCACACTCTACCCCATGCCGGACCCCGGGCGCTGACGCCCGGGGTCCGGCTGCGCTGGGTGGGGTCTGGGTGACTGCGCGCAAAGGGAGTTGGGGCGTACGGTGGGGGGCCTCGCGGAGGGTGTGCGCGGGGGTTGTGTGGGGTCCCGGGAGGGTCGGAGTGCCGTCTGGAGTGACGTCCCTTTCATCCCGTAATGTGGCTTTCGGCGTCCGCAGTTACGGCTTTGGGGAAGGGACTCAAGGACTTGATGGAGCGCACCGTCGTCCGTTGTGCCGAGGGGCACGTCTTCAGCACCGCTTCGTTCCCGATGCAGCAGGCCGACCGGCTCGGCCCCGGTCGGCTGATCCGCTGTCCCCGCTGCGCGCGGCTGCGGCACGCCGTGCCGGTGGCGGGTGCGGCGGAGATGGAGAAGCGGTAGCGAAGGCGGGCCGGTTCCGCCGGTAGCGGTGGGCGGGCCGGTTCCGCCGGTGCCCCCAGAGCGCGCGGGTGGCGCAATGAGCGAATTGCGGCCTTCCCGCGCGCTCTGCGTATCCTCGGTGCGTGCTTCTCTCAGACAAGGACATCCGGGCCGAGATCGACGCCGGGCGGGTGCGGATCGATCCGTATGACGAATCCATGGTGCAGCCGTCGAGCATCGACGTACGCCTCGACCGGTACTTCCGGGTTTTCGAGAATCACCGGTATCCGCACATCGACCCCTCCGTCGAGCAGGCGGATCTGACGCGGCTCGTCGAGCCCGAGGGCGACGAGCCGTTCATCCTGCATCCCGGGGAGTTCGTGCTGGCCAGCACGTACGAGGTCATCACCCTGCCCGATGACCTCGCGAGCAGGCTTGAGGGGAAGTCGAGCCTCGGGCGGCTCGGCCTTGTGACGCACTCCACCGCCGGGTTCATCGACCCCGGCTTCTCGGGGCACGTGACCCTGGAGCTGTCGAACCTCGCCACGCTGCCGATCAAGCTCTGGCCGGGCATGAAGATCGGGCAGCTGTGCATGTTCCGGCTGACCTCGCCCGCCGAGTCCCCCTACGGGTCCGAGCGGTACGGGTCGCGCTACCAGGGGCAGCGCGGGCCCACCGCCTCCCGTTCCTTCCTCAACTTCCATCGGACCCAGGTGTGACATCCCCCATGACTGCCACCCAGAGTGACGTGCGCGAGAACCTCACGTACGAGAAGTTCGGCGGCGCGATCCGCGAGCTGGCGCAGACCATCGCCGACGACGGGTACGAGCCCGACATCGTGCTCAGCATCGCCCGCGGGGGCGTCTTCGTCGCGGGCGGCCTCGCGTACGCCCTGGACTGCAAGAACATCCACCTGGTGAACGTGGAGTTCTACACCGGCGTCGGTACGACCATGGACATGCCGGTCATGCTGGCGCCCGTACCGGACAAGATCGACTTCACGGACAAGAAGGTCCTGATCGCCGATGATGTGGCCGACACGGGCAAGACGCTGAAGCTCGTCCACGACTTCTGCAAGGACCACGTCGCCGAGGTCCGCTCCGCCGTCATCTACGAGAAGTCCCACTCGCTCGTGAAGTGCGAGTACGTGTGGAAGCGCACCGACGAGTGGATCAACTTCCCGTGGAGCGTCGAGCCGCCGGTCGTGAAGCGCGCCGGGCAGGTCCTCGACGCCTGAGGGCGGCAGTACGGCGGCAGTACGGCGGCAGTACGCACGCGAGAGGCGCCCCCGCCCTGCCCGGGCGGGGGCGCCTCTCGCGTGCGTCTCTGGCGCCCGGCGGCGTCAGAACGTACCGAGCTTGATGATCGACAGGATCGCCAGGAGCTGGATCGCCGAGGCGCCAAGCGCGCGCGGCCAGGGCAGGTCGTGGGACTTGCTGACCATCAGCGTGAGCAGCGCGCCCGCGGCCAGCCAGGTGGCCCAGCCGAGCAGCTGCACGAAGCCGTTGCCGCCGCCGAGGAACAGGGCGACGATGACGCGCGGCCCGTCCGTGATCGCCATGATCAGCATGGACAGGCCGACCGTCGGCTGCCAGGCGCCGTCGCCGCCGAACTGGCGGGCCAGGCTGTGCGTGACCACGCCGAGGATGAAGGCGCTCAGGGAGATCGCCACGCCCGTGGTGAGGACGTACGGGACCGCCGTGGACAGCGTGGCGTTGAGGACGTCCTCGCGGGCCTCGTCGAAGCCGAAGACGGCCAGCAGGCCGTACAGGAACGTGACGATGACGGCCGGGGCCCACATCGCGTAGTCCCGCATCTGGAGGAACGTCGGCACCGGGCGGAGCACGATGCCGCGCAGCAGGTCCTTCCAGTGCAGCTTGGGGCCGATGGGGCCCGCCGGGGGCTGGCCCGCGCGGTAGGTGTCGCCGCTGTTGTACGGGTCCTCGCCCAGGGAGAAGGCCTGGGTGTGGCCGGGGTTGTTGGCCGCGTACGGGTCGGGGGTGCCGCCGCCGGGTCCGCCGGGGGCGCCGCCGCCGAAGTACTCGGGCTCCCCGTGGCCGCCGCCCGCGGGCTGGGGCCAGCCCTGCTGCGGGGGCTGGCCGCCGTAGTGCCCGGGGCCGGGGCCGCCCGGTCCGCCGTACGGGGGCTGACCGCCGTACTGGGGAGCGGAGGGCGCGGGCGGGTAGCCGTACGGCGCCTGGCCGCCGCCTTGGTGCGGGGGGCGCTGTCCGTACGGAGCCTGCCCGGGGCCCTGTCCGGGGTTCGGGTGCCCCTGGGGGCTTCCTTGCTGTGCGCGGTTGTCCCGGCCGCCGCGTCCGATCCTGAATCCAGCCACGGAATCGAACGTACCTGGTCCGGTGGGGAGCTGGCGTCCCTCCTGTGGAGGAGAGCCGGTTTGCGGCTGACCTGTGACAACCCCTAGGGGGGTCCCCGAGGGGTTGTCCGCAGGTCAGCGGGCTCGCGCGAGCGTCGGGTCAGCGGCCGAGGACCGCCCCGTACGCCAGTGCGGTGGAAGACGACGGCAGGGACAGGGACTTGGGCGTGAGGCTGGTGGTGCCGGGCGGGACGGCGCCGGGCAGGTCCCAGACGCCGCCGGACGCGGCGTTCTCACCGGGGGCGGCGACGGCCAGGTCCGGCTTGCCGTCGTTGTCGTAGTCGCCCGTGGCGAGCGCGGCGCCGAAGCGGTCGCCGGTCTCCGCCGCGCCCGGGATCTGGTACGTGTCCTGCTGCACCGCGTAGCCCGACGCGGCGCCGTCGCCCAGCTCGTCGTCCGCGTCGAGGATGCCCTTCTTGCCGCCGTACAGGACGGTGACACTGCCCGCGTTCTTCTTGGACCCGATGGCCTCGCCGGGCGCGCCGATGATCAGGTCGTCGCGGCCGTCGCCGTTGACGTCGCGGGCCGCGACGGCCTCGCCGAAGCCGTCGCCCTGCTCGGCGACGCCCTGCACGCCCGGCGTGTCCTGGTTGAGGGTCTGCGCGCGGGAGCCGAAGGAGCCGTTGGGGTTGCCGTAGCGGATGTGGACGCCGCCGCCCTTGGTCAGCCGCTCGGGGCCGCACGGGTCGTCGATGTTCTCGTCGGCGATCTCGCGGCAGTTGCCGAGCGCCAGGTCGTCGAGGCCGTCGCCGTCGAAGTCGCCGACGGCGAACGCGGAGGCGGCGCCGTTGCTGTTGGCCCAGCTCAGCAGGAGGCGGCGCTCCTGCTTGTCGTAGCGGTACAGCATGACGTGCGACTGCGTGTACGGCTGCTGCTTGGTGTGGTACGCCACGGCCAGGTCGGTCAGGCCGTCCACGTCGAAGTCGCCGGTGGCCAGGACGGGGGCGCGGCCGCCCATGCGGTCGGCCATGCCGGGCGCGGTCTTCGCGGCGCGCGGGTCGTAGTTGACGACGACCTTGTCGGTGCCGCCGATGGCCAGGTCGGGGCGCTTGTCGCCGTTGAGGTCGGCGGCGGCCAGGGCGTTGCCGAGGCTGTCCTTGGCCTTGGCGCCGCGGCCCGCGCTGTTGGCGGCGCCGAAGCCGTGCGCGCCGCCGTAGACGACGGTGGCGTTGCCGACGTCCGCGCGGCCGTCGTAGTCCTCGCCGGGCGCGCCGACCGCCAGGTCCGTGTAGCCGTCGCCGTTGACGTCCGCCGTGGCCACCGCGGCGCCGAAGCGGTCGCCGGACTCCGGGGTGCCGGGCACGTTCGCGGTGGCCTGGCTGACGCGGACGTTGCCCTTCGGCGCGAGGCCCTTCGGGCCGCCCCACACCACGTTCACGTACCCGGCTCCGGCCTTGCCGCCCACGGACGCCGACGGGACGCCCACCACCAGGTCGGCGTAGCCGTCGCCGTTGAAGTCGGCCTTCGGGGCGGGGCGGGTGCCTGGGGCGGGCTCGGCCGCGGTGGCGCTTGCCGCTAGGGGGAGGGTGAGGCCGGTTGCCGCCAGGGCCGTGGCGGCGGCCAGGGCGAGGGTGCGTGTGCGCACGGGGGCTCCAACTCGTTGGGGGCCGGGTGGGTTCACCTGTGTGACACGTGACGTTGGGGAACGGTTGCCCTGGGGTGGGGCCTCGCGGGGCGCCCCAGGCCCGCCCCTTCACCGAAACCATGGGGCTGCCGCCCCCTGGCACCCCCGCCCTCGTTGCCGCTTCGCGGCTCGTCCTCAAACGCCGGACGGGCTTGATTGTCGCGCTGCGCGCTCGTCCTCAAGCGCCGGACGGGCTTTATGCCCTGCGCGTGGCTGTCTCGTACGCCGTCCACAGGTCGTCGCCGTCGTACTGGTGGCGGGCCAGGGACTTGAGGGTCTGGCCCGCGTTGACCGCGACGGTGTGGTGGAGTGCGCGGAAGAGGGGGACGTCCGAGTGGGAGTCGCCGTAGGCCACGCAGGCGTCGCGGGTCAGGCCGTGGGCCGCGAGGAGGCGGTCCACGGCGGTGACCTTGTCCGCGGGCGTGAGGATGCCCGCCGGGTCGGGCGTGGTGCGCAGCGGCAGCGGCGGGAAGCGGGACGCGATGACGTCGTCGGCGCCCAGGGCGCGCAGCCCGTCGGCGAAGAAGTCGGGGGACATGGTGATGACGGCGGAGCGCTCGCCGCGGGCGGCGATGTCGGCCAGGACTTCCGGGAGGCCGCCGATCCAGGGCGCGCGGGCGAAGGCGTCCGCCGCGATCTCGGGTGTCAGCGCGCCCCACAGCGCGCACACCCGGTCCGCGAAGCCGTACGTGTCCACGGTGCCCGCGATGAACTCCGCTTCCAGGGCGGTCAGTTCGGGCAGGCAGCCGAGGTGGCGGGCGAGTTCCAGGCTGGCGCTGGTGCCGCGCAGCAGGGTGCCGTCCATGTCGAAGACGTGCAGGCGGGTCACCGGGCCGCCCCCGGGTAGAGGGTCCAGCCCGCGGGCGCGGGCTCGCCCCGCCAGGCGGCGAGCAGCGCGCCGCTCGCCGGGAACAGCGGGGCGGGCAGCTCCTCGGGCCGTACCCAGGCCCAGCGGTCGAAGACGTCCGGCTCGGTGAGCGCGGCCACGGGGTCGGGGGCGGTCGCCCGCACCAGGACGCCCGCGGTCAGGTGCGTGCGGTCGCCCAGGTGTGTGCGGTCGCCCAGGTGTGTGCGGTCGCCGCCGGTCTGGAGGGCGAACGCGAACACCTCCGGGGCGGCGACCGCGTCGATGCCGCTCTCCTCGGCGATCTCCCGTACGGCGGCGGCCTCGAAGGTCTCGCCCGCCTCCACGTGCCCGCCGGGCAGGCACCAGGTCGGCGGCTCGCCCCGCTTGGCGCGGTGGCCGATGAGCACGGCGCCGTCCGCGCGCAGCAGGACCGCGCCGACGCCGACGACGGGGTGGGGGCGCGTCGGGGGGTGGGTGGATGTCACCGCGGTGTCTCCCGTTCCCGCGGCGCCGGGGCCGCCGCGTCGTGGCCGTGGATCATCGCCGTACCGAGGGTGTGGACCGGCGCCGTGCCGATGCCGCGGATCATGATGTCACGTGCGGTTCCCGCAGGGCGTGGAGAGGCCGCGTCGGCGGGGGAAGGGCCCCGCCGACGCGGCCTCGTCGTGGGGGTCAGTGACCCAGTACGAGCCCGTACTGCCGGGCGCCCGACAGGCCGAGCCTGCCCGGGGTCACGGAGACCTGCGGCGGGTTGGGGCCCTCCTTCGGTGTCGCCCCGTACCAGACGCCGCCCTTCGAGGCGTCCTCGCCGGGCGCGCCGACGGCCGTGTCGGGGTAGCCGTCGCCGTTGTGGTCGCCGACGGCCACCGCCGCGCCGAAGCGGTCGCCCGCCTCCGCCGTGCCGGGCACGCCCGCGGAGTTCTGGCCGCGGGCCGGGCCGACGAGGTGGCCGCCGGTGCCGGTGGCGGCGAGGACCCAGTACGAGCCCGCGTCCCTGGCGGTGCCCACGGCCTCCGAGGGGGCGCCGACGACCAGCTCGTCGATGCCGTCGCGGTCGAGGTTGCCCGCGGCCAGGGCGGCGCCGAAGTCGTCGGCGGCCTCGGCGGTGCCGCCGACCCGCGGCGAGTCCTGCGTGGTGCAGGACACCGGGCCGCCCAGCGTCGTGCCGGGCCTGCCGAACACGGTGGCGACGGCGCCGCCCAGGCGCTCCTGGCAGTACGTGTCGCCGGGCTCCGCCTCCGGGTTGGGCTGCACCTGGCCGAGGGCCAGGTCCTGGGTGCCGTCGCCGTCGAAGTCGCCCGCGGCCAGCGCGCCCGCCCAGTCGGACGTGCCCCACTTCTTCTTCCACTCGCCGCCGTCGGGGCCGAAGACGGAGACGCCCGCGATCTCCGTGCCCTTGAACGACACGGCGAGGTCGGCGCGCCCGTCGCCGTCGAAGTCGCCGGAGGTCAGCGCGCGCGGGCCGCCGAAGTGCCAGCTGGCGACGCGGGTGAGGCCGGACGGCGCGCCGGGCCCGAACGGGCCGGGGCGCACCATCACGGCGGCGCTCTCGTCGTTCGCGGTGCTGAGCGCGACGTCCTGGTCGCCGTCCCCGTCGTAGTCGCCGACGGTGAGCAGGCCGCCGACGCGCTGGTAGGCGTAGGTGCCGTTGGCGGCCGTGGAGCCGCCCTTGATGCCGGACGCCGCGCCCCACAGGACGGTGAGGGTGCCCGCGTCCGCGCCCGCGTCGCCGTCCTCGTGGGGGGTGCCGACGACGATGTCGGTCCTGCCGTCGCCGTTCAGGTCGGCGGTCGCCACGGCCTGACCGAAGCCGTCGCCCTTCTCGGCGGTGCCGGGCACGTGGGCGCTGGCCTGGCTGACGGTCGTCGAGCCGTGCTTGCCGAGGCCGTTGGCGCCGCCCCAGACAACGTTGACGTAGCCCGCGCCCGCCTTGCCGCCGACGGTGGCGCCGGGCACGCCGACGGCGAGGTCCGCGTAGCCGTCGCCGTTGAAGTCGGTCCTCGGCTTCGGCGCGGGCTCGGCGGCGAGCGCGGTCGGCGCGGTCAGGGCCGCGGCGCCGAGCGCGGCCGCCGCGCACAGCACGGCGGCGGAGAGGGTCTTGTCGCGCACGTGGTACTCCCGGGCGTGAGTGACTGGAGCGCGGGGCTCCAAGGGAAGTGACGGGGGATCAGCGCAGGGTCTCGCCGAAGTGGCGGCCCGCGCCGCCGATCCCGAAGTCCGAGCCGTTGAACGAGGTGGCCTTCGACGTGGTCAGGCCCGCCGCGGAGCCGCGCAGCGACCACACCGCGCCCGCGTCCGCGCCGGACGGCCCGCTGCCGATGTCCTCGCCGCTGGCGGCGACGGCCAGGTCCGCCTTGCCGTTCTTGTTGATGTCTTTCAGGCGCAGGGACGAGCCGAAGCGGTCACCGGCCTCGGCGACGCCGGGCACGCCCGGCGTCTGCTGGTGCCAGGCCCGGCCCTGGGCGAAGCCGCGCGCCGCGCCCGGCAGCAGGACGACGCTGCCGGTGCCCGGGATGCCGTCGACGTTCTCGCCGGGGGCGCCCACGGCGAGGTCCGCCTTGCCGTCGCCCGTGACGTCGCCGACGCTGAGGGCGGCGCCGAAGCGGTCGCCCGGCTCGGCGGCGCCCGGCACGCGCGCGCTGTCCTGGTCGTATACGACCGGGGCGCTGAACTTGCCCTCGCCGCCGTAGCGCACGGCGAAGGAGCCGCCGGTGTAGTCCTCGGTGGCGTTGCCGGTGACGAGGTCGGTGTAGCCGTCGCCGTTCAGGTCGCCGACGGCGGCCGCGTCGCGGGTGACGGTGGTCTCGTCGTCCTCGCCGAGGTCGATGGCGCCGTAGCCGTAGTCGCCCACGCCGCCGTTCATGTGCGCCGTGTAGGGGCTGCCGTCGGCGCGCTCGCCGTACAGGACGAAGCCGACGCCGTCCTTGCGCAGGAAGCTGCCGGTCTCCATGCCGTCCAGGCGTACGCCGTCGGGCAGGAAGTCGACTTCGAGGCCGAAGGCGCGGCCGGTGGGCTCGCCGTCGGCGTAGTAGTACCAGTTGTCGCCGCTGATCACGGCGAGCTGGGGGCTGCCGTCGTAGTCGAGGTCGGTGAAGACGGCGGCCTCGCCGAAGCGGCCCTTGGTGTTCTCGGGGGCGTGGCCGGTGATGCCGCCGGTCTTGAAGCCGTTCTTGCCGCCCCAGACGACGGTGACGGTGCCGCTGGGCCTGCCGGTGGTGCGCTCGCCGGGGGCGCCGACGATCAGGTCCGCGTAGCCGTCGCGGTTGACGTCGCCGCTGGTGACGCTCTCGCCGAACTCGTCCTCCGGTTCGGTGGTGCCGGGCACGCCGCGGGTGCTCTGCGTGACGGTCGCCGAGCGCGCCGGGTCCAGGCCGTTCGCGGAGCCGTACGTCACCGTGACCGCGTTCGCGCCGGGCGTGCCGATGGCCAGGTCGCGGTAGCCGTCGCCGTTGAAGTCGTCCTTCAGCGCGGCGGGCGCGGCCGCCGCCGCGGTGGCGAACGGCAGGGAAAGACCGGTGGCGGCGAGCGCGGCGACGGTCGTCGCGACGGCCAGGTTTCTGAGACGCACAGGGGCTCCCGGAGAGTGGGGTGGCACTTCGGAGAGTGAGGGCACTTTCCCGGGGTACGACCGGTCAGGCGCGCGGAAGGTTGTGCCGGGGCGGCCGTGGGGTGGCCGGAAGGTGAACGGTCAACTGCCCCCGACTACGGCCGTTATGGGGCAAGTCCGACTACGGCTGTCGTGGGACAAGCCCGACTACGGCTGTCGTGGGGCAAGCCCGACTACGGCTGTCGTGGGGCAAGGCGGACACCCAGGTCCCGGGGCGTGACGTGCCAGGTGCGGCGCGCGTCGATGCCGTCCGCGCCGCCGCGCAGCACGATGAACGCGCCCTGGGAGCCGTTCCACCGCTCCGAGAACACCAGCACGTCGTCGTGGCCGTCCCCGTCGGCGTCCAGCAGGTCGGCCGCCGTGAAGTCGAACGGCTTCGCCGCGCCCGGAAGCCCGGCGTCCGCCCCGCTGACCGTCCGCGTGGGCGCCGCCGCGAGGCCGCGCCGACCGCCCGCCAGGAGCAGCACCCTGTCGGGGTCGACCAGCCGGAACCCGGGCCGCCCCACCACCAGGTCCACGCGGCCGTCGCCGGTCACGTCACCGGCCAGCGGGCCCAGGCCCCAGGTGGTGCCCCGGCCCTGGACGACCTGGTCCGGGCGCCCCGCGCCGAGCCCGGCCCGCGCGCCGTGGACCACGGTGACCTTGCCGCCGGTGATGCCGACCTCGCCGCTGGCCACGACGTCCGTGACGCCGTCGCCGTCCACGTCGGCGGCGGTGGCGCCGCGCGGTCCGTCGGCCGTGGCCAGCGCCTGGCGGAGCCGGTGCTCGGGGGCCTGGGCGCGCTCCAGACCGCCCGGAGTGCCCCGGTAGTACGCGACCGGTGTCAGGTCCGGCGGTGCCGACTCGTCCTCCTCGGCGTCGTACCCGTACAGGAACACGGCGTCCGTGCGGCCGTCCGCGTCGAAGTCGCCGGTGACGGCCTGGCGGGGGCTGGCGTAGCCGTGCTGGCCGAGGTCGAGGCCCTTGGAGGAGCGCGGCAGCCCTCCGTACGCGCGGTCGTAGGGCCCGTAGGCGACCGTCCCGAGCGCCGTCGTGCCGGGCTCGGCGTTGGGGTCGCCGCTGCCGCCCCGGCCGCCGTCGAGCAGGTCCGTGGAGCCGTCGCCGTCGAAGTCCCCGGCGGCGAGCGGCCGGAAGCCCGGCGGCAGGTGCAGGCGGCGCGGCGCGGACAGGCCGCGGGGGCCGCCGCGCATCAGGTACGCGCCCGGGTCCCGGGCGTCGCCGCGGTTGCCGATCAGGTCGGTGAAGCCGTCGCCGTCCAGGTCGGCGCGGAGCGGCGCGCGGTGGTCGGTGGCGCCCAGGGGCACCCGCACCGTCCACTGGGGGCGCGGGCCGGTGCGCGAGCCGTAGACGATCACCAGGGTGTTCGTGACGCGGCCGCCGCCCTTCGCGCCGCCGCCCTTCGCGCCGCCGTCGGCGCGGGTGGCGAGCGGCGCGGCGTAGTCCTCGTACCCGTCGCCGTTGAAGTCGCCCGGCGCCGGGTGCGCGGACGGCTTGCCCGCCGGGGGCCGCGCGCGCGGCGGCTCCCGGTCGGTCTCGGCGGTGCCGTCGCCGCCGGTGCAGCCGGTGAGCAGGGCCGCCGCGCAGCCCAGGGCGGCGGCCAGGCCGCGCAGCCGCCTCACCGGTCACCGCCCGTGGGGGCGAAGCCCGCCGTGGTGAAGGTGAGCCGCGGCGCGCGCTCCACCAGGGCGCCGCCCCTGAGCCCCCGGTACACCGCCACGGTGTCCCGGCCCCGCCCCTGGTCGGTGCGGACGACCACGTCGGCGCGCCGGTCCCCGTCGAGGTCGGCGACGGCCACGACCCGGGCCGTGCCCTGGGCGGCGGGCTCCAGGGTGGCCGTCGCGGTGCGGGCGAACCCGGCGGCGCGGCCCCGGTGGACCCGCACCTCGCCGGGGGCGGTGCCGCTGACCACGAGGTCGCCGCGGCCGTCGCCGTCGAGGTCGCCCGCGTGCACGGTCGCGCCCCTGCCGGGGAGCGTCGCGCGGGCGGTGCCCGGCACGTCGTAGCGCAGGGCGATGCCGCGCGGGCCGGGGAGCGCCGCGTCCAGCTCCCTGGCGGCGCCGCCGAACCGGCCGAAGGCGACGCCCGTGCTCTTCGGGAACAGCACACCGGTCCGGTTCGGGCCCTGGGGGCCGCCGAGCACCAGCGCCGCCTTGGACGCGCCGGTCGACTCGCGGACCACCAGGTCGTCGTAGCCGTCGCGGTTCACGTCGAGCGCCGGACCGGTCGGGGCGTTGCCGGGCGCGGTGAGGGGCGGGCCCGCGGCGCGCGGGGCGCCAGTGCGGGTGAAGGGGCCGCGCAGGAAGCTCAAATGGGCGCCGGACGCGTGCAGCACCAGGTCGCGGGCGCCGTCCCCGTCGAAGTCGCCGCACACCGGCTGGTCGGGCCAGTCGTTGCCGAGCCGCGCCCGCGCGGGCACCTTCAGGGGGACCGCCGTGCCGGTGAGCCCCTTCGGCGAGCCGAACAGGACCTGGAGCGGCACGGGCGGCCGCCCCTGTCCGTCGTACGGCGGGTCCGTCGACACCACGAGGTCGGTGAACCCGTCGCCGTCCAGGTCGCAGGACGCCTCGGACTCGAACGCGGCGGGCAGCTCGCCCCGCGTCCTGGCTCCGTTGGCGCGGGCGCCGAGCACCTGGCGCGCCCCGGGCACGGGCCCGCGTCCGCCGCCGTGGACGACGGCGATGCCGGGGTCGTCGCCCTGCCCCCGGTGGGCCAGGTAGTCGAGGACGAGGTCGCGGGCGCCGTCGCCGTTGAAGTCGTCGGGTGCGTCGCTGCCCTTGCCGCGCGGTACGGGCTGGAGCGGGGCGCCCTCGACCGCGGACCCGGAGCCCTTGGGGCGGGCGTGGGACTCGTCGCCTCCGCCGCAGCCCCCGAGCACGAGGGCGCCGCCGACGGCGACGGCCAGCAGTCGTGTCCCGGATCTCCTCATGCCCCACCCACCCCTAAGCCACCGCGCCCGCCACGCCCACCACACTCGTCATGAGCACCACAGGTTTACACGAACGCGCACGCGAACGACGAGGGGCCGGTCCCGCCGGGCGGCGGAACCGGCCCCAGGCGCCCGTCTCGTACGGGCCCCGCGCGCCGGACGGCTACACGTGCCGGATGGCTACGCGCGCCGGACGGCTACGCGCGCCGGACGGCTACGCGTGCCGGATGGCTACTTCACCGGCTCGGGCTCCGGCTCGCTCTCCGACTCGGCCTCGCCCGCCGGGTCGACCGGCGTCTTGACGGAGTCGAGCAGCAGCTGCGCGACGTCCACGACCTGGAGCGACTCCTTGGCCTGGCCGTCGTTCTTCTTGCCGTTCACGGAGTCGGTCAGCATCACCAGGCAGAACGGGCAGGCGGTGGACACGATGTCCGGGTTGAGGCTGAGCGCCTCGTCGACCCGCTCGGTGTTGATGCGCTTGCCGATGCGCTCCTCCATCCACATCCGCGCGCCACCGGCGCCGCAGCAGAAGCCGCGCTCCTTGTGGCGGTGCATCTCCTGCTGGCGCAGGCCCGGGACCTTGTCCATGATCTCTCGCGGCGGCGTGTAGATCTTGTTGTGGCGGCCCAGGTAGCACGGGTCGTGGTAGGTGATCAGGCCCTCGACCGGCGTGACCGGGATCAGCTTGCCCTCGTCGATGAGGTGCTGGAGCAGCTGGGTGTGGTGGATGACCTCGTAGTCGCCGCCGAGCTGCGGGTACTCGTTGCCGAGGGTGTTGAGGCAGTGCGGGCAGGTGGCGACGATCTTCTTGGCGGACTTGGGCTTCTTGGTCTCCGGGTCGTCGTCGTCCTCGCCGAAGGCCATGTTCAGCGTGGCCACGTTCTCGGCGCCCAGCTGCTGGAACAGCGGCTCGTTGCCGAGGCGGCGGGCGGAGTCACCGGTGCACTTCTCGTCGCCGCCCATGATGGCGAAGCTGACGCCCGCCATGTGCAGCAGCTCCGCGAAGGCCTTGGTGGTCTTCTTGGCCCGGTCCTCCAGGGCGCCCGCGCAGCCGACCCAGTACAGGTAGTCGACCTCGGTGAGGTCCTCGATGTCCTTGCCGACGACCGGCACCTCGAAGTCGACTTCCTTCGTCCACTCCAGGCGCTGCTTCTTGGCCAGGCCCCAGGGGTTGCCCTTCTTCTCCAGGTTCTTGAGCATCGTGCCCGCCTCGGACGGGAACGCGGACTCGATCATCACCTGGTAGCGGCGCATGTCGACGATGTGGTCGATGTGCTCGATGTCCACGGGGCACTGCTCGACGCAGGCGCCGCAGGTGGTGCAGGACCACAGAACGTCGGGGTCGATGACGCCGTTCTCTTCGAGGGTGCCGATCAGCGGGCGCTCGGCCTCCGCGAGGGCCGCCGCCGGGACGTCCTTCAGCTGCTCCTCGGTGGCCTTCTCCTCGCCCTCCATGGACTTGCCGCCACCGGCGAGCAGGTACGGGGCCTTGGCGTGCGCGTGGTCCCGGAGGGACATGATGAGCAGCTTCGGGGAGAGCGGCTTGCCCGTGTTCCACGCGGGGCACTGCGACTGGCAGCGGCCGCACTCGGTGCAGGTGGAGAAGTCGAGGATGCCCTTCCAGGAGAACTGCTCGACCTGGCTGACGCCGAAGACGGTGTCCTCGTCCGGGTCCTCCCAGTCGATCTCCTTGCCGCCGGAGGTCATCGGGAGCAGCGCGCCGAGCGCGGTGGAGCCATCGGCGTTCCGCTTGAACCAGATGTTCGGGAAGCCGAGGAAGCGGTGCCAGGCCACGCCCATGTTGGTGTTGAGCGAGATCGTGATCATCCAGATGAAGGAGGTCGCGATCTTCAGCATGGCGAAGAAGTACGTGAGGTTCTGGAGCGTGGTGACGTCCAGGCCGTCGAAGGCCGCGACCAAGGGGTACGAGAAGAGGTACCCGGCCTCGTAGTGGTCGACGCCGTGCAGGGCGCCCTCCAGGGCGCGCAGCGTCATGATCGAGACGCCGACGATCAGGATGACCGCCTCGACGAAGTACGCCTGCCAGGTGATGGAGCCCGCGAAGCGGGACTTGCGGCCCGGCCGGTCGGGGCGGTTGAGCTGGCGGATGACGATCAGGGTCACGATGCCGACGACGGTGAGCATGCCGAGGATCTCGACCCACAGCTCCCAGACCACCCAGTCGCCGATGACCGGCAGCAGCCAGTCGGCCTCGAAGAGCTGGCCGACGGCGTTCACGATCGTCAGGAGCAGCGAGAAGAAGCCCACCGCGACGAACCAGTGCGCGACGCCGACGATGCCCCAGCGGTTCATCCGGGTGTGGCCGAGGAACTCCCGGGCCACCGTGAGCGTGCGCAGCACCGGGTCGTTCGTCCGCGTACCGGCGGGGACCGGCTGGCCGAGCATCACGAAGCGGAAGATCTGGAGGGTGGCGCGGCCGAACAGGGCGACGCCGACTGCGATGAGGACCAGCGACACGATGATCGCGGCGAGTTGCATTTCGGGGCTCCTCGGGCCTGCGGGTGGGCGGTCTCAGCCATTACTAAGCGGTAACTTATCTAGTCCGTCTGAGACTACCCACGTCTGCAGTCGCACTGTAGCCACTGGGGCGGTGATCTGCGTCGCCCTGCCCTCGCGGGGGCGCCCCTGACCCGCCCCTTCCCGAAACCATGGGGCTCGGCCCCCTGGCACCTCCGTCGATCGGCCTTCGGCCTCGTCCTCGAACGCCGGACGGGCTGGAGGGCTGCGGGCCGGGCCGGATTCCGTGGATGCGGCAGGTGTTCAGCCCGCCCGGCGCTTGAGGGCGAGCCGCGGAGCGGCGATGAAGGCGGGGTGCCAGGGGCGGCAGCCCCTGGTTTCGGAGAAGGGGCGGGTCTGGGGCGTCCCGCGAGGGGTTGCGTGTAAGCGGGGGATAAGAGTTGAGTCGGGCAGGCTCAGGTCTGTTGACTCGGGGGAACCCGTGAGGCATCCTTGAGTCAGTTCCACTCAAGTAGTCATCTGGAGGAATCGAAATGGCACGTGCGGTCGGCATCGACCTGGGCACGACTAACTCCGTCGTCAGCGTCCTGGAGGGCGGTGAGCCCACCGTCATCACCAACGCAGAGGGCGCCAGGACCACGCCGTCCGTCGTCGCCTTCGCGAAGAACGGCGAGGTGCTGGTCGGCGAGGTCGCCAAGCGCCAGGCGGTCACCAACGTCGACAGGACCATCCGGTCGGTCAAGCGCCACATGGGCACTGACTGGAAGGTCGACATCGACGACAAGAACTTCAACCCGCAGCAGATCTCCGCCTTCATCCTCCAGAAGCTGAAGCGCGACGCCGAGGCGTACCTGGGCGAGAAGGTCACGGACGCGGTCATCACCGTGCCCGCGTACTTCAACGACTCCGAGCGCCAGGCCACCAAGGAGGCCGGTGAGATCGCGGGCCTGAACGTCCTGCGCATCGTCAACGAGCCCACGGCCGCCGCCCTGGCCTACGGCCTCGACAAGGACGACCAGACCATTCTCGTCTTCGACCTCGGCGGCGGCACCTTCGACGTCTCGCTGCTTGAGATCGGCGACGGCGTCGTCGAGGTGAAGGCCACCAACGGCGACAACCACCTCGGTGGCGACGACTGGGACCAGCGCGTCGTCGACTACCTGGTCAAGCAGTTCGCCAACGGCCACGGCGTGGACCTGTCCAAGGACAAGATGGCGCTGCAGCGCCTCCGTGAGGCCGCCGAGAAGGCGAAGATCGAGCTGTCGTCCTCCACGGAGACGACGATCAACCTGCCGTACATCACGGCCTCCGCCGAGGGCCCGCTGCACCTGGACGAGAAGCTCACGCGCGCCCAGTTCCAGCAGCTCACGTCCGACCTCCTGGAGCGCTGCAAGACGCCGTTCCACAACGTCATCAAGGACGCGGGCATCCAGCTCTCCGAGATCGACCACGTCGTCCTCGTCGGCGGCTCGACCCGCATGCCCGCCGTCGCCGAGCTGGTCAAGGAGCTGACCGGCGGCAAGGAGGCCAACAAGGGCGTCAACCCGGACGAGGTCGTCGCCATCGGCGCCTCGCTCCAGGCCGGTGTCCTCAAGGGCGAGGTCAAGGACGTCCTGCTGCTCGACGTCACCCCACTGTCCCTCGGCATCGAGACCAAGGGCGGCATCATGACCAAGCTCATCGAGCGCAACACCACGATCCCGACGAAGCGCTCGGAGATCTTCACCACGGCCGAGGACAACCAGCCGTCGGTGCAGATCCAGGTCTACCAGGGCGAGCGCGAGATCGCGGCGTACAACAAGAAGCTCGGCATGTTCGAGCTGACCGGCCTGCCCCGGCCCCCCGCGGCGTCCCGCAGATCGAGGTCTCCTTCGACATCGACGCCAACGGCATCATGCACGTGACCGCGAAGGACCTCGGCACGGGCAAGGAGCAGAAGATGACCGTCACCGGCGGCTCCTCGCTCCCGAAGGAAGAGGTCGACCGCATGCGCGAGGAGGCCGAGAAGTACGCGGACGAGGACCACAAGCGCCGCGAGGCCGCCGAGTCCCGCAACCAGGGCGAGCAGCTGGTCTACCAGACGGAGAAGTTCCTCAAGGACAACGAGGACAAGGTCCCCGGCGACGTCAAGACCGAGGTCGAGACGGCCGTCGCCGAGCTGAAGGAGAAGCTCAAGGGCGACGACCCGGCGGAGATCCGCACGGCCACGGAGAAGGTCGCCGCCGTCTCCCAGAAGCTCGGCCAGGCGATGTACGCCGACGCGCAGGGCGCCCCGCAGGGTGCCGAGGGCGCCCCGGGCGCCGGGCAGTCCCAGGCCGCTGACGGTGCCGACGACGTCGTGGACGCCGAGATCGTCGACGACGAGAAGCCCGGTGACGCGAAGGGCGGCGCTGCCTGATGACGGAGGAGACCCAGGGCTTCGGCGGGGACGCCGAGCAGCCTGACGTCCCCTCCGGCGCCACCCCTGACGAAGCGGCGCCGAAGGCCGCCGAGTCCTCCGCGAAGGAGGGCGCGGCGGCCCCGGCCGGGGACGCAACGCGCGAAGCGGGCCTGACGGCTCAGCTGGACCAGGCACAGAAGGCGCTCAGCGAGCGCACGGCCGACCTCCAGCGGCTCCAGGCCGAGTACCAGAACTACCGCCGCCGGGTGGAGCGGGACAAGGTGACGGTGAAGGAGATCGCCTCGGCGAACCTCCTCACGGAGCTGCTTCCCACCCTCGACGACATCGGCCGTGCCCGTGACCACGGGGAGCTGGTCGGCGGCTTCAAGTCGGTGGCCGAGTCCCTGGAGACCGTCGTCGCCAAGATGGGCCTCCAGCAGTTCGGCAAGGAGGGCGAGCCCTTCGACCCGACGATCCACGAGGCCCTGATGCACAGTTACGCTCCGGACGTCACGGAGACGACGTGCGTCGCGATTCTCCAGCCGGGGTATCGCATCGGGGAGCGTGTCGTGCGTCCCGCGCGCGTCGCGGTCGCCGAGCCGCAGCCCGGCGCGCAGACGGTGAAGTCCGAGTCGGCCGAGGGCGAGCAGGCTCCGTCCGAGAAGGACGACGCCAAGGACGCCAAGGACGTCAAGGACGCCAAGGACAAGGAGAGCGGTGGCCCGGACGAGGGCTGACGCCGGCGGCGGCGCCGATCCCGACTCCGGCCGCGAGGCCGCGGCCGGGGTCGGCGCTGACCGCGTGACGAGGACCACGAGGACCACGAGGACAACGAGGAAGGAGGGACGTCGGGGATGAGCACCAAGGACTTCATCGAGAAGGACTACTACAAGGTCCTCGGCGTCCCCAAGGACGCCACCGAAGCCGAGATCAAGAAGGCGTACCGGAAGCTCGCCCGCGAGAACCACCCGGACGCCAACAAGGGCAACGCGAAGGCCGAGGAGCGCTTCAAGGAGATCTCCGAGGCGAACGACGTGCTCGGCGACCCGAAGAAGCGCAAGGAGTACGACGAAGCGCGCGCTCTCTTCGGCAACGGCGGCTTCAGGGCCGGACCCGGAGCGGGCGGCGGCACGTTCAACTTCGACCTGGGCGACCTCTTCGGAGGCGGCGGCCCCGGTGGCGGGGGAGCGGGCGGCGGCGGCTTCGGCGGCGGCCTGGGTGACGTCTTCGGGGGCCTGTTCAACCGCGGCGGAGCGGGCGCGGGCACGCGCACGCAGCCGCGCCGCGGCCAGGACGTCGAGTCCGAGGTCACGCTGAGCTTCACGGAGGCGGTGGAGGGCGCGACGGTCCCGTTGCGCATGTCCTCCCAGGCCCCCTGCAAGGCGTGCTCGGGCACCGGCGACAAGAACGGCACGCCGCGCGTGTGCCCGACCTGCGTCGGCACCGGCCAGGTCTCGCGGGGCGGCGGCGGGGGCTTCTCCCTCACCGACCCGTGCGTGGACTGCAAGGGCCGCGGCCTGATCGCGGAGACGCCCTGCGAGGTGTGCCACGGCAGCGGCCGCGCCAAGTCGTCGCGGACGATGCAGGTGCGCATCCCCGCGGGCGTCAGCGACGGCCAGCGCATCCGGCTGCGTGGCAAGGGCGCCCCGGGCGAGCGCGGCGGCCCCGCCGGTGACCTGTATGTGGTGGTGCACGTGGACGCGCACCCGGTCTTCGGCCGCAGGGGCGAGAACCTCACGGTCACGGTCCCGGTGACGTTCGCGGAGGCCGCGCTCGGCGGCGAGGTCAGGGTGCCCACGCTCGGCGGGACGCCCGTGACCCTCAAGCTGCCGCCGGGCACGCCCAACGGCCGCACCATGCGGGTCCGCGGCAAGGGCCCCGCCCGCAAGGACGGCACACCCGGCGACCTGCTGGTCACCGTCGAGGTCACGGTGCCGAAGAATCTCACGCCCGCGGCGCAGGAAGCCCTGGAGGCGTACCGGAAGGCGACTGCGGACACCGATCCGCGGGCAGAACTGTTCAAGGCCGCGAAGGGAGCGTGACCTCATGGAGCGGGACGGCCGCCGACGCAACCCGTATCAACTGACGGACGAGACCCCGGTGTACGTCATCTCGGTGGCGGCCCAGCTCTCCGGTCTCCACCCGCAGACCCTCAGGCAGTACGACCGCCTGGGCCTGGTCTCCCCGGACCGCACCGCGGGCCGGGGCCGCCGGTACTCCGCCCGGGACATCGAACTGCTCCGCACGGTCCAGCAGCTCTCCCAGGAGGAGGGCATCAACCTCGCCGGGATCAAGCGCATCATCGAGCTGGAGAACCAGGTCGCGGCGCTCCAGGCCCGCGTCGCGGAGCTGTCCGCGGCCGTGGAGGGAGCCGCCGCCGCGATGCAGCAACGTGAGGCGGCGGTGCACGCCTCGTACCGCCGCGACCTCGTCCCGTACCAGGACGTGCAGCAGACCAGCGCGCTGGTGGTGTGGCGGCCCAAGCGGTCGCCGGAGCAGTAGCGCGCGGGCGCGCAGGGCGCGTGGGGGCCGGGTGGTGCGGCGCACGGAGAACGTCCGTGCGCCGCACCGCCCGGCCCCGTCGTGTGCCCGGGTCCGTGGCCGCCGCCCCCGCTGGAACGGGAGGCGGCTCGTGGCGCTCCTATAGTTGGCAGGCTGGTTGGCAGGCTGTCTGCCGGGTGTACGCCGGTGTACGGCGGTGTACGTCGGCTCGTGTCGCGGGAAAGCTGGATCTCCATGGCCATGGTGGGGCTGTTCTGGATCGCCGAGGGCGATGTGTACGTGGGTGCCAAGCCCTCCGGTCTGGCGCCCGGGGTGCGGCTGACCACCGAGGGCGTCACGGGGCTCGGGCACCAGCAGCAGGGCCTGTGGCTGTGGGACGACATACGGGCGCTGACCGTCGAGGACGTGCCCGTGAAGTCCCTGAAGCGGCAGGTCGGCATGGTGGTGGACCTGGCGCTGACGGTGGGCCTCGGCGGCGGCGACGAGGCGCCGTCGATGACGGTGTGCGTCCAGACCGCCGACGAGGAGTACGAACTGACGGCGTACACGGCGGCGGCGACCGGCTACTCGCAGCGGGAGTACGACCTGTCCCGCGCGCTGCTGACCCGGCTCACCGAGGGCGCCGCCACCCTGCACACCACGCTGTCGGCGATGGCGCAGTGGGGCCGCGCCCACGAGGGCGGCAGCCCGCGCCGCGAGGAGCGGGAGAGGCTGCTGCGGCGGTGGATCGGCGACGGGGCCGACGCCTGAGAGCCGGACGCGGCGGCCCCCGGGGCCCGTGCGTGATGGTGGTGCCCGGGCCCGTGCGCGGTGGTGGTGCCCGGGCCCGTGCGCGGTGGTGACGGCTGGCGCCCCCGCGCGGCGGCGCCCGGCGGTCCGTGCCCGGCGGTCCGTGCGCGGCCGTGACGGCCACGGCCCGTGTGTGACGACGGCAGGACGGAGCCCCGAACCCCTCCGGGACCCCCACGTCCCCCGGGGGCCCGAGGCCCCTGACCCTGAGCGCCCCGGCCCGACCACGGGGCGCGGTCAGGCCGGGGCGACCTTGGGAAGCGCGACTCTGCGGGGGGAGACCACAACAGAGCCACATGGACGCGGGAACCGGTCCGGCTCCAGTACCGGATGGGAACCGATCCGTTCCCCGCTGCCTCGACCACGATGCAACGCGCCGCCCACGCTCCGCTACCGTCATCTTGTTGCGGTGCAAGGGGCGGAGGCGGGGGCAAAGCCGGTTAATTCCGGATGTTTGATCATGTGCCGCCGGTCAAGTTCCCCTGGTCTTCGGGCGGAACCGGTCGGTTTCAGTCACCGTGGCGCGGGATGTCCGGGTCGCACGGCCCCGCTCGGAGAGCCGGGCCTCCTCTAGGGGCTCTGCTCCAGGATTCCCGACCGGCCGATGAGGAACCCGAGTTGGGCCCGGCTCTGACCGCCCAGGGTGGAGTTGAGCTTTGCGATGTGCACACGGACGGTGCGCACGTTCAGCTCCAGGCGCCCGGCGACCTCCGCGTCGCTGAACCCCTCGGTGAGCAGCTTCGCGATCTCCCGCTGGATGGGCGTGAACGCCTGCGCCGGGGGGCGCGGCGGCGCGGGCCGGTACAGCGGGTCGGCCATGCGCCACAGCACGTCGAAGGCGGTCGCCGCGTAGGTGACCAGGGCGGGGGAGCGGACCTCGAAGGCGACCTCGCCGCCCGACTCGGCGGGCAGGAGCGCGACGTCGCGGTCGAAGACCAGCAGGCAGCCGGGGATGTCGTCGAGGGTGCGGACCTCGTACTCGACGGGGAGTCCGCTGCCCGAGGCGGCGGGGCCGGGCGGCGCGGCGCCCTCGGACCGCGGCCGGGCGAGCGTGCGGATGTGGCCGCCGCGGGCGGCGAACTCGGCCATGCGCCAGGGCTCGTCGTGCGGCAGCAGCCGGGGCTGGCCGGGGTCGCGCGGCTGGATGGCGAGGACCTCGCGGGAGGCGGCGGCCAGCGCCTGCCGCACGGCCTGCCGGATGCGGGGCACGCCCTGGAGCACCGTGATCTGCGAGGCCGCGAGGTCGGGGCGGTCCTCGGGCGCCAGGTGCAGGAACGGCTCGAAGGCGTCGGCGAGCCGGGCCGCGCGGCTGCGCCGCAGGGCGATGCCCCGCTCGATGTCCTCCAGGAGCCGGGCGGCGCCGACCGCCGGGGCGGTGGGCCGCAGCCAGGGGCCGCCGGTGCCGCCCTCGGGGTCCGCGCACAGCAGGCCCGCCTCGGTCAGACAGGGCGCGGCGGCCGCGGCCTGGCGGTGGATCCGCCCCGCCCGCAGGGCCTGCCCGTACACCTCCTGACCAGCGGTACACAGGTCTCCGGCCTCATGCGCCACGTGCTCCACGCCACCACCAGTCACCTCGCCCGGGCCCTCCAGGCCCGCGCCCTCGAAGCGGCCCGGACCGCCGGGAGCCCCAGACTCCCGTGCCGCTCCGTCCCGCACCTGCTGCCCTGCCCGGCCGAGCCCGCGCGGCTGGGCATACGACGGGCTGCCCGGCCGACCGCCGACCGCCCGCCCCGCGGGCGCCGTTCGCCGTACGGCCCCGTCGACGTGCCGGGCGTCGCCCAGCGTTCCATTGTGGCCGCCGCGGCTCCCCGGATCGGGTGGGAAAATATCGCTACTATTCGCCGCCGGGCCGTACGGGGCCGACGCGCGGGGCAGCCGCACGTCGGACGCGACGCACCGTCAACTGCCCGCCGTACCAGTGGCCTTGGGCGCCCCACCGGAGGCCGCCCGCGCCACGGCGGGCGACGCCGCCCCGCCCCGCGCCCACCCCTGTGGCGTTCACCACAGGCCAACACCCCGTGACCGCCACGGAAGATACCGCTATGGAGCTTCCCGCGGACCTCACCGTCCTGTCCCCCGACGGCCTGTACCTGTGGGCGCCGAGCGGCGCCGCCGGGGCCTGGGGCCTCGCCAACTGCCTGCTCGTCGCCTCGGGCGGCGAGGCCGCGCTCGTCGACACGCCCTACGACCCGCGCATGACCCGCGCCCTGATCGCGGCGGCCGACCGCGTGCTGCCCCCGGGCACCGAGGTGACCACGGTGGTCAACACCCACGCCAACGGCGACCACTGCTACGGCAACTCCTTCTTCCCCGGCGCCGAGATCGTCTCCACGCAGGCCAGCCTGGAGCGCCACTGCCACGAGATCACCCCGCAGCAGATGCACCACCTGGTGCACGTCAGCGACCCCGACGACCCCATCGGCTGGTACGCGCGCGAGCGCTTCGGCTCCTACGAGTACGCCGACACCCGGGTCGTGCCGCCCACGCTCACCTTCAGCGGCTCGTACGACCTGAAGGTCGGCGGCGTCGAGCTGCGGCTGATCGAGGTGGGGCCCGCGCACACCGCCGGTGACCTGGTCGCGCACCTGCCCGGGCAGGGCGTGGTGATGGCGGGTGACATCGTCTTCCCCGAGGACCACCCCGTGCACTGGGAGGGCCCGCTCGCCGAGGTGGCGCGGGCCTGCGAGGACGTGCTCGCCCTGGACGCCGACCGGATCGTCCCCGGGCACGGCGGCGTCATCGGCCCCGAAGGGCTGCGCGCCCACATCGCCTACCTGCGGGAGCTGGAGGGCCTGATCCACGAGCGGCACGCGCGCGGCCAGGGCCCCTACGAGGCCGCCGATGCCATCCTCGCGGACGGCTTCCACCCGCACCTCGGGGCGCCGGAACGGGTCGTCATGGTGACGTTCGTCGAGTACCACCACCTCGCCGCGACCGGCGCCGCCCCCGACATGGCGGCCCTCGCGAGCCACGCCGCGCGCTGGGCCTACGACCGGCGGCACGCCGCCACCGGCGGCTAGCCCGATGGCGTACGTCAGCCGCCCGGGCACGGCCGACGCCCGGCACGAGGTCACCGTGGAGCTGCTCGCCGAACACCTCGCGCGCGCCTGGCCGCGCCACCCGCGCCTGCGCGCGCTGCGGGAGGCCGCGCGCGGCATGGCGGGCCAGCGGCGGCGGTACGTCGGACACCCGTACGCCGACGTGCCCTTACCCCGCGGGCGTCCCCACCGCCCGCGTTCGAGCCGCCCGCCTTTGAGCCGCCCGCCCCCGAGCCGCCCGTGCTGCCCCCGTTCGAGCGCCGCGCGACCTACGCCGACCGCGTCCGGGCCGTCTTCGCCCAGGGCGCCGACCTCGCCGAGCGGGCCGCGGCCGCCGCCCTGACCGAGGCCGGGGTGCCCGCCCGTGGCCTCGGCGGGATCATCACCTTCCAGGGCCGGGGCGTGCCCGTCCCCGGCTACGACACCCACCTCGTCGCCGCGCTCGGCGTCCCGGCCGGTGCGGTGCGGATGTCGCTCGCCGCGACCGGCGGCGCGCACGCGCTCGGCCTCGCCGCCGTCCTCGTACGGCCGCGCCGCCCGCTCCTCGTCGTCGGCGCCGACGTCCTCGGGGCCGCCGCCCATGCGTCGGGAACCGGCCACTTCGACTCGCTGCTGCACCGCCTGCTCCTCGGCGACGGGGCCGCCGCGGCCGTCGTCAGCGCCGAACCGCTCGGCGGGCCCGCCCTGCACATCGAGGACGGCTGGAACTACGTCCGGCCCGGCACCGCCATCGACCAGCAGCTGCGGGCCCACGACGAGGGCCTGCACTTCGAGTCGCCCACCGGCGCCGCCCGCGCCGTCACCCACGTCGTCGACCAGCTGCCCTGGCGGTCCGGGGCCTGGCGCCCCGACTTCACCCTCGTCCACCCCGGCGGCCCGCACTACCTGGACGCCGTCGCCGCCTCCGGCCTGTGCCCCGAGTCCGCGCTGCGGCACGCCCGCGCCGCCTTCGCCGACGGCGGCGACACGGGCGGCTCGGCGGTGCTGCGGGTGCTCGCCCGTACGTACGACGATCCGCCGCCCGCGGGTGCGCGGGGGCTGCTGCTCGGGGTCGGGCCCGGGGCGTGCGGGGCGGCCTCCGTGGTGCGCTGGGGCTGACGCGGGGCGCGCCGCGGGGGCGGTGCGGGGGGCGCGGCGGGGGCTGATACGTGGCGGTCCCGGGGCCGCCGCGGTGACGGTCTGTTGGTCGCCGGGTCGTCTGGGTCTATGGTGCAGACACCGCGCTCGTGGCTCGCCGCGATCACACGCGAGGGGAACGAGGGGGATCAGCGGCACGAGGGGAAGGGGAACGGACCGTGGACGAGGAGGGGCTTCGCCGGACCCTCAGGGAGCTCCGGGCCCGGGTCGCGCCGGAGGACGTGGGCCTCACCCCGCAGCCCCAGGGGCGGCCGGGGCCCCGCGTCTCGGGCCTCGCCCAGTCCGACATGGACATCCTGATGAACCGCGCCGTGGGCACGTACCACCGCTTCGAGAGCGGCAAGATGCTCCCGCGGGACGACTACCTCCGCCAGGTCGGGCGCATCCTGCGCATGACCGAGGACGAGTTCACCCAGGTCTACCTCTTCTGTCTCGGCCAGCGGCCGCCGCACCCGCTGGACCCCAGCGGCGGCGTCACGATGGCGGCGGCCGACGCCTGGCGGCGCGCCGTGCAGGGGCAGCGGGAGATCGCGTACGTCAACAACGTCCAGTGGGACCTGGTGGCGTACAACCAGCCGTTCGCGGACATCTTCGAGAACGGCGTGCCGGAGAACACGATGCGGTGGATGGCCCTCGCCGACGAGGCCCGCGACCACATCCTCACCGACTGGGAGACCCGCTGGGCGCCCGGTCTGCTCAACCAGATCAGGCTCGCGCACATCCAGAACCCGGAGAACCGTTCCCTCGCCCAGCTGCACCGGGACGTCACCCGCGACAAGTACGCGGGCCCCATCTACGAGCGCGGCACCGAGGTCTACATCCACCCCGACGGCGACGTCCGGCCGATCCACCACCCGAAGAAGGGTCCCGGCCTCATCACGATGGTCGTCTCGGAACCGGCGAGCTCCCGCGGGGCGCGCCATGTCGTGCTGCTCTTCGACCCCCTGCCCGGGGCCGAGGACGCCGCGCCCCCCGGCACCCACCGTGAACGCTGAGCCGAGAGCAGCGAGACCGAGATGAAGAAGAGCCCGACGGCCGCAGGCCAGCCGCCCGGGGAGGGCGTCCTCGCGCCCTCCTGCCTGGCGTCCGTGGTGCACTGCATCGCCGGTGACCTCAACGGCCGCGGCTATCCCGTCACGTGGGTCGTGGACCGCCAGCTGCTGGTGGGCGGGCTGCCGCTCCAGGTCGTCGCGAAGGTGTCCGTGGTGCGGGTCCTGAACATCGCCTTCAGCGGTGGGCGGGGCGAACGGGGCGGGCCGGGGGAACGGGACGAGGGGGGCGAGCGGGACGAGCAGGGGGAGCGGGTCGTGTGGCGGGAGCACTGCGAGCGCGCGGTGTCCTGGCGGGTGACGATGGGCCGCCCGTCCTCGGTCCGCTGGGAGCAGTCGGCGCTCCTGGACCTGGGCGCCGACGGCCTCGACGGCGAACGCGTGGTCCGGGCGGCGCTCAGGGCGCTGGGCCTGCCGCAGCAGCGCGCCGTCTACCACTAGCCCTCGCCTCTTGCCCCTTACCCCCTACCCCCCACTCCTTTCGCTGCTTTGCTGACGGGAACGTTCCCGTGGGCCTTTGGCGGATCAGTTGGTGCCGAGCCCCGACCGGCCGATCAGATAGCCGAGTTGGGCGCGGCTGTTGCTGCCGAGGGCCGAGGCGAGTTTCGAGATGTGCAGCCGTGTGGTGCGCAGATTCATGTCGAGCCGCTTGGCTATCTCGGCGTCCGTGAGGCCTTCCGCGAGAAGGCGGGCGATGGTCCGCTGGCGTGTGGTGACGCCGTTCTCCGCGGGAAGTTGGGGCACGTTCGGAAACAGCGGCGTGGCGAGCCGCCACAGCCGGTCGAAGGTGACCGAGAGATAGTCGACGATGGCCGGATGCCGGATTTCCAGGGCCACCGTGTGCTCGTCGTTGGCGGGAATGAAGGCGACCGTCCGGTCGAGCACGAGCATGTGCCCGGTGACCTCGCCGAGCGTGCGCGCCTGGATGTCCCCGTCGAGGCCCTCGAAGTACGCCAGCGCGGACTGGGTGTGCCGGGAGGAGTGCTGGTGCAGGGTGCGCACGTGCCCGCCCCGGGACAGCAGGTCCTGCTCCAGGGGTCGCGCGCGGCACAGCGGCTCCTCGGCCCAGGGCCCCTGCCGCCGGATGGCCAGCGCCTCCCGCGCGGCGTCCGCCATGGCCTGCCGCAGGGCGGTGTCGATGCGGGCGGGGCCGTCGAGCACGGTCAGCGGCGGGGGCTCGGCGGCGGCGCCCGCGGCGTCCGGTGCCGCGAGCGTCAGCAGCGGCTCGAAGGCCCGGAACAACCGTTCCTCGTACGCCCGTTGACGTGCCACCTCGTCCTCGATACCGCGCAGCAGCCGCGGCAGCGCCGTGGACGGCGGGGTCGGCAGCAGCCAGTCCAGGTCCTCCACGTCCGGGTGCAGCAGCCCGAAGTCCACCAGACACGGCGCCTGCGCGGCCTCCTCCCGCCGGATCCGCGACGCCCGCAGGGCCCTGCCGTACACGGCGGAACCGGCGGCGCAGAGCCGGTCCACACCGTGCGGGGGGTGCGCCCCGGCCGGGCTCTCCCCGCTGGCGCACCCCGCGGACGCGTGCCCCTCTGCCGGACTCTCCCCGGCCGCGCTCTCCCCGGCGGGGCTCTCCCCTGCCGCGTGCTCCCCGGGCGGATGCTCCCTGGGCATGTGCGGTTCCTCCCCGTGCGTCGGTCGGCCACCGCTCACCGATGGTGGTCCAGGAGCCGTGAGCGGTGCCCTGTCACTGAGGACGGCGGTCGAGTATGCCGGACTGGCCGATGAGATAGCCGAGTTGCGTGCGACTGCCGCTGCCGAGGACGGCGGCGAGCTTGGCGATGTGCACCCGGGCCGTGCGGACGTTCATGCCGAGCCGGTTGGCTATCTCCATGTCGGTGTGGCCCTCGACGAGGAGTTCGGCGATGGCGTGCTGACGGGGGAGATGCCGCCGTGCGAGGGCTGCGGCGCGGCGCGCGGCCACATCGGCAGGGCCAGGTGCCACAGCAGCTTGAAGACGGCGACCAGGTGGTCGACGATGGCGGGCTGCCGTATCTCCAGGGCGAGGTCGCGCCGCTCGTTGGCCGCGACGAAGGCGACGGACCGGTCGAACACCATGAGGCGCTCCGGGACCTCGTCCAGCGTGCGGATCTCGACGTCCCCCTCCAACTGCTCGTAGTGGACGAACACGGCGGGATCGTGCCGGGTCGTGTGCTGGTAGAGGGTGCGCATGCGTCCGCCGCGGGCGAGCAGTTCGTGGGCGCGGGGCAGCGCCCTGTTCAGGTCCGACGTACGCTTCCCGCCGGGCTGGATGGCGAGGGCCTCCTGGCTCGACTGGGCCACCGCCTGGTCCAGGGCCGCGTTGATGGTGGGCAGGCCGCGCAGGACGGTGACGGTGGCGGACGCGCGGGCCGCGGGCGTGGGCGTGCGCGGGGTGAGCGCGGTCAGCCGGGCGAACTCCTCCTGGAGCGCCGCCTCGCGACGCCGCTCCTCGCGGATGGCCTGCTCGATGTTCCGGAGCAGGTGCGGCAGGGCCACGGACGGGGCGGTGGGAAGCAGCCACCGCAGGTCGTCGAGGTCGGGGTGGAGCAGGCCGAAGTCCACGAGGCAGGGGGCCTTCTCGCTGTCGGACACGGAGATGCCGCCCGTGGACAGCGCTTCGGCGTACAGGGCCAGGGCCGCGTCGCACAGTTCGTCCGGGCCGTGCGTGACGTGTTCGTTCACCATTGCTGCGGCGAACCTCCTCGCCGTGGTGGTCAGTCGGTCTTCTCCAGAATTCCTGAGCGGCCGATGAGGTAGCCGAGTTCGGCGCGGCTGCGGCTGCCGAGGGCCGTGGAGAGCTTCGCGATGTGGACGCGCGCGGTCCGTACGTTCATCTGCAGCCGGGAGGCGATCGCGGAGTCGTTGAGGCCCTCCACGAGCAGGGCTGCGATGTGGCGCTGCCGGGCGGGGACGCCCTGGCTGAAGGGACGGGTCACGCGCTCGGGGTACTGGTGAGCGGCCAGCCGCCACATGAGCTGGAACGTGGTGGTCAGATAGGTGACCAGGGGGCCGTTGCGTATTTCGAGCGAGATGTGGTCGTGTCCCTGGGCCGCCATGAACGCCACGTCCCGGCCGACGATCACCAGGGGGCGGGCGACGTTGTCGAGGGCGCGGACCTCGACGTCCTCGCCCAGCGCGGCCCAGTCGTCCGGGGAGCGGCGCTGGCCGTGCGGCGACGGGCGTCGGCAGAGCACGCGCAGCCGGGCGTTCTGCTTCACCGGGCGCTGCCCGAAGGCGAGGGACACGGCCGGGTCGGCGGCGGTCGCGGTGGTGCCGGGGTGCATGACGCGTACGTCTCCGGTGACGTGGGCGCAGGCTTCCTCGACGGCGGTGCGGGTGCGCGGGAACCCCTTCAGGACGGTGATCCCGTGGCAGCCGGAGGCGGCGAAGCCGCGGTCCAGGCGCGTGAACGGTTCGAACCGGGACACCAGGTGGTTCTCGCGGCGGCGGTACCGCGCGACCGTCCTGTCGACGGCCGCGAGCAGCCGGGGCAGCGCCACGGAGGGCGCGGTGGGGCGCAGCCACTCCGTGTCGTCGGGGTCGGCGTACAGCAGCCCCGAGGTGATGGCGCAGGGGGCCGGTGTGGCGTCCGCACGGTGCACCCTGCCCTCGCTGAGGGCACGGATATACGCAGACTTGGCTGCCGTGCACAGCTCACCCGGATGATGAGGTTCGTGCGCCGTGCTCATCGTGATCCTTTCACGCGGGGCTGGCTTCTTCGACGTGCTGGGAGTCTACGAAGTGGTGCGCGGAGTGCCGTTATGGGTGGACCGATAGAACCAGCCGTTTCGCTTTCGACCTCGCAGCGGACCGGACGATCCGGGTCCGATTTTTGGCGGCCGTCCGTGCTCAGCGATTGAGCAGTTCGGACTTGCCGATGAGATAGCCGAGTTCGGCCCGGCTTTTGCTGTGCAGGATGTCGGAGAGTTTGGCGATGTGTACGCGGACGGTGCGGACGTTCATGCTGAGTCGGGAGGCGATCTGGGCGTCCGTGAGGCCCTCGATCAGCAGGCTTGCGATGGACCGCTGGCGTGCGGTGATGCCGTTCACGGTTGGTTGGGGGGTCGGCGTGGGGAATAGGGGGGTCGCCAAGCGCCACAGGAGGTCGAACACGGTGATGAAGTGACGGATCAGCGCGGCCTGATGGATCTGGAGCGCGGTGTGCTGGCCTGGTCCCGGTATAAACGCCGTGGAATCGTCGAATACGAAAAGTCGTTGGGGAAGTTCGTCCAGCGTGCGGACTTCGGCGGGCCCGCGCAATTGCTCGTAGTAGGCATGCACCCAGGAGGAGTAGCGGCTGGTGTGCTGGTAAAGGGTGCGGGTTCGGCCGCCGCGCGCGAGGAAGGCTTCCGTATGGGCCACGGCGGAGGTGGGGTCCACGTTGGTCACGTCCACGATGCGGCGTCCTGGGTGGAGGAACAGTGCTTCGTTATGGGCCGCGTCCATGGCGCGCATGATGGCGTCGTTGATCTCCTCCAGGCCCCGGAGCACCGTGTAGCCCATTGCGCCGGAAGGCGGTGGCCCGATGAGTTCATCCCTCATGAGGGCATCGAAGGCTATGGCCAGCCGTTTTCCTCGTCGGCGGTGTTGGGTGATGTCGTCCGCCGTGGCACTGAGCAGGTGGGGGAGTGCGACGGTGGGTGTCATGGCGCGCAGGATGCCGGGGTCGGTGGCATCGTCGTACAGAAGCCCCAAGTTCCAAAGACAGTCAGCCCGTTCCGCGTCCCCCGGTCGATTCCCCCGTCGTGCACGGCGCGCACGTACAGAGCCCTGCACGGCTCGCACAGTTCCCCGTCCCCGTGTGGTGCGTGAGATGCGCTCATGCCCCTCCCCGTGATCGGCAGAGCCTCATCGCTGTGATGCGGGGAATTCTACGAAAGCAAACGCTGGCGGGCACTCGTTTCCGGCAGCGTGGTGGCGCGCGCGTTCGCGTCGCGCGGTGGGTGGGCGCGGCCGGTTCGCCCTAGCGTCGCTGGTCGACGATGCCGGACTGGCCGATGAGGTAGCCGAGTTGGGCGCGGCTGCCGCTGCCGAGGATGGCGGCGAGTTTGGCGATGTGTTCGCGGGCGGTGCGGACGTTCATGCCGAGGCGGGCGGCGATCTCGTTGTCGGTGAGGCCCTCGATGAGGAGTTCCGCGATGGCGCGCTGGCGGGTGGTGACGCCGTTCTCGGAGGGGAGTTGCGCGGGGTGCGGGTACATCGGCGCGGCCAGGTGCCACAGGCGCTCGAAGGTGGTGATGAGGAAGCCGACGATGGCGGGCTGGCGTATCTCCAGGGCGACCGTGCGGTCGCGGCTCGCCGGGATGAACGCCACGGAGTGGTCGATGACGACCATGCGCTCGGTGACCTCGTTGAGGGTGCGGACCTCGACGTCGCCGTCGAGCTGTTCGTAGTGGGCGAGCGCGGGCAGGGAGTGGCGGGTGGTGTGCTGGTAGAGCGTGCGCATGCGGCAGCCGCGGGAGAGCATGGCCTGCTCGCGGGGGAGGGCGTCGGCGAGGATCTCGGGGGAGCGGGCGCCGCCGGGCTGCACGGTCAGGACCTGCTCGGTGGCTTCGCGCATGGCGTCGTCGATGGCGGTGTTGATGCGCTCGAAGCCTTCGAGGGCGACGAGTTCGGGGCCCGCGGTGCTGGGGGCGCGGCCGGTGTGGGCCGTCATCAGGTTCTCGAACAGGGCGGTCAGCTCCTCCTCGCGGCGGCGCTGGCGGGCGACGTCGTCCTCGATGCGGCGGAGCAGGTGCGTGAGGGCGACGGCCGGGGCGGTGGGGAGCAGCCAGCCGATGTCCTCCAGGTCCGGGTGCAGCAGTCCGAAGTCGATCAGGCAGGGGGCGGTGTCGGCGTCCTGGTGCCGCACGCGCCCTTCGCGCAGCGCGCGGGCGTACAGGGTCGAACCCGTCTCACACAGTTCGTCGGGGCCGTGCGGGTGAGGGTGAGGCTCGGTGGTCATTGTGGTTTGTCCTGCTCAAGGATTCCGGATTGCGCGATGAGGTAGCCGAGTTGGGCACGGCTGCCGCTGCCGAGGGCCGCGGCGATCTTGGCGATGTGCGCACGGCACGTGCGCACGTTCATGCCTAGACGACGTGCGATGGCCTCGTCTACGTGGCCTTCCACAAGAAGTCTTGCAATGGACCTCTGCACCCCCGTGATTCCGTTTGTCGGCGGGCCGTACGGGGCCTCCTCCAGGAGCGGGGACGCGCGCTGCCAGAGCTGCTCGAACACGTTCGCCAGATAGGAGACGAGCCCGGGGTGGCGGAGTTCGAGGGCGACCTGGGCGTCCTCCTGCGCCGGGATGAAGGCGACGGCCCGGTCGAAGACCATCAGCTTCTCTATCAGCTCCTCCAGCGTCCGCACTTCCACCTTGCCCTGCCGCATGTACTCGGCGTAGGCGATGGTCCCTTGGCTGTGCCGCGCGGTGTGCTGGTAGAGGGTGCGCATCCGGATGCCGCGCTCGATGACGGTCTGGCTCCGCCGCACCGCCTCCCGCAGGATCTCCTCGCTGCGCCCGCCGCCGGGCTGGACCGTCAGGATCTCGGACTGGCACTCGGCTATGGCGACCTTGATGGAGGCGTTGATGCGCTCGGAGCCCTCCAGGACGGTGATCGAGTGGACGGTGGAACGGTCCTGAGCGCTGATGGCGAGGAATGGCTCAAAGACTTCGGTCAGTTCGATGGCCACGGACCTGCGGTCCTGGATCTCGCGCTCGATCGGACGGAGCCGCTGGGCGAGTGCCGTGGTGGGCGGAACGGGGCGGAGCCACTCGGGGTCGTCGGGGTCGGGGTGCAGCAGCGCGAACTCGACCAGGCAGGGAGCGGCGGCCGCTTCGGCCCGCGCTACCCGTCCCGAGCGCAGTGCGTCGGCGTAGAGCCGCTTGCCCTCCTCGCATAGCTCGGCAACGGAGTGCGGATGTGCCCGAATTGAGCCCTTTGACGTCATAGCTCCACCCCCCAGGGTCCTGAACGTGCAGGAACATGATGCATCGCTCCTGTGGTGCTGGCATGGCCGAATGAGCCATCGTCGTTGAAGGCCGGGGGAGAGTCGCTATGGAAGTGAGGACGAAGCCCGCTATGCGCAAGGGAATGCTTCGCTCGGTACTCATCGGTGCCTTCTCGGCCGGGCTGGCCATTAGTGCCTTGGGAGCCATCGATGTCAGCCAGGGTGCCACGCACTCGTCAATGAGCAACGCTTCGGCGTCCGACCTCATACGGGACACCACGCCAGTTGGTACGGCGGGGCAGGACGACCTCGTATGGATGACCCCGTCGGCCGTCGCGAGTGGTGCGGGTGACCTCGTGTGGGCCGTGGCGCCTCCTGGCCCGTCCGGACAGGACGACCTCGTCTGGAAGGGTCAGACCTCGTCCCCCGGTGCTTCCACGCAGGTTGACCTCGTATGGGCCGTGACTCCGAAGGGGGTAGTACAGGCATGACCACCCCGCCCGACGACCGTACCTTCCGGCGTGAGATGGCCACCGCCTACCGTTCCGGCTGGCACTTCATCGACCTCGTCACCGCGATCCCCCACCCCGGCGACTCGTTGATGGTCACCCTCGTCGGAGAGCCCGTCATCATCGTGCGCGACGATGACGAGGACATCCGCGCCTACCGGTGCCTGCGCCGCCCCCGCGGCGCGCCCCAGCCGGTGCGGTGCGCTGTTCGCTACGGCATGGTCTTCGTCAACCTCGACCAGCGTGACCACCAGCTGATCGGGAAGCGGAAGCGGGATGCCGGTCAGCGGACGTCGGCCGTGTCAGCGGCCTCAGCAGCCACAGATCCCCTCACAGCCACCCCCCGCAGCGCCTGACGCGATTCCCCCGTCGTTGTAAATCGCGCAGGTGCTTCCCCCAGCAGCGGCGCCACCGTGGACCTGAACACGGTGGCGCCGCTGTGGTGTGTGCGCCAGGCGCGCAGGTCAGGCCTTGCCCATCGCCCGGGTCAGGGCGATCTCGATGACCACCCGGTTCGGGTTCACCCGCGGCGGGCGCCCGTACCGCTCCTCGTAGCGCCGCTCCCCCTCCGCGACCCGCGCCGGGTCGGAGGTCACCGTGGCGCGCCCCTCCAGCGTGGCCCAGCGGCGGCCGTCGACCTGGCAGACCGCCGCGCGGGCGCCGTCGCCGCCGTCGGCGAGCGCGGCCGCGAGGACGTGGGCGACCTTGCGGCTGCCCTTGTCGGCGAGGACCCGGGCGAGGCCCGCCTCGGGGTCGTACGTCACGCCGACGGGCACCACGTGCGGAGTGCCGTCGGGGCGGAGCGTCGTCAGCGTGCACAGGTGGCGTTCCCGCCAGAAGCTGAGGTACGCGGGAGAGGGGGAGCGCGGGTCCAGGGCCATGGCCCAGAAACCTAGCCCACGGCCCCCTGGGCGCCTGGCCCCACGTCCTTGAGTGGAATAGACTCAACTTTGTGTACGTTGACTGAGTCAGAGTGAGAACGTCTTACCCGCGCAAGGACGCGTCGTACCCGCGCAAGGACGCCAGGACGCACGTACGCCAGGACGCAAGGAGGAGTAACCCCACGTGGACGCCGAGCTGACGAACAGGAGCCGGGACGCGATCAACGCGGCCACGAGCCGGGCCGTGTCCGCAGGCCACCCGGACCTGACCCCCGCCCATCTGCTCCTCGCGCTCCTGGAGGGGCAGGACAACGAGAACATCACGGACCTGCTGGCGGCGGTCGACGCCGACCAGGCCGCCGTGCGCGCGGCCGCCGAGCGCGTGCTCGGCTCGCTGCCCAGCGTCACCGGCTCGACGGTCGCCCCGCCGCAGCCCAACCGCGACCTGCTCGCCGTGATCGCCGACGCCGACCGCCGCGCCAAGGACCTCGGCGACGAGTACCTGTCGACGGAGCACCTGCTGATCGCGCTCGCCGCGAAGGGCGGCGCCACCGCCGACGTGCTCACCGAGCAGGGCGCCACCGCCGAGAAGCTCCTCACCGCCTTCGAGAAGACCCGCGGCGGCCGCCGCGTCACCACCCCGGACCCCGAGGGGCAGTACAAGGCCCTGGAGAAGTTCGGCACCGACTTCACCGCCGCCGCCCGCGAGGGCAAGCTCGACCCCGTCATCGGCCGCGACCAGGAGATCCGCCGGGTCGTGCAGGTGCTCTCCCGCCGTACGAAGAACAACCCCGTGCTGATCGGCGAGCCCGGCGTCGGCAAGACCGCCGTCGTCGAAGGGCTCGCGCAGCGCATCGTGAAGGGCGACGTCCCGGAGTCCCTGAAGGACAAGCGGCTGGTCTCGCTCGACCTGGGCGCGATGGTCGCGGGCGCCAAGTACCGGGGCGAGTTCGAGGAGCGCCTCAAGACGGTCCTCGCGGAGATCAAGGACTCCGACGGGCAGATCATCACCTTCATCGACGAGCTGCACACCGTCGTCGGCGCCGGTGCCGGGGGCGACTCCGCCATGGACGCGGGCAACATGCTCAAGCCCATGCTGGCGCGCGGCGAGCTGCGCATGGTCGGCGCCACCACCCTCGACGAGTACCGCGAGCGGATCGAGAAGGACCCGGCGCTCGAGCGCCGCTTCCAGCAGGTCCTGGTCGCCGAGCCGTCCGTCGAGGACTCCATCGCCATCCTGCGCGGACTCAAGGGGCGCTACGAGGCCCACCACAAGGTGCAGATCGCGGACAGCGCCCTGGTCGCCGCCGCCACGCTCTCCGACCGGTACATCACCTCCCGGTTCCTGCCGGACAAGGCCATCGACCTCGTCGACGAGTCGGCGTCCCGGCTGCGCATGGAGATCGACTCCTCGCCCGTGGAGATCGACGAGCTGCAGCGCGCCGTGGACCGGCTGCGCATGGAGGAGCTGGCGCTCAGCAAGGAGACCGACCAGGCCTCCAAGGAGCGCCTGGAGAAGCTGCGCCGCGACCTCGCCGACAAGGAGGAGGAGCTGCGCGGCCTCACCGCCCGCTGGGAGAAGGAGAAGCAGTCCCTCAACCGCGTCGGTGAGCTGAAGGAGAAGCTCGACGACCTGCGCGGCCAGGCCGAGCGCGCCCAGCGCGACGGCGACTTCGACACCGCCTCCAAGCTGCTGTACGGGGAGATCCCCGCCGTCGAGCGGGACCTGGAGGCCGCGTCCGAGGCCGAGCAGGAGGCCGCCAAGTCCGGCGCCAAGGTCGACACCATGGTCAAGGAGGAGGTCGGCCCCGACGACATCGCCGACGTCGTCGCCGCCTGGACCGGCATCCCCGCCGGGCGCCTCCTCGAAGGCGAGACGCAGAAACTGCTGCGCATGGAGGACGAGCTGGGCAAGCGGCTCATCGGGCAGAGCGAGGCCGTGCGCGCCGTGTCCGACGCCGTGCGCCGCACCCGCGCCGGGATCGCCGACCCGGACCGGCCCACCGGCTCGTTCCTCTTCCTCGGCCCCACCGGCGTCGGCAAGACCGAGCTGGCCAAGGCGCTCGCCGACTTCCTCTTCGACGACGAGCGGGCCATGGTCCGCATCGACATGAGCGAGTACAGCGAGAAGCACAGCGTCGCCCGCCTCGTCGGCGCCCCGCCCGGGTACGTCGGCTACGAGGAGGGCGGCCAGCTCACCGAGGCGGTGCGCAGGCGCCCGTACTCCGTCGTGCTGCTCGACGAGGTCGAGAAGGCGCACCCGGAGGTCTTCGACATCCTGCTCCAGGTCCTCGACGACGGCCGCCTCACCGACGGCCAGGGCCGGACCGTGGACTTCCGCAACACCATCCTCATCCTGACCTCCAACCTGGGCAGCCAGTTCCTGGTGGAGCCGCTGACCAGCGAGCACGAGAAGAAGGAGCAGGTCCTGGAGGTCGTCCGGGCCTCCTTCAAGCCGGAGTTCCTGAACCGGCTCGACGACCTGGTGGTGTTCTCCGCCCTGCACAAGGACGAGCTGGCGCGGATCGCCCGGCTCCAGGTCGACCGCCTCGCCCGGCGCCTCGCCGACCGGCGGCTCGCGCTCGACGTCACGCCCGAGGCGCTGGCCTGGCTCGCGTACAAGGGCAACGACCCGGCGTACGGAGCCCGGCCGCTGCGCCGCCTGATCCAGACGGCCGTCGGCGACCGCCTCGCCAAGGAGATCCTCGCGGGCGAGGTCAAGGACGGCGACACGGTCCGCGTGGACGTCTTCGGGGACGACCTGATCGTGGGGCCCGCGAGCGGGTCCGGTACGGGGTCCGGTACGGAGCCCGGTACGGGGGCCGGGGCGGGGTCCGCGAGCGGGTCCGGGGACGCGGAATCCTCCGGAAAGTCCCTGTAGGGGGCGCGTCGGGGCGCCGTAACCGGTCACATCCGGGGGCGGGGGTTGCGGCCCCCCGCCCCGGATGGGGGAGGATGGCTCAATCCGTACGAAGGGAAATACACGGTGAGCATCGACCCGTCCTCGATTCCGAATTTCGGGGGCCAGCCTGAGCCGCAGCCCAGTGAAGGACCGGCGGGCCCCGTCGTCCCCGACCAGGACCTGGTGAAGCAGCTCCTGGAACAGATGGAGCTCAAGTTCGTCGTCGACGACGAGGGGGACCTCGCGGCGCCGTGGGAGGAGTTCCGCACCTACTTCATGTTCCGCGGCGAGGGGGACCAGCAGGTCTTCTCGGTGCGGACGTTCTACGACCGGCCGCACGGCATCGACGCCAAGCCCCAGCTCCTGGAGGCCGTGGACGACTGGAACCGCCGCACCCTGTGGCCGAAGGTCTACACGCACACCCACGACGACGGCACCGTCCGCCTCATCGGCGAGGCGCAGATGCTGATCGGCACGGGCGTCTCCCTGGAGCACTTCGTCTCGTCGACGGTGAGCTGGGTGCGCGCCGCCATCGAGTTCGACCAGTGGCTGGTCGAGCAGCTCGGCCTGGAGAAGGACGTCGACTCCGCGCAGGGCGACGACAAGCCCGGCGACGCCGAGGCCTGAGCCGCCGGGGCCTGAGCCCCAGGGCCCGCGCGGGCGGGCCCTACAACGGCATGCGGGCGACCACCACCAGGTACGCCCCGTACGTCACCGAGAGCCCGGCCAGGGCGCCGACCACCAGGGCGGCGGACCCCGGCCGGGCTCTCGCCGTGCGCACGAGCGCGCAGGCCAGCGGCAGCAGCAGCGGGAACGCGGGCAGCAGGAACCGCGGCTTGGACTCGAAGAACCCCGAGCCGCCGACGGTGATCAGCAGCAGCACCCCGGAGTAGACCAGCAGCGGCAGCGGCGCCTTCGCGGCCACGAGCAGCCCGAACAGCAGCACCGCCACCGCGACGAGCACCAGCGTCATGGAGAACACCAGCTTGTCCCCGTCGAGCAGCAGGTGCTTGACGAAGGCGAGCGAGCCCGCGCCGAAGTCGAACCGCGAGCCCCAGCGGCGCTGCACCGCGAAGTAGCCGCCGAGCGGATCGCCCTCGCGGACCCCCACCCACAGCACGTACCCCAGCCAGCCCAGCGGGGCGAGCGCCGCGCCCGTCCACAGCCTGTGGGAAACCCGGCCGCCGTGCCGCAGCACCTGGTACAGGGCGGTCGCGAGCACCGCCGCCGCCACCGCCAGCCCGTTCGGCCGGGCCAGGCCCGCGAGCGCCGCGAGGGCGCCCGCCCAGATCCAGCGGCCGGTGAGCAGCGCGTACAGCGAACCGGCCGCGAGCGCGGTGAGCACCGGCTCCGTGTACGCCATCGACAGGATCACCGAGTGCGGCAGCAGCCCCCACAGCAGCACCAGGACCGTCGCGGTGCGGCGGTCGTGCAGCCGGGCGCCGATCGCGTAGATCCCCACGGCGGCCGCCGCCGCGGCCGACCACGACACCAGCAGGCCCGCCGCGCCGTGACTGAGCGGCGTCACCGCGGTCACCGCGCGGATCAGCGCCGGGTACAGCGGGAAGAACGCGAGGTCGCTCTGCACGACGCCCGGCTCGAAGTACAGGGTGCGGCCGTAGCCGTGCGCGGCGATGCCGGTGTACCAGCGGGAGTCCCAGGAGCGGCCGAGGAGGCGGAAGGTGTCCTGGTGGGTGAGGTGCGCGGCGGCCGCGAGGACGAGGAGACCGGTGAGGCGGGCGGCGGCGAACGCGGCCAGCGCTTTGGCCGCGGTGGCCCGGACGGGTGCTGGGGGTGCGCACTGCGTGCGCGGGCCGCGTGTGACGGGGGCGGGGACGGTGGCGGTCGGGTGGGTCACATCCGCACCTTGCGGTCCCTGGGGGGCGGACGCGAGCCGGGCGGGGCCGTGTGGGTGCGCGGTGTACGTCGTCCGCGGGTCCGCTGTGGGCTGTGCCCGCCCTTCCCCAAGTTCTCGGCTTCGCTCGAACAGGGGAGACCCCACTCGCCCTCTGGGCGGCCCAGCCGCCCACAGCCGGGGCGGCGGAGAAGGCCGCGTCCGCAGCGGGGAGCCGCCCACAGCCGGGGCGGCGGAGAAGGCCGCGTCCGCAGCGGGGAGCCGCCCACAGCCGGGGCGGCGGAGAAGGCCGCGCCCGCAGCGAGGAGCCGCCCGCAGCGAGGAGCCGCCCGGAACCGGGGGCGGCGGGCTACAGGGTCTTGAGCCTGGACACCGCTTCCTCCAAGACGGACGTCCTCTTGCAGAAGGCGAAGCGGACGAAGGGGGCGCCCGCTTCCCGGTGGTCGTAGAAGACGGCGTTGGGGATGGCGACCACCCCCGCGCGCTCGGGCAGGGCGCGGCAGAAGGCGAAGCCGTCACTCTCGCCGAGGGGACGGACGTCGGTGGTGACGAAGTACGTGCCGGACGGGCGGTAGACCTCGAAGCCCGCCGCGGTGAGGCCGGAGACCAGCAGGTCGCGCTTGGCGCGCATGTCCTCGAGGAAGGACGCGTAGTACGAGTCGGGCAGCGCCAGCGCCTCCGCGACCGCGTACTGGAACGGGCCCGAGGCCACGTACGTGAGGAACTGCTTCGCCGAGCGGACCGCCGTGACCAGCTCCGGGGCGGCGGTGACCCAGCCGACCTTCCAGCCGGTGAAGGAGAACGTCTTGCCCGCCGAGCCGATCGTCACCGTGCGCTCGCGCATGCCGGGGAACGTGGCGAGGGGAGTGTGCCCGGCCTCGTCGAAGACCAGGTGCTCGTACACCTCGTCGGTGACGACGAGCAGGTCGCGCTCGACGGCGAGCTTCGCGATCTCGGCCAGCTCCGCGCGGCTGAGGACCGTGCCGGTGGGGTTGTGCGGGGTGTTGAGGAGGAGCAGGCGGGTGCGGGGGTGACCGCGTCGCGCAGCTCGTCCAGGTCCAGCGCGAAGCGGCCGTCGCCCGGCCGCAGGGTGACGGGGACGCGGGTGCCGCCCGCCAGGGCGATCGACGCGGCGTACGAGTCGTAGTACGGCTCAAGCGCGATGACCTCGTCGCCGGGCTCGACCAGGGCGAGCAGGGACGCGGCGATGGCCTCGGTGGCCCCGGCCGTGACCAGGACCTCGCGGTCGGGGTCGAAGGCCAGGCCGTAGTGCCGCTCCTGGTGCGCGCTGATCGCGGCGCGCAGCTCGGGGACGCCGGGGCCCGGCGGGTACTGGTTGCCCCGGCCGTCGCGCAGCGCGCGCACCGCCGCCTCGCGGACCTCCTCGGGGCCGTCCGTGTCGGGGAAGCCCTGACCGAGGTTGATCGCCCCGGTCCGCACGGCGAGCGCGGACATCTCGGCGAAGATCGTCGTGCCGAACTCGGCCAGGCGGCGGTTGAGCAGCGGACGGCTGTTCCGGGAGGCACCAGGCGATGACGTCATGGGCGTCATCCTGCGCCGAACCTCTGGACTTCCTCAACTCTGCTTTGGCCGCGGTTGGCCGGGGGCATCCCCTTGTCACGCAACGACGCGGGCGAACGATCCGCGAGGCGGCGACCGGTTCGGGGAACGGCCGGGAACCGCCACGGGGGGCTACGGGGGCCACGGGGGCCCACGGGCCCACGGGGGAGCAGAAAGGTAGGTGAGGGCGATGGGCGCGCTGGTCGTGACCATGTTCTTCATCGGCTGTGCAGTGATCATCGCGGTACTCGCGTACACCGTGCGCAACCGGCGCGTGACGGGCGCGCGCGGGGGCGGCAGCTGGTGGGCGGGGGCCAGTGGGAGCCAGGGGACGTCGTCCGCGTACGCGTGCGGGTCGTCCTCCGGCGACGGCGGGTCCTCGTGCGGCGGCTCGTCCTCCTGCGGCGGCGGCTCGTCCTGCGGCGGTGGCGGCGGTGGGGGTTGCGGCGGCGGAGGCGGCTGACACGGGGCAGCCGGTCCACTGGGCGGGGCGCCCGGCGGGAGTCAACTCCCGGCGGGCGCCACGTCGTTGTCCGGTCGGTTCTGGACCATATGAGTTCACCGAAACGTGAACAGATGAACTGTTCAGCCCTCTAGGGGATGGAAACCCTACGAAGTTGGGTAAAAACGCTGTGGCAGTGTCGCAGTTCATGATTCCCTCTTAACCGTCACACCGCCCTCGGACGTTCTCCGCTCAGTCAGGCACCGGGACTCCTCCGTGGGCACGCGTCAGGCGCGACGACCCGCTCGGTGTCCGACCGGGATCCGCCTGGCCCCACCTCCACTTGCGTGTTTGCGGAGCCGACCCATGCTCACGACCCTGAAGACTGTCTACACCGACACGCGCGCCGGGGACCTGGCCTGGGCCCTCGGCCGCGAGCCGCTGCCCGCGCTCGCCACGCTCGACCTCGAACTGTCCGGGGCGACCGTCCAGTTGAGACTCCTCGGGGCCTCCCACCAAGTCCTCCTCGAAGAGGAGGAGGGCAGCTGCTCGGAGACGGTCGCCTGCATCCCCGGCAGCAGCACGCCGCTGCCGCTCGGCGTCTCCAAGCGTCTCGGGGACTGGGAGTACGAGTTCGCGGCGCGCGTCGAGACGCTGTCACAGGGTCAGTTCGCGGGCCGCGCCCAGGAGTTGCTGGCACTGGTCACAGAGCATCCGCACGGCCTCGCCGGGGTGTTCCCCGGGATTCCGCACGCGTTCACGGCGATGCTGGCGCAGCGGCGGGAGGGGTCCGTGATGTGGCGCACGTGGCACGCGTACCCGCAGGACGGGCAGCTGGTGGCCACGCGGACCCGGGTCGGCGTGCGGATGCCCGCGGCGCTCTAGGGGGTCCTTTCCCACCCGCCCGCCCATGACCGTCTCCCGGGAGGCGGGCGCCCCCTGCGGGGGCTGAGCGCCGTCGGCGGCCGCGAGTTCGTGGGTGGTGTGGTTTCCCGCCCGCCCGCCCGTGGCTGTCTCCTGGGGGGGCGACCCTTGTGGGGGTTGTTCGCCGTTGGCGGCCGTGGGTTTGTTCTCGGGGGTTGTGGGGTGTTCAGGCTGCGTATGCGTTGGTTACACATCCTTGCCATCATCTCCACCCTTGTGGGGGACTTGGTGTGAGGGAGCGGTGACGTAGCGTTCGGGGCGTGATCGAGCCGCCTGTGCGTCTGCCCGTCACGCCCCGGACAGGCCGGTTCCTCGTACTCGCGGGCGTGTTCCTCTGCGCTGCCTGCGGCCTCGTGTACGAACTCGAACTCGTCGCCCTCGCCTCGTACCTGATCGGCGACTCCGTCACCCAGGCCTCCGTCGTGCTGTCCGTGATGGTCTTCGCCATGGGCGTCGGCTCGCTGCTCGCCAAACGGCTGCGCTGCCGCGCCGCCGCCGGGTTCGGGCTCGTCGAGGCGGCGCTGGCACTGGTCGGCGGGTGCAGCGCGATGGTGCTGTACGCGGCGTTCGCGTGGACCGGCGACCAGGGCGAGGTGTGGGAGAGCGGCTCCCGGTATCTGTTCGTGGCGTTCTCGCTGGCCATCGGCGTGCTCATCGGGGCCGAAGTGCCGCTGCTCATGGTGCTGATCCAGCGCGTGCGGCGGCAGGACGCGGGCGGCGCCGTCGCCGACCTGTTCGCCGCCGACTACGTGGGCGCGCTCGTCGGCGGACTCGCCTTTCCCTTCCTGCTGCTGCCGTGGTTCGGGCAGCTCACCGGGGCGCTGCTCACCGGCGCGGTGAACGTCCTCGCGGGCGGCGCCCTCGTCCTCGGCCTGTTCGGGCGCGACCTGAGCGCCCGCGGCCGGTGGACGCTGCTCGCCGTCAACGTCGTCGTCCTCGCCGTGCTCGCCTCCGCCGCCGTGCTCGTCGACGACTTCGAGCGGGCCGCCCGGCGCGCCGTCTACGGGGCGGACATCCGCGTCGCCGTGCGGACCGACGTCCAAGAGGTCGTCCTCACCGGCGGCGACCGCGCCTCCCTCCAGCTCTTCCTCGACGGCCGCCTGCGCGTCAGCGGGCGCGACGAGCGGCGCTACCACCAGGCGCTCGTCCAGCCCGCGCTGCGCGGCGGGCCGCACGCCCGCGTCCTGATCCTCGGCGGCGGCGACGGCCTGGCCGCCGCCGAGGTGCTGCGCCACTTCGGGGTGCGCCGCGTGGACGTCGTCGACGGCGACCCCGGCCTCGTCGACCTCGCCCGCACCGACCCGGCGCTCAGCGACCTCAACGGCCACGTCTACCGCGACCCCCGCGTCCACGTCCGCCACGCCGACGCCTTCCGCTGGCTGCGCGGCCCCCGCCCGCCCCGCTACGACGTCGTGCTCAGCGACCTGCCCGACCCCGGCATCACCGCCAGCACCAAGCTGTACGCGCAGGAGTTCTACGGCCTCGTCACCCGCGTCCTGCGCCCCGGCGGCCGCCTCGCCGTGCACGCCGGGCCCGCCGCCGCCCGGCCCCACACCTACTGGACCGTCGACGCCACCCTGCGCGCCGCCGGATACGCGACCGCGCCCTACCGGCTCACCGGCCGCCCCGCCGGGTACGCCGCCGGGCCCGACCGCACCGCCGACCGCACCGCCGCGCCCCGCGACTGGGGGTTCGTCCTCGCCTCCCGCGACCGGACCGCGCTCGCCGCCGCCCGCGCCTCGGCCGTGCTGCGCAGCGGGGCGCCCGCCGCCGAACGCGTCCGGCCCGCCGGGTGGCGGGCCATGGCCCCCTCCACGCTCGTGCATCCCCGGTACGCGGACTAGCGGTTCGGGCGGTACGGGCTGTACGGGCTGGCTGTACGGGCTGTACGGCGACCGGGCGGTACGGGGCTGAGGGGCGCCCGGGGGCGCGGCGGGCGCGCGCAAGTGGCGTACACCACGGGGGGAGCGTCGGTACGCTCGACTGTCATGGAGCATCAGGTGTTCGTACCGGTTCCGGAAGCCCCGCTCCGCGCGGCCCTCGCCGACCCCGAGCGGGTCGCGGGCGCGGTGCCCGGGCTGCAGCGCGACGCCGCCCCCGGCGCGGGGGCGCCGCCGGTCGCCGGGCGGCTCAAGGTGCGGGTCGGCGGGCACACCATCACCTACCGCGGGGCGGTGCGGGTCAGTGCCCGCGACGACGGGTCGTACGCGCTCGACGGCGAGGGCACCGAGGTGCGCGGCAGCGGTGCCGTGTCCTTCTCCCTGCGCGTCGCGCTCGCGCCCGCCGCCGAGGGCGGCACGGACCTCGTCTTCACCGGCACCGCCAGCGGCGACGGGCGGGTCGCCGACGTCGCCGGGGATTCTCCACAGGCTGTGGACGCGGCGGTGCGCAGGCTGCTCGGGCGGTTCGCGGAGGGGCTCGCGGCGCACGCGGACGCCGCGGACACCGTGGTCAGCGTCTTCGACACGGAGGTGCCGCCGCCGTCGCTCGACCCGGAGGCCGACGACGTGCCCGGCGACGTGCCGGGCGGGGCGCCCGCAGCGGAGGCCGCGCACGCCCGGCGGACGATGATCGGGCGCAGCGCGGAGGAGGTCGACCACGCGCCGCCCCGCGGGCGCTACGCGCCGGTCCCGGCGCCGGAGGCGCTGGCCAGCGGGGCCACGTTGCGCTGGGCGGCACCCGTAGCGGCGCTGGCCCTGGCGTCGGCGATCGTGGTGACGCGGGCGCTGCGTCGCCGCCGCTGATGCTGGCGGGGGCGCCCTGGACCCCTCCCCGCACCCGCGGGTCCCGCCGCACCCCCGGTCCCACCCACCCGCCCCACATCACCGCTCCGCGCCTCACCCTCAACCGCCGGACGGGCTCTCCCCCACCCGCCCGCCCTTATGCGTCTGCGCCCTCTCGCCCCCGAGTCGGCGCTGCGCGCCTTGCCCTCAAACGCCGGGCGGGCTTTCCCCCGCCCACCCGCCCGCCCTTTGGGTCTGCGCCCCTCGTCCCCCGAGTCGGCGCTGCGCGCCTTGCCCTCAATCGCCGGGCGGGCTTTCCCCCGCCCACCCGCCCGCCCTTATGGGGCTACGCCCCTCGCCCCCGAGTCGGCGCTGCGCGCCTTGCCCTCAATCGCCGGGCAGGCTCTTCCCCGCCCACCCGCCCCGGAGGGGGCGGGTGGGCGGGACAAGGGGGCGCGGGACAAAGGGGCGCGGAGTGAGGAGGGTGGGGCAGAAGGGGGGCGGGGCTGCCGGGGGGCGTGGTGGGTCGGTGCGAAACGGGGGGTGAGGCAAGGGGGAGCGGTGGGGTGGAGGGGAGTGGGGGGTGCGGAGGGGGATTGAGCCTGTCCGGCGTTTGAGGACGAGGCGCGGAGCGCCGATTTGGGGGAGAGGGGCGTAGCCCCATGAGGGCAGGCGGCCAGGGCCTGGCCCTACCTCGGAGCGGGAGCACGGGCGGGAAGGGGCGCCCTGCGGGCGGGGCTTGCCGTGTGCCTGGGGGGGGCACGGGTGGGTGGGTGGGGAGGGGTGTCTCGGTGGTTGGGTTGGTTGCTGATGGCGGTGTGTCCCTGTGGGCGGGGCTTGCCGTGTGCCCGGGGAGGGGGCGGCGGCGGGTGCGCCCCGCTGCTGGAGGCGCCCGCGCCAGGGAAGCGTAGGGTCGGAGCGTGCGCACCGAAGAGATCACCTTGGCCGCGGGCCCCGCGGAAGTGACCGTGCAGCCGGGCAACGGCTGCCGCCTCGGCAGTCTGAAGCTGGACGGCACCGAGCTGCTCCGCCAGGGGCAGCGCTACGGCTGCTTCCCCATGGTCCCCTGGTGCGGCCGCACCAGGGACGGCCGCTTCCACAACGGCGCCACCCTCCACCAGCTCCCCCTGAACGCACCCCCGCACGCCATCCACGGCACCGCCCGCGACGCCGCCTGGAAGACGGCCCGCGCGAGCGCGACGGAGGCGGTGTTCACGTACGACCTGACCGACCCGTGGCCCTACCCGGGCCGGGTCACGCAGATCGTGGAGCTGACGGACGGCGCCCTGACGCTGCGGATGTCCGTGGAGACGTACGACGACTCCTTCCCGGCGCAGGCGGGCTGGCACCCCTGGTTCAACCGGCGGCTCGACGCGGACGGCGAGCCCGTGCGGATCGCCTTCGACGCCGCCTGGCAGGAGCGCCGCGGCGACGACCACCTGCCCACCGGCGAGCGGATCGACCCGCTGCCCGGCCCCTGGGACGACTGCTTCGGCATGCCCGGCGGCGTCGACGTCACCCTCACCTGGCCGGGCCGCCTGGAGCTGAACGTCGCCAGCCGCGAGGAGTGGGTGGTGGTCTACGACGAGCAGGAGGCCGCCGTGTGCGTGGAGCCGCAGACCGGGCCGCCCAACGGTCTGAACACCCTGCCGCGCCTCGTGACGCCCCTGGAACCCCTGGAGACGGCGACCACCTGGACCTGGCGGCGGCTCTGAGCGGCGCGGCGCGCCCTTAAGCTCGTACCCATGACGAACGACGTACGCGGCGACCTGCTGCGGCAGATCAAGGACAAGGCCGTCGTGCACGGCAAGGTGACGCTCTCCTCGGGCCTGGAGGCCGACTACTACGTCGACCTGCGCCGCGTCACCCTCGACGGTGAAGCGGCCCCGCTGGTCGGGCAGGTGCTGCTCGACCTGACGGCGGACCTGGAGTTCGACGCCGTGGGCGGGCTCACCATGGGCGCCGACCCGGTCGCCGGGGCCATGCTGCACGCCGCCGCGGCGCGCGGCCGCCGCCTGGACGCCTTCGTGGTGCGCAAGGCCGCCAAGGCGCACGGCCTGCAGCGGCGCGTCGAGGGCCCGGACATCAAGGGCCGCCGCGTCCTGGTCGTCGAGGACACCTCCACCACCGGCGGCTCGCCGCTGACCGCCGTGGAGGCGGTGCGCGAGGCCGGGGCCGAGGTCGTGGCCGTCGCCACGATCGTGGACCGGGCCACCGGTGCCGCCGAGAAGATCACCGAGGGCGCCGGGGTCCCGTACCTGTTCGCGTACTCGAAGGACGAGCTGGGCCTCGACTGACGCCCGGTGGCCGCGGGGGCTGAGTACGTCCCGCAAGTCTGGAAAGATGGGGGCGACGACATCGCCGTCGCCGCCCCCGGTTCCCCAGAACCCCCAGGTCAGGGCCAAGCAGCACAGCACTCACCCCGCACATCACAAGGAGCGGACACATGCCCATCGCAACTCCCGAGGTCTACACCGAGATGCTCGACCGGGCGAAGGCAGGCAAGTTCGCCTACCCGGCCATCAACGTGACCTCGTCGCAGACCCTGCACGCCGCCCTGCGTGGCTTCGCGGAGGCGGAGAGCGACGGCATCATCCAGATCTCCACCGGTGGCGCGGAGTTCCTGGGCGGCCAGCACAACAAGGACATGGTGACGGGCGCGGTCGCCCTCGCCGAGTTCGCGCACATCGTGGCGGAGAAGTACGACGTCACGATCGCGCTGCACACCGACCACTGCCCGAAGGACAAGCTCGACGGGTACGTCCGCCCGCTCCTGGACATCTCCGCCGAGCGCGTCGCCCGCGGCGAGAACCCGCTGTTCCAGTCCCACATGTGGGACGGCTCCGCGGAGACCCTCGCCGACAACCTGGCCATCGGCCAGGAACTGCTCGCCAAGGCCGCCGCCGCGAAGATCATCCTTGAGGTGGAGATCACCCCGACCGGCGGCGAGGAGGACGGCGTCAGCCACGAGATCAACGACGAGCTGTACACGACCGTCGAGGACGCCATCCGCACCGCCGAGGCCCTCGGCCTGGGCGAGAAGGGCCGCTACCTCCTCGCCGCGTCCTTCGGCAACGTCCACGGCGTGTACAAGCCGGGCAACGTCGTGCTCCGCCCCGAGCTGCTGAAGGACCTCCAGGAGGGCGTCGCCGCCAAGTTCGGCAAGGCCGCCGGTGCGCAGCCGTTCGACTTCGTCTTCCACGGCGGCTCCGGCTCCACCGAGCAGGAGATCGCCACCGCGCTGGAGAACGGCGTGGTGAAGATGAACCTCGACACCGACACCCAGTACGCCTTCACGCGCCCCGTCGCGGACCACATGTTCAAGAACTACGACGGCGTCCTGAAGGTCGACGGCGAGGTCGGCTCCAAGAAGACCTACGACCCGCGCACCTGGGGCAAGCTCGCCGAGGCGGGCATGGCCGCGCGCGTCGTCGAGGCCTGCGCGAACCTGCGCTCCACGGGCACGAAGATCAAGTAAGCCTTCGTCCACCGGGCCCGGCACTCCGTGGGGGTGCCGGGCCCGCGGTGCGTCCAGGCCCTCGCGGGGGCGCCCCAGACCCGCCCCTTCACCGAAACCAGGGGCTGCCGCCCCTGGCACCCCGCCTCATCGCCGCTTCGCGGCTCGTCCTCAAACGCCGGACGGGCTATATCTGGCGCCCCCGCGAGGGCTAGAACGCCAGTTGGGCGATCTCCTCCGCCACCACCGCGCACGCGTCCGCCGCCGGGTCGATGAGGGGGAAGTGGCCCACCTCCTCAAGGAGGGTCACGCCGACCACCTCGCCCGCCTTGGCCGCCGCGTCGGCGTACGCCTCGGCCACGGCGTGCGGCACGACGATGTCGGTGCGGCCCTGCACGACGGTGGTGGCGATGCCGGTGGGCAGCAGCGCGGCGGGGTCGGCGTGGGCAAGCCGCTCCTCGTACACGGCGCCGGTGTCGGCGCCCGCGCCGAGGAACTGGCGCACCGCGCCCCCGCACACCCCCAGCTCGTCCGCGACCCGCAGGTCCGCGATCGGCGCGAGGGCGACGACGCCGCGCAGCGGGGCGGGCCGCTCCCGGCGCCACGGCGAGCCCTCGGGCAGCACGTGCCGGGCGGCGGCCCACAGCGCGAGGTGGCCGCCCGCCGAGTGGCCGGTGACGACGACGCGGCGCGGGTCGGCGGCGGGCAGCGCCTCACGGGCCAGCGCGGGCAGCGCGTCCAGGGCGGCGGCGACGTCGTCGAGGGTGTCGGGCCAGCGCCCGGCGACGGGCCCGCTGCCGCCCTGCGCGGGGATCGGGGACGCCGCGCCGCGCCGGTACTCGACGCTGGCGACGGCGAAGCCCCGGCGGGCCAGGAAGTCCGCGAACGGCGACACGTGCGCGCGGTCGTACGGCGCCCGCCACGCCCCGCCGTGCAGCACGACCACGAGCGGCGCGGGCCGTCCGGTGCCGCGCGGGGCGTAGAAGTCCACGACCTGGTCGGGGTGGGCGCCGTACGCGGCGGTGGCGTCCGGCTCCACCGCCGGGTGCGCGAAGGCGGACTGTTCCTCGGCGGCGTCGCGGGCCACGGCGGCCTCGTCCGGCATATGGCGAACCTCCCAACTCGGCGGAGTGCGGGCCCGCCGGTCACCGGCGCGACGTCCGGCGACCGGCGGGCGTTCGTCCCCCTGTGGCGGGCACGAAGGCCATGGCCTGTCCCGGCCTGCCCTGGCCTCTCCTGACCCGTCATGATCCAGATTGGCGGGACGTTATCAGGTATCCGCCACCCGGGATCAGGCGTCCCGCCCGGCGAGGGTGCCCGCGAGGACCCGCGCCGCCCGCTCGGCGTCCGCGAACGACACGTACAGCGGCGTGAACCCGAAGCGCAGCACGTCCGGCGCGCGGAAGTCACCGACCACGCCCCGCTCCACCAGGCGCGGCATCACCTCGCGGGCGTCCGCGCAGCGCAGCGCGATCTGGCTGCCGCGCTCGGCGTGCGCGCGCGGGGTGACGCACGCGACGCGGCCCGCCGGTACGTACGCCTCGACGCACTCCAGGAAGAAGTCCGTCAGGGCAAGGGACTTGGCGCGCACGTCGCTGAGCGAGACGCCGTCCCAGACGTCGAGCGCCGCCTCCAGGGCGAGCAGCGACAGGATGTCGGGGGTGCCGACGCGGCCGCGCACGGCGTCGGCGGCGGGTTCGTAGTCGCGCCGCATCCCGAAGGGGTCGGCGTGCGAGTTCCAGCCCGGCAGCGGCGAGTCGAAGCGGGCCTGGTGCTCGCGGCGCACGTACAGGTACGCGGGTGAACCGGGGCCGCCGTTCAGGTACTTGTAGGTGCAGCCGACCGCCAGGTCCACGCCGTGCTCGTCCAGGCCGATGGGCAGCGCGCCCGCCGTGTGGCACAGGTCCCACACCACGAGGGCGCCCACCGCGTGCACGGCCGCCGTCAGGCCGGGCAGGTCGTGCAGGCGGCCCGAGTGGTAGTCGGCGTGGTTGAGCAGCACCGCGGCCGTGCGCGGGCCGAGCGCGCCGGGTACGTCGGCGGGGGCGACCGGCACGACGCGGCAGCCGGTGAGGCGGGCCGCGGACGCGGCGATGTACCCGTCGGTGGGGAACGTCGTGGCGTCGACGACGACCTCGTCCCGCTCGCCGCCCCCGTCCTGCCGGGCGATGCGGACGGCGGCGACCAGCGCCTTGAACACGTTCACGCTGGTGGAGTCGGCGACGACCACCTGGCCGGGCGCCGCGCCGAGCAGCGGGGCGACGCGCTCGCCGATCCGCTCGGGCGCCGTCCACCAGCCGCTCTCCTCCCAGGAGCGGATGCGCAACCGGCCCCACTCGCGGCGGATGACGTCGACGACGCGCGCCTCGACGCCCGCGGGCAGGGCGCCCAGCGAGTTCCCGTCCAGGTACGTGGTGTCGTCGAGGACGAACTCCTTGCGCTTGGCGGCGAGCCGGTCGGCGCCGTCGAGGGCGGCGGCCCGCCCGCGCAACTCCTGCTCCCTGGCCTCGGATTGCCCGGTCTCGGGGCTCCTGGCCTCGGATTCCCCGGTCTCGGGGTTCCCGGTCTCGGGGTTCCTGGTCTCGGGGTTCCTGGTCTCGGGGTTCTTGGTCTCAGACATGACTGCGCGCCGTCCACAGCTCGGGGAACACGTTCTTCGCGGCGCGCTTCTCCAGCCAGGCGACCCCGGCGGAGCCGCCCGTGCCGGTCTTGGCGCCCATGGCGCGGCGGGTGGCCACCAGGTGGTCGTTGCGCCAGCGCCACACCAGCTCGGCGACATCGGTCAACGCCTCGCCCAGGCGGGCCAGTTCACCGCTCTCGTCGCCCGCGTACAGCTCGGTCCACACGGCCTCGACGGCGGCGGACGGCTCGTACTTCCGCGCCACGTCGCGGCGCAGCACCTCGTCCGGGATGCCGTACCCGCGCCGCGCGAGCAGCCGCAGGACCTCGTCGTACAGGCTCGGCTCCTCAAGGGCCTTCTCCAGCTCCGCGTGGACGCGGGGCGCGCCGCGGTGCGGGACCAGCATCGACGCGGACTTCTCGCCGAGCAGGAACTCCATGCGCCGGTACATCGCCGACTGGAAGCCGGAGCCCTCGCCGAGGGCGCCCCGGTAGGAGTTGAACTGCGCCGGGGTGAGCTGACCCAGCGGCTTCCACGAGTGGTTCAGCGCCTCCAGCTCCCGTACGGAGCGCTTCAGCGCGGCCACGGCGGTCGGCACGTCGTCCTCGCGCAGCGCGCGCGACGCGGTCTCCCACTCGTGGACGATGACGGTGAACCACAGCTCCATGACCTGGGTCGTGACCAGGAAGACCATCTCGCCCGGATCGTCGGAGCGGGGGTGCTGGAGGTGGGTGAGGACGTCCGCCTGGACGTAGTCCTCGTACGGGGTGGTGCCTGCGAAGTCGAGGTGGGGGCTGTCAGGACTCTCGTCGTGACCCTCATGGGTCTCGGGAGCCTCGTGTGCCGCGTTCGCCTCGTGGGACATCGCTGTCTCCTTGATGCGTACTCCGGGTAGCGGTCCGCCCCTGCCGGTACCGGCACGGGGCCCCGGTCCCCACCCGCATCCTCCGCAACATCCCCGGAAACGGCAAGACCTGCCTGGTCACACCGGGTGCCCAGGCAGGTCGTACGCGATGCTCCGCTAACCGAGGGTGTCCGCCGCCGTCGGCGAGGAGTCCCGCAGGAACGTGCTGCACCGCTCGTACTCCTCCTGCTCGCCGATCGCCTGCGCGGCGCGGGCGAGGGCGTGCAGGGCGCGCAGGAACCCGCGGTTCGGCTCGTGCTCCCACGGCACCGGGCCGTGCCCCTTCCAGCCCGCGCGGCGCAGCGCGTCCAGGCCCCGGTGGTAGCCGGTGCGGGCGTACGCGTACGACTCCACGACGCGGCCCGCCTCGAACGCCTCGTCGGCCAGGCGGGCCCAGGCGAGGGAGGACGTCGGGTACTTCGCGGCGACGTCGGCGGCGGCGGTGTCGCCCGCGAGCAGCTCGCGGGGCTCGGGGTCGTCGGGCAGATGCGTCGGGGGCGGTCCCCCAGCAGGTTCTCGTGAAGGTTCATGGCCCCCAGTCTGCTCCATCCCCACCCGCGAGGGCGCCGCGCGTAGTACCTGCGACGGACCCCGGGGACCCGTCCCGCAGGGGACGACCGGCGGCGGGCGCCCCCGTACCGTCGTAGCCGTGACCGAGAGAACCCGCAGCCCAGAGTTCCACCTGGCGCAGAACGTCCTGGACGGCCTGCGCAGGGACCTGTTCCAGGACGTCTTCGCGTACCGCCCGCTGCCGCCGCTGCGGCGCGACGCCGGGTGGGCGGCGAAGCTGCCGGACCGCGCCGCCCGGTACGCGGTGTGGCTGCCGCACGCCGTGGTGCTCGGCCTCGCGGCGCTCACCCTGTTCGTGGCGTACGCGGGCGGCTTCGGCGGCTGGGACGCCAGCGGCGAGCTGGCGTGGGCGCTCAGCGGGTTCCTGCCCGCGGGGGCGGTGGCCCTGACGCTGCTGCGGCCGGTGGCCGCCTGGTGGGCCTCGCTGGGGATGACGCCGGTGGTGCTGGTCCTGAGCGGCGGCGGCCACTCCCCGTGGGCGGCCGGTTCGATCGTGGGACACACGGCGGTGATGGCGGTGGTCGCGGCCCGCACCCGGCCGCGCACGGCGGCGTGGATGTGGGTGCTGACGGCCGCGTACTCGATGGTCGCGGAGGCGTCCGTCGGCTGGGACTCCAACTCGGTGCAGACGCTGATGTTCAGCGGCGTCGTCGTGGCGATCGTGGCGCTGGTGGAGGCCAACTGGGACGCCCGCCGCGAGGTCGTCGCCGAGCGCACCGTCACCGCCGTGGAGCGCGACCGGCGCACGCTCCTGGAGGAGCGCACGAACATCGCCCGCGAACTGCACGACGTGGTCGCCCACCACATGTCGGTGGTCGCCATCCAGGCGGAGGCCGCCCCCTACCGGGTGCAGGACCCGCCGCCGGAGCTGGAGCAGGCGTTCGCGACGATCCGCGAGAACGCGGTGATCGCGCTCACCGAGCTGCGCCGCGTCCTCGGTGTCGTCCGGGCGGAGGACTACGAGGCGCCGGACGCGCCGCAGCCGACGCTCGCCGACCTCGACCGGCTGCTCGACAACGTGCGGGAGACGGGCGCCGAGGTGGAGAAGGCCGTCACCGGGGGCGTGCGCGAGCTGCCGCAGGGGGTGGAGCTGTCGGCGTACCGGATCGTGCAGGAGGCGCTCAGCAACAGCCTGCGGCACGCGCCGGGCGCGGCGGCCCGGGTGGAGATCGGGTACGTGCTGGGGGGACTGGGGCTGCGGATCGTCAACGGGCCCGCGACCGGCCTGGTGAAGCCGCCCGCCCGTCACCCGGCCACCACCCCTCAACGAGGGCTTCGCCCGCCCCTTTCGATGGGTGCCGGGCACGGCATCACCGGCATGCGTGAGCGGGTCGGCATGCTCGGCGGGGAGATGACGGCGGGGCCGACCGCCGACGGCGGGTACGAGGTGACGGTGTTCCTGCCGGTCCCGGCCGGTGAGGAGGCCGCGTGAGCATCCGCGTACTGATCGCCGACGACCAGATGATGGTCCGCGAGGGCTTCTCCGTGCTGCTGAACGCCATGCCGGACATCGAGGTCGTCGGCGAGGCCGTCAACGGCCGGGAGGCGGTGGAGCGGGTGCGGCAGCTCGCGCCGGACGTCGTGCTCATGGACATCCGCATGCCGGAGATGAACGGCATCGACGCCACCCGGGAGATCGTCGGCGGCGACGGCACCGCCACCAAGGTGCTCGTCCTGACCACCTTCGACCTGGACGAGTACGTGTACCAGGCGCTGCGCGCGGGCGCCTCCGGGTTCCTGCTGAAGGACGCCTCGGCGCGGCAGCTCGCGGACGGCGTGCGGGTCGTGGCGGCCGGTGAGGCGCTGCTCGCGCCGAGCGTCACGCGCCGCCTGATCACCGAGTTCTCCAAGCTGTCGGACCGGCCGGGGGCGGTGGGCGCCGCGCGGGCGGGCGGCGCGTACGGGGAGCTGACCGAGCGTGAGACGGAGGTGCTGGTGCTGATCGCGCAGGGCCTGTCGAACGCGGAGATCGCCGCGCGGCTCGTGGTCGCCGAGTCCACCATCAAGACGCACGTCAGCCGGGTGTTGGTGAAGCTCGGCCTGCGCGACCGCACGCAGGCCGCCGTGTTCGCGTACGAGGCGAGGCTGGTCACACCCGGGTGAGGGGGTCTAGCGTCCGTATATGGCTGAATCGGCGGACGGCAGGGCTGAATCGGCGGACGGCAGGGCTGAATCGGCGGACGGTGGGGCTGAATCAGCGGACGGCAGCGCTCAACTGGCGGACGTGGCCGGTGTCTTCGCGCCCGCGTCGGCGGCCTTCGTCGCCGACCCCTATCCGGCGTACGCCGAGCTGCGGGCCCGGGGCCGGGTGCACTTCTACGCGCCGAGCGAGCAGTATCTGATCCCGCGCCACGCGGACGTCGCCGCGCTGCTGCGCGACCGGCGGCTCGGCCGCACCTATCTGCACCGGTTCGGCCACGAGGAGTTCGGGCGCGCCGCGCCGCCGCCCGAGCACGAGCCGTTCCACGTCCTCAACGACCACGGCATGCTCGACCTGGAGCCCCCGGCGCACACCCGCATCCGCCGCCTGGTCGCCAAGGCGTTCACCCCGAGGACGGTGGACCGCCTGCGGCCGTACGTCGAGGGCCTCGCCGACGACCTCGTACGCGGGCTCGTCGCGGACGGCGGCGGCGACCTGCTGGCGCGGGTCGCCGAGCCGCTGCCCGTCGCGGTCATCGCGCAGATGCTGGGCATCCCCGAGGGCGACCGGCATCTGCTGCGGCCCTGGTCGGCGGACATCTGCGGCATGTACGAGCTGAACCCGTCGCAGGAGACCGCCGCCCGCGCCGTGCGCGCCTCCGTGGAGTTCTCCGCGTACCTGCGGGAGCTGATCGCGGCGCGGCGGGCCGCCGGGCTCGACGGCGACGACCTGATCACCGCGCTGATCGCCGCCCACGAGGACGAGGACCGGCTTTCCGAGCAGGAGCTGGTGTCGACGTGCGCGCTGCTGCTCAACGCGGGCCACGAGGCGACGGTCAACGCCACCGTCAACGGCTGGTACGCGCTGTTCCGGCACCCGGAGCAGCTGGCCGCGCTGCGCGCCGAACCGGAGCGGCTGCTGCCGACGGCCGTGGAGGAACTGCTGCGGTACGACACGCCGTTGCAGCTGTTCGAGCGGTGGGTGCTGGACGACATCGAGGTCGGCGGGACCGTCATCCCGCGCGGCAGCGAGGTGGCGCTGCTGTTCGGCTCCGCCAACCGCGACCCGGAGGCGTTCGCCGACCCCGACGCGCTGGACCTGGCGCGCGCCGACAACCCGCACATCTCCTTCAGCGCGGGCATCCACTACTGCGTCGGCGCCCCGCTGGCCCGCGTCGAACTCGCCGCTTCGCTGGGCGCGTTGCTGCGGCGGGCGCCCGCGCTGCGGCTCGCCGCCGAGCCGGAGCATCGACCCAACTTCGTGATCCGGGGGCTGCGGGAGCTGCTGGTCGCCTGCTGAGCGGTGGGCGGGCGGGCCGGGCGGTTTCCTGTGGTGCGGCCCCCTGGGGGGCTCACCCCGTCGCCAGGTCCCGCCTGCGCAGTGCCGTCAGGCCCGCCGCCGTCAACGCCACCGCGAGGCCCGTGAGCAGCAGCACCGGCGGCCACTCCATGGCGTTGCCGGGCAGCTTCGGCAGGTGCGAGAACGGCGACACGTTCAGCACCGCCTGCGGCACGTCGAGCGCCGGGCCGATCCAGCCGACGAGCAGGGCCGCGCCCGCCGCGCCCCAGGCGCCGACGGCCAGGCGCGGGGACAGCCCGTGCAGCAGCACCGCGAGCGCGCCGATCAGCCAGATCGCGGGCACCTGCGCCAGGCAGGCGCCGAGGATCGGCCCGAGGTCCTGCCCGTACCCGAGGGCGAGGCCCAGCCCGGCGAGCAGCATGATCAGCATGGCGCCGCCGAACGCGATCACCAGGTGCCCGGCGGCCCAGCGCAGCCTGCCGACGGCGTTGGCGAGGACCGGCTCCGCGCGCTGCGAGGTCTCCTCGCCGTGCAGCCGGAGCACCGACGTGACCGCGTACAGCGCGCCGACCATGCCGACGACGCCGATGATCGCGGCGAGGAACGCGTCGGTGAGCCCGGCGTGGCCGCCCATGCGCTGGAAGATCTCCCGGGTGCTGTCGTTGTCGCCGACGAGGTCGGCGGCGCCGTCCGTCATACCGCCGAAGACGACGCCCGCCACCAGGAACCCGGCGCTCCACCCGTACACCGCGCCCCGCTGGAGCCGCCAGGCCAGCGCGCCCGCCGTGCCGAGTCGGCCCTGCGCCGGGCCCGGCCGCGACGGCAGGAAGCTCATGCCCACGTCCCGGCGCCCCGCCAGTCCGTATGCCGCCACGCACTGCGCGGCGACGGCGCCCGCGAACAGCGCCAGCACCCACCAGCGCTCGGCGCCGAAGGCGCGCACATGCTCCAGCCAGCCGACCGGCGACAGCCAGGTCAGCGGCGACGAGCCGTCCTCGGTGGCCGCGTCGCCCGCCGCGCGCAGCACGAACGCCGCGCCGAGCAGCGCCGCCGTCAGGCCCTTGGCGAGCCGGGCGCTCTCCGTGAGCTGGGCCGCGATCGCCGCCATCGTCGCGAACACCATGCCGACGCCCGCCACGGCCGCGCCGAGCGCCAGGGCCCCGGCGCCGCCCTGCCCGGCGAGCCCCGCGGCGAGCAGCAGCCCGAGCAGCGCGTTCGCCGCGAGCGCGGCCAGCAGCGCGGACGTCAGCGGCGCCCGCCGCCCCACCATGGCGGACGACACCAGCTCCTGCCGCCCGGTCTCCTCCTCCTCACGGGTGTGGCGTACGACGATGACGAGGCTCATCACGGCCGCGAGCACCCCGGCGAACGCACCGACGCGCCACGCCGTGAGGCCGCCGATCGACTGCTCGAACACCGGGCCGTAGACGGCGCGCAGGGAGGCGTTCGTGGCCAGCGAGTCCACGAGGTCCGCCCGCTTCTCCGGCGTGCCGTACACCTCCTTGAGCGTGTTCGGCATGCTCAGGACCACCAGGGAGATCACCGCGACCCACACCGGGATCAGTACGCGGTCGCGACGCAGGGCGAGCCGCAGCAGCGGGCGCGTCCCGGCCAGGGGGCGCCGCCCTTTCGCGTCGGGGCGGGCCGTCGGCGGCGTGGTGCTCAGCGCGGTCACCGGGACACCGCCTCGGCGCGGGCGCCGCCGCCCTGGGCGTCGTCGTCGGCGTCGTCTTGGTAGTGCCGCAGGAACAGCTCCTCCAGGGTCGGCGGCGTGCTGGTCAGGGAGCGGACCCCGGCGTCGGTGAGGGCGCGCAGCACCGCGTCGAGCTGGTCGGTGTCGACTTGGAGGCGCACCCGGTGGCCGCCCCCGCCCCCGTCCACGCCCCCGTCCACGGCCAGGTCGTGCACGCCCGGCAGCCGCGCGAGGCTGTCGGGGGCGCCCGCCAGCTCGGCGTGCACGCTGGTGCGGGTCAGATGGCGCAGCTCGGCCAGCGAGCCGGTCTCCACGGTCCGCCCCTTGCGGATGATGGAGACCCGGTCGCAGAGGGACTCCACCTCGCTGAGGATGTGCGAGGACAGCAGCACCGTGCGGCCGCGCCGCCGCTCCTCGTCGACGCAGGCCTTGAACACCTCCTCCATCAGCGGGTCGAGCCCGGAGGTCGGCTCGTCGAGGATGAGCACGTCCACGTCGGAGGCGAAGGCCGCGACCAGCGCCACCTTCTGCCGGTTGCCCTTGGAGTAGGCGCGGCCCTTCTTCGTCGGGTCCAGCTCGAACCGCTCGGTCAGCTCGGCCCGCCGGGCCCGGTCGAGCCCGCCCCTGAGCCTGCCGTACAGGTCGATGACCTCGCCGCCCGACAGGTTCCGCCACAGCGTGACGTCGCCGGGCACGTACGCGATGTGCCGGTGCAGGTCCACGGCGTCGTGCCACGGGTCCCGGCCGAGGAGGCGGGCCGCGCCCGCGTCGGCGCGCAGCAGGCCGAGCAGGACGCGGATGGTCGTGGACTTCCCCGATCCGTTCGGCCCGAGGAACCCGTGCACCTCCCCGGTCTCGACCACCAGGTCCAGACCGTCGAGCGCGTGCGTCCGGCCGAACGACTTGTGCAGGCCGAACGCCTCAAGAGCGGGGTGTGCCTTCGTCATGCTGCTGAAGCTACGCTAGTTTCACAAATTTGTGAAGTTAAGAAAGCGTTTAAACTCCTTGCTGTCGCGGGGGACGCCGGGAGACGTGAGCAGCCGTGGGGAGATGATCGACGCATGACGACCGAAGCGAGCGGCGACGTGAACGGGAACCCGAACGGCGACCCGAGCGGCGACCTGAACGGGAACCCGAGCGGCGACCCGAGCGGCGGCTCGAACAGGGACCCGAACGGCGACCCCACCCCGGCCTCCCGGTTCACCGAGGAGTTCGGCGCCCAGCTCGCCTGGGCCGGGATGCCCCGGATGCCCGCGCGGGTCTTCGCCGCGCTCCTCGCCTCCGACGAGGGCGCCCTCACGGCGGCCGACCTCGGCGAGCGGCTGCACGTCAGCCCGGCGGCGGTCTCCGGCGCCGTGCGCTACCTCACCCAGCAGTACATGATCACCAGGGAGCGCGAGCGGGGCTCCCGGCGCGACATCTTCCGGGTGCGCGGCAACCAGTGGTACGAGGCCCTGGGCAACCGCGACGCCGTCCTCCAGCGCTGGGAGGGCGCCCTCCGCGAGGGCATCGTCCAGCTCGGCCCCGACACCCCCGCCGGTCAGCGCCTCAAGGAGACGCTGGCGTTCTTCGAGTTCGTCCAGGAGGAACTGGCCGGGCTCCTGGAGCGGTGGCGGGTCCGCCGCGAGGAACTCTTCGGTACGGAGGCCCAGGCGCGGCGCGCGACCGCCGACGGCGGCTGACCCCGACGCCCGGCGGGGCCGCAGGGGGAACCCGGCCGCCGGAGGTCACACCGGCAGCGTCAGCTGCCAGGTCTGCGGATGGACCGCCCAGGTCCTGGTCCGCACGGGCCCGCCGGTCACCACGTCCGCCCGGTACCGGAAGTCCGGCCCCGACACCGTCACCGAGCGGGCCCGCGCCCGCACGGGCGCCCCCTGCGCCCCGACCCCAGAAGGCCGCACCTCCACCCGGGCGAGCCCCCCGCCGCCCGGCGCCACGCACACCGCCGCCACCGGCTGGTCCAGGTCCACCAGCGTCACCCCGTCCGCCTCGACCCGCAGCCGCGACGGCCCCGCCGACGCCACCCGCGAGGGCCGCGCGCCCAGCGTCCGCACCAGGGACTGGCAGGTCCGCAGCCACGGGCGCCGCTCCTCGCCCTCCGCCTCGCCCCCGACCCCGTCCACGGCGCCCTCGTCCGCGAGCGCCGGAATGCGCACGTCGCCGAGGACCACCTCGTCCCGGTCGTCCACCAGCAGGTCGAGGCGGCGCGGCGCCCCGTCGAGCACGGCCCGTGCCGCCTCGACCGCGCCCGTGGGCACCCCGAGGGCCCGCGCGAGCCGCACGGCCGACGCCGCCGCCCCGACCGGCACCACGGCGACCTCGGCCCCGGCGAGCGCCCGCTCCCGGTGCAGCACCCCGACCGCGCGCCGCAGCGCCGCGTCGTCGCCTACCACCACGGGCCGCCGCGCACCCCGCCTGAGCAGGGCACGGGCGAATTCCTCGGGGCCGTCGGGGAGGCAGACCTTGAGGGCGGCACCCGCGCCAAGCACGTCCTTGGCGATGCGCACGGACTCCCCGTCGGTGCGCCGGGCGACCGGGTCGATGATCACGATGAGGTCATCGCGATGGTCGCGAACCGACACGTGCGCCCTTTCTTTAGTCCTCGGGTAGCATCTTTGTGCAAGAGCCCCTTGCGCGATTGCGCCAGGGGCTTCGTCTATTCCGGGGCGACCAAGGCACACCCACACCGGTGGCGACGGCATCCGACCGTGGCCCCTGACCTTGGACATGCCCCGCCCGGAAGGGGTGTACGCCTGTGCCCGCACTCGTGCTGCTCGGTGCTCAGTGGGGTGACGAAGGCAAGGGAAAGGCCACCGATCTGCTCGGTGGCTCCGTGGACTACGTGGTGCGTTACCAGGGCGGCAACAACGCCGGTCACACGGTCGTCGTAGGCGACCAGAAGTACGCGCTCCACCTCCTCCCTTCCGGGATCCTCTCGCCGGACTGTGTGCCGGTCATCGGCAACGGTGTCGTCGTCGACCCGTCGGTCCTGCTCTCCGAGCTGAGCGGGCTGAACGAGCGCGGCGTCGACACGTCGAAGCTCCTGATCAGCGGAAACGCGCACATCATCACGCCGTACAACGTGACGGTCGACAAGGTCGGCGAGCGCTTCCTCGGCAAGCGGAAGATCGGCACCACCGGGCGCGGCATCGGCCCGACGTACGCCGACAAGATCAACCGCACCGGCATCCGCGTCCAGGACCTCTACGACCAGTCGATCCTGACGCAGAAGGTCGAGGCGGCCCTGGAGCAGAAGAACCAGCTCCTCACCAAGGTCTTCAACCGCCGCGCCATCGAGCCCGCGCAGATCGTCGAGCAGCTCCTGGAGCACGGCGAGAACATCAAGCAGTACGTCGCCGACACCACGCTGATCCTCAACAACGCCCTCGACGACGACAAGGTCGTCCTCTTCGAGGGCGGCCAGGGCACCCTCCTGGACGTGGACCACGGCACGTACCCCTTCGTCACCTCGTCCAACCCGACCGCGGGCGGCGCCTGCACCGGCACCGGCGTCGGCCCGACGAAGATCAGCCGCGTCATCGGCATCCTGAAGGCGTACACCACGCGCGTCGGCGCGGGCCCCTTCCCGACCGAGCTGTTCGACAAGGACGGCGAGGCGCTGCGCGAGATCGGCGGCGAGCGCGGTGTCACCACCGGCCGTGACCGCCGCTGCGGCTGGTTCGACGCCCCGATCGCCCGCTACGCGACCCGCGTCAACGGCCTCACGGACTTCTTCCTCACCAAGCTCGACGTCCTCACCGGCTGGGAGGAGATCCCGGTCTGCGTGGCGTACGAGATCGATGGCAAGCGCGTCGAGGAACTGCCCTACAGCCAGAGCGACTTCCACCACGCGAAGCCGATCTACGAGAAGCTCCCCGGCTGGTCCGAGGACATCACCCAGGCCAAGACCTTCGCCGACCTCCCGAAGAACGCGCAGGCGTACGTGAAGGCCCTGGAGGAGATGTCCGGCGCCCCGATCTCCGCGATCGGCGTCGGCCCCGGCCGCGACGAGACGATCGAGATCAACTCGTTCATCTAGGGCGGGTAGAGCGGGCTCGGCTCGGCCCGAAGGCTCGTTGAGCACGTGAGGGGGCACCCGGTTGGGTGCCCCCCTTCACGTGCCGTGTGCTCTGCGGCACCCGCCTTGGGCCAAGGCCTGCAAGTCCGGCCAGTTCCGGTCAAGGTACTGACGGTTGGTGCCCGCACGCCGCGTGATCTGCGTGGCGATTCCGGCGCTCAGTGGGTCGACGCGGCCGCTGAGGTGACGCTTCCGCCCGGTGGCGGAGGATCGCTTCGTGCACACGCTGCTGCTGCGCATCGCGCTGGATCCGTAACTCGCACGGGTGAAGAACGCGAACGAAGGCCTGGGAAAAGGGAGTTCTGGCTTGCGTTCGCGTCTTTGCGTGCCCATAGAGTCGGCGGCGACAGAGCACGACACAAACTCTATGCCGCAAGAGAAGCCCCCGCGGTGTCCTACCACCCGGGGGCGCGGCACAAGGAGCCACAACCTCCCCATGCGCATTCACCGTAGCGCGCCCAAGCGCGCCTTCACCACCTTTGCCAACGCTCTCCTCCGCGACCGGAGTATTTCCTGGTGCGCGGCGGGCGTACTGATGTACCTCCTCAGCCTTCCGGAGGGGGCCCGCGCGACGGTCCGTTCGCTGGCGGAGCAGCGTAAGGAAGGGCGGATGAGGATCGCCGCCGCGCTGCGTGAGCTGGAGGAATCCCGGTATCTGCGGCGGGTGGTCCACAAGGACCGCGAGACGGGCCAACTGGCGACTGTCTACGAGGTGTTCGACACTCCGTACGACGAGGATCCTCCGGAGGGTGACGGTGAAGAAGTCCGAAACCTGGCCTCCGGTGAGCCGTCCGCCGGGCCGTCGGGCCCTCTCCCTTCGGGAGAAAGGACCAGGGGGAAGAACCTCCTCCCCGGGGGTGGGCGCGGGCGCGGCGGCCCGGCTGCTGAGTTCGCTCGGCCGTGCCGAGCCCCGGCTCACGCTGAGCGCCGCCGAGGCGGCGCGGCTCGCGCCGCTCGTGGAGGAGTGGTGGGCCGTGGGGGCGAGCGCCGCGCAGGTGCGGGCGGCGCTGACGCAGGGGCTGCCGGAACGGGTGTACGCGCCGGGGGCGCTGGTGCGGGACCGGTTGGAGCGGAAGCGGCCGTCGCCGCCACCGGCCGCGCCGTCCGCGCCGGTTGACGCCCGCGAGGCGGGGGCGCCCGGTTTCGTGTCGGCCGCGATCAGGGGCGCGGAACTGGCCCGGACGCTGCTGCGCGGCCGGGGGCCCGTACCGGCGTGACGCCCGCGGGGCACGGGCCCCGCGAAGACTCCCGGCCGCGCGACCGCGGGGCCGGGTTACCCGATCGAAAGGGCTGCGATGAGCACAGTGCTGGAACGACCTGAGACGCGGGTGGTATACCGCGAGTATACTGTCGTCATGGCTGACACCACCGTCAAGGTCGACCCCGCTGTCCGTGACCGCCTCATGGTGCTGGCCCGCGAGCGCGGGCTCACCATGCGGGACCTGATCGCCGAGTTGGCCGGAGCCACGCCCACGCGGGAAGAACTCCGCAAGCGGTACGAGGAGACGAAGGCGTACTGCGAGACGCACTTCGGCGTGACGTTCACGGACGAGGACCACGACAGGGCCGAGAAGGTCTGGCAGGACTTGGAGGCCGGTCGGCCCGTGGACAGCCTGTGAGGGCAGGGTCGACCGCCGTCGTCTACGACGAGACGGCGCTCCTCGCGCTTGGCTCGGGCAACCGCCTGGCCTCGCAGTTCATCGCGAACACCGAGCACGGGCCGACCCGGCACGTCTACGTGCCCGCGCTCTGCCTGGCCGCGGCCGACGGTATGCGCAAAGGGCTGGCCGAGCACGTCGGCGCCCTGCCCGCCGCCGAGATCGTCGAACTCGACTTCGCCGGAGCCGCGACGGTGGGCGGTCTGTTGAGAGACGGCGTGGAGTGGCGCATCGGCCACGCGATCCACCTGGCACGCCCGACGGTGGAGTGGCCGGACGGGCGCCCCGTGGTCACCACGGAACCGGACCTGTACGCGGAGATGCCGCTGGTCCGCACGATCCGGCTTCCCTAGGTAACGCCGCACAGATCAGGGGCGCCGTCGCGTGCGGTGTCCCTGAGTGCGTTTCAGGGGGTGGGGCAGACCGGATCGTGGGGCTGGTCGGGGGTGTAGGTGGTGTGTTCCTGGCGGGTGAGGTCGCGGTGGACGGCGCGGCAGATGTCGCGGCGGGCCTCGCGGGGGGTGGGCAGGGCGACGTGCCACAGGCGGACCTGGCCGTCGTCGCCGCCAGCGGCGACGGTGTGGCCGTCGGGGCCGAACGCGACGACGCTCACCGGGTCGGTGGAGCCGGTGAGGTGGCCGCGGGGGCGGCCGGTGGCGGTGTCCCAGAGGCGGACGGCGCCGTCGGCACCGGAGGAGGCGAAGGCCCGGCCGTCGGGGGCGAAGGCCAGGGCGGTGACCTCGCCGGTGTGGCCGGTGAGGGTGGCGCGGTGGTGGCCCGTGCCGGTGTCCCACAGCCGTAGCGTGCCGTCCTCGCCGCCGGTGGCGAGGACCGAGCCGTCGGGGCTGAACGCCAGCGCCGCCACGGGGCCGGGGGCGCCGGTGAGGGTGGTGCGGCGCTTGCCGGTGGCGGTGTTCCACAGGCCCACGCCGCCGTCGCCGCCGGTGGCGAGGGTGCGGCCGTCGGCGGTGAACGCGACCGCCAGGGTGTCCTTGGTCCCGTACAGCGGACGGGCCCGGCGGACCGACGCGTCCCAGAGTTCCACGTCGCGGTTGCCGCCGACGACGGCGAGGGTCAGCCGGTCCGGGCCGAGGACCACGTCCTCCGCCAGGTGCGGGCGGCCGGGACGGGAGGTGCGCCGGGCGCCGGTGGCGGCGTCCCAGGCGCGGACCGCCTGGGTGCCGCTGGCGGTGGTCAGGGTGCGGTTGTCGGGGCTGAACGCGACGTCGAGGACGGGGCCGGAGCGGTCGGGGAGGGTGGCGCGGCGGCGGCCGGTGGCGGTGTCCCACAGGCGGGCCGTCCCGTCGTCGCCGCCGCTGGCGAGGGTGTGGCCGTCGGGGCTGAACGCGACGGTGAGGACGGGTTCGCGGTGGCCGGTGAGCGTGGTGAGGTCCGGTTCGGCGGTGGTGCGCCACAGGCGGGCCGTCCCGTCGTCGCCGCTGGTGGCGAGGGTGCGGCCGTCGGGGCTGAAGGCGAGGCCGGTAACCGGCTCGGTGTGGCCGGTGAGGGTGGTGCGCAGGCGGCCGGTGCGGGCGTTCCACAGGCGGGCCGTCTCATCGGCGCTGCCGGTGGCGAGGGTGGAGCCGTCGGCGTCGAACGCCACGTCGGTGACCGGGCCGGTGTGGCCGGTGAGGGTGGTGCGGACGCGGCCGGTGCGGGCGTTCCACAGGCGGGCCGTCTCATCGGCGCTGCCGGTGGCGAGGGTGCGCCCGTCGGGGCTGAACGCCACGCCGGAGACCGTGTCCGTGTGTCCGGTGAGCACGACCCGTGTCCGGCCGGTGGCCACGTCCCACAGGCGGGCGGTCCGGTCAGCGCCGCTGGTGGCGAGGGTGCGGCCGTCGGCGCTGAACGCCACCGAGAAGACGGGGTCGGTGTGGCCGCGGAGCGTGCCGCGGGCCCGGCCGGTGGCCGTCGACAGCAGGCGTACGGAGCCGGTCTCGGTGCCCAGCGCGAGGGTGCGCCCGTCGGGGCTGAACGCCATGGCGACCCCGGCGCCCATGCCGCTGGCGAGCGTGGCGCGGCGCCTGCCGGTGGCGGGATCCCACAGCCGTACGCGCCACTGACTGCCCGTTGCGAGGGTGCGCCCATCGGGGCTGAACGCCACGGCGGACACACCCCCGTCGTGCCCTCTGAGCACGGCCCGCGTCCGGCCGCTGGCCACGTCCCACAGGCGGACCGTCCCGTCGGCGCCGCCGGTGGCCACGGTCCGCCCGTCGGGGCTGGACGCCACCTCGTGGACGGGCCCCTTGTGGCCGGTGAGGCGGTGCCGCAGCGGCAGGTCAGCGGCGGCGTAGAGGGCGCTCAGGGCCTCCTGAGTGGGGGCGGTGCGCTCGGCGCGGACGGCGAGGAGCGCGGCGAGGTCGGGCTGGCGGTCCAGGAGGGCCGCGGACTGCGCGGCCAGCTGACGGGACTGGGCGACGCGCTGGGCGGCGCGGGCCCGGTCGCGGGCCGCGTCGCTGTCCCGGCTCTGCCGCCAGGCGATCACGCTGGTGGTGAGCAGCAGCGCGAGCAGCACCGACAGGGCGACGGTGAACCGGCGCAGACGGCGCGTCACCCGGGCCGCGGCCCGCCGCTCGCGGTCGCGGGCGGCGGTGCTCGCGGAGAGGAACGCGCGCTCCAGGACGGTGAGTTCGCGGTGGCGGGACTGCTCGGGGAAGTGTTCCCGGGCGGAGGCGAGGCGGGTGCCCCGGTACAGGGCGCCGACGTCGTGGCCCAGCTCCTGCCAGACCTCGGCGGCCTCGGTGAGCGCGCGGTGGCAGCGCAGCCGCTCGCGGTCCTCGTCGATCCAGCGGCGCAGCCGGGGCCAGCCCGTGATGACGGCCTCGTGGGCCAGCTCGACGGTGTCGTGGTCGAGGGTGACGAGGCGGGCGCGGGCCAGGCGGTCCAGGACGTGGCTGGTCCCGGCGGGGTCGCCGGTGTCGAGTTCGGCGCGCGGCACGGGGCGGCGGGTGTCGGGGGTGCCGTCGCCGGGCGCGATCAGCCGCAGCAGCAGATGGCGGGCCAACTCGGCGTGGGCGGAGGGAGCTGGGTGTAGGCGTGCTCGGCGGTGCGGGCGAGGGCGCCGGTGACCTCGCCGGAGGCCTCGTACGCGGCGACGGTCAGGGTGCGGCCCTCGCGGCGGCGCCAGGTCTCCAGGAGGGCGTGCGAGGTCAGCGGCAGGCAGCCCGGCTGGTCCACGGTCTCCTCGATGAGCCGGGCGGTCAGGGAGCGCTCCACGATGAGCCCCTGGGCGGCGGCGGGCTTGACGATGGCCTCGCGCAGCTCGGCGGGGCTCATCGGCGGCACCGGAAGCGCGGCGTCGCGCACGGTGCGGGCCAGCTCGCGGTGCTGGAGGCAGTGCCCGTAGAAATCCGCCCGTACGCCGAGGACGATCCGCAGGCGGCTGTGCGGGGCGCGGGCGGCGGCCAGCATCGCCACGAACCGGTCCCGTTCGTCGCCGTCGTGGCAGAGGGTGAACACCTCCTCGAACTGGTCGATCACCAGCCAGGTGTCGCCGTCGTCGGCGGCCGGTCGGAAGAGCCGCTCGTGGGTGCGGGCGGGCCGGGCGCCGGGCGTGAGGATGCGCAGGGCGGCGGGGCGCGGCAGGCCGTCGGCGGGCTGCTGGAGGCGCGCGATGAGACCGGCGCGCAGCAGCGACGACTTGCCGCTGCCGGAGGGGCCGAAGACGGTGACGAGGCGGTGCCGCCGGGCCAGGTCGAGGAGTTCGCCGGTGAGCCGCTCGCGGCCGAAGAACCGCTCGCTGTCCCCGGCCTCGAACCGGGCGAGCCCCCGGTAGGGCGGCTGCGCCCCGGCGTCGGCCGCGTCGGCCTCGTCGGCCGCGTCGGCGCGCTGCTCGGTCTCGGCGCGGCGGGCCTCCTCCCAGCGGCGCCGCCACGGCTCCGGATCGCCGTCGCAGGCCCGTACGTAGGCGAGGGCGACGCGCAGCGACGGCAGCTTCTCGCCCGCGACGGCGTAGGCGAGCGCCGTCGCCGAGTACTCCACGCGCCGGGCCATCGCCCGGTACGGCGGCGTGCCCGCGGCGCGCCGCAACTCCCTCAGCTCGTACGCGAACCGCTCCACCGGCCCGGCGGCCGGATCGATCGGCTTCTCCCGACGCCCCACGCGGGCCTCCCCCGTCGGCCCTCCCCGCGACGGCACCCACCCAACACGGCGCGGCGGTGGCGCGGAAGCACCCGGAGCGCCAACTCCCGTCCCGTGACAGCGGTCCCGCAGGTCGCCGCGGGCCCCGGCTTTTTGTCCCGTGGCACGGAAGGGGGCTGCGGGACAAACCGGCAGCCGCTGGAATCGCTTCCGTACCACTCGACACGACACGGCTGGATCAGCCGGTCGAGCACCGACCACGTACAGGGGGAATTCCGTGCGTACGCGTACTCGTATGGTTCCGTTCGCGATGTCCGCCGTGCTGCTCGCGGGCGGAGGCGCGGCGACGGCCGTCGGCACCGCCGGTGCGGCGGAGCCGACGGCGGACGAGGTGTCCGCCCGGTCCTGCTACGGCAGCGCCAGGAACTACACCAGCGCGCCGGGCGGCCCCGGCGGCCGCAACGCGCACTGGCCGGGGACGGGCCGCTGGGCCTACGCCACCAGGAACTGCGCCGACATCAACGTGAAGGTCAACCACAACCGCAAGGTCAAGGTCTGCTGGAAGCGCACCGGAACCTGCCAGCGTGACTGGACGAACGCGAAGCGGGGCCGCTGGGTGGCCGTGGCCACGAACGTGCGGGACGGCGCCGGGTTCTACGTCCAGTTCCGTGGCGTGAACCGCAGCACCGGAAAGATCGCCTACTAGAGCCACCGTCACGGGGGAACCGGGCGCCGGGCGGGCTGCTGACAGCCCGTCCGGCGCCCGCTGTCAGCTCTTGGTGTACGTCAGGGCGCCGGTGCCGTCCACGTTGGTGCGGCGCAGCTGGCCGCCCGGCAGTATCACGATCTCGCTGCGCTTGCCGGGGTCGCAGGTGGTGGCCGGGCCGACGGTGACGTCGGTGGGCCCGATGCTGAGCCGGTTCTCGGAGGCCGACTCCAGTTTGCCCTGGAACACGCAGTGGTAGGTGCCGCCGCTCTCCAGCGGCCCGTCGGCGGTCACGGAGAGCACGGTCTCGCCGACCTCGCCCTGCTGGATGGTGAGTTCGCGGGTGCTGCGGCCCGCGTCGGTGGTGAGGCTGCCGCTCCAGGTGCCGAGGAACTTCCTCGGTACGGTGCCGTCGTCGGCCTGCGCCGACGTGGACGGCGTCGGCGAGGCCTGCCCGGAGTCCTCGTCGTCGGTGGGGGTGCCGGGCGTCTTGGGGGCGGCGGAGCCGCGGCCCTTGTCGTCGCCGCGGGCCTTCGGGTCGCCCTCGCCCTTCATCACCGCGTACACGGTGCCGCCCGCGCCGACCGCCACGACCAGGGCCGCCGCGACGAGCAGCGCGGTGGAGCGGCCGCTGCGGCGGGGCGGGTCGAGGGGCGGCGGGCCGTAGGGCGGGGTGGGGCCGTAGGGCGGGGTCTGGCCGTACGCGGGCTGGGGGTGCGGGTAGCCGTAGGAGTGGCCCGCGGGCTGCTGCGGGTGGCCGTAGGCGGGCGCGTGGCTGGGCGTGGGCGGCGGGGCGGGCGCGGCGCCGCTGATCATGGTGGGCAGGTGGTTGACGGGCGGGGGCGCGGTGGGGGCGCCGGGCGGGGGAGGGGTGTCGCTCTCGGGTCTCGGGGCGGGCGGGGCGGCGTTCAGGGCGGCGCCGTTCACGGGGGCGGCCTGCGGCGGGGCGGGCGGGGTGCCGTTGACAGGGGAGGCGGGGGAGGCGGGGGTCGCGGGGGTCCCGGCGGCCGGTCCGGTCCCGCCTTCCGGGGTGCCGTCCGGCTCGCCGTCCGCCTCGGGGTTCTCGGTGTCCAGCAACTGCACGGCGTGCCGCCCCAGTTGCGCGACGAGCGCGCCCGGCAGCCAGGGCTCCAGGGACTTGCCCTCGAAGAGGGTGTCCTCGGTGCCGGTGCGGGCGACGATGTCGTCCAGGGACGGCCGGGCCGCGGGGTCCTTGGCGAGGCAGGCCTGGACGAGTTCCGCGATCTGCTCGGGCACGCCCTCCAGGTCCGGCTCCTCCTGCGCGATGCGGAACATCAGGGCGTGGACGCCGCTGTTGGCCGTGCCGAACGGCAGTGCGCCCGTGGCGGCGTACGCGAGGACCGAGCCGAGGCAGAAGACGTCGCAGGCGGGCGTGACGCGGTCGCCGCGGACCTGCTCGGGCGCCATGAACCCGGGCGAGCCGACGAGGGCGCCGGTGCGGGTGAGGCCGCCGTCGGTGACGGTCTGGAGGGCGCGGGCGATGCCGAAGTCGATGACGCGGGGCCCGTCGATGGTCACCAGGACGTTGGACGGCTTGAGGTCGCGGTGGATGAGCCCGGCGGCGTGGATGTCCTTCAGGGCGTGCGCGAGCCCGGCGGCGAGGATGTTCACCGACCGCTCGGGCAGCGGCCCGTGGTCGTGCGAGACGACCGCCTGGAGCGAGGGCCCGGCGACGTACCCGGTGGCCACCCACGGGATCGCCGCCTCCGTGTCGGCGTCCAGGACGGGCGCGGTCCAGGCGCCGCCGACCCGCCGCGCGGCCCCCACCTCCTGCCGGAAGCGGTCGCGGAACTCGTCCTGCGCGGCCAGCTCCTCGCGCACCAGCTTCACCGCCACCGTGCGGCCGCGGTCGGAGCGCGCCAGGTACACCTGCCCCATGCCGCCCGCGCCGAGCCGCGCGAGCAGCCGGTAGGCGCCTATCCGCTGCGGATCCCCCGGGCCCAGTTTCTCCATGGCCATCGCGGCGCCGTCCTCCCCCAGAATCCAGCCACTTCCCGCGCGGCCACTGAGCGTGAACCGCGTGCAACAGACTGAGGATAGTGCGGGGTCACGGGGGGCGGCCCGGGGTTACGTCTACGGTTCCGTAACGGCGGCCTCCAGGGCCGCGAGGGCCGCCGACAACTCCTCCAGGGCCTGGGCGGTTTGGGCGAATCGCTCCGGGCCGATGGCGTCCCTGAGCCGCCTGGCGAGGTCCGCGTGGCCCGGGCGGATGCGTGCGACGGCGGCGCGGCCCGCGTCGGTGGGGGCGAGGAGTTTGGCGCGGCGGTGCGCCGGGTTGGGCGCGTACGCGGCGAGTCCGTCGCGTACGAGCAGGTCGGCGACGCGTTGCACGCTCTGCCGCGTGATGCCCATGACCCGCGCGATTCCGGCCACCGGCAGGGGTTCGCGCAGGACGGCGCCGAGGACCTGCCAGCGGGCGGCGGTGAGCCCGGCGGGCCGGGCCAGTTCCTCGGACACGGCGAGGAACTGGCCGTTGAGCCGGAAGACACCGAGCGCGGTGCGGCTGAGCAGCTCCTGGGCGGCGCGGGTGTCCTCGGCGGCGGGATCGGCGTCCCGGGTGGCGCCGGGGGCGGAGTCGGCGTCCCGGGCGGCGCCGGTCGCGGGGGCGGCGTGCCGTGTGCGGCCGGTCATGAGTTCAGCGTCTCGTACGCGGCCGGGTCCGAGTCGTGGAACAGGCGGTACCAGGCGTCCAGCTTCTCGCCCTCGAACGCGCCCATCCGCTTGAGGACCTCGCGGGCGAACGCCACCGGCTCGGTCGGCCCGGCCGTGATCAGGTCGCCGTCGGTGACGGCGTCCGTCTCGACGTACCGCGCCCCGCCCCCGTACCCCGTGGCCGCCAGGTACATCGCGGCGGCGCTGGTGTGCGCCCGGTCGTCGAGCAGGCCCTCGCGGGCCAGGCCCGCCGTGGCGCCGCAGATCGCCGCGACCGGCACGCCCGCGTCGAGGAACGCGCGGGCGGCGCGGGCGAACGGCGCGAGGGCGTCGCCCGCGTCCCACAGGTCGGCGCCCGGCAGGAGCAGCAGCGCGCTGTCCTCGGGCCGCAGCTCGTCGAGGGTCAGATCGGGCTGGACGCGGACGCCGCCGACGCTGGTGACGGGCTCGCGGGTGGCGGCGACCGTGCGCACGCGGTGCCCGGCGCGGGCCAGATAGGCCGTGGCGTAGCCGGTCTCCCAGTCGGCGAGGGTGTCGTAGACGGCGAGGTGAACGGTGCTGCTCATGGCGGCCTCCTGCCCGGAACGTATGTAAGCATGCTGTCATTACGACAGCACACTGTCAATCACATGGGGCGCGGCACCCCGCCCATCGCACCGGACCGGGCCCCTCCGGAGTCCGCACAGCCCCCTTAACGTCCGCCAGGAGCCCCCTTAACCCGCCCCCTCCTACCGTCCCGGCCATGGACCTTCCGACGCTCGCCGCCCATCTGGGCCTGGACCTCGTGGCCGTCTCGCTGCTGACCTTCGGCGTCTTCCAGCCGCGCCACCGCAGGCGCGAGCTGGTGCCCGCCTATCTGGCCCTGAGCGTGGGCCTGTGCGCGGTCGTCGCGGGCCTGTCCCAGGCCCGGGGCGGCGGCGGACTCGCGCTCGGCTTCGGGCTGTTCGGGGTGCTGTCCCTCATCCGGCTGCGCTCCGACGCGGTGCGCCACCAGGAGGTCGCGTACTACTTCACGACGCTCGTCCTCGGCCTGCTGTGCGGGCTGCCCGGGCTTTCGCTGCCCAGGGCGGCGGCCCTCGCGGCCGTGCTGCTCCTGGTGCTGTACGCCGCCGACCACCCGCGCCTGTACGCCCGCGACCGGCGCGCGGTCGTCACCCTGGACGCCGTGTTCCGCGACGAGGACGCGCTCCGCGCCGAGCTGCGCCGACGCCTCGGGGAGCCGCTCGGCTGGACCGTGCAGGAGGTCGACTACGTACGCGACCTCATGGTGCTGGAAGTCCGCTTCCGACAGCCGGAACTCACGCAGCGCCACCGCTCGTTCACTCGGCGGACCCCGCGACCGACCCCGCGCCTCAGCAAGGAGACCGCGTGAATCCTGCCCTCCGTGCCCTCGGCCGTGCCGCCCTCGCCGCGCACCCGCTGTCCCTGGACGAGCTGAACGCCCGAGCGGAGCTGCTCGCGCGCTACGACCACAGCTATCTCGTCCCCGTGGAGATCTTCGAGGACTTCGCGGCGCTGCTCACCGACCCCCGCCGCCGCGGCGGCCCGTTCCGCGCCCTGAGCATCAACGGCCGCCGCCTGTTCGCGTATCACTCGACGTACTACGACACCCCGCGCCTGAGTACGTTCCACGCCCACCGCCAGGGCCGCAGGCTGCGCTACCGCGTCCGCGAGCGGGTCTACCGGGACAGCGGGGAGCGGCAGTTCGAGATCAAGCTGAAGACCGGCCGCGGCGAGACCGTCAAGCACCGCCAGCGCATGCGGGGCGAGGAGCACGCCCTGGACGCGGCCCGGCGCGGCTTCCTCACCGGCGTGCTCCAGGGCTCGTACGGCATGGCGGCCCCCGACGACCTCAGACCGTCCCTCGTCACGGACTACCAGCGGGCCACGTTCGTCGCCGACGGCCAGCGGATCACCTGCGACGCGCGGCTCGTCGTCACGGACGTGGCGACGGGCGCGGTCGCGGCGGCCGACAGCGGGCTCGTCCTGGTCGAGACCAAGACGCGCGGCAAGCTGACGGAGGCGGACCGAGTGCTGCACCGGTACGGGGTGCGGGCCGCGGAGTTCACCAAGTACTGCGGGGGCTTCGCCGCCGTCCGCCCCGATCTCGGGGTCAACCGGTGGGCGCGGGCGGTGCGGACGGCGTTCCCGAGGGGGGCGACGACGCGGCGCGCGGGAAGGTGAGGGTGACGCGGGTGGGGCCGGACGCGACGGCGAAGGCCCCGCCCGCGTCCTCGGCCGTGCGGCGGGCGATGTCCAGGCCGAGGCCGGTCGACCCGCCACCGCTGGCGCCCCGCGCGGGCGGGACGCCCGGGAAGCCGGGCCCCTCGTCGGCGACGACCAGCCGCACCCGGTCGCCGTCCGCCGCCGCGACGCTCACGTGGAAGGCGGTGCCCTGCGGGGTGTGGTCGAGAACGTTGCCGATCAACGCGTCGACGGCGGCGCAGAGTTCGTCGTACGGCACGGGGACGGGCACCGCCCGCGGGGGCGTGTCCACGGTGCTCGCCCGCCCCTGGTCCTCGGCCAGCGGCTGCCAGAACGCGGCGCGTTCGCGGGCCACGGCCGCCAGGTCGGCGCGCGGCGCGGCCCGCAGCGGTCGCCGCGCCGCGCGGATCACGTCGTCCACGCTGCGCTCCAGGGCGGCCACGTCCGTCGCGATCCGGCGCGCCTCGGCCCCGTCGCGCAGCGTCTCGGCGTCCAGGCGCAGGGCGGCGACGGGGGTGCGCAGGCGGTGCGCGAGGTCGGCGGCGCTCTCGCGGGCGCGGGCGCGCTCGGCGGTCAGCAGGTCGTCGATGCGGGCCGCGAGGCGGTTCAGCTCGGCCGCGACCAGGCGCAGCTCGGGCGGGCCCTCCGGTGCCGCGCGGGCGGTCAGGTCACCGGCGGCGAGCCGGTCCGCGGTCCGCGCGAGGGAGCGCGTCGCGCCCACGAGCCGCGCGCCGAGCCGGTCCGCGAGCAGCAGCCCGAGCAGGACGAGGCCGACGCCGATCCCGGCGAGCACCAGCCACGACGCCAGCGTCCCGGCGTACAACTGCCGCTCGGTCAGGGTCACTTGCACCACCGCGGTGCCGTCGGCGGCGCCGTGCACGGGCACCAGGACCTGGCGGCCGCCGGAGGACGGCTCGTAGGTGAAGGCCCGCCCGGTGCGGGCCAGCCGCACGGCGTCCGTCACCTCCACCGGCCCCGGCCCCACGCCGGACCCGTCCCCCAGGATCAGCGACGTCCGGGGCAGCCCGTGCCCGTTGACGCTCTCCACGGTCTGCTCGGCCGTCGCCCGCTCCTTCGCCGAGGCGAGCGCGGGCCCGATGGCGTGCGCCACCCACTGGGCGCGGGCCGTCGCCTCCGCGGTCGCCCGGTCGGCGGCGTGGCTGCGGGTGAGCAGGGTCAGCGGGACGAGCAGCGCCGTGAGGACCAGGGCGGTGGTCGCGGCGGTGAGCAGCAGCAGGCGGCGGCGCATGGTCAGGGGGCGGCGAGTTTGACGCCCACCGTGCGGACGGTGTGCAGATAGCGCGGCCGCTGCGCCGTCTCGCCCAACTTCCGCCGCAGCCACGACAGATGGACGTCGACGGTCTTGTCGGCGCCGCCCAGCGGCTGGTGCCAGACCTCGGCGAGCAGCTCGCGCCGCGACACCACCTGGCCCGCGCGCCGGGCCAGGTGGGCGAGCAGATCGAACTCGCGGGGCGTCAGGTCGAGTCGTACGCCGTCCAGGCTGACCTCGCGGCCCGCGACGTCGACGGCCAGGCCCCCGACCCGGATCGGCCCCTCCGGCTCCGCCGTGCCGAGGCGGCGCAGTACGGCCTTCACCCGGGCGTCCAACTGGGCGGCGCCGAACGGCTTCACGATGTAGTCGTCCGCCCCGTCCCCGAGGGCCGCGACCATCTCCGGTTCCTCGTCGCGGGCCGTCGCCACGATCACGGGTACGTCGCTGACCGCCCTCAGCATCCGCAGCACCCGTGCGCCGTCCACGTCCGGCAGCCCGAGGTCGAGCACCACCAGGTCGGGCCGGTGTGTGACCGCCGCGTCGAGGCCCGCCATGCCGGTGGGCGCGGTCGCGACGGCGTGCCCCCTGTCCCGCAGGGCGCGCACCAGGGCGCCGCGGAGCTGTGGGTCGTCTTCGACGACGAGGAGATGGGCCATGGGGTCACGTTAGCCAGACAATTGCGGGTAGTTCACTGTCTGTTCATGTCTACTGCGGGCTCTTGACCGGGGAATGCGGGTTCTTAACCGGGTTCTTAACCGGGTTCTTAACCGGACGTTAGGGAACGGTGGGGGAGGGTGGCGGGGTGGGCAAGTGGTGGAGTGCCGCGAGCACGATGGCGTGGGTGGCGGTCGGTACGGCCGCGGGGGCGCTGGGCGCCTGGCAGTTGGCCAGCGCGGACGCCGGGGGTGCGGCGATCAGCCGTCCGCTGGACGAGGGGGCGGTACGGCGGGCGCTGGCGGAGGCGTCTTCGCCGGGGACCACTTCGCCGGGGGCACCTTCGCCGGGGGCGTCACCCTCGCGGTCGCGATCCCCTTCGCCGGGGGTGCCCCCCTCGCGGTCGCGGTCCCCGGCCGACGGCGCGCGGCGGTCGACGGTCCGCTTCACCGGCGGGACGGCGACCGTGGAGTGCCGGGCCGACGGCACCGCGTACCTGCTGTCGTGGAGCCCCGCCGACGGGTACCACATCGACGACGACGTCAGCCGGGGCCCGGCGGCGGAGGTCCGCCTGGAGGCGGAGCCCAGCGACGACGACGCGGCGGAGGACGTGACGTACGCCGTCACGTGCACCGGCGGCACCCCCCACCCCCGAGCCCTCCCCGACGCCGACTGACCCACCGGCGCGGGGCCCACCGCCCGCGGCGGAGCCCCACCACCACCGCCCCCCTCTCCCACCCGCCCACCCGTGACCGCCCTCGCGGGAGGGGACCGCCCCTGGCGGGGGCGTGCCGCCATCGGCGTCTGCCCCTCCGCGGGCCGTCTCCTCGCCCACCCGCCCACCCCTTTCCGCCCTCGCAGGACGTTGCCGCTCCCCGTGGCCGCTGCCCGCCGTCGGCGTCTGACCGCCACGGGTGGGAAAGCACACGCCCCGTGGAGTGGCAGACGCCGATGGTGCTCAGCCCCGGCGGGGAGCGCCCGCGTCCGGCGAGGGCGGGGACGGGTGGGCGGGTGGGCGAGGAAGCGGGCCGCGGGGTGGTGGACGCCGAGGGGGGCAGCCCCAGCCAGGGGGCGCCCGCGGCGGTTCGGGGGCCAGGGGCCAGACAAGGTGTCGGGTCGTGGGGGGAGGGGCGGGACAGGACGCCCATGGCCCGCCCGGTATCGGGGCGTTTAGCCTCGGCGGCATGACGCCTCAGCCAAACCCCGGGCTCGGTGCGGCGGTCGCCGCAGCGGACCGCGCGCACGTGTTCCACTCCTGGTCCGCGCAGGAGCTCATCACCCCGCTCGCCGTCGCAGGCGCGGAAGGCTCGTACTTCTGGGACTACGAGGGCAACCGCTACCTCGACTTCACCAGCGGCCTCGTCTTCACGAACATCGGCTACCAGCACCCGAAGGTCGTCGCCGCGATCCAGGAGCAGGCAGCGAGCCTGGCCACGTTCGCGCCCGCGTTCGCGATCGAGGCCCGCTCGGAGGCGGCGCGGCTCATCGCCGAGCGCACCCCCGGCGACCTCGACAAGATCTTCTTCACCAACGGCGGCGCCGAGGCCGTGGAGAACGCCACCCGCATGGCCCGGCTGCACACCGGCCGCCCCAAGGTGCTCTCCGCGTACCGCTCGTACCACGGCGCCACCGCCGCCGCGATCAACCTCACCGGTGACCCGCGCCGTTGGCCGTCCGACAGCGGGGCGGCGGGGGTCGTGCACTTCTGGGCGCCGTTCCTGTACCGCTCGCCGTTCCACGCGGAGAACGAGGCGCAGGAGTGCGAGCGCGCCCTCCAGCACCTGGAGGACACGATCGCCTTCGAGGGCCCGGCCACGATCGCCGCGATCATCCTGGAGACGGTGCCGGGCACCGCCGGGATCATGCCGCCGCCGCCCGGCTACCTCGCGGGCGTCCGCGAGCTGTGCGACCGGTACGGCATCGTCTTCGTACTCGACGAGGTCATGGCGGGCTTCGGACGCACCGGCAAGTGGTTCGCCGTGGACCACTACGACGGTGTCGTACCGGACCTGATGACCTTCGCGAAGGGCGTGAACTCCGGGTATGTGCCGCTGGGCGGCGTCGCCATCTCCGGAGCGATCGCCGAGACCTTCGCCCGCCGCCCCTACCCGGGCGGACTCACGTACTCCGGTCATCCGCTGGCCTGCGCCGCCGCCGTCGCGACGATCAACGTCATGGAGGACGAGGGGGTCGTCGAGAACGCGGCGCGCGTCGGTGAGGAGATCGTCGGGCCCGGACTGCGGGAGCTGGCCGAGCGCCACCCGAGCGTCGGCGAGGTGCGCGGGCTCGGCATGTTCTGGGCGCTGGAGCTGGTACGGGACCGGGAGACGCGGGAGCCGCTCGTCCCGTACAACGCGAGCGGTGAGGCCAACGCGCCCATGGCGGCGTTCGCCGCTGCCGCGAAGGCCAACGGGCTGTGGCCGTTCGTGAACATGAACCGGACGCATGTGGTGCCGCCGTGCACCATCACGGACGCCGAGGCGAAGGCTGGCCTCGCGGCCCTGGACAGTGCGCTGGACGCCGCCGACGCGCACACCGCCTAGTCGGCGACCGCCGGTCCGTGGGCGGTCCCCCTCTCCCACCCGCCCGCCCGTGACCGCCCTCGCGGGACGTTGCCGCCCCTGGCGGGGGCTGGCCACCGTCGGCGACTGCCGGTCCGTGCGGCGCTTCCTCTCCCACCCGCCCACCCGTTGCCGCCTGGCTGCGCGGGCGGGCGCCCCACGCGGGGGTCGGGCGCCGTCGGCGACTGCGGGTCTTCGCCCCCCCCAGCGGCCCGCAGACGCCGACGGCGGCCAGCCCCGGCAAGGAGCCTTCACACCTCGCGAGGGCGGAAACGGGCGGGCGGGTGGGAAAGAACAACCACCCACGGGCCCGCAGGCGCCGACGGTGACCGGCCCCCGCGGGGAGCGTCCACGCCTCGCGAGGGCGGTCACGGGCGGGCGGGTGGGAGAGGGGCCCCGCAGCCTCGCGGCAGCGACCCGGCAGGGGAGCGCAACCCCGACCGCGTAATCTGGCGTGCTCGTAAGCGATCCAGGACGCCCACGTCAGAAAGACTCACCATGCCCGGAGCCGACGGCACCGCCGTCATCCGCAGCACCCTGCGCCAGCAGATCGCGGACGCCTTGCGGGACGAGATCCTCGCGGGCCGTCTCGTACCGGGCCAGGAGTTCACGGTGAAGGAGATAGCCGACCAGTACGGCGTCTCCGCGACCCCGGTCCGCGAGGCGCTGGTGAACCTGGCGGCGCAGGGCCTCCTGGACGCCGTACAGCACCGCGGCTTCAGGGTGCACGAGTTCGCGCTCGCCGACTACCGCGGCATGCTCCAGGCCCGCGGCCTCATCGCGGACGGCATCTTCCGCGACCTGGCGGTGACCGCGCCGCACCGCCCCGTGCCGCCCACGGGCTACGTCGCGGTGCGCCGCCGCGGCGAGGAGGCGGCGCGCGCGGCCTCCGCGGGCGACCTGACCGTGCTGATCGGCTACGACCTGCGGTTCTGGCGGGAGCTGAGCGAACTGTTCGGCAACGCGTACCTCGCGGAGTTCCTGCACCGCCTGCGTGTGCAGTCCTGGGCGTACGCGGTGCCGCACCTGCGCCGCGAGTCGGAGCGCCGCGGCCATCTGCGCGGCCGCCTGTGGGCCCGGCACACGGAGCTGGTGGACGCGCTCACCCGGCGGGACGCGTACGGCGCGCACGCGATCGTCGCGGAGTACCACGGCCACTCCCTGCGCCTGCTCGAAACCCTGGCCGAGGCCCCACCGCCCGGGCCCCGGGCCGAATCCCTACCCACGTACCAGCCCAACTCCAAAACCCCCGAGAGTCCCGAAACCCCCGAGAGTCCCGAAACCCCCGAGAGCCCCGAGCCCCCCGCATGAGCCCCGTCGACCTCAGCATCGTCATCCCCGCCTACAACGAGGAGCGCCGCCTCGGCCCCTCCCTGGAGGCGATCCGGGCGTATCTGGACGCCGCTCCGGAGGGCCCGAGCTGGGAGCTGATCGTCGTCGACGACGGTTCCACGGACGGTACCGCCGACATCGCGGCGCGGGCCGCCGCGGCCGACCCCCGTATCCAGCTGGTCCGCGGCGACGGCAACCACGGCAAGGGCCACGCCCTGCGCCAGGGCGTCCTCGCCTCGTACGGCCGCCGCGTGCTCGTCACGGACGCCGACCTCGCGGCGCCCATCGAGGAGCTGGAGACGCTGGAGAAGGCCCTCGCGGACGGCTACGCGGCGGCGGTCGGCTCCCGCGCCCGGCCCGGCGCCAGCATCGGCGTGCACCAGCACCGGCTGCGCGAGCTGCTCGGCCGGGGCGGCAACTTCCTGATACGCACGGTCGCCGTCCCCGGGATACGCGACACCCAGTGCGGGTTCAAGCTCTTCGACGGCGACCGGGCCCGGGCGGCGTTCGCCGCGTCCCGCCTGCGCGGCTGGGGCATCGACGTGGAGATCCTGCACCACTTCCGGCGCGAGGGCTGGCCGGTCACCGAGGTGCCGGTGCGCTGGTCGCACCAGGAGGGCTCGAAGGTGCGGCCCACGGACTACGTGCGCGTCCTCGCCGAGCTGACCACCCTCAGGACCCGCTCCCTACGTCCCATACGCCGCGTCGACCTCCTCGTGACGGGCCTGTTCCTGGCCATCGCCACGGCCCTGTACGCGAACCGCTGGGTGTCGCCGAACCACCGCTACCTCCCCGACGCCCTCCAGGACCAGAACCAGTGGGAGTGGTTCTTCCAGGTCACGGCCCGCAACGTCAGCCACCTCGACAACCCCCTGTTCACCACCCTCCAGAACCATCCCGACGGCGTGAACCTCATGGCCAACACGGTCATGCTCGGCCTGTCCGTTCCGCTGGCCCCGGTGACCTGGCTGTTCGGCCCGGCGGTCAGCCTGAACGTGGCGATGACGCTGGGCCTCGCCGCGACCGCGACCGCCTGGTACTGGCTGTTCGTACGGCGTCTCGTACGCCATCGCGGCGCCGCCGCGACCGGCGCGGCCCTCGCCGCGTTCGCGCCCCCGATGATCAGCCACGCGCACGCGCACCCGAACTTCATCGTCCTGTTCATGATCCCGCTGATCATCGAGCGGGCGCTGCGGCTGTGCGAGGGCCGTCACGTCGTACGGAACGGGGTGGTCCTCGGCCTGTTCACGACGTACCAGATCTTCCTCGGCGAGGAGCCGCTGCTGCTCGCGGCGATGGGGATGCTGCTGTTCACGGCGGCGTACGCGGTGGTGCGCCGGGATGTGGCGCGCGCCGCCTGGCGTCCGCTGGCGCGGGGCCTGGGCGTGGCGCTCGCGGTGTGCCTGCCACTCGTCGCGTACCCCCTGTGGTGGCAGTTCTTCGGCCCGCAGAGCTACAAGAGCGTGCTGCACGGCGACAACGCGGGCAACAGCCCGCTGGCCCTGCTCTCCTTCGCCGAGCGCTCCCTCGCGGGCGACGCGGACACGGCGGCGGCCCTGTCGATGAACCCCACCGAGCAGAACGCGTTCTACGGCTGGCCGCTCGTCACCCTTGCCCTGCTGATCACCGTCTGGCTGTGGCGCCGGGCGGTGGTGAAGGCGCTGGCGTTCACTGCGGTGGCGGCGGCGCTGCTGTCCCTCGGGCCGAAGATCCGCGTCCCGTGGACGGACGTGATCCTTCCGGGGCCGTGGAAGCTGCTCTCCGACCGGCCGCTGTTCGAGTCCGTCATCGAGGGGCGGGTGGCGATGGTGTGCGCGCCGGTGCTCGGCATGCTGATCGCGCTCGCCCTCGACCGGCTCGCGACGCCGGTGCCGTCGGCCATGCCGCCGTCGGCCATGCTGCGGACGCGCGTATTCCGGTACGCGGGTGTGGGCGCCGTCGCCCTCGCCCTGATCCCCATCGTGCCGCTGCCCCTGAAGGCCGTGGACCGGATCGACGTACCCCCGTTCATCGCCGACGGCACCTGGCGGCAGTACGTCGACACGGCGGCGGGCGAGACCCTGGTGCCGGTGCCGCTGCCCGACCCCGGGTACGCCGAGGCGCTGCACTGGCAGACCTCCGCCGACCTGGGCTTCAAGCTGCCCGGCGGCTACTTCAACGGGCCCTGGGGCCCCGACCGCGTCGGCATCTACGGCGCCCCGCCCCGCAACCTCTCCAACCTCCTGCGCGACATCCGCGGCACCGGCCGCGCGGTCCGGATCACCGACGCCTGGCGCCGCGCCGCCCGCGAGGACCTGCGCTTCTGGAACGCGGGCGTCCTCGTCCTCGCCCCCCAGCCCAGCGACGCCGCGCTGCGCGCCACGGTCGACGACCTCCTTGGACAGCGCGGAAAGTGGGTAGACGGGGTGTGGATCTGGCAGGTGCACGGGGGGTCCTGAGCGGGAGCTGTGCCACTACGCTGCCGGAACAACACGCACGGTAGCCGGGCGGGGGCGCCTTGACCGGCCCCCGTGCCCCCGGCAACCGACCGTCAACCTAGGGAGCATTTCTTGGCCTGCGACTTGTGGCTCGTCCCGCTCGTCGACGTGCTCTGCCACAGCCCCGACAACCCCTTCGCCGAGGAACTCGCCGCGTACGACAAGGCGCTGACCGAGGCGGGACTGCCGTCGGTGCCGGTGTACGCGTACATGCCGGGGCTCTCCGGCGACGTGGCGCCGGTGGCGGGCTTCGACTACGACGCGCTGCATTTCCTGCGCCGGGCCTATCTGCTGCGGGTCTGCGGCCTTGAGGTCACGCCCGTCGACGAGCTGGGCGGGGACTACGAGCAGCTCCTTGAGATGTTCGACAGCACGGCACAGCAGTCGCACCTGGTCTGGCACTACGACCACGCGGGCGCGTACGTTCCCGTGGACTTCCCGGCGCCCCTCGCCAACGACGAGCTGCTCGCCGGGGGCGGGCCGCTGGGGTCCTCCCAGGCGCTGCTGCGCGAGCTGGAGTTCGTGGCCCCCGCGATCGGGATAGACCCGGCGAACCCGCCCCTGCCGCCGGCGCCGCCCGGTGCGCCCACCACCCTGGAGGAACCGGCGGCTCCCGGGCCTCCCGACCCCAGCCCCTTCGCCCGCGAACGTCACGTGTGGCTGGGCCTGCACACCGCCACCACCCGGAGCCTCGCGCAAGGCTCCATGATCCTCTACAGCTGACCCACCCCCACCCTGCGGGCGGCCCCCCTCTCTTTCCCACCCGCCCGCCCGTGACCGCCCTCGCGAGGCGTGGACGCTCCCCGCGGGGGCCGATCACCGTCGGCGCCCGCGGGCCCGTGGGCGGCCCCCCTCTCCCACCCGCCCGCCCGTGACCGCCCTCGCGAGGCGTGGAGGCTCCTTGCGGGGGCCGGTCACCGTTGGCGCCTGCGGGTGCGTGGGTGGTTGTTCTTTCCCACCCGCCCGCCCGTTTCCGCCCTCGCGGGATGTGGAGGCTCCTTGCGGGGGCCGGTCACCGTCGGCGGCTGCGGGTCTTCGCCCTCGTGCGGTCCGCAGCCGCCGACGGCGTCCGACCCCCACAAGAGACCCCCACCCGCGCAGCCAGGCGGCAACGGGCGGGCGGGTGGGAGAGGAAGCGGCGCACGGACCGGCAGTCGCCGACGGTGGTCAGCCCCCGCCAGGGGCGGCAACGTCCCGCGAGGGCGGTCACGGGCGGGCGGGTGGGAGAGAGGAACGGAAAGAGAGCCGGGCGCCCACCGCAAGGTGGGCCTCAGCGCGCGTCGGGCGGCCGCTGCCGAGGCATGTTCGGCCGAGCCCCCGGCGGCAGCGGAAACCGCCCCCCACCACCCCCCGCCTCCCCCCGGGCGACCCGGGGCCCGGCGACCTGCATGGCCAACGGCCCGGAACCCGCGCGGAACTCCACCATCCAGTCCGCCGTCTCGGCCCGCACCAGCTCCGTCACGTCCTCGGAGAACCGCCGCAGCACCAGCAGGCACCGCTCCGCGGCCTCGCTGGCGGTGCCCTCGGTCGGCCCGAGGACCTCCCGCACGCTCTCCGACGCCCAGTCGAACTGGAGCACCTGGAGCCGCCGCTGCACGGCCTGCGCGGTGGCGACGTCCCGCATCCAGCCGGACGTGAACCCGAAGAACCGGTCGCACCCCACGCACGCCACCCCGGCGAGCAGCGAGACGAACCCCCACGCGGCCGCCCCCGGCGCCGCCCCCGCGAGGTCGAGCAGCGGCAGCACCCCCGTGCCGACGGCGCCCAGCGCGGCGCCCCCGCGCAGCAGCCGCGCCCCGAGCCGCTTGCGCCCCCGGTCGCGCAGATACCACCCGGCGGTGTCGAGGGCGCCCCGCTCCACCCACCGGTAGAGCTCGTCGAGCCGCGCGGCGGGCTCGCCCCAGTCGCCCAGCGGAAACGTTCGGCCCCCCAGGTCGCCCGGGGTGCCGGGGCCACCCCGGCCGGGGCGGCCCGGCACCGCCCCCGCCCCCTCGGGCCGCCCCGCCGCCCCGGTCCCGGGCCCGTCGGCCCCGGCCTCCGGCCCGTCGTGGGGCACGCCCTCAGGCTGCATCTCCGGCTGGTGGTGGCTCACCCGGCACTCCCTCGGCTTCCGCGAACGTCACGCAGAATGTCACGCACCGTAGGGGATGGTGCCTCCGCGCCGCACAAGTCCTACCGCCCAATGGGTGGCCATGCGGCCGTTTTCGCGGCTTTTCCGCCCGGAAGAGTCGCTTGATCAGGTATAGGGCCAGGAACGTTCTCACTCGAAAGAGTGCTCGCAACAGCGCTCGAAAGAATGAGCGAAAGAACGGGCGAGGGAACGAGCGAGAGACCGAGCCAGAGACCGAGCCAGAGACCGAGCCAGAGACCGAGCCAGAGACCGAGCCAGAGACCGAGCTGGAGACCGAGCCAGAGACCGAGCGCGAGCGGTCAGAGGGCATGCCGGGGCGCCCGCCCCGGCGACCACGTAGGCTCGTGCCAGGCGTCAAGGCCTCAAGACGGCAAGACGTCAAGGCCTCAAGACGTCAACCCGGCACGCACTCGACCGACACACCAGGAGCTGATCGTGATCCCCGGTGGTGGACAGCCCAACATGCAGCAGTTGCTCCAGCAGGCCCAGAAGATGCAGCAGGACCTCGCGAAGGCGCAGGAGGAGCTGGCGCGCACCGAGGTCGAGGGCCAGGCGGGCGGCGGCCTCGTCAAGGCGACGGTCACCGGCTCCGGTGAGCTGCGCGGCCTCGTGATCGACCCGAAGGCGGTCGACCCGGAGGACACCGAGACCCTCGCGGACCTGGTGATCGCGGCGGTGCACGCGGCGAACGAGAACGCGCAGGCCCTCCAGCAGCAGAAGCTGGGCCCGCTCGCGCAGGGCCTGGGCGGCGGCGGCATCCCCGGCCTGCCGTTCTAGCCACCGCCCGCCGTTACCTTCTAAGTCGGTCGACGGCCAACTACGGTACGTATCAAGGCTCCCAGAGCCCCGAACACTGGGGACCCCGGAACCGGGGACTCCCGCAACCGGCAGGAAAGGCGATCCGTTGTACGAAGGCGTGGTCCAGGACCTCATCGACGAGCTGGGCAGGCTGCCCGGCGTCGGTCCCAAGAGCGCGCAGCGGATCGCCTTCCACATCCTCCAGGCGGAGCCGACGGACGTCCGCCGCCTCGCGCACGCGCTGATGGAAGTGAAGGAGAAGGTCCGCTTCTGCGCGACCTGTGGGAACGTGGCGCAGGAGGAGCTGTGCGGCATCTGCCGCGACGCCCGCCGCGACCCCGCCGTCATCTGTGTGGTCGAGGAGCCGAAGGACGTCGTCGCGATCGAGCGGACCCGTGAGTTCCGCGGCCGGTACCACGTGCTCGGCGGCGCGATCAGCCCCATCGAGGGCGTGGGCCCGGACGACCTGCGGATCAGGGAACTCCTCGCCCGCCTCGCGGACGGCACGGTCACGGAGCTGATCCTGGCGACGGACCCGAACCTGGAGGGCGAGGCGACGGCAACGTACCTCGCGCGCATGATCAAGCCGATGGGCCTGAAGGTCACCCGGCTGGCCAGCGGACTCCCTGTCGGGGGAGATCTGGAATACGCGGACGAGGTCACCCTGGGCCGCGCTTTCGAGGGGAGACGACTCCTAGATGTCTAAGTCACCTGAGCCGATGTCTAAGTCACCTCAGCCGATGTCCAAGGCACCTGAGGCGATGTCCAAGGCACCTGAGGCGACGACCAAGGCGCCTCAGCCGCTGTCCACGGCACGTGAGCCGCAGCCGAGGACGCTGGTGCACTCCGCGTCGCAGGACCCGGACGACTTCGCGGTGCAGATCTCCGACCAGATCGAGAGCTTCATCGTGGCGGTCACGGAGGTCGCCCGGGGCGCCGAGCCGGACTCGGCCGTCCCCTTCCTCCTCCTGGAGGTCTCCCAGCTCCTGCTGGCCGGGGGCCGCCTCGGCGCGCACGAGGACATCGTTCCCGAGGAGCGGTACGAGCCGGACCTCGGCCCCGAGCAGGACGTCGACGAGCTGCGCGAGCGCCTCGCCGCCCTGCTCGACCCGATCGACGTCTACTCCGAGGTCTTCGACCCCTACGAGCCCCGCAAGGCCCCCGTGGCCTGCCGCATCTCCGACGACCTGGCGGACGTCGTCACGGACCTGCGCCACGGCCTGGCCCACTACCGCGAGGGCCGCGTCACCGAAGCGCTGTGGTGGTGGCAGTTCTCGTACTTCTCCAACTGGGGCTCCACCGCCTCCGGTGCCCTGCGCGCCCTCCAGTCCCTGGTCGCCCACGTCCGTCTGAACCAGCCCCTGGAGGACCTGGACGGCCTCGACACGGACGCCGACCTCGCCGACGACTCCCTGGAGGAGGCCGCGGGCAAGGTCATGGCGGAGGAGATCGCGGGCCCCCTCGGCCTGCGCCCCGTGCAGTGAGCCCCCGGGCCGCCCGGCCCGCGCCGCCATGGCGTGTGACCCACCCCACTTTCCGGAGTGGTGCGGGGCTGCGCGGGCAGAGGTCTTTCCGGAGCGGCCGAACGGTGGGCGACCGGCCCGGAAAGGGCGGGGAGGAAAAGCCGGGGTGATCAAGGCGTGAGCGGGACATCTCACAGTCTGATACTCCCGGGGCCGAATTCGGCCGCTCGTTAGACTGAGCCGACCGCCGCAGTGCGGAAAGAGACTTAATCGAGCGAGGAGCGCACGTGGGCCTTGTCGTGCAGAAGTACGGAGGCTCCTCCGTAGCCGATGCCGAGGGCATCAAGCGGGTCGCCAAGCGCATCGTCGACGCCAAGAAGAACGGCCACCAAGTGGTCGTCGTGGTGTCGGCCATGGGTGACACGACGGATGAGTTGATCGATCTTGCCGGGCAGGTGTCGCCGATTCCCGCCGGGCGGGAATTCGACATGCTGCTGACCGCCGGAGAGCGGATCTCCATGGCCCTTCTCGCCATGGCGATCAAAAACCTGGGCCACGAGGCGCAGTCGTTCACCGGCAGCCAGGCCGGTGTCATCACGGACTCCGTCCACAACAAAGCGCGGATCATCGACGTCACGCCGGGCCGCATCCGCACGGCGCTCGACGAGGGCAACATCGCGATCGTCGCCGGTTTCCAGGGTGTCTCGCAGGACAAGAAGGACATCACCACGCTGGGCCGCGGCGGGTCCGACACCACGGCCGTCGCCCTCGCCGCCGCGCTCGACGCGGAGGTCTGCGAGATCTACACCGACGTGGACGGCGTGTTCACCGCCGATCCCCGGGTCGTGAAGAAGGCCCGGAAAATCGACTGGATCTCGTTCGAGGACATGCTGGAGCTGGCCAGCTCCGGCTCCAAGGTGCTGCTCCACCGGTGCGTGGAGTACGCGCGTCGTTACAACATCCCGATCCATGTGCGCTCCTCCTTCAGCGGACTGCAGGGCACCTGGGTCAGCAACGAACCGCAAGGGGACCGCAAGGTGGAGCAGGCGATCATCTCCGGTGTCGCGCACGACACGTCCGAGGCCAAGATCACGGTCGTGGGCGTGCCGGACAAGCCGGGCGAGGCGGCCGCGATCTTCCGCGCCATCGCCGACGCCGAGGTCAACATCGACATGGTCGTGCAGAACGTGTCGGCGGCCGCGACGGGCCTGACGGACATCTCCTTCACGCTGCCGAAGGACGAGGGCCGCAAGGCCATCGACGCCCTGGAGAAGACCAAGCCCGGCGTCGGTTTCGATTCCCTCCGCTACGACGACCAGATCGCGAAGATCTCGCTCGTCGGCGCCGGAATGAAGACCAATCCGGGTGTCACGGCGACGTTCTTCGAGGCGCTGAGCGACGCGGGCGTGAACATCGAGCTGATTTCGACGTCGGAGATCCGCATTTCCGTGGTGACGCGCGCCGACGACGTGAAGGAGGCCGTGCGCGCCGTGCACACCGCCTTCGGTCTCGACTCCGACTCGGACGAAGCCGTGGTCTATGGAGGCACCGGGCGATGAGCCGCAAGCCGACGCTCGCGGTCGTCGGGGCGACCGGGGCCGTCGGCTCGGTGATGCTCCAGATCCTGTCGCAGCACGCCGACATCTGGGGCGAGATCAGGCTCGTCGCCTCGCCGCGCTCGGCCGGCCGCAAGCTGGCCGTGCGCGGCGAGGAGGTCGAGGTCCTCGCGCTGGACGAGGAGGTCTTCGACGGCGTCGACATCGCCATGTTCGACGTGCCGGACGAGGTGGCCGCCCAGTGGGCGCCGATCGCCGCCGCGCGCGGCGTGGTCGTCGTCGACAACTCCGCCGCCTTCCGCATGGACCCGGACGTCCCCCTCGTCGTCCCCGAGGTCAACCCGCACGCCGCGCGCATGCGCCCGCGCGGCATCATCGCCAACCCGAACTGCACCACCCTGTCGATGATCGTGGCGCTCGGCGCGCTGCACGCCGAGTTCGGCCTGCGCGAACTGGTGGTCTCCTCGTACCAGGCGGTGAGCGGCGCGGGCCGCGAGGGCGTGGCGGCGCTGCGGCGGCAGATCGCGCTCGTCAGCGGCACGGAGCTGGGCGTCAGCCCCGGCGACGTACGCCGTGCCGTGGGCGACGACACCGGGCCGTTCCCGGAGCCGGTCGCGCTGAACGTGGTGCCGTGGGCCGGGTCCGTGCGCGCCGACGGCTGGTCGTCGGAGGAGATGAAGGTGCGGGACGAGTCCCGCAAGATCCTCGGCCTGCCCGATCTGAAGGTCGCCGTGACCTGTGTGCGCGTGCCCGTGGTCACCACGCACTCGCTGACCGTCCACGCCCGCTTCCAGGGCGAGGTGACCGTCGAGCGGGCCCGCGAGATCCTCGCCACCGCGCCCGGCGTCGTCCTGTTCGACAACCCCGCCGCCGGGGAGTTCCCCACCCCCGCCGACGCCGTCGGCACCGACCCCACCTGGGTCGGTCGGCTGCGGCGCGCCCTGGACGACCCGGCCGCGCTGGAACTCTTCGTGTGCGGCGACAACTTGCGCAAGGGCGCGGCGCTCAACACCGCGCAGATCGCGGAGCTGGTCGCGGGGGAGCTGCACGGGGTCTGAGCGGCCCGGTGCGGGTCGCGTACGAGGTCGGGTGCGGCGCGGGGGAGCGGTGTGGCGGAGGCGGGGCTTCCGCGAGGGGAAGCCGCTCCCGAAGCGGAAGCCTCTGTAGGAACTGTGTAAGTTCTGTGTCCTATCTGGTGGTCCAGACCGCTTGAACTGGGACGTCCGCGCGTTCGAAGATTCGGGGTCCGGGCGCTGCAACCGCGGCCGCGTGGCGCGCGTCTTCGCCGTCGCCCTTCAGGGGGCGGCCTGAAGCGCTGCGAAAAGTAACTGGGGCATAGGGGAAGAGCTGGTACGCATGGGGGCATTTGATGCACCGTTGGGAACGGTGGGTGTGAGGCACGCCGCGTCCGCGCTGCCGAACGCCGTGCCTGACGCGTACAACCCTGATGGGGGAAGCGTGTCCAACAGGCGTGGCAGAGGTACTGGACTTCACAGCGGCGACCGGCGCGGCAGCCCTGCGGCCCCCGCGCCGTCCCCGGGTGCCCGGCGGCATGCCGGTGATCGCCCCCATGCCCGCGACGCGGCCCGCCCGCATTCCGACGCAGCGCGAAGGCGATGAGGCACGCGTGACCGCGGGCACCACCGTCGACCACCTCACCGAGACCTACCGCGCCCACTACCGCTCGCTGCTCGGCCTCGCCGCGCTGCTCCTGGACGACACCGCCTCCTGCGAGGACGTCGTACAGGAGGCCTTCATCCGCGTCCACTCCGCGCGCAAGCGGGTGCGCGACCCCGAGAAGACCCTGGCCTACCTCCGCCAGACCGTCGTCAACCTCTCCCGCTCCGCCCTGCGCCGCCGCATCCTCGGTCTGAAGCTGCTGACCAAGCCGATGCCCGACATGGCGAGCGCGGAGGAGGGCGCCTACGACCAGCTGGAGCGCGACGAGCTGATCAAGGCCATGCGCGGCCTCCAGCGCCGCCAGCGCGAAGTCCTCGTCCTGCGGTACTTCGCCGACATGACCGAGGCCCAGGTCGCCGAGACCCTCGGCATATCGCTCGGCTCGGTCAAGGCCTACGGCTCGCGCGGCATCGCCGCGCTGCGGGTCGCCATGGAGGCCCCGGCATGAGCAAGACGGGCGGCACGGGTGACACGGGCGGCAAGCGGGACATGAACGAACGGGACGACCTCACCGACCTCACCGGCCTCGACGACCTCACCGGCCTCGACGGTCTCGGCGACCTCAAGGGCCGCCTCGGCAAGCTGAGCGCCGTCGACCTCGACAACGACGTCAAGGGCGTCAACGGCGTCAAGCGCGCCAGTGGCCTCAGTGGCCTCGACGGCGGCGGAGCCGACGGCCCCGACGGGCTCGCCGCCGACGAGCGCGCGCTGCGCCGGATGCTGCACCAGGCCGTCGAGGAGATCGAACCCGCCGACGCGGCCCTGGAGAAGCTGCGGCGCGCCGTGCCCGCGCGCCGGGCCCGCAGGCGGCACGCCCTCGTCGGCGCCGCCGCCGTCGCCCTGCTCGTCGGTACGGCCATCCCCGCGCTCGTCCACGTCGCCAAGTCCAGCGGCGACTCCGACGCCCGGCCGTCCATCGCGGGCGCGGGCAGCAGCCAGCACAGCCAGGGCGGCACCGGCGAGGACAAGGGCGGCAAGGGCGACACCCGGCCCGACGCCAAGGACGACCCCGCCAAGAAGGAGAAGCGGAAGAAGGAGAAGAAGGACAAGGCGGACAAGGGCGGGGGCACCAAGGACGAGGGCCGCAAGGGCGGCGCCAGCGGCGGCCCCGGGCCCACCGAGGACGACGCCGAAGCCGCCAGCTCGCCCGCCTGCGACGCCGCCCAGCTCGACGCCACGGGCTCCACGGGGCCCGCCGACGGCGACGGCCGGGTCTACGGCACGTTCCGCGTCTCCAACGTCTCCGGCAGCAGCTGCACCATCGACAGCGCGGGCGCGGTCGCCGCCACGGCGCAGGGCGCGGCCGACCCCACGAAGATCAACGTCGTCGACCACACCGCGGGCGACGGGTCCGGCCTGCCGGACCCGGCACAGGAGCCCAGCTCCCTCGTCCTCAAGCCCGGCTCCGCGTACGAGGTGCGGTTCGCCTGGATCCCCTCCGCGCAGTGCCCCTCCGACGGCGGGGAGCCGTCGCCGAACCCGTCCCCCACGGAGGGCGCCACGGGCGGCACCGGGACCGGGGGACCCGAGGGCGGCGAGCCCGGAGGGCCGTCGGCCCAGCTGGTACGGGAGGACGGAGTGCAGGACGGGAGCGTGGCCGTGTCGCTGACCGCGGAGCCGGGGGCTCCGGCCGCCGGGGTGACCGTGGGCAACGCGTGTTCCGGCACGGTCTACCGCACCGGTGCGCTGCCCGCCCAGTAGCCCTTCGCCCACCCGCCCGCCCGTGACCCTCTGCCGAGGGGTGGACGCCCCTGGCGGGGGCCGTTCGCCGTCGGCGGCCACCGGTCCGTGCGTGGTTTTCTCTCCCACCCGGCGCCGTTCGCCGTCGGCGGCTGCTACGGGGCTTCCGGGGCGAGGCCCAGTTCCGTGTCCCGGGCCGCTTCCCGTTCGCGGCGGAAGAGGCGGAACCACATGAAGACCACGAAGCCCGCGAAGACGAACCACTCGCCGGTGTAGCCGAGGTTCTGGAACGCCTTCATGTCGAGCCCGGAGTCCTCCGGCGCCGACGCGGGCACCGGCCTCATGCCGGAGTCGCCCTTCTCCAGCGTGACCCAGGCGTCGTACACGTCGTCCGGCACCAGGTTCACCAGGGACGCCGCGCTGATCATGCCGACCTGCCCGGCGGGCAGCCCGCCCGCCTTGGTCACGCCGTCCGAGCTGGCGCTCTCCGAGGCCTGGAGGGCGCCGACCACGGTCACCCGGCCCTTCGGCGGCGCGGGCGCCTTCCGCGCGTCCGCGCCGCCCGGCAGCCAGCCCCGGACGACCGGCAGCGACCGGCCCTCGTCGGTGCGCAGCAGGGTCAGGACGTAGTAGCCGCGCCGGTCGTCCAACTCCCGCTCGGGGACGAGGAGTTGCTTGCCGTACCGGCCGGTGGCCGTGGTCCGCTCGCCGGAGGTCTTCTTGTCCACGGGCAGCAGGGCCTCCAGCGGGCGGGCCCGCTCGGCCGAGGCGCGGGCCCCGGCGGTGGCGGAGGCGGCGCGCTTGGCGTCCTCGTGGTCCTGTACGCGGTCCTCGAAGCGGCTGAGCTGCCAGGAGCCCATGAAGAGGCAGACGGGGACGGCCAGCGCGACGAAGACGTTGATCCCCCACCAGCGGGGCGTCAGGAGGAACCGGTACACGCCCTCCACGGTACGGGGCCCCTCCGCGAGCCTTTCCCCGCCCCGCGCCTATCCAGCCCGTCCGGCGTTCGAGGACGAGGCCGCCAGACCGATGAACGGCCCCCGCGAGGGCCTAGGGCAGGTGGCGCGCCGCGAAGTCCAGCTCCAGGGCCACCTGCTTGATCCGCTCGTCCACGACCAGCGACCCGTGCCCCGCGTCGTACCGGTACACCTCGTGCACCGCCCCGCGCGCCGCCAGCCGCTCCACGTAGTTCTCGACCTGGCGGATCGGGCAGCGGGGGTCGTTCACCCCGGCCGAGATGTACACCGGCGCCTTCACCGCGTCCACGTACGTCAGCGGGGAGGACGCCGCGAACCGCTCCGGCACCTCCTCGGGCGTGCCGCCGAGCAGCGTGCGGTCCATGGCCTTCAGCGCCTCCATCTCGTCGTGGTACGCCGTCACGTAGTCCGCGACCGGCACCGCCGCGAGCCCCAGCGCCCAGGCGTCCGGCTGGGTGCCGAGGCCGAGGAGGGTGAGGTAGCCGCCCCAGGAGCCACCGGCGAGGACGAGCCGGTCGGGGTCGGCGAGCCCGGAGGAGACGGCCCACTCGCGCACCGCCGCGATGTCCTCCAGCTCGATGAGGCCCACCCGGTGCTTGAGCGCGTCCGTCCACTCCCGCCCGTACCCCGTGGAACCCCGGTAGTTCACCCGCACCACCGCGTACCCGTGGTCCACCCACGCCGCCGGTCCCGCCGCGAAGGAGTCGCTGTCGTGCCAGGTGGGGCCGCCGTGCACCTCGAAGACGGTCGGCAGGGGGCCGCTGGCGCCCTCCGGCTTCTGTACGAGGGCGTGGACGCGGCCGCCGGGGCCCTCCACCCACACGTCCTCCACCGGCACCGAGCCGGGCGCCTTCAGGCCGGGCGGGTCCAGGACGACGGCGCCGGAGGTGGAGCGCAGGACGGGCGGCTCGGCGGCCGACGACCACATGTACTCCACGGAGCCGTCGGGGCGGGCCGTCGCGCCGGAGACCGAGCCGCGCGGCGTCTCCACGCGGGTCAGCTCGCGGGTCGCCAGGTCGTAGCGCCACAGGTCGCCGCGGGCCTCGAAGCCGTGCGCGATCAGCAGCGCCGAGCCGTCCGGGTACCACTCCGCCGACACGTCGCCCGGCAGGTCGAGCGCCAGGTCCGTCTCCTCGCCCGAGGCCACGTCCCACACCATCGGCTCCCAGCGGCCGCGGCGCTGGTGGCCGACGAGCAGCCGGGTGTCCCCGGCGACCGGCGCGAAGCCGAGCACCTCAAGGCCCAGCTCGACCGTGCCGCCCTTGGTGTCGTCCAGCTCGGCGACCGTGGAGCCGTCGAGGCGGACGACGCGCAGCGCCGAGTGCATCGCGTCACCGTGCTCGGTGTGCTCCAGGGCGATCAGCGAGCCGTCGTACGACAGGTCGCCGACGCCCGCGGACTCGCGGTGCCGGTAGATCTCGGCGGGCTCGGCGGCGCCGGGGCGCACGACGTGGACCGTCGAGCCGTCCTCGTCCGTGGAGCGGCCCACGACGACGGTGTGCCCGTCGCGGCCGAGGGCGAGGCCCGCCGGGTACGAGGGGGCGAGGCCGGGTACGGCGGGCTCGTCGGGGCCGCCGTCGAACGGCTGCCGCATCCAGACGCCGAACTCGTCGCCGTCCTTGTCGTTGAACCACCAGATCCAGGCGCCGTCCGGGGACAGCGTGCCGTCCGTGGTGCCGTTCGGCCGGTCGGTGACCTGGCGCTGGGCGCCCGTCGCGCGGTCCCAGGCGTACAGCTCGTACGTGCCCGTCGCGTTCGAGACGAACAGCGAGCGGTCCGGGGCGTCCTCCGCCCAGTCCGGCAGGGACACCCGCGGCGCCCGGAACCGCTTCTCCCAGTCCGGCATCCCGTCGGCGCCCTGCGCGTCCCGCGCGTCCTCAGCACCCTGCCGCATACCCGTCGTCTCACTCATGCCCCCCATACTGCCTCCCCCTCCCCTCCCGCCACTGCCCGGACGCCCCACCCGACCGGTCCGCGACGGGCCGGGCGTCACCCCGCGACGGGCCGGGCGTCACCCCGCGACGGGCCGGGCGTCACCCCGCGACGGGCGGGGCGTCACGACGGGCGGCGCGTCATCCCGCGACGGGCCGGGCGTCACCCCGCGCGCGGGAACAGCCACGCCTCGCCCGACGCCGCCGCGACCTCCCCGAGCTTCGTGCACCCCCAGGCCCGCAGCACGTCCTGGCCCCCCTCCGCGAAGCCCGCCACCACCACGTCCGCCCCGTGCCGGGCCAGCAGCAGATCCCGCATCCGCGTGGCCACGCCACGCCCCCGGTACTCCTCCCGCACCATCAGCTCGACCAGCAGGAACAGCCGCCCCGCGGCCGACGTGGCCACCGCGGCGTCCGCGGGCAGCAGCCCCCGCACCGACTCGTGGAGCTCCCCGCCCCGCTCGGGGCGGAAGCCGTACAGGCAGCCGACGAGCCCGTCGGACGAATCCGCGGTGACCATGTCGAAGTCCGGCTCCTGCACGTGCCGTTCGAAGCGGTCGAGGAACCCGGCCGCGTCGCGCCCGTGGCACTCCACGTACATATTCGCCACCCCGTGCCGCTGCTGCTCCGCCTGCCACCGCGTCAGCCGCCGCAGGAACACCTCAGCCATTCACGCCTCCCCACCCGCGCGCCACGCCCCCGCGCGGCGCGCCCCGCGCACCCGGACTCCGCATGGTGACAGCACCGGCCCCGCTTGCGGAACCGCGCGCGCACCGATCCGTCGGTCCGGCCCCCCGCGGCCTCGCGCCTGCCCCGCCCGCGACGGGAACGCCCGTCGGCACCAACCCGCGGAAGAGCCTCCACGCACCGCCACGCACCGGCTACCGTGAGCGTCGACACGCGGGGTGACCGCAGGGTGGGGACGTGCACGTCAGCTCGGGTGGACTCGGGTGGAGGAGCCGATGGGCCAGGCAAGCGCGAGCGGCGGTGGCCCGTTCCCGCGGCTGCGCCTCGACGAACTGCTCGAAGAGCTGGCGGCGCGCATCGGCGCCGTACGCGGCACGCGCGACCGGCTGCACAGCCTCCTGGAGGCCGTGCTCTCCGTGGGCCGGGAGCTGGACCTCGCCCAGGTGCTGCGGCGCATCGTCGAGACGGCCGTCGCGCTCGTGGACGCCGAGTACGGGGCGCTCGGGGTGATCGGCCAGGGGCGCAGGCTCGACCAGTTCCTGCCGGTGGGCATCAGCGACCAGCTCCGCGCCCAGATCGGCGACCTGCCCTCCGGGCACGGGCTGCTCGGCGAGCTGATCCGCAACCCGCAGCCGCTGCGCCTCGCCGACCTCGCCGAGCACCCGGCGTCGTCCGGCTTCCCGGCGCACCACCCGCCGATGCGCTCCTTCCTGGGGGTGCCGATCCGGGTGCGGGACGAGGTATTCGGGAACATCTACCTGACGGAGAAGCACGGCGGCGCGGAGTTCGACGCGGAGGACGAGTCGGTGCTCTCCACGCTCGCGGTCGCGGCGGGCGTGGCCGTGGAGAACGCCCGGCTGTACGAGGAGGCCAGGCTCCGCGAGCGCTGGCTCCAGGCGAGCGCGGAGGTCACCAGCGCGCTGCTGTCCGGCGCCCCGCAGGCCCGGGTGCTCCGCCTGATGGCCGAGCGCGCCAAGGAGTTGACGTCGGCGGAGCTGGGGGTGATCGAACTGACCCAGGGCGACGAGGAGTTGCGCGCCGAGATCGCCGTCGGCGAGCACGCCTGGGCGCGGCACGGCGCGTACGGCGGCGGGGTGCTGCCCCGCCGGGGCACGCTGGCGGGCGCCGCGCTCGACGCCCAGGCGCTGGTCGTCTCCCCCGACGTGCGCAAGGACCCGCGCGTCACGTATCTGACGGACCGCTGGGAGGGCCTCGGTCCGGCCGTGGCGGTGCCGATGAGCACGCGTGACGACGTGCGCGGGGTGCTGCTGCTGGCGCGCGGCGCCGGGCGGCCCGGGTTCACGGAGGCCGAGACGACGCCGCTGACCGGCTTCGCCGGGCAGGCCGCGCTGGCCCTCGAACTCGCCGAGCGGCGGCGCGACGCCGAGCAGATGAGCCTCCTCGAAGACCGCGACCGCATCGCCCGCGACCTGCACGACCTGGCAATCCAGCGGATCTTCGCCACCGGCATGACGCTGCAGAGCGTGCAGCGGTTCGTGGAGCACCCGGGCGCGGCGGAGCGGCTGCGCCGCGCGGTCGACGACCTGGACGCCACCATCAAGATCATTCGCTCTACGATCTTCGGCCTGCGCGACCACGAGGCGCCCGGCGGCGCGGCCGGGCTGCGGGTCCGGGTGGTCCGCGCCATCGAGGACGCGGTGTCCGCGCTCGACTTCACCCCCGCGCTGCGCATGGAGGGCCTCGTCGACACGGACGTCCCGCGCGAGGTCGCCGACGACGTGGTCGCCGTCCTGAACGAGGCGCTGTCCAACGTGACCCGGCACGCCCGCGCCCACCGGGCGGAGGTGTCCCTGACGGTGCGGGACGGGGCGCTGGAGCTGGCGGTGGTGGACGACGGGGTGGGGATGGGGGAGGCGGGGCCGGACGGCGCGCGGTCCGGTCGTACGGAGTCGCGGGGTGCGGAGGCGGGCGAACCGGAATCGGCGGCACCGGAAGCGGCTGGGCCGGAGGTGGGCGGACCCGAGGCGGGCGGGGTGGCGCGGCCGGGTGACGGTCGGGGCTCGGGGCTGCGCAACCTGGCGGCCCGCGCGGAGCGGCTCGGCGGCACGCTGACGGTGGGCCGGGGGACCACGACGGCACCCGCCTCACCTGGCGGGTGCCGCTGTCGCCGCCCGCCTGACCCCGCGCTACCGGCCCCCGCCCCGCCCCTTCGGCTTCACCTGGGCGGCGATGACGGCCGCCTGCACCCGGCGCTCCACGCCGAGCTTGGCCAGCATGCGGGAGATGTGGTTCTTGACCGTCTTCTCGGAGAGGTAGAGCCGCGCACCGATCTGGCGGTTGGTCATGCCCTCGCCGATGAGCGCGAGGATGTCGCGCTCGCGGTCGTTGAGGACGGCCAGGCGCGCGTCCTCCGGCTCGGGCGCGGGCGCCGGGCCCCGCAGGGAGCGCATCAGCCGGGCGGTGGTGGCCGGGTCGAGCAGGGACTCGCCGGAGGCGACGGTGCGGATGGCGGTGACCAGGTCGGAGCCCTTGATCTGCTTCAGTACGTAACCGGCGGCACCCGCCATGATGGCGTCGAGCAGGGCGTCCTCGTCGTCGAACGACGTCAGCATCAGACAGGCCAACTCGGGCATGGCCGAGCGCAGTTCGCGGCAGACGGTGATGCCGTCGCCGTCGGGCAGCCGCACGTCGAGGACCGCCACGTCCGGCCGCAGCGCGGGCCCGCGCACCAGCGCCTGCGCCCCGCTCCCGGCGTCACCGACGACCTCGATGTCCGGCTCGCTGTCGAGCAGGTCCCGCAGCCCTCTGCGGACGACCTCGTGGTCGTCGAGCAGGAACACCCTGATGGCACCCTTCCCACCCGACGCGCCCGCGGCCTTGCCGGACGCCCTCCGCGTGCTTGTGGGTTCGTCTCTGCCGGGTGTGCTTTGTGTGCCTGTGGGTTCGTCTCTGCCGGGTGTGCTTCGTGTGCCTGTGGGTTCGTCCCTGCCGGACGCGCTTCGTGTGCCTGTGGGCTCGGCTCCGCCGTGTGTGCTTCGCGTGCCCGCGGGCTCGGCCTTGCCGGATGCGCTCCGCGTGCCCGCGGGCTCGGCTCCGCCGTGTGTGCTTCGCGTGTCGGTGGGCCTGCCCCCGCCGCGTGCACTCTTGGCTTCGGGGTGCCCGGCCTGGCCGTGCGTGCGTCGTGTGTCTGTGGGCCCGGCTTCGCCGTGGGTGTCTTCGGTTTCGGGGTGCCCGGCCCTGCTGTGTGTGCGTCGTGTGTCTGTGGGCTCGGCTTCGCCGTGCGTGCTCTTGGCTTCGGGGTGCCCGGCTTGGCCGTGCGTGCGTCGCGTGCCTGCGGGCTCGTCCCCGCCGTGCGTGTTCTCGGCTTCGGGGCGTCCGGCTTGGCCGCCTGTGTTCCGGGTCTGCGGGTGCTCGGCGTGGCCTCTGCCCGTGCTCCGGGCCTTCGGGTGCTGGGCGTGGCTGCCGCCCGCGTCTTGGTCCTTCGGGTGTTTGGCTTGGCCGTGCGTGCGTCGTGTGTCTGTGGGCTCGGCTTCGCCGTGCGTGCTCTTGGCTTCGGGGTGCCCGGCCTGGCCGTGCGTGCGTCGCGTGCCTGCGGGCTCGTCCCCGCCGTGCGTGCTCTTGGCTTCGGGGTGCCCGGCTTGGCCGCCTGTGTTCCGGGTCTGCGGGTGCTCGGCGTGGCCTCTGCCCGTGCTCCGGGCCTTCGGGTGCTGGGCGTGGCTGCCGCCCGCGTCTTGGTCCTTCGGGTGTTTGGCTTGGCCGTGCGTGCTCCGCGTACCCGTGGGCCCGTCCTCGCCGTGCGTGCTCCGTGCGCCTGCTGGCCCGTCCCCGCTGTGTGCACTTTCAGCTTCGGGGTGCCTGGCCCTGCTGTGCGTGTTCCGTGTGCCTGCGGGCTCGTCCCCGCCGTGCGTGTTCTCGGCTTCGGGGCGCCCGGCTTGGCCGTCTGTGCTCCGGGTGTCCGGGTGCTGGGCGTGGCTGCCGCTCGCGTCTTGGTCCTCCGAGTGTTTGACCTGGCCGTCGGTGGCCCGGGCCTCCGAGCACTCGGCCTGGCCACCCGCGCTCCGGGTCTCCGAGCGCTCGGTCTGGCCGCCGCCCGTGCCCCGGTCCTCCTGGTGTTTGGTCTGGCCGTCGGTGGTTCGGGTCTTCGGATGTCCGGCCTGGCCGCCCCTGCTGCGGGCCTCCGGGCGCTTGGTCTGGCCACCCGCGCTCCGGCTCTCCGGGGGCCCGGCCTGGCCGCCCGCGTCTCGGGCCTCCGGGTGCCCGGTCGCGTCGTACGTGTGGCGGGTTCGGGGGCGCTCGGCCCCGCTGCCCGCGCGTTGGCCCTCCGGGCCCGAGGGCGCGCGGCCCGTGCCCCGGGTCCCCGCGCCCCCAGGCGCCCTCGTGCCGGGCCCGGCCCCCGCGCCGCCGGGCGCCCCCGCGTTCGCCTCCACCGCGGTACTCACCCCCTGCCCCCTCCCGCACCCCGCTGACGGATCGTGCCCCTGTCCCCGCCGTGCTTCCGTACCCGGGACAGACTGACGGAAAGGGCTTGCTTCCTGCCAGGGGCCCAATGGCCCTCCGAAGGGGCCCAGAGGGGGCCAAGTGGCCCTGGCCCGGGGCCACTTGGCCCTCGCGGTACCCCTCCCCCGCAGGGCACTCTGAACTCCGGACAACCCCTGGCGCAGGGTCCGGTGCCGAGCGAAGAGGCGGCGCCGGAACCGTCCTGGCGCGGTAAGGCTGAGGCCCAGTCCAGCGTGCTCCGCGCCTCGCCTGCGCGGTCGCAGGGGAGCGGCCGCGCAGGCGCATTCCGCTCGCGCGCGGCTGTGCGACCGCGCAGGCGAGCACCACGACCCCCGGGCCTACGGGGGCGAATCGGGCGACATTTGGTAGAAAGGCCTCTCGCGGACACGGGACACCAGTACGGGCGACATGCGGGCGACATACGGACGCCATACGGAAGCCGGTACCGACACCAGTGCGGACACTGGTGTCGCCCCGTGCGGAGACGGGGGAGGGGCGCGCCGATGTCGGCCGACAGCATCGACGAGCACAGTGTCGTCACCCTGATGGGCATCGTCTTCCTCGGCTTCGTGGCCGTGGTGGGCCTGACCGGCTACGCCTGTGTCACGCTCGCCCAAAGCCGCCGCGCGCCCGGCCCCTGGCTGCCCCGGCCCTGAGGGGCGCCGCGGCGCTCGCGGCGGCGGGCGCGGCGGCCGCCTACGCCTGGGCGGCGGTCAGCCTGTTCGGCGTCGACGTGACGGAGCACGTTCAGGTGTGCCGGGACGCGGTCGGCCCGGCCCGCGCGCCGCGCCTCGACGGCTACGAGGCCACGTACGCCCCGCTGGGCTTCCGCTGCCACGTGGCGGGCGGCGGCACGTTCACGGGCGGCGTGCCCGCGTACGCCAACCCGGCGGCGCTGGCCCTCGCGGCCACCGCGGCCGTGCTCGCGGGGGCGGCGGCCCTGGCCTCCCGCCACTGGGCCGCCCGCACGGCCCCGGCCGCCCGCGCCTAGCCGCGCCGCGCGTCCTCCGCGAGGGTGTGCGCGACGAGCGCGTTGGCATGCCCGTGCCCCATGCCGTGCTCCGCCTTGAGCCAGGCGACCAGCTCCATGTGCCGACGCGGGGCCGCGCCCCGGATGACCTCCTGCCACTCGGCGACGGGCCGCCCGTACTTCTTCTCGATCGCCGGGAAGTAGCTCGCGGGCCCCTTCACCGCGCCCCCGTTCCCACCAGCAGCCATGGTTCGCTCCTCACCCCTCGGCACCACACCCCGACGAGAGCCCCGCTCCCGCCCTCGCACCAGAGAAGACCCCGCCCCGCCCGCACACTCATCGCCGTCGCGAGGTGATCCACGTCACTCGACGCCGGTCCCGCGCCGCGCCCGCAGTCGTCCGCTCCCACGGCCGTGCCCGGGTGCGCGGCGCTTGCCGTCGTGTCCGTCGGCGCCCTACCCTCGATCTGATGGGTCGTCAGATTATTGGATCGGTCGGAACCGGCGTGCGGCAGGAGCGGTGACATGAGCGGCGACGGCAACACCAGCGGCACCCCTGGGGCCACCGGGACCACCGGGACCACCGGAGCCGCCCCGGCATCCCCGATGGCCCCGGCATCCCCGATGCCCCCCACATCCCCCGGGTCATCAGCGTGGACGACCACGTGATCGAGCCCGCGCACCTCTTCGCGACCTGGCTGCCCGCCAAGTACCGCGACCGGGGCCCGCAGCCCTTCACCGCCGGGATCGGCGAACTGGCGTACGTCGGCGGCAAGTACCGCTTCACCACCGACCCCGAGGGGCAGATCACCGACTGGTGGCGGTACGAGGACGAGATCTTCCCGTACAAGCGCATCATCGCCGCCGTGGGGTTCTCGCGGGACGAGATGACGCTCGACGGGATCACCCGGGAGCAGATGCGGCGCGGCTGCTGGGACCCCAAGGCGCGCCTGGAGGACATGGACCTCAACCACGTCGAGGCCTCGCTGTGCTTCCCCACCTTCCCGCGCTTCTGCGGGCAGACCTTCGCCGAGGCGCGGGACAAGGACGTCGCCCTCGCCTGCGTACGGGCGTACAACGACTGGATGGTGGAGGAGTGGTGCGGCGACAGCGGCGGGCGGCTCATCCCGCTGTGCCTGATCCCGCTGTGGGACGTGGACCTCGCCGTCGCGGAGATCCGGCGGAACGCCGCGCGCGGGGTGCGGGCGGTGACGTTCTCCGAGATCCCCACCTACCTGGGGCTGCCGTCGATCCACTGCGGGTACTGGGACCCGTTCTTCGCCGCGTGCGAGGACACCGGCACGGTCGTCAACATGCACATCGGCAGCAGCTCCCAGATGCCCGCCGCCTCCCCGGACGCCCCGCCCGCCGTGCAGGCCGCGCTGTCCTTCAACAACGCGATGGCGTCGATGATGGACTTCCTGTTCTCGGGGGTCCTCGTGCGGTTCCCGCGCCTGAAACTCGCCTATAGCGAGGGGCAGATGGGGTGGATCCCGTACGCCCTGGAGCGCGCCGACGACGTGTGGGAGGAGCACCGCGCGTGGGGCGGGGTGCGCGACCTGGTCCCCGAACCGCCGTCCACCTACTACTACCGGCAGATCTTCTGCTGCTTCTTCCGCGACCGGCACGGCATCGAGGCCATCGAGACCGTCGGCGTCGACAACGCCACCTTCGAGACCGACTACCCCCACGTCGACTCCACCTGGCCGCACACCAAACGGGTCGCCGCCGAGCACGTCGGCCACCTGCCCGCCGACGTGGCCTACAAGCTGCTGCGCGGCAACGCGATTCGTATGCTGGAGCTGCCGTTTGCTTAAGTGGGGTGCCTCAGCGGGTTCGGCGAGGGTTCCAGAGGGGCGGCGGCAGCGATGGGCGGCACGGGTGCGGCGGCGGAGGTGCTGGCCACGCTGGCGCGGCGGTATGTGCGGCACGCGCCCGGGACGTTCGGGAAGGCCGCGCTGGCCAGCCGGTTCCTGAACCCCTGGCTGCGGGACCACCCCCGGCAGCGGGTGGTCGACTCGGTCTTCGGCGCCCGCTTCGCCGTCGACACCCGGGACCTGATCCAGCGCTATCTGTACGTCTTCGGGGTCTGGGAGCCGCACCTGTCGCGGTGGCTGCGCGGGCGCCTGCTGCCGGGGGACGTCTTCGTGGACGTCGGCGCCAACATCGGCTACCTGAGCGTGCTCGCCTCCCGCCTGGTGGGGCCCTCCGGGCGGGTGGTGGCCGTCGAGGCGTCGCCCGCCTTCCACCGGCACGTGCTGCGGCACCGGGAGCTGAACGGCTGCGCCAACCTGCGCGCGGTCAACGCCGCGGTGTCCGACCGCCGCCGGACGCTCACCTTCGTGCTCGCCAGCACGCACAACATGGGCGCCAACAGCGTCGTCCCCTGGGACGGCCCGGTCGCCTCCCGCTTCGAGACCGAGGCCCTGCCGCTGCCCGACCTCCTGGAGCCGGACGAACTGACCCGGGCCCGGGTCATCAAGGTCGACGTGGAGGGCGCCGAGGGCGGCGTCATCCGGGGCCTCGCCCCCGTCCTCGACCAACTGCGCCCGGACGTGGAGATCGCCATCGAGGTCACCCCCGACCGCATGGCCCGCCTCGGCGACAGCGCGACCGAACTCCTCGCCACGCTCCGCTCCCACGGCTTCCACCCCTACCGCCTGCGCAACGACTACGACCCCGCCACCTACCCGGCAGCCACCCGAGGCCCCCTCCCCACCCCCACCCGCTGGCCCCACCCGATCACCGAGGAGATGGACCTGGTCTTCTCCCGGGTGGACGCGGAAACCCTGGCGTAAGCCGTGGGGCGCGAGCAGCGCCCCAAAGGGGCGCGGGGAACTGCGCGACCAGCCCCGACGGCGCCGCAGGCGAACGACGACCGGGCGGGCCACCCCCGACGCCGCCGCAGGCGGATGACGGCCGGGCGGTGTGAGCAGCGCCCCAAAGGGGCGCGGGGAACTGCGCGACCGGCCCCGACGAAGTCGCGGACGAACGACGGCCGGACGGGGCAGCCGCATAGGCGCGGCCACCCGCGTAGGCGCGGCCACCCGCGATGGCGCCGCAGGCGAACGACGGCCGGGCGGGGCACCCCCGACGCCGCCGCAGGCGAAGGAGGCCCCGGCAGAGCACCCGCCGCACACCGCTCAGCCGCCGCCAGGCCCATCCCCCCACCCCAGCGCCCGCAGGGCCCGCGCTCGCGCCTCCACCACCGCCATGCGCGCCCCGCGCTCCCCGGCGTCGGTGTGCGCCGCCTGCCCCGTGGCCTGGCCGGGCCACTTGCGGTAGAGCAGCCCGGGCTCGGCCGTGAACCAGCCGCGGGCCACGGCGTTGAGGGCGAGCAGCAGCCCGGTGTCCTCGGAGGCGGGCAGCGCCATCCACCCGCCGAGGGCGACCAGCAGGTCATGCCGGACGCAGAGCGTCGCGGGGTGGACGGGCGCGCGGTGCCCGTCGGCCTTCCAGGGGCCCAGCAGGGCGCCGCGTTCGATCGGGCCGGGCGCGGGGTCGCCGGGGAAGCCCGCCGTGGTGCCGTCCGGGAAGAGGTCGAGGGCGCGCGAGGTCGCCCAGCCAAGCGACCGGTCGGCTTCGAGCGCCGCCAGGTCGCGCGCCAGCGCCCCCGGCGGAAGCTGGTCGTCGGCGTCGAGGATCTTCACGTACGCGGCGTCGGCGCGCGCGAGCGCCATGGTGCGGGCCACGCCGGGGCCGCCCGCCCGCCCCTGGGCGAAGTCGACCCGGTCGTCGTCGGGCACGAAGCGGCGGACGACGTCGCCCTGGCCGTCCTCCTGGATCAGCCACCGCCACTCCCACCCCTCGGGCAGTTCCTGCGCGCACAGCGAGCGGTGGGCGTCCGGCAGATAGCGCGCGGACGGCCCGTGCACGGCGGTGACGACGGCGACCCGCCGTGTGCTCCCGGCCCTCGTACCCACCGCACTCACCGCGGCCACCGCCTTTCCGTACGGGATGTGATTTCCGGTGGAGAGGGGTGCTTGTACGTGGAAACGATCGTTTGTCCGGCTACGGCCAGGGGGTGCCGGGAGGTGAATAGGGGTGGGTAATGGAGGGGCGTTGCGCAGGGCGCAATAGAAGGCTTCTGAAGAAGGCGGGAGCGGCGGACGCGGTACGGGTCACACCCCTCGGCATCCCCGTTGGCATACCCCTTGGTACGCGCGTCGGCGCCGGTGTCGGCGCATGCAAGGGCCCGATCGCTGGCGACGGGGGATGCACCAGCGATCGGGCTCTGCCCAACGGTAACAAGCCCGCTGGCGTGAGGGGAGGGAAAAGGGCCCAATTGGCGAGTTGTGATCGGGATCATGTTCCGTTCCTCGGTCCCGGCCGCGGCGGGACCGCTCGGCGGGGGCGGCGATCCATTAGCTGTCGCACGGGGGCGCGTACGACAGCCGGGGCAGATATTCACGCCATTTCTCCGGTGTCAGTACACCGCGTGTGGTCGAGCAAATACGGCGGATCGCCGCCTCGGTGTCCAGGTTCCACAGCCGGACGGTATCGGTGCCGCTGGAAACGCCGAGCATGTCGCTGCGCGGGCTGAACGACAGGAAGCCGCCGGTCTTCGCGTTGGGGCTCATGGACTGGCCGATCGGCGAGGCGTCGGTGGGGTCGGCGACGTCCCACAGCCGGACCGTGTTGTCGTTGCTGCCGCTGGCCAGGGTGTCCCCGTCGGTGCTGAACGTCAGCGACACGACCGCGTCGGTGTGGCCCTTGAGGGTGGCGCTGAGGCGGGGCGCCCCGCGCGGGTCGGACACGTCCCACAGCCGGACCGTGCCGTCGTCGCTGCCGCTGGCGAGGGTCTCGCCGTCCGGGTCGTAGGCGAGGGAGTTGACCGGCCCGAGGTGCCCCTTGAGCGGGCCGCCGCGCCGGGCGGGCCGCTCGGGGTCGGTCACGTCCCACAGGCGTACGGTGCCGTCGGAGCTGGCGCTGGCGAGGGTCCGCCCGTCGCTGTCGTACGCGAGCGAGTTGACGTACCCCTTGTGGCCGGTGAGCGGCGGGCCGAGCGGGCGGGGGCGGCGGGAGTCGCCGACGTTCCACAGCTGGATGGAGCGGTCGTTCCAGGGCGTGACCAGGACGCGCCCGTTCGGGCTGAAGGCCAGCGCCGCCGCGAACCGGGTGCGCAGCGTGATCGGCGCGCCGAGGGCCGCGGGCCGGGCCGGGTCGGAGACGTCCCACAGGTACACCGAGCGGCTGCCGACGAGGACGGCGAGCGTATGGCCGTCGGGGGAGAACTCCAGGGCCCGCACCTCGCCCTTCCGCGGCCTGAACGGCGTACCGAGGAGCGCGGGCCGGTCGGGGCGGCGCACGTTCCACAGCCGGATGCGCTCGTCGCCCGCGGCCGTGGCGAGCACCTGGCCGTCCGGCCGGAACGCGCCGCTGCGGCCGATCATGTCCGCCGTGGGGATCGACCACAGGCGGACCTTGCTGTCGCCGCTGCCGGTGGCGAGGGTCTGCCCGTCGGGGCTGAAGCCGAGGGCGTACATCTCGCCGCTGCCACCCGCAAGCGGCTCGCCGACCTGGGAGGGGTGCGCCGGGTCGCGGACGTTCCACAGGCTGGCCGTGCTGTCGGCGCTGGCCGCCGCGAGCATGGTCCCCGCGGGGTTGAAGGCCACCGACCACAGCGGGCCGGTGTGGCCGGTGAGCGGCGTGCCCAGCGGTCGGGCGCGGCGCGGGTCCCCGACGCTCCACAGGCGCAGCGTGTGGTCGACGCCGCCGCTGGCCAGGGTGCGGCCGTCGGGGCTGAACGCCACGGAGTGCACGGTGCCCTTGTGCCCGGTCAGGGGCTTGCCGATGGGCTTGGGGGCGCGCGGGTCGGCCGTGTTCCACAGCCGGACCGTGCCGTCGTCGCCCCCGGCGGCCAGGGTCCGCCCGTCGGGGCCGAACGCCACGGAGCGCACGGCGGCGGTGTGGCCGCTCAGCCGGGCGGTCCTCCGGGGCCGGTCCGGCTGTGACACGTCCCAGACGCCTACGGTGTGGTCGTCCTGGGCGGCGGCGAGGGTCCGGCCGTCCGGGCTGAAGGCGAGCAGGTAGATGGTGCCGCCGCGCCCGGCGAGGGGCGCGCCGAGGGGGCGCGGGTGGCGGGGGTCGGTCACGTCCCACAGCCGGACCGTGCCGTCGTCGGAGGCGCTGGCGAGGAGGTCGCCGTCGGGGCTGAACACCGCGGTGGACACCCAGCTGGTGTGGCCGGTGAGGGGCGCGCCGAGCGGGCGGGGCCGGGTCGGGTCGGCCACGTCCCACAGGCGGACGGTCCGGTCGTAGCTCGCGGTGGCGAGCAGCTGCCCGTCGGGGCTGAAGGAGGTGAGGTAGACGGCGCCGGTGTGGCCGAGGAGCGGGGTGGCCAGGGGCGCGTTCACGATGGAGATCAAACGATTCTGCGTGCCCTCGTCGTCCGGTCGCAGCCGGTGGGCGGCGAGGCTGAGCTGCGCGGACAGGGAGGGGTCGGCGTCCTGGGTGCGGTCGGCCTCGGAGACCACCTGCGCGAACACCGCGTCGTTGCGCTCGGACACCGCGTCGTTGCGCTGCTGCCAGGCGACGACGGCCGAGACGACGGCCACCATGGCGAGCGCGACCAGGGCGGCCACCGCGCCCCGGCTGATCAGCCGGGTGCGCCTGCGCAGCCCGTCGGACGCGGCCAGGAACTGGGCCGCGCCGCGGGTCAGAAAGGGGTCACCGGCGGACCGGGCCCAGGCCCGCGCCTGCTCGAGGCGGGACCCCCGGTACAGCAGGGCCGTGTCGCGGCCGGACTCCTCCCAGGTCCTGCTGTCGTCCTCCAGGCGCTGGCGCAGCAGGTTGTCGTTGCGGTCCTCGTCGATCCAGTCGCGCAGCCGGGGCCAGGCGTGCAGCAGCGCCTCGTGGGTGATCTCCACGGTCTCCGCGTCGAGCGTCACCAGGCGGGCGCGGGCCAGCGCCTCGAGGGACTCCTCGGTCTTGTCCGGGTCGCTGGACTCCTCGGCGAGCTGGCGCCGGGTGCCGCGCCTGCGGGTGGCCTGGGTGTCCTCGCCGAGCCGCACCAGGCGCAGCAGCAGCGCGCGCGCCGCGGTGCGGGCCGCCGGGTCGAGCCCGGACCAGGCGCGCTCGGCGGTCGCGGCCACCGCGCCCTGGATGCCTCCGGCCGCCCGGTACCCGGCGAGGGTCAGACGGCCCGCCTTGCGGCGCTGCCAGGTGGCGAGCAGGGCGTGCGAGAGCAGCGGCAGCACGCCCGCGTCGTGCGCCCCGCGCGGCCCGTCGCTGCCCACCTCCCGCACGATCAGCTCGGCGAGGCCCGGCTCCAGCTCCAGGCCGACGGCCTTGGCGGGGGCGGTGACGGCGTGGCGCAGCTCGGCGGTGGTGAGCGGGCCGAGGACCATGTGGCGGTGCTGGAGGGCGTCGGCCAGCTCGGGGTGGGCGAGGCACTCCTCGTAGAAGTCGGCGCGGACGCCGAGGACGACGAGCGCGGGCCCGCCGGGAGCGCCGGGGTCGCCCGAGGTGCACGCGGCGTGCAGCACGCGTACGAAGGCGCGCCGGTCGGCCTCGCTGGCGCAGAGGGTGAACGCCTCCTCGAACTGGTCGACGATCACGACGGGCCGGACATCGCCCCCGTCTCCCTGGCCCCCGTCACCCTGGCCCCCGCCACCCTCGCCCCCATCACCCTCACTCCCCTCACCCTCGCCCCCGTTCCGCTCGCGCCGGGCCCAGGCGGTGACGGCCTCGCGCACGTCCTCGCCGCTCATCCGCCGCTCGGCGGCGGGCGCCAGCTCGGGCAGGCGCCGCCCCAGCTCGCCGAGGGGGTCGGCGCCGGGTACGAGGTGCAGTACCGGCCCGGCCGGGCTGTTCTCGTCGCCCAGGGCACCGGCGCGCAGGGTGGGCACCAGGCCCGCGTTCAGCAGGGAGGACTTCCCGGCGCCGGAGGCGCCCACGAGCATGACGAGGCCGCCGGTCTTCTCGGCGGCGCGCAGCTGGGCGACGAGCGCCTCGGTGCTGCGCTCCCGGCCGAAGAACCACTGGGCGTCCTCCTGACGGTACGGGGCGAGGCCGCGGTAGGGGCACACCCAGGGGACGGTGGGGGTGTCGTCCGGTGCGGCCTCCTCGGCGCTCGCGGCGGCGGGGGTCCCGTCGCCGCTGGCGGGCCCGGCGGCCCGCTCCCACAGCCGCTGCCACCGCGTCATGTCGTACAGACCGGTGGACACCGGGGTGGGCCGCTCGCGCCGCGCCTCGGGGATCAGGACGTGCAGGACGGCGGCGAGCGCGGCGAACTGGGCGGGCACGTTCTTGGCCCGCCGCCAGTCGCTGATCCGCTGCGCGGACACCCGCACGGGCCGCCCGCGCTCGTCGACGCGCTGGAGCCGGGCGACCGATTCGGCCACGCGCTTGAGGGGCGGGTTCCCGGCCTCCTGGTACAGCAGCGCAAGGCGCTCCGCGAAGGCCGTACGCGCCTCCGACTCGGAGCCCAAGACGTCCACCCCTTATCTTCCGCCGCACCGGACCATCCGGACCGGAAAACCCACTTTATACGTCTGACCTGCGACGAAGTGAGCCGTCCGGGACCGGATCCTCCTCAGCGGGGGCGGAAACTGGCAGGATCGCGGCGCAGCAGCGAACCCATGCGTGGCGTCAGGGCAGGCCACCCGCTCGGCGCTCGGAGAGGCATCTCATGGCGCGGTACGTTCCTGGCTGGAAATCGCCGGAGACACGGCGGGGTGGCACGGGCTCACCCACAGGGGCCCTTCAGCCCTACGCGGCCGCTCACATCAGGAGCGCTTCTGCACCCCCCGCGGTCCCGCACCTTCCCCCATCCGTGACCGTGCCCCCACGGCACGGGTTGGTGCGGGCCGCGTCGCCGTCGGGTACCGGTCCCCACGAGGGGAGGGACCGGTACCGACGCGACACCCTCCACGGCTACCGGTGCGACACCTCCCACGGCGACTCGGGCTGGGGCCCGGTCCGCCGCCCCTGACCCCACGACTCAGGCCGGGGCCCGGCCCGCCGCCCCTGCCTCCACGACTCCCGAGGCGACCCCGCGCCCACGAACCGGGGCCGCCTCGGGGCCCAAGCCCGGGCTGCCCCGCCCAGCAGCGCACGCGGGCCCGATCGACTTGCCCGACGGCCCTGTGAGCGTGGCGTGGGAACTCCGGCGCCACTGGGGTCTGGTCCTGCACGCGGCGTCTAGGTGTGGTTTGCGTTTGCCGGGCCGCCTTGGGCTACGAGTCGGCGAGGTCGTTCAGGACCGCGTTGACGACAGGCCAGCACATGTCCAATGTGTCGCGGTCCGGCGTATGCGCCTCGCGGATCTCGGCGCGAGGATGGACGAAGTTTCGGTACTTCCGCAGCTCGTGGCAGAGGCGCTCGACATCGGCGCCGATCCAGCCCGCGTCATGGCACGTCTTGATCAGCGTGTCCAGGCTCACGTGGTCCGGGGACTTGTTGCCGAGAAGGGACGCATCACGTTCCAGAACCACATAAACCAGGACGCCTTCCAAGAGGCTGCCGAGCATGATGATGGCAGCCACGTGGGCGCCGTTGGCGTAGCAGGTACGAGCCTCGTCCAGGCGGTGCTGGAGGAGTTCGGCCATTTTCTGGTCGCTGATGACGTCGGTCATGGCTGCTCTGAGCTCGACCGGACCCTGGCTGCCCGGATGAGCCAGAGAGGGGTCGCAGGCGACCAGGCGGGGTCGGCCGCCGGGGTTCTCCAGGCGTGCGCCCTCGTGGATGAGGAAGGCGTTGACGGCGGAGATGACGGCTGGGAGCTGGTCTGGTTCGTCGAAGTACTCGCGCGGGTCGGCGAGCCGGAGCAGGACCTTTTCCAGCTCCGTGGGATCCTCTCGGCGCTCGGTGAGCCGGGCAAGCGTCCACTCCCTGCGGTACTCGCCGTCGTACTCAGGCACCCGCTGCCAGCCCGCGTGCTCCAGGAAGCGGGCGATCTCGTAACCCTTGCGGTAGTAGAGGTGCTCGTCGCCGCAGATGACGCGGGCCAGCTCCTCCAGGGTGTTGGCGTCCAGGATGCCGAGTGGGGACTGCGGAATCATGCAGGGCCTCCCGTGCTGGTGCCTTCGGGTTCGTCGTCTTCGGTCATGTCGAGTGCAGCGACCGGATTGGTCGTGTCCGGGGTGTCGGGTGCCTCGGTTGAATCCCCGGCCAGCCCCTCGTCGGAGGAGAGGTCGAGCGGGGTCCACCGAGGAGTGCCAGATGCGGAGGACGAGCGGGACTGGCCGTCGGCGCCGCCGAACGTGGCCGGATGGATCCCCAGCCGGTTCAGTTCTTCCCACAGGCCGGACAGCGCTTCGTCCGGGTCGAATCGGAACTCGCTCTCGCGGATGCGCCAGAACGTCCAGCCCACCCTTTGGAGCTCACGATCGCGCTGCTGATCGCGCCGGATCTGCTCGGGGGTCGAGTGGTACCGCTCGCCGTCACATTCCACGGCCAGGCGCCCGCGTGCCCCTACGACGACAAGGTCGATGCGTTTGCTGCCCGCCGGGTACTGCGGAATGACGTGATAGCCGTGCTCCTTCAGACGTAGATAGACGTGCTGCTCGAAGAGTGACTCGAATGGTTTCTGCGGGATGTCACTCGAAACCTCTCCGATGGTGTCGGAGCTGGCCAGTGCGGCGGGCGGGTTCTCCATATAGGCCAGCAGGTTGAAGCGGAGATCCTCCTTCTTCAAGCGGTCCGGCGGAACCGAGTAGAAGAGCCACATCTGGTCCTGGGCCCGGGACGCGGCGACGTTGTACGCCTGCCGCTCGCTGCGCGCGCCGCCCGCAATGCGCGGCGGGTCGGTGGCGACCATCGACAGCAGGATGACGTGGCGTTCGTCACCTTGGAACGACGCCGGGTTGCCCACACGGATCTGGTGACGCTCGCGCACTGGCGCCGGGATGCGCTCATTGATCAGCTGCTCCAGGAGTTTGACCTGGCCGATCGGGCCCTGTAGGGCGATGACACCCATGGTCTTCCCCGATAGGCGGGATCCTGCACGAGCTGGGCCAGGCAGTCGGCGATGGACTCGGCTTCCTTGGGGTTGCGGAGCCGACTGTCGCGGCCCTGGGTGACGGCTCCTTCGACGAACTGCGTCACGAGCGGATCAAGGCGCTCTCCGCCGAACTGCCGCAGGGGTTGCAGCTTGTTGTTGTAGAAGGTCTGGGAGGACCAGCCGATGATCTCGGGCATGCATCGGAAGTGCTCTTCCAGCCGGATCACTTTCGGGAAGAACGTGGACAGCAACTGGTAGAGGTTGGTGGCGGGCGTGTAGAGCTGGCGCAGCATGGGGGGCATGTCCGGCAGATGGGAGATGAGCCGGTCCTGGATTGCCTGAAGGCGGCCCATGCCGCTGATGGGGGGCGCGCACTGCTTGTCGTCCCCGACGACGACGACGCGGGGAGCGAGCCACAGAAGGAACAGCGCGTCCATCCCGGCCTGACTGGCCTCGTCGACGATAACGACGTCGAACGCGTCTCGTTTGGGCAGCACCATCTCGGCCACCTGTGAGATCGGCATGACCCATGCGGGTACCGCCCCTTGCGCCGTCCTCATGGCGTCGTGCGCCGCGGCACGGTACTTGCCCGCGTTGCGGCCCTTGCCCTTGCCGTAGGAGGCCATGTGGTTGCGGTACGCCTGCAGCGCGGACCGCTGCTCCTGTGTCATGCGCTGCAAGCAGTGCAACCGACCCCAGGTGGCGGCGAGTTCACCCGTCAGGTCCTCCAGGTTCCTTTCGCACTGGGCCAGTTCTGCCTCCAGCTGGCGCTCGCGGCCCGGTGTGCGCTGGCGGCGTACGAACGCAGAGGCCACGGCCCATGCCCACGCCTCGGCCAGCGAGTCCAGCCGTGACTCCCAGGCAGGATCGTCGGGTGCCTGCGTCAACTGGTCGGCGAGCAGGGGGTGGGTCGTGCGGACGCTGTTCAGGAGTACGGCGCACCGGCGCCGACGATGCTCCCGCCGATGTGCTTCCCGCAGCGCCTCCAGCTCCTTGGCGTAGCGGACGGTGTCCTGTTCTCGGATGGCCTGGGCGGCGGCCAGCGCTTCCGTGGAGGAATGAGAACCCTCCACCGGCGTACGGAGCTGCTCCTCCCATGCGGCCAGCTGAGCCATGGCTTCGTCGGCTGCCCGCCGACCGGACAGAGCAGCCAGCGCGCTGGTGAAGTCCTGCCAGGCCGCGCGGGAAGTGAGGGCGATATGCACGCCGTGGCCTACGAGCAGTGCGTCGATGCGCTCGCGAGCGGCGCCGAACGCGTCGACGTGCTCCAGACGTGCGTAGGCCTCGGCCAGTGAGGCCAGACGGAGCTCCACTGGCCCTTCCGGTAGGGGGACCCCGGCCTGTGCCCATCGCTCGGCGAGCGTGGCGACAGCGGAGTGAGCGCGCAGGTGGGCGAGGACAGAGTCGAGATCATCCAGCGTCTCGGGCGATCGACCGCTCACGGTGCATGTGTCGAGCAGCTCCTGAGCGGCCTTCTGGGCCCTCGGCGCACGGAAGCTGCCGCGGGCACGCAGCTTGCCGCCCGCGGCGAGATGCTCGCGCAGCGCAGAGCCAGTCGCGGACATGGCATCGGCCCGCTCGGCGGTGAGCTGCTCCGGCACGATGACGCGTTTCATTCCCAATGCGCCCAACTGCTCGGAGGCGCAGGTGAGTTGCTCGGCCAACTCGGACACCCGACCCCACAGGACGAGGTTCTCGCGAGAGAGCCGGTCCAAGAGGGCCTTGGTGGTCCATTTGGCTGTGTCCCACTGGTCGGCTGAAACCGGCAGCCCGAGATGGTGCAGTGCCGTACGGCAGTCACCGGCAAGCGAGGCCAGTTCATCGGTGACGGAGGTGTCGAGCTGGGCGAGGGAGTCGCGAATGCCAGTGGCGGTGGAGGACAGACCGTCATCGGTGATACGGCCGACCGCGAGAGCCTGGGCCAGGGCCTCGGACGAAGGCAGGGTGTCAGGATCCGGCAGAGTGCCGCCCGCGCGCGGCTCAGCTGCTCCGTCCCGCAGCAGACTCAGCAGTTCCGCTGCCTGTGCGGGAGAAAGCGGGGAACTGAGGGCGTCGGTCCTTCGTCCGGAACCAGGCCGATCCAGGAGTGACGAGCGGCATTGTCCCGGACGCGCTGCACGATAGCGGCCAGGGGGCCAGCGTATCCGGGCGCGATCTCCGGGTGACGGTAGACCTCCTCCTCCCGCAGCGCGATCACCTGCTCGGTGAGGGCGCCGATCCTCCCTCGCACCTCTTCACGGCGCGCGGAGAGCCGACGGATCTCGTCCTGAAGCTGCTCGGGATCACTGGCGGCGACCTGGTCCGTCAGGGCGTTGATCGTACGCTCCAGTTCATCCGTCCCGTCCTGCCGCGCGGAACTGAGCAGGAGGACGCACAAGTCCCTCACCGCAGGCGGGAGCTTGTCCCGTAGAACCGTCAGCGCCTGATCGCGGGCACTGGTCACCAGGACCCGCTGCCCCTGTGCGAGCAGTGCGGAGACCAGGTTGGCAATCGTGTGTGTCTTGCCAGTCCCCGGTGGCCCCTGTACCACTACACCCGTGTCGTGCTCCAGGCGCCTCAGCACACTCCGCTGTCGCTCGTTGGTTTTCCCGGGGAAGAGCGGGTCATCTCCGAAGAGGGGCGGGATCTCGCGGTCACCCCAGTTCGCGCGCTCCTCCGGGCCCAGTGTCATCACCAGCTGAGCGAGCCCCAGAGGAGCGTGCGCCTCGGAGGCCACACTGTCCGCGATTCGGTCATAGAAGCCCAGCAGGGCGTTTCGGTCCCGTGGGCGCACCACCAGGGCTGGAGCGTAGGTCAGCCGTGCGCCCGGCTCCGGCTCGCGTGGAGGCTGCCACTCCGCGCTGAACGCGACCGGCCGCTGCAGCACGCGCTCCTGCCACTGGACCAGTTGCTCCAGTGCCTCCGTGCCGAGCAGGTGCAGCGACTGGGAAGCTATCTCCTCTGCGAGCGCGGCCGAGCGCTCGGGGGCCCAGCCGTCGTCTGTGTCGAGAAACGCCTGATCCTCGAGTCGCACCGCGCCTTCGGCCATGAGCCGCACTGTTAGCCGAGCGGTCTTGCGCTCCACCGACGTCTCAACCCGGTGAGTGAGCAGATGACGATGGACGGCGTCGCCGCGCGGATCGCTCCATGTCAACAGGCCAGCAGCCAAAACGAGTTCGAGCTGGTCGTCCTGCTGGGTCAGCTTCTGGTGCCAGTGGTAGATCTGCTCGTACAACTCCCGAAGGGATCGCTCCGTGCGCTCCCGCTCTGCCCACCGGCGCCAGCGGTCGAGCCACGGACCGTAGGCCCGCAGCACTTCGGCTGCATCCTCTCGGCGGACGGTGTGATCCTCCGCCTCCTCCCACCACTGACGGCCGTCCGCAGCTCGCACCAGCTCTCGCCCCGGCCCCTCGAGTGCCAGCGGTGGATCACCGCCATCAGCGTCCTGGCACTGTTCCGCGGAAACCCATCCATCCAGCACCTCCGGCAGGGGCGGTGGCGCCGTTTGCGGCACGTGGTCGAGTGTGAGCAGCAGCCCATCGACTCGGTCTGACGGGCGTCGTACGGATGTGGGCAGGTGAGCCAGCCATATGCGCTCCCGTGGGCGGCGGTCGTCACGCAGACGGTTATGGCTGCTCTGTACGACTTCCTTGAGGAAGCCGAGCAGACCGGTGGTCTGCCCAATGACGTCATGGTCGTTCGCGGCACGTCGTGGCACGTCCACCTTGCTCCCCTCAGCTGATGGCGAACGTTTCAGGATGAGGTCACCAGGTAGGCAGGACAACGTGCCCTGGGAGAATGGCGTGATATGCGCAGCGCATAGGCCGGATCGGCATGACGCCAGGAGATTGTGCTGGCCAAAGGGCGAACGCACGCTCGATGAAAGCCAGGTCGGGGCCCGCCGTGAGGTAGCACCGGAAGGGTCACATCGGTCACTGGGTGTGGAGCCCTCGGGCTGGTCGGAACATGTACGCGACGCAAGGAGCCCCCTCCACGTGAGATGTGGAGGGGGCTCTGGTGTTGCTGCTCGATCAGATGGAGGTCGGGGCCTTCTTGTACCAGTCCGTGATCACCTTGGTCAGGTGCACAACGTTCTGCTGACGCATGATCGGGGCGGAGGCATTCGGCTCGAAGTCCTCGTTCGCGTCCGTGGTACGCCAGATGCTTTCCTCGGTGACCGGGGCCGTCATGTGCCGGTCGAGTCGCTTGAAGAACTCCTGGACGTCACCGTCCTCGGCTCCGTCCTCCCGTAGATTGCGATAGACGCCGCCCAGGACGCGGAGCATGCCCACCGAGCCCAGAAGCGAGGACTCGCGCAGTCTCATGGCCTTGGTGGGGGGCGCCGGCGGCTCGTTCTTCTTCTTCTCGGAAAGCGAGGGGTCGTAGTTGTCCACGTCCTCCTCGGTGATCTCCGCCAACTCGGTGAAGGCGGTCGAGATGACGTCCAGGAAGCCGCGGACGCTCTCGATCACCTCGTTGTCCGTCAGCGACTCGACTTTCTTACTGACACGGCCACCGGGACCGGCAATGACGGCGCGCGTGATGTCGGCGACGTGCTTGGCGCCCATCAGGTTGCGGTTGGTCAGGGTCATCCGATCCCGCTCGATGTCGATCTTGCCGAGGAAGAGGGGGTGGGTGACGATGTCGCTGAGCGTGCGGTTGGCGATGCGCGAGGTGTCGAAGCGGGCCCGGACGGCACCGGAGATGCCCTTGGCGTTGTCCGCGACGTCCACGAACATCTGCTGGCCCTTGACGCCGTCGGGCTCCACGTAGATGTCGATGCCGACGAACTCGTCCTTCAGCCGCTGCATTCGGCCGATCAGGGCCTCACGGTCCTGCTCCAGCTTTGCTTTCTTGGCCTCGTTGGCGCGGTGCAGCTCCCGGTCGATCCGGGATACCTCGTCCGTGATGCGCTTCTTCTCCAGGTGGACACCGAGGATTCGGTGCTGGCCGTCGATCGTGATCAGACGACCGATACCGCCGATGGACCACGGGACGGTGAGGTAGCCGACCGAGCCATCTTCGCTGATCGGCTCGAAGCGACAGCCGCCGGTGTCGCGGATGAGGAGGGCCGGAGCCACCCAGCCGGGGTTACCGGCGAGGTACTGGCCGAAGCCCTTGGCGTGATTGATGTCCACCTTGCGGTTGTCCGGGTCCGGCTTGGCCGGGTCGGGGATGGTGAGGATGACCGAGAGGTCGGCGAGCGGGATGCGCGTGCTGTAGACGGTCCGACCGCCCTGGCTGGTGCGGATCGCCAGGTAGGTGGACTCCTCGCGCACGAGAGAGGCGCGACGAGTCGACAGTAATACTCAAAGGTAACTTCCCTCACAGGCAGGTGACTTGCTACCCAACGCACTCAAGCACGAAAAACGACTGTCATCTCATCAACCGGCAAATTTGCTTCGTAATTGAGGATTTAAGGCGCAAGGTCTGTGCTCGTCTGGTAAACGCTGACGCGGCGACGTCCGGGCGCCTCTATCCCGTATGTCGGTCTAATGTCATGAACTAATCAAGACATAGACCCGGTGATCATTGGCAAGGTCTGTTCCCGCGGGGGTGGCGTGTGCCGCAGCCGGGCCCTGTCGACGGTCTTCTCGGTGGGAGTGAGTTCCTGCAATCGAGCAATGTGATTGAGGCTCAGATATTTCGATCAACAGGATGGTGACCTCGTTCGTTGCGCTTAACGGCCCTTCGCCCGACCGGTGGCCAACTCGACGAAGCTCAATGAGGTAGGCGCCGTCGCGTGGGGGGACTGGGGTCAGCTCGGCTGAGGCCCTGCTCCGGCCGAGCTGGCTGGGAACGGTGGCTCGGGAGGAGGGAGAGGAGGGTGCCTGCATGGGCTGTCCGTGTCAGCACCCGCTTCGCGCTCTGAGTAAGCCGCAGTCACGCGTGCGGTCAACGCCTCCGCGTGGTGGACCAGGCGCTATCTGTCGGGGGGGGGGGGGGGGGGGGGGGATGCTGGGGGCGGCTTCTGAGTCCGGTTCCCGGGCGGTTCCCAGGGAAGCCAGGAAACCACTCAGGGGCCCGACCCACTTTCGCGGATCAGGCCCCTGACCTGGTACTACGGCTGTCGGGGTGGCGGGATTTGAACCCACGACCTCTTCGTCCCGAAGCAACTCGGGCGGACGCTCGACCTGGGGTTGGTGTGCTTCTCACCTGCTGGGATGGTCCGCAGGTGTGCGCGGTTGTCCGCCGCTGTCCGTCGGCGTTGTCACGCAGTTAGACACTCACCGCGGCAGCAGCGTCCATCACTCAGGTTCGGCTGGGCAGACAACCTGGGTGCTCCTCTGGAGACCAGCATCGCCTGCTTGTCGTCGCCGCTTGCTGTGGCGGGTGACCGACAGCCGCAAGGATGGTACGGCACTAGGGTGGGCGACCGGAGGCGTTCTGAGCGGGGGAATGGCCTCTGACCTGCGCGCCCGCCACGGCGTCTCGGCAGCGCGTTCTATCATCGGCAGGGGCTCATTAAGGGTGGAGAGGCGGTCCGGTGGCTCACAACATGGTGCAGCAGACCATGGCCATGTCTCTGAGCGAGCTCGTGAGGCTGGCGGAAGAGGGTCAGTTCCGCGCCAGCACGTACTCCCGCCCGATTGTGTGGGGACCTAAGCAGATCACTGCATTCTTCGACTCCCTATCCCGAGGTTATCCCGCCGGACAGCTGCTCTTTGCTGAGCAGCCAGCGGGCGCAGAGGAAATGGAGCTGGGCGGCGTGGCGATCCACGCTCCAGAAAACCCTGTCGCGTGGACGATTATCGATGGATTCCAGCGCCTGTCCGCGCTCGTCGGAGCATGGCACGCGAACGAGGATTCGCCATATTTGGTCTGTTACGACCTCGAAAGCAGGCGTTTCGCAACCGGGTCGCCTCAGCACCTTCTCATGTTGCCGATTCCAGTTGCGGTGCACAGGCGTCAACTGCTCGAATGGCTTCGAGAGCGGCCTTTCCTTTCTGAGGAGAGTCGAAGCGAGGCCCTGAGTTTGGGAAGTCGCCTGGCTGGGTATGCCATGCCGGTCATCGTGATGCGCGGTTTCGAAGATACCAGCGCCCTCTACGATGTATTTACTCGGATTAACCGCGGCGGCGTCGGCCTAGCCCAAGCAGATTTGGATCGTGCCCGTAAGAGGCCCAGAAGGAAACCTCGTGGAGGTGTGGAGACACTCTCGTCACACAGTGAGAGATTGGGCTTCGGTCGCCTTAAAGAGGAGCTAGCGGCTCAGTGTGTGGTCGCAGCCCTTTCCCCGCGTGCTGATGCGCCTGTCGGCATGGCTGAGACTTTGCAGCTGTACCATTCCAGCCCGCGGCATGCCTTCGTGGAAGGCGAGACGAAGCTGTCTGAAGCACTCAGTTCGACTGTGAGATGGTTGCGGAAAGATGCCCGGATTCCGCATGTACGGTTGTTGCCCGCCGAGGTAGTGCTTCCGGTGGTGGTCAGGTTCTTCAGCGTGTTCGGTGCTCCGGAACCTCATATTCGCGAGTTGCTGCGGCGCTGGGTGTGGCGCACGGACGTAATCCGAAGAGAGGTCGATAAACGTAGGGCGCTCGAGGCAGTGGCAAGCACCGCAGGCGATGAGGTCCGTAGACTCCTCGATTCCCTTCCGCCTTCGAAGAGCAGACGGTACAGAACTGACGTGCATGCTAAGGGACTTGAGTCCCCTGAGGGCCGGATGAACGTGCTGGGCCTCCTTGGGGCGCAGCCGCTCTTGATCGTGCCCTCCAGACAGTTCAGCGAGCTGCCGGGTGCTCCGCTGACGGATAGCGGGATCCTTACGCCGTGGCTAGATAGCGGGGGAGAAATGTTTTCCTTGGTGACAGGTGTCCCCGTTATGGAAGCAACAACGTTGGGTCACTTTCTTCTGCATCCGTCCGTTTCTCGTGAGCAACTGCTGGAGTCCGTGATCTCGCTTCCGTCAGGGCACGAAGCCCTGGAGGGCCAGTTTCTTGATGAGGTGAGCGTTGTTCTCTTGCGTGAGGGGCGATTTGACGAGTTCGCCCTTCGACGTGATGAAATTCTTAGCGCTGAAATCAGTCGCCGGATCCAGGCTTTCGCGCGTGTAGGGTTCCGCGAAAAGGGGCGTCTGCCGACGTTGATGGGGGACGACTATGGCGGCTAGGACGGCGAGGGCCCGTGTTTTGCTCGGCGACCGGCACGTGGGCGTTCTCCATTACGCACAGGGCCGTACATTCTTCACCTATGAGGATCTGGACCCTGATCACCCCGTGCTCGGGCTCCCTTTTGAGTACAACCCTGACGTAGCTTCCCGCCCCGTAACCGGTGTTCCCAGTTGGTTCGCCAATCTACTACCCGAACGTGAATCCGCGCTGCGTAAAATTTATAATCAGCAGCTTCGTCGACGTGACGTTCCAGACTTTTTGCTTCTGCTTCACCTCGGTCACGACCTGCCTGGTGCTGTTCGGGTGGAGGCTGAGGGCGACCTCCCAGGCGACATGGTAGAGGTGCTGGAAGAAGCACAAACGACTTCTGGGAATTCGGCAATTGGGTTCTCCTTGTCGGGTATGCAGCTGAAGTTCTCGATGAAGTCTGAGGGAGATAAATTTTACCTACCCAACCTTCATGAGCTTGGCGATTGGATCGTGAAACTGCCGAGCAACGTTCACGCCGAGCTTCCTGCCAATGAGCACATCGCCATGGCATGGGCGGCTGCCATTGGTATCGATATTCCCGAGAATCGTCTCGTTCCACTATCATGCCTGCAACGGCTTCCTCAGGAGTACCTCGGTAACGGCGGAAGCGCCTTTGTGGTTCGCCGCTTCGACCGCACTGAACGCGGGCGAGTGCATCAGGAAGACTTTGCTCAGATCTTCGACGTCATGCCAGCAAGCAAGGACCGTGGCACTCAGGAACTCATCGGCCAGGTTATTCTGGAAAACTGCCCTGAAGACTTTGATGAGTATATCCGCCGTCTAGTGTTCTGCATTGCTGTCGGAAACAACGACGAGCACCTCAAGAACTGGTCTCTGCGCTACGCCGACGGACGCACGCCCCGGCTATCGCCCGCCTATGACCTTGTTGCCGTCACCTCTTATGCGCTGTACCAGCGCAAAGGGCTCACCCTGCCCATAGCCGGACAGACGGACATGCGATACCTGACCAGGGAACACTTCAGGCGGTTTGCCGAAAGCCTCCATGGCAGCGGTGCGGAACCATCCCGAGTCGTGGACGTAGTGGATACGACCGTGCGACAGCTACATGAGACCTGGCCTCAGATCCGAGACATCGCTAGTGCGCCGGATTTCGTAATTGAGCATCTGGATTGGCGACTCAGAAGTCTCCCACTCCTGCGCGACTCGTAATGCAGATTTCGAGCGAAGGGTACATCCGAGGTTGGATGTCCGTGGGTGCTGGAGATTGACAGGCATATGGTGTCCGGACCGGATACCTAATAGAGGTCGGCGTAGCGGCTTTGGGCTGGAGCTGATTTGGTGCGAGTGATCATGGCCCATTCCGCAAGCTAGCGGATCGGGCAGGTTTGTGAGCCTGCCCGTTAGTGCCGGTCTTGGGCCATGATCTTCGAGGCTCGCGCCAAATTGGCTGCCTAAAGCCGTGGAGCCGACCGCCCCAGCCACAGAGGGTGTCTGCCCACTTCATGCCCGCAGCCGCCGAGCGCTCGCGCCGTGCGCGGGCCTTGATGAACGTAGGGAAAGTTCTACCGCGCTGCTGGCTGTTGATCCCCCGCCGAGACGCGCGGGCTGGCCATCGGCGGGGACTCCACCGGCGGCTGGCATCGCATCCGCGCCCCGCACACCTCGCTGTGGCAGGCGGTGAACGTCTGCAACAAGTACGCCGACCGCACCACGGACCTGCCCGCGCTGGCGCCCTACCGCCCCGCGGCTGCCGCGCTGCCCTCGGCTCGTGTGCCGCTGTCCAAAACGGCTCCTGCCACGGCCTGATCTTCCCTCTCCCCGTCGGCGCGACTACTTCGCGCCATGTCTCTACCCCGCCCATGCCGAAAACCAGGCACCGGCATCTCCCCGAACCCGACCACGTGAGGGAACTCCCCGATGAGGTTCTACGTGACCACCCATAAACGGCACTGGGTCAAGCTCACCGATCTTCCGCTGTTCTTGAAGTCGGAGCACTTCGCTGTGGCCCGCACGCTGCATGAGGCTCTCGGCCCGTACGCGGTGGACTCCGGCGGCTTCACCGAACTCCAGCGCCACGGCCAGTGGACCCGCAGCCCGCGCCAGTACGTCGATGACCTGCGCCGCATCTGGGAGCACGTCGGCCCCTACGACTGGGCTGCGCCTCAGGACTGGATGTGCGAAGACCTGATCATCCACGGCGGCACAGTGGGCAAGCTGCACTTCGTCGGCACCCATCTGAGCGTCATTGAGCACCAGCGCCGCACCGTGGCCAACTTCCTCGAACTGCGCTCCCTCGCCCCCGACCTGCGGATAATCTCCGTACTACAGGGCCGGACGATCCCCGACTACGAACGCTGCCTGGCCATGTACGAGCGGGCCGGGGTCGACCTGCGCCAAGAGCCCGTTGTGGGGCTGGGCTCGGTATGCCGTTTGCAGTCCACCCTTGAGGGCGCGGCGATCGTCACCGCCATGGCCTCTCTCGGGCTGCGCCTGCACGGCTTCGGCTTCAAGACCCTCGGCCTCGCCAAGGTCGGCCACCTGCTGGCTTCCGCGGACTCCGCTGCCTGGAGCTCCCACGCCCGCCACCGGCCCGCCTTGCCCGGCCACCCGCACAAGTACTGCGCCAACTGCCTCGACTACGCCCTGCGCTGGCGCACCCGCGGCCTCGACGCCATGCGCCCTACCGCGCCGACCCAAAACCCGGATGCCTCGCACGCACAAATTCCCCTGTTCTGACCCGAAGGGAGGTGAAGACCCATGCCTCGATCGAACCGCCTGGATGCCGTCCTGGTTCAGGCCGTGATTGCTGGCGCGCTGTCATTCGCCCACCTGCACGACCTGGCCGCCGCTGCCGGACAGGACGGCTGGAAAGCCTGGGCCTACCAGGTCAGTGTTGACCTGCTCCTGGTCGCTGCCTGGCGACGGCTCCGCACGGACGGCCCGTCCCGGCTGGCCTGGTGCTGGTTCGTCATCGCCCTGGTGGCCTCGCTCGGCGCCAACGTCGCCACCGCCGGACTCCTCGACCTGGGCGACGTCCCGGCGTGGCTGCGCATCCTGGTCGCCGCGTGGCCCGCGCTGGCCTTCATGGGCGGCACTCTCCTCGCCCACTCGGCCACGGACCGGGTGCCGGATCCGCCGGCACCCGCAACCCTGGCCCCCCTCCCGGAGTCGAGCCCGAACCGCGGGCGGATGTAGCGGAGTTGGACGCCTCCCTAGCGCCTGCGGTCCAGGAAGCTCCCGCGCTTCCCGCCTCTGAGCCCGCCTCGGCTCCGCCCGTTGTCCCGGCCGCGCTGGTCGACCACGCCCGCAAGGTCGCCGCCGACCACCGCGCCCGTACCGGCGCCCCGATCGACACCGACACCGTGCGCGCCCGCCTCGGCGTCCCGCCCCAGCTCGCCGCCCGCACCCACCGCTGCAAGGTCCGCTAGGAGGCACCGCCGTGGAAGTACCGCTCTGGCTCGCCCTGCTCGTCGTCGGCTACCTCGGCATCAAGCTCATCCGCCCGCCCTGGTGGCTCATCGCCGTCCTGCTGCTCGGCGGCTTCCTCCTCGCCGACAGCGTCCTCGCCCCCGCCATCAACACGTTCATGAAGTAGCCCAGCACTGAAGGGAGTTCACCGATGTTCCGCCCGAAGATCCCGACCATGCCCACCTTGACCGGCCACACGGCCCCACCCGTTGTGATCGAGCCGACCGCCGTCGTCCCGGCTGCCCAGACCCCGCCGCCCGCTCCGGTGGCACCGGACCAGTCCCGGCCCGTCGTGCAGCTCACGCCCGGCGCCGCGCTAGCCCTCGTCGGCGGCGGCACCGCCGTCGTCCTGGTCATCGGCGCCGTCCTGGTCTCCATGCTCCTGGCCGTCGCCATCACCGGCGCCTCCGTCGCTGCGTGCGCCGTCGTCCTGCGCTCCCTCCTCAACGCCGAAAGGAAGCACTGACATGCGCATCTTCAGCAAGTGTCCCGCCACCGATCCCGTCAAGGCCGAACGCGAGTACCGCGCTATCAAGCGTGAGGCCGTCCAGCGGCACCACGAGATCGCCGACCGAATCCAGAACGGCACCGCCACGCCGGAGGAAAAGCGCATCTTCAACGCCGGACGTAGGCGCTCCGGCCGCATCTGACCGGCCCCGGAGCGGCCTCGGTCGCCAAACTTCCGCCGCTCCGGGCGCCGTCCCTGTCCGATCCAAGAAACCGGAAGGACCTCCATCATGACCGGCCCCACCCCGGCCCCCAACACAACCGCGCGGATCTGCCCGAACTGCGACGGTTTCGCCTCCGCTGCCATCACCATCGGCGGCCGTGACCGGCGTGGGCAGCTGCCCACGCTCACCATCGCCTGCCCGGCCTGCAAGGGCCCTGGACACCGTTCCCGCCCGCCGCGTCCGGGAGGGTGCCGGTGCCTGACCTGCTGCTCGACCCGACCACCCTCGGCGACCTGCTGAGGGTGGCTTCGGCCCCCGACTACACCCGCCGGGAAGACCAGATCCGCCGTACCGGAGGCTGCGCCGACCCCATCCACCTGCGCGCTGGATCCTGCATAAGGACAAGGTCACCGGCGAGACCCCGCACCACTACTCCACCGAGAACGAGCCGGGCGGCCGTCTCCGCGTCGCCTGCGGCAACCGCCGCGCCTCCCGCTGCCCGGCCTGCGCTTGGACCTACGCCGGGGACACCTACCACCTCATCCGAGCCGGTCTCGCCGGAGACGACCGCCGCGACATCCCCGCCACCGTCCGCGACCATCCCCGCGTCTTCGCCACCCTCACCGCGCCCTCCTTCGGCCCGGCCCACAACCGTCCCGACCGAGGCGTCTGCCGCTGCGGCACCCGCCACGCCGCCGACGACCCCGCCCTGGGCACCGCCCTGGACCCGGAGACGTACGACTACGCGGGCGCCGTGCTGTTCAATAGCCACGCTGGGCAGCTCTGGCAGCGCTTCACCAACCGGCTCCGCCGCGAGATCGCCGCCCGCGGCGGCATCACCCAGCGGGAGCTGAAGGAGTGTGCCCGGCTCTCCTACGGCAATGTCGCCGAGTTCCAGAAGCGCGGCGCCGTGCACTTCCACGCCGTGATCCGCATCGACGGGCCTGAAGGACCAGACACCCCGCCACCTGCCTGGGCCACGGTCGATCTCCTCGCCGACGCCATCCGTGCAGCTGCCGCGCACTCCTAGACCTCGGTATCCGTCCCGGCCGCCGACGGCCAACCGGCCCGCACCTTCCGCTGGGGCATCCAGCTCGACGTCCGGTCAGTGAAGGCGTTCGGCGACGGCTCCGAAATCACCGAACAGGCCGTGGCCTCCTACGTCGCCAAGTACGCCACCAAGGCCGCCGAGAACACCGGCACCCTTGACCGCCGCATCGCCGAACTCGACCGCCACGGCGTGCCCGACCACACCCGCCGCCTCATCGAAGCGTGCAAGGTCCTCGATCCGCTGTACCCGGATCGGCGCCTGTGGGCCTGGGCGCACATGCTCGGCTTCCGAGGCCACTTCTCCTCTAAGTCCCGCCGCTACTCCACCACCCTCGGCGCCCTCCGCCAGGCACGCGCTGACTACCGCGCCGCCCAGAAACGCGAAGCCTTCGGCCTGGACGACGCCGAGCCGGACACCGTCCTGATCCTGGCCGACTGGCAGTACGCCGGACACGGCCACACCCCGGGCGAATCCGCCCTCGCCGCCACCATCACCCGCGACCTCCAGCTCAACCGCGAAACCGCCCGCGAAGCCCTACGCGATCAACTCGTCCTGGTAGGAGCCGCAGCATGACTGCTACCCCTGAACTGCTGACGGTGTCGGACGTCATGGCGCGGCTCAAGGTCGGACGCTCCAAGGTCTACGACCTGATCCGTACTCATCGGCTCGCCTCCATCAAGATCGATGGTGCTCGCCGGATACCTGCTGACGCCGTACGCGACTTCATCGAGCACCAGCTTGAGGAGGCCGCCTGATGACCAAGCGGCGCGGCCGCGGTGACGGCGGGCTCCACTGGGACGAGAAGAGACAGCGTTGGATCGCCACGGCGAACCTGGGCTTCGACCCGAGCGGCAAGCGGATCGTGAAGCGGGGGGTGGCAAGACCAAGACTGAGGCGAAGAACAAGCTTAAGGAGGTGTTGCGGGATCACGAGGATGGCCTTGCGATCGCCCCCACGGGCTACACCGTTGCAGACGCCGTGAACGACTGGCTTGCCTTCGGCCTGGCGGGCCGTGATCCGGGCACCGTCGAGAACTGCACCATCCTGAGTCAGAACCACGTGATCCCATCTCTGGGCGCCCGGAAGCTCCGCGACCTCAGCGCGGAAGACGTCGACCGCTGGTTGGCTGACAAGTCCAAGACCCTCAGCACACGCACGCTGCAGGCCATCCACTCCTGTCTGAACCGCTCGGTCAAGCGGGCCATGGCGCGGGACAAGGTGAAGCGCAACGTAGTCGAGCTGTGCTCCGTACCCCAGGGCCAGGCTGGGTGGCCGTCCAAGGCTTTCACCTTGGCCCAAGCCGAGGCGGTGCTCAAGGCGGCCGAGGGGACTTCCATGCACGCGTACATCGTCGTCGCCCTGCTGACTGGCGCGCGCACCGAGGAGCTGCGGGCCCTCACCTGGGACCACGCCTTTCTGAAGGGACGACCAGATGCCGACCCGCCGCAACCTCCGCACATCGCGGTTTGGCGCTCCGTTCGGAGTGGCGGTGACACCAAGCCCCGGAAGTCCCAGCGCACGCTCGCTCTGTCGGCGCGTTGCGTGGAGGTCCTATGGCAGCACTTCGAAGACCAGGGCTGGGAACGGCTCGCTGCTGGCGACAAGTGGGAGGAACACGGCTTGGTCTTCTCGTCGGCCGTCGGCAAGTCGCTCGACGCGACCAACGTCCGGCGCGCCTTCCGTCAGGCACTCAAGGAGGCCGAGGGGATCAACGCCGACGAGTGGACGCCTCGGGAGCTCCGGCACAGCTTTGTGTCCCTGCTCTCGGACCGAGGCGTCCCGCTGGAGGAGATCTCCCGTCTCGTCGGTCACTCCGGCACGGCCGTGACCGAGGAGGTCTACCGGAAGCAGATCCGGCCCGTGATCCAGACCGGTGCCGTGGTCATGGATGGCATCTTCAGGCGGGATCCGGAGCGCTAGTCACGCAGATAGACACGCACAACGAGTCAGGGTCACCTCCGAAATTTCGAAAGTGACCCTGACCTCGTATTTCGCTGTCGGGGTGGCGGGATTTGAACCCACGACCTCTTCGTCCCGAATGAGGTTCGGTTGGTGATCTCGCCTGCATGGATGGTGTTTGCGCAGGTCAGAGGCGTGGGCTCAATGAGGCTTGCGTGGTGTCGGAAGGGCTCGGGGAGCAGGTTGGCTCCCAAACGGCTCCCACGACGCCCGGTGCCGAGGGCGCACGTCAACGGTGGGACTTGGGTGGTGCAGCAGGGGCTCCTCGCGGTGCAGGTGATCGGCGCGCTCCCACCCGGCCCGGACAAGCTGCTGATACTGGCACCAGAACCGGCCCGCGAACCAGGGCAGCGCCCGCCGTAAACAGCCATGAATCATCCCGTTGTGGGCGACCTTGGGGGACTCCGGTTTCACTGTCAGGCCGGTCTCCTCGCACACTATCGGACTGCGGTTTCGGTGATCGGTTCGCCGGGCTCGCCTCCCAGCCCTCCCCGCGCAGTTGACGGCTACTGCTCGTATGCCCAGGCCCGACCGGTCTGCCGGTATTCCTCGACGGGGATGGGGGTGATGCCGGTGCGCATGCGGGTGGTGTAGAGCAGGCCGTCGAGGTGGTCGATCTCGTGGTGGATGAGGCGGGCGAGGCCGCGTTCGTACACGGTGGTTACGGTCTCGCCGGTCAGGGCCGTGGTCTCCACGGTGATCTTCAGAGGGCGGGGGACGAGGCCGCGGACGTCGAAGAAGCTCAGGCAGCCCTCGTACTGCTCGTCCAGCTCGTCGGAGCGGTCGGTGATCTTCGGGTTGAGCAGGATGATGGCGGGTGCGTCGCCGGGCGGCTGGACGACGGCGGCGGTGCGGCCGATGCCGATCTGTGGGGCGGCGATGCCCATGCCTTTGGCGAAGGGGTGGACCTGGCCGATCCGTTCCATCGCGGCGAACAGCTCGTCGGTGATGCGCTCGGCCTCGTTGCGCTCGGCGGGCAGGGTGAAGGTGCGGGCCGGTTCGGCGAGGATGCCGGCGCCGTGTTGAACAACGCCGAGGTCTCGCATCTGCTGGCTGGGCCGCACGTCAATCACCTGAAGTCCCCTTGTGCCGTGTCGTGTTCGGGTCGTGCCCGGAACCTCCACTCAAGACGGTACCGAGCGTGGAGGGCGGGCGTGGTCGTGATCCAGGTGAATTGCCTCAGTTCACCGTCGTCGCTGCGGACGGGCGGGGTCCGCAGCGGGGAGGCTTCGGCTGTCATGGAGGTCTCGGTGCCCCACACGACGGGGTCGAGGGCGGCGGGGAAGGCAAGCTGGACTTCGAGTTGTTCGGTGGGCAGGCGGACGGCTCGCTGGAACCAGTTGCCCCATTTGTCGTCGCCGACGGTGTAGGCGTACTCGATCCATACGGACTCGCCGGGGTAGAGCGGGAAGCGGCCGTGTTCGTTGTCGAACAGCAGCCAGACTTCCTTGAAGGCGTCGCGGTCGTGCTTGGCCTGCCAGCGCATCGTCTCGCCGCGGCAGGTGGCGGTGAGGTCGAGTTCGTCCCAGGTCAGCGGGTGGACTCGGTAGTGGGCGTTGGACTGCTCGGGGTCGCCGGGGTAGCGGTCGACGGAGATGCGGATCAGGTAGCGGGTCACCGGTTCGTCGCCGGTGTTCCGCAGCAACCGTCGCATGGTGAGCCGGTAGGAGTGGCCGTCGTACTGGAGGCGGGCGGCGTCGTGTTCGACGACGAGGGCGGACCCGGTGGCATACGGCTGCTCGTGCCTGCGCTGGGCCGGTGGGGCCGCAGGTTGGCGACGGGTCCTGGTGCGGGCCTGCTCGTAATCGCACCAGCGCCGCCAGATCGCTTTCCCGGCGTTGAGGTGCTCGTCGGCGAGCCGGGCGAACTCCTCGGTGGGCTTGTGGCGGCCGGACTCGACGTGGCTGACGTAGGACGGGTCGAAGCCCATGGCCAGCGCTAATGCCCGCTTGGACATGCCGCGTACTTCCCGCCATCTGGCTACCTCAGCCGCGAAGTCCTCGGCCGCCTGCTCGACGGTGATCTCCTCGCTGTGCGCGTCCATCGAAGCCCCGCTCCGCGTCACTTGGTGAGCATGAATGAACCGTGAGTGATCCAAGTTCATCATCCCGTCACGGCTCACGTCGCCGTTTTCCTTCCCTCAACGGCCCGGATCGACCCCCGGGCGAACGAGGGAGGCGACGCAACCATGCGCGTGCTGTACCTGCTCAACATCTCCAACCCCGACCGGTTGTCGGCGGATTCGGGGTGGATCTTCGCGGATCTGCTGGCCCCGTCCCTGGCCGACGCCGGGGCGGACGTAACCGTCGCGGCCCCGGCTGCGGCCGGGGATGCCCGCTGCGGCTTCCACCAGACCAAGGTGCCCGGGACGAAGTACCGGGCCCGGTTCTCGGCGGACATCGACGAGTTGGTGGCCCTAATCGGGGCGGAGAAGCCGGACGTGGTGGTGGCCAACCAGATCGAGGAGGCCCCGGCCGTTCGTACGGCTCTGCTGGAGGCCAGGTCGGATGCGCTGCTGGCCGGGTACTGCCACTACCTGCCGTTTTCGTTCGCGGGCGGCGGGCAGATGCTGCCCGACCCGTCGTTGGACGACGCGGGGCTGGGGCGGCCGGTGCTGCTGGCGTTCGCCGCGGGCCTGGCCGCGTGCGACCGGGTGATGGTCCACTCCTCCACGGCCGCCTCCTGGGTGTCGGCCGCCGCTGCCCGGATGACGCTGGACCTCGGCAACCGGCTGCGAGTGGTGCCCGCACCGCGTGACGAGCGCCTGGTCCGCGACCCGGCCACGGCCCAGCCCACGACCGGTACGGCGATCGGTGTCTACAACCACCGGCTGTACGCGCACTACGGCACCGAGCAGTTCGTGGACGTGGCCCGCCGGCTCAGCGACTCCGGTGCGGTGCGGCTGCGGGTGATGGACCTGTTCGGCCAGCGCCGGGCCGAGCGCAAGGGCCTGGACGACAGCCCCGAGAAGATGCGCGAGAAGCTCGCCGCATTGCCGCATGTGCAGGTCGTCTCCGACCGTGGCGACCGCGTCCGCTACAAGAACCTGCTGGCCGGCGCCCGCTTCGGCATCGCCCCGTTCAGGCCCGGCTGCCCGTGGTCGATGAGCGTCATCGACTGCCAGGGCATGGGCCAGCCGGTCATCTCGCCTCGCCTGGGCTGGCTCGCCGAACACATCGACCCCGAGCTGTGCTTCACCACCCCGGACGAGGCCGTCGCCTTGGCCGAACGCCTCGCCACGGACGACGAGTTCCACGCCGTCCACGCCAAGCGGGCCCACGCCTCCACCGCCGACTTCACCCCCGCCCTGGTCGCCGCCCGCTACCTGGAGGCCATCTCGTGACCGGCTTCGACGCCGTCTTCCTCTCCTACGACGAGCCGATGGCCAACTCCCTGCACTCCCGCCTCCAGCGCACCCTCGGCGGCACCGTAAAGCGCCTGCACGGGGTCCACGGGATGCGCCGGGCCTACCGGCTGTGCGCCGAGGTCGTCGAGCGCGAGCAGTTCTTCCTCGCCGACGGCGACTTCGCCATCGACACCGACTTCGATGTGGCCACCGTCGAGCCGCTGGACGAGGGCGTCTCCATGCGGGTGTGGCGGGCGGTCAACCCGGTCAACGGCCTGACCTACGGCTACGGCGGCCTGAAGCTGATCCGCCGCAGTGCTCTGCGGGAGATGGGCGACGCCGTGGACGTGCTCGCCGCCCTGCCCGGAAGGATCGAATTCGCCCAGCACACCGCCGGGATCACGCGGTTCAACCAGAGCCCCTTCCACGCCTGGAAGGCCGGTTTCCGCGAGTGCGCGATGCTGTCCCGCGGCAGCGAGTACGGCATGGCCGACGACGACGCCCACCAGCGCGTCGATGCCTGGATGCTCAGCCGCAGCGGCGAGTTCGCCGCCTATGCCGCCGCTGGGGCGACCGAGGGCGTCGCCTTCGCCCGGCAGGCCGCGCGTGACCCGCAGCAGTTCGACCACCTCAACGACCCCACCTGGCTGCGGGAGAGGTTCACCGCCGCCCACGGAGACCAGGCGGTGTCCGGATGACCGGTCCGCTCGTACTCATCGAGCCGTACGCGAACCGCCTGGGCGGGCACCATCAGCGCACGCTGGCGGCCCTCGCCCAGGCCCGGCCCGGCAGCCTCGTCATCGCCCCGCACGGGATCGCCTCCGAGGCGGTACGTGCCCTGCGCGAGGCGGGTGCCCGGCTGGTGACCGCACCGGCCGGGCCGGCGGCGACCGTGCTGTTGGCCGTCTCCCGCCTGGCGGCCGGGCTCTCCTCGGCCGGTCAGCGTGTGTTCCGCTCGCGGCGCTGGCCCCGCCGCCTGCGGAGGGTGCCGCACCAGATCACCCTGATCGCCCGCTGCCTGTCCGAGGCGTCCGCGCTGCGGTCCGGCCGCCGGTTGGAGTCCGGCGCCGACGCGGTGGTGATCCTGACCGCGAGCGAGGCCCTGCACGGGGCCGCCGCCCTCCTCGGCGGGCAGCCGCACCTGCGGTTCGTCCACGAGGCGGTCACGGCCGAGGACGCCGTCGTGCGGATGCTGGGCCGGCTCGCCCGCCGGGGCGAGCAACGGGTGGTTGCCGTGTACCCGACGCAGGCCGTCGGCGATCAGTTCGCCACAGCCTTCGCCGACCTGCCCGCGGTGGTGGGCGCCTTCGCAGTCGACGACGGCCACCGCCTGAGCGACGCCGAACGTGACGGGGGCCGAGCCGCATTCGACATCCCCGCCGCCGAGGCGGTGGTCTGCCTGGTCGGTGGGTGGTGGCCCTACAAGGACATCCCTGTCCTCGACGCCGCCCTGGACCGGCTCAAGGAGCCCCTGCACCTAGTGGTCACCGGCTCCCCGCTCGACGAGGCCGTCCTTGAGCGATGGCAGTCCCTGCCCGGCCTGCGGGTGCACACCGTGCCCGGCCCGGTCAGCGACTCCGTGCTGCGGCTGGTGTACGCCGCCGCGGACGCCGCCCTGGTCACCCGCCACCCCGGGACTGGCAAGGAATCCGGGCTCGTCATGGACGCCGCCCGGCTCGGCGTCCCCCTGATCGTCTCCGAGCACGACGACGCCCTCACCGCCCGCCTGTACGGCCAGCCCTGGGCCCTGACGTTCCCTGCTGGTGACCCGGACGCCCTCGCCGACGCACTGCACACCGTCATCCGCCAGCCGCCCGGTTACCCCGGGCAGGAGGCCCCGGGACTGCTCGGGATGCGGTCGGCCGCCGAGCAGGCCGACTTCCTCACCCGCACGTTTGCCCCCTTGCGCACGAAGGAGTCCTGAATGCTGAGCACGCCTCCCGCGCTGATCGCCGTCGTCGGTCCCGTCGAGCCGCCGCTGCTGGCCGCCTGGGTCCGCCACTACCGGTGGCTGGGCGTCGAGCGGTTCCTGATCGCCTTCCACTTCCCCGACCACGTCCCCGACCGGCAACGGCACGAACTCCAGGCCGCGTGCCGCGAGCTGGGCATCATCCCCACCGGCACCAGCACCGGCCCGTGGCACGAGCACACCAACACCCAGCTCCGCGACGCCCTGCGGCACCGGGCCGGTCCCGGCTGGCACCTGCTTGCCGACGTTGATGAGTTCCAGCAGTACCCCGCCCCGCTGAACGAGGTGATCGCCCAGGCCGAGAAGTCCGGAAACCAGGTGGTCGGCGGTCTGATGCTCGACCGCATTGCCGCGAGCGGACGCCTGACCGGCTGGCGGCCCGAAGGCGGCCTCAATCTCGCCTATCCCCTCGGCGGCCACCTCACCCACCGGCTCCTGCATGGCGACCCGAGGAAGATCGTCCTCACCCGCCACGACGTCACCGTCTCCTCCGGCAACCACCGCGCTCCGGGCCACCGGCCCGACGCGGACCGCATCTGCGCGGTTCACCATTTCAAGTGGCGCTCGGGAGTCCTGGACGACCTGCGCCGCCGGGTCCAGCACTTCACCACAGGCACCTGGCAGGAACACACACCGGCCGTCCGCGACGAGGCCGGACGCCTGCTCGCCCACGTCGGCCAGCACGGCGGAGTGATCAACACCAGCGATCCGCGGTTCGCCTTCCGCCGGGTGAGCCTGGACCAGATGCCCTTCAGCTGGCCCTCCGAGGCTCGCAGCATCTTCACCACCTGGCGTCCGCACGCCTACAGCGGCCAGGATTGACACAACGACGCTCTCACGCGCGGACAGCATGTCGCGGAAGGATGACCACGTGCCCCTCGCCGTACTCCTGGCCGGCCTCACCGGCTCCGGGAAGACCACCGTCGCCCAGGCCCTGGCCGACCGCGGCTACCTCCGGCTGTCCGTGGACGAGGAGGTCCACCGCCTCCACGGCCGGTACGGGGTGGACTACCCCGAGCACACCTACTTCGAGCGTGAACGGCCCGTGGTCGAAGCGACCCGGGACCGGTTCATCAAGGAGATCGAGGCCGGGAACGACGTCGTCCTGGACCACGGCCTGTGGCGCCGGGCCGAGCGCGACGCCTGGCGGCAGGCCGCCCGCGAAGCGGGCGGCCTGCCCGTCGTGGTCTACCTCCCCGCCGACCGCGACGAGCTGCTGCGGCGCCTGGCCAAGCGCAACGAACGCGAGGACGCCAACGCGCTGGCCGTCACCCCCGAGGCGCTGGACGACTTCTTCGCCCGCTTCGACGCCCCGGCCGACGACGAAGACGTGATCGTCCACACCGGCGCCCTGGACGTATTGGTGGCGGCGCTCATCGAGGCCCGGGGTCGGTAAGGCCGCCGGGGTCTTGGTCCGGAGGCCGTCAGCAGCACGCCCGTACGAGGCCGTGCCGCTGCGAGCGGCGGGCGGTACCCGGCGCCGCACGTGGAGTCGAAGCCGCATGGCGCCGACTCCACGCGAGGCTCGCGATGGGCGTGTCAGCGTCGCCGCGCCTGGGGCCACTGTGGTTGAGCAGCCGGTGGTGATTGCACCGGCGTGCTCGAACGCCGCGCATGGCTCCGCACCTGTGCCGCACGCGCGCGGGTGCTGGGCGCCGACCTCGTACTGAGGCGTTCGACGCGCCACATCAGCACCCGCGCGGGGCGGCGGGCATCGTCGAGCGCACGTTGGTCGGCGGCCTGTTGCAGGAGCTGCTTCGGGTCGTGCCCGGCCTTCTCTGCGTCCGCGAGCACGGCAGCGAGCGCGTCGAAGGCCGGATCCTCCAACACCTGTTCCGCGTGATCGGACACTGTCTGCCGGACGAGGAGGATGTGCCGCTCCACCACCTGCTGGGGCGGCCTGCGCTGGGCGAGCACGGTCAGTGGCGCGATGGCAGTTTGTTCGTAGGCGGCGTGTAGGTGGACCAGGGCCTGGTGGGCCGCGGCCACCTGTTGGTCGTGGTGGCGGAGCTGGTGCCAGCGGGCGGCGGCGATGATGGCGAGGATCGCGGCGTCGAGGAACATCGCCAGCAGGGCGCCGTCCTTGGGGGTGGGCTCGCGGACCATGGCCCGCACGGCGCCGCGCAGAGCGCGGGCGTGCTGGTGCTCAGCCTGGATACGGGAGCGAGTGGCGCGCTCGAACGCCTCAGCTGCCTGACGGAGTTGGGGCTGAATTGCCTGGGGCGCGCGAAGGGGTAGGGCGTCGAGGGCTTCACCGAAGGCGGTCAGATGGGCTTGAGCGGCTACGTCGTCGCCGTGTTCGAGGTGGTGGGGGATGCGTTCTGCGGCGGCCGTCGCCTGATGCCACGGGTTGGTCTTGCGCGGGCATCGTTGCGGGTCGGTGGCGTCGAGGCGCTTGCGGATCTTGGGCAGGGAAAGGTCGGGGGAGAGTTCGGAACCGGAGTACCAGATCGGTTCCTGTACGGCGTTGACGTCGCCTTCGAGGGCGACGGTGTAGCCGCGTACGTCTCCGGAGGGGAAGTGCTTGACGTCCACGAGGATGCCGTCGGTGTGCTCCAGGAGACGGATGAACTCTTCGGTGCTGGTGGCGGCGGCCACGGCGGTACGGATCGTGGCGCGCAGGTGTTCGCGGGCGGTGCGGGCCTGGCCGGCGCGCCTGGCCTTCTCCTGCTCGGCGCGGGTGGGCCGCTTCGCGGCGGTGCGGTCCCCGCGTATGACTTGGAAGAGGTCGTACTCCTTCTCGATGGCGGCGAGTTCGCGGTCGGCGGTGAGGTAGTCGTTCCAGTGGCGGGCGGTGCGCAGGTCGGAGCGGACTTTGGTGGCGGCGATGTGGATATGGTCGGGTGCGTGCCGTACGGCGACCCAGCGACATCCGTCCGGATCACCGTCCGGCGCGATGCCGGTGGCGGCCACGACGCGGCGGGCGATGTCGCCCCACTCCTCGTCGCTGAGGTGACGGTCGGTCTTGGCGGCACGGACTGAGCAGTGCCACACATGCTTCTCGGGCGCGCGACCGAGCCGCTCGGCCTGCTTGACGTGCAGGTCGAGGTCCGCGACGAGAGCCCTCTTGGTGGCGTCGAAGTCGTCGGCGCGGCCGGGGTCGGGGGCGAAGCCATCCCAGGAGGCGACCCGGTGCGGGTCGGTGTGGCCCTTCTTCTTCGTGTTGTACAGGTAGCGGATCAAGTCGGCGGTGTCCTGGCCGCCGGTGATCTTCGCGATCATCGGGCCGCCTTGTGGCTGACGGCCTGATTCGCGGCTGCCGCGATGTGGCGCACGGCCTCACCGACCGCGTCCAGGGTGCGGTCGGTCTGGGCGAGGAGGGCGCTGTCCCCAGGGTGTGGATGGCCGCCGGAGTTGAGCTTCTTGGCGATCTGGTTGACGTTGCGGCCAATGGTGGCGACCTGCTGGCGCAGGGCGTTGAGCTCGTCGATGTAGTCGTCCAGCTGGGTGCGCTGGCCGGGCACGGTGAGGTCACCTTCAACATGGGCCAGGGTGACGGCGGCGACGTAATGGGCACCGCTGAGGTTCAGTGACGTGGCCTTGGCGCGGATGGCGTCCCTCTCCTCAACGCTGTAGCGGGCATCGACCCGCTTCTTACGCCGGCCGCTGGGGTCGGGCTTGCGACGTTGGGCGACACGGTGCAGGGCGGCTGCTTCGGCGGCGCGCGGCAGCGGCACGGCGGCGGCGGGATCGGCGTCGGCGGGCTGCTTCTCCTCGGGCACCCCCTGGTGCCCGAGTGCCTCCGCCACCCCCGGGGCGGAGGCTTCCCCGTGGGACCGGCCCGTGGACGGTCCAGCGGGATACCTTGCTGATGCGGTGGCTTGGGTCGTGGTCATCCCCTGCTGAGGGGAGGGGAGTTCGTGGTGCTGATCGTGCATGGAGTGCGTCTCCGTAGTGGGTGGGGTGGTGATGTGCTGCGGGAAGGGGCTGTGCGCGCGGTTGCGAGGGCGTGTGCCGGAAGTGATTCCGGCACACGCCCACGGCATTCCGGTACGGCCTTCGGGGCGTAAGGGCCCGTACCGCTAGTGGCTGGTGGCGCCCTGCAGGATTCGGACGGCATCGCTGTCGGCCTTGAGGGCGTCGAGGATCGCTGCGACCCGGTGGTTGGCAGCTTTGCGGTTGCGCTTCTTGAGTTCTGCGCGCATGTCCGCGACGGAGGGCAATCCGGTGTCGTCGGCGAGGTCCAGGGCAATGGCCCGCAGCTCGCCATCGGTCAGGTCGGGCTTGCGCCCGGGGAGCCGCCCTTCCCCTTCCCGGGTTGCTTCCGTTCCGGTTTCACCGGCGGATTCCTGTCCCCCTCGGGCTGTTCCGGAACGTTGTGGGCCAGATCCTCGCTGCGTCGACCGCTGAGGGCGTCTTCCGGTTTGGGATCGCGTGCCGGATGCGTTTGGTCATGGGAACGCGGACCGGTACCGGATGCCGGTTCCTGCGGCGTTCCGGATGCGGCGGCCGGTGGATCGACGGGGCCGTTGGGTTCAGTGACCGGTGCTTCCTGCGCCAGAGCGGAGACCGGATCCGCGCGGTCGGTGGGACGCTCGACGAGCTGGTGGATCTGGCGCATCAGTACGGCGAAGGCCAGCATCGCGGCGAGTGGTGGCACTGCGGCGACCACGTAGTCGAGCAGGGACACGGTACTGGGTCTGCTTGTGCCGCTGACCCCGGCCACGTTCAGGGCGATGGAGCCGACCGAACCGATCACGGTCACGGCGATGGCCCATCGGTCGGTGACCCGGCGCAGGCCCGCGCGGAGCATGAGTAGTTCGCCGGCGACGATGAACGCGTCCAGGGTGGCAGGCCATGCCCAGCGGCGGACCGGTGAGCTTCCCAGCCCGTGCTGGCCGGCGACGTCGGCCAGGTGTGCGTAGGAGAGCCAAAAGGCTCCGGCGGTGAGGACGACGATGACGGCGCCCGCCGCCATGAGGGCAGCTCGCTCGGCGGCGTGCTTGGTCATCGCTTCCCGCCCATCGCCGTGGCGCGCACGCTCGCGATCCATACGAGCCGGGGGTCCAGGGGCGTGCCGGGGCGCCAGCCGATGTCGGGCCGGGCGAAGGCGTGTGGGGTGATGGCGGAGAGGGCTCCGGCGGTGGCGCCGGAGGGCAGGGCGAAGCCGACTCGGTCGAGTGAGGTGGTGCCGCTGCGGACGGATCGGCTGCCGCGTGTGGCGGGGGGTATCGGGGCGGGGGAGTGCAAGGCGGAGGGCTCCAGGGTGGTGCGGTGGGGCTTGTGGAGTGGGGGCGAAGGGCGTTCACGTTGGCCCCCGTCTCAAGGGGCCCCGCGCGTGTATGCCTGGGCGCGTGTACGACGCGGACGCTCGCGTGATCGCTTTGCGCGGGGCCGGTAAGGGCTCGGCCCACGGCAGTGCGGTGGCGCCGGGGCGCAGGCGCCTGTTAACGCCCGTGTGGGCCGGTGCCGGTGCGGCGCCTGCGGTCGGGGCCGTCGAGGATGACGCGGCGGGTCATCTCGGCGAGGCGGGAGGCGACGCGGTCGCCGACGGCGGTGCGCAGGTCGGCGATGGAGAGGTTGGTGGTGATGAGGGTGGGCAGCTCGTGGACGTACCGGTGGTCGATGAGCCGGTAGGTCAGCTCCTCGGTCCACTCCGACGACTTGGCGGCGCCGAGGTCGTCGAGGAGCAGCAGCGGGCTGCGGGCCAGTTCCTGGAAGCGGCGTTCGCCGTCGTGGCCCTGGCGCGGGCGCACGGTGGCGTGCAGCTCGGCGGTGGTGATGGCCTCCCAGCGCAGCCGGACCCCGGCGCCGAGCAGCGAGCGGATGGCGCCGTACGCCTGGTAGGTCTTGCCGGTGCCGGTCGGACCCGCGATCAGCAGCGAGGGACCGTAGGCGATGCCCGGCGCGCCGCCCGGGCCCGGCCGCCCGGCAGCCGCGATCTCCTCGACCCAGGCCGATACGTGGGCGTGATCGGCCAGGGCGTCGCGGTAGCGGCGCGGGATGCGGGCGGCGGCCAGCTCCAGCGCCGTCACCGGCTCCGGCGAAGGTGTCGCGTCGACCACGGCGGTGGGGTCGATGTCGCGGGCGGCCAAGATCGCCTCCAGCTTGGCCACGGCGCCGCCCAGTTGGCGCGGCTCGCGGGCAGCGGTCGCAGAGGTTGTCGTGGTCACAGCTCACCCCCGTACGCGGCCTGCGCGTCGACCGGGTTGGTCCACGGCCGGTGCCCTGCGGACGTGCCACCCGTGGTGGGCGGGTTCATGGCCTCGTTGACCAGGCTCGGCAGCACGCTGGGGTGCAGGCCCTTGGCGCGCAGCCGCTCAAGCCCGGCGCGCACATATGCCGCGTCGATGCCTTCGCCGAGCAGCTTGGCGGTCTCCTTGCCGAGATGCCCCAGGAAACCGCTGGGCGGTCGGTTGGCGCATGCGGCGGCGTACTCGGCGATGAGCGTCTTGGCCGAGACGGACTCGGGTGTGGGGGCGCTCGCGTCCCCCACCGGAGGTGATCCTAGATCCAGGATCCTAGGTCCTAGATCCGGACCCTGAGGGTTCACCGAGTCCTCCGTGAGCCCTCCCGGAATCCTCCGTGATGCCTCACTGAAACCCTCCTGACCCGCGGGTTCGCCGTTCTTCAGCGAAGGCTCCCGCAGAGTGCGCGCGTCCTCGGTGAGGACTCCGGGAGGGCTCACTGAAGGCTCCGTGAGTTCTCCGTGATGGCTCCCGGCAGGCAGCGCGGGCCGTCCGCCCTCATGGTGCGGGCAGGCAGGGCAGCGGCTGCCGCTGGGCCGGTTGATCTTCTGGTGCTTGGCCCAGGTGACGATGTGCAGGTAGTTCTTGCCGTCGTCGCCTTCGTAGCGGCAGATCAGCCCGGCTCCGGCGAGCTGGGTGAGGTCGTCCTCGACCGCCAGCGGGCCGTGCTCGGGGCGCAGTGCCCACAGCGCACCGGCGATGACGGCGGCCTGGTCGCGGAAGCGGCCGTGGTCGTCGGCCTGAGTGAGGAGCCCGAAGAAGGTCCGTTCCGCGGAGATCGAGACCTGGGCCAGCGACTCCGAGGTGAAGGCTTCCGGCTTGATGGTGCGTATCCGTGCCATGTCTATCGCCCCGCCTTCGCCGCCGACGGCGCTGCGGGCATCGGGTGGGCAGTGACGTGCGCGGATGGCGTTTTCAGTTGGGCATCGGCCATACTGGGCATCAGCTCCTCTGCTCGCGGGCCATGTGGGACGGCAATCCCGGTCTCCGCGGGTCGATCGCTAGGGATGGCGGTTGAGAGGTTTGCGCTTGAGCCCCCGGCACCGCCGGGGGCTTCTTTCATGTGACGTGCGGTCGTGCGGGGCTCCTCGGGTTGGTGGGGTGGGTGCCACCAGTATGCCACATGAATTGCAGATCGCAGCAGTGTTTTGCATCTCGCAGTGAAGATGCTACTGTTTAGGTCGTGCTGCAAACCGCAGTGCGTCGCTACGAACGGAAGGAGGTGGCGGTGGCGGAGGAAGAACCGTCCGAGGGCGCCCTGCTCAGCGGCGAGGCGAACGTCGCAACCCGCATCAGGGTGGAGCGCGAGGCGCGCGGCTGGAGCACCAACGCCCTGTCCGACCGGCTCAACGAGGCCGGCTTCGAGATGAACCCGTCCGCGGTCTGGCGGATCGAAAACGGGAAGCGCCGCATCAACCTCGACGACGCCATCGGCTTCGCCGAGGTCTTCGGCATCGACCTGCGCAACCTCGTCGGGCCGCCCCAGCTGGCGGCCAAGGCCCGTGCCATGGAGCTCATCGACGAGGTCGTGGACGCGTTCCGCGCGACGCAGCGGGCCAACATGGCCTTCACTGAGGCGCGCGACGCTCTCGACGCCTACCTCGCCGAGCACCCCGACATCCGCGAGGAGGCCGACCTCATGGTCCAGTCCGCCATGGCGGAGGAGGCCAGCAAGACCATGCTGAAGATGCACGGTCCTCCGCCCGGTGAGCACGGTGATACCGGCTCCGTCGCCGAGGCGTAGCCTCCAGTTCCTACTTCCGCCCTGGGTCCGCAAACCCCCAGCGCGGGAGCTTCACCTTCATCCCTAGCGATCGACCGGCGGGTCGGCATTGCCGTGCCACATGCCCGCCAGAAGAGGACTCACCCGTTGCGCCAACCCGCAATATCCCCTGCCTCCACACATCTTCCGCGCCTCTACCTACCCGAGGAGGTCGCCGAGGCCCTCGGCTGCTCCGCCTGGTGGGTCAAGGACCGCGCCCGCCGCCGCCTGATCCCCTACACGCGGGTCGGCCGTGCCTACCGCTTCACCGGCGAGCACCTCGCGGAGATCATCCGCATGCACGAGGCCCACCCGGCTGCCCCTCAGCAGCAGGTTGCGGCTGCCCGTGCTCCCAAGGCGCCAACCTCCCTCCCTTCCGCATCGCCTGCTGCGTCCGCGCCCACGGCTCGCCTGCGCGCCCGGCCTCCGCGCCGAGTCCGCCAAGGCCAGTTCGGGACCGCCGCATAGCCGACGACACAGGAAAGGGGAGGAGTACGTGGGTTTCGCGGAGAAGCGCGGAAACTACTGGCGCGGTCGCTACAAGATCGCGCCTGGCAGGCACCTGACGGTCGTCGACGAGAATGGCAAGGCGCTCAAGTTCGCCACCAAGGGCGAGGCCCAGCGTGCCGCCAGCGAGGCGGAGAACAAGTACCGGCGCGGCGACTGGCGCGACCCGGCGCTCGGCCAGGAGACCTTCGGCGAGTACGCAAACCGCTGGTACGCCGCCCAGGACCTGGCCGCCTCGACGATGCAGAACTACAAGCGCCACATCGAGGAGCACCTGCTCCCCGAATTCGAGGACAAGGCGCTCGCGGGCATCCTGCGCACGGACGTCGAGCTGTGGGAAAAGAAGGAGCGAGCCGCGTACGCGGCCTCCAGCGTCAAGACCTGGCGCTCCACGCTCCACCTGATCTTTGAGGACGCGATCGACGAGGGTCTGCTCACGTCCAACCCGGCCGCCCGGCGACGCGGCCGCGGCAAGCGCGCCGGGCGCTCCCGCGCCCGCGGCCCGGAGAAGGTCGTCACCGACGCGCTCGGCATCCTGCTGACCGCCGAGCGGGCATCCCTGCTCTCCGGCCGCGACGACGAGTTCGTCGCCACAGTCCTCAAGGGCTACACCGGCAAGCGCTGGGGCGAAATCGTGGGCCTGGAAACGGAGTTCGTGCGCCCCAACGCCTTCAGGGTCGAGTGGCAGCTGTACGAACTCGACACGGGCGAGCTGGTTCGCTGCCCGCCCAAGGACGACAGCTACCGCACCATCGACGCGATGGACTGGCTGTCCGCCCTGGTCGCCAACCACGTCGCCCGTACGAAGCCGACGCCCTGCCCCTGCCACGGCAGGACGTACGTCTTCCGAGGGCAGGGTGCGGCGCGCACCGGTGGCCACCAGGGCGCGAAGCTCGTCGACGTCGCCCGCCGCGCCGAGGTCTCCACCGGTACGGTGTCCAACGTCCTCAACCACCCCGACCGCGTACGCGAGGACACCCGAGTCCGCGTCGAACTCGCCATCGCAGAGCTCGGGTTCGTACGGGGAGGCGCCCCGTCGGAGCACGCAGCCCACTGGCGCCGAAACGGCTTCGCCACCTGGCTGTTCACCCCGGCTGTCTCCGGCTGGTACCCGAAGAAGGCACCCCAGGAGGCACGCCCGGTGCCGATCCTCGGCGAGCCGTGGCCCGGCATCCCGGCGCGGGGCCGAGGCGCCACCGACCGGGCCGACGCCTGCTGGCTCCCGGTCACCAAGGGCCTCACACCCCACGGCCTGCGCCACACGCACCGGACGATGATGGAGGACCTCGGCACCGAGAAGGTCCTCATGGACGAGCGCATGGGACACGTCGACGGCTCCGTCTCCGCGCGCTACGCCCACGTCACTCCTGGCATGCGCAAGCGCCTCATGCTCGGCCTGACCGAGCAGTGGGAGGCGGCGCTCGACGCCCGGCTGGCCATGTGCCCAACGTCTCCGGTGCGCGTGCTCAATGACCTCCTGCGCGCACGCGCGGCCGCCCTCGGGTAAACGGCTCCCGGAGAGCCGGGACGGACCTGGCGCTTCTCTTGTGGACGGCGTTTCCGGACGTTCAGCGGCTGTTCCGATTGGTCCTTGGCAGTCACGGAAGGGGCTTCGAGAGAGTGGAGGCGGAGCCCAGGAGACACCGTGGGGACTGCCATGCGCCCGGCCTGCGGACCCACTCCCCATGGGGCCGCGGCCGGGTTGCCTCGACCGGTCCGCTGAGTACCCCTGAAGACGCAGCGGACGGGAGGCGCACAGTCGACCGGGGACTGGGGCCGCTTGGTGAGCCTAGCCGCGCTGGGGCGGTGAGCCCAGGGGGATTTCGCGTCGGTCAGGCCGCAGCCTGCGGTGGTACGGGTGCGGGCAGCTCGCTCAGGATCTCGAAGTCCAGGCGCAGCTGTGGATGGCGGAGCAGGTGGAGGGTTGCGTGACCGGTGCAGATGAGGCGTAGGCGTCCGTGTGGGCTGCTGGACCTGGCTCGGGCGCGGTTGAGAAGTCGTACGCCGGCGCAGTCCATGAAGTCGACGGGGCGCAGATCGATCAGCAGGTCGGTGTCATTGGCGTGGGTGAGGCCGTCGAGGAATTCGATGATGCCGGGGGCTGTGTGGATGTCGATTTCGCCGCACAGGACCACCAGGGTGCAGTCTCCGTGGGGGCGGACTTCCTTGACACAGATCACTGACGGGGGCGGGGTCATGGCGACCCTCTTCTCCGGGGCAGATGTGCGTGGGGACCGGATACCAACGGGATCTGGGTCGGCAATTCAGAGTAGCGGGCTGTGCCGGCCTGCTGACCGGTTGTGCCGAAAGGCTGCGGACGTGAAGGCTCCGCTGCTACAGGGCGACGGGCTGGGCACCTGACGGCGGGCTTCTCGGCGGGGCGCTGTCATGGGACAGGTCTGGGTTCGCCGTCTCCGTTGTCGTCCAGGCGTAGTCGGCGGGCCAGTACGTCGCGGGCGACGTCCAGCAGGGGCCGGTCGTGGCTGAAGGCGTGGCCGCGCAGGCGGATCAGGGCGTGGTCGCAGTCGGTGTCCAGTTGGTCCGCGAGCATGCCGGTGGCCTGGTGGACCTCGGCGAAGTGCAGGCCGGGCTCGTCGAGCAGCGGAGTGTGGGGAAGCTCCGCCCGGGTGGCGGTGGCGATGGTGACCTGAGCGATGGTGTCGGCCAGACCGAACGCGTCGGTGAGCTGGTCGGTGGACATCGGTCCTGGCCGGGTGCGGTGGCCGGTGAGCGCGCCGAGCGCGATGACCCCGATGCGCAGCGGGAAGGAGAACACCGCGCGTACGCCCAGCGCCTCGATGGCGCCCGGCAGGCCGGGCCAGCGGTCGGTGGCGAACGTGGCGGTGTCGGTCACGTCGGGCAGCAGCATCAGGGCCCCGTGGCCGGCGGTGTCCAGGCTCGGGCCCTGGCCCTGGACCTGTTGCAGGTCTTCCAGCGCGAGGGTGCGTTCGCCGTAGGACTGCACCAGTTCGGCCGGGTTGCCGCCGGGCGCCAGGAGCAGGGCGAGACCGTCCAGGCCCAGCATGTCGGCGCAGGCCGCGAGCGGCAGCGGTGCCAGACCGGGGCCGGTGTGGGAGCTGAGGGTGCGCAGGTAGTCAGCCATCACCGGATGAATCACCGAAGCCGCCCCCTTTCGGACACAGTGCAGATCATCCGGCAGTCGGCCCACCAGCCAGCACCGATGGGCCGACGCTTCACCGATCGCGCCGCGTGAGGAGAGAGGCGTCGGCCGTGCCTTGCAGGACTTGGCGGGCGATCTCGGTGAGCCGTGTCTGGTGATCGCGAGCGTAGCGCCGCATGAGGGTGAACGCCTCCTCGACACCGATGGCGCGGCGGTTCGCCAGATAGCCCTTGGCCTGCTCGATGATGACGCGGCTGTCCAGGGCGGCCTGTAGCTGTGCGGTCACTGTCATCTGCTCACTCACCGCCCGCTGCTGCAGGACGCCGATGGTGGCGGTATCGGCGAGCGCCTGTCCCAGCTTCACCTGGGAGTCGTCCAGGGGGCCTGGCTGGTCCCGGAAGAGGTTCAGGGCTCCGATCACCTGGTGGTGCAGCCGGAGCGGGGCCGCCACGACCGAGGTGAAGCCGAGCTCCACGGCCCGCGGCGCGAACCGGGGCCAGCGCATCGTGGCCGCCCGCGTGGCCAGCGGTACGTCAGGCACCTGTTCCCTGGTCCGGAAGCAGTCACGGCAGGGGCCCTCGTCCCACTCGATGCTGGCCAGTTCCAGCCGGCGGGTGCGCTCATCTGAGGCGGCGGCGTCCACCAGCCGACCGCCGGGAGTGGCGAGCATGACTCCGGCCGCGGCGACGTCCAACAGGTGCACGCAGTGCTCGGCGAGCGTGTGCAGGAAGCCGATGACGTCGAAGTCCTGCACCAAGGTGTCGGCCAGGTCGACGAATGCCGACGCCAACTGCTCCTCACGTGGCAGTTCAGGCATGCCCCACCCACCTCCAAGAGTGATCCGGGGACACCTTCCCACAGGATGCCGTCTCCCGCTGCCACCTAGTCTCGTCCCCCTCGCGTGCCGTGACCAGTGTCCTGTGAAAGTGCCGCCCCGGCGTAGCCGGAAAGCGGCCGGGGGCTCCCTCCACGCTGTTCGCGGTTCTCCGGTACACCGGTCCAGTCGCGGGACCGGACCGACCGAGGGGCTGGAGGCAGCACTCGACGTCCGTCTCGCGACCTGGCTCATGTCAGCGGTGAGCGTGCTTCTAGTGTCCTGGTGGCTCTCGCGGCGGCGAGGGGGACGCTGGTGTGGGTGGTGCCCGATGCGCCGATGGGTGTCCCGTTGGCTTCCAGGGGCGTCGCGCTGAGGGCCAGGAGGGCCACGTCGTCCGCCGGGCCGTCGGGGAAGGTGGCGAGGAGAGTGGTGAGGTCGTCGATGATCGCGGCCGCGCCGGGGGCCGTGCTGGTGGCCGCGTGGTGGGTGAGGTGCGCGGCCAGGCTCTCCTCGTCGAATCGGGCGCCGTGGGAGGTTCGGGACGCGATGAGGCCGTCGCTGTAGAGCAGGAGCGCCTCGCCCGGTGCCAGGTGCAGTGTCCGGGAGGCGAACGGTGCCTCGGCGAGTGCGCCGAGGAGCATGCCGCCGGTCAGTTCCACCGGTTCCGCACGGGGCCGCCGTCCCCGGCGTGCCGGGCGTAGGTGGTACGTGGGAGGGTGGCCGCCCCCGGTCAGGGTGATGGCGAACCCGCCCGCGGGGTCGGGAACCAGGGTGCCGAGGACCAGTGTGCACAGGTGGACGTCGGCGGCCCGATCCGCCAACAGGGCCCTGTTCAGCGTCTCCAGGACGGTGCGCGGGTCGGTCTCCAGCGGCGCCGTGGCACGCAGGGTGTGGCGGATCAGCGAGGTGAGGGAGGCCGCCGTCGTGCCTCTGCCGCTCACGTCACCGAGGCAGAACGCCCACCGGTCGGCGCCGAGGGGAAAGACGTCGTAGAAGTCGCCGCCGATGTCGTGGACGGAGGCGGTGGTGTAGTGGCAGGCCGCCTGCAGGCCCGGGACCTGGGGCAGGGCCGGCGGCAGCAGCGTGTTCTGCAGGGCCGCGGCGAACTCGGCGGCCCTGGCCCGGTCCCGTTCGGCCCGGTCGCGCGCCGCGTGTGCGGCCTGGAGGAGTTCGCGTTCCCTGCGCAGCACCCGCAGCGCGGAGAGGCGCAGCTCCAGCTGGTCCATGACTAGCGCTGCCAGGTCGGTCAGGGCGGCGGCCCGCTCGGGTGGGATCCGGCGGGGCCGGATGTCCAGGACGTCGACCGCGCCGAGGCGGTGGCCGTCTGGGGTGGTGATGGGGGCGGCAGCGTAGAAACGGACGCCGGCCGGGCCGGTCACCATCGGGTGCGCGCGGGCGAGAGGGGAGCGATGGGTGTCGCGGATGACCAAGGGGGCGTCGGAGAGGACGACCGAGGTGCTCAGGCAGGCATCCCGGCCGGCCTGGGTGACACCGGCGAGCCCGTACGCGGCCTTGAACCAGACCCGGTCGGTGTCGACGATCGTCACCCTCGCCATCGGCGCCCCGAAGAGACGCGCGGCCAGCGCGGCGATCCGGTCGAACGCCCCGTCCGGCGGGGTGCCCAGGACGTCGTAGCGGCGTACCGCCTCGACACGCCGCGCCTCCCGATCCTGATCCCGCTCGGGGGGCGACTCCATGCTTCCCGTCCTGTCCGTCATCTGGATCGCTCCCCCGTCCTGCGGGGCTCGTTCCGGTTACTCGGGGCGCTGTGTACGGGCGTTGTGCGCGAGGCCGTCCGGACGGCCCGCCGCGCGTTCTCCCAGGGGAAGGACCAGGGCGCGCAGCACCGCGGGGTCGGAGGGCCTGCGGACCTGTCCGATGTCCTCCCACCCCCACGTCTGGAAGGCGGCGTGGACCGTACGATCAGCCTGGTCCACCAAGGTGGCGCCGAGTGAGGCGTGGTGGTCGGCGAGCAGCCGCGTTTGCAGCAGCCGGGCGAGACCGGCTGTGCGCTCGTGCGGGTGGACCACGATCTCCGTGACGGCGAAGGCGTGCCCGGAGGAGGTCAGTTGCTCGACGGACTTGGGGAGGTCGCCCTCGAAGCCCAGCCACCAGGTCCCGTCGCGTGCGATGGGGAAGCCGAAGGCACAGCCCGCCAGGGTGGTCGTCTCGGCGAGCAGCATCGAGAAGCCCGGGCGTCGTACGGAGTCCGCGAGGCGCCGTAGGAAGTCCTCCCTGCGGCGGTACGTCTCGCCGGTCGCGGCGTCGGAAGACTCGACGTACAGATCCGCCAGGTCCTCCCGGAGCGTCTCGGCCTGCCAGCGGTTCAGGCAGCGCAGGCGCACCGCGTCCAGGGTGGAGCGCTCGTGGCCCGGTCCGGAGCCGGCGGCCGTCATCGCGCACCTGCCGACGACAGGGGCGCGGGCCGCCGCGCGGTGGGCGCGCCCCCGGTGCGGCTCGCCGGTGTGTCGATCAACAGGAACGCGCAGTTGTGCATGTGTACCGCCATGGTGACGAGGGGCAGGGTGATGGTGGGCAGGGCTGTGGCCATGGCGGTTACTTCGCCACGGCGGATGCCATGAGCGGTTCGGCGTCCGCTTGGTCGATCTCCGGTGGCACGACGAGGAGGTCCCATCGGCCACGGCCCGGGGTGAGCAGGCAGATGCTGTGGCGGCCGTGCGCGCCGGACGTTTTGTGCAGGCGTACGACTCGGTTGGCGATGAGTACGCGGCCGGGCGCGGTGGCCCACATCGACGCGTGCACGCTGACGGCGGCGATGTGTCCCCAGGACGGTGGCAAGGCTGCCAAGAGCGGCGGAAGTTCGGCCATCAGGTCTCGGGAGCGGGGCCACCAGGCGCCGTCGATGCGGCGCGGGATCGCTTCGCGGGGCATCACGCGCAGACGCACGGCAGGTTGAACCGGAAGGGGGAGGTCTGGGGGGTGTGCGGTTGAGGTCATGGGGGCTCCTGTTCGGGGCGAGGGGGCGGTTTGCGCAGTGCGTTCATGAGCGGCGGGTGGCGAGGCGGTCCGGGGTGGGCCAGCGGACGTCGTGCACCCAGCCGAGGCGTTCGAGGAGGCGGATGACGGCGGCGGAGGGGTCGATCTGGCCGCGGTCCACGCCGTGGCGGGCGCTGGTGGGGTCGGCGTGGTGCAGGTTGTGCCAGCTCTCGCCGAAGGAGAGCAGGGCCAGCGGCCACAGGTTGGTGGCGCGGTCGTGGCGCCGGGTGCGGAAGGGGCGTCGGCCGATCACATGGCACAGGGAGTTGACGCTCCAGGTCACGTGGTGGAGCAGCGCGATGCGCACCAGGCCCGCCCACACCAGGGCGGTGGTGGCGTGTACCCAGGTGCCGCCGATCGCCCAGCCGAGGGCGAAGGGGAGGGCCAGGGTCAGGACGCACAGGGCCGGGAAGGCCCGCGAGACGGCGCGGATGTCGCGGTCGGCCAGCAGGTCGGGGGCGTAGCGCTCGGCGGGAGTGGGGTCGTTGCGGAACAGCCAGCCGACGTGGGAGTGGGCCAGGCCGCGCAGCTGGCCGCGCAGGTGGGTGCCGTAGCGGTAGGGGGAGTGCGGGTCGCCGGGGCGGTCGGTGAAGGCGTGGTGGCGGCGGTGGGTGGCGACCCAGCCGATGACGTCGCCCTGGAAGCTCATCGACCCGGCCACCGCGAGCACGATCCGCACGGGCCGGGCGGCCCGGTACCCGCCGTGGGTGAGACCGCGGTGGAAGCCGACCGTGACGCCCAGGCCGGTGAGCGTATAGAGGACGAGGGCGAGCAGGACATCGGCGGGGCGGATGAGACTGCCCCACAGCAGCCAGGCGGCCAGGCCGAGTGCCAGGAACGGGAGCACGACGATCGTCGCCGTCACGGTCACGTACAGGCGGTCGCCGGGGCCGCGTGGAGGCGGCGGGTCCTCGGCGGGGAACGGGGCCGTCCCGTCGTACGTGTGGGATGTGGTGAGGGCGTGCGGCGGGGCGGGGACTTGGGAACGGGTGGTACTGGGGGACATGCAAGGCTCCTTGACCTCGGTCCGGAGGGGGCGGGCCGGGGTCCGGGGCCAGCGGGTGCGCGAGGGGCGACCCAGAGGTCAGGTCGTTTCGTCGACGTGGGTGCGCTGTGTCTGTGAGCGGCTGTCGGCAAGCCAGGACCTGGGTGCCGGTTCCGGCTCTCGGGTGCGCAGGGTGTCCACCGTCAGGTGGAGGCGGGTGCCGCATCCCTCGCCGCCCGCAGGGTAGCTGCGGGGCTCGTCGCAGACGAGGATCCGGCCCAGGGCCCGTGCAACCAGCCGGGCCGCGTCGGGGTCGGCCGCGATGATGCGGACCTCGACGCGCCCGCCGGCCGATTGCTCCTGTGAGCTCGGCCCGGCCGTGCCATGCTGCGTCGCCGTACGCCCGGTCATGCCCTACGCCCCTTCGTGGCCCTGTTGACCTTGCGCCGTGGACGGAGACGTCCGCGACCTCCATCCCGGTGGTCGCGGCGGACGCGGACGGCGGGCGGACGAGCAATGTCGGACGGCGGCCGTGCAGGGCTGCGGGTTCCGGTACGGCCGGTGAGGCGACGGCTGTACTGGCGCAGAGCGATCCGCCCGGCCTGCTGGTCGTTGAGACGGTGGATCACGAATGCTCCCAGGGCGATCATCGCGAGGATGACGGCGACGGTGAGGCCGGTGTCCATGGCCCGTCACCTCCCGCCGGTCGTGCCGACGGGCGGCGCGGCCATGGCGCCGCCCTCCGCCTCCCACGCCTCTGCCTGCGTGCGGCCCGGCGGGTCCGCCTCGGTCGGGGCCACGGGGTAACGGTCCAGTTCGTCGGCGAGGAGAGCGCTGCCCGTACGGACGATCAGAGGATCGCAGGCGGCGGCCATGAGACGCCCGGCGGCAGCCGCCCCGGTCTCCGGGGGAATGATCAGCAGGTCCCAGCGCCCGACGTGGTAGGAGAGCACCAGGAGTTGGTGCGGGTCCTGTTCGTCCTTGTACCAGCCCACCTTGACCACGTGGCCGTTGACGGGGACCTTGCGCGGTACGACTGGCCAGTGCGTCGGGTTGACCGTGACGCGCGTGATGCGGCCCCACAGCGGATCCAACAGGTCGGTCAGAGCGGGAAGTTCACGAGTGAGATCCCGGGAGCGCGGCCACCAGGCGCCGTCGAGCAGTCCGGAGAGCGGGCCCGGAGGCTTGAGGGAGAGCCGCAACGGCGGGTAGCCGGAAGGCTTGGTGATCGGTGTGGCTGGCGGGGGTCGTGCGGTGAGCACCGTCATGGTGTCAACCCGTCCCCGGGTCCGTCGTGCCCGGCCCGGTGCTGTCGAATCGAGAGAGATACCGACATGGAAGCCGGTCAAGAAATGCTCTCGGTACTACCGAGCGTACTCCTGCGGCAGAACTAACCACGACTGCCTGACCGTTCCCTGTTGAGGGACTGTGCCTGCCGGCAGGGGTAGCGGCCAGGAGTAGGCTGGCAGCACCGAGGGATCTGCGTACACAGGCCCAGATGCCCGTGTCGCTCTCGGCGAGTCACCGGACCGGGTCCGCCTGGGGCGAGGTCGCGCCATGATCATGAACACGCTTTGTTCGAAGAGGGCGCCCGTCAACGGCCGTGTGTTGTCTGCGGGTTGCCTCACAGCTGAGCAGTACCCCCAGCGGCTGCTGCCGCCCTCCGCGGCGGGCGGCACGCCATGACCGCCGACCCCACGCCTCCCGCGATGCTCCTCGCGGACACCCAGGCCCATCAGGCGGCCCCCGGCACGGCCGTCCTGAGGATGGAGACGACGCCCCGCCGCGACGGGACCTTCGACGGCGCGTGGTGGCCGCGATCCAGGGACCTCGAAACCCAGCTGCCCGGCCTGATCCGCGCGCTGACCGAACGCCTCGGCCCCCTCGCGCGTATCGGCCTGGACGCGAGCGCCTGGGACGTGCACACGCGCCACGCGATCGTCGACGGTCACATGGTCCGCATCGACTGGTCCGCCGTCGACGACAACACGATGCTCATCACCCGCGGGCGGCAGGACATCTTCTCCTTCCTGATGCTCCCGCCGCAGATCGACACGACCGCCGCGCGCGCCGCCATGGCCATGGCCGTACAGGACGGCAACAGCGCATCGGCCGCGGAGATCCTGACGGCCACCGGAATCACCTCCGCTTGAGGGACCTCCGCAGGGGCTCTCTCCGCGGCTCCCCGGGAGCCGGATCTCGAAGTCGGCTCCCACATGGCTCCCAAAATGGCCCCCGGAACTACTCAGGGGCCTGACCCGCTGCGCGGATCAGGCCCCTGACCTGGTATTTCTCTGTCGGGGTGGCGGGATTTGAACCCACGACCTCTTCGTCCCGAACGAAGCGCGCTGCCAAGCTGCGCCACACCCCGGTGTCGATGCTCCGCTGCCTGTCAGCTCTGCTGTGCAGGTCGCGGCGACATCGATTACTTTAGCGGACCGGCGGCCGGAGACGAAATCCGGTTTTCCGCGGGGGCCGGGTCAGGGCCGGGCGGTGCGTTCCGTGAGGGTCAGGAGGGTGGCCTCAGGGGGCAGGCGAAGCGGAACGGGGTGTAGCGGTTGGCGCCGCAGCCTGCGGAGACGTGGAGGTACGAGGTGTGGCCTCCGGCCTCGTGCGTGGAGAGGCCCTTCACGCGGTCCGTGTCCAGGTCGCAGTTGGTGACGAGCGCGCCGTAGAAGGGGACGCACACCTGGCCGCCGTGGGTGTGGCCCGCGAGGATCAGCGGGTAGCCGTCCGCCGCGAAGGCGTCCAGGCTGCGCAGGTACGGCGCGTGGACGATGCCCATGGAGAAGTCGGCGGCGGTGTCGGGGCCCCCGGCCACGGCCGCGTACCGGTCCCGCTTGATGTGCGGGTCGTCCAGGCCGGTGAACGCGATCTCGTAGCCGTCGATCTTGAGGTTGCCCCGGGTGTTCGTGAGGTTCACCCAGCCCGCGGAGTCGAAGCCGTCCCGCAGGTCCTCCCACGGGTTGTGGATGGCGCCCACGACGGGCGGGTTGCCGTTGAGGCCGTGGCGGCCCTGGACCTTCTCCAGCAGGTAGCGGGCGGGGTTGCGCGGCCTGGGGCCGTAGTAGTCGTTGGAGCCGAAGACGTACGCCCCGGGGAACTGCATCAGCGGGCCCAGCGAGTCCAGGACCTCCGGCACGCCCTCGGGGTCCGAGAGGTTGTCGCCGGTGTTGATCACCAGGTCCGGGCGCAGGCCCGCGAGCGAGCGCAGCCAGCGCTGCTTCTTGCGCTGGCCGGACACCATGTGGATGTCGGAGACCTGGAGCACGCGGAGCGGTCTCATGCCGGGAGGCAGTACGGGCACCGTCACTCGCCGGAGGCGGAAGAGGCGGGACTCGATGCCGACCGAGTAGGCGATTCCGGCTGCGGCCGTCGCCGTGATTCCCAGGGGTACTGCGTATCGCGCGCGCATGTGTCCATCGTGTCAGACCGGGGCGTCAAGTCGGTTCGGGGGGACGGGGGATGGGCGTCCCGCGGTCCGTCCGGCGCCTGAGGACCGGCGCGGCGGCACGTCAGCGGGGCCGCCGGGGCCGCCCCGGCCGCCCCGCCGAGGCGGCCCGCCCGAAATGCGCGGGCACCCGGCCCCGCCCACCTGCCACAATTGCCCCATGACCACGCTCAAGTCGAAGCTTCAGGACGACCTCAACGCCGCGATCAAGGAGCGCGACGAGCTGCGCTCCTCGACGCTCCGGCTGACGCTCGCCGCCGTGACCAAGGAGGAGGTCGCGGGCAAGGAGAAGCGCCAGCTCTCCGACGACGAGGTGCAGAAGGTGATCACCCGCGAGGCGAAGAAGCGCCGGGAGGCCGCCGAGGCCTTCGCGCAGGGCGGCCGCGCCGAGCAGGCCGAGCGCGAGAAGGCCGAGGGCGAGGTCCTCGCCGCGTACCTGCCCAAGCAGCTCTCGGACGACGAGCTGGAGCGGATCGTCGCGGAGGCCGTCGCCGAGGCGAAGGCCGCGGGCGCGGAGGGGCCGAAGGCCATGGGTCAGGTCATGAAGATCGTGAACCCGAAGGTCGCGGGCCAGGCGGAGGGCGGCCGCGTCGCCGCCGCCGTGAAGAAGCTGCTCGCGGGCGGCTGAGCCCCCGGCCCGCCGCCGCTCCGGGCGTCCGCCCGGCACCTGCCGGGACGCCGATCCGGTACGCAGATGGGGGCGCCCCCGAGTCCGGAACCCTGCGTCCGGCTCGGGGGCGCCCCCATCTGCGTACCTACGACATTCGGATGCCCTACGGGCAGCGGTACGGACAGTCAGTGGCGGCTCCAGCCGCCACCGCCGCCATGGCCGCTCCCGTTCCCGTTCCCATTCCCGTTCCCGCCGATGACCCCCGGCGGGAGCGAGATGCCCGGCCACGGATCGCGGCCGTTGCCCCGGTCGCCGCGGTCACCGTCGCCGTCGTCGTCGCCCGGCCGCCCGTCGTCGTGACGCCCGTCACCCTCGTCACCGTCACCGTCACCGTCACCGTCACCGGAATCCCGGTCGCGGTCCCGGTCGCCGGGGACGTGGACGGTGTGGAAGCCGGGGTCCGGCTTGCCCGCCAGCGCGCCGCGCATCGCGTCGCGCCAGATCGGGCCGGGGACCTCGCCGCCGAAGACCTTGCCGTAGGGGCGGCCGCCGATGGTGATGTCGATCATCTTGCGCTCGTGGGCGGGGTCGCCGACCCACACCGCGCCGGACATGTTCGGCGTGTAGCCCGCGAACCAGGCCGCGTACCGGAAGTCCGTCGTACCCGTCTTGCCCGCGCTCGCGCGGGAGCCGAGGCCCGCCTGCTGGCCGGTGCCGTCCTCGACGACGCCCTTCAGGAGCGTGTTGACGGTGTCGGCGGTCCGCTCGGACATCGCGCGCGAGCAGGTCGACTTCGGCACCGGCAGGGACTTGCCCGCGACCGTCCTGATGGATTCGATCGCGATGGGCGTGCAGTACGTGCCGCGCGCCGCGAACGTCGCGTACGCGCTGGCCATCGTCAGCGGCGACACCTCCTGGGTGCCGAGCGCGATCGACGGGGCCTGGTCCATCGGCTTGCCGTTGGCCCGCTTGACGCCCATCTTCTCGGCCATCTCCGTGACCGGGCAGATGCCGATGTCCTCGATCATCTGTACGAAGTAGGTGTTCACCGACTTCGCGGTCGCCTCGCGCAGGCGGTAGGGGCCGACCTCGGACTCGTTCTCGTTGGTGAGCTTCGCGGGCTGGTTGGGGTCGTTCCGCCACCACTTGCCGTCACAGGCCGCGACCCGGTCCGGGTAGGGCATCTCGTACGGAGCCGAGTACCGCTTGCCCGCGTACATGCCGCGCTCCAGGGCGGCCGCCGCCACGATCGGCTTGAACGTCGAACCGGGCTGGTAGCCCGCGCCGCCGCCCATCGCGTTGTCCACGGACAGGTTGATCTCGGTCTCGTTCTTGCCGTAGCCGAAGGGGCGGGACTGGCCCATGCCGAGGATCTTGCCGGTGCCGGGCTCGACGATGGTCGCGGCGGTGGCGACGTCGTCGGTCCGGTAGACGTGGTCCTTGATCGAGTCCTGCACCGATTCCTGGGTCTGCGGGTCCAGGGTCGTCCTGATGCGCAGCCCGCCGCGGTTCCACAGCTTGGCGCGGGCCTCCTTGGTCTTGCCGAAGGCCGGGTCGCTCTTGAAGACCTTCTCCACGTACTTGCAGAAGAACCCGGCGCCCTTCACGGCCGTGATGCAGCCGTTCTTCGGGCGGCTCACGTCCAGGCCGAGCGGGGTCTTCTTGGCGCGGTCGGCCTCGGCCTGCGAGATGTCGTGGGTCTCGGCCATGCGCTGGAGTACGACGTTGCGGCGCTGCTTGGCCTCCGTGGCGTCGTTCACCGGGTCGTAGCGGCTCGGGGACTGCACGATGCCCGCGAGCAGCGCGGCCTCCTGGAGCTTCAGGTCCTTGGCGGGCTTGGAGAAGTACCGCTGGGAGGCGGCCTCGACGCCGTACGCCGCCTGACCGAAGTACGTGATGTTCAGGTAGTTCTGGAGGATCAGCTTCTTGCCCAGCTCCTCCTCGACCTGGATCGCGTACTTCAGCTCGCGGATCTTGCGGCCGAGGGTCTGCTGGGTGGCCTCGGCGACCTTCGCGGGGTCGTCGCCCGCCTCCTCCACGAAGACGTTCTTCACGTACTGCTGCGTGAGCGTCGAGGCGCCCTGGGAGACGCCGCCGCTCTGCGCGTTCTGGTTGAGGGCGCGCAGGATGCCCTTGAGGTCGACCGCCCCGTGCTCGTAGAAGCGGGAGTCCTCGATCGCGACGATCGCCTTCTGCATGTACGGGGAGATGCGGTCCAGCGGGACCACCGTGCGGTCACGGGAGTACACCGTGGCGATGGGGCCGCCCGCGGAGTCCAGGATGGTGGTGCGCTGGCTCAGCGGCGGCTGCTTCAGATTGGCCGGGAGCTCGTCGAAACCCTCGACCGAGCCCTTGGCCGCGAGCCCGAGCGCCCCCACGGCGGGCAGCGCGATGCCCGCGAGCACCGCGCCCGCGAGCACGCTGACGCCCAGGAACTTGGCGGCCTGCTGCGCGGGGAGAGCCCTCCGCCCGATCGCTTGTTTCCCATGGGGGCAGCCTACGTTCTGAATCGCCGGACAGGCGTATATGCCTTGGCCTAAGCTGCACCCAACTGTCACAGCAGTGCGGTTCCGCACCAGTGCCAGTGCCGTTCCCGAACCCCGCACGTGTCCGTCACGCGTCCGTCACGCGCTCCCCCCTCGCGTGCCCGCGGCCGCCGTGACCCGCGCTGAACTGCCCGTATTTGCCGGGTTGGTCGCGCATGTCGCCAGCTCACTCCGTCGGGTGATCTGCCGCTTACGCATAGTCCGTTCGGGCCATTCAAGATTGGGCCCGAAGGGGGTGTTGCGCTGTGCCCACCTTCCGTAACGTCCTCAACTGGCGGCGGTGAATATGCCGCTGCCGCCGTGGGGGAGCCTCGATTCGGGAGAGGACGGCGCCGGTATGGGCTGGGTAACCGACTGGAGTGCGCAGGCCGCCTGCCGCACTACCGATCCGGATGAACTGTTCGTACAAGGAGCAGCGCAGAACAGGGCCAAGGCGGTGTGCACCGGATGCCCGGTGCGGACCGAGTGCCTCGCGGACGCGCTGGACAACCGCGTCGAGTTCGGCGTGTGGGGCGGCATGACGGAGCGGGAGCGGCGTGCGTTGCTGCGCCGACGCCCCACCGTCACCTCATGGCGTCGGCTCCTTGAGACAGCGCGCTCCGAGTACGAGCGCGGCGCGGGCCTGCTGCCCGTGGAGTTGGACGGCGAGGAGACGGCTGGCGCCCGCCACCAGTACCTCGTCGACGAGAGTTACGCGGCCGTGGGCTGATCCCCACGGGGTGTGACACCGAGCCAGGTGGTGTGACATCGGGTCGGGGTCGGATGGTGTGACGCCAGGTCAGGCGAGCCAGGTCGGTGTGGGGCGCATGACGCCGACACGCCGATGCGTGACGCTGGGTCAGGTCCGACCGTGTTCGATCACACTCGATCACGTGGGGCACGCTCGATCACGTGGGGCGTGCGTCGCGACCGCCATGCCGGGTCCGGCACTCGCGATCCGAGTGCGTGAGCGGCCCCGGGGCATGCGCGAGTACGGATGAGTACGGACGAGTACGGGTACGTGAGTACGGCTCCGCGGGACGCCGCCGACCCTGAGGCGGTCCCAGGAGCCGAACGCCGACGGGGCGGACCCCTCCACGGGGGGCGTGGCGCCGTCGGGAGCAGGGTGGGAGGCCGGGCTAGGCGGCCCCCGCCGGACCGCCGTCCGACGCCGCGAGCCGGTCGCCGATGGCGCGCAGCCCCGCCAGGTCGTGCACATCGCCCGGCAGCGCGGGCACCTCCGCCACCGCGACCTCCGGGTGGAGCGCGGTGAAACGGTCACGCGTGTGCCGCTCGCGGGCGATCAGCCGCATCCGCTCCGCGTGCAGCCGGAGCAGGCCCGCGGTCAGGCGCTCGACGGGCACGTCGGCGTCGGGGGACGCCGCGGACTCCGAGGGCGCCGCGACCTCACGCGGGGTGTCGACCTCACGCGGGGTGTCACGGGGGCCGTCGCCGCTGCCGCCGCTGCCGTCGTCGTCCGGACTGTCGCTGGCGTTACTGGTGTCACTGTCGTCTTCTGAGCCGTCGAGGCCGTCTAGGCCGTCTAGGCCGTCTAGGCCGTCTGAGCCATCTGCGTCGTCTGAGCCATCTGCGCCGTAAGAACTGCGGGGAGCCCCGGGAGAGTCGGGAGCCTCTGCGGGGCCACGCAGTCCAACCTTCCCGCCCTCCTGATCCACAATGCGGCGCTCCTCAAGATTTTCCGCCGCCGCGAGCGCCCGCTCGGCCGACAGGTCGTCCGCGCCGCTGCCGTGCACCCGGTTCAGCACGAGACCCGCCAGCGGCATGCGGTCCGCCGCGAGCCGCTCCACGAAGTACGCCGCCTCCCGCAGTGCGTCCCGCTCCGGCGACGCCACCACCAGGAACGCCGTGCCCGGCGCCTGGAGCAGCCGGTAGGTGGCGTCCGCGCGCGTGCGGAAGCCGCCGAACATCGTGTCCATCGCCGCCACGAACGTCTGCACGTCCCGCAGCAGCGGGCCCCCGAGCAGCTTTCCCAGGGCACCCGTCATCATCGACATGCCGACGTTCAGGAACTTCATCCCGGCCCGGCCGCCGACCTTCGCCGGGGCCATGAGCAGCCGGATCAACTTCCCGTCCAGGAACGACCCGAGGCGCTTGGGCGCGTCCAGGAAGTCGAGCGCCGAGCGCGACGGCGGGGTGTCCACGACGATGAGGTCCCACTCGTCGCGCGAGCGCAACTGGCCCAGCTTCTCCATCGCCATGTACTCCTGCGTGCCCGCGAAGCCCGCCGAAAGCGACTGGTAGAAGGGGTTGTCGAGGATCGCCCTGGCCCGGTCGGCGTCCGCGTGCGCCTCGACGATCTCGTCGAAGGTGCGCTTCATGTCGAGCATCATGGCGAACAGCTCGCCCTCGCCCTTGACGTCCTCCACCCGCCTCGGCACGTTGTCCAGCGCGTCGATCCCCATCGACTGGGCCAGCCTGCGCGCCGGGTCGATGGTCAACACGACGACCGTGCGCCCGCGTTCGGCGGCGCGCAGGCCGAGCGCCGCCGCCGTCGTGGTCTTGCCCACGCCCCCCGAGCCGCAGCACACCACGATGCGGGTCTTCGGATCGTCGAGCAGCGCGTCGACGTCGAGCGGGTCACGTGCCAGGTCGAGGCTCATGGTGTCCTTGGCTTCCGCGAGGGGGCGAGGGAGCGAGAGGGGACGCGGGCCGACGGGGCGGGGGTCGGCGGGGCGGGGGTTGGCGGGGCGGGGGTCGGCGGGATGGGGGCCGCTGTCACGAGACGCCCTGCCGCCGCAGCTCCGCGGCCAGCTCGTACAGGCCCGCCAGGTCCAGTCCGTCGGCCAGCAGCGGCAGTTCGTGCAGGGGCAGGCCCAGGTCCGCGAGGACGGCGCGCTGGGCACCCTCCAGGGCGTGCCGCTCGGCGTACTCGGCGGCCTGGTCCAGGAGCGGGTCCACGAGCCGCTCGGCGCCCCTGGCACCGCCGAGGCCCGCCGCCGCCAGGGAGCGGGCGAGGGCGGCGCGGGGCGCCGCGCGCAGGCCGAGGTCGAGCGCGGCCTCGTCGAGCAGCGCCGGGCGCACCATGTTCACCAGGACCCGGCCCACCGGGAGGTTCGCGGCGCGCAGCTCGGCGATGCCGTCCGCGGTCTCCTGGACCGGCATCTCCTCAAGGAGCGTCACCAAGTGCACCGCCGTCTCGGAGGACTTGAGTACGCGCATGACGGCCTGCGCCTGGTTGTGTATCGGCCCGATCCTGGCGAGCCCGGCGACCTCGTCGTTCACGTTCAGGAAGCGGGTGATGCGGCCCGTGGGCGGGGCGTCCATGACCACGTAGTCGTACGCGTACCGGCCGCGCTTGTCCTTGCGGCGCACCGCCTCGCAGGCCTTGCCGGTCAGCAGGACGTCCCGCAGGCCGGGCGCGATGGTGGTGGCGAAGTCCACGGCACCGAGCTTCTTCAGGGCCCGGCCCGCGCTGCCCAGTTTGTAGAACATCTGGAGGTAGTCCAGGAGGGCCAGCTCGGGGTCGATCGCCAGGGCGTGCACCTCCCCGCCGCCGGGCGCGACCGCGATCTTCCGCTCCTCGTACGGAAGTGCCTCCGTCTCGAAGAGCTGGGCGATGCCCTGTCTGCCCTCGACCTCCACGAGGAGGGTGCGCCTGCCCTCGGTCGCGAGGGCGAGCGCGAGGGCCGCGGCGACCGTGGTCTTGCCGGTACCGCCCTTGCCGCTGACGACCTGGAGCCTGCTCACGTCTTCGAGCCTAACCAGTCCCCTCGCCGAGTACGCACGAGGCTGCCGCGGGACGGTCGGTGAGGGCTTGGGCGGCGGGCGTCGCGGCAGGCATTACAGTCGCCGTATGACCAAGTGGGAATACGCAACGGTGCCGCTGCTCGTCCACGCCACGAAGCAGATCCTGGACACCTGGGGCGAGGACGGCTGGGAGCTCGTCCAGGTCGTCCCGGGCCCCAACCCGGAGCAGCTCGTCGCCTACCTGAAGCGCGAGAAGCAGGCGTGAGCGCCGTGAGCGGGGCCGTCGAGGCGAAGCTTGCGGAGCTGGGGCACACGCTGCCCGAGGTCGTCCCGCCGCTCGCGGCGTACCAGCCCGCCGTGCAGTCGGGGGTGTACGTGTACACGGCCGGGCAGTTGCCCATGGTGGACGGCAAGCTGCCCGTCACCGGCAAGGTCGGCGCGGAGGTCACCCCGGAGGAGGCCAAGGACCTCGCCCGGGTGTGCGCGCTCAACGCCCTCGCGGCCGTCAAGTCCGTCGCCGGGGACCTCGACCGGGTCGCCCGCGTTGTGAAGGTCACCGGCTTCGTGGCCTCGGCACCGGACTTCACCGGGCAGCCCGGCGTGCTCAACGGCGCCAGTGAACTGCTCGGCGCGGCGCTGGGCGACGCCGGGGTGCACGCCCGTAGCGCGGTGGGGGTGGCTGTGCTGCCGCTGGACGCGCCGGTGGAGGTGGAGATCCAGGTCGAGCTGACCTCGGCGTAGCGGCTGCCGCCGCCTCCTCGCCCGCCCGCCCACCCGCTGCCCCCTACCGAGGGGTGGACGCCCCTCGCGGGGGCCGCGCGCCGTCGGCGTCTGCGGCTCCGGGGCACTCGGCGGCACCGGCGGGGCCCCTGCTCAAGGCGGGGCGCCAGAGAAGGACGGGACTCCAAAGCAAGGCGGGGCTCCAAAGCAAGCCAGGACGCCAGAGGGTCGCGGAACGCCAGAGCAAGGCGGGACGCCAGCGACGGCCTCTCGAACATCCGCAGCACACCCGATAGCCTCCGCCCATGGCAGATGGGCAGTGGTACCACCCGGAGTGGCTCGACCGCGTCCGCGCGCTCGCGGCGGGCGAGCTGACCCCGGCGCGCCCCCGCCCCGCGGCGACGGTCATGCTCCTGCGGGACACCCCGGCCGCGGGCCCGGAGGTGCACATGCTGCGCCGCCGCACGTCGATGCCGTTCGCGGGCGGCGCGTACGCCTACCCCGGCGGCGGCGTCGACCCGCGCGACGACGACCGGGACGTCCGCTGGGCGGGCCCGCCGCGCTCGGCGTGGGCGGCCCGGCTCGGCCTCGACGAGTCCGCGGCCCAGGCGATGGTCTGCGCCGCGGTCCGGGAGACGTACGAAGAGGCCGGAGTGCTGCTCGCGGGCCCCTCACCGGACACGGTCGTCGGCGACACCACCGGCGACGACTGGGAGGCCGACCGGGAGGCGCTGGTGGCCCGAGAGCTGTCCTTCGCCGAGTTCCTCGACCGCCGCGGCCTGGTGCTCCGCAGCGACCTGCTGGGCGCCTGGGCGCGCTGGATCACCCCGGAGTTCGAGCCGCGCCGCTACGACACCTGCTTCTTCGTGGCCGCCCTGCCCGAGGGCCAGCGCACCCGCGACGTCTCCACGGAGGCCGACCGCACGGTGTGGCTGCGCCCCGCCGCGGCCGCGGCCCGCTACGACCGCGGCGAACTCGGCATGATGCCGCCCACCATCGCGACCCTGCGCCAGCTCGCGCCGTACGCCACGGCCGCCGCCGCCCTCGCCGCCGCGCCCGGCCGCGACCTGACGCCCGTGGTGGCCGAAGCCCGCCTGGAGGACGGCGAGTTGGTGCTGGTCTGGCCGGGGCACGACGAGTTCACCCAGCACATCGGGACCGGCGGCGCGGCGTGACGCCCACCCGGTCCTCCACTCCGCCCGCCCACCGGACCCCCACGGGAGTCACCCCGCGATGACGAACGCAGCCGCCCTCCCCGGCCAGCCCCGGGGCGGTGTCCTCAGCGGACCCGCCACCCCCCGCGCGGTCAACGTCCTGGCGCCCAACCCGTCCGCGATGACCCTCGACGGCACCAACACCTGGATTGTCTCGGAACCGGGTTCCGGCCTGGCCGTCGTCGTCGACCCGGGCCCCCTGGACGAGGCGCACCTGGCGAACGTCGTCGACACCGTCGAGCGGTCGGGCGCCCGCGTCGCCCTCACCTTGCTCACCCACGGCCACCCCGACCACGCCGAGGGCGCCACCCGCTTCGCCGAGCTGACCGGCAGCAAGGTCCGCGCCCTCGACCCGGCGCTGCGCCTCGGCGACGAGGGCCTGGCCGCCGGTGACGTGATCACGACCGGCGGTCTGGAGATGCGGGTCGTGCCGACGCCCGGCCACACCGCCGACTCGCTCTGCTTCCACCTCCCGGCCGACCGGGCCGTGCTGACGGGCGACACGATCCTGGGGCGCGGTACGACGGTCGTCGCGCACCCGGACGGCCGTCTGGGCGACTACCTGGACTCGCTGCGGCGGCTGCGCTCGCTGACCGTCGACGACGGCGTGCACACGGTCCTGCCGGGCCACGGCCCGGTCCTGGAGGACGCCCAGGGCGCCGTCGAGTTCTACCTGGCCCACCGCGCCAACCGCCTCGCCCAGGTCGAGACGGCCGTCGAGAACGGGTACACGACGGCGTCCGAGGTCGTCGCGCACGTGTACGCGGACGTCGACCGCTCCCTGTGGCCCGCGGCGGAGCTGTCGGTACGGGCCCAGCTGGACTACCTGAAGGAGCACGGCCTGATCTAGGCGCCGCCGGGGCGCCCCGCGCCGTCCTCGGGCCGGGGCGCCTTGACGCCGTGGACGGCCGCGTACTCCCGTACGAGCCACTCGCCGAGCCCGTCCAGGAGTTCGCGCAGCGTCTCCGCGTCGCCGACGGGCTCGTACGCCACCTCGACGGCGGCCCGCGCCCGCCCGGCCCACTCGGGGTAGAACTGGCCGAACGCGTCCGCCATCTCGGCCAGATCGCTGGTCCAGCCGCGCCAGCGGGACATGACGAGCGTGAACGCGGTGCGCACCAGGTGCCGCGCGACCTGGCGGCACAGGGCGCGCAGCGCGGCCTCGTCACCGGCCGCGGCGGCGGCCCGCTCCCGCCAGCGCCGCTGGAACAGGGCGATGTCGCCGTTGGTCTCGCGGGCGAGGCGGCTGTCGGGGCGGTAGCGGGGGAGGAATTCGGCCAGGTCCTCGCCGAGCAGGGGCGTGCAGAGGCAGGCGACGAACCAGCCGAGGTCGTGCGTCTCCAGGTCGCTGAGCACCCGGTCCCGGCTGTGCAGCAGGATGCCGACCCCGTCGATCTCGGCGAAGTCGCGGTCGACGGCCGCCGCCACGGCGTGCGCGTCGGCGCGGTCGGCCGGGGTGGGCGCCGCGCGCAGGACGAGCAGCAGGTCGAGGTCGGAGCGGCCGACGCGGGCGGCGCCGCGCGCCACGGACCCGTACAGGTACGCGCTGTCGAGCCGCTTCCCGAAGACGTCCGCGACCTGGTCGCGCGCGGCGGCGACGGCGGGCCGGAACGCGTCCTGGATCCGTCCGAGCGCGCCTTCGCGCGCGATGTACCCCTGGCTGTCGAGCCCTCGGCTTGCGGTCGTCATGGGGCCACTGTGCGGGGTGGAGACGGACGGGGCACGCCGATTCGGCGCGCGGGCGCCGGGTGGCGTGCCCCGGTGTCGTACGAGTGGTCGTACTCCGCGCGGTCAGCGGGACCGCTTCGCGAGGCGCTCCACGTCCAGGAGGATCACCGCGCGGGCCTCCAGGCGCAGCCAGCCGCGGCCCGCGAAGTCGGCGAGGGCCTTGTTGACGGTCTCCCGGGAGGCACCGACGAGCTGGGCCAGCTCCTCCTGGGTGAGGTCGTGCACCACGTGGATGCCCTCTTCGGACTGCACGCCGAAGCGGCGCGACAGGTCGAGCAGGGCGCGGGCCACGCGGCCGGGGACGTCCGAGAAGACGAGGTCGGACATCTGGTCGTTGGTCTTGCGCAGGCGCCGGGCGACGGCGCGCAGCAGGGCGGCGGCCACCTCGGGGCGGGCGTTCAGCCAGGGCTGGAGGTCGCCGTGGCCGAGGCCGAGCAGCTTGACCTCGGTGAGCGCGGTGGCGGTGGCCGTGCGCGGGCCCGGGTCGAACAGCGACAGCTCGCCGATCAGCTCGCCGGGGCCGAGCACCGCGAGCATGTTCTCGCGGCCGTCGGGGGACGTGCGGTGGAGCTTCACCTTGCCCTCGGTGACCACGTAGAGGCGGTCTCCGGGGTCGCCCTCATGGAAAAGAGCGTCTCCGCGCGCGAGCGTCACCTCACTCATGGAGGCGCGGAGCTCCGCGGCCTGCTCGTCATCGAGCGCCGCGAAGAGCGGGGCGCGCCGCAGAACGTCGTCCACGAGTTCTCTCCTTGTCGACCTGCATCAGGGGACGGTTCCCCCAGTTTGCCGGACGGTTCAAACAGTGTGATCAGTCACTCAAGTCTGCCGCACTTGTGACGGAGGCAATGCGGAAGGGGGCCAATTGGGGGCCGATCTGGGGGACCGGCGGGGTACGCGGCTGTCCGGCCGCGGGCCGGACAGCCGCCGCACGGCCCGTGAGAGCACAGGCCACGGCGGCGGCGAGCACGGTTGTCCGGCACGATTCTGCTGTGGGCGAACACGTTTCCGCCACCCCTGAGAATCGGGCAAATCGGGCGGCTTGGGGGTGTGTGGGGGTCGTACGGGGGTCGTGCGACGGGTGCGCGGGGAGCGTGCGACGGGTGTACGGGGGGAGTGTGACGGGGCGTGCGCGAGGGCTCACATCGGGTGAGTGCCGGGGTGGTGCGGGGTGCGCGCCGGGGCCTTCGGGGCGCGGGCCCGCAGGCCGGTGACAAGTGCGGATCCGGGCCGTCCGTGTCAGTGGCGGCCCGTACGCTGACGGCATGGCGAAACGAGGCGCTGGGCGGGCCGCGAGGCCGACGGACGAGACGCGTGCCGACGACGCGGCCGCCGCTCCCGGGACACCGGCGGCGAAGAAGACGGCCCCGAGAAGGACGACGACGCCCAAGAAGGCGACGACGCCCAAGAAGGCGACGACGGCGGCCCCGAACACGACAGCGGCTACGAAGAAGACGGCCGCTACGAAGAAGACAGCGGCCCCGAAGAAGGCAGCCGCTACGAAGAAGTCGGCCGCCACCAAGAAGGCCCCGGCCAAGACGGCCGCCCCCGCCAAGAAGGCCCCGGCCCCGCCGCCCAAGCCCTCCACCGCCCTCGTGCGCCGTGCCCGCCGCATCAACCGCGAGCTGGCGGAGGTGTACTACTACGCCCACCCGGAGCTGGACTTCGAGAACCCCTTCCAGCTGCTCGTCGCCACCGTCCTGTCGGCCCAGACGACGGACCTGCGGGTCAACCAGACCACGCCCGCCCTCTTCGCGGCGTACCCGACCCCGGAGGACCTCGCCGCGGCCAACCCCGAGGTGGTGGAGGAGCTGATCCGCCCCACCGGGTTCTTCCGCGCCAAGACGCGGTCGATCATCGGCCTGTCGGCGGCCCTGCGGGACGACTTCGGGGGCGAGGTGCCGGGCCGCCTGGAGGACCTGGTGAAACTGCCCGGCGTGGGCCGCAAGACGGCCTTCGTGGTGCTCGGCAACGCCTACGGCCAGCCGGGCATCACCGTGGACACCCACTTCGGCCGCCTCGTGCGCCGCTGGAAGTGGACGGACGAGACGGACCCGGACAAGGTCGAGGCCGCCGTGGGCGCGCTGTTCCCGAAGAGCGAGTGGACCATGCTCTCGCACCGGGTGATCTTCCACGGCCGCCGCGTCTGCCACTCCCGCAAGCCCGCGTGCGGCGCCTGCCCGATCGCCGCGCTCTGCCCGTCGTACGGGGAGGGCGAGACGGACCCCGAGAAGGCGAAGAAGCTCCTGAAGTACGAGATGGGGGGCCTGCCCGGGCAGCGCCTCAAGCCGCCGCCGGACTACCCCGGCAAGGCCGCGCCGCCGCTGGGCGCCGCCGGGTGATCCTGGAACCATCCGCGGGGCCCTCGGCGTTGTGCAAGGACGGACGGGGGTGCCGATGACGCACGCGAGTGACATGCACACAGGCGAGACGCACGAGGCGCAGATGACCGACGACCCGCGCCGGGCGGTCCCCGCGCCGTCCCCCGAGCCCCCGCCCGCGCCGGTGACCCCCCACCCCGACGGCCCCCATGAGGTCACCGACGGCCCCCTGGAGGTCACCGCCAGCCCCCTGGAGGTCACCACCGACGGGCTGCCCGCCTGGCTCACGCCGGTGGCGCGGGCCGCCGCCGACGTGCGCCCCGACCAGCTCAGCCGGTTCCTGCCGCCCGAGGACGGGGCGGGGCGGCAGTCCGCCGTGCTCGTGCTCTTCGGGGAGGGCGAGCGCGGGCCCGAGCTGCTGCTGATGGAGCGGGCCAGCTCCCTGCGGTCGCACGCGGGGCAGCCGTCGTTCCCGGGCGGCGCCCTCGACCCGGAGGACGGCGACCCGGCGGCGGACGGCCCGCTGCGGGCCGCGCTCAGGGAGGCCGAGGAGGAGACCGGCCTCGACCCCCGGGGCGTCCAGCTCTTCGGCGTGCTGCCCAGCCTGTTCATCCCCGTGAGCGGCTTCGTCGTCACGCCCGTGCTCGGCTGGTGGCGCGCCCCCAGCCCCGTGCGCGTGGTGGACCCCGCCGAGACGGCCCGCGTGTTCACGGTCCCCGTGGCCGACCTCACGGACCCGGCGAACCGCGCGATGGCCGTGCACCCCCGGGGCCACCGGGGCCCGGCGTTCCTCGTCGAGTCCGCCCTGGTGTGGGGCTTCACGGCCGGGCTCATCGACCGGATCCTGCACTTCGCGGGCTGGGAGCGGCCCTGGGACCGGGACCGCCAGGTCCCACTCGACTGGGGCGCGTGACGAGCATGGCAAGGTGGCGGTGACCGGGCCGCGGGCGCCGCGGCGCGCGTGGCCGACCGCGCGGTGAGCAAGGCGGGCAATGATGCGAGGCGAGGACTGAATCGGTGAACGTGCTGGACATCCTGCTGCTGCTCGCCGCGGTGTGGTTCGCGATCGTCGGGTACCGCCAGGGCTTCGTCGTCGGCATCCTCTCGGTGATCGGCTTCCTCGGCGGCGGCCTCGTCGCCGTGTACCTGCTGCCCGTCGTCTGGGACGCGATGAACGACGAGCGCGCCAAGGTCAGCACGACCGCGGCCGTCGTCGCCGTCGTGGTGGTGATCGTCTGCGCCTCCGTGGGCCAGGCCCTCACCACCCACCTGGGCAACAAGCTCCGCAGGTACATCACCTGGCAGCCCGCCAGAGCCCTCGACGCCACCGGCGGCGCCCTGGTCAACGTGGTCGCCATGCTCCTCGTGGCGTGGCTGATCGGCTCCCTGCTCGCGGGCACGACGCTGCCGACGCTCGGCAAGGAGGTCCGCAACTCCAAGGTGCTGCTCGGCGTCGACCGCGCCCTGCCCGGCCAGGCCGACACCTGGTTCACGGACTTCTCCTCGGTCCTCGCGCGCAACGGCTTCCCCCAGGTCTTCAGCCCGTTCTCGAACGAGCCGATCAAGGAGGTCGACCCGCCGGACCCGAAGCTCGCCCGCAGCGAGGTCGCCGTCACCGCCAAGCGCTCCATCGTGAAGGTCAGCGGCGACGCGCACAGCTGCGGCAAGGCCCTCGAAGGCACCGGCTTCGTCTTCGCGCCCCGCCGCGTCATGACCAACGCCCACGTGGTCGGCGGTGTCGACGAGCCGCGGGTGCAGATAGGCGGCGAGGCCGAGAAGTACGACGCCAAGGTCGTGCTCTACGACTGGGAGCGCGACATCGCCGTCCTGGACGTGCCCGCGCTGCCCGCGCCCGCCCTGGAGTTCGCCTCGGGGGACGCCGTGAGCGGCCAGAGCGCCATCGTGGCGGGCTTCCCCGAGGACGGCCCCTACGACGTCCGGCCCGCGCGTGTGCGCGGCCGCATCACGGCCAAGGGCCCCGACATCTACCACCGCGGCACGGTCCGCCGCGACGTGTACTCGCTGTACGCGACGGTCCGTCAGGGCAACTCCGGCGGCCCGCTGCTCACCCCGGACGGCAAGGTCTACGGCGTCGTGTTCGCCAAGTCCCTCGACGACCCGGACACGGGGTACGCGCTGACCGCGGACGAGGTGCGCGAGGACATCGAACGCGGCCGCACGGCGAACCAGGAGGTCGACAGCCAGGGGTGCGCGCTGTGAGCCGGGCGGTCCCGAAGCGCCCCGAAGGGGCGGAACGCCTAGTCGCGGGTGTGCCGCAACCGCGCCGAGACCCAGCGGGCCCGGCGCCGCAGGATGCGGGGAATGCCGATGGCCTGCGCGGATGCCGAGGGCCCCGGACGGCCCTGGCCGCGCGGGACGCCGCCCACCTCGGTGGCTGCCCGGCGCTTGCGTGCTACGTCACTGTAGTCGTGCGTCCAGCCCATACTCGGACGTCTGCCCGGGCCTCAAGGTCGGTAACCTCGCACAAGAGCCCCAATCGGCCTATGCGCCGGGCAAGTGGCGTTCGTAGCACTGGCGTTCCGGCAGCGGGGTGACGCCCCGTCGCCGTACGGGCGACGCCCCGTCGTCGTACGCCTGACGGGACCCCGTCGCCGTACGCCTGACGGCGCCTCATCGCCGTACGGCGGACAGGCGGCCCGGCGCCGTGCGACGGACACGGACGCGCGCCCCCTGCCCTGTCGTGAGGGCGTGTCAGCGGTAGGCGTGTCAGCGGTCCGGCTCGGGGTCGCGGAGCCAGCCCACCAGCTCGTGGGAGAACGCCACCGGGTCCTCCTCGTGGGGGAAGTGGCCGAGCCCGTCGAAGAGCCGCCAGCGGTAGGGCGCCTCGACATACTCGCCGGAACCGGCGGCGCTGCGCGTGCGCATCACCGGGTCGAGGGAGCCGTGCAGGTGCAGCGTCGGCACCCGCACCGGCCGCTTCATGCGCCGGTAGAACTGGATGCCGTCGGGGCGCGCCATGGACCGCACCAGCCAGCGGTACGGCTCGATGGAGCAGTGCGCCGTGGAGGGGATGCACATCGCGCGGCGGTAGGTCTCCACCGCCTCGTCGTCCGGCAGGCGCGGGCCCGACCAGTCCCGGATCAACCGGCCGACCAGCGCCCCGTCGTCCGCGACGAGCTGACGCTCCGGCAGCCAGGGCCGCTGGAAACCCCACACGTACGACCCGGCCGCGGTCTGCTTGGTGTCCCGCAGCATCGCCGACCGCCAGCGCCGCGGGTGCGGCATGGAGGACACCACGAGGCGGCGGACCAGCTTGGGCCGCATCACGGCGGCCGTCCAGGCGAGGTAGCCGCCCAGGTCGTGGCCGACGAGCGCGGCGTCGGGCTCGCCGAGGCTGCGGACGACGCCGGTGATGTCGAGGGCGAGGTTGGCCGGGTCGTAGCCGCGCGGGGTGCGGTCGCTGCCGCCGACGCCGCGCAGGTCCATGGCCACCGCGCGGAAGCCCGCGTCGGCGAGCGCGGTCAGCTGGTGCCGCCAGGTCCACCAGAACTGCGGGAAGCCGTGCAGGAACAGCACGAGGGGGCCCTCGCCGAGCTCGGCGATGTGGAAGCGGGCGCCGTTCGCGGCGACGTCCCGGTGCGTCCAGGGGCCCTCGATCCGTACGGCCGCTTCGGTCGTCGACCCGTGCTGGGGGGAAGTGGCGGGGTCCGTCATGAAGACGAGCGTGCCACAGCCTTGGCGCCCTGACCGGCTTCCAGCTCAGGGGCACCCGAGGGGCTCACGGCACGGGGGTGCGGCTTGACGTTGGACAGGACCGCGGCGGTCTCCTTGGCCGCGGCGGCCGCCTTCTGCGGGCCCTTGCCCTTCGCGGCCTTCTTCGCGTAGATCACGCCGATCCAGGCGAGCACCCCGGCCACCAGGACGTTCGCGGCGAAGGACAGGACGAAGCAGATCGCCATGTTCCAGCCGCTCCAGGTGCGGATGCCGTAGGCGAGCGCGAAGTTCAGCATCGGCAGCGAGAAGATGAGCACGGAGATGGCCGCGATGAACGCGGCGCTGCCGATCGCGCCGCGCTTGATGTCCTGGGTGACCTGGGCCTTGACCAGCGCGATCTCGTCGTGCACCAGCTCCGACATCTCCTTGCTCGCCGCGGAGACGAGCTGGCCGAGGCTGCGTTCGGTGCCGACGGGAGCGTCGGGTGCGCTGCTCATCGCGTACTCCTCAATTCTGTGACTGCCGGTTCGTGGACCGCCGGTTGGCTGACCGCCGCTCCGCGGGGAGCCGGTGCGCAGGGTCAGGCCGTACGGGAGTCCGTCCGTGCCGAGCCTGTCCACTGGACGGCGGTCCACACGGCGCGGGGCGCGCGGCCTGTCTGCGCGAAACGGATCCGCGCGGAAGTTCTGGTCAGATCATGCCGGACCGTGGCCCCCGTCGCTCGTCCCGGATGCCAGTTGCGCACGCCTGCGGTGCTCGGCGGCCTTCTTCTCGTAGATCGCGGCCATCCGCAGGTGGTACTCCGGATTGTCCTGTTCGTAGATGTCCGGAATGCCGTCGAGGTCCTCGTCGCGCTCCTCGTCCTCCCACATCGCCCGGTACTTCGCGTTCCGCATCTTCAGCAGGATTCCGGACACCACGGCCGCCGTGAGGGAGCCGACCAGGACGGCCGCCTTGACCTCGTCGGTGAGCGCCGGGTCCTCGCTGAAGGCCAGCTCGCCGATGAGCAGCGACACCGTGAAGCCGATCCCGGCGAGCGAGGCGACGGCGAAGACGTCCGGCCAGGCCAGGTCCTCGTTCAGCTCGGCCTTGGTGAAGCGCGCGGCGAGCCAGGTCCCGCCGAAGATGCCGACCGCCTTGCCGACCACCAGGCCGAGCACCACGCCGAGGGTCTCCGGCTGCGTGAAGACATCGCCGAGCGCGCCCCCGGAGACCGCCACTCCGGCGCTGAACAGCGCGAACAGCGGCACCGCGAGGCCTGCCGACAGCGGGCGCACCAGGTGCTCGATGTGCTCGCCGGGGGCGTGCCGCTCGCCCTCCTGCCGGTGGCAGCGCAGCATCAGGCCCATGGCGACACCGGCGATGGTGGCGTGGACGCCGCTGTTGTACATCAGGCCCCAGATGACCAGGCCGAGCGGCACATAGACGTACCAGCCGCGTACGCCCTTGCGCAGCAGCAGCCAGAAGACGGCGAGGCCGATGACGGCGCCGCCGAGCGCCGCGAAGTTCAGGTCGCTGGTGAAGAAGATCGCGATGATCATGATCGCGAAGAGGTCGTCGACCACGGCGAGCGTCAGCAGGAAGGCGCGCAGCGCCGAGGGCAGCGAGGTGCCGATGACCGCGAGGACCGCGAGCGCGAAGGCGATGTCGGTGGCGGTCGGCACGGCCCAGCCGTCCAGGGAGCCGCCGCCCGCGGTGTTCACCAGCGTGTAGACCAGCGCGGGTACGGCCATGCCGCAGATCGCGGCGATGACGGGCAGGGCGGCGGCTTTGGGGTCGCGCAGGTCGCCCGCGACCAGCTCGCGCTTGAGCTCGATCCCGGCGACGAAGAAGAAGACGGCGAGCAGTCCGTCGGCCGCCCAGTGCTGGAGCGACAGGTCCAGGCCGAGCGCGCCGGGGCCTATGTGGAAGTCCCGTACGGTCTCGTAGCTGTCCTTGAGCGGGGTGTTCGCCCAGATCAGCGCGGCGATGGCGGCGACGAGGAGCAGGACGCCGCCGACTGTCTCGGTGCGCAGGGCGTCCGCCACGAACGTGCGCTCGGGCAGGGAGAGGCGTCCGAGCACCTTGCGCTTGCTGTCGGTGGGCGCGACCACGGGGTGACCTCCGGTCGGGTAGGCAGGGCTGAGCACATGCCGACCAGACTTCCCGGCGCACCTCGGTGACTTCTTATCGCGTTGTTGACGTTGATCCTTAGCTTACCTAATCGCTTGGGTGTGCGCCCGACGGGTGCGCGACAGGGGTGCGGCGGGCGGATGGTGGGGGTGCGACAGGCGGGCTGTGGGGGTCCGGCGGGCGTGCTGGGTCCGGCGGGCGGATGGTGGGGGTGCGGCCGGGGGAATCCGTCTCGGCTTCACTCTAGGCAGGACAAAGGCACCCGGCGCGTCGAGCGCCGGGTGCCTTCGTCGGTCCTGCGGGGTGGGGTGGCCGCCCGGGTTCCTTCCGCCCGGGGCCGGGCCCGGGTCAGTCCTCGCTGGGCGCGGCCGGGAGCTTGGACTGGATGAGGTCCATCACGGAGGAGTCCGTGAGCGTGGTGACGTCGCCGAGCGCGCGGTTCTCCGCGACGTCCCGCAGCAGGCGCCGCATGATCTTCCCGGAGCGGGTCTTGGGCAGCTCCGCGACCGGCAGGATCCGCTTCGGCTTGGCGATCGGCCCGAGCGTGGCGCCCACGTGGTTGCGCAGCTCGCCGACGAGGTCGTCGGTCTCCGCCGCCGTGCCCCGCAGGATCACGAAGGCCACGATGGCCTGGCCGGTGGTCTCGTCCTTGGCGCCGACCACGGCCGCCTCGGCCACGGCCGGGTGCGAGACGAGCGCCGACTCGACCTCGGTGGTGGAGATGTTGTGCCCGGAGACCAGCATCACGTCGTCGACCCGGCCGAGCAGCCAGATGTCGCCGTCCTCGTCCTTCTTGGCGCCGTCCCCGGCGAAGTACTTGCCCTCGAAGCGCGACCAGTAGGTGTCGATGAACCGCTGGTCGTCGCCCCAGATGGTGCGCAGCATCGACGGCCACGGCTCGCTGAGGACGAGATAGCCGCCGCCCCCGTTGGGGACCTCCTCGGCCTGGCTGTCCACCACGGTCGCGGAGATGCCCGGCAGCGGGCGCTGGGCGGAGCCCGGCTTGGTCTCCGTGACGCCCGGCAGCGGCGAGATCATCATCGCGCCGGTCTCGGTCTGCCACCAGGTGTCCACGATGGGGCACTTGTCCGCGCCGATGTGCTTGCGGTACCAGACCCACGCCTCGGGGTTGATCGGCTCGCCGACCGAGCCGAGCACGCGCAGGCTGCTCAGGTCGAACTTGGCGGGGATGTCGTCGCCCCACTTCATGAACGTGCGGATCGCCGTCGGCGCCGTGTACAGGATCGTCACCCCGTACTTCTGCACGATCTCCCAGAAGCGGCCCTGGTGCGGGGTGTCCGGGGTGCCCTCGTAGATCACCTGGGTGGCGCCGTTCGCCAGCGGGCCGTACGTGATGTACGAGTGGCCGGTGACCCAGCCGATGTCGGCCGTGCACCAGTACACGTCGGTCTCGGGCTTGAGGTCGAACACGGCGTGGTGCGTGTACGCCGTCTGGGTGAGATAGCCGCCGGAGGTGTGCAGGATGCCCTTGGGCTTCCCCGTCGTACCCGATGTGTACAGGATGAACAGCGGCTCCTCGGCCTCGAACGCCTCCGGCGCGTGCTCGGCCGACTGGCGGCCCACCACGTCGTGCCACCACAGGTCGCGGCCCTCGGTCCAGGCCACGTCCTGCTCGGTGCGGCGGACGACGAGGACCTTCTCCACGCCCTGGACGTCCTCGCGGGCGAGCGCGTCGTCGACGGCGGGCTTCAGGGCGGACGGCTTGCCCCGGCGGTAGCCGCCGTCGGCGGTGATGACCAGCTTGGCGTCGGCGTCCTTGATGCGCGCGGCGATCGCGTCGGCGGAGAAGCCGCCGAACACCACCGAGTGCGTGGCGCCGATGCGGGCGCAGGCCAGCATGGACACGACCGCCTCGGGGATCATCGGCAGGTAGACGGCGACCCGGTCGCCCTTGGTGATCCCCAGCTCCGTCAGGGCGTTGGCCGCGCGGCTGACCTCGTCCTTGAGCTCGGCGTAGGTGATGGCCCGGCTGTCGCCGGGCTCACCCTCGAAGTGGATGGCCACACGGTCGCCGTTGCCCGCCTCGACGTGCCGGTCCACGCAGTTGTACGCGACGTTGAGCGTGCCGTCCTTGAACCACTTGGCGAACGGCGGGTTCGACCAGTCGAGCGTCTCGGTCGGTTCGGTGGCCCAGGTCAGCCGACGGGCCTGCGCGGCCCAGAAGCCGAGCCTGTCAGCCTTGGCCTGTTCATACGCCTCCGCGGTGACGTTGGCGTGCGCCGCCAGGTCGGCCGGCGGCGCGAACCTGCGGTCCTCCTTGAGCAGGTTGGCCAGGCTTTCGTTGCTCACGACATCTCCCTTTCCCAGGGTGTCCGTTGTGTCCCAAGCCACAGCTCATCAGACACCCGGCCCCGGTGACAAGGGCTTGCCGATAATTGGTTTAGACCTCTACCTGGTGGGCGGGTGTGACCTGGCTGAATACGTCATCGGGTCCCTTCCGTAGGGGTGTGCCGCCTGGACTTGCGGAGCTTTTCGTGCTGGCGGGGTGGTCGGGGTGCTGGGGGTGTCCGGTGTGGCCGGTGTGGTCGGGGTGCCCGGGAGGGTCGGGGTGCCCGCTGCCCTCGGGGTACTCGGGGTGCTCGGCGCGCTCGGGGTCGCTCTGTGGGGCGCGGTCCTGGCCCGGCGTCGTGCCGCTCGCCCCGTCCGGGGCCGGACGTCCGGGGCGGTCGCCCTCGGTGAGCAGATACGCCTGTGCCTCGCCCACGTGGAAGTACATCCCGTGCAGTTCGAGCGTGCCCTCGGCGAGCCGCCGCGCGACCGCCTCGTGGGCCCGCAGGTGCTCCAGCTGCTGCACCACGTTGGTCAGGCACAGCTGCTCCACGGCGTCGGCGGGCTCGCGCCCCGCGAGTCGCGGCGCCATCCGCTCCGGCGCCGCGCCCGGCGGCGACCCCGCGCCGTCCGGCCGCGCCCGTGCCCCGTACCCGGCCATCCGCTCCAGGCTCGGCAGCCCGTGCCGCAGCCAGCGCTTCAGCGGCGTCTGCGCTCCGGTCGGCGGCGAGTTGAGCAGTGCCTGCATGGCACCGCACCCCGAATGCCCGCAGACGGTGATGGACTTGACCTTCAGTACGTCCACCGCGTACTCGATCGCGGCCCCCACCGAGTCGTCGCCGCTCTCGGCGCCGGGCAGCGGCACCAGGTTGCCCACGTTGCGTACGACGAAGAGGTCGCCGGGGCCGCTGGACGTGATCATCGAGGTGACCACGCGGGAGTCGGCGCAGGTGAGGAAGAGCTGCGCGGGGCGCTGCCCCTCCCGGGCCAGCCGGGCCAGCTCGTCGCGCACATGGGGCGCCGTGTTCTGCTGGAACGCGCTGATGCCGCGGGCCAGTTGGTGCGCGGCGCCCTGGCGTGCGCCGTCCTCGTCGTGGGGCGCGCTGGCGGTGGCGGGGTCGTGGGGGCGTACGCAGTGGTGGTTGCGCCAGGGTGTCCAGGGCTTGCAGTGGCAGTGGGCCGCGCCCGCGGGCTCGGTGATGGGGCGGCCGCCGCGGCCGGTCAGCTCGACCGTGCCGCCGCGCGCGAGGTGGGCGTCCTGCCAGCTCTGGAGGGTCTCGTACGCCGCGTGGTCCATGAAGGAGCCGTCCAGCTCCACGACGGCCTCGGCGGCGTGCGGCACCTGGTGCAGGGTGCGGCTGAGCCGGGGCACGGCGAGGAAGGTCAACTGCCCCCGGACGTGGATGTGGTGGGTGCCTCCTTCGTCTTCGGTGTGGGTGATGCGGGTGCGGGCCAGGCGGTGCAGGGCGACGGCCACGGCGACGGCGACGCCGAGGGCCACGCCTTCGAGGACGCCGAACAGGACCACGCCGAGGGTGGTGACGACGTAGACCAGGATCTCGCGGTGACGCGTGACCGTGCGGATGTGGTTGAGGCTGACCATCTGGATGCCGACGGCCATGACGAGGGCGGCGAGCGCGGGGAGCGGGATCAGTTCCAGGACGGGCACGAGGAGCAGGGCGGCTACTACTACCCAAACGCCGTGCAGCATCGTGGAGTTCCTGCTGACCGCGCCCGCGTTCACATTGGCCGCGCTGCGCACCGCGACCCCGGCGACCGGCAGCCCGCCGAGCGCCCCGGACACGATGTTCGCGGCGCCCTGGCCGCGCAGTTCGCGGTCGAGGTCGGAGCGGGGCGCCAGTGGCGGGCCGCCCGGGCGGGCGGCGGCGAGCTTGTCGACGGCGACGGCCCCGAGCAGCGACTGCACCCCGCACACCAGCGTGGTGGTCAGCACGGCCGCGACGAGGCCGAGTGCGGGTCCCTCGGGCAGCCCGGCGAGCGCGTGGCTGCGCCAGGACGGCAGGTCGACCTTGTCCATGCGCAGCGCGGCGGCGGCGGTGAGCCCCGTGGCCGCGGAGACCGCGACGAGCGGCGCGGGCAGGCGTCGCAGCGCGCGCCCGGCCCGCCCCGGGATCCGGGGCCAGACGAACAGGACGGCCAGCGTGAGCAGGCTTATCGAGACGGCGGCCGGGTGCAGGTCGGCCAACTGGGCGGGCAGCGCGCCGAGGTTGGCGAGGACGGAGCTCTGGGGGGTGCCGCCGAGCACGATGTGGAGCTGGGCCACGGCGATGGTGATGCCGATGCCCGCGAGCATGCCGTGGACCACGGCGGGGCTGACGGCGAGGGCCGTGCGGGCCACGCGCAGACAGCCGAGGCCGAGCTGGGCGAGCCCGGCGAGGACGGTGATGGCGCAGGTGGTCCGCCAGCCGTACCGCTGGATGAGGTCGGCGGTGACGACCGTGAGTCCGGCGGCGGGGCCGCTGACCTGGAGCGGGGAGCCGCCGAGGCGTCCGGCGACGATGCCGCCGACGGCGGCGGCCACGAGGCCCGCCTGGAGCGGCGCGCCGGTGGCGAGCGCGATGCCCAGGGACAGCGGCAGCGCGATCAGGAAGACGGCGATGGAGGCCGAGAGGTCGGCGCCGGAGATCCGCGGCGACCGGAGCGAGGGCCTCCGGGGCGGCGGGGCGTGTGGCCCTTTGCCGCGTGGGGTGGGGGCCGAGTCGTCAGGGGCGGCTGGGACGCAGGCAGGCATGATTCCCGTCTCCTCCGGGGCGGCGCGGTCGCGGAACAAGGGGTCCTCCGGCGCGGGGGCGCGGAGGGCGGGTCGCGGCCGTGGGTCACGGCGTTGCAGCGGCGGGATGACTCAACTCGCGGGATGACTCAACTCTCGGTAAACGGATCGTAATGCAGAGTAAAGGTCGTGGCAGGATTTTCGGTGCAAATGGGGCAAGCAATCACTCCAACGTATGAATAAAGATGTTCATCGGCTTGTCGTTACGCCGCTTCTGTTCCGCCATGCGAGGTTTCTGGCGATCTGTCCAGACGTGCACGGAAGTAGGTGGGCGGGCGATGGCCGCCACTCAGAGAACCGCCGCGGGTCGGCGGGGCGCCGGTCACTGGCGGGGCGCCGTTCGTCGCGGGGGCGCTGCCCGGCGGTCCGTCGCGGGCCTGGCCGCCCTGCTGGTCTGCGGTGTGGCCCTGGCGGGCTGCTCGGACGGCTCCGACGCGAACGGCGGGGCCGGTGGGGCCGGTGGGGGCCGGGGGAACGGCGCGAAGGAGGGGGCACCCGGCGCGAAGCGTCCCGCGGGCGCCGCCGCGCCGAAGTCCGCGATCCGGCTGATCGGCGACGGCTCCACCGCGGTCACCGGCAAGCAGCCGCTGCTGCCGCGGCCGGAGCGGCTGCGGCCGGGTCAGCGGCCGCCGCAGTTCGTGGTCTTCTCCTGGGACGGCGCGGGCGAGGACGGCCAGAAGCTGTTCTCGCACTTCCGCAAGGTCGCCAAGCGGAACAACGCCACGATGACGTACTTCCTCAGCGGCGTGTACATGCTCCCCGAGGAGAAGCGGGCGCTCTACAAGCCGCCGCAGCATATGTCCGGCAGCTCGGACATCGGCTTCAACGACCGCCAGGGGATCAAGGACACCGTGGAGCAGCTCCGCGGCGCCTGGCTGGAGGGCAACGAGGTCGGCACGCACTTCAACGGCCACTTCTGCGGCAAGGGCCGGGGCGTCGGCGAGTGGTCCGTAGCCGATTGGAAGAGCGAGATCCAGCAGGCCAAGTCCTTTGTGAAGGCGTGGAAGACGAACACGGGCCTCAAGGGCGCGCCACCGCTGCCGTTCGACTACGACAAGGAGCTGATCGGCGCCCGCACGCCCTGCCTGGAGGGCCGCGACAACTTCCTGCGCGCGGCGCGCGAGCTGGGCTTCCGCTATGACACCAGCGGCGTCAACAACCAGGTCTGGCCCAAGAAGAAGCAGGGCCTGTGGGACCTGTCGATGCAGCTCGTCCCGGTCCCCGGCCGCGGCTTCGAGACGCTCACCATGGACTACAACTTCATGGTGAACCAGTCGGGTTCGACGTCGCACGGCGACCCGGCCAAGCACGAGTACTGGGGCGACCAGATGCGCGACGGCCTGCTGAAGGGCTTCGACCGCGCCTATCACGGCAACCGCGCGCCGCTGATCATCGGCAACCACTTCGAGTCCTGGAACGGCGGCACGTACATGCGCGCCGTCGAGGAGACCATCGAGCGGGTCTGCGCGCGGCGCGAGGTGCGCTGCGTGTCCTTCCGGCAGCTGGCCGACTGGCTGGACGCCCAGGATCCGCAGGTCCTCGCCAAGCTGACCCGGCTCGGCGTCGGCGAGGCCCCGAAGGAGGGCTGGCCCGCGTTCCTCGCGGCCCGCCCGGCACCGGCGCCCAAGGGGGTTCCGGGGGCGGAACCGGCCAAGAAGTAGCGCGGGGCGGGGGCGCGCCGCCGGGTGGAGCCCCGCCGGGCCGGGGCGCCCCTGTGTCCGAGGAGCCCCGGGCCGGGGTGACGCCGGGTGGGAGACCCGCCGGGCCGGGGTGGCTCCGGGGCGGGCGCGGCGGGCCGGTGGTGGTGTCGCCGTGGCCGGTCAGGCCGTGGCGACCGCCTCCTCGCGCAGGACGAAGTCGGGGTCGACCTGGGACGCCAGGTCGGCACCGGTCTTCTCGTTGCCCCAGCTCTGGGCGTTCTTCAGGTGGAAGTGGACCATCTGGCGCGTGTACCGCTCCCAGTCGCGGTGTTCGTACGTGGCGTCGGCGGCGTCCTTGAGTGCTTGCAGGGCTTGGCGGTTGGGCTCCTCCAGGAGGTCGAACCGGGGCGGACGGCCCTTCTCCATGGAGCGCACCCAGTCCGAGTGCCCGACGGTCACCAGGAGGTCGTCGCCGACCTGCTCGCGCAGGAAGTCGATGTCGTCCTGGCCCTGCACCTTGTTGCCGACGACCTTGAGGGCGACGCCGAAGTCGCGTGCGTAGTCCTTGTACTGGCGATAGACGGAGACTCCCTTCCTGGTGGGCTCGGCGACGAGGAACGTCATGTCGAACCGGGTGAACATCCCGGAGGCGAAGGAGTCCGAACCGGCGGTCATGTCGACGACCGCGTACTCGTCGGGGCCGTCGACGAGGTGGTTCAGGCACAGCTCCACCGCTCCGGTCTTGGAGTGGTAGCAGGCGACACCGAGGTCGGCTTCGGTGAACGGCCCGGTGACCATCAAACGCACGACGGCGCCGTCGAGTTCCACGGCCCGCGCACAGGCTTCGTACACCGGATTGTCCTCGCGGACCCGCAGCAGCCGGGAGCCCTCGCCGGGCGGCGTCGTCTTGATCATCGTCTCGGCGGAGGCGATCCGCGGGTTGGTGCCGCGCAGATAGTCCTTGATCAGCGGCAGCCGCGCCCCCATGCCGGGCAGTTCGGCCGCCTGCTCCTCGTCGAGGCCGAGAGCGGCGCCCAGGTGCTGGTTGATGTCGGCGTCCACCGCGATGACGGGCGCTCCGGCGGCGGCGAGGTGTCGGATGAAGAGCGAGGACAGCGTCGTCTTGCCGCTGCCGCCCTTCCCCACGAAAGCGATCTTCATGTTCATCTAGCGTAGTGGTGAGATCACCGCCGGATGCGGGCTTGAGTGAAGAAGACCACTCCTTCGTGGGGTGTGGGCCCGGAGTGCGTAGGGTCTTACTCATGAGTACGACAGATCCGCTGGCGCCCTTGGGCGCGCTGCCCGGCGCCGTCGACGCCGTGGCCTCCGTGCGCAAGGCCGTCGACCGCGTCTACGGGCACCGGATCATGCGGCGGCGCAGCACGGAGGTCACCGCGGAGGCCGCGCTGCGCGGCGCGCGCGGGTCGGCCGCACTGTCCGGGGCGGAGTGGGCGCTCGAAGAGGTGCGCAGGCGCAGCGACTTCGGGGGTGACGCCGAGGCGCGCGTGGTGGGCGCGGCGCTGCGCCTGAGCGCGGAGGCGGGTCAGCTGCTGAGCATCTGGCGGCAGTCGCCGCTGCGGGTCCTCGCGCGGCTGCACCTGGTGGCGGCGGCCGACTCCGATGAGGCTGCGGGCCGTCCGCGCCTCGCGGGCGAGGGGGTCGACGAGCCGCTGGTCGAGCTTCCGCTGCCGGACGCGGACGAGGTGGCGGGGCGCCTGGAGGGGCTTTCGCGGCTGATCGTGGCGGGCAGTTCCGCTCCCGCGCTGGTGACGGCGGCCGTGGTGCACGGGGAGCTGGCGGTGCTGCGTCCGTTCGGGTCGTACAACGGCCTGGTGGCGCGGGCCGCCGAGCGGATCGTCCTGGTGGGCAGCGGCCTCGACCCGAAGGCGATCTGCCCGGCTGAGGCGGGCCACGCCGAGCTGGGCCGCGCGGACTACGTGGCGGGCCTCGAAGGCTATGCCTCCGGCACTCCGGAGGGCATGGCGGCGTGGATCGCCCACTGCGGCAGGGCGGTCGAGCTGGGGGCCCGGGAGTCGACGGCGGTGTGCGAGGCGCTTCAGCGGGGGGCCGCGTAGGCGTGCCCGTGGCCGACGTCTTCGGAGAGGCGGCCGTGTCTCCGTAGGGGCGAGGGCTGGCTCTGCGGTGGGGAACCGCCCTGGTGGGGAACCGCCCTGAACAGGGTTGCGGCGGTACGAGCATGCGTACCGCCGCTGGCACGTTCACCGAGTTACCAAGCGTCCTCGAATCATGTGCCCATCAGGTCGGGAACTTTGCCCGTCACCTGGTGCGGCTGGCCCGTAATCGACGGGTCGACGTCGCGTGGGTGCTCGGTGTCCATGCTTCGGTCCGTGGGGCCAATCACTGCGGTTGAAGGTAATCCTCTCGGATGTCCTTGGTCTCGCGGGCCGTTGACTCCTTTGTACTCCTGTCCTCCGGAGAGCGGAAGCCCTGGCCGCACTTCTTTACTTTTAGGTTCAAACAAGGGTGAATCGGACGCTCCGCTTCGGTCGCCCCCGGGGGCGGGTCGACACTCGGCTGGCGCGCCGCCGTCGCTCCCGGTCGGCTCGGGGCGTCGCCCCAGGTCAGCTCGCGGCCGTCCGGCGGCGGCTGGCGAACCAGACCAGGCCCGCGGTGGCGGCCGCCGCCCCCACCGCGGCCGCCGCGACGAGCGCGGGGCGCGGGGGCGCGGACAGCCGCTGCTTGAGCCGTACGGGGCGGTGGAAGTCCAGAATCGGCCACTCGCGCGCGACCGCTTCCCGGCGCAGCGCCCGGTCGGGGTTCACGGCGTGAGGGTGGCCGACCGCTTCGAGCATCGGCAGGTCCGTGACCGAGTCGCTGTAGGCGTAGCAGCGCTCCAGGTCGTACCCCTCCGAAGCGGCGAGCTCCTTGATGGCCTCCGCCTTGGTCGGCCCGTACGCGTAGTACTCCACCTCTCCGGTGAAGCAGCCGTCGTCGCCGACCACCATGCGCGTCGCCACCACCCGGTCCGCGCCCAGGAGTTCGCCGATCGGCTCGACCACCTCGGCGCCCGAGGTGGAGACGATGACGACGTCGCGGCCCGCGGTGTGGTGCTCCTCGATGAGGGAGGCGGCCTCGTCGTAGATGATCGGGTCGATCAGGTCGTGCAGGGTCTCGGCGACGATCTCCTTGACCTGCTGCACGTTCCACCCCCGGCACAGCGCGGACAGGTACGCGCGCATGCGCTCCATCTGATCGTGATCCGCGCCACCGGCGAGGAACACGAACTGGGCATATGCGGTCCGCAGTACCGCCCGGCGGTTGATCAGGCCGCCTTGGTAGAACGACTTGCTGAAGGTGAGCGTGCTCGACTTCGCAATGACCGTCTTGTCCAGGTCAAAGAAGGCAGCCGTGCGGGGCAAGGAGTGGTTTTCCACGAGGTTGAGCATAGGCGCCCACCATTCGGCGTAAGCTGAGGCGCGTGGGTTTGCCTGAGAAGGCTCTCGGGTACACCATGGAAGTCACGGATCGTTCGCGACCGTGCTAACCCGGTCTGGCTCCTCCCCCCGAGTCGGACCGAGGGGACGACCCCCGCTCTCCCCCGGCGGGGGTCGTCGCATGTCCGGGTGGGTTTTTCCTTCCGCTTTCCAGCCCCCGTCCGATCGCCGGGCCCCGTCGTGGGCCGCGCGGGCGGCGGAGTGGCATGTTCAAGATTCGTCACTGAGCGTAGCCGTGGGGCTGCTCTGTGGAAGTCGTTCGGGTCGTCACCGGTATGGGTGACGGAGTTATTCACAGCCAACGTCTTCTCCACAGTTATTGACCAAGATCCACACGATTTCCCGGGATCGCCGCACGCTGATTCCGCTCGCGCAGTTCATGGCCGGATTCCACTGGCCGGACTGCCCGGGCGCGGATCCGGATGCGCACGGACGCGCATTCGGCGGACTTGCAGCGCGAGGGGGCTGGAGATCGTGAACGGAGTCATTGCGTACGAGTCGGCGCCGCCGCCCGACGAACCGACCGGCGGACCGCTGATCGTCACGGAGGACGTCGACCTGCTGGATGACCTGCTGCGGCTGTGCGCCGCGGCGGGCGCGCGGCCCGAGGTGCACCACGGAGTGCCCGAGCGCCGGGGCGGCTGGGAGGCGCCGCCGCTCGTCCTGGTCGGGGACGACGCGGTGGGCCGGGTGCGCGGGGCGGCGCGGCGCCGGGGCGTCGTCCTGGTTGGGCGGGATCAGGACGATCCCGACGTATGGCGGCGCGCGGTGGAGATCGGCGCGGAGGACGTCCTCGTCCTGCCGGACGGCGAGCAGTGGCTCGTGGACCGCATCGCCGACGTCGTCGAGAGCGTGGGAAAGCCCGCGCTGACCGTCGGCGTCATCGGCGGCCGGGGCGGCGCGGGCGCTTCCACACTGGCCTGCGCCCTCGCCGTCACGGCGGCGCGCGACCGGCGGCGCACCCTGCTGGTCGACGCCGACCCGCTGGGCGGCGGCCTGGACGTGCTGCTCGGCGGCGAGCGCGCCGAGGGGCTGCGCTGGCCCGCCTTCGCGCAGTCGCGCGGCAGGGTCGGCAGCGGCGCCCTGGAGGAGTCGCTGCCCGAGCTGCACGACCTGCGGGTGCTGAGCTGGGACCGGGGCGACACGGTCGCGGTCGCGCCGCAGGCCATGCGCGCCGTCCTCGCCGCGGCCCGCAGGCGCGGCGGCGTGGTGGTCGTGGACCTGCCGCGCCGCGTGGACGAGGCGGCGGCGGAGGCCCTCGCGCAGGTGGACCTGGGCGTCCTGGTGGTGCCGAAGGAGCTGCGGGCCGTCGCCGGGGCGCGGCGCGTGGCCTCCGCCGCGGGCATGGTCCTGCGGGACCTGCGGGTCGTCGTCGCGGCCGGTCGGGCCGGAGCGCGGCCGCCCGGCGGCGCCGACGGGCTCGACGCGGACGAGATCGCCCGCCTCCTCGGCCTCCCGCTGATCGGCGAGCTGCCCTGGGAGCACGGCCTGACGGCGGCCCAGACCCGGGCCCGTCCGCCGGGCGGCACGGCCCGCGGCCCGCTCGCCCGGTTCTGCGCCGCCTTCTGGGAGCGGCTTCCGGCCGACGACTCCGTGGGAGGGCGCGTATGAGCGCGGTCGTGGGCGCGCGGTTGCTGGACGACGTCCGCCAGTGGCTCGCCGCGAACGGCACCGACCCGACCCCGGCCCGCGTCGCCGAGGCCCTGCGCGCACAGGCCCGTGTCCTGGGCGACGCGGAGGTCCTGGGCGCGGCCGAGCAGCTGCGGTCGGAGATGGTGGGCGCGGGCCCGCTGGAGCCGCTGCTCGCCGACCCGACGGTGACGGACGTGCTGGTGTCCGCGCCGGACCGCGTGTGGGTCGACCGCGGCGGCGGCCTGGAGCTGACGGACGTGACCTTCCGGGACGCGGCGGCGGTGCGGAAGCTCGCCCAGCGGCTCGCGGCCGTCGCCGGACGCCGCCTGGACGACGCGCGGCCCTGGGCGGACGCCCGCCTGCCGGACGGCACCCGGCTGCACGCCGTCCTGCCGCCGGTCGCCGTCGGCTCGGCGTATCTGTCGCTGCGGGTCGTCCGGCCCCGGGCCTTCACGCTCGCGGAGCTGGTGGCCGCGGGCACGGTGCCGCCCGGCGGGGAGCGGATGCTGCGCGCGCTGCTCGACGCCCGCCTGTCGTATCTCATCAGCGGCGGCACGGGCAGCGGCAAGACCACCCTCCTGAGCACCCTGCTCGGCCTGGTGGGCTCCGCAGAGCGGATCGTGCTCGCCGAGGACTCCGCCGAGCTGCGCCCCGACCATCCGCACGTGGTGCGCCTCGAGGCCCGCCCGGCGAACCAGGAGGGCGCGGGTCTGGTCGGCCTTGACGACCTGGTGCGCCAGGCCCTGCGGATGCGGCCCGACCGGCTCGTCGTGGGCGAGGTCAGGGGCGCCGAGGTGGTCCACCTGCTGGCCGCGCTGAACACGGGCCATGAGGGCGGCTGCGGCACGGTCCACGCGAACGCCGCGGCGGACGTCCCGGCCCGCCTGGAGGCCCTGGGCACGGCCGCCGGGCTCGACCGGACGGCCCTGCACAGCCAGCTCGCGGCCGCCCTGTCGGTGGTGATCCATCTCGTCCGGGACCGGACCGGCCGCCGCCGGATCGCCGAGGTGCACGTCCTGGAGCGCGCCCCCTCAGGGCTGGTGGCGACGGTGCCCGCGCTGCGGTGGGGCGCCGAGGGGTTCGCTCAGGAGCGCGGTTGGCCCCGCCTTGAGGCCCTGCTGGAGAGCCGGGGTGCGGGGCGATGAGCGTGGTGGCGGTGTGGAGTACGGCGCTGTGCGTGGGCGGCTCGGTGTGGCTGCTCGGCGGCCGGGCGCAGGGCCGGGCGCTGCGGCGGGCGCGGTCGGTGCTCGCCCCGGGCCGGGGCGTGGCGCGGGAGCCGGTGGCGCGGCGGGCGGTCGCGTGGGCGCGCGGTCGCGCGAGGCCCGAACTGTGGGTCCTGGTGGGCGGGTTGGTGGTGGCGCTCTTCGGGGAGTCCGTGCTGCCGCTCGTCGCGGGCGTGGTCGGCGTGCCTCTCGCGGGGCGGCTGCGCAGGGCCCGGGACGCCCGCCGGGAGCGGGAGCGGCGGGCGGACGCGGTGATCGCCCTGTGCGGCGCGCTGGCGGGTGAGGTCCGTGCGGGGCGGCAGCCGGGGGACGCGCTGCGGATCGCCCTGGAGGCGGCCCCGGAGGCAGCTTCGGAGGCTGGGGGTGCCGGTGCGGCCGTCGACAGCGGGCTCGGCGGGGCGCGGGACGGGATCCTCGCGGCGGCGCGGTTCGGCGGGGACGTGCCCGGCGCGCTGCGCGAGGCAGCGCGGGAGCCGGGTGCCGAGGGGCTGCTCGGGCTCGCCGCCTGCTGGCGGGTCGCGGTCGACCGGGGCGCGGGCCTCGCGACGGGACTTGAGCGGCTGGAGGGCGCCCTGCGGGCCGAGCGGGACCAGCGGTCGGACCTGAGGGCGCAGTTGGCGGGCGCCCGCTCGACGGCCCTGATGCTCGCCGGGCTGCCCGCCCTGGGCCTGCTGATGGGCACCGCGCTCGGAGCCCGGCCGCTGCGGGTGCTGCTGCACACGGGGCCGGGGCTTGGCTGCCTGCTGGTGGGGGCGCTGCTTGAGGCGGCGGGCGCGTGGTGGGCGGTGTCGATCATGCGGCGGGCGGAGGAGCGATGAGCGAGGCGGAAGTTATCCACAGCCTGGGGGTGGCGGTGTGGGTGGCCGTGCTCGGGGTGTGGATGGTCATGACGGCGCTGGCCGTCCGGTGTGAACGAGCGGCCAGAGCGCGGGTGTCGCTCACGCTGGACGGCGGGCCGCCACGGGGTGAGAGCGGCCCCGGGCCCAGGTGGCGCGGATGGTGGGGCGGCGGCTCGTCCGGGCGCCGGGACACGCTGCGCCGCGGGATGGCGGTGGCCGGGGCGGTCGGCGCCGGGTGGGCGCTGATCGGCGGGGTCGCGGGGCTCGTGGCCGGGGTGGGCGCCGGGTGCCTCGTGGGGCGGATACGGCGCGAGGTGCGGCCCAAGGGCGCGTACGACGAGGGGGAGGCGGCCCGGCAACTGCCCCTGGCGGCCGACCTGCTGGCCGCCTGCGTGGCAGCGGGCGCGGGCCCGGTCGCGGCGGCGCGGGCCGTCGGCGAGTCGCTGCGCGGCCCGGTGGGGGAGCGGCTGGCGTGGGGAGCGGCGCAGATGCGGCTCGGCAGCGAACCGGCCGCCGCCTGGCGGCAACTCGCCGAGATGCCGCACGCCGGTGCGCTGGCCCGCCAGTTGGAGCGGGCCGGGGAGTCGGGGGCGCCCGCCGCAGGACCGGTGGCCCGGCTCGCCGCGGACTGCCGGGCCGAGCGGAGCCGCCAGGCGACGGCCCGGGCACGGAAGGCGGCGGTGTCGATGACGGCGCCGGTCGGGCTGTGCTTCCTGCCCGCGTTCATCGTGGTCGGCGTGGTGCCGGTGGTCATCGGACTCGCGGGCGAACTGACCGGCGGCGGCTGAGGCGCCGGTCGGCTGAGCGAATCAGGCAGCTGGCGGGGCTGGCGCGACGGCACGGGACTGCCGGGAGGTCTCCCGGCAGGTGGGGGTCTCGCGGCAGGTGGGGGTCTCACGGCAGGCGGGAGACCTCGCGGCGGCCGGGAGGTCTCGCGGCGGCTGGGAGGTCTCGCGGCGGGTGGGGGTCTCTCCCCAGGCGGGAGGGCTCTCGGCAGGTGAAGAAGCAAGCGATGGAAATCGGACAACTTTTGGGGGACAGCATGTGGGGACGGAAGTGGGCGCGGATGGCAGCGCGACGACTGCGCCGGAGCGCCAAGAACGCCAGGGACGCGGGCATGGCCACGTCGGAGTACGCGATGGGGCTGGTGGCAGCGGTGGGGTTCGCCGGGGTGCTCTACAAGGTGGTGACGAGCGGCCCGGTCAGGTCGGAGCTCCAGGCGCTCGTGGAGAGGGCGCTCCATGTCCAGTTCTGACCGCTCTGAGCGCCATGCGGGTGGCGCGGCGGACTCCGGAAGGGGCGGCCCTGCGCGGGCCGCCCCGGACGGGGCCGGTGATCGGCGCGATGCGGGGTTCGTGACGGCGGAGGCCGCCGTGGTGCTGCCGACGCTGGTGCTGTTCACGATGGCGCTCGTGTGGGCCCTGCTGGCCGCGTCCGCGCAGATCCAGTGCGTGGACGCGGCCCGGGCCGGGGCCCGCGCGATGGCCCGGCAGGACCCGCCGGGCACGGCTGTGGCGGCGGCCAGGCAGGCGGCGCCGCGCGGGGCGCGGGTGGCCGTCAGCAGGGACGGCGACCTGGTGCGGGTCGAGGTGGTCGCACCGGCGCCCGGGCCGGAGGCGCTGGGGCTCGGCCTGCGGCTGCGCGCGGAGGCCGTGGCCCTGGCGGAGGAGACGGTGGGGGTGGGGCCGTGAGCGGGGGCGCGTGCGCGCGGCGGGGCGGGCCGAGGGCTCGCTGCCGGGTGGGCGATGGGCGCGGTGGTGCCGGTGGGGGTGCCGGTGGGGGCGGGGACCGGGGGGCCGCCACCGTGTGGGCCGTGGTCGTCATGGCCGCGCTCTGCGCGATCACCGGTGCCGTCCTCGCCATGGGCCAGGCGATGGTGGCGCGCCACCAGGCGGGCGGTGCGGCCGACCTGGCGGCGCTCGCCGCGGCGGACCACTGGTCGGACGGCGGCGCGGGGGCCTGCGCGCGGGCCGGGCGGGTGGCGCGTGCGCAGGGCACGCGGATCGTGCGGTGCGAGGTGCGGGGCGCGATCTCGGACGTGACGGCGGCGGCGGACTTCGGGCCGTTCACGGCGGAGGTGAGGGCACGGGCGGGGCCTGCGGGGGCCGGTGCTGGGGGCCTCGGGGCTGATGGCGGGGGCTTCGGGGCCGGGGGCGGCGGGGCTGCCTCTGGCGCCGGGGGTGAGGCGTCCGATGCCGGAGGGGACGCGTCCGGGGCGGGGAGCGCCGCGTCCGGTGCCGGTGGCGGCGCGTCCGGCGCTGGGGCTGCCGTGCACGATGCCGGGAGTGCAGCCGTGCCTGGCGTCCGGGGCGCCCTGCCGCGAGTGCCGTCAGCCCGCGTGGGAGCCGGTTCCGGTATCGGCGTGCGGGCCGGTGGTGGCGTGCGGGCCGGTGGTGGCGTCGGAGCCCATGTCGCCGACGGGGCCGGTGCCGCCCGCAGCAGCGGTGCCTCCCCCGGAGCCAGAGGAATCAGCGGCGCCCATGGTGCCGACAGAGCCCGGGGTGTCGGAGGTGCCCGTGTCCCCGTCCCCGGCGGGCGGGGGCGCGTCCTTCAGGAGGGTGGTGAGCAGGCGGACCGCGCCGCGCTTGTGCAGGGGTTCGTTGCCGTTGCCGCACTTGGGGGACTGGATGCAGGAGGGGCAGCCCGCGTCGCACTCGCAGGAGGCGATGGCCTCGCGGGTGGCGGTGAGCCACTCGCGGGCGGTGTGGAAGGCGCGCTCGGCGAACCCGGCGCCGCCCGGGTGGCCGTCGTAGACGAAGACCGTGGGCAGCAGGGTGTCCGGGTGCAGGGGCACGGAGACGCCGCCGATGTCCCAGCGGTCGCACGTGGCGAACAGCGGCAGCATGCCGATGGACGCGTGCTCGGCGGCGTGCAGGGCGCCGCCGAGGATCTCCGGGTTGACGCGGGCGGCGTCGAGCTGGTCCTCGGTGACCGTCCACCACACGGCGCGGGTGCGCAGGGTGCGGGGCGGCAGGTCGAGCTTGGTCTCACCGAGGACCTCGCCGGTGATGAGCTTGCGGCGCAGGAAGGAGACGACCTGGTTGGTGACCTCGACGGAGCCGTAGCAGAGGCGGCCGGGGCCCCACGGGATCTCGGTGTCGGTGTCGAGGACGGCGATGGCGGTGGTGTCGCGGGCGGTCGTCGAGTAGGGCGGGGCGGCCTCCTCGACGAGCGCGACGGAGTCCTCCAGGTCCAGGCGCCGCACGAGATACGTACGGCCCTGGTGGAGGTGGACCGCGCCTTCGTGGACGGTGGTGTGGGCGGCCGAGGCGTCGACGGTGCCGAGCAGGCGGCCGGTGGCCTCCTCGACGACCTGGACGGGTCTGCCGCCCTCGCCGCGGATGTCCGCGAGGTCGGCGGCGCGCTCGCGGCGGGTCCAGTGCCAGGCCTTCGTGCGGCGGCGCAGCAGCTTCGCGGCCTCCAGCTGCGGCAGCAGCTCCTCGGTGGCGGGGCCGAAGAGCGGGAAGTCGGCGTCGGTGAGGGGGAGTTCCGCGGCGGCGGCGCACAGGTGGGGCGCGAGGACGTACGGGTTGTCGGGGTCGAGGACGGTCGACTCGACGGGCTGCTGGAACAACGCCTCGGGGTGGTGGACGAGATACGTGTCCAGCGGGTCGTCGCGGGCCACGAGCACCGCGAGCGCGCCCTGCCCGGAGCGCCCGGCGCGGCCCGCCTGCTGCCACAGGGAGGCGCGGGTGCCCGGATATCCGGCGATGAGGACGGCGTCCAAGCCGGAGACGTCCACGCCGAGTTCGAGGGCGGTGGTGGCGGCGAGGCCGAGGAGTTCACCGGAGTGCAGGGCCTGCTCCAGGGCGCGGCGCTCCTCCGGGAGGTAGCCGCCGCGGTAGGCGGCGACGCGGCGGGCGAGGGAGCGGTCGACCTCCGCGAGGCGCTCCTGGGCGATCACGGAGATCAGCTCGGCGCCGCGCCGGGAGCGCACGAAGGCGACGGAGCGGACGCCCTGGACGGTCAGGTCGGTGAGCAGGTCGGCCGTCTCGGCGGTGGCGGTGCGGCGGACCGGGGCGCCTTTCTCGCCGTGGAGTTCGGTGAGCGGCGGCTCCCAGAGGGCGAAGACGACCTCACCGCGGGGAGAGGCGTCGTCGGCGACCTCGACGACGGGCAGCCCGGTGAGGCGCTCGGCGGCGACGGCCGGGTCGGCGGCCGTGGCGGAGGCGAGGAGGAAGACGGGATCGGAGCCGTAGCGGGCGCACAAGCGCCGCAGGCGGCGCAGGACTTGGGCGACGTGGGAGCCGAAGACGCCGCGGTAGGTGTGGCACTCGTCGATGACGACGTAGCGCAGGGCGCGCAGGAAGGAGGACCAGCGGGGGTGGGAGGAAGCATCCCCGGTGCAGCATGTCCGGGTTGGTCAGGACGTAGTTGGCGTACTGGCGCACCCACTCGCGTTCCTCGACGGGCGTGTCGCCGTCGTACACGGCGGGCCGCACGGCGGTGCCGAGCGGCTTCGCGAGGGCCCGCACGGCGCGGCGCTGGTCGGTGGCGAGGGCCTTGGTGGGGGCCAGGTACAGGGCGGTGGCGCCGCGGCCGTTCGGAGCCTCGGAGCCGTCGAGGAGCGCGGAGAGCACGGGTGTGAGATACGCCAAGGACTTGCCGGATGCGGTGCCGGTGGCGACGACGACGGAATCGCCGTCCACCGCGTGTTCGGCGGCGCGTGCCTGGTGGGCCCAGGGGTGCTCGATTCCGGCCGACCGCACGGCGGCGATCACCTCGGAGCGGATGCGATCGGGCCAGACGGCATACCGGGGCTCGCGCGGGGGCAGGTGCTCCGTATGAGTGACGCGCGCAGCCCGGCTCGGCCCCGAGGTCAGCCGGTCCAGGACCGTCCGCGGGGCGACGCGGGCCGGGGTGCCCGCCGAGGGTCCTCCGGAAGGGGAAATCTTGGCCATCGGCATCGAGTGTGTCACTGGCGGGATGGACAATGGTCCGAAGGCGTCGTGCACGCCTGCCGGTAAGTGATTGAATGCCATCGCGGCTGGCGATCCGTCCTGGGGGCGTGGGCCGATGTGTCCCGAGGGGCGACCGCTCGATAGCAAGGTGCTGGAGGATCCGTGGACCTGTCTCTGTCGACCCGTACCGTCGGCGATCGTACGGTCGTCGAGGTCGGTGGCGAAATCGATGTTTATACCGCGCCCAAGCTGCGCGAGCAGTTGGTCGAGTTGGTGAACGACGGCAGTTTCCACCTGGTCGTCGACATGGAGCGGGTGGACTTCCTCGACTCCACCGGACTCGGCGTGCTGGTCGGTGGCTTGAAGCGGGTGCGGGCCCACGAGGGCTCGCTGCGCCTGGTGTGCAACCAGGAGCGCATTCTCAAGATCTTCCGTATCACCGGCCTGACCAAGGTCTTCCCGATCCACACGTCGGTCGACGAGGCGGTTTCGGCCACCGACTGAGCTGGAATCCGGCCGTGAGGCCGGACCTCCCGGGCCTGGTCCCGGGTCCGGGCACGAGTCCCGGAGTGGCAGTACGGCGGGGGGCCGGGCCGACGGTCCGGCCCCCCGGTAGCACGCGTGTATGTCCGAGGGGGATGCATGGCCACCGTTGAGCTCCGCTTCAGCGCGCTGCCCGAGCACGTCAGGACCGCCCGCCTGGTGGCGGCCGCGGTGGCACGGCGGGCCGGAGTGGACGAGGCCGTCCTCGACGAGGTCAGGCTCGCGGTCGGTGAGGCCTGCACCCGCGCCGTCGGGCTGCACCAGGCGGCCGGTGTGCCGTCCCCGGTGCGGGTCGCGCTGATCGAGGAGGAGAAGCAGTTCTCCATCGAGGTCGGCGACGAGGCGCCCCGCTCGGTGCCCGGCGGGGTGAACGGCGCGCGGCCGGGCCGCGGCGATGACCCGGAGGCCGAGGGCGAGGACGAGATGGGTCTCGCCGTCATCAGTGGGCTCGTGGACGACGTGGAGGTCACGGCCAGTGAGACGGGGGGCTCATTCGGATGAGCTGGCCCACGGTTTCGCTGGGCGCTGTGCCTGAGCGGTGAGTTCGGTGCCCCCTCCCGGGGGCTGGGGTTTGGCTTCGCCGGGGGTGTTTTGTCCCACCCGCCCGCCCTTTCCCGGGGCTCCGCCCCGGACCCCGTATCGGCGCCTCGCGCCTCGCCCTCAAACGCCGGGCGGGCTGGATTCTTGTGCTCGCCCCCTGCCGTTCGGTGCTGGGTGGGTTACCTCCTATGGAGGGACAGGCCCGTCGTGCCTGGGGGTTCTGTGTGGGGGAGTAGGCGCATGGCGTGGTCGTAGTCGCCGCCTGTCAGGGTGCGGTAGGGGATGGGGGGTGCGGTGAAGAGGGTGTCGAGGCGGTGGGCGTACTGCTCGCGGGCCGTGGCGTAGTGGTCCTGGGGGAGGGCGTTGGCGTGGGGGATCGCGAAGGGGGCCAGTGGGGCCATGCCCGTGAACCAGAACAGGCCGTGCTGAAGAGGGTGCAGCACGTCAGGGAGGTGGCCGTGGATGCCCCGGTCGGAGAAGGCCGTCTCCCGGGCGCCGTACGTCACTGACACCAGGGCGCGGCGGCCCGCCAGAGGGCCCTCGCTGTAGGGCGGGGCGACCGTCGGGCCGTAGGCGAAACCGGCGGTGAAGACCCGGTCGATCCAGCCCTTCAGGATCGCGGGCACCGAGAACCACCACAGCGGGAACTGGAGGATCAGCGCGTCCGACCACAGGACCTTCTCCTGCTCGGCCGCCACGTCCGCCGACAGGCGCCCGGCCAGGGTGGCCTCCTCGGAGGCGGCCATCACGTGCAGCCGCCGGTCCGCGGGGTGGTCGGGGAAGTCGTCCGCGTCGACCGTCGCCTTCCACTTCATCGCGTACAGATCGGACACCCGTACCTCGTGTCCGGCCGCGCGCAGGTGGTCGGCCGCGAAGGTGGTCAGGGAGGCGTTCAGGGAGCGGGGGTCGGGGTGGGCGCTGACGATGAGGATCTTCTTGGGGGACGGGGTCGCTGCTGTCATGGGGCCACGCTCTCCCGGGGGCGAGCGGGCAGCCAGTACCCCCTGTGACCTGAGGAACGCCGATCCTGGTACGGGGAGTCCCCCTCATACTGGAACGCGTGAACGGGGCGAGCGGTGGTGGAGAGGGCGGCGAGGTCGGGGAGCCGCGGCGGGCGCTCGGCCGGTTCCTGCGGGCCCGGCGGGGGCGGGTCGCGCCCGAGCACGTCGGGATCGCCGGGGGCCGACGGCGCCGGGTGCGGGGGCTGCGCCGCGAGGAGCTGGCCCAGCTCGCCGGGATCAGCGTGGACTACTACGTGCGCCTCGAACAAGGGCGGGCCACCCAGCCGTCCCCCGAGGTCCTGGACGCGCTCGCCGGGGCGCTCGGGCTCGACACGGCGGAGCGGCGGCACCTGGCCACGCTGGCCTCGGGCCGCCGCGACCCCGCGCCCGAGGCCCGGGTCAGCCCCCTGCTGCGGCGGCTGCTCGACTCCCTCGACGGCTTCCCCGCCTTCGTCACCGACCACCGGCTCGACGTGGTGGCCTGCAACCCGCCGGGCGCGGAGCTGATCGGCGGCCTGGACGAGCCCGGGCGGCGCGACCGGAACCAGGCGCGGTACCTCTTCCTCGACCCCGCCGCCCGGAACGTCTTCCTGGACTGGCGGGACCGGGCCGCCGAGGCCGTGGGACAGCTGCGGGTCGCCGCCGGGCGCTACCCCGACGACGCGGAACTCGCCGCGCTGATCGGTGAACTGTCCGCACGGAGCGAGGAGTTCCGGCAGATCTGGGACACCGGCGAAGTCGTGATGTGCGCCGCCGGACGCAAACGGCTGCGGCACCCCGTGCGCGGGGTGCTCACCCTCGACTACGAGACGCTGCACGTCCCGGCGGGGCCGGGCGAGCAGGGGCTCGTCGTGCACGTCTTCAGCCCGGGGACCTGAGCGGGAGCCCGGGGGCCTGAGCGGGAGCCCGGGGACCTGAGCGAAGCCCGGGGACCTGAGCGAGTCGGCCACCGGAAATCCAGCCGCCTTTGATCGCCCCGCGCGTGATCGCCCCGCGCGATCGTCGGCGAACGCCGGACGGTCCTGATTTTCCTGCGCCCCGTGTGCCGCCAGTACACGCATGAGCTGCAAATTCCTTTAGTGCGATCAGCGTCAACGCCGACGTCAATGCTTTTGGGGCATTACCGCTTTCGGGGCCAATCCGGGAACGCGATCATTTGCGGGCCCGCACTTGCACGCCAATTCCGTTTGCGGCGCTCTGTTTTGATCAGGTCCGGCTCCCTACAATCCGTCCACATCTTGAGCTCAGCCCAAGCGTCAAGGAGGACGAATGGCGGGGCTTTCTACCCCTCATCAGCTTGACCACCCCTCAATCCTCGCGGAAGCGTCACTGACCGACGACAACCGGCTCATCGTGATGGTCATCGCGGCCGTCGCGGTCGCGGCCCTGGCCGTCGCGTGGGTGCTGGTACGACAGGTACTCGCGGCGGGCGAGGGCACCGACAGCATGAAGAAGATCGCGGCGGCGGTCCAGGAAGGCGCGAATGCCTATCTGTGGCGGCAGTTGCGGACCCTCGGCGTATTCGCGGTCGTGGTGTTCTTCCTGCTCATGCTGCTGCCCGCGGACGACTGGAATCAGCGCATCGGCCGCTCGGTGTTCTTCCTGATCGGCGCGGCGTTCTCGGCGGCCACCGGCTATATCGGTATGTGGCTCGCCGTGCGCAGCAATGTCCGCGTGGCCGCCGCGGCCCGCGAAGCGACGCCCGCGGAAGGAGAGCCGGAAAAGGATCTCACCGCCGTCTCGCACAAAGCCATGAAGATCGCTTTCCGTACGGGCGGCGTCGTCGGCATGTTCACGGTGGGCCTCGGTCTCCTTGGCGCGGCGTGCGTCGTGCTCGTGTACGCGGCCGACGCGCCGAAGGTCCTGGAGGGCTTCGGCCTCGGGGCCGCGCTGATCGCGATGTTCATGCGTGTCGGAGGCGGCATCTTCACCAAGGCCGCCGACGTCGGCGCCGACCTGGTCGGCAAGGTCGAACAGGGCATTCCGGAGGACGATCCGCGCAATGCCGCGACCATCGCCGACAACGTGGGCGACAACGTCGGCGACTGCGCCGGAATGGCCGCCGACCTCTTCGAGTCGTACGCCGTCACGCTGGTCGCCGCGCTGATCCTCGGCAAGGCCGCCTTCGGCGACGCCGGGCTCGCCTTCCCGCTGATCGTCCCCGCCATCGGCGTACTCACCGCCATGATCGGGATCTTCGCGGTGGCGCCCCGGCGCTCCGACCGCAGCGGCATGACCGCTATCAACCGCGGCTTCTTCATCTCCGCGGTGATCTCGCTCGCGCTCGTGGCCACGGCCGTGTTCGTCTACCTTCCGTCCTCGTACGCGGACTTGGACGGCGTCACCGACCAGGAGATCCTCGCCAAGTCCGGCGACCCGCGGCTGCTCGCCCTGGTGGCGGTGGCCATCGGCATCGTCCTGGCCGCGCTGATCCAGCAGCTCACCGGCTACTTCACCGAGACCACCAGGCGCCCGGTCCGGGACATCGGCAAGACGTCCCTGACGGGACCCGCGACGGTGGTGCTCGCGGGCATCTCCGTGGGCCTCGAATCGGCCGTCTACACCGCCCTGTTGATCGGTCTCGGCGTGTACGGGGCGTTCCTGCTCGGCGGTGCCTCGATCATGCTGGCGCTGTTCGCGGTGGCGCTCGCCGGAACCGGACTGCTCACCACCGTCGGAGTCATCGTCGCCATGGACACGTTCGGTCCGGTGTCCGACAACGCGCAGGGCATCGCCGAGATGTCCGGCGACGTCGAGGGCGCGGGCGCACAGGTCCTCACCGACCTGGACGCCGTCGGCAACACCACCAAGGCCATCACCAAGGGCATCGCCATCGCCACGGCCGTCCTCGCCGCGTCCGCGCTCTTCGGCTCGTACCGGGACGCGATCGCGGAGGCCGCCAAGGACGTCGGGCAGAAGCTCGGCGACGGCGCGCCCATGAACCTGGTCATGGACATCTCCCAGCCCAACAACCTGGTCGGCCTGGTCCTGGGCGCCGCGGTCGTCTTCCTCTTCTCGGGGCTCGCGATCAACGCGGTGTCGCGGTCCGCGGGGGCCGTGGTCTACGAGGTGCGGCGGCAGTTCCGCGAGCGCCCCGGGATCATGGACTACACGGAGAAGCCGGAGTACGGGCGCGTCGTCGACATCTGCACCAAGGACGCGCTGCGCGAGCTGGCCACGCCCGGTCTGATCGCCGTGCTCACGCCCATCGCGGTGGGCTTCACCTTCGGCGTCGGCGCGCTCGGCGCGTTCCTCGCGGGCGCCATCGGCACCGGCACGCTGATGGCGGTGTTCCTCGCCAACTCCGGTGGCGCGTGGGACAACGCGAAGAAGCTCGTCGAGGACGGCCACCACGGCGGCAAGGGCAGCGAGGCCCACGCCGCGACCGTCATCGGCGACACGGTCGGCGACCCGTTCAAGGACACCGCGGGCCCGGCCATCAACCCGCTCCTGAAGGTGATGAACCTGGTGGCGCTGCTCATCGCGCCCGCGGTCATCAAGTTCTCCTACGGCGAGGACAAGAGCGTCGCGATGCGCGTCCTGATCGCCGCGCTGTCCATCGCGGTCATCGTCGGCGCGGTGTACGTGTCCAAGCGGCGCGGGATCGCCGTGGGCGACGAGGACAACCCGGGGACGGCGGTCAAGTCGGCCGACCCGGCGGTGGTTTCGTAGCTCGGTCCTTCGGTCCAACACGCGGGCGGGCGGCGCGGATTGACGTGCCGTCCGCCTGTGGCGCGTACGGGGGCCGGGCCGCGGGCCGGGCCTTGCGTGGGGTTCTGGGCGGGACCCTTGAGCGAGGCCTGGAGCGAGGCCTGGAGCGAGGCCTGGAGCGAGGCTTGGAGCGAGGCCTTGAGCGGGGTCGCGCAGGGCGCCGGGAGGGGCGTGGAGGGTCCGGGAGGGGTGCCGTGAGGGGTGGCGTCCGCCCGTGAGCCTTCTCTCGCCTCGCGCGCCTTGGTGCAAATGGCTGCAATAGGGGTGGTACCGGGCCCCTGGCATGCGGTCGCCATCCGCGTGGCGTGTAAGTTCCGGGGCCGAGAGCCATGGAAGGGACCAATCCGGTGAACAAGAAGCTCGCGGCCGCACTGTCCGGCGGTGCGGTACTGGTACTGGCGCTGTCGGGATGCAGCAGTGACGACGACGGCGACAAGAAGCTCGACGACTGGGCCAAGAAGGTCTGCGACACCGCCGTGCAGGCGCAGTCGAAGAAGATCGCGGACGCCAACGCCGCCATCAAGAAGCAGACCGCGGACAACAGCTCGCCGGAGGAAGTGAAGAAGACCGACTCCCAGGCGTTCCAGGACATCTCCGACGCCTACAACGAGCGCAGCGCCGCCCTGAAGAAGGCGGGCGCGCCGCCGGTCGACGACGGCGAGAAGAAGCTGACCGACGCGACCAAGGAACTCGACGGCCTCTCCAAGTCGTACGCGGACCTCAAGACGCAGACCGACAAGCTCGACACCAAGGACCAGGCCGCCTTCGCGGACGACCTCGCGAAGGTCGCGGAGGAGCTGGGGAAGCTCAGCAAGAGCGAGAACGCGGCGCAGAAGCGGCTTGAGGCCGGGGACGTCGGCAAGGCGATGCGGGAGCAGGACAGCTGCAAGTCCACGGGGGGCTCGCCTTCGGCGTCTTGACGGTTCTGGGGCCCTCCTCTGGCCCCTGGGCCTTGCTTCGGTGGGGGCCCTCTTCGCCGGGCGGGCCGCGGGCTGGGGGCGGTCCTTTTCGCTGGGGGCGTGCCCTGGGCTGGGGGCGCCCCTTTGCGTAGGGGGAGCTTCTTGCTTGGGGGTGTCCCTCTTGCTTGGGGATGTCCGTCTTGCTTAGGGGTGCGTCCTTTGCTGAGGGGGTGCTTGTCGGTATGGGGTGCGGTTCGTGGGTAGGGGGTGGGGCTGTGGTTGGGGCTGTGGCTGTGGCTGTGGTTGGGGGTGCGGCTGTGGCTGGGGAGTGGGGCCGTCGCTACGGAGTGCGGCTGTGGCTGGGGAGTGGGGCCTTCACTACGGTGTGTCCCTCTTGCTAGGGGGAGCGCTCGCTGCTGGGGGGAGTGCCTGTCACTGGAGGGTGCGTCTATTGCTGGGGGAAGTGCCTGTCACTGGGGGAAGCGCTCGTTGCCAGGGATAGGCCCTATCACTGAGGGGTGCCCTTGGTGCTAGGGGAAGTGCCCGTCACTGAGGGGAACGCCCGCTGCCGGGGGACGCGCCTGTCACCGAGGGGAACGCCCGTCGCTAGGGATAGAGCCCGTCGCTGAGGGGAGCCGTCGTGGCCAGGGGAAGCGCCCGTCACTGAGGAGTGCCGTCGTCGCCCGGGAAGGCGCCCGTCACTACGGTGTGCCCCCGTCGCTACGGTGTGACCCTGTCACTACCGGGCGCCCTCCTCGCCAGGGGGTGCCCCTCTCGCCAGGGGGTGCCCCTCTCACCAAGGGGTGCCCCTCTCACCAAAGCGGCACCCCTTCGCCAAAGGGCTACCTCTTCCCCAAAGGGCCACCCCCTCGCCAAAGCCGCACCCTTTCGCCGAGGCAGGTAGGGGTCGCCGTACGGCCGGGCGCGGCGGGCCGGGTCACAATGGTCCGGTGAGTCATGGCCTGCCTTTGTCTGATCGTTCCGAAGTCTCCGCGCGCCTGCGGGAGGCCCTCCTGGGGGCCGACTTCACCGCCGACGGGCTGCTCGAACTGCTCGGGGCACCCGCCTACGCGGCGCTCGCCCGCAGCGAGACCGTGCCCGCGCTGCGCGCCACCCGGGGCGACGGCGACCTGGAAGCGCTCGTCCGCCTCTTCCTGCTCCAGCGCCCCGTGCCGCGCGCACGCGTGGAGCGGGTGCTGCCCGTGCGGTCCCTCCTGGAGGCGGGGTGGCTCACCGAGGAGGGCGACGGGCAGCTCAGGGCGACCGTCGACGTGCGGCCGTACGGCGGGCCCGACGGGGAGGACTGGTTCATCGTCTCCGACCTGGGGTGCGCCGTCGGTGGTGCCGGGGGCATCGGCAGCCGCGAGGAAGGCGTGGTGCTCGGCGTCGGCGGCGCGTCCACGACGCTCGCCGGGATCACCGTGCGGACGCCCGTGCGCAGCGCCCTGGACGTCGGCACCGGCTCCGGAATCCAGGCGCTGCACGCGGCGCAGCACGCCACCCGGGTCACCGCCACCGACCTCAACCCGCGTGCCCTGCACTGCGCGCGCCTGACCCTCGCCCTCTCCGGAGCGCCGGAGGCCGACCTGCGCGAGGGGTCGCTGTACGAGCCGGTGGAGGGTGAGACGTACGACCTGATCGTGTCCAACCCGCCGTTCGTCATCTCGCCCGGCGCCCGGCTCACTTACCGGGACGGCGGCATGGGCGGGGACGATCTGTGCCGGTCGATCGTTCAGCAGGCGGGGGACAGGCTGAACGAAGGGGGGTACGCGCAGTTCCTCGCCAACTGGCAGCACGTGGAGGGCGAGGAGTGGACGGAGCGGGTCCGCTCCTGGGTGCCGCGGGGCTGTGACGCGTGGATCGTGCAGCGCGAGGTTCAGGACGTCACGCAGTACGCGGAGCTGTGGCTGCGCGACGCCGGTGACCACCGCACCGACCCGGCGGAGTACGCGGCGCGGTACGACGCGTGGCTCGACGAGTTCGAGGCCCGCAAGACCCGCGGTGTCGGCTTCGGGTGGATCACCCTGCGCAAGTCCGGGGCCGCCGAGCCGTCCGTGACCATCGAGGAGTGGCCGCACCCGGTCGAGCAGCCCCTCGGCGCCACGGTACGGGCCCACTTCGCCCGCCAGGACTATCTGCGCGGGCACGACGACGCCGCGCTGCTCGCCGCGCACTTCAAGCTCGCCGGTGAGGTGGTGCAGGAGCAGGTCGGCCTCCCCGGGGCTGAGGACCCGGAGCACGTGGTGCTGCGCCAGCACCGCGGGATGCGGCGGGCCACGCAGGTGGACACGGTGGGCGCGGGCTTCGCGGGCGTGTGTGACGGCACGCTCAGCGCGGGCCGCATCCTGGACGCCATCGCCCAGCTCATGGGCGAGGACCCCGTGCTGCTGCGGGACCGCACGCCCGCGCAGATCCGGCTCCTGGTGGAGCAGGGGTTCCTGGAGCCGGTCGGCGAGTAGCCGGTGGGCGAGTGGCCCGTGGGCGAGTGGCTGGTGGGCGCGCAGCCGGTGAGCGAGTAGCCGGTCGGCGAGTGGCTGGTGGGCGAGTAGCCGGTCGGCGAGTGGCTGGTGAGCGAGTGGCTGGTGGGCGCGTAGGGGCGGGGCCGGGGGGCGCGGAGTCCGGAGCGCTCGGAAGCCGCGTAACCCGTCCCATGCGCCCGGAGTCAGCCCTTCCAGGAGGGTTTCCGGCCATTGTCGGCTCCTGTTGGCCGCCTGTCGTTCACCCGTGAGTTCACCCCGATTTCGCGTGTCGGTCGCACAGGCGTGCCAGCCTCCGCAGCCGGGGCACCCGAAGGGCGCCGAGGGCGGGACGACAGGGGGAGGCCACGCCATGGAGAGCGGACCAGCGATCTTCGCCGGGGCGGTGTTCGCGCTGTTCGGCGCCGGGCTGCTGCTGTGGACCGGGGTGCGGGTCGCCCACGGGGAGCCGGTGGCCCAGGGGGTGCGCCCGGCGGCCGCCGCGACGTTCACCGCGCTGGCCGGGACCGGGGCGCTGGCGCTCGCGGTGTGGTGCTTCACACGCGTGTGACCCCTCGCGGGGCGCCCCAGACCCGCCCCTTCGCCGAAACCAGGGGGCCAACCCCCTGGCACCCCCGTTGATCGCCGCTCCGGGCCTCGTCCTCAAACGCCGGACGGGCTTGTTCTCCCCGTCCACCCGCCCCAAAAAGGCGGGTGGACGGGGAAGAATCCGCCGCGAAGCGGCGGAGCACCACGCCGAGAGCGGCAGAGAACCACAAGCCTGCGCGGCAGAACTCAGCCCGTCCGGCGCTTGAGGACGAGCCGTCCGGCGCGTGAGGACGAGCGCGCAGCGCGAGGGACGGCGCCCAAGGCCACGGACAGGGCGCACCCCCGGGGCACCGGCACCGCTCAGGGCCCAGGGGCCAGCCCAGGCGGCAGGAATGCCGGTAGTCGGGTTACCGTTCGAGTGGCCGTTGCGGGCTTTTCCCGTTTGACACGGGGGCGGGATGTACCGTCACACTCCGCAGCGACAGCGCAACCGCAAGCGCAGTCAGGTCGCCCCCAGGGCGCCACCAGGGCACTGCCAACCGAGCGTCGACCGGAGAGAAGAGCGAAGTTGTCCCCGACCAGCGAGACCGCACAGGGCGGCCGCCGACTCGTCATCGTCGAGTCGCCTGCCAAGGCGAAGACGATCAAGGGCTACCTCGGCCCCGGCTACACCGTCGAGGCGAGCGTCGGGCACATCCGCGACCTTCCCAACGGGGCCGCGGAGGTCCCCGAGAAGTACACGGGCGAGGTGCGCCGCCTCGGCGTGGACGTCGAGCATGACTTCCAGCCGATCTACGTCGTCAACGCCGACAAGAAAGCCCAGGTCAAGAAGCTCAAGGACCTGCTGAAGGAGTCCGACGAACTCCTGCTCGCCACCGATGAGGACCGCGAGGGCGAGGCCATCGCGTGGCACCTCCTGGAGGTCCTCAAGCCCAAGGTCCCGGTCAAGCGCATGGTGTTCCACGAGATCACCAAGGACGCGATCCAGGGCGCCGTGCGCAACCCGCGCGAGCTGAACAAGCGCATGGTCGACGCCCAGGAGACCCGCCGCATCCTCGACCGCCTCTACGGCTACGAGGTCTCGCCGGTGCTGTGGAAGAAGGTCATGCCGCGCCTGTCGGCGGGCCGCGTGCAGTCCGTCGCGACCCGGCTCGTCGTCGAGCGGGAGCGCGAGCGCATGGCGTTCCGCTCCGCCGAGTACTGGGACCTGACCGGCACCTTCGGCACCGGCCGCGCCGGTGACCCGAGCGACCCCTCGCAGCTCGTCGCCCGCCTCACCACGGTCGACGGCAAGCGCGTCGCCCAGGGCCGCGACTTCGACTCGCTCGGCCAGCTGAAGAGCCAGAACACGCTCCACCTGGACGAGGCCAACGCCCGCGCGCTGGCCGCCGCCCTGGAGCAGACCCGGTTCTCGGTGCGCTCGGTCGAGTCCAAGCCGTACCGCCGCTCCCCCTACGCCCCGTTCCGTACGACGACGATGCAGCAGGAGGCCTCGCGCAAGCTGGGCCTCGGCGCGAAGGCCACCATGCAGGTCGCGCAGAAGCTGTACGAGAACGGCTTCATCACCTACATGCGTACGGACTCCACGACGCTGTCCGACACGGCGGTCGCGGCGGCCCGCGCGCAGGTCACGCAGCTCTACGGCGGCGACTACCTGCCGGACAAGCCGCGCACGTACGCCGGGAAGGTCAAGAACGCGCAGGAGGCGCACGAGGCGATCCGCCCCTCGGGTGATCGTTTCCGCACGCCCGCCGAGACCGGTCTGACCGGTGACCAGTTCCGGCTCTACGAACTGATCTGGAAGCGGACCGTCGCCTCCCAGATGAAGGACGCCACCGGCAACTCCGTCACCGTGAAGATCGGCGGCCGGGCCGCCGACGGCCGGGACGCCGAGTTCAGCGCGTCCGGCAAGACCATCACCTTCCACGGCTTCCTCAAGGCGTACGTCGAGGGCGCCGACGACCCGAACGCCGAGCTGGACGACCGCGAGCGCCGCCTGCCGCAGGTCACCGAGGGCGACGCGCTGTCCGCCGACGAGATGTCCGTCGACGGCCACGCCACCAAGCCCCCGGCCCGCTACACCGAGGCCTCCCTGGTCAAGGAGCTGGAAGAGCGCGAGATCGGCCGCCCGTCGACGTACGCGTCGATCATCGGCACGATCCTCGACCGCGGCTACGTCTTCAAGAAGGGCACGGCCCTGGTGCCGTCCTTCCTCTCCTTCGCCGTGGTGAACCTCCTGGAGAAGCACTTCGGGCGGCTCGTCGACTACGACTTCACCGCCCGCATGGAGGACGACCTCGACCGCATCGCGCGCGGCGAGGCGCAGGCCGTGCCGTGGCTGAAGCGGTTCTACTTCGGTGAGGGCGGCCCCTCCGGAGGCGCGGCCGACGCCGGGAACGGCGACGGCGACCACCTCGGCGGCCTCAAGGAGCTCGTCACCGACCTGGGCGCCATCGACGCCCGCGAGGTGTCGTCGTTCCCCGTGGGCGACGGCATCGTGCTGCGCGTCGGCCGCTACGGCCCGTACATCGAGCGCGGCGAGAAGGACTCCGAGAACCACCAGCGCGCCGACATCCCCGACGACCTGGCGCCGGACGAGCTGACCGTCGCGTACGCGGAGGAACTCCTTGCCAAGCCGAGCGGCGACTTCCAGCTGGGCACCGACCCGGAGACGGGCCGCGAGATCGTCGCCAAGGACGGCCGCTACGGCCCGTACGTCACCGAAGTGCTCCCCGAGGGCACCCCGAAGACCGGCAAGAACGCGGTGAAGCCGCGCACGGCCTCGCTGTTCAAGTCGATGTCCCTGGACACCGTCACCCTGGAGGACGCGCTCAAGCTGATGTCGCTGCCGCGCGTCGTCGGCACCGACGCCGAGGGCGTGGAGATCACCGCGCAGAACGGCCGCTACGGCCCGTACCTGAAGAAGGGCACGGACTCGCGCTCCCTGGAGAGCGAGGAGCAGCTGTTCTCCATCACCCTCGAAGAGGCCCTGGAGATCTACTCCAAGCCCAAGCAGCGCGGGCGCGCCGCCGCCAAGCCGCCGCTGAAGGAGCTGGGCGAGGACCCGGTCAGCGGCAAGCCCGTCGTCGTCAAGGACGGCCGCTTCGGCCCGTACGTGACCGACGGCGAGACCAACGCGACACTGCGGGCGGCCGACTCCGTGGAGGAGATCACCCCGGAGCGCGGTTTCGAGCTGCTCGCGGAGAAGCGCGCGAAGGGCCCGGCCAAGAAGACGGCGAAGAAGGCCGCCAAGAAGGCACCCGCGAAGAAGACCGCCACCAAGGCCACCGCCAAGACCGCGGCCAAGAAGACGACGGCCAAGAAGACCGCCGCCAAGAAGACGACGGCGAAGAAGACCGCCACTACGAAGAAGGCGGCCGCGAAGACGACGGCCGCCGCCGAGCCGACCGACTGACGGCCCCGCGACGGCCGCGCCCCCCGGGGGTGACCTCCGTGGGCTCCCCGGGAGCGGCCGTCGCCCAGGGGGACGGGCTCCTCGGGAGCGGCCGTCGCCCACGGGGGCCGGCTCCCGGGAGTGGCCGTCGCCCAGGGGGACGCCCGTATGGCCGCCCAGGGGGACGCCCGTATGTTCGGGCGTCGCCCCAGGGAAGGGGGCCGTCCAGATAGGCTGGACGGATGACGCGTGCCGAGCAGACACCCGCCATGACCACGGCCCCCGACAACGCCCTGGTGGCGGACTCCCGAGAGCGGGCCGTGCGCGCCCTGCTGCGGGTGCCGCCCCTGAAGCGGCTGTGGAGCGCCCACCTGGTCAGCAGCACCGGCGACGCGCTCGCGCTGCTCGTCCTGGTCATGCTCGGGCTCCAGGCGGCCATCGCGAACGGCTCGTTCGGCGGCGGCTACCGCGGGGTCGCGATCGCCGTGACCGCCGTCTTCGGAGCGCGGATCCTCGCGACGCTGCTCTTCGGAGCGGTGCTGCTCGGCCCTCTGACGTCCCTCACCGCGCCCGACGGCCCCCTGGACCGCCGCTGGACCATGGTCGGCGCGGACGGCGTGCGCGCCGCGCTGCTGATCTGCGCGCCCCTGTGGATCGACTGGACGCCGGACAACGCGCTCGCGGTGCTGCTCGTCACGTCCTTCGTGGTCGGCGTCGCCGAGCGCTTCTGGACCGTCGCACGGGAGAGCGCCGCCCCGGCGCTGCTGCCCGCCCCGCCCCTGGAGGGCGCCGCCGTGCGCCCCCTGCCCGACCACCTGGACGCGCTGCGCCGCCTGACGCTGCGTACGAGCTTCGTGGCGCTGCCGTTCGCAGCCGTCGCGCTCGTCGCCGTGGCCCTCGTCAACAACCTGCTCGGCTCCGGCGTCGACTGGTTCGAGCAGCACCAGGCGGGCCTGCCCGCGTTCGTCGCGGCCGGGCTCTTCGCCGCCTCCGCCTCCGTCCTGTACCTGCTGCGGCTCCCCGGAGCGCACACGCCGCGCCCCCGCAGCCCCCTGGAGGGCCTGCGCAGGCCGCGCACCGCGGGCGGCACCGACAAGGGCCGCACCAGCGCCATCCCGCTGCTCGTCACCGCCTGCGCGGCCGTCGCCGGGGCGATCGCCGGGGCCGTCGCCGTCGCCGTGCTGCACGCCAAGGACCTCCAGGGCGGGCCCGTCACGTACGGCCTGTTCGTCGCCGCGCTGACCGGTGGCACGGTCGCCGGGATCCGGCTCGCGCCCACGCTGCTGCCGTCGCTGTCGCGCCGCCGCCTGTTCGCCCTCGCCATCGCCGTCACCGGCGTCGCGCTGCTCGCGGCGGGGCTGGTGCCCGACGTGACGTCGGTGCTGCTGATCCTGGCGCTCTCCGGAGTGGCGGCCGGGGTCGCCGCCCACACCGGGCACGCGCTCCTCGACCAGGAGGTCGAGGACTACCGCAGGACCCGCACCACCGAGCACCTCCAGGCCGTCGTACGGCTCGTCGTCGCCCTGTGCGCCCTGGTGGCGCCGCTGCTCGCCGCGGTCATCGGGCCGCACCGCATGGTCAACGGCAAGTTCGTCTTCGACCACGGCGGCGCCGCCTTCACGCTGATGCTGGTCGGCGCGCTGCTCCTGCCGGTGGCCGCGCTCGTCCTGGCCAAGGCCGACGACCGGCAGGGCGTGCCCCTGCGCCACGACCTGCGCGACGCGCTGCGCGGCGGCGACGACCCCGTGCAGGCGCCCGCGCCCACCGGCTTCTTCATCGCCCTGGAGGGCGGCGACGGGGCAGGCAAGTCCACGCAGGCCGAGGCGCTCGCCGAGTGGATCCGCGGCAAGGGCCACGAAGTCGTCGTCACCCGCGAGCCGGGCGCCACGCCGGTCGGCAAGCGGCTGCGCTCGATCCTCCTGGACGTGTCGTCGGCGGGCCTGTCGCACCGCGCGGAGGCGCTGCTGTACGCCGCCGACCGCGCCGAGCACGTCGACACCGTGGTGCGCCCCGCCCTGGCGCGCGGCGCCGTGGTGATCTCCGACCGGTACATCGACTCGTCCGTGGCCTACCAGGGCGCGGGCCGCGACCTGTCGCCGACGGAGGTCGCGCGCATCAACCGCTGGGCGACCGGTGGCCTCGTACCGCATCTGACGGTGCTGCTCGACGTGGCGCCCGAGGCGGCCCGCGAGCGCTTCACGGAGGCGCCGGACCGCCTTGAGTCCGAGCCCGCCGAGTTCCACCAGCGGGTGCGCTCCGGCTTCCTCACGCTCGCCGCCGCCGACCCCGGCCGCTACCTGGTCGTCGACGCCGCCCAGGAGCCGGAGGCCGTCACCACGGTCATCCGGCGCCGCCTGGACGTCGTGCTGCCCCTCTCCGAAGCGGAGCTGAAGGCCCAGGAGGAGGCCCGCAAGGCCGCCGAGGAGGAGGCGCGGCGGCGTGCGGAGGAAGAGGCCCGGCGCAAGGCCGAGGAGGAGCGCCTGGAGCGCGAGCGCCAGGAGCAGCTCGCCAAGCTCCGCGCCGAAGAGGAGGAGCGCAAGCGCCGCGAGCTGGAGGAGGCCCAGCGCCGCGAGGCCGAACGGCAGGCGGAGGAGGCCCGGCAGCGCGCCGAGGAGGCCCGCCGCAAGGCCGAGGAGGAGGCGCGGCGGCGCGCCGAGGAGGACGCCCGGCGCAAGGCCGAGGAAGAGGCCCGGCGGCGCGCGGAGGAAGAGGCCCGGCGCAAGGCCGAGGAGGAGGCCCGGCTGCGCGCCGAGGCCGAGGCGCGACGCCTGGAGAAGCAGCGCAGGGCGGAGGAGGCGCTGCGGCGGGCGGAGGAGGCGCGGCGCCTCGCGGAGGCAGCGGCGGCCGCGACGGCGGCGGCCGCGGTGCCACCGCCTCCGGCGGCGCCGCCCGCGCAGGCGCCGACCGAGGCCCCCGTGCCCGCCGAGCCCTCCCGGTCGGCCGGGTCCGCCGGGTCCGCCGCGTCCTCTGGGGCCGCCCAGGGCGCGCCGACCACCCCGGACAACGAGACGACCGTGCCGACCCCGATCGTGGACCCGGCCGCCCTGGGCGCCGTCGATGAGACGGCGAAGCTGCCGCGCGCTACGGAGGCGCGGCCCGCCGAAGGCACGGCCCCGGGGTCCGGCGACGAGACCGCCGTGCTTCCGCAGGTGCCGGTGCCGGGGGCGGCGGACGAGACGACGGTGCTTCCGGCGGTGCGGGACGACGCTTCGGTACGGGACGACGCTTCGGTACGGGATGACGCCGCCGTACGCGGTGACGCCGCCGCACGGGACGAGGCAGCCGTACGGGAGGACGCGTCCGCGCGCGGTGCCCGTGACCTCGCGGACAAGGTGCCGCCGGGCTACTTCCGCGACGAGCGCCCCTCGGACGACGTCGGCCCCAACGACCGTACGCGGGAGCTCCCGCAGGTCACCGAGGACGGCACCCCGCGGCACCGCACCCGCCCCGCGTGGGCGGAGGAGACGCCGATGGACGACCTGCCGTCGCTGGCGGACGAACTGCTGGGCGCGCACGACGACCACGACGACCACGACGACCACGCGGACCGCGCGGACGACGCGGGCGAGGGCCGCGGGCGGCGGCGACGCTGACGGACGGAGGCTCTCCGCTGGTCGACCCGGCGGATTTCCGCAGGTCAGCCCGGCCGTGGGCGGCGTTGTCAGTGCCGTGCCCCACAATGAACTCCGACAGCGCGACGTGAGCTGAGCGACCAGTGCGACGGCCGCGGCGCGGGGCAAGGCGACGCGGGCAAGGCGAAGGCGGTGTGGACCCATGCCGGTATGGGACGACCTGGTGGGCCAGGAGAAGGTGAGCGACCAGCTCGCCGCGGCCGCCCGTGACGCTGACGCGCTGGTCACCGCGGTCGACGCGGCGACCCCGCTGCCCGAGTCGTCGAAGATGACCCACGCCTGGCTGTTCACGGGCCCGCCCGGCTCCGGCCGGGCCGACGCCGCCCGTGCCTTCGCCGCCGCCCTGCAGTGCGTGAGCCCGGACCGCGCGCTCGGCGGCGAGCCCGGCTGCGGCTTCTGCGACGGCTGCCACACCAGCCTGGTCGGCACGCACGCGGACGTGGAGGTGATCCGCACCGACCTGCTGTCCATCGGCGTCAAGGAGACCCGGGAGCTGGTCCGCCGCGCCCAGATGTCGCCCGCCGGAGGCCGCTGGCAGGTCATCGTCCTGGAGGACGCGGACCGCCTCACCGAAGGCGCGGGGAACGTCCTGCTGAAGGCCGTGGAGGAGCCCGCGCCCCGCACCGTGTGGCTGCTCTGCGCCCCCTCCCTGGAGGACGTGCTGCCCACGATCCGCTCCCGCTGCCGCCACCTCACGCTGCGCACGCCCGCCGTGGACGCCGTCGCCGACATGCTGGTGCGCCGCGACGGCATCGAGCCGGACGCCGCCCGCGCCGCCGCCCGTGCCACCCAGGGGCACATCGACCGGGCCCGCCGCCTCGCGACCGACGAGCGCGCCCGCCAGCGCCGCGCCGCCGTGCTCAAGCTGCCGCTGCGCGTCGAGGAGATCGGCGGCTGCCTCAGGGCCGCGCAGGAGCTGATCGACACGGCGGCGGAGGAGGCCAAGCAGGTCGCCGAGGACGTCGACGTCAAGGAGACCGAGGAGCTGAAGACCGCCCTCGGCGCGGCGCAGGGCGGCCGGATGCCGCGCGGCACGGCGGGCGTGATGAAGGAGCTGGAGGACAAGCAGAAGCGCCGCAGGACCCGCACCCAGCGCGACAGCCTGGACCTGGCCCTCGTCGACCTGACCGGGGTCTACCGGGACGTGCTGGCCCTCCAGTTGGGCTCCCGGGTGGCCCTCGCGAACACGGAGGTGCAGGACATGCTGGAGCGCATAGCGCGGAGCACGTCTCCGGAGTCGACGCTCCGCCGCATCGAGGCGATCAGAGCGTGCCGCACGGCCCTCGACCGGAACGTGGCGCCGCTGCTCGCGGTGGAGGCGATGACGGTGGCACTGCGCGCGGGATAACCGGCGCGCGGGATGGCCGACGCGCGGCGAGGGCAGCCGGGTCACACCGGAGGGCACCCCACACGACCGGAACACATGCCCCGTACGACGACCGGAACACGTCACCCGTACGAGAACGCATGGTGATCATCCGGAAGCCGAGAGTTACCCTCGCGGAATGGAACCCTCCCGCCGCTCCCGTCGCCCCCGCCCCGGCGGCCTCGCGCTGAAGGCCACCGGACTGCTCTGCGCGGGACTGCTCGTCTCCGGCTGCTCGTCGGGCGGCTCGTCGACGGACGTCAGCATGGCCGGGCCGTCCAGCGCCACGCCGAAGCAACTGGAGCGGTACTACGGCCAGAAGCCGCGCTGGCGCGAGTGCGGCGCGCCCGGCTTCGAGTGCGCCACGCTGAAGGCGCCCCGGGACTACGCGAAGCCGGACGCGGGCGACGTGCGCCTCGCGGTGTCCCGCAAGCGGGCCACGGGCGGCGAGCGGCACCGCATCGGCTCCCTCCTGGTCAACCCGGGCGGCCCGGGCGGCTCGGCGGTCGACTACCTCCAGTCGTACGCGGCGCTCGGCTATCCGGGCGAGATCCGCGCCCGGTACGACATGGTCGCGGTCGACCCGCGCGGCGTGGCCCGCAGCGAGCCCGTGACCTGCCTCGACGACCGCCGCATGGACGCGTACACGCAGACGGACACCACCCCCGACGACGCCCGCGAGAAGACGGCCCTCGTCACGGCCTACAAGGGCTTCGCGAAGGGCTGCGAGAAGCGGGCGAGGGCGCTGCTGCCCCATGTGTCCACGGTCGAGGCGGCGCGGGACATGGACATCGCGCGGGCGGTCCTCGGCGACGAGAAGCTGACGTACGTGGGCGCGTCGTACGGCACGTTCCTGGGCGCCACCTACGCGGAGCTGTTCCCCGGCCGCGTGGGCCGCCTCGTCCTGGACGGCGCGATGGACCCGTCGCTGTCGGCCCGCCGGATGAACCTCGACCAGACGGCGGGTTTCGAGACGGCCTTCCAGTCGTTCGCGAAGGACTGCGTGCGCCGCGCGGACTGCCCCCTGGGCCGCAAGAGCCCCGCGGACGCGGGCAAGCGCCTGAAGGCGTTCTTCACCTCCCTCGACCGCGCCCCGATCCCCGCGGGCGACCCCGGCCCCGCGGGCGGCCGCAAGCTCGGCGAGGCGCTCGCCACGACGGGCGTGATCGCCGCGATGTACGACGAGTCGGCGTGGCCGCAGCTGCGGGACGCGCTGTCCTCCGCCATGCGCCAACAGGACGGCTCGTCCCTCCTGGCGCTCTCCGACAGCTACTACGAGCGCGACGGCGACGGCCGGTACGCGAACCTCATGTACGCCAACGCCGCCGTGAACTGCCTGGACCTGCCGCCGTCGTTCCGCGGCCCGAGGGACGTCGAAGCGGACCTGCCCGCCTTCCGCAAGGCCTCCCCCGTCTTCGGCGAGGGCCTGGCCTGGTCGGCGCTGAACTGCGCGTACTGGCCCGTGAAGGCCACGGGCAGGCCCCACCGCATCAAGGCCGAGGGCGCCGCCCCCATCATCGTCACCGGCACCACCCGCGACCCCGCCACCCCCTACCGCTGGGCCAAGGGCCTCGCCTCCCAGCTGGCCTCCGCCCGCCTCCTCACCTACGACGGCGACGGCCACACCGCGTACGGCCGCGGCAGCACCTGCGTCGACCGCACGATCAACGCCTACCTGCTCCACGGAAAGACCCCCAAGACCGCCAAGCGCTGCTCATAACCCCAGCTCACCCCCCTCCCCGGAGGGGTGTGCGGAGCACCCTCAGAAACTGTGTAGACTTGCTGACGTTGCTGATCGCACCATGGGTGCGGGACGCGCGCCGCCTTAGCTCAGATGGCCAGAGCAACGCACTCGTAATGCGTAGGTCTCGGGTTCGAATCCCGAAGGCGGCTCATCTGGAACCCCAGGTCAGACTCTTCTGGCCTGGGGTTTTTCGTTCGTGGGTGGTCGTGGGCGGAAGTGGGTGAGGGGTCCCGTGGGTGGAGGGGGCGGGCGGGTGGCCGTGGGGTTCGCGGAAGTGGTTGCTGATCATCCTGAGCGGGTGGCGCTCGTTGAGCCCGGTGGGGGTGGGATGACGTACGGGGAGCTTGGGGAGCGGGTGGGGCGGCTCGGGCGGGCGTTGTACGGGCTGGGGGTGCGGGCCGGGGACACTGTGGCGGCGATGGTGCCGAACAGCCGGGTGTTCTTCGAGTTGCGGCTTGCTACCGGGTGTTCGGGGGTGTACTTCACGCCGTTCAGTCACCACTTCACCACCGACGAGGTGGCGTACGTCGTGGCGGACAGCGAGGCGCGGGTGGTGGTCGTCGACGCCGACCTGCTGGACGTGGCCGGGCCCGCGCTGGATGCCGCCGGGGTGCCCGCCGAGCGGCGCGTGGTGTGGCGGGGGCGGCGGGAGGGGTGGGTCGGGTACGAGGACCTGCTGGCGGGGGTCGCGGAGGGCGGTCCGGCGCCGCGGCCGCGCGCGGGCGGCACCCTGCTCTACACCTCCGGCACCACCGGCCGCCCCAAGGCCGTCCGCAGGGCGCTGGCCGACGCGCCGCCCGGGCCGAGCGCGTACGAACGCGACTTCATGGCGCGCGTCGGCGTACGCCCGGGCCCCTACGTGCAGTTGAGCGCCGCGCCGCTGTACCACGCGGCACCGGGGCTGTTCGCGAACATGGCGATGCAGTTCGGCCACACCGTGGTCCTGGCCGAGCGGCCCGGCCCGGAGGACTGGCTGCGGCTCGTCGACCGGCACCGCGTGCAGGTCGCGTTCGCGGTGCCGACCGTGCTGCACCGGCTGCTGCGCCTGCCCGCCGAGACCCGGCGGCGCTACGACACCTCCAGCCTGACCGCCCTCGTGCACGGCGCCGCGCCCTGCCCCGAGGCCGTCAAACGGGCCGCGATCGACTGGCTCGGACCGGTCCTGTACGAGTTCTACGCCGCCACGGAGGGCGGGGTCACCGCCGCCAGCAGCGCCGACTGGCTGGCCAGGCCCGGCACCGTGGGGCGGCCCATGGCCGGGGTCGACGTGCGGATCCTCGACGACGACGGGGAGCCGGTGGGCGTCGGCGAGACCGGCGCCGTGTACTTCACGCCCGCCGTGCCCTTCACCTACTTCAAGGACCCCGAGAAGACCGAACGGTCCCTGCGCGGCGCCCACTTCACCGCCGGTGACCACGGCTACCTCGACGCCGACGGCTGGCTCTACCTGCGGGACCGGCGCACCGACCTGATCATCTCGGGCGGCGTGAACGTGTACCCGGCCGAGGTCGAGGCCGCCCTCATCGCCCACCCCGACGTCGCGGACGTCGCCGTCGTCGGGGTCCCGGACGAGGAGTGGGGGCAGCGGGTGGTGGCCGTCGTGCAGGTGGAGGACGGGGTGCGGGCGGGGGACGCGCTGGCCGAGCGGCTGGTCGCGCACTGCCGGGGGGTGCTCGCGGGGTTCAAGGTGCCGCGGAGCGTGGTGTTCCGGGAGACGGTGCCGCGGTCCCCTGCGGGGAAGGTGCTGCGGCGGGAGGTTCGGGGGACGGTGGGGTAGGCGGACCTCGCGGGGGCCCAGGGCCTCGCGGGGGCCCAGGGCCTCGCGGGGGGGCCGGGTCCTCGCGGGGGCGCCCCAGGCCCGCCCCTTTCCCGAAACCCGAAACAAGGGGGCCAGCCCCCCGGACCCCCGCTCATCGCGCTTCGCGCTCGTCCTCAAGCGCCGGGCGGGCTGAAGATCCGCACCAGGTCCGTCAGTTCGTCCCGGTAGAGGCGCTCCGGGTCCGCGATCTGCGGGCGCAGCAGGCCGTCGATCTCCAGGGTGACCAGGCCGTGCAGGCGGCCCCACAGGCGCAGGGAGAGGGCCAGGGTCCCGGGGGTGAGGTGGGGAAGGCGGCTCGGGCCGTCTCCGTGAAGGACGGGTTGAAGTCCTCCCAGGTGTAGGCGGAGCCTTCGCAGGCGCGGGCGGTCGTCGCCAGTTCGACGATGCCCAGGCACAGCTCGTACTCCGCCCGCCTGCTGTCCGCCGTGGCCGTGCGCGGGGCGCCGCCCCGGTCGCTGAACAGGAGGCGGAACTCCTGGGGGTGTGCGAGGGCCCACTCGCGGTACGCCAACCCGTGCGCGAGGGCGCGCTCGGCGGGCTCGCGCACGGTGTCGCGGGCCGCGCGCAGGTGCGCCGCCAGGGCCCGGTACGTGTCGGCGGCGAGCGCCGCGAGCAGTGCCTCGCGGGTGTCGAAGTACGTGTAGAACGTGCCCGGCGCCATGCCCATGTCGCGGGCGATGCCGCGCAGCGCGACGGCGTCCACGCCGCCCTCCGCCAAGTGCTTCAGCGCGGTCGCCTTGATCTCGGCGGTGGTCTGCGCGCGGTGGCGGGCCCGGCGGCTCGCCCCTTCCTTCGGAGGGGCGGCCGTCCCCGGGCGGCCTTCTTCGGGGGTGTCATGCGCTCCATGGTACGGCGAGCAAAGATTGAACGGTGTTTGGAAATTGATCGCTGTTCGGTTTACGGTCGTGGTGCGCGCCCGGCGCTGGGCGCGCTCACCGCACACCCAAGGAGCAGCGGCATGACCACGCACGCGTACGGACCCGGGCCGATCGAGGGCTACGGAGTCGGGCCGATCCCCATGGAGGCGGCCTTCACCTCGGACTTCCCGCTGGCGCCGGGCGTCGGCGTGCAGGACATCGTCGACAAGCAGGAGGTGGAGCGCCGTGAGATGGACGTCCGCCCGGCATGTACGCGAAGTACATGCCGAGCCGCTTCGACGAGGTGAGCGGCGCGCACTACACCGGGGGCCGGTACCTCTTCGAGAGCTGGGCCGACGTATGCGACTACGAGCGGTTCACCAGCGAGGAGCTGGAGTTCGAGCCTGGCGTGCCGTTCTGGAGCCGCCCGTTCTTCCTGGACGTGCGGCGGTACGCGTGGCGGGTCGCCGGGGCGCACAACCTGGCGCCGCTCGACACCCACCGGGCGAGCCGCTTCGAGCGGTTCCGGTACGAGGAGGGGGACGCGGCCGGTGCCGGGGCCGCGCTGGAGCGGGCGTTCGCGGCGATACGGGACGAGGCCGGGGCCCGTGGGCACGGCGGGGTCTGGCTGCTGCACCGGCCCGAGCAGCGGCTCGTCGGTCTGCACACGGTCGGGGCGGGGGTGGGGAACTCGAAGGGCCCTCCCTGGGCGCGCTGTTGCCTGCCCGGCTGCGGGCCGAGCCGGTCTTCGACCGCGTCAGCGCGATCCTCTCCCTGTGGCTGCCGAAGTCCCGCCTCGCGGGCGGCGCCCCGTCCGCGTACCCGATGTCGCCCCCGCTGCCGCTGCCGACGGTCGCCCCGCAGGAGGTGTAGCGGTGCGACGGCCGGGCGCGGTCAGGGAGTTGCCCCTGATCAGAGGGTGATGGGCGGGCGGTCGGCGGGCGTTGTCAGTGCCTCGCGCTACGTTCGTCAGCGTGACAGACGTGACAGCCGCGACCGCCGCGACCGGCAAGACGCATCCGCAACCGCCCTCGGACCCGTACCGGAACGGGACCCGGGCGTCGTACGACGCCCTCGCCGCCGAGTACCACGACTACTTCCGGGAGGAGTTGAAGTCCTGGACCCTGGGCCGCGCCATCCTCGCCGCGTACGCCGAACTCGTGCGCGGCAAGGGCCCCGTCCTGGACGTGGGCTGCGGCACCGGAGGGGCCACCGCTCAGCTGCACGACCTCGGGGTGCCCATCCGGGGCATCGACCTGTCGCCCGGCATGGTCGAGAGCGCCCGTACCCACCACCCCCATCTGCGCTTCGACGTCGGCGACATGACGGCGCCGCTCGACGTGCCGGACGCCTCCCTCGGCGGCGTCGTCGCCTGGTACTCGACGATCCACGTCCGCCCCGCCGACCTGCCGGGCGTGTTCGCCGAGTTCCACCGCGTGCTCGCCCCGGGCGGCCAGCTCCTGCTCGGCTTCCAAGTGGGCGACGACGTGCGCCATATGACCGAGGCGCTCGGCCACGAGGTGGACCTGCACTTCCACCGGTGGCAGCCCGCCCGCGTCACGGAGCAGCTCCGGGAGGTGGGTTTCACCTCGCTCGCGCACTTGGTGCGCGACCCGTACGAGGGGGAGCGCACGCCGCACGCCCATCTGCTCGCGGCGAAGCCGCAGGGCGCGGCCTGACCGCCGCCTGACGGTTCGGGGGAGCGGGGAGGTGGTTCAGGGGCAGGGGCAGGGGCTCACCTCGCGCTGCGCGCGGGGTCGCCCTCGCGTTCTCGGGGGCCCCACCACTGGCTGCCGTACCGCTCGGCTTTGGCGCGCAGCCAGGCCGTGAGCTCCGCGCGCTCCTGCTCGTTGGCGGGGCGCAGGTCGGCAGCGCGCACGGTGGCCACGAAGTGGATGAACCGGACGCGGCGGTAGTCACCGTCCACGGCGAGGACCTTGCCGGGGCCGTAGACGTCGGTGACGTCGCTGCCCGCGTGGGCGACGTAGGCGTTCCGGCCGTAGGGGTGGGCGTCGTGGTCGTGGCCGTCGTGGTCGTGGATGTCGTGGTCGCGGAGGACGTGATCGTGGAGGTCGTGATCGTGGGCGTGGGCGTCATGGTCGTAGGTGTGGTCGTGGGTGTGGTCGCGTCGGCCGTAGGGGGCGTACTGGTCGCGGGTGGGGACGCTCTGGTCGTGGGGGGTCGCCATCACGCTTCCTCTCTGCGTGTTCACCTGATTACAGAGTGAGGTCAACTGGGGGATCCCGCCAGAGGCTGGAAGTGACACGTGCGAGGGAGTCCCGCGCTGTGGGGGTGGGGTGGCGGGGGGTGGCGCGGCGTCCGGGTCAGCGGCGCAGCAGCTCCCGCAGGGCCTCGGTGACCGTGGCCGGGGCCTCCTCCGGCATGAAGTGGCCGCAGCTGACGGTCCGGTGGGTGAGGTCGGGCGCCCAGGCCCGCCACAGGGCGGCCGCGTCGAAGCCGAGGGCGGCGCCCCAGTCCTGCTGGAGGACGCCGACCGGCATGGACAGGGTGCGGCCCGCCGCCCGGTCGGCCTCGTCGTGTGCCGCGTCGGCGTGCGCGGAGGCCCGGAAGTCGGCGACGATCGAGGGGACCGCCGCGCGGGACGCCGCCAGGTACGCGGCGCGGACGTCCGCCGGGATCGCGTCCGGCGCCTTCGCCCAGACGTCGAGGAAGTGCCCGAAGTAGACGTCCGGTGCCGCCGAGATCAGCCGCTCCGGCAGCCCCGGGGGCTGCGCCATCAGGAACAGGTGGAACGCCACCGCCGCCGACCGGCCGCGCAGGATGTCCCACGAGTCGAGGATCGGCAGCACGTCGAGGATCCCGAGGTGCGTCACCGCGTCCGGGTGGTCGAGCCCGGCGCGGTACGCCACCAGCGCGCCCCGGTCGTGCCCCGCGAGCGCGAACCGCTCGTGCCCGAGCGCACGGGCCAGCGCCACGATGTCCGCCGCCATGGTCCGCTTCGCGTACGCCGTGCCGTCGGCGGACTCGACAGGCTTGTCGCTCTCCCCGTAGCCGCGCAGGTCAGGGCAGATGACGGTGTGCTCGTCAGCGAGCGCGGCCGCCACGTGGCGCCACATGAGGTGGGTCTGCGGGAAGCCGTGCAGCAGCACCACGGGGGAACCGGATCCGGCTACGGCGACGTTCAGGCGCACGCCGTCGGCGACGGGGACGCGGTGGTAGGCGAAGCCCTCGATGCGGGGGTGGTGGGCGGGGTCTGTCCTGTGGGGGTCGGTGTGTGTCATGACGCCAGCGTCCTGGAGGCGGATCAGCGGCGGATCAGCGGTGGATCAGCGACGGATCAGCGGTGGGGCGGCGACGGATCGGGGATGGGGTGGCGACGGATCGGGGGTGAGGCGGCGGTGGGTCGGCGGTGGGGCGGTCGTGGGGCGGTCGTGGGGCGGCTTTGGGCGGGCCTCTGGGGCGGTCTTGGGGGCAGCGCCCGGCTGAGCGGGTGGTGCGGCGGCGCGGGTACGTTGAAGGGGTGGCGGAGGAGGAAAGGGCGACGTCAGAGGCGGTGACGTTCCAGGTGCTCGGGCCCTTCGGGGCGCGGGGCGCGGACGGGCGCCCCCTCGACCTGAAGGGCCCCCGCCACCGGGCCGTCCTCGCCCGGCTGCTCGTGGCCCGCCGCCGCACCGTCCCGGTGAGCTGGCTCGTCGACGACCTGTGGGAGGACCCGCCGCCGACCGCCGTCGGCACCATCCGCACGTTCGTCGGCGCCCTGCGCAAGGCCCTGGAACCGGCCCGTCCGCGCCGGGCGCCCGCGCGGCTCCTGGTGACCAGCGGCCCCGGGTACGCGCTGCTCGCCGGACCCGGCGCGGTCGACGCGTGGCGGTTCGAGGAGGCCGTACGGGAGGCCGGTCGGCTCCTCCAAGCCGACCGGCCCGAACGCGTGCCGCCGCTGCTCGACGACGCCCTCGCCCTGTGGCGCGGCCCCGCGTACGCGGAGTGGGGCGACGCCGACTGGGCGCGGGCCGAGGTCACCCGGCTCGACGGGCTCCGGCTGCTCGCCGTCGAGCGCCGCGCTGACGCCGCGCTGGCCCTGGGGCGGGCCGAGGAGGCCGTCCTCGACCTGGAGCCGCACGTCGACCGGCATCCCTGGCGGGAGGACGCCTGGCGGCTGCTCGCGCTCGCGCTGTACCGGGCGGGGCGGCAGGGGGATGCGCTGGCCGTGTTGCGGCGGGCCCGGGAGCGGCTGCTGGAGGAGTTGGGGGTGGATCCGGGGGAGGGGTTGCGGCGGGTGGAGGGAGTGATCCTGGGGCGGGGGGTTGAGGCCTCGCGGGGCGCCCCAGGCCCGCCCCTTCACCGAAACCAGGGGATGCCGCCCCTGGCACCCCGCTCCATCGGCCTCCGGCCTCGTCCTCAAACGCCGGACGGGCTGGGTGGTGCCTCGCGTCCCCAAGGGGCGGGCGGGCCCGAACCGCTGCTGGGGCGTGACGAGGAGCTTGCCGCGCTGGGCGCCGTCGCGCACGCTGTCGTGCGGAGCGGGCGGCCAGCGCTCGCCCTGGTGCGCGGTGACGCCGGGGCGGGCAAGACGGCGCTGGTCCGGGAGGCGGCGCGGCGGCTCGCGGCGGACGGCTGGACGACCGCCTGGGGGCGGGCACCGGAGGGCGGCGGCTTCCCGGCGGGGTGGCCGTGGACCGAGATCCTCACCCACCTGGGGTTCCCCGAGCCCGAGCCCGAGTCCGCGCCCGAACCCAAGCCCGGGGCCGATTCCACCCTCCACCCCACCCCCCACCCCACCCCCCAACACGACCCCGCCACCGCCCGCTTTCGCTGGCAGCGGTACGTCGTCGGGCGGCTCGGTGCCGTCGTCGGTCGTGGGCGGCCGGTGCTTCTCGTCCTCGACGACCTGCACTGGGCGGGCGAGGAGACCCTTGACCTGCTCGCCTCGCTGGTGGACGAGGGGCTGCCGGGGCCGGTCCTCGTCGTCGCCACGCACCGCGAGACCGAAGTGCCGCCCGCACTGCGGGAGTTCCTCGGCCGCGTCGCCCGCCGGGAACCCGCGCGGGTGCGGCTCGCCGGGCTGGCCGAGGACGCCGTGGGCGCCCTCGTCCGCGCCGTGACGCGGCTGCCCGTCGACGCCGCCACGGCCCGCGCCGTGCACCGTCGCAGCGGCGGCAACCCCTTCTTCGTACGCGAGATCGCCCGCCTCTACGCCACGGACGGTGCCGTCGCGCTGTCCCGTGTCCCCGACGGCGTACGGGACGTCGTGCGGCGGCGCCTCGGCCGTCTGCCCGCCGGGGCCCGTGCCGTGCTGCGCCAGGCCGCCGTGGTCGGGCCCGTCGCCGACCTCGATGTCCTCGTGGCGCTCGCGGGGGACGAGGAGGCGGTGCTGGAGGGGGTGGAGTGCGCGATCGGGGCGGGGTTCCTCGCGGAGGAGTTCGCGGAGGAGTTCGCGGAGGAGTCCGTGGAGGAGGTCGCGGAGGAGTTCGTTGGGGAGGGCGCCGGGGGTGAGCGGGTGCGGTTCGCGCACGCGCTGGTGCACGAGACCGTGTACCGGGACCTGTCCCGGCCGCGCCGCGCCCGGCTGCACACCGCCGTCGCCGAAGCCCTCACGGCCCTGCGGCCCGACGCGGTCGACGCCATCGCCCACCACTACCTCACCGCCGAGACGCGCCCGACGGCACGCCCGGCCCTGGCCTACGCCGTCGCCGCCGCGCGCCGCGCCGAGTCCGCCGGGGCCCCGCACCGCGCGGTGCGGCTGTGGGAGGGGGCGCTGGAGGCGCTGGGGCGGGTCGAGGGCGCCGGTGGGGGCGTGCCGGGTGGCCGTGGGGGCCCGGCGGAGACGGACGGTGTGCTCGATGTCCTTCGGTGGGGAGCCGGGGCTGATGAGGAGGGCGCGGGGCGGGTGCGGCTCGGGCTGCTGATGGGCCTCGTACGGAACCTCGCTGTCGGCGGGCGGCTCGCCGAGGCGCGGCGGCGGCGCGGTGACGCCCTCGCCGACGCCGAACGCGTCGGCGACCCCGCGCTGCTCGCCCGCGTCATCGGCGCCTTCGACGTCCCCGGCGTCTGGGCCCGCAACGACGACGAGGACCTGTCCCGGCGCGTCGTCACCGCCGCCGAACGCGCCCTGGGCGCCCTCCCCGACGACGGCACCCCCGACCGCCGCGCCACCCGGTGCCGTCTGCTCGCCACCATCGCCATGGAGACGCGGGGCCAGCCGCCCGGCCGGGGTGCCGACGCGGCCCGCGAAGCCGAGGCCCTGGCCCGCGCGCTCGGCGCCGACGCGCACCCCGCCCTGCTGGCCTTCGCCCTCAACGGCCGCTTCCTGCACGCCTTCCACCGCGCCGGGCTCGCCCCCGAACGCGTCCGCGTCGGCACCGAACTGACCGCCCTCGCCGCCCGCCACGGCCTCGTCACCTTCGAGGTCCTCGGCCACCTCATGCTCCTCCAGGCCCATGGCGCCCTCGCCGACTTCCCCCGCGCCGACGCCCACGCCTCGGCGGCCGACGCGCTCGCCGAGCGGTACGGGCTGCCGCTGGTCGGGGTGTTCACGGACTGGTACGGGGCGCTGCGCGCGGCCGTCGCCGGGCGGGTGGGCGAGGCGGAGGCGGCGTACCGGGGCGCGGCCGCGCGGCTGCGGGGCACGGGGATGACCGGGATGGACCGTGGCGGGGAACTGCTGGGGGCGGCCCTGCTGTGCCTCGGGGTGGAGGACGGCGGTGGCGGGGTGCTGGGGCGGCTGGTCGAGGAGGAGCGGGCGGACCACCTGCTGGAGCTGCGGCTGTGCCTGCGGGCACGCGAAGTGCTGAGCGGCGCCGACGTCGACGCCGGGGAGGCCGCCTCCCTGTACCGGGCGTTGCTTCCGGCCTGCGGTGAACTGGGCGGCGCGGGCAGCGGGTTGCTGACGCTGGGGCCCGTCGCTCAGTACGCCGGTGACCTCGCGGTCGCGCTGGGGCGTCCGGCGGTGGCGCGGGACCACTACCGGCAGGCGCTTGCCGTCGCCGAGCGGGCCGGGGCGCGGCGGTGGGCGGACGCGGCGCGGGGCGCGCTGCGGGGCACGCCGTACAGCGCGCTGCGGGCCGTGCGAGGATGCCCGGATGACTGATCCGGTCGGCAGTGCGGTGGACGGGGTGGCGGCGGGGGCGTACGTGCGGTTCGAGTCGCCCGTGCCGCTGGCGGACGGCGGTCGGCCGGGGGTGTTCTTCCTCGCCAACTCCCTTGCGCGGGAGGGCAGGCTGACGGCGGAGCAGTGGGCCTTCTGGCGGGCCGGGAACGACTGGTTCGACGCGGCGTACCCGACGCCGGACGCCGCCGTGTACCGGCAGGCCGGGGCGGTGGCCTGGTTCAAGGCGTCCGCGACGCACCTCATCGAGCGGGTGCCGGGCTACCTGCGGCTCCTCGCCGCGCACGGGGTGGAGTGCCGGGAGGTGTGGACGGACGACCCCGGGCGGGTGGTGTACGAGGACGCGGTGCAGGTGGTCGCCGTGCCGGACGGCGCCGCCCGGGGGTGAGCGGGGGCGCGGGCGGGGAGTTATGAGGATCCTGTCAGGGGCGCCGAGGGGACACCGGAGGGACAGGAGTGGCGCGCTTATCCTCGGGGGCATGTGCGCATTCGTGCTGGTCGCCGAGGACGACGAGAAGCAGGCCGACTTGATCCGCCGCTACTTGGAGCGCGAGGGGCACACCGTCGGCGTCGTACACGACGGGCGCGCCGCGCTCGACGAGGTGCGCCGCCGCGACCCGGACCTGCTGATCCTGGACTGGATGATGCCGGGCGTCGACGGCCTGGGGGTGACACGTGTCCTGCGCTCGGACACCCGGCCGGGCGGGGCGTCGCTGCCGATCCTGATGCTGACGGCCCGTTCGACGGAGGACGACCTGCTGCTCGGCCTGGACCTGGGGGCGGACGACTACCTGACGAAGCCGTACAGCCCCCGCGAGCTGATGGCCCGCGTCCGGACGCTGCTGCGGCGCGCCAGTGGGGCCGCGCACCGGCCGCCGCCCCCGTCGTCGGACGCGGAGGGGCGGGTGCTGCGGGCGGGCGGCCTGGTGGTGGACGCGCTGCGGCACGAGGTGACGGTGGACGGCCGCCCGGTGGAGTGCACGCCGGGCGAGTTCGAACTGCTGACGGCGATGGCGGCGGAGCCGGACCGGGTGTTCACGCGGCCCCAGCTCCTGGACCGCATCCACGGGTCGTCGGGCTACATATCGGCGCGCACGGTCGACGTACACGTACTGAACCTGCGCAAGAAGATCGAGGCGAACCCGCGTGCGCCGCGCCGCCTGGTGACGGTGTTCGGCGTGGGCTACAAGCTGGTGGCCCGTCATGAGCCGGGCGGGGGCGCGGCGGACACGGCGGCTGGCAGGGCGGCTGGCTCGGCGGCGGTGACGGCCCGGCATGGGGCGTGACCAGGGGCTCCGTACGCGCGTCCCGGTCCGCAAGAGCCTGCTGACGCGGCTGCTCGCGGTGTCCGTGCTGGTGTCGGTGCTGTCGATCGCCGCGACGGCGTGGCTCGCCGCGCAGACCACGTCGGGGGCGATCCGGCAGGAGCAGGGACAGGTGCTCGCCGACGACGCGCGGATCTACGACCACCTCCTCGGCCTCGCCGCGACCACCCCGGGCTGGCGCGGTGCCGACCGCGCCGTGCGGCGGCTGGCCGATGACACGGGCCGCCGCATCGCCCTGACCACCGAGGACCGCGAGGTCATCGCCGACTCGGCGGGCCGGGCCGGGGAGCGCGGGGCGCGGCTGCCCGCGCGGGCGTCGGCGGTCGTCGACCCGCTGGCCGTCGACACGACGCTGACGCCGGGCAAGGGCGGCGACTCCACGGCCGACCTGAGCCTCGGCAGCGGCTTCGGCGGCGGCTCCGCCTCCGCGGGCCTCGGCAACGGCACGGGCGGCGTGGACCGGATCGACCCGCGGGCCGTGGGGCCGTTCCGGCTGCCGGGCCCGGAGCGGCGCGAGCTGCGGGCCGCCGCCGAGAAGTACGTGAGCTGCATGCGGGACGCGGGGCTGCGGGCGAAGACGGTGGAGGGGCCGAGCGGCCGCCCGTACGTCGAGCCGCTCGACGAGGGCGCCGAGGACGCCGTCGGCTACCGGTGCGGCAGCGGCTATCTGGACGGCCCGACGCGGACCGAGCTGAAGGCGCTCGCCCGGGTCAACAAGCTGGCCGAGGACTGCATGCGCCGCAAGGGCTCCAAGCCGGTGAAGCTGGGCCTGACGATGTCGCCCGGCGGCGTGCCGAAGCTGTACGCGGCGGTCTCGCCGGTGCCGTCGGAGTCGCCGGTGCCGCCGGTGCCGACGCCCGCCGACGCGGAGGCCGAGCCCCGGCCGGTGACGCCGTCGGGCGGCACGACGGCCGCCGACGCGCTCGCCACGAGCTGCGTGGACAGCGCGCGCCGCGAGCAGCTCGCCCCCTACGTGTCGTCCCCCGCGCTGCTCTTCATCACCAGCCAGGACGGCTCCCGGCCCTCCGAGAGCGGCTTTCGGCTGTCCGGGGCGAACACCGCGCGGCTCGTGGGGCTCGCCGCGGCGATCCTGGCCGTGACGGTCGCCGTGACGGCGTTCGCCGCGACCCGGCTCACCCGGCCGCTGCGCGCGCTGACCACCGCGACGCAGCGCCTGAAGACCGGCGAGGACACCGAGCCCGTACCGGCCCGCTCCGCGGGCGAGATCAGCGCGCTCGCCGCCGCGTTCAACGACATGGCGGCGCACCGGCGTGCCCTGGAGGAGCAGCGCAAGGCGATGGTCAGCGACGTCGCGCACGAGCTGCGTACGCCGCTGTCCAACATCCGCGGCTGGCTCGAAGCGGCCGAGGACGGGGTCGTCGCCACCGACCCGGAGCTGGTCACCTCCCTGCTGGAGGAGGCGCTGCTGCTCCAGCACATCGTCAACGACCTCCAGGACCTGGCCGCCGCCGACGCGGGCACGCTGCGGCTGCACCGCGAGCCGGTGCGCGCCGCCGAGCTGGCCGAGCAGGTGGTGGCCGCGCACCAGGCGCGGGCGGACGCGGAGGGCGTGCGGCTGCGGGCGCGCGCCGAGGGGGATCCATGGCTGACCGCCGACCCGCTGCGGGTGCGGCAGGCCATCGGGAACCTCGTCTCCAACGCGATCCGGCACACCCCGTCCGGGGGGTGCGTCACCGTCACCTGCCGGGGCGCGGGCGACGAGGTCGCCTTCGAGGTCGCCGACACCGGGACGGGGATCCCCGCGGCGGATCTGCCGCACGTCTTCGACCGGTTCTGGCGCGCGGACAAGTCGCGGACGCGGGCCACCGGGGGAGCGGTCTCGGGCTGGCCATCGTGCGGAACCTCGTGCGGGCGCACGGGGGTGAGGTGGGGGTGCGCAGTGAGGTGGGGAAGGGGGCGGTGTTCACGGTGACGCTGCCGGTTACGTGACGCTGCCGGTGGCGTGGCGTGGCGACGTCGCGGGGGCGCGTGGGCGTGGGCGTGGGGGGGGCCTTCGCCGCTTTCCGCTGTTTCGCGTTGGCTACTTCGCGTCGGCGTAGCACTGGACCACCGCCGTGGTGAACGGGAAGCGGACGGGGGTGTCGCCGAACGCGATCCGGCCTGCCAGGTCCCCGGCCTCCCGTACCGCCGCCACGACGGCGTCGGCCTCGTCCTGCGGGCAGTGCACGATGACCTCGTCGTGCTGGAAGAAGACCAGCTCGGCCTTCAGGTCCGCGATGCCCTGGCGCAGCGCGGCCAGCATCAGGAGCGCCCAGTCGGCGGCGCTGCCCTGCACGACGAAGTTGCGGGTGAAGCGGCCGCGGGCACGGGCGCTGGCGGACCCCTGGCCTCCTTGGGTTCCTTGGGGGTCTGTGGGGTCCTGGGCCTCCTGGGGGAGGCCCGCCTCGTCGGCCCAGTCGTCCTCGTGGTCGCCCGGGCCCGTCGCGGGCGGGCTGGTGCGGCCGAGCCAGGTGCGTACGAGGCGTCCCTCCTCGCCCGCCCTCGCCGCGTCGTCGACGTACGCCACCGCTTGGGGAAGCGGCGGCGCAGGGCCGCGAGGTTCTTCAGGCCGTCGCCGGACGTCTGGCCGTAGACCGCGCCGAGCAGGGCGAGCTTGGCGTGTTCGCGGTCGCCGGAGAAGGCGCGGTCCGACAGGCGCGTGTACAGGTCGTCGGGGCTGGCCGCGACGTCCATCAGGCCCCGGTCGCGGGAGATCGCCGCGAGCACGCGCGGTTCGAGCTGGTCGGCGTCGGCGACGACGAGGCGCCAGCCCGGGTCGGCAACCACCGCGCGGCGGATGACCTTGGGGATCTGGAGGGCGCCGCCGCCGTTGGTCGTCCAGCGGCCCGACACGGAGCCGCCCGGCGTGTACTGGGGCCGGAAGCGGCCGTCGCGCACCCAGTCCTGGAGCCAGGACCAGCCGTGCGCGGTCCACACGCGGTACAGCGACTTGTACGTCAGCAGCGGGGCCACCGCCGGGTGGTCGACCTCCTCCAGCTCCCAGCGCCGCGTCGACCGCAGCCTGATCCCGGCCCGCGCGAACGCCTTCACCACGTCCGCGGGCAGGTCCGGACGCACGCGGTGCCCGAACGCGGCGGACACCTCGTCGGCCAGCTCGGCGAGCCTGCGGGGCTCGCCGCTGCCGCCGTACCGCTCGCCGAGGAGTTCGGTGAGGACGTCCCGGTGCACGTCCGCGCGCCACGGCAGGCCCGTCTCGTTCATCTCCGCCGCGATCAGCGTGCCCGCCGACTCGGCGGCCGTGAGCAGCCGCATGCGGCCCGGGTGGGCGGTCGCGCCGTGCCGTCGCAGCTGCTCCGCGTACACCTCCAGGAGCGCTTCGAAGGGGAGGGGCGCCGCCGGGGCCGGGTCGAACAGGGAGTCCTGCGCGCCGGGCTCCGCGGCGCGCTGCGGCGGGTCCGGGGGACGGGTCTTCGGTGCAGGCGCGCCCAGGCGGCCGCCGCCGAGCGGGGCTCGCCGAGCCTGCCCTCGTGGGCGAGGAGGAGGGCCTCGGCGGCCTCGATGTCGTAGCAGCGCGGTACGCGGATGCCCGCGGCCAACAGGCGGGGGTACAGGGTGGCCGTGGAGCGCCAGACCCAGCGGTGCACTCCGGGGCGGCTGCGGATCGCTTCCGCGAGGTCGGGCTCTTGGCGGACGGGGCCTGCCGGGGTGCCGTCCTCGGTGAGCGGCACGAGCAGGGCACCGCCGCCCTTGGGGGTGCCGCGGGGGTTGTCCCCAGGGGTGGGGGTGCCCCTGGGGTTGTCCCCGGGGTTGCCCCTGTCGTTGGCCTCCGCGATGGCCCACCGCCCGCTCTCCATCCCCCGACCATCGCACCCGGCACTGACAATGCCCCTCACCCACCCGCCCGCCCGTGGCCGTCTCGCGTCGGGTGGTCGCCCCCGGTGCCCCTTGCTCACCGTCGGCGTCCGCGGCCCGGTGGGGCGTTGAGCTTTCCCGCCCGCCCGCCCGTGGCTGTCTTGCGATGCGTGGTCGCCCCCGGTGCCCCTTGCTCGCCGTCGGCGTCCGCGGCCCGGTGGGGCGTTGAGCTTTCCCGCCCGCCCGCCCGTGGCTGTCTTGCGATGGGTGGTCGCCCCCGGCGCCTCTTGCTCGCCGTCGGCGTCCGCGGCCCGGTGGGGCGACTCTCCTCCTACCCGCCTGGGGGACGGCGCAGGAGGACGCACAGGGCGCACAGGACGCCAGCGGGACTCAGGACGCCAGTGGGGCTCAGGGACAGATGCCGACCTCACCGACACCGCCCTTCGCCCCGCTGCGCCCACCACGCCCGGTGCGCTGTGATGAGCAGACGGGCGCGGGCTTACGGGGTCAGGACGACGACTTCGCGACGTAGCGCTTGCCGGGGCCGCACTCACGGCAGCGGAACGCGCCCAGGTCGCCCTTCTCTGGGTAAAGCGGTACTGCCCGGTGTCGCGGGCACCGGGGCGCTTTGGGGTGCTCTGCCATCCAATCCGCCTCCTCCATTTCCCGGAGCACGGGGTAGCGAATGCCCGTCTCACCGACGCTGTGGCCACTCACGTCAGAGTGAGGGTCGCGCTGCCGGTCACGTGGACGACTTCCCCTTGCACTAGATACTGGGCGCCCTCTCCCTCTTCGAGGACGCGCAGGGCCGTGCGGATTCGTCGGCACTGATAGGGGTGCGTGCGATGCGAGAGGTCTTCCCGCGCCACCCAGTGCACTCCGCGGAGTTCTTCTGGGTCGGTCAGGATTGGCGCTTCGGGCCCTACTACGCCCATGAAGAAGACGAAGCTGATGCCTTCCCTGGGGTCTCGCTCCCGATTTTCCGGGAAGCAGTCGACGACGAGGAGCCGCAGAGGGCGAAGCTCCAGTCCGACTTCCTCATGTACCTCCCGCGTAACGGCAACATGGGGGAGCTCGTTCGCTAGGGCGCTTCCCCCGGGCAGAATGAAGCCGTCCTTATACACGGGGTCGACGAGGAGCACCCGGCCCGCGTCGTCGAGAATGAGGCCCACCCCGCTCAGTCTGCGACGTGGCGGCGCGGAGACATTCACGCCCTTGTGCATCTGCCCTCTTCTCTCTGCGTCGGCTGCTGCCCCAGTTCGACGGTGACGAAGGTGGTCCTCGTGTGCCAGAAAGTGCAGTGCCGCGTCTCGGCAGCGTGTCGCTTACATGCCGCGTCGACCTTCTCCGCCGTGGCGTTCTGCGGCGCCCGCCATCCGCAGTCGGGGCGCACGCACACGGCACCGACGTACGGATCGGAGTACGGCACGATCCGGGCGTCAGGGATGGTCCGTTCCCCCATCGGCCGTCCTCTCGTGCTGGGGGTCGGCGGGCGGGATGACGTGAATACTCTCGCCCCACGACCGGCGATATTCCCTGTGGTCGGTGTCTCGGAAATGCGCGCCCACCGCCCCGTCAAGGCCATCAGCCTCCGGCGCCTTCGTCGAGGCGGCCCACCCGCACCCCGGATGCTTGCACCGGACCCGTATCGTGCGAGTCGACCCCGGGCTACGCCGCGTGCTGCACTGAGCCGCTGCGAGATCAGCCTTCATGACTTCCTCGTGACGTGGTCACATTCGCGGATCTCACGCGCACGGGAAGCAGCAGCGTCGAAGTCCCCCTTCTTCAGGGCGTCTTTGACCTGACGCTCAAGGGCCTTGCACACGTCGCACCCTCGTCCGAGAGGGGCGAGACGCGGAAGTCGTCTACCAAGGCAAGGCGCCCACCCCCGTTCATGACGCACTCCCCGGGGCCCGGTGGTCGACGTGGACGGGAGCAGCGGCGTCCGTGGTCGGGTCCACCTTCGGGTGTGCCTCGATCCGACGAGAGCAGTCCTCCACCGCCCTCGCATCACCCGCGCCGCGTGCGATCTCCCGCGACGCCGCTGCTACGCCGCACGTACCGCACCCTTCGACGGGCACGGGTTCAAGTTGCGCGGCCTGACGGCCGACTTCGACTCTTGTTGCGTTCCTCACGCAAGCCCGCCTCCTCTGCGGATGACGTCTGCAAGGCGTACGACCACTTCGGCTCGCACGCGTCCCAGGTCCACCAGCCCGGGGCTGAACGAGGCCGCGTCGACGCCCAACGACGGGAGCACGATGCCCGCGTCGGACAGTGCCGCCCGCAGGGCTTCAACTGCCGCGTGTGCGTCGTCCTCTGAGTTGCGCGGCGCTGTGGTCATGCGCAGAACGCTAGAGACAGCGCCGTCCTACCGAGGCCCTTCTTTCTGGAACTTTCGCCAAGCACCTCTTGCCTTTCTTGATATTTCTCATCAAGGTGCTAACGAGCACTAGTTGATGCCTCCCGTGCCTGTGAGCCTGAAGCCGACGCTGATCGAACGAGAGGGGCCGACATGCGCCGACGTCTCCGCTTCAACGGCACGGGATCTGGTGAAGGAGGGTGCCCGGCGGTGCACGAGGATCTGGCCACGGGGGAGGTCATCGTGCACGGTCCGCCAGTCCAGGACCCTGCGGACCTCGCTCGGCTGAAGCATCTTGGGGACGGAGAGGTAGCGATCGTCGTCCCCCGCAACACCCTCGCGGACTTCGGGCCGCGGGACGAGGCGCCGCAGATCATCGACCTCGACGCCTTTGGCCGACTGTTCGAGAACTTCTCGTATACGGCCTGGAGGCTCGAAACGCGCCGCCGGTACGCGTCGGATGAGAAGACCCCCGCCTACGCACAGTTCCTCGCCGGAGAGCGCCCATCATGGGACTACTCGTCTTCCTGGTGCCGCACCATCAGCGAGAAGACGCGTACCGGTGCGCGGGTGGCGCGCGTGCGCGTCGTCGATGCCCCTCCGACCGTCGGCCAGCGGTACCTCCTTGCACACGCCGAGAAGAACGCCGCGCTCGGCGAGGAGATCCGCTTGGTGCGCCGCGACAGGGCGGAGGCGCAGCTCCTGGGCGAGGAAGATTTTTGGATCTTTGACTCCAGGCTCGTCGCTCTGCTCAACTTCGACGAGGACGACGACTTCATCAGCGCGGAGTTGATCACGGAGCCCGCCCGAGTCAACCGGTATGTGCAGCTACGTGACGCCGCGTGGCACTACGCGAAGCCGTACGAGGAGTTCCCCCTTTCCGATGGATAGACGAGCGTGACCGGTGAGCACTGACTATCAGCAAGCGCGTGAGGCTCTGGGACAGCGACTTCGTGAACTGCGGTTCAATCACCCTGCGGGCAAGCTCACCGGTCACCAACTCGCACAAGTCCTGGGTTGGCCTCCGTCCAAGATTTCCAAGCTGGAGAACGGACGTCAGACCGCGACCCCCGACGATCTACGCATGTGGGCGGATGCGACAGGGCAGCCTGACGCGTACGACGAACTCCGCGCCCGTCTGGCGGGCTTTGAGTCGCACATCAGGTCGTGGCGACGGCAGTTGGCGTCGGGCCACCGTGCTTCACAGGAGATCCACAACTCCGTACAGGCGCACGCGTCCGTCCTATGCGCGTGGGAATCGTCGTGGGTTGTGGGCATCCTTCAGACGCCGGACTACGCACGATCAATATTCACCGGGCTCACAGACCTTCACCGGTCTCCGCGGGACATCGAGGAAGCAGTCCGGGCGCGGATGAAACGTCAAGAGCTGCTCTACAGCGGGGACCGACAGTACCGAATCCTCCTGGCTGAGAGCGTCCTACGCTCCCTTGTCTGCCCCCCGGCGGTACTAGCAGCCCAGCTGGACACGCTCTATAACGTGGTGGCGCTGGACACCGTGGAACTCGGCATCGTGCCATTCGGAGCCCCACTGAAGCTGCCTCCTGGAGCCGGTTTCTGGATCTACGACGGCCGACAGGTCGTCACGGAAACCTGGCACTCAGAACTATGGATAGAGGATGCGGACACCGTCTCGTTGTACTCGCGCGTCTGGTCAACCCTCCGCGAATCCGCGGTGTACGGTGCCGACGCACGAAGCGTGATCATCTCGGCGCAGCGTGCGATCTCGCACTGACCTCACTCCGCCGAGTACTCGTGCGCTCGCCCACCCCGCCACTCCACCCACCGGACGGCGTCGAGCAACTCCTCCGCACGTTCGACGCCGACGCCACGCAGGAACCCGGCGGCGTCCGCGTCCGAGTGCGCGAGGCCGAGTACGTCCCCGCGGGCGGGGACCCGACGGACTCCTGTGGGACTGACGCGGTGCACGACGATCGGGGCGGGAGGCACGGCTCCAGGGTGCGGCGTCACGGCCGCTACCGCGCGGGATAGGGTTCGCGGCCTGTTGGCGAGGTGACGAGAGGGGCAGACGTGACGACATACGCCGTTACCGGACACATGGATCTGACCGAGGGCACCGTCGGCCTCGTACGGCAGGCGTTGCGTGACGTGTTCGCGGCGCACACCGAGGGCGACCTCGTCGGCGTCTCATGCATCGCGACGGGCGCCGACACAGTGTTCGCCGAGGAACTGCTCGCCGCGGGCGGCCGCTTGGTCGTCGTCGTGCCGTCGCAGGACTACCGGCAGGCGAAGGTCAAGCCCGAGCACGCCGCGGTTTTCGATCACCTCGTCGAGTCCGCCGCCGAGGTCGTCGTCATGCCGCACGAGACCGCGAACCGGCAGGCGTACGAGTCCGCGAACAGCGAGTTGCTGCGCCGTGGAGACCGTCTCGTCGCGGTGTGGGACGGTACGCCGCCCTCGGGCAAGGGAGGTGGTACGGCCGACACAGTCGAGCAGGCGCGGGCCGAAGGTCTTGCCGTCGACATCGTGTGGCCAGAGGGCGCGGCTCGCCGAGGCTAGCGGCCCAAGAGCGAAGGGCCCCCTCCCGCCCGAAGGGCGCATTCCAGGGGGCTGCCCAGCTTCGGGCTTCGGTCTCCCCGCGGGAGTGCACGGCGCGCGCCCGGTGGCGCGCCTTGCGGATGACCGACACCGAAACGGGGCCCTTGGGCCCCGGCGGCCACCGTTCGATGCCGTACAGCGGGTGCGCCAGTCGAACGTCAACGGGGCAGTGAGCCTCGGGTCCTGGCAGCGGCGGCCCGGGCCCGCCGACGCCCGCTCGTCACCGCTCCTCCCGCCCCTTCAGAAGGGCGCCCACCCCCACCCCCACCACCCCGCACACCCCCGCGCACACCCCCACCGCCCCCCACGGCACCACCACCGTCACCGGCGCCGACAGGCGGGCGAGGGCGGCGGCCTGGGCGGTGAGGCCGACGGCGGTGATCGCGAGGCCGAGCAGCGTGCCGGTGGCGACGGCCAGCGCGGCCTCGCCCGCGGCGACGACGCGGAGCTGGGCGCGGGTGGCGCCCGCGAGGCGCAGGGCGCGGAGTTCGGGGCCCCGGACCGGCGCGGACATCAGGAGCGTCGCCGCGATGGAGAGGGCCGAGTAGACGAGGCAGAGGGCGAGGAGCATCAGGAGGCCGAGCCGGGTCTGCCGCGGCACCCCGGGGTACTCCGCGGCCAGCCACCGCTCGGCGGACCGCACCTGCCCGCCGGTCGCGGCCAGCGCCCGCGTGACGGCCGCGCGGTCGGCGTCGGCGCGCAGCCGCACGTCGAGGCGGTCGACGACGGCGCCCGCGGCGTTCCGCGCGGTGACGTACACGCCGTTGTCCCCGGTGCCGCGGGCCAGCACGGCGGCGATCCGCAGCCGCGCCCGGCGGCCGTCGCCTAGCCACACCGTGACGCGGTCGCCGACGCGGCGCCGCTGCCACTCCTCGGTGACGACGATCGAGCGGTCGTCGAGGTCGCGTACGTCACCGGCCACCACCGGCAGCCGGGTGACCGCCGCGAACGCCCGGGGGTCGGACACGGCCCGCCCGCCGAAGCGCACCAGCGCGCTGCCGCCGTCCTCCCGGACGTGGACGGCGGTCTCGGCGGACGCGGCCACCGTGGCCCCCGGCACCCGAGGGGCCCACCCGGCCCTCGTCCCGCCCGTCACCACCAGGTCGGCCCGCGTCCGCTCCCGCGCCTCCGCGGCCTTCGCCGCGCCCACCGTCTGCGCCGATCCCAGCAGGGTGCCCGCGAGCGCGACGGTGACCAGGACGGGGGCGGCGACGGCGGCGGTGCGGCGCACGGACGTGGCGGCGCCCGCACGGGCCACGCGGGCGAGGGCGGCGGCCGGACGGAGCCGCGCGGGCCAGCCCCCGGCGGGGCGCAGGGGGCCCGGCCAGCGGAAGAGGGCCACGACACGGCGTACGAGGAGCGGGGCGAGCGCGGCGACGGCCGTCGCGAGGATCATCGGCTGGGTCGTGTACGTCTTGCGCTTCAGCAGGTCGGAGGGGTCGCTCCAGAGCGTCCAGGCGAGCAGGCCGAGCGCACCGGCGAGCAGCGCCGCGCCGACGGCACGGCGGCCGTACGGCATCACCGCGGTGTCGAGGGACGCCTCCCGCAGCGCCTCCACGGGGCTGACCCGGCCCGCGCGCCGGGCGGCGGCCCACGCTCCGCCGAGCGCCACGAGCAGCCCGGTCCAGAAGGCGAGCTGGTACGGCCACCAGGTCGGCGACAGGCCCTGGGTGACCGTGAACCACGGCGGCGCCACCTCCGCGTCCACCAGGGCCCGCGCGAGCACCGGCGCCGCCCACGCGCCCGCCGCGCAGCCGGTCGCCGACGCCGCCGCGCCCACCACGGTCGCCTCGCCGAGCAGCCACCGCCGCACCTGTCCGCGCCCGGCGCCCGCCGCCCTGAGCAGCCCGAACTCCCGCCGCCGCAGGGCCACCACGAACGCGAACGTCGACGCCGTGACGAACGCCGACACGAACGCGGCAACGCCGCCCGCCGTGCCCAGGAACGCGTTCACCGCCACCAGCGCCTCGGCGTCCCGCTCCGCCGCCGGGTCGACGCGGCGGCGGTCGTCGCCGGTGAGCACGCGGGCGCCGGTGCCGGACGCGGTGACGGCGGCGCGGACCTCGGCGAGGGGCGCGGTCACGCCCACCGCGTCGGGCGAGCCGTCCCGTCGTACGGTGCCCAGGCGGCGCAGGGCGCGCAGGAGTTCGTTGTCCACAGGGTGTGGATGAGTGAGGCGTTCCGTCACGGTGTCCGTCTCCGGGCCGCGCCGCACCGGCACCGCCAGGGTGTCCCGCCCCGCCACGACCACCGGCGAGGAGGCGAACCGGCCCGGTTCCCGCTCGGGCGGGTCCAGGCTCGCCGCGAGCCCCACACCCATCGCGGCGGTCAGGGCCACCCCGAGGGCGACGGCGACGAACGCGCCGAGGAAACAGGTCCAGCGGGAGCGCAGCGAGGAAAGGATCATCCCCCAAGCGAACCGTCCCGCTCGCCGCGACTCACACCCACCAAGGGGCGAACAAGGGGTAGGCCCAGCACTACCGTCCAAGCCCGTCCGGCGTGTGAGGACGAGCCGCGAAGCGGCGATGAAGGGCGGGGGTGTCGGGGGGCGGCAGCCCCCTGGTTTCGGTGCGGGGGCGGGCCTGGGGCGCACCGCGAGGCCCCACCCCACCCGCCCCGCCTACCCTTCCCCCATGGACTCGGCGATCGACAAGGCACTCGCGACAGCGCTGTACGCGGACACAGGCGACCCCAGCGACGACGCCCTGGACACCGCCGCCTCCCTCCTCGCCACGGCCACCGCCGACCCCACCGCCGCCGCCGAACTCCGCGCCCGCGGTGAGGACCTGCTCCGCCGCGCCTGGTCACGCGGCTGGCAGCCCGCCGACGTCGTCCGCCTGGTGCGCCGCGACCTCGACGACCCGCACGTACGCCTGGCCGCCGACCTCATCCGCACCGAGACCGCCCGCTACGGCGACCGCCTGCCCGCCCGCTGGCCCGCGCAGCTCGTCGCCCTCGACGCGTACGCCCCCTGGCGGGCCCCGGACCGGTTCGCGCACGCCACGGCGGTGCTCACCCTCTACCGGTTCCTGCTGCGGCTGCCCCCGATCGAGCCGATCGGACCGGCGCCGGGCGCCCCCGTCCACGTACCACCGCCGCACGCGGGCGACGAGCCGCGCGCGCTCGCCCGCATCCGCGCCCTGCTCGCGAAGGCGGAGGCGACCGGCTTCCCCGAGGAGGCGGAGGCGCTCACCGCGAAGGCGCAGGAGCTGATGGCCCGGCACAGCGTCGACGAGGCGCTGCTGTCGGCCCGTAGCCACGCGAAGGACCAGCCCGGGGCGTGCCGCGTCGGCGTCGACGCGCCGTACGAGACGGCGAAGGCGATCCTCCTGGACGCGGTCGCCACCGCGAACCGCTGCCGCGCCGTGTGGAACGAGCCCTTCGCCTTCACCACCGTCGTCGGCTTCGAACCCGACCTGGAGGCCGTCGAGTTGCTCTACACCTCGCTCCTCGTCCAGGGCACCGCCGCCATGACCCGGGCGGAGGCCGGGCAGCGCGCGGGCGGCCGCAAGCGGACCAAGACGTTCCGGCAGGCTTTCCTCATGGCGTACGCCCAGCGCGTCGGCGCCCGCCTGGAGGCCGCCGCCCGCCAGGCGACGGGGGAGGAGACCACGGCCGAGCTGCTGCCGGTCCTGGCCTCCCGGGAGGTGGCCGTCGCCGACCGGGCGGAGCGGATGTTCCCCGAGACCAGCACGGCGCGGGTGCGGGGCGTGCGCGACGGCGAGGGCTGGGCGCAGGGCGCGGCGGCGGCCGACCGGGCCCGGATGGGCGGCCCGGGGAAGACGCCGCTCACCCGCTAGCGTTCACCCCTTGGCACGCCGCACTCTTCCCGACCGTCGAGGTGAACGCATGCGCATCGGTGAGCTGTCGGAACGCACCGGCACGTCCCGCAGACTGCTGCGCTACTACGAAGAGCAGGGTCTGATCGTCGCCGACCGCGCCCCGAACGGCTACCGCGACTACGACGAGTTCTACGTGGACCGCGTCCTCCAGATCCGCGGCCTCCTGGACGCGGGCCTGCCCACCCGCCTCATCAAGCAGATCCTGCCCTGCCTGAACAAGCCCCGCGTCATCCACTTCCCCGACGCCACTCCGGAGATGCTGGCCACCCTGGAGCGCGAACTCGACAGCATGAACCGGCGCGTCGAGTGCCTGACCCGCAACCGGGACGCGATCGCGGAGTACCTGGAGGAGGTGCGGGCGATCCGCGACGGCCGCCGCCCCGCGGCCGCCTGACCACCGCGAACCCGCACGCCCCTGTGCATCCGGATAAGCCCCTGTGCACACCTGTAGCCCCCGTACGCCCCTTTCCTCCCATAGGCCCCGTACCATCGCAGAATGACCTGGTGGCGAGCCCTGCGACAGACCGCGGGGGCGGGCCTTGCCGTGGAGCGCCGCCGCCTGGAACCCCTCGTCGCGCTGCGCGGCGCGGCCGGGCTCGCGATCGTGATCGGGGCGGGGCTCGCGCTGTTCGGCCCGGCGGTGGCGGCCAGTTCCGCGTTCGGCGCGTTCCAGGCGGCGATCGCCACGTTCCAGCGGAGCTGGCGCCCCCGCCCCGAGCTGGCCATCGCCTCCGGTACGAGCCTCGCCGTCTCGACGTTCCTCGGGTACGTCTCCGGGGGCCATCCCCTGCTGTTCCTCGCCCTCCTCGTGACGTGGACGTTCCTCGCGGGCCTGAGCTGGGCGGCGGGCCCCACGATCGGCCTGATCGCCACGTCCAACGTGGCGATCATGCTGGTGACGGTCACGCTCCCCACGTCGGTCGCCGAGGCGGCGGGCCACGCGGCGATGATGGTGGCGGGCGGCCTGGTGCAGGCCGCGCTGATCGTCCTGTTCCCGGTACGCCGCTGGGGCGCCCACCGCGACGCGCTCGCGGACGCCCTGGCCGCCGAGGCGGACTACGCGCGGCGGCTGCGCCACGACCCGGTGGCGCCGTTCGACCCGGCGCCGCTGATGGCGGCGCGCGACGCGGCCACCATCACCCCGCGCCAGGCCCGCACCCGCCCCGCCGAACTCCACGGCGCCCGCGGCCTCGCCGAGCGCATCCGCCCCGTCCTCGCCTCCCTCGCCGACCCCGCGGTCGGCGTCCCCGAAGACGGCCCCGCACGCGACCGCGCCCGTGAACTCCTGGCCGCCGCGGCCAGCATCCTCGACGCGGCGGCCCGCGCCATCCGCAACGGCACCCCGGTGGACCTCCCCGCCGGATCGGTCGCCGCCTTCCAGACCCCCGACACCGAAACCGTCCTCGCCCCCTCGCCCCACAGGTCGGCCACCCGCCTGGGAGCCCTCCTGAGGGATGTGGTGGAGGTGGCGGGCGGCGACAGCGGCCAGCATCCCGTCAGCACCACCAAGGCCACCAAGGCCGTCAAGGCCATCAAGAGCTTCAAGCCCGTCCGGCGTGGGAGGACGAGCCGCGGAGCGGCGCTGGGGCGGGGGCGCCAGGGGCGGCAGCCCCCGCCCCACCTCCTCCGCCCCACCCTCACGACCCTCCTCCCCGCCGCCTGCAAGGCGATGCGCGACGAACTCCGCAAGCCCTCCCCGGTACGGCGCCACGCCACCCGCGTCACCGCGGTCGCCGCCACCGGCTACCTCCTGGGCACCTGGCTCCCCTTGGGCCACGGCTACTGGGCCCCCATGGCCTCCGTCATGGTGATGCGCCCCGACTTCTCGCAGACCTACTCCCGCGCGGTGGCCCGCTTCGCGGGCACCCTCGTCGGCGTGGCCCTGGCCACGGGCCTGCTCCAGCTCACCCACCCGGGCACGGCCCTGTCGGGGACGCTGGCGGTGGCCTCCGCGGGCCTGATGTACCTCCTGATGCGTACGGGGCAGATCGCCGCCCAGGCGTGCGTGGCGGCGTACGTCGTGTTCCTGCTCGGCATGGGCGGCGAACAGTGGACGCAGACGGTGCCCGAGCGCGTGGTGCTGACCCTGCTGGGCGGCGTCCTCGCGATGCTCGCGTACGCGGCGTACCCCGCCTGGGAGACCCCGCGCCTGCGCACCCGGCTCGCCGACTGGCTGACGGCGGACGGCCGGTACGCGGCGGCGGTCGTCGGCCACTACGCCGCCCCCGCGGGCCGGGCCTGCGGGGACGTCCGCGAGGCGCTGCTGGCCGCGCGCGACGCCCGTATCGCCTGGCAGGACGCGGTGGAGCGGGCCCGGCACGAGCCCGTACGCCACCGCGGCCTGTCCCGCGCCGCCGCCACGGACGCCGAACACGCCCTGGTCCAACTCGGCCGCGTCGGCATGCTCCTGGAGGCCCACCTGCCGGACCGCGGCGCACCCCCGGTCCCGGCCGCCGCCCGCCTCGCCGAGGCCCTGCGCACCGCGACCGAGCAGGGCGCGAAGGCGGTACGGGAGCGCCGGGTGCCCACGTGGGCCCCGGTCCGCGAGGCCCTGGACGCCTGGGACAGCGCGGGCGCCCCCGACCGCGTCGTCCGCCGCGGCGCCCGCCTCCTCCTGGCGGCCCTGGACGACCTCTCCGAAGCCCTGTCCACCACACCCCCGCCGATGCTGGTGGACGGCACGGACAGCACACGGCAACCACACGAGCCACCCCGGGAAACCGGCCCGAGCCCCCGGCCCGATCCCGCCGCCCCGCACGAGCCCGTCGAGCTGGACCGGCAGGGCAGGCCGCGTGATCAGGGCGAGCGGAGCGAGTGACCTGAACGAGCAGGGTGCACCGAGCAGGCCCGGGGGGCAGGCCGAGCGACTTGCGCAGGTTGGATGAGCCGGGTGAGCTGAGGGGGTGGGGCGGGCCGAAACCAGCGGTGCGGACTGACGACCTTGGGAGCGATTGAGGTGGGGGCGTGCTCGCCTGGCGAGTCGGTTGATGGGTGATCAGCAGGCGGCTTGCCGGGCGGGCACCAGTCCGGTGCTGGGTTCGCGGTGGGGCGCCCGCCGGGCGGAGCGGTCCGCGACCAGCCCGGCGATCGCGAGGCGGGTCACGGCGTAGGTCTCGTGACGGCCGGTACACCGCTGAAGTGGGCGCCACTGCTTGTACTCGGCGTTGGTGTGCTCCACGCAGATCCGAACGGAGGACTGGCGGCGTCGCTGTTCACACCAGGCGTGGTGCTCACTCAGCGGCGCGTCGCCCTTCGGCGGTCTGATCACGCATCCGGCCGGGCCGTACGACGCCGCTGAACGGGGTGCAGCCCTAGCCGTCGCTGAAGGTAGTGGTCTTGCCCCGGACACGAACGCCTTGCAGCCGGGACGGCCCGCGCTCGGGCGGCGGACCTGCACCTCGGCGCTGCGCCAGCGCCGGGACGGTGACCGACAGCGCACCGCGGGCGCTGGCCCAGGCGGCGCCTGGTGTTTATGGACCGGTTCCTGGTCACGCTCGTGCATCTGCACGCACTGGAGGACCCGGGGAGATGCCCGACAGCCAGGCTGGGAGCAGGCCGCACGGGTCCAGGCTTGTCTCACAACTCGCCCGGCCCGTGCGGCCCTTCTCAGGTCACTGGACGAACACTTCCGTGTTCTGGCAGGCGACCAGACGTCGTTGCCCGTGCTCCTTGGCCATGACGTAGAGCGGGGTACCCGGGTTCCAGTACTGCGCGTGAGCGTTGACCGCGGCGACGTCGGGGCGGATGAACAGCACGTCCACCACCTCGTACGTGGCCGTCGAGTCCTTCATGGCGCCCGGCAGCACCTGGTGGGTGAAGGCCGATATCTCATCGCGGTCGGTGAGGCGCTTGCCGTGGTCCGTCGTCCAGATAGGAGTACTCAAGCGTGGCGATCCCCTCAACTGGCCTTGAGATCAAGCCCGAACCCAGATCAATCGATGCCCAACTCGTAAGCGGTCGATGGAGGCCAGGCATGCGGGGCGAGTGAGCTGGCCGAGTGGTGCGGGCTGCACGGGCCGAGTGAGCCGGGCAAGCCCGACGATCCGAGTGCGCCGAACAGGCCCAAAGAACCAGGCCAGCACAGCGAACCGGGCCAAGCCGCCGAGCCGGTTAGCCGACCGAGCGGGTTCAGCCACCGAACGGTTCAGCCGACCGAGCTGGTCAGCCCACCGCCCCGGCACCCCCTGAAGCCCCGGCCCGGCAAACGGCCACGGCACCCGCCTCAGGCCCCCGGCACCTGCGTCGTCGGCAGCCCCTCAGGCAGTTGCCCGCCCTTCGCCTTGACGAACTCGTCCGTGCCGGAGCCCTCCCAGGCGACCCTGAGGGTGGTGGCGGTGACGGACTTCACGCGCCCCTCGGCGCGGTCCGAACTGCCGTCGCTGCACTTCAGCCTGATCATCCGCGGAGCCGCCCCGTCACCGGCGGTGCCGTTGCACACGCGACCGGCGCCGATGAGCGAGGCCCGCTTGCCGGTGATGACGAGGCCGACGGGCTTGCCCCCGGACTGCGCGACCCAACTCCCGTCCAGCTCCCCACCCTTGGACCCCGCAGACCCGCCAGACCCGCCAGACCCACCAGCCCCACTAGAGCCATGCGACCCGCTGGACCCACTCGATCTACCCGATCCACCGGAACTACCAGAACTGTCAGAACCACCAGAGCTGCTCGACCCGCCAGCCCCACCGGACCCCTTACGCCCCTTGCCGCTCCCACCCTCACTGCACCCCGTCAGAACAAGCACGGCAGCAAGCCCCGCCACCGCCGCACCCACCGACACCCTGCGCACACGCCAACGCACCGAAGCCCCCCGTACAGAGCCGGACGAAACCGAAACCGAGCCGAAGCCAAGAGCCGAGCCACAACCAAGCCCCGCAGCCAAGAGCCGAACCGAAGTGAACGGAACCGAACCCCGCCCCCAGCCAAGCACCCGCCCAAGGCCGAGCGGCCAGCAACCGGCGTCAAATTACCAGGACGCCTTCCGCACCCCCGGCAGGAATCCGGCGTGCCCCAGCTCCCGCAGCCGTACCCGTGACAGGCCGAACGCGCCGACGTAGCCGCGCGGACGGCCGTCGACGCTGTCGCGGTTGCGTACGCGGGTGGCGCTGGCGTCACGTGGCTGGCGGGCCAACTCCCGCTGGGCGGCGAGCCGTTCGGGCTCGGGCGTGGAGGGGTGGCGGATGACCTCCTTCAGCTGGGCCCGCCGCACGGCGTACCGCGCGACGGTCGCGCGCCGCTGCTCGTTCTTCGCGATCTTGCTCTTCTTGGCCATCAGACCTTCACCCCGCGCGCACGGATCCTGGCCACGGCGGCCTCGACGCCGATGGTGTCCACGGTCTTGATCCCCTTCGCGCTCAGGCGCAGCCGCACGTACCGGCCCTCGCTCGGCAGCCAGTAGCGCTTGCGCTGGACGTTCGGGTCGAAGCGGCGCGGGGAGCGCCGGTGGGAGTGGGAGACGTTCTTGCCGAAGCCGGGCGCGGCGCCGGTGAGCTGGCAGTGGGCGGACATGGGAGTGACGCACCTCTCTCGCGGGACCCGCCTCCTCCATTTGGAAACGGGATTCATTTTCATATACTAGCGGTCATGGCTCGCAACGAACTCCGCCCGGTCATCAAGCTCCGCTCCACCGCGGGCACCGGCTACACGTACGTCACCCGCAAGAACCGCCGGAACGACCCCGACCGCCTGACCCTGCGCAAGTACGACCCGAAGGTCGGCCGCCACGTCGACTTCCGAGAGGAGCGCTGATCCCCGTGCGACCCGGCATCCACCCGCCGTACGGCCCCGTCGTCTTCCGTGACAAGGCCGCGGGCTTCGCCTTCCTCACGCGCTCCACGGCCACCAGCGACCGGACGGTCGCCTGGGAGGACGGGCGGACGTACCCCGTCATCGACGTCGAGGTCTCCTCGGCGAGCCACCCCTTCTACACCGGACAGCGGCGCGTCCTCGACACCGCGGGCCGAGTGGAGCGCTTCCAGCGCCGCTACGGCTCCGCCGGGTCCGGGGGCCGCTGATGGGCCCCCGCATGGACGTGGTCCTCGTGGCGGGGCTGCACGCCGAGGCCAGGTCGGCGGCCGTGACCCGGCTGCTGGCCACCGTGCCGGGCAGCGTCGCCCTGCACCACGACCTCGCCACGGCCGCGACCGGCGCGGTCACCCGCACCACGCGCGACGCGCACGGCCCGCTCACCACCGGCGAGGCCCCCCTCGTCAACGACTGCGCCTGCTGCGCGCTCCGCGAGGACCTCGTGCCGGAGCTGGAGCGCCTCGCCGCCTCCGGACTGACCCGCCTGGCCGTGGTCGACCTGTGGGACTCCGTGGAGCCGAAGGCCATGGCCGAACTGGTCGCCGCGCACGGCTCGGCCGCGCTGCGCCTGAGCGGCGTCCTGACGGCCGTCGACCCGGGCCTCGTCCTGCCCTCCCTGGGCAACGGCGACGACCTCGCCGACGCCGGACTCGCCGCGGCCGCCTCCGACCAGCGCACGGTCGCCGACACCTGGGCGCGCCAGCTGGAGTACGCGCCCGTCCTCGCCGTACTGGAGTCGGCGGACGCCGACGCCGAGGACCGCGCGCTGCTCGCCCAGCTCCACCCGACGGCCCGGCGGGTCCCGATCGGCCACGGCGACCTGGCGGGCGCGGCGCGCGCGGGCTTCGACGTCGAGGCGGCCGCCGCCGCGCAGCACCCCGCCTGCGCGCTGCTGCCCGCCGAGGCCGAGGAGCACGGGGTGGCCACGCTGGTCTGGCACCGCGACCGCCCCTTCCACCCCGAGCGGCTGTACGCGGCCCTGGAGGAGCTGACCTGCGCCGCGGTCCGCAGCCGGGGCCGCTTCTGGCTCGCCGACCGGCCGGACACGCTGCTGGCGTGGGACGCGGCGGGCGGCGCGCTGTGCGTGGAGAGCGCCGGGCCGTGGCTGGCGGCGCTGCCGGACGCCGCGTGGGAGCTGGTGCCGCCGCCGCGGCGCGCCGCCGCGGCCCTCGACTGGCACCCGCGGCACGGCGACCGCTGCCAGCACCTGGTCTTCACGTCCCCCGGCCTGGACCGGGCGGCTCTGGAGCGGGTCCTGGAGTCCTGCCTCCTGACGGACCGCGAGTACGCGGCGGGCCCCGAGGGCTGGAAGGCCCTCCCGCCCGCGTTCGCCGCCCTCCTCAACCCCTGATCCGCCCCGCCCGCTCCGTCCGCCCGGTCCACTCCGTCCGCCCGGTCCACTCCGACCGCTCGCGTCCACTCCGACCGCTCGCGTCCACTCCGCCCGCTCCGTGCGCTCGCGCCCGCCACCCCACGGTCAAAGTGGACTGGACCATTTCCCGGCCCCAGGGAGCCAGAGGGCCCCGTCCTGCGTCTCTCCCTGTGCAGAAGGGAATCGATCCGGACAACCCGGCACGGAGGACGGCGCGGGGGACCGCGGAAGATCACGTACGGGGGCTGGCGTTCGCATGTCATGCGGGCACGGGAGCAGGTGCTGGAAACGCTGTAACCAGATCACCACGGCACGTGCACGTGCATCTGCCCATGCATCGGCACATGAACACGGCTATGATCCGGGACAGTTGACGGCTACAACAACAGCCACGGCACCACCGGGGAGCGACCTGTGCACGACGTGTTCAACGGCATGGCGGCCACGGATCTTCACGGGGTGGTCTGGCAGAAGAGCAGGCACAGCAACTCGCAGGGGTCCTGCGTGGAGTTCGCGAAGCTGCCGGGCGGCGATGTCGCCGTCCGGAACTCGCGGTTCCCCGACGGACCCGCGCTCGTCTACACCCGTGCCGAGATAGAGGCCATGCTGCTCGGCATGAAGGACGGCGAGTTCGACCACCTGATCAGCGGCTGACTACTCCTGATCCGATCCTGATCCGATCCTGATCCGACCAGCCCTGACGGTGCGTACCACGCGTACGACCGCCAGAAGGAACCAGCAGAAACGATCGTCCACGCGGCTGTCCGCGGCGGCCGGTCGTCCACGGGGACCGTGGCCAGCGGCACGCGCGGGGGCCACGGACGGGGAACGCGGCGCGACGGCCGCGGGAAACGGGGGCATCGGGGGAGCTGTTCCGGCCGGTCGGCGCCCGGCGGCGGCCGCCGTCAACTGCCAGCAACCGCCATGATCTGCCAAGGTCCCTGGTCGGTCAGGCCAGTTGGAACAGCGCCCAGACCACCTTGCCGCTCAGCGCGCCCGCGAGCGGGTGCCAGCCCCAGCCGTCGCTGAAGGAGTCGACGAGGAAGAGCCCCCGGCCCGACTCGGCCGCGAAGTCGTCGAGGATGCTCTCGGCGGTGGCGGTGTCCGGTGCGACGGGACTTTCGTCGCTGGGATCGCGCACCGCGCACACCAGCCGTGACGTCCACCGCATCATGTGCAGACGCACGGGCGCCTCCTCGCCGACCACGCACGCCACTTCGGGGTGCGGGGGCGCGGCGGGCAGGGCGTGTCTGAGGGCGTTGGTGACGAGTTCGGAGACGACCAGGGCTATGTCGTCGAAGCGGTCGTCGAGCTCCCAGGAGCTGAGCGTCTTGCGGGTGAACTGCCGTGCGCTGCCGACCGCTTCGTAGCGGGCGGGCAGGGCGCAGGAGGCCGCGCTGGAGACCGCGGAGGGGTCGAGTGGGGAAGGCCCTGCCGTAACGGCTGGAGCATGGTTGATCCATTCGTCCCCATGCGAGGCACTCCCCGGTTTCGCGGTACAGAGCGATCGAGCGGTGGCGCGGTCGGTACAGCCGGTCGGTACAGCAATGGCACAGCAGTGACGCGTCGACCATGGTTCCGAATGCGTACAGCAGATGCAAGGGCAGATGCACGTGCACGCGCCGGACTTGACCGCTCTCCAGCCGGTTGCCGCCCATTTCTTCCTACGGTTTCTTGCGGAGAGCTTCCGTACGCTTTCCCTTTCCGTGACCGAACGAGTACTGCGCGAAGCGTTTAATGGCAGACTGCGAGTCTCACACCTTGGGGAGGACTGAGCGAAGTGACCGCTGGGGAGTCAAGCGGCTCGGTGGTACGGCGCATCCTGCTGGGCTCGCAGTTGAGGCGTCTGAGGGAGGCGCGCGGCATCACCCGCGAAGCGGCCGGATACTCGATCCGCGCGTCCGAATCGAAGATCAGCCGCATGGAGTTGGGACGGGTGAGCTTCAAGTCGAGAGACGTCGAGGACCTCCTGACGCTCTACGGCGTCACGGACGAGAAGGAGCGCGGCGCACTCCTCTCCCTCGCCAAGGAGGCCAACCTCACGGGCTGGTGGCACAGTTACTCCGACGTGCTGCCCGGCTGGTTCCAGACATATATCGGTCTTGAAGGCGCCGCCTCACTCATCCGGGTCTACGAGGTCCAGTTCATCAACGGCCTGCTCCAGACGGAGGCGTACGCGCACGCCGTCGTCGAGCGCGGTATGAAGGCCGCCGCGGGCAAGGCGGCAGGTCGCAGCCGGTCCGGCCGGGCCGTGCGGGTCAGTCAGGCCGACGTCGACCGCCGGGTGGCGCTGCGCCTGGAGCGGCAGAAGCTGCTGGTGTCCGAGCGGGCCCCGGTGTTCCAGTGCGTCCTCGACGAGGCGGCCCTGCGACGGCCGTACGGCGACCGGGAGGTGATGCGCGGTCAGATCCAGCACCTGATCGACATCTCGGAGCGGCCGAACGTGACGCTCCAGGTCATGCCGTTCACCTTCGGTGGTCACGCGGGCGAGAGCGGCGCGTTCACGATGCTGAGCTTCCCGGAGTCGGACCTGTCCGACGTCGTCTACCTGGAGCAGCTCACCGGGGCGCTGTATCTGGACAAGCGCGAGGAAGTCGCCCAGTACGAGCGGGTGATGGCCGAGCTGCAGGGGGACTGTCCGAATCCGGCCGACAGCCGCGACCTTCTGCGTGGTCTACTCCAACTGACCTGAATCGTCAGTAGTATGACGTGAATTCAGGCGTCAGCTTCCGCGGCAAGGGGTCTTGTCTCATGTCCTTCTTCACCGATCTGGCTCACCAGTACATCGACGGTGAGTGGAAGGCCGGCTCCGGTTCCTGGGACATCATCGACTTCAATCCGTACAACGGGGAGAAGCTGGCGTCGATCACGGTCGCCACGGCGAACGAGATCGACCAGGCGTACCGATCGGCCGAGCGCGCGCAGCAGACCTGGGGCACGACCAATCCGTACGCGCGCCGCCTGGTGTTCGAGCGCGCCCTGCGGATCGTCGAGGAGCGCGAGGCCGAGATCACCGAGGCCATCGTCGCCGAGCTGGGCGGCACGCTGGTCAAGGCCGCCTTCGAGCTGCACCTGGCCAAGGAGTTCCTGCGCGAGGCGATACACCTGGCCCTCGCTCCCGAGGGCCGCATCCTGCCGTCGCCCGACGACACCAAGGAGAACCGCCTCTACCGCGTCCCGGTCGGGGTCGTCGGCGTCATCAGCCCGTTCAACTTCCCGTTCCTGCTGTCGATCAAGTCGGTCGCCCCGGCGATCGCGCTGGGCAACGCGGTGGTCCTCAAGCCGCACCAGAACGCCCCGGTGCTCGGCGGCGCCCTGGTCGCCAAGATCTTCGAGGAGGCGGGGCTCCCGCCCGGCGTGCTGAACGTGGTCATCACGGACATCGCCGAGATCGGCGACGCGCTCCTGGAGCACCCGGTGCCCGCCGTGATCTCCTTCACCGGCTCGGACGCGGTGGGACGGCACGTGGCGACGGTCTGCGCGCAGCACTTCAAGCGCTGCATCCTGGAGCTGGGCGGCAACAGCGCCCTGATCGTCCTGGACGACGCGGACATCGACTACGCCGTGGACGCCGCCGTCTTCAGCCGCTTCGTGCACCAGGGCCAGGTGTGCATGGCCGCGAACCGCATCCTGGTGGACCGCTCCGTCCTGGAGGAGTTCACCGAGAAGTTCGTCGCCAAGGTCAAGACCCTGAAGGTCGGCGACCCCGCCTCTCCGGAGACGCACATCGGCCCGCTCATCAACTCCTCGCAGGCCGAAGGCGTCTCCTCGCTGGTCACCCAGACCGTGCAGGCGGGCGCCACGGCCCTGCTGCACGGCGGCACGGAGGGGAACCTGGTCTCCCCGTCCATCCTCACGGACCTGCCCGAGGACGCCCCGGTGCTGCGCCAGGAGCTGTTCGGCCCGGTGGCGCTGATCCTGCCCTTCGACGGCGAGGACGACGCCGTCCGCATCGCCAACGACACTCCGTACGGCCTGAGCGGCGCCGTCCACACGGGCGACACCGAGCGCGGAGTGCGGCTCGCCCGGCGGGTCAGGACCGGCATGATGCACATCAACGACGGCACGGTGCACGACGAGCCGATCGTGCCGTTCGGCGGCGAGAAGCACTCCGGAGTGGGCCGCCTCAACGGCGAGTCCACCGTCGAGGCCTTCACGTCGCACCGGTGGATCTCCATCCAGTACGGCCGCTCGCGCTTCCCCTTCTGAGAGCGGTCACCTCTGAGAGCGGTCCCTGCTGGGGGCCTGAGAACGGTCCCTAAGGGGAGCGGCCCCCTCTGATCGCAGTCGGACTCTTCCGCCGCGCGGCCCCTTGCGGACAGCAGCTGTCCGCAAGGGGCCGTAGCGTCTGTGGTGTCGGAAAGCCCGGGAGGCGCTCCCGGGGGCAGGACCCCAGAGAGGCGGACACCATGGTCACCCACGTCAACGCGGAAGCCCACGGCGACGAGCGCGGCGCACTCCTCGCCTTCGTGGAGGCCCAGCGCGGCGGCGTCCGCCGCTCGGTGCTCGGCCTGGACGACGAGCAGGCCAAGGCCCGCCCGAGCGCCAGCGAGCTGACCCTCGGCGGCCTGGTCAAGCACGTCGCGGAGGTCGAGCTGAACTGGCTGCGCATGGCCCAGCAGAAGCCCAACGAGCGCCAGCGCACCGAGGAGACCTGGGCCGAGGGCTTCCGGCTCGTCGAGGGCGAGACCCTCGCCGACGTCCTCGCCTTCTGGGCGGAGGTGGCCGCCGAGACCGAGGAGTTCATCCGCTCCGTGCCGAGCCTGAACGACACCTTCCCGCTGCCCGAGGCGCCCTGGTTTCCCAAGGACGAGGCCGTGTCGATGCGCTGGCTGATGCTGCACCTGGTCGAGGAGATCGGGCGGCACGCGGGCCACGCCGACATCATCAGGGAGTCCCTCGACGGCAAGACCGCCTTCGAGCTGGTGGCGCTGGAGCAGGGCTACCCTAGTCAAAGTTGATGAATGTGACGGAAGGGTGCGGTCAATGTCGGCGATCCGGCTGCTGGTCCTCGGGGCCGTCCGCATGCACGGGCGGGCGCACGGCTACCAGGTGCGCAACGACCTGGAGTTCTGGGGCGCCCACGAGTGGTCCAACGCCAAGCCGGGCTCGATCTACCACGCGCTGCGGCAGATGGCGAAGCAGGGCCTGCTCGTCGAGCACGAGACCGCACCCTCCACGGCGGGCGGCCCGCCCCGCACGGAGTACGAGATCACCCAGAAGGGCACCGACGAGTACCGCGCCCTGCTCCGCGCGGCGCTGACCACCGTCGCCCACGACCAGAAGTCCGACGTGCTCTCGGCGGGGATCGGCTTCATGGTCGACCTGCCGCGCGAGGAGGTCGTCTCCCTCCTCAAGGAGCGCGTCAGCGCCCTGGAGGACTGGCGCCACTCCGTCACTGAGTACTACATCCCCGAGGACGGCCCCGAACAGCTCGGGCACATCGGCGAGATCATGAACCTCTGGGTGCACTCCGCCGACGCGGGCAAGGAGTGGACCAAGGCCCTCATCGAGCGGATCGAGAACGGCGCGTACGTGTTCTCCGGAGAGGGCGAGCCGTTCGTCGGCGTGCTGGCCGACGACGAGGAGAACCCCTTCGCGACCGGGGAGAAGCACCCCGGCGACGACCGCTGACCACACCCCCTAGGCGTGCCCGCCACCGTGAGCACTCACTGATCAAGTTTGACTAACCGCACTCCCGGGCAGTAGCGTCCTCGCCTAGTCAAACTTGACTACAGGTGTGCGGGCTGGAGGGAGCCGGATGACGGACGCGATCGTCCTCGCGGGCGTACGGAAGCGGTACGGCGACAAGGACGCCCTGGACGGGCTCGACCTGGTGGCCGGGCGCGGCACGGTGCACGGCGTGCTCGGCCCGAACGGCGCGGGCAAGACGACGGCGGTGCGGATCATGTCCACGCTGCTCAGGGCGGACGAGGGCCGCGTGGAGATCGCCGGGCGCGACGCCCGGCGCGAGGCCGACGCGGTGCGCCGCCGCATCGGTCTGCTCGGCCAGCACGCGGCGGTCGACGAGGAGCTGAGCGGCTGGCAGAACCTGGAGATGTTCGGGCGGCTCCACCACCTGGGCGCCCGGCGGGCGCGCGAGCGGGCGGACGAGCTGCTGGCCCGCTTCGGCCTCGCCGACACGGGCCGCAAGGCGGTCAGGCAGTACAGCGGCGGCATGCGGCGCCGCCTGGACCTCGCGGCGTCGCTCATCACGGAACCGGAGGTGCTGTTCCTGGACGAGCCCACGACCGGCCTCGACCCACGCGGCCGCGCGGAGGTGTGGGAGGCGGTCCGCTCCCTGGTCGGCGGCGGCACCACGGTGCTCCTGACCACGCAGTACCTGGAGGAGGCCGACCAGCTGGCCGACCGCATCTCGCTGGTCGACCAGGGCCGGGTCATCGCGGACGGCACGGCGGACGAGCTGAAGGCGCGCACCGGCGGCGACCGCATCGACGTGGTGGTGCGGGACGCCGCCCACCTGGTGCGGGCGGCGCGGCTGCTGCCCGGCCCGCCGGGCGACGTGACGGTGGACGCCGACCGCCGCCTGGCCAGCGCGCCCGTCACTGACCGCATGGCGGCCCTCACCCGGGTCGTACGGGCCCTGGAGGAGGAGGGCATCGAGGCGGAGGACGTCGCGCTGCGCAGGCCGACGCTCGACGAGGTGTTCCTGAGCCTGACCGGACGCGTGAAGGAGGCCGTAGCGGCATGAGCGCCACCACGAGCGGTACGTCGGTGAGCTGGGCGCTGGCCGACTCCTGGACCATGACCCGGCGCGAACTCGCCCACTGGGCGCGGCAGCCCGTGCAGGTCCTGGTGGGTCTCGTCTTCCCCGTGATGATGCTGCTGATGTTCAACTACCTGATCGGCGGCGGCAAGGGCATCCAAGGTGACTACGCCGAGTTCCTGGTCCCCGGCATGTTCGCGCTGACCATGGTGTTCGGCCTGGACGCCACGATGGTGGCGGTCACCACCGACCTCAACAAGGGGGTCGTGGACCGCTTCCGGTCGCTGCCGATGACCAACGGCGCCGTCCTGGTGGGCCGTTCGGTCGCGGACATGCTCCAGTCCTTCGTGTCGCTGCTCGTCATGATGGGCGTGGGCCTCACGATCGGCTGGCGCTGGCACGGGTCCCTCGCCGGGGTGGCCGGGGCCGTGGGGCTGCTGATGCTCCTGCGGTTCGCGATGCTGTGGCTCGGCATCTACCTGGCGATGGTCGCGGGCAGGCCGGAGCTGGTCACGGCCGTGCAGATCCTGGTGTGGCCGGTGGGCTTCCTCTCCAACGCGTTCACCGTGCCGCAGAACATGCCGGGGTGGCTGGGCGCGACCGTGGAGTGGAACCCGATGTCGGCGACCGCCACGGCCGTCCGGGACCTCTTCGGCAACGACCCCGGGGTCACGGGCACGTCCTGGGCCGCCGAGCACGCCCCCGCCCTCGCCCTCACCTGGCCGATCCTCCTGACCGCCCTGTTCCTCCCCCTGGCAGTACGCCGCTTCACGGCCCTGAGCCACTAGGGGGCAACCCTCGCGGGGGGCGCCCCAGACCCGCCCCTTCCCCGAAACCATGGGGCTCCGCCCCCTGGCACCCCCGAAGATCGGCCTGGCGGCCTCGTCCTCAAACGCCGGACGGGCTGAAACTCTGCCGCGACCGGCAGAATCCAGCCCGTCCGGCGTTTGAGGACGAGGCGCGGAGCGCCAATCAAGCGGCGCCGGGCGCCCACGCCAGGAAAGGGCGCCCCCCCCGCGAGGGCCCCCTAGTGGTGGAACCCCGTCGCCGCCCCCCGGTCCCGCGTCAGCGGACGCGGCTGGCGCCGCAGCTCCGGCAGCAACCGCCCCAGGTCCTCGAGGAACAGCGCGGCGAGGTCCGAGGAGAACCCGTTGCGGCACACCACCCGCAGTACGGCGAGGTCCTCCCGATGCGCCGGAAAGGCGTACGCGGGCACCAGCCACCCCCGCTCCCGCAACCGCCGGGACACGTCGAAGACGTCGTACGCCGTCACGTCCGACGCCGTGGTGAACGCGAACACCGGCAGCTCGTCGCCCCGCGTGAGCAGCCGGAAGTCCCCGAGCGCCTCGATCCGCCCGGCGAGCGTCCGGGCCACGTCCCGGGACGCCCGCTGCACCGCCCGGTAGCCCTCGCGGCCGAGCCGCAGGAACGTGTAGTACTGGGCGACGACCTGCGCGCCGGGCCGGGAGAAGTTCAGGGCGAACGTCGGCAGGTCACCGCCCAGGTAGTTCACCCGGAACACCAGCTCCTCCGGCAGCTCCGCGGGCGAGCGCCACAGCGCCCAGCCGACGCCCGGGTAGACGAGCCCGTACTTGTGCCCCGAGGTGTTGATCGACGCCACCCGCGGCAGCCGGAAGTCCCACACCAGGTCCTCGTCCAGGAAGGGCGCGACCATCCCTCCGGAGGCGCCGTCGACGTGCACGGGGACGTCGAGGCCGGTGCGCTCCTGGAGGGCGTCCAGGGCGGCGCAGACGTCCGCCACGGGCTCGTACGAACCGTCGTACGTCGACCCGAGGACCGCGACGACCCCGATCGTGTTCTCGTCGCACAGCGCGGCCGCCGCCTCCGCGGAGAGGTGGAACCGCTCGCCCTCCATGGGCACCTGCCGCGCCTCCACCTCCCAGAAGTCGCAGAACTTCTCCCAGCACACCTGCACGTTCACGCCCATCACCAGGTTGGGCCGGGCCTCGCGCGAGGGGTAGCGGTCGGCGTTGCGCCGCGCCCAGCGCCGCTTGAGGGCCATCCCCGCGAGCATGCACGCCTCGCTGGAGCCGGTCGTGGAGCAGCCGACGGCCGCCGCCGGGTCCGGCGCGTGCCACAGGTCGGCGAGCATCGCCACGCAGCGCCGCTCCAGCTCGGCGGTGCGCGGGTACTCGTCCTTGTCGATCATGTTCTTGTCCCGGCACTCCGCCATCAGCACGCCCGCCTGCGGCTCCATCCACGTGGTGACGAAGGTGGCGAGGTTCAGCCGCGAGTTCCCGTCGAGCATCAGCTCGTCGTGGACCAGCTGGTACGCCGTCGCAGGCGGCAGCGGGTCCTTCGGCATGCGGTGCTTGGGCGGGGCCTCGGTCATGCCGCCGACCGGGTTGGCCTCTCCGAAGAAGGGGTTCACGGACAGCGGACGCTCGTCACGGCGGTCGTCCGCGCCACGGTGCAGCGCCATGGCGGTGCCTCCGGGTCGCTCGGGGCTCTCCCGGTCACCGTAGGCGGGCACCACGGACACGGCACCCCGGGAGAGGGGGCTTGCACCTCACGCGACGTGAGGACGCACGCTGGTCCACGTCAGGGAGAGGAAAAGGAAAGGAAAGGTGACGGCGGTGAGCTACTCCGTCGGACAGGTGGCGCGCCTGGCCAAGGTCACGGTGCGCGCCCTGCACCACTACGACGAGATCGGGCTCCTCGAGCCCAGCGAGCGCAGCCACGCCGGACACCGCCGCTACAGCGACACCGACCTGGACCGCCTCCAGCAGATCCGCTTCTACAGGGAGCTGGGCTTCCCCCTGGAGGAGATCGCCGTGCTGCTCGACGACCCCGCGGCCGACCCGCGGGAGCACCTGCGGCGCCAGCACGGGCTGCTCACCGAGCGCATCACCAAGTTGCAGGAGATGGCCGCGGCCGTCCAGACCGCCATGGAGGCGAGACGCATGGGCATCGACCTCACGCCCGAGGAGAAGTTCGAGGTCTTCGGAGACTTCGACCCCGACCAGTACGAGGAGGAGGCGCGGCGCCGCTGGGGCGACACGGAGGCGTACGCCGAGTCGCGCCGCCGCACCGCCGCGTACACCAAGGACGACTGGCAGCGGATCAGCACCGCCATGGACGCCCTGCACGCCCGCATGGCGGACCTCCTGGATGCGGGGGCGCCCGCCGCGTCCCCGGAGGCGATGGACGTCGCCGAGGAGCACCGGCTGCTGATCACCGGCAGCTCCTACGACTGCTCGCACGAGATGCACGCCTGCCTCGGCGACATGTACGTGGCCGACCCGCGCTTCACCGCCACCTACGAGGCGATCCGCCCGGGCCTCGCCGTGTACCTGCGGGACGCGATCGCGGCGAACGCGGCGCGGCACGGGGCGTAGCCGCCGCGCGAGGGGAAAGCCGCCGCGCGAGGGGGAAGCCGGGGAGGCCGGGAGGGAACCTGTGCCGCGCACCTCGCGTTGATAACTTTGGGCGGCGGCCGAAGGGCGGCACCCCGCATCCCCCTCACACCCACAGGAGCCCGGAACCGTGCAGACGCTTGCGCTCGGACCAAGCTGGTTGGATCCGGACTACCTCCTCAACGAGTTCGGCCTGTGGGGCCTGCTGCTCATCGTGTTCGCCGAGTCGGGCCTGCTCATCGGCTTCTTCCTGCCCGGCGACTCGCTGCTGTTCACCACGGGCCTGCTGATCACCACGGACAAGCTGGACGTCCCGCTGTGGCTGGCCTGCGTGCTGATCTCCCTGTCGGCGATCCTCGGTGACCAGGCGGGGTATCTCTTCGGCAAGAAGGTCGGCCCATCTCTGTTCAGGCGCCCGGACTCGCGCCTGTTCAAGCAGGAGAACGTGACCAAAGCGCACGAGTTCTTCGAGAAGCACGGCCCGAAGTCCCTGGTCCTGGCCCGCTTCGTGCCGATCGTGCGGACGTTCACGCCGATCATCGCGGGCGTCAGCGGCATGCGGTACCGCTCGTTCATCACGTTCAACATCATCGGCGGCATCCTGTGGGGCGCGGGCGTCACGCTGCTCGGCGCCTGGCTCGGCAAGCACGAGTTCGTCCACAAGAACATCGAGGCGATCCTGATCCTGATCGTCCTCATCTCGGTGGTGCCGATCATCATCGAGTTCCTGCGGGCCCGCTCCCAGAAGAAGAAGGCGAACGCCCAGGCCCCGGCGGCTCCGGCGGCCCAGACGCCCCAGGACGACGCCCCCGAGGCCGCCCACCAGTACCAGCAGCGGCACCCCCAGCAGTCCCCGTCCCAGCAGTCTCCGTACCCCGGCCAGCAGCAGTCCCCGTACCCGGGCCAGTACCCCGACCAGCCCCAGTACCAGTCCCAGCAGCCGCAGTACCAGTCCCCGCAGTACCAGCAGCAGTACCAGCACCCGTACCCGGGCCAGCAGCCCCAGCACCAGCAGTACGGCGGCCGCCCCGACACCCAGCAGTACGCGCCGCAGTACGAGGGCCAGCAGCAGTACGAGGGCCAGCAGTACGACCCCCAGTACCAGCCCCAGTCCCCGTACCCCCACGACAACCAGTACGACGGGCAGTACGGAAACCAGTACGGCAACCAGTACGAGGGCCAGTACGAGGGCCAGTACGGCGCGACCAGCCAGCAGCACCAGGGCCAGCAGCCGTATCCGTACCAGCAGGCCCCGTACCAGGGCCAGCCGGGGCAGCAGGGCCAGCACCCGCAGGGCCAGCGCCCCCAGCACCCCGACCAGCACCCCGAAGAGCCCCGGTACTGAACGGCTGACTGGACGGCTGGCTGAACGGCTGGCTGACCGGCCCCAAGGGCTGCTAGAAGCCGCGCGTCCGCTTGGCCGCGCGGCGCCCCTGCGGCGACGACTGCCGCGGCGCCTTCAGGAAGAGCCGGGACAGCTCACCGCCGAGGTTCACGCCGATGGCGATGGCGAGGGCCAGCGCGGCGGCCTTGGACAGCGAGGCGAGCCCGGGGTTGAGGTTGTTCCGGGCGATCTCCAGGAGCCCGAAGTACGTGGCGCTACCGGGCAGCAGCGGCCCGATCGCCGCCGTCACGTACGGCAGCGCGGACGCGAACCGGTAGCGCGACAGGAGCTGGCCGAACAGGCCCACCAGGCCCGCCGCGACCGCCGTGGCCGCCACCGGCGAGATGTCCCCGGCCCGCGCGAGCGCCCCGAAGACGACCCAGGCGACCCCGCCGTTGAGCGTCACGAGCAGCACAGTGGAACGTTCCTGCTGGAGCAGGATCGCGAACGCCAGGCTCAGCGCCATGGACGCGACGATCTGCACCACCGGCCGGTCCGTGGAGTGGATCGACGTCTCCGGGTTCAGACCCGCGTCGAGCTGCACGCCCAGATAGAGCACCATCAGCACGCCGCAGACGATCCCGACGATCAGATACCCGACCTCCAGGAGCCGGGCGGCGGCGGTGATGTAGTAGCCGGTCAGGCCGTCCTGCACGCCCGCCACCAGCGCCCGCCCGGGGATCAGCGCGAAGAGCCCACCGGTGATCACCGCGGAGGCCCGTACGTCCGGCAGGTCGAGCAGGCTGATCGCCACGCCCATCGCGGCGGGCGGCATCGCCGCCACCACGAACTGGTAGAACTCCGGCAGCCCGCGCCCCGCGCACAGCCACGCGAGCCGGTCCCCGAGCATCGCGCCCACGGCGGCCGCCACGAACACCACCAGGCCACCGCCGACCAGCACGGACGCCGCGCCCGCGAGCAGCCCGCCCGCGGCCGTGAGCGCCCACCCGGGGTAGGGGTGCCGGTTGCGGCGGATCTCGGCGAGGCGCCGGTAGGCCTCCTCCAGGGAGACGTCGACCTCTTCGGAGCTGATGTCGTCGACGAGCTGGTAGACGGCCTGGAGGCGCGTGTAGTCGGTGCCCCGGCGGCGCACCGTGCGCGACGCCGACACGGGGTCGTCGACCAGCGACGGCTGGTACGAGATCGCGATCAGCGTGAACGTGACGTTCGGCTCGCAGCGGTCGAGGCCGTACGAGTGGGTGACGGCGAACATCGCCGCCTCCACGTCCTCCGCGCCCTCGCCGCCCGCGAGCAGCAGCTCCCCGATGCGCAGCGTCAGGTCCAGGACGCGCGGCACCGCGGGCCCGGCGTCGTCCTCGTGCCGCTGCGTCGGCTCGGGCGCGGGGCGCTCGGCGACCGGTGTGCGCAGCATGGTGCGCATCCGGTCCTGCCAGGGCGCCTCCTTGGTGAGGCGGACGATGGGCACGCCGCCGGGCGGAGTGAAGGCGGGCGGCGCCTGCTTCGCCGTGTACGTCTGCGGGGGTGTGAACGCCGAGGACTCCTTGGTGTCCTCCGGCGTCGGCGGCAGCGTCAGACCCGTCGGAATGGTGAACTCCGACGACGGGTGGTCATCCTCCGGCACGGTCGCCTGGTCCACGCCGCCCACCGGTGCGAAGGCGCTGCGCGCCTCGTCCGACAGCGGCTTGCGGTCTTCCTCCTCCGGTTCCGCCACGATCCCAGCCTCGCTCATGTGTACGTACGTCTCGTGCGCACCTTACGTACGTCAGTATGCGCAGTGACGCACGAGCGAACACATGAGCGGGCCGCGTGACCCGGAGAAGGTCACGCGGCCCGCTCACGCCCGCGGCCCCGCTCAGGGGCCGGGCGTCGTCGCTCAGTGGCCGCCCTGGGCCTCGAAGCGCTTGTACGAGGCCTCGATCTCGGCCTCGGCGTCGGCGCGGCCCACCCAGTCGGCGCCCTCGACGGACTTGCCGGGCTCCAGGTCCTTGTAGACCTCGAAGAAGTGCTGGATCTCCAGGCGGTCGAACTCGGACACGTGGTGGATGTCACGCAGGTGCTCCACGCGCGGGTCGGAGGCCGGGACGCACAGCAGCTTGTCGTCGCCGCCCGCCTCGTCCGTCATCCGGAACATGCCGATGGCGCGGCACTTGATGAGGCAGCCGGGGAAGGTCGGCTCGTCCAGGATGACCAGGGCGTCCAGCGGGTCGCCGTCCTCGCCCAGGGTGTTCTCCACGAAGCCGTAGTCCGCCGGGTAGCTGGTGGACGTGAAGAGTCGACGGTCCAGGCGGATGCGGCCGGTCTCGTGGTCGACCTCGTACTTGTTCCGCGAACCCTTCGGAATCTCGATGGTGACGTCGAACTCCACGGGTGGCTCCTCCATGATCAGCACATACTTCGGGTGATTAAGTGTCCCTCACGCAGATGTGTGATCGCGAAAGGGGCAGGTCGTCGTGGACGAGCGCAAGCCTTGGCAGCGGCCTCGACGGCTGCTGCGGCGCCTGGGGCGGCTTGTCGTCAAGCCTCCCGCGCACCTCAGGACCTGGCAGGTCACGGCGGGCTCCGCCGCCACGGGCCTCGCCGTCGCGGCGGTGGCGGTCGTCGCGGCGGGACCCTGGGACTCCTCGGGTCAGCGTACGGCGGAGCGGGACCGGGCGGTTGCCCTGGACAGTGGGGGTGGCGCAGATCACGTAGGCGGAGCCGGGGGCGGGCGCCCCGCGCCCCCGCCGTCCTCGCCGGGCTCAAGCTGGGCAAGGGCGGTCCCGAGGGGGCCGCCGCGCCCGGCCGCGAGGCCCTCGCGGACGCCCTCGCGCCGATCCTCAAGGAGCCCGCGCTGGGCCCCGAGCGCTCCGCCGTCGTCGTCGACGCGGCCACCGGCAGGCGCCTGTACGGCAGGGGCGCGGACGACGCCCTGACGCCCGCCTCCACCACGAAGATCGCCACGGCGGTCGCGGTGCTCGCCGCCGTCGGACCCGACCACCGCCTCACCACCAAGGCCGTCGTCGAGCCCGGCTCCCGGGACGTGGTCCTCGTCGGTGGCGGCGACCCGACCCTCACCGCCCGCAGGACGGGCCGCTACGTGGAGAGCGCCGCGAGCCTGCGCGACCTCGCCGACGACACCGCCCGCGCCCTGAAGAAGCGCGACACGGGCCCCGTGACGCTGTCGTACGACACCTCCCGGTACTCCGGGCCGCCCCGGCACCCCATCGGGCCCAACGAGAACATCACGCCCGTCAGCGCCCTCATGGCCGACGAGGGCCGCCTCGACGACTCCTCCTCGGGCCCGGCGCCGCGCACCGACGACCCCGCGGGCGACGCCGCCCGGAAGTTCGCCGACCTGCTGCGGGACCGGGGCGTCGACGTCAAGCGCGACCTCGGCCCCGGCAAGGCGTCGGACCGCGCCCGCACCCTCGCCACGACCGCGTCGCCGCCGGTGTCCGCCCTCGTCGAGCGCATGCTGACGCACAGCGACAACGACATCGCGGAGGCCCTGGCCCGCGAGACGGCGTACGCCGATGGCGAACCCGCCAGCTTCGACGGCGCCTCCCGGGCCATCCGGGCCCGCCTGGGCAAGCTCGGACTGCCGCTGCGGGGCGCGGAGTTCGCCGACGGCAGCGGGCTCGACCGGGACGACCGGCTGACCCCGCGGCTGCTCGCCGCGCTCCTGGCCCGCGCCGCCGACCCCGACCACCCCGAGCTGCGCCCGGTCCTCACCGGCCTGCCCGTCGCGGGCTTCACGGGCACCCTCGTCAACCGCTACCCGAAGGGGTCGCCCGGCACCGGGGTCGTCCGCGCCAAGACCGGCACGCTCACCGGCGTCAACACCCTGGCCGGGACCGTCGTCACCGCCGACGGGCGGCTGCTGGCGTTCGCCTTCATGACCACCGGCACGACGGATGCCCACGGGGCGCAGGCCGCCCTCGACGCCATGGCCTCGGCGACGGCCACCGCCGACCGCTGACCCGCCCCTCGCCCACCCGCCCGCCCGTGACCGTCTCGCGCGGGGCCCAGGCCCCTGGCGGGGGTCCGCCGCCGTTGGCGCCTGCGGGTGTGTGGGTGGTGTTCCTTGCCCACCCGCCCGCCCGTGACTGTCGCGTGTGGGGTCGGGGCCCCTGGCGGGGGTGCGCCGCCGTTGGCGCCTGCGGGTGTGTGGGTGGTGTTCCTTGCCCACCCGCCCGCCCGTGGCTGTCTCGTGTGGGGTCGGGGCCCCTGGCGGGGGTCCGCCGCCGTTGGCGTCTGCGGGTGTGTGGGGGGGGCTTTCCCGCCCACCCGCCCCTGTACCCGCACCCGCCCACGGCGGCGTACCCCCGTCAGGGGCGGCCCCCTCGTGTCGGGGGTACGGGTGGGCGGGTGGGAAAAGGAACTCCCACGGAGCCGCGGGCGCCGACGGTGGGTCACCCCCACGAGGGGCGTCCACGTCCCCGGTGGGCGGTGCCGGGCGGGCGGGTGGGCGAGCAACCCCATAACGCAGGCGCAGCCAACCACGTACCGTTGACGGCATGACGAGCCTCGGTGGTGCGGAGATGGTCGACTGGAATCTCGCGGTGGCGACCGCGACCCGGCTCGTGCGGCCGGGCCCGGAGGTGAGCCGGGACGAGGCCCGCGCGGTCGTCGCGGAGCTGCGACGGCACGCCAAGTCCTCGGAGGAGCACGTCCGTTCGTTCACCAGAATGGGGACGGACGAGATCCACGACACCCCCGTCCTGGTGGTGGACCGCGCGGGCTGGGTCCGCGCGAACGTGGCGGGCTTCCGCGCGGTGCTGAAGCCGCTGCTGGAGAAGATGAAGGACCGCCGCGGCAGCGGCCCCGGCGGCGCCGTCCTGGGCGCGGTCGGCGGCAAGGTGACGGGCGTGGAGCTGGGCATGCTCCTGTCGTTCCTGGCGTCCCGCGTCCTCGGCCAGTACGAGACGTTCGCCCCGGCGACCCGCGACCTGCCCGCGGGCGCCAACGGCGGCGGCCGCCTCCTCCTCGTAGCACCGAACATCGTGCACGTGGAGCGCGAACTCGACGTGGACCCGCACGACTTCCGGCTGTGGGTGTGCCTGCACGAGGAGGCGCACCGCACGCAGTTCTCCTCCGTGCCGTGGCTGCGCGACCACCTGGAGAGCGAGATCCAGGCGTTCCTGGGGGAGACCGACGTCGACCCGATGACGGTCCTCGAACGCGTCCGCGAGGCCGCCCAGAGCCTCGCGGGCGGCCGCCCCGAGGCCGAGGAGGACGACGGCGGCCGCTCCTTCGTGGACCTGGTGCAGACCCCGACGCAGCGCGAGATCCTGGCCCGCCTGACGGCCGTCATGTCCCTCCTGGAGGGCCACGCGGACTACGTGATGGACGGCGTCGGCCCCGGTGTCGTGCCGTCGGTCGGCGAGATCCGGGAGAAGTTCAAGGAGCGCCGCCAGCGCGGCGCGAGCCGACTCGACCAGGCGCTGCGCAAGCTGCTCGGCCTGGACGCCAAGCTGCGGCAGTACCGCGACGGGGAGCGCTTCGTGCGCGCCGTCGTGGACGAGGTCGGCATGGACGGCTTCAACCGCGTGTGGACCTCTCCGAACACACTGCCCACCAAGGCGGAGATCGCCAAACCAGCGGACTGGGTCGCGCGGGTGCACCGTAGGGCAGACTGAGCGAGGGGATGCGGCAGGCGGCAGGAGAACGCCCCCGCTATCACCCGTCCGAGGGACCGTGAGCCATGGGTAGGCGTGCAATGCTCGGGTAACGGCTCGGTTCTGTCACCATCGACACACTCTCAGTGACCGAACTCGTGAGGTTCAAGTGAACGGGAGCCACGCGAGAGGCCGCTGACTGACTGACCCGACGCTCACCCCCCGAACTTCACGAAGGGAACCAACCGGAATGGGTCCCCATCCTGCGGTCGCGGCGATACGCCTGGCGGTGCGCCGCGTACTCCACGACGTCCTGACCGACCTGGCCGCCCAGAGCGACCTCGCCGCCCCCCGGACCGCACACCCCCCACTGCCCCCACACCCCGCCCTCACCGCGCAGGCCCCCCAGGCCCTCCAGGCCTCCCGGGCCTCCCAGGCCCGCCAGCTCCACGCCACGCGGCCCGCTGAGCCCCCGCAAGCCCCCAGGACCCCTCAGCAGGCGCGCCCCGACCAGGCCCGCCCCGTACGCGAGCGGCAACGCGAGCAGCAGCCCCCCGCGCCGCTCGGGCCCCCCGCGCCGCTCGTGCTCGTCGCGTGCTCCGGCGGTGCCGACTCGATGGCGCTCGCCTCCGCCCTCGCCTTCGAGGCCCCCAAGCTGGGCCTGCGCGCCGGAGCCGTCACCGTCGACCACGGCCTGCAGCCCGGCTCCGACCTGCGCGCCGCCGAGGTCATCGCGCGCATGACCACCCTCGGCCTCGACCCGGTCGAGTCGCTCGCGGTGTCCGTGGGCCGCGACGGCGGCCCGGAAGCCGCCGCCCGCGACGCGCGGTACGCCGCGCTGGACGCCGCGGCGGACCGCCACGGCGCGGCCGCCGTGCTCCTCGGGCACACCCGCGACGACCAGGCCGAGACGGTCCTGCTCGGCCTCGCCCGCGGCTCCGGCATCCGCTCCCTGTCCGGCATGGCCGCCGTCTCCGGCCGCGGCGGCCGCTACCGCCGCCCCTTCCTGCACATCGACCGCCAGACCGCCCGCAAGGCCTGCATGGTGCAGTCCCTGCCGGTCTGGGACGACCCGCACAACGCCGACCCGGCCTACACCCGCTCCCGCCTGCGCCACGAGGGCCTGCCCGCCCTGGAGAAGGCGCTCGGCAAGGGCGTCGTGGAGGCGCTGGCGCGCACCGCGCAGCTCTCCCGGGACGACGCCGACGCCCTGGACACCTGGGCCGCCCAGGCGGAGGCCTCCGTGCGGGACGCGTCCGGGCGCCTGGAGTGCGACAAGCTGTTCGCGCTGCCGCCCGCCGTGCGCCGCCGCATCGTGCGCCGCGTGGCCATCGAGGCGGGTGCCCCGGCGGGCGCGCTGTTCGCCCGGCACATCGAGGAAGTCGACCGTCTGATCACCGGCTGGCGCGGCCAGGGGGCCATCAATCTCCCGGGCAAAGTCGTCGCGCAGCGGCAGGGTGGCAGACTGGTGATCCGGCAAGGCTGACGCGGGACACCGTGCGGAGACGGTTCGAAGACCGTTTCCAACCGTTTCCGACCGTTTTCCGCGGGCCGGTGGGACGACCGAAAGTGATGCGGGTGGACGCGAAAGACATGGGCACCGACCTCCAGTCGGTGCTCATCACCAAGGAAGAGATCGACGCGAAGCTGGCCGAGCTGGCCGCGAAGATCGACACGGAGTACGCGGGCAAGGACCTGCTCATCGTGGGCGTCCTCAAGGGCGCTGTGATGGTCATGGCGGACCTGGCGCGCGCCCTGTCCACCCCCGTCACCATGGACTGGATGGCGGTGTCGTCGTACGGCGCGGGCACCCAGTCCTCCGGCGTGGTCCGCATCCTCAAGGACCTGGACACCGACATCAAGGGCAAGCACGTCCTGATCGTCGAGGACATCATCGACTCCGGCCTGACCCTGTCGTGGCTGCTCTCCAACCTCGGCTCGCGCGAGCCCGCCTCCCTGAAGGTGTGCACGCTGCTGCGCAAGCCGGAGGCAGCGAAGGTCGCCATCGACGTGGAGTGGGTCGGCTTCGACATCCCGAACGAGTTCGTCGTCGGCTACGGCCTGGACTACGCCGAGAAGTACCGCAACCTCCCCTTCGTCGGCACCCTCGCCCCGCACGTCTACGGGGGCTGACGCCCGTCCGCGGGCGGCTGCCGCCGCGGCGGACGGCGGGCGCGGACGGGGCAGACGGCGGACGCCCGGGAACCCCCGGCCGTTTCCTGCCGTTGGAGCATGCGAAGGCGGGATTGCCAGCCGTCCCGTGCGGCTTCGGGTGACAATGCTGGGGTACCGTCCGAAGAACAGTCTTTATCAAACTCACTATGGCAGGAGGTACGGGGCGGCATCGCTCCGTGTGGATGGACGTGAAGCGATACTTCCGTGGGCCAGTCATGTGGATCGTGCTGGCCGTCCTTGCCGTGGTCGTGTTGATGCAGGTCGTCGGTTCGGGCGGCGGCTACAAGACGGTGGACACCGGCCAGGTCGTGCAGGCCATCGACGACAACAAGGTCGAGTCGGCCAAGCTCACGACCGGTGACGATCACACCATCAAGGTCGAGCTCAAGGACGGCCAGAAGGTCAAGGGCAGCAGCAAGATCCAGGCGAGCTACATCGGCGACCAGGGCGTCGAGATCGCCAAGATGCTGCAGGCCAAGTTCGAGGACAAGCAGATCCCCGACGGTTACACCGTCTCGCCGTCGAAGCAGAACCCGTTCGTCGGCATCCTGCTGTCCCTCCTCCCCTTCGTCCTGATCGTCGTCGTCTTCCTGTTCCTGATGAATCAGATGCAGGGCGGCGGCAGCCGGGTCATGAACTTCGGCAAGTCCAAGGCGAAGCTCATCACCAAGGACACCCCCAAGACGACGTTCGCCGACGTCGCGGGCTCCGACGAGGCGGTCGAGGAGCTCCACGAGATCAAGGAGTTCCTCCAGGAGCCCGCCAAGTTCCAGGCCGTCGGCGCCAAGATCCCCAAGGGCGTGCTGCTCTACGGCCCGCCCGGCACGGGCAAGACGCTGCTGGCGCGTGCCGTCGCGGGCGAGGCGGGCGTCCCGTTCTACTCGATCTCGGGTTCCGATTTCGTCGAGATGTTCGTCGGTGTCGGTGCCTCCCGTGTCCGTGACCTGTTCGAGCAGGCCAAGGCGAACGCCCCGGCGATCGTCTTCGTCGACGAGATCGACGCCGTCGGCCGCCACCGCGGCGCCGGGCTCGGCGGCGGTCACGACGAGCGCGAGCAGACGCTCAACCAGCTCCTGGTCGAGATGGACGGCTTCGACGTGAAGGGCGGCGTCATCCTGATCGCCGCCACGAACCGCCCGGACATCCTCGACCCGGCCCTCCTGCGCCCCGGCCGCTTCGACCGGCAGATCGCCGTCGACCGCCCGGACATGCAGGGCCGTCTGGAGATCCTCAAGGTCCACCAGAAGGGCAAGCCGGTCGCTCCGGACGTCGACCTCGCGGCGGTCGCCCGCCGCACCCCGGGCTTCACCGGCGCGGACCTGAGCAACGTCCTCAACGAGGCCGCCCTGCTCACGGCCCGCAGCGACAAGAAGCTCATCGACAACCACATGCTCGACGAGGCCATCGACCGCGTCGTGGCGGGCCCGCAGAAGCGGACCCGGATCATGTCCGACAAGGAGAAGAAGATCACCGCGTACCACGAGGGCGGACACGCCCTGGTCGCGGCGGCCTCACCGAACTCGGACCCGGTCCACAAGATCACGATCCTGTCCCGTGGCCGCGCCCTGGGCTACACCATGGTCCTGCCGGACGAGGACAAGTACTCCACCACGCGCAACGAGATGCTTGACCAGCTGGCGTACATGCTGGGCGGCCGTGCCGCGGAGGAGCTGGTCTTCCACGACCCGACCACGGGCGCCGCGAACGACATCGAGAAGGCGACCGCGACCGCCCGCGCCATGGTCACGCAGTACGGCATGACCGAGCGCCTTGGCGCGATCAAGTTCGGCGGTGACAACACGGAGCCGTTCCTCGGCCGTGAGATGGCGCACCAGCGCGACTACTCGGAAGAGGTCGCGGCGCTCGTCGACGAGGAGGTCAAGAAGCTCATCGAGACGGCGCACAACGAAGCCTGGGAGATCCTCGTCGAGAACCGCGACGTCCTCGACAACCTGGTGCTCCAGCTCCTGGAGAAGGAGACGCTCGGCAAGGAGGAGATCGCCGAGATCTTCGCCCCGATCGTCAAGCGTCCGGCCCGCCCGGCCTGGACGGGCTCCACGCGGCGCACGCCGTCGACCCGTCCGCCGGTGCTCTCCCCGAAGGAGCTGGCCCTGACGAACGGCGCGAACGGAGCGGGTCCCGCGGTCACCGCGGGCGAGTCCGAGGGCTCGTCGTCGATCGAGGTGGCCCCGGAGGACCGCCCCGAGAGCTGACCCCGCCGGTCTCATCAGGCCCGGAATGGATGCCGTGCCCCCCTGGTTCTAGCCTGGGGGCGCGGCTGTTTCGGCCGTTCGCAGGCACCAGAACCAGGAACGAGGCATACATGACCGACCCCGTGACGCTGGACGGCGAGGGCTCGATCGGCGAGTTCGACGAGAAGCGGGCCGAGAACGCCGTGCGGGAGCTGCTGATCGCGGTCGGCGAGGACCCTGACCGGGAGGGCCTGAAGGAGACCCCGGGCCGGGTGGCGCGCGCGTACAAGGAGATATTCGCGGGCCTGTGGCAGAAGCCCGAGGACGTCCTGACGACGACGTTCGACCTGGGCCACGACGAGATGGTCCTGGTGAAGGACATCGAGGTGCTGAGTTCCTGCGAGCACCACCTGGTGCCGTTCGTGGGCGTCGCCCACGTCGGCTACATCCCGTCCACGGACGGCAAGATCACCGGCCTGTCGAAGCTCGCCCGGCTGGTGGACGTCTACGCCCGCCGCCCGCAGGTCCAGGAGCGGCTGACCACGCAGATCGCGGACTCCCTGATGGAGATACTGGAGCCGCGCGGCGTGATCGTGGTCGTCGAGTGCGAGCACATGTGCATGACCATGCGGGGCGTACGGAAGCCCGGGGCGAAGACGATCACCTCCGCGGTCCGGGGTCAGCTGCGGGATTCCGCTACGCGGAACGAGGCGATGAGCCTGATCATGGCGCGGTAGCCCCCTGCGGGGTTCATCGCGCTGGCGCGCTCGTCCTCACGCGCCGGACGGGCTTCTTCCTCCCGCCCACCCGCCCCTAGAAGGCGCGGGTGGGCGGGCAAGCGAGGCACCGACCGCGGGGACCGCTAGGCGGCGGGCGCGGCCCCGCCGTGTTCGTCGTCGCCGTTCTCCGGCAGCTTGCAGACCCGTTCCAGGAAGAACGCCGCCGCTATCACGGCGATGCCCGCGAGGACCGAGAAGCCCGCGTAGTACGCCTGGTCGCGGCGGGCCGGGACGTCCAGGAACTCCAGCATGAACACGCCCACGCCGCCGTACATCCCGCAGACGAGGGCGGCGACCAGGGCGCTGGCCTGGCCGAAGACGACCGCGCGGGCCGCCATCAGCGGCTCCACGCCCTTCGCGCCGGGGCGCCGCTCGCGCTGGGCGCGCAGCCGGGCCCGCAGCGAGATCGCCGTGGCGAGCAGCACCACGGCGATCAGGGCGAGGACGATGGGCGCGGCCAGCGGGACGCGCGGCAGCGTGCCCAGGGAGTCCCACAGGCGGGCGCCCGCCCAGGACAGCACTCCGGCGACGACGAAGAGGCCGGCCAGCGTCCTCACGCGCAGTTGCTTCATTGCGGGGGTCGCCCCTTGTTCCTGTTATGTGCGGCGGGTGGTCATCGGGCCAACGTCTACTCGGGCAGCCTGAGTTCCAGGTCGGCGCGGGGGGTGACGCCCTCGCGGGTGACCTCGGCGAGCAGGTCGGCGACCGGGCCGCGGCCGGTGAGCTTGGCCTCCGGCTCCAGGTCGTACCAGGGGGCGAGCACGAAGGCGCGCTCGTGCGCGCGCGGGTGGGGGAGGGTGAGCACCGGGTCGTCGGAGACCACGTCGGCGTACGCGACGATGTCGACGTCGATGGTGCGCGGGCCCCAGCGCTCGTCCCGGACGCGGTGGAAGGCCTCCTCGACCGCGTGCGCCCGCTCCAGGAGGGAGGACGGGGAGCGTGGTCTTCACGACCACGACCGCGTTGAAGTACGAGGGCTGGCTGCCCGGCTCGACGCCCCAGGGCTCCGTCTCGTACACCGGGGAGACCGCTTTGACGCGCAGGCCCGGGGTGTCCTCCAGGGCGTCGACGGCGCCCTGGAGGGTCTCCAGGCGGTTGCCCTGGTTCGACCCGAGGGAGAGGACGGCTCGCTGGGGGTTGGAGAGGGTGGTGTCGGCGGCGTCCACCTGCTCCACGACGGAGGCGGGCACCGGCTGGACGGTGGGGTCGCTCTGGGGGGTCATACGCGGCTCCGGGTGATCGTGACGGTCACGTCGTCGAACGGGACGGTGATCGGGGCGTCCGGTTTGTGCACCGTGACCTCGACTTCCAGGACCCCCTCGTGCTTCAGGCAGGTCTGGGCGATGCGCTCGGAGAGCGTCTCGATGAGGTTCACCGGCTCGCCCTCGACCACGGCCACGACCTCCTCCGCCACGATGCCGTAGTGCACGGTCTTCGCCAGGTCGTCGTCGGCCGCGGCCGCTCGGGTGTCCAGACCCAGGACCAGGTCCACGATGAAGGTCTGGCCCTCCTCGCGCTCCCGCGGGTAGACACCGTGGTGCCCGCGGGCCTTCAGGCCGCGCAGCGCGACACGATCCACGCGAATCACTCCTGACTGTCGTCGGTATGGCCGGTTCCCGCCGAGTGCGGTCGGCACACCAGCCTCAGTCGAATCTACCTGCGAGCACCGACAGTGTTCGCCCACGGGGGCCGCCGCGGGCGGGGGCACGGCCCGTCCACGGGGGTTCCCGGTGCCCCTACCCACCGTGGCGGCGGCCGCCACCCACTCATGCGGGTGTCTCGCCGTCCTCGTCGTCACCGGACTCGGCGAGCACGGGGGACGCGTGGTGTGACCACAGCTTCCAGCCGTCGGGGGTGCGGCGGAACACGTTCGTGGCGACCACCAGCTGGCCGACGAGCGGCCCCAGCTCGTCGCCGCCGTCGGGCGCGGGGCCGCCGCTGAGGATGTTCTCCGTGCAGGTCACCAGGGCCGTGTCGGCCATGACGCTGACGCGCACGTCGGTGAGGAAGAACTGGATGTACTCCGTGTTCGCCATGATCAGGGCGTACGACCTGAGGACCTCGCCGCGGCCCGTGAGCACCGGCCAGCCCGGGTGGACGCAGGAGATCGCGGGCCCCTGGTCGGCGGAGTCCTCGCCGTCACCCTCGGCGTCCCCGGCCTCCCCGGTGTCCGCGGCCTCCCCGGTGTCCGCGGTGTCCGCCGCGTCTACGGAGTCACCGGTGCCGACGGCGGCCGCGCCCCCGGAGGCGCGGCGCACGCGGTCCGGCGTCTCGCCGGGGGCGGCGTCGGCGAGGTCCGCGGCGTCCAGCCACAGGTCGGACAGCTCGTCGAAGTCGCCCCGCTCCAGCGCTTCGTAGAAGGCGGTGTTGGCCAGCTCGACCTGTTCGACGTCCGTACGGGCCCGGGTCACCGCACCGCCGCCGCTCCACCGGCACCGGCCGGGCCCGCGTCGCCCGCCGCCTGGGTGACGGCCCGCGCGACGCGCACCGCGTCCGCCGTGGCCCGCACCTCGTGGACGCGGACGGCCCAGGCGCCCTGGTGGGCGGCGATCGCGGAGATCGCGGCCGTAGCGGCGTCCCGCTCGCGCGCGGGCGGCGGAGAGCCCTCGGGGCCCGCCAGGACCCGCCCGAGGAACCGCTTGCGGGACGCGGCGACCAGCAGCGGGCGGCCGAGCGAGCGCAGCCGGTCGAGGCGGGCCACGAGCGCCAGGTCGTGCTCGGCGTCCTTGGAGAAGCCGAGGCCCGGGTCGACGACGATCCGCTCGGGCGCGATGCCGCCCGCGACGGCCGCCTCCACGCGCGCGTGCAGCTCGTCCACCACTTCGGAGACGACGTCCTCGTACACGGGCCTGGCGTGCAGGTCGGTGAGGAAGCCGCGCCAGTGCATCACCACGAACGGCGCTCGCGCGGCGGCCACCACCGGCACCATGTCGGGGTCGGCGAGCCCTCCGGAGACGTCGTTCACCAGGACCGCGCCCGCGGCGAGGGCCTGCTGGGCCACGGAGGCCCGCATCGTGTCCACCGACACCGTGACGCCCTCCGCGGCCAGGCCCCGTACGACGGGGACGACGCGCCGCAGCTCCTCGTCCTCGTCCACGCGGGTGGCGCCGGGGCGCGTCGACTCGCCGCCGACGTCGACCAGGTCGGCGCCCTGGGCGACCAGGTCGATGCCGTGCTTGACGGCGGCCGCGGTGTCGAACCAGCGACCGCCGTCGGAGAAGGAGTCAGGGGTGACGTTCACCACGCCCATGACCGCGCAGCGGTCCCACTGCGGCAGTCCCTCGACGATTCCCCGCCCGCGCAACGTACTCATGCCTCAAGCGTAGGCCCGCGCGGGAGCCCGCTACGCCGCCCGCACCTCGTGCTCGGCGGCCTTGGCCGTCTGGTGCGGGCAGGGGCGGGGTCCGGCGGCCCTGCGGCGCAGGAACCGCGGCAGGGCCAGCGTCACGAAGCCCTCGGCCTGCATCGCGGCGAAGCCGATGCGGGGCAGGTCGCTGCTGGCGCGGTAGACCACGAAGCGGGGCTCCCAGCGCGGCTGGAACTTGGCGTTGAACTTGTACAGCGACTCGATCTGGAACCAGCGCGACAGGAAGACCAGCAGGCCGCGCCAGGCGCGCAGGACCGGGCCCGCGCCCAGCTTCTCGCCGCGCGCGAGGGCGGCGCGGAACATCGCGAAGTTCAGCGAGACCTGCTTGATGCCCAGCTTCGGCGCGGCCTGGAGCGCGGCCACGATCAGGAGTTCGTTCATGCCCGGGTCGGCCGAGCGGTCGCGGCGCATCAGGTCGAGGGAGACCCCGTCCTTGCCCCACGGCACGAAGTGCAGGACGGCCTTCAGGTCCCCGTAGGGGCCGGGCGCCTCGTCGGCCTTGTGGGCGGTGGCGATCAGACAGTCGCCGTCGGCCGGGTCGCCGATGCGGCCGAGCGCCATGGAGAAGCCGCGCTCGGTGTCGGTGCCCCGCCAGTCGTCCGCGGCGCGCTGGATCCGCTCCAGCTCCTGCTCGCCGAGGTCACGGATGCGCCGTACGCGCGTCTCGTACCCATTGCGCTCGATCCGCTTGACCATCTGGCGCACGTTGCGCATCGCGCGCCCGGACAGGGAGAAATCCGCGACGTCCACCACCGCCTCGTCCCCCAGCTCCAGGGCGTCGAGGCCGGTCTCGCGGGTCCAGACGTGCCCGCCGGTCTCGGAGCAGCCCATGACGGCCGGGGTCCAGGAGTGGGCCTTGGCCTCGTCCATGAAGCGCTCGATGGCGCCCGGCCAGGCCTCGACGTCGCCGATCGGGTCGCCTGAGGCGAGCATCACACCGGAGACGACGCGGTAGGTGACGGCGGCCTTGCCGCTGGGCGAGAAGACCACGCCCTTGTCGCGGCGCAGCGCGAAGTGGCCGAGGGAGTCGCGGGCGCCGTGCTTGGCGAGCAGCTCGCGCAGCCGGGTCTCGTCGTCCTCGGTGAGCCGCGCGGCCGGGTGCTCGGGGCGGAACGCCAGGTAGATGGTGGTCAGGGCGGTGAGCAGGCCGAGCGCGCCGAGCGAGTAGCCGACGGTCCAGGGGGTGCGGCCGGTGTAGTCGACGGGGCCCTCGACTCCGAAGAGGCCGTACAGGACGTGCATCAGGCGCTCGGAGATGCTGGGGTCGCCGACGACCTTGTCCGGGTGGACGCTGACGATCACCAGGCCGAGCGCGATGGACCCGGCGCCGAGGACCACGAAGTTGGCGAGCGCCCGCCAGCGGCTGCGCGGGTCGGGCAGGGCCGCGAACTCGCCGCGGTGGCGCAGCAGCAGCGCGAGCAGCGCCAGCGAGATGACCGCGCCGATGATCGAGTGCCGGTAGGCGAACTGCGCGACGGCGCCCGCGGGGAGCAGCACGACGGCGGCCCGCCAGGCGCGCCGCTTGTGGCGCCGGAGGCCGTGTGCGAGCAGGAGCAGCAGGACGCCGCAGCTCAGCGAGAGGGCCGCCGCGAACGGCCCGAAGGTGCCGGGCAGGATCTCGGCGACGGTGTGCAGCTTGCTGTGCCGGAAGCGCGGGAACACGCCCGCGGCGATGTTCAGCAGGCCGACGAACGTACAGGCTCTCGCGACCAGGACGGGGACGGACTCGGGGCGGGGGCCGCGGAGGACACGGCGCAGCCTGCCGTCCTTACCTGGAACCGCATCCGACATTTCCCCATCTATCCTGACAGACATCGCATCCCGTAGTTCTGCGAGAGAGCTTGATCCGGTACCAAAACGGCAACCGGCGACATTGCGCCCTCTAGGACGGTCCTTCGGGAGGACGGGTTCACTCCAGAGCGGAAAACCGGCTCAAAGCTGGCGGAAAAGGCACGGCATAGGCAGGGCAAGAGCAGCAAAAAAGGCGCCTGCCCGCCGATCGCGGCTTCGGCCCCCCTGGACCCCGGAGCGAGCCCTTCCGGCCCCCCCGGGAACGAACAGGCAGAAAGCGCAGGCAGGATCATCCCATGGGTCTCACGAGCAACAAAGTGCTGGCACTTGCCGTCACGCTGGCCGTGCTGCTGTTCATCGGCACGGTCTGGCTGTGGCCGAGACTGTCACGACGCAGCTGGCAGGCGGTCACCGGTCGCGTCGGGCTGCTCCTCGGCACGCAGATCGCGATCTTCGCGTCGGTGGGGCTCTTCACCAACCAGACCTTCGGGTTCTACGCCACCTGGGCCGACCTCTTCGGCCAGGAGACCGCGCAGGGCGTCGTCGTCGACCACGACACGGCGGGCACCAAGGGCCCGGTGAAGGTCCTCGACACGCAGACCGTCGACGTGCCCGGCGGCGAGCGGCCAGCCGTCGGCGGCCAGATCCAGAAGGTCGACATCCAGGGCCACGCCTCGAAGATCGCCAGCCCCGCGTACGTGTACCTGCCCCCGGAGTACTTCCAGCCGCAGTACCGCCACCGCACCTTCCCCACCGCCGCCGTCCTGACCGGCTACCCCGGCACCACCGAGGCGCTGATCAAGGGCCTGCACTACCCGCAGACCGCGCACCAGCAGGCCAAGCAGGGCAAGATGCAGCCGATGATCCTGGTCATGCTGCGGCCGACGGTGGCGCCGCCGCGCGACACCGAGTGCGTGGACATCCCCGGCGGCCCGCAGGCGGAGACGTTCTTCGCCAGGGACCTGCCCGACGCGATCAGCGAGCACTACCGGGCGGGCAAGAAGCCCGACTCCTGGGGCATCATCGGCGACTCCACGGGCGGCTACTGCGCCCTGAAGCTCGCCATGCACCACCCCGACGTGTACGGGGCGGGGTGGGCCTCTCGGCCTACTACAAGGCGGCCCAGGACGTGACGACCGGCAACCTCTTCCACGGCGACAAGGACCTGGAGAACCAGGCCGACCTGATGTGGTACCTGGACCACATGCCGCCGCCGAAGACCTCCCTGCTCGTCACCACCAGCAAGAAGGGCGAGGGCAATTTCAAGGACACCAAGAAGTTCATCGCGAAGGTGAAAAGCCCCACACGTGTGTCCTCGATCACGCTCGACAGCGGCGGTCACAATTTCAACACGTGGCGCCGGGAGATTCCCGCCTCGCTGGTGTGGATGAGCGGCAGGCTGAGCGGGGGCTCGGACGTGCGGTGACCGCCGATGGGCGGTGACCGTCCGTGGACGGTTACCGGCTACCGGCTACCGGTAACCGGTGAACGTCGAAACGGCCGAGGCGTCCGGTCTGCGGCTCACAACGAATGAATAACGGCTGGCGGAGTGCGATTTCCGCCAGCCGTTATTCGTTGTCCGAATGTCGCCGGTGGTTGTCGCCAGGGGCGCTGCCGGTTCGCAGTCGGTGGCGCCGTCGGCGGCGTTGTCAGTGGCGGTGTCGGTGGCGCCCCGCTCCGCCCGTCGCCCGGTGGGCGCCCCGCGTCACCCGGCGGTCACCGAAGCCACCGTCTCCAGCTCCACGTCCCCGCGCGCGATGTCCCGCGCGTCCGCCGCCGTCGAGCGCCGCAGCGCCTCGTGCAGCCCGGCCGGGGTGAGCACCCCGAGGAACCGGCCCTCGCTGCGCTCGTCGATCACCGCGATCCACCCGGCGTCGTGCTGGAGCATCGTGGAGAACGCCTGCTTCAGGCTCGCCCCGACCGGCAGCCACGCCTCCATGCGCCGGGCGTGCTCGCGCACCGTGCCCTTGCCCAGGCGCGCGTGCTCCGCGGAGATCCAGCCGTGCAGGTTGTTCTCCCCGTCCAGGACGACGGCCCAGCGGGCGTCGAGCGTGGCGGGCAGCGGGTCGTCGAGGTGCACCACCGGCGGCTGCTCCAGGTCGCCCTCCTCGATCGGCGTGACCGACAGGCGCTTCAGGCCCCGGTCCGCGCCCACGAAGTCGGCGACGTACTCCGTGGCGGGCGTGCCGAGGACGGTCGAGGGGGTGTCGAACTGCTCGATGCGGCCGTGTCCGTAGACGGCGATGCGGTCGCCGAGCCGGACCGCCTCCTCGATGTCGTGCGTGACGAACAGCACGGTCTTGCGCACGGACTGCTGGAGGCGGAGGAACTCGTTCTGGAGGTGCTCGCGCACCACCGGGTCGACCGCGCCGAACGGCTCGTCCATCAGCAGCACCGGCGGGTCGGCCGCCAACGCCCGTGCCACGCCGACGCGTTGGCGCTGGCCTCCGGAGAGCTGCTCCGGGTAGCGGTCGCCGTACACCGACGGGTCGAGGCCGACGAGGTCGAGGAGCTCGGCGGCGCGCTCGCGGGCCTTGGCGCGCTTGACGCCGAGCAGGTGCGGGACGGTCGCCGTGTTGTCCAGGACCGTCTTGTGCGGGAAGAGGCCGACCTGCTGGATGACGTAGCCGATGCGGCGGCGCAGCTGGACGGGGTCGATGCCGGATATGTCGTCGCCGTCGAGCAGTATCCGGCCGCTGGTGGGCTCGATGAGCCGGTTCACCATCTTCATCGTCGTGGTCTTGCCGCAGCCCGAAGGGCCGACGAGCGTGACCAGTTCACCCTCGTCGACGTCGAAGGACAGGTCGTCGACGGCGGTCGTGCCGTCCGCGTACCGCTTGGTCACGTGCTCGAACCGGATCATGATTCCCCATTGTGGCGCGGGTTCTGTGAAGGCCGTATTGCGTCGGTCGTACGAGTCTCGGCGATTGTCAGTGCTCGGCGTTAGGGTCGCGGGACAGATGGACGAACGGACGTGTGTGCGCTGAAGCACATGTCCGGGCGGCATGACAACGGGGAAGCGGGGAGGCGGGGCGGGTGAGCAAGCGGAGCTGTCTCGTGACGAACGACTGGATCTGCGGCGAGTACGTCCGCTCGCGCGGCCAGGAGTTGATCGACGCGACGGTGGAGCACGTGGGCATCACGTTCGCCTCGGTGGCGATCGGGGTGGCGGTGTCGCTGCCGCTCGCGCTGCTCGCGCGGCGCTGGCGGTTCCTCGCGGCGCCGATCCTCGGCGTGACGACGGTGCTGTACTCGATCCCGTCCCTGGCGATGTTCTCGCTGCTGCTGCCGTTCTTCGGCCTGTCCGCGTCCCTGGTGGTCACCGGCCTGGTGCTGTACTCGCTGACGATCCTGGTGCGGAACATCCTCGCGGGCCTCCAGGCCGTCCCCGAGGAGGCCAGGGAGGCCGCCAAGGGCATGGGGTACGGCCCGCTGCGGATGCTGTGGGAGGTCGAGCTGCCCCTGGCGCTGCCCGCCCTGCTCGCCGGGGTGCGCATCACGACGGTGTCCACGGTCGCGCTCACCACCGTCGGCGCCATCGTCGACAAGGGCGGCCTCGGCACGATGATCCTCGACGGCCTCGACACCCAGTTCAAGGCGCAGGTCCTCACGGCCTCGGCGCTGTGCGTCGCCCTCGCGATCACCGCCGACCTGCTGCTGCTCGCGCTCCAGCGCTGGCTGACGCCCTGGACGCGGGTCCGTCGCATACGTACGAGCCGCTCCGCCCCCGCGGCGGACGCGGCCACCGGCCCGGTGAAGGTGGCGGAGCCCGTATGAACGCGCTATCCGGGGCCTACGACTGGCTGACCACGTCCGCCAACTGGCAGGGCGAGAAGGGGGTGTGGCACCGGCTCGCCGAGCACCTCTACTTCAGCGGGGTGTGCCTCGCCGCGGCCTGCCTGATCGCGCTGCCCATCGCGCTGTTCCTCGGCCACATCGGCAAGGGCGGCGCCCTCGCGGTCAACATCTCGAACGTGGGCCGCGCGGTGCCGACGCTCGCCGTCCTGATCCTCCTCACGCTCACGCCGCTCGGCGAGCACGGGGACGTGCCGACGCTGATCGCGCTGGTCCTCTTCGCCGTGCCGCCGCTGCTCACCAACACGTACATCGGCGTGCGCGAGGTGGACCGCTCGGTCGTGGAGGCCGCGCGCGGCATGGGCATGAGCGGGCGTCAGGTGTTCGCCCGGGTCGAGCTGCCGCTGGCGTACCCGCTGATCATGACGGGCGTGCGGTCGGCGGCGGTGCAGATCGTCGCCACGGCCACGCTCGCCGCGATGGCGGGGAGGGCGGCCTCGGGCGGATCATCACGCTCGGGTTCAACCTCCAGGACACGCCGCAGGTCGTCGCGGGCGCGTTCCTGGTGGCGGTGCTCGCCCTGGTCGTGGAGGGCGTGCTGGTGCTCCTCGGCCGCGCCTTCGACCCGATGCGGGGGCGGACCCGTGCGTGACCTGGCGGTGCGCCTTGGGGGTGCCGGGGGCGCCGGCTTGGCGCCTGGTGCCGCCGTGGCGTCCGGTGCGGGCCTGGCCTCCCGTGCCGTCATGGCATCCGGTGCCGTCTTGACGCCTGGTGCCGTCATGGCCTCCCGTGCCGTCATGGCGTCCGGTGCCGTCTTGGCGCCTGGAGCTGCCCTAGCCCTGGCCCCTGGCGTCGCCACGGCCTCCGGCGCGGTCATGGTGTCTGGTGCCCCTGCGGTTTCCGGCGTCGGCCCGGCGTGCGGTGCTGCTCCGGCGTGCGGTGTTGGCCCGGCGTGCGGCGCCGCCCCGGCCTCCGCGGCTCCTCCGATCCTCTGGTCCTCCGGCCGTCCGGCCCGGGGTCCTCGTCACTCTCGAATGGTGGTTCACCGATGAACAGCAAGGCGCGTCGCGCGCGACGGATGGCAGGGGCGGTCTCGGCCGTGGTGGCGCTGACCGCGGGGCTCACCGCGTGCGGCGGCGACAGCCTGGAGGACGACAAGGGGTCGGACGGCGGCAAGGGCGGCGTCGTGGTGGGCTCCGCGCGGTTCACCGAGCAGAAGGTGCTCGCCGAGCTGTACGCGGGCGTGCTGCGGGACGCCGGATACGACGCGTCGGTCAAGACCGTGCAGAACCGCGAGGTGTACGAGCCGCAGCTGAAGAAGGGCGCCATCGACGTGGCGCCCGAATACGCGGCGACGCTCGCCGAATTCCTCAACCTGAAGAAGAACGGCCCGAAGGCCAAGCCGGTCGCCTCAAGTGATCTTGAAGCGACGTATCAGGCGCTCACCAAGCTGGCCGAGGAGCGCGGCCTCAAGGCGCTCCCGGCGGGCGAGGCCGTCGACCAGAACGCGTTCGCGGTGAGCGCGGAATACGCCAGGAAGCACAAGCTCAAGACGCTTTCGGATCTCGGCAGGTCCGGCGAGAAGGTCCGCATCGCCGCCGGTGACGAATGCGACACGCGCCCGTTCTGCGCGCCCGGCCTGAAGTCGAAGTACGGCATCGACGTCGCCGGAATCGACCCCAAGGGCGTCGGCACCACCCAGTCCAAGCAGGCCGTGAAGAACGGTCAGGACCAGCTCGTCCTGACCACCACCACGGACGCCACGCTGAAGAACTTCGACCTGGTGATCCTCAAGGACGACAAGAAGCTCCAGAACGCCGACAACATCCTTCCGGTGGTGAACGCGGAGTCGGCCGGGGACAAGGGCATAGCCAAGGCGCTCGCCAAGCTCACCAAGACGCTCACGACGGACGACCTCATCGAACTGAACCGCAAGGTCGACGAGGAACGGCAGAAGGAAGCGGATGTCGCGAAGGACTATCTGGAGTCGAAGGGGCTGATCAAGAAGTAAGGGCCGCGGACGGGCCGAGTTCGCCCGGCCGGTGCCGAGGAAGGTTGCTGACCGGGGAACTCGGCGGCCCCTGAGACCGTCTGTAGGGGAAAGCGGAACTCACGCGCGCCGGGTTGCGGAATCCGCCCCGCGGGGGTGAGGTGACCGGGCGGGGAGAGAAGTCGCTCAGTACGGTGGGGAGTTGCTGTGGGGGAACGCGGATTTTGGCGGGCGGGGCACCAGACTTCGCCTACGCGCGGTAAGTTTCTGGCCATGCCACGTGGACGTCACCGCCATTCCCCACCACTGCACAGGCTGCTTCCCCCGTCGGCGGTCGCAGGCTTCTCCCTCGTCTGCGCCGGCGGCGCCTGGATGTTCGCGGAACCCGTCGTGCTCCGCGGCCTGGTCGCCGCCTCGGCTGCGAGCGCCGTCCTGGGCTCGGTCGTCATGCGCCGCTGGGACCGGGCGGCGGGCAAGCGGGTCGCCGAGCTGGGCCGTGCCCGCGCCAGCGACGAGTGGCGCTACGAGGAGCGGATAGCCGAGTGCGAGTCCGACCTCGAAGAGGCACGCGCGCTGCGGGCCAAGCTGGAGCAGAAGCTGCGCTCCAAGCGGGCGGAGCTGGCCAACCTGCGCAACGAACACGCCGCGCTCCTGCGCCGGTACGCGACCGCGGAGACCGAGCGCGCCAGCGCCCTCGAAGGGCGGCGCCTGCTCGCTATAGGGGCCACCGAACCGACGCGTGAGCTGCTCCCCGCCGAGACCCCGGAGGACACCGGCGCGGACGGCGAGCCGGGCACGGGCACGGGCCTCGCGCCGACGCTGTACGAGCAGGCCAGGGCGGCGCTCGCCCGCCTGGAGCGGGGCGGCTCCGCGACCGGCGCGGACGCGGACGCCGTGGACGCCGCAGACGCCCCGGAGGGCCGCGTCGCCGACGAGGCGGACGTGGCGGACCCCACCGGCGCGGAGGACGCGGACGGCGATGACGCGGCTGTCCGTGCGGAGGCCGACGCGGCCGCCGGTGGTGACGCCGACGCGGACGACGCCCAGGACGGGCCCCCGGCGAACGCCGGGCACGAGCGTGCCGCCGCCCGGCACTTCACGGTTCCCGCCGGGGCCGCCGCGGCCGTCGTGCCGCCCGCGCAGGTGCGGCGCCCCGTCACCGAAGGCGGCTTCGACTTCTTCGGCACGAAGGGCGGAGCGGCGAAGACCGCGGCCCCCGCCGCCCTCGACGAGGTGCAGAACGCGGACCTCGCCGACGTGGTGGGCGAGGAGGCCCTCGCCGTGCACAAGGCCGCGTCCGAGGCCGAGTTCAAGCCGTCCGACGCGGCGACCGACGCCGAGCGCGGCGTCGGCCAGGTCATCGACCTGACGGCGCACGACGAGACGGAGCAGATCGACGTCGAGGGCCTGCGGACGGCGCTCCAGGCATAGCCCTAGCCCTCGGCTCCCGGCGTAGCCCTAGCCCTCGGCTCCCGGCGCGGGCCCGCCCAGGGTTCCGGCGCGGACGCGGACGCCGCTTCGGGGAGGAACGGTCCTCCACGGAGCGGCGTTTCTCGTATGCCGTACGCGTCTCGTATGCCGTACGTGCCTCGTATGCCGTACGTGCCTTAAATCCCGTACGCACCTCGTACCCCGTGCGCACCGGGTGGCGGAGCCGCCGTGACCACCCACCGGCTGGGGCGTCCGGTGGCGGAGACAGGCCCCCGCCTCAGGCCATCCAGCGGTCCGGCCGCGCCTCCCGCCGCCCCGTGCGCGAGCGCTCCGCCTGGCTCTCCAGGAGGGCCGTCGCCTCAGGCGTGGGCCGCAGCCGCGCGGTCACCGTCTCGTTCGCCCCCGTGTCGACCTTCACGTCGGCCACGCCCTTGAACCGCTCCCAGGGCCCCTGCACCAGCCGTACGCTCTGCACCTTCGCGTGCGGCACCAGTGACAGGCGCCGCCGGAACAGGCCGTGCCGCGCCGCGAACACCGCGTCCGTGACGGCGAGCCCATGCCCCCGCCACCACAGCGGCACGCACCACGCGGCCCGCGTGGGCGGCGGCACGATCTCCTCCGCCGACGGCACCCGCACCCCCGGCAGCACCTGCGCGATCAGCGACTCGGCGACCGCGCGCGGGGCCACCGGCACCAGGACGCCGTTGGCCGACCCGGCCACGTCCAGCTCCACCCGCACCCAGCCCAGGCGCCGCCACAGCAGCGGCTCGACAAGGCTGACGGTCTGCACCCGGCCGGGCGGCACCGTCTCGTGCGCCTTGTCGAGCAGGCCGTGGTCGATGCGGAGCCCGTCCGGGGACTCGCCCACCGTCCAGTCGTACTCCGCGACGAACCGGCCGCCGCTGCTCGCGAAGGCGCCGCCCAGCATCGGCAGCGCGGTCGCGATGACGGTCCACGGGTTGTGCGTGGCGAACCACAGGACCGTCGGCACGGTGAGCGCGGCCAGGGTGAGCAGCCAGGGGGCGCCGGTGAGCAGCAGGGAGACGGCGAGCATGCGGGGCGGCACGTGCAGCAGGGTGCGCACGGGGGCCTCGCCCACCTCGTGGGCGGTCTCCGGGGCGAAACCGGCGGCCCGCGCGAGGAGTTCGGCGCGCAGCGCGGCGGCCTCCCGCTCGCCGAGATAGGCCAGTTCGTCCTTCTTGTCCGCGCCGACGACGTCCAGCTTGAGCTTGGTGACGCCGACGACGCGGGCCAGCAGGGGCTGCGTCATGTCGACGGCCTGGAGGCGGTCGAGCCGGATGTGCGCGGTGCGCCGGAACAGCAGGCCCGTACGGATGCGCAGCTCGGTGTCGGTGACCGCGAAGTGCGTGAACCACCAGCTCAGGAAGCCGTACAGGGCGCCGCCGACGACCACGGCCGTGGCGCCGAGCGCGAGCGTGGTCGCGGTCAGCTCGGAGAGCCTGCGCTGGGTGCCGTCCGGGTCGTGGAAGGCCCAGCCGACGAGTACGGCGATGGGGGCCCAGGCGCGGCGCAGCGGGGTGACGGGATGCAGCCGCCGCTCGCCCTGGCCGGGGGCCTTGACCGGCTGCCGGTCCGCCTCGGCTGTCGGGTTCCCCGGGCCCTGCTGCCCGGCACCGGCCGAACCGTCTCCCGCTGAGGGGCCCGTCCTAGCGGCGCCCGCCGCCGCTTCGGCGGGACGGGTCACTCCGGAGTGCCCCATGTCCCTGGAAGGACCCATGTCTCCGGAGGGCCCGATGTCCCCGGAGGGGCCCACGCCCCCGGAGGGGCCCACGCCCCCGGAGGGGCCCACGCCCCCGGAGGGACCCGCGTCCCCGGAGGGGCCCGCTCCTCCATGCCCGGCCCCGGCCCCGGTCCCCGCCCCAGGCCCAGGGGCCAGCCCCCCGTTCACAGCCCCGCCGATCGGGCCTCGCCGAGTTCGGTGAGGCGGTCGCGGAGGCGCTCGGCCTCCTGGGGGTCGAGGCCGGGGATGCGGGCGTCGGTGGCGGCGGCCGCCGTGTGGAGCTGGACTCCGGCGAGGCCGAAGTGCCGCTCCACGGGGCCGGAGGTGACCTCGACGAGCTGCATGCGGCCGTACGGCACGATCGTCTCCTCGCGCCACAGGACGCCGCGGCTGATGAGGAGGTCGTCGGCGCGCTCGGCGTACCGCCACGACTGCCAGTTCCGCTCCAGGAGGAACCAGCTCCAGGCCGCCGTGGCCAGCGGCAGCGCGGCGAACGCGGCCCACGCGGGCCCGACGAACAGCCAGAGCACCACGCCGAGCGCCCCCGCGAGCGGCACCAGCCACACCACGAGCAGCATCCGGCGCATGCGCAGCAGCCCCCGGGGCAGCCCGGTCCACACCGGCTCCCCCGCGAACGCCCCGGCCGCCCCGGCCGCCCCGGCCGCCCCTGACGTCCCGGGTCCCTCGGCCCGCTGCGGTCCCGGCGCCGTCCCCGACGCTCCCGTCGTCCCCGTCGTCCCCGTGTCCATGCGACAAGCCTACGTACGGCATCTGACAGTGGCGTGGCCGCGCGCGTGCGTCAGACTGTGCGCATGAGCCCCACGACGGAGCACACCGGCAAGACGCAGGCAGCGCGGCGTACGGGGTCGGCCGTGACGACGGTCGGCGTCGGCGGCGCGGCCGAGAGCACCGACATGGTGCTCAACATCGGCCCGCAGCACCCCTCGACGCACGGCGTGCTGCGCCTTCGGCTCGTCCTGGACGGCGAGCGCATCGAGCGCGCGGAGCCGGTCATCGGCTATATGCACCGCGGCGCGGAGAAGCTGTTCGAGGCGCGGGACTACCGGCAGATCGTGATGCTGGCCAACCGGCACGACTGGCTGTCGGCGTTCTCGAACGAGCTGGGCGTGGTCCTCGCCGTCGAGCGGATGCTCGGCATGGAGGTGCCCGAGCGCGCGGTGTGGACGCGCACGCTGCTCGCCGAGCTGAACCGGGTCCTGAACCACCTGATGTTCCTCGGGTCGTACCCGCTCGAACTGGGCGGCATCACCCCGGTCTTCTACGCGTTCCGGGAGCGCGAGGAGCTGCAGAACGTCATGGAGGAGATCTCCGGCGGCCGCATGCACTACATGTTCAACCGGGTCGGCGGCCTCAAGGAGGACCTGCCCGCCGGGTGGACCGCCCGCGCGCGTGCCGCCGTCGCCGCGGTGCGCTCCCGGATGGACGTGTACGACCGCCTGGTGCTCGGCAACGAGATCTTCCGGGGCCGCACCCGGGGCGTGGGCGTCCTCTCCGAAGAGGCGGTCCACGCCTACGGGGTGAGCGGTCCCATCGCCCGCGCCTCCGGAGTGGACTTCGACCTGCGCCGCGACGAGCCGTATCTGGCGTACGGGGAGCTGGGGGACGTCCTGAGGGTGGTGACCCGGCGGGAGGGCGACTGCCTGGCCCGCTTCGAGTGCCTCCTGGAGCAGACGCACAACGCCCTGGACCTCGCGGACGCCTGCCTCGACCGGATCGCGGAGCTGCCGCGGGGCCCCATCAACCAGCGCCTGCCGAAGGTCCTCAAGGCCCCGGAGGGCCACACGTACGCGTGGACGGAGAACCCGCTCGGCATCAACGGCTACTACCTGGTGTCCAAGGGCGAGAAGACGCCGTACCGGCTCAAGCTGCGCTCGGCCTCGTACAACAACATCCAGGCGCTCACGGAGCTGCTGCCGGGGCAGCTGGTCGCCGACATGGTGGCGATCCTCGGGTCACTGTTCTTCGTGGTCGGCGACATCGACAAGTAGCGGGTCCGCGATCCCCACCGGCTGGGTCAGCCAGCCGAAGTCGCCGAGCCCGCCGGGCGCCGTCAGCTCCGCGGCCTCGCCCGCGCGCGCGAGGAGGCGCACGTACGCGGCCGGGTCGCTGGAGGCCAGCGACAGCGGCGGGCGGCCGCCGTGGACGCCCAGGCAGCGCAGGGCCGCGCGCTGGGTGAGCAGCCGCGCCCCGGGCAGCGCGCACGCGTCCAGCGCCACATGGGCGGTGATGTCGCCGCTCCCGTCGGGCACGGGCGGCGTCTCGCGGCCCGCGCGGAAGCCGGTGAGGGTGCCGAAGGGCGGGCGTGCGGCGCGGGTGTGGGCGTAGTCCACGGCGACGGCCAGGCCCCGGGCGAGGGTCGCCACGGCGGCCGCCCAGGCCTCGTCCCGGGGGCGGCCGATCTCCGCGCGCAGGCCGGGCTCGGGCCCCACCGGCCACCACCGGGCGAGCCACTCGGCGTCCGGGCCGTCCACGGGGGCGCCCAGCTCCTCTGTGCCGTCGTCGTCTACGTAGACACGGCACAGGGTGCCGTCGGCGTCCCGCTCGACGACGTCCAGGGGCACGTTGTCCAGCCACTCGTTGGCGAAGAGGAGACCGGTGACGGGGGCGGGGGGCTCCGCGCGCCACAGGACGCGGGGGTCGGCGTCCCCGGGGCGCCGGGCGCGCTCCACGGCGTAGGCGCGCGTACGGTCGGCGACGGACTCCGGCAGGCGGTCCAGCACGGCGGCGGTCAGCTCGCCGCGGCCCGCCCCCATGTCGACGAACGCCAGCTCCTCGGGGTGCCCGAGAGCCGTGTCGACGCGGCACAGGAGGCGGGCCACGGCGTGCGCGAACAGGGGCGACGCGTGCACGGACGTACGGAAGTGACCGGCGGGCCCCTCCGGGCGCCGGTAGAAGCCGCGGGGCCCGTACAGCGCCTCCTCGGTGGCTTCCCGCCACCCGCGCGCGGCCCGGCGTACGCCACCCGCCGCGCTCTGTGCCTCATTCGTCACAGTGAGAAGGCTATGCGGGCCTCCACCTTGGGGAGTACGAGGCGGTCGCAGGGATCGCCCCTCCGGTTGACCCGAGGGGCCTGACACGTTGCCTACGCTGGGTTACGTGCAGCGTCTCTATGACTTTCTCCGCAGACACCCGACGGGAGTCGACGCCTTCTGGGCGCTCGTCCTGCTGGGCATCTCCGGCGTGAGCGCGCTGTCCATGGCGGAGACGCAGTACCGGGACCCGACGCCCTGGGTGATCCCCGTCATCGTCGGCTACAGCGTCGTGATCACGCTGCGCCGCCGGATGACGGAGAAGATGCTGCTGCTCGCGGCGGCCCTCGGGGTCCTGCAGCTCGTGTGCGACGTGGAGCAGCAGCCCGCGAACTTCGCCATGCTCGTGATCATCTACACGGCCGCGGCGGACGGCGCGAAGTGGGCCTCCCGGTTCGCGCTCGTGGGCGGCCTGGCGGCGGCCCCGCTGGCGCAGCTGCGCTGGCCCGAGGAGGAGGTCGGCGCCCTGGGCGGCATCCTCGTCACGCTCTTCACGGTCGTGCCGTTCGCCCTCGCCTGGGTGCTCGGCGACTCCATCCGCACCCGCCGCGCCTATCTGGCGCAGCTGGAGGAGCGGGCCGCGCGCCTGGAGAAGGAGCGCGAGGCGCAGGCCAAGGTCGCCGTCGCGGCTGAGCGGGCCCGCATCGCCCGCGAGCTGCACGACGTGGTCGCGCACAACGTCTCCGTGATGGTGGTCCAGGCCGACGGCGCCGCCTACGTCCTGGACGCCGCCCCCGACCAGGCCAAGCAGGCCCTCGCGACCATCTCCGGCACCGGCCGCCAGGCCCTGGCCGAGATGCGCCGCCTGCTCGGCGTGCTGCGCACGGGCGAGCCGGAGGAGAGCGGCGAGTACGTGCCGCAGCCGGACGTCGAGCAGCTCAACGAACTCATCGAGCAGGTGCGCGGCGCGGGCCTGCCCGTCGACTTCAAGGTGGAGGGCACCCCGCGCCCGCTGCCCAGCGGCGTCGAGCTGACGGCGTACCGCATCGTGCAGGAGGCGCTCACCAACACCCGCAAGCACGGCGGCGAGAACGCGGGCGCCAGCGTCCGCCTCGTCTACTTCGACGACGGCCTCGGCCTGCTCGTCGAGGACGACGGCAAGGGCGCCCCGCACGAGCTGTACGAGGACGGCGGCGCCGACGGCAGGGGGCACGGCCTGATCGGCATGCGCGAGCGCGTCGGCATGGTCGGAGGCACCCTGGACGCGGGGCCGCGGCCGGGCGGAGGATTCCGCATCAGCGCGCTGCTGCCCCTGAAACCCGCACACTGACACCTGTCACCCCGATGCCGACCCCACGCCGCCGCCACGCCGCCACGCCGCCCCGAAGTCCGCGACGACCCGCCCGGCCCCCGATCCGCCCCGCTCTCGCCCGTCCACGATCCGCTCGCATCACCTGGTCCTGACGACGACGGTGATCGCTCCCCGAAGGGACCGCTAGATGTCCATCCGCGTGATGCTCGTCGACGACCAGGTGCTGCTGCGCACCGGATTCCGGATGGTGCTCGCCGCCCAGCCGGACATGGAGGTCGTCGCCGAGGCGGGCGACGGCGTCGAGGCCCTTCAGGCGCTGCGCTCCACCGCGGTCGACGTGGTGCTGATGGATGTGCGCATGCCGAAGCTGGACGGCGTGGAGACGACGCGGCGCATCTGCTCGGACGCCAACCCTCCGAAGGTGCTCATCCTGACCACCTTCGACCTCGACGAGTACGCCTTCTCCGGCCTGAAGGCGGGCGCCTCCGGGTTCATGCTCAAGGACGTGCCGCCCGCCGAGCTGCTGGCCGCGATCCGGGCCGTGCACAGCGGTGACGCGGTGGTCGCGCCGTCCACGACGCGGCGCCTGCTGGACCGGTTCGCGCCGATGCTCCCGGGCACGGCCGGGCAGCCGCAGCACAAGGAGCTGGAGCGGCTCACGGACCGCGAGCGCGAGGTCATGGTGCTCGTCGCCCAGGGCCTGTCGAACGGCGAGATCGCGGCGCGCCTGGTGCTCTCCGAAGCGACGGTGAAGACGCACGTGGGGCGCATCCTGACCAAGCTGGGGCTGCGGGACCGGGTGCAGGTCGTGGTGCTGGCGTACGAGACGGGGCTGGTGCGGGCGGGCGGCGGCGGGGGTGACGCCCCCGAGGGGGTACGCCCCTGGCTGGCCTGGCGGGCCTGACGGGCCCGTGGCGTCGCTCCTGGGCGCCGGACGGGCCGACGGAGCCCAGGACGGGGCCGACGGAGCCCAGGACGGTCCGGGGAGCCTAGCGGAGCACCCCCTCGATGAACTCGCTGCCGAGGCGGGAGACCACGCCCAGGTCCAGCTGGTGCTGCACATAGCGCCCGCGGCGGCGGGTGGTGATCAGCTCGGCCTTCTTCAGGACGCTCAGGTGCCGGGATATCTCCGGGGCCGTCATGCCGTGCGCGTCGGCCAACTCGCCCGTGGTGTACGACCCGCGGGCCAGGTGGCGGCACAGGCGCATGCGCACCGGGTGGGAGAGCGCGGCCATGCGGCGGGTGAGCTGCTCCACGGAGGCGGGCTCGGTGAGCCCCGGGGACGTGATCGGGTACGTGATGGAGGACTGCCAGCCGTACCGGTGCAGGACCATCAGGTGGGGCCAGCCGAGGCTGGTGGGGACGAGCACCAGGCCGCCGTCGCCCGTCCTGGTGTGGCCCGAGGCCATCTTGTCGACCGTGATGCGGCGGGCTTCCTCGTCGAGCGTCACCGCGCGGGACATCGCGCTCAGCGCCTCGCGGAGGCCCTTGCGGCGCAGCAGCTCGGTCTTGTGCCGCGCGTCCGCGGCGAGCTGGTGGCTCAGGCGGCACCAGGTGTCCGCGAAGAACGCCTCGTCGCAGTCCTGCATCAGCTGCCGGAACCAGGCGCGCACGGCGGGCGGGTCGCTCAGGAGGCGCTGGGTGAACCGCACTTGGTGCTCGCCGCGGGCGGCGGCCAGGTCCAGGGCGTGGCGGCGCGTCACCGGGTCGTTCAACGGGTCCGTCACGCGGTTCCGGTCGTAGGCGAGCTGGCAGGTGAACTCCAGGGCGGCGTCCACGAACTGCTCGTCCGTCAGCTTGTCCAGCAGGTCCAGCTCCTCGGTGAGCGTCGCTCCGGGGAGGGCGCTCTTGCCGGGGATCCCGGCGAACGGCGCGAAGACGTCGGAGAACGTCGTCCGCCACAGGAAGTCCGCCTCGCACAGGCGGTCCGCGAGGCTGGGGTCGAGGCGCGCGGAGACGGCCGACGCCCAGCCCTGAAGCCCCGGGTGGTGACCGGGCTCGGACAGCGCGTGCAGCGCCATGCCCAGCTCGGCGAGGGGCGAGGGCACGACATGGACCCGCTCCGGCGTCAGGCCGGTGATGTCGATGCTCACGCTCATGACCCCATGGTGCACCCGGGCACTGACAACGCCGTCGTCGATTGACGACTGCCGTCAATCGACGGGACCTGGCCCCTGGGCCTTGTGCAGGGTGGAGTCACCGCCGACCTCCCGTCGGCACGGGGCGCCGATGCCGCCGCCCTCCCCGCGTGGGGTGCCGCCCCCGTCGGGGCGCCGCCTCTATGGGGCTTCGCCCCTTTCCCCTCTGTTGCCGCTTCGCGGCTCGTCCCCAAGCGCCGGACGGGCTTGCGTGCGCCTGATATGTCAGCTTTTACGTGAAAGGTCGTACGTCATGAGCGTCACCCAGCAGTACCTTCTCGACACCTACCGCGCCGCCCAGCACGGTGACCCGACGCCGCCCGCCCCGGGGGCCGACGACTGGCAGGCCGTGCGCGAGGTGCGCGACTACGGGCGCTTCGCCGCCGTGGTGCGGGAGCGGCCCGCGCGCGGGCGGGTGCGGGCCGCCCTGCGGCGGTTCGCGGGCGCCGTCAGGGGAGGCGGCGTACGAACTCCGCGACCGCTTCCCTGACGTCGTCCGCCGTCCACGCCAGGCCCGGCTCGTTGACCGTGACCTCGGTGACGGACAGACCCGGCGGCCCGTCAGCGAACCAGCGCCAGAAGAGCAGGGTCCCGGTCTCCTCGGCCTGGGCCAGCGCCGCCTCGTTCAGGGCGTCGGCCCCGTACGGCAGCCACACCTGGAACTGGTGGGTGTGCGGCGGGTCGGGGTGCACGCGCGACCAGGGCACCGGGCTCGACGCCAGCGCCTCGCGCAGCGCGTCCGCCACCACGCGCGCGTGGGCGACGTACGCGGGCAGCCGCGGCAGCACCCGCCGCAGGCCGAGCAGCGCGGCCAGAGCCGTGGGGAACTGCTGGAAGCCCAGGCCCCCGTAGCGGTGCCGCCAGGCGCGCGCCTCGTCGACGAGGGTGCCGGGACCGGCGAGCGCGGCCCCGGCGAGGCCTTCGAGGGACTTGTAGAACGACACGTAGACGCTGTCCGCGAGCGCCGCGATCTCGTCCAGGGGACGGCCGAAGTGGGGCGTGCACTCCCACAGGCGCGCCCCGTCGAAGTGCACGACGGCGTCCCGCTCGCGCGCCGCCGCCACGACGTCCTGGAGCTCCTCCCAGGAGGGCAGGACAAAACCGGGCTCCCTGAGCGGCAGTTCGAGCATCAGCGTCCCGAAGGGCTCTTCGAAGTCGCGTACGTCGTCGGCCGTGGGGGAGCGCGGCGCGTCCGTGGGGTGCACCGTGCGCAGGCCGCTCACTACGGAGAGGGCGCCGCGCTCGTGGACCTCCGGGTGGGCGCTCGGGTGCAGCGCCACCGTCGCGTTGCCGGTGCGGCCCGCCCAGGAGCGCAGGGCCGCCTGCTGGGCCTGGGTGCCCGTCGGGAAGAACACGGCGGCCTCCTTGCCCAGCAGCCGCGCCACCTCGTCCTCCAGGTCGGCGACGACCCCGTCCCCGTACAGGTCGACCGGCTGGTCCAGGTCCGCCACGGCGGCGGCCCCTTCGGTGAGGCCCGCCAGGCGCTCGCCGAGCGAGACGGTGGCCGGGGGCCGCGACAGCAGCTTCCGGGCGCCCCGGGCGGCCGCGATCCGCCGCGCCCGGTCGTCGTCCGGCCCGTGGTCCGGCCCGTGGTCCGGCCCGTCGTGTGGCCCGTCGCCCGGCCCGGCGTGTGGCCTGTCGTGTGGCGTCTCTTCCGGCACCCCGTGCGGCGCGTCGTGTGCGGTCATCCACAGATCATCGCGCGCGGTCGTACGAATGCCCACAGCCTGTGGACAGCCGACGGCGCGGCGCCCACCGATAGCGTTAGCATGACGAGAAATCGTCCGGTACCCCGAGCGGACTGGAACGGAAGGCGTCATCGCGTGAACGCACCTCACCGGCCGGAGCAGCACTCAGACCCCAGGGACCGCCCCGCCCGCCTCGCCGTCGGCGTCGTCGGCGCGGGCCGCGTCGGCCCCGCGCTGGCGGCCGCGCTGCAGCTCGCCGGGCACCGCCCCGTCGCCGTGTCCGGGGTCTCCGACAGCTCCGTGCGGCGCGCCGCCGCGATGCTGCCCGACGTGCCGCTCGTGCCGCCCGCCGACGTCCTGGCCCGCGCCGACCTGGTCCTGCTCACGGTGCCGGACGACGCGCTGCCCGGCCTCGTCGAAGGGCTCGCCGAGACCGGCGCCGTGCGCCCCGGCCAGCTCCTGGTGCACACCTCCGGGCGGTACAGCACCAAGGTCCTCGACCCCGCGCTGCGCGCCGGTGCGCTGCCGCTCGCGCTGCACCCGGCCATGACGTTCACCGGCACCCCCGTCGACGTCCAGCGGCTCGCCGGGTGCTCCTTCGGAGTGACCGCCCCCGACGAGCTGCGGCTCGCCGCGGAGGCGCTGGTCATCGAGATGGGCGGCGAACCCGAGTGGATCGCCGAAGAGTCCCGCCCGCTCTACCACGCGGCGCTCGCACTCGGCGCGAACCACCTGGTCACGCTGGTCGCCGAGGCCATGGAGCTGCTCCGGGAGGCAGGCGTCGCCGCCCCGGACCGCATGCTCGGCCCGCTCCTCGGCGCGGCCCTGGACAACGCCCTGCGCTCCGGAGACGCCGCCCTCACCGGCCCCGTCGCGCGCGGCGACGCGGGCACGGTCGCGGCGCACGTCGCCGAGCTGCGCAAGCACGCCCCGGGCACCGTCGCCGGATACCTGGCGATGGCCCGCGCCACCGCCGACCGCGCGCTCGCCCACGGCCTGCTCAAGCCGGAGCTCGCCGAGGACCTGCTCGGCGTCCTCGCGGGCGCCGTGCCCGGCACCGGCACCCCGGGCACCGGCGGCGGCCACGGCGACACCCCTGGCGGCCACGGCGACACCCCTGACGGAGGAGAGCGATGACCGGCCCGACGACCCTGCTGCACACGGCCGCCGAGCTGCGCGCCCGTACGCGGACCGGCCGCCGTGCCGTGGTCATGACCATGGGCGCCCTGCACGAGGGCCACGCCACGCTGATCCGCACCGCGCGCCAGACAGCGGGCCCGGACGGCGAGGTCGTCGTCACGGTCTTCGTGAACCCCCTCCAGTTCGGCGCGGGCGAGGACCTGGAGCGCTACCCGCGCACCCTGGAGGCGGACCTCAAGACCGCCGAGCAGGCGGGCGCGGACGTCGTGTTCGCCCCCTCCGTAGAGGAGGTCTACCCGGGCGGCGAGCCCCAGGTGCGGGTCACCGCCGGGCCCATGGGCCGGGTCCTGGAAGGCGCCACCCGCCCCGGCCACTTCGACGGCGTCCTCACCGTCGTCGCCAAGCTGCTGCACCTGACGGCGCCCGACGTGGCCCTGTTCGGCCAGAAGGACGCCCAGCAGCTCGCCGTGATCCGCCGCATGGTGCGGGACCTGAACTTCCCCGTGGAGATCGTCGGCGTGCCCACGGTCCGCGAGGAGGACGGCCTGGCCCGCTCCAGCCGCAACCGCTATCTGTCCCCCGAGGAGCGCCGCACCGCCCTCGCCCTGTCCCACGCCCTGTTCGCGGGCCGCGACCGGCACGCCGCCCAGGAGGCCCTGCGCGCCCGGGCCGCCCTCGCCCCCGCCACCCACGCGCGCGCGGACGCGCTGAACGCCCTGGGGGAGTCCCGCGCCGCCGCCGACGCGCACGCCGTCGCCCAGGCGGCGCCCGCCGGGCCCGACGCCGTGCGCGCCGCCGCCCGCCAGGTCCTCGACGAGGCGGCCCGGCTGCGCCCCCGCTGGTCCTCGACTACGTGGCGCTCGTCGACCCCGCCGACTTCCAGGAGATCGGCCCCGGCCACCGCGGCGAGGCGATCCTCGCCGTCGCCGCCAAGGTCGGCACCACCCGCCTCATCGACAACATCCCGCTGACCTTCGGAGCGACCGCGTGAAGGCCCGCCCGACCGCGAACGGAGCCTTCGCATGACCCCCACCGGCATACGGCTGCACGCCCCGCGCCCGGCTGGGCCCTCGACGCGGACGTCGTGGTCGTCGGCTCCGGAGTGGCCGGACTGACCGCGGCCCTGCGCTGCTCGGCGGCGGGCCTGAAGACCGTCGTCGTCACCAAGGCCCGCCTGGACGACGGCTCCACGCGCTGGGCGCAGGGCGGCATAGCGGCCGCCCTCGGCGACGGCGACACCCCTCAGCAGCACCTGGACGACACCCTGGTGGCGGGCGCGGGCCTGTGCGACGAGGAGGCGGTGCGCACTCTCGTCACCGAGGGCCCCGACGCCGTACGCCGCCTGATCGCGACCGGCGCCCGCTTCGACGAGTCCGCCGCCGGGGGCCTCGCCCTCACCCGCGAGGGCGGCCACCACCGCCGCCGCATCGCGCACGCGGGCGGCGACGCGACCGGCGCGGAGATCTCCCGCGCCCTGGTCGAGGCGGTCCGCGCCCAGGGCGTGCCGACCGTGGAGAACGCCCTGGTCCTTGACCTCCTGACGGACGCCGACGGGCGCACGGCGGGCGTCACCCTGCACGTCATGGGCGAGGGCCAGCACGACGGCGTGGGCGCCGTCCACGCGCCCGCCGTGGTGCTCGCCACCGGCGGCATGGGCCAGGTCTTCGCGGCGACGACGAACCCCTCGGTGTCCACGGGCGACGGCGTCGCGCTCGCCCTGCGCGCGGGCGCGGAGGTCTCCGACCTGGAGTTCGTGCAGTTCCACCCGACCGTGCTCTTCCTGGGCCCCGACGCGGAGGGGCAGCAGCCGCTGGTCTCCGAAGCCGTGCGCGGCGAGGGCGCGCACCTGGTGGACGCGGACGGCGTGCGCTTCATGGTGGGCGCCCACGAGCTGGCCGAGCTGGCCCCGCGCGACATCGTCGCCAAGGGCATCCTGCGCCGCATGCTGGAGCAGGGCGCCGAGCACATGTACCTGGACGCCCGCCACTTCGGCGCCGACATGTGGGCCACGCGCTTCCCGACGATCCTCGCCGCCTGCCGCGCCCACGGCATCGACCCCGTCACCGAGCCCATCCCGGTGGCCCCGGCGGCGCACTACGCCTCCGGGGGAGTCCGCACGGACGCGCACGGCCGCACCACGGTCGCGGGCCTGTACGCGTGCGGCGAGGTCGCCTGCACGGGCGTGCACGGGGCGAACCGGCTCGCCTCCAACTCCCTCCTGGAGGGCCTGGTCTACGCCGAGCGCATCGCCGCCGACATCGCCGCCCGGCACGCCGACGGCACCCTCCACGCGCGCGTACCGGCCCCCGTGGCCGCCCCGGAGCAGCCGTCCCACCCGCTGCTCCCCCGGAGGCCCGGTTCGCCATCCAGCGGATCATGACCGAGGGCGCCGGAGTGCTTCGCTCCGAGGCCTCGCTCGCCGAGGCCGCGGACCGGCTCGCCCGCGTCCACGCGGACGCGGCGGGCGCGCTCGCCGAGGACGGCAAGACCGCCGAGCCGGGCGTGGAGTCCTGGGAGGCCACCAACCTCCTGTGCGTGGCCCGCGTCCTGGTGGCGGCGGCGCGGCGGCGCGAGGAGACTCGTGGCTGCCACTGGCGCGAGGACCACGCGGACCGCGACGACGAGGCGTGGGGGCGCCACATCGTCGTACGCCTCGCTCCGGACCGGACCCTCGTGACCCGCACCACCGACAACGCACGCTTTCCCAGCACCCAGGAGCAGTGACCGACGTGAGCACCCCGATCTCCCCCTCGCCGACAGCGGTTGCGGCGACGCCTGCGGCTGCGGCGGCGACCCGGCCCACGACGCCGTGGAGTGCGGCCTCGACCCGGCGCTCGCGCGGATCCTGGCCGACGCCGGGCTCGACCCCGTCCAGGTCGAGGACATCGCGCACCTGGCGATCGCCGAGGACCTGGAGTTCTCCCCGGACGCCGTGGACGTCACGACGGTCGCCACGATCCCCGAGGACGCCGTCGCCACCGCCGACTTCACCGCCCGCCAGGCGGGCACCGTCGCGGGCCTGCGCGTCGCCGAGGCCGTCGTCTCCGTAGTGTGCGCCGACGAGTTCGAGGTGGAGCGGCACGCCGAGGACGGCGACCGCGTCGAGGCCGGGGACGTCCTGCTGAGCATCACCGCCCGCACCCGCGACCTGCTCACCGCCGAGCGCAGCGCGCTGAACATCCTGTGCCGCCTGTCCGGCATCGCCACCGCCACGCGCGCCTGGGCGGACGCCCTGGAGGGCACCAAGGCGAAGGTCCGCGACACCCGCAAGACCACGCCGGGCCTGCGCTCCCTGGAGAAGTACGCGGTCCGCATGGGCGGCGGCGTCAACCACCGCATGTCGCTCGCGGACGCCGCCCTGGTCAAGGACAACCACGTGGTCGCCGCGGGCGGCGTGGCGCGGGCCTTCCAGGCCGTGCGCGACCGGTTCCCCGACGTGCCCATCGAGGTCGAGGTCGACACCCTGCACCAGCTCCGCGAGGTCCTGGACGCGGGCGCCGACCTGATCCTCCTGGACAACTTCACGCCCCTGGAGACCGAGGAGGCCGTGGCGCTCGTCGACGGCCGCGCCCTCCTGGAGTCCTCCGGCCGCCTCACCCTGGAGAACGCGGCGGCGTACGCCAAGACGGGCGTCGACTTCCTCGCGGTGGGCGCCCTGACGCACTCCTCGCCGATCCTGGACATCGGCCTGGACCTCAGGGAGGCCGCCGAGGCCCCCGCGCGCGAGGCGGAGTGACCCGCCATGCTGCTGACCATCGACGTGGGCAACACCCACACCGTCCTCGGGCTCTTCGACGGTGAGGACATCGTCGAGCACTGGCGCATCTCCACCGACGCGCGCCGCACCGCCGACGAGCTGGCCGTGCTCCTCAACGGCCTGATGGGCATGCACCCGCTGCTCGGCGAGGAGCTGGGCGACGGCATCGACGGCATCGCCATCTGCTCCACGGTCCCCTCGGTCCTGCACGAGCTGCGCGAGGTCACCCGCCGCTACTACGGAGACGTGCCCGCCGTCCTCGTGGAGCCCGGCATCAAGACCGGCGTCCCCATCCTCATGGACAACCCCAAGGAGGTGGGCGCCGACCGCATCATCAACGCCGTCGCGGCGGTCGAGCTCTACGGAGGCCCGGCGATCGTCGTGGACTTCGGTACGGCGACGACGTTCGACGCGGTCTCCGCGCGCGGGGAGTACACGGGCGGCGTGATCGCCCCCGGCATCGAGATCTCCGTAGAGGCCCTCGGCGTGCGCGGCGCGCAGCTCCGCAAGATCGAGCTGGCCCGCCCGCGCAGCGTCATCGGCAAGAACACCGTGGAGGCCATGCAGTCGGGCATCCTGTACGGCTTCGCGGGCCAGGTCGACGGCGTCGTACGCCGCATGGCGCGCGAACTCGTGGGCCCGCAGGGCGATCCGCGCGACGTCACGGTCATCGCCACGGGGGGCCTCGCCCCCATGGTGCTGGGCGAGGCCTCGGTCATCGACGAGCACGAGCCGTGGCTGACCCTGATCGGCCTCCGCCTGGTGTACGAGCGCAACGTCTCCCGCGGCTGACACCCCGTCAACCCGCCTGCCCCGCGCCTTCGGAGCGGCGAGACAACCCTGGGCGCCCCCCAGGAGTCTTTGCCGGGAGGGGATCTGATTGGGTGTCCGACGACTGGTTCGGACACGGGTGTGGGCGCGGGTGTCGGATGAGCGTGGGGCGGATGGGACGCAGGGGGCGTTGGGGGAGACGGGTCGCTACGGCGGCCCTCGTGGCGGCACCGCTGGCGGGCCTCGCGGCCCCGGTGGCGGTCGCTTCCTCGGGGGCGGTCGGCTCCTCGGTGGGCGACGGGGTGGTGGTGCGGGATGCCGCGGGGGGCGGCGGCGCCGCCCCCGGTGGCGCCGAGCCGGAGGTGACCCCCGCGCCCTCGGGTGACCCCGCGCCGGGTGATCGCATGGCTGACACGGGGGCGGGGGTACTGCCGTGGCTTGCGGCGGGGGGTGCGGCGGCGCTCGGCGTGGGGGCCGTGGCCTTCGCTACGACCCGGCGCCGACCGGACTGACGCCGGGGGGTCTGCCCTCGCGGGGCGCCCCAGACCCGCCCCTTCACCGAAACCAGGGGCTGCCGCCCCTGGCACCCCGCCCTCATTGCCGCTCCGCGGCTCGTCCTCAAACGCCGGACGGGCTTGATTGTCGGGACGCCGCCCCGCCCCCCAAATAAGCGGATTTTGTCCCGTTTGAGCGTATCGTCGCCCCATGCCCACGCCCTACGGATCCCGCGGCGGAATGGCCTTCGGTGCCCAGGAGCTGCGCGTGCTGCGTCGCGCGCTGGCCCAGGCCCTGCATCCCAGTGCCGTCCGTGACCTCGACGACCAGACCGTCCAGGAGTGCGTCCGCCTCGCCGACGACATCGACGAGGTGGCGCGCGAGGGCGCCCGGCTGCGCGCCTTCCTGGTGGCGGACCTCGCCCGCTACCGGGCGGCGCTGCCGGGCACGGTCACCGGCTACCTGGCCCTGCTCGACGACGTGCTCGCCACCGGCTACCGGCCCACCCCCGACGACCTCGCCGCGCTCCGCGCCCTGCGCGGCAACCCGCGCGCCGCGGCCCTGCTCGACCGCTGCCGCCGTCTCGCCGAACAGGACGTCCGCACCCGCCTCGCCGCGGCCACGGCCGTGCCCCCGTCCCGCACCCGGCTGCTCGCCCTCCCCGGAGGACTAGCCGCGCACCAGGCCGCGGCCAAGGACCCGAAGAAACCGGCCCCCGCCACCCCCGCCCCACCCCGGGAGCGCCCCCGCCCCGTCCCCACGCCCGCCGAGGTGTTCCCGCCCAAGCGCCCGGCGCCGCCCGCCGCGCCGCCCGCCCCGCCCACCGCGCCGCCCTCCTCCCCGTCGCGGCGCCTCGCCGCGGGCTAGCTACGCTGGGGGGCATGGACTACGTCTCCGCGCTCCTGCCCCCGTAGTGATGGCCGTGTTCTTCGTCGGTCTCATCGTGACGATCGTCAAGACCCAGGGCGGCGCCAACAAGGCGAAGGAGGACGCCGCCGTCGACGCGGCCATCGCCCGCGCCGAGTCCGTCCGGCAGACCCCCAAGACCGGCGACGCCTGACCAGCGACGCCAGACCGAGGCCACGGGCCCGCCCCGCAGGTCACACGGGCCCGTCCCGCAGGTCAGCGGCCCCAGCCGCCCACCCCCGGCGTACGACGCGCTTTCGCGTCGTACGCCCTTTTTGCACATAAATGACCGCTATGCCACGTCCATCGCGAGATCGTGGCTCTCGCCCACTATTGTTCTGGTGTGCCTCGCCCCTTGGGAGAACTCGAAGACGCAGTGATGACACGGGTGTGGAAGTGGAACCGCCCCGTGACCGTTCGAGAAGTCCTGGAAGACCTACAGCAGGAACGGTCCATCGCGTACACCACGGTCATGACCGTTTTGGACAATCTCCATCAGAAGGGCTGGGTACGCCGCGAAGCGGAAGGCCGCGCCTATCGATATGAGGCGGTCTCCACCCGCGCCGCCTACGCGGCCGCACTGATGAACGAAGCCTGGTCGCAGAGCGACAACCCGGCGGCCGCTCTCGTCGCCTTCTTCGGGATGATGTCGCCGCAGCAGCGGGAAGCCCTCAGCGACGCCGTACGCATGGTGGAAGCCCACGAGATCCCGGCCCCGCCCGCTCCGGAGAACCCGGACCGGGCCGATCGGGCCGCCGAGAACACCGGCCGGGCCCCGGAGAACCCCGACGCCCAGGACGGCCCCGCCGGGCGATAGCGTCCGCTCATGCCAGCACAGCCCGACGAACTCCCGCCCGCCGAACGCCCCGAACTCCCCGCGCCCCGCCTCCTGGCGGCAAATGCGGTGTCGGTACGCAGGGCCCGTACCGCGGATGTCCCGGCAGTGCGCGCCCTGCTCGACGCGTACGTCCGCCGGGGCATCCTGCTCGACAAAGCGACCGTCACGCTTTACGAGGACATCCAGGAGTTCTGGGTCGCGGAACGCGACGACAACGCCGAGGTCGTGGGCTGCGGGGCGCTGCACGTGATGTGGGAAGACCTCGCCGAAGTGCGCACGCTGGCGGTGAATCCTCAGGTCAAGGGCGCGGGCGTGGGCCATCAGTTGCTCGGTAAGTTGCTCGGGACGGCCCGCTGGCTCGGGGTGCGGCGGGTTTTCTGCCTCACCTTCGAAGTCGACTTCTTCGCCAAGCACGGCTTCGTGGAGATCGGCGAGACGCCCGCCGATACGGTCGACACCGATGTCTACACCGAGCTGCTGCGTTCCTATGACGAGGGCGTCGCCGAGTTCCTCGGCCTCGAACGAGTGAAACCGAACACCTTGGGCAACACCCGGATGCTTCTGCATCTGTGATCGTGACGGGAGTATTCCGGGCAGTCACATGCCCCGGTTCCCTATGTCCGAAACGCGCATGTTTCCCGGGATCTCGTCGAGCCGGTCTCTCCCAGGGGTTTGTGTTTTTCCAAGAAAAGCGGTTTGCTTTCCGACGTACTGCAGTGCTGCATATAACAGGGGGCGGCGATTCGGCGGCCCACGCCGCATGGTCCGGCCCTGAAGTTATCGATGAAAGGAAATCCGGTGGCACAGAAGGTTCAGGTCCTTCTTGTCGATGACCTCGACGGCGGCGAGGCGGACGAGACCGTGACGTTCGCCCTCGACGGCAAGAGCTACGAGATCGATCTCACCACCGCCAACGCCGACAAGCTCCGCGGTCTCCTCGAGCCGTACCTGAAGGGCGGCCGTCGGACCGGAGGCCGTTCCAGCGGGCGTGGCAAGGGGCGCTCCGCCGCGTCGAGCGGCAGCCAGGACACCGCGCAGATCCGCGCGTGGGCGAAGGACAACGGCTTCGAGGTCAACGACCGCGGCCGCGTCCCCGCCTCGATCCGCGAGGCCTACGAGAAGGCCAACGGCTGACGGCTCGCGCGCCGCAGGCGGGCCCGGTGGCACTGCGTCGCCGCCGTGCTCACGAGCCGTACGAGATCACTGCCCGCGGCGGAGCCGGAATGGGGGTCGGTTCCGCTGCCGTCCGTCGCGAGCGCGGCCCGTGGCGCGAGGGACGGCAGGGCCGTGAGGGAGGGCAGCGTCCCCTCCACCTCACACCCGGGCTCGGGGGTCGCAGCCAGACGGCGGCTCCCCGTGACCCCGGCACCCCTGGCACCCCCGGTGGCGTCGGCGCGTCCATCAGACCGCCCGCGCCGAGCGCCGTGAGACCCAGGGGGATGTCCCCCCACTCCAGCCAGTCGAGCAGCCCCGGCAGCTCGTCCGCGCTGCCCGCGGCCACCAGCAGCCGCATCGTCTCGCCCCGCAGCGCCACCGGAGCCTTCGGGCCCAGGTGCCGCAGCGCGGCGAAGCCCGCCTCGGCCGGGAGTTCGAGGACGTCGAAGCGCACCCCCGTGACCAGCCGGACACCGGGGCCGGGCGCCACGGGCCACCCGAGGTCGTGCTCGTACCACCGCCGCACCGGCTCCCACTGCCACGCGCTGGCACGCTCGCGCTGATCGGCCGGCGGCCTGGGGTGAGGAACGGTGAGGGCCATGCCAGAGCAACCGTCCCGGGAGGACCGGGGTTACGCCCCGCGTCACGCTGGGTGGCGCTTCGGATGCGTACGGTGGTCATGGCGGGGGCGTGTGGGCGTACTCCACGGCGCAAGGTTGTTCGCCCGTAGCGGAGGGAACCGGTGTGCGCCGCATGGAGTGTCCGTGCATACGGGTAAGACATCCCTAGTGGGGAGGGGCGACACGCGGCGTTCAGGTGGCTCACGTTCGCCAACGGCGTACTAACGGTGAGGGTAACTGCCTGGCCTGCGGGAACATCGTCTCGCACCATCGGGTTGGAGCATGTGTCGGCGTATGAGTCAGGAAGCGTTCCCTACCGTAGTGAGGGTGATCCGGACGGGTGTCGGCAGTTGGAATGAGCGGTCCCCGCTTGCGGGACTAAGCTGCGGAAGGACAGGGAGGGGACCGACCCCTTACTGCCTGACCGCTCTGAGGAGCGATTAACGATGTTCGAGAGGTTCACCGACCGCGCGCGGCGGGTTGTCGTCCTGGCTCAGGAAGAAGCCCGGATGCTCAACCACAACTACATCGGCACCGAGCACATCCTCCTGGGCCTGATCCACGAGGGCGAAGGTGTCGCCGCAAAGGCCCTGGAGAGCCTCGGCATTTCGCTTGAGGCGGTCCGCCAGCAGGTGGAGGAGATCATCGGCCAGGGCCAGCAGGCCCCCTCCGGCCACATCCCCTTCACCCCCCGTGCCAAGAAGGTCCTGGAGCTGTCGCTCCGCGAGGCCCTTCAGCTGGGCCACAACTACATCGGCACGGAGCACATCCTGCTCGGCCTGATCCGCGAGGGCGAGGGCGTCGCCGCCCAGGTCCTGGTGAAGCTGGGCGCCGATCTCAACCGCGTCCGCCAGCAGGTCATCCAGCTGCTGTCGGGCTACCAGGGCAAGGAGACCGCCACCGCGGGCGGTCCTGCCGAGGGCACGCCCTCCACGTCCCTGGTCCTCGACCAGTTCGGCCGGAACCTCACCCAGGCCGCCCGCGAGTCCAAGCTCGACCCGGTCATCGGGCGCGAGAAGGAGATCGAGCGGGTCATGCAGGTGCTGTCCCGCCGTACGAAGAACAACCCCGTCCTCATCGGTGAGCCCGGCGTCGGCAAGACCGCCGTCGTCGAGGGCCTGGCCCAGGCCATCGTCAAGGGCGAGGTCCCCGAGACCCTGAAGGACAAGCACCTCTACACGCTCGACCTCGGCGCCCTCGTCGCCGGTTCGCGCTACCGGGGTGACTTCGAAGAGCGCCTGAAGAAGGTCCTCAAGGAGATCCGCACCCGCGGCGACATCATCCTGTTCATCGACGAGCTGCACACGCTCGTGGGTGCGGGTGCCGCCGAGGGCGCCATCGACGCGGCGAGCATCCTCAAGCCGATGCTGGCCCGCGGCGAGCTCCAGACCATCGGCGCCACCACGCTCGACGAGTACCGCAAGCACCTGGAGAAGGACGCGGCCCTGGAGCGCCGCTTCCAGCCCATCCAGGTCGCGGAGCCGTCGCTTCCGCACACCATCGAGATCCTCAAGGGCCTGCGCGACCGGTACGAGGCGCACCACCGCGTCTCCATCACGGACGAGGCCCTGGTCCAGGCCGCCACCCTGGCCGACCGGTACATCTCGGACCGCTTCCTGCCGGACAAGGCGATCGACCTGATCGACGAGGCCGGATCGCGGATGCGCATCCGCCGGATGACCGCGCCGCCGGACCTCCGCGAGTTCGACGAGAAGATCGCGGGCGTCCGCCGCGACAAGGAGTCCGCGATCGACTCGCAGGACTTCGAGAAGGCCGCCTCCCTGCGCGACAAGGAGAAGCAGCTCCTGGCCGCCAAGGCCAAGCGCGAGAAGGAGTGGAAGGCCGGTGACATGGACGTCGTCGCCGAGGTCGACGGCGAGCTGATCGCCGAGGTCCTCGCCACGGCCACGGGCATCCCGGTCTTCAAGCTGACCGAGGAGGAGTCCTCCGCCTGCTGCGCATGGAGGACGAGCTGCACAAGCGCGTCATCGGCCAGAAGGACGCAGTCAAGGCGCTCTCCAAGGCGATCCGGCGCACGCGTGCGGGCCTGAAGGACCCCAAGCGCCCCGGTGGCTCGTTCATCTTCGCGGGCCCGTCCGGCGTCGGTAAGACCGAGCTGTCCAAGGCGCTCGCCGAGTTCCTCTTCGGCGACGAGGACGCGCTGATCTCCCTCGACATGTCGGAGTTCAGCGAGAAGCACACGGTCTCGCGCCTCTTCGGCTCGCCCCCCGGCTACGTGGGGTACGAGGAGGGCGGTCAGCTCACCGAGAAGGTGCGCCGCAAGCCGTTCTCCGTCGTCCTCTTCGACGAGGTCGAGAAGGCCCACCCGGACATCTTCAACTCGCTGCTCCAGATCCTGGAGGACGGTCGCCTGACCGACTCCCAGGGCCGGGTCGTGGACTTCAAGAACACGGTCATCATCATGACGACCAACCTCGGCACGCGGGACATCTCCAAGGGCTTCAACCTGGGCTTCGCCGCCCAGGGCGACACGAAGACCAACTACGAGCGGATGAAGAACAAGGTCTCGGACGAGCTGAAGCAGCACTTCCGCCCCGAGTTCCTCAACCGCGTGGACGACGTCGTCGTCTTCCCGCAGCTGAGCCAGGACGACATCCTCCAGATCGTCGACCTGATGATCAGCAAGGTGGACGAGCGCCTGAAGGACCGGGACATGGGCATCGAGCTCTCCCAGTCCGCCAAGGAGCTCCTCGCCAAGAAGGGCTACGACCCCGTCCTGGGCGCCCGGCCGCTGCGCCGCACGATCCAGCGCGAGGTCGAGGACACGCTGTCGGAGAAGATCCTCTTCGGCGAGCTGCGTCCGGGCCACATCGTGGTCGTCGACACGGAGGGCGAGGGCGACGCCGCCACGTTCACCTTCCGCGGCGAGGAGAAGACCGCGCTGCCGGACGTGCCGCCGATCGAGTCGGCCGCCGGGGGCTCCGGTCCCAACCTGAGCAAGGAGGCGTAGCCCGCCGCGGCGCGCGCCTGGGGCTGCCCCGGACCGTTTCGTACGGTCCGGGGCAGCCCCGTTCTCGTCTCTGCGGGGCCTATGGGGCCGGGACGGCCCTATGGGGCCGTTCCTGTGGGGACGTTCCTATGGGGCCGGGATGTTCCAGAAGCCGTTGACGACCTCGACCTCGGCTTCGGGGAAGAGGCCTTCGTAGCGGTCGGCCAGGAAGTGGTGGCCGGTCGCGGGAGTGATGGCCACCTTGCGGGCGCGGGAGAAGACGCGGGCCAGGGCGGAGAGGTCCTCGTCTCCGTAGAGGGAGAACAGGCGCAGCGTTTTGATTCCGGGGAGTTCCGGCGCGTCCTGGAACTCCGGCAGTACGAGACGGTCGAGCCGGAGTTCGTCGAGTGCGGGGTGTCCGGCGATCTCCTGGAAGTCCCCGGCGGTGAGTTCGCACGCGCCTTTGTCCAGGGTGAGGTAGGTCAGGGCCGGCCAGTTCCCGAGCCCTCTCAGTCCGGTGGTGCCGAGTGCTCCCGTGAACAGGGCGAGGGTCTTCAGCGGAGCGCCCACGGGAAGCACATGGGTGAGGTCGTCGCCGTTCAAGGTGTAGCCGATGCCGAGTTGCCTGACCGCCGTCAGGTGTTCCACGCCGCGAATGGGGTGGGGATTGTTCGCGAGGCGCAGGTACAGCCAGTCGAGGCGCAATGCGCTCAGGGGGCTGACATCGGTCACCGAAGGGCAGTTGGACAGGGTGACACTGGTGAGGTGGGGCATGCGCCGGAACGCGGTCAGATCGGTGAGTTCCGGGTTGTCGAAGACGGTCAGGCGGGTGAGCGCGTCCGGGTCGACGAAGGTGAGCAGTTCGTCGGCCGAGTAGGCGCCCGAAATGCTGATGCGGGAGTGCGGGGCCACTCGGCGCAGGGTTTCGGCCTGGGCTCTGGTGCGCGCCGAGAAGAACACGTCGTGCGGCAGGACATGGGCGACGATTTCCTCGGCGAACTCGGCGGTGTCGAATTCGTCCCACGCCGAGAGGACCTGGCTGCGCACGCGCGGATCGGGGTGGTCGCGGAACCGCCGCAGCACCGGGAGCGCGAACTCCTGGCCCACCAGGCGGGCCGTGCAGACCACGCCCAGGGCTTCGTCGTCGGTGAGCCCGTCCGGGCCCGGCAGCAGTTCGAGCGCCAGCGGACCGGCGTCCGCCAGGGTGCGGGCCTCGGCTGCCGTGCGCGGCGGGATCAGGCCCGCCGCCCGGGCTTCGACCTCCGCGCGGACCTCCGGGTCCAGGGTCGTGGCGTCCTCCAGGCAGGCCAGGGCGAGCAGGCTCACGCGGGGGAGTCGTCGGCGGCCAGCAGCTGGCGCAGCAGGCGGCCGCGTTCGCGGGGGCGGGCGTGGGCCACGGCCATGCGGATGACGTCCTCCCACTGGGGGTCCCCGGCGTGGCTCACGAGGGCGTCCAGGTGGCCGTCGGCGACGGCGGCCCGCGCGCCCAGGTAGTCCTGGAAGGTGCGGTGCACGAAGTGGACGACGCCGGGCGCCGGTTCGCGCAGGAGGCCGCTGCGCAGCAGCAGGTGCTGGAAGACGTCCCGGGCGTCTCCCTGCGCGGCGGCGGACGCCACCATGGGCAGGGCGCGCTCCAGGAGGAGCAGGGCGCCGTCCTGGTCCATCTCGGTGCGGCCGCTGAGGATCAGGCTGTAGGCGAGGGACTGGAGGAGTTCGAGCCGCACCTCCTCGGTGAGTTCGATGCCGTCGGGGGCGCCCATGCCGCGCTCCCGGTCGCGCCGGGTGAGCAGCATGGACAGGGCGGCGTCGTACAGTTCCTTGCGGCCCTGTGGGAGGAAGCCGCGCCGCTCGCGGTGCAGGGCGCACATCAGGCCGCACATCAGCGGGTTGGTGGCCATGCGGGCCAGGTCGCGCTTGGTGCGCAGCGCGGCGAGGAGGGGTTCCTCGTACGCGTGCGCGTCGGCGGCGGCGTGCCAGCGGCGGACGAAGGTGGTGACGTCGGCGCGGCGCATGGGCGCGAGGGCCAGCTCGCGAAAGCCCCGGTCGGCGAGCCAGGTGGGGCGCACGGCGGTGGGGCGGGTGGTGACGAGCCACTGGTTGCCGGGGTGGGCGAGGACGAGGCCGAGGAGCCAGTCGCGGGTGCGGGCCCGGTCGGCGGCGGGCACCTCGTCGATGCCGTCGACCATGACGAGGGCGCGCCCGGCGCTCAGGACGCGCTCGGCCCAGCCGTCGGGCGGGGTGAGCGGGCAGCCGACGGCGCTGAGGAAGGCGCCGGGCGCGGGCAGGGCGGCGGCCCTGATGAGCGTGCGCAGCGGCAGCACGAAGGGGACGCGGCTGCCCTCGCGGGCGGCGGTGACCGCGAGCCACTGGACGAGGGTGGTCTTGCCGGAGCCCGCGTCGCCGCGCAGCAGGACGCGGGGGTGCTCGGCGAGGGCCGCGTCGGCGGGCAGCTGGACGGTGACGGGCCCGCCTCCGGAGCCGTCGTCGAGGTCGTCGTGCGGGGCGGTGGCGGCGCCGGTCGCCTCCAGGCTCAGATAGGCCACTTCGAGGGGCCAGCGGTCGGGGGACTCGCGCAGGTCGATGCCGTAGATGGTGATGCGGTTGTGCTGTTCGGCCAGGTAGGGCAGGTAGCGGCGCTCGAAGGAGGCGTCCCGGGAGTCGGGGCGTGGACTCCTGGTGATCAGCTCGTCAAGTTTGACGATGATGTCCCGCTGGGTGCGGCTCTGCTCCACCAGGGTGCGGGCCGTGAACGTGGTGCGCTGGGTGAAGAACTGGAGGATGTGGAGGCACGCCCACTCCGTGAGGGAGCCGAGGAACACGGTGGCGTCCGTGGACAGGCCGGTCGGGATGGGGCGCAGTGCCAGCAGTTCGCGGGCGAGGTCGCGGTGGCCGAGGCGCACGGCCTGCACGTCGTCCATGCGCAGCTCGCCGAGGGCGAGGAGGGTGTGCGCGAGGGCGTCGGCGACGGCCTCCTCCTCGTCGGCGGGGAAGGGCCGCTCGCCGGGTGACTCCACGGCCCCGCGCACCAGTCGCGCGGCGAGCTTGCGCACGTCGCCGTCGGTCAGGGTGCGCTTCTCGCCGCGGAAGGACACCAGGGCGGACAGGCGCACGGGCCGGTCGACGAGGCCCGCGCCGGGGCCCTCCCGCACGAAGAGCTTGCGGACGAGCGGAGCGACCGCGCTGGACGCGAGCCGGGTGCCGAGAACTGCCGGATCCAAGGTCGGGCCCCTTCGCCGTCTCAGGGTCGTGCGGTCCCGCTGTCGGTCACGCGGTTCCGTCGAACGAGGGTACGGGGTCCAGGGGGCCGGTGACGGCGTGGATGACCCGGCTCAAGTCCTCCTCGGACGGCAGGAGTTGCGCGTCGGGTAACGGCTGGGGCGCGTAGGTGGCGCGGCCGTGGCGGGCCTCGATGAGGACGCCGAGGGTGGTGCCGTCCCGCGCCGGGTCGCACAGCAGGTCGTCGATCACCTTGGTGTGTGCGGCGAGCTTGCCGAGCTGGGCGCCCCGGTCGCCCTTGACGTCGATGGCGAAGGCCACGTACCGGTGCAGCCGCAGATGGTAGAAGAGCAGGTCGACGACGTCCGGGCCGTGCGCGGCGGGCACGGGGTGGCGGCAGCCGACGAACGCGAAGCCGGTGCCGAGGCCGGTGAGGTAGCGGACGGTGCGGGCGGCGATGGCCTCCCCGTCGGCGCGGTCGACGCGCTCGTCGTCGTCCAGGCGCAGGAAGTCCAGGCGGTACGGGTCGCCCGCCAGCTCCTCCAGGGCGGGGGAGTCGTCGGGCAGGCGCACGTCGTGGGCGATCGGCGCGCTGCCCTGCGGCACGTGCAGGCGCTGGCGGATGGCGAGGTTCAGCTGCGCCCGCGACCAGCCGTTGCGGACAGCCTCGGTGGCGTAGAAGTCCCGCTCGGCGCGGGTGTCCAGCTTGTCGAGCAGCACCGTCACGTGCCGCCAGGGGAGTTGGGCCACCGGCCGGTGGGTGATCAGGGCGGGCCAGGTGTGGGCCATCTTCGGAGTGCGGACCAAGTTCCGGTACGAGAAGCCGCGTTGGTGGGGGAAGTGCGCCCCGAGGTCGGCGGCGAGCCGCGCCACGACGCCGGTGCCCCACCCTTCCTGGTGCTGGCGGGCCAGGATCAGCTTCCCGATGTGCCAGTACATCTGGACGAGTTCGGTGTTCACGGACCGCCGCGCCCGCACACGGGCCGCCTCGGCGGCGGTCCTGGCCTCGGCCAGGAGATCTTCGTACCTGTGCATGGGGGTGAGGCTGGCGCAGGGGGTGTACGACGGGTGGGGGATCTCCGTGGGGTCATCCGAACGGGCGAGGTCGGGGTTTCGCGGGGGTGCGGGGTGTGGTCGTACGGAGGCGGGGTGGCGCGCGGGGTTACGGGGAGGCCCCCGCCCGCCGGGTGGCGGACGGGGGCCTTGTGTGCCGCGTCGCGTGCTGAACGTGCTGAAGCGGTCAGCTCCAGCGCTGGCGCGGGCCGCCCGTGTCGGCCGTGGCGTTGATGGCCCCGCTGGGGTGCAGGCCGAGGGTGCGGCCGGTGGCCTTGTTCTTCAGCCGCCAGCCCGCGGAGGTGTTCGTCTCGATCCACTTCTGGTAGTTGCCGCCGTTGCAGGCGAGCAGGTAGACGGCGCCGTCGGCGTTGCTGTCGAGGCACTTCCCGGTGAGGTCGTGCTTCATCGTGTACGAGCCGTCGGACTGCTTGGACTCGGTCCACTTCATGCTGGCGCCGGTCGCGGAGGTCGTCCGCACCTTGCCGTTGAAGTACGCCAGGTACTGCCCGTTGCTCTTGTTCTTCCAGGTCACGGAACTGGCGGCGAAGGCCTGCCCGGTACCGGCGAACGCGATGACCGGGGCGAGGGCCACGGCGGCGGCGAAGGTGCCCATCGAGCGCTTCTTCATGGTGTTCCCCCTTGGTGAAAGATCGTTCGCACGCTATCTGGCGTGGGCATGGCGGGCAATGGGTTTGATCTTCGGAGGGGGAGGGTGGGGGTCAGCGGGGGAGGGGGCGGGGTTCGTAGCCGAGGGGGTCCTTGCCGGACCGTCCGGGTTCAAAGACGAGGGCGTGTGTCACATGCGGGAAGAGGCGCGCCGCCACAGGCGCCACCGACGTCCAGTCGGTGCCGACGACCACCCGCAACTCGGTCACATCGGGCAGGGTTAGACCGGCGGGTGCCCAGGCAAGGTCGCGTTCCAACAAGCCGAGGTGCCTGAGCCGGGGCAGCCGGGCCAGCGCCGTCCAGTCCGCTGCGGTTCGTGGCCCGCTGTCGTAGCCGAACACCACCTGCTCCAGCCCCTGCCATGCGTCCAGGAGAGACGGTTCGGTCCAGCCCTCAAGGTCTACGAGGGGGATGTCGAGCCACAGGTAGCTGGGCTCGCAGGCCTCGATCAACCACAAGGCCGCTTCTCCGGAGACACCGTCGCGCAGGTCCAGGTGCTTCGGGCGCAGCCCCAGCCGTTCCACCTCGTCGACCTGTTCGTCGTTGTGCAGCGTGAAGTGCGTGACGCCGTCGTCGAGATGGGCGATGACGTGCTCCGCGTACGGGCGGTACGCGAAACGGTGCCATCCCCACATGAGTTGTCTGCGCACGCGGAAGTCGGAGTGGCGGGCGAAGCGGGCGAGGAACCGGATGGCCGCGTCCGACTTGATGTGCGTGGCCGCGATCACGGTGCTCAGGGCCTCATCGTCTGTCAGGCCGTCCGGCCCCGGCAGCAGGTCAAGCGCCATGGGGCCGACCGTCCCCACCATCCGGGCGTCCTCGTAGGTGCGCGGCGGGATCAGCTCCGCCACGCGCCGCTCCACCGCCTCCCGCACCGCCGGGTCCAGCTCCGCCGCGTGCTCCAGGCAGGCCGCCGCCAGCAGGTGTGCCCGCAGGCGCCCCTGGCCCTGCGGGAGTTCATCCCCGTACGCGACCAGCCCCCGCAGCAGCTCCGCCCGCTCCCGAGGACGGCCCTGGGCCACCGCCATGCGGATGACGTCCTCCCACTGGTCGTCGGCCCCGTGCCGGGCCAGCAGGCCGAAGTCGCCCTCGTCGACCGCCGCCCGCGCCCCCAGGAAGTCCTGGAACGTGCGGTGGACGAACTCGACCGTGTCGGGGCCTGGTTCGCGGAGCAGGCCGCTGCGGTGGAGGAAGTGGGCGTACACGGCCTTCGCGTCGCCGAGGGCGGCCAGCTCCGGTACCGCCGGGAGGGCGTCCGCGATGATCGTGAGGGCGCGCGAACGGTCCAGCTCGGTGCGGCCGTTGCGGATCAGCCAGTAGGCGAGCCGCTGGAGGACCTGGAGCTGGGGCTCCTCGCGGACCTCGGGCGTGCCCATGTGGCGCTCGCGGTCGCGGCGCAGCAGCAGCATGGACAGGGCGGCGGTGTAGAGGTCCTTGCGGCCCAGCGGCAGGAAGCCCCGGCGGTCCCGGTGCAGGGCGCAGACCAGGCCGCACATCAGGGGGTTGGTGGCGAGGCGGCCCAGGTCGGGCTTGGACCGCACGGCGTCCAGGAGCTGGGTCTCGTACGAGGAGAGGTCGGCGTCCTCCCCGGGGGCGCCGGTGCGCGCGGCGGCGTGCCAGCGGCCGATGAACGCCGTCACCTCGGGGCCGCGCATCGGGGCGAGGGTCAGCTCGGTGAAGTCCTCGTCGGCGAGCCAGTCCTCCCGTACGGCGGAGGGGCGGGAGGTCACCAGCCAGCGGTTGCCGGGGTAGGCGGCCATCAGGTCGGCGAGCCAGGCGCGGGTGCGGGCGCGCTCGGCGTCCGGGACCTCGTCGATGCCGTCGACGAGGAGCAGGGCCCGGCGGGCGGCCAGGACGCGGGCCTCCCAGCCGCCGGGCTGGGTGCCCGCCAGGGGCAGCCCACGGACGGCAGGAAGTCCCCGGGCGCCGGAAGGCGCTCCCCGTGGCGGGTCAGGGTGCGCAGGGGCAGGACGTAGGGGACGTGGTCGTAGAGGTAGGCCATGCGCTCGTCCAGGTCCTGCCGGGCCGCCGAGACCGCGAGCCACTGCACGAGGGTGGTCTTGCCCGAGCCCGCCTCGCCGCGCAGCAGCACCCGCTCGTGGGCGGCGAGGGCCTGGTCGGCGGGGCGGGGTGCCGGGTCGAGCTGGGCCTCGTGGATCGGGAACCACTCGTCCTCGATGCGCACGTGCCCCAGGTGCCGCTCGCGGCCCGTCGCCGTGAGGCTCATGTACGCCGCGTCCAGCGGCCACTTTCCCGGGGAGTTGGCGAGGTCGATGCCGAAGATCGTCAGCTTGCCGTGCTTCTTCGCCACGTAGTCCAGGTACCGCTGCTCGAACGCCGCGTCCTCCGCGCCCGGAAGCGGCTCCCTGCGGATCAGCTCGTCAACTTTGGCTACCAGTTCCGCCTGGCGACGGGTCTGCCGTACGAGGGTGTGGGCGACAAAGGCGGAGCGCTGGGTGAAGAAGTTCAGGACGTGCAGACAGGTGGTGTCGAGGAGGCGCGTGTAGAAGAGCGCGGCGTCGGCCGACAGGTCGCGGGCCGGGTCACCGGCGGCCCGGCGCAGGCGGGCCGCGAGGTCGCGGTGGCCCAGCTCCACCGCCTCGACGTCGGTGAGCGTGAGGTCGCCCAGCGCGTGCAGGGTGTCGGTCAGGGCGTGGACGACCGCCTTCTCCTCGGCGGCGGGCACGGGCCGCTCGCCCGCCCGGACGGCCTGGCGCACCAGCTCTCCGGAGAGGCGGGCCAGGTCCTTCCGCGTCAGGCGCCGCTGCTCACCCCGGAAGGAGACCAGGGCGTCGACGCGCACGGGCCCGTCCACCAGGGCCGCCCCGGGGCCGGGGCGGGCGAACAGCTTCCGGATCAGGGGCGTGACCGCTCCGGACGCGAGGCGGATGCCGAGGGTCGCGGGTTCCATGCGCGGAGCGTAGCGCCGGTCACATGGGCCCCGGTCGTGGATCTTGTCGCCGGTGACATGGGGCACAGGGCATACGTCACATACGAGGGCGGATAGTGGCGCCGTCGGGCCACTCCGGGAGGACTTTCGACCCGGGACCCCGCCCCGGAGGTACGGCCGCCCCTAGTAGAGGGGCGTTTTGGGGCCCTGGGCGGGCGCGGGTTACCAAGGGGTGGCCGTCCGGCACGCATCTCCCCCTCGCGTGCCGGACGCCCTGTGTCTTGTACGTCCCCCGTGCCGCCGTCCTCCCCGTGCGGCGGCACCCACGGCACGCCTGTGCCCCGCTCCGGAGGTCCCCATGTCGAAGCGCTCCGCGTCCCGCCATCCCAAGCCGTCCCTGCGCCGTGCGCGGGTGGCCGTCGTCGCCGCCGGTGTCGGCGCGGTGACGGCGCTCGGAGCGGGTGTCGCGGGCGCCGCCCCCAAGGCCCCCGCCCCGTCCTGGCAGCACCCGGTGGACCACTACCGGCTCTCCGCGTCCTTCGGGCTCGGCGGCTCCATGTGGGCCCACAAGCACTCCGGCCAGGACTTCGCCGTGCCGACCGGCACCGTCGTCGAGGCCGTGCACGCGGGCACCGTCGTCAAGGCGGGCCCGAACGGCGCCGGTGACGGCCCCGCGTACGGCAACGCCGTCGTGATCAAGCACGCCAACGGCACGTACTCGCAGTACGCCCACCTGTCGCGCGTCGACGTCCGCGTCGGCCAGGCCGTCGGCACCGGCCAGCGCATCGCCCTGTCCGGCAACACGGGCAACTCCAGCGGCCCGCACCTGCACTTCGAGATCCGTACGACGCCGAACTACGGCTCGGCGATCGACCCGGTCTCCTTCCTCGGGCGGCAGGGCGTGCGCGTCTGACGCCCGCGCGTGCCGTGTTCGGCACCCGTGGCGCGTGTGCCGCGTTCGGCACCCGTGGCGCGCGTGGCGCGCGTTCGGCCCCCATGGCCTCTGCGGCGGGCCCGGCACCGCAGTCGGCCCAGCATCTGTGGCGCGCGGTGGCGCGCCCGGCACGAGCGGGGCGCGCGCGTGTGATCCCCGCGCGTGCGCCCCGGCTCAGGCGCCGTCGTGCGCCTGGGTCACCAGATCGATGGCGACCTCCAGGATGGCCCTGCGCTTCTCCTCGGGGTCGCCTTCGGCGTCCTTGAGCACGAACATCCCGCCGTGCATGGTGAACAGCGCGCTGAAGCAGCGCACCTGCACGGTCATCGGCGTCGCCGGGTCGTCGCCCTTGAGGATGTCCAGGAGCGACAGCATGCGGTCCTTGAAGCTCGCCCCCGTCTTCAGGTCACGCATCGTGGCCTGGTTCTCCTGCATGAAGCGGAACAGGGGCGCGGCGTCGGTGAGGATCTCGCTGTAGCGGGTCAGGATCTCCCGCTTGGTCTCCAGCGTGCGCGGCTGCTCCCCGCCCCACGCGATCAGCTCGTCGATGGGCCGGGTCAGGTCGTCGAAGATGCTGGTGAGGATGTCTTCCTTGGTCTTGAAGTGGTAGTAGAGCGCCGCCTTGGTGACCTCAAGGCGCTCCGCGATCTCCCGCAGCGATGTCTTCTCGTACCCCTGCTCGGCGAAGAGCTCCAGCGCGACGTCCTTGATGCGCTGGTGGGTGTCCCCCCTGCGCTGCTGCTTCCCTGTGCCCATGGGGTGATCCTCGCACTCCTCCACTGCTCCCAGGTGACGCGCCCTTTGCGATCCCTTGGGGTTGGCTTGATGCCTGCCCAACAAACTTACTTGACGCCCGGCTAGTTCGGGGTCTACCTTCCTCGACTGTAGTCAACTTGCCAGGCGGCAAGTAAGTAAGGGTTCGACCGTACGGGGAAGTGGGGACCGTGGCAGCCGTCAAACAGCAGCACCCGGAACAGCAGGCGGACACCGAGCCGCCGCAGCGCAGCGTGCGCGTGGTCGTGTTCGCGCTCATGGTCGCGATCCTCCTCGCGATGCTCGACAACATGATCGTGAGCCCCGCGATGCCCACGATCGTCGGCGACCTCGGGGGCCTGGAGCACCTGTCCTGGGTCGTCACCGCGTACACCCTCGCGACCGCCGCCTCCACCCCGATCTGGGGCAAGCTCGGCGACCTCTACGGCCGCAAGGGCGCCTTCCTCAGCTCCATCGTGATCTTCCTGATCGGCTCCGCGCTCAGCGGCCTCGCCCAGGACATGGGGCAGCTCATCGGCTTCCGGGCCATCCAGGGGCTCGGCGCGGGCGGTCTGATGGTCGGCGTCATGTCGATCATCGGCGAGCTGGTGCCGCCCCGGGAGCGCGGCAAGTACATGGGCATGATGACCGGCGTCATGGCGGTCGCGATGATCGGCGGCCCGCTCGTCGGCGGCACCCTCACCGACCACCTCGGCTGGCGCTGGGCGTTCTACATCAACCTGCCGCTCGGCGTGGTCGCCCTGTTCATGGTCAGCGCCGTGCTGCACCTGCCCAAGCGGCAGGCCCAGGGGCGGATCGACTACCTCGGCGCCGCGCTGCTCACCGTGGGCATCACCTCGTTCGTCCTGGTCACCACCTGGGGCGGCACGGAGTACGCCTGGGACTCGGCCGTGATCATGGAGCTGATCGGCCTCGGCGCGGCCGCGCTCGTCGGCTTCGTGTTCGTCCAGCAGAAGGTCGCCGAGCCGGTGCTCCCGCTGCGGATCTTCCGCAGCCGCAACTTCACCCTGATGTCGGTGATCGGCTTCCTGTCCGGCTTCGTGATGTTCGGCGCGATGCTGTTCCTGCCGCTCTACCAGCAGGCGGTCCAGGGCGCCTCGGCCACCAACTCCGGGCTGCTCCTGATGCCGATGCTGCTCGGCATGATGGCCGTCTCCATGGTCGCGGGCCGGGTCACCACCGCCACCGGCAAGTACAAGCTCTTCCCGATCGTCGGCAGCGTCCTGATGGGCGTCGGCCTGCTGCTGCTCGCCCAGATGGACACCGAGACCTCCCGCCTCACCTCCGGCGTCTACATGGCGGTCCTCGGCGCGGGCATGGGCTGCCTGATGCAGATCACCATGCTCGTCGCGCAGAACAGCGTCGAGATGAAGGACATGGGCGTCGCCTCCTCCTCGGCCACGCTGTTCCGCACGCTCGGCTCGTCGTTCGGCGTCGCCGTCATGGGCGCGCTGTTCAACGACCGGGTGCAGGAGGAGATGACCCGGCGCGCCGGTGCCGCGGGCGGCGAGTTCACCGAGAAGTCCGCACAGCTCGACGCGGAGAGCCTCGCCAAGCTCCCCGCGGTGATGCGGGACGCCTACCAGCACGCCGTGTCCTCCGGCACGCACGCGGCGTTCCTGCTGGGCTCCCTGATGGCGGTGGGCGCGCTGATCGCGGCCTTCTTCGTCAAGGAGACGCCGCTGCGGGGCGCCGCCCCCGGCGACAAGAAGCCGACCGGGGGCGCGGACGGGGACTCCGCGCGCGGGGCGGACCAGACGGTGGCAGAGGCCGTCTGAGCGGCCGCCCGCTCTCCCCGGTCCCCGACGGCCCCCGGCGCCTTGGCGCCGGGGGCCGTTGTCAGTGGTCCGTGTCAGCATCGGTGACGTGGAGAAACTGCGGCAGCTTCGCCTGGCGAAGGACGCGATGGACCGCGACTGGGCCGACCCCGACCTCGACCTGGCCGCGGTGGCCGCCTGCGCGGGCTACTCCCGGTATCACTTCCTCCGCGCCTTCAAGGAGGCGTACGGGGAGACACCCGGCCAGTACCTGTCGCGCCGCCGCATCGAGCGCGCCGAGGACATGCTGCGCTCGGCCGACCTGGCGGTCACGGAGGTGTGCCTGCTCGTGGGGTTCACCAGCCTCGGGACGTTCTCGTCGACCTTCAAGCGCCAGACCGGCCTCACCCCCAGCGAGTACCGGGCGAAGCACGTGGGCCGCGGCGCCGCGCTCATACCGGGCTGCTACGCACTGCTGTGGGCGGGCGGCTTCCCCGCAGACCGGACCGCACCCCCGGGACCCCAGGGACGCCAGGGACCCCCGACTCCTCGGACCGTGCCCCCGAAGCCCCCGAAGCCCCCGAAGCCCCCGAAGCCCCCGAAGCCCCCGAAGCAGCCCCCGAAGTGCCCGAACCCCCGGTCTCCGAGCGCCGCAATTCTCAAGAAGCGGAGTGAGTGAGCCGCTGCCTACCGTGACGTGGCAGGCAGGAACCCCCTCACCAGGAGCACACCATGATCAACGGCCTCTCCATCGCCACCGTCTGGGTCCTCGACCAGGACCGCGCCAAGGAGTTCTACACCCAGAAGCTGGGCCTCGAGGTCCGTACGGACATGACGCTCGGCGAGGGCGGCATGCGCTTCCTCACCGTGGGCGCCAAGGACCAGCCCGAGGTCATGCTGGCCCTGATGGTGCCCGGCGGCCAGGGCATGGACGCCGAGTCGGCCGAGGCGCTGCGCAAGCTGGTCAGCAAGGGCGTCCTGGGCGCCGCCCTGAGCACGGACGACATCCACGGGGACTACGAGAAGCTGAAGGCCCGCGGCGTCGAGTTCCTCCAGGAGCCCCAGGAGCGCCCGTACGGCACGGAGGCGATCTTCCGCGACGACTCGGGGAACTGGTTCTCCTTCACCCAGAAGCGGGAAGGAGGCCTCGACCTGGACAAGGACTGGGGCTGCTGACCCCGGGCCGACCGCTCAGTGGAGCCCGACTGCTCAGTCGAGCCCGACCGCTCAGTGGAGCCCGACCGCTCAGTGGAGCCCGACCGCTCAGTCGAGGTCCGGCAGCTGGAGCATCGGATAGCTCCCCGTGTTCGTCGGCGCGTGCTCCGGCAGCCACAGCACCGCCACCGCCCCCTCGGCGGGCTCGTCGGGCGCCGCGCCCGGCGCGCGCACATTGCGGAACGTCAGCCGGGCGCCGAGCACCCGCGCCTGACCGGCCGCGATGGTCAGGCCCAGGCCGTGCCCGCGGCCCGCGCGGTCCGCGGAGCCGGTGCGGAAGCGGCTCGGGCCCTCGGCGAGCAGCGCCTCGGGGAAGCCGGGACCATGGTCGCGCACGCGCACCACGCGGCCCTCGACGCTGACCTCGATCGGCGGCTTGCCGTGCTTGGCGGCGTTGAGCACCAGGTTGCCGATGATGCGCTCCAAGCGGCGCGGGTCGGTGGTGACTTCCGACTCGTGCACCACCGTCACCCGCACCTCGGTGTTGAGCAGCGCCATCCGGCGGCGGACGAACTCGCCGAGCATGATGTCCTGGAGCTCGGCCCGCTCCGACGCGGAGTCGAGCCGGGCCACTTCGAGCACGTCCTCGACGAGCGTCCGCATCGCCTGCGCCCGGTCCTTGACCAGCTCGGCGGGGCGGCCCGGCGGCAGCAGCTCGGCCGCCGTGAGCAGCCCGGTGACCGGGGTGCGCAGCTCGTGCGCGATGTCGGCGGTGACCCGGCGCTCGGCTTCGAGGCGCTGCTTGAGCGCGTCCGCCATGGCGTCCACGGCCTGCGCGAGGTCGTCGGTCTCGTCCCGCACGTACCCGCCGATGGCGTCCTGCACGGACACCTCGGTCTGGCCCTGGGCGACCTCGCCCGCGGCCGTCGCGGCCTTGCGCAGCCGCCGGGCGATGTGGCCGCCGATGAGCACGCCGATCGCGCAGCCGCCGAAGACGACCGCGATCGAGCCGATGACCAGGGCCTGGTCCAGGTCCTTCATGATCGTGGCGTTGCGGTCGGCGAACCGGCTGTGCACCGACAGGACCCGGCCGTCGTTGAGCGGCACGGCGCCCCAGATGTCGGGCACGCCCCCGTCGTGCTCCTGCACGTAGGTGGCGCGGCGCCCGGTGATGACCTTCTTGCGCAGCTCCGGGGGAGCTGCGGGTCGTCGATCTTGGTGCCGTAGATGGCGTTGGTGGTGCCGCGGGTCTCGTAGTTGCGCTGGGCGATCTGGACGCGCTCGTCCTGGAGGTCGCGCGCGTTGTCGAGCATGGACACGCGGGCGGCGTTGTGCACGACGAGGCTGAGCGCCACCGCGATGAGGGCGCCGACGAAGGCGATGGCCGCGGTGATCTTCCAGCGCACGCCGGTGCGCAGCCTGCTGCCGACGAGGGACAGCAGCCGCTCGCGCGCCGTGCCCCCACCCGGGCGCCCGCCCGGCCGTCCGAAGCCGCGGCGCCCGCCGGGGCGCGCGCCGCCGCCGGTCGGTACTCCGCCGCCGGGCCGCTTCCCGGAGCCGGTCGGCGCGCCGGGGCGCTTCCCGCCGCCGCTCGGTGCGCGGCCGTCGCGCGCGTCCGGGCCGGGCCGCCCGCCGCGCACCCTGGACCAGGTGATCCCCTTCATGCCCCCGCCCATGGCCGCCCCTCGTACTGACCGGTCAGCGGTGGCCGCTGCCGTCGCGTGCGTGCCCGCGCGCGGGGGCAGTTCTCCCGCCGCGCGCGCGGCGTCCGGTGTAGCCGCATGCCCCCAGCTCACGCCCTGAGCTTGTAGCCGAAGCCGCGGACCGTCTCGATCCGGTCCTGGCCCACCTTCGTCCGCAGCCGCTGCACGTGGACGTCGACGACGCGCGTGTCACCGCCCCAGCCGTAGTCCCAGACGCGCTCCAGGAGCTTGTCGCGGGACAGGACCGTGCCGGGCGCGGCGGAGAACTCCAGGAGGAGGCGCATCTCGGTCGGCGTCAGCGCGACGGGCGCGCCGCCGCGGCGCACCTCCATGCCCTCGGTGTCGATCTCCAGGTCGCCGAAGGTCAGCACGCCGCCGTCGGCCGGTCCCTGTTCCCGCGCCGCGGGCGCCGCCTGCCCGGAGCCGCTGGCGTGCCCGAAGCGCCGCAGGACGGCGCGGATGCGGGCGACCAGGACGGCGCCGTCGAACGGCTTGGTCACGTAGTCGTCGGCGCCCGCCTCCAGGCCGAGCACGACGTCGATGGAGTCGGCGCGCGCCGACAGCATGATGACCGGGACCGTGGACTCCTCGCGGATGCGGCGGCACAGCGACACGCCGTCCATGCCGGGCACCATCACGTCGAGCAGCGCGATGTCGGGCCGGTCGGCCCGGAACGCCTCCAGGCCGAGCAGCCCGTCGGGCATGGCGGTGACCACGAAGCCGTCGCGCTCCAGGGCGAGCTGCGTGGCCTCGCGGATGACGTCGTCGTCCTCGACGAACAGGACATGGGTGTGTTCTGCCATCGGGTGCTCTCAGTTCCGGGGTCTCGGTCGGGGCGTGGTCTTGGTCGGGGGCGTGCGCCGGAGGGGGGTGGGTCGGGTGCTGCCGGTTTGGCGGGGCGGCGGGGTGCTGGGCTGCCGGGGCGGACGGCGCGGTGGAAACGGGCCGTGGCCGTGGCTGCCCGTCAGTCCGCGTCCGCGTCCGGGCCCGCGCCCGTACCCGTACCCGTGTCCGTCTCCGCCTCCGGCTCGGCGGGCTGGCTGTCCACCGTGGTGTTGTAGTTGTTGCGCGTGCGGTCCTGCTCGGCGAAGTGGTTCGCCTTCCAGCGGTACGTGATGATCTCTTCGCCGGTCGGGTCGGCCACGGAGCTGTCCTTGTCGTACATCTGCTTGCTGACGACCAGCTCGCCCCGGTCTATCTCGGCGTAGACGGGCGGCTGCTCGTCCGTGAACACATTCTCGTACGTCTTGCCCTCGGGACGGTAGACGTAGCTCCCGATCCCCACCTTGTCGCCGCATGTCATGACGTTCACGACGATGTCGGACGACGCGGCCCTGGTCAGGTTGCCGTAGGACACGTCCACCGGGTAGTCGTCGGTGGTGCAGGGCTTCAGGTCGCGCTTGACGGCCAGGCTGACCTTCGGGTCGCCCTTGACGAGCCGGACCGCGTCGACGCTCTTCGGGGTCGGCGACGGGGACGCCGAGGGCGCGCTGGGGGGCACGGCGCCGACGCGCGCGGGCCCTTCGTCGCGGGTGCCGGAGCCGCCCGTGGAACAGCCGCCGAGCGCGAGCAGCAGGCCGAGGGCGGTGAGCCCGGCCCCTGCCGTGCTCACCGCCTTCCGCCTGCTGCCCAACGCGCCGGTCCCCTCAGGGGGCCGAGCCGAACCGGCCCGGCCGTCCCGTGCGCTCAAGCCGCGCAACGCTCCCGCTCCTCACGTCCGAACGCGCCTGCCGCGGGCGCCGTCGACTCGGCGGCGGCGCGGCTCTCCAGCTCCTGACGGAGCCGGGCCAGCGCCCGGTGCAGCGTGCTCTTGACCGTCCCGGCCGACATGCCGAGCGCGGCGGCCGTCTCCTCCGTGGACATCTGCTCCCAGTGTCGCAGCACCACGACGCTGCGCTGCTTGGGGGCGAGCACCTTCATGATGTCCATCAGCAGGGCGCGGTCCGCGTGCTGCTCGGTGGAGTCGTCCACGCAGGCGTCCGGCAGCTGCTCGGTCGGCACCTCTTCGAGCTTGCGGGCGCGCCACCACTCCGTACGCGTGTTGATCATGACGCGGCGCAGATAGGCGTCCGCGAGCCGCTTGTCGGCTATGCCGTCCCAGCGGCCGTACGTCCGCACGAGCGCCGTCTGGAGCAGGTCCTGCGCGTCGACCGGGTCCGGGACGAGCCGTCGGGCGCTGCGCAGCAGGGCGTCCTGCCGACTGCGGACGTACTCTTCGAATTCGAGCACCTCGCCGTGCGCCATTCCCAACCGCCTCCGTTCCCGTTCGTCCCCGGTTCGCTCGACCGCGATCCCTAGCCTGTGCGGTACGGGAAAGAAGCTACGGAGGCGTTGTCACGGCGTTGTGCGGAGCAGCGCGCGACGGGCGCACGGCTGTACGTCGGTTGTGTAACAGAAGTAGGGCGGACGTAAACCCGCAGCTGAGTGTGGGGGTGAATGCCCGTTTTGCCGCCGCGCTTCTGTTACGGAGACGGGGTTTGACCCCGTGAGGAACGGGATCGACCCCTCGGGAGACGGGGTGGGGCGGGGCGGGGGTCAGGTCAGGGGCAGCCGGTAGAGCCCGCCCGGCAGCGGCTCCACCAGGCCGTCGGCGACCAGCCCGTCGAGCGCGCGGGCCCGCTGCACCGGCTCGTCCCACACCCGGTCGAGCGCGGCCTGCGGCACCGGCGACACCGCTTCGCGCAGCACCGCGAGCAGCTTGCCGCGCACCTGCCGGTCGGTGCCCGCGTACGTCTGGCCGCGGCGGGCCGGGCCCTCGTGCGCGGGCTTGCCCGCCGCGAGCCAGGCGCACCGCGCGGCGATCGGGCAGCGCGCGCAGTCCTCGTTCTTGGCGGTGCACACCAGGGCGCCCAGCTCCATGGAGGCCGCCGCCCAGCGCGCGGCGGTGGCGTCGTCCTCGGGCAGCAGCGCACGGGCCAGCTTCCGCTCGGCGGCGGTGGTCGCGTTCGGCGGGTACTGCACGCCCGTCACGGCCCGCGCGAAGACCCTGCGCACGTTCGTGTCGAGCACCGCGTGCCGCTGCCCGTACGCGAAGGACGCCACGGCCGCCGCCGTGTACTCGCCGATGCCGGGCAGCGCGAGCAGCTGCGCGTGCTGCGCGGGTACGTCGCCGCCGTGCCGCTCCGTTATGGCGACGGCCGCGCCGTGCAGGCGCAGCGCGCGGCGCGGATAGCCGAGCCGCCCCCAGGCGCGCACGGCCTCGCCGGGCGCCTCCTTGGCCAGGTCGGCCGGGCGGGGCCAGCGGGCGAGCCACTGCTCGTACACGGGGAGCACCCGGCTCACCGGCGTCTGCTGGAGCATGAACTCGCTGACCATGACCCCCCAGGGACCGGCGTCCGGGCGACGCCACGGCAGGTCGCGGGCGTGGGCGTCGAACCAGGCGATGACGGGGGAGTGCAGTTGCTCGTGGCGGGCGCGGGCGTCGGCGGGGCCGACTCGGTCGGCGGCGAGTGCGGTCGGCATGCTTCCGATCCTGCCATGGGGGTGGTGGGGGCTGTGCCACCGGCACGGCCAGCGCCCCCTCGCGGGGGTGCGCCAGCTCCACCTCGGGGCCCCGCCCTTCCCCGGGGCTTGGCCCCGGCCCCCGCCTATTGCCGCTTCGCGGCTCGTCCTCAAACGCCGGACGGGCTTGTTCTCCCCACCCGCCCGCCCTTTTCCCGGGGCTCGGCCCCGGCCCCCGCCTCCTTGCCGCTTCGCGGCTCGTCCTCAAGCGCCGGACGGGCTTGATTTCTCCCGCCCGCCCTTTCCTTGGGGCTCCGCCCCCCGCCTTGCCGCTTCGCGGCTCGCTCGTGCCCGCCGGGTAGGTGTCCACCCGCCCCGAAAGGGGCGGGTGGGCGGGGAAAAAATCCGCCGCGGAGCGGTGGAGCACCACGGCGGGCGCGGCGGTGGAGGACGACCCCCCCCGGGGGGGCCAGGGGTGGACCTGACGATCGGCAGAGGCGGGGGGTGCCCGGCGCCGCGTAGCGTCGGGGGTGTGAGAACCCGACGCTACGCGGACGCCCTGCTCTGGCTGGCCCTGGCCACCCCCGCGGTGGCGGCCGACGCGATCGGCCTGAACGAACCCCGCGCCCCCTGGCAGTACGCCGCGGGCCTGGCCGCCCTCGCGGCGGCGGCCGCGGTCTGGCGCCGCCGCCCCACCGTCGCCTTCCTCCTCGCGGCCGCCACCGGCGAGGCCATGGCGGCGTCCCTGTTCACCGTCTCGTACGGCATGGCCCTGGCCGTCTTCGCGTTCCTGCTGGGCAGGCACGGCGCCCGCGCCCGCCCCGCCCTGCTGGCGTTCGCCGCCGTCGCGGCGACCGGCACCGCCAAGATCGCCGTACGCGACGTCGACCCGGTGGTGGAGTGGCTGGTCCTCATGGGCACGCTGCTGTTCGGCGCCGTCTTCCCCTGGCTCGCGGGCCGCTACTGGCGGCAGAGCCGCGCCCTGACGGTCGCCGCCCTGGCCCGCGCCGACCAGCTGGAGCGCGAGCAGCTGATCGTCGCCGACCGGGCGCGTCTGCGGGAGCGGGCCCGGATCGCCCAGGACATGCACGACTCGCTGGGCCACGAGCTGAGCCTGATCGCCGTGCGCGCGGGCGCCCTCCAGCTCGCCGCCGACCTGCCCGAACACCACCGGGCGGCCGCCTCCGACCTGCGCGCCGCCGCGGCGGAGGCCACCGACCGGCTGCGCGAGATCATCGGTGTGCTCCGCGAGGAGGGCGACGAGAGCGCGCCCCTCGGCCCGCCCGGCGAGACCGTCGCGCAACTGGTGGCGCGGGCCGCGGAGTCGGGCCTCGCCGTGCGGTACGAGACAGCCGACGGGACCGGCGAGGACACGACCGAGCCGGGACCCGCCGAGCGCCTCGCCTACCGCGTGGTCCAGGAGGCCCTGACCAACGCCGCCAAGTACGCGCCGGGCGCCCCCGTCACCGTACGCGCCGACCGCACCGGCACGCGGACGGCCATCACGGTCACCAACGAACCGCCCCCGCGGCGGAGTTCCCCACCGCCCGGCGGCGGTTCGGGCCTCGCCGACCTGCGCGCCCGCGTGACGGCGCTCGGCGGCACCCTGCACGCGGGCGCGCACGGCGCGGGCGGCTTCCGGGTGACCGCGCGCATCCCGGTCGTCCCGGAGCCGCGTCCCGCGCCCCCGGCGCACACCGGCGCCGTCCTCGCGTACGCGCGCCGCCGCACGGTCCTCGCCTTCGGCGCCGCGGCCGCCATCGGCGCGCTGCTGATCGCGGGCACCTTCGGCTGGTACGCGTACACCAAGACGCACTCCGTGCTCCCGCCCGACGACTTCGCGGCGCTGCGCGTCGGCGATCCGCAGGCGGACGTCGCGGCCGTCCTGCCGGACCGCAGCGTCGCCGACCCGCCCGTGGACCGCGCGCCGACCCCGCCGCCGCGCGGCGCGGACTGCCGCTACTACCGGGCGAGCGGCCAGCTGTTCACCTCGTCCGCGCACTTCAGGCTCTGCTTCGACGACGGAAGGCTGGTGGACAAGACGGTGATCCCCAACGCGGGCCCGCAGCGCGAGGAACACGGCGAGCGGAAGGAGTGGCTGCGGTGATCCGGGTCCTGCTGGCCGACGACGAGGCGATGATCCGCGCCGGGGTGCGCGCCATCCTCGCCGCGGGCGACGGCATCGAGGTGGTCGCCGAGGCCGCCGACGGCCGCGAGGCCATCGCCCTCGCCCAGGCCCACCGGCCCGACGTGGCGCTCCTCGACATCCGCATGCCCCGCCTGGACGGCCTGGCCGCGGGCGAGGAGATCGTCCGTACGCTGCCGGGCACGGCGGTCGCGATGCTCACCACGTTCTCCGAGGACGCGTACGTGGCGCGGGCGCTCGGCGGGGGCGCCACCGGCTTCCTGCTGAAGTCCGGCGACCCGCACGAACTCATCGCGGGCGTCACCGCCGTGGCGGGCGGCGCCGCCTTCCTGTCGCCGAAGGTCGCCCGGCACGTCATCGACGGCCTCGGCGCGCGCCGCATCGGGCGCGAGGCCACGGCCCGCGCGCGGGTGGCCGCCCTCACGCCCCGGGAGCGCGAGGTCCTCGGCCTGGTGGGCGCGGGCCTGTCCAACCCCGAGATCGCCGCCCGTCTGCACCTGGTGGAGGGCACCGTCAAGGCGTACGTGAGCGCGGTCCTCGACCGGCTCGAGGTCAAGAACCGCGTCCAGGCGGCGATCGTCGCGTACGAGGCCGGGCTCGTCGCGGACGACGGCGCGCCGCCCGCGCGCTGAACCGCCCGCTGAACCCTTCGCTCAGGGCCGGTGGGTGGGCGGCTGCTGGTAGGACCCGTCCTGCTGTCCGTACGAGGACCGGGCGCCCTGCGGCTGCCCGTACTGGCCGTGCTCGCCGTGCTGCCCGTACTGCCCGTACTGGTCGTGCTGTCCGTACTGCTGCTGGTGCGGGACGTGCGCGTTCGGGGACTGCCCGTAGGGGGTCTCCGTGGCGTACGGGGTGTACGGCTCGTACGTCGCGTACGGCGTCGCGGGGGCCTCCGGCGTGCGCGGAGCGGCGGCGCCCGGTCCCGCGAACCAGGTGACGAGCGACGACCGCGAGCCGCGCATCGCCTCCGTGACGCGGACCAGCGGCCGCGTGGCGAGCTTCACCGCGAGGAACGCCACGACCGCGCCGAGCACCAGGCCGACGGCCACGTCATGCGGGTAGTGCACGCCCACGAACACCCGCGAGAACGCCATGAGGACCGCCATCGGCAGCGTCAGGGCGGCGACGCGCGGCCAGAACAGGGCCAGGCCGACGGCCGCGGCGCCCGCGATCGTCGAGTGGTTGCTGGGGAAGGACCAGTCGCCGTGCGGCGGGCACTCGACGAGCGGCGTCAGCGCCCCGGACACCGCCCGGCAGGGCCGCTCCTCCTCGATCACGGACTTCACCGCCTCGCTGATCACATACGCGAGCGCCGTGCCCAGCGGGGCGAGCACCGCCACCGCGAACGCGCGCGGGTCCCCGCTCCGCGCCCGCCACCAGGCCACGACGAACAGCACGCCGAAGAGCAGCAGGCCGAGTTCGGTCCACACCTCGGCGAGATGCTGCACCCACGTCGGCGTGTCGTGGGCGAACTCGGTGATGTCGCGGTAAAGGCCGGAGGAATGCATGGTGTCCATGATTACGGACGGTACGAAGTGATCTCGAATCGTCACATCCAGCGATGGGCCGATACCGGACCTGACGAAAGACAGGGGCGGTGGCGGTGACGCGGGGCGGCACGGGCGGTGGCGGCCGGGATGATGATCCGCAAAAGTTGTGGCCCGAGGCGGCGGGTGGGGCAGGACAACGCCCGGTTCTCTCGTAAGGTTTGAGCGTGGGATCTCTGCGCAATCCGATCGGGCCGCTTCCCTCCTCCATCTACTGGCGCCGGAGGGCCATCCTGCTGTCCGTTGTCGGACTCCTCGTGCTCCTCGTCGTATGGGCGCTCGCCTCGGGCGGGGGCGACGACAACACCGGTGCTGACGGTCCGTCGGGCAAGGGTCCCGCGACCTCCATCACGCCCGGCCCGTCCGGCTCCGGGCCCGCCATCAGCGAACACCCCGGTGGGCGCGACGAGTCGGACGGCGGCTCGGGCGGCTCGGGTGGTTCCGGCGGCTCGGGTGGCTCGGGTGGCTCGGGTGGCGCCGACGGGTCCGGCGACTCGGGTGACGGTGGCTCAGACGGGGGCTCCGGCGGCTCCGGCTCCGGCTCGGACGACGGCGCCAAGGGCGGCGGCGGGTCCGGCAACCGGCTGCCCGCCGGGTCGACCATGGCCAACTGCACCGCCGGAGCGGTCAAGTTGAAGCTGCGCAGCGTCAAGAATTCGTATGAGGTCGGCGAGAAGCCGAAGCTGGAGCTGACCGCCGTCAACACCGGCGGCAAGGCCTGCAAGGTCGATCTCGGCGCCAAGGGCACGGTGTTGACGATCACTCAGTCCACAAGCGGCAAGGAGATCTGGTCCTCGGACGACTGCCCGTCCGGCGGGGCCAGCCTGCTGTTCCGGGTGCCGGGCGACGGGCGGGTCACGCACGCCGTGCAGTGGGACCGGAAGGCCAGCGCGCCGGGCTGCGCCACGCCTTCCGCTGGCGGGGCTGCCGCGGACACGTACCTGGTGGAGGCCAAGGCTCCGGGCCTGGGGGTGGCCCGCACGTCCTTCGTCCTGAAGGACTAGCCGCCCCCTCCGGGAGCTTCTCCCATCCGCCCACCCATGGCCCTCGCGCACGAGGCGGAGGCCCCTCGCGGTAGCGCGTGGGGTGGGTGGGCGGGGAGAACGCCGCCGCGCAGCGGCGGTACGGAGGCGTGGTGCCGGGTGCCGGGGGCGGTTGACCTGCGGCCCGCCGGTGGCTAGACGTAGCGCTCCAGGATCGAGGACTCCGCCAGGCGCGAGAGGCCCTCGCGGACGCTGCGGGCGCGGGCCTCGCCCACGCCGTCGACCGTCTGGAGGTCGTCCACGCTCGCGGCGAGCAGCTTCTGGAGGCCGCCGAAGTGCTCCACCAGGCGCTCGATGATGGCGCCGGGCAGCCGGGGCACCTTCGCGAGGAGGCGGAAGCCGCGCGGCGACACCGCCGAGTCAAGGGTCTCGGGCGAGCCCGTGTACCCCAACGCCCGCGCCACCGTGGACAGTTCGAGCAGCTCGGCGTGGGTCAGGGAGTCCAGCTCGGCGAGCGCCTCGTCGACCGTGCGGGAGCGCTTGGCGGTGGGCTCGGGCACGTAGTCCCGGACGACCAGCTCGCGCTCGGGCTCGACGCCCGCGATCAACTCGTCCAGCTGGAGGGCGAGGAGACGGCCGTCGGTGCCCAGCTCCACCACGTACTCGGCGATCTCCGTGGCGATGCGGCGGACCATCTCCAGGCGCTGCGCGACCGCCGTGACGTCCCGGACGGTCACCAGGTCCTCGATCTCCAGGGCGGAGAGCGTGCCCGCGACCTCGTCGAGGCGGAGCTTGTACCGCTCAAGGGTGGCCAGCGCCTGGTTGGCACGTGACAGGATCGCCGCGGAGTCCTCCAGGACGCGCCGCTGCCCGTCCACGTACAGCGCGATCAGGCGCATCGACTGGGACACCGACACGACGGGGAAGCCGACCTGCTTGCTGACGCGGTCCGCCGTGCGGTGCCGCGTGCCGGTCTCCTCGGTGGGGATCGTGGGGTCGGGGACGAGCTGCACACCCGCCCGCAGGATCTTCGACAGGTCCGAGGAGAGCACGATGCCGCCGTCGAGCTTGCACAGCTCGCGCAGGCGCGTGGCCGTGAACTCCACGTCGAGGACGAAGCCGCCCGTGCACATCGACTCGACGGTCTTGTCGGAGCCGAGGACGATGAGCCCGCCCGTGTTCCCCCTGAGGATGCGCTCCAGGCCGTCCCGCAGGGCCGTGCCCGGTGCGACCGCGCTCAGGGAGGCGCGCATCAGCCCATCGGCACCGGAGCTTCCACCGGGCTTGCCGGGAACCGCTCCCCGGTCGTTGGCTGCCACTGCACTCCTCCGGTCGCAGGTTGTCCGAGCGATCGGCCGACCCTCTGTCGCACGCCGTGCTTCGTACGGATGGGCGAGACCAGGGCAAAGTCTACCGGCGGTCCTCCTCCTCCCGTGGGGCCTCTCGGCGACGCGATCTCGGAAGGACGCGCAGCGCGTCGCCCATGTCGGCGACTTCGGTGACCTTCATACCGGGCGGGACCTTTCCCGGGTCGCCGGGGACCAGGGCGTGGGTGAAGCCCAGGCGGTGCGCCTCGGCGAGCCTGCGCTGCACGCCCGTGACGCGTCTGACCTCGCCCGCGAGGCCGACCTCGCCGATCGCGACCAGGTTCTTCGGCAGCGGGGTGTCGCTGGCGGCGCTGGCCAGGGCGAGCGCCACGGCGAGGTCCGCGGCGGGCTCGGACAGCTTCACGCCGCCGACCGTCGCGCTGTAGATGTCGCGCTTGCCGAGCGCCGCGATGCGGCCGCGCTGCTCCAGGACCGCGAGCATCATGGAGACGCGGGAGGTCTCCAGGCCGGACGTGGTGCGGCGCGGGGAGGGGATCTGGGAGTCGACCGTGAGCGCCTGGACCTCGGCGACCAGGGGGCGGCGGCCCTCCAGGGTGACGGTCAGACACGTGCCGGGCACGGGCTCGGCGCGGCGGGTGAGGAACAGGCCCGAGGGGTCGGCGAGTCCGGTGATGCCCTCGTCGTGCAGTTCGAAGCAGCCGACCTCGTCCGTCGCCCCGTACCTGTTCTTCACGCCCCGGACGAGGCGGAGGCGGGCGTGGCGGTCGCCTTCGAAGTGCAGCACCACGTCCACCAGGTGCTCCAGGAGGCGGGGGCCCGCGATCGCGCCGTCCTTGGTGACGTGGCCGACGAGGAGGGTGGACATGCCGCGCTCCTTGGAGGCGCGGATCAACGCCCCGGCGACCTCGCGGACCTGGGCCATGCCGCCGGGCGCGCCGTCGATCTCCGGGGAGGCGACCGTCTGCACCGAGTCCATGATCAGCAGGGACGGCTTGACCGCGTCCAGATGGCCGAGGACCGCGGCCAGGTCGGTCTCCGCCGCCAGGTACAGATGGTCGTTGAGCGCGCCGATGCGGTCGGCGCGCAGGCGGACTTGGCTGGCCGACTCCTCGCCGGTGACATAGAGCGTGCGGTGCTCGTCCGTGGCCGCCTTGGCCGCGACGTCGAGCAGCAGCGTGGACTTGCCGACGCCGGGCTCGCCCGCGAGCAGCACCACGGCGCCGGGCACCAGGCCGCCGCCGAGGACGCGGTCCAGCTCGGGCACGCCCGTGGAGCGCGCGGTGGCCTGGCGGCCGTCGACCTGGCCGATGGGCAGGGCGGAGGTGGTGACGCGGCCGGGGGTGGTCGTGCGCACAGCGGGCGCGCCGTACTCCTCGACCGTGCCCCAGGCCTGGCACTCGGGGCAGCGGCCGAGCCACTTGGCCGTCTGCCAGCCGCACTCCGTGCAGCGGTAGGACGGCCGGTCCTTGGCGGTTTTCGTACGGGCAGCCATGGAGGAACCGTAGCGGGCACCACTGACAGCGGCTCCGGGGGCGGCTCCGGCGGCGGCTCCGGCAGGGCGTCCACCGGCCACCCTGACAGGGGGACCTGTCGGCGGCACCTGCCGACGGCACGGTCGGCGTCCGGCGTCGAACAGGCAACGGAATCGTGGCTTCCTGTCCCCTTTTGAGGGATCTGTTCACCCGTAAGGATTAAATGTGCTCAAGGAGGAGGAAGCCCTCTGCATCATGCGCCTAACTTCGCACGGGTGATGAGCAGAAGTCCGGAAACTCCCTTGCACACCACCGGCGCGCACCGGGCGCACACGGGCGCGCGGCAGCATCCGGTGCCGCACGCGGCCCCGCAGACGCCGCCCGTGCGCTACGAACCCTTCCTGGACGGCCTGTTCACGTACTGCCTGTCGGTGCTGTGCGACCACGACGCCGCGACCGCCGCGCTCGGCGAGGTCCTCGTGCTCGCCGAGCGCCGCGGCGCCCCACCGGAAGGCGACACCCGCGCGTGGCTGTACGCGCTCGCCCGCTGGAAGTGCCTGCGCGCCCTCGCCGAGGCCCGCAAGGGCGGCCGCCAGGGGGCGCACGCGGCGGGCCACGCCACGAAGTCGCCCCCCGCGCCCCCGCGTGCCACCGATGCCCCCGTCCCCGTGGGCTCTGCCGTCGCTCCGGGGGCCGCCGGGTCCATGGGAGCCGCCGGTTCCACGGGGGCCCCGGGGCCGAGGGAGCCCCCACACCCCTGGGAGCCCCCACGCCCCTGGGAACGCCCGCACCCCAGGGAAACCCCGCACCCCCAGGAGCCGTGGCCACCGCTTCGCCCGCCTCTCCGGAGAGCGCCGCCGATGACGAGACCGCGCGCGCCCGCCGCCGCGAACTCGCCCAGCTCGCCTGGCCGGAGGCCGCCGGGACGACGCCCGAGCAGCGCGAGGCCCTGGAGCTGGCCGTACGGCACAAGCTGAGCCCTCAGGAGGTCGCCGCCGTCCTCGGCCTCGACCACGACGCCGCCCGCGAACTGCTCGCCTCCGCCGCCTGCGAGGTGGAGCGCACCCGCGCCGCGCTCGCCGTCGTGGAGACCGGCACCTGCCCCATCGTCGCCCGCCTCACCGGCGACAACCAGGTCCTGTTGGGCACGGCCCTGCGGACCGAGCTGGTCCGGCACGTCGACGACTGTCCGCGCTGCCGCCGCACCGCCGAGCGTGCCGGTTCCGCGGCCTGGCCCGGCACCGCCGTCACCCCGGCCGCGCTGCCCATCGTCACCGCCCCGCGCGCGGCCCTGCACCACGCCATGGCGCACGCCCCGCGCGCCCACCGCAAGGCCCGCGGCGGCCCCCGCTTCGACCGGCGCGGCTTCCCCATGGACCCGAAGGACCGCGCCGCACGGCGTGAGCGGCTGCGCGCGCGGGCCGTCACGACGACGGTCGTCGCCACCGTCGTCGCGGCCCCCGTGCTCGCCCTGTGGGCCGCCTACCGGAGCGCCCCGCTCATCGGCGAGGGCACCGACGGCCGCTCCTCCAGCGCCTCCGAGAGGGACGACGGCCCCGGCGGCCCCCGCGCGCGGGAGGACTACGAGAACGCGGGCAACGCCCGGACCACCCCCGGCCCCCACGACCGCTCGGGCCGCAAGGGGTCCGGTGTCTCCGCGGAGGTCACCAGCCCCGGAGCGTCGGCCCCGGGCGCCGGGCACCTCGCCGTCCAGGCCCGCTCCCGGGGAGGCGTCACCCTCATCACGCTCACGGCCTCCGGCCGCTCACCGGTCCGCTGGTCGGCGAGCACCGGAGCGCCCTGGCTGCTGCTGAGCCAGTCGTCGGGAACGCTCGCGCCGGGTGAGTCGTTCACGATCCGGGTGTACGTCGACGACGACCGCGAGCCGCCCGGCCACTGGAGCGCGCGCGTCACGATCGCGCCCACCGGAGCGGTCGTCTCCCTTGAGGGGTACGGCAGTTCCGAGCCCCCGCCGAGCGGTGGGCGCCCCCGCCCGACCGCCACCCGCCCGGCCCCCTCGAAGCCCGACCCGAAGCCCACGCCCAGCGCCCCGCAGCCCACCCAGACGACCCCGACCCCGGACCCGACCCCCACGCCCACGCCGACCCCGACCGCCCCGGACCCCACCACGACCCCGCCCGGCGACGGCGACCCGGGCCAGGGCTGAGCGCCTCCCGTCGCCTACTGCCGCTACTTCCGCGGCGGATCCGCGGGATGCGGTGCCAGCAGCGGCAGCTGCGACGCCAGCCGCGCCTCGCACAGCTCGACCAGGCGGTCGTATCCCGCCTTGCCCATCAGCTCGATCAGCTCCGGCCGATAGGAGACGTAGACCGGCTCACCCGCCCCGTGCGCCGAGGTCGCCGACGTGCACCACCAGTGCAGGTCGTGGCCGCCCGGACCCCAGCCCCTGCGGTCGTACTCACCGATGGACACCTGGAGCACTTTGGTGTCGTCCGGCCGCTCGATCCACTCGTAGGTGCGCCGCACCGGAAGCTGCCAGCAGACGTCCGGCTTCGTCTCCAGCGGCTCCCGGCCCTCCTTCAGGGCCAGGATGTGCAGCGAGCAGCCCGCGCCGCCCGCGAAGCCCGGCCGGTTCTGGAAGATGCACGAGCCGTCGTACGGCCGGGTCTGGCGATCGCCGTCCTCGTCCACCGACACCCAGCCGGTCTCCCGGCCCACGTCGTGGTGCTGCCAGATGTCGGGCGTGAGCCGGTCCACGAACCCCGCGACCCGCTTCTCGTCGTCCTCGTCCGAGAAGTGCGCGCCGAGCGTGCAGCAGCCGTCGTCGGCGCGGCCCGCCTTGATGCCCTGGCAGCCGCTGCCGAAGACGCAGGTCCAGCGGGACGTCAGCCACGTCAGGTCGCAGCGGAAGACCTGCTCGTCGTCCGCCGGATCCGGGAACTCCACCCAGGCGCGGGGGAAGTCCAGGCCCTTCTCGTCGGGCTCACCGGACGCGTCCCGCCGCTTCTGCTTCCGGACCTTCTGCTGGACCTCCTGCTGGGTCTGCTGGGCCTCCTGCTGCTGGGCCTGCTGCTTCTGGGCCTTCTGCTTCGCCTTGTCCTCGTCCTTCGCGCGCTGGGATTTGCCGGACTTAGCCTTTTTCGTCTTTGGCACGCTTCCAGGGTATGCGGGCCCGCGACGGCCCGGGGACCAGCGAGGGCCCCGCGCGCAGTAGCGTTCCGTATATGAGACTCGGTGTCCTCGACGTGGGTTCGAACACGGTGCATCTGCTGGTGGTGGACGCCCACCCCGGCGCGCGCCCGCTGCCCGCGCACTCCCACAAGGCCGAACTGCGCCTTGCCCAACTCCTCGACCCGGCGGGCGCGATCGGCCCCGACGGCGTGGACCGGCTCGTCGCCACCGTGCGCGACGCGCTCCAGGCGGCCGAGGACAAGGGCGTCGAGGACCTGCTGCCGTTCGCCACGTCCGCGGTGCGGGAGGCGACCAACGCCGACGACGTGCTCCGCCGGGTGCGCGAGGAGACCGGCGTCGACCTGGAGGTCCTCACCGGCGAGGAGGAGGCCCGGCTCACCTTCCTCGCCGCCCGCCGCTGGTTCGGCTGGTCCGCGGGCAAGCTGCTCGTCCTCGACATCGGCGGCGGCTCCCTGGAGATCGCGTACGGCATCGACGAGGAGCCGGACGCCGCCGTCAGCCTGCCGCTGGGCGCGGGGCGGCTGACCGCCGCGTGGCTGCCCACGGACCCGGCCGACCCGGCCGACGTGCGGGCGCTGCGGCGGCACGTACGGGCGCAGATCGCCCGTACGGTGGGGGAGTTCAGCCGCTTCGGGAACCCCGACCACGTCGTGGCCACCTCCAAGACCTTCAAGCAGCTCGCCCGGCTCGCGGGGGCGGCGCGGTCCGCCGACGGGCTGTATGTGCAGCGGGAGCTGAAGCGGAAGTCCCTGGAGGACTGGGTGCCGCGGCTCGCGGCGATGACCTCCGGGGAGCGGGCGGAGCTGCCCGGGGTGTCGGAGGGGCGGGCCGCGCAGCTGCTCGCCGGGGCGCTGGTCGCCGAGGGCGCGATGGACCTCTTCGGTGCCGAGTCGGTCGAGATCTGCCCCTGGGCCTTGCGGGAGGGCGTGATCCTGCGGCGGCTGGACCACCTGCCACCGGCGTGACCCCTCGCGGGGCGCCCCAGACCCGCCCCTTTCCCGAAACCAGGGGGCCCGCCCCTGGCACCCCCGTTCATTGCCGCTTCGCGGCTCGTCCTCAAACGCCGGACGGGCTGAAACTCCGCCGCACCGGCAGCATCCAGCCCAGCCTGCGAAGATCTAGCCCGTCCGGCGTTTGAGGACGAGGCGCGGAGCGCCGATAAGGGCGGTGCCGGGCGCCCACGCCAGAAGAGGGCCCGCGTACCCTGTCCCTCGTGGCAGAACCAGTCGTGCGCATCCCGGATGCGAAGGTCGCCCTGTCGACGGCCTCCGTCTACCCGGAGTCCACGGCGACGGCCTTCGAGATCGCCGCGCGCCTCGGCTACGACGGCGTGGAGGTCATGGTCTGGACGGACCCCGTCAGCCAGGACATCGAGGCCCTGCGCCGCCTGAGCGACTACCACCGGATCCCCATCCTCGCGGTGCACGCCCCCTGCCTCCTGATCACCCAGCGGGTGTGGTCCACGGACCCCTGGGTGAAGCTCCAGCGGGCCCGCGCCGCCGCGGAGAAGCTGGACGCGTCGACGGTCGTGGTGCACCCGCCGTTCCGCTGGCAGCGGGCGTACGCACGGGAGTTCGTCGAGGGCATCTGGCGAATGGCGGACGAGACGGACGTCCGCTTCGCCGTGGAGAACATGTACCCGTGGCGCTACCGCGACCGCGAGATGCTCGCCTACGCCCCCGACTGGGACGTCACCCGGGACGACTACCGCCACTTCACGATAGACCTGAGCCACACCGCCACCGCCCGCACGGACGCCCTGGAGATGGTCGACCGCATGGGCGACCGCCTCGGCCACGTCCACCTCGCCGACGGCAAGGGCTCCGCGAAGGACGAGCACCTGGTGCCGGGCCGCGGCACCCAGCCCTGCGCCGAGCTGCTCGAACGGCTCGCGACCACCGGCTACGACGGCCACGTGGTGATCGAGGTCAACACCCGGCGCGCCATGTCCAGCGCCGAGCGCGAGGCCGACCTCGCCGAGGCCCTGGCCTTCACGCGCCTGCACCTGGCATCGGCGGTGAAGGTGCCGCGCACATGACCGGCCAGGCGCCCGCCCCCACGCCCCGCCGCCGCGGCCGCCCCTCCCGCACGCAGGCCGAACAGGGGCCCGCCATGCGCGAGGTGATCCTGGAAGCGGCCCGCGTCCAGTTCTCCGAGCACGGGTACGAGAAGGCGTCGGTGCGCTCCATCGCCAAGGCCGCCGGGGTCGACTCGGCGCTCGTACACCACTACTTCGGCACCAAGGAGCAGGTCTTCGCCGCGGCCGTCGAGGTGCTCTTCGCGCCCGCCCTGCGGGCCCCGGACGCCATCGAGAGCGGGCCGCCGGAGGGCGTGGGCGAGCGCCTGGTCCGGTTCCTGTTCGGCGTCTGGGAGAACCCGGAGACGCGCGCCCCGCTGCTGGCGATCGTCCGCTCGGCCGTGAACAACGAGACGGCCGCCGCCGTCTTCCGCCGCCTCGTCGCCACCCAGGTCCTGGCCCGCATCGCCGACACCCTGGACCTGCCCGACGCGGAACTGCGCGCCGAGCTGGCGGCGGCCCAGATGGTGGGCGTCCTGATGCTCCGGTACGTCATCCGGGTCGAGCCCCTGGCGTCGGCGGACGTGGAGGAACTGGTCGCGCGGATCGCCCCGGTGGTGCAGGGCCACCTGGCGGGGTTCCCCTAGGGCGCCACCTGACGGGGTTCCCCCCAGGGCGCCACAGCCCCGGGGAAGTGAGACGCCCGTCCCGCCATCCGGACACCCTGTCCGGATCTTGGATCATCGGCGTACGCTCGGCCGTATCGACAGCCGTAGCCAGATCCGCGATCGCCGCGTCGGGCGCCGTATCGGGATCTGCCCCCTAAGGAGCGAGCGACGATGCCCGAGCTGAGGTCCCGCACAGTCACCCACGGCCGCAACATGGCGGGCGCGCGCGCCCTGATGCGGGCCTCCGGGGTACCGGGCGCGGACATCGGCCGGAAGCCGGTCATCGCCGTGGCCAACTCCTTCACCGAGTTCGTGCCCGGCCACACGCACCTGGCGCCGGTCGGCCGCATCGTCAGCGAGGCCGTGCGCGCGGCGGGCGGCATCCCGCGCGAGTTCAACACGATCGCCGTGGACGACGGCATCGCCATGGGCCACGGCGGCATGCTCTACAGCCTGCCCTCGCGCGACCTGATCGCCGACTCCGTCGAGTACATGGTCGAGGCGCACTGCGCCGACGCCCTGATCTGCGTCTCCAACTGCGACAAGATCACCCCCGGCATGCTGATGGCCGCGCTGCGCCTGAACATCCCGACGGTCTTCGTCTCCGGCGGCCCCATGGAGGCGGGCAAGACCACCCTCGTCAACGGCACGGTCCGCAAGCTCGACCTGATCGACGCCATGGTCGACGCCGCCAACGAGAACGTCTCGGACGAGGACGTGCTGCGCATCGAGGAGAACGCCTGCCCGACCTGCGGCTCCTGTTCCGGCATGTTCACGGCCAACTCCATGAACTGCCTGACCGAGGCCATCGGCCTCTCCCTGCCCGGCAACGGCTCGGTCCTCGCCACCCACACCGCCCGCCGCGCGCTGTACGAGCGGGCGGGCGCGACGGTCGTCGAGATCACCAGGCGCTACTACGACGAGGACGACGACTCCGTCCTGCCGCGCAGCATCGCCACCCACGCCGCGTTCGAGAACGCCATGGCCCTCGACATCGCCATGGGCGGCTCCACCAACACGATCCTGCACCTGCTCGCCGCCGCCCAGGAGGCCGGAGCGGGGTACGACCTGACGGACATCGACGCCGTCTCGCGCCGCGTCCCGTGCCTGGCCAAGGTCGCCCCGAACGTCGCCCCGCAGGGCACGTACTACATGGAGGACGTGCACCGCGCGGGCGGCATCCCCGCGATCCTCGGCGAGCTGTACCGCGGCGGGCTGCTCAACGAGGACGTGCGCACCGTCCACTCCGCCTCCATCAAGGAGTGGCTGGACGCCTGGGACGTTCGCGGCGGCTCGGCGTCGGCCGAGGCCGTGGAGCTGTGGCACGCGGCCCCCGGCTGCGTGCGCTCCGCCGAGGCCTTCTCGCAGTCCGAGCGCTGGGACACCCTCGACACGGACGCCGCGAACGGCTGCATCCGCGACGTCGCCCACGCCTACTCCAAGGACGGTGGCCTCGCCGTCCTCAAGGGCAACCTGGCCGTCGACGGCTGCGTGGTGAAGACGGCGGGCGTCGACGAGTCGATCTGGACCTTCGAGGGCCCGGCCGTCGTCTGCGAGTCGCAGGAGGAGGCCGTCGAGAAGATCCTGAACAAGCAGGTCAAGGAGGGTGACGTCGTCGTCATCCGGTACGAGGGCCCCAAGGGCGGCCCCGGCATGCAGGAGATGCTCTACCCCACCTCCTTCCTCAAGGGCCGCGGCCTCGGCAAGGCCTGCGCCCTGGTCACCGACGGCCGCTTCTCCGGCGGCACGTCGGGCCTGTCCATCGGCCATGTCTCCCCGGAGGCGGCGTCCGGCGGCACCATCGCCCTCGTCGAGGACGGCGACCGCGTCCGCGTCGACATCCCGGGCCGTGCCATCGAACTCCTCGTCGACGAGGGCGAACTGGCCCGCCGCCGCGAGGCCCTCGGCGGGGTGTACGCGCCGAAGTCCCGCGACCGCAAGGTCTCCGCGGCGCTGCGCGCGTACGCGGCGATGGCGACCAGCGCGGACAAGGGCGCGGTGCGGGACGTGTCGAAGCTGGGCTGAGCCGCCCGGCTCTCCGCGGATGATCCCCCTCGGGCCCCCTCGGGCCCCCTCGGGCCCCCTCGGGCCGCCCGAGACTGTCCTGATATGTCCTGCAACTGGTGCTGTGCGCGGGCGCGTCTATGGTGTGGAGTACATGCCACGGGCGGCCCGCGCCGCCCGTTGACGGGGGTTCTGAGGAAGACGGGGGATCACGATGAGCAGCGAAGAACTGACGATCACTGATGTGTCCGATGTGACGGACGAGGCCGTGGATGCGGCTGGTGTGATTGGCGCGGATGGTGTGGCTGGTACAGATGGTGCGGCTGGTGCGGATGTGACGGCGCTCGCCGCGCGCCGCTACCCGGTCGTCGCCGACGTCAACGTCCGCTCGGGCCCCGGCACCTCGTACGCCAAGGTGGGCCGCCTCAGCGCGGGCTCCCGCGTCACGATCGGCTGCCAGCGCCCCGGCGAGAAGGTCACCGGGCCGACCGGCACCTCGGACATCTGGGACCGCATCGGCAGCGGGCGCTACATCTCCGACACGTACGTCAGGACGGGCAGCGACGGCTATGTGGCACCGCGCTGCTGACGCCGGAGCGTGAGGGGCCTCGGGCGCCGTGAGCCGGGGGCTCGCGGAACCCGGGGGCCCGAGGAGCCCGGGGCCCGAGGAGCCCGGGGCCCGAGGAACCCGGGGCGCTGGGCGCAGGTGGGGGCGCCCCCTCGCACCACCCGCACCACAGCCGCCGCGGCCCCGCCTCACTCCGGCCGCGGCGGCTTCGCCGTGTCGAAGGCGAACAGCAGGTTGTCCGCCCCGGCCACCACGATCGCCCGGCCCACGAACGTCACCCGCGGCTCCATGCCGACGTCGGAGGTCCCGTTCGTCTTCGGGCCCGTCGACCACAGCCGCTCGCCGTCGCGCGCCGCGAGCGCGGCGACCCGGCCGCTCGCCGAGCTGAGGTACAGCGCCTCGCCCGGCCCCGCGACCGGCCCCGACGCGCCCTCGACGTCCGTCTGCCGGGTCCACGCCCGCTTGCCGGACACCGGGTCGACCGCGCTGACCGTGCCGTTCTGCTCGGTGAAGTACACCGTCCCGCCGACCAGTTCGGGCGTGCCGCCGTACCTCGTACCCAGCTCGGTCGTGGTGGCCCTGCCGCTGCGCGGGTCGACGCGGACCACGGCCTCGTACTCGATGACGCCGACCTCGCCCACCCGCCGCTTCGCCAGGACCAGCCGCCCGTCCGCCGCGCCCAGCGGCTCCACCGGCCCGGCCAGCGGGACCGACGCCCCGAACCTGCCGGAGACGGGGTCCACGGCGCGGATCGTGGCGTTCCGCACCTCGGACTCCGAGACCTGGCGGCCCGGCCCGCACATCACGTACGCCCGGCCGCCCGCGGCCAGCGGCGAGCAGTCCTGGCCCGCCGGGAACGGGCTGCGCCACAGGACCTTTCCGGAGCGGACCGCGTGGGACTCGACGCGGGTGCCGTCGGCGTCGACGGTCAGGACGGCCGAGCCGACGATCACCGCGTCCTGGCCGCGGCCGGTGACCGCCGTCGACAGGGCACCGGCGGAGGTGGACCACCGCTCCTCGCCCGTGGCGGCGTCGAGGGCGACGACGTCACCGGGGGCGTTGTCGTCGGCCGCCATGCGGTAGCCGAGCACGGTGTCACCGGCCACCCCGACGATGGAGGTGTTCTGTACGGGGATGCCGGGGCTGTGCACCGTCCACTCCCGGTGGCCGTCGGCGGCCCTGACGCGGGTGGCGACCACGCCACCGCCCCCGCAGAACAGCGCCTGGCCGCGCGGTACGCAGCGCAGCTCGTCCGTGATCTTCGCCTGGCCCGGGGGCACGCTCTGCCGCCAGGGCTTGAAGCCGTGGGGCAGGGCCGCGCCGGTCGCCGCCACCGTGCGGCCCTTGCCGGGCGGGGCGCCGTCGGCGCCGCCGTCCTTGCCGCCGGAGCCCGCCTGGAGCACCGCGACCCCGCCGCCGATCGCGGCGACGGCCACGGCGGCGGCCAGCACGGGGCGCCAGCGGCGGCGAAGGCGCCGGAAGGGCGTGGCGGGCGGCGCGGTGGGCGCGGCGGGCGCGGGGCTGCTGCCGGGAGGCGCCGTCTCGTGGGCCGGGTCGGTGCCCTTCCCCGCGGCGCCCGCGCCCCCGGCCCCGGCGCTCCCGGTTCCGCTCGCGCCCCCTGTGCCTCCGGTGCTCCCTGCGTTCCCGGTGCTGCCCGTGTCCCCGGCCAGGTGGTGCTGGGTCGCCGTGTCCCTGGTCCGGCTGCCGCCGCCTGGCGCCGCCGCGAGTTCCGTCGGCAGGTCCCGCAGGCGCACCAGGAGTTCGTCCACGGAGGGCCGGGCGGCCGGGTCCTTGGCGAGGCACGGCTCGACGACGGCCCGCAGCTCGGGCGGCACGGCACCGAGCGAGGGCGCCTCATGGACCACTTGATACGCCGTCATGTACGGGGAGTCCGCGTCGAACGGCCCCTGCCCGGTCGCCGCGTACACCAGCAACGTACCCAGCGAGAACACGTCCGACGACGGCCCGACGCCCCGCGGCGTCTGCAACTGCTCGGGAGACATGAACGGCGGCGTGCCGATGACCCGCCCCGTCATCGTCAGCGTCTGCTGGTCGGCGGCGCGGGAGATGCCGAAGTCGATGACGCGCGGGCCCTCGGGGGAGAGCACGACGTTGGACGGCTTCAGGTCGCGGTGCACGACGTCGGCGCGGTGGATGTCGCGCAGCGCCTCGGTGAGGCCGATGGCGAGGGTGCGCAGCTCGGCGCCGCCGATGGGGCCGCGCTCGGCGATGCGCTGGGCGAGCGTCGGCCCCTCTATATAGGTGGTGGCCATCCAGGGGTGCCGCGCCTCGGGGTCGGCGTCGACCACGGCGGCGGTGAACGCGCCGCTGACCCTGCGGGCCGCGGCGACCTCCTGCCGGAACCGGATCCGGAACTCGTCGTCGGCCGCGAACTGCTGGTGGATCAGCTTGATCGCCACCGGTCGGCCCGACGCCGTACGCGCGAGGAAGACGGTGCCCATGCCGCCCGAGCCGAGCCGCGACTCCAGCGGGTAACCGCCGATCTCCTCAGGGTCTCCCTCACGGAGCGCCACCTCTTCGACCTCCCCGTTCCGGCCATTCCCTGTGCCTGTTCCTGTCCGCACAAACTAACGGCCGGGTGGGGAGGAGGGGCAAGTCGGCGCCGCGTACCGGCGGCAAACGCGGGGCGCCCCTCCGCTTCCCCGGTGGGGGCGGGCGGCGGACAGGCGCGGTGGCCGGGCGGTGGTACGCGCCGCGGCCGGGCGTTCGGCAGGCGTGGCGACCGGGCGGCGATAATCGACGGTGTGAGCGAGGAACCGCGTACAGAGCAGACCCAGGGCACCCCGCCGGGCCCCCAGCCCGAGCCCCTCCGCTTCTTCGGGACGTCCTGGGTGGAGCACACCGACCGGTACGGGCTGCGCCGGGCCGGAGTCGCGGTCGGGTCGCTCGTCGCGGCCGCCGCGGGCTGCCTGGTGCTGCGCTTCGCGTACCAGGGCCTGGAGATCGCGGACGTGGGCGCGTTCGTGAACGTGCTGGTCGTGGTCATGTTCGCCCTCTGCAGCGCGATCGCGTTCCGGCGCACGTGGGAGGGTTTCGGCAAGCGCCACGACCCGCAGTCGGTGGCGTCGATGCGCGGCCTGATGACCATTGGCTTCATCGGCTCGCTGCTCGCCTACTTCTTCCGCTCCCTGACCGAGGCGCCGGGGGAGAAGCTGCACCGCGCGGAGTACGAGTCGGCGCGCGAGCAGTACGCGAAGCGCACACGGCGCCGCACCGGCAACCCCTCTAAGCGCGGGCGCCGCGACAGCGCCACGTAGCTACTCGGCCGAGTAGCCGCCCGGCCACGTAGTTGCTCGGCCGAGTGGTTACTCGACCGAAGTGGCCGAAGTGGCCGAGTGGCCGAAGCAGCCAAGCGGCGCGGCGCGCACGGGGGCGGACAGTTGGGTGTGCACCGGCAGTGGACAGCCGGGCGGGCACCGGCGGCGGACGGCCGGGCGGGCACCGGCGGCGGACGGCCGCGGGTAACGCCACGAGTAACGCCAGCAAACACCCGCGAACCCCGGCCGCCGCGCGCGAGGATGGCGCCATGGCTGAAGAAGAACTGGCACACCGCATCACGCCCACCGAGTTAGCCCTGTCCTTCGACTCCGTGGCGGCCCAGTACGCCACCGCCCGCCCCGGCTACCCGTCCGCGCTCTTCGACCTCGTCGAGGAACTGGCCGACGCCCCGTTCGCGGGTGCCACGGTCGTCGACGTCGGCGCGGGCACCGGCATAGCCACCCGGCTGCTGCGGGACCGGGGCGCCCAGGTCATCGCCGTCGAACCCGGCCCGGCGATGGGCGCGCGGCTGCGTGCGCAGCTCCCCGGCGTTCCGCTGCTGCGCGCCTCGGGCGACGTGCTGCCGCTGGCCGACGCCTCGGCGGACTTCGTCACCTACGCCCAGGCCTTCCACTGGACCGACCCGAGCCTGTCCGTGCCGGAGGCACTGCGCGTGCTGCGCCCGGGCGGCACCCTCGCCCTGTGGTGGAACGTGCCCGACCCCGACGTCCCCTGGGCCGCCGCCCAGGAGGCCCGCCTCAAGGCCCGGCTGCCCGGCTACCACGCGCACGGCACCACCGGCGACGCCGACCGCATCATCGACCGCCAGGTGCCGGGGCTCGGCCCGGTCCACCGCCGCCTCCACTGGACGCGCCGGGTGCCCCTGGACCTGCACCTCGCCCACCTGGGCAGCCGCTCCTACTTCGCCACCCTCGGCCCCGAACGCGCCGCCCCCGTCCTCGCCGACGAGCGCACCGCCCTCCTCGCCCACTTCCCGGACGGCACGGTCGAGGAGGCCTACGCCGTGGACCTCACGGTCGTCCGCAGCCCCCGCCCGCCAAGACCCCCAAGACCCCAAGACCCCGGGACATCTGAACCCCGGAACCCCTGAACCCCTGCCCCCGAACCCTGAAAACCCCCGACACCGAGGCGGGGCCCGCACACCCGGGCCCCGCCTCGGTGCCGCATCCGGGCGCGAAGCAACCCCGAGACGACCCCGAGACGACCCGGAAACGACCTCGCAGCAACCCCGGACGGCTCCCGAAACGCCCCCGAAGCGCCCCCGAAGCGCCCTCCGCCCTTGACGTCCACCACCTCCCGGCGCACATAATCATCACATGATGAATATCTCGACACCGCCCCGCGCCCCGGCCCCGCCGACCACCGCCGCCCCGGCCGTCCGCGCCCGCTCCCTCACCGTCGTACGAGGCCACCGCACCGTGCTGCGCGACCTCCGCTTCACCGTCCCGCGCGGCCAGATCACCGGGCTCCTCGGCCCCTCCGGCTGCGGCAAGTCCACGCTGATGCGCGCCGTCGTCGGCACCCAGGCCAAGGTCACCGGCACCCTGGACGTCCTCGACCGCCCCGCGGGCACCCCGGCCCTGCGCTCCCGCGTCGGGTACGTCACGCAGGACCCGTCCGTCTACGACGACCTGACGGTCCGCCAGAACCTGGAGTACTTCGCGGCGGTCCTCGCCCCCGGCCGCGGCGCCACGGCCGCCCGCCGCCGCGAGGACGTCACCCGCGCCATCGCCGACGTCGACCTCACCAGCCACGCCGACGCCCTCGCGGGCGCCCTCTCCGGCGGCCAGCGCAACCGCGTCTCCCTCGCGGTCGCCCTCCTCGGCGCCCCCGAACTGCTGGTCCTCGACGAACCCACCGTCGGCCTCGACCCCGTACTCCGCCGCGACCTGTGGCAGCTCTTCCACACCATCGCCGCCGACCGCGGCACCACGATCCTCGTCTCCTCCCACGTCATGGACGAGGCCGAGCGCTGCCACCGCCTGCTCCTCATGCGCGAGGGCGAGATCCTCGCCGACGACACCCCCGACGCCCTGCGCACCCGCACCGGCTCCACCACGGTCGAGGCGGCCTTCCTGCACCTGGTCGACGAGGCGAACGCCGCCCGCACCGCCCACCCCCAGCCCCCCGGGACCCCCGGACCCCCGAGGCATCCCAGACCCCCCGGCCACCCCAGACCCCCGGGAGCCCCCAGTGAACGCCTACCGCACCCTCGCCACCGCCGCCCGCTTCCTGCGCCAGCTCCGCCACGACCCGCGCTCCATCGCGCTGATGCTGCTCGTCCCCTGCCTGATGCTGCTGCTCCTGCGCTATGTCTTCGACGGCAGCCCGCGCACCTTCGACTCCATCGGCGCCTCCCTCCTCGGGATCTTCCCGCTCATCACGATGTTCCTGGTGACCTCCATCGCCACCCTGCGCGAACGCACCTCCGGCACCCTGGAGCGCCTCCTCGCCCTGCCGCTCGCCAAGGCCGACCTGATCGCGGGCTACGCCCTCGCCTTCGGCGCCCTCGCGATCGTCCAGTCCGCCCTCGCCACCGGCCTCGCCCTGTGGGCGCTCGGCCTGGACGTCACCGGCTCCGCCTGGCTGCTGCTCCTGGTCGCCCTGCTCGACGCGCTCCTCGGCACCGCGCTCGGCCTCTTCGTCTCGGCCTTCGCCGCCTCCGAGTTCCAGGCCGTCCAGTTCATGCCCGCCGTGATCTTCCCCCAACTCCTCCTCTGCGGCCTGTTCGCTCCCCGCGCCACCATGCAGCCCGTCCTCGAAGCCCTCTCCAACGCCCTCCCCATGTCGTACGCCGTCGACGGCATGAACGAAGTCCTCCGCCACCCCGACATCACCGGCGACTTCCTCCGCGACGCCGTGATCGTCGCCGCCTGCGCCGTCCTCGTCCTCGCCCTAGGCGCCGCCACCCTCCGCCGCCGCACGGCCTGACCACCCTGGTGCGTCCGCGCACCGTCCGCTCACCGGACACCCCGCCGCCAGCGCCCCACCCGATGCGAGGATGGCCCCCGAACGTCGCACCCCCGGGAGGCCCCCGCCATGAGCCAGACGCGCACGCCCCAACGGCAGGCCAGCCACAAGGTCGCCGTCCTCGGCACCGGAAAGATCGGCGAAGCCCTGCTCAGCGGCATGATCCGCGGCGGCTGGGCCCCCGCGGACCTCCTCGTCACCACCCGCCGCCAGGAACGCGCCGACGAACTCCGCACCCGCTACGGCGTCGAGCCCCTCACCAACGCCGAGGCCGCCAAGCGCGCCGACACCCTGATCCTCGCCTGCAAGCCGCAGGACATGGCCCGCCTGCTCGACGAACTCACCGCCCACGTCACCCCCGACACCCTCGTCATCAGCGCCGCCGCGGGCATCCCCACCTCCTTCATCGAGGAGCGCCTGGCCCCCGACGTCCCCGTCATCCGCGTCATGCCCAACACCCCCGTCCTCGTCGACGAAGGCATGTCCGTCATCTCCGGCGGCAGCCACGCCACCGCCACCCACCTGACCCACGCCGAGAGGATCTTCGGCGCCGTCGGCCAGACCCTCCGCGTCCCCGAGACCCAGCAGGACGCCTGCACGGCCCTGTCCGGCTCGGGCCCCGCGTACTTCTACTTCCTCGTCGAGGCCATGACCGACGCGGGCATCCTCCTCGGCCTGCCCCGCGACAAGGCCCACGACCTCATCGTGCAGGCCGCGATCGGCGCCGCCGTGATGCTCCGCGACAGCGGCGAACACCCGGTGAAGCTCCGCGAGAACGTCACCTCCCCGGCGGGCACCACCATCAACGCCATCCGCGAACTGGAGAACCACGGGGTGCGCGCCGCGCTGATCGCCGCGCTTGAGGCCGCCCGCGACCGCAGCCGGGAGCTTGCCTCTGGCAATGGGGGGTGACCGGGGGCGCCGTCCCGCTGCCGGGTGCCCGGCGGCTGAGGCTCGGGGGCTGCCGCCCCCGGGCCCCGCTCGTCGGCCCCCGGCCACCCCCCCATCGGCCTCCGGCCTCGTCCTCAAACGCCGGACGGGCTGGACATCCTGGCCGGGCTCCCATCCGGGTGAATGCCCCGGACGGGCTGGATACCCCCGCCGGGCCCCGCCCGGCTGACCACCCCGGCCCCCGGCGATCAGCGCGCCGCCGCGAGCACGCTTGCCGTCGTCACCACCCGCGCGAAACCACCCCCGTGCAACGACACCGCCGTCGCCCGGGCCAGCTCGTCCGCCGTCTGGCGCCAGCCGAACGGGCCCTCCAGGTCGAAGGTGTGCGTGGCATCCAGCGCGAACAGCACGTCGTAGCCGAGGTTCCCGCCCATCCGGGCCGTCGTCTCCGCGCACATGTTGGTCTGGATCCCGACCACCACGAACTGCGAGATCCCCGCCGCCTTGAACCAGGCGTCCAGATCCGGCGTTCCGTAGAAGGCCGAGTTCACGCTCTTCGTCACCAGCAGCTCGGCACCGGCCCCCTTCCCACGCCGCTGCTCGACGTACTCCTTGAACTCGTTGCCCGCGTACCCCGTCCGCAGCGGCGACCCCGGCTTGAGCGAATCGTGCCGTACGAACACGACCGGCCGCCCCGTCGCCTGCCACGCGTCGATGAGCGAAGCGATGTTGTCATCAGCCTCCGGATTGTTCCGCGCTCCCCAGTAGTCCTCGTACTCCTCCTCGAATCCCCTCTGTACGTCGACCACGACCAGTGCGGCGTTCTCTGCGATCTCCATGCCCTCGATGCTGCCGCCCGCGGCCCCGACACCCCAGAGCCACAAAAGCCAGCGATCGATGGTTTACTGCCACGGTGCCCTCGTCCTCCCAGCGCATCGCCCTGCTCGCCTTCCCCGGCGTCCGCGCCTTCGACGTCGCCGTGATCACCGAGGTCTGGGGCACCGACCGCACCGACCGCGGCGTACCCCCCTTCGACCTGCGCCGCGTCGCCGCCGCCCCCGAGCCCGTCCCCCTGCGCGGCGGTCTCAGCCTCACCCCTGACCGCACCCTGGCCTGGCTGACCCGGCTCACCGACACCGACCTGATCGTCGTCCCCGGCCTGGACGACCACCTGACCCCCGCACCACCTCCACTCCTCGAAGCCCTGCGCCGCGCCCACGCCCGCGGCATCCCCCTCGCCGCCCTGTGCGGCGGCGCCTTCACCCTCGCCCAGGCCGGACTGCTCGACGGCCGCCGCGCCATCACCCACTGGAACCTCGTCGACCTCCTGCGCACCCATCACCCCCTCGTCGACGTCGTGCCCGACGCCCTGTTCATCGAGGACGACAACATCTGGACCGCCGCGGGCACCGCCGCCGGGATCGACCTGTGCCTGCATCTGGTCCGCACGACACACGGCTCCGAGACCGCCGCGACGATCGCCCGCTCGATGGTCACCGCCCCCTTCCGCACCGGCGGCCAGGCGCAGTTCATCGAGCGCCCCACACCCCGCGCCGACCGCGACGCCGACGCCCTGGCCTCCGTCCTCGCCTACGCCCTGCACCACCTCCACGAACCGCTCACCGTCGCCGACCTCGCCGCCCGCGCGGGCATGTCGGCACGCTCCTTCGCCCGCCACTTCACGGCATCGACCGGCACCACACCCCTGCGCTGGCTCCTCGACCAGCGCGTCGCCGCCGCGCAGAAGCTCCTCGAACGCACCGACCTGCCCATGCCCGAGGTGGCACGCCGCGCGGGCTTCGGCAGCGAGGTCACGATGCGACAGCACTTCGCCTCGCGCCTCGCCACCAGCCCCCGCGCCTACCGCGCCGCGTTCACCGGCACCCCAGCGGGCACCGCGGGCGCGGCAGGCAGCAGCCCGATCGCCCGATAGGCGGCATCGACCGTCGGCCGCGCCATCTCCCGCGCCCGCGCGGCCCCGTCCCGCAACACCTCCTCCACGTACGCCGCATCCGCGACCAGCTCCTTGTGCCGCTCCCGCACGGGCCGCAGCAGCTCGACCACGGCGTCCGCGGTGGCCTTCTTCAACGCCCCGTACGACTCATATACACCGCTCAGGTCTTCCGGGTTCCCACCCTCGCAAGCCGCGAGGATCTCCAGCAGATTCGAGACCCCCGGCCGGGCCTCCCGGTCGTACACGACCTCGCTCCCGCTGTCCGTGACCGCCCGCACGATCTTCTTCCGCACCACGTCCGGCTCGTCCAGGAGATAGACGATCCCGGCCCCCGCCTCGTGGGACTTCCCCATCTTCGACGTGGGGTCCTGGAGGTCCATGACCCGCGCGGCCACCTCCGGCCGCGTCGCCCGCGGCACCACGAACGCCCCGCCGTACCGCTGGTTGAACCGCACCGCCAGATCCCGCGTCAGCTCCACGTGCTGCGTCTGGTCCTCGCCCACCGGCACCTCGTCGGCCCCGTACGCGAGGATGTCCGCCGCCATCAGCACCGGGTACGTGAGCAGCGACAGCCGCACGCTCCCACCCCGCGCCCGCTCGCGCGCGGACTTCTCCTTGTACTGGATCATCCGCCGCATCTCGCCGTCGCTCGCCACGCACTCGAGGAGGTACGAGAGCCGCGCGTGCTCGTCGACGTGGCTCTGTACGAAGAGGACACACCGCTCGGGATCGATGCCCGAGGCCAGCAGCAGCGTCGCCGCCTGCCGACTGAGCCTGCGCACCCGCCCGGGATCGTGCTCCACGGTCAGGGCGTGCAGGTCGACGACGCAGAACAACGCGTCGGCCCGGTGCTGATCGACCTCCGCCCAGCGCCGCACGGCCCCCAGGTAGTTCCCCAGCGTCAGGTGCCCGGTGGGCTTCACCCCACTGAAGATCCGCGTCATCTCAGCTCTCCTCTTCCAGAACGGGGCCACCGACCCGACGGCCGGGCTCAGGTCCTCCGGAGGGAGATACGCGAACGGCCGCCGAGGCGGCGGCCGTCGAGTGCATACGTGAGTACGGCCGCCGTCAGGCGGCCCACCACTGCTGGGTGCACGTACGCGTAGTCATGGCTCCACCGTACGCCGTCGAGGCTGGCCTGGACCAGAGTTGACACCCCTGGGCCCGGAACGTAGTGTTCTCCGAGTTGTCCGACGTGAGCGCCGACTCTGGTCGGTCCCCGGACAGCCATTCCGCAAGAACCACTCAAGCGATCGACGCGCGACTTCTCCGTTTCGACGGGGGTCTTGTCGTCGGCTCGTTTCGTGCGTTCTCGCGAAATGAGGAATCCACGTTCGAGAGAACGGCCCGGATTAGCCCGGGAGCCGAGATTCCGCTAAAGTCTCACTCGTCGGAACGGCCCGCCAACGGCCGGGAAGACAACCCGAGTTGACCGGGAATCAGGCCCGAAAGGATCTGATAGAGTCAACACCGCCGGAAGGCCGAAAGGCCGGAAAGCACCGAGGAAATCGGAACGGACCGGGAAGCCGGAAAGATCTGATAGAGTCGGAAACACGAAATACCGAAGGGAAGCGCCCGGAGGAAAGCCCGCGAGGGTGAGTACAAAGGAAGCGTCCGTTCCTTGAGAACTCAACAGCGTGCCAAAAGTCAACGCCAGATATGTTGATACCCCGTCTCCGGCCGGATCACCGGTTGGGGCGAGGTTCCTTTGAAAAAGTCCTTCCCCGCGAATCGTTGGGGGAGGCGCACAGCGAGGACGCTGTGAACGACCGGGATTATTCCTCCTGGTTGTTCCGCTCTCGTGGTGTTGCACCCGATTACGGGTTCACATTCACGGAGAGTTTGATCCTGGCTCAGGACGAACGCTGGCGGCGTGCTTAACACATGCAAGTCGAACGATGAAGCCCCTTCGGGGGTGGATTAGTGGCGAACGGGTGAGTAACACGTGGGCAATCTGCCCTGCACTCTGGGACAAGCCCTGGAAACGGGGTCTAATACCGGATACAACCACTGACCGCATGGTCTGGTGGTGGAAAGCTCCGGCGGTGCAGGATGAGCCCGCGGCCTATCAGCTTGTTGGTGAGGTAGTGGCTCACCAAGGCGACGACGGGTAGCCGGCCTGAGAGGGCGACCGGCCACACTGGGACTGAGACACGGCCCAGACTCCTACGGGAGGCAGCAGTGGGGAATATTGCACAATGGGCGAAAGCCTGATGCAGCGACGCCGCGTGAGGGATGACGGCCTTCGGGTTGTAAACCTCTTTCAGCAGGGAAGAAGCGCAAGTGACGGTACCTGCAGAAGAAGCGCCGGCTAACTACGTGCCAGCAGCCGCGGTAATACGTAGGGCGCGAGCGTTGTCCGGAATTATTGGGCGTAAAGAGCTCGTAGGCGGCTTGTCGCGTCGGTTGTGAAAGCCCGGGGCTTAACCCCGGGTCTGCAGTCGATACGGGCAGGCTAGAGTTCGGTAGGGGAGATCGGAATTCCTGGTGTAGCGGTGAAATGCGCAGATATCAGGAGGAACACCGGTGGCGAAGGCGGATCTCTGGGCCGATACTGACGCTGAGGAGCGAAAGCGTGGGGAGCGAACAGGATTAGATACCCTGGTAGTCCACGCCGTAAACGGTGGGCACTAGGTGTGGGCAACATTCCACGTTGTCCGTGCCGCAGCTAACGCATTAAGTGCCCCGCCTGGGGAGTACGGCCGCAAGGCTAAAACTCAAAGGAATTGACGGGGGCCCGCACAAGCGGCGGAGCATGTGGCTTAATTCGACGCAACGCGAAGAACCTTACCAAGGCTTGACATACACCGGAAACGGCCAGAGATGGTCGCCCCCTTGTGGTCGGTGTACAGGTGGTGCATGGCTGTCGTCAGCTCGTGTCGTGAGATGTTGGGTTAAGTCCCGCAACGAGCGCAACCCTTGTCCCGTGTTGCCAGCACGCCCCTTTGTGGGTGGTGGGGACTCACGGGAGACCGCCGGGGTCAACTCGGAGGAAGGTGGGGACGACGTCAAGTCATCATGCCCCTTATGTCTTGGGCTGCACACGTGCTACAATGGCCGGTACAATGAGCTGCGATACCGCGAGGTGGAGCGAATCTCAAAAAGCCGGTCTCAGTTCGGATTGGGGTCTGCAACTCGACCCCATGAAGTCGGAGTCGCTAGTAATCGCAGATCAGCATTGCTGCGGTGAATACGTTCCCGGGCCTTGTACACACCGCCCGTCACGTCACGAAAGTCGGTAACACCCGAAGCCGGTGGCCCAACCCCTTGTGGGAGGGAGCTGTCGAAGGTGGGACTGGCGATTGGGACGAAGTCGTAACAAGGTAGCCGTACCGGAAGGTGCGGCTGGATCACCTCCTTTCTAAGGAGCACTTCTTACCGACTCCCTTCGGGGTGAGGTCAGAGGCCAGTACATCAGCGAACGTCTGATGCTGGTTGCTCATGGGTGGAACGTTGACTACTCGGCACACTTGGTTTGCTTCTCTTCTTAGTACTGCTTCGGCGTGGAACGGAACGGGGAGAGGCTGAGGGTGTCGGGCACGCTGTTGGGTCCTGAAGGTATGGCCGTGAGGCTGCCTTCATGGATGCCGACCCCGGTGTAGGTCTGCTTTGGCAGGTTGTGACGGGTGGTTGGTCGTTGTTTGAGAACTGCACAGTGAACGCGAGCATCTGTGGCCAAGTTTTTAAGGGCGCACGGTGGATGCCTTGGCACCAGGAACCGATGAAGGACGTGGGAGGCCGCGATAGTCCCCGGGGAGTCGTCAACCAGGCTTTGATCCGGGGGTTTCCGAATGGGGAAACCCGGCAGTCGTCATGGGCTGTCACCCGCCGCTGAATATATAGGCGGTGTGGAGGGAACGCGGGGAAGTGAAACATCTCAGTACCCGCAGGAAGAGAAAACAACCGTGATTCCGGGAGTAGTGGCGAGCGAAACTGGATGAGGCCAAACCTTGTATGTGTGAGACCCGGCAGGGGTTGCATGCAGGGGGTTGTGGGATCTCACTTTCATGATCTGCCGGTCATGAGGCGAGTTATAAACCGTTGATGTAGGCGAAGGACATGCGAAAGGTCCGGCGTAGAGGGTAAGACCCCCGTAGTCGAAATGTCAGCGGCTTGCTTGTGAGACACCCAAGTAGCACGGGGCCCGAGAAATCCCGTGTGAATCTGGCGGGACCACCCGTTAAGCCTAAATATTCCCTGGTGACCGATAGCGGATAGTACCGTGAGGGAATGGTGAAAAGTACCGCGGGAGCGGAGTGAAATAGTACCTGAAACCGTGTGCCTACAAGCCGTGGGAGCGTCGCGTTGCATGCTTGCATGCAACGTCGTGACTGCGTGCCTTTTGAAGAATGAGCCTGCGAGTTTGCGGTGTGTTGCGAGGTTAACCCGTGTGGGGAAGCCGTAGCGAAAGCGAGTCCGAATAGGGCGATAGAGTAGCGCGCTCAAGACCCGAAGCGGAGTGATCTAGCCATGGGCAGGCTGAAGCGGCTGTAAGAGGTCGTGGAGGGCCGAACCCACCAGGGTTGAAAACCTGGGGGATGACCTGTGGTTAGGGGTGAAAGGCCAATCAAACTCCGTGATAGCTGGTTCTCCCCGAAATGCATTTAGGTGCAGCGTCGTGTGTTTCTTGCCGGAGGTAGAGCACTGGATAGGCGATGGGCCCTACCGGGTTACTGACCTTAGCCAAACTCCGAATGCCGGTAAGTGAGAGCGCGGCAGTGAGACTGTGGGGGATAAGCTCCATGGTCGAGAGGGAAACAGCCCAGAGCATCGACTAAGGCCCCTAAGCGTACGCTAAGTGGGAAAGGATGTGGAGTCGCAGAGACAACCAGGAGGTTGGCTTAGAAGCAGCCACCCTTGAAAGAGTGCGTAATAGCTCACTGGTCTAGTGATTCCGCGCCGACAATGTAGCGGGGCTCAAGCGTACCGCCGAAGTCGTGTCATTGCAGTATATACCTCTAACGGGGACTGTGATGGGTAGGGGAGCGTCGTGTGCCGGGTGAAGCTGCGCCGGAAGGCAGTGGTGGACGGTTCACGAGTGAGAATGCAGGCATGAGTAGCGATACATACGTGAGAAACGTGTGCGCCGATTGACTAAGGGTTCCTGGGTCAAGCTGATCTGCCCAGGGTAAGTCGGGACCTAAGGCGAGGCCGACAGGCGTAGTCGATGGATAACCGGTTGATATTCCGGTACCCGCTATGGAGCGCCAGACATCGAATCCAGTGATGCTAAGGCCGTGAAGCCGCCGGGTGATCCTTCGGGTGATCTCGGAGTGGTGGAGCCGCTGATCCAAGCTGGTAGTAGGTGAGTGATGGGGTGACGCAGGAAGGTAGTCCAGCCCGGGCGGTGGTTGTCCCGGGGTAAGGGTGTAGCCCGCGCGGTAGGTAAATCCGTCGCGCATGTGGGGTGAGACCTGATGCCGAGCCGATTGTGGTGAAGTGGATGATCCTATGCTGTCGAGAAAAGCCTCTAGCGAGTTTCATGGCGGCCCGTACCCTAAACCGACTCAGGTGGTCAGGTAGAGAATACCGAGGCGTTCGGGTGAACTATGGTTAAGGAACTCGGCAAAATGCCCCCGTAACTTCGGGAGAAGGGGGGCCACACCCGGTGATGGAGTTTACCTCTGGAGCTGGGGGTGGCCGCAGAGACCAGCGAGAAGCGACTGTTTACTAAAAACACAGGTCCGTGCGAAGCCGTAAGGCGATGTATACGGACTGACGCCTGCCCGGTGCTGGAACGTTAAGGGGACCGGTTAGCTCCATTTCGGTGGGGCGAAGCTGAGAACTTAAGCGCCAGTAAACGGCGGTGGTAACTATAACCATCCTAAGGTAGCGAAATTCCTTGTCGGGTAAGTTCCGACCTGCACGAATGGCGTAACGACTTCTCGACTGTCTCAACCATAGGCCCGGTGAAATTGCACTACGAGTAAAGATGCTCGTTTCGCGCAGCAGGACGGAAAGACCCCGGGACCTTTACTACAGTTTGATATTGGTGTTCGGTTCGGCTTGTGTAGGATAGGTGGGAGACTATGAAAGCGGCACGCCAGTGTCGTGGGAGTCGTCGTTGAAATACCACTCTGGTCGTGCTGGATGTCTAACCTGGGTCCGTGATCCGGATCAGGGACAGTGTCTGATGGGTAGTTTAACTGGGGCGGTTGCCTCCCAAAGGGTAACGGAGGCGCCCAAAGGTTCCCTCAGCCTGGTTGGTAATCAGGTGTTGAGTGTAAGTGCACAAGGGAGCTTGACTGTGAGACTGACGGGTCGAGCAGGGACGAAAGTCGGGACTAGTGATCCGGCGGTGGCTTGTGGAAGCGCCGTCGCTCAACGGATAAAAGGTACCCCGGGGATAACAGGCTGATCTTCCCCAAGAGTCCATATCGACGGGATGGTTTGGCACCTCGATGTCGGCTCGTCGCATCCTGGGGCTGGAGTCGGTCCCAAGGGTTGGGCTGTTCGCCCATTAAAGCGGTACGCGAGCTGGGTTTAGAACGTCGTGAGACAGTTCGGTCCCTATCCGCTGTGCGCGTAGGAGTCTTGAGAAGGGCTGTCCCTAGTACGAGAGGACCGGGACGGACGAACCTCTGGTGTGCCAGTTGTTCTGCCAAGGGCATGGCTGGTTGGCTACGTTCGGGAGGGATAACCGCTGAAAGCATCTAAGCGGGAAGCCTGCTTCGAGATGAGGGCTCCCACCCACTTGATGGGGTAAGGCTCCCAGTAGACGACTGGGTTGATAGGCCAGATATGGAAGCCTCGTGAGGGGTGGAGTTGACTGGTACTAATAGGCCGAGGGCTTGTCCTCAGTTGCTCGCGTTCACTGTGTTGGTTCTGAAACCACGAACAACCCCACACATGTGTGTGGTGCGGTAGTTCACAGTTTCATAGTGTTTCGGTGGTCATAGCGTGAGGGAAACGCCCGGTTACATTCCGAACCCGGAAGCTAAGCCTTACAGCGCCGATGGTACTGCAGGGGGGACCCTGTGGGAGAGTAGGACGCCGCCGAACTAAAATTGAGGGGAACCCCCGTGCCGTACGGCACGGGGGTTTCTGCGTTTAGGGTCGGGTCATGCGATACGACCTGATCATCTTCGACAATGACGGTGTCCTGGTGGACAGCGAGCCGATCTCCAACACGATCCTCGCCGCGTACCTGTCCGAGCTAGGCCACCCCACCTCGTACGAGGACTCCGTACGCACCTATATGGGCGCCGCGCTCCACCGCGTACACGACGTCGTACTCGAACAGTCGGGGCGGCGGCTGCCCGAGGACTTCGACGAAGTGTTCCACGCCCGGGTCTTCGCGGCCTTCGAAAAGGAGCTGGAGCCCATGGCGGGGGCTCCGGAATTGTTGGAGGGACTCGCCGCGGACGGAATCGCGTACTGCTTGGCGTCCTCCGGAAGTCACGAGCGGATTCGGGTGGGGCACCGGAAGACCGGGCTCGACAAGTGGTTCGACGAGAAGCGGGTGTTCAGCTCGCAGGACGTGGGCCGGGGGAAGCCCGCGCCCGATCTGTTCCTGTACGCGGCCGAGCGCATGGGCGTCGCGCCGGAGCGGTGTGCCGTGGTCGAGGACAGCCCGCTCGGAGTGCGCGCCGCAGTGGCGGCGGGGATGGACGTGTACGGGTTCACCGCCATGACGCCCGCTGAGCGGCTCCAGGGGGCCACGCGGCTGTTCCAGGACCTGCGGGAACTGCCCGAACTACTGGTGTGATCCATCTACCCACCGGTAGCGCGGAGTCCTACGCTACCCAGCCATGACAGAGACGCTGCGGCGCGGCAGGGCCGCGCTCGCGTTCGGCTTCCTGGCGCAGGGCGTCGCGTTCGCGCTCCTCGTGACGCGGATCCCCGCGCTTCAGGACCGGTACGGGATATCCGACGGCCTGCTGCCCGTCTTCCTCGCCGCCGTGCCGATCCTGGCCGGGGCGGGGAGCGTGGCCACCGAGCGGCTCGTCAAGCGGGTGCCGCCGAGCCGGGTGCTGCGGTGGTCCCAGCCCGTCGTGCTCCTGGCGCTGCTCGGGGCCGGAGCCGGAGACGCGGTGGGGGAACTGGCCGTCGCGCTGGGGGCGTTCGGCATCGCGGTCGGGGCGCTCGACGCGTCCATGAACATGCTGGGCGTGAGCCTCCAGCGGGCGTACGGGCGCAGCATCATGCTCGGGTTCCACGCCGCGTACAGCCTCGGCGGCATCGTGGGGGCCTCACTGGCCTGGGCCGGGGCTCACTGGGATCTGGCGCTATGGGTGTCGTATCTGCCCGTGGTGGGCCTGCTGTTGCCCGCGGTGCTCCTGGGGAGCCGGTGGTACGTCGACGCCAGCGCCAGCGACAACGTCGGTGACACCGGCAGTGCCGGTGACAGTGGCGGCGGCAGCGGCAGCGACGGTGAAGGGGGCGGAAGGGTCGCTTTCCGGGCGTTGTTGCCGCTGTGCCTGGTGATGACCTTCGCGTACATCGGGGACTCGACCGTGTCCAACTGGAGCGCGAAGTACCTGGAGGACGTGCTCGGGAGTTCGGAGCAGGCGGCGACCGTTCCTTACAACGTCTACATGGTGATGACCCTGGTGGGGCGGGGAGTCGGGGACCGGGGCGTGCGGCGGTTCGGGGCCGTGGCCGTGGTGCGGGCCGGGGCCGTGGTCGGGGCGGCCGGGTTCGGTGTGGTGGCGGTGGCGCCGGGAGTGTGGGCGGGGATCGTCGGGTTCACCCTCGTCGGGCTCGGGCTCTGCGTGATCGTGCCGCAGACGTTCGCGGCCGCCGGGCGGCTCTTCCCGGGCGACTCGGACGCTGCCGTGGCGCGGCTGAACGTCTTCAACTACGTGGGATTCCTGATCGGTTCACCGCTCGTGGGGGACTTGGGGAGCGTGGAACTATCGCGGGGCGATGGCCGTTCCCTTGGTGTTGGTGCTTGTGACGTTGTGGTACGCCCGGTCCTTCGCCCCCGGACCGGACCGATACGGTGACGGGCATGAGCGGCCGCGCGCAGTTGATGTGGGACGAGGCAGTAGCGGGCTATGACTTCGGTCCAGAGCACCCCATGGACCCGGTCCGGCTCAAGCTGACGAGGAGTCTGATCGGTGCCTTCGGGCTCGACCGCGAGATCGAGGTGGTCGCGGCCAAGCCCGCGGGCGAGTCGACGCTGGGCCTGGTGCACAGCGAGGACTACGTGGCGGCGGTGAAGGCGGCCTCCGCCGACCCCTCCGCGGCCCTCCAGGAGTACGGGATCGGCACGCCCGACGACCCGGCCTTCGCCGGGATGCACGAGGCGTCGGCGCTGATCGCCGGGCAGTCGATCGGCGCCGCCGAGGCCGTGTGGCGCGGAGACGTGCTGCACGCGGTGAACTTCGCGGGCGGGCTGCACCACGCGATGCCCGGCGCCGCCTCGGGGTTCTGCGTGTACAACGACGCGTCGCTGGCGATCGCCCGGCTCCTGGAGCTGGGCGCGGAGCGAGTGGCGTACGTGGACGTGGACGTGCACCACGGCGACGGGGTGCAGGCCACGTTCTGGGAGGACCCGCGGGTGCTCACGATCTCCCTGCACGAGCATCCGCGCACCCTGTTCCCGGGCACCGGCTGGCCCGAGGAGACAGGGGCGGAGTGCGCGGCGGGCAGTGCCGTGAACGTGGCGCTGCCCGCGGGGACCGGGGACGCGGGCTGGGTGCGGGCGTTCCACGCCGTGGTCCCGGAACTGCTCGCCGAGTTCCGGCCGCAGGTGATCGTCACCCAGCACGGGGCCGACACCCACTTCGAGGACCCGCTGGCGCACCTCGCGGTGTCGCTCGACGCGCAGCGGGCGGTGCAGGTCGCGTGCCACGAACTGGCCCACGAGTACGCGCAGGGCCGGTGGGTGGCGCTGGGCGGGGGCGGTTACGCCGTGGTGGACGTGGTGCCGCGGTCGTGGACGCATCTGGTCGCGATCGCGGCCGGGCGGGAGATCGAGCCGACGGCGGAGACGCCGGAGGAGTGGCGGCGGGAGGTGTTCGCGCGGGCTCGGGCGGTTGCGCCTGGGCGGATGACGGACGGGCGGTGGCCCGTGGGGTGGCGGGCTTGGGAGGACGGGTACGACCCCTCGGATCGGGTGGATCAGGCGGTGTTGGCTGTGCGGCGGGCGGCTTTTCCGTTGCGGGGGTTGTTGGCGTAGGTGGGGGGGTGCCGGTTGGGGTGGGTGCGGGCCCTCGCGGGACGCCCCAGGCCCGCCCCTTCACCGAAACCAGGGGGCTGCCGCCCCCTGGCACCCCCGCCTCATCGCCGCTTCGCGGCTCGTCCTCAAACGCCGGACGGGCTGAATCCCCGCGCTCCGCGCTCGCACCGAAAACGCCGGACGAGCTGAGATGGTGGCTGGGGCTTAGCCCAACTGTGCGGTGTTTCCGGGGTTTTCGGGGTTTCTTGTGTGGGGGTTTGGCAGCATCGGGGCGTGTTGAGCACCGGAGCGTTGCGTGCGCATTTGCTGGCGGCACGGCTGGCCGGGCCCGTGGCGACCTCGAGGGAGGAGAGCCTGCGGAGTTACCGGCTCTTCGCCGCCCGGGATCCGCGGATGCTGCTCGGTCTCGATCCCGAATGGACCTGGGGCGCCGGGGACTTGCTGCGGCTCATGGCGGACAAGTGCGGGGTCTCCGCCGACCCGGGGCACACCACGGGCGCCGATGTCATCGACCCCGAGCGGACGTTGGCGGCGCTCGACGCGTTCGCCGGGCGGGTCCGGGAGGCCGCCCGGCGGCGGGTTCCCGTGCTGCTCGGGACGGGACACCCGCATCGGCTCCTGGACTTCTACGCCGCGTTGGCCGAGGCCCTGTCGGCGGCGGGATGCCCGGTCCTCACTCCAGCGCAGGGCTGCCGTGTCGACATAACGACCCGGTTCGGCCTACGCACGTACAACCTTGACTACGTACAAGGTGTCGCGCTGGTGCGCGAACCCGGCGTGCGTCCCACCGGGAGTGAGACCGGCGCACATAGCCACTCACCGCTCCCGGTTCGCAGGGTGCTCACGGCCCAGGCCGAGGCTGGCGGGCCCCTGCCCGAGCTGGTCATCGGGGACCACGGATGGGTCTGCGGGGCAGGTCAGCTGGGGTTTGAGGCGATCGGTCTGGCGGATACGGACGATCCCGCGCTGTTCGTCGGAGAGGCGGAGGGGCGGGTGTCCGTGGCCGTTCCGCTTGATGACGCTGTGCGGTCTGATTACTACCGACCGCTTACTCGCTATGTACTCAATCGAGCGTGTCTGTCACAGTAAACGGCCGATGGTAGCTCCTCTTCCCCACTCGCATCACCCGCCCCTACTCTGGGGAGTGAGCGCACAGCGACGAGGAGTCACCGGAAGGGGAAGCCGGTGCGCGTCATGTGCGGAAGGTTCAGGTGTGTCATGGCTGCTGACCAGAGGCCTCTCAGCGAGGTTGCGTTCCTGACCGTGGCGGAGGTCGCCGCGGTAATGCGAGTCTCGAAGATGACCGTGTACCGGCTGGTGCACAGCGGTCATCTGCCCGCAATCCGGGTCGGAAGGTCCTTCCGAGTCCCGGAGAACGCGGTTCACGAGTACCTTCGCGACTCATACGTGGGGGTGGAGACGGCCTGATCGACATCCCTCGATTACGGGCTCGGAGCTAGGGCGGGTAGGCTTGGCCGACGTAGGTCGTGTGGGCCCAGACGCCCCGCACCAATATCCCCGCTGACGCGGGGGTGATCCGAGAAGTAAGCGAGGGTAGTCGTGGGCTCTGTTATCAAGAAGCGGCGCAAGCGGATGGCGAAGAAGAAGCACCGCAAGCTGCTGAAGCGCACGCGCGTTCAGCGTCGCAACAAGAAGTAAGCGACCGCTGGCGCGAGCGCGCCGCGTACGCACCGAAGCCCTCCCGTTGGACGACGGGAGGGCTTCGGCGTTGTCCGGGGGCTGTCCGGGGGCTCTTCGGGACTGTCCGCGATTCTTCGGGGACTGTCCGGGGACTTCGGAGGCTCTTCGGGGATTCTTCGGGGCGGCGATCTGGAGCGGCCGGGAGTGGTCGGGAGCCGTCGGGAGTATTCGTCGTCCGCGGGGTAACCGGAGGGGCGGTGTGGGATGAATGCGCCGTGGTCATTGCGGATTCATCTGTTCAAAACGGGGCGAACGGCTTGATCTTTGCGGAGCCGTGTGGCCGTCGTCACTTCGCGGGGCTCGCGGTCATCACACCGCAACATCGACCCGCTAGCGTGGGCCACGGATACTACGCGGTAAGTAGCGGGCCGGGGCAACGCGGAGCTGGGGAAAGGCGGCGCTGATCTTGGGCAAGGTCGTGCTCGTGACCGGGGTGGCCCGACAGCTGGGCGGCAGGTTCGTCCGGCGCGTCCAGCGTGATCCCGAGGTTGACCGGGTGGTCGCCGTCGACGCGGTCCCGCCCGAGCACCATCTGGGCGGCGCCGACTTCGTCCAGGCCGACATCCGGCAGCCGACGATCACCCGGGTCCTCGCCGAGCACTCCGTGGACACCGTCGTCCACATGGACGTCACGGGCACCGCCCTCGCCGGTGGCAGCCGCGGCTCGGTCAAGGAGACCAACGTCATCGGCACCATGCAGCTCCTCGGCGCCTGCCAGAAGTCGCCGACGGTGAAGCGCCTGGTGGTGAAGTCGAGTACGAACGTGTACGGCTCGGCGCCGCGCGACCCGGCGATCTTCACCGAGACCACGCCGCCCAAGTCCCTTCCCAGCGGCGGCTTCGCCAAGGACACCGTGGAGGTCGAGGGGTACGTACGGGGCTTCGCGCGCCGCCGCCCCGACGTCGCGGTGTGCGTGCTGCGGTTCGCGAACATCCTGGGCCCGGCGGCGGATTCACCGCTCGCCGAGTACTTCTCGCTGCCGGTGCTCCCCACGGTCTTCGGCTACGACCCGCGCCTGCAGTTCGTCCACGAGGACGACGTGATCGAGGTGCTGCGGCTCGCCGCGCACGAGCCGCGGCGCGGGACGCTCAACAGCGGCACGTTCAACATCGCCGGGGACGGACTGCTGCTGCTCTCGCAGTGCGCGCGCCGCCTGGGCCGCCCGACGCTGCCGGTGTTCCTGCCCGCGGTGACCTGGGTGGGTACGGCGCTGCGCACGCTGGGCGCCACGGACTTCTCGCCCGAGCAGATACGGCTGCTCACGCACGGCCGGGTCGTCGCCACCCGGCAGATGCGCGAGACCCTGGGTTTTCAGCCCAAGTACACGACCGCGGAGGCCTTCGCGGACTTCGTCCGCAGCCGGGGGCCGGGCCTGCTGCCTCCCGGGGTGCTCGCGGCGGCCGTCGACAGGGTCGCTGCGCTGCCCTTCGCGGGTGGCCGTACGAGGAGCGACGTCGTCGGCGCGGCCGACACCAGTGCCCACGACAGCGCGAACTGAGGAGATCGTCAACGATGGCGGACGCCAAGGTCATTCCGTTCGACGACGACCGGTCGCGGGGCGCGGGCCAGCGACCGCCGCGTCGCAGGTCCGCGCCGCGCCGCAAGGGCGACCCGGGCCGCACGCGTGAGGTCAGGGCGCTTCCGGACCGGGAGCCGGGCGGCGCCGACGCGGAGGGGGCAGTTCCGGACGACGTGCGTACGGACGACGTGCGTACGGGCGCGGGCCCGAGCGCGGGCGCTGACGCGGCTCCGGGCGGGACGGACTCCGGTTCCTCGGCGGCGGACCGGCACCCGTCGGGTGCCTCCGAGCGTGGCGCCGATGTTGCGCCGGGCGGCGGCGGGGGCGGCTGGGACCGCCGCATCGCCGGTGGCCTGGCGTTCCTGCGGCGGCGGCTGACGGGTGAGTACGACGTCGACGAGTTCGGGTACGACGAGGAGCTCACCGACCAGGTCCTGATGTCGGTGCTGCGGCCGATCTACGAGAAGTACTTCCGCGTCGAGGTGAGGGGCGTCGAGAACATCCCGAGCGACGGCGGGGCGCTGATCGTCGCCAACCACTCGGGGACGCTGCCGTGGGACGGTCTGATGATGCAGGTCGCCGTGCACGACCACCATCCGCAGGGGCGCCATCTGCGGCTGCTCGCCGCCGACTTGGTGTTCATGCTGCCGGTCGTCAACGAGCTGGCGCGCAAGGCCGGGCACACGCTGGCGTGCGCGGAGGACGCGGCGGCGCTGCTTGAGCGGGGGAGCTCGTCGGGGTGATGCCCGAGGGGTTCAAGGGGATCGGGAAGCCCTTCGGGGAGCGGTACAAGCTGCAGCGGTTCGGGCGGGGCGGGTTCGTGTCCACGGCGCTGCGGACGCGGTCGCCGATCGTGCCGTGCTCGATCGTGGGCGCGGAGGAGATCTACCCGATGATCGGCAACGCGAAGACGGTGGCCCGGGTGCTCGGGATTCCGTACTTTCCGTTGACGCCCACGTTTCCCTGGCTGGGGCCGTTGGGGATGGTGCCGTTGCCCACGAAGTGGACGATTCAGTTCGGGGAGCCGATTCCGACGGAGGAGTATCCGGCGGAGGCGGCGGAGGATCCCATGCTGATGTTCAATCTGACGGATCAGGTGCGGGAGCGGATTCAGCACACGTTGTACGAGTTGCTGGTGCGGCGGCGGTCCGTGTTCTTCTGAGGGGGGTGCTGCGGGGGGGCCTCGCGGGGGCGCCCCAGGCCCGCCCCTTCACCGAAACCAGGGGGCTGCCGCCCCCTGGTACCCCCGCCCTCATCGCCGCTTCGCGGCTCGTCCTCAAACGCCGGACGGGCTCTATCCGCCCGTCCGGCGTTTGCTGTTGCGCTACTTCGGGTCCTCGTTCTCGATGTCCAGCTCCGGGAGGAGGCCGGGGAGGAGCGGTGGAAGCGTCACTTCTGGCTTGCCCGGTTTGGCGGGCTGGGGGGATTCCTGGTGCTGGTCGGGGGTGGGGGCCGTGGGCGTGTCCTTCGCCGGGGGGCTGAGGACGCCGTCCGTGACGCCGGGGAGGAGGCTGTCCTGCTCGCCGCGGTGCGTGGGGGAGGACGGCTCGGGCTTGCTGCCGGGGGTGCGCTCGTGGGGGACTCGCCCGGCGTACGTGGTGCGGGGCGGTCCTCGCGCGGCGCGGCGGGCGCCTGGTGGCGGGGGCCGCGGTCGTCGTGGGCGCGCTGCTTGTCGCGGTGGCTGGGCAGCAGCGAGCGCAGCGGGCTGACCTCGTCCTCTATGGCGTCGAAGATCGAGCTGACGTCCTCGCCGACGTCGCCGAGCTGGAGGGGAAGCTGCTCGCGCAGGGCCTTCCAGCTGCCGCGGTGGGCCTGGGCGAAGGTGGACAGGGCCTGGATGGGGCCGAGGGAGCCGTCGCGTTCGTACGCCTCGTGGAGGAGGCGGTGGCCTTCGGCGGCGTCGTGGCGCATGCCGGAGAGGGCGCGGCGGATCTCGCTGACCGATTCGTGGTCGAGCTGGCCGGAGCGGGCGCGCTCCATCAGGCGGCGGGCCTCGTGCAGTCGGGTGGACGCCTGGTCCAGGTAGATCTGGCCGCGGTCGACGTCGTTGTCCGCCATGCCGAGCTTGAGGTCTTCCATGCCGCGCTTCAGGCCGTACAGCGAGTCGCCGGGGAGGGCGTCGTTGCTGGCGGCGGCGATGCCGCCGAAGGCTCCGGCGGCCACGCCCACGGTGAGGCCGCCGGCGGCGATGCCCTTGGAGAGCCGGGTGCGCGGCTTGAACTTGCGCAGGGCGCGGTGGGCGCCTTTGCGGGAGCGCTGGCGGGGCACGGCGGCCTCGCCGGTCGCGCCGTCGGCCAGCATGGCCTCCATGGCCGCGACCAGCTGGGCTCGCTGGACCACTTTGACCTCGGGGTCAAGCTCCGGTTTGGGGAGCTGGGCCAGGCTGTCGGCGAGCGCCAGCATCCGGTCGGGCGCGGCCGGTCCGGGCGCCGCGGCCTCGGCGTGGGCGGCCGCCGCGGGTGCGGCGGGATCTTCGGGCTGCTCAGCCGCCGGGTCCTGGCTGGAGTGCTCGTCCAGGGCCTGGGCGAAGGCGTTCGCCCGCCGGTGGGCCGATACGTTCGCGATCACTGGCGGCACCTCCTCTCGTCATGACGGTCGACTCCCCAGGGGGTCCTGAGGGTTGCATGTTCCTGAGCGCTTCCACACGATCGAGTGAGCGTGTGGTGCCTCCCCTGCTCAGGAAGAGCGTGGGGAAGGTCAGGATGCGAACACAGGGAGCCTGCATCTGGCACAACGAGCGTCGCGGCACTTGGGTTACGGACGAAAGATGATCGGACCGCGAAGGAACGATGAAGCGCCGTGACGGCCATCTGGCCGCCACGGACGGTGAGTTGACCGTCGCCCGGCGTTGTCGGCGTTAGCGGCGTTGTCGGCCCTTCCGGCGGGATCGGGGGGCTGGGCGGGTCGGGCGGGTCGGGCGGGTTCGGCGGGTCACGGCGGGCGGGTCAGCGGGCGTCGTCCGGGAGCAGTCGGGCGAGGGTGCGGACCGCCCGGTACTGGAGGGTTTTGATCGCGCCCTCGTTCTTGCCCATGACGCGGGCGGTCTCGGCGACCGACAGGCCCTGGAGGAAGCGCAGCGTGACGCACTCCTGCTGCTGGGGGTTGAGACGGCGGACGGCGTCGAGCAGGGCGGCGTTGGACAGGGACTCCAGGACCGAGTCCTCGGGGCTGCGCTCGACCTCGTTGGCGTCGAGCATCTCGCCGGTGGTCACTTCGAGGCGGAAGCGGCTCGACTTGAAGTGGTCGGCGACCAGGTTGCGGGCGATGGTGACGAGCCAGGCGCCGAAGTCCCGGCCCTGCCAGGTGAAGGTGCCGATCCGGCGCAGGGCGCGCAGGAAGGTCTCGCTGGTGAGGTCCTCGGCGGTCGCCTTGCCGCCGACGCGGTAGTAGATGTAGCGGTAGACCGTGTCGCTGTACTGGTCGTAGAGGCGGCCGAACGCGTCGGACTCGCCCGCCTGGGCGCGCTCGACGAGGTCCATCATGCGGGCGCTGTCGCTGTCCGCCGCGGGGCGGCGGACAGCGGTCGCGGATGCGGCGGCGCCGGAGCGCGCTCGTCTGCTGACTGCGGCACCGCCGTCCGCCAGGGCGTATGCCGGTCCGGCGGGGGCGGGGACGGCGAAGGCGGGGACGGCGTACGCGGTGGGGACGAAGCCGCGCAGGCGGTCGAGGACCGTTGCGCGGAGCGTAGCCAGGCCCGAGGCGTCAACCCCGACGTGTGGGTACACGGGACTCCCAGAGGCAGAGCTTCCATCACGTGCAGTGCGGGACCGTTCACCCGTCGTAGCGACGCGTCTGGTCCGGTATGCGTCTGAGGAGAATAACGCTTCGTACAGGCAGCGCTACACCCAGTTGCTCAAATCATCGATTACGTCGCTTCTGTTACCGATCAACGATGGGGCGAGTACCGCATATTGAGCGGTTGTTGATCGGATCGGCGCGCATTCGGGCGCGGCGCGGGGCGTGTTGTGGCCGAGTTGAACGAACGGGACTGGCGGGGGCCCTGTCGGGTAGAACAGAACGATTGCGCCCGCCCCGGGGGCACGCTCCCGCCGGTGACAGCGCGTAGGGAACGGGTCCGCCACCACGGCGTACTGACCCGGTCCGGCAGCCGAGGGCAGGCCCGCAGGGCGACGCGTCAAGCCCGTGCGGCGTTCGAGGGCGAGGCCGGAGGCCGATCCGAGGGTGCCCGAAGCCGGGGGGTCAGTGGCGGCGCCGGTGCAGGGCGACCGCGGCCGCCGCCCCGCCGGCGAGGGCGCCCACACCGGCGGCCGCCGGGATGCCGACCTTCGCCGCCTTCCGCCCGGTGCGGTAGTCCCGCAGCCGCCAGTCGCGGGCGCGGGCGTACTTGCGCAGCTTGGCGTCGGGGTTGATCGCGTACGGATGGCCGACGAGCGACAGCATCGGGATGTCGTTGTGCGAGTCGCTGTACGCGGCGCAGCGGGCCAGGTCCAGGCCCTCCGCGGCGGCCAGGGCGCGCACGGCCTCGGCCTTGGCGGGGCCGTGCAGGGGCTCGCCGACGAGCTTGCCCGTGTACACGCCGTGCACGGACTCGGCGACCGTGCCGAGGGCGCCGGTCAGGCCGAGGCGGCGGGCGATGATCGTGGCCATCTCGACCGGCGCGGCGGTGACCAGCCAGACCTTCTGGCCCGCGTCGAGGTGGGCCTGGGCGAGGGCGCGGGTGCCCGACCAGATGCGCTCGGCCAGGTAGTCGTCGTACACCGCCTCGCCGATGGAGATCAGCTCGGCGACGCGGTGGCCCTTGACGATGGACAGGGCGCTCTCGCGGGCGTCCGCCAGGTGCCCGGGGTCCTCGCCCGCGAGCCGGAACCAGGTCTGCTGCCAGATGAACCGGGCCAGCTCCTGGCGCTGGAAGAACTTGCGCTTGTACAGGCCGCGGCCGAAGTAGAAGAGGGCGGCGCCCTGGAGGACCGTGTTGTCCAGGTCGAAGAACGCGGCGGCCTTGTCGTCGCCGACGACCGGGAAGTCGGGGGCCTCCGGCTTCTTGGCCTCCGCCGACTCCTGGGACGGCTCCGGGGACGGCTCCGGTGGCAGTTCCTGGGACAGCTCCTGGGACGTCTTGCGGGCGGCCTCCGCCGAGGCCTCGCCTGCCAGGACGCTGCGCGCGGTCGCGAAGCGCCTACGGGGGTGGAGCCAACCCAGAGCGGCCATGCCGTCGAGCATAGCCACTCTGTTCGGTGCTGCCGTGAAGGTGAGGATGCCAACGGGTCAACGGTCCGTGTCGCGCTCCTCACAGTGGGGCGGGTGCGGGGGCGGGGCGCGCGCGTAGGAAGCTGGACCGCATGAGCCCGCTCTTCCGCAGGAAACAGAGGACGGCGCCCGGTGAGCGCCTGGTCACGCTGATCGGCAAGCCCGGCTGTCACTTGTGCGACGACGCCGAGGCCGTGGTCGCCGCGGTCTGCGGCGAGCTGGGCGTGCCCTGGGAGAAGAAGGACATCACCGAGGACGAGACGCTGCACCGGGAGTACTGGGAGCAGATCCCGGTGGTCCTGGTGGACGGGGAGCAGCACACCTTCTGGAAGGTGGATCCGGCCCGGCTGCGGCGGGCGCTGACCGGCGGGTGACCGGGCCGGAGGGGTCACGCTGCCGCCGTTGGCTGGTTATGACGTCCGGAGCTGTCCGGAAAGTCGTTTAGCATCGTGGGCGGTTTTGAGGTCTCGGGGGCGTGATCGTGAGGAGTGTGTGCGGTTTTGCCCCCGTCGGACAGAAGTCGTTCCTTGCCGTGCGCCGGTTCCACGAAAGTGCGCCGGGGGTGCGTGACCCCGGTCACGTTGGCCGGGCAAATCGGACACCATCTTTGTGCACGCGTTCACAAAGACATAGCCTGCTGTCGACGGGGCGGTCTCGGGACACGACGCGTGGCACCAGTCCGCCCGCAGCCCCGCTCTACCCGCAGGAGCACCGTGGCAACTGGCCGAACTCACCGACCGGCGACCCGTAGCCGAGGGATTCCCGAGGCCACCGTCGCCAGGCTTCCGCTGTACCTGAGGGCGCTGACCGCACTGTCGGAGCGCTCCGTGCCCACGGTCTCCTCCGAGGAGCTGGCGGCCGCCGCGGGGGTCAACTCCGCGAAGCTGCGCAAGGATTTCTCGTACCTCGGCTCGTACGGAACGCGCGGTGTGGGCTACGACGTCGAGTACCTCGTCTACCAGATCTCCCGCGAGCTCGGCCTGACCCAGGACTGGCCGGTTGTCATCGTCGGCATCGGCAACCTCGGCGCCGCGCTGGCCAATTACGGCGGGTTCGCCTCGCGCGGCTTCCGCGTGGCCGCGCTGATCGACGCCGATCCGGCGATGGCGGGCAAGCCCGTCGCGGGCATGCCGGTGCAGCACACCGACGACCTCGAGCGGATCATCACGGACAACGGTGTCTCCATCGGCGTCATCGCGACGCCCGCCGGGGCCGCCCAGCAGGTGTGCGACCGGCTCGTCGCCGCGGGCGTCACCTCCATCCTGAACTTCGCGCCGACCGTCCTGTCCGTCCCGGACGGCGTCGACGTGCGCAAGGTCGACCTCTCCATCGAACTCCAGATCCTCGCCTTCCACGAGCAGCGCAAGGCGGGCGAGGAGGGCGCCGAGGCCGGTGCCGCCGCGCCCGCCGCGGCCAAGGAGGAGCGCAAGGGGCCCGACGGGGACGTCCCCGCGGTGATGCCGGCATGAGTCTTCTCGTCGTAGGCCTCAGCCACCGCAGCGCCCCGGTGAGCGTCCTGGAGCGGGCCGCGCTCACGCCCGACGCCGGTGCCGCGCTGCTTCAGGACACGCTGGCCGCCGAGCCCGCCGCCGAGGCCGCGGTGCTCGCCACCTGCAACCGCATCGAGCTGTACGCGGACGTCGACAAGTTCCACGCGGGCGTCGCCGAGCTGTCGACGCTGCTCGCGCGGCACAGCGGCGTGAGCCTGGACGAGCTGACCCCCTATCTGTACGTGCACTACGAGGACCGGGCGGTTCACCACCTGTTCTCCGTGGCGTGCGGGCTTGACTCGATGGTCGTCGGCGAGGGCCAGATCCTCGGCCAGATCAAGGACGCGCTGGCCCGCGCGCAGGACCTGCACACCGCGGGCCGCCTGCTGAACGACCTGTTCCAGCAGGCGCTGCGGGTCGGCAAGCGGGCCCACTCGGAGACCGGCATCGACCGCGCCGGGCAGTCCCTGGTCACGTTCGGCCTGGAGCAGCTGGCCGGGCGCGAGCCGGTGGACGTGTGGGCCAAGGGCAAGCGGGCCCTGGTGATCGGCGCGGGCTCCATGTCCTCGCTCGCCGCCGCGACCCTCGCCCGCTGCGGCGTCGACGAGGTCGTCATCGCCAACCGCACCTTCGAGCGGGCCGAGCGGCTCGCCCAGATCCTCGCCGAGGGCGGCACGGGCGTGCGGGCCCGCGCGGTGCCGATGGACGCGGTGGCCGCCGAACTGACACGTGCCGACGTGGCCGTTTCCTGTACCGGCGCGACGGGGCTCGTGCTCACCGGCGCCGACGTGGCCGCGGCGGTCGCGGGCCGTCCCGCGCCCGGCGGCGACGCGTCGGAGGCCTGCGCGGACGACGCCTGCGTCATCCCGGCGCCCACCGCCGAGCCCGCCCCGGGCCCCGCGCACGAGGAGCACCGGCGGCAGGAGAGGGTCGGCGACGCCACGGCGTACGAGCAGCACGCCGCGCTCGTCGGGAACAGCCCGGCGGTCGGCGGCGGCCCCGTGCGGCACGGCGGCGGCACGGGGAGCGCCAGGGCGGCGCGGCCCGTCGCGCTCGCGCTGCTCGACCTGGCCATGCCCCGGGACATCGACGCGGCCGCGCACCGCGTGGAGCACGTCCGGCTCGTCGACATCGAGTCGCTCGCCGAGGCCTCCGCGGACGCGCCGATGGCCGCCGACGTGGACGCCGTACGCGGAATCGTCTCCGACGAGGTCGCCGCGTTCGGCGCCGCCCAGCGGGCCGCGCACGTCGCGCCGACCGTGGTGGCGCTGCGCACCATGGCCGCGTCCGTGGTGACCAGCGAGATCGCCCGGCTCGACGGGCGGCTTCCGGGGCTCGGCGACAAGGAGCGCGCGGAGATCACGCAGACCGTGAAGCGCGTCGTCGACAAGCTGCTGCACGCGCCGACGGTGCGGGTGAAGCAGCTGGCCAGCGAGCCCGGCGGCGCCGGGTACGCGGACGCGCTGCGCACGCTCTTCGACCTGGACCCGGAGACGGTCGCGGCCGTCTCCCGCGCCGACCTCCCCGGCGCCCGCAACCAGCCCGACCCCCAGCACGACCCCCGGCACGACCAGCAGTACGAGAACGACGAAGCGAAGCGAGGCCGCGCATGACCCAGAGCGCACTCCGGCTCGGGACCAGGCGCAGCAGGCTGGCCATGGCCCAGTCCGGCCAGGTGGCCGAGCAGGTCCGGCAGTTGACCGGCCGCGAGGTCGAGCTGGTCGAGATCACCACGTACGGCGACACCTCGCGCGAGCACCTGGCGCAGATCGGCGGCACCGGCGTGTTCGCCACCGCGCTGCGTGACGCGCTGCGGGCCGGTGAGGTCGACTTCGCGGTGCACTCGCTGAAGGACCTGCCGACGGCCCAGTCCCCGGACCTGGTGCTGGCCGCGGTGCCGGTGCGCGAGGACCCGCGGGACGTGCTGGTGGCGCGGGACGGTCTGACGTTCGCCGAGCTGCCCGCCGGGGCCCGTGTGGGCACCGGTTCGCCGCGGCGCATGGCGCAGCTCAACGCGTACGCCCGCGCTCACGGACTGTCCATAGAGACCGTGCCGATCCGCGGCAACATCGACACCCGCGTCGGATACGTCCGCGGCGGAGAGCTCGACGCCGTCGTCCTGGCCGCCGCGGGCCTCAGCCGCGTCGGCCGGATCGACGAGGTGACCGACTTCCTGTCGGTCGACGTGGTTCTGCCCGCCCCCGGCCAGGGGGCCCTGGCGATCGAGTGCGCCGCGTCCCGCGCGGACCTCGCCGCCACGCTCGCGGAGCTCGACGACCCGTTCACGCGGGTCGCCGTGACCGCCGAGCGGTCCCTGCTCGCCGCCCTGGAAGCCGGTTGCAGCGCGCCCGTGGGCGCGCTGGCCGACCTCCTGGCCGACGGGCAGATTGTCAAGGAAATGCGCCTGCGGGGCGTCGTCGGTGCCACCGACGGCTCGTCGCTGGTGTGCCTGTCCACCACCGGTCCCGTGCCCGAAACGGAAGACCAGGCGACAGCGCTCGGGCGGGAACTCGCCGCCGAGATGCTCGCCAAGGGCGCGGCCGGTCTGATGGGGGAGCGAGCACTTTGAGCCCCACCTCGAACCTTCCCGGCCTTCCCGCACACGGGCACGTCACCTTCCTCGGTGCCGGTCCCGGAGATCCGGGACTGCTGACCCTGCGCGCCGTCGAGGCGCTGGCCCGAGCGGACGTGCTGATCGCCGAGCCGGATGTCCTCGATGTCGTCCGGGTGCACGCGCGGGGGGTGTAGACACACCTCTCGCGCAGGACGGCAGCGCGCCTGACGACACGTCAGTCAGCGCCGAGGCGGCGGCGAAAGCCCCGTCCGAGGCTGCCGCCAATCTTGTCATGGAGGCCGCGCGGGGCGGCAGGCGGGTCGTGCGTGCGGTGGGCGGCGATCCGGGCCTGGACACGGACGCCGCCCAGGAGATGCTGGCCTGCGCCGCCGAGGGCATCCCCTTCGAGGTGGTGCCGGGCATCGCGGCCGCCGTCGGCGTGCCCGCCTACGCGGGGGTGCCGCTGCGCGACCCGCAGGGCACGGACGTGCGCTTCGTCGACGCCCGCACGGCGTCGGACCGCTGCTGGAGCGAGGTCGGCGCGTCCGACGGGACCGTGGTGGTGTCGACGTCCCTGGACGCGGTGGCCGCGGCCGCCGGTGAGCTGGTGACCGCGGGCCGCAAGCCCGACACGCCCCTGACGGTGACGGTCGCGGGCACCACGACGCGCCAGCGCACCTGGACGGCCACGCTCGGCAGCATCGCGCAGGTCCTCAAGCAGGCGAAGGTCCTCCCGTCGCCGGACGGGGGCCAGCCCGTCATAGCCGTGGTCGGTGAGCGCTCCGCCGCCGCCCAGCGCGACCAGCTCTCGTGGTTCGAGTCCAAGCCGCTCTTCGGGTGGCGGGTGCTCGTGCCGCGCACCAAGGAGCAGGCGGCGTCGCTCTCCGACCAGCTCCGTTCGTACGGCGCGGTGCCGCACGAGGTGCCGACGATCGCCGTCGAGCCGCCGCGCACGCCCCAGCAGATGGAGCGGGCCGTGAAGGGGCTCGTCACCGGCCGGTACGAGTGGATCGCCTTCACGTCGGTGAACGCGGTCAAGGCGGTGCGGGAGAAGTTCGAGGAGTACGGGCTCGACGCGCGCGCGTTCGCGGGCATCAAGGTCGCCGCCGTGGGCGAGCAGACCGCCGCCGCGCTCGTCGCCTTCGGCGTGAAGCCGGACCTGGTGCCCAGCGGGGAGCAGTCGGCGGCGGGGCTGCTTGAGGACTGGCCGCCTTATGACCCCGTTTTCGATCCCATCGACCGGGTCTTCCTGCCTCGGGCCGACATCGCCACCGAGACGCTGGTCGCCGGGCTGATCGACCTCGGCTGGGAGGTCGACGACGTCACCGCCTACCGGACCGTGCGGGCCTCGCCGCCGCCCGCGGAGACCCGGGAGGCCATCAAGGGCGGTGGCTTCGACGCCGTGCTCTTCACGTCCAGCAGCACGGTGCGCAACCTGGTCGGCATCGCCGGGAAGCCGCACAACGTGACCGTCATCGCCTGCATCGGGCCCGCCACCGCGAAGACCGCGGAGGAGCACGGGCTGCGGGTGGACGTCATGGCTCCGGAGCCGTCGGTGCACAAGCTGGCGGCGGCGCTCGCGGAGTTCGGGGCGCGGCGGCGGGCGGCGGCGCTTGAGGCCGGGGAGCCCGTGACGCGGCCGAGTGAGCGGCGGCCGGGGGCGCGGCGGCGGCGGGCGGCGGCGCCGTAGGGGCCCTGCCGGGGGCTCCCCAATCCCGCCCCTTCCCGAAACCAGGGGGCTGCCGCCCCTGGACCCCCGCCTTATTGCCGCTTCGCGGCTCGTCCTCACACGCCGGACGGGCTGAAATCTTGGAGGCAACAGTGAGTTCTTACGGTTCGTTTCCCGGGGCGCGGCCCCGTCGGCTGCGTACGACGCCCGCGATGCGCCGCATGGTCGCCGAGACGCGGCTGCATCCGGCCGATCTGATCCTGCCCGCGTTCGTGCGGGAGGGGATCAGTGAGCCCGTGCCGATCGCGTCCATGCCGGGCGTGGTGCAGCACACCCGGGACACGCTGAAGAAGGCGGCCGTGGAGGCCCTGGAGGCGGGGGTCTCCGGGATCATGCTCTTCGGGGTGCCGGAGGAGTCGAAGAAGGACGCCGTCGGCACGCCGGGCACTGACCCGGACGGGATCCTCCAGGTCGCGATCCGCGACGTGCGGGCCGAGGTCGGGGACGACCTCATCGTGATGTCCGACCTGTGCCTCGACGAGACGACGGATCACGGGCACTGCGGGGTGCTCGACGCTCAGGGCCGCGTCGACAACGACGCGACGCTTGAGCGGTACGCGGAGATGGCGCAGGTGCAGGCCGACGCGGGCGCGCACGTGGTGGGGCCGAGCGGCATGATGGACGGCCAGGTCGGCGTCATCCGTGACGCGCTGGACCAGACCGGGCACGAGGACGTGTCGGTGCTCGCGTACACCGTCAAGTACTCCTCCGCGTTCTTCGGGCCCTTCCGCGAGGCGGTCGGGTCGTCCCTGAAGGGCGACCGCAAGACCTACCAGCAGGACCCGGCCAACACCGCCGAGTCCCTGCGGGAGCTGGCGCTCGACCTGGAGGAGGGCGCCGACATGGTGATGGTGAAGCCCGCCGGGCCCTACCTCGACATCCTCGCGAAGGTCGCCCAGCACGCGGACGTGCCCGTCGCCGCGTACCAGATCTCCGGCGAGTACGCGATGATCGAGGCCGCCGCCGAGCGCGGGTGGATCGAGCGCGACAAGGCGATCATGGAGGCGCTGCTCGGCATCAAGCGCGCCGGGGCCGACATGATCCTCACCTACTGGGCCACCGAGGTGGCGCGGCAGCTCTGAGCCCGCTCCGGGCCGCGCTTGACCTCAACATTGGTTGAGGTCACAGGGTGGGGTGCGTCATGTCGTCCGTCGCCCACTCGGGGAGGCCCCAGATGCACGCCGTCGTACTGCGCGAGTTCGGTCCCGCTCGCAACCTTCGCTACGAGACCCTGCCGGACCCCGAACCGGGGCCCGGCCAGGTCCGGATCGCCGTACGGGCGGCCGGAGTCCACTTCATCGAGACCGTGATGCGGGCGGGCGCCGCCAGTGAGCTGGCGCCGCCGCTGCCCGAACTGCCCGCCGTCTTCGGCGGCGAGGTCGCCGGGGTCGTCGACGCGGTGGGCCCCGGCACCGACGGCGCCTGGCTCGGGCGGTCCGTGGTGACCGCCTTCGGCACGCCCGGCGGCTACGCCGAGCTGGCCGTCGCCGACGTCGGCCACGTCCACCCCCTGCCCGAGGGGCTCGGGTTCCAGGACGCCGTCGCCATGGTCGTCACCGGCGCCACCACGGTCGCCCTGCTCGACCTCGCCCGCCTCACCGCTGACGACGTGGTGCTGGTGACCTCCGCCGCCGGGGGTGTCGGGCGGCTCGTCGTCCAGCACGCGCTCGCCGTGGGGGCCACCGTGGTGGGGGCGGCGGGCGGTCCCGCCAAGGTCGCCGACGTACGGGGGCTCGGCGCCGACGCCGTCGACTACCGGAGGGGCGGCTGGGACGGGGCCGTGCGCGAACTCCTCGGCGCCGAGCGGCCGTTGAGCGCCGTCATCGACGGCGTCGGCGGTGACCCGGCGGCCCGCGCCTGCGCGCTGGTCCGGGACGGCGGGCGGTTCGTGTCCATCGGCTCCGCGTCCCAGGTCGAGTTCCGGCCCGACACGGACCGGGTCGCCTACGTCAACGCCCTGGAGGAGCTGCTCGCGCGGCCCGGCGACCGGCCCGGCCACGAGCGCCGCGCCCTGGACGCCGCCGCGCGCGGCGACCTCGTCCCGGCCGTCCAGTCCTTCCCGCTCGCCCACGCCGCCGAGGTCCACGCCGCCCTGGAGCGCAGGGAGACCACCGGCAAGGTCGTGCTCGTCCCCTGAACGGCTAGTCCCGCCGCAGGAGTTCGGCCAGCCGGGACAGGCCGTCGGCCCCGTGCCCCTCGGCCACCGCCCGGTCCAGGAGCGGCTGCACGCCCGCGAACAGCTCGTCGCTGACGCCCGCGTCCGCGAACGCCGCGAGCAGGTTCGGGAACGCCGCCTGGTTCACCTCCAGGCTGGACACGTCCGTCAGGTGCCGACCGGACTCCAGGGCCGCCGCCGTGCCGGGGACGTTGCCGTGGACCATCGCGATGATCCACTCGGACAGCAGCGGCGCGAACTCCTTCGGCGGCACGCCCGCCGCCCCGGTCATCGCGAACGCCTGCGCCACGCCCATGACCATCCCGTACATGCCGGTGAGCAGCGACAGGTCCCACAGCGCCGCGAGCCCCGCGTTCTCGCCGACCCACTTGGTGTCCGCCAGCGCGGCCAGGGTCTCGCGGTGCGTCTCGTACGCCGCCCGGTCGCCGCTGTAGAGGACGTACGCGCCCGGCGTCGCGATCATCGGGGGGATCGCCATGATCCCGGCGTCGACGTAACGGATGTCGTGCTTCGCCGCCCACGCCGCCAGCTCGCGCGCCTGCGCGGGGGTGCCGTTGGTGGTGTTCACCAGGGTGCGGCCGCGCAGCTCGGCGGCGAGCGGCTCGAAGAGGGCGCGGACGGTGTCGTTGTGCGTGAGGCAGGCGATCACCAGGGGGCTGGCGGTGACAGCGTCGGCGGCCGTCTCCGCCGGGGTCGCGCCCTGGGCCACCAGGGGGCCCGTCTTCGCGGCCGTGCGGTTCCAGACCGTGGTCGCGTGGCCCGCCCGGACGAGCGCGGCGGCCAGGGCGGTGCCCATGTTGCCGAGGCTGAGGACGGATACGGAGGACTTCGCGGACACGGGAGCTCCTTCGGAGGGGCTGTGGGGTGGGGTGCTGTCCTCGATCCTCCGATCGCACGGTGGGCCGGACAAGTACCGACTATTTAGTGCAGTACTTACAGAAAGGTGGGTACGTGTGTGCCCCGACGGCGGGTCGGGGCACACGGGGTGGTGTCAGGGCCGGGCTACCACTTCAGGGCGTCGGCCGCCGTGGACTGCCAGTAGGTGACGAAGGCCGAGCTGTCCACGTAGACGCCGCCCGCCGGGAGCTTCGGGTACGTCGTGGAGCCCGCGCCGCCGGTCATCGCCCGGTTGGAGAACAGCACGCCGAGGTTCTTGGCCTGGTGGCCGCCCGTGCCCTCCGGCGACGACGTGCCGATGGCCGCGTACGCGGACTGGCCCGGCTTCAGGGTGACGACGGCCTGCGGGACGCTCGCGTCGAGGACGCGGGTGGCGGACTGGGCCTGGTCGAAGCGCAGGAACGGGGCGTTGTACGCGACGCAGGTCTTCGTGCCGGTGTTCTTGGCCGTCAGGAGCAGGTGGTTGACCGGGCGGTCGACCTTCTTGACGGTGACCTTGGTGGTGGCGGCGGTGCAGGCGGCCGGTGCGGCGGCCTTCTTGGCGGGCGCGGCCGTCGCCGACGTACCGGCGAGGGCGGTCAGGGAGAGCGCGGCGGTGAGGGTGAGGAGGGCGGCGGTGGTGCGGCGGTTCTGGCGCATGTCGGTCCTGTTCCTTCTGTGGGTTCGGTGGTGCGGTGGTTCGGGTTCGGGTTCGGGTTCGGGTTCGGGACCGGCCGGGTGGCCGGTCGGGGTGGTGGTCAGTTGAGCGCGTCGGCCGGGCTGGTCAGCCAGTACGTGACGCGCAGCGAGTCGTCGATGTGCACGCCCTTGGCCGGGAGCGCGGCGTCCGCCATGCGGTCGCTGCCCTGGAAGCCGACCTGGAGGCTCCGCGCGGTGCGGCCCTCGCCGCCGCTGCCGTCGCCCGCCGACAGGATCGCGGCGGCGTAGCCCTTGGCGCCCGGCTTCAGCGTGGTGACCGCCTGCGGCTTGCTGTCCTCGACGACCGGCGGCACGGACTGGGCGCCCTCGAACTTGAGGACCGGGTGGCCCGCCAGGTCGCACAGCGCGGAGCCGGTGTTCGTGACGGTGATCAGCATGTGGTTCAGCGGGCGCTGGACCGGGGTCGCGGTGACCGAGGTGTTGTCGGCGGTGCAGGGCACGCGGTTGGCCGGGGCGCCCGGGTCCTTGGCGGCCCCGGGGTTCTTGGCGGCGGCCCCGTCCTTGCCGCCGCCGGACGCCGAGCCCTGCCCCTTGCCGCCGGTGGCGGTGGCGCTGCTGGAACCGCCGGTGCCCTGGGCGGCGCCGCCCGCCGCCCCGGCCGACTCCGAGGAGCCTGAGGCCGCCGAGGACTTCGTGGGCTTGGAGGCGCCTTCGTCCCGTACCCCGTCGTCCTTGCCGCACGCCGTGAGTGACAGCGCGGCGAGCGCGACAGCGGCGGCGGCGAACATGCGGGTGCGCATGGAAGGTCCCTTCGTGGGTGGGTGACATGGGATGTCATGGGAGGGGGCACGGGGGTGCAGCGAGCCGCCTGGCCAGGGGGCCGGGGCGGCGTGCTTGGATGGCTGAAGCATGGACGCCGTTGTGTCCCGGGGGCCAGCGTGCCGGGGGAGTACGGGACACTGGAACGGTCACAACGGCTCTGACCTGGGGAAACGTGCGGTGCCTGGAATGGCGGGGCGGGACGGAGGAACGGTGGGCGCGGCAGACTTCGCCGAGCTGCTGACGGAGCTCAAGCAGCGGTCGGGGCTCAGCTACGGGGTGCTGGCCAAGCGGCTGCACGTGAGTACGTCGACGCTGCACCGCTATGTGAACGGCACGGCCGTACCGACGGAGTTCGCCCCGGTGGAGCGGTTCGCCCGGCTGTGCAAGGCCACGCCGGACGAGATGGTGGAGCTGCACCGGCGGTGGATCCTGGCGGACGCGACGCGGGGGCGGAAGGCGGAGACCGGAGCGACCGGGGCCGGGGCGGCGGGGGCCGCGTCGGCCACGGCGGCGGAGGCCACGGCGGCAGGGGCCGAGCGCGGGCCGCAGCCGCCGTCGCAGCCGCAGTCGCCGTCGCAGCCTGAGGTCGGGGCCGCCGCCGAGCCGGAGTCACGGCCGGAGGCCGCAGCCGCAGCCGCAGCCGCCGCCGAGCCGGAGCCGGGTCGTCAGCCCGAGCCCCGCCCGGCGTCCGAGCCCCGCCCGGCGCCCGGGCCTCACCCGGCGTCCGAGCCCGGCCCGGCGTCTGACGTCAGCCCGGCCTCGGGGTCCCGCCGGACACCCGCGTCCCACCCGGCCCCCGAGCCCGGCCCGGCGTCCGGCTTCAAGCCCGCCTCCGAGCCCAGCCCGGCCTCCGCGTCCCACACCGCCTCCGCGCCTAGCCCGGCCTCCGGGCCCAGCCCGGCCTCCGGGTCCCACCCCGCCTCCGAGCCCCGCCCGGCCCCAGAGCCCAGCCCGGCCTCCGGGTCCCACCCGACACCAGAGAGCCCCACGCCCCCCGAACCCGAACCCGTACCCGAAGTCACCCGCCACCCCCGCCCAGCCGACACCCGCACCTCCCCCCGCAGGCGGCGGCTCGCCGTGGTCGGGGCCGTCGGGGTCGTTCTCGCGCTCGGGGGTACCGCCCTCGCCCTTCAGGGGGCCTCCGACGGGAAGGACGGCGGGCGCAAGCAGGTGGCCGAGGGGGCCGCGCCCTCCGCGCGGGGCGACGGGTCCGGTGCCGGGCGCGCCCCGCGGAAGGACCCGTCCGCCACGCCGTCCGCCAAGGACGAGCCCGGCAAGGCCGAGAAGGACGGCAAGGGCGGCAAGGGCGAGCGGTCGCGGGACGGCGGGGCGACGGGCGGCGGCAAGGGCGCCACTTCCTCCTCGGGCGGCGGACGCGCGGGCGCGGGCGCCCCGTCCGGCGCCGCACGGCCCGACAGCGGCACGCCCCCCGTCACGGCCCACGTCCGGCCCTTCCCCTACTACCCGAGCCCGTGCAGCCAGACGTTCCTGATCGACCGCGAGCCCGGCGCCGTCCTGCGGCCCCCCTCCGAGGCGGAGGCGCCGACCTGGGTCAAGGCCATGGGCGGCATCCAGGCGGGCGGCGGCTACATCGAGGTCACCCTCCAGGGCACCGGCAAGGACACCGTCGTACTGGAACGCCTCGACGTCGACGTACGCCGCAAGAGCGCGCCCCCCGCGTGGAACAGCTATGTGTCCGGCGAGGGCTGCGGCGGGCCCGTCGGCACGAAGTCCTTCGCCGTCGACCTCGACGCGGCGCAGCCCGTCGTCACCCCCAAGGGCGGCCAGCGGAACTTCCCCTACAAGGTCAGCGAGTCCGACCCCGAGGTCTTCTACATCGAGGTCAACACCACGAACTACGACGTGCTGTGGTCCCTCGACCTCCAGTGGTCCAGCGGCGGCCGCACCGGGACGCTGCCCATCGACGTCGCGGGCAAGCCGTTCCGCACCAGCTCCGCCGAGGGGCGGCCCACCTATGTGCGCCCGCCCGGCGCCACCAAGTGGCAGCCGCGCACGACCCAGCGGTGACGGGCCCCGCCGCCCGCCCCGGCCCGCCGTCCGCATCGCGAAAAGCCTGTCGCGGGCGGCGGTCACCTGCCTACCCTGCCCGGAGCCCACGGACCGAGAGGGAACCGCGATGACCGTCACCACCAGGCCCGCCACCGATGCCCCCACGCCGCCGCTCGCCGCGCGCGCCGCCGCCATCGGCGGCTCACCGGTACGGGACATCCTCGCGGTCACCGCCCGCCCCGAGGTCATCAACTTCGCGGGCGGCCTGCCCGCGCCCGAGTTCTTCGACAGCGCGGGCGTCGCCGCCGCGTACCAGGCCGTCCTCGCCGAACGGCCCGGCCAGGCCCTCCAGTACGCGACGACCGAGGGCGAGCCCGCGCTGCGCGCCGCCATAGCCGCCCGGTACAGCGCGCGCGGCCTGGCCACCGACGCCGACGACCTGCTCGTCACCACCGGCTCCCAGCAGGCGCTCTCGCTGCTCGCCACCGCCCTCGTCGAGCCCGGCGACACCGTGCTCGTGGAGAACCCCTGCTACCTGGCGGCGCTCCAGGTGTTCGCGTTCGCGGGCGCGCGCGTCGTGGCGGTGCCCGGCGACGAGCACGGCGTCGACCCCGCCGCCCTGGCCGCGCTCATCACCGAGCACCGGCCCAAGCTCCTGTACACGGTGCCCACGTTCCAGAACCCCACCGGCCGGACCATGCCCGCCGAGCGGCGCGCCGCCGTCGCCGAGGTCGCCGGGCGGCACGGCCTGTGGCTCGTCGAGGACGACCCGTACGGGGAGCTGCGCTTCGAGGGCGAGCGGGTGCCGTGGATCGCCGCGCACCCCGGCGCCGAGGACCGCACCGCGCTGCTCGGCAGCTTCTCCAAGGTCATGGCGCCGGGTCTGCGGCTCGGCTGGCTGCGCGCGCCCGCCGCGCTGCGGCGCGCCTGCGCCATCGCCAAGCAGGCCGCCGACCTGCACACGCCGACCGTCAACCAGCTCGCCGCCGCGTGGTACCTGGAGCGGTACGACCTGGACGCGCACGTGGCGCGGGTCGCCGCCGCGTACGGGGAGCGGCGTGACGCCATGCTCGCGGGGCTGCCCGGCGCGCTTCCCGAGGGCTCCATCTGGAACCGGCCCGAGGGCGGGATGTTCCTGTGGGTGCGGCTGCCGGACGGGTACGACGCCGCCGAGCGGCTGCGGGCCGTCGTCGCCCACGATGTGGCGTACGTGCCGGGGGCGCCGTTCTTCGCCGGGCCCGCCGACCCGGCGACCCTGCGCCTCTGCTTCGTGACGCAGACGCCCGACGAGATCGCGGAGGGGCTGCGCAGGCTTCGGCTGGGGCTGGGGTAGCGGTCGCCCACCAGCCGCCCGCGGCAGGGCGGGCGGCTGGTCCCAAGGCGTCAGCGTCAGCCAGAGGCGTCAGAGGCGTCCGTCAGAGGCGGTCGGGGGTCCTGATGCCCAGGAGGGCCATGCCCTGGTGGAGGGTGCGGGCCGTCAGGTCGCAGAGGAACAGGCGGTTCTCGACCTGGGCGGGGGTGTCCGCCTTCAGGACCGGGCACTTGTCGTAGAACGCCGTGTACAGCGACGCGAGCTGGTACAAGTACGCGGCCAGCTTGTGCGGGGCGTACTCCGCGGCGGCCTCGAAGACCGTGTCGCCGAACGCGTCCAGGTGCAGGCCGAGCGCCCGCTCCGCCGGGGCCAGCTCCAGCTCCGGGTGCGCGACCGGCTTCGCGTCGCCCGCCCGGCGCAGGATCGACTGGATACGGGCGTACGCGTACTGGAGGTAGACCGACGTGTCGCCGTTGAGCGACACCATCTGGTCCAGGTCGAACTTGTAGTCGCGGTTCGGCGACGTGGACAGGTCCGCGTACTTCACCGCGCCGATGCCGACCTGCGCGGCCCGCTCCTGGATCTCGTCCTCCGTGAGGTCCCGCGCCTTCTCGCGCACGACCTCGGCGGCGCGCTGCACCGCCTCGTCGAGCAGGTCCTGAAGCCGCACGGTCTCGCCCTCACGCGTCTTGAACGGCTTGCCGTCCGCGCCGAGGACCGTGCCGTAGCCCATGTTGTGCGCGGTGACGTCGTCGTTCAGCCAGCCCGCGCGCCGGGCCGTCTCGAAGACCATCCGGAAGTGCAGCGTCTGGCGCACGTCCACCACGTACAGCAGCGTCGTCGCGCCCAGGCCGAAGACGCGGTCGCGGATCGCCGACAGGTCGGAGGCCGCGTAGCCGAAGCCGCCGTCGGCCTTCTGCACGATCAGCGGGACCGGCTTGTCGTCCTTGCCCTTGATGTCGTCGAAGAACACGACGAGCGCGCCCTCGGAGCGGACCGCGACGCCCGACTCCTCAAGCATGCGGGCCGTCTCGGCCATCATGTCGTTGTACGCGGACTCGCCGACGATCTCCTCGTCGCGGATCTCCATGTCCAGCTTCTCGAAGACCGAGGAGAAGTAGACCTTCGACTCGTCCACGAACCGCTGCCACAGCTCCAGGGTCTCCTCGTCGCCGGACTGGAGGGCGACGACCCGCTTGCGGGCCCGCTCCTTGAAGTCCTCGTCCGCGTCGAAGACCGCGCGCGAGGCCTTGTAGATCCGGTTCAGGTTCGACATGGCCTGCTCGCCGTCGACCTCGTCGGCCGGGGCCAGCTCGCCCGGGTGCTCGATCAGGTACTGGATCAGCATGCCGAACTGCGTGCCCCAGTCGCCGATGTGGTGGCGGCCGACCGTCTTCTCGCCGGTGAAGTCGATCATGCCGCGCAGGGCGTCGCCGATGACCGCCGAGCGCAGGTGGCCGACGTGCATCTCCTTCGCCACGTTCGGCTGGGCGTAGTCGATGACCGTGACGCCCGGCTCGGCCTTCACGGGTACGCCGAGACGGTCGCCGTCGGCGGCGCGGGCGGCCAGCGTCCTGGTGATCGCCTCGTCCGTCACCGTGATGTTCAGGAAGCCGGGGCCGGAGACCTCGACGTCCTTCAGCAGGTCCGGCGCGTCGATCGCCGCGACCACCTGGGCGGCCAGGTCGCGGGGGTTGGCCTTCTGCTTCTTGGCCAGGGCGAGGATGCCGTTGGCCTGGTAGTCGGCTCGGTCGCTGCGTCGCAGCAGCGGGTCGGCGGGGGCTGCCTCCGGCAGGGCTGCCGTGAGGGCGTCCGCGAGGCGCTGGTGGACGGAGGCGGTGAGCGACTGGACCGAGGCCATGGAAGGGATGCCGTTCTCCTTGAGGGTGTGGATAGACACGGTCAGTATTTCACGGGGGGTCCAACGGTTTTTCCGGCCGCGGGTGGGGCCCTCGCGGGGCGCCCCAGACCCGCCCCTTCCCGAAACTGGGGGGCTCCGCCCCCAGGACCCCCGTTTATCGCCGCTCCGCGGCTCGTCCTCAAACGCCGGACGGGCTGGACATATGCGGCCTCGCCACCATCAAGCCCGTCCGGCGTTTGAGGACGAGGCCGAAGGCCGATCAAGGGCGGGCGGGCGGGGAAAGAAACACGTTTTCGCGGTTTCGAGGCTACCTGGGAGAATGGGCCAGTCCAGCGGTACGCCCGTACGTACCGGCATCCAAGGCAGGAAAAGAAGGGCGCCGATCGTGGCTCAGAGCACCGATACCACCGACTGGGTCTCCCGCTACGCGGACGAGGTCATCGCCGAGTCGGAGCGTCGTGCCCCGGGCAAACCGGTCGTGGTCGCCTCCGGCCTGTCCCCGTCCGGCCCCATCCACCTGGGGAACCTGCGCGAGGTCATGACCCCGCACCTCGTCGCCGACGAGATCCGCCGCCGCGGCCACCAGGTCCGGCACCTGATCTCCTGGGACGACTACGACCGCTACCGCAAGGTCCCCGCGGGCGTCCCCGGCGTCGACGAGTCCTGGGCGGAGCACATCGGCAAGCCCCTGACGTCCGTGCCCGCGCCCGCCGGGTCCTCGTACCCGAACTGGGCCGAGCACTTCAAGGCCGCGATGATCGCCGCGCTCGACGAGCTGGGCGTCGAGTTCGACGGCATCAGCCAGACCGAGCAGTACACGTCGGGCGCGTACCGCGAGCAGATCCTGCACGCCATGCGCCACCGCGCCGACATCGACGCGATCCTCGACCAGTACCGCACCAAGGACAAGGCCACCGGCAAGCCCAAGAAGCAGCAGCAGAAGCCCGTCGACGAGGCCGAGCTGGAGGCCGCCGAGGGCTCCGGCGCCGCCGCCGAGGACGACGGCAGCGGCGGCTCCGCCGGATACTTCCCGTACAAGCCGTACTGCGGCCAGTGCGGCAAGGACCTCACCACCGTCACCTCGTACGACGACGACACCACCGAGCTGGCGTACGACTGCACGGCGTGCGGCTTCGGCGAGACCGTGCGGCTGAGCGAGTTCAACCGCGGCAAGCTGGTCTGGAAGGTCGACTGGCCCATGCGCTGGGCCTATGAGGGCGTGGTCTTCGAGCCGAGCGGCGTGGACCACTCCTCGCCCGGGTCGTCGTTCGTCGTCGGCGGGCAGATCGTGCGGCAGATCTTCGACGGGGCGCAGCCGATCGGCCCGATGTACGCCTTCGTCGGGATCTCGGGGATGGCGAAGATGTCGTCCTCCCGCGGCGGCGTGCCCACCCCGGCCGACGCCCTGAAGATCATGGAGGCGCCGCTGCTGCGCTGGCTGTACGCGCGGCGGAAGCCCAACCAGTCCTTCAAGATCGCCTTCGACCAGGAGATCCAGCGGCTCTACGACGAGTGGGACAAGCTGGAGGCCAAGGTCGCCGACGGCAGCGCGCTGCCCGCCGACGCCGCCGCGCACTCCCGCGCCGTGCGCACCGCCGCCGGTGAGCTGCCGCGCACCCCGCGCGTCATGCCGTACCGCACGCTGGCGTCCGTCGCGGACATCACCGCCGGGGCCGAGGACCAGACCCTGCGCATCCTCAGCGAGCTGGACCCGGCCAACCCGCTGGCCGACCTCGACGAGGTCCGCCCGCGCCTCGACAAGGCCGAGAACTGGATCAGCACCTACGTGCCCGCCGACGCCCGCACCATCGTGCGCGCCGAGCCGGACACCGAACTGCTGTCCTCCCTCGACGACGAGGGCCGCGAGTCGCTGCGGCTGCTCCTGGAGGGCCTGGACACCCACTGGTCCCTCGACGGCCTCACCACGCTCGTCTACGGCGTGCCGAAGGTCATGGCCGGGCTCACCCCCGACGCCAAGCCCACCCCGGAGCTGAAGGTCGCCCAACGCGCCTTCTTCGCGCTCCTCTACCGGCTGCTCGTGACCCGCGAGACCGGGCCGCGCCTGCCCACGCTGCTGCTCGCCGTCGGCGCGGAGCGCGTGCGCAAGCTCCTCGGCGCCTGACGACGCCCCGCACGCACACGAGGCGGGCACCCCACGGCACGGGGCGCCCGCCTCACTTGCGTCCTCACCCGCGTCCTCACCTGCTTCCCACCTGCATCCTTCGGACTACCCGCCGTTCCGACCCGCGCACGACGATCCCGCGGGGCGCGGCGCCAGCATGGAGGCATGAAGGAAATCACCGCCGTCATCGGCTGGGTCGTCGGCATCCAGGGCGCGCTCGGCCTCGCCGGACGCCTCAGCGGCAACGACCCCTGGGGACTCCTCCAGAAGTGGTGGGACATCCCCACCGCCGGATACGCCGCGCTGCTCGTCCTCGGCTTCGTCCTCGCCGTCTACGGAGAGAAGGGCAAGAAGGCGGCCCGGCACTAGCCGCCCGCCGCTACGCGATGTGCTCCTCCGCGTCCAGGTCCTGCTGGTAGCGGTCCCGGAAGCCGCGCAGGTACGGGCGCAGCGTGCTCTCCGTCAGCGGACCGCCCGCCTGGCCCGTCACCCCGTACAGATCCATCAGGTACAGGCTGAACTGCCGGGCGTTCGGATAGTCGCCCATCTCGCTCACGTACTTCCGGAACGCGTTGAAGTACGCCTCCTCGCGCGTCATGTCGTCCGGCAGCCCCGGACCCTCGGCCGCCGCCGGTTCCGGCAGCGGCTCGGGCACCGGCTCCGGCTCGGGGGCCGGAGTGGGGACCTGGGCGGGGACCTGAGCGGGGGCCTGCTCCTCGCGCGGGCCCGGGACGAGGTGCCCGTTCGCCAGCGGACGCGTACGGCCGGGACCGGCCGGGACGGGGAACTCGGGCCCCTGCGGCTCCACGTACTGCTGGGGCTCCTCCGCGTACTCCTGCGGCTGCTGTGCGTGCTGTGTCTGCTGTGCCTGCTGTTCTGCGTACGCCCGCTGCTGCTCCATGGCCTCGTACGCCTCGTACGCCTGCTGCTGTTCGTACGCCTCGTGGGCCTGCTGCTCCTCGTACCACTCGTCGTACGGGGCCTCCGGGTCGTACGACACCGGGGACTGGCCCTGCTGCTGCGGGTGGGGCGCCTGCTGGGTCGCGAACCAGGGGCTGGTGTGGTCGACGGGGACCACCTCCTGCGGCTGCTCCCGCACCGGGGCCTGCGGCTCGGCCTGCGCCTGCGCCTGGGCCTTGGCCTTGGGCTCGGGCTCCTCCGGGGCGGCGGCGGGCGCCGGGGCGGGCGCCGGTTCCGGGGCCGCCGTCAGCTCCGGCTGCTGGGGCGCGGCCTGTACCGGCGGCAGCACCGCCGGTTCGATGCCCGCGGCGGCCAGGCCCGCCGGGGCCGTCTCGGCCAGCGGCACGCCGTACCGGGCCAGGCGCAGCGGCATCAGGGACTCCACCGGGGCCTTGTTGCGCCAGCGGCGGCCGAAGCGGGAGCGCAGGCGGGCCTGGTAGACGAGTCGTTCCTGCTCCAGCTTGATCACCTGGTCGTAGGAGCGCAGCTCCCACAGCTTCATCCGCCGCCACAGCAGGAACGTCGGCACCGGGGAGAGCAGCCAGCGCGTCATGCGCACGCCCTCCATGTGCTTGTCGGCCGTGATGTCCGCGATCCGCCCGACCGCGTGCCGCGCCGCCTCGACGGTCACCACGAACAGGATCGGGATGACCGCGTGCATGCCCACGCCCAGCGGGTCCGGCCAGGCCGCCGCGCCGTTGAACGCGATCGTCGCCGCGGTCAGCAGCCACGCGGTCTGGCGCAGCAGCGGGAACGGGATCCTGATCCAGGTCAGCAGCAGGTCGAGCGCCAGCAGCACGCAGATGCCCGCGTCGATGCCGATGGGGAAGACCAGCGAGAAGTCGCCGAAGCCCTTCTTCTCGGCCAGTTCGCGCACGGCCGCGTACGACCCGGCGAAGCCGATTCCGGCGATGACGAGCGCACCGAAGACGACGACACCGATGAGTATCCGGTGCGTGCGTGTCAGCTGCATCGCGGCCACCCGCGAACCCCTCCCTGCCTGTTTCCGCCCGCGTCCGTGCGGGGCGTTGCGAGCGACAGCGTTGCACATGTGTGCGGCGGGCCGTGTGCCGGTACGGCGAGGAGTCCGGCCGCGGGGGCGGCCGGACTCCTGAAATCGCTGCGGAGCGCGGGGGGTTGGCCCCCGCCCGTCTCCTCGCCCGCTCGGCTGCTCGGCTACTCGCCCTTGTTCTTCAGGTCCGCGCCCTGGCCCGACTTGTCGTCGGCCTTGCCGTCCGCGGTCTTGTCGCCCTCGGCCTTGGCGCCGTCGTCGTCCTTCGGCTTGCCGTCGTCGCCCTTCGGCTGGTCCGAAGTGGCGCCGCCGCCCCCGTTGTTCGCCTTGACGACCGCCGCGGCGGCCTCCTTGGCGGCCTTCTCCGCGGCCTTGGCGAGGTCGGCGGCGTCCGGCTCCTTGTCGCCCGCGAGGCCCGCGCCGTTGTAGTCGACCGTGACGACGGCGTTCTCCACGCGCGTGACCAGCGTCTGCTGCTTGAAGGTCTCCTTGTCCTTCGTCACGTCGTAGCTCACCAGCGTCGCCTGGTCGCCCGTGCCCTGCAGCGGCTTGGTCTTCACGGACTTGGCGCCCTTGACGGCCTGCGCGTCCGCGACCTGCTTGGTGAAGTTGACCCGGGCGCGCTTGTCGCCGCTGCCGAGGGACTGGTCGGAGTCGAAGCGGTTCAGGGAGACGCGCAGCCAGCGGAACTGGGAGCCGTCGACGCCGTTGTCGTCGAGGCTCTCCCAGGTGCAGTTGCCCCGCGTGGACACATCGTCCGACGTGCCCGTCTTGCCGGTCTTGTCCTTGGTGGCCGGGACCAGCTCGCCCAGCGTCTTCTTCGAGAGCACCTCGCAGGGCTCGGGAAGCTTGGCGAACGCGGCCTTCTCCACCGTCGGGGCCTCGCCGCCGGTGCCCTTGGAGGGTGACGCCGAGGACGAGGAGCCCGAGTCCTTCTTGGCGTCGTCCGAGCCGGAGCCGGAGTCGTCGCTGCTGCAGGCGGAGGCGAAGAGGATCACCGGTACGGCGGCCGCGCCCACAAGAACGCGGGTGAGTCGCTGACGCTGTCGCTGTGCGGGTCGGTGCATGGTTCCTTCACTCGTGTTCGCTCGGGGCGTCCGGGCGGGCCGGGCCCGATGGGTCCGTTGGGCCACCGTACGCGGTGGGCGACGCGGGTGACCCGGCTTCGCGGGAGTCGCTCCCGGGCCGCGAGGACCCTCAGCCGTCGAACCGGTCGCCGAGCTTTTCCGCCAGTTCGCGCGCGTTGTCCTGCATTTCCTTGGCGTCGGGGACCTCGGTGCGGCGGCCCGGCTGCTCGTCGTACTCGACCGTCACGATCACGTTCGACGTGCGGAAGACCACAGTCACGGTGCGCTGGCGGGCGGCCGAGGCGGCCGGGGCGAGCAGGTCGTCGAGGAAGGCCTCGTCGCCGAGGTCGTCCAGGGTGCGGGGCTCGTAGCCGTCGGGGGTCTCGGCGGCGCCGGTGGCTTCGCTGCCGGTGGTGTCGTCGCCGGTGGTGTCGTCGCCGTCGGGGGTGCCCTCGTCCGGGTCGCCCGACTCCTTCGGGTCGGGTTCGGCGTCGGCCGCGGCGCCGTCGCCCGCCTTGGCGCCCTTGGCGCCCTTGGCGTGCGCGGAGGGGCCGCCGTGCGGCTCGGGGGCGCCGGGGCGGGACGCGGAGGGGGAGGACGAGCCGCCCTTGCCCTTGCCGTCCCTGCCCTTGTCGTCCTTGTCGCCCGCCTTGGGGGACCCCGACTCCGCTGGCTCTTCCGGCTCTCCCGTCTCCTCCGTCTCCTCCGACTCCTCCGGTTCTTCCGTCTCCTCCGGTTCGGGGATGTCCGCCTCGCGCAGCTTCTTGCGGTACACCTCCTGCGCCCGGGTGTCGTCGCTGACCGCCCCGTCGTACGACACCACGCGCTCGAAGTCGATGCGCAGCCGGTGGGTGGCGTCCGTCGACTCGACCTTCCAGCGGCAGCCCACGCGCCGGTCGGTGTCGTACGTCACCGTCGCGGAACCCGCGTACGCCTTCTCGCGCTGCTGGGCGTCCTCGATGTCCTCAAGGCCGGGGAGCATCGAGTCCAGCGTGGACCGGTCGACGGTGCCGCAGGGCTCCGGCAGGGTGCGGTACTTGCCCGGCTCGGCGGCCTGCGTCGAGCCCCCCGCGTCACCGGACTTGCCGTCCTCCCCGCCCTCGGCTCCCGAGCCGCCGGTGCAGCCTGCGAGCAGCGCCGCGAGGAGTGCGGCGGTGCCCGGTACGTAGACCTTCCGCTGCACCGTACTGGCTCCTCTCGACGTGGGCGGGCGGGGCCGCCCGCTCCGGGCGGTCCGTCCTGCCTGGTTATTGGGTTGCAGCCGCCGGGCGGCCGGTGGACACAATGTGTATCGCACGCGCTGCCGTGGATGCCGGTCCGTTTTCCCATTCGTCGACCTTGGCACCGGCATTTGCGCTTCCGTACTTTTGTTTTTGTTTCGGGGGAATGAGGACGTTATGTCGTACACCGAGGTTCCCGGCGCGAACGTGCCGATCCGGATGTGGACGGACCCGTCGACGGTAGAGGACGCCGCGATGCAGCAGCTGCGCAACGTGGCCACGCTGCCGTGGATCAAGGGCCTGGCCGTCATGCCGGACGTGCACTACGGCAAGGGCGCGACGGTTGGCTCCGTGATCGCCATGAAGGACGCGGTGTGCCCGGCGGCGGTCGGCGTCGACATCGGCTGCGGCATGTCCGCGGTCCGCACGTCCCTCACGGCGAACGACCTCCCCGGTGACCTGTCCCGACTGCGCTCCAAGATCGAGCAGGCGATTCCGGTCGGGCGGGGGATGCATGACTCCCCGGTTGACCCGGGGCGCTTCCACGGCTTCGCCACGGCGGGGTGGGAGGGGTTCTGGGGGCGGTTCGACGGGGTTGCGGAGGCGGTGAAGTTCCGTCGGGAGCGGGCAATGGTGCAAATGGGGACACTCGGCGCGGGGAATCATCACTGTGAGGTGTCCGTGTCATCGGATGGTTCGGTCTGGCTCACGCTGCACTCCGGGTCCCGCAACATCGGCAAGGAACTCGCCGAGCACCACATCGGCGTCGCCCAGAAGCTCCCGCACAACCAGGGTCTGGTGGACCGCGACCTGGCGGTCTTCGTCTCGGACACCCCGCAGATGGCGGCGTACCGCAACGACCTCTACTGGGCGCAGGAGTACGCGAAGTACAACCGCTCGATCATGATGGCGCTCCTGAAGGACGTGATCCGCAAGGAGTTCAAGAAGGCCAGGCCGACGTTCGAGCCGGAGATCTCCTGCCACCACAACTACGTGGCGGAGGAGCGGTACGACGGCATGGACCTGCTGGTCACCCGCAAGGGCGCCATCCGGGCGAACTCCGGTGACCTCGGGATCATCCCGGGTTCCATGGGGACGGCGACGTACATCGTGAAGGGCCTCGGGAACGAGAAGGCGTTCAACTCGGCCTCGCACGGTGCCGGTCGGCGCATGAGCCGGAACGCGGCGAAGAAGCGGTTCACCGCGCGCGACTTGGAGGAGCAGACCCGGGGCGTGGAGTGCCGCAAGGACTCGGGTGTCGTGGATGAGATTCCGGCCGCTTACAAGCCGATCGAGCAGGTGATGGAGAACCAGCGTGACCTCGTCGAGGTCGTGGCGAAGCTCAAGCAGGTGGTGTGCGTGAAGGGTTGACAGCGCGCGGCGCCCGGGCTGGCCTCAGCCCGGGCCCCGGTATGCAGTGCGTCACTGTTCGGTTGGTGTCGGCACCTGCCCGTTGCGCAGTCGCCACAGGCGCATGGAGCAGCTCATCTCGCTGCGTCCGAGCAGGTCGGCCGCGGCCGCGCTGCTTCCGGCCCGCAGGAGTGCCTGGTCTTCCTCGGGCGTCCAGCGTCGGCGTGCGGGAGCCACCCTCATACCGGCGGGCCGAGTCCATGCGGCGAGCGCCTCTGTCTTGACCTGCCTGCGTTGCAGCGAGAGGCAGTCCGGGTAGTAGAGGTCGGCTGCCAGCGCCTGTGCGGCTTCCTTCGTGTAGAGGACGTTGTAGATGTCGTCCCGCGCGTTGCGTTTGATGGCTCGCTCGGCGCCGGTGAGGTCGCGCGCGTGGTCGCGGAAGAACGTGGCGATCGCGGTGCTCGCCGTCGTCAGCGAGACGAACGGAAAGCCTTGGCTCGTGTACCCGACGGAGCCGTCGGCGTCGACGATGCCCCGGAGGTAGTCACGTGCGCGGAGGGCGACCTGTGGTGGTGAGATGTCCTTGGACTTGCGGCCATAGGGCAGGCCGAGTGCGTTGATCCGGGTTCTGGCCTCCAGGGAGCACATCGACCACATCGCCGAGGTGTGGGTCTTGGCGAAGTTCGTCGATCGGGTGCGCTGGCCCGGCCGGGGGCCGTCTGTGTGATGTGTCGGATTGAGCCTAGGCAGGCCGGATGTCACGCAGGAATGGCGATAGAACGCGTTCACCTGGATAGGTGAACGCGTTCGAAGGTGGGGCGCTCGGGGTGCGGTGCCTACTTCGCGTGGGAGACCGCGTAGATCATGATGAAGGCCACGAGGTGGATGCCGAAGAGGAAGTAGGCCAGGTACCACCAGACCAGGCGTTCGTTCTTCTTCTCCTGGGCCAGGCGGCGGGACTCCTGTTCGTGGGTGAGGCGGGACAGGGGGTCCGGGGAGTCGGGGAGCCCGCCGGGGTGCCGGGGTCGTCGGAGGCCAGGGTCATCACAGTTCCCGGTGGACCTTGGTGTTGGAGGCCTGGGCGCGGGGGCGGACGACCAGGAGGTCGACGTTCACGTGCGGCGGGCGGGTGACCGCCCAGGTGACCGTGTCGGCGACGTCCTCGGCGGTGAGCGGCTCGGCCACGCCCGCGTAGACCTGGGCGGCCTTCTCCGCGTCGCCGCCGAAGCGGGTCAGGGCGAAGCCCTCCGTCCGCACCATGCCGGGGGCGATCTCGATGACGCGTACGGGCGTGCCGACGATCTCCAGGCGGAGGGTCTCGGCGAGGACATGCGCCCCGTGCTTGGCGGCGACGTAGCCCGCGCCGCCCTCGTAGGTGGCGTGGCCCGCGGTGGAGGAGATGACGACCACCGTGCCGTCGCCGCTGGCGGTGAGGGCGGGGAGCAGGGCCTGGGTGACGTTCAGGGTGCCGATGACGTTGGTCTCGTACATCTGGCGCCAGTCCGCGGGGTCGCCGGTGGCGACGGGGTCGGCGCCGAGCGCGCCGCCCGCGTTGTTGACCAGGACGGCGATCTTCTGGAAGGCCGTGGCGAAGGAGTCGACGGCCGCGCGGTCGGTGACGTCCAGGGCGTAGGCCGTGGCGTCGTGCCCGGCCTCGGCCAGTTCGGCGGCGAGGGCCTCGATACGGTCCTTGCGGCGGGCGGTGAGGACGACCCGGTATCCGGCCTCGGCGAGGCCGCGTGCCGTCGCGGCGCCGATGCCGCCGCTGGCGCCGGTGACGACGGCGATGCCGGGCTTGCGGTGCGGTGCGGCGGTGGTCGGCATGGGGGCTCCCTCGGGGCGGGCGGATGCGTGCGGACGGCCGTTCGGTCAGGATAGGCCGGGCGGCTCAGTCGCCCCGCGGCGCGTACATGATCAGGGCCATGCCCGCGAGGCAGACCAGCGCGCCGGTCACGTCCCACCGGTCGGGCCGGTAGCCGTCGGCGACCGCGCCCCAGGCGAGCGAGCCCGCGACGAAGACCCCGCCGTACGCCGCGAGGATGCGCCCGAAGTCGGCGTCGGGCTGGAGCGTGGCGACGAACCCGTACGCGCCGAGGGCGAGGACGCCCGCGCCGATCCACAGCCACCCGCGGTGCTCCCGCACCCCCTGCCAGACGAGCCAGGCGCCGCCGATCTCGAACAGCGCGGCGACGGCGAACAGGGCGGCGGAGCGGGCGATGAGCATGGTCATCAGGGTGGCATGCGGGGTCGGAGGGGGACGGCAGGGGCGAGGGGTGGCATAGGTGACTTCGGTGATCGGTCGCAGGCGGAGGTTCTGAGGGCTCCGAGGGCCCCCAGGGTTCCGAGGGCCCCGAGGATTCCCAAGGCTTTGAGGGTTCTGGTGGAGGTTGGAGGTTGTGGTGAAGGGTGCTGTGCGGCGGCTGCTCCGTACGAGGGCTCTGGGCGTGGGGGTGCTGGTCGTGGGGGTCGTGGGGGCCGTGGTGGGGTGGGGAAGCGGGGGCGCGGGGGCCGCTCCCGCGCGGGGCGGGGTGGGTGTGCCGGTGCCGGGCGCCGCGGGTCTGCCCGTGCCCGGTGCCGTGGGCGTGCCCGTGCCGGGTGCCCCCGGCCAGGGGGAGGCCGATCTCGCCTATCACGGGCGTGCCGCGCTGTCCGGCGGCCGTGTCCGCGTCGTGCTGACACCCGAGAACCACGGCCCGTGGGGCGTCGCGGACGCCACGCTGCGCGTGCGGGTGTCCGCGCCGCTCGGCCGGGGGGCGCGACTGCCGCAGGCGTGCGTGCGCAGCGGGGAGCGGGCCGTGCTGTGCCGTACGGGGCCGCTGGCCGCGGGCGCCCGGGGGGAGCCCCTGGAGCTGGTGCTGCCGCTCAGGGGCGGGGGCCGGGAGGTGACGGTGACCGTGGACACCGCGTGGGGCGGGGGCGCGGTGGACGGCAATCCGGCGAACGACCACCGGGTGGTGCTGGCCCTGGACACGGGAGACGCCTACTACTTCTGACCCCTGCTGGCCCCGCCGGTTCCGGCGGGGTCGGACGTCCGGCTCAGGCGCTCAGGTCGACCACCCAGTCGTTGCACGTGCGCCACCGCCCCTTGGGGTACTCGAAGTCTCCGGTGCCGCGCAGCGTGAAGCCCGCCTTGCGGCACACGGCGTTGGAGGCGGCGTTGTCCGCGTCCGGTATCGCGTGCAGTGCGCGGTGGCGGCCCGCGCGCTTCGCCTCGGCGATGACCAGTCTGGCCGCGGCGACCGCGAGGCCCCGGCCCTGGAACTCGGGCAGCACGCCCCAGCCGGTCTCCCAGGCGTCCTCGCCGCCGTGGGTGGTCTCCCAGCAGCCGATGAGGCCCGCGGCGGTCGCCCCGGGGCCCGTGACGATCTTGAACATGCGGTTGTGGCCGTCGAGGTTCACATATCTGCGGTGCCGGTCGCGCAGCTTCCCGTCGGTCTCGGGGCCGCCGAGGTGCTCGGTCATCTCGGGCGCGTTGTGCCGGACCAGCTGGCCGAAGTCGTCCTCGCCGTAGGGCACGAGGCGCACGCGGCGCGCGGGGTCCACGAGGCGCGCGGGGTCCACAAGGCGCGCGGGGTCCACGGAGGACGCCTGGGGTGTTCGCTCCATGTCCTCACGGTAGGCGGAGGGTCTGACAACGCCGTCGTCTCAGCGGTGCGCGTACGCCGTCGGCGGCACTCCCACGGTCGCGGTGAAGTCCCGTACGAGGTGGGCCTGGTCGGCGTAGCCGAGGTCGGCGGCGAGGCCCGCCCAATCGATCGCCGCCCGCGTCTCGGCGCGTTCGAGCGCCTCGTGGATGCGGTACCGCAGGATCACGAACTTGGGGCCGACGCCGACATACGTGGAGAACAGCCGTTGCAGGGCCCGCACCGACAGGCCCTCGGAGCGCGCGAAGTCGCTCACGCGCCGTACGGAGCGGTCGGTGCGGACGCGGTCGACCAGGCGCATGGCGAGGTCGGCCGCCGGGTCGGGTTCGGGGCCGAGGGCCAGCAGGAACCGGTCGAGGGCGGCCACGCGGGCGTGCTCGTCGTCGGGGCCGGTCACGTCCCGCGCCGCGGTCGGCGGCACGTCGGCGAAGACGTCGCCCGGCGGCACCTGCCGCCCGGTCAGCTCCGCCACGACGAGGCCCGGCGCGAACGGCCGGAAGCCGCCGGGCCGGAACTGGACCCCGCACACCCGGCCGCGCCCGGCCAGCTCCTTGCGGAACAGGCCGAGGCCGACCCCGGCCACCTCCGCGAACGGCTCGGCGTCGCCGAGGAGTTGGAAGACGACGTTGACCGACGGGTGCGGCACGACGTGGGAGACGTAGGGCTCGGGCAGGTCCCAGTCGATCAGCCAGTAGTGCTCCAGATAGGGCCGCAGCGGCCCGGCGGGCGCGTGCCGCCGGAAGCGGACGTGCCGCATCAGGCCGGAGGCGTCGACGATGCCGCGGGTGTCGCGGCGGGGGCTGGCGTCCGGCATGGCGGGATCGTAGGCGATGCCCGGGTTTGCGACGGCGCACCCGCTGTCGCGTTTCTTCAAGCCGCGGCGCGGTCGATCTTCGTACGGTCGTGACATGGACACACGCGATACGACGGAAACGGAAGCGGCGGCGCCGGAGACGACGGCGCGAGGTGCGGGCGGGCGGCAGCGGATCGGGGACCTCCTCGCGCTGGCCGCGGCCCGTGCGGTCCCGGTGGTGCGGGGCATCGGTGACGAGCGGCTGGCGGCCCCCACTCCGTGCGCGGAGTACGACGTCAGGGACCTGCTGAACCATCTCTTCCAGGTGGTGGAGCAGTTCCGGTCGCTCGCCGCCAAGGGGGACGCCGACTTCTCCTCGACCCCGGACCGGGTGGCCGAGGACCCCGGCTGGCGGGAGCGGTTCGCGAAGGAGACGGACGCGCTGGTCGCCGCCTGGTCCGCGCCCGGCGCCGACGAGGGCACGGCGGGCGCGATGGGCCTTCCGGCGGCGACGGTGGGCGGCATGGCGCTGCTCGACCTGACGGTGCACGCCTGGGACCTGGCGCGCGCCACCGGCCAGGAGTACCCGGTGGACGCCGGGCTGCTGCCGGTGGTGGAGGCGCTGCGCGCCACCGTCGCCGAGCTGGCGCCGATGGCCCGGTCGCGGGGGGTCTTCGGCGCTCCCGTACCGGTCGCCGCGGACGCGCCCGTGCTGGACAGGCTGCTGGCGGAGACGGGCCGCGACCCGCTCTGGGAGGGGGCGGGCCTGGGCCGGGCGGGCCGGGGCTAGGCGGGCCTGGGCCAGGCTGGCTCGGACACGGATGGGGACGCGGCTGGGGACGCGGCTGGGGCCACGGATGGGGACGCGGCTGGGGTCACGGCCACACCAGGCAGTACGCCTGGTGTCCGGCGTCGTGCAGCCGGTGGCTGAAGTCCTGCCACTCGTGCAGGAGTTGGTAGACGTTGAAGGCGTCGCGGGGGCCGCCGCGGTCGGGGACGGTGGACCAGATGAAGGCGGCGGCGCCGACGGACTCCTCGCCGATGCCGCGCAGCGGGTCGACGACCGTCATGGGGAGCTTCACGACCGCGTAGTCGGGGTGGAGGACGACCAGTTCGAGGGGCGGGACCTTGTGCAGGGGTATGCCCTCGATGCCGGTGAGGACCATCGCGGCCATCGTCTCCGGCTTGATCTTGGTGAACATGCCGCCCATGCCCAGCTCGTCACCGCCCAGCTCCTCGGGGCGCATGGAGATCGGAACGCGGGCCGCCGTCGCGCCGTCCGGGGCTCCGAAGTACTTGTAGGTCACCCCCACCCCGCCACTCCTGCTTCCCGGGCGCTCTCGCCGCACCCCGTCCGGCACCCGCTGCCCGGGGGCCGGGTTCGCCTCCGCATCTCGCCGGTGCTTGCCCCGCCGGGCACGCCGGGGGCCCAGGCCGTCGGTCCCCTCGCCCAGTCCGCCACCGCGCTGCATATCTCCACCCGACTGCTTTTCTAGGGCGCGCGGGCCGTGCCGCGCAACCCGATCATCGTGTCAGTGACCTCCCCCACGGTCACCCGCCGAAACGTGGGGTGAAACACCAGTCCACAGGATTTCCGCACAGCCGCCCCAAGGGAAGCGGAACCGAGCGGAAAGCCGTCGCACAGGAGGCCCGGTCACGATGTCCGGACGCTCTGACACCATGGTTCATGTGAGCTTCCCGTATAGCGCCCCAGTTTCGCAGACTCTCTTCGACCGCGCCTCGGCCGTGACGCCTGGCGGTGTGAACTCGCCGGTGCGCGCGTTCCGCGCCGTGGGCGGTACGCCCCGTTTCATGGTGTCCGGTACCGGTCCGTACCTGACGGACGCCGACGGCCGCGAGTACGTCGACCTCGTGTGTTCGTGGGGGCCCATGATCCTCGGGCACGCCCACCCCGAGGTCACCGCGGCCGTCCAGGACGCCGTCGCGCGCGGCACGTCGTTCGGCACGCCCGGCGAGGGCGAGGTCGCGCTCGCCGAGGAGATCGTGGCCCGCGTCGCCCCCGTCGAGCAGGTGCGGCTCGTCTCCAGCGGCACCGAGGCGACGATGTCCGCCATCCGGCTCGCCCGCGGGTTCACCGGGCGCGCCAAGGTGATCAAGTTCGCCGGGTGCTACCACGGGCACGTGGACGCGCTCCTCGCCGCCGCCGGGTCGGGCGTCGCGACCTTCGGCCTGCCGGACACCCCCGGGGTCACGGGCGCCCAGGCGGGCGACACCATCGTCCTTCCGTACAACGACATCGAGGCCGTGCACGAGGCCTTCCACACGTACCCCGGCGAGATCGCCTGCGTGATCACGGAGGCCTCGCCCGGCAACATGGGCGTGGTGCCGCCCGCCCCGGGCTTCAACCAGGGGCTGAAGGACGCCTGCGCGAAGAACGGCGCCCTGTTCATCTCCGACGAGGTCATGACGGGCTTCCGCACCAGCAGGGCCGGGTGGTTCGGGGTCGACGGCGTGGTGCCGGACCTGATGACCTTCGGCAAGGTCATGGGCGGCGGCTTCCCCGCCGCGGCGTTCGGCGGGCGCGCCGACGTGATGGGTCACCTGGCGCCCGCGGGCCCCGTCTACCAGGCGGGCACGCTGTCCGGGAACCCGGTGGCGACGGCCGCCGGGCTCGCCCAGCTGCGCCTGCTCGACGACGCGGCGTACGACACGGTGGACGCCGTCTCCGCGCAGGTGCGCGCCCTGGTGGCGGAGGCGCTCACCAAGGAGGGCGTGGCCCACCGGGTGCAGAGCGCGTCCAACATGTTCTCCGTGTTCTTCACCGACCGCGAGGTGCGGGACTACGCGGGCGCGAAGGCGCAGGAATCGTTCCGCTTCACCGCCTTCTTCCACTCGATGCTGGCGCAGGGCGTGTATCTGCCGCCGTCGGCCTTCGAGTCCTGGTTCGTCTCCACCGCCCACGACGAGCGGGCCATCGAGCGGATCGCCGCCGCGCTCCCGGCCGCCGCGCGCGCCGCCGCCGAGGCCGAGGAGGTCTCCGCGTGAGCCGCGAGCAGGAGGTGAGCCGCGAGCAGCGGGCGAGCCGGGACGGCGACGTGAGCCGCGACAGTGAGCTGACCGTCGTCCATCTGATGCGCCACGGCGAGGTGCACAACCCGGAGGGCATCCTCTACGGGCGGCTGCCGGGCTACCACCTCTCCGACCTCGGGCGGCGGATGGCCGACCGGGTCGCCGAGCACCTGTCCTCGCGGGACGTGACGCACGTCGTCGCCTCGCCGCTGGACCGCGCGCAGGAGACGGCGACGCCGATCGCCAAGGCGCACGGCCTGGACCTCGCCACGGACGCCCGCCTCATCGAGGCGGAGAACGTGTTCGAGGGCAAGACCTTCGGTGTCGGCGACGGCGCCCTGAAGAACCCCGACAACTGGAAGCACCTCGTCAACCCCTTCCGGCCGTCCTGGGGCGAGCCGTACATCGAGCAGGTCGTACGGATGATGGGCGCGCTCGACGCGGCGAAGGACGCGGCGCGCGGGCACGAGGCGGTGTGCGTCAGCCACCAGCTGCCGATCTGGATCGTGCGCAGCTTCGTGGAGAAGCGGCGCCTGTGGCACGACCCGCGCAAGCGGCAGTGCACGCTCGCCTCGCTCACGACGTTCACCTATCGCGGCGACAAGATCGTTTCAGTGGGTTATTCGGAACCGGCGCGTGATCTCGTACCGAGGCATTTGCTGGCGGGTGCGAAGCCGGTCAAGGGAAAGAGCAAGGCTTTCGGCGCGTGATCGCGCCCCCGTGTCGGCTGAGCGATACCCCTGGTCGGCTGAGCGATAGCTGTGCTTCCGCTGTGTGCAGCGGGTAATGGCCTCGCCACCCTATGGCACAAAATGTCCGCTCCTTGTCATAGGCCCCAAAAACATATGGGTTCTCCGGAACCCGCCTCCTCGTCGCGCCCTCTAAGTGGTTGTCCTTTGCACAACCGAGGGCGCGACGAATGGGGAAGTAATGCAGGACGACAGCCGGACGGACATAGGCGGCGGAGTACCGGCCACCAGCCGTGGTTCCCTCAGCCGCCGGGGCGCGATAGGCCTCGGCATGGGCGCCGCCGCGGCCATCGGCCTCACCGCCTGCGGTTCCGGTAAGGGCGACAAGGGCTCCGACGGGAACAAGGCGGGCGGTGGCGACGCCGCCAAGCCGGAGCGCCCGGCGAAGCCGATCGGTGACGGTTCCACGGCGTTCACGGGCAAGCAGCCGAAGCAGCCCGAGGCCCCCCGTCCCCTTGAGCCGGGCGAGACCCCGCCGCAGTTCGTCGTGTTCTCCTGGGACGGCGCCGGTGAGGTCGGCAACGGGCTGTTCCCGCGCTTTCTGAAGCTCGCCGAGGAACACGACGCCCGCATGACGTTCTTCCTCTCCGGGCTCTATCTGCTGCCCGAATCCAAGAAGCGGCTCTACCGCCCGCCGAACAATCCGGTCGGCGCCTCCGACATCGGTTATCTCACCGACGGCCACATCAAGGACACGCTGAAGTACGTGCGCCAGGCCTGGCTGGAGGGCCATGAGATCGGCACGCACTTCAACGGGCACTTCTGCGCGGGCAGCGGCTCCGTCGCCAACTGGACGCCCGCGCAGTGGCAGAGCGAGATCGACCAGGCCGTGTCGTTCGTGAAGAAGTGGCGCACGCACACCGGCTTCAAGGACCTGCCGCCGCTGCCCTTCGACTACGACAAGGAACTCGTCGGCGGCCGCACCCCCTGCCTGCTCGGCCAGGACAATCTGCTGCCGACCGCCAAGAAGCTCGGCTGGCGCTATGACGCCTCCTCCCCGGGCGGCCGCCAGAAGTGGCCGCAGAAGAAGCTGGGCGTGTGGGACCTGCCGCTCCAGGCGGTGCCGTTCCCGGGGCACTCCTTCGAGGTCCTGTCGATGGACTACAACATCCTCGCCAACCAGTCGAAGAACTCCACGAAGGCCCCCGCCCACAACTACCCGGGCTGGCGCAAGCAGGCCACCCAGGCCTACCTCAACGGCTTCAAGCGCGCCTACGAGTCCAACCGCGCCCCGTTCTTCATCGGCAACCACTTCGAGGAGTGGAACGGCGGCATCTACATGGACGCCGTCGAGGAGGCCCTGAAGCACATGGCGGGCAAGAAGGACGTCCGGCTCGTCTCCTTCCGCCAGTTCGTGGACTGGCTCGACGTGCAGAAGCCGGAGATCCTCGCCAAGCTCCAGGGCCTTGAGGTGGGCCAGCAGCCCGCGGGCGGCTGGAAGAGCTATCTGGCGGGCGCCGCCTCCGGCAGCCGCAAGGACGCCGAGAAGAGCGGGAACGGCACGGGCAGCGCCGCCTGAGCCGTCCGAAAAGCGGCCGGAAACCCTGTCTGAAATGGGGCTTTCCGCAACTGCGGGGGGTGTCGAAGATCCCTGGAACGGGCATGCGAAACTTTTCACATGAGTGCCGCCTGCCGCGCCCCCCGCAGCCAGAACCGCAGTGCCCGAAGCCGCCGCAGCCGCCTGCCCCTGCTGGCCGCTGGCGCCGCGGCCGCCGCGCTCACCCTGACGGCGTGCGGCTCGGGCGGCACCTCCGGGGGCTCCGGCAAGACCAACTTCGTCACCGGCTCCGACGGCATCGCCACCGTCAAGAAGGGCGACCGGCACGACGCCCCGAAGCTCGACGGCGAGACCCTGGACGGCGACAAGCTCGCCCTCGCCGACTTCAAGGACAAGGTCGTCGTCGTGAACGTCTGGGGCTCCTGGTGCCCGCCGTGCCGCGCCGAGGCCCCGAGCTTCGCGAAGGTGGCCAAGGACACCAAGCCCAAGGGCGTGGAGTTCCTCGGCATCAACGCCCGCGACCCCGAGAAGGGCCCGGCGATCGCCTTCGAGAAGGACAAGGGCGTGCCGTACCCGAGCCTGTACGACCCGATGGGCAAGCTGATGCTGCGCTTCCCGCGCGGCACGCTCAACCCGAACTTCATCCCCTCCACCCTCGTCATCGACAGGGAGGGGAAGATCGCCGCCCGCTCGCAGCAGCCCCTCAGCGAGGAGAAGCTGCGCAAGATGATCGACCCCTTGATCGCGGAGAAGTGACGTGTCCGCCGACACCGTCCTCGCCGCGTACGAGAACCAGACCGTCCTGAACGGAGCGCTGCTGCTCGCGATCCCCGTCGCGATGCTGGGCGGCCTCATCTCCTTCTTCTCGCCCTGCGTGCTGCCGCTCGTCCCCGGCTATCTCTCCTACGTCACCGGGGTCACCGGGCAGGACCTGGAGGAGGCCAAGCGGGGCCGGATGGTCGCGGGGGCCGGGCTCTTCGTGCTCGGGTTCACCGCGGTCTTCGTACCCGCCGGGATCTTCTTCGGCGCGCTCGGACAGACCCTGAGGGAGCACCAGAGCACCATCACGCACGTGCTCGGCGTGGTGATGATCCTGCTCGGCTTCTTCTTCATGGGGCTGATGCCCTGGCTCACCCAGCGTGAGTTCCGCTTCCACAAGAAGCCCGTCGCCGGGCTCGCCGGAGCCCCGATACTGGGTGCGCTGTTCGCCGTCGGCTGGACGCCGTGCATCGGTCCGACGCTCGCGGCCGTCAACACCCTGTCCTTCGAGGGCGCCAACCCGCAGCGCGGCGCGCTCCTCGGCGTCGCGTACTGTCTGGGCCTTGGCGTCCCGTTCATCGTCACGGCCGTCGTGTTCCGCAAGGCCCTCGGCGCCTTCAGCTGGGTGAAGAAGCACTACGTGTGGGTGATGCGCCTCGGCGGAGTGATGATGATCGCGACCGGTCTGCTCCTCGTCACCGGCGTGTGGGACAGCATGGTCCAGCAGATGCAGGTCTGGACCAACGGCTACTCGGTTGGGATCTGAACACATGAGCAAGACCACGACCAGTGCCGACCCGGAGACCCGGGACGACCTCGGGGCCGCGGGCGACCAGCTGACCACCGCGCCCCGCGAGGAGACCGCCCCGAGCGGCCCCGCGCTCGGCGTCATCGGCTGGATCCGCTGGTTCTGGCGGCAGCTCACCTCCATGCGGGTGGCGCTGCTGCTGCTCCTGCTGCTCTCGCTCGGCGCCATCCCCGGCTCGCTGATCCCGCAGCAGGGCACCGACGAGCTGAAGGTCCAGGACTTCAAGGACGCGCACACCACGCTCGCGCCGATCTACGAGAAGCTCGGCCTGTTCCACGTCTACAGCTCGGTGTGGTTCTCCGCGATCTACATCCTGCTGTTCGTCTCCCTCATCGGCTGCATCGTGCCGCGCACCTGGCAGTTCGTCGGCCAGCTGCGCGGCCGCCCGCCCGCCGCGCCGAAGCGCCTCACGCGCCTGCCCGCGTACACCACCTGGCGCACCGACGCCACACCCGAGCAGGTCAACGAGGCGGCGCTGGCCCTGCTCAAGCGGCGCCGCTTCCGCTCCCACGAGGTGGGCGGCGCCGTCTCCGCGGAGAAGGGCTATCTGCGCGAGGCCGGGAACCTGGTCTTCCATGTCGCGCTGATCGTGATGCTGATCGCGTTCGCCGCCGGGCAGCTGTTCAAGTCCGAGGGCGGCAAGCTGATCATCGAGGGCGACGGGTTCTCCAACACGCTCACGCAGTACGACGACTTCAAGTCCGGCAACCTCTTCGACACCGACGACCTGGAGCCGTTCAGCTTCAAGCTGGACGCCTTCGAGGGCAGTTACGAGGTCTCCGGACCCCAGCGCGGCACCGCCCGCACCTTCAAGGCGCACGTCACCTACAGCGAGGGCGCCCACGGCCCCGAGAAGAAGAAGGTCATCGAGGTCAACAAGCCGCTGGAGATCAACGGCACCAAGGTGTACCTGATCGGCCACGGGTACGCGCCCAAGGTCACCGTGCGCGACGGGCGCGGCAAGGTCGTCTACAGCGCGTCCGTGCCGCTGCTGCCCATCGACTCCATGGGCACCGCCACCGGCGCCATCAAGGTCCTCGACGGCTACCGCGACAAGAACGGAAAGAAGGAGCAGCTCGGCTTCAACGCGTTCTTCGTGCCGACGTTCGCGGGCGAGGGGCAGGGCACGATGTTCTCCCAGTTCCCCGCGCCCATCAATCCAAGGCTCGCGCTGACCGCGTACCACGGCAGCCTCGGCGTGGACTCCGGTGTCCCGCAGAACGTGTACCAGCTGGACACCCGGAAGCTGAAGCAGTTCAAGAACGCCAAGGGCGACGGTGTCCTGCGGGACCGGCTCAAGGTCGGCGAGACCATGAAGCTGCCGAACGGCGCCGGGTCGATCACCTTCGAGAAGGAGCTCAAGCAGTGGGCGACCTTCCAGATCTCCCAGGAGCCGGGCAGCGGCTGGGCGCTGGGCGGTGCGATCGCCGCGATCGCGGGCCTCGCCGGTTCGCTGTTCATCCAGCGCCGTCGTGTGTGGGTGCGGGCGGTGCCGGGCGCCGACGGCACCACGGTCGTGGAGATGGCGGGCCTCGGCCGCAGCGAGTCCGCCAAGGTGGCGGAGGAGCTGGCGGCGTTCGCGGCGGAGCTGCACGAGCGGGCGCCGTCCGCGGGTTCCTCGCCGGAGGCGGACGACGAGGGCGGGCCTGAGCCCGCCGAGGCCGCGCAGACCGCCGAGCCCGCCCAGGCCAAGCCCTCGGAGCCCGCAGTGGACCCCGCGAACCCTGCGGACCCCGTGGACCCCAAGGGGCCCAAGGCCCCCAAGGCCCCCAAGGCCCCCAAGGCCCCCAAGGACAAGCACCAGGGCCAGGGCGAGGGCGACGCCCCCGCTGCCGATGACCCCGACCCCACCCCCGATGTCGTTCCTGCCGAAGGGGCTGAGAAGTGAACGCCACCACCCTGGCCGCCGCGACCAACGAGAACCTCGCGCAGATCAGCAATGTGCTGATCTACTCCGCGATGGCCGTCTACCTCCTCGGCTTCTTCGCGCTGATGGCGGAGTGGCTGTTCGGCAGCCGCAGCAAGGTCGCCCGCACGGCCGCCGCGCTCACCGCGGACAGGGCCGCCGAGGCGGCCGAGCCCGACGGCGCCAAGGCGCCCGCCGTCACCGTGCGGTCCCAGGGCGGCACGGCCACCCTGGAGCGCCCCAAGGCCGCCGCGAAGACCGCCGCGAAGACCGGTGCCCCCAAGGTCGTCACCCGCGCCGCGGCGGGCAGCCGCGACGTGCCGGACGGCCCGGGTGCCGCCGCCGGTGACGAGCAGGGCGACCTCTACGGCCGTATCGCCATCTCCATGATCTTCCTCGGCTTCCTCGTCGAGGCCGGTGGTGTCCTCACCCGTGCGCTGTCCGTGGAGCGCGCGCCGTGGGGCAACATGTACGAGTTCAACATCACCTTCTCCACCGTCGCCGTCGGTGTCTTCCTGGGGCTGCTCGCGCTCAAGAAGAACGTGCGCTGGATCGGTCTCCCGCTGATCACCACGGTCCTCCTCGACCTCGGTCTCGCCGTCACCGTCTTGTACACCGACAGCGACCAGTTGGTTCCCGCCCTGCACTCGTACTGGCTGTGGATTCACGTCTCGACGGCGATCTTCTGCGGCGCCGCGTTCTACGTCGGTGCGGTCTCCACGGCGGCGTACCTCTTCAAGGACTCGTACGAGGCGAAGCTCCAGCGCGGCGGCACGCCGGGCCGGTTCGCGACGTCCGTGATGGAGCGGCTGCCCGCGTCGGCCTCGCTGGACAAGTTCACGTACCGCATGAACGCGGCGATCTTCCCGCTGTGGACGTTCACGATCATCGCGGGCGCGATCTGGGCGGGTGACGCCTGGGGCCGCTACTGGGGCTGGGACCCCAAGGAGGTCTGGTCCTTCATCACCTGGGTCGCCTACGCCTGCTACCTGCACGCGCGCGCGACGGCGGGCTGGAAGGGCCGCAAGGCCGCCTACCTGGCGCTGATCGCCTTCGGCTGCTGGCTGTTCAACTACTACGGCGTGAACATCTTCGTCAGCGGCAAGCACTCCTACGCCGGGGTCTGACCCGGGCGCGCCCCGCGAAGGCCGGTTCTCCGAGACACTGCTCGGGAACCGGCCTTCGTCGTACGGACAGACAACAGGGCGTGGAGACGAATCAGGGGGAACCAGCGGCACAGTGGCGGCGGTTGCGCGTCCGGATCAGGGGCTCCGACCCGGACGCCTTCGGTGAGCTCTTCGACGCCTACGCCCGTGCCGTCTACAACCACGCCTACCGCCTGACGGGGGACTGGCCGACCGCCGAGGACATCGTGTCGCTCACCTTCCTGGAGGCGTGGCGGCTGCGCGGCAGGGTCGAGGTGGACGGCGGCTCGCTGCGGCCGTGGCTGCTCGGTATCGCCACCAACGTGACCCGCAACCAGCGCCGGGCCGCGCGCCGCCACGCGGCCGCGATGGCCCGGCTGCCGCGCGACGAGTCCGTCGCCGACTTCGCCGACGAGGTCGCGCGGCGCATGGACGACGAGGAGCAGCTCGCCGTCGTCCGTGCCGCCCTGGCGAAGCTGCGCCGCGCCGAACGCGAGGTCCTCGCGCTGTGCGTGTGGTCGGGCCACAGCTACGAGGGCGCGGCGGCGGCGCTCGGCATCCCGGTCGGCACGGTCAGGTCCCGGCTCTCCCGGGCACGGGCAAAACTCGCGAAAGCACTGGAACCCCGCAAAGGGCGCGGACAGACAAGAGGTGACCGCACGAACGCGGTCGGGCCTATCAAGGAGGGCATCCGATGAAGTCGCACGACGAGGCAACGGACCTCGACGGCTTCCCCGCCCCGCGCGAGCGGGACCTTCCGCCGGGCCGCCACCTGCGTCTCAAGGAGCATCTGTTGAGCGAGATCCGGGAACACGAGAGCGAGACCGCCTCCGCCCCCGCGAAGGGGCGCCGCCGCTGGCTGCGGCCGTCCCTGGCCGCGGGCGCGGTCGCCGCGGCGGTCGCCGCCGGGCTCGTCGTCGCCCAGCCCTTCGGCGGCGACTCGGCCGAGGCCGGGCCGCCGTCGAAGGAGACGGTGGCGATGCTGGAGGAGATCGCGGCGGCGGCCAGGACGTCCGCGCCGGGGGAGATCCGGGACGACCAGTTCGTCTACATCAAGAGCAAGATCAGCTACCGGGAGCACACCGAGGACAGCTCCGGTACCCCGTCGTCCGAGCTGTCGGCCCCCCGTGGCCGGGAGATCTGGCTGTCCGTCGACGGCAAGGGCACCGATGTGCTGCACGAGCCGGAGAAGGGCCTGACGTACGAACCTCTGAAGCCCGAGGCGGTGGGCGAGTACGACGACCACTACCGCAGCCTCCAGAAGCTGCCCACCGATCCCGTCAACATGCTCGACTGGCTGAACAGGGTCGCCGGGGAGCAGACCAACGGGAAGCCCTTCGTACTGATCGGCGACCTGGCGCGCGAGTCGCTGATGCCGCCGAAGCAGGCCGCCGCCATGTACCTGGCCGCGACGAGGATCCCCGGCGTCGAGCTGGTCGACGACGCCGTGGACGCCGTGGGGCGGCACGGGGTCGCCGTCTCCTGGGAGGACGACGGGGAGCGCACCGACCTGATCTTCGACAGGAAGACCAAGCAGTTCCTGGGCGAGCGGACCGTCGAGACCGAGGGCAAGCCGGACGTCGACAAGGGCGAGGTGTCCGCGAACACCGCCGTCCTGGAGCGGACGGTCGTCGACAAGGCGGGGCAGCGCCCGTAGCGGGTGCGTGACCTGAGGCGGCGTGTGCGTGACCCTGGCCCCATGAGTGAGACAACCATCGCGCAGGGGACCAGCAGGACCGAGGGGGACACGCACACGCTGCACTGGGTGCTGCGGCTTCCGCACCCGGTGGCGGAGGTCTGGGCGGCGGTCGCCACCCCGGAGGGACTGCCGGGGTGGCTGGCCGCCGCCGACGTCTTCGAGCCGCGCCTCGGCGGAGCCGTCACGCTGCGCTGGCTCAACACGGACGACCCGGCGGTGGGCGTCCACTCCGGGCACATCACCGCCTGGGATCCGGACATCGTCGCCGAGTACACCATCGACCTGCACGGGCGGTGCCGGTTCCACCTGGAGCACGTCGGGGACACGGGGACGACGCTGCGGTTCACCAACGAGATGACCGGCGACGACTCCTTCCGCCTGGACTGCCTCGCCGGATGGCACCACCACTTCGAGTTCCTCGCGGACGCCCTGGCCGGGCGGCCCAAGGACTGGTCGACGTGGAACCTGGACCGCTGGCGCGAACTGCGCGCGGCCTACGCCTAGTCCTGGCCGACGCGCAGCAGCAGCTTGCCCGTCGTCGTCCGGCCGCCCAGCAGCGCGTGGGCCCGCGCGGCCTCCTCCAGGGCGAACTCGGCGGTGACGGGCAGCGTGACCGTGCCGTCGGCGACGAGCCGGAAGGCCCGCTCGGCGAGCGCGCGCAGCGCCCCCGGGTCCTCCTTGGCCAGCGTCAGGATGGAGAAGCCCGCCACGGACCGCGTGCCGGGGAACAGCTCGGCCTGGCCGACCCGCCACGGCTCGGCCGCGCTCGCGTTGCCGTAGGAGACCAGGCGGCCGAAGGTGGCCAGCGCGTCGAGGCTCGCGCGGAAGGTCTCGCCGCCGACCGGGTCGAGCGCGAGGTCGACGCCCCGGCCGCCGGTGGCCGCGCGGGCGCCCGCCGCGAAGTCGCCGACGAACACCTCGTCGTACCCGTACTGGCGCGCGTACCGGGCCTTCGCCGGGCTCGACACCACCCCGAGCGCCCGCGCCCCGGCCGCCTTCGCCAGCTGGCCGAGGACGGTGCCGACGCCGCCCGCCGCGCCCTGCACCAGGACGGTCTCGCCCGCGCGCAGGCGGCCGACCTCGTGCAGGAGGGCGTGCGCGGTGGGCAGGACGGTGGGGAGGGTGGCGGCGGTCCGCAGGCCGATGCCCGCCGGTACGGGGAAGACGGTCGCGGCGTCCGCGACGGCCACCTCGGCGTAGGCGCCGCCCGCCGTGAGCGCGGTGACCTCCTGGCCGACGGCGAGGCCGGTCACGCCCGCGCCGAGCGCCCGGACCCGGCCCGACACCTCAAGGCCCGGCACGAACGGCAGGCCCGGCACCCGGTAGCCCTCGGCGCGGGCCTTGAGGTCGGCGAAGTTCACGCCGGTGTACGCCACGTCGATCGCGGCCTGGCCGGGGCCGGGCGCCGGGGTGTCGGCGTCGACGGTCCGCAGGACCTCGGGGCCGCCGAACTCGGCGAACTGGACTGTGCGCATGGGGAGCCTCCGGGTGTTCGATCCGCATTGAACACTCGGGACTGTATGGTTCTCATCGAACACTCTGCAAGTGGGCAAGTGGGCAAGTGGGCAAGCGGGGAGGCGGTCACATGGCCGGACGCACCAGCCATCGCGCGGCGCCGGTGCACGCGCGGCTTGAGGACGTCGGCGTGCAGGAGGCGCTCGCGGCGCTCGCCGACCCGGTGCGGCTGCGCCTGGTGCGGGAGCTGGCGGGCTCGGCGGACTGGTCGCGGGCCTGCGGCAGCTTCGACGTGCCGGTGGGCAAGGCGGCGCTGAGCCACCACTTCGCGGTGCTGCGCGCGGCCGGGCTCGTCGAGCAGCGCGACGAGGGGCCGCGCAGGGTGAACCGGCTGCGGCGCGAGGAGTTCGACGCCCGCTTTCCCGGGCTGCTCGCCCTGGTGCTGCGCGGGGACTGACCGGGGGCCGGGCGGCCCGCGCGCCAGCGGCCGCCGGTCCATCGTGCCCGCGTGGGACGCCCCAGACCCGCCCCTTCCCGAACCGGGGGCTGCCGCCCCCGGGCCCCCGCCTTGATCGGCGCTCCGCGCCTCGTCCTCAAACGCCGGACGGGCTGGATTCCACGGCGGGACTGGGGCGCCCCCGCGAGGGACGTCTACTTGTCCCGGTCCCGGTCCTCGTCGAGCCCCTTGAGGAACTCGGGGTTGTCGTCGGGGGCGACCCACCCCCCGGACCGGCGCGGGGCGCCCCCGCCAGAAGCCCGCTTCTTGCCGGTCACGAACCACGCGATCGGCCCGAGCAGCACCTCGCCGAAGAGGAGCACGATGATGACCCACACCACCTTGGGCAGGTGGCGGACCTCCTTCTCCGGCGTGTTCAGGACGTCGATGAAGGCATAGATCCACACGGCCAGGACCAGCAGGAACGGCAGATACCTGAGCATGCGGTGAAGATCCCCCAGAGAGTGGAGCGCGGGCGCCGGGCGCACCCGGTGACGGGGCCAGGGTAGCCGGTGACCGATACTTGACCGCATGGCTTATGACGATCTCCGCTCTCTGCTGAGGGCACTGGAGCGCGAGGGCGATCTCAAGCGAATCAAGGCCGAGGTCGACCCGTATCTGGAGGTCGGCGAGATCGTCGACCGCGTGCAGAAGTCCGGCGGCCCGGCGCTCCTCTTCGAGAACGTCAAGGGCAGCGACCTGCCCCTCGCGATGAACGTGTTCGGCACCGACCGGCGCCTGCTGAAGGCCCTCGGCCTGAAGTCGTACGGCGACATCGGCGAGAAGATCGGCGGGCTGCTGAAGCCGGAGCTGCCGCACGGGTTCGTCGGCGTCCGCGAGGCCTTCGGCAAGCTCGGCGCGATGGCGCACGTACCGCCGAGGAAGGTCAAGGAAGCGCCGGTGCAGGAGGTCGTGCTCCGGGGCGAGGACGTGGACCTGGAGCGGCTCCCGGCCCTGTTCACCTGGCCCAAGGACGGCGGGTCCTTCTTCAACCTGGGGCTCACGCACACCAAGGACCCCGAGAGCGGGGTGCGCAACCTCGGGCTCTACCGGCTCCAGCGCCACGACAAGCGCACCATCGGCATGCACTGGCAGATCCACAAGGACAGCCGCAACCACTACCAGGTCGCGGCCCGCAGGGGCGAGAAGCTGCCCGTGGCCATCGCCTTCGGCTGCCCGCCCGCCGTGACGTACGCCTCGACCGCGCCGCTGCCCGGCGACATCGACGAGTACCTGTTCGCGGGCTTCCTCCAGGGCAAGCGGATCGAGATGGTCGACTGCAAGACGGTGCCGCTCCAGGTGCCCGCGCAGGCCGAGGTGGTCCTGGAGGGCTGGCTGGAGCCGGGCGAGATGCTGCCCGAGGGGCCGTTCGGGGACCACACCGGGTTCTACACGCCGCAGGAGCCGTTCCCCGCGCTGACCATCGACTGCGTGACCATGCGCAGGAGGCCGCTGCTCCAGTCCATCGTGGTCGGGCGCCCGCCGACGGAGGACGGGCCCCTCGGCCGGGCCACCGAGCGGTTCTTCCTGCCGCTGCTGAAGATCATCGTGCCGGACATCGTGGACTACCACCTGCCCGAGGCGGGCGGCTTCCACAACTGCGCGATCGTCTCGATCGACAAGAAGTACCCCAAGCACGCGCAGAAGGTCATGCACGCCATCTGGGGCGCGCACATGATGTCCCTGACCAAGCTGATCGTCGTGGTCGACTCCGACTGCGACGTGCACGACCTGCACGAGGTCGCCTGGCGCGCGCTCGGCAACACCGACTACGGGCGGGACCTGACCGTCGTGGAAGGACCCGTCGACCACCTCGACCACGCCTCCTACCAGCAGTTCTGGGGCGGCAAGGCGGGCATCGACGCAACGAAGAAGTGGCCCGAGGAGGGGTACACGCGCGACGGCGGCTGGCCCGACATGGTCGAGTCCGACCCGGACACGGCGGCGAAAGTGGACCGCCGCTGGAGGGAGTACGGCCTGTGAGTTCCGCTTCCGCCGCGCTGCCGCAGCCGGGGCGCACCAAGGCGTTCCTGCGGCTCGTGATGATCGAGCACTCGGTGTTCGCGCTGCCCTTCGCGTACATCGCCGCGCTGACCGCGATGTACGAGTGGGACGAGAACATCCACTGGGGGCGGCTGCTCCTGGTGACCATCTGCATGGTCGGCCTGCGCACCTTCGCCATGGCCGTGAACCGGATCATCGACCGCGAGATCGACGCCCGCAACCCCAGGACCGCCCACCGCGAGCTGGTCACCGGCGCCGTCTCCGTGAAGTCCGCGTGGACCGGCGCGCTCGTCGCCGTCGTGGTCTTCCTGGGCTCGGCGGCGCTGCTCAACCCGCTGTGCCTGGCGCTCGCGCCGGTCGCCGTGGTGCCGATGGTGGTCTACCCCTACGGCAAGCGGTTCACCAACTTCCCGCAGGCGATCCTCGGTATCGCGCAGGCCATCGGGCCGATCGGCGCCTGGCTCGCGATCACCGGCGCGTGGTCGTGGACGGCCGTGATCCTGGGCCTCGCGGTGGGCGTGTGGATCGGCGGCTTCGACCTGATCTACGCCTGCCAGGACGTGGAGACCGACCGGGAGGTCGGCGTGATGTCGGTGCCCGCGCGGTTCGGCGTCCCGGCGGCGATCTGGGGCGCGCGCGGCTGCCACGCGGTGACCACGGCGCTGCTGGCCTGGTACGCCGTCGTCATCGGCGCGGGCGCGTTCTTCTGGCTGGGCCTGCTGATCGTCGCGGGTGCGTTCGTGTACGAGCACACGATCGTGCGCCCGCACGACCTGTCCCGCCTCAACCGCGCCTTCTTCCAGGTCAACGGCTTCATCGGGATCGCCCTGTTCGTCTGCGCCCTGCTCGATCTGCTCGTGCGCGGGCTGACCGTCTGACCGGCCGCATGACGCAGGGGCAGGCATGGATAGGCTTCACAGCGTGAACGCAGGACATACAGAGCGTAGGCCTTGGATCGTGGGGGTGTCCGGTGCCTCCGGCACGCCGTACGCCGCCTCGGTGCTGCGGGCGCTGCTCGCGGCCGGGGAGAGCGTGGACCTGGTGGTCTCGCGGGCCTCGCGCCTGACGCTGCTCGACGAGACGGGCATCTCGTTCCGGGACGCGCACTGGCGCGCCGACCTGGAGGAGTGGCTGTCGCGGGGGGCCGACGGCAAGCCGGGCACCTTCGCGGTGCGCACGGACGACGTGCGGTACTGGGCGGCCGGTGACCTCGCGGCGGGGCCGTCGTCGGGCTCGTACGCGACGAAAGGGATGCTGATCGTGCCCGCGTCCACGGCGTGCGTGGCGGGGGTGGCGCTCGGTCTGTCGAAGGACCTGCTGCAGCGGGCGGCGAGCGTGACGCTCAAGGAGGGGCGGCGGCTCGTGGTCTGCGTGCGGGAGACCCCGCTGAACGGGCAGACCCTCAAGCACCTGGTGAGCCTGGACGAGGCGGGCGCGATCGTGCTGCCCGCCTCCCCGGCGTTCTACGCGGGGGCGACGCACATCCAGGATCTGGTGGACTTCGTCGCCGGGCGGACGCTGGACGCGGCGGGAGTGCCGCACACGCTGTACCGCCGGTGGGAAGGGGAGCTCGGGGGCGGCTCCCGTGAGGCCTAGCGCTTCTTGGCGGCGGCGCGCTTCTTCGGCTTGCGCGCGGCGGCGGTGGCGGGCTGATGGGCACGCGAGCGGTTGGCCATGTCCTGCAGCTCGCGCATACGGGCGTAGGCCATCTCGATCGTGTACACGGGGAACACTCCTGATGAATTCGAAGGATCGTCGTTGATCGGCTGAGTTCTCGAAAGATTCGCAGGGCGCCAACCCTGTTACGCCTTAGATTCTACACGTAGACTCGCGAAAACGCTAAATAATGAAAGGCTTCGACCTATGGATGCCGTGGACAGGCAGCTCATCCAGGCTCTGCGCGAGAACGGCCGTGCCTCCTACGCCGAGCTGGGGCGCCTCGTCGGTCTCTCCGGCCCCAGCGTCACCGACCGGATCAACCGCCTGGAGGCGGCCGGGGTCATCACCGGCTACCGCGCGACGGTCGACTCCGCCTCGCTCGGCCTCGGCGTCACCGCGCTGATCGGCATCTCCCTGTCCGACGCCGCCGACCACGAGGACGTGGCCCGCCGCCTGCGCGACCTGCACGAGATCGAGGACTGCTGGTTCATCGCGGGCGACGACTCGTACATGCTCAAGGTCCGCGCCTCCGACGTGGACGGCCTGGAGAAGACCATCCGCCGACTCAGCGGCACCAAGGGCGTCTCCCGGACGCGTACGACGATCGTGCTCTCCACGAAGTGGGAGAACCGGGTCGGGGAGCTGCCCGAGGAGGTGTAGGCGCGCGGCGCCGAAAGGGGGCACCGCCTGCCCGGAGGGCGGGGGAGTACCGTTGGTCCGGTCTGTCGCAGGTCGTTGAGGGATAGAGGTACGGCAATGGACGCAGGGCTCAAGCGCGACCTTGAGGAGAAGGTCCGCTCCGGGGAGCGGCTGACCCGCGAGGACGGCATCGCCCTGTACGAGTCCGACGACCTGGCCTGGCTCGGCGGCCTCGCGCACGAGGTCCGCACCCGCAAGAACGGCGACGTGGTGCACTTCAACGTCAACCGCCACCTCAACATGACGAACGTGTGCACCGCGTCCTGCGCCTACTGCTCCTTCCAGCGCAAGCCGGGCGAGAAGGACGCGTACACGATGCGCATCGAGGAGGCCGTCCGCCTCGCCAAGGCGATGGAGGGCGAGAACCTCACCGAGCTGCACATCGTCAACGGCCTGCACCCGAACCTGCCCTGGCGCTACTACCCGCGCTCGCTCAGGGAGCTGAAGGCCGCGCTGCCGGACGTCTCCCTGAAGGCCTTCACGGCCACCGAGATCCACCACTTCGAGACGATCTCCGGCCTGTCCGCGTCGGAGATCCTCGACGAGCTGATCGACGCCGGTCTGGAGTCGCTGACCGGCGGCGGCGCGGAGATCTTCGACTGGGAGGTCCGCCAGCACATCGTGGACCACCGCACCCACTGGGAGGACTGGTCCCGCATCCACCGCCTCGCGCACCAGAAGGGTCTGAAGACCCCGTGCACGATGCTGTACGGCCACATCGAGGAGCCGCGCCACCGCGTCGACCACGTCCTTCGGCTGCGCGAGCTGCAGGACGAGACCGGCGGCTTCCAGGTCTTCATCCCGCTGCGCTACCAGCACGACTTCGTGGACATGAAGGACGGCAAGGTCCGCAACCGCCTCCAGGCCCGCACGCGGATGGCGTCCGGCGTCGAGGCCCTGAAGACCTTCGCCGTCTCCCGGCTGCTCTTCGACAACGTCCCGCACGTCAAGGTCTTCTGGGTGATGCACGGCGTCGCCACCGCCCAGCTCGCCCTCCAGCACGGCGCGGACGACATGGACGGCTCGGTCGTCGAGTACAAGATCACGCACGACGCGGACAACTTCGGCACGCCGAACAAGCTGACCCGCGACGACCTCCTCGAACTGATCCGGGAGGCGGGCTTCCGCCCGGTCGAGCGCAACACCCGCTACGAGGTCATCCGCGAGTACCCGGGCCCCGACCGGGAGCTGCGGGAGTCCCCCAGCCCATGCGCCTCTGACCGCGGAGCCGGTGGCGGTCGGCGCGGAGAGCCCTCCGCACCCCCCTCCTGCCCGGGAGGGCCGCCGTGCTTCACTGGAGGGGCCTGTTTCGGAACGGAAGAGTGGAATGACATGCTCCGCTACACGCTGATGCGCCTCGGGATCTTCGCGGGCTGCTTCGTGGTCGTCTGGGGCCTCGTCTACTCCGGCGTCGTGCCGCGCGGCCTCGGCGGTTCCAACCTCCTGTGGGTGGCGCTGCTCGCCCTGGTGGTGTCCGCGCCCATCAGCTTCGTGGTGCTGCGCAAGGAGCGCGACCGGGCCTCGGAGAAGGTCGTCGCCAAGGTCGACGACGTCAAGGCCAGTCTGGAGCGCAACCGCACCCAGGAGGACCGCGCCGACGACGCCGCGCGCACCGCGCAGTCGTAGGCCGCGCGCGCCGAGCCGTCGTAGGCCGCGCGCACCGCGCGACCGTAAGGTTCGTCACAGACCCCGTCGTACGCAGGGAACCCCGGTACCGGAGCTTGCCGCTCCGCTACCGGGGTTCCGGCGTTTCTGGGACTCTTGGGGCCCCTCCTACCTCAAACAAGACCTTTGATGTCCTCAAAGTTCAAGTGTTAACGTGTTCGACATGAAGACAGCAGCCGCGCACCGCGACGCCATGAGCGTCCCGCTCGTGGCGCGCCTGCATGTCGATCTCTGCCGCTGCCTGTCCGCGGCCTGTCGCCGCGTCTGAATCCCCGCGCAGACATAAGCAGCGGTGCCCGCCGACCCCTCGCGGTCGCCGCTCCACCACGTCCCCCGTCTTCACCCGGAGTGTGTCCGTGTCCGCGAATTCCGCGTCCCCCACCGAGGAGCCGAAGCCCGGCTTCCGGATACCCGACTTCCTGAAGCTCCCCTTCTGGGCCCAGATCCTCGGCGGTCTGGTGCTCGGCGTGCTGCTCGGCTGGCTGGCCCGCAGCCAGGACATCAGCTGGCTGGTTACCACCCTGTCCAAGGTCGGCGACACCTTCATCGGCCTGCTGAAGCTGGCCGTCGCCCCGCTGGTGTTCTTCGCCATCCTGATCTCGATCACCAACCTGCGGAAGGTCAACAACGCCGCCCGGCTGGCGACCCGCACCCTCCTCTGGTTCATGATCACGTCGCTGATCGCGGTCGTCATCGGCCTCGTCATCGGCCTGGTCACCAACCCCGGCGCGGGCACCGGCCTGACCCCGAAGGACGGCGCCAAGCCCCAGCACGAGGGCTCCTGGATCGACTTCCTCACCGGCATCATCCCGAAGGACGTCATCACGCCCTTCACCCAGCTGAACGTCCTCCAGATCGTCTTCATGGCCGCCGTCGCGGGCATCGCCATCCTCAAGATCGGCGACGAGCGGGCCAAGCCGATCCTGGACCTCAGCGAGTCCGTCCTCGCGCTGCTCCAGAAGGCCCTGTGGTGGGTCATCAAGCTCTCCCCGATCGGCACCATCGGCCTCATCGGCTTCGCCATCGCCGACTACGGCTGGAACCTGATCAGCAAGTACGCCACGTTCACCGCGGACATCTACATCGGCTGCGCCCTGGTGATGTTCGGCGTCTACCCGCTGCTGCTCTCCACGGTTGCCAAGGTCAACCCGCTCCAGTTCTTCAAGGGCGCCTGGCCCGCCATCCAGCTGGCCTTCGTCTCCCGCTCCTCGGTCGGCACGATGCCGGTCACGCAGAAGGTCACCGAGCGCCTCGGAGTGCCGAAGGAGTACACGTCCTTCGCGGTGCCGTTCGGCGCCACCACCAAGATGGACGGCTGCGCCGCGATCTACCCGGCGATCGCCGCGATCTTCGTCGCGCAGATCTTCGACGTGAACATGGGCATCAAGGAGTACCTGCTGATCGCCTTCGTCTCCGTCGTCGGCTCGGCCGCCACGGCCGGTCTCACGGGCGCCACGGTCATGCTCACCCTGACCCTGTCCACGCTCGGCCTGCCCATGGAGGGCGTCGGCCTGCTCCTCGCCATCGACCCGGTCCTCGACATGATGCGCACCGCCACGAACGTCGCCGGGCAGGCGCTGGTGCCGGTCGTCGTCGCGGCCCGCGAGAAGATCCTGGACCGCGAGGCGTACGACAACGCGTCCGCTTCGCCGCTGGATGAGGGGCCGCTGCCCGCTACTGCGTAGGGCCTGGGGCGGGTGGGTGCCCACCGCTTCGCGGTGGATGGTCTCCCACCCGCCCACCCGTTTCTGCCGGGTGACATGGGCGAGGCCCCCTGTGGGGGTTCTTCGCCGTCGGCGGCTTTCCCTCGGCGCCGTAGGGTGCTCTGTGGACAGTCGGTGGGCTAGGGCGGGGCGGTCGGGGTGGGAGACGGGCAGGGTGGGGGCGTGCGGCAGAAGCGGATGCCGCGGGCCGTGCGGGAGCGGCAGATGCTGGACGCCGCGGTGCGGACGTTCGGGCGGCGCGGGTACCGGGCCGCGTCCATGGACGAGATCGCGGAGCTGGCCGGGGTGTCCAAGCCGCTGGTGTACCTCTATCTGAACTCCAAGGAAGAGCTGTTCACCGCCTGCATCCGGCGTGAGGCCGCCGCGCTCACCGCGGCCGTGCGCGCCGCCGTCCGCACCGACCTGCCCGCCGACCGGCAGCTCTGGGACGGCCTGCGGGCGTTCTTCGAGCACACCGCGAGCCACCCCGACGCCTGGGCCGTGCTGCACCGCCAGGCGCGGGCCGTCGGCGAGCCGTTCGTCGCCGAGGTGAACGAACTGCGCGCGGGCATCGCCGCCTTCGTGACCGCCCTGATAGCGGCCGCCGCCCGCGAGGCCCACCAGGACCCGGAGCTGCCCGACCGCGAGGTCGCGGGCCTCGCCCAGGCACTGGTCGGCGCCGCCGAGTCCCTCGCGGGCTGGGCCAACGACGACCCCACGGTGACCGCGAGGGAAGCGGCGGCCACCCTCATGAACTTCGCCTGGACCGGGCTCGGCGGCCTCATGGAGGGCCGCCGCTGGTCACCGCCCCGGTAGCCCGGGGCGTACCCGGCCCGTCAGGTGCAGCCGCCCGCGCGGGTCGCGCAGCTCGAAGGCCTCGCCCTTGGCCCCGTACACGACCGTCCCGGGCAGCGGCACCGGCGCCCTGAACTCGGCCGCCAGGTACCGGGGCTGGTCCGGGTCGTAGGCGTGGCCGCGCCCGTGCTCCGCCGCGCAGCGCGCCACCGTCCACATGCCGTGCGCGATCGGCTGGGGGAAGCCGAACGGGCGGGCCGTCGCCGGGTACAGGTGGATGGGGTTGCGGTCCCCGGACGCGGCGGCGTAGCGGCGGCCCAGGTCGTCGGGCAGGTGCCACTCGGTGTGCGCGGGCAGCGGGGGCGGCTCCTCGGCAGCTGGTGGGGGCGCGGCCGGTGCCGGGGTCCTGTGCCGCGCCAGGTACGTGCTGCGGGACTCCCACACCGTCTCACCGTCGGCGACGTCCACCCGGGTGGCGACGGTCGCCGCCGTGCCGCGCCGGTGGGGCGTCAACTTCTCCGCGTACGTGGTGAGTTCCAGCTCCTCGGACGGGCGCGGGGCGCGGTGGCTGACGATCTCCAGGGACGTGTGCACCAGGCCGAGCAGCGGCAGCGGGAAGCTCCTCGCGGCCATCAGCCGCACGGTCGCCGGGAAGGCCAGGACGTGCGGGTAGGTCAGGGGAAGCGGCTCGTCGGGGCCGCGCTCGGTGGCGAAGCCGCAGATGCGCTCGTACGCGATGAGGTGCCGTACGTCGACCCGGGTGCGGGCGGTGCGGGAGCCGACGGGGCGGTCGGTGGGGTGGGGGCGCTTGAGGGGGAGAGGGCCGCGCCCTTGAGGAGGGTGAGGGCGAGCGAGGGGGCAGGCATGGGGGGCCTTTCCGCAGGGGGGTGGCTGTGGGGGCGGGCGGGCAGGGGCCGTCGGCGGGACTGCGGGGAGGGCCCGCCTACGAACCCAGGAGGCTCTGGCCGCAGACCCTGACCACCTGCCCGTTCACCGGGCCGGTCGCCAGCCACGCCACGGCCTCCGCCACGTCGACCGGGCGGCCCGCCTGGCCCAGGGAGTTCAGACGGCGCCCGGCCTCGCGGATGAGCAGCGGGACGGCGGCCGTCATGCGGGTCTCGATGAAGCCGGGGGCGACGGCGTTGACGGTCACGCCGTGCTCGGCGAGGGCGCGGGGGGCCAGGGAGCGGACGAGGCCGACGACGCCCGCCTTGCTGGCGGCGTAGTTCGTCTGGCCCGCGTTGCCCGCGAGGCCCGCGACGGAGGCCGTGGTCACGATGGCGCCGCCGCGCCGCACGGTGCCGGTCTTCAGCAGGAAGTCGGTGGTGCGCAGCACGCTCGCCAGGTTGACCTCAAGGACCGCGCTCCAGCGGTCGGCGGCCATGGCGGCGAAGCGCCGGTCGCGGGTGATGCCCGCGTTGTGCACGAGGGCGTGCAGGCCGTCCGGCAGGGCGGCGGCGACGCGCTCGCCCGCGTCGTCGGCGGTGATGTCGACGGGCAGGGCGGTGCCGCCGACGCGCTCGGCGACCCGCGCGAGGTCCGGGGCGGCGGCGGGCACGTCCAGGGCGACGACATGGGCGCCGTCGCGCGCCAGGACGTGCGCGACCGCCTCGCCTATGCCGCGCGCCGCGCCGGTGACGAGGGCCGTGCGGCCCGCCAACGGGCGTATCGGATCCGGCAGTTCGGCCTCGGGCTTGGGCTTGGCCTCGGCCTCGGATTCCGGCTCGGGCTCGGGCTCGGTTTGGGCCTCGATCACCTGGCCGGTCACGTACGCCGACTTCGGCGACAGCAGGAAGCGCAGCACCGGCTCGGCGGCCGTGGCCGACGGCGCCCGCACCAGCGTCGCGGTCCTGCCCCGGCCCAACTCCTTGGCCAGCGAGCGGACGAACCCCTCCAGGGCCTGCTGGGCCGCCGCCTGGTGGTGGTCGGCGGGGGATGGCGGCGCGCCGACCACGACCACGCGGCCGCAGTCCCGCACCGAGCGGACCACCGGGTGCAGCGTGGCGTGCACGTCCGCGAGGCCCGTGACCGAGGCGACGGCGGTGGCGTCCAGGACCACGGCGGCCGGGCGCTGGGTGCCCAACGGGCCCGCGTGCGGCGGCAGTCCGGAGCGGGTCAGCGCCTCGTGCAGCCCCGGCAGGGGCGTGTCGCCCGCCGTCAGGTGGAGCAACGGGCCCTCCAGCGCGGGCCGTTCGGCCGACCAGCGGCACAGCGGGGCGGGCTGCGGGAGACCGAGTCTGCGGGTGACGAACCGGCCGGGGGCGGTGCGGGTGAACGACAGATAGCGGTCGGCCATGGTTCAGCTCCCAGCTCGGGCTTGACTGCTCGGCTTGTCTTTACTTTTCAGTAAGGTTACTGAAGGGTCAGGAGCTGGTCGAGAAGCTGCGCGGACATCCTTGAGCAGTGGTAGCGCGCGGGTTTCCCGTGCGCCCCGTGCGTCCCTCGGCCGCCGGATTCCCCTCGTGCAGGCGCTGTACGGGTGCTGTACGGGTGCTGTGCGCGCGCCGGGGCCGGGGCGCTGGACGGGCGAGGTGGAGCCGGGGCGCCTAGGGTGGCCGGGAGGGGGACCGGACCTCTGGGAGGTTGCCCGTGCGTAAGCCCACGGCGGTGCGCAGGCCCACGGTGCTCACCGGCGCCACGGCCCTCGCCCTGGCCCTCACGGCCCTCCCCGCGGCCGCCGCTCCCGCGCCCGCCCCTGCCCCCGCCCCTTCCGGTTCCGCGCAGCCCGACCTCACCCGCTTCTACACCCAGAAGGTCAGGTGGAAGCCGTGCGAGCCCGAGGTCCAGCTCCTCCCGGAGAGCGTCACCGACGACAAGGACGTCACCTGCGGCACGGTCACCGTCCCGCTGACGTACGCCGACCCCGGCCGCGGCACCCTCGACCTCGCCCTGATGAAGGTCAGGTCCAGCGGGAAGAAGCGCGGCTCGCTCCTGGTGAACTTCGGCGGCCCCGGCGGCGCGGGCGTGTCCGGACTCGCCGACGCCAAGAGGGACTTCGGGTACGTGGGCAAGGGGTACGACGTGGTCGGCTTCGACCCCCGCGGCGTAGGCCTGAGCGAGCCCGTGACCTGCGGCGGCGAGGCCGAGGACGAGCCGGACGTGGACCCGGACGACGCCGCGGCCGTCCTCGCGGAGCTGCGCCGGACCGCCGAGCGCTGCGCCGAGGAGTCCGGCCCCGTACTGCCGTACATGGGCACCGTGAACGTCTCCCGCGACCTGGACGTCATGCGCCAGGCGCTCGGCGACAAGAAGCTGAACTACCTGGGGTTCTCCTACGGCACGCGGCTCGGCGCGGTCTACGCGGCGCAGTTCCCGAAGAAGGTCGGCCGCATGGTGCTCGACGGCGTCGACACGCTGACCGAACCCGTCGACGAGCAGGCCCTGGTGGGCGCCGAGGGGCGGCAGACCGCGCTCGACAACTTCCTGCTGTGGTGCACCGGGAACCCCGGCTGCGTCTTCGGCGAGGACGCGCGCACCGCCCGCGAGGCCATGGTCCGGCTCGTCGAGGACCTGGACGCGATGCCGCTGCGGTCCGCGGAGGGCGAGGAGTTCACCGGGCAGGACGTCGTCGGGATCCTCGGCAGCGCCCTCTACAGCCGCCAGGCCTGGCCCGCCCTGTCGCAGGCGCTCGGCGCGCTCCTCGCGGACGGCGACCCGCGGGCGCTGCTGCGCATGGGCGGGGTGGTGGGCCAGGCGCGCGCCGCGGCCCCGACCGCGGTCCCCGAGGACAACGCGACGGCCGCGCTGATGGCCGTGAACTGCGCCGACGACCCCGACCGGCCCGACGCGCGGCGCGTGGAGAAGGAGATCGGCCGCCTCCGGGCCGAATTCGAGGAGGCCTCCCCGGTGTTCGGCAAGTCGATGCTGATGCCGGTCCTGCTCTGCTTCGGGCGGCCTCCCGGCACCTCGTACATCCGTGACGAGGTACGCGACGTGGACACCCCGAAGATGCTCCTCGTGGGCACCCGCGGTGACCCGGCGACCCCGTACCGCTGGGCGGTGGAGACCGCCGAGCGGCTCGGCCCGTCCGCCGTCGTCCTCGACAACAGGGGCGACGGGCACACGGGGTACTTCGGCTCCAAGTGCGTGCGCGGGAAGGTCGACGCCTTCCTGCTCTACCGGCAGCTGCCGAAGAACGGCAGTTCGTGCGCCGCGGAGTGAGCCTCACCGCCTCGCCGTGCGCCCCGCCGGGTCCAGGCGCAGCATGGCCTCCTCGTCCGCGCTGCCCGGCTCGGCCTGGTAGGTGATCAGGCGCTGGCCGCCGGTGCGGGCGAGGCGCATCACCTCGTACGTGAGCGTCATCAGGCCCGCCTTGGGGTGGGCGAAGGTCTTGGTGCCGCCGCTGCGCTCGCACACCTCGTACCGGTCCCACAGGCGGGCGAACTGCGGTGACTTCAGGACCAGTTCGCCGACCAGGGCGGCCAGGGCGGGGGAGTCGGGGTCGCGGCCGCCGACCGCGCGCAGGTGCGCGACGGACCGCGCGACGGTCTCCTCCCACGGCACGTACAGCTCGCGGCCGACCGGGTGCAGGAAGAGGTAGCGGGTGACGTTGCGCTCCTCGGCGGGCCAGTCCCACAGGCCGGGCATCAGACGGCGGCCGGGCGCGTTCGCGGCGAGCACGTGGTTGTACGGGCCGACGACGTACGCGGGCAGCGGGCGCAGCGCCTCCAGCATCCGCTGGACGGACTCGCGCACGGTGGACTCCGTGGTGGGGTGCGGTTCCGTGAGCCTGCCCGAGGCCAGCTCCGCCAGGTCGTGCAGCCGCTCGTGGGCGTCGCCCTTCAGGCGCAGGGCGCGCGCGAGGGCGTCGATCACGGCCGGGGACGGGTTGGTCTCGCGGCCGCGCTCCAGGCGCGTGTAGTAGTCCACGCTCACGCCCGCGAGCGTCGCCAGCTCCTCGCGGCGCAGGCCCGGCGTGCGGCGCAGGCCCGCGCCCGCGGGCAGGCCCACGTCCTCGGGGCGCACCTGCGCCCGCCGGGCCCGCAGATACCGCCCCAGCTCGGTCCCGCCACTGCTCTTCATGCCCTTCATTGTCCGTGGTCGGGGGCGGGCGTGGGGGGCCGTGTCAGGGCCAGGAACGGTGCGGCCTGCCGGGGCGGGGCGGGGTGGGGGAGCGTGGCCCTCGCGGCGCGCCCCCTCCCGAAACCTGGGGCTGCCGCCCCTGGCACCCCGCTTGAAAGGGCAGCATCCGTGTCCGTCACCTCCCCAACCTCCCCAACCTCCCGAACCCGCGTCCCGTCGGCGGCCGCGCGGGCCCGGCGGCCCGCGCCCGCGGGGCTCGCGCTGCTCGCCTCGCTCCTCGGGTTCACCGTCATCACCATCGACGTCTCCGCCGTGAACATCGCGCTGCCGGACATCCGGGCCTCGCTGCACGGCGGCATGACGGGCCTCCAGTGGGTCGTGGACGCGTACACGCTGATGTTCGCGGCGCTGATGATCTCCGCGGGGGCCCTCGCCGACCGGGCGGGCGCGCGGCGCGCGTACGCCTGGGGGACCGCGCTGTTCACCGCCGCCTCGCTGGCCTGCGCCCTCGCGCCCGGCATCGGGACGCTGGTCGCGGCACGCGTGGCGCAGGGCGCGGCGGCGGCCGTGGTGATGCCGTCGTCGCTGGCGCTGATCCGGCAGGCGTACGACGACGCGCGGCGCCGGGCCCGGGCCATCGCGCTGTGGACGGTGGGCGGCTCGGCCGCCATGGCCGGTGGGCCGGTGCTCGGCGGGCTGCTCACGCAGACGGTGGGCTGGCGCGCGGTGTTCCTGCTGAACCTGCCGGTGGGCGCCCTGATCCTGGCCCTCCTCACCCGGGTCGCGCCGTCGCCGCGCCGCCCGGCCCCGCTCGACGTGCCGGGCCAGCTCACCGCGGTGCTCGCGCTCGCCGGGCTCGCGTACGCCGTCATCGAGGGCGGCCACACGGGGTGGACGGACCCGGCGGTGCTCGGGGCGCTGGCGTGCGCGGTGCTCGCCGGGTTCGGCTTCCGCGCGGCCGAGCGGCGCCACCGGGCGCCGATGGTGCCGCTGCCGCTGCTGCGCCAGCGCGAGGTCGGGGTGTCGCTGGCCGTCGGCTTCGCGGTGAACGCGGGCTTCTACGGCGTGGTGTTCCTGCTCGGCCTGTACGCCCAGAAGCTGCTGGGCCTGTCGGGGCTCGCGACGGGCCTGCTGTTCGTGCCGCTCGGCGTGCTCATCACCACGTCGAACCTGGTGTCGGCCCGGGTCTCCGAGCGCCGGGGCCGCCGCCCGGTCATCGTGGCCGGTCAACTCGTCCTGGCGGTCGCCATGTTCGCGCTGCTTCCGCTGGACGCGGACACGCCCGTGTGGCTGGTGCTCCTGCTGCTCGCGCCGACGGGCGTCGGCGGCGCGCTCGCCGTCCCCGCGCTCACCGCCCAGCTGATGGACGCCGTCCCCGCCCACCGCGCGGGCACCGCGTCCGGCCTGCTCAACTCCCTGCGCCAGACCGGCGGCGCCCTGTCGGTGGCCCTGTTCGGCTCCCTCATCGGCGCGGACGGCGGCTTCTCGGTGAGCGGGATGCGGGCGGGGCTGCTGGTGGTGGGCGCGGTGCTGCTGGTGACGGCGGGGTTGTCGGGGTGGCTGCTGCCGAGGGGCCACGGCGGTCGGTGAGCGCGGCTGGCGAGGGGGAGCGACAGCCGCCGAGCCCTGCCGCCCGGCGGCGCCAGCACCAGCCCTGGCTCGCCCTCCTGCTCCAACTACTCCACGAAGAAGCTGTCGTGCTCCACGAGGAACCGCCCGAACTCCTCGCCCCCGCGCTGGGCCATCTCCGCCACGTTCTCGAAGTACCCCTCGCGCGGGGCCCCGGGCGAGAACAGCATCAGCATCGACATCGGCTTGTCGGACACGTTCTTGAAGGCGTGCAGCCCGCCGACGGGCACGTACAGGAAGTCACCGGGCCGCCCGGTGAACCACTTCTCGCCGTCGTACAGCTCCAGTTCGCCGTCGAGAATGTAGAACGACTCCGATATCCCCTTGTGGAAGTGCGTCCTTGGCCCGCCCGCCCGCGGCCCCATGTCGACCTTGTAGAGGCCGAACTCCCCCTGTGTGGTGAGGGCGGTGGCCAGGTAGTGGATGTCCTGCACCGGCGTGCTGTGGTCGGGCGGCGCGCCGGCCGGTCGGTAGACCGCGCTGACCTCGCCCTCGTCGCCGAAGTAGCGCGGGTCCGGGTACGACATGGCCGACTCCTCCTGCGTGCTCGACTGCCTCTCCGCGACCGCGCGGCGGCCCGCCCATGACGCGGGTCGGAATATCCTAACGGTGTATGGAAATTGCACCAGGGGGCGTGGAGCGGCCGTAGCGGCCCACCCGCGGGGGAGGGGGGCGTGGACGCTCGGGTTCGCTGGGCGTCCCGTCGGTCGCGTGGGGCGGGGTCAGGTGTGGCGTCCGGCGTCCCGGTACGTTCCGGGGGTGGTGCCCGTCCAGCGGCGGAACGCCCGGTGGAACGCGGTGTCCTCGGAGAAGCCGAGCCGTGCCGCGAGGTCCGCGATCGGCTCGTGGCCCTCGGCGAGGCCCGCGATCGCCGCGTCGCGCCGCACCGCGTCCTTCACCTCCTGGTACGACGTGGACTCCCGCGCCAGCCTGCGCCGCAGCGTCGACGGGCTGAGCGCCAGCCGCGCCGCCACCTCGCCCAGCGAGGGCAGCCGCGGCGACGTCCGCAGCGCCGTGACGAGGGCGCGCCGCACCTGCTCGGCGACCGTCGTGCCGTACTCCCGCCGCGACAGCAGGTCGAACGGCGCGCGCCGCAGCATCGCCGCGAGCGCCGCCTCGTCCCGCACCAGCGGCGCGTCCAGCCAGCGCGCGTCGAGCCCCGCGCCCGTGCGCTGCGCCCCGAAGCGCACCGGGCAGCCGAACAGCCCCGCGTACTCGTGCCCGTGCGGGGGCGGCGGATGGCCGAAGTCCGCCCACCGCAGCGGGATGCGGTGGCCGATCAGCCAGCCGCACAGCCGGTGCCAGACCATGACCAGGCACTCGGCGAGGAAGAAGTCCTGGTCCAGGTCGTTGCGTACGGTGAGGACGGCGGCGTCGCGCGACCGCGTGAGCGCCAGGTCGGGGCCCCCGGGGAACAGGCCGTAGAAGGTGACCCCGCGCTCCATCGCCGCCCCCAGGTCGCGGCAGCCGAGCGAGGCGTGGCACATCATCGCGAACGTGCCGGGCCTGCTCCGCGCCGAGCCGAGGCCGATGAACTCGTCCTGCGTGGCCCGGTACGACTCCCGGAACAGGCGGGCGAACTGGGCCGCCGTCACACGGGCCCGGTCGTCACCGAGCAGCGGCGGCGGGATCCGCGCGGCCCGCAGCAGCGGCACGGTGTCGACGCCGCCGCGCCGGGCGCCGCGCAGCACCGCCCGCACGTGGTGCACGGTGATCGTCGGCCTGGCCATGACCCCTGACGTTAGCCCCGGGCGCCCGCCGCACGAACCCGCCGGGGCGGGCGCGCGCCACGCTGGCCGGTATCCACCGGTCGTTCGGGGCTAGGTGAGGCCGGTCAGGCGGAGCAGGGCCGTGGTGGCCGCCGCCCCCAGGACGACCACGGCGAAGGGGGCCCGGCGCCAGGCCAGGGCGACGGCGACGAGGACGCCCGCGGGGCGGGACCAGCCCGCGAAGCCGTGGCCCTCGGTCAGGGCGCCGGTCGCGAGGAGCGCCACCAGCAGGACCGTGGCGCCGATGGTGAGCAGCTCCTGGACGCGGGCGGGTATCTCGACGCGGCCGTGCAGGGCGGGCCCGGCCAGGCGGAAGGCGTAGGTGCCCGCGGCGAGGACGAGGACGCAGGCGAGCTGGGCGTTCACGGGGTGCCTTTCTGGGGGCGGTGGGGGGTGTCGATCTCGGGGCCTGTCCGGGGGGTGGGGGAGGTGCCCTTCTCGGGGTGGGGGGAGGCGGCCGTTCCGGGGCTGGGGGAGGCGCCCGTCCCGGGGCTTGGGGAGGTGCCCGTCCCGGGGCGGGAGGAGGCGCCCTTCCCAGGGCGGCGCACGGTGGCCAGCAGGCCGAGGAGGGCCAGCAGGACCGGCAGCCCCGCGGGCAGCAGCGGCGTCGCGGCGAGCGCGAGCACCGCGCCGACCGCGGCGGCGCGCCGCGTGCCCCGGCCCGCGCCCGCGCCTCCGTCCCCGCCCTCGACTCGGCCCGCGCCGCCGCCTCCGTCCCCGTCCCCGTCAGGGCCCGCCTTCCCGTCGCCCGCCCGCAGCACCGGCAGGACCAGCGCGACCAGCACCGCGGGGAACGCGGCGTCAAGGCCGAACCGGGCCGTGTCGCCGAGCGCCGAACCCGCGAGCGCCCCGGCGAGGACGCCCAGGTTCCAGACGGCGAACTCCCCGATCCCGGTGATCCAGAACGCCGCCTTCCGCCGGGTCGCGTCGGGCTGGGCCATGGCGAACGCCGTCGTCTCGTCGGTGATGAGGTGGGCGCCCACCAGGCGCGCGGCCCAGGACCGGCCGAGGCTGCCGCCGACCGCCAGGCCGAACGCCGCCGTACGGGTGTTGAGCAGCAGTCCCGTCGCCGCCGCGGCCACGGGGCCGCCGCCCGCGGTGAGCACGGCGACCGCGCTGAACTGCGCGGCGCCCGCGTACACGAGCACCGACATGACCACCGGCACCCACAGGGGCAGGCCGCTGGCCACGGAGATGGCGCCGAAGGAAACGCCCACGGTGAGGTCGGCGACCCACAGCAGCGCGATGTCGCGCAGGACGCCCGGGGGCAGGTCGGAGAGGCGGACGACCCCGCGGGTTCGCTCTGCGGGTCCGGCCGTTCGGTGTGGCGAACGCATGCGTCGTAGGATGGGCAGATCGCGTCGCGTTCGTCAAGCCGAACGAGTGACCCGATGTAGCGAACAGGGAGCGCATGACATGACGACGACCGGGGGCGCGGGCGGCGCCTCGGGAACGCCCCGCGAGTGGGTCGCCGGGGCGCTGCGGCGGGAGCGGGTCCGGGCCGGGCTCTCCCTCTCCGAACTGGCCAAGCGTGCCGGGATCGCCAAGTCCACGCTGTCCCAGCTGGAGGCGGCGACCGGCAACCCGGGCATCGAGACGGTGTGGGCGCTCGCCGTGGCGCTCGGCGTGCCCTTCAGCGCGCTCACCGAGTCGCCCGCGCCCGCCGTGACCGTGATCCGGGCGGGGGAGGGGCCCACGATGTACGCCGAGCGGGCCTCGTACGCGGGGACGCTGCTGTCGGCGTGCCCCGCCGGGGTGCGGCGGGACATCTACCACGGGGCGATGGAGCCGGGGGCCGCGCGGGAGTCCGACGCCCATAATCCCGGGACGGTCGAGCATCTGGTCGTCAGCACGGGGCGGCTGCTCGCCGGGCCGCGGGACGAGACGGTGGAGCTGCTTCCGGGGGACTACATGTCGTACCGGGGTGATGTGCCGCATCTGTACGAGGCGTTGGTGCCGGGTACGACGTTCGTCCTGGTCATGCAGCACGTGTAGGGCCTCGCGGGGGGCGCCCCAGTCCCGCCCCTTCACCGAAACCATGGGCTGCCGCCCCTGGCACCCCGCATGATTGCCGCTTCGCGGCTCGTCCTCAAACGCCGGACGGGCTGAAAACCTGCCGCACCCGCAGAATCCAGCCCAGCCCGCACAATCCAGCCCGTCCGGCGTTTGAGGACGAGCGCGCCAGCGCGATGAACGGGGGTGCCAGGGGCGGAGCCCCATGGTTTCGGTGAAGGGGCGGGTATGGGGGCTCCCGGCCGGGTTACCCCTTCCGCGGTCTCGGGGCCAGCAACTGCTCCCGCAAGGCCGTGAGTTGGTGGGACGTGTCGACGGCCCGGGCCTCGTCGAGCGCGGTGAGCGCCAGCAGCAGCGCGTCCGCCACGACCAGCGCGGTCAGCGCCTCCGTGGTGATCCCCGTGGGTGTGTGCGGAGCCGTGAGCACCGCGTCCACCCGGCTTCCGAACCGCTCCGCCAGCTCGTCCGTCACGAGCAGCACCCGCGCTCCCACGGCCCGCGCCCGCTCGATGAGCACCGTCAGCTCCGGCAGTGCCCGGCCCGGCTGGAAGATGACCACGGCGTCGCCCTGCCGCAGGGCGAGCAGCGCGTCGGCGAGGGCGAAGCCGGTCGCGCCCACGTACCGGGCGCGGCGGCCGATGCGCCCCAGGGCCAACGCCAGGTGCCGCGCGGCGAGTTCGGACGCCGCGACCCCGTAGGCGTGGATCTCGCCCGCCTCCGCGAGGACGCCGACCGCCGTGCGCAGGGCGTCGTCCGGGGTGAGGCGGCGGGCGTGCTCGATGCGCTCGGCGGCCTCGTCGAAGACCTCGTCCCAGATGCCGCCGAGGTCCCGGCCGACGTGCGCGATGCGCTTGGCGAGCCGCACCTCGGGGGCGACGGCCGCCGTGAAGTCCGTGGCGAGGTCGCGCTTGAGGGCGGGCAGGCCCGCGTACCCGAGGCGCTGGAGGGCGCGGACGACCGTGGCGTTGCTGGTGCCGCTGGCCGTGCCCAGCTCCTGCGCTGAGGCGAAGAGCAGCGACTCGGCGGGGGCGCTCGCCAGGTACTGGGCGACGGCGCGCTCGGAGGCGGACAGCGTCTCCCACTGGCCGCGCACGGCGGCCCGCAACCGGGCCGCCCCGCCCTCGGCCCCTTCGGCCGCCCCCGGCCCCCCGTCCGCCTCGGCCTTCCCGGCGGCCTCGGTGGCCCCGGCAGCCGCCGCGCCCCGTACGGCCCCCGCGGCCCCGGACCCTTCGCCCGCCCCGGACCCTCCGGCGGCCTTGGCCGCCCCGGAGCGCCTGGGCGCGCCAGCCCTCCCGGCCGCCCCTGACCTCCCGGCGGCGGCCCCGGGCGCCCCCGGCCCCGCGGTCGCGCCGGGCCCCTCGGCGGACCCGCCCCGCCCACCGGACGCGCTCGCTCCGCCCCCCGACGGCTCTGAAATATTCATTACAGGTCTTGACTCCCGTGTGACGGCCGTTACTCTCCTGAGAAGCGCGTTCCAATCGGGACGCTGTTCGTAACCAACGTTACAGGAGAAGAATGGCGCCGCGCACCACTGCAGAACGGTCCGCCCGGATGCTTCCGCTCGTGGAGGTGTCCGGCGCGCCCCAGGAGCGCGGGCGGCAGTACGGGGAGGCGGTCCGGCCGCAGGTGCGGGCCGCCCTCGCGTACTACGAGGCCGCGTTCGGCCAGTCCGCGGGGCTGACCTGGGCGCAGGTGACGGCGCGCGCCGCCCGCTGGCTCACCCCCGTACGCGACTACGCGCCCCACCTGGTGGAGGAGATGGCGGGCATAGCCGAGGGCGCGGGCGTGGACCTGCTCGACGTCCTCGCGCTGAACGCGCGGGGGAGGTGATCTACGACCGGTCGTTCAAGCACATCCAGGAGGCCGCCCCGGACGGCGAGGCCGACGACGAGGCCGCCGATGGCTGCACCTCCTTCGCCGCCTACGGCCCCGCCAGCGGCGACGGCCACGTCTACGCCGGGCAGAACTGGGACTGGCGCGCCGGGGTCGCCGACACGGTCGTGATGCTGCGCATCGTCCAGCCCCCGAAGCCGACCCTGATCATGCAGGTCGAGGCGGGCCAGATCGGCCGCCAGGGCGCCAACTCCGCGGGCATCGCGCTGAACGCCAACGGCCTCGGCGGGCGCTTCAGCGACGCCGTCGGCCTGCCCCAGACCGTGGTCCGCCGCACGGTCCTGGACCAGCATGCCGTCACCGACGCCGTGACGGTGCTGTGCCGCACGCGCGCCCACATCGCGTCCAACGCGCTCCTGACCTGCCGCGAGGGCTTCGCGCTCGACCTGGAGACCACCCCCGCGGGCCACGGCTGGATGTACCCGACCAACGGGCTGCTCGTGCACGGCAACCACTACCAGGCGGGGGTGCCCGCCGCCCTCGCCCCGGGGTACCGCCCGATGTCCCCGGACTCCCTGGTCCGCGTCCCGCGCGCGGAGCAGGGCCTGCGGGCCCTGGCCGCCGCCACCGGACCCGACGAGTCACTCAAGATCATCAAGCAGGCCATGTCCGACCACCTCGGCCACCCCGAGTCCCTGTGCACCCACCCGGACCCGCGCCGCCCCGAGCTGAGGCGCTGGGCCACGCTGGTCTCCTCCTGCGTGGACCTGACGACCGGCGACTACCGCGTCACCGCGGGCACGCCCTGCGACCGCGACTACCAGCACCTCCCCTGGAACCTCTACGACGGCCCGTACGGAGACGCCGGATGACACCACCCACGAGCACCACGAGACGGGCGCGGGCCGCCGGGGCCGGGCTCGCCGCCGCCTGCCTGCTCGCCGCCGCGGGCTGCGCGGGCGCCGACACCAACGCCCTCGGCGGCGCCCCGGCCGACGCCGCGAAGCTGCGCCTCATGCCCCTGACCCCGGCCGCCCACGGCCGCCTCGACCAGGCCGACTGGCTCCTGGAGGACGAGCCCGACTCGCTCGACCTGGACCGGCAGGGCAGCAGCGCGGGCCGCGTCGTGCTCACCAACGTGTGCGAGCGGCTCTACCAGTTGCAGCCCGACATGAGCGTCAAGCCGTTCCTCGCCGAGAAGGCCCGCACCCCCGACGACCGCACGCTCGTCCTCACCGTCCGCGACGGCGTCACCTTCCACGACGGCTCGAAGCTCACCGCCGACGCCGTCCTGTGGAGCCTCAAGCGGCACGCGCGTGACGACATGGAGCAGTCCGACGAGTTCGGCAACGTGTCCTCGATGCGCAAGACCGGCGCCCGCGAGGTCACCATCCGCTTCAAGGCCCCCGACGCCCTGTTCACCAAGGCCCTCGCGGGCGACGCGGGCATCGTCTGGAACCCGCCCCAGGTGACCCGCGCGGGCAAGGAGTTCGGCACGCCCGGCCAGGCCGACGCCTGCTCGGGCCCGTACCGCCTGAAGAGCTGGAAGTCCGGCGACTCCCTCACCATCGAGGCGTACGACGGCTACTGGGGCGCGCGGCCCCTGACCCGGCGCGTCACGTTCCGCTGGGCCTCCGACAGCGCCCTGGTCAACGCCCTGAAGACGGGCGCCGCCGACGGCGCGTACGCCGAGTCGCCCAACACGGCGGCGGCCCTGCGCCGCGCCAGGAACCTGAAGCAGTACTACGGCCCGTCCACCGCCTCGCTCGTGCTCATCCCCACCGCCCGCGGCGGCCTGAAGGCCCCGGCGATCCGCCGCGCCCTGTCGCTCTCCCTGGACCGCAAGGGCATCGCCACCTCCGGCTACGGCGGGCTCGTCCAGCCGTGGGCCGCCCCCGTCGGCGCCGGAGCCTGGGGCTACGAGACGCGCCGGTTCGCCGCCGCGCAGAGGAAGCTGGGCGCCCTCGCCCCCGCGACGCCGACCGCCGACGACCTCGCCGAGGCCAGGGCACTCGTCAAGGAGGCGGGCGCCCCCGCCGACCCCGTCGTCATCGGCACCGACAGCAGCCAGGGCCGCACGGTCGTCGCCAACGCCACCCGCGCCGCCCTCCAGCGCATCGGCGTCACGGCGCGGATCAAGACCGTGCCGCCCGCGCAGTTCGAGGAGTTCTACAGCGACCCCGGCGCCCGCGACGGCATCGACGTCCTCGTCGGCGACTGGTACATCTCCAAGTCCGACCCCATGGGCTTCTACGACAACGGCCTGTCCGACTCGTCCAACAACTGGGTCGGCTTCAAGGACGCCGCCTACGACCGCCTCGTGCGCCGCGCCCTCGCCACCCTCGACGACGGCAAGCGGGCCCGGCTCACCACCGACGTCCAGCGCCGGTTCGTCGAGGCCGCCGTGTGGATCCCCGTGGCGCAGGTCCCCACCGCCCTGGTCCTCAGCGACCGCCTGACCGGACCGCCCGCCTCCCAGTCCTACCTCTACTACCCCTGGGCCGCGCGCCTGGGGCTCCGGAAGGCCGGGTGACCACCGTGGCCGTACGCGCACTGCGGCGCCTCGCGGGCGTCCTCGCCACGCTCTTCGCCGCGTCGTTCGTCATCTTCGCCGCCGTGTACGCCGCTCCGGGCGACCCCGCCGTGTTCCTCGCGGGCGGCCGCGACAAGCTCACCCCCGAGCGCCTGGCCCAGGTGCGCGCCGAGTACCACCTGGACGAGCCGCTGTTCGCCCAGTACGGCCGCTGGCTGTGGGACTGCCTCCACCTCGACCTCGGCCGCTCCTTCAAGTACAGCGACCAGGTGTCCGACCTGGTGGCCGCCCGCTTCCCGACGACCCTCCACCTCGTCCTGTACGCCACGGTCCTGTTCGTCGTCCTCGGCGTCGGCGCCGGAATCCTCGCCGCGGTGAAGCGGAACACCTGGGTCGACTCGGCGGTGGTGGGCGTGACCACGCTCGCCGCCTCGGTGCCGTCGTTCGTCGCGGCCATCGCCCTGGTGTCGTTCTTCGGGGTGCGCCTCGGCTGGTTCCCGGTGACCGGCGGCGGCTCCGGGTTCCTCGGCACCGTGCACCATCTGACGCTGCCCGCCCTGTCGCTGGCGCTCGGCGCGCTCGCCCTGGTCAGCCGGGTCACCCGGCAGGCCATGGCGGACGCGGCGGCCTCCGACCACGTGGAGGCGGCCCGCGCCTCCGGAGTGCCCGAGCGGGACATCGTCCGCCGCCACGTCCTGCGCAACGCGCTCGGCCCCATCGTCACCATGTGCGGCCTGGTCATGGCCGGGATGCTCGCCGGGACCGTCGTCGTGGAGACCGCCTTCGGCCTCAGCGGCATCGGCTCGCTGCTCGTCGGCGCCATCAACACCCATGACTTCCCGGTCGCGCAGGCCGTGCTGCTGCTCATGGTGACCGGCTACATCGCGGTGACGACGCTCGTCGACGCCGTGCACCCGCTGCTCGACCCCCGCGTCAAGGAGGTGCGGTCATGACGGCCACCGCCATCGCCCCGCTCCCCGCGGTACGGGCCCGCCGCCCCGTCGGCGTCCTCGTCGCCGCCACGGTCCTCGCCCTGGTGGTGCTCGCCGCGCTCTGCGCGCCGCTGCTCGCCCCCTACGCCCCGGACGCCATCGACCTGTCCGCGTCCCTCGTCGGCACCGGCCGCGAGCACCTCCTCGGCACCGACTCCTCCGGCCAGGACCTGCTGTCCCGCGCCCTGTACGGCGCCCGCGCCAGCCTCGTCGCCCCGCTGCTGCTGCTCGCCGTCGCGGGCGCGCTCGGCGTCACCCTCGGAGTGCTCGCGGCCTGGCGCGGCGGCTGGGTCGACGCCCTGGTCTCCCGGCTCACGGACGTGATGTACGCCTTCCCGGGGCTGCTGTTCACCGTCCTGATCATCGCGGTGTTCGGCGCGGGCATGACGACGTCCGTCCTCGCCCTCGGCCTTGCCTTCACGCCCACCATCGCCAAGTACACCCGCTCCCTGGCGCTCGCCGAGGCCCGCAAGCCGTACGTGGACGCCTACCGGATCCAGGGCATGGGCGGCGCCCGCATCTGCGCCCGCTATCTGGTGCCGAACCTGGGCCGGGCCGTCGTCGGCTATCTGGTGGTGCTCTTCGGAGAGGCCCTGATGTCCCTCGCCACCCTGTCGTACCTGGGCTTCGGCGCGCAGCCGCCCGCGTCCGACTGGGGCCTGATGGTGCAGGAGGGCCAGGCCGCGATCGTGCAGGGCGCGATGCTCCCGGCGCTGGTGCCCGGCACCGCCATCGCCCTGGTGGTGGTCTGTTTCAACGTCGTCGGCGTCTGGGCCGCCGACCGCCTGGGGAGGTCCTGATGACCCTGCTGGACATCGAGGAGCTGACGGTGCGCGTCCCGGGCGCCGCCCGCCCGCTGCTCGCGGCCGTGTCCCTGACCGTCGCCCCGGGCGAGGTCGTCGCCCTGGTGGGCGAGTCGGGCTCGGGCAAGTCGACCACCGCGAAGGCCGCGCTGGGCCTGCTCCCGGCCGGGTCCGAGGCCTCCGGTTCGGTGCGGTTCGACGGCACCGACGTGCTCGCGCTCACCGGCGAGAGCCTGCGCGCCCACCGCGCCGGGTCGGTCGCGATGGTCCACCAGGACCCGCGCGCCGCCCTGAACCCGGTGCGCCGCGTCGGCGACTTCCTCACCGAGCGCGGCGCGAGCCGCTCCGAGGCCGCCGAGCTGCTGGCCTCCGTCGGCCTCACCGAGCCCGCCCGCCGCCTGCGCCAGCGCCCGCACGAACTGTCCGGCGGCATGCTCCAGCGCGTCGTGATCGCCGGGGCCCTCGCCGCCCGCCCCCGGCTGCTCCTCGCCGACGAGGCCACCAGCGCCCTGGACGTCACCACCCAGGCCGACATCCTGGACCTGCTGCGCGCCCTGCGCGACGAGCACGGCCTGGGCCTGCTGCTCATCACCCACGACCTGCACCTCGCGGCGGCCTACTGCGACCGGGTGTACGTGATGTACGCGGGCCATGTGGTCGAGGCGCGCACCGCCGACGCCCTCTTCGAGACCCCCGCCCACCCCTACACCCGGGGCCTGCTGTCCTGCTCCCCGGCCCTCGGCGCCACCACCGGCCCGCCGCGCCCCATCCCGGGCCGCCCGCCGTCCCTCGCGGACGCCTTCGACGGCTGCCCGTTCGTGGACCGCTGCGGGGAGGCGGAGCCCGCGTGCGGCAGCTGGCGGCCCGTCCCGGCGCCGGTCCCCGGCGGAGGCACCGCCGCCTGCCTGAAGGAGAAGGCCCACCAGTCATGACGCTGCTGACCGCGGAGCACCTCACCAAGACGTACCGCCTGCCCGGCGGCGGCACCCACACGGCCGCCGACGACGTGTCCTTCACGATCCCCGAGGGCGGCGCCCTGGGCGTCGTCGGCGAGTCGGGCTCCGGCAAGACCACGGTGGCCCGGATGCTCGTCGGCCTGGTCCCGCCGGACCGGGGGACCGTCACGGTCGCGGGCCGCCGCCGCGAGCCCCGCGCGCCCCGGGGCCGGGCGGCCCGCCTGGCCCGCGCCAAGGAGATCCAGATGGTGTTCCAGGACCCCTACGTCTCCCTGGACCCGCGCCTGACCGCCACCCAGTGCCTGCGTACGGCCCTGCGCCTGCACGGCAGGGACGAGGCGCTCTCCCGCGACCTCCTGGACCGGGTGGGCCTCGGCGCCCGGGAGGCCGACGCCCGGCCCCGGGACCTGTCCGGCGGGCAGCGCCAGCGGCTCGCGATCGCCCGGGCCCTGGCCGTGGACCCGAGGATCCTCGTCCTGGACGAGGCGGTCGCCGCGCTCGACGTCTCCATCCAGGCGCAGATCCTGCACCTGCTCGCCGAGATCCGCCGCGACACGGGCGTGGCCCTGCTCTTCGTCAGCCACGACCTGGCGGTGGTCCAGCACGTCACGGACTCCGTCCTGGTGATGCGGCGGGGCCACCCCGTGGAGCACGGCCCGACCTCCCAGGTCCTGACGGCTCCCGAGCACGCGTACACCCAGAAGCTACTGGCCGCGGTACCAAGAAGAAGCCCGTCCGGCGTTTGAGGACGAGCGCGCAGCGCGATGAACCCCTGCCCAAGGCCCAGGGGCCAGAAAGGCAGGAGCCCCCACTGGTGTGGGGGCTCCTTGGGTACTGCTTCAGGTCCGGATCAGGCGACCCCGGAAGAGGGTCGGCTGGATCAAGCCACCCTTACTGGGGGGTGACGTTCTCCGCCTGCGGGCCCTTCGGGCCCTGCGTGACGTCGAAGGTGACCGCCTGGTTCTCCTCAAGGGAGCGGAAACCGCTGGCGTTGATCGCGGAGTAGTGAACGAAGACGTCGGGGCCGCCGCCTTCCTGGGCGATGAAGCCAAAGCCCTTTTCGGCGTTGAACCACTTCACGGTTCCGGTAGCCATAAGCCCTCCTTGGGCCAAAGGGTTGCCCTGCTCCAGAACCTGCGATTGTTTAAACAACTGCAAAAGTCTGAAAACGACGAGAGCCCGCGGGTCACATGCTCCGCAGGCTCTGTACTGCAAGGGAAACCAAACTGCAACTTGCGGCGAGCTTAGCACGCAAGCACCCCGAAGCAATAGGGATCAAGATCACGTCACTCGGAGGTTTGACACCGCCGCGAGGCGGCTTGACACCGGTCCGCGCGGGCCCGCCGGGGCGTCGCCGGGCCCCCGGCGCCCGGACCGTACCGCATGCGGGCTAGCCTCACCGATGTGGACAATTCTCCCGCTGACACCTCGGGCGGGGCCGCCGGAGCCGACCCGCTCCCCGCCTCCCGCCGCACCGCACGCCCGCGCGTCGGCCACATCCAGTTCCTGAACTGCCTGCCCCTGTACTGGGGCCTCGCGCGGACCGGCACGCTGCTCGACTTCGAGCTGACCAAGGACACCCCGGAGAAGCTCAGCGAGCAGCTGGTGCGCGGCGAGCTGGACGTCGCGCCGGTCACCCTGGTCGAGTTCCTGCGCAACGCCGACGACCTGGTGGCCTTCCCCGACCTGGCCGTGGGCTGCGACGGCCCGGTCATGTCCTGCGTCATCGTGTCGCAGGTGCCGCTTGACCGGCTCGACGGCGCCCGGGTGGCGCTCGGCTCGACCTCGCGCACCTCCGTGCGGCTCGCGCAGCTGCTCCTGGCCGAGCGGTACGGCGTACGGCCCGACTACTACACCTGCCCGCCCGACCTCGGCCTGATGATGCGCGAGGCGGAGGCGGCCGTCCTCATCGGGGACGCGGCGCTGCGGGCGAACCTGATCGACGCGCCCCGGCTCGGCCTTCAGGTCCACGACCTCGGGCAGATGTGGAAGGACTGGACGGGCCTGCCGTTCGTCTTCGCGGTGTGGGCGGCGCGGCGCGACTACCTGGCGCGCGAGCCGGAGGTGGTGCGCGAGGTGCACCAGGCCTTCCTCGCCTCGCGCGACCTCTCCCTCGAAGAGGTCACCAAGGTCGCCGAGCAGGCCGCGCGCTGGGAGTCCTTCGACGCGGGCGTCCTGGAGCGGTACTTCACGACGCTGGACTTCCGCTTCGGCGCCCCGCAGCTCGAAGGCGTCGCCGAGTTCGCCCGCCGGGTCGGGCCGACCACCGGCTTCCCCGACGACGTCCGCGTGGAACTGCTCACGCCCTGACCGGGGCCCGCGGGAATTCCCCTTCCCGGAACGGCCTCCGGGGGCGAGAACGGCCTCCGGGGGCGAGAACGGCCTCCGGGGTGAGAACGGTCTCCGGGGCGAGCGGAATAAGGGGAGTAAACGGAATAGCGGAATACGGTGTGTCGCCCGGGTGGAGTGGCGGCGACACGATGGCGAAGGGCGGCCCTTTTCCCCGTACGGCCGTTCGCCTCCCGCGCGTACGGCCGTTCTTCTTCCGTGCGTACGGCCGTTCGTCTCCCGTCGGCGGCCGAACCGGGCCCCGGAGGCCCCGGGCCGTAGGCTGAGCCGAGCAGGGGCATGCGCAGCGCACACCCGGGGGAGGCCTCCGCCATGCATCCGCTCGAACCGGACGAGCCCGCGGTGATCGGGCCCTACCGACTGCTCGGCCGCCTCGGCTCCGGTGGCATGGGCCGGGTCTACGTGGGCCGCAGCGCGGGCGGCCGCACCGTCGCCGTGAAGGTCGTCCACCCGCACTTCGCGCTCGACGACGAGTTCCGCGCCCGCTTCCGGCGCGAGGTCGAGGCGGCGCGGCGGGTCGGCGGCGACTGGACCGCGCCCGTCCTGGACGCCGACCCGGAGGCGCCCGTGCCCTGGGTGGCCACGGGCTACGCGGCGGGCCCCTCGCTCACGGAGGCCGTCCGCGACACCGGCCCGCTGCCCGAGCACTCGGCGCGCGTCCTGGTCGCGGGCCTCGCCGAGGCCCTGGCCCATGTGCACGGCCTCGGCCTGGTCCACCGCGACGTGAAGCCCTCCAACGTCCTGCTGACCCTGGACGGCCCCCGCCTCATCGACTTCGGCATCGCCCGCGCCACCGACGGCACCGCGTCCCTCACCTCCACGGGCGTCTCCATCGGCTCCCCCGGCTACATGGCGCCGGAGCAGATCCTCGGCAAGGGCGTCACGGGCGCCGCCGACGTCTTCTCCCTCGGCGCGGTCCTCGTCTTCGCCGCCACCGGCACCTCCCCCTTCCCCGGTGACTCCTCGGCCGCGCTGCTCTACAAGGTCGTCCACGAGCCCCCGGAACTCGGCGCCCTGACCGGCGAGTTGCGGGACGTCGCCGCGGCCTGCCTGGTCAAGGACGCCGACGCCCGCCCGGCGCCCGAGGACCTCGCCCGCCGCCTCGCCCCCGCCGGTGCCGCGCCCCTGGTGGCGGCGGGCTGGCTGCCGGGGGCCGTGGTGGAGCGGGTGAGCCGGGGCGCGGTGCGGCTGCTCGACCTGGACACCGGCGGCGGCGCCCCGGGGCCCGTGTCGGGGCCGGTGGCGTTCACGGGGGCGGGGGCGTTCGGGCCGCCGGATCCCTCGTACGCGGCGGGGCGTGCGGCGGAGCCGCCGTACGCGGCCGACCCGGCGGCGGAGCCCCCGGTACCGCGGGCGGAAGCGCCCGCCCAGGTGCCGCCGCCCCGCGACGCGCCCGGCACACCCCCGGCGCCCCCGGCGCCCCCGGCGCCCCCGGTGTCCCCGGCCCACGCCGCCCCCACCGCCCCCACCGCCCCCGGCAGGATCTCCCTCTCCGTCGCCGCCGACGCCGCGCCCGCCGGGCCCAACGGGCGGGGCCGCAGGGTCAGTTGCACCGTCGCGCTCGCCGTCGCCGGGGCGCTGGCGGCGGTCACGGTGGGGTCGGTGTTCGTCCTCGACCTGCTGCCGGGAAGCGGCGACGACGGCGCCAAGGACAGCGCGGGCCGCCCGCCGAGCGCCACCGGCGACGCGTCGCCCGGCGGGCGGGTGCCCGCCCGGTACGTCGGTAAGTGGAACGGCAAGGCGTTCCAGCGCGGCCAGCTCCCCATCGGCACCTTCGACGTCACCATCCGCCGGGCCGAGCGGCCGGGCGACCGCGTCGGCACCGTGACGCAGACCGACCTCATCGGCCGCACGTGCGTGGACGTCCTGACCCTGAAGTCCGCCACGGACAAGGAACTCGTCGCGACCGGCGCGGGCGCGAAGACCAACCACGGCCAGTGCTCCCAGGCCGCCCACACCGTGCGGCTGCGCCCCGTCGGCGCGGAACTCCAGTACACGTCACAGGACCCGGGGGCGGGCGATCCCGAGGCACGGCTGAAGCGCGTTTCCCGCTAGCGGCTACCATCCGGCCATGTCTGAAGACCCGTCCTCGGTCTACGAGGCCCGCTTCACCTGGACCCCGATGCAGCTGCTGAGCGGCGCGGCGACGAAGCGGCTCGTCGCGTTCCGCGTCGACGCGCACGGCGTGACCCTGGGCGGCGCGCCCGCCAAGTACGCCAAGCAGACGGCCGTCGTGCCGTGGGGGGACATCGAGGCCGTCGTGCTGTGGCAGCACGACGTCACCGGCGGGCTGACGCCCATGAGGTACGTGGGCCTGCGCCGCAGAGCGGGCGCCCCGCCGCTGCCCGGGCAGAACGCGGGCCTCAGCCCCGAGCAGACCCGCAAGCTCGCCCCGCACGTCGAGCACGACGTGTTCCTGGCGAGCCGCAGCATCAACCTGTGGACCCTCGACCGCGAGCGCCTCACCGCCGCCGTGCGGGCGTTCGCGCCCGGGGTTCCCGTCCAGGACATACCGAGCGCCTAGGCGCGAGCAGCGAGACGAAAGGGACGCATGCCCATGCGAGTGCGGGCGACCGTGGTCCGGGAAGGAGCCGCGCCGCGGACGGCGCTGATCAGCGTCGACGAGGGGACGACGGCGGGGGAGCTGGCCGCGGTCGTGGACCGGCTCGGCGGCGGCCCCGTGCCCTCCGCACCCGGCGTGGTGGTCCCGCTGGCCCCCAGAGCGCCCGCGGCGTCCGGCCTGTGGGTCAACGGCGCCTTCGTCCCCGCCGACAAGCCCGTCGGCGTCGAACTCAGGGACGGCGTGCGGCTCACCACCGACGACTCCGTCGGGCCGTTCATGACGGACGGCGAGCCGCCGGGACGGTACGAGATGGCGGTCAGCGGCGGGCCCGGAGCGGGCCGTGTGGCGCGGCTCGCCGCCGGGGTCAGCACGATCGGCTCGTCGCCCGCCGCCACGCTCACCGTCGAGGACCCCTCCCTGGCGCCGTTCGCCGCCCGCGTCACCGTCGACGTACAGGGGCGGGTGGAGGTCGCGCCGGGCGACGGCGCCACCCTCGCCCTCGATGACGAGCCGCTGGCCGGGCCGCGCGAGTGGCGGCCGGGGGAGCTGCTGGCGTGCGGCGCGTCGCTGTTCAGCCTCTCCGAGGTCGGCGCGCCCGACGCCCATCTGTCCGCCGCCGGTGAGGGCGGCCTCGCCTACAACCGGCCGCCCCGGCTCACCTCGCCGCGCGCCAAGCCGCGCCTGGTGGTGCCCGCGCCGCCGGTGAAGGAGGAGGCGCAGCGCTTCCAGCTGATCGCCGCGATCCTGCCGCTGTTCTTCGGCCTCGGCATGTACTTCGTCACCAAGACGATCTACATGCTGCTGTTCTGCCTGCTGTCGCCGCTGATGATGTTCGGCCAGTGGATCAGCGACCGGCGGCACGGCAAGAAGAAGTACCGGGCCGCCCTGAAGGAGTACAAGAAGGCGAAGGCCGACTGCGAGGCGGAGGTCCAGCGGCTCGGCGAGGCCGACCAGCGCCGCCGCCGCGAGGCCCACCCGGACCCGGGCCAGCTCCTGCTGTTCGCCACCGGCCCCCGGCGGCGCCTGTGGGAGCGGCGCATCACCGACCCCGACGCGCTGCACCTGCGGGTCGGCTTCGGCGACCTGCGCGCCGAGCTGGAACTGGTCAACGCCCGTACGGCCGCGCCCGACGCCGAGGAACCGGAGCCGCCGGTCATCACGAACGTGCCGCTGGCGCTGCCCTTCGTGGAGCTGGGCGTGGTCGGCGTCGCCGGGGACCGGGGGCGCGCGGCGGCCACCGCGCGCTGGCTGGCCGCGCAGGCCGCCGTGCTGCACAGCCCCCGCGACCTGTCGCTCGTCGTGCTGTCCTCCGCGAGGGACGCCGCCGAGCACTGGGGCTGGGCCCAGTGGCTGCCGCACACCGGCCCCCAGCAGGGCCAGAACTGCGTGGCGCTGCTCGGCACCGACGCGGAGTCCGTCTCGCGGCGCGTCACCGAACTCCTCACCGAGCTGGAGCGCCGCAAGGAGGCCGCCAAGGAGCACGGCGGCCTGAACGTGCTCCGCCCCGACCAGCACGTGCTGCTCGTCCTCGACGGCGCCCGCCTGCTGCGCCGCGTGCCCGGCGTGCCCCAACTCCTCCAGGAGGGACCGGGCCACGGGATCTTCGCGCTCTGCGTCGACGAGGACGAGCGGCTGCTGCCCGAGGAGTGCCGTACGGCGATCTGCTGGACGCCCCAGTCCGCGCACCGGGTGCACCTGCGCGGGTACGGGTACGAGGCCGTGGGCGAGATCCTCGCGGACCAGGTGGACACCGCCTGGTGCGAGCGGGTGGCCCGCGCGCTCGCCCCCGTACGCGACGTCAGCCGCGACGACGCCGACAGCGCGCTGCCGAGCGCCGCGCGGCTGCTGGGCCTGCTGGGGATGCCGGACCCGACCGGGCGGGACATCGCCGCGATCTGGCAGCGGGGCGGGGCGACCACGGCGGTGCCGATCGGGCTGGCCGCGGACGGGCCGTTCGTGCTCGACATCCGCCGCGACGGCCCGCACGCGCTGATCGCGGGCACCACGGGCGCCGGTAAGTCCGAACTGCTCCAGACGATCATCGCCTCGCTGGCCGTGGGGAACACGCCGGACGCCCTCAACTTCGTCCTCATCGACTACAAGGGCGGCAGCGCCTTCCAGGACTGCGCGCGCCTGCCGCACACCGTCGGCATGGTCAGCGACCTCGACGCCCACCTGACGGAGCGGGCGCTGGCCTCGCTCGCGGCGGAGCTGAAGCGCCGCGAGGAGATCCTGTTCGCCGCCGAGACCAAGGACATCGAGGACTACAACGACGCCCGCGCGCTCCGCCCCGGCCTGGAGCCGATGCCGCGGCTCGTGCTGATCATCGACGAGTTCGCCTCGCTGGTCGCGGAGTTGCCGGACTTCATCGCCGGTCTCGTCGACATCGCCCGGCGCGGCCGCTCGCTCGGCGTGCACCTGATGCTGGCCACCCAGCGCCCCGCGGGCGTGGTCAGCGCGGACATCCGGGCCAACACGAACCTGCGCATCGCCCTCAGGGTCACCAACGGCGAGGAGTCCCGGGACGTCATCGACGCGCCCGACTCGGCGGCCATCTCCAAGGCCACGCCGGGCCGCTGCTACGTACGCTCCGGAGCCCAGTCCCTGGTGGGCGTGCAGTCCGCGCGGATCGGTGGCCGCCGCCCGGGCGTCGGCAGCGCCCCCCAGGTCACCGTGCACCCGCTGGACTGGGTGGCGTACGGGCATCCGCCGCCGCGCGCCGCACAGGACGACGGCGACGACGGCACCATGGTCACCGACCTGGCGGTCCTGGTGGACGCCATCGCCGACGGCGCCCGCCAGCTGGGCTGCGCCACCCCGCGCAGCCCCTGGCTGCCGCCCATCCCCGCGCACGTCCAGACGCACGAGCTGCCCGCCCCGGCGCCGGGCGCCTCCGCCGACGACCCGGTGCGGCCGGTGGCGTTCGGCCTCACGGACCTGCCCGCCGAGCAGGCGCGGGCCGCGCTCGCGCTCGACCTCGCCGACGGCGAGCACCTGATGATCGCGGGCGGTCCCCGCTCCGGCCGCTCCACGGCGCTGCGCACCATCGCGGGCGCGCTCGCGTCCGCCTGCGACCCGAGCGACGTCCACCTGTACGGCATCGACTGCGGCGCCAACGCGCTGCTGCCGCTGGCGAAGCTGCCGCACTGCGGGGCCGTGGTGACCCGGGACCAGACCGCGCGCGTGGACCGCCTCCTCGGCCGCCTCCTCGCCGAGGTCGCCCGGCGGCAGCTGCTGCTCGCCGAGAAGGGCCAGTCCAGCGCGGCCGAGCAGCGGGCGGGGGCGGAGCCCGAGGACCGGCTTCCGTGGATGGTCGTCATGATCGACGGCTGGGACGCGTTCCGGGTGGCGTTCGAGAACTACGACTACGGGCGCCTCGTGGAGTCGGCGAAGCGGCTGTTCCGGGAGGGCGCCGCCGTCGGCGTCAAGGTGGTCATGGCCGTGGACCGCAGCGGCCTGACGGGGGAGATCTCCAGCTCCTTCGCCGAGCGGCTGGTGCTGCGCCTGGCCGACCCGGCGGACTACACGTTCGCGGGCATCTCCACCAAGGACGTGCCCAAGGAGGTGCCGCCGGGCCGCGCGCTGAAGGCGACCGACGACGGCGTGCGGGAGAGCCAGATCGCGCTGCTCGCCGAGAACCCGAACGGGCAGGCGCAGGTGGCCGCGCTCCAGGAGATCGCCCGCGCGGCGGCGGAGCGCGCGGGCAGGCCCCGGCCGGGCCAGAAGCCCATCCGCGTCGACGTGCTGCCCGCCCGCATCAAGGCGTCCGAAGCGGCGGCGCTGCAACCGGAGTTCACGGCGCCGTCGCCGCTGTGGACGTTCTTCGCGGTGGGCGGCGACGAACTCCAGCCGCTCGGCCTCGACCTGGAGGAGGCGGGCCCCGGCTTCGTCGTCTCCGGTCCGCCGAAGTCGGGCCGCTCCAGCACCCTGATCACGGCCGCCGCCGAACTGCTGCGGCGCGGCACCGAGGTGATCCTGGTGACGCCGCGCCGCTCGCCGCTGCGGGACCTGGCGGGAACGCCGGGCGTGCTCGGCCAGTTGGACGCCGAGAGTTCGTCCGACGACCTGGAGGCGCTGATGGAGAGCGCCAAGGGCCCGTACGCGATCGTCGTGGACGACGCGGAGCTGATCTACGACACGCCGCTCGACGAGGCGTTGGAGGAGGCCCTGCGGCGCGGCATGGACGGCGGGCTCGCGCTGATCGCGGCGGGCGCCGTGGACACGCTGTCCGCGCAGTACCGCGGCTTCGTCGTGGCCGCGCGCCGGTCGCGCAACGGCCTGCTCCTTTCGCCGCAGGGCTCGGCGGACGGCGAGATGTTCAACATCCGCCTGTCGTCGAACAGCGGCGGGGGCGGGCCCACCGGGCGCGGGCTGTTCGTGCGCGGCGGGGAGCCGGTGCCCGCGCAGGCGGTGCTGCCGGACTGAGGGCGGGGCCCGGGCCGCTGGGCGCCGGGGTGCTGGGTGCCGGGGTGCTGCCGGGCCGGGCGGGCGCCGGGCCGCCGGGGCCCCGGGCCCGGGGTACGGGTTCGCGCCCGAGGTGCGGGAACGCGGAGGGGCCGGGCAGCGTGTGCTGCCCGGCCCCTCCGCGTGTGCGTGACGCGCTGGCGACCGGCGCCGCCGGATGCCGGTGCCCGCGCGGCGGCCTTCGACTAGTCGTTGATCCGGTCGTTGGCGTCGGCCGCGTCGCTGGTCTCCTTGCGCGCGTTCTCCAGCGACGTGAGGAAGTTGGTGAGCTGCGGCTTCAGCTTCTCCCACTCGTCCCGGAAGCGGTTGGCGCGCGGGCCCTTCCAGAACTCCTCGCTGTTGCTGGTGCCCGAGGAGATGGCACGGATCAGGGAGTCCAGGTTCCCGTGCTGGGTCTTGAAGGTGGTGGAAAGAGTCCGGAGTCGAGTGGTGTCCGCGCCCTTGAGCGACATGACGATCCTCCCCGTGTGTCGAAAGCCAGACGAACCTTTCGTTCGCCGCGGTCGATGCTATCGCAATGACTTGTTTCCCGAAACCCGAAGTCGCGTATTTTCCAAGGGAATTAATGGAGCGGTCTTCAAAGGGGTGGTGAATTCTGCTTTCGGGAAACGGGAATTACCCCCACGGCCATTCCTCGGGCCGTGCGGGTGAAGGGAGGGAGGGGAGGCGGCGGGGTGCGCGGGCGTCGGGAGGGCCTACGCCGCCCGGCGTACCACCCGGAGCCCGACCGCGTCCTGCTGCTCCACGTCGCTGTCCGTCGCGACGTGCAGCGGCACGATGACCACCGCCCAGTAGAAGCCGAACAGCCAGCGGCCGCACAGCCGGGCAAGGCCCGGTCTGGCGCCGTCGGCGGCGCGCACCACGCGCAGGCCGGTGAGCAGCTTGCCGACGCTCGCCCGGCTGGCCCAGGTCAGCAGCACCTGGTTGACCAGGGAGAACGCCACGGCACCTGCGAGCGCCGCCACGCCGGTGGCGGGCGTGAGGCGCAGCTCGGCCACGCCGTCGACGACCTTGATCCCGGCGGCGGCCCCGGCCGCGGCGCCGCACACCAGGGCGAGCAGCGCGTCGACGGCGGCGCCGGTTATCCGGCGGCCGGTGGACGGGGCCGGGCCGGGCGCGGCGGCGGACCGGGTGCCGGACGGGGTGCCGGACGGGGCGCCGGACGGGCCCGGGCCCGACGGCGTGGGGGCGGTGGATGGGGGCGTCGGCTGCTGCTTCGTCATGGCGCGGCGGACCCTACTTGTCCTTGCCTTCCTTCTTCTTCTCGGCCTCTTCGCGCTCGACCCGCTTCAAGGCGTTGTCGATCGCCGTTCTGGCATTTGCGAGTGCGTCTTTGATCTGCTTCTTATGGGTGCCGAATTCGCTGCGGAAACGGTCGCTCTTCGGTCCCTTCCAGGTGTCGGTGCCGCTCAGTGTCTGCACGTTGTCCACCGAGCGCTCCAGCTCGTCCGCGTACCGCTTGAGCCTGCGTACGTCTTCCCGGCAGTCGCTCTCTCGTGACATGCGTCGCTCCTCAACTCGGCAGGATGAGCTGGGTGATCATCTTGCGCAGCGTGTTCGTGCCGACGGGCCGGGCCGTGATGCCGGAGACCGCCTGCGGCTTCTCGACGTGGACGGTCCACACCGAGTCCTCGGTCGCGTACGTCGTCAGGAGCGGGCCCGGCGCGTCGGCCAGGACGACCAGCTGGCCCACCACCAGCGCGCCGTTGATGGCGTCGTTCAGGGGGCGGCCCACGTCCTGCGCGTTGATCTGCTCGGCGGTGAGCTGCTGGGCGCGGCCGTCCTTGTCGGCGACCTCGAACGGGTCGACGGCGAGCCGCACCACGTCGGCGGCGTCGGCGGCGGAGCTGGCGAGGCTGAACATGTGCAGGCCACCGGAGGTGACGCGCTCCACCAGGAACAGGTCATCGGCGTGCACGTACACCAGGGTGTGGGCGACACCGGCGGAGGTGTGCTGCTCGACCGCGAGGGCCCGGTCGGCGGACCGCCGCAGGGTCAGGGCCAGGCTCACCTCGGGCGCGATGCGCAGGTCGACGTCGACGCCGGAGGGCTGCGACGCCGTCTCGGGCTGGGCGTCCGCCTTGCGCAGCAGCGCGTCCAGCTCGTCGATGTTGCCGACCTCCACGGCCTCGCGCGACACCAGGGAGCGCAGCGCCGTGGCGTACGCCCACTCGCGCTCCTGCTCGCTCAGCTCGCCGAGCCGGGGCGTCGGCGCGACGCAGTCGGTCAGCGAGTCCGGGTCGAGGACGGCGATCTCCTCGTCGGTGAGCCGCAGCAGGCGTTGGGAGCCGCCCTCGGCGAGGGCTTCCCCGAGGATGCCCCGGAACTCCTGGAGGTCCATGTCTATGTCGCGGTTCTGCATCATCAGCGTCCGACTCTCGCCTTGCTCGCTTACCAGAATTTGTACTTCTTGACGGCGTTGGGCACGAGGTTCGTGACGGCGCTCTTGGCCCCGTTCACGATCTCCTTGCCCTTGTCCTTGACGTCACCGGCCCACTCCTTGGTGTTCTTCCAGGCCGCCTTCGCTCCGGACTTGATGTCGTCGCCCCACTTGTCCCAGGCCCAACTGCCCAGGAAGTAGGCGCCGGTGACGCCGAGCGCCACCCAGCCGACCACCGGCACGGCCGCCGCCACGGTCGCGGAGGCGCCCAGCGCCGTGGCCAGGCTCGCGCCGCCGAGCACCGCGCCCGCGCCCGCCGCCTGGAGCCCGCCCATGCCGCGGTCCACCCAGCCCTGGGCGCCGCCGTGGGTCGGGAAGATCATCTCCTTGACGCCGGAGACGATGTTCAGCGGCAGCAGCACCTTCGTGGCGAGCTTGCCGACGCCCGGCGCGTTCTGGAACAGCTTCGAGGCGAAGGGGATCTTCAGGCGCATGGCGGTCCTGCGCACCGCCTGCTGCCACTTCCAGGGCTCCTTGTACCAGTTGCGGATCTTCTGGTCCTTGAGGAGTTCCCGCAGCAGTTCGCCGCGCTTGGCCTTGAGCCGGTCCGCCTCCACGCCGAAGTACTTGTTCAGCTCGTACACGGCGCGGGCACCGGCCACGTTCTGGCCCTGCGCCCAGCGCTTGTAGAGGTGGATGGACGCCTCGACCGCCGTGGGGATCTTGAGGATCTTCAGCGGCGTCTTGATGTCCTTGAGGGTGCCGTCCTTGAACTCCTGCCAGGTCTCCAGGGCACCGGAGAGGCTGGCGAAGGTGAGCACCGCCTCGGGGTCGTCCTTGATGCCGAGGCGGCGGCGGATGTCCTTGGCCTCGTCGGTCGCCCAGCTCGCCTTCTTGGGGAAGTCGGCGACGCCCTCGGCCTTGGCCTCCCACTTCGCGAGGATTCCGCTGATCAGTCCGCCCTGCACGGTGAGCGTGCCGCTCATGACGTCGACGGCGGCCGCCAGTTTGGGCGCCTGAACGGGGTCCATCCCCTTGAAGCCCACGGTCATGCTCCTTGGTCGTTCCACGGCGCGCGGTGGATGCGCCTGCTGGGATTTCGGGCGTACCCGGAGCCCTGTGGGACAAGGCTTCCCCCGGGCGAGTGACGGTAGTGGCGAGGTAGTTGACCACGCCACCGAAGAAATCGGGACAACCCACCAGGTCCCGGTCGGCTGTTGCCGGGTCGTGACGCGGCTGTCGCATTTCGGCCGCAACCCTTCGCGCGGCGGCGCGTCGCACCGCCGCGCCCGTCCTCATCGGTTGACGGCCTGGATCTCCTCGACCGTCACCGGCTGCTCGGCGCCGAACTCGCCGTCCGGCAGGTCAGCGCCCTCGGCGCCGGTGCCCTTCCAGGACACGTTCCAGGTGACGGTCGCCCTGAGGTCGTACGCGCCCTTGCCGGACGCACGCAGATACGTGAGGCCGCACGGTGGAATCCGGTCACCCTTGCCCTTGGCGTAGGGCTCGCCGACGGAGCCGTCGGCGTTCTTCGCGCAGACGCCGGACGCGGGGTGGGTGCGGGCGTCGCCGGTGCCGGGGTCGAGCTTGAGGGAGCCGGGGCGGGCCGTGGTGGTGGCCTGGATGCGCAGGCCGGGGAGGTCCACGGACGCGGTCGCCGACAGGGGCTTGAACGTGGCCTTGTCCAGCCACGCCCAGGTCGGCAGGTTCACCTTGGTGGTGCCCTTCGGCGCCAGCGACACCTCGGTGTCGGGCAGGCGCAGGCGGCCGTAGGCGAGCTGGGCGAGGAGTTCGGGGTCCAGGGCGTTGTCGACGGGCGGCCTGTCGCCGTTCTCCACCCAGAAGGGCTCCCGGTCGCAGGCCTGGGCCGCGTCCTCCATCCACCGGTCCTCGTCCTGGACGGCGACCCACCAGTTCCCCTTGTCCTTCTCCTTCAGGTTGTAGTCCTTGTACTCGCCGTCCTTGTACTTGTCGCGGAACATCCCGACGGCGGCCTTGGCGTAGCTGTGCTGGCCCGGCGTGTTCACGGTCCGCTCGTACTGGTCCTCGACGTAGTCGCGGAACTGCTCGGCGGTGCGCGGCTCGTACCAGCAGGCGGGCGGCGACCAGTCGCCGACGGGCTTCATGGCGCCCCCGCCCTTCGCGGTGCCGCCCCCGCCGACCGCGCCCGAGTAGCGCACCACGGAGACGATGTCCTGGCCCTCGCGGCCGCCGCCCGTGCTGGCGCCGCCCTGGGAGCCGCCTCCCGGGGACTTGTCGGCGTGCGCGGTCCCCGGCATCAGCAGCAGCGCGGCCGTCGCGGCGGCGCCCGCCACCGCCCACGACCTGCGCGTGATCATGGCGTGCACTTCGCGTTCCCTCTCTCGGAGCTGAGCATGGTGGTCTGCCAGACGCCTTGCTTGTTCTTGTCGAGACGGGTGTTGTACAGCACGTACGACTTGTCGGTGACCGGGGTTTTGTCGGTCTTTCCGGTCTTTCGGTCCTTGGTGTACGCCTTGCTTTCGTCGGCGCAGTAGCGAATGCCGAAGGACGCCTTGCCGTGCCGGGTGACCTCCGGTGCGTAATAGCGGGTCGTGCCCGTGATGGACAGGCCTTCCTTCGTGAATCCCGCGATCCATTCGGCGGCCCCGAGCAGGGCTTCTCCCTTGTAGTAGAAGGGAATCGCCTTCGATTCCGAGCGGCCGTTCGCGATGGCCGCGTCGGTCGCGTCGATGCGGCGCCGGGCGTCGGCGAGCGCCGCGTCCTTGGCCCGGTCACCGGTCTTCCAGCTCTCGTAGACGTTCTTCACGTCGGCGGGAAGCCGCACGTCGGGGCGGGGCACGGTGTCCTCGCCGCCCTGTGGACCGCCGCTCGGCGAGGGGGACTCGCCGGTCTCGCCGCCGCTCTGCCCGGCCCCGGCGATCTTGTCGTCGTCCCTTGCTCCGCCGTCGTCCTCGCCACCGCAGGCCGTCAGGGAAAGGGCCGCGGTCGCGGCGCATGCGACTACGGCGGACACGGTACGGCGCTTCACCATCGGCTCCTTATTGAGACGGGGGTGCGGTCAAGGGCCATGACGCTAACCGCGGGGTGTGTGGTTTCGCCAGAGTGAACTGTCTTACAGCCGGGAGAAAACCCAAGGAAAGGGGCGGAATTGAAGCGTCCCCCGCGTAATCTCGCCGCATGCTCCTCTGGCTCAACGGCCCCTTCGGCGGCGGCAAGACGCAGACCGCGTTCGACATCCGGCGGCGGCTGCCGGGCAGCGTGGTGTGCGATCCCGAGCACGTCGGGTTCGGCCTGCACCGGATGCTGCCCCCGGCGCTGCGCGGCGACTTCCAGGACCTGCCGGTGTGGCGGCGGGCCGTGTTCGACGTCCTCGACCTGGCCCTGACCCGGCATTCGGGCCCGCCGGGCGGCGGCCCCGGTGTCGTCATCGTCCCCATGACCGTGGTGGAACCGGCGTACTTCGAGGAGACCGTCGGCCGTCTGCGCGAGCGCGGCCACGACGTACGGCACTTCGCGCTCCTCGCCGACCGGCGCACCGTCCTGAGGCGGCTGCGCGACCGGGGGCTCGGGCGGGCCGTCGGCCTCGTCGCGGGGCCGGACGCCGCGCTGCGGCGCGAGGGCTTCGCCGTGCGGAAGCTCGACCTGTGCCTGGAGCGGCTGCGGGAGCCGCGGTTCGCCGAGCAGGTGTGGACGGACGGCCTGCCGGTGGGGCGGGTGGCGGAGCACGTGGCCCGGGCCGCGGGCCTGACCCTGGCGCCCGACCGGGACGGGGCCGTGCGGGGCCGGGCGCGGCGCGCCTGGACCAGCCTTCGGCACCTGCGGTTCGACTGACCACCGCCGCGCCCGCCCCCCCCGCGGTCGTTGCCGGGGCGAAGAGGGCGCGGCGCTTTGTCCGTGTTGTACGCGGGAAAGGGAAATTTCTGACGGGTGTTCTGATGGGGGCTGAAATTATCTTTTGTCGCGTGGATCGCCCCGCTATGCGCGGACGTTGGGGGCGGGCCCGTGGATTTCGGGGCGGGTGCCGGACAGTGAGAGGGTTCCGGGCGCGGGCGGGTTCACCGCCGGGAACCACTTCCGCCCCCTGAGGCGTCTGATGACCCGGCGCGAGTTGGCTGGTACATACCTGGTGAATTCGCAGAGCAGCAAAGGGATTTCGTTCGCGAATGCGCATCGAGGGGCGAGTTCAATTTGCTGGCGCAGGGGTGGAACCAGCAAGCCCACCTGGTGCGTGAGTACGGGTGAAGCGGCTGGGCTTCGCGTTCCATAACGCGCCTTGAGGGCCTTATGTGCTGCTGATACGGTGCGATGGCTTGACACCGCGCCTGTGGCTGACGGGCCAAGGGAACCCCGGCCGAGGTAATGCGAAGTGTCGCTTTGGTGTCCTGAACGACGGAAATTTCTTGGGTGTACGGGGAGCGGTTGCGTGAAGATCCAAGAGCGTACGGGGGCGGGCCACAACCGTTCCGGCGTACCGGCCGGTACCGGTGCCGGTGAGCGACTTCCCACGGCGCCTCGCGAGCGCAAACCGGCGCTGGCCGCGCTGGCCGTTCTGCTGATCCTGGTGGGCGCGCTCGGCGCCACCGTGCTGGTGCTGCGCGCGGGCGACCGCATCGAGGTCGTCAAGGTCAAGGACGGCGCGGAGATAGCCGCCGGTGAGTCCGTGACCCGCTCGAAGGTCGAGTCGGTGATGGTCGCCGCGGACACCTCCGTGAAGTACGTGAAGTGGAAGCAGCTCCCCGCGCTCCAGAAGCTGAAGGCGAAGAGCACCATCCCCGGCGGCGCCGTGGTCGTGGGCCAGATGTTCGCCGCGGACGGCGGCGTCCCCAGCGGCAAGTCCACCGTGGGCCTGTCCCTGAAGGAGGGCCAGTACCCCGCCACCCTCAAGGCGGGCGACACCGTCGCCGCCTATCGCGTGGCCGCGAACGGCTCGGGCGACAAGTCCGGCGGCGGCCGCACCGGCGGCACCCCGATCGTCGCCGACGCCCGCGTCAGCACCGTCAAGAGCGACAGCGACTCCACCATCAGCACCGGCAACCTCAGCGTCACCCTCCTCGTCGACAACGACGACGCCGCCGCGCTCACCAACGCCGCGTCCGCCGGTGAGGTGTCCCTGGTGATCGTCCCCAACTCCGGGAACTAGAGGGCGGATCCGCATGGCCCTCATCGCTCTCGCCGCCGACAAGGGTTCCCCCGGCGTCACCACCGCGGCCGTCGCGCTCGCCGCGGTCTGGCCCCGGCGGGTCCTGGTCGCGGAGACCGACCCGGCGGGCGGCGACCTGGTCTACCGCAGCGCCGCCGCGCACGGCGGACCCCTCAACCCCAACACCGGCATGCTGTCCATCGCCGCCACCGCGCGCCGCGGCCTCGTACCCGACCAGCTCTGGGACCACGCCCAGCCGCTGTCCGGCGGGCTCGACGTGCTCGTCGGGCTCGGCATCGCCGAGCAGGCCGCCGGGCTCGCCGGGATCTGGCCGACGCTCGGCCGGGCCTTCGCCCAGCTCGCCGACTCGCCGACCGCGCCCGCGGACGTCATCGCCGACTGCGGCCGGATCGCCGGGGACAGCCCCGTCGTGGAGCTGTTCCCGCACGCCGCCCTGGTCCTGCTCGTCGCCCGCACGGAGCCCGAGTCCCTCGCCCGGGTCCGCGACCGCGCCGCCGCCCTCGCCCACAAGCTGCACGGCGGGCCGCGCGGCGCCGCCGCCCTCGCCACCCCGCTGATCGGCGTGATCCTCGTCGCCGACCCCGGGAACTCCGCCAAGCTCGTCCAGCAGGTCAACGAGATGCTGATGGCCGCGGGCACCGGCGCCCGCGTCGTCGGCACCCTCGCCGACGACCCCACCGGCGCCGAGCAGTTGGCCGGGCGCAGGCGCGGACGCCTCGACAAGTCGATGCTGATCCGCTCCGCCCGCAAGGTCACCGCCGACGTCTACCAGCAGTACGGCACCGCCTGGGCCCACCCGGCGGCCGGAGCCCCGGGGGCCGGACGATGAGCGCCGTCGACCACCAGCTCGTCAAGCGGTTCCGGCAGGACGCCGGTGACCGCATCGCCGAGCAGCGCCGCCTGGACCAGATATCCGGCGTCACGCCGATGTCCAGCGAGGACGAGCGGCAGTACGCCCGCGCCGTGATCGCCCAGATCCTGGAGGAGCACGCCCGCCAGGAGATCAACGCCGGGCGCACCCCCCTCGACGCGGAGACCGAGGAGCAGTACGCGGCCGCCGTGCACGCCGCCCTCTTCGGCGTCGGGCGGCTCCAGCCGCTGCTCGACGACCCCGAGGTCGAGAACATCGACATCAACGGCTGCGACCAGGTCTTCGTCGGCTACGCCGACGGCCGCGAGGTCAGGGGCGAGCCCGTCGCCGAGACCGACGAGGAGCTGATCGAGCTGATCCAGGTCCTCGGCGCCTACTCCGGCCTCTCCTCCCGGCCCTTCGACTCCGCCAACCCGCAGCTCGACCTGCGCCTGCCCGACGGCTCCCGGCTCTCCGCCGTCATGGACGTGGCCCGCCGCCCGGCCCTGTCCATCCGCCGCGCCCGCATGGGCAAGGTCTTCATGTCCGACCTCGTCGGCAACGGCACCCTCACCCCCGAGGTCGCCCACTTCCTCGCCTGCGCCGTGCGGGCCCGCAAGAACATCATGATCGCGGGCGCCACCAACGCCGGAAAGACGACGCTGCTGCGCGCCCTCGCCAACGAGATCCCGCCGCACGAGCGCCTCATCACCGTCGAGCGCGCCCTGGAGCTGGGCCTGGACACCTTCACCGACCTGCACCCCAACGTGGTGGCCTTCGAGGAGCGGCTGCCCAACTCCGAGGGCCAGGGCGCCATCACCATGGCCGAGCTGGTGCGCCGCTCGCTGCGCATGAACCCCTCCCGCGTCATCGTCGGCGAGGTCCTCGGCGACGAGATCGTCACCATGCTCAACGCCATGTCGCAGGGCAACGACGGCTCGCTGTCCACGATCCACGCCAACAGCTCAAGCGAGGTCTTCAACAGGATCTCCACCTACGCGCTCCAGGCGGCCGAGCGGCTGCCGATCGAGGCCAGCCAGATGCTGGTCGCGGGCGCCGTGAACTTCGTCGTCTTCATCCAGCGGCGCAACGGCTACCAGTCCGGCGGCAGGCTCCAGCGCGTCGTCACCTCCGTACGCGAGGTCAACGGCGTCGACGGGCGCGTGCTGTCCAGCGAGGTCTTCGCCGAGACCCCGGACGGCCGGGTCGTGCCGCACGCGCCGATCGCCTGCCTGGACGACCTGACCGCCTTCGGGTACCGGCCCGCCGGACAGTGGGGGTGAGCCACGTGAACGCGCTGGGATCCATGGGCGGTCTGTTCTCGCTGACCGTTCTCTACGCCCTGGGGTGCGGCGTCGCCGTCGGCGGCGGGCTCGCCCTGCTCGCCGTCGCGCTGCGCGGCCTGCCCGCCAAGCCCGAGCACGAGAAGCGGCAGGCCAGCGAGCGGATGGCCGAGCTGGTCCGGTTCGCCGGGCAGCGCGGCTCGCTCGCCGTCGGCGTCGGCCTCGTCGTGCTGCTGCTCACCCGCTGGGCCGTGCTCGGCGTCGCCGCGGGCGTCCTCGTCTTCTTCTGGGACAAGCTGTTCGGCGGCGCCGCCGAGGAGCGGGCCCAGATGAAGCGCGTCGAGGCGCTCGCCGCGTGGACGGAGTCGCTGCGTGACACCATCGCGGGCGCCGTCGGCCTGGAGCAGGCCATTCCGGCGTCCGCGCGGGCCGCGGCGCCGGTGCTCAGGCCGCACCTGGACGCCCTCGTCGACCGGCTGCGCGCCCGCACCCCGCTGCCCGACGCGCTCCAGATGCTCGCCGACGAGATCGACGACGCCTCCGCCGACATCATCGTCGCCGCCCTGATCCTCAACGCCCGCCTGCGCGGCCCCGGCCTGCGCCAGGTCCTCGGCGCGCTCGCCAAGTCGGCGCGCGAGGAGGTCGACATGCGCCAGCGCGTGATGGCGCAGCGCGCCTCCACGCGCCGCTCGGTGCAGATCGTCGTCGCCGTCTCGATCGCCTTCGTCCTCGGCCTGTCCGTCTTCAACCGGGACTTCGTCTCGCCGTACGGCACGGCCGTCGGCCAGCTCGTCCTCGCCTGCGTCTGCGGCCTGTTCGCGCTCGGCTTCTGGTGGCTGCGCAAGCTGTCCACGGTCGAGACGCCGGACCGCTTCCTCGTACGGGACGAGCCGGGCGTGCGGTTCGTCCGGCCGCGCGCGGGGGCCGGGGCGACCTCCGGGGCCGGGGCGACCTCCGGGGCCGGGGCAGGCACCGGGGCCGGTGACGGCAAGCCGCAGACGCTGCCGCCGCACGCGCACACGCCCACCGAGGGGGTACGCCGATGAGCCGCACCTGTGAGCACATGGGGGTACGCCGATGAACCTGACCCTGCCGATCCTCATCGGCGCCACCCTCGGCCTCGGCGTCTTCGCCCTGATCCGCGCCCTGATGCCGAGCAGGCGCAGCGCCGTCGCCACCGTCGCCCGGATCGACGCGATGCGGGCGCGCGGCGCGGCGTACGAGTCGGCCCACCGCGCCCCCGAGGGGGAGGACACCGGCCGGTTCGCGACGCTGCGGGCGCGGGTGGGCGTCCGGGTCGCCGAGTTCTACGTACAGCAGGGCTGGGAACAGCGGTCCCTGCGGGCGGACCTCGCGGTGCTCGACCGGAGCTGGGAACGGTTCCTCGCGACGAAGGTGCTGCTGGCGGTGGCGGGCCTGTTCTTCGGGCCGTTCCTGTTCGCCGTCATCTGGACGATGGGCTTCGGCAGCAGCCCCGTCATCCCGGTCTGGCTGGCCCTGATGTTCGGCGTGCTGTTCTTCTTCCTGCCGGACCTCGAAGTGCGCCGGGACGCCGCGGACAAGCGGCGCGACCTGCGCCGGGTCATCGGCGCCTATCTGGACCTGGTGTCCATGAGCCTCGCGGGCGGGCGCGGCCTGCCCGAGGCGCTCATGGCCGCCGCGGAGGTCTCCGACGGCTGGGCGACCCAGCGCATCAAGAACGCCCTGGCAGACGCCCGCATCACCGGCAACAGCCAGTGGCAGGCGCTCGGTTCGCTCGGCGAGGAACTCGGCGTCGAGGAGCTGAAGGACCTCTCCGCGTCCCTGGCGCTGGTGGCGGACGACGGCGCGAAGGTGCGCGAGTCGCTGGCCTCCCGCGCCGAGACGATGCGCCACCGCGAACTCGCCGAGATCGAGGGCAGCGCGGGCGAGAAATCACAGTCGATGCTCGTGGCGCAGCTGCTGCTGTGCGCGGGATTCCTGGTCTTCCTCATCTTCCCGGCGGCGATGCGCGTGTTCCAGGTCTGACCCGCCCCGCCGCCACGACGCGAACGTCCCCCCACGATCCTGCTTCCTGAGAGGGCAACTCACCATGAACGAACGGAACTTCCGCACCGGCGTCCCCGCCGTCGATTTCCTCGTCACCTTCCTCCAGGCCCGGGTGCGGCGCGCCCGCTCCGGCGAGCTGGACCGCGGCGCCTCCGCCGTCGAGTGGGTGATCATCTCGGCGGTCGTCGTGGCGATCGTCGGCGTGGTCGCCGCCATCATCAACAACGCGCTCAAGGGCGGCGCCGACAAGGTCGGCGACTGCATCGAGGGCGCCGACGCGGGCAAGACCTGCTGAGCGACGGCATGTCGGGCGACGGGGGAGAGCGCGGGGCCGCGGGGAGCCGCGACCGCGTGCCGGGGTTCGTGCGCCGACGGGTGGAGGCCGCCTCCGCCCGCGGCGAATCCGGCCTGACCGCCATCGAGTTCGTGCTGCTCACACCGGTCCTCTTCTTCATGATCTTCGCGACGGTGCAGTTCGCGCTGTACTTCTTCGCCGACCACGTGGCGCAGGCCGCGGCCCAGGCAGGCGCCCGCAAGGCCCGCGCCACGGCCGACGAGAACCCCGGCGGCTGGCGCGGCGAGGCGGGCGACGTGGTCGACGCCTACATCCGCCAGCTCGGCCCCGAGCTGGTCCTCGGCCCCGACGTCAAGGCCATCCAGCCCGACGAGGGCACGGTCGGCGTGGAGATCACCGCCCATGTGCCGTCGGTCTTCCCGGGCCTGGACCTGACGGTGCACGCGCGGTCGGCGGGGCCGGTGGAGCGGTTCGTGGAGGAGGGCGGATGACGGCGTTCCGCTGGGTACGGGAGCGGGTACGGGAGCGGGCGGCCACCGGCGCCGACCGGGGCCTGTCCACCGTCGAGGTCGTCATCCTCGCGCCGGTGATGATCCTGTTCATCCTGGTCCTGGTGGCCTTCGGGCAGCTCGTCGACGGGCGCGGCGCGCTCGACGGCGCGGCCCGCGACGCGGCGCGCGCGGGCTCCATCCAGAAGGACCAGGGCACGGCGATGATCGAGGCGCGGCGGGCGGCGCGGGCCAACCTGGCGGACGTCTGCTCGGGCCCGGTCACGGTGACGAAGAAGAGCGCGGGCTTCGAGCCGGACACGCTCTTCACCGTCGAAGTCAGCTGTCAGGTGCGGGGACTCGCGATGCTCGGCCTGGACGTCCCGACCACCCTGAAGGCCAGCTTCAGCTCCCCGCTCGACCCGTACCGGAGGTCGGCGTGAGGGGCCTTGGATCCGTACGGCGGGAGGTCGGCGTGAGGCGCGTACGAAACCGTGTGCGGGACTGTGTGCGGGGTCGTGTGCGGAGCTGCGTACGAAGCTCTGTAGGAAGCCGTGTGCGAGGCCGCGTGCCAGGCCGCGTGCGGGGACGCGCACCGGGCTGGGTCCGGGAACGGCGGGCGCGGCTCGACGACCGGGGCTCGGGCGCGGGCGCCGTCATCGTCTTCGCGCTCGTCTTCCTGACGCTGTCCGCGTTCGTGATCGACGGCGGCCTGTCCATCTCCAAGCGCGAACGCGCCGCCGACATCGCGGAGCAGGCCGCCCGGTACGCGGCGCAGGACCTCGACACCGAGGGCCTGTACGAGGGTGCGAAGGGCGCGCCCATCAACTACGAGAACTGCGGTGCCCGGGCGCGGAAGTTCGCCCGCGAGATGGGCCTGACCGGCCCGGACGTGGCGGCCACCCGCTGTGTCACCGCCAACGCCCAACAGGTGGAGGTCGAGGTGCGGATGACGTACAGCCCCGTGTTCACGGGCATGTTCTTCGGCGGTGACGTGACCGTGCGCGGGCGGGCCGTCGCGGAGAACGAGGTGGGATAGACGGGCGCGCACCGGGCGCGCACCGGGGGCGCATCCAGGGTTATCCACAGGCTCTGCGTGACCTGCCGAGGCTTTCGTACGATCGCTGGAGCGCGCGGACTTGGGCCGTCGGCCCGCCGCGGGACCCAGCCCCCTGACCCTTACCGCCCGACCCTTGCCGACCGGCCCCTTTCCGACTCCGCCCAACCCTTCCCGACCGGGTCCTTCCCGACTCTGCCCGACTCTGCCCGACCCTTCCCTACAGGACCAGGAACCAGGACACCCGCCATGGCGCGACGCAACACCCGCTCCTCGACCGGCTCGTCGGGTACCCCGGCGACGCCGCGGAACCGGACGCCGCAGCCGCTGCCGGTGCGCCGCCGCACGGCCGGGGACTTCGTGAAGGCGTTCCTCGCCTTCGTCGCCCTCGCCGCGCTGCTCGTCGGCGTGCCCGGCGCCCTCGCGTACTTCGTGGGCTGGCCGCTGCCCGACGGCGCCCCGTCCATGGACTGGCTCCAGGAAGAGATCACGGTGAGCACGTTCGTGAACGTGCTCACGGTGGTGGTGTGGCTCGCCTGGGCCCAGTTCACCGCGTGCGTGCTCGTCGAGGTCAAGGCCGCCGTCTCCGGGGTCGGCATGCCGGGCCGGGTGCCCGGGGCCGGGCCCAGCCAGCTGCTCGCACGCCAGCTCGTGGCCGCGCTGCTGCTCGTCGGTGCCACGGCCGCCAGCTTCGCGCCGGGGCTCTCGCAGTTCGGCGCGTCCCTTGAGGGAAACCAGAAGCCCGCCGCGGCCACCGCGCAGCAGACCCCGGGTGTCTTCGGCCAGGAGGCGCAGACCGCGGGGGCGGCGGCGAGCGCCGTGGCCCAGCAGGCGGGCCAGGCCGCGGAGCGCGCGGGCACGGCGGACGACGGGGGCACGAAGTTCTACCGCATCCAGCCCCCCGAGGGCCGCCACCACGACTCCCTGTGGGAGATAGCCGAGCGCCACCTCGGCGACGGCCGCCGGTACAAGGAGATCTACCAGCTCAACAAGGACCGCGAGCAGCCCGACGGCTCCCGCCTGTCCGAGGCCAGCCTCATCCGCCCCGGCTGGATCATGGAGATGCCCGCCGACGCCCACGGCGGCGAGCTGGTCGAGATGCCCGACGACGCGCCCAAGGTGTCCAAGGAGGTCCGCGAGCAGATCGCCGACTACGGCAGGACCGGCGACCAGCGCCAGGGCGGCGGCGCCGAGCAGGGAGGCGGTGCCGGTCAGGGAGGCGCCGGGCACGGCGGCGAGCGCGGCGGTGGTTCCGTCGACCAGGACACGGCGCACATCACGCTGCCCGAGCAGCGCCCCGGCGGCAGCGGCAAGGGCGACGGTAGTGACGGCCGCGACGGCCGCGACGGTCAGGGGGACAAGGGCGGTGAGCGGGGTGACCGCACCCCCGCGGCTGAGGGCGGCGACTCCTCCGCCGGGTCCTCCACCAGCTCCTCCTTCGGCCTGCCCGAGGCGCTCATCGGCGCGCCGCTGCTCGCCGCCGGGCTGCTCGGCGCGCTCGGCAGGCGCCGCCGCCAGGCGCTGTGGCAGTCCGCCATGGGCACCGTCGGCCTGCGCCGCGCCATGGAGCCGCCGACGCCGACGGGCACGGCGGCCGACGCGCAGGACGCGCTGTTCGTGGGCGCCGACCCCGAGGGCGTGCGCCTGCTGGACCGCTCGCTGCGCGGCCTCGCCGCCGCGCTGACCGCCGAGTCCCGCCCGCTGCCCACGGTGTACGCGGCCTGGCTGAGCCATGGCGATCTGCACCTCCAGCTCGCCCAGCCCGCCGGGCGCCCGCCCGCGCCCTGGCGGCAGGGCCAGGACGAGACGTTCTGGCTGCTCGCCCGCACGGACGCCGCGCGGTACGCGACCGGCCCCGCCGACACCGACACCGACACCGACGTCGAGGCCGCCGCGCCGTACCCGGGCCTGGTCTGCCTCGGCACCATGGACGACTCGCGCCTGCTGCTCAACCTGGAGGCCGTGCCCGGCATCGTGTCGCTGCGGGGCGCCGCGGCCGACCGGGCGGCGGTGTTCGCGTCCGTCGCCGCCGAGCTGGCCACCAACGGCTGGTCGGACCGCATGACCATCACGCTCGTCGGCTTCGGCGCCGACCTCACACCGCTCGCGCCCAACCGCCTGCGGCACCTGGAAGACGTCGACGCGCTCATCGAGACGATGGACGCCGAGACCCGGCAGCGGCGCGGCGCGCTCGGCGCCGCGGGCCACGACTCGGTCCTCACCGGACGCACCGGCCCCGCCCGGCACACCCGCTGGGCGCCGCACCTGGTGCTGCTCGCCGAGCCGCCGAGCGCGGCCGACGCCGCCCGGCTCGCCGAGCTGGCCGCCGACTCCGGGCGCCTCGGCATCGGCTACCTCGTCGCCGCGGACTCCGGTGAACTGCCCGGCACCGCCTGGGAGATGGAGATCACCGGCGCGGGCACGCTGCGCGCCCCGCTGCTCGGGCTGGAACTGCGGGCGCAGCTGCTGCCGGAGGAGCTGCGGCGCGCCGTGGTCGAGCTGTTCGTGGCCGCCGACCCGCAGGGCGGTGGCGACGGCGACGGCGGCGACGGCTCGGACGGCGGCGCGGCCGCCGCGCCGCCCTTCCTGGTCGACGTCACCGAGCAGGGCCGCCCCGCGGTGTACGCGCGCCTGGTGGGCACGTACGAGATCATCGGCCTGGAGGCGCCGGACGGCGAGCGCAGCGCGCTGCTGCACGAGGCGCTCGCGCTGCTGCTGCTCCACCGCGAGGGCGTGCACCCGCGCGTGCTCGCCTCCGCGCTGTGGCCGCGCGGCGTCACCGAGGACGTCCGGGACGCCCTCGTCGACCGGCTCAGGGAGTGGCTCGGCAGCGACCCCGACGGCTCCCCGCGGCTCGCGGCCGACGCGACGGGACGGCTCACGCTGGCCCGGTCCGTGGTCTCCGACCTGGACGTGCTGCGCTCCCTCTACCACGAGGCCACACAGGGCCGCGGCGCGGGCAACCGCGCGGTGCGCGGGCGGCTGCTCACCGACGCGCTCGTCCTGGTCCGCGGCCCGCTCCTCGCCGACCGCCCGCAGGGGAGGTACGGCTGGCTCACGCACGAGATCGTCGACGCCCAGCTGCCGCTGCTCGTCGCGGACATCGGCCTCGCGCTCAGCGAGTTCCACCTGGAGAAGGACCGCGCGGAGAAGGCCATCGAGGCGCTGACCGCGGCGCTCGGCTCGGCGCCGACGGACGAGCGCCTGTGGCTTGAGCTGCTGCGCGCCACCTACGCCACCGGCGACGCGGCGCGCCTGGGGACGCTCGCCGCGGACCTCGTCGCGCGCAGCGGCGCCCGGGGGCTGCCGCCGCGCACCGAGGCCCTGCTCGACGAGCTGCACCCGGCCTGGCGGTCGGCGCTCACGTCCGCGTCCTCGGCGTCCTCGGCGTCCTCGGCGAGCTGACGGGACGACGCCGTGCTGCTGCTTCTGACCGCCGTGGGCGCCCTGTGGGGCGCGGCCACCGGCCTGTTCCTGCCCCGCGCCGCGTACCGCCTGTCGGTGCCGCCCGAAGAGCCGTGGGCCGCGCGCTGCCCGAGCGGGGCGCACGAGGTGACGGGCTGGCTCGGCCGCGCCCGGTGCGCGGACGGCGAGCGCTTCGGCCCGCACCCGCTGCTCCTCGCCGCCGCCACGGGCGTGGCCTGCGCGGCGCTCGCGGCGGCCACCGGCCCCCGCCCCGAGCTGGTGGCGTGGCTGCTGCTGACCCCGCCCGGGGTGCTGCTCGCCGTCGTGGACATGGCGGTGATGCGGCTGCCGGACGTGGTGACGCTGCCGCTGGCGGCGCTGGCCGTGGCGCTGCTCGGGGTGGCGGCGGCGCTGCCGGGGCACGCCGGTTCCTGGCCGGGGGCGCTGCTCGGCGCCCTCACGCTGAGCGCCGGTTTCTTCGTGCTCTTCCTGATCAACCCGGACGGCATGGCGTTCGGCGACGTCAAGCTGGCCCTGTGCCTGGGGACGGTCCTCGGCTGGTACGGCTGGGGCGTGGTGCTGCTCGGCACGTTCGCCGGTTTCGTCCTCGCCGCGCTGTACGGCGGCTGGCTGGTCGTCGTGCGCGGCGCGGGCCGCAGGACGTCCATAGCCTTCGGCCCGTTCCTCCTGGCGGGAGCGCTGACGGGCGTCCTGCTGGGCGCGCACACGGCCTGACGGCGACGCGAGGGGCCGCCGACCGGACCGCCCGCACGACCACCGGCCGGACCACCAGCCCGGCCGCCGACCGGCCCGCCCACCGACGGCGGCTCCGGGGGCCTGGCGTACGCTGAAGAACGATCTGCGCAGGATCTGCCCCCTTTATGGACCTTACGAAAGGGACCCCGGTGACCGAGAAGGCCGACCTCACGTCGTTTGATGTCACAGCCGTGCTCGACCGTGCCGCCGAGGGTGGGCGGATCACCCCCGAGGAAGCCCTCGTCCTGTACCGGGACGCTCCGCTGCACGCCCTTGGCGCGGCCGCCGACGCCGTCCGCCGCCGCCGCTACGCGGGCATCGAGCACATCGCGACGTACATCATCGAGCGGAACATCAACTACACGAACGTCTGCGTGACGGCGTGCAAGTTCTGCGCCTTCTACGCCGCGCCGAAGGACACCAAGAAGGGCTGGACCCGGGACCTCGACGACATCCTGCGCCGCTGCGCGGAGACCGTGGAGCTGGGCGGCACGCAGATCATGTTCCAGGGCGGCCACCACCCGGACTTCGGCGTGGAGTACTACGAGAAGCACTTCGCGGCCATCAAGAAGGAGTTCCCGCAGCTGGTCATCCACTCCCTCGGCGCGTCCGAGGTGGAGCACATGGCCCGCATCTCCAAGGTGTCCGTGGAGGAGGCCATCCAGCGGATCAACGCGGCGGGCCTCGACTCGTTCGCGGGCGCGGGCGCCGAGCTGCTCCCCGAGCGCCCCCGCAAGGCCATCGCGCCGCTGAAGGAGTCCGGCGAGCGCTGGCTCGAGATCATGGAGACCGCCCACAACCTGGGCGTGGAGTCCACCTCCACGATGCTGATGGGCACGGGCGAGACCAACGCCGAGCGCATCGAGCACCTGCGGATGATCCGCGACGTACAGGACCGGACGGGCGGCTTCCGCGCCTTCATCCCGTACACGTACCAGCCGGAGAACAACCACCTGAAGGGCCGCACGCAGGCCTCGCTCTTCGAGTACCTGCGGATGATCGCGATCGCGCGGATCTTCCTGGACAACGTCGCGCACATCCAGGGCTCCTGGCTCACCACCGGCAAGGAGGCGGGCCAGATGACGCTGCACTACGGCGCGGACGACCTGGGCTCGGTGATGCTGGAGGAGAACGTGGTCTCCTCGGCGGGCGCCAAGCACCGCTCCAACCTGCGCGAGATGATCGACATGATCCGCACGGCGGACCGCGTCCCGGCCCAGCGCGCCACCACGTACGAGCACCTCGTGGTGCACGACGACCCGGCGAACGACCCGGTCGACGACCGCGTCGCCTCGCACATCTCGTCCGTGGCCATCGAGGGCGGCACGGCCCACCCGGAGCTGAAGCTCCTCACCGCCAACTGAGGCGCCCGTGCTGACGCTGCACCGTGTGGACGGCGGGGCCGTGGTCGTGGACGGCCCGCGGTTCGCGGCGGTCGGCCCGTACGAGGAGCTGCGCGCGGCGTACGGTGACCGGGCCCGCGTCCGCGAGTGGGACGGGGCCCTGACCCCGGGCCGGTACGAGCCCGACGCCGTCGCCCTCCTGGAGCGCGCGTACTGGCCCGACCCCCGGGAGGCCGACGAACTCGGCACCGAGCCCCTGACCGGCGCGGCCCTCGCCGCCCTGGACATGACGGACACCCGCTGGGGCGCCAGCGCCCGCCGCGGCATCCAGCGCCTCCTCGCCACGGGCACCACGGCCCTGGCGGGCCCCTTCACCCACCCCGCCGTCCGCACGGCCGTCACCCGCTCCGGCCTGCGGGGGCACCCGGTGGCCCCGCCCGAGCCCGGGGAGAGGCCGACTTCGCCGTCGTCGACTCCGCCGGCACCTGCCTGACGACGGTGATCGGCGGCCGCCTGGTGTACCGGCGCAGATGAGCCGCCGGGCCTGGGGCCGTGCCCCGAAGGGGCGCGGGGAACCGCGCGAGCAACCCGAGCGAACCCGCGCTCGCCAGACCGCCCCCGGACCACCCGCAGAGGCACCCCGAACCGCGCTATGCCCGCCGCAGGCGAAGAGCCCGCCGCAGGCGAAGGCCACCGGCAGGGAAGAAGACCGGCCTGACACAATGGGCCGGGTGACCCGCGCATCCTTGGAAAAGCAGCCGCACGACGTCGCCTCCATGTTCGACGACGTCGCGGAACGGTACGACCTGACCAACGACGTGATCTCGCTCGGGCAGGCGCGCCTGTGGCGCAAGGAGGTCGCCAAGGCCGTCGACGCCCGCCCCGCGCAGAAGGTCCTCGACCTCGCCGCGGGCACCGCCACGTCGTCGCAGCCCTTCGCCCAGGCGGGCGCGTACGTCGTGCCCTGCGACTTCTCGCTCGGCATGCTGCGCGTCGGCAAGCAGCGCCACCCCTGGATGCCGTTCACGGCGGGGGACGCGACGAAGCTGCCGTTCAAGGACGACACCTTCGACGCCGTCACGATCTCCTTCGGCCTGCGCAACGTGCAGGACACCGACGCCGCGCTGCGCGAGATGCTGCGCGTGACCCGCCCCGGCGGCCGCGTGGTGATCTGCGAGTTCTCCGAGCCGACGTGGGGCCCGTTCCGCAAGGTCTACGTCGAGTACCTGATGCGCGCCCTGCCGCCGGTCGCGCGCACGGTCTGTTCCAACCCGGACGCGTACGTCTACCTCGCCGAGTCCATCCGCTCCTGGCCCAACCAGCCGCAGCTCGCCGCGAAGCTGTCCGACGCGGGCTGGTCGAGGGTCGCGTACCGCAACCTGACGGGCGGGGTCGTGGCGCTGCACCGAGGGTTCAAGAAGGCCTGAACGGTCTTCCCGGACGCACCGGTTGACGGGAACCGCACGCTGGGCAAGATGGGTCAGTCACTACGACCCGGCCACTTCGCGTGGCCGGGACGTAACGGTCGGCGCTCACCGGCCCGTCCCCTGGCTCATCTCCCGAAGACGGAGCGTTTCCATGGCTTCCAACTGCCCGCGCTGCGGGGCCGCATCGCCGGACGAGGCCCGTTTCTGCATGAGGTGCGGGCGCGAGCGGGTGCCGGAGCCGGGGGTGGACGGCGCGTCGGACGCCCCGGCCGACCGCTCCGTGGACGCCCCCGAGGACAGCCTGGCGGACGCCCCCGAGGACAGCGTGGCGGACGCCCCCACCGCCACCGCCGACGCCCCTGGCGAGAGCGGTGCCCAGGCCGAGCCCGAGGCCCCGACTCCCCACCCTCCCACGGCGGTTGACCACCGCCCGGCCCAGCCTCCCGTGCCCCCTCCCGCGAGCCCGCCACCCCCGGCCGCACCGCCCACCCCTGGGCCCCCGGCCCCGGCGGGCCCGCCCCCACCCGTGTACGTCCTGGCGCCCGCCCAGGCCCCGGCCGTGCCCGCCGCCACCCCCTCTCCCGTCGGCGCCTTCTTCGGGCGTACGGTGCGCGGGGACTGGGCCGGTTCCGCGCAGGCCGCGCTGTGGCCGCTCGCGACGCTGCTGATCGTGGCGGTGTCGTGCGCCATCCCCTCCTACGGCCAGGACGACGTGGACGCCGTCGGCTTCGGCGACCGGCTGCGGATCGCGCTCGCCTTCATCCTGCAAGCGGTCGGCGGCAGCCCGGAGCTGACGGGCCGCGAGGAGGGCGACACCTTCGGCTCGTCGTCGTCGGACCCGGTGGTCGAGGGCACGGTGTCCCCGCACCTGATCCCGCTGACGGTGACGGCGCTGTTCATCGGCGCGCTCGTGATCGGCGCGCGCGTCCTCAGGAATCGGCAGCGGGCGCGCGCCGCCGGGGCGCCCGGCGCGACCACAGGGCTCGAAGCGGCCGTCCGCGTCGCCGTCCTGACCGCCGCGGGCGTGCTGGTGCTGGCCCTCTACGGGCAGCCGGAGATCGAGGACGTCGAGCTGTCGTCGGGCCCGTTCCTCGCGCTGCTCGGCTCGTTCGTGCTCACGCTCGGCGTGTCCGCCGCCGTCCTCCAGCGCGACGAGCTGGCGCCGCGCCTGGCCGCCCGGCCCGGCGCGCAGGCGTTCGTACGCGCCACCGGCACCGCGCTGCGCGCCCTCCTGATCGTGCTGGTGCTGGCCTCGGTGACGGCGTATCTGAGCCTCACCCAGATCGATGACTTCGCCGACGCCGCCGACCTGCGCGACTCCGGGATCTCGCCGTACGTCCTCGCGCTGCTGGTGCTCCCGAACCTGGGCGTGGCGGCGCTCGGCCTCGGCTGGGGCGCGCCCCTGGAGTCCGAGGCGAGCCGCAGCAGCTCGTCGTACGGAGGCCGGAACGAGACCGGCACCTTCGACCTGGACAAGCTCGGTGACGTGCTCAACTCGGGCGCGGTCGTGGGCGCGTTGGCGCTCGGCCTGGTGGCGGCCCTGGTGGTCGGCGCGCTGACCGCGCGCCGGTGCGCGAACCGGGGGGAGCAGGTGCTCGGCGCGGGCCTCTTCTTCGCGGTGTACCTGCTGCTGGCGGCGGTCGGCGGCGTCAGCGTCGAGACGTCGGCGAGCGAGTCCGGCTACCGCGGCCGCACCGCGAGCAGCACCGTCGAGGCGGGCGTGAGCGTGCCGGACGTGCTGCTCTTCGGGCTGCTGTGGGTGGCCGGTGCGGTGGTGGTCGGGCCGTTCGTGCTGCGGATCGCGGGCCTGACGCCGTTCGCGGCGGGGGCGGGCGGTGCGGCGGGCGGGTTCGGGCCGGGCGGTCCGGGTGGCCCTGGTGGCCCCGGCGGCTGGGGCGGCTTCGGCGGCCCCGGCGGTTCAAGCGGCCCCGGCGGCCCCGGCGGCGCCCCGGCCCCGGCAGGCCCGCCGGGCGCCCCCGACACCGTGACCGCCGCGGGCGCCCCCACCCCCGGGTACGCCCCCACGCCCCCGGCGGTCCCCGCGGCTCCGCCCGCCCCGCCCGGCCTGGAGTCGGCCCCGACCCAGTCCGCGACCCCGCCCCAGGGCACCGCGTCGGCGGCCCCCGGGCAGGGCACGGCCCCCGCGGCGCAGCCCCAAGCCGCGGGCCAGCCCCCCACCCCCGGCACCCCCACCCCCGTACCGCACCTCGTCTACACCCCCACCCGCCCCGGCCACCTCGCCCCCACCGCGCAGCCCGGCGCCCCCGGCGACACGGGCGGCTCCCGCGGGCGCGCCGGGATCTGGGCCGCCACCCTCGCGGGCGCCCTGGTCATCGGCGGCGGCACCGCGGCAGGCGTCCTGCTCTGGCAGGAGAACGACGACGACAAGGCGGGCCACGAGGCCAGGAACGGCGCCCCCTCCGTCAGCCAGTCCGACGAGCCGCGCCAGGACCAGGCCGACCCCAAGGGCCCGGCCACCCCGGACGGCGCCGAATCGGGCGCGACGGACGGCACCACCGACGACGGCGAGGACAGCGGCGCCGACGGCGACCAGGACAGCGGCGCCGACGGCGGCGACGCCACCGAGGGCGGCACGGAACGCGGCCTCGACGACGCCTCCGTGCCCGCCGGTTCGCAGCGCGTCACCGACGAGAAGGGCTTCTCCTTCGCCGTCCCCACGGGCTGGACGCGGCAGACCAGCACCAACCCGACGCAGATCACGTACGCCGCCCCGAGGGGCCCGGAGAACTTCCAGATCGGCGTCATCCACAACGCCCCGTACACGTCGTACGACAACCTCGCCAACCTGGAGGTCCACGCCAAGAAGGACCCGAACAAGTCGTCCTACCAGCGCGTCCGCCTGGAGCGGAACGCCTTCCAGGGCCACGCGGGGGCGGTCTGGGAGTACACGTACACCGACCGCGCGGACCGTGTGATCCACGCCATCAACCAGAGCTATATCGCGGACGACGGCACCGAGTACGCCATCCAGCTCTCCTGGCGCGAGAACACCTGGCCGACGTCGAAGGGCGAGCGCACCCACCGCACGGCCCTGAACACCTGGCGCCTGATGGGCTGAACCCGGCGGGGGCGGGCGGGGGTCACCACCCGCTGACGCCCACCTCCGGCTCCTCGGGACGCCCCGGTTCCGCCAGCTCCCGCAGGAGGCCGCCGTCCGGTGGCCTCGGCCAGCGCGGCTCGCGCACGCCCGCGCCGCCCTCGTCGTCCTCCGGGCCGAGTTCGAACCACACCGTGACGACGGCGCCGCGCGGCACCTCGGTGCCCGGGACCGGGTACTGGCGCACCACGTACTCCAGGGCCGCCTCGTGGAACGCGGCCCGGTCACCCGCCTCGATGCGCACGCCGTGGGCGGCCGCCGCGTCACGCGCGTCCATCGCCATCAGCCCCAGGAGGCGCGGCACGCGCACCTCCGGCGGCCCGGCGTACCCCGGTGTCTGCGGCACAGGCGTCACCCCCCAGTGGTAGGGGCAGGGTAGCCCGCCGGGGCCGTCCCCGACCCCGGCGGAACGGGCCTACTCCAGGGCGAGCCGGAAGCAGTGCGCCTCGCGGCCCGAGTGGGGCGACACATAGGTCTCGCCGCGCTCCATGCCGAGGCGTCCGGCCACCGCGATGGACCGCTCGTTGCGCGTGTCGATCATCGCGACCACCGAGGCCACGCCCGCCGACCGCAGCCGGTCGAGGGTGGTGCGCGCCGCCGCCGTGACATAGCCGTGGCCCCACGCCGTCCGGGCAAGCCGCCAGCCGATCTCTATCTCGCCGATGGGGCCCCACTCCCAGGGCCAGGGCTGGGCGCCGGTGAGCCCGACCGGCTCGCCGTCGGGGCCGAGCACGGTCCACAGGCAGAAGCCCAACTCCGCGTCGTGCCGCCGCTGCCGCGCGGTCAACTCCTCGTACGCTGACAGCTCGGCGGGCCTGCCCGTGGTGGTGAACCGCATGACCTCCGGGTCGTCGAAGAGCCGGTGCCAGACGACGGCGTCCTCGTCGGTCGGGACGCGCAGTCGCACGTCCACGCGGCTCACGGCGTTCTGGTCGCTCACATGTGGCCCTTCGGCTGATGGGTCGGTACCGCCTCATAGACTGCCTCTATCCCGTGCCCGTCGGCACACTGATTTCGAGCCTTGGGGAGAACCCGCCGTGACCGAGCCGCTCTCCGACACCACCGCCAACTCCGCGGACGTCATCGTCGTCGGCGCCGGTCCGGCCGGTTCGACGACGGCGTACTACCTGGCGAAGGCCGGACTCGACGTGCTCCTGCTGGAGAAGACCGCCTTCCCCAGGGAGAAGGTCTGCGGCGACGGTCTGACCCCGCGCGCCACCAAGCAGTTGGTGGCCATGGGCATCGACATCTCCGAAGAGGCCGGATGGCTGCGGAACAAGGGCCTGCGCATCATCGGGGGCGGGGTGCGGCTCCAGCTCGACTGGCCGGATCTTGCCTCTTTCCCCGACTACGGCCTCGTACGCAAGCGCGACGACTTCGACGAGCAGCTCGCCCGGCAGGCCCAGAAGGCGGGCGCGCGGCTGTACGAGCGGTGCAACGTGGGCGCCCCGATCGTCGACGACCGCACCGGCCGCATCACCGGCGTGGAGGCGCGGCTCGGCGAGGAGAAGACGCCGGTCACCTTCCACGCGCCGCTGGTCGTGGCGGCCGACGGCAACTCCTCGCGGCTGTCCCTGGGGATGGGCCTGCACCGCCGTGAGGACCGCCCGATGGGCGTCGCCGTGCGGACGTACTTCACCTCGCCGCGGCACGACGACGACTACCTGGAGTCCTGGCTGGAGCTGTGGGACCGGCGCGGCGCCCAGGACCGGCTCCTTCCCGGCTACGGCTGGATCTTCGGCATGGGCGACGGCACGTCGAACGTCGGCCTGGGCGTCCTGAACACGTCCGCCGCCTTCAAGGAGCTGGACTGGCGCGAGATCCTCAAGGCCTGGTGCGCCTCCATGCCGGAGGACTGGGGGTACACCCCGGAGAACATGACGGGCCCGATCCGCGGCGCCGCCCTGCCGATGGCCTTCAACCGCCAGCCGCACTACACCAAGGGCCTGCTCCTCGTGGGCGACGCGGGCGGCCTGGTGAACCCGTTCAACGGCGAGGGCATCGCGTACGCCATGGAGTCCGGGCAGATCGCCGCCGAGGTCATGGTGCAGGCCGTGGCCCGCGCCACGCCCGCCCAGCGCGAACTGGCCCTGCGGAACTACCCGAAGACCCTCAAGGAGGTCTACGGCGGCTACTACACGCTCGGCCGGGCCTTCGTGAAGCTCATCGGCAACCCGAAGGTCATGCAGATCGCCACGCAGCGCGGCCTGACGCACCCGATGCTGATGCGGTTCACGCTGAAGATGCTCGCCAACCTCACCGACCCGACGGGCGGCGACGCGATGGACCGCATCATCAACGGCCTGAGCCGCGTGGCCCCCAAGGCCTGAGGCGGTGTCCCCGCGCCCGAAGGGGCGCGGGGAACTGCGCGACCAGCCACCACGCGCCAGCAGGTGGCACCACGGCAGCCAGCGGGCAGGAGAACGAAAGGGCCGCCGCTCCTCTTCGGAGCGGCGGCCCTTTCGCGTTCGGCTCAGAGCACTCGTACCGCTCAGAGCACTCGTACGGCTCCGGAGGCGGGGTAGCCGGAGAGGTCCTGGATCACGACGCCCTTGCTCGGGTTGGCCGCGTCGAGGTACTTGCCGCCGCCGATGTACACACCGACGTGGTACGCGGAGCCCGCGCCGCCCCAGTACAGGATGTCGCCGACCTGCACGTTGGACAGCGACACCGGGGTGCCCGCGGTCGACTGGGCCTGCGAGGTGCGCGGCAGGTTGATGTTGGCCTGCTTGAAGGCGGCCTGCACGAGTCCCGAGCAGTCCCACGAGTTCGGGCCCGTGCCGCCCATGACGTACGCGTCGCCGACCTGGGCCCGCAGGAAGCTGATGACCGCGCTGACGCTGCCGCTCGACGGCGCCGAGACGTTGCTGCTGTCGGACGCCGAGGAGTTCGAGCCCTGGTTGGCGGACGAGCCGCCGGAGGGCGCGGAGGACGTGCTGAGCGTGGTGCGCTCGGTGGACCGCGCGGCGCGCTCGGCGGCGGCCTTGCGCTTGGCCTCGGCCTCGGCCTTGGCCTTCTTGATGGCCTCCGCCTTCTTCTCCGCGGCCTTCTGGTCCTTGGCGGCCTGCTTGGCGGCCTTGGCGGCGGCGGCCTCCTGCTGGGCGCGCGCCTCGTAGCTGTCCGCGGTCTGCTGGGTGGCGTCCGCGGACTGGGCGATCTGGGCGGACAGATCGGCCGTGAGGGTGGGCAGCTCGACGGTCTCGGTCACCGGCTCGGCGGCGTTCGCCGTGCCAGCGGCGCCTGCCACTGCCAGGGTGCTGAGGACGCCACCGGCAACTCCGGCGCGCAGAGCCATCTTCGACGCGCTGCGACGGGGCTTCCGGTGGCTCGGTATGTGAGCGGTGTGGGACATGGGAACAACCGCTATCAGGGACACCGGGTTCCCTTCAAGAAACGTGTGCTGCGCCACAGTTGCGTGCGGCGGTCTCGAATCCCGGGCGTGTCGCCGCTTATTGACGCCGTAACGGGCAATGCGGACAGTCGTGATCACGCCTGTGATCATGGGTTTTCGGTATTACGTCCGAATTGCCCGTGGACTAGCACGCGTTGCTGCCGTTGGCCAAGCCCGGTTGTTTGGCCGGTCGTTCGAATGTGGCGCAGCTCACGTTCCGCCACTCGATCGCCCCGCGTTGCCCCTCCCTGAGATCACATCGAGACCACCCTGAGACCTCCCGGCGGTTTGGTCGCCCGCCCCTCTCCTTATATGTACGCGCGCGACCCTTCTGGCTCTGGGGACCCTGTCGCCCCAGCTGTCGCTTCCGTTGCTTCCGCTGCCGCCGCGCCTCCGTGGATGCCGGGCCGCCGCTCCGGTCCTCGCTGCCGTCGCGGCCTCCGCTCCCGCCCGTCGCGCCCGCACTCGTGAATCGATGCACACGTCCACCTTCGTCCACATCCCTGCCCCTCGGGTGTGAACGCGCCCCACTATCAAGTGATCCCGCCCAGCGCCAATTTGCCTGTAGTGGCCATCACTTGATAATGCAACCCCGCCTCGACCAGGCCCAACGTGCCAAGTTGTCACCTCTGGTGATCACTCAGGTGCTTCGCGTGTGAAGATCACCGCTCATCCGACTTCATGATCCTTCGTCAGGTGGTGGAGATCACAAAGCCGTTGTCGTACCCCGTGTCGCAGATCACAGACCGGCGGGCATAAGATGCGGGGAAGTTGGGCTTGTGACCTGCTTCACATGTAGGCGATCTTCGAGGGCTCCGGAAGCCCGCGGAAGACCGCCGCGGGAGGTGGCGAGCGAGGCCGACGCAACCGCCAGCAGTCAGTGCCGACTGAGAGGAGCGAGGAGCGGTGAACGCGTATGCGCCCATCCTCGTACTGGGAGCCCTCGGAGCAGGCTTTGCGATCTTCTCCGTGGTGATGGCCACGCTTGTCGGGCCGAAGCGGTACAACCGCGCGAAGCTCGAGGCCTACGAGTGCGGCATCGAGCCGACCCCCACGCCGGCCGGCGGCGGGCGCTTCCCCATCAAGTACTACCTGACGGCGATGCTGTTCATCGTCTTCGACATCGAGATCGTCTTCCTCTACCCCTGGGCCGTCACCTTCGACGCCCTGGGGATTTTCGGGCTCGTGGAGATGCTGCTCTTCGTGCTCACCGTCTTCGTCGCGTACGCGTACGTATGGCGGCGCGGCGGCCTGGAATGGGACTGACCCCCGGAAGGGGACAGAGGAGCCACTGAGCATGGGACTCGAAGAGAAACTGCCGAGCGGATTCCTGCTGACCACCGTCGAGCAGGCCGCCGGGTGGGTGCGCAAGGCATCCGTCTTTCCCGCCACCTTCGGTTTGGCCTGCTGCGCCATCGAGATGATGACGACGGGCGCCGGACGGTACGACCTCGCGCGCTTCGGCATGGAGGTCTTCCGCGGCTCCCCGCGGCAGGCGGACCTGATGATCGTCGCCGGGCGCGTGAGCCAGAAGATGGCGCCCGTCCTGCGGCAGGTCTACGACCAGATGCCCAACCCCAAGTGGGTCATCTCCATGGGGGTCTGCGCCTCTTCAGGCGGGATGTTCAACAACTACGCGATCGTCCAGGGCGTGGACCACATCGTCCCGGTCGACATCTATCTGCCCGGCTGTCCGCCCCGGCCCGAAATGCTGATGGACGCGATTCTCAAGCTGCACCACAAGATCCAGAACACCAAGCTCGGCGTGAACGCCGAGGAAGCGGCCCGCGAGGCGGAGGAGGCGGCCCTCAAGGCGCTCCCCACCATCGAGATGAAGGGGCTGCTGCGATGAGCGACGCACACGGCGACGCCACCAACGGCGTCAACCCCGAGAAGGACCTGGGCGCCGCCAACCTCCCCGGCCAGCGCGGCGACGGCGGCGAGGAGGTCCGCGTCCAGCGCGGCATGTTCGGCGCCAACAACGGCGGCGACACCTCCGGCTACGGCGGCCTCATCCGCTCCATCCGGCTCCCCGGCGCGTCCAGCCGCCCCTACGGCGGCTGGTTCGACGAGGTCGCCGACGAACTCGAAGGCGCCCTGGAGGAACAGGGAATCGTCCCCGAGAACGCCATCGAGAAGACCGTCGTCGACCGCGGCGAGCTGACCTTCCACATCGCCCGCGAGCACCTCGTCCGCGTGGCCCAGACCCTGCGCGACGACCCGGCGCTGCGCTTCGAGCTGTGCACCGGCGTCTCCGGAGTGCACTTCCCCGGCGACAAGGGCCGCGAGCTGCACGCCGTCTACCACCTGCGCTCGCTCACCCACAACCGGCTGATCCGCCTGGAAGTCAGCGCCCCCGACGCCGACCCGCACGTCCCGTCCCTGGTGGCGGTCTACCCGACCAACGACTGGCACGAGCGCGAGACGTACGACTTCTTCGGCCTGGTCTTCGACGGCCACCCCGCGCTCACGCGGATCATGATGCCGGACGACTGGCAGGGCTTCCCACAGCGCAAGGACTACCCCCTCGGCGGCATCCCCGTCGAGTACAAGGGCGCCCAGATCCCGGCTCCGGACCAGCGGAGGTCGTACAGCTGATGAGCACTCCTTCTGCCTCTGCCTCCGCCACGGCGCGCGAGACCACCGAAGGCACCGTCTACACGGTCACCGGCGGCGACTGGGACGAGGTCGCCCGCTCCGCCGCCCAGGCCGACGACGAGCGCATCGTCGTCAACATGGGCCCGCAGCACCCCTCCACGCACGGCGTGCTCCGGCTCATCCTGGAGATCGAGGGCGAGACGGTCTCCGAGGCCCGCTGCGGCATCGGCTATCTGCACACCGGCATCGAGAAGAACCTCGAATACCGCACATGGACGCAGGGCACCACGTTCGTGACGCGGATGGACTACCTCACGCCGTTCTTCAACGAGACGGCCTACTGCCTGGCCGTGGAGAAGCTCCTCGGCATCGAGGACCAGATCCCGGACCGCGCCACCATCCTGCGGGTGCTCCTGATGGAGCTGAACCGCATGTCCTCGCACCTGGTGTGCATCGCCACCGGCGGCATGGAACTCGGCGCGACCACGATCATGATCTACGGCTTCCGTGATCGTGAACTCATTCTCGACATCTACGAGTTGATCACCGGCCTGCGCATGAACCACGCGTACATCCGGCCCGGCGGACTCGCCCAGGACCTGCCGCCCGGCGCGGTGGACCAGATCCGCGAGTTCGTGAAGAAGATGAAGAAGAACCTCCCCGAGTACGACAAGCTCGCCACCGGGAACCCCATCTTCAAGGCCCGCATGCAGGACGTCGGCTACCTCGACCTCACCGGCTGCATGGCCCTCGGCGCCACCGGCCCCATCCTGCGCTCCGCCGGACTCCCGCACGACCTGCGCAAGACCGACCCGTACTGCGGCTACGAGACCTACGACTTCGACGTCCCGACCGCCGACACCTGCGACTCCTACGGCCGCTTCCTGATCCGCGTCGAGGAGATGCGCCAGTCGCTGCGCATCATCGAGCAGTGCCTGGACCGGCTGCGGCCCGGGCCCGTCATGGTCGCCGACAAGAAGATCGCCTGGCCCGCCCAGTTGGCCCTCGGCCCCGACGGCCTCGGCAACTCGCTCGACCACATCAAGAAGATCATGGGCACCTCCATGGAGGCCCTGATCCACCACTTCAAGCTGGTGACGGAGGGCTTCAGGGTCCCACCGGGCCAGGCCTACGCCGCCGTCGAGTCGCCCAAGGGCGAACTCGGGGTGCACGTCGTCTCCGACGGCGGCACCCGCCCCTACCGGGTCCACTTCCGCGACCCGTCCTTCACCAACCTGCAGACCATGGCGGCGATGTGTGAGGGCGGCCAGGTCGCCGACGTCATCGTCGCCGTCGCGTCCATCGACCCCGTGATGGGAGGCGTCGACCGGTGACCACCGCCGAATCCGAGGGCGTCAGCCTGGGCATGCCCCAACTGCCCCCTCCGGACTACCCGGCCGACGTCCGCGCACGCCTCGAAGCGGACGCGCGCGAGGTCGTCGCCCGCTACCCGGACTCCCGCTCGGCACTGCTGCCGCTGCTGCACCTGGTGCAGGCCGAGGAAGGGCATGTGACGCGCACCGGCATGCAGTTCTGCGCGGACGTGCTCGGCCTGACCACCGCCGAGGTGACGGCCGTCGCGACCTTCTACACCATGTACCGGCGCAAGCCCTCCGGCGACTACCAGGTCGGCGTCTGCACCAACACCCTGTGCGCCGTCATGGGCGGCGACGCCATCTTCGAGGCCCTCCAGGAGCACCTGGGCATCGGCAACGGCGAGACCACCGACGACGGCAAGGTGACGCTCGAACACATCGAGTGCAACGCCGCCTGCGACTTCGCGCCCGTCGTGATGGTCAACTGGGAGTTCTTCGACAACCAGACCCCGGGCAGCGCCAAGCGCCTCGTCGACGACCTGCGCGCGGGCGCCCCCGTCGCACCGACCCGCGGCGCCCCGCTGTGCACCTTCAAGGAGACCGCGCGGATCCTCGCGGGCTTCCCCGACGAGCGCCCCGGAGCCGTGGAGGCCACCGGCGGCGCGGGCCCCGCCTCGCTGGTCGGGCTGCGCCTGGCCAAGGGCGAGGCGCCCCCCGCGCGCGTGGTCCACCCGCGAGCGGGCGGACCGGAGGGCTCCCAGCCGCACGACCCGTCGCCCAGCGAGCACCTGAGCTCGCACGACGCACCGCAGAGGACCTCGGCGTCCGACCCGGCCCACCCCGCGGGCCCGGTCGACGCGGACCGTGAGGAGGGGGAGTGATGACCGTGGCAGCGGAGCAAGGGGGCACCGCCCGCCCGGGCGGAGCCGAGGGCGGGGAGAGACCAGCCCCGAGAAGCTGCTCGCACCGGTCCTTACGGCCTTCTGGGACGAGGAGAAGTCCTGGACCCTGGACGTCTACCGGAGGCACGACGGCTACGAGGGACTGCGCAAGGCGCTCGCGATGGCGCCCGACGACCTCATCGCCTACGTGAAGGACTCCGGACTGCGCGGCCGGGGCGGCGCGGGCTTCCCCACCGGGATGAAATGGCAGTTCATTCCGCAGGGAGACGGCAAACCGCACTATCTAGTTGTCAACGCCGACGAATCGGAGCCCGGGACCTGCAAGGACATCCCGCTCCTCTTCGCCAATCCGCACAGCCTCATCGAGGGCATCGTGATCGCCTGTTACGCGATCCGTTCGTCGCACGCGTTCATCTATCTGCGGGGCGAGGTCGTGCCCGTCCTGCGACGGCTGCACGAGGCCGTACGCGAGGCCTATGCGGCGGGCTACCTCGGCAAGGACATCCTGGGCAGCGGACTCGATCTGGAACTCACCGTGCACGCGGGCGCGGGCGCGTACATCTGCGGTGAGGAGACCGCGCTGCTCGACTCGCTCGAAGGCCGCCGTGGCCAGCCGCGACTCCGTCCCCCCTTCCCTGCGGTCGCGGGCCTCTACGCGTGCCCCACTGTTGTCAATAACGTCGAGTCCATCGCGTCGGTTCCCGCGATCCTGCATCGCGGAAAAGACTGGTTCAAGTCGATGGGCAGCGAGAAGTCCCCGGGCTTCACGCTGTACTCGCTCAGCGGCCACGTCGCCTCGCCCGGCCAGTACGAGGCTCCCCTCGGCATCACGCTGCGCCAACTGCTCGACATGAGCGGCGGCATGCGGCCAGGACACCGCCTCAAGTTCTGGACGCCGGGCGGCTCGTCGACGCCGATGTTCACCGACGAGCACCTCGACGTGCCGCTGGACTACGAGGGCGTGGGCGCCGCGGGGTCCATGCTCGGCACCAAGGCGCTCCAGTGCTTCGACGAGACCACCTGCGTCGTGCGGGCCGTCACCCGCTGGACCGAGTTCTACGCCCACGAGTCCTGCGGCAAGTGCACGCCCTGCCGCGAAGGCACCTACTGGCTCGTGCAGTTGCTGCGCGACATCGAGGCGGGCAAGGGCGTCATGGCCGACCTCGACAAGCTGAACGACATCGCCGACAACATCAACGGCAAGTCCTTCTGCGCCCTCGGCGACGGCGCCGCCTCGCCGATCTTCTCCTCGCTGAAGTACTTCCGCGAGGAGTACGAGCAGCACATCACCGGCAGGGGCTGCCCCTTCGACCCCGCCAAGTCCACCCTCTGGGCCGACCGGCCCGCGGCGAACACGGAGGTGAACGCATGACAGTGACCACCAGCGCTCCCTCCGGGGGCGGGGAGGCGGCGGTTCCGCCGGAGGACCTGGTCACGCTGACCATCGACGGCATCGAGATCAGCGTCCCCAAGGGCACCCTGGTGATCCGCGCCGCCGAACTCCTCGGCATCGAGATCCCCCGCTTCTGCGACCACCCGCTGCTCGACCCGGCCGGTGCCTGCCGCCAGTGCATCGTCGAGGTCGAGGGGCAGCGCAAGCCGATGGCCTCCTGCACCATCACCTGCACCGACGGCATGGTGGTCAAGAGCCACCTCACCTCGCCGGTCGCGGAGAAGGCCCAGAAGGGCGTGATGGAGCTCCTGCTCATCAACCACCCGCTGGACTGCCCGGTCTGCGACAAGGGCGGCGAGTGCCCGCTGCAGAACCAGGCCATGTCGCACGGCACCGCCGAGTCCCGCTTCGAGGGCAGGAAGCGCACCTACGAGAAGCCCGTGCCGATCTCCACCCAGGTGCTCCTGGACCGCGAGCGGTGCGTGCTGTGCGCCCGCTGCACCCGCTTCTCCAACCAGATCGCGGGCGACCCGATGATCGAGCTGCTCGAACGCGGCGCGCTCCAGCAGGTCGGCACCGGCGACGGCGACCCCTTCGAGTCGTACTTCTCCGGGAACACCATCCAGATCTGCCCGGTGGGCGCCCTCACCTCGCACGCCTACCGGTTCCGCTCCCGCCCCTTCGACCTGGTGTCCTCGCCGTCGGTCTGCGAGCACTGCGCGGGCGGCTGCGCCACCCGCACCGACCACCGGCGCGGCAAGGTCATGCGGCGCCTCGCGCAGGACGACCCCGAGGTCAACGAGGAGTGGATCTGCGACAAGGGCCGCTTCGGCTTCCGGTACGCCCAGCAGCCCGACCGCCTGACCACGCCCCTGGTGCGCAACGCCGACGGCGCCCTGGAGCCCGCGAGCTGGCCCGAGGCCCTTGAGGCCGCCGCCCGCGGCCTCGCCGCCGCGCGCGGCCGGGCCGGGGTCCTCACCGGCGGGCGGCTCACCCTGGAGGACGCCTACGCGTACAGCAAGTACGCGCGCGTGGCGCTCGACACCAACGACATCGACTTCAGGGCGCGGGTGCACTCCAGTGAGGAGGCCGACTTCCTGGCGGCCCGCGTCGCCGGGCGCGGCCGCGACCTGGACGGCACCGGAGTCACGTACACCTCCCTGGAGAAGGCGCCCGCCGTCCTGCTCGTCGGGATCGAGGCGGAGGAGGAGGCGCCCGGCGTCTTCCTGCGGCTGCGCAAGGCCTGGCGCAAGCACGGCCAGCGCACCTTCGCTCTCGCCACGTACGCCACCCGGGGCCTTCAGAAGGCGGGCGGCACGCTGCTGCCCGCCGCGCCCGGCACGGAGACGGAGTGGCTGGACGCCCTCGCCTCCGGAGTGGGCCTGGAGGACGACGGCGCCAAGGCCGCCGAGGCGCTGCGCTCCGAAGGGGCCGTGCTCGTCGTCGGCGAGCGGCTCGCGGCCGTGCCGGGCGGGCTCACCGCCGCCGTGCGGGCCGCGTCCGCCACCGGGGCGCACCTGGTGTGGATTCCCCGTCGCTCCGGAGAGCGGGCGGCCATCGAGGCGGGCGCCGTGCCGTCGCTGCTGCCGGGCGGGCGCCCGGCCACCGACCCGCGCGCCCGGGAGGAGGTCGCCGCCGCCTGGGGCGTGGCCGAACTCCCGCACCGCTACGGCCGCGACACCGGCCAGATCATCGAGGCCGCCGCGACCGGTGAACTCAGTGCCCTCCTGGTGGCGGGCGTCGAGGTCGCCGACCTGCCCGACCCGGCACGCGCGCGGGAGGCGCTGGACGCGGTCGGCTTCCTGGTCTCCCTGGAGCTGCGGCCGAGCGAGGTGACCGAGCGCGCCGACGTGGTCCTCCCGGTGGCCGCCGTCGCCGAGAAGCCGGGCACCTTCCTCAACTGGGAAGGCAGGGCCCGGCTCTTCGACGCGGCCCTGAAGCCGGACCAGATGACCCGCCGCCTGGCGCCCACCGACGCGCGCGTCCTGCACATGCTGGCCGACGCGGGCGACGTCCACCTGGGCCTGCCGGACCTGCTGACCACCCGGCGCGAGCTGGACCGCCTCGGCGGCTGGTCCGGGCCGCGCGCCACGGAACCCCTGGAGACCGGCGCCCAGCCGCCGCGTCCCGCCGCGGGCGAGGCCGTGCTCGCCGGGCACCGGCTGCTGCTCGACCAGGGCCGCCTCCAGGAGGGCGACGACGCGCTCGCCGGGACGCGGCACGCGGCGGTGGCCCGGCTCTCCCCGGCCACCGCGGCCGAGGCGGGCGTCAAGGACGGCGAGCCGCTCGCCGTCACCGGCACCGCGGGGCGCACCGAACTGCCGCTGAAGGTCACGGCGATGCCGGACCGCGTGGTGTGGCTGCCGCTGAACTCCGTGGGCGGCGGCGTCGCGTCGGACACGGGCGCGCGGCCGGGCGAGCTCGTCAGGATCGGCCCCGCTGTCCGCGTCGCGCCCGCCGAGGGCGCCCAGGAGGTGCAGTCATGACCCCCATGACCCAGCTCGCCGCCGAGGACCTGTCCATGTTCGGCCGCGACCCCTGGTGGCTGATCGGGCTCAAGGCGGTCTTCTGCTTCGCGTTCCTCGTGGTGTCCGTGCTGTTCGCCATCGTCTGGGAGCGCAAGGTCGTCGCCTGGATGCAGCTGCGCATCGGCCCCAACAGGAACGGCCCCTGGGGCTTCCTCCAGTCCCTCGCGGACGGCATCAAGCTGATGCTCAAAGAGGACCTGATCGTCAAGCGCGCTGACAAAGTCGTGTACATCCTCGCGCCCGTCGTCGCCGCGATCCCGGCCTTCATGGCGATCGCCGTGATCCCCTTCGGGCCCGCGGGCAACGAGGTGTCGATCTTCGGCCACCGCACCACGATGCAGCTCACCGACCTGCCGATCGCGATGCTGTACATCCTCGCGGTCGCCTCCGTGGGCATCTACGGCATCGTGCTCGCGGGTTGGAGTTCCGGATCCACCTATCCGCTGCTCGGCGGCCTGCGCTCGTGCGCGCAGATGATCTCGTACGAGATCGCGATGGGCGCCGCGTTCGCGTCGGTGTTCCTGTACTCCAACTCGATGTCGACGTCGGCGATCGTGGAGGCCCAGCAGGAGCGCTGGTACGTGCTGCTGCTGCCGGTGTCGTTCCTCATCTACATCGTGACGATGGTCGGTGAGACCAACCGCGCGCCGTTCGACATGCCGGAGTCCGAGGGCGACCTCGTCGGCGGCTTCAACACCGAGTACTCGTCGATCAAGTTCGCGATCTTCATGCTCGCCGAGTACATCAACATGATCACCGTCTCGGCGGTGGCCACGACGCTGTTCCTCGGGGGCTGGCGCGCCCCGTGGCCCATCAGCACCTTCTGGGAGGGCGCCAACCACGGCTGGTGGCCGATGGCCTGGTTCGTGCTCAAGGTGCAGCTGCTGCTGTTCTTCTTCATCTGGCTGCGCGGCACCCTGCCCCGCGTCCGCTACGACCAGCTGATGAAGCTCGGCTGGAAGGTCCTCATCCCCGTCTCCGTGGTGTGGCTGATGCTCGTCGCCACGGTCCGCGCGCTGCGCAACGAGGACTACGACTTCGCTCAGATCGCCCTCTACGTAGGCGGCGGAGTCCTCGCCCTGCTGTTGCTCTCCCTGGTGGCCGACCTCTTCCGCGACCGACGGGAGAAGGAGGAGGCGGCGGCGGGCGCCGCGGACGAGGCCGCCTTCGACCCGATGGCCGGTGGCTATCCGGTGCCCCCGCTGCCCGGCCAGACCCTGCCGCCGGTCCCGCGGCGACGCCCGCGCCACGAGCGGGAGTTGATTGTCAGTGGTGGGCCCGATACTCAAAGTGACGGAAAGGAGGCGTCCGATGGCTGAGCAGTCGAACAAGCCGGAGCGGCGGAACCAGCCGCACCCGCCCGAGCGGCGGGAAGCGGTCGACCCGCAGCAGTCGAACCAGTCGGACCAAGGGTTCCAGAACCCGGTCGCGGGCTTCGGCGTGACCTTCAAGGCCATGTTCAAGAAGCGGCTGACCGAGCAGTATCCGGAGCAGCAGAAGACCACCGCTCCCCGGTTCCACGGCCGGCACCAGCTCAACCGCCATCCGGACGGCCTGGAGAAGTGCGTCGGCTGCGAGCTGTGCGCCTGGGCCTGCCCGGCCGACGCGATCTACGTGGAGGGCGCGGACAACACGGAGGAGGAGCGCTACTCCCCGGGCGAGCGGTACGGGCGGGTCTACCAGATCAACTACGCCCGCTGCATCTTCTGTGGCCTGTGCATCGAGGCCTGTCCCACGCGCGCGCTGACGATGACGAACGAGTTCGAGCTCGCCGACAGCAGCCGCGCCAACCTGATCTTCACCAAGGACCAGCTGCTCGCGGGCCTTGAGGAGGGCATGGTCGACGCCCCGCACGCGATGTATCCCGGCACGGACGAGGGGGACTACTACCGCGGCCTGGTGACCCAGGCCGCGCCGGGCACCGAGCGCCAGGTCGCCGTCTCCAAGGGGGAGCAGCCCCCCTCCGCGGAGGCGGCCCGGGAGCAGGGGGTGGACGCATGACCTCCGTAGCGGCCTACACCACCTCCACCGGCGAGGCCGTCCAGTTCTGGGTGCTCGGCACGGTCGCGGTCATCGGCGCGCTGTGCACGATCCTCATGAGGAAGGCGGTGCACAGCGCCCTGTGCCTCGCCGGGACCATGATCATCCTGGCGGTGTTCTACCTCGCCAACGGCGCGTACTTCCTGGGCATCGTCCAGATCGTCGTCTACACCGGCGCGATCATGATGCTGTTCCTGTTCGTGGTCATGCTGGTCGGTGTCACCGCCGCCGACTCGCTGAAGGAGACCATCAAGGGCCAGCGCTGGCTGGCCCTGCTGTGCGGCCTCGGCTTCGCCATCCTGCTGTTCGCGGGGATCGGCAACGCCTCGCTGAAGGACTTCAGGGGCCTCGGCCGGGCCAACGAAGGCGGCAACGTGGAGGGCCTGGCGTCCCTCATCTTCACCAAGTACGTCTTCGCCTTCGAGATCACCGGCGCCCTGCTGATCACCGCCACGGTCGGCGCGATGGTGCTCACCCACCGCGAGCGCACGGAGCGCGCCAAGACCCAGCGCGAGCTGGCCGAGGAGCGGGTGCGCGCGGGCAAGCACCTGCCGCCGCTGCCCGCCCCCGGTGTGTACGCCCGGCACAACGCCGTGGACATCGCGGGCCTGCTGCCGGACGGCACGCCCTCGGAGCTGACGGTCAACAAGACGCTGCGCGAGCGCGGCCAGATCCGGGACGTCTCCACGGAGGCCCTGGACGACCTGCGGGCCCTGGAGCAGCGCTCCGCGGACCGCCTGGCCCGCCCCAACCTGCGCCGCACGGACCCGCGGCGCGACGGCGACGGCGACCGCGCCGCGCGGACCGAGGAGGCCTCCAAGTGAACCCGGTGAACTACCTGTACCTGGCGGCGCTGCTGTTCGCCATCGGCGCCACCGGCGTGCTGATCCGGCGGAACGCGATCGTGGTCTTCATGGGCATCGAGCTGATGCTCAACGCCTGCAACCTGGCGTTCGTCGCGTTCTCCCGGCTCCACGGCAACCTGGACGGCCAGATCATCGCCTTCTTCACGATGGTGGTGGCCGCGGCCGAGGTCGTGGTCGGGCTCGCGATCATCATCTCGCTGTTCCGCTCCCGTCACTCGGCCTCGGTCGACGACGCCAGCCTGATGAAGCTGTAAGGGGTCGCAGAATCGTGGAGAAAATGATTGCGCTGCTCGTCGCGGCGCCCCTGCTCGGAGCGGCCGTGCTGCTGTGCGGCGGCAAGCGGCTCGACCGCGTCGGCCACTGGCTCGGCACGCTCCTCGCGGCGGTCTCGTTCGTCGTCGGCCTCGCGCTCTTCAGCGACATGCTCGGCAAGGGCGCCGAGGACCGCGCGCTGCACCAGCACCTGTTCAGCTGGATCCCCGTCGAGGGCTTCCAGGCGGACGTCGCCTTCCAGCTCGACCAGCTGTCGATGACGTTCGTCCTGCTGATCACCGGCGTCGGCACCCTGATCCACCTGTACTCGATCGGGTACATGGAGCACGACGAGCGCCGCCGCCGCTTCTTCGGCTATCTGAACCTGTTCCTCGCGGCGATGCTGCTGCTCGTCCTCGCCGACAACTACCTGCTGCTGTACGTCGGCTGGGAGGGCGTCGGCCTCGCCTCGTACCTCCTGATCGGGTTCTGGCAGCACAAGCCCAGCGCGGCCACCGCGGCGAAGAAGGCCTTCCTGGTCAACCGCGTCGGCGACATGGGCCTGTCGATCGCGATCATGCTGATGTTCACCACCTTCGGGACGTTCGCCTTCGGGCCCGTCCTGGAGTCCACCGGTGAGACCAGCGAGGGCAAGCTGACGGCGATCGGCCTGATGCTGCTGCTCGCGGCGTGCGGCAAGTCCGCGCAGGTGCCGCTCCAGTCCTGGCTCGGGGACGCGATGGAGGGCCCGACCCCGGTCTCGGCCCTGATCCACGCGGCGACGATGGTGACCGCGGGCGTGTATCTGATCGTGCGCTCCGGGGAGATCTTCAACGCCGCGCCGGACGCGCAGCTGGCCGTCACCGTGGTCGGCGCCGTGACGCTGCTCTTCGGTGCGATCGTCGGTTGCGCGAAGGACGACATCAAGAAGGCCCTCGCCGGATCCACGATGTCGCAGATCGGGTACATGATCCTGGCCGCGGGCCTCGGCCCCATCGGCTATGTCTTCGCGATCATGCACCTGGTGACGCACGGCTTCTTCAAGGCCGGGCTCTTCCTCGGCGCCGGTTCGGTCATGCACGGCATGAACGACGAGGTGGACATGCGCAAGTACGGCGGCCTCAGGAAGTACATGCCGGTGACGTTCGTGACCTTCGGGCTCGGCTATCTGGCGATCATCGGCTTCCCGGGTCTGTCCGGCTTCTTCTCCAAGGACAAGATCATCGAGGCGGCGTTCGCCAAGGGCGGCACCGAGGGCTGGATCCTCGGCTCGGTGGCCCTGCTCGGCGCGGCCATCACGGCGTACTACATGACGCGGGTGATGCTCCTGACCTTCTTCGGAGAGGAGCGCTGGCGCCACCGGGCGACGGCCTCCCCCAGGAGCCGAGCGTGGAGCCCGCCGCCGAGACGCGCGGCGCGCACAGCGAGCACGCGGAGCCGCACCCGCACGAGTCGCCCAAGTCCATGACGATCCCGATGGTCCTGCTGGCCTTCGGCTCGGTCTTCGCGGGCGGGTTCTTCAGCGTCGGCGACCGCTTCCTGCACTGGCTGGAGCCGGTCACGCACCACGACCACGGCGACTCCCCGCTGAGCGCCGCCACGGTCACCGGCGCCACCATGGTGGTCCTGGTCATCGGCGTGACCCTGGCCTGGTTCCAGTACGGCCGGGGGCCGGTGCCGGTGGTGGCCCCGCGCGGCTCGCTGCTCACCCGCGCGGCCCGCCGCGACCTGCTCCAGGACGACTTCAACCACGTGGTCCTGGTGCGCGGCGGCGAGCACCTCACCCGCTCCCTGGTGTACGTCGACCACACCCTGGTCGACGGCGTGGTCAACGGCACGGCGGCCTCGGTCGGCGGGCTCTCCGGGCGCCTGCGCAAGCTCCAGAACGGCTACGCCCGCAGTTACGCGGTCTCGATGTTCGGCGGCGCGGCGGTCCTCATCGCCGCGACGCTGCTGATGAGGGCGGTCTGATACCGATGTCCTTTCCTCTGCTGACAGCGACGGCCGCGCTTCCCGCGGTGGGCGCCATCGCCACGGCGGCCGTCCCGGCCGCCCGGCGCACGGCGGCCAAGTGGCTCGCGCTGCTGTTCTCGGTGGCCACGCTCGGCCTCGCCGTCGCGGTCCTGGTCCGCTTCGACCCGGACGGCGACCGCTACCAACTCACCGAGTCGCACTCCTGGATCAAGGACTTCGGAGTGCGGTACGAACTGGGCGTCGACGGCATCGGGGTCGCCCTGATCGCGCTCACCGCCCTGCTGATGCCCTTCATCATCCTGGCGGGCTGGCACGACGCCGACCCTGAGGAGACGCAGAGCAAGCGTTGGCGACCGACGCAGGGCTACTTCGCCCTGATCCTCGCCGTCGAGGCGATGGTGATCCTCTCCTTCGAGGCCACCGATGTGTTCCTGTTCTACGTGTTCTTCGAAGCCATGCTCATCCCGATGTACTTCCTCATCGGCGGCTTCGGAGACCGCGCCGCCCCTGCTCGATATGCCGCTGCCGCGGCGGGGGCAGCGACGAGAACGCCTCGGCGCAGCGCAGCTACGCCGCGGTGAAGTTCCTCCTCTACAACCTGGTCGGCGGCCTGATCATGCTCGCCGCCGTGATCGGTCTCTACGTAGTGGCGGGGAACTTCTCGCTCCAGGAGATCGCCGAGGCGCGGGCCAACGGCTCGCTCGACATGGCGACCAACACGGAGCGGCTGCTGTTCCTCGGCTTCTTCTTCGCCTTCGCGGTGAAGGCCCCGCTGTGGCCGCTGCACACCTGGCTGCCGAACGCGATGGGCGAGGCCACCGCCCCGGTGGCGGTGCTGATCACGGCCGTCGTGGACAAGGTCGGCACGTTCGCGATGCTGCGCTTCTGCCTCCAGCTGTTCCCGGAGGCCTCGAAGTGGGCGACGCCCGTGATCCTCGTCCTCGCCCTGGTCTCCATCGTCTACGGGGCGCTGCTGGCGGTCGGCCAGCGCGACATCAAGCGCCTGGTGGCGTACGCGTCGATCTCGCACTTCGGGTTCATCATCCTCGGCATCTTCGCGATGACCTCCCAGGGGCAGTCCGGCGCGACGCTCTACATGGTCAACCACGGCCTGTCGACGGCCGCCCTGATGCTGGTCGCGGGCTTCCTGATCTCGCGCCGCGGCTCGCGTCTGATCGCGGACTACGGAGGCGTGCAGAAGGTCGCCCCGGTGCTCGCGGGCACGTTCCTCATCGGCGGTCTGGCCACGCTGTCGCTGCCGGGGCTCGCGCCGTTCGTCAGTGAGTTCCTGGTCCTGGTGGGCACGTTCGCGCGCTATCCGGCGGTCGGGATCATCGCGACCTTCGGCATCGTGCTCGCCGCGCTCTACACCCTCGTCCTCTACCAGCGGACGATGACGGGCCCGGTCAAGCCCGAGGTGGCGAGCATGCCCGACCTCAGGGTGCGCGAACTGGCCGTGGTGGCCCCGCTGATCGCCCTGCTGCTCTTCCTGGGCGTGTACCCGAAGCCGGTCACCGAGATGGTGAACCCGGCGGTGGAGCACACCATGTCCGACGTACAGAAGAAGGATCCCCGGCCCGACGTGGAGGCGGCGAAGTGAGTGCGACAGCCGTCCACAGCCTGTGGACAGTGGCGGCCGAGCCGGTCGACAAGATCGACGCTCCGAAGTTCGAGTACGGTCAGCTCGCGCCGACCCTGATCGTCATCGGCGCCGCCGTCATCGGGGTGCTCATCGAGGCCTTCGTGCCGCGCAGGTCCCGCTACTACGCCCAGCTCTTCGTGTCGGTCGTGGCGCTCGGTGCCGCCTTCGCCGCGGTCGTCGCCCTCGCCTCCGGGGGTACGGCACCACGAAGGCCAAGATCGCCGCCATGGGCGCGGTCGCGGTCGACGGGCCCGCGCTGTTCCTCCAGGGCACCATCCTCCTCGCGGGGCTGGTCGCGATCTTCACGTTCGCGGAGCGGCGCCTGGACCCGGCGGCGCACGGCAACCGCGTCGACTCCTTCGTCGCCCAGGCCGGATCCGTGCCCGGCGGCGCCGGTGAACAGGCCGCCGTGAAGGCCGGGTTCACCACCACCGAGGTGTTCCCGCTCGCCCTGTTCGCGATCGGCGGCATGCTCGTCTTCCCGGCGGCCAACGACCTCCTGACGCTGTTCATCGCCCTGGAGGTCTTCTCACTGCCGCTGTACCTGCTGTGCGCGCTGGCCCGCCGCAAGCGCCTGATGTCGCAGGAAGCCGCCGTGAAGTACTTCCTGCTCGGCGCCTTCGCCTCCGCGTTCACGCTGTTCGGCATCGCCCTGCTGTACGGCTACGCGGGCTCGGTGTCGTACGGCACCATCGCGCGGGTCGTCGACGGCACCGTCGAGACGGTCGACCCGGCGCTCGCCGACACCATGGGCAACGACGCGCTGCTCCTGATCGGCGCGGCGATGGTCGTCATGGGCCTGCTGTTCAAGGTCGGCGCGGTGCCGTTCCACATGTGGACGCCCGACGTCTACCAGGGCGCCCCGACGCCCGTCACCGGCTTCATGGCGGCGGCGACGAAGGTGGCCGCGTTCGGCGCGCTGCTGCGCCTGCTGTACGTGGTCCTGCCGGGCCTGCGCTGGGACTGGCGGCCGGTGATGTGGGGCGTCGCGGCGATCACGATGCTCGGCGGCGCGATCGTCGCGATCACGCAGACCGACATCAAGCGGCTCCTCGCGTACTCGTCGATCGCGCACGCGGGCTTCATCCTCGCCGGTGTCATCGCCACCACGGAGGACGGCGTCTCGTCGGTGCTGTTCTACCTGGGCGCGTACTCGTTCGTGACGATCGGCGCGTTCGCGGTGGTGACCCTGGTGCGGGACGCGGGCGGCGAGGCGACGCACCTGTCGAAGTGGGCGGGGCTCGGGCGCCGCTCGCCCCTGGTGGCGGCCGTTTTCGCCGTCTTCCTGCTGGCCTTCGCGGGCATCCCGCTGACCTCCGGGTTCTCCGGCAAGTTCGCGGTGTTCAAGGCGGCGGCGGACGGCGGCGCGGGCGCGCTGGTCGTGGTCGGCGTGATCTCGTCGGCGATCGCCGCGTTCTTCTACATCCGGGTGATCGTGCTGATGTTCTTCAGCGAGCCCAAGGCGGACGGCCCCTCGGTGGCCGTGCCGTCGCCGCTGACGACGGCGGCCATCGGGGTCGGCGTCGCCGTGACGCTGGTGCTCGGTGTGGCGCCGCAGTACTTCCTGGACCTCGCCGGTCAGGCGGGCGTGTTCGTGCGCTGACCTGGACGGTCCCGCGTGGGCCCCGGCTCCTTGAGGAGCCGGGGCCCACGCGCGTGCGGTCAGGGCTGCGCGGGGCAGTGGACGGCCGGGTTCCAGGGGGAGAGCCTGCCGCTCGGGTTGTCCTTGTACAGCCAGGCGTGCAGGTCGTAGTGGATGGGCATGCCCGGGAAGTGCCCGTCCATCGGCCCGTCGAAGGGCTGCCCGAACAGGGACGGGCGGTCGTCGTCGGTGCCCTTGTCCTGGTCGGCGTCGTAGACGATCCACTCGACGGCGACGAGCTTGCGCCTGCCGTCGGCGGTGTCCTCGTAGAGCAGCGCGGCGGGCTTCGCCGGGTCGACGGAGCCGATGTTCGCGGGGTTGACGTAGTGGTAGCCCATGCCGCCGAGGTCCGGGTCGGCGGCGCACTCGTCGGTGCGGGCGAAGCCGTCGTTGATCGCGAGCGGTTCGTACGCGTACTTGGCGGTCGCGGCGTAGACCTTGGCGAACTCCGCCTGCCGCGGGGGCGGCGGAGGTGCCGGGGCGGCCGCCAGCGCGGGCGCCGGGGCCAGGGCGAGACCGGAGGCCGCCGCCAGGGCCAGCGCGGCCTGGGCGGTACGGGACAGAGGCATGGAGGGGCTCCTCGGACGGGTGAGGCGCGCTGGGGCGCCGTGAGGGGCGGGCTCAGCCCCCGGGCCGCCGCAAGCAGCAGGATCACCCGGCGCGGGCCCGGCGGCCAGGACGGCTGGGCCATTGGGCTGACCGGGAACCGACCAGGAACCGACCGGGAACGGACCGGCAACCGACCGGGAAGCGTGCGACGGGCCTGTGGATAACTTCCCGGCCTGTCGGCGCGGGCGCCTATCGTGGAGTCAGTGGTCGAGGTGCGACGGGCGGAGGCACGGCGATGAGCGGGATCAGTGGGGTCGGCATGGCTGAGGTGGTGGAGAGCGACGCGCTGCGGACGCTCCACCGGGTGTTCGGGTACGACGCCTTCCGGGGCGAGCAAGAGGCGATCATCGAGCACGTGGTGGCGGGCGGTGACGCGGTCGTCCTCATGCCCACCGGCGGCGGCAAGTCGCTGTGCTACCAGATCCCGGCCCTGGTCAGACCCGGCACGGGCATCGTGGTGTCACCGCTGATCGCGCTGATGCAGGACCAGGTGGACGCGCTGCGGGCGCTCGGCGTGCGCGCGGGCTTCATCAACTCCACGCAGGACTTCGACGAGCGCAGGGTGGTCGAGGCCGAGCTGCTCGCGGGCGAGCTGGACGTGCTGTATCTGGCGCCGGAGCGGCTGCGCCTGGACACCACGCTCGACCTGCTGTCCCGGGCCAAGATCTCCGTCTTCGCGATCGACGAGGCGCACTGCGTGGCCCAGTGGGGCCATGACTTCCGGCCGGACTATCTGACGCTGTCCGTCCTCGGCGAGCGCTGGCCGGACGTCCCCCGCATCGCCCTGACGGCCACGGCCACCGACGCCACGCACCGCGAGATCACCCAGCGCCTGGCCATGCCCGACGCCCGGCACTTCGTGGCCAGCTTCGACCGGCCGAACATCCAGTACCGGATCGTGCCCAAGTCCGACCCGAAGAAGCAGCTGCTGACCTTCCTGAAGGAGGAGCACGAGGGCGACGCGGGCATCGTCTACTGCCTGTCGCGCAAGTCGGTGGAGCAGACCGCCGAGTTCCTCAGCGCCCACGGCATCGAGGCCGTGCCGTACCACGCGGGCCTGGACGGCGGCACGCGCGCCCGCCACCAGTCCCGCTTCCTGCGCGAGGAGGGCCTGGTCGTGGTCGCCACGATCGCGTTCGGCATGGGCATCGACAAGCCGGACGTCCGCTTCGTGGCCCACCTGGACCTGCCCAAGTCGGTCGAGGGGTACTACCAGGAGACGGGCCGCGCGGGCCGCGACGGCCTGCCGTCCACGGCCTGGATGGCGTACGGCCTCCAGGACGTCGTCCAGCAGCGCAAGCTGATCCAGTCCGGCGAGGGCGACGAGGCCTTCCGGCGCCGCTCGGCCGCCCACCTGGACGCGATGCTGGCGCTGTGCGAGACGGTCCAGTGCCGCCGCGCCCAGCTCCTGCGGTACTTCGGCCAGGACCCGACGGACGCCACGTGCGGGAACTGCGACACGTGCCTGCTCCCCCGGAGACCTGGGACGGCACGGTGGCCGCGCAGAAGGTGCTGTCCACGGTGGTGCGCCTCAAGCGCGAGCGCGGCCAGAAGTTCGGCACGGGCCAGATCGTGGACATCCTGCTCGGCCGCAAGACCGCCAAGGTCATCCAGTTCGACCACGACCAGCTCTCCGTGTACGGCATCGGCGGCGAGCTGAGCGAGGCCGAATGGCGGGGCGTCATCCGGCAGTTGCTCGCCCAGGGCCTCCTCGCCGTCGAGGGGGAGTACGGCACGCTGGTGCTCACCGACGAGAGCGCCTCCGTGCTGAACCGGCAGCGGGAGGTGCCGCTGCGCAAGGAGCCGAAGAAGCCCGCCGGGTCGGCGCGGTCCGCTCCACGGGGGAGCGCAAGGCCAAGGCCGCGGTGGCGGCGGCGGATCTGCCGGAGACCGCGGTGCCCGTCTTCGAGGCGCTGCGGGCGTGGCGGGCCGCGCAGGCCCGGGAGCAGGGGGTGCCCGCGTACGTCATCTTCCACGACGCGACGCTGCGGGAGATCGCGGTGGCGCGGCCCGCGTCCGTGGACGACCTCGGCGGGATCAGCGGCGTGGGGGAGAAGAAGCTGGCGACGTATGGGGAGGGGGTGCTGGAGGTGCTGGCGGAGGTGGACGGGTAGCTCTCGCGGGGCGCCCCGCGGTGTCCATGAGCGCGCTCCGCGCGCGGGCGCCCCGTTCCCGGTACCAGGGGGCGCGGGCCCCCTGGTACCCCCGTTCAGTGCCGCATCGCGACGGGACCCGTGGGAGGTCAGCGGGGCGGGGTCACGCGGCCCGTCACCTCGCCGAGACCGACCTTCGTGCCGCCGGGGCCGGGGGCCCACGCCGTGAGGGTGACCTCGTCGCCGTCCTCCAGGAACGTCCGCTTGCCGCTGGGGAGTTCGAGGGGGTCGCGGCCGTTCCAGGTCAGCTCGATGAGGGAGCCGCACTGGTGGCGGAGGGGCCGCTGACGGTGCCGGAGCCGTAGAGGTCGCCGGTGCGCAGGGAGGCGCCGTTGACGGTCATGTGGGCGAGCTGCTGGGCGGCGGTCCAGTAGACGGTGGAGAAGGGGGCTCGGAGATGACCTCGCCGTTGAGGGTGACGGTGATGCGCAGGTCGTAGCCGCTGGGCTCCTCGGCGGAGTCGTCCAGGTACGGAAGGAGCGGCTCGGTGCGCTCCGGCGGGGCGACCCGCGCCGACTCCAGCGCTTCCAGTGGCGTGACCCACGCCGAGACGGACGTGGCGAACGACTTGCCGAGGAACGGCCCGAGCGGGACGTACTCCCAGGCCTGGATGTCGCGGGCCGACCAGTCGTTGAGGAGGGTGAGGCCGAAGACGTGTTCGCGGAAGTCCCCGAGGGGCACGGGCGAGCCGAGCGCGGAGGGGGTGCCGACGACGAAGCCGACCTCCGCCTCGATGTCGAGCTTGGTGGTCGGGCCGAACACCGGCGCGGTGTCGGCGGGCGTCTTGCGCTGCCCGGTGGGGCGCACGATGTCCGTGCCGGAGACCACGACGGTGCCGGACCGGCCGTGGTAACCGATCGGCAGGTGCTTCCAGTTGGGGGTGAGCGGCGCCGGGGCGTCCGGGCGGAACATGCGGCCCAGGTTCGACGCGTGGTGCTCGGAGGCGTAGAAGTCGACGTAGTCGGCGACCTCGAACGGCAGGTGCAGGGTGACGTCGGACAGGGGGTGCAGCAGCGGGCGGATGACATCGCGGTGGGCCGGGACGGTCACCCAGGCGGTGAGGGCGCGGCGCACGTCGCGCCAGGCCGTGTGCCCGGCGGCGAGCAGCGGGTTGAGCGTGGGCCGGGCGAGCAGCGAGACATAGGGCGAGCCCAGGGCGGCCGCGGCGGCACCGGCGTCCAGGACGTGACCGCCGAGGCGGACGCCCACGCGGGGGCCTTCGGCCACGGCAGCGGAACCCGGCGCGGGGGCGGGCGCAGAACCGGACGGGCCCGACGCCGCCGGGGTGAAGACTCCGTAGGGAAGATTGTGCGGGCCGAAGGGGTCGCCCTCGGGGAGGTCGAGCGGGTTCTGCTCGGACATGCGTTCCTGCCTCGCTTTCAATCCGGGTGCCCCACACGTTACGTGGAAGCGTCCCGTTCGGGCAGTGTCTAAAGAGTTCGCAATGTCCGGATAAATCTCAGGTGGAGGGCTGGGTTCCGGGCCTAGGTTCCTCGCGGGGACGCGGACGGGGTGGGTCCGGGTCGGGGCTGAGGGGACGCGTGGGGGGACCCGTGACCAAGATCGGCGACGCGCTGCGGCCCGACCGCGAAGTGCCCGGCCTGATCGTGAAGTTCGGCGACTACCCGCTGCACCACGGCGGCGTCGGCGCGATACGCAGCCTCGGCCGTCTCGGCGTACCGATGTACGCCATCACGGAGGACCGGTACACGCCCGCCGCCGCCTCCCGCTACCTCACCCGCGCCTTCCCCTGGGCGACCACCGGCACGGAGGACCCGGGGTACCTGGTCGAGGGGCTGCTGCGGATCGGGCGGCGGATCGGGCGGCCCACGGTGCTCATCCCGACCGACGAGGAAGCGGCCGTACTGATCGCCGAGCACCAGCGGGAGCTGGCCGACGGCACCCGCTTCGGCGGCTTCCTCTTCCCGCGCGTCGAGGGCCCGCTGCCGCGCCGCCTGGCCAGCAAGCAGGGCCTGCACGAGCTGTGCGCGGAGCACGGCGTGACCACGCCGCGGTCGCTGAGCCCGCGCAGCCGCGCCGACGTCGAGGCGTTCGCCGCGAGCGCCCGCTTCCCCGTGGTGGCGAAGAACCGCGAGGCGTTCCAGCGCCGCGCGCGCCCCGCCGTCAACGGCACCACCCGGATCAACACCCCCGAATCCCTGCTCGGACTCGCGCGCGGCTGGGGCGAGCGGCCCGGGGTGATCCTCCAGGAGTACCTGCCGCGCGAGCAGGCCGAGGACTGGGTCGTGCACGCCTACTTCGACGAGAGCTGCACGCCGCTCGCGCTGTTCACCGGCGTGAAGGTCCGCTCCTGGCCGCCGCACGCGGGCATGACGGCGCTCGCGTACGTCGTCGACAACCCGGAACTCGCGGACAACGTCGCGCGTTTCATCAAACAGATCGGCTTCACCGGGATCGTCGACCTCGACATCCGCTTCGACCGCCGCGACAGCCGGTACAAACTGCTGGACTTCAACCCCCGCATGGGCGCCCAGTTCCGCCTCTTCGAGAGCGCCTCGGGCGTCGACGTCGTCCGAGCCATGCACCTGCACCTCACGGGCCGCCCCGTCCCGGAGGCCGAGCAGCGCGCGGGCCACCGCTACGTGGTCGAGAACATCGACCTGCCCGCCCTGATCGCGTACCACCGCAGCGGCTATGTGACGCCGCACGCGCCCGCCCGCGCGAGCGGCACGGAGCTGGCCTGGCTCGCCGCGGACGACCTGAAGCCGTTCTTCACCATGCTCGCGCGGTTCGTCCGGCCGGGGGCCAAGCACCTGTACGAGATGTGGCGCGCCCGCCGGGGCGCCGCCAGGACCGCCGGATAGCGCGATCCACACCACCCGCGCCATCCGCACGACCCGTACGACCCGCACCACTCGTGCCACCCGTACGACCCGCACCACTCGTGCCACCCGTACGACCCGCACCACTCGTGCCACCCGCACGAGCCGCATCACCCGCACCACCCGCGAAGTGACACCGTGTGCCGTGCGACGGCACGGCGCGCACGACGTCCTGGGGAGGGACTTCGTGATGGAACCAGTGGCAGTCATCGGGGCAGGCCCCTACGGCCTGTCCGCCGCGGCCCACCTGCGGGCCCGCGGCCTACCCGTCCGCGTCTTCGGCGACCCCATGGCGAGCTGGCGCTCCCGCATGCCCGCCGGGATGCTCCTGAAGTCGACGCCCGCCGCCTCGACCATCGACGCGCCGCAGCGCGGCCACACCCTCGCCGACTACTGCGTGGCGGCGGGCGTTCCGCGCCTGGTCAGGGACGAGGACCTGATCCCGGTGGAGACGTTCGTCGGGTACGGGCAGTGGTTCCAGGAGAAGCTCGTGCCCGACCTGGAGCGCGTGCGGGTCGTGTCCGTGGACCGCGGGGGCACCGGCGGCTTCGAGCTGAAGCTGGACTCGGGCGAGCAGTTCACGGCCCGCGCGGTCGTCGTCGCCACCGGCCTCACCGGCCTCGCGCAGCTCCCGCCCGTGCTCGCCGCCGCCGTGCCCGACGGCCCCGCCCCCGCGGCCCCGCTCTCGCACAGCGCCCAGCACCACGACCTCACGCGGTACGAGGGCGCGGACCTGCTGGTCGTCGGCGCGGGCCAGTCCGCCCTGGAGACCGCCGTGCTCGCCGCGGAGGCGGGGGCGCGGGTGCGGGTGGTGGCGCGCGGCAGGCGGGCCGTGGCGTTCGGCGGGCCGCCGTGGGAGCAGCCCCGGCTGCGCCCGGCGTCGCCGTTCGGCCGCGCCTGGTCGCTGTACGCGCTCAGCCGCCACGCCGACCTCTACCGCCACCTGCCGTCGGCCGTCCGGCACTTCCTCGCCCGCCGCGTCCTCGGCCCGCTCGGCGCGTGGTGGCTGCGTGAGCGCTACGAGGACCAGGTCGAGACACACGAGGTGCGGTGCGTCACCAGCGCCTGGGTCCGCGAGGGCCGACCGGTCCTGATGGTCGAGTCGCTCGGCGGGCGCCCCCGCGAGCTGACCGCCGACCACGTCATCGCCGCCACGGGCTACCGCGTCGACGTCGCCGCCCTCAGCTTCCTCGAACCGGGGCTGCGCGCCCGCATGGCCGTCAGCCGGGGCACGCCCCGGCTCGGCGCGGGGTACGCATCGTCGATCCCGGGCCTGTACTTCACGGGCATGCTGGCCGGGTCGTCGTACGGGCCGCTGATGCGGTTCGTGTGCGGTACGGAGTACGCGTCGCCGCGGATCGCGCGGCACATCGCGGCGGCCTACGACTGAAGGGGGCGCGCGGGGAGGGCCGGGCTACCGGTGGTCGGCGGGCATCGGGGCGGGCTTGGCGGCGCGCATCCGCTCCGGCGTCCAGTACTCGGCCGCCGAGGACGGCGCGTGCTCGATCCGCTTGCCGACCGAGACGTCCGGCTTGGCCCCCGGAGCGGGGCGGCCGCCCGCGTCCGAGTCCGCCGCCGACGCCTGCCAGGCGAGCCCCGCCGTGAGCAGCGCGACAGCGCTCGCGGTGCCGAGGGCGAGCGTGCGGGTCCGGCGGGTGCCAGGGAGTGCCATGTCGTTCCTTGTCGTCGTGTACGGGCCGTCGTGTACAGGTCGTCCGTGTACGGGACGTCGCGTACGGGGCGTGAGGCGCGGTGGCCGACGGCTGGCGGCTGTCGGCGGCTCCCGCGTACTCCTGGGACGTGGACGGACGCCGGAAGGTTCCAGGACGCACGGGACGCGGGCGGGGTGGATGTCAACGAGCCGCACACCCCGGGCAGTTCGGATTGACGGCCGCCACGGGGGGCCGCCGGGCCCGCTCGGGCCGCCCTGACCGGGGCGGAGCCGGTCCGCGGCCGCCGGTCCTGTGCCGGTGCCGCCCCCGCGCGCCCCGCCTCGTTCCGGTGAACCGGGAGCGGGCGGCGGCACCCAGCGCGCGACGGCACCTCCGGCGCGTATGAACGGGGCCCTGCCTCCGCACGACCAGCCGACCGCCGGTAGTGCGCCGGGCGCGACGGAACCGTCACAGCTCCTGTCACTCGGCTTACCGGCGGGGCTCGGATCCGTATTCTTCGGATCATGGCCGCTCCCCTCGCATATGCCCTCATCGCCACTGACCTGGACGGGACCTTGCTCCGCCACGACGACACCGTCTCCGACCGGTCGCGCAGGGCACTGGCCGCCGCGCGCGAGAGCGGAGCACGGCACCTCGTCGTCACCGGCCGCCCCGCGCCCCGCGTGCGCCCGCTCTTCGACGACCTCGGCTACGACGGCCTCGCGGTGTGCGGGCAGGGCGCCCAGGTCTACGACGCCGGGAGCGACCGCATGGTGTCGTCGGTGACCCTGGAGCGAGAGCTGGCGGAGGTCGCGCTCGGCAAGATCGAGGCGGAGGTCGGGCAGGTCTTCGCGGCCGTCGACCAGGACGGCGTCGACGGTCTGACGCTGATCGAGCCCGGGTACGAGATGCCGCACCCGACGCTGCCCGCCGTGCGCGTGCCCGGCCGGAGCGTGCTGTGGGAGGAGCCGATCAGCAAGGTGCTGCTGCGGCACCCCACGCTCGCCGACGACGAGTTGGCGGCGGTCGCCCGAGGCGTCGTGGGGCACCTCGCCACCGTGACCATGTCCGGGCCCGGCACCGTGGAGCTCCAGCCGTGCGGGGTCACCAAGGCCACCGGACTCGCCCTGGCGGCCGAGCGGCTCGGCCTGCGCGCCGAGGACACCCTGGCCTTCGGTGACATGCCCAACGACATCCCCATGTTCGCCTGGGCGCGGCGCGGTGTGGCCATGGCCAACGCCCACCGCGAACTCAAGGCCGTCGCGGACGAATTGACGGCGTCCAACGAGGAGGACGGGATCGCCGTGGTCCTGGAGCGCCTGCTCGCCGATGGCCGGATTTCGGCGGGTGCCGCGCGGCGCGCCTGAGGGTACCCGGCCTCGTACACCCCGACGGATGTCCTCGTACACCGTGACCGATGTCAGTGACTGATCTCTCACTCAGCGTGGCCTCGCGGCACACGCCGGGGTCGTGTGGTCCGCTCTCCGGGTGGACGGGACGTGGACGGGACACGGAATACGGGAACGGCATGTGGGACGCATGGTTCCCTGGGTGTTATTTCGGTCATTCCATGCCTATCGGGCAGGGTGGTCCCCTCTGGCCGGGCGGGCGCTGGCTGTGATCGAAAGGCGACCGGATACGCTGACTTGAGTGATGGCAGCGACACATCGACAAACCGTGTCATCGACGAATGATCGACCGAGTGATCGACTTGTGATCGTCAGCAGACAGGAGAACCCCTCGTGACCGTCGTCGGGCCCTTCGGGCTGAGCGTGCGGGACCAGGCTCTCGAAGCCGATGTCCAGGCCGGATTGGCGGCTGTCGAGGAGGGCCTGCTTGAGGCCACCAAGAGCGAGGTGCCGTTCATCACGGAGGCCGCGCAGCACCTGGTGCGCGCGGGTGGCAAACGTTTTCGGCCACTCCTCGTGATGCTGGCGGCCCAGTTCGGCGACCCGTACGCGCCGGGGATCGTGCCGTCCGCGGTGGTCGTGGAGCTCACGCACCTGGCGACGCTGTACCACGACGACGTGATGGACGAGGCCGACGTGCGCCGCGGCGTGCCCAGCGCCAACCAGCGCTGGGGCAACTCGGTGGCCGTCCTCACCGGCGACTTCCTGTTCGCCCGCGCCTCCCACATCCTGGCCGACCTCGGGCCCGAGGCCGTCCGCATCCAGGCCGAGGCCTTCGAGCGCCTGGTCACCGGGCAGATCCTGGAGACCGCGGGGCCGCGCGACGGGCGCGACCCGGTCGACCACTACCTGGAGGTCATCGGCGGCAAGACCGGCTCGCTGATCGCCGTCGCGGGCCGCTTCGGCGCGATGATGTCCGGGGCGGACGAGACGGTCGTCGACGTCCTCACCCAGTACGGCGAGCGGCTCGGCGTCGCCTTCCAGCTCGCCGACGACGTGCTCGACATCGCCTCCGACTCCACCGAGTCCGGCAAGACGCCGGGTACGGACCTGCGCGAGGGCATTCCCACGCTGCCGGTGCTGCGGCTGCGGGAGCGGGTGGCCCGGCTCGGGCTCGCCGAGGACATGGCGCTGTGCGAGCTGCTCGACTCCGACCTCACCGATGACGGGCGGCACGCGGAGGCGTTGGCGCGGCTGCGGGCGCATCCCGCGTTGGAGCAGGCTCGGCGGGATACCGTGCGGTATGCCGAGGAGGCTCGGGCCGCGTTGGCTCCCCTTCCTGAAGGGGAGGCCAAGGCCTCGCTGGTCGAGCTCTGTGACCTGGTGGTCCACCGCGCGGGCTGACCCCCCTGGCCGGGGGGTCGTGTTGCCGCCTTGGGGGGCCTCTCCCTTCCCACCCGCCCGCCCGTGACCGCCTGGCTGCGCGGGCGGGCGCCCCTTGCGGGGGGCTGATCGCCGTTGGCGTCTGCCGCTTCGTGGGTGGTTGCTTCTCCCACCCGCCCGCCCGTTGCTGTCTGGCTGTGCGGGTGGGCGCCCCTTGCGGGGGTTGATCGCCGTTGGCGTCTGCCGCTTCGTGGGTGGTTGCTTCTCCCACCCGCCCGCCCGTGACTGCCTGGCTGTGCGGGTGGGCGTCTCCTGTGGGGGTTGAGCGCCGTCGGCGGGTGCGGGGCTTGGCCGCGCGTGCCCGCAGGCGCCGACGGTGCTCAACCACCGGTAGGAGCGTCCACGTCTCGCGAGGGCGGTAACGGGCGGGCGGGTGGGAAAGAGGATGCCGCGCGGAGCGGTAGTCGCCGACGGTGCTCAGCCCCCGGGAGGGGCGGTCACGTCCTGCGAGGGCGGTGACGGGCGGGCGGGTGGGAAAGAGGATGCCGCGCGGAGCGGTAGTCGCCGACGGTGCTCAGCCACCGGGAGGGGCGGTCACGTCCTGCGAGGGCGGTGACGGGCGGGCGGGTGGGAAAGAGGATGCCGCGCGGAGCGGTAGTCGCCGACGGTGCTTAGCTCCCGGCAGGGGCGGTCACGTCCTGCGAGGGCAGTCACGGGCGGGCGGGTGGGAGAAGGCCGCCCACGGAGCGGTAGTCGTCGGCGGTGCTCTGGTTGACGGGTGGGGGGTGGCGTCCCCTACGGGATGGGGGAGGGGGTGGGGCCGGGGGTCATCCCGGAGGCGTACGCGGAGTTGCTTCCGGGGGCTGACGCTTCCGGCTGGCCGATTTGGTCGGATGGAGACAGTCGAAGTCCCGCGGGGACAACCACTCCTGACCAATTCGGGTGAGAATGGCGGCGAGGGGTGGACGAGTGCGCCGAGCACACGGTCAGATCGCGACGCCGCCGCCGACCACGGAGGTAAGGCACACCATGGCACCGTACGAACCGGAACAGGGCACCACCGAAGCCGGGGACCAGGACGTGGCCCGCCGCAAGGCGGCGCGTTACGTCGTCCCGTTCGCGGTGGCGGGGGTGGCGGCGGCGACCATCGGGCTCGTCCCGGCGCTCGCCTCATCGGGCGACCCGGATCTGCCGGACGTCACCGCTCAGGAACTCATCGAGAAGATCGCCGCGTCGGACACCGAGCAGCTGTCCGGCACCGTGAAGATCAACACCGACCTCGGCCTGCCGTCCTTCGCCTCCGGCGCGATCGGCGGCTTCGCCCCGGGCGCGGGCGGCGGCGCCGACCGCGGCGACGTAAACAAGGGGGACAAGGGCGGCAAGGGCTCCGCCGCGGACCCCAAGAGCCAGCTGATGCGCCTGGCGTCCGGCTCGCACACGCTGCGCGTCGCGGCCGACGGCCCGGACCGGCAGAAGCTCTCCGTCCTCGACGACGCCGCCGAGTACAGCCTGATCCACAACGGCGACGACGTGTGGGCGTACGACAGCGCCTCGAACGAGGCGTACCACGCGAAGGACGAGGGCCGGGACCAGCGCGAGGGCCACGGCAAGGCCAAGGGCGGGGACTTCCCCGCCACGCCGAGGGAGTTCGCGCGCCAGGCCCTGAAGGCCGCCGACGAGTCCGCCACGACCGTGAAGGTCGACGGCACCGCGCAGGTCGCGGGCCGCGACGCCTACCGCCTGGTGATCAAGCCGAAGGCCTCGGACAGCACGGTCGGCCAGATCACGGTCGCGGTCGACGAGAAGACCGGTACGCCGCTGAAGTTCACGCTGAGCCCGGCCGGTGGCGGCGCCGCGGTCCTCGACGCGGGCTTCACCAAGGTCGACTTCGGCAAGCCGTCCGGGGCCACCTTCGACTTCACGCCCCCGAAGGGCACCAAGGTCACCGAGGCGGACGGCGAGCGCGCGGGGCACGAGGGCAAGGACTTCAAGGGGCCCAAGGACTTCAAGGGTCCCAAGGACCTCAAGGGGCACAAGGGCTTCAAGGGCGAGGAGCCCAAGGTCAACGTCATCGGCGAAGGGTGGACGGCGATCGCCGAGGTGAAGGTGCCCGGCGGCCGGGGCCTGCCGACCGCCGGTTCCGGTGACGTCCCGGCGGACGCGCGGAAGTTCCTGGACTCCCTCGGGGACAAGGTCAGCGGCGAGTTCGGCTCGGGCACGGTCTTCAAGACCCGCCTGATCAACGCGCTGGTCACCGACGACGGCCGGGTGTACGCGGGCGCGGTCACCAAGGACGCCCTGGTCAAGGCCGCCAACGCGGCCAGCTGACGGTAACTCCGCGGCGGATCCGAGGTGCCGGGCCGGGCACCTCGGATCCGCCGCGGCGCTGACCGGCCGGACCGGCCGGTCAGCCGGACTACGGGAGGAAGTGCCGGTGCCGAGCACCAACGGGGACCCACGCGGCAGCGTGATCGAGACCTCCGCGCTGACCAAGCGCTACGGCAAGCACGCGGCCGTGGACAGCCTGAGCCTCACCGTGCCCCGCGGCAGCGTCTTCGGCTTCCTGGGTCCCAACGGCTCCGGCAAGACCACCACCATCCGCATGCTGATGGGGCTGATCGAGCCGACCTCGGGCCGGGCGACGGTCCTCGGCCGCCCCATGCCGCGCGCCCAGCGCGCCGTGCTGCCGCGGGTGGGCGCGCTCATCGAGGGCCCCGCCCTGTACGGCTTCCTGACCGGCCGGGAGAACCTGCTCCGCTTCGACGCCGCCGACCCGACGGCGGACCCGCGCACCCGCCGCGCCCGCGCCGAGGCCGCCCTGGACCGGGTGGGCCTGACGGCCGCCGCGGGCAAGAAGGCGAAGGCGTACTCGCTGGGCATGAAGCAGCGCCTGGGGCTCGCCGTGGCGCTGCTCCAGCCGCGTGAGCTGCTGGTCCTCGACGAGCCGACGAACGGCCTCGACCCGCAGGGCATGCGGGAGATCCGCGCCCTGGTGCGGGAGCTGGCCTCCGACGGCACGACGGTCTTCCTCTCCTCGCACCTGCTGGACGAGATCGAGCAGGTGTGCACGCACGCGGCGGTGATGGCGCGGGGCCGCCTGATCACGCAGGGCCCGGTCGAGGAGCTGGCGGCGGGCGCGCGCGGGCGGCTCGTCGTGACGACGCCGGACACCGCTGACGCCGCCCGCGTCCTGAAGGAGTGCGGGGTCGCGGACGTCGAGGCCGCTGAGGGCCGGGTCATGGGCGAGCCGCCCGCGTCCCAGGCGGTGCTCGACCTGGCCGACGTGAACGCGGCCCTCGTCAAGGCGGGCGTCCGCGTCCGCGGCTTCGGCGTCGAACGCGCCTCCCTGGAGGACGCGTTCGTGGCGCTGACGGGGGAGGGCTTCGATGTCGCGGGCTGAGCGGCGTACGACCGCGCCCCGGACCGCGGCGGCGGGGAACGGCATGGCGGTAGGCGAGGGCGCGAGGGCGAGGCGGCTGACGTGAGCGAGACGACCAGGACCCCCGAGGAGGCCGGGGCGACCCCCGAGGAGGCCGGGGCGAGCCCCCGGGCGGCCGGAGTGGCCGCCGGGGCGGGCGGCGCGGGTGGCGTCGGCGCCCCGGGCGGTGCCGGGAGCCGGGCGGCGAGCCCGCTGTGGTCCCTCGGCCTGTTCCGCAGCGAGCTGTCCGTGACGTTCCGCCGCTGGCGCACCCTCGCGCTGCTCGCGGTCCTCGCCGCCGTACCGATCGTGGTCGGCATCGCCGTGAAGATCGAGACGAGCGACGGCGGCTCGGTCAGCGCGGGCGGGCCGGACGGCGAGGGCCCGGCGTTCATCGCGCAGGTCACCAACAACGGCCTGTTCCTGGTCTTCACGGCGCTCGCGGCGACGCTGCCGTTCTTCCTGCCGATGGCGATCGGCGTCGTCGCGGGCGACGCGATCGCGGGCGAGGCGAGCGCGGGCACACTGCGCTACCTGCTGGTGGCGCCCGCGGGCCGCACCCGCCTGCTGCTCGCCAAGTACGCGACCACGCTGGCGTTCTGCCTGGTCGCCACCCTCGTCGTGGCCGCGTCCGCGCTCGCCGTCGGGGCGCTGCTCTTCCCGCTCGGCGAGGTCACGACGATCTCCGGGACGCGCATCAGCTTCGCCGAGGGGCTGCTGCGCGCGCTGCTGATCGCGCTGGTCGTCACGGCGTCGCTGATCGGCGTGGCCGCGCTCGGGATCTTCGTGTCGACGCTGACCAGCAGCGGCATCGCGGCGATGGCGACGACCGTGGGCCTGCTGATCACCGTCCAGATCGTCGACCAGATCCCGCAGCTGCACGCCATCCACCCGTATCTGTTCCCGCACTACTGGCTGTCCTTCGCGGACCTGATGCGCGATCCGGTCTACTGGGACGAGCTGGTGAAGAACCTGGGGCTCCAGGCGCTGTACGCGGGCGTGTTCGGCTCGGCGGCATGGGCGCGGTTCGGCGCGAAGGACATCGCCAGCTAGCGGCCGGTCACTGGGTGGCGAAGGGGAAGCGGGCGACCTCCGGTTCCCGGTGGAAGAAGGTCTTGGCGCGGGCCAGCGCGGCGTCGTCGTCCAGGACCTGGCCGGGCCGGGTGCCGTTGCCGAGCAGGACGCCGCCGAAGCGCATCGGGAAGTACGCGGCGGAGTAGCGCAGGGTGCCGATCAGCGGGTCCGCGGCCTCCTCCTCGGGGTGCGCGAGGGCGGTGACGCCCCACAGGGTGCGCTGCTGCATCTTCTCCTTGAAGTCCAGGCCGGGGACCTCCAGCCAGGCGTCCCAGAAGTCCAGGTAGCGCTTGGTGGTGGCCGACACCGAGTACCAGTACAGCGGGGACGCGAGGACGATGTCCGTGGCGGCGAGGGTGGCGTCCAGGAGCAGCGACTCGTGGGTGTTCTCCGGGACGACGCGGGCGCGGGCGTGGCGCTCGTCGTGGCGCAGGTCGTCGAAGTCGGGCAGCGGGTGGTCGTCCAGGTGCAGCCAGCGCTGCTCGGTGTCGGCGGGCAGCTGCTCGGCGGCCTTGCGGGCGAGCAGTTCGGTGTTGCCGTCCCGGCGGGAGCTGCCGAGGACGAACAGGAACGAGCGGGTCATGGGTCCCCCAGGGCGCGGTGCTGACGACGAACGCTTGCGCGTGCACTATATGCACGCGCAAGCATCGTCGTCCAGGGGCGCGGGGGGCGCGTGGCGTACGGGGCGCGCGCGGCGCCCGGCCCGTGTGCTACGCCGACAGGCCCCACACCGCGTACGCCAGCGCGTCGGCGCTGCGGTCCAGCGCGGTGGTGTTGATGTTCGTCGTGGTGTCGCACGACGAGTGGTAGCAGCGGTCGAAGGCCTGACCGGCCGTGCCGCCCCACTTCTGGGCCTGTGCGGCGGTCTTGGCGCTGCTCGCGCCGGTGCCGATGCCGCCGACGGGGATGCCCGCGCTCTTGAACGGGGCGTGGTCGGAGCGGCCGTCGCCCTCGCGCTCCGGCTCGGTGCTCACGCCGACGGTCGCGTAGTAGTCCTTGAAGGTCTTCTCGATGGCCGGGTTGTCGTCGTACACGAAGTAGCCCGCGTTCGGCGAGCCGACCATGTCGAGGTTGAGGTAGCCCTTGATCTTGGTGCGCTCGGCGGCGGGCAGGGTCGACACGTAGTTGCGCGAGCCGACCATGCCCAGCTCCTCCGCGCCCCACCAGGCGAACCGCAGGTGCTTGGTGGGCTTGTACTGCTCGCGGGCGACCGCGAGCGCGGTCTCCAGGACGGCCGCCGAGCCCGAGCCGTTGTCGTTGATGCCCGCGCCGCGGCTGACGCTGTCGAGGTGCGCGCCCGCCATGACGACCTGGTTGGCGTCGCCGCCGGGCCAGTCGGCGATCAGGTTGTAGCCGACCCGGCCGCTGGCGGTGAACTGCTTGACGCTGGTGGTGAATCCGGCGGCGTCCAGCTTGCCCTTGATGTAGTCGATCGAGGCGCGGTAGCCCGTGCTGCCGTGGGCGCGGTGGCCGCCGTTGGCGGAGGCGATGGACTGGAGCTGCGTCAGGTGCGCCTTGACGTTGGCCACCGGGATGTCGGGGGCGGCGGCGCGCGCGGGGGTGCCGGTTTCCGGCGACGCGGTGGAGACGGCGCTGGACGCGAGGAGTCCGGCGACGGCCAGGGCCGCGGCGGCGGCGCTGCGTGCGGGTACGGAGAGTCTCATGTGGGGGGCTCCGGCTTCCGTGAGTCAACGCTCGTACGGACGGCTCGTTCGGTCCCGAGCCGGACTCTGCGCGAGCCGAACCCCGAACGAGCCTTTCGAACGAGCCTGGAGTGCCTGATGGTGGAGCCCTGATGAGTTCACGTCAAGAGCGGGATCCGGACGGATGGTTCCGCATTCCGGTGAGAGGCGTCGGCGTCGGGCGGACGTACACGTTCCAGTCCGGGGCGTAGGTGTCGGGCACGCGGACGTGCCGCCAGGCCCGCGCCCAGGGCGGGGGCGGCGCCTCGCGCAGCACCAGGGCCGTGGGCCGCCGCCCGGCCTCGCGGCCCGCGGGTTCGCAGCCCGCCACGTACGCCAGCGGGATCTCGGAGGCGCTGGCGCGCAGCAGACAGGGCGCGCGCACGCCGTGGGCGCGCAGGACATCGGCCACACGCTCCCAGTCCTCGCGGGCCGAGCCCTGGACGCGGGCACTCCCGGCGGTGAGGACCACCTGGGCCAGCAGATGGCCGAACAGGGCGAGCCCGAGCAGCCCGCCGGTCAGCGCGGGCAGCCGCGCCCCGAGCCCGGCCGCGCGCCGCACCTCCCGCACCCCCTGAGCCCTCTGCACCTCCTGCGCCCCCTGAGCCCTCTGCGCCCCCCGCGCCCAGCGCGCCACCGCCAGCACCCCGAGCGCCGCCGGGACGGCCAGCAGGGCGTGCGCGGGCAGCAGGAAGCGCGGTGCCGCGTACGGCACGAACAGCACGTACGGCAGCGCGGCCGCCACCGCGGTCGCCACGGCGAGCAGGCCCGCCGCGGCCGTGCGCCGCGCCCCGCGCGCCGACCACAGCCCCACCGGGACCAGGACGGCGAGCAGCAGCCACCACTCCAGCGCGAACGGCCGCACCCCGTCGCCCGCGCAGGGGCGGCACAGCAGCGGCCCGTCGATGGTCGTGAACTGGTGCAGCGCCGAGTCCGTCAGACGCAGCCCGCCCTGTACGGCACTGGCCTCGTCCAACCGTTCGCGAACGCCACCGAAGCGGGCGTACGCCTCCACCGCCCACGGCACGAAACCCGCGCCGACGCCGCCCAGGACCGCGAGCGCGCGCCCCCAGGAGCGCCACGCCGGGACGAGCGCCGCGGCGAGCAGCAGCGGCAGGGCCACCGCGCCGCCGTCGTTGGGCCGCATCAGCGTGGCGACGGCGACGCCCGCGCCGACGCCGAGGCAGGCGCGCGGCCCGGGGCGCGCCCGCACGAAGAGGCCGACGGCAGCGGCGGCGCCCATGGCCGTGTAGTGGTTCGGCATCGCCGCGCTCGCGTAGAACAGGGCGATCCACAGGCCGCCGTACAGCCCGGCGGCCACGGCCGCGGCCTCCGGCGCGCGCGGCACCGCCCGCAGCCAGGGCCGGAAGCCCAGGTAGAGCGCGGCGGTCGCGAGCAGCGTCAGCCATGCCCGCAGCAGCACGACCGAGTCGCTCCAGGCGGCGACCGGCGCGAGCAGCAGCGGCACGCCCCGGGTCCTGGGCGCGCTGAACGGCACCCCCGGGCCGTCCGGCGCGAACGGGCCGAAGCGGCTCGCGTAGACGATCTCGTCCCAGCCGAGGCGCAGTCCGAGCGGTACGAGCGTGAGGGACGCCAGGGCGAACAGGGCGCACGCGGCGAGCAGCAGCCGGTGGGCGCGACGTTCGCGGTCGCGACGCGAGACGGTCCTGGGCTCCGCTTTCCGCTCGTTTGTACGGGACATCCTCCCACCGTAAGGAAGGCGACCGCCGACGCCGACAGGTTCCGTCCTGGCCCGGCGCGCCCCGCGCCCTTCCGCCACCCCGGCGGCCCCTGCGGCCCGGCCCCCGCCGTCCCGTGGCGCGCATCACAGCGCAAGCGCCGCGGCCCACGGCGGTGCCGCCCCCCAGGATGGCCGCATGCACATAGGTATCGCCCTGCCGCAGTACGGAAGCCACGCCCGCGCCGAGGCCATCGCGCCGTTCGCCCGGGACGCGGAGGCCGCCGGGTTCGACTCGCTGTGGGTCGGGGACCGCGCGCTCACGCCGGTCGCGCCCAGCGACCTCTACCCGGGCACACGCCCGACAACCCGTACCCGCCGGAGTACAAGACCTTCCTCGACCCGCTCACCGTGCTGACCGTCGCCGCCACCGCCACCACCCGTGCGCGCCTGGGCACCAGCACCCTCAACGCCCCCTGGTACCCGCCGCTGCTGCTCGCCCGCGCCCTCACCAGCCTCGACCAGGTCAGCGGCGGCCGCCTCGACGCCGGGCTCGGCATCGGCTGGATGCGCGACGAGTACACCGCCGTGGGCGCCGACTTCGGCAAGCGGGGCGCCCGCCTCGACGAAGCCCTGGACGTCCTGGAGGGCATCTGGACCGAGGAGACCTTCGGGCACGAGGGCCCGCACTGGACCATCCCCCGCGCCCACGTCGGCCTGCGCCCCGCGCAGACCCCGCACCCGCCCATCTACCTGGGCGGGTTCAGCCCCGCCGCGCTGGCCCGCGTGGGGCGGCGCGCCACCGGCTGGGTCGGCGTCACGCTGCCGCACGTCCAGGCCGGGCTCTGGGACGCCGCCCGCCGCGCGGCCGAGGACGCCGGGCGCGACCCCGACGCGCTGCGCCGCGAGATCCGCCACAACCCCCGGCCCGGCACCTCGGCCGACGCCGTCGCGGCCGTCCTGGACGGGGTGCGCGAGTCCGGCGCGGACGGCTGCTTCATCGACCTCCAGCAGTGCGTGGGCAGCCCCGAGGAGGCCCTTGACCTGGGCACCCAGGTCCTGGCGCGGGTACGCGGCTGACATACCGGGGGCGCGCGGAGCGCACGGCGGGGACCGCGCGGACGGTATGTCATGACCGTATGGCGATACGGGCATGACAGGCGGGGCGCGCGGGCGCTACCTTCGGGGAACCGTCGGAACTGCCGGAACCGCCGGAACCCGTCGTGCGAAGGAGGAGCCGTGGCAGCCGCGCAGGCGAGCAAAGAGGCCCGCGAGGCCCGCACAGGTCTGCTGAACGGCTTCGCCGCGTACGGGATGTGGGGCCTCGTGCCCCTCTTCTGGCCGCTGCTCAAGCCCGCCGGGGCCGGGGAGATCCTCGCCCACCGCATGGCCTGGTCCCTCGTCGTGGTCGCCGTCGCGCTGCTCGTGGTGCGGCGCTGGGCCTGGGCGGGCGAACTGCTCCGCCAGCCGCGCAGGCTGGGCCTGGTCGCGCTCGCCGCCTCGGTGATCACCCTCAACTGGGGCGTCTACATCTGGGCGGTGAACTCCGGGCACGTCGTGGAGGCCTCGCTCGGCTACTTCATCAACCCGCTGGTCACCATCGCCATCGGCGTGCTCCTCCTCGGCGAACGCCTGCGGCCGGTGCAGTGGGCGGCCGTCGGCGTCGGCCTCGCCGCCGTCCTCGTCCTGGCCTTCGGCTACGGCCGCCCGCCGTGGATCTCCCTCTGCCTGGCCTTCTCCTTCGCCACGTACGGCCTGGTCAAGAAGAAGGTCAACCTCGGCGGCCTGGAGTCCCTGGCCGCCGAGACCGCCGTGCAGTTCCTGCCCGCCGTCGCCTATCTGGTGTGGCTGGGCGCGCACGGCGACGCCGCGTTCGGCACGGAGGGCGCCGGGCACGCGGCGCTGCTCGCCGCCACCGGTCTGGTGACGGCGGCGCCGCTGGTCTGCTTCGGCGCCGCCGCGATCCGGGTGCCGCTGTCCACGCTGGGGCTGCTCCAGTACCTGGCGCCCGTGTTCCAGTTCCTGCTCGGCGTCCTGTACTTCCACGAGGAGATGCCGCCCGAGCGGTGGGCCGGGTTCGGCCTGGTGTGGCTGGCGCTGATCCTGCTGACCTTCGAAGCGTTTCGCGCCGCGCGGCGCAACGGGGTGCGGCTCGCCGCGATGCGGGCTGCCGCCGCGGCTCCGGAGGCTGAGCGGGCGCCCGTCGCCTGAGGGGTTTGTCGGCCTTCGGCCTCGTCCTCAATCGCCGGACGGGCTCTGTCTGTGCCGGGGCGGGCTCTTGTTCTGCGGGGGCTATGCGGTCGCGGTCCACGCGTTCGTCGCCGCCGTTGTCTTCACGTACTCGGTGAAGTCCCTGGGCTCGCGGCCCAGGACGTCCCGTACGCCCGTCGCCAGAGGGGAGAGATGGCCCTCGGAGACGAAGACGAAGAGGTGGGCGAGTTCCCGGGCGACCTCGGCGGGGACGCTCTGCTCGGTCAGCTCCGCCTGGAACTGCTCCGGGGTGATCGCCTCGAAGCGCAGCGGGCGGCCCGACGCCGCCGCGATCTCCGCGACCGCCTCCGCGTAGGTGAGGGCGCGCGGGCCCGAGAGGTCGTACACGCGGTGGGTGTGGCCGTCCTCGGTGAGCAGCGCGACCACGACGTCCGCGATGTCCTCGACGTCGACGAACGGCTCCGGTGTGTCGCCGACGGGCAGGGCGAGGCGGCCGGTGAGGAGCGCCGTGTGGAAGAAGTCCTCGGAGAAGTTCTGGGCGAAATTGTTGGGGCGGATCACCGTCCAGTCGACGCCGGACTCGCGCACGATCCGCTCGCTGTCCAGCATGCCGGTCAGGAAGGAGCGCCCCTCAGCCTGCTCCGCGCCGCGCCCGGACAGGACCACGAAGCGGCGCACCCCGGCCGCCTTGGCCTGGGCCACGAAGTCCGGGACGGGCTCCGGGTCCTCCGGCGCGACCAGGTAGAGGGCGCGGGCGCCGGACAGCGCCGGGGCCCAGGTGGCACGGTCCGTCCAGTCGAAGCGGGTCTCTCCGGAGCGGGACGCCGCCCGCACGGTGTGGCCCGCGGCGCGCAGCCGGGGCACGATCCGGCGGCCGGTCTTGCCGGTGGCGCCGAGGACGAGGACGGGGGCGTCGGTGTGGGGTGTCGTGGTCATGGGACCAGCCAACCCCCGTACGCGGCCTGGGGACATGGGCGTCCGTCTCGGCCCCATAGGCGTCCGTCTCGCGGGCGGGCGCGGCCGTTTACGGTGGGGGCATGGACGCTCTGGGGGATCTGCTGCGCGGGGTCCGCGCGGACGGCGCGCGCTTCGAGCGCACGGTGCTCAGCGGCGCGCGGGACGGCGCGCCCGCGCCGTTGACGCTGGTCATGGTGGTGAGCGGGCGGGCGCGGGTCTCGGCGGTGGGGGAGAGCCGCGTGCTCGGGGCGGGCGACGCCGCGGTCTGCGCGTCCGTGCCGTTCCGCCTGGCCGGGGACGACGCAGGCACCGAGGTCGTCACCGGCGCCTACCAGTGGGACGGCAGCGGCGGGCGGCGGCTGCTGAGCGCGCTGCCGTCGCTGCTGGCCGTGCCCGGCGGCCCGGAGTGCCTGACGGTGATCAACCTGATCGCGGACGAGGTGGCCGTCGAGCGGCCCGGACGGCAGTACGTGATGGACCGGATGCTCGACTGGCTGCTCGCCTGCACCCTGCGGGAGTGGTTCGTGCTGCCGGAGGCCTGCCCGCCCGCCTGGTACCGGGCGCTCGGCGACGACGTGGTCGGCCCGGCCCTGCGCGCCATGCACGACGAGCCGGGCCGGTCCTGGACGGTGGCGTCCCTCGCGGCGCGCGCCCAGGTGTCGCGCGCCGCCTTCGCGCGCAACTTCACCGACCTGGTGGGGCGCCCCCCGATGGCGTACCTCACCGAGTGGCGCATGGCGCTCGCCGCGGACCTGCTCGCGGAGCCGGGCGCGACGGTCGCGGCGGTGGCCGCGCGGGTGGGGTACGCCGACGGGTTCGGGTTCAGCGACGCCTTCAAGCGGATCCGGGGCGTCACGCCGAGCGGCTACCGCGCGTCGCTCGTCGCCGACAGGACGGCCGCCGAGCCGTCGCTGCGGGCGGTGGGCTGAGCGGCGCGCCGCCGCCGGACCACCCCAAACAGCGCGACGACGACACCGAGCGCGGCCATGCCCACCGGCACGGCGAGCGCGGCACGGAACGCGCCGAGGGTGTCCGCCGCGCCGTGTCCGCCGTGTCCGCCGGAGGCGAGGCCGTACACGGCCGTCACCGCCGAGATGCCGATGGCCGCGCCGAACTGCGTGGCGGTGTGCAGCAGGCCGCCCGCTAGGCCCTGCTCGGCCTCCGGGACGCCGTCCGTGGCGGCGATCATCAGCGGCCCGTACGCCAGCGCGAAGGCGCCGCCCGCGAGGAACAGCGTCGGCAGCATCGCCCCGTACGTCCAGTCCAGGCCGACCGGCAGGAACAGCGCGTACGCGGCCACGGCGAGCAGGAAGCCGCCGAGGATCACCCGGGCGTGGCCGAACCGGTTCACCAACAGCGGCGTCAGGGTCGGCGCGAGCACTACGTCGCAGCCCATCACGACCAGGGCGATCGCCGTCTGCCAGGACGACCAGCCGCGCAGTTCCTGGAGGTAGAGCGTGACGACGAACTGGAAGCCCATGAAGGCGCCGAGGAACAGCAGCGCGCCCAGCCCGGCCCGCACCACGGCCCCCGTACGGAAGATCCCGAGCCGCACCAGCGGCACGGCCGTGCGCCGCTCGATCGCCACGAACGCGGCGATGAGCAGCAGGCCGCCGACGAGCGCGGCGGCCGTCGACGGCCAGCCGTCCAGGCCGTGTTCGAGGCGGACGACGCCGTAGGCGAGCAGCAGCATGGCGCCCGCGGCGGTGGCGGCGCCCGGCAGGTCGAAGCCGCGCCCAGCGCCCCGCGCGGGCCGCTCCTGCCGGGGCACCAGGCGGGCGGCCGCCGCGAGGATCGCCGCCGCGAAGAACACCGGCGCGAAGAACACCCACCGCCAGCCCAGTTCGGTGAGGACGCCGCCGATGACCAGGCCGAGCGAGAAGCCGCCCGCGGAGGTCCCGGCGAAGACGAGCAGCGCCTTGTTGCGCTCGGGGCCCTCGGCGTACGAGGTGGTGATGAGGGACATGGCGGCGGGGGTCATGAACGCGGCGGCCACCCCCGTGACGAACCGCGCGCCGATCAGCGTCCAGCCCTCGGTGGCGAACCCGCCGAGCCCGGAGAAGACCAGGAACACGCCGAGCCAGGTGAGGAACATCCGCCGCCTGCCGAGCAGGTCGGCCGCGCGCCCGCCGAGCAGCGTGAAGCCCGCGTACCCGAGGACGTAGGAGCTGATCACCCAGGCGGCGGTGGCCGTCGACAGGTCCAGGTCGGACCGGATCGTGGGGATCGCTATCGCCAGCATGGCGATGTCGGCGCCCTCCAGGAAGATCGTTCCGCAGAGGACGAGCAGCAGTGCCCAGGCGCGGGCGCCCATGGTGTCTCCTCGGGTGCGGGCGTCGGTTACTCCACCGACTGCCGGTTCCTTCTTGTAACCAAGGGAATGGTGGGGCAGCATCGGCGGGTATGGAAGAAGGCACTTTGAAGTCACCGAGTAACTCCACGGGCACCGGCTATCGGGCCGAGCACGCCGACTACGGGGACGCCGACCCCTTCCAGTGGGACACGCGTGAGGACTGCCAGGTGCGGCAGATCCTGGACCGGGTGGCCGACAAGTGGTCGCTGCTGGTGATCGCGCTCCTGGAGCGGCGCTGCCTGCGCTTCACGGAGCTGCGGCGCGAGATCGACGGCATCAGCCAGCGCATGCTGACGGTGACGCTGCGTCAGCTGGAGCGCGACGGCCTGGTGCGGCGCACGGTGCACCCGGTGGTGCCGCCGCGCGTCGAGTACGAACTGACGCCGCTGGGCGGCACGTTGCACACGACGATCCAGGCCCTGGTCTCCTGGACGGAGGAGCACCAGGGGGAGATCGCGGCGGCGCGGTCCGCGTACGACGCACGCGAGACGGCGGAGGCCAAGGAGGCCAAGGGCGGCAAGGGGGCCTAGGGAGGCGGGAGCCCGTCCGGCGGGTGAGGGCGGGGCGCGGAGCGCCGGAATCCGCTCAGCTGGCGGGCCGTGCCCGGTGGGCGCGGACCTTGGCGCGGTTGCCGCAGCGCTCCATCGCGCACCAGCGGCGCCGCCCCGGGCGCGAGGTGTCCACGAACAGCAGGAAGCAGTCGTGCGCCGCGCACTCGCGGACGCGCTCGGCGTACGGCCCGGTGAACAGGTCGACGGCGTCGCGGGCCACCGTCGACAGGAGCTGGGTGCCGGTGGCGCCGGGCGCCCACGCGCGGGTGCCGTCGGGGGCGATGCGGGCGGTCAGCGGGGGAGCGGCCGCCGCGTCGTTGACCACGGCGAGGTGGCGGGGGTCCAGGGGGCGGCCGTGCGCGCGGTCGGCGGCGAGCAGGAACAGGGCGTCGCGCAGCGTCCGCGCGGCCGTCAACTCGTCCTCGGTCACGGTCGGTTCGAGCCCGGTGCCGCCCTCGGCCGCCGGGCCCGCGCGCAGGCGGCTCTCCGCCGCCCAGGCCACCAGGTCCGCGGGGGCCCGCAGCGTCTCGAACACCGCGAAGAGGCCGGGGCCGCCGGTCGCGGTCAGCTCCAGGCAGAGGGTGCCGGGGTCGAAGCGGTAGACCTGCCCGTCGGGCGGGCGCATGACCACGCCGGGCTCCTGCCCAGGCCTCCCGCCCGGCTTCCGCTGGGTGCGTTGCGACGACGTCATGTAACCACTATAACTAGTTACATGACCTTGCACTGGAAGCTCGTCATCGACGCCCGTGATCCCCACGCCCAGGCCGCCTTCTGGGGCGAGGCCCTGGGGTACGAGGTGGAGGACAACAGCGCCCTCATCGGGAAGCTGCTGGGCTTCGGAGCCCTGACGGAGGCCGACACGGTGGAGTTCCGGGGCCGCCGCGCCTTCCGGGACCTCATCGCCGTACGCCACCCGGACGACCCGTACGAGGAGGAGACCGGCACGGGGCTCGGACGGCGGCTGCTCTTCCAGCGCGTGCCGGAGGCGAAGACCGGCAAGAACCGCCTCCACCTCGACGTGCACACCGCGCCCGGCACCCGGGACGACGAGGTGACCCGCCTGAAGGAGCTGGGCGCGGCGGAGCAGCGGCACGTGAAGGAAGCTGGGGGCGAGTGGGTCGTGATGACGGACCCGGAGGGCAACGAGTTCTGCGTGCAGTGACGCCGCCGGGCGCCGCGGGCTACAGCCGCAGCGCGTGGCCCGTGGTCACGTCCACGTGGTCGGGGACCTCCTCGTGCCGGTCCCCGACCGTCAGGGTGCCGGTCGGCTCGAACACGAGGATCGCGGCGCCCCCGCGGGAGCTGGGCTTGTGCTCCGTGCCGCGCGGGACGGTGAACACCGAGCCCTTCGGCAGGGTGACGGTGCGCTCTCCGGACGGCCCGCGCAGCGCGATGTCCAGCTCGCCCGCCAGGACGAGGAAGAACTCGTCGGTGTCGTCGTGGACGTGCCAGACGTGTTCGCCCTCGACCTTGGCGACGCGTACGTCGTAGTCGTTGACGTGTGTGACGACGCGGGGGCTCCACAGCGCGTCGAAGGAGGCGAGGGCCTCGGCGAGGGCGACCGGCTCGCGCCGCTGAACTGCGGGTTCATGGGTCATGACGCCATCGTGGCCCTTGGCCGGACGGGGTACGAGTGCTAGAAATCGCATATGGCGAAAGGAAACTCTCACGGCGGGGGCGGGGGCGGGGGCCTTTGCTCCGAGGGGTCTTCGCGTGAGCAGGGGGCGGGTGGTCGTTCGTCGCGCCTTGGGCCGTCGCGCGGTGGGGCGCCTGGTGCGGGACCGGCGCGGGGAGGGCCTTCGGCTGGGCGGTCGGCGGGTGACGGGGCCGGGCGCGAGCGGGCGCACCGGGTCGTCGTCATCGTCGACGAGAACTCCAACCCCTTCGAACTGGGCTGTGTGACCGAGGTCTTCGGGCTCCAGCGGCCCGAACTCGGGCGCGCGCACCCGGCTCTGTACGACTTCGCGCTGTGCTCGCCCGAGCCGCGCACCCTGATGCGGGACGGCTTCTTCACGCTCACCGGCGTGGCCGGGCTCGACGCCGCGGACACCGCCGACACGCTGATCGTGCCGAACCGGCCCGACACCGAAGTGCCGCGCCGACCCGCCGTCCTGGACGCCGTGCGGCGCGCCCACGCGCGCGGCGCGCGGCTCGTCGGCTTCTGCAGCGGCGCCTTCACGCTCGCCGAGGCCGGGGTCCTGGACGGCCGCCGTGCCACCGCCCACTGGCAGTGGGCGGACGACTTCCGGGCCCGCTTCCCCGCCGTGCGGCTCGAACCGGACGTGCTGTTCGTCGACGACGGCGACATCCTCACCGCGGCCGGGAGCGCCGCCGCGCTCGACCTGGGGCTGCACATCGTGCGCCGGGACTTCGGCGCGGAGGTCGCGGTGTCCGTGTCGCGGCGGCTGGTGTTCGCCGCCCACCGGGACGGCGGGCAGCGGCAGTTCGTCGAGCGGCCGGTGCCCGAGGTGCCCGACGAGTCCCTGGCGCCGCTGCTCGCCTGGGCCCAGGAGCGGCTCGGGGAGCCGCTCACCGTGGCCGGGCTCGCCGCGCGCGCCGCGGTCAGCCCCGCGACGCTGCACCGGCGCTTCCGGGCGCAACTCGGTACGACGCCGCTGGCGTGGCTCGCCGCGGAGCGTACGGCGCTGGCCTGTCGGCTCATCGAGCGCGGCGAGGAGCGGCTGGACGTCGTCGCCTCGCGGAGCGGGTTGGGCAGTGCGGCCAACCTGCGGTTGTGGCTCCGCCGGGTTACGGGGTTGACGCCCTCGGAGTACCGCGCCCGCTTCGGCCCCTGACGGGGCCCCTCGCCCACCCGCCCGCCCGTGACCCCGTGGCTGCGGGGTGACCGCCCCTGCCGGTGGTCCGCCACCATCGGCGCCCGCGCCCCGGTGGCACGACATCTTCCCCACCCGCCCGCCCGTGACCCCGTGGTTGCGAGGTGACCGCCCCACGCGGGGGTCCCCCGCCATCGGCGACTGCGGCCCGGTGGCCCGGAACTCCTCCCACCCGCCCGCCCGTTCCTGCCTGGTGAGCAGGTGGAGGCCCCTCGTGGGGGTCCCCGCCGTCGGCGTCTGCGGGTCCGCCCGTGGCTCCCCGGCTGCGAGCCGGGTGGACCCGACCCCGAGGCCGCCGACGGCGATCAACCCCCACAGGGGGCGCCCACCTAACCACTAGGCAGCCACGGGCGGGTGGGTGGGAAAGGATCCGTGCCACCGGGCCGCAGTCGCCGATGGCGGGGGACCCCCGGCTGGGGCGTGGGCCTGTCCGCTAGGCGGTCACGGGCGGGCGGGTGGGAAAGGATCCGTGCCACCGGGGCGCGGGCGCCGATGGTGGGGGACCCCCGGCTGGGGCGTCGGCCTGTCCGCCAGGCGGTCACGGGTGGGCGGGTGGGGAAGGCCCCGTGCCACCGGGGCGCGGGCGCCGACGGCGGGGGACCCCCGCGAGGGGCGTCAGCCTGGACGCCAGGCAGGAACGGGCGGGCGGGTGGGCGAGGGCCGCTCAGGCCAGCGCCGAGCGGACCGCGTCGGCGAGCGGCGTGGTGGGCCGCCCGATGAGGGCGGCGAGCTCACCGCTGCCCCCCACGAGGCGCCCCCGCCCGATAGCCGCGTCGACGTCCACCAGCACCCGCGCCACCGCCTCCGGCAACCCCGCCCCCGTCAGCACCGCCACGTGCTCCTCCGGCGACACCTCGGCGTACCGCACCTCCTTGCCGGACTGCCGGGCGACCTCCGCCGCGTACTCGGGGAAGCTCCACGCCTCGTCCCCGCTCAGCTCGTAGGCGCGGCCCTCGTGCCCCTCGCCCGTGAGGACGGCGACGGCCGCCGCCGCGTAGTCGGCGCGGGACGCGGACCCGACGCGGGCCTCGGCACCGGTCCCGGCGCTGCCGACGACCGCGCCGTGCTCCAGGACGGGCGCGAGGTGCTCGGTGTAGTTCTCGTGGTACCAGCCGTTGCGCAGGAACGTGTACGGCAGGCCCGACTCCAGGATCGCCCGCTCGGTCTCCTTGTGCTCGGCGGCCAGCTCGAAGTCGGCGTCGGGCCCGCCGAGGATGCCGGTGTAGACGAGGTGGGCCACCCCGGCGGCCTTGGCGGCGTCGATGACCGCCCGGTGCTGCGGCACGCGCCTGCCGACCTCGCTGCCGGAGATCAGCAGCACCTTGTCGCCCGCCGCGAAGGCGCCCGCGAGGGTCTCGGGCGCGCTGTAGTCGGCGACCCGCAGGGTGACGCCGCGCGCGGCGAGGTCGGCGGCCTTGTCCTTGTCGCGGACGACGGCCACGACCTGTGCGGCGGGCACGCCCGCGTCGAGCAGACCGCTGACGACATGACGGCCGAGGTGCCCGGTGGCTCCGGTGACGACAATGCTCATGGGGTACACACTCCCGGAAGAAAGGATCGAGAACCACTGAAATCAGGTTGAACAAGGTGAACTCAGTGGAATCAGGTGCACCACTAACGCTAACGCTGGCGCTAACTTCTCGAAAGTACCCACTTCAAAGTAAGGTACTGATATGCCAGTAAGCCCCCGCCCGACCGCCAAAGCCACCACCGCGACCGCGACCGCCACCGCCGAAGAGATGTGCCCCCACCGCCTCGTCCTGGAGCACGTCACCAGCCGCTGGGGCGTCCTCGTCCTGATCGCCCTCGCCGAGCGCTCCCACCGCTTCAGCGAGCTGCGCCGCGAGATCGGCCGCCTCGGCAACCGCACCGTCAGCGAGAAGATGCTGACCCAGACCCTCCAGACCCTGGAGCGCGACGGCCTGGTCCACCGCGACGCCAAGCCGGTCATCCCGCCCCGCGTCGACTACTCGCTGACCGGCCTGGGCCGCGAGGCCGCCGAGCAGGTCAGGGCGCTGACCGAGTGGACGCAGCGGCGCCTGGACGACGTACTGCAGGCCCGCGAGAAGTACGACGAGGCCCGGGCCTGAGGGAGTGGACCCCGGGCCCGGGCCCCGGTCGTGAACGCGCGCGCGAGCGCGGTGGGCGGCTAGCCGACGACCGTCCAGGTGTCGCCCCCGGCGAGCAGCGCCGCGAGGTCGCCCTTGCCGCGCTGCTCGATGGCCGTGTCGAGCTGGTCGGCCATCAGCGTGTCGTAGACCGGCCGGTCCACGTCGCGGAAGACACCGATCGGCGTGTGGTGCAGCGTGTCCGGGTCGGCCAGGCGGGACAGCGCGAAGGCCGTGGTCGGGGACGCGGCGTGGGCGTCGTGGACGAGGAGGTCGCCCTCGGTCTGGGGCGTCACGGGGACGACCTTGAGGTCGCCGGTGGCCGGGTCGCGGACGACGCCCTTGGAGCCGTCGGTGCCGAAGCGGATCGGCGCCCCGTGCTCCAGGCGGATCACGGCCTCCTCGGCCTGCTGCTTGTCCTTGAGGACCTCGAACGCGCCGTCGTTGAAGATGTTGCAGTTCTGGTAGATCTCCACCAGGGCCGTGCCGTTGTGGGCGGCGGCCTGGCGCAGCACCTCCGTGAGGTGCTTGCGGTCGGAGTCGACCGTGCGGGCCACGAAGGACGCCTCCGCGCCGATCGCCAGCGACACCGGGTTGAAGGGCGCGTCGAGCGACCCCATCGGCGTCGACTTGGTGATCTTGCCGACCTCGGAGGTCGGGGAGTACTGGCCCTTGGTGAGGCCGTAGATCCGGTTGTTGAAGAGCAGGATCTTCAGGTTCACATTGCGGCGCAGGGCGTGGATCAGGTGGTTGCCGCCGATGGAGAGCGCGTCGCCGTCGCCGGTGACGACCCAGACGGACAGGTCGCGGCGCGAGGAGGCGAGGCCGGTGGCGATCGCGGGGGCGCGGCCGTGGATGGAGTGCATCCCGTACGTGTTCATGTAGTACGGGAAGCGGGAGGAGCAGCCGATGCCGGAGACGAAGACGATGTTCTCCTTGGCGAGGCCGAGCTCGGGCATGAAGCCCTGGACGGCCGCCAGGACCGCGTAGTCGCCGCAGCCGGGACACCAGCGCACTTCCTGGTCGGACTTGAAGTCCTTCATCGACTGCTTGGCCTCGGCCTTGGGCACGAGCTTCAGCAGCGTCTCGGAGCCGGTGGGCCCCTCGATCGTGGTGTCAGCCATCGATGGCCTCCTTGAGAGCCGCAGCGAGCTGCTCGGCCTTGAACGGCATGCCGTTGACCTGGTTGTACGAGACCGCGTCCACGAGGTACTTGGCGCGGATCAGCGTGGCGAGCTGGCCGAGGTTCATCTCGGGGATCACCACCTTGTCGTAACGCTTCAGAACCTCGCCGAGGTTCCTCGGGAACGGGTTGAGGTGGCGCAGATGCGCCTGCGCGACGCTCTGCCCGGCCGCGCGCAGACGGCGCACGGCGGCCGTGATCGGCCCGTATGTGGAGCCCCAGCCGAGGACGAGCAGCCGGGCGTCGCCGCCCGCGTCGTCGACCTCCAGGTCGGGCACGTCGATGCCGTCGACCTTGGCCTGACGGGTGCGGACCATCAGGTCGTGGTTGGCCGGGTCGTACGAGATGTTGCCCGTGCCGTCCTGCTTCTCGATGCCGCCGATGCGGTGTTCGAGGCCCGGCGTGCCGGGGATCGCCCAGGGCCGGGCCAGGGTCTGCGGGTCGCGCAGATACGGCCAGAAGACCTCGGTGCCGTCCTCCAGGGTGTGGTTGGCGCCGGTGGCGAACTGCACGCGCAGGTCGGGGAGTTCGTCGGTCTCCGGGATGCGCCACGGCTCGGAGCCGTTGGCCAGGTAGCCGTCGCTCAGCAGGAAGACCGGCGTCCGGTACGTCAGCGCGATGCGCGCCGCCTCCAGGGCCGCGTCGAAGCAGTCGGCGGGGGTGCGCGGGGCGACCACCGGGACCGGGGCCTCGCCGTTGCGCCCGTACATCGCCTGGAGCAGGTCGGCCTGCTCGGTCTTGGTCGGCAGGCCGGTCGACGGGCCGCCGCGCTGGATGTCCACGATGAGCAGCGGCAGCTCCAGGCTCACCGCGAGGCCGATCGTCTCCGACTTCAGGGCCACGCCGGGGCCCGAGGTGGTCGTCACCGCGAGGGAGCCGCCGAAAGCGGCGCCGAGGGCGGCGCCGATGCCCGCGATCTCGTCCTCGGCCTGGAAGGTGCGCACGCCGAAGTTCTTGTGCTTGCTCAGCTCGTGCAGGATGTCCGACGCGGGCGTGATCGGGTACGAGCCCAGGTACAGCGGCAGGTCGGCCTGCCGGGACGCGGCGATCAGGCCGTACGACAGGGCCAGGTTCCCGGAGATGTTGCGGTACGTGCCGGTGGGGAAGGCCGTCGCGGCGGGCGCCACCTCGTAGGAGACGGCGAAGTCCTCGGTGGTCTCGCCGAAGTTCCAGCCCGCGTGGAACGCCGCGATGTTCGCCTCGGCGATCTCCGGCTTCTTGGCGAACTTGGTCCTGAGGAACCTCTCCGTGCCCTCGGTCGGCCGGTGGTACATCCACGACAGCAGGCCGAGCGCGAACATGTTCTTGCTGCGGCCCGCGTCCTTGCGCGACAGGTCGAAGTCCTTCAGGGCCTCGACGGTCAGCGTGGTCAGGGGGACCGGGTGCACCTGGTAGCCGTCCAGGGAGCCGTCCTCCAGCGGCGAGGTCTCGTACCCCACCTTCTGCATGGCCCGCTTGGTGAACTCGTCCGTGTTCACGATGACTTCGGCGCCGCGCGGCACGTCCCCGATGTTGGCCTTCAGGGCGGCCGGGTTCATCGCCACCAGCACGTTCGGCGCGTCGCCCGGGGTGAGGATGTCGTGGTCGGCGAAGTGCAGCTGGAACGACGACACGCCGGGCAGCGTCCCGGCGGGGGCGCGGATCTCGGCGGGGAAGTTCGGCAGCGTCGACAGGTCGTTGCCGAAGGACGCCGTCTCCGAGGTGAACCGGTCGCCCGTGAGCTGCATGCCGTCGCCGGAGTCACCCGCGAACCGAATGATGACCCGGTCGAGACGGCGAACGCTCTTCTCGCCCGCAGGTTTGCGCTGCTCCCCGACGACGGCTTCGTCGGCCTGCTCGGCCGGGCTGCTGACCTGGCTGGTCACTGAACTGGACCTCCCTTGAGGCGGGTGTGCGGGAGCCGCAGGCCGCCCTGCGATCCCATGGCCCACCCTACGTCCGCAAGGGCCTCATTCTGGGGGCCGCTCGCATGATGGACGGGTTTTTGAGATGGCTGAATGCCCTGATCTGTCATGGTCTGACTCGCCCCCCGGGCCTTTCGCGAAGACGCCTTCCGCTCATCCTTTGGGTCTAGGACCTGGTGCCAGGACTTGTTCCGGCGGCTCCTCCTGCTGGCTGCTGCTGGCTGCGTGCGCACTGCTTCCGGACTGCTTCCGGACTGCTTCTGGGCTGCTTCCGGACTGCTGCTGCGACTGTCTCTGGGACCTTCTGGGCCCCGGTAGCACTGTTCCTGATGACGCGGCCGTCCGTGGTGGTGTTGTCCCGCTGTCGGGACAGCCGCCGCTGAGGGTGTCCCGCTGCCGGGACGGTCCTTGCCGCGCTCCCGGGTACCCCTGACGCGTACGGGTCACGGCCTCGGGGGAGCGCGGCGCGGACGTCAGGAGTTCAGATAGGTGAGGACGGCGAGCACGCGCCGGTGGTCGCCGTCGCTCGGCGACAGGCCGAGCTTCAGGAAGATGTTGCTGACGTGCTTCTCCACGGCGCCGTCGCTGACGACGAGCTGCCGGGCGATCGCGGAGTTCGTCCGCCCCTCGGCCATCAGCCCGAGGACCTCCCGCTCCCTGGGGGTGAGCCCCGCGAGCACGTCCTGCTTGCGGCTGCGCCCGAGCAGCTGCGCCACGACCTCCGGGTCCAGCGCCGTCCCGCCCCGCGCCACCCGCACCACGGCGTCCACGAACTCCCGCACCTCGGCGACCCGGTCCTTCAGCAGATACCCCACGCCCCGGCTCGACCCGGCGAGCAACTCCGTCGCGTACTGCTCCTCCACGTACTGCGACAGCACCAGCACCCCGAGCCCCGGATGCCGCTGCCGCAACCGCACGGCCGCGCGCACCCCTTCGTCCGTGTGCGTCGGCGGCATCCGCACGTCCGCCACCACCACGTCGGGCAGCGCGTCCTGCCCCGCGAGATCCGTGATCGTCTTGATCAGCGCGTCGGCGTCCCCGACGCCCGCGACGACGTCGTGCCCGCGGTCGGTCAGCAGCCGGGTCAGCCCCTCCCTGAGCAGCACTGAATCCTCGGCGATGACCACCCGCACCTTGTCCTCCACGATGTTCCGTCCCCCACAGCCCGTCCCCACCCATTGACAGGCTCCAGCATCCCAGCATTCGGATGCTCACGGGGCCGGTAGGCCGCCAGGCTTTCAGTCCGTCCGGCGTTCGAGGACGAGGCGCGAAGCGCCGCAAAGGGGGGGCCAGGGGGCGGAGCCCCTTGGTTTCGGGAAGGGGCGGGGCTGGGGCGCCCCCGCTTTTCGAGAAGGGGCGCCCCCGCGAGGCTCACCCCCGCCAGGGCAGCTCCGCGGTCACCATCGTCGGCCCCCCGGCGGGAGACTCGACCACGAGGATCCCGTCCACCGCGTCGAGCCGCTCGGCCAGCCCCGCGAGCCCGGACCCGGCCGTCACGTCCGCCCCGCCCCGCCCGTCGTCGGTCACCTGGAGCATCAGCCGGTCCGCCGCCCGCCACACGTCCACGTTCGCCGACCGGGCCCCGCTGTGCTTGCTGATGTTCTGGAGGAGTTCGGACACGGTGAAGTACGCGATGCCCTCGATGGCGGCGGCGGGCCGGGACGGCAGGTCGACCTCGACGTCCACCGGCACGGTGCAGCGCGCGGCAAGCGCGGAGAGCGCCGCGTCGAGCCCGCGGTCGGTGAGCACGGCCGGGTGGATGCCCCGGGCCAGGTCCCGCAGCTCCTGGAGGGCGATCTTCACCTCGCCGTGCGCCTCGTCGACCATGCGGGCCGCGGCCTGAGGGTCCTCGGCCAGCTTCTCCTTGGCGAGGCCGAGGTCCATGGCGAGGGCGACGAGCCGGGCCTGGGCGCCGTCGTGCAGGTCCCGCTCGATGCGCCGCAGGTCGGCCGCGGCGGTGTCCACGACGACCCCCCGGTCGGACTCCAGCTCGACGACACGTGACACCAGGCGCGAGGGCCCGAGGAGGCCGTGGACCAGGCCGCGGTCGACGGTGGTCAGGGCGCGGACGACCCAGGGCGTGGCGAGGGTGACGAGCAGTCCGGAGAGGGAGGCGAGCCCGATTTCGAAGGGGTTGTCCACATAGACGCCGTGGTCCCGGTCCCCGTACAGCTGCATGCCGTCCTGCTCGCCGTACACGGGGAAGAGCCAGAACCACAGCGGGTACGTCAGCATCGCCCAGCCGTACGTCCAGAAGACCACCGACACCGCGAAGGAGAAGACCGCCCACGGCATGTGCAGAACGGTGTACAGCAGGTGCCGCCAGGAGACGCCGCTCTTGAGGACGGCGCCCATCCACGCCATGAACCCCCTGTCGCGCGGCTGGAGCGGGTGCGGGTCGCGCACCTGCACGCCGAGCAGCACCCGCGCCCGCGTCCGCTCCAGGGCACCGAAGCCGCGGCAGGCGGTCAGCCCGAGGGCGAGCAGCGGCACGCCGATGAACGTGACCAGGAGGCCCGCGCCCACGGACACCATCACGACGGCGAAGACGAAGGTGACGATGCTGATGGGCAGGGAGAGCAGGACGTAGACGAACTCGCGCAGGGCCCGCCCCTCGACCGGCGCGCGCAGCGCCGTGGGCAGCCGGTGCCGACGCGCCGCGCCGTCGGGCCGACTGACGTCTCCGTACCCCTGTCCGTGATCCGTGGCCATCGTGCCGTCCGTTTCTGCTAGGTCCGCGTCACCGCGATACATCACGCGATGCCTCAAGGGTGCGCGCCGCGCGCCGCCGGAACCATGGAGCGAGTAACCGTCTTGGACCGGGGGTTTTCCCTACCCTCCGGGAGGTGCCGAGCCCGCCCGGCGCTCGGGGACGAGCCGCGAAGCGGCGATTCCCGGGGGTGCCAGGGGCCTCTGGTTCCGGTGCAGGGGCGGGCCCGGGGCGCCCCCGCGAGAGCACCTGCCGCGCCTCACTCCACCCGGTCCCGCCACGGCAGCTCCGCGGTGATCGTCGTGGGCCCCCCGACGGGCGAGTCGATCACGAAGAGCCCGTCCACGGCCCCGAGCCGGTCCGCGAGCCCCGCCATCCCCGACCCGCCGTCGAGGTTCGCCCCGCCCCGCCCGTCGTCCGTGACCTGGATGAGCAGCCGCTGCTCGGAGCGCCACACCTCGACGCTCGCCGACCGCGCCCCGCTGTGCTTGCTCACGTTCTGGAGCAGCTCCGACACGGTGAAGTACGCGATGCCCTCGATGGCGGCGGCGGGCCGGGACGGCAGGTCGGCGGTGACCTTCACCGGCACCGTGCAGCGCGAGGCGACCGACGACAGGGCGGCGTCGAGCCCGCGGTCGGTGAGCACGGCCGGGTGGATGCCGCGGGCCAGGTCCCGCAGCTCCTGGAGCGCCAGCTTCACCTCGCCGTGCGCCTCGTCGACCATCGCCGCCGCGGCGTCGGGGTCCTCCAGGAGCTTCTCCTTGGCGAGGCCGAGCCCCATCGCGAGGGCGACGAGCCGGGCCTGGGCGCCGTCGTGCAGGTCCCGCTCGATGCGCCGCAGGTCGGCCGCGGCGGTGTCCACGACGACCCCCCGGTCCGACTCCAGCTCGGCGATGCGCCGCTCCAGCTCGGAGGACGGCGAGAGCAGGCCCCTGACCATCGCCCGGTCGGCGTTGGCGAGCAGCCGCACGAGGAACGGCAGCACCGGCCACAGGAAGATCAGCCCGAAGAACGTGATCATGAACGTGGCCATGCCCCACGGCAGCCGCAGGAAGCCGTAGAGCATGGTCCGCCAGCCCACCGGGTCCTTCAGCGTGGACCACAGCCAGGCCAGGAAGCCGCCCCGCGCCGCGACCTCAGCGGCATCGGGCTCGGCTCGTCGATCCGCACCCCGAGGAGCAGCCGCGCCCGCCCCGCTCGAACTTCCCGAACAGCCGCGCCCCGAAGAGCGCGAGCGCCAGCAGCGGCAGGCCGACGACCGTCACCGACAGAAAGCTGCCGACGGCCAGCGACACCACCACGTACATGAATGCGACGAATCCGGTCGGAAGGTTCACCAGGAGGTGCAGGATCTCCTTCCACGTGTACACGTCGTAGGCGAAGCGGGCAGGCGGCGGTGCCTCCGGCGCGGCCTGCGAAGACGTGGTGCTCGCGGTCATACGCGCAAGGGTGCCCCGGCGGGCCCGCCGCGCGCCATCCGGGTGACCTCCGAACCTGGCTGGGGGTAACCCCACCTCGTCCCTGACTGTCTGCTTACCTCGCCTTTAGCAGGCCCTAGACTCCCGTGCGTACAGATCGTCGAACGAGGTCGGGAGTGAGGGCTGACGTGTTCGTGGCGAGCGGATACTTCGCGTCGTACTCCGTCGTCGGACTGCTCGCCGTCGTCGGCGTGCTGTTCGTCGCCGTCGCCTTCGGCGCGGGCCGCCTGCTGCGGCCCGTGGTGCCGACCCCGGAGAAGCTGCTCACCTACGAGTGCGGCGTCGACCCGGTGGGCGAGGGCTGGGCCCACACCCAGGTCCGCTACTACGTCTACGCGTTCCTCTACGTGATCTTCGCCGTCGACTCGATCTTCCTCTTCCCCTGGGCGACGGTCTTCGCCGCGCCCGGCTACGGGGCCACGACCCTCGTCGAGATGTTCATCTTCCTCGGCTTCCTCGCCGTAGGACTGCTGTACGCCTACAAGAAGGGCGTCCTCACATGGACGTGAACCAGGAGCCGGAGCGGCCGACCGAGCCCGTGCTCCTCCCGGAGCCGAAGCGGCTCGGCGTGCTCTCCGCCTCGCCCCCGAACCGATGAAGGTGGTCCTGAACTGGGGCCGCCGCTACAGCCTGTGGGTCTTCAACTTCGGCCTCGCCTGCTGCGCCATCGAGTTCATCGCCACCTCCATGTCGCGGCACGACTTCATCCGCTTCGGCGTGATCCCCTTCGCGCCGGGCCCCCGCCAGGCCGACCTGATGGTGGTCTCCGGCACGGTCACGGACAAGATGGCGCCCGCCGTGAAGCGCCTGTACGAGCAGATGCCCGAGCCGAAGTACGTCATCTCCTTCGGCGCCTGCTCCAACTGCGGCGGCCCCTACTGGGACTCGTACTCCGTCACCAAGGGCGTCGACCAGATCATCCCCGTCGACGTCTACGTCCCCGGCTGCCCGCCCCGCCCGGAGGCGCTGCTCCAGGGCATCCTCAAGCTCCAGGAGAAGATCGCCCGCGAGTCGCTCGGGGAGCGCTACGGGAGCGCGAACGGGGCGCGCCCGTCGACGGCCGCGCTCCGCAGTGACCTGGTGACCGCGCCCACGCCCGCGGCGTCCGCGGAGGGGACCACGGCGTCCGCGGAGGGGACCACGGCGTCCGCGGAGGGGACCACGGCGTCCGCGGAGGAAGCGAGATGACCGGCTGGCTGCCCGCTCCCGTCGAGGAGCTCTTCGGTACGGAGGCCACGGCCGAGGAGGCGTACGACGTCCTGACCGTCGACGTCCCCGCCGCCTCCTGGACCGCCGCCCTGCTCGCCGCCCGTGACCGGCTCGGCTGCACCTACTTCGACTGGCTGAGCGCCGTCGACGAGCCCGGCACGGGCTTCCTGGTGAGCGCCCACGTGGTGGCGCTCGCGCCGGTGCGGCGGCTGCTCGTGCGCACGACGGTGCCGCACGAGGCGCCCGCCCTGCCGTCCGCCGTCGACGTGTACGCGGGCGCGGCCTGGCACGAGCGCGAGACCCACGAAATGTTCGGCGTCCACTTCGAAGGCCACCCGCACCTGGTGCCGCTGCTCCTGCCGGACGGCTTCGAAGGCCACCCGCTGCGCAAGGACTTCGTCCTGGCGGCGCGCGTCGCGAAGGCGTGGCCCGGCGCCAAGGAGCCGGGCGAGTCGGAGCACGGCGGTCCGAAGCGGCGCCAGATGCTGCCGCCCGGCGTCCCCGACCCCAACGAGTGGGGCCCGCTGAAGGGCCAGCTCCCGGCGGCTCCGGCGCGGCCCGCCCGGGGAGCCGGGCGCGCGGCGGGTGCCGCGGGGCGCGCGGCGGGCGCGGCAGGCGCGGGGGAGCGGCCGGTGCGGCGTACGCGGTCGGCGAGCGAGGGCTCGGCCAGCCAGGCGGGGCGACCGGAACCGTCGGGGCCGTCCGGCCAGGCGGAGGCGTCCACGGCGGCACCGGCCCCGCGCCGTATGCGCAGCGCGGCGGACGGCTCCGCCAGCCAGGCCGCGGCCGCCGGTACCCCGCAGGCCCCCGGCCCGTCGGCGGCGGCCCCGCGCCCCCGCCGCAACCGCAGCGCCAGCCAGGGCTCGGCCTCGCAGCGCCCGGAGGCCACGGGCCCGGCCGAGCCGCCCGCGTCGGCCCCGCCCGCCGCCTCCGCCCAGGACCGGCCGAAGCCCGCCCCGCGCAGCTCGGACGCCCCGTGGCACCACGCCCGCCCGGCCTTCGACACACCGGAAGCGACGCCGGAGCCCGCGCCTGAGCCGAAGCCGGGGGCCACCCCTGAGCCGACGCCGGAGCCCGCGCCGGGCCCCGAGCCCGCGACCGCCCCGGATGCCGAGCCCGAGGCCAAGCCCGCGCTCGCGCCGAAGCCCGAGCCCGAAGCCAAGCCCGCGCTCGCGCCGAAGCCCGAGCCCGAAGCCAAGCCCGCGGCCGCGCCGAAGCCCGAGGCCAAGCCCGCGCCCGGGTCGGCCCCGGCCCCGGAGGACGGCACCGACACCTCAGGCGCCCCAGAAACCCCAAGCCACCCAGACACCCCAGACACCCCAAGCCACCCAGACACCCCAGGAGGCCCGCAGTGAACGACGCCCTCGACGTCGCCCTGCGACTCCTCCTCGTCCTCGTCGCCTTCCTCGCCCTGCCCCTGATCGTCGGCCAGACCGAGCACAAGGTGATGGCGCACATGCAGGGCCGCCTCGGCCCGATGTACGCGGGCGGCTTCCACGGCTGGGCCCAGCTCGTCGCCGACGGCGTGAAGTTCGCCCAGAAGGAAGACGTCGTCCCCGCCGACGCCGACCGCCGGGTCTTCCAGCTCGCCCCGGCCGTCGCGCTGCTGCCCTACCTCCTGGTGCTCATCGCCCTCCCCATCGGCCCGGGCGAGGGCGCCGTCGGCGAGGTCGTCGACGCGGGCGTCTTCTTCGTCCTCGCGGTCATGGGCGTCGGCGTCCTCGGCTCCCTGATGGCGGGCTGGGCGTCGGCCAACAAGTTCTCCCTGCTCGGCGGCCTGCGCACCGCCGCGCAACTGCTCGCCTACGAGCTGCCGATGCTGCTCGCCGCCGCCTCGGTGGCGATGGCCGCGGGCACGGTCTCGCTGCCCGGCATCCTCGACGCGTTCGAGTGGTGGTGGCTGCCGTGGCAGATCGTCGGCGCCCTGGTCTTCTTCGTGGCCGGGCTCGCCGAACTCCAGCGCCCGCCGTTCGACATGCCGGTCGCCGACTCGGAGATTATCTTCGGCGCGTACACCGAGTACACCGGGCTGCGCTTCGCCCTCTTCCTGCTCGCCGAGTACGCCGGGATCGTCGTCCTGTGCGGCCTGACCACCGTCCTGTTCCTCGGCGGCTGGCACGGCCCCTGGGGCGCCGACGGGCTCGGCTGGGTGTGGACCCTGCTGAAGACCGGCGTCCTCGCCTTCGTCGTCATCTGGCTGCGCGTCAGCTACCCCCGCCTCCGCGAGGACCAGCTCCAGAAGCTCTCCTGGACCCTCCTCGTCCCGCTCGCCCTGGCGCAGATCGCGCTCACCGGAATCGTGAAGGTGGCGATCAACTGATGCCTCCGGTCCCTGGCTCGGGCCTGGCGAAAGGCCTCGCCGTCACCCTCCGCACGATGACGCGGAAGTCCGTCACCGAGCAGTACCCCGACGTCCAGCCCGACCTGCCGCCCCGCACCCGCGGGGTCATCGGCCTGTTCGAGGAGAACTGCACGGTCTGCATGCTGTGCGCCCGCGAGTGCCCCGACTGGTGCATCTACATCGACTCCCACAAGGAGACGGTGCCCGCCGCCACGCCCGGCGGCCGCGAGCGCAGCCGCAACGTCCTCGACCGCTTCGCCATCGACTTCTCCCTGTGCATGTACTGCGGCATCTGCATCGAGGTCTGCCCCTTCGACGCGCTCTTCTGGTCCCCGGAGTTCGAGTACGCCGAGACCGACATCCGCGAGCTGACCCACGAGCGCGACAAGCTCCGCGAGTGGATGTGGACCGTCCCGGCCCCACCCGCCCTCGACCCGGCCGCCGAGGAACCCAAGGAACTCGCCGCCGCCCGCAAGACCGCCGACAAGCTGGCCGCCGAGCAGACGGCCGACCAGGCCGCCGGGCAGGGCGCCGCCCCCGAGGGGGACGCGTGAACCTCACCGTCGCCGCCGACGCCCCCCAGGGCTTCCTGTCCCCGATCGGCGTCGAGATCGCCTTCGTCCTCGTCGGTCTCGTCACCCTGGGCGCCGCCGTCGTCACCGTCACCACCCGGCAGCTCGTGCACGCCGCGCTCTGGCTGGTCGTCGCCCTCGGCGGCCTCGCCGTCGAGTACCTGCTGCTCACCGCCGAGTTCATCGCCTGGGTGCAGGTCCTCATCTACGTGGGCTCCGTGGTCGTCCTCCTCCTGTTCGGCCTGATGCTCACCAAGGCCCCCATCGGCCGCTCCCCGGACGCCGACTCCGGCAACCGCTGGGTGGCGCTCGCCGTCGCCCTCGCCGCGGCCACCGCCCTGGTGTGGGTCGTCGTGGACGCCTTCCGTACGACGTGGATCGACCTGGACGGCGCGGCCCAGGGCTCCACCGACGTGACCGGTGCGATCCTCTTCCGGCACTGGGTGCTGCCCTTCGAGGCCCTGTCCGTGCTGCTCCTGGCCGCCCTCGTCGGCGCGATCGTGCTGTCCCGCAGGAACGCCGCGCGCGACGGTGCCGACCCGGGCGCCCCGACCGCCGCCGAGCACCGGGAGGAGAACCGCTGATGCACCTCGCCTACCCCGCCGTCCTCGCCGCCCTCCTGTTCTGCGTCGGCCTCTACGGCGTGCTCGCCCGGCGCAACGCGATCCTCGTCCTGATGTCCGTCGAGCTGATGCTCAACGCCGTCAACCTGAACCTCGTCGCCTTCGACGTCTGGCTCCGCGACAAGCTGCACTCCGGCCAGGCCCTGACCCTGTTCACCATCGCCATCGCCGCCGCCGAGATCGGCATCGGCCTCGCGATCGTCCTCGCCGTCTACCGCAACCGCGGCACCTCCGCCGTCGACGACCTCCGCGACACCGCCGAACGCCCTGACGACGACGGCGATGACGGCGGCTCCCCGGAAGCCGCCGACGAGCCCGCCCCCGACGAGCAGCCGCGGCCGCCGCGGACGTCCCAGAAGGCCGAGGCCACCGCGTGAACACCACCACCCTCGCCGTCCTCGTCCCCCTCCTGCCGTTCCTCGGCGCCGCCGCGGGCCTGCTCCTCGGCCGCACCGCCCCCGGCCTGGTGCGGCCCCTCGCGGTACTGCCCACGCTGACGTCGCTGGCCCTCGCCGCCGTCGTGGCTTCACGCCAGGGCGGCGACGCCGCCGTCGACGCGGCCACCCAGCTCACGCCCACCGGCTCGGTCCCCATCGACCTGGCCCTGCACATCGACGGCTTCGCGGCCCTGACCGCCGTCCTCGTCGGCCTCGTCGCCTCCTGCGTACAGCTCTACTCCACGGGCTATCTGCGCGACGACCCGCGCTACCCCTCGTACGCCGCCCTCGTCTCGCTGTTCACCTCCGCCATGCTGCTCGTCGTCTACTCCGGCGACCTGATGGTGCTGCTTGTCGGCTGGGAGGTCATGGGCATCTGCTCGTACTTCCTGGTCGGCCACTACTGGGAGACCCCCGAGGCCCGCGCCGCCTCGATCAAGGCCTTCCTGGTCACCAAGCTCGGCGACGTCCCCTTCCTGATCGGTCTGTTCGCCCTCGCCGTCGACGCGGGCTCGTTCCGGATCACCGCCGTCCTCGGCGCCGTCGCCGACGGCGGCCTCGACCATCCGACGCTGATCGCGCTGCTGCTCCTCGCGGGCGTGGCGGGCAAGTCCGCGCAGTTCCCGCTGCACACCTGGCTGCCCGACGCGATGGCGGGCCCCACCCCCGTCTCCGCGCTGATCCACGCCGCGACGATGGTCGCCGCCGGTGTCTACTTCGTCGCCCGGCTCCTCCCGGTCTTCGCCGCCTCCTCGGCGGCCCTGGTCGTCCTCGCCGTCATGGCCGCCGTCACGATGGCCGCGTCGGCGCTCGCCGCGCTCGCGCAGGACGACATCAAGCGCGTCCTCGCGTACTCGACGATCGGTCAGCTCGGCTACATGACCGGCGCGCTCGCCGTCGGCGACCGCGGCGCCGCCGTCTTCCACCTCCTGTCCCACGGCGCCTTCAAGGCGCTGCTCTTCCTCGCCGCGGGCGTGATCATCCACGCGGCGGGCACCAACTCGCTGGCCGCGATGTCCCGCATGGGGAACCTGCGCGCCCGCGTCCCCGACGCCTACTGGACGATGACCGTGGCGCTGCTCGCGCTCGCCGCGATCCCGCCGTTCAGCGGCTTCTTCTCCAAGGAGGCCGTCCTCGGCGCCGCCGAGCACACGGCCACCGGCCACACCGACGCCGTCCCCGAGGCGGCAGGCTGGATCGTCCTCGTCGCCGGTCTGCTCACCGCCCTCCTCACCGCCGCGTACGCGACCCGCCTGTGGCTACTGGCCTTTAACGGCAGGGGAGCGGAAGCCCCCGACCACGGCAGACAGCCCCTCACCATGACCGCCGTGCTCTGGGTGCTCGCCGTCCCCTCGCTCGCCTTCGGCGTGACCGTCGGCGCGCTGCCCGACTGGTTCGACGGCCACAAGCTCGCCCCGACGCTCACCACCTCCGTCCTCGGCACGGGCTTCGCCCTCGTCGGCGCCCTCGTCACGTACGGCGCCTGGCGGCACGTCACGGCCCTCGCCGCCCGCGTCCCGATCGGCGCTGTCGCCGCGCACCCGGACGGCGACGCGGGCCGGGTCGAGGCCGAGGCCATCGCCACCCACACCCCCGCGTACGGGGATGTGGCGAGCGCCCCGACCCGGCGGACCCGGGCCGCCTCCTCCTCGGCCCGCTGCACCGCCACGCCGCCGTCGGCTTCCACCTCGACGCCCTCTACGCGGCCCTGTTCGTCCGCCCCGTCCAGGCGGGCGCCCGCCTCGTGCGCTTCCTCGACCGCGAGGTCGTCGAGACCTACGTGCGCGGCGCCGCCACCACGCCCCGCCTGCTCGGCGCGGCCGTCCGCCGCGCGCAGACCGGCAACGTGCAGACCTATCTGAGCGCGCTGCTCGCGGGCACCGTCGTCCTGGCGGTCGCCGCCGTCCTCGTCGCCACCGCGGGAGCGTGAGCAGCCGTGATCGGTATCAGTGAGTCAGTGATGCAGTTCCTTCTCGCGTTGATCGTCGTCGGGCCGCTCATCGGCGCCGTGGCCGCGCTCCTCCCGGCGCCCCCCGGGCTGAAGGGGAAGTCCCCTGACCAGGCCGTGCTGCGCCACGGCGTGACCGTGACCGGCGCCGTGCTCATCGCGGCGATCGTCCTCGCGCTCGGCTTCGACCACGACCACCCGTCGAAGATCCAGGCCACGACCGACATCAGCTGGATCCCCGCACTCGACGTGCGGATCCACCTCGGCGTCGACGGCATCTCCCTCCCCCTCCTGGTCCTGACCGCGCTGCTGACCTTCCTCTGCGCGCTGTACAGCTACTTCAAGATGCCCGCGGGCCCGTCCCCCGGGCGTTCGTCGCCCTCGTCCTCGTCCTGGAGTCCGGCACCCTCGCGACCTTCGCCGTCCTCGACCTGCTGCTGTTCTTCCTCGCGTTCGAGATGGTCCTCATCCCGATGTACTTCCTCATCGCGCGCTGGGGCGGCGCCCACCGCGCCCGTGCCGCCTGGAAGTTCATCCTCTACACGCTGCTCGGCTCGGTCGTGATGCTGCTGGGCCTCCTCCTCATCGGCCTGAAGTCCGGCACGTTCGACATGGTGGCACTCGCCACTGACAATCACCCCGAGCTGACCAAGTCCGTGCAGGTCATCGCCGTACTGGCGATCGGGATCGGGCTCGCGGTCAAGACGCCGATGTGGCCGCTGCACAGCTGGCTGCCGGACGCCCACACCGCCGCGCCCACCGTCGGCTCGGTGCTCCTCGCCGGTGTCCTGCTGAAGATGGGCACGTACGGGTTCGTCCGGATCCTGCTGCCGATCGCGCCCGACGGCATGGCGACGTTCGCGCCCTACCTCGCCGCGTTCGCCGTCGTCGGGATCGTCTACGGGTCCCTCGCCTGCCTCGCGCTCGCCAGGCCCGGCGCCAAGGGCGACCTCAAGCGCCTCGTCGCGTACTCCTCCGTCGGCCACATGGGCTTCGTACTCCTCGGCATCGCCACGATGAGCCCCACCGGCGTGAACGGCGCGCTCTTCGCGAACATCGCCCACGGCCTCATCACCGGCCTGCTGTTCTTCCTCGTCGGCGCCCTCAAGGACCGCACCGGCACCAGCGACCTCGACGCCCTCGCCGAGGGCTCCGGCGCCGCCCTGTACGGCAGGGCGCCGCGCCTCGGCGGGCTGCTCGCCTTCGGCGCCGTCGCCTCGCTCGGCCTGCCCGGACTCGCCGGGTTCTGGGGCGAGATGCTCGCCCTGTTCGGGGCGTTCAGGCCCGCGGACGACCTCAGCCGCCCCGCGTTCCTCACGTTCATGGCGATCGCCGCCTTCGGCACCCTGCTCACGGCCGCGTACCTGCTCGTCGTCGTACGCCGCGTCTGCATGGGCCCGGCCGCCGAGCCCGGCGCGCCGCGCCTCGCCGACGTCCACGGCTACGAGTTCGCTGCCTGGACCCCGCTCGTCGCCCTCACCGTCCTCGCCGGACTCTGGCCCGCGGCCCTCCTCGGCCTCACGGACCCGGCCGTGCAGCAGCTCCTCGCGGGAGGAAAGTCGTGACCGTGGCCCCCACCGAGAGCGCGGCGAACGTCGTCCAGTCCGTCGACTGGCTGGCCGTCGCGCCGCCCACCATCGTGGCCGTCGTCGGTCTCGCCGTGCTCGTCACCGACCTCTTCGTGGACGCGCGGCACAAGGCGCTGCTCGGCTGGGTCTCCCTCGCGGGCCTGGCCGCCGCGGGCCTGGCCCTGCTGCCCATCCTGGACGCCGACCGCGCCACGTTCTGCGTGGTCGGGCGCGGCGACACGATGTGCAGCTACACCGTCGACGAGTTCACCCTGGTCATCCAGCTGCTCGTCATCGGCGGCGCCCTCCTCACGGCGCTGCTCTCCCTGAGCACCCTGAAGGACGCGCGGGCCGCGGGCAGGGAGATCCCCGAAGGGGAGTTCTGGTTCCTGCTGCTGTCCTCGGCGGCGGGCGCCGCCCTGCTGCCCGCCGCACGCGACCTCGCCACCCTCGTCGTCGCCCTGGAGGTGGCCTCGCTGCCCGCCTTCGCCCTCGTGGGCCTCAAGCGCGGCGACAAGCGCTCCTCCGAAGGCGCCCTGAAGTTCTTCCTGTCCTCGGTCACCGCGACCGCCGTGACCCTCCTCGGCGTGAGCTTCGTCTACGCCGCCACGGGCACCCTGCACCTCACGGAGATCGGCGCCAAGCTCGGCGAGGTCGACGGCGACCTGCGCACCCTGGCGCGCGCCGGTGTCGTCCTCACCCTGGTCGGCTTCGCCTTCAAGGTGGCGGCCGTCCCCTTCCACTTCTGGGTGCCCGACACCTACGTAGGCGCGCCCCTGCCCGTCGCCGCCTACCTGTCGGTCGTCGGCAAGGCGGTCGGCTTCACCGGCCTCATCCTGGTCCTCGTCGTCGCCTTCCAGGAGTACGACGACGTCTGGGGACCGGCCCTGGCCGTTCTCGCCGCGCTCACCATGACGGCGGGCAACGCGGCCGCCCTGCGCCAGCGGCCCACCCGCGCGCACAGCGCGGTCCGGCTGCTCGCCTGGTCCTCCGTCGGCCAGGCGGGCTACCTCCTGGTGCCGATCGCGGCGGCGGGGTACGCCGACCGGGCGTCCGACGCCGGAAAGGCCATCGGGGCCACGGTGGCGTACGCCCTGATGTACGCGGCCGTGAACCTCGGGGCGTTCGCCGTGGCCGCCCTGGTGGGCCGATCGAGGGCCCGCAACCGCGTCAGCGACTACCGCGGCCTCTACGCCCGCAGCCCGCTGTCGGCCCTCACCCTCGCGTTCTTCCTGCTCTGCCTCGCGGGCCTGCCGCCCGGGATCATCGGCCTGTTCGCGAAGGTCACCGTCTTCTCGGCGGCGGTCGACGCGGGCCTCGGCTGGCTCGCCGTGATCATGGCGGTCAACGTGGTGATCGCCCTGTACTACTACCTCCAGTGGACGGCGCTGCTGTTCCGCGCCCCCGAGGGCGAGGCCGCCCGCCACCGCGTCCCCGCCCCGCTCACCGCCGCGATCGCGGTCACCGCCGTCCTGGCGGTCGCCCTCTCCGGAGCGCCCCAGCTCGTCCTCAGGTTCTCCGAGGCCAGCCCGTTCTGACGGGCACCGGCCGCCCCCGGGGGACGGGCGGTGGGACCCGTCACCCGGGCGGCCCACGCCGTCCTGCGCGCGCACAAGGGAACTAGCTCCTCCCGCCTGGCGTTGACCAGTGAGGGAGGGTCCACTGAACAGTGGAAGACCAGCAAGCAGAGGGTTCCCCGCGCACCACCAGGAGGGCGTACCGTGCACCGCCGTACCAACGGGCTGAAGACCGCCGTACTCCTCGGGGACTGTCCGCACTCATCCTCGTCATCGGCAGTTTCTTCGGGCGTACGGGCCTGGTGATCGCCCTCTTCGTAGCCATCGGCACGAACGCGTACGCGTACTGGAACAGCGACAAGCTGGCCCTGCGCGCCATGCGCGCCCGCCCGGTGAGCGAGTTCGAGGCCCCCGAGCTGTACCGCATGGTGCGCGAGCTCTCCACCCAGGCCCGCCAGCCCATGCCCCGCCTGTACATCTCCCCGACGGAGGCGCCGAACGCCTTCGCGACCGGCCGCAACCCGCGCAACGCCGCCGTGTGCTGCACGGACGGGATCCTGCGCATCCTCGACGAGCGCGAGCTGCGCGGTGTGATCGGGCACGAGCTGAGCCACGTCTACAACCGCGACATCCTGATCTCGTCGGTCGCCGGTGCGCTCGCCTCCGTCATCATGTTTCTGGTCAACTTCGCCTGGCTGATTCCGGTCGGCCGCTCGAACGACAACGAGGGACCCGGCATCTTCGGCATGCTCCTGATCATGCTGCTCGGCCCGCTGGCCGCGTCGATCATCCAGCTCGCCATCAGCCGCTCCAGGGAGTACGAGGCCGACGCCTCCGGAGCGCAGCTCACCGGAGACCCGCTGGCCCTCGCCAGCGCCCTGCGCAAACTGGACGCCGGGACGAAGCAGCTGCCGCTTCCCCCGAGCCACGGCTTGAGACGGCCAGCCACATGATGATTGCCAATCCCTTCCGGCCGGGCCAGGGTATGTCGAAGTTGTTCTCTACTCACCCGCCGATGGCGGAGCGCATCGCCCGGCTTGAGCGGATGGCAGGTCGCCAGCAGTGAAGATCGTCCTCAACATCATCTGGCTCGTCCTCTGCGGCTTCTGGATGTGTCTCGCCTACCTGTTCGCGGGCGCGGTGCTCTGCGTCACGATCATCGGCATCCCGTTCGGCCTCGCGGCGTTCCGCATCGGCCTGTTCGCCCTGTGGCCCTTCGGCCGCAAGGCGGTCGAGCGCCCGGACGCGGGCGCGCCGTCCCTGATCGGCAACGTGATCTGGCTGCTCCTCGCCGGGTGGTGGCTGGCCCTCGGGCATGTCTTCACCGGCGTGCTCCTGTGCCTGACGATCATCGGCATCCCGCTGGGCCTCGCCAACTTCAAGCTGATCCCGGTCTCGCTGCTGCCGCTGGGCCGCGAGATCGTGCCCACGGACGAGCCGTTCGCCGCGGGCGCGGGCTTCCGGCCCGCTCCCGCCGCGCCGGGCGGCCCGTCGCAGGGCCCGGGGGAGCCGCGCGCCTGGTAGGCCCCGCCCCTGTGGCCTGCGCCGCACCCCGCCACCGAGCGGAACCAGCCGCGCCACGCGGTACGTCCTACCAGGACAACACCGTACGAAACGGCACGAAAGGCAGGTCACCGCGTGGGCATCATCGGCTGGATCGTCCTAGGCCTCCTCGCTGGCGCCACCGCCAAGCTCCTGCTGCCGGGCCGCGACCCGGGCGGCTTCATCGGCACGACCGTGATCGGCATCGCGGGCGCCTTCGTGGGCGGCTGGATCTCCGCCCGCTTCCTCGACCACCCCGTGGCCGACCACTTCTACGACGGCGCGACCTGGCTGGCGGCCATCGGCGGCTCGCTTGTCCTGCTGATCGCCTACCGCCTCCTGTTCGGCCACTCCCGCCGCTGACCGGCCTGTGCGCCACCGGCGGCCCCGAAGACCGCGCCCAGCACCGAGGGCGGGCACCCGACCCGGGTGCCCGCCCTCTTCCATGCGCCTCGGGCGCGTACGCCTCTTCCGTACGCCGCAGGCGCGTACGCCTCGGCCTCGTACGCCGCTGCCGCGTGCCGGTGCTTACCGGTAGTTCACGAACTGCAGCGCGAAGTCGAAGTCCTTGCCCTTCAGCAGGGCGATCACGGTCTGGAGGTCGTCCCGGCTCTTGGAGCTGACCCGCAGCTCGTCGCCCTGCACCTGCGCCTTGACGCCCTTCGGGCCCTCGTCGCGGATGATCTTCGCGACCTTCTTCGCGTTGTCCTGGGAGATGCCCTCCTCGATCGACGCGAAGATCTTGTACTCCTTGCCGGAGAGCTGCGGCTCACCCGCGTCCAGGGACTTCAGCGAGATGCCCCGCTTGATCAGCTTGGACTGGAAGACGTCGAGGATCGCCTTGACCCGGTCCTCGCCGCTCGCCTCCATCAGGATCTTGTCGCCGGACCACGAGATCGAGGCGCCCGTGCCCTTGAAGTCGTAGCGCTGCGAGATCTCCTTGGCCGTCTGGTTGAGGGCGTTGTCGACCTCCTGCCGCTCGACCTTCGAGACGATGTCGAAACTGGAGTCGGCCATGTCCTGTGGCTCCTTGTACTCGGTATGTGCGAACTCAGCGGGTGCACGGCCTTCAGTCGCCGACCGCATCCGCAAAGCCTAGCCACTGCCCTGGCGTGGGGTGCCGATCAATCGGGTGGCGAAGCACCCCCGCACATCAGGTATCGTTTACGTCGTTGCCACGGAGCACCGCGAACAGCGGTTCTAAGGCAGCGACCCCGGCGGTGTGCCCGAGCGGCCAAAGGGAGCAGACTGTAAATCTGCCGGCTCAGCCTTCCCAGGTTCGAATCCTGGCGCCGCCACGCTGAGGGAGACCCCCTCCGACCTGTGAGAGCAGGTCGGAGGGGGTTTCTTCGTGTATGCCGGGCGGGCCCGGAGCTAGGGCCGCGGGCAGGACGTCCCCGGCGGGAAGAGCATGTACCCGTGCCCCTCGGGGTCGAAGGCGCGGCCGAGGTGGACGCGGTAGAAGCGGGCGTGCGGCGCGTGGCCCGGGGCCACCCGCATCAGCAGCCCCGGCCCCTCGTACTCCGCCCCCGTGCCCAGCGGCGCCGCGAAGGTGCGGGTCCGGGCGGCCGTCGCGATGGCGGCGGCGTACGTCGCCTGGTTGGCCAGGCACAGGAAGTGCTTGATCTCCCCGAACCGCAGCGTGACCGCGCGCGGATCCGGGAACTCCCCGACGACCGGCCTCAGGTACCACTGGAGGTAGGTGATCTCCCGCTCCGTCAGGTCCGTGAACGTGAACGGCGTCTCGTCGGGAAGCGGCGAGGCCCGGTAGGCCCGGTGGCGCTCGACCTTGGACAGCAGCCGGTCCACCTCCACAGGGTGCGCGCAGCCCCACAGCCAGATCACCGCCTCCTTGGCGAACGCCTTGCGGAACGCGGCGAGCGCGGCCTCGTCCATCGTCGGCGCCACGAAGTCCAGCGCGGGCCGCGGATCCTTGTCGTCCGGATCGCGCATGGTCGGCGGGACCGCGATGTCCTCCTCCCTGGGGGCGCCGGGCACCCCGTCCCGCACGTACCGCCGCGCCGTCCGGTCGTCGTCGCTGTTGACGAGGATCGGACCGTTCTCCCAGCCGTGCGAGAACACCGAGAACTCCGCCAGCGTGCCCGGCTCCCGCTCGCCGATGCCCCGGATGGCCCCGTACACGTCGGTGATCGACATGACACCGGTCTGGCCGTTCTTGAAGCGGTGCCGGACCGGGCGGCCCGGCGCCGCGCGCCGCTCGAAGCTGGCGGCGGTCACCCGGGAGAACGGCCGCTCCCGGGTGGTCGTCTCCCGCGCGCGCCCGCCCTCGTACGTCACCCGGGTCACCGCCACCTCACCGGCCTGGAGGTCGAACGTGGTGAACACCAGCGGCACCCGCGCGCTGTTCGCCGCCGTGAGCCGCCTCCTGCGGTTGTCGCACAGCACCCGGAACGTGACGCCCTCGCCCTTGTAGTCCGCCCCCGAAAGGAGCACGTACTGCTTCACGCCGCCCCCTCAGTTCGTGGGCTGCCACTCGTCGCCGACCTTCTTCCAGGCGGGCAGATCACCCGCGGCGCGCAGCCGCACCAGCGTCGTCGGCACCCGCACCAGCCACGGCTCGCCCTGCGCCGTCTCGGTGCCCGGCGCGCCCGTGGCCTCCTGGATCTCCTTGATGATCGGCACGTACAGCGGGCTGGTGAGGTCCGGGGCGCCCCGCCGTTCCACACCTCGCCCGTCTCCAGGAAGTGCACCACCGCCGACTCGAAGCCCGGCCGCACGGGGAACACCACCCGGGCCGCGCCCGCCCGCAGGAAGTCCGCGAAGTCCGGATCGGCGTCGTCGAGCAGCATCCGGCCCTGCCAGCCGGACTTGGCGCCCCAGAAGTACGGGTAGCAGAAGTACGCCAGGTTCTCCCACTCGAACGCCTGCTCGAAGAAGCGGACGTACGGCATCTGCTCGGCGCTGCGCCCCAGATCGGGCTGCGGATGCCCCTCCGCCGACTCCTCGACCGCCCCGAACCCGTCGAAGTGCTGGCCCGTGAGCAGCATCAGGCACTGCTTGCGCAGCTCCGTGGCGACCAGCTTGCGGTTTAGGCCCGGGTTGCCGCCGGGCACCGGCGTGCCCGCGGCGGCGCGCGCCTCGGCGAGCGCCTGTTCGTACGCCTTGACCTTGGCCAGGTACCCCTGGGTGAGCTTGCCGTGCGTCCTGAGCTGCCAGGCCCGCAGCGCCCGCTCGGTCCGCTCGCAGAACACCTCGAGGGACAGCGCGAACGCCGCGAGGTTGCGCGAGAAGTACGCCACGGGCAGCGTGCCCGTCTCGCCGTCCAGGTCGAAGGGCGGCACGGGCTGGTTGGTCAGGTCGTGCTGCTTCTTGCCCGCGACGATCCACAGGTCGACGTCCGTGCCCTTGACGGCGGTGCCGAAGCTGCCCTGGAGGTACTTGGCCCGGTAGCCGTCCTCGATCGCCAGGTCGTGGGTGCCGGAGCTGAGCAGCGGCTCCTGGGGGAGCGCGGCGGTCACGGACTTGCCGCTGAAGCGGTACGCCGGGGGCGGCGCCTCCAGGTCCGTCACGTCGTAGAGGTGCCCCCACACCAGGTAGTTGCCCTCGTCGACCTCGTCCGCCCGCAGCGGGAACTCCGGCGGCTTCACCAGCGTCTGCGACTGACGGCCGCGCAGGCGCTGCGCGGCGAGGTACGCGGCGGCGGGCTCCGGCAGCGTCACGTCGAACAGCTGCCGCTTGCCGTAGTTGTAGACCTGCGTGTGCACGACCTTGTCGACCCACTGGTAGACGCCGGTCACGTGCTGGCTGCCCGCCGTGTTGTCCAGGCCGTGGGCGTACTTCTCCTCGAACTCCTCGACGGTGGTCACCGACCGGCGCTCCAGGACCCGCTCGACGACCCGCGACACCGAGCGGTTCACCAGGTCCTTGCCGAACTCCACGGACTGCCGGGTCGAGGACTCGCTCGCCGTCCGCGTCGCGTGGTCGGCGTGCGCCTTCACCTCGATGAACGGCCCGTACCTGGCGGTGACCGCGACACCCGCCTTGAACTCCGCGTCTCGCTTGACCGTGTCGGACGCCTCGCGCCGGAGCGAGAACCGGTCGGTGGTCTGCTGGTCGCGCTCCTCGGTGCGGGTGGTCTCGCTCTCCTGTACGAGCGTCGCCTCGGTCCGCGCGAGGCGTCTGGTCTCGCGGCTGAGCCGCTCGCGCGCCAGGACGTTCTCCACGTGGGCGAGTTCACCGCCCTCGTAGCGCAGGGTGTGCTGCTTCACCACGAGCAGGTCGCCCACGCCCGCGGGGCGGATGTTGCCCCGCGTCCTCGGCAGGTCCATGTCCCCCGCGGCCGCCGCCGTGTCGCCGTCGGCCTCCCACTCCACCACGGACTGCCCCAGGACATGGGCCCGCACCGGCGTGGGCAGGCGTGCGAGCGCCGCCGCGCGCAACGCCTCGGCCCGAGCGCCGTGCACGGCGTCCAGGAGCGCGGGCAGCGGGGTGTGCGCCGGGTCCGCGCCCAGGTGCGCCAGGGTCCGGCGCACCTCGCCGGGCAGCGCGCCGAGCGCCTCCTCGGTCAGCGTCCAGGGCCGCTCCGTACGCAGATGAGTGAGCGTCAGCTCCTGTTGGTCGGCCGGTGCGTGGGTGGTCCGCACGGGGCCGTGGAAGCTGTCGGCCCGCAGAGCGCCGAGGGCGGCGAGCGCGGCGTCGAGGTCGCGCAGCGGGGCGGGGTCGGAGCCGGGGGCGGCCGGGGTGCGGGCCGGGTCGGCGGCGGGCGCGGGCCGCTCGGCGCCGCGGTCACCGCGGTCCGGGGGGTCGCCCTCGCCCCTGTCCTTGCCGGGGCCCGGCTCCCGCGCGGCGGCGGTCCCCGACTGCTCCGGTGCCGCTCGCGGGACGGCGAACCCCGGCTCCCGCGCGGCCGCCTGGGGATCGGCGAACCCCGGCTGCACCAGCGGCCGCAGCCGCACGCACTCGCCGGGCCCGGCCGCCGCGCGGATCGCGTCGTAGCCCCGGGCCAGCTCGGCGAGCCCCGGCGCGTCCGCGCCCGACGAGTCGGAGAGCAGCTTCATCGCCACCAGAGAGTCGGCGAGCAGTTCCTCCTCCGCCGCGAACCGGGGGTCGGCCACCACCTGGTCCGCGGGCTTGCCCGCGTGGTCGCGCACCACGTCCCGCACGTGGTCGGCCTCCAGCGGCCTCGGCGCGAGCAGCGCGGCCACGGCGCGCGCCGCGGCGGCGTACTTCAGCGGGTCCGGCGTCCGCAGGAACCGCTCCGACGCGACCAGCGCCAGGGCCTTGCCGACCGCCGTGGGCCGGTCGGCGCCGGGCGGGACGAAGGCCGGGCGCAGCGGCTTCACCTCGCTGGTCTCCGGCTGCTGGGCCGGGCGTTGCAGTACGAACCGTACGAGCTCATCCACAGGAGTTCCCCCTCGTGCTCGGCCTGGCGGTCAGTCAGCCAAGCGCCGTCTCACGACGGGCACGCACGGCCCCGCACGCCCCCGTCGGCGTCCCGAGCCTGGTTCTCGCACGGTGTACGGGCCACTCGCGTTCCGCTGAGCGGAACGGCGGCGGGGCGCTTCGGGGTGGGGCGGAGGGCGGCCTCACGCGGGGGTGCCGCGGGCTTCGTACGCGAGTTGGGCGGGGCGTCGCGGGGCTGCGCCGCAGGGTGTGGCGGGGGCTCGTCGGGATTCGTACGCCGGTACGCGGGGCTGTGCGCGGGCCGTACGTGGGCCGTGCGCGGGCCGTGCGCGGCGCGGGCGCGCGGCGGGGGCAGACTGGGGGCATGTCGTCGACCAGCTCGTCCCGCCGCAGGCGCTGCCCGGAGTGCCGCCGCGACATCGCCGTCGTCGGCGGGCGGTTCGCCCGCCACGACCCGCCGGGCCCGCGGGGCGGCGCGGACCTGGTCTCGTGCCCCGGATCCCGCCGGTACGCCCACGCGGACGCCACGCAGCCCGCGCTCGACGGGTACGCGGTGCCCGAGTTCCCTGGGCAACTGCCGCTCTTCTAGGGCTGCTTCCGGCGCCCGGCCCCGGCGCCCGGCCCCGGCGCCCGGCCCCGGCGCCCGGCCCCGGCGCCCGGCCCCGGCTCTCGTACGGGGGTCTCAGTTCCCGGCGACCGACTTGACCGCCACGGACACCGGCGTGGACCCGCTGATCAGCTCCAGGGTCAGGCCCGCCGTCGCCGACGTCTCCACCAGCTCCGCGAGCACCGCCGCCACGTCGTCGCGTGGGACGGGCCCGCGCCCCGTGGCGGCCTCCAGGCGGACCAGGCCCGTGCCCGCGTCGTTGGTGAGCATGCCGGGCCGCAGGATCGTCCAGTCCAGGGCGGTCCGCCCGCGCACGTACGCGTCGGCCGCGCCCTTGGCCCGCAGGTACGCGTCGAAGACCTCGTCGCCCGGGTGGTCCGGGTCCGCGCCCATCGACGACACCACCACGTACCGGCGCACCCCGGCCCGCTCCGCCGCGTCCGCGAACAGCACGGCGGCGCCACGGTCCACGGTGTCCTTGCGGTCCGCGCCGCTGCCGGGCCCCGCGCCCGCGGCGAAGACGACCGCGTCCGCGCCCTCCAGGTGCCCCGCGACCTCGTCGACGGACGCCGACTCCAGGTCGCACAGCACCGGTTCGGCACCGGCGTCCCGCACGTCGGCCTCGTGCGCGGCGTTGCGGACGATGCCCGCGACCTCGTCACCGCGCGCGGCGAGCAACCGCTCAAGCCGGAGCGCGATCTGTCCATGACCTCCAGCGATGACAATGCGCATGCTCCGACCGTACGCCAGCGGGAGCCCGGCCGCGCGGCCCGGCGACAGCCGGAGGGCGGGCTGGTGCGACGGGGGGCGCGAGGGCCCGCCTCACACGCCCGGCGCCGCCCCCGGAGCCGGGCGCCCCGCCCCTGCCGGGGCAGGTCCAGGGCCGCCGCGGCGGCGGAGTCGCAGTACTCCCGCACCGCGCTCGTCCGCGCCACCACGCGCCCCGCGTGAATGACGACCCGGCTGTACGCCAGCGACAGCGTGCCCGCGAGCGTGTCGCCGCGCACCGCGAGGAGTTCGGCGGGAAAGCCCGCCTCCACCCGCACCGGAGGCAGCCCGAGCGCCGCCCGCGCCGCCGAACTGACCGCGTCGTACGCCTCCTCGGGGCCGAGGCCCGCACGGGACGCGAGGAGGTAGGCCGCCTCCAGGGGGTCCCCCCGGCCCACCGGGTTCGCCGCGTCCCGCAGCGCCCCGCTGCCCGCCGCGACCCGCACCCCTGCGGCCCGCAGCAGCCGCACCGGAGCCGTGCCCCGCTCCTGAGTGCCCGCGCAGCCGCCCTGCGGCACGCACACCACCGTCACCCCGGCCGCCGCCAGTTGCTCCGCGGACCGCGCGGCCACGTCCGACGGCAGCCGCCCGAGCCCGCCGCAAGGGCCCATCGCCACGCCGGGCCGCAGTCCGCCCGCCATCGCGCACAGCCGGGCCAGGCGCGCCGGATCCCCGGCGTCCGTGTGCAGGTCGACCGGGCAGCCGTGCTCGGCCGCGAGGTCCAGGACCGTCTCCGCGTACCCCGCCGGGTCCGGGTCCAGGTCCGGGCAGCCGCCCACCACGGCGGCGCCCATCCGCAGTGCGTCCCGCAGCAGGGCGCGCGCGTCCGCGCCCGCGGCCCCGGTCAGCAGCCGCGGCACCGCCACCACGGACAGGTCCACAAGGCCGCGCAGCGACCGCCGCGCCTGGAGCACCGCCTCCAGGCGGCCGAGGCCCTGGACGTCACCGATCCGCACGTGCGCCCGCAGCGCCGTCGCGCCGTGCCCGAGCTGGAGCAGGGCCGCCTCCGTGGCGCGGCGCTGCACGTCCGGGACGTCGTAGGGGAGCGGCCCTTCGGAGAGGGCGGACAGGGCGGTGTCGCTGTGGGCGTGCGGCTCCGCGGCCGCCGGGAGCAGCAGATAGCCGCCGAGGTCCACGCGGGCGCCGTGCGCGGTGAGGCTGCCCGCCGTGCCGACGGCCTCGATGCGCCCGGCGCCGAGCCGGACGTCCACGGTCCTGCCGTCCGTGAGCCGCGCCCCGCACAGCAGCAGGGCGCCGGACGCGGCGGCGGACTCGGCGGGCTGGGGCTGCTGCGGCTGGCTGTCGGGCATCGGTCTCCTGGGGCTCGGGGCGGCGGGAGGCGGCTCGAAGCGCCAGGGGACACGGCCCGGGCGCGTCCGGCACGCGGCGCGGCGCGGAACGCGCGGAGGGTGACGGCGAGGCGCACAAGATCACGCGGTGGAGCCGAGCCTAGGACGGCGGCGGGCCCGCTTCCGGGAGGAGCGCAATAGTCGTACTGATGTGGTGCGCACGCGCCGTACGGGCGTGGTGCGCGGGTGCGGTGACGCTCCGCGGGAGGCCCTGTGAGGCGTACGGGACGGGCCTGCCGGGGTCCGGTGAGGCGTGCGGGACGGGCCTGCCGGGGCCCGTGCGTTGCCCAGGGACGGGCCTCGCGAAACGGATTTGGGTGAACGGCTGCCGAGCGTGTAATGTCTTCATCGCTCGCCCCAATAGCTCAGTCGGCAGAGCGTCTCCATGGTAAGGAGAAGGTCAACGGTTCGATTCCGTTTTGGGGCTCTGATGTGAGGGTCTTCCTGTCTTCGGACGGGGGGCCGGATCACATCGCAGCGGTGTAGCTCAGTCGGTAGAGCAAGCGGCTCATAATCGCTGTGTCACCGGTTCAAGTCCGGTCACCGCTACTCACAGTAGCCGATTGCGGGGTCGGTCCTTCGATCGGCTACTCTTTCTTGCGTTCATCTGTCCATCCGTCCGTCATAGGAGCACTCACGTGGCTGCCACCGACGTCCGCCCGAAGATCACGCTGGCCTGCGTGGAGTGCAAGGAGCGGAACTACATCACCAAGAAGAACCGGCGCAACAACCCGGACCGTCTTGAGATGAAGAAGCACTGCCCGCGTTGCAACTCGCACACCGCGCACCGCGAGACGCGATAAACACAGGCTCGTACTAGAGGCCGCCCCCAGGCTTTGGGGGCGGCCTCTAGTCGTTCGCAGAGAAACCAGATGCAGGAGGTACCGGGCCATGGCGCTCGACCAGTCCTTCGTCGGGCGGACCTATCCGCCCACCGACCCGTATGAGGTCGGCCGCGAGAAGATCCGCGAATTCGCGGTAGCGGTGGGCGACGCCAACCCCGCCTACACCGACCCCGAGGCGGCCAGGGAACTGGGCCACCGCGATGTGCTCGCGCCGCCGACGTTCGTGTTCGCCATCACGTACAAGGCCGCGGGCCAGGTCATCTCCGACCCGCAGCTCGGGCTCGACTACAGCCGCGTGGTGCACGGCGACCAGAAGTTCGCGTACACCCGCCCCGTGTACGCGGGCGACCGGCTCACGGTCACCTCGACCATCGAGGCGATCAAGTCGATGGCGGGCAACGACATCCTGGACATCCGCGGCGAGGTCCGCGACGAGGCGGGCGAGCACGTGGTGACCGCCTGGACCAAGCTCGTCGCGCGCGCGGCCGGGACCGAGGAGGCGTGAGGCGATGACGGCGAAGATCGCATACGACGACGTCGAGGTCGGCACCGAGCTGCCCGCCCAGAGCTTCCCGGTGACGCGCGCCACGCTCGTGCAGTACGCGGGCGCCTCCGGGGACTTCAACCCGATCCACTGGAACGAGAAGTTCGCGGTCGAGGTCGGGCTGCCCGACGTCATCGCGCACGGCATGTTCACCATGGCCGAGGCGATCCGGGTCGTGACGGACTGGACGGGCGACCCGGGGGCCGTCGTCGAGTACGGCGTGCGCTTCACCAAGCCCGTCGTCGTGCCCAACGACGACAAGGGCGCCACGATCGAGGTCAGCGGCAAGGTCGCGGCCAAGCTCGACGACCAGCGCGTACGGGTCGACCTGGTCGCCAAGAGCGGCGAGCAGAAGGTGCTCGGGATGTCCCGGGCGGTCGTGCGCCTGGCGTAGCCGCGGACGCAGGTGTAGGTAAGGGGCGCCCTCCATGGTGGGGCGCCCCTTACGCGTTCCTGTGGGTCCCTGGGGGCGAGGGGTACGGCGGCGGGCCGCGACGGGCCGCTGCGGGACCCGTTGACGTAGTTAGTGATTAAGTACTAACTTACTTGCATGGTCAGGATGAGTGCGGAGGAGCGGCGCGAGAGCGTCGTCCGCGCGGCGGTGAGCGAGTTCGCGCGCGGGGGCTATCACGGGACGTCGACCGAGGCGATCGCCAAGCGGGTCGGGGTCTCGCAGCCGTATCTCTTCCGGCTCTTCCCGGGCAAGAAGGCGATCTTCCTCGCGGCGTCGGCCCGCTGCATGGAGGAGACCCGCCGCGTGTTCGTCCGGGCGAGCGAGGGCCTGCACGGCGAGGACGCGCTGCACGCGATGGCGCGGGCGTACGTCGACCTCATCGCGCAGGACCCCGACAAGCTCCAGATGCAGCTCCAGATGTACGTGGCCGTGGCGGCCGCCGAGGCCGCCGGGGACCACGAGTTCGGCGAGATGGTGCGTGCCGAGTGGATGAGCCTGTGGGACACCGTGCACCTGCCGCTCGGGGCCGACGAGCAGGAGACGGCGACGTTCATGGCGCACGGGATGCTCATCAACGTCCTGGCGGCCATGGGCTTCCCTCCGGAGCACCGCGTCTGGTCGGGCTTGTATGACTCGACGCGGCCTGAGGGAGCCGGGGGCGCCGAGAGCGCCGAGGGTGCGGGGAGAGTTGAGGAGGCCGAGGGGGAGTAGTGCCCCGCTGGGGGGCGGGGCGTCCGGGCGAAGCTCGGGTCCCTCCGCTCCCCGGCCTTTTCACGCCCATGAAAGTTAGTCATCAATTACTTACTAACCGGGTGGTCCGTCATGTCAGAGCAGATGTCCCAGCGCCCCGCGAAGCCACAGCGACCCGCGAAGCCGCAGCGAACAGCGCGCTCCGGAGGGACCGTCTGGGCCCTCGTCATCACCAGCGCCGCCGGATTCATGGCCGCCCTGGACAACCTCGTCGTCACCACCGCGCTGCCCTCCATCCGCGAGGACCTCGGCGGCGCCCTCGAAGACCTGGAGTGGACGGTCAGCGCGTACACCCTCACCTTCGCCGTGCTGCTGATGTTCGGCGCGGCCCTGGGGGACCGGTTCGGGCGCCGCAGGCTCTTCGGGGTCGGGCTCTCGATCTTCACCGCCGCCTCCGGAGCCGCGGCCCTCGCCCCCGGCATCGGCACGCTGATCGCCGCCCGCGCCGTCCAGGGCGTCGGCGCGGCCGTCATGATGCCGCTCACCCTGACGCTGCTCACGGCCGCCGTACCGGCCGCCAAACGCGGCATGGCGTACGGGATCTGGGGCGCCGTCAACGGCCTGGCCATCGCCAGCGGGCCCCTCATCGGGGGTGCCCTGACCGAACACGTCTCCTGGCAGTGGATCTTCTGGCTGAACGTGCCGCTCGGCCTCGCCCTGCTGCCGCTCGCCCGGCTGCGCCTCGCGGAGTCCCACGGCACCGGCGCCCGCCTCGACGCCGTCGGCACCCTCCTCGCCAGCGGCGGCCTCTTCGGCATCGTCTACGCCCTGATCCGCGGCAACGTCGACGGCTGGACCAGCGCGCCCGTGCTCGGCGGCCTCGTCGGCGGCGGTGCGCTGCTCGTCGCCTTCGTCGTGCACGGGATCCGCGCCGCCGCCCCGATGCTGCCCATGCGGCTCTTCCGCAGCCGCGCCTTCGCCGCGATCAACACCGCCAGCCTGCTGATGTTCGTCGGCATGTTCGGCTCGATCTTCCTGCTCAGCCAGTTCCTCCAGAGCGTGGTCGGCTACTCGCCCACCGAGGCGGGCCTGCGCATGCTGCCCTGGACCGGCATGCCGATGATCGTCGCGCCGGTCGCGGGCTACCTCTCCGACCGGATCGGCGGCCGCCCCGTCGTCACCGTCGGCCTCGCCCTCCAGGCCGTCGGCCTCGGCTGGTTCGCGGCCGTCGTGGCCACGGACGTGTCGTACGCCGCCCTGCTGCCCGCGCTGATCATCAGCGGCACCGGTATGGCCCTGTACTTCGCCCCGGCCGCCAACCTGGTCATGTCCAGCGTCCGGCCCGTCGAACAGGGCATCGCCTCCGGCGCCAACAACGCCCTGCGCGAGGTCGGCGGCGCCCTCGGCATCGCCGTCCTGGCGTCCGTCTTCTCCGCCCGGGGCGGCTACGAGTCGCCGCGGGCGTTCGCGGACGGCCTCGCGCCCGCGCTGTGGGTGGGGGCGGGGGCCGTGGGCCTGGCGGCCGTCTCCGCGGCGCTGTCGCCTGGGCGGCGGGCCCGGCGGGTGGGGGTGCTTCGGTGCCGGTGGAGGAGAAGGTGCCGGTCTCCTCTTGACGCGGGGGATCGGCGCTCCGCGCCTCGTCCTCAAACGCCGGACGGGCTGAAACGTTCCGCTTGCCCGCCGTCGTCGGCTCTCCGTGATCCACCGCTACCGCGGCGGATTTCCCCGCCCACCCGCCCCTACCGGGGCGGGTGGCCCACAGCGAGCCGATCCCACCCCCCCGCCAGGCGTTCGGCGGCGAGCCCGTAGCCGCGACGGATCCATCCAACCCGCCAGGCAGCTGGCGACGAGCCCGCAGCGCGACGGATCCACCCTGCCCGGTGTTCGAGGACGAGCGCGTCAGCGTGTTGATCCGGTCCGGTCCTGCCTGCCCGGCGTCTGACGACGGGCGCGCGGCGCGACGGATTCACCCCGCCCTGCGTTGGGCGACGGCCGCGTGGCGCGACGCTCCAGCCCGTACGGGGTTCAAGGGCGAGCCCGCAGCGCGTGCATCCCCGCCCGCCCGACGCTCTGTGACGAGCCCCGGCACCACCTCCCAGCCCGTCCGGCGCTTGAGGACAAGCGCGTCAGCGCGATGACCCCGCGCTCGGCGCTCGGCGCAGTAGACGAGCGGGTAGCACCACTCTCCAACCCGCCCGGCGTGCGGCACCGGGTGCCCAGCGCGACAGATTCAGCCCGCCTGACCGCCTGATGTGTGGTGAGGGGCGGACAGCGCGCCGGATTCTGCTGGCCTGGTGTGTGGCGCCGGGCGCGCCCAGCGCCACGGACTCAGCCCACCGGGACGTGTGACGACGAGCCCGCAGCGTCACGAACTCAGCCCGCCCGGCGTTTGAGGGCGAGCGCGGCAGCGCGGTGAATCAGCCCGTCCGGCGTTTGAGGACGAGGCGCGGAGCGGCGATGAGGGGGAGAGGGGCGCAGCCCCAGACGAGTGCGGTAGGGGGGCGGGCGGGCAGGTGGGGAGACCCCGGCCGGACCCCCGCTGGGCGCCCCGCCCGATACGGCGCTGGGCGCCCCGCCCGAAACGGCTCCGCATACCCTGGTGTGCGTGCAGGTACTTCATGACGCCCCGCTCGCCCCCCTGACCACCCTCCGGCTAGGAGGCCCCGCGGTGACCCTGATCACCGCGACCACCGACGCCGAGGTGATCGCCGCCGTCCGCGAGGCCGACGACTCCGGCACGCCGCTGCTGCTCATCGGCGGCGGCAGCAACCTGGTCATCGGCGACGACGGCTTCGCCGGAACCGCCCTGCGCATCGCCACCACCGGCTTCGCGCTCGACGGCACCACGCTGGAGCTGGCGGCGGGCGAGGTCTGGACGGACGCCGTCGAACGGACCGTCGACGCGGGCCTCGCGGGCATCGAATGCCTCGCCGGAATCCCCGGCTCCGCGGGCGCGACGCCGATCCAGAACGTGGGCGCGTACGGCCAGGAGGTCTCCCAGACGATCACCGAAGTGGTCGCCTACGACCGCCGCACCCGCGAGACGGTCACCCTGGAGAACGCCGACTGCGCCTTCTCGTACCGCCACAGCCGCTTCAAGGCCGACCCCGAGCGCTATGTGGTCCTGCGCGTCCGCTTCGCCCTGGAGGACGCGGACGGCATGAGCGCCCCGATCCGGTACGCGGAGACGGCCCGGACGCTCGGCGTCGAGGTCGGCGAGCGGGTCCCCGCCGCCACCGCCCGCGACACTGTCCTGAAGCTGCGCGCCGGGAAGGGCATGGTGCTCGACCCCGAGGACCACGACAGCTGGTCCGCCGGGTCGTTCTTCACCAACCCGATCCTCTCCGAAGAGGCGTACGCCGCCTTCCGCGCGCGCGTGGCGGAGCGGCTCGGCCCGGACACCGCCCCGCCCGCCTTCCCCACCGGCGACGGCCGCGTGAAGACCTCCGCCGCCTGGCTGATCGACAAGGCGGGCTTCACCAAGGGCTACGGCCAGGGCCCCGCCCGCATCTCCAGCAAGCACACGCTGGCCCTCACCAACCGCGGCGGCGCCACCACCGAGGACCTGCTCGCCCTGGCCCGCGAGGTCGTCGCGGGCGTCCGGGACGCCTTCGGGGTCACGCTCGTCAACGAGCCCGTGACCGTGGGCGTCAGCCTGTGACAGCGGGAGGCGGCAGGCGTCAGTAGGCGACGCCCACGCCCTGCTTCACCGTCGCCGGATCGTCGACCATCGTCAGCATCGCGTGCGCCACGTCGGCGCGCGCGATGGTCCGCGCGCTGCGCGGGTTGCGCCCCACGGCCGTGCGGTAGGAGCCGGTCAGCGGCTTGTCGAGGAGCCGCGGCGGGCGCACCGACGTCCAGTCCGTCGCGCTGCGCGCCAGCTCCGCCTCCATGACCCGCAGGTCCTCGTACACCGGCTTGAGCACCCGGCCCACCGCGGCCAGCATCAGGCGGTCGGCCAGCGGCTCCCGCTCCACCACCGGCGCCAGCGGCGCCGCGCTGACCACGAGCAGGCGGCGCACGCCCTCCGCCTCAAGGGCCCGCACCACGCTCCGCGTGAGCCGCGCCGCGACCCCCGCCCGCGCGTCCTTCAGGCCGCGCGCCCCAAGGCCGGACAGCACCGCGTCCCGCCCCGCCACGGCCCCGCGCAGCGCCCCGGCGTCCCCGGGGTCCGTCAGGCTCGCCCGCACCACCTCAAGGCCCGGCCCGCGCGCCGACAGCCGCGCCGGGTCGCGCACCACCGCCGTCACCCGGTGGCCCGCGGCGAGCCCCTGCCGCACGACCTCCTGGCCGATGCCTCCGGTGGCACCGAACACCGTCAGCCTCATCACACACCGCCTCTCGAGTGGGTGAGTATTCACTCACCTTTAGGGTGAGTGGGCACTCACCCCCACGTCAAGGCTGGTTGGAGCATCCATGGAGCAGAGGCCCACACGCGTCCGGATCCTGACGGCGGCCAAGGAGCTGATGGGGACCATCGGGCTCGCCCGCACCACCACCAAGGAGATCGCCAAGGCCGCGGGCTGCTCCGAAGCGGCGCTCTACAAGTACTTCGCGAACAAGGAGGAGCTGTTCGTGACGGTGCTCAGCGAGCGCCTGCCCGGCCTCGGCGCCCTCCTGGAGCGGCTCACCGCCGACCCCGGCGGCGCCACCGTCGAGGAGAACCTCACCGACATCGCCCGGCACGCCGCGCTCTTCTACGAGCAGACCTTCCCGATGGCCGCGTCCCTCTACGCCGAGCCCCAGCTCAAGCGCCGCCACGAAGACGCCATGCGCGCCCTCGGCACCGGCCCGCACCTGCCCCTGGAGGGCCTGGACGGCTATCTGCGCGCCGAACAGCGCGCGGGCCGCGTCCGCCCCGACGCCGACACCTACGCGGCCGCCTCGCTGCTCCTGGGCGCCTGCGCCCAGCGCGCCTTCGCCTACGACATGACCGCCACCGGCGAGCCCCCGCAGCCCCTCGACGCCTTCGCCGCGGGCCTCGCCCGCACCCTGCTCGGCGGCATCGGCTAGCGGCCCCGCGGCACCGGCGGCATCACCCGGCCAGCCACGCGTCCACTCCGGACAGCAACTCCTCCCGCACGGCCGCCGGGGCCGCCGAACCCCGCACCGACTGCCGCGCCAGCTCGGCCAGTTCGGCGTCCGTGAAGCCGTGGTGCTCCCGCGCGATCTCGTACTGCGCGGCCAGCCGCGAGCCGAAGAGCAGCGGGTCGTCGGCCCCGAGCGCCATCGGCACCCCGGCCTCGTACAGCGTCCGCAGCGGCACGTCCCCCGGCTTGTCGTAGACGCCGAGCGCGACGTTCGACGCCGGGCACACCTCGCAGGTCACGCCGCGCTCCGCGAGCCGCCTGAGCAGCCTCGGGTCCTCGGCCGCCCGCACCCCGTGCCCGATGCGCCGCGCGTGCAGGTCGTCCAGGCAGTCCCGCACCGACGCGGGCCCGGTCAGCTCCCCGCCGTGCGGCGCCGCGAGCAGCCCGCCCTCGCGCGCGATGTGGAAGGCCCGGTCGAAGTCCCGCGCCATGCCCCGCCGTTCGTCGTTGGAGAGCCCGAAGCCGACGATGCCCCGGTCCGCGTACCGCACCGCGAGGCGCGCGAGCGTACGGGCGTCCAGCGGGTGCTTCATCCGGTTCGCGGCGACCAGGACGCGCATCCCCAGGCCGGTCTCGCGCGAGGCGCTGTCGACGGCGTCCAGGATGATCTCCAGGGCGGGGATCAGCCCGCCGAGCCGGGGCGCGTACGACGTCGGGTCGACCTGGATCTCCAGCCACCCCGAGCCGTCCCGAAGGTCCTCCTCGGCCGCCTCCCGCACCAGGCGCCGGATGTCGTCGGGCTCCCGCAGGCACGAGCGCGCGATGTCGTAGAGCCGCTGGAAGCGGAACCAGCCCCGCTCGTCCGTGGCGCGCAGCTTAGGCGGCTTCCCGCCGGTCAGCGCCTCCGGCAGGTGCACGCCGTACTTGTCGGCCAGCTCAAGGAGTGTCGAGGGGCGCATCGACCCGGTGAAGTGCAGGTGCAGATGGGCCTTGGGCAGTTCTCTTACGTCACGTACGCGCTCCATTCCAGGATCTTGCCGTACGCGCCCCGCCTCCCGGTAGCGGCTTCTTCCCACGGGGGATGCGCCTGAACAAAGAAGCGGGCCGGGCAGCGCACCACATGGTGCACTGCCCGGCCCGCTTCCGCGGACGTCAGTCCCGCGCCTCGGCCAGCAGCTTCTGGATGCGCGAGACGCCCTCGACGAGGTCCTCGTCCCCCAGGGCGTACGAAAGCCGCAGGTACCCCGGCGTGCCGAAGGCCTCGCCCGGGACGACCGCGACCTCGACCTCGTCCAGGATCAGCGCGGCCAGCTCGACGCTGTTCCGCGGGCGCTTGCCGCGGATCTCCTTGCCGATCAGGGCCTTCACCGACGGGTAGGCGTAGAACGCGCCCTCCGGCTCCGGGCAGACCACGCCGTCGATCTCGTTGAGCATCCGCACGATCGTCCTGCGGCGCCGGTCGAAGGCCTCGCGCATCTTCTCCACGGCCGTCAGGTCACCGGAGACGGCGGCGATGGCGGCGGCCTGCGCCACGTTGGAGACGTTGGACGTGGCGTGCGACTGGAGGTTCGTCGCGGCCTTCACCACGTCCTTCGGGCCGATGATCCACCCCACGCGCCAGCCGGTCATCGCGTACGTCTTCGCGACGCCGTTCACCACGACGCACTTGTCGCGCAGCTCCGGCAGGAGCGCGGGCAGGGACGTGAACTCCGCGTCCCCGTAGACCAGGTGCTCGTAGATCTCGTCCGTCAGCACCCACAGGCCGTGCTCGTGCGCCCAGCGGCCGATGGCCTCCGCGTCGGCGCGGCTGTAGACCGCGCCCGTCGGGTTCGACGGCGACACGAAGAGCACGACCTTCGTCCGCTCCGTGCGCGCGGCCTCCAGCTGCTCCACGGAGACGCGGTAGCCGGTGGTCTCGTCGGCGACGACCTCGACCGGCACGCCGCCCGCGAGGCGGATCGACTCCGGGTACGTCGTCCAGTACGGCGCGGGCACGATGACCTCGTCGCCCGGGTCGAGGATCGCGGCGAACGCCTCGTAGATGGCCTGCTTGCCGCCGTTGGTCACCAGGATCTCGGCGGCCTCGGGCTCGTACCCCGAGTCACGCAGCGTCTTCGCGGCGATCGCGGCCTTCAGCTCGGGCAGGCCGCCCGCGGGCGTGTACCGGTGGTACTTGGGGTTCTTGCAGGCCTCGACGGCCGCCTCGACGATGTAGTCCGGCGTCGGGAAGTCCGGCTCGCCCGCGCCGAAACCGATCACCGGGCGCCCGGCGGCCTTGAGGGCCTTGGCCTTGGCGTCGACGGCGAGGGTCGCGGACTCGGAGATCGCGCCGATGCGGGCGGAGACCCGGCGCTCGGTGGGAGGAGTGACAGCGCTCATGCCCCCATCGTTCCAGAACCGGTTCGGCCCGGGCACACAGGATTCCCCTGTTCTCCCCTGTGACCGGATCGGCCTTCTCCCGCGCCTTGATCGGCTTTCCCACGTGCCTTGATCCGCGTTTGATCCGTGCTTGATCCGTGCTTGTTCCGTGCCCCGACCGGCCTTCCCGCGCGTTTCCCGCGCGACTGGATCGGCCCACGAGCCCGTTGTCGTTCGACGGGGCGCCGCTGAGCACGTACACTCTCTGGTCGTTGGCCCTCACCGGCCGCACCTTCCAACCGCACTCGGTGCACCTGGTCGGATGCTGTAGGTTGGGGGAATCCAAAGGGTCGTAGCTCAATTGGTAGAGCACTGGTCTCCAAAACCAGCGGTTGGGGGTTCAAGTCCCTCCGGCCCTGCTACACACACCTTCGCCAGGATGTGTGCGCATGTACGTACTGCAATGCACCGCCGTGCGGCTCAACCGGGCGCGGCACGGCCACGACCCGGAAATCAGGTGAGGACGAGTGACGGACGCCGTGGGCTCCATCGACATGCCTGATGCCCAGGACGAGGCGCCGGAGTCCAAGAAGAAGGCCCGCAAGGGCGGCAAGCGCGGCAAGAAGGGCCCCTTCGGCCGTCTCGCGCTGTTCTACCGGCAGATCGTCGCCGAGCTCCGCAAGGTTGTCTGGCCCACCCGCAGCCAGCTCACGACGTACACCACCGTCGTGATCGTCTTCGTCGTCATCATGATCGGCCTCGTGACCGTGATTGACTATGGGTTCAGCCACCTCGTCAAGTACGTCTTCGGCTGATCCGCAAGCGAAGGGCGCCGGGACCGGCGCCCCTTTCGCGTGTTCCACCCCTAAGTAGCCAGGAAGAAGCAGCCACCGTGTCTGACCCGAACCTGAACGACGACGCCATCGAGTCGGCGGAGTCCGTGGAGGACCAGATCGACATCGTCGAGGCTGCGGACGCCGTGGACCCGGACGAGGCCGAGGCTGCCGACGCCGTCGCGGGCGAGCCCGCCGAGGAGGCGGCGCTGCACGAGGAGTCCGACGACGCCGAGGCCGCCGCGGACGACGAGGACGCCTCCGACGACGAGGACGCCTCCGGCACCGAAGAGGCCGAGGCCGCCGCTGAGGAGTCCGACGAGTCCGCGGACGACGAGGAGCCCGCCGAGCCCGTCGACCCCATCGCCGCCCTGCGCGAGGAACTCCGCGGCCTGCCCGGCGAGTGGTACGTGATCCACACGTACGCCGGTTACGAGAACCGCGTGAAGACCAACCTGGAGCAGCGCGCCGTCTCGCTGAACGTCGAGGACTACATCTTCCAGGCCGAGGTGCCCCAGGAAGAGGTCGTCCAGATCAAGAACGGCGACCGCAAGACCATCCGCCAGAACAAGCTCCCCGGCTACGTCCTGGTGCGTATGGACCTGACCAACGAGTCCTGGGGCGTCGTCCGCAACACCCCGGGCGTCACCGGCTTCGTCGGCAACGCCTACGACCCGTACCCGCTGACCCTGGACGAGATCGTCAAGATGCTCGCCCCGGAGGCCGAGGAGAAGGCCGCCCGCGAGGCCGCCGAGGCCGAGGGCAAGCCCGCCCCGCAGCGCAAGGTCGAGGTCCAGGTCCTGGACTTCGAGGTCGGCGACTCGGTCACCGTCACCGACGGCCCGTTCGCCACGCTCCAGGCCACGATCAACGAGATCAACGCCGACTCGAAGAAGGTCAAGGGCCTCGTCGAGATCTTCGGCCGCGAGACCCCGGTCGAGCTGAGCTTCGACCAGATCCAGAAGAACTAGCCAGCTTGCGACAGAGCCCCTGACCAGCGGGAAACCGCTGGTCAGGGGCTCTGTCGTGCGCCCGCCGACATAGGCGGCACAGCTGTGTCCGGGTAAATGTGTCCGACACCACAACCATCGGGCACCCCGGGCTGTCTGACCTGGTAGACGGAAACCTCCCGGCCTTCCCTCCGCGCTCCACTCCACTCCACTTCACGCCACTCCGCACCAAGGGGCCCCTGCGGCCTCGGCGCGGCGATTTGTGGTGCTCTGTGGTGCCCTGCGGAGGTATGGCCGGGCGGGCTCATCCACCACGAGCAAGGGGACACCTCATGAGAGCTCGTAAGACCGCGATAGCCGCCTCCGCCTGCGCCTTCGTCCTGCTCGGCGCCGGATCCGCCCTCGCGGGCACCGGCCCCGCCCCCGCCCCCGACGCGCGGAAGACCCAGTCGACCGCGCCCTCACCGGACGGCAACCCGAACAGCACCCGGGCACGGGCCGCGGGGGTCTGTGCCGACGCCTACCAGATCGGGACCACCGCCTACATCGACCGGGGCGGCGCCCACGCGGCGTCCGTCAAGCAGTTCTACTCGCCCTCGTGCAAGGAGAACTACGGCTACGTGTGGGTGTGGAAGAGCTTCCGCGACAAGGTCAAGGACTACGACGTCTCCACCGGCGTCTACAGCTACTCCCGCGACGAGATCGTCGGTCAGGACTGGTGGAGCCAGACGAACAGCGCCGAGTTCTGGTCCTACCCCGCGGACACCGCCGACGAGTGCACCTCGGCGATCGGGATGCTGCGCGCGCCCGGCGACGCGCTGCCGGGCCAGGCCAAGACCTCCAAGCGCTGCTGAGCACCCCCGAGGGCCGCTGAACGCCGCTGAGTGCCTGCTGAGGTGCCGCTGAGCGCGCGGCCGGGCGGCCCGGTGCGGTGGGGCCTGCCGGAATACCGGTTTGGGCCCCGCCGCGTTACCCGTTATCGTAGGGCGGTATGCCTCCATCCGAATGATCCGGACGCTCCTGCCCAGGACCGCCCGACGATCTTGTACGGGATGGGGCTCAACACTCTCACTAGGACCCGGAGAGAGCAATGCCTCCCAAGAAGAAGAAGGTCACGGGGCTGATCAAGCTCCAGATCCAGGCCGGTGCCGCCAACCCGGCCCCGCCCGTCGGCCCCGCGCTGGGTCAGCACGGCGTGAACATCATGGAGTTCTGCAAGGCCTACAACGCCGCGACCGAGTCGCAGCGCGGCTGGGTCATCCCGGTGGAGATCACGGTCTACGAGGACCGTTCCTTCACCTTCATCACCAAGACCCCGCCGGCCGCGAAGATGATCCTCAAGGCCGCGGGCGTGGAGAAGGGCTCCGGCGAGCCGCACAAGACCAAGGTCGCCAAGATCACCGAGGCGCAGGTCCGCGAGATCGCCACCACCAAGATGCCCGACCTCAACGCCAACGACCTCGACGCCGCGTCGAAGATCATCGCTGGCACCGCCCGCTCCATGGGCATCACGGTCGAGGGCTGACCCCAGCCCTCGCGTGACGGCGCCGCACGACCGGCACCGTGACCTCAAGTGGCAGGGCCAGCGCTGGCCCGGACCACGAACTCCATACCTGAACCTCAGGAGTAGAAGTGAAGCGCAGCAAGACTCTCCGCGCTGCGGACGCCAAGATCGACCGGGACAAGCTGTACGCCCCGCTCGAGGCCGTCCGTCTCGCCAAGGAGACCTCCGCGACCAAGTTCGACGGCACCGTCGAGGTCGCCTTCCGCCTGGGTGTCGACCCGCGCAAGGCCGACCAGATGGTGCGTGGCACCGTGAACCTCCCGCACGGCACCGGTAAGACCGCCCGGGTCCTGGTCTTCGCGACCGGTGACCGTGCTGCGGCCGCGGAGGCCGCTGGCGCCGACATCGTCGGCGCCGACGAGCTGATCGACGAGGTCTCCAAGGGCCGCCTGGACTTCGACGCCGTCGTCGCCACGCCGGACCTCATGGGCAAGGTCGGCCGCCTCGGCCGCGTGCTCGGTCCGCGTGGTCTGATGCCGAACCCGAAGACCGGCACCGTGACCCCCGACGTCGCCAAGGCCGTCAACGACATCAAGGGCGGCAAGATCGAGTTCCGTGTCGACAAGCACGCGAACCTGCACTTCATCATCGGCAAGGCGTCCTTCGACGACACCAAGCTGGTGGAGAACTACGGCGCGGCCCTGGAGGAGATCCTCCGTCTGAAGCCGTCCGCCGCCAAGGGCCGCTACATCAAGAAGGCCGCCATCACCACCACGATGGGCCCCGGCATTCCGGTCGACCCCAACCGCACCCGCAACCTCCTCGTCGAGGAGGACCCGGCCGCCGTCTGACACTGACACCGGCCGCGCGTCTGGCGCGTATCCGACGGGTCCCGCAACCATCCGTGGTGCGGGACCCGTCCCGTTGTTCGGGTAGATGCTCGGGGAACGAGCTTTCCCGGAACGTGATTTCGACCATGTACGAGACACGAGGGGGCGGCCCGCGCTAGCGTGCTGGTCCTCCATGGACGCAAGGGGTGGGACGACATGAACGGCACGACAGCGCGCCGCGTGGCACTGGCGATCGCGGCCGCGGCGGCTCTGACTTCGGTGACCGCCTGCGGCTCCTCCGACGGCTCGGACGACTCCAAGGGCTCGTCGGTCAAGGCCAAGGACAAGGGCGGCCTCAGCGTCAGCCCGATCGCGGCCCTGCGCACCATCGAGAGCACCACCGACAAGGCCGACTCCGCCAAGGTCGAGTCGCAGACCACCATGGGCTCCAAGCTGTCCATGAACGCCAAGGGGGTCCTCGGCTGGTCCGACGGCCTCAAGGGCACCATGACCATCACGTACACCGGCGGCCAGATGGCCGAGACGATGCGCCAGACCGGCAGCACCAGCATGGAGGCCCGGTACCTGCCCGACGCCTACTACGCCAAGATGGGCGAGCAGTTCGCGGCCCAGGCGGGCGGCAAGCACTGGGTGAAGTACCCGTACGCGTTCCTGGAGCAGGTCGGCGGTGCCTCGGGCGCGTACATGAAGGACGCGATGCAGAACAGCACGCCGCACCAGTCGGTGAAGATGCTGCTCGCCTCCGGCGACGTGAAGAAGGTCGGCGAGGAGAAGGTCCGGGGCGTGAACACCACGCGCTACTCGGGCACGGTCGACGTCGCCGAACTCGCCGAGCGGTCCTCCGGCCTCAGCGAGACCCAGCTCAAGGAGATGAAGACCCAGCTCGAACAGGCCGGGATCACCACCGAGACCATCGACATCTGGGTCAACGACGAGAACCTGCTGGTCAAGAAGGTCGAGAAGGGCCAGATGAACACCGGCGAACTCTCGGCCACCGCCTACTACAGCGACTACGGCACCGAGGTCTCGGCGGAGGAGCCCCCCGCCGACGACACCACGGACGTCAAGGAGCTGATGAACAAGCAGCCCACGACCTGACCGCCCACGACCTGACCGCGGCGACATCCGGGAGGAGACCCGCTCGTACGGTCGGGTAATCTCGCCCCACCACAGGACGTGGATCAAATGTTCCTTTAGGGGTGGGGTCTTGAGCATTTCCGTACGTACCGGGCGTCGCAGAGTCGTGACCGCCGCGCTGGCGGCCGCCTTGCTGGCCGGCGGCGCGGTGGCCTGCGGCTCGGAGAAGGGCGGGAAGGGCGACAAGGCCGGGGACGACCTGTCGCCCGCCGCGGCCGTCAAGAAGGCCGCCCGGAACAGCGAGGAGCTGAAGTCCTTCAGCTTCCGCATGAAGGGCCAGGCGCCCGAGGACGGCGCCTTCCAGGGCGAGGCGTCGATGAACGTCGAGCCGCTCGCGATGCGCATGAAGCTGAGCGCCCCCAAGCAGGGCCCCGACAAGGTCGAGATGCGCCTGGTCGACGGCGGCCTCTACCTCGGCGGCGGCAAGCCCAGCCCCGAGGCCGACGGCAAGAGCTGGATCAAGTTCGACGCCAAGACCCTCGGCAAGGGCGCGCCCAACAAGCCCGCCCCCACCTCCGCCACCGGCACGGCCGAGCAGAACCCGGCCGCCGAGTCCGCCCTGCTCAGCGGCGCCGACGACGTGGAGAAGGTCGGCGAGGAGACGATCGAGGGCGTCGAGACCACCCACTACCGGGGCACGGTCACGCTGGACCAGATGCGCGCGGAGCTGAAGGAGAAGGACGCCAAGACCCGCGAGCGCCAGGAGAAGAACATCGAGAAGTACGAGGGCATGGGCCTCGACAAGCTCTCCATGGACATCTGGATCGACGGCGACCAGCACACCAAGCGCTTCCGCACCCAGGGCAAGGCCGACAAGGGCAAGCTCGACATGACGATCACGTTCTTCGACGTGAACAAGCCGGTGACGGTCACGGCGCCGCCGAAGAAGGAGGTCATGGACCTCGCCGGGATGATGAAGGACGCGGGCGGCACCCGCTGACCCGATTTGCTTGACGCCGACTGCTTCGCGTAGCCTTCCACAGAAGCCAAAGACCGCTGGTCGTTGTCGTGTGCTCGCAAGAGGGCGCGGCGGCCGAAGGATCCGCTTGAACTGCGGACGACCCGCGCAGGTGACTGTGGAAGTGCTCCTGGGCATGGTCGTGCCCGGTCGAGCTCACGCCCCGTGCGCCTGCGCCGGGGCGTTTCGTTTTGCAGAGCCCCTTCCTCGTGTGCCTGATGCAGGCGGTCCGGCGACGCGCGGCTGATCGACAGGTCAGTCGAGGATCATCACCCCGGAAGGAGGCCGAGGCTCATGGCGACGTCCGACAAGGTCGCAGCCGTCGAGGAGATCACGCAGAAGCTGCGCGACTCCAACGCTGCTGTTGTGACTTCCTACACCGGACTGAGCGTGGCGCAGCTCAAGCAGCTCCGCCGTTCTCTCGGCGACAACGCTCAGTACCGTGTGGTGAAGAACACGCTGACCAAGATCGCGGCCAACGAGGCCGGGATTCAGCTCGACGAGCACCTCAAGGGCTCGACGGCTGTCGCCTTCGTGACCGGTGACCCGGTCGAGGCGGCGAAGGGTCTGCGTGACTTCGCCAAGGACAACCCCGCCCTCGTCATCAAGGGCGGCGTCCTTGACGGCAAGGCGATGTCCGCGGACGACATCAAGAAGCTTGCGGACCTTGAGTCCCGCGAGGTTCTGCTCAGCAAGCTGGCCGGTGCCTTCAAGGCGAAGCAGTCCCAGGCTGCCTCCGTCTTCCAGGCGCTGCCGTCGAAGCTCGTCCGCACCGTGGACGCGCTGCGCGCCAAGCAGGCCGAGCAGGGCGGTGCCGAGTAACTCGGCTCGCACATTGACCGCCGCTGCCTGAGGCGACGGTCACAGCGGGCCAGACGTCAACGCAGTAACGCCGCAAGGCGCACGCCCGCCACACCAGTACATCCGGCACCTGCCGATTGAGTGGAAGGACCGCCATCATGGCGAAGCTCACCAAGGACGAGCTGCTCGAGCAGTTCGAAGGCATGACCCTCATCGAGCTCTCCGAGTTCGTCTCCGCCTTCGAGGAGAAGTTCGACGTCACCGCCGCCGCTGCCGCGCCGGTCGTCGTCGCCGGTGGTGCCGCTGGCGGCGCCGCCGCCGAGGCCGCCGAGGAGAAGGACGAGTTCGACGTCATCCTCACCGGCGCCGGCGACAAGAAGATCCAGGTCATCAAGGTCGTGCGTGAGCTGACCTCCCTGGGTCTGAAGGAGGCCAAGGACCTCGTCGACGGCACCCCGAAGCCGGTCCTCGAGAAGGTCGCCAAGGACGCCGCGGACAAGGCCAAGGAGGCCCTCGAGGGCGCCGGCGCCTCCGTCGAGGTCAAGTAAGACCTCACGGGTCGTCCACGCGACTCCCTGAGCCCGCGGCCCCCTGAGGACCGCACGGCTCCCGCGCTGTAACGCGCACGTACCGAAGGGCGATCACCCAACTGGGTGGTCGCCCTTCGGCATGTTCGTGACGGCTGCCTTGCACTGGCGGCACCGGCGAGTATGGTGATCTTCGTTGTGCCCCCGAGCGGCCCGGACGGCTCCGCGGCCGGTGCCCCTCAGGGCAGGGGGGCCTTGACGAACCGCACGCAGCGCGCAATTCTCAGGACGCGTCGTCACAAGGAACGGCAGCCGATCCGAATCCGAGGCATGGATTGGCGGCGAAGAGGGCAGTATCGATGTGCGCTGAGGACGTGGCTTGCCGCAGGTGTTGAGAACAACGAGGGTCTCCCAAAACCCGCACTGGACATCAGTGGGCCAGGTGGCTACACTGACCCTTTGCGCTGCCTGTTAGCTGCCTCCTGCCCGTCACCAGGGGCATGCCCTCGCTTGAGCACCGTGGATTGAACCGGCCCTGACCTGGCCTTCTCCGGCCGATCCGGGAAACGACTGTCGCTGTGTCCAGCTGGGGACCGGTACGCGCGTAGTGAGTCCGAGCCCTCGGAAGGACCCCCTCTTGGCCGCCTCGCGCACTGCCTCGACCGCGAATACGAACAACGGCGCCAGCACCGCCCCGCTGCGCATCTCCTTTGCAAAGATCAAGGAGCCCCTTGAGGTTCCGAACCTTCTCGCGTTGCAAACCGAGAGCTTTGACTGGCTGCTCGGCAACGACGCGTGGAAGGCTCGTGTCGAGGCGGCTCTGGAGTCCGGACAGGACGTCCCCACCAAGTCCGGTCTGGAGGAGATCTTCGAGGAGATCTCCCCGATCGAGGACTTCTCCGGGTCGATGTCGCTGACCTTCCGCGACCACCGCTTCGAGCCTCCCAAGAACTCGATCGACGAGTGCAAGGAGCGCGACTTCACCTACGCCGCGCCGCTCTTCGTCACCGCCGAGTTCACGAACAACGAGACCGGCGAGATCAAGTCCCAGACGGTCTTCATGGGCGACTTCCCGCTCATGACCAACAAGGGCACCTTCGTGATCAACGGCACCGAGCGTGTCGTGGTCTCGCAGCTCGTCCGTTCCCCCGGCGTCTACTTCGACTCCTCCATCGACAAGACGTCCGACAAGGACATCTTCTCCGCCAAGATCATCCCCTCCCGGGGTGCCTGGCTGGAGATGGAGATCGACAAGCGCGACATGGTCGGCGTCCGCATCGACCGCAAGCGCAAGCAGTCCGTCACCGTCCTCCTGAAGGCGCTCGGCTGGACCACCGAGCAGATCCTGGAGGAGTTCGGCGAGTACGAGTCGATGCGCGCCACCCTGGAGAAGGACCACACCCAGGGCCAGGACGACGCGCTGCTCGACATCTACCGCAAGCTGCGCCCGGGCGAGCCGCCCACGCGCGAGGCCGCGCAGACGCTGCTCGAGAACCTCTACTTCAACCCGAAGCGCTACGACCTCGCGAAGGTCGGCCGCTACAAGGTCAACAAGAAGCTGGGCGCCGACGCCCCGCTGGACGCCGGGATCCTGACCGTCGAGGACATCATCTCGACGATCAAGTACCTGGTGAAGCTGCACGCCGGTGAGACCGAGACCGTCGGGGACAACGGCAGCCAGATCGTCGTCGAGACCGACGACATCGACCACTTCGGCAACCGCCGCCTGCGCAACGTCGGCGAGCTGATCCAGAACCAGGTCCGCACGGGTCTCGCCCGTATGGAGCGCGTCGTGCGCGAGCGCATGACCACCCAGGACGTCGAGGCGATCACGCCGCAGACCCTGATCAACATCCGGCCGGTCGTCGCCTCCATCAAGGAGTTCTTCGGCACCAGCCAGCTGTCCCAGTTCATGGACCAGAACAACCCGCTGTCCGGCCTGACGCACAAGCGGCGTCTGTCCGCGCTCGGCCCGGGTGGTCTCTCCCGTGAGCGGGCGGGCTTCGAGGTCCGCGACGTGCACCCGTCGCACTACGGCCGCATGTGCCCGATCGAGACGCCCGAAGGCCCGAACATCGGTCTGATCGGTTCGCTCGCCTCGTACGGCCGCGTCAACGCGTTCGGGTTCGTCGAGACGCCGTACCGCAAGGTCGTCGACGGCCAGGTCACCGACGAGGTCGACTACCTGACGGCCGACGAAGAGGACCGATTCGTCATCGCCCAGGCCAACGCGCCGCTGACGGACGAGCTCCGCTTCGCCGAGAACCGCGTCCTGGTCCGCCGCCGCGGCGGCGAGGTCGACTACGTCGCGCCCGACGACGTGGACTACATGGACGTCTCCCCGCGCCAGATGGTGTCGGTCGCGACCGCCATGATCCCCTTCCTCGAGCACGACGACGCCAACCGCGCGCTCATGGGCGCGAACATGATGCGCCAGGCCGTGCCGCTGATCACCGCCGAGGCCCCCCTCGTCGGTACGGGCATGGAGTACCGCTGCGCCGTCGACGCCGGTGACGTCATCAAGGCCGAGAAGGCCGGTGTGGTCCAGGAGGTCTCCGCGGACTACATCACCGTCACCAACGACGACGGCACGTACACCACGTACCGCGTCGCCAAGTTCTCCCGCTCCAACCAGGGCACCTCGGTCAACCAGAAGGTCGTCGTCGAGGAGGGCCAGCGCGTCATCGAGGGCCAGGTCCTCGCCGACGGCCCGGCCACCCAGGAAGGCGAGATGGCCCTGGGCAAGAACCTGCTCGTGGCCTTCATGCCGTGGGAGGGCCACAACTACGAGGACGCGATCATCCTGTCGCAGCGCCTCGTGCAGGACGACGTCCTCTCCTCGATCCACATCGAGGAGCACGAGGTCGACGCCCGTGACACCAAGCTCGGCCCCGAGGAGATCACCCGGGACATCCCGAACGTCTCCGAGGAGGTCCTCGCCGACCTCGACGAGCGCGGCATCATCCGCATCGGCGCCGAGGTCATCGCCGGTGACATCCTCGTCGGCAAGGTCACCCCGAAGGGCGAGACCGAGCTGACGCCGGAGGAGCGCCTGCTCCGCGCGATCTTCGGTGAGAAGGCCCGCGAGGTCCGCGACACCTCCCTGAAGGTGCCGCACGGCGAGACCGGCAAGGTCATCGGCGTACGCGTCTTCGACCGCGAGGAGGGCGACGAGCTGCCCCGGGCGTCAACCAGCTCGTCCGCGTCTACGTGGCGCAGAAGCGCAAGATCACCGACGGTGACAAGCTCGCCGGACGCCACGGCAACAAGGGTGTCATCTCCAAGATCCTGCCGATCGAGGACATGCCGTTCCTGGAGGACGGCACCCCGGTCGACATCATCCTCAACCCGCTGGGCGTCCCGTCCCGAATGAACCCGGGACAGGTCCTGGAGATCCACCTCGGCTGGCTCGCCAGCCAGGGCTGGGACGTCTCCGGCCTCGGCGACGAGTGGGCCAAGCGCCTCCAGGCGATCGGCGCCGACGACGTCGCCCCGCGGACGAACGTCGCGACCCCGGTCTTCGACGGCGCCCGCGAGGACGAGCTGGCGGGTCTGCTGGAGAACACCCGCCCGAACCGCGACGGCGACCGCATGGTCCTGCCGTCCGGCAAGGCCCGGCTGTTCGACGGCCGCTCCGGCGAGCCGTTCCCGGACCCGATCTCGGTCGGGTACATGTACATCCTCAAGCTGCACCACCTGGTCGACGACAAGCTGCACGCCCGCTCGACCGGTCCGTACTCGATGATCACCCAGCAGCCGCTGGGTGGTAAGGCCCAGTTCGGTGGTCAGCGCTTCGGTGAGATGGAGGTGTGGGCCCTCGAGGCCTACGGCGCCGCGTACGCCCTCCAGGAGCTGCTGACCATCAAGTCCGACGACGTCACCGGCCGCGTGAAGGTCTACGAGGCCATCGTCAAGGGCGAGAACATCCCCGAGCCCGGCATTCCTGAGTCCTTCAAGGTGCTCATCAAGGAAATGCAGTCGCTGTGCCTCAATGTGGAGGTGCTGTCCTCGGACGGCATGTCCATCGAGATGCGCGACACGGACGAGGACGTCTTCCGCGCCGCGGAGGAGCTCGGCATCGACCTGTCCCGGCGCGAGCCGAGCAGCGTCGAAGAGGTCTGACGGGTCCCCCGCGACCCCAGGCTCGCCTGGGGTTGCGGGCCCCGGACCCGTACAGACCATGATTGAGACACGACCCTGAGAGGGATTGACGCATAGTGCTCGACGTCAACTTCTTCGACGAGCTCCGGATCGGCCTGGCCACCGCTGACGACATCCGTCAGTGGAGCCACGGCGAGGTCAAGAAGCCCGAAACCATCAACTACCGCACCCTCAAGCCGGAAAAGGACGGTCTCTTCTGCGAGAAGATCTTCGGTCCGACCCGGGACTGGGAGTGCTACTGCGGCAAGTACAAGCGCGTCCGCTTCAAGGGCATCATCTGTGAGCGCTGTGGCGTCGAGGTCACGCGCGCCAAGGTGCGCCGTGAGCGGATGGGCCACATCGAGCTGGCCGCGCCCGTCACGCACATCTGGTACTTCAAGGGCGTCCCGTCGCGCCTCGGCTACCTGCTCGACCTCGCGCCGAAGGACCTCGAGAAGGTCATCTACTTCGCCGCGTACATGATCACGTTCGTGGACGAGGAGCGCCGCACCCGCGACCTGCCCTCCCTGGAGGCGCACGTCTCCGTGGAGCGCCAGCAGATCGAGAACCGCCGCGACGCCGACCTCGAGGCCCGCGCCAAGAAGCTCGAGACCGACCTGGCCGAGCTGGAGGCCGAGGGCGCCAAGGCCGACGTGCGCCGCAAGGTGCGCGAGGGCGCCGAGCGCGAGATGAAGCAGCTCCGCGACCGCGCCCAGCGCGAGATCGACCGCCTCGACGAGGTGTGGAACCGCTTCAAGAACCTCAAGGTCCAGGACCTCGAGGGCGACGAGCTGCTCTACCGCGAGCTGCGCGACCGCTTCGGCACCTACTTCGACGGCTCCATGGGCGCCGCGGCGCTCCAGAAGCGCCTGGAGTCCTTCGACCTCGACGAGGAGGCCGAGCGCCTCCGCGAGATCATCCGCACCGGCAAGGGCCAGAAGAAGACCCGTGCGCTGAAGCGGCTGAAGGTCGTGTCTGCCTTCCTGCAGACGTCCAACAGCCCCAAGGGCATGGTCCTGGACTGCGTCCCGGTCATCCCGCCGGACCTGCGTCCGATGGTGCAGCTCGACGGTGGCCGCTTCGCGACCTCCGACCTGAACGACCTGTACCGCCGCGTCATCAACCGCAACAACCGCCTGAAGCGGCTTCTCGACCTCGGCGCGCCCGAGATCATCGTGAACAACGAGAAGCGCATGCTCCAGGAGGCCGTGGACGCGCTCTTCGACAACGGCCGCCGCGGCCGCCCGGTCACGGGCCCCGGCAACCGACCGCTGAAGTCGCTGTCCGACATGCTCAAGGGCAAGCAGGGCCGCTTCCGCCAGAACCTGCTCGGCAAGCGAGTCGACTACTCGGCGCGTTCCGTGATCGTCGTCGGCCCGCAGCTGAAGCTGCACCAGTGCGGTCTGCCCAAGGCCATGGCCCTGGAGCTGTTCAAGCCGTTCGTGATGAAGCGCCTGGTCGACCTGAACCACGCGCAGAACATCAAGTCGGCCAAGCGCATGGTCGAGCGCGGCCGCACGGTCGTGTACGACGTCCTCGAAGAGGTCATCGCCGAGCACCCGGTCCTGCTGAACCGTGCGCCGACGCTGCACCGCCTCGGCATCCAGGCCTTCGAGCCGCAGCTGGTCGAGGGCAAGGCCATCCAGATCCACCCGCTCGTCTGCACCGCCTTCAACGCGGACTTCGACGGTGACCAGATGGCCGTGCACCTGCCGCTGTCCGCGGAGGCGCAGGCCGAGGCCCGCATCCTGATGCTGTCCTCGAACAACATCCTCAAGCCCGCCGACGGCCGTCCGGTGACGATGCCGACGCAGGACATGGTCCTGGGTCTGTTCTTCCTCACCACCGACGGCGAGGGCCGCGGGGTCAAGGGCGAGGACCGCTCCTTCGGCTCCACCGCCGAGGCGATCATGGCGTTCGACGCGGGCGAGCTGTCGCTCCAGGCGAAGGTCGACATCCGCTTCCCGGTGGGCACCATCCCGCCGCGCGGCTGGACGCCTCCGGCCGCCGAGGAGGGCGAGCAGGAGTACCAGCAGGGCGACAGCTTCCGCCTTCGGACGACCCTGGGCCGCGCGCTCTTCAACGAGCTGCTGCCCGAGGACTACCCGTTCGTCGACTACGAGGTCGGCAAGAAGCAGCTCTCCGAGATCGTCAACGACCTCGCCGAGCGCTACCCCAAGGTCATCGTGGCGGCGACGCTCGACAACCTGAAGGCGGCGGGCTTCTACTGGGCGACCCGCTCCGGCGTCACCGTGGCCATCTCCGACGTCGTCGTCCCCGAGGCGAAGAAGGAGATCGTCGCGGGCTACGAGGCGCAGGACGAGAAGGTCCAGAAGCAGTACGAGCGCGGTCTGATCACCAAGGAAGAGCGCACGCAGGAGCTCATCGCGATCTGGACCAAGGCGACCAACGAGGTCGCCGAGGCGATGAACGCGAACTTCCCCAAGACCAACCCCATCTTCATGATGGTTGACTCGGGTGCCCGAGGAAACATGATGCAGATGCGGCAGATCGCCGGTATGCGCGGTCTGGTGTCGAACGCGAAGAACGAGACCATCCCGCGTCCGATCAAGGCGTCCTTCCGCGAGGGTCTGTCCGTACTGGAGTACTTCATCTCCACGCACGGTGCCCGTAAGGGTCTGGCGGACACCGCTCTGCGTACCGCCGACTCCGGTTACCTCACCCGTCGTCTGGTCGACGTCTCCCAGGACGTCATCATTCGCGAGGAGGACTGCGGCACCGAGCGCGGCCTCAAGCTGCGCATCGCGGACCGCGGCGCCGACGGCGTGCTGCGCAAGACGGACAACGTCGAGACGTCCGTCTACGCCCGCATGCTGGCCGAGGACGTCGTCGTGGACGGCAAGGTCATCGCCCCGGCCAACGTCGACCTGGGTGACGTGCTCATCGACGCCCTGGTCGCCAACGGCGTCGAGGAGGTCAAGACCCGCTCGGTCCTGACCTGTGAGTCGGCGGTCGGCACCTGCGCCTTCTGCTACGGCCGCTCCCTGGCCACCGGCAAGCTGGTCGACATCGGTGAGGCGGTCGGCATCATCGCCGCCCAGTCCATCGGTGAGCCCGGCACGCAGCTGACGATGCGTACCTTCCACACCGGTGGTGTGGCCGGTGACGACATCACCCAGGGTCTGCCCCGTGTCGTCGAGCTCTTCGAGGCCCGTACGCCGAAGGGTGTCGCCCCGATCTCCGAGGCCGCGGGCCGTGTCCGCATCGAGGAGACCGAGAAGACCAAGAAGATCGTCGTCACCCCGGACGACGGCAGCGACGAGACGGCCTACCCGATCTCGAAGCGCGCCCGTCTGCTGGTGGGCGAGGGCGACCACGTCGAGGTGGGCCAGAAGCTCACCGTGGGTGCCACCAACCCGCACGACGTGCTCCGCATCCTCGGCCAGCGCGCCGTCCAGGTCCACCTGGTCGGCGAGGTCCAGAAGGTCTACAACTCGCAGGGCGTGTCGATCCACGACAAGCACATCGAGATCATCATCCGGCAGATGCTCCGCCGCGTGACGATCATCGAGTCCGGCGACGCCGAGCTGCTGCCCGGCGAGCTGGTCGAGCGCTCCAAGTTCGAGACCGAGAACCGTCGGGTCGTGACGGAGGGTGGCCACCCGGCCTCCGGCCGTCCGCAGCTGATGGGTATCACCAAGGCCTCGCTGGCGACGGAGTCCTGGCTGTCGGCCGCCTCCTTCCAGGAGACGACCCGAGTCCTGACGGACGCGGCGATCAACGCCAAGTCCGACAGCCTCATCGGCCTCAAGGAGAACGTCATCATCGGTAAGCTCATCCCGGCCGGTACGGGCCTGTCCCGCTACCGCAACATCCGGGTCGAGCCGACCGAGGAGGCCAAGGCCGCGATGTACTCGGCCGTCGGCTACGACGACATCGACTACTCGCCGTTCGGCACCGGCTCCGGCCAGGCCGTTCCGCTGGAGGACTACGACTACGGGCCCTACAACCAGTAGGCGCCGCCAGCAGTCCTCGCTCTCCGCAGCGAGTCATCCGCCGCAGGGCGGCCACCCGGTCTCGTGCCGGGTGGCCGCCCTGCGGCGCTTTGCCGCATCATGGAGGGCAGACGTCGTGTGGGGGAGTGTGCGTCTCGTGACGAATCCGTCGTGGCAGCCGGCGCCGTGGCCGGGACAGCAGGGTCAGCAGCCGTCGATGCTGGCGGGCCACTCCGACCGGGAGCGCGCGGTGGACGTGCTGCGCGCGGGGTTCGCCGAGGGGCGGCTCCAGCAGCAGGAGTACGAGCGGCGCGTGGAGCGCGCGTACCAGGCGCGCACGGTGGGGGAGCTGGGCCTGCTCGTCGCCGACCTGCCGCAGGGCCCGACCGGCTTCCAGCAGGCCCCCGCGCCGATGGCCGTCCCCGCCACGTTCCTGCCCGCTCCGGCGCCCACGAACTCCAAGGCCACGGCGGCCATGGTGTGCGGGATCGCGACCTTCCTCACGTTCGGGGCGACGGCGGTCCCCGCGGTCATCCTCGGCCACATCGCCCGCGGCGAGATCCGCCACACCCACGAGTCCGGCGACGGCCAGGCGGTCGCGGGCCTGGTCCTGGGCTGGCTCTCCATCGCGGGATGGGTACTGCTCCTGCTGTTGGTGGTGGCGGCGTCGAACTGACCGGGAGGGGCGGGAGCGGGCGTGTCGGGGTTGTCCGGCGCGGGGTATTTGTTTTGACCGCAGCCAATGAGGTAGGTACGCTCAGACCTTGTGCCTGGGGTGTGCCCGGGCTCGCGTGCGTGTCCTCAACCGCACGGCGGGTCTGAAACCGGCCACCGTAATCTGCGCCCTCCTCGCCCTTAGGCGGGAGTCCGCAGCATTCGACACACCCGACCGCGTGGGTCGGCAACGTTCCAGGTTAGCTTTACTACTCGGCACACAGAAACCGGAGAAGTAGTGCCTACGATCCAGCAGCTGGTCCGCAAGGGCCGGCAGGACAAGGTCGAGAAGAACAAGACGCCCGCACTCGAGGGTTCGCCCCAGCGCCGCGGCGTCTGCACGCGTGTGTTCACGACCACCCCGAAGAAGCCGAACTCGGCCCTGCGGAAGGTCGCGCGTGTGCGTCTGACCTCCGGGATCGAGGTCACGGCCTACATTCCGGGTGAGGGACACAACCTGCAGGAGCACTCCATCGTGCTCGTGCGCGGCGGCCGTGTGAAGGACCTGCCGGGTGTTCGCTACAAGATCATCCGCGGCTCCCTCGACACCCAGGGTGTCAAGAACCGCAAGCAGGCCCGCAGCCGCTACGGCGCCAAGAAGGAGAAGTAAGAATGCCTCGTAAGGGCCCCGCCCCGAAGCGCCCGGTCCACGTCGACCCGGTGTACGGCTCTCCTCTGGTGACCTCCCTCATCAACAAGGTGCTGCTGAACGGCAAGCGCTCCACCGCCGAGCGCATCGTCTACGGCGCCATGGAGGGCCTGCGCGAGAAGACCGGCAACGACCCGGTCATCACGCTGAAGCGCGCGCTTGAGAACATCAAGCCGACCCTCGAGGTCAAGTCCCGCCGCGTCGGTGGCGCCACCTACCAGGTGCCGATCGAGGTCAAGCCCGGTCGCGCCAACACGCTGGCCCTGCGCTGGCTGGTGGGCTACTCCCGCGCCCGTCGCGAGAAGACCATGACCGAGCGTCTGCTCAACGAGCTCCTCGACGCCTCCAACGGCCTCGGCGCCGCTGTGAAGAAGCGCGAGGACACGCACAAGATGGCCGAGTCCAACAAGGCCTTCGCGCACTACCGCTGGTAGTCGCTACCCACATCGAGAACCGAGAGAAGACTGAGCCTCATGGCTACCACTTCGCTTGACCTGGCCAAGGTGCGCAACATCGGCATCATGGCCCACATCGACGCGGGCAAGACGACGACCACCGAGCGGATCCTGTACTACACCGGTGTCTCGTACAAGATCGGTGAGGTCCACGACGGTGCTGCCACGATGGACTGGATGGAGCAGGAGCAGGAGCGTGGCATCACGATCACCTCTGCTGCCACCACCTGTCACTGGCCGCTGGAGGACGTCGACCACACCATCAACATCATCGACACCCCGGGGCACGTCGACTTCACCGTAGAGGTGGAGCGTTCGCTGCGTGTCCTCGACGGTGCCGTCACGGTGTTCGACGGTGTCGCCGGTGTTGAGCCGCAGTCCGAGACCGTGTGGCGTCAGGCCGACCGCTACGGCGTGCCGCGCATCTGCTTCGTCAACAAGCTCGACCGCACCGGCGCGGAGTTCCACCGCTGCGTCGACATGATCACGGACCGCCTGGGTGCGCAGCCGCTGGTCATGCAGCTGCCGATCGGCGCCGAGGCCGACTTCAAGGGCGTCGTGGACCTGGTCCGCATGAAGGCCCTGGTCTGGTCCGCCGACACCAAGCTGGGCGAGGCGTACGACGTCGTCGACATCCCGGACACCCACGCCGAGGCCGCCGAGGAGTACCGCGGCAAGCTGCTCGAGGCCGTGGCCGAGAACGACGAAGAGATCATGGAGCTGTACCTGGAGGGCCAGGAGCCCACCGAGGAGCAGCTGTACGCCGCGATCCGTCGTATCACCATCGCCTCCGGCAAGGGCGGCGACACCACCGTCACCCCCGTGTTCTGCGGCACCGCGTTCAAGAACAAGGGCGTGCAGCCCCTGCTCGACGCCGTCGTGCGCTACCTCCCCTCCCCCTGGACGTCGAGGCCATCGAGGGCCACGGCGTGAAGGACCCGGAGGAGGTCGTCAAGCGCAAGCCGTCGGACGACGAGCCGCTGGCCGCGCTGGCGTTCAAGATCGCCTCCGACCCGCACCTGGGCAAGCTCACCTTCGTCCGGATCTACTCCGGCCGCCTGGAGTCCGGCACCGCCGTGCTGAACTCGGTCAAGGGCAAGAAGGAGCGCATCGGCAAGATCTACCGCATGCACGCGAACAAGCGTGAGGAGATCGAGTCGGTGGGCGCGGGCGACATCATCGCCGTCATGGGTCTGAAGCAGACCACGACCGGTGAGACGCTGTGCGACGAGAAGAACCCGGTCATCCTGGAGTCCATGGACTTCCCGGCGCCGGTCATCGAGGTCGCCATCGAGCCCAAGTCCAAGGGTGACCAGGAGAAGCTGGGTGTCGCCATCCAGCGTCTCGCGGAGGAGGACCCCTCCTTCCAGGTGCACACCAACGAGGAGACCGGCCAGACCGTCATCGGCGGTATGGGCGAGCTTCACCTCGAGGTGCTCGTCGACCGCATGAAGCGCGAGTTCAAGGTCGAGGCCAACGTCGGCAAGCCGCAGGTCGCGTACCGCGAGACCATCCGCAAGACGGTCGAGAAGGTCGACTACACGCACAAGAAGCAGACCGGTGGTACCGGTCAGTTCGCCAAGGTGCAGATCTCGATCGAGCCGATCGAGGGTGGCGACGCCTCGTACGAGTTCGTGAACAAGGTCACCGGTGGTCGCATCCCGAAGGAGTACATCCCTTCGGTCGACGCCGGCTGCCAGGAGGCCATGCAGTTCGGCATCCTCGCCGGTTACGAGATGACCGGCGTCCGCGTCACGCTGCTCGACGGCGCCTACCACGAGGTCGACTCCTCCGAGCTCGCCTTCAAGATCGCCGGTTCGCAGGCGTTCAAGGAGGCCGCGCGCAAGGCCAGCCCCGTGCTGCTCGAGCCGATGATGGCCGTCGAGGTCACCACGCCCGAGGACTACATGGGCGATGTCATCGGCGACATCAACTCCCGCCGTGGCCAGATCCAGGCCATGGAGGAGCGCAGTGGCGCCCGGGTCGTCAAGGGCCTGGTTCCGCTGTCGGAGATGTTCGGCTACGTCGGAGACCTCCGCAGCAAGACGTCGGGTCGCGCAAGCTACTCGATGCAGTTCGACTCCTACGCCGAGGTTCCGCGGAACGTCGCCGAGGAGATCATCGCGAAGGCCAAGGGCGAGTAACTCACTCGTTTCACGCTTTAGGCTTGACTCCGGAGCATCCGGGGCATTCCCGCCCTCACCGGGGCGGGGTGTCCCGGGCCCCGGGCACCCCAGCAAAGATCACCTGGCGCCGATGAAGTAAGGCGTACAGAACCACTCCACAGGAGGACCCCAGTGGCGAAGGCGAAGTTCGAGCGGACTAAGCCGCACGTCAACATCGGCACCATCGGTCACATTGACCACGGTAAGACGACCCTCACGGCCGCCATTACCAAGGTGCTGCACGACGCGTACCCGGACCTGAACGAGGCCTCGGCCTTCGACCAGATCGACAAGGCTCCCGAGGAGCGCCAGCGCGGTATCACCATCTCCATCGCGCACGTCGAGTACCAGACCGAGACGCGTCACTACGCCCACGTCGACTGCCCCGGTCACGCGGACTACATCAAGAACATGATCACCGGTGCCGCGCAGATGGACGGCGCCATCCTCGTGGTCGCCGCCACCGACGGCCCGATGCCGCAGACCAAGGAGCACGTGCTCCTGGCCCGCCAGGTCGGCGTTCCGTACATCGTCGTCGCCCTGAACAAGGCCGACATGGTGGACGACGAGGAGATCCTGGAGCTCGTCGAGCTCGAGGTCCGCGAGCTGCTCTCCGAGTACGAGTTCCCGGGCGACGAGGTTCCGGTCGTCAAGGTCTCCGCGCTCAAGGCCCTCGAGGGCGACGCCGAGTGGGGCAAGTCCGTCCTCGACCTGATGAAGGCCGTCGACGAGTCCATCCCGCAGCCGGAGCGCGACGTCGACAAGCCGTTCCTGATGCCGATCGAGGACGTCTTCACCATCACCGGCCGTGGCACCGTCGTCACCGGTCGTATTGAGCGCGGTGTGCTCAAGGTGAACGAAGAGGTCGAGATCATCGGCATCAAGGAAGAGAAGACCAAGACCACGGTCACGGGCATCGAGATGTTCCGTAAGCTCCTCGACGAGGGCCAGGCCGGTGAGAACGTCGGTCTGCTCCTCCGCGGCATCAAGCGCGAGGACGTCGAGCGCGGCCAGGTCATCATCAAGCCGGGCACCGTCACCCCGCACACCGAGTTCGAGGCGCAGGCCTACATCCTGTCCAAGGACGAGGGTGGCCGCCACACGCCGTTCTTCAACAACTACCGTCCGCAGTTCTACTTCCGTACGACGGACGTGACGGGCGTTGTGACCCTCCCCGAGGGCACCGAGATGGTCATGCCGGGCGACAACACCGAGATGTCCGTCCAGCTGATCCAGCCGGTCGCCATGGAGGAGGGCCTGAAGTTCGCCATCCGCGAGGGTGGCCGGACCGTCGGCGCCGGCCAGGTCACCAAGATCGTCAAGTAAGCTCCGCGCTTATCTGACGCTCGGGGAGACCCGGCAGCTCGTACAGAGCTCCTGAGAAGCCCCGCTCACCGCTCGGTGGGCGGGGCTTTTCGCATGAGCTTTGACCGGGCTTCCGCCTGGCTCCCGCCGGGCTTCCCGGGTGCGAACGCGCGGGCGGGGCGGCTTGACAAGGAACTCGATTGGCGTCCGGCATGCCCCGTATGGCAGACTGTCGGGGTTGCTCGGTTGAGTGCCGATGCTGTGCGCCTCCCGCCGGGAGGACTGGAAGCGAGTCCCACGGTACTCGTCGCCCCATCTGTCGTGAGGCAGCGCTGTGGCGGACGTACGGGAATCTTTCGGGAAGTGCGGTGCGGTCGCTCGGCCAGGCGCCCGGTGGGTTTCTTCCCCCGGACCCGCGGTCATCCAGGGCCGCAGCCCCTAGCAGGGAAATCCCTTCGGGATATCCGTGTCAGCGGGACTGCGACACGCCCGACCGCGTGGGTCGGAGGAAGTAGAAAAGAGGGCCTCCCGGGGGCCAGAGCGTTTCGAGACAAAGGACTACTAAGTAGCCATGGCGGGACAGAAGATCCGCATCCGGCTCAAGGCCTACGACCACGAGGTCATCGACTCCTCGGCGAAGAAGATCGTCGAGACGGTGACCCGCACTGGTGCGTCGGTCGCGGGCCCGGTGCCGCTGCCCACTGAGAAGAACGTGTACTGCGTCATCAAGTCGCCGCACAAGTACAAGGACTCGCGCGAGCACTTCGAGATGCGCACGCACAAGCGCCTGATCGACATCCTCGACCCGACCCCCAAGACCGTTGACTCTCTGATGCGACTCGACCTCCCGGCCGGTGTCGACATCGAGATCAAGCTCTGAGGCCGGTGATCTGAGAATGGCTAAGCAGATCAAGGGCATCCTGGGCGAGAAGCTCGGCATGACGCAGGTGTGGGACGAGAACAACCGCGTTGTTCCCGTCACCGTCGTCAAGGCCGGGCCCTGCGTCGTTACCCAGGTCCGTACGAATGACAGCGACGGCTACGAGTCGGTCCAGATCGCCTTCGGCGAGATCGACCCGCGCAAGGTGAACAAGCCCCTCAAGGGCCACTTCGCCAAGGCCGACGTGACCCCGCGCCGCCACCTCGTCGAGATCCGTACCGCTGACGCCAGCGAGTACACCCTCGGCCAGGAGCTCACCGCCGAGACCTTCGAGTCCGGCGCCAAGGTCGACGTGACCGGCAAGAGCAAGGGCAAGGGCTTCGCCGGTGTCATGAAGCGCCACAACTTCGGTGGCCTCGGCTCCAGCCACGGCACCCAGCGCAAGCACCGCTCGCCCGGCTCCATCGGTGGCTGCGCCACCCCGGGCCGTGTGTTCAAGGGCCTCCGCATGGCGGGCCGCATGGGCAACGAGCGGGTCACCACCCAGAACCTGACCGTCCACGCCGTTGACGCGGAGAAGGGTCTGCTGCTCATCAAGGGCGCGGTTCCCGGTCCGAACGGCGGCCTCGTCCTGGTCCGCACCGCGGCCAAGGGGGCCTGAGGTAACCGATGAGCACTGTTGACATCCTTTCGCCGGCAGGCGACAAGGCCGGTACCGTCGAGCTCCCCGCGGAGATCTTCGACGCCAAGGTCAGCGTTCCGCTGATCCACCAGGTCGTCGTCGCGCAGCTGGCCGCGGCCCGCCAGGGCACGCACAAGACCAAGACCCGCGGCGAGGTCCGTGGTGGTGGCAAGAAGCCCTACCGCCAGAAGGGCACCGGCCGCGCCCGCCAGGGTTCGACCCGCGCGCCGCAGTTCGCCGGTGGTGGCGTCGTGCACGGTCCCGTGCCGCGTGACTACTCGCAGCGGACCCCGAAGAAGATGAAGGCCGCCGCCCTGCGCGGTGCCCTCACCGACCGGGCCCGCAACAGCCGCATCCACGTCGTCACCGACGTGGTCGCGGGCGACATCTCCACCAAGGCCGCCAAGGCTCTCCTCGGCAAGATCAGCGAGCGCAAGAACGTGCTCCTGGTCGTCGAGCGCGAGAACGAGAAGGCCGTGCTGTCCGCCCGCAACCTGCCCCAGGTCCACATCCTGGAGCCGGGCCAGCTGAACACGTACGACGTTCTCGTCTCGGACGACGTGGTCTTCACCCAGGCCGCGTTCGAGTCCTTCGTGTCGGGCGCGCCCAGTGCTGCGCGGATCAATGACACCGAAGGGAGCGAGGCCTGATGGCTATCCGTCACCCCGCTATCGCCTCGAAGGCCGCCAAGGCCGCCAAGGCCGCGCGCGTCGCCAAGGCGAAGCGCCACGCCACCGAGGGCAAGAACACCGTCGAGACGCCGCTGAGCAAGTCCTTCACGGACCCCCGTGACGTGCTCGTCAAGCCGGTCGTCTCGGAGAAGAGCTACGCGCTGCTCGACGAGAACAAGTACACGTTCATCGTCGACCCGCGGGCCAACAAGACCCAGATCAAGCAGGCCGTGGAGTCGGTCTTCGAGGTCAAGGTCACCGGGGTCAACACGATCAACCGGCAGGGCAAGCGCAAGCGCACCCGCACGGGCTTCGGCAAGCGCGCCAACACCAAGCGCGCGATCGTGACCCTCGCTGAGGGCGACCGTATCGACATCTTCGGCCAGGCCTCCTAACGGAGACCCTGGTCCGAATATCGGACGAGGACTGAGAAATGGGAATCCGCAAGTACAAGCCGACGACGCCGGGCCGCCGTGGCTCCTCCGTCGCCGACTTCGTCGAGGTCACGCGGTCCACGCCGGAGAAGTCGCTGGTCCGCCCGCTGCACAGCAAGGGCGGCCGTAACAACGCCGGTCGTGTGACCGTTCGCCACCAGGGTGGCGGACACAAGCGCGCCTACCGCGTGATCGACTTCCGTCGTCACGACAAGGACGGCGTGCCGGCGAAGGTCGCGCACATCGAGTACGACCCGAACCGCACCGCGCGCATCGCCCTGCTGCACTACGCAGACGGCGAGAAGCGCTACATCATCGCTCCGCGCGGTCTGTCGCAGGGTGACCGGGTGGAGAACGGCCCTGGCGCCGACATCAAGCCCGGCAACAACCTGGCCCTGCGCAACATCCCGGTCGGTACCACGATCCACGCGATCGAGCTCCGTCCGGGCGGCGGCGCCAAGTTCGCCCGCTCCGCGGGCGCCTCGGTGCAGCTCCTCGCGAAGGAGGGCTCCATGGCCCACCTGCGCATGCCGTCGGGCGAGATCCGCCTGGTCGACGTCCGCTGCCGCGCCACCATCGGCGAGGTCGGCAACGCCGAGCAGTCGAACATCAACTGGGGCAAGGCCGGCCGTATGCGCTGGAAGGGCGTCCGCCCGACCGTGCGCGGTGTCGTCATGAACCCGGTTGACCACCCGCACGGTGGTGGTGAGGGCAAGACCTCCGGTGGTCGCCACCCGGTCTCCCCGTGGGGTCAGAAGGAGGGTCGTACTCGTTCGCCCAAGAAGGCGTCGAACAAGTACATCGTCCGCCGCCGCAAGACGAACAAGAAGCGCTAGGAGCGGGTTTAGATGCCGCGCAGTCTCAAGAAGGGGCCCTTCGTCGACGACCACCTGATCAAGAAGGTGGACGCCCAGAACGAAGCCGGCACCAAGAACGTCATCAAGACCTGGTCCCGCCGCTCGATGATCGTCCCGGCCATGCTCGGCCACACGATCGCGGTGCACAACGGCAAGACCCACATCCCGGTGTTCGTCACCGAGTCGATGGTCGGCCACAAGCTCGGCGAGTTCTCGCCGACCCGCACCTTCCGGGGCCACGTCAAGGAAGACCGGAAGTCGAAGCGCCGCTAAGGCGGGGTGGAACGACTCATGACCAACATCGAAGGGACAACCATGGAAGCCAGGGCCCAGGCGCGGTACATCCGCGTCACGCCCATGAAGGCCCGCCGCGTGGTGGACCTCATCCGTGGCATGGACGCCACGGAGGCTCAGGCGGTCCTGCGTTTCGCCCCGCAGGCCGCGAGCGTGCCGGTCGGCAAGGTGCTGGACAGCGCCATCGCCAACGCCGCGCACAACTACGACCACACGGACGCCTCGTCGCTGTACATCAGCGAGGCGTACGTGGACGAGGGCCCGACCCTGAAGCGGTTCCGTCCGCGTGCCCAGGGCCGTGCCTACCGGATCCGTAAGCGGACCAGCCACATCACCGTGGTCGTCAGCAGCAAGGAAGGAACCCGGTAATGGGCCAGAAGGTAAACCCGCACGGGTTCCGGCTCGGTGTCACGACCGACTTCAAGTCGCGTTGGTACGCCGACAAGCTGTACAAGGACTACGTCAAGGAAGACGTCGCCATCCGTCGGATGATGACGTCCGGCATGGAGCGCGCCGGTATCTCGAAGGTGGAGATCGAGCGCACCCGTGACCGCGTCCGTGTGGACATCCACACCGCGCGCCCGGGCATCGTCATCGGCCGCCGCGGCGCCGAGGCCGACCGCATCCGCGGTGACCTGGAGAAGCTGACCGGCAAGCAGGTCCAGCTGAACATCCTCGAGGTCAAGAACCCGGAGACGGACGCCCAGCTGGTGGCCCAGGCCGTCGCCGAGCAGCTGTCCTCCCGCGTCTCCTTCCGCCGCGCCATGCGCAAGAGCATGCAGTCGGCCATGAAGGCGGGCGCCAAGGGCATCAAGATCCAGTGCGGTGGCCGTCTCGGCGGCGCCGAGATGTCCCGCTCGGAGTTCTACCGCGAGGGCCGCGTGCCCCTGCACACGCTCCGCGCGAACGTGGACTACGGCTTCTTCGAGGCCAAGACGACCTTCGGCCGCATCGGCGTGAAGGTCTGGATCTACAAGGGCGACGTCAAGAACATCGCCGAGGTCCGCGCCGAGAACGCCGCTGCCCGCGCCGGCAACCGCCCGGCCCGTGGTGGCAACGACCGCCCGGCCCGTGGTGGCCGCGGTGGCGAGCGTGGCGGTCGCGGTCGCAAGCCGCAGCAGCAGTCGGCTCCGGCCGCCGAGGCCCCCAAGGCCGAGGCGCCCGCCGCTGCCGCTCCGGCTGAGAGCACCGGAACGGAGGCCTGACCGACATGCTGATCCCCCGTAGGGTCAAGCACCGCAAGCAGCACCACCCGAAGCGCAACGGTATGTCCAAGGGTGGTACGCAGGTTGCGTTCGGCGAGTACGGCATCCAGGCCATGGGCCCGGCGTACGTCACCAACCGTCAGATCGAGGCCGCGCGTATCGCGATGACCCGCCACATCAAGCGTGGCGGCAAGGTCTGGATCAACATCTACCCGGACCGCCCGCTCACGAAGAAGCCCGCCGAGACCCGCATGGGTTCCGGTAAGGGTTCCCCGGAGTGGTGGGTCGCGAACGTCAAGCCCGGTCGCGTGATGTTCGAGCTGTCCTACCCCAACGAGAAGATCGCCCGTGAGGCTCTGACTCGTGCGGCCCACAAGCTGCCGATGAAGTGCCGGATCGTCAAGCGCGAGGCAGGTGAAGCGTGATGTCGGCCGGTACCAAGGCGTCCGAGCTGCGCGAGCTGGGCAACGAGGAGCTGCTTAACAAGCTCCGCGAGGCCAAGGAAGAGCTGTTCAACCTCCGCTTCCAGGCGGCGACGGGCCAGCTCGAGAACCACGGCCGTCTGAAGGCGGTCCGTAAGGACATCGCCCGGATCTACACCCTGATGCGTGAGCGTGAGCTGGGCATCGAGACGGTGGAGAGCGCCTGATGAGCGAGAGCAACGTGACTGAAGAGACGAAGGCCGCGCGCGGTTTCCGCAAGACCCGTGAGGGTCTGGTCGTCAGCGACAAGATGGACAAGACCGTCGTCGTCGCCGTCGAGGACCGCGTCAAGCACGCGCTGTACGGCAAGGTCATCCGCCGTACGAACAAGCTCAAGGCGCACGACGAGCAGAACGCCGCGGGCGTCGGCGACCGCGTCCTCCTCATGGAGACCCGGCCGCTGTCCGCGACGAAGCGCTGGCGCGTCGTCGAGATCCTCGAGAAGGCCAAGTAAGTTCCGAGGGGTTTCCCTCGGATCAGTTCCGCCAGGCTCCGGGGGCCGTTGACCGGCCCCCGGGGAACCGGCAGACACACAGGAGATAGACGTGATCCAGCAGGAGTCGCGACTTCGGGTCGCCGACAACACGGGTGCGAAGGAGATCCTCACCATCCGTGTTCTCGGTGGCTCGGGTCGCCGCTACGCGGGCATCGGTGACGTCATCGTCGCCACCGTCAAGGACGCGATCCCCGGTGGCAACGTGAAGAAGGGTGACGTCGTCAAGGCGGTCATCGTTCGCACCGTCAAGGAGCGCCGCCGTCCGGACGGCTCGTACATCCGCTTCGACGAGAACGCCGCCGTCATTCTGAAGAACGACGGCGACCCTCGTGGCACCCGCATCTTCGGCCCGGTCGGCCGTGAGCTGCGCGAGAAGAAGTTCATGAAGATCATCTCGCTCGCGCCGGAGGTGCTGTAAGCATGAAGATCAAGAAGGGCGACCTGGTCCAGGTCATCACCGGCAAGGACAAGGGCAAGCAGGGCAAGGTCATTGCCGCTTACCCGCGCCAGGAGCGCGTCCTCGTCGAGGGTGTCAACCGGGTCAAGAAGCACACCAAGGCCGGTCCGACCGCCTCCGGCTCCCAGGCCGGCGGCATCGTGACGACCGAGGCCCCCATCCACGTCAGCAACGTGCAGCTCGTCGTGGAGAAGGACGGCAAGAAGGTCGTTACCCGCGTCGGCTACCGCTTTGACGACGAGGGCAACAAGATCCGCGTTGCCAAGCGGACGGGTGAGGACATCTGATGACGACCACCACCACTCCGCGTCTCAAGCAGAAGTACCGCGACGAGATCAAGGCGAAGCTGCAGGAGGAGTTCTCCTACGAGAACGTCATGCAGATCCCCGGTCTCGTCAAGATCGTGGTGAACATGGGTGTCGGCGACGCCGCCCGTGACTCCAAGCTCATGGACGGTGCCGTCCGTGACCTGACCACGATCACCGGTCAGAAGCCGGCCGTCACCAAGGCCCGCAAGTCCATCGCGCAGTTCAAGCTGCGCGAGGGTCAGCCGATCGGTGCCCACGTCACGCTCCGTGGCGACCGCATGTGGGAGTTCCTGGACCGCACCCTGTCGCTCGCGCTGCCGCGCATCCGCGACTTCCGCGGTCTGTCCCCCAAGCAGTTCGACGGCCGTGGCAACTACACCTTCGGTCTCACGGAGCAGGTCATGTTCCACGAGATCGACCAGGACAAGATCGACCGCGTCCGGGGTATGGACATCACCGTGGTCACCACGGCGACCAACGACGCTGAGGGCCGCGCGCTCCTTCGTCACCTCGGCTTCCCGTTCAAGGAGGCGTGAGCGAGATGGCGAAGAAGGCTCTGATCGCTAAGGCTGCTCGCAAGCCCAAGTTCGGTGTGCGTGCGTACACCCGCTGCCAGCGCTGCGGCCGCCCGCACTCCGTGTACCGCAAGTTCGGCCTGTGCCGCGTGTGCCTCCGTGAGATGGCTCACCGTGGCGAGCTGCCGGGCGTGACCAAGAGCTCCTGGTAGTCCCCTAGTTGGGATGACTGGAAGCTCTCGGTAAGCAATGAGGCTGGTGGGTGGCCCACCGCACATGCCTTAGGCTTGTGTGGTTGGGCGCCCGCCGCCCTCGTACGACTTACTACGCCGTAGGTCCCCGCGCCGCACCCGTCCCGCCCATGAGTGGGGAGAGGGATGGCGCATACAGGAAACCCCGGCGAGAGAGGCCGAAGGCCAATTCATGACCATGACTGATCCGATCGCAGACATGCTCACGCGTCTGCGGAACGCGAACTCGGCGTACCACGACTCGGTGTCGATGCCGCACTCCAAGATCAAGTCGCACATCGCGGAGATCCTCCAGCAGGAGGGCTTCATCACCGGCTGGAAGGTCGAGGACGCCGAGGTCGGCAAGAACCTCGTCCTCGAGCTCAAGTTCGGGCCGAACCGTGAGCGCTCCATCGCGGGCATCAAGCGGATCTCGAAGCCTGGTCTGCGTGTGTACGCGAAGTCCACCAACCTGCCGAAGGTGCTCGGCGGCCTGGGCGTGGCCATCATCTCCACGTCCCACGGCCTGCTCACGGGCCAGCAGGCGCAGAAGAAGGGCGTGGGTGGGGAAGTCCTCGCCTACGTCTGGTAGCGGAAGGGAACGGAGGAAACAGCTATGTCGCGTATTGGCAAGCTCCCCATCACGGTTCCCGCCGGCGTGGACGTCACCATCGATGGCCGGACGGTCTCGGTGAAGGGCCCCAAGGGTTCCCTGAGCCACACCGTTGTGTCGCCGATCGAGATCGCTAAGGGTGAGGACGGCGTCCTGAACGTCACCCGCCCGAACGACGAGCGTCAGAACAAGGCCCTGCACGGCCTGTCCCGCACGCTGGTGGCGAACATGATCACCGGTGTGACCCAGGGTTACGTGAAGAAGCTCGAGATCAGCGGTGTCGGTTACCGCGTCCAGGCGAAGGGCTCCAACCTGGAGTTCTCGCTCGGCTACAGCCACCCGATCCTGGTCGAGGCTCCCGAGGGCATCAAGTTCAACGTGGAGTCGCCGACCAAGTTCTCGGTCGAGGGCATCGACAAGCAGAAGGTCGGCGAGGTTGCGGCCAACATCCGCAAGCTGCGCAAGCCCGACCCGTACAAGGCCAAGGGCGTCAAGTACGAGGGCGAAGTCATCCGCCGCAAGGTCGGAAAGGCGGGTAAGTAAGCCATGGCATACGGTACGAAGATCGCCAAGGGTGACGCCTACAAGCGCGCCGCGATCAAGCGCCGCCACATCCGGGTCCGCAAGAAGGTCTCCGGTACGGCCGAGCGTCCCCGTCTCGTCGTGACGCGCTCGAACCGCCACATCGTGGCCCAGGTCATCGACGACATCAAGGGTCACACCCTGGCGTCGGCGTCGACCCTGGACACCTCGATCCGTGGTGGCGAGGGCGACAAGTCCGCGCAGGCCAAGCAGGTCGGCGCCCTGGTCGCCGAGCGCGCCAAGGCCGCCGGTGTCGAGGCCGTCGTGTTCGACCGTGGTGGCAACCAGTACGCCGGGCGCATCGCCGCCCTGGCGGACGCCGCCCGCGAGGCCGGGCTCAAGTTCTGAGCCGCCGTAGCTAGCGGAAAAAGAGAGAGGTAATCCAATGGCTGGACCCCAGCGCCGCGGCAGCGGTGCCGGTGGCGGCGAGCGGCGGGACCGGAAGGGCCGTGACGGCGGCGCTGCTGCCGCCGAGAAGACCGCGTACGTTGAGCGCGTTGTCGCGATCAACCGCGTCGCCAAGGTTGTGAAGGGTGGTCGTCGCTTCAGCTTCACCGCGCTGGTCGTGGTGGGCGACGGTGACGGCACCGTGGGTGTCGGTTACGGCAAGGCCAAGGAGGTGCCGGCCGCCATCGCCAAGGGCGTTGAGGAGGCCAAGAAGCACTTCTTCAAGGTCCCGCGCATCGCCGGCACCATCCCTCACCCCGTTCAGGGTGAGAAGGCCGCGGGCATCGTCCTGCTCAAGCCGGCTTCGCCGGGTACCGGTGTTATCGCCGGTGGTCCCGTGCGTGCCGTCCTGGAGTGCGCCGGTGTCCACGACATCCTGTCGAAGTCCCTGGGCTCCGACAACGCGATCAACATCGTGCACGCGACCGTGGCGGCCCTCAAGGGCCTGCAGCGTCCCGAGGAGATCGCGGCCCGCCGCGGTCTGCCGCTCGAGGACGTCGCCCCCGCGGCCCTGCTGCGTGCGCGTGCCGGGGCTGGTGCGTAATGGCTCAGCTCAAGATCACGCAGGTTAAGTCGTACATCGGCAGCAAGCAGAACCACCGTGACACCCTGCGCTCGCTTGGCCTGAAGAAGGTCAACGACGTGGTCGTCAAGGAGGACCGCCCCGAGTTCCGCGGCATGGTGCACACCGTCCGCCACCTCGTGACGGTCGAGGAGGTCGACTGATCATGGCGGAGCAGAACCCGCTGAAGATCCACAACCTCCGTCCGGCCCCCGGCGCCAAGACCGCCAAGACCCGTGTCGGTCGTGGTGAGGCGTCGAAGGGTAAGACGGCCGGTCGTGGTACCAAGGGCACCAAGGCCCGCTACCAGGTTCCGGAGCGCTTCGAGGGTGGCCAGATGCCGCTCCACATGCGCCTCCCGAAGCTGAAGGGCTTCAAGAACCCGTTCAAGACCGAGTACCAGGTCGTCAACCTGGACAAGCTCGCGGCCCTCTACCCCGAGGGTGGCGAGGTCACGGTGGCCGACCTGGTCGCCAAGGGCGCCGTTCGCAAGAACAGCCTTGTCAAGGTCCTCGGCCAGGGCGAGATCTCCGTGGCGCTGCAGGTGACGGTCGACGCCGTCTCCGGCTCCGCCAAGGAGAAGATCACCGCCGCCGGCGGTACCGTCACCGAGCTCGTCTGAGTCCTTCAGGCGTCTCGATGACTTGAGCGATCCCGACCGGGGATGCCCCACAAAAGGGGCATCCCCGGTTGGTCGTTCCAAGGGGGGCACGGTCGCCGGTAAGGTGGCGTGCACTGTTACTTTCCGCGCGGTCTGTCCTCGCGACCGGCCGGGCGGTTCTTGGCTTATTTGCCTGTACACAGGTAGTTATCCGTCGGACTCACCACCGTCACCTCTGACGCAGTAGCGCGGGGGTCGCAGGAGGCACCGTGCTCACCGCGTTCGCCCGGGCGTTCAAGACGCCCGACCTGCGCAAGAAGCTGCTCTTCACGCTCGGCATCATCGTGATCTACCGGCTCGGGACACATGTCCCGATCCCGGGCATCGACTACAAGAACGTCCAGACCTGTATCGACGCGGCCAATGCCAACCAGGGCCTGTTCGGTCTGGTCAACATGTTCAGCGGTGGCGCACTGCTTCAGATCACGATCTTCGCGCTCGGCATCATGCCGTACATCACGGCGAGCATCATCCTCCAGCTCTTGACCGTGGTGATCCCGCGCCTGGAAGCCCTCAAGAAGGAGGGCCAGGCCGGAACGGCGAAGATCACGCAGTACACGCGCTATCTGACCATCGCGCTCGCCATCCTCCAGGGCACCGGCCTGGTGGCCACCGCCCGCACCGGCACCCTGTTCCAGGGCTGCCCGGTCGCCTCGGAGATCGTCCCCGACCAGTCGATCTTCGTCACCATCACCATGGTGATCACCATGACCGCCGGTACGGCCACGGTCATGTGGCTCGGTGAGCTGATCACCGACCGCGGCATCGGCAACGGCATGTCGATCCTGATGTTCATCTCGATCGCCGCGACCTTCCCCGCCGCCCTGTGGGGCATCAAGAAGTCGGGTGACCTGGCGAACGGCTGGATCGAGTTCTTCACCGTGATCCTCGTCGGCCTGTTCATGGTCGGCCTGGTGGTCTTCGTCGAGCAGGCGCAGCGCCGCATCCCGGTCCAGTACGCGAAGCGCATGATCGGCCGCCGGTCCTACGGGGGCACGTCGACGTACATTCCGCTGAAGGTCAACCAGGCGGGCATCATCCCTGTGATCTTCGCCTCGTCGCTGCTCTACATCCCGGCCCTGGTCGCCCAGTTCGCGGGCGGGCAGTCCAGCTGGAAGACCTGGATCGAGCAGAACCTGACCAAGGGTGACCACCCGATTTACATCGTCACCTACTTCGTCCTGATCGTGTTCTTCGCCTTCTTCTACGTGGCGATCTCCTTCAACCCGGAGGAAGTCGCGGACAACATGAAGAAGTATGGTGGCTTCATCCCGGGCATCCGGGCTGGCCGACCGACCGCTGAGTATCTGAGCTACGTGCTCAACCGGATCACCTGGCCGGGCTCGCTGTATCTGGGTCTGATCGCTCTCGTGCCAACGATGGCGTTGGTGGGCTTCCAGGCGAACCAGAACTTCCCCTTCGGTGGAACGAGCATCCTCATCATCGTGGGTGTGGGTCTGGAGACCGTGAAGCAGATCGAGAGCCAGCTCCAGCAGCGCAACTACGAAGGGTTCCTCCGCTGATGCGAATCGTCCTAGTCGGACCGCCCGGTGCGGGCAAGGGGACGCAGGCCGCGTACCTTGCCAAGAACCTGTCGATCCCGCACATCTCCACGGGCGACCTCTTCCGGGCCAACATCAGCCAGCAGACGGAGCTCGGCAAGCTGGCGAAGTCCTACATGGACGCCGGGAACCTCGTTCCGGACGAGGTGACCATCGGCATGGCCCAGGACCGCATGGCGCAGCCGGACGCGGAGAACGGCTTCCTGCTGGACGGCTTCCCGCGCAATGTGTCGCAGGCCGAGTCCCTGGACGAGGCGCTGAAGGCGGACGGCCAGAAGCTGGACGCGGTCCTGGACCTGGAGGTCCCCGAGGACGAGGTGGTCAAGCGCATCGCGGGCCGCCGCATCTGCCGGAACGACTCCGCGCACGTCTTCCACGTGACGTACAGCCCGCCAAAGCGCGACGGCGTCTGCGACGTCTGCGGCGGCGAGCTGTACCAGCGCGGCGACGACAAGGAAGAGACCGTGCGCAAGCGGCTCGACGTCTACCACCGCGAGACCGAGCCGATCATCGACCACTACAAGGCGCAGGGCCTGGTGGTCACGATCTCGGCCCTCGGCAAGGTGGACGAGGTCACCCAGCGCGCGATGGCCGCGCTCTCGGGCGACGACGCCTGACGCAGTCGTGACCGGCCGCGGCACCCCGGGTGGGTGCCGCGGCCGAGTCGTGGGCGGGGCGCGCGGGGGCCCGGGGCGGCCGTATCGTGGGGGGTGCCCCGTGTTCCGCAGGCCGCCCGCCGTGGCTGCGGGGGCGCTCCGCGCGGGCCGTGCCCGTCGCCCGTACGTACAGGCCGGTTCGTCGGTTCAGATTCGTAGGTTCAGAAAGGCTCAGGCCGGACATGGTGCAGATCAAGACTCCCGAGCAGATCGCCAAGATGCGTGCGGCGGGGCTTGTCGTCGCCGCCATCCACCAGGCCACGCGTGCGGCGGCCGTGCCGGGGGCGACCACCAAGGACCTGGACGACGTGGCCCGCAAGGTGCTCGCCGAGCACGGGGCGAAGTCCAACTTCCTCGGGTACGGCGGCTTCCCCGCGACGATCTGCACCTCGAAGAACGAGGTCGTCGTGCACGGCATCCCGAGCGACGACGTCGTCCTGGAGGACGGCGACATCATCTCCATCGACGCGGGCGCCATCGTCGACGGCTGGCACGGCGACGCGGCCTTCACCGCCTTCGTGGGCGGCGGTCACGCTCCGGAGCTGGTGGAGCTGTCCCGGGTGACCGAGGAGTCGATGTGGGCCGGGATCGCGGCCATGAAGCAGGGCAACCGCCTGGTGGACATCTCCCGCGCCATCGAGACCTACATCCGCCGCCAGCCGCGCCCCGCGTCCGGCAAGTACGGGATCGTCGAGGACTACGGCGGGCACGGCATCGGCACCGAGATGCACATGGACCCGCACCTGCTGAACTACGTGGAGCGGCGCCGCGGCCGGGGCCCGAAGCTGGTGCCCGGCTTCTGCCTGGCGATCGAGCCGATGGTGTCCCTCGGCACCCCGAAGACCGAGGTCCTCGAGGACGACTGGACGGTCATCACCACGGACGGCACCTGGTCCTCGCACTGGGAGCACTCCGTGGCCCTGACCGAGCAGGGCCCGCTGGTCCTGACCGCCCCCGACGGCGGCAAGGCGAAGCTCGCCGAGTACGGGATCACGGCGGCGCCGGACCCGCTGGGCTAGGTCCTGGGCGTCCCGGGCCCCGTCGGAGTAAGGATCTCCCTGGTGGGGCAGACTTCTCGATTCGTCTTTCCGGGTGTACTGACGTAGACTGACGCGTCGGCTCTCGTGCACCCGCATGTCCGCGTGTGCGCTCAGGAGTCGATCAAGGTAGTCGATTCGAAGGGCGAAGCGTGGCCAAGAAGCAAGGTGCCATCGAGATCGAGGGCACTGTCGTCGAGTCTCTGCCGAACGCCATGTTCAAGGTCGAGCTCCAGAACGGCCACCAGGTCCTGGCACACATCAGCGGCAAGATGCGCATGCACTACATCCGCATCCTCCCTGACGACCGGGTCGTGGTGGAGCTTTCTCCGTACGACCTGACGCGTGGCCGGATCGTCTACCGGTACAAGTAGATCTTGCCCGTATCCCGCTCCGGCGGGGTGGTGGCACTGACCCGGAGAACCTCACACCCATGAAGGTCAAGCCGAGCGTCAAGAAGATCTGCGACAAGTGCAGGGTGATCCGCCGTCACGGCCGGGTCATGATCATTTGCGACAACCCGCGCCACAAGCAGCGCCAGGGCTGACGCACGCACTCGCAGATTTTCGCGCGACGCACGTAACAGCACATATGCAGGACCCGTCCCTCTTCAGGTCCATCAGGTAATGGAGGGCGACACCCCCGGTCGGAGGCCGGGGACCCTGTCCGTACCAACCCTTCTCACGCAGGAGGGGACGGCGGCTGGGAGCGGTTCTGCTGAAGACCTCCGAAGATTCACAGGAGCCATGAATGGCACGCGTTGAAGGTGTTGACCTCCCGCGCGACAAGCGCATCGAGGTCGCCCTCACCTACGTGTTCGGCATCGGCCGGACGCTGTCCCAGCAGACGCTGGACGCCACCGGTGTCGACCGCAACACCCGTGTTCGCGACCTGACCGAGGACGACCTCGTCAAGATCCGCGAGTACGTGGACCAGAACATCAAGACCGAGGGTGACCTCCGTCGCGAGATCCAGGCCGACATCCGCCGCAAGGTCGAGATCGGCTGCTACCAGGGTCTGCGTCACCGCCGTGGCCTGCCCGTCCGCGGTCAGCGCACCAGCACCAACGCCCGCACCCGCAAGGGCCCGCGTCGCGCCATCGCCGGTAAGAAGAAGCCGGGCAAGAAGTAGTCCTCGCTCAGCGGTCTAACGACAGCTGACGCTGCTAGGACCGACCACCTCCCGTAGGAGTTAGAGATGCCCCCCAAGGGTCGTCAGGGCGCTGCCAAGAAGGTGCGCCGCAAGGAAAAGAAGAACGTTGCTCACGGCCACGCGCACATCAAGAGCACGTTCAACAACACGATCGTGTCCATCACGGACCCGACCGGCAACGTGATCTCCTGGGCCTCCGCGGGCCACGTCGGCTTCAAGGGCTCCCGCAAGTCCACGCCGTTCGCCGCGCAGATGGCCGCCGAGTCGGCTGCCCGCCGCGCGCAGGAGCACGGCATGCGCAAGGTCGACGTCTTCGTGAAGGGTCCGGGCTCCGGCCGCGAGACCGCGATCCGTTCGCTCCAGGCCACGGGCCTGGAGGTCGGCTCCATCCAGGACGTCACGCCGACCCCGCACAACGGCTGCCGTCCGCCCAAGCGCCGCCGCGTCTGACGCCGTTCGGTGCGCCCTCCGCGCGAGCGGAGGTGTTCCGCGCCGTCGCGTCCGGCGTTCGTACGTCGCTTGACCTGAGGTTTCCGGGCGGTACGGCTCTTTCGGGCCGTGCCGCCCGTACCCTTGGTAACTAGTCGGGCATCAAATAGCGGGTGCCCCTGACTGAAGGAAACACTTCATGCTGATCGCTCAGCGTCCCTCGTTGACCGAAGAGGTCGTCGACGAGTTCCGCTCCCGGTTCGTCATCGAGCCGCTGGAGCCGGGCTTCGGCTACACCCTCGGCAACTCCCTGCGTCGGACCCTCCTGTCCTCGATCCCGGGTGCGGCGGTCACGTCCATCCGCATCGACGGTGTCCTGCACGAGTTCACCACCGTGCCGGGCGTCAAGGAGGACGTCACCGACCTCATCCTCAACATCAAGCAGCTGGTCGTGTCCAGCGAGCACGACGAGCCCGTCGTGATGTACCTGCGCAAGCAGGGCCCGGGCCTCGTGACCGCCGCGGACATCGCCCCGCCCGCCGGTGTCGAGGTGCACAACCCCGACCTGGTCCTCGCCACGCTCAACGGCAAGGGCAAGCTGGAGATGGAGCTGACCGTCGAGCGCGGTCGCGGCTATGTCTCCGCCGTGCAGAACAAGCAGGTCGGCCAGGAGATCGGCCGCATCCCGGTCGACTCCATCTACTCGCCGGTCCTCAAGGTCACGTACAAGGTCGAGGCCACGCGTGTCGAGCAGCGCACCGACTTCGACAAGCTGATCGTCGACGTCGAGACCAAGCAGGCCATGCGCCCGCGCGACGCCATGGCGTCCGCCGGTAAGACCCTGGTCGAGCTGTTCGGTCTCGCCCGCGAGCTGAACATCGACGCCGAGGGCATCGACATGGGCCCGTCCCCGACGGACGCCGCCCTCGCCGCGGACCTGGCGCTGCCGATCGAGGAGCTGGAGCTCACCGTTCGGTCGTACAACTGCCTCAAGCGTGAGGGCATCCACTCCGTGGGTGAGCTCGTCGCCCGCTCCGAGGCGGACCTGCTCGACATCCGCAACTTCGGTGCGAAGTCGATCGACGAGGTCAAGATGAAGCTCAACGGGATGGGCCTCGCGCTGAAGGACTCGCCCCCGGCTTCGACCCGACCGCCGCCGCGGACGCCTTCGGCGCGGATGACGACGCGGACGCCGGGTTCGTCGAGACCGAGCAGTACTGATAGCTGCCCGGGGGCGTCCGCCCTCGGGGTCCTGACCCCGGTACCTGATACGGCCGGGGCAGATCACTAGGAGAAACACCATGCCGAAGCCCACCAAGGGTGCCCGTCTGGGCGGCAGCGCCGCGCACGAGAAGCTGATGCTGGCGAACCTCGCCAAGGATCTCTTCGAGCACGGCCGCATCACGACGACCGAGGCCAAGGCTCGCCGCCTGCGCCCGTTCGCCGAGCGTCTGGTCACCAAGGCGAAGAAGGGCGACCTTCACAACCGCCGCCAGGTGCTCCAGGTCATCACGGACAAGAGCGTCGTCCACACGCTCTTCGCCGAGATCGGCCCGCGCTACGAGAACCGCCCGGGTGGCTACACCCGCATCACCAAGATCGGTAACCGCCGTGGCGACAACGCGCCCATGGCCGTCATCGAGCTGGTGGAGGCCCTGACCGTGGCCCAGCAGGCCACGGGTGAGGCCGAGGCGGCGACCAAGCGCGCCGCTAAGGACGCCGAGGTTTCTGAGGCCAAGGTCGACACGACCAAGGGCGATGAGGCTGCCGAGGAGTCGAAGGACGCGTAAGCGTTCTGCCGGGGACTGTGTGTCGTCGGCTGCGGGATCGTGGTTGATCGCGCAGTTCCCCGCGCCCCTTACGGGGCGCTGCGGGTCCGCCCCTTACGGGGCGGGCCCGCTTTTGTGTTGTCTGAGAGGATCCACGGGTGAGTGATGAGGTGGAGCCCGGGTACGTCCGGGTGCGGTTGGATCTTTCGTACGACGGCCGGGACTTCTCCGGGTGGGCGCGGCAGCGCGAGGGGCAGCGGACCGTCCAGGGGGAGATCGAGGACGCGCTGCGTACGGTGACGCGGTCCGCGGAGACGTACGAGCTGACCGTGGCCGGGCGGACCGACAGCGGGGTGCACGCCCGGGGGCAGGTGGCGCACGTCGACCTGCCGGAGGGCGTGTGGGCCGAGCACCGGGAGAAGCTGCTGCGGCGGCTCGCCGGGCGGCTGCCGCACGACGTGCGGGTGTGGAAGGCGGAGGAGGCGCCCCCCGGGTTCAACGCGCGGTTCTCGGCGATCTGGCGGCGGTACGCGTACCGCGTGACCGACCACCCCGGCGGCGTCGACCCGCTGCTGCGCGGGCACGTGCTGTGGCACGACTGGACGCTCGACGTGGACGCCATGAACGAGGCCGCGCGGGCGCTCGTCGGGGAGCACGACTTCGCCGCGTACTGCAAGCGGCGCGAGGGCGCGACGACCATTCGTACGCTGCAGGAGCTGCGCTGGGAGCGGCGGCCGGACGGGATCCTGGAGGCGACCGTGCGGGCCGACGCCTTCTGCCACAACATGGTGCGGTCCCTGGTGGGCGCCATGCTGTTCGTGGGCGACGGGCACCGGCCGCCCGACTGGCCGGGGAAGGTGCTCGCGGCGGGCGTGCGGGACTCGGCGGTGCATGTGGTGCGGCCGCACGGGCTGACGCTCGAAGAGGTCGGCTACCCGGCGGACGAGCTGCTCGCGGCGCGCAGCGCTCAGGCGCGGAACAAGCGGACGCTGCCCGCCGCCGGGTGCTGCTGACCGGCTACTCGGGGTTGTTGGCGGCGGCGGACGCCTGGGCCTCGCCGCGCCGGTTGATCTGGTGGAAGGCGAAGCGGGCCAGGTCGTCGCCGACCCGGTAGGCCTTGCGGTCCCGCGTCGTGACGTCCTTGCCGTTGAGGAAGCCGGTGGTGGTGAAGTACGCGTAGCGCCCGTACGCGTTGTACGTGCCGCGGCACACCGACGTGCGGCAGAACGTGCCGACGCCCTTGCCGGGCAGCGAGGTGATCAGGCCCTTCTCGGCCTGCTTCTTGACCCGGGCGGCCTGGGCCTCGGTGTCGAAGACGGCGACGCCGACGGTGACCGCGATGCCCTTGCGGGCGTAGGTGGCGCGCAGGACCTCGGTGCACTTGTTCCGTACGAGGAGGGTGGCGAGGACCGGCTGGGCGACGGAGGCGCACTTGGCGCTGTCGTCCGTCGCGCCCTTCTTGTAGACGCGGTCGCCGGAGGTCAGCTTGGTGCCGGGGAACAGGATGTCCGCGCTGAGCGGGGCCTTGTCCTTCTTGGCGCTGGAGATGTAGTCCTTCGGGTCCGGCGGGGGCGGGGGCGTGGTCGCCTCGAAGGACGGCTCCGGGGCCTCGCTGGTGCCGGGGATGTCCGGGGACGTGGGCAGCTCGCTGGCGGGCTTGTTGGACGCGGACGCGTCGTCGCTGTTGGCCGAGACGACGCCGATGGCGACGGCGGCGGCCACGCCCGCGGTGGCGAGGGCGCCGCCGCCGATGAGGAGCCACTTGCGGCGGCGGGCGCGCTTCTCGGAGGCTTCGGCGAGCGCCGCCCAGTCCGGGGTGCCCGAGCCCCCGGACCCCACTGAGGTCCCCCTTGCCCAAAGCTCATGGGCCGCATCTTAGACGGGCGGGTGCGGATGTTGAGCCCGGGTCGCGGCGGGTTCTCGCCCTAGCCTGACCGGCATGTACTCGGGCAAAAGGGATGTCTCTGGTGGCGGGGTCGAGGGGTGGCTGCTGCGGCCCGCCCCCTGGCAGGCGTGGCTGGCGCTGAGCGGGGTCCTGGCCGCGCTCGTGCTGCGCATGGCCTGGCGGGTTCCGGACGGCGGCATGGACAACGCGATCGTGGTGCGGGCGGCGCGGGCCTGGCTCGACGGGCGCTCCCCGTACGACGACCGGCACTTCCTCTACCTGCCGGGCGCGGTGCTCGCGGCCGTGCCGCAGGCCGTGCTGCCGGGGGCGCTGGTGCGGGTGCTGGTGCCGGTCGGGGTGGTGGGGGCGCTCGCGGGCGGGTGGGCGTGCGCGCTGCGGGTGTACGGGGTGCCGTGGCGCAGCCGGTACGCGGTGCTCGGGTTGCTCGGCCTCGCCCTCGGCTTCGCGCCGTTCGCGCACCTCGTGGAGCTGGGCAACTGGACCGTGGCCTCGGCGCTCGCGCTGCCGCTGGCGCTGCTGTGCGCGTGCCGGGGGCGGTGGGGGGCGGCCGGGGCGGTCGTCGGGGCCGCCGTGGCCGTGAAGCCGTTGCTCCTGCCTGTCCTGCTGCTCTTCGTCCTCGCGCGGCGGTGGCGGGGGCTGGCGCTCGCCGTGGGCGTGCCGGTGGTGGTCTCCGTGGCGTCGGCGCTGGTGCTGCCGGATCCCGCCGGGTTCCTCACTCGGACCCTGCCGTTCCTGCTGCGCGGCGACGACCGCTTCGTACGGCTCTACGAGGCCTCGCCGGGGGTGCTGCTGGCGCGGCTCGGGGTGCCGGAGGCGGCGGCGTCGCTGCTCGCGGGGGTGGGGGCGCTGGTGGGGGTGGGGTGCGCGGTGGCGCGGTGGCGGCGGGGCGATGACGGGGTGTGCCGGGTGGTGGAGACAGGGGTCGCGCTGATGCTGGCGGCGTTCCTGGTGTCGCGGCCGTCGTACGACCACTATCTGCTGGTCGTGCTGCCGCTGCTGCTGGCCGGGGGCCTGGGGGAGGGGGCGGTGGTGCGGTCGGGGTGGTTCTGGGGGGTGCTGGTGCCGCAGGTGCCGGGGTTTGTGTGGCCGGGGCTTGAGCCGCTGACGCGGCGGGCCTTCCGGGACGGGGTGACGCTGTGCGGGGTGGCGGTGCTGGTGTTCCGGCGCGGGGTGGGCGTGGGCCCTCGCGGGGGGCGCCCAGGCCCGCCCCTTTCCCGAAACCATGGGGCTCCGCCCCCTGGCACCCCCGTTCATCGCCGCTCCGCGGCTCGTCCTCAAACGCCGGACGGGCTTGATTTCGCGCTGCGCGCTCGTCCTCAAGCGCCGGGCGGGCTTGATGGTCGCGCTCCGCGCTCGTCCTCAAACGCCGGGCGGGGGCGTGGAGAGTCGACGACGGTGAGTGAGGCAGGTTCAGCCTGCCCGGCGCTTGAGGGCGAGGTGCGGAGCGGCGATGAGGGCGGTGCGGGGCGCCCGCGCCAGGGGACCGTTTTGACCCGGCTGGGGGACCCCCGGTATCCTGCCTGTTCGTTATGTGTATGGCCTTCTCAAACTCACGTGAGGGGCCTTGCACCGGCCCACCGGGCCGATGACCAGCGGTAGGACTAGGTTGCGTCGCCGACGTCCGCCAAGGCTGTCGTCCATCGTCCGAGGTGGCCTTGTCAGGACCCTTCCCCTCCGGTCCCGCGGGACCGTATGGGAAACCCACCTCTGAAGAAGCGAAGGCTACGAACCGTGCGTACGTACAGCCCCAAGCCCGGCGATGTCACGCGCCAGTGGCACGTCATCGACGCCCAGGACGTCGTCCTGGGACGCCTGGCCACCACTGCCGCCACCCTCCTGCGCGGCAAGCACAAGCCGATCTACGCGCCGCACGTCGACGCTGGTGACTTCGTCATCATCATCAACGCCGACAAGGTGCACCTGTCCGGCAACAAGCGGACCCAGAAGATGGCGTACCGCCACTCCGGCTACCCGGGTGGTCTGCGCTCCGTCCGCTACGACGAGCTGCTCGACAAGAACCCCGAGAAGGCCATCGAGAAGGCCGTCAAGGGCATGCTCCCGAAGAACTCGCTGGGCCGTCAGATGCTCTCGAAGCTGAAGGTCTACAAGGGTGACCAGCACCCGCACGGCGCGCAGCAGCCGCAGCCGTTCGAGATCACCCAGGTCGCGCAGTAAGTCCGGCCACCCCCTAAGACGAAGAGAATCTGAGGAGCATCGTGGCCGAGACCACCCCTGAGCAGCCGATCGACGAGACCGTCGACATCGAGCACTACACCACCGAGTCCGAGGCGCCCATCGAGGGCGAGTACACCTCGGAGTCGAACGCCGCGCGCTTCGGCGACCCGCAGCCCGCCGCGGGCCTGGGCCGCCGCAAGAACGCCATCGCCCGCGTCCGGATCGTCCCGGGCACCGGCAAGTGGAAGATCAACGGTCGCACCCTTGAGGACTACTTCCCGAACAAGGTGCACCAGCAGGAAGTCAACGAGCCCTTCAAGGTGCTCGAGCTCGACGACCGCTACGACGTGGTCGCCCGCATCGCGGGTGGCGGCGTCTCCGGTCAGGCCGGTGCGCTCCGTCTCGGTGTCGCCCGCGCCCTGAACGAGGCCGACGTCGACAACAACCGCGGCCCGCTCAAGAAGGCCGGTTTCCTCCGCCGCGACGACCGTGCGGTCGAGCGCAAGAAGGCCGGTCTCAAGAAGGCCCGCAAGGCCCCGCAGTACAGCAAGCGCTAATCGCTGCCTGTTTGTACTTCTCGTTCGCCCCGGCGGCACCTGTGTGCTGCCGGGGCGTTCATCGTTAAGGCACCGCCCGTGGCGGGCGCCCGGGGCGGCGCCCGCTGGAACGCAATGGAGGACAGCAGTGGGACGACTCTTCGGCACGGACGGCGTGCGCGGTGTCGCCAACGCGGACCTGACGGCGGAGCTGGCGCTCGGCCTCTCGGTCGCCGCGGCGCATGTGCTCGCCGAAGCGGGGACCTTCGAGGGCCATCGCCCCAAGGCGGTGGTCGGACGGGACCCGCGGGCGTCCGGGGAGTTCCTGGAGGCCGCGGTCGTCGCGGGCCTCGCCAGTGCCGGTGTGGACGTCCTGCGCGTCGGTGTGCTGCCCACCCCCGCGGTGGCCCATCTCACCGCCGCGCTGGGCGCCGACCTCGGCGTGATGCTGTCCGCCAGCCACAACGCCATGCCGGACAACGGCGTCAAGTTCTTCGCCCGCGGCGGCCACAAGCTCGCCGACGACCTTGAGGACCGCATCGAGGCCGTGTACGAGGAGCACCGGACGGGGGCTCCCTGGGAGCGCCCCACGGGTGCGGGCGTCGGCCGCGTGACGACGTACGACCAGGGCCTCGACCAGTACGTCGCGCACCTTATCGGCGTCCTGCCCAACCGCCTCGACGGCTTGAAGATCGTCCTGGACGAGGCGCACGGCGCCGCGTCCCGGGTGTCCCCGGAGGCCTTCGCGCGGGCCGGGGCGGAGATCATCACGATCGGCGCCGAGCCGGACGGCCTGAACATCAACGACGGCTGCGGCTCCACGCACCTGGAGCAGCTCCAGGCCGCCGTCGTCGAGCACGGCGCCGACCTCGGCATCGCGCACGACGGGGACGCCGACCGCTGCCTGGCCGTGGACCACACGGGCGCGGAGGTCGACGGCGACCAGATCCTCGCCGTGCTCGCCCTCGGCATGCGCGAGCGGGGCGTGCTGCGCCACGACACGGTGGTCGCCACGGTCATGTCGAACCTCGGCTTCAAGCTCGCCATGGAGCGCGAGGGGCTGCGGCTGGTGCAGACGGCCGTGGGCGACCGGTACGTCCTGGAGGAGATGAAGGCCCAGGGGTACGCGCTCGGCGGCGAGCAGTCCGGGCACGTCATCGCCCTGGACCACGCCACGACCGGCGACGGCACGCTGACCGGCCTGCTGCTCGCGGCGCGCGTCGCCGAGACCGGGCGGAACCTGAGGGACCTGGCGTCCGTGATGGAGCGCCTGCCGCAGGTCCTGATCAACGTGCCCGACGTCGACAAGTCCCGAGTGAAGACCTCCCCGGAGCTGGCCGCCGCCGTCGCCGACGCCGAGCGCCAGCTGGGCGAGACCGGCCGGGTGCTGCTTCGGCCCTCCGGCACCGAGCCGCTGGTGCGCGTCATGGTCGAGGCCGCCGACCTGGAGCAGGCCCGTGCCGTGGCCGAGCACCTCGCCGACGCGGTCAAGGCCGCCCTCGGCTAGGACGCGCCGAGCCCCTTCGCGGTGCGCTCGCGCTGCCGCGCCCAGAGCAGCTTCTGGGCGAGCAGCGTGAGCGTGCCGGCGAGGACGATGCCGAGCAGGTTCAGCAGCAGCTGCTCGGTGGAGCCCCAGGCCTGGCGGTACTCGTCGTAGCTGAAGGCGACCGCCGCGTTCGCCGCCGCCGGGACCGTCGTCACCGAGATCGCGACGCCGACGAGCGCGCCCGACTTCGCCGAGGTCAGCGACAGCGTGCCCGCGGCGCCCGCGAGGACGGCCACGACGAAGGAGAACCAGTCGGGCCGGTAGATGAAGTTGGTGTTGGGCCGCTTGGCCTCCAGGGCCTCCCGGTCGAAGAGGTCCACGGCGTCCATGAAGAAGCTGAAGCCCACCGTCACCGCCATGGCCACGGCGAAGCCCGCGACGAGGGCGATCAGCGAGCGCAGCGCCAGGCGCGGGGCGCGCTGCACCAGCGCCGTGCAGAAGCCCGCGAGCGGCCCGAACTCCGGGCCCACCGCCATCGCGCCGACGATCAGGATCGCGTTGTCCAGGACCACGCCGCAGGCGGCGATCATCGTGGCGAGCGTGATGAAGGCGACGTACGTGACGGAGAGCGTGGACTCCTCGTGCGTGGCGTCCGCCAGGTGCTCCCACAGGACCGCGTCCGCGCCCTCGCCCGGCGCCTCGTGCTCCGCCTTGTCGGCACGCAGCGAGAGCGACAGGTCGATGTTCTCCAGGGCGATCGAGCCGAGCCGGTCGATCTCCAGGGCGCGCAGGCCGCCGAGGAGTTCGTCGCCCGCCTCCCGGGCGACGTCGCACAGGACGATGTCGCCCGCCGGGTTGCGGGCGGCGCCCGGCACCACGGCGAGGTGGGTGGTGCCCGGGGTCGACTCGATCAGCCGCACCACGGCGTCCGTCCGGTCCGCCGGGGTGATCAGGCGCAGATGGAGCATGCCCGCACCCTAACGCCCCGCTGACGGGCGGGCTCAGAGCTTGCGCAGGCTCAGGCGGCGCACCTTGTGGTCGGGGCCCTTGCGGATGATGAGCGTGGCGCGGCCGCGGGTGGGCGCCACGTTCTCCACCAGGTTCGGCTTGTTGATGGTCCGCCAGGTGGTGCGGGCGTAGTCGAGGGCCTCCTCCTCGGAGACCTGCGTGTACTTGCGGAAGTACGAGGACGGGTTCTGGAAGGCCGTCGCGCGCAGCTTGCGGAAGCGGTTCAGGTACCAGCGCTCGATGTCCTCGGTGCGGGCGTCGACGTACACGGAGAAGTCGAAGTAGTCGGCGAGGCCCACGCGGGTGCGGCCGTCCTTGCCGGGCTGGGCGGGCTGGAGCACGTTCAGGCCCTCGACGATCAGGATGTCGGGGCGGCGGACGGTGAGGCGCTGGCCGGGGACGATGTCGTAGATGAGGTGGGAGTAGACGGGCGCCGTCACCTCGTCCTTGCCCGCCTTGATGTCGGCGACGAAGCGGGTCAGGGCGCGGCGGTCGTACGACTCGGGGAAGCCCTTGCGGGACATCAGGCCGCGGGCTTCCAGCTCCTTGGTGGGCAGCAGGAAGCCGTCGGTGGTGACCAGCTCCACGCGCGGGTGCTCCGGCCAGCGGGAGAGCAGGGCCTGGAGGAGGCGGGCGACGGTGGACTTGCCGACGGCGACGGACCCCGCGACGCCTATGACGAACGGCGTGCCGGACTGCGAGGCCTTGCCGCCGGTCTCGCCGAGGAAGGTGTTCAGGGCGCCGCGCAGGCCGTCGGTGGCGCCCACGTACAGGTTGAGCAGCCGGGACAGCGGCAGGTAGATGTCGCGCACCTCGTCGAGGTCGATGACGTCGCCGAGGCCGCGCAGCTTCTCCACCTCCTCCGCGGTGAGCGGCAGCGGCGTCTTCTCGCGCAGCGCGCTCCACTCGTCGCGGGTGAGGTCGACGTACGGGGTCGCCTCCGGCTTGTGCCGGTGGGCGCCCTTGGGAGGCAGTGAGACCGGTGAGATCACAGTCCATTGTTACGGCTGTTTGAACAGGCGTGCGGGTGGGGTGTGTCACGTACTCTTCCGGCGTGATTATTGGCGTGGGTATCGATGTGGCCGAGATCGACCGGTTCGCCGCGTCGCTGGAGCGGACGCCGGGCCTCGCCGGGCGGCTCTTCTGCGAGGGGGAGCTGCGGCTGCCGAGCGGCGAGCGGCGCGGGCCCGCCTCGCTCGCGGCGCGGTTCGCGGCGAAGGAGGCGGTGGCCAAGGCGCTGGGGGCGCCGCCCGGGCTGCGGTGGCTGGACGCCGAGGTGTACGTGGAGGAGTCGGGGCAGCCGCGGCTGCGGGTGACGGGCACGGTGGCCGCGCGGGCGGAGGCGCTGGGGGTGCGGGGGTTTCATGTGTCCCTGAGCCACGATGCCGGGGTCGCGTCCGCGGTGGTGGTGGCGGAGGGGTAGCGCCGTTCGCGACTGCGGGTTCGTGGGGGGCCTTCCTTCCCACCCGCCCGCCCGTGGCTCCCAGGTTGCGAGGTGGGCGCTCCTCGTCGGGGATCGTCGCCGTTGGCGGGTGCGGGTGGGTGCGGGAGACTTGGGGGATGCGTACTGCGTACTTCGTGGGGGACGTGCGGGCCGCCGAAGGGCGGCTGATGGCTCGGGTGCCGGAGGGGGCGCTGATGCAGCGCGCCGCCGCCGGGCTCGCCGCGACCTGCGCGCGCCTGCTCGGCCGGACGTACGGCGCCCGCGTCGCCCTCCTCGTCGGCAGCGGCGACAACGGCGGGGACGCCCTGTACGCGGGCGCCCGCCTCGCCCGCAGGGGCGCGGGCGTGACCGCCGTGCTCCTGGCGCCGGAGCGCACGCACCAGGGCGGCCTCGCGGCCCTGCGCCGCGCGGGCGGCCGCACCCTCGACGCCGCGTCCCCGGACGCGACGGCGGTCGTCGCCGCCGCCCGCCTCGTCGTGGACGGCGTCGTCGGCATCGGCGGCAAGGGCGGCCTGCGCCCCCGCGCCGCCGAGCTGGCCCGCGCCGCCGAGGGGTCCGGGGCGACCGTCGTGGCCGTCGACCTGCCGAGCGGCGTGGACGCCGACACGGGCGAGGTGCGCGGCGAGGCGGTGCGCGCGGACGTGACGGTGACGTTCGGAACGTACAAGCCGGGCCTGCTGATCGATCCGGCGCGGGCGTACGCGGGCTCGGTGCACCTCGTCGACATCGGGCTCGGCCCCGAACTGGCCGCCAGCGGGCCCGCGGTCCAGGCCCTTCAGTACGCCGACGTGGAGCGGCTGCTTCCGCTGCCGGGCGCCGAGAGCGACAAGTACCGCCGCGGCGTCGTCGGCGTCGTCGCCGGGTCCGCCCGCTACCCGGGCGCCGCCGTCCTCGCGGTCGCGGGCGCGCTGCGCGGCGGCGCCGGGGCGGTCCGGTACGTGGGGCCCGCCGCCGACGCGGTCATCGCCCGCTTCCCCGAGGCGCTGGTGTCCGCCGGGCCCCCGGCGAAGGCGGGCCGCGTGCAGGCGTGGGTGGCCGGGCCGGGCCTCGGGGACGACGGGGACCGCCTCGCGGACGTGGTGGCCGCCGACGTGCCGGTGCTCATCGACGCCGACGGGCTGCGGCTCGCCGACGCGGCGGCGGTGCGGCGGCGCACGGCACCCACCCTGCTGACCCCGCACGCGGGCGAGGCCGCCGCGCTGCTCGGCGCCGCCCGCGACGAGGTCGAGGCCGCCCGCCTGGACGCCGCCCGCGAGCTGGCGCGGCGGTACGCGGCCACGGTGCTGCTCAAGGGGTCCACCACCCTGGTCGCCGGGCCCGACGGCGGCGCGGCGCGGGTCAACGCCACGGGCACCTCCTGGCTGGCCACCGCGGGCAGCGGCGACGTCCTCTCGGGCCTCGCCGGGTCGCTGCTCGCGGCGGGGCTCGGGGCGCTGGACGCCGGGTCGACGGCCGCGTTCCTGCACGGGCTCGCCGCGCGGCACGCGGCGGACGGGGCGCCGGTGGCGGCGCAGGACGTGGCGGACGCGATTCCCGCGGCGTGGCGGGACGTACGCGGTTGAGCACGTGCCCCGCCACGCGGTCGTTCCCGCACGGGCTCGCCGCCCGGCCCAGCGCGCGGGCAAGCGTGGAGCGTAGGCGGGCCGGGGTCGGCCGGGGTCTCTGAGAGACTGGGCTGCGATGACTGAGACAGCACTGCCGCGCGTGCGCGCCGAGATCGACCTCGCCGCCCTCCGTGCCAATGTGCGCACGCTGCGCGCCCACGCGCCCGGCGCCGCGTTCATGGCCGTGGTCAAGGCGGACGGATACGGGCACGGAATGGTCCCGTCCGCGCGAGCCGCGCTCGACGCGGGCGCCACCTGGGTGGGCACGGCCACGCCCGAGGAGGCCCTCGCGCTGCGGGCGGCCGGTGTCGGCGGCCGCGTCATGTGCTGGCTGTGGACGCCCGGCGGGCCCTGGCGGGAGGCCATCGAGGCGGACGTCGACGTGTCGGTGAGCGGCATGTGGGCGCTGCGCGAGGCCCTGGCCGCCGCGCGGGCCGCGGGCCGTACCGCCCGCGTCCAGCTCAAGGCCGACACCGGCCTCGGGCGCAACGGCTGCATGCCCGCCGACTGGCCCGAGCTGATCGCCGCCGCGCTGCGCGCCGAGGCCGAGGGCCTGCTCTCCGTCACCGGCCTGTGGTCGCACTTCGCGTGCGCCGACGAGCCGGGGCACCCTTCGATCGCCGCCCAGCTCGGCGTGTTCCGCGACATGGTGGCGTACGCCGAGGACCAGGGCATACGCCCCGAGGTGCGGCACATCGCGAACTCCCCGGCGGCCCTGACGCTCCCCGAGGCCCACTTCGACCTGGTCCGCCCCGGCATCGCCATGTACGGCGTCTCGCCGAGCCCCGAGATCGGCGTGCCCCAGGACTTCGGCCTGCGCCCGGTCATGACGGTCGCCGCGTCCCTCGCCCACGTCAAGCACGCCCCCGCGGGCCACGGCGTGAGCTACGGCCACCACTACACCACCCCCGGCGAGACCACCCTCGGCCTCGTCCCCGCCGGGTACGGCGACGGCATCCCCCGGCACGCCTCCGGCGCGGGCCCGGTCCTCGTCGACGGCAAGTGGCGCACGGCCGCCGGGCGGATCGCGATGGACCAGTTCGTGGTCGACCTCGGCGGCGACGAGCCGCCCGTCGGCAGCGAGGCGATCCTCTTCGGCCCCGGCGACCGGGGCGAGCCGACCGCCGACGACTGGGCGCGCGTGGCGGGCACCATCGCGTACGAGATCGTCACCCGCATCGGCGCCCGCGTGCCGCGCGTCTACCTGAACGAGTAGCCGCGGGGGCAGCGGCACCGGCGACCGACGACGGACGACGGAAGGGGAGCGGCACGTGGGTGAGGTCAGCACGGGGGCGGCCGCCGCGGAGGCGGTGGCCGAAGCGGGCGGCACGGTGACCCGCTGGCGGCGGGCCGGGCTCGCGGGCGCCGCCCTGGGCGTGGTCGCGGCGGGCGCCGCCGCCGGGGTCGCCATCGAACGGCTGACCGTCGGGCGCGCCATGCGCCGCCGGGCCCGCCTCGCCCTCGACGCCTCCGGCCCGTTCGGCTCACTGCGCGGCATGCCGGGGAAGGCGTACGCGGACGACGGCACGGAGCTGTCGTACGAGGTCGACGAGGCCGACGAGGCCGACGAGACCGAGGAGACCGGGCAGGCCGGTGCGGGGGCGCCGCCGGGGCCGGGGCGTCCGCGCCCGTCACCGTCGTCTTCAGCCACGGCTACTGCCTCAGCCAGGACTCCTGGCACTTCCAGCGCGCCGCGCTGCGCGGCGTGGTCCGGGCCGTGTACTGGGACCAGCGCAGCCATGGCCGCTCGGGCCGCGGCATGGCCCAGCTCCACGACCGCGAGCCCGTCTCCATCGACCGGCTCGGCCGGGACCTGAAGGCCGTCATCGACGCCGCCGCGCCCAAGGGGCCGCTGGTGCTCGTCGGGCACTCCATGGGCGGCATGACGATGATGGCGCTCGCCGCGCAGTTCCCCGACCTGATCCGGGAGCGGGTCGTCGGCGTCGCGCTCGTCGGTACGTCGTCGGGGCGGCTCGGCGAGGTGAACTACGGGCTTCCGGTGGCCGGGGTGAACGCCGTGCGGCGCGTGCTGCCCGGGGTGCTGCGGGCCCTCGGTACGCAGGCCGAGCTGGTGGAGCGGGGGCGGCGGGCCACGGCCGACCTGTTCGCGGGGGTCATCAAGCGCTACTCGTTCTCGTCGAAGGACGTCGACCCGGGGGTCGCGCGGTTCGCCGAGCGGATGATCGAGTCCACGCCGATCGACGTGGTCGCGGAGTTCTACCCGGCGTTCGCCGAGCACGACAAGGCGGACGCGCTCAAGTACTTCGCGGACGTGCCGGTCCTTGTGCTCGCCGGGGAGCGGGACCTGGTCACGCCCAGCGAGCACAGCGAGGTCATCGCCGGGCTGCTGCCGGGGGCGGAGCTGGCGCTCGTGCCGGACGCCGGGCACCTGGTGATGCTGGAGCACCCCGACGCGGTGACGGACCGCCTTGGGGAGCTGCTGGAGCGGGCGGGGGCCTCGCGGGGGCGCCCCAGGCCCGCCCCTTCCCGGAACGTAGGGGGCTGAAGCCCCCCGGCACCCCGTTACCGTTGGCGGTATGGAAGCACCGCACAGCACCGTTCCCCCGGCAGCCCCCTGAAGATCCGGGTCGACTCTCCCGAGCGGATGGGGGAGTTGGGGCGCCGCCTCGCCAAGGTCCTGCGTCCGGGGGACCTCGTCATGCTCACCGGTGAGCTGGGCGCGGGGAAGACCACGCTGACCCGCGGGCTCGGCGAGGGGCTCGGGGTGCGGGGCGCCGTGACGTCCCCGACGTTCGTCATCGCCCGCGTCCACCCCTCCCTCGTCGGCGGCCCGGCGCTGGTGCACGTCGACGCGTACCGCCTGGGCGGCGGGCTCGACGAGATGGAGGACCTGGACCTGGACGTGTCGCTGCCGGACTCGGTGGTCGTCGTCGAGTGGGGCGACGGCAAGGTCGAGGATCTCTCCGACGACCGGCTGCACGTCGTCATCGACCGCGCGGTCGGGGACACGGCGGACGAGGGGCGCGAGGTGACGCTGCGGGGCGTGGGGGCGCGCTGGCAGGACACGGACCTGACGGTGCTCGCGGCCTGAGCGGTCCCGGCCGCCCGTATTTCCCGACAGGCCGTCGGCAAGATGTTGCGCGGCGGGCGCCGGGCGTGGTCACATGGATACCGGTCCTGGTTAGGCCTGCCTAACCACGTCTGCCCCCGAAGCCCCAGGAGGCGTCCATGTCGGCTTCAGAACGTGACGCGCAGCCCCGTGCGGCGCAGCCGTCGGACGGCTGCTCGATGAGCGACCTCCTGGCGTCCTGCGCCGCCGCCACAGCCATCTCCACGCCTCCCCCGGCCCCCGCCACCACGACCCCGGAACCCCCGTCAGAACGCGAGGCGGCCTGACAGGGAAAGAGCCCGTCCGGCGTTTGAGGACGAGGCGCGAAGCGCCAACGCGGGGGAAAGGGGCGCAGCCCCATCCGAACGGCCCCGGCCGAGCCGTGCCAGCACGACGGCCAAGCCCGTCCGGCGTTTGAGGACGAGCGCGTCAGCGCGATGAAGGGCGGGCGGGTGGGGGAGGGAAGAGCCGGTCCGGCGCGTGAGGACGAGCCGCGGAGCGGCGACTACCGGACGACGACGACCTTCGTGCCGATGATCGCGAAGTCCCACATCGCGTTGCCGTCCTCGCGGGACGACCGCACGCCGCCCGTCTTCTTGCCCGGATCGGGCTTCTCCGTGGAGCCGTCGAGCGCCGCGCTGAACCCTATGGCGACGCCGTCGACGCTGGTGAAGCGGACGACGTGCTCGATCTGGACGCCGTCGGAGCCGGTGACCTGACCGGAGCGGGACGTCACCGTGTACTGCCCGACCGAGGGGTCGACCGTGCTCGGCGTGACCTTGTACGTGCGCTTGGCCTTGCCGGATTCGCCGACCAGCCAGACGCGGTCGGCGCCCAGGGAGTACACGACGCGCTTGCCGCTGCCGGAGCCGCCCGGCAGCACCAGCGGGTCGCGCTTGTCGCCGGGGTCGCGCGTGGGGGCGGTCGGGGACTTGTCGGGGCGCGCGTTCAGGTCGTCCGGCGCGCTGGCGGAGGCCTGGTAGGCGAGGAAGCCGACCACGGCGAGCGCCGCCGCGGTGAGCCCGGCCACGAATCCCGAGCTGCTCCTGGACATGCCCCACCTCATTCCACGTACGGCTATGAGGTGACGGTAGCAGCAGGCGCGTGCCCGGCCGGGGCGGCCGTGCGCGGGGCCGCGGAGCCGTAGGCTGTTCGCGTGCTCTTGCTCGCTCTGGATACCGCAACCCCCGCCGTCACCGTCGCCCTGCACGACGGGACCGCTGTCGTCGCCGAGTCGCGTCAGGTCGACGCCCGCCGCCACGGTGAGCTGCTGCTGCCCGCCGTCGACCGCGTTCTCGCCGACGCGGGCGTGAGACTCGACGCGGTCACCGCCGTCGTCGTCGGAGTGGGCCCGGGGCCGTACACCGGCCTGCGGGTGGGCCTGATGACCGCCGACACCTTCGGCCTCGCGCTCGGCGTGCCGGTGTACGGGGTGTGCACCCTCGACGGCCTGGCGTACGCGTCGGGCATCGAGTCCGGCCCCTTCGTCGTCGCCACGGACGCCCGGCGCAAGGAGGTCTACTGGGCGCGGTACGAGGACCCGCGGACGCGCGTCGGCGGGCCCGCCGTGGACCGGCCCGCGGACATCGCCGAGCAGGTCGCGGGGCTCCCCGCGGTCGGCGCGGGCGCCACGCTCTACCCGGACGCCTTCGGGGACGCCCGCGGCCCCGAGCACGTGTCGGCCGCCGCCCTCGCCGCGCTCGCCGCGGAGCGCCTCGCCGCCGGTGAGGAACTGCTCGAACCGCGCCCGCTGTACCTGCGCCGCCCCGACGCGCAGGTGCCCAAGAACTACAAGGTGGTCACCCCGAAGTGACCGCGGAGACCACCGTGACGAGCCCCGACGCCGCCGTCCTGCGCGAGATGCGCTGGTGGGACATCGACCCCGTGCTCGCCCTCGAGAAGGAGCTGTTCCCGGAGGACGCCTGGTCGCGCGGCATGTTCTGGTCCGAGCTTGCGCACGCGCGCGGCCCCGGCTCCACCCGCCGCTATCTGGTGGCGTACGAGGGCGAGCGCCTCGTCGGCTACGGCGGGCTCGCGGTCGCGGGCACCGACTCCGAGGGCGGTGACGCGGTCGCCGCCGACGTGCAGACCATCGCCGTGGCCCGCGACCACTGGGGCACCGGGCTCGGCTCCCGGCTGCTCACCGAGCTGCTGCGGCACGCGCAGGCCTTCGAGGCCACCGAGGTGATGCTGGAGGTGCGCGTCGACAACACGCGCGCGCAGAAGCTCTACGAGCGCTTCGGCTTCGAGCCCATCGGCTTCAGGCGCGGCTACTACCAGCCGGGCAACGTGGACGCGCTGGTGATGCGCCTGTCCGACCCGGCCGCCGCCCCGGCGGCCCCCGCGGCACCCACGGCCCCCGACAGCTCCCCGAACGGCCCCGGCGACGGGCCCGCGAACGGCGTACAAGGAACCGAGATCCATGGCTGACCCCCGCTCCCGCACCGGCGACGAGCCCCTCGTCCTCGGCATCGAGACCTCCTGCGACGAGACCGGCGTCGGCGTCGTGCGCGGCACCACGCTGCTCGCCGACGCCGTCGCCTCCAGCGTCGACGAGCACGCGCGGTTCGGCGGCGTCGTGCCCGAGGTCGCCTCGCGCGCGCACCTGGAGGCGATGGTCCCGACGATCCAGCGGGCCCTGAAGGACGCCGGGGTGAGCGCGCGGGACCTCGACGGGATCGCCGTCACCGCCGGGCCCGGCCTCGCGGGCGCGCTGCTCGTGGGCGTCTCGGCCGCCAAGGCGTACGCGTACGCGCTGGGCAAGCCGCTGTACGGCGTGAACCACCTGGCCTCGCACATCTGCGTGGACCAGCTGGAGCACGGCTCGCTGCCGGAGCCGACGATGGCGCTGCTGGTGTCGGGCGGGCACTCGTCGCTGCTGCTGTCCACGGACATCACCTCCGACGTCCGTCCGCTGGGCGCGACCATCGACGACGCGGCGGGCGAGGCCTTCGACAAGATCGCCCGGGTGCTGAACCTGGGCTTCCCCGGCGGCCCGGTCATCGACCGGTACGCGCGCGAGGGCGACCCGGAGGCGATCGCGTTCCCGCGCGGGCTCACCGGGCCGCGCGACCCGGCGTACGACTTCTCCTTCTCCGGTCTGAAGACGGCCGTGGCCCGCTGGATCGAGGCCAAGCGGGCCGCGGGCGAGGACGTGCCGGTGCGGGACGTCGCCGCGTCCTTCCAGGAGGCGGTCGTGGACGTGCTGACCCGCAAGGCCGTGAAGGCCTGCAAGGACGAGGGCGTCGACCACCTGATGATCGGCGGTGGCGTGGCCGCCAACACCCGGCTGCGGGCGCTCGCCGAGGAGCGGTGCGAGCGGGCGGGCATCCGGCTGCGGGTGCCGCGGCCCAAGCTGTGCACGGACAACGGCGCGATGGTCGCCGCGCTCGGCGCGGAGATGGTGGCCCGCAACCGGCCGTCGTCGGACCTGGGGCTGTCGGCGGACTCGTCGCTGCCGGTGACCGAGCCGCACGTACCCGGCGCGCACACCCACACCCACGACCACGACCACGTGCACGAGGTCAGCAAGGACAACCTGTACTCATGAGCGTCGCGCTGATGTGGGAGGCCCGCGCCGCCGAGGGGCGCGGGCCCGAACTGCTCGACTGGGCGCGGGCGCAGGCCCTGGCGGGCGAGCCGCTGCGCCGCGAGACGTTCCGGGCGCCGCAGGACCGGGTCCTCGTCATCACCTGGTGGGACGCGGCCCCCGACGCCGCGCTGCCCGAACTGCCCGAGCCGCCGGGGGAGTTGGTGACCCGGCCGCCGCACCGGTGGCGGTTCGAGTCGCTGGGCGAGGGCTGACGCGCCGTCACCGGCCGGGGCGGGCTACTCGGTGCGCGTGCTGAGCAGCGCCAGCGCCGCGACCGCCCCCAGCAGGATCGTGGCGGCCGACGTCCACAGGGCCCAGGTGCCGACCGTCGTGTTGACGTACGGGTCGAAGCCGTCGTCGAAGCCCGGGACCAGGCCGCGCAGGTCGAGGTAGACCAGGACCAGCGCCAGCACCACCCCGGCGCCGCGCGCCGCGCGGTGCCCGCCGAGCAGCAGGGCGCCGACCGCCAGCGGCAGGACGATCACGGCCAGGTAGTAGAAGGTGTACGGGAGCGGGTGGCCGTGGGAGGCGTCGAACGCGGTCCGGAAGAATTCCCCCGCGTCGTTGTCCTGGCCGTAGCCGCCGCTCAGGCCGATGAAGTAGATCTCGTCCCGGGTGAGGGTGTAGATCAGCCAGCCCAGGCCGTTGACGCCGCACAGCAGCAGCGCGAGGCCCGCCACCACCGGGCCGGGCCGCACCGGGCGGGGGCCGCCGCCGTGCGGCGGGGCGCCGTAGGGGCCGTGTGACGGGTACGGCGGGTACGTCGGGTACGGGGCGTACGCGGGCGGCGGCGGGGCGTCGGCGGGGTGTCCCGCGGCGGCCGGGTAGGGCGGCCGGGGCGGCGCGGCCGGGTGGGCCGGGGCGCCGCCCGCCGCCTGGCGGGTGCGGGCGACGGCCGCCCACAGCAGGCAGGCCAGGACCAGGCCCGCGATCCGGAAGGTGAGCAGGGCCTTGCCGTAGCCGATCTCGGTGATCATGTCGCGGTAGCGGTCCGAGGCCATGAGCCCGATCAGCTCCCGGACGCCCAGGCCGAGCAGGACCGCGGCGAGCAGCGCGAGGGCGCCGCGCGCCGCCCGCAGCCGCCCCAGCGCGAGCGCGCCGACGACCGCGGCCGCCGCCAGGAACGCCCAGTCGTACTGGGTCTGCGCCTGGAGCGGCAGCAACTGCCGCGGGTCGTACAGGGCCTTGAAGGAGACGCGCTCGTCGGTGTCGGCGATGTCCTGGGTCTCGTACACGATCCAGCTCACGGCGGCGAGCGCGTACAACAGGACGCCCGCGCCCGCGAGTTGGAGCGTCGGCGCGTGGTGCGGTGCCACCCGTCCCGGTATGCCGTGTCCGGCCTGGACCTGGCCTGGCATGGCCATCCGTGCCCCCCGTCTCCGTCGGTGTGCCCTATGTACTGCTCATGTCACCACGCTGTCTACGGTGCGTCCGGTTGCGGTCCGGTGTCCTCGGCGCGCCGGGGGCCGGTGGCGCGGCCGAGGAGGCCGTCAACGACCGCCTCCAGCTGGCGGGTCACGTCGTAGGCGGCGGTCAGCTCCGTCCAGCGGTCGGCGAGCGCGGCCAGGTAGGGCAGTTCGGCGGCGTCGGCGTCGGTGAGCATGTCGGGGAAGTGCCGGGTGCGCGGGGGGTCCTCGGCGCGGTGGGCGAGGGCGCGGCGGAAGACCAGGCTGCCGTACACGCAGTGCCACAGGGTGCCGTAGGCGTGCACGGCCTCGGCGGGGGTCAGGCCGCAGGCGATCGCGGAGCCGACGATCTCGTCGACCATCCACAGCGCGCCCGGGTCGGTGAGCCCGCCGAGCCGCAGCACCTCGACCACCCAGGGCAGTTCGTCCAGGACGGCGTGCATGTGGACGGCGACGGCGACCATCCGGTCGCGCGGGTCCTCGGGCAGTTCGGGGCGGGGCAGGGTGGCCGCCGTGCCGGACAGGGCGAGCATCAGCAGCTCGTCCTTGTCGCGGACGTGGTGGTAGAGGGCCATGGGGGTGGCCCCGACCTCCTTGGCGACGCGCCGCATGCTCAGGGCCGCGACGCCCTCCTCCCGCAGGACGCGCCGCGCGACGTCGACGATCGCGTCCGGGTCGATGCGCCGGGGCCGCCCGACGCCGCGCTTCTTCGCCGCCGGGCGGGTGTTCCCGCTGCCGCCCGGCCGTTCCGCTTCTGCTTCCGCTGCCACGCCCCCATTGTCCCGTCCGCGCTCCGGCCGCCCCTGGCGGAGGGGCGGGGCGGGCCGCCGGGCGCGGGGGCGGTCGTGGGGGACGGTCGCGGGGACAGCTCCCGATGGATTTCTATACGCGTATAGTAATCTGCGGAGCATGACGAACTCACCCCCACGGCACCGCTCCCCGCGGCACGGCTCCCCGCCGCCTGGCTCCCCTTCGCACGACGCCCCGCCGCATGGCGCCCTGCTGCTGCCCGTCCTGCTCACCGTGCAGTTCCTCGTCTCCCTCGACATGTCCGTCGTCAACATCGCCCTGCCGGACATGGGCACCGACCTGGGCTTCGCGCCCGAGTCGCTGACCTGGGTCGTCAACGCCTACGCGCTCGCGTTCGGCGGGCTGCTGATGCTCGGCGGGCGCCTCGCCGACCTGATGGGGCGCCGCCGCACGCTGGTCGTCGGCTTCGTGGTCTTCGGCGTCGCGAGCCTCGCGGGCGGGCTCGCGCAGAGCCCGGGGCAGCTCGTCGCGGCCCGCGCGGTGCAGGGCGCCGGGGCGGCCGCGCTCGCGCCCGTGGCGCTCGCCCTGATCACCGTCCACTACCCGGCGGGGCCCGCCCGGGCCAGGGCGCTCGGCCTGTGGGGCGCGTCGGGCGCGCTCGGCGGCGCCGTCGGGATCATGGCGGGCGGGCTGCTCACCGACTGGGTGGGCTGGCGCTCGGTGATGCTGGTCAACGTGCCGGTGGTGCTGGCCGCGCTCGCCGCCACCCGGCCCGGCGTCCCCGCCGACCACCGGACGACGGGCGCCCCCCGCCTGGACGTCGCCGGGGCGCTCCTGGTCACCGCGGGCACCTCGGCCCTCGTCCTCGGCCTGGTGCGCACCGAGTCCCACGGCTGGGCCTCGGCGAGCACCCTCGCCACCCTCGCGGCGGCGGCCGTGCTCCTCGCCGCCTTCTGCGCCGTCGAGATACGCGGGGCGCGGCGCGCGCGGCAGCCGCTGCTGCGGCTCGGACTGCTGGCCCACCGCCCGGTGGCGTCCGCGAACGTGTTCGCGCTGCTGATGTCCTCGGGCCAGTTCGCCGCGTTCTACTTCACCTCGCTCTACCTCCAGCAGGTCCTGGCGTACGCGCCCACGCGCGCCGGGGCCGCCTTCCTGCCGTTCTGCGCGGGCGTCGTCGCGGGCACCGCGGTCGCCACCCGCGCGGTCGGCCGGGTCGGCGAGCGGGCGCTGCTGGTGGCGGGCGGGCTGCTCGGCGCGGCCGGGTTCGCCTGGTTCGCGGCGACCGTCGAGGCGGGCGGCACCTTCGTCGGCTCGATCCTCGGGCCCTCGCTGGTGGCGAGCGTCGGCATCGGCCTGTGCTTCGTGCCGCTGGGGGCGGCGGCCACGTCCGGGGTCGCCCCGGAGGAGACCGGCATGGCGTCGGGCCTGCTCAACAGCTCGCGGCAGCTGGGCGGTTCGATCGGGCTCGCGGTCCTGGTGACGGTCGCGGCCAGCGCCACGGGCCCGGGGCGCGGGGTGGCGGCCCTCGCGGACGGGTACGCGGCCGCGTTCGCGGTGGCGTCGGGGCTGCTGGTGGCGGCGGCGCTGGCGACGGCGGTGCTGCACGGCGGCCGCCGGGCCCTCGCGGGGGCGCCCCGGACCCGCCCCTCCCCGAACTAGGGGCCAGCCCCTAGAACCCCGACAAGCATCGGCCTGGCGGCCTCGTCCTCAAACGCCGGACGGGCTGAATCTGTCGCGCTGCGCGCTCGCCCTCAAACGCCGGGCGGGCTGAAACCGTCCGGCGCTCAGCGGACGGGGTGGGCCAGGAGCATCGTGGGGGCGCCCGCCACGCGGGTGAGGATGACCGTGGCGGACCCGGGCCCCCGGGGCTTCACCTTGCGGCGGAGTTCCTCCGGCTCCACCGCCGACCCCCGCTTCTTCACCGTCAGGACGCCGACCTCCCGCTCCCGCAGCAATGCCTTCAACTTCTTCACGTTGAAGGGGAGTTCATCCGTGACCTCGTACGCGGTGGCGTACGGCGTGGGGACGGCGGCGTCGGACGTGACGTACGCGATGGTCTCGTCGATGAGCCCGCCCTCGACCCGCGCGGCCACCTCCGCCACCAGATGGGCCCGGATGACGGCCCCGTCCGGCTCGTACAGATAGCGTCCGACCGGCCGGACCGGAGGGTCGGGAAGCATGGCGGCGCGCGGGGCGCACACCGTGGCGCCCGAGGGGAGCAGCGTCGCCCGGTGCGCGCCGGGCGCGTCCCCGCCGAACCACAGCACCGCCTCCTTCACGTCCCCGCCGTCGGAGATCCACTCGGCCTCGGCCTCGTCGGGGACGGCCTCGTGCGGGATGCCGGGTGCGATCTTCAGGGCGGCGCGGGGGGCCTCGCGGGCGGCGGCCACGGCCCAGGACAGCGGCGGCGAGTACGCCTCGGGGTCGAAGATCCGGCCGCGCCCGCCGCGCCGGGCGGGGTCCACGAAGACGGCGTCGTACCCGGCGGTGTCCACCTCCGTCACATCCGCCTCGCGCACCTCGATGAGGTCGTCCAGGCCGAGGGCTGCGGCGTTGGCGCGCGCGACGGCGCAGGTCAGCGGGTCATGGTCGACGGCGAGCACGGCGATTCCGGCGCGCGCGAGGGCGATCGCGTCACCGCCGACGCCGCAGCACAGGTCGGCGACCCGGCGCACGCCGAGGTCCGTGAAGCGCCGCGCCCGGTACGTCGCCACGGACGTGCGCGTGGACTGCTCGACGCCGTGCGGCGTGAAGAACATCCGCGCGGCGTCCGCCACGCCGAACTTCGCCACCGCCCGCTGCCGCAGCCGCGCCTGCGCGAGCGCCGCCGAGACCAGGTCGGCGGGGTGCTCGCGGCGCAGCCGGGTCGCGACCGCCAGCTCGTCGGCCGGTGCGACGTCGCGGACGGCGTCGAGCAGGGCGGCGCCCTCGGCGGTGAGGAGCGCGGCGAAGGCGGTCACGGAGGGCTGCGGATCGTGCGGAGCGTTCACCGGCCCATTGTGGGCCAGTCGGAGGAAGGTGCGCGTCCGGCGGCGGTGTCGGCCCCGTACCAGGCCCGTGAGCTGCGAAGATCCGGCGCCATGCGACTAGTAGGACAAAAGGCACAATCAGCCGCACGAGGGATCGCGGAGCGGGCCGGGGCGCGGACCGCGCGGCGGGGCGCGCGAGGGACCGCGAGGCGCGGGCGGCGCACGCTCCTCGCGGGCGCCGCGCTCCTCGCCACCGCCGTGGCCTCCGGCTGCGCGTCGGAGAGCGGAGGCGGAGGCGGTGGCGGCGGGGACGAGGGCGCCCCCGCCGCGCACGGCCAGCAGCCCCGGCTCGCCCCGCCCGCCCAGGCCCTGCGCGAGTACGCCCGGGACCTGCGGGCCAGCCACGCCGCCCGGGCCGCCGCCGCGAAGCGCTGGGGCCTGGCGAAGGTGCCCCTGACGCCCCCCGCGCCGCCCGCCGTCAAGCCGCCCCTGACCACCCGCGAGGGCTTCGAGGTCCAGGGCCAGGCGGAGCTGCCGCCGGTGTTCACCACCGTCCCCACCAAGGACCGGGTGGTCTTCCTGACCGTCGACGACGGCGCCGAGAAGGACCCGGCGTTCCTGCGCATGATGACCGAGCTGAAGATCCCGTACACCGCGTTCCTCAGCGACTACCTCGTCAAGGAGGACTACGGGTACTTCAAGCGGATGCAGGGCCGGGGCGTCGTACTGAACAACCACACCCTCAACCACCGCTTCCTGCCCGGGCTCTCGTACGAGGCGCAGCGGCGCGAGATCTGCGGCATGCAGGACGTCATCGAGCGCCGCTACGGCAAGCGGCCCGAGCTGTTCCGGCCGCCGTACGGCAACTACAACCGCGACACCCTGCGCGCCGCCAAGTCCTGCGGGGTCCGGGCGGTGCCGCTGTGGGCGGCGGAGGCGTTCGCCGACCATATGGAGTGGCGCGAGTGGGACCGCGACCTGCACCCCGGCGACATCGTCCTCACGCACTTCCGGGGCCGCGGCGACTGGAAGGGAACGATGCCGGACATGATCCGCACGTTCCTGAAGACGGCCACCGACAGGGGGTACGCCGTGGCCCGCCTGGAGGACTACCTGTGAGGCGGTACGCGGGCGCGGCGCTCCTGGCGGTGCTCCTGACGGGCTGTGCCCCGTCGGTTGACCCGATCGAGCGGCTCGGGCGGAAGGCGGCCGAGAAGATCTCACCCGGGCCGACCCGGCCCAGTTGCGGGCCGCCGTCCCGCGCGGCGAGCGGGGCCTTGGACGCCGGACCGCCCCGCGCCGGGGCCCCCGGCGCGCCCGGCGCGGAACCCACCCCCGACGAGGAACGTTGCCCACGACAGGGCGCCCGCACGGCGCCGGGCACCGGAACCCGCTGAGCCGACGGCGGTCGATTGGCACTCCGCTTGACCGAGTGCTAACCGCCGTCCTAGTCTCGCACCTGGCACTCCCGCATGGAGAGTGCCAGAAGCGACGGGCAGGTCCGGCACCCGCGACGACGGATCGACCTGGTCGCCACCTCTAGATCAGTTAACCCCGCGAGATCTCCGAAGGGGGAGGTCGGATCGTGACGACCGCCAGCTCCAAGGTTGCCATCAAGCCGCTCGAGGACCGCATCGTGGTCCAGCCGCTGGACGCCGAGCAGACCACGGCCTCTGGCCTGGTCATCCCGGACACCGCGAAGGAGAAGCCCCAGGAGGGCGCCGTCCTCGCCGTGGGCCCGGGCCGTTTCGAGAACGGCGAGCGCCTGCCGCTCGACGTGAAGGTCGGCGACGTCGTGCTCTACAGCAAGTACGGCGGCACCGAGGTGAAGTACAACGGCGACGAGTACCTGGTGCTCTCCGCCCGCGACGTGCTCGCGATCATCGAGAAGTGATCGAGCGCTAGTCGCCCCTGCTTCATCCAGCAGATTTGCTTCGCGCCGCGCCCCTGGTCACCCCGCTGATTGCCGGGCGGCGAGGGGCGCGGTCCGTTGCCGCATCCTTCCCGGGGTTCCCCGGACCCATGAGTTTCCGAGAGGGCTGAATCGCTGCCATGGCGAAGATCCTGAAGTTCGACGAGGACGCCCGTCGCGCCCTTGAGCGCGGCGTCAACAAGCTGGCCGACACGGTCAAGGTGACGATCGGCCCCAAGGGCCGCAACGTCGTCATCGACAAGAAGTTCGGCGCCCCCACCATCACCAACGACGGCGTCACCATCGCCCGCGAGGTCGAGGTCGAGGACCCGTACGAGAACCTCGGCGCCCAGCTGGTGAAGGAGGTGGCGACCAAGACCAACGACATCGCTGGTGACGGCACCACCACCGCCACCGTGCTCGCCCAGGCCCTGGTCAAGGAGGGTCTGCGCAACGTCGCCGCGGGTGCCTCCCCGGCCGCCCTGAAGAAGGGCATCGACGCCGCGGTCAAGGCCGTCTCCGACGAGCTGCTCGCCACCGCGCGCCCGATCGACGACAAGTCCGACATCGCCGCCGTGGCCGGGCTCTCCGCCCAGGACACCCAGGTCGGCGAGCTGATCGCCGAGGCGATGGACAAGGTCGGCAAGGACGGTGTCATCACCGTCGAGGAGTCCAACACCTTCGGCCTTGAGCTGGACTTCACCGAGGGCATGGCCTTCGACAAGGGCTACCTGTCGCCGTACTTCGTGACGGACCAGGAGCGCATGGAGGCCGTCCTGGAGGACCCGTACATCCTCATCCACCAGGGCAAGATCTCCTCCATCCAGGATCTGCTGCCGCTGCTTGAGAAGGTCATCCAGGCCGGTTCCTCGAAGCCGCTGCTGATCATCGCCGAGGACGTCGAGGGCGAGGCCCTCTCCACCCTCGTCGTGAACAAGATCCGCGGCACGTTCAACGCCGTCGCGGTGAAGGCCCCCGGCTTCGGCGACCGCCGCAAGGCGATGCTCGGCGACATGGCCACGCTCACCGGCGGCACCGTCGTCGCCGAGGAGGTCGGCCTCAAGCTCGACCAGGTCGGCCTGGACGTGCTCGGCACCGCCCGCCGCGTGACGATCACCAAGGACGACACCACGATCGTCGACGGCGGCGGCAACGCGGCCGACGTCGAGGGCCGCGTCGCCCAGATCAAGGCCGAGATCGAGGCCACGGACTCCGACTGGGACCGCGAGAAGCTCCAGGAGCGCCTCGCGAAGCTGGCCGGTGGCGTGTGCGTCATCCGCGTCGGCGCCGCCACCGAGGTGGAGCTGAAGGAGAAGAAGCACCGTCTGGAGGACGCCATCTCCGCGACCCGCGCCGCGGTCGAGGAGGGCATCGTCTCCGGTGGTGGCTCCGCGCTCGTCCACGCCGTCAAGGTCCTGGAGGGCAACCTCGACAAGACCGGCGACGAGGCCACTGGTGTCGCCGTCGTGCGCAACGCCGCCGTCGAGCCGCTGCGCTGGATCGCCGAGAACGCGGGCCTCGAGGGCTACGTCATCACCTCGAAGGTGGCGGAGCTGGACAAGGGCTTCGGCTTCAACGCCGCGACCGGCGAGTATGTCGACCTGGTCAAGGCCGGTGTCATCGACCCGGTGAAGGTCACGCGCTCCGCCCTGGAGAACGCCGCGTCCATCGCCTCCCTGCTGCTCACGACCGAGACCCTGGTCGTCGAGAAGCCCGCGGAGGAGGAGGCCGAGGCGGGTCACGGCCATGGGCATGGCCACGCTCACTGAGGCCTGACCAGAGGCCCGGCACCCCTTGCGGTGCCGGGCCTCAGGTTTTTCGGCTTCTCGTCTGCCGGGTTGGGGTGCGTTGCCGGGTGCGGGTCGGGGTCCGTCCTCGCGCCCACGCGGCGGAGCCGCACATGAACACAGCCCCGCGCCCCTTCGGGGCGCGCCCGCTACCGCGCGCCGTACTTCGGGCCGTACTTGCGGCCCGTGCGGGAGGAGACTCCGCCGAGGAGTGACTGCGGCGTCAGCTTCATCACGCCCATGATCGCCTTGTAGCGGGGGTCCGGCACCGAGAGGGTCTTGCCGCGCGACAGGTCCGCCAGGGCCGTCGCGACCACGCGGTCCGCGTCCAGCCACATCCACTTGGGGATGTTGTCCGTGCCCATCCCGGCCCGCTGGTGGAACTCCGTCCGTACGAAGCCGGGGCACAGCGCCATCAGCCGCACCCCCGAGCCCGCCAGGTCCTTCGCCGCGCCCTGCGTGAACTGCACCACCCACGCCTTGGACGCCCCGTACGTGCCGCGCGGCACGAACGCCGCGACCGACGCCACGTTCACCACGCCACCGCGGCCGCGCTCCCGCATCGGCTCCGCCGCCGCCGAGGTCAGCCGGAGCACCGCCTCGCAGTGCACCTTCAGCATGGCCAGCTCGTCGGCCATCGGGACGTCCAGGTAGCTGCCCTTGTGGCCGAACCCGGCGTTGTTGACCAGCAGGTCGACCGGGTCCTTGCGGCGGCCGAGGCGCTCCTCGACGGCGGCGATGCCGTCGTCCGTGGCGAGGTCCGCGGGCAGCACCTCCACCTCCACGCGGTGCCGGTCGTGCAGCTCGGTGGCCTGTTCCCGCATCCGCTCGGCGTCGCGCGACACCAGGACGAGGTTGTGCCCGTCGGCGGCCAGGCGGCGCGCGAAGGCGGCGCCGATGCCCGCGGTCGTACCCGTGATGAGAGCCGTAGTCATGGGCCAAGGCTAGTGAGGCGCGCGGGCCCGGCGCGCCACCAGCCAGGCCCGGCCGACCCTCTGTCAGGGTGAGGGGGCGTCAACTCCCGTGCTGCTCCGCGTACTTGAGCGCCTGGCGCCGCGCCTCTGGATGCAGGGCGTCCCCGGCCGCGAGCAGCCCGGGCAGCAGCTCCCGCTCCAGGGTCGTGGCCCGGAAGTGGAGCGCGACGGTGACGTCGTGGTCGGGGCGGTGTGCGATCTCGACGGCGTCGCCCACCCGGATCTCGCCCGGCTCCAGGACCCGCAGATAGGCGCCGGGCAGTGCCTTCTGGGTGAACCGCCGGATCCAGCTCGGCTCGCCCAGGTGGCCCTGGAAGGTGCGGCAGGGGATCCGCGACGAGCTGACCTCAAGCAGCAGCTCCGCCCCGACGCGCCAGCGCTCGCCTATCCGCGCGCCGTTCAGGTCGACGCCGAGCGTGGTCAGGTTCTCGCCGAAGACGCCGTTGGGCAGCTCCCGGCCGAGGATCGCGGCCCACTCGTCGAGGTCCTCGCGCGCGAAGGCGTACACCGCCTGGTCGTTTCCACCGTGGTTGCGCAGGTCGCAGACGGCGTCTCCGGCGAGGCCGCTGCCGCCGGTCCCCTTCGGGCCGGGGGCCGTCACCCGAACGGGCCCGTCCGTCGGCTGCTTGTCGATGCCGGTGACGCCCCCGGGGAGCTGGTGTAGTCGACGGCCTTGGGGCGGCCCACGTTCACGGAGAGAAGCTTCATCCGGTCAGACTAGGCCGCCGGCGGTCAAAGTAGCTACGCAATATTGTGCGCCACACCCAAGGTTCGCTTATGCTCGGGTCATGATCGAGGCCCGTCATCTCCGTGTGCTGCGCGCCGTGGCCGCCACCGGGTCCTTCTCCGCGGCGGCCCGCGAGCTGGGCTGCACCCAGCCTGCCGTCAGCCAGCAGATGAAAGCCCTCGAAGCGTCGGCGGGCACGCCGCTGCTGATCCGCACGGGCCGCGAGATGCGGCTCACCCAGGCGGGCGAGGCCCTGGTCCGGCACGCCGCGGGCATCCTCGCCGGGCTCACCGCCGCCGAGGAGGAGGTGGCCGCGATCGCGGGCCTGCGCGCGGGCCGGGTCCGGCTCGTCTCCTTCCCCAGCGGCTCCTCCACGCTCGTGCCGGGCGCGCTCGCGGCCCTGCGCGCCGCCCACCCCGGCACGCGCGTGTCCCTGGAGGAGGCCGAGCCGCCGCGCTCGGTGGAGCTGCTGCGCGCGGGCGACTGCGACGTGGCGCTCGCCTTCCGGTACGAGGGCGCCGGTGCCGCCGAGGAGTGGGACGACCTCGTCGTACGCCCCCTGCTCGCCGACCGGCTCGTCGGCCTCGTACCGGAGGGGCACCGCCTGGCGAAGGCGGACACCGTCGCCATCGGCGAGCTGGCCGACGAGTCGTGGATCGCGGGCTGCCCGCGCTGCCGCCGCCAGCTCGTCGAGGTCTGCCGGGGGAGGGCTTCGAGCCGCGCATCGACTTCGCCACGGACGACTACCCGGCGGTGGTCGGCCTGGTCGGGGCGGGCCTCGGCGTGGCGGTCCTGCCGGGGCTCGCCCTGGAGTCCGTACGGGCCAAGGGGGCCCGCGCGGTCGCGGTGGAGCCCGCGGTGCGCCGCGAGATCGTCGCGCTCACGCTGCCGGACCTGGCGCAGGTGCCCGCGGTCGCGGCGACGCTCGACCACCTGGCGCGGGCGGCGACGCGCTGAGGGCGGGGCGCTGAGGGCGGGGCGCCCGCCCCGCAGAAACGTTCCTTCACGTCGCGGGCCGCCGGTCCTGACCGCTCCGTCAGGTCGTGCTCGCGCTGCCCGTCGTGACCAGGCGGTTGCGGGCGCGGCCCATCAGCTCCTCGCGCTCGTCCTCGGTGAGGCCGCCCCACACGCCGTACGGCTCGCGGACCGCGAGCGCGTGCGCCGCGCACTCCGCGCGCACCGGGCACCGCATGCAGACCTCCTTGGCCGAGTTCTCGCGCGCGCTGCGCGCCGCGCCGCGCTCGCCCTCCGGGTGGAAGAAGAGCGAGCTGTCCACCCCACGGCAGGCCGCGAGGAGCTGCCAGTCCCACAGATCCGCGTTCGGTCCGGGAAGGCGGGAGAAATCTGCCATTGCTTGTCTCCTGGTTGCCGTGGTGACGGGGCCTGGTGACGGCCGAGAGCGCCGATGGCACGGGTGCCACGGATGACGCGGGCGACACGGGTGTCACAGGTGACACGGGCGCCGCGGATCACGCGGGGCGACGCTCGCTCACCGGGGAGTGACGCCCCTGACCGTACATGTCCTGTGTAAGGAGATGAAAATATGACTCATTGCGAATCTAGCCACAGACACCGCGAAAAGGGAAGAAAAGCCGCTAAATGGGGCATAGGGATCTTCGAAGGAGGCCTCGGAGGGGCCTTCGGGGGCGCCCGCGCCCGCGCCGCCTGTGCCGTGTCCGAGCCCTCACGTAGAGTGCCGAAGGTGGCAGTCTGACCCGTAACTCTTTCGAGTGACCGTCGTTGAGAGTGCGGAGGCGGTTGAATCAAGAAGCGCTCGGGCAGATGTCCGAGAGCGTCAACCGCTCAGGTGACGACTTGTACCAGCCTGGAGGCTCAAGGTGACGCGCATCAGCCCCGGAGGACGGCCATGACATCCGTCCTCGTCTGCGACGACTCCCCGCTCGCCCGAGAGGCGCTGCGCCGCGCGGTCGCGACCGTGCCCGGCGTCGAGCGCGTGACGACAGCGGCCAACGGCGAGGAAGTCCTCCGCCGCTGGGGCGCCGACCGCTCGGACCTGATCCTGATGGACGTACGCATGCCGGGTCTCGGCGGCGTCGAGACCGTGCGGCGGCTGCTCTCCGCCGACCCCGGTGCGCGGATCATCATGCTCACGGTCGCCGAGGACCTGGACGGCGTGGCCCTCGCGGTCGCCGCCGGTGCCCGGGGCTATCTGCACAAGGACGCCTCGCGCGCCGAGCTGCGCGCGACCGTCACGCAGGCCCTCGCCGACCCGACCTGGCGGCTCGCCCCGCGCCGCCTCCGCTCGGCCGAGATGGGCGCCGCGCCCACGCTCACCGCGCGGGAGATCCAGGTCCTGGAGGGCATGAGCCACGGCCGGTCCAACGCGGAGATCGGACGCGAGCTGTTCCTCTCCGAAGACACGGTGAAAACGCACGCCAGGCGCCTGTTCAAGAAGCTCGGCGCCTCGGACCGCGCGCACGCGGTGGCGCTCGGCTTCCGCTGGGGCCTGGTCCGCTAAGTGACCACTCGCGGGGGAACGGAGATCCCCGCCCGCCCTGCGGCGGGCGGGGCCACGGACGCCCGCCGCGAACCCCCGCTCGGGAGCGGCTTGTGGCGCTTCGCCGCCGATGCCGCATCCTTGAAGGTGTGGAGTTCCCTGGGGACGAGTCGGCCGAGCGGGAGGGGAGGGCGCGGGGGATGAGTTTCGGCGCACCCACTCATAACGCTTCGGTGCACAACTACGGACGCGGTGCCACGGATCAACCGGCGTCAAGGCACCATGGACCGATGCGCGATGACAAGACGACGGTGATCGGTGCCCTCGTCCTTCGCGCGGTGGAGGGCGACGAGCAGGCCACGCACGACCTGCTGGCGCACGTCCACCCCCTCGCGCTGCGGTACTGCCGCACCCGGCTCTCCCGGCTCCCGGGGGACGCGCGGCACTTCGTGGAGGACCTCGCGCAGGAAGTGTGCGTCGCCGTCCTGCTCGCGCTGCCGCGGTACCGGGACACCGGGCGGCCCTTCGAGGCCTTCGTCTTCGCCATCGCCGCGCACAAGGTCGCCGACCTGCAGCGCGCCGCGATGCGGCACCCCGGTTCCACCGCCGTGCCGTCCGACGAGATGCCGGAGCGGCCCGACGACTCGCTCGGGCCCGAGGAGCGGGCGCTGCTCAGCAGTGACGCCGAGTGGGCCAAGAAGCTGCTCGCCAATCTGCCGGAGAACCAGCGGGAGCTGCTGCTGCTGCGGGTTGCCGTGGGGCTGACCGCGGAGGAGACCGGGCAGATGCTCGGGATGTCGCCCGGGGCGGTGCGGGTGGCCCAGCATCGGGCCCTCAGCCGTCTGCGTGCGCTGGCTGAGCAGTAGTTCTCCCCACCCCGCCCCTTCCCGAACCAGGTGCTGCCGCCCCTGGCACCCCGCCCTCCATTGGCGCTGCGCGCCTCGTCCTCAAGCGCCGGACGGGCTGGATTGTCGCGCTGCGCGCTCGTCCTCAAACGCCGGACGGGCTAGGTCGTTGCGCTGCGCGCTTGTCCTCAGGCGCTGAGCGGGCTCGATGGTCGCGCTGTGGGCTTGCTCTCAGGTGCCGGGTGCGGGGGGTTTCAGCCTGTCCGGCGTTTGAGGACGAGGCGCGGAGCGCCAATGGAGGGCGGGTGGGTGGGGGAGAGACGGCCGCCGGACCCCGCCGGGGGGGCCTGTGGGAACGTACGAAGCCCCGGGGCACCCGGCATCGTGGAATGAGAGAGCCATGGTTCCCGTTAGCATGGACATCCGCACCGATCAAGGCCATTTGGGGAAGGTGTCATGACTGCCAACGTCGACGGAGTGCCCGAGAAATTCGCGACACTCGGGCTGACCTACGACGACGTGCTGCTGCTCCCGGGCGCGTCGGACATGGCGCCCGACGAGATCGACACCTCTTCGTACGTCTCGAAGAACGTGAAGGTGAACATCCCGCTGCTCTCCGCGGCGATGGACAAGGTCACCGAGTCCCGGATGGCCATCGCCATGGCCCGCCAGGGCGGCGTCGGCGTGCTGCACCGCAACCTGTCGATCGCCGACCAGGCCAACCAGGTCGACCTGGTGAAGCGCTCCGAGTCCGGCATGGTCACCGACCCGATCACGGTGCACCCGGACGCCACGCTCGCCGAGGCCGACGCGATCTGCGCCAAGTTCCGCATCAGCGGCGTCCCGGTCACCGACCCGGCGGGCAAGCTGCTCGGCATCGTCACCAACCGCGACATGGCCTTCGAGAGCGACCGCTCGCGCCAGGTGCGCGAGGTCATGACGCCGATGCCGCTGGTCACCGGCAAGGTCGGCATCTCCGGCGTGGACGCCATGGAGCTGCTGCGCCGCCACAAGATCGAGAAGCTGCCGCTGGTCGACGACGACGGCGTCCTCAAGGGCCTGATCACGGTCAAGGACTTCGTGAAGGCCGAGCAGTACCCGAACGCGGCCAAGGACGCCGAGGGCCGCCTCATCGTCGGCGCCGCCGTCGGCGTCGCCGGGGACGCCTTCGACCGCGCGCAGGCGCTGATCGAGGCGGGCGTCGACTTCATCGTCGTAGACACCGCGCACGGCCACTCCCGCCTGGTCGGCGACATGGTCGCCAAGATCAAGTCGAACGCGTCCGGCGTCGACGTCATCGGCGGCAACATCGCCACCCGCGACGGCGCGCAGGCCCTCATCGACGCCGGTGTCGACGGCATCAAGGTCGGCGTCGGCCCCGGCTCCATCTGCACCACCCGCGTCGTCGCCGGTATCGGCGTACCGCAGGTGACGGCCATCTACGAGGCGTCGCTCGCCGCCAAGGAGGCCGGGGTCCCGGTCATCGGCGACGGCGGCCTGCAGTACTCGGGCGACATCGCGAAGGCCCTGGTCGCGGGCGCCGACACGGTGATGCTGGGCTCGCTGCTCGCGGGCTGCGAGGAGTCCCCGGGCGAGCTGCTCTTCATCAACGGCAAGCAGTTCAAGTCGTACCGCGGCATGGGCTCGCTCGGCGCCATGCAGTCCCGCGGCGACCAGCGCTCCTTCTCCAAGGACCGGTACTTCCAGGAGGGCGTGGCCTCCGACGAGAAGCTGGTGCCCGAGGGCATCGAGGGCCAGGTGCCCTACCGCGGTCCGCTGTCGGCGGTCGTGCACCAGCTCGTGGGCGGTCTGCGCCAGTCGATGTTCTACGTCGGCGGCAAGACGGTGCCCGCGCTCCAGGCGGGCGGCCGCTTCGTGCGGATCACGTCGGCGGGCCTCAAGGAGAGCCACCCGCACGACATCCAGATGACCGTCGAGGCGCCGAACTACAGCAGCAAGAAGTAGTCGGCGGACGGCACGCGCACGTGCGTGGGGGCGGCCCGGGCATCCCGGGGCCGCCCCCACGCGCGCGTGTCGGGGATACTGGAACGGCACAGGAGAGCCGTAGTGCCGTAGGAAAGCTGAAGGGCCACACACGTGACTGAGATCGAGATCGGGCGCGGCAAGCGCGGCCGCCGGGCGTACGCCTTCGACGACATCGCCGTCGTACCGAGTCGGCGCACCCGCGACCCGAAGGAGGTCTCGATCGCCTGGCAGATCGACGCCTACCGCTTCGAGCTGCCCTTCCTCGCGGCGCCCATGGACTCCGTGGTGTCGCCCGCGACCGCCATCCGCATCGGCGAGCTGGGCGGCCTCGGCGTGCTGAACCTGGAGGGCCTCTGGACGCGGTACGAGGACCCGCAGCCGCTGCTCGACGAGATCGCGGAGCTGCCCGCCGAGGCCGCCACCCGCCGCCTCCAGGAGATCTACGCCGCGCCCATCAAGGAGGAGCTGATCGGGCAGCGCATCAAGGAGGTGCGCGACTCCGGCGTCGTCACCGCCGCCGCGCTCTCCCCGCAGCGCACCGCGCAGTTCTCCAAGGCCGTCGTGGACGCGGGCGTGGACATCTTCGTGATCCGCGGTACGACGGTGTCGGCCGAGCACGTCTCCGGTGCCGCCGAGCCGCTGAACCTGAAGCAGTTCATCTACGAGCTGGACGTCCCGGTCATCGTCGGCGGCTGCGCCACGTACACGGCCGCGCTGCACCTGATGCGCACCGGCGCGGCCGGTGTCCTCGTCGGCTTCGGCGGCGGCGCCGCGCACACCACGCGCAACGTCCTCGGCATCCAGGTGCCCATGGCCACCGCCGTCGCCGACGTCGCCGCCGCCCGCCGCGACTACATGGACGAGTCCGGCGGCCGCTACGTCCACGTGATCGCCGACGGCGGCGTGGGCTGGTCGGGCGACCTGCCGAAGGCCATCGCCTGCGGCGCGGACGCCGTGATGATGGGCTCCCCGCTGGCGCGCGCCACGGACGCGCCCGGCAAGGGCCACCACTGGGGCATGGAGGCCGTCCACGAGGACGTGCCGCGCGGCAAGAAGGTCGACCTGGGCACGGTCGGCACCACGGAGGAGATCCTCACCGGCCCGTCGCACATCCCGGACGGCTCGATGAACTTCTTCGGCGCCCTGCGCCGCGCGATGGCCACGACCGGCTACAGCGAGCTGAAGGAGTTCCAGCGGGTCGAGGTGACGGTGGCGGACTCGCAGCACAAGCGGTGACGTCGCACTGGGCCTGAGCAGGTACGACCTGAGCAGGTACGACCTGAGCAGGTACGAAGGGGCCCGGGCCGCCTGGTGGCGGTCCGGGCCCCTTCGTGTGTCCGGCTAGCGCGCCGCGCGCTGCGCGCCGCCGAAGGCGGCCACCGCGGCGACGATGAAGAACACGAACGTCATCGCGTCCGCGTCCTCCTTCCACCCTTCCTGGACCAGGTCGAAGTGGTCGATGAACAGCGTCTTGAAGCTGATGTTGAGCTTGTCCGCGGCGACCATGGCACCGCCGACGAGCTGGCCCATGTAGACGGCGCCGAGCGACAGCGCGGCGGCGATCACCGCGAGCGCCGGGTTGTGGCCGCCCGCCTTGCCCGCGGCCAGGCCCACCAGGAAGCCGACGCCGATCGCGGCCCAGCCGATCTCGTGCTCCGTGGCGCCGATCACCGCCCCGTAGACACCGGCGGCGACGACGGCGGCACCGAAGGCGGCCACGATGCCCAGGCCCACGTTGTCCCGGCGCGCCGGAGCGGGCGGCGGCACCGGGAAGCCGCCGTGCTGCTGCGGCGGGAAGGGGGCGTACGGCTGCTGCTGCGGGTAGCCGTAACCCGGCTGGCCGTACGGCTGCTGCTGGTGCGGATGGCCGTACGGCTGGCCTGGAGGCGTGGGCTGCGTCATCTGGATTCCCCCTGGGACATAAGAGCGCACTGGTGTGCGGTAAATGGCTGGATCCGCACGGTAGCAGCAGTGACGGACGGGTCCCAGGGGGTTGGGGAGGCGGTCAGAGGCGGTGGGCCGCCCCGGCGGGGGTGGCGCCCCGGGTGTCGAGCAGCAGTTGGGCCTTCACGGCCAGGCCCTGGAGGTCGTAGGTGCGGTGGTGCTGGAGCAGGATCGTGAGGTCGGCGTCGGCCGCCGCTTCGTAGAGGCTGTCCGCGCGGGGCACCGGGTGGCCGAGAACGTTCCAGTGCGCGATGTACGGGTCGTGGTAGCTGACGGCGGCGCCCAGCTCCATCAGGCGGACGGCGATCTCCTGGGCGGGGGCGCCCTGCTGGTCGGCGACGTCGGGCTTGTAGGTGACGCCGAGGAGCAGCACGCGGGCGCCGCGCGCGGACTTGCCGTGCTCGTTGAGCAGGGTCGCGGCCCGCTGGATCACATAGCGGGGCATGCGGTCGTTGACCTCCTGCGCGAGTTCCACCATGCGCAGGGGGCGGGCGCCGCGGGACGGGCTCGGTACGTCGAGGGGGGCGCCGTGGCCGCCGACGCCGGGGCCGGGGCGGAAGGCGTGGAAGCCGAAGGGCTTGGTCTCGGCGCAGCGGATGACGTCCCACAGGTCGATGCCGAGGTCGTGGCAGAGCACGGCCATCTCGTTGACCAGGGCCATGTTCACGTGCCGGTAGTTGGTCTCCAGGAGGTGCACGGTCTCGGCCTCCCGGGGGCCGCGGGCGCGGACGACCTTGTCGGTGAGGCGGCCGTAGAAGGCGGCGGCGGACTCGGTGCAGGCGGGGGTGAGGCCGCCGATGACCTTGGGGGTGGTCGCGTAGCCGTGGGTGCGGCTGCCGGGGTCGAGGCGGCTCGGGGAGTAGGCGAGGTGGAAGTCGCGTCCGGCGCGGAGCCCCGAGCCCTCCTCCAGGAGGGGGCGCAGGAATTCCTCCGTGGTTCCCGGGTACGCGGGGGACTCCAGGATGACCGTGGTGTGCGGGCGCAGGCGCGCGGCCAGGGCGCGGGCGGCCTCCGCGACCGGGCCGAGGTCCAGGGTGTGGTCCGCCGTCCGGGGAGTGGGGGCGCAGATGACGGCGGTGCGGACGCGGCCGAGCTCGGCGGGGTCGGTGGTCGGCCGGAAGCCGCCGGAGAGCATCCGGCGGACGTCGGCGGCGGTGAGGGCGCCGTCGGCGCCGTCGGCGGGAAGGCGGCCGCTCGCCAGCTCGGGGGCGCGGCCGGGGTCGTAGCCGATGGTGGCGATGGAGCCTGCGGTGGCGGCCTGCGCGAGGGGCAGGCCGAGGTGGCCGAGGCCGATGACGGCGAGGTCTGCGGGCATGGAGCCGTCCTTCCCTGTAGCCGGAGCGGGACGATGGCGCAAGCCCTGTGGACAAGATGGGGCAGCGCAATGTCAGACTAGGAGTAAATATGACCGATTTGCGGTATTGGACTCCGCTGGGCGTCGGAGTGTTGTCCACAGGCGGTGGCTGAAGTCAGCGCGCGGGACAAGAATCTGGGCATGATGTGAGCGCGACCACACCCGACGACGGGAGGCAGCGGTGAGGACAGCGACTCTGGGCCCGGCGGAGCGCGCCGCGGCACTGGCGGCCATGGCCGAGCGCGAGCTGGACATTCTCGTCGTGGGCGGCGGCGTGGTCGGCGCGGGCACGGCGCTCGACGCGGTCACGCGCGGCCTGTCCACCGGCCTGGTCGAGGCCAGGGACTGGGCGTCGGGCACGTCGAGCCGCTCCAGCAAGCTCATCCACGGCGGCCTGCGCTATCTGGAGATGCTGGACTTCGCCCTGGTCCGGGAGGCCCTGAAGGAGCGCGGCCTGCTCCTGGAGCGCCTCGCCCCGCACCTGGTGAAGCCGGTGCCCTTCCTCTACCCGTTGCAGCACAAGGCCTGGGAGCGGGTGTACGCGGGCTCGGGCGTCGCGCTCTACGACGCGATGTCGATGGCCCGGGGCCACGGCCGGGGCCTGCCGGTGCACCGCCACCTGACCCGCCGTCACGCCCTGCGCGTGGCGCCCTGCCTGAAGAAGGACGCCCTGGTCGGCGCCTTGCAGTACTACGACGCGCAGATGGACGACGCCCGCTATGTCGCCACCCTGGTCCGCACGGCCGCCGCGTACGGGGCGACGGTCGCCAACCGCGCCCGGGTGACCGGCTTCCTGCGCGAGGGCGAGCGGGTCGTCGGCGCCCGCGTCCAGGACGTCGAGGCGGGCGGGGAGTACGAGATCCGCGCGAAGCAGATCGTGAACGCCACGGGCGTGTGGACGGACGACACGCAGGCGATGGTCGGCGAGCGCGGCCAGTTCCACGTCCGCGCCTCCAAGGGCATCCACCTGGTCGTGCCGAAGGACCGGATCAACTCGACCACGGGCCTGATCCTGCGCACGGAGAAGAGCGTCCTGTTCGTCATCCCCTGGGGCAGGCACTGGATCGTCGGCACCACCGACACCGACTGGGACCTGGACAAGGCCCACCCGGCGGCCTCCAGCGCGGACATCGACTACCTCCTGGAGCATGTGAACTCGGTCCTCGCGGTGCCGCTCTCGCGCGACGACGTCCAGGGGGTGTACGCGGGCCTCAGGCCGCTGCTCGCCGGGGAGTCGGACGCCACCAGCAAGCTCTCCCGCGAGCACACGGTCGCGCACCCCGCGCCCGGCCTGGTCGTCATCGCGGGCGGCAAGTACACGACGTACCGGGTGATGGCCAAGGACGCCGTGGACGAGGCGGTGCACGGCCTGGACCAGCGCGTCGCCGACTGCGTCACGGAGGACATCCCCCTGGTCGGCGCCGAGGGGTACCGGGCGCTGTGGAACGCCCGCGCGGGCATCGCCGCGCGCACGGGCCTCCATGTGGTGCGCGTGGAGCACCTGTTGAACCGGTACGGCTCGCTGGCCGAGGAGGTCCTGGCGCTGATCGAGGCCGACGCCTCCCTCGCCGCCCCGCTGGGCGCGGCCGACGACTACCTGCGCGCCGAGGTGGTCTACGCCGCGTCCCACGAGGGCGCCCGCCACTTGGACGACGTGCTCACGCGGCGCACCCGCATCTCCATCGAGACCTTCGACCGGGGCACGCGCAGCGCCCGGGAGTGCGCGGAGCTGATGGCGCCGGTGCTCGGCTGGGACGAGGACCAGATCGAGCGCGAGGTCCAGCACTACGAGAAGCGGGTGGAGGCCGAGCGCGAGTCGCAGCGCCAGCCGGACGACCTGACGGCGGACGCGGCCCGCCTCGGGGCGCCGGACATCGTGCCGCTGTAGCGGGGGTGCCTTTAGTGGTCCCGGCGGGTCGCTGTCAAGGAGGGACACGCCGGGATCGGGCGGTTTTGGGCCGAGGAGGGTGAGCAAAGGGGGTATGGCCAGGGGGGTTTGGGGTGGTGCGCCGGGCTTGGCGCGGCCGGGATGTCCCTGATGGGGGAGTTCGGACCCGCGGCGTCGGCCGGTCCCCGGGTGAGGGACAATGGGGGCTCTGTCAGGGCGGGTTGTGCGGGTAGTTGAGGGGACGCATGTCGGAGGCGGAGCAGACGGGCGGGGCTCGTCAGGAACAGAGCGCGCGTCTCCTAGCGGGCCGCTACCGACTCGGTGACGTGCTCGGCCGGGGCGGCATGGGCACGGTCTGGCGCGCCAAGGACGAGACCCTCGGGCGCACGGTCGCGGTGAAGGAGCTGCGCTTCCCGTCGAGCATCGACGAGGAGGAGAAGCGGCGCCTGATCACGCGCACCCTGCGCGAGGCCAAGGCGATCGCGCGCATCCGCAACACGGGCGCGGTGACGGTCTATGACGTGGTCGACGAGGACGACCGCCCCTGGATCGTGATGGAGCTGGTCGAGGGCAAGTCCCTCGCCGAGGCCGTCCGCGAGGACGGGCTGCTCACGCCGCGCCGCGCGGCCGAGGTCGGTCTCGCCGTGCTCGACGTGCTGCGCTCGGCGCACCGCGAGGGCATCCTGCACCGCGACGTGAAGCCGTCGAACGTGCTCATCGCCGAGGACGGCCGCGTCGTCCTCACGGACTTCGGCATCGCGCAGGTCGAGGGCGACCCGTCGATCACGTCGACGGGCATGCTCGTCGGCGCCCCGTCGTACATCTCGCCGGAGCGGGCCCGCGGCCACAAGCCGGGCCCCGCGGCCGACCTGTGGTCGCTCGGCGGCCTGCTGTACGCGGCCGTGGAGGGCGTGCCCCCGTACGACAAGGGCTCGGCCATCGCGACGCTCACGGCGGTGATGACCGAGGCGGTCGACCCGCCGGAGAACGCGGGCCCGTTGCTGGAGAAGGTCATCTACGGCCTGCTCGCCAAGGACCCCGAGCAGCGCCTCGACGAGGCGGGCGCGCGCGCCCTGCTCCTGGACGTCGTCAACGCCCCGGACCTGCCGGACGACCAGGGGCACGAGGAGCCCGCGGAGGCGACGAAGGTCGTGCCGCTGCCGCCGGTGCCCCCGCAGGCGGGTCCGTCCGGCGGCCGCAAGACCGAGGGCCGCAAGGGCGAGGAGGCGGCGGAGCGGCTCAAGGGCGCGTTCCGCTCGGTGCGCAAGAAGGCGGGTACGGCTTCTCGGGGCGCGGGCGCGGGTGCGGGCGCCGGTGCGGTCGGGGGTGGCGCGGCGGCGAGCGCCGCGGGTTCCGCGTCCGTCGGCGGCAGCGGTGCCCTGACGTCCGGTTCCATCACCTCCTCGGGCCCGGCCACCGGTACGGCGGGCGGCGCGGCGGCGTCCGGCACCGGCGTGTCCGGTGCCGCGGGCAGGGCCGCCCCGAAGGCCGACGGGGCCGCCGCTGCCGGGACCGGCTCGGCCGCGGGCGCCTCGGGCCTGGCGGGCGCGCCGGTGACGCCGCCTGTGCCGCCCGCGCCGCCCGTGGCCACCGCCGCGGCGGCTGCCCGCGCCCCGCACATCCCCGCGCAGCCGGGCACCCCGCCGGGGACTGCGGGTCCGTCGGGGCCAGCGGGTCCGACGGGTTCGGCGGGTTCGACGGGCTCGACGGGTTCGTTCGGGCCTTCGGGGCCGCCCGCCCCGCCGCCGAGGGCGCCGCTCACGGACGTCGTGCCCCGGCGCACCCTCGTGATCATCGCGGTGGTCGTCGTCCTGGCCGTGCTCGGCACGGTGCTCGCGTTCGCGCTGAGCGGCGACGAGGGCGGCGGCAAGAGCGGCAAGGAGGGCCAGGACAAGTCCTCCTCCAGCGGCGCGACCGCGGGCGGCGACGGGGACAAGGGCGGCGGCAAGGACGACCAGGGAGACAAGGGAGACAAGGCCGACAAGGGCAAGGACTCCGGAGAGGGCGGGGATCCGGGCGAGAAGGGCGACGGCCAGGGTTCCGGCAAGGACGACGGCCAGGGCGCGCCCATCGGCGGTGACAAGGGCAAGGGCGACCGGGGCAAGGACGACGGTGCCGAGTCGACGTACCAGCACGCGCAGGGCTTCTCCATCGGGCTGCCCAAGGGCTGGAAGTTCAGCACGACGGACCGCGCGGGCGCCCGCTTCACCGGCCCGAACGGCCAGAAGCTGCTCATCGGCTGGACCGGCACGCCGAAGGACAACCCGGTGGCGGACTGGAAGAACCAGGAGCTGGGCATGCGCCGGGCGCAGTACAAGCGCATCCGGATAGAGAAGGTGGACTTCCGCGGCTGGCTCACCGCCGACTGGGAGTTCACCTACGTGGACGGCGGCACGAAGTACCGCTCGATCGACCGCGGCTTCGTGGTCAACGGCGGCTTGGGCTACGGATTGATGTACACGGCGAAGGCGGACGGCTGGCACGAGGGCCAGCGCAGGGACACCTGGCGGACGTTCACGCGGACCTTCGAGCCGAAGAAGTGACCGGAGCGGCGGCGCCGGGAGCGACCAGGGGGACCGGGGGAACCGGTGAGATCTCGCATCCCCTCATTACGTTCGGGCGCTGGCACGTATCGTGAGTGCTTGCGGAGGGTAAGCAGCCGCAACGAGCCGTAAAACGAACGGAATTGACCACCGGGCGGTTGGGGGAGGCATCGTGGACGACTATGCGGGACGGGTGCTCGCCGACCGCTACCGCCTGCCGCTGCCCCCGGCGGACGCGTACGAACTCGCCGAGACCCGCGCCTTCGACACCTACAGCGGTCAGGAAGTCCTGGTCAGGCAGGTGCCGTTGCCCGAGGTCGTGGACGCGGAGGTGGTCGGCGACGAGGGGTTCGGCGACGGTGACCTGAGCGACGTGCTGCCGGGCGGGCTGCCCGACGGCTTCCGCAGCGCGGGCCGCCCGGGGAGCCGGGGCGCGGGCCGCCCGGCGTCGCGGGCCACGCGCAGGCCCAGCGATCCGGCCGTGCGCCGGGCCGTGGAGGCCGCGCAGGCCGCCGCGCGCATCCCCGACCATCCGCGCCTGGACCAGGTCTTCGACGTGTTCGCGGAGGACGGTTCGCTGTGGATCGTCAGCGAGCTGGTCGCGGCCCGGCCGCTGGCGGCGCTCCTGGCCGACAAGCCGCTGAACCCGTTCCGGGCGGCGGAGGTCGCCGCCGACGTGGTGACCGCGCTGCGCGTGCTGCACGCGCACGGCTGGGTCCACCGCAACATCACCGCGCGCACGGTGCTGGTGTGCGACGACGGCCGCGTACTCCTCACGGGCCTCGCGGCGGGCGCCGCCGAGGAGGCCCTGTGCGGCTACGACCCGCGCCCCGAGGAGGACGACTTCTCCGGCTTCACCGCCACGGGCCCTCAGGCCGGGGGGCCCGACGAGGGGGAGCGGTACGAGGGGGGCGAGGAGGACTTCGGGGGGCCGGAGGGGGACGCGTACGGCGACGACGCGTACGGAGACGACGCGTACGGAGACGACGCGTACGGAGACGACGCGTACGGAGACGACGCGTATGGAGACGGGCGCGAGCACGGGGACAGGGACGGGGGCGGGGACGAGGCCGCGTACGGCGAGGCTGGTTCGTACGGGGAGTCTGATGCGTACGGGAAGTCCGCGCCGTACGGGGACTCGGGGGCGTACGGGGGGTCCGAGGCCCATGGTGCGTCCGAGCCGTACGAGGGGTCCGAGGCCTACGGTGCGTCCGAGCCGTACGGAAAGGCCCCGTCGTACGGGGAGTCCGAGCCGTACGCGGGCTCCGCGTCCCGGGGGGCGGGGGAGCCCTACGGGGCGGTCGAGCAGGATGCGCGAGCGGCGCGCGCCGGTGCGTTCGCCGCGTACCGCGCGGGCGCGGCGCGGGCCGCCGCGGCGCGGGTGAACGGGGCGGACGTCGAGGTGGACGCCGGGCCCGAGGGCGCCGACGACCAGGGGCGGATCTCGGACCCGTACGGGGTCCGGGGAACGGCCGGGAGCGCACCCCGTGGCACGGGGCGGTGCCGCGCGGCGGCCTCCCCGCCCAGGGCGCGCCGACGCGAGGCACGCCCCCGCAGCTCCCGCCCGCCCAGGGCGCCGCCCCCGAGGTCCGCGGGCTCGCCGAGCGCGGCGGCCCGCCCGCGCTCCCGGCCCAGGGCCGCCGGGCCCCCGCCCCCGACCTGACCAAGGCCCCCGCCCCGGAAGCGGCGCGCGCTCCCGAAGCCCCTGAGACCCCGGACGCCCCCGACACCCCGGAGGCTGGCGGCTGGGGCGACCCCCAGGAGCGCGGGCCCCGGCGCGGCCCCGCCACCGCCCTCGCCGCGGAGCGGGCCCGGCACGCGCGGATGACCGTCGTCGGCGCGGTCACCGAGCGCTGGGCGCCCGAGCAGGCCGGGCCGGTGCACGAGAACTGGCAGCTCGCCGCCCCCATCGGCCCCGCCACCGACCTGTGGGCGCTCGGCGCGCTGCTCTTCCGCGCCGTCCAGGGCCACGCTCCGTACCCGGAGGACAGCACGGCCGAGCTGGTGCAGATGGTGTGTGCCGAGCCGCCCGCGTTCGCCGAGGAGTGCGGGCCGCTGCGGCCCGTGGTGGAGTCGCTGCTGCGCCAGGACCCGACCGAGCGCATCGACTTCGAGGAACTGAGCGGCTGGCTGCGGTCGTTGGTGCGGTCCGCGCCCGAGCCGGAGGCGGGTGCGCACGTGGTCCCGGCCCCGCCGTACGACGGCGGCAGGCTGCCCGTCGTGCGCCGCCGCGGCGAGGTGGTGCGCAAGCGCCGCCCGCCCGCCCCGGTCCCCACGGGCAGCGGCCACGGGCGGCACAAGCGCGGCCGGGAGCGCGCCCGGGACACCCGGCCGGTGAAGGCGCCGCGCCCGGAGCGGGCGCCACGGACCGCGCGCGGGCCGCGCTCGCTCGGCCGGACGCTGCTCATCGTCATCCTCGCGGGCCTCACGGCCGCCGTGGTGTACGCGATGGTGTTCATGCCGAAGGCGGACGACGACGGCGGCGGCGCGGACCGCACGGGCAACGCGGGCGAGGTGAGCCCCGCGCCCGACGACCGCGGGGACAAGCCCGGCGGCGGGTCCGGCGACACGTCCGACGAGGAGCCGGACGGCGCACCGGGCGGCGACGACGATGAGAAGACATCCGGCGCGACCCCCGGTTCGCAGGAGCCGCAGACCACCGACCCCGACGTCGCGTCCGGCTTCACGCTGCGCAAGGACGAGGAGGGCTTCCGCGTCGCCGTGGCCAACGGCTGGGACCGGCAGCCGATGAACGGCCGCGGCCAGGTGGTGTACACGCACGGCAAGTTCGAGCTGCTCGTGGTGCCCGGCAGGGACGGCACCGACGAGTACGGCACGGACCCGATGAAGTACCAGAAGCAGGACGAGCGCGAGCTCCAGCCGTTCCGCGACTCCACGTGGGCCACGTCCGGCGGGCTGCGCCGCGTCGACGTGGGCGGCCGGACCATGGCCGAGGGGCAGTTCACCTGGCAGGCGCCCGACGGCACCGAGGTCTTCGTACGCAACCTGGCGATGGTCGTGGGCGGGAAGTACCACGTGGTGCAGGTGCGCGGCCCCGAGGCCGAGCGGGACGAGGTGACCCGGCTGTACGAGCAGGCGTCGAAGTCGTACCGGGTCACCAAGTAGGGCCGCGTCGCCGGGCCCACGGGGCAGGACGGCCGGGCCGCCAAGGAGGGCGGCCGGACCACGGGCAGGGCGGCCGGTCACGGGGCAGGACGGCCGGGCCGGGCGGTGGGGCAGGTCAAGGCGGCGCGCCGGGCCAGCCGTCCAGCGAGGACGGATATCCGGAGCTGACCGTTCCGTACGGGGGAAGTAGGGACGACTCCGTCACAGTGCGGTCTCCCAGGCCCCCCGGCCGTTCCCCGCGCCCAGGTGCCTCCTTAATCTGGCACTGTCAACCATCTGGGCCCTGTCCAGACCAACTGCGGGGAAACGTGAATCAGATGCAGGGCCTGCTCCTCGCCGGCCGCTACCGCCTTGGCGAGTCCATCGGCACCGGTGGCATGGGGCGCGTGTGGCGCGCCCGCGACGAGGTGCTGCACCGGGCCGTCGCCGTCAAGGAACTGACGGCCGCACAGTGGGTGCAGGAGGCCGACCGCGCGGTGCTCCTGACGCGGACCCAGACCGAGGCCCGCGCCCAGGCGCAGATCAACCACTCGGCCGTCGTCACCGTCCACGACGTCCTGGAGTACGACGACCGGCCGTGGATCGTGATGGAGCTGGTCGAAGGGCGCTCGCTCGCCGACGCCGTGCGCGACCAGGGCCGCGTCGAGGCCCGCGAGGCCGCCCGGATCGGCCTGTGGGTGCTGCGCGCCCTGCGCGCCGCGCACGCCGCCGGGGTGCTGCACCGCGACATCAAACCGGGCAACGTCCTGCTCTCCGACGACGGCCGGGTGCTGCTCACCGACTTCGGCATCGCCGCGATCGAGGGCGACGCGACCATCACCCGCACCGGCGAGGTCGTGGGTTCCGTCGACTACCTGGCGCCGGAGCGCGTCAGCGGCCGGGACCCGGGCCCGGCGGCCGACCTGTGGGCGCTCGGCGCCACCCTGTACACGGCGGTCGAGGGCAACTCGCCGTTCCGGCGCACCTCTCCGCTCGGCACCATGCAGGCCGTGGTGACCGAGGAGCCTCCGCCGCCCGCCCACGCGGGCCCGCTCGGACCCGTCATCGCGGCCCTGCTGCGCAAGGATCCGGCCAGTCGCCCGGACGTGGACGAAGCCGAGCAGATGCTCGCCGAGGCCGCGGAGGGGCGGCCGCCCAGCGGGTCGCAGGCGTATGTGCCGACGCGGGGTCACACCCGGCCGCAGGGCCCGGAGAACGCCCCGTACGGCACGGCCCCGAGCCCCCACGGCACGGTCCCGGGTCCTCACGGCGCGGCCCCGGCCCACGCCTCCTACGCCCAGGCCCCCGCCTCCCACCCCCTGGCCACCGCCGCGGCCCCCTACCCGGCGCCGCCCGCCCGGCCCCGGCGGCGCCGGACGCTCGCGCTGCTCGCCGCGGCCGTGCTGCTCGTCGGCGGCGGTGGCGTGGCCGCGTACCTCAACGCGAACGACGGCGGGAAGGACGAGGCCCGGACCGGTGCCGGGACCGGCGGCAAGGGCGGAGGCAAGGACGACGGCAAGGGCGGGGGCAAGGACGACGGGAAGCTCGTCGGCGGCATCCCCAAGGACTGGGTGCGCACGCGGGACGCGGAGGGCTTCAGCCTGATGCTGCCCAAGGGCTGGAAGCGCCGCGTGGACGGCAGCCAGATCGACTACACCCCGGACAACGGCCGCCACTTCGTCCGCATCGGCATCGACCGGACCCCCGAGTTCGACTCCCCGTACGCGCACCAGCTCGACCTGGAGAAGCAGCTCAAGCTCCCCGGCTACCGGCGGCTCCACCTGAACTCCAACACCTTCCGGGACCAGCCCGGCGCGCTGTGGGAGTTCAGCTGGACGGCCGGTTCGAGCGACACGACCAGGGGTCCGCGGCGCGCGATCTCGCAGATGTTCCTCAGCCGGGGCGGCGTCGAGTACGTCATCTACATGTCGGCGCCGGAGGGGAGTTGGGACACCACGCGGGAGCAGTTCGACGCCGTGCTGCGCAGCTGGCGCGAGTGAACCCCGAGCGGCGCCCCGCGCACACGCGCCCCGCGCCCGTGTGCCGCCCCGCGCCCGCGCGGGCACCGGCCTGAACTGGCCGTTCCCGCGGATTCGCCCCCGCTGACACGATCCGTGACCTTACCTGTGGGGCATGATGGCCGCATGGGGAGCCTGGGTGACAGCACCCGTGTGATCGCCGGGCGTTACCGCCTGGAGGCGCGCCTTGGCCGCGGCGGCATGGGCGTCGTATGGCGCGCGACCGACCAGCTCCTCGGCCGCCGCGTCGCCGTCAAGGAGATCGCCCTCGACGAGACGCTCTCCGACGAGGAGGCCGCGCGGCAGCGCGCGCGGACGCTGCGCGAGGCGCGCGCGGTGGCGCAGTTGCGGCATCCGCACATCATCGTGGTGCACGACGTCGTCGTCCACGACGAACGGCCGTACATCGTCATGGAGTTCATCGACGGCGGCTCCCTCGCCGAGCGCGTCGCGCGGGCGCCGCTCGGCCCGCACGCCGCCGCGCGGATCGGCCTCGACCTGCTCGGCGCGCTGCGCGCCGCACACGCCGCGGGTGTGCTGCACCGCGATCTGAAGCCCGCGAACGTCCTCCTCGAAGAGGCCACCGGCCGGGTCGTGCTCACGGACTTCGGCATCGCGAAGGTGTCGGGCGCGACCACGCTCACGGAGGGCGAGTCGTTCGTCGGCTCGCCCGAGTACACCGCGCCGGAGCGGATGTCCGGCGAGCGCACCGGGCCCGCGTCCGACCTGTGGTCGCTCGGGGCGCTCCTGGTCGCCGTCGTCAGCGGCGAGTCGCCCTTCCACCGGGACTCCATCGGCGGGGTGCTGCACGCCGTCGTCTTCGACGAGATCCGCCCCCCGCGCGCGGCCGAGCCCCTCGCGCCCCTGGTCCTCGGGCTGCTCGAACGCGACCCGGAGCGGCGGCTCGACGCGACGCAGGCCGAGCGGCTGCTGCGGGCGTACCTGGTGACGGGCGCGATGCCACGGCTCTCCGGGGACCGGGCGGGGCCGGGTCTGCTGCGCCCGGCGCTGCGGCCGCGGCCCCCGCGGGACGTGCCGCTGCTGCCCCCTCCGCTGTCCGGCGCGCCGGGGAACGCGTCCGCCGCCGGGGGCCGTCCGCGCGCGGCCCGGCCGCCGTACGCCGCGTACGCCACGCGCGCCACGCGTGCCGCGAGGCCGCTGAGGCCGCTGAGTGCGCGGCAGGGCCGGGCGATGCTGATCGCCGCGGTGCTCGTGGCGGCCGCGGCGGGCGGCGCGGTGTCGGCGGCGGCGCTGCTGCTCGGCCGTGACGGGGACGGCGCCCCGGCCGCGACCACGACCACCTCGCAGGGCACCGGGGGCACCCGTGAGGGGACGGCCGCCCCGCGCCCCACGGCCACCTCGACCGTCACCAAGACCCCCGGCACCGTGCGCCCCTCGCCGCCCGACGCCCCGCGCGGCTACCGCCTCGCCAGGGACCCGCGCGGCTTCGAGTTCGCCGTGCCCCGGGGGTACGTCCGCGCCTCGGACGGGCCGCGCACCCTGTACTCCTCGCGGGACGGCGCCGTCCGCGTCGCCGTCGAGCCGGGCCGCCCCCGGCCGGGCGGGCCGCTCGCCGCGCAGCGCCGCGCCGACGCCGAGGGCCCGCGCCGCCACCCCGGCTACCGCGACGGCGCGGTCACCGAGACCACCCGCAACGGCCGCCCCGCCGCCCTGTGGCAGTTCACCAGCGACGGCCGCACCGCGGGCGAGGGCGCCCGGCGCACATACGACGTCTTCTGGGAGGAGGGCGGCCGGGGGTACGAGGTGTGGGTGTCGGCCCCGCTGCGGCGGGCCGGGGAGGCGCGGCGGCACTTCGACACGGCGGTGGACACGTTCGTGCGGCGGTGAGTGGCGGGGGCGGGCGGGTTCGCCGAGGGCTTCCGTACGGGGCTTCCGTACGGGGCTTTCGTACGGGCTTCCTGCGGGGCTTTCGTACGGGGCTGGGGGACGGCGCTGGTACGGGGTGGACGGCGCTGGGGCGCACGCGCCGCATCACCCCGGTCACAAGTGCGTGACCCGACTGGAACCGGACAGCCTTGGCGGGATAAGCATGAGGCATGAGCAACGACGGGGGAGCCGTGCACGGCCCGAACGAGACCACCAGCTACGGGCTCCAGCCGCCCCGCCCGCCGGAGGACGCGGGCGCTTCGTACCCTGACCCGACGCAGGTGGTACCGCACCAGCAGGCCCAGGCCCAGGCCCAGGCCCAGGCCCAGGCCCAGGCCCAGGCCCAGTCCCAGGCCACCCAGGCCGACCCGGGCGCGGGGCGGCTGGTCGGCGGCCGGTACCGGCTGCTGTCCAAGCTCGGCCACGGCGGCATGGGCACGGTGTGGCGGGCCAAGGACGAGACCGTCGACCGCGAGGTGGCCGTCAAGGAGCCGCGCGTGCCCGACCACCTGCCGGAGCGGGAGCGGGCCAACGCCTTCGAGCGGATGCGCCGCGAGGCGCGCGCCGCGGCGCGCCTCGACCACCCGGCGGTGGTGAACGTCCACGACGTCGTCGTCGAGCACGGCCAGCCGTGGATCGTCATGGAGTTCGTGCAGGGCCGTTCGCTCGGGGCGGCGCTGCGCGAGGGCACGCTGGGGGCGCGGGAGGCGGCACGCGTGGGGCTCGAAGTCCTCGGCGCGCTCCAGGCCGCGCACGCCGCGGGCATCCTGCACCGCGACGTGAAGCCGGACAACGTGCTGCTCGGCAACCACGACCGCGTCGTCCTCACCGACTTCGGCATCGCCCAGATCGAGGGCGAGACGAACCTGACGGACACCGGCGGCTTCGTCGGCTCGCCCGAGTTCATCGCCCCGGAGCGGGTCCTCGGGCAGCGCCCGGGACCGGCGTCCGACCTGTGGTCGCTCGGCGTCGTGCTGTACGCGGCGACGGAGGGCGTGTCGCCGTTCCGCCGCAACAACACGCCCGCGACGCTCCAGTCCGTCCTCAACGCCACGCCCGCGGCGCCCGCGTCCGCGCAGGGCCCGCTCGCCGACGCCATCAACGGCCTGCTGCACAAGGACCCGGCCCACCGCCCGGACGCCGCGCGGGTCCGGGCGCTCCTGGAGGAGGCGGCGAGGCCCCCGCAGCCCCCGCCCACCCAGGTGATCACGGCCCCGGGCGACACCGCTCCGCGCGGCAAGGGCGTGTTCCTCGGCCCCAAGGCGCTCGCGGCCGTCGGGGGCGTGGTCGTGGCGGCGGTGGCGGCGGGCGTGCTGGTCGCGGTGAACCCGTTCGGGGGCTCGGACTCCGGCACCTGGCAGGAGAAGGAGGCGAAGGGCCTCGGCGCCACCGTCTCGGTGCCGGAGGGGTACGTCACGTCGCTGCCCGACCCCGGTTCCACGGCGAAGGAGCACTGGGTCACCTACCGGGACACCAGCGGCGCGGTGTCGGTGACGCTCTCCCTGGACAAGAAGTCCGAGGACAGCATGAACGCCATCGCGGGCACCTCGATGGCCGAGGCGTACGAGGACATGAAGGCCCTTCAGGACGGCGGTTCGGTCGGCGGCCTGAGCCCCGACGAACTGGGCAGCGGCACGAAGACCACGCAGGGCGACTACGAGGGCAGCCAGTCCGCGGAGAACCTCATCCCGTACGTGAACAAGGAGAGCGAGATCACCTACCCGCGCGAGGCCCGGATCTTCTACTACCGCACCAAGTCCGGCGACATGTACAAGCTGTGGATTGACTACCCGGCGAAGAGCGACTTCACGGAGCGCGGCCGGGAGGTGGCCCGGAAGGCCATCGACAACTTGCGCATCGCCAAGCCTTAACCTGGCGGGGGCGCCTCGCACCGCCCCCTCGGCGCACCGCGCCTCGTCCTCAAACGCCGGACAGGCTCCCCCTCCACGCGCCCCCGACGCCCCTCCCCCCGCCACGACTGATGTAGCCCGTCCGGCGTTTGAGGACGAGCGCGGAGCGCGATGGATCAAGCCCGTCCGGCGTTTGAGGACGAGCCGCGGAGCGGCGATGGAGGCGGGGTGCCAGGGGCGGCAGCCCCTGGTTTCGGGAAAGGGGCGGGATTGGGGGCCACGCGGCGGCGGACACCCCCACCCCCCCAAGAACCCCCTGATCAGCCACTTCACCGCCAGCAATCACTGGCGCCATGTGAGCGCCCGGTGAAACCTCGTTACCCATGGGTACCCAAAGCGCCCGCGCAGGCATACCCTCACCGGCATGACGGACTCGCAGGCCCCCGCGGCACCCCACGGCACCGGCACCGGCACCAACCCGACCGCCCCGACCCCCGCGGGCACCCGCACCGCCGCCGACGTGGTCACGCCCGAACTCGTCGCCCAGCTCACCCGAGGCGTGCTCGGCTCCGGCCGCACCGCCAACCACACGCCGTTCACCGGCGAGAAGCTGGCCGACCTGCCCGAGTCCACGCCCGAGGACGTCGCCACCGCCTTTGAGCGCGCCCGCACGGCGCAGATCGCCTGGTCCAGGACACCGGTGCGGCAGCGCGCCGCGGTCCTGCTGCGCTTCCACGACCTGCTGCTCCAGCGCCAGGCCGAGGCGCTCGACCTGATCCAGCTGGAGACCGGCAAGGCCCGGCTGCACGCGCACGAGGAGATCCAGGCCGTCGCCGTCGCGGCCCGCCACTACGGCCGCCGCGCCGCCGCGTATCTGAACCCCAAGCGGCACACCGGCGTCGTACCGACCCTGACGAAGGTCACCGAGCTGCGCCAGCCGCGCGGCGTCGTCGGCCAGATCGCACCCTGGAACTACCCCCTCGAACTGTCCATCGGCGACGCCCTGCCCGCCCTCGTCGCGGGCAACGCGCTGGTGATGAAGCCCGACACGGAGACCGCCCTGACCGCGCTGTGGGCGCGGGACCTGATCGTCGAGGCGGGGCTGCCCGCCGAGGCCTTCCAGGTCGTCCTCGGCGACGGCCCGGTCATCGGCCCCGAGGTCGTCCGGCACGCCGACTACGTCTCCTTCACCGGCTCCACCCGCACCGGCCGCGAGGTCGCCCAGGGCGCCGCGGCCCGGCTCGTGGGCGTCTCCCTCGAACTCGGCGGCAAGAACGCCATGCTGGTGCTGCACGACGCCGACGTGGAGAAGGCCGCCGCGGGCGCGGTGCGCGCCTGCTTCTCGTCCGCGGGCCAACTGTGCATCTCCATCGAGCGGTTGTACGTCCACGAGTCGATCGCGGACGCCTTCGTGGCGCGGTTCGCGGCGAAGACCAAGGCGATGCGCCTCGGCCGCTGTCTCGCGTACGGCGCCGAGATGGGCTCGCTGGTCGGCGAGCGGCAGTGGGAGACGACGAAGCGGCACGTCGAGGAGGCCGTCGCCAAGGGCGCCACGCTCGTCGCGGGCGGCACGCCCCGGCCCGACATCGGCCCGTACTTCTACGAGCCCACCATCCTGGACGGCGTCGAGCCGCCCATGGCCGTGTGCACGGAGGAGACCTTCGGCCCGGTCGTCTCGATCTACCGCTTCACCGACGAGAACGAGGCGGTCGAGCTGGCCAACGCCACGCCCTACGGCCTGAACTCCTCCGTGTGGACGAAGGACGGCAAGCGCGGCCGCGCCCTCGCCGCCCGCCTGCGCACCGGCACCGTCAACATCAACGAGGGCTACGCGCCCGCCTACGGCAGCGTGCAGTCGCCGATGGGCGGCATGAAGGACTCGGGCCTCGGCCGCCGCCACGGCGCCGAGGGCATCCTCAAGTACACCGAGGCGCAGACCGTCGCCCACCAGCGGCTGCTTCCGCTGGCCCCGTCGTTCGGCATGGACGACGAGAAGTACGCGGCGTTCATGACGGCGAGCCTGAGGGTGATGAAGGCACTGCGCCTGCGCTGAGCCCCCAAGGGGCGCGGGGCCGTGCCCGCGGGCGGCCCCGCCGCGTGGGCGCGCCCAGCCACGGACGGTCCACGGTTCCAACTCGCACCGAGGAGAGCCAATGCCACAGGAGAACTCTGCCCGGAGCGCGGGCAGCCCGGTCAGGGCCGACAGCACAGTCAGGGCAGCCAGGGCAGACAAGGCAGACAGCGCGGGCAGCGCGGACAGCGACGGCCACGGCTGCGACCACGACCACGACTACGACCACGGCTACGACTACGACTACGACTACGACTACGACGTCATCGTCATCGGGTCCGGCTTCGGCGGCTCCGTGTCCGCCCTGCGCCTCACGGAGAAGGGCTATCGCGTCGCCGTACTCGAAGCGGGCCGACGCTTCACGCGTGAGACGCTCCCGAAGAACTCCTGGGACCTGAAGAACTACCTCTGGGCACCGGCGCTCGGCCTCTACGGCATCCAGCGCATCCATCTGCTGGGCAACGTGATGGTCCTGGCGGGCGCGGGCGTGGGCGGAGGGTCGCTGAACTACGCGAACACGCTCTACGTGCCCCCTGCGGCGTTCTTCAACGATCCGCAGTGGAAGGACATCACGGACTGGCAGGACGAGCTGGGTCCCTACTACGAGCAGGCCAAGCGCATGCTGGGCGTGCGGCTCAACCCCACGACCACCCCCTCCGACGTGCATCTCAAGGCTGCCGCCGAGGCCATGGGGGTGGGCGACAGCTTCCACATGGCGCCGGTCGGCGTCTTCTTCGGTGACGGGCGCGACGCCACCGGTGAGTCAACGGCCGGGCCCGGCGCGGAAGTTCCCGACCCGTACTTCGGCGGTGCCGGGCCCGCCCGCAGGGCCTGCACCGAGTGCGGCGAGTGCATGACGGGCTGCCGCCACGGCGCGAAGAACACCCTCACCGAGAACTACCTCTACCTCGCCGAGAAGGCCGGTGCCGTCATCCACCCGATGACCTCCGTCGTCACGCTCACCGAGGACTCCCGGGGCGGCTACGCGGTGGGCACCCTGCCCACCGACAACAAGCGCCGCGGCCGGGGCCGCACCTTCCGGGCCCGCCGCGTCGTCCTCGCCGCGGGCACCTACGGCACCCAGACCCTGCTGCACCGCATGAAGGACAGCGGCCTGCTGCCCCGTATCTCGCCCCGCCTCGGCGAGCTGACCCGCACCAACTCCGAGGCGCTGGTGGGCGCCCAGACCAGCGACCGCCGCTACCGCAAGCGCCACGGCCACACGATGGGACCCCGCGCCGACTTCACCCGGGGCGTGGCCATCACCTCGTCCATCCACCCCAACGACACCACCCACATCGAGCCCGTCCGCTACGGCAGGAAGTCCAACGCGATGGGCGGCCTGACCATCCTCCAGGTCCCGTACACCGCCAAGGGCGGCAAGGCGCGCGTCGCCGGATGGCTGGCCAACTCCGCCCGCCACCCGCTGCTCACCCTGCGCTCCCTGTCCAACCGCCGCTGGTCGGAGCGGACCATCATCGGCCTGGTCATGCAGACCCTGGACAACTCCCTGACCACGTACCGCAAGGAGAAGGGCCTCGGCAAAGGCCTGCTGACGGCCCGTCAGGGGCATGGGGCGCCCAACCCGGACCAGATCCCGGAGGCCACCCGCGCCGCGAGCCTCATCGCCGAGGAGATCAACGGCTTCGCGGGCTCCAACGTCGGCGAGCTGATGGGCACCCCGCTGACCGCGCACTTCCTGGGCGGCTGCCCGATCGGCGACTCGGCGGCCACGGGCGTCATCGACCCCTACCACCGCCTCTACGGGCACCCCGGGATCAGCGTCGTCGACGGTTCCGCGGTCTCCGCGAACCTGGGCGTGAACCCGTCCCTGACCATCACCGCGCAGGCCGAGCGCGCCATGGCGTTCTGGCCGAACAAGGGCGGCGCGGACCCCCGTCCGGCGCCGGGCGCGGCGTACGCGCGGATCGCGCCGGTCGAGCCGAAGGCGCCGGTGGTCCCGGCGGGCGCGTTCGGCGCGCTGAGGCTGCCGTTCCTGGGGGTGCCTGTGGTGCCGCCCAAGGGGTGAGGCCTCGCCGCCGTACGTCCGTGACGCCGCCGTCCGGGCCGGGATGGCGAAAGGACCTGCACCCCCCTCCGAGTGCAGGTCCTTCGCGTCTTGCGGTGGTCTCGTGTCACACCCGCGCGCGGGGCGCGTTACGCGGTGGCGTCCGAGTTACCACGGCGGCGCACCACGTAGACGGTGCCCGCGCCCACGGCCACGGCGGCGCCGCCGACGATGCCGAGCGTCGGCAGCATGGAGCTGGAGCCGGTCTGGGCGAGGCTGCCGGACGGCGGGGTGCTGCTGGTGGGGGCGGTGTCGTCCTTGGCCTGGCTCACCGGCTTGATGCCGCCCTGCGGCCTGGGCCGGGGGCGCGGGGCGGGCTTGTCGGGCAGCGGCACCGCCTCGCCCGGGTAGTCGATGGAGCTGCCCGCCTTCTCGACCGTGAAGTCGAAGTACGAGAACGAGCTGTGCACGCACTCCAGCTCCTCGTCCACGTACCCGCCGAAGCCGAGCGCGTAGCCCGGGCCCGCGGGGGCCTTGGCGCTGATGCTGAGGCGCAGCTTCAGCTCGACCTGCTGGCTGGCGCCGAGCGTGGTCGAGTCGAAGTAGGTGCCGTTGGCGGCCTCGTCGACGATGGACTTCCAGCCCTTGGCGGCGGGGTCGTAGAACTGGACGCGCGCGTAGGTGCTCAGCCAGTCCTGCTCGTCCTCGCTCTCGGAGAAGTTGTCCGCGGCCACCAGCCAGTTGACCTCGCCGAGGTCGTCGTCGCCGACGTTGGTCGCGGTCAGCGTGAACTCGTGCCAGCCGCTGCCCGCGGCGATCCTGCCGGGGAGGCCGTCGAGTTCGAGTTCGAGGTCGTTGCCGAGGTCCTCGCCGTTGTCGTTGTCGTTGTCGTTGTCGGTGTCGCCGTCGGTGTCGCCGTCGGGCTCGCACGGCTCAAGGGAGGGGTCTTCCTCGCCCTCGTCCTCGCCGTCCCCGTTGCCGGGCTTGGCGCCGGGCTTCCCGCCGGGCTTGTCGCCGGGTTCGGTGCCGGGCTTGCCGTCGGGGTCGGTGCCCGGGTCGCCGGGTGTGCCGGGCTCGCCCGGCTTGCCGCCGGGCTTCTCCCCGGGCTTGCCGTCGGACGGCTTCTGGGGGTCGCCGGGGGTGCCGGGGTCACCCGGCTTGTCGCCGGGCTTCTGCGGGTCGCCCGGGTTCGGGCGGGACGGGTCGTCCGGGTTGGCAGGGGCGTCCGGGTCGGCCGGGTCCTCGGGGGCGCCCGGAGTGCCGGGGTCCGCGGGCTTGTCGGCGGGCGCCGGGGTCTCGTTGGCACTCGCGCCGGGCGTCGTGGTGCCGCCCTCAGTCGCGAGCGCGGCCGGGGCGGACAACAGTGCGAGGGGAGCGATGGCGGCCGTCGCGGCTGCGACGGACAGTGCGCGGCGAAGCTTCATGACGACCTCGGGAGTCCGGCGCACCGCGCGTGGCCACGCGGCACGGAGTGGGGGCCCACCCCGCCGGAGCGCGGGAGCGGCCATAGTTACGCATGCATGACTTGTGTTTGCTGTGAATGGTTGTAGGCGAACTCACGGAATATTTATGTGGCTTGGGTCACATGTTTGGAGGTTGTGGGAAGACTTGCCTTGTGCGCCCTCGGTGGGGTGCCGTAGAACTTCCCCCGTTTGCAAGCGAGATGGAACCCAGCAGGCATCCAGATCCAGAAGGCATCCACAGGGAACCCGCCGTGGGGGATCCGGGCGGGGGAGGGGGCGTAAGTGTCCGTGCAGTCGCCGCGTGAGCCCGACGACGAGGCGTCCATACCCGACGAGGTGTGGCGGAAGTTCGCGGAGGACAGCGAGCGGGACATCCGCGCCTCCGCGCCGAAGGAACCGTCCGCGCGGGCGCGCATGGTGGCCGACCGGCTGCGCCGCCTGGACGAGCAGGCGGCGCGCAAGGAGGCCGAGGGCACCTTGGGGCGCAGGCGCCGCCGCCGCAAGGAGGAGGCTGCGGCGCCCTGGCGCCCCGACGAGTGGCGCGCCGCGCCCACGGGGCCGCGGTTGCGTTCGGAGCGGTCCGAGCGCTGGCGCCAGGTGCGCAGCGTGGTGATCGTCGTGGGCTGCATGATCCTCGCCATCGCCCTCCTGGGCCCGTACCGGTTCTGGGCCTGGTAGCCCTCTTCTCCTTCCCTCTCCCTCCCTCTTTGCCGCCGGTGCGGTGGAACCGCGGGCGTGGATCTTCAGTCGTAGAAGTGGTGCGGGTGACTCCGCATCCAGGAGTTCCATGAGGCCCACGAGGTTTACGACGCCTACGAGGTCTACGGGCAGCAGGGCGTGGGCGTGCAAGGTGAAAGCAGGGGGAACGTGAAGTCAGCTGTGTCGCGTGTCGTGGTGACGGTCTCGGTCGCGGCGGCGTTGGGTCTGACCGCCGCGTGCGGCGAGGGTGACGGGGACGGCGGCGACGGCGGCCGCGACGGTGGCACGTCGTCGACGGCGCAGGCGAAGCCGGAGGGGCCGGGCGGCGGTTCCGGCGGTCCCGGCGGTTCCGGCGGGGGCGCCGACGAGGGCTCGCCCGCGGCGCGGAGGCTCGCGGCGTCGGCCCTGGCGAAGGGCGACGTCGACGGCTACGCGGTGGGCCGCAAGGAGGAGTCCGCCGTGGAGGCCGCGTCGGCCGGTGCCCCGGTGAAGCCGTCCGTCTGCCGCCCGCTCTGGGACGTGCTGGCCTCCGTGACCCCGCCGAAGGCGAAGGCCCGCGTCAGCCGCACGGTCGTGGCCACGTCCGACGCGGACGCCGCGACGACGGACGTTCAGCTCTTCGCGTACGCCGACGAGGGCGCCGCCCGGCAGGCGCTGCGGGAGGTGCGTACGGCGACGCGGGCGAACCCGTGCGGCTCCTTCCGCTCCGGCGGCCTGCGCTTCAGCGGCGTCACCGCGCTGCCCGCGCCGGACAAGGGCGACGAGGCGGTCGCGTACAGGATGGGCAGCCGCGAGCAGCAGTTCCAGCGGCGCAACACCGTCACCGTCGTACGCAAGGGCGTGACCCTCGTCTCCTTCGCCGCGTCGAACCAGTACGACCCCGAGAGCGTGGCCAACGACGAGCAGAGCCGCGCGGAGAACCCGGGCGGCCCCGACCTGCCCGGGACGGCGAAGGCGGACGACGAGCCCACGATCCCGACGGCGGTCGTGGACGCACAGCTCAAGAAGCTCAAGTAGGGGCGAGCGGGAGAGGGCGCCGGTCGCTCTGCGCGGCGCCGCGCAGAGCGAAGGGCCCCGCGGGACGGATCCGCGGGGCCCTTGGCCGTCAGCATCGACGTCAGGGCAGCGCCGATGCTTCGGGCGGCGCCGGGGGAGTACGCCGCCTGGTTCTCGTGTGCCGGTGGTCCACCCGGCGCGCCGGGGAGCGTGTCTGGATTAGACCAATGGCAATGACGGTGCGGAAAGCGGCGTTTGCCGCCTGCCCTCTAGGCATCGTGGAGGATGGCCGGTTCCCCGCGCAACCGTTTCGACTACATCCGGATGCCACCGTCTGCAGCGCCCGGAGCGGCACCCGGGCCCCGAATCCGCGAAGCGGAGGCAGGCCGCGCGGAAAGGGGTGCGGGGGAGCTGCGGGATCGGGAGAGCGGAACGAAATCCGGAAGGAGATCCGACAGGAGGTCTGGAAGAAGGTCTGGAAGACCGTCTGAGCGGAGATCCGAATGCAGATCCGAATGGATCGGAAAGGTGCCCGGACGGATCCGGAAGTGCAGGGAATCCGGTGGGGACTGGCCGATCGACCCCGGGCGTCCCCGGAGCCGACCGTTCCCTGGGTGACCGGGCTGCTGTCCCCTGCCGTCCGGTCACGTCTCTGGGGCGAGGTCCCACGGCGCACGGACGTGCCGTACGCCTCATCGCCCCAGCGGAGCCACGCGTGGTTCTTTCGGGCCCGCCCCTGGCTGGCGCGGACACACCGGGACCAACGAAGCCCGTCGGAACCCGGTCACGCGCCGTACGGGTGAGAAGCGATCCGAACTCAGGTCCGTGGCGCAGTGGTTCCGCCGGGCCCCCGCGCGGCCGGGCGCGGGGGTGCCGCCCGTGCCCGGCGGGGCCTGTGCCCGGCGGGGGCCTGTGCCCGCCGGGGGTCAGACGCGGCCCCGGCACAGTTCGAGCAGCGTCATGGCGAGGGCGGTGCCGGGCTTGCCGAGTGCGTCCCGGTAGTGGCTGAGGACCTCCATCTCGCGCGAGAGGTTCACGCGCCGCCCGCCCGACCCGATGCGGGCCTCCTGGATGACGGCGGAGACGGCCATCCGCTCCTGGACCAGACCAATGATCCGGTCGTCGAGCACATCGATCCGCTCACGGGCGGTACCGATCAGCTCCGCGGCCTCGGTGGTGCGGGCGCCGGTCTTCTCGGCGGGCGTGGCGGTCTGCGTGCTGGTGGTCATGCGGGGCTCCTCGCTGGAATCGGGTGGCGGGGTGCCCCGGGCGACAGGTCCGGAGACGACAGGCGCCCCGGGCCGTACGGCCCGGGGCGCCTGGAAGTCGCTTGTCAGGAGATCAAGCAGCTCGACCATGGCAGCCGGCGGGCCGGATGCCATAGGTAAAGAGGAAGCTGAGGTGCTTGGTCACCCGCCCAGTATGCCCGCAGCCACCGGCTCCCGGTCAAACGCGCGCCGCTTCAGCGCCGCCCGTCGGCTTCAGCGCCCCCGTCGGCGGGGGCGCAGCCCCGGGGCGGACGGCGGACGGCGGAGGGCGGGCGACGGGGGGCGGACGGCGGACGGCGGCGCAAGGGAACCCGACAGGAACCCGACGCCCACACGCCCCCCCCGCGGCAACCACGGCACACCCCGAGGACACCCCCGCGCCCCCACCCCGGCACACACCTCCGTCGGATGCGACGAACCCGCCGCACGCGAGCCCGTTAGAATCGACAAAACAACCCCAGCTCCAACCGCGCGCGCACGCCCCTCGCGACCCCCCGCTCGCGAGCGAACCCCCTGCGCACGCTCAACGCCGGAAGGCCGCCGCCGTGTCCTCAGCGACTCCCGCTGCCGCCGCTCCCGACACCGTCCTGGTCGTCGACTTCGGAGCGCAGTACGCCCAGCTCATCGCCCGCCGCGTCCGCGAGGCCCGGGTCTACAGCGAGATCGTGCCGAGCACCATGCCGGTCTCCGAGATGCTCGCCAAGAACCCTGCGGCGATCATCCTCTCCGGCGGTCCCTCGTCGGTGTACGCGGACGGCGCCCCGTCCGTGGACCGCGCCCTGTTCGAGGCGGGCGTGCCCGTCTTCGGCATGTGCTACGGCTTCCAGCTCATGGCCACCACCCTCGGCGGCACCGTCGACAACACCGGCGCCCGTGAGTACGGCCGCACCCCGCTGGCGGTCTCCAAGCCCGGCTCGACGCTCTTCGAGGGCACCCCGGCCGAGCAGTCCGTGTGGATGTCCCACGGCGACGCGTGCAGCGCCGCCCCCGAGGGCTTCACCGTCACCGCCTCCACGGACGTCGTCCCGGTCGCCGCCTTCGAGAACGACGAGAAGAAGCTCTACGGCGTCCAGTACCACCCCGAGGTCATGCACTCCACGCACGGCCAGCAGGTCCTGGAGCACTTCCTGTACCGCGGCGCGGGCCTCAAGCCGACCTGGACCACCGGCAACGTCATCGACGAGCAGGTCGCCGCGATCCGCGCCCAGGTCGGCACCAAGCGCGCCATCTGCGGCCTGTCCGGCGGCGTCGACTCCGCCGTGGCCGCCGCCCTCGTCCAGAAGGCCATCGGCTCCCAGCTGACCTGCGTCTACGTCGACCACGGCCTGATGCGCAAGGGCGAGACCGAGCAGGTCGAGAAGGACTTCGTGGCCGCCACCGGCGTCCAGCTCAAGGTCGTCGAAGCCCAGGACCGGTTCCTGTCCGCGCTCGCCGGGGTCTCCGACCCCGAGGAGAAGCGGAAGATCATCGGTCGCGAGTTCATCCGCGTCTTCGAGCAGGCCCAGGCCGAGATCGTCGCCGAGGGCGCCGCCGACGGCGAGGACGTCGCCTTCCTGGTCCAGGGCACCCTCTACCCGGACGTCGTCGAGTCCGGCGGCGGCACCGGCACCGCCAACATCAAGTCCCACCACAACGTGGGCGGCCTCCCCGAAGACCTGGAGTTCCAGCTCGTCGAACCGCTGCGCAAGCTGTTCAAGGACGAGGTCCGCATGGTCGGCCAGGAACTCGGCCTGCCCGACGAGATCGTCCAGCGCCAGCCCTTCCCCGGCCCCGGCCTCGGCATCCGCATCGTCGGCGAGGTCACGAAGGACCGCCTCGACCTGCTCCGCGAGGCGGACGCCATCGCCCGCGAGGAACTCACCGCCGCCGGGCTCGACCGGGACATCTGGCAGTGCCCGGTCGTGCTGCTCGCCGACGTCCGCTCCGTCGGCGTCCAGGGCGACGGCCGCACCTACGGCCACCCGATCGTGCTGCGCCCCGTCTCCTCCGAGGACGCCATGACGGCCGACTGGTCCCGCCTGCCGTACGACGTGCTCGCGAAGATCTCGACCCGCATCACCAACGAGGTCGCCGACGTCAACCGCGTCGTCCTCGACGTGACGAGCAAGCCGCCGGGGACCATCGAGTGGGAGTGACCTCCCCGCAGCGCTGACACGGCGCCGTCCGCCCCGCACGGGGCGGGCGGCGCCGTTCGCGTCCACGGGCCGCCCCCACCCCGCCGGGCCCGGCGTCAGGTGCGCCGGAACTTCCGCACCGGCCGCCCCGGCTGCCACAGCCGCACCGCCAGATATCGCCCCTCCTCGATATACGTTCGCACTACCTCCGTCAGCTCCGCCCGGAACAGGTGGAACGCGTCCGGGTCCGGCGGATGCACCGCGTCCGCATACCGCGCGATCACCTCCGGGTCCCGCACCTCCACCGCGCGGCCCGCGACCCGGATGTCCCCGCCGCCCATCTCCGTGCCCGGCCCCGGGTTCGCCTGCAGCGCGAAACGCGGGTCGCGCCGCAGGTCCAGCGCCTTGAGTGAGCTGGGCATCATCCCGAGCCACAGCTCCCCGTGCAGGAACCGCACCTCGATCCCGGTGGTCCGCGGCGCCCCGTCCCTGCGCAGCGTCGCGAGGACATGGTGCGTGAACGCCCCGAACCGCTTCTCCACGACCTCCGCGAACTCGGGCTCCGCAGCGGCGAAGGCTTCCCAGTTGAACGACATACGGGCTCCCAGGCTGGACGACATACGCCCAGCCTGCCGCCAATACCAGACACCTCTTGTCGCCTTTCCCGGCTCTCCTCTCACCTCCTCTCCCGACTCTCCTCTCGACGCCCCTCCCGCCCTCGTCCCCGTCCTCGGCGGCCCGCCCGCTTCCGCTCTCCGCCCCGCTGATCGCAAGGAACGGCTCGCGGGCGCCCTGCGGATCCTCGGACGGCTCGGCTACGAAGACGGCGTCTGCGGCCACACCGCCGCCCACGGCCCGGACCACCCTGACTGCTTCTGGGTGAACCCGTTCGGCATGCCGTTCCAGCACGTCACCGCCCGCGACCTCGCCCTCGCCAATGTCGACGGGCAGGCCGTCTAGGGCCGTCACCACCTCCACCAGGCGGCCTTCATCGACCACGACGAGCAGGCCCGGCCGACCCGCGACCACCTCGGCGGCGGCCTCGTGGCCTGGATCAGCTACCGGCCCCCCTGGCAGGGCATCAGCCGCGCCGAACCCGACCTGCTCGCCTGACCCCAGCGAACCCTTCGGACGCGTCACCCGCCCGGCCCCCGCCCGCCGCTCCACGGCCGACGTCAACACGCGTCCTCCAAGGCCACCCTCACTGACCTGACCCGAGGAGCACGCACAGGCGTCCGTACGGCACAATTCCCAGTCGGTGCAGGGTAGTTCACGAGCCCACGGCGGACGGGAGATCCGATCGCGGGTTCGACGACGACTTCGGTCGAGGGTGGGGAAGGCGGCGTACGCGGTGGCGGTGCAGGAAGCCAGGCAGGACGCGCACGGGGGTGGCTGCACGTGCGGCGACTGCCCGCACGGAGCGCGCGCGGGACACCGGCGCGCCGTGGCCGCGTTCCTCACCAAGCGCGACGAGCTAGCCGCCGGGCGCGGGCTGCCCGCGGCCGTCGCCCACTCCGCGGGCGCCTCCCGCCAGTGGGTCTCGGACGAGCTGACGCAGTCCGCCCGGGACGTCGCCGAACGCGGCCGCGCCGAGGGCGCCGCCTGGCTGTCCCGGCTGTGGCGGTACACCCTCGCCGCCGTCTGGGCCGGAGTCGTGGCACTGCTGCTCGTCCAGGCGCTCACCGCCGTCGGCACCGGCTGGACCGACACCCGCACGGCCGGGCTGCTCGCGGCCCTCGCCCTGGCCTGCCTGCTGTCCGGCGCCGCATACCTCCACCGGGCGCGGGGCGGGGTGCTCGCACCGGTGATCGGTGAGGACAACCGGCTGTCCACCTCGCGCGCCGTCGCCGCCAGCTGGGTGCTGCTGACCGTCTTCGCCGTGCTCGTCCTCGCCTGCGAGCTTGCCGCCGCCTCGTCCCGCGCGGAGCGGGACGGCCTCATCGACGGCCTCGAACTGGCCCGCGCGGCGGGTCTGGTGACCGTCCTCGCCGTCGTGTGCGCCGTCGCCGTGCTCGTCCGGCGCGTGGTGGGCCTGAGGGTCCTCGCCCAGCGGCTCCAGAAGGTCCGCGCCGACCGGCCGCGCGCCGCCGACCTGCTCACCGACGACTCGGGCCGGGGCCACTTCGCTGACGTCCAGTACGTCCTCGTCAGCACCGTCGCCGTGGTCTTCGCCGCCGTCCGGCTCGCCCGCCGTCCCGAGCAACTGCCCGACCTGCCGTGGGGCCTCGCCGTCCTCGTGCTCGTGTCGGCCGCCACATACGTCGCGGGGAAGTACGCCGAAGGCGGCCGCCCCGTGATCCTCTCCGTCGTACGGCGCCGCGAGGCGGGCGACCTGGACGCGCCGATCCGCACCGGCGACGACATCGAGATCCGCGGCGCAGGCTTCGTGCCGCCCGGCGCGGGCAGCGCCGACCGGCTGGCCCGGATGGCCGTCCGCATCGGCGCCGTCCACGTCCACGTGCCGCTCGTCCCCGTCTCCGGGGGCTTCACCAACCCGACGGACACCGTCCTGACCGTGCCCGTACCCGTCGACGTCGAGCCCGGCCGCGTCGACGTCCAGGTCATCACGGCGGCGGGCGTCGAGACCAACCGCTGCACCATCGACGTCACGGACTGACCCCACCCCCGCGCCAGCCCCACGCCACTCCGCGCGACCGCCCGCACCACGCCCCGCACTCCCTCGCGCACCGCTCCGAATGGACGCATGACATTCCCCCTCCTGTGTGCTCCCCGAACCCTCCCCGGGCCCTCCCCGACCCCGGACCACGCCCTTTCCCGCACCCCCGCCGCGACATCGGCCGCACGCCACTGAGCAGCGGCTCCCTCCCGTACGTATCGTCAGTTGACGAGTCAACGGGAGAGGCGGACAGCGATGGCTCACGGCATGCGCACCGACAGCCACACCAGCTTTGTCAGGCGCGACGACTGGCGGGAGTCCGCCACTCGCTACGCCCTGCTCCCGCTGAGGGTCTTCCTCGGCGTCACCTTCATCTACGCGGGTCTGGACAAGCTCACCGACAGCGCCTTCCTGAAGGCGAACGGAACCGGCTCCATCGGCGAGACCATGCGCGGCGTCCGCGACCTCGCCGCGTTCCCCGAACTCGTCGACCTGGCCCTGAAGAGCCCCGTCGGCTTCGGCTACGCCATCGCCCTCGGTGAACTGGCCGTCGGCATCGGCACCTTGATCGGCCTCTACGCCCGGCTCGCCGCGCTCGGCGGCGCCCTGATCTCCCTCAGCCTCTGGCTGACCATGAGCTGGCACGAGGAGCCCTACTACTACGGCAACGACCTCCCGTACCTGATGGCTTGGCTGCCGCTGCTGCTCGCCGGGGCGTCCGTCTTCTCCGTCGACAGCTGGCTCGCCGAACGCCGCCGCGGCACCGGACTGCGCCTCGGCTAACCCCCGCCGGACCCGGCGCCGGGCGCCCCGTCCGCGGCGGCGGCCTTCCTGCGGCCCGCGCGCTGCTTGCGTATGCCGTGGGCCACGGTCGCCGCGGCGCCCGCGAGGCACAGACCTCCCGTCACGATGGGGATGACCGCGAACCAGGGGGTCTCCCACAGGCCGCCCGCGTCGCCCGCGTACACCAGACCGGCCACGGTCAGGAAGAAGCCCGCCACCAGCCTGCCCGGCTGGAAGTCATGACGCAGCACGTGCCACCTCCGCCTGTCCGACGCCGACCTCAAGCCGCAGGTCGACGACGCCCGACGCCTTGCTGCCCTTGGGCGGCTCCAGGGTCGCCTCACGCTCCTTGCCCGGGGCGATGTCCACGTCCTGCCGGTCGTCGCTCGGCAACTGGATGTCCCCGACGCCCACTTCCGCCCGCAGCTTCACCGTGACGTCCCGCGGCACGATCACCCGCAGACGGCCCGCGCCCAGCTCGCCCCGTGTGGTCAGCGTCTGGCCCTTGCTGAGGTCGATCCGGCTCAGGTCCAGCGTGGCGACGCCCGAGCCCAGCTCGTACCTCGGGCGGACGTCCGCTGCCGTGGTGGGGCGCCAGTCCTTGCGTATCCAGTCCGTCGTGATGTTCTTCGGCAGGGCCGCCGAGGTCGCTACCAGGGCGGCCGTGAGGACCGCGAGGACGATCGAGCCCGCGCCCGTGCGCCCCAGGAACGAGCTGATCGCGATGCCGAGGCCGAGCACCGCGAGCGCGCACGCGAAGCCGGTCTGCAGGCTGGTGCCGAGCGGCTGCTCCTGCCAGGTCAGGCCGGTGCCGAGGCCAGCCGCGAGGAGGGCGGTGAGGAACACCCAGCCGCCGATCCAGCGCGGGCCGCGGACAGCGCTGCGGGCGGCGGCGCTCACACGGGCCGCGGCCGTGGCGTGCGCGGACACCGGGTCGTACTCGAAGGCGACCGGGTCCGGGCCCCAGAAGTACTGCGGGATCTTCTCCTGCACCCCGTCTCTGACCAGCGGGTCGCGCCACCAGGACGGGGCCCCCGTCATGGGCGGGGCCTTGGTCTCAGGCGGGGCGTCCGCCACGGCCTGCGCGGCCGCCGGGTCCGGGTCGGGGGCGCCGCGCTGCCGCGACCAATATCCCGCGCCCGCGAGGAGGAGGCTGAGGACCGCCGCGAACGTCAGCGCCTGGCCGTTGCCCAACAGCGTCAGGAACACCCCGCAGCCGACGAGCGCGAAGAGGACCGCCGTCAGCGCGTGACCGTCGACGCGGGCGGTCAGCAGGCGGCGCGCCTCGTTCTCCTCCTCGTCCTCGTAGGGAATCAGGAGCCATGCGAAGCCGTAGAACACAAGGCCCAGGCCGCTGGTGATCGCGAGGACCACCACGCCGATGCGGAAGATCACCGGGTCCATGTCGCAATGCCGCCCGAGGCCCGCGCACACGCCGCCCAGCTTGCGATGCCTGCGGTCGCGGCGGAACATGCGCTCCCGCACGCCCTCCAGCCCGCCCGGCTCGTCGACCGGGTCGGACAGGGGATCGCGCGGCGGGGCCGTCGGGCCCGGCGCGGGCTGCTGATCTGTCATGGATCCATGGTGACGTCCCCGGCCCGCCCGCGGCAGTCGGGACAACCCTGGCCGAACCCTGATATCGCCCCTGACGACCCCGGCCCGGCACGGATCAGGGCAGAGATCAGGGGAGTCTGGGGGATCGACCCTGATGCCCCCGCCGCCGCCCGCGTGTGACCATCGATGACATGCCAGAAGCCGCAGCGATTCCCATCGAAGACGAGCGGCCGCTGCGGAAGCTCTATCGCAGCGGCGAGGGCCGCATGCTCGGCGGAGTCGCACGCGGACTCGCCGGGCACCTCGGCCTGCCCGTGATCTGGGTGCGGCTCATCTTCATCGGCCTGTTCACGGCGAACGGCCTGGGCGCGCTGCTGTACGCGGCGTTCTGGTTCTTCGTCCCGCTCGGCGTCGGCGGTGTCGGCGACGGCCGCCATGGGGTCGTCGGCACGGAGACGGCCCCCGACGGCCGCCGAAGACTCGTCGCCCGCAAGCCGGACAAGGGGCAGATCTTCGCGCTGCTCGCGATGGTCGTCGTCTCCATGGTCTTCATCAGCAGCGTCGACCTCGGCGGCCCGACGAAGGCGTATCTCTGGCCGACGCTGCTCGTCGCCGCCGGTGTCGCCCTCGTCTGGCGCCAGGCGGACAACGCGCGGCGGGCCCGCTGGATGGAGGTCGGCCGCAAGAGACGCACCCTGACGATCGCCCGCACGGCCGCGGGCGTGCTCCTCGTCGGCGTCGGCGTGTCCGGCATCTTCGTGCTGCGCGGCTCCGCGTCCGACCTCGGCGCGGCCCTCCAGGCGGCGCTCGCCGTCCTCGTCGGCATCGCGCTGCTCGCGGGCCCCTACCTCGTGCGCATGACGCAGGACCTCTCCGAGGAGCGGCTGATGCGCATCCGCGCCCAGGAGCGCGCGGAGGTCGCCGCCCACGTGCACGACTCGGTGCTGCACACCCTCACGCTGATCCAGCGCAACGCGGAGAGCCCGGGCGAGGTGCGCCGCCTCGCCCGCGCCCAGGAGCGCGACCTGCGCGCCTGGTTGTACAAGCCGGAGGGCACGGGCAAGGAAGAGGCCGAGGAGCCCGACACGCTGGCCGAGGCGGTCCGCCGCAGCGCCGCCGAGGTCGAGGACAAGCACGGCGTCCCGATCGAGGTGGTCGTCGTCGGCGACTGCCCGCTCGACGACCGCCTGCGCGCCCAGATGCAGGCCGCGAGGGAAGCGATGGTCAACGCCGCCAAGTACGGTGGCGAGGGCGGCGCGGTGCAGGTCTTCGCCGAAGTAGAGGGGGAGACGGTCTTTGTGTCCGTCCGGGACCGCGGCCCGGGGTTCGACCTGGATTCCGTGCCGGACGACCGCATGGGCGTACGAGAATCGATCATCGGCCGCATGCAGCGCAACGGCGGTACGGCGCGGCTGCGCGCGGTGCCGGGCGGCGGCACGGAAGTCGAGCTGGAGATGGAGAGGACGGCGGCGACATGAGCGACGCGACCGAGGCGAGCGGGCCCGCGGAGCAGGCCGGGACGACGGGGCCCGCGGACCCCGCCACCGGAGCCGGGGAGGCCGCCGACACGGACGCGGCGACCGGCGCCGGGCGGCATGTGAAGGTCGTCCTGGTCGACGACCACCGCATGTTCCGCACGGGAGTGCAGGCGGAGATCGGCCGCACCGAGCAGACGGGCGTGGAGGTCGTCGGCGAGGCGGCGGACGTCGACCAGGCGGTCTCGGTGATCACGGCGACGCGGCCCGAGGTGGTGCTGCTCGACGTGCACCTGCCGGGCGGCGGCGGGGTCGAGGTGCTGCGCCGCTGCGCCGCGCTGATGGCGGACGCGGAGGAGCCGGTGCGATTCCTCGCGCTGTCCGTCTCCGACGCCGCGGAGGACGTGATCGGTGTGATCAGGGGCGGCGCCCGCGGCTACGTCACCAAGACGATCACGGGCACTGACCTGATCGACTCGATCTTCCGGGTCCAGGAGGGCGACGCGGTGTTCTCGCCCCGCCTCGCCGGTTTCGTCCTGGACGCCTTCGCGTCCACGGACGCGGCGCCGGTCGACGAGGACCTGGACCGGCTCACGCAGCGCGAGCGCGAGGTCCTGCGCCTGATCGCCCGTGGATACGCGTACAAGGAGATCGCCAAGCAGCTGTACATCTCCGTGAAGACGGTCGAGTCCCATGTGTCGGCGGTCCTGCGGAAGCTCCAGCTCTCCAACCGGCACGAGCTGACGCGGTGGGCGACGGCCCGCAGACTGGTGTGACGTCCGCCGGGCGCGGCGGTGTCACACCACCCGCGTCGCCCCGGCGAACGGCATCTGGTCGATGGGGGCGACGCGGACCGGGGCGCTCGGGTTGGGGGCGTGGATCATCTGGCCGTCGCCGACGTAGAGGCCCACGTGGCTGATGCCGGAGTAGAAGAACACCAGGTCGCCGGGGCGGAGTTCGGAGCGGGAGACGCGCTTGCCCGCGCCGATCTGGGCGTAGGTGGTGCGGGGAAGTGAGACGCCCGCCGCGCGGTAGGCGGCCTGGGTGAGGCCGGAGCAGTCGAAGGTGTTCGGCCCGGTGGCGCCCCACACATAGGGGCTGCCGAGCGCCTTGCGGGCGTAGGCGATCGCCGCGCCGGCCCGGGAGTCGGGGGCGGGCGCGGTGCCCGTCGCCGGGCCGCGGTCGGCGGCGCGCGAGGCCCGCGCCGAGCCGCCCGCGGAGCCACCCGCGCCCTCGCCCCGCTCGTCGGCGGCGAGCCGGGCGCGCTGGGCGGCGGTCAGCCGGTCGAGCAGCCGCTTGGCCTCATCCAGCTTGCCCGTGACGGTCTTCTTGTGCTTCTTCAGGGCGGCCTGGCGGGCCCTGAGGTCGGCGAGGGTGTCGTCCGCCTCGGCGCGCACCTGGTCGAGCTCGCGCAGCTGCCCGCGTACGTCGTTGACGGTGGCCGCTTGGCGCTGGCCCGCGCGGTCGGCGCGGCTGGCCCGGTCGAGGTACTCGTCCGGGTCGGAGGACAGCGCCAGCTGGAGGGAGGGGGCGACGGAGCCGGTGCGGTACTGGGCGGTGGCCAGGGAACCGAGGCCCTGGCGCGCGGAGTTGAGCCGTTCCGTCCTGCGGGCCGCCTCGTCGCGCAGGTCGTTCAGGGTCCGCTCGGCCTTGTCGGCCTTCTCCTTGGCGCCGTTGTACTTCTCGGTGGCGACCTCCGCCTCGCGGTAGAGCTTGTCGACCTTGGTCTTCACTTCGCTGGGGGTGAGCTGGGGCTCGGCGTGTCCGGTGCCTTCGAAGGCGGTCGCCGTGGCGGCCGACGCGAGGGCGAGGGTAGCGGCGGTGCGGGCGGTATGGCCGCTGAGCGAGCGCTTTCGGGGCTTGCGGTGCTCTGCCACGGAGGCTCCACGTCCTTCCAGGGGCCGGTCCGGTACGCGCCCGGGAGCCGCGGCGGGTGCCCGGCGGTCCAGCGCGGTCCGGCGGCGCCCCGCACAGGGGAACGGCGCGCCGCCGGACTTCTCGGCGGAGGCGATCGGCTGCCGTCCACGGACCGGACGGCGGTGGGGAGCCGGTCACCTGGAGCAGGACGCTAAACCGCGCCGTTGCCGGACCGTGACCCGATGCGCGGAAGTGGAAGGTGCGGGCCGCGGGGTGAACGCAAGCGATCGGGCAGGGGACCACCCGGTGCCCGCTTCGCCCGATCCTGTGACCGATGTGGCGTTAGGGGCCCACCTGCCTGGAGAGAGGTGCTAGGGGCCCGGCTAGGCTCCGCCCCATGGACGTACTCATCCATTTCTTCGTCGGCCTGCACATCATCGGCATCGCCTCGCTCCTGGGCGGCTTCCTGACCCAGATGAAGGCCATGGGTGAGGGCACGGCCCGGTTCAGCCCCGCGATGCTGCACGGCGCGCTGACCATGCTGATCACCGGTGTGGCCCTGGTCGGCCTGAACCAGGCCGACGACAACACGGTCAACAACGTGAAGATCGGCGTGAAGCTCGCGCTGCTCGTCGTGATCCTCGCGCTGGTGTACGTGAAGCGCGACGAGGAGAACCTCGACAAGAGCGGCAAGGCGATGTTCGGCGCGGTGGGCGCGCTCACGACGGCGAACATCTTCATCGCCGTCCTGTGGACCTGAGCGGACGGCCGCCGCGCGCGTGAGCGGGCCCGCACCCTGACAGGGGCGCGGGCCCGCCGTCGTATCGCCCTGCTCCCTGAGAAGGCGGGCCTCTCCGTAGGAGACGGGTCTCTTCGGAGACAGATCTCTACGGAGACGGGTCTCTACGGAGACGGGTCTCTACGGAGACGGGGCGCCGTCCGGCCGGAGGGTTACGCGGGGCGTGTCACGCTGTGGATCGGCATGGAGTAGATCGACTCGACGCGGACGTTCGCGCCGGGCTTCGGGGCGTGGATCATCTTGCCGTCGCCGATGTAGATCCCGACGTGGCTGATGTCGTCGTAGAAGAAGACCAGGTCGCCGCGCTTGGCGTTCGCCGCCGAGACCTTCGTGCCGACCTTCACCTGGTCCCAGGTGGTCCGCGGCAGCGAGATCCCCGCGGTCTTCCACGCGGCCTGGGTGAGCCCGGAGCAGTCGTAGGAGCCGGGCCCGGTGGCGCCCCACACATAGGGCTTGCCGATCTGCTGCTCGGCGAAGGCGATCACCTTCTCGGCCTTGGCGGCGTAACCGCTGTCCGTGCTGCCAGACCCGGAGCCGGACCCTGACCCTGTCCCTGAGCCGCCGTCCGAGCCGGACCCCGACCCTGACCCGGCCCCCGTCCCGGACCCCGACCCCGTACCGGAGTCCTGCTCCCGCTCCCGTTCGCGTTCCCGCTCGCGCCGCCGCTCCGCCTCCTCGGCCTTCCGCTCGCGCTCGGCCTCCGCCTGCTTGCGCGCGAGTTCGGCCGCCCTGCGCTGGGCCGCGGCCTCCTTCCGCTTCTCGATGGCGGCGAGCCGCGCCTTCTCCTCGGCGGTCAGCTTCGACAGGAGGCCGCGGGCCTCGCTCAGCTTGGTCTGGACGGTCCGCTTGCTCGTCCGCAGGTCGTCGCGGGAGTCCTGGAGCGACTTCAGGCTCTTGGCGGCCTTCGCGCGCTGCTTGGTCGCGGCGACGGTCTGCGTCTGGAAGTCGTCGACGGCCTTCTTCTGGCGGCTCGTGAGGCGGTCGGCGAGGTGGTTCTGGTCGAAGAACCCCTTCGGGTCGTCGGCGAGCATCATCGTGGCGGTCTCGGAGACGGTGCCGGTGCGGTACTGCGCGGCGGCGAAGGAGCCCAGCCGACGGCGGGCGTCGTTGAGGCGGTCGGTGCGGCGGGCCACGTCGTCCAGGAGGCGGTCGACCTTCTTGCGCTGCCGGTCGGTGCGCTCCTTGGCCGCGTTGTACCTCTGCGTGGCCGTGCCCGCCTGCCGGTAGAGGGCGTCGACCTTCCTCTGGACCTCTTCGAGGGACGGCTTGCCCGGCGCGGAGGGGGCGTGGGGGCGCGTGGGGGCGGACGGCGCGGCGTTCGCGCTCTGCGAGAGCAGGGCCACCGAGGTGAGGGCGGCCGTCGTGATGCCGAGGGCGGGGGTCGTGCGTATGCGGGCCGGGCGGCTGCGTGGCTTGCGGTGCGACGCCAAGGTCGGCGACTCCTTCCGTGGACCGCCTACCGGGTTAGCTGTCGGGTTCGGGCGGACGGATCGGAAGGCTGCCCTACCGTCCCGTACGGAGGTACGGGACCGATTCACCCCGGGATCGTGGTGGGTCCCCGGCTCCGGAAGCGTCACGTGACCGTGGCGTCACGCGGTGCGCCGGACTCGGCGGAGGCCGCGCGGTCCGGCGTGGTTCGCCGGTTGGGGGACGTGCGGCCCGCGGGGCACGCTAGCCAACTCCTGTGGCGCCGGGGAAGGTTGGTGTTCGATATGCCCGATACGTTTTCGTCGCGCTGCGGGGCCTGTGGCGCGACAGGGGGGCGCCATCGCATAGGGTGACCGCACGGTGACCGAGGGGAGTGGCCGGGGGCAGGGCGGGGTTGGCCGGAACCCGGGGCGGGTTGTCAGTGGGTCCGCCTAGACTCGGGAGGCGATGAGCAGCCTCTTTGACGACAGCTTCCTGGCGGACCTCACACCCCCACAGGGTGCCGAGGAGGAGCCCCCGCCGCCGCCCGAGGACAGCGCCCCGGAGACCGTTCCGGACGACCTGTTCGACGGGAAGTTCGACGCGCCCGTGGACCGGGACGCGTACTACCGGGACGGCGCCCCGCGCCCGGCGATCGACCCGGCCGCCCTCCTGGACGGGCTGAACGAGAACCAGCGCGCGGCCGTGGTGCACGCGGGCTCCCCGCTGCTCATCGTCGCGGGCGCGGGCTCCGGCAAGACCCGCGTCCTCACGCACCGCATCGCGTACCTGCTCGCCGAGCGCGGCGTGCACCCCGGCCAGATCCTCGCGATCACCTTCACGAACAAGGCCGCGGGCGAGATGAAGGAGCGCGTCGAGCAGCTCGTGGGCCCGCGGGCGAACGCGATGTGGGTGTCGACGTTCCACAGCGCGTGCGTGCGCATCCTGCGCCGCGAGTACAAGAAGCTGGGCTTCACGTCCTCGTTCTCGATCTACGACGCCGCGGACTCCAAGCGCCTGATGGCGCTGGTCTGCCGGGACCTCGACCTGGATCCGAAGAAGTTCCCGCCGAAGTCGTTCAGCGCCAAGATCTCCAACCTGAAGAACGAGCTGGTCGACGAGGAGGACTTCGCCGCCCAGGCCGCCGACGGCTTCGAGAAGACCCTCGCCCAGGCGTACGCGATGTACCAGTCGCGCCTCCGCGAGGCCAACGCCCTCGACTTCGACGACCTGATCATGACGACGGTCAACCTGCTGCGCGCCTTCCCGGACGTCGCCGAGCACTACCGCCGCCGCTTCCGCCACGTGATGGTCGACGAGTACCAGGACACCAACCACGCCCAGTACGCCCTCGTGCGCGAGCTGGTCGGCCCCTCCCGGCAGGACTCCGACGGCGAGGACGGCGGCGGGGGCGAAGGCGGTGGCGCAGGCGGGGCCGAGGGCCCGGCCGAGCTGTGCGTCGTCGGTGACGCCGACCAGTCGATCTACGCCTTCCGCGGCGCCACCATCCGCAACATCCTCCAGTTCGAGGAGGACTACCCGGACGCGACCACGATCCTCCTGGAGCAGAACTACCGCTCCACCCAGACGATCCTCAGCGCCGCCAACGCCGTCATCGAGCGCAACGAGTCCCGCCGCCCGAAGAACCTGTGGACCAACCAGGGCGCGGGCGCCCGCATCACCGGCTACGTCGCGGACACGGAGCACGACGAGGCCCAGTTCGTCGCCGACGAGATCGACCGCCTCACGGACGCGGGCGACGCCAAGGCGGGCGACGTCGCGATCTTCTACCGGACGAACGCGCAGTCCCGTGTCTTCGAAGAGATCTTCATCCGCGTCGGCCTGCCCTACAAGGTCGTCGGCGGCGTCCGCTTCTACGAGCGCAAGGAGGTCCGCGACGTCCTCGCGTACCTGCGCGTCCTCGCCAACCCGGAGGACGCGGTCCCGCTGCGCCGCATCCTGAACGTGCCCAAGCGCGGCATCGGCGAGCGCGCCGAAGCCATGATCGACGCGCTCGCGCAGCGCGAGCGGATCTCGTTCCCGCAGGCCCTGCGCCGCGTCGACGAGGCGTACGGCATGGCGGCGCGCTCCACCAACGCCGTCAAGCGCTTCAACACGCTGATGGAGGAGCTGCGGACCATCGTCGAGTCCGGCGCGGGCCCCGCCGTCGTCCTGGAGGCCGTTCTGGAGCGCACGGGGTACCTCGCGGAACTCCAGGCGTCCACGGACCCGCAGGACGAGACCCGCATCGAGAACCTTCAAGAGCTCGCCGCCGTGGCCCTGGAGTTCGAGCAGGACAGCAGCGCCGCCGCCGAGGGCGCGGAGGCCGCGGAGGGCGCCGCTCCGGCCGGGTCGCTCTCGGACTTCCTGGAGCGCGTGGCGCTGGTCGCCGACTCCGACCAGATCCCCGACGAGGAGGACGACGGCTCCGGCGTCATCACGCTGATGACGCTGCACACCGCCAAGGGCCTGGAGTTCCCCGTCGTGTTCCTCACGGGCATGGAGGACGGCGTGTTCCCGCACATGCGCGCCCTCGGCCAGACCAAGGAGCTGGAGGAGGAGCGCCGCCTGGCGTACGTGGGCATCACGCGCGCCCGGGAGCGGCTGTATCTGACCCGCTCGTCCATGCGCAGCGCCTGGGGCCAGCCGTCGTACAACCCGCCGTCGCGCTTCCTGGAGGAGATCCCGGAGGTGCACGTGGACTGGAAGCGGAAGGGCTCCGTCGGTGCGCCCGCCGCGTCCGGTCCGGCCGCGGGGGTCGCCTCGTCGCTGTCGTCGTCGCGTTCGCGCGCGGGCGGGGCGCAGGGCTTCGCCACGCGCCGGGCGGGCAGCGAGAAGCCCGTGGTGTCGCTCGCCGTGGGGGACCGGGTCACGCACGACCAGTTCGGCCTCGGCACGGTGGTCGCGGTGAAGGGCACGGGGGCGAACGCCGAGGCGTCGGTGGACTTCGGAGAGGGCAAGCCGAAGCGGCTGCTGCTGCGGTACGCGCCGGTGGAGAAGCTGTAGCCCTGAGGGGGCTGTAGAGAAGCTGTAGCCCCGAGGGGGCTGGGGTGGGTGACTCCGGTCGCGGGGGCCGGAGTCACGCCTCGCCCGGGTGCGCCGCGCCGCGCGCGATGGGTGCGGGGTGCGCGTCGGGCTGCCCGGTGGTTCGGCGGGCCCTACGTCGGGTCGAGTCCGTGGCTGCGCAGCCACGACAGCGGGTCTATGGCGGAGCCGCCGCCCGGCCGGACCTCGAAGTGCAGATGGGGACCGGTGGAGTTGCCGGAGTTCCCGGAGAAGGCGATGACGTCGCCCGCCTTCACGGAACCGCTGGAGACCTTGTGCGTGGAGAGGTGGCAGTACCAGGTCTCCGTGCCGTCCTTGGCGGTCACGATCGCCATGTTCCCGTAGGCGCTGTTCCACTTCGTGGAGACGACGCCGTCGGTCGCGGCCCGGACCGGCGTGCCGTACGACACCGGGAAGTCGATCCCGGAGTGCTGCGACATCCAGTTGACGCCCGCCTGGCCGTAGTACGCGCTCAGGCCGTGCTGGGCGACGGGCAGCGCGAACTTGGGGCGCAGCCGCTCCTTGCGGGCCGCCTCGGCGAGCGCCTTGCGGTGCGCGGCGTCCTTGGCGGCCTTCAGGTCAATACGTTCCTGCGTACGGCTCGCCCGGTTCTTGAAGTCCCCACGTCGGCGGAGACGTTGGCGAGCTGGGTGTCGAGCTTGCTGTTGGCGGTGGACGGTTTCACCGCCGTCGCGTCGGGGGCCGAGGCCCGCGACTCCTTGTCGCCGTCGCCTCCGCTGAGCCCGCCCACCGACGCGGCGGCGACGCCCGCGACGCCCATCACGCAGGCCGAGGGCACGGCCACGGTGAGCAGCGCCGAACGCTTCGCGGGGGAGCGGCGTCCCCGGCCGCGCGTCCGTGACGCGGCGGCGCGTGAGGCGCGACCGCGCTCCGCGCGGCTCGCGGGGGGCTGTTCGGGCGTGATGTCCGCGATGTCGGTGCTGTCGTCGTCCGCCGCGACGCCGCCGTCGATGCCGTTGACCGGGCCGCTGTCGATGCCGTTGCCCAGGCCGTTGTCGATGCCGTCGATGCCGTCGATGCCGTCGATGCCGTCGATGCCGTCGATGCCGTCGATGCCGTCGATGCCGTCGATGCCGCCGGGCTCGTCGGCGGAGGGGGCGATGGCCTCGAACTCGTGCGTGTCGCCCACCGCGTGGCCCTGCGGCGCGTCGTCGCTCTGGTGCGTGGAGGCTTCGTACGGCTCCTGGGGCGCGCTGTACGCCTCGTACGCGTCGTGCGCGCCGCCCGAGTTCCACGCCGTGGCGTCGTACGCGCCGCTGTCGAAGACCTGTGTGGTGGCCCACCGGCCGGTGCCCGTGTCGCCCACCGCGCTCCACGGGGAGGCGTCCCACACGGCGGAGCTGTCGGGGCCGGGCTGCGAGGGGATGTCCGCGAGCTGCTGGTAGCCGCCGGTGCCCCACAGGGCCGTCGCGTCGTGGCCGCCCGTGTCGTACGCGGCCGGTGCGGCGTACGGATCGTGGCCGACGGGCTGCTGGGTGGCCGTCGTCGTGGTCCACTGGCCGGTGTCGGCGGCACCGCCCGGCAGGTCGCCGAAGAGCGGGTCGGCGGCGAAACCCCCGCCGGGCACGGCGAATCCGGAGCCGGATGTGTCGAAGACGCCCGTGGTGTCGTAGGCGCCCAGGGCGTTGAAGCCGGTGGCGGAGAAGGTGCCGGTGGCGTAGCCGTCGTATCCGGCGTAGCCGACGTGCTGTGCGCTCTGCTGCTCGTAGGAGCCGTAGGGCGTGTAGTCGGCGTCGGGCGCCGGGGCCGGGGTGGGGGACCCCGACGGGTGACGGTCGTTCACCAACTTCTCTTTCGCCTCGACAGCATGGGCTGGCAGAGCAGTGCCGCGACTGTACCCGGCGGTATGCGGGCGCGACAATCTTCGGCAGGTTCCGCGCTCGCAGGAAACGGGCATTCGGCCGCCTTTCGGCGGACTGCGGGCCGAGGCTTGGCCTTGCGTTCGAGAGCTGTTCGAGTCGGGGAGGGGTCTGTCCGTCCGGTTGCGGGGGGCGGCGGGGGGCGATCGCGGGTGTTCTCGGGGTGCTGCGCGGGTGCGACGGGTGGGGCTGGACGTTCCGGTTGCCGTGGGCGGGCGGGGTGGGTTGCCAGGGGTGGCTGGGGTGCCTGGGGTGTCTCGGGTGGCGGGGGTGGTTGGGGCGGACGGGGTGGACGGGGCGGTTGGGGGCGGTCGGGGTGGTCAGGCCACCGTCAGGCCGTTCGCCGTGGCGGCGGGGTCCGTGCCCGGCTCCGCCGCGTCAAGGGCCTGCCGGATCGCGGCCGCGACCGCGGGGTGCACCGGCAGGGCGAGATGGCCGATGCCGGAGACGAGGACGTTGTGCGCGGTCAGGTCCGGGTGGTCGACGCGGGCCGCCTCGACGGGGTCCACGATCCGGTCCAGCTCGCTCCAGAAGCTCACGAACCGCGTACGGCAGTCCGGCGCGGGCTCGCGCAGCTCTTCCACGACGTCCGAACCCGGCCGCATCTGCCGGACGACGGGGTGCGCGTCGGCGAGCGGCGCGACCCGCGTGCCCCCGTGCGGTGTGCCGAGCGTGACCAGGGTGCGGACGCGGGCGTCGCCGCCGAGCCGCTGGGCGTAGTACCGCGCGATGAGCCCGCCGAGGCTGTGGCCGACGATGTCCACGCGCGGCTGTCCGGTGCGCTCGCAGACCTCCTCCACGTGGCGGCCGAGCAGCTCGGCGGCGGTGCGGATGTCGCAGGTCAAGGGGGAGTAGTTGAGGGACTCGACGTGCTGCCCGGCGTGCTGGGCGAGCGCGCGGCGCAGCAGCACGAACACCGAGCGGTTGTCGATGAAGCCGTGCAGGAGCAGGACCGGGGGCCTGGCCCGCGCGGGCAGCGTCGGCGCGTCCGGTGGCGGGGGCGCGGGGACGACCCTGCGCTCCTGTGTGATGCCCGACGGGTACAGCAGGACGTGACCGGCGAGGATCGCCAACTCCAGCGCGGTCGCCTTGAGGAGGGCGAGGGGGAGGCCGGAAAGGCCCGCCGACAGAAGTTCGCCGCAGCGGCGAAAGGGCTGGTGAAAAGGCTGGTGAAAGGGCTGGCGAAAGAGCTGGAGTCCCGCGACCGTCATGGCGACCTCCCGGTCGGCACGCGGGCGGACACCGCTGTCCCCCGTGTGCCCTCGTGGGAAACCGTGGCCGAGGCACGACGGATCACAGCGCGTCGTGCCTCGGGCGGCGCACCGCGGCCGCCGCGCCGTGCGGCTGGCGGCGCGGTGGTGCGGTGACCTCGCAGCGGCTCCCCTGGCGCGGCCCCTTCCGCGACCCGGGTGCGGGGCGGGAAACGGCCCGGGGGCCGGGCCGGGTCCGTCCCCGTGGGCCGGGTGGGACGGGAGCGGCGCGCAGCGAACGTGTCCCACCGTGTGATTTCCCCCTCCCTCTCCACCACGAAACTGCGGCTTGCGCGATCCTGGAGATAACGTTCGTTCACCTACCCGGCCGGTGCGGCGCGGGGTATCCGTGCTGGGACGCTGGATTTCCTTACGGGGACGTCGGTACATGGAGGCAGTGATGGGTGTGGGAGCCGGTCCGATCCGCGTGGTGGTCGCCAAGCCGGGCCTCGACGGTCACGATCGCGGGGCCAAGGTGATCGCCCGGGCCCTGCGCGACGCTGGCATGGAGGTCATCTACACCGGCCTGCACCAGACGCCCGAGCAGGTGGTGGACACCGCGATCCAGGAGGACGCCGACGCGATCGGCCTGTCCATCCTGTCCGGAGCGCACATGACCCTGTTCGCCCGCGTGATCGAACTCCTCAAGGAGCGCGACGCGGCGGACATCCAGGTCTTCGGCGGCGGCATCATCCCCGAGGAGGACATCCCGCCGCTGAAGGAGATGGGCGTCGCGGCGATCTTCACGCCGGGGGCGACCACCACGGCGATCGTGGAGTGGGTCCGGGAGAACGTGCGGCAGCCGGTTTAGCCCCGGCGGATTTCGCGGGGCGGGCCGCCTTCTGGCCGCGGGGCGGCGGGTGGCGCGCCATGCGGTGGGGCCCCGGCCGTGCGGTGCCCCAGCCGTGCGGTGCCGCCGCCGATGCGCGGGCGCCCTCCCTCCCCGGGTTGGGAGTCACGCGGCTAGCTCCTCGTGCATCGTCGCGCGCAGCCGCAGCGTCGTCACCAGGCGTTGGAACGCCTCCGACCAGTAGCCGCCCGCTCCCGGTGACGCGTTCTCCGGCTCGTCCGGTACCGCCGTGAGGGCGTCGAGCCGGACCGCTTCCGCCGGGTCGAGGCACCGTTCGGCCAGGCCCATCACGCCGCTGAAGCTCCAGGGGTAACTGCCCGCGTCCCGCGCGATGTTCAACGCGTCCACGACCGCTCGGCCGAGGTCCGGGGCCCAGGGCACCGCGCACACGCCGAGCAGCTGGAACGCCTCCGACAGGCCGTGCGCGTCGATGAAACCGGCGACCCACGCGGCCCGCTCGGGCGCGGGCAGGGCGGTGAGGAGCTTGGCCCGCTCGGCCAGGGACACCGCGCCGGGGCCCGCCGCCTCGGTCGCGGAGGGCGCGCCGAGCAGGGCCCGGGACCAGCCGGTGTCCCGCTGGCGCACGGCGGCCCGACACCACGCCGCGTGCAGCTCGCCGTGCCAGTCGTCGGCCACGGGCAGCGCCACGACCTCCGCCGGGGAGCGGTCACCGAAGGTGCGCTGCCAAGTGGCCAGCGGGGCCGCCTCCAGCAACTGGCCCAGCCACCAGGCGCGTTCCCCGCGGCCCGCCGGTGGCTTCGGGACGACGCCGTCCCGCTCCATGCCCGCGTCGCACGCGTGCGGCGGCTCCACCGCGAGCGTCGGCGTGCGCGCGGTGCCATCCAGGGTCACGCAGGCCGCGGCGCGCTCGGCCATCCGCCCCGCGAGGGCCGAGCCGGGCAGGGTGGACAGCAACTCGGCCGCCGTGGAGCGGACGTTGCGGCTGCGGTCGCCGAGGGCCCGCTCCAGGAACGGCTCGTCGGCGGTGCTCAGACCCGTGCGCAGCGAGTCGAGGAACATCAGCCGGTCCTCGGCCCGCTCCGTCGTCCACGTACTCATGAGCAGCTCGCGGGCCGCGTGGGGATCCTGCGCCCTCAGCGTGGTGAGCAGCGCGACGCGCTCCGCGAACAGGCCCTCCTGCCAGCGGCGTTCCACCTCTTCGGCGGCCCGTGCGTCCGGTGTGCCGGGGCCGTCCTGCGGGCCGGGTGCGGGGACGCTGCCGGGGCTTGCGCGCAGGGCGAACTTCCAGTCCGCGTTCAGCGTGGCCAGCCAGCGGGCGCGCGGGCCCGCGAAGGCGAGGGCCTGCGGGCGCAGGTCGGTGCGGCCACGGGCCGCGGACAGCAGGGCGGGCAGCAGCTCCGGGGGCGCCGCGAATCCCCGTTCGTTGGCGAGGGCCAGCCACTGGGGCAGCAGCTCCATCAGGTCGGGTGCGGCACCGCGGCGGCCGCCTCCCGGGCCCGGGCGGTCGGCCAGCAGCGTCGCTAGTCTGCGCCGGGCCGCCGGGGGCACGACCGGGCGGGGGTCCTCGGCCGCGGGCTCGGGGCGCGCGGCGGCCGGGGCGGGTCGCAGACCGGCCCGGCGCCGGACCGTCTGCACGGCGGCCGCGTCCAGGAGGGCGGTCGGGGCGTCCTTGCCCGGCACTGCGACGGGCGGCGTGCGCCGGTCCGTGCCGAGCAGCGCCGCCGTCACCAGGTCCTCCCAGGGGGCGCGCGCGAGGTCCGCGGCGGCGTCCGCGTGCGCCTGTTCGTGCGCCCGGGGCGCGGGTGCCTGTGCGGGGGTGGTGGGTGTGCTCATGTCCCCTCCTCCTGCTCCTTCTGCGTCCTGATGGGTCCGTACGCGTTGCTCCGGGCCGTCCTTCTGGGACCGTGCGCCGCCGCTCCGCGGGGTCGCTTCGTACCGGGCTCGGTCGTCACAGCCGTACCGTCTCCGCCTCGGCGTGCGGCCAGGCCGCCAGCGGGGTGAAGCCCCGGTGGCCGCACTCGCCGAAGACCGTGAGCGGGGCCCCTCCGGAGAGGGCCACCAGCCGCCACAGGCCCGAGCGGGACGTGGCGGGCGGGGCTATCGGCAGGGCCAGGTCGCCGTCCGCGTCGGCCAGTTGCCAGCCCGCGCCGTCCGGCACCGGGATCACCCGGCCCAGGGTGACGGGCCAGGACTCCAGCCAGGGGTCGTCGCGCACGGCCTCGCCGTACCGCGCCGCCGCCTCCGCCGTGGGCAGGCCCGGCGGGTGGCCCGTCGTGGGGCCCGGGGCGGTGAACTGCTCGCCCAGGTCCGCGCGCAGCTGCCGGGACGCCGGGTCGGTGGCGTACGGAACCAGCTCGGCGTCGAGCGCCAGGCCGACCGGCAGGGACAGCGCGGGCGCGCGGCCCGCCGCGCCGTACGACAGGAGCAGTGCCGTGCGCCCCGACTCCTTGCCGTACAGCCAGATACGGCGCGTGGTCAGCTTGCTGTCCGCCGTGTCGTACTGCGCGAGGACCTGCCAGTGGTCCTGGAGCGGTGGGCCCTCCGCCGCCGTCGGCAGGCCGACGCGGGAGCGGACCGTGGCCGCGAGGGCGTCCGGCAGCTGGTCCCGGCGCAGCCAGCCCGCGCCGAGCAGGTGCAGCAGCGCGCACTCCTCGAGCAGCCGCACCGGCCAGCCCGGCCCCGACCCGGGGAGGGCGCCCAACTCCCGCACGCGGGCGGCGAGCCCGGGTGCCTGCGCGTCGACCATGCGGGCCGCGGTCTCCTCCCACAGCCCGTACCCCGCCTGCTCGGCCGTGGCCAGGCCGCCGCGCAGCAGGTCGGTCAGGCGGCGCTCCAGCTCCGTCGCGCCCGCCGTGACGCGCTCGGCCCTGCGCTCCGCGCGCTTCCGCGCGGCCTCCGGATCGGACGGCTGCTGCGGCGCCGCGGCCGAACTCCGCTTGGCCTCGGCCCGCTTGCGCCGCCCGGCCAGCCACTCCCGCGCCCAGTCCGGCGGCTGCTCCCCGGCCGCCACGACCGGCTCGCCTCCGGGGCCCGCCCAGAGCAGCAGCAGCCCGAGGGCGTGCTTGCACGGGAACTTACGGCTCGGGCAACTGCACTTGTACGCGGGGCCCGCCACGTCCGCCACGTCGATCACCGTCTGGTACGGCTTGCTGCCGCTGCCCTTGCACAGGCCCCACACCGCCCCCTCGCCCGAACTGCCCGTCTGCGACCACGGCCCGGCCGTGCCGAGCTTGCTTCCCGCCTTGCGTGACGATGCGTCAGGTGCCAGTGCCAGCACCTGGTCCGCCGTCCAGCGCACCCCCTGCTGAGTCATGTCCTCGAAGGTAGGTCCCGCCACTGACAATCGACCGGCGGCCAATGAACGCCGCAGGTCAGAGCCGTTCTCAGGGCGATTGTCAGTGGCGTGGTGCACGGTGGGAACACATCGCGGCCGAGCCGTCGGCGAGGGCCGCGTCGTCGCTGCCGCATGCGTGAGCGCCGGTCGCTTCCGCATGCCCGAGCTGGAGGGGGACCACCATGACCGTTTCCGTGGAGCAGACCACGGGCGGCGCCGCGCAGGCCGCGCCCGGCGCCGCCGACGCCGTGCCCGAGTCCGCGGGCCAGGCCGCGGGCGGGAGTGCCGCGCAGGCCCTGCGGCCGCACGCCGAGGACGCCTTCGCGGCCGAACTCGCCGCGCTCGCCGCGCAGGACGACCGCCCGCGCCCCGCCCGCTGGCGGCTCTCGCCCTGGGCCGTGGCGACGTACCTGCTGGGCGGCACGCTCCCCGACGGGACCGTGATCACGCCGAAGTACGTGGGCCCGCGCCGCATCGTCGAAGTCGCCGTCACCACCCTCGCCACCGACCGCGCGCTGCTGCTGCTCGGCGTGCCCGGCACGGCCAAGACCTGGGTGTCCGAGCACCTCGCGGCGGCGGTCAGCGGCGACTCCACGCTGCTGGTGCAGGGCACGGCGGGCACACCGGAGGAAGCCATCCGGTACGGCTGGAACTACGCGCAGCTGCTCGCCCACGGCCCCAGCCGCGACGCGCTCGTGCCGAGCCCCGTGATGCGCGCCATGGCCGAGGGCATGACGGCCCGCGTCGAGGAGCTGACCCGCATCCCGGCCGACGTGCAGGACACGCTGATCACGATCCTGTCGGAGAAGACCCTGCCCATACCGGAGCTGGGCCAGGAGGTGCAGGCCGTCCGCGGGTTCAACCTGATCGCCACGGCCAACGACCGCGACCGCGGGGTCAACGACCTGTCCAGCGCCCTGCGCCGCCGCTTCAACACGGTGGTGCTGCCGCTGCCCGCGAGCGCCGACGCCGAGGTCGACATCGTCTCGCGCCGCGTCGACCAGATCGGCCGCTCCCTGGACCTGCCGACCGCGCCGGACGGCATCGACGAGATCCGCCGCGTCGTCACGGTCTTCCGCGAGCTGCGCGACGGCGTCACGACGGACGGCCGTACGAAGCTGAAGTCGCCGAGCGGCACGCTCTCCACGGCCGAGGCGATCTCCGTGGTCACCAACGGCCTCGCGCTCGCCGCCCACTTCGGAGACGGCGTGCTGCGCCCCGGCGACGTGGCCGCGGGCATCCTCGGCGCGGTCGTGCGGGACCCGGCCGCGGACCGCGTGGTCTGGCAGGAGTACCTGGAAGCGGTCGTGCGCGAGCGCGACGGCTGGAAGGACTTCTACCGCGCCTGCCGCGAGGTGAGCGCGTGACGACGGCCAGGGAAGTCACCGCGGCGGGCGGGCCGCTGCTCCTCGGGGTGCGGCACCACGGGCCCGGCTCGGCGCGGGCCGTGCGGGCCGCGCTGGACGCGACGGAGCCCCGCGCGGTCCTCATCGAGGGGCCGCCGGAGGCCGACGCGCTCGTCGCCCTCGCCGCCGACGAGGACATGCGGCCACCGGTGGCGCTGCTCGCGCACGTGGTGGACGAGCCGGGGCGGTCGGCGTTCTGGCCGCTCGCCGAGTTCTCCCCGGAGTGGGTGGCGATCCGGTGGGCCGTGGGGCGGGGCGTGCCGGTGCGCTTCATCGACCTTCCGGCCGCGCACTCGCTGGCGCACGGCGCGGAGGACGGGGACGAGGGCGAGCAGGACGCTCCCGAACCGCCGCGGACGGACCCCGAGGCACCGCGGGCGGACGGGGAGAGCGACGCCGAGGGCCTGCGCGTGGACCCCCTGGCGGCGCTCGCCGAAGCCGCCGGGTACGACGATCCGGAGCGCTGGTGGGAGGACGTCGTCGAGCACCGGGGGGCGGGCAGCGACGCGCTCGCGCCGTTCGCGGCGCTCGGGGACGCCATGGCGGTGCTGCGCGAGACGCACGGCACCGCCGGGCGCGACCGCGACCTGCTGCGCGAGGCGTTCATGCGGCTCCAGGTGCGGGCGGCCCAGCGGGAGTTCGGCGCCGACGGCGTGGCGGTCGTCTGCGGCGCCTGGCACGTGCCCGCGCTGCGGCAGAAGGTGACGGTCGCCGCCGACCGGGCGCTGCTCAAGGGCCTGCCGAAGGTCAAGGTCGACATGACGTGGGTGCCGTGGACCCACCGCCGCCTGGCCCGCGCCAGTGGGTACGGGGCGGGCATCGAGTCCCCGGGCTGGTACGGCCATCTGTTCGCAGCGCCCGACCGGCCCGTCGAGCGCTGGCTGACCAAGGTCGCCGGGCTGCTCAGGGACGAGGACCGGATCGTGTCGTCCGCGCACGTCATCGAGGCGGTGCGGCTCGCCGGGACGCTCGCCGTGATGCGGGGGCGGCCGCTGCCGGGGCTCACGGAGACGATGGACGCGGTGCGGGCCGTGATGTGCGAGGGCTCGGACGTGCCGCTCGCGCTGGTGCACGACCGGCTCGTGGTCGGCGACGTGCTCGGCGAGGTGCCCCCGTCCGCCCCGGCGGTGCCGCTCCAGCGGGACCTCACGCGCCTCCAGCGGTCGCTGCGGCTCAAGCCGGAGGCCCTGGAGCGCGAGCTGGAGCTGGACCTGCGCAAGGACACGGACGCGGCGCGCAGCCGACTGCTGCACCGGCTGCGGCTGCTCGGCGTCGACTGGGGCGAGCCGACGCGCTCGCGCGGCAGCACGGGCACGTTCCGGGAGACCTGGCGGCTGCGGTGGGAGCCGGAGCTGTCCGTGCGGGTCGCCGAGGCCGGGGTGTGGGGGACGACGGTGCTGGGCGCCGCCACGGCCAAGGCGGAGGCGGACGCCCTGGGCGCGGAGGTCCTGGCGGACGTCACGGCGCTGGCCGAGCGGTGTCTGCTGGCGGAGCTGCCGGACGCGCTGCCGGTGGTGATGCGGGTGCTGGCCGACCGGGCCGCGCTCGACGCCGACGTGGGGCATCTGGCGCAGGCGCTGCCCGCGCTGGTGCGGTCCCTGCGGTACGGGGACGTGCGGGGGACGGGCACGGGGGCCCTGGGGGAGGTGGCGCTCGGGATCGCCGAGCGGGTGTTCGTGGGGCTGCCCTCGGCCTGCGTGGGGCTCGACGCGGACGCGGCGGGCGTGGTGCGGGGGCACGTCGACGCCGTGCACATGGCGGTGGGGCTGCTGGGGGAGCTGGCCCCACCGCCCCCGCCGCCCTCGGAGGCACCACCTGGCGAAGCGGCGCCCGGCGCTGGGGAGCCGCCCACGGCAGGGGCGGGTTCCGGGGCGTCCGGCGCTGAGGGGCTCGGTGCCGGGCTTCGGGAGCGTTGGCAGGGGGTGCTGCGGGGGCTCGCCCGGGGGGAGCGGGTCGTGGGCGTGGTGCGGGGGCGGTGCGCGCGGCTGCTGCTGGACGACGGAGTGCTCGCGGAGGGGGAGGCGGCCCGGCTCATGGGGCTCGCCCTGTCCGTGGGGACCGAGCCCGCCGAGGCCGCCGCGTGGATCGAGGGGTTCGTCGGCGGCGGCGCCGGGGGCGGGATGCTGCTGGTGCACGACGAGCGGCTGCTGGGCCTCGTCGACCAGTGGCTGGCGGGGGTGCCGGACGACGCGTTCGTCGACGTACTGCCGCTGCTGCGCCGGACGTTCTCCGCGTACGAGCCGGGGGTGCGCCGCACGCTCGGGGAGCTGGTGCGGCGCGGGCCCGGGCAGGTGAGCGCGGCGTCGGCGACGGCGGGGACCCCCGGGTTCGGGGGCGAGCTGGACCGGGAGCGGGCCGAGGCCGTGCTGCCGGTGGTGGGACTGCTCCTCGGCCTGGGGAGCGGCATGGACGCGAACGGAACCGGCGGACCCAGTGGGTCCGGCAAAACCGGCAAAACCGGCAAACCCGATGGGTCCGGTGGGAACAGCCTTGTGGGGGTGGCCTGATGGTGGAGGTGGGCGGTCCGGTGGACGAGCGGCTGCGGCGGTGGCGCCTGGTGCTCGGCGGCGGCTCGGCGGACGGGACGGGGTGCCCGCTGGCCGGGCGGGACGCGGCGATGGACGGCGCGCTGGCCGCCCTGTACGGGGGCGGCGGCGGGGACAAGGAGCGGGGCCGGGAGCGCTCGGCGGGGCTCGGGGCGTCGGCGCCGTCGGTCGCGCGCTGGCTCGGCGACATCCGGACGTACTTCCCGTCGTCCGTCGTGCAGGTCATGCAGCGGGACGCGATCGACCGCCTCGGGCTCTCCGCCATGCTGCTGGAGCCCGAGATGCTGGAGGCCGTCGAGGCGGACGTCCACCTGGTCGGGACGCTCCTCTCGCTCAACAAGGCGATGCCGGAGACGACGAAGGAGACCGCGCGCGCGGTGGTCCGCAAGGTCGTCGAGGACCTGGAGAAGCGGCTCGCGACGCGCACCCGGGCGACGCTCACCGGCGCGCTCGACCGCAGCGCCCGCGTGACCAGGCCCCGCCACCACGACATCGACTGGAACCGCACGATCGCGGCCAACCTCAAGCACTACCTCCCGGAGTACCGCACGATCGTCCCCGAGCGCCTGATCGGGTACGGGCGGGCCGCGCAGTCGGTGAAGAAGGAGGTCGTCCTCTGCATCGACCAGTCGGGGTCGATGGCGGCCTCCGTGGTCTACGCCTCGGTCTTCGGCGCGGTGCTCGCGTCCATGCGGTCCATCAGCACGCGCCTCGTCGTCTTCGACACGAACGTCGTCGACCTGACGGACCAGCTCGACGACCCGGTGGAGGTCCTCTTCGGCACGCAGCTCGGCGGCGGCACGGACATCAACAGGGCGCTGGCGTACTGCCAGTCGAAGATCACGCGGCCCGCGGACACGGTGGTGGTGCTGATATCCGACCTGTACGAGGGCGGGATCCGTAACGAGATGCTGAAGCGGGTCGCGGCGATGAAGGCGTCCGGGGTGCAGTTCGTGACGCTGCTCGCGCTGTCGGACGAGGGGGCGCCCGCGTACGACCACGAGCACGCGGCGGCGCTCGCGGCCCTCGGCGCCCCGGCGTTCGCGTGCACGCCCGACCTCTTCCCCGAGGTGATGGCGGCCGCGATCGAGCGGCGCCCGCTGCCGGTGCCGGACCAGGACACCCGCCGGTAGCCCCCGGGGGGCACGTGCCGCCGGACGCCCGCCAGCGGCCCCGCCCCGCCAGCGCCCACGCGACACCCCGCCCCCCAGCGCCACCCGGCCCCAGCGCCACCCGGCCCCAGGCCCCCGGCCAGCCCACCCGGACCCCGCCGCTCCAGCGATCACGGTGGCAAACGGAACGCCCGGCGGCACCCCGCGCGCCACACCGGGCGCCACCGTCCCCCGCCCCGGAAAGCCCGGGACTGACCCAGGGAGCGGCCTTTGTGACCGTCATCACCGCGCAAATGTGATCTGCGATTTAGGGGCGCACGTCCGACGGCGATAACCTGCGAGACGGACATGCCGCGTACCGGACTCTTCGGCTACGCCTCCCTTGTGACAGCGCAGTCACGTTGCCCTTCGCGGCACGCCCACGCAGAGCACGCAGAGACTGAAGCCGCTGCACTAGCGACAGCGGCGCGAGATCACTGAAAAGGGACGGACGCGCGTGGACCTGTTCGAGTACCAGGCGAGGGACCTCTTCGCCAAGCACGGTGTACCGGTGCTGGCCGGTGAAGTCATCGACACGCCTGAGGCGGCGCGCGCGGCGACCGAGCGCCTTGGCGGCAAGTCGGTCGTCAAGGCGCAGGTGAAGGTCGGCGGCCGCGGCAAGGCCGGTGGCGTGAAGCTGGCCGCGACCCCGGACGAGGCCGTCGCCCGCGCGACGGACATCCTCGGCATGGACATCAAGGGCCACACGGTCCACAAGGTGATGATCGCCGAGACGGCCCCGGAGATCGCCGAGGAGTACTACGTCTCCTTCCTCCTGGACCGCACCAACCGCACCTTCCTCTCCATCGCCTCCGTCGAGGGCGGCGTGGACATCGAGGAGGTGGCGGCCACCCGCCCGGAGGCCGTCGCCAAGACCCCGATCGACGCCAACGAGGGCGTGACCCCCGCGAAGGCGCAGGAGATCGTCAAGGCCGCGAAGTTCCCGGCCGAGGTCGCCGACAAGGTCGCCGCCGTCCTGGTGACGCTCTGGGAGACCTTCGTCAAGGAGGACGCCCTCCTCGTCGAGGTCAACCCGCTGGCCAAGGTCGCCTCCGGTGACGTCATCGCCCTCGACGGCAAGGTGTCCCTGGACGCCAACGCCGACTTCCGCCAGCCGGAGCACGAGGCCCTGGAGGACAAGGCGGCGGCCAACCCGCTCGAGGCCGCGGCCAAGGCCAAGGGCCTCAACTACGTCAAGCTCGACGGCGAGGTCGGCATCATCGGCAACGGCGCGGGCCTGGTCATGTCGACCCTGGACGTCGTCGCGTACGCCGGTGAGAACCACGGCGACGTGAAGCCCGCCAACTTCCTCGACATTGGCGGCGGCGCCTCCGCCGAGGTCATGGCGAACGGCCTGGAGATCATCCTCGGCGACCCGGACGTCAAGTCCGTCTTCGTCAACGTCTTCGGCGGCATCACCGCCTGCGACGAGGTCGCCAACGGCATCGTCCAGGCCCTGGAGCTGCTCAAGTCCAAGGGCGAAGAGGTCACCAAGCCGCTGGTCGTGCGCCTCGACGGCAACAACGCGGAGCTGGGTCGCAAGATCCTGAGCGACGCCAACCACCCGCTGGTCCAGCGTGTGGACACCATGGACGGAGCGGCCGACAAGGCCGCCGAGCTCGCCGCGGCTGCGAAGTAAGGGATCGAGGGACACAGACCACCATGGCCATCTTCCTCAACAAGGACTCCAAGGTCATCGTCCAGGGCATGACCGGTGCCACGGGCATGAAGCACACCAAGCTCATGCTGGGCGACGGCACGAACATCGTCGGCGGTGTGAACCCGCGCAAGGCGGGCACCACCGTCGACATCGACGGCACCGAGATCCCGGTCTTCGGCACCGTCGCCGAGGCGATCGAGAAGACGGGCGCCAACGTCTCCGTCCTCTTCGTGCCCCCGGCCTTCGCCAAGGCGGCCGTCGTCGAGGCCATCGACGCCGAGATCCCGCTCGCGGTCGTCATCACCGAGGGCATCGCCGTGCACGACTCCGCCGCGTTCTACGCGTACGCCGTGGAGAAGGGCAACAAGACGCGGATCATCGGCCCGAACTGCCCGGGTCTGATCACGCCGGGCCAGTCGAACGCGGGCATCATCCCGGGCGACATCACCAAGCCGGGCCGCATCGGCCTGGTCTCGAAGTCCGGCACGCTGACGTACCAGATGATGTACGAGCTGCGGGACATCGGCTTCTCGTCGGCCGTCGGCATCGGTGGCGACCCCGTCATCGGCACGACGCACATCGACGCCCTGGCCGCGTTCGAGGCCGACCCCGACACCGACCTGATCGTGATGATCGGTGAGATCGGCGGTGACGCGGAGGAGCGCGCTGCGGACTTCATCAAGGCCAACGTGACGAAGCCGGTCGTCGGCTACGTCGCGGGCTTCACGGCGCCCGAGGGCAAGACGATGGGCCACGCCGGTGCCATCGTCTCCGGCTCGTCCGGCACGGCCGCCGCGAAGAAGGAGGCCCTGGAGGCCGCCGGTGTGAAGGTCGGCAAGACGCCGACGGAGACGGCGAAGCTGGCCCGCGCGATCCTCGCTGGCTGACGCTCGCGTCCCGCACGACGAAGGCGGGCCCGCACCCCATGCCCGGGGTGCGGGCCCGCAGTCGTCCCACGGCGGGGCTAGCGCGGCTGCGGCGTCAGGCGTTCCGGGCCCTGGTGGGGCTCGGACCGCAGCTTCTGCCGGAGGGACTGGTCCTGGTCGGTCAGGGGGCCCGGGCCCATGCGCGGGGGGACGCCGGAGATGGCCCGGCCGGGGGCCTGCGGGGGTTCGTAGTGGGTGGGGGCCGTGCGGACCGTGAGGGCCGTGGCACCGATGATCAGGGTGGTGAAGGCGATGGCCGCGCGGGTCCACAGCCGGGCGCGGCGTTCGCTGCCCGCGCGGACGGCGGCGGGCTGCGGGGGTACGAGGTCCACGGCGCGGCCCAGGTCGTCCAGGCGCTGGTGGAGGCAGTCGGGGCGGTCGGCGAGGTCGGGCAGGCGCTCGGCGAGGGCGGTGCGGGCGTGCGTCAGACGGGCGGCCGCGGTGGGCGTGCTGGCCTCGGTCTCGGCGGCGGTCTCGGGCAGGTCGAGGCCGACGCCGTCGTAGAGCAGCACGGTGCGGCGGCGCGCGGGCGGCAGGGCGAGCAGCGCGTCGAGGACGTCGCGGTGGGCGGCGTCGGCGGGCGGGGCGTCGGGCTGGCGCAGGCGCGGGCGGAACCGGTGCCAGGGCGACAGGGCGTACTCGTGGGCGGCCGAGCGGATCCAGCCCGCCGGGTCGCGGTCCCGGGCGACCTCGGGCCAGCGCTGCCAGGCGAGCTGGAACGCCCGTTCCACCGACTCGGCGGCGAGCGCGCGGTGGCCGGTGAGGGCGTAGGCCTGCCGGACCAGGACGGGGGCGGTGCGCGCGCACAGGGCGTCGAAGGCCGCCTCGGGGGTGGCCGGGGGTGATGCCTCGCCGGGCGGCTCCGGCTCGGGCACCGGCTCGGGCACCGGCACCGGCCGTGGCGTCGGCGGGCTCTTCGGCCGCTGCGCCTTCGGTCGCTTCCGCGGCCGGGACGCGCGGGGCGTACGGGGGGCGTGCTCCGTGGCGAAGGTCGCGAGGAGGCGCGCGTACGCCTCGCGGCGGCGCCCGCGCGGGTCGGTGCGGCCGGACTCCCAGGAGCGCACGGTCTCACGGGTGACGCCCACCAGCGCGGCGAGTTCGGCCTGGCTCAGCGACCTCGACTCGCGCAGCCTGCGGCGTTCCTTGGGGGACGGCAGCGGGAGGGCGGGGCTCTGCGTCATGGTCAGCCGTTCCGCCGTACGAAAAAGAACATAAACGTATCTTGAGCGACACATCCGGCATTCGCCCGTTACGCGGAGAAAGCGCGTGTCGTTGGGAGCATGGCCGGGTGACCCACAGCGCTGACTCCGGCTCCGTCTGGCCCGCCCGCGAGCCGTTTCCCGAGCCGTCATCGGAGCCGTCCCGCGAGCGGACGCCTGAGTGGACGCACGAGCGGACGCCCGAGCCGATGCCTGAGCTGGCGCAGCCGCCGGTGCCGCCGCCCGCCGCGCCCGCGGTGCCTGACCCGGCTGACCCGGCTGACCTGGCTGACCCTGCTGTTCTGGCTGTTCCGGCCGGGCGTGGGCGGGGCGCCGGGCCCGGGTTCGCCACGTGTGTCGTCGGCGGGGCGATCGCGGCGGGGCTCGGGCTCGGCGCGTTCGCGGTGCTGGTGATGGTGCTGTGGATCAGTTCGCCGTACCCGGACAGCGGACCGAGCGGGGCGCTGCACGTCGCGGCCTCGCTGTGGCTGCTTGCGCACGGCACGGAACTCATCCGTACGGAGACCCTGTCCGGGCTCCCCGCGCCGGTCGGCGTCACCCCGCTGCTGCTGGTCGCGCTGCCGGGCTGGCTGCTGCACCGGGCGGCGCGGGACGCGGCGGACCCGGAGGGGCGCGCGGGCGCGCCGCGCGCGGCGTGGTGGGGCGTGGTCACGGGCTACGTCGCGGTGGGCGCGGCGGCGACCCTGTACGCGCAGGGCGGCGCGCTCCGCCCCTCCTGGCCCAGCGCGGTGGCGCACGTGCCGCTGCTCGCGGTGGCGGCGGCCGGGCTCGGCGTCTGGACGGCGTACGGGCGTCCGCGCGGCCCCCTGCCGCAGGGGGTCGCGCGGGTGGTGGCGGCGCTGCCGGAGCCGGTGCGGGGCCTGGTGGTACGGGAGGGGGCGCGCGACTTCGTACGGGAGCGGGCGTTCGTGGTCGTCCGGGCGGCGCTGGCGGGCACGGTGGTGCTGGTGGGCGGTGGCGCGCTGCTCGTCGGGGCGTCGCTCGTGGCGCACGGGGGCCTGGTGCGGGAGTCGTTCCTGGACGTCACCGGCGTGTGGTCGGGGCGGTTCGCGGTGCTGCTGCTCGGGCTCGCGCTGGTGCCGAACGCGGCGGTGTGGGGGGCGGCGTACGGGCTCGGGCCGGGGTTCATGCTCGGCACCGGGACCGTGGTGGGGCCGCTGGGGACCGGGGCGGCGCCGCCGCTGCCGGAGTTTCCGCTGCTCGCCGCGGTGCCGCAGGGTGGGGGCGGGTCGCCCTGGACCTGGGCCGCGGGGGTGGTGCCGGTGGCCGCGGGGTGTGCGGTGGGGTGGTTCACGGTGCGGGCGGCCGCGGCGGGCCCTGGCGGGCGGGAGGGGATGTGGTCGGTGGGGCGTACGGCCTGGGCTGTGGGGGTGGCCGCGGGGCTCTGCGGGGGTGCGTGTGCGGTGCTCGCGGGGGCGGCGGGTGGGGCTCTGGGGGTGGGGGTGCTGGCCTCGTTCGGGCCTGTGTGGTGGTGGGTGGGGTGTGCGGCGCTGGTGTGGACGGGGGTTGTGGGGGTGGGGGTGGCGTTGGGGGTGCGGGCGTGGTGGGGGTGGCGGGGGTAGGGGGCCTCGCGGGGGCGCCCCAGACCCGCCCCTTCACCGAAACCAGGGGCTGCCGCCCCTGGCACCCCGCCTTAGTTGCCGCTCCGCGGCTCGTCCTCAAACGCCGGACGGGCTGAATCATCGCGCTGGCGCGCTCGCCCTCAAGCGCCGGGCGGGCTTGATTTGTCGTGGCGCGCGTCTCGTCCTCAGGTGCCGGGCGCCGAGCCGGGGGATTCAGCCCGTCCGGCGTTTGAGGACGAGCGCGGAGCGCGATGAAGGGCGGGTGGGTGGGACAAGGCAGGCAGGTGCAACCAGGGGGCACCGCCAGGCTCAGTCACGGTCAGTGAGCAGCGGCCGCAACTGGCTCGGCAGCAGATCCTCGCAGGACTGCTTCGACTCGTTGGTGAGGGCGTCGTCACGGCACGTGTAGTAGTCCCGGTAGACGAGCTGCGCCCCGAACGTCGCCAGGACCATGACCAGCGCGAGGGACGCCGTCACCAGGCCGCTGATGGCGGCGGTGGTCTGCGGACGCGCCCCCGAGCCGGGGGCGTCCCCGCGCGGCTTGCCCCGCAGCGCGCTGATCCCCCAGTACAGCCCGAGCGCCCCGAGCAGCAGCGCCACGTACCGCCAGCCGAACAGCGCGAAGAAGAAGCCCCACATACCGGACAGGAGCGCGTAGCGCGCCCGGCGCTGCGCGGGGTCGGTGGGGTCCCAGCGGAGCCCGCCCTGGCCGCCGCCGGGGCCGGACCCGGGGCCGTCGGGCCCCTGGCTGCGGGGCCGCTCGCCGAAGCCGCCGGAGGAGCGCCCCGGCTGCTGGTCGCTCCACTGGCTGCCCCACGGCGAACCGCCCTGACCGCCCTGACCGCCCTGGTCGCCGTCACCGCCGTCGCCGCTGCCGTCGCCCCCGTTCGCCGGGCGCCGCGGCTGCCACGGCTGCTCCGGAGCGCCCTCCGGCGGCGGCGCGAAGGGGTTGTCGTCCTGCGTGCCCTGTGACCCCTCGGGCGCCTGGGACGACGACCCGGGGCGCCCCTCGCGGAGCAGGGGTCGTACGGAGGGAGGCGTGCGGCGGAGGCTGCGGTCCGGCATCAGGTGTGCGTCTTCCCTTGGGTAGAGCTCGGCGGCTCGGCTTGCGGAGCCGGGCGGCGCCGGGCAACTGGGCGGTGGTGCTTGGTGACTCGGCCTGCGGGCGTCTGCCCCCTCAGACGCTACCTCGCGCCCGAGCCCCCGTCCCGTGAGGGGCCTGAAGGGAGTGCCGGTATCGTTGCTGGCGGTCGGCCGCTTCGTAGGGTTCCCCGTATCGGGCAGTGCGAAGCCTTCGTACGACCGTACAAAGAGCACTCCCGAGAAAGGGCCCCGCCGTGGCCAAGGCCAAGCGACTCGTCGTGCTGGTCTCCGGATCAGGAACGAATCTGCAGGCCCTCCTCGACGCCATCGCGGAGCAGGGCCCCGACGCCTACGGCGCCGAGATCGTGGCCGTGGGCGCCGACCGGACCGGCATCGCGGGCCTGGAGCGCGCCGAGCGCGCGGGCCTGCCGACGTTCGTGTGCCGGGTGAGGGACTACGCGAGCCGGGCGGAGTGGGACGCGGCGCTCGCCGAGGCGACCGCCGCGTACGAGCCGGACCTGGTCGTCTCCGCCGGTTTCATGAAGATCGTCGGCAAGGAGTTCCTCGCGCGGTTCGGCGGGCGCACCGTCAACACGCACCCCGCGCTGCTGCCCAGTTTCCCGGGGGCCCACGGCGTCCGCGACGCGCTCGCGTACGGCGCCAAGGTCACCGGCTGCACCGTCCACTTCGTCGACGACGGCGTCGACACGGGTCCGATCATCGCGCAGGGCGTGGTGGAGGTCAGGCCCGAGGACGACGAGAGCGCTCTGCACGAGCGCATCAAGGACATCGAACGAAGCCTGCTCGTCGACGTCGTGGGGCGCCTGGCCCGCGACGGCTACAGCATCGAGGGACGAAAGGTAGTTATCCCGTGACCGCCGAGAACACGGTGCCCGGAACCGATCAGCGGCCCGTGCGCCGCGCACTGATCAGCGTCTACGACAAGACCGGCCTCGAGGAGCTGGCGCGCGGCCTGCACGAGGCGGGCGTGGAACTGGTGTCGACCGGGTCCACCGCCGCGCGGATCGCCGCCGCGGGCGTCCCCGTCACCAAGGTGGAGGAGCTGACCGGCTTCCCCGAGTGCCTGGACGGCCGCGTGAAGACCCTGCACCCGCGCGTGCACGCGGGCATCCTCGCCGACCTGCGCCTTGAGGACCACCGCAAGCAGCTCCAGGAGCTGGGCGTGGAGCCGTTCGGCCTGGTCGTGGTGAACCTCTACCCGTTCCGCGAGACCGTCGCCTCCGGCGCCAGCGTCGACGAGTGCGTCGAGCAGATCGACATCGGCGGCCCCTCGATGGTCCGCGCCGCCGCCAAGAACCACCCGTCCGTGGCCGTCGTCACCAGCCCGGAGCGGTACGCTGACGTCCTCACCGCCGTCCGCGGCGGCGGCTTCGACTTCGCGACCCGGCGCGCGCTCGCCGCCGAGGCGTTCCAGCACACCGCCGCGTACGACATCGCGGTCGCCAACTGGTTCCTTCAGACGGAGCCGGGCGCCGACGAGCGCTTCCCGGCCTTCGTCGGCGCCGCCTTCGACCTGAAGAACCAGCTCCGCTACGGCGAGAACCCGCACCAGAAGGCCGCCCTCTACACGGACGGCAGCGGCGGCCTGGCCGAGGCCGAGCAGCTGCACGGCAAGGAGATGTCGTACAACAACTACACGGACACGGACGCCGCGCGCCGTGCCGCGTACGACCACGACGACCCCTGCGTGGCGATCATCAAGCACGCCAACCCGTGCGGCATCGCCATCGGCGGCACCGTCGCCGAGGCGCACCGCAAGGCGCACGCCTGCGACCCGCTGTCCGCGTTCGGCGGCGTCATCGCCGTGAACCGGCCGGTCACCAAGGAGATGGCCGAGCAGGTCGCCGAGATCTTCACCGAGGTCATCGTGGCACCGGACTACGAGGACGGCGCGCTTGAGGCCCTCACCAAGAAGAAGAACATCCGCGTCCTGCGCGCCCCGCAGGCGCCGTCCGCGCCCGTCGAGGTCAAGCCGGTCGACGGCGGCGCGCTGCTCCAGGTCACCGACCGCCTCCAGGCCGACGGCGACAACCCCGCCAGCTGGACCCTCGCGACCGGTGACCCGCTGTCCCCGGGCGAGCTGGCCGAACTCGCCTTCGCCTGGCGGGCCTGCCGCGCGGTGAAGTCCAACGCGATCCTGCTCGCCAAGGACGGCGCGTCCGTCGGCGTCGGCATGGGCCAGGTCAACCGCGTGGACTCCGCGAAGCTCGCCGTGGAGCGGGCGGGCGAGGAGCGGGCGCGCGGCGCGTACGCCGCCTCCGACGCCTTCTTCCCCTTCCCCGACGGGCTCGAGGTCCTGACGGCCGCGGGCGTCAAGGCCGTGGTGCAGCCGGGCGGTTCGGTCCGCGACGAGCTGGTGGTCGAGGCCGCGAAGAAGGCGGGCGTGACCATGTACTTCACGGGGACGCGGCACTTCTTCCACTGAGCCGCGCGCACCCGGACGCGGACGGCGCGGGCGCCGCACCCCTCGAAGGGTGCGGCGCCCGCGCCGTCCGTGCGTGGTGCGTGCCGCCGGGTCAGTTGTTGGAGCGCTGGATGACCATCGTCTTGGCGGCCTTGTCGTGCCAGCCCTGCTGGCGGCCGGTGTTGTCCCAGAACGGGGACAGATAGACCAGGAGCTGGCCGATGCCGCACAGGACGCCGCCCACCATGGGGATGATCCAGCGGATGAACGCGGCGCCGACGCCCGGCTTCTGGCCGGTCTCCGCGTCCACGACGCGGATGCCGACGGCGAGCTTGCCGAGGGTGCCGCCCGCCACGCTGATCATCAGCCACTCGTAGAGCAGGCTGATCACAGCGAAGGCGCCGAGCACGGCGCCGAACTGGGTCGCGAAGTCGGACCCCGCGTCGCTCATGCAGCTGTCGTAGGCCGCGGAGCCCGGATCGCAGTCCTTCGCGTCGTTGAACGCGCTGATCGCGCCCGCGGCGATGAGGATGCCGAAGACCACGCCGAACACCACGCCGTCGATGACGCGGGCGCCGAAGCGGCGGCCCATGGACGCCACCGTCGGGCCCATGCCGCCCGGGTAGCCGTAGCCGCCGGGCTGCTGCGGGTAGCCGCCGTACGGCTGGGCCTGCTGGGGGTAGGGGGCGTAGTGCTGGCCCGGGTAGCCGCCCTGCTGGGGCGGGACGCCCTGGGGGGCCTGCTGCGGGTAGCCGTATCCGGGGCCCTGGCCGGGCTGGGGCTGTCCGGGCTGCTGGGGCGGCGGCCCGTAGGGGTTGCTCATGGCGGGGATTCCTCCGTCGGGAGTGCGGGGACGACGCGGCCCGCACGCGGAGGAACATTCACAGATGCGTCCGTCCCCCCGACACCGGCCGCGGCACTGTGCGCCATATCGTTCTTCAGCGCGCGCTCGTTTGTCCAGCCGCTTCGCCGCGGGGTTGTGCGAGTGCAACGACGCGCCCCGTGGACGGCCGCGCGGGTGCCCCGGATTGGTACGCGGGCGGGCTCATCCGGGAGGATGGGAGCATGACCGCCCAGATTCTCGATGGCAAGGCCACCGCAGCAGCGATCAAGTCCGAACTGACCGCCCGCGTGGCGGCCCTGAAGGAGAAGGGCGTCACGCCCGGCCTCGGCACGATCCTCGTCGGCGACGACCCCGGAAGCCAGAAGTACGTCGCGGGCAAGCACCGCGACTGCGCGCAGGTCGGCATCGCGTCCATCCAGCGCGAGCTGCCCGCGACGGCCTCGCAGGAGGAGATCGAGGCCGTGGTGCGGGAGCTCAACGAGGACCCCGCCTGCACCGGGTACATCGTGCAGCTCCCGCTGCCCAAGGGCATCGACGAGAACCGGATCCTGGAGCTGATGGACCCGGCCAAGGACGCCGACGGACTGCACCCCACCAACCTCGGCCGCCTCGTCCTCAACGAGCCCGCGCCGCTGCCCTGCACGCCGTACGGGATCATCCGCCTGCTGCGCCAGCACGACGTGGAGATCAAGGGCGCGGAGGTCGTCGTCATCGGCCGCGGCGTCACCATCGGGCGCCCGATGCCGCTGCTGCTGACCCGCAAGTCGGAGAACGCGACGGTGACCCAGTGCCACACCGGCACCCGGGACCTGGCCGCGCACCTGCGCCGCGCCGACATCATCGTGGCGGCGGCGGGCGTGCCGCACCTGGTCAAGCCGGAGGACGTGAAGCCCGGCGCGGCCGTCCTCGACGTCGGCGTCTCGCGCGACGAGAGCGGGAAGATCGTCGGCGATGTGCACCCCGGCGTCGCGGAGGTCGCGGGCTGGCTGTCGCCGAACCCGGGCGGCGTGGGCCCCATGACGCGCGCCCAGCTCCTGGTCAACGTCGTCGAGGCCGCGGAACGCTCCGCGAGTTGAGCGGGGAGGGGTGACCCCATGAACGTAGAGGAGAAGGGCGCGGCGCAGCCCTCGGGCGCGGACGGCGCGGCGGAGCCCGCCGCCAAGGGCGCGGTCAGCGCGCCCGGGCCCGACGGGCAGCCGCGCAAGACCTCCCGGCGCTTCCCGCTGTTCACCCGGGACACCGCCCGGCCCGAGGGCGGCGGGCGGGCCGCCCGGGGGACGCGCCCGCGCCCGCGCGGCAGTGGCCGCTGCTCGCCGTCGCGTCGGTGGTGGCCTTCGGGCTGCTGCTGACCGCGCTCGACGTGTTCCGCGTCGGCACCCTGCTGGTCGGGCTCGCGCTGGTGGCGGGGGCCGTGCTGCGCTGGTGCCTGCCGGGCGTCGGCATGCTGGCGGTCCGCTCGCGGTTCACGGACATGGTGACGTACGGCGCGCTCGGCCTCGCCATCGTGCTGCTCGCGCTGATGGCCCAGCCGAATCCGTGGCTGGAGATCCCGTTCCTCGACGACACCCTGCACTTCACGGTCAGCAGCTAGCCGGAGCCCCGGCTGACACACCAACGGCCCGTACTCGCCAGGAGAGTACGGGCCGTTGGCCGTGGGGGCTGGGTGGTGCTGCTGCGGTCGCGGGCCCGTTCCCCCGTGCGCCCCTGCACGAGGCCGCGACCTCAGTGGTCATCGGTGTGTTCCGGCTGTTCTGGTGTTCCGGTTGTTGTTCCGGTTGTCTGGCGGTTTGTTGTTCCGGTTGTTTGGCGGTGCGCGCCGCCGTCGCGTGCCACCGCTTTCCGGGGCGCAGACCCAGTCCCCGTGAAACCCCCGTTTCGACGGGCCCGCGCCCCCTTCCCCCGGCGCGCCGTTCGTCGGGCGGCGCGGGCGGTGTTGCTGGAACAAGAAGCTACGGGGAGCGGGCGCCCGGCGTCGTCCCGTGCCGGGTTGACGTTCGCGTACCACCCAGGGCGTATCGCGCGGGGGCCTACAACTCCCGCGGTACGGCGACCGATGGACGTAGCACGCCGCACACGCGCGTTACCCTGCGGCGATGCGTCTGAGTCCGTTCACCGCCGACGTGCTGCTTACCCTCGGGCAAGTGGCGCTGCTGGCGTTGATCGGGCGGGAGGCGACCAACATCGGCTGGCCCGCGCTCGACGTCAGGGGGTACGCCCTCGCGGTCCTGGTCAGCCTGCCGACCCTGGTCCGCTCCCGGGCGCCGCTGGCCGTCTGCCTGGTGACGTACAGCATCTGGTTCGTGTACGTGGCCGCGGGCTACTGGCCCGTGGCGACCTCCTTCGGTCCGATGCTGAGCCTGTACACGGTCGCTGTGCAGTGCCCGCCGCGGACCACCGGGTACTGCGCGGGCCTGATCACCGCCATCTGGATCTTCGGCGGCATGGTCAGCCACGACAACGCCTCCATCCCGTCGGTGGCCGCGCAGGCGATCTGCATCAACGCCCTGGTGTGGCGCATGGGTTACCTGGCGCGGCGGTCCGCGGAGCTGGCCCGCAAGACGCGCGCCGAGCAGCAGGAGAAGGCGCGCCGCGCGGTCGTGGAGGAGCGCGGGCGGATCGCGCGCGAGCTGCACGACGTGGTCGCCCACCACATGTCGGTGATCTCCGTGCAGGCGGGCCTCGCGAAGTTCGTCTTCGACACCGACGCCAGCACCGCGCGGTCGGCGCTCGGCACGATCTCCGGCACCAGCGCCGAGGCCCTGGAGGAGATGCGGCGCATGCTGCGCGTGCTGCGCGCGCAGGAGGACGACGGCGAGGTGCCGGACGCGCCGATGCCGGGGCTCGCCCGCATCGAGGAGATGGCCGACCGGGTCAGGGCCGGAGGCGTGCCCGTCGAGTTCCGCGTCACCGGGACGCCGCGGCCGATCGCGCCCGGCGTCGAACTGTGCGCCTACCGCGTGGTGCAGGAGGCGCTCACCAACGTACTGAAGCACGCCCGGCACGCCAGTGCCACCGTTGAACTGCGGTATCACCGCGACCACATCGAGGTGTCCGTCGCCGACGACGGAGAGGGGGTGATTCCGGACAGAGTCGGACGAGGGGGCGGGCATGGCTTGATTGGCATGCGTGAACGGGCCAAGCTCTACGGCGGGACGATCAGCATCGGGCCGCGCAGCACCGGTGGGTTCGCCGTCAGACTGACCCTGCCCACGTCCGCGCGGGCCGCACCGCCGGGAGACGATGCCACCGCATGAGCCCGAACATCAAGGTGCTGGTCGTGGACGACCAGTTCCTCATCCGCGCCGGGCTCGTCGGTGTGCTGCGCGCGGCGCCGGGCATCGAGGTCGTCGGGGAGGCGGGTGACGGCGCGGAGGCGGTGGAGCTGGCGGCGGCCACGCGTCCGGACGTGATCCTGATGGACATCCGCATGCCCGGCACGAACGGCATCACGGCCACCGAGCGCATCCTCGCCGCGGCCGCCGACCCTCCGCCCCGCATCCTGGTCCTGACCACCTTCGACCTCGACGAGTACGTGTACGGGGCGCTGCGCGCGGGCGCCGCCGGGTTCCTGCTGAAGGACTCCGGGCCCGAGCGGCTGCTGGCGGCGGTGGCCGCGGTCGGCAGCGGCGACGCGCTGTTCGCGCCGAGTGTCACGCGCCGCCTGGTGGAGGCGTTCGCGGTGCGCACCGGTGCCGCGCCGGGCGCGGCGGGACCGCCGCCGGACCTGGAGGCGCTGACCGGCCGGGAGCTGGAGGTCCTGAAGCTGATCGCCCGCGGCCTGTCCAACGCGGAGATAGCGGACCGCCTCTACATCAGCGAGGCCACGGTCAAGACCCACCTCAACCGCACGATGAACAAGCTGAACCTGGACACCAGGGCGCAGGCCGTGGTGATCGCGTACGAGACGGGCCTGGTGACGCCGGGCGGCTCCGCGCTCTGATGCCGACGGCGGCCCGCCCTGCCCCCCGACCGGGGCGGGCCGCCGTGCGGCGCGCGGACTCAGCGGCGGGGCGTCGCGCCCCAGCCGCTGTCCTGGCCGTCCCCCGTGGCCGTCCGCGCCGTGCGATCGCGGTTCATGTGTGTCCCCCGTAGTGACTCGCTCTGGCTGACGTGCTGACGTGCTGTGCCGTGCTGGGTCGTGCTGTGCTGTGCTGTGCGGGCGACGCGGGGGTGGACCGCGTCGCCCTCTGTGCACTCACCGACTGTGCCGGTGCGCCCCGGGCGAAGGCGAGGGTTCCCGCTCCAGTTGGGTCGGCTTGGGACGTCCCACGCGCTGACCTGCGGGGACACGGCCCGGCGCGACGGCGTCGTGGGACGGCTCCGCGGGGCGGTCTCGCGGGGCGGGGACAGCGGACGGCGCCCGTCCTCTCCCCCGTGGGAGGACGGGCGCCGCCGGTCCGTGACAGCGGGCCGTGCGCCCGCTGTGACTCAAGCGTCATGGACACGCCGCACCCCGCTCAAGGGGCGCTGGTTCCCTGTGGCACGGAAGTGACCATTCCGCAACGGTGTTCTCGGGCCGCTACGGCTGGGGAACGGGCAGGTCGGAAAGGGGTGCACGGGCGAACCGGACACGCCCCCGGCTCGTCAGTGGGGCATACCCGGCCGCACAGGGGGGCTTCGTGGGGACAGGGGGTGCTTCGTGGGCGCACGCGCGGGCAACTGGCAGCCGCTGCCGGGCGGGCTGCCGCCCGAGGTACGGCACTTCGTGACGCAGCTGCGCCAGCTCAAGGACCGAACGGGCCTGAGCCTGGTCGCGCTGGGCCGCTCCACCGCGTACAGCAAGTCCTCCTGGCAGCGCTACCTCAACGCCCAGCAGCCCCCGCCCCGCCAGGCGGTCGTGGCGCTGTGCCGCATCGCCGGGGCGGACGCGGCCCGGCTGACCGCGGGCTGGGAGCTGGCGGTGAAGGCGTGGCCGCGGGCGACCGCCCCGGAGCGGCCGGGGCAACCGGAGCGGCCGGGGCAGGGGCGGCAGGCGGAGCGGGAGCGGCCGGGGCGTCCCGGCCCGGCGGAGCGGGACGATCGCCGGGTGCGTGCCGGGGCGCCGTGGCAGCGGGCGGCGCGGTCCTGGCGGCTGGTGGCGTGCTCGGCGTTCGCCGTGATCGTCCTGCTCCTCGCGAGCCTGCTGTGGGCGGTGGTCCAACTGGCGCTGGTGCGGGGGGAGTCCCCCGAGGGCCCGCCGTGGCGGCCGGGGGCGAGCGTGTCCGAGCGGCTGGGTACGGAGTCCGGGCGGGCGTCACGCACCGGGGACGGAGGGTGACGGGACGGTTGCCTATTGAGGGGGTGCGGTCGATAATGCGTTCCCACCAGGGGGCGTAAAAGGGGTCAACTGCCGTATTCGTGGTGCTTCTGGGGTGTCCGGGTACGGTAGCTGGGGTTCCGCTTCGGGGCGCGGGGCGGCGGTGGGAGACTGTGCCACGGTCCGTGAGGCGTGCGACGGGGGCACTCCGCGGCCGCCGTGCACCCGTGCGCCCCTGTTCCGGGAACTGCCGTCCCGGCCGCGCGCATCCCTCTGGGTAGTCCAGAACGGGGACGTTCGGGGGCTGTGCGGGGCGCCGGGGCAGGGGGCACGATGCGCGGGGAGCAAGCACGTACGGGGGAGTAGGGGGAGCAATGCCTCGTTGGAAAGCGCTACCGGACGACCTCGACCCGCAGATCAGGGAGTTCGCGGGCCAGTTGCGCGGACTCGTCGACCGCAGCGGGCTGAGCATCGCGGCCGTCGCCGACCGGACCGGCTACAGCAAGACGTCGTGGGAGCGCTATCTCAACGGGCGGCTGCTCGCTCCGAAGGGCGCGATCGTCGCGCTCGCCGAGGTCACCGGCACGCCGCCGGTCCACCTCATCACGCTGTGGGAGCTGGCCGAGCGCGCCTGGAGCCGCTCGGAGATGCGGCACGACATGACCATGCAGGCCATCCGCATCTCCCAGGCCCGCGCGGCCCTCGGCGAACTCGCCACCAGCCCGCCCAAGGGCAAGGCCCCCAAGGCCCCCAAGGACAAGGGCAAGGACAAGGCCGAGTCGGGTGCGTCGGGCAAGGCGGGCGGTACGGGCAGGGCGCGCGGCGGCGTCGGCGCGGTGACCGGTGTGGCGGGTCCCGCCGGGGTGTCGCCGACGATGCCGCCGCCGCAGCGGTACGGGACGGCGACCCCCACCGCTCCCGCCCCCTCCGCGTCGGCTTCGTCCTCCGCGTCCTCGTACGAGGCGTCGGCGACGCCCCCCACGGCGGCCGCGTCCGCGCTGGCGTCGGCCTCCACGGCGTACGGCGGTGCCGCGCGGGGCGTCGTGGGCGCGCCGCCCGGGCCCGGCGGGGCGGGGGCGGACGGGCAGCGGCGCAAGCGGAAGCTGACGATGTTCCTCGCGGGGGTCGTCGGGGCGCTCGTGGTGATCGCCGTCGCGGTGTTCCTCACCGGCGTCGGCGAGGGCGACGAGGGCGACGACGCCAAGGCGTCGCCGTCCCCGACCGCGTCCACCGCGAAGCTGCCCGCGGGCGTCGAGTGCAACGGGGCCGCGTGCGCGGGCAAGGACCCCGAGAAGATGGGCTGCGGCGGCGAGTTCGCGCGGACGACGGCCCGGGCGACCGTCGGCACGAAGACCCTCGTCGAGGTGCGCTACAGCAAGACGTGCGGTGCCGCGTGGGCCCGCATCACGCAGGCGACGCCGGGCGACAAGCTGCGGATCACTGGCAGGGGCGCCTCCGGTCGGCAGAGCGGCACCGTTGACGGCGACCTGGACGCGTACACCCGCATGGTGGCCGTCGCGTCCGCCGCCCAGGCCAAGGCCTGCGCGACGCTCGCCTCCGGCGAAACGGCCTGCACCAAGTAGCCCCCGGGCCGCACTGGTGTCCCCCCACCCAGCTCCGGGGGCCGGGCACCCACCGCCCCGCGCGGGGGTGGCCGCGCGCCCCGCGGCGGTACGGCTTGCGCCCCGCAGCCCCCGGCTGCAACGTCGCCGGTGTCCCCCACCCGCCCGCCCATGGCAGCTCCGGGGGCCCGGCATCCACCGCCCTGCGCGGGGGCGGCCGTGGACGGCGCGCGGCCGTGCGCCTCCGGCGGTAGGGCCTGCGCCACGCAGCCCCCGGGTCGCAGCGTGACCGGTGTCCCCCACCCGCCCGCCCATGGCAGCTTCGGGGGCCCGGCACCCATTGCCCCGCGCGGGGGCGGCCGCGCGCCCCGCGGCGGTAGGGCCTGCGCCCCGCAGCGTCGCCGGTGTCCCCCCACCCGCCCGCCTACAGCACACCGCCAACGCACTCAGCCGCGCGAGGGGCGCCCACCCCTCAGGTGACGGTCATGGGCGGGTGGGTGGGAGGGAAAACCACCCGCTCAGCCCCGGCGGGAGCGCCTGCCTGTCAGGTGACGGTGCCGGGTGGGCGGGTGGGAGGAGAAACCACCCACGCGGCGGGGGCCGCCGATGGTGCTCAGCCCCGGCGAGGGGCGCCCACCTCCCCGGTGACGGTGCCGGGTGGGCGGGTGGGAGGAGAAACCACCCACGCGGCGGGGGCCGCCGATGGTGCTCAGCCCCGGCGAGGGGCGCCCACCTCCCCGGTGACGGTGCCGGGTGGGCGGGTGGGAGAGGAGACCACCCGCGCAACGGGAGTCGCCGACGGCGCTCAGCCCCGGCGAGGGGCGTCCGCGACGCGGCGGCAGCCGCCAACGGCGAAGGACCCCCGCGAGGGGCGCCCGCCTCCCCGAGGGCGGTGCCGGTGGGGGGCCGCCGACGGCGAGCGGCCCCCGCGAGGGGGGGAGGGCGACCGCCACCTCGGGAGAGGGGACGTGGCGGCCGCCTGGGGGTGTGACCACTCCCGTGGGGGTACCGTGCGCCTGCCCCCGCAAGCCCGCCCCATGCCCCCGAACCGCCGACTTTTTCGCCCTCACCCCACCGTGTGGGGTGAGCCACACCGCCCGCTCGCCCCCGGCGAGAACCCGCGCGGTAGCCTGACCGCGGATCTCTCTTGATGCCGAGAGATCGATCATCGAGAGGCGATCGGCGACGGCGTCGGCACGGGGATCCAGCACATGGGGCAGGGACCCCCACCGCCAGCTCTCTTACGGAGATCGCCATGACCCGCACTCCCGTGAATGTCACCGTCACCGGCGCGGCCGGCCAGATCGGCTACGCGCTGCTGTTCCGCATCGCCTCCGGCCACCTGCTCGGCGCGGACGTGCCGGTGAACCTGCGCCTCCTTGAGATCACCCCGGCCCTGAAGGCGGCCGAGGGCACGGCGATGGAGCTCGACGACTGCGCCTTCCCGCTGCTGAACTCGATCGAGATCAGCGACGACCCGAACGTGGCCTTCGACGGCGCCAACGTCGCCCTGCTCGTCGGCGCCCGCCCGCGCACCAAGGGCATGGAGCGCGGTGACCTCCTGGAGGCCAACGGCGGCATCTTCAAGCCGCAGGGCAAGGCCATCAACGACCACGCCGCGGACGACATCAAGGTCCTGGTTGTGGGCAACCCGGCCAACACCAACGCGCTCATCGCGCAGGCCGCCGCCCCGGACGTACCGGCGGAGCGCTTCACCGCGATGACCCGCCTGGACCACAACCGCGCCATCTCGCAGCTCGCGAAGAAGACCGGCGCCGCCGTCTCCGACATCAAGCGCCTGACCATCTGGGGCAACCACTCCGCCACCCAGTACCCGGACATCTTCCACGCGGAGATCGCGGGCAAGAACGCCGCCGAGACCGTCAACGACGAGCAGTGGCTGGCCGACACCTTCATCCCGACCGTCGCCAAGCGCGGCGCCGCGATCATCGAGGCCCGCGGCGCGTCCTCGGCCGCCTCGGCCGCGAACGCCGCCATCGACCACGTCCACACCTGGGTGAACGGCACCGCCGCCGGTGACTGGACCTCCATGGGCATCCCGTCGGACGGTTCGTACGGCGTTCCGGAGGGCCTGATCTCCTCCTTCCCCGTCACCGCCAAGGACGGCAAGTACGAGATCGTCCAGGGCTTGGAGATCAACGAGTTCTCCCGCGCCCGCATCGACGCCTCCGTCAAGGAGCTGGAGGAGGAGCGCGAGGCGGTCCGCGCGCTCGGCCTCATCTGAGCCGACGCCCGCCGACAGCCAGCACGCGCTGAGCCAGCGTCTTCCGACGACCGCCCCCGGTCCTCCCGCCTACGCACGCGGGACCGGGGGCGGTCGTCAGTTCAGGGGACTGCCCCTCCGTTCGCCGGACAGGCGCGCGGACGCGCCGCTAGCGTGCCACCTCCGTCACCGCGCGAGCGCGGATCCCACGGGTATCGGGGGTAGCAGCACATGCAGGACGAACCGCCCACGCGGCGGTACGCGCGCACCGAGGCCACCCGGCTGCTGAGCGCCGGAGCCCATCTGAACGCGGCGTTCCGCAGACGGGTCGTAGAGGAACTCGTCGGCCACGCCGAGCGCCCCGTGGCACCGCCGCTCGGCGCCGACGTGCTCACGGTGCTGGCGCACGCGCTGCGCGCCCGGCGCGACGAGATCGTCACCGCGCTGCTGCTGCTCGCCGTGTGGGCGGGGTTCCTCGTCACCGACGCCGTGATGGCGTGGGACGCCCTGGAGGACCGCTCGGGCGGCGAGTCCGACCTCTCCTTCGGGGACTTCCTGGCGCTCGCCCTCGACGGCGACGACTTCGGCGGCGAGCGGCCCGGCGGCCCCGGCGGCCTGGTCCCGGGCGGCTGGGCGCTGCTGTACGCGGCGGTCGTGCTGCTGCTGTGGTGCGGGCGCGTCGTACGCGGCCGGGACACCGGCGGCGGGGCGCCGCTGACGCCCGTGGTGCTGCCGGGGTGGCTGAGCTGGCTGCGCGGCCGCCTCGGCTGGCTGGTGACGGTGAACGCGTGGGGGCTGGCCGCCGTGTACTGGTTCGCCGCCTGGGGCGGCGTCGCCGACTCCCCGTACCCTGTCATCTTCCCGCTGCTCGTCGCGGTCGTCGTCTGGCGCCACCAGGCCGTGCGGAAGCGGACGCTGCGCGCCTGCCTGACCCGGCAGCTGTTCGCCGAGTCCGACCAGCCCGCGCTGCCCGGCCGGTACGCGGCGATCGCCGCCTGCATCCGCCGCGAGCAGGACGCGCCGCTCACCCTGTACGACGTCAACCGGCCCTTCGTGGGCGCGGGAACGCCCCGCAAGCCCTGGTCGGTCGTCCTGGAGCTGAAGCGCGACGACACCCGGCACGGCACCGGCGCCCTGGAGGCCAACGGCGCGCTGCCCCCGCAGGGCGCCCGCGGCCCGCTGTCCGCGCGTGACGTCCTCACCATGATCCGGCCGCGCCTGCGGGCGCTGCGCCGGTCCGCCGGGACCACCGGCAAGGACCGCCTGCGGCACCTGGAGATCGAGGAGTTCGTCTACCTGCCGTCGGGCGCGGGCCGCGACGAGGAGCTGTACACGGGACAGGACGGCAGGACCGCCCTGGTGTACGACCCCGAAGAGGCCGAGCGGCACATCGCGGAGGCGGTCGGCGAGGGCGGCGAGGCCCGGAGGCACTTCCTGCGCATCCGCGTGGGCGCCTGGAACGAGCAGGTCGTCGTCACGCTCCTGGTCCGGGTGCACACCCAGGGCGGCATGCTGGTCCTCGAAGTGGTGCCGCACGTCCTCGGCCCGGTCCTGCCCGAGTTCCGCGCGGTGGACGCGGTCACGGCCAGCGAGCCGGAGGGCCCGGTGCGCGACGCCGTGCGCGCCCTCGTCGACGCCCCCGCGTTCGGCGTGACCACCGGCGTCGGCGCCCTGCGCGCGCTGCCCTCGCTGCTGCCGTCGCTGCGGCTGTGGCTCGCGGCCGACGCGGCGCCCGCGCCGGACGACAAGCCCGGGAGCGCGCCCCGGCACGCCCGCGCCGTCCACGCGCTGCGCGCCCTCGGCGCCCGGCTGCTGCCCGTGCGGACGGCGCCGCCCGACGCGCCGCTGGTGTCGCTGCGGCAGCTCGCCGCCACCGACGAGCTGTCCCTGTTCCAGGAGATGGACGTCGCCCGGTACACCCGGACCCTCCAGGACCGCATCGGCGAGGGCGTGCGCGACGCGCTCCGGGCCAGCGGCTACCGCACGGACCGCCTGGAGCAGAACATCACGCAGATCAACAACAGCGGCGTGTACATCAACGAGATGTCCGGCGGCGCCCTCGCCACCGGCAGCCACGGCCAGGCCACCCACACGGAGAAGAGCGCGCTATGAGCGACGAGACACGCGACGGCGGCGGAGTGACCGTCAACATCAACGCGATCAACGGCGGTTCCCAGGCCTTCGGCGCCCACGGGACGGCCGAGTCCACCAACTACACGGTCCTCGCGGCGAGTTCCGAGTACGCCTCCCTGCTCACCGCCGTGCGCGCGCTGCGCCGCGGCCTCGCGGAGGAGGAGCGCACCCCCGAGGACGAGGTCCTCGACGCCGAACTCGCCGACGTCGAGGGCGAGATCGCCCGCACCGGGCGCTCCACCGACGGGCCCCTGCGGCGGCTCGGCGACCGCCTCGGCGACTACGCGCCCGCCGCCTCCACCGCCGCGGCGGTCACCGCCGTGCTCCAGGCGCTCGCCCAGCTCCCCCAGATCCCCGGCTGAGCGCCGTGCGCGTCTTCGACAGCAAGCGCCAGGACTGGGTCGCCGTCGAGCGGGAGCGGCGCCTCGCCGACCTCCACCAGCGGGACGCGGGCCGCCAGCGGGCGGCGCTGCGCGGGGCCGCCGCCGTGCTCGCCGTCTGCGGCCTCGCCTTCGGCACGTGGGCCGTCGGCTGGAAGGACGAGCCGGAGCCCACGGTGTACTTCTCGGGTCCCGTGAGCGCCGGTGCGGACACCGCCGACCGCACGGGCTCGGGTTCGGGCTCGGGTTCGGGGGCGCCCTCGCCCTCTTCGGAGGGGGCCGGGCTGCCGTCCGGGTACGAGAGCGTGGCGGACCCCGAGGGGTTCCGCATCGCCCTGCCGATCGGGTGGGCCCGTACCTCCACGGGCGCCGACTACGGCATGGACATCGTCAACTACCGCAACCTCGACGGCACTCGGCGGGTCCAGGTGTACGAGGTGAGCGAGCCCACGCCCTACGCCTCCGTCATGGACTTCCTCGACGAGACGAAGGTGCCCAAGCCGGAGGGGTTCCGGCGGGTCTCCCTGGAGCGGCTGTCCGAGGACGGGCGGCCCGCCGTGCGCCTCGCCTACGTCACGGACCGGATCGAGGGGGAGCCGGACGTCGGGCTGTGGTACGTCGAGGACCACCGGTTCCAGGGGGCCGACGGGAAGCGGTACGCCGTCGCGGCGTACGGGGTCGAGGCGCGGGGGCGGGGGGAGGTCCGGGAGCTGCTGGACACGGCCGTCGGGGGGTTCTGTCCGCCCGGCACGGTGTGTGGGTGAGCCCTCGCGGGGCGCCCCAGGCCCGCCCCTTTCCCGAAACCAGGGGGCTCCGCCCCCTGGCACCCCCGGATATCGCCGCTTCGCGGCTCGTCCTCAAACGCCGGACGGGCTCTTTCTTCCCATGCCCGCCGTGGTGAGGAGTGCCGCCACGATGACCGCCGTGCCTATGACGCGCAGGGACGATGACATTCCTGTCGCGAAGTCCGTGTGCGTGGCCAGGATCGTGCCCGTGATGGCCACCCCCAGGGCCGCGCCCAGTTCCCGGACGGACGTGCCGAGGCCCGAGGCCAGGCCCGCCTGGTGCGGGGGGAGGGACGTGACCACGGCCATGGTGAGGGCGGGCATGCACAGGCCGGTGCCCGCCGAGATGACCAGGAGCCAGCAGGAGTACACCGCGTAGGGCGTGGTCGCGTCGGCGGTGGAGACGCCCAGCAGGCCCGCGCCGATGAGGAGGAGGCCGCCGCCCACGACCGCGCGGGGCGCGCCCGACCAGCGCGCGGCGATCCGGGGACGAGCACCATGCCGACCGTCAGCGGCACGATGGCGAGGCCCGCGCGGGCGGCTCCGTACCCCTTCACGTACTGCAGGTACTGCGAGTTGACGTAGAAGAGCGCGAACAGGCCGAAGAAGCTGGTGGCCGTGCCGAGGGCCGCCGCGCACAGGCGGCGCGAGCGGAACACGCGCGGGTCGAACAGCGGCGTCGCCGAGCGCAGCGCGTGCGCGGTGAAGCCCGTGATCAGCACCGCGCCGACGGCGAACGCGGTGAGGATGCGCGGCGACGTCCAGCCGTACAGCGGGCTCTCGATGATGCCGAAGAGGACGGCGACCAGACCCGCCGTGATCAGCAGCGTGCCGACCGGGTCGGGGACTTGGCGTCCGGCGCGGGGGCCGTACGGGGCGTGGTGCGGGCGACCGCCAGGGCCAGCAGCGCGGCCAGCGGCAGCATCACCCAGAACAGGGCGCGCCACGGCAGGTACGCGCCGATCAGGCCGCCGCCGAGGTTCCCGGCGAGGCCGCCCAGGCCCAGCGCGAGCGTCCAGGAGGCGAGTGCGCGCGGGCGCTGCTCGGGCGGGGCGGTCCGCATCAGGATGGTCATCGTCGCGGGCATGATCAGCGCGGCACCGGCGCCGGAGACGCCGCGCCCCGCGATGAGCACGGCGGGCGCGGTGGCGAGCGCGCTGACCGTGGCGCCCGCGCCGAACAGGGCGAGCCCGGCGAGCAGCGCGCCCTTGCGGCCGTACCGGTCGCCGAGCGCGCCCGCCGGGATCAGCAGGCCCGCGAAGACGACGACGTACGCGTCGACGGTCCACAGGATCTCGCTGGACGACGGGTGCAGGGACGACGAGACGAGCTGCGGGATCAGCAGGTTGATGGCGGCGACCATGCTCTGCGCGACGAGGACGCATGCGCAGAGGACGAGCAGGGCGGTCCGGGTCAGGGCCGGGGGAGCGGGCGGGACGGCCTGATCGGTGAGGGAGGCGTCCTGGGCTGCCGGGTGGTTCCGGGTCGGTGGCTGGTTCTGGGCCGGTGGCTGGTGCTGGGCCGGTGGGTGGTCTTGGGCCGGTGGCTGGTGCTGGGCCGGTGGGTGGTTCTGGGCAGGCGAGGGCAAGGCTCCTCCTCGGGGAGCGGCGTGGCGTGGGATGTGCCGCCACCGTAGGCTCGGCCCGTACCTGCTTTCCAGTGCAACTTTCGCAAGGGATACCTGCACGTGACGCAATCAAGGGAGCCGGGCCGCCCCGACCTGGACCTGAACCTCCTGGTGGCCCTCGACGTGCTGCTGGACGAGCGCAGCGTGCGCGGCGCCGCGCTGCGGCTGCACCTGTCGGAGCCCGCGATGAGCCGCACCCTCGGCCGGATCCGCAAGGCGCTCGGCGACCCGGTGCTGGTGCGGGCGGGCCGCCAGATGGTGCCGACGCCGTACGCGCTCGCCGTGCAGGCCGAGGTCAGCGCGGTGGTGGAGCGGGCGCGGGCGGTGTTCGCCGGGCCCGGGGCCCAGGACCTGCGGACCGTCGAGCGCACCCTGACGATCGTCGGCCAGGACGCGCTGGCCGCCACGTACGCGCCCGCGCTGTTCGCCCGCGCCGCCGCCGAGGCCCCGGGCGTGCGGCTGCGCTTCATGCCGGAGAGCCACCAGGGCGAGCCGGTGCTGCGCGACGGCACCGCCGACCTGGAGGTCGGCGTGATCGACACGGTCGCCCCCGAGGTGCGCGTCGAGCACCTCTACGAGGACGTGATGCTCGGTGTCGTACGCGCCGGACACCCCTTGCTGGAGGGCGAGTTGACGCCGCGTCGGTTCGCGGCGGCCGAGCATCTGACGGTGTCGCGCAAGGGGCGCATGGCGGGGCCGCTGGACGCGGCGCTCGCCGAACTCGGGCTGCGGCGGCGGGTGGTGGGCACCGTGGGGACGTTCACGGGGTCGCTGTTCATCCTGCTCGGCACCGACCTGGTCGGTCTGACCGCCTCCTGGGTCCGGCCGATGACCGACGCGCTCGGCCTGGTGACGTTCCCCGTCCCGGTGCCGCTGCCGCCGCTGTCCCTCGCCCTGGCCTGGCATCCGCGCCACGACGCGGACCCGGCGCACGCCTGGCTGCGCGGCTGCGTACGGGACCTGATCAACCCGCTCAGGCCAGGTCGAAGCTCAGCTCCGGGCGCTCCCAGGTGATCCGGGGCGGCTTGGGCGGCACGGTGCCGGTCCTGACGGCGCCGACGCTGCGGTAGAAGCCCTCGGCGGGCGGGTTGGACACCACCCGCACCGCGCGCAGGCCCGCGCTCCGGGCCCGCTCCTTCATGTGGTCCATCAGCAGCCGCCCGACGCCCCGCCCCTGCGCCGCGTCAGCCACGAACGCCAGGTCCAGCTCCGGCGGGTCCAGGACCAGGGGGTCGAGGACCAGCGCGTAGAACCCGAGCAGCCGGTCGCCGTCGTCGGGGTCGACGGCCTTGTACACCTCGTGGCGGGCTATGTACGCGGCGGTCACGCGGTAGCCCTCGATCATCGGGGCGTACGCGCCCTGGTAGGCGCGGGAGGCGTGCATCAGGGCGGTGAGCGGGGCGGCGTCCTCGGCCGTGGCGCGCTGGATGAGCGGTGTTCCCATGGGGGAGTATAGGGGCGCCATGCGGTTGTGACACTTACAGGTGGCTCACGCGGATGCGGGGCCGATGTTGCCTGCCTGCTGTGGAATGTAGTACTTCTTATACATGAGCGAGCAAGTCCACAACAGGTTGGCCGTGGTGCGCGCCGAGCGGAAGGTGTCGCGCCAGAGCCTGGCCGAGGCGGTGGGCGTCCACTACCAGACCATCGGCTACATCGAGCGGGGGCAGTACAACCCGAGCCTCGACCTCGCCCTGAGGATCGCGCGGCACTTCGGGCTGCCCGTCGAGGCGCTGTTCTCCCTCGAACCGTTCAGCCCGCTCACGGACCAGGTGTACGGGAGGGACCAGTAAGTCATGGCACAGCAGCAGTTGACCGCGTACGACCGGCGGATGCGCGCCCTCATGAACCGCACGGAGGGCCACCCCCTGCACCGCACGGCGGCCCGCCGCCGCGCCGCCGTGTGCGCGCACATCGCGCTGACGGCCGGTTCCGTCGCGGCCTGGCTCGGCCTGGTCCTGGGGGAGCGGGCCTGGTGGGGGTACGTACTGCTCGGGCTGCTGCTGCCCTGGTGCGTGGCCACCGGGGTCATCAACGGCGCGACGCGCGGCCTCCTCGAACTGCGCACCCGCGCCCTGGACGAGCGCCAGCGCGCCGAGCGGAACCGGGTGCGGGCCCGCGCCCACCAGCTCATGACCTGGCTGCTGCTGGCCGCGGCGGTCGGCACGGGCGTCGCCGGGATCTCGGGCACGGAGGTCAGGGCGCTGGTGTTCCCGGTGGTGCTCTGCGCCCTGGTGGCCCACTGGCTGATGCCGCTGTGGGTGGCGGGCCTCTCCGCGCGGGACGAACCCGCCGACGACTTCACCGACGAGGCAGCCGCCTAGCTGGCCGCCGCCTAGCTGGCCGCCGCCTGGCCCCGCCCTCCCGGCGCGTACGCCGCGTTCCGTACGCCGCGGCCGCCCGGTCAGGTCCGCTGCAACCGCTCCTTCAGCTTCGCGATGTCCACCGACTCGTCCGCCGATGGGGTCCTGGTCGGCACCGGCTCGTCGTAGTCGCTCAGGATGGTCGTCTTGTCCTCGCCGTCGCCCTTCTCCGTGGCGCGCAGCAGATAGGGCTTGCCCTCGGCGGCCACGTACAGGGTCTTCTCCTTGCCGTCGTCGGTGGCCGTCAGGGGGATGACCTTGGTGCCGTCGACGGTCGTGACCTCGCCCTTCTTCAGGTTCCTGACGTCGTCGTCGGAGCCGTCGGAGTCGTCGGCGACCGAGTCCTGGAGCTCCCGCAGGTCGCAGACCTCGGCGAGGCCCTTGAGCATCGGGTCGGTGGTGCTGCCGTGGATGTAGCGGTTCTTGAACAGCTCGGCGGCGGCCGCGCCGCCCCCGTTCGGCACCTGGGTGCGCCAGAAGGCGCTGTCCGGCTTCATCCACACCTTGTCGCCCCGCTTCACCAGGTCGGCGGAGCCACCACCGGTGCCGAAGGTGAGCTTGCCGACGCAGTTGCCGTCCCGGTCCAGGGTGAGGTCGACCGAGGCCGGGTCGTCCTTCTCGACGTCGGTGCCCTTGTCGGTCAGCCTCAGGTGCACCGACCTGGCGTCGAGCAGTTCCCGCTTCGCCTTGTCGGAGATCTCCCGGGCGCTGAGGTCCGAGGTCGAGTCCCCCGCGACCTCCTTGTCGCCCTTGCCACTCTTGCCGCCCTTGTCCCCGCTGTCGTCGTCCGACCCGCACGCGGGGACGAGCAGCAGGATCGCCGCCGCCGCGCAGGCTCCGGTCGCGGCTCGCGCCCGGGTAAGAGACATTCGGCTCATAACGTCACCTCCGGTGACACAACGTGCTTCGAGCGTACGTTTCACCTCGCGTACCCGCATACGCAGTGACACAGCGCACTTTCGGCCATCGAATGCGCATGCTTTCCCGGGGCCAGGGCAGGTGCACCCGGCCACTACGGGTGACCACGTGGGGCATCAGGCAGGAATGTGCCAGGAACGGAAGGCAACGAGGACGTGTCCGCTCAACAGACCATCCACGTCGGCGGCGAATGGCGCGCGGCCGCATCAGGCGCCACGCGCGACATCATCGACCCGGCGGACGCCAAGCCCTTCGCGGTGATCGCCGAGGGCGGGGCCGAGGACGCGGACGCCGCGATCGCCGCCGCCCGGAAGGCCTTCGACGAGGGCCCCTGGCCCACCACGCCCGTCGCCGAGCGCGCCGCGCTGCTGCGCCGCGTCGCCGACCTCCTGGTGCGCGACCGAGAGAAGATCGGCCTGCTGGAGTCCCGCGACGCGGGCAAGACCGTCGAGGAGGGCCGCGTCGACGTCGACTGCGTCGCCGACGCCTTCCGGTACTTCGCCGACCTCGTCGTCGGCGAGGGCGCGGGCCGCGTCGTCGACGCCGGGTCCGACGACGTCCACAGCGTCGTCGTCCACGAGCCCGTCGGCGTCTGCTCGATGATCACGCCCTGGAACTACCCGCTGCTCCAGGCCAGTTGGAAGATCGCGCCCGCCCTGGCGGCCGGGAACACCTTCGTCATCAAGCCCAGCGAGATCACCCCGCTCACCACGGTCGCGCTGATCGAGCTGCTGGTCGAGGCCGGTCTGCCCGCGGGCGTCGCCAACATCGTCACCGGCCCCGGCCACACCGTCGGCGCGCGCCTCGCCGAGCACCCCGACGTGGACCTGGTGTCCTTCACCGGCGGGCTCGTCTCCGGCACCAAGGTCGCCCAGGCCGCCGCGCTCGGCGTGAAGAAGGTCGCCCTGGAACTCGGCGGCAAGAACCCCAACGTCGTCTTCGCCGACGCCGTCGCCACCGACGAGGGCTTCGACACGGCCGTCGACCAGGCCCTGAACGCCGCGTTCATCCACAGCGGCCAGGTCTGCTCCGCCGGTGGCCGCCTCATCGTCGAGGAGTCCGTGCGCGAGCGCTTCGTCGCCGAACTCGCCCGCCGCGCCGAGCGGATCAGGCTCGGCCGGGGCACCGAGGACGGCGTCGAGTGCGGCCCGCTCGTCTCCGCGCAGCAGCGCGAGAAGACCGAGGGGTACGTGGCCTCCGCCCTCGCCGAGGGCGCGGTGCTGCGCTGCGGCGGCAAGCGACCCGAGCCCAGCGAAACCCGCCCCGCCACCGGCTACTTCTACGAGCCGACCGTCCTCGACCGCTGCCACCGCGAGATGAAGGTGGTCCGCGAGGAGGTCTTCGGGCCGGTCCTGACCGTGGAGACCTTCACCACCGAGGACGAGGCGCTCGCGCTCGCCAACGACACCGAGTACGGGCTCGCGGGCGCCGTGTGGACCGCCGACCCCGGCCGCGCCCGCCGCATGGCCCGCCGGATGCGCCACGGCACCATCTGGATCAACGACTTCCACCCCTACCTGCCGCAGGCGGAGTGGGGCGGCTTCGGCAAGAGCGGCGTCGGCCGCGAGCTGGGCCCGGCCGGTCTCGCCGAGTACCGCGAGGCCAAGCACGTCTACCAGAACCTGGCCCCCAAGCCGGTCCGCTGGTTCGCGGGCTGACCCCCGGCGCACACGAGGACGCGCGGGGCGGCGACCACCGTCCCGCGCCCCCGTTCCCGTACCCCCTCGCACTACCCGCGCGCACCCCACGCACGCGCCCCCACGCACCCCCTCGGCTCATCACGTCCCATTACGCGCGAGCACCTTGCACGACCTCGCAGGAAGAGGAGCACCCACGCATGTCCGACCAGACCGAGTTCGACTACGTCATCGTCGGCGGAGGCACCGCGGGATCGGTGATCGCCTCCCGGCTCACCGAGAACCCGGACGTCACCGTCGCCGTCATCGAGGGCGGCCCGAGCGACATCGACCGCGAGGACGTCCTCACGCTGCGCAAGTGGCTCGGCCTGCTCGGCGGCGAACTCGACTACGAGTACACGACGACCGAGCAGCCGCGCGGCAACTCGCACATCCTGCACAGCCGCGCCAAGGTGCTCGGCGGCTGCTCCTCGCACAACACGCTGATCTCGTTCAAGCCGCTGCCGTCCGACTGGGACGAGTGGGAGGCCGCCGGGGCCACCGGCTGGAACGCCAAGGCCATGGACCCCTACTTCGGCAAGCTGCGCAACAACGTCGTACGCGTCGCCAAGAAGGACCAGAACCAGATCGCCACCGACTGGATCGAGGCCGTCAAGCAGGCCCTGGGCGTCCCCGAGGTCGTCGGCTTCAACGACCGGCCCTTCGACGAGGGCGTCGGCTTCTTCGACCTCGCGTACCACCCGGAGAACAACAAGCGCTCCTCCGCCTCCGTCGCCTACCTCCACCCGCACATGGAGGCCGGGGACCGCCCGGGCCTCCACCTGTTCCTGGAGACCTGGGCCTACCGCCTCGAACTCGACGGCAAGGCCGCGCGCGGCGTGCACGTCCGCACCAAGGACGGCACGGAGAAGCTGCTCACCGCCCGCCGCGAGGTCGTCGTCTGCGCGGGCGCCGTCGACACCCCGCGGCTGCTGCTGCACTCCGGCATCGGACCGGCCAAGGACCTCGAAGCCCTCGGCATCCCGGTCGTCCACGACCTGCCGGGCGTCGGCGAGAACCTCATCGACCACCCCGAGTCGGTCATCGTCTGGGAGACCCACGGGCCGATCCCCGGCAACTCCGCGATGGACTCCGACGCGGGCCTGTTCGTGCGGCGGGACCCGGACCACAAGGGCCCGGACCTGATGTTCCACTTCTACCAGATCCCGTTCACCGACAACCCGGAGCGCCTCGGCTACGAACGCCCCGAGCACGGCGTGTCGATGACCCCGAACATCCCCAAGTCCCGTTCGCGCGGCCGCCTCTACCTCACCTCCGCCGACCCCGAGGTCAAGCCCGCGCTCGACTTCAAGTACTTCGAGGACGAGGACGACTACGACGGGCGGACCCTCGTCGACGGCATCAAGCTGGCCCGCAAGGTCGCCGAGGCCGAGCCGTTCAGGAAGTGGCTCAAGCGGGAGGTCTTCCCCGGCCCGCACATCACCGACGACGCCGAGATCAGCGAGCTGGTCCGCAAGGCCGCGCACACCGTCTACCACCCGGCGGGCACCTGCCGAATGGGCGCTTCCGATGATGAACTCGCCGTGGTGAACCCGGAGTTGAAGATCCGGGGCCTCAACGGAATCCGTATCGCGGACGCATCCGTCTTCCCGACGATGCCCGCTGTGAACCCGATGATCGGAGTGCTCATGGTCGGGGAGAAATGTTCCGAGATCCTCGGGGGTGACGCCCGATGACCCACCCCGTGACAGCCCCGGCAGCCGCCCCGCACGCCCCACCCGCCACGGCGGGCGCCCGTACCGCCCGCCCAGGCGCCCGCACCGCCCGCCCAGGCGCCCGCGCCCGGCTTCGCGCCCAGCGAGGTGAGCGCCGATGACCGAAGCCGTCGCCACCACCCCCCTGGACGAGAGCGGCGCCGCCCCGGCGGCCCCCGTGTTCGCCGTGCGCAACCTGTGGAAGGTCTTCGGACCGAAGGCCGACCGCGTCCCGGGCGACCCGGAGCTGACCGGCCTCGACCCCGCCGGGCTGCGGGAGCGCACCGGCTGCACCGCCGCCGTGCGGGACGTGTCGTTCGAGGTCGCCAAGGGCGAGGTCTTCGTCGTCATGGGCCTGTCCGGCTCCGGCAAGTCCACCCTCGTACGCTGTCTGACCCGGCTCATCGAGCCGACGTCCGGGTCCGTCGAGATCGACGGCGAGGACGTCCTCGCGATGGACGCGAACCGGCTGCGCGAACTGCGCCGCCACCGCGCGTCCATGGTCTTCCAGCACTTCGGCCTGCTCCCGCACCGCACGGTCCTCGACAACGTCGCGTACGGCCTGGAGATCCAGGGCGTCAAGCGCGCCGAGCGCCGCGCGCGGGCCGCCGAGGTCGTCGCCAAGGTCGGCCTCGAAGGCCTGGAGCAGCGCAGGCCCGGTCAGCTCTCCGGCGGCCAGCAGCAGCGCGTGGGCCTGGCCCGCGCGCTCGCCGCGGACCCCGAAGTCCTGCTGTTCGACGAGCCGTTCAGCGCCCTGGACCCGCTGATCCGCCGGGACATGCAGGAGGAGGTCGTGCGGCTGCACCGCGAGGAGGGCCGCACCATGGTCTTCATCACCCACGACCTGAGCGAGGCCCTGAAGCTCGGCGACCGCATCGCGCTGATGCGCGACGGCCGCGTCGTGCAGCTCGGCACGCCCGAGGAGATCGTCGGCTCCCCGGCCGACGACTACGTCCGCGACTTCGTCCGGGACGTGCCGCGCGAGCAGGTCGTCACCGTGCGCCGCGCGATGCGCCCGCTGGACTCCGCCTCCGAGGCCGAGGCGCGCGGCCCGGCGGTCGCGCCCGACGCCACCGTCTCCGAGGCCATCGAGGCCGTCGCCCGCACCGGCCTCCCGGCGCGCGTCATGGACGACGGCCGCTGCCTCGGCGTCGTCGACCAGGAGCGGCTGCTCGGCGTCGTCGCAGGAGTGCCCCAGGCCGACCCCGCCGGTGAGGTGGTCGACTGATGGCCACCGCCACCGCGTCAACGTCCGTACGAGATACGGGCATCGGCGCCCTGCTGCGGCACCGTGCCGTGCACAAGCTCCTGCTGCTCGCCCTCGCGGCAGCGATCACTGTGCCGATCGTCAACGCCAAGTGGGCCTCCGGCGCCTGGCCGGACGCGCTCACCGTCGACCTGTCCGAGCCGCTCGGCAAGGCCAGCGACTGGATCATCGACAACCGCGACAGCCACCCGCTGTTCCTCTACTTCCTCGGGCACGTCTCCAACGCCGTCGTGCTCGCCGTGCGCGCCGTCTACCTGACGCTGCTCGCCGCGGGCTGGGCGGGCGTGACCGTCGCCGCCGGGGTCATCGCCTGGCGCGTGGCGGGCGTGCGGCTCGCCGCGCTCGCCGCCGCCTCGTTCGGCCTGTGCGGGCTGCTCGGCATGTGGGTGCCGACGATGCAGACGCTCGCCCTGATGGTCGTGGCCGTCCTCGTGTCCGTGGCGCTCGGCCTGCTGCTCGGCCTCGCGGCCGGGCTCAACGACCGGGTCTTCCGCATGATGCGCCCGGTCCTCGACACCATGCAGGTGCTCCCGGCCTTCGCCTACCTGCTGCCCGTCGTCCTGGTCTTCGGTATCGGCGTGCCCGCCGCCGTCCTCGCGACGGTCGTCTACGCGGCCCCGCCGATGGCCCGCCTCACCGCGCTCGGCCTGCGCGGCGCCGACGGCGGCGTGATGGAGGCCGTGGCGTCGCTCGGCGCGACCGCCCGCCAGCGCCTGTTCTCGGCCCGTCTGCCGCTGGCCCGCAGGGAACTCCTCCTCGGCGTCAACCAGACGATCATGATGGCCCTGTCCATGGCCGTCATCGCCTCCGTCATCGGCGCGGGCGGCCTCGGCGACCGCGTCTACCAGGCCCTCGCCTCCGTCGACGTCGGCCAGGCGCTCGCCGCGGGCATCCCGATCGTGCTGCTCGCCGTCGTCCTGGACCGTGTGACGGCCGCGGCGGGCGAACGCGTGGGCGCCCCCGCCGAGCGGACCTCCCCCTGCACGGCTGGCGCGGCTGGTCCCTCGCCGCCGCCCTGGCCCTGGCCGCCGCGCTCGCCTCCCGGTTCGCCGACCGCCTGGAGTGGCCGACGAGCTGGGTCGTGAACATCGCCGAGCCGGTCAACACCGCCAAGGACTGGATGGTCGACCACCTCTACACCGGCGTCCCCGTCGTCGGCGGCACCGCCGACTGGTCCGCGCGCTTCACCACATACGTCCTCGACCCGGTGCGCGACGGCCTCCAGGGGCTGCCCTGGTGGTCGGCGCTGCTGATCGTCGCTGCCCTCGCCTGGGTCATCGGCACCTGGCAGACGGCCCTGACCGCCGTCCTCGCCATGGCCGCGATCGGTGTCCTCGGCGTCTGGAACGCCTCCCTGGACACCCTCTCCCAGGTCCTCGCGGGCGTCGCCGTCACCCTCGTCCTCGGCTTCGCGATCGGCGTGGCCGCCTCGCGCAGCACGCGCCTCGAACGCCTCCTGCGCCCGGTCCTCGACGTCTTCCAGACGATGCCGCAGTTCGTGTACCTGATCCCGGTCGTCGCCCTCTTCGGCGTCGGCCGCGCCCCGGCGGTCTTCGCCGCCGTGGTGTACGCGCTGCCCGCCGTCGTCCGCATCACCACGCAGGGCCTCAAGCAGGTCAGCCCCGCCGCGATGGAGTCCGCGAAGTCGCTCGGCGCCACCAACTGGCAGGTGCTGCGCCAGGTCCAGCTGCCGCTGGCCCGCCCGGCGCTCCTTCTCGCCCTCAACCAGGGCGTGGTCCTCGTCCTCGCCGTCGTCGTCATCGGCGGCCTGGTCGGCGGCGGCGCCCTCGGCTACGACGTCCTCGCCGGACTCGCCCGCGGCGACCTGGCGACCGGCCTGGTCGGCGGCATCGCGATCGTCTGCCTCGGCCTGATGCTCGACCGGGTGACGCAGCCGACGGAACGCCGCGCGAAGAAGGGAGCCTGACATGCGTACGCGTACGCGCGTCACCGCCGCCGTGAGCGCGGGCGCGGCCCTGCTCGCCCTGTCCGGCTGCGGCGCCGCCGACATGTCCAAGCAGGCCTCGCCGTACGCCAACGCGGCGGGCGCCAAGACCGTGACGCTGTCCGTGCAGTCGTGGGTGGGCGCGCAGGCCGATGTCGCCGTCGCCGAGTACCTGCTCAAGCACGAGCTGGGCTACCGCGTCGACAAGGTCCAGATCGACGAGATCCCCGCCTGGGACGCGCTCAGCCAGGGCCGCGTCGACGCGATCATGGAGGACTGGGGCCACCCCGACCAGGAGCAGCGGTACATCAAGGACAAGAAGACGATCGTCCCCGGCGGCGACGTCGGCGTCACCGGACACATCGGCTGGTACGTCCCGACGTACTTCGCGAAGAAGCACCCGGACGTCACCGACTGGAAGAACCTCAACAAGTACGCCGAGGACTTCCGCACCCCCGAGTCCGGCGGCAAGGGCCAGCTCATGGACGGCTCCCCGTCCTACGTCACCAACGACAAGGCCCTGGTGAAGAACCTCGACCTGGACTACAAGGTCGTCTTCGCGGGCTCCGAGGCGGCCCAGATCACCCAGATCGAGCAGTTCGCCAAGCAGAAGAAGCCGTTCCTGACCTACTGGTACAAGCCCCAGTGGCTGTTCGAGAAGGTCCCCATGACCGAGGTCAGGCTGCCCGCGTACAAGGAGGGCTGCGACGCCGACCCCGAGGCGATCAGGTGCGGGTACCCGCACACGCCGCTCCAGAAGTACCTCAACGCGGACTTCGCGGAGAACGGGGGCGACGCGGCAAAGTTCCTGAAGCGGTTCCGGTGGTCGGAGGCCGACCAGAACGAGGTCTCCCTGATGATCGCCGACCGGAAGATGTCGCCCGAGGATGCGGCGGAGGCCTGGGTGAAGAAGAACGAGCGGAAGTGGCGGGGATGGCTCCCGTAGGGGCCGCCGGACGGGCTGGAACTTTGCCGAGACCGGCGGAATCCAGCCCGTCCGGCGTCTGAGGACGAGGCGCGGAGCGCCGAACGGGGGAGAGGGGCGGAGCCCCATGCGGATGCGGGGGCCGGGGCCGCGGCCTCAGGGAAGGGCGGGTGGGCGGGGGCGGTCACGGCAGGACGCGGCACAGGGCGGCCAGGGTCGCGGGCCAGGTGTGGTCGGCGGGGGTGCCGTAGCCGACGACCAGGCCGTCCTCGGGAGGGACGGCGGCGGCGGGGTGCCGGAAGCGGGACAGCCCCTGCAGCCCGAGCCGCTGCCAGCTCGCCGCCCGCACCACGGACTCCTCGGTGCCGGGCGGCAGCCGCAGCACCGCGTGCAGCCCGGCGGCGATCCCGCTGACCTGCACCTCGGGCGCCGCGTCGGCGACCGCCGCGACCAGCTGGTCCCGCCGCCTGCGGTACCGCAGCCGCGCCGACCGCACATGCCGGTCGTACGCCCCGGACGTCAGGAACTCGGCGAGCGCCAGCTGGTCCAGCACCCCGTTGGACGCCCCGGCGGCGAACTTCAGCTCGGCGACCTCGGAGGCGAGCGCCGCGGGAAGCACCATCCAGGCGAGCCGCAGTCCGGGCGCGAGGGACTTGGAGGCGGTGCCGAGGTAGACGACGCGTTCGGGGTCCAGGCCCTGGAGCGCGCCGACGGGCTGCCGGTCGTAGCGGAACTCGCCGTCGTAGTCGTCCTCCAGGATCAGCCCATCGACGTGCCGCGCCCAGTCGACGGCCTCGGCGCGCCGGTCGGGGTGGAGCGGCTTGCCCATGGGGAACTGGTGCGCCGGGGTGAGCAGGAGCGCCCGGTGCCCGGCGAGCCCGTCGGTGCGGGTGCCGAGGTCGTCGACGCCGAGCGGTTCGGTGCGCAGACCGGTGCGGTCGAGCCGGTCCCAGTGCAGATCGAGCCCGTACGACTCGACGGCGATCCGCCGCAGCCCCCGCGCCACCAGCAGCTCGCCCAGCAGGGTCAGGCCGTGCATGAAGCCGGGGACGACGACGATCCGCTCGGGGTCGGCGCGCACGCCCCGGGCCCGGGAGAGGTACGAGGCGAGGGCGGCGCGCAGTTCGACGCGGCCGCGCGGATCCCCGTACCCGAAGGCGTCGTCGGGTGCGGCGGCGAGGGCGCGGCGGGCGGCCTTCAGCCACTCGGCGCGGGGGAACGACGTCACGTCGGGCGTGCCGGGCATCAGGTTGTGTAGGGGCGCGCCGCTGGTGCGGGGCGGGCGCGCGGCCTTGGCGGGGCGCGGCACGTCACGGGAGGCGACGCGGGTGCCGGAGCCCTGGCGGGCGGTGAGCCAGCCCTCGGCGACGAGGTCGGCGTAGGCGTCGGCGACGGTGTTGCGGGCGACGCCGAGGTCGGCGGCGAGCGTACGGGACGACGGCAGGCGGGTGCCGGGGGCGAGCCGCCCGCCGCGCACGGCCTCGCGCAGGGCGTCCGTCAGCCGCTTGCGCACCCCTGAGCGCCCACCCGTGCCCGCCGCGTCGAGATGCAGGTCGACGCTCCAGGCACCGCCGCCCTCACGCCCTGAAGTGGCCCAAGATTTCCCCATGGGAATGGACCATACCCGTGGGCTAATCGCCTCGTAGATTCAAGGCATGACCACGAACACCAGCACCCACGCGACCACCCACACCCACGACGACCGGCTCCCCGAGCACGCCCCGCCTGAACATGGCGGAGCACGCCCCGGAGGCGTACAAGGCCATGATCCGGCTGGCGGCGGCGGCCAAGAAGGGCGTGGACCCGGTCATCTTCGAACTGGTCCAGATCCGCGCGTCGCAGATCAACCACTGCGCGTTCTGCCTGGACATGCACACCAAGGACGCGCTGGCGGCGGGGGAGAGCGTCGAGCGGATCATCCAGCTCAGCACGTGGGAGGAGTCGAAGCACTTCTACACGGCGAGGGAGATCGCGGCGATCGAGCTGACGGAGGCCGTCACGGTCCTGACCGACGGGTTCGTGCCGGACGAGGTGTACGAGCGGGCGGCCCAGCACTTCGACGACACCGAGCTGGCCCACCTGATCGCGGCGATCACCCTCATCAACGGCTGGAACCGCTTCGCCGTGACCAGCCGCATGGTCCCGGGCCACTACACGCCGGGCTCGACCGCGCACCGCCCCGCCAACTGACCCCGTACGCCGACACGTACGTACACATCCAACACGTACGTCCGCAGCCAACACATACATACGCAGCCGACACATACGTCCGCAGCCAACACGTAGGCCGATGAGCACCCCCGAGGAGCCAAGCCCCCATGAGCAAGCGCGCAGCGAAGATCAAACTGCCGGTCGTCACGGCCCTCCAGCAGGCCACCGAGGCGGCGTCCCAGGGCATGAACGTCCACCTCAAGTACCTGGTCATGATCCGGGCCTCCCAGATCAACCACTGTGCGTACTGCATCGACATGCACATCAAGGAAGCGAAGCTCGCGGGCGAGACGGACGAGCGGATCTACTTCCTCAACGCCTGGGAGGAGGCGGAGGGTTCGTACACCGAGCGGGAGCGGGCCGCGCTGGCCCTGACGGAGGCGATCACGCTGCTCACCGACGGGTTCGTGCCGGACGAGGTGTACGAGCGGGCGGCCCAGCACTTCGACGAGGCGGAGCTGGGCCAGCTGATCTCGATGATCACCCTCATCAACGCCTGGAACCGCCTGAACGTCAGCATCCGCAACCCGCCCACCTACCAGCCCTCCCGGACCGAGGAGCACAAGTGAGCGCGACGGCCGAGGCGTTCGGCGCCCTGCACCGCGACCGGGCGCCGGGCGACCCCCTGGTCCTGCCGGGCCCCTGGGACGCGGCGAGCGCGCGCGTCTTCGAGGAGGCGGGCTTCCCGGCCCTGGCGACACCGAGCGCGGGCGTCGCGGCGTCCCTCGGGTACGCGGACGGGTCCGTGCCGCCGCGCGAGATGTTCGAGGCGGTGGGGCGCATCGCGCGGGCGGTGTCCGTCCCCGTCAGCGCGGACGTCGAGGACGGCTACGGGCTGCCCGCCCGCCAGCTGGTCGGCCGCCTCCTCGACGCGGGCGTCGTCGGCTGCAACCTGGAGGACTCCTGGGGCGGCAAGGACGACGCCGCCGGGTCCCTCAAGGACGCCGAGGCCCAGGCGGAGTACCTCGCGGCCGTGCGCGAGGTGGCGGGCGCGGAACTCTTCCTCAACGCGCGCGTCGACACCTACGTCCGGGGGGTCGCCGACCTCGACGAGACGCTGCGGCGCGCCCGGCTCTACGTCGAGGCCGGGGCGGACTGCGTCTACGTCATCAAGGCACCGCCGGACGTGCTGCCCGCGCTGCGCGACGGGGTGGCGGCGCCGCTCAACGCCCTCTTCCTGCCGGGGGGACCTTCGGTCCGGGAGCTGGGGGAGCTGGGGGCGTCCCGGGTGACGTTCGGCCCGGGGTTGCAGCGGCGGGCGATGGCGGCGGTCGCCTCTTTCGCGGGGGGTTTGGGGTGACGGTGGGGGGCCTGCCGGGGCCCTAAGGTGACGGTGGGTGGGCCCTGCCGGGGCCCCCAATCCCGCCCCTTCTGGGCCCTGCCGGGTGGCCCCCAATCCCGCCGCTTCTGGGCCCTGCCGGGTGGCCCCCAATCCCGCCCCTTCACCGAAACCATGGGGCTGCTGCCCCTGGCACCCCCGCCCTCGTTGCCGCTCCGCGGCTCGTCCTCAAACGCCGGACGGGCTAGATCCGTCGCGCTGCGCGCTCGTCCTCAAGCGCCGGACCGGCTTGATCTATCGCGCTGGCGCGCTCGCCCTCAAACGCCGGGCGGGCTGGAAGGGTCGTGCTGCGCGCTCGTCCTCAAGCGTCGGGCGGGCTGGAACGGGCGCGCTGCGTGTTCGGCCTCGGGTGTTGGCGGGTTTGGTCTGTCGCGCTGGCTTGGGGGAGGGGCGTGAAGGGGAGTGGGAGGGGGCGCGGGGGTGTGCCGTTCGCAACTTTGGCGGAGTTGATGGGGGAGGGCGTCGGCTTGCCCTCGGCTCTGGCGGATCCCCGAGAAGACGTGCTCCGCACCCGCCGCCCGAGCCGGGCCATGGACCACCGGGTCACCTGCCCCCACTCCACCCCCGCCTTCGACTCCGTCCTCGGCTCCGTCCGAGGCTGGGCTCCGCCTTCGACTGCGACTCCGCCCCCCCGCCCACGCTCCACCCCTGACCCCGCCCCGCATCCGTCTCCCCCTTCGTCTCCGTCTATGCCTGCGCCTCGCCCTGACCTTTCCCGGAGACCTCACCCTGACCGTTCCCCGAAGGGGATTCGATCCGCGCTCGGCATCCGGGCCGGGCCGCCACGTCACCGATTCCGACTTCGTGTCGGCCCGTCCCTCCGCCAACCCCTCCCCCCGGCCGCTCCCGCGAGAGGGCGCGGCCCGCACCCGGCATCCCGGCCGGGCTATCGCGCCACCGATTCCGTCTCCACCCCCGCCCACGCCTCCTCCCCCCACCGTTCCCGCGAGATGATCCGGTCCGCACCCGGCAACTGAGCCGGGCCATTGAGACACGGGCTCGGGTTTCCGCTCGTGCTCCACGCTGACCGTTCCCTCAGGGAGACACGGCCCGCACCCGGCATCCCGGCCGGGCCATCGCGCCACCGATTCCGCCTCCACCTCCGCCCATCCCTCCCCTCGCCGTTCCCGCAAGAAGATCCGGTCCGCACCCGGCATCCGGACCGGACCATCGCGGAACCGAACCCGCCTCCGCCCCTGCCCACGCCTCCTCCCCCCACCGTTCCCGCAAGAAGATCCGGTCCGCACCCGGCAGCGAGACCCCACGTGACCACCGCACCCCCCCGTGGCCCCACCCCCAGGGCCGCCCGGACAACGGCACCTCGCGCTGGAGGGGCGGGAGTCAAGGGTGGAGCGCAGCGGAATCGGCGGAGCCGACGCCCGAAGGGCGCCCTTGACGCCCGCCCCGGAAGCGCCACCCTCCAACTGCCGGGCGGCCACGCCCACTTGTCACCCGTACGGCAGGAAAGCGGCCCCCGCGGCCCCCGCGGCCCCCGCGGCCCCCGCGGCCCCCGCGGCCCCCGCGGCCCCCACGGCCCCCACGGCCCCCACGGCCCCCACGGCCCCCACGGCCCCCACGCCCCCCGTCAAATCCCCCTCAACGGAAGTCGCCCGCATGCTCCGCCGCCCAAGCGGCAAACGTACGGGCCGGACGCCCCGTAACGTCCTCAACCGCCGACGAAACGGTGTAAGCGATGGCAGGCGGATTCAAATACCAGCCCACCACGTGATCAACCCCTTCCTCCGAGGCCCCCGTCGCCCGTACGACGGCCCGCGCCTGCTCCTCGGTCAGCTCCTCGAAGCGGAAGTCCCGGCCGACGGCATCGGCGAGAACACCCACCCGCTCGGCGGGGGTGAGCGCCTCAGGCCCGGTCAGGGTGTAACGCCGCCCGACGTGCCGCCCAACACGCCGCCCGACGTGCCGCCCACCGCGCAGCCCCCCACCCGCACCCCCCACAAGCGACTCCACCAGCGCGACCGCGGCGACCTCCCCGATGTCCGACTCATGGACGAGCGCACCGGGCCGGTCACCCAGCAGCCGGGCCACCCCCTCCGCCCGCAGGGAGTCCGCCCAGTCCAGCGCGTTGGACATGAACTCCACGGGTTCGAGAACGGTCCACCCGAGGCCGCTCTTCGCCAGGGCCCGCTCCACCGCCCCCTCCACTCCGCTCCACAGCACGGTCACGTGCCGCACCCCGCTCCGCTCCGCCAGCGCGACGAGCTCGCCCGCGACCTCCTCCGTGACGGGCTCGCCGTTCGCGCTGGTCATCAGGTGCACCCCGGTCACGCCGTCGAGGGCGGGGGCGAGGGAGGCGGGGTCGGACAGGTCCCCGGCCACCACCTCGACGCCCTCGGGGAGCCGGGCGGCCTCCGGCCGCCGGGTCAGGGCGCGCACGCGCACACCCCGCTTCAGCAGATGGCCGACGACTTCACGGCCGACCCGCCCGGTGGCCCCGGTCACCAACACGGTCATGACGCACTCCTCCGACTCTCCGGCTTGTCCACAGCTCTCCGCAGCCCACCGCAGCCCACCGCACCCCTCCACGGCACTTCACTTCTCCCCACGCGGCGGCAGACTCGCCAGGACCGTAAAAGGTGAAGGGAACTTGAGGTCAAGGGCAGGGATTATCGGCTTGCCGCAGGTCACCAGGGTCGGATAGGAAGCCCGCATGCTCAGAGGCAACAAGATCGGGCTCAGGGCCCGGTACGAGGACGACATCCCGGTCCTGCGGGCCGAGCTCTACGACGACGTGGCCGAATCCGCGCGGGCCGAGGGCGTGCCGTGGCGGCCCATCCCGCCCGGCACGAAGGACCCACGGCTCGTGGTGGACGAAACGAACCAGGGGAGCGTCCAGTTCTCCGTGGTGGAGCTGGAGGGCGGCGCACTCGTCGGCACGGCGGTGCTGTGGGGCATCGACACCCACAACCGCTGCGCGCACATCGGCCTCGGCCTGTTCCCCTCCGCCCGCGGCAAGGGCTACGGCACCGACGTGGTCGGGGCGCTGTGCCACTACGGCTTCGTCGTACGAGGCCTCCACCGGATCCAGATCGAGACGCTGGCGGACAACTACGGGATGCTGCGCGCCGCGGAGCGCAACGGCTTCGCCCGCGAGGGCGTGCTCCGGGCCTCGTCCTGGGTGATGGGCGAGTTCCTGGACGAGGTGGTCCTGGGCCTCCTGGCCCAGGACTGGAACCAGCGCCCGACCTCCCAGCCCGCGACCTGAAGGCCAGCGCGGCGGCGCGACGGCGCGACGGCGCGACGGCGCGGCAAACCAAGCCCGTCCGGCGTGTGAGGACAAGCCACGAAGCGGCAACGAGGGCGGGGCGCCAGAGGCGGCAGCCCCGGCACCCCGCCCTCCCCTCACGCACCCCCTTTGCCGCCATCCCACCTCAACTGCCCCTTAAGTACCGGCAGTTGACAAACGATCGAACGAACGTCTAGACAGGTCTCGCTCCTGGCATCTCATGAGCGCGTCTTCGCGCTGCCCGCACTTCCCCCATTAGCGGAGGTAGTTGGCACAGTGAGTACCAGACCTCGTACAACAACCAAATCGCGATCCCGAACCGGCACCAAATCCGGCACCAGAACAACCCCCACAACCACCCCCACAACCCCCCGCACCACCACCCGCCGCCTCCTGATCGGCGCCATCCTCTCCGCGGTCCTGGCCACCGCCCTCCCCCAACTCGCCGCGGCGACCCCCGCCCCCACGGCCCCCAACGCCCCCACCACCCCCACGAAGAGCAGCCCCACCCCCCACACCACCCCACCCAAGGACCCCCCGAAGCGGACCTACCCCCGCAACTCCCCCCACCTGCGCGTCACATACGGCGTGAACGGCACCCCCGCCCTCCGCGCACCCGCCGTCATCCACGGCACCGGCCCCGAACTCAGCTGGCCGAAGGCCACCTCCTTATCCGGGACCGGCCCGCACGCCAAGGGGGCCCGCGGCAGCGAGGTGACCGGCTACGAGGTGCACCGCTCCACCCGCCGCACCTTCTCGCCGACGACCTCCACCCTGGTCGCGGCCCTGGGCCCGGACGCCACCCGCTTCAGGGACACCAGCGCCGAACCGACCCCGCCCCGCAGCGCGTCGGAGACCGGGCGGACGTACGCGTACCGGATCGTCACGAGGACCAGGGACGGCCGCTTGTACGGCTCGCCGATCCGCAGCGTGGCGGTACCGAAGGCGGGCCACACCCTCCACCGGACCGAGCCCGGCACACACGAGCCCGGCACGCGCAGGCCCGGCACACACGAGCCCGGCCCGCGCAAGCCCGGCACACACGAACGCCGCACCCCGCACCCCGGTCGGCACCACCCCGCCCTCCCCAAGAAGGCCCGCGTCCTCAAGACCACCCCCCACCACGTCCTCTACACCACCCCCACCCCCTGGGACACCTACTACGCCCCCGCCACCCCCACCCGCATGACGGCCCGCAACACCTACCCGGTGGCCGTCACGCTCACCAACACGACCACCACCGACTGGCCCGCGGGCGAGCGCGAGCTGAGCTACCGGTGGGCGCACCCGGACGGCTCGGACGCCACGACCGCCGACAACCAGCTCCGCGCCGACGTCCCGGCGCTCGCCGCGGGCGCGTCGACGACCGTGCGGGCCACGGTCAAGGCCCCGGCCGTGGACGGCAACCGCCGCGCCGGGTACACCCTGACCTGGGACGTCCACAACAAGGCGGACGACACCTGGCTGTCGCAGAAGCCCGGCATCGGCGGCCTCGCCCAGACGACGGCCGTGGAGGACCCCACCGCGGACCGCCTGGGCCTCGAGGACTACCACGCGTACACCGGCAAGAACACCGGCGCGGGCTCCACGCTGATGTCCAACCTCGGCTCGGGCAACGCCGTGTGGTCGTACAACGCGTTCACCAACCCCGGCCGCGGCATCAACACCTTCGCGCGCTTCACGTACAACGCGCAGGACACCTCCGACAGCCACCTCGGCCACGGCTGGTCCGCGCAGGCCGCGGGCCCGCTGCGGCTCGGCACCGTGCTGGACTTCCACCCGGACGTCGACCCCGGCGAGGCGTACGTCGCCGACGGCGACGGCACCCAGCACATCTTCCGCAAGCAGGCCGACGGCAGCTGGCGGCCCTCGCCCGGCTACCACTACCGCCTCACGGCGAAGGACGGCGCCCCGACGTCATGCCTGCCCGGCGGGGGCCGCGAGGTGCCGGACGCCTGGACGCTGACCCGCCCCGACGGCACCCGCCTCCTGATCGGCTGCGACGGCTACCTGACGTCGATCGTGGACCGGAACGGCAACACGCAGACGTACGAGTACGAGCTGCGCGACTCCGGCAACCGCCGCGTCAAGTTCCTCACCCGCATCAAGGACCCGTCGGCCCGCACGACGCTCACGCTCGACTACTACCGGCCGGGCGACGCGACGTACGAGTACATCGACGACAAGGGCGACCGGGCCACCGGCAAGGACCTGTGGAACCCGCGCATCTACGACCACCTGAAGTCGATCACCGACGTCTCCGGCCGGAAGGTCGCCTTCCACTACACCGAGAAGGGCCTGCTCGGCCGCCTCACCGACGGCGAGGGCGCGTCCCAGCCGAAGGTCTTCCGGTTCGCGTACGACGGCACGCAGGGCGCCAGGAACCCGAAGCTGACGAAGGTCACCGACCCGCGCGGCCACGCCACCGGACTCGACTACTCCGTCACCGCCGACACCGACTACCGCTGGTCGACGAAGACCCTCACGGACCGCCTCGACGGCACCACGGACTTCGCGTACCGCAAGCGCTCGGGCGGCGGCGACGAGACCAAGGTCACTGACGCCGAGAAGCACACCTCCACATACGAGACGGACGACGGCGACCGCCCGGTGAAGGTCGTCAACGCCAAGTCCCAGTACACGAAGATGACGTGGGACGGCGACAACAACGTCACGCTCCTGGAGGAGAACAACGGCGCGAAGACGGCGTACTGCTACGACGAGAAGACCGGCTACCCGCTGTGGGAGCGTTCGGCGGAGGACAACAAGGAGGGCGTGCCGTCGGCCGACGAGTGCGCCCCGAACAAGTACCCGTCCCACGCGGTCCGTTACGAGTACCAGACGAGCGAGGGCGGCCACGTCGCCGACCTGCGGAAGAAGACCTCGGCGGAGAACCGCACGTTCGAGTTCGGCTACGACGCCAAGGGCAACCTGACGAAGGTCACCGACCCCAAGGGCGTCGCGTCCTCAACGGACGGCGACTACACGACGACGTACGCCTACGACGCGTACGGCCAGCTGACCAAGGCCACCGACGCCAACGGCAATCCCACCCTGTACTCGGACTTCGCGCCGTCCGGCTATCCGCGCACCACCACGGACGCGCTGAGCAAGACCACCAAGACCGAGTACGACGAGCGCGGCCAGGTCACGGCGGTGACGGACGCGCTGGGCAAGAAGACCACGCAGACGTATGACACGTATGGCCGTCCGCTGGTGTCGAAGGTGCCGAAGGACCAGGCGGCCGGGGTCTACATCACCACTCCCGCCCCTGACTACGACGCGAACGACAACGTCACCAAGTCGACGGCGCCCAACGGCGCGGTGTCGACGGCGGTGTATGACAAGGCGGACCAGGTCACGGAGGCGACGGCGCCGAAGGACACGGACACCTCGGGTGAGCGGCGCACGCGGTACGCGTACGACAAGGTCGGCAACCTGCTGACGACGACGGAGCCGAAGGGCGTGGCGACGCCGTCGGACCCCGACGACTACGTGACGACGAACCACTACGACGAGATCTACCAGCTCACCGAGGTCGTCAACGCCAAGAAGGAGAAGGTCAGTTACGTCTACGACGGCGTCGGCAACCCCGTCCGCGTCATCGACCCCAAGAAGAACCAGACCCCCGACCCCGACGACTACACCACCAAGACCGACTACGACATGAACCACCGCGTCGTGGCAGTCACGGACGCCACGGGCCGCACCACCAAGCAGGCCTACGACAAGGACTCCCTGGTCGTCTCCACGACCGACCAGGAGAACAACACCACCAAGAACCACTACGACGAGCGCGGCAAGCTCGCGGTGGTCGAGGTGCCGCACAAGGACGGCACGCTGCGCACGACGAAGTTCGGCTACGACGAGGTCGGCAACCAGATCAAGGTCTTCACGCCGCGCAGCGTCGCCGCCGACCGCGCTGACGCGTTCGTGGCGGAGACCACGTACGACGCCCTGAACCGTCCCGCGCGGCAGATCCAGCCGTACGACCCGCGCGATGCGCGCTACAACCGGAAGGTCTGGACGGAGACGACGTATGACGCGGTGGGCCGCGTGGCGAAGGTCTCCGCACCGCCCTCCGAAGGCGAACAGACCCGCGTCGACACGACGTACTCCTACTTCGACAACGGCTGGGTGAAGTCCTCCAAGGACGCCTGGGACATCACGACCACGTACGACTACACCGAGCTGGGCCAGCAGAAGGCGCGCCAGCTCACGTCGGCTGCGGGTTCGTCGAGCCGGACGATGCGCTGGGGGTACTTCCCCGACGGCAAGCTGAAGTCGCTGGACGACGACGGGGCGCCGGTGGGCCGCAACGAGGTGCTGGGGGAGCCGTCGCAGAGGCTGCCGATCCCGAGGTCGGGCACGTACACCGCGTACGCGGACCGGGCCGGTGACGGCAAGGGCTGGATCAAGCTCGGCAGGCAGGAGTACGAGAAGAACGAGTTCGTGACGCTGAAGGCGCAGGGCGCGGAGAAGGTCAAGCTGGTCCGGGACACCGCGGGTGTGGCGGACACGGAGAACAAGCGCTTCGCATACGCCTATGACGTCAACGGCAACCTCACCTCGATCGACGACAAGTCCACGGGCACGAAGGTCGACGCGTACACGATCTCCTACACCGGGTTGAACCAGGTCGAGAAGGTCGTGGAGGCACTGGCGGGCCAGGAGAAGAAGACGACGTCGTACACCTACGACGCCAACGGCCAGCCGGAGACTCTGAAGCACCCCGATCAGTACGCCAAGTACACCTACGACCTGCGGGAGCTGGTCAAGGAGGTCTCAGTAGGCAAGTCGCCCTCGGACTCCACGCCGAAGGTGACGACGTACGACTACACGTGGCGCGGCCAGAAGGCCAAAGAGACCAAGGCCAACAAGAACACCGTCGACTACGCCTACTACCTCGACGGCACGCTCAAGTCCCAGACGGAGAAGAAGCCCAACGGCACGCTGGTCTCCTCGCACACCTACGCCTATGACCCCAACGGGAACAAGGCGCAGGACGTGGCGAAGAAGATGAGCGGCGACGACACCACCAAGTACCTGTCGTCCACGACCGACTACTCCTACGACCCGGCCGACCGCCTGTCCAAGTCCGTCCGCACCGGCGACGGGGCCGGGACGGAAACCTACGTCCACGACGACAACGCCAATGTCGTCTCCCAGACCGTCAAGGGCAAGACGACGACGTTCGGCTACGACCGCAACCGCCTCCTGAAGGCCACGTCGGGCGGGGCGGAGGCCTGGTACACCTACGACCCCTTCGGCCGCCAGGAGTCAGTCACCAGCGGCGGCAAGGTCATCGAACGCAACGTCTACGACGGCTTCGACCGCATCCGCCAACACGAGAAGGCCGACACCGCCGGGGCCCTGAAGGCGACGAAGTACGCCTACGACCCCCTGGACCGCACCGCCTCCCGCACCGAGGCCTCCGGCAAGACCACGGACTACACCTACCTCGGCATGTCCGGCGAGGTCCTGGGCGAGGAAGTCGCGGGCAAGCTCACCAAGTCCTACCAGTACAGCCCCTGGGGCGAACGCCTCTCCCAGATCAAACACGCCGCCGACGGCAAGACGGAGGACACCTACTACGGCTACAACAGCCACACCGACGTCGAGACCCTGACAGACAAGGACGGCAACGCCAAGTCCACCTACGGCTACACCGCCTACGGCGACAACGCCCCGTCCGACTTCACGGGCATCGACAAACCCACGGCCACGGACCCCACGAAGGAGTCCTACAACCCCTACCGCTTCAACTCCAAACGCTGGGACGCGGCATCCTCCACCTACGACATGGGCTTCCGCGACTACAGCCCCGGCCTCAACCGCTTCCTCACCCGCGACATGTACAACGGCGCCCTCGCCGACATGAACCTGGTGTCCGACCCACTGACCGGCAACCGCTACGCCTTCGCGGGCGGCAACCCGACCACCTTCGTGGAGTTCGACGGCCACGGCTTCGGGATCCCCGCGCTGGACAACGCGCTCAAGGGCATACGCGAGGGCCTGAAGGACGGCCTGAAGGGCACCGTTAAGGGCGGCGCCAAACTGGCGGGCAAACGGAATCCTGTGGGCTTGGTCTTCAGCGCCCTCAGGGTTGTCGGAGCCATCGACGAGAACCCCTGGGACCGAGCTGTGGACAGCGCGGCTGACAGCGTGGCGGACGCGGTCTTCGGAGAGGACTCCGGTGGTGGGTCCAGGACGCGCAACCGGACGCTCAAGAAGCGCTGTGATGACGAACCGCGGTCCAAGCGGTTCAACTACCAGCCGCTGAAGGATGGTGCTCCCACGGGTGCTACCGCCCTGATCTGCCCGGAGGACCACAAGCCCCCGAATTCCCGAAGTAGTCGTCCCAGGACCTTGCCCAACCCGCCTGGTTACCTGGCGGCCAGGGATCGTGACGGGGTGTGGATATTCAATCGATCCCACATCATTGGCGACCGCTTCCGCGGTGAATGGGTGAGGGAGAACCTCTTCACCGGTTACTGGGAGATGAACCAGAAGGCGATGCTGGCCTGTGAGGATGAAATCGCCAGGGCTGTCAAGGGTGGCCAACCAGTCCTGTATTCAGGCCAGTTACATTATGGTGATGGTCGTCAGAACCTGCCGACCGGGATCACCATGACGGCTTCGACGTCAAGCGGTCGTCTCTTCAACGAGACCATAGAGAACAGGCCAGGAGAGCAGGTAACCTGTTGAGTGTCCAGCGTTTGGAGCAGGAGCTTTCCGGGCTCTTGCGGCATCGTGCCACAGAAACTCGCGCCATCAACTGGGGTGAGATCTCCGCTGAGCTCGGAACGGATCTTCCAGCGGACTTCAAGGCGCTGTCCGAAGCCTACCCCCGTTGACCATCGACGAATTTCTCGCGATTCTCATCCCGTCCCCCGGAGGAGAGCGCTTCTTCATCTCCGGAGTGCGGAGACTGCTCGACTTGCTGAGGCATCGACGGGATCGGGGGGCGTCGCACGGGTATGTCCCCTACCCCGAGGCGCATGGTCTGCTGCCCTGGGGGTCGTCCTCAGAAGGGGACATCTTCTACTGGAAGACTTCGGACGAGGGGCCCGATTCATGGACCATTCTCGTGAGTGGGCGCAACGACGACTGGTGTGAGTTCCAGGGGAGCCTCACGGAGTATCTGGCGGGGCTGGTCTCCGGAGCGGTGCCGCCTGATGGGCTGCCGCCGGACTTCCCCGGGCGGACGCCGACGGTCGAGGTCGGCTGAGATGGCGCCGGGCGGGCCGAGTGTGGCCCGTCCGGCGTTTTCGGGTGAATCGGTGCAGAAGGAGCCAAGTGGCGTGGAGGGAGGGGGCGCGGGCCAGGGGGGTTGGGGGTTTGCCTAGGGTGGGGCGCTGGTTGCGTACGTAGGTGTGCGTGGCAGGCGTACGACACGGGGGAGTGTCACCTGGCATGGCGGAAGAACAGGCCGCGCGGCGGCCGCGGCGGCTGCGGTCGAGCACCGTCGCCCTGGGATCCATGGGCGTGCTCGCCGCCGCCCTCACGTCCTGCGGCTCCGAGCCCGACAAGCGGTGCGTGGACCGGGGCAGCTACGACCTGGCCAAGGGCTACGAGATCGTGAGCGAGCGGCTGTGCGGCACCGGTGGCGCCGGATCCTCCGGCGGCAAGGCCCGCGCGGGCAGCCCCGGCACCCGCACCGACGCCGCCTGGTACTACGACCCCGACGTCGACGGCCGCCACGCCGACAACGGCACCTTCAGCCGCAGCGCGGCCGTCGACCGCGACGGCTTCGGCTGCTCCGGCTCCGGGGGCGGGTGACCCGGCACCACCATGGAACGCCGCACCATCACCCCCCGCCCCGACTGGCAGCGCACCGTCGAGGAGCAGGGGCTCATCTACCCGCTCACCCGCCACCCGGACGGCACCCTGCGCCCGTACTGGGACGAGTCCGCGTACTACGTCTTCTCTCTGCCCGAGGTCGAGGCCCTGGAGGAGGTCGTCGAGGAGCTGCACGCCATGTGCCTCGCGGCGGCCGCGCACATCGTCGAGCGGGACCGCCTCGCCGACCTCGGCATCACCGACCCGCGCCTGGCCGGGCTCGTCACGGAGGCCTGGCACCGGCGCGCCGAACTGCCCTCCCTGTACGGCAGGTTCGACCTCCGGTACGACGGCACGGGCCCCGCCAAACTCCTGGAGTACAACGCGGACACCCCCACCTCCCTCGTCGAGGCGGCCAGCCCCCAGTGGTTCTGGATGGAGGAGCGCTTCCCCGGCGCCGACCAGTGGAACTCCCTGCACGAGCGGCTCGTCGAGGCCTGGCGGAAGCAGGCGAAGCTGCTGCCCCCGGGCAGCCCCGTGCACTTCGCGCACTCCGCGGGCGACGAGCTGGGCGAGGACCTGATGACGGTCGCCTACCTGCGCGAGACCGCCGACCAGGCGGGCCTCGCCACGGAGGCCATCTCCATGGAGGACATCGGCTGGGACCGCCTCTCGGGCCGCTTCGTCGACCTGCGGCTGCGGTTCATCCGCGCCTGCTTCAAGCTCTACCCCTGGGAGTGGCTCACCACGGACCGCTTCGCGCCGCACGTCCTGGACACCCTGGACAACGGCGGCGGCACCGGCACCACCCTGTGGATCGAGCCCGCCTGGAAGATGCTGCTGTCCAACAAGGCGCTGCTCGCCGTGGTGTGGGAGCTGTACCCGGGGCACCCGAACCTGCTGCCCGCCTACCTCGACGGGCCCCGCGAGCTGGCCTCCGGCCCGGGATACGTGGCCAAGCCGCTGCTCGGCCGCGAGGGCGCGGGCATCACCGTGCACGAGCCCGGCGCCGCCCCCGTCGTACGCGAAGAGCCCTGCTGCTACCAGGAGTTGGCGCCGCTGCCCGACTTCGACGGCAACCGCGTCGTGCTCGGCGCGTGGGTCGTCGAGGACGAGGCCGCGGGCCTCGGCATCCGCGAGTCGACGGGACTCGTCACGGACGAGTACGCCCGCTTCGTACCGCACGTGATCCTCTGACCCGCGCCACTGACCCGCGCCACTGACCCGCACCACCATTACGCCCCCCCCACACACAGAAGACTGATCGGAAGCAAGGCATCCCATGAACACCCAGCGAGCCGTCCTCTCCCGCCGCCCCCACCGCCGTCGCCTCGGTCTCGCCGCCCTCGCGGTCGTCACCGCCGTCTCCCTGACCGCCTGCGGCGGCTCCGGCAAGAAGGACCGCAAGGACGGGAAGGCGGACGGCGCCGCCCAGGAGGCGAGCGAGGCCCCGAAGGACCTCAAGGTCGGCCAGGCGGGCCCCGTGCAGGAGATCACCCGCTACAAGAAGACCGGGAAGTTCTCCCTCACGCCGACGAAGGTCACCCTCGGCAAGCCGGAGGACCTCAAGGAGCTGAACGACCCGAAGAAGTACAAGGACCAGAAAATCGCCTGGATCTACGTCAAGGCCAAGCACGTCGGCGGGCCCGCCGTGAAGGAGCCGATGGTGATGAGCGACATCGGCGCCGAGACCACCTCCGGCTCGCCCGCCCGGAAGTTCATCGTCATCGGCGACCTGTCCAGCCAGCCCGCGGACTGCAAGGGCAACGACGCCGCCAAGGACCTCGGCGGCGACGACATCTGGAAGCGGGGCGAGGAGCGCACCGTCTGCGAGCCCTACCTCATCCCCGCCAACGCCGAGGTCAAGAACGTCACCTACTCGCAGGGCTTCTACAAGGAGCCCGTCAAGTGGGCCCTGCGGTAGCCCCGGCCTCCGGGGTTCGTAGGGTGACGGCGGGGCCTGGGAGAGTCGGCCCCGCCGTCCCGGCCGGACGTGCAGCCGAAGCGGAACGCTACGGGCCGGACGGCGGCTCCCCCAGGGGGCACGGCCCCAGACGACCGGGAAGGCGGAGCGGGCAGTCCGCGCGGGCGCCCCACCTCCGCGCCGCGAGCGCCCCGCGCGGGTGGGCGCCCCGTGCGGGTGGGTGCCCCGAGCGGTGGGCGTCCGGCGCGGTGGGCGCGCCCGGTTCGCTCGTGCGGGTGAGCCTCGGCATACGCGGAGACGACTGCGGGGAGTGACGAAACCGTTACGCTCGCCACTCCCCGAAAGGACCGCGCACATGCGCTTCCGCACCGCCCTGGCCGCCGCCGCGGGTGCCCTGATCCTGATCGTCGCCCTGCCCGTGTCGGCCGTCGCCGCCGAGGGTCAGTTCCAGTACACGTACAGCGGCCTGGACGGCAGGCCCCAGGTCGCCGTGGTCGACAACCCCGAGAGCGGGGAGTGCGTGACGCTGCCCGAGGTGGCGGACCCGGCCGACAGCTCCCCCGCCCACTCGCCGCGCAACCGGACGGACGAGTACGCCGTGGTCTTCACCGGCCCCGGCTGCACGGGCGACATGTTCAAGCTGCGCCCGCACACCGGCTACGGCAGCGAGCGGCTGAAGCTCCGCTCGGTGGTGTTCTTCAGCGCGTAGCCGCGTAGCCGCGTAGCCGCGTAGACACGTAGACGCTGAGCCCGTCACCCGGCGCCCGAGGCGGCCCGCGCGGACACCGCGCGGGCCGTCGCCGTGATGCGCTCGCGCACCCCCTCGACGTACCGCCGCATGTTCTTGTGCGCGGTGTCGGTGTCGGGGTGGCGGGCGGAGAAGTGCAGGCCGTCGTGGAAGCGGGCGATCCAGGCGCACACCTTGTCGCCGTACGAGACCCGGACCAGGCCGTGCGCCCGCATGTCCGGCCAGCGCTCGGAGCCGGGGATGCCGCGGGTGTCGACGTACGACACGATCGCGTACAGGTCCGGGGAGGTGGGCCGGAAGTCGGTGCCGAGCTGGTGCAGGACGCGGGCTATGGGGATGCGGGACAGCGGCCGGTTGCGGCGCAGCTCGTCGCGGACCAGGCGCAGCGCACTGTCGAAGTCGGGCGCCCGCGCGAGCGGGACCTCGATGGGCGCCCCGCCCACGTACCAGCCGAGGGAGTCCTGCCACTGGGACTTCACACGGGTGTGGAACGGCACCACCGCGCGGTACACCGGCTGGCCGCCCATCTCGTGCAGCACGAGCGCGGTGGCGGCGAGCATCCCGACCAGGCTGCCCCCGTACGGTCGGCAGTACGCCTCGAACGCGGCGGCGTCCGCGTCGTCCGCGAGCGGGGCGCGCAGCAGCTTCTGGGTGGGCAGCGGGCCGCCGGGGGTGAGGCCGAGGTCGATGGGAAAGTTCGGCAGGGTGCCGTCGCACTGGGCGAGGAACGCGCGCCAGCGGGCGACGATCGCGTGCGTGTCGTCGATCCGGTCGGCGCTGTCGCGCTCCACGGCGCAGAAGTCGACATAGCTGGCGACCGGCGGCGTCGGGTCGGGGCGGCCCGCGCGGGCGGCCTCGTACAGGTCGTGGATCTCGGCGGGCAGGCGGTACAGGGAGTACGCGTCGACGTTGCTGTGGTCGAACGCCGCGTACACGCTCGCCCCGCTCTCCCTGAGCACGGCCGTGAAGATGAAGTTGGGCCAGCTCAGCGCGTTCGCGGCGGTGTCGAAGCGGTCCTGGAGGTAGCGGGTGAGCACCGCCGCGTCGGTGAAGCCGCCGACCTCCTCGCGGTGCAGCGCGACATCGGCGGCGGCGAGCGTGAAGCGGCGCAGCTCGCCGTCCACCCAGCGCAGGCCGCTGCGCAGCGTCTCGTGCCGCAGCGTCCACGCCGTCAGGGCCTGTTGGAGCGCGGCGGTGTCGACCGGCCCGGCGAGGTCGAAGGCCGCGCCGAGCCAGGTCGGCACGGACAGCCCGCCGTCCCGCACCGAGCGGGCCGTGCGCACATGGGACTCCTGCACATAGGCGGGCGGCCGGGAGTCCTCCGGCAGTCCGGCCGCCGCCTCGACGGAACTGGGGTGCAGCGTCCACTCCACGACCCGCCCGGGGCGGACCTCGCAGCGCTGGATGTCGGTCATTCGCACGGGGCGCTCCGTTCCCGGGACGGCCAGGGCCGCCCCCGGCTGGCTTCGATGCCCGCTTGGGCCCGGCGGGGCATCCTCTGAGAGAGATCGGCGCGGCCGCAACCGCGCGATTCGGCCGTCGGGCACCCCTTCGGCCCCGCGCCGGACGCCCGCCGCTCAGGCTCGGGCGGCCCGGTAGTGGTCGGCGATCTCGTCGGACGTCGTCACCCAGACCGAGGGGTGGTTCACCACGTACTCCAGGGCCTGGTCCAGGTACTTGGCGCGAAATGCCTGACCGATGACGAAGGGGTGCAGCGCCAGCGGCAGCACGCGCCCGCTGTCGGAGGCCTCCGCGTCGGCGTGCAACTGGTCGACCTGGTCCTTGACCATCCGGACGAAGTCGGGACCCGTCGTGTTCTTGACCACGAACAGGTTGATGTCGTTCAGCTCCACCGTGTACGGCACGCTCAGGACGCCCGGCACGTTCAGCTCGAACGGCTGGTCGTCGGCCGTCCAGTCCAGTACGTAGTCCAGGCCCAACTCCTTGATCAGGCGCGGGGTGTTGAAGGTCTGGGTCAGGGCGGGGCCCATCCAGCCGCGCGGGCGGCTGCCCGTGGTCCGCTCGATGGTGGCGACGATGTCCTTGAGGGCGGCGCGCTCCTGGTCCTCCGACAGGCCGGTGTGCAGCACCGAGTTGGTCCTGCCGTGCGCCAGCCAGGCCCAGTCCCGGTCGCGGCCCGCCCGCACGATCTGCGGGTAGCGGTCGCCGACGTCGGAGTTGAGCAGGACGCTGGCGCGCACGCCGTGCCGGTCCAGGGTCTGGAGCATGCGCCAGAAGCCGACCCGCGCCCCGTAGTCGCGCCAGCCGTGGTTGAGGGGGTCCGGGGTCAGCTCGGCGGTGCCCGGATAGATGCTGGTGGAGGGCTTGCCCACCTCGAAGTGCTCGATGTTCAGGCCGATGTAGAAGGCGACGCGCTTGCCGTCCGGCCAGCGGATCGGCTCCCGCTCGACGATGGGGCTGTAGTCGTAGAGCTGGTTGTCCATGCTGCTCACCTCGGAGTGCGTCGTGACCGGTGACTGCCGTGCGCTGTGCACGGCAGTCATGCTCGAACGTTCACACTGATGTGAGGGTCAAGGCGATCGCGAATGTGGCGTGGGTCACGGTGGTACCGAGTGTGCGCCCTGTCCGCATGGTTGGCCCAGACCAATGAACTGTCAATGCCGGAAGGGGCTTCCGGCCCGTCCGGCAACGTATCCGGCCCGTCCGGCAACGTATCCAGCCCGTCCGGCGACGGATCCAGCCCGTCCGGCGTTTGAGGACGAGCCGCGCAGCGGCGATGGAGGCGGGGTGTCAGGGGGCGGCAGCCCCCTGGTTTCGGTGAAGGGGCGGGCCCGGGGCGCCCCGCGAGGGCCCAGCCCCCGGCACCCGGCCCGCCCCCGGGGCCCCGCTAGGCCAGCACGGCCCGCAGCTGATCAAGCCCCCAGTCCAGGTCGTCCTTGCTGATGACCAGCGGCGGCGCGATCCGGATCGTCGCCCCGTGCGTGTCCTTCACCAGCACCCCCCGCTCCATCAGCCGCTCGGAGACGTCCCGCCCCGACCCGTACGCCGGATCGATGTCCACGCCCGCCCACAGCCCGCGCCCGCGCACCTCCGTGACCCGGCCCGACTCCGTCAACAGGGCCAGCTCACCGTGCAGATGGTCCCCCAGCTCCGCCGCCCGCTGCTGGAACTCGCCGGTCTCCAGGAGCGCCACGACCTCCAGGGCCACCGCGCACGCCAGCGGGTTCCCTCCGAACGTCGACCCGTGCTCGCCCGGCTTGAACACGCCGAGCACGTCCGCGTCCGCGACCACCGCCGACACCGGCACCACACCGCCGCCCAGCGCCTTGCCGAGGACGTACACGTCCGGGACCACGCCCTCGTGGTCGCACGCGAACGTCCGGCCCGTCCGGCCGAGGCCCGACTGGATCTCGTCCGCGACGAACAGCACCCCGCGCTCCCGCGTCAGCTCCCGCACCCCCCGCAGATAGCCCGGCGGCGGCACCAGCACCCCGGCCTCGCCCTGGATCGGCTCCAGCAGCACCGCCACCGTGTCCTCGGTGACGGCCGCGCGCAGCGCCTCCAGATCGCCGTACGGCACGATGTCGAAGCCCGGCGTGAACGGGCCGTAGTCCGCCCGCGCCTCCGGGTCCGTGGAGAAGCTGACGATCGTCGTCGTACGGCCGTGGAAGTTGTCCGCCGCCACCACGATCCGGGCCCGGCCGTCCGGCACCCCCTTGACCTGGTACCCCCACTTCCGGGCGGTCTTCACGGCCGTCTCCACGGCCTCCGCGCCCGTGTTCATCGGCAGCACCATCTCCTTGCCGCACAGCCGCGCCAGGCGCGCGCAGAACTCCGCGAACCGGTCGTGGTGGAAGGCGCGCGACGTCAGCGTCACCCGCCTGAGCTGCTTCTCCGCCGCCTCGATCAGGCGGCGGTTGCCGTGCCCGAAGTTGAGCGCCGAGTAGCCCGCGAGCATGTCGAGATAGCGGCGGCCCTCCACGTCCGTCAGCCACGCGCCCTCCGCGGACGCCACCACGACGGGCAGGGGGTGGTAGTTGTGCGCGCTGTGCGCTTCGGCCGCGGCGATGAGGTCTTCCGTAGTCGTCACGGGGGGCTCCATTTCTCGCGTTTCGCACTCCGTCGTGCGAGTTCTTCCGGCTGGGAACGGCGCGGTGCGCGTTCTTGCGGGACAGGACGGGCACGCGGCCCAATTCCTATCGTCGCTCGCATCCTGGACGAAGAACCACGACACAGTGGAGCGCCCGATAGGCTGGTTTGCACAGCACGGCGACTGGCGCACAGGGAATCGACCCTGAGGGAGCCGTGCGAGGCAGGCCTTACGAGGTGCCGCCCTTCCCCAAGGTCTCGGCTCCGCTCGACCAGGGGAGACCCCATCGGCACCCCGGGGACACGACCGGACACCACCACCGCTCGCACCCGGAGGACGCCATGACGCCCACGCCCGCCCCCCGCCACCCCGCGCTCGCCGCCGCCGACCCCGAGCTGGCCGCGCTCGTCACCGCCGAGGAGCGCCTCCAGGCCGACACGCTCCGCCTCATCCCCAGCGAGAACTACGTCTCCGCCGCCGTCCTCGAAGCCTCCGGCACCGTCCTGCAGAACAAGTACAGCGAGGGCTACCCGGGCCGCCGCTACTACGAGGGCCAGCAGAACATCGACCAGGTCGAGCGGCTCGCCGTCGCCCGCGCCAAGGCCGTCTTCGGCACCGACCACGCCAACGTCCAGCCCTACTCCGGCTCCCCGGCCAACCTCGCCGTCTACCTCGCCTTCGCCGAGCCCGGCGACACCGTCATGGGCATGGCCCTGCCCATGGGCGGCCACCTCACCCACGGCTGGGGCGTCTCCGCCACCGGCCGCTGGTTCCGCGGCGTGCAGTACGGCGTGCGCCAGGACACCGGGCTCATCGACTACGACGAGGTGCGCGCGCTCGCCCTCAAGGAGCGCCCGAAGGTGATCTTCTGCGGCGGCACCGCGCTGCCCCGCACCATCGACTTCGCCGCCTTCGCCGAGATCGCCCGCGAGGCCGGGGCCGTGCTCGTCGCCGACATCGCGCACATCGCCGGGCTCGTCGCCGGTGGCGCCCACCCCTCGCCCGTGCCGCACGCCGACGTGATCTCCACCACCACCCACAAGACACTGCGCGGCCCGCGCGGCGCGATGCTGTTCGCCCGCGAGGAGCACGCCAAGGCCATCGACAAGGCCGTCTTCCCCGGCCTCCAGGGCGGGCCCCACAACCAGACCACCGCCGCGATCGCCGTCGCCCTGCACGAGGCCGCCGCGCCCTCCTTCCGCGACTACGCCCACGCCGTCGTCGCCAACGCCAAGGCCCTCGCCGAGGCACTGCTCGCCCGCGGCTTCGACCTCGTCTCCGGCGGCACCGACAACCATCTGATCCTGATGGACCTCACGCCCAAGGACGTGCCGGGCAAGGTCGCCGCGAAGGCCCTTGACCGGGCCGGGATCGTCGTCAACTACAACACCGTGCCGTTCGACCCCCGCAAGCCCTTCGACCCCTCCGGCGTGCGGATCGGGACCCCTTCCCTCACCTCCCGCGGGCTCGGCGCCTCGCACATGGAGGCCGTCGCCGACTGGATCGACCGGGGCGTGCGCGCCGCCCGCGAGGAGGACGAGGACGCCCTGCGGAAGATCCGGGGCGAGGTGGGCGAGCTGATGGCGGCGTTCCCCGCGCCTGGACTGGCCGTCGGCTGAGCAGGGGCTTTCCCGCCCGCCTGCCTGCCCGTGACCGTTGGCCGAGGGGGACCGCCCCTTGTGCGGGTGGTTCGCCGTCGGTGGCTGCGGGCGCGTTGGCGTGGGTGGGGGGCGGGCGCTAGGCGTCCAGGAGTTCCTGGCGGGGGGCCGTCTCCTTCGGCTCTCCGCGCCTGAGGCGCCAGACCGCTGCCGCGCCCATCGCCGCCCCGGCCGCCGCGCTCGGTATCGCCCAGCGCCAGCCCGTGTCGCCGTCGGCCGGACGGGCCGCCGCGGGGCCTTCCGGCCGCTCGGGCCTCTGCGGCGGCGGGGCCACTGCGCCGCGGCTGTCCTCGGAGGCCTGCCCCAGGACGTTCAGGTCGTGCAGCAGGGCGCGCAGGGCCCTTGGGTTCTCCGCCTTGTGCCAGCGGCCGGTCAGGGAGTCCATCTTCGTCGTCGAATGGATCCATATCGCCCGGTCCGCGGGCTTCGACACGGTGGGCATCGCGTACACCCGGTCCACCCGCCAGGGGCGCACGTCATGGACCAGCCAGGTCACGTTGATCTGGCGGGTCGCGGCCAGGCCCAGGCCCGGCGGGCGGTCGCGGTCGCCGCGGTCCGCCGAGCCCAGCAGGGTCTCCAACTCCTCGTACCGCCTGTCGCTGGTGTAGAGCGAGGCCGTCCGCGCGCTCTCCGGGGACGCCATGAGCACGCTCGTCGACCCGCCCGCCGCCGCGCCCGGCGCCCCGATCAGCACCGCCGCCAGCGCCCCCAGCAGCAGCACCGGCAGCCCCCTGATCGCCCTCGCGCCCTTCCTCCCCCGCGCTTCCGCTCGCATCCCAGACCCCCTACGACGTCCCCGGCACGGCCCCTCCGCGCCGACTCACTCCTGGTACACCGCCCAGCCCCTCCGGGTTCCCCTTTTCCTCCCACCGTTTTCCACCCCCGGCGCCGGACACCGACGGCCCGCTGCCACAGCCTCGGTACCGGGGCCACCGCTCGGCCCGCCCGGCGTCGACGGGGGAGCGACCAGCCTGCGGGCAGGGCATCTCCCTTCGTCAGCGCCGCGAACCTCCGTGTGAACCTCAGCAGGGCACTGACGTGTGGCCCCCGCGCTCCCCGATCAGTTGCGCGCGGCCCACCGCCCCTCCCGCCCGGGCCCGATCCCGTTCCGGCGGCCCAGCCCAGCGGCCGTACGCCCGCCTCACCCCACGATCACGGCCCCCCCGGAGTCACCCCCCACCGACCGGGCCACCCGCACCGCCCGGTCCTTCGTCGGGATGCCTTCGAGGCGGAGGGTGAGGGTTTCCGCGTGGGTCCATAGGAGCGTCGGGCCCGCTGGGCGGGCCGTGCGGGACCAGTGGTCGCCCCGCGGGGTGCGCATCCAGAATTCGAGGCGGTGGGGGCGGGGAACCACAGGGCCGTGTCGCGGCCGACCTGTGTCCACTCCGGGTGGTCGTCGATTCCCTTGGTGAAGCCCGGATCCAGCGGGGCCGGGAACTGGTCGAGGCGAATGGTCCGGCCCCGCTCGCGCCAGCACAGGGTGATCAGGAAGCGGTGGCGCGGCTCACGCGTCACCGACACCGCGTCCGGCTCGCCCAGGGCCCGCGGCACGACCGGGCGGAACCCGGCCTCGCGGGCCGCCCGCGCCAGCGGCACCGGGGCCGCGCCGCAGCCCGGCACGCCCGCGCTCGACGGCGGCGCCGACGGGTCGTACCGCACCTCGACGCCGCCGAAGTCGAACCAGGGGAACCAGTCGGAGACGGCCGCGCGCACCGGCGGGGTCAGCGCCAGCACCGTCAGCAGGGCGCACACCGACGCCGTGAGCGCCCGCCAGCGCGCTCGCAGCCCGCGCCGCAGCCGCCGCCCCCGCTCGCGGAGCCGGTCACCGGGGCCGGGCCGCCCCGGCAGCGCGCCCTCGGCGACTATCTGCGCCAGCACCCGCTCGACCATCGTCTCGCCGCGCTCCGGGCGGTCGAGGGCCCGCCCGAGGGCCCGCAGCTCCTCCGGCAGCAGGCGCGGGTAGTCACCCCGCCGCTGGCCGTCCCGCTCGCCGTCCCGCTCGCCGTCCCGCTCACCACCCACGCCTGCCACCTCCCTCGCGTCCCTCGTAACCCTCGCGTCCCTGGTATTCCTCGCGTTCGCGCCCCGCGCGCCCGGTCCCGCCGCACTCGGCCCCCGGCAGCAGCCGCTCCAGCTTGCGCAGCGCCCGGCTCAGCCGGGACTTGACCGTGCCCCGGGGCCAGCCGAGGGCCTGGGCGGTCTCGGCCTCGTCCATGTCCAGGAGGTACCGGTACGTCACGACCAGGCGGTGGGGCTCGCTGAGCCGGTCCAGGGCGGACAGGAGCACGGTGCGGCGCTCGCGGTCCAGGGCCGCGACCGCCGGGTCCGCCGATTCCGGTATCAGCGGCTCCGCCTCGGCGAAGAGCGCTTCGCGCCCCACCACCGAGCGCCGCCGCGCCGCCGAACGCACTGTGTTCCTCGTCTCATTGGCCACGATCGCGAGCAGCCACGGCCGGAACGCCGCGCCGTCCTGGAACCGCCCCAGCGCGCGATACGCCTTGAAGAAGGACTGCTGCACCACGTCCTCGGCGTCCGCGCCCGCGCCGAGCGCGGCCGCGGCCCGCAGCGCCACGCCGGTGAAGGCGCGCACCAACTCGGCGTACGCCTCCGGCTCCCCGGCGCGCACCCGCGCGATGACCGCCGCCTCGTCGACGCCGATGCCGTCCCCCTCCAGCGCCCGCCCCGCCTCGCGCCCCGGAGCCCGCTCCCGGGCCTTCCCCCGTGCACTCACACCTTTGGTACACCGCCCGGCCCCCGTCGGTTCCCACCCGGCGCCCCCTCTTTCCGGCCCGTTCCCGAGCAACGGGCGACACCTGAGAGAATGCTGGGCATGGCCTCTGAAAGTCCCCGCGTGCTCCCCGGCGACCGACCCCGGGTGCTCTCCGGAATCCAGCCCACCGCAGGCTCGTTCCACCTCGGCAACTACCTGGGCGCCGTACGCCAGTGGGTGGCCCTTCAGGAGTCCCACGACGCGTTCTACATGGTCGTGGACCTGCACGCGATCACGGTCCCGCAGGACCCGGCGGACCTGCGGGCCAACACCCGGCTCGCCGCGGCGCAGCTGCTCGCCGCGGGCCTCGACCCGGACCGCTGCACGCTGTTCGTGCAGAGCCACGTCCCCGAGCACGCCCAGCTCGCCTGGATCATGAACTGCCTCACCGGCTTCGGCGAGGCCTCCCGCATGACCCAGTTCAAGGACAAGTCCGCCAAGCAGGGCGCCGACCGCGCCTCCGTCGGCCTGTTCACGTACCCGATCCTCCAGGTCGCCGACATCCTGCTCTACCAGGCCCACGAGGTCCCGGTCGGCGAGGACCAGCGCCAGCACATCGAGCTGACCCGCGACCTGGCCGAGCGGTTCAACGGCCGCTACGGGGACACGTTCACCGTCCCGGCGCCGTACATCCTGAAGGAGACCGCGAAGATCTACGACCTCCAGGACCCGGCGATCAAGATGAGCAAGTCGGCGTCCACGCCGAAGGGCCTGATCAACCTCCTCGACGAGCCGAAGGCCACCGCGAAGAAGGTCAAGAGCGCCGTCACCGACACCGACACGGTGATCAGGTACGACGTCACGGACAAGCCGGGCGTCAGCAACCTCCTCACCATCTACTCGACGCTCACGGGCACCGGTATCGCGGAACTGGAGCAGAAGTACGAGGGCAAGGGCTACGGTGCGCTCAAGACGGACCTCGCCGAGGTCATGGTCGAGTTCGTGACGCCGTTCCGGGAGCGCACCCAGGAGTACCTGGACGACCCGGAGACGCTCGACTCGATCCTGGCCAAGGGCGCGGAGAAGGCCCGTGCCGTCGCCGCCGAGACCCTCGCGCAGGCGTACGACAAGGTGGGCTTCCTGCCCGCCAAGCACTGACGCGCCGCCGCGCGGGCCGCCCGCGCGTCCAGCAAGACGCCAAGGAACACGACGACAGGAGTACGACGTGGGGACCGTAACGATCGGTGTGTCGATCGCGGTCCCGGAGCCTCACGGCAGCCTGCTCCAGGAGCTGCGCGCGGGCTTCGGTGACCCCGCCGCGCACGGCATCCCCACGCACGTCACGCTGCTGCCGCCGACGGAGGTGGACGCCGCCGCGCTGCCCGCGGTCGAGGACCACCTGGTGGCCGTCGCGGCGCGCGGGCGCCCCTTCCCGATGCGGCTCAGCGGCACGGGCACGTTCCGGCCGCTGTCGCCCGTGGTGTTCGTGCGGGTCGTCGAGGGCGGCTCGGCCTGTGCCTGGCTCCAGGAGCGGGTCCGCGACGCGTCCGGCCCCGTCGCGCGGGAGCTGCAGTTCCCGTACCACCCGCACGTCACCGTCGCGCACGGCATCGCCGAGGAGGCGATGGACCGGGCGTACGAGGAGCTGGCGGAGTACGAGGCCCAGTGGTCCTGCACCGGCTTCGCGCTCTACGAGCAGGGCGCCGACGGGGTGTGGCGCAAGCTGCGGGAGTTCCCCTTCGGCGGCAGCACCGTGCCGCCGCAGGGCACCGCGCGGGACCGGTTCACACGGGGAGCCGTCTGAACACCGGGCGCGGCACGTGCCGCAGCGCCGACATCACCACGCGCAGCGAGCCCGGCACCCACACCGTCTCCGAGCGGCGCCTGAGCCCCGTCTCGATCGCCTCCGCTACGGCCTGCGGGGTCGTCGCCAGCGGGGCGTCCGGCAGACCCGCCGTCATCTTCGTCCGTACGAAGCCGGGGCGCACCACCATCACGTGCACGCCGGTGCCGTGCAGCGCGTCGCCCAGGCCCTGGGCGAAGGCGTCGAGGCCCGCCTTGCTGGAGCCGTAGATGAAGTTCGAGCGGCGGGCGCGCTCGCCCGCGACGGAGGACAGCACGACCAGGGAGCCGTGGCCCTGGGCCTGGAGCGCGCGGGCGCACACCAGGCCGGCGGAGACCGCGCCGGTGTAGTTGGTCTGCGCGACGCGGACCGCGGCGGCCGGGTCGTCCTCGTCCCGCGCCTGGTCGCCGAGGATGCCGAAGGCCAGCAGCACCATGTCGATGTCGCTCTGCGCGAAGACCTTGCCGAGGGTCTCCTCGTGGGAGTCGGCGTCCAGGGCGTCGAAGGGCACGGTGTGGACGACCGCGCCGCGGTCGCGGAGGGTCTGGGCGGACTCCTCCAGGGCGGGTGAGGGGCGGCCCGCCAGCCAGATCTCGCGGGTGCGGGTGGCGGTGAGGCGGGTGGCCGTGGCGTGGGCGATCTCGGACGTGCCGCCGAGGATCAGCAGCGACTGGGGGGTGCCGAAGGCGTCCTTCATGGGGGTCCTTTGGGTTGTCGTGGGGCGGGGGACGGGTCTCGCGGGCGCGCCCCAGGCCCGCCCCTTCTCCGAAACCAGGGGCTGCCGCCCCTGGCACCCCGCTCTATCGGCGCTCCGCGCCTCGTCCTCAAACGCCGGACGGGCTGAGATCGGGGGCGGGGATGCAGCCCGTCCGGCGTTCGAGGACGAGCGCGCAGCGCGATGGGGCGGTTGCCCGGGCCGGTCAGAGGCCCAGGCGGCGGGAGAGGTCGGAGCGGAACACGCGGGCGGGGTCCAGGGTTTGGCGGAGCGCGCGGAAGTCGTCGAGGCGGGGGTACATGGCGGCGAGGAGTTCGGGGCGCAGGCGGGAGTCCTTGGCGAGGTAGACGCGGCCCCCGGCGGCGGCGACCTCCTCGTCGAGGGCGTCGAGGAACGCCGGGAGGCCCGGCAGCGTCGCCGGGATGTCCAGGGCGAGGGTCCACCCCGGCAGCGGGAAGGACAGCCAGCCGGGGTCTCCGGCGCCGAACCGCTTCAGGACCGCGAGGAACGAGGGGCAGCGGTGCCGCGCGATGCGGTCGACGATGCGGCGCAGGGCCTCCTCCTGCCCGTACCCGACGACGAACTGGTACTGGACGAAGCCGCCGCGGCCGTAGACGCGGTTCCAGTGCGGGACGCCGTCCAGGGGGTGGAAGAAGGCGGAGAGCTTCTGGAGTTCGCCCGTGCGGTGGCGCGGCGCCTTGCGGTACCAGAGTTCGTTGAAGAGCCCGACGGTGGTGCGGCCGAGGAGGCCGGAGGGGAGCAGGGAGGGGGCGGGCGGGAGGCTGCGGGGGTGGAAGGCGCGGGGTGCGCGCCGGGCGCGCGGCGGCAGCGCGTCGAGGGGTGCGTGGTCGCCGCGGGTGAGGACGGCGCGGCCGGTGGCGGCGCCCCGGGCGAGCAGGTCGATCCACGCGACGGAGTAGCGGTAGCGGTGGTCGGTGGCGGTGAGGCGGGCCATCAGGTCGTCGAGGTCCGTGGCGCGTTCGGTGTCGACGGTCATCAGGGACGTCTGCACGGGCACGCACTGGAGCCTGGCCCGCAGGATCACGCCGGTGAGGCCCATGCCGCCCGCCGTGGCGTCGAAGAGCCTGCTGCCGGGGCGGACCTTGCGCACGGTGCCGTCGGCGGTGAGCAGGTCGAAGCCGCGGACGTGCCGGGAGAAGGACCCGGAGACGTGGTGGTTCTTGCCGTGGATGTCGGCGCCGATCGCGCCGCCGACGGTCACGTAGCGGGTACCGGGCGTCACCGGCACGAACCAGCCGAGGGGGAGCAGGACTTCCATCAGGTGGTGCAGCGAGACGCCCGCGTCGCAGACCACCGTGCCCGCGTCCGCGTCGACGGTGTGCACGCGGTCCAGGCCCGTCATGTCCAGGACCGCGCCGCCCGCGTTCTGCGCGGCGTCCCCGTAGGCGCGGCCGAGGCCACGTGGGATGCCGCCGCGCTCGGCGCAGGCGCGCAGCGCGGCCACCGCCTCCTCCTGCGAACGGGGCCGCACCAGGCGGGCGGTGCTGGGGGCGGTGCGGCCCCAGCCGGACACGGACACGGGGGTGGCGGGCGCGGGCACGGCCGGTTCCGTGCCCGTGGACGCGGGTGCGGTGGTGGGAGACATGCCAGTGACCGTATCGCCCGGAAACAGCGTGTTAAGGGGGAGTTGAATGCTGTTTGGTATAAATCACCGTGCTCTCACCGAAATGGGTGATTACATGAGTGTCACCCAAGATTGTCCCGATTATTGGGGTGGCGGCTAGAAGAGTCGACCGCATGCATGACATGGACCACCGGCTCCTCACGGCCCTGCGCGACTGCGGCGGCGACCCGCGGGTGGCCGCCGCCGCCCGCGCCCTGTCCTTCAGCGGCGAGCACGGCGCGGTGTGGCTCGCCGCCGGTCTCACCGGCGCCGCGCTCGACCGCGAGCGGCGCACCGCCTGGCTGCGCGGCACCGCGCTCACCGCGGTCGCGCACCTGGTCAGCATGGGCGTCAAGCAGGTCGTACGCCGCCCGAGGCCCGGCCACGTACGGCCGCTCGTGCGCACCAGCGGGCGGCACTCCTTCCCCAGCTCGCACGCCACGTCCGCGGCGGCCGCCGCCGTCGCCTTCGGCGCGCTGCGCCCGGTCGGCAGCCACCTGGTGCCGCCGCTCGCCGCCGTGATGTGCGTGTCCCGCATGGTCGTCGGCGTCCACTACCCCTCGGACGTCGCGGCGGGCGCCGCGCTCGGCGCGCTCACCGTCTACGCGGGCGCCCCCTGGATGAAGGGAGCCCACCGCGATGCCTGAACGCACGAGCACCGCCAGCACCGCCAGCACCCGCGGCGGCACCGGCACGGCCACCACCGCCGTCCTGGCCCCGCCCCGCTCCCCGGCCCCCCGCCGCCCCGGCCCCGTGAGCCTGCCGCTCGGGCTCCTGAAGACCGCGCGGCCCCGGCAGTGGGTCAAGAACGTCCTGGTCATCGCCGCCCCGGCCGCCGCGGGCGAGCTGTTCTCGCGGCACGCCCTGGTCCAGGTCGCCCTCGTCTTCGCCCTGTTCACGGCCGCCGCCAGCGCCGTCTACCTCGTCAACGACGCCCGCGACGCCGACGCCGACCGCGCCCACCCCACCAAGCGGCGGCGGCCCGTCGCCGCGGGCCAGGTCCCCGTGCCCGTCGCGTACGCCGCGGGCGCCGCGCTCGCCGTCCTCGCGCCGCTGGCCGCCGCCGTCCTGTGCACCCCGGCCACGGCGGGCCTGCTCGCCGCGTACGTCGTGATGCAACTCGCGTACTGCGTCAGCCTCAAGCACGTCCTGGTCGTCGATCTCGCCGTGGTCGCCACCGGGTTCCTGATGCGGGCCATGATCGGCGGGCTCGCGCTCGACATCCCGCTGTCCCGCTGGTTCCTGATCACCACCGGGTTCGGCGCGCTGTTCATGGTGTCCGCCAAGCGCTACTCCGAGGCCGTGCAGCTGGCGGATCGGGCGGGCGCCACCCGCGCCCTGCTCACCGAGTACACCACCGGCTACCTGCGGTTCGTCTGGCAGCTCGCGGCGGGCGTCGCCGTCCTCGCGTACTGCCTGTGGGCCCTGGAGTCCGGCGGCATCGCGGGCACCGGACTGCTGCCGTGGCGGCAGCTGTCGGTGGTGGCCTTCATCCTCGCGGTGCTGCGCTACGCCGTCTTCGCCGACCGCGGCACGGCCGGTGAGCCCGAGGACGTGGTGCTGCGCGACCGGGCGCTCGCGCTGATCGGCGCCGTCTGGCTCGCCATGTACGGCCTCGCGGTCGCGGACTGGTGAGCGGGGTGCGCCCCGGCGCCCGCGAACTGCTCGGCTTCGCCGCCGCCGGGATCTGCGCGTACGCCGCCGACCTCGGCCTGTTCGTGTGGCTGCGCGGCCCCGGCGGCCTCGACCCGCTCACCGCCAAGGCCCTCGCGTTCGTCGCCGGGTGCACGGTGGCGTACGCGGGCAACGCCCTCGGCACCTACCGGCGGGCCGCCACCGGCACCTCGCGGGCCCGCCAGTACGCCGTCTTCGTCGCCGTGAACGTCGCCGGGGCCCTCGTCCAACTCCTGTGCCTGGCCGTGTCCCACTACGGCCTCGGCCTCACCTCGCGGCGCGCCGACATCGTCTCCGGCGCGGGAATCGGCATGGCACTCGCCACTGTCCTGCGGTTTTGGGGTACCCGGACCTTGGTATTCCGCTCACAGGCCGCGCGGACCGCGCGGGCCGCACCAGGAACGGGGCAGGCGACATGGACTGGCTGAAGAAGCTTCCCGGCATCGGGCCGTACGTCGAGAGACTGACGCGCACCCACGCGTGGCGCTCCTACGAACGCCTCGACCAGGTGCACTGGACCCGGCTCGCCGCCGCGATGACCTTCATCAGCTTCGTCGCGCTGTTCCCGCTGATCACGGTCGCCGCCGCCATCGCCGCGGCCACCCTCTCCACCCAGCAGCAGAAGAACATCGAGGACAAGATCGCCGAGCAGGTGCCGGGCATCTCCGACCAGCTCGACCTGGACGCGCTCGTCGCCAACGCGGGCACCGTCGGCCTCGTCGCGGGCGCCCTGCTGCTGTTCACCGGCGTCGGCTGGGTCGGCTCGATAAGGGAGTGCCTGCGCGCCGTCTGGCTCCTGGAGGACACCGACGAGAACCCGTTCCTGCGCAAGCTCAAGGACCTCGGCGTGCTCGCCGGGCTCGGCGGCGCCGGACTCGCCTCGCTGATCGCCTCCGCCGTGGCCTCCACCGCCGTCGGCTGGACCGCCGACCAGCTCGGCGTCGACCGCGACGGCCCCGGCGGCGTCCTGCTCCAGGCGGCCGCCTTCGCCATCGCCGTCCTCGCGGACTTCCTGCTCCTGCTGTACGTCCTCACGCTGCTGCCCGGCGTGCAGCCGCACCGGCGCGCCCTGCTCGTCGCCGCGCTCATCGGCGCCGCCGGGTTCGAACTCCTGAAGGCGCTGCTCGGCGGCTATATGAAGGGCGTCGCCGCGAAGAGCATGTACGGCGCGTTCGGGGTGCCCGTCGCGCTGCTGCTGTGGATCAACTTCACCGCGAAGCTGCTGCTGTTCTGCGCCGCCTGGACGGCGACGCCGAGCCAGCGGCGTACGGAGGACTCGCCCCGTACGGAGGACTCGCCTCCGACGGCGGAAGTCCCCCGTACGCAGGACGTCACTGGCGGCGCAGCGGCCAGCGGCGGTTGAGCAGGAACAGGCCGCCCGCGATCACCGCGAGGACCCCGGCCGCGATGCCGAGGGCCACGCCCATGCCGCCCGACTTCTCCTCGGAGGCGTGCGCCACGCTCTTGGCGGCGTCGCCGTTCGGCGCGCCCTTGCCCGCGCCGGTCCGCGCGCCCTTCGGGGCGACCAGCTCGCCGACCGGCTTCACCTTGCCGTGCGCGGCGAAGCCCCAGTCGAGCAGGCGGGCCGTCTCCTTGTAGACGGCGTGCGGCTCGGTGGACGACGGGTTCATGACGGTGACGAGCAGCACCTTGCCGTCGCGCTCGGCGACGCCCGTGAACGTGTTGCCCGCGTTGGTCGTCGAGCCGTTCTTGACGCCCGCGATGCCCCGGTACTGCCCGACGCCGTCGGCGCCCGTGAGCAGCCGGTTGGTGTTCTGGATGCCGAAGGACTCCCGCTTGGTCTTGCCCTTGTCCTTGCCCTTCTTGACCTTCACGGTCTTGCCGGGGAACTGGGCGGTGGCCGTCGCGCAGTACTCGCGGAAGTCCTTCTTCTGCAGGCCGGAGCGGGCGAACAGGGTCAGGTCGTACGCGGACGACACCTGGCCCTTCTCGTCGTAGCCGTCGGGCGTGACGACGTGCGTGTCGAGCGCCTGCAGCTCCTCGGCGTGCTTCTGCATGTCCTTGACGGTCCGCGCCACGCCGCCGTTCATGTGGGACAGCACGTGCACGGCGTCGTTGCCGGAGCGCAGGAAGACGCCGAGCCACAGGTCGTGGACCGAGTACGTCTCGTTCTCCTTGATGCCGACCAGGCTGCTGCCCACGCCGACGTCCGCCAGGTCCGCCAGCTCCACCTTGCGCTTCTGCGTCTTGGGGAACCTCGGCAGGATCGTGTCCGCGAACAGCATCTTCAGGGTGCTCGCGGGGGCCAGCCGCCAGTGCGCGTTGTGCGCGGCGAGCACCTCGCCGCTCTCCGCGTCCGACACCATCCACGAGCGGGCCGACAGCTTCTTCGGCAGCACCGGCGCGCCCGTCCCCAGGTCCACCTGCGTGCCGGGCTTGCCGAGGCGCGCCCCGCCGACCGTGGACATCTGGGCGGGCGGCTTCGGCTGTGTGGTCTTGTCGGCGCCGGGCTTGCCGTCGGCGAGCGCGGGCGCGGTGGCCGACAGGGACATCAGGGTCGCGGAGGCGACGACCAGGGCGGTCTTCTTGAGGACAGGCACGGACGAAAACGTACAGGGCCGGGCCGCGCCGCCGTCCGCCGAGGCCGCCCGCCGCGCCCCGCCGTGGTGACGGTCCTGGTCCGCACCGTGGTGACGGTCCTGCTCCCCGCCGTGGTGACGGTTCTGCTCCCCGCCGTGACGACGGTCCTGCTCCCCACCCCGAAGGCGGTGCGTGAGGGCGGCTGGCGATACTGAGCGTATGAAGCTCAGCCGTCCCGTCTCCTGGTTTCTGCTCGCCTTCGGCGTGTGGAGCTGGTTCATCTGGATCACTTTCGTCAAGAACCTCTGGAAGGACGGCAGCGGGCTCGCCTTCGACGACGCGGACAATCCGACCGGGTACTTCTGGGTGCACCTGACGCTCGCCGTTGTCTCCTTTGCCTTGGGGACGGCGGTAGGGGTCATCGGGTTCCGCGGAGTGCGCGCACTGCGCCGAACGTCATAGCCGTGGTCGTCCTGGTCCTGCTGGGTGTGGCCGTCGCCTTCGGCGGGCTGCTCTGGTACGTGTGGCGGCGCGTGGTCCGCGACACGACGGTCAAGGGCTCGCGGGCCCGCCGCCTGGGCACGGTCGCGTACGCCGCCGGGCCGCTCCTGATGTTCGGGGCGCTGGCCGCCGAGCGCTCCGGAGCGCCCTTCTGGCTCCAGCAGGTCCTGGCGTGGCCGGGCTTCCTGTGGATGCCGTTCGCGCTGTACCTGCTGTTGGCGCTGCTGGTGGGGGAACTCGTACGCCCCCTGCTGCTGAGGTGGACCCGGCGAGCCCGTCCGGCGCCTGAGGACGAGGCGCGCAGCGCCGACGAGGCGGGGCCCCCGCCGGAGGAGAAGCCCGCGGGGGAGTTGCCCCGGCGCCTCTTCGTGGCCAGAACGGTGGCCGCGGGCGCGGCCACCGTCGCCGCGGCCACCGTCGGCCACGGCACCCACAACGTCCTGCGCGGCCCCCGCGTGAAGCGCGTTACCGTGCCCCTCGCCAAGCTGCCGCGCGCGGCACACGGCTTCCGGATCGCCGTGGTGAGCGACGTCCACCTGGGCCCCGTCCTGGGCCGCGGCTTCGCCCAGCGGGTCGTGGACACCGTCAACTCCACGCAGCCGGACCTGATCGCGATCGTCGGCGACCTGGTCGACGGCGACGTCGAGGACCTGGCGGGCGCCGCGCGCCCCCTCGCGGACCTGCGCGCCCGGCACGGCGCCTTCTTCGTCACCGGCAACCACGAGTACTTCTCGGGCGCCGAGCAGTGGGTCGAGCACGTGCGGGAACTCGGCCTGCGCCCGCTGGAGAACGCCCGTACCGAGCTGCCGTACTTCGACCTCGCGGGCGTTAACGACGTCCAGGGCGAGGACGAGGGCGACGGCCCCGACTTCGTGAAGGCGCTCGGCGACCGGGACCGGGCGCGGGCGTCGGTGCTGCTCGCCCACCAGCCGGTCGTCATCCACGACGCCGTGAAGCACGGCGTCGACCTCCAGCTGTCCGGCCACACCCACGGCGGACAGCTCTGGCCCAACAACTTCGTCGCCGACCTCGCCAACCCGACGCTCGCGGGCCTGGAGCGGTACGGCGACACCCAGCTGTACGTGACGCGGGGAGCCGGGGCGTGGGGCCCGCCCGTACGGGTGGGCGCCCCGTCGGACGTCACGGTGGTGGAGCTGGCCTCGACGCGGGCCTGACCGGGGGGCCGGGGGACCGAAGGCGTCGGCGGGCGGCTCGGGCGGCCTGGGCGGCGCCGGTGGCCCCGGCGGCAGCGGCGGCTCCGTAGGCACCTCCGGAACTTCAGGCACCCCAGACTCCGTCGGCACCTCAGGCACCTCAGGCACCTCAGGCACCTCAGGCACCTCAGGCACCTCAGGCATCCCAGGCCCCTCCGGCACCCCCGGCACCCGCCCCGCCCCCGTCGGCGTACGCTGCGGCGGCACCGTCGGACGCGGGGGCGCCGCCGGGCCGACCGGTGTGCCCGGGAGCGTGACCAGGACCGTCAGGCCCTTGCCTGGGGCCGTGCGGACCGCGACGTCACCGCCGTGCGCCGCCACCACGCCCCGCACGATCGCCATGCCGAGCCCGCTGCCCGCGCCCCCGCCCGCCCCCGGAAGAACCGGTCGAAGACCCGGGCCGCGTCCCTGGGCGCCATGCCCGGCCCCTCGTCGGCCACGGTCAGCCGCACCACCCGGCCGCCGCGCCGCTCCAGGCGGATCCGCACCGGCGTGTCGGCGGGCGTGTGCGCGCGGACGTTGGCGAGCAGGTTGGCGAGGACCTTGCGCAGCCCCTGCTCGTCGGCCTGCACCAGGATCGCGCCGTCCGCGGACACCGTCAGCGGACGGCCGGGCTCCTGCGCGCGCAGGTCGTCCGCGGCGTCCCGCACCAGGCGGCTGAGGTCGACCGAGCGGTAGCGCAGCTCCGGCCGCTGGTCGAGGCGGGCCAGCGTGAGCAGCTCCTCGACCAGGTGGTTCATGCGGTCGGTCTCGGCGTTGACCCGGTCCCAGGCGCGGGCGCGCTCCTCCGGGGTGTTCAGCATCCCCCGGTCGTACAGCTGGAGGTAGCCGCGGATCGCGGCCAGCGGGGTGCGCAGCTCGTGCGAGGCGTCCGCGACGAACTGCCGCAGCTGGGCCGCGCTGCGCTCCCGCGTCGCGAAGGCCGCCTCGACCTGCTGGAGCATCGAGTTCAGGGCGAGCCGCAGCTGCTCGGTCTCCAGGACGGCGGCGCTGCTGGAGGGCACGCGCCGCTTCAGGTCGCCGTCGGCGATCGCGGACGCCGTCGCCACCATGTCCTCCAGGGGCCGCAGCCGCTGGCGCGCGGAGATCATCGTGAGGACGGCGAGCAGCGCGAGCAGCACCGCCCCGAGCGCCAGGTCCAGCTTGAGCGCCTGGCGGACACCGGCGTGCACGTTCTCCGTGGAGCTGGCCATCACCAGGACGGCCCCGCCGTCGAGCCGCGCCCCGATCGCGCGGTAGGAGTCGCCGCCGAGGCTCACGTCCCGCGGCGTGTCGGACCGGGCGAAGTCGGTGACGGGGGCGACGGCGCGGACCAGTTCGCGCTGGAGCCGCGACGGGGGAAGCGCGGTGAGGGAGACGGGCCCGTTCTGCGCGTTGGCCGCGACGATGACCGACTCGGACGCGGGCAGGGTGGTGGAGCCCTCGGTGTCCCACGGCAGGCCGTCGACGGAGTCCATGCCGATCAGCGACCTGAGCACGTCGACCCGGACCGACTTGTCGTCGAACGCGGAGCGCGACGACGTGAGTTCGGTGTCGGTCTTGTGCAGCAGGTAGTGCTTCATGCCCATGACGCTGACGGCGGTCGCGGCGACGATGCCGAGCGCGAGCAGGGCGACGTTCACCAGCGTGAGCTTGGCGCGCAGCGACTTCATGCCGAAGCGCCCGCGCGGGGCGCGCGCCGGGGCGCGCGGCGGCACGTGCCAGGGCAGCAGCCCCGGCACGGAGGTGCGGGCGGGCGCGTCAGGCAAGGCCGTACCCGACGCCGCGGCGCGTGGTGATCAGCGGCGGCCCCACCTGGTCGAGCTTGCGCCGCAGATAGCTCACATAGGTCTCGACGACCGTCGACTCCGCCGTGTGCTCGATGTTCCACACGTGCCGCAGCAGCTGCTCCTTGGGCACCGTCCGGCCGCCGTTGCGCACGAGGAAGCGCAGCAGCGCGTACTCGGTGGGCGTGAGCTGCACCGAGTGGCCGCCGCGGCGCACGACGTACGTGGTCTCGTCCAGCTCCAGGTCGCCGTAGCGCAGCGGCGGGCGCTGCGGCAGGACGTCGCCGGGCCGGGTGCGGCGCAGGACGGCGCCGATGCGGGCCACCACCTCGTCGATGTTGAACGGCTTGGTGATGTAGTCGTCGCCGAAGCCGAGCGCGCCGACGACCTCGGCGGGCGCGTCCCGCGCGGTGAGGAACACCAGCGCCAACTCGGGCCGCCGGGACCGCAGTTCCCGGCCGAGGGCGCGCCCGTCGCCGTCCGGCAGCATCACGTCGAGCAGCGCGCAGTCGGGGCGGGTGCGCTCGGCGCGGGCCAGGGCCTCGCGGACCGTCCCGGCCGTCATCACGTCGAAGTGGTGGTAGCGCAGGGCGATGGCGAGGACGTCGGCGATGCTCGGCTCGTCCTCCACGACGAGCACGGTGGCGCGCCGCGCGCCGGACGGGGGCCGCTCCCCGGCGGGCGCCCCGGCGGACACCCCCGCTGCCGCCCCTGCCGGTGTTCCGGCAGACGCCCCGGCGGGCGCCCCCGCGGACGTCCCGGCTGGTGCTCCGACAGGTGTTCCCCGGTGACCTTCGGCGTGGCTCATGTCCCCAGTATCCGCACGCTCGTTGTACGGCAGGTGGGTCCGTGCCTTGGAGTTCCTTGTGAATCCGGTCCGGGCCGCTCCGTTCACCGTCCACGCACCTGATGCTGGTGCGCGGCTCCCGAGCGGAGGGGCCCCAGCGGGCGGATGAGCACACGGAGCGGACCGGACCGGACGGCGGACAGCGCGAGACGAAGGGGCGTACATCGTGGCGGGGTTGGCACGCTGGTGCTGTCGGTACCGGTTCGTGGTCCTGGTGCTGTGGCTGGGCGCGCTGTGCGGGCTCGGCGCGGCGGGCACCGCCGCGGGCACCGCCTACACCAACGTCTTCACGCTGCCCGGCACCGACTCCCAGCGCGCCCACGACCTCCTTGAGCGGGCGTTCCCCGACCGCGGTGGCGACACCGACACCGTGGTGTGGCGCACGACTCCCGGCACCTCGGTGCGCGACGCCGCCGTACGCGGCCGCGTCGGGCCCGCCCTCGACCGGATCGCCGCGCTCGACGGCGTCGGCGAGGTCGCGAGCCCCTACGCGCCGGGACCGGCCGCCGCCGCGCAGGTCAGCGCGGACGGCCGCACCGCCTACGCGCGGGTCACCTTCACCCGGCAGGCCAACGAGATCCCCGAGGACCTGATCGAGACGGTCGTCGACACGGCGCGCGCGGCCGAACGCCCCGGCCTCGACGTGGCGTTGGGCGGCCAGGCCGTCGCCCGCACCCAGGAACCGCCCGCGGGCACCGCCGAACTCGTCGGCGTCGCGGCGGCGGCCGTGGTGCTCCTGCTCGCCTTCGGCTCCCTGTTCGCGATGCTCCTGCCGATCCTCACCGCCGTGTGCGCGGTCGGCGCGGGCACCCTCGGCACGGTGCTGCTCAGCCACGTCACGGACGTGCCCGAGGTGGCCCCGCTGCTCGGCACGCTCATCGGGCTCGGCGTCGGCATCGACTACGCCCTGTTCGTCGTCACCCGCCACCGCCGGGGCGTCCTGAGCGGACTCGACCCGTGCGAGGCGGCCGTGCGGGCCCTGGACACCTCGGGCCGTGCCGTGGTGTTCGCGGGCGGCACCGTGTGCGTGGCGCTCGCCGGGATGCTCGTGACGGGCCTGCGCTTCCTCGACGGGGTGGTCATCGCCGCGTCCCTCACCGTCGTCCTGAGCGTCCTCGCCGCGGTCACCCTGCTGCCCGCGCTGCTCGCCCTGCTCGGCACCCGCGTGCTCAGCCGCCGCCAGCGCCGCCGCCTCGCCGCGGCGGGCCCCGGGCCCGAGGAGCCGGGCGGCCTCGCGGCGCGCTGGTCCGCCGCCGTGGAGCGCCGCCCCCGTACCGTCGCCGTCCTCGCGCTCGCCGTGCTGGCGGCCCTGGCCGTGCCGCTGCTCTCGCTGCGCCTCGGCACCACCGACCAGGGCAACCACCGCGAGTCGACGACGACCCGGCAGGCGTACGACCTCCTCGCGGAGGGCTTCGGGCCCGGCGTCAACGGCCCCCTCCAGATCGTCGTCGACCAGCCGGACCCCGGGCGCGCCGAGGCCCTGGTGCGGCGCATCCAGGACACCGACGGCGTCGCACACGTCACGGCCGTGACCCCGCAGACCACCCCCGGCGCGCGGGGCACGGCCGTGATCCAGGTCGTCCCGGACTCGTCCCCGCAGTCGCGGGAGACCGACGTGCTCATCGACCGGCTGCGCGCCGACGTGCTGCCGCACGCGGGCGCCGAGGCGCACGTCGGCGGCGTGACGGCGGTGTTCAAGGACTTCGCCGCGGCGACGGCCGACCGGCTGCCGTACTTCGTCGGCACGATCGTCGCCCTCGGCTTCCTGCTGCTGCTCGTCGCGTTCCGCTCGGTGGCGGTGCCGCTCACCGCCGCCGCGATGAACCTGGTGGCGGCGGCCGCGTCCTTCGGGGTGCTGGTCGCGGTCTTCCAGTGGGGCTGGGGAGCGGAGGCCCTGGGCGTCGGCAGGGAGGGACCCATCACGGCCTTCCTGCCGGTCATCATGCTCTCCCTGCTCTTCGGCCTGTCGATGGACTACCAGGTGTTCCTGGTCAGCCGCATGCACGAGGAGTGGGCGCACACCGGTGACAACGCGCGCGCCGTGCGGGTCGGCCTCGCGGAGACCAGCCGGGTCATCACCTGCGCGGCGCTCATCATGATCTGCGTGTTCTCCGCGTTCGTCCTGAGCGGCGACCTGGAGGGCGCGATGGCGGGCGTCGGCCTCGCCGCTGCCGTGGCCCTGGACGCGTTCGTGCTGCGCACCGCGCTCGTGCCCGCCGTGATGCACCTGCTCGGCCGCGCCAACTGGTGGCTGCCGCGCGCCCTCGACCGCCGTCTGCCGCACCTCTCCGTGGAGCCGCGGCAGGCCCGGCCGCCGGAGCCGGAGGAACTGGAGGCCCTGGTGGCGGCGGCCCTCGGCAGACCGCACCCGGCGCCCACCCGGGACCGGGCGGCGGCCTGCGGACTTCCACACCAGCACGAGGGGCCTCCGTACGACCACGGGGCACTTCCGTACGACCAGGAGGGGCCTCCGTACGACCACGGGGCACTTCCGTACGACCAGGAGGGGCCTCCGTACGACCACGAGGGAACTCCGTACGCGTACGAGGGGCTTCCCTACGCGCACGAGCGACTTCCGTACGACCACGAGCGACTTCCGTACGCGCACGAGCACGCACCGCCGGACCAGAACGACAGGCTGACGAGACCGAACGGGGACGACATGCTGGACACCTACGGGCCGCTGGACGGATACGAGCCGCTCGACAGCTTCGAGCCGCTGGACAAGTACGGCCCGCTGGGCACCCACGAGCCCCTGGACGCCTATGTGCCGCCCGACGCTCCCGACGTCTGCGCGCCGCTGGACGCGTACGCGGCCCTGGCCATGCCCGAGCAGGCCGCGCCGGAGTGCCCCGAGGACACCGCGCCCGCCGTGCACGGCTACATCCTCACGCCGGACGGCGAGCCCATCCACGGCGTGACCCTCACCCTGCTGGCCAAGTCCGGCCGCCAGCTCGACCGCGTGTCGTCCCGCGCCGACGGCGCCTACGCGCTCCTGGCGCCCGCCCCCGGCGTATACCTGCTCGCGGCGACCGCACCCGGGTACGCGTCACGGGCGCGGCACATCATGCTCGGCGAGGGCCCGCTCACCTACGACCTGGAGCTGGTGGAGGCGGTGGGGACGGGGCGGCCCGCCCGGCCACCGCGCTGAGCGACACCGCCGACGCGGCGGCGGCCGCCCTGACCAGGGGGAGGCCGCCGCCGCGTCGGCAGCGCGGGCGGCCCGGCTCGGCGTCGTCCGAGGGCGCCCGGCGGGGCACGCCGTCCGACGGGGCCCGGCGGGGCGCCAGCTGGGCGCGCAGCCGCCGCAGCCCGCGGTGCAGCGCCATCCGCACGGCGCCCGGGCGCTTGCCGAGGAAGCGGGCCGCGGCCGGGCCGTCCAGGCCGACGACCACCCCGAGGTAGACGGCCCTGCCCTGGTCCGGGGGCAGCGCGAGGACCAGCTCCAGGGTGTCGTCGGCCGCCAGGCGCTCGATGACCTGCTCGGCGGGGTCACGCGGATCCGGCACGTCGAGCGCGTCGCCCTCGGCGAGGATCAGACGGGGGCGGCTCATGCGGCGGCGCAGGTGGTCGCGGGCGCGGTTGCGGGCGACGGTGGCGGCCCAGCGGCGGAAGTCCGCGCCGTCGCCGCTGAACCGGCGCAGATCACGGGCGATCTGCAGCCACGCCTCGGACGCCACGTCCTCGGCCTCGTCGCCGACGATGCCGCGCACGCAGCCGAGCAGGCCCGGGTGCACCCACCGGTACACCGTGGCGAACGCCGCGTCGTCGCCCCGCTGGGCGTCCGCGAGGGCCCGGCTCAGCGCGGCGTCGCCGATCTTCGCGCGCTCCCCCTGGCCCTGGCGCCCCCGCTCCCCGCCGGGGCCCCGTCTTCGGTCCCGTCCCTGCTCCCCGCCCGAGGTCACGCGCTCCTCTCCATCCGCTCGATCCGCTCGTTCCGCTCGATCCGCCAGTTGGCTCGTTCCGCTGGTTCCGCCCGGCCCGGGCCGGTGCCGTTCCCTCGGGTTCGCGTCCGCACCGAGGCCATGCCCTTCACGCCTTCGCCGCCGTCACCGGGACCGCGCGGGCTCCGGCTCCGCCCGCCCGTCGCCGGTGCGGGCGGCGTGCCGTCCCGGCAGGGTCAGGTAGAAGAGCTGAAGCGACTCCTCGGCCCCGGCCTCGTACCGGTTGACGACCTTGCCGAGCGGGCTCCACACCCGCCCGTCGGGCATCCGCACCCCCACCGGCTGCCCGAAGAACCGCCGCTGGCCGTCGTCGAAGTCCACCCAGACGGCGCCCGCGCGGCGCACCAGCACCTCGCCCACGTACGCCCCGAAGCCGAAGAGCGGCCCGGCCACCTCGGCCCGTCCGCGCCCGCTCCCGCGCAGCCCGTCGAGGACGAAGTCCACGACCCGCAGGCTCCGCACGGAGAAGTCCAGGGGGAGCCGGTTGCGCTCCGTCACATCCGCGACGAACCGCCGCGCGTACCCCCGCATCTGGTCCGCCCTCGGCGCCCTGGGCGCGCTCTGCCCCGCTCCGGCCACGGTTCCCCACCCCTTGTCCCCATGTCGTCCCCACTGTGCTCCGCTGTGTACGAGAGCAACGAGTGCCCTCACCGCTTAACAAGCGCAACCGACCGCCCGACTGTCACACTCCCACGCGGTGTCCGTTGTCACACGGCCAACTCCAGCCAGACGCACAACCTTTGATCACACGGCGGGTCTCCCCTCCCGGAGTGAGGGGGCGCAGTGGACAGGGACGAACTGTCGGAAGACGTGGTGGAGCTGACCGAGGAGGAACGGTCGGCCCTCGTGGGGGAGGTCCCGGACAGCAGGGTGGTGCTGGGCTGCCTGGTGGTGTGCGCGGTGCTGCTGGCGGCGGTGCTGTACGCGATCTGGGGCGGGCGGTGAGCCGCGGGGTCAGGCCCGGGCCAGCTCCGGCCGCTTCGAGTAGTCCGTGAAGCCGATGACGTTCCCCCAGGGGTCGGCGATCTCCACGGTCCAGCCCGTCGCCACGGCGAACGGCTCCGCGAGGACGGGGATGCCCGCCGCCGCCAGGGCCGCCGCCTTGGCGCGGGCGTCGCGCACCTCGATCCACACGCGGGGGGTGGGCCAGGGGGGTGGGCGGTGGGCGGCGCCGTCCTCCACGCGGAGCAGGAGGCCGGGGGTCTCCGGGCCCGCCTTCAGGATGGCGAGCCCGGCCTCGTCCAGGCGGTGGACGAGGGGGAAACCGGCGCGCCCGTAGAAGCCGACGGCCTCGTCGAGGGCGCCCACCGGGAGCAGCACGTGGTCGAACCCGAGGGGTACGGTGGGCTCCGCTCCAGCACGATCTGACATGCCGTCACCATAGGTCGGCCCCGCCCCCACCGGCGGTAGCCCTGCCGGGTGGCCCCCAATCCCGCCCCTTCACCGAAACCATGGGGCCAGCCCCCTGGCACCCCCGAATCGGCCTCCGGCCTCGTCCTCAAACGCCGGACGGGCTGGATCCAGCCCGTCCGGCGTTTGAGGACGAGCCGCGAAGCGGCAATGAAGCGGGGGTGCCAGGGGCGGCGCCCCCTGGTTTCGGGAAAGGGGCGGGTCTGGGGCGCCCCGCGGTGGATTCGGCCATGCGCGCGGTGTTCACTCGTACGGTGGAGAGTGATCCAACGCCCCTGGGTACGCTGGAGGAACAGGCGAGACTCCGTCCCATGGGAGCAACCATGAGCGCCGCATCCGACCAGGAGCACGAGCTCCAGGACGAGCCGGAGCAGTACCACTGGCCGATCCCGCCCGTCGAGGGCTGGACCGTGGACGACCTCGACCGGATTCCGGGCCTCCCGCCGCATACGGAGTTGATCGACGGGAGTCTCGTTTTCATGAGTCCGCAGCGCAGGTTCCACACGCGCACGATGTACTTGTTGGAAAGTGCACTCCTGCGGCAGACGCCGGACCATCTCGATGTCGACCGGGAGATGACGGTGAAGCTGGACGTATGGAACCGCCCCGAGCCGGACATCGTCGTCTATCACGCCGAAGCGGACACCGGGGATGACCAGACGTGGTTCAAGCCGGAAGACATCGTCCTCGCCATCGAAGTCGTCTCACCTGACTCCGTCATCCGCGACCGCGACGTCAAGCCGCGCAAGTACGCGGAAGCTGGTGTTCCGCACTTCTGGCGGGTCGAGCAGGACGGGGCCACGGGCCTCCCCGTCGTCCACACCTTCGTACTGGACCCCGGCACCAAGGCCTACGGCCCCACCGGTGTCCACTTCGACCGTCTCAAGACGTCCCGCCCCTTCGACATCGACATCGATCTGACGGCCCTCAACCGCCGCAGGCCGTGAGGGCGAGACCACGAGGGCCCCGCACCCGGAACCGGGTGCGGGGCCCTCGCTGCGGACCGGGCCGGAGGCTCAGTAGCGGCGCGTGATCAGCGCCCGCTTGACCTCCTGGATCGCCTTGGTGACCTCGATGCCACGCGGGCAGGCGTCCGTGCAGTTGAACGTGGTGCGGCAGCGCCACACGCCGTCCTTGTCGTTCAGGATCTCCAGGCGCTGCTCGCCCGCCTCGTCACGGCTGTCGAAGATGAAGCGGTGCGCGTTCACGATCGCGGCCGGGCCGAAGTACTGGCCGTCGTTCCAGAACACCGGGCAGGACGACGTGCACGCGGCGCACAGGATGCACTTCGTGGTGTCGTCGAAGCGCTCGCGGTCCTCGGCGGACTGCAGGCGCTCCCGGGTCGGCTCGTTGCCGGTCGTCACCAGGAACGGCATGACGTCCCGGTACGCCTGGAAGAACGGCTCCATGTCGACGACCAGGTCCTTCAGGACCGTCAGGCCCTTGATGGGCTCGACCGTGATCGGCTTGGCCGGGTTGATGTCCTTGATCAGCGTCTTGCACGCCAGGCGGTTCTTGCCGTTGATGCGCATCGCGTCCGAGCCGCAGATGCCGTGCGCGCACGAGCGCCGGAAGGTCAGCGAGCCGTCCAGGTCCCACTTGATCTTGTGGAGACCGTCGAGCACGCGCTCCTTCGGGTCGATCTCGAACTGGAAGTCCTCCCAGGTCGCCTCCGCCGAGACCTCGGGGTTGAAGCGGCGGATCCGGAAGGTGACGGTGATGAGGTGCGACGAGGCCGCGGCGTCCGCCTCGACCTTGTCCATCGTCGGGGTTGCCATCAGTACTTACGCTCCATCGGCTGGTAGCGGGTCTGGACGACGGGCTTGTAGTCGAGCCGGATCGAGTCCTTGCCGTCGGCCGTGACCTCGCGGTACGCCATGGTGTGGCGCATGAAGTTGACGTCGTCGCGGTTGGGGAAGTCCTCGCGGTAGTGACCGCCGCGGGACTCCTTGCGGGCCAGGGCCGACACCGCCATGACCTCGGCCAGGTCGAGCAGGTTGCCCAGCTCGATGGCCTCCAGGAGGTCGGTGTTGAAGCGCTTGCCCTTGTCCTGCACCGAGACGTTCTTGTAGCGCTCGCGCAGCTCGGCGATCTTCTCGACGGCCGTCTTGATGGTTTGCTCCGTGCGGAACACCATCACGTTGGCGTCCATCGTCTCCTGCAGCTCCTTGCGGAGCACGGCCACGCGCTCGGTGCCCGTCGACTCGCGCAGCCGCTCCACCTGGGAGGCGACGAACTCCGCCGGGTTCTCCGGCAGCTCCACGAAGTCGGCCTTCGCCGCGTACTCCGCGGCGGCGATGCCCGCGCGGCGGCCGAAGACGTTGATGTCGAGCAGCGAGTTGGTGCCCAGGCGGTTGGCGCCGTGCACCGACACGCAGGCGACCTCGCCCGCCGCGTACAGACCGGGGACCACGGTCGTGTTGTCGGCGAGCACCTCGCCCTCGACGTTCGTCGGGATGCCGCCCATGGCGTAGTGCGCGGTCGGCTGGATCGGGATCGGGTCCGTGTACGGCTCGATGCCCAGGTACGTGCGCGCGAACTCGGTGATGTCCGGGAGCTTGGCGTCCAGCTGCTCCGGCGGCAGGTGGGTCAGGTCCAGGTAGACGTGGTCGCCCTCGGGACCGCAGCCGCGGCCCTCGCGGATCTCCGTGTAGATGGACCGGGACACGACGTCGCGGGACGCCAGGTCCTTCATGACGGGAGCGTACTTCTCCATGAAGCGCTCGCCGTCCTTGTTGCGCAGGATGCCGCCCTCACCGCGGGCGCCCTCCGTGAGCAGGATGCCCATGCGCCAGATGCCGGTCGGGTGGAACTGGAAGAACTCCATGTCCTCCAGCGGCAGCCCGCGCCGGTAGCAGGCCGCCTGGCCGTCACCGGTGAGGGTGTGCGCGTTGGAGGTCACCTTGAAGAACTTGCCGGTGCCGCCGGAGGCGTAGATCACGGCCTTCGCCTGGAAGACGTGGATCTCGCCGGTGGCCAGCTCGTACGCGACCACGCCCGCCGACTTCTTGACGCCGTCGACCTCGGTGATCAGCTGGTCCAGGACGTAGAACTCGTTGAAGAACTCCACGCCCTCCTTCACGCAGTTCTGGTACAGCGTCTGGAGGATCATGTGGCCGGTGCGGTCCGCCGCGTAGCAGGACCGGCGCACCGGCGCCTCGCCGTGGTTGCGGGAGTGACCGCCGAAGCGGCGCTGGTCGATGGTGCCGTCCGGGGTGCGGTTGAACGGCAGGCCCATCTTCTCCAGGTCGAGGACCGCGTCGATGGCCTCCTTCGCCAGGATCTCGGCGGCGTCCTGGTCGACCAGGTAGTCACCGCCCTTGATCGTGTCGAAGGTGTGCCACTCCCAGTTGTCCTCCTCCACGTTGGCCAGCGCGGCGGCCATGCCGCCCTGCGCGGCGCCCGTGTGGGAGCGGGTGGGGTACAGCTTGGTGAGCACGGCGGTGCGGCTGCGCTTCGTCGCCTCGATGGCGGCGCGCATGCCCGCGCCGCCCGCGCCGACGATGACGGTGTCGTACTTGTGAATCTTCACTGCGGTCGCCTCGGCTCTAGCGGATGTTCGGGTCGAAGGTGAAGATCACCAGCGTGCCCAGGAGGATGGTGAACACCGTGGCGGTGTACAGCAGGCCCTTGAGCCACAGGCGCGTGTTCGGGCGCTCCGCGTAGTCGTTGATGACCGTGCGCAGGCCGTTCGCGCCGTGCAGCATGGCGAGCCACAGCATCAGCAGGTCCCAGACCTGCCAGAACGGGGACGCCCAGCGGCCCGCGACGAACGCGAAGCCGATCTTCGAGACGCCGCCGTCGAGCACCAGCTGGATCAGCAGGTGCGTGATGACCAGGACGACCAGGACGACGCCGGACAGGCGCATGAACAGCCACGCGGCCATCTCGAAGTTGCCGCGGGTGGAGCGGGGGGTCTTCGCGGTGCGCTTGCGCGGGGCCTCGATGACCGGGGCCGGGTTGTCGACGTCGTAGAGCGAGCCGCCTTCGACCGGGCCCACTCCGGACTTCTCAAGCGTGGTGTCGGACATATCGGCCTCAGCTCCCGAACAGTTCGCGGACGGCGTGGCCGAGGACCGGGTACAGCGCGCCGACCATCAGCACGACCCAGACGCCCACGACGGTCCAGAGCATCTGCTTCTGGTAGCGCGGGCCCTTCGACCAGAAGTCGACGGCGATGACACGCAGGCCGTTCAGCGCGTGGAAGAGGATGGCGGCGACGAGGCCGTACTCAAGGAGCGCGACGATCGGCGTCTTGTAGGTGGCCACGACGTCGTCGTACGCCTCGGGGGAGACACGGACGAGAGCGGTGTCGAGGACATGGACGAACAGGAAGAAGAAGATGAGGACACCGGTGACTCGGTGAGCCACCCATGACCACATGCCTTCCCGGCCGCGGTACAGCGTTCCAGCCGGCACGGAAGAACCCTCCGGGAGCGGGGATGTGGGGCCGGCCGGCTTCGGTGTCGGACGAGCCCGGCCGGGTACGGTCCACCGGCCGCTCGTCATCGTATCGACGACTTGTCGGCGTCCTCGCCCCGGGTCCTCGGGTGTGATCAAACAGGCAATCAAACTGGTACGTACGGGCTATCGCCACGTGATCCGGCGGCGCGGTCCGGGGCCTCGTGGGGCGCCGGAACGGCGGCCGCGGACCGGGCCCAGGAGTGCGCGAGCCGGGTGAGCCGACCGCGGGCCACGCGCCGCAGCTCCTCCGCCGCGACGGCGCGCTCCTCCTCCCGCTCGTGGCCGAGCCGGGCGCGCAGCGAGGCGAGCAGGTGGTCCAGGGCCTCGCTGGGCGGCACGTCGTCCAGGCAGATCACGAAGGCGTGCCCGAAGCGGTTCTCGTACGCCGCCGTGGCCGCGCGCAGCGCCGTCGCGGCCACCGCGGCGTACGCGCTGCCTGGGGGCAGCGCCGGTGCCAGGGGCTCGGCGGCCAGGGCCTCGGCGAGGTCGGCGGGCGTCAGGTCGTACGCCGCCTCGTCCGCGGCGGCGAGCAGGGCGTCCAGGTCCGGATAGGGCCGGTGCGCGGTCAGGCGGCGCGCCCAGTGGCGGCTTCCGCAGCAGGTCAACAGGGTGCGGGTGGCCTCGTCGGCCGGTGCGGCGTTCAGGGGTTCCGGTATGGCGCGGTGCGACGGCAGGGGGGCTCCTCGGCGGAGGCGTGGGTGGGGTGTGGCGCAACGCTATCGGGGTGGCGCAGGGGGTGGCGGGCGGCTTCGGGGAGTTCTCGGAAACGCCGGGGGGATTTCATTCGGATGAGGGAGTTTGGGCGGCGGGTCTGAACGGGCCCCGCGGGGGTACGCCGCACGTGGGCGGAGGGGTCCCGCGTCCGCCGCCGCCGTGGCATCTTTGGCGGTCCTCGTGCGGGCGCGGCACGCTGGACGGGGTGTCCGCCGGGGGCGGGAGAGCGCGGGCGGGCGGTGGGGGAGGGACGGAGGCGTGTGCGGGTGAGGCGTACCTGGGTGGCCGTGGGCGGAGCCGCGGTGCTGGTCGTCGGCGTCGGCGTGGGGGTGCTGGCGTGGCCCGACGGGGACGGAGGCGGGGGCGGGGGCGGGGGCGGGCGCGCCGCCGAGTCCGCGCCCTCGCGGTCGCCGTCGCCGACCCGCGCCTACCCCTGGTCCAAGGCCCCGGCCACCATCCCCGCCGTACGGGAGCACCAGGCCGCCCGCGGCCCCGGCTGGCGCCCCGAGAAGGGGCGCCGCGTCGTCGTCGGCGACGAGCGCCTCGCCGGGGAGGCCCGGCTCCTCGCGGGCGAGCTGCGCCTGCGCTACGGCGGCACGGCCCGCCCCCGGCCCGGCGACGTCCGCCTGGACCTCGCGGGCACCGGCGACCCGGAGTCGTACACCCTCACCGTCAAGGACCGCCTGGTGCGGATCGCCGCCCCCGCCGACGCGGGCGTCTTCTACGGCACCCGCACCCTCAAGCAGGCCGTCGCCGACGGCCGCACCGCCCCGGAGGGCACCGTGCGGGACGCGCCCGCCAAGCCCCGCCGCGGCTTCATGGTGGACATCGCGCGCAAGCATTTCGACGCGGAGTGGATCGAGGACCGGATCAAGGAGCTGGGCGACCTCAAGTACAACGAGATCGGCCTGCACTTCTCCGACGACCAGGCCTTCCGCATCGCCTCCGACTCGCACCCCGAGGTCGTCTCCGCCGACCACCTCAGCAAGGACCGGGTGCGCCGCATCGTGGATCTCGCCGCGAGCCGCCACCTCACCGTCGTACCGGAGATCGACTCGCCCGGGCACCTGGGCGCGGTGCTCCAAGCCCACCCGGACCTGCGGCTGCGCGACGCGCGCGGCGCGGTGGCGGGCGGCGCCGTGGACATCGCGAACCCGGGGGCGGCGCGGATCGTCGACGACCTGCTGAGGGAGTACGCGGAGCTGTTCCCCGGCGCCCGGTGGCACATCGGCGCGGACGAGTACCGCGCGCTGATGTCGGCGTCGCCCGAGACGCGCTACCCGCGCCTGGCCGCCGCCGCGCGGGAGCGGTTCGGGCCGCGGGCGCGCGTGCGGGACCTGGCGACGGCGTGGCTGAACGACCGCGCGCGGACCGTGGGCGCGGGCCGCGCCGTCCGCGCCTGGAACGACGGCTTCTACCGCGGCGGCGTCGTGGCCGCCGACGACGCCATCGAGGTCGCGTACTGGACCGGCAAGGAGATCGGCGCGCGCGAGCCCCTCGCCTATCTGGAGGAGGGCCGGAAGGTCGTCAACTACAACGACGAGTTCCTCTACTACGTCCTCGGCGAGCCGAACGACTTCCGCTATCCGACCGGGCAGCGCATCTACGAGCACTGGACGCCCCGCGTGCTGCGCGGCACGGCCCCCGTGCCCGCCGCCCACGACGGTCGCGTCCTCGGCGCCAGCTTCGCCGTGTGGTGCGACATCCCCGGGGCGCAGACGCAGGAGCAGGTGGCCCGGGGCATCCGTATGCCGCTGCGGGCGACCGCGCAGAAGGTGTGGGACGCGCGCCCGCCGACCCGCCCCTGGCCGGAGTTCGTCCGCCTGGCCGCCGCGGTGGCGCCCTGAGCGTCCGGCAGATCCGCGGTTCTGGTGGCGGCCGCCGCGTGCCGTGTGGTGTATTCGGCCGGAAGTCGCAGCTACGGGGAAGCAGTACGGGGGGCACGGGCATGGGGTACTGGGGCTACTACGTCGTGGGCCGCAGCGAGCGGCCGCTCGGCGAGTGCGCGACCGTGGAGGGCGTGCGCGGCGAGCTGACGCTGCTTGAGCGGCGGCCCGACGGCTGGCAGGTGTGGGAGTGCCCGAGCGACGGCAGCCAGGACGTCGGCAACATGAACGCGCTCGCCGAGGAGACCGGCGCCCCCGCGCTGTTCGGCTTCGTCCTGGACAGCGACTGCGTGGTGGTGGAGGCCGCCGCGCCCAAGAGCGGCGCGTGGACGACCTGCCTGGGGCGCGCCGCGATGGCCGGGTACCTGGCGGACGCGGACCTGACCGTCGACGACTACTTCCTGGAGCCGCGCGACGCCGCCGAGCGGGCGGTCGCCTGGGCCGCCGAGTCCGGTCGGCGGGCGCGGACGGCGGCGCTGCTCGACGTCCTCACCGCCGACGCCGAACCCTCCGCCGAGGAGCTGTTCTTCCGGCTGCTCGACCGGCTCGGGGTGTTGCCCCAGTAGGAGCCGCACGGCCGCGAGCAGCGGCCCGCACGGCCCCGGCGGCGATCACTTTCGGCCTCAGTGACGTTATTCCGCCGCCGGACGCAGTAAGGGCGTGAGGGGTGCGTGCGGGTGCCCCGTCCGGGACAGGAGACCGCGTACGCCATGACTGCGAGCCCTTTGCCACGCCCCGACTCCGGCGCGCACCCCAGCCTGGTGGAGCTGATAGCGCAGGCCGACGAGCGGGCCCTGGCCGCCAGCGGGCTCGCCTGCCTGGACCGCTGCCTGCCGCTGCTCGGCGGCGCGGACCAGGCGCTCCGGCCGCTGTGGGTGAGCCTGGCGGAGGACACGGCGTGGGGGGCGGAGCTGGCCGAGGTCCGCGGGGAGCTGGCCGCCGACGCGGACGGCGGGGACGCCGCCGCCCTCACCGCCCGCATGCTGGACGCGGTGCCCGCCCAGCGGTCCGCCGACGCGCTGCGCCCCTGGGCGGACGCCTGCTCGGCGGCGGCCCTCCAGATCCACCGCCTCCTGGACGGCCCCACCGACGGCGTCTCCCCGCTGGCCTCCGCCGAGCTGCGCCGCCAGATACGGGTCCTCGAACTCCTGGCCGCGGGCGGTCTGCGGCAGGTGGTGGAGGTGTCGGCGGAGGGCCGCCGGGTCCTCCAGGCGGCGGTGTCCCGGGCGCGGCGCGCCCAGACGTCGCCGTCGTAGCCCGTCGCCCTTGTAGCCCGTCGCCCTCGCAGCCGCCGGACGAGCGCGGGGCTGAGCCGACCGCGGCGGACCCGCCCATCGACAAGCACCCCTCGGGGCTAAGGCGCCAGGGCCTGCCCCAGATAGGCGCCCGCGGGCGTACCGAGCTGGGCCCGCCCGTAGTACACCCCGCGCCCGACCGACAACACCGTCCCGGCGTTCGCGTCCTCCCCTTCCACGCCGACCACCGGGTCGCCCCGGCCGTCGCCGTCGAAGTCCCCGAGGCTGACGGCGGACCCCAGCCGGTCCCCGGACTCCGTGGCGCCCGGCACCCCCGGCTCGTCCTGGCTGACGGCCACCGCGCCCGTGCCGGTGAGCCCGGACCGGCCGCCCTTGAACAGCAGTGAGGTGCCCGCGTCGACGCGGGTCTTGCCGTCGCGTGTGATGTCCTCGCCGGGGGCGCCCGCGTAGACGTCCGCGTACCCGTCGCCGTCGGTGTCGCCGACCGCCACCGACCAGCCGAGCGCGTCGCCCGCCTCGGCGGCGCCGACGACGCCGGGGGTGGCCTGGTGGACGGTCTTCGCGCCGGTGGAGGTGAGCCCGGAGGCGGAGCCGGGGACGACGGTGACCTGGCCGCCCGCGTGCGCGCCGGACTCGGAGGTGTAGGGCTGGCCGATGGCGAGGTCGTCGTAGCCGTCGCCGTTGACGTCGCCCGCGGCGACCGCGCGGCCGCCCTTGGCCGACAGGTGGCCGACGCGGCTGAGGCCCGACCGGGTGCCCTTGAACCAGACGACGCGGCCCTTGCCCGCCGCGTCGCGATAGCTGAGCGCCACGTCGGCGTACCCGTCGTGGTTGAAGTCGCCGGACGCCGCGTCCGGGTACGCGATCGGCCGCTCGTCGGCGGTGAAGGTGCCCGCGGCCTGGTGGTCGGGGAGAACCGCGCGGCCCAGCTGCCGCCGGTGCCGGTGGACGCGGCGAACACGTCGGCCCTGCCGTCGGCGTTGAAGTCGCCCACCGCCACCGCCGAGCCGAACCGCGCCCCGGTGTACGCGAAGTCCTCCGACAGCTGCATGTCGGTGCCGGAGGTGAACTCCGGCCCGAACAGCACGGTGACCGCGCCGCGGTCCTTGTGGCCGTCGGTGTCGTCCTCGCCGGGCGCGCCGATGGCGAGGTCGGCGTGGCCGTCGCCGTCGATGTCGCCCCACGCGGTGGCGGCGCCCCACTCGTCGCCGGACTCGTCGCGGCCGGGGACGCCGGGGCTGGACTGGGTGAGGGTCTTCTTCGCGGCGGCGACGGGGCCGTCGGGACCGCCCGGCACGATGGTCAGGGCGCCCTTCTTCTTGTTCGCGCGGGGTGTGGGCGCGACCAGGTCGGCGGTGCCGTCGCCGTTGAAGTCGGCCGTCGGGGCGGCGGAGTTCCGGCCCGCGGAGGCGGCGTACCGGCGGATCTCGCCGAGCCTCGCGTACAGGTTCTTCCCGGGCGACGCCGTCTTCGCCGCGTCGCGGCCGCCGGAGATCACGGGGATCCGGGCCCGCTCGTCCTTCTTCCACACGCCGGTGTCGGCCGTCGCGGTGAGCGTGGCCGTGCCGTTCGGGTCGCCGCCGTACTGGCCGAGCTTGTACGCGGCGACGCGGGCCACCGCCTCCAGGGCGGCGCGCGTGGGCCGGGCGGGCGCCGGGCCGCCTTCGAAGTCGCCGAGCACGGCGACGCCGGTGGTCTGGCCGTCGAAGCCGTCGGTGTGGCCGCCGACCACGGGCCGGTCGACGCCGCCCGCGCGGCCCTCGAAGATCCGGCCGCACTTGTCGACGACGAAGTTGGCGCCGAGGTCGGGCAGGCCGCGCGCCTGGACGTCGTACGCCATCAGGCCGCGTATCAGCGCGGGCGCGTCCGCGCAGCGGTAGTCGTTGGTGCCCGCCGTGTGGTGCACGAGGACCGCCGCGACCTTCGTCGCGTACCCGGGGTCCTTGGTGACCTGCGACTCGTCGGCGCCCCAGGCGGCGCGCGGGACGATCGGGGGCTGGCGGACCGTTGACGGAGGGGCGGCGGGGCCTGCGGGCTTCGCGGCGTACGCGGCCGGGGCCAGCGCCGGGGCGCGGGACTCGCGCGCCGGGGCGCCCGGGTCGACGAGGCTCACCTTGAGGCCGTCGGGCAGGGCGGCCCGGCCGGTCACCCGGGCCTGGACGCCGTCGGAGGGGCCCACCCACAGCGGCGCGGAGCCGGTGCCGTCCGCGCCCGCCGTGTCCAGGTGCCGCCAGGCGCTCCACCGTCCCGAACCGGCGGCGCGGGTGCGGACCTCGGCGGTGCCGTCGAGTGCGCGGCCTGCCCCGTCCCAGGCGATGCCGAGCAGCGAGAACCGGGCGGTGGACGTGCGCGGCAGCTCCCGCCGACCGGTGTCCGGGCCGCGCAGCGCGAGGTCCCGTACGGCCGCCGGGCGCGGGGAGCGCGCGTCGGCCGCCGGTGGCGGGCCACCGGCGGGCTCCGCCGTCGCGTACGTCACCGCTCCGGCCCCGCCGACGACGACCGCGCCGATCGTGAGCCACGCCCTGCGCCGGAGACTGAGCGGCCGGTAGGCATGCTTGCGCGGGCTCAATCGCCCCACCCCTTAGCGAACTCCTGGTCAACCTGGTGAATCAGCGAGTTCGTAAGACTTCCGGAAGAACGGAAGGGTTGTACGGGATCGAGCGAAAGACGACGTGATGTTTGCCGCAGCGTACGAATGTGACAACGCGGCGCCCGCGTGCGCAGGGTTCATGAGAGGCGCCGCTCATGAGAAGCGCATGAGAAACACGTACGAGCACACGCACGGGCACGCGCGAGCACACGTACGGGCACACGCGCGAGCACACGCACGAGAACGCCCATGAGGCACAGACGGCGGGCGCGGGACGTAACCGGAGAGGTCGGCGAAGACGGGTGGGGACTGTGGGGCACAAGGCCACGTGCGGAACTCGGGGCGGCGGGCGCCGCCGGAGGGCGCGGGCCGCGGCCCTCGCGCTCGCGGTCGGCGCGCTCGCGCCCTTGGTGGCGTCCTGCGGCGAGGAGGAGCCGGTGCGGCTGACCGGCGGGACGTTCACCGAGGAGCTGCCGCCGGAGCAGCGGCGCGGCCTGGAGCTGGCCGTGGACGGGGTGGAGCTGCTCAGGTCGGCCCGGTCGGTGCGGATCGACGTGACGCAGACGAAGGGCTCGGCGGTGGCCGGGACCGCGCGGCGCGAGCAGGTCGCGCTGCACATCGACCGGCGGAGCAACTGCACGGGCACGTTCGACGCGGGGCCCGGCCGCAGCGGCGACCTGATCGTGATCGGGGGCACCGCGACCTACATACGGTTCTCGGACGAGTCCCTGGACACGCTGGTGCGGATGGGCGAGGCGCGCGGGCCGCAGGCCGCGGCGACGGTCCGCGAGCGGGTCGCGCTGGTGCGCGGCAAGTACCTGAAGGCGCCGACGGAAGCGACCGGCGGGCGCCGGGCGACGCCCGCCCAGCAGTGCGACCTGGACGAGCTGGTCCGGAAGCTGGGCTCGCCCGACGACGCGGAGAACTCCGATGATGTCTTCCAGGCCGGATCGCCGACCTACCGGTACGGCAAACACGTGATCCCGATCGTCGACCCGACGGGCGACTCGGACGCCTCCATGTATGTGGCCGCCGAGGGAAAGCCGTACATCGCGGCCTTCGAGATGGAGCAGAACGGCCAGCGGATGGTCATGAAGATGTCCGACTATGACGAGCCGGTCGAGGCCCACGCACCGCCCGCGTCGCAGGTGGTGGAGGCCGACGACATCCGGGGGCCGGGGGCGCGGACCTCTTCGAGGTCTGACCGGGGTCTGACCGGGGCCAGGCCCGGGGGTCCCGCGCGGGGGTGAGCGGCCGGGGCCGCCACCCCCCACAGGAGAGGCCCCGGCCGTCACACGGCACGAACCGCGTGGCGGTCCGTACTCCCTACTGCGTCGGGGCTGCGTTTTGTGTCACACCTCCCCGGGGCACCCGCTAGTTGCATGTTGTACAAACATGGACGCGCACCGGTTTCACGCCGTAGCGTGCAGTTTCGCGCCGTGCTGCGACCCACCACCGCAGGCGCCCCCGGGACCGGGGAGGCGGCGCGCGACCGCGACAGGGACGACCCGTGAGAGCCGCGCCTGACCAGGCGCAGAGGGGCACGCAGTGCAGGGGGAGGACGACGCTGAGCTGACCGCCGCCGTGCTCGCGGCACAGGACGGTGACGAGACCGCGTTCCGTCATGTGTACCGCTCCGTGCACCCGCGGCTGCTCGGCTACGTACGCACGCTCGTCGGCGATCTCGACGCCGAGGACGTGGCGTCCGAGGCGTGGCTCCAGATAGCCCGCGACCTGGACCGGTTCAGCGGGGACGCGGACCGGTTCCGCGGCTGGGCCGCGCGCATCGCCCGCAACCGGGCCCTGGACCACATACGCATGCGCGGCCGCCGCCCCGCCATCGGCGGCGACGAGACGGAGCTGACCGGCAGGCCCGCCGACGCGGACACCGCGGGCGAGGCCATGGAGTCCCTCGCCACGGACGCCGCGCTCGCGCTGATAGCCCAGCTCCCGCAGGACCAGGCGGAGGCCGTGGTGCTGCGGGTCGTCGTGGGGCTCGACGCGAAGAGCGCCGCCGAGACCCTGGGCAAGCGCCCCGGAGCCGTCCGTACCGCCGCGCACCGCGGGCTCAAGCGGCTCGCCGAGCTGATGGGCGCCGACGACGCCGCGCGGCGGCGCGGTCTGGGCGCCGTGCCCCCGCAGCCCGACCCGCACGACCGCGCGGCGCCGTCGACCCCGTCGTGTGTGACGCATTCGCGTACGCGGACGCAGAAGGACATGTGATGGCCGACGAGCAGGACAAGTGGCTGGACCGTGACGTGGCGGAGCGTTTGCTGCGCGGCGAGCGGCCCGACGACACCGGCCATCACGAGAGCGAACAGCTCGGCCGCCTGGCCGACGTGCTCGGCGCGCTGTCCGCGGCGAAGCCCGCGAAGACCGGCGCGGACGGTGAACTTCCGGGCGAGGACGCGGCGTTGGCGGCGTTCCGCGCGGCGCGCGGCGGGCGGACGTGGGCGTCCGCCGGGGCTGCCGAGTCCAGCGGGGGCGCTTCGGGGGCGGCGGTGGCTGCCGGGGCGGCTGGGTCTTCCGGGCCTTCCGGGTCTGCCGGGTCTGCCGGGGCCGCTGGTGCGAGTGGTACTCGTGGTACTCGTGGTACGAGTGATGCGGGCGGGGCGCTCGGTGTGGCCGGAGGGCGCGCCGTCGGCACCGCGGACGGTGGTGTCGGCGACGGCGGTGACCCGCCCGTGCGCCTGGGCGCCGGTGGCGCCGTCACGCGCCCCTTGCGCTGGGGGCGCCCCGTGCGCTTCGGCGTGGCGGCGGCGCTGGCCGCCTGCATGGCGGGCGGTGTCGCGGCGGCCGGGGCCGGGGTGATCCCGTCGCCGTTCGAGTCGGGCGAGCGCGGGCCCGCGACCAGCGCGTCCCCCGCCCCGTCGCCGACGAAGCCGCTGCGCTCGCCGTCGGCGGACGTTCCCGCGCCGCCGGACGACGTCCCGGACGACGCCAGCTCCTCGCCCGACGACGACCCGTCCCGCTCCCCGGAGACCAGCGCGCCCCCGACGGACGAGGACCGCGCGGGCGCCAACGGCGAGGGCACGGGCCGCGCCCCCGACGACCGGCCCGACGCGGGCGAGGACGGCGGCGGCGACGGCGATGGCAAGGGCGGCGTGAAGAAGTGGTACAAGCGCGCCGCCGACGACTGCCGCGCCTACCGCAACGGTGAGCTGAACGACGCCAGACGCCGGGGCCTGGAGCGGCTCGCCCGTGGCAGCGAACGCCTGACCGCGTTCTGCGACCGGATCCTCGGCGGTGGCGGCAAGCACGACGGCGACCCCGGCGGGGGCAACGGCAACGGCGGTGGCAACGGCGGCGGCCGCCCCGGCGGCGGCGACGAGGACGACGACTCCGGAGGCGGCGGCCACCACGGCCCCGGGAACGGTCACGGCAACGGCCCCGGCCATGGCCCTGGCAAGGGCCCCGGAAACGGCCACGGCGGTGGCGGCGGCCACGGCCGCGTCCCACCGGTCACCCTGCCCCACCACCCGGACCCGACCCCGACGTACTCGGCACTCCCGGTCCTCTGAGCCCAGGCGACGACGGCCCGCCGCGCCCGGCGGGCGGTGGCACGGCCGTCACGGCGGCCGCCGGTCGCGCTCCGGTGCGGGCCCGGCGCCCCCTTCCGTGCGGGGGTGTGGGGCTGAGGGTTTGCTGATCCGGGCGGCGGCCCCACGGTGTGCGGGGCGCGGGTGGTGCTGCCCCGCCGGATGCCGGTTGCCAGTCGCCTTGCTCCGTGTCCGGCGCTCGTCCCGCTGTACGGGGCTCAGCCCGCCCTGCGGCACCGGGCTCGGCCCTCACCGAGGGCCCGGCACCCCTGCCCGTGCGGGGGTGTGGCGCTGGGGGTCTGCTGATCCGGGCGGCGGCCCCACGGCATGCGGGGCGCGGGTGGTGCTGCCCCGCCGGTCGCCGGATGCCGGTCGCCAGTCGCCTCGCTCCGCGTCCGGCGCTCGTCCCGCCGTACGGGGCTCAGCCCGCCCTGCGACTCGACGGCTGACAGTTCCCTTGCCTGACGGGCGGCGGCCCCACGACGTGCGCGGCGCTGGCAGCCCTCCCCGCCGGATGCCGGATGCCGATTGCCGGTCGCCTCGCTCCGCCTCCGGCGCTCGCCCCGCCGTACAGGGCCCAGCCCTCGCCAGTACCGGGCTCGGCCCCCAATGAGGCCCGGCACCCCTCCCGCGCGGGGCGCCCAGCGCCCCCAAGCGGCGGCCCGGCCAGCCCCGGCAGTGGGCCCCCGGCCAGCCCCGGCCGCCCCCCACCCGAGTGTGATCCAGACCGCACCACCCAGGTGTGACGTTTTCCGGAGTGACGGCGCAGTAAGGAGTGAGCCGACTGGTCATCGGCCCACGCACGAGCCGGGGTTCCCCCGTACCTACGGCTCCGTGCCATTGGCGCGGGCGGGATTCGTTCCCCGATCCCGCCCGCGCCCTCAATCCGGCAGCGCGGCAGCCCGGCACCTAGGGGGCCCGGCCCCGTCACCGATAGATGACCACCCGATCCCCGTCCTTCACCTGCTTGAACAGCCGCGCGATCCCCGCCTTGTCCCGCACGTTCACGCACCCGTGCGACGCCCCGGCGTACCCGCGCGCCGCGAAGTCGGACGAGTAGTGGACGGCCTGGCCGCCGCTGAAGAACATCGCGTACGGCATCGGCGTGTCGTACAGCGTCGACACGTGGTGGCGGGACTTCCAGAACACGCGGAACTCGCCCTCGCGCGTCGGCGTGTACTCCGAGCCGAAGCGCACGTCGACCGTCGTGACCGCCTTGCCGTCGATCATCCACGTCAGCGTGCGGCTCTTCTTGCTGATGCACATGACGCGCCCGGTCAGGCACCGCCGGTCGGGCTTCGCGGGCGGCATGCCGCCGTCCGGGTACAGCTCGTACCGCGTCGGGCGGCGCGTCATCCGCACCAGCGCGTCCCACGTACGGGTGTCGGTCGCGCCGGTCTGCCGCAGGCCCCGCTTGCCCTGGAAGCCCGCGACCGCCGCCGTCGTCGCCGGTCCGTACAACCCCGTCGGCGCCTGGTGGAACCAGGCCAACTGCCGCAGCCGCGCCTGGAGTTCGCGCACCTTCGCGCCCCGCTCGCCCCGCGCCATGAGCACCGGGCCCGGCGGGGGAGGGAGCGGCGGCGTCGCCCGGGGCCTAGTGGGCGTCGGCGTCGGCGAGGGCGGCAGCTCGGCCCGCGACACCGGGGACTTGATCCTCGGCTTGGGCGAGCGGGTGTACGTCGGCTCCGGGGCGTCCGGCGCCGAGCGGGCGCGCGGGGCCCGCTCGGCCCTGGACACCGGGCCGCCCCGGTCGTCCGCGCTGGCCCTGCCGTCCCGGCCGCCCCGGCCGTCCCCGCCGTCCCGGCCGGACGAGTCGATGGCCCCCGCCGTGCACCCGCACGCCAGGGCGAGGGCGACCACCGCGCCCGCCGCCGCGCGCGCCGTGGCTGCCGTGCCCCTGCTCATGGCATCCCCCACGTCATCCCACTGTCACCAACACTGTCGAACGCTGTCGCTCGGCTGTCACTTCACTGGACAACTCCCTCTGAAGTCTTGCCCATTGGGCTGCGGATGGGAACCGGGCCCCGACCGGGCCTCAGTGGTGCCAGGCCCGGCCGCCCACGTTGTGGATCATCCGCTGGAGCACCTTGAGGGCGCGGACGTACTCCTCGTCGTCGATGCCCTCGTGGATCTCGTCCCGCGTCCGGCCCTGCTGCTCGGCGACCTTCCGCTGGAGCGCGGCGCCCTCGGCGGTGATGTGGATCCTGCCGTCGCCGTCCTGCGTGAGCAGCCCGCGCGCGATCAGTACGTCGGTGTTGTGCTCGATGCCGCTCGCGCCGAACTCCAGGTAGCCGCGCAGGACGTCCACGACCTCCGCGCGGTCGCGCCCGCCGTCGTGGCCGATGACCTGGTTGAGGACCCACCACTGCGGCTGGGTGAGCCCGTGCTCGGCGAGCATGGTGCGGATGTGGTGGACGACGGCCTGGCCCGCCGCCGAACTCCAGTAGCCGATGGGCTGGTTGACCAGTTCGGCGTCGCTGTGGGAGGGGGTGAAGGGGGTCTTGGCGGCCTCGATGGTGCTCGTGTCGTTCGTCATGCCCCCGAACGTAGAACCTCAAGTTTGGTCGAGGTCAAGAAGTCCCCGAGGCCGTCCGCGTCCCGGCCCGCCCAGCCCACGTAGCCGTCCGGCCGGATGAGGAAGACTCCCGGGCCGTAGGCGTCCAGGGCGTCGGCACGTCGTACACCTCGTATCCGCACCAACTCGCTCTCTCTGTACGGGAGTTCCGATGCCCCCTGGCCGACGGCGAGGAGGGTGAAGTGCGGCCCCCGGAGCGCGTCGAAGAGGCGCCCGGCGTCCAGGGGCCCGTCCGGGGCGCGGTCGCCCGCGCGCACGCCGTCCCCGGCGGTCCGGTCGGTCCGGGTGTCCCGGGTCAGGGAGGAGTCCCGGTAGGCGAGCCCGAGCTGGCGCGTCGCCGCGCCCCGGCGGGCCTCGCCGCGGTGGATGCGGGTGGACAGGTCCAGCATGCCCGCGGCGATGGGGCGCCGCTCCTCCTCGTACGTGTCGAGCAGTGACGGGCTCGCGCCGTGGCGTACGACGAGGCCGAGCTTCCAGCCCAGGTTGTACGCGTCCTGGACGCTGGTGTTGAGGCCCTGGCCGCCCGCGGGCGAGTGCACGTGCGCCGCGTCGCCCGCGAGGAACACCCGGCCCGCACGGAAGCGGTCCGCGAGGGCGGCGCGCGGCCGGAAGTCGGAGGCCCAGCGCACCTCGGTGACGTCCTCGGCGGCCAGGTGGGTGCGGGCGGCGACGGCCTTGCGGACGCCGTCGGGGGAGGTGTCGGGCGCGCCGCCGTCCGTGAACTGGGCGGTGAGCTGGAAGTCCGGCGTGCCGGGCAGCGGACAGATCGCCGTGAAGCCCACGCCGTCGGACGGCGGGAAGATGTGCCAGTTGTCCCGGTCGAGCGCGGCGCCGCGGACGCGGATGTCGGCGACGAGCACCGGGTGCGGGTCGACGGTCTCGCCGGTCATGCCGATGCCCAGGGCGCGCCGCACGGTGGAGCGCCCGCCGTCGGCGGCGACGGCGTACGCGGCCCGGACGGCCCCGCCGCCCGCGAGCCGCACGGTGACGCCGTCGGCGTCCTGCTCGACGCCCACGGCCTCCGTGCCGAAGGCGACCGCGCCGCCGAGTGCGACCAGCCGCTCGTACAGGATCTCCTGCGTACGCCACTGGGGCACCAGCCACGGCCCGGCGTACGGCGCGGAGTCCGTCGGCGCCGGTTCGTCGAACATGCGGTGCTCGCCCTGCCGGACGCCGTCCGCCCACACCATCCCGACGGGCGGGGGCCCGCCCGCGGCCCGGATCTCGTCGCTCACGCCGAGGTCGTCGAAGACCTCCAGCGTGCGCGGCTGCACCCCCTTGCCGCGCGAGCCCGGGAACAGGCGCGGGGCCCGCTCCAGGACCAGGGCGCGCACGCCCCGGCGTGCGAGATCGCAGCCGAGCGTGAGCCCGGCGGGCCCGCTCCCCACGATGACGACATCCGTTTCCTTAACGTCGTTAAGTTCCATGTCCGCGAGCGTGCACTTAACGTCGTTAAGCTGTCAAGCCCGAACGCTGTTAAGTTGTGGGGGTGGCTAAGGACGCGACCGACGGTGTGACCAAGGGCGGCGGCAAGGGGCGCGGGAACCGGCTCGACCGCGCCCGCGTGGCGGCCGTCGCCCTGGACCTCCTGAACGAGACCGGCCTCGACGGCCTGACCCTGCGCGCGATCGCCCAGCGCCTGGACGTCAAGGCCCCGGCCCTGTACTGGCACTTCAAGGACAAGCAGGCGCTGCTGGACGAGATGGCGACGGAGATGCTGCGCCGCATGGCGGCGGACCTGGAGGGCGCCCCCGACGCCGACTGGGCCACCGCCCTCACCGACGCGATGCGCGGCCTGCGCCGCCACCTGCTCCGCTACCGCGACGGCGCCAAGGTCTACAGCGGCACCCACTTCACCGACACGTCGTACGCCGCCCCGATGGAGGCCCAGCTCCACCGCCTCACCCGCGCGGGCTTCACCCCGGCCGCCGCGGCCCGCGCCTGGCTCACCGCGTACAGCTACACCATCGGCTACGTCATCGAGGAACAGGCCACGGCCCCCGACCCGACGCACGCCCCCGACGGCTACGACCTCGCCGCGCGCGCCGAACGCCTCCGGGACTATCCCCTGGCGGTGGCGGCGGGGAGGAACTGTTCCGGGGCTACGAGGAGGGCTTCGAGACGGGGCTGGCGGCGGTGGTGGCGGGCATCGGGGCGACGCTGCGGCCCGCCTGAACGGCTCCTCGCGAGGCGCCCGTTACTCGCGGGGCGCCTGTCACTCGCGGGGCGCGTTCAGCTCGGCCCAGACCTGCTTGCCGGGCCCGTTCCGCGCGCCCGCGCCCCACCGTTCCGCCAGCGCCGCGACCAGCGGCAGCCCCCGGCCGCCCTCCGCGCACGGATCGCAGGCGGCGCGCACGACCGGCAACTCGCTCGCCGCGTCGTGCACTTCGATCCGTACGGTGCCGCCTTCCAGGCGCCGGAAGCGGGTCTCGACCTCCCGGCCGGGGGTGCCGTGCGCGTGCCGCACGGCGTTGGTCAGCAGCTCGGACAGCACGACGAGCGCCGCGTCCTCGATGCCGACGGCACCCCAGTCGGCCAGGCGCTTCCGCAGCTCCTGGCGGGCCCTGCTCACGGAGCGTGGATGCCGTGGCCACCGCAGAATCACTTCTTCGCCGTCCGTCGTCACCTGAGAACTCCCTCGTCGCCCCGCGTACCGGCGTTTACCCGACGAGCGTCCCAGCGTGACGCTACGCTCACCAAGAGTTACGGTTTTCAGCGGCCCGACGCGAAAACGGGGGCAACGATGCCCGCACCGAAGAAACTTGACCCGACGACGTCCCTGGCGGCGCTCTACGGCACCAAGCTCCGCCGACTCCGCCAGCGCGCGGGGTGGACCCAGCGGCAACTGGGCGCGCAGGTGCCCATCGCCCACAGCCGCATCGCCCAGTACGAGCTGGGCAACGAGATCCCGACCAAGGATGTCTCGGACATCCTCGACCGACTCCTAGGCGCCAACGGCGAGTTGAGCGAGCTGTGGTGGCATGTGCAGCGGGAGGCGATTCCGGATTGGGCGCGGAAGTATGTGGAGTTGGAGGCGAGGGCGAACGTCATCCGGAAGTATCAGGCGCACACCGTTCCGGGGCTGCTCCAGACCAACGCGTACGCATGGGCTCTGTTGGCCTTGGCGCACGGTGGTGATGAGCTGGAGAAGTTGGTGTCGGCCCGGCTAGTACGCCAAAAGCTCCTGACCAAGCCCAGTCCTCCTGTGCTCTGGGTCATCCTGGATGAGGCGGTGCTGCGGCGCCCAGTGGGCGGAGCCACTGTCATGCGGGGTCAGCTTGCTCATTTGCTCCGCACTGTGGAGGAGTTCGGCCGTGTGACGGTTCAGGTGCTGCCCTTCGAGCAGGGAGAACACCTGCTCATGGGTGGTTCAGCGACTGTACTGTCGTTTCCCCGGCGGCCGGATGTGGCGTACTTGGAAGGCCCTCAGTCGGGAGAGCTTGTCGAACGAGGGGACTCGGTCACAGAGTATGCCTTGGCGTTCGAACACTTGGTGGCCCGGGCGCTGCGGCCGGAAGAGTCGGTCGACCTGATCCGTTCCGTGATGGAGGGGCTTCACCGTGACGCGCATGTCCCAACTCGACCTCAGCGGCGCCGTCTGGCGCAGGTCCAGCTACAGCAACCAGGCGGGTGGCGACTGCGTAGAGGTCGCTGACGGCTTCCCGGGCGTGCTGCCCGTACGGGACAGCAAGCGCCCGGAGGGTGCGGTGGTCCTCGTCTCTACGAAGGCGTGGACCGCTTTCGTAGACGGCCTACGAGGCACGTCGTGACGCGCGCGCCCCACCCTGCCGCGTGGCGCAGGTCCAGCTACAGCAACGCGCAGGGCGGCGAGTGCGTAGAAGTCGCTGAAGGGGCCCGGGGGTGCTTGCCGTGCGGGACAGCAAGCACCGGGAGGGGCCGAGCGTGGTCTTCTCGGCGGGTGCGTGGGTGGGTTTCGTCGAAGGGGTGCGAGGCCCGTGGCGCCGGTCCAGTTACAGCAATACGCAGGGCGGCGAGTGCGTCGAGGTCGCCGACCGGCTTCCTGGCGTGCTGTCCGTGCGGGACAGCAAGCGCCCGAGGGGTGCGGTGGTTCTCGTCTCAGCGAAGGCATGGACCGCTTTCCTGGACGGCATGCGAGGTGCGTCGTGACGCGAGTGTCCCGCCCTGACGTGTGGCGCAGGTCCAGTTACAGCAACCAGGCGGGTGGCGAGTGCGTGGAGGTCGCCGACAGCGTCCCGGGGGTGCTTGCCGTACGCGATAGCAAGTACCGGGAGGGGCCGAGCGTGGTCTTCTCGGCGGGTGCGTGGGCGGGTTTCGTCGACGGGATGCGAGGCCCGTGGCGTCGGTCTAGTCACAGCAATACGCAGGGCGGCGACTGCGTGGAGGTCGCTGACCGGCTTCCTGGCGTGCTGTCCGTGCGGGACAGCAAGCGCCCGGAGGGTGCAGTGGCGATTGTCTCGGCGAGGGCGTGGGCCGCTTTCGTTGAGGGCCTACGGGGCGCGTCGTGACGCGAGTGTCCCGCCCTGACGTGTGGCGCAGGTCCAGCTACAGCAACGCGCAGGGCGGCGAGTGCGTAGAAGTCGCTGAAGGGGCCCCGGGGGTGCTTGCCGTACGCGACAGCAAGTACCGGGAGGGGCCGAGCGTGGTCTTCTCGGCGGGTGCGTGGACGGGTTTCGTCGACGGGATGCGAGGCCCGTGGCGTCGGTCCAGTTACAGCAACGCGCAAGGCGGCGACTGCGTGGAGGTCGCTGGCGGCTTCGTGGGGGTGCTCGCTGTCCGGGACAGCAAGCACCCCGAGGGGCCGAAAGCGGCCGTTTCGGTGGAGCGTGGGCGGCCTTCGTCGGTCAGGTGGTGTCGTTGACCCAGCCGACGTCCAGGTAGGTCGTGCGGGACGTCGGCCCTTTGAGGGGCGTGCTCCGGTCCTCCAGGACGCGCCCGTTCTTCGGGTCGATCACACAGGAGAAGGAGCGCCTGGACGGGTGGGGTTCGACGAAGGTGATGCCGGTGCCGGGGCGGCCCCTGCTGTCCTCGGTAGCGCCCGTCAGGGTCGCCCCGGGAATGCGGGCGAGTACCTTGTAGAGCGCGGACCGCAGGTGCGGGTTCCCGGGAGAGTGCTCCAGGAGTTCCACGGCCTGGCGGAACCGCAGCCTGGGATCCCGGGGGAGCCGCTTGGACAACTCCGGTGCTATGGAGAGCTTTTCGAGTTCCGCTGGGCTGAACCGCGACGCCCCTACTGACCAGCGGCTGATGCCCAGACTGTAGAGCTTGCCGTCGGGCTTCCGCTCCAGGCCCTCGCCGCCGATGCTGGTGTACCACGTCCTCGTGAACACCTTGTTGCCCTCAGCCGTTTCGTACCGGACCCTCCAGTACTTGGTGGGCCTCCGCAGCGGCTGCTGCGCGGAGATATCCGCCATCTTGTTCAGGAACGGGGCCGCCGAAGGCTGGGACGCGGGCGTCGTGCCGTCCACCCTCAGCACCGGATACGACGCCGCCCCCGCGGCGACCGCCGCCACCGCCGCCGCCGCGATCAGCACCCGGCGGCGGGAGTGCCGCGCGGCCGGTGGGGGCGCCCCGTGGCCGAGGACGATCAGGGGGGCCTCCGGCGCGGCGGGCGGTGCGGTGGCCGTCGGGGCCGGGGGGAGCGCCAGCCGCCTGCGTACCGCCGCGATCGCGTGGGGCGGCGGTGGGGGCACCGCGCCCGCCGCGATCAGTTCGTCGGCGCCGGGGAAGTCAAGGAGGTCGTCGCGTTCGGTGCGCTCGGTCATGTGCGGTCTCCCGTCATGTCGCACGCGGCACCGGCGCGCATGCGGTTGCGGGCGCGGTGCAGGCGGGTGCGGGCCGTCGCGGCGGGGATGCCGACCACGGCCGCCGCCTCGCTGGGTGTGAGCTGCTCCCAGGCGACGAGGAGCAGTAACTCCCGTTCCATCGGGGGGAGTTCCCGGAGCCGTTCTCTGAGTCTGGGCGCCAGCGCGGCGGCTACCAGGCGGTCGTCGACGGCCTCCCACGGGTCGTCGCTCCCGGCAGGACGGGGCACGCGGGGCCCGCCGGAGGCGAGACCGCGCCAGTGCGCCGCCAGCACGTTCCTGGCCACGCCGAACAGCCAGGCCCGTACGGAGCCGCGCGCGGGATCGAAGCCGCGCCGGGCGGCGTACGCCCGCAGCCACAGCTCCGCGTGCAGGTCGTCGGCGGCCTGGGGCGCGCGGCGGGCGAAGTAGCCGTGCAGGTCCGCCGAGTGCCGTTCGACGAGCGACGCGAAGACGGCCGGGTCCCGTACCGCGTGCCGCTCCTCGTCGTCCGGGTCCTTGGCCACGGAGCCCCCCTCTCAGGGACCGCCCGTCGGCGGCCCTCACCCCGTACTTGTCACCGGGGCGCCACAGCGTTCGCGGGGCGTGCCCCCAGGGCGCCGCCGTCGCGCCCGCTTCCCCCGGCCCCCACGGCCGCCCCCCTCTCCGCGCCCGCGTGTTCGCCCAGCACGCCCCGGCGTTCGCGGCAAGGCGCGGACCAGGCCACTTTTCGACGGGCCGCCCCCGCAGGACCCGAGGGTCCGGCGCCCGCGCCCCTCGGCCATTTCAGGGGGAGCGGGCGTTCGCGGGCACGGACTTCCGCCGTGAGTTCATCGGCGTACGGCGCTGAGTTCACCGTGAATTCAGGCAGCGAACGGCCGGGAGGCGACGGTCCGGCCACCCGGTGCGTTGAGCTGGCCGGAGTCCGCCTGTCAGCATCAGGCCGCCGCCGAGCGGGCCGCCGCCCCGCACCGCCGCGCCGCCCGCCACCCCGCCGCCCGCCACCAGAGCGCGCGGCAGCGCCGCCGAGCGCCGCACCACCCCGTACCGGAAACCCGCCCGAGAGAGCACAGGTGCGCCCGTGAGCCATCGACCACCGAGACTGTCCGTCGTCGTGCCCTGCTTCCACGTCGAGGCGTACGTCCCGGACACCGTGACCAGCCTCGTCCACAACGCCCGGGACGACATCGAGTTCGTCTTCGTCGAGGACCGGTCGACGAGGGACCGGACGTACGAGGCGCTCCTGGCGCTCACCCGGCGGCTGCCGAACAGCCGGGTGATCCGCCACGAGCACAACAGCGGCCTCGCCACCGCCCGCAACACCGGCATCGACGCCGCCGAGGGCCGCTACCTCACCTTCCTCGACGGCGACGACTGGCTCGCCCCCGGCTACCTCACCGCCCTCGTCGACTGCGCCGAGCACTTCGACGCCGACTTCGTCCGCACCGACCACGTCCAGGCCGACGGCACCGCCCGCACCCTCCACCGCGCCCCCGAAGGCCGCCGGAACACCCTGCTCGACCCGCGCTCCTCCATCCTCCCCGTCGACGCCACGACCATGGTCGACTACCCCTACGCCTGGGCGGGCGTCTACCACCGGCGGCTGCTCGACCGGGGCCTGCTGCGCTTCCACGACGGCCTGCGCACCGCCGAGGACCGTCCCTGGATCTGGGCGCTGCACCGGAAGGCGGACTCCTACGTCGTCTCCAGCCTGCGCGGCGTCTTCTACCGCCGGGGCCTCGCCGCCTCCCTGACCCGCATCGGCGACGACCGCCAGCTGGACTTCTTCCGCGCCTTCACCCTCGTCCTCACCGAACTCGCCGACGACCCCCGGGCGGACGCGCTGCGCCGCAAGGCCCTGCGCGCCTACTGCGTGGTCATGGCCCACCACCTCCTCGACCGCGACCGCTTCGACCGGGCCGTCTACGCCGAGCTGCGCAGCAGGAGCGCCACCGCCCTCGCGCGGATGACGGACGCGGAACTCGACGACGCGCTCGTGGGCATGGGCGAGAAGCGCGTCCACACCCTGCGGCGCGTCCGCGGCGGCATGAAGGACATCGCGACGTGATCCAGCTCTTCTTCGCGGCCACGCAGTACGCCGCCGCCACCGTCACCGCCGCCATCCGGGCGGGCCTCTTCGGGCCGCGCGCCGCCCACCGGCGCGTCCTCGTCGTCAGCAACGTCGCCCCCGTACCGGAGGTCACCACCCCCTGGGACCGCACGGCGGGCTTCGAGGAACTGCGCACCGAGTTCGACGCCGTCCACTCGTGGAACGCGTGCGTCGCGCCCTACCACCCCGCGGGCTGGTCCCCGCGCGCCCAGGACGTCCCTCTGTGGGAGAAGGCCCTGCGCCTGCGCTGGGACCTGGGCGACGCCCCGGTGGAGATCGCCTGCGAGTCGATCCAGGCCAACCCCTCCCGGGCCGCGGCGGAGATCTTCGCGGACAGCCCCCTGCACGTCTACGCCGACGGCCTGATGAGCTACGGCCCCACCCGCAACCGCGTCCCGCAGGGCGTCAACAGCCGCATCGTCCGCGTCCTGCACCTCGACCTCGTCCCCGGCCTGCGCCCCCTGCTGCTGTCCGAGTACGGCGTCGAGCCCCAGGTCATCCCCGACGAGGCCGTCATCGACGTACTCGCCCGGATCGGCGCGGACGGCGCCCGGGCCCTCGACGACGCCCTGCCCGCCACCGGGCGCCCCACGGCGGTCCTCCTCGGCCAGTACCTCTCCGCCCTCGACCTGATCAGCCCGGACGAGGAGGCGGACCTGTACGTGCGCATGGTGGGGGCCGCCGTTCGGGCCGGGCACCGCAGCGTGCTGTTCAAGCCCCACCCCAGTGCTCCCGCCGGGTACGACACGTCCCTTGAGGCCGCCGCTCAGGCGCTCGGCGTGCAGCTGACCGTCCTGCGCGAACCCGTGCTCGCCGAGACCGTCTTCGCCCGCCTGCGCCTGGCGCTGGTCATCGGCTGCTTCTCCACGGCCCTGCTGACCGCCGCCGCCTTCTACGGCATCCCCGTCGCCCGCGTCGGCACGGACCTGCTGCTCGAACGCGTCACGCCGTACGAGAACAGCAACCGCGTCCCGCTCACCCTCGTCGACGCGGCCCTGCCCGACGCCGAGCACGACCCGGTCGGCACCCCGCTGGACCTGGCCGCGCTCGCGCCACGACTGGGCCCGCTGCTGACCGCCGTCGGGTACTGCATGCAGTCCCGCAAGCACCACGCGCTGCGGGCCGAGGTGGCCGCCTGGCTCGACGGCCACCTCGCCGACCACGCGCGGTACTTCAAGAAGCGCCGCCTGACCAGCCTGCGGCTGCCCGGGGGCAGCCCCGTGCGCGCGGAGGCGCTGCGGCGCAACCCGGTGGTGCGGCGCGTCGTGCGCCGGATCCGCTCGGCGCGGACGTCCTGACCGCCGCCCGCGCCTACGACCGCCCCTTCCGCACAGCCCTCCGCACCACCGGCGGCAGCAGGTCCGCCGCCAGGCGGCGGGCCCGGGTGCGGGAGGGCTGGGGTGGGAGGGACGGCAGGGCGGGGGCGGGCGGGCGGTAGTGGCGGGAGCGGGGGAAGGGCGGCGGGGTGAGGCCCTTCTTGGACTTGAGGCGGATGATGCGGTGGCCCGCGGCCTCCTGGACGCTCAGGTGGCAGTCGTCCCGGCCGCGCACCATCGCCAGCAGGTCCTCCTGTACGGGCTCGGGGTCGGCCCACGTCCCGTACAGCTTCTGCGTGCTCAGGCAGATCGGCCTCAGGCCGCGGTTGAGGACGGCCTCCCAGGCCGCGATGGACACGCCGGGCGTGTGCTCGGAGCGGAAGTCGTCGAGGACGACGACGCCCTCCGGCTTCAGCGTGTCGCGCGCCGCGCCGATGTCGCCGCGCACGTGCTCGTACAGGTGCGAGGCGTCGACGTGCACGAACCGGCAGGAGCGCGGCGCCACCTCGTCGGGCACGACGGAGCTGGGGGCGCGCAGCACGCGCGGCAGCTCGTCGTGGAACGAGAGGTAGTTGCGCTCGAAGGCGCGCTTGGTCAGCGTCGGGTACGACTTCGCCGACTCCGCCTTGTTGGCGCCGTCCGGGGCCTCGTCCTCGAACAGGTCGCACACCGTGTAGTCCTCGCCGTCCTGGCGGTGGTGGCCGAGGAAAATCGCACTCTTGCCCATGTACACGCCGATCTCCAGGAGATCGCCGCGCATGCCCCGGGATTCCTGTCTGGACAGGAACCAGTCGAACAGCATCTGGTCGAGGTGCGGGAACCAGCCGGGTACGTCGCCGAGTTCCCGCGGAAGCGTGGAAGTGTCGTGCGCAGCAGGCATGAGGGAATATCGCTCTCGTGTCGCGGACGCAATTCCTCCGGGACGCTAGGGGCTCATTCCAGGAGTGGTCAAGGCGGGCGACGCAATGCCGGTTTCGGCCAAAGAGGCACGGCCGGGGGATGAATTCCCGGTAAAGGGGGGCGGGGTGCGGGGTGAAAGTCAGACAACCCCGCACCCCGCACCCCGCGTGCCGCTCGCGTGCGCCGGGACGTCAGCCCAGCGCCGCCCGCTTGATCGACCGCGCCCGCCGCGCCACCTTCCGCACGGCCGCGTTGCGCGGGATGAAGGCCAGCTGCACCGGAACGCCGCCCGGCAGCGCCAGCGACGTCAGCCGCCGCTTCTTGAAGTACCGCCATGTGCGGTCGTTCAGATGGGCCGTCAGATAGCGCTCCGCCGCCGGGCGCAGGCTCGGGTAGATCTTCGGCTGCATGGCGAAGCCCACGGCCCGCACCAGGGAGCCGAGCGCCTGCGGGTCGGGGCGCGGGCCCTGCCGCTCGACGGCGGCCCGGTCGGTGACGTCGGGCAGGAGCGCGTCGACGAGGGTGACCGGAACGCGGTTGCTGTTCTCGTACGGCTTCAGGCGCTCAAGGAGCAGCTCCGTGCCGGTGCGGGCCACCGGAAGGTCGTAGAACGCGGACGCGGTGAGCAGCGCCGTCGAGAAGCAGCCGACGACGAGCGCGGGCCGCATCCGCTGGTAGAGGACCTCCGCGAGCACCGGCGTGTCCAGGACGGTCAGCTCCACGCCGAGCCGCTCGGCCTCCGCCTCCAGCTGCCGCGACCAGCGCGCCGGGGCCGTCGGGTGCGGCTTGAACACCACGCGGGTGTGGCCGAGCGCGGCGGCCGAGCGCAGCATGCGGCTGTGCAGGTCCTCCTCCTCCTCGGCGGTGAGGATGTTCAGCGCGGACAGGTACTGGCCGAGGAGCAGGGCGGGCCCGGTGATCTGCGGCAGCGCGTCGAGGGTGCCCGACTCGGCCTCGCCGTCGGCGAGTTCGCCGAGCACCTTCAGGAAGGTCTCGGTGGGGACGACCTCCGGCTCCACGCCGAACTCGGTGAGCAGCATCGGCTTCAGGCCCGGCACCAGGTCCAGGTGGAGCAGGCGGCGCACCCGCGTGCCGACCAGCGGGTCCAGCTTGCTGCGGGTGGGGCCGTAGCTCATCAGGCCGTCGGCGTAGACGGTGACGGGGGCGCCCTGGAAGATCCGGGTGACGGCGAGGGCCGGGTTGACCTGGATCGACTCCACGGCCAGCTCGACGTTGTCGTCACCGAGGTGCCAGGCCAGGCGCAGATAGCGCTCCCACAGCGGCAGGTCGTCACCGCGCGGGGACCAGCCGCCGGGGTGGAAGGGCGAGATGGCCTCGTTCCACGACAGCACGTCGTCGAAGCGGCCGCGCAGCTTGTCGAAGCCGGGCATCGTGTCGACGGACGGGGTGGTCTCGGGCGTCGCCGCGTTGTTGGCGACCAGCAGCACGCGCCGGTCGGCGGGGGCGAAGCGGTCGGCGTCCAGGGCGGCGGCGAGGGTGGCGACGCCGTACAGCGTGGACGCGAAGAAGATCTGGGTGGTGCGGCGGCGCGCGTCCGGGCGCGCGGCGGCGAGGGCGGCGGCGTGCGGGTCGCGCACCGGGGCTCCGGCGGGGGTCACGGTGACTCCGGTGGGGGTGATTCGGGTGGTGGGGGACACGGGTGTGTCGGGGGTTTCGGGGGTGTCAGCTGTGCCGGGTGTGGCGGGGGTGTCTGCGGGGGCGGGGGCGCCGGACGCGTCAGGGGCGCTGGCGGACGCGTCAGGGGCGCCGGAGCTGCCGGAGGCCCCGGAGCTGCCGGTGACCCCCGAGCCGCTGGAGGCGCCGGAGGCGTCCGCGGGGGCGCTCACGCGGCCACCTCCCCGGGGTCGACCGCCCGCCGCCGCAGTCGGCGCAGGCGCGTGGCCCGCTGGACGTCCATGGAGTCGAGGGCCTCGTCGAGGACGCCCTGCGGCATCCGCTTCAGCGCGGCGGCGCTCAGCGTCTTCAGCTTCTTCGCCACGGCGGGCTCGAAGCGCTCGATGGACCCCAGGTGGTGGGAGATGATCGCGCAGTACGTCCGCACGGCCTTCGGCAGCAGCCGGGCCGCCTCGCGGTCCTCGGCCGTCTCCCGCACCACTTGGTCGAACGCCTTGATGAAGTCCAGCTGCCGCACGTCACCGATCTGCGTCAGCGAGGAGGCGACGCCGCGCCGGTAGAACACGCCGAGCAGGCTCACCACGGCGAAGGTCTCCGCCTCCCGGTGCAGCTTCCAGATCCACGGCCGGTCCTCGGCGGTGCGCAGCCCGTGCGTGAAGTGCAGCAGGCCCTGGTCGAGCAGGCGCCGGTGGTAGACGCCCGCCCACGCGAAGGCGTAGTCGACGGACGTGGAGCGGTCCGCGGGCAGTATCACGTCGCGCGGGTTGAGGACCGTGCCGCGCAGGCCGACCGGCACCCGGTGCACGCCGCGCGCCCGCGCCGTGCACTGCACGTGGTCGGTGCGCAGGAAGTCGCAGCCCAACTCCTCGATGGCGCCGACCAGTTGCTCGTAGTACCCCGGAGCGAGCCAGTCGTCCCCGTCGAGGAAGGTGATGTACTCGCCGCGGGCCGCGTCCAGGCCGGTGTTGCGGGCGGTGGCCAGGCCCCCGTTCTGCTCGTGTCTGAGATGCACGGCGCCCGGGAGTTCGCGCGCGGCGCGCTCCAGGATGTCGGGCGTCCCGTCCGCCGAGCAGTCGTCGACGAGAATGAATTCGAAGTCTCTCCGCGCGTTCGCACGCAGGGACTTCAAGGTGTCGGGCGCGTATTGCTGCACGTTGTAGAACGGCACGATGACGGAGAGCTTAACCACGTGCGAGACGTTAGGTGTCGGCCCGGCATTCGTCTTGACCCAGGGTGGGATGTCAGGTGAACGAAGCGTGGCGGGATGGTTAACCGCCACCCGTCCGCGTTCGGCTTCACCCGTTCGCGTCACCGATTCGCCATTCGTCGGCTCGCTGTTAACCGTTTGTTGCATCTGAGTTGGGCCATCAATCGAAATCGGTTCCTAGCGTCTTCGACGTGCCAGTAAGCAACAAGACGACGCGAGTCGCCGTGCTCGCCGACTCCGACACCCGGTGGAAGTGGGGCGCGCTCACCGCGAGCCGCCTCGCGGGTGCCGCCCCCGGGGCCAGTGAGGCCGGAGAGGCCAGTGAGGCCGGGGAGGCCGAGGAGTTCAGCCTCGACGGATATCTCCTGCGCGGCCGCGCCACCCCCACCCCCCGCCAGCTCCAGGAAGTCGGCGTCCGCGCGGACAGCCTGCGCGAGGTCACCGCCATCGAGTTCCTCAGCGAGCTGCGCGACCGGGCCGGGGAGTACGACATCCTCGTACTCGCCCTCGTCGGCGGCGGCGTCCAGGCCGTCCTGCACGGCCTCGCCCGCGTCTGGGAGGGCGCCCGGCAGCGCCCCGTCGTGGTCACCGGCTACGTCGGAGTGGTCTACGAGAAGCTGGCCGACGGCCTGCTGCTTCGGCACGGCGCGGACGTGGTCCTCGCCAACTCCCGCCAGGACGCGGAGCGCTTCCGCGCGGTGTACGAGGGCGTGGGCGCCGACGCCACGAGTGTCGTGGAGGCCGCCCTGCCGTTCCTCGGCGGCGAGCCGTACGCGCCCCGCGACCCGTACACCGTCGTCTTCGCCGCCCAGCCCTCCGTGCCGGAGAAGCGCGCCGACCGCGTCTACCTGCTCGAACGCCTCATCCGGCACGCGCGCCGCCACCCCGACCGCGAGGTGCTGCTCAAGCTGCGCAGCAAGCCCGGCGAGCACACCACGCACATCGAGGAACTCCCGTACCAGAAGCTGGTCAAGGGCATGGACACGCCCGCCAACTTCCGCCTCGTCTACGGGCACATGGGCGAGGTCCTGGACCGCACCGACCTGCTGGTCACGGTCAGCTCCACCGCCGCGCTCGAAGCGCTGCACCGGCGCGTCCCGACGGCCGTCCTCACCGACTTCGGCATCCGCGAGGCCCACGGCAACCACCACTTCATCGGCTCCGGCTGCCTCGCCTCCTGGGACCAGCTCGACGAGGGCCACACCCCGAAGCCGGACCCCGAGTGGGTCGCCCGGCAGGGGGTCGCCGCCGACGGCACGTACGCCACCGCCTTCGACGAGGCGCGCGAGCGCGTCACCGAGCTGACCGGGCGCGCCCGCGCGGAGGGACTGCCGCCGCTCGCGCCCTACTACACCCGCACCACCGCGCCCGGCTACCTGCCCGGTATCCTCGCCCGCCACCACCTCGGCCCCGACGGCGCCCCGCTGCCCGGCGCCCCCGCCGCCGACCGCGACCCGGGCCCGGTCCGCCAGGCCGTCCGCAGCGCGGCCCGCGGCGCCTACCGCCACGGGGTGCAGCGCGTGGCGCCGGTGATCCGGCGGATGGGGGAGCTGTGACGGCGCCGTACGAGTCCGAGGGCCAGGGCGCCGTGATCCCGCCGCGGGGTGCCGGGCGCCCCGCCCGGTCAAGCCCCCGTCCGGCACCCCCGGACCAGGCACCCCCGAGTCCGGCACCCCCGAAGGAGCCGCCATGAGCAACCCCCACCAGCAGGGCGCCCGCCGCGTCCTCGCCGTCATCCCCGCGCGCGGCGGATCCAAGGGGGTGCCCGCGAAGAACCTCGCGCCGGTCGGGGGCGTCCCGCTGGTGGCCCGCGCGGTCCGCGCCTGCACCGCGGCGGCGCTGGTCACCGACGTCGTGGTCTCCACCGACGACACGGTGATCGCCGAGACGGCCCGCGCCGCGGGCGCCGAGGTGGTGCTGCGCCCGGCCGCGATCGCCGGGGACACCGCCACCAGCGAGGCCGCGGTGCTGCACGCCATGGACGCGCACGAGGCGCTGCACGGCGCGCCGGTCGACGTGGTCCTGCTCGTGCAGTGCACCAGCCCCTTCATCACCCGCGAGGACGTCGACGGCATCGTCGAGGCGATCGTCACCGGCGGCGCCGACACCGCGCACACGGTGGCCCCCTTCCACGGCTTCGTCTGGCGCGACGCGGGCGACGAGCCGCCCGCCATCGACGCCGAGCGCGCCGCCGTGGAGGGCGGCGCGACCGCGGTCGTCACCGAGACCACCACGTCCGGCGGCTACGGCGTCAACCACGACAAGTCCTTCCGCCCGCGCCGCCAGGACCGCCCCCAGGACCTCCTGGAGACCGGCGCCGTCTACGGCATGGACGCGGCGGGCTTCCGCGCCCACAAGCACCGCTTCTTCGGCCACACCGAACTCGTGCGGACCGACCCGGCGCGGGTCCTGGAGATCGACGACCCGCACGACCTGGCCCGCGCCCGCGCCCTCGCGCCGCTCTTCGACGCGGACCGCGCGGTCGCCGAGGCGGCCCTTCCGACCCGCGACGACATCGACGCGGTCGTACTCGACTTCGACGGCACCCAGACCGACGACAGGGTGCTGATCGATTCCGACGGACGGGAGTTCGTCACCGTGCACCGCGGTGACGGCCTCGGCATCGCGGCCCTGCGCAGGTCGGGCCTGTCGATGCTGATCCTGTCCACGGAACAGAACCCGGTCGTCGCCGCCCGGGCCCGGAAGCTCAAGATCCCGGTCCTGCACGGCATCGACCGCAAAGACCTCGCACTGAAGCAGTGGTGCGAGGAGCAGGGCATCGCTCCCGAGCGCGTGCTCTACGTCGGCAACGACGTCAATGACCTCCCGTGCTTCGGCCTCGTCGGCTGGCCCGTGGCGGTCGCGAGCGCCCACGACGTCGTACGCGGCGCCGCACGCGCGGTCACCACCGTCCCCGGTGGCGACGGCGCGATCCGAGAGATCGCCGCCTGGATCCTCGGCCCCTCCCTCAACAGTTAAGGACAGTTCCTGCCATGAGCAACACGGCCGCCAACAACCGCCTGCGCACCCTCGGTTCCAAGACCGCAGGACCTGGCCAGCCCGTCTACGTCACCGGCGAGATCGGCATCAACCACAACGGCGACCTGGAGAACGCCTTCGCGCTCATCGACGTGGCCGCCGACGCGGGCTGCGACGCGGTGAAGTTCCAGAAGCGCACGCCGGAGATCTGCACGCCGCGCGACCAGTGGGACATCGAGCGCGACACCCCCTGGGGCCGGATGACGTACATCGACTACCGCCACCGCGTGGAGTTCGGCGAGGACGAGTACCGCCAGATCGACGAGCACTGCAAGAAGCGCGGCATCGACTGGTTCGCCTCCCCGTGGGACACCGAGGCGGTCGCCTTCCTGGAGAAGTTCGACGTCCCCGCGCACAAGGTCGCCAGCGCGTCCCTCACCGACGACGAACTCCTGCGCGCCCTGCGCGCCACGGGCCGCACGATCATCCTCTCCACCGGCATGTCGACGCCGAAGCAGATCCGCCACGCCGTCGAGGTCCTCGGCTCGGACAACATCCTGCTGTGCCACGCCACGTCGACGTACCCGGCGAAGGCCGAGGAGCTGAACCTCCGCGTCATCAACACCCTCCAGGCCGAGTACCCGAACGTCCCGATCGGCTACTCCGGCCACGAGACGGGCCTCCAGACCACGCTGGCCGCCGTCGCCCTCGGCGCCACCTTCGTCGAGCGCCACATCACCCTCGACCGCGCCATGTGGGGCTCCGACCAGGCCGCCTCCGTCGAGCCGCAGGGCCTGACGCGCCTCGTCCGCGACATCCGCACCATCGAGGCGTCGCTCGGCGACGGCGTGAAGAAGGTGTACGAGTCCGAGCTGGGCCCGATGAAGAAGCTGCGCCGCGTGGCGGGCGTCGTCGCCGAGGCGGAGTCCGCCGAGCGCGAGACGGTCGCTGTCTGAGCCGCCGTCCCAGGGGCCTTCGCCCCACGCGGGCGGGCGCGTACCGATCACTCACGCCACCGGTACGCGCCCGCCGGTCCCCGGCGCCTCCCGGGGCGCGCGGGTGCCGCTCCCGCGCCCGCGTCCCCGGGCGGCCTCTCCACACTCCCCGCATCGCACGCCACCCCACCCCCCTCACCCGCCCCGCCCGCACGGGAGGACCCATGTCAGCACGGAGCGCGCGCCGCGCCGCCGCGAAGGCACCGCACGGCACGCTCGCGTTCGTGGAGTCGCCGGTGCAGTTGCTCAACGTCCTGGAGTGGGCGTACGCGACGGGGGCGGCGGGCGGAGCCGAGACGGCGCTGCCGCCCGGTGACCTGACCCTGGTGGTCCTGTCGCCCACCGACCCCATGACCCGGGGCCAGCTGCGCCGCATGTCCGAGCTGGCCCGCGCGGAGGGCTACCAGGTCCGCTGGGAGGAGGCCCGCGGCGGCACCACGGCGCCCTTCCACACGGTGGGCGGCCTCGCCGCGCCGCTGCGCAGGGCCGCCCGGATCGTGATCGGCGACCCCTTCTCCCGCTACGTACAGCTCCTGCTCACCATCACGCGCGCCCGCGACCTGGTCGTCGTCGACGACGGCACGGCCACGATGGAGTTCGTGTCGCAGCTGGCGCGCGGGGAGCGCCTGACGCGCTGGCACCGCAGGGGCGGCCGCCCGAGCGCGCGGGACATGGTCTTCATGCCGGTGTCGTCGTCGGCCCGCCGCCGCCTCACGCCGAGCCCCAAGGGCCGCCGCCGGGTGGAGGTCTTCTCCTCCATGCCCATCGAGTCGGCGCCGGACGGCGTCCGCGTCACGACCAACGCCTTCGCCTGGACCAGGGCCCGCTTCGGCCCGCCGCGCATCACCAAGGGCGCGGACCTGGTCGGCACGTCGCTGGTGGAGACGGGCGTGGTGGACCTGGACCGCTATGTGGAGGCGGTGGCCGCCCTCGCCCGCACGCACGGCGCCGCGCGCTACTTCGCACACCGCCGCGAGAGCGCGGAGAAGCTCCACCGCCTGGCGGTCGACACGGGCCTCCAGGTGGTCCGCCCCGACCTCCCCCTGGAACTCATCGCCCGCCGCGGCCCCATCGGCCGCACCATCCTCAGCTTCCCCTCCACGGTCGTCCACACCCTCCCCCTGGCCCTCGCGGGCACGGAGGTCCGCGTCGCGGTCATGGACATCGACCCCACGTGGCTCACGGACACGGCGTCCCCCGGGCACAGGGCTTCCTGTCGGGGGTGACGGGCACGGCGAGAGACGTCCACCGGTTGGCGACGGTGGCCCATGGCTCGGAGTCGGCGTCGGCGGTACCCGCGTAGCACGCGGTGCCGACGGAGATCGACGAGGCCCTGACGGCCGGGCCCGTTTGGCAAAATCTTCGGGGAGCTGTGCGTGACGTGACGAGCCACGCCGGGCGGACGCCTGGCTGGTTCTCTGCACCCCAGCCGAGATCCTTTGCTTCTGCTTATGGATTGATCCTCTTGTGCCGTCGCTGATGAGCCCGTGTGTGGCGAGCCCAAAGCGCTCTGCCGCCTCCTGGGTGTCACGGGTTCCCGCCCAGTTGGCCGGTATTTACAGCGGGCTTCCTCCCTTGCTTACGCGCTGTGAGTCGGCGCTCAGCGCAACCCGTGCGCCCCCGTTGACGCCCCCACTCGGCCAGGTCTTTACTTCTGCACTCATGAACGCTCCGTAACGGCGATCCATGACTCTGGGGTGGGGACTGTGGAGTGGGGCCAGAACGTGCGCAGTGGTCTGAGGGTGACGAGTTGGGGAGCGGTCGCGAGCGCTGGTGGCCGCCCTGACGCTGTCCGTGAACGTGCCGTCGGCGGGCGCGGCGCCCGCGTGCACCGCCGGGACGGAGTCGGACTTCAACGGAGACGGCATCCGGGACACCGCCGTCGCGGACGCCGAGGCCACCGTGGACGGCAAGGTCGGCGCGGGCCTCGTCCGCGTCGTGCTCGGCGGCGGCAAAGGGGTCGCCGAGTTGTCCCAGCAGCTGAGCGACATGACCGCGAACCCGGAGGCAGGCGACAAGTTCGGCTCGTCGATCGCCGTGTACGACGCCGACCAGGACGGCTGCGCGGACCTGGTGGTGGGGACTCCGTACGAGGACGTCACCACCGCCGCCGGGCCGCAGGAGGACGCGGGAGCGGTGTACGTGATCCACGGCAGGCCCGCGGGCATCGGCGAGGGCTCCGTGATCGACAGCTACACCCAGGCGGGGCTCGACGGCTCCACCGTCACCGAGGCCGGGGACCTGTTCGGCGTGGCCGTCGCGGCGGGAACGACGTCGCACGGCAAGCCGTTCCTGGCCGTCGGAGTGCCGGGGGAGGACATCGGCACCGCGCAGGACGCCGGGAGCGTCCACTACGTCCAGGGCACCACCAAGTCAACGGTCAGCCAGGACGATCCGGGAGTCCCCGGCGTGGTCGAGGCGCACGACCGCTTCGGGTACGCGCTGGCGGCGACCGACCGGTACCTCACGGTGGGCGCGCCGGGCGAGGCGATCGCGGCCGAGTCCGGGGCGGGCGCGGTGGCGCTGTTCCGCCACACCCTCGACAACGGCCGCCCGGCCGTCGTCGACGGCCTGGACGAGAACCATTCGGCCCTGGTGTCCGGCACGTCCGAGAAGGGCGACCGCTTCGGCACCTCCCTGTCGATGGTCGCGTACCGCCCCGCGGGCACGGAGTCCGAGAAGGACGCCCTGCTGGCGATCGGCACCCCCAACGAGGACGTCAGCGACGTGACCGACGCCGGAGCCGTCACGGTCGTACACGTCAAGGAGAACGGCACCGTCAGTGAGGTGAACCTCATCGACCGCCTCTCCCCGCAGGTCGAGAGGACCCCGTGGTGAGCGACTTCTTCGGCCAGCGGGTCGCCCTGGCGCACACGGCTCCCGGCGCGGTGGGCACCGCGTCGACAGTCAAGCTCGCGGTGAGCGTGCCGAACCAGGAGGTGGGCCCCGCGGAGAACTCGGGGGCCGTCCATGTCTTCCGGGGACTCGGGGCACCGGGCACGGGTGACCAGATCCTGACCCGCGGTGGCGGGGTGCTGCCGGACGCCCCGGAGGCACGCGACTTCACGGGGCTCGGCCTGTGGGCCTCGGCCACGGACCTGTACGTGGGGGTGCCGTACAGCAAGACCGTGGGCGCGCAGAAGGGCGTGGTGTACGTGGCGCCGTGGAGCCGCGTCGGCGGTGGCGCAGGAGAGGTCCGCACGCTGAAGCCCGGCGCGGACGGCCTGCCCGACCAGGGCAAGGCCTTCGGCACCGCCATCCGCTGACGCTCTCCTCATGCCGCGAGGCACGACGGTGAGGCAGCACGGCGACGCACGACTCGACACCGACCGGCCACGGGGCGCGTCGGCACTCAACCAAAGGTGGGGGACACCGTGAACAGCAGAGCCATGCGCCGAGCCCGCGGTCGGGCCGCCATCGTGGTGTGCGCGCTGACCGTCTTGCTCACCGCCGGGATCTCCGGCCTCCCAGGGCCGGACACCGCGGTCGGCGCCGCGGACGGCGAGCGGAGGGGGAGCGCCACGGGCGACGCACCGCGTGCGAAGGCGCCCCGGAGCGCACCGACGGAGAGCGCCGCGACCACCGCGGCCGCACGTTCGGGCAAACCGGTCGAGGTGCTGTCCCTGCGGGGCGAGCGCGGTCAGACCTTCGCCAACCCCGACGGGACCTTCACCGCCAAGGAGTACGCGCGGCCCGTACGCACGCGCAAGCACGGCAAGTGGGTCGACATCGACACCACCCTGGTGAGGCGGCCGGGCGGCCACCTCGCGCCACGGGCCACGGCCACGGCCGTGACCGTCTCCGGCGGTGGCACCGGGCCGTTCGCGACCATGCAGCGCGACGGCAGGACAATGTCCGTCTCCTGGCCCGGCAAGCTGCCCGAGCCCGTGGTCGACGGCGACACCGCGACGTACCGGTCCGTCCTGCCCGACGTCGACCTGGTCGTCCGCGTGGAGAACGAGGGGTTCGCGCACCTGCTGGTGGTCAGGACTCCGGAAGCCGCGGACCACCCGCGGCTGAAGAGCGTCGAACTGCCCCTCCGGGTGCGCGGAGTCGACCTCGGCGCACACCCCGACGGCGGGTTCGTGGCCCGCGACAGGACGTCCCGAGGCACCGTGTTCGAGGCTCCGCAGCCCGTCATGTGGGACTCCCGTGGTGCCGCCCGGCCGCGCGGTACGGCCGCCGTGGCCCGCGCCGCCGCCGCGCCTCCGGACGGAGCACGCGTCGCCGACGTGGGCCTCGGCGTCGGCAACGGGAAGCTCACCCTGAGGCCGGACATGAACCTGCTCAAGGACAGGGAAACGCGGTACCCCGTGTTCATCGACCCGGTCAACAGGACCACGAGCCGCACCGGCTGGACGTGGGTGTCGTCCGGCAGCCCCGACAAGGAGGGCTGGAAGTTCCCCGACTCCGACGGCCCGGAGTTCGGTCGCGGCGTCGGCCGCTGCCCGACGAACGCCTCCACCCGCTGCACGGGGACGAACGACGTCCAGCGGCAGTACTACGCCCTGCCCACCGGCGGCCTCGGCGGCAAGACGATCCTGAAGGCCGAGTTCGCGATCACCCTCGTGGGGACGTACAACAGCGAGGCGCGCTCGGTGCAGTTGCACCGCGTCAACAGCTCCGGCGGCAGTGCCATCAACGCCCGGACGAACTGGTCCAATAAGCCGTCGAACAAGGAGCACCTGGCCTCCGACTCGCCGACGAACCCCGCGGGGACCTGCTCGCCGGTCAACCAGAACGTGCGGTTCAACGTCAAGGGCACGATGGAGAAGGCGGCGGCGAGCGGCTGGGACACCACGACCTTCGGACTCCAGGCCGCGACTGAGGACTCCGTCGTCTCCTGGAAGCGGTTCTGCAACAACGCCGCGCTGGAGATCACGTACAACCGGCCCCCGTACCAGCCGAAGATGAGCGAGCTGTCGATGGACCCCGGCGGCCGGTGTGTCTACGACGAGCCCGACAAGCACCTGACGAAGGTGCCTCCGACGCTGTCCGCGGTGATCTGGGACCCCGACCACGGAGACGCACAGGGCAACACCGAGAAGCTGCGCGCACAGTTCGAGGTCTTCTGGACGGAGAAGAACGGAGAGAAGAAGAGCTACACCGTCACCACCGGCTTCCTGCCGTCCAACACGTCCCCGACCCGCGACAGCGGGTTCGAGGAGTTCACCTACAAGGTGGGCAGCGACATCCCGGGTGATGGAACCGGCGCGTTCAAGCTGCCGGAGAACACCGAGATCGGCTGGTGGGTCCGTGGCGGCGACAGCGAGGCATGGGGCCCGTGGAGCCACGAGGGAGACGCGACGCGCTGCCAGTTCATCCTCGACACGACCAAGCCGGACGCCCCGGCGGTCACCTCGTCGGAGTACCCCAACGACGGCAAGCCGCACGTGGGCGTCGGCGACTACGGCACGTTCACGGTGCACGCGCCCGGCACCGACGTGGCCAGGTACCGCTATCAGTTCACCGGCGAGGCGGAGCGGATCGCCACCCCGCCCGAGCCGGGCAGGCCCGCCGTGATCCGCTGGATGCCGCCGCGCGAAGGGATCACCACCCTCTACGTCGAGGCCGAGGACAGGGCGGGCAACAGCCGCCGCGTCACCACGTCCCACCGCTTCCGCGTCACCAAGGGCCGGGCGCCGAAGGCATCCTGGGCCCTCGCCGACCCCGTCGGCTCCTCACACGCCGTCGGCGGCGACGGAACGGCACCCGCGCAGGCGGGGCGCGGGGTGGCCTTCGGCGCCGACGGGCCGCACGGCTCGCTGCGCACCGGAGCGCGGCTCGACGGCACGGCCGAGGCGTACCTCAACGCGGGCCGCCACATCGTGGACACTGACAAGACCTTCACGGTGGCCGCGTGGGTGCGGCTCCCGGAACTGCCGGACACCTCGATGAGTGTCCTCAGCCAGGACGGCTCCGCCCAGTCCGGCTTCTCGCTCGGCTACGACGCCTCGTCCCGGCGCTGGTCCTTCCTCGCCCCCGACACGGAGGTCGACTCAAGGATCTCCTGGGAGGTCCGGGGCCCCAGCCGGTCCCCGGCGAATGGACGCACCTAGTCGGCGTCTACGACAAGGATGAGGCCACGGCCGCCCAGGCGGGCCCGACGGGCGTCATGCGCATGTACGTCAACGGGACGCTGGTCAGCGGCGACGTCCAGGAACGCCCGACGACCTGGAACGCCACGGGCTCCCTCCAGATCGGACGGGCCCTCGAACCCGCCGGGTACACCGCTCACCTCAAGGGCACGATCGCCGACGTCCAGGTCTTCGACCGGGTCGTGACCGCGGAGGAGACCCAGAGCCTCGGCGGCGTCCCGCCGCTCCAGCTCGCCTACTGGGACGCGGACGAGGCCGTCGCCGGACAGGTGCCCGACCGCGTCGGCGGCAGCGGTCTGACGCTCGCGGGCGACGCCTCCGTCTACCAGCCGGACGACACCTGCGAGCCGACCGACCCGTCATGCGTCCCCGCCGCCCAGCCCTTGTGGGGCGACGGCCACCTCGCGTTCCCCGGCAAGGACGGCTACGCGAGCCGCCCGCCCGGCCTGCTCCAGCCGAAGGCGAGCTTCACCCTGGCCGTCCGTGCCCGGCTCTCCGCGCCGGACGCCAGGACCGACCAGGCCGTGATCACGCTGCCCGGCACGAAGGGGCAGGCCGCACGGGTGCGGTACGACGCCGGGAGCAAGCGCTGGCAATTGGTCCTCACCGCGAAGGACGCGACCAACGCGGCCGAGACCCGCGTCGAGGCCACCGGAACCACCCCCAGCAGCGAGGGCGTCGGCGACCACCTGGCGCTGGCCTACAACGCGCTCTTCGGCGAGGTACGGCTCTATGTCAACGGCAGGTGGACCGGACAGGCCGTGCCGTGGACCCACAGCTGGGACCTGTCCACGACCGGGCTCCAGGTCGGGCGCACCGGCCTCGCCGCGAACGGCTCGGAGTACTTCTCCGGCGCGATCGACGAGGTGCGCGTCTTCGCGGGCGCCCTGGACGAGCCGCTGGTGGCACGGATCTCGGGCCTCACGTCCGGCCGGTCCGCCTCCTGAGCACGGCCCGAACCCCGACGTCAGACTCCCTGGAGAGGTGACATGCCTACGCTCAGATGGTTCCGCTCGCCGTCGCGTCGCGCGCGTCGGGGGATCCGCCGTCAGATCGTGACCGGCCTCGGCGTCGCGCTCGCCGTGAGCCTGCTGCCCCCGTACACGCCAGCAGCCCCAGCCGACGATTCACGCACCCAACCCCCGAGTCTCCAGAGCGACTTGGGCAAACCCGTACCAGGCGAGGATCTGAAGCCGAAGGCGCGCGGAGCCAACCCGGTGGACAAGGCGAGGGTCACCGAGGCTCCCGACGTCAGATGGCCGAAGCCGGGCCGCGACGTCGTCACCCTCGGTGACAAGGGGACCCGGGCAGAGGGGTTGCCCGTCGAAGCCGGACCCCCGATCCCAGGGCGAGATCGAGACCCGTTCCCGAGACGGTCGCAGTCCGCGTACTGAGCCGGGAGCGAGCGAAGGCGGCGGGCGTCGACGGAGTGCTGCTCACCGTCGCCGACGCGCGGCCCGAGGACGCGAAGGCCGGGGGGACCGTCCACGTCGCCCTCGACTACTCCGGCTTCGCCGAGGCCTACGGCGCCAGCTACGGCTCCCGACTTCGCCTCGTGCAGCTGCCGGAGTGCGCCCTGACCACCCCGCGCACCGACCGCTGCACCACTCCGCGCGCGCTGCCCAGCAGCACCAACCACAGCGCGGACCGGACCGTGAGCGCGGACGTGCCGGTCCGCGCGGGCGGCCCGGCGGACGAGGCACCGGTGACCGTGCTCGCCGCCACGGCCGGTCCCTCGGGCGACCAGGGCAGCTTCGGCGCGACCCCGCTAGCACCGTCGTCGGAATGGAGCGTGGCGAACTCCTCCGGCGCCTTCAACTGGTCCTACCCGCTGCGCACCCCGCCCGCGCCGGGCGGCCTGGTCCCGTCGGTCACCCTCGGCTACAACTCGCAGGGCGTCGACGGCCAGACGGCCGCCACCAACAACCAGGGCTCCTGGATCGGTCAGGGCTTCGGCTACGAGCCCGGCTACATCGAGCGCCGCTACAAGCCGTGCGCCGACGACGGCCACCCGAGGACCAACGGCGACCTGTGCTGGGCCTACGACAACGCGACCATCCAGCTCGCGGGGGGCACTTCTGGGGAGCTGATCAAGGACGACGACACCGGCGAGTGGCGGGTCAGCGGCGACGACAACAGCAAGATCGAGAAGCTCACCGGTGCGAGCAACGGCGACGACAACGGCGAGCACTGGCGCCTCACCACCACTGAAGGCACTCAGTACTACTTCGGCCTGGACAACCTCCCCGGCTACACCACGGGCAAGGAGCAGACCCGCTCCGCCTGGACCGCCCCCGTGTACGGCGACGACTCCGGCGAGCCCTGCCACGACGCGGACCTCGGCAAGGCCCACTGCAAGCAGGCCTGGCGCTGGAATCTCGACTACGTCGTGGACCCGCGCGGCAACGCCATGTCGTACTTCTACGGCAGGGAGACCAACCACTACACGCAAGGCCTGCTGACCGAGGAGAACGGCAAGCCCTACACCCGGGGCGGCTACCTCAAGCGCGTCGACTACGGGCAGCGCGACGGCAAGGTCTACGACGTCCCGGCCGCAGCGCGCATGGTCTTCGACATCGACGAGCGCTGCCTGGGCCCGGCCGCCGACTGCGAGCCCGGCGACCTCAACGACGCTACGGCCGCCCGCTGGCCGGACGTGCCGTGGGACCTCAACTGCAATGCCGACACCAAGTGCAAGGGCCAGAACAGCCCGACCTTCTGGACCCGCAAGAAGCTGAGCAAGGTCACCACGCAGATCCGCGACGGCTCCGGCTACGCCGCCGTGGACTCCTGGACGCTTGGTCACGACTTCACCGACAACCGCGACAGCTCCAAGTCCCTGTGGCTCAACAGCATCAAGCACACCGGCCACGCGGGCTCGGGCACCGCTGAGTTGCCCGCGGTCGAACTCCTCGGCCAGCAGCTGCCCAACCGGGTCGACAAGCCCGGCGACAACATCCAGCCGATGAACCGCTTTCGCCTGTCCGGCGTGGCCAACGACACCGGCGGTCAGCTGAACGTCCACTACCGCGCCGCCGAGTGCAAGGCCGACGCGTTGCCGGACCCGGACGCCTCCAGCAAGGCCTGCTACCCGGTCAAGTGGAACCCGCCCGGGGAGGACAAGCCGATCACCGACTGGTTCCACAAGTACCTGGTCGAGCGCGTGGTGGAGAAGGACCTGACGGGCGGCGCCCCGGACATGGTCAGCACCTACGACTACCTCGGCAACCCCGGCTGGCGGAAGGCCAAGGCCGACGGCATCACCAAGGACGAGTACCGCACCCGCAGCGACTGGCGCGGCTACGGCAAGGTCCGCGTCACCAAGTCCGACGGCACCGCCCACGCGTCCAACCAGCGCTCGGAGCACGTCTTTCTGCGCGGCCTCGGCGGCGACGTCACCGACTCCACCGGCACCAAGCACGCCGACAACGAGGAACTCTCCGGCCACGAGCTGGAGACGACCACCTACGACGGTGGCTTCGCCGAGGACAAGGTCGTCGAGAAGAGCATCAGAACGACCTGGTCACGCGCCACGGCGACCCGCGTCAAGGACTGGGGCACACGCAAGGCGCACTACGTCCGCCCCGCGGCCACGACGACGTACACGGCACTCTCGTCCGGCGGATGGCGGGAGACCAAGTCCATCCACCGCTACGACACGGCCACCGGCCGCGTCGTCGAGACCGACGACTACGGCAAGGTCGGGGACGCCGACGACAACCAGTGCGTCCGCACCGAGTACGCGGACAACGCGGGCAAGCGGCTCCTCGGTCTGGTCTCCCGGGTGGAGAAGGTCGCCGTCTCCTGCGACGCCAAGCCTGACCGGGCGAAGGACGTCATCTCCGACGACCTCACCTTCTACGACGGCAAGGGCCTCGGCGAGGCCCCGGTCAAGGGCGACATCAGCAAGGTCCAGCGGCTCGCCTCACACGACGGCACCAAGGCTGTGTACGAGACGGTGACCGAGACGCCCGACTACGACGTCTTCGGTCGCCCGCTGCGCGTCAAGGACGCCAAGGGCGCCGAGACGAAGCTCGCGTACACCGAGACGGATGGTCTGACGACCAAGCTCACCGAGACGAACCCGCTCGGCTGGGAGATGTCGACGGAGTACGTCCGCTCCTGGGGCAGCGTGGCCGCGCAGATCGACATGAACGGCAAGCGCACCGACCTCGCCTACGACCCGCTCGGCCGCCTCACCTCGGTCTGGCTGCCCGACCGCTCCAAGTCCTCCGGCGTCACCCCGTCGGTCAAGTACGGCTACCTCGTCCGCAAGGGCGCGCCGACCGCCGTCAAGACGGAGCGGATCGGGAACGACAACACCTACGGCACCGAGTACGCCCTCTACGACGGCATGCTGCGGCCCCGCCAGGAACAGGTGGAGGGCCCCGAGGGCGGCCGCCTCATCGCGGAGACCCACTACGACGGCCTCGGCAACGTCGTCGAGACGGACAGCGACTACTACGCCAGGGGCGCCCCGAGCGACGCGGTGTTCGTACCCACCGGCGAGATCGACGGGCGGACCCTCACCCGGTACGACGGCGCCGGACGCAAGACCGCGGAGATCTTCCAGTCGGCCGACGTGGAGAAGTGGCGCACGACGTACGCGTACGGCGGTGACCGGGTCCACGTCGACCCGCCCGCGGGCACCCCGCCCACCACGACCATCACCGACGGCCGCGACCGCACGACGGAGATACGCCGCTACAAGGGCGACAAGCCGCAGCCCACGGGCCCGGCCGCCGACTACGAAGCGACCACGTACACGTACACCCCGGCCGGTGAGCTGAGGGCGGTCAAGGACCCGGCGGGCAATACCTGGTCGTACGACTACGACCAGCGAGGCCGCAAGGTCGCGTCGCGGGACCCGGACACGGGCAGGTCCACGTACGCGTACGACGTCCTCGACCACCTCACGGCGACGACGGACGCGCGCGACAAGAAGACATCCACGAAGTACGACGTGCTCGGCCGCCCGAGTCCACCTGGGAGGGCGAGCCGGACACCGGCACCCGCCTCACGGTCACCAGCTACGACAAGGTCGCCAAGGGGCAGCTGTACGGCACGTACCGGTATGACGAGGGCAAGCCGATGGCCGCGACCCTCAATGTCCAGCTCGACGCGATGTACCAGCCGCTCAGGACCCAGGTGGCGCTCAGCGGCACGGCCGAGCCCGAGCTGAAGGGAACCTACGAGTTCGGCACGTCGTACAACCCGGACGGTACGGTCGCCGCGCAACGCCTGCCCGCGGCGGGCGGCCTGCCCGCCGAAACCCTCGACTACGTCTACGACGACCTTCAGCGCCCCACCCGCCTCAACACCACCCTGGGTGACCAGCCCACCGGCACCTACGTCTCCCAGGCGGCGTACGCCCCCACCTCCCAGCTCCAACGCTTGACGCTGGGACCGACCGGAGGGTCCGGGACCAGGACGGCGCAGCTGTCGTACGAGTACGAGCGTGGCACCGACCGGCTCACCAACTCCAGTGTGTACACCGCCGACACGGACCTGCTGTACGACGCCGACTACACCTACGACGAGTCCGGCAACGTCACGTCCATCGCCGACACCCCCAAGAACGGCCAGGCCGACGTCCAGTGCTTCCGCTACGACTGGCAGCGCCGCCTGAAGACGGCCTGGGCGACCGCCCTCTCCTCCGACGGCGCGGCGGGCACGAGCAAGCAGAACGCGGCGTGCGCCCCCGACCCGACGCGGGCGACGCTCGGCGGCCCGGGCGCCTACTGGCAGGACTTCGCCTACGACACCGCGGGCAACCGCAGTCAGCAGACCCTGCACGGGGTGGGTGGCAGGCCCGACGTCACGCGCACCTACACGTACGGCGAGGACTCGTCCGGCGACGGCGGCCCGCACACACTCACCAAGGTCGTTCAGGAAACCCCCGCCAGCGGTGCGGGACCGGCGGTCACGTCCCAGGACACGTACGAGTACGACCAGGCGGGCAACACCGAGCGCCGCGTCCTCAACGGCACGACGACGGACCTGAGGTGGAACGTCGAGGGCGGTCTGGCCAGGGCCTCGAAGGGCGGCGGTCAGGACACGGCGTACCTCGCTGACCCGTCCGGCGCCCGGCTGCTCCGCAAGGCACCGGGCAAGCACACGCTGTACCTGCCGGGCATGGAGCTGGCCCTCGACACCTCCTCGCGCGCGGTCGAGGCGACCCGTTACTACACCTTCGCGGGCCAGACGGTTGCCCTGCGCACCGCGAAGGGTGTCCAACTCCTGGCGGGCGACCACCACGGCACCATGTCCCTCGCCCTGGACGCGGCCTCCGGCCAGGTGACCCGCCGCCGCCTCGACCCCTTCGGCAACGGGCGCGACCTCGCCCCCGGCGGCGGCTCCTGGGTCGACGACAAGGGCTTCCTGAACAAGCCGGTCGACGCCGCGACGGGCCTGACGAACATCGGTGCCCGCGAGTACGAGCCCGAGAACGGCCGCTTCATCTCCGCCGACCCCTTGATCGACTTCACCGATCCCCAGCAGATCAACGGCTACGCCTACGCCAACAACAACCCCGTCACCCAGTCCGACCCGTCCGGCGAGGCCCCCATCGACTGCGCCCTGATCGGCGTGTCGTGTGCGAAGAACGACAAGGGCGGTTTCGACGTCAAGACGACGGACGCGTACGAGGAGTACCACGGGGTCGGCAAGACCGACACGGAGAAGAGGGCCGAGTCCGCCCGGGCGCAGGCCAATCACGAGAGCTCGACGGCGAAGTCGACCGCCAAGGCGCTCGCCAAGCTCGTCGGCGAGGAGCTGGGCATCAGCGACGCCCTCGACTGCTTCACGACGGGCAGCCTGGGCAGCTGCGGCAATACCGCGATCGGCGTGCTCACCAACCTGGGCCCGGCGAAGATCGCCAAACTCCTCAAGAAGTACGCCCTGCATCCCCGGAAGCTCGCCGTCCTGGTGAAACGCACCGTGGGGCTGATCGACAAGCTCAAGGACAGCTTCCAGCGCTGGCGCAAGCTCGACAAGAAGGCCGACGAACTGGAGGACGCCGCCAGGAGGGAGTGCCTGTCCAACAGCTTCACACCGGACACGAAGGTCCTGATGGCAGACGGCCGTACGAAGGCCATCAAGGACGTCAAGGTCGGCGACAGGGTCGTGACCACGGACCCGAAGACCGGTAAGAAGCGGATCAGGACGGTCACGGCGGAGATCAAGGGCGAGGGCGCCAAGCACCTGGTCAAGGTCACGATCGACGTGGACGGCGGCAAGGGCACCAGGACGTCCTCCATCACCGCGACCGGCGGCCACCCCTTCTGGGTCCCGAAGCTGAACCGGTGGCTGGACGCGACGGACCTTCACCCGGGCCAGTGGCTCCGCACGAGCGCGGGAACACTCGTCCAGATCACGGCGGTCGAGCGGTGGACCCAGCGGGCAGGCGTTCACAACCTGACGGTCGCGGATGTCCATACGTACTATGTGCTGGCGGGACAGACGCCGGTGCTCATTCACAACAGCAATGGCTGTCCTAATGGCAAGCTGTCAGATCCGCTTCCGCAGGGGATGTCGAGGCACTTCGTCAATGCGTATGACGAAATCAGGGCCGGGAGAGGCGTTCCGCAGACGGATCCTGCCACGGGAGCGCAGAAGGTATTCCAAGGCAGGGCGACTCACGAGAAGCGATGGGCCGGCGCCTTGGAGTATCGAGTTCCCGGATCTAAGGGGGACAGCGCTCGGATTCTAGCGAAGACCCTGCCCGATGGTCGGGTAGTGATGGGATGGACGAACGACCACTACAAGACGATCAAGCCCTTCAGTGCGCCTCACTTCCCTGACTCTGGGTGGTAGTAGGTAGGAGTAAATACAATGGAGAGTCCGGAGAGGTCACCGTCAAGCCTCTCCGGATTCTCCGCTAGAATTCGCCTGGTCGGCAGCGGGAAGGTGCGAGATGAGTGAAAGCGGTTCGATTATTCCCCTCTATCACCTAGTCGAAGAAGAGACCGGAACGGTAATTATCGCGGCGCGCGAAATTGGCGGGTTCTTTGTGGAGTCGGATCACGCGCAACCAGAGGAAATCTTGATCTACGGGTCGGCGCGAGAACCGGTCCGCCTCGGCAAGGACCTGTTCGACGTGGAGCTGCGCGTGGTCAACTCGCTCGGCAAGGCGATCGGGTCGTATTACATCGGGCGGGTGGGGCTGCGCTCTACGTTCGAAGGGGAGGGAATACCCGAGCGGGGCGGCTTCGTTGCAACCTTCTATGGCCATACCTGCCCGTACGCCACGGCGGGAGCGATCTGGCGTCGTTGGGCTTCGGGAAGTCCCCTCGAGAATGGGGAATGGGCCAGGTATCCCGTCGAATCGCATGATAGCTGGCTCCATGTGGTTCAGAACTCCTGGTTCGAAACTGGTCATGCGGCTAAGAGATACGGCGGTGGAGAGACCTGTGTAATCGATGGCAGGCAGATTCTCGGTGAAAGTAGCTTCTACTGCGCACTTGGTGAATCGGTTAATGGCCCCGGTGGATATTTTGGATCCACTCTCGACGGGCTTGCTGATTGTCTTGCGTCGTCCCGAAATGCTGGCGCTCCGTTCGAGTTGGTCTGGGAACACTTTTCCGGTGCGCAGGAAAGGATGGGTGCCTCGCTGTCGGCGTCCGTCATGGACGTTCTGAGGGAATTCGGCGTAGACGTGAAGCTCAGGTAGAAGCGCTCGGTTTCTGGAAATCGGGAGTGCAAATTTGAAGGCCCGCCGGGCGATTCCTGGTGGGCCTTCAGTGGGTCTTTACGGCAGTAGTTGACGGCAACGTCAGTGGGCGCGGGCGGCACAGATTGGCGGTTCGTCGCCGTCGGAGCGTGCCGTCTCGTCGGCCTCCCGGCTGACGAGCACGGTGCCGAGGGTGTCGATGGCGTCTCGCTGGGGGCGGAGCCTGACGTGGGCGTAGACGGTGGCGGTGACGCCGATGTGGGCGTGGCCGAGGAGTTCTTTGATCACGACGAGTTCGACTCCCTGCTTCAGGAGCAGGGTTGTGGTGGAGTGGCGGAGGTCGTGAAAGCGGATGCGGCGGAGACCAGCACTGCGGAGGAGTGTGGTGAAGGCGCGGGTGAGGTTGGTCGGGTCGATCGGTCGGCCTTGCGCAGTGGTGAACACGTGCCGCTGTGCTGCCACGCGGCGTCTGCGGCCTCACGTTCGCGCTGTTGCTGCTCACGGTGGAACTTCAGCGATTGGACGCAGCGGGTGGGGAGGGCGATGCGGCGCTCGGAGGCTCGCGTCTCGGTGGGCAGCGTGGTGAGATCGCCCGCATTGGTGCGCTGGAGGGTTCGGCGGATGACGGCGGTGCCCGTGTCGAGGTTGAGGCCTTCCCAGTGGACCGAGGAGTTCGCCCTTGCGGAGTCCGGTGTGGAGGGCGAGTTCGAACAGGGCGTACAGCCGGTGGCCTTGGGCTGTGGTGAGGAGCTGGCGGGCTTCGTCGGCTGTGAGGGGTTCGAAGCGTCGGGGCCGCGGAGTGCCGGTGCGGACGTTGCGGGCGGCGTTGCGCGGGATCTTGTCCTCCCTGACGGCGTGCTCGAGCGCGGACACGAGGACGGAGTGCACGCAGGTCAGCGTCAGCGGTGACAGGGTCATTCCGCGGCACCTGCCGAGCGCACAACAACGGGGGTGGTTGCGCCGGGTGTCGAGGCCGCCTGCGCGGCTGGCACTGGGTGCGGAGCTGGTTGAGCCAGGCGCGGACGTCTCCGGCCCTGCGGGGCCGCAGCCCGTTCCTGTCTCCGCCCCGCTTGCCGTCGGCCTCACCGGTGCGGGTGCGCAACTGCCCTACAGCGAACTACCCGCGGCACTGCCGCAGACCTCGGCCCTCTTTGAGGGTGGCGGACTGGCCTGGAAATGGCCCTTGGCGCAAGAAACTGAACAGGTACCTTGGGCCAAGATCAGAGACTCGCATTTCGTTCAACCTGGACGGGTTCACAGACCCCGTGGCGTCAGCACGTGACGGCAGGTTGGTTGACCCGAGCGGATTCGAAGGGTTGACCAACTGGGAACTCTATCGGGTGATCCAGTCTCCACACGTGTGGGGCAGGATCACTGGTACAGAAGGGGAGAGCCGGTTGACAATCCATTCCGATGATGAATCCGATCCTTCCGCATGGCTCTCCTCTGAACGCACTTTTAGGGTTTGGCGCTATGAGGGGCACTCCCAGCTTCTCATCCATGCCGCTCCGGCCGACGCGGAGGAGTCATCGCTCGACTTGCTCTGTGAAGGCGTGCAGGCGATGCAACTGGTCGTGTGGTACCGAGAGGTCGTTGATCCGCTGTGCCGAGGAAGCGGAGCGCATGCGGATGTTGGCCTTCGCTGACATCCGAGAAGAATGGTGGGAGCGGTATCTCACTTGGACTGCGCTACCTGAGCGGATCGGGATTCGTGCTGTGCGGGCACCTTTCTGCGGTGCGTCGAGAGCCCGAACACTCGCTTGGTGCTGGCGAGTTCGACGGGCCACATGTCGTATGGAGAACTCGCCGATAATGGCTCCGGGGGCGGAGGCGCGCTCTGTTTGGACGTTGGTCGAGCGGTCGGTGGCGGTTTACCGCCGTCGGGCCGCACACCCGGCCACGCGACTGGGCCCCACCCCGCTTCTCGTCTGCCAGACGTAGTGCGTGCGTGACAGTCCTGATGGCCGCTCAAGAACCCCGCTTTTCTGAGCAGGGCGAGGGACGAGGGATGGGGCTGGGCGGAGGTGTTCCGTTGACGACATCCCCGTAGACCCCGTAGACCCCGTGGGCCCGCGCTTCAAAGGCCTGCCTTGTCCTCAGAGGCGGAAGACGCGGCCGTGGCGCCACCGCTGCGGCCGTGGTCAGCAGCGCCGTCGTACAACTCGGTGCCAGGAGAGGCACGGTGTGCGGGACGCGTCCGCTCATGGTGCGAGGGCAGAGGGGCGGGCGGGGCGGGGAAGAGGGGAGCTGTCATGCAGGTGGTGGGACGTGGCGGGCGCTGAGGGATAGGGCGTTCGTTGTTGTGTAGTAGGGCCTGAGGCGGGTGGGGCCGGTGTGGGGGTGGGGGAGGTGCACCGGGGGGTAGGGGTTGGGCTTTTTGCGGTCGGGGATGTCGCCGGTGATGCGGCCCAGGGGGACGCGGGTCGTGGGGGTCTGGACGTGGAGGTCCCAGATGGTGTGGTCCGCCGTGCCGTGGTGGGTGTGGGCCTCGGCGTAGGGGAGCGTGAACTGGAAGCGGGGGGTGGGGGGGCGGTGAGGGGAGGGGGTGGAGCGGGACGGTGATGTCCGGTGCGAGTGGGGGTGTGGGGCCGCCGGGGATCGGCGGCGCCGGTGTGCGGCGCGTGGCCGTTGCCGTCGCGCCGGTCGGGGGGAGTTCCGCGGCGCCCAGGAGCAGCCCCGTCACCGTCAGGCCCTCCTCGGTGACCAGCACCCGTTCCACCTCCGCGTGCGCGGGCCGCAGCCAGGTGCGCAGCGCCAGGTAGCCGTCCGCTGTGGTGTACGGGATCCAGGAGGAGACGGACCCGTCGGCGGCGATGACCGGTGGGAGGGTCAGCAGGGCCGCGGTCTCGACGAGATGGGCGCGCAGGCGGTGACGGTCGGCGGGCTTGTCGCTGGGCGTGACGTGGTCGCTGGGCGTGACATAGCAGTCCCAGCGGCCCTCGGTGAGGACGTGGGCCGCGCGGCGCACGGTGGCGACCGTTTCCACCACACGCGGCGCCACCGGCACCGGCGGCGGCACCGGCAGCCGCACCTCGCGCCGCTCGGGGTCCTTCCGCTTGCGCAGGAGCAGGTCGAGGGGGCCCCGCGGGAGCGTGCGGTGGGCGAGGACGACGGCCAGGCTCCCGTCGGCGGTGACGCGGGCGGAGGCGGTAGCGGCGGTAGCGGCGGTGGCGGCCGTGGGGAGCGCGGTGGCCCGCTCCGGCACGGGCGCGGGCGTGGCGCGGTACGGGCCGCCGGTCACGGCCCGGCGGAGCCGCGTACTCAGGCGCGGCCGGGCCGGAGACGTGCGCAGCAGGGACTCGAACAACTGCTCATAGCGGCGCGCGATCACCGAGGGGGCGTACGTCGCCGCCTTCGCGCGGGCCGCCGCGCCCAGTCGGGCGCGCAGACCACCGTCCCCGATGAGCGCCTTCAGCGCGTCCGCGTACGCGTCCACCTCGCCCGCCAGCGGTACGAGCAGACCGTCCTCGCCGTGCGTGATGATCTCCGCCGGGCCGTGGGGGCAGTCCGTCGCGACGACGGGGACACCGCAGTGCATGGCCTCGACGATCGTCATTCCGAACGACTCCATGTCGGAGGAGACCGCCGCGACCGCCCCCTTCGCCCACTCCGTCTCGACCGGCGACACCGGCCCCATGAGGAACGCCCGGTCGTAGAGCCCGAGTTCGTCGATGAGGCGGCGCAGCCGGGCGCGGTCGGGACCGCGGCCGTAGATCCGCAGCGTCCAGTCGGGGTACTCGGCGGCGACCTTCGCGAACGCGGAGACCAGCCGGTCGTACCGCTTCACCGCCACCAGGCGGCCCGCCGCCACGATCACACGGGAGTCGAGGCGCGACGGCGCGACCGCGGGCGCGCTGACGCCGTTCGGTACGCACAGGATTCTGGCCCCGACGCCGGGAAGCGCCGCGCGGTACGCCGCCGCGTCCGCCTCGGAGACCGTCACGAAGGCGTCCAGTCCCCGCGCCGTCGCGGAATTCTGGTCGCGGCGCAGCTGCTCGCTGTGGGCGTTCAGAGAAAGGTGTTCCTGGCCTATGCGGAGATATCCGCCGCGCTCGCGCATCGGGCGCCCGTAGCGCGCCAGATATCCGTTGAGTATGGGGCGCGTCGCGATGACCGCGTCGGCGTCCGTCGCCTTCAGGTACGCGGCGATGCGCCGGTCGTGCAGCGCGGTGAAGCGCAGTCGGCCGAAGTCCACGCCCTTCTCGGGGAACATGCTGTTCGGGCGGCGCGTCAACGCGTGCTCGCCCTCGTACGACGGGCTGTCCTCGCGCATGTCGATCAGCGCGTGTAACCGTACGCGCGGGTCGAAGGGTAATTCCGGTTCCTCCGCCACCCGGTGCACGCTGACGACCTCGACCTCGTGACGGGCGGCGGCGAGCGCGCCGGAAAGGTTCGCCGTGGCGCGGATGGTGCCGCCGATCCCGTACGCGTTGTGAATCAGGAATGCGATTTTCAACCCAGATCTCCCGGTCCGAAGAACGGGCATGAATTCATGGCGCGCGAGGCGTTGTCAACGCGGGGGATAAAAGCGGCGAATGGGGGGTGGGGTGCTGTCGTGGGCCGGGCGTGCGGGGGCGGTTCGCGGGTGGGGCGGGTGTGGTGTGCGGGCGGGAGGTGTGGCGGGGCGTGTGGGTGGGGCGTGCGCGGGGCATGCGCGGCGGGCGTGCGGGCCGGTGGGAAGGTCACCGGCCCGCACCGTCCGCCGCTCCGGTGGGACAACCGGCCGCGACGCGGCGGACCACCCGGCACCCGGTCGTCGCGGGGAGCATGCCGGGTGCTGGCGCGCGGCTCGTGACTCCCCGGCCAGGGACAGTCCGCGGAGCCCGGGACGGAGCCGCACACCCTTACGTTCGGCCGGGAGCGGCGCGCGGATTGGTGCGGGCCCCGTGGATTCGGTGGGGGCGGATGTGGAGCGGGGCGCACGGATCGGTGTGCGCCGCACGGCTTCGGCGGTGGCAGGCGCCGCGCCGAGCGCCAGCGGCGGACCGTTCAACCGTTGTTGATCATTCGTTGAGCGGCGCCCTCGAGAATCGGGCGCAGGCACCGCGCCCGCCCCCCTGGCCGGTGCCGACCACCTGCGGGCCGCGCCGCCGTGCGCCGACCCGGTCGCGTCCGGGAGTCATGTGCTGTTGTGTCCCGGCCCGGACAGCGGCGACGCGCCCGCAGGCCCACCCGCGCGCCAAGGCGGGCCGCCCCAAGCCGCGCCACACCCCGCCAAGCCAGCGCCCCCAGCGCCCCTGGTCCCCCCAACGGCCCGAGTGCCCCGGCACCCCGGCACACCCACCCCACCCCGCCACAGCCCCGCCCCCTGCCCGTCAGCCGCTTGGCGGGACTCGCCCCCCTCCTCCGCCTCAAGGATGACCCTGCATCGCTGGTTTGAGGCAGCTGACCTGCGGTGATCGCTCTCCGCAAAGAGGAGGTAACTATTCTTCCTACCCTCCGGATGAAGCGGACATGCGCTCGGGGGCCACTTTTCTTACCTCAATCTGGCTGAACTTTTGTTGATCGAGGCTTAGTTGACCGGTTGGTCGTCTTACCCTTCACAGGGTGAAGCAATTGATGTCCCGCGAGTCCGCATCCGAAGGCACGTCCGAAGGCGCCGGGGCCACGCCACCCGGAGAACCAACGGGCGCCGCCGAGCCGACCGGCGCGCGCCCCGACCTGCCCGGCACCCTGCCGGAGGCCCTCCGCGTCGAACTCGTCGCGTTCCGCCGCGACTTGCACATGCACCCGGAGCTCGGCAACCAGGAGTTCCGTACGACGTCGGCGATCAAGGCCCGCCTGGAGCGGGCCGGACTCGCGCCCCGCGTACTCGGCGGCGGCACCGGACTCGTCTGCGACATCGGCGGCACCCCCGACCTGCGCGGACGGCCCATCCTCGCGCTGCGCGCGGACATCGACGCCCTGCCCATCCCGGACACCAAGCGGAACGTGCCGTACCGTTCCACCGTCCCGGACCGCGCCCACGCCTGCGGCCACGACGTGCACACCACCGTCGTCCTCGGCGCCGGGCTCGTCCTCGCCGACCTGGCGGAACGCGGTCAACTGCCGCAGCCGGTGCGGCTCGTCTTCCAGCCCGCCGAGGAGGTGCTGCCCGGCGGCGCCACCGACGCCGTGGACTTCGGCGTCCTCGACGGGGTGGGCCGGATCATCGCCGTCCACTGCGACCCGCGCGTCGACGCCGGGCGCATCGGCCTGCGGCAGGGCCCCATCACCTCCGCCTGCGACCGCCTTGAGGTCTTCCTGGACGGCCCGGGCGGCCACACGGCCCGCCCGCACCTGACCGTCGACCTCGTCACGGCCGCCGCGAAGGTCGTCACGGAGGTGCCCGCGCTCGTCGCCCGCCGCGTCGACGCCCGCTCGGGCCTCGCCCTGACCTGGGGCCGCGTCGACGCGGGCCACGCCTGCAACGTGATCCCGCAGCACGCCGAGCTGTCCGGCACCATCCGCTGCCTCGACATCGACACCTGGCGCCGGGCCCCCGACCTCGTGCACGCCGCGCTCCAGGAGGTCGCCGACCTGTACCGCGCCAAGCTGGAGATCAACTACGTCCGGGGCGTGCCGCCGGTCGTCAACGACCCGGACGTGACGGAGCTGCTGCGCGACTCCATGGCCGCCCGCCGCGGCCCCGACGCCGTCGAGGGCACCGAGCAGAGCCTCGGCGGCGAGGACTTCTCCTGGTACCTGGAGCACGTGCCGGGCGCCATGGCCCGGCTCGGCGTCCGCTCGCCCGGCGAGCGCACGGTCCGCGACCTCCACCAGGGGGACTTCGACGCCGACGAGCACGCGATCACGGTGGGCGTGGAGCTGTTCACGGCCGCCGCGCTCCTGGACGCCGCCACGAATCGGTAACGGCCGTCTCCGGACGCGTTCCCCTCCCTTTCCCCTCCCTTTCTACGCGCGTTAGGGTGCGCCGGATCGGCGCCCACAGCGGCGCGGAATCCGCGCCCGTCAGGGGCGCGTCGGGGAACGTAAGGGGTGCGTCCAGTGCTTCCAGTACGTCCGCAGCAACCACGTCCCGTACCTCCGCAGCAGTCCCGTCCCGTCCGTCCGTCGCGGCAGTCCCGTCCCGTCCGTCCGCGCAAGCGCGTGACCCGCGTGTGCCTCGCGGTGGCCGCCCTCGCCCTGGTGGCCACCGCCTGCGGTGAGACCAGCAGCGACGCCGCCAAGGACGACGACAGCGGCGGCCGCGACAAGGGCGGCTACCACGGCAAGGGCATCGGCCTCGCGTACGACATCGGAGGCCAGGGCGACCAGTCCTTCAACGACGCCGCGCACAGCGGCTACGAGCGGGCCCGCAAGGACTTCAAGATCGGCGGCGTCGACATGGAGCCGGGCGACGGCGAGTCCAGTGCCGACAAGGTCCAGCGCATCGAGCAGCTCGCCCGGCAGGGCTACGACCCGGTCATCGGCGTCGGCTTCATCTACGCCCCCGCCGTCCAGGAGGTCGCCAAGAAGTTCCCGAAGACCACCTTCGGCGTCGTCGACGACAACACCGTCCAGGCCGACAACGTCGCCGACCTCGTCTTCCACGAGGAACAGGGCTCCTACCTCGCCGGGGTCGCTGCGGCGAAGGCCACCAAGGCCCGGCACGTCGGCTTCATCGGCGGCGTCGACATCCCGATCATCCACAAGTTCGAGGCCGGGTTCGTCCAGGGCGTGAAGTCGGTCGACCCGAAGATCAGGATCGAGAAGCGCTATCTGACCGAGAAGCCCGAGGAGGGCGGCTTCGCCAGCCCCGACAAGGGCCAGGACGCCGCGAGCGGCCAGCTCGAAGCCGGGGCGGACGTCCTCTACCACGCCGCCGGGCTCTCCGGGCAGGGCGTGATCCAGGAGGCGGGCTCCCAGAAGAAGTGGGCGATCGGCGTCGACTCCGACCAGTACCGGCAGAAGGCCCTGGCCAAGTACCGGAAGTACATCCTCGGCTCCGCCTTCAAGGACGTCGGCGGCGCGGTGTACGACCTGACGAAGTCGGTCGTACGGGGCAAGCCCATGTCCGGCACCCAGCGGTACGACCTGCGGTCGGGGCGGGTGGGGTTCTCGGACTCCAACCCCGCGTACCGGAACAACAAGGACATCGTCGCCGCGGTCGAGAAGGCCAAGGAGGACATCATCAGCGGCAGGGTCAAGGTCAGCACCAAGCCGTAGGGGAGCGGCCCGCCCGGAGGCCGGGGGCGAGCCCGAGGGGCGATTTCCAGCCTCCGCGCGGCCCTCGCAGCGGCCTCCGCGCGGCCCCCGCCCGGCCCTCGCAGAGGCCCCCGCCCAACACCCGCAGAGGCCCCCGCCCGCCCCCGCCCGCCCAGGCGCCGGTGATCACTCCGGGGCCCAAAGCCACCCCACCGTGGGGAGGTTCACGTCGTACGTATAACTCCCGCGCCACCCGCTTCACACCGCGTTCACGCGTCGTACGTATAACCCGTTGGCCCCCGGACGATCCGCCCCAGGTGGGGCCCCTGACGGCGTGATCACCCGGCCGTCATCCCCCCGTCGCCCGGGGGCCACAGCTCGATAACGGAGCGGACAGAAGGGTTCTTATGTCAGGTCTACGCGCGTTACGCTGCGGCGAAATCGCGCCGGGTGAGGCGCACCTCACGTACGTCCTCGCGTACGCCCCCGTACGTCTTCGCCGCGCACGCACGCCAAGCCGCGCACCCGCGGCGACCGTGCCCGCGTACGCGCCAGGTCCTTGTCTAAGGAGTTCGTCCCTATGCGCCGGGTGTCCCGAATCGCGCTCGCGTCCGCCGCGACCGCCGCCCTCGCCGTCACCGCCACCGCCTGCGGCGGCACCTCCAGCGACGCCGCCAAGAGCGAGGACGGCGGCAAGAAGAAGGGCGTCGCGATCGCGTACGACATCGGCGGCGCGGGCGACCAGTCCTTCAACGACGCCGCGACGGACGGCATGAACCGCTCGGCCAAGGAGTTCGGCATCGGCAAGAAGGCCGTCGAGCCCACCGACGGCGAGTCCGACGCCGACAAGATCCAGCGCCTCACCGAGCTGGCCAAGCAGGGCTACAACCCGGTCATCGGCGTCGGCTTCGCCTACGCGCCCGCCGTCAAGGAGGTCGCGGCCAAGCACCCCGACACCACCTTCGGCATCGTCGACGACGCCACCATCGACGCCAAGAACGTCGCGGACCTGGTCTTCAACGAGGAGCAGTCCTCCTACCTGGCGGGCGTCGCGGCCGCCAAGGCCACCAAGTCCAAGACCGTCGGCTTCGTCGGCGGCGTCGACAACCCGCTGATCCGCAAGTTCGAGGCGGGCTTCGTCCAGGGCGTGCAGGCCACCGACAAGTCGGTGAAGATCAAGCGCCAGTTCCTCACCGAGAAGGCCGAGGACGGCGGCTTCTCCAGCCCGGACAAGGGCAAGGAGGCCGCCAGCGGCCAGATCGAGGACGGCGCCGACGTGGTCTACCACGCCGCCGGTCTCTCCGGTCAGGGCGTGATCGAGGCCGCCGCCGCCAAGAAGGTCTGGGCGATCGGCGTCGACTCCGACCAGTACCAGCAGAAGGCGCTCGACAAGTACAAGAAGTACATCCTGACGTCCGCCACGAAGGACGTCTCCGGCGCGGTGTACAACCTGGTGAAGTCGGTTCAGGATGGCAAGGCCGAGGGCGGTGTCGTGCGCGCCGACCTGAAGTCCGGCGGCGTCGGACTCGCCGACTCCAACCCGGAGTTCACCAAGATGAAGGACCTTCAGGCCGCCCTGAAGAAGGCCGAGCAGGGCATCACCAGCGGCAAGATCAAGGTCAAGACGGCGCTGTAGCGGCGACGTGATCGCCGCGGGACGGGGTGTGGGGACGACGGCCGGACGGCCAGCTCACACCCCGTTCGCGCGGCCAAGGCCTCCACCACCGCGCCCCGCCGGTCAGTCGGCGGGCGCGGTGGCGCCAGAGGCGTGAAGCAGGGGCACCACCGCGTGCGCGGCGCAGGCCCCTTTCCTTATCGACCTGGGGTGCGACAGGTCGTAAGTCCCCAAGGAGAGTGCGCCATCGACGCGTCCACCACCCCTCCGCCCACCGCCACCACCGCCTGCGCGGTGGAACTGACCGGCATCACCAAGCGGTTCCCGGGCGTCGTGGCCAACCACGACATCCACCTGAGCGTCCGCAAGGGCACCGTGCACGCCCTCGTCGGCGAGAACGGCGCGGGCAAGTCGACCCTGATGAAGATCCTCTACGGCATGCAGAAGCCGGACGAGGGCACCATCGCCGTCGACGGCCAGCAGGTCGCCTTCCACAGCCCCGCCGACGCCATCGCGCGCGGCATCGGCATGGTGCACCAGCACTTCATGCTCGCCGACCAGCTCACCGTCCTGGAGAACATCGTCCTGGGCAGCGAGAAGCTGTACGGGATCGGCTCCCGGGCCCGCCGCAGGGTCCTGGAGATCTCCGAGCGGTACGGCCTCGGGGTGCGCCCCGACGCGTACGTCGAGGACCTCGGCGTCGCCGACCGCCAGCGCGTGGAGATCCTCAAGGTGCTCTACCGCGGCGCCACCACCCTGATCCTCGACGAGCCGACCGCGGTCCTCGTGCCGCAGGAGGTCGACGCGCTCTTCGACAACCTGCGCGAGCTGAAGTCCGAGGGCCTGTCCGTCATCTTCATCTCGCACAAGCTCGGCGAGGTCCTGTCCGTCGCCGACGACATCACCGTCATCCGGCGCGGTACGACGGTGGGCACCGCCGTGCCGTCCGAGACCACCCCGCGCCAGCTCGCCGAGCTGATGGTCGGCAGCGAACTGCCGACCCCGGAGACCGCCGAGTCGACCGTCACCGACCGGCCGATGATCGAGGTCGAGAGCCTCAGGCTGCTCGCCGACGGCTCGGACCGGGCGCTGCTCGACGACATCTCCTTCACCATCCACGAGGGCGAGGTGCTCGGTCTCGCGGGCGTCGAGGGCAACGGCCAGACCGAGCTGATCGACGCCCTCATCGGCCTGAGGCACGCCGACTCCGGCACCATCCGGCTCGCCGGTGAGGACATCACCGCCTGGGAGACCCGCAGGCGCCGCGAGGAGGGCGTCGGCTACATCCCCGAGGACCGCCACCGCCACGGCCTGCTCCTGGAGTCCCCGCTCTGGGAGAACCGCATCCTCGGCCACGTCACCGAGAAGCCCAACGTCCGCGGCAAGCGCGGCTTCTGGCTCGACACCAAGGGCGCGCAGGCCGACACCCGGCGCATCGTCGAGGAGTACGACGTCCGCACGCCCGGCATCGACGTCACTGCGGCCTCGCTGTCCGGCGGCAACCAGCAGAAGCTGATTGTCGGCCGCGAGATGAGCCACAAGCCGCGCTTCCTGATCGCCGCGCACCCCACCCGGGGCGTGGACGTCGGCGCGCAGGCGCAGATCTGGGACCAGATCCGCGAGGCCCGCCGCGAGGGCCTGGCCGTGCTGCTCATCTCCGCCGACCTGGACGAGCTGATCGGGCTCTCCGACACCCTGCGGGTGATCTACCGCGGCAAGCTCGTCGCGGACGCCGACCCGGCGTCGATCACGCCGGAGAAGCTGGGCTCGGCCATGACGGGCGCGGCGTCGGGGCACCTGGAGCAGGCTCAGCCGCCCCGGGAGCCCGGCGACACCGTGGCCCCCGAAGACGTAACAGAAGAAGCCGGTCCGGAGGACGAGGCCCGATGAAGAAGTTCGACAAGGAGCGCCTGCTCCTCGCGCTGGCCGGACCGGTCATCGCGCTCGTTGCGGCCATGGTGCTCACCTCGGTCGTCCTGCTCGCCTCGGGCAAGAGCCCGATCGAGCCGTACACCCTGATGTTCGAGCAGGCCACGTACTCCGACGTCCAGGTCCTGATCATCAACGAGGCCGGGATGTACTACCTGGCCGCGCTCGCGGTGGCCATCGGCTTCCGGATGAACCTGTTCAACATCGGCGTCGACGGCCAGTACCGGCTCGCCGCGATGGTCACCGCCGTCGTCGGCGCGCACGTGTCGCTGCCGTCCGGGCTCCAGCTGCCGCTGCTGATCCTGGTCGCCATGCTCACCGGCGCGTTCTGGGCGGGCATCGCGGGCGTGCTGAAGACCACCCGCGGCGTCAGCGAGGTGGTCGCCACGATCATGCTCAACGCGATCGCGACGAGCCTGATCGCCTGGCTCACCCTGGACGAGAACTTCGGCGTCCCGGTCGGCAACAACCAGACCACCGGCGTGATGCACAAGTCGGGCTGGTTCCCCGGCATCGACATGGGCGCCTCCGGCGAGATCTACGGCTTCGTGATCCTCGCCGTCGTCGCGGGCGTCCTGTACTGGCTGGTCCTCAACCGCACCCGCTTCGGCTTCGACCTGCGCGCCACCGGCGCCTCGCAGTCCGCCGCCGCCGCGTCCGGCGTCAACGCCAAGCGCATGATGCTCACCGCGATGGTGCTCTCCGGTGCCGTCGCCGGTCTCGCGGGCATGCCGATCCTGCTCGGCGACGTCCACACCTACAGCCTGAGCTTCCCCACCGGACTCGGCTTCACCGGCATCGGCATCGCCCTGCTCGGCCGCAACAACCCCGTCGGCATCGCCCTCGCCTCGCTGCTGTGGGCCTTCCTCGCCAAGGCCTCGCAGGCCCTGGACTACGAGGGGTACGACAAGGAGATCGCGGTCATCATGCAGGGCCTGATCGTGATCGCGGTCGTGGTCAGCTACGAGGCCGTGCGCCGCTGGGGCCTCAAGCGCCAGCAGCAGCGCGTCGGTGAGGAACTCGCCGCGGCCGCCCGCGCTCAGCACAACGGCACCAACGACTCCGTGAAGGAGGTGGCCGCCCGATGAGCACGGCGACCGTCACCAAGGCAGCGCCCGCGAAGCCCACCCCGGGCAGCCGCCGGATCTCGCTGCCCGTCCTGCTCCTGATCATCGCGGGCGTCCTCGTCCTGACGTCGGTCGTCCGCATGGTCACCGACGCGGACGGCATCACCTCCACCGGCCAGATGTCCAGCGCCCTGCGCCTGGCCGTGCCGATCGGCCTCGCCGGTCTCGGCGGCCTGTGGGCCGAGCGCGCGGGCGTGGTCAACATCGGCCTCGAGGGCATGCTGATCCTCGGCACCTGGTTCGGCGCCTGGGCGGGCTACCAGTGGGGCCCCTGGACCGGCGTCGTCTTCGGCGTCCTCGGCGGCGCGATCGGCGGCCTGCTGCACGCGATCGTCACCGTCACGTTCAACGTCAACCACATCGTGTCCGGCGTGGCCCTGAACATCCTCGCCCTCGGCACCACCCGCTACCTGTCCACCTTCGCCTTCGAGGGCGAGGAGGGCGGCACGTCCAAGCAGTCGCCGGGCGTGGAGTCCCTGGGCAAGTTCTCCGTCCCCGGCCTCTCGGACTGGCTGACGGACCTCAACCAGAAGCACTGGTTCCTGGTCTCCGACGTGGCGGGCCTGCTCGGCGGGCTGCTCACCGACGTCTCCCCGCTGACCGTGATCGCCGTGGCGATGGTGCCGCTGAGCTGGTTCGTGCTGTGGCGCACCTCCTTCGGCCTGCGGCTTCGCTCCTGCGGCGAGAACCCGGTCGCGGCCGAGTCGCTCGGCGTCAACGTCTACAAGTACAAGTACCTGGCGGTCGTGATCTCCGGCGGCCTCGCCGGGCTCGGCGGCGCGTTCCTGTCCCTGGTCGCCTCCAACATCTACCTGGAGGGCCAGACCGGCGGGCGCGGCTACATCGGCCTCGCCGCGATGATCTTCGGCAACTGGATGCCGGGCGGCCTCGCCCTCGGCGCGGGCCTGTTCGGTTACACCGACAGCCTGAAGCTGCGGGGCGGCGGCACGAATGTCCACGCCCTGCTGCTCCTGATCGCCATCCTTCTGGTCATCGGTGCGATCTACCTGGTGTGGCGCAAGCGCTATGTCCCCGCGGCGATCACCGCGGCGGTCTCGGCGCTGATGTTCGCCTGGTACGGCCTCACCGACGAGGTCCCGAACCAGGTCGTCACGGCCACTCCGTACGTGGTGACGCTGCTCGTCCTCTCCCTGTCAGCCCAGCGCCTTCGGATGCCGAAGGCGGACGGCATGCCGTACCGGAAGGGACAAGGCAAGTGACCACCGCTGTCGACTGGGAGGCCCTGCGGGCCGCCGCGCGCGCGGCCATGTCCCGCGCGTACGCGCCCTACTCGGGCTTCCCGGTCGGCGCGGCGGCCCTCGTCGACGACGGCCGCACGGTCTCCGGCTGCAACGTGGAGAACGCGAGCTACGGCCTCGGCCTGTGCGCCGAGTGCGGCCTGGTCTCGCAGCTCCAGCTCACCGGCGGCGGCCGTCTCACGCACTTCACGTGCGTGGACGGCGAGGGCGAGGTCCTGATGCCGTGCGGGCGCTGCCGCCAGCTCCTGTACGAGTTCGGCGGCGCGGAGCTGCTCCTGGAGACGGCGTCCGGGGTGCGGACGCTGGGGGAGCTGCTTCCGGACGCGTTCGGCCCGGAGAACCTGAACTGAGCAGGGCCCCCGCCGACGGTGGGGGCCTTCTTCAGCTCCGGTCTCTATGCGCGTAGAGTCGCGAGCGCGTACGGCACCGCACGGACGTACGCCGAACAGCCGGAAGGGAAGTGCCATGGACGTCATCTCCGTCATCCGTACGAAGCGGGACCGGGGCGAACTGAGCGACGCGCAGATCGACTGGGTCATCGACGCGTACACGCGCGGCGCCGTCGCCGACGAGCAGATGTCGGCCCTGGCCATGGCGATCCTCCTGAACGGCATGAACCGCCGGGAGATCGCCCGCTGGACCGCCGCGATGATCGCCTCCGGTGAGCGCATGGACTTCTCCTCCCTCTCCCGGCCCACCGCCGACAAGCACTCCACCGGCGGCGTCGGCGACAAGGTCACGCTGCCGCTGGCCCCGCTGGTCGCCGCGTGCGGCGCCGCCGTCCCGCAGCTCTCCGGGCGCGGCCTCGGCCACACCGGCGGCACCCTCGACAAGCTGGAGGCCATCCCCGGCTGGCGCGCCCTGCTCTCCAACGAGGAGATGCTGAGCGTCCTCGACGGCGTGGGCTCCGTCATCTGCGCGGCGGGCGACGGCCTGGCCCCCGCCGACAAGAAGCTCTACGCGCTGCGCGATGTGACCGGCACCGTGGAGGCCATCCCGCTGATCGCCTCCTCCATCATGTCCAAGAAGATCGCGGAGGGTACGGGCTCCCTGGTCCTGGACGTGAAGGTCGGCACCGGCGCCTTCATGAAGACGCTCGACGACGCCCGCGAACTGGCCTCCACGATGGTCGGGTTGGGCACCGACCACGGCGTCCGCACGGTCGCCCTCCTCACCGACATGGCCACGCCGCTCGGCCTGACCGCGGGCAACGCCCTCGAAGTCCGCGAGTCCGTCGAGGTCCTTGCGGGCGGCGGCCCGGCCGACGTCGTCGAGCTGACCCTCGCCCTGGCCCGCGAGATGCTGGACGCGGCGGGCCTGCCGGACGCCGACCCGGCGAAGGCCCTCGCCGACGGCTCCGCGATGGACGTCTGGCGCCGGATGATCGCCGCGCAGGGCGGCGACCCGGACGCGGCCCTGCCCGTGGCCCGCGAGACCCACGTCGTGACCGCCCCCGCCTCCGGTGTCCTCACCCGTCTCGACGCGTACGACGTCGGGGTCGCCGCGTGGCGCCTGGGCGCGGGCCGCGCCCGCAAGGAGGACCCGGTGCAGGCCGGGGCGGGCGTCGAACTGCACGCCAAGCCGGGGGCCGACGTGACCGCCGGGCAGCCGCTGCTCACCCTCCACACGGACACCCCTGAGCGCTTCGAGTACGCGCTCCAGGCGCTGGAGGGGGCGTACGACATCGCCCCCCAGGGCACGGAGTTCACGGCGGGGCCGATCGTCCTGGAGCGGGTGAGCTAGCCCTCGCGGGGCGCCCCGCTGTATCCATGAGCGCGCTCCGCGCGCGGGCGCCCCTTTCCCGAAACCAGGGGCTGCGCCCCTGGCACCCCGCTCTTATCGCCGCTTCGCGGCTCGTCCTCAAACGCCGGACGGGCTGGATCGGCCCACCGATGAGTTCCGGCGGGTCGCGCGGTCCCTCATACGTGGCATCCTCAACGAACCTGATGGTCCTCACCGGCCCCGTCCGCAAGGACGACGTCCCGGCGCTGTGCGCGCAGTTGCACCGCCTCGCCGGGCACGGGCCCCCGGAGGTCGTGTGCGACCTGCGCGCGGTCACCACGGCGGACCTGGCGACGGTCGACGCGGTCGCCCGGCTGCGCCTGGCGGCCCGCAGGGCGGGTGTGGGGCTGCGCCTGCGCGCCCCCACCCCGGCCCTGTGGGCCCTGCTCCGCCTGGTGGGCCTCGCGGAGCTATGCGTCGAGGTGGAGGGGGACCCCGAAGAGCGGGAACCACCGCTGGGTGTCGAGGAAGCAGTGGAATCCGGCGACGCGCCCCCCGAGATCTCGATGACCTGGATCGCCCACGGCATGAAGCCGCCGTTCTCCGGGTCGGGCTTGTACTGGGCGAACGCGGGCGTGCCGTTGGCGGCCACCGGGAGCAGGCGGGAGCCCGCGCAGGGCGCGCCGAAGGTCGCCATGAAGCCCGTGATGTCGCCGGGACCGCTCAGCCACAGGTCGAACGGCGGCATCGTCATGACGGCGTCCTCGTGCAGCAGGGCGGTGAGCGCCGCCATGTCATACCCCTCGAAGGCCTTCACATAGCGGTCGAGGAGCTTGAGCTGGTCCTCGTCCAGCGGGTCGGACGTCGCCGTGTCGTCGGCGGGGCGCTCGGCGAGGGTGGCGCGGGCGCGCTGGAGGGCGCTGTTGACCGAGGCGACCGTGGTGCCGAGCAGCTCGGCGACCTCGCTGGCCTTCCACGCCAGGACCTCCCGCAGGATGAGCACCGCGCGCTGCTTGGCGGGCAGGTCCTGGAGGGCGGCGACGAAGGCGAGCCGCACCGACTCCTTGGCGACGGCGGCCTCGGCGGGGTCGCTGACGGAGGGCAGCACGCGCGCGTCCGGGACCGGCTCCAGCCAGACGTGGTCCTCGCGGGGGTTGAGGGCCGCCTGGGCCAGGGGCGTGGCGGCCGTGAGGTCCATGGGGCGGGCGCGGCGGTTGCCCGCGTTCAGCATGTCCAGGCAGACGTTGGTCGCGATGCGGTAGAGCCAGGAGCGCAGGCTGGAGCGGCCCTCGAACTTGTCGTAGCTCCGCCAGGCGCGGACCATCGTGTCCTGCACCGCGTCCTCGGCCTCGAACGCCGAGCCCAGCATGCGGTAGCAGTACCCCGTCAGCTCGACGCGGTGCTTCTCCAGGCTCGCGTCCAGCTCCGTCGTCGCCCCTACAGTCCTGCTCATTCCGACCCACCCCTGTGCCTTCGCCCGCCGGCGCGGAAATACCAGTACGGGGAAGCTACAGCAGCCCACTGACAACGGCCTCCGGAGCGGAGGAACCCGCAGGTCAGGGCCGTTCACGGCCGGGGTGCGCCCCCGGCCGCGCGCCCGCGCCCCGCGCCCCCGCCGTGGCCCCGTACGCTCCCGCGAGCAGCACCGCGCAGCCCGCGATCTGGAGCGGGCCGGGGCGCTCGCCGAGCGCGGCGGCGCTGAGCGCGAGCGCGGCGACCGGGGTCAGCAGGAGCAGGATCGCCCCGATGTGGCTCGGCAGCCCGGGGGAGTGCACCGCGACGAGCAGCCAGCCCACCACGCCGCTGGTGAAGGCCGCCCCCGCGAGCCAGCCGAGCGTCGGCGCGGCCGGGGCGAGGTCGACGCCGTACCAGAGCAGCCCGGCGAGCAGCGATCCGGTGGCCGCCGCCAGCGTCACCACCGTGTACGTCTGCCGGGCGTGCCCGCCGCCCCCGCCGCGCCGCAGCAGGAACAGGAAGCCCGAGTAGCACAGCGCCGCGAGCACCGCGTGCAGCGTGCCCGCGGCCGGGTCGCTGCCCGTGCCGCCGCCCCCGACCACGCCGCCGGTGAGCACCACGCCCACCGCGAGCACGGGCAGCCAGCACAGGAAGCGGCGGGGCACCGGCTCCCGGTCGACGGCCCACGCGAGCAGCGGCACCAGGACCACCTGCACATTGACGAGGACGGTGGAAAGGCCCGCGCCGACCTCGCCGATGGACTGGGTCCACAGCAGCATGTCCCCGGCGAACAGCAGCCCGGCGAGCGCCGCCGTGCCGTGCTGGTGGCGGGTCGGCGCGCCCTCGCGGCGCCGCTCGGGGACGGCGAGCAGCGCGAGGAACGGCAGCGCGATCACACAGCGGAAGAACGACGCCGTGGCCGCGGACGCCTTCGACAGGTCGAGCAGGACCGGCGCGACCCCGAGCGTGACCGCGCCGGTGGCCACGCCCCAGAAGGGCCGCGCCGCCCGCCCGTCGTCGGCGGTGCGGCGCGCCGTGCCCGTACCCGCGGAAGTGTTCGTACGTTCCTGAGCAGTCGTACGCCTCACGGTGACCCGGATCCCTCAACGGCGGAGCCCGGACGGGCAGGGGGAGGGGCACCCGCCCGGGACGCACCGGGTACCCCAGGAGTCGCCGGGAAACACACGCCGACCGGCGCGCGCACGCGCCGGTCGAAGGGCGGACCTCAGTGGTGCGCGGCCGCCGCGCCCACCCGCGCCACCCGCGTCCCGTACAGCGTGATGCCCACGACGCCGACCACCGCGAGGACGCCGAGGGCGACCGTGCCGCCCCACCCGCCCGCGTGGAAGGCGACCGCGCCGAGCGTGCCGCCCGCGCTGCTGCCCACGTAGTACGCGGACTGGTAGAGCGCGGAGGCCTGGGCGCGGCCCTCGGTGGCGGTGCGGCTCACCGAGGAGGACGCGACGGCGTGGCCCGCGAAGAAGCCCGCCGTGATCAGGACCAGGCCGAGCAGTACGCCGAGCAGGTCGGAGGAGAGGGAGAGCAGCAGCCCGGCGGCCGTGGTGCCCGCGCCGAGGTAGAGGGCTCCGCGCCGCCCGAGGCGCGCGACCAGCTTGCCCGCCGCCGCGGAGGAGGCCGTACCGACGAGGTAGACGAGGAAGATCGAGCCGATGACGCCCTGCGGGAGCGAGAACGGGGCCTCGGTGAGGCGGTAGCCGATCACGGTGTAGACGGCGCCGAACACCGTCATGAACAGCGCGCCGATCGCGTACAGGCGGCACAGGAGCGGGTTCGACAGATGCGAACGCACCGTGCGGGCCAGGGACTTCACGCTGAGGGTGCCCGGAGTGAAGTGGCGCGGCGCGGGCAGCAGCGCCCGGAAGGCGAGGGCGCACAGCACGGCGAGGGCGCCGACCACGCCCACCGCCCAGCGCCAGCCCCATGCCTGCGCGATCCAGCCGGTGATGATGCGGCCGCTCATGCCGCCGATGGAGTTGCCCGCGACGAACAGGCCGATCGCGGCGACCAGCGCCCTGGGCCGCACCTCCTCGGCGAGGTATGCCATCGCCGAGGCGGGCAGTCCGGCGAGCGCGGCGCCCTGCACGGCGCGCAGCGCGATCAGCCAGCCGACGCTCGGCGCGAACGGCACGAGCAGGCCGACCGCGACGGCCACGGTCAGCGACGCGGTCATCAGGGTGCGGCGGCCGAACCGCTCGGACAGCGCGCTCAGCGGAAGCACGCACAGCGCGAGCGCGCCGGTGGCGGCCGACACGGTCCAGCTGGCGGTGGACGCGCTGGCGCCGAAGTCACCGGAGATCAGGGGGAGGAGGGCCTGCGTGGAGTACAGCAGGGCGAAGGTGGCGACGCCCGCGAGGAAGAGCGCGAAGCTCATGCGGCGGTAGCCGGGGCCTCCGGGTGCCATGCGGGCGTCGTCGGGGGGCGTGGAAGGGGTCGAAGGGGACGCTGGGGTGAGGGCGACCGCGTGGGTGGCGGGCGCCCCGCTACTGGCAGGAGGCATGCCACGAACGTAGGCCCGTCCCGGTTCATGCGTCCAATGCATGAACCGGCCATAATCCATCCCATGGTGCATCAACACAGGTCACGGGCGCGGCTGTCGCAGAACAGTGACACAGAGGACACAGATCACATCGTGCGCCTGCTCGCGCCCCGGCTCGCGTACTTCGCCGGGGCGGCCCGCACCGAGCACGTCACGCGCGCCGCCCAGGAGCTCCAGGTGCCGCAGTCGACCCTGTCCCGGGCGCTGGTGCGCCTTGAGCGGGACCTGGGCGTGGAGCTGTTCGCCCGGCACGGCCGCACGGTGTCGCTGACGCCGTCCGGCCGCACCTTCCTCGCGTCCGTCGAGCGGGCCCTCGCCGAGGTCGGCCGCGCCGCGGAGTCGGTGCGCGCGGACGCGGACCCGGAGTCGGGGAAGGTCGCGTTCGGCTTCCTGCACACCATGGGGTCCGAGACCGTGCCCGGCCTCATCCGCGCCTTCCGCGCCGACCACCCGCGGGTGCGCTTCAGCCTCGTACAGAACTACGGGGAGGCGATGCTGGAGCGGCTGCGCGCCGGGGAGCTGGACCTCTGCCTGACCTCGCCGGTGCCGGACGCGCCCGACCTGGTGGCCCGGCGGCTCGACGAGCAGAGGCTGCGCCTGGTGGTGCCGGACGACCACCGGCTCGCGGGCCGCAAGCGGGTGCGGCTCGCCGAGGCCGCGGACGAGGCCTTCGTGACCCTGGAGCCGGGGTACGGGCTGCGCCGGATCACCGACGCCCTGTGCGCGGAGGCGGGGTTCCGGCCGCGGATCGCCTTCGAGGGGGAGGAGGCCGAGACGCTGCGGGGCCTGGTCGCGGCCGGGCTCGGGGTGGCGCTGCTGCCGCCGCCCGCGGTGGCGCGGCCGGGGGTGGTGGAGCTGGCGGTGACGGGGCAGCGGGCGGTGCGGGAGATCGGCGTGGCGTGGCTGGACGGGCATCCGGACTCCGCGCCCGTCGCGGCGTTCAAGAAGTTCCTCCTCGGCAGGCGGGGCCAGCTGCTGCCCCGCTGAGCCGCCGCCGTGCCGAACCAACGCCCCGCCCAACCAACGCCCTTGAGGGCCGCCGCCCCGAACGCGCTGGTATGAGCGCGTATTGACCGATGTCAAGGAATCGGACGAGTTGCACATGCTGCAACCAACCGTTGTTTCGCTGGCAGTTCGGACAGTTTTATCGATCGAGGTGTTGCGTCACACCAGTAACGCTGGTCTAGGCTCTGATCGATCATCGTTCGATGGGTCTTCAACTTCCTTTGTGGCCACGCCCGTTGGGGGAGCGTGGCCAGGCGCGAGACAAGTGAGGCATACATGGCAAAGAACGACAGATCCCTGGGCCGCAGATCCCTCCTGACCGGAGCCGCCGCCGTCGCCGGTGGGGCGGCCGTCAGCTCGGCCCTCCCCGCGACCGCCCAGGCCGCCCCGCGCTCCGCCGCCCCGGCGACCGCCGCCGCGGCCGGTGAGGCCACCGTCGCGACGCCCGACTACATCACCGTCAACCCCAGCGACCCGCGCTTCCCCGACCTGGTGCGCGGCATCAACCAGCGCTGGGTCGCCCAGCCCGACTACGTCCGCCTGGTCACCACCACCGCGCAGGCCGTGCGCGCCGTGCAGGAAGCCGTCTCCGCGGGCAAGCGCCTCACCGTCCGCAGCGGCGGCCACTGCTACGAGGACTTCGTCTTCAACAAGGACGTCCAAGTCGTCATCGACATGTCGGGGATGACCCAGGTCTACTACGACAGCGCCAAGAACGCCTTCGCGGTCGAGGGCGGCGCCTCCAACCTCCAGATCTACGAGACGCTCTACAAGCTGTACGGCGTCACGCTCCCCGCGGGCTCCTGTGCGTCCGTCGGCGCGGGCGGCCACATCTCGGGCGGCGGCTACGGCCTGCTCTCCCGGCTGCACGGCCTGACCGTCGACCACCTGTACGGCGTCGAGGTCGTCACCGTCGACAAGAACGGCACCGCCAAGGCCGTCGTCGCCACCCGCGACTCGACCGACGCCAACCTCAAGGACCTCTGGTGGGCCCACACCGGCGGTGGCGGCGGCAACTTCGGCCTGATCACCCGCTACTGGCTGCGCTCCCCGGGCGCCACCGGCACCGACCCCTCCAAGCTGCTGCCGAAGCCGCCGTCCGAGGTCTTCGTGCACGCCACCGCCGTCAAGTGGGCGGACATGACCGAGGCGTCCTTCACCCGGCTGCTCCAGAACTGGGGCACCTGGCACGAGCAGAACTCGGCGCCGGACTCCAAGTACAACTCGCTGTTCGGCCTGCTGAAGCTGAACCAGAAGGCCCACGCCAACTCCGAGATCGTCCTGCTCACGCAGATGGACGCCACGGTCCCCAACGCCCAGGCCCTCCTGGACGACTACCTGACCGCGGTCTTCGGCGGCGTGAGCGCCACCCGCCGGGCCATGACCCAGCGCTCCGGCGAGCACGCGGCGATGCCGCAGTTCGCCGCGCCGCGCACCCTGCCGTGGTACATCGCCACCGACTACCTCAGCGGCGGCAACCCCACGCTGTACGGCAAGTACAAGTCGGCGTACGCCCGCAAGGGCTTCACCGCCACCCAGATCAAGGCGATGTACAAGCACCTGACGCGCACCGACTACAGCAACGGCGACGCGCTGCTCCAGGTCGACTCCTACGGCTGCCGCATCAACTCCGTCAGCCCCGGCGCCACCGCGGTCCCCCAGCGCGACTCGGTGCTCAAGCTCCAGTACCAGACCTACTGGACCAACCCGGCCGACGAAGCCAAGCACCTGGCCTGGATCCGCGAGTTCTACAAGGACGTGTACGCCGAGACCGGCGGCGTCCCCGTGCCCAACGACGTCAACGACGGCTGCTACGTCAACTACCCCGACAAGGACCTGGGCGACGCCGCCTGGAACACCTCGTCGACCTCGTGGAACAGCCTCTACTACAAGGACAACTACACCCGCCTGCAGAAGGCGAAGGCGACCTGGGACCCGAAGAACGTCTTCCGCCACGCCCAGTCCGTCCGCCTGCCGTAAGGCGGTAAGAAGCTAGACCGCGGGAATCCCCGCGCCCGAAGGGGCGCGGGGAACTGCGCGACCAGCCACAACGCACCCGCGGACGAACGATGAACCCCTCAGTCCCGCAGCGTCCTCCCAAACCCAGAGGCGAGCGGCATCCGTAAACCAATGGGCGGCGGAGCCGCGAGGGCATCCTCCAACGGCCGGGCAAAGGCATACCCGTAGAGCGCGCCCCGCAAGAAGTTCGCGGAGAGCGCCATGACCTCGTCATGGTGCTGGCTGAGCCGGTGCCCGTCCGAGTGGACCTCGAACCGGCACACGTCCCGGTTCGCCTTCTTCGCCCGCTCCGCGAGCCGGAACGACAGCTCCGGATCGGTCCGCTCGTCGTTCGTGCCGTGCACGATCAGCACCTGCCGCCCCACCAGCTGCCGCACCGGCTCGGGCGGCGCCGCCACGTCGTCCTCCGGCAGCCAGGGGGCCAGCGCCAGCACGGAGTTGACCGCGGTGTGACCGGCGGCCCGCAGCGCCGCGCGCCCGCCCATGTCGACGCCGACCAGGCACACCGGCACGTCCCCGTAGCGGCGCACGACCTCGTCGGCGGCCCAGGTGGCGTCGCGCGCGAGCTGCGCCTCCGCCCCGTTCCAGCCGCCCACCCGGTAGTGCACCGTGTGCGCCACGAGTCCGTCGGCCCGCCCGGCCCTGGCCAGCTCGCGGCCGAGGGAGCGCACCGCGGCACGGGCCAGCGGCGAGGGCCTGCGGTCGGACGTCTCGTGGCCGCCGGGGAGCAGCAGCGCCACCGCGGTCACCGTCCGGGGGCGCGCACCGATCGGGCGCCCGAGTCCGGCCGAGCGCGCGGGTGCGGAGGTCGCTTGCTGAGCCATGGCAGAACAGTGTCAGAAGTCCGTATGGATGCCACCCGTCCGCCGGGTCACTGTTACGTATCGACCAGTGAGTTCTACGCGCGTAGGCGTTAGAGTGCGGAAATGACGAGCCAGATCAACAAGATCACGGAACGGAGCGGTCACACGGACCGTGGCACCGCCCCCGGAATCCCGGACTCCGAGCAGATCCGCCGCGCCCCCAAGGTCCTCCTCCACGACCACCTCGACGGCGGCCTGCGCCCCGGCACCATCGTCGACCTCGCCCGCGCGGGCGGCTACGCGGGCCTGCCCGAGACCGACCCGGACAAGCTCGGCGTCTGGTTCCGCGAGGCCGCCGACTCCGGCTCCCTGGAGCGCTACCTGGAGACGTTCGCGCACACCTGCGCCGTCATGCAGACCCGCGAGGCCCTGGTCCGCGTCGCCGCCGAGTGCGCCGAGGACCTGGCGGAGGACGGCGTCGTCTACGCCGAGGTGCGGTACGCCCCCGAGCAGCACCTGGAGGCGGGCCTCACCCTCGAAGAGGTCGTCGAGGCCGTCAACGAGGGCTTCCGCGAGGGCGAGCGCCGGGCCCGCGCGAACGGCCATCGCATCCGCGTCGGCGCCCTGCTCACCGCGATGCGGCACGCCGCCCGCGCCCTGGAGATCGCCGAGCTGGCCAACCGCTACCGCGACGCGGGCGTCGTCGGCTTCGACATCGCGGGCGCCGAGGCGGGCTTCCCTCCACCCGCCACCTCGACGCCTTCGAGTACCTGAAGCGGGAGAACAACCACTTCACCATCCACGCCGGTGAGGCCTTCGGCCTGCCCTCCATCTGGCAGGCCCTCCAGTGGTGCGGCGCCGACCGCCTCGGCCACGGCGTGCGCATCATCGACGACATCGAGGTCGCCGACGACGGCACCGTCAAGCTCGGCCGCCTCGCCAGCTACGTCCGCGACAAGCGCGTCCCCCTGGAGCTGTGCCCCAGCTCCAACCTCCAGACGGGCGCCGCCGCCTCCTACGCCGAGCACCCCATCGGCCTGCTCCGCAAGCTGCACTTCCGCGCCACCGTGAACACCGACAACCGCCTGATGTCCGGCACCAGCATGAGCCGCGAGTTCGAGCACCTGGTCGGCACCTTCGGCTACACGCTGGACGACATGCAGTGGTTCACCGTCAACGCGATGAAGTCCGCGTTCATCCCATTCGACGAACGACTGGCGATGATCAATGACGTGATCAAGCCCGGATACGCCGAGCTGAAGTCCGAATGGCTGTTCCGCCAGACCGTCTCCACCAGCGGATCCGTCAGCAGCTGAGCTGATTTTGTACGTCAACACGGCGGTCGGGGCAGTAACCCCCGGCCGCCTTCGACTGTTTGCGGGCTGTACGAGCCGGTGCCTACCGTCGGGCCCCGCTCGACGTCCCCGTCATCCCCGTCATCAAGGACGCAGTGAAGATGAAGCAGTCCACCGCCAAGACCCTCGGTGTCGCCGCCCTCGGCGCCGCCTTCGCCGCCGCGGCCGCCGGTGTCGCCAGCGCCGCCCCCGCCCTGCCGGACGCCAGCGGCGCCGTCGGCACCGTCGGCTCCCTGTCCTCGGCCCTGCCGCTCGAGCAGGCCGCCTCCACCCTGCCCGTCGGCGGCCCCGAGGCCCTCGTCGCCGGTCAGAACGCCCTGGAGAACGGTCTGACCGCCGCCCAGCCCACCGTCGAGAAGGTCCTGTCCGGCGCCGCCGAGCAGGGCGAGCCCGCCGACGACCACGGCGAGGACGGCAAGAAGGCCGCCGCCGCCAAGCCCAAGCCCGCCGACCCGGTCGGGCAGCTCCTCGGCGGCCTGCCCACCGGCCCCGTCGCCACGCAGGGCCTGCCGACGAAGGGCCTGGGCCTGCCGCTCTGAGGCACCCCGCGCGGCATCCACCCACGCGCGGCACCCACGAACAGGCGGGGCGCACCCCTCAGCGGGGCGCGCCCCGCCTGTTCGTGCGCGGAGTGCCGGGCGTCACCAGGCGGTCTTCGCCTTGCCCTCCGCCGGGAGCAGGATCCACAGCGCTATGTACAGCAGGAACTGCGGGCCGGGCAGCAGGCAGGACGCGACGAAGACGACCCGCATCGTCGTCGCGGACGTGTTGAACTTGCGGGCGAGGGCTGCGCACACACCGCCGATCATGCGGCCGTCGGTGGGGCGGGCGAGGGCGGTCATGGTGGCTCCTTCGTGGACCGTTGCCGGTGCTTCGATGACTCCACCGTAGGCCCACGAAGCCGGGCAAAGCATCGGGCTACGGGGCGATCCCGACCCTGGGAATCGTCGGGGTCGACCCCTGGGGGGCCTCCTCCCTGGAGGTGAGCGTGGCTCTCGCGGCGCCCCGGCGCGGGCGGGCCTGCCTGCGGCGCAGCCGGGCCCGCGCGGCGGGTACGACCGCCAGGTGCGCGAGGGCCACGCCCAGGGTGTTGAGCAGCAGCGAGTCGACGTCCACGACCTGCCCCGGCACACCGGTCTGGAGCAGCTCGATGCCGAGCGAGATCAGCGCGCCCGCGGCGACCGTGCGGGCCAGCGACGCCAGCGGTGACACGTGGAGGCGGCCGCCCGCGAGCGGCAGCAGCACGCCGAGCGGGGCGAGCAGCAGCAGCGCGCCCCCGATCTGCCGGGTCGCCTGCTTCGGCCCCCGCGCCAGGTCCGCCTTGATCCCGGCGAGCGGCTCCAGATTCGCGGCGCTCACCCAGGGGACGTCCAGTGGCCGCAGCGTGATCCACGCGACGACCAGGAGATGCGCGACGAGGAGTACGCCTCCTGCCGCGCGCGAGCGGATGGCGGCTTGGTGGCCGCCCGAGCCTTGACGCACGCTTCCCTAGACGCCGGGGCCCCCGGATCCGGTTCCCCGGCCCTGGGCCGCCGCCTGCGGGGTGGCCGTCCCTCGCGGGGCGCCCCAGACCCGCCCCTTCCCCGAAACCATGGGCTGCCGCCCCTGGCACCCCGCCCCATCGCCGCTCCGCGGCTCGCCCTCAAACGCCGGGCGGGCTTGGTCTGTCGCGCTGACGCGCTCGTCCTCAAACGCCGGACAGGCTGATCCCACCCGCCCGCCTCGGAGGGGGTGGGCGGGTGGGGGACGCCGGGTGCGGCGACCGCTGACGGCGCCCGCGGCGCTACGCGGTCAGGGGCTGCGACGGCGGCGCCACCGCGTCGGGCCGGTTGCGGACCTCCGCGGGGCACTCGTAACGCCGCAGCCCCGTCCCCGGCGGTCCGCCCAGGACCACGCTGCCCGCCCCGTCCGACGCCGCGCTGTCCACGTACGTGCACACCAGCTGCGCCAGGGCGTGCGCCCGCAGCCCCTGCGGGCGCACGCTGAGCCGCAGCGCGTCGCCCGGGTCGCCCCGCCGCGGCCCGCTGACGGTCATGCCACGGCGTACGTCCGTGGCGTACCCGGCCTCCTTCTCGGCGGCCGACGGCGGCGCGGACAGCTCATCGAGCAGCGCCTGGGCGATCCGCACCCGGTCGGTGTCCGCCTTCTCGGTGGGGATCCGCACCGTGCGGTCCACGCCGACCAGGCGGGACGCGCACACCAGGAAGATCTGCACGGGCACACCCGTCGCCTGGTCCTGCGCCGACACGCCCGACACGGACGTCCCGCACGGCGGCCGCGAGGGCGCGGCGCCGAAGTCCGTCGGCACCTCCGTGGAGCGGATGCCGCACCCGGCGAGCACCGTGGTGAGCGCGGCGGCGGCCAGCGCGGCCCGGAGCCGTCGCCTGGTCATGTCGTTCCCTTGCCTTCCTCGGTACGGTCCCCGGCCGCGTCCCGCTGCCCGCCCTGCCCGGCGGCGTCCCGCGCCGCCCCCGGCTCGGCCGTCAGCGGCGACGCGTCCCGCGGCAGCCTCAGCGTGAACACGGCACCGCCGTCGGGCGAGTTGGCCGCGGTGATCTCCCCACCGTGGATGTGCGCGTTCTCCAGGGCGATGGACAGGCCGAGCCCGCTGCCCTCCGACCGCGGCCGGGACGCGCTGGCCTTGTAGAAGCGGTCGAAGACGTGCGGCAGCACGTCCTCGGGGATGCCGGGGCCGTGGTCGCGTACGGAGATGACGAGGCTGTCGCCGTCCAGGCGCACCGACACGTTCACCGGGGAGCCGCCGTGCTTGAGGGCGTTGCCGATGAGGTTCGCGAGGATCACGTCGAGGCGGCGCGGGTCGAGCCGCGCCGTGATGCCGCGCTCGGCGTCCAGCTCCACCGCGTCGAGCCAGGCGCGGGCGTCGACGCACGCCGTGATCTGGTCGGCGATGTCGACGTCGTCGAGGACCAGCTTGGCGGTGCCCGCGTCGAAGCGGGTCACCTCCATCAGGTTCTCCACCAGGTCGTTCAGGCGCCGGGTCTCGCTGACCACGAGCCGCACCGCGGGCTCGATCATCGGGTCGACGCTGCCGGTCTCGGCGTCCAGCTCCTCCTCCAGGACCTCCGTCACCGCGGTGATCGCGGTCAGCGGCGTACGCAGCTCGTGCGACATGTCGGCCACGAACCGGCGGCTCGCCTCGTCGCGGGCGCTCATGTCCGCGACCTTCTTCTCCAGGTTCTCGGCGGTCCGGTTGAACGTGCGCGACAGCTCGGCCAGCTCGTCGGTGCCGGACACCCGCAGCCGCGTGTCGAGCTTGCCCTCGCCGAGGCGCCGCGCGGCCACACCCAGGCGGTGCACCGGTTTCAGCACGGTCGTCGCGGCGGCCTGCGCGAGCAGCGCCGAGCCGACGAGCGCGAGCGCCGTCGCGATCGCGAGCGACCAGCCAAGGGAGCTGAGGTCCTTCGCCTCCGGCTCCAGGGTCTTCAGCATGTACCCCGTCGGCCCGCCCCCGACGATCTTCGAGCCGCCCACCAGGTAGGGCGTGCCGCGGTCGACGGTCCGCTGCCAGTACAGGTGGTACGGGCTCTTGTTGCCGTCGTCCAGCGGCTGCTCCTTGGCGACCGCCGCGCGCAGCGGCTCCGGCACCTTGGCGAGCGTGAACGCGTCCAGGTCCGAGTAGCCGTAGATGCGCTCGCCGCGCGCGTTCTCCCCGACCAGGAGCACGCTGTAGCGCTGGCTGCTCTTGGCCATCTGCCCGGCCGCGGCCTGGAGGTCGTCCTGCGTGTAGTGCGTCGGCAGCGCGCCCGCGCGGGTCTGCATCTGCTGCCGGAAGTCCTTGAGCGCCGCGTCCTGCGCGCGCGTCAGCACCGCCTCGCGGTTCAGCCAGTACGCGATGCCGGACGCGGACACCGCCGCGGTCAGCGCCACCAGGGCGAAGACGACCACGAGCCGCAGCCGCAGGCTGGTGAAGCGCAGGCCGGACAGGAACGCCTTGCGGGCCGCGGGCAGACCGCGGGACGTGTCGTGCGAGTCGTGCGGTGGGGTCACTGAGGCGTGTCCAGCCGGTAACCCACGCCCCGCACCGTACGGATCAGCGTCGGCGAGGACGGCACGTCCTCGACCTTCGCGCGCAGCCGCTGCACGCAGGCGTCGACGAGCCGGGAGTCGCCGAGGTAGTCGTGCTCCCAGACCAGCCGCAGCAGCTGCTGGCGCGACAGGGCCTGGCCCGGCCGCCTGCTCAGTTCCAGCAGCAGCCGCAGCTCGGTCGGCGTGAGCTGCAGGTCCTCGCCGTTCTTCGTCACCGTCATCGCCGCGCGGTCGATGACCAGGGAGCCGAACGTCGCCGCGTCGTTGGCCTCGCGCTCGCCGCGCCGGAGCACCGCGCGGATCCGCGCGTCCAGGACGCGGCCCTGCACGGGCTTCACCACGTAGTCGTCGGCCCCCGACTCAAGGCCCACGACCACGTCGATGTCGTCGCTGCGGGCGGTGAGCAGGATGATCGGCAACTGGTCGGTGCGCCGGATGCGGCGGCACACCTCGAAGCCGTCGATGCCGGGGAGCATCACGTCCAGCACGATCAGGTCCGGCCGCTGCTCGCTCAGGAGCTTCAGACCGTCCTCGCCGGTGGCAGCGGTGGCCACCCGGTGCCCCTGGCGCGTCAGCGATAGCTCCAGGGCCGTCCGGATGGCGTCGTCGTCCTCGATCAGCAACAGGGAAGGCACGAACGTCATTCTGTCCCATGGTGCGGGCCCAGTTCGACTGTTGGCCGGGCTCTCACACCGCACCTGCACGTGCGGGCCCCGCAGTCGATCTTCACACGGCCCGGCGGGGACCCCTGTGACAGGCCTGTGACAGTCGGCGGACACCGCCATGAAGTCGCTCGGGCAGAGTTTTGGGCACACGGAAATCCCAGACTCCACGACGGGGGGCGCGAGATGAACACGCTGCACAGCACCAGCTCAAGCGCAGTTGTCACGCGTCTGCACGACCTGGGCCGGAGCTCTGAGAAGCACGAGAAGTCCGGTGCCGTGAGCGGGCGGGGGTGCGCTCGCGGCACCGGGCGCCAGCACACCGGTTACATGACGGTGGTTGGCGCACTGAAGGGCGGCAGTGACGGGGGAGCTCACGGGGGAGCCGCGTACAGGGAGGAATCGGGGGAGCGGGAGTCCCGTTCGGAGGCCGAGTTCACGGCCTACGTCCAGGAGCGCCGCGCCTCCCTGTACGCCACCGCCTACCACCTGACCGGCGACCGCTTCGAGGCCGAGGACCTGCTGCAGAGCGCCCTCTTCTCGACGTACCGCGCCTGGGACAGGATCAGCGACAAGGCCGCCGTCGGCGGCTATCTGCGGCGCACCATGACGAACCTGCACATCAGCGCCTGGCGGCGCCGCAAGCTCAACGAGTACCCGACCGAGGAGCTGCCGGAGACGGTCGGCGACACGGACGCGATGCGCGGCACCGAACTGCGCGCCGTCCTGTGGCAGGCCCTGGCCCGGCTTCCCGAACTCCAGCGCACCATGCTGGTCCTGCGCTACTACGAGGGCCGCACGGACCCGGAGATCGCGGACATCCTCGACATCAGTGTCGGCACGGTGAAGTCCAGCATCTGGCGGTCGCTCCGTCGGCTGCGCGAGGACGAGGTCCTCAGCTTCGGCCGTGACCAGGAGGAGTCCTTCGGCGAGTTGGTCGCCTGAGGACGGGGCCCGAGGCGCCAGCGCACCGGGTCCCACGGGGAAACACGGGGCCGCCGCTCCCGGGGGAAGCGGCGGATGCAAGGGGGAAACAAAGGGGGATCTGGGGGATCCCCGCACGGGGGCACAACTGCGGGACCGGGAGGCCGGGGGGTCTTTCCGGTCCCGCGCTTTTCGCGGCTGAACCGCCGCCGCTCTCGCGGAGCTGGTCGCTCGCCGCGGGGGTTGCTCACTTGATGGTTGCCGTGGGGCTCGTGCTGGGTGTGGTGCTTCTTGCTTTGACGCACCGGCCCGCCGCCGCTGCCGCCAGGCGGCCCAGGGCCTCGTCCTTTCCGCAGGGGTGGGCGCCCAGTGCCGTCTGGCGGGCCACGATCGCGCGTTCCGCGCGCATCAGGCGCCAGCCGCGGCGCAGCAGGAACGGCACCGACTTGCGGCCCTCCCGCAGGTCCCGCAGCAGCCGCCGCCGGAACGTCGTCGACGGGCGTCCGCGCAGGCAGATCGCGTCCGCGAGCACGCCCATCTCCCGGCAGCGGTCCACGATGTCCGCCGCGAAGATCCCCTCCGCGATGAACAGGGGAGTGCGGTCGATGTCCAGCGCGTCCTCGCCGACCCGCGCGCTCGTCGCGATGTCGTACACCGGAACGCGGGTACGGCCCGTGCGGCACAGCTCCTCGATCGCGGCCAGCGCCACCTCGGCGTCCCAGGACCGCGGAGAGTCCCAGTCGATGTCCGAACTGCCGGGGACCAGCGGCAGCGAAGGGTCGGTGCCCTCCTTGTAGAAGTCGTCCAGGCACAGGACCGGCAGCCCGGTGCGGGCGGCGAACGACGACTTCCCCGAGCCTGAGGGCCCGGTCAGCAGGACGACGCGCGTGGGTATCGGCGGATGGGAGCTCACGGGACACCAGTGTGGGGCATTCCCGCGCCCGGGCGACCCGGCGGGGCGGGCTTTGAAGCGAATGTCCCGGCTCAACTACTGTGCGTGTGCGTACGATTACGCAAACGACTCGTTCCGTATGGTTTCGGCAGGTGGTTCACATGGCTCGGCCCTCGCGACGGCACGCGACACCCCCCTACTCCCCGTCCTCGTCGTCTTCCTCGCCCTCCCCGTCCTCCTCGCCCGCGCGGGCGCTGCTGCGTGCCGGGGTCGCGCTGGGCGTGGCGGGGGTCGCGCTGGGCGCGGGGGGTGCGGGTGCGGTGGCCGCGCCCGCGGCGGCGCCCGCCGAGGCGCCTGCCTCCGGGCTCTCCGGGCTGGGGAACCTCGACGCCACGACGGCGGGGGAGGGGCTGCTGCACGGCCTGGGGCAGGCCGTGCGGCCCGTGAAGCGGCTGCAGCTCGATCCGCTGGCCGGGACGGGGGTCGATCCGCTCGACAACGCCGTGGGGACGCAGGTGGCCGACTTCAAGCCGGTGTCCTCGGCGGTGGCCACGGCGCCGATCACCCAGGGCGGGTCGATCTCCGACCTGCCGGTCGTGGGGGCGGTGGCCAACGCGCTGCCGGGTTAGCCCGGGCCCCGGGTTCGTCTGGGGCTTCGCCCCTTTCCCCTCGTCGCCGCTTCGCGGCTCGTCCTCAAACGCCGGACGGGCTGTTTCCAGCCCGTCCGGCGGCCGGTGGGTGACGCCCTAGTAGGAGGAACCGGCGGCGCCCAGGGAGCCCGTGGGGTGCCAGACCGTCTTCGTTTCCAGGAACGCGGTGAGGCGGTCCGTGCCGGGCGTCGCCGCGTAGTCCACAGGCTGTGGACGCAGCACGCGCTTCAGGTTGTCCGCCGCCGCGATCTCAAGCTCCTTCGCCAGGGCGGCATCCGCGCCCGCGAGGTCGATCGCGTTCACGTCCTGGTGCGCCGCCAGCGGGGCCGCCAGCTCCGCCGTCCTGCCGGAGAGGACGTTGACGACGCCGCCGGGGACGTCCGACGTGGCCAGGACCTCGCCCAGGGACAGCGCGGGCAGCGGGGCCTTCTCGGAGGCGATGACGACCGCCGTGTTGCCCGTCGCGATGACCGGGGCGAGCACCGAGACCAGGCCCAGGAAGGACGACTCCTGGGGGGCGACGATCGCGACGACGCCCGTCGGCTCGGGGGTGGAGAGGTTGAAGAAGGGCCCCGCCACGGGGTTCGCGCCGCCCACGACCTGGGCGACCTTGTCCGTCCAGCCCGCGTACCAGACCCAGCGGTCGACCGTCGCGTCGATGACCGCCGCCGCCTTGGACTTCGACAGGCCCTCCGCGTCGGCGACCTCGCGGACGAACTGGTCGCGGCGGCCCTCCAGCATCTCCGCCACCCGGTACAGGATCTGGCCGCGCAGATACGCCGTCGCGTTCGACCAGCCGCCGAACGCCTTGCGCGCCGCGACGACCGCGTCCCGCGCGTCCTTGCGGGAGGACAGGGGAGCGTTGGCCAGCCAGTTGCCCTTAGGGTCCGTCACCTCGTACACCCGGCCGCTCTCGGAACGCGGGAACTTGCCGCCCACGTACAGCTTGTAGGTCTTGAGCACACTCAAACGGTCAGACATCGAGGTACGCCTCCAGGCCGTGGCGGCCGCCCTCGCGGCCGAAGCCCGACTCCTTGTAGCCGCCGAAGGGCGAGGTCGGGTCGAACTTGTTGAACGTGTTGGCCCAGACGACCCCGGCGCGGAGCCTGTTCGCGACCGCGAGGATGCGCGAGCCCTTCTCCGTCCAGATGCCCGCCGACAGGCCGTACTGCGTGTTGTTGGCCTTGGCCACGGCCTCTTCCGGGGTGCGGAAGGTCAGCACGGACAGGACCGGGCCGAAGATCTCGTCGCGGGCGATGGTGTGCGCCTGGGTGACGTTCGTGAAGAGCGTCGGGGCGAACCAGTAGCCGGTGGACGGCAGCTCGCACGGGGCGGTCCAGCGCTCGGCGCCCTCGGCCTCGCCCGTCTCCGCGAGCGCGGTGACGCGGGCCAGCTGCTCGGCGGAGTTGATCGCGCCGATGTCGGTGTTCTTGTCCAGGGGATCGCCCAGGCGGAGGGTCGACAGGCGGCGCTTGAGGGAGTCGAGCAGCTCGTCCTGGATCGACTCCTGGACCAGGAGGCGGCTGCCCGCGCAGCAGACCTGGCCCTGGTTGAAGAAGATGCCCGTGACGATGCCCTCGACGGCCTGGTCGATGGGGGCGTCGTCGAAGACGATGTTGGCGCCCTTGCCGCCCAGCTCCAGGGTGAGCTTCTTGTCCGTGCCCGCGACCGTGCGGGCGATCTCCTTGCCGACGGCCGTGGAGCCGGTGAAGGCGACCTTGTTCACGTCGGGGTGCGCGACCAGGGCCGCGCCCGTGTCGCCGTACCCGGGGAGGATGTTGACGACACCCTTCGGCAGGCCCGCCTGGCGGCAGATGTCCGCGAAGAACAGGGCGGACAGCGGGGTCGTCTCGGCGGGCTTCAGGACCACCGTGTTGCCCGTCGCGAGGGCCGGGGCGATCTTCCAGGCCAGCATCAGGAGCGGGAAGTTCCAGGGGATGACCTGGCCCGCCACGCCGAGGGGCCTCGGGTTCGGGCCGAACCCGGCGTGGTCGAGCTTGTCGGCCCAGCCCGCGTAGTAGAAGAAGTGCGCGGCGACCAGGGGGAGGTCCGCGTCGCGGGTCTCCTTGATCGGCTTGCCGTTGTCCAGGGTCTCCAGGACGGCCAGCTCGCGGCTGCGCTCCTGGATGATCCGGGCGATGCGGAAGAGGTACTTGGCGCGCTCGGCGCCGGGCAGGGCCGACCACTTCTCGAAGGCCCTGCGGGCGGCCTTCACCGCGCGGTCCACGTCGTCCGCGCCCGCCTGCGCGACCTCGGAGAGGACCTCCTCGGTGGACGGCGAGACGGTCTTGAAGACCTTGCCGTCGGCCGCGTCGGTGAACTCGCCGTCGATGAACAGGCCGTAGGAGGGGGCGATGTCGACGACCGAGCGGGACTCGGGGGCCGGTGCGTACTCGAATGCGTTTGCCATGGCTTATCAGTCCACCGTCACGTAGTCAGGGCCGGAGTAGCGGCCGGTGGCCAGCTTCTGGCGCTGCATCAGCAGGTCGTTCAGGAGGCTGGACGCGCCGAAGCGGAACCAGTGGTTGTCCAGCCAGTCCTCGCCCACCGTCTCGTTGACCAGGACCAGGAACTTGATCGCGTCCTTCGTCGTGCGGATGCCGCCCGCGGGCTTCACGCCGACCTGGACGCCGGTCTGCGCGCGGAAGTCGCGGACCGCCTCCAGCATGAGCAGGGTGTTCGCGGGGGTCGCGTTCACCCCGACCTTGCCCGTCGACGTCTTGATGAAGTCGGCGCCCGCGAGCATGCCGATCCAGCTCGCGCGCCGGATGTTGTCGTACGTCGACAGCTCGCCGGTCTCGAAGATGACCTTCAGCCGGGCCCCGGCGCAGGCCTCCTTGACGGCGACGATCTCCTCGTACACCTTCAGGTAGTCGCCCGCGAGGAACGCGCCGCGGTCGATGACCATGTCGATCTCGTCGGCGCCCGCGGCCACCGCGTCGCGGACGTCCGCGAGCTTCACGCCGAGCGCGGCGCGGCCCGCGGGGAACGCGGTCGCCACGGAGGCGACCTTCACGTCCGTGCCCGCGACGGCCTCCTTGGCCGTGGCCACCATGTCCGGGTAGACGCAGACCGCGGCGGTGCGGGGCGTCGCGCGGTCCGTCGGGTCCGGGTTGACCGCCTTCGCGCCCAGCGCGCGGACCTTGCCCGGGGTGTCGGCGCCCTCCAGGGTCGTCAGGTCGATCATGGAGATCGCCAGGTCGATGGCGTGGGCCTTCGCGGTGGTCTTGATCGAGCGCGTGCCGACCGCGGCGGCGCGGGCTTCCAGGCCCACCGCGTCCACGCCGGGCAGGCCGTGCAGGAAGCGGCGGAGGGTGGCCGCCGACGCCGTGACGTCGGCGTACGGGGTGCCGGGCGTTGCGGCTGCCCCTGGGGGTGGTGTCGTCGTCGGCATAGTCACGAGGGGAGCATATCTACGCGCGTAGCTGCGTGTACAGGGGGGCGTTCTCTGGCGGGGGCGCCCTGGGCCGCCCTCGATTGGCGCTCCGCGCCTCGTCCTCAAACGCCGGACGGGCTGGATTGTCGTGCTGCGCGCTCGTTCTCAAGTGGCGGGTGGGTTTTTCGTACGCTGGCTCCTATGGGGAAAGCCGACGACGGGGTCATGGGGGTCGCCACCGCCTTGGTGCGGGGGGCGTTTCTGGTCAATGCCGTGTACGCCGAGTCCAGTCGGGAGTACGGGATCACCGCGCAGCAGGGGCAGCTGCTGTGCGTGCTGATGGCGCAGCCGTACGGGATGAGCGAGCTGGGGGCGGCGCTCGGGCTCGCCAAGTCGAGCCTGACGGGGCTCGTCGACCGGACCGCCCGGCGCGGCCTGGTGCGCCGGGAGCCGGATCCGGCCGACGGGCGGGCCATCAGGGTGGCGCTCACCGAGGAGGGCGCCGACCTCGTGGAGGAGTTCTACGCGACCACCTGCCGTCGGATGGAGGAGCTGCCCGCGGGCTTCAGCGAGGCCGAGCGCGCCCAGCTCGCGGGACTGCTCGGGCGGCTGGTGCGCGACAACGAGGTGCCGGTGGTGTTCGCGGACGAGGGCGCCGCCGCCCCGGCGGGCTGAGGCGCGGGCGTCAGTCCCGGCGCGTGCCGAACAGCTCCGCGAACCGCTCCGTGAACAGCGTCGCCCCCTTGTACTCGGCCACCGCCGCCGCGGGCAGCACCTGGACGCTGCCGTCCTCCGCGGGCAGCTGGCCCACGCCGCCCGCCGGGCCGAGCGGCAGCAGCACGGCGGGGACGGGGAGGGGCGGTAGGTGGCCGTGGGGGCCTCGCCGCGGGCCTGGGCGAGGACGTTCTCCGCCACCACCTCCGCGTGCCGCATCGCGTGCCCGGCCATCTTGGCCTCGGCCAGGTCGGTGAGGTCGCCGAGGGCGTACACGTGGTCGTGGCCCTCGACGGTCAGGTGCTCGGTCACGCGGATCCGGCCCTCGGGGGTGCGGGTGGTGAGGCGGCCGTCGCTCAGATAGTCGCCGTTGGTGCGCACCCCGTGGCAGCGGAACCAGATGTCGGCGGTGATCTCCTCGCCGCCGCCCGTCGTGACGGTGAAGGTGCCCGCCCGGCCCGGGGCCGTCGGCGGCTCGCCGGTGAGGCGCGTGGACAGGCGCAGGTCGACCTTCAGGTCCTCCAGCTGGCGGCTCAGGTCCGCGCGCAGAACCGGGTCGAAGCCGGGCAGCAGCGTGGCGGCGGGGTCGGTGACCGTCACCCGCTTATCGGGCCAGACCGCCTTGATCTCGCCCGCCAGCTCCAGGCCCACCGGACCGGCGCCGACGAGCAGCACCCGCTCGGCGCCCGCCAGTTCGCCGTGCGTGGCGCGCAGCCGCTCCAGGGCCTCGGCGGCGGTGTCCGTGTCGGTCTTGGCCGGGTACGGGTAGCCCGAGCCGGACGCCAGGACGATGAGGTCGGCCTCGACGCGGGCGCCGGAGGCCAGGGTCACGCCGGACGGGTCGACCGAGGCGGCGTACTCCCGCACGACCCTGCCGCGGCGCAGCAGGCCCTCGTACGGGAAGAAGATGTTCTCCGCCCAGTCCGGGCGGACCAGGGCGCGCAGCGATCCGGCCGCGTGCACGAAGGCGTCCTTCGGCTCGATCAGGACGACGTCCAGGTGCTCGTCGAGCGCCTTGGCGACCGCTGCGCCGCCGTAGCCCCCGCCGATGACCGCGACGGTAGTGCTCATGTCGTTCACTCCCCCTGGGCCCGGAGTACGCGCTTGCTGGCGTACCCCTGTGTAGTTCGTGCCGCGAACTTTATTAGTTCGTGGCACGAACTACCAACGTCCTTCGGGTGTGGGGTGGATCACCTCCCTGGGGTGGCGGGGTGGGCGGTCACTTCAGGCCGTTGTCGAGGGCGGTCATGAGCGTGCCGGTCGGGGTGTCGCCCGACAGCTCCCAGACCATGCCGCCGAGCAGGCCCTTCGAGCGGATCCACTGGGTCTTCTTGCCGATCGACCAGGGGTCGTCGAAGCTCCACCACTGGCCGTTGTTGCCGGTATAGCCGTAGGTGGAGACGGACTGCTCGTCGTGGACGATCGTCATGTTCGGGACGCTGTTGAGCAGGTTGTGGTAGCCCCGGGTGCCCGCTTCCTCCTGGAACTGGCCGGGGGCCGCGCCGTTGGCCGACTGCCACTCGCCCTTGACGCCGCCGTCGGCGACCTCCTTCCAGCCGCGCCCGTAGAAGGGGAAGCCGACCGTGAGCTTGCGCGGGTTGACCCCGGCGTCGAGATAGGTCTGGATCGCCTTCTCGATGCTGAAGTCGAAGGAATAGGGGTCCTGGGCGTCGCGGTGCAGGTTCGCCTGGTGGCCGGTGCGCTTGGGCTCCCAGGAGTTGTCGCTGCCCGCGCCGTGGAAGTCGTAGCCCTGGACGTTGGCGAAGTCCAGGTACTCGAAGATCTTCTTGATGTCCCAGCCCGCCTCGATCTTCACCGGGTCGGCCGGGGTGAACGCGGTCAGGAGCTTGTGCTGGCCGCCGGTGGCGTCGAGCTGCTTGCGGAACTCGGCGAGCAGCGCGGTCAGGTTGTCCTTGTCCTCGGCGGCGTAGTGGTTGCCGGGGTGGCCCTCCGCGCCCGGCCACTCCCAGTCGATGTCGATGCCGTCGAAGACGCCCGCGCCCGTGCCGGGGCCGCCCGCGCCGTTGTAGACCGGCAGGTTGCCCTTGATCCAGGTGTCCACACAGGACTTGACGAACTTCTCCCGGGAGGCGGGGGTCTTGGCCGCGTCCGAGAAGAACTTCGAGAACGTCCAGCCGCCGAGCGAGACGACGACCTTCAGGTGCGGGTGCTTGGCCTTGAGCTTCTTGATCTGGTTGAAGTTGCCGCGCAGCTTGCCCCAGCCGTCGTCCGCGACGCCGTCCACCGACTGCGCGGCGGAGAAGGCCCGCCCGTAGTCGGCCTCGGCGTCACCCGCGCCGGTGCCCTCGTCCGGGTCCTGGGGGCCGCCGGAGACGCCCTTGACCACGCCCGCGAGGCAGGTGTGGTTGACCGGGTCGACGTTCTCGAAGGCGTAGTTGATGACGTCGAGCTTGGCCGCCGCCCCCGAGGTGTCCAGGTTCTTGATGAAGTGCTGGCGGCCGTAGATGCCCCACTGCGCGTAGTAGCCGACCTTGAGGTGGTTGCCCGGCCCGGCCGCGTCGTCCGTGGTGACGGTCACCGCGTTCGAGGCGGGCGAGGAGTTGTCGGCCGTGTCCCGCGCCTTCACGGTGAAGGTGTAGGAGGTGGCCGGGGTCAGGCCCTCGACGGTCGCGGTGGTCGCCGACGCCGGGACCGTCTTCAGCAGGGTGGAGCCGCGGTAGACGTCGTACGCCGCCACGGCCACGTTGTCCGTCGACTTCTCCCAGGCCAGGGTCGCCGAGGACTGGGTCTTGCCGGTGGCGCGCAGGTTGCCCGGCGCGGTCGGCGGGGTCGGGTCGGTCGACGGGTCGACGGTGGTCGCGGTGACCGGCGGGCTCTCCGGGCTGGTGTTGCCGCGGCGGTCCTTGGCGCGGACGGTGAAGGTGTAGCGCGTCGCCGGGGTCAGGTCCGTGACGGTCGCGCTGTTCGTCGCCGAGGTCGCCACCACGCCGGAGCCGTTCAGCACCTCGTACGTCGTGACCGGGTAGTCGCCCGCCCCGGCCGGGGGCCAGGTCAGGGCGATGGTGCGGGACGTGGCGGTGGTCACCGTCGGGGCGCCGGGCGCGGACGGCGGCTTGTCCGGGGAGCCGTCGCACTTGTCGCCGTTGACGGTGCAGCCGGTGGGCGTGCCGATCGGGCCGCGGCCGGTGAACTGGTAGCTGTACGGCTCGGTCGAGCCGCCCGCCGGGACGCGGCCGTTGTAGAAGGCGTTCTTCACGGTGACGTGACTGCCCGAGACGGTCGCCTCGCCGTGGGTGTGGCCGCTGATGGTGACGCCGGGCGGCAGGTCGAACTCCAGCGTCCAGGAGGTGGACGCGGCCGAGCCGCCGTTGCGGACGACGTACTTGCCCTGCCAGGACGTCCCGCTGCCCTCGGTGCTGAAGGTCGCGGTGAGGCCCCCGGCCTTGGGGGCCGCGGTGGCGGTCAGGGAGGTGAGCAGGGCCGCGGGGAGCAGCAGGGCCGCGAGCAGGACGGCCGCGCGGCAGCGCAGGGCCCGGCCGAGGGCTCTTCGTAAGACTCCGGGCGCGCTCCTGGCGCCTCTTCGTGTGGGGGTCATGACTCTCCTCGGGGGTGTGTCGTGCCTCGTTGGTGCGTGGGAGGGCTCCTCGGGGGGTTGGGGTGGCGCCGGTCCGCCTGGGGCGCGGGGCGCCGGTCGGTGCGCCGCCGGGGCGGCGGGGGTGCGTGCCGCCGGGGCGGCGCTGGGGTGTGCCGCCCAGGCGACGGTTAGGCGTACATGACAAATCTCTGGCAACTCCGACCGTACTAGGTCTGGACCAATCCCCATACCCCTGCCGCGCGCGGCGGGCGCGGGAGCGTCAGGCAGAATCAGCCGTATGACGAGCGACCCGCAGCCCACCCCGGCGGACCCGGCCTACCAGGACCGCGTCTACCGGTCCCACGCAGCCATCGCAGGAGGCGTCCTGCTGCTCGCCATCGGCGTCTGGCTCGGCGTCGACGCGCTGGTCCGGGGCGAGGGGCGCACCCCCTGGGTGGCCCTCGCCGGACTCCTCTTCGCCGTGCCCCTGGTCGTCGCCTTCACCGCGCGGCCCGCCGTGTACGCCAACGAGGACCGGCTGCGCGTCCGCAACCCGTTCCGCACGATCACCCTGCCGTGGGGCGCGGTCTCCGGGCTGCGCTCGGGCTACTCCAACGAGGTCTTCACGCAGGACGGCACGAAGTACCAGCTCTGGGCCATCCCCGTGTCCCTGCGCGGCCGCAAGCGCGCGGCGCGGCGGCACGCCCAGCAGGTCGCGTCCGACGACCCCGTCGGCAGCCGGGTGCGCCCCGGCGCGCCGGGCGCCACCCCCGACGGCACCCGTGCCGCCGGGGACCAGGCCATGGACGACCTGCGGGAGATCGCCGAGCGCCGCGAGGGCGCCGAGACGGCGCAGGGGGAGCCGGTCGTCCGGTGGGCGTACGAGGTCCTCGCGCCGTGTGCCGCCGGGGCCGTGCTGCTCGGGGTGCTGCTCGGGACCGGGTGAGCGGCGGGGCGGGCTGCTCGCGGGTCCGCCGCGGCTGGCCGCGCCCGCGCGGGGCGCCGACCCTGGGCGGCTGCTCACTCCAGCCGCGGCATCTCGCCCTCCGTCGTCGCCAGGTCGATCACCGCGAACGCCGCGCCCTGCTGGTCCGACACCGCCGCGAAGCGGCCGAAGGGGCTGCCCATCGGGCCGAAGCGCAGCGCGCCGCCCAGCCGCCGCACGGTGGCCACCGCCGCGTCGCAGTCGTCCACGCCGAAGTAGACGCTGATGTACGGCGGCACCTCGGCCGGGACCTCAGGGCCCAGCCTCATCCGGCCGATCACGGGTCGGCCGTCCAGCTGCCAGACCTGGTAGTCGACGTGCTCGTCCGCGATCCGCTTCGCCTCGAACGGGAAGACCGAGCGGAAGAACGCGTCGGCGCTGTCCGTGTCCCGTGTGTTGACCTCGGCCCAGCAGAACGCGCCCGGCGCGTCGCGCTTCTCGAAGCCCTGGTGGCCGCCCGGCTGCCAGGCGCTGAAGTGCACCCCGCTCGGATCCCGGGCGGTGAGCATCGTGCCGAACTCGCCGACCCGCATGGGCTCCACCACCAGCGTCCCGCCGCCCGCCCTGATCCGCGCCGCGGTGGCGTCGGCGTCCGGCGTGGCGAAGTACAGGTTCCAGGCCGGGGGCTGCTCCGCCGCGTCCGGCATCCGCGGCATCACGGCGGCCACGGCCGCGCCGTCCGCGTACGCCTGCGCGTAGCCGCCGTACTTGGGGTCGCCCTCGGCGAACGTCCAGCCGAGCAGCTCGCCGTAGAAGTCCTTGGCCGCGCCCGCGTCGGGGAACACGGCGTCCGCCCAGCAGGGCGCACCCTCGGGGTGTCCGGTCATGGCGGTCGGTCCTCCCGCCCCCCCGCTGCGTCGGTGGTCCCCGCTCCCACCGTAGGCGCCGGGGCTTCCGGCCGCCTCCGGGGGCGGACCCCGCGTGGGCCGGGCGCGGGTCGGCCGCCGGGCGCGCGTGGACCCGGGGGTCCGGCGCGCCGGGAGCGGCCGCCGTGCCCGGCCGTGCGGCGCCCGCGCAAAGGGGTGGGTGGGGGCGCCTGTCGCGACGGCTCCCGCTGGGGGGCTGGGGACCGCCGGACCGTGCGTCCATACTGCGGCATGGGGGTGCGGCGGCGATCACCGGGGGTCCTCCGATGGCCCCAACTCCTCGACCAGGGGCCCCAGTTAGGCCGTCACGGCGGGCCGAGCCACACCAGGAGCATGTGCCCGCCGAACGCCGCCGACGCGAGGGCCGCCCCCGCGACCACCGGCACCGCCACCCGCGCCCGGGACCGGGCCAGCGCCAGCGCGACCGGCAGCAGCAGCGGGAAGCCCGGCAGCAGGAACCGCGCCCTCGGGAAGTACACCCCGCTGGAGCCGAGCACGATCGCCAGCAGCAGCCCCGTGAACACCAGCAGCGGCAGCGGCTGCGCCCGCCCGGCGACCGAGAGCACGTACAGCACGACCGAGCCGAGCAGCACGATCGTCACCAGGACCAGGAACAGCTGCGGCCGCTCCACCAGGAACAGCTGCTTCATCCAGCGCAGCGTCCCCACGCCGCCGTCCCACTCGTTGTGCCACCACTTCTGTACGGCGAAGTAGCCGTCCCAGCGCCCGAGGCGGACGCCCACCCAGCCGACGTACGCCAGCCAGCCGAGCGGCGCGAGGGCCGCGCCCAGGAGCGCGCGGGCGTCGAAGCGGTGACGCAGCGCGAGCCCGGCCGCCACGCAGACCGCGGCGGCGAGGGCGATTCCCGTCGGGCGGGTCAGGCCCGCGAGCGCGGCCAGGGTCCCCGCCGTCACCCAGCGGCCGGTGAGGACCGCGTACAGGGACCAGGCGGTGAGCGCCGTGAACAGGGACTCCGTGTAGCCCATCCACTGCACCAGCGCGACCGGCAGGCTGCCCCACAGCGCCACCAGGAGCACCCCCGTGCGCCGCCCGTGCAGCCGGTCGCCGACCTTGAAGATCCCCCACGCGGCGGCGAACGAGCAGACGAACGCGATGCCGAGCCCCACCGCGCCGCGCGGCCCCGGCAGCACCTGCTCGCCCGCCCGGATCAGCAGCGGGTACAGCGGGAAGAACGCCAGGTTGTTGGAGTCGAAGGTGTGGCCCAGCGTGTCCGCGTACCCGTGCTCGGCGATCTTCAGGTACCAGTCGCAGTCCCAGGACTCGGCCAGCAGATGCCACACGCCCCGGTGCTCGCGGCGCGCCCAGACGGCGAAGACCAGCAGGCCCAGGGCGCGCACCGCCGCGTACACCAGCAGGGCGGGGGCCGCGTGCCGCAGGGCGGCGGCCGCCCGCGCGCGCGGGCCGGGCGGCGGCTGCTCGGTGGCGCGGGGGCGGCGCGAGGCGGGGACGCGGGACGGCGCGGCGGCCGGTGGGGAGGAGAAGGGGTGTCCGTGCGGCACTGCGGCTCCCGGGCGTGACAAGCGTGAAGGTGCGCTACCGGTCGGACCCTTCCTGGGGGACCGGTGGCGCACCTTCACGCTGCGTCAGTTGCCGCGCGGAACCACCCGTACGGGTGGCGCCCGCCGAGGGCGGTCAGATTCCTGCGGCCGCCGCGAAGTCCCGCTTCAGGGCGGCCAGCAGCTCCGCCGCGCGCGCGTGCGCCGACGGCAGCGCGGCCCGGTCGGCGACCGGCACCACGACCTCCAGGTAGCACTTCAGCTTGGGCTCGGTGCCGCTCGGGCGGACGATGACGCGGGCGCCGTCGAGCGCGTACCGCAGGCCGTCCGTGGGCGGCAGCGTCTCCGTGCCCCGGCTGAGGTCCTCCGCGCGGAGCACCGCGAGACCGGCCAGCTCCGCGGGCGGCCGCTCGCGCAGGCGGCGCATCGCGTCCGCGATCAGCGACAGGTCCTCCACGCGCACCGACAGCTGGTCCGTGGCGTGCAGGCCGTGCTCCACCGCGAGGTCGTCCAGGAGGTCGAGCAGCGTGCGCCCCTCCTCCTTCAGGGCCGAGGCCAGCTCCGTGACCAGCAGCGCGGCCGTGATGCCGTCCTTGTCGCGGACGCCCTCGGGGTCCACGCAGTAGCCGAGCGCCTCCTCGTAGCCGTACCGCAGGCCCTCGACACGGGCGATCCACTTGAAGCCGGTCAGTGTCTCCTCGTACCCGAGGCCCGCCTTCTCGGCGATCCGGCCGAGCAGCGACGACGACACGATCGACTCGGCGAACACGCCGCGCGCGCCCCGGCGCACCAGGTGCGCGGCGAGCAGCGCGCCCACCTCGTCGCCGCGCAGCATCCGCCACTCGGTGCGCTCGGCGTCCGTCGGCACGGCCACCGCGCAGCGGTCCGCGTCCGGGTCGTTGGCGATCACCAGGTCGGGGCGGGCCTCGCGGGCCGTGGCGAACGCCAGGTCCATGGCGCCCGGCTCCTCCGGGTTGGGGAACGCCACCGTCGGGAAGTCCGGGTCCGGGTCGGCCTGCGCGGACACCAGGACCGGCTCCGGGAAGCCCGCCCGCGCGAACGCCGCGAGCAGGGTGTCCTTGCCGACGCCGTGCATGGCCGTGTAGACGGCGCGGGCGGTGCGCGGCGACCCCTCGGCCAGGACGGCGTCCGTGCGCGCCAGATAGGCCTCCAGGACGCCCTCGTCGAGGGTCTCCCAGCCGGACTCCGGGCGCGGTACGCCGTGCAGGCTCGCCACCGCGGCGATCTCGGCGGCGATCTCCCCGTCGGCGGGCGGCACGATCTGCGAGCCGTCGCCCAGGTAGACCTTGTAGCCGTTGTCGCGCGGCGGGTTGTGGCTCGCGGTCACCTCGACGCCCGCGACGGCGCCCAGGTGCCGTATGGCGAAGGCCAGCACAGGCGTCGGCAGCGGGCGCGGCAGCACGGCGGCGCGCAGGCCCGCGCCGACCATCACGGCCGCCGTGTCCCGCGCGAAGTCCGCCGACTTGTGGCGCGCGTCGTAGCCGATCACGACCAGGCCGTCGCCGTGGCCCTTGCCCTTCAGGTACGCGGCCAGGCCCGCGGCGGCGCGGATCACCACGGAGCGGTTCATCCGCATCGGCCCCGCGCCCAGCTCGCCGCGCAGGCCCGCCGTGCCGAACTGGAGCGTGCCGCCGAAGCGGGCGGCGAGGTCGGCGCGGACGTCCGGGGCGTCCGCCGCCGCGATGAGCTTCGCCAGCTCGTCGCGGGTCTCGGCGTCCGGGTCCTCGTCGAGCCACGCCCGGGCGCGCGCGAGGAGCCCGTCGCGGTCCTCGGGGCCTTCGGGGGTCACGCGGTCCTCGCGGTCCTCGCGGTCCTGGTGGTCCTGCACGTGTCGTCAGCCTCTCCGTGAGGGGGTCGTACGGCTCGGGGCGCCGGGGTCAGAGGCGGCCGAGGACCTGGCCGAGCAGCTCGCCCATGCGGGTCGCCGAGTCGCGGCCCGCCTGGAGGACCTCCTCGTGGTTCAGCGGCTCGCCGGTCATGCCCGCGGCGAGGTTGGTGACGAGGGAGATGCCGAGCACCTCGGCCCCGGCCTCGCGCGCCGCGATGGCCTCCAGGACGGTCGACATGCCGACGAGGTCCGCGCCGATGGTGCGGGCCATGCGGATCTCGGCCGGGGTCTCGTAGTGCGGGCCGGGGAACTGCGCGTACACGCCCTCTTCGAGGGTGGGGTCGATCTCCTTGCACAGCGCGCGCAGGCGCGGCGAGTACAGGTCCGTCAGGTCCACGAAGTTCGCGCCGACGATCGGGGAGGTCGCCGTCAGGTTCAGGTGGTCGCTGATCAGCACCGGCTGGCCCGGGCGCATGCCCTCGCGCAGGCCGCCGCAGCCGTTGGTCAGGACGATGGTCTTGCAGCCCGCGGCGACGGCGGTGCGCACGCCGTGTGCCACGGCGGCGACGCCGCGGCCCTCGTAGTAGTGCGTGCGGCCCAGGAAGACCAGGGCGCGCTTGTCGCCGACCTTGATCGACCGGATGCGGCCGCCGTGGCCCTCGACGGCCGGGGCGGGAAGCCGGGCAGCTCGGTGACCTGGAACTCGGCCTCGGGGGTGCCGAGCGCGTCGACCGCCGGGGCCCAGCCGGAGCCCATCACCAGGGCGACGTCGTGGGTCTCGGTGCCGGTCAGCTCGCGCAGGCGGGTGGCGGCGGCGTCGGCGGCGGCGTACGGGTCGCGCTGGATGTCGTCCGGAATAACTGAAGCGTTCACGCCGAAGAGGGTAGCCGGTTACGCCCTACGCGCGTAGATGACGATGGTCACGGGATGTCGGGCGTGTGCTTGTACCTTCCGCCAAGGTGATCGCTTAGGGGCGCCCTCGCGGGGGCGCCCAGACCCGCCCCTTCCCCGAAACCAGGGGCTGCCGCCCCTGGCACCCCGCTTCATCGCCGCTTCGCGGCTCGTCCTCAAACGCCGGACGGGCTGGAACTCTGCCGCACCGGCAGAATCCAGTCCAGCCCGCGACAATCCAGCCCGTCCGGCGTTTGAGGACGAGGCCGAAGGCCGATTTCCGGGGTGTCAGGGGGCTGGCCCCATGGTTTCGGGGAAGGGGCGGGTTTGGGGCGCGCCGCGAGGGTCAACAAGGGCGTTTGCGGAGTTCCATGACGTAGTCGTGGGGCGCGCCCGCGGACTCGGCGGCGTCGGCCAGCTCGCCCAGGTACCGCGCCGACGGCAACCCGCCCTCGTACCCGTTGAGGACGTACACCCACGCGGGCTCCTCGCCCTCCAGGGTGTGCACCCGCACCCGCATGCGCCGGTAGATGTCGAGGCCCACGCCCTCCCAACGGTCCATGGAGTCCTCGTCCATCGGAGCGATGTCGTACAGCGCGACGAAGACCTGTGACCTCGGCGCCTCGACGATCGTGGCGAGGGCGCCCTCCCAGCCCATGTGCTCGCCGCCGAAGGTCAGCCGCCAGCCGTTGAGCCAGCCGGTCGCGCGCAGCGGCGAGTGCGGGGCGCGGCGCGTCATGAGCCGCGCGTCGAGATTGCCGGCGTACGCGGCGTAGAGCGACATGCCGTCGAGCGTACGGCTTTCTGGCGGGGGCGCCCTATGCGGTTGGCGTTTTGGGCGCGCCCCCCTTGTTGGCGCTGGCGCGCCTCGTCCTCAAACGCCGGACGGGCTTGAATCTCGCGCTTCGCGCTCGTCCTCAAGCGCCGGACGGGCTGGATGGTTGCGCTACGCGCTTGTCCTCGGGCGCCGGACGGGCTTGGTTGTCGCGCTGGCGCGCTCGTCCTCAGGCGCCGGATGGGCTTGGGGGCGGTTGGGGGCGCCCCCGGGTCACGGGGATCGGGGCGTGCGGGAGAATGGAGTACGTGACTCGGATCGTGATCATTGGTGGCGGACCCGGCGGGTATGAGGCGGCGCTGGTCGCGGCGCAGCTCGGCGCGGAGGTGACCGTCGTCGACTGCGACGGTCTGGGCGGGGCGTCGGTGCTCACCGACTGCGTGCCGTCGAAGACCCTGATCGCGACGGCCGAGGTCATGACGACCTTCGACTCGTCGTACGAAGAGCTGGGGATCATCGTCGAGGACGACACGCCGCACATCGACCAGGCCGCCCGGGTGGTGGGAGTCGATCTCGGCAAGGTCAACCGGCGTGTGAAGCGGCTCGCGCTGGCGCAGTCGCACGACATCACCGCGTCGGTCACCCGGGCGGGCGCACGCGTGCTGCGCGGGCGCGGGCGCCTTGAGGGGCAGCAGGCCATGGACGGCTCGCGGACCGTCGTGGTGCGCGCCGCCGACGGCAGCGAGGAGCGGCTCACCGCTGACGCCGTGCTCATCGCGACCGGCGGGCACCCGCGCGAGCTGCCCGACGCCCAGCCCGACGGCGAGCGCATCCTGAACTGGACGCAGGTGTACGACCTGGACGAGCTGCCCGAAGAGCTGATCGTGGTCGGGTCGGGTGTGACGGGTGCCGAGTTCGCCGGTGCCTACCAGGCGCTGGGCTCGCGGGTCACGCTCGTCTCGTCGCGCGACCGCGTGCTTCCCGGCGAGGACCCCGACGCCGCGGCCGTCCTGGAGGACGTCTTCCGGCGGCGCGGCATGAACGTCATGGCGCGCTCGCGGGCCGCCAGCGCGAAGCGGGTCGGGGACCGGGTCGAGGTCACGCTCGCCGACGGGCGCGTCATCTCCGGCACGCACTGCCTGATGGCCGTCGGCGCCATCCCCAACAGCAGCGGGATGGGCCTGGAGGAGGCCGGGGTCAGGCTGAAGGAGTCCGGGCACATCTGGACCGACCGGGTGTCCAGGACCTCCGCCCCCGGCGTGTACGCCGCCGGTGACGTCACCGGCATCTTCGCGCTGGCGTCCGTGGCCGCCATGCAGGGCCGCATCGCCATGTACCACTTCCTGGGCGACGCGGTGACCCCGCTGAACCTGAAGACCGTCTCGTCGAACGTCTTCACCGACCCCGAGATCGCCACCGTCGGCTACAGCCAGGCCGACGTCGACGCGGGCAAGATCGACGCCCGCGTGGTGAAGCTGCCGCTGCTGCGCAACCCGCGCGCCAAGATGCAGGGCATCCGGGACGGCTTCGTCAAGATCTTCTGCCGTCCGGGCACGGGCATCGTGGTCGGCGGCGTCGTCGTCGCGCCCCGCGCCTCGGAACTGATCCACCCCATCTCGATCGCGGTCGACAACAATCTGACGGTGGAGCAGATCGCCAACGCGTTCACCGTGTACCCCTCGCTTTCGGGTTCGATCGCCGAGGTCGCCCGTCAGCTCCACACCCGCAAGGTGACCGGCGAGGCCTGAGTCCGGCACCGCGACAGCACCCACCGGCCGTCGGAACTGATCCCTCCGGCGGCCGGTTTGCACGCTCCGCGGGTCACAGGCTGTTGCCGTCCATGCGTCCGGCATAGACGCCGGGAGTACCCCTATACCACTTCCACCCCTGCCGTGCGTACAACTTCTGTAATTCGGCGCAAACTGCTGAAAGCAGACGGTCGTTGGGGTTACTGTCAGTTTCGTGTTCGCTGCAGAACGTCGCCAATTGATCCTCGAAATGGTGCGGGCCAACGGAGCGGTGTCGCTCCGTGAGCTCGCCCGCGTCGTCCAGACCTCCGAAGTGACCGTACGGCGGGACGTGCGCGCGCTGGAGGCAGAAGGACTCCTCGACCGCCGACATGGCGGTGCGGTATTGCCGGGCGGATTCACGCGGGAGTCCGGCTTTCCGCAGAAATCACATCTCGCGACCGCCGAGAAGACGGCCATCGCCGACCTCGCGGCGGGTCTCGTCGAAGAGGGCGAGGCCATCGTCGTCGGGGCGGGTACGACCACGCAGGAGCTGGCCCGTCGGCTCGCGCGCGTACCCGGCCTGACCGTGGTCACCAACTCCCTCCTGGTGGCCCAGGCGCTGGCCCACGCCAACCGGGTGGAGGTCGTCATGACCGGCGGCACCCTGCGCGGCTCCAACTACGCGCTGGTGGGCAGCGGGGCCGAGCAGTCCCTCCAGGGGCTGCGGGTCTCGCGGGCCTTCCTGTCGGGCAGCGGCCTGACGGCCGAGCGCGGCCTGTCGACCTCCAACATGCTGTCGGCGAGCGTGGACCGCGCGCTCGTGCAGGCCGCCGCGGAGGTGGTCGTCCTCGCCGACCACACCAAGCTCGGTACGGACACCATGTTCCAGACGGTGCCCACGGACGTGATCACCCGGCTGGTGACCGACGAGCCTCCGGCCCACGACGACCGTGCCGCCACCGAGTTGCAGGCCCTCGCGGACCAGGGCGTCCAGATCGCCGTCGCGGGCGGCGCCACGGGCCCCGGTCAGGCCCCCGGGGTTGACTCCGTCCCGGCGGGCCGCGCGGCCCGCCGGGACGTGCCGCTGCCCGGGCCCCGGCGGGGGCATGGCGCGGGGGGTTCCGGGGCGGGGCCGCAGTTGCGGAGTGCGGCGGTGCTGGGGGAGGCGGCCGCGGGGGAGCGGTCGGCGCGGGTGGCGGACCTGCGCCGTCGTTAGCCCTTCGCGGGGGGCGCCCCGCTGCGTCCATCAGCGCGCTCCGCGCGCGGGCGCCCCTTTCCCGAAACCAGGGGGCTGCCGCCCCCTGGCACCCCCGTTCATCGGCCTTCGGCCTCGTCCTCAAACGCCGGACGGGCTAAGACTCTGCCGCGATCGGCACCATTCAGCCCGTCCGGCGTTTGAGGACGAGCGCGGAGCGCGATCGACGGGGGTGCTAGGGGGCGGCAGCCTCCTAGTTCGGGGAGGGGTGGGGCTGGGGCGTGGCCGCGAGGCCCCGTAGCGTCAAGGAGAGGAGGCGGTCCGCCAGTTCCGGGTCGTCGGGGGACTCCTCCGCGGCCAGGGCGATGGCGTTGGTGAGCTGGAGCAGGTCCTCGATGGGCACCCCGGCCCGCACCGCGCCCGCGGCCTGCGCCCGTGCGAGCAGCGCCGACCCGGCCTCCCGCATGGGGCGGCTGCACCGCGCCAACGGGGTGCTGTCGTCCCGGGACACGGTCATGAGGGCCCGCGCGAGGCCCCGGTACTCACCGGCGTGCGTCACCACGGCCCGCAGCCACTCCACGAGCGCCGCACACGGCTGCGGCGCGTCGAGCAACTCCCGCGAGCGGGCCAGCAGATCGCACACCGCGTCCTCGAACACGGCGCTGATCAGCGCGTGCCGGTTCGGGAAGTGCCGGTAGAGCGTGCCGATGCCGACGCCCGCTCGCCGGGCGACGTCCTCAAGGGACGTGTCCGTACCGTGCTCCGCGAACGCGGAACGGGCCTCCTTCACGAGGCGCTGGCGATTGCGAAAGGCGTCGGCGCGCATGTGCTCCTCCGTCCGGCTGGCCGGGGTCCGCTGCAAGGAAGCGCCGGACGGGCCAGTTATAGCCCGTCCGGCGCTTGAGGACGAGGCCGAAGGCCGATCACATGGCCCGGGCGCCCCGCCAGAAGAGGTCAGTCCTTGATCTCGCAGATCACCGCGCCCGACGTGAGGCTCGCGCCCACCTCCGCCTGGAGGCCCTTGACCGTGCCGGTGCGGTGGGCGTTCAGGGGCTGCTCCATCTTCATGGCCTCCAGGACCACGATCAGGTCGCCCTCCTTGACCTCCTGGCCCTCCTCCACGGCGACCTTGACGATCGTGCCCTGCATGGGCGAGGCGAGCGTGTCGCCGGAGGCGGCCGGGCCGGACTTCTTCGCGGCGCGGCGCTTGGGCTTGGCGCCCGCCGCGAGGCCCGTACGCGCCAGGGACATGCCGAGCGAGGAGGGGAGGGAGACCTCGAGGCGCTTGCCGCCCACCTCGACGACGACCGTCTCGCGGCCCGGCTCGTCGTCGCTCTCCGCGTCGGCGGGCGCGGCGAACGGCGGGATGTCATTGACGAACTCGGTCTCGATCCAGCGGGTGTGGACCTTGAACGGCTCGCCGGAGCCGGTCAGTTCGGGCGCGAACGCCGGGTCCGCGACCACCTTGCGGTGGAACGGGATGGCCGTGGCCATGCCCTCGACCTGGAACTCGGCGAGCGCGCGGGCGGCGCGCTGGAGCGCCTGCTCGCGGGTCGCGCCGGTGACGATCAGCTTGGCGAGCAGCGAGTCCCAGGCCGGGCCGATGACCGAACCGGACTCCACGCCCGCGTCCAGGCGGACGCCGGGGCCCGTGGGGGCGTCGAAGCGGGTGACCGTGCCGGGGGCCGGGAGGAAGTTGCGGCCCGGGTCCTCGCCGTTGATGCGGAACTCGAAGGAATGGCCGCGCAGTTCCGGGTCGCCGTACCCCAGCTCCTCGCCGTCGGCGATGCGGAACATCTCGCGGACCAGGTCGATCCCGGCGACCTCCTCGGTGACCGGGTGCTCCACCTGGAGACGGGTGTTGACCTCGAGGAAGGAGATCGTGCCGTCCAGGCCGACCAGGAACTCGACGGTGCCCGCGCCCACGTACCCGGCCTCCTTGAGGATGGCCTTCGACGCGCGGTACAGCTCGGCGTTCTGCTCCTCGCTCAGGAACGGCGCGGGGGCCTCCTCCACCAGCTTCTGGTGGCGGCGCTGGAGGGAGCAGTCACGGGTGGACACGACGACCACGTTGCCGTGCTGGTCCGCGAGGCACTGGGTCTCGACGTGGCGCGGCTTGTCCAGGTACCGCTCGACGAAGCACTCGCCGCGGCCGAAGGCGGCGACCGCCTCGCGCACCGCGGAGTCGTACAGCTCCGGGACCTCTTCGAGGGTGCGGGCGACCTTCAGGCCGCGGCCGCCGCCGCCGAACGCCGCCTTGATGGCGATGGGCAGGCCGTGCTCCTCGGCGAACGCGACGACCTCGTCCGCGCCGGACACCGGGTCCGGGGTGCCCGCGACCAGCGGGGCGCCCGCGCGCTGCGCGATGTGCCGGGCGGCGACCTTGTCGCCGAGGTCCCGGATCGCCTGCGGCGGCGGGCCGATCCAGATCAGACCGGCGTCCAGGACGGCCTGCGCGAAGTCGGCGTTCTCGGAGAGGAAGCCGTAGCCGGGGTGGACGGCGTCGGCCCCGGAGTCCTTGGCGGCCGCGAGGACCTTCGCCATGTCGAGGTAGCTGGTCGCGGGAGTGTCACCGCCAAGGGCGAACGCCTCGTCTGCGGCCCGCACATGCAGTGCGTCCCGGTCGGGGTCCGCGTAGACGGCGACGCTCGCGATCCCGGCGTCCCGGCACGCCCGGGCGACCCGGACAGCGATTTCGCCACGGTTGGCGATGAGCACCTTGCGCACGATGGCTCCCTCCTTGAAACAAGCCGAGTTTAGGGACTGCCGACACGGCCTTACGACCCGTCCCCATTGGTGAGCTTGCCCACACGGAGCGTGATCCGAGGCCCGCAGGATCCCCGAAATCCCTTGTCGCACCACGGTACGCAGGGTCCCTTCCCGGCAGCGTAGCCCTCTTGTGTGGTCAAGGTCTCTGTGAGGCAGCGCTGCGGCGCGGGACCTTTCTTTGTGGAGTCCCTACGAACGGCCCAACGATTCTTTGCCTTCCGCCCGGCTCTTGTCCCGCGGTTTACCGATTAGTAGCGTGCCGGATGTCTCGTCCGTACTGGCGGTAACAGGGTTCGGAGCAGCTCGAAAGAGAGTGGGTGGGCGCCGTGGCGCGCAGGCCGGTGGCGTGGGTGGGCGCGGTGGCGCTGTGGGCGGAGGCGGTCGGCGTCGCGCTCCTGAACTGGTTCCTCGGCCTCGTCGTCGACGAGCAGGACATGTCCCTGGCCGGGCTCGACCCGCACGCGATGTCCGTGTCGGCCTGGATCATGGGCGGCGTCTTCGCGCTCTACCTCGCCCTGTGCGGGCTGCTGCTCGCGCGCACCGCCGTGCGGGACCGCGCGCCGGGCGGCCTCGGGCGGCTCCTGCTGATCAGCGCCGCCGTGGTGCACGGGCTGCTCGGGGCGTTCGCGGTGGGCCTGCTGGGCTGGGCGGCGTTCGCGGGCCTGATGGTGGTGCTCGGCCTCATCGTGCTGACGCTGGTGGCCTACGAGCGGCACGAGCAGCGGCACGAGCGGTACGAGGAGGGGGGCGCCCCCCAGGCCGCCTGAGGGACGCGTCGGCTGACCGGAGGGGGTTCAGGGGGTCCAGGGAGCTTCGGCGGCCTTGCCGCGGGCCCGCTAGCGGTCCGCCCACAAGTCCGTGATGGCGACGCCCAGTTCGGCGAGCAGGCGGCGCAGCAGCGGCAGGGACAGGCCGATGACGTTGCCGTGGTCGCCGTCGATGCCCTCGATGAACGGGGCGGAGCGGCCGTCGAGCGTGAACGCGCCCGCCACGTGCAGGGGTTCGCCGCTCGCCACGTACGCGGCGATCTCGGCGTCGCTGGGCTCGCCGAAGCGGACCACGGTGGAGGCGATCGCCGACGCGTACCGGCCGGACGCCGTGTCGTACACGCAGTGTCCCGTGTGCAGGACACCGGCGCGGCCGCGCATGGCCTTCCAGCGGGCGGTGGCCTCCTCGGCGTCGGCGGGCTTGCCGAGCGGCTGGCCGTCCAGGTCGAGCACCGAGTCGCAGCCGACGACCAGGGCGTTCCCGGCGTCCGGGCGGGCGGCGACCACCGACGCCTTGGCCTCGGCGAGGGCCTTGGCCAGCTCGGCCGGGGTGGGGGCCGACACCTTGTCCTCGTCCACGCCGCTGACGATCACCTCGGGGGCGAGGCCCGCCTGGCGGAGGAGGCCGAGGCGGGCGGGGGACTGGGAGGCCAGGATGAGGCGGTGGGTGGGGTGAGCGGTCATGGGGTCAGGGTAGTGGGGCGGGTGCGGCTGGGCGGGGGTGCCCTCGCGGGGCGCCCCGGGCCCGCCCCCTTCTCGGAACCAGGGGCCGCCGCCCCCGGCGCCCCGCCGTCAGAGCGCGCTCAGCAGGAGCATCGCCAGCAGCATCGCCGCCGCGAGGAGGATGCCCGCGCGGCGCATCTTGGCCTGCATGTCGCGCAGGTCCTTGGGCGGGTTGTTCTCGGGGTCGGACCACAGCATGGGTCCGATGGTGCGGCCCGGGTGGGGGCGGCGCCTGAGTACGCGTACTCAATCACCCTGGCCAGGAGGTCCTGGTCACCCCGCCCGGAGGTCCTGCTCACCCCGCCGGGAGGCCCCGGTCATCCCGCCAGCGGGTCCTGCTCACCCCGCCAGCGGGTCCCGGTCACCCCGGCCAGTAGGTGCGGCTCCACGCCGCCGGGCCCGGCTGCGGCAGGCGCTCGCGGGCCACGCGCGCCGGGTCCGCCCAGGCGTCCGGCGTGCGGGGCGCGCCGGACGGCGCGCGCGCGGCCGCCGCGGCGCGGGCCTGGACCACCGCCAGGGCGGCGGCCAGCTCCTCGGGGGTCGGGTTGCCTCGTACGACCTTGATCACGAATGGACTCCTCGGGGGTCGGGACGCAGACGTGTGCGGTCGGGCTACAGCGGGATGTTGCCGTGCTTCTTCGGGGGCAGGGACTCGCGCTTCGTCCGCAGCTGGCGTAGGCCGCGGACCAGGTGCGAGCGGGTCTCGGACGGCATGATCACCGCGTCCACATAGCCGCGCTCCGCGGCCGTGTACGGGTTCAGGAGGGTGTCCTCGTACTCCTGGATGAGGCGGGCGCGGGTCTCCTCCTGGGCGGCCTCGTCGCCCGCGGCGGCGATCGTGCGGCGGTGCAGGATGTTCACCGCGCCCTGGGCGCCCATGACCGCGATCTGGGCCGTCGGCCAGGCCAGGTTCAGGTCGGCGCCCAGGTGCTTGGAGCCCATCACGTCGTACGCGCCGCCGAAGGCCTTGCGGGTGATCACCGTGATGAGCGGAACCGTCGCCTCCGCGTAGGCGTAGATCAGCTTGGCGCCGCGGCGGATGATGCCGGTGTGCTCCTGCTCGACGCCCGGCAGGAAGCCGGGGACGTCGACGAACGTGATCACCGGGACGTTGAACGCGTCGCAGGTGCGCACGAACCGGGCGGCCTTCTCGCTCGCGTCGATGTCCAGGCAGCCCGCGAACTGCATCGGCTGGTTCGCCACGATGCCCACCGGGTGGCCCTCGATCCGGCCGAAGCCGGTGAGGATGTTCGGCGCGAACAGCGGCTGGGTCTCGAAGAAGTCCGCGTCGTCCAGGACGTGTTCGACGACCGCGTGCATGTCGTACGGCTGGTTGGCGCTGTCCGGGACCAGCGCGTCCAGCTCGCGGTCCTCGTCCGTCGGCGCCAGGTCGGCCTCCTCGGGGAAGACCGGGGGCTCGCTCAGGTTGTTCGACGGCAGGTACGACAGGAGGGACTTGACGTACTCGATGGCGTCCTTCTCGTCGCCCGCCATGTGGTGGGCCACGCCGGATGTGGCGTTGTGCGTGCGGGCGCCGCCCAGCTCCTCGAAGCCGACGTCCTCGCCGGTGACGGTCTTGATGACGTCCGGGCCCGTGATGAACATGTGCGACGTCTGGTCCACCATGACCGTGAAGTCCGTGATGGCGGGCGAGTAGACCGCGCCGCCCGCGCACGGCCCGACGACCAGGCTGATCTGCGGGATCACCCCGGACGCGTGGGTGTTGCGGCGGAAGATCTCGCCGTACATCCCGAGGGCCATCACGCCCTCCTGGATGCGGGCGCCGCCCGAGTCGTTGATCCCGACCACCGGGCAGCCCGTCTTCAGGGCGAAGTCCATCACCTTCATGATCTTCTGGCCGAAGACCTCGCCGAGCGAGCCGCCGAGGACCGTGAAGTCCTGCGAGAAGACGGCCACCGGGCGGCCGTCGACCGTGCCGTAGCCGGTCACCACGCCGTCCCCGTACGGCCTGTTGCGCTCCATGCCGAAGTCGGTGGAGCGGTGCCGGGCGAACTCGTCCAGCTCGACGAACGAGCCCTCGTCCAGGAGGAGGTCGATCCGCTCGCGCGCCGTCAGCTTGCCCTTCGCGTGCTGCTTCTCCACGGCGCGCGCGGACCCCGCGTGCTTCGCCTCCTCGATGCGGCGCCGCAGGTCCGCCAGCTTTCCCGCGGTCGTGTGGATGTCGGCCCCCGGATCCGGCGGGCCCGCGGGCGTCTGCGGCTCCTTCGGCTGCGCGGAGGGCTGGTTGGGCTCGTGCGGCTCGGACATCGGGACGCGGCTCCCTGCCTGCTCAGAGGGGACGGTGAGGCTGATGACGCTGGCTACTGACTCGTAGCGTATCGGCGCCGATACGGCTGTGCAGTGCGGCGTTTACCACACCTAGGGTGGCTTGCATGACGCCGTCCCATGACTCCGCGAACCGCTTCAGCGACCTCGACCGCCCGCCCCTGAACGCCGCCGCGCTGCGCCGCGCCCTCGTCCGCGAGGGCGGGCTCTACCGCTCCCTCGACGTGGTCGCCGCCACCGGCTCCACCAACACCGACCTCGCCGCCCGCGCCGATGACCTCCCCGAAGGGGCGGTCCTGGTCGCCGAGGAGCAGAGCGCGGCGCGCGGGCGCCTCGACCGGCGCTGGAGCGCGCCCCCGCGCTCCGGGCTGTTCTTCTCCGTCCTGCTGAAGCCGGACGCGGTGCCCGTCGAGCGGTGGGGGTGGCTGCCGCTGCTCGCCGGGGTCGCCGTGGCGAGCGGGCTCTCCCGCGCCGCGGGCGTGGACACGGCGCTCAAGTGGCCCAACGACCTGCTGCTCACCGTGGACGGCGAGGAGCGCAAGGCCGGGGGCATCCTCGCGGAGCGGGCGGGCTCCGGCGTCGTCCTCGGCATCGGGCTCAACGTCACGCTGCGCGCCGACGAGCTGCCCGTACCCGGAGCCGGGTCCCTCGCCCTCGCGGGCGCGGCCTCCACCGACCGCGATCCGCTGCTGCGGGCCGTGCTGCGCTCGCTGGAGCAGTGGTACGGGGACTGGCGGGGCGCCCAGGGTGACCCCGCCGCCGGGCGGCTCCAGGAGGCGTACGTCGCGGGGTGCGCGACCATCGGGCGGCGCGTGCGGGTGGAGCTGCCCGGGGGGCGGCGGCTCGTGGGGGAGGCGGTCGCCGTGGACGGGGACGGGCGGCTGGTGCTCGCCACGGAGGGTGGGGGGCGGGAGGCCGTCGCCGCCGGTGACGTGGTCCACGTCAGGAAGGCGGAGTGAGTCACCCACCCGCCCACCCGTGACCGTCTCCTGGGAGGTGGGCGCCCCTAGTGAGGGCTGGGCGCCGTTGGCGGGTGCGGGTGGGTGGGGGTGTTGTCTCCCACCCGCCCGCCCGTTGCTCCCTGGTGAAGGGGTGGGCGCTCCTCGTGGGGGCCGGGCGCCGTTGGCGGCTGCGGGTGGGTGGGGGCTGGGCGCCCCCGCCAGTCAGCGGCGCGTGAGGAGCCAGGGCTCCACCACCCCGAGGCCCCGGACCGGGCGCTGCCACATGGGCTGGAGGGCGAAGCGGTAGGAGGGGGGCTGTTCGCCCTCCTTCGCGGCGCGTTCGGCGAGCGCCGCGGCCTCCGTCTCCGACGCGGGCGCGTCCCCGGTGCGGGTCAGCTCCTCCGCCAGCGCCCCGTCGACGAGCACGGCGTCCCGAGGCGCTATCGACGTGAGCCTGCTGGCCAGGTTCACCGTCGTACCGAAGACGTCACCCATGCGCGTGGTGACCGTGCCGAAGGCGATGCCGACCCGCAGCTCCGGCATGGTCTCGTCGTTGGCCATGGTCTCGATGAGCCGCAGGGCGATCTCCGCGGCGATCCCGGCGTCGTCGGCCGCGTACAGGACCTCGTCGCCCAGCGTCTTGATGAGCCGCCCGCCGTGCGCGGCCACCAGGTCGGCGGCGGTGGTCTCGAACGCCTCGACCAGCTCGCCCAGTTCCTCCTCCTCCAGGCGCCGGGTCAGGCGCGTGAAGCCCACGAGGTCGGCGAAGCCCACCGCCAGGCGCCGGTCCACCATCTCCTCGTCGTCCGCGGCCTGCACCACGCGCCCGGTGGCCGCCGCGAGCTGCCGCCGCCAGACGTAGACCAGGAACTCCTCCAGCTCCGGCAGCAGCAGCTCCACCAGCGGGTACGTCACCTCGGTACGGGTCATGCCCGGCTCCGGCGGCTCGGTCAGGCCCTCCAGGAAGGAGTCGATCTGCCACTCGGCGAGGCGCGCCGTGGTCTGCCCCGTCGAGCGGGCCACCTGCACCGCCATCGCCTCGCTCAGCAGCCCCGCCTCCACCAGGCCCGCCAGGCGGCGCAGCGCCAGCACGTCGGCCTCCGTGAGGGCCTTGGCCTGGCCGATGTCGGGGAAGCCCATGGCCCGCCAGAAGCGGGAGGCCAGCTCCATGGAGACGCCCGCGCTGCGGGCCGCCTGGAAGGGCGTGTAGCGGCGGTCGGCGCCCAGGATGAGCTGTTCGAGGCGGAGGGCCAGGGGGTCCTTGTCGTCACCCGGGTCGGGGTCGTCCGGCTTGTCCGACGCCGAGGGTGTGGGCTCCCCGGTGCCGTTCTCACCGTCGGGGGCGGGGAGTGAGCCCTGGCCGGAGCCGGTGTCGTCGACGGTCACGCCTGCTGCCCTTCCGATCTGCCGTGGTCAGATATCGACCGGCGCCAACTTTACGGCAGGTGTGCCGCAGCTCACTCCAGGCGGGCCGCCTTGACCGGTGTCCACCGCCGTCCCCGGCGCCCGGGGCGGGGTACGGGGGGCTGCGATAGGGTCGCGGTAACGATCGTTAACCGAGGGCTGGAGGGGTCATGGGTGAGCGGCGGTTCGGGGAGTTCGTGGAGGTGCGCCGCCACGGCCACGTGGCGGAGCTCGCGCTGGACCGGCCGGGCGCCATGAACGCCGTGTCCAGCGCCATGGCCCGCTCCCTCACCGAGGCCTGCGCGGCCCTCGCGGCCGACCGGGACGTACGGGTCGTCGTGCTCACCTCGACCCATGAGCGGGCCTTCTGCGTCGGCGCCGACCTGAAGGAGCGGAACTCGTTCACCGACGCCGAGCTGCTGCGCCAGCGCCCGGTGACCCGGGCCGCGTACACGGCCGTGCTCGACCTGCCGGTGCCCACGATCGCCGCCGTGCACGGCTTCGCCCTCGGCGGCGGCTTCGAGATCGCGCTCGCCTGCGACGTGATCGTGGCCGACCCCACGGCGGTCGTGGGCCTGCCCGAGGTGTCCGTGGGCGTGATCCCCGGCGGTGGCGGCACCCAGCTGCTGCCGCGGCGCGTGGGAGCCGCGCGGGCCGCCGAGCTGATCTTCTCGGCGCGGCGCGTGGAGGCCGCGGAAGCCCGCGAGTTGGGGCTCGTCGACCTGGTCGCCGGGGCGGGCGAGGACCGCGACGAGGCCCTCGCGATGGCCGCCCGCATGGCGGCGAACTCGCCGGTGGGCCTGCGCGCCGCCAAGCGCGCCCTGCGCCTCGGGCACGGCCTCGACCTGCGCGCGGGCCTGGAGGTGGAGGACGCGGCGTGGCGCTCGGTGGCGTTCTCCGGGGACCGGGCGGAGGGCGTCGCGGCCTTCAACGAGAAGCGGAAGCCGGAGTGGCCCGGAGAGTAGCCCCGCGCCGTCCGTCCGCTGTTCCTGCGCGGGTCCGCGTCGAATGTTCCTGCGCGGGTCCGCGTCGAACTCGGCGAGATCGCGGCGACTGGGCCGTCAGACCCGTGCCCTCCGTCCTCCGTCTCACGCCGTCCGGCGCCGTCCGTTCTCCGTCCGGTGCCGTCGGTTCTCCGTTCCGTGCCGTCCGTCCCGTGCTGTCGGTCCTCTGTCCCTGTGCCGTCCGTCCCGCGTCCTCCGTTCTCCGCCCCTGCTCCGTCCCCCTCCGTCCGCCCCGCGTCCGCCCCACCTCCGTAAAGGTGCGAAATGCCCCTAACCGTGAAATGTCCGTAACCTAGAGCAATGGGCGAGGACGAGCGGCTGCGGGCCGTCGCGGGACTGGCGCAGGGCATGGCCGCCGCGCTCGGCCCCCGCGACGCGTGGCGGGCTGCCGCCCAGGGGGCCCGGCGCGCCCTGGGCGGGAGCTTCGCCGCCCTCTCGGTGTGGGAGCGCGAGCGCGGGCGGCTCCGGGTCCTGGTGAACGCCGGTGAACGGGCGGTGGGGGAGGAGGAGTTCCCCGAGGACGAGGCGTATCCGGTGCACGAGTTCCCGGAGATCACCGAGTTCCTGCACGAGCGGTGGGGCGGCGGCCGGGAGCCGCGCGCCTGGGTGGAGACCGCCGAGGGGCCCGGCGGCGACGAGCGCGCGGGCTACTGCCACCAGCGGGTGGCCGCGCTGCGGCGCCGCGGGCGCGGCTGCTGCGTGGTGGCGCCGGTGGTGCTGCGCGGCCGGGCCTGGGGCGAGCTGTATGTGGCGCGGCCGGTGGGCGCGCCCGTCTTCGACCGGGGCGACGCGGAGTTCGCCACCGTGCTCGCCGCGGTCGTCGCCGCCGGGGTCGCCCAGACCGAGCGCCTCGAGGAGGCCCGGCGGCTCGCCTTCACCGACGCCCTGACCGGGCTCGCCAACCGGCGCGCCGTCGACGTACGCCTGGACGAGGCCGTGCGGCGGCACCGCGCCGAGGGCGTCGTGGTGAGCCTCGTCGTCTGCGACGTGAACGGGCTCAAGCAGGTCAACGACCGGCACGGGCACGCCGTCGGCGACCGGCTCCTGGAGCGGTTCGGGTCGCTGCTCTCGCTGTGCGGGGCGATGCTGCCGGGGGCGCTGGCCGCGCGGCTCGGCGGGGACGAGTTCTGTCTGCTGTCGGTGGGGCCCTCGTCGGACGACGTGGTGCGGGTCGCCGACGAACTGTGCCTGCGGGCGGGGGAGTTGGAGCTGGGGGACGGGGTGGCCTGCGGGGTGGCGTCCACGGGGGATCCCATCGGGGCGGTGCGGTCGGGGCGGCGGCTGTTCCGGCTCGCGGACGCCGCGCAGTACCGGGCCAAGGCCGCGCGGGCCGTGAAGCCGGTGGTGGCCGGGCGGGAGGGGGTCGACGACCCGGTGGTCCGGCTCGCCGACGCGGCCCCGGCGCCGGGGGATCGCCGCCGGTTCCGGGGGCGGTAGCCCTCGCGGGGGGGCGCCCCAGACCCACCCCTTCCCCGAAACCATGGGGCTCCGCCCCCTGGCACCCCCGTTGATCGGCCTTCGGCCTCGTCCTCAAACGCCGGACGGGCTTGGTTTTCGCGGCGGACCGCCGCGAGCCGACGGCGTCGCGTCAGCAGATCTCAGCCCGTCCGGCGTTTGAGGACGAGCCGCGGAGCGGCGATCAAGCGGGGTGCCAGGGGCAGCCGCCCCTGGTTTCGGTGAAGGGGCGGGTCTGGGGCGCCCCCGCGAGGACAGTGACAGCGGGAGTTTCAGTGCGTACGCTCCTGAATATGGATATGCACACGGTGGTGGTGGGGACGTCCGGTACGACCGCGCGGGACGTCGTGTCCGTAGCGCGCCGCGGCGCGAGGGTGGAGCTGGGCGATGACGCCGTCGCCGCCCTGGCCGCGGCACGCGAGATCGTGGACGCCCTGGCGGCCAAACCCGACCCGGTGTACGGCGTGTCCACGGGCTTCGGCGCCCTCGCCACGCGCCACATCGGCCAGGACCTGCGCGCCCAGTTGCAGCGCAACATCGTGCGGTCGCACGCCGCGGGCATGGGCCCGCGCGTGGAGCGCGAGGTCGTGCGCGCGCTGATGTTCCTGCGCCTGAAGACGGTGTGCTCGGGCCACACGGGCGTACGCCCCGAGGTCGCCCAGGCCATGGCCGACGTCCTGAACGCGGGCATCACCCCCGTCGTCCACGAGTACGGCTCCCTCGGCTGCTCCGGCGACCTCGCCCCGCTCAGCCACTGCGCCCTGACGCTGATGGGGGAGGGCGAGGCGGAAGGCCCGGACGGGGTCGTGCGGCCCGCCGCCGAGCTGCTCGCCGAGCACGGCATCACGCCCGTGGAGCTGCGCGAGAAGGAGGGCCTGGCCCTCCTCAACGGCACCGACGGCATGCTCGGCATGCTGGTGATGGCCCTCGCCGACCTCGACGTCCTCTACAAGTCCGCCGACATCACCGCCGCCCTCACCCTGGAGGCCCTGCTCGGCACCGACAAGGTCCTCGCCCCCGAGCTGCACGCCATCCGCCCGCACCCGGGCCAGGCGGCCGCCGCCGCCAACATGCTGGCCGTGCTCGCCGGTTCGGGCCTGACCGGGCACCACCAGGACGACGCCCCGCGCGTCCAGGACGCGTACTCGGTGCGCTGCGCCCCGCAGGTCGCGGGCGCGGGCCGCGACACCCTCGCGCACGCCCGCACGGTCGCCGAGCGCGAGCTGGCCGCCGCCGTCGACAACCCGGTGGTGCTGCCCGACGGGCGCGTGGAGTCCAACGGCAACTTCCACGGCGCGCCCGTCGCGTACGTCCTGGACTTCCTCGCGGTGGCCGCCGCCGACCTCGGCTCGATCGCGGAGCGCCGCACCGACCGGCTCCTCGACAAGAACCGCAGCCACGGCCTGCCGCCGTTCCTCGCCGACGACGCGGGCGTCGACTCCGGCCTGATGATCGCCCAGTACACGCAGGCCGCGCTGGTCAGCGAGATGAAGCGCCTGGCCGTGCCCGCGTCCGCCGACTCCATCCCGTCCTCCGCCATGCAGGAGGACCACGTCTCCATGGGCTGGTCGGCGGCGCGCAAGCTGCGTACGGCCGTGGACAACCTGACGCGGATCATCGCCGTGGAGCTGTACGCGGCCACGCGCGCCATCGAGCTGCGCGCGGGCCTCACCCCCGCCCCCGCCAGCCGCGCCGTCATCGACGCGGTCCGCGCGGCGGGCGTCCAGGGCCCCGGCCCCGACCGCTACCTGGCGCCGGACCTGGCGGCGGCCGAGGCCTTCGTACGCGAGGGGCGGCTCGTCGCGGCGGCGGAGACGGTCACCGGCCCGCTGGCCTAGGGGACTTACGGCACCGGCTCCGGCTCCTCCGGGGCCGGGTCGCCGCCCGTTCCGTCGCCCGCCCCGGAGGGCCGCAGGAAGTCCTCGCTGATCTCCTTCGGCCCGAACGGCCACACCTTCTCCCGGCGCGCCCACACCGCGAACGCCACGCACCCGAGCGCCACCCAGGCCAGGGACCACTCGATGGGGTGGCGGCCGGGCGCGTTCTTGTCGGCGTACCCGTAGATGACCAGCCAGCCCGCGAGCGCCACGAGGCTCGGCAGCGGGTACAGCCACATCCGGTACGGGCGGCGCAGCCCCGGCTGGCGGCGGCGCAGCACGCTCAGGGCGACGATCTGGGCGAGGGCCTGCACCAGGACCATCACCGCCGTCAGGAGCTGGATGAGCGTCGCCAGGTCGGTGTGGCGGCCCAGCAGGAAGCCCGCCGACGTCACCGCGCCCATCGTCGCGAGCCCGAGCACCGGGAAGCGGTGCCGGGGGTGCAGCCGGGCGTACGGGCGGAAGAACACCCGGTCGCGGGCCGCGTCGTAGGGCACGCGGGAGCCGCCGAGCAGGCCCGCGAAGACCGACGCGAACGCCGTGACCAGGATGAGGACGGTGACGGCGTCCGCCGCGCCCCTGCCCCAGGTCTCCTCAAGGACCGCCGACGCCACGGACGTCGAGGCCACGTCGTCGGGGTCCGTCATGCGGTGCCAGTCGACGACGCCGAGCGTGCCGACCTGGAGCAGCAGGTAGATCGTCATGATGCCGAGGATCGAGAAGACGATCGCACGCGGCAGGGTGCGGCCCGGGTCCTTGATCTCGGCGCCCAGGTACGCGGCCGTGTTGTAGCCCAGGTAGTCGTAGATGCCGATGGTCAGGCCGCCCGCGAAGCCGATCCAGAAGCCGTCGCTGGTCAGCGCGAAGGCGTCGGACGGGTAGGTGAACGCCAGGTCGGCGTCGAAGTGCGTGAGCGAGGCGACGATCACACAGCCCACCGACAGGATCATCACGACCCACATCACGGCGGTGATCCGCGCGATGTGCTCGATGCCGCGCCACAGCAGCGCGACGACCAGCGCGATGACGCCGAGCCCGATCAGGTCCCCGGTCGTCCGGTCCATGCCGGGCGCGAGATAGCCCAGGTACTGCACGAAGCCGACGATCCCGGTGGACATGCCCACCGGGATGAACAGCATCGCCGTCCACACGAACAGGAACGGCATCAGGCGTCCCGTGCGGTACTGGAACGCCTGGCGCAGATAGACGTAGCTGCCGCCGGACCCCGGCATGGCGGCGCTCAGCTCCGCCCACACCAGCCCGTCGGCCAGTGCGAGCAGCGCGCCCGCGACGAACCCGGTGACGGCCTGCGGCCCGCCGAACGCCGCGACCATCAGCGGGATCGTCACGAAAGGTCCGATGCCGCACATCTGGCTCATGTTGATGGCGGTGGCCTGGAAGGCGCCGACACGACGGACGAAGCCCTTCTCTGGCATGGGAGCCTCCTGGGCGCGGCGGTCGGGGCACGACCGGTCGTCCACGGTACGGTCGTTCGCCGCCGGGCCCAAGAGGTCCGACGTAAGGAGCGGGGAGCGGGAGGCGGCGCGCGCGGCATACTGCTGGCGTGGCTGAGCACGCACAGGGCCCGCCCCGCTGGCCCGCCGCCTGGGAGGCGGGTCCGGGCGCCGCGCTCGACGACCTCGCGGCCGTGAGCGTCCGCGCCCTCGGCGACCGCGGCCTGCCGCGCGACGTGATCGACGTGTACGCCGCCCACCGGTACTTCTCCGTGCCGGAGCTGGAACGGCTGGGCCTGCGCGGCGGCGCGGAGTTCGACCTGCGGGGGCTGCGGGACCGGCTGGAGGGCGTCGTGTGGGTGAGCGACGAGGAGTTCGCCGCCCACGGGCTCGCCGAGGAGGACATCGCCGCGCTGCGCGCCTGGGCGCTTGACTGGGAGACGGACCTCGGCCTGCGCCTCGCCGAGGACTACGAGGGTTACGAGGCGTACGAGAACGGCGAGGCGTATGAGAACGGCGAGGCGTACGAGGAGTAGGAGACGTACGAGGCGAGCAGTGGGAGGCGTACGAGGGCTACGGGACGCGCGAGGCGTGCGGTGCCCCGGCGCCGACGCCGGGCCGGGCCCCGCCAAGAGCCTCGCCCCGCCGGGCGCCGCCTCCCGCCCGGCTACGCCTCGCCCCGCTCCCGCCGCACCGAGTACGCCACGAAGCCCGCCCCGAGGCCCAGGAACGCCGCGCCGCCCGCGACGTACGGCGTCGTGTCCACGCTGCCGGTGTCCGCGAGGGTGCCCTCATGGGGCGTCTGCTGCGCCGCGCGCGCCGCGTGGCGCTGCTCCGGTGCCGGGGCCGCCTTGGCCGAGGGGACGAAGCACAGGGCGCTGAGCAGGGCCCCGGCTGCGGCTGCGGTCAGCAGCGTGCGACGTGCGGTCACGGGACGTGGATCCCCCTTGTGGAGCTGGTGAATTGGCCGCTTGGGCGATGCCAATGAGGCGATGCTAATGAAAGGCGCGGGTCGCGGGGAAGCGGAGCCGTGAGCGGGCCTTACTCTCCCTCGCATGAGCACAGACGAAACAGCACGGTTCGTACGCCTCCGCGTCGATCTGGTGGTGGAGGTGGACGGCTCCGGTGAGCTGACCGCCACCGCCCTGAAGCGCGTCGCGGACGACCCGCACATGCCGGTGGACGAGCGCGCGCACGCCGAGGCCGCCGTCAAGGAGGACGACGCGGAGGCGCTCGCCTATGTCGTCGACCCGGTCGACCTGGTCAGGGACCTGCCCGGGGTCGAGGTGACCCAGGCGTCGTGGAGCAGCGAGCTGATCGACTACGACCCCGATTCGCCGGAATGGGACCCGGACGGCCATGATGACGACGAGGACGGCGAGGAGCCCTAGGCACGGCCGCGGGGGCCTCGGGCCCACCCGAGGACACGCACCGTGAGCCCCGGGCGGCGACCGCCGCCCGGGGCTTCGCCGTGTCCGTGGGCACGGCCGCTCCGGCGGCACCGTACGGCGTGGTGTTCCCCACATCTTGGGCGGAAATGGAACGCGGCGGACGGGGGACGCGTTAGGGAGCGTGTCACGGGGGTCCTCGGGCGTTGGGTGATGTGGTTTTCGGCAACGATGGAGATTCGTGCAATGACGGAGAGTAGGCGGCGCAGAGGCCTGGTGGCCGTGTCCGCGCTGGTCGGTGGAGTCCTGGTGCTCTCGGCCTGCAGCAGTGACGACGGCGGCGAGGGCGGCTCCGGCGGCAAGGAGTCGCAGAGCCAGGTCGACGAGGCGGCGGCGAAGAAGACGTCCGCGGCCAGGATCGCGATCGCGCCGAAGAACGGCTCCGACAACGCGAGCATCAACAACGACGCCCGGGTCACGGTCCGTGAGGGCACCCTCACCAGCGTCCTCATGAAGGCCGAGGGCGGCGCCGCGGTCGAGGGCCGGATATCGGCGGACAAGAAGTCCTGGAAGCCCGCCAAGCAGCTGGAGCGGGCCACGACGTACAAGATCTCGGTGACCGCCAAGGACACCGAGGGCCGCAAGGCGCACGAGAACTCGTCGTTCACGACCGTCTCGCGGGCCAACAGCTTCATCGGCAGCTTCACGCCCGAGGACGGCTCCACGGTCGGCGTGGGCATGCCGGTGTCGATCAACTTCGACAAGGCGATCAGCGACAAGAAGGCCGTGCAGTCCGGCATCAAGGTGACGTCCACCAGCGGCCAGGAGATCGTCGGCCACTGGTTCGGCAACCAGCGCCTTGACTTCCGCCCCCAGGACTACTGGAAGGCCAACTCCACGGTCACGCTGAAGCTGGCCCTGGACGGCGTCGAGGGCGCCGACGGTGTGTTCGGCGTGCAGCAGAAGACCGTCCAGTTCAAGATCGGGCGCAACCAGGTCTCCGTGGTGGACGCCAAGACCAAGCAGATGAAGATCATGCGTGAGGGGAAGGTCGTCAAGACCATCCCGATCTCCGCCGGGTCGCCCGAGAACAAGACGTACAACGGCAAGATGGTGATCTCCGAGAAGTTCAAGGAGACCCGGATGAACGGCGCGACCGTCGGCTTCACGGACAGCGACGGCAAGGGCGAGTACGACATCAAGGACGTCCCGCACGCCATGCGCCTGTCCAGCTCCGGCACGTTCATCCACGGCAACTACTGGGGCGCCTCCTCGATCTTCGGGAACGCGAACACCAGCCACGGCTGCATCGGCCTGCGCGACGCCAAGGGCGCGAACGACAAGTCCACGCCGGGCTCCTGGTTCTTCGAGAACTCGATCACCGGCGACGTCGTCGACGTGCGCAACACGGGCGACAAGACGATCGCCCCGGACAACGGCCTCAACGGCTGGAACATGAGCTGGGCCGAGTGGAAGGCGGGCTCCGCGCTCTGATCCCCGCCGGATCGGCCGCGCACGCCCGCTGACCTGGGCTCGAAGGCCCGCACCCCGCCCGGGGTGCGGGCCTTCGCCATGTCCGTAACGTTGCGGAACCATGGTGAAATGGCCAACAAGCTCAACTATCCGTTTCTGTCACAGAGTTGAGCGGATATCGTCCCCCTCTACCAAGCGCGTGATCCCGCGCTACCAGCTAGCTAGAGGGGGAAACTTGCCCGGACACATACGGAAAGCGGCCAGACCGGTCGGCGCCCGCCGCGCGGGGGCGGCCGTCATCGCCACGGCGGCGGCCGTGGCGCTCGCGGCGGGCATGACCAGCCCGGCGCAGGCGGGGCCCGGCCCCGTCCAGCGGCCCCTGGCCGACGGCGGCGGCTCGCCGGAGCGCCACCACGTCACGCTCATCACGGGGGACCGGGTCACGGTCGACGCCAAGGGCCGCGTCATCGGATTCGCCGCCGCGAAGGGCCGCGCACACATACCGGTGCAGACGCGCCGCGCCGACGGGCACACGCTCGTCGTCCCGGCCGACGCCCAGCGTCTGATCTCCAACGGGACGCTCGACCAGCGCCTGTTCGACGTCACCGAGCTGACCTCGAAGGCCAACCGCACCGCCCAGAAGCAGGGCCTGAAGGTCATCGTCGCCTACAAGGGCGCGGCCGCCGGGGCCAGGTCCGAGGTGCGCGACGCGGGCGGCACCGAGGTCCGCCGCACCCTGAAGACCCTGAACGCCGACGCCGTCACCACCCCGAAGCGGGACGCCACCGAGCTGTGGCAGGCCCTCACCGACCAGCGGGGCGCCGCGCGCACCGCCGCGTCCGGCATCAGCCGCGTCTGGCTGGACGGCACCCGCACGGCCACCCTGGACAAGAGCGTCAAGCAGATCGGCGCCCCGAAGGCGTGGGACGCCGGGTACGACGGCAAGGGCGTCAAGATCGCCGTCCTGGACACCGGTGTGGACGCCACCCACCCGGATCTGAAGGACCAGGTCACGGCGGAGAAGAACTTCACGCCGTCGCCGGACACCAAGGACCGCATCGGGCACGGCACGCACGTGGCCTCGACCGCGGCCGGTACGGGCGCGAAGTCCGGCGGCAAGTTCAAGGGCGTCGCGCCGGGCGCGAAGGTCCTCAACGGCAAGGTCCTCGGCGACGAGGGCTCCGGCGACGACTCCGGCATCATCGCGGGCATCGAGTGGGCCGCGGCCGAGGGCGCCGACGTGGTGAACCTCAGCCTCGGCGGCGGCGACACCCCGGGCGTGGACCCGCTGGAGGCCGCCGTCAACAAGGTCTCCGCCGACAAGGGCGTGCTGTTCTCCATCTCCGCGGGCAACGAGGGCGAGCCCGGCAGCGTCGGCTCGCCCGGCAGCGCGGACGCCGCCCTGACCGTGGGCGCGGTGGACGACAACGACAAGCTGGCCGAGTTCTCCAGCCAGGGCCCGCGCGTCGGCGACGGCGCCATCAAGCCGGACGTGACCGCGCCGGGCGTGGACATCACCGCGGCCGCCGCGCCGGGCAGCGCGATCGAGAAGGAGGTCGGCCAGAACCCCGAGGGCTATCTGACGATCTCCGGCACCTCGATGGCGGCCCCGCACGCCGCCGGTGCCGCGGCGCTGCTCAAGCAGCAGCACCCGGGGTGGAAGTCCGCCGAGCTGAAGGGCGCCCTGACCGCCTCCACCAAGGGCGGCAAGTACTCCGTGTTCCAGCAGGGCTCGGGCCGCATCGCCGTCGACAAGGCCATCAAGCAGACTGTCATCGCCGACCCGGTCTCGGTGAGCTTCGGCACGCAGGCCTGGCCGCACAACGATGACACGCCGGTCACCAAGAAGCTCACGTACAGGAACCTCGGCACCAGCGACGTCACCCTCGACCTGAAGGCGACCGCGACCGACCCCAAGGGCAATGCGGCGCCCACCGGGTTCTTCAAGCTCGGCGCGAAGACGGTCAAGGTCCCCGCGGGTGGCACCGCGTCCGTCGACCTGACCGCGAACACCAAGCTCGGCGGCACCGTCGACGGCGCCTACTCGGCGTACGTCACGGCGACCGGCGGCGGCCAGAGCGTGCGCACGGCGGCCGGGGTGGACCGCGAGGTGGAGTCGTACGACCTGACGGTCAAGCACATCGGCCGCGACGGCCAGCCGTCGAAGACGTACAACACCACCGCCTTCGGCATCTCCGGCCTCGGCGCCGACCGCACCTTCGACGCCTACGACGAGTCCGGCACCGTCAAGATCCGCGTGCCCAAGGGCCGCTACGTCCTGGACTCCACGGTCTTCGAGAACCCGCAGGACCCGGCGGGCGGCCTCGACTGGCTCGCCCAGCCCAAGCTGACCGTCAGCAAGAACACCACGGTCACGGTCGACGCCCGCAAGGCCAAGCCCGTCGACATCACCGTGCCCGCCGCCGACGCCAAGCAGGAATTCGCGTCGCCCGGCTACCAGATCAGCACCGCCGAGGGCAGCTTCAGCGTCGGCTGGCTCCTCGACACGTACGCGGGCTTCCGCACCGCGCACCTCGGCCCGGAGGTGACCGACGGCTCGCTCCAGCAGCAGTGGGACGCGCACTGGACCAAGGGCGACAAGGCGCAGTACGACGTCGTGCCCGGCGGCAAGGTGAAGAAGCTCGGCACCGGCTTCACCAAGCACTACAAGGCCACTGACTTCGCCACCGTGAAGGCGGGCCTCGGCGCGTCCTCCAGCGGCAAGAAGGCCGCGGTCGCCGCGTTCGGCTGGCTGCCCGACTCCTTCTCCGGCTCCGGCATCCGCGTGCCCCAGAAGGCACCGAGCACCCGCACCCTGTACGTCTCCACGGGCGACAAGGTCAAGTGGGGCCTGGAGTTCGAGCAGCACGGCGGGACCGACCCCGACGGCTGGCCGATCGTCGACGCGTCGTACTCGCTGGGCGCGCCGCAGGCCCTCACCGCGGGCAAGACGTACGAGAAGGTCTTCAACACGGCCGTCTTCGGCCCGCGCGTCGGCGGCGACTACGGCGTCTTCCGCAAGGGCGACAACATCGTCGGGCGCGTGCCGCTGTTCGCCGACGGCAAGACCCACCCGGGCGGCTCCGCCTACACCTCGGTGAAGACCACCCTGTCGCGCAACGGCACCCAGATCGCCGAGAACGACGACCCGCTCACCGGCAAGCCCTTCAAGGTCCCGGCGGGCGAGGCCGAGTACAAGCTGACCACGTCCGTGAAGCGCACGGTCGCGGTCGCGGCGGCCTCCACGCGGATCGACGCGAGCTACACGTTCCGCTCCAAGAAGACCGCCGCCGAGACCCGCCTCGCGGCCTCCGGCGTGCGCTTCAACGCCGCCGTCGACCTCACCAGCCGCGCCCCCGCGGGCGCCGAGCAGTCCATCCCGGTGACCGTCCAGGGCGCCGCCGCCGGTGCCAACCTCAAGTCCCTGTACGTCTACGTCAGCTACGACTACGGGCAGACCTGGGACCAGGTGAAGGTGGTCAACGGCAAGATCAAGGTCAAGAACCCCGAGCAGGGCAAGGGCATCTCGTTCCACGCCAAGATCACGGACAAGAAGGGCAACAAGTCGACGCTGTCGATCTACAACGCGTACTACGGCAAGTGACACCTGCCTGAGTGAGGAGCGGCTCCCGGCGGCCACCGGCCCCGGGGGCCGCTTCGTCGTGTCCGGAGGGCCCGTGTCCGGAGGGCCCGCGTCCCGTGGGCCCGTTCCGGCGGGCCGGTCCGGAAGCCGGTCCGGAAGCCGGTTCGGAAGCCGGTTCGAGGCCCGTTCCGGCGGGCCCTACCGCGGTCCGCGGCCGCCGCCGAACGGGCTGTCGATCACGTAGCGCCAGTGGCCGTCGGGGCCGCGGCGGGCCACGTCCGTGGCTGTGGCGCGTACCTTTCCGGCGATCTCCCAGTCGACGATCAGCAGGGCCGTGTCCCCGGCGACGTGGACGTGCCGGGGCGTGACGGAGATCGGCAGGCCGAGGGCGAGGAACGGGGCGTTCTGGGCGGCGATCGCGGCGGCGCCGTGGACGGGGGCGCCGGACTCGGGGACGAAGGCGGCGTCCGGCTCGTACAGTTCGCGGACCGCGTCCGGATCGCCGCTGTTGAACCGCTCGGCGAACGCCGCGGGGACGTCCTCGGGGCGCTGGGGCAGGATGAAGGTGCTCATGCCCGGCACAGTAGGAGGCGCCCCCGTGGCTCACCGAACGGTAAGGCGGACCCCGTCGGCCCCCGGTCTGCCCGACGACCCCCGCGCCCGCGTTCCCGCGCCGGACCCCGACTGCCCGGTCGAGATCGCCCTGGCGGCGCTGCGCGGCCGCTGGACCACCCTCGTGGTGCGCGAACTGCTGGACGGCGCCACCCGCACGTACAGCGAACTGGCCGCCCGGCTCCCCCAGTTGTCCGACAAGGTCCTCACCGACCGGCTGGCCCAGCTCGCCGCGGCCGGGGTCGTCCAGCGCACCCGCACCCCCGGCTGGCCCCCCGCCGTCACCTACCGGCTCACCCCGCACGGCCGGGAGCTGGGCCCGGTGCTCCAGGCGCTGTGGGACTGGGGCGCCACGCGCCCCCGGCCGGGGGCGTAGAGCAGGCCTAGGACAGGCCCAGGGAAGTCGTCGGACCCGGCCGCTCCGCCTCCTCGGCGGTCCAACTCGCCAGCAGCCGCAGCGCCTCCGCCGACGGCGAGCCCGGCTCGGCGTGGTAGGTGACCAGGGACTGCTCCGTGCCGTCGGTGAAGCGGAGGTTCTCGAACGCCAGGGTCAGCTCGCCCACCAGGGGGTGGCGCAGCTGCTTGGTGCCGTGGGTCTTCTCCCGCACGTCGTGGGTGGCCCACAGGCGGCGGAACGTCTCGCTCTTCACGGACAGCTCCCCGACCAGGGCCGACAGGAGGGGGTCGTTCGGATAGCAGCCCGCGTCCATCCGCAGGAAGCTCACGATGTCCGACGCCTTCTGGTCCCAGGTGTCCGCGAACAGCTCGCGCACGGCCTGGTCCAGGAAGACGAGCCGCGCCCAGTTCCGCCGCTCGCGCGGCAGCGCCGCCCAGTCGCCGAAGACCGCGGCGGCCATGCGGTTCCAGCCGACGATGTCCGTGCGCCGCCCGACGACGTACGCCGGGACCGCGTCCATCGCGTCGAGGAGCTGCCGCACCGCGGGCCGCAGCGACTGCGTGGGCGGGACCCGCTTCTTCTTGTGGGCCGTGGGCCGCGCGAGGTGCGTGAGGTGCGCGTGCTCCGCGGCGGTCAGGCGCAGCGCCCGCGCGATGGCGTCCAGGACCTCCGTCGACACGTTGCGGCCGTTGCCCTGCTCCAGGCGCGTGTAGTACGCCACCGAGACGCCCGCGAGCTGCGCCAGCTCCTCGCGGCGCAGGCCCGGGACCCGCCGGTGCCTGCCGTAGCTGGGCAGCCCCACGTCTCCCGGCTTGAGCCGGGCCCTGCGGGTGCGCAGGAACTCGCTCAGCTCGGCGCGGCGGTCCAGGCCCTCGGCGGGAGCGGGGGTGTCGTCCATGTGTTCCAGTATTCCGGGCCGGACGCGGTCGTACGCCGCCGAGCCTGATACCAGCGGTGGTAGGCACACGGTGCGTAGGCACAGCGGAGGCCTGGGTAACGCTCCGCGCCGCTGCCAGCCTCGATGGCATGACCGCACAGACCACGACCACCATCGACGCCGACGCCGCCGGGACCCGGCACGTCCCCGCCTACGCCGCCCCCGCGGCCTCGGCGCCCCTGGAGCGCACCACCATTCCGCGGCGCCCCGTCGGCGCGCACGACGTCCTGATCGACGTCAAGTACGCCGGTATCTGCCACTCCGACATCCACCAGGCCCGCGACGGCTGGGGCGAGGGCATCTTCCCGATGGTGCCCGGCCACGAGATCGCCGGTGTCGTCGCCGAGGTCGGCCCCGACGTCACCAGGTTCACGGTCGGCGACCGCGTCGGCGTCGGCTGCATGGTCGACTCCTGCCGCGAGTGCGACGCCTGCCGGGCGGGCCTGGAGCAGTACTGCGCCCAGGGCAACATCCAGACGTACAACGCCCTCGACAAGAACGGCGAGCCCACCTACGGCGGCTACTCCGCGCAGATCGTCGTCGACGAGGCCTTCACCCTGCGCATCCCCGACGGCCTGTCCCTGGACGCCGCCGCGCCGCTGCTGTGCGCGGGCATCACCACGTACTCCCCGCTCGCCCACTGGAACGCGGGCCCCGGCAAGAAGGTCGCCGTCGTCGGGCTCGGCGGCCTCGGCCACATGGCCGTGAAGATCGCACACGCCATGGGCGCGGAGGTGACCGTCCTGTCGCAGACCCTGCGCAAGAAGGACGACGGCCTGCGCCTCGGCGCCGAGCACTACTACGCGACCAGCGACGACGCCACGTTCGAGCAGCTCGCGGGCACTTTCGACCTGATCGTCTCCACGGTGTCGGCGCCGCTGCCCTTCGACAAGTACCTGGGCCTGCTGAAGACGGACGGCGCGCTGGTGAACGTCGGCGCCCCCGAGGAGCCCGTCTCCCTCAACGTCTTCTCACTGATGCTCCAGCGCAAGACCCTCGCGGGCTCCGCCATCGGCGGCATCCGCGAGACCCAGGAGATGCTGGACTTCTGCGCCGCGCACGGCCTGGGCGCGGAGATCGAACTGATCCGCGCCGACCAGATCAACGAGGCGTACGAGCGGGTGCTCGCCAGCGATGTGCGCTACCGGTTCGTGATCGACGCGGCGACGATCTGAGCGGCCTCGCCCAGGGGGCGGGCCGGAACGCGGTGACCGGATTCCGACTGCGCCCAGGGGCCTAGGGCACATGGCGCAGCGGGCCCCGAACCGGTGGCCGATGACCGCCCGGATACCCGTCCGTAACGTGGTTCCTGTCAGGCACGGAAAGGTCAGACAGCCGCAGGGCCGGACCACACGGCCGGAAGTACGAGGAGGTCCGCACGATGACCATCGAGCTGAACCACACCATCGTCCACGCCACGGACAAGGCGGCGTCCGCACGGTTCCTGGCGGACGTCCTGGGCCTCGAAGTCGGCCCGCAGTACGGCCCGTTCATCCCGGTGGCGATCCCCAACGGCGTCACGCTCGACTTCTACGACGGCGACGGCCAGCCCTTTGTGGCGCAGCACTACGCCTTCCTCGTCTCCGAGGACGAGTTCGACGACATCTTCGGCCGCATCAAGGAGCGGGGCCTGGACTACTGGGCCGACCCGTACCACCGGCAGCCGCGGCAGATCAACACCAACGACGGCGGCCGCGGGGTCTACTGGAACGACCCCGACGGGCACAAGCTGGAGATCATCACCAGGCCGTACGGCTCCGGCGACGAGTGACCCGCCCCGGCCCGGCGCGGCCTAGGCGGGCCGCTCGTCCAGGAAGTCGAGCACCAGTGGCGTGGCCACGGACGCGAACTCCTCGAAGTACGCGTGCCGGGCGCCCGGCACCAGGTGCGTCCGGGCGCCGGGGATCCGCCCCGCGATCAGCGGGGCGTTGGCCGTGGGATTGAAGGCGTCGTCGCTCCCGTGCACCACGAGCGTCGGCGCCTTGATCCGGGGCAGGGCGTCCCACGCGTCGTGCCGCGCGCTGGCCCGCAGATGCCGCCGCCGCGCGTGGCCCGGCATCGTCGGGTCGCCGAGCGTGGTGAACTCCGTCCGCCCGGCGGCCTCCTGGGCGGCGATCCACGCGGGCGTGTACATCAGCTCGAGCAGCGCGCGCCGGGCGGCCGCCGGGTCGCGCTGGCTCAGCGCGCGCCGCACCTCGGGGCCGCGCTCCACGCCGTGCGGCGCCCCCGGGGACGTACACCCGAGCACCAGCCGCTCCACCCGCGCCGGGTGCTCCGCGGCCAGCCACTGCGCGACCCGCCCGCCCATCGACGTGCCGTACACCCGCGCGCGGTCGATGCCCGCGTCGTCGAGCACCGCCACCACGTCGTCGGCGAACCCCCTTGTGCTGTACGACTCGCTGTCCGGCCGGTCGCTGTCCCCGGTACCCCGCCAGTCGATCCGCACGACGGTGAACCCGGCGGCGAAGTCCTCCACCACGGGGTCCCACCAGCGCCGGTCGTTGGACTGCCCACTGAGCAGCACCAGCGGCTCACCGGCACCGCACAGCTCGTAGTGCAGAGCGGTGCCGTCGGGCGCGTACGCGTGGGGCATGGGGCCTGCTTCTCCTTGGCTGGTGGGGTTGTCCCGGCTGGTGGGAGGACGGCGGCGGCCGGTCATGTGGGGCGGCCGAGCAGGTCCCGCGCGGGGCGCACCCTGCGCACGGGCCGCAGGGGCACTCCGCCCCGAGGCTCCCGCCGCGCGTCGTGGTCCTGCCAGGCGTAGACGAACCGGTTGCGTACGGGGTCGAACGAGACGTCCGGCGGCACCTCCGGGGAGCCCGGGGCGGCCGTGGTGGCGGCGGTGGTGGCGGTGGTGGCGGTGGGCGTCGGAAGGTCGAACTCCGCCTCCGCCCACGCCATGATCGCCCCGGCGAGGCCCTCCTCCTGGAAGTCGGTCCCGGGGAACAGCACGCGGTGCACCGTCACCAGCGTGCGCTCCCCGGGCGGCAGCGCCGCCTCGATGCGCGCGGCCGTCAGGGTGAGCCCGTGCCGCAGCCAGTCGGCCTCGTCCGGGGTGAGCCTGAGGCCCGTGCGGTCGGTCGGCGGATGCCGCAGGACGGGCGCGACGTCGAGCGACACGCGCCCGCTGACGCGGCTCGGCCCGCCGCCCGCCTGGGCCGCGGGCAGCGGGGCCGAGGTCGCCGTGAGGTCGATGGCGATGCCCCAGCCGGGGCCGAGCACGCGGTAGGCGGTCGTACGGGGCTCCAGTGGCGGGCTCAGACGGCGTCGCCCGCCGGGGCGATGCCGGTGGGGCAGGCTCGGCCCCAGTTGGTTTCCGAGGGGCTGCTCAGCTCCACGCCCGTGCCGCCGATGCCGCAGTAACCGTCCGGGTTCTTGTCCAGGTACTGCTGGTGGTAGGGCTCGGCGGGCCAGAAGGGGCGGCCCTCGGCGGGGAGCAGCTCCGTGGTGATCGTGCCGAGGCCCGCGGCCGTGAGGACCTGCTGGTAGGCCTCGCGGGAGGCGGCGGCGGTCTCCTCCTGGACGGGGGAGTGGGTGTAGACCGCGGAGCGGTACTGCGTGCCCACGTCGTTGCCCTGGCGGAAGCCCTGGGTGGGGTTGTGCGACTCCCAGAAGACCTTCAGGAGCTGCGCGTACGTGACCTTGGCGGGGTCGAAGACGACGCGGACGACCTCGGCGTGGCCGGTCAGGCCGGAGCAGACCTCTTCGTAGGACGGATTCGCCGTGTACCCGCCCTGGTAGCCGACGAGGGTCGTCCAGACGCCGTCCGTCTGCCAGAACTTGCGCTCGGCGCCCCAGAAGCAGCCGAGCGCGAAGTCGGCGACCTCCAGGCCCTCCGGGTAGGGGCCCGCCAGCGGGTTGCCGAGGACCGTGTGGCGGGAGGGGACCTCGAACTCGGGGGTCTCGCGGCCCTTGAGGGCCTCCTCGGGAGTCGGGAGCACGGGCGTGCGGCCGAAGATCATCGCGGTCCTCCTGGAGGGGTGGTCGGCTCCTGTACAACGTGTGACCGCTGGCTGGAATTCCCTGGTGGCCGCGCGGCGGGGGAAGTGCCCGAAGGGGCGCGGGGAAGCACGCGGAAGGGGCGTGGGGAAGCACGCCGAAAGGGCGCGGCGAAGCACGCCGAAGGGGCGCGGGGGCCGTGCGGCCAGCCACAACGGCGCCGCGGTCGGCCACCGGCACCCCGCGGCACCCCCGAGCCCCGCGCCTATCGCGGCAGCGTGGCCGGGCTGCCCCCGTTGGCCTCGTAGCCCGCGACCGCGAGGGCGCGGTACACCGCGTAGTCCGCGGCCGGGTCGGCGGAGACGCTCCAGGGGAGCGCGCCCACGTGGCCGTCCACGTGCACCAGCTCGTTCATCGCCTCGCCCCAGCGCTCGCCGCGCACCAGGAAGAAGACCAGCAGGTGCCGCACATGCGCCAGCATCGGGTCGTCGGGGCGCGCCGAGTGCACCGCGAACTGGGCGCCCTCGATGGCCTTGGTCACGACCTCGCTCTCGTAGAACCCCCGCACCATGGTGATCTCCGGCAGGTGCTCGTACACCGCGAACAGGGGCAGCGCCGACAGCAGCGAGCCGCCGGGCGCGCGGGCGGCGGCGGCCTCCGCGAACGCGTACGCCTCCTCGCGGGAGCCGTGCCACTTCTCGCACGCGTAGTGCAGGGCCGCCAGGTGCGCCCCCATGTGCGCGGGCGCGCGGTCCAGGATCTTCAGCCAGAGCTGCTCGAACTCCGTGCGCTCATAGGCGAGGCCGCGGGCGATGGACAGCTCCACGATGTACGGAATCGGGTCCCCGGGGGACAGGAGCGCGGCCTGCGCGCACGCCTCCTTGGCCTCCTCCAGGATGATCCGGAACTCGTCCGTCCCCGGCGTCGCCGTGCGCCACGCCTGCTGCACCAGGAACTCCGCGTGCACCGCCGCGCCGCCCGCGTCCTTCGGAGCCTCGGCCCGCCACACGCGCAGCCACTGCCCCCGGGGGTGTCGCTGACGCCGCCGGGCCGCTGCTGGAGCTCCAGGGACGCCGCGCCCGCGAATGCCTGCACCCGCTGCCAGCGCCGCTCCCCGTGCACCTCGGTGCCCGCGAGCAGCTGGGACGCGGCCTTCCACTCCTGCGTGCGCTGCACCAGGTCGAGCACCTCGACCAGGTCCGCGTCCGGGCCCGGCATGCGGATGTCGAGGTCCTCCTGGCGCGCGAAGCCGTAGTTCGCCGGATCGGCGGCGTCCGGCGCGCCCGGGCTCACCTGGCGGATCCCGGCACGCCTGCGCAGCAGGAACGGCCCGAGCACCGCTCCGATCATGACCAGGGCCATCAGCACCCAGAGAATCTCCATACGTACAAGCGAACCAGACGCCTGTGACAATTGGCCAACCTGGGCGTCCCCGCAGGCCAACCCACCCCTCGCCGGGCCCCGCCGCCCGCTCCCGGTCCGGCCCGCGCCGCCGTCCCGCACTACGCTCAGGCCGCATGAGTGACTCGCACAGCAGCCACAGCTTCGAGACCGTCGCCATTCACGCGGGCAACACCGCCGACCCGCTGACCGGCGCCGTGGTCCCGCCCATCTACCAGGTGTCCACGTACAAGCAGGACGGAGTCGGCGGACTGCGCGGCGGCTACGAGTACAGCCGCAGCGCCAACCCGACGCGCACGGCGCTGGAGGAGAACCTCGCCGCCCTCGAAGGCGGCACCCGCGGCCTCGCCTTCGCCTCGGGTCTGGCCGCCGAGGACTGCCTGCTGCGTACGCTGCTCAGCCCCGGCGACCACGTGGTCATCCCCAACGACGCGTACGGCGGTACGTTCCGCCTCTTCGCGAAGGTCGTCTCCCGGTGGGGGTGGAGTGGTCGGTCGCCGACACCTCCGACCCCGCGGCGGTACGGGCCGCGCTCACCCCCCGCACCAAGGCCGTCTGGGTGGAGACGCCCTCCAACCCGCTCCTCGGCATCACGGACATCGCCGCGGTGGCGCAGATCGCGCACGAGGCGGGCGCGCGGCTCGTCGTCGACAACACCTTCGCGAGCCCCTACCTCCAGCAGCCGCTCTCCCTGGGCGCGGACGTTGTCGTCCACTCCCTGACGAAGTACATGGGCGGCCACTCCGATGTCGTGGGCGGCGCCCTCGTGGTGAACGACGCCGACCTCGGCGAGGAGCTGGCCTACCACCAGAACGCCATGGGCGCCGTCGCCGGGCCCTTCGACTCCTGGATCGTGCTGCGCGGCATCAAGACCCTCGCCGTCCGCATGGACCGGCACAGCGAGAACGCCACCCGCGTCGCCGACATGCTCACCCGGCACCCGCGCGTGACGAAGGTCCTCTACCCCGGCCTGCCCGACCACCCCGGGCACGAGATCGCCGCCAAGCAGATGAAGGCGTTCGGCGGCATGGTGTCCTTCCAGGTCGAGGGCGGCGAGGAGGCGGCCGTCGCGGTCTGCGACCGCGCGAAGCTCTTCACCCTGGGCGAGTCCCTTGGCGGCGTCGAGTCCCTCATCGAGCACCCCGGGCGCATGACGCACGCCTCCGCCGCGGGCTCCGCCCTGGAGGTCCCCGCCGACCTGGTCCGCCTCTCCGTGGGCATCGAGTCCGTCGACGACCTCCTGGCCGACCTGAAGCAGGCCCTCGGCTGAGTCGGCGGCGCCTCCTCGCGCCTGCCCGTGCCCCGCGTGCTGCCGCCGGGGGCACGGGCGGGCGGGAGAGCCCCGGGGGGCGCTACCAGCGGTTGAGCGGCGGCGTCGTCTCCGCTGGCGGGGACACCCACGGCTGCGCGGTCACCGCCCACACCGTGAAGGCGACCACGGCGGCGAGCAGCAGCAGCCACAGGATCCGCCGCGCCACCAGCCGCCGCCGCAGCGCTCGCGCCCCGCGCCGCACCGCCTCTCCGTAGAGGTCGGCGGGCACGGAGGCGGGCGCCCCGGAGTCCAGCAACTGCCGCACCGCGGCCTCGCGCCGCTCCTGCTGGCTCACGGCCGCCCCTCCCGGGGGCTCGCGTGACCGCGCCGGTGCGTGCGGCCGTTCATGAGGCCACCCATGGGGTCGTACACGACGTCGTTCGCAAGGCCGTACACGCGGCCGTTCATGAGGGTGCCGCCTCTCCGAAGGCGGGGGTTGCCAGGGGAGCGGGCCCCCGGGGCGGGTGGAGGACCGACGCCACGGCGCGGGCGCACAGCGTCCGGACGCGCTCGACGGGCAGCCCGAGCAGCGCCGCGGCCTGCTCCTCGGCGACGCCTTCGTAGAGCCGCAGTACGAGCACCAGCCGCTCCTGGGGCGACAGGTGCGACAGCAGCCCCCCGTGGCCGCGGCGCAGCCGCCACGCGCCGCGCGCGAAGCGGAGGGCGAGCGCGGTGCGCGTACGGTCGTAGGGGTCCTCGCCGCGCAGCCGGTCCCAGGAGGCGTACGTGGCGGCGAGCGTGGCGGTCAGCAGGGCCCGCGCGCGGGGATTGGCGTCCGGCGGCTCGCCGGTGAGCAGCGTCGCGGCATGCAGGAGACGCCCTGCCGCGCCCGCGACGAACGCCTGGAACTCCCGGGCACGGCGGGCCTGTTGGGCGGCCTGCCGCTCTCGCACCGCGCCTCCCGCCGTCCGGCGTAGGGGGACTCGGTCTCATCTGAGGCCAGGCACGGTGGCCGGGTCAAGAGCCCTGCGTGACCGGAAAGCGAACGTCCGGGCAACCGGACGACGGAAGGGACGGGTGGGGCGAACGGGACGGGTGAGAGCCGAGCCCTCGCGTGGCGAGGGCTCCGGCCGCGGTGGTCGGCGTACCGCGGCCGGGAGGCTCAGGAGTCGGTGGGGGCCACCGCGTCCGGCATCGCGTGTGCGCTCTGACGTGCGGAGAGCGCGGAGTTGAAGCGGGTGAGCAGGGCGGTGAAGCTGGCCCGCTCCTCGGGGTCCCAGTCCTGGGTCAGCTCGGCCATCAGCTCGCGCCGGGACGAGCGCACCTCGTCAAGCCGGGCCTGGCCGCGCGGCGAGAGCTGGAGCACCACCGCACGCCCGTCCTCCGGGTGCGAGGTGCGCTTGACCAGGCCGGTGTCCACGAGCGGGGCGACCTGCCGGGTCACGGTCGACGAGTCGATGCCCATGCTCGCGGCGAGCGCCTTGACGCCCATCGGGCCTTCCTTGTCGAGGCGGTTGAGCAGGAGGTACGCGGCGCGGTCCATGGAGTTGCGGACCTGTCCTACGCCGCCGAGGCGGGTCTGCTCGGCGCGCCGTGCGAACACCGCCACTTGGTGTTGCAGCGTGTCGAGGAGACCGGGATCGCTGGCGGTCGTCATGTCCGGAGTTGTGGGCATGGCCGGGGGCTCACTTCATGGGAAGGGTGATGGATTGGGGGACAGGGTACGCGGCCACGGCGGCACCCGTACCGGGGCTGCGCAAACCCGTCCCGCCGCGCGGGCACGGCGAGAAGCGGCGCGCGTGAACTGCGAGACTGCCGTTCATGAGCTACCGCACGACACGCTCCTTGCCGACGGTCACCCTGGACGACGTGCGCGGCGCCCAGAAGATGCTGATCGGCGTCGCCCGGGTGACACCCATGGAGGGCAGCCGCCACCTGTCCCGTCTCATCGGCGCGCCAGTGCACCTGAAGTGCGAGAACCTGCAGCGGACGGGTTCGTTCAAGCTGCGCGGGGCGTACGTGCGGATCGCCGGGCTGCTCCCCGAGGAGCGGGCCGCGGGCGTCGTCGCGGCCAGCGCGGGCAACCACGCGCAGGGCGTGGCGCTCGCCTCCTCGCTGCTCGGGGTGCGCTCCACGGTGTTCATGCCGGTGGGCGCGCCGCTGCCGAAGGTCGCGGCGACGCGCGACTACGGCGCTGACGTACGCCTGGAGGGTCAGGTCGTCGACGAGACGCTGGCCGCGGCGCAGGAGTACGCACGCGACACGGGTGCGGTCTTCATCCACCCGTTCGACCACCCCGACATCATCGCGGGCCAGGGCACGGTGGGCCTTGAGGTCCTGGAGCAGTGCCCGGAGGTGCGCACGCTGCTCGTCGGCGTGGGCGGCGGCGGCCTGGCCGCGGGCATCGCCGTGGCGGTCAAGGCGCTGCGCCCCGACGTGCGGGTGATCGGCGTGCAGGCGCAAGGCGCGGCTGCGTATCCGCCGTCGCTCGCGGCGGGCCGCCCGGTGACCGTCGACGCGCCGGTGACCATGGCGGACGGCATCAAGGTGGGCCGCCCGGGCGACGTGCCGTTCGCGCTGGTGCGGGACCTGGTCGACGACGTCGTCACGGTCGCCGAGGACGACCTGTCGAGCGCCCTGCTGCTGTGTCTGGAGCGGGCCAAGATGGTCGTCGAACCCGCGGGCGCGAGCCCGGTCGCGGCCCTGCTGAGCAGGCCGCGCGCGTTCGAGGGCCCGGTCGTCGCGCTGCTGTCCGGCGGGAACGTCGACCCGCTCCTGATGCAGCGCGTGCTGCGCCACGGCATGGCGGCCGCGGGCCGCTTCCTGTCGCTGCGCCTGCGCCTCACGGACCGCCCCGGCGCCCTGGCCACGCTGCTCGGGGTCCTGACGGTGGCGGACGCCAACGTGCTCGACGTGAGCCACGTCCGCACGGACCCCCGGCTCGGGCTCACGGAGGTCGAGGTGGAGCTGCACCTGGAGACGAAGGGGCCCGAGCACTGCGTCGAGGTGTCGGCGGCGCTGCGGGACGCGGGGTACGTGATCATCGGCTGACGCCGGGTCGGAGGACGGGGCGCGGGCCGGGCGGGGCGGGCGGGGCGGGCGGGGCGGGTCGGAGCGCGGACCGGGCTGGGCGCCGGGCCAGCGGGGGACCGGGCGGGGGAGCGAACGGGGCGCGCGGGCGGGGCCCGGTCAGGGCTGGGGCAGGGCTGGGGCAGGGCTGGGGCAGAGGTCGCACGGGGGGCCGAAGGGTTTTCCACAGGCTTGACAAACCCGCTTGAGGACTCGCGATGTATCGCGTTAGTGTGTGATGCGTGCCACCGGCTGTCGGGCGATGGGGGCCCAGCAAACCTAAGCTTTTCGGCACGCGTGGATTTTCCACCCCATAACCAGCCAAATCATAGGTAAGAGCCACCGCAGTCATCAGTCACCGCAGGCAACAGCCCCACCTTGGGAGACCCCTATGCCAGGCGCCATCTACGCCGAAGGCCTGGTCAAGACCTTCGGCAACGTCAAGGCTCTGGACGGCGTCGATCTCGATGTCCCGGAAGGCACCGTGCTCGGCCTCCTCGGGCCGAACGGCGCGGGAAAGACGACGACCGTCCGCTGTCTGACCACGCTGCTCACGCCCGACAGCGGCCGGGCCGTCGTCGCCGGGATCGACGTGCTGAAGCATCCGAACGAAGTGCGGCGCTCGATCGGCCTGTCCGGTCAATTCGCCGCCGTGGACGAGTATCTGACGGGCCGTGAGAACCTCCAAATGGTCGGCCAGCTCTACCAGATGCCCGCCAGGCAGGCCAAGGCCAGAGCGGGCGAGCTGCTGGAGCGGTTCAACCTCGCCGACGCCGCGGACCGCCCCTCCAAGACGTACTCGGGCGGTATGCGCCGCCGCCTCGACCTCGCCGCCGCGCTCGTCGTCTCGCCGCCGGTGATGTTCATGGACGAGCCGACGACGGGCCTCGACCCCCGCAACCGCCAGCAGCTGTGGGAGGTCATCCAGGAGCTGGTGGCGGGCGGCACCACACTCCTCCTGACCACGCAGTATCTGGAGGAGGCCGACCACCTGGCGCACGACATCTGCGTCGTGGACCACGGCCGCGTCATCGCCCGGGGCACCTCCGACCAGCTCAAGGCCCGCACCGGCGGCGAGCGCGTCGAACTCGTCGTGCACGAGCGCGAGCACATCGCCACGGCCCTCGACGTCCTCACCGGCTTCGGCAAGGGCGAGGCCACCGTCGACCAGCACACGCGCAAGCTCACCGTCCCCGTCACCGGCGGCGCGAAGCTGCTCGCCGAGGTCATCCGCGAACTCGACGCCCGCGGCATCGAGATAGACGACATCGGTCTGCGCCGCCCCACCCTCGACGACGTGTTCATCTCCCTGACCGGCCACATGGCGGAGGTCGAGGAAGAGCCCGCCGAGGACACAGGGGCGGCCGGGTCCAAGGGCAAGCACAAGAAGGAAGCCCGGCAGCAACCACAGCCCCAGCCCCAGCAGAAGACGGAGGACACCCAGTGAGCGCCGTCACCGACACCGCGCCCGCCCCCGCCCCCGGGGCGGCCTCACCCAGTCCGTGCGCGACTCCATGGTCGTCGCCCGCCGCAACCTGATCCGGATGACCCGCATCCCCGAGATGATCCTCTTCGGGCTCATCCAGCCGGTGATGTTCGTGGTGCTGTTCAGCTATGTCTTCGGCGGCTCCATGAAGATCGGCACCAGCACCAGCCCCGAGGACTACCGCAACTTCCTCATGGCCGGGATCTTCGCCCAGACCGTCACGTTCGCCACGGCGGGCTCGGGCGCGGGCATCGCCGACGACATGCACAAGGGCCTGATCGACCGCTTCCGCTCGCTGCCCATGGCGCGGGGCGCCGTGCTCACCGGCCGCACCATCGCCGACCTGGTGCAGACCGCCCTCACCCTGCTGGTGCTCGCCATTGTCGCCGTCCTGGTCGGCTGGCGCGTCGGCTCCCACGCCGACAGCAACGCGGGCAAGGCCCTGGCCGCGTTCGGCCTGCTCCTGCTGTCCGGGTACGCCTTCACCTGGGTCGGCGCCCTGATCGGCCTGTCGGTCCGCACACCGGAGGCGGCCACGTCCGGCGGCCTGATCTGGCTGTTCCCGGTGACGTTCTTGTCGAACGCGTTCGTGGACTCCAGCAACATGACCCCATGGCTGCGGCACGTCGCCGACTGGAACCCCTTCAGCGCCACGGTCCAGGCCTGCCGCGAACTCTTCGGCAACCCCGGGGTCTCCACATCCGACGCCTGGCCCATGCAACACCCCGTCTGGGCCTCAGCGATCTACTCCATCCTGATCATCACGGTCTTCCGCACGCTGGCAGTACGCAAGTACCGCTCGGCGGCGGCCTGACGCCTGGCGTGGCCCTGGGCCGGGCTGCGGGGGCGGCCCCCATAGGGAGGGGGTTCGCTGCCCCCCTGCGGGGCCACGCCGCGCACGCGCCGCGAGCCGGGCGCCAGGGCGGACCATGTTCGCGCTATCCGTGCTGGACGCGAAGCCGCTCCGGCACGACAGCGTGAGCGTATTCGTACAGGTCCCGCGCAGTGGAGTTCTTCAAGTGGGGCCGCAGGAGGGTGAAAATGCGCCGCATTCGCTCATCGGCCCGGCCGGACTTGACTTTGGGATAGTCCTCCAACGCCAACCTCCAGGTCTCACAGGCGGCTTCCAAGTGGCCCAGGTGCAACTGCCGTTCGGCAAGCAGCCCGCGCCGGTGGACGCGAGAGCGCTGGTACACGCTGTGACGTGTTCGGTCCGACAGCACCATGGCTTCTACGGCCCCGGCGGTATCGCCCAGCTCCCAGCGCACCTGGCTCACGTGGTAATGCAGCGAAGAAGGATCGTATGACCCCAGCGCTTTTCCGCGTGATTCAGCCCGCTCCATTGCTGTTTCCGCGTCCCTGATGAACCTCTTGGCAGCGCTGGTATCACCAGCTTGCGCCGCCGCGTGGGCCTGCTGGCCCGCCAGGAAGGCGCGCATGCGCGGACCTGCCTGAGGGGCGGCAGCCGCGGCGGCATCAGCTAGCCGGACCGCCTCTCTGCTGTGGCGTAGATCAACAGCTTGGACACTCATGCCCCGCAGGGTGGTGCAGTACGTCAGGTGATCATTTGCCGCGCCTGCGAGTTCCAGAGCCTTGAGGTAGTACCGCTGAGCGGTTCCGTGAAGCCCCTCATCCACTGCCATGTACCCGATCAGGTAACAGAGGTCGGCAGCAGCGGACCGCATGGCGTCCCTCACGGATTCAGCGCCATCGGTTCTCAGCGCGGGAGCGACGACGTTGACGAGAAAGTTGGATCCCATAGGGCGTGCGTAGCGTCCGCCGAACTCATCATCCAGGTCAGAGATGCGTTCGGTCATGGCGGTGACCATGTCTACGTCTGCCATGCCAATGCGGTGTGTCGTCCCCTTCTCCAGGGCCACAGCGCGGCCGACGACGTCTTGCCAATGGGGAACAGTCAGAGCAACGGAGAAGAGACTGGCACCGAGCACACCCCGCCGTGACGGGTCCATGTCGTCCCTCCCTAGCTCGATCAGCTCATCCACGGTATCTGGCTGGTGCGAGAACTGGCCGTGCTGAGGTTCGAATCCTGCCTCCGTATAGGTGACAGGGCGATTCAGCCTCCTGGAGAACGCCTCCACGATGTAACCGGGCACCCGTTCGCCCCGGGAGTCGTGCCGCGAAGCCAGTGGTGGACGGCGGAGGCGTTGTACTTCAACGGTGTGCCGTTCTCACCGCCAACGCGGTTCACCGCTCGTGCGCACTGGCTGAGTGTCCAGCCGCTCATTTCGAAGAGCCGTTGCAGGGCCTCGTTTGGCTTCGGCATAGCCGCCAACTCCCTGCGCCCGCAGGCGCTTTAAACGATTTAAAAACGTCGCTGCGTTGCCACCGTACCGCCGTCTGAAGCGGTGCGGTTACGTACAGGCAGGAGAGAGACCGCAAGGGATCGCGGTCGAGCAGTGAACGGAGTGACGCCATGACCGACGAGCGGCACGGCGCCCCCCGCGGGCGGCTGGGCGGCATGAAGGAGTTTGCGGAACTCACCGGAGAGCTGGAGGCCGTCATCAGGGCGGGTGGCTTCTGGAGGCTGGCGCCCTCCTGGGTGCCCCGCGGTGGCTACGCGACCCCGACGCCCGACTGCCTCAGGGCCGTCGAAGCCGGGCTGAGGAGGTTGGGGTGAGGCCCGCGCTGCACAGCACCGTCTATGACGCGGAGCGTAAGCGCGTGGGAGTGGTGATGGGGTTCGAAGGGCCGTACGTGCAGTTGCGGCCCCTCGGGGGCGGGCGGGAGTGGGACGCGCGGCCGGAGCGGCTGACGGAGGCCCCGGCCGATGCGGCTGAGCTGCGGCCGCCGGGCGGCAAGCGGGGTGGCCGATGACCGCGGGGCACGCGGGTGCGAACCGTGAGCGGCGTTACGCGTGCGGGGACGTCGTCTTCGACTCCTCGGTGAACGCGGCCGGGACGGTCGTGAAGGCGTACGCCCGTGCGCTGCGCCTGCGGGCCGCGAACGGGTACGAGTGGGGGGCGCTCGCCAGGCACTGCCTCCTGCTCGACAAGGAGGCGCCGCCCAACACCCGGCCCCTCCCCGGAACCACTCCCAGCGGCGTGGAACGGGGCGACTACGTGAGCGTCGAGGGCCGCCTGCTCAGGGTGGTCAACATGTGGAGCCCCCGCTCCGGCACCGGAAAGGTCCTCGTCCTGCGCGGCCGTCGACAGCCGTGGCGCCTGGACGGCCCCGTCACCGTTTACCGGCAGACCGGTCGCGAGGCGTCCTGACTCGGCCCGGTGGCCCGGGTGAGCCGGGTGGAATTGCGACCGAGGGCGGGGGCGACGCCCGACCCGCCGGAATCCGGCTGCTCATCGATCCGGCGAATCCACCGGCGTCGCGGCGGGGGTGAGTCGTCCTGCTCCGGAACGCGCACGGGCATGGGCTGATGGTCCGGCCCGCTTGCGAACCCGGCTGGCAGCTCCGGGTGGGCACGCTCGCGAGAACGAGCCCAGTGCGGACGCCGCCGCGCGTGCACTCCTGGCGGCCCATTTCCTCCGCCGAGCACGGAATGAGCATCCCGGTGCACCGGTGCACCGGCTCGGCAGCCCCGCCCCGTCGACCTCGCGCCCGGTTTCCCGGCACGGCCGGGAGGCCTGGCCCCGGCTTCAGCACTCGTAGGCCCCGGCTGGCTGCCAGCCGGTTTCTGTCACTGCCGCTGCTGCATCGAACCGAAAGGAGACGCGATGAACGCCCGCTCCCTTCCGCCTACGTTCGCATGGCTGGAGATCACAGGGTTCTGCAACCTGAAGTGCCGTCACTGCTATGCCGACTCCTCTCCTCAAGGAGGGCACGGGGACATGACGGACGCTGACTGGTTCCGGGTTGTCGATGAGCTGAATGAGCTAGGCGTACGGGATGTGCAGTTCATCGGAGGTGAGCCCACCTTCCACCCCGGTCTGCCCACCTTCATTCGGCACGCGCGCGAGCGAGCCATGCGCGTGGAAGTCTTCTCGAACATGACCCACATCAGCCCGGAGGTGTGGGACGCGCTGCAACTCCCCGGCGTACGGGTCGCCTTCAGCTACTACAGCGACATCCCGGGCGACCACGAGGACGTTACGGAAGGCCGCGGTTCACACGCACGTACGAGAGCCAATATCGCCCGCGCGCAGGAGCTGGGGATCGAGATGCGCGGGAGTGTCATCAACGTTCTCGAAGGGCAGCGCGCCGATTACGCGGAGCATGAGCTGTCGCGCCTCGGCATCCGAGACGTACGAACAGATGCCATCCGGCCCTACGGGCGAGGGGCCCAAGGGACGGCTCCCTCGATCAATCGCCTGTGCGGGCGTTGCGGAAGGCGCAAGTTCGCGATCTCGCCCACGGGAGAGGTATGGCCGTGCGTCTTCGCCAGGTGGATCTCCCTGGGCAACGTCCACACCCAGAGCCTTGCGGAGATCTACGACGGCGACGCGATGCGCAGGACCCGTAGTGTGCTTGAGGAAGCCTTCCCCCACACCAGGCCGCGAGCCCAGGGGTGTCCTCCTGACATGTGCCTGCCCAACTGCAACCCCAGCTTCGAGACCTGTAGTCCGCAACTGGCCTGCGCGCCGGACGCGGCATGCAACCCCACAGAAGACAGCCCGGCAGGGCAGGGACGCGCCGTCGTGCGACCAGGGCGCATGTCGCCGCGCCGGAGCGTCCGGTACCGCGACCCGGGGATCTCCGACACTGACTGTTGACGGTTGCGCTCACAGACCGGTGAATCACGCTATCCCGTGTGATGCAGCGGCGCTGAGCAGTAGCGTGTCGCATCCCAGCCAGCGTGTACCACTGGAGCACCAGGTATGGACGACACTTCGAAGATCACTCTCTACCTTGCCCGGCGCGACGCCTACGCCGAGTTCCTGAACGCGGTGGACGCGGAGCGGACCGTCATCTGGTATCGCGAAGCCGGAAGATACGAGGACGGCCGAGCGGCCGTCGCGGCTGTCGACCGCGCGTACGACGTCACCCGCGCCAAGTTCAATGTCATCGACCTTGAAGGCGTGGGGCCGGTCAAGGAAGGGCGCGCGCTCGTGGAGCGACTCAGGGAGATGGAGCGGGGCGACCCGTCTCGGCCGAACTGGGCCGACTTCAAGAAGGCCCGGGAGGAGTTCGTCAGCGCGGCCAGCCGGTACCTCAAGGGCCTTCTCCCCGAGGCCGCGGCCTGAGGCCCGCGCCCGCCCGCCCCCGGGCACAGCGCGGCCCCCGGTACCTCTCGGGTGCCGGGGGCCGGATGTCGCTGTGGGCGTGCCGCTGCGGGGCGGCGGGAGGGGTCAGCCCTGGTACGGCTTGGCGGCGAGGATCTTGACGGAGGCCAGCTTGCCGTTGGGCAGCTCGTACTCCGCGTTCTCGCCGATCTTCTTGCCGTTCACGCCCGTGCCGAGCGGGGACTGGGGCGAGTACGTCTCGATGTCGTCGCTCGCGTACTCCCGGGAGGCGAGCAGGAAGCTCAGGGTGTCGTCCTCGTCGCCGTCGAAGGCGATCGTGACGACCATGCCCGGCGCGACGACTCCCTCCTCGGCGGGCGCCTCGCCGACCTTCGCGTGCTCCAGGAGCTGGGTCAGCTGGCGGACGCGGAGCTCCTGCTTGCCCTGCTCCTCCTTGGCCGCGTGGTACCCGCCGTTCTCGCGCAGGTCGCCCTCCTCACGCGCCGCCGCGATCTTGGCTGCGATCTCGGTGCGCGCGGGACCAGACAGGTACTCAAGCTCTTCCTTGAGCTTGTCGTACGCCTCCTGGGTCAGCCAGGTGACGTTGTCGCTGGTCTGGGTCACAGGTGCTCCTCGTAGGTACTGGGAATACAAAGCATCGCCCTACCCAGAAGGATGTTCCCTTATGAGTGGGCGAAACCACGAGCCTAACAATTCCGGCGGCGAAGGGGGAGGACATTTGTCATCAGAGTTGCGTTAGCGCAGGTGGGGGCGGGTGAGGGAGGTGGGTTCCATCGAAGCCGGGGGTTGCCGCCCCGAGGCCCCCGAGGCCGAGGCCCCCTGAGACCGCCCCCGAGGCCCGCCCTCGTCGGTGCCGCGCGCTCAGTCGGTGTGGCAGCTCACCAGTTCCGCGCTGGTCGCGCGTTCCGTCGTGCGGAGGGTGACGGTCTTGTCGACGCGGGAGGCGTCCTGGTCGAAGCGGAAGTCGGCGCGGCCCACCTCGGCGCCGTTCTCGGCCTGGGAGCGCAGGGTGCAGTAGCCGTTCACGTCCGCGTTCTTGCGTACTTCCAGGTGAACCTCGACGGCCCGGTCGGAGACGACGTCGAACTTGATGACCTCGGCGCTGATCTTCGTACCCGCGATGGAGTCGTAGCCGAACCAGGCGACGACGGCCAGGAGGCAGGCGCCGAGCACCGCGCCCACGATCTTCAGCTTGCGGTCGGCGCGCTCGTCGGCCGTGCGCGAGCGGCCGTAGCGGCCCTCGGGCGGCCGCTTGGTTCCGCCGCTCACCGCGGTCATCATCGTCCTCCAAGGGAGTGGGGATGCCGGAATTTTCCGCCCCCGGTTCCGTCACTATAGAAGCCGCCCATTGCAGTGGATGACCGAGGGCGCCCAATTCACCGAGGATCGAGTCTTGACTGAGCAGCTTCGACTGATGGCCGTTCACGCCCACCCCGACGACGAGTCGAGCAAGGGCGCGGCCACCATGGCCAAGTACGTGTCCGAAGGAGTGGACGTGCTCGTGGTGACCTGCACGGGCGGGGAGCGCGGCGACATCCTCAACCCCAAGCTCCAGGGCGACGCGTACATCCAGGAGCACATCCACGAGGTGCGCAAGAAGGAGATGGACGAGGCGCGCGAGATCCTCGGCGTCAAGCAGGAGTGGCTGGGGTTCGTGGACTCCGGCCTGCCGGAGGGCGACCCGCTGCCGCCGCTGCCCGAGGGCTGCTTCGCCCTTGAGGACGTGGACAAGGCGGCGGGTGAGCTGGTGAAGCAGATCCGCTCGTTCCGCCCGCAGGTGATCACCACGTACGACGAGAACGGCGGGTATCCGCACCCGGACCACATCATGACCCACAAGATCACGATGGTGGCCTTCGACGGCGCGGCGGACGCCGAGAAGTACCCGGAGGCCGAGTTCGGCCCGGTCTTCCAGCCGCAGAAGCTGTACTACAACCAGGGCTTCAACCGGCCGCGCACCGAGGCGCTGCACCAGGCGATGCTGGACCGGGGCCTGGAGTCCCCGTACGGGGAGTGGCTCAAGCGCTGGGACGAGTTCGAGCGCGTCGAGCGCACCCTGACCACGCACGTGCCGTGCGGCGACTTCTTCGAGATCCGCGACAAGGCGCTGATCGCGCACGCCACGCAGATCGACCCCGACGGCGGCTGGTTCCGGGTGCCGATGGAGGTCCAGAAGGAGGTCTGGCCGACGGAGGAGTACGAGCTGGCGAAGTCCCTCGTCGACACGTCGCTGCCGGAGGACGACCTCTTCGCGGGCATCCGGTAGGGCGGGCACCCGGTAGGCGACCTCTTTGCGGGCATCCGGGAGGCCTGAGGGACAATGCCAGACATGAGCGTGAGCCTGGCAATGACGCACCTCGTCCCCCTCGCCAAGGAGGTGGACGAGAACAAGGTGACCCCCGGAGTCCTCGGCTTCATCGTTTTCGCGGTGATGGCCCTGGCCGTCTGGCGGCTCATGAAGAGCATGAACCGCCACATGGGCAAGGTGGACTTCAAGGAGGCGCCCGACCCGCGGGCGGCGGAGTCCGGCGACACCGAGCCGGTGGACACCGCCGAGGCCAAGGCCAAGCGCGGCTGACTCCGGGCGGTCCGGACGGTCGGCTTCCGGCGGTTCAGGCGGTCGGCTTCCGGCGGTTCGGACGGTCGGCTTCCGGTCGCCCGGACCGTCGGCTTTCGGCCGCCCGGACGGACCGCTTCCGGCCGTCCCGGCCGCTGGTTCCGGCCAGATGACCGCCGTCGCCCCCCGCTGTCACTGCCCCCGCCGTCACTGGCGCGTCACCGAGCGTGACCCTTCCGTGGCGGCGCGGGCCCGGCGTGCTCACGCCGTCCGCTCCAGGCGTGTGTCCATGCCGCTGTGCAGCGCGTACGCGAAGCCCAGCGGGTTGCGGCAGGTGTCGGCGAAGTGGCGGGCCAGGGCGTGGGCTATGGCGCCCGCGGTGTCCTCGCCGGTCAGATAGCGGGTGACGAACGCGAGCGCGTACTCCGCGGCGAACGGCTGCGGCATCTCCACCTGCGGCCCGAGGATCCCCGACGCCCCCGCCGCGAACAGCGCCCGCCCCAGATAGGCCAGGTCCGCGTTCCCCGGAAGCCCCGCGTAGCAGGCGTTGAGCAGCACGAACGGCCGGAACGGCACGCACGCGCCCGGCGGCGGCCGGTGCGCGCGCAGCGTGTAGGCGTCGATGGCGAGCTGATCGGTCAGCTTCAGGACGAGGTACGGGGGCTCGTCGCCGGACGCGGTGAAGTGGCCGTGGCACCAGAAGTACATCAGCTGCTCGTCCAGGCACGGGTCCCGCAGGGCGCGCTCGAGGTCGGCGCGGGTGGTGCGCTCCACGAGCGTGCCGCCGTCGGCGAGCGCGGCGGCGACGTCGGCGGCCCGGGTGCGGCCCTCCGGGTCGACGGCAGTGTCGTGGTTCAGGCTGACGGCGGGCGCGTCGCGGGGCGGCGGGTCGCGGTCGTCGGGGACCAGGGCGTAGGCGTCGCCGCCGGTCTGCTCGATCTGGTGGCGGTAGCCCAGGAAGCGCGCGAACACCTCCTCAAGCGAAGGCTCCCGCTCCTGCGGGGCGGCCGAGAGGCACAGCATCGGCCACGGCAGGTACAGGTCGGAGTGGAAGCGCACGCGCAGCGGCCCGGCCCCGCCCAGCGTGTCCGCGAGCAGCCCCCGGAACAGCTTCAGCGCCTCGTCCTCGCCGCCCAGCAGCACGTCGAACAGCAGCTGCGCGCCGTACAGCGCGAGCCCGTCCAGCGCAGCCCGCAGCTCGGCCTCAGGCCGGGCGGTGAGGTCGACGTCATCGGCGTACGGAAAGCCCTGCGCGAGCGGGAAGCCGTCGGCGTCGACGGGGCGCAGCGCCACGAACTCGTCCCGCCACAGCCGCCGCAGCCGCGCGGCGACGGACCGCACCTCGCGCGGCCGCACCCGCAGCGTCACCTCGTGCTCGTACCCGCTGACCGACGGCACCGCGGGCCCGTACATCCGCGCCCGCACGCACTCGTCCTCGCGGCGCGCGTCGATGCCGACGACCAGGTCGGGGTGCGGGACGAGCGATGTCCTCGGCAGCCGGGTGAAGCCGCGGCTGGGGTCGTGCACGATCCGGGTGGGAAGCTCGTGGGCCATCGCGGTCAGGCCCTCCGGGCGGCTTCGGGCGCGGTGTCGGACCGGGGCGCGCCGCCGTCGCCCTCGACGACGTCGATGTACGTCTCCACTTCCTGGAGGACGGTCGCGGTGTCGTGGTGCTCCACGGTGAACAGCAGCCGGTGCCGTCCGGCGCGGCGCGGCGTGAACAGGAACTCGGCGGCGTCCGTCGCGCGGGCGGAGGGGCGCAGGGTCATGGCGTGGGCGGGTTCGACGTCGGCGGGGGTGAGGGGGGTGGCGCGGACGGTCAGCCAGGGCAGACCGGCGGCGGGGCCCGCCGGGTCCGCCCAGGGGTGCTCGGGGCCCGGCTCCACGCACAGGGCGATGCGGGAGGCGGTGCCGGTGGTGGAGCGGTCGTCGAGGAGGAGAACGCGGATGCGGGAGTGGGTGGCGGGGGAGAGGGCGCCGGTGCGGAAGCGGGTGCCGGGTTCGGGGATGGTGAGGCGGGCGGTGAGGGGGATGGGGTCGGGGCTCCCGAGGGGGCGGATGGCGAGCCAGTGGGGGCCGGAGGGGTCGTCGATGAGGGTGAACAACCGGCCGGGGTCGGGATGTGCCAGGGCCGGGGCCGTGCGGCCCGTGCGTCCCGTGTGGCCCGTGCGCTCGTCCCACTGTTGCAGGTCGGACATTTCCAGGTGGCTCCAGGCGAAGCCGTGGGGGCAGTCGGTCTGGCGGAAGCCCGCCATCGACAGCAGGAGTCGGCTCCTGGCCCCGACAGTGGTCTGCCGCCCTCGTGCCGGGTGCGCCAGCAGCGCGCGGTAGTGCCGCGCCCAGGCGAGTCCCAGATGGTCGGGTACGTCGCGGAAGATCCGCTCCGCGTCCCGTGCCGTGCTGTCGCCGAACAGCGGGGCGCCGCTCTCCCCGGGGATCAGGGCGAGCCAGAGTGACGTCCAGGCTTTGCCCCGCGGGTCCAGGTTCGACGAGTGCAGCCCCAGTGCCGTCTTCAGGCGTTGCGCCGCGTCCTCGTGGCTGCCGTACAGCAGGTGCACCTTGCCGAGTTCCGTCTCGGTCCACGCCTGGCCCTGCTGGTCGCCGAGGTCGGCGAACAGGTGCCGGGCCGTCTCCAGGCGCTTCTGTGCCTCCTCCAGGTCGCCGCGGATCAGCCGCAGGCGGCCGTAGTGGTGGATCGCCCACGCCTCGCCGCGCCTGTCCCCGCGCACCTGGTGGGCCTCCACCGCGCTGCGCAACAGCCGGTCGGCGCCCGCCAGTTCACCCCGGTCGCACTGGACGGCGGCCCGCGTGTGCAGGACCCAGCCGTTCGGTACGTCGCCGGGGATGGCGTCGAGCGTGGTGGTGGCCTCGGCCAGCAGGCCCGCGCAGCGCTGGGCGACGGCCGTTTCGAGGGCGGCGCGGGGGGTGGGCACCGACGCCAGGGCCTCGATGGCCGGGACCGGGTGACCGGTGTCCCGGGCCACGATGGCGGCGATGAGCCTGACGGGCTCCCAGTCGCCGGTGGCGCGCCAGAGGGACTGCTTCAGGCGCAGCAGTCTGAACAGGCCCACACGGCCCGTGAAGTGGGGTTCCAGGAGTGCGAGCAGTTCCGTGGCCCTCGGCCAGGCGACGCACAGGAGGCGGCCCGCGAGATCGACGTACGCGTCGGCGGCGCCCTCAGGGCCCGCCGTGCGGTCGAGCAGCCCGTTGGCCAGGACTTCGTCCAGGCTCCACGCGACACCTGAAGGGGCGTGCCCGTGCGGTCGGTACCAGCCGAGCCGCGTCTGCTGGAGCAGCCCGCTGGCGCGCAGTTCGTGGAAGGCCTCAAGGAAGTGCGTGCGGGGGACGGAGCTGAAGGCGTTGAGGGCCGCGGCCACCGACACGTTGACCTCGTCGCCCCGCCACTGCTCCAGCGTCTCCAGGAGGTCTTCGGCGCGCTGGCTGACGGCCGTCGGGCGCGGATCCTCCCCGGCCGTGTGCTCGTACCGGACCACGAGCACCCGGGAGCTCGTGCCGTCGACGAGCCCGGTGGCCAGGCGCAGCAGGTCGTCGCCGCACGGCCCCTCGGGTACGCCGTCGAGCACCACCAGGAAGCGGCGCTGGGTGAGTTCCTTGCGGCACGGGAGCGTCAGCGCGTCGGCCAGCAGGTCCGGATCGGCCAGCGGCAGGCCGCGCAGGACGTCCAGGTGCTGGGTCCCCGGGAGGCTCTCCAGGAGCCGCAGCAGCACGAACTCGGGGGCCGTGTGGGCCCGCGCGACCGACACCCACCGCACCGTGAACCACTGCTGCGCGAGCCGCGCGACCCGGACCGCGAGCGCCCGCGACGCGGCGCCCGGCGGGCCGTGGAGGACGAGCCGCGTGGGCCCGTTCGCGGCCATGAGAAGGGACCTCAGGTCGGGCGGCAGCTCGTCCAGCGGCTCCAGTGGCACCGCCTCGTCCGGCAGCCAGTCGCCCGTCATCGCCTCACCCCCCGAAGCGCGGCCTCAACTCCCCACTATCCCCGCCCTATTCGCCCCGCGTCACCGAAACCCCCATGATCTCCCGAGCGTGCCGGTTCGGTGTCATCCCGAGCCGCCACGCCTGCCAGCCCGCCTCCAGCTCCGCGCCCCGCTCCAGGAACAGCGCGTACGCGTCCACGTACTCGTCGAGCTTGCCGTCCCGCGCCGGGTGCCCGGAGCGGCCGATCTGGGCCAGTTCCTCCTGGGCGACGGCGACGCCGATCTCCCAGCCGCCGGGGGAGGCGTACGGCAGGAGCGTGGCGCGCAGGAAGTGGGCCCAGTCCTCGCCGCGGCGGTCGCCGTACGAGGCGAACAGGGAGATCGCCTCGTCGCACAGGGCGAGCGCGGCCTGCGTGCGGGCGTTGCCCGCGTCGACGACGGCCAGCTCCAGGCACGTCCACGCCTCGCCGTGCGCGACGCCGATGCGCTGGAAGTCGGCGCGGGCGTCGACCAGGAGCTGCCGGGCGAAGCCGGAGTTGCGCAGCGAGCCGGTCTGGGTGGCGCGCTGGTCGCGGGTGACGCGGGCCGAGTGGTGGCGGGCGCAGGCCAGGCCGTAGACGTCCCGCATCCGGGAGAACATGGTGCGGGCCCGCTCCAGGTCGCGTACGGCCTGGTCGAGGTCGCCGGTCTCCTCCAGGGCCTGGCCCAGGTAGTACAGGGACCAGGCCTCGCCGCGGGCGTCCTCGTTGTCGCGGTGCCGGGCGACGGCCTGGCGCAGCCCGTCGACGGCGGGTTCCGCGTCACCGGCGACCAGGCGGGCGCGGGCGAGCTGGGTGAGGGCCCACGCCTCGCCGCGGGCGTCGCGGGTGCGGCCGTACAGGTCGAGGGCGCGGCGCAGCTCGGTCTCCGCGCGCGGTACGTCGCCCTTGCGCAGGCACACCTGGCCGAGCTGGAAGTGCGCCCAGGCCTCGCCGTGCACGGACTCGCTGTCGCGGTGCAGCTCCAGGGCGGTGGTCAGCATGGACTCGGCCTCGGCGAGGCGGGCGCGGTCGCGTTCGACGGCGGCGAGTGCGTGCAGTGTCCAGGCGCGGTCGCCCGCCAGCTCGTCGGCGACCTGGAGGTCCAGGGCCTCGCGGAGCCGGGCCGAGGCCTCCGTGAGGTTGCCCTGGTGGTGCAGGGTGATGCCGAGGGAGCCCAGCGCGCGGGCGGCGCCCGCGTCCTGGTGGGCCTCGAAGTACAGGTCGACCACGGACGTGAGCGTCGAGCGCGCCAGGTCAAGCTCGCCGAGCTGCCGGGCGGCTATGGCGGTGCGCCACTTCACGCTGCGGCCGAGCAGCCCTTGGTCCACGGACTGCGCCAGCTCGCTGATCTCGCCCAGGCGGTACAGGTCGCCGCGCAGCAGACAGTAGTCGCACAGCGCGCCGAGCAGGCCGAGCACGGTCTGCTGGTCGACGCCCTCGGCGTTGCGCAGGGCCGCCGTGATGAAGCTGGACTCGTCGTCGAGCCAGCGCAGGGCGGCGTCCAGGGAGGTGAAGCCGTGCTGCCCGAAGTGGTCGGCGCGGGTGGAGGTCTTGCCGTCGACGAGGCGGATCACGGAGTCGGCCAGCTCGCCGTAGCTGACGATGAGACGTTCCTGCGCGGCGCTGCGCTCGCCGGGCTCCTCCTCGTCGGCGAGGCGGGCCTGCGCGAAGGAGCGCACCAGGTCGTGCAGCCGGTAGCGGCTGCCGCGCACGTGGTCGACCAGGCCCGCGCGGGACAGGCGGACGAGCTGCCGGGTCGCCTCCTGCTCGTCGGTGGCGAGCAGCGCGGCCGCCGCGGCGGCGCCCAGCGAGGCGCGCCCGGCGAGCGCGAGGCGGCGCAGCAGGCGGCGCGCGGGCTCGGGCTGGTCGGCGTAGCGCAGCCACAGGGCCCGCTCGACCGGCTCGACGGGGCCGTACGCGGCGAGGTCCGCGACCAGCCGCTCCGGGGTGCGCGGCCCGAGCGCGGAGCCCGCGGCGCGCAGCGCCAGCGGCAGGCCCCCGCACAGCTCCCGCAGCCGGTCCAGGGACTGGGCGTCGTACGGCTCCGGCAGGTCCTCGGCGACCTGCCGGATCAGCTGCTCGGCGCCCGCGTCGTCCAGCTCCGCCACCGCCAGCTGGTGCACCCGGGCGGGCAGGTCGTCGGGCAGGCCCAGCGGCTCGCGGGTGGTGACGAGGACGAGGCTGTCGGAGCGCTCCGGCAGCAGCGCCCGCACCTGCTCGGCGTCGCGGGCGTCGTCGAGGACGATGGCCACCTCAAGGCCCGTCAGATGCTGGTGGTACAGCTCGCTGAGCCGCTTCACCTGCTGCTCGGGTGTGGCCCGCTCGCGGAACAGCAGCTGCTCGCGGGGCGCGCCCAATCGATTCAGCAGGTGCAGCAGCGCGTCCCGGGTGGACAGCGGCGGCGTGTCGGGGCTCTCGCCGCGCAGGTCCACCAGGCAGGCGCCGCGGAACTGCTCGCGCAGCGCGTGCACGGCCCGCACCGCGAGCGCCGACCGGCCCGAGCCGGGCGCGCCGTGCAGCACCACGACCGTCGGCTGCGTCTGGGTTCCTGCGCGCGCGGCGTGCACCCACTGGGCGATCCGGCCCAGCTCGGCCCGCCGCCCCGCGAACTCCCCCTCGGGCTGCGGAAGCTGCCCGAAGGACTGCTCGAGCACCGTGCGCCGCCGGGCCGCCGCGCTCTTGTCGGAGCCCCGCAGCCGCGGCGCCGCCTTCGCCGTCGCGGAGGTCCCGGCGCGGGTGCCGGTGGTGGTGCCGGTCGCGGCGGTGAGCACCCGCTGCTGGTCGAGGAACGGCCGGATGCCGCGCACCTCAAGGGCCGTCAGCCAGGCCAGGCGCAGCTGCTCGGGGCCGCCGGGCTGGCTGACCGCGCCCGCGTGCCGGTGCGCGGCCGGGACGTGCGCCGCCGTCACCTTCAGGACGGTCGCGGCCAGGCCCGCCGCCGCGACGGCGCCGCCCGCGCCGAGCGCCGTGGAGCCGTCCGTGCCCAGCACCAGGTCCGCGACGCCCGCGGCGACCGCCGCCACGGCCACGACCAGCAGGGGAGTGCCGGACGCCTCCTTCGCGTAGCGCTGGCCGAAGGTGAGCTGCCCGGCCGCCGCCTCGTCCAGGGCCCGCGTGTACGCCTCGTACTCCTCGGCCGCCGCCCGCTCCATGGAGTCCAGGGCGGCGCGGGCCCGCGAGAGCAGCACGCTCCCGTCGGTGCGGCCACCAGTGCGCCGGACCTCCTCCTCCACCGCCCGTGCCAACAGCCGCTCGGCTTCGGCCCGATGGCCGTCCCGCATGTGGTCCCCCTCCAAGAGCGACACGTTGCCCCTACGTCGTGGGGGTACGTGCCCGCCTGCCGCCGGTTTGCACGTGTCCCCCTACCCGAAGTGACATCCTGCATGTACGTGTCAGTGTCCTGCGTACACGCGGGCACCGCGAGCAAACCGGCACGGCGGACGGCGCGTGCGCGAGGATGGACCCCATGTCGAACCGACTGGCCCACGAGGCGTCCCCTTACCTGCTCCAGCACGCCGACAACCCCGTCGACTGGTGGCCGTGGTCGGCCGACGCGTTCACCGAGGCCCGCGAGCGCGGCGCCCCCGTCCTGCTGTCCGTCGGGTATGCGAGCTGCCACTGGTGTCATGTGATGGCGCACGAGTCCTTCGAGGACGAGGCGACGGCCGCGCTGATGAACGAGCACTTCGTGAGCGTCAAGGTGGACCGCGAGGAGCGGCCCGACGTCGACGCCGTGTACATGGAGGCCGTGCAGGCCGCGACCGGGCAGGGCGGCTGGCCCATGACGGTCTTCCTGACGCCCGACGCCGAGCCCTTCTACTTCGGCACCTACTTCCCGCCCGAGCCGCGCCACGGCATGCCGTCCTTCCGGCAGGTCCTCGACGGCGTGCGGAAGGCCTGGACGGACCGGAACGACGAGGTCGCCGAGGTCGCCGCGCGCATCACCCGCGACCTGTCGGAGCGTCAGCTGGCGTACGCGGACGACGAGCGGCCCGGCGCCGAGGACCTCGCCAAGGCGCTGCTCGGCCTCACCCGCGACTACGACGCGGCGCACGGCGGCTTCGGCGGCGCCCCCAAGTTCCCGCCGTCCATGGTCATCGAGTTCCTGCTGCGGCACTACGCCCGCACCGGCTCCGAGGGCGCCCTCCAGATGGCCGCCGACACCTGCGAGCGGATGGCCCGCGGCGGCCTCTACGACCAGCTCGGCGGCGGCTTCGCCCGCTACTCCGTGGACCGCGAGTGGGTGGTGCCGCACTTCGAGAAGATGCTGTACGACAACGCGCTGCTGTGCCGCGCCTACGCCCACCTGTGGCGGGCCACCGGCTCGGACCTGGCGCGGCGGGTGGCCCTGGAGACCGCCGACTTCCTGGTCCGGGAACTGCGCACCGCCGAGGGCGGTTTCGCCTCCGCGCTCGACGCGGACAGCGAGGACGCGGCGGGCACCCTGAAGGAGGGCGCCTACTACGTCTGGACCCCGGGCAGCTCAGGGACGCCCTCGGCGACGCCGACGCCGAACTCGCCGCCGCCTACTACGGCGTCACCGACGAGGGCACCTTCGAGGAGGGCGCGTCCGTGCTGCGGCTCCCGCCGGACAGTGGGGTCGTGGCCGACGCCGACCGCCTCGCCTCCCTGCGCGAGCGCCTCCTCGCCGCCCGCGCCGAGCGGCCCGCGCCCGGCCGCGACGACAAGGTGGTCGCCGCCTGGAACGGCCTGGCGATCGCCGCGCTCGCCGAGACCGGCGCCTACTTCGACCGGCCCGACCTGGTGTCCGCCGCCGTCGCCGCCGCCGACCTGCTCGTCCGCGTCCACCTCGACGACCGCGCCCGCCTCGCCCGCACCTCGAGGGACGGCCGCGCCGGGGCCAACGCCGGTGTCCTGGAGGACTACGCGGACGTCGCCGAGGGCTTCCTGACGCTCGCGTCCGTCACGGGCGAGGGCGTGTGGCTGGACTTCGCGGGCCTGCTCCTCGACCACGTCCTCGTGCAGTTCGTCGACGAGGAGACCGGCGCGCTGTACGACACGGCCGCCGACGGCGAGCAGCTGATCCGGCGCCCCCAGGACCCCACCGACAACGCCGCCCCCTCCGGCTGGACCGCCGCCGCCGGTGCGCTGCTGTCCTACGCCGCGCACACCGGCGCCGAGCCGCACCGCCGCGCCGCCGAGCGGGCCCTCGGCGTCGTCAAGGCCCTCGCCGCCCGCGCCCCCCGCTTCATCGGCCACGGCCTGGCCGTCGCCGAGGCCGCGCTCGACGGGCCGCGCGAGGTCGCCGTCGTCGGCGCGGTCGGCGGCCCCCTGCACCGGACGGCCCTCCTCGCCCCGGCTCCCGGCGCGGTCGTCGCCGCCGGTCCCGCCGACGGCGAACTCCCCCTGCTCGCGGGCCGGTCGGCGCAGGACGGCGAGGAGACGGCGTACGTGTGCCGCGGGTTCTCCTGCGACCGGCCGACGACCAGCGCGCGGGAGCTGGCGGCGGCGCTGGGGGAGTAGGGGGTCCCGGTGGTGGGGTGTCCCTCGCGGGTGCGCCCCAGACCCGCCCCTCCCCGAACCAGGGGGCCAGCCCCCTGGCACCCCCGTTCATCGGCGCTCCGCGCCTCGTCCTCAAGCGCCGGACGGGCTGGATCGTGGCGGGTGCGCGGAGTTTCGGCTGGCAGGGGCGGGTGGTAGTGGGGCGTCTGCGCGGGGGCCGGTGGCGGCGTGCCCTCGGTATCGCCGCTTCGCGGCTCGTCCTCAAGCGCCGGACGGGCTGAGACTCTGCCGCACCGGCAGAATCCAGCCCAGCCCGCGAAGACCCAGCCCGTCCGACGTTCGAGGACGAGCGCGCCAGTGCGAGGGAAGGGGCGGGTGGGTGGGGAGAAGAGAAGGGAGCGGTCAGCCGGGCGGCAGCGGGCTGTCTGCTTGGGTGCCCGCCAGGGCCTGGTGGACGATGGCCTGGAGGCGGTCGTGGTGGGCGCCCCGCCAGTACACGCGGGAACAGGCACCGCACTCCGCGAACACGTCGTACGTCCCCCGCGTCCCCCCTTCGAGCCGGTCCGCCACGTCCTCCTTGCGCGCCGCCCGCAGGGCCCCGTTGCACGCGGTGCACCGCGTCCACGGCCGCAGCGGCGGCGCGAACCGGTCGAGGACGTCACGGAGCTGGTCGTCGGGGCGGTCGCTGTAGATGTACGCACCGGCCCACAGCTCGCGCCGCCGCAGCAGCCCCCGGTCCCGGCTGAGCAGGACGCGCCGCTCGGCGGCGGACCGCGCCGCGAGCGCGGGATCGCCGATGTCCAGGCTCTCGTACGCGGCGTCGACGCCCAGCAGCCGCAGCCGCCGCGCGAGCGTGCCGAGGTGCACGTCGAGGAGGAACCGCAGCGGCTCGTCGGGCGCCTCCTCGCGCCGCACCCGCTGGGGCCGCGGCACGGACCGCACCTCGACGCGCTGCCCGGCGGCGGGCACGTGCGCCGCGGGCACCTCCCGGCCGTCCACCACGAGCGCGCCGACCTCGGTGAGCGGCACCCCGAGGGACTCCACGACGTGCCCGAGCGAGGACGAGCCGTCGGTGACGGCGGCCGTGGGCCCGCCCCGCCGCTCGCTGGGCACGAAGAGCGCGAGGCCGGGTGCGAAGTCGATGAGGATCTCCGGACCGTTCATCCGGCCAGCATGGCACGCGGGGTACGGGAAAACAGGGGGAACGAGGTCAGGCCGTGAAGCCGGTCGACAGCATGGCGAGCGTGCGGTCCACCAGGTCGCCCAGGTCGTCCTGGTGGCCGTGCTCGGCCCAGTACGCCGTCGTCTCCGTGAGCGCCGCGACCAGGCCCATCGAGAAGGCCCTGACCTCCAGGTCGCCCGCGTCGCGCCCGGTGCGGTCGGCGATGACGCGGCACAGCATGCGGCCGGTCACGGACATGCTCTCCAGCATCCGGGAGCGCACGGCGGGCACCTCGACCATGAGCGTGGTGCGCAGCCGCGACACCTCCGGCTCCTCGGTGAAGCCCAGGCCCACCGCGCGGCGCAGCACGTGCCGCAGCGACTCCACGATCGGCTCGTCGGCGGGCCGCGCGCGCAGCTCGTCCTCCAGGAGCGGGTCGTACTCGTCGGTGAGGACGATGTCCTCCTTGGTCGGGAAGTACCGGAACACCGTGGACGGCGACACCTCGGCGGCCTCCGCGATCTGCTCGACGGTCGTCGCCTCGTACCCCTGCTCGCGGATCAGCCGGTAGGTCGCCTCGCGGATCGCCACGCGAGTCTTGAGCTTCTTGCGCTCCCGCAGGCCGAGGGGGGCCTTGGACGCGCCGGGGGCGGCAGGGGCGACAGGGGCGGCGGGGGAGCGGTACGTGCGGCCGTCATGGGCCTATTGTCGGGCATCGGCGGCGGACCGGGCCATGTCGTCGGCCGTCCCGCCTGCGGCGTCGCGGGGCAGCAGGGCGGCCACGAGCAGCGCCGTGACCAGCGCGGCGACACCGCTGACGAGCAGCACGACGGCCATCCCGTGGACGTACGCGGAGTCGGCCGCGGCGGCCAGGCGCGGGGCGCCGAGGCGTTCGGCGACGAGGTGCGCGGCGACCACCGAGTCGCCCGCCGCGTCGGCGGCCCGCGCGGGCAGGCCACCGGTGTCGAGCCGGTCCTGGTAGACACCGGACAGCAGCGAGCCGAGCAGCGCGATGCCGATGGCGCTGCCCACTTGACGCACCGTCATCAGCAGCCCCGAACCGGAGCCCGCGCGCTCCGCGGGCAGCGCGCCGAGCGCCGTGTCCATCGCCGGTACGACGGCGAAGCCGAAGCCGAGCCCGGCGACGGACAGCCACAGCGCGGTGAAGCCGTAGCCGGAGTCCACGGTGGTACGGGTGCCGAGCAGCGCGGCGAAGGCGAGCACCACCAGGCCCGCGCTGATCACGGCCCGCGCGCCGAAGCGGCGTACGGCGGGCTCGGTGCCCTTGGCCGCGACGACGAGCCCGCCCATCATCGGCAGCAGCCGCAGGCCGGTGCCGAAGGCGTCGTTGCCGAGCACGGCCTGGAGGTACTGCGGCAGCACGAACATCAGGCCGGAGAGCACGAACATCACCAGCGTCGCCGTGAGCGTGTTCAGCAGGAAGCCGCGGTGGCCGAGCAGCGACAGGTCCAGCATGGGGCGCGCGGCCCGGCGCTCGCGCAGCACGAGCGCCGTGAGCAGAGCGGCGGACGCCCCGAGCGGCGCCACGACCAGCGGGTCGCCCCAGCCGCGGTGCGGGGCCTCGATGATCGCGTACACCAGCGAGGCGAGCCCGGCCGCGGTGAGCGCGGTGGACAGGGCGTCGACCTTCGGGGCGGACGGGTCGGTGGTCTCCGGGAGCAGCAGGAGGCAGGCCGTGATGCCGAGGGCGACCATCGGCACGTTGACCAGGAAGATCGAGCCCCACCAGAAGTGGTCGAGCAGGAAGCCGCCGAGGATCGGCCCGAGCGGCAGCCCCAGCGCGGACGCGGCCGAGACCACGCCGATCGCCTTGGTGCGCTCCCCGGGGCCGAAGAGCGCGGGCAGCACGGCCATCGCGAGCGGCATCACCAGCGCGCCGCCCACGCCCATCAGGGCGCGCGCCGCGACGACCAGCGGCACGGTGTCGACGAGCGTGCCCACGACCGAGCCGACCAGGAAGATCCCGAGGCCGGTGATGAGCATCCGGCGCCGCCCGAACCTGTCGCCGAGCAGCCCCGCCGGGAGCATCAGGGCGGCGAACACCACGATGTAGGCGTCGGCCATCCACTGCTGCTCACCGGTGCTCGCACCCATCTGGTCGGCCATGGTCGGCAGGGCGACGTTGAGGATCGTCATGTCGAAGCCGAGGACGAGCATGCTCGCGACCAGCGCGGTGAGCGCTAGCCAGCGCCGGGGGTGCGGGGGTGGGGCCGGCGGGGCTCCGGGTGAAGTGGCAGTCGGCATGAAATGAGAGTAGCTCTCAAAAGGTAGCTAGTGTCAATATGTGCCGGTGGGCTCGGTCGGCGTGGGTTCGCTGGCGTGTGCGGGCCGTGGGTGGTTGCTCGCGCAGTTCCCCGCGCCCCTCCGGGGCGCGCCCATAGGCAACGCCCATAAGCAACGCCCATAAGAGAGCACCCATAAAAGAAGGGAGCCGCGGCGTTGGCCGCGGCTCCCCTTGGGGACTCGGTGGGGGTCAGGCGTGCTGGTAGGCGACCAGGGAGATGCCTACGTAGTGGACCGCGAAGGCGGCCAGGGTGAAGGAGTGGAAGACCTCGTGGAAGCCGAACCAGCGGGGGAGGGGTTGGGGCGCTTGAAGCCGTAGACCACGCCGCCCGCGCTGTACAGCAGGCCGCCGACGACGACCAGGACGAGGACGGCGAGGCCGCCCGTGCGCAGGAAGTCGGGCAGGAAGAAGACGGCGGCCCAGCCCATCGCCAGATAGCAGGGCGTGTAGAGCCAGCGGGGCGCGCCGACCCAGAAGACGCGGAAGACGATGCCCGCGGCGGCCGCGGCCCAGATGCCCCAGAGCAGCCAGGTGCCCTTGGAGTCGGGGAGCAGCAGCAGGGTCAGGGGCGTGTACGTGCCCGCGATGATCAGGAAGATGTTGGCGTGGTCGAGGCGGCGCAGGACGCGGTCGACGCGCGGGCTCCAGTTCCCGCGGTGGTAGAGCGCGCTGACGCCGAAGAGCAGGCAGGCCGTCAGCACGTACACCCCGCAGGCGACGCGGCCGCGGGTGGAGTCCGCGAGCGCGGTCAGGAACAGTCCGGAGACCAGGACCGCGGGGAACATCCCGGCGTGCAGCCAGCCGCGGAGCTTGGGCTTGACCGGGTGGGCGGCGGCGGGCGCGTCGGGCACCGCGCTCACTGGATCGGGTGCGGGCGTCACCGGTTCGAGGGCCGAAAAGGGGCCGTCTGCCGGGGAGTTCGTGATCGCGTCGGGGACGGGAGCGGTCATGGGCCGCATCGTAGCTACGGAACCGTAAGTTAAGTATCAAAAGTGGTGGAACAGGAGCGTACAAGTGGCCATGCTCACGCCGCTCAGGTGTGAGGCCCTCTGGACAGATGCGCAACAGCGACGGATGATCAAATGAGTGCGGTCGGCACCGGATGAGCGCGAGAGCGTCCAGAATGTCCTGAACATCCAGGACGTCTCCGCGCAGTGCAGCGTCCGGGTCGCAGCCCCCACGGGGCCCCAACTCCACAAACCCCTCGTATAGGAGCAATCGTGGCGCGCGACATCGCGGCTCCCCCCGCCAGGGATTCCCTGGGCACCGTCCCCACCGACCACCAGGAGCTGATCTCCTGGGTGAACGAGATCGCCGAACTGACCCAGCCGGACAGCGTGGTCTGGTGCGACGGGTCCGAGGCCGAGTACGAGCGCCTGTGCGGGGAGCTCGTGGCCAAGGGCACCTTCAAGAAGCTCGACCCGGTCAAGCGGCCGAACTCGTACTACGCCGCGTCCGACCCGACCGACGTCGCGCGCGTCGAGGACCGCACCTTCATCTGCTCCGAGAAGGAGGAGGACGCGGGGCCGACCAACCACTGGAAGGCGCCCGCCGAGATGCGGGAGGTCTTCGCGGGGGAGAAGGGGATCTTCCGCGGCTCCATGCGCGGCCGGACCATGTACGTGGTGCCGTTCTGCATGGGCCCGCTCGGCTCGCCGCTGTCCGCGATCGGCGTCGAGATCACCGACTCGGCGTACGTCGCGGTGTCGATGCGCACGATGACCCGCATGGGCCAGCCGGTCCTGGACGAGCTGGGCTCCGACGGGTTCTTCGTCAGGGCCGTGCACACCCTCGGCGCCCCGCTGGAGCCGGGCCAGGCGGACGTCCCCTGGCCGTGCAACTCCACCAAGTACATCTCGCACTTCCCCGAGACCCGCGAGATCTGGTCCTACGGCTCCGGGTACGGGGGCAACGCCCTGCTCGGCAAGAAGTGCTACGCCCTGCGCATCGCCTCGGTCATGGCCCGCGACGAGGGCTGGCTCGCCGAGCACATGCTGATCCTCAAGCTGACCCCGCCGACCGGCGAGTCGAAGTACGTCGCCGCGGCCTTCCCGTCCGCGTGCGGCAAGACCAACCTCGCCATGCTGGAGCCGACGATCCCCGGCTGGACCGTGGAGACCATCGGCGACGACATCGCCTGGATGCGCTTCGGCGAGGACGGCCGTCTGTACGCCATCAACCCCGAGGCCGGTTTCTTCGGCGTCGCGCCCGGCACCGGCGAGCACACCAACGCCAACGCCATGAAGACCCTGTGGGGCAACTCGGTCTTCACCAACGTCGCGCTCACGGACGACGGCGACGTCTGGTGGGAGGGCATGACCGAGGAGACCCCGGCGCACCTGACGGACTGGAAGGGCAACGACTGGACGCCGGAGTCCGGCACCCCGGCCGCCCACCCCAACGCCCGCTTCACCGTTCCCGCCGCCCAGTGCCCGATCATCGCCCCCGAGTGGGAGGACCCCAGGGGCGTGCCGATCTCGGCGATCCTCTTCGGCGGGCGCCGCGCCTCGGCCGTGCCGCTGGTGACGGAGTCCTTCGACTGGAACCACGGCGTCTTCCTGGGCGCGAACGTCGCCTCCGAGAAGACCGCCGCCGCCGAGGGCAAGGTCGGCGAGCTGCGCCGCGACCCCTTCGCCATGCTGCCGTTCTGCGGCTACAACATGGGCGACTACATGGGGCACTGGATCGACGTCGCCAAGGACAAGGACCAGGCCAAGCTGCCGAAGATCTACTACGTGAACTGGTTCCGCAAGAACGAGGCGGGGCAGTTCGTGTGGCCCGGGTTCGGGGAGAACTCCCGCGTCCTGAAGTGGGTCGTGGAGCGGCTCGACGGCAAGGCGGAGGGCGTCGAGACGCCCATCGGCGTGCTGCCCGCGCCCGGGTCCCTCGACACGGACGGGCTCGACCTGTCCGCCGCGGAGCTGGAGTTCCTGCTCACCGTCGACAAGGAGGTCTGGCGGGAGGAGGCGGCGCTGGTGCCGGGGCACCTGGAGACGTTCGGCGAGCACGCGCCGAAGGAACTGTGGGAGCAGTACCGGGCACTGGTGGAACGCCTGGGCTGACCCTCGCGGGGGGCGCCCCAGACCCGCCCCTTCCCGAACCAGGGGCGGCTGCCCCTGGCACCCCGCCCACCGCCCCTAAAAGGGGCGGGTGGGCGGGGAACATCCGCCGCGAAGCGGCGGATCACGGAGAGCCGACGACGGCGAGAAGAACAACATCCAGCCTGTCCGGCGCGTGAGGACGAGCCGCGAAGCGGCGATTTACGCGGCGGTGAGCTGGCCCGCGGCCACGTGGGCGTCCACCCGCTCCGCCGCCAGGATCGCCGCCCGGGTGTCCGCGCGGGACGCGGCGACGACCAGGGCCCGCCCGGCGAGGGCGTGGGCGCGCTGGTGCAGGGCGGACACGTGCGGCTCGTGGATGGCGGTGGCGACGCCCGCCGCCCGCACCGGCGGCAGCCCGCCGCGCAGCCGGGCCACCTCGTCGGCGAGGCGCGCGGCGGCCGCGTCCAGGTCGGCGCCGGGGGTGAGCGCGCGCAGCTCGTCGGTGACGGCGAGCAGCGCCGCGAGGTGCCCGGCGAGCTGGATGTCCAGCTCCTCCTCGCGGCTGCGGTGCGGGAAGTCGCCAGGGTCGGCCATCGTGTGGACCGACTTGGTGCGGATCGGTTCGTACATGAGATGGGTCTCCAAGCTGTCGGACACCCATCCTAGCTTAGATCCTGTCTAAAGTTGAGCCCGATCCGAAAGATGTGGGGCCGAACGTGCCGGAAGGTGTGGGGCCGAACGTGCCGAAAGGCGTGGGGGCCGGGCGCACACCGCGCCCGGCCCCCACGCCTCCCCGCTCACGCACAGCGCGAGCGTCACGGCTGGCCGTAGCCGTCCAGGAACGTCCCGATCCGGGTCACCGCGTCCGCCAGGTCCGTGGCGGTGGGCAGCGTCACGATGCGGAAGTGGTCCGGCTCCGGCCAGTTGAACCCCGTACCGTGCACGACCATGATCTTCTCGGCGCGCAGCAGGTCGAGGACCATCTGCCGGTCGTCCTTGACCTTGAAGACCTTCGGGTCGAGCCGCGGGAAGAGGTAGAGGGAGCCCTTGGGCTTCACGCAGGTCACGCCGGGGATCTGGGTCAGCAGGTCGTACGCGGTGTCGCGCTGTTCGAGCAGGCGGCCGCCCGGCAGGACCAGGTCGTTGATGGTCTGCCGCCCGCTGAGCGCGGCGACCACGCCGTGCTGGCCGGGCATGTTCGCGCACAGGCGCATGTTCGCCAGGATCGTCAGGCCCTCGATGTACGAGGCGGCCCGGGTGCGCGGCCCGGAGATCGCCATCCAGCCGACCCGGTACCCGGCGACGCGGTACGCCTTCGACATGCCGTTGAAGGTGAGGGTGAGCAGGTCGGGGGCGAGGGCGGCGGTGGGGGTGTGCGTGGCGCCGTCGTACAGGATCTTGTCGTAGATCTCGTCGGAGCAGACCAGGAGGTTGTGGCGGCGGGCGATGTCGGTGAGGCCGCGGACCACCGCCTCGTCGTAGACCGCGCCGGTCGGGTTGTTCGGGTTGATGATCACGATCGCCTTGGTGCGGTCGGTCACCTTGCGCTCGACGTCGGCGAGGTCGGGCATCCAGTCGGACTGCTCGTCGCAGCGGTAGTGCACGGCGGTGCCGCCGGAGAGCGAGACCGCCGCCGTCCACAGCGGGTAGTCGGGCGCGGGGACCAGCACCTCGTCGCCGTCGTCGAGCAGGCCCTGCATGGCCATCACGATCAGCTCGGAGACGCCGTTGCCGATGAAGACGTGCTCGACGTCGGTCTCGATGCCGAGGGTCTGGTTGTGCATCACCACGGCGCGGCGCGCGGCCAGCAGACCCTTGGCGTCGCCGTATCCGTGCGCGTCGCCGACGTTGCGGAGGACGTCCTCCAGGATCTCCGGGGGCACTCGAAGCCGAAGGCGGCCGGGTTGCCCGTGTTCAGCTTGAGGATGCGGTGACCCGCGGCCTCCAGGCGCATCGCCTCTTCGAGGACGGGCCCCCTGATCTCGTAACAGACGTTGGCGAGCTTGGTCGACTGGATCACCTGCATGGCCACGAGACTACTCCGGGCACGCTGGAACGCCGGTCCGCTTGGGCGCCCCGAAGGGGCGCGGGGAACTGCGCGAGCAACCATGAACCCACCCGCACGTGACCCTCCGCGGTCTTGTCCCGCTGGCGAGATCCCCCAACAATGCGCATGACAAATCCGAGTCATCGGAGCATCAGAGCATCAGAGGGGACCCCCACATGAGAAAGCCTCTCGTCGCCGCCGCCCTCACCACCCTGCTGGTCGGCGCGACAGCGCTCCCCGCGGTGGCCGTGAGCGACCAGGCGCCCGTACCCGACAAGCGGACCGCGGCGGCGCGGCCCGCGGCGGGCGCCGCGGCCACAGCCAAGGCCGAGGTGAAGGCGAAGGCGGTGACCTTCGCGGGCACCGTGGCGCTGAGCAACTGTTCCGGCTCGGTCGTCCGCGTGCCCAGCTCGCAGCCCACCGACCGCGCGCTCGTGATGTCCAACGGCCACTGCCTGGAGACCGGCTTCCCGGCGCCCGGCCAGGTCATCGTCGACCGGCCCTCGTCCCGCAGCTTCACCCTCCTGAACGCCAGCGGCGGCAACGCGGGCACCGTGCGCGCCAGCAAAGTCGCGTACGGCACCATGACGGACACCGATGTCTCGCTGTACGAACTGACCAGCACCTACCGGGACATCGAGAGCCGCTACGGCATCAAGGCCCTCGAACTCGACGCCGCGCACCCGCAGGCGGGCCGGGCCATCACGGTCGCGTCCGGCTACTGGAAGCGGATGTACAAGTGCAATGTCGACGGGTTCGTCTACCGCCTCAAGGAGGGCCGCTGGACCTGGAAGGACTCCGTCCGCTACACCTCCGCCTGCCAGACGATCGGCGGCACCTCCGGCTCGCCGGTCATCGACGACGCCACCGGCAAGGTCGTCGCCGTCAACAACACCGGCAACGAGGACGGCCAGCGCTGCACGGACAACAACCCGTGCGAGGTCGACGAGAACGGCAACGTCACCGTCCGCCAGGGCATCAACTACGGCCAGCAGACGTACACCATCGTTCCCTGCGTCGGCCCCGGCAACAAGATCGACCTGAACCGGCCGGGCTGCACGCTGCCCAAGCCGTAAGCACGCCGTCCCAGCCGTAGGCACGCCGCGCGCCGCACCCCGCCGCTGCCGCGGGGTGCGGCACCGGCTCCCCTGGGGTGCGGCGCATGCGTGTACCGGGCACCGGATAGGGTCACCCGGTCTGCCGCACCACCAGGGGGAACATGAGGCCGCGCCACCGCGCCGCGTCCGCCGTCAGCACCGCGACGGCCGCCATCGCCGTCATCGCCGCGTCCGCCGTCCACGCACCGGCGTGGGCCGCACCGGCGTGGGCCGCGCCGCGCCACGCCGAGGAGCCGTCGGCGTCGGCGTCGGCGCTCGCGGACTTCTGGACGCCCCGGCGCATGGCCGCCGCCGTGCCCGTCACGCCGGGGAAGACGGCGTCGGCGGCCCCGGCAGCCGCGCCCCGAACGTCCTCGCCCTCGCACCCCTTCAAGGGCATCAAGCAGGTCGGCACCTTCTACTGGGTCGAGGGCGACGGCGCCGCGCGCTACCGCTTCTGCGGCGGCACCGTCGTGCCCTCGCCCGGCCGGAACCTGATCCTGTCCGCCGCCCACTGCTTCGACAACTGGCGGGCGGGCAAGAAGCTGGTCTTCGTGCCGAAGCACAGCAAGTCGAGCCCGCGCCCCTACGGGATCTTCCCCATCGACAAGGGCCAGGTCTACGCCGATCCGCGCTATCTGCGCCCCGGCGGCGTCAAGGCCGCGACCGGCCTGGACTTCGCGTTCCTCAAGGCCGGGCGGCGGGCCGACGGCAAGCGCCTCCAGGACGTCGTCGGCTCTCTACCCATCGGCTACGACACCGGGTTCCGGCACCCGAAGACCCGCGTCATCGGCTACCCCGGTTTCGCCGCCGGGCAGGACCCGCGCGAGTGCGTCACGCGGATGCGGAAGTTCACCACCCGCGACTCGGGCGGCTGGAAGGGCGGGACGTTCTCGCGCGTCGACTGCCGGGGCTATGTGTCCGGCACGTCCGGCGGGCCCTTCATCACCGCGGGCGCCGAACGGCCGCGCGTGGTCGGCCTGATCGGCGGCTGGAAGACCGGCGGGACCTCGCCGGACGTGTCGTACTCCTCGTACTTCGACCGGGACCTGAGGCGGCTCTACGACGCGGCCGTGGCGGGCCGCCCCCCGCGCTAGCCGACGCGTCGGCCGTGAGGGGCGCCCGCCGCGGCGCTCACGCGGGCGTGCGGCGCACCGCCTTGCCCGCGATGACGTCCGTGCGCCGCCCGTCCTCGATCACGAACCGGCCGTCGATCAGGACGTGCGGGATGCCCACGGGCAGGGTGCGCGGCGCCTCGAAGGTCGACCCGGCCGCGACCGTGTCCGGGTCGAAGAGCACCAGGTCGGCGCGGTAGCCCTCGCGCACGTACCCGCGGTCCGGCAGCCGCAGCCGGGCCGCGGGCCGCGAGGTGAGGTGGGCCACGCACTCCTCCAGGGACAGCACCCCCAACTCCCGTACATAGCGCCCGAGGTACTGCGGGAACGTGCCGTACGCCCGCGGGTGCGGCTTGAAGCCCTGGAGGATGCCGTCGCTGCCGCCGGTGTGCACGGGGTGGCGCATGATCGCCCGGACGTTCTCCTCGTGGCCGACGTGCTGGAGGATGGTGGAGCCCAGGCGGTCGTTGATCAGCAGCCGCCGCGCGGTCACCCACGGCTCCTCGCCGCGCATGTCGGCCGAGCGCTGGATGGTCTTGCCCACGCAGGAGGCGAGGCCCGGGTCGGACACCCCGGAGATCTCGATGGTGTCCCACTCGATCGGCACGCCGTGGCAGCCGTCGGCGCCGATGACCTCCATGTGGTGGCGGATCCGCTCGGCGGTCTCGTCGTCCTTCAGCCGGGCCAGGATCGCCTCGGGCCCGCCCTCGCTGGCCCAGCTCGGCAGCATCGCCACGAGCGTGGTGCAGCCCGGGGTGTAGGGGTAGGTGTCGAGGGTGATGTCGGCGCCGTCGGCGAGCGCGCCGTCGAGCAGCGCGAGCAGGTCGGGCGCCTTGCCCTTGTTCACGCCGAAGTTCATGGTGGCGTGCGCCAGGTGCAGCGGACACTCCGCGGTGCGCGTGAGGTCCACCATCTCCTTGTACGCCTCCAGGGCTCCGGCGCCGTAGCTGCGGTGGTGGGGGCAGTAGTAGCCGCCGTAGCGGGCCACCACGCGGCACAGCTCGGTGAGTTCGGCGTCCTTGGCGTACATGCCGGGCGTGTAGGTCAGGCCCGACGACATGCCGACGGCGCCCTGCTCCATGCCCTCCGCCACGAGCTGGCGCATCCGCTCCAGCTCGGCGTCCGTCGCCTCCCGGTCCTCCCAGCCCACCGCGAGCATCCGGACCGTGCCCTGCGGGATGAGGTACGCCGCGTTGACGGGGATGCCCCGGCCGCCGTGCGCCCGGTCCAGGCGGTCCAGGTACTCGCCGACCGAGCGCCAGTCGAAGTCGATGTCGCCGCCGTCGCCGTTCCAGCCGGTGATGGCCTGGCGGACTTGGGCGAGCGTGCGGTCGTCGACCGGGGCGTACGACAGTCCGTCCTGGCCGATGACCTCCAGGGTCACGCCCTGGGCCGCCTTCGCGCTGTGGTCCGGGTCGCGGAGCAGGGCGAGGTCGCTGTGCGCGTGCATGTCGACGAAGCCGGGGGCCAGCGCCAGGCCCTGGGCGTCGAGGGTGCGGGTGGCCGCCGGGCGGGGGCCGGGGTTCCCTCGGGGTGGATCGCCGTGATCCTGCCGTTGTCCAGGGCCACGTCCGCCGTGTACGAGGCTTCGCCCGTGCCGTCTATGACGCGGGCGCCGCGGATGACCAGGTCCATGAGTGTCTCCCTCCGGTAGTCCCTCACGGGTGCGCCCCAGACCCGCCCCTCCCCGAACCAGGGGCCAGCCCCTGGGACCCCGCTTTTCGGCGCTTCGCGCCTCGTCCTCAAACGCCGGACGGGCTGGGTCTTCGCGGGCTGGGCCGGAGGCCGATTTTCGGGGGTGCCAGGGGGCGGAGCCCCCTGGTTTCGGGAAGGGGCGGGATTGGGGAGCCCCCGGCAGGGTCAGAAGTACGTGCGGATGTAGTCCGTGACCGTCCCGTCCCCCTGCACCAGGGGAATGAGCTGCCACTTGTCGAACGACGTACAGGGATGGGAGAGCCCGAACCCCACCCAGTCCCCGACCTGGAGGTCCGCGCCGGGCTCGGTCCGGAGCCACCCGTGCTGGTCGGACAGCGCGTGCAGCTCGACCCCCGTGCCGGGCCGCTCCACCCCGTCCCGCCACACGGCCTGGACCTCCGGCAGGTCCAGGTCGTACGCGGCGTCCCGCTTGCCCGCGTTGACGAAGGCCTGCTCGGGCGTCGGCCGGGAGACGACCTGGGCCCACAGGCGGAAGGCGGGTTCGAGGGCCCCCTCGTCGGGGACGCGGTTGAACGGCGTCAGATGCCGGTAGTGCCCGTCGTCGTGAGACACGTACGCGCCGGAGCGCAGCAGCTTCAGGGCGGGCAGCGACAGCGCGGGCAGCTCCGCGAAGACGTCGGCGACCGCGTCGAACCAGGCGGAGCCCCCGGCGCTGACCACGATCTCGTCGAGCCCGGCGCCCTTGAAGCGGCCCGCCGCGTCGAAGTCCGCGGCGAGTGCGGTGAGCCGCCGCAGCCAGGCGCGGACGCGCTCGCCGGTGGCGTCGGGCACCTCGCCCTCGTACCCGGCGACGCCCACGAGCCGCAGCGTTCCGGTGGCGGCGACCGCGTCGGCGATCGCGGCGCACTCCGCCTCGGTGCGCGCGCCGGTGCGGGCGCCGTCACCGGCGGCCAGCTCCACGACCACGTCCAGCGGACGGCCCGCCCCGGCGGCGCGCAGCGCGGCGTCCATCAGCTCCACGCCGCGTACGGAGTCGACGTACGCGATGAAGCGGAACTCGGGGTCCGCGTCCAGCTCCGCCGCGAGCCAGCGCAGCGCCGCGGCGTCGACCACCTCGTTGGCGAGGAAGATCCGCTGGACGCCGAACGCGCGGGCCACGCGCACCTGGTGGGGCACGGCGAGCGTGACGCCCCACGCGCCCCGGTCGAGCTGCCGCTGGAAGAGCTGGGGCGCCATGGAGGCCTTGCCGTGCGGCGCGAAGGCGAGGCCGTGGCGGGCCGTGTAGGCCTCCATCAGCGCGAGGTTGTGCTCCAGGCGCTCGGCGGACAGGGCGAGGACGGGGGTGCTGAAGCCGCCGGTGAAGAGGTTGCGCCGCTGGGCCGCCAGCTCGCCGACGGTCAGGCCCTCGGCGTCCGGCGGGAGGGCCTTGAAGCGGTGGTCGACCCGTTCGGCGGCGAGCTGCGCGAGGGCGGTCGACGCGCGGTCGGCGGCCTTGGCCGCGGGAGTCACCGGGGTGTCTGTGGGCGTGTCGGCGGCCATGGGCGCCTCCTCAAGACGGTCGTTGCATATACTGCAACGTTCATTGCGTATGTCGCTTACTGCTGTCTAACATCCGAGCCAACGCCGGGTCAACGGATCCCTGGCCCCTGGGCCTTGAACCGGGGGCGGCGCCCCCGGGCCCTGAGTCCTGAGCCGGGGCGAGCCCCGGACCTGGGAACTTGAGGCAGAGGTGATCCCGGCCCTTGGATTCCGAGCTGGGGTGACGCCCCGGACCCCGGACCCGGGCCGGACCATCGGGTGACGAGTACCGAGCGACGAGTACCGAGCGACGAGTACCGAGCGACGAGTGAAGGGCTGACGACAGCGTGACCGGAGCAGACGCAGGCGCGATGGACCTTGTGGCCAACGACGCCGCCGGGGGTGCGCCCGCTCAGGGGTCTCGTGGAAGCGCCCCGGAGGGGCGCGGGGAGCCGCGCGATCAGCCAGGACGGGCGTCCGGCGGACGGGCGGCTCGCGCCGGGGGTGTCGCGCCTGCTCAGGGGTCTTGCGAAGGCGCCCCAAAGGGGCGCGGGGAACTGCGCGACCAGCCACGACGCACGCCCGGGGGACCGACAGCCCACGCCGAGGCCGGGGCCGCCGCGCCTGACGGCACCGAGTCTGGTGGCACCGCCCCCGACGCCACCCCGCACAAGGCCCCGCGGCCAGACGCCGCCGCGCCTGGCGGCACCCCGCACAAGGCCCAGGGGCCAGACGTCGTCGCGCTCGGCGAGTCCATGGTCACCTTCCTGCCCTCGCGGCCCGGGCGCCTCGCCGACGTGCCGTCCTTCGAGCGGGGCATCGGCGGTGCCGAGTCCAACGTGGCCTGCGTGCTGGCCGCCGCCGGGCACCGCGTGCGCTGGGTCAGCCGCGTGGGCGCCGACGGCTTCGGGGACCACCTGGTCGCCGCCATCGCGCGGTACGGCGTCGACACCTCCGCCGTCGGCCGCGACCCTCACCGCCCCACCGGCATCTACTTCCGCACCGCCGACGACCGCGCCACCGACGCCCACGAGGTGGTCTACTACCGGGCGGGCTCGGCCGCCTCCGCGATGTCCCCGGACACCATGGCGCCCGCGGACCTGTGGTGCGGACGCCTCCTGCACCTGTCCGGCATCACCCCGGCGCTCTCCGACGACTGCCTCGCCCTGGTCCGCGCCCTGTGCGACCGCAAACCCGGCCGCCGCTCCCTGGTGTCCTTCGACGTCAACTACCGGCCGGGCCTGTGGCGGGCCGCCGCCGACGGCGAGGGCCCCGCCGTGCTGCTCGACCTGGCCCGCGGCGCCGACCTCGTCTTCGTCGGCACCGACGAGGCCGCCGACGCCTGGGGCGTCACCGGCGGGCCCGCCGCGATCCGCGCCGCGCTGCCCGAGCCCGCCGTCCTCGTCGTCAAGCAGGGCGCGGACGGCGCCACGGCCTTCGCCGCCGACCACGCCACCGGCCGCGACACGGTCACCTTCGTCCCGGCGCTGCACGTCGACGTCGTCGCTCCGGTCGGCGCGGGCGACGCCTTCGCCGCCGGGTTCCTCTCCGCGACCCTGCGCGGCCTGTCCGCCGAACAGCGCCTGCGCCACGGCCACTTGGCCGCCGCCGCGGCCCTCACGGTGCCCGGCGACCTCGCCGAGCCGGTCTCCCGCGAGCACGCCGACGCGCTCGCCGCCCTCGCTCCCGCCGACTGGGAGTCCCTGCGTCTAGGCCCCGGCTGGACGGCCCGACCGCCGTCCGCCACGTCCGGGGCCGACGAGGAGGTACGTACGTCATGAGCCAGACCGTCGACCGCGCCCTGTCGATCCTGCCGCTGCTCGCCGAGGGACCCGCCGACCTGGGCCAGGTCGCCGAGCGCCTCGGCGTGCACAAGTCCACGGCCCTACGCCTGCTGCGCACCCTGCACGAACACGGCCTGGTCTTCCGCCAGTCCGACCAGCGCTACCGGCTCGGCGCCCGCCTGTTCGCGCTCGCCCAGGAGGCCGTCGAGAACCTCGACGTGCGCGAGATCGCCCATCCGCACCTGCTCGCGCTCAACGAGAAGTGCGGCCACACCGTCCACCTCGCGGTGTACGAGGACCACGAGGTCGTCTACATCGACAAGGTCGAGAGCCGCTACCCGGTCCGCATGTACTCGCGGATCGGCAAGCCCGTCGCCATCACCGTCGCCGCCGTGGCCAAGCTGCTGCTCGCCGACTTCCCCGAGCACGAGCGCCGCGTCATCGCGGAGAAGCTCGACTACCCCACGTACACGTCCCGTTCGACGCCCAACGCCGCCGCCTTCCTCAAGGAGCTGGCCCTGGTGCGCGAACAGGGCTGGGCCACCGACCTCGGCGGCCACGAGGAGTCCATCAACTGCGTCGGCGCGCCCATCCGCGGCGCCGACGGCCGCGTCGTCGCCGCCATGTCGGTGTCCGCGCCGAACGTGGTCGTCACGGCCGAGGAACTCCTCACCCTGCTCCCCGCTGTGCGCCGCACCGCGGAGGCGATCAGCCGGGAGTACTCCGGCAAGGCCCCTATCAAGGAAGACTGAGCACCATGAGTGACAACAACGGCACGGCGGCCAAGGTCGCCCTGACGCCCGCCACCCACACCACGCCGCCCGCGAAGTTCTCCCACGGCGTGAAGAAGGGCAACATCCTCCAGGTCGCGGGCCAGGTCGGCTTCCGCCCGGCCAAGGAGGGCGAGCCGCCGACGCCCGTCGGCCCCACCCTGCGCGAGCAGACCCTCCAGACCTTCGCCAACGTCAAGGCCATCCTCGAAGAGGGCGGCGCCACCTGGGACGACGTGATGATGCTGCGCGTCTACCTCACGGACGTCGACCACTTCGCGGAGATGAACGAGATCTACAACCAGTACTTCGAGGAGCAGCAGCTCACCGCTCCGCCCGCCGCCCGCACCACCGTGTACGTGGGCCTGCCCAAGGGCCTGCTGATCGAGATCGACGCGCTCGCCGTCCTCGGCTGAGCCTCCCTCTCTCTCCTTCCTCCCGGGCGGCCCACCCGCGCCCGCCCGGGAGGACCCTCCCTGAGGCCCCTCGCAGCGGGCCCTCCCGGAGGCCCCCCTCGCACGCCACCTGTCGTCACGGCACGACGCCCGACACCCCCTGCGGCGCCGCGCCGTGATCCCCCCTGCCCGAAAGCCCCATGCACTTAGCGCACTCACGAGTACGAGGTCAACGATGTCCCCGTCCACCACCTTCGTGCCGCTCGCGGCCCCCGCCCCTCCGCCCGAAGTCCCGCACACCGGCGGCCTGATGGCCCTGATCGACGGCACGGCGGGCCTGCTCACCGTCGCGGCGCTCGGCATCCTGCTGCTGCTCTTCCTCATCATCAAGGTCCGCCTCCAGCCCTTCGTGGCGCTGCTCGCGGTCTCCATAGCCGTCGGCCTCGCCGCGGGCCTTTCGGTCACCGAACTCTTCGGCACGGTCCAGAAGTCGAGCGCGACCTCGCTCATCGAGAGCGGCATGGGCGGCATCCTCGGCCATGTGGCGATCATCATCGGCCTGGGCACGATGCTCGGCGCGATCCTGGAGGTATCCGGCGGCGCCGAGGTCCTCTCCGCCCGCCTCCTCGACCTCTTCGGCGAGAAGCGCGCCCCCGTCGCCATGGGCCTCACCGGCCTGATCTTCGGCATCCCCGTCTTCTTCGACGTGGGCATCTTCGTCCTCGCGCCCATCGTGTACGCGGCGGCCAAGCGCAGCGGCAAGTCGATCCTGCTCTACTGCCTGCCGCTGCTCGCGGGCCTGTCCATGACCCACGCGTTCCTGCCCCCGCACCCGGGTCCGGTGGCGGCCGCGGGCCTGCTGAAGGTGGACCTCGGCTGGGTCATCCTCATGGGCGTCGTCTGCGGCATCCCGGCCGTCGTCGCCGCCTGGGTGTTCTCCGCCTGGATCGGCAAGCGGATCTTCGTACCCGTACCGCAGGACATGCTGGAGGCCTCCGAGGAGGCCCGCGCGGCGGTGCTCGCCGAGCAGGCCGCGCAGGGCCGCAAGCCGCAGGAGAACCCGGTGGCCCTGTCCACGGTCTTCCTGATCATCGGCACCCCGCTGGTCCTGATCCTGCTCGCCACCTTCTCCTCCATCGCCTTCGACCCGTCGACGGCCCGCAGCGTCATCGAGTTCTTCGGCAACCCCTTCGTCGCCCTGACGATCGCGCTGGTGATGGCGTACTACCTGCTCGGCATCCGCCGCGGCTGGTCCCGCAAGTCCCTGGAGACGGTGTCGACCGCGTCCCTGAAGCCGGTCGGCAACATCCTCCTCGTCGTCGGCGCGGGCGGGATCTTCGGCGCCGTCCTCAAGGGCAGCGGTATCGCGGACGCCCTCGCCGACACCTTCAACGACGTGGGCCTGCCCGTCATCGTCCTCGCCTACCTCATCTCCCTGGTGCTGCGCGTGGCCCAGGGCTCGGCGACGGTCGCGATCGTCACCACCGCGGGCATCGTCGCCCCGATCCTCGCCGACGGCGACTACTCCCACGCCTTCACGGCCCTGGTCATCATGGCCATCTCCGCGGGCTCGATCTTCGCCTCGCACGTCAACGACGGCGGCTTCTGGATCGTCGCCAAGTACTTCGGCATCTCCGAGCGCGACACCCTGCGCACCTGGACCGTCCTGGAGTCGGTCCTGTCGGTCGCGGGCTTCGCGGTCGCGGCGGTGGTGAGCCTGTTCGTGTAGCGGTACGTGGCGGTACGACGGTGGGGTTCCCGGCGAGACGCCGGGAACCCCACCGTCTTTGCCCCATCTAGGCCCGGGGAACCGCCCCCACCGCGGCCCAGGGCCGCCGCGGCGCCCGGGCGGAACGCCCGCACGTTCCGCAACCGCCGCCGCGGGGCGGGGTGTTGGGCCCCTTTCCGCCGGAGCCGCGGAGAGCGGTCGCCGCCAGGGCCAGCAGGGCGCCGGTCACGAGCCCCGCGGCGGCGAGGGGGAGGGAGCCGGGACGAGGGATGCGGCCCGGCCCGAGCCGACTGACACGGCTGACACGGCTGACACGGCTGAAGCGGGTGAGGTGGTTGAGGCGGTTGAGGCGGTGGGCGCACTGGGCGATGCACCCGAAGCGGGTGAGGCGGCCGAGGTCGGACAGGTCGTCGAGTTTCGAGACAAGCGATTCCATTGCGGTCACAGAGGGCTTCCTCTCCGTCCGGTCAGCGGGAAATCCGCTGGTCGGATCATTCGCGGAGAGGCTGCGCCCCACCTGCCCGGGTATGCGCGCACCGCCGGGATTCCCTCCCTCCGGGTGATCGACTCACCCTCGTACGACGCGTGACGCGCTCCGTAGGGCGCGTGGCCGGAACCCGATCGTATGGGTGATCACTCGGCTGCGAAGTGTCAGCCCCCGAGGCTAGAGTTACCGGACAGTTCGCGATCGCTACCGTGTTTGTCGCGATAGCGAACGTGAGGGTGAAGGGGAGCACGGTCGGGCCTGGGGGACGCCGGGGGTGGGCTGCTGATGTCGGGCAAGTCGGGTGAGGGCGAGGCGTCGTGGACGTCCCAGGTGTTCGACGGCGCGCGGGACGCCGTCGCGGACGTGGCCACGGAGCTGTCGTCCTTCGTCAGGTTCCAGCAGCGCGTGGACGAGTTGATCCGTGATCTGAAGGGCTCCCCGGCGGGCCCGGCCAAGGTGGGCCAGGAGCAGCTGGTACGGAACCAGTTCGGCGGCGGGGACGGGGCGTGGGCGGAGGCCGCAGGCCTGTTCGGCGCGTACGGCACGGTGATCTCCGAGCTGGAGACCCTGTCGAAGCTCCTCTCCGACTCCATCGAGGGCATGGGCATCGCGGTCCTCGCCGCGCACAAGGGCTACCGCGACGTCGACGAGGACATTCGCGATCGCATGGCGGAGATCAGCGCGGGGCTCGCGGAGCGGTACGGGGCCCGGGGCGAGGGGAAGCCGGGCCGGGGCCCGGCGGGCGACGCGGGAGGAACGATCTGATGGGCGGCCGAGGCGGTACCGGAGGCACGTCCTTCGAGTCCATGAGCCACGAGCAGATGCTGGCGTGGCTGGACCAGGCGAACAGCGGCCAGGTCCAGGCGGCGGCGGACCGCCTGGTCGCGGCCGCCACGGAGATCCGCAAGATCGCCGACGAGCTGAGGGTGCGCCCGCAGTGGGTGCGCTGGAAGGGCGAGGGCGCGACGGCGTTCCGCACGTGGAGCGGGGACCTGGCCAACACCACGCACCGCCTGGGGGACTTCAGCGAGAACTCCGCGAAGTGGCTGGCCCGCGCCTCGGAGGCCATCGCCACGGCCCAGGCGTCCATCCCCCGCGACAAGGGCGCCGCGGAGGGCAACCTCAAGGCGGCCGCCTCCCACCCCAACGACCCGGACGCGCGGTCGGTCACCACGAAGTCGGCGGACGAACTGGCCCGCCTGGAGGCCGCGAAGGAGAAGGTCCGCCAGGAAGCGGCAGCGGAGATGCGCAAGCTGGGACAGGCGTACCAACTGTCGGCCCAGCAGCTGGAGGGGTTGGAGAGGCCGCGGTTCCCGCCGCTTCCACCGGAGGTGACGCCACCGCCGAGGGAGTCGAGGTTCGTCTACGAGACGGATTCTGGCGGGGGCGCCGGTGGCACCGGGACCGTGCCACCGGCGGGGGCGCCCGGGGGAGTGGCAGCGGGTGCCGCGCCGTCCGGCGCACCGGCACCGCCAGAGGCCACGGGCTCCGGACCCAGTGGGCCGGGGGCCCGGTCCGACCTGCCCCCCGGCGTTCCGGGGCCGGTGCCTCACGTTCCGGACCCCGTGGGCGTCCAAGTCGACGGCACGGGAACGCTCCCCGATGCCCCGCCGACGCCCCCACCGTCCCCGTCGGGGGGTCCGCCGACCCCGCTCAGGCCCGATGGGGGCACCCCACCTCCCATAGGCGTGTTTCCGCCACCTTCGGGACAGCGTCCGGGCCCGCCTGTGAACCCCGCGATTCCACCGGGCCCGGGGCCCGTGGGGCCCGGCCGTCGTCCGCCCCTGCCGCCCGGTGGCGGGCCGGTGGGGCCTTCTCCCGGCCGGGCGGGCGGCGGGCCCGTCGGGCCTTCCCCCGGACGCCAGCCCGGTGGCGGACCGGTGGGCCCGGCTCCCGGACGCGCACCCGGCGGAGGCTCGGCTCTGCCTCCGCGCCCGGCGGGCCCGGCACAGCCGGTGGCCGGTGGCACGCCCGGCGTTCCCCCTGCGGGGTCGCCCCCGGGGCGCACGCCGAGCGGCCCGGGCATCATCGGTGGCCGTCCCACGCCGTCGGCCCCTGGCGGGACGACTGGAGGGATGCCCCGAGGGGCTGTCGTCGGCGGGGCTCCTGCCGGGCCGGGCCGGGGAGGGCCAGGCGCCGGACGAGGAGCGGTAGCGGGCCAGCGGCCCGTGGGCGCGCCCCATGGCGTGGTGGGCGGGCAGCCCCGGCGGCAGGGGCCGCCGCGCGGTGCCACGCCGCCGAACAGCACGCGCCCGTCCCGTACGCGACGTGACGAGGAACGTGACGGAAGACCGGACTACCTCACCGAGGACCAGGAGACCTGGCGCCCGGACGGCCGCCGGGTGGTCCCGCCCGTAGTCGACTGACCACACCCATCCCCCCCACCCAGAAACCACGAGGTCATGAGAGAGCAGATGGCTGCCAGGACGCTGCACCACGGTCGGCGCCGGAGCGTCGTCTCGGGGGCCGTCGGCCTCCTGCTGGTCGGCATCGCGGCCGTGCCCGCCCACGCGGAGTCCATCCGCGACAAGCAGTGGCACCTCAGCGCCATGCAGGCCGAGAAGATGTGGCGGACCAGTACGGGTGACGGCGTGACGGTCGCTGTCATCGACACCGGTGTCAACGCCGACCTGCCGGACCTGCGAGGCCGGGTACTACCGGGCCTGGACCTGGCACCGAACAGCGCGGGCGACGAACGCACTGACCCACACGGTCACGGCACTTACATGGCACTCCAGATCGCGGGAACGGGAAAGGGCCGTGTGGGCCACGGCAGCCTGGGCCTCGCGCCGGGCGCCAAGGTCCTGCCCATCCGAGTCCGAGACGACGGGCTGAACGCCAACCAGCACCTCACCAGGGACAACAAGGAACTCAGCCGCGCCATCCGCTACGCGGCCGACCATGGCGCGAAGGTCATCAACATCTCGATCGCCATGGTCAAAGGGCTGCCGCAGCTCACTTCGGCGGTGCGGTACGCCCTGGACAAAGGCTCGCTCGTGTTCGCGGGAACGGGCAACGAGGGGGCATCGGATCCTCGCTACCCGGCGAGCACGCCAGGAGTGGTCGGCGTCGGAGCCATCGGCAAGAACCTCCGCAAGACGAAGGAGTCCCAGTACGGTCCACAGGTGGATGTCGCCGCCCCCGGTGACGAGATCACCACGGTGTGCGCGAACGGCAAGGGGACATGCGAGGGCCACGGCACCAGTGCCGCCACCGCCCTCACCTCCGCCTCCGCCGCCCTCATCTGGTCCGCGCACCCCACCTGGACCAACAACCAGGTCCTCCGCGTCCTGCTCAACACCATCGGCGCCCCCACGGACGGCGCCAAGCGCAACGACTCCATCGGCTACGGCATCGTCCGCCCCCGCGTGGCCCTCCAGAACCCGGGCGACCCGGGCCCGGCGGACGAATACCCGCTGCCGGACCTGAAGCAGGCCGCGCCCCCCGCCCCGTCGAGGGCAGCGAAACCGGGCGACGACCGGACCTCCGCCGCGGCCCCGCCGACCACCGACGACGACAGCGGCGACTCGAACACAACGACCTGGATCGTCACGGGAGTGGGCGCCGCCGCCCTGATCGGCGGCGCGGCCGCCGCCCTGGCCGTGCGCAAGCGCCGGACCGAGGGGCACGCGCACGCCACGGGGAGGCCGTGAGATGACGTGGGACGAGTGGGAGCGGCTGAAGGCCACGGCCGCGGAGAAGCAGGCGGACGGCACCCGACTCAATAGTGCGGCCCGGCCCAGCGCCGCGGCGGACCTCGTCGTCCACGACGACGAATTGGGCGTGCTCGGCGGCATCGCCTACCGGCTCCGTGACCGCCTCCGGAAGGATTCCGACCACGCGCGTGAAAGCACGTTCGGGGCGGCGGTGGAGCTGTCCGGTGACGGACTCGCCATGGGCGCCGCCCTCACTGAGATGCACGATGCCTGGAACTCGAAATCGAGGACGCTCGTGGACGCGTGCGGTCACATCTCCAACCATCTCGACTTCACGCGCACACAGCACAAAAAGGACGATGACAAGGTGGCGACGTCTGTTTCCGTGTCCGTCATCGACAAGTACATGAAGTGATGGGGACAGGGCGAGGGCATGCTGACCGTTCAGGAACTTCTCGGGTTGAGGCTGGGCAAGCTGGCGTCGGCCGTGGACGACTGGGAGGTCATGGCGCGACGCCTGAGCGAGCTGGCCACCGGTGGGGGCGGTGCTGAGAGCGCTGCCGTGCTCAAGCGCAGGGCGGAGTCGGCCGACTGGAAGGGCGTCAACGCCACCGTGGGCAAGGCGTTCGTGGTGAAGACGGCATCCGAGTTCGACGACGCCGTCACGTCGGCGCAGAGCGTCCTCGCGGTCCTCCGTGGCGCGCTCACGGCGCTCGCCCACCACAAGGAGGAAATGGAGCGTGTGGCGGACAGGGCCGCGAAGCGCAACATCCGTATCACCCCAGCAGGCGGGGCAGAGGCCCGCTCTCCGGGGGACGCGGCCAAGGACGGTGCACCCACCCAGGCGGATCTGCTCGAAACCATGCGGGACGCAACGCGCGTTCTGCGCGAGGCGGATGAGACAGACCGCGTCGCCGAACGGGCCCTGCGGGCCCTGGCGCGCGGCAAACACGACTTCTCCGAAGTCCGTGTGAACAGCCTCGATCACGCCAAGAGCCTGCAAGGCAGGGCGGACGCGGATCGCTGGGCCAAAGAGGTGGCCAAGGGCGGCGTCGACAAGTGGAGCGACGAGAAACTCAAGCGTTTCAACGACGACCTCGCTCGCTACAAGGACACCCCCGCCTTCGGAGAGCGCCTCGCGACCAAGCTGGGCGCCGAGGGCACTCTTCGCTTCTGGCGTGACCTCGCCGCGCCGGCGGGGAGGTTCAGTGTGGTGGGACCTGACCGCGCCGACATCCTCGGCGATGTCCAGGAGAATCTGAGCCTGACGCTCGCCGGGGCCACGCAGGTCGACAGCCCGGAGATGGACGCGTGGAAGAAGGACATGATCGAGGCCGGAGGGAAACGGCTGCCCCCGGCCCCGGGGTTCGGTGTGGGGACTCCGCCGTACGGCTTCGAGGTCATGACGAGCCTGATGCACAAGGGGAAGTTCGAAACCAAATTCCTTCAGGACTACGGCGACAAACTCCTGGAGCACGAGAAGAAGATGCCGCCGTACGGCTCCTGGTCCTACACCGATCTCAACCATCCTCCGGGTGATGCACCCAATGACCCGGTCGCTGGATTCATGGAGTCCCTCGGCCACAATCCAGAAGCTTCCCTGGATTTCTTCCATACAGGCTCCAAAGCCGAGAGCCACTGGGACTACCTCGTCAGCCATGGAGACGGTTCCCGCAACAAGGTGTACACGGCCATGGGCGAGCTGGGGGTGGGCGGCGCCAACCGCGACCAGTACGAGACCAGCCTCGGCCACGCCCTGGAATCCGCGGCCATCGGTACGCCCTACGACACCGATGGCCCACCGAAGCCGCACTCGAACGGCAGCGCGTCCTTCGTCAACCGTCTCGTGGATTACTACGGAAGCAACCCAGAGGTCCTGGAGGGTTCGAAGTTGCGGGGCAGTATGGGGAACATTACGGCGGATTACATGAGGGACTTCCAGGACGGCCTCAACGGTGAGCGGTCTATCGCCACGCACGGTAGCAACGCGAACCTCGGCAACCTCACTGACTCCACTGTAAGGAACTTCCTCGGGGTGGTGGGTACAGACCCCGGGGCCTATGGTTCCATTCTCAATTCCCAGCAGTCCACGACGACGCAGCTCGTCGATGAGACTTTCCGGAACCCCCATGGCCTTTCTGAAGAGACAGTCAAGGACGACTTGGGCAACATGGTCGCTCCGGGTGCTGACATTGCGGGGATCATGGCCGAGGCGAGGACGCGTTCCGTCTACGACGAGCGCATCGCGGCCGACGAGGATTTCAACAGCGGGATTGATACTGCTGGCAAGTGGGTAGAACGAGCAGTCAAGTTCGGTATGAGCGATGTTCCGTATGCCAGCGACGTCGCGGGCTGGATCGTCGAGGACGCGCGTGAAAGCGTCGTTGATAAGTACAGCAGGGATTCCAGCGAGAGCGCGGAGCGGGAACGGAAGGATTTCCTGTACGAGCAGCGCAGAAGTTCCGCGGGTGCCGTGTTCGACTCCGTGTACAGCGCAGCGAGGCAGCACGGGTACAGTCCGGCCGAGGCGGCGTCGCTTGCGGATACCGCACAGCGAAATACGAAACTGCACTACGACATTGCGCGCCAAGATCAGGGTGGAGCGGGTTGATGACCGGGACCGTGGTGCGGAAGCGCAAGGGGAGTTTCTGGATTGCCGTCGCTGCTGCCTTGCTGGCCTCGGCCGGTGTAGCGATATGGAAGCTGTGGCCGACCGACGCGCCCGCCGTCGCGGTGCCCGACCGAGTGTGCGCGAATACGCTGCCGGGGAAGCTCGCGGCCGACCTTCTCCCGAAGAGGGGAGACCAGTATTGGGAGAACGTCGGGCCCGGGGACAGGTTCGATGTCCCCTACACCGGGCCGACACCCGACTGTACCTTCGCCTCCGGCGATCGGGAGGTGTCGGTCATGTACTTCCAGTACGTGGACGTGGACAGGGTCAAGAGCATCGATGAGGCGAAGGAGAAGGTCGAGCGTGAAGCTGAAGGGCCAGGCAGCGCTCCGTTGCGACTCGGCGAGGCCCGGGGATACGCCTCGAAGCGTGCTGCCGTTCTGTTGCTGAACTGCCCAATGAGGGAAAATCCGCGCATCATTGAGGCCAGGGTCTACCACCGCGGGAGCCTCCCATCAGACGGTTTGGGCGCCAAGAAGCTCGCCGCACTGGCCTCTGAAGTGATGCGGTTGGCTGCCAAGGACGTATACAAGTGCGACAGCGACTCGGCTCTCCCGGCTGGTGAGCCGACCCTCGGGCAGCCGCGAGGCGAGTGACCTCGGGCACACGGTGAGGGGTCCGAGAGAGACGCTCTTCCATCTGGCTTCTGTGTCCCTGGCGCGATCGCGGGCCAGTCCGTGCGGCTGTACGCCCCGGCTGTCCGGGGGGTGTGGTGCGGCGCATGAGCCTTCGAGCGTGCCCTTCCGGGACGTCGGCTGGCCCGCCCCCATGGGGTGAGGGCGGGCCGACGCGGCAGCGCGGTGCCCGGAGGCGGGCGTTTCAGCTACCGGAGCAGTACTGCTGTTCCTTGCCGATGGAGCGGTACATACAGTCGGCGTTCTCCAGGAGTTGGAGTACCGCGTCGCGGTTGCGGGAGGTTTCGCGTTCGATGACCTCGTCGGGTGGGTAGAAGCCGCCGCCTCCGGAGCGGGGGTACATCTCGAAGGTGTAGCCGAAGATCTTCTGGTTGCCCCAGAGCCAGTCGTCGATGGTGCCGTCGGTGATGTAGAGGTCGCTGGACTGCTCGGGGGTGTAGCCGTTGCTGGCGGCCATCTTGCGGCCGACCGCGGCGAAGGCGTCGTGGTCGTCCTGGGTCAGGCCCGGTGCCGTGTCGTTGTAGGTGTAGCCGTAGGGCCACAGGACCAGCTCGCTGTAGGTGTGGAAGTCGATGCCCGCCTTGATCTGCTGCTTGCCGCCGATGACCCGGCTGCGTACGAAGTCCGCGACGACCTTGACCTCGGGGGCGGACTCGGCGGCGCGGCCCCGGTAGGTCTCGGAGCCGGGGGTGCCCGAGGAGCCGCCGCAGCAGCCCCACTTGAAGTTCCAGTTGCGGTTGAGGTCGGTGCCGGTGGCGCCGCCGGAGTTGGGCTGCCGGTTCAGGCGCCAGCTGCGGTAGGAGCCGGTGGCGATGTCGTACTCGCCGCCGTCGGGGTTGATGTCCGGCACGATCCAGATCTCGCGCTCGTTGACCATCTTGGTGACGCGCGCGTCGCCGCCGTAGCCCGCGCCCAGCTCGCGCAGCAGATAGAGGGCCATCTCCACCGTGAGGTGCTCGCGGGCGTGCTGGTGGTGGGTGAAGAGGACCTCGGGCTCGTTCTCGTCGGTGCCGACGTTGTCGCTGATCTTGATGGCGACGATGTCGCGGCCCTGGTAGGACTTCCCGATCACGCGCTTGCTCATGATGCTCGGGTACTGCTGGAGCCGCTGGTCGATCTCCGCGTTCATCTCCGCGTAGTTGTGGTAGCGGGAGTCGGCGGGCGGGAAGTCCCGGACCCGTACGGGGCCTTCGCCCGAGCGCTTCGGGGGCGCGGGCAGCGCCTTGAGCGTGTAGCCGAGCGCGCGCAGCTTCCCGGCCTGGGCGGCGTTCGCGGAGACGACGACGCCGTGGTCGTCGGCCTCGTCGATGGACACGCCGGTCGCGGCGAGCGCCGTGCGGGCCTCGCGCGTCGCGGGGCCGGGCACGGAGTACTGGCGGATCTCGTCCTCGGCCGCGGCGGCGGCCGCCGCCTTCCTGACCGAGGGGGACGAGGAGTCGGAGGCGTTGGCGCTGAGGGGCGCCGCGACCGCGAGGGCGAGCACGGCGGTGATGGCCGCTGATCTCTTTCCGCGGATGCGAAGTCGCATGGATGCTCCTGTGGGGGTGGGGTGGAGCAGGTCGGGCGGGGTGGGGTGGGGTGGAGCGGGCACGGGGCCCGTCGGGTGGGCAGGACCGCGCTGGCCCATGGTCGCGGGATGGCATGCTCAGGTCAATGACGTGTTTGAGCCGTCCCCGTCCGAGCCGTCCTCGTCCGCGCCGGGGGCTTCCCCGCGCCGGGGCTCCCCGCGACCGGGGGGGCTTCCCGCGCCATCCCGTCGCCCCCCTTGTGCACCACCCCCCTTTACGCTTTCTTGATCGCATGGCCGAAACCAAGGGTGGACCCACCACAGCCGGGGACGAAGCCTCCGTACCCCGCAAGTCCAGTTGGAAGTACATCGGTCCCGGCATCGTCGTCGCCGCGACGGGCGTCGGCGCCGGTGACCTGGTCGCCACACTGATCGCGGGCAGCAACTTCGGCTACACGCTGCTGTGGGCCGCTGTCATCGGCTGCGTCGTGAAGATCTCCCTCGCCGAGGCGGCGGGCCGCTGGCACCTGTCGACCGGGCGCACGCTCTTCGACGGCTGGGCGAGCCTCGGGCGCTGGACGACCTGGTTCTTCGTCGTGTACGTCGTCGTGTGGGGCTTCGCGTACGGCGCGGCCGCGATGTCGTCCTCGGGACTGCCGCTCCAGGCGCTGTTCCCCGACGTGATGGACCTGAAGTGGTGGGGCGTGCTGACCGGCGTCGTCGGCCTGGTCTTCGTCTGGTTCAACAAGTACGAGGTCTTCGAGAAGGTCATGACGGTGCTGGTCGGCGTCATGTTCGTCGTCACCGTCTACCTCGCGGTCCGCGTGACGCCGAACCTGGGCGACGCCCTCGCGGGCCTGCTCCCCGTGCTGCCCGACGAGAAGGACTCCGTCCTCAACACGCTCGGCCTGATCGGCGGCGTCGGCGGCACGATCACCCTCGCCGCGTACGGCTACTGGGTGAACGCCAAGGGCTGGACGCACACCGGCTGGATGCGGGTGATGCGCCTGGACAACCGCGTCGCGTACATCACCACCGGCGTCTTCGTCGTGGCCATGCTCTTCGTCGGCGCCGAGCTGCTGCACTCCGCGAACGTCGCGATCGCCAGCGGCGACAAGGGCCTGGTCCAGCTGAGCGACATCCTGGAGGAGGAGTACGGCACCGCCACCGCCAAGCTGTTCCTCGTCGGCTTCTTCGCCACGTCCTTCACGTCCCTGATCGGCGTCTGGCACGGCGTGAGCCTGATGTTCGCGGACTTCGTGGAGCGCTACCGCAAGACGCGGGTGCGCGCCGACAGCATCGCCCTGACCGGCGAGGAGGTCGCCTCCGGTGCCCGCGAGCGGTCGGTGCCCTTCCGGGCGTACCTGCTCTGGCTGACCTTCCCGCCGATCATCCTGCTCTTCCAGGGGCAGCCGTTCCGCCTGATCATCCTGTACGGGGTCCTGGGCGCGGCGTTCATGCCGTTCCTCGCCCTGACGCTGATCTGGCTCCTCAACTCCTCCCGTACGCCCGCCGAGTGGCGCAACGGGTGGGTGAGCAACGGCATGCTGGCGATCGCGGGGCTGCTGTTCCTGGTGCTGTGCGTGAAGCAGATCGCGGACCAGGACTGGGGCAGCTTCTTCTGATCCGGCGGTCAGGGTGGTCGTACGGCAGCGCCGCCGGGGGAGCGGCGGCGCTGCGACAGGGGGGTGGGCGCGGGCTTACGGCAGCCCGTGGACGTGCGGCCCCACCGCGTTGGACCAGGCGTTGCCGTTCAGGGCGTCCCAGTTGGTGGACCAGGTCATGGCGCCCCTGATGCCCGGGTAGGTCTTGGACGGCTTGAACGAACCGCAGTTCGTGCCGCGGGCCAGGCAGTCGAGGGCGTTCTTGACGACGGTCGGCGAGACATGGCCGGACCCGGCGCCGCGCGGCGACGCGGGCGTCCCGATGCCCACCTGCGACGGCGCGAGCCCGCTCTCCAGCTGGATGCAGGCGAGCGCGGTCAGGAAGTCCACGCCGCCCTGCGCGTAGACCTTGCCGTCGCAGCCCAGCATCGCGCCGCTGTTGTAGTACTGCGTGTTGACGACGGTGAGGATGTCCTTCACGTTCAGCGCCGTCTTGAAGTAGCCGGAGCCGGTCGACTGCATGTCCAGGGTCTGCGGCGCCATGGTGAGCACGAAGCCGGGCCCGGCCTTCTGCGAGAGCGACCTGAGGGCCTGCGTCATGTACGTGGCGTTGAGGCCGTTCTCCAGGTCGATGTCGACGCCGTCGAAGCCGTACTCCCGCATCAGGGCGTAGACGGAGTTGGCGAAGTTCGTGGCGGCCGTGGAGCTGTTCACGGCCACGGAGCCGCGTTCGCCGCCGACCGAGATGACCACGGACTTGCCCGCCGCCTGCTTGGCCTTCACATCGGCCTTGAACTGCTCGACGGTGTACCCGCCGAGCCCGGCGGAGTCGAGGTTGAACGTCACCCGCCCCGGCTGCCCGGTGGCGTCGGCGAAGGCGACGGCGATGATGTCGTACTGGTCCTGCACCTGGCTGAGCCGCTGCACGGTGGCGCCGTTGTTGAAGTTCTGCCAGTAGCCGGTGACGGCGTGCTTGGGCACGGCCCGGGCGTCCGCGCTCCGGACGCCCGCAGTGCCCGGAGCGTCCGAAGCGCCCGCGGCGTTCGCGCCGAGCGCGTCGGCCGTACCGGCGCCACCGGTGAGCGTCCCGGCGACCGCGAGCCCGAGCGCGGCCAGGATCCCGGCGAGGACGCCTCGTTTGGTCCTTCTCCGTGGGAACGTGCGTGAGCGGTCCACGTCTGCCTCCGTGGGGGATGTGGGGGACGACCCGTCAGGGCCGGAAGAGGCGGTGGCCACCGCAGTGCGCTTGGTCGTCCAAGGTGGTCCAGACCAATAACGTTGTCAAGGGCCCCGGCGCGCCGACCTGTTGTGAGCCACCGCGGCCGGTTCTGTTCGACGCCTTCTGTCAGGCAGTGCGGGGTGGCGTCGCGTCGGCAAAGTGCTGACGCTTTAAACCTTGCAGCGCGGCTGCTCCGAGAATGGCGTGTTCATGCTGTTGACTCAGGGGAAGCGTCACCTTATGTGACGTTTCAGGCCCCTCGGTCAGTGGCTGTGAAGCCTCAATTCGCGCTCTGTTCGCCCCTGCTGGGTGGCGCTGTCGGCGAAATTTGTGTCGCAGTTCACATTGACGCAGGGAACCTGTGCCGCGTTAACTCGCTTCGCCTGCAAAGTGTGAAGCTTTAGTAACTCTGGGGTGGGGACTGTGGAGTTGGGGTGGGGGCATCGTCATGCCCGAAGACGAAGAGGGTTACGCGGCGTAATCGGCGCGGTGTCGACTGCGGCCCTGCTGGTGTCGCTGTTGCCGACGGTGGCCTTCGCCGTTCCCAGCAGCGAGGTACACGCATCGCTGCCGGATGCCGTGCAGACGGAAGAGTCCGCGTCGCGGCGCGCGGCCGCAACCGGTGAGCCGGTCGAAGTGGTCTCGGAACGCACCGAGTACACGCGGACCATGGCAAACCCTGATGGCACCTTCGTCCTGACTCAGTCGACGGAGCCACAGCGCGCACGGGACGAGAACGGCGCGTGGCGGGACATCGACACCACCCTGGAGAAGCGGGCCGACGGCACCGTCGGCCCGAGGTCGGCCGTGGTGGACCTCTCGTTCTCGGGTGGCGGCAGCGGCTCCGGGCTGCTGGCGCTGGGAACGGGGGACCAGCTCCTGAGGCTGGGCTGGCCGACGACCTTGCCGGAGCCGACCCTCGACGGTGCCACGGCCACGTACCCGGACGTTCCGGTGAAGGATGTCGACCTGCAGCTCACCGCGACGGCCGAGGGGTACCGCGAAGTGCTGGTGGTCAAGTCGGCCGAGGCCGCCGCGAGCCCTGAGCTGGAGAAGGTCAGGCTCAGCGTGAAAGGTGAGGGACTGAGTGTGACTCCCGGCGAAGGCGGCGGTCTGCGCGCCGTGGACGCCGACGGCAACGCCGTGTTCCGTGGCCCGGCCGGGCAGATGTGGGACTCCGCGGGCGATGCCGCGCCCCTGCCGCGCAAGGGCCTCCGTTCGGCTGCCGGAGGGGAGCAACCGAAGAGCGACGCCGCCCCAGAGAACTCCTCGCGGCCTGGCCAGGGCGACGCGAGCGCCGAACTTCCCGTGACCGTGGGGGGCGGGGCCGTTACGGTGACGCCGGACCTGGACGTGCTGCGAGGAGAGAAGACCGTGTACCCGGTCTTCATCGACCCGCCCGTGGGCCTGGGCCGTTCCGAGTGGACGAAGCTGTCCTCGGACGGCGACAGGTTCTGGAAGTTCAGCGAGCCCGAGGGCGTCGGCCGGTGCGGTATCGCCGACGGTTACTACTGCAGCGCCAGAGGCAGTTACACGGACCGCATGTACTTCGAGTTCGGCGCGTCCAAGCTCGCTGGCAAGCACGTCCTGGACGCCACCTTCCGCGCGTACGAGACCTGGTCCTTCAACTGCACCCCGTACTGGGTCGACTTGGAGCGCACCGACAACATCTCGGAGGGCACACGATGGCCCGGACCGCGGAAGCTCGACCAGATGGGCGACCGCTACGTCTCGGCCGGTCGCGGCAAGAACTGCTCTCCGGAACAGCCCAACGCCTGGGTGGAGTTCAACGACAACCCCGACGAGCCGGACGAGAACCTCGCCTCCACCGTGCGCTCTTTCGCGAGCGGCAAGTTCTCGCGCCTCACGCTCATGCTCAAGGCGAAGGACGAGAGCGAGCCGCGGGCGTGGAAGCGGTTCGACAACAACGCGGAACTCACGGTCACGTACGTACACAAGCCGGGGGTGCCGACGGCGGTCGGAGTGATTCCCGGTACGGGTGACAGGGCGAGTTGCCAGCCCGCTTCGAGCCCGACGACCGTGACCGTGGACACCCCGAAGCTCCAGGCCCGCGTCCAGACCAAGGTCCAGCCGCGTGACGGCGAGGAGCACGGCAAGCTCCAGGCCGAGTTCGTGATGCAGCGCTCCAGCACGGACACGAGATCGGGATCGTGGTCGAACGTCTGGACGGGGTACAGGCCGAGCTCGGGCTGGGTCACGGACGGCACGACCGAGCGGATCACCACGGACAAGCGCGCCGACGGCGGGTTGTACCGCTTCAGGGCGCGGACGCAGTCGCACTGGAGCGAAGGCAAGGACGGCGACCTCTTCTCCCCGTACTCGAAGTGGTGCTACCTGCGCATCGACTCGACGGCACCGAAGGAGCCGACGATCACCCCGCTGCTGGTGTACAGGGAGTGCACCGCCAACGACTGCGAGGCACGGGGAGGACCGGGCCAGCTAGGCAAGTTCCACTTCAGAGCGAACAGCGCCGACAAGGACGTGCGGAAGTACCGGTGGCGGCTGCTGACGTCGGAAGCGGGGGCCACCAGGACGGTCGAAGCGTCGTCCAGCGGGCAGGCCATCGTCGCGCTCAAGCCGGGCCTGTCGGGGACCCAGACCCTGTCGGTGGAGGCCAGTGACCTGAAGGAGGACAAGGAGGGCCGGGTGCGCTGGGGTCCACCCGCCGAACTCGTCTTCAAGGTCGGCACGGCCGACGGCACCACCGGCCGGTGGCGGTTCGATGACGGCGCACCGGGCTCCGGCAAGACCGTCGCCAACGACACCGGCCAGGTCGGCTCACGCCATGACGTCATCCTGCGCGAAGAGGCCGGTACCGGCTGGTCGACGATGGGCCGACGCGGGGCGGGGACTACTCGCTGCGCCTGAACGACAACCAGAGCGACCCGGACAAGCAGGTCGGCTACGCCTCCACGGACGGCGTTCCGGTCAACTCCCAGGACTCCTTCACGATCTCGGCGTGGGCGTACCTGACCGACGACAAAGCCAACCGTGTGGTGCTGTCGGCCCCGGGAGAGCATGCGTCGGCGTTCACGCTCTACTACTCGGCCGCTCTCAAGACCTGGGTGTTCAACCGCACCGACCAGGACAGGAACGGTCCGGTCTACATCCGCTCCACGGCCAACGACCAGAACCCGCCGCTGAGGGTGTGGACGCACCTCGTCGGTGTCTTCGACACGCAGGGCAACGCCGACAAGAGCGACGACACGATCCAGTTGTTCGTCAACGGGCGGCCCCAGGGCAAGCCGGTGGTCCTCGAGGACGAGGCCAAGACGTACACGCCGTGGACGGCCGACCGGAACATGATGGTGGGCCGCTCCAAGGTGGGCGGTGACTACGGGGAGTACTTCCTGGGCCGGGTGGACGAGGTCGCCGCGTGGCAGCGTCCGCTGGAGCACGAGGAGATCCGGGAGGAGAACCGCCTCGAGCGGAAGGGCGCGCCCAGCAACGAACTCGTCGGCCACTGGGACGCCACCATCTCCTCCGGTGGCCAGGTCGCCGAAAGCCCAGAGGATCCGGACGACCCGGCCAGCACCGCCTTTCCCTATCGCCGTGGTGCGATGGACCTGTCCGACTCGGGCGCCCGACTGACGGGTGAGGACGCGACGTCTCTCGTCCTGGACGGCAAGAGCGGATACGCCAAGGCGTCCGGCCCGGTCGTCGACGAGGCCGGCTCGTTCACGGTGTCGGCCCGGGTGCGGCTGACCAGGTCCGAGTTCGCGGGCAAGCCCATCGGCTACCGGGGGCTCGTGGCCGGGCAGGCCACACCGGTGGGGAAGGAATCGTCGTGGGCCCTGTGGGTGGAGAAGGTCGCCGACAACGCCTACCAGTGGAAGTTCGGACGCACCGCGGTGAACGCCGACGGCAAGGTCGTCGCCTCGGCGGTCGCACCCGCTGAGGACGAGATCGGTGACAAGGAGTGGGACACCTGGGTCGACGTGACCGGGGTCTTCGACTCCGGGCTCGACTTCACCGACGACGAGGGTGAGCAGCGCTTCGGCGTGGCCCGGCTCTACGTCGGGCGCTTCGCCCAGCAGGGCGAGGACGACGCGGGGCTCAGCAGGGCCCAGCGGGGCGACGGCGCCCTGACGGCGGGTCGTGGTTCCGCCAAGGGCGTGACCGCTCACTACCTGCCGGGGGACCTGGCGAAGCTGCGCGTATGGGTGGGGGCGATGAACCGGGAGCAGGTGGCCGAACAGATCGCGGAGCCCTCGACGTAGCCCGAAGGCGGTCTTCCCCGCCCGTTCCCTCTTTCCCACTGGACTTCGACGGCGTGCGGTCGCTCGACGGCGGCCGCACGCGAGGAGACAGCCACATGAAACAGCTTGGCTTCGGGCTGCCCGGAACCAGCAGACCAGCGAGACGCAGATGGAGCCAGCGGATCGCCGCCGTCACGGGCCTCACCCTGCTTCCCGGGCTGCTGTCCCCGGTGGTGTTCACGGACACCGCCTCCGCGGCCACCGATCCCCTGGGCCGTCCGAAGCTGGACGCGCCGCGCTCCGCCCAGGTCTCACCGTTCACCGCGAAGGTCAACGCGGAGAACGCGGCCGCGGTGCGGAAGTCCGCCGAGGCCGACCGCAGGGCGGCCGAGCGAGGTCGCGAGGACCAGCGGCGCCGCGTGACCTGGCCGAAGGGCGGTACGGCGACTCTGAGACTGCCCGAGTCGGGTGCGGCGAAGGCCAGCCCGGGATCGCTGCCGGTCACGCTCGCCGTGCCGAAAGCGGCGAAGGGCGCTCCGCAGCGGGTGGCCGACCGTCTGAGGGTCGAGGTCCTGGACCAGGACGAGGCGCGGCGCCTCGGCGTCAAGGGCGTCGTCCTCACCGCCACGGCACCCGCGGACGGCGGCAGGGCCCGCCTGGACGTCGACTACTCGGCGTTCGCCGCCGCGTACGGCGGTGACTGGGCGGGGCGCCTCCAGGTCCTGCGCCTGCCGGGATGCGCGCTAGACACGCCGGGCAAGGCCGACTGTCGCACTCGGGAACCGGTCGCGTACACCAACGACCGCGAGGACGACAGGCTCAAGGCGGAGCTGTCCTTCCCCGCCACCGGCGCGAAGGCGGGCCGGACGATGGTCCTCGCCCTGGCCGCAGGCACCAAGTCAGGTGCGGGCGACTACAAGGCGACCCCGCTCGCGGCCTCCTCCACCTGGGAGGCGGGCGGCTCATCGGGTTCCTTCACGTGGTCGTACCCGCTGCGCACGCCGCCCGCGGCGGCAGGGCCTTCCCCCGACCTGACGGTGTCGTACGACTCCGGCAGCGTCGACGGCCGCACCGCCTCCACGAACAACCAGGGCACGGTCATCGGTGAGGGCTTCGACCTCACGTCGTCGTACATCGAGCGCAAGTACGGCTCCTGCGACGACGACGGGCACGACAACAAGCACGACCTGTGCTGGAAGTACGACAACGCCTCGCTCGTCCTCAACGGCAAGGCCACCGAACTCGTCAAGGACGACACCAGCGGCGAGTGGCGCCTGAAGAACGACGACGCCTCGGTCGTCAAGCACCACACCGGTGCGACCAACGGTGACGACAACGGTGAGTACTGGACCGTCACCACGGGCGACGGCGCCACGTACACCTTCGGCCAGAACAAGCTGAAGGGCGCGGGCACGGACGACCGCACCGAGTCGGTGTGGACGGTGCCGGTCTTCGGCGACGACGAGGGCGAGCCCGGCCACGCGGACGGCAGCGGCTTCTCGGACCGGGACAAGAAGCAGGCGTGGCGCTGGAACCTCGACCTGGTCGAGGACACCCACGGCAACGCCATGACGTACTGGTACGAGGCCGAGCACAACAACTACGACAAGCTCGGTGACGACAACACCGGCACCGACTACACGCGCGGCGGCTACCTCAAGGAGATCCGCTACGGCCAGCGCGCGGACGCCCTGTTCTCCGCGACGCCCGCCGCGTCCAACAAGGTCACCTTCACCTACGCCGAGCGCTGCCTCGCCCCGGGCACCGGCTGCGACGAGCTGACCGAGGACAAGCGGGACAACTGGCCTGACGTGCCGTTCGACAGCGTGTGCAAAGACGACAAGAAGTGCACCGGCAACGTCGGCCCCTCCTTCTTCACCCGCAAGCGCATGACGGGCATCACCACGTACGCGTGGAACGCCTCCGCGGCCACGCCCGCCTACTGGCAGGTCGACACCTGGCAGCTCAAGCACCTCTACCTCGACCCGGGCGACACCGGTGACTCCACCGACCAGTCCCTGTGGCTCGACGAGATCCAGCACACCGGCAAGCGCGGCACCGACATCTCGCTGGACCCGGTGAAGTTCACGCACGTCTTCCTGCCCAACCGGGTCGACGGCGCGTCCGACGACATCCTGCCCCTGGACAAGCCCCGCCTGCGCACGGTCACCTCGGAGACGGGCGCGCAGACGATCGTCTCGTACAAGCCCGGTGAGTGCGCCGCGGGGCAGACCATGCCCAAGCCGGACGAGAACACCCGGCGCTGCTACCCGGTGTACTGGTCGCCGAACGGCGAGGAGACCCCGAAGCTGGACTGGTTCCAGAAGTACCCGGTCGCCGCCGTCTCCACCACGGACCCGCGCGGCGGCGCGGAGGCCGTGGAGCACGCGTACGAGTACACGGGCGGCGGAGCCTGGCACTACAACGACGACCCGATGACGCCCGCGAAGGAGCGCACCTGGTCGGTCTGGCGCGGCTACGAGAAGGTCACGCACTACACGGGCGCCAAGGACAGCGACCGGCTGAAGACGGTCAACGTCTATCTGCGCGGCATGAACGGCGACCGCGTCGCTGGCTCCGACGGCAAGACGCCCGACCCTGAGAAGCGCAAGACCGCCGAGGTCGACGGCATCAAGGCCGACAAGATCACCGACTCCGAACAGTACGCGGGCTTCGCGCGCGAGACGGTGACGTACGACGGCGACACCGAGGTCTCCGCGACGGTCAACGACCCCTGGTCGAAGCGGACGGCCACGCAGCACAAGTCCTACGCGGACACCGAGGCGTACTACGTCCGCACCGGCGCGGCACACACGCGCACCCGCGTCACCAGCGGCTCCGAGCCTCGTGACCGGGTGCGTACCAGCAAGACCACGTATGACGACTACGGGATGCCCGAGGCCGTCGAGGACAAGGGTGACGACGCCGTCACGGGTGACGAGACGTGCACGCGCACCTGGTACGCCCGCAACGCCGACAAGGGCATCACCTCGCTCGTCTCCCGCACCCGCACGGTCGGCAAGCCCTGCTCGACGTCCGTCGCCGACCTGGACCTGCCCGCCGACTCCGACAAGCCCGGCGACGTCGTGAGCGACACGGCGACGGTCTACGACGACCCGGACGCCACGAAGTGGACGTCCTCCCAGAAGCCGACCACGGGCGAGCCCACCTGGACCGGCCGGGCGAAGGCGTACGGCACGGACAACGTCGCGTCCTGGCAGAAGACGGCGACGACGACGTACGACGCGCTCGGCCGCCCCACCGAGGTCAAAGACACCAACGGCCTGACGACGGCGAAGACCGCCTACACGCCCGCGGCCTCGGGCCCGATGACGTCGAGCAGCGTGACCAACGCGAAGGGCCACAAGACCACCACGGACGTGGAGTTCGCCACGGGCGCGCCGCTGAAGGCCACGGACCCGAACAACAAGATCACGGAGACGACGTACGACAGCCTCGGCCGCACCACCCAGGTCTGGCTGCCCAACCGGCTCCGGGTGCTCGACAAGACACCCAACTACGTCTACGACTACAAGGTCACCAGCAAGGCGATGTCCTGGGTGTCCACCGGCGCCCTCAAGGGCGACGGCTCCGGCTACAACACCTCGTACGAGTTCTACGACTCCCTCCTGCGCCCCCGCCAGACGCAGAGTCCGACCCCCGTCGGCGGCCGCCTGATCGGCATCACCCTGTACGACGACCGCGGGCTCGCCGTCAGCGCGCAGGGCGACATCTGGGACGAGACCTCCGCCCCGAACGGCACTCCGGTGCAGACCGAGGGCAGTCAGGCGCCGCTCCAGACCGACACCGCGTACGACGGCGCGGGCCGCGCTACGAAGGCCGTCACGAAGAACTTCGGCGTGACGCGCTGGATGACCGCGACGACGTACTCCGGTGACACGGTGACCACCAGCGCCCCCGACGGCGGCCAGGCCACGGCCGAGGTCACCGACGCTCGCGGGCAGGTCGTGCTGCGGCGCGAGTACGGCGGTCCGAAGCTGGTCGGCACCGACTTCACCACCACGCGCTACACCTACACGCCCGGTGGCCAGCAGGAGACGATCACCGGTCCCGACAAGGCGAAGTGGTCCTACGCGTACGACCTGTTCGGCCGCCAGGTGAGCGCTGACGACCCGGACAAGGGCGTCACGACCACGACGTACGACAGCCTCGACCGCGCCACCTCGACGAAGGACGCGGAGAACCGCAAGCTGCTGTACGCCTACGACGACCTGGGCCGCAAGACCGGCCTGTGGCACACCGAGAAGACGGATGCCAACAAGCTCGCCGCCTGGACCTTCGACGACCTCGCCAAGGGGCAGCAGGACACGGCCGTCCGCTACGACGGCGGTCTGACGGGCAAGGCGTACACCCAGAAGGTCACCACCTACACCCCCCTCTACGAAATCAAGGAGAGCGAGCTCGGTCTGCCCGAGGACGACCCCCTCGTGAAGGCGGGCGTCCCGCAGAAGCTGTCCTTCAGCACCGGCTACCGCTTCGACGGCACGATCAGCCAGGCGTCGCAGCCCGCCGTGGCGGGCCTCAAGGCCGAGACGATCGGCTACGAGTACAACGCCACGGGCCAGCAGGTCGGCCTGGAGGGCACCACGGGCTACCTCCACGGCGCCGTGTTCTCCCCCAGGGCGATCTGCGCCAGATGACGCTGGGCATGAGCGGCGCCAGCGCGGAGAAGAAGGCGTACCTCAGCTACGACTACGAGGCGGGCACCCGCCGCCTCACCCGCTCGTACGTCACCGACGACGTGCACGGCTACATGCCACAGGAGTTGAAGTTCAAGCGGGACGACGCGGGCAACGTCCTGTCGATCTTCGACGGCACGACACAAGGCGGCACGTCGAAGCCCGACTACCAGTGCTTCGAGTACGACGGCCACAGCCGCCTGACGGAGGCCTGGACTCCGAAGACGGCGGACTGCGCGGTGTCGAAGCGCACCAAGTCCTCCATCGATGGAGCGGCTCCCTACTGGACGTCGTACACGTACAACGCGGCGGGTCAGCGCGCGACGGAGACCCAGCACACGGCCTCTTCGGACGAGACCACGACGTACGACTACGGGACGTCGGCGGGCCAGCCCCACCCGCTCACCAGGACGACGGGCGCACGCCCGGGGGCCTACGAGTACGACAGGACCGGCAACACGACGAAGCGACCCGGGCCGAAGGCCCAGCAGGCCCTGACGTGGAACACGGAGGGCAAGCTGGCCAGGACGATCGAGTCGTCGTCGGAGACGGGCTACCTCTACGACGCGAGCGGCGAACTGCTGATCCGCCGCGCCAAGGGCGACGGCGACACGGTCCTCTACCTGGGCGCCACCGAGGTCCGCCTGACGGTGAAGGGTACGAGGAAGACCCTCTCCGGCACCCGCTCCTATACGGCCAACGGCCAGACGATCGCGGTCCGCACAGCCGCGGGCGGCGCCGCGGAGTCGGACCTCGCCTTCCTGGCGGCCGACCACCACGGCACGTCGAGCGTGGCACTGGACGCGTCGACGTACGCGGTGACCAAGCGCTACACGTCCCCTTTCGGAGCGCCGCGCGGCGAGAAGACCCCCGCCTGGCCGGACGACAAGGGCTTCCTGGGCAAGCCGGTGGACAAGGGCACGGGCCTGACCCATGTGGGGGCCCGCGAGTACGACCCGGTCATTGGCCAGTTCATCAGCATCGACCCGATCCTGAGTGCCGACCGGCACCAGTCCCTGAACGGTTACGCCTACGCCAGCAACACTCCTGTTTCGTTGAGTGATCCCACGGGGCTGAAGGAGTGCGCCGACGACCACTGCCGCCCTGGTAGCGACTGGGTTGACACCTTCGGCGACTTCCACAAGGGGAATCCCAACGGCGGCAGCATGGACAGCGGCCGGGGTACCGCGCCCACGAATAGCTCTGGTTACACAAATACCAGGAACACGTACCAGTGTGGATATTCCTGTGTGGACAGAGGGGTCACTGGATATGGGCCGCGGGTGGACAGGAAGCAGAAACTGCTCAGAAGGGGTCCTAGTGACTCCCTTGGATTTCTTGCTCCGTTTATACCTGACGGTCCCCTTGTAGATCTGATCCAAGGGGACTGGCGAGAGGCTCTGCGTAAACTTCGTGGCGGGGATTGCACTGCCGAGAAGATGATGGACTGTGCGCGGGCAGGCACAGTGGAAATCGGTATCGGCGGGCTGCTGCGAAAAGCCGGAGCCCGTGGACTTGTACCGAAGGGGTCCGCCAAGCCGAATCACGTCATTGGTAAGGGCGATGATCCTCTGGTTCCAGAGCTGGTGGACGATATTAATGCCCGTTACCCCGGTCATGTGCGGGCTCAAGGCGTCGATATCGTAGGGGAGGATGGGAGAGTGCTCACTGACTTCGATATCGTGACCAAGAATGCCGTGGTTCAAGTGAAATCGGGGTCAGGCAAGGGTGCCTTGGGGCAGGCTTTGACTACCCAGCGACTCACAGACTATCCAGTGATTGTCTATCTTCCTCAAGGGCGAGGTACCGTGATCAAGAACATTGAAAAGTCCGGAATAATGGTCACGCGGGACAAGGATGTCTTGCTGGATGTGCTGGCGCCGTAGTTCCGATTGGATATCTGCGTTAGGATCTCCGGGCTTCGTCATTCCTTAGCGAGGAGTTCCCTGTGAATCCCACCATCGTGCTGCTGACTCCATTGGGTGACCATCAGAAACTTGTGGGACGGCTGCGCAAGGCTGGATCCTATGCTGAGGGCGAGATCTTCGATCGACTGCACCGAGGGCCTTGCAGTTTTGGTGTCGATCTCTCTGGGAGTGTTCTGGCAGAGTTTGACGAGGATGAGGTGGAAAAGATCACCGAAGAGCTGGGGGAATTCAGGGCGGTGCTCCTTGAGTATCGCGAGGTGTCATGCATTCGTACCCTGTTGGAAGACGTCCTGCAGGGGCTCGTGGGGCTGCTTGACACAAACTTCGATGAAGTTCTCCCGTATGCTCATGTTCTGGCGCGATTCGGACGTGACCCCGAATGGGATTGGAGAGTTCCAGGTCACTGACTTCGGGTATGTCAGCCGCGCAGGTCAGATAGCGGAACACTCGCCATGGCCGGGGTGGGCGCGAGGCGCTGGAATCCTCCGCCAACTCCACCTGGATCGAGCGATGTCCGTGGTGGCGCTGAGCGACGTGGAAATCCTTGACGTGGCGCTGTGAGGGCGTCGTGGCTGCCGCTCGGAGGTTCCGAGTAGGGGAAAGCAGCGTTCATGAGGGCTGAAGTCCGTTCATGACGGATGCCTGTGCTCTGGTGCCGGTTCCGGCTCGACTGGCTCCAGAGCCGGCCCCCTCTCGGGCCGCGTGCACAGCCGAGGGCGCAGGCGCGTCCGCCCGCCAACTCCCGGGAAGCGAGGCCATCGCGACAACCCGGAGGTGAACACTGGGAAGTTGGGTGTTAGCGCGGCCTCCGCGTGGATATGGTGCTCAAGCAGGAGACGCGCACGTGGACGCCAGCGTGCCGATGGGAGTGTGAGGACCGGAGCCGGGGGTGTGCGCATGCCGACCGCGATAGCCGTCACCAGCCCGGAGCTGGTGTTGCCCTCGCCCGACCGGCACACCCCGACCGCCACCGTGCTGCAGAGCGCCGTGCGGTCGCCGAAGACGTACTCGCTCGACCAGGCGCTCACCGACACGCACCAGCTCATCGAGTACCACGGGTATGTGATCGTGCTGTACCCGGCGTCCCTGCCGGAGGCGGCCCGGCACCGGCTGCACGCCGTGCGCTCCGTGCTCGAAAGCGACCGGATCGCGCTGATCCGCAGCGACCTGCCGCCGCTCGGCCTGTCCGTACTCGCCCTCCAGCTGCGGCAGTTGTCCATCTGCGACTTCAGCCCCGGCGTGCTCGCCTCCGCCGCGCGGCTGCTCAGCCACTACATCTACGCCGGTGCGCTGCTCGGCTCCGTCGCCCGCCTCGACCGCGTGCCCGTCAGCCTCCAGTCCCACGCCAAGTCCTGGGTGCCCGGCAGCCAGTTCGCCGTCCTCGCCGCGCCCGCCCCCGAGCTGGTCAAGGCCGGTGGCGACGCCGTGCCGTCCGGCCCCGGGTTCAGTACGCAACTGACGTACGCCGCCCGGCAGTTGTCCGTCGGCTGGGTTACCGACACCCTCGCCCCCGCCTGGCAGGTACAGGGCCTCGTCGAGGCCCGCCCCTCGGACGAGTCCACCCGCTGGTGGGCCACCGGCAGGCTCGTCGAGTTCGCTGCGGCCATCCCGGACATCTCCGTGCTCTACCAACTCGTGTCGTCCGTGCGCAGGGAGGACTGCCACTGGTGCGGTCTCGAACTCATCGGCGACCGCTGCGCGTTCTGCGCCGCGCCGCTGCTCCCGCCCCCCGAGCGGACCGCCACGGCCGGAGCCCCCGGCGCCACCGGCACCCGGGCCCTGCCGCGCGGCGCCACCTAAGCCCGTCACCGCTCCCACCGCCCCCACCGCCGGGCAACGGCCCCCGCACCACCCCGCTCACCGCCCGTAGCCACACGCACCCGCCGCACGAACGAGGTAGGTAGTCCCGCCCATGAATGCACGCCAGCGCCGCGGAGTCATCCTGCTCGTCCTGTCGGTCCTGTGCGCGATCGGCGCCTTCGCGGGGGTCCTGGCCGTGATCCGCGACGTGAACTCCAAGGTCGGGCCCGAGACCGAGGCGTACGAGCTGAAGACGGACATAGCGCCCTACAAGGAGCTGACCCCGGACCAGTTCAAGAAGGTCGAGATGCCCGAGCGGTGGCTGTCGGAGAACGCCGTCACCGACCTCCGCGAGATCCGCGGCAAGATTGCCGTCACCCAGCTGCGCAAGGGCTCGCTGCTCCAGTCCGACATGATCGTGAAGCGGCCCCAACTGGAGCCGGGGCAGCAGGAGATCGCCATCCTCATCGACGCCGCCACCGGCGTGGCCGGGAAGATCACTCCGGGCTCCACGGTCAACATCTACGCCACCTTCAAGGCCGAGCAGGGCCGCGGCAAGGACCAGTCCAAGGTCATCGTGGAGAGCGCCCGGGTCATCGACGTCGGCAAGCTCACCGCGCTCGACCCCGACCGTGACGACCGCGGCCGCCGCCAGGCCGAGGAGGCCGTCCCGATCACCTTCGCGCTCGACACCCGCGACGCCCAGCGCGTCGCGTACGCCGAGTCGTTCGCCTCGCACGTCCGCCTCGCCCTCGTCGGCAAGGGCGGCGACGCGGACGTGCCGCGCGGGGACCGCACGTACACGTTGGACGAGGACAAGTAGGGGGCCCGCCGTGAACGTTCCCTTGGCTCGGGCGGTACGGATGGCTGGTGCGGTACGGATGTGTCGTACGGCGCGGATGAGTCGTGCGGCCGCCCTGCCACAGGGCGTGCGCACGGCCCCCGCGATACGGGCGCCCCGTACCGCCCGCCCCCAGGGAGGCCGCCCGTGACCATCCGCATCCTGCCCGCCGTCGGCGACCTGGACGCCGCCCGCACCCTGAGCAGCCTCGCCGCGCAGCTGCCGGACGCCGAGCCCGCCGCGCCCGTCGCCGACTCCACCGCGCTGCTCGACACGCTCGCCCACCTCGCCGCCGAGTCCCTCGACGAACTCCCCGAGGTCGTCCTCGTACACGACCGCATCGCGCCCGTGCCCGCCCTCGACCTGATCCGCGACCTGGTCCTGCGGTTCCCGGCGGTCGGCGTCGTGCTCGTCACCGCCGACACCAGCCCCGCCCTGCTGACCGCCGCGATGGACAGCGGCGCCCGCGGCATCGTCGGCTACCCGCTGGCGTACGACGCCCTGGCCGAGCGCGTGCAGGCCGCCGCCGGGTGGGCCACCGGCATGCGGCGGCACCTGGGCACCGGCGCCGTCGAACTGTACGGCGGCGGACCCGGCGCGGCCGTGCCCGGCGGCGGCCACGTCGTCGCCGTCACCGGCGCCAAGGGCGGCGTCGGCACCACGCTCACCGCCGTGCAGCTCGCGCTCGCCGCCCAGGCGTCCGGCCGCAGCGTCGCCCTGGTCGACCTGGACCTCCAGTCCGGCGACGTCGCCTCGTACCTGGACGTGCAGTTCCGCCGCTCCGTCGCCGACCTCGCCTCGATCAGCGACATCACCCCGCGGGTCGTGCAGGACGCCGTGTACGCCCACGAGACCGGCGTCGGCCTGCTGCTCGCGCCCGCCGAGGGCGAGCGCGCCGAGGAGATCACCGACCGGGTGGCCCGGCAGACCGTGAACGCGCTGCGCGGGCGGTACGACCTCGTCGTCGTCGACTGCGGTACGTACGTCACCACGGCCAGCGCCACCGTCGTCGAACTGGCCGACCAGGCCGTCCTGTTGGTGACCCCCGACGTCGTCGCCGTACGCGCCGCCAAGCGCATGGTCCGCCTCTGGGACCGGCTCCAGATCCGCAAGGCCGAGGAGACCGTCACCGTCGTCAACCGGCAGACCAAGGGCACCGAGATCCAGCCCGCCCTCGTCGCCCGCGTCACCGGCACCCGCGCCGCCCGCACCGCCGTCCCCGACGTGCCCAAGGAGCTGCACACCGCCGTCGACGCCGGGCGCCTGCACGACCTCGACGCCAAGTCCACCGTCAAGCAGGCGCTGTGGGGGCTCGCGGGGGAGCTGGGCCTGGTCGAGGCGGAGGCCGGGAGCAGCGGTAGGAAGGGCGGCCGGGGGCTGCGGCGCGCCGCGGCCAAGTCGGACCGGGGCGCCGTGACCCTCGAATTCGCCGGGCTGTTCCCGCTGCTCCTCGTCGTCATCGGGCTGCTGTGGCAGTGCGCCCTGTACGGCTACTCGTACTCCCTGGCCGGGAACGCGGCCGACGAGGCGGCGCGCGCGGCGACGGCCGCCGCCGCGCTCGACGGGGACTACGAGGGCGCCTGCCAGGCCGCCGCGCGGAAGAACCTGCCCGGTGCCTGGAAGGACGCGGTGGTCTCCTGCGCCCCGCAGGGCGACGTGTGGAAGGCGACGGTGGACGTCGAGGTGCCGGTGTTCTTCCCCGGGGTGGAGACCGGGTGGACGGTCACGGCGGAGGCCGGGGCGGCGGATGAGCGGGGGGAGGGGCGGTGAGGCGCTTACGCCGTGGGAGCCGTGGGAGCCGTGGGAGCCGTGGGATTCGTACGAGTCGTGGGATTCGTACGAGTCGTGGGACTGGCGCGAGTCGTGCGAGTCATGGGATTGGTGCGAGTCGTGGGAAGCGCCGTCGGGTCTGCGGCGACGCCGGGGTGTCGATCCTCGAATTCGCCGGGTTCCTGCCGTTCCTGCTGCTCGTGGGCCTCGCCGCCATCCAGCTCGGCCTGGTCGGCTACGCCGTGAACCAGGCGGGCTCCGGCGCCCGCGCGGCGGCCCGGGTGGCGTCGCAGGGCGGCGACGGGTACGCCGCGGGCCGCGCCGCCGTCGACGACGGGCTCACGGCCGACGTCTCCGTCTCCGACGAAGGTGACACATCGACCGCGACCGTCACGGTCGACGTCCCCACGCTGCTCCCGTTCGTCGACACGGGCTGGAAGGTCAAAAAGTCGGCGACGATGCCCAACGACGAGACGGCCGACGGCACCGACAGGGCTGCCCCTCGGACAGGAGGCTGACGACCGCATGAGCCTGCGTTCCCGCATCGCGTCCCCGGCGGACGCCACCGCGCCCAACCGCGACGAGGGCCTCGTCGCGACGTACCGCGCCAAGCTCCTGGAGGAGATCGACCTCGCGGAGATGTCCTCCCTGGCGGCGGCCGACCGCCGGGTCCGCCTGGAGCGGGTCCTCGGCCACATCATCAGCCGCGAGGGCCCGGTCCTGTCCGCGTCCGAGCGGGCGCACCTGATCCGGCGCGTGGTGGACGAGGCCCTGGGGCTGGGCGTCCTGGAACCCCTCCTCGCCGACGCCTCCATCACCGAGATCATGGTCAACGGCCCCGACTCGATCTTCGTGGAACGAGCGGGCCGCGTCGAACAGCTCCCGCTCCGCTTCGCCTCCGAGGACCAGCTGATGCAGACCATCGAACGCATCGTCTCCACCGTCAACCGCCGGGTCGACGAGTCGAACCCCATGGTCGACGCCCGCCTGCCCACCGGCGAGCGCGTCAACGTCATCATCCCGCCGCTGGCCCTGACCGGCGCGACCCTGACCATCCGGCGCTTCCCGCGCGCGTACACGCTGCCCGAGCTGATCGGGCTCGGCTCGCTGGACGAGCACATGCTGATGCTGCTCGCCGCGTTCGTCCGCGCCCGCTTCAACATCATCGTCAGCGGGGGCACGGGCTCCGGGAAGACCACCCTGCTCAACGCGCTCTCCGGTCTGCTCCCCGCCCACGAGCGCATCATCACCATCGAGGACTCCGCGGAACTCCAGCTCCAGCAGGACCACGTCATCCGCCTCGAATCCCGCCCGCCGAACGTCGAGGGCAAGGGCCAGATAACCATTCGCGACCTGGTCAGGAACTCCCTGCGCATGCGCCCCGACCGCATCATCGTCGGCGAGGTCCGCGGCGGCGAGACCCTGGACATGCTCCAGGCGATGTCCACGGGCCACGACGGCTCCCTGGCGACGGTGCACGCGAACTCCGCGGAGGACGCCCTGACCCGGCTCCAGACCCTCGGCTCGATGTCCGAGGTCCAGGTCCCCTTCGAGGCCCTGCGCGACCAGATCAACTCGGCCGTGGACGTGGTCGTCCAGCTCTCCCGCCACGCCGACGGCTCCCGCAAGGTCGCCGAGATCGTGCTCCTCGTCTCGCACGGCCGCCAGCAGTTCCGCATCGCGCCCGTGACCCGGTTCGTCCCCCACCCGGTGGGCCCCGACCGGGTCGTGCACGGCTACTTCGAGCACCTGCCGCTGCCCCGTCCCGTCGCGGAGCGGCTGTACGTGGCGGGGGAGCCGGTGCCGCCCGCGTACGGGGTGGCGGAGGCCATCGACGTACTGAACACCAGGGAAGCGATCGGCTGAACGGGGGAGGGTACGGGACGGGGCGGGCCCCGAAGGGCACGCGGGACGCCGCGGGCCCTGAAGGAAACACGGAACGCCGCGGGCCCCCGAACGAAGCCGAACGAAGCCGAAGGTCAGCCGAACTAAGCCGAAGGTCAGCGGAACGAAGCCGAAGGACACCGATGGACAACCCCACGCTCCTGGCCCTGGGAGCCACCCTCCTCACCGGAGCGCTCGCCGTCGCCGGTCTCCAGACGTACGCCTCGGGGCGCGCCCAGCGGCAGGCGCTGGAGGACCGCCTGACGGGCGGCGCGTCCGCGCGGGAGCTGGAGTCCGGCGGCCGCAGGCGCCGCTTCACCGGCGTCGACCGGCGCCTGCGCCGCACCCGACTGGGCCGGGAGCTGCAGCTGCGCCTGTCGGCGACGGGTCTGGACGTCACGCCCGGTGAGTTCTTCACGTACGTGGTGGTGGTCGTGGCGGCGGTGTGGCTGATCGCGGCGGCGTCCCTGGCGCCCTTCTTCGGGCCGATCGCGGGCGTGGTGGCGGTGTGGGGCGCGGTCATCTTCCTCAACTGGCAGCGCCAGAAGCGGATCGAGGCGTTCATCAACCAGCTCCCGGACGTCGCCCGCATCCTCGCGAACGCGACCGCGGCGGGCCTGGCCCTGCGCACCTCCCTGGCGATGGCGGCGGAGGAACTCGAAGCCCCCGCGGGCGAGGAACTCTCCCACGTCGCCCACCAGCTGACCCTCGGCCGCTCCATCGACGACACCCTGGAGGAGCTGGCCCGCCGCCTGCCATCGCGCGAACTGATAGTCCTCGTCACGACCCTGGTCCTCTCCAACAAGGCGGGCGGCTCGGTGGTCAACTCCCTGCGCAACCTCACCCAGACCCTGGAGGACCGCAAGGAGACCCGCCGCGAGGTCCGCACGATGCTCTCGGAGGTCCACGCGACGGCGTTCACGGTGCCGCTGCTGGGGCTGGGGTCGCTGCTGATGATCAACTCGACGAACGACGGTGCCTTGGAGCGCGTCACCGGCTCGCCGCTCGGGCAGACGCTGATCCTGATCTCCCTGGGCCTGTACGCGACCGGGTTCTTCGTGATCCGCCGCCTGGGCAAGATCGAAGTATGACCCGGTACGACACGACTCCGGGAAGGGAGTTGACCGCGCGATGACAGCCCTGCTCCTGGCCGCGCTGATGGGCCTCGCCGTGGCCGGGGCCTGCCTGGGCATCCGCATGTACCGGGCCGAGGCCAAGCTGCCGCCGGACCTGGCGGTGGCCCTGGAGGTCGGGTCGTCGCGCGTGTCGGTGGCGGGCGGCGCCGTGGACCGCCTGGGCATGCGGTTCGCGCCGCTGGTGCTGCGGATGATGGGCCCCCGGCGGGTGGCCGCCAAGCGCCGCCGCATCGACATGGCCGGGAACCCCGGTGGCCTCACCATCGACCGCTACGCGGCCCGCCGCGCGGTGTACGGGGCCTTCGGCCTCGTCCTCGGCCTCCTCTTCCTCAGCGCCGGTCAGTACCTCTTCACGCTGATCACGCTGGGCTTCGGCGCCGTCGCCGCGGACGCCCTGATCTGGCAGGCCGTCCGCGAGCGCCGCGACGTCATCGACCGCACGCTCCCCGACTTCCTCGACGTCCTCGCGGTCGTCGTCTCGGCGGGCCTCGGCTTCCGCCAGGCGCTGGACCGCGTCGCGGAGAAGTACGAGGGCCCGTGGGCGGACGAACTGCGCATCACCCTGCGGCAGATGGACATGGGCGTCAGCCGCCGCCAGGCCTTCGACGACCTGCGCCGCCGCAACGCCTCCGAGCAGGTCGCCCAGTTCGTCTCCGCCCTCCAGCAGGGCGAGGAACTCGGCTCGCCCATCGCCGAGACCCTGATCCAACTGGCCACCGACATGCGCCGCACCGACGCCCAGAACGCCCGCCGCCGCGCCGCGAAGACCATCCCCAAGGCCACCATGGCGACGCTGGTCTTCATGCTGCCCGCGACGATGATCCTCGTAGCGACAGGCATGTTCATCGGCTCGGGCTCGGACTTCGGGTCGATTCTGGGGACTAAAGGGACTAAAGGGACTAAAGGGACTAAAGGGACTAAAGGGGCCAAGGGTGCTAAGGAGGCTAGGGGGGGCAAGGCGGTCTAGGGGCACCAGGAGGGGCTGGGGCCGGGCCGATGGGCCGACGGGTCGGCACCGCCGGGCCAGTCCGACCGCCAAGCCGCCCAGCGCCACCATCAGGCCCTCGAACGGCTCCGCTAGGCACTGGAACGGCCCCGCCCGGTCCTCGAACCGCTCCGCACCGCGCGCTCCCGCGCCGAAGTCCCGCGCGATGCCTTCGGGCGCCGAGTCGCGCCGCCGTCGGCGAGCGATGCCGGGTGCGCTGGTCACCCCTGCGGCAGCCCGAGGTCCTCCTCGCCCATCCGCCGCCACCTGATCGCCACGCCTCTTGGACACGCCTCACCGAGCGGCAGATCCCGGCCACTCACACCTGAGACCAGGGCCGACGCTCGGGCCCCTTGGCTACGATTGGCAATCGTAAAGGCCCATGGGGCCGTCTACACGCGGGAGTTGAGAGTGTCGGACGACTTCACGCGCGAGTGGGAGCAACTCAAGCAGGAGGCCAAGGACCAAACCGCGCAGGCGGCCCAGGACCAGGACGCGGGGACGCCGTCGATGCGGCTGGCCAGGGCGGACGGCCCACCGCCCGGCCCCGGCCCGCTCGGTGTCGGCACACCTGACCTGGGCCTGTCCTCCGCCCCGATCCGCAAGACGGCGTCGCACTTCCACACCGTGAAGTCCGGTGCTCGGGACAAGTCCAGGCTGGACGACTGCGAGGCCGTGGGCAGGACGCACGCCACGTGGGCGGCGGGCGCCGCGAGCAAGGACTGCGTCGACGCCTGGCAGAAGCATCTGCACCACCTCGGCGACCTGGTGGAGGACGCGACGAAGGCGCTCACCAAGGCGATGGACCAGCACATCAGCGACGACACCTCGGTCGCTGCCCGCCTCGGAGCCGCGGGCAACTGGCTGGAGGAGGCCTGATGGTCCGGCCGGGCCCTGGATGCGGCCGGTGATATCCGTCGAGGAGCTCGACTCCGCACGGTCCTCGCAGTGGCGGGACGCGGCTGACGACGCACTCCGCGCGGCGAAGCAGTGCGCGACGATCGCCGGTTACGCCCGTGACGAGATCGCCAGAACCCTCAAGGCGAACTGGTCCGGCGACGCCGGGCGCGCGGCCCGCGCCTCCTTCGTCAAGCACGCGGACGACTACGAGGCGGCGGAGGTCGCGCTCAAGGCCATGGCCAAGGCATACGACGACCTGGCCGAGGCCATCACGGACGCCCAGCGGGATCTGCGCAGCGGCCTGGACTACGCATCCAAGCACGGGCTGAGGGTCTACCCGAGCGGCCGAGTCGAGCTCGCGCAGCCGATGGCCACCGAGCCGGGCTACGACAAGGACGAGGCCGAAGCGGACGCGCACGTCCAGCACGCGCATGAGGTGGTCTCCGCCGCCCTCACGAAGGCGCCCCGTGCCGATACGGAGGTCGCGGGCCGTCTCCGCACGGTCGAGGGCCTGACAGCCGTCAAGGACCCCAAGCTGGCCCGCGAGGCCCTGGAACCCGGGAGCCCTCTCGCCATCGCTCTGCGTCTGAGGGGCGGCTTGGGCGGCGTGCACCGCATCAACGTCCCGCCGTCCGTGCTCGACGCGGTGGACAGGGCCGCCAGGGAGACGGGTGTGAGCCGCAAGGTCATTCTCGCGACGCTGTGGCAGGAGCAGCAGTGGTACCAGAACCATGAGCCCCGGCTGAGGGGCCCGTTGAGCGAGATCGGGCGGTTCGGCGAGTGGCTGTGGTCGCAGACGGTCGACCCGGGTAAATCGCTGGGAATCACGCATATCAAAATGCCCACGGCGCGGAAGGTCTTCGAGCAGAATCCGGGTGTGTTCACCATGGCTGACGGCAGACCGATGAGCACGCTCAACGACCGAGAACTCGCCGCGGTGATCGAGCACAACCCGGAACTCAGCGTGCGCATCAGCGCCCACCTGCTGGCGGACTTGCGGAAGAATCCCGAGGGTTCTGACACGGACAAGCAGCTCTTCGTCCTCTACGCGGCGGACACCGGGCAGGTGCGCGGGGACAACGAGAGGTACGGAGACGAGGCGGAATACCGCAGGAACATCGTCCATACCCGGAGCAAGAGCTGGGACGAGGTCGAACCTCATATCGACGATGCCATGGCGTGGCACGGTCTGACGGATGAGGAACGAGCCGGAGCCCTCCGTAAGCTGGAGTCCCAGGCACCGCCCGGGAGCCACGTGCACCTGGAGCCGATCTACGGTGACCAAGTCGGCGGTGTGGGCACGGGCCCGCCCGAACCCCCCTCGCCCCCTGCCGAGCCCGCGCCCGAGCCTGGCGCTCCGCCCACGCCACCCGAAGGCGACTGACACATGAACCGAGCCCTGGCCGCCGTGAGCTCTTGTCTGCTCGTAGCCCTGCTCGCGGCGTGCGACGTCGAGTCCGAGCCGCGCGGCGTGCCCAGCGCGCCGATCCCGGACAACGTGCCGAAGGAGCCGCGCTACGCCCGAGCGAGCGAGGTGGTGCGGGCACTGGGCGAAGCGGGTGTGAAGTGCGAGGTCATCCGCAGTACCGAGCACGCGGGAAGCTCGGAGGCGGACTGCGTCGCGACGGTCGACGGGGCGAAGGTCGAGAACCACATCTCGGTCTTCGATCCGGCGGTCGTCTCCGAAGGAGAAATCGGTGCCGCGATCGCCTCACGCCGGAAACCCCCGTCCGCCCAGACCCTCGTAGTCGCCGGAAACTGGTACATCCGGGTCCTGGCCGCCGATTCCGCTCCCGCGATCGCCCGCGCCCTCGATGCCGTGGTCCTGAAGGGCGACGCACCCAAGACCCCGGAACGTCCGCTCCCCGAGATCCCTGACAAGCCTCGCTACAAGGACGTGAACGACCTCGCCGACGACTTGGACGAGTCGGTGGGCTGCACGAAGCGGAAGACGAACGCCGTCGGCGCCGTGGAGTGTCTGACCGGGCAGCCCGGGATGACTCACTGCGCGGTGCTCGCCCTGCACGAGACGCAGGCACGGCGGGACAAGGTGCTGCGCGAAGCGTTCAGGCACGAGGGAGCCCCCGCCACACTGGTCACGGCCGGTAACTGGACGATCAACCTGTGCGATACGACGCTCGGCCCGCTGGTGGCGCAGGACTTGGACGGCGTCGTCGTGAGCCAGGACGGCCGATGACCCGGATGCGCGAAACGTGGACGCGTTCGGTTCGCGCGGCGGGTCGGACTGCTCGCGGTGCGCGATCGGCTCCGTCAGTGCCCGCGCGTCAAGGGGACAAGGGGGAGCCGTTGGCCGGACCGGATCCGACCGTCCGCGGCAAGAGCGGATCGGAAATCCACCTCAGTCCGGAGCACCGCGTACAGCTTGCTGATGGTGTCGTTCTCCGAGTGGCCGAAAATAAGACATTCTGCTGTGAAGAGAGAGCTGTAACAGCAGTTATGTCCGACATCTAACTCGATGCATCGGCGCGGATGTTGAGCGGTGTGGCAGCTGGGATCGCTACTGAGGGATTTCGGTCAGCTGACCATGGCGTGTTTCTGGCCAACGGGGCACCTGGCTTACGGTCTCGTCCGGAAGATCCCGGTTCTGGCCACTCGACCAGGTCCAGAACTGCAGGTCTGCGTCCCTGCACGGGGTCTTGGTCGAATTCACGGAGGGGAACCTATGCGCGTGCGCACCGCAAGCCGTGCTGCGTTCGTAACGCTGGCTGCCGCTGCTCTGGTCATGGGCACCATGTCCACCAGCCACGCTGACTCGAAGGATGATCCACGGATCGTCGATGCCGCGACCTATGACAAGGAGGGCGGGACGGACCCCCGGTCCATGCTCCCGAAGGACGAAGCGACTCCCGCCGCGGGCCCGGAGGTGGAGGCGTTCGCAGATCTCCTCATGGACACCTCGGGGCTCGAACTGTTCCAGGCGCCCGCCAAGGAGAGCTATGAAGGGGTCGGTCAGACGCTGCGCCTCAACATGGGTGATAGGGACTACGCCCATCCGCTCATCGTCACCCGGGTGACGGTCGACGAAGATGTGCCTGAGTCCGTTATCGCCTCCCAGGGGGACGAAACGCATCGGGCCACGCTTCCCAACGGGACGCAGCTCATGACCGCCAAGGGCAGCGACGGCATCATGGTGGCCACGCTCAACAAGACCGGTCAGTTGACGGCCTGGGAGGCACCCGGAGCTACGGGAGCCGCTCCGTTCACCGTGGAGAAGCTCACCGAGTGGGCGACGACCGTCGACGCCCGGCAGCCCGGCCGCGTTGCCATCGCCTCCGCCATGGCTCTGCGTGCCAAGCCCAAGTGCTCGCTCTACCTCACGAAGCCGTATACACACGGAGGTCCCAAGAACATCGCGGCTGACGCCTCGATGAACTGCGACCAGAAGGGCAAGGGCAACTTCACCGCCAGCCTGCGGCAGTACCACGGGCTCGGTCTGTGGAAGAGCAAGAGCGTCAAGGGCTACACCAACGAGCAGGGCAAGAACTTCCCTGTGACCCTGGGCTGGACGTGCAGCAAGCTGACCGTCTCCAACTGGGTGTACCGCGCGGACATAGGAAACGCCACACTGCGTAACGGCAACGGATACTGGGGCGCGCACAACGTGCACTCGGCCACCAGGGTCATCCACTGCGCCTGATCAGGCCGAAGAGCGCGGTGTGAAGGGCGTGAGCTGGCACCGCGTGTCCTGCGCGCAGGCCCTGCTAACGTGCGGATGAGTCAAGCAAGCGGCTGCCGTGCCGCCGACAGTCACGCCGTGGGAGGGAGCCGGGTGCGCAGGCAAGAGCGAAGCCGTCCAGACCCGGCCGATCTCACGGTAGTCGGCTGTGGGTGGGTCCTCATCGTCGCGTTGGTGACTCTGCCAGGGCTCATCGCGAAGGACGGTGCCCTCACTGCATACATGGCCGTTCTCGGCATGGTGATCGGGTCTCTCTGGGCCAGGAAGAAACTCCGGCGCTGATCCGTTGCCTGTCAGCGGCCCGTTGACACACGGCGCCCCGGTGGCTCCTCATCTGCACCAGTGACGGAGCAGGGAACCGCGGGCGTCGTGTGGAGCGGGGTTGTCGCACACGCTGCGGAGTCAGATACGCGACCGATATCTCATGGTCTCCTCGCGACGATGTCCTCCGCCCCACGGCCATTCCGGAGTTCGCGGGACCACCCGCTGAGGAAACTCCCTCAAATCTTCCGCCGCCAACCGTTCAACAAGCGCAGCAGCCATCGCCCCGGAGTGCCGCAAGACCACACCAACTGAACTGAGGACGTAGTCACGGTGGACAACTGAGCGATCAAGCCGCGCTGGATACCGGGATGTGGGAAACCCCGTAGCCGCGACAACCGGATGTGGGACAGTCAGCCCGAGGGAAGTTCGGGTTCAGGTCTTCCGGCGGTGCATGGTGACCTCGCTGAGAGGGAAGGGAACTCGCCAACTTGCCCACCGGGGTGGGTGTTGGTTGCGCGGAGTCTCGGCCGGTGCACGTGATGTGGCGTACCTTGCCTCTGGCGACAGTGGCCTCGGTCGCGCTAGGGGCATCGGTACCGAGCCGGGTGCCGGGTGGGAGAGAAGGGTCGTCCGTCGTGCTGAAGGATCGCGTGCTGAGGGCGTGGGTGACGTGGACGCTAGCGGCGTCTTCCCGGGTGAGCCGGATGTCCGGCAGGACGCGGGACCGGGGAGCGGGGTTCGTGGAGTACATGGGCCTGATCATTCTGGTCGCGGGGATCTTCGTGGTGTTGGACAACCTCGCTCTCGGCGACAAGATCGGCGACGGCATCAACAAGGCGGTGAAGTCCATCACCGGCGGCTGACGGGCGGCCGGTCGTGGCGGGATGACCAGGGGCAGGCTCTGCCCCTCTACGTCTGGGTGACCGCCATCATTCTGTTCGCGGCGTTCGCCTTCTTCGCGTTCGGCCAGGCGGCGTCCGCGCGAAACGGTGCCCAGTCGGCGGCGGACGCGGCCGCTTTGGCGGCGGCCCAGGATTCCAGGGACGAACTGCTGGAGGGACTGGGGGACGCCATTGAGAACGGTGAGGACGGTGAGTGGGTGGACTGGCTCACCGGCAAGGGCCCCCTCCTTCAGGGCGGACCCCAGGGCGCGGCGCAAACACTCGCGTCCCGGAACGACTCGAAGGTGACCGGCTTCGGACCGGCCGAAGTGCGGGGATATCCAGGATGGCGAGTTCAGATCACCACGAACTACACGGTGGGTGAGTCGATTATTCCTGGTACTGAGTCGTATCACGCCAAGGCGGAAGCCACGGCCGTCATCAAGCCCCGGTGCGACGTCGAGCCCTCTGACGCCACAGAGGACACCTCAGAGGACATCCCAGAGGACACCTCAGGGGACACCCCGCAGAACGGCTCGGAGGACGACCGGGACGACTCTGCGGACGATCCCCCCAAGGCTCTGGTGGAGTTCACCTGCGACGACGCGAGCGAACCGGTCAAGATTGATCCGGAGGACTTCGAACTGGGCGACTTGCCGGATGCCTCCGACATGTTCTCCGTGCACCTGGTCAAGTGACGAGCGACGAACGAGACAAGGAAGCCTTTGACATGAGGTTCCGGCGCATCACGAAGACCCGCAGGGCCATGACTGCGGTGGCGATCACGGCAGGGCTGGTCCTCACGGTGGTCGGCTGCGGTGGCGGCGACGACGGCGATGCGGGGTCGGGCAAGGAGAAGTCGTCGGCGCCAGCGCCGGACAACGGTGCTCAGCAGGACCAGAATTCTCAGGAACCCACTGACGACGAGCCGTTGGCCGAGATGAAGGGGGACGGCGTCAGCGTCGCCATCCAGTCGGCGAAGCGAGACGAAGGCGGCTTCGTCACGGTCACGGGAAGGGTGACCAACACCTCGTCGAGCCTGTGGACGGGTTCCGCCTGGCGCAGCCAGGAGAGCGAACTGAAGTACAACGGAGGCTCTGTCGCGGGCGCGAGCCTGGTCGACAGCAAGGGCAAGAAGAAGTACCTCGTCCTGCGCGACACCAACGGCCGCTGCCTCTGCACCACCTTCAAGGGCCTGGATCAGGGCCAGAGCGCCGAGTGGTTCGCCCAGTTCCCCGCCCCGCCCGAGGGCACCACGAAGGTCACCTTCCAGGTGGGGACGATGCCACCCGCCTCCATCGAGATCTCCGAGGGCGAGTGACCCGCCCATGACCCCGACCTCCCCCATCCGGAAGTCCGCCATGGCCACCGCCACGCTCCTGGCGGCCGCCCTCACCCTCGTCGCCCCCGAAGCGTGGGCCGACGACGGGCCGTCCGCGCCCCCCGGCTCCACCACCACCTCCCCGCCCCCCAAGGTCGACGCCAACAGCCCCGGCCTGAAGCTCGCCGACGGGGCCACCCTCGCCCCCGCCAAGGTCCTGGACATCAAGTCCGTCGTCGAGGACCTCGGCGGGGAGGAGCGCCGCGAGGACACCAACACCGACGTGAAGTTCGCCCTCCAGGCGGAGGTCCTGTTCCCCAAGGACAGCTCCACGCTGAACCCGGAGGCCAACGCCCGCATCAAGGCCATCGCCGACGAGGCCAAGGCCCAGAAGGCCACGGACGTCCGCGTCTTCGGCTTCACGGACAACCTCGGCTCGTACGCCCACGGCAAGAAGCTCTCCAAGGAGCGCGCCGAGGCCGTCCACGACAGGCTCGCGAGCTTCCTCGGCCCGGAGGTCACGTACTCCGTACGCGGCTACAGCGAGGACTACCCCATCGCGGACAACACCTCGGAGGAGGGCCGCAAGAAGAACCGCCGCGTCGAGGTCTCCTTCCCGCGCGGCGCCGCCTCGACGGACGCGCCGTCGGGCACCGACAGCTGACCGGGGCACGCGCCGGGCCGCCCTCAGCCGCCGTCGGCTGAGGCGCGGCGCGCCGCCTAGAGCAGGTGGTCGGCCTTCCCGGCCTTGATGTCCCGGATGAGCGCGCGCAGCGCTTCGCGGCTGTCGGTGAGGTACGTGTGCTCGGCACCGGCGACGGCGATGTAGGCGTTGCCTTCGGGGTCGGTGCCTATGCGGAAGCAGTTGTTGCCTTCCGCGCAGAAGGGTTCTTCCCAGGTGATGTCGGCCATGGCGGCGGCTCTCCTCAGAGTTCGTGGGCGATGGAGCGCATGAGGTCGCGGGACTCCTGCTGGCCGAGCGATTGCTCGTGCCACCAGTCCATGTGCGCACGGTACTTGGCGAGCTGTGCCTCGGCGTGGGTGAACTCCCCGCCGTGTGCGGAATCCAGCTGTACGGTGTCCAGCTGCGGTACGGCGCCGTGTGCGTACAGCACCGCGTGTCCGGCTCCGGGAAACGCGCCGACCCGGGTCGGCAGGATCCGGACCGTCACGGCCTCGCGTTCGGACATGGCGCAGAGGTGCTGGAGCTGCTCCCGCGCGGTGCGTCGCCCGCCGAACTGCATGCGCAGGGCCATCTCATGGACGTAGGCGACGTACTCGACGGGGTCGCCGCGTTCGAGGACCTGCTGGCGCTGCATGCGCTGGGCCACGCGCAACTCCACCTCTGAGGTCGGCAGCGGCGGAAGCGCCGAGCTGAAGATCGCGCGGGCGTACCCGCTCAGCTGGAGCAGGCCGGGCACGTGGATGGTCTGCAGGCTCCGCAGCCGCGTCGCGAACCACTCCAACTCGGATACGTCCAGCAGGCCTTGGGCAGATTGCCCCGGTACTGCTCCCACCACCCCCGCTGGCGGTACGCGGCCATGTCGGCCAGCGCGTCGACGTACGCGGCGTCCCCGCACTCGTAGTTGCTGGCGAGTATCCGGACGCGGTCCGCGGAGGTGGGGCGGATGCCAGCCTCCATGTTGGACACCCTGGTCCTGTCGATCCCGAGCAGCCCGGCCGCGTACTCCGTGGTCCGGCCCGCCGCCAGGCGCATCTTGCGCAGTTCGGCGCCCAGCCGCTTCTGGCGCTCCGTCGGCATGGTCCGTGCGGCCATCTGCACCTTCCTCCCGCGTGCTCGCGGTCAGTTTGCCCACCGCGCCGGGGCGCGGTCCAACCCGATAGGGGTCAATGTTCCAGAGAGAGTGGCACATGTAACCCCTTCTGTCCTACCGTCAGTGATGAACCGCTTACGCGCGACGCAGTCGGAAGCGCGTCGCGCGGGGCTGCCCGGACGTCTGCCGCCGTGGAGGCGTCGCGGCCCGCGCCCCTGAGGTCCAACCCGCCCACCCCCACCGGAGGTTGACCATGCCCGTGACCCTGTACCCGACCACCTGCGTGGACCGGGACCCGGCGGCTGACACCCTCGTACCGCACGACCCCCCGGCCCCCGACGACCTGAGCTACAGCCTCACCCTCCCCGCGAGCCGCACCAGCCCCGCCGTGGCCCGCCGGGCGACGGCCGCGATCCTGCGGGCCCACGCCCTGCACGACATGACGGACGCCGCCGTCCAGGACATGGCCGAACTGGCCGCCTGCGCATGGCGGTTCACTCCGGTGGAGGAGGTGTACGCCTGCCTGCGCTACCGCTGCGACGCGCTGCGGGTGATCCTCTACGACGGCCACCCGCGGCACACGAACCCGCGACTGGCGGCGATCTGCGACGAGCGCCGCCGGGCGTCGCTGAACCTGATGGCGTGCGTGGTGCGCGCGTGCGTGGGGGAGTGGGGGTTCGACGACGCGCGGGAGCCGGGCGGGGGGACGCGGATGTGGGCGGTGCTGCCGAGGGAGGGCGCGCGGGCCTACGGCTCGCCGCGGCCCTGACGCGGCCCCCTCGCGCCCGTCCGAACCGGATGGTGACGATGGCGGTGCCATGTATGGCGGGCGCGGGGGGCAGTTCAAGCCAGCCTGGGGGTGGGGGTTTGACCGGTAGTAGGGGGTGAGGGCGCCGTGTGCCCGGTTCCTGGCGGGTGGGTTGTGGTCGCCTGCTGGGGGCTGGCGACGGGATTCCGCCATCGCCCGCCCAACTGCATTGCGTTTGCAATGGTCTATGGGAGAGCATGTTCGATGGGCTATGTGTCGTGAGCGGCGTGTGAGTGCGCCGGGGGTGCGGTCAGCAGGAGCGGGGTGTGGGTTCGTGAAGTTCGACATGGGCGAGACGACGCTGGCGACGTTGGGGCAGCAGACGTCGGGGTCGAGTGATGACCTGGGTGCGTTGATCAGGGCGTTGGTGTCGGCGGCGGAGCCGTTGGAGGGGAAATTCAACGGGGCGGGGAAGGCGACGTTCGACTCGTTCAAGCTGCGGGCGGATGAGATCACGGCGGCGCTGAACGGGTCGCTGCGGTCGATTCTGGGTGGTCAGGCGGGGATGGATGAGGCGTTCGCTACGGGGACGCAGGAGCAGTCGGACAACGCTCAGCGGAACATGGGCGTGGCGAACTTCGAGGCGGCGCGGTTCTCGGGTTGAGCGGGCCGGTTCGGCCGTGTTCCTTTTCGGTTTGGTTGATACGGGGAGTTGATCTGGCATGGCCGGGAATCAGGACCGGCGTTCGTACGACACCGGCGCCTCCGCCGACGTACAGAGCAGCCTGCACATCATCATCGGGCAGCTGGAGCGGGTGCTCGGAGACCGGGATCGTGCCGTGAAGGCGGCGATGGCGGACTACCAGGCCGATGGGGTCTCGGATGAGTACCACGGCAAGGAAGTGCGCTGGAACAAGGCGGCGAACGAGGTGCGGGAGATCATCCGTCTGGTGCGGTCGACGCTGGAGGACAACGACGGGACGGCGCAGTCGACGCTGGCCAAGGCACGGGCGGCCGTCAACAACATCGGCTGACCCGCGCGGCCGGTCGCGGAGCTTTGGCAGGGGGCCGACCGCCGGGCGCGGTACGGCTGACGGGGATCGAGGGGGCGTGCGGTGACGGGGTGGGACATCCAGCCGGGCGGCGTCGGGAGCGTACTGAAGCGGGCCGGAGGCGCGGCCGAGCGCATGGCGAAGGCCGGTCAGAAGATGCAGAAGACGCTGCCCAGCGCGGCGGCGTCGGCGGGCACGATCGCCGAGGGCGGGCACGAGGGCGACGGCAAGTCCCGCGAGGACGGCGGGGACGGGAAGCAGGGGCCGGTGGCGTCCGCCCTGGGCGTGTTCGCGCGGCAGTGGGACAAGGAGCTGGCGCACGTCTCCCGGCGGGCGGCGAGTTCGCTGCTCGGCGCGCAGCTGGCCACGAAGGAGTACGTGGAGGGCGACCTGAGGATGGCCGCGAGCAGGAACCGCGACGCCATCAACGGCATCGTGCCCGACATGCCGGGCGTCAAGGGCGGCGGCGGTCACGGGGGCGGAGGCAGTGGCAGTGACGGGGGCAGTGGCGGGGGCGGCGAGAAGTGAGCAACGACCCCATCGACCCCAACGGCATACCGCAGTTCACCGGCGACCTGGAGCAGTTGGAGCGGGACGTGGCGGACCTGCGGCGCGAGGCGTCGCAGTTCCGCGGCGCGGGCAGCGACGTGCACACCGACTTCCAGGGGCTCTCGGCGTTCTACGAGGCGCCGGAGGCGGAGGACCTGTTCGCCACGACGAAGCCGGTGAAGACGAAGACGGACGCGTTCGCCGACGACCTGGAGCAGGTGGCCCAGGCGCTCAGCGAGTACGCGACCGAGGTGCGGCCGATCGTGGCGAGGCTCAAACGGCTGCGGACCGAGGCCAGCGCCTTCTACATCGACGAGATCTCCACTGACGAGGACTGGCGCAAGGACGACGACAAGTACACGCACAACAACCGTCTCGTGGAGGAGGTCAAGGCCGCCACGCAGGCCTTCTACGCGGCGGAGATCAGCTGCCACAACAAGATCACCGGGCTGGTCGACGGGGTCCAGCTCAGGCCCAGCAGCGACGGAACGACCAGCTGTGACACGTACGGCTACACCGACGAGGTGCTCGACCAGGTCGAGACGTTCCCGTGGGGCGGGAAGGTCGAGAAGGACCGGGACGGGATCGACTGGCTGATCCACAAGGCGAAGGACGTCGGCAAGGGCTTCTTCGTGGACGGCCTCGGCGGCACGGTCAAGGCGCTGGGCACGCTGGTGGGCAGGGACGGCTGGGGCGCGGCGGGCGAGGCGTGGACCAACCTGGGGAAGCTCGCCACCGGGCTCTCGCTCAGCCTCGGCCCGACGGCCGGGATCTTCTGGCTGGCCAAGGACGAGCAACTGCCGCCGTGGCTGCGGGACTCCCGGCGGGCGGTCGTCGACACGGGCAAGGGCCTGATCGCGTACGACCAGTGGTCCAAGAACCCGGCGCGGGCGGCGGGGCTCGTCGGCTTCAACGCGCTCACGATCGTGGCGACGCGCGGCGCGGGTTCCGCCGCCAAGGGCGGCGCGATGGCCAAGACCATCTCGGGGGTCGGCAAGGTCGGCCGGGCGGTGGATCCGTTCACTTATGCGGCCAAGGGGGTGCAGTTCGGGGCGACGAAGGTCGGGGACCTGGGGAAGCTGCTGAAGAACGGACGCGTGGACGTGGGCGCGGGTACTGGCGAGGGCCTGGGCCTCGCCGACGACGCGGTCCGCCCGCCTGCGCCCGGGAGGGGCGCGGGTGCGCCCGTGCGCCCTCCGTCCGTGCCGGACGACGCGAAGCTGGTCGGCACCGATGCCAAGGGCAACCCGGTCTATGTCACAGACAGGGGAGTCACTGTTGTGGCCACGCCTCTGGACGATCTGAAGCGGTCAGATCCATCCGGTAGCGCATCCGGCGCGGAACGTGCTGGCGGCGCCAGGCCTGAGGCATCGTCCCCCATCAAGGCCTCGGAGCCGCGGTCCGCGCTGGCGACAGCTCACACAGGTGACGGGTCAGCAGGAGCCGCCGGACATGTGCGTGAGGCATCGCCGGGACACAGCGCGGTGCGTGGTGGCACCCAGAGTCATGGGACTCCGACGAGCGGAGGTGGCTCCCAGTGGGCGGACGCACAGCGAAGCCAGGTCGCTCATGACTACGCCGTCGACCATGCCGGAGAAGGCCGAACCGCTCACGACGAGGCACACGCAGGCCACGGCGCGGACGACGCGAACCAGGCTGACCTGGACGTCGTGCATCGTGCCCAGAACGGACAGGGGCTCCACAACAGAGGCACCCCGTCTCCGACCCCGCAGACACATACTCTTGGCCCGGACCGCCCCGGATTTTCCATTATGAGAGAGAACGATCTCTTCTACAGGAGTGCGCTGAGGTCCAAAGCGTTCCCGGGGCACTACGACGTCGTGGCACACGGCACGCAGCACAGTACGTTGATGGACACAGCAGGAAGAGAGCTGACTGCGCGTCAGATGGCGGACATTATCCGTAGGCGTCCGGACTACGAACCGGGGATGCCTATCCGGCTCCTGTCCTGTAATACGGGGCATGTTGACGGAACTTTCGCGAGACAGCTTGCTCGCGACCTGGGTGTCCCTGTCCTGGCGCCCGATGGTTTCCTGCACGCTGACGGTTTCGGGCGGTTCGGCGTAGACCGAGAGGCTCGCCTTGACGCGGCTGACGTGACGCGTCTCCCTGATTCCTTCTACAGGTATCATCCCGGCGGGTATGTTGAAGAGATTCCCCGGTCCGAGTGGGTCGTTGAATAGAAGGCTGGAGTCCTGGTGCGCATCTTCCCAGTAATTAAAGAGATCCCTTCTGCTAACCAGTGGAAATTCGGCCAAGTGTCACTTGACGAGTGTCACGAGAGTATCGATCCAAGCCTGCGCGGCCCGTTGGGGCACTACCTTCTTGAATCTACGTTCCTTGTCACCGTCGGGAACGTCGTCGACCCGCTTGCTCCCGAGAAGGGGCCGATCGTTCCGATGGGGATGTCCACGGACGGGGAGTGGGCCTGGCCGACGTACTGGAGCTACTTCGTTCGCGAATACGGGTTCTCTATTCCTGAGGAATTTATCGAGCATGCGCGGCGGCGTGAATTCGTTCCAGCTGAACTGAGCCTGGATGAGGCCCAGGTGGCACAGGCCGAGATTCAGCAGATCCTGGATGGTCAACCCGAGCGCTAGGGACACCTTGACGCGATGGGAGCGTCGTGGCAGGCCGGGTAGGTGACAGTTTTCCATTCCCTAGTGGTGCCGATGTTTCGGACCGGGGGGTTTCCTTGCTTGAGTGGCGTCCCGCAGTGGCCTCGTCCCTGCTGATCGGCGGCACTGCCGTCAGCCACACCAGCCTCGTCGAGGCGGGGGAGGTGAAGCCGCATCCGGCTGTGCGCGAATTCGTGAAGGGCCTTCCCGTGGAGCAAGGCGTCGCGTTCACGCGGGGGATGTGCCGAAGTGGCGCTCGTGTCCGATCAGTTCTGGCGACTGAATGCGGAACGGGGCGACGGCCGTGTCGCGACCATCGCGGGAGGCGTCCCGCGCTTCGAGGGCGCCGCGATGATGTTCCGGCTGATTCGTCCCGGCGGCGGCCCTGAGCACGGGAAGTCCGCGGGGCCATGTGCGGTGTGTGGGGCGCTTCTTGAGGTGCTGCGCGTGGCCTTCGTCCGGTGCGTGCCCGTGCTTCGTGGCAGCCAGTCCCCTTGAGTGACGACTTAGAGGAGAGCATGTCTCAGCCGACTTCTTCCGCTGACGGAACTCCGGTGGCCGGGCCGGGCCTACCGCCGTATCCGCAGCCCTCCGGAGGCTGGTACGCCGCACCCGGGCCGTACCCGGCGTGGCCGCGGCTGGCTGAGCGCGGGGCGCGACTGGGCGCGCGGCTCTTGGACCTGGTTTTCTGGCTGGTCGGATACTTCGCGGTGGGGATTCCCGGCACGATGTGGATCGACGAGTCCGACTGGGGCCTGGCCCAGGTCGTCTTGGGGCTGTGGCTCGCCGGTTCTTTTGTTCTGTACTTTCCGCTGTCCCTTTCCCGCTTTGGTTCGACCCTCGGCAAGCGGGTGTGCGGTGTGCGGGTCGTGCGGGCGGCCACCGGGGCGCCCGTGGGGTTCTTGCGGGCAGCGGGGCGGGAGTTCTTCTGGGCGTTCGCTGCGATCGTGCCGGTGCTGAGCCTCCTTGATCCGCTGTGGTGCTGTTGGGACAAGCCGTCGCGGCAGTGTCTGCATGACAAGGTCGCGGGCACCGTGGTCGTGACACGTGAGGCGGTGTGATGGCGGCTCAGGATTACGACAGTCAGTTGTTGGAGTCCGTTTCCGTTCGGCGGCGGCGGCTTCGGGACGCGTTGTTGTTCGGTGGGGAGCGGCAGCGGCGGTCGGTGGATGAGCGGTTGGGGAAGGTGTTCGGGGGGATCGTGATCGCCGCCGTGTTGTGCGCGGGGTGCGTGGGGTGGTCCTTCGTTTCCGAACGGGTGTTGAAGGAGAAACCGGGGGCGGGGACTTCCGTTCCGCGTTCCGCGCCGTTCGGGGCGGCCGAATCGGGCCCCGTGGCCGCTCCTTATCGATGATAGGTTCGAACTCGTGACATCTGCGGTGGCGTTGAGCCGGGTGACCCTGGTGGGGGAGCGGCGGCGCGTGGACCTCGTCCTGCCGTCCCAGGAACCCGTCGGGGTGCTGCTGCCCGAGGTGTTGCGCCTCCTCGGCGACCGGGTCGGCGAGCGGCCCCAGCCGCGGTACCTCGTCGGCGTCGACGGGACCGCCCTCGCGCACGACGCCACCCTGGAGTCCGCGGGCGTCGCCGACGGCGCGGTACTGCGCCTCGTCCGCGCCGAGGACGCCCCCTCCGCACCCGTCGTGCACGACGTCACCGACGAGGCCGCCGACGACCTCGACGCCCACGCCTGGCGCTGGGGCCCCCGCGCCCGCAGCGTGGTCTGCGGGGCCGCCGCGGTCGCCTGGGCCCTGGCCGCCGCCGTACTGGCCCGGCAGGAGTTCACCGACGCCCGCGCGGGCGCCGCGCTGCTCGCGGCGGCCGCCGTCGCCGCCCTCGGCGGCGTCCTGTGCGGACGGCTGCGGCACACGCCGCTCGCCGCCACGCTGATCGCCGCCACCGGCGCCCTGGGCGTCCTGGGCGCCTGGTGCCTCGCCGACGCCCACGGCTGGCCGCCCGCCGGACGGCTCGCCGCCACCGGCGGCGCCCTCGCCCTCGCCCTGCTGCTGCTCGGCTGGTGCACCCCCCTGGGCCGCGGCGCGTACACCGGGGCCGGGGCGCTCGTCGGCTGCCTGGCCGCCTGGGAGACCGCCCTCGCCGTACAGGGCACCGCCGTACAGGGCACCGACAGCGCGCCCCGCGTCGGTGCCGTCCTCGCCGTCCTCTCCGTGGTCACCCTGGGCGTGCTGCCGCGGCTCGCCCTGATGGCCTCCGGTCTCTCCGCGCTCGACGACCGCCGCTCCGCCGGAGCCTCGGTCAGCCGGTACCGGGTCGGCGTCGCCCTCGCGGCCACGCACCGCGGCCTCGCCCTCGCGAGCCTCGTCCTCGCCGCGTCCGCCGCCGTCGCGGGCGCGCTGCTGCTCGCCGAGGTGTCGACGTGGTCGGTGCTGCTCGCCGTGGTCACCGCGCTGGTGCTCGCCCTGCGGGCGCGCGCTTACCCGCTGGTCGCGGAGGTGGTCGCCCTGCTGCTCGCCGCGGGCGTCGTGGCCGTGCGGCTCGCCTGGGTGTGGCTCGGCCACGCCGGTGCCGCCGGGCCGCTCGCGCTGCTCGCCGCGCTCGCCCTCGCGCCGCTGCTCGTCCTCGCCGTCCGGCCCGCCGAACACGTGAGGGTACGGCTGCGGCGCGTCGGCGACCTGCTGGAGTCGGTCGGCGTGATCGCCCTCGCCCCGCTGCTGCTCGGCGTGTTCGGCGTGTACGGACGTCTCCTCGACACCTTCGCGTGACGGCGGGAGGGAAGCGACATGGCCGCTGACGGCGACGGGCGCGAGGGCCGGTCCGAGGACCGGCGCGAGGGGCTCCAGGGGTGGGGGCCGACGCCCGGGCCCCGGCCCGCACCCGGGCATGGGCGCGGGCAGGACTGGCAGCGCGACGTGCTGCGGGACCTGAGCGGCGGCCTTCGCACCGGGACGGGTTCAGCGGGTTCAGCGGGTTCGGCAGGTTCTGCGAGTTCCGCCAGCTCCGCCGGTTCTGCCAGCCCCGCCGGTTCCGCCAGCTCCGTGGGTTCTGCCAGCTCCGCCGGTTCCGCCAGCCCCGCCGCTTCCCGTACGGGTACCAGCCCGCACCCCGACGCGGACGGCCCCCGTACCGATCCCCCCACGGGCACCCCCGTGCCCCGTACGACACAGCCGCCCACCCCCCAGCCGCGACCACCCGCCCCCTCCACCCCGCGCCTCCCCGCGCCCCCCACCCCCCACCCCGCCCCCACCCTCGACCCCCGCCTCGCCCTCGCCCAGGGCCGCCCCCAGCACGGCGACTCCGCCCTGTGGCGCGCGGGCCGCACGCTGCGCGGGCTGACGGCGTCCGCCGCGCGGGAGGTCGCCGAGGAGGCGCGTACCGCGCAGGAGATCCAGCGGCCGGTCACCACCGGCAGGGTCGTCGCCGTGACCTCCATCCGCGGCGGCGTCGGCAAGACGACCGTCGCCACGCTGCTCAGCCGGGCGTTCACGCACTACCGGCACGACCCGGTGCTCGCCCTGGAGGCGGACGCCGCGCTCGGGACGCTGCCGGTGCGGATGGGGGCGGAGTCGGTGCGCTGGGCCTGCGGCGACCTCGCCCGGATCCTCACGCCCGCCATGCGGCTGACCGACGTCACGGGCTACCTGGTGCCGGTCAGCGACGGCGGCTGGCTGCTGCCCGCCAGCCGGGGCCGGGTCGGCGCGCCCCTGGACGTGGCGACGTACCGCACCGTCACGCTCGCGCTGCGCCGCTACTTCGCGGTGACCGTCGTCGACTGCGAGACGCTCCCGGGCGACGTCGCGCGGACCGCCATGGACACCGCGCACGCCCGCGTGGTCGTCGCCCCGATGACGCCCGAGGGCGTGGGCGGGACCCGGCTCGTCCTGGACTGGCTGGGGCAGCTGCCGCACTCGGCGCTCGCCACCACCGTCGTCGCCCTCACCGCCCCCGCGCCCGACATGACCCTCGACGCGAAGGCCGCCGCCGGGCACCTGCGGGAGACCGGGGCCACCGTCGTGCCCGTGCCGTACGACCGGCACCTCGCCGGGGGCGGCGCCGTCGACCCCGCCCGCCTCGCCGCCGCGACCCGGCAGGCGGCCACCCGGCTCGCCGCCGAGGCCATGCACCGCGCCGCCAAGGTCAGGTGACCCCCGTGACCCACCGCCTCGTCCACCGCCCGGCCCGCTCCACCCGCCCCCCGGCCGAGCCCGCCCCGCACACCATCGAGCCGCCGCCGAACCTGCCCGAGGGCAAGCTCGGCAACGCCGCCACCGCGCTGCTGCCCATGGCGGGCGTCATGGGCTCGGTGGTGATGATGACCGTGATCCGCTCCAGCCAGTTCGCGGCGCTCGGCGCGGTCGTGCTGGTGTTCGCGCTGCTCGGCGCGGTCGCCCTGTTCCTGTCGCAGCGCGGCAAGGCCCAGCGCACCCGGCGCACGCAGCGCGAGCGGTACCTGGAGTACGTGGAGGAGCAGCGCCACGAACTCGGGCGCCGGGAGCGGGAGTCACGGCAGGCGGCCCGGCTGCTGAACCCGCCGCCCGAGGCGCTGTACGACCTGGCGCGCGACCCGGCCCGGCTGTGGGAGCGGCGCCGCGCCGACGCCGACTTCCTCGCCGTGCGCGTCGGCACCGGCGACGTACCCGTCCAGGACGTCGTGATCGGGCAGCACGGCGGGAGCGGGGTGCTCACCCCGCCCGACCCGTTCATGCTGAACGAGGCCCGCGCGCTCCAGGCCCGGTTCACCACGGCACCGGACTTCCCGCTGACCGTGCCGCTGGACCGGGCGGGCAACGTCAGCGTCGTCGGCGACCGGGAGGGCGTCCTCACCGTCGCGCGGGCACTGCTCGTCCAGACCGCCGTCACGCACGCCCCGGACGACGTGGCGATCGCGCTCGGCGTGCCGGGGGAGCGGCTGGACGCCTGGGAGTGGGTCAAGTGGCTGCCGCACGCCCTCAGCGGCCGCGACGCCACCGACGCGCCCGACGGGGACGCCGCGTACGGCGAGCCCGTCGCCGCCCGCCGCATCGCGCCCGACCTCGCCCAGCTGGCCCGGCTGTGCGCCGCCGACCTGCGGCGCCGCGCCTCGTACGCCGCCGAGGTGCGGCGCGGGCTCGCCGACCGGCGGGCGCTGCTGATGACGGACCGGATGCTGGTCATCAGCGATGTGCACGGCGACACGGCGGCGGAGCTGCCGCGCCCCGACACCGCCGTCTCGCTCGCGGACATGGGCGTCACCGTGCTGCACCTGCTGGCCGAGCGGATCCACGAGCCGGACGAGGTCAGCGTCCGCGTCACGGTCGACGGCGAGCGGATCACCGTCGAGGACCTGCGCCCGGCCCCCGGCACCCCGGGCCCCGCGGGCACGGTCACCGCCCCCGCCTGCGCCCACGGCCTCGCCGACACCGTCACCGTCCCCGGCGCCGAAGGCCTCGCCCGCCTCCTCGCGCCGCTGCGGCTGTCCCCCGAGTCCGCCGCCGAGGGCACCCCGGTCTCCGGCCCCGTCGACTTCCCCGCGCTGCTCGGCGTCGACGACCCGGCCGCGCTGGACCTGACGCGGCTGTGGGCGCCGCGCGGCGAGCGCGACGCCCTGCGCGTGCCCATCGGCGTGGACGACCGGCACGAGCCGGTGCTGCTCGACCTGAAGGAGTCCGCCGAGCTGGGCATGGGCCCGCACGGCCTGTGCGTGGGCGCCACCGGCTCCGGCAAGAGCGAACTCCTGCGCACCCTGGTCCTGGCGCTCACCGCCACGCACCCGCCCGACGACCTGGCGATGGTCCTCGTCGACTACAAGGGCGGCGCGACCTTCGCGCCCTTCACCGGCCTGCCGCACGTCGCGGGCGTCATCACCAACCTGGAGAACCAGGCCGACCTCGTCGAGCGCGTCCACACCAGCCTCGCCGGGGAGATCACCCGCCGCCAGCAGGTCCTGAAGGACGCGGGGAACGTCGCCGACGTCGGGCACTACGCCGCGCTGCGCGCCAAGGAGCCGGGCCGGGGCCTGGAGCCGCTGCCGCACCTGTTCGTCGTCATCGACGAGTTCGGCGAACTCATCACCGCCAAACCCGACTTCATCGACCTGTTCCTGTCCATCGGGCGGATCGGCCGGTCCATCGGCGTGCACCTGCTGCTGTCCAGCCAGCGCGTCGAGGGCGGCAAGCTGCGCGGCCTGGAGACATACCTGTCGTACCGGCTCGGCCTGCGCACCTTCTCCGCCGACGAGTCGCGGACCGTCCTCGACACCGTCGACGCCTTCCAGCTGCCGCCGCTGCCGGGCTTCGGCTACCTGAAGGTGGACACCTCGACGTACGTCCGCTTCAAGGCCGGATACGTCTCCGGGGCCTGGCGCGGCCGGGCCCTGCCGGACGCCGACGACCGGCCGCGCGCCTGGCCCTACCCCGCCTTCCCCGCGCTCGCGCCCGGCCCCCGTCCGGCCGCCGACGAGGGCGGCCCGCGCGAGCGGGAGACCGGCCCCACCGTCCTGTCCACCATGGTCGAGCAGCTCGCCACCGCCGCCCCGCCGGTGCGCCGCATCTGGCTGCCGCCGCTGCCCGACGCCATCGCCCTCACCAGCGCGGCCGGGCCGCTGACCGTCTCCGAGCGCGGACTGCGCTTCGCCGGTGCCGAGGGCCGGTTGCGCGTGCCGCTCGGCGTCCTCGACGACCCCGCCAGGCAGTGGCAGGGCCAGTGGACCCTCGACCTGAACGTGGCGGGCGGGCACGTCGCCGTCATCGGCGGCCCGCAGTCCGGCAAGACCACGCTGCTGCGCACCCTCGCCCTGTCCCTGGCGCTCACCCACACCCCGTACGACGTCGCCGTGTACGGACTCGACCTGGTCGGCGGCGGCCTCGGCGCGCTCGCGGGCCTGCCGCACGTCGGCGGCGTCGCCTCCCGCGCCGACCGCGAACGCCTCGCCCGCACGGTCGCCGAGATGACCGCCCAGCTCGCCCTGCGCGAGGAGCTGTACCGCGCGCACGGCATCGACTCCCTGGACCACCTGCGGCAGCTGCGCGCCCAGGGCGGCCTGCCGGAGCTCGGCTCCACCGACCTGGTCCTGCTCGTGGACGGCTTCGGCGCGCTGCGCGAGGAGTTCGACGACCTCGACGACGCCGTCGCCGACCTGCTCAAGCGGGGCGGCGGCTACGGCGTCCACGTCGTCGCGGGCATGCTGCGCTGGAACGACGTGCGCATCGCCACCCAGTCGATGTTCGGCACGCGCGTCGAGCTGCGCCTGAACGATCCCACCGACTCCACGGTGGACCGCAAGCTCGCCGAGACCGTCACGGCGGGCACCCCCGGCCGGGCCCTCACCGACGGCAAGCTGTTCGCGCAGACCGCCCTGCCCCGCACCGACGGCGCCACCGCCACCGGCGACCTCGGCACCGCCCTGGAGGACGCGGCCCGCACGGTCGCCGCGACCTGGCACGGCGAACCCGCCGCCCCCGTCCGGGTGCTGCCGCTGAACCTGCCCGCCGCGAAGCTGCCCTCGCCCGCCGCCGAGCCGGACCTGGTGCCGATCGGCGTCGAGCAGGACACCCTCGGCCCGGTCCGCCTCGACCTGTTCGACCGCGACCAGCACCTGCTGGTCCTCGGCGACAGCGAGTGCGGCAAGACCAACCTGGTCAGGCTGGTCGCCCGGCAGCTCGTCGCGCGGTACGGCGACAAGGAGCTGGTCTTCGGCGTCTTCGACCCCCGCAGGGGCCTGCGCGGCCACATCCCCGAGCCCTACCGCGGCGGCTACGCCCACAACGCCAAGCTGGCCACCGCCCTCGCCACCGGCATCGCGGGCGAACTGGAGAAGCGCCTTCCGGAGACCGCCGACCCCGACGCCCCCGACACCGGCGAGCCCGCCTTCACCGGCCCCCGTATCGTCATCCTCGTCGACGACTACGACATCCTCACCACCGCGGGCCAGCAGCCGCTGGCGCCCTTCCTGCCGTACGTCTCCTCCGCGCAGGACATCGGGCTGCACTTCGTCGTCGCCCGCCGCGTCGCCGGGGCGTCCCGCGCCCTGTACGAGCCGTTCCTCACCGCGCTGCGCGAGAGCGGCACCACCACCCTGCTGATGTCCGGCGACCGCGACGAGGGGCAGCTCTTCCCCGGCCTGTACGCCACCCCGCGGCCTCCGGGCCGCGGCACCCTCGTGCGCCGGGGCCGCCGCCACCAGTTGATCCAGACCGCCCTCGCCGCCGAGCCCGCCGACTCCGCCGACCCCGCCGAAGGGACCCAGGCGCCGTGACCAAGGACGTCATCGCCCTCACCCCCGCGATGCCCGACCCGGCGGCCCTGGTCGCGGGCCTGTACGCGGGCGGCCCCGACCTCGGCGTGACCAGTGCCGCCGACGGCGCGGTCATCCAGCTGTGCACCCCCGCGGGGCGCCCCCTCGTCTCGGTCGAGGCCCCGGTCATCGTGCACACCCCGGGCGAGGCGCAGCGCCTCCTCGGCGCCGACGTCCCGGCGCCCGCCGTGCCGTTCTGGTGGACGGAGGCCCGCGCGTCGACCGCCGTCCCCGAGGCGGAGGCGCTCGCCGGGTCGTTCTGCGGCCGCCTGACGCTGCTCCTCGGGGGGACGACGTGGCCGCGGGGGGCCGGTGGGGTGGGGGTCGTCGAGACCGCCGGGGACGCGGGGGACGCCGGGAGCGAGGGGGAGTCCGGGGGCGCCCGGGGCGATGTCGCCGCGCGCCCGGCGCCCGACGGCGCCCTGCCCGCCGTCGACGTCCTCACCGAGTCCACCGCCGTCGTCATCGCCGACCGGCCCGTGCTCGCCCTGACCGCGTGGCTCTCCGACGTGCTGCGCGCCACCGTCACCTCCGGCCGCGCCCTGCACCTCGTCACACCGCCGGGCACCCGCCTGAGCCTGCCGCTGCGCACTGCCCTGACCGGGCCGCCCAACCGCTGGGTGGTCCAGGACCCCGACTGCGGCTACTACGACGGGCTGAGCGGCGCCGTGCTGCGCTGGCGGGACGGCACCTTCGCACCCGCCCTCGACCAGGACGGCGAGGCCGCCCTCGCGGCGGCCTTCACCCCGTCGGGGCCCGCCGACGAGCGGCAGCTCAGCGTCTCCTTCCGCACCCGCCACGCCCCCGCCGCCGACCTCCTGCTCGGCCGCTCCCTGGCCGCCGCCTGGCAGCAGCTCACCGGCGCCGCCCCCGTCGGCTGGGGCACCGCCGAGCCCATCAACCTGCCCTGGTCGCCCCGGCAGTTGACCGCCCTCGCCCGCGACCGCGCCCCCGCGCCCAGCCACCTGCTCGCCGTCGGGCACCCCGAGCGGCCCGCGCTGGCCACCCTGCGCGTCACGCGCACGGAGTCCGGCGTCAGCGAGGACGTCACGCTCACCCTGGGCCACGGCCCCGACGAGACCCCGCCGCTGGACGCCGTGGTGCCGCTCGCGGAGGCGCTGGTCGCCGAGCACGGCCTGGACAGCATGTTCGTCACCCTGCGCCGGGCCCGCCGCGACCTCACGGCCCCCGCCCGCTTCGAACTCCCGCCCGTGCCCGTCTCCTTCACCCTGGGCCCCGCGGACGTGGCCGCCGTCGGCCGCGCCCACGCGAGCCGCCCGCCGCTGCCGCACCGCCCCGTCCCGCTCGGCCCCGGCGGCGCCCCGGCCCTCCACTACGCCCTCGGCGACGGAACCGACGCCTCCGCCTGGGCCGGGCTGCACGCGCTGACCCGGCACCTCAGGGCGCGCCCCGCCGCGTAGGGACGCCCCGCCGCGTGAGGGCGCCCCGCCGTATAAGGAGAGGCAGGGGCGGGTCCGGCTCCGTACGATCCACGCATGCGCACGTTCGATGAACTCGTCGCCGAAGCCGCGGCCGCCCCCACCGAGGGCTGGGACTTCTCCTGGTTCGAGGGCCGGGCCACCGAGGCGCGGCCGTCCTGGGGGTACGCGCGGGCCATGGGGGAGCGGCTCGGGCGGGCCGAGGCGTCGCTGGACGTCCAGACGGGCGGCGGCGAGGTCCTTGCGTCCGCGCCCGCGCTGCCGCCGGTGGCCGTCGCCACGGAGGGTTGGCCGCCGAACGTGGCCAGGGCGACGGCGCTGCTGCACCCGCGCGGCGCCGTGGTCGTGGCCGCGGCGGAGGACGCCCCGCTGCCGTTCGCGGACGGCGCGTTCGACCTCGTCACCAGTCGGCACCCGGTGACCCCGCACTTCGACGAGATCGCGCGGGTGCTGCGGCCCGGCGGGACGTACTTCGCCCAGCACGTGGGGCCGGGCAGCGTCTTCGAGCTGGTGGAGTACTTCCTGGGGGAGCAGCCCGCGGAGGTCCGCGCCGCGCGCGACCCCGAGGCGGAGCGGGCCGCCGCCGAGGCCGCCGGGCTCGACGTGGTGTCGCTGCGCGCCGAGCGGCTGCGGATGGAGTTCCACGACGTCGGCGCCGTCGTCCACTTCCTGCGGAAGGTGGTGTGGATGGTGCCGGGCTTCACCGTCGACGCCTACCGGGACCGGCTGCGCGAGCTGCACGAGCGGATCCGCGCCGAGGGCCCGTTCGTGGCCCACAGCACCCGCCACCTCTTCGACGCGCGCAAGCGGTAGTCCGCTGCTGGGCGGTACTGTCGCTTCGGTATGTGAGCCGCGCGCGTGGGCCAGGGGCACGGACGAGGGAGTGGGCATGGCGAAGGGCAAGGGGCCGTACGTCTGCGGTCTGGACGCGGCCGTCGACGTCGTCGGCGGCAAGTGGAAGCCGATGATCCTGTGGGCGCTGTACGCGGGCGGCACGCTGCGCTTCGGCGAGCTGCGGCGGCACGTGCCGGGCGTCAGCGAGAAGATGCTGATCCAGCAGCTCCGCGAGATGGAGACGGACGGCATCGTGCACCGCGAGGTCTACCGCGAGGTGCCGCCCAAGGTCGAGTACTCGCTGACCGACCTCGGCCAGTCCCTGAACAAGGCCCTGGAGCCGCTCGGCCTGTGGGGCGACCGGAACATGGAGCACCTCGTGGCGGTCCAGGCGGCCAAGGCCGAGGCCGCCGCCGCGGCCCAGCACGGCGCCTGACACCTCGGGCCGCGCCCGAAACCCCGTACGGGGAAGCGGGAGTCCCGTACGGCGGGCGTGAAGCTCCGTACGCGGGTGAAGGCCCGTACGGGGAAGGGTAATTCGGGCAATTCCGGGCCGACGGGGCCTTCGATTCCGCATTGTTATCGATTGTTCGTGCACAGGGCTCGATTCGGCCACCGCTCTGGCGTAAGTTCAGACCAACGCTAATTCGCGTCAGCAAAGCTGCGCGGGCGGTGCCGCGCAGTGGAGGGGGCTGCGCGGCCCTGTGCGTCCTCTCCCCCGCGTTCCCCGCGTTCCCCCACGTTCCCACGTGTCCCCCCGTGTTCCCTCGCGTGGCTTGTGCCCCGCACGCCCGCGCCCGCGCGCCCCCTCGCACACCCAAGCGCCGCCCCGGCACCCCGCACGCGGCCCCCGTGGCCCCGCACCTCGCTCCCGCGCCCTACGTGCCACCCCGCACGGCGCCCACCACCCCGAGCCGGGCGCCCACCCGCACCCCCCACCCCGCCATGGCCCCCGCCTCCGCCTCCAGGACCTGCCGGGCCCGAAGCCGCGGCAGCCCGACCCGGCCCGGCCGCATCGTCCGCACCGCCAGGACCCGCGACTCCCGGTCCAGGTAGGCCACGTCCAGGGCGAAGCGCATCCCCACGGTGTGCACGCTCCTCGTGCGGGGCAGCAGCAGCGCGCCCGTCACGCCGTCCCGGCCGAGCAGCCCGCGCCGCCGCGCGCCGGGGGAGTCCGCGATCTCCAGGGGGACGCGCACAGCGGCGCCCGGCCCCGGCCCCGGCACCACGAGCATCGCCATGCGCGCGACGCTAGCGCCGTCGCCGTCAAACGCGCGCCCCTCACGCGCATCACCCGTCAGGGGACGGCCTTCGGCGGCCGGATCCTGCCGCCGGGGCCGAAATCCAGTGGGACAGCGGGCTCAGGCAGTCGCCGGGCGATTCCGGAGCGTAGTTGTGGCACGCCGATGCACCGCGAAGCACTTACGAAGGGTTATGGTGGAAACCCCCCCTCGGGCCGGTCCGTCTCCCCCCACGGACCGGCCCGTTTTCTTTTGTGCACGGACGGGCCCCTGAGGCTCCGTGCGCCCGGTGATGCCGGTGCGGGCCCCGCACCTCCCGTCCGGCCCCGCGCGGCCCCGCGCGGCCCCGCGCGGCCCCCGCCACCACCCGGGCGGACGCCGCCCAGGCGGGGGACCCGGCCGGGCCCCCGCCCCCGGGACGGCGTCAGCCCCGACCAGCCCAGATGTTGGTCCCCGGCGTCGACACCGCGAACGTGTCGATCTCCGCCAGCTCCTCCTCCGTGAGCTTCGGGCCCGAGAGCGCCGCCACGTTCTCCTCCACCTGGCGCACGCTGGAGGCGCCGATCAGGGCCGACGTCATCCGCTCGTCCCTGAGCACCCAGTTCAGCGCCAGTTGCGCGAGCGACTGCCCGCGCCGGGCGGCGATGTCGTTCAGGCCATTCAGGCGGCGCACCACCTCGTCGCTGAGCAGGTCCGGGTCGAGCGACTTGCCCTGGGTGGCGCGCGAACCCTCCGGGATGCCCTTCAGGTACTTGTTCGTGAGCAGGCCCTGCGCGAGCGGCACGAAGGAGATGCAGCCCATGCCCTCCGCCTCCAGCGTGTCGAGCAGGCCGTCCTCCTCCGTCCACCGGTTGATCATCGAGTACGACGGCTGGTGGATCAGCGGGCGCACGCCCATCTCGCGCAGCAGGCGCGCCGCCTCGGCGGTCTGCTCGCTGGTGTACGAGGAGACGCCCACGTACAGCGCCTTGCCCTGCTGGACCGCGGACGCGAGCGCGCCCATGGTCTCCTCCAGCGGGGTGTCCGGGTCGAAGCGGTGCGAGTAGAAGACGTCGACGTACTCCAGGCCCATCCGCTTCAGCGAGGCGTCGAGCGACGAGAGCAGGTACTTGCGCGAGCCCCACTCGCCGTACGGGCCCGGGTGCATCAGATAGCCCGCCTTGGTCGAGATGACCAGCTCGTCCCGGTAGCGGGCGAAGTCCTGCGCGAAGAGCTTGCCGAAGTTCAGCTCGGCGCTGCCGGGCGGCGGGCCGTAGTTGTTCGCCAGGTCGAAGTGGGTGACGCCGAGGTCGAAGGCGCGGCGCAGGATCGCCCGCTGGGAGTCCAGGGTGCGGTCGTCGCCGAAGTTGTGCCACAGGCCGAGGGAGACGGCGGGCAGCTTGAGCCCGCTGCGCCCGCAGCGGCGGTACTCCATCGAGTCGTAGCGGTCCTGGGCGGCGAGGTACGCGGAAGTCTCGTCGTTCATGGGAGCGAAGCTACTTCAGCGAGCGCCCGCTGGGTACAGGGGGACAGGCGGGGCGAAGCGAGTGCAAAGCCCGCCCGGCGGACGCCGGGGCGCAAGCCGGACACGGGGCGCACGGCGGGCCACGGGGCCGCGCCGAAAGCGCCCCCGGGCCCGGCACCCGGGGCCGGGAGGCCCCCGCACAGCGGTACTCTTTCGGCTTCGGGGACTGCCGTCTGCACGGAGGGGCTGACATCACGTGAAGCTGCGCGACCTGGTGTACGGACTTTACGCACGCCGGGTGGAAGGCCGCCTCGACCACGACCAGGTGCCCAAGCACATCGGCGTCATCCTCGACGGCAACCGCCGCTGGGCGAAGGCCTCCGGCGGCACCACCGCCCAGGGCCACCAGGCGGGCGCGTACAAGATCGAGGAATTCCTCGGCTGGTGCGCCGAGACCGACGTCGAGGTCGTCACGCTGTGGATGCTGTCCACGGACAACCTCGACCGCCCCGACGAGGAGCTGGTCCCGCTCGTCGGCATCATCGAGGAGACCGTGCGCAGCCTCGCCGCCGACGGCCGCTGGCGGGTGCACCACGTCGGCACCCTCGACCTGCTCCCCGGCTCCACGCAGCGCGTCCTGAAGGAGGCCGAGCAGGCGACGTACACCCACGAGGGCATACTCGTGAACGTCGCCGTCGGCTACGGCGGCCGCCAGGAGATCGCCGACGCCGTCCGCTCCCTGCTGCTCGACCACGCCGAGCGCGGCACCTCCATCGAGGACATCGCCGACAGCGTCGACATCGAGCAGATCTCCAAGCACCTCTACACCAGCGGCCAGCCCGACCCCGACCTGGTGATCCGCACGAGCGGCGAGCAGCGCCTGTCCGGCTTCATGCTCTGGCAGTCCGCGCACTCCGAGTACTACTTCTGCGAGGTCTTCTGGCCCGCCTTCCGGAAGGTGGACTTCCTGCGCGCGCTGCGCGACTACGCCGCGCGCCACCGCCGCTACGGCGGCTGACGGGCCCGTACCCGGCCCACCCGGGGGCGGGGCCCCGGTAACCAGGAGTTAACGAACGCGCCGTCATATGCCCTGGCATGGCGGCGCTTGTTCGAGGGAATAAGCCTTCCAGGTCGGCGTCCGATTCACGGACGCCGTATGTCAGCGGACGGCACGGGGCCGTCCGCCCGGGAGGCCCTTTGCGCAAGGACGACCGCGCGCCACGCGCGGACGACACGGAGGGCCGGTGCTCGGCCCGCGCAGGGTGGCCGCAGACCGGCCCAGTTCCCTCCGTCGCTCCCCGACCTCATCCGAGGGGGTACGTCCTTCCGTGGTGACCAGCACAAAGCGCCAGCAAGGCCGGCGCACCTACGTACTCGACACCAGCGTCCTGCTCGCCGACCCGAACGCGCTTTCGCGCTTCGACGAGCACGAAGTGGTGCTGCCGATCGTCGTCGTGACGGAGCTGGAGGCCAAGAGGCACCATCCAGAGCTCGGTTACTTCGCCCGGGCGGCCCTGCGCCTGCTCGACGACTGCCGGATCCGGTACGGCCGCCTCGACGCGCCCATCCCGATCGGCGGCCTCGGCGGCACGCTGCGCGTCGAGCTCAACCACTCCGACCCCGGCGTGCTCCCCGCCGGTTACCGCCTGGGGGACAACGACTCCCGCATCCTCGCGGTCGCCCGCAACCTCCAGGCGGAGGGGTACGACGTCACGGTCGTCTCGAAGGACCTGCCGCTGCGGATCAAGGCGTCCTCCGTCGGCCTCCTCGCCGAGGAGTACCGCGCGGAGCTGGCCATCACGGACTCCTCCGGCTGGACGGGGATGTCCGAGCTGACCCTCTCGGGCGAGCAGGTCGACCTCCTGTTCGAGGAGGAGACGCTGTACGTGCCCGAGGTCGCCGAGCTGCCCGTGCACACGGGTCTGACCATCCAGTCCGAGCGCGGCAAGGCGCTGGGCCGGATCACGGCCGAGGGCAACGTCCGGCTCGTCCGCGGCGACCGCGAGGCCTTCGGCATCAAGGGCCGCAGCGCCGAGCAGCGCATCGCGCTCGACCTGCTGCTCGACCCGGACGTCGGCATCGTGTCGATGGGCGGGCGCGCGGGCACCGGCAAGTCCGCGCTCGCGCTGTGCGCGGGCCTGGAGGCCGTCCTGGAGCGCAGGCAGCACCAGAAGGTGATGGTCTTCCGGCCGCTGTACGCGGTGGGCGGGCAGGAGCTGGGCTATCTGCCCGGCACCGAGGCCGAGAAGATGGGCCCCTGGGCGCAGGCCGTCTTCGACACGCTCGGCTCGGTCGCGGGCAAGGAGGTCATCGAGGAGGTCTCCGCGCGCGGCATGCTGGAGGTCCTGCCGCTCACGCACATCCGCGGCCGCTCCCTGCACGACGCGTTCGTGATCGTGGACGAGGCGCAGTCCCTTGAGCGAAACGTTCTGCTGACGGTCCTGTCCCGCATCGGCGCGAACTCCCGCGTCGTCCTCACCCACGACGTCGCCCAGCGCGACAACCTGCGGGTGGGGCGGTACGACGGAGTGGTCGCCGTCATCGAGAAGCTGAAGGGCCATCCGCTGTTCGCCCATGTGACGCTGACGCGCTCGGAGCGGTCGCAGATCGCGGCGCTGGTGACGGAGATGCTGGAGGACGTCCAGCTCTGACGCTCCTCGCCGGGCCACGCCGGACCTCGCCGGAGGCGCCGGAGTCACCGGACCTCGCCGGAGTCGCCGGGTTCGTCCGAAGTGACGGAATCCCCGTTCCGTACGAAGTCGTACGGAACGGGGGATTCTTGTGCGTCGAGGCTGAGGTGCGGTCAATCGCCCGTGGGGCGGCGGCGCTTGGCCGCGACCGGTGAAGCGAGCGAGCCTACTGGGACGGCCGCCCGCCGCGTCTGCCTTTCCGTAAAACTCCTGGGACAAACGAGGTGTGAGCTTTCACACGTAACTCGGAATTGCCTCGCGGCGTCTGGCTACGGCAGAGTCTGGGTCCTGTCAGGCCCCGCATACGGCACTCCTGTACCCCCAGCGGTACGGAACAACAGAACTTCATAGTGGCCGCCGTATGCCGCCCGAGCACCACGCGGCGCTCCCGCCACGGGAGTTGTCGACCGGGCCCGTGCCTCCCGTGACCGAGCAGCAAGCGGAGGCCAGCGTCAGGGGCACGATTGCGTCCGCGGGGTCACCTATGCGGGCGATGCTGGAAGGAAACCGTGTGAGCCGGATTTCGGTCCGGGGATTCGCCGTGGCTTCGGCCACCGCGGTCACCACCGTCGGCGCCGTCGTGGGCGTCGCCTCGGGCGACACCCAGTCCTCGAAGTCGAACGACCTCGAGGCGACGGCGAGCGACGCGACTCTCCTCGCAGACATACCCGCGGGCCAGCAGGCCCAGGTGCAGACCACCTCCGTGGCGCAGCAGGCCGACGCGCAGGCGATGGCCGCCGACACGGCCGCGAAGAAGTCCGCGGCGGAGGCCGCCCGCGTCCAGGCGGCCAAGGCGGCCGTGGCCAAGCAGCAGGCCGCGGAGCAGGCCAAGAAGGACGCGGCCGAGGCCAAGAAGAAGGCCGAGGAGGCGAAGAAGAAGGCCGAAGAGCGGGAGAAGCTGGAGAACAAGGCCAGCCGCTCCTCCACGCGCGACGCGGGCAGCTTCGCCCCCCAGGGCTCGTACTCGGTCTCCCAGGTGCAGTCGATGGCCCGGCAGATGGTCCCCTCGGGCCAGTTCCAGTGCTTCAGCAACATCGTGAGCCACGAGTCCGGCTGGAACTACCGCGCCACCAACGCCTCCTCCGGTGCCTACGGCCTCGTCCAGGCGCTCCCCGGCTCCAAGATGTCCTCGGCCGGTGCCGACTGGCGCACCAACCCGGCCACGCAGATCAAGTGGGGCCTGAACTACATGAACGACCGCTACGGCAGCCCGTGCGGCGCCTGGTCGTTCTGGCAGGCGAACAACTGGTACTGAGCCGCGCGCTCTCAACCATCCCACGGCCCCTCACCGTCCTCCGGTGAGGGGCCGCACCCGTGTACGGTCGGTCCGAACGCTCCGGGAACCAGGTGGGGAAAGACGGGGAAGAGGACGGTCATGTCGCGAGTACCAGGGTGGCGCGGACGGGTCGGCGCCGGCCTGACGAGGATCGGCGAGCGGCTCTCGGGCACAAGCGGCTCCCGGTCGCCCGAAGGCGCCGGGAGCCCCGGGGCAGCCGCGGCTTCCCCGGAACCCACGGCGCCCTCAGGTGAACCGCCCGGCGCCGAGCGCGCGCAGGAGGCGGTCGGTGAGGGCCCGGTGCCTGAGGGCTCCGGCACGCGGGGGGACGACCGTGCCGCCGGGGCCGAGCCGCCCGCCCCCGGGGCGTCCGACGAGCCGCAGCCGGGGCCCAAGCTCTCCCTGCGGAAGCGTTACGCCGACATGGTGCGGCACGCCGCGGAGGCGCGCGGCGACTTCGACGACCCGGTGGACGACGCCGCCGACGGCGGCTCCGGAGCCGCCGTCACCGACCAGGTGCCCGCCCCGCCCACGTACGCGCCCGCGATAGCCGCCCGGCCCGACCCGGTCGCCACGGTGCCCTGGGGGGTGCGCGTCGCGGCCGAGGTCGGCTGGCGGCTGCTGGTCCTCGCGGGCACCGTCTGGGTCCTGATGAAGGTCATCAGCGCGGTCCAGCTCGTGGTGTTCGCGTTCGTCGCCGCGCTGCTGATCACCGCGCTGCTCCAGCCGACCGTGGCCCGGCTGACCCGGCTCGGGCTGCCGCGCGGGCTCGCCACGATGGTCACCGCCGTCCTCGGCTTCGTGATCATGGGCCTGGTGGGCTGGTTCGTGGTCTGGCAGGTCATGGAGAACGTCGACACGCTCTCCAACCAGATCCAGGACGGCATCGAGGACCTGCGCAAGTGGCTGCTCAACAGCCCCTTCCACGTCACCGAGGACCAGATCAACGACATCGCGAAGAGCCTGCGCGAAGCCGTCGGCGCCAACTCCGAGGAGATCACCTCCGCCAGCCTCGAAGGCGTCACCGTCATCATGGAGGCCCTCACCGGCATCCTGCTCGCGGTGTTCTCCACGCTCTTCCTGCTCTACGACGGCCCGCGCATCTGGCAGTGGTTCCTCAAGCTGGTGCCCGCCGCCGCGCGGCCGGGCGTCGCGGGCGCGGGGCCGCGGGCGTGGAAGACGCTCACCGCGTATGTGCGGGGCACGGTGATAGTGGCCCTCATCGACGCCGTCTTCATCGGCCTCGGCATCTACTTCCTGGGCGTGCCCATGGCCGTGCCGCTGGCCGTGTTCATCTTCCTGTTCGCGTTCATCCCGCTGGTGGGCGCGGTGATCTCCGGGGCGCTCGCGGTGGTCGTCGCGCTCGTCACGCAGGGCGTGTTCACGGCCGTGATGTCGCTGGTCGTGGTGCTCGCGGTGCAGCAGATCGAGGGGCACATCCTCCAGCCGTTCATCCTCGGCCGGGCGGTGCGGGTGCACCCGCTGGCGGTGGTGCTGTCCGTCGCGGCGGGCGGCATGGTCGCGGGCATCGGCGGCGCCGTGGTGGCGGTGCCGCTGGTCGCGGTGACCAACACGGTGGTGGGTTATCTCCGGGCGTACTCCCGCGAGATCGCGCTGAAGCAGGCGCCCCAGCCCCGGGGGGCCACGGCGGTGGACGTCGCCCCGACGGAGCCGTCGCGCCAGTGACCCCGTACGCCGTACGCAACGCAGTGGGCCGGAACCCCGAGGGTTCCGGCCCACTGTGTGTACGGAGGCGTTACGCGAGGACGTCCTCGGAGTCCAGCGTCACGCCGACCGCCTGGATGACGGAGGCGATCTTGAAGGCTTCCTGGATGGTGTCGCGGTCGACGCCCGCCTTGCGGAGGACCTGCTCGTGCGAGTCCAGGCACATGCCGCAGCCGTTGATGGCGGAGACGGCGAGCGACCACAGCTCGAAGTCGACCTTCTCGACGCCCGGGTTGCCGATGACGTTCATCCGCAGACCGGCGCGCATCGTCCCGTACTCCGGGTCGGAGAGCAGGTGGCGCGTGCGGTAGAAGACGTTGTTCATCGCCATGATGGCGGCCGCGGACTTCGCCGCGGTGTACGCCTCGGGGGAGAGGTTCGCCTTCGCCTCGGGCTCCAGCTCGCGCAGCACCTTCGGGGAGCGGGAGGCGATCGCGCAGGCGAGCACCGTGCCCCACAGCTGCTGCTGGGGCAGCTCCGAGTTGCCGATGACCGAGCCCAGGTTCAGCTTCAGGTCCTTGGCGTAGTCCGGGACCGCGGCCTTCAGCTCATCGAGGGCCATGCTCACTCACCGGCCAGGAGCGCGACCGGGTCCAGGGTCTCGTCGCCCTTGCTCCAGTTGCACGGGCACAGCTCGTCCGTCTGGAGGGCGTCGAGGACCCGCAGGACCTCCTTGGGGTTACGGCCGACGGAACCGGCGGTCACCATCGTGAACTGGATCTCGTTGTTCTGGTCCACGATGAAGACGGCGCGCTGCGCGAAGCCGTCCTCGCCCTCGATGCCGAGGGCGCGCATCAGCTCGTGCTTGGAGTCGGCCAGCATCGGGAAGGGCAGGTCACGCAGGTCGTCGTGGTCCTTGCGCCAGGCGTGGTGCACGAACTCGGAGTCGCCGGAGAAGCCGAGGATCTGGGCGTCACGGTCGGCGAACTCGTCGTTCAGCTTGCCGAAGGCCGCGATCTCGGTCGGGCACACGAAGGTGAAGTCCTTGGGCCACGCGAAGACGATCTTCCACTTGCCCTCGTAGGTCTTGTGGTTGATCTGCTCGAACTCCTTGCCCTTCTCCAGCGAGACACAGGCAGTCAGGTCGAACTCGGGGAACTTGTCACCGACAGTGAGCACGCGCTCTCCTTGCAGCGTTCGGAAGCCCCGGTAAGGGGCCTCACGGGGTTGGACTGCTGACGATCGTGGCACAGAGCGCATTGATTAGTGAAATAGCTACACTCGGTCGTGTTGATCGGAGGTGGCTATCAGTGCGAGCCATACATAGGGGCAAGCAGCCCAGCCTGGCGCAGCTCCGCGCGTTCGCGGCCGTCGCCGACCATCTGCACTTCCGGGACGCCGCGGCGGCGATCGGGATGAGCCAGCCCGCGCTGTCCGGGGCGGTCTCGGCCCTGGAGGAGGCCCTGGGCGTCCAGCTCCTGGAGCGGACCACCCGCAAGGTGCTGCTCTCCCCGGCCGGGGAGCGGCTCGCGGTGCGCGCCAAGGCGGTGCTCGACGAGGTGGAGGCGCTCCTGGAGGAGGCCGACGCCGTGAAGGCGCCGTTCACCGGCGCGCTGCGGCTCGGGGTGATCCCCACGGTGGCGCCCTACCTGCTGCCGACGGTGCTCACGCTCGTCCACGAGAAGTACCCGGACCTCGACCTCCAGGTGCACGAGGAGCAGACGTCCTCCCTGCTGGAGGGGCTGTCCGCGGGGCGGCTCGACCTGCTGCTGCTCGCCGTGCCGCTGGGGGTCCCCGGGGTCGTCGAACTGCCCCTGTTCGACGAGGACTTCGTACTGGTCACACCGCTCGACCACTGGCTCGGCGGGCGCGAGGGCATCCCCCGCGAGGCGCTGCGCGAGCTGAACCTGCTGCTGCTCGACGAGGGGCACTGCCTGCGGGACCAGGCCCTGGACATCTGCCGCGAGGCCGGACGCGACGACGCGCCCGTCACGACGACCGCCGCCGGTCTGTCCACCCTGGTGCAGCTCGTCGCCGGAGGGCTCGGGGTGACGCTGCTGCCGCGCACGGCGGTGCGGGTGGAGACCAGCCGCAGCAGCCAGCTGCTCACCGGGTACTTCGCCGATCCGGCGCCCACGCGCAGGGTGGCCTTCGCCATGCGGGCGGGCGCCGCGCGCGCGGCTGAGTACGAGGAGTTGGCGCGGGCCCTGCGGGAGGCGGTGCGGGCGCTGCCGGTGCGGGTGCTCTGACGGATTCCCTGCCACGCGCCCGCCCACCCCGACCGGGCAGGTCAGGGGTGGGCGGGCGAGGCGGGGGAGCCGGACCGGCTTGGGGGGCTACTCCGTGCGCAGGCCGTCCGGGCGCATCATGCGCCACAGCGGGGGCAGGCTCAGGAGGGTCACCACGGCGACCAGCGCCGCGCCCGCGCCGGTGAGCGGCAGGAAGACCCACCAGTCGGCGACCGGCTGGTCCACCATGCGGCACATCACCGTGCCGAGGGCCAGCCCGCCGGACACCGCCACCACGAGGCCGAGCACCACCGGCACGGCCGTCTGCCACAGCACCGACCAGGCCATCGAGCCCCGTCGCGTACCGAACGCGGTGAGCGCGGCGAGCAGCCGCTTGCGCTCGCGGAGCTGCTCCAGCATGGACACCAGCATGGAGGCGGCGATGAGCATCATCGTGGCCATGGCCCCGGCCTGGAGCCCCTTCTGGACCGCCCGGTACTGCTTGTCGCTCTCCGTCATGCGGATCGTCGCCACGCTGACCTGCGGTCCCATGCGGGCCGCGGTGTTGCGCACGTGTTCGGCGGCGTCCGGCACGTCCGGGTCGAGGCGGACCATGGCCTGGGTGCGGGCGTCGTCGATCCGGCTGACGTCGATCGCGCCGGTGGTGGCGAAGATGCCGCTGAACTGGCCCCCGATGGGGTCCGTCCGGGCCGTCAGCGTGCGCGTCGACTTGGGCAGCGTCCACGGGACGTGCTTGCCGTGCCGCTTGCCCTGGTAGTCGCCCCAGCTGTCGGGGTTGAGCTCCAGGGTGTGGCCGGGGCGGGCCACCTTGTCGGTCCACTCGTTCAGCTCGGGCTCGCCGTTGTGCACGACGAAGGTGTCGCCGTCCGCGCAGGTCTTGACGTGGGCGAGTTCGCGCAGCGTCGCGCAGCTGCCGATGGACAGCTCGGCGGTGGGCCGCTCGTCGTAGTCCTTGATGCCCGGCGTGGCGGCGTACCCGTAGACGAGGCCGATGACTCCGTCGACGCCCTTGGTCTGCTTGATGTCGTCGAGCATCCGCTCGGACAGCGCCCCGTCGCCCCGGCCCGTGCCGACGCTCAGCTGGGCGCGCAGCGAGTCCTTGCCGGTGTCGATGGTGAAGTCGTCGTGCATGGACGCGAACAGCATCTGGAGGGCGACCGCGCCCGCCACCGCGACCGTGATGCCGCTGACCGCGCGGGCCGCGGTGCCGCTGCTCAACTGGAGCCGCCGGGTGGCGAGCTGCCAGGGCACCGGCCCGCCGCGCAGCCGGGCCACGGCCGCCTCGACGACCCAGGGCAGCAGCGTGGCGAGGCCGACCAGGGTGAGGGTCGAGCCGACGGCGATGGTGTAGACGTTGACGTCGGTGTCCCCGGCCCGGACGCGGTCCTGGTTCAGCAGGACCAGCAGGCCGAGCACCGGCAGCAGCAGCCGCCACCACAGGCGGCGCGGGCGCGGCGTGGAGTTGCGGAAGACACCGAGCGGTTCGATGGCGACCGACCGCAGCGACACCACCGTCACCAGGACCGCCGACACGGGTACGGCGGCCAGGACCAGCGCGGCCAGCCCCGGTGTCGGCACCATGTCGGTCGGGAACGCGGACACCTGCCAGATGTCGACGACGCCCACCAGCTCCCGCGCGGCGAGGAAGAACCCGGCGCCGAACACCAGGCCCACCAGGGAGCCGCACAGCGCCTCGCCCGCGGCGATCCGCCGCACCGCGCGCCGGTCCGCGCCGACCAGCCGCAGCGCGGCGAGGCGCCGGTCGCGCCGCTCGCCGCCGAAGCGGACCGCCGTACCGATGAAGATGGCCACCGGCGTGAGCAGGGCCACGCAGATCAGCACGATCGCCACGATCAGCATCGGGCTCATCGGGTCCTTCGGGGCGGCCTGCCCGAAGGAGGCGACCCGTGAGGCGCTGTCGTCCGCGCTGATCTTGTCGGAGCCCGCGTAGAACATCAGCTCCTTGGGGCTCATCAGGCCCGCCTTGCCGATGGTGCCGATGACGCGGTAGTCGGCGAAGCGCTCCTTGAGCAGCGAGCCGCCGGAGCCGTTCATCAGGTCGCGCAGCGCGGGCGAGACCAGCATCTCGCCGGGCTCGGGCATCTCGGGGACGCCGGGCGGCAGCACCGGGTGGGCGCCGTCGGCACGCAGCAGGCGCCCGCTGATCGAGGCGTCGCGGAACTCGGTCATGACGTCGGCGAGCAGCACCGTCGAGTCGCTGCGCTTGACGACCTTGTCGGAGAACTGGTCGGCGGCGGTGCGGGCGGCGGAGCGCGCGTCGCGGTTCTGCAGCATCTGCGGCACCGACGCGGCGCCGAGCAGCAGCGCCACGCCGAGGCCCACGCCGACGGCCGTGAGCAGGGTGCGGACCCAGCCCTCGCGGCCGCCGCCGACCGCGAAGCGCGCGCCCATGAGCAGGTCGCGGACCCAGGCGCGGGCCCCGGCGGGGCCGGTGTCCCGGTCGGGGTGGAGGGGGGCCGCGGGGTGGCCGTCCGGGGACGGCGCCGCGGCCCGCGTACGGGTCTCGCTCATACCAGTCGCTCCATGTCGCGGGAGCGGCCGTCGCGTACGACGATCTCGCGGTCCGAGTAGGCGGCCACGCGCGTCTCGTGGGTGACGAGGACGACGGCGGCGTTCGTGGAGCGGGCGGCGTCGGTGAGCAGCTCCATCACGCGCTCGCCGTTGAGCGAGTCGAGCGCGCCGGTCGGCTCGTCGGCGAAGATCACGCGGGGGCTGGTGGCGAGGGCGCGGGCGACGGCCACGCGCTGGCCCTGGCCACCGGAGACCTCGCCCGGGCGCTTGGCCGCCACGTCGTCGACCTCCAGGCGCTCCATCCAGGACAGCGCGGTGCGCTCGGCGTCCCCGCGCCGGGTGCCGTTGAGGCGCAGCGGAAGCGCCACGTTCTCCACGCAGGTCAGCTCCGGCACCAGCTGGCCGAACTGGAAGACGAAGCCGAACTCGCTGCGCCGCAGCGCGCTCAGCGCGGCGTCCGTCATGTCCGTCAATCGCCGCCCGTTGTACGAGATTTCGCCCGCGTCAGGGCGGACAATCCCGGCGAGGCAGTGCAGCAGCGTGGACTTCCCGGAGCCGGAGGGGCCCATGACGGCGACGACCTCGCCGGGGTGTATGGAGAACTCGGCACCGTCGAGCGCGGTGGTCGGTCCATAGGCCTTGTGCAGGCCGTGGGCGGCGAGGAGGGTGCCTGCCGGGGTCTTGGGGGTCATGAGGGGCTGAGCTCCTTGGCGAGCCTGCCGAGCCGGGCGGAGGCGAGCTCCAGCCAGCGCAGGTCGGCTTCGAGGTGGAACAGGGCGTGGTCGCAGATCAGCTGGTCGGCCAGGTCGCCCTTGCGCTTGCGGTCGGTGAGGATGCGCATCATGCGCAGGTGCTCGGCACGCTGGGTGTCGAGCAGGTCGGCGGCGTCGCGGTGGGTGAGCAGCGCGAGGACGACCTTGGTGTACAGCGTCGACTGGAGGTACGGCTCCGGTTTCTCGGGCGTGCCGAGCCAGCGCTCGACGTCGGTGATGCCCGCCTCGGTGATGGCGTACCGCTTGCGCTCGGGGCCGCCGCCCGCCTCTATGCCGTCGACCTCGACGAGGCCGTTCTTCAGCAGGCGCGACATGGTCGAGTAGACCTGCCCGTAGTGCAGGGGCTTGTCGTGCCCGAACTTCTCGTCGAAGGCGCGCTTGAGGTCGTAGCCGTGCCGGGGCCCGGATTCGAGCAGCCCGAGGAGAGTGTGACCGATGGACATGCGGAGCACTATACACACCACGTATACGTGGTGTGTATACGCGGGGTGTGTAGCAGTGGAGGGGGTCACTCCCGGACGGATGTGAGGCAACCGTCCGCGTGTTTGAGGAGTCGATTCCCTTGGGGCGGCAAGGGTTCCCCTGTGGTGGGTGCTGATTGTCACGTCCGGAAAAGGCCGGATCGAGGGCCTTTTGTCCTCAGGTGCGGTGTTAGCTTCATGAGCTGACCTGACCCGTACGCGGCAGCGAGCGGTGCGACGGCGACGACGGAACGACGGCAACAACGGCAACGACGGCGACGACGAGACGAACGAGCAGAAGCGGAGCGACCACAGTCATGGGCCGAGCGGAAGAGCGAAAGGCGCGGCAGCGTGGTGCGCGCCGGGCAGCGCGAGGCCGCGCGTCCGGCGACGCCCCGGCCGCGGGCACTCCCGCGGGCGGTCCGACCGGCGGCGGCCCGACCGGCGGGGGCCCGTCGGGCGGGGGCCCGTCGGGCGGAGGCGCTGGCTTCGGCGGCCCCGGGGCCGGTGGTCCCGCGGCAGGCGGCCCTGGCTCCGGGGCGGGCGGCCCAGGCGGCTCGGGCGGCCCGGGCGGCTCGGGCGGCCCGGGCGGCTCGGGCGGCCCGGGCTCCGGCTCCGGTGACGCGGGCGCCAGCGGCGCGGACCCCGGCGGCGGGGACTCCGGTGGTGGCCGCCGCGCGTCGCGCCGGTCCCGCCCGGCCAAGCCCAAGCGCAAGGGCATACGCCGCTTCTTCACCTGGAAGAAGCTCCTCGGCTACGCCTTCGGCTTCATCCTGCTCGGCATGCTGGGCTTCGTCATCCTGTACATGATGGTCGACATCCCCCAGGGGAACGCCGCCGCGAAGCTCCAGAGCAACATCTACAAGTACAGCGACGGCACGCTGCTCGCCCGCACCGGCGACGTGAACCGCGAGATCGTCGACCTCGACGAGGTGCCCAAGGACGTCCAGCGCACCTTCGTCGCCGCCGAGAACAAGTCCTTCTACTCGGACACCGGTGTCGACTTCAAGGGCACCGCCCGCGGCGTCCTGAACACCCTGTCCGGCAAGGGCAAGCAGGGCGGCTCGACGATCACCCAGCAGTACGTCAAGAACTACTACCTGTCGCAGGAGCAGACCGTCTCCCGCAAGCTGCGCGAGCTGGTCATCTCCCTGAAGGTGGACCGCGAGAAGAGCAAGGACGACATCCTCGCGGGCTACATCAACACCAGCTACTTCGGCCGCAACGCGTACGGCATCCAGGCCGCCGCCCGCGCCTACTACGGCGTCGACGCCCACAAGCTGAACGTCGCGCAGGGCGCGTACCTCGCGGCGCTCCTCCAGGCCCCCAGCTCCTACGACTGGGCGGTCGCCACGCCCACCGGCAAGAAGCTGGTCAAGGAGCGCTGGAACTACGTACTGAACAACATGGTCGAGGAGGGCTGGCTGGACTCCGCCGAGCGCGACAAGCTGACCTTCCCCAAGCCGCACGCCCCCAAGCCCGACCCCGAGAAGAAGGGGCAGACCGGCTATCTGGTCGACGCGGCCGACGCGATCGTGCAGAAGCAGCTGATGCAGCAGGGCTACACCAAGTCCGAGGCCGAGGCCCAGCTCAAGGCGGGCGGCTACACGATCACGCTGAACATCGACCCCAGGAAGCAGCGCCAGCTGGAGCGGGCCGTCGACGACAAGCTCAACGACCGCCTGAACCCGAAGAAGAGCAAGGCGGACGCGCGCGTCCAGGCGGGCGCGGTCTCGGTGAACCCGAAGACCGGCGCGATCGTCGCGATGTACGGCGGCCGGGACTACCTGAAGCACTACACGAACAACGCGACCCGCACCGACTACCAGCCCGCCTCCACCTTCAAGCCGCTGATACTGGCCGCCGCCCTGGAGGAGGGCGCCACCACCCAGAGCGGCAAGCCGATCACGGCCAACACCATCTACAGCGGCCGCAGCAAGCGCCCGGTCGTCGGCAGCCCCATCGGCTTCGCGCCGCCGAACGAGGACAACCGCTCGTACGGCCCGATCACGGTCCAGACGGCGATGAACAAGTCCGTCAACTCCGTGTTCGCGCAGATGGGCGTGGACGTGAAGATGGACAAGGTCCTGCGGACCGCGGGCAAGCTCGGCATGGACGTCAAGGGCCTGCCCGCCGTGCCCGCGCAGACCCTCGGCTCGATGGGCGCGAGCCCCCTTGAGATGGCCGGGGTGTACGCGACGCTCGACAACCACGGCAAGCGGGTCACCCCGCAGCTGGTGAAGTCCGTCTCCCACAAGGACCGCAGCGTCGACCTGCCGGAGGCCATCGGCGACCAGGCCATCAGCCGGGGCGCCGCCGACTCCGTGACCTCCGTGCTCACCGGCGTGGTCGACGACGGCACCGCCCGCGCCTCCGTGCGCGAGGCGCCCACCCGCAGGGGCCAGCAGGTCGCGGGCAAGACCGGCACGTCCGACGACAACAAGTCCGCCTGGTTCGTGGGCTACACGCCGAAGCTGGTCACCTCCGTCGGCCTCTTCGGCGAGCAGCCCGAGAACGACGGGAAGCACAAGCGCGGCGACCAGGTGTCCATGCGGGGCGCGGGCGGCAAGCCGCGCATCGACGGCGGCAGCTTCCCCGCGGAGATCTGGGCGGCGTACACGTTCAAGGCGTCGGGCTCGCGCACCAAGTTCGACCTCGACACCACCATGGGCGTCGGCGTCGCGCCGCCGCCCGCCGACCCGACCACCCAGGCGCCGCGGACACCGACGGCACCGCCGACGACCCGCGACGAGGAGAGCGACGAGCCGTCGACGAAGCCGCCGTCCACCAAGCCGCAGGAGCCGTCGACCAAGCCGCCGTCCACGCCGCCGACGACACCGTCGACCAAGCCGCCGACGACACCGCCCACGACGCCGCCGACGACGAACACGCCGACGATCGGGATCCCGGAGGACCCCGAGGACGAGTAGGCAGGCGAGTCGGCAGACGACTGGGCGAAGGCCCTCGGAGCCGACAAGGCCCCCGGAACCATCAGTTCCGGGGGCCTTGCACGTGCTACTCGCGTCACACGGTCTGGTTCAGCTCGAACCAGACCACCTTCCCCGTGCTCAGCCGGGTCGCGCCCCAGCGCCGCGCCAGCTTGTTGACCAGGTACAGGCCCCGGCCGCCCTCGTCCGTGGCGCGCGCCTGGCGCAGCCGCGGCAGCTGCGGCACGTCGTCGCCGACCTCGCAGCGCAGCACGTCCGTGCGCAGCAGCCGCAAGGTGATGGGCCGGGTCGCGTACCGCACGGCGTTGGTGACGACCTCGCTGACCAGCAGCTCCACCGCGTCGTTCAGCTCGGTGAGGCCCCAGCGCTCCAGGGCGCTGCGCGCGAGGCGGCGGGCGCGCGACGGCGTGGCGTCCTCCGGTTCCAGGAACCAGTACGCCACGTCGCTCGGCGCGATGCCGTCGAAGCGGGCGGCGAGCAGCGCGATGTCGTCGTCGCGGTCGCCGGGCCCCAGCATGTCGAGGACCTCGTCGCAGAGCGCTTCCAGCGGCGGCGGATGGTCCGGCCCGGTGAGCTGGGCGGTGGCGGCGAGCCGCTCGCGCAGCTGCTCTATGCCGGTCCACACGTCGCGCAGCCGGGACTCGACGAGCCCGTCCGTGTACAGCAGCAGCGTCGCGCCCGCCGGGGCGTCCAGCTCGACGGCCTCGAAGTCCACGCCGCCCACGCCGATGGGCGCGCCCGGCGGCACCCGCAGGACCTCGGCCCGGCCGCCCAGGTGCAGCAGGACCGGCGGCGGATGGCCCGCGTTGGCGATGGTGATGCGGTGCGAGACCGGGTCGTACACCGCGTACAGGCAGGTCGCCATGCGGTCCGAGCCGAGGCGCTGGGCCTGCTCGTCCAGGTGGTGCAGGACCTCCTGCGGGGGCAGGTCGAGCCCGGCGAGGGTCTGGGCGGTCGTCCGCAGCTGGCCCATGATCGCGGCGGACGTCATCGAGTGCCCCATGACGTCGCCGACGACCAGCGCCACCCGGCTGCCCGGCAGCGGGATCGCGTCGTACCAGTCGCCGCCGACGCGGGCGGTCTCGGCGGCCGGGAGGTAGCGCGAGGCGAGCCGCACACCCGTGGCGCGCGGCAGGGTCTCGGGCAGCATCGTGCGCTGCAACTCGTCCGCGATGTACGCCTCGCGGCCGTACAGGACGGCCTTGTCGATGCCGAGCGCGCTGTGCGTGGCCAGCTGGGCGGCGACCAGCAGGTCGTCGGCCTCGAAGGGGTGCCGGTCCGGGCGGCGCAGGAACACCGCCGCGCCGATCACCCGGCGCCGCCCGCGCAGCGGCGCCAGGATCGCCCGCTGTCCGCCGGGCACCGTCCGGCCCTCGCCGAGCAGCTCCGGGAGCGCGCCGAGCGCGGTCGCCGCGTCCGCGAACACCGGCCGCACCCCGCGCAGGACCTCGGCGAGCGCGCTGCCGACGCGGACCTCGCACAGCTCGGCGGCGGTCGAGACGTCCGACTGCACCTGGAGCGCGGGCAGCGTGCCCCCGTCGGTGTCCCGGTCCTCCGGGATGCGGTCGGTGCGGCGCAGCCGCAGCAGCAGCGGCCCGGTGGGGCGCTCGTCGCCGACCGGCAGCGGGTCGCGCAGATAGACGAGGATGGCGTCCGAGAACGTGGGGACCGTGGCCCGGCACAGGCCCATCACGATCTCGTCCAGGTCGATGCCGCGGGCGATCCGGCGGGTGGCGGCGCCGACGAACCGCAGCCGGTCCCCGTCGCGCCGCATCGCCGCGGGCCCCGGCGGGCGCGGTCGGCCCGAGCGCCGTTCCGTGCCTCCGGGCGCTCCCGGGGCGGCCTGGAGCTCCCCCGCGCGTCGTCCGCGCCCGGCCGCGCGGGCACCCCTTCGGGCACGGGGCGCGGCCGGTGACTGCCCGGGCCGTCCGTGGCCTGCGTGGACGACTGGGCGTGCTCGCTGCCCGTGCCCGCGTCCTGCTCGCCCGTGCGGGCCTGCGCGGGCAGGGCGCCCATGCCGCCGGAGCTCCGCGCGTCCGTCTCCGGGGTACGCAGCAGCGCCCCGCGGGGATCCGCGGGGGCGGGTGGCCGGGCAACTGGTGCCTTGCGGCCCTCGTAGGGGCTGAGGTGCTCCGTCACGCGTTTCGAATCCGTCCGTCCGGGGCTGCGCGCCGCGCGCGCCGTCCAAGCGTTGCTCAGCCGCGTCGGCAATGCAGGAATAGCTGGTGCTCGGGTGGTGCGTCGGTGCTCGCCGGGGCGTACGCGTACGACTCCTCGTGGGCGATGTCGAAACCGGCGTCCCGCACGACCTGCCGCAGTTCGTCCCGCAGGTATCCGGATACCCGGATCGTGTGCCTCAGGAACGGAATCGCCGCGTCGTCCAGGTCGGCCTCCACCATCGACAGTGCGAGCAGGCCACCGGGCCTGAGCAGCGACCGCAGCAGCCGAAGAGCAGACGGTATCTCCTCGCGGGGCAGCATCAACAGCGCGAAGAAGCAGACAATCCCGTCGAACTGCCCCACCGCGCCCGGACCTTCGCCGTCCACCCGCAGGTCCGCGAGGTCCACCCGGCGGAACTCGGCGGCGGGCGGCGGCACGTTCTTCCGCGCCAGATCCAGCATTCCGGCTGACAGGTCGACCCCCACGACGGTGTGTCCCGCCTCGGTGAGCTGACGCGCCGTGGGCACGCCCGTGCCGCAGCCCACGTCCAGGACGCGTGCTCCCGGCGGCAGTTCGGCGGCCAGCCGGGCACCGGCCGAAATCTGCCCCTCCTTGTGCGGGAAGGCGTCGTCGTACGCCGCGCCGATGGCGTCGAACGCCTCGGCCTGGCCCGTGCGGTCGCGGCCGCCACGCGCTCCGTAATCCTCGCTCACGTTCAGCCGCTCCTTGATGACATCCTGTCAGGCCGTGCGAGGGCGCGAGGAGTTGTTGCGGTGCGCCCCTGCGGAGGACGATCCTACGTTTGAACCACGGTGCTGCATCAAGGGTCTCATGACCGAGTGGGCGCGGGCGTGCGGTCCCAGTCACGCGGCAGGGCGGGAACCCGCCAGGCCGGGTCCGGGCGCCAGTCCTGCCAGCCGTCCCGGAACGGCGGTCCCCAGGCGCGGATCGCCTCGACCGCGTCGAGGCCCGCCCGCCGCACCCGCTCCGCCTGCGCCTCGCTCATCAGGCCCGCCCGGCGCGCCTGCGCGAACTCGTCCTCGTCGTGCCAGCGCCACGAGCCGTCCGGGCGTACGGAGATGTCGAGGAAGTGGTCCTCGGAGTCCACCCCGCCCGCCCAGCGCGTGCGCGGCGCCTCCAGGTTCACGTACCAGTTCTTGAACCGCCAGCCCGGCTCCCAGAACAGCCACACCGACCACGGCTCGCCCGGGCGGGCCAGCTTCAGCACGCCGGTGCCGAACCAGCGGTCCCTGCGGGTGGTGCGGGGCTTGGTGTAGCGGGTGGCCAGCGGCTCCTCGTGCACCGGGGTGCCGTCCTTGAGCACCGGCTTCACGCACTCGGTGCCCGGCGCGAGCCAGACCGCGAGGGTCTGCTCGGTGTCCTCGACCACGGTGACGGGGCGGCAGATGTGGACGCTCTCACTGCCGTTCGCGCGGTAGCGCCACAGGATCGGGGTGCCGGGCGCCCAGTGATGGTCTGTCATGAACAGATACTAGGCGCCGCGCCGTGTCCCTGCCGGGTGGCCCCCAAGCCCGCCCCTTCACCGAAACCATGGGGCTCCGCCCCCTGGCACCCCCGGAAATCGGCCTTCGGCCTCGTCCTCAAACGCCGGACGGGCTAGAACTCTGCCGCACCGGCAGAGTCCAGCCCAGCCCGCGAAGATCCAGCCCGTCCGGCGTTTGAGGACGAGGCGCGGAGCGCCGATCAAGCGGCGCCGGGCGCCCACGCCAGGAAGGGGCTACGGCCGGGTCATGCGCAGGACGTCCAGCGCCGCGTCCAACTGCTCAAGGGTCAGCGCCCCGCGCTCCACGTACCCGGCGTCGAGGACCACCTCGCGGATGGTGCGCCGCTCGGCCAGCGCCCGCTTCGCGACCTTCGCCGCCTCCTCGTACCCGATGTACTTGTTGAGCGGGGTGACGACGGACGGCGAGGACTCGGCGTACTCCCGGGCCCGCTCCCGGTGGGCGACCACGCCAGCGACTGTGCGGTCGGCGAGCAGCCGCGACGCGTTCGCGAGCAGCCGCACCGACTCCAGGACGTTCTTGGCGATGACCGGCAGCATCACGTTCAGCTCGAAGTTGCCCGCGGCCCCGGCGACGGCCACGGTGGCGTCGTTCCCGGTGACCTGCGCGGCCACCATCAGGACGGCCTCGGGGATCACCGGGTTCACCTTGCCCGGCATGATCGAGGACCCCGGCTGGAGGTCGGGCAGGCTGATCTCGGCGAGCCCGGTGCGCGGCCCCGAGGCCATCCAGCGCAGATCGTTGGCGATCTTCGTGAGGCCGACGGCGATGGTCCGCAGCTGCCCGCTGGTCTCGACGACGCCGTCCCGCGCGCCCTGCGCCTCGAAGTGGTCGCGGGCCTCGGTGAGCGGCAGCCCCGTGGACCGCGCCACCTCGGCGATGACGGCGGCGGAGAACCCGGGCGGCGTGTTGATGCCGGTGCCGACGGCGGTGCCGCCGAGCGGCAGTTCGGCCAGGCGCGGCAGCGAGGCGCGCAGCCGCTCCACGCCGTACCGCACCTGCGCCGCGTACCCGCCGAACTCCTGGCCGAGGGTGACGGGCGTGGCGTCCATCAGGTGCGTACGCCCGGACTTGACGACGTCGGCGAATTCCTCCGCCTTGGCCTCAAGGGCCTCCGCCAGGTGGTCGAGGGCCGGGATCAGGTCGCCGGTGACCGCGGCCGTCGCCGCGATGTGGATCGACGACGGGAAGACGTCGTTGGACGACTGCGAGGCGTTGACGTGGTCGTTCGGGTGCACGTCCCGGCCCAGGCGCTCGGCGGCGAGCGTGGCGATGACCTCGTTGGTGTTCATGTTGGACGACGTGCCGGAGCCGGTCTGGAAGACGTCCACGGGGAAGTGGTCGTCCCAGCGCCCGTCGGCGACCTCGCGGGCCGCGTCCGCGATGGCCCCGGCGACGTCCGCGTCCAGGACGCCAAGCTCCGCGTTGACCTTCGCCGCGGCGGCCTTGATCTCCGCGAGGGCGGCGATGTGCGCCCGCTCCAGGCGCTGGCCGGAGATCGGGAAGTTCTCCACGGCGCGCTGGGTCTGGGCGCGCCACTTGGCGCCCGCGGGCACCCGCACCTCGCCCATGGAGTCGTGCTCGATCCGGTACTCGCCGCTGTCGTCCGCGCCGCCGCTCATGTTCCGAGGGTCCTTCCGTTCCGTGCCGTGCGCAACCGCCGGGGGCCGCCGTGCCCGACGCCGCCGGGCGCGCCGCAACTCCCTCGAAAAGGTGAGCACTTGTCTTGTTCGCAGTATTCCCAAGACTCTTACTCACCAGTAAAAACCCTGGGTAACACCAATCTCGGGGAGGCGCGATGAAGCGCGTGACAGGCGCCGGACGCGGCGGCGCGGGGCGGCTGCGACGATCGGTCACGGCGGTGGCGGCCCTGGCCGCCCTGGTCGGCGGGGAGCGGCGGCGGTACCCGCCCAGGCCGCGCCGAACGGCCCGGGGGCCGGGCGCACCGGGGCGAGCACCCCGCTGCCGCCCGACCTGGAGAAGATCCGGGCCGCCGAGGCCCAGAAGCTGTACGGCGACCCGGCCGAGCGCCCGCTCGCCGACCGCAAGACCGGCCTGATCTCGCTCGGCGACAGCGAGATCAGCGGCGAGGGCATCGGCCGCTACGAGCCGGGCACCGACGGCCCGGACAACTGGTGCCACCGCTCGCCGGACGCCGCGATCCACCGCACGGGCATCCCCGTGGACGTCACCTACAACGTGGCCTGCTCGGGCGCGACGACCGCGAACATCCGCATCGGCGGCCAGAAGCAGTACGCCGACGAACTGGTCCAGTCCGACAACCTGGCCATCAAGGCCCGCAACACCAAGATCAAGGCGATCCTGCTGGTCGTCGGCGCCAACGACGACCTCCAGTTCGCCCCCGTGATGACGGACTGCGTGACCCGCTACCTCACCCTCCAGGGCCCGTGCGCGCCCAAGTACCGGGACGGCTGGCAGGCCCGCGTCGAGGCGCTGCGGCCCAAGGTCGAGCAGACCGTGCGCGACCTGCGGACCGTCATGACCCAGGCCGGGTACGCCGGGAACGACTACAAGCTGGTCGTCATGGGCTACCCGAGCCCGATCGGCCCCGACTTCCGCGACAACCCGGACTTCCCCGGCAAGCTCGTCTGCGGCGGCATGGGCTACGACTCCGACACCGAGTGGGGCCGCAACGAGGCCGTGCCCGCCTTCGAGCGCGGCATCCGCGAGGCCGCCCGCGCCACCGGGGCGACCTACCTCGACAACTCCCGCCTCTTCCACGGCCACGAGGTCTGCATGGAGGACACCTGGGCCCGGGGCCTCTACATCGAGCTGTCCAACCCGGTCCCGCCGGACTCCAACTCCGTACGCCAGTCCTTCCACCCCAACGCCCGCGGCCACGGCGCCTTCGCGTCCTGCCTCACCCAGCTCTACGCGTCCGGCTGGCGGGAGGGCGGCTGCGCCGACCCGGCCAGCACCGGCAGCGCCAAGCTGTACCAGGGCGCCTGGGCCGACAAGTACCGGCCTCTGAAGAACGAGGCCACCGGCACCTGCGTCGACGCCGACGCCTCAAGCAGCCGCAACGGCACCAAGGTCCAGGGATGGGACTGCACCGGCAACCGCAACCAGACCTGGTGGTACGACTCCGAGCGCCGGTCCCTGCACACGGGCCTCACCCAGGACCGCTGCGTGGACGTCCCCGAGGGCGCCTACAAGGAGGGCGCGGCCGTCACCCTGTGGAACTGCCACGGCGGCGCCAACCAGCAGTTCGTCCGCCAGTCCGCCACCCTGCGCCCGGCCGCACAGCCCGACCTGTGCCTGACCCTGTCGGGCCCGAAGGACCCCGTACGGCTCCAGAAGTGCGCCGACACCCCGAACCAGCGCTTCGCCTAGAGCGCGCCCCGTACCTGGTACGGGAACGGGCAGGGGCGGCGGGGATGAAGAACTCCCCGCCGCCCCTGCCCGGCAGCGACTGGCGACTAGCCCAGCCCGGGACCACGCACCGGAATGGACGTGAACGTCGGGGACGGCGCCGGGTCCTGGAAGAAGTCGTTCCCCTTGTCGTCGACGACGACGAACGCCGGGAAGTCCTCGACCTCGATCTTCCAGACCGCCTCCATGCCGAGCTCCTCGTACTCGACGACCTCGACCTTCTTGATGCAGTCCTGCGCGAGCCGCGCCGCGGGCCCGCCGATGGACCCCAGGTAGAACCCGCCGTGCGCGGCGCACGCGTCGGTGACCTGCTTGCTGCGGTTGCCCTTGGCCAGCATGACCTTGGAGCCGCCCGCCGCCTGGAACTGCTCGACGTACGAATCCATGCGCCCGGCGGTGGTCGGCCCGAACGAGCCCGACGCGTAGCCCTCGGGCGTCTTCGCCGGGCCCGCGTAGTACACCGGGTGGTCCTTCAGGTACTGCGGCATCTCCTCGCCCGCGTCGAGCCGCTCCTTGATCTTGGCGTGGGCGATGTCACGGGCCACGACCAGCGGGCCGGACAGCGAGAGCCGGGTCTTGACCGGGTACTTGGTCAGCTCGGCGAGGATGTCGTCCATCGGCTGGTTGAGGTCGATCCTGACGACGTCGCCCTCGTCGAGGTGCTCGTCCGTGGTCTCCGGCAGGAACCGCGCCGGGTCCGTCTCCAGCTGCTCCAGGAACACGCCCTCGGCGGTGATCTTCGCGACGGCCTGCCGGTCGGCGGAGCAGGACACGGCGATGGCGACCGGGCAGGACGCGCCGTGCCGCGGCAGCCGCACCACGCGCACGTCGTGGCAGAAGTACTTGCCGCCGAACTGCGCGCCGATGCCGATCCTCTGCGTCAGCTCGAAGACCTTCTCCTCCAGGTCCTTGTCCCGGAAGCCGTGGCCGAGCGGCGAGCCCTCGGCGGGGATCTCGTCCAGGTAGTGCGCGGAGGCGTACTTCGCGGTCTTCAGGGCGTACTCGGCGGACGTGCCGCCGACGACGATCGCCAGGTGGTACGGCGGACAGGCCGCCGTGCCGAGCGAGCGGATCTTCTCCTCCAGGAACTTCATCATGGAGGCCTCGTTCAGGACGGCCTTGGTCTCCTGGTACAGGAAGCTCTTGTTCGCGGAGCCGCCGCCCTTGGCCATGAACAGGAACTTGTACGCGCCGCCGTCGGTGGCGTACAGCTCGATCTGCGCGGGCAGGTTGGAGCCGGTGTTCTTCTCCTCCCACATGGTGAGCGGGGCCATCTGGGAGTAGCGCAGGTTCAGGTTCTGGTAGGCGTCGTAGATGCCGCGGGAGAGGGCCTTCTCGTCCTCGCCCTCCGTCAGCACGTTCTGGCCGCGCTTGCCCATCACGATCGCCGTGCCGGTGTCCTGGCACATGGGGAGCACGCCCGCCGCCGCGATGTTCGCGTTCTTCAGCAGGTCGAGCGCGACGAACTTGTCGTTGCCGGACGCCTCGGGGTCGTCCACGATCTTCCGCAGCTGGGCCAGGTGCGCGGGGCGCAGATAGTGCTGGATGTCGTGGATGGCCTCCTCGGCCAGCTTGCGCAGCGCCTCCGGCTCGACCTTGAGGAACGTGCGCCCGTCGGCCTCGAAGGTCGAGACGCCCTCGGAGGTCACCAGCCGGTACGGGGTGGTGTCCTCTCCCAGCGGGAGCAGATCGGAGTACGCAAACTCTGGCATGACGCCCAATTCCTCACTCGCAGACAGGGGCGCGGCCTCCGTTGGCGGCGCCGCTCCAGCGTAGAACCCTCCGGGTACGGGGTGCCGGTGAGGTAAGCCTCACCTGGCGGGGCGCCTTTCGCGGGGCCCCCTCCCACCCGCCCACCCGTGCGGGCCCAGTCACGGGGTGAACGCCCCCCGCGCGGCTCGCCCGCCGTCGGCGGCTGTCCGCCGGTGGTCCTCCCTCCCTCCCGCCCGCCCGCCCGTGCGGGGCGGGTGCGGGGTGGTCGCCCCTCGCGGTGGGCGCCCGCCGTCGGCGGCTGTCCGCCGGTGGGTGGTGCCCCGCCGCCGGCGCGGCGGGATCTCTCCCACCCGCCCGCCCGTGCGGGGCAGGTGTGGGGTGGTCGCCCCTCGTGCGGCTTGCTCGGCGTCGGCGGCTGACTGCCCGTGGGTGGTGCCCGCCGCTGCCGCGGCGGGATCTCTCCCGCCCGTCCGTGCGGGGCCGTGCGAGGTGGGCGCTCCTCGTGGCGGGTTGCCCGCCGTCGGCTGCCAGCGGGCCTGGCGCGGGCGGTGCGCGCAAGCGGAAGCGCATGGGGTGGGTGGGCGGGAAGTCCCCGCCGCGGCAGCGGCGGGCCGGAAGCGCAACGGGCCCGGGGCGCCGGAAGGGGGGCGGGGCGCCAAGGGGCGCCCCGGAGTCTGCGGAGAGCCCCCGGCTAGGTCTGGTCGCGATCTATCGCGTTTCGGTACGCTGACCCCCGTGGACCTAGAGAAGCGTTCCCAGCCCCCCGCCGGAAAGGCGACCCCGCTGCGCGCCTCGGACGCCGACCGGGACCGCGCCGCCGAGATCCTCGCGGAGGCGCTCGCCGTGGGCCGCCTCGATCCGGAGGAGCACAGCGAGCGGATCGACGGGGTCTACAAGGCGAAGACGCTGGCGGAGCTGGAGCCGTTCGTCGTGGACCTGCCCGCCCCGGGCGAGCGGGCGCCGTCATTCGAGAAGTCCCCGGCGGACTCGGGCCCGGCCGCCTTCCCCGAGACCGCCGACGAGACGCTGCACGCGGTCTTCGGCGACGCGATCCGCAAGGGCCGCTGGCGCCCCGGCCGCCGCACGCACGCGTACGCGATCTTCAGCGACGCGGTCATCGACCTCAGCGAGGCCGTCTTCGAGCACCGGCACATCATGGTCAAGAGCTTCGCGGTCTTCGGCGACGTGCGCATCCGCGTCCCGGAGAACGTGTCGCTGCGCGGCAGCGGCACGGGAATCTTCGGCACGTTCGAAGTGGACACCCTCGAATCCCAGGACCACGACGCCCCCGTGGTGCATGTGGCGGGCTTCGCGATCTTCGGTGACGTCAGGGCCCGCCCGAAGCGCGGCAAGCTCATCCGTGACCTGCGTGGTTATCTCCGGAGGAAACTGGAGGGCTGACCCGGGCGGCGCACGCCGGCGCGCGGCGGCGACGACACGGCGGCGACGGGTTTCGGCCAGGCGCCCGACGCGGAGGGAATCCCGACTTCCGTACGCGGGGACTCAGTGCATAGGCCCGCACACAGCGGGTAGAGCTTGGTGCATCGTCTCTCGCTCGCGAAGCCGTCGTCAGGAGTAGACCGTGCTGCAACCGACGCATCAGTCCCTGGTCGCCGCCGTCCCGGCCGATGGGGCCTCCGCCGCACGAGCGCAGCCTGCGTGGGGAAGGGTGCCAGCGCGCGAGCGGGACCAGGACAACCCATGGCATTCGGACGCCGTCTGCCGTCGCGACGAGGCCGGTCTGTTCTTCGCCCCCTCCAAGGAGCCGACGGCCGCCCGGCTGTCCCGCGAGGAGGCCGCGAAGCGGGTCTGCGCCCGCTGTCCCGTGATGGTCGAGTGCCGCGAGCACGCACTCCTCCAGCCCGAGCCGTACGGCGTGTGGGGCGGCCTGACCGCCGCCGAGCGCCGCGTGGTCCTCGCCCGGCGCCGCCGGCGCGACCTGGAGCTGAAGAAGGCCGCCAGGGCGGTCGCCGCGGCGGGCTAGCCACCCGCTCCCCGTACGAGCCGCCTCGCACGCCTCCCTCGTACACCTCCTCGTACGACCCCTCGTACGACCCCGCTCTTCGTACGACGACGGGGGCGCTCCCCGCACGGAGCGCCCCCGTCGTCGTACGCGGCCCGGGCGGGCCGCCCGGTGAACCGGGCCGCTACTTGGCGCGGTCGAAGTCGATCGCGCTGTACGCGCGCAGCTTCGCCAGCCGGTGGTCGGAGTCGATCTTCCGGATCGTGCCGGACTTGGAGCGCATCACGAGCGACGACGTCGAGGCGGTCTCCGCGCGGTAGCGCACGCCCTGGAGCAGTTCGCCGTCGGTGATGCCGGTGGCCACGAAGAAGACGTTGTCCCCGCTGACCAGGTCGCCCGTGGTGAGCGTGCGGTCCAGGTCGTGGCCCGCGTCGAGGGCGCGCTGACGCTCCGCGTCGTCCTTGGGCCACAGCTTGCCCTGGATGACGCCGCCCAGGCACTTGATGGCGCAGGCGCTGATGATGCCCTCGGGGGTGCCGCCGATGCCCATCAGGAGGTCGACGCCGGTGCCCTCGCGCACGGCCATGATCGAACCGGCCACGTCGCCGTCCGAGATGAACTTGATGCGCGCGCCGGTCTCGCGGATCTCCTTGACGATGCCCTCGTGGCGCGGGCGGTCCAGGATGACGACCGTGACGTCCTCGGGGGTGGACCGCTTGGCCTTGGCGACACGGCGGATGTTCACCGACACCGGGGCGTTGATGTCCACGTAGTCGGCGGCCTCGGGGCCCGTGACCAGCTTGTCCATGTAGAAGACGGCCGACGGGTCGAACATGGTGCCGCGGTCGGCGGCGGCGAGGACCGCGATCGCGTTCGGCATGCCCTTGGCGGTGAGGGTGGTGCCGTCGATCGGGTCGACGGCGATGTCGACCTCGGCGCCCGTGCCGTCGCCGATGCGCTCGCCGTTGAAGAGCATCGGCGCCTCGTCCTTCTCGCCCTCCCCGATGACGACGACGCCGTTCATCGAGACGGTGGAGACGAGGGTCCGCATGGCCCGGACGGCGGCGCCGTCCGCGCCGATCTTGTCGCCGCGGCCGACCCAGCGGCCCGCGGCCATGGCGGCGGCCTCGGTGACCCGGACGAGCTCCAGGGCGAGGTTGCGGTCGGGGGCCTCGGGGAGACCTCCAACTCGGACGGCAGGGAGTGATGCTCGGTCATCGAGACGCACCTTCCTGATACGACGACGGCCGGATGAGGGTGATGCCCTTGACTCTATCCGCAGGTCGGCAGGATGAGCAGAGGGCCCCACGGATGAGCGGAGCGGGGCTGCCGTCGGGCCGGACCCGGGCACCTGCGACGATAGGGGGCGTGGCAGGCAGAACCGGCAAGCAGACCGTGCGGAACATGCTGCTCTCGATGGCCGTCATCGGCCTGGTCGTGGCAGCCGTCTACGTCTTCATCCCGCACGACGAATCCAAGGACCCGGTCAAGCGGGTCGACTACCGCGTCGAGCTCCTGACGGCCCGGCGGGCGGCGGCGTACCCGGTGGCGGCCCCCAAGGGCCTGCCCAAGGAGTGGAAGCCCACGTCGGTGCGGTACAACGGCGCGGCCCACGACAGCTGGCACCTGGGCTTCCTCGACCCGAAGGGCGAGTACGTGGCGGTCAAGCAGTCCACGGCCAAGCCGACGGAGTTCATCGAGGAGGCCACCCAGCGGGCCGAGAAGACCGACGCCACGCAGGAGATCGCGGGCAGGACGTGGCAGCGCTACAAGGGCGCGCGCTACGACGCGCTGGTCCTGCGCGAGAAGGGCGCCACCACCGTCGTCCTCGGCACGGCCCCCTTCGACCGCCTGGCTGCGATGGCGGAGGCGCTGGAGATGAAGCGCACGCCGGTGAACGCGGGCGCGGAGAACGGCTGAGCCGCCGTCCCCTCCCGAGCACGGTCAGAGGCCCCCGGCGTGTGCCGGGGGCCTCTGGTGTGCGGTCCCGGGGGTTTTTGCGGCCCCCGCGCGGACGGTGCGTGTGTGCCTGCGCGGACGGCGCGTGCCGTGGCTGCGCGGGCCGTGGCTCAGACGGTCGTGATGACCTGGTCGTACTCCAGGCGCGGGGAGCGCGGGAACCAGGCGTCGTCGCCCGGCTTGCCGATGTTGACGACCATCAGCGGGGTGTGGTCGGTGTCCAGGAACTCCTTCTGCACGCCCGCCGGGTCGAAGCCGGTCATCGGGCCCGCGGCCAGACCGGCGGCGCGGATGCCGACGATGAAGTACGCGGCCTGGAGGGCGGCGTTCAGGCCCGCGGCCTGCTCGCGCACCGGGCGCTCCGAGAAGAACGCGTCCTTGACGCCCGGGGCGTGCGGGAAGAGCTGGGGCAGCTCCTCGTGGAACTCGTTGTCCGCGGAGAGGATCGCGACGAGCGGGGCCGTCAGGGTCTTCGGGCGGTTGCCCTCGGCCATGTGCTGGACCAGGCGCTCGCGGGCCTCCTGGGAGCGGACCAGGGTGACGCGCAGCGGGGACTGGTTGAAGGCCGTCGGGCCGAACTTGACCAGGTCGTAGATCGCCTGGACCTGCTCGTCGGTCACCGGCTCGTCGGTGAAGGTGTTCGCGGTGCGGGCCTCACGGAAGAGCAGGTCCTGGGCGGCGGGGTCAAGAACGAGGGACATCTCTTTCAACCTTCTCGATACGTCAGGGAGGCGGGGTGCCTGAGTGGCGCCCCGGGGACGGCCAACAGGGACGACAGTACGCCAATGAGGTTCAAAGTTCAACTAAACCGGGGGTGTGGTGATCCGCTTCACAGCCTCCGTGCGCGATCTGCGCCGGGGCGGGGCAGCCGGGCGCGCCGTCAGGCGTCGGCGGCGCCGTCCGCGCCGCCCGTGCCGCCAGAGCTGTCCGGGCCGTCCCCGGCCCCGCCCTCGTCCCGTGCGAGCGCCGCGTCCAGGCGGGCCCGCGCCCCGTCCAGCCAGCGGCGGCACACCGCGGCCAGCTCCTCGCCCCGCTCCCACAGGGCCAGGGACTCCTCCAGTGAGGTGCCGCCCGCCTCCAGGCGGCGGACCACCTCGATCAGCTCGTCCCGCGCCTGCTCATAGCCGAGCGCGTCCGCCGCGCCCGGCCCGCCCCCGGTGGCCCCGGCTTCCGTCTTGCTGGTCATGCGCCCACCCTAGATGTCGACTCGTACCGTGAACTCGCCCTCGGCGACCCGGGCGCGCAGCTCCTCGCCGGGCTCCACCTCGGCGGCGGCCCGGACGACGGCGCCGTCCTCCCGCTTCCTCTGGAGCACCGCGTACCCGCGCTGGAGGGTCGCGGCGGGGGAGAGGGCCACCACGCGCGCGTGCGTGTGCGTCAGCTCCGACTCCGCGCGGTCCAGGAGATGGCGCAGCGTGCGGCGCGCGCGGTCCACGTACGCCGTGACCTGCTCCTCGCGGTCCTCGACCATGCGGTGCGGGTGCTCCATGGAGGGGCGGGCCAGGGCGTGCGCCAGGCCCCGCTCCTCGCGGTCCAGGAACGCCTCCACGCTGCGCCGCGCGCGGTCCCGCAGGAACGCCACGCGCTCGTACTCCTCGCCGACGTCCGGCACGACCCGCTTCGCGGCGTCCGTGGGCGTCGAGGCGCGCAGGTCCGCCACATAGTCCAGGAGCGGGGTGTCCGGCTCGTGGCCGATCGCGGAGACCACCGGCGTGCGGCACGAGGCGACCGCGCGCACCAGCTGCTCGTCGGAGAACGGCAGCAGGTCCTCCACGCTGCCGCCGCCGCGCGCCACGATGATCACGTCGACCCCGGCGAGCGCGTCCAGCTCCTTGACCGCCTGCACGACCTGCGGGACCGCGTGCACGCCCTGCACCGGGACGTTGCGCACCTCGAAGCGGACCGCGGGCCAGCGGTGCCGCGCGTTCTCCAGGACGTCGCGCTCCGCCGCCGACGCGCGGCCGCAGACCAGGCCGATCAGCTGCGGCAGGAACGGCAGCGGCCGCTTGCGGTCCGCGGCGAACAGGCCCTCCGCCGCCAGCGACTTCTTCAGCTGCTCAAGCCGGGCGAGCAGCTCGCCCACGCCCACCGGTCTTATCTCGGCCGCGCGCAGCGACAGCTGGCCGCGCGGGGCATACCACTCGGGCTTGGCGTGCACCACGACGCGGGCGCCCTCGGAGACGACGTCCGCGACCGCGTCGAACACCTGGCGGTAGCACGTCACGCTCACCGAGATGTCGTGCGACGGGTCGCGCAGCGTCATGAACACCACGCCCGCGCCCGGGCGGCGCGAGAGCTGCGTGATCTGCCCCTCCACCCAGACCGCGCCGAGACGGTCGATCCAGCCCCCGATCAGACGGGAGACCTCGCCCACGGGGAGGGGAGCGTCGGCGGACGTGTTGAGACCCATGCCGTGAGACTAGCCGCCGGCACTGACAGCGCCGCCGGTGCTACGTCCCGTCAGCCGGGGCCCGGCGCACCCCCTGCACCACCAGCACCACGAGCCCCACCGCCAGCCACACGGCGCCCACCACCTGCGCCGTCCCCGAGGCCTCCACGATGACCGCGATCACGATGGCCGCGCCGAGCGCCGGAACCAGCAGGTGCCGCCACCAGCTGACCGGACCCCCCGCGCGCCGCACCACGAACCAGCCGACCACGCTCGCGTGCAGCAGCGCGAACGCCGTCAGCGCGCCGATGTCCACGACCGACACCAGATGGTCCATGCCGTCGTCCCGCCGGGCCGCCCACACGGCCGCCACGAGGGTCACCACGGCCGCGCAGAGCAGGGCGACGCGCGGCGTCCCGGACTCCGTACGGGACAGCGCCCGCGGCAGCCGCCGCCCCCGGGACATCGCGAAGAGCAGCCGCCCGGCCGCGGCCTGCCCGGCCAGCGCCGCGAACGCCGCGCCGATCGCCTTGCTGACGGCCACCAGGTCGTGCAGCCAGGTCCCGACGGAGGCGTCCACGGCGCTGTAGAACGCCGAGCCCTGCTGCCCGGGGTCGGCGGCGAGGTCCGCCGACGACACCGGCGTCAGCAGCGCCACCAGGTACGTCTGCGCCACGAACAGCACGCCCGTCAGGGCCAGGCAGAACAGCACCGCCCGCGCCACCTTCGCCGACCCGCCGGTGACCTCCTCCGCGAAGGAGGCGATGGCGTCGAAGCCCAGGTACGACAGGACCGCCACCGACACCGCGCCCACCACCGCGGACAGCGCGAACGCGCCCTGCGAGCCGTCGCCCGAGAACGGCGACAGCCAGCCCCGCTCCGCCCCGTCCCGCGCGAGCACCACCAGGGCCGCCACCACGAAGACGACGAGCACCACGATCTCCATGGCGAGCACCGCGAAGCCGACCCGCGCCGCGGGCCGCACCCCCCACAGGTTCAGCGCCGTCGTGATCACCACCGCGATCGCCGTCCACACCCACCGGGACACCTCCGGCACCAGCTCGTGCATGGCGATCCCGGAGAACAGATACGCCACGGCCGGGATCAGCAGGTAGTCCAGCATCGCCATCCAGCCCGCGACGAAACCGGCGCCGTTGCCGAGCCCCACCCGCGCGTACGCGAAGACGGAGCCCGCCTGCGGCACCACCCGCACCATCTGCGCGTAGCTGAACGCCGTGAACGCCATGGCGACCGTGGCCACCACGTACACCAGCGCCACCGCGCCGTGGGACTTCGCGTCCAGCGTTCCGAAGACGCCGACCGGCGCCATGGGGGCGATGAAGAGCAGGCCGTAGACGACGAGGTCCCGGAAGCCGAGACTCCGTCGCAGGCCGTCCCCTCCGTAGCGCCGGGGGTGCCGGGGCCGCCGCCCCCGTCGCCGTCGGACGGGAGGGGCGCATTCGTGGTGTGGGCGGACATCGTGCCTCCGGGTGCATCCGCTGGTCGCGCACTGGCTCCCAGTCTCCCCACAGAAGCGATCTCTGACCTCTCGTGCGCGGCCTTACGATGGGCCCTATGACTGCAACGCCTGGCTCCCGCCGTGTCCTGCTCGCCGCTCCCCGTGGCTACTGCGCGGGCGTGGACCGTGCCGTGATCGCCGTCGAGAAGGCCCTGGAGCAGTACGGGGCCCCGATCTACGTACGCCACGAGATCGTCCACAACAAGTACGTCGTACAGACCCTGGAGCGGAAGGGCGCCATCTTCGTCGAGCGGACGGAGGAGGTCCCCGAGGGGTCCATCGTGATGTTCTCCGCGCACGGCGTGGCGCCGACCGTGCACGAGGAGGCGGCCGAGCGCAAGCTCGCCACCATCGACGCCACCTGCCCCCTGGTCACCAAGGTCCACAAGGAGGCCGTGCGGTACGCCAAGGAGGACTTCGACATCCTCCTGATCGGCCACGAGGGGCACGAGGAGGTCATCGGCACCTCCGGAGAGGCGCCCGACCACATCACCCTGGTCGACGGCCCGGGCGATGTGGAGAAGGTCGAGGTCCGCGACCCGGACAAGGTCGTCTGGCTCTCCCAGACCACCCTCTCCGTGGACGAGACCATGGAGACGGTCGACGCCCTGAAGGGCAAGTTCCCGAACCTGCTCTCGCCCCCCAGCGACGACATCTGCTACGCCACGCAGAACCGCCAGCTCGCGGTCAAGCAGATGGGCGCCGAGGCCGACCTGGTCATCGTCGTCGGCTCGCGGAACTCCTCCAACTCCAAGCGGCTCGTCGAGGTCGCCAAGCTCGCCGGGGCGCAGGCCGCCTACCTGGTGGACTTCGCCTCCGAGATCGACGAGGCCTGGCTGGAGGGCGTCTCCACCGTCGGCCTCACCTCCGGGGCATCCGTGCCCGAGGTGCTGGTCGAGGAGGTCCTGGAGTGGCTGGCGCAGCGCGGCTTCGAGGACGTCGAGATCGTCAAGGCCGCCGAGGAGTCGATCACCTTCTCGCTGCCGAAGGAGCTGCGCCGCGACCTGCGCGCGGAGGCCGCGGAGCTGTCCCGCCGCTGACCGCGCCCGCCGCGGCCGGGCGGTGGCTGTCAGAGGCTGCCCGTACCGTGGAGTCCATGCAGATCTTCGGTGTGGACATCGGCGGATCAGGGATCAAGGGCGCGCCCGTGGACCTGGACCGCGGAGACCTGGCACAGGAGCGCCACAAGGTGCTGACGCCGCACCCGGCCACGCCCGAGGGCGTGGTCGAGTGCGTGCGCGAGGTCGTCGAGCACTTCGGCTGGACCGGCCCCGTCGGCGCCACGTTCCCCGGCGTGATCACGGACGGCATCGCCCGCTCGGCGGCCAACGTCGACAAGAGCTGGATCGGTACGGACATCAGCGGCCTCGTCTCCGAGCGCATAGGCGGCGCCCCGGTGACCGTCCTGAACGACGCCGACGCGGCGGGCGTCGCGGAGATGCACTTCGGCGCGGGCCGCGGCCGCACGGGCACGGTCATCGTGCTCACCCTCGGCACGGGCATCGGCAGCGCCGTCTTCACCGGCGGCCGCCTCGTGCCGAACACGGAGCTGGGCCACCTGGAGCTGGGCGGCCACGACGCGGAGAAGCGCGCCTCCTCCAGGGCCCGCGAGGACGAGGACCTGAGCTGGGAGCACTGGGCCCGCCGCGTCCAGAAGTACCTGGCGCACGTGGAGATGCTGTTCTCCCCCGAGCTGTTCATCATCGGCGGCGGCGTCAGCCGCAAGGCCCACAAGTTCCTCCCTCTCATCAAGGGAATCGAGGCGGAACTGGTCCCGGCGCAGCTGCAGAACAACGCGGGGATCGTGGGGGCGGCGATGGCGGCGAGCAGCGGACCAAGCCCGTCCGGCGCCTAGGGGGCTATAGCCCGTCCGGCGTTTGAGGACGAGCCGCGAAGCGGCAACAAGGGCGGGGTGCCAGGGGCGGCAGCCCCTGGTTTCGGTGAAGGGGCGGGCCTGGGGCGCCCCCGCGAGGCCCCGCGCCCCCCGCTAGGCCACCGCCCCCCGCCGCCCCGCCGCCCCGCGACGACGCCGCCGCGCCATCAGCCGAAGCTTCCGCACGGTCACGATCGACCCGGCGACCAGCGTCCCCCGTACAACCACCCGGCATGCAGCGCCAGCGACGTGAGCAGCCCCACCAGCTGCCCCCGAAGCCCCCCGCCCCCTCGGCGATGGGCAGGATGCCCGCCGCGAAGGCGATCGGCACGCACACGGGCGCGGTCACCAGGTCCGCGGGCCGCACCCACAGCGCGGTGAGCGCGCTCACGGGCAGGAACAGCACCCCGTACGCGACCGGCGACCCACCGAAGAGCAGCCGCAGCAGACAGGCCAGCAGGAACATGACCGCGACGGCGAAGAGCCCGCCGCCGAGCCCGGTGAGCCGGGGGTTCGGCATGCGGCGCAGCTTGCGGTACAGCGGCATCCGGCTCAGCGCGCGGTACAGCGGGGTGCGGCGCAGGGCGCGGCCGAGCGGGGTCGGGGCCGGACGGGGACGGGACGCGGCCCGGTACACCGTCGCCGACTCCGCGGGGCTGCCCTGCTCGGGCAGGGGCGGAGTGCGGCGCGGCCGGGCGCTCGGGGGACGGGTCCTGTGTTGCTCCACTGGACCAACCTAGGTCGGCCAGGCCGGGGAACCCGGACTGGGACACGCGTTTTGGCCGAGCTTGGCCGAGCGTTCGACGGTAAGGCGGTACGCGGGCGGGGCGGCGGGGCCGCCACACCGTAGACTGGGGGATCGCGCCGCAGGCGCCGAGGACTCCCCGAGGGGCCCCTGACCCCCCTCGCGCCCCTCCAGCCCACCCAGCCCTCACGTACGGGAAGTCGCAACGTGTCGCTCACGATCGGAATCGTCGGTCTGCCCAACGTCGGCAAGTCGACCCTGTTCAACGCCCTGACCAAGAACGACGTCCTTGCGGCCAACTACCCGTTCGCGACGATCGAGCCGAACGTGGGCGTCGTCGGCGTCCCGGACGAGCGCCTCACCAAGCTCGCCGAGATCTTCGGCTCCCAGCGCATCCTCCCGGCGACCGTCGACTTCGTCGACATCGCGGGCATCGTGCGCGGCGCGAGCGAGGGCGAGGGCCTGGGCAACAAGTTCCTCGCGAACATCCGCGAGTCCGACGCGATCTGCCAGGTCATCCGCGCCTTCAAGGACGAGAACGTCGTCCACGTCGACGGCAAGGTCTCGCCCAAGGACGACATCGAGACGATCAACACCGAGCTGATCCTCGCCGACCTCCAGACCATCGAGAAGGTCCTGCCGCGCCTCCAGAAGGAGTCGCGGATCAAGAAGGACATCGCGCCGAAGGTCGCGGCCGTCGAGGCGGCCAAGGAGATCCTGGAGGCGGGCCAGACCCTCTTCGCGGCGGGCTACGCCCAGGGCACCGACAAGACCGAGCTGCTGCACGACCTCCACCTCCTCACCACCAAGCCCTTCCTCTACGTCTTCAACGTCGACGAGGACGAGCTGACCGACGACGCCTTCAAGGCCGAGCAGCGCGCCCTGGTCGCCCCCGCCGAGGCGATCTTCCTCAACGCCAAGCTGGAGGCGGACCTCGCCGAGCTCGACGAGGACGACGCCCTGGAACTCCTCCAGTCCGTCGGCGCCGAGGAACCCGGCCTCGCCACCCTGGCCCGCGTCGGCTTCGACACCCTCGGCCTCCAGACCTACCTCACGGCAGGCCCCAAGGAGTCCCGCGCCTGGACCATCAAGAAGGGCGCCACGGCCCCCGAGGCGGCCGGTGTCATCCACACCGACTTCCAGAAGGGCTTCATCAAGGCCGAGGTCATCTCCTTCACCGACCTGGTCGAAACGGGCTCGGTAGCCGAGGCCCGAGCAGCGGGCAAGGCCCGCATGGAGGGCAAGGACTATGTGATGCAGGACGGGGATGTGGTGGAGTTCCGCTTCAACGTGTAGCGGCTGACGTATCACCACCTCACTGATCTTGCAAGCATACGGTTCAGAAGGGGCCCGGCTCTTCGGAGTCGGGCCCTTTGTTCTTTCCCATGCTGGGATGGGGTGAGGGTACCCGTGCCGCTATTCAGGGAGCAGGTCGCTGCCCGAGCCGTGAATGCAGTGAGACATGGCACTTTTCCTACTCGTGCGACGCAATCGAGGTATGGCTGAGACGGCGTACGGCATCGGGGAAAGGCCTGCGCCGCGGGTGAGTCTGTCGCGTCCTGAGGGGGCCGCGGAGGCGATTCGGGCTCGGGTGGGTAAGCGGGAGTTCTCCGCGTTCATCGCCGAGGCGGTCGAGCGTGAGCTGCGCGGGCAGGTCTTGGACGAGTACCTGGCGGACTACGAGAGCCGCAAGGGCCCGGTCTCCGGGGTGGCTCGTCAGCGGGCGCGGCATGTGTTCGCCGAGGAGGTCGAGTGGCCCGCCGCAGGCTGAGCCACGAGGAGACGCTGGTTCTCGACAGTGAGGGACTTTCGAAGCTGCTCGCCGACGACGAGCAGGTGGTGGCGCTGATCGCCGAGGCGCGCTCGCGAGGCATGGAGGTCGTGATCAGCGCGCTCACCCTTGCCGAAGCCGTCCACACCCGTACGAACAAGTCCCGCCTGAGATGGGTCCTTTCCGGGCTGCGGGTCGTCCCGGTCGGTGACGAGGAGGCGAGGGCGGCCTCGAAGTTGCTGATGCGGCTAGTGGGCGTCTGAACGCCTCTAGCCCCGGTGCTGCCTTCCGGCCGAGACCGCAAGCACGGGACTTGGACGCCGTACCTTGGCAGGATTGCCAGTGGTGAACGCGAATCGGGAATGATACCACTGATCAAGGTCCGGGCAGTGCGGTTTGAGCGGGGGAACGTGGGCTGGCAGGAAGAAGTCGTCTCGGCGCTGGACGCCTGGCTGGCACACGAGGGCGTAGCTGCTCGCGAGCCACGATGGCGTCCCCTGGGGCGAGCGGTGCGGGGCCGGAAACCTGGGGAGTACGTAGTCGACGTGCGCGGGTCCGAAACCGGGACGGACCAGCTCCAGGGGGACAGCCTGCGACTGGCCGGACTTGATGAGAGCGACATCGACGCAGGTCACTCCGTGCTCGACGTGTACAAGGACGGCACCGCGCTTCGCGTGCGTGTTCCGGAGTTCGCAGACCCTGCCGATCCCTGTCTGTGGATGAAGCCGCAGCCCACCGGTTTCCTCGTCAAGGCGCTGAGGGAAGGCGTGGCCTCGCTCACCGATGCTCCGCTGGCCCATCTTATGGCCCGAGGCGAGGCGGGCACGGGACGGCTTGCTGCCATTGGACTGCCCCCCGGCACGCTCTTGCCCGCCCAGGATCGGGCCTATCGGGCATGCATGGGGGAGGGTCTGTGGCTGGTGTGGGGGCCGCCGGGTACTGGCAAGACCACGGTTCTCAAACGTGCCATCAGCGATCTCGTTGCCCGGGGGAAGCGGGTCCTGTTGGTCTCGGCCACCAATATCGCTGTGGACAACGCCCTGTGGGGCGTGGTCAAAGAGCGACGGCATGGTGGTGGCGAGCTCGTCCGCGTGGGGCCGCCTCACCTGAGGGAGATCGCGGAAGACGCGAGTGTCTGCCTCACGCTGATGGTGCGCCACCGATTGACCGAAACCGATGAGCGTCGCCGTGCTGTCGCCGCTCAGCTGGTTGAGGCTCGGGAGCGGGCCCGGCAGTTGGAGGAGCTGGAGCGGGGCCTTGTGGACTTCGACGCTGTGGCGTACGCCGCTGACCGTGTCCGACTCGACGATCCTGCCCGAGCCTCCACGGCGTTGGAGCAGACGCGCGATCAGGCACGCCGGGATGCCAAGGACGCGGAGGACACTGTCGAGCGGCTGGAGCGGTCCCGCCAAGCCGCGTTTGACGCGGTGAGGGTGACGAAGCAGGCTCAAGCTGACTGGAAGTCGTACGACGAGCATCAGGAGGCCCTGGACCGACTCCGTCGGGCAGTGACCGACTTGGAGGCGAAGGCACTCGTCGCCGACGGGGAGTGTGTGGCGGCTCAGGAGCTCGTGGACGGACTTGAACAGCTGAAGGGCTTTGCGAGGCGCCGGGCGAAGCGGGAACGGGAAGCTGCGCGCAGTCGACTGGAGACAGCGCGCGCTGACGCGCACCAGGCCGGTCAGAAGGCGGTGGACGCCCGGTCGGTCCTGGCCCGGCAGGAGGACGCCATCGTGACTCGGCTGGCGGAACTCGGGGCTCGGATTCCGTTCAGCAAGCAGGAAATCGCGCTCCGGCAGTGGAGTCTGCAGAAGGTGGACAAGGCTCTGGAACAGGCCCGGCGACACCATCTGGCGGCGGACGCCACCCTGGCCGTTCTCACCAGGGAACTTAGGCTGTCCCAAGCGGCTGAAACTCGTATCGAGGAGGCCGACCGACTCGGCTACCCCCGACGCCATGCACAGGTGGCGGAGCTGAAACCTCGGGTGGCGGAGGACAAGGAGCACCGGCCGACGCTGGAACGCCGACATCGCGTACTCCAGGAGGAGTACGACAAGCTTGCGCGTGACGCCCAGGGCGAGATCATTCGCGGTGCCAAGGTTGTTGCCACTACCCTCGCACGGTTCCGGACCACGAAAGCGGTCTTCGAGGGTGAATACGACGTTGTCCTGGTCGACGAGGCCGGGGCCGCGCCCCTGCCCGAGGTCCTCCTGGCCGTAGGGAAGGCGAAGACCACCGCGGTCCTCCTTGGGGACTTCATGCAGCTCGGTCCCGTGCTACCGCAACTCGACGGAAGCAAGCGGCCCGATGTCGCCCGTTGGATCCTGCGCGAGGTCTACGAGCACTTCGGTATCGAGTCCCCTGCGGCGGCCGTGAATCACCAAGGTTGCGTCGTACTGGATGTCCAACACCGCTTCGGCCACGATGTCATGCGTCTGGCGAACTCACTCGCCTACGACGGCGTGTTGAAACCCGGCCCAAGTATCGAGCAGCGCGCAGCGCGGCGCGCCTCGGACGACCCCGAGATCGTGATCGTCGACACCGACGGGCTGCTCAACCTCGCCCAGGTCCACCGCACTGGCCGTCGAAAGGGATGGTGGCCAGCTGGCTCCCTGCTCGCACGAGCCCTGATCGACCTGCACAGAGAGGACGGTGAGGAGGCCGGTGTCGTGACGCCGTATCAGGTACAGGCCGAAGCCACCTTGGAGGCGCTCCGGGACAACGAGGGCGCCAGCAGTCGGCTCGCCGAAGTCGGAACGGCTCATCGTTTTCAGGGCCGCGAGTTCCCCGTAGTCATCTTCGACACAGTGGAGGACGACTACGGTGACGGCCTCTGGATATCCCGGGCGTCTAGGGCTCCTGGAGCATCCGTCTGGGAGCGCAATGGGGTACGACTCTTCAACGTCGCCGTCACCCGCGTTCAGACCAGGCTCTATGTTGTCGGAAGCCGAAGGCGCATTCTCGCTGCGGGTGAGCAGACCGCCATGGGCAGGCTTGCTGTCCTCATCGGCGACCGACGCGTCCGCACGGTTCCGGCCGCTCAGCTGATCGCCCCCGGCGAGCGGCGGGACATTCCTCTCGGTCCGTTCGGCACGCGTCTTGCCGATGTCCTCTCCCGCCATGTCGAAGTCTCCGACGTCGACGACGAGATCTCGTTCTACGAGACGTTTGCCGCACGGCTGGCCGAAGCGCGCAATTCCTTGTGGATCTGGTCTCCATGGACTGCGAAGCGTCTCATCGGGCTGTTGCCGGTGCTGGACGAGGCTGTGCGCCGAGGAGTGCGTGTAACGGTCTTCGTCCGTGATCCCTACGACACAGGCCAAAGGAAACAGGCCGACTTGGTCAGGCAGCTTCGGGCAGTGGTGCAGACGGTCGTCCCCGTCAACGTAATGCACCAGAAGATCGTCGTAATCGACGAGCACACGGTGCTGCTGGGTAGCCTCAACTCCCTCTCGCAGAGCCGCTCACGTGAGGTCATGCTGACCATCAGGGGTGGCCACTTCGCACGCAAGATCCTGGCTCACGAGCATGCGGAGGACTTTGCCAAGCCTCCTCGGTGCGATGCATGCAAGGGGGACGAAGTGGACCTGCGCCGCCGGGCCGACGGTTCCTGGTACTGGCGATGCTTCAATCGGATATGTCCAGCGAGGCGAGGTAGCCGGGCGTGGGAGAAGGCTGTTCGTCTTAAGTCGCGGGCGCGGCGTTAGCTGGTTCAACCTCAACTAGGACATTGGCATCGTCGATGGACGCCTTCATGGTGTGGGGAAACCGGAGACGAACAGACGGGCATTCGTGCACTGGCGCCCGCGGATGTCGGATAGTGGTCTCGGTCTCGAAGTCTCTTGTGCTTTGTCGAAAAACCCGTGCTGGGACGCGCCCGCGAACCCTCAGGACAGACTGGTTGTGGTGGAGTTCCGCTTCAACGACTGAACGGAGTGCCGGGTGTCGGGCGGTCCCTTCGGTGTGTGCGGGTGGTGTTGACGTGCTCGTGTCCCGCCTCCAGCGTGGTGCCCCATGGGTGAGGACGATCTCTGCTTTCTGGATGCTGTGGGGCTTGCTCGGATGGTGCGGGAGCGGGTGGTGTCCGTGCGGGAGGTGGTGGGGGCGCATCTGGGGCGGGTTGAGCGGGTTGGGGCGTTGGTGAATGCCGTGGTCACCGTGGATGGCGAGGGGGCCGTGGCGGCGGCGGGGCGGGCCGATGAGCGGTTGGCTCGGGGGAGGCGGTCGGGCCGTTGCACGGGTTGCCGGTGGCGTTCAAGGACACGCATCTGACGCGGGGGATGCGGACCACGCTGGGGTCGCCGGTCTTCGCCGAGCAGGTGCCGGACGAGGACGAGCTGGTCGTGGCGCGGCTCCAGGGCGCGGGGGCGGTGCGGATGGGGAAGACCAACGTGCCGGAGTTCGGCGCCGGGTCGCACACCTTCAATCCCGTGTTCGGCGCCACCCGCAACCCGTACGACCTCCGGCGCTCCGCGGGCGGCAGCAGTGGCGGCGCGGCCGCCGCGCTCGCCGCGGGGCTGCAGCCGATCGCCGACGGCAGCGACATGGGCGGCTCGCTGCGTAACCCCGCCTCGTTCTGCAACGTCGTCGGGCTCCGTACGACGCCGGGCCGCGTCCCCTCGTACCCCACCGTGAACGTCTGGGACACCCTCACCGTTCCCGGGCCCCTGGGCCGTACCGTCGCCGACGTCGCGCTGCTGCTGTCCGTCATGGCCGGGCCCGATCCGCGGTGTCCGCTGTCTTTGGAGACGCCGTCTCCCGACGCCTTCCGCGCGCCCCTGGAGCGCGACACCCGGGGGCTGCGGGTCGCCTGGGCGCCGGATCTGGGCGGGCGCGTTCCGGTCGACCCCGACGTGCGGGACGTCCTCGGGCGGCAGGGCGCCGTCTTCGAAGCGCTGGGGTGGCGGGTCACGGAGGACTGCCCGGACCTGGACGGGGCCGACGCCGTCTTCCGTACGCTGCGGGCGCGGGCCTTCCACTTGTCGCTCGGGGCGGTGCTCGACGCCTTCCCCGGCCAGGTGAAGGCGACCGTCGTGCAGAACGTGGAGGAGGGGCGGCGGCTCACCGCGGACGACATCGCGCGGGCCACGGCCGAGCACACCCGCATCCTGCTCGCCGCGACCGCGTTCTTCCAGCGGTACGACGTGCTGCTCGCGCCCGTCAGCCAGGTTGCCCCCTTCGACGTGGACCTGGAGTATCCGACCGTCGTCGACGGGCAGCGGCAGGAGTCGTACATCGACTGGATGCGGTCCTGCTCCTGGCTTTCGCTGCTCGGCGCGCCCGCCCTGTCCGTGCCCGCCGGGTTCACGGCGGACGGGCTTCCGGTGGGGCTGCAGATCGTGGGGCCGCCACGGGCGGAGCGGGCCGTGCTCGAGGTGGGGGCCGCGTTCGAGGCCGCCACGGGGTGGGGGCGCAGGCGGCCGCCCCTGCGCTGACGAGGGGCAGGCCCCCGCCGGGGGCGGGGGCCTGCGGGCGTCCCGGGCCGGTCAGGGGGCGCTAGCCCAGGACGAGCAGGGTGGCGATGCCGGGGCCGAAGGCGCCGCCGAGCTGGTAGCTGAGGGCGAACAGGCCGATCGCGGTGGGGCGTTGGGCGTCCGTGGCGGCGGAGGCCGCGTGCACCGAGAGGGTCGCGTTGGCGCCCGTCGCCGTGAAGGCCGCCGCCCCCGCCGCGAGCAGCAGCAGCGGCCCCGAGACGGCGAGTGCCGCGGTGGCGGCCGCCGTGGCGCCCACCGCGACCAGCACCGCGCGCACCGCCGTGCGGCCGAGCCGGACCGAGGCCGCGGCGAGCAGCCAGGACGCCGCGGACGCGACCAGCAGCGTCACCAACTGCCCCGTGCTGATGGCGCCCTTCGACCAGCCCGCCCGGTCCTGGAGCAGCCGCGGCACCGCGAACAGGAGCGTGAAGTACGAGGTCGAGAGGGTGACGCCGAGCGCCGCGGAGGCCAGGAAGAGCGGGGAGCGCAGCAGCCGCGCCGGTACGAAGCCGTCGGGGCGGCGGCGGATGTGCAGGGCGAGCAGCGGCACGGACACCAGGGCGGCGGTGACGGCCGCCAGCGGGCTGGTGGGCAGCAGGATCAGGGCGGTGGCCAGGGCGATGACCAGCGTGGCGCCGCGGGCGTCGAAGCGGCCCCGCGCGGCGGCCGGTTCCCGCCTGGCGTACCGCGCGACCACGGGCACCGCCAGCACCCCCACCGCCGAGACCGCGAGCGCGAGCCGCCAGGACACGGCGTCGGTGAGCGTCGCACCGAGCAGCGGGCCCATGGCGCCGAGGACGCCGAACCCGGAGCTGATCACGCCCATGCGGCGGGCGCTGCCCGCGAGGTTCATCGCGATGGCGACCAGGCCCGCGCCGCCGAGCGACTGCGCCGCGCGGCCGACGAGCGCCACCGGCAGCCAGGGCGCGAGGGCGACGAGCGCGGTGCCGCCGAGGACCAGGGCCGTGCTCAGCCGCAGCACGGGAGCGGTGCCGCGCCGCCGCAGCAGCCCGGCGAGCAGCGGGGTGCCCGCCGCCATCGCCCACGCGAACGCGGTGACCAGCCAGGTCGCGGTGGCCGTCGCGACTCCCAGGGAGCGCGCCATGTCCGGCAGGATCAGGACGGGCGCGTTGGCCCCGGCGGCCACCGGGGCGGCCAGCAGGGCCAGCCAGACGATGGGGACTTGGCGGGGGGCTTCTTCGGAAGGGCGGGGGGCTTCTTCGGAGTGGCGGGGGGTCTCTTCGGAGTGGGGTGCGCTGGTGGTGGGCGTGAGCGCCGCGAGTGCGGGTGGCATGGGTGCCGTGGGCGGCGTGGGTGCGGCTGACGGCGTGCGGCCGGTGGGCGCGGCAGGCGCGGCTGCGGTGGACATGGGAACCCCCTGAAGTGAGTGGTGTGCGGCGGCCGGTGACGGCGGCGGACGCGCTGCGTGCCGTGAGCGCGGTCCTCGGCGGTGGCCTGGCGGCAGCGCGCCGGTGGCGCCGGGCGGGTGGTGGCGGTGACGGCGGTTGTACCCCGGGTGTGCCGCCGCCGCGGAACCCCGGCCGTCCGGGCTCAGACCGTCGTGACGACGTCGGCGTACGGCAGCCGCGGCGAGCGCGGGAACCAGGCGTCGGGGCCCGGCCTGCCGATGTTGACCACCATCAGCGGCTCGTGGTCGTCGTCCAGGAACTCCGCGCGCAGCCCGTGGGCGTCGTACCCGGTCATCGGGCCCGCCGCGAGGCCCGCGGCGCGGACGCCGACGATGAAGTACGCGGCTTGGAGCGCGCCGTTGAGCAGCGCGGACTGCTCGCGCACGGCGCGTTCGGAGAAGTACGTCTCTCCGGTGCGGGGCGCGTGCGGCACCAGGCGCGGCATCTCCTCGTGGAACTCGTGGTCGGTGGCGAGGATCGCGACCAGCGGCGCGGTCGCCGTCTTCGGCCGGTTGCCCTCGGCCATGTGCTTGAGCAGGCGCTCGCGGCCCTCCTGCGTACGGACGAGGACGACCCGCAGCGGCGACTGGTTGAACGCCGTCGGGCCGTACTTCACCAGGTCGTAGATCGCCTCCACCTGGGCGTCGGTCACGGGCTCGTCGGTGAACGTGTTCGCCGTGCGGGCCTCGCGGAAGAGCAGGTCCTGGGCCTCGGGGGAGAGGGCGAGGCGGGCGGCGGGCTCGGAGGTGGCGGTCACGACTGTGCTCCTGTTCGTTGCCTTCAGCCGCGCTGTCCGCAGGTCCGCTGTCCGCAGGTCCGCTGTCCTCAGGCTCACTGCCTTCAGCTTCGCTGCCTTCAGGTTGGCTGTCTTCAGGTTGGCTGTCTTCAGGCTGACTGTCTTCTGGTTCGTCTTCTCAAGAGTGAGAGTTTCAACGTTGAGATAAAAGCACCCGCACTCGTTCAACGTCAAGTGTCTTAACATTGAGAAGATGCTCGTTGAGAGTGTGAAGGCAAGGGTGCGTGGCCGGAGCGCGTGAAGCCGACGGGCACGAAGCCGGACAGCGTGGAGACCAGCGTGGAGACCAGAGGGAGAGTGACCGGCATGAGCGACGCCGTGGACGCCATCGTCGAGCAGTGGGAGAAGGAGCGGCCCGACCTGATCGACCGCCTCTGGCCGGTGGAACTGCTCGCCAGGGTGCAGCGCATGAACCGCGTCCTGGAGCGCGAGATGAAGGCGTTCTGCGCGGCGCACGGGGTGGAGAACAACGGGGAGTTCGACGTCCTGACGACCCTGCGCCGCTCGGGCCCGCCGTACGCCCTGACGGCTGGCGCGTTCCTGAAGGCGGCCATGGTGACTTCCGGCGCGATCACCAACCGGATCGACCGGATGGAGGCGAAGGGCCTGGTGGAGCGCGTCCGGGACGGCGCCGACCGGCGCACCGTCAAGATCCGGCTCACCGACCGGGGCAAGGAGGTCACCGACCGGCTGATGGACGAGCACCTGCGCAACTACGCACGCCTGGTCGACGGGCTCGACCCCGAGGAGTGCGCGCGGGCGGCGGGACTCCTGCGGGCCTTCCTGGAGCAGCACGGCGACACGTCGATCACGTGACCCGGCGGCCGGGCGTGGCGGCCGGACGGGGTGGCCGGACGGGGGGTGAGCGCGGCGGCCGCGCCGCGGGTGCGGCCGCCCCGGTCCCGGTGTGATGCCTGGACATGGCATCGACATGGCAATCGCGTTACGTCCGAACTCGCCTCTTGTGGGATGCCCCGGGATCGGTCAACCTTTCGTCGGCGACGGAGAGTTGAACGGTGATCGACTCACCGTGGGTATGGCGTCCTTGCATTGTCATGCCCATGACTATGCGGTCCCGGGTCCGATCCCGTCCGGAACTCCCCGTCGCAGCCCCCACCAGCGCACCACTGATTGAGGAGGACCCCTCAGATGGCAGTGACGCGTCACAACCGCCGAAGACTGTCGGGCGCGGGCACCCTCGCCCTGACCGCGGCGACGGCCGTCGCCCTCGGCGTCGTCTCCGCCCTTCCCGCGAGCGCGCAGCCACAGGCACCACAGGCGGGAGAAGGCCGGATCGAGTACGCGGGCGCCGCGAACGCGGTCGCGGACAGCTACATCGTCACGCTGGACAAGGATGCCGCGAAGGCGGACTCGGCCAAGGGCCGGGCCCTCGCCAAGGAGTACGGCGCCGAGATCGAGCGTACGTACAAGAAGGTGCTGAACGGCTACGAGGTGCACGCCTCCGAGGCCGAGGCGAAGAGGTTCGCCGCGGACCCGGCGGTCGCGTCCGTCGTGCAGAACCGCACCTACACCGTGGCCGCGACCCAGACCAACCCGCCGTCCTGGGGCCTGGACCGCATCGACCAGCGCAACCTCCCGCTCGACCAGAAGTACACCTACCCGGACAAGGCCGGTGAGGGCGCCACGGTCTACGTCATCGACACCGGCGTCCGGATCAGCCACCAGGACTTCGGCGGCCGCGCCTCCTACGGGTACGACGCGATCGACCAGGACAACACCGCGCAGGACGGCCACGGTCACGGCACGCACGTCGCGGGCACCGTCGGCGGCATCGCGCACGGCGTCGCCAAGAAGGCCAAGATCGTCGGCGTGCGCGTGCTCAACAACCAGGGCTCCGGCACCACCGCCCAGGTCGTGGCGGGCATCGACTGGGTGACCCGGAACGCGGTCAAGCCCGCCGTCGCCAACATGAGCCTCGGCGGCGGGGCCGACAGCGCGCTCGACACGGCCGTGCGCAACTCCATCGCGGCGGGCATCACCTACGCCGTCGCCGCGGGCAACGAGACCACCAACGCCTCGACCCGCTCGCCCGCCCGCGTCACGGAGGCCATCACCGTCGGCGCCACCACCAACACCGACGCGAAGGCCAGCTACTCCAACTACGGAAGCGTCCTCGACCTGTTCGCGCCGGGCTCGAACATCACGTCCACGTGGAACACCGGCGACTCGGCGACCAACACCATCTCCGGTACGTCGATGGCCACGCCGCACGTGGCGGGCGCCGCGGCCCTGTACGTCGCCGAGAACCCGTCGGCCACCCCGGCCCAGGTCTCCCAGGCCCTGGTGAGCGCGGCCACCCCGAACGTCGTCGGCAGCCCCGGCACCGGCTCGCCCAACCGCCTGCTGTACGTGGGCGGCGGCGGCACCAACCCGCCGGGGCCGAAGTTCGAGAACGGCGCGGACTTCGCGATCACCGACAACGCCACGGTCGAGTCGCCGGTCGAGGTCACCGGCGTCCCGGGCAACGCCCCGGGAACCCTCGGCGTGCCCGTCGCCATCAAGCACACGTACGTGGGTGACCTGAAGATCGAGCTGCTCGCCCCCGACGGCACCGCGTACGTGCTCAAGGACTTCGGCGTGGGCGGCAGTTCGGACGACATCAACACCTCGTACACGGTGAACGCGTCTTCGGAGACGGCCAACGGCACCTGGAAGCTGCGGGTCACCGACAACGCGGCGCAGGACGTCGGGACGCTCGACTCCTGGGGGCTCCAGTTCTGAAGCACCGGCCCCATGATCCGTCCGTACGTCTTCAGGCGTCTCCACGCGTCTCCAGGCGCAGGCGTCCAGGCGTCTCCCTAGGTCACGGGTGACTCCGTAGGCCCGGCGCGCGACCTCGTCCCCGTGGTGGGGCCCGGACTCCGGTCCGGCCCGCCGCGGGGGCGAGGCGCGTGTGCCGTACGCCGGGAGTGCGGAGCGTGAGCGGCGCGCGCGGCCGGGGGCTTCCGCGACCGGTTCACCCCTCGGTCAGGTGTGCGTCAACTCCCGGTAAAAGGTGCTTAGTTGAGCGCTATAACGGTTCCCGGGAGAGGCGTAAAGACCCTCGGGCCAGGAAATCATCACTTCGGGTGATTCCTTGGCCTAGGGTTGCGGCCAACAACCCACGGTTGCCACGCTGTTGCTGTCTGTCAACCTGATGGGAGTGGCCAGTGACTTTCGGTGAGCAGCCGGCGTATCTCCGCGTCGCGGGTGACCTCCGCAAGAAGATCGTCGACGGCTCGCTGCCTCCGCACACGCGCCTTCCCTCGCAGGCCAGGATCCGCGAGGAGTACGGCGTGTCGGACACGGTCGCTCTCGAAGCCCGCAAGGTCCTGATGGCCGAGGGCCTGGTCGAGGGCCGCTCCGGCTCGGGCACGTACGTGCGCGAGCGCCCCGTCCCGCGCCGGATCTCGCGTACGGGGTTCCGGGGGCCCGGCGCCTCCTCGCCCTTCCGTCAGGAGCAGGCCGCCGACGGCACGCGCGGCACCTGGGAGTCCCGCAGCGAGCAGACGGAGGCGAGCGGCGCGGTCGCCGAGCGGCTCGGCATCCGCCCGGGCGACCGCGTGATGTGCACGAAGTACGTCTTCAGGGACGGCGGCGAGGCGATGATGCTCTCCACCTCCTGGGAGCCGCTCGCCGTCACCGGCCGGACTCCCGTGATGCTCCCCGAGGAGGGCCCCCTCGGCGGCTGCGGAGTCGTGGACCGCATGGCCGCGATCGACGTCATCGTGGACAACGTGGCGGAGGAGGTCGGCGCCCGCCCCGGCCTCGCCGACGAACTCCTCGCGCTCGGCGGCGTCCCCGGGCATGTGGTCCTCGTCATCCAGCGCACGTACTACGCCTCGGGGCGCCCCGTGGAGACGGCCGACATCGTCGTCCCGGCCGACCGGTACCGGGTCGCCTACCGCCTGCCGGTGCGCTGAGTGGCCCGTGCCCGCGCGCTTGGCGGGGGTGCTGGAATCTGGCCGTTCTGCCCGCCGTCACGGCTGGACGCGTGAGTGGTGGCGGGGCCCCTGGCGGTGTCGGCGGGGCGCGTGAGGGGCGGGGGCGCTCACGCTCGTGCGCGGTGCGTCAACAGGGCGTAAAGGAGGGGGAGTTCGGGCTCGTCACCGTTGCCCCGCGGTGGCTCAAGGGGGCGTGTCCATCTGGGTGCGCCCCCTTCTCGCTGGCCGATTGCGTATCTCTTTGTGCAAAGTCGTATCCGCTGCGTAAAGGTCGGGCGTAAGCTCGGGCATATGCGGATTGCGGTTTCCTTACTGATCGAGGCGCGTGCGCCGGGGGCGGGGAGCGGAGGGACGGCATGAACGACGGAACGGTCATACTTCCCTGGCTCGTGATACGGCAGGACGACAACGGCAACCGCTACCGCGTCGGCAGGTACGCGACCAAGGCCGAGGCCCAGAAGATCGCCGACAGCCTCGACGACCGCGGACACAAGCAGCTCTACTGGGTCGAGAGGCTGAAGCAGAACGGCGGACGCTGAGGCCGCGCTTGGGCCGGTGACGGGGGTGACCGCGGGGGCGGGGGCGGCGGCGTAGGCTCCGGCGCATGACTGAGCGGATCGTGGTGGTGGCCGCCGCGCTGTACGACGACGAGGGGCGGCTGCTCGCCGCGCGCCGCAGCGCGCCGCCCGAGCTGGCCGGGCGCTGGGAGCTGCCGGGCGGGAAGGTCGAGCCCGGCGAGCGGGACGAGGACGCGCTGGTGCGCGAGCTGAAGGAGGAACTCGGCGTCGACGTCGAGCTGGGCGCTCGGGTGCCGGGGGAGTTCCCGCTGGGGCGGGGGTATGTGATGCGGGTGTGGCGGGCCCGGATCGTGGCGGGGGAGGCACGCGGGCTTCAGGAGCACGATGCCCTGCGGTGGCTTGAGCGGGGGGATGTGTGGGGTGTGGACTGGCTGCCGGGGGATGTCCCGGTGGTCCGGGCCCTTCTGGGTTAGGGGCTCCTTCTTGCCCACCCGCCCGCCCGTTGCTTGGGGGTGCTTCGCCGTGGGTGGCCCTGTGCGTGGTGCGTGAGGTGGCTGGTTCTCTGCGGTGGGCGTGTGAGGGCGTGAGGCGGCCTCGGAGAAGGCGACTTGTACGCCGTTCGTGCCACTGTGCCACCGTGCACGCGGTACTTCTCCCGGGATATCGGGTATGTGCCCATTAACCCCATGAAACCGGACACTGGTCCGCCGCCGGGCTTGGAAGTGATCGGCGTGATCGACACCGAAGGCGACTGCGCCGAGTGGGACTTTCCCGCGGACCCGGGAGCGGTCAGGACGGCCCGCGCCGCCGTGCGTAAACAGCTGGGCGCCTGGGGCCTCGCCCCCTTGGGTGATGTCGCGGTGCTGCTGGTCAGCGAGCTGGTGACCAACTCCCTGCGGTACGCGTCGGGCCCCATCGGCGTGCGCCTCGTACGCCCCGCGGGCCCCCTCGGCACCCTCCTCGTCGAGGTCTCCGACCCCGTCCCCGACCCGCCGCGCGAGCGCACCGCCGCCCCCGATGACGAGGGCGGACGCGGCATCCAGCTGGTCGCGCGGTCGTCCCGGCGCTGGGGTACACGCCCGGGACGGACGGGGACGGCGGGGAAGACGGTGTGGTTCGAGCTGGCGCTGCCCGGTTAGAAGACAGTCAGCGTCGGTACGTACAAATGCGCGGGCCGGGCGCAAGGCGGACACGGGCCAAAACGAGTTGAGTCCGTGCCGTGATCGTGAACGGCGTGTGGGACGACCCCATAGTGCTGGATACTGCGGGCAGCCACACCCGGTGACCGGTGCCGGACGCGGTGAGCTGGAGGGGACGGTTCGCGTGAGCGAGATACCAGCGAAGGCGACGGGTTCGACGCGGCCGACGGCGGGGGTGGGCCAACCGGCCCCGGCGGAGCCGACGGGAGCCACGCAGCCCCGAGCGGGCGGCGGCACGTCACGTGCCACCGCAGGTGGCGCCGTGGACCACGGCCCGGGGACCGGCGCGGGCCGCGCCGCGCCCGCCGCCGCGGACGGCCGCGCCCACCGCGCCGCGGCCCGCGCCGACGGCGGCGCCGAGGGCGGTGCGGGCGACGACCCGGGCGAGGGAGCCGGAGAGGACATCGAGCGCGCAGCACGTCCGAGTGACAGCGGTGGCGTAGGACGGGACGCGTCCGGAACGGTAGGCCCCGGGGGGGCGGGTGGCGTATCCGGTGGTTCCAGTGGCGTCGACGCGCGTCGCCCCCGAGCGGTCGGCGCGCCCCCGCGCGCCGAAGAGCTTCCGCGCGCCGAAGGGGCACCGCGACGGCGCGCGGAAGAGCCGCCGCGCCCCCGCGCCGAGGGGGCATCCCGCCCCGGCGCGGAGGAACCGTCCCGCCCTCATGCCGAGGGGGCACCCCGCTCCCCTGCCGAAGGGTCCTGGCGCCCGCGCGCCGAAGAAGCTTCCCGGGCCGCGGAGCCGCCCCACGCCGAGGGGGCACCCCGCCCCCGCGCCGAAGAGCCGCCCCGCCCCCGCGCCGAGGGGGCACCCCACGCCGAGGAGCCCACGCGCACCGAAGCGCCGCCGCGCACTCAGGAACCCTCACGCACCGAACTCCCGCAGCGCGGCCAGGAACCCCCGCGCGCCCAGGAACCCCCGCGCACCGAACTCCCGCAGCGCGCCCAGGAACCCCCACGCGCCCAGGAACCCCCGCGTACCGAACTCCCGCAGCGCGCCCAGGAACCCCCGCGCACCGAACCCCCGCAACGCACCCAGGAACCCCCACGCACCCAGGAACCCCCGAGCCCCCAGGAACCCCCGCCCCCGCGCGCCGACAAGCCCCCCCACCCCGAAGGCCCCCCGCGTGCCCCGCGTGCCCCGCACGCCCCGCACGCCCCAACCCCCCCGCCCGACGACGTCACCTGGCAGAGCAGCCCCCCGGGGTCCCTCTACGACTACATCAAGGTCGCGTCGTTCTCGATCGGCCCGGACGGGCTGGTCGACCAGTGGAGCGGTCGTGCCGAGCGGCTGTTCGGGGTGGCCGCGCGGGACGCCGTCGGCAAGGACCCGATCGACGCGTTCGTCCCCGCGGCGCTGCGCCCGCGCGGCCACCGCAAGATGGCCGAGATCCTCGACGGGCGGGAGTGGACCGGCTCCGTCCCGTTCCGTCTGCCCCCGGCCGACGGCGGCCTCAGGGACGGCTACGGCGACCTGGCCGACGCCTCGGTCACCGGCGTCCGCGAGGGCGTCGCCGAGGTCTACGTCATGCCCGCGCGGACGAAGGACGGCGACCGGTCGGCGGTGTGCATCGTCGTCGACGTCCGCGCGCTGCGGCAGGTCGAGACCGACCTCGCCGCCTCCCAGGCCGTCTTCGGCCAGTCCCCCTTCGGCTTCCTGCTGTTCGGCACCGACCTGAAGGTGCAGCGCGCCAACCGCCGCGTCGCCGCCGTCTTCGGCGGCGCCGTCGAGGATCACCGCGGCCGCACCGTCCACGACTACCTGCCGCGCCACGAGGCCGACCGCATGCAGGCCGCGCTGCGCCGCGTCCTGGAGACCGGCGAGGCCGTCGTCGACATGCAGATCGTCGGGCCCGTACCCGGCGGCGGCGAGCGCCGCCACTGGTCGGTCAACCTCTACCGCGTGCACAGCGGCTCCGGCCGCCCCATCGGCGTCGCGGGCCTCGGCAACGACGTCACCAGCCGCCACGCCGCCGCCCGCGAGGCCGCCCACGCCCGCCGCAACCTCGCCCTGCTCAACGACGCCGGGACCCGCATCGGCAACTCCCTCGACCTGGAGACCACCGCCCGCGAACTGCTCGACGTCGCCGTCCCCGGCTTCTGCGACCTCGCCTCCGTCGACCTCTACCAGGGCCTCCTCGACGGCGACGAGACCGCCCACGTGCGCGCCAGCCTCGCCGACGGCAGCGCCGAACTGCGCCGCGTCGCCTTCGCGAGCGCCGTGTCCGACGCGCCGTTCCCCGACGGCACCGGCCCCGTCGAGGTCGGCTCCGTGCACCGCTTCGCCTTCACCTCGCCCTGCGCCGACGCCCTGCGCACCGCCCGGCCCAAGCTGATCGCCGCCGACGACGGCAGCGGGCCCGCGCGCCGCCTCACCAGCGGGCTGATCCAGTCGACGCTCGCCGTGCCGATGGTGGCGCACGACACCGTGGTCGGCCTCGCCCAGTTCGCCCGCGCGAAGGGCAGCGAGCCCTTCGGCGAACGCGACCGGTCCCTCGCCGTGGAGCTGGCCGCGCGCGCCGCCGTCTGCATCGACAACGCCCGCCTCTACCGCCGCGAGCACGAGCGCGCCCTGATACTGCAACGGTCCCTGCTCCCGCCCGGCGACCCGGAGGCCGCGGGGCTCGACATCGCCTGTCGCTATCTGCCGGGCAACACCGCGACCGAGGTCGGCGGCGACTGGTTCGACGTCATCGAACTGCCGGGCCACCGCACCGCCCTCGTCGTCGGCGACGTCATGGGCCGCGGCCTGCGCGCCGCCGTCGCCATGGGCGAGCTGCGCTCCGCCGTGCGCACCCTCGCGCTGCTCGACCTGGAGCCCGCCGAGGTGCTCTCCGCGCTCGACGAGATCGCGGGCGGCCTCGGCAACCCCGCGGGCCCGCGGCACACCTCCCGCTCCGCCCGCGCCTCCTCGGCCCGGCGCGCCGCGCCCGACGCCGACGACCTCGCCGAGGTCTACCTGGCGACGTGCGTGTACGCCGTGTACGACGCCGTCACCCGCCGCGTCACCTTCGCCAACGCGGGCCATCTGCCGCCCGTCCTGGTCGAGCCCGGCGAGTCCGCGCTGATGCTCGACGTGCCGCCCGGCATGCCCCTCGGCGTCGGCGGCGAGCCCTTCGAGGAGGTCGAGGTGGACCTGCCCGAGGGCGCCCTGCTCGCCCTCTACACCGACGGCCTCGTCGAGTCCCGCGACCACGCCCTCGACGAGGGCCTGAACGCGTTCGTCGGCGCGCTCACCGACCCCGCGGACGCCCTTGAGGACATCTGCGACCACGTGCTCAACACCCTCGACACCCACCACGGCGAGGACGACATCGCGCTGCTCCTGGCCCGCGTCCAGGGCCTGCCCGCCGAGCACGTCGGCGACTGGACGCTGCCGCGCGAGCCGCAGTCCGTGGGCCGCGCCCGCGAGCTGGCCTGCGCCCGCCTGCGCGAGTGGGACCTGGAGGCGCTCGTCGACACCGCCGAGCTGCTCGTCAGCGAACTCGTCACCAACGCCCTGCGGTACGGCGAGGGCGAGATCCGGCTGCGCCTGCTGCTCGACCGGACGCTGGTCTGCGAGGTCTGGGACACCGGGCTCGTCCAGCCGCGCCGCCGCCGCGCCCGCGACACCGACGAGGGCGGCCGCGGCCTCCAACTCGTCGACCTGCTCAGCGAGTCCTGGGGCTCACGCCGCACGCCCCGCGGCAAGACGGTCTGGTTCGAACTGGCCCTGCCGGACGGCGACGCACCCCGCATGGACACGGCGGAGGCACTGATGAGCCTGTTCTGAGTACGGGGGTCCGGTGCGGGGTCGCGTACGGGGGCGGGGGCGGGGGCGGGGCCAAGCAGTACGCATCGGGGCTGTCCCCGGGGGCCCTGGCGGGCCGTCACGTCGTCGCCTTGAGCGCGGCGAGCCGCGCCGCCACCTCCGCCGCGTCCCCCAGCCGCTCGCCCAGCTCGAACTCCGCCAGGAGCGCCGGGCCTTCGGGTCCGTCCGCCCGCCGCACCGCCTCCGCGAACCGCGCCACCTCGTCACCCGTGCCCCCGGCGCCGGGCTCCGGCGCCACGCTGTCGCGCGCGTGGGCCACCCACCGGTCCCGGTGCGACTGGAGGTCCGTGAGCCGGATCTTGAGCGAGTCGAGGGCGTCCCCCAGCCGGTCGGCGACGGCGGTCTGCGCGGCGATCACCGCCGCCATGCCGTCGGCGGCCCGCTCGGCCCGCACCTGCCGCACCAGGGCGGCCCTCGCGAGCCCGTCGAGCCGGTCGGCCTCCTCGGTGCGGCCCGCGCCCCGCAGCGCGTCCGCCCTGCCGCTGGCGGCGCGTGCCTGGGCGGCCCACGCGGCGGCCGCGCGCTGGTCCTCCGCGTGGTCCTCGCCGAGGAACCGCAGCTCGGTGCGGGCGGCGGCGACGGCCTGCTCCGCTTCGAGCACGGTCCCGGCGCACTCCGCCACCAGCGCCGCGAGGGCCTTGCCCGGATCCTCGGCCGGGTCGAGCAGCGCGTGGAGGTCGGCCCCGGCCAGGCGCGTCACCCGCCCCAGGATCGTCTGCTTGGTCATCCCTGCGCTCCCTGCGCTCCCTGAGTGCCCCGCACTCCGTACGCTCCCTGTGTGCCCCGCGCTCCCCGGCGCCCGAACTCCCCGAGCCGCGCGCGGGTCCGCGGCCCGCCGAACGCTGCGGGCACACCGCCCTCGACGAGGATCCCACCCAGCACGGCACCGCCCACACCGCTTTCCGGCACTCCGTCCGCCGACGGATTGCCGTACGCGCGTACGTCCCGCTCGGCGAGCGCCCGCGCCCGGCGGCCGGACTCCGCGGCCCGCCGGGCCCCGTCGAGCGCCGCGCCCAGCCGCGCCCGGCCACCGCCGCCGGGCGCCCGCGACCCGGCCGCGTCCGCCTCCGCGTGCCGCTGCTCCGCCTCGCGCAGCCACCGCCCCGCCTCCGCGAGCCGAGTGCGCGCCGCGCAGCCCACCGCGCCCCGGTGCGTGGCGACGCGGTCGTCGGCCGCCGCGACGTCGCCGCGGGCGATCAGCAGCGCCTGGTCGAGCAGCGCACGGGCCCGGCCGTCCGCCTCGTCCCCCGCGCCCGCCTCCGCCAGTGCCTCGGCCAGCGCCGCGTGGGCCTCCACCAGGCGTCGCAGCGCGCCGACCGGGTCGTACGACTCCGTGTCCCGCTCCCGCCGCACCTCCGCCACGACGTGCTCCACCCGCTCGACCCGTTCGACCCGCTCCGCCCGCGCCCCACCGGCTCCGCCCGCCCCGCGCGCGTCGGCGGCGTCGGCCTCGGCCGCCTCCAGCGCCCCGGGCAGCCGCCAGTCGGCCGCGCCGACCTCCCAGGCGAACCGCAGCACACCGTCGACGAGCCTGCCCGCCTGGCCCACCGCGCCCTCGGCCGCGCGCAGATGGACGGCGGCCCTGCCGGGGTCGGCGGTGTCGAGGGCCTGGCGGGCCTGGTTCAGCCGGGTCGTGGCGAACACCAGCCGGTCCTTGGCCTGCTCCACGTCGCCGAGGACCGCGTCGGACGCCGCGGGCGCGTACCGCGAGCGCAGCTCCTTGAGCATGCCGTCCGCCTCCAGGGCGCGGGCGTTGACCTGCCGGAACACCCGTTCCGCGCGCTCCACCGCGTCCGGCGCCCGCTGTTCGAGCGCGCGCAGCTCGTCCCAGGCCGCCGCCTCGGCGTCCAGGAGGCGGCCCGCCCGGGAGCAGTGGGCGGTGATCTCGTCGAGCAGCCGCCGCCGCGTCCCGTCGTCGCCGCGGAACCCGTCCAGCCGCTGCCGCAGCGCGAAGGCCGCCGCCACCTCCTCGCGCGCGGCGGCCACCGCGGCCACGGCGGCCACGGCGTCTCCGGACCCGCTCGGCGCCCGCTCGCCCTCCGTACCGGACGCGGCGGTCACGAACGCCACCTCCTCGGCGCTGGTGCGCACCGCGTCATCGGTCGCGACCAGCAGCCGCCGCGCCTCCGCGTCCAGGTCCGCCAACGGCACCCGAGGGGCACCCGTGCCGCCCGGAGTCGTCCGCGTGGTGAAGCGCCGCCTGCGGCGCACGGCGGCCACGGCCGCGAACGCCGCAGCGGCGCCCACCGCGACGACCGGCAGCGCCAGGTCACCCGCGACGCCGTCGTCCTGGGCCCGGGTGACGGGGGCGGTGGCCCCGCCCGGAGCGGCGTGCGCCGTCGGCGTGCCTCCCGGGAGCCAGCACCCGAGGAGCAGCGCGGCGGCCACGGCCCGCGCGGCGGTGCGCGACGGGCGCGACGGGGACGTCGGCGTCACACCTGGCAGCGTAGGCGGGCCCCCGGGGCCTCGCGACCGGGGCCGGACCCCCACCTCGTACGGTGTACGGCACACGGGGAGCAGAAGGGGGCGCGGGGTGGACGGGATCTGGGCGGGCGTGCGCGAACGGGTGCTCGCGGTGCGGGACGCGCCGCACTGGCGGGAGGTCTTCGGCGCCGACTGGCTGGGCACGCACGGCCATGGCTTCCGCCTGGAGCCGGTGCTCACGGAGGCCGAGGTGGCGGCCGTCGAACGGCGGCTGGGCGCGGAGCTGCCCGCCGAGTACCGGGCGTTCCTGCGCCAGGTCGGCGCGGGCGGCGCGGGCCCCGACTACGGCCTCTTCCCGCGGCGCCCGCCCGCGCCGGACGCCGAGCCCGGCCAGGCGGGGCCCCCGTTCCGCCCGGAGGCCACCGCGGAGCTGGACGCCCACGAGGCGCGGGAGCCCCGCGCGGCCGACTACGACGACGGGGACGGCGGGGACGGCGGGGACGCCCTGCGCCGCGCCTACGCCGCCTGGGAGCGCCGCCGCGATCAGCTCGAAGCCGCCCTCACCGAAGGGACCCTCTACCTGGGCGAGCGGGGCTGCGCCTACTCCAACCTGCTGGTCGTGACGGGCCCGGAGCGCGGCACCGTGTGGGAGGACGTGCGGGCCGTCGGCGAGGGGTGCGGCCCCTGCGGCGCCGGGGCCGGGACCGGGTCACCTTCGCCGAGTGGTACCTCGGCTGGCTGGAGCACGCGGAGCGGACGGCCGCCGAGGGGCGGCGCGGCTACGGCACGTAGCGCACCTCGGGGAAGCGCGCCGACGGGCCGTCCAGGAGGCGGCCGTCCCGGTCGCGCAGCCAGCGGTCGAAGAACGCGGTGACATAGGCGCGCTGGGCGGCGACCGCGCGCTCCGGGTCGACGGTGCCGATGTTCTTCTCGACGACGTCGTGGGGGCGGCCCGCCTGGGGCAGGACGGATGCCAGGTCCGTGTACGTCTGGTGGCGGGAGCCGCGGAGGGTGAAGTCCCGCTTCCAGCCCGGCGTGCGGGACCAGAAGGCGCCCCAGGAGGGCTCGGTGGTGTGGTCGCTGCCGTCGCGGCCCATCAGGAGCAGCGGGCGGTCCACGCCGTGCTCGGCGACCGGGGTGAGGTGGGTGCCGTTGGGCTCGCCGTTCAGTTCCAGCGTGCCGTCCAGGTCCACGGCGGCCTTGACGCGCCGGTCCTCGTACATCGTCTCGGCGGCGGCGACACCGCCCGCGGACTGCCCGACCATGCCGACGCGCCCGCGGTCGACCACCCGGGACAGGCCGCCCGGCAGGTCGCCGAGCCGGTCCAGGACGAACCGGTCGTCGGCGACCCGGACCTCCAGGACCTTCTTCAGGAGCCGGGACAGCGCCTCGTCGCCGTCCACCCCGGCCAGGGCGTCCCGCAGCGGCTTGTCGTCCCTGACGGTCCCGTCGGGGAACTGCACGCCCGGCGCCTCGTAGGTGTGGTCCACGGTGACGACGACGTAGCCGCGGCTCGCCAGCTCCTCCACCAGCGACGTGCCCCAGGTACGGGGGTCGCCCGCGCCCGCCGAGTACAGCAGCACCGGCAACCGGCCGCCGCGGGCGTCCACCGGGGCCCCCTGGCGGGCGTGGGAGCGCATGCCCGCCCAGTCGACGGCGCCCTGGGGGATCCCGTGCGGGGCCGCCGCGTCCCAGCGCTCGGCGGCGCCCGCCGCCATGTACGGCGCGGTCCGGGCGCCGCCCGCCTTCCGGGCCGGGTACCAGACGCTCACCATCAGCTCCCGGTACGGCTGCGAGGTGACCCACGGGTCGTGCCGGGAGCGGTCGACGAGGCGGGTCGAGAGGGTGCCGACGGGGTGCGGGCCGGTGGGGGCGGGCAGCTCGGGGCGGACGGCCGCCGTCGGCGCCTTCAGGGCGGCGGAAGCGGCGGAAGCAGAGGGCACGGCGGTGGCGTGCGGTGCGGCGGCCGGAGCGGCGCCCGCGGTGCCCAGTGTGACGGCGGCGGCGAGCCCGAGGCCCAGCAGGGTCCGGCGGTGGCGCGGAGCGCGCGCGGCGTGACGATCCATGCCTCCATGCTGGTCCCGCGCGGCACCCCGAACCATGGGGGCCACCAGCAGAATCCCGCCTGGGGGATTACCCCCAGGCCCTCAGGCCCCCCGGGTCCCGCCCGGTCGCCCCGGCGACCCCGCTACCGCCCCCGCCGCCGGATCCGGTTCCCCAGCCACACCAGCGGGTCGTACTTGCGGTCCACCGTCCGCTCCTTCAGCGGGATCAGCGCGTTGTCCGTGATGCGGATGCCCTCGGGGCACACCTCCGTGCAGCACTTGGTGATGTTGCAGTAGCCGAGGCCGTGCTCGTCCTGGGCGGTGGTCTTGCGGTCCAGGCCCGCGTCCGCCGCCGCGTCCAGCGGGTGCATGTCCAGCTCGGCGACCCGCATCAGGAAGCGCGGCCCCGCGAACGCCGCCTTGTTCTCCTCGTGGTCCCGCACCACATGGCAGGTGTCCTGGCACAGGAAGCACTCGATGCACTTGCGGAACTCCTGGGAGCGGTCCACGTCCTCCTGCGTCATGCGGTACTCGCCGGGCGCCACCCCGGGCGGCGGCACGAAGGCGGGCACCTCCCGCGCCTTGGCGTAGTTGAAGCCGACGTCCGTCACCAGGTCGCGGACGACGGGGAAGGCCCGCAGCGGCGTCACGGTGATCGTCTCGTCCCGGGCGAACACCGACATGCGGGTCATGCACATCAGCCGGGGCCGCCCGTTGATCTCCGCCGAGCAGGAACCGCACTTGCCCGCCTTGCAGTTCCAGCGCACCGCGAGGTCCGGGGCCTGCGTCGCCTGGAGGCGGTGGACGATGTCGAGGACCACCTCGCCGTCGTTGACCTCGACGGTGAAGTCCTCAAGGCCGCCGCCGTCGACGTCCCCCCGCCAGACCTTGAATCGCGCGTCGTACGAACTCACTCGTAGAGCTCCTCTTCGGCGAGGTACTTGACCAGCTCCTCCTTGTCGAACAGGGCGAGCAGGTCGGGACGGATGGGGTCGGTGGTGACCCGGGTCAGGGCGATCTGGCCGCGGGCGGGATCCTCCGCGTTCGCCGCCGTGGGGTCGGCCAGGCGGCACAGCAGGTTCACGGGGCGCCAGGCGCGGTTCATCCCCGGGTGGTCCTCGCGGGTGTGGCCGCCGCGGCTCTCCGTGCGCTCCAGGGCGGCGCGCGCCACGCACTCGCTGACCAGGAGCATGTTCCGCAGGTCCAGCGCCAGGTGCCAGCCCGGGTTGAACTGGCGGTGGCCCTCCACCCCGGCCCGGCGCGCCCGCGCCCGCAGCCGCCCCAGCCGGTGCAGGGCGTCCGCCATCTCGCCCTCGCGGCGGATGATGCCGACCAGGTCGTTCATGGTCTGCTGGAGCTCCTGGTGCAGGGCGTACGGGTTCTCGGGGGCGGCGCCCGCCTCGGGGTCCTCGGCGCTGAACGGCCGCAGCGCCTCCGCCGCCGCCGCGTCCACCTGCGCGTCGTCCACCGGGGGCCGGGCGGCGAGGTCGGCCGCGTACCGGGCCGCGTACAGACCGGCGCGCCGCCCGAAGACCAGCAGGTCGGACAGGGAGTTGCCGCCGAGCCGGTTGGAGCCGTGCATGCCGCCCGCGACCTCGCCCGCGGCGAAGAGCCCGGGCACGCCCTGGGCCGCCGCCGTGTCCGAGTCGACGGCGACGCCGCCCATCACGTAGTGGCAGGTCGGCCCGACCTCCATCGCCTCGGCGGTGATGTCGACGTCCGCCAGCTCCTTGAACTGGTGGTACATGGACGGCAGTCGGCGCTTGATGACCTCGGCGGGCATCCGCGTCGACACGTCGAGGAAGACCCCGCCGTGCGGGGAGCCGCGGCCCGCCTTCACCTCGGCGTTGATGGCCCGGGCCACCTCGTCGCGGGGCAGGAGTTCGGGCGGGCGGCGGTTGTGGTCCGGGTCGTCGTACCAGCGGTCGCCCTCGTCCTCCGACTCCGCGTACTTCTCCTTGAAGACGTCCGGGATGTAGTCGAACATGAACCGCTTGCCGTCGGAATTGCGCAGCACGCCGCCGTCGCCGCGGACCGACTCGGTGACGAGGATGCCTTTCACCGAGGGCGGCCACACCATGCCCGTCGGATGGAACTGCACGAACTCCATGTTCAGCAGCGGCGCGCCCGCGAGCAGCGCCAGCGCGTGCCCGTCGCCCGTGTACTCCCACGAGTTCGACGTCACCTTGAAGGACTTGCCGATGCCGCCGGTGGCGAGGACCACGCTCGGCGCCTCGACGACGAAGAAGCGGCCGCTCTCCCGCTCGTAGCAGAAGGCGCCGCTCACCCGCTCGCCGTCCTTCAGCACACGGGTGACCGTGCACTCCTGGAAGACCTTCAACCGGGCCTCGTAGTCCCCGAATTCGCGCCTGTCCTCCTGCTGGAGGGCGACGACCTTCTGCTGGAGGGTGCGGATCAGTTCGAGGCCGGTGCGGTCGCCGACGTGGGCGAGCCGGGGGTACTCGTGCCCGCCGAAGTTCCGCTGCGAGATGCGGCCGTCCTTCGTGCGGTCGAAGAGGGCGCCCCAGGTCTCCAGTTCCCACACGCGGTCGGGCGCCTCGCGCGCGTGGAGTTCCGCCATGCGCCACTGGTTGAGGAACTTGCCGCCGCGCATCGTGTCGCGGAAGTGCACCTGCCAGTTGTCACCGGAGTTCACATTGCCCATGGCCGCCGCGATGCCGCCCTCGGCCATCACCGTGTGGGCCTTGCCGAACAGCGACTTGCAGATCACCGCCGTACGGGCGCCCTGCTCACGGGCCTCGATCGCGGCCCTGAGGCCCGCGCCGCCCGCGCCCACCACGACGACGTCCCACTGCTGGCGCTCCACTTGAGACATCAGAACAACCTCGGATCGTCGAAGGCCCCGGACGCGATGAGATACACGTAGAAGTCGGCCAGCGCCACGCTGATCAGCGAGGCCCAGGCGAGCAGCATGTGGCGGCCGTTGAGCCAGCCCACCCACCGCCACATCCGGTAGCGCACCGGGTGCTTGGAGAAGTGCTTGAGCTTTCCGCCGACGACATGCCGACAGGAGTGGCAGGACAGCGTGTACGCCCAGATCAGCGCGATGTTCACCAGGAACACCAGCGTGCCGAGGCCCATGTGGCCCCAGTCGTAGTGCTCGTCGCGGAAGGCGAGCACGGTGTCGTACGTGAGGATGCCCGCGACCGGCACGGCGGCGTAGAAGAAGTAGCGGTGGACGTTCTGCAGGATCAGCGGGAAACGCGTCTCACCGGTGTACGAGGCGTGCGGCTCGGCCACCGCGCAGGCGGGCGGGGACGCCCAGAACCCCCGGTAGTACGCCTTGCGGTAGTAGTAGCAGGTGAGGCGGAAGCCGAGCGGGAAGATCAGGATGAGCAGCGCCGGGGAGAGGCCCCACCAGCTGCCGAAGACCTCCCAGTTGGGGCCGTCGCGCATCGGCGCGCAGTTGTCCGCGAGGCAGGGGGAGTAGAACGGCGAGACGTAGGGCGCCTCGTAGTAGTCGGCGTTGTCGAATGCCCGCCAGGTCGAGTACACGACGAACGCGAGCAGTCCCGCGGCGGTCGCGGCGGGCTGCAGCCACCAGCGGTCGGTGCGCAGATGGGCAGCGGCGATCGCGGCGCGCGTGCCGTGCCGTACGCCGCCGGGGGCCGTGCCCTTCTTCAGATGGGGTTCGGTGCCAGTGGCCAACGAGGCTCCACTCCTTCGTCGACGAGCGGGCGGGGCGGACTGGGGCGGGGGGCGGGGTGGGAGCAGGGCGGTGCGGCTAGGGGGCGCGGCGGTGCTGGGCGCCGAGGCCCTCGTCGTCGCTGTCCGTCCACAGGGAGCTGTCGTACGGGGTGTCCGGGACGGGCACCATCGGGGGCTGCTCCCGGGGCTTCGGGGGTGCGGGGGTGCGGGGGCGGGGCGGGCGCCGTTGCCGCGCGCAGCAGGGCGACGCTGTCGCGGAGGTGGTCGGTGTCCATGCGGACCCGGCGGAAGTCGACCCCCGACAGCTGCGCGTCGGCTCGGCGCGCGACCTGGTCCACCGTGCGGACCAGGTCGTCCACGCAGCGCTGAATGGCCGTCAGATCATCGTGCAGAGCCATGACTTGCCCTCACTTCACGGGTGCGGTGGCAACGTTCACGCAATCGCTCATGCGCCTGCGAGTGTCGCGCGTCACATCCGGCTTGGGAAGGGATCTGCCGGGATTCCAGCCCATCGGGGCGCCCGCCTCCGGCGTGGGCGCCCGGCGCCGCCGCAGCGGCGCCTCCCGCGCCCCGCCCCCGGGCGCCGGACGTGCTCGGGCGGCCCGGCGTCGGACGGGCTCGGGCGGCCCGGCGTCGGACGGGCTCGGGCGGCCCGGCGTTGGGCCGCACGGGTGGTGTGGGCGGGGGATGCCGCCGTGTCGGCGGGGCGTGCCACGCCCCGTCGCCTTCAGTGGGGTGATATCGGCGATACATGTGATCAACTCCATATTTGCCCCGGAGGTACCCGTCATGCCCCACGACCGCGCCAGGCCGCGACCGGTCCGCCCGGCGGCCACGGTCCGATCCGCCGTGTTCCTCGTCGCCGGAGTGCTCGCGCTGCCCGCCCTCGCGGGCTGCGGCGCGCCCGACGAGGCGGCCAGGGCGACCGCCGGGCAGGACGTCGCGCCCGCCGCCCGCGACCTCGTGGCCGACGGCGGCACCCTGAAGTGGGCGGTGGATGCGCTTCCGGAGACCTTCAACACCTTCCAGTCGGACGCCGACGCCGCCACCTCCCGCGTCGTGGGCGCCGTCCTGCCGTCGATGTACCGGCTCGACGCGCAGGGCAGGGTCGAGGCCGACGCCGACTTCCTGGAGTCGGCGAAGGTCGTCGAGCGCGAGCCGAAGCAGGTCGTCCTGTACAAGCTGAACCAGCAGGCGGTGTGGAGCGACGGCCGCGAGATCGGCGCCGACGACTTCGCCGCCCAGTGGCGGGCGCTGTCCGGCAAGGACAGCGCGTACTGGACGGCCCGCAACGCGGGCTACGACCGCATCGAGAAGATCGAGCGCGGCGCGAACAACCTGGAGGTCCGGGTCACCTTCGCCAAGCCCTACGCCGACTGGCGCGCGCTGTTCTCGCCGCTGTACCCGAAGGACGTCATGGGCACCCCCGACTCCTTCAACGACGGCGCCCGCGCCAGGCTCAAGGTCACCGCGGGCCCCTTCGCCCTGAAGGACGTCGACCGCGACGCGGGCGAGATCCGGCTGAAGCGCAACCCCCGCTGGTGGGGCAGCCCCGCCAAGCTCGACCAGCTGGTCCTGCGCGAGGTGCCGCGGGACCGCAGGGCCGCCGCGCTCGCCGCGGGCAAGGTCGACCTGGCGGAGGTCGACGCCGCCGACGCGGGCCGCATCGCCCTCGCTGGCCGCGACAAGGCCGCCGGGGGCCCCTCGCGCACGGCCCCGGCGCCCGGCTCACGCCCGCGGCCGCCCTGCGCTCCTGGGCCGTCGCCAACGGCTCCGACGAGGAGGCCGCCGAGGCCGAGCAGCAGGCCCGGGAGAAGACCCGGAAGGCCGTCGAGCGCTACCGCGGCGAACAGCGGGGCCTCGGCGGCTATGTCGTCCGCAAGTCCCTCGAACCCGCCTACACCCAGCTCGCCCTCAACGGCTCCGAGGGCCCCCTCGCCGACGACCGCGTGCGCCGCGCCGTCGCCCGCGCCCTGGACCGCGCCGAGCTGGCCGAAACGGTTCTGAAGCCCCTCGGCCTGCCCGCCAAGCCCGTCGGCAGCCATCTGGCGCTGGCCGGGCAGGCGGCGTACGAGGACAACAGCGGCGCCCTCGGCGACCAGGACGCCGAGGAGGCGCGGGCGCTGCTCGCCGACGCGGGCTGGACGCCCGGCGGTCCCGTCGACGCCGACCAGGAGAAGAAGGACAAGAAGGAGAGGGACAAGAAGAAGGAGAAGGACAGGGAGGAGAAAGAGGGCCTGGCCGGGGGCGGGGCCGACACCGACGAGGCGGCCGACGACGGCACGTACATCGTCGGCGAGGACGACCAGAAGCCCGCGGACGACCAGAAGCCCGCGGACGACCAGAAGCCCGCGGACGACCAGAAGCCCGCGGACGACCAGAAGCCCGGTGACAGCGGCACCTCCGTGCTCGCCCCCGCCCCGGCCGCCGCGTACCAGCGGGCCGTGCTCCTGCACCAGGCCGACGCGCTCGGCGCGCGCCGCGAGGCCGACAAGGAGAAGCGCAAGGACCCCGGCGGCCACGCCAAGGAGCACGCCCGCGGCGGCGCGCCCGGCGCGTACGCCCCGAAGGGCACCGCCGCCCCCAAGGGCCCCGCTAAGGAGGGCCCCGCCAAGAAGAACGGCCCCGCCTCCGGACCCCTCGCCAAGGACGGCAAGGCCCTCACCCTCCGCTTCGTGCTGCCCTCCGGCGACGGCTCCGAGGCGCTGCGCACCGTGGCCGACCGGATCTCGCGGATGCTGGACCGCATCGGTGTCCGCACGGAGATCGCGAAGGTCGCCGACGAGAGCTACTTCAAGGACCACATCGCGTCCGGCCAGTACGACCTGGCCCTGTACTCCTGGCCCGCGTCCGCCTTCCCGGCCACCGACGCCCGCCCGATCTACGCCAAGCCGGTCCCGGCCGCCGACGGCTCCCTGAACGTCGAGCAGAACTACACGCGCGTCGGCACCGACCACATCGACCAGCTCTTCGACCAGGCCCTCGCCGAGCTGGACGAGGGCGAGAACCAGTCCCTGGTGAAGCAGGCCGACGCCCGCATCTGGGCCGCCGCGGGCTCCATCCCGCTCTACCAGCGCCCCCAGCTCGTGGCGGCCCGCGCCAACCTCGCCAACGCGGGCGCCTTCGGCTTCCAGACCCCGCAGTACGAGGACATCGGCTATCTGAAGCCGGGGGCGAAGCCGTCGGCTCCGGCACGCTGAGCTGCGCGGATCACGGCCTTCGGCCTGGTTCGTCCTCAAGCGCCGGACGGGCTGGATCTCCCCCGTCAGGCCGCTTCCAGCGGTGGCACGTAGGATGGGGTATGGCCGTGGCGTGTCCTGCCCGGCAGGGCGCGCGTACCGCAAAAGGAAAGGTACGCGCAGCCGTCCACTCATCCCGGGAGAAGCGCAGCTCGCATGCCCACGCGCCACGACATCCGCAACGTCGCCATCGTCGCCCACGTCGACCACGGCAAGACGACCATCGTCGACGCCATGCTCAAGCAGGCCGGTGCCTTCGCCGCGCACCAGCTCGACTCCGTCGACGACCGCATGATGGACTCGAACGACCTGGAGCGTGAGAAGGGCATCACGATCCTGGCGAAGAACACCGCCGTCAAGTACCACCCCAAGGACGGCGGCGACCCGATCACGATCAACATCATCGACACCCCCGGCCACGCCGACTTCGGCGGCGAGGTCGAGCGCGGCCTGTCGATGGTGGACGCGGTCGTCCTCCTGGTCGACGCCTCCGAGGGCCCGCTGCCGCAGACCCGCTTCGTGCTGCGCAAGGCCCTCCAGCAGCGGCTGCCCGTCATCCTGTGCATCAACAAGACGGACCGCCCCGACTCGCGCATCGACGAGGTCGTCAACGAGACCTACGACCTCTTCCTCGACCTGGACGCCGACGAGGACCAGATCGAGTTCCCGATCGTCTACGCCTGCGGCCGCGACGGCATCGCCTCGCTGACCAAGCCGGAGGACGGCACGGTCCCGCAGGACAGCGACAGCCTGGAGCCGTTCTTCTCCACGCTCCTGGAGCACGTCCCGGCGCCGGAGTACGACGAGGGCGCCCCGCTCCAGGCCCACGTGACGAACCTGGACGCGGACAACTTCCTCGGCCGCATCGCGCTGCTCCGCGTCGAGCAGGGCGAGCTGAAGAAGGGCCAGACCGTCGCCTGGATCAAGCGCGACGGCACCATCGCCAACGTCCGCATCGCCGAGCTGATGATGACCGAGGCGCTCACCCGCAAGCCCGCCGAGAAGGCCGGTCCCGGCGACATCTGCGCCGTCGCGGGCATCCCCGACATCATGATCGGCGAGACCCTCGCGGACCCGGAGAACCCGGTCGCGCTCCCGCTGATCACGGTCGACGAGCCCGCGATCTCCATGACCATCGGTACGAACACCTCGCCGCTGGTCGGCCGCGGCGGCACCGGCAAGGGCGCCGACGCGAAGGCCGCCGTGAAGGACCGCAAGGTCACCGCCCGCCAGGTCAAGGACCGCCTCGACCGCGAGCTGATCGGCAACGTCTCGCTGCGCGTCCTGGACACCGAGCGCCCCGACGCCTGGGAGGTCCAGGGCCGCGGTGAGCTGGCCCTGGCGATCCTCGTGGAGACCATGCGCCGCGAGGGCTACGAGATGACGGTCGGCAAGCCCCAGGTCGTCACCAAGGAGGTCGACGGCAAGACGTACGAGCCCGTCGAGCGCATGACGATCGACGTGCCCGAGGAGCACATGGGCGCCGTCACGCAGCTCATGGGCGTCCGCAAGGGCCGCATGGACAACATGTCGAACCACGGCTCCGGCTGGGTGCGCATGGAGTTCGTCGTTCCGTCCCGCGGCCTCATCGGCTTCCGTACGGAGTTCCTGACCAACACCCGCGGCACGGGCATCGCGCACTCCATCCACGAGGGCCACGAGCCCTGGTTCGGCACCCTGACGACCCGCAACAACGGCTCGCTCGTCGCCGACCGCTCCGGTGCCGTCACCGCGTTCGCGATGACGAACCTCCAGGAGCGCGGCGTGCTCTTCGTGGAGCCGGGCACCGAGGTGTACGAGGGCATGATCGTCGGCGAGAACTCCCGCTCCGACGACATGGACGTCAACATCACCAAGGAGAAGAAGCTCACGAACATGCGGTCCTCGACCGCTGACGTGGCCGAGTCCATCGTCCCGCCGCGCAAGCTCTCCCTGGAGCAGTCCCTGGAGTTCTGCCGGGACGACGAGTGCGTCGAGGTCACCCCGGAGGCGGTTCGCATCCGCAAGGTGAACCTGGACCAGCGCGAGCGCGCCCGCGCCGCGTCGCGCGCCAAGCACGGATAGCCGCCGCCCGCTGTCTTCTCGCTGCGGCCTCGTCGTGGCAGGTCGCGCAGTTCCCCGCGCCCCTTCGGGGCGCTGAGGCCGGTTTCCCCCACACAGGTTCCGTGTGGGGAAACCGGCCTCCGGCGCATCCGGGACCGGTAGCGTGGCGCGCGACACCCGCCCCACGGGACGTCCAGCACCCCTCGGCAACCGGTTTTTGGCTCGGATCTGTCCGCTATACGGACAGCTCTGACCGTTAGATGGGTAACACGTCCGTTTCGCAACCATCTATCTCGGATCGGTTTGTCCGGATTTTGGAAGTTGTACGGACCAGGTGTGATTGAACCGAGACCAAAAGGGTGTGGTCGGGCCGTATCTCATGGCTAATAGTTGACCGCGTATAGCTCGGGTCAATGGGTCACGCGCTGTGGGGAGCGCCGACTCACGAGCACACTGGGGTACTCGATCTTCGCCGTCAGGGGTGTCGGCGCTGCTTCACGTACCCCCTCTTGTAGTGAACAAGTGGACTCATGAGGAGGAACCCCATGCGTGGTGCCAAGAGCGCCAAGTGGGTCGCGATAGCCGGCGTTGTGGCGCTTACCGCCACTGCCTGTGGTGGGGGCGACGACGACAAGAAGAACAGCGGGAAGGTCGACCCCAAGGGGATCGTCAGCTACGCCAACGGTGAGCCGCAGAACCCGCTGCAGCCGTCGAACACCATGGAGGCGTACGGCAGCGTCGTTATCGACTCCCTCTTCACCGGGCTTGTTCACTACGACAAGCAGGGCAACATCACCTACGAGAACGCCGAGTCGGTGAAGCCGTCCCAGGGCAACAAGGTCTGGACGGTCAAGCTGAAGCCGGGCTGGAAGTTCCACAATGGCGAGCCGGTCACGGCCAAGTCCTACGTGGACGCCTGGAACTGGGCCGCCGACCCGGCCAACGGCCAGCAGAACAGCGCCTGGTACCGGGACATCGTCGGCTACGACGACGTGCACCCGGCCAAGGGCAAGGCCAAGAAGAAGGCCATGTCCGGTCTGAAGGTCGTCGACCAGAACACCTTCACCATCACGCTGAAGAACGGCATTCCCTACTACGAGTACAAGCTCGTGTACACGCCGTTCTACCCGCTGCCCTCGGAGGCCCTGAAGGACCCGAAGAAGTACGGCGAGGCCCCCGTCGGCAACGGCCCGTACAAGTTCCAGAAGTGGGACCACAAGAAGGTCATCTCGGTCCGCGCCTGGGACGGCTACAAGGGCAACAACAAGCCGAAGAACGGCGGCATCGACTTCAAGGCGTACACCAAGGACACCGCGGCCTACGCCGACCTGAAGTCGGACAACGTCGACACGATGCCGCTCGTCCCGAACAGCGAGCTGGCCAACTTCAAGAACGACTTCGGCGACCGCGCCATCGAGTCGGACTACTCGGCGCTCAACACGGTCAACTTCGCCTTCTACAAGCCGCAGTGGAAGGACATCGACGTCAAGGTCCTCCAGGGCCTGTCGATGGCCATCGACCGCGACACCATCGCCAAGACGGTGTTCTACGGCACCCGTGAGTCGGCCACCGGCTGGGTCGCCAAGGGCGTGAAGGGCTACCAGGAAGACGCCTGCGGCAAGTTCTGCAAGTACGACCCGAAGGCCGCCAAGGACTCGATCAAGGCCGGTGGCGGTGTCCCCGGCAACAAGATCTCCATCCAGTACAACGCCGACCAGCCGCACAAGGACTGGGTCGTCGCGGTCTGCAACTCGATCACCAAGGCGACCGGTGTGAAGTGCACCGGCGACGCGGTGACCGACTTCGCGGCCGACACGGAGATCCGTGACCAGAAGAAGGTCAAGTCGATGTACCGCTCCGGCTGGGTGCTCGACTACCCGTTCAACGGCAACTTCCTCGCCGACCTCTACGGCACCGGCGTCGACGGCAACAAGGGCGGCTTCTCGGACAAGAAGTTCGACAAGCTGACCGCCGAGGCCGACAAGGCGAAGACCACGGACGAGTCCGCGGAGCTGTACCAGAAGGCCGAGAAGGAGCTGGTCAACAGCTTCCCGGGCATCCCGCTCTGGTACAACAAGACGCTCTCCGCCTACTCGAACAACGTGAAGAAGATCGAGTTCGACCAGGCCGGTGACCCCGTGCTCACCGAGGTCGAGGTCTTCGAGAAGTAGCAGTCGCCGGAGCCACACTCCCGTGAAGCGACGCCCGGCGATCCCGGGCGTCGCTTCCGGGCGGCTCCGCAATGGACGGAGGCACCACTATGGGGCGCTACGTCGCGAGGCGACTGCTCCAGATGATCCCGGTCTTCATCGGGACCACCCTGCTGATCTTCCTGATGGTCAACGCCCTGCCCGGCGACCCAGTCAAGGCGCTGTGGGGCGACAAGCCGCCGGACCCGGCACAGGTCGCGCAGATCAAGCACGACCGGGGCCTGGACCTGCCCCTGTGGGAGCAGTATCTGCACTACATGAAGGGCCTGTTCCAGGGAGACTTCGGCAACACCATCGCCGGTAACCGGCCCATCCTCGACGAGATCACGCAGGCCTTCCCGGTCTCGATGCGGCTTGCCGCCATGGCCTGGACCTTCGAACTCGTCGTCGGCATCACCCTGGGCGTGATCGCCGGAGTGCGGCGCGGCCGCATCCTGGACAACACGGTGACGCTCTTCACGCTGCTCGTGATTTCCGTCCCGATCTTCGTGTTCGGCCTGGGACTCCAGCTGATCTTCGGCAACGAGCTCGGCTGGGTGAAACCCACGGTGCAGGACTCGGAGAACTTCCAGCAGCTGATGCTGCCCGCGCTGGTCCTCGGCCTGGTCGGCCTGGCCTACGTGGCGCGTCTGACCCGTACCTCCATCAAGGAGAACCGGTCGGCGGACTACATGCGCACCGCGGTCGCCAAGGGCCTGCCGCGCCAGCGCATCGTCACGCGGCACCTGCTGCGCAACTCCCTGATCCCCGTGGTGACGTACCTCGGTACGGACATCGGCACGCTGATGGGCGGCGCCGTGATCACCGAGGGCATCTTCAACGTGACGGGCGTGGGCAACCTGCTCTTCCAGGGCATCGCCCGGCGTGAAGGCGCGATCATCGTCGGTGTCGTCACCGTCCTGGTCCTCGTGTACCTCCTGGCCAGCCTGCTCGTCGACCTGCTTTACGCGGTCCTGGACCCGAGGATCCGTTATGCCTGACCTCACCAAGACCACGCCCGCCGAGGCGGCGGCCGAGACGCCGGTCGTCACCGCGAAGCCCGACGGGGGCGAGGCGAGCGCCGCCCGCAGCCTGTGGGGCGACGCCTGGCGGGACCTGCGCCGCAGGCCGCTGTTCGTCATCTCCGCCGCGCTGATCCTCCTGGTGCTGCTGGTGTCGGCCTTCCCGGGCCTGTTCACCAGCACCGACCCCGCGAGCGGCGATCTGCAGAAGCACTTCCTGGGCTCGCCCAACCTCGGGCACTTCTTCCAGGAGGACTGGTTCGGGTACGACCGGCAGGGCCGCAGCATCTACGCCCGCATGGTCTACGGCGCCCGCAACTCCGTGATGGTCGGCCTCGGCGTGACCGTGCTGGTCACCGTCTTCGGCGGTCTGGTCGGCATGCTGGCGGGCTACTTCGGCGGCTTCTGGGACAGCCTGCTCTCCCGGATCACCGATGTGTTCTTCGGCATCCCGTTCCTGCTCGGCGCGATGGTCGTCCTGAACGCCTTCACCGAGCGCAACGTCTGGGTGATCACCGGCGCCCTCGCCTTCCTCGGCTGGACGCAGATCGCCCGCGTGATGCGCGGCGCGGTCATCACGACCAAGCACGCGGACTACGTGGTGGCGGCGCGGGCCCTCGGCGCGGACACCAAGCGGATCCTGTTCCGGCACGTGCTGCCGAACGCCATCGCGCCGGTCATCGTCATCGCCACCATCGCGCTCGGCACGTACATCGTCGCGGAGTCGACGCTGTCGTACCTGGGCCTCGGCTTCGCCAGCGACTCCGTCTCGTGGGGCGCCGACATCTCCGACGCCACCCAGGACATCCGGAACAACCCGCACACGCTGATCTTCCCGGCGGGAATGCTCAGCATCACCGTGCTGGCGTTCATCATGCTCGGCGACGCGGTACGCGAAGCCCTCGACCCGAAGCTGCGCTGAGGGAGGCGTACGTGACGATCACAGAGAAGACCGCGGACGTCCCCGCCCCGCGTTCGGGCGGGAAGCCGAGCGGGCGCCTGCTCGACGTGAAGGACCTGCACGTCGAGTTCCACACCCGCGACGGCGTGGTCAAGGCCGTCAACGGCGTCAACTACAGCGTGGACGCGGGCGAAACGCTCGCCGTGCTCGGCGAGTCCGGCTCCGGCAAGTCCGTGACCGCGCAGGCCATCATGGGCATCCTCGACATGCCGCCCGGAAAGATCCCGCAGGGCGAGATCCTCTTCCGCGGCCAGGACATGCTGAAGATGTCGAACGAGGAGCGCCGGAAGATCCGCGGCCGCAAGATCGCGATGATCTTCCAGGACGCGCTCAGCTCGCTCAACCCGGTGCTCAGCGTGGGCTACCAGCTCGGCGAGATGTTCCGGGTGCACGAGGGCATGAGCCGCAAGGAAGCCAAGGCCAAGGCCATCGAGCTGATGGAGCGGGTCAAGATCCCGGCGGCCAAGGAGCGGGTCAACGACTACCCGCACCAGTTCTCGGGCGGTATGCGCCAGCGCATCATGATCGCGATGGCGCTGGCCCTCGAACCGGACCTGATCATCGCCGACGAGCCCACCACGGCGCTCGACGTGACGGTCCAGGCCCAGGTCATGGACCTCCTGGCGGAGCTCCAGTCCGAGTACAACATGGGCCTGATCCTCATCACCCACGACCTGGGTGTGGTCGCGGACGTCGCCGACAAGATCGCGGTGATGTACGCGGGCCGGATCGTGGAGACGGCGCCGGTGCACGAGCTGTACAAGCGGCCCGCGCACCCGTACACGCGCGGTCTGCTCGACTCCATCCCGCGGCTCGACCAGAAGGGCCAGGAGCTCTACGCGATCAAGGGGCTGCCGCCGAACCTGCTGCGGATCCCCTCGGGCTGCGCCTTCAACCCGCGCTGCCCCAAGGCGCAGGACATCTGCCGTACCGAGGTCCCGCCGCTCGTCTCCGTGACGGAGCGGGACGGCGCGGAGCTGGCGGGTCGCGGCAGCGCGTGCCACTTCTGGAAGGAGACGATCCATGGCTGAGCAGCCCAAGAAGGACGCCGCGGACGTCACGGACACCACCGACGCCACGCCGAACGTCTCGGAGGTGGAAACGGTCGACGCCGTCACCGAGACGGAGGCCGTCGCCGCCATCGAGACGCCCGCCGAGCGCGGCGAGCCGATCCTCCAGGTCCGCAACCTGATGAAGCACTTCCCGCTGACCCAGGGCATCCTCGTCAAGCGCCAGATCGGCGCGGTGAAGGCGGTCGACGGCGTCTCGTTCGACCTCTACCAGGGCGAAACCCTCGGCATCGTGGGCGAGTCGGGCTGCGGCAAGTCCACGGTCGCCAAGCTCCTGATGACCCTGGAGCGGGCCACCGCCGGTGAGGTCTTCTACAAGGGCCAGGACATCACCAAGCTGTCCGGGCGCGCGCTGAAGGCGGTCCGCCGGAACATCCAGATGGTGTTCCAGGACCCGTACACCTCGCTCAACCCCCGTATGACGGTGGGCGACATCATCGGGGAGCCCTTCGAGATCCACCCCGAGGTGGCCCCGAAGGGCGACCGGCGCCGCAAGGTCCAGGAACTCCTGGACGTCGTCGGCCTCAACCCCGAGTACATCAACCGCTACCCGCACCAGTTCTCGGGCGGTCAGCGCCAGCGCATCGGCATCGCACGCGGCCTGGCGCTCAACCCCGAGATCATCATCTGCGACGAGCCGGTCTCGGCCCTGGACGTGTCCGTCCAGGCCCAGGTCATCAACCTGATGGAGAAGCTCCAGGACGAGTTCAACCTGTCCTACATCTTCATCGCGCACGACCTGTCGATCGTCCGGCACATCTCGGACCGCGTGGGCGTGATGTACCTCGGCAAGATGGCCGAGATCGGCACGGACGAGCAGATCTACGACCACCCGACGCACCCGTACACGCAGGCGCTGCTGTCCGCGGTCCCCGTCCCGGACCCGGAGGCCCGCGAGGGCCGCGAGCGCATCATCCTCACCGGTGACGTGCCCTCGCCCGCCAACCCGCCGTCCGGCTGCCGCTTCCGCACCCGCTGCTGGAAGGCGCAGGACAAGTGCGCGGAGGAGATCCCGCTGCTCGCGGTCCCCGAGCGCTTCAAGGGCAAGGACACCCCCGCCGCCCACGAGTCGGCGTGCCACTTCGCGGAGGAGAAGGACGTGGTGCACGCGGCCTGACGCCGCCGTGCGCCGCGCGCGCTGATTCGCCAAGGGCCCGGAACCGGTCGTCGGTTCCGGGCCCTTGGCGTGCGGGCGTAACACCGGCGGGCCCTCAGGCGTGTACCAGGCGTGGACAGCAGCCGAGCGATCAGAAGCGGGGGGCGATGATCCAGCGAGTGGACGAGCCGGGAGACGCCCGGCGAACGGGGAACGGGCGGCGGGGCCGGTCGCGGAGTTCGACGCGTTCTACGCCGCGACGGCCAAGCGGGTCGTCGCCGCCGTGTACGCCATGACCGGTGACCTCGCCGAGGCGGAGGATGCCGTTCAGGAGGCGTACGTACGGGCCTGGCAACGGTGGGGCGGCTCACCCGGGGTGGCGCCGACCCGCTGCCGTGGGTGCGGACGGTGGCGGGGCGGCTCGCCATCAGCACGTGGCGCAGGGCGCGGAACCGGGCGGTGGCCCACTTCCGGCACGGCCCGCAGGCACACGTGCCGGAACTGTCGGCGGACCGCGTGGCGTTGCTCGCCGCCCTGCGCGAACTACCGCCCCGGCAGCGGCAGGTGGTCGTCCTGCACCACCTGCTCGACCTGCCGGTGGCGCAGGTGGCCCGCGAGACGGGCACCACCAGCGGCGCGGTGCGCACGCGCCTGAGCCGGGCGCGCAAGGTGCTCGGCACCCGCCTGACCGAGGCGGGCACCGAGGACGCCGACGGCGGGCGTCCCGCGCCCCTCACCCAGGAGGCCCTCAACCATGGCTGACGTGAAGATCGACGAGCTGCTCGACGACGTGCAGGTCACCCTGCCGAGCGCCGCGGAGGTACGGGCGCGGGGCGGGCGGCGGCGGGCCAGGCGCCGGGCCGCGGGTGTCGCGGCGGCCGTGGCGGTGGTCGCCGCCGGGGCCGTGACCTGGGTGGCGCTGCCGGACGACGCGGGCAGGGACGCGCGCCCCGCGACCCGGCCTGGCCCGACGCTCGTGGTCGAAGGCATGCCGCGCATGCTGCCGCCCGACCAGCTTCCGGACGACGCCCGCCGCGACTGGCGCACTGAGGAGGCGGGCGTCAAGGACTTTCCCCTGCCGCGGATCGCGGACCGCAGCACCTGCCCCGACGCGTATCGCTCCCGGAAGACGCCGCGCCACATCCAGTACCTCGACAGGTACTACGCCACCAAGGGCGACCACGCCGACGCCACTCACCGCGTCGTCGAGTACGCGAACCCGGCGGTGGCCGCGCGGGAGCTTGAGGTCTACCAGGGTGAACTGGCTGCCTGCGGGCTGCACTTCACCGCTGGCGACAAGCCGTACTACTCGGGTGCCGCCAAGGGCGACGGCTCGCGCCTGCACGTGACCGTCGAGCGCGACGGCAAGTGGGTCTCGGTGGTGGAGGTGCAGGTCGAGGGGATCGGCGGCTAAGGGTGACGGCGCGGGGCCCGGGTGTCAGACGGGCTCCGGGTGTCACACGGGCTCCGCCTCCACGATGTCCGGGAACGTGGGGGCCTCGATGAGGCGGGTGAGGCGGAAGCCCGCCTTCTGGAAGAGGGCGGCGAACTCGTCCCGGGTGCGTTCCTGGCCGGTGAAGGCCGCCAGCATGATGACGTCGACGGCCTTGCCGAAGTGCGGGGCGTTGCCCTCGGGCAGGACCGGGTCGACGGCGACGAGGCGGCCCGTGGGCGGGACGGCGGCGCGGATGGCGCGCAGGATGCCCAGGCACTCCTCGTCGCTCCAGTCGTGCAGGATGTGCTTGAGGACGTAGACGTCGCCGCCCGGCGGTACGGCCGTGAAGAAGTCCCCGGCCTGGGCCCGCCACCGCCCCGTCAGCTCCTTGGTGTCGAGCAGGTGGCGGGCGACGGTCTGCTCCTGGTCGAAGAGCACGCCGGTGAGCCCGGGACGGCGCGTGAGTACGGCTTTCAGCAGGCCGCCGCGGCCGCCGCCGACGTCCACGACGGTGCCGGTCTCCGGGAACGGGTACGTCTCCGCGATGACCTCGTCCACGGGGCCGGACAGCGCGGCCATGCCGAGGTCGAACAGGCTCTGGGCGTCGGGGTGCGTGGCGAGGTAGGCGAAGAACGGTGCCCCGTGCACGGTGTCGAAGCCGGGGGTGCCCGTGCGGAGCGTGTCGTCCAGGGCGGCGATGGCCCGCACCATGAGGGCGTCGGTGCTGAAGAGGACCTCGTCGCGCTGCGCGCCCGGCGTGCCGCGCAGCCGCTCGGCGGCCGGGGTCAGCGCGAAGGCGCCGTCCGCGTCCTCGCGGAAGACCCCCTTGGTGGCGAGCAGCCGCAGCACGCGGCGCAGCGACGGGGCGTGCACGCCCGCGCGCCGGGCGAGTTCGGGGACGGGCAGGGTGCCGCCCGCGTCGGCGAGGTGGTCCGCCACGCGGTGCACGGTCACGGCGCGCAGGGCGGAGGAGTAGAGGTGGCTGGCGGCGAGTTCGGTCACCACGAGGGCGGTCTCGGCGGCGGCGCGCGTACGGACGGGGTCCGTGTCGAGGCTCGCGGCGGGATCGCCGGGTGAGCGGGTCACCGTACGCCTCCCCTCCTGAACCGTGGCCCGTGAACCGTGGCCTGTGGCCCGTGGATGTGACGCGGACGCGCCACCCCCTCAGCGTGGCAGCGGCGGATTCCCCCTGTCACGGCCGGGTGCGGCCGGACCGTCGAAGTCCGGCCACGGGGCGGGGGAGGCGCCCGCCTCCACCCCCGCCCCCGCCTCCGCCCCCGGCGAGACACCGCGCTGCGGCATCCGGATGGCTTGGTTCCTCATACGGGTGGGCTAAATGTGCGAGATGCCCCTCATGTCGCGATATTGGCCGTAACACGCGCACCGCACCGCTGGCGCGCAGAGCGATCGAGGAGGCAGTTCATGCGAGGAGCCACGCACGCCAAGTGGGCCGCTTGCGCGGTGGTCGTCGCGCTCGCGGCGACGGGCTGTGGGGGTGGGAGCGGCGGCGGCGACGGCTCCGGGGTCGTGGGGTCCTCCTGGGGCGACCCGCAGAACCCGCTGGAGCCCGCCAACACCAACGAGGTGCAGGGCGGCAAGGTCCTCGACATGATCTTCCGCGGCCTGAAGCGGTACGACCCGAAGACCGGCGAGGCCAAGGACATGATCGCGGAGTCGATCGAGACCAAGGACTCGCAGACCTTCACCGTCAAGCTCAAGGACGGCTGGAAGTTCAGCAACGGCGAGGCCGTCACCGCGAAGTCGTTCGTGGACGCGTGGAACTACGGGGCGCATCTGAAGAACAACCAGAAGAACGCCTACTTCTTCGGCTACATCGAGGGCTACGACAAGGTCCACCCCGAGAAGGGGGACCCCACCGCCGACACCCTCTCCGGGCTCAAGGTCGTCGACCCGCGCACCTTCACCGTGAAGCTCACCCAGAAGTTCTCCACCTGGCCCGAGACCCTCGGCTACCCGGCGTTCGCCCCGCTGCCGCGCGCCTTCTTCGACGACCACGCGGCCTGGCTGTCCAAGCCCGTCGGCAACGGCCCGTACACCATCAAGTCGTACCGCAAGGGCGCCAAGATGGAGCTGCGCAAGTGGGAGGAGTACAAGGGCCCCGACGAGGCGCAGAACGGCGGCGTGGACCTCACCGTCTACACCGACAACAACACCGCCTACACCGCCCTCATGGCGGGCAACCTCGACCTCGTCGACGACGTCCCCGCGGCGCAGCTCCGCAACGTCAAGAGCGACCTCGGCGACCGCTACATCAACACGCCCGCGGGCATCATCCAGACGCTGTCCTTTCCGTTCTACGACCGCCAGTGGAACAAGCCGGGCATGGAGAAGGTCCGCCGCGGCCTGTCCATGGCCATCAACCGGCAGCAGATCACCGACACGATCTTCCAGAAGACCCGCACCCCCGCCAAGGACTGGACCTCGCCGGTGCTCGGCGAGGACGGCGGCTACAGCTCGACCCTGTGCGGCGACGCCTGCGACTACGACGCCGAGCAGGCCAAGAAGCTCGTCGAGGAGGGCGGCGGCATCCCCGGCGGCACCCTGAAGATCTCGTACAACGCCGACACCGGCTCCCACAAGGAGTGGGTGGACGCCGTCTGCAACTCCATCAACAAGGCGCTCGGCAGCGGCAAGGCCTGCGTCGGCAACCCCATCGGCACCTTCGCCGACTTCCGCAGCCAGGCCTCGCAGCAGAAGCTGTCCGGCGCCTGGCGCGCGGGCTGGCAGATGGACTACCCGCTGATCCAGAACTTCCTCGCCCCGCTGTACTACACCGACGCGCCGTCCAACGACGGCAAGTACAGCAGCGAGGAGTTCGACAAGCTCGTCGACGAGGCCAACGCCGAGACCGACACCGCCAAGGCCGTCGCCACGTTCCAGGACGCCGAGAAGGTCCTCGCCAAGGACATGGCCGCCATCCCGCTCTGGTACCAGAACGGCAGCGCGGGCTACTCCGACCGCGTCTCCGACGTGCGGCTGAACCAGTTCAGCGTGCCCGTCTACGCGGAGATCAAGGTCAACTGAGCCGAGCGGCCGCCCCGCACCGCGGCCGGGGCGGCCGCTTCCCAACCTCCGGAGCGAGCCCATGGGCCGATACGTGATCCGGCGCCTGCTGCAGATGATCCCGGTCTTCTTCGGCGCCACCCTGCTGATCTTCCTGATGGTGCACGTGATGGGCGACCCCGTCGCGGGCCTGTGCGGCGACCGCAAGTGCGACCCCGCGACGGCCGCCCAGCTCAAGAAGGAGTTCGGCCTCGATAAGCCCGTGTGGCAGCAGTACACGACCTACATGGGCAACGTCTTCACCGGCGACTTCGGCACCGCCTTCAACGGGCAGAAGGTCACCGAGCTGATGGCGGACGCGTTCCCCGTGACCATCCGGCTCACGCTCGTCGCCATCGTCTTCGAGATCGTCATCGGGATCAGCCTGGGCGTCCTGACGGGCCTTCGGCGCGGCAAGCCCATCGACACCACGGTCCTGCTGCTCACCCTCGTCGTCATCTCCGTCCCCACGTTCGTCACCGGCCTGCTCCTGCAACTGCTGCTCGGCGTCGAGTGGGGCGTCATCAAGCCCGCCGTCTCCGCCGAGGCCACCGTCGACGAGCTGATCGTGCCCGGCCTGGTGCTGGCGTCGGTGTCCCTCGCGTACGTCACCCGGCTCACCCGGACCTCCATCGCCGAGAACCGCCGCGCCGACTACGTCCGCACGGCCGTCGCCAAGGGCCTGCCCCGGCGCCGCGTCGTCGTCCGCCACCTGCTGCGCAACTCGCTCATCCCGGTCGTCACGTTCATCGGCACCGACGTGGGCGCCCTCATGGGCGGCGCGATCGTCACCGAGCGGATCTTCAACATCCACGGCGTCGGCTACCAGCTCTACCAGGGCATCCTGCGGCAGAGCACCCAGACCGTCGTCGGCTTCGTGACCGTACTCGTCCTCGTCTTCCTGGCGGCCAACCTGATCGTCGACCTCCTGTACGCCGTACTCGACCCGAGGATCCGCTATGCCTGAGCCGCACGAGCCCGAGGGCGCCATCGCCGGGACCGGCGCGGGCGGGGCGATGGACCTCGCGACCAGCGAGGCCACCACCCTCGCCCCCGGCGGCCCCGGCGGGGACCCGCCGCACCCGCCCGCAGCCTGTGGTCCGACGCCTGGCGCGACCTGCGGCGCAACCCGGTCTTCCTGATCTCGGGCCTGATCATCCTCTTCCTGGTCTTCGTCTCCCTGTGGCCCTCCGCGATCGCCTCCGGCGACCCGCTGGACTGCGACCTGGCCAACGCCCAGAAGGGCTCCTCGCCCGGCCACCCCTTCGGCTTCGACGGCCAGGGCTGCGACGTCTACACGCGGACCGTGTACGGCGCCCGGGCCTCCGTCACCGTCGGCGTCTGCGCCACGCTCGGCGTGGCGGTCCTCGGCAGCGTCCTCGGCGGGCTCGCGGGCTTCTTCGGCGGCGTCTGGGACGCGATCCTCTCCCGCGTCACGGACATCTTCTTCGCCATCCCCGTCGTCCTCGGCGGCCTCGTGCTGCTGTCCGTGGTCACCTCCAGCACCGTCTGGCCGGTCATCGGCTTCATGGTGCTGCTCGGTTGGCCGCAGATCTCCCGCATCGCCCGCGGCTCGGTGATCACCGCCAAGCAGAACGACTACGTGCAGGCGGCCCGCGCCCTCGGCGCCTCGAACTCCCGCATGCTGCTGCGCCACATCGCGCCCAACGCCGTGGCCCCGGTGATCGTCGTCGCCACCATCGCGCTCGGCACGTACATCGCGCTGGAGGCGACCCTGTCCTACCTCGGCGTCGGCCTGAAGCCGCCCACCGTGAGCTGGGGCATCGACATCTCCGCCGCCTCCCCGTACATCCGCAACGCCCCGCACATGCTGCTGTGGCCCGCGGGCGCCCTCGCGGTGACCGTGCTCGCGTTCATCATGCTCGGCGACGCGGTGCGCGACGCCCTCGACCCGAAGCTGAGGTAGCGCCCATGGCGAACACGGCATCCACGGAACCCACGGCGCCCGCGGCCCCCCTGCTGGAAGTGCGCGACCTGCACGTGGAGTTCAAGACCCGCGACGGCGTCGCCAAGGCCGTCAACGGGGTCGCGTACGCCGTCGCGGCGGGCGAGACCCTCGCGGTGCTCGGCGAGTCCGGCTCCGGCAAGTCGGTCACCGCCCAGGCGATCATGGGCATCCTCGACATGCCGCCCGGCCGCGTCACCGGCGGCGAGATCCTCTTCCAGGGCCGGGACCTGCTGAAGCTCAAGGAGGAGGAGCGGCGCAAGGTCCGCGGCGCGGGCATGGCGATGATCTTCCAGGACGCGCTCAGCTCCCTGAACCCCGTCCTGAGCGTCGGCGACCAGCTCGGCGAGATGTTCGTCGTCCACCGGGGCATGTCCCGCAAGGACGCCCGCGCCAAGGCCGTCGAGCTGATGGACCGGGTGCGCATCCCCGCCGCCAAGGAGCGCGTCGGCCAGTACCCGCACCAGTTCAGCGGCGGCATGCGCCAGCGCATCATGATCGCCATGGCGCTGGCCCTGGAACCCGCGCTGATCATCGCCGACGAGCCCACGACCGCCCTGGACGTCACCGTCCAGGCCCAGGTCATGGACCTCCTCGCCGAGCTCCAGCGGGAGCTGAACATGGGCCTGATCCTCATCACCCACGACCTCGGTGTGGTCGCGGACGTCGCCGACACCATCGCCGTCATGTACGCGGGCCGGATCGTCGAGAAGGCGCCCGTCCACGAGATCTACAAGGCCCCGGCCCACCCCTACACCCGCGGCCTGCTCGACTCCATCCCCCGCCTGGACCAGAAGGGCCAGGACCTCTACGCCATCAAGGGCCTGCCGCCCAACCTCATGAACATCCCGCCCGGCTGCGCCTTCAACCCCCGCTGCCCGCTGGCCCAGGACGTGTGCCGCACCGAGGAGCCGCCGCTCGCGAAGGTCACGTACGAGGGCCTGACCGCCGAGCGGCGCAGCGCCTGCCACTTCTGGAAGGAGACCCTCCGTGGCTGAGCCCATCCTGGAGGTGCGGGGCCTCGTCAAGCACTACCCGCTCACGCAGGGCGTCCTGATCAAGAAGCAGGTCGGCGCGGTCAAGGCCGTCGACGGCGTCGACTTCGACCTCGGGCGCGGCGAGACCCTGGGCATCGTCGGGGAGTCCGGCTGCGGCAAGTCCACCGTCGCCAAGATGCTGGTCAACCTGGAGCGGCCGACCGCCGGGGCGATCCGCTTCAAGGGCGAGGACATCACCAAGCTGTCCGGCCGCGCCCTGAAAACCGTGCGCCGCAACATCCAGATGGTGTTCCAGGACCCGTACACCTCCCTCAACCCCCGCATGACCGTCGGCGACATCATCGGGGAGCCGTACGAGATCCATCCCGAGGTCGCGCCGAAGGGCTCGCGCCGCGCGAAGGTCCAGGAACTCCTGGACGTCGTCGGCCTCAACCCCGAGTACATCAACCGCTATCCGCACCAGTTCTCCGGCGGCCAGCGCCAGCGCATCGGCATCGCCCGCGGGCTCGCGCTGCGGCCCGAGGTCATCGTCGCCGACGAGCCCGTCTCCGCCCTGGACGTGTCCGTCCAGGCCCAGGTCGTCAACCTCCTCGAACGCCTCCAGGACGAGTTCGACCTGAGCTACGTCTTCATCGCGCACGACCTGTCGATCGTGCGGCACATCTCCGACCGGGTCGGGGTGATGTACCTCGGGCGGATCGTCGAGATCGGTACGGACGCGGAGATCTACGAGCATCCGACGCACCCCTACACACAGGCGCTGCTGTCCGCGGTGCCCGTGCCCGACCCCGAGGCGCGGGAGGGGCGCGAGCGGATCATCCTCTCCGGGGACGTGCCCTCGCCCGCGAATCCGCCGTCCGGCTGCCGCTTCCGGACGCGGTGCTGGAAGGCGCGGGAGCGGTGTGCCCTTGAGGTGCCGCTGCTCGCCGTCCCGGCGGAGTTCCGGTCCGTGGCCGGACCGGCGGCCCATGACTCGGCGTGCCACTTCGCGGAGGAGAAGCGGGTAGTGCCGTAGGGACCCTCGCGGGGGGGCCTCAAACGCCGGACGGGCTTTCCCTGGCGGCGAAACACGGGTGCAACCCCGGCGACGCGGGGGCGTCATGAGAGCGCGCCACCCTGGTGGCGTACGGCCGTGCGGGTGCCGTCGGACCGGCCGGGGCGCGCCATGTCGCCCCGGCCGGTCGCCGTGTCACGCCAGGCCGAGCGACCGCTTGAGGAAGTCGACCTGGAGGAGCAGCAGGTTCTCGGCGACCTGTTCCTGCGGGGTCATGTGCGTGACCCCGGAGAGGGGGAGCACCTCGTGCGGCCGTCCGGCGGCGAGCAGCGCGGAGGACAGGCGCAGGGCGTGCGCGACGACCACGTTGTCGTCGGCGAGGCCGTGGACGATGAGCATCGGGCGGTGCGGCTCGGCGGGGTCGACGAGCCCGTCGTCCGTGACGAGCGAGCTGTGCCGGTAGGCCTCGGGGGAGGTCCGCGGGTCGCCCAGGTACCGCTCCTGGTAGTGGGTGTCGTACAGCCGCAGATCCGTCACCGGCGCCCCGACGACCGCCGCGTGGAAGACGTCGGGGCGGCGCAGCGCGGCCATCCCGGCGAGGTAGCCGCCGAACGACCAGCCGCGGATGGCGACCCGGGACAGGTCGAGCGGGAAGCGCTCGGCGAGCGCGTGCAGGGCCGCCACCTGGTCGTCGAGGGTCAGCGTGAGGTCGCCCTTGATCGACTTCTCCCAGGCGGGGGAGCGGCCGGGCGTGCCGCGGCCGTCCGCGACGACGACGGCGAAGCCCTGCTCGGCGAACCACTGCGAGGTGAGGAACATGTTCCGCGCCTTGAGCACCCGCTGGGCGTGCGGGCCGCCGTACGGATCGAGGAGGACCGGCAGCGGCCCGTCCGCCGGGTCGTACCCGGTGGGCAGCAGCACGGCGCTCGGAACGCGGCGCGCGCCCGCCTCGGTGAACGTCACGCGGGGGCTGAGCACCGGCTGCTGCGCGTGCGAGGCGACGGTCGCCACGTCCTTGCCGTCGCGCAGCACCCGCACCCGCGCGCCGGAGCGGTCGAGCGTGGCCGAAACGAGCACGGTGACGTCGCCCGCCCGGACCGCCGAGTGCACCCCGGGCTCCTGGGAGATCCGCTCCACGCCGAGTTCGTTGACGCGGTAGACATGGACCTCGCCCAGCTCCGGGTCGTCGGCCCCCTCGCCCGCGGACGCCGAGACCAGGACCGAGTCGTCGGTCACGTCGAGGACGGCGCGGACGTGCAACTGCGCTCCGGTGAGCGGCCGTTCACCCACCGCGAGGACCCGCGCGCCGCCCTCGTCGGCGATCCGCACGAGCTGTCCGCTGGGCGACCAGCAGGGCACTCCGGGGAACAGTTCCAGCCAGTCCTCGTCCTCGTCGGCGTGCACCATCCGGGTCGAGCCGTCGGCCGGGTCCACGGCCAGGTAGAGCAGGCTGCGCTGGTCCCTGGCCTGCACGAGGAGCAGCGGCGCCCCGCTGGCCGACCAGTGCACCCGCGCCAGGTACGGGTAGCGGCCCCGGTCCCAGACGACCTCGGTGCGCGCGCCGTCCAGGTCCACCACGAAGAGCCGCACGTCCGCGTTGGCGGTGCCCGCCGCCGGGTACGCGACCGGCACCGGCTCCCGGTCCGGGTGCGCGGGGTCGGCGATCCACCAGCGCCGCACGGGCGCGTCGTCGACCCGCGCGACGAGCAGCCGGTCGGACTCCGGTGACCACCAGAAGCCCCGGTGCCGGTCCATCTCCTCGGCCGCGATGAACTCCGCGAGCCCGTACGTCACCGTGTCCGCCTCGGCGGCCTCCGGCGCGGCCAGGGCCCTGTCGCCCGTGCCGTCGGCCGCCGTGACGCGCAGGGCGCCCTGGGCGACGTACGCGACATGACGGCCGTCGGGGGAGGGGCGCGGGTCGATCACCGGGCCCGGCACGGGCAGTTCGCGGGCCGTGCCCGCGCGCAGCTCCGCGGTGAACAGGCGGCCCGACAGGGCGAAGGCGGCCAGCTCCACGGCCGCGTCCGTGGCGTAGCCGACGATGCCCGCGCCGCCCTCGCGGGTGCGCTCGCGCCGGGCCCGCTCGGCGGCGGACAGGCGCTCCGACGAGCCGCCCAGGAGCACGCCGGGGTCGGCGGCGATCCGCTCGCCGCCGTCGGCGCCGTCCGCGAGGTCCAGGACCCACAGCTGGTTCGCGCGGTCGGTGCCGGACGCGGAGCGCGTGAAGACGACCCGCGAGCCGTCCGGCGCCACGGTGAACGCGCGGGGCGCCCCGAGTGAGAAGCGCTGCGTGCGGGCATGCTGTCGCGGGAAGGAGAGCCGCCCGGCCGAACTGTCGACGGGGCCGGGGGATTCGGGGATCTCGGTGGTCATCCTCCGAGCCTAGGCGGCGTGCGACCCACGTGCTTCGGTGCTTCGACTCATGCTGTCCGTCGGATAGTTATGATCCGTAGCGCGTGGTGGGTATGACCTTGCTGGCGGTCGGGGTAGGACTTCCGCCGGCAGGGCTGGGGTGCGGCTTGGGGAAGTGGGAGGTGATCCGCCGTGGTGCTGTCCGTCTCGGTGGTGCTGCTGCTGGCCATCATCGTGGTCATGCTGGTGCGGAAGCAGGGGCTCAAGACGATTCACGCGATCGTCTGCGGCCTGCTCGGTTTCTATCTGGCGAGCTCGTCGATGGCTCCGACCATCGACGAACTGTCGAACAACCTCGCCAACGTGATCGAGGACATAAAGTTCTGACCGCGTCCGGCCGCCGCTGCCGCGGGGGCCCGTCCGGTGGTCACCGGCGGGCGTGCGCGGCAGCGGCGGTCAGGCACGGGCGCGCGCGGTCGGCGCGCGGCAGGGGCGCGTCGGACTCGTAGGCTGTTCCCATGACGGAACTGCCCGCCCGGCGCCTGCTCCTCGTGCACGCGCACCCCGACGACGAGTCGATCAACAACGGCGCCACCATGGCCAGGTACGCGGCCGAAGGCGCCCACGTCACGGTGGTGACCTGCACGCTCGGCGAGGAGGGCGAGGTCATCCCGGCCGAGCTGGCGCACCTCGCGCCCGACCGCGAGGACACCCTCGGCGCGCACCGCGTCGGCGAGCTGGCCGCCGCGATGAAGGCGCTCGGCGTCACCGACCACCGCTTCCTCGGCGGCGCGGGCCGCTACCGCGACTCCGGCATGATGGGCGCCGAGCAGAACCACCGCGACGGCGCCTTCTGGTCCGCCGACGTCGACGAGGCCGCGGCGTCGCTGGTCGAGGTGATCCGCGAGGTGCGCCCGCAGGTCCTGGTCACCTACGACCCCGACGGGGGCTACGGCCACCCCGACCACATCCAGGCCCACCGCGTCGCCATGCGCGCGGCCGACCTCGCGGGCGAGCCCTCCTTCCGCGCCGACCTGGGCGCGCCGCACACGATCGCCAAGGTCTACTGGAACCGGGCGCCGCGCACGGTCGTCGAAGAGGCGTTCCGCGGGCTTGCGGACGCGCTGGTGGCCTCGTCGTTCACGACCCCGGCCACCGTCGCCGACGTACCCGGCGTGACGGACGACGAACGGATCACGACGGAGATCGACGGACGGGCCTTCGCCGCGGCGAAGGCGGCGGCCATGCGGGCGCACGCCACGCAGATCGAGGTGGACGGGCCGCTGTTCGTGCTGTCCAACCACCTGGCCCAGCCGATCTTCGACGTGGAGTACTACGAGCTGGTGAGAGGCGAGGCGAGCGCGGTGGACGGAGCGCGCGAGACGGATCTGTTCGCGGGGCTCGGCCTCGGGGACCACGGACACCACGGAGAGGTGGCGCAGTGAGTACGCGGTCCAGGGCTTCCTCTTCTTCCTCCTCCTCGGCGCCGAAGGGCTCCGCCAAGGGCGCCGCGGGGACCAGGGCCTCCGGCCCGGCGAAGGCCGCGTCCGGGGCCAAGGGCGCTCCCGTCGCCCAGCAGGCGGCGCCCGGCGGGTTCCTCGCGCAGCCGCTGAACGGCGTCCGCCTGGTCGCCTACGCCGGGCTGTTCCTGCTTGGCGCGGTCGTCGGCGTCGCGGGCGCCCTCGTCCAACAGGGCTGGTTCCCGGGCGGGTTGCTGCTCGCGCTGGTCGGCACGGCCGGTGCCTTCTACGGCGGCTCGTGCGCGACCGGCACCAGAGGCGGGGCGGTCGCGCCCGCCGCGGGCTGGCTCGTCGCCGTCATGCTGCTCACGGCGACGCGCCCGGAGGGCGACTTCGTGTTCGGCGCCGGACTCGGCTCGTACGCCTTCCTGCTGGGCGGTATGGGCGTGGCTGTGATGTGTGCCACGCTCTGGCAGCGACCGCAACCGGGGTCGTCCACCGCCCGACTTGGCAAGTGACGTACCACTTCGGCCCGTGTCCCGCAGGGGTTTGACGCCGGTCACGGGATGACCGCCGAGCGCGGCCAGTATGGTGGTGCGCGCCGCCGAGCCGCCCGAGTGGTCGAGACGGGCGGCGGAGCCAACCAGGAGAACCTGCCTTGAGTCGTGAAACTGACAGTTCGTCCTCCGGTCCCCAGGGGCGCTCGGGTGCCGCGTATCCCTCGGGTACGCCGCCGTACGGCTCGCCCACCCAGGGCATCGCGCCCGGCGCGGACGGAGCCCGGCCCGGCGACGAGCGGTCCGGCGAACCCAAGACCGAGACCACGCTGACCACCCGCATCCGGATCAACATCCCCGGGTCGCGGCCGATCCCGCCCGTCGTCATGCGCAAGCCCGTGGGCGACGCCGACGGCGACGCCGACACCGGCGCGGGTCCCGACGACGCGGGATCCGGCGTGGGCGCCCTCAGCGGCGCCTCGGCGCTCTCCTCCTCGGCGCCCGCGGCGCCCGCGGCGCCTTCCGTGCCGACCGCACCCTCCGTGACCGGCACGGCTTCCGGTCTCTCCAGCCGCTCCGGTGGCGCCGAGCGTGACGGCGGGGCCAGCGGCTCGGCTTCCGGCGCCGCGTCGGGGGCTCCGCGCGCCGCCGCCGACGACTCGGTGGGCGGCGGGGGCGCGGGCGACGACGGCAAGACCAGCGACTGGTTCGCGCCGCGCAAGAGTCCGAAGACGCCGTCCGCCCCGGCCACCGGTTCGGGTGATTCCGGCTCCGGTGGCTTCGACGTGTCCGGCGCGGTCGCGGCCGGGCCGCTCGGCTCCGGCGGCCCCGGCGCGCCGCAGGGCGGGTACCCCGGGCCCGACGGCCCCACCGGCGGCCCGGTGACCGGCGACGGCCCGATGCTGCCGCCCGAGCCGCCCGCCGGATCCGACCCGCTCACGGACCCCCTCACCGATCCGCTGCCCGACCCGCTGACCGATCCGCTCGCGGGCCCGCCCGGCGGCCCCGGCCGGATGAGCGACGACACCGCCATCCTCACGCCGCAGAAGCCCGCGCCGGGCCCCGGCCCGGGTCACGGCGGCCCGCGCCCGCCCGCCTCCGGTGCCCCTGGCGGCCCCGGCACCCCGGGCGCCCCGGGCGTTCCCGGTGGCAATGTCTCCGGGGACACCCTCAACAGCGGCATCCCGGTCGTCCCGCCGCACACCGGCCAGGGCGCGCCGGGCTCCCCGTTCGCCCCCGGCGGGCAGCCCGACGAGCCGCAGCCGCACACGCCGCCGAAGCTGCCCGAGCCGCCCAAGTCCAGCGGCCCGGCCGCCCCGGCGCCGAAGAAGAAGGGCCGCAGCAAGCTGGTCCTGCTGGTCGGCGTGGTCGTCGTCCTCGGCTGCGGCGCGTACGGCGCGGGGCTGCTCATGAACCACGCCGACGTGCCGAAGGGCACCACCGTCCTCGGCGTCGACATCGGCGGCGGCACCCGCGACGAGGCCGTCAAGAAGATCGACGCGGCGCTCGGCGAGCGGATCAACAAGCCGCTGAAGCTGTCCGTCGGCGGCGAGCAGGTCTCCCTGCGCCCCGACCAGGCCGGGCTCACCCTCGACAGCCAGGCCACGGTCCGCTCCGCCGCGGGCAGCGACTACAACCCCGTGTCGGTGATCGGCGGCCTGTTCGGCGGCGAGCGCGTCGTCGAGCCCGAGATGCCGGTCGACGAGGAGAAGCTGGCGGCCGCCCTGGAGCGCGCCGCGGGCGGCTCCGGCTCCGCCAAGGAGGGCACGGTCAAGTTCGTGCCCGGCAAGGCCGTCGCCGTCTACGGCAAGGCGGGCAAGGGCATCGACGCCGACAAGGCCTCGGACGCGGTCGCTCAGGCGTACAAGAAGCAGGTCGAGACCGGCAGCGCGGGCAGCGTCGCCGTGCCCGTCACCAACCGCAGCCCGAAGGTCTCCGACGCCGAGGTCGACCGGTTCATGCGGACCTTCGCCAAGCCCGCCATGTCCGGCAACGTCACCATCAAGACGGAGAGCGGCGGCGGCATCCCGCTCGGCCCGGCCAGGTCGCTGCCGCAGGTGCTCGGCGTGAAGGTCGTCGACGGCAAGCTCGTCGAGACGTACGACCTGAAGGCCCTCAAGGCGCTCTACGGCAGCACGTTCGACGGCGTCCTGATCCAGCGCGGCAACGGCGAGAAGACACCGGTCCAGCCGACGGACGTCGCGCAGGCCATGGCCAAGGCCCTGCGCGGCAAGACGCCCGCGGAGCGGATCGTGACGATCGAGACCAACCCCAGCTGACGGCCGCCGCCGGACCACCGGCTTCGCCGGGTTCGTCCACCTGTGCCGGACGGGCGGGATTTCCCCCGGCCCGTCCGGCTTTCGTCTGCGCGCCTGTCCCCGTGTTTCGTCTGTGCGCCTGTCCCCGTGACAGGACATCGCCAAGCAGCTGTCATCCGGCGGACATGACATCTGTCATCCCGGGAACGGCACGGACGACACTGCCGCCGCACCCCCCTGACCAGCAACGATGGGGGCATGAAGACGACAGGTAACGCCGTCACCTTCGACCGGGTGACCAAGGCGTACGGCGATGTCCGGGCCGTCGACGGGCTCACCCTCACCCTGCACCCGGGCGAGACCGTGGCGCTGCTCGGGCCGAACGGCGCGGGCAAGTCCTCCACCCTCGACCTGCTGCTCGGGCTCAGGCGCCCGGACAGCGGCACGGTGAGCGTGTTCGGCACCAGCCCCCGCGAGGCCATCACCGCGGGGAAGGTCGGCGCGATGCTGCAGAGCGGCGGGCTCATGGACGAGGTCACCGTGCGGGAGCTGGTCCGCCTCGCCTGCGACCTGCACCCGAGGCCCCACCGGGCGGGCGACGTGCTGGCCCGCGCGGGCATCACGGAGATCGCGGACCGCAAGGTCAACAAGCTCTCCGGCGGCCAGGAGCAGCGTGTGCGGTTCGCGCTCGCGACGGCGGGCGCCAACGACCTGATCGTGCTCGACGAGCCGACCACCGGCATGGACGTCACGGCCCGGCAGGCGTTCTGGGCGACCATCCGCGAGCAGGCCGACCAGGGCCGCGCGGTGCTGTTCGCCACCCACTACCTGGAGGAGGCCGACGCCATCGCCGACCGCGTCCTCGTCCTGCACCGCGGGCGGCTCCTCGCGGACGGCTCCGCCACCGCCATCAAGGCCATGGCGGGCGCCCGCAAGGTCAGCTTCGACCTGGAGGAGCTGGGCGGACCCGGCGGCCCCGGCGGTGCCGCGGCCGCCGACACGGTCCGCGGGCTGCGCGCGCTGCCCTGCGTCACCGGCCTCGACGTGTCGGGCCGCACGGTCCGGCTGCGGTCCACCGACGCCGACGCGACCGTGCACGCGCTGTACGGGCTCGGCGTGTACCCGCGCAACCTGGAGGTCGCGGGCCTCGGCCTGGAGCAGGCCTTCGTCGCGATCACGACGGCTGAGGAGGCCAAGGCGGCATGAAGAGCGGCTCCCTCGTCCGGCTGGAGATCAGCCGGTCCCTGCGCAACAAGAAGTTCCTGTTCTTCTCCGTGCTCTATCCGGTGCTCCTGTTCCTGATCGTCTCCGGCAGCCAGGACGCGTCCAGCAGGGTCGGCGGCACCGACCTGAGCGTGCCCGCGTTCATGATGGTGTCGATGGCGTCGTTCGGGGCGCTCACCGCCGTCCTGATGGGCAACAGCGAGCGCATCGCCAAGGAGCGCGAGAGCGGCTGGGTGCGGCAGCTGCGCCTGACCAGCCTGCCGGGCCGCGGCTACGTCCTGGCGAAGACGGCCAGCGCCGCCGTGATCAGCCTGCCGTCGATCGTGCTCGTCCTCGCCGCCGGCGCCGTGGTCAAGGGCGTGCGCCTGGACGCCTGGCAGTGGCTCGCGCTGACCGGCGCGATCTGGGCGGGCAGCCTGTGCTTCGCCGCGCTCGGCGTGGCCGTGGGCTACCTCGCGACCGGCGACACCGTGCGGCCCATCAGCATGATCCTGTACTTCGGCCTGTCGCTGCTCGGCGGCCTGTGGATGCCCGCGACGACGTTCCCGCGCTGGCTGCGGGACCTCGCCGAGTGGCTGCCCACGCACGCGTACGCCGCCCTCGGCCGGTCCATCGAGCTGGGCGACGCCCCGCACGCCCGGGACGTGCTGCTGCTGGCCGCGTACTGCGCGCTCTTCGCGGGCGCCGCGGCCTGGCTGTACCGGAAGGACACACTGAAGGCGTGAACGACGCACCGCACCTCGACCGCCACCCCATGCACACCTTCGGACAGGGCGACCTGAGCCGCCGCCAGGCCCGCGCCAAGCTCGGCTGGATCGGCATCTGGCTGGTCTTCATGGCCGCGCCGGTGCGGGACCTGGTGGAGGGCGGGCGCCCGCTCGCCGCGACCGTGCTCGGCTGGCTGGGGCTCGGCGCGTTCGTCGGCTGCTACCTGGTGCTGGTGTTCCGCTACACCCTGAAGGTCGAGCGGTGGCGCCTGGTGCACGCGACGCTCGGCGCCCTGGTGGCCCTCGCCGCCGCCCTGTCGACCGGCATGGACGCCGCCTGGCTCGGCCTGTGGGTGTACGTCGCGGTATCGGCGGGCGCTGTCCTGCCCACCCGGCAGGCCGCCTGGGTCATCCCCGGCGTCACCGCCCTGATGCTGGTGATCGGCGTGTACGCGCACGGGGTGCGCGCCGTTGACCTGGTCATGGGGCTCGGCGTGACGACGCTCCTGGTCGGGTACGCGATGACGGGCGTGCGCCACCTCATCCGTACGACGGTCCAGCTGCGGCAGGCCCGAGCCACCGTCGCCCAGCTCGCCGCCAACGAGGAGCGGCTGCGCCTCGCCCGCGACCTGCACGACCTGCTCGGCCACTCGCTGTCCCTGATCACCCTGAAGAGCGAGCTGGCCGGGCGCATGCTGCCCGGCCAGCCCGACAAGGCCGCCCAGCAGGTCGCCGACATCGAGCAGGTCAGCCGCCAGGCCCTGGTGGACGTGCGGGCCGCCGTCACCGGCTACCGCAGGCTCACCCTGCCCGGCCAGCTCGCCGGGGCCCGCACGGCACTCCTCGCCGCGGGCATCGACGCCCACGTGCCCCTGGAGCCGCCGGGGGAGGGGCCCGCGCCCGACGAGGAGCGGGAGGCCGCGCTCGCCTGGGCGCTGCGCGAGGCGGTGACCAACGTGGTCCGGCACAGCGGCGCCCGGAACTGCGCGGTGACGCTCGCCTCGCGGCAGACCCTCGCGGGCCCCGTCCTGGAGCTGACCGTCGAGGACGACGGCGTGGGGCCCGCGCACGGCGTGACGCCCGCCGTCCCGCACGGCAACGGCCTCACGGGGCTCACCGAACGCTTGGCGGCCGTCGGCGGCGCCCTCGACGTCGGCCCGGCCTCGGAGCGGGGCCCGGCGCGGGGCGAGCGGCGCAAGGGGCACCCCGGCTTCCGGCTCACCGCGCGGGTGCCGCTGGAGCCGGACCCGGCGCGGGACGGCGCCGCCTCGGCTCTAGGATCTCCCGCATGACCGGCACGAAAGGGCCCGCCAGCGGGTCGGCACCGGGACCCGGCGGCACCGTCAGGGTGCTGCTCGCCGAGGACCAGTCGATGGTCCGGGAGGCGCTCGCGGCGCTGCTCGGCCTGGAACCGGACATCGAGGTCGTCGCGCAGGCCGCCCGGGGCGACGAGGTGCTCGCCGCGGCGCGCGCCCACGCCGTGGACGTGGCGCTCCTCGACATCGAGATGCCCGGCGGCACCGGCATCGAGGCCGCCGCCGAACTGCGCGCCGAGCTGCCCGAGGTGAAGGTCGTCGTGCTGACCACCTTCGGCCGCCCCGGCTATCTGCGCAGCGCCATGGAGGCCGGGGCGGTCGCCTTCCTGGTCAAGGACGCGCCCGCCGCGCAGCTCGCCGACGCCGTGCGCCGGGTCCTCGCGGGGGAGCGGGTCATCGACCCGACGCTGGCCGCCGCCGCGCTCGCCGAGGGCGCCAACCCGCTCACCGACCGGGAGCGCGAGGTGCTGCGCGCCGCCGCCGACGGCGCCACCAACGCCGAGCTGGCCGCCGCCCTGCACCTCTCCCAGGGCACGGTGCGCAACTACCTGTCGACGGCCATCCAGAAGCTGGCCGCCCGCAACCGCGCCGACGCGGTCCGGGTCGCCCGCGACAAGGGCTGGCTGTGACCCGCGGGCCCGCCGCGTGACTCAGTCCGCCTGACTCAGTCCGCCTGACCCGCGGAGCCCGGCGTCCGGCCCGCGGGCCCGTCAGTTGAGCCGTGCCCGCGCCGCCCGCGCCTGCCGCCGCACCCGCTCCGCGGCCGCCTCGTCGGTGGCGGTGAGCGTCTGCGCGTACCGCTCCAGCTCCACGGCCCCCGCCGGGAAGTCACCGGTCTGCACCAGGAGCAGCGCCCGGTCGTAGCGCAGCCGGTGCGCGGGCGACGGAAGGAGCAGGGACAGCTCGACGGCCCACAGGGCGACGTCGGCGCGCTCGGGGCGGGCGGCGGCCCACACCCGGATGTTGTTCAGGACCCGCAGCACGATGTCCAGCGGCTCGGCGGGCCGCAGCATCGCCGGATCGAGCGACGCCCCCGTCGCCCCCGCGACCAGGAGCTGGGCGTCCGCGCAGCTCAGCACCCGCCCCCCGCCGAACGGATCGGCGAGCACCGGCTCCGGCCTGCCGTACGCCTCGGGGCTGCCGAAGCCGACGACGAAGTGCCCGGGCAGGGCCACCCCGTGCACCGGCGCCCCGGCGCGGCGCGCGACCTCCATCCACAGCACCGAGAGCAGGATCGGCAGGCCCCGGCGCCGCCGCAGCACCTCGTGCAGCAGGGACGACTCCAGGCGCTGGTAGTCACCCGGGCGGCCCCGGAACCCGTAGGCCCCGCCCAGGAGTTCGGCGAGCGCCACGGCCCACTCGTGGGGGCCGCCGGGCCGGGGCCGCAGCAGCGCCGCCAGCTGGTCGAGCCGCCGCAGCGCCGCCGCCATGCCCGCGTCGCCGAGCGCGGGGTCCGCCTCCGCGCCGATCAGCAGGCACAGTCGGGCCACGTCGGGCCGCTCGGCCCGCGCCTCGGCGGCGAAGGCCCGGCGCCGGCGCCCGGTCCTGACAGGTCGGGGATGCATACGTCCCTGGTGCCCTGCCGGGCCGATCGCTAGTGGTCGCCACGGCGGCCGGGGCGGCGTCAGTTGAGCTTCGCGCGGGCCGCCCGCGCCTGCTGCCGCACCCGCTCCGCGGTCGTCGGCTCGATGGCGGCCACGATGTCCGCGTACTCCTCCAGGCCGCGCGCGCCCGTGAGGAAGTCACCGCGCTCCACCAGGAGCTGGGCCCGTTCGTAGCGCAGCCGCGCCGGGTGCGCGGGCAGCAGCAGGGACAGCTCCAGGGCCCACAGTGCCACGTGGGAGCGCTCCGAGCGGGCCGCCGCCCAGGCGCGGATGTTGTTGAGGATGCGCAGCATGATGTTCAGCGGGTCGGCCGCCGCCAGCAGCGACGGGTTGAGCTTGCCGCCCGTCGTCTGCGCCACCAGCTGCTCGGCGTCCTCGCTGGTGAGCAGCTTTCCGCCGTTGAAGGGGTCGGCCAGGACCTGCTCCGGCCTGCCGTACGCCTCGGGGCTGCCGAAGCCGACGACGAAGTGCCCGGGCAGGGCCACCCCGTACACCGGCGCCCCGGCGCGGCGCGCGACCTCCATCCACAGCACCGAGAGCAGGATCGGCAGGCCCCGCTTGCGCCGCAGCACCTCGTGCAGCAGCGAGGACTCCAGGCGCTGGTAGTCGGCGGCCGTGCCGTGGAACCCGTGCCGCCCGCCGAGGAGTTCGGCCACCGCCTCGGCCCACGCGCGCGGCCCGCCCGGCCGGAACGGCAGCTCGCCCGCCAGCTTGTCCAGCTCGATCTGCGCGGCGTCGATGCCCGCCTCGTCGAGCGCCGGGTCCGCCTCCCCGCTCAGGAGCAGGCACAGCAAGGACAGGTCGGGCCGCTCCGACCGGGCCTCGTCGGCGAACCTGCGCCGCCATTCACTGGACTTCGCGGGCTGTGCGCGCATCCCTGCCTCGTCGTTTCTGTGTGGGCCGGTCCGGCGGGGCCGGGACGGTGGTGCCGGTGGTGCTGCTTCCCGTGCTCTGTTCGTCGTACGCGTGCCCGGCTGTGCGCCGTGCGCGCCGTACGGGTCCCCCGCGACTTTCGTATCCCTGCCTGTACGGACGCCCCTACGTCCGTACGGGGCTCGGCGGGTCCCTGAGGATCCGTACGGGCCACGCACCGTTCGTGGGACGTGGGCCGGGGCGGCCGCTGGGGGACGATCGCCCACGGGGTTCCGCTGCTGTCTGCGTCGTGCGGCGCCGTGCCGTCACAGGGGCCGCGGGGGAGCGTGGCCGCTCAGGGCCCCTCGGCGCCCGTTCCGGGCACCCCCGGCGCCCCTCACGGCGCGGTCCCTTCCGGCTCCCGGTAGTGGTGGTAGCGGTGGTGGAGAGCGAAGCCCATCCGGTCGTACAGCGCCAGCGCCCCGGCGTTGTCCTCCTCCACCTGGAGCCAGGCCGCCGAGGCGCCCTCGTCGAGGGCCCGCCGCGCGAGCGCCGCCATCACGGCCGTGGCCAGGCCCTGGCGCCGCCGCGCCGGGTCCACCTCCACCGCCATGAAGCCCGCCCACCGGCCGTCGACCACGCACCGCCCGATCGCCGCGGGCACGCCGTCGCCGCCGCTCTCGCCGGGCACGGCGGCGAACCACACCGAGGGTCCGCCCGTGAGCACCTTGAGCATGTGCGGCCCCGGCCGCGCGGACCGCTGGTAGCGGCGCAGCCACGCCTCGTCGACGTCCCGGGTCAGGGCCACGCGGCCCGTGTCCGCGTCCAGGTCGCCGACCGGCGCGAGCCCGCCGACGTGCACCCGCGTCGTCACCTCCCGCCGCCAGCCCCGCTCGTCGAGCGCGGCGCACAGCGCCTCCTGGGTGCCCGCGGCGCCCGTGGCGGCCTGCACATAGGCGGGCAGCCCCCGCCGCGCGTACCAACTCCGCACGTACGCCAGGGCCGTATCCAGCGGGCGGCCCGGATCGCCCAGCGGCAGCACCGAGTTGGCCCGCCGCGTGAACCCGGAGGCCCCCCGCAGTTCCCACTCCCCGAGCCGCTCGCTCTCCACCGGCGGCCAGGCCCGCGCGCAGGCCCGCGCCACCTCCTCGTACGACGCGGCGGGCCCCCGCCTGCGGGCGGGCGCGGCCGGGACGACCTTCCCGGCCACCAGGGCTTTCTCCGCGATCCGGACACTCTCGCCGTCCCGCCGTGTGATCACGAGCACACCGTCAGTCCACGATGTGAGAACACCGACCGTGTCGGTGAATCCGACGCCGTGCTCGCCTCCGCCGGTGCCTCGCCGGACCGATACGCGTTTACCCACGTCAGCAGGGGTGATGCGGACCTCAAGCCGTCCGCCCGCAGTGAATTCCACAGCTCTGTGCGCCCCTCGTGTTCGGATCATGCCCAAGAACGGAGATACTAGGTGCGGGCATCGACGACGCCGCGCTCCCGCGCGCCAGGCGAGCGGAGCCTGAGGACGGCCCGCCAACGCCCGTATCGAGGAGGAACGACAGCGTGACCTACGTCATCGCGCAGCCTTGTGTCGACGTCAAGGACAAGGCGTGCATCGAGGAGTGCCCGGTCGACTGCATTTACGAGGGCAACCGGTCCTTGTACATCCACCCGGACGAATGCGTCGACTGCGGAGCTTGCGAACCGGTCTGCCCGGTCGAGGCGATCTTCTACGAGGACGACACTCCTGAAGAGTGGAAGGACTACTACAAGGCGAACGTCGAGTTCTTCGACGAGCTCGGCTCGCCCGGTGGCGCCAGCAAGCTCGGCCTGATCGAGCGCGACCACCCCTTCATCGCAGCGCTGCCGCCGCAGAACGGTTAAGCGGCCGCATGAGCGCCACCCCGGTCCCGTACGGCGATTCCCGCTGTACGGGACCGGGGCGTTCGTCACAGAACCACATCCCCGCGGGAGCCCGTCAGTGTCCGTAGTCTCCGACCGTCTGCCCACCTTCCCCTGGGACAAGCTCGAACCGTACAAGGCGACGGCCGCCGCCCACCCGGACGGCATCGTCGACCTGTCGGTCGGCACGCCCGTCGACCCGGTGCCCGAGGTGATCCAGAAGGCGCTCGTCGCGGCGGCCGACTCCCCGGGCTATCCGACGGTGTGGGGCACGCCCGAGCTGCGGGACGCCCTCACCGGCTGGTGCGAGCGCCGCCTGGGCGCCCGGGGCGTCACGCACCGCAACGTCCTGCCGATCGTCGGCTCCAAGGAGCTGGTCGCCTGGCTGCCCACCCAGCTGGGCCTCGGCCCCGGCGACCGGGTGGCCTACCCGCGCCTGGCCTACCCGACGTACGAGGTCGGCGCCCGCCTGGCCCGCGCCGACCACGTCACGTACGACGACCCGACGGAGCTGGACCCCGCGGGCCTGAAGCTGCTCTGGCTCAACTCGCCCTCCAACCCGACCGGCCGTGTCCTGTCAAAGGACGAACTGACCCGCGCCGTGGCCTGGGCGCGCGAGCACGGCGTGCTCGTCGCCAGCGACGAGTGCTATCTGGAGCTGGGCTGGGAGGCCGACCCCACGTCGGTCCTGCACCCGGACGTCTGCGGCGGTTCGTACGACGGCGTCGTCGCCGTCCACTCCCTGTCGAAGCGGTCGAACCTCGCCGGTTACCGCGCCGCGTTCCTCGCCGGGGACGCCGCCGTCCTCGGCGAACTGCTCCAGATCCGCAAGCACGGCGGCATGATGACGTCCGCGCCGACGCAGGCCGCGGTGGTGGCCGCGCTCGGCGACGACGCCCACGTCCGCGAGCAGCGCGAGCGCTACGCCGCCCGCCGCGCCGTCCTGCGCGAGGCCCTCGTCGGCCACGGCTTCCGCATCGAACACAGCGAGGCCAGCCTCTACTTGTGGGCCACCCGCGACGAGTCCTGCTGGGACACCGTCGCCCACCTCGCGACTCTGGGCATCCTCGTGGCCCCCGGCGACTTCTACGGAGAGGCGGGCCGCGATTTCGTCCGCGTGGCCCTCACGGCCACGGACGAACGAGTCCGCGCGGCAGCCACCCGCCTGAACTAGCACCCCAGCCACGCTGAACGCTGCCGCTCACGCTGCCCGTGCTGGGCGGTGCCGTTCCGCCGTCCCGGCTGTGGGCAATCGTCCCGCTGGGCGGGACGGGTGGGCACAGCCCACCCGGTGCCGGGTGCCCGGAAAGCAGAAGGGTGCGGAGCCGAGCTCCCGCACCCCCAGCCACGCACAAGGCGCCCACGCCAGGAAAGGGCGTCCGCGCCAGAAAATGGCCTTAGCCCACCGGCAGGTCCTTCACCGGCAGCTGGTCGGTCGACAGACCCTTGCCCAGCTCACCCGAGGGCAGCCCGCCCTGCGCGTCGTCCAGCACCTTGCCCGCGCTACCGGCCACGTCGTCCGCCGCCTGCTGCGCCACCGGCGCCCCCGTGCGGACGCTCTTGCCCGCGGCCTTCCCCACGGCCGGAACGGCCTTCGTCATCGCCTTGCCACCGGCTTCCCCGGCGAGGCCGCTCACGTGCCGGGTCGCGCCATCGACGGCGCCGCCCAGCTCCGCGGCGTCCACCGCGGTGACTCCGGCCGTGTGCGGGGAGGCGGGGAGCTCGACGGCGCTCGCGGAGCCGGCCGCACCGACCACGGGTGCCGCTCCCGCCGCGACGAGCAGCGCGGCACGGGCGATCCGGCGGGTCAGAGGGAGGGACATGATGCTCCTTAGACGGAAGAGAACGGTGGAGTGTCCGACCGGAGGGCTCCGGTGCCCGGACGCAGTGACTACCGCTCGAAGCCCGGGAAGGTTGCGGCGCGGCAACGTAAAGAGTTGGTAATGCGTCGCATAATCGCCTGCGGATAAAATCGGGCAAAGTTCATCTGCGATGGCGCCGCCGAAATGGCCCAATTCCCTTTCCGCACAAGGAATTCCGGCCCCTTGCCCGCCCGGCGCGAAAGCCCGTGCCCGTCGTCACCTCCATGGGCGCCCCGTGCCTCTTCCGGGTGAGGTCCCGCACTACTGCCCAGCGACGATTCGGACGTCGCCCATGCCCCTGTCGGCCCCCTCGGAGCCGTACGCCGACGCCCCGGAGTCACTCCCCGCGGCACCGGAGCGCTCTTTCCCCACGGAATGTTCACGCCGGGAACGCAGCACGCGCCACGCGTCGCCGCTCTTCCCGCCGCGCCCGGCCCGCCATTCGCGGCCCGCGTACGACACCCGCTCCACACCGAGCGCGGAGGCGTTGGCCACGGCCCAGTGCGCCACCTCCCAGCCGCGCTGCGGAGCGCCAGCTTCCGGTGAGAGCGCGGCCGTGCCGGTCACCGGGACGCGCACCGTCCGCCCGTGCGCGGGCGCCCCCTCCGGCAGCACCTCGCGCCCGAAGTCCCGCACCAGCGCCCGCCGCACCGCCCGCGCGCCCCCGGGCTCGTCCGGCTCCGCGGCGCCCCGCCCCTCGCAGGTGAAGGCCGCCGGTGCCCGGCCGGTGAGCGCGGCGGCGAGCAGCGCGGCGTCCGGCTCGTGCTTGGCGTACGCCTGCGGGAAGCCGCTGCGCTGCACGCGCTGCGCGGCGACCGTCAGGGGCAGCCGCGAGTAGCCCGGCACCTTGTCGAGCCGGGCGTAGAACCGCTCCGCCGCGTACACCGGGTCCATGATCTGCCGCTCGCTGCCCCAGCCCTGGGACGGCCGCTGCTGGAACAGGCCGAGCGAATCCCGGTCCCCGTGGCGGATGTTGTGCAGCCCCGACTCCTGGAGGGCGGTCGCCAGGGCGATGGTCACCGCGCGCTCGGGCATGCCGCGCCGGGTGCCGACGACGGCGACCGTCGCCGCGTTCGCGGCCTGCTCCGCGCTCAGTTCGTACCGCGCGCCGTCGCCGTCGCCCGACACCACCACGCACCGCGCCGGACGCCCGCCGCTCACGTACTGCACCACCACGTAGGCCACGACCGCGAGCAGCACCGCGAGGGCCGCCCCGACGCGCAGGAGGCGGCCGCGCCGGACGAACAAGGACGGCGGCGACGGTGGCGACGGCGTCGACGGCGTCGACGGCAGGGACGGATCGGACACGCGGACCAAGGTACTGGAGCCCCCCGACCATGCCGGAACCAGCGACTCCGCTGCTGGCGGCACGCTGCTGACGGCCCCCCGGCGGAGCCTTGCTGACGGCCCGCGGCGGAGCGTTAGGGTCGACGCCATGGACGCGACCTCAGCCAAGCCCGCACTCGACCTCACGCTCGACGCCGCCGCGCTCACCGCCGCCCTCGTGGACTTCCCGTCCCCGAGCGGCCAGGAGGCGGCGCTCGCGGACGCCATCGAGACGGCGCTGCGTGCCCTGCCGCACCTGACGGTCGACCGGTACGGCAACAACGTGGTGGCCCGCACCCACCTGGGTCGCGCCGAGCGGGTCATCCTCGCCGGGCACATCGACACCGTGCCCATCGCCGACAACGTACCCTCGCGCCTGGACGAGGACGGCGTCCTGTGGGGCTGCGGCACCTGCGACATGAAGTCCGGCGTCGCGGTGCAGCTGCGCATCGCCCAGGAGGTCACCGCGCCCAACCGCGACCTGACCTTCGTCTTCTACGACAACGAGGAGGTCGCCGCGCACCTCAACGGCCTCGGACACGTGGCCGACGCCCACCCCGAGTGGCTCGCGGGCGACTTCGCGGTGCTCCTCGAACCCACCGACGGCCTGGTCGAGGGCGGCTGCCAGGGCACGCTGCGCATGCACCTGAAGACCACGGGGGAGCGGGCGCACTCCGCGCGCGCCTGGATGGGCTCCAACGCGATCCACGCGGCCGCCCCGATCCTCGCCAAGCTCGCCGCGTACGAGCCGCGCAGGCCCGTCGTCGACGGCCTCCAGTACCACGAGGGCCTCAACGCCGTCGGCATCGAGGGCGGCGTCGCGACCAACGTCATCCCCGACGCCTGCACCGTCGTCGTCAACTTCCGCTACGCGCCGGACCGCACGCCCGAGGAGGCGGAGGCCTTCGTCCGCGACTACTTCGCCGACTGCGGGGTCGACGAGTTCGTCGTCGACGACCACACCGGGGGCGCCCGGCCCGGCCTCACCCACCCCGCCGCGGCCGCCTTCCTCGCAGCCGTCGGCGGCGAGGCGCGGCCCAAGTTCGGCTGGACCGACGTCTCCCGCTTCAGCGCGCTCGGCGTGCCCGCCGTCAACTACGGCCCCGGGGCGCCGCTGCTCGCCCACAAGGTGGACGAGCGGGTGCGGGCCTCCCTGATCCCCGAGGCCGAGCACCGCCTGCGAGCCTGGCTGACCTCCTGACCTCCTGACCGGCCTCGCTGGCCTCCTCAGGCACTTCCTTCTGTCATGACTTCTGTTATTACGCCGTACGTAACGCCCTGAGACCTACGCTGAAGTGGCACACGTCAGTGGAAGGGGATGGTCATGGGCAGTCCGGAAGCACAGGGTCCGCCGGAGGAGCAGCGTCTGGGGCCGGTGGTGCGGCGGCGTGAGCAGATCACACCCGGCACCACCGACCAGCGCCTCCTCGACACCGAGGGCGACTCGGAGTGGGTGCACACCGACCCCTGGCGGGTGATGCGGATCCAGTCCGAGTTCGTCGAGGGCTTCGGCGCCCTCGCCGAACTCCCCAGCGCCATCAGCGTCTTCGGCTCCGCGCGCACGCGCCCCGACTCGCCGGAGTACGAGGCGGGCGTGCGCCTCGGCCGGGCCCTGGTCGAGGCGGGCTTCGCCGTGATCACCGGCGGCGGGCCCGGCGCGATGGAGGCCGCCAACAAGGGCGCGCGCGCCGCCAAGGGCGTCTCCGTCGGGCTCGGCATCGAGCTGCCCTTCGAGCAGGGCCTCAACCCGCACGTCGACATCGGCGTCAACTTCCGCTACTTCTTCGTCCGCAAGACGATGTTCGTGAAGTACGCGCAGGGGTTCGTCGTCCTGCCCGGGGGCCTCGGCACGCTCGACGAGCTCTTCGAGGCCCTCACGCTCGTCCAGACGCGCAAGGTCACCCGCTTCCCCATCGTCCTCTTCGGCTCCGCCTACTGGGGCGGCCTCGTCGACTGGCTCCGCGACACCGTGGTCGCCCAGGGCAAGGCCTCCGAGCACGACCTGCTGCTCTTCCACGTGACGGACGACGTGGAGGAGGCGGTGACGCTGGTGACGAAGGAGGTCGGCCGCTGACCCTGGCGGGGGCGCCCCGTACCGGGGTCGTCGGCGCTGCGCGCCTCGCCCTCAAGCGCCGGGCGGGCTCCTTCGCCCACCCACCCGCCCTCCATCGCGCTGGCGCGCTCGTCCTCAAACGCCGGACGGGCTGGAAATAGCCCGTCCGGCGTTTGAGGACGAGGCCGTCAGGCCGATGGAGCGGGGTGCCAGGGGCGGCAGCCCCTGGTTTCGGGAAGGGGCGGGATTGGGGAGCCCCCGGCAGGGTCAGGCCAGCCCGCGGCGCGCCACCGCGGGGCGACGGTGGCCCGCGATGGACGCCACCATGTCCACCACCTGCCGCGTCTCCGCGACTTCGTGGACGCGGTACACCTGCGCCCCCAGCCACGCCGAGACCGCCGTGGTGGCCAAGGTCCCCACCACCCGCTCCTTCACGGGCCGGTCCAGCGTCTCCCCGACGAAGTCCTTGTTGGACAGCGACACCAGGACGGGCCACCCGGTCTCCACCAGCTCCCCGAGCCGCCGCGTGGCCTCCAGCGAGTGCCGCGTGTTCTTGCCGAAGTCGTGCCCGGGATCGATCAGGACGGACTCGCGCGGCACGCCCAGCTCCACGGCCCGCTCGGCGAGCCCCACGGTCACCCGGAGGATGTCGGCCACGACGTCCTCGTACTCCACCCGATGCGGCCGGGTCCGCGGCTCCGCGCCGCCCGCGTGGGTGCAGACGAGACCCACCCCGTACCGCGCCGCGACCTCCGCGAGCTTCGGGTCGACGCCGCCCCAGGCGTCGTTGAGCAGATCGGCGCCCACGTCGCACACGGCCTCGCCGACCTCGTGCCGCCAGGTGTCGACGCTGATGACGACGTCCGGGAAGCGCCGCCGCACCTCGGCGACGAACCCGACCGTGCGGCGCGCCTCCTCCTCGGCGGTGACCTCCTCGCCGGGACCGGCCTTGACGCCGCCGATGTCGATGATGGCGGCGCCCTCGGCCACCGCCTGCTCCACGCGGGCGAGGGCGGCCTCGTCGTGGAACGTGGCGCCCTGGTCGTAGAAGGAGTCCGGGGTCCGGTTCACGATCGCCATGATCACCGGCTCGTGCGCATCGAACACGCGCCTGCCCAGCTTGAGCATCCCCTGTGCGCCTCCTTGTAGTTCTTCGGCGTTCTTCAGCCGCCGCCGACTGCCGCCAGTGACCTTAACTGTCAGACCCGCATGGCACGATCGGACCGAGACAGTTGCCGAGCGTGGGGACCCGCACAGATGGTCATGTTCCTGTTCCTGGTCATCGCCCTGGTCGTCGTGGTCGGCGCGGTGACGCTGGCCGTCCTCGGCGGCTCGGAGAGCGGCGCGCTGGCGGACGTGCCGCCGGAGCGGTTCGCCGACCCGCTGCCGCCGGACCGCCCACTGCGCCGCGCCGACGTGGAGGCGGTCCGCTTCCCGATGACGGTCCGGGGCTATCGGATGGTGGACGTGGACGAGGCCCTGGACCGCCTGGCCGCGGAGCTGGCCGAGCGGGACGCCCGCATCGCGGAGCTGGAGACGGCCCTCGCGGGCGCCCAGGCGACGGCGGTCGGCGGCTCGGCCCTGTTCCGGGGGTACGGCGCGGGAGCCGCCCCGGCCGACCCGCCGACCGCCGGACCCGTGGCCGACCGGCCGGTCGAGCTGCGCGACCAGAGGACCGCGAGTGACGTGAGCGGCCCGAGCGACCGCAAGGACCTGAGCGGACCGAGCGACCGCGCCAACCCGGCTGACCGCGCCAACCCGGCTGACCGCGCCGACCAGTCGGCCCCCGGTCCCGCGTCCGAGGAGAAGGAGGACGACCGGTGAGCGGCGGCGCCATAGCGGGCCCGGACGGCGCGCTGCGCTGCCCCTGGGGCCTGTCCACGGACGACTACGTGGCGTACCACGACGAGGAGTGGGGCCGCCCGGTGCACGGCGACGACGCCCTGTTCGAGCGCCTCTCCCTGGAGGCCTTCCAGTCGGGGCTGTCCTGGATCACGATCCTGCGCCGCCGCGAGGGCTTCCGGGCGGCGTTCTCCGGCTTCAAGATCGCCGAGGTCGCCGCGTTCACGGACGCCGACCGCGAGCGCCTCCTGGCCGACGCGGGCATCATCCGCAACCGCGCCAAGGTCGACGCGACCCTCGCCAACGCCCGCGTGCTCGCCGACTGGCCCGAGGGCGAGCTGGACCGGCTGATCTGGTCGTTCGCCCCGGACCCCGCCGCCCGCCCGGCACCGCGCACGCTCGCCGACGTGCCCGCGGTCACGGACGCGTCGACGGCCCTGTCCAAGGCCCTCAAGAAGCAGGGCCTCCGCTTCGTCGGCCCCACCACGGCGTACGCGCTGATGCAGGCCTGCGGCCTCGTCAACGACCACTTGGCGGACTGCGTGGCCCGCCCGGCCAGCGGGGCCCGGTGAGGCGTCCGGCGGGGGCTCAGCGGCCCAGGTAGCGCGGCTTGGCCTTGTCGAGGAAGGCCTGGACGGCGATCGCGTGGTCCTCGGACTCGCCCGCCCTCGACTGCAGCTCGTCCTCCTTGTCGAGGGTCTCGTCGAGGGAGTGCGACGCGGCGTACGCGAGTGACTCCTTGATCGCGGCGTAGGCGACCGTGGGGCCCTCGGCGAGCGCCCGGGCCACCGCGCGGGCCTCGTCGGCCAGCGCGTCCGCCGGGACGACCTTGTGCGCGATCCCCAGGTCGTACGCCTCCTGGGCCTTGAGGGAGCGCGGGAAGAGCAGCAGGTCGGCGGCGCGGCTCGGGCCGAGCAGCCGGGACAGCGTCCAGGACACGCCCGAGTCGGCGGTCAGCGCGACTCCGGCGAAGGAGGTGGTGAACGACGCCGTGTCCGCGACGACGCGGTAGTCCGCGGCCAGCGCGAAGCCGAAGCCCGCCCCCGCGGCCACGCCGTTCACGCCCGCCACGACCGGCTTCGGCATGCCGGTCAGGGCCCGCACGATCGGGTTGTAGTGCTCCCGCACGGTGCTCATCGTCTGCCCGCCGCCCGACGCGCGGGACTCCTTCAGGACGCCGACGTGCTCCTTGAGGTCCTGGCCCACGCAGAAGGCGCGGCCCGTCGCGGTGAGCAGCACCGCCCGCACGGCGGAGTCCGCGGCGGCCTCCCGGGCCGCCTCCCTGAAGGCGACCTTGGCCTCGACGTTCATCGCGTTCATCGCGTCGGGGCGGTTCAGCGTGATCGTCGCGAGCCCGTCGCTCACCTCGTAGAGCACGGTGTCGGCCATGGTGTCCCTTCCGTGGGGTCCGCCGGGTCGGTCGGACGGCGTCCGGACGGCGTCGTCGGGCCCAGCATGACCTAGATCATCGGCCTCCGGTATGCGGCGGTGGATGTGACCTGCGTCAAAGAAACTGAGGCGGGAGGAACGTGTGGGGCGGCGCAGTATTGCAGCCACATCGCCGAATTGAGTGGTTTTGCGGGCGCGCGTTGCGCAAGCGATGCCGACCGATGTTGGTCATCGGGTCCCGCGATGCGGGATAATGACCTGGAAGCAATGTGTTCGATGCCGGTGACACCTGGGTTGTCGGCTGCGACAAGGCTGGTTTCAGGAAGGGGAACGAGCATGGCGGCCATGAAGCCGCGGACGGGCGACGGCCCGCTCGAGGTGACCAAGGAGGGGCGGGGCATCGTCATGCGCGTTCCGCTCGAAGGCGGCGGTCGACTTGTCGTCGAACTGACCCCGGACGAGGCCGACGCGCTCGGCGACGCCCTGAAGAAGGTCGTCGGCTGACGCGTAGCGCCCACACGTTTCCACTGCCCCGGCAGCGCCGTACGCATCGTACGACGCACCGGGGCAGTGCCGTGTCCTAGCCGGACGGCCCCAACAGGATCTTGATGCCCCGCACCTAGGAGCCCCGGTGGCGCCCCGAAGGGGCGCGGGCGGTGTCGGTATGCGGCTCCGCCGCGTGGGCGCGCTCAGTCAGGGGCGGCTAAGCGGTGCCGTGCCCCGGGCAGCGCGGGCGACGGTAGCGCCCCGAAGGGGCGCGGGGAACTGCGCGCTCAGCCAGATGCGGCCCGCAGAGGGAAGGCGACCGCGAGGGGCACGACGGACCGTCCAGCGCCGTGCCCCGGGCAACGGGGGTACACGGTGGCGCCCCGAATGGGGTGCGGGGCGGTGTCGGTATGCGGCTCCGCCGCGTGGGCGCGCTCAGCCAGGGGCGGCTAAGCGGTGCCGTGCCCCGGGCAGCGCGGGCGACGGTAGCGCCCCGAAGGGGCGCGGGGAACTGCGCGCTCAGCCAGATGCGGCCCGCAGAGGGAAGGCGGCCTGGACGGGCACGACGGACCGTCCAGCGCCGGGCCCCGGGCAACGGGGGCACACGGTGGCGCCCTGAAGGGGCGCGGGGAACTGCGCGCTCAGCCAGATGCGGCCCGCAGGGAGAAGACGACCGCGCGCGGCCCCGCCGCAGGCGGCCCGCACGGCAGTGGGGCCAGAGGACCCCGCCCAAGCACAGCGCAGCGTTACCGCTTGACCGCGCACAACAGCCCGTCCCCCACCGGCAGCAGCGACGGCACCAGGTGCTGGCTCTCGTGCACGGCCCGCAGCAGCTCGCGCAGGTGCAGCACCTCCACGGGCTGCGGGCCCGAGTCCACGGTGCGGCCGTCCGCGAAGACCCCCTCGAAGCAGACGAGGCCGCCGGGCCGCAGCAGGCGCAACGATTCAGCGAGGTAGTCGAGGCACTCCAGCCGGTCGCCGTCGCAGAAGACGAGGTCGTAGCCGCCGTCGGCGAGGCGCGGCAGGACGTCCAGGGCCCGGCCCGGGATGAACCGCGCGCGGTTCCCGGCGAAGCCCGCCGCCCGGAAGGCCATGCGGGCGAACTGCTGGCGCTCCGGCTCCGGGTCCACGGTCGTCAGGACGCCGTCGGGACGCATGCCGTGCAGCAAGTGGATGCCCGAGACGCCGGTGCCCGTGCCGATCTCGGCGACCGCCTTGGCGTCCACGGCGGCGGCGAGCATCCCCAGCGCGGCGCCGGTGCCGGGCGACACCGAGCGGAGGCCCGCGTCCCTGGCCCGGTCCCGGGCCCAGCGCAGCGCCTCGTCCTCGGCGACAAAGGCGTCGGCGAACGCCCAGCTCGTCTGCCGGTTGCCGGTAATGGCCCTCTCCTGTCCCCGTGGTTGCCTGGCCGTGACTGTATCCGTTGGGGCCGGGAACCCGCAGATGGGACCGTGCGTTAAGGAGGGGTGTAAGGACAACGGGGGTTACGGATGGATCAAGTCGCCGGGTCGGGCGCCGACGAAGTCGGGACGCACCTCACGAAGGCTGTACCAAATTCCAGTAAAAACCCTTATCCGGAGCTAACGGGCGAGGTGGTTATGGTAGGGGCTCCACTGGACACCACCAGAGCCGACAGGGGAGGTGCGGCCGAGTCCGCGGATCGGGGAGGAGCGCTCCGGCGTTTTCTCAGGTTGGCGGGTAGGCCGAAATCCGTGACCGACACCGCTGACCGCGCCATCGACTCCGCTCAGACCGCGACCTTTGCCGCTGACGCGGATTCGCAGGCGTGGACTCCTCCCACGTGGGAAGAGATCGTCAGCACCCACAGCGGCCGCGTCTACCGCCTCGCCTACCGCCTGACGGGCAACCAGCACGACGCCGAGGACCTCACCCAGGAAGTCTTCGTCCGCGTCTTCCGCTCCCTGTCGACGTACACGCCCGGCACCTTCGAGGGCTGGCTGCACCGCATCACCACCAACCTCTTCCTGGACATGGTGCGCCGCAAGCAGCGCATCCGCTTCGACGCCCTCGGCGACGACGCGGCGGAGCGGCTGCCCAGCCGCGAGCCGTCCCCCAGCAGGTGTTCAACGACACGCACTTCGACGCGGACGTCCAGCAGGCGCTGGACACGCTCGCGCCCGAGTTCCGCGCCGCCGTCGTCCTGTGCGACATCGAGGGCCTGTCGTACGAGGAGATCGCCGCCACCCTGGGCGTCAAGCTCGGTACGGTCCGCAGCCGTATCCACCGCGGCCGCTCCCAGCTCCGCAAGGCGCTCCAGCACCGTTCCCCGAGGCCCGCGCCGAGCGTCGCTCGCTCGCCGTCACCGGGGCCATGGCGCTGGGAGGAGGGGGCGCGACCGCGTGAGTGGATCACGGTCGAATCCTGCCGAGCGGCACTTCGCCGAGCAGCACCTGGGAGACCGACTCGCCGCGCTGGTCGATGGCGAGCTCAGTCATGACGCGCGCGAGCGAGTCCTCGCGCACCTGGCCACCTGTCCGAAGTGCAAGACCGAGGCCGACGCCCAGCGTCGGCTCAAGAGCGTGTTCGCACAGACGGCGCCGCCACCGCCCAGCGAGAGCTTCCTCGCCCGCCTCCAGAGCCTGCCCGCGAGCGACCTCGACGACTTCGACGACATCGGGCGGAGCGGTGGCCCCCGCTCGCCCGTCGACGAGGGCTTCGCCACCGGGTCGTCCGAGTCCACGGGGCTGCCCGGGGGAGGCGTCTTCACCGTCAGCGGCGGTCGGCCCCTCGCGGGATATCTGCCCTCGGGTGCCCACGCCGCGGTGCTGCCGAGCGAGCAGCGCGGCTTCCGCATCCACGACGTCGGCAGGCCCGAGGCCGTCGACCGGGGCGGCTGGCGCGGGCGGCGGTTCGCCTTCGCGGCGGCCGGAGCGGTGTCGCTGGCCGCGATAGCCCTCGGCGGGGTCACGGTCAACGCCCCCGTCGCCACGGGCGAGCAGCGCGGCGGAGCCAACAGCAACAGCAACGCCACGTCCCCCCGCTCCCAGAACGCCCCGGCCACGGGCGTCCCCGAGTCGCTGCGCCGCCGGGGCAACAGCCCGTTCTCCGCGCAGGCCCAGCGGCCCCCGCGGGTGCTCGCGCCGACGGCCGCCGCGGTCCCGCTCCTCGCGGGCGCGGGCGCCCCGGCGGGGCGTACACCGCAGCAGGTCACCGCCTCCCTCCTCGCGGGCGCGGGCGTCCTGTCCCCGCTGGTCCGGGCCGTCGCCCCGGACGCCGAAGGCGGGGCGACCAGGGGGCTCACCCTCAGCGCCGCGGACTCCGCGCCGATCGCGCCGCCCTCGGCGTACGGCCCGGTGCGGGGCGCTTCGCGGATCCACTGAGGTCTCGGGGCGGGGCCGTCCGCCTCGTTCCCGCTCTTTCCGGCGCTGACGCGCGCTGCACGTCCGCGGGGAGACCTGATTGAATCCTCCGTGTCCGCCGGAGCCCCCGGCGGACTCGGAGCCGCGCCGCAATCGGCGCCCGCCGCAGGCCAGTTGTGGGGAGAGCATGGACGACGGGAAGCCCACCCAGGCGAAGCCGAACTGGTGGAGTCAGCCCCGCCGGGACGCGGGGCCTGACGCGGGCGCGGGCACCTCTGCCGGTGCGGGCGAGGGTTCCGTGACCGCGGGTCACGCCCCGGCTGCCGACGGCGACCCCGTGGCGGACGCCGAGCCGACCCGGGCCCCCGAGCCCACCGGGACCCCAGGAGCCGAGCGTCCCCGCCCCCTGCACGACCCGGACCCGTACAGCACGCCGCCGTACGGCGAGCCGGGCCCCTGGGCGCCCGCCCCGCCCGTCCAGCACCCCATGGCGACCCCGTCGCACGGCACACCGGCGTACGGCGCCCAGCCGCCGACCGCCCCCGCGCACGGCACCCCGGCCCACGGCACCCCGGCCCACGGAGTCCCCGCGCCCACCGCACCGGCTCCGGCCGCCCCCGCGCATGGCATGCCCACACCCGGCCCCCAGGGCCCCGGCACGGCGCCTGCCTCCCCGCCGCCCGCCGACCCCTACGGCGCCCCCGCCGCGGGCGCACAGCCCCCCGCCGCCCCCACCCAGGCGGCCCACCCCGCCCCGGCCGACGGCACCCCCGCGCCGAGCGCCCCCGCCGCCGCACCGGCCCCCGGCGCCCCCGCCCACGGCACCCCGACACCCGGCGTCCCCGGCGCCCCCGCCCCCGTAGACCCCTGGCAGCGCTACGACCCCTGGAGCGCGCCGCTTCAGCAGACCGGGGCCGGGGTGGACACCGTGGAGCGGCGGCGCAAGCGGCGGCGGCGCGGGCTGGTGCTCGGAGCCGTGGTGATCGCTCTCGTGGCGGGTGGGGTCGGGGGAGTCACCGGGGCCTATCTGGAGCGGGAGGGCGGCTTCGGCCAAGACGTGGAGCTGCCGCAGGCCGGGGCGGAGTCCCAGGCGCGGCCCAAGGACAGCGTCGCCGGGATCGCCGCGAGCGCGCTGCCCGGCGTCGTGACGCTGCACGTGCGCGGCGACGACGGCGCGGGCACCGGCACCGGCTTCGTGCTCGACGGCAAGGGCCACATCCTCACCAACAACCACGTCGTGGAGCCCGGCGGCACCGGCGGCGAGATATCCGTGACCTTCAGCGGCGGCGAGACCGCGCGCGCCAAGGTCGTCGGCCGCGACGCCGGGTACGACCTCGCCGTCGTCAAGGTCTCCGGCGTACGCGGACTGAAGCCGCTGCCCCTCGGCAACTCCGAGAACGTCCGGGTCGGTGACCCCGTCGTTGCCATCGGCGCGCCCTTCGACCTCGCCAACACCGTCACCTCCGGGATCATCAGCGCCAAGGAGCGCCCGATCACGGCGGGCGGCGAGAAGGGCGACGGCAGCGACGTGTCGTACGTGAACGCCCTGCAGACCGACGCGCCCATCAACCCGGGCAACTCGGGCGGCCCCCTGGTCGACTCCAAGGCCCGCGTCATCGGCATCAACAGCGCCATCCGCTCCGCCGACGGCGGCTCGGAGTCCGACGGCGGCCAGTCCGGCTCGATCGGCCTCGGCTTCGCCATACCGATCAACCAGGGCAAGCGGGTCGCCGAGGAGCTGATCAACACGGGGCGCGCCACGCACCCGGTGATCGGCGTCACCATCGACAAGCGGTTCACGGGGGACGGCGCCCGCATCGCCCGCGAGAGCCAGGACGGCGGCCCCGCCGTCAACCGCGGCGGCCCCGGCGACCGGGCCGGGCTCAGGCCGGGCGACGTGATCACCGAGGTCGACGGCCAGCGCGTGCACTCCGGCGACGAGCTGATCGTCAAGGTCCGCGCGCACCGGCCGAAGGACCGCCTGGAGCTGACGGTCGAGCGGGACGGAGACGAACGCGAGGTGACGCTGGTCCTCGGCTCCGCGAGCGGGGACTGACGAGCGGGGGCTGACGAGGGGGACTGAACGGGGCCGGTCCCCGGGCGTTCGGATTCGGTTCACGTCCGATCCAGGTTGTCGCCCGGCGGCTACCGGCTGGACAGCAGCGGCGGGTACCGTAGAGCGGGTCCGGACGGCAAGGAGTTCAGGGTGTTCAACGACATCGGCGTATTCGAGATAGTGACGCTGGTCATCCTCGCCGTGCTCATCTTCGGCCCGGACAAGCTGCCGAAGCTGATCCAGGACGTCGCCAGGACCGTCCGCAAGATCCGCCAGTTCTCCGACAGTGCGAAGCAGGACATACGGGACGAGCTGGGGCCGGAGTTCAAGGACTTCGAGTTCGAGGACCTGAACCCGAAGAAGTTCCTCCGCAAGCAGCTGGAGAACGACGACCTCGGTCTGAAGGAAATCCGCAACGGCTTCGACCTGCGCAAGGAAATGGCCGAAGTCGCGGACGCCGTGCACGGCCGCGAGAGCGAGTCGGGCGAGGACTCCGGCTCCCGGCCCGCCACCGGCGGCGCCAGCGGCGCCCGCGTCGACATGACCAAGCGGCCCGAGAAGCCCGCGGCGGACGAGCACCCGCCGTTCGACGCGGACGCCACCTGACCGGTCCGGCGGGCGCCGCGCGCCCCCTGCCGCGCGCCCGGACCGCCCCCGCCGGGCGCCGTCCGTCCGGCGTCCGGCCACCGCTTCCGGCCGGTGCCGCCCGCCCGGCGCCGCGCGTGCGCCAGCGGACGCTCCCCGTGCGCCGCCCGGCGCTCCCCGCGCGCTGAGGGCCGCGATCCGGACACCCGCCCGTCCACTGCCTTACCGGCATCGGGAATCGGTGTGGCTATCCTGCCTTGTTGTCCGGCGTGAGGACGCCCGAGGGGGGCGGGCCGCTCCGGACCCACGAGAGTGAGGAGGCGGCCAGGTACATGGAGACGACGAGTCGGGTAGGCGCACAGGCGTCGGCCGCGGAAGGGACCGCGCAGGCGGTGCCCTCCGCCCGGCGCACGGTCGACGGCTACCTGTTGGCGCCCTTTCCCTGGTACGGCCTGGACGAGGCCTTCACGGGACCGCGCTGGCTGATGCGGGTCGGCACCGCCGCGGACGGCGCCGTGGAGCACGGTTCGATCGGCCACGGCGAGGAGCCGTCGGTGCGGACCGAAGGGGGGTTCGGGAACGGGGACAGGGAGCGGTTCGCGGTCGTGGTGACCGTCGCCGCCAACCCGGTGCGCCGCAGCGCGGACGGCACCGGCGTCCTTGAGGCGACCTCGGTGTCCTCCGCGGCCTGGCTCGCCGGGGTCGGTCTGCTGTCCCTCACCTGGCCCGGGCAGATGGACCACAGCCTGCGGGACGACTGGCTCGACCAGCAGACGGAGACCGCGTGGGTCCTCGCGGACGACCTGGACGGCGCCGACTGGTCGACGCTGTCCCTCCCCGTGGACGGGGAGCCCACCTCGTTCCACTACCGGGAGTCCGAGTACGGCTGGGTGCTCGCCGGGTCCACCAAGGAGGGGGTGCATCTGGGGGCGTACGGACGCGGGATGAGCGCGTACGGCCTTGGCTTCGCCGTGATCAAGGACATCGCCCAGTACGCCGGGTGACTCCGCGGGCCCGCTGTGGTGCTCCGCCGCCGCGCGGCGGATTTCCCCGCCCATCCGCCCCCTTTCAGGGCGGGTGGGCGGGAAAAGAGCGTCTAGAACTTGTTCCGCGGCGTGATCCCCAGGGACATGCCCGACAGGCCGCGCTGGCGGCCGCCCAGCTTGCCCGCGATCGTGCGCAGCGCGCTGCCCGCGGGGGAGTCGGGGTCGGCGAGGACCACCGGCCTGCCCTCGTCGCCGCCCTCGCGCAGCCGCACGTCGATCGGGATGGAGCCGAGGACGGGCACCGTCGCGCCGGTCGTCCGGGTGAGGCCCTCGGCGACCTTCTGACCGCCGCCCGTGCCGAAGACGTCGACCATCTCGCCGCAGTGCGGGCAGGGCAGGCCCGACATGTTCTCCACCACGCCGACGATCTTCTGGTGGGTCTGCACGGCGATGGAGCCCGCGCGCTCGGCGACCTCGGCGGCGGCCTGCTGCGGCGTGGTCACCACCAGGATCTCCGCGTTCGGCACGAGCTGGGCGACGGAGATCGCGATGTCGCCCGTGCCCGGCGGCAGGTCCAGGAGCAGCACGTCCAGGTCGCCCCAGAAGACGTCCGCGAGGAACTGCTGGAGCGCGCGGTGCAGCATCGGGCCGCGCCACACCACCGGCGCGTTGCCCGGCGTGAACATGCCGATGGAGATGACCTTCACGCCGTTCGCCGACGGCGGCATGATCATGTTCTCGACCTGGGTGGGGCTGCCCTCCACGCCCAGCATGCGCGGCACCGAGTGGCCGTAGATGTCGGCGTCGACCACGCCGACCTTCAGGCCGTCGGCGGCCATCGCCGCCGCCAGGTTCACCGTCACGGACGACTTGCCGACGCCGCCCTTGCCGGAGGCGACCGCGTACACCCGGGTGAGCGAGCCGGGCTTGGCGAACGGCACCTCGCGCTCGGCCTGGCCGCCGCGCAGCGCCGCCGCCAGCTCCTTGCGCTGCTCGTCGCTCATCACGTCGAGGGTCACGTCGACGCGCGTGACGCCCTCGACGCGGGAGACGGCGTCCGACACGTTCGTCGTGATGGTGTCCCGCATCGGGCAGCCGGAGACCGTCAGATACACGGTGACCGCGACCGCGCCATCCGCGCCGATCTCCACGGACTTGACCATCCCCAGCTCGGTGATGGGCCGCTGGATCTCGGGGTCGTTCACCGTCGCCAGCGCTTCGCGCACCGCGTCTTCCGTAACCATGTACTCGATGGTACGGCTCCCGGTAGGGGGTCCGGAAGGCCCGTCAGCGGTCGCCTACATCACGTGCCGGACGGGACTCGGACGGGAAGAGCGCGCGCTGCTCCTCCAGCTCCCTGACCAGGTCCTGGAGTTCGGAGCGCAGCCAGTCGCGGGTGGCGACCTCGCCGAGGCCCATGCGCAGCGAGGCCAGCTCCCGCGTCAGGTACTCGGTGTCGGCGATGGAGCGCTCGTTCTGCTTGCGGTCCTGCTCGTGGGTGACGCGGTCGCGGTCGTCCTGGCGGTTCTGCGCGAGCAGGATCAGCGGGGCGGCGTACGAGGCCTGGAGCGAGAGCATCAGCGTCAGGAAGATGAAGGGGTACTGGTCGAAGCGGAGTTCCTTCGGCGCGGAGACGTTCCACACCACCCACAGGATGATCACGACCGTCATCCAGACGATGAACCGGCCCGTGCCGAGGAAGCGGGCGATGCGCTCCGAGAGCCGCCCGAACGCCTCCGGGTCGTAGTCCGGAAGCAGCTTGCGGCGCGGCGCCCGCGGCTGGTCGAGGCGGAACCGGGGGCGGTTCTCGCGGCCCTCGCCCCGGCCCTCGCGCCGCTCCCCGCGCGGCTCGCGGTCACGCGCCATGACCGGCCCCTTCCTGGAGGTGGAACTCCGTCTCGCGCCAGTCGTCGGGCAGCATGTGGTCGAGGACGTCGTCGACGGTGACCGCGCCGAGCAGCGAGCCGCCCTCGTCGACGACGGGCGCCGCCACCATGTCGTACGTGGCGAAGAAGCCCGCGACGACCGGCAGCGGGTCCTCCGGGGCGAGCGGGCGCAGGTCGTCGTCGAGGATCGAGCCGACCAGCGTGTACGGGGGGTCGCGCAGCAGCCGCTGGAAGTGCACCGTGCCCAGGTACTTCCCGGTCGGCGTCTCGTCCGGCGGGCGGCACACGTAGACCTGCGCGGCGAGCGCGGGGGACAGGTCCTGCTGGCGCACCCGCGCCAGCGCGTCGGCGACCGTCGCGTCGGGCCGCAGCACGATCGGCTCGGTCGTCATCAGACCGCCCGCGGTCCGCTCCTCGTACGCCATCAGGCGGCGCACGTCCGCGGCCTCGCCCGGCTGCATCAGGGTCAGCAGCCGCTCCTTGTCGTCCTCGGGCAGCTCGGCGAGCAGGTCGGCGGCGTCGTCGGGGTCCATGGCCTCCAGGACGTCGGCGGCGCGCTCCTCCTTGAGCTTGCCTAGGATCTCGATCTGGTCGTCCTCGGGCAGCTCTTCGAGGACGTCCGCGAGCCGGTCGTCGTCGAGGGCGGCGGCGACCTCGGCGCGGCGCTTGGCGGAGAGGTGGTGCAGCACGTTGGCGAGGTCGGCGGGGCGCAGCTGCTCGAAGGTGGCGAGCAGGCTCTCCGCGCCCTGCCCGTGCTCTTCGAGGGAGAAGCCGTCCACGGCCGACCAGTCCACGGTCAGCGCCTCCCCCTTGCGCCGGAAGGTGCCCCCCTTGCCCTTGCGTACGAAGACCCGGTCGACCTCCCACTCGCGGCGGGCCGGGAGCTGGGTCACCGACACGTCGAGGACGGTGACCTCCTCGCCGGTCTCCACCAGGCGCACCCGGCGGTCCAGCATCTCGCCGAGGATGAGCCGTTCGGTGGGGCGCTGCTCGAAGCGGCGCACGTTCAGCACGCCGGTGGAGATGACCTGGCCCGACTCGATGCCGGTCACCCGGGTCATGGGCAGGAAGATGCGCTTGCGGGTCGCCAGCTCCACGACGAGCCCCAGCAGCCGCGGTGGGCGGTGGCGCAGGCGGAGCATCACGACGAGGTCGCGCACCCGGCCGACCTGGTCGCCGTTGGGGTCGAAGACGGCGGTGTCGGACAGGTGCGAGACGAAGATCCGGGGCGCGCCTCCTGCCATGCGCCGCGCCTTTCTGCCGGTCGGATGCGCCGAGCGCCGGTTTGCCGGGGCATGCCGCTTTGATCACGCCATGCGTGCTTCAGGCTAGCCCGTACCGGCCGCATATGCCCTGGTGAGACGTCCGGACGGAGGGGGTCCGGAGGCGGTGCGCGGCACCGGTACGCTGACGCCTGTGACTGCGATGCGAGGGGCTGGCCGTACGCGAAGGGCCGCTCTGGTGAGCACGGTGTGCGCGGGTCTGGTCGTGACCGGGTGCGGGGGCGGCGGCGAGGATCCGGACGCGGGCACCAACGGCGTCGGCAAGCTGTCCCCGGCGAAGATCCAGAGCCGGACCGTGAGCGTCGCCAAGGCCGCGCCCGCGGTGCGCCTGTCCGGCTCGGTCACCAGCAAGGGCCACACGTACAAGCTCGACATGCGGCTCAAGGAGGACGGCGGTACGGGCTCGGTGACGGCCAAGGGCGAGACGTTCCGCCTGCTGCGCGTCGGCGAGAACCTGTACCTGAAGGCGGACGCGGGCTTCTGGGCGCACGACGCCAAGGCGGGCGGCGGATCGCCCGCGGACAGCTCGGCGGCGGCCAAGCTCGACGGCAAGTACGTGAAGGTGCCCACCGGTGACCCCGCCTACCAGCAGCTGAGCGGCTTCACCGACAAGGACGTCCTCCTCGACGGCACGCTCACCCTGCACGGCACGCTCACCAAGGGGGACCGCACCACGTCCGGTGCCCAGCGCGTCATCAAGCTCACCGGCGACGACGGGGCGGGCGGCACGCTCGCGGTGGCCCTCGACGGGAAGCCGTACCCGCTGCGGCTCCAGCGGGCGGGCGGCGCGGGCACGCTGCGGCTCAGCGAGTGGGGCAAGGACTTCCCCCTCGCGGAGCCGGGCCCGGCGGAGACGGTGGACTACGGCAAGCAGCTGCCGACGCGCTAGGCGTCGCGGGGCGGGCGGGGGTCCGCGGACACGGCCTGGCGCCGCTTGCGGCGCCCGCGCAGCAGCCGGGGCAGGGCCGCGGGCATCGGCTGCCGGGTCGTCGCGGGCGTCGGCAGGGGCGGCGCCGCGAGGGAGCCGTCCGGCAGGTCCAGGTCGGCCGTCACGGGCGTGAGGCGCAGCACGCGGCAGGTCGCCGCCCAGCGCTCCACCATCGCCTCGCCGTCGGGCGCGTTCAGGCGCTTGCCCTTCAGCTCGGCCACGGCGGCCTCCCAGGCCTCCGAGCGCGGCGGCAGTTCGGTGACGGTCGCGGTCCAGGCGACGACGCGGCCGCCCTTGTCCTTGCTGCGGACGGTGACCTCGGCGGTGGCGCCGTCGCCGAGGCCCGGCAGGGGCTGCTCGCCGGGGCCGTCGCCGACGAGGTGGGCGGCGCCGTCGTGCCAGACGTGCCACAGGGCCCGGTCGGGGCCCGCGCCGCGCACCCAGATCAGCCCGGACTTCTTGGTGGCCTCCTCGACCAGCGCGCGCTCCAGCAATGCCTCAGTCATACCGGCAGCGTATCCCCGGCGTGGGCGGGTGGAGCCCGTCCGGCGTTTGAGGACGAGCGCGCAGCGCGATCAACCTCGCGTGCGGCTCACAGCCACCCGTTGCGCTTCAGGGTGCGGTGGATCGCGTAGCAGACCGTGGCGATCAGGCCGAGGACCATGGGGTAGCCGAAGCGCCAGTGCAGCTCCGGCATGTGGTCGAAGTTCATGCCGTACACGCCGCAGACCGCCGTCGGGACGGCGATGATCGCCGCCCAGGAGGTGATCTTCCGCATGTCCTCGTTCTGGGCGACCGCGGCCTGCGCGAGGTTGGCCTGGAGGATGGAGTTGAGGAGTTCGTCGAAGCCGAGGACCTGCTCCTGGACGCGCGCGAGGTGGTCGGCGACGTCGCGGAAGTACTTCTGGATGTCGGGGTCGACGAGCCGCATGGGCCGCTCGCTGAGCAGCTGCATGGGCCGCAGCAGCGGCGACACGGCGCGCTTGAACTCCAGGACCTCGCGCTTGAGCTGGTAGATCCGCCCGGCGTCGACGCCGCGCGAGACGCCCTTGCCGGTGGGCGCGAACACCTCGTTCTCGACGTCGTCGATGTCGACCTGCATGGCGTCGGCGACGGCGAGGTAGCCGTCGACGACGTGGTCGGCGATGGTGTGCAGGACGGCCGAGGGGCCCTTGGCGAGCAGTTCGGGCTCGTCCTGGAGGCGGCTTCGCAGCGCGCGCAGCGAGCCGTGGCCGCCGTGCCGCACGGTGATGAAGAAGTCCCGGCCGGTGAAGCACATGACCTCGCCGGTCTCGACGACCTCGCTGGTGGCGGTGAGTTCGGCGTGCTCGACGTAGTGGATGGTCTTGAAGACCGTGAACAGCGTGTCGTCGTACCGCTCCAGCTTGGGCCGCTGGTGGGCGTGGACGGCGTCCTCGACGGCCAGCGGGTGCAGGCCGAACTCGGCGGCGATCCCGGCGAACTCGGCCTCCGTGGGCTCGTGCAGCCCGATCCAGGCGAAGCCGCCGTCGCGGCGGACCTGGAGCATCGCCTCGTGCGGCGTCAGCGCCTCGCCGGGCTTGTCGCAGGAGACGCGGCGGCCGTCGCGGTAGACGGCGCAGTCGACGACGGCGGAGGCGGCGCGGGGGTCGCGCGTGGCGTCGTACGAGGTGTAGGGGGAGGCACTGTCCTTGCGCAGGGACGGGCGTACGACGGCACGCAGGTCGCGGATCATCGACATGGGCGGGCTCCTTCGACGAAAGGCCGCCTGCGACGGGTGGAACTGCCCGGAATGGGGACGTTCGGGCCGTGGGAACGGGCACGTCCACAAAGCGGGGAGCACCGCACCGGCGCGGTGGCAGCAACGCTACTGATGCAGATCAGGTGAAACGCGGTGCTCTTCCGTGGTGCCGGGCACGCACCGGCCGGGGGCCGGTGGTTGGCGGCGTGCCGTCAGCACGGTCGCAGCCTCGTCGCTGCGGGGGTTCAGCGGGCGGAAGAGCGGGTGGTACTGCACGGTCGACTTCGATCCATGACAGCCCCACCTCCTCCGGCCGGTCCCCCGTAGGGGAGGTCCAGGCGCACCGGGCGCCGTCCGTCGAGTCGGGCCCCGAGGGGCCCTGAGGTCCGGGCTTGAGAGCGACGCTTCTGCGTGCCGCCCGGGCCAGCAGCCAACAGTATCAGCCGACTGCCGCGTCAAACCCCCACCTTTACCCATCACTGACGAGTTCTATGCTCGCGTCATGGCTGATGTTCTTGCGCTCGTTGAGGCCCGGCTACGCGAGAGCCTGGGGGAGCCGGACGCGCGCGCCGCGGTGACGTTCCTCGGCACGGACCGCGTGGAGGTGCTGCGCTTCCTGGACGGGGACGTCGTCCGGTACGCCACGCTCGGCATGGCGGCGGCGCCCATGGCCGACCCCACGGCGGTGCTCGCCGACCCGGTCAGGGGTCCGCGGGCGGAGCTGGTCCTCTCGGTGCGCGGCGGTCTCGCCGACACCGGCAAGGTGCTGCGGCCGCTGGCCGTGCTGGCGGCGTCGCCGCAGGTGGAGGGCGTGATCGTGGCGCCCGGTGCCTCGCTGGACGTGGGGGAGCCGCTGTGGCCCGGGGCGCCGTTCACCTCGGTGCTCGTCGCCGAGTCCGGCGGTCTGGTGCCGGACCTGGAGCTGGACGCCCCGATGGACCCCGTGCGGTTCCTGCCGCTGCTGCCGATGACCCCCAACGAGGCGGCGTGGAAGCGTGTGCACGGCGCGCAGGCGCTCCAGGAGCGCTGGCTGGCGCGCGGCACGGATCTGCGCGATCCCCTGCGCGGGTCCGTGCCGCTCGACTGACGTACGGGGTGTACGCGGCTGACGTACGGGGCGTACGCGGCTGACGTACGGGGCGTACGCGTACGGGCGGAGGCGCGCCGGGCGCCCGTGGGGCGCGGCCAACCGCCCGTCGGAGCGGGTCAGTTGGCGAAGGCGCTGACGCCGTCCTCCGTCGCGTGGCGGGGCTGAAGCTCCTCGGCCTCGCGCGTGAGCGCGGTGCGCCGGGCCCAGACCACCGCCGCGCCGAGCACCGCCGCCACGGCGGCGACCACGAACGGGATGTGGACGTCGGTCCACTCCTCGATCTTCGGCGCGAAGTACGGGGCCGCGGCTGCGGCGAACCAGCGCACGAAGTTGTAGCCCGCGCTGGCCACCGGCCGCGGCGCGTTGGAGACGCCGAGCGCCAGCTCTGTGTACACGGTGTTGTTCACGCCGATGAACGCGCCGGACAGGACCGTGCAGACGACGGCCGCCGTGTGGTTTCCGTACCCCAGGACCAGCACGTCCGCGGCGAGCAGCACGAGCGAGCCGCCGAGCACCTTCAGGGAGCCGAACCGCTCCTGGAGCCGGGGCGCGACGAGCACCGAGAACACGGCGAGCAGCACGCCCCAGGCGAAGAACACCGCCCCCGATTTGTACGGGGTCATGTCCAGGACGAAGGGCGTGAAGGCCAGGACCGTGAAGAACGTGTAGTTGTAGAAGAACGCGGAGGCCGCCACCGAGGCCAGACCGCCGTGGCCGAGCGCCCGGACGGGGTCGAGCAGCGAGGTCCTGCGGGCGGGCCGCGGCTGCTCCTTGAGGAACGCGGCGATGCACAGGAAGCCGACGGCCATCAGGGCGGCGGTGCCGAAGAACGGGTAGCGCCAGCTCGCGTCCCCGAGCAGCGCGCCGAGCAGCGGCCCGCAGGCCATGCCGAGGCCGAGCGCCGACTCGTACAGCAGGATCGCGGCGGCGCTGCCCCCGGCCGCGGCGCCCACGATGACGGCGAGCGCGGTGGACACGAACAGGGCGTTGCCGAGGCCCCACCCGGCGCGGAACCCGACGAGCTGCGCGACCGAGTCCGAGGTCCCCGCGAGGCCCGCGAAGACCACCACGAGCGCGAGCCCGGCGAGCAGCGTCTTCCTGCCGCCGACGCGGCTGGACACGAAGCCGGTGACCAGCATGGCCACGGCGGTGATCAGGAAGTACGAGGTGAACAGCAGCGAGACCTGGCTCGGCGTGGCGTCGAGCCCCTGGGCGATGGACGGCAGGATCGGGTCGACGAGCCCGATGCCCATGAACGCCACGACGGACGCGCCCGCCGTGGCCCACACCGCCTTCGGCTGGCGCAGGATCCCGCCCGCGCCCGCGTCGAAGGGGTCGCCCTCGGCGGGGCCTGCTGTGCTGGTGCGCATACGGCCGCTCCTAGATCGTTGAGGTATGCACATATTAAGTTAGCGGGGCTAACTAATGCAAGCTACATCTAGTTTTCCCTGGTGGGGGCGGTGGGGAGGGGTGGCGGGTCCGGGGCGCGGACCGTGCGGAGACCGCCTCCGGACGGGTGATCGTCCTTGACGCGGCGGCCGGGGGTAGGACCGTGGGGCGCTATGAGGGGCGAACCCAGTTGCCCGAAGTGTGGTGGCCGGGTCAGGGCTCCCGGCCTCTTTGCCGACTCCTGGCAGTGCGATGTGCACGGGACCGTGCATCCGCTGCAACCCGTGATCCCGCCCAGCGTCGAGGCCCTCCAGGTCGTGGTGCACCGCGCCCGGGTGCCGGTGTGGATGCCCTGGCCGCTGCCCGTCGGATGGCTGTTCACGGGCGTGGCCTGCGCGGGCGACGACCGCAGCGGGGGGCGGGCGACCGCCGTGGCCTGCTCGGGGCCCGCGCCGCTCGGCGGGATCGGTGAACTGGTCCTGGTCGCCGAGGAGTTGGGCGTCGGCCTCGGCGCGCGCTACGCGGGCATCGACGGGCCCGACCCCGGCCCCGCCATGAGCCTCGGCAAGCCGCCAGCCGCCAAGGTCCTCGCGGCGGGGCGGCCCACGCCCATGTGGCACGTGCCCGGGGCGCCGGACGACCGGGCGGTGTTCGCGGGGGAGGCGCGGGGGCTCTGGCTGTGGGCCATCGCCTGGCCCGAGCAGTCGGGGCTCCTCATGTACGACGAGGTGGTCCTGACGGACCTGCGCGACGCGGGCGCGGAGGTGGAACTCCTGCCGTGCGGAGCGCTCTCCCCACGCCTCCTGACGCCGTAGCCCTCGCGGGAGGGCGCCCCAGTCCCGCCCCTTCACCGAAACCAGGGGGCTCCGCCCCCTGGCACCCCCGAATCGGCGCTTCGCGCCTCGTCCTCAAACGCCGGACGGGCTGGATCCCGCCTGCTCGCCGCCGTCGGCTCCCCGGGGCGCGCCGCGGGGCCACCCGGCAGGGACCGTTACCCTTAAGTGTCCCCCGTCCGCCCGAACCGCGTGGAGCCGAGCCGTGCGCATCGACCTGCACACCCACTCCACCGCGTCCGACGGCACGGACACCCCCGCCCAGCTCGTGCGCAACGCCGCGGCCGCCGGGCTCGACGTCATCGCGCTGACCGACCACGACACCACCCGCGGCCACGCCGAGGCCATCGCCGCGCTGCCGCCGGGGCTCACCCTGGTCACCGGCGCCGAGCTGTCCTGCCGCCTCGACGGCGTCGGCCTGCACATGCTGGCCTACCTCTTCGACCCCGACGAGCCGGAGCTGGCCCGCGAGCGGGAGCTGGTCCGCGACGACCGGGTCCCGCGCGCCAAGGCGATGGTCGCCAAGCTCCAGGAGCTGGGCGTGCCCGTGACCTGGGAGCAGGTCGCGCGCATCGCGGGCGACGGCTCCGTGGGCCGCCCGCACGTCGCGGAGGCCCTCGTCGAGCTGGGCGTCGTCGCCAGCGTCTCCGACGCCTTCACGCCCGCCTGGCTCGCCGACGGCGGCCGCGCCTACGCCGGGAAGCACGAACTCGACCCCTTCGAGGCGATCCGCCTGGTCAAGGCCGCGGGCGGCGTCACCGTCCTCGCGCACCCGGCCGCCGCCCAGCGCGGCAAGGTCGTCCCGGAGTCCGCCATAGCCGAGCTGGCCGCCGCGGGCCTCGACGGCGTCGAGGTCGACCACCCCGAGCAGCTCGCGTACGCGCCCGAGGCGGGCCCCCGCCTGCGCGGCCTCGCCGCCGACCTGGGCCTGCTCGTCACCGGCTCCAGCGACTACCACGGCAGCCGCAAGACCGTCTCGCTCGGCGAGTACACCACCGACCCCGAGATCTACGGCGAGATCACCCGCCGCGCCACCGGGGCGTTCCCGGTGCCCGGCGCGGGCGGACGCACCACCGCCTGACCGGGCGCCACCCCCTCACTCCCCTCACCACGGCCGCCGCCGTCACCGACGGTGGGCCCGCCCCTGGGCGCGCTCACCGGTGCCCGTCCGGCGCCGCACCCCTCGTACGACTCCTCGCAAGGCCATCACTGTGTTCGACATCGCTGTCTTCGGATCCCTCTTCCTCACCCTGTTCGTCATCATGGACCCCCCGGGGATCACCCCGATCTTCCTCGCCCTGACCGCGGGCCGCCCCGCCAAGGTGCAGAAGAAGATGGCCTTCCAGGCGGTGTGCGTGGCCTTCGGGGTCATCGCCGTCTTCGGCGTCGTAGGCCAGCAGATCCTCGACTACCTGCACGTCTCCACCCAGGCGCTGATGATCGCCGGTGGTCTGCTGCTGCTCCTGGTAGCGCTCGACCTGCTCACCGGCAAGACCGACGAGCCCAAGCAGACCAAGGACGTGAACGTCGCGCTGGTGCCGCTCGGCATGCCGCTGCTCGCCGGGCCCGGCGCGATCGTGCAGGTCATCCTGGCCGTGCAGCACGCCAGCGGCGCCGAGCAGGTGTCGGTGTGGGTGGCGATCCTCGCCATCCACGTGGTGCTGTTCCTGGCGATGCGCTTCTCGCTGCTGATCATCCGGGTGATCAAGGACGGCGGCGTCGTCCTGGTGACCCGGCTCGCGGGCATGATGCTCTCGGCCATCGCCGTCCAGCAGATCATCAACGGCGTCACGCAGGTGATCAACGGCGCCTGACGCGCCGCGCGACGGCACGCGGCGCGCCCCGCGCGACAGAGCCCTGTACGGCACCGGTCGGTCCGGTGTCATACAGGGCTCTGCGGCGTGCGGGGACGGATGCGGCGTTACGAGGCGGTGGTCTCGGCCGGGCGGATGTAGAGGCGCTGGCCTATGGCCGCGGCCTGCTGCACGATCCGATTGACGGAGGCGGCGTCCACAACGGTGCTGTCCACGGCGGTGCCGTCGACGTCGTCGAGTCGCAGGATTTCGAAGCGCACGGGCTTCTCCCTTCGTCTGGTGATCCTCCTGAAGGAGAACTTCTGGTGGCTGCCGGAGCAGCCTTCACACGAGTCACAACGACTTGCCCTCGTCAAACATTCCCTACGCTAAAGAAAATTTTCGCGTGGCTAATGAACACCGTGTGTCGTGACTGTATCGCGGCTGGTTGTGTTCGCTGAGTGACGGCCTCTGGTTGTGCCCGCAGTGTGACGGACGGGACAATGCGCTCTGTATGGACACGGACGACACCCTCGACGAGACCGGCGGTATCGCCGCCCAGCTCGCGCGCGCCAACGGCCTCCTCGAGCGCATGCTCGCCGAAGTGGCGAAGACCCCGTCCACCCACGCGATCTTCGTCGACGCCGGGTACCTCTACGCCGCAGCGGGCCGCCTCGCCGCCGGTACCGAGGACCGCCGCGCCTTCGACCTGGACGCCGAGGGGCTGATCGACGCGCTGATCGACAAGGCCCGCACCGTCTTCGCCGACAGCAGACTGCTCCGCGTCTACTGGTACGACGGCGCCCGGCGCCGCATCCACACCATCGAGCAGCAGTCCATCGCCGAGCTGCCGGACGTCAAGGTGCGCCTGGGCAACCTCAACGCGAACAACCAGCAGAAGGGCGTCGACTCGCTGATCCGCGGCGACCTGGAGTCCCTGGCCCGGCACCGCGCCATCAGCGACGCGGCCCTGATCGGCGGCGACGAGGACCTCGTATCGGCCGTGGAGGCCGCGCAGGGGTACGGGGCCCGGGTCCACCTGTGGGGCATCGAGGCCCCCGAGGGCCGCAACCAGGCGGAGCCGCTGCTGTGGGAGGTCGACAGCCAGCGCACCCTCGACGCCGACTTCTTCAAGCCGTTCATCACGCGCCGCCCCGCCGTGCCCTACGAGGGGCCGACGGCCACGCCCCGCCCCTCACGGGAGGACGTGCGCTTCGTCGGCGCGCAGATCTCCGCCAAGTGGCTCTCCGCGCGCGGGCGCGAGGCGCTGGTGGGCCTGCTGCCCGGCCATCCGTACCTGCCGGGCTCCGTCGACCAGGAGCTGCTGGTCGAGGCCGAGCGGCTGCTCGACTACTCGCTGCGCGGCCAGTCCGACCTGCGCCGGGTGCTGCGCGACGGCTTCTGGGAGCACCTCCAGAAGTGCTACTGACAGCGCTTCTGACCGGGCCGCGCGCTACCGGTCCCAGAAGGCGATCAGCGCGGCGGCCGTGGCCTGAGGCCGGTCGGTGTTGGGGGAGTGCTCGGCGCCGGTGATCACCGTGCGGTGGGCGCCGAGGCGGCGGGCCATGTCGTCCAGGAGCGGCACCGGCCAGGTGTCGTCGCGCTCACCGGAGAGCACGTGCTTGGGCAGCGCGGTGGCCTTCAGCTCGTCGACGCGGTCGGGCTCCACGCAGAGCTGACGGCCGGTGGCGATGAGCTGCGCCGGGTTGTTGCGCAGCCAGCGGGCGCGCAGGGCGGCGCCCTCCGCGCCCCCGTTCACATCGGTGTCCTCCGGCGGCTCCAGCGCCCACATGGCCTCCCACACGGCGGCCATGGAGTGGGCGGCGACCGCCTCGGTCAGCAGCTCGGCGCGCTCGCGCTGCCGCGGCGAGATCCGGCCCGGCCCCGACGACATCAGCGTGAGCGAGGCGAACGTCCCGGGCGCGAGCAGCACCGCCGCCCGCGCGATCAGCCCGCCCAGGGAGTGGCCGAGCAGGTGGAGCGGGGTGCCGGGCGGACCGGCGACGGCCGCCGCCTGCGCGAGCACGTCACGCGCCAGCTCGTCCCTCGCGTACGCCGACTCGTCGTCGGGCCCCGGCGACTCGTACTGGCCCCGGCCGTCCACCGCCACCGGCCGGTACCCGGCGTCGGCCAGCGGCCGCAGCAGCGCGATGAAGTCCTCCTTGCTGCCGGTGAAACCCGGAAGCAGCAGCACCGTTCCCTTGTCCGGGCCGACGGGCTCGGCGTCGAGCACGGCGAACGCGCCGCGCTCGGTGTCCAGCGTCCGGGCGCGGGTGCCCGGCGGCGGAGTGAAGGTGGGGGGCCGACTCATGGGCACGAGGCTACTGGCCCCGGGGCACCGGCCGCGCGGGCGCTGCGCCGGACCCGGCCGGGAAACGCGTCCGCCCGCCCCGGTGCGTACGGCACCGGGGCGGGCGGGGCGGCGTCAGCCGGGGGCCTTACGCCTCCGGGGCCTCGGGGGCCTGCGCGACCGACTTGCGCGTGCGGCGGCGGCGCGGCTTGGGCGCCGCCTCCTCAGCGGCCGGGGCGGCCTCGGCCGCGGGGGCCGCGGCAGCGGCGGTCTCGGCGCCCGCGCGCGTCCGGCGACGGCGGCGGGGCGCACGCGCGGGAGCGGCCTCCGCCACGGCGGCCTCGGCAGCGGCCGGGGCCGCCTCCTCGGTCGCCGCGGGGGCGGGCGCCGCGTCCACGGGCGCTCCGGCCCGCGTGCGGCGGCGGCGCCGCGGCGTGCGCGCGGGGCGCTCGGCCGGGGCCGCCTCCTCCGTCGCCCGGGAGCGGGTGCGGGACCGGCCGCCCCGCCCGCCGCCGCGGGCGGAGGGCTCGCCGAGGTCCTCGATCTCCTCGGCGTCGAGCCCGGCGCGGGTGCGCTCGGCACGGGGCAGGACGCCCTTGGTGCCCTCGGGGATGTTCAGGTCCGTGAAGAGGTGCGGGGAGCTGGAGTAGGTCTCCGCCGGGTCGTTGAAGTCCAGGTCGAGCGCCTTGTTGATCAGCTGCCAGCGCGGGATGTCGTCCCAGTCGACCAGCGTGATCGCGGTGCCCGACGCGCCCGCGCGGCCGGTGCGGCCGATGCGGTGCAGATAGGTCTTCTCGTCCTCGGGCGACTGGTAGTTGATGACGTGCGTGACGCCCTCGACGTCGATGCCGCGGGCGGCGACGTCGGTGCAGACGAGCACGTCCACCTTGCCGTTGCGGAAGGCGCGCAGCGCCTGCTCGCGGGCGCCCTGGCCGAGGTCGCCGTGGACCGCGCCGGAGGCGAAGCCGCGCCGCTCCAGCTGCTCGGCGATGTCGGCCGCCGTGCGCTTCGTACGGCAGAAGATCATCGCCAGGCCGCGGCCCTCCGCCTGGAGGATGCGGGCGACCATCTCGGGCTTGTCCATGGAGTGCGCGCGGTAGACGAACTGCGCGATGTTCGCCACGGTCGCGCCCTCGTCGTCCGGCGCGGTGGCGCGGATGTGCGTGGGCTGCGACATGTAGCGCCGCGCGAGGCCGATGACCGCGCCCGGCATGGTCGCCGAGAACAGCATGGTCTGGCGCTTCACCGGAAGCATGTTGATGATCTTCTCGACGTCGGGCAGGAAGCCCAGGTCGAGCATCTCGTCGGCCTCGTCCAGGACGAGGCACTTGACGTGCTTCAGGTTCAGCTTGCGCTGGCCCGCGAGGTCGAGCAGGCGGCCCGGCGTGCCGACGACCACGTCGACGCCCTTCTTGAGGGCCTCGACCTGCGGCTCGTAGGCCCGGCCGCCGTATATGGCGAGGACGCGGACGTTGCGCGCCTTGCCCGCGGTCAGCAGGTCGTTGGTGACCTGCGTGCACAGCTCGCGGGTGGGGACGACCACGAGCGCCTGGGGGGCCTGCGTGAGGTCCTCGGGGGTGCCGCGGCCCGCCTCGACGTCGGCGGGGACGACGACGCGCTCCAGGAGCGGAAGGCCGAAGCCGAGCGTCTTGCCCGTGCCGGTCTTGGCCTGGCCGATGACGTCGGTGCCGGAGAGCGCGACCGGGAGGGTCATCTCCTGGATGGGGAAGGGGTTCACGATGCCGACGGCCTCCAGGGCCTCGGCTGTCTCGGGGAGGATTCCGAGTTCTCGGAAAGTCGTAGTCAGGGTTATGCCTCTTCTGTGAGACGCGGCGCGAGGCGAACGCTGGGGGTCGTGACCGTGCTGGGGACAGCCGACCGCCTGTGGAACGAGCTGGCGAGCCGGGTGACACGGGACCACTGCCGACGCTCTAGCGCTCACACCGCTGAGGGGATCCCTCCGTCTGCCGCACGCATGTCGCGCACCGCCCAGGAGGGCTGTCTGGTCGGAGCCGATCGGGCCACCGACCGGGCATCCTCATTCATACGGCCCGTCGAATACTCGGCGGGCGCATTACCACTGTACCCCGGAATCTCGCATGCGTGTCCGGGGAATTGTCCACGTACTCATCGTCACAGTGGCTGACCAGGGCCTTACCGCTGGCGGCAGGGGGGCTATTGTGCGCTTCATGGAGACGCCTGACACCCCTGCCAACGCCCCCGAAGCAGCCGAAGCGCCCACCGGGGTCGCCGCCCAGGACTGGGCGAAAGCTTCCGCCGACCCGCAGTACCGGGCCGCGGTCGTGGACCTGCTCGGCGCGCTCGCCTACGGAGAGCTGGCGGCGTTCGAGCGGCTGGCGGAGGACGCGAAGCTGGCGCCGACGCTCGCCGACAAGGCGGAGCTGGCGAAGATGGCGTCCGCCGAGTTCCACCACTTCGAGCAGTTGCGCGACCGGCTCGCCGCGATCGGCGCGGAGCCCACCGAGGCCATGGAGCCGTTCGTCGCCGCCCTGGACGGCTTCCACCGGCAGACCGCGCCGTCGGACTGGCTGGAGGGCCTGGTCAAGGCGTACGTGGGCGACTCGATCGCCAGTGACTTCTACCGCGAGGTGGCGGCGCGGCTCGACGTCGACACGCGCGGGCTCGTCCTGGGCGTGCTGGACGACACCGGGCACGCCAGCTTCGCCGTCGAGAAGGTGCGCGCCGCGATCGACGCCGACCCGCGCGTCGGCGGGCGGCTCGCGCTGTGGGCGCGGCGGCTGATGGGCGAGGCCCTGTCGCAGTCCCAGCGGGTGGTCGCCGACCGGGACGCCCTGTCGACCATGCTGGTCGGCGGCGTGGCGGACGGCTTCGACCTGGCGGAGGTCGGCCGGATGTTCTCCCGCATCACGGAGGCGCACACCAAGCGGATGTCCGCCCTGGGCCTGGCGGCCTGACCCCGCCGCCCCGGGCCCGCGGGGGCGGGGGTCAGGCCGGGAGCTGGCGGCGGTGCAGCCGCCGCCGCGGGCGCAGCAGCAGCGAGAGCAGCGCGGCGGCCACCACCACGGCCCCGACGAGCGTGGCGGCGGCATGGCCCGCGCCGAGCGCCGTGTGCGTCACGAACGCGCCGAAGAGCGCGCCGCACACGCCGGTCGCGAGGACGAGCGCCCGGGACGGAAGCCGGTCGGGCAGGCGGCGGGACGACGCCCAGGCGAGGGCCAGGCCGAGGAGTGTGGAGCCGAGCGCTTCCAGGATCACTGTGTGGTCCCTCCCTCAAGGTCCGAGGCCAGGTGTGAATCCGGTCCGGGACCAGCTGCGAGTCCGGTCCGGGACCAGGTGCGAGTCCGGTCCGGGACCGGCTGCGCATCCGGTCCGAGGCCAGGTGCAAATCGGTCCTAGCCGGTCTTACCCCCGGGACCCGGAACACAACCCTCCACACCACCCCTGTCTCCGAACGGACGGCCCCCACCGCCATCTGCGGTGAACGGTGGGTGAACTGGACGGAACGTGGGGGTGGGGCCTGAGGCGCAGGGGGAAGCGGGGGCGCTCAGGGGCGCGCGGGTGCGTGGCATGGCGGTGCTGAGGCGCCCGGCCGTCCGGGGGCGCGGGGGTCACGGCGTTCATCGGCCACTCCGGCGTCGGGAGGCGCCCGGCCGTCCGGGGGCGCGGGCGCGTGTGGGGGCGGGTACGAGAACGGCCCGGTGGTCGGGACCACCGGGCCGATGCCGTGCGGGCCGCCGCGCGAGCGGCGCCGTCGTGGGGCTACAGGGCGCCGAAGCCCACCTTCCGCTGGGTCGGCTCGCCGATCTCCACGTACGCGAGGCGGTCGGCGGGGACCAGGACCTTGCGGCCGTGGTCGTCCACCAGGGTCAGGAGCTGGGCCTTGCCCGCCAGGGCGTCGGACACCGCGCTCTCGACCTCCTCGACGCTCTGACCGCTCTCCAGAACGATCTCGCGCGGCGCGTGCTGCACGCCGATCTTGACCTCCACGCCTTGTCCCTCCGCCGGTCAGTGATGTGCGCGGCCGCCCGCGCCGTACCAGCACAGATTAGCCCGGTGAGGCGACGGGAACGGCTCCGGCCGCGCACGCCAGGAGCGAACACCGGCCGGGAAGAACCGCGGGGCGCCGGGGCGCCCCGCGGTCAGTGGCCCTCCGCGCCGTGCAGCGGGAAGCCCGCGATGCCGCGCCAGGCCAGCGAGGTGAGCAGTTCCACGGCCCGCTCGCGGGGCACGCCGCCGTCACTGTGCAGCCAGTAGCGCGCGACCACCTGGGCGAGGCCGCCGAGGCCGGAGGCGAGCAGCATCGACTCGGCCTTGGACAGGCCGGTGTCCTCCGCGATGACCTCGCAGATCGCCTCCGCGCACTCCAGGGTGACCTTGTCCACGCGCTCGCGGACCGCGGGCTCGTTCGTCAGGTCCGACTCGAAGACCAGCCGGAACGCGCCGCCGTCGTCCTCCACGTACCCGAAGTAGGCGTCCATGGTGGCCGCCACGCGCTGCTTGTTCTCCGTGGTCGAGGCGAGGGCCGCGCGGACCGCCTGGAGCAGGTTCTCGCAGTGCTGGTCGAGCAGGGCCAGGTAGAGGTCGAGCTTGCCGGGGAAGTGCTGGTAGAGCACCGGCTTGCTGACGCCCGCCCGCTCGGCGATGTCGTCCATGGCCGCCGCGTGGTACCCCTGGGCGACGAAGACCTCCTGGGCCGCGCCGAGGAGCTGGTTGCGTCGGGCACGGCGCGGCAGGCGTGTGCCTCGCGGGCGTGCCGCCTCTGTCTGCTCGATGGCTGTCACGCCGCCTCCCAAATTCGTCCTTGTGCCGCGGTGTGCGCCGCGCCGCCATCGTACTTTTCGGTAACTGTGATGTGCGCGGTGCGAGCGCAGAATTTCACGGACTGGATGCTCGCGAAAGCCGTGTGTAGCGGGGCGAACACGGGCAGGCGCGGTCCGTGCGCGTGCGCCGGGTGGGCGCACGCGCACGGCGTCGGCGGCATCTTAGGCGCCACCGGTCACTCGGCGGTGGCGGTCCTCGTCCGTCAGCGGTAGTCGTCCTCGTCGAGGTCCACCACGCGGGCCTGCTCGGCGGCGTCGGCCACGTTGGCGGCGCCCGGGTCGACGTCCTCCAGGGAGCCGTCGCGCCGCGGGGCCAGGTCGGTGTGCTGCTCGGCGGCGTCGGCCTCGGGCGTCTCCTCGTCGTACTCGTCCGGGGCCTGCTCGGCCTCGAACGTGTCCGGGTCGCTGGGGTCAACCGTCATGGTGGGGACTCCTCGGCTCTCTTGTCCGGGACGTGCGCGGGGCTTTCCCCGGCGCGGCCCGGGGTGCGGGTGGCCTGCGGCGTGGTCCTCTGCGCGTTCCCCGTCGAGCCTAGGCAACACCCGCGGGAGGCGCTACGCGATCTGTCGGCGTCCGACGGTCGGCCTGTCGGCCTGTCGGCGTCCGATAATCGGCGTCCGAGCTGTTACGAGATCCGAACGGGCCCTGTGATGCCGAACACGCGATCCAACGCGTGATCACCTCGTAACATTGCCGCATGTCCTCGACCGAGTTGCCGCACGCCCTGGCCGCCTCCGCCGCCCCCAGGCCGGGGGGCGTGGGCGGGACCGAGGGCGAGCGTCTGGACTCGGTGTCCCTGCCGGGCCTGACGCTCGGCGTCCGCTCCCGCCCCGGGGCCCGGGCGGACCTGCCTCCCGCGCTGTACGTGCACGGGCTCGGGGGCTCCTCGCAGAACTGGTCGGCGCTGATGCCGCTGGTCGAGGATGTCGTCGACGGGGAGGCCCTGGACCTGCCGGGCTTCGGCGACTCCCCGCCGCCGGACGACGGCGACTACTCGGTGACCGGGCACGCCCGCGCGGTCATCCGCTATCTGGACGCGCGCGGACGCGGCCCGGTGCACCTGGTCGGCAACTCGCTGGGCGGCGCGATCACCACGCGCGTCGCCGCGGTCCGCCCCGACCTGGTCCGCACGCTCACGCTGATCTCGCCCGCCCTGCCCGAGCTGCGCGTGCAGCGCACGGCGGTGCCCACGGGCCTGCTCGCCATCCCCGGCGTGGCCGCCCTGTTCACCCGGCTCACCAAGGACTGGACGCCCGAGCAGCGGGTCCGCGGCGTCATGGAGCTGTGCTACGGCGATCCGGCGAACGCCTCGCCGGAGGCGTTCGCCGCCGCCGTGCGCGAGATGGAGCGCCGCCTCGCGCACCCCTACTTCTGGGACGCCATGGCCCGCTCGGCCCGCGGCATCGTGAACGCGTACACGCTGGGCGGCCAGCACGGCCTCTGGCGCCAGGCCGAGCGGGTGCTCGCCCCGACGCTGCTGGTGTACGGCGGGCGGGACCTGCTCGTGTCGTACCGCATGGCCCGCAAGGCCTCGGCGGCCTTCCGCGACTCCCGGCTGCTCACCCTGCCGGAGGCGGGGCACGTGGCGATGATGGAGTTCCCGGCCGTGGTGGCCAACGCGTTCCGTGAACTCCTGGCCGAAGCCGATGAGTTGAGGGATGCCGGGGGTGTGCGGGATCGTGGCGGCGTGAGCGACGACCGCCGTGATTCGGGTACTCCTTCGGGTACGACTTCGGGTGCGAGGAGCTGAGGCGCCGCGTGGGACGTCATAGCCGCCGGGGCCCGGCCGACACAGCAGACACCAGCAGCACCTCCGGTATACCGAAGGCCCAGGCGACCCCGTCCGGGCCCGGCACCGGCCGCCGCCGACGCGGCACCGCACCCGACGGCACACCGGCGCACGGCATCCCCCAGGCGACGCCGCCCCATGGCGTCCCGCAGGCGACGCCGCCCCATGGCGTCCCGCAGGCCAGACCCCCGCGCGGGGCCGCACCGGCGACGCCGCCGCACGGCGTGCCGCAGGCGGCCCCGCCCGGCGGCACCCCCCACGTCCGGGGCGGGCACCCCGAGCAGCGGGAGGCCGGGGGCGGCTGGGGCGAGGTCGGCGGGGGAGCGGTGCGCGCTCCGCGGGGCGGGGCGCCCCGGGGGCGGGTGCCCGGACCCCGGCGGGAGGACGTGGCGGCCTTCGACCGGCTGCCCGACCCCCGCGGCGAGGAGGACGCCCCCGCCTCCCGGGCGTCCCACGCGCCGCCGCCCCGCGACCCGTACGAGTCCGTCACGGACTGGGACCCCGAAGGGCCCGGCGGCGACGGAGCCGAGAACGCCGAGAACGCCGACGAAGAGCCGGAGGCCCCCGTGCGGGAGCGTCGTCGTGGCCGCACCGTGACCGGCATCGCCGCCGCGGCCGTGACCACCGTCCTCGCGATCGTCGTGGCCGGTCAGGTGGCCGGTGACGCCAAGGGCGACGGGTCCGGCGCCGCGGCCGCGAAGGGCGGCGCGGACGACCGGGGCGGCGACGACTCCGCGTCCCGCTCGGACAACCGGCCGACCCCGGCCGACTCCCCGTCCGCGGCCCCCGCGTCGTACGAGCAGAAGATGGGCCGGAAGTATCCGCTCGCCCCGAAACTCACGGCGTCGGGGAAGTTCGAGGTGATTCCCGGATTCGACCGGGCGCCGGGGCGGGGCAGAAGTTCCGGTACCGCGTCGACGTCGAGAAGGGAATGCGTCTTGACGGTGAACTCTTCGCCGAGGCCGTGCAGAAGACCCTGAACGACAACCGGAGTTGGGCCCACAACGGCGCCCGCACCTTCGAGCGGATCTCCTCCGGGAAACCCGATTTCGTGATTACGCTCGCGAGTCCCGGAACCACCGGAAAATGGTGTGCGAAGTCCGGCCTGAACGTCGTGGAACAGAACGTGTCCTGCGACTCCGCCGCCACTGAGCGCGTCATGATCAACGCCTATCGCTGGGCGCAGGGCGCCAAGACCTACGGCGACCGCATCCACCCCTACCGGCAGATGCTGATCAATCACGAGGTCGGCCACCGGCTCGGCCACGGCCACGTGGACTGCCAGCGCGACGGCGAACTCGCTCCGGTCATGCAGCAGCAGACCAAGTTCCTCGATCACGACGGAATCCGCTGCAAGGCCAACCCCTGGGTATTTCCCAAGGGTTGAGACGGATTGGCTCGACTGCAGAGACATCGCGTTGACATTCCGCGCGGCATCGTCCATATTTCTCCGCATGTCGATCCGTCACGCCTCCAACAGCGCCGCCCTTGAGCTGGCGCTCTTCGGCGTGACCGCGCTCTGCGTGGCCGACATTCACTGTCGCTGACGCCCGCCCCCGGCGCGTGCGTCGCGTTTCTTCCCCCGTATCGCGTTCCCGGCCGCCTGTGTGCCGTGGCACGGTCCACGATGTGGTCTGGCGTCCGGATCCCGGACAAGCGGTCGGGGCGTGCGCGCCCGGGGCGGGCTCTCGCGCATTCCCCGTTGTTCCCCCCCCGCTGATTCCGTTTCCGGCTCCACCGCTTTCCGAGAGGCACTCCGATGCGTCTGCGTCGTCAGAAGTCCGTCATATCCCGCCGCACGGCAGTGGCGTCCGCCACCCTGGTCGTCCTGGCCGTGGGCGCCGCCGCCTGCGCGGGACCTGAGGACAAGAGCGACGCGGGCGGCGACGGCAAGCCCCGCAAGGGCGGCACGCTCACCGTCCTGAACCGGGACCCGCAGAGCGACTTCGACCCGGCGCGCCTGTACACCTCCGGCGGCGGCAATGTGCCGAGCCTGGTCTTCCGCACCCTCACCACCCGCAACCGCGAGAACGGCGCCGAGGGCACCAAGGTCGTCCCCGACCTCGCCGAGAGCCTCGGCAAGCCCAGCAAGAACGCCACCGTGTGGACGTACAAGCTGAAGCCGGGCCTCAAGTTCGAGGACGGCTCGCCGATCACCACCAAGGACATCAAGTACGGCATCGAGCGGTCCTTCGCCGCCGAGCTGTCCGGCGGCGCGCCCTTCCTGCGGGACTGGCTCATCGGCGGGTCCACCTACCAGGGCCCGTACAAGGACAAGAAGGGCCTGGACTCCGTCGAGACGCCGGACGACCGGACGATTGTCTTCCGTCTCAATAAGCCCGTCGGCGACTTCGACTACGTCGCCACCCAGACGTCGTTCGCGCCCGTGCCGAAGGCCAAGGACAAGGGCACCAAGTACGAGGAGCACCCGGTCTCCTCGGGCCCGTACAAGGTCGTCAAGAACACGGGCGACGGCGAGCGCCTCCAGCTGGAGCGCAACCCGCACTGGTCGCCGAAGACCGACGCCGAGCGCAAGGCCTACCCGGACGCCATCGACGTCCGCTCCGGCCTGAACTCCTCCGTCATCAACCAGCGCCTGTCCGCGAGCCAGGGCGCCGACGCCGCCGCCGTCACCACCGACACCAACCTCGGCCCGGCCGAGCTGGCCAAGGTCAGCGGCGACAAGAAGCTCGCCGCGCAGGTCGGCACCGGCCACTTCGGCTACACCAACTACCTGGCCTTCAACCCGAAGAAGAAGCCCTTCGACAACCCGAAGGTGCGCCAGGCCATCGCCTACGCCGTCGACCGCTCCTCGGTCATCAACGCCGCCGGCGGCTCCTCGCTCGCCGAGCCCGCCACCACCTTCCTGCCGAACCAGGAGGCCTTCGGCTACCAGAAGTTCGACCACTTCCCGGCGGGTGACAGCGGCAACCCCGAGAAGGCCAAGGAACTGCTGAAGCAGGCCGGGTACAAGGACGGCCTGACCATCACCCTCACGCATTCCAACGCCAAGAACTTCGAGACCAGCCCGGAGATCGCCACCGCCCTCCAGGACGCCCTGAAGAAGGCCGGGATCAAGGTCAAGCTGCAGGGCCTGGAGGACAACGACTACGAGGACAAGGCCCACGACGCCAAGGAGGAGCCCGGTCTGTTCCTCGCCCACTGGGGCGCCGACTGGCCCTCCGGCGGCCCCTTCCTCGCCCCGATCTTCGACGGCCGCCAGATCGTGAAGGACGGCTACAACTTCAACTCCGCCTTCCTGAACGACAAGGCCGTCAACAAGGAGATCGACGAGATCAACAAGCTGACCGACCACGCCGAGGCGGCCAAGCGCTGGGGCGCCCTCGACAAGAAGATCGGTGAGAAGGCCGTCAACGTGCCGCTGTTCCACCCGGTCTACAAGCGTTTGTACGGCAAGGACGTCAAGAACGTCGTGATCAGTGACTGGACGGGCGTCCTCGACGTGTCCCAGGTCGCGGTCAAGTAAGGGTCCACAGGTCAACGCGTCATGAGTGAGGCCCTGTTGGCCTCGGAGAGCGCGGGAGCGGGCACCGAAGCGGTGCCCGCTGCCGCCGCCTCCGGAGCCCGTCAGTTCTGGCGGCGCCTGCGCACCCAGCGCGCCGCCCTCGTCGCGGGCGGCGTCGTCGCCCTGCTCGTCCTGGTCGCGGTCGCCGCGCCGCTGCTCACCGCCCTCGCGGGCCAGGACCCCACCACGTACCACCCCGAGCTGATCGACTCCGCCCGCGGCGGCGTGCCCGTCGGCTCCCTCGGCGGCATGAGCGGCGAGCACTGGCTCGGCGTGGAGCCGCAGACCGGCCGGGACCTGTTCGCCCGGCTCGTGTACGGCGCCCGGGTGTCCCTCGGCGTGGCCCTGGTCGCCACCGTCGTCCAGGTCGCCATCGGCATCGCCGTCGGGCTCGCCAGCGGGCTCGGCAACCGCTGGGTGGACCTCGTCCTGAGCCGCGCCACCGACGTCATGGTGGCGCTGCCCCTGATGGTCCTCGCGCTCGGCCTGCTCGCCATCGTGCCCAGCGACTTCCCGCGCCCCGTGCTGGTCGCGCTGGTCATCGGCATCGTCGGCTGGGGCGGCATCGCCAAGATCGTGCGGGCCCAGACCATCTCCCTGAAGGCCCTCGACCACGTGGCCGCCGCGCGCCTGAGCGGCTGGAGCGGCGTGCGGATCGCCCGCCGCGAGCTGCTGCCCGCGCTCGCCGCGCCCGTCATCACGTACGCGGCCCTGCTCGTGCCCGCCAACGTCACCGTCGAGGCCGCCCTGTCGTTCCTCGGCGTCGGCGTCAAACCGCCCACCGCGTCCTGGGGGCAGATGATCACCTCCGCCGACGTCTGGTACCAGGCGGCGCCGCAGTACCTGCTGCTGCCCGCCGCCGCCCTCTTCGTCACCGTCCTCGCCCTGACCGTCCTCGGTGACGGCGTGCGCACCGCCCTCGACCCGCGCGCGGCCTCGCGGCTGCGGATCGGCACCGGGCGCAAGCGGAAGGAGGGCTCGTGAACTGGGGCTCCGGGTTCACCGGCTTCGTCCTGCGGCGCGCCGTCGGCGCCGTCGCCACGCTCTTCGTCCTGTCCGTCGTCATCTACGCCGTCTTCTACGTGGCGCCCGGCGACGTCGCCCAGATCACCTGCGGCCCGCGCTGCTCGCCCGCCCAGGTGCAGCAGGTCGCCGACCAGCTGCGGCTCGACGACCCGCTGTACGAGCGCTACCTGGACTTCCTGCGCGGTATCTTCGTCGGCCACGACTACTCGACCGGCACCGGCACGCAGCACTGCTCCGCGCCCTGCCTCGGCCTGTCGTACCAGACCGACCAGCAGGTCACCGAGCTGATCCTGGACAAGGTCCCGGTCACCGGCTCCCTCGCGCTCGGCGCGATGGTCCTGTGGCTGATCCTCGGCGTCGGCACCGGCGTCCTGTCCGCGTGGCGGCGCGGGCGCGTCACCGAGCGCGTCCTGACCGCCGTCACGCTCGCGGGCACCGCGACCCCCGTGTTCGTCATCGGCCTGCTCCTGATGATCCTCGTCTGCGGCCAGCTCCAGTGGCTGCCGTTCCCGCAGTACGTGGCCTTCACCGACGACCCGCAGCAGTGGGCGTGGAACCTGCTGCTCCCCTGGGTGTCCCTGGCGCTGATCGAGTCCGCCAAGTACGCCCGGCTCACCCGCTCCGCGATGCTGGAGACCCTCGCCGAGGACCATGTGCGCACCTTCCGCGCGTACGGCGTCAGCGAGCGGTCCATCGTGGGGCGGCACGCCCTGCGCGGTGCCCTGGCGCCGGTGATCGCGCTCAGCGCCAACGACTTCGGGTCGATGTTCGGCGGCGCCCTGCTCACCGAGACGCTGTTCGGGCTCCCCGGGCTCGGCCGCGAGCTGGTGCAGGCGGTGCGGGTCGTCGACCTGCCGGTGGTCGTCGGCATGGTGCTCGTCACCGGCTTCTTCGTGGTCCTCGCCAACGCCGTCGCGGACGTCCTGTACGCGGTGGCCGACCGACGGGTGGTGCTCGCGTGAGCCTCGTACAAGTGGACGGCCTGAGCGTCGCGTTCGGCGACGTCACCGCCGTCGACGGCGTCTCCTTCACCCTGGAGCGCGGCGCGGCCCTCGGCCTCGTCGGCGAGTCCGGCTCCGGCAAGTCGACCGTGGCGTCCGCGCTGCTCGGCCTGCACCGGGGCACCGGCGCGCGCGTCAGCGGCTCGGTCCGGGTCGGCGGCACCGACGTCGGCGCGGCCACCGACGCCGAGCTGCGGCGGCTGCGCGGCCCGGTCGCCGCCATGGTCTTCCAGGACCCGCTGTCCTCCCTGGACCCGTACTACGCGGTGGGCGACCAGATCGCCGAGGTGTACCGGACGCACGCGGGCGGTTCCCGGCGCGCCGCCCGCGCCCGCGCCGTCGAGGTGCTCGACCGGGTGGGCATCGCGGACGCCGCCCGGCGCGCCCGCTCCCGCCCGCACGAGTTCAGCGGCGGCATGCGCCAGCGCGCCCTGATCGCCATGGCCCTGGCCTGCGGCCCCGAGCTGCTGATCGCCGACGAGCCGACCACCGCCCTGGACGTCACCGTGCAGGCGCAGATCCTCGACCTGCTGCACGGGCTGCGCGCCGAGACCGGCATGGGCCTGCTCCTGGTCACGCACGACGTGGGCGTCGCCGCCGAGAGCATCGACGACGTGCTCGTCATGCGGCACGGCCGGGTGGTCGAGCGCGGCGCCGTCGGCGACGTCCTGTCGGCGCCCGAGGAGGCGTACACCCAGGAGCTGCTGAGCGCGGTGCCGCGCGTGGACGCCGAGCGGGACCGGCGTCCGGACGCCGCCGGTGACGTCGTCGTGGAGGCCACCGACCTGCGGCGCGTCTTCGGGCGCGGCAAGGGGGCCTTCACCGCCGTCGACGGGGTCTCGCTGACCGTGCGGCGCGGCGAGACGCTCGGCGTGGTCGGCGAGAGCGGCAGCGGCAAGACCACCCTCGGCCGGATGCTCGTGGGGCTGCTTGAGCCGACCTCGGGGCGGATCAGCCACGCGGGCGCACAGCGGCGCGGCGGCGGGCCGGTGCCCGGGGTGCAGATGGTGTTCCAGGACCCGGTCTCCTCGCTCAACCCGCGCCGCTCCGTGGGCGAGGCCGTCGCCGACCCGCTGCGCGCCCGGGGCGACCGCGACGAGACGGCGATCCGCGCCCGCGTACGGGATCTGATGGAGCGCGTCGGGCTCGACCCGGCGCACTACGACCGCTACCCGCACGAATTCAGCGGCGGCCAGCGGCAGCGCGTCGGCATCGCCCGGGCGCTCGCCGCCGAGCCCCGGCTCATCGTCTGCGACGAGCCGGTCTCGGCGCTCGACGTGACCACGCAGGCCCAGGTCACCGCGCTGCTCGCCGAGTTGCAGCGCGAGCTGGGGCTCGCCCTGGTCTTCGTCGCGCACGACCTCGCGGTGGTGCGGCAGGTCAGCGACCGGGTCGCGGTGATGCGGCGCGGCCGGATCGTCGAGCAGGGCACCGTGGACGAGGTCTACGGCGCGCCCCAGGACCCGTACACCCAGCGGCTGCTGGCGGCCGTGCCCGCCCTCGACCCGGCGGTCGCGGCGAAGCGGCGCGCCGCGCGGCTCGCGGCAGCGCGGACGGCGCACGAGGAGTTGGCCGTGGCCTGACTCCGCGTGACCGGTGGGGGCGTCCCAGGCGCCCCTCATAACGGCATTCGTCGCGCTATGGGACTCCCATAGCGCGACGGAACGCGACCAGCGCGGGAAAGTTACTGCTCTTCACCCCTTTTGGTGGCGCGACGGACAACCGTCCGTCGCGCCACCCGCATGTCCGCATACGTTCGTCCCGCTGCGAGCCGCCGGTCCAACGGCGGCTCCCCATACGGGAGATCGGGGGTGCACACGTGCGCGTCGGACTGCTTACGGAGAGTGGCTATCCGTATGTGGACGGTGAGGCAGGGCTCTGGTGCGACCGGCTCGTGCGCGGGCTCGGGCAGCACGAGTTCCACGTCTACGCGCTCAGCCGCAGCCGCCGCCAGGAGGCGCTGGGCTGGGTCGACCTGCCGCCGCAGGTCCGCCGGGTGCACACCGCTCCGCTGTGGGCGGCGGGGGCCGGGGGAGCCCGGTTCACGCTGGGGCGGCGGGCGCGGCGCCGGTTCGCCGAGGGGTACGGGGAGCTGGTCGGCGCGGTGTGCGAGGGCGCTCCGGGGGGCGGGGCCCGGGTTGCCTTAAGCCCGTTCTCGGCGGCCGGGGAGGGCTCCGCCCCCCAGGCGGACCGTTTCGGCAGCGCGTTGTACGCGCTCGCCGACCTCGCCCGCGAACACGGCGGCCTCGGTGACGCCCCGCGCTCCGAAGTCGCGGTGCGCGCCCTGGAGAGCGCCTGTCGCGCGCCCGGCGCGTCCCGGGCCGCGCGCGCCGCCCGCGTCCCCGACCTGCTCGCCGTCGCGAGCCGTCTGGAGCGGGTGCTGCGCCCCCTGTCCCTCGACTGGTACGGACCCGACCGGCTCGGCGCGGTCGACCTCTGCCACGCCACGGCGGGCGACGCCGCGGCCCTGCCGGGGCTGCTCGCCGGGCACTTCGCGGGGGTGCCGCTGCTGGTGACGGAGTACGGGGTGCGGCTGCGGGCGCACTATCTGGCGGGGGCGCCTTCTCTGGCGGGGGCGCCTTGGGGAGGGGGGCTTCGGGAGGCTTGGCGGGCGCTGGATGGCCGGGGGGCGCTGGATGGCCAGGGGGTGCTGGGGGCCCAGGGGACGCCGGTGGTTCAAGAGGCGCTGGGGGCCTGCGGGGGACCGGCAGTGCGGGGCGCGTCGGCAGTGCGGGGTGTGTCGGCGGCGCAGAGCGTATCGGTGGCCCAAGGCGTGGCGGCGTCCCAAGGCGTGGCGGCGTCCCAAGGTGTGTCCGTGGCCCTGGGCTCCCAGGCCGCCGCCCTGGGCTCACCGGCCGCCGCGCAGGCCCCGGCGGGCGCCCCGGCACCGGCCGCCGCGCAGGCCCCGGCGCTGAGCGCGCCCGCGCGGGCGCTGCTCGCCTCCTTCCACGGCCGCCTCGCCGCCGAGGTGTACCGCAGGGCCGCGCTCATCACCCCCGGCAACGCGCACGCCCGCCGCTGGCAGGAACGGTGCGGCGCCGACCCGGCGAAGCTGCGCACCGTCCACCCCGGCCTGGACGCCGCCCGGTTCGCCGACGTCGGCGAGGCCGAGCACCCGGGTGAGCCGTTCACGCTCCTGTGGGTCGGCCGCGTCGAGCCCGCCAAGGACCTGATCGCCCTGCTGCACGCCTTCGGCGAGGTGCGCGCGCACGAGCCGCGCGCCCGGCTGCGGATCGTCGGCACCCTCGCGGACGGCCCCGAGGCGGCGGCGTACCTCGCCCACTGCCGGGCGCTGGCCGCGCGGCTCTTCCCCGACGAGGCCGACAGCGCCCACGCGGTCGGCACCAGCCCCGTGTCCTTCGAGGAGATCGGCGGCCCGGGGGCGCCCGACCTCGCCACCGCGTACGCCGCGGGCTGCGTGGTGGTCCTGTCGAGCGCCGTCGAGGGCTTCCCGGTCAGCCTCGTCGAGGCCATGCTGTGCGGCCGCGCCACGGTGTCCACGGACGTCGGCGCGGTGCTCGAAGTCATCGGCGGCACCGGCCTCGTGGTGCCGCCGCGCAATCCGCGGGCGCTCGCCGACGCGTGCCTGGCGCTGCTGCGCGACCCCGAGCGGCGCGCGCGCCTCGGCGCCGCGGCGCGCGCCCGGGCGCTCGAACTCTTCACGGTCGAGCAGAACATCGCCGCGTTCCACGGCATCTACCTGGAGATCGTCTCCCACTGCCCGGTACGGCGCGACGCCCTGGACGCGGCGGGCGAGCCCGTCCCGTTCGCCCACCCCGCCGAGGCCCATGTGCCCGGCCGGTGGGCCGTCGGGACCGGCGGCTGCGGGGGCCCGGCCGCCGGGCCGAGCTGGGCCGCGGGCGCCCCGGCGCGGGCCCGGCTGAGAGGGGCGCTGTCATGAGCGGTTCGGTGGACCTGCCGCGCACCCCGCGGGGGGCCGGAGGCTGGGACGCGCGGTCCCAGGAACTGGTCACCGGCGACGGCGGACCGGCGCCCGCCCCCACGGCCGGACGGGGGCCCGCCCCCGCCCCGCCGCCGTGGACCCCGTGAAGGCGCTGATGCACCGCCACCGCGAGCTGTGCGAGCGCGCCGTCGACCCCCTGGAGATCGCGGCGGGCCTCGAAGCGCACGGGGTGACCGACCGCACCGCCGCCCGGTTCCGGCACCGCGACGTGTTCGCGCTGGCCGAGGAGATGTACGCGCGCGTCCCGCAGGACGGCGCCGAGTGGGACGCCCTGGGCGCGGACCTCGCCGCGCGACCCGGCGCCGCGCGCCCCGAAGTGCCGCCGGGGTGGGCGCTGTTCGCGCTGCTGCCCGGCCTGGTGTGCGCGCTCACCGCCGTCGGCGCCTGGCTGACCGAGGGGCGCGCGCGGCTCGCGGTCGGCGTCGGCGGTGCGCTCGCTCTGGCCGCCGCGGTGCGGCTCGCGCTCCGGTACGGGCCGCTGCGCGCCGCCCGGCCCGGCTCGACGGCCGCCCGCGCGGGGGCGTGCTGGCTGCTCGCGTACGCCCTCGCGGGCGACGCGCTGCTGCGGGCCGCCGTGGGCGGCGGCCCCTTCACGCCGTACGGCGCGTCGTACGGCACGACGTCCTCGGCGGCGTACCAGGTGTCGGCGGCCGTGGCGCTCGGGCTCGCGGCCGCCGTCGCGCCCGGCGCGTGGTGCGCGCGGCTCTTCGAGGTACGGGCCCACGGCAGGCTCGGCACCAGCAGGGGCCTCGCCGACTTCACGGCGTCCGTACGGCCGCTGCTGGTCACCGTGTTCGGGCTGTTCCTGTGCGCGGTCGCCGCGGTCCTGGCCGGGGCCCGCGCGGCGCTGGGCGCGCAGGCCGTGGCGGCGTTCGCGGGCGCCGGGGCGCTGGCCGCGCTGCTGTGGCTCGGGCGGCTGCTCGCCGTCCACGGCTCCACGCGGGCGCCCGCGCTGGTGTACGCCGCCGTGGGCGTCGGCGAGGCCCTGGCGCTCGCCCTGGCGTGGGCGGGTCGCCTTCCGGGCTGCGGGGCGCTCGCGGCCCCCGTGCGGAGCGCGGTCGCCGAGTGGGGCACCGGCGCGGTGCCCGCCCTCGCCTGCGCCCTCGGCGCGACGGTGCTCCTGGCCCGCGCGATCCGCGTACTGGGCCGCGCCTCCGCGCACGCCGGGGGCGCCCCGTGACGACGTACCCGCCCCGACACCCGGCACCCCTGCGACACCGCCCTCACGGCACACCCCACGGGGCCGCCTGGCCCCCGCCACTCCGGGGCACCCTCCTGGCGCTGCGGCACGGGGCCGGGCGCCGCCCGGCACCGCCGTGCGGGAACACCCGTCCTGCCTGGTCGTACGGGACCGTGCACGCGACGCCGTCGCTTCGGAGTGCCCGCCGAGTACCGCCGTGCCGGGCCGCCTGTTTCGCGCAGCTGCACGCGGCCGGGTGCCGCCCGGTGCTGCGGTCCGGGGGCGCCCGTCCTGCCTGGTCGTGCGCAGCTGTGTGCCTGGTGCCGTCGCTTCGGAGTGTCTGTCCCGGTCGGTCGTGTGCAGTCTGGCGTCCTGGGGCGCCGCGCGGGAGTGCCCGTCGGGTCGGGGTGTGCCGAGCCGTTCGCCGCGTCCCGGCGTACCTGGTCGCGCGTGCGACGCCGTCGCTTCGGAGTGCCCGGCGGCTTCCGCCGGGCCGAGCCGCCTGCCCAGGGCGCCCGCGCCAGGCCGCGTACGCCGTCCGCCGCGCAGCGGGCCCGCTCGTCCGCCCCCACCGGCCTCCCGACCGCACCGTGGAACCGGCCGTCCCCCGAGGCTTCCGGCCCTTACTCGTCACGTTCCCGCTTCACCTGAAGGAGACAGCAAGATGACAAGCCCCAGCCTCCGCGCGTCCGTCCAGGGAGGCGGCCGATGAGGGTGCTGCTGATCGGAGCCAACGGATACCTGGGCCGGTTCGTGGCCGACCGGCTGCTCGCCGACCCGGCGGTGCAGCTCACCGCGCTCGGCCGCGGCGACGACTCGGACGTGCGGTTCGACCTCGCGAGCGGCAGCCCCGGCGCGCTCACCCGCTTCCTGGACGCCGTGCACCCGGGCGTCGTCATCAACTGCGCGGGCACCACCCGCGGCGGCGCCCGCGAACTGACCCGGCACAACACCGTCGCCGTCGCCACCATCTGCGAGGCCCTGCGCCGCAGCGGCTGCGGCGCGCGCCTGGTGCAACTGGGCTGCGCCGCCGAGTACGGGCCGAGCCAGCCCGGCTCGTCCACCGCCGAGGACGCCGTGCCCCGGCCCGGCGGGCCCTACGGCGTCAGCAAGCTCGCCGCCACCGAACTCGTCCTCGGGTCGGGCCTGGACGCCGTGGTGCTCAGGGTGTTCTCGCCCGCGGGGCCCGGCACCCCCGCCGGATCGCCGCTGGGGCGGCTCGCCGAGGCCATGCGGCGCGCCATGCAGTCCGGCGACGGCGAGCTGAAGCTCGGCGGGCTCGGCGCGCAGCGGGACTTCATCGACGTACGCGACATCGCGCGCGCCGTGCACGCCGCCTCGCTCTCCGCCGCCCAGGGCGTCGTCAACATCGGCTCCGGGCGCGCCGTGCGGCTGCGCGACGCCGCCGCCGTCCTCGCCCGCGTCGCGGGCTACGGCGGCGCCCTGCACGAGCTGGACCAGCCGCCCGGCAGGCCCGGCATCGTCCACCCGCGCGCCGAGTCCGACCACGCCGCCCCCGCCGCGTACCCCTACCCCGACGGCTGCGGAAGCTGGCAGCAGGCCGACGTGCGCACCGCGCGCGACCGGCTCGGCTGGCGGCCCCGCATCAACCTCGAAGAGTCACTCGCGGACATCTGGATGGAGGCCGCATGCCGCATCTGAAACCCACGACGACGGCCACGACGAGCACCCGCCGCGACGTCGGCATCGCCGTCCCCGGCCTCGCCCACCCGCTGCTCGCGCCCGCCGACTGGGCCGAACTCACCCGCCCCGGCACGCCCCTGCACTGGACGGTGCTCGCCGTCGGCAACGGCGTGAGCACCGGGCACGGCCCCGGCGACCGGCCCGACCCGCACTGCCTCGACGCCACCGGCAAGCTCCGGAACGCGGGCGTCCGAGTGCTCGGCCAGCTCGACGCGGCGTACGGCGCCCGCGCCTTCGGGGAGCTGGTCGCCGACGCCCACCGCTATCTGGACTGGTACCTCGTCGACGGGTTCTACCTCGCCCGCTGCCCCACCGAGCGCACGGCGCTGCCCGAGGTGCGCCGGACCCTCGCGACCCTGCGCGCCCTGCTCGGCGGCGGACACCTCGTCCTCAGGCACGGCACGCACCCGTACCCCGGATACGCCGAGAGCGCCGACCAGTTGGTCACCTTCAGCGGCCCCTGGAGCGACTACCGCTGGTCCCAAGTGGCCGAGTGGACCGCCGACTACCCGCCCGAGCGCTTCTGCCACCTGGTGCACGGCACGCCGCGCGGCCACCTCGACGAGGCGCTGCGCGTCGCCCGCTGGCAGGGAGCGGCGACGATCTACTTCACCGACCGCACGGAACCCCCCGCCCACCGCGCGGACGGCGGCGGCCCCACGGGCGAGCCCTGGGAGGCCCTGCCCGGGTACTGGGACGATATCGTCTCGCGCATCGGACCAGGTGTCTCGGAATGAAGAAGGCCGTGGCAGTGTTACGGGGAGAACCACCGTTCCGCATATCCGACCAACGGAGTCCCCGTGTCGCTGCCACCCCTGGTCGAGCCCGCATCCGAGCTCACCGTCGACGAGGTCCGCAGGTACTCCCGCCACCTGATCATCCCGGACGTCGGGATGGACGGGCAGAAGCGGCTCAAGAACGCCAAGGTGCTCTGTGTGGGCGCGGGCGGCCTCGGCTCACCGGCGCTGATGTACCTCGCGGCGGCGGGCGTCGGCACCCTGGGCATCGTGGAGTTCGACGAGGTCGACGAGTCGAACCTCCAGCGCCAGATCATCCACAGCCAGTCCGACATCGGCCGGTCCAAGGCGGAGTCCGCGCGCGACAGCGTGCTCGGCATCAACCCGTACGTCAACGTGGTCCTGCACGAGGAGCGGCTCGAAGCCGAGAACGTGATGGACATCTTCGGTCAGTACGACCTGATCGTCGACGGCACGGACAACTTCGCCACGCGCTACCTGGTCAACGACGCCTGCGTGCTGCTCAACAAGCCGTACGTGTGGGGGTCCATCTACCGCTTCGACGGCCAGGCCTCCGTCTTCTGGTCCGAGCACGGGCCCTGCTACCGCTGCCTCTACCCGGAGCCCCGCCCCCCGGCATGGTCCCGTCCTGCGCCGAGGGCGGCGTCCTCGGCGTGCTGTGCGCCTCCATCGGCTCCATCCAGGTCAACGAGGCCATCAAGCTCCTCGCGGGCATCGGCGAGCCCCTCGTCGGCCGCCTGATGATCTACGACGCCCTGGAGATGCAGTACCGCCAGGTCAAGGTCCGCAAGGACCCCAACTGCGCGGTCTGCGGCGAGAACCCCACGGTCACCGAGCTGATCGACTACGAGGCGTTCTGCGGCGTCGTCTCCGAGGAGGCCCAGGAGGCCGCCGCCGGTTCGACGATCACTCCCCAGCAGCTCAAGGAGTGGATCGACGCCGACGAGAAGATCGAGATCATCGACGTCCGCGAGCCCAACGAGTACGAGATCGTCTCGATCCCCGGCGCCAAGCTGATCCCGAAGAACGAGTTCCTCATGGGCACGGCCCTGGAGACCCTGCCGCAGGACAAGAAGATCGTCTTGCACTGCAAGACGGGTGTCCGCAGTGCGGAAGTCCTCGCCGTCCTGAAGTCCGCGGGCTTCGCGGACGCCGTGCACGTGGGCGGCGGCGTGATCGGCTGGGTCAACCAGATCGAGCCCGAGAAGCCGGTCTACTAGGCAGCCGGTCTACTAGGCGTAGGCATAGGCACAGGCGTAGGGCCCGAGCGGGGGGCCGCACCGTTCGCGGTGCGGCCCCTCTGCCGTGATCGCCGCCTCGGGGGCTCCGCCTCCCCGGCCCCCCGAAGCGCCCTCGGGCTCCGCCTCGACCGCCGGACGGGCCGACGGCCTCAGGACTCGCAGACCTTGCCGTCCTTCGGGACCTTCCCCTCGATCAGGTAGTCGTTCACCGTGGCGTCCACGCAGTCGCTGCCCTTGCCGTACGCCCCGTGGCCCTGGCCCTTGTACGTCAGCTCGACGCCGACGCCGTCGCCCAGCTCGTCCGCCATCCTGCGCGCGCCCTCGTACGGCGTCGCCGGGTCGCCCGTGTTGCCGACCACGAGGATCGGGGCGGCTGAGGGGGCGCTCACCTCCGGGGTGTCACGCACCCCGGGCACCGGCCAGTCGTGGCACCAGCCCGCCGTGTCCCAGCCCATGTACGCGCCGAACACCGGGGACGTCCTGCGGAACTCCGCGAGCCGCGCCTTGGCCTCGGCGGCCGTCGGGCGCTCCTTCTCGTCGCGGCAGGAGATGGCGCGCTGCGAGTGGCTCTGCGTGCTGTAACGCCCGGACGGGTCGCGCTCGTTGTACGCGTCGGCGAGCTGGAGCAGGGCCGAGCCGTCGCCCTTCTCCGCGTCCTCCAGGGCGCCGGTCAGCATCGGCCAGTACTGCTTGTCGTAGAGCGCGACGATGATGCCCGTGGTCGCCAGGGACTCGCTCAGTTTCCGGCCGTCCGACGTGGTCCGCAGGGGCTCGGCGTCGGCGCGGCGCAGCAGGCGGACTATCTTGCGGGTGCCTGCCTCAGGGTCCTGGCCGTTGGCCTTCAGGTAGTTCTCCAGGGCGCGCTGGAAGCCGCGGGCCTGGTTCAGCGCGTGGTCCACGCCGCCCGCCGTCGGGTCGACGACCGCGTCCAGGGCGAGGCGGCCGACGCGCCGGGGAACAGGTGCGCGTACGTGCCGCCGAGGTCGGTGCCGTACGAGATGCCCATGTAGTGCAGCTTGTCGTCGCCGAGGACCTGGCGCAGCACGTCCATGTCGCGGGCGGCCTCGGCCGTCGTCAGGTGCGGCAGCAGCTTCGCGGCGTCCCGCGCGCAGCCCGCGCCGAAGGCGGCCGCGTCCGCGAAGTACGCCTTCTCCTCGGCCGGGGTGTCCGGGGTGGGGTCCGTGTTCTCCGCGGCCTGGGTGGCCTTGTCGTCGCGGCAGCGCACGCCCTCGCTGGCGGCGACTCCGCGCGGGTCGAAGCTCACCAGGTCGTACCGCTCGCGCAGCGCCTCGTAGTCACTGGCCAGCGCGGGCAGCATGGAGACTCCGGAGCCGCCGGGCCCGCCGAAGTTGAACAGCAGGGAGCCGATGCGGTCGCCGGGCTTCTTGGCCGTGGTCCGGGCGCGGATCAGGGCGACGCCGATGGTCTCGCCGTCCGGCTTCGCGTAGTCCAGGGGGACCTTGAGGGTGGCGCACTGCCACTCGTCGCCGGGCGCTGCCTTGCCCTCGGACGCCTCGCAGGCGCCCCAGTCCAGCTTCTGCGTGGTGAGCGCGGCGGGCAGGGTGGAGGACGGGTCCGGCCTCGGCGTGGGGTCGGCTCCCCGGGCGGGAGGCCGCTTCCCGTCCGGGCGGCCCTGGTCGCCGCCGTCGCTGCAACCGGCCAGCAGCCCTGCCACCAGTGCGCCTGCGGCGGCCAGCGCGGCCGGTCGTGCGAAACGCGGCATGTGAGGTTCCCCCCGCTTTGTGGGACAGTCAGGCCATAGTAGGTCGGGTCACTGACAGTGCCCGTGGCGCCCCGAAGGTGCACGGGGAGAACAGGTCAAGGCGCGGGGCGAACGGCTCAAGGCGCGGGGAGAACAACTCAAGGCGCGGGGAGTACGGCTCAAGCGCCGCACACCGTGCCGGACTTGGGCACCGTCCCGTTCAGCAGGTAGCCGTCCACGGCCTTCCGCACGCACCGGTCCCCGCTGTCGTACGCGCCGTGCCCCTGGCCCTTGTACGTCAGCTCGACGCCGACGCCCTTGCCGAGCGCCGCGGCCATCTTGCGGGCGCCTTCGTAGGGGGTGGCCGGGTCCCCGGTGTTGCCGATGACGACGATGGGGGCCGCGCCCGGGGCGCTCACGTCGGGGTGGTCGGCGGCGCCCTCGACCGCCCAGTCGGTGCAACTGACCATGCCCCAGGCCAGGTAGTCACCGAAGAGGGGGAGGCCTTCCGGAACTCGGGGAGCTTCGCCTCGACGTCGGACGCGGTGTAGCGGGGCTTGTCGTCGGCGCAGTTGATGGCGACGTTCGCGGCCTGCACGTTGCTGTACTCGCCGTCCTCGTTGCGGCCGTTCATCGAGTCGGACAGGAGCAGCAGGACCCTGCCGTCGCCGTCGTAGGCCTGTTCGAGGCCCTCCTTGAGGTACGGCCAGAAGTCCTGGGAGTACAGGGCCTGGGCGATGCCGTTGGTCGCCGCGGTCTGGGTGAGGCGGCGCGGCGGCAGCGCGGGCAGCGGCTTGGCGTCCAGGTCCTTCAGGAGCTTCGCGATGCGGTCCTTGACGTCCTGCGCGCTGTCGCCGACGGGGCAGTCGTCGTCCTGGGAGACGCAGTCCTCGGCGAAGTTGTCGAGCGCGAGCTGGAAGCCCGCTGCCTGGCCGAGCGAGCCCTGTTCGGCCGTCTGCGTGGGGTCGACGACGGCGTCGAAGACGGCGCGGCCCACGTTCTTGGGGAACAAGTGGGCGTAGACGCCGCCGAGTTCGGTGCCGTACGAGATGCCGAAGTAGTGCAACTTGTCGTCTCCGAGCACCTGGCGCAGGAGGTCCAGGTCACGGGCGGCGTCGGTGGTGCCCACGTGGGGGAGCACCTTCTGGGAGTTCTTCTCGCACGCGCCGTTGAAGTCCCTGATGTTGTCGACGAGCCGGTCGCGCTCGGCCGCGTCGTCGGGTGTCGCGTCCTGCTGGAAGAACTCGTCGAGCTGTTCGTCGTCCTCGCAGGTCACGCCCGCGCTGCGGCCCACGCCGCGCGGGTCGAAGCTCACCAGGTCGTAGCGGGTGCGCAGCTTCGCGTACTCCTGGCCGAACGCGGGCAGCGTGGTCACTCCGGAGCCGCCGGGCCCGCCGAAGTTGAACACCAGGGAGCCGATCCGCTGGTCGGCGGTGCCGCTGGTGCGGGCGCGGACGAGTGCGATGCCGATGGTGTCGCCCTCGGGGTCGTCCCAGTCGAGCGGGGCCTTCATGGTGGCGCACTGCCACCTGGCGCCGCCGGGCAGCGGGGAGGGCGCGTCACCGCCCCCTTGGGCGGCCGACGGTGCCGGGCAGTCCTTCCAGCTCAGCTTCTGGTCCGGCAGGGCCTCGCCTGAGGAGTCCCCGGAGTCCGCGTCCCCGCACGCCGTGAGGACGGCGGACAGCAGGACGGCGGTGGCGGCCAGGGCGGGGGCGCGCGGCGGGAGCTTGGGCATGGCTCCATCCTGCGGCGCGGGCGCCGGGGGCGCTCGGGGCACGGGCCGTGCGGGTGATCCCGTACGCCGCGTCCGGCCGCGTCCCGTACGCCGTGTCCCGTCGCGTCCTGTGCGCCACTCCGGGCGCGTCCCGTACGCCGCGTCCGGTCACGCCCGGTCGTGCCCGGTATGGCGCTACAACAGCCCCTTGCGCGTCAGATGGTTGAAGAACAGCCACCCCGGGAGCACCGGGAGCCACAGCGTCAGGAGGCGGTACAGCAGCACCGCGGGCGCCGCCACGTCCTTGGGGACGCCCACCGCGATGAGGCCGAACGTGAGCGTCGCCTCGACCGCGCCGACGCCGCCGGGCGTGGGCGCCGCCGAGCCGAGGGCGTTGCCCGCGAGGAAGACCACGGCGACGCTGGCGAGGCTCAGGGTGCCCATCTCCTGGCTGGCGAACGCCCGCACGGACGCGTCCAGGCACAGGACGAAGAAGAACGTCAGGAGCAGCATCCCGCCGATGCCGGTGAGCAGCTTCTGCGGGCGCTGGAGCACGTCCAGCATGCGCGGCACGACGCCCGCGAACAGCGACCGCACGCGCGTGACGACGAACTTCCGCAGGAAGGGGATGGCGGTCACCACGAGGACGAGGACCGCGACCGAGAGCAGGCCCGCGATGACCGTGCGGGACGGCGTCAGGGTGGGCGTCTTCTGGGTGCCCGTCACATAGCCGAAGACGAGCAGCAGGATGATGTGCGCGCCCAGCCCGAACAGCTGCGAGGCGCCGACGCTCGCCACCGCGAGCCCGGACCGCACTCCGGAGCGCTGGAGGAACCGGGTGTTCAGCGCCACGCCGCCCACCGCGGCGGGCGCCACGATCTTCACGAACGACCCGGCGACCTGCGCCGCCACCGCCCGCAGGAACGGCACCCGCTCCGGTACGAAGCCGAGCAGGCTCATCGCGGCGGCGAAGTAACTCAGCGCGGAGAACGCCACGGCCGCGGCGACCCAGCCCCACTCGGCCTCCTCGACGATGGTGCCGAAGTCGACGTGGGTGAGCTGCGACAGCAGGAAGTACGCGCCGAAGGCACCGGCGATGAAGCTGATGAGCGTGCGCGGCCTGATGCGTTCGAGCTGCGCCGGTTCGACGGGCGCGGTCGGGCGGATCAGCAGCACCTGGTGGCGGATCTGGCTGAGCAGGTCCTCCTCGCGGGCCTGCTCCAGGGCCTCGTCTATGGCCTGCTTCTCGGCCTGCCGCTCCGCGCGCGCGGCCTTGCGGGCCGCCGCCGCGTCCTTGCCGTCGGCCGTCTCCTCGGCCTCGCCGCGCGCCAGCTTCGCCCTGCGGGACGCCTCCAGGACCGCCTCGCGCTCCCGCTCGGCGCGCTCCCGGGCCCGCTTGCGCAGCGCCCCGCGCGTGGAGCGGGTCAGGGCGATCGGCTGGAGCAGCGGCAGGCAGTCCGCCACCACGTCCGGGCCGAGCACGTCGACGGCCGTGGCCACCGCGCGCTCCGCGCCGACCCGCAGGCCGAACGCGGTCAGGAGCTGCGCGATGTCCATGCGCAGGACCAGGTCACCGGCGGCGATCTCGCCGCCGCGCAGATCCGTCAGGATCACCGTGCCGGAACGATCCACCAGGATCGCGTCGCCCGCCAGCCTGCGGTGTGCGATGCGCCGCGACTGGAGCGCCTTCACCTGCCGCCAGGTGTCGCGCAGCAGGCCGTCGGTGAGCGCCGTGTCCGGCAGCGAGTCGAGGCTGCGGCCGCCCGTGTGCTCGTAGACCAGGATCACCGCGTCCGGGCCCAGCTCGGAGGTGGCGATCAGCTTGGGCGCGTTGGCGCCCGCCGCGATCGCCGCGTACGCGAGCAGCGCCTCCTGCTCCAGCGCCTGGCGCAGCGACTGGAGGCTGCGCCGGGTGGTGATGCTGCGCAGCGTGAGCCTGCGCCACACGCGGTAGAAGAAGCCCTGCGCCTGCTGCTCGCGGTCGATGACCGTGACGTCCAGGGGCGGGCCGTCCTCCAGGGTGACGAAGTAGCGCCTGCCGCGGTCGCCCTGGTCGGGGGCGTCGGCGGAGTCCTCGCGGGCCGCGCTCACCGGCCGGAAGCCGACGTGCCTGAGGCCCGCGAGCAGCGTCTGGCCGGTGGGCTGCACGTTGGGCGAGCCGACCGCGTACAGCGTGCCGTACGCCACGGTCCAGCCGATCAGGACCGTCAGGATGATCGAGAACGGCGTGGTGTTGCCCGAGACCAGCATCGTGAAGGCTTCGAGCAGCAGCACCACGAGCAGCACGACGCGCCAGCGCGGCCTGCGCGACATGCCCACGGCCGTCATGTACGCGATGACGGGGGCGAGATAGCCGTGCACCGGGTCGGTCAGCGAGTTGACGTCCCCCGGGGAGGGCTGGGTCAGGGCGTCCTGGATGGACTCGGGCGCGCCTCTGGCCACCCACAGGTCGGTGGCCAGCGTCACGCCGTGCGCGAGGACGGCGGCGAGGACGCCGTCGGCGATGCGCAGCCCGTCGCGTTTGATCAGGCGTTCGATCGCGAACGCCACGGGCACGAGCAGCACGCCGATGCTCGCGGTGAGCCCCGACAGTTTCATCAGCAGGTCCGGCGGTGAGCCGGTGCCCGCGTTGATGTCCTGTTCCAGGCCGGACGTCGTGCCGTGCGCGAACGCGGAGATGGCGAGCAGGACGGCGATCGCGAGGATGCCGACGAGCAGCCGCATCAGGTCGGAGGGCCGGTGCACGCGCGCGGGCAGCAGCGGCTCGTCGCCCTCGACGCGCTCGGCGTGCGCCTCGTCGCCGTCGACGCAGTCGGGGCCGTGGCTGTGGTCGTGGTCGTGGCTGTGGTCGTGGTCGTCGGCTGCTTCGGGGGGCCGGAGCCTTCGGGGGCGCTGGGGGCGTCGTGGTCTGCTGGGCCGGTCCGGCCGGGCTGGCGGCTCTGGTCAGCCTGGCCGGTTTGGTCGGTCTGCGCGATCCGGTCGGTCCCGTGGGCCTGGTCGGTCTGGTCGGTCCCGTCGGCCTGGTCGCGGTGGTCGTCCTGGTCGGTCCGGTCGCGGTGGTCGGCCTGGTCGTTCTCGTCGCGATGCGGGGTCTCGGAGTCGGCGCGGGCCGGGCGCGCGTCCTGGGACGAGCGTCGCTTTTCGGACCGGGAGCGCCGCCGGGCGGACCGGCGGGAGGGCCGCTGCTGGGCCTGCTCCTCGGACCGTGGGGTCTGTTCGTCGGTGGCCGGGCGTGACGTGTCGGCAGAGGTGCCAGCCGTCTTCTCGGAATGCACGCTCTGCTGCTCCGTCGCCTCTTCTTGATCTCGTATCACCAGTCACCGCCCGCACGATGGTGGCATGCCACGTCCCCGACAGGGGGCATCAGGGGGCGATGCGGGGGCGCAAAACGGTCACGATTTGCCAGTTCGGACGCGTGTGTAGCGGCGTACGTACGCTCTGTGGCCGCCCCGTCGGGGTGTCGGAGCCATGCGGCAGGATGGTCCGGATGAGCGAGGAGAGCCGACCGACGCACGAGTTGCCGGAGTACGCGGAGCGGGTCCTTGAGGTCACGGAGCTGATTCCGCCGGGCCGGGTGATGACCTACGGAGACGTCGCGGAGTGGCTTGAAGAGGGCGGACCGAGACAGGTCGGCCGGGTGATGGCCCTCTACGGAGACGTGGTGCCGTGGTGGCGCGTGGTCCGCGCGGACGGACGCCTCCTGCCGGGCCACGAACTGCGCGCCCTCGCCGCGTACCGCTCCGAGGGCACGCCCCTGAAGGAGGCGGGCCGGGCGGCGGAGGGGCACGTGCCGCGCCTGGACATGCGCAGGGCGCGCTGGGACGGGGTTGGCGCCGTGACGGGTGACGCCGTGGCGGGTGGCGCTGGGGGCGGCGGGCGCGTGGGCGACGGTGACGAGCGCGCGGAGGACGTCGGCGGGGAGGACGTCGGAGGGGAGCGCGGCGGGCGCCGGGCCGGGAGCGGCGGCGCGCGTGGCGGGCGCGGGGGGCGCGGCGGTCGCGCGGGCGGCAGGGGCGGCGGCCCGCAGGCTCCGGGGGCTCACACCTGACAGCTTCCGCCATCGCGCCGCGCGGGGGCGGGCCGGTGGCCCGTACGGGGGAAGCCGCACGCCCCACGCGTTCGCTGGCGTAGCGTCGACTGCACGCATGCACACCTACTCCGCGGCTGCCCCGCAGCCGCACTCGGACCAGTACACCCTTCAGGACCGGCGACCACGTGAGCTCCACTCCATCCGTTCAGCACACCCGGCCCCTGTCGTACCAGCGCGTACGGCAGGGAGCCTCGGGTGCCTATCGACTGGTGCGTACCCCACCGGTCGCCGCGGATCCTCCTGAACTGGACGCACGGCAGCGTGCGGTGGTTGACCACGTGGGCGGTCCGCTGCTCGTTCTCGCAGGTCCGGGCACCGGCAAGACCACGACGCTGGTCGAGTCGGTGGCCGCGCGCATCGCCAAGGGCACCGACCCCGAGCGCGTCCTGGTGCTCACGTTCAGCCGCAGGGCGGCCGTGGAGCTGCGCGACCGGATGGCGCACCGCATAGGCGCCGCCGACGCCCCGCAGGCGACCACGTTCCACTCCTTCTGCTACGCCCTCGTCCGCGCCCACCAGGACGCCGACCTGTTCGTCGAGCCGCTGCGCCTGCTCTCGGGTCCCGAGCAGGACGTCGCCGTGCGCGAGCTGCTCGCGGGCCAGGCCGACCTCGGGCAGGAGGGCCTCGCCCGGGTCCGCTGGCCGGACGAGCTGCGGGCCTGCCTGACGACGCGCGGCTTCGCCGACGAGGTGCGCGCCGTCCTCGCCCGCAGCCGCGAGCTGGGCCTCGCCCCGGCCGCGCTGGACGACTTCGCCCGGTGCGGCGGCCGCCCCGACTGGCGCGCGGCGGCGGCCTTCCTCGCCGAGTACCTCGACGTCCTCGACCTCCAGGGGGTGCTCGACTACGCCGAGCTGGTGCACCGCGCGGTGCTGCTCGCGCGCCGCCCCGAGGTGACGCGGGCGCTCGCCGCGCAGTACGACGCCGTCTTCGTGGACGAGTACCAGGACACGGACCCCGCACAGGTGCGGCTGCTGCGCGCCCTCGCGGGCGGCGGGCGCGACCTCGTCGCCTTCGGAGACCCCGACCAGTCGATCTACGCCTTCCGGGGCGCCGATGTGAACGGCATCCTCCGCTTCCCGGCGGACTTCCCGTGCCGGGACGGAAGCCCGGCGCCGGTCGAGGTCCTGACGACGTCCCGGCGCTCCGGCGCCCAGCTCCTCGCGGCCACCCGGCTGCTGGCCCGGCGCATGCCCCTGACCCGGCTCCCCGCGGATAAGGTCCGGGCCCACCGGGAGCTGACGGCGGCCCTGGACGGCGGCCGCGTCGACGTCCGTACGTACCCCACCGCCGGTGCGGAGCTGGACAACATCGCGGACATCCTGCGCCGCGCGCACCTGGAGGACGGCGTCCCCTGGAGCGAGATGGCCGTCCTCGTGCGCGCGGGCGCCCGCACCATCCCGTCCGTCCGCCGCGCGCTCACCGCCGCGGGCGTCCCCCTGGACATAGACGGCGACGACATCGCCCTGCGCCACGAACCCGCGGTCACGGCCCTCCTGACGGCGCTTCGCGCGGTGGCCACGGCGGAGCTGGGGGAGGGGCCGGAAAGGGGCGAGCCGCAGGCGCCTCCGGAGGGGGCGCCTTCATCGGAGGGGGCGCCTTCATCGGAGGGGGCGGCCCCTTCGGAGGTGGCGCCTTCTTCGGAGGGGGCGGCCTCTTCGGAGGTGGCGCCTTCATCGGAGGGGGCGGTTTCCTCAGCGGACCCGGCCTCTTCGGAGGAGACGGGATCCGACGCGACCGCCGGGGACGTCGCGGACGTCGCTACGGAGGACGGGACGACCGCCGGGGACGGCGTGACCGTCGCTACGGAGACCCCCGCCCAGGGCACCCCCTCCCCGGTCACCCCCGCCCAGGACACCCCCACCCAGATCACCGCCCCCGCCTGGCTCGACACCGAGACGGCCCTCACCCTGCTCACCTCCCCGCTCGCGGGTATGGACGCCGCTGACCTGCGCCGCCTCGGCCGCGCCCTGCGCGAGGAGGAGCGCGCCGGGGGCAACCCCCTTCCGCCCCCCTCCGACGTGCTGCTCGCCCGCGCGCTCGCCGAGCCCGAGCGGCTCGCCGCGCACGACCCGTCGTACGCGCAGGGCGCCCAGCGCCTCGGCAAGCTGCTGCGCGCGGCGCGCCGGTGCCTCGCCGACGGCGGCACCGCCGAGCAGGCCCTGTGGGAGCTGTGGAGCGGCACCCCCTGGCCCCGGCGCCTGGAGGGCGCGGCACGGCGCGGGGGCGCCGCGGCCCGCAACGCCGACCGGGACCTCGACGCGGTGTGCGCCCTGTTCGCGACCGCCGCCCGCGCGGAGGAGCGCACCGGCGGCCGGGGCGCGCTCAACTTCCTGGCGGAGATCGAGGCGCAGGACATCGCCGCGGACACGCTCACGCGCCGGGCGGTGCGCCCCGACGCCGTACGCCTGATGACGGCGCACCGCTCCAAGGGCCTGGAGTGGCGGCTCGTCGTGGTCGCCGGGGTGCAGGAGGGACTGTGGCCGGACCTGCGCCGCCGCGGCTCCCTCCTGGAGGCCGACCGCATCGGGCGCGACGGCATCGCCGAACCCCTCACCCCGGGGGCGCTGCTCGCCGAGGAGCGCCGCCTGTTCTACGTGGCCGCCACCCGCGCGCGGGAGCGGCTGGTCGTCACCGCGGTGAAGGCCCCCGCCGACGACGGCGACCAGCCGTCCCGCTTCCTCACCGAACTCGGCGTCGAACCCAAGGACGTCACGGGCCGCCCGCGCCGCCCCCTGTCGGTCTCCGCGCTGGTCGCGGAGTTGCGGGCCACCACGGTCGACCCGCGTGCCTCGGACGCGCTGCGCGAGGCCGCCGCCCAGCGCCTGGCCCGCCTGGCCGGGCTCAGCGACTCCGACGGGCGCCCCTTGGTGCCGTCCGCGCACCCGCAGCGCTGGTGGGGCGTGTTCGAGCCGACGGCGAGCGCCGTGCCCCTGAGGGACCGCGACAAGCCGGTCGTCCTGTCCGGCAGCGCCCTGGACCAGCTCGCCAACACCTGCGCCCTCCAGTGGTTCCTGGGGCGCGAGGTGAAGGCCGACGCGCCCGCGACCGCGGCCCAGGGCTTCGGCAACGTCGTGCACGTCCTCGCCGACGAGGTCGCCTCTGGCCGCACCCCCGCCGACCTCGACGTGCTCATGGAGCGCCTGGAGTCGGTGTGGGACGCGCTCGCCTTCGACGCCCCCTGGAAGTCGGACCAGGAGAAGGAGCACGCGCGCGTGGCGCTCGAACGCTTCCTCCAGTGGCACGTCAGCGGCGCCCACGCGGGCCGCACCCCCGTCGCCAGTGAGCACGACTTCGACGTGACCCTCGAAGCGGGCCCCTACGAAGTGCGGGTCCGCGGCTCCATGGACCGCGTCGAGCGCGACGGCGAAGGCCGCGCCTACGTAGTGGACTTCAAGACCGGCAAGCAGGCCCCGACCGCCGCCGAGGTCCACCGCCATCCGCAGCTCGCCGTCTACCAGCTCGCCGTGCGCGAGGGCGCCGCCGACGACGTCTTCGACGGCGTACGCCCCGACGTGGGCGGCGCGGAACTGGTGCACCTGCGCCAGGGCGCCGCCCAGAAGGACGGAGGTGACGCCCTGCCGAAGGTCCAGTCCCAGCAGCCGCTGGACGGCGACTGGATCGGCGACCTCCTGGCCACCGCAGCGGGCAAGGTCCTCGACGAGCGCTTCACCCCCGCCACGGGCCAGCACTGCACCCACTGCGCCTTCCGCGCCTCCTGCAGCGCCCTCCCGGAGGGCCGCCACGTCGTGGAGTGACCCCGCGCGCCACCGCGCCTGACGGTGGCCAACGTCACGTCCCGCTCCCTCCGCGCATACCACTGGCGGAGTCCATCTAAAGTCTCGGTAAACCTGAACGTCTTCCCTAGGAGAAACACCATGGCAGCCAACCGGAAGCTCCTGGCAGCGGCAGCCGCCTGCGCCGCCGCCGTCATCGGCATCACGGGCTGCGGCAGCGACGACGGCGACAAGGACCCCTTCGAGGGCATGAGCGCCGACAAGATCGCCAAGAAGGCCGTGGACGCCTCGAAGGGGGCGGGCTCCTTCAAGGTCTCCGGCCAGGGCGAGGAAGACGGCAAGCAGGTCCAGATCGACTTCGCGGTCGCCAAGTCCGGCGACTGCCAGGGCAAGACCGGCTCCGCCGCGCAGGGCAGCGGCGAGATCGTCGTGGTCGACAAGACGTCGTACTTCAAGGGCGACGAGAAGTTCTGGCAGAACACCGGCAGCGCCCAGATGGGCAAGAAGCTCAAGGGCCGCTGGATGAAGTCCCCGGGCGGCAAGGACAGCGAGACCTGCGACAAGGACGAGATGTTCAACTCCGCGAAGCTCAAGGGGCTCAAGCGGGAGAAGGACGCCGAGGTCGACGGCGAGAAGGCGGCCGTCCTCACCAAGAAGACCGGCAAGAAGCGGTTCACGTACTACGTCGCGATGGACGGCAAGCCGTACTTCCTGCGCATCGAGGAGAAGAGCGACGAGTCGACCAAGATGACCTTCAGCGACTACGGCACCTCCATCACCGTGAAGGCCCCGCCCGCTGACCAGGTCGTCGACGAGAAGGACCTGGAGGACCTGCTCGGCGGCTGACGCCGACGCGCCTGACGCGGCGGTCACCGGCATCCGGTTCCGTCCCGGCTGTCAGTGGCCGCCGCTAGCCTCTCTGACGTGTCCTCCCGCCTCACCGACCCCGAAGAGCTCAAGACGCTCCTGGGGATCCCGTTCACCCCGGAGCAGACGGCCTGCATCACCGCGCCGCCCGCCCCGCAGGTGATCGTGGCCGGTGCCGGGTCGGGCAAGACGACGGTGATGGCCGCGCGCGTGGTGTGGCTGGTCGGCACCGGCCAGGTCGCCCCGGAGCAGGTCCTCGGCCTGACGTTCACGAACAAGGCGGCGGGCGAGCTGGCGGACCGCGTCCGCCGGGCGCTGATCAAGGCGGGCGTCACGGACCCCGACCCGGCCGACCCCGACGACACCCCGGGCGAGCCGGTCATCTCGACGTACCACGCCTTCGCCGGGCGTCTGCTGACCGACCACGGTCTGCGCATCGGCCTGGAGCCCACCACGCGGCTGCTCGCCGACGCCACGCGCTTCCAGCTCGCCGCCCGCGTCCTGCGCGAGGCCCCCGGCCCGTATCCGGCGCTGACCCGCTCGTTCCCCGACCTCGTCAGCGACCTCCTCGCCCTCGACGGCGAGCTGGCCGAGCACCTCGTGGAGCCCGGCAGGCTGCGCGCGTACGACACCGAGCTGCTGCGCACCCTGGCGGGCGCCAAGCTCTCCAACGCCGACCTGCGCAAGGTCCCCGAGACGGCGGCGGCCCGCATCGAGCTGGCCGGGCTGGTCGAGCGGTACCGGGACGCGAAGCGCGCCCGCGACCTGCTCGACTTCGGCGACCAGATCGCCCACTCCGCGACGCTCGCCCGCTCCCGCGCGGAGGTCGGCCGCATCCTGCGCGAGGAGTTCCGCGTCGTCCTCCTCGACGAGTACCAGGACACGTCGGTGGCCCAGCGCATCCTCCTGGCGGGCCTCTTCGGAGGCGGCACCGGCCACCCCGTGACCGCGGTCGGCGACCCCTGCCAGGCCATCTACGGCTGGCGCGGCGCCTCCGTCGCCAACCTGGACGACTTCCCGCACCACTTCGCGGACGCCGACGGCCGCCCCGCCGCGCGCTACGCCCTCAGCGAGAACCGCCGCAGCGGCGGCCGCCTCCTCGACCTCGCCAACGGCCTGGCGGCGCCCCTGCGCGCCCTGCACACGGGCGTGGAAGCCCTGCGGCCCGCCCCCGGTGCCGAGCGCGACGGCACGGTGCGCTGCGCCCTGCTGCGCACCCACAGCGAGGAGATCGACTGGATCGCCGACTCCCTCGCCCACCTCGTGCGCACCGGCACGCCCCCCGGGGAGATCGCCGTCCTGTGCCGCACGGCGACGGACTTCGCCGAGATCCAGGGCGCGCTCGTCGCCCGCGACGTCCCGGTCGAGGTCGTCGGCCTCTCCGGGCTGCTGCACCTGCCCGAGGTCGCCGACCTCGTCGCCGTCTGCGAGGTGCTCCAGGACCCGGGCGCCAACGCCTCCCTGGTGCGCCTGCTCAGCGGCCCCCGCTGGCGCGTCGGCCCCCGCGACCTCGCCCTCCTGGGGCGCCGGGCCCGCCTCCTGGTACGGCACGGCCCCACCGACGCTCCGGAGGACCCCGACCGGCGCCTCGCCGAAGCCGTCGAGGGCGTCGACCCGTCCGAGGTGATATCGCTCGCCGACGCGCTCGACACGTTCCTGGAGACGCCGCTCGACGCCTCCTCCGTAGACGACGGTCTGCCGTTCTCCGCGGAGGCGCGCGTCCGCTTCGCGCACCTCGCCAGGGAACTGCGCGACCTGCGCCGCTCGCTCGCCGACCCGCTGATGGACGTCCTGCACCGCGTGCTCGCCGTCACCGGCCTCGACGTCGAGCTGGCCGCGTCCCCGCACGCCCTCGCCGCCCGCCGCCGCGAGACCCTGTCGAACTTCCTGGACGTCGCCGCGTCCTTCGCCGCCCACGACCCCTCCGCGTCCCTCCTCGCCTTCCTCGGGTTCCTGCGCACCGCCGCGCAGTACGAGAAGGGCCTCGACAACGCCCTGCCGGGCGGCGAGAACACGGTGAAGGTGCTCACCGCCCACAAGTCCAAGGGCCTGGAGTGGGACGTCGTCGCCGTGCCCGGCCTGGTCACCGGCACCTTCCCCAGCGCCCAGGGCCGCGAGAAGTGGACGTCCCAGGCCCGGGTCGTCCCGCACGCGCTGCGCGGCGACGCGGACACGCTCCCCGACGTCGAGGAGTGGGACACCAAGGGCCTGCGCGCCTTCCAGACCGCCATGAAGGAGCACCAGCGCACCGAAGAGCTGCGCCTGGGCTACGTGACGTTCACGCGCCCGCGCAGCCTCCTGCTCGGCTCCGGCCACTGGTGGGGCCCCACCCAGAAGAAGCCCCGCGGCCCCTCGGACTTCCTGACGGCGCTGTACGAGCACTGCGCCGCCGGACACGGCGAGATCGAGGCCTGGGCCGACGCTCCGGAGGACGGCGAGGAGAACCCGGCGCTGCGCGAGAGGACCGCCGACCACGCCTGGCCGCTGCCGCTCGACCCCGAGTCCCTGGCCCGCCGCCGCGCCGCCGCCGACACGGTCCTGGCCCACCTGGACCGCCTCACGGCACCCGGCGCCCGCTCCCACGAGGAGCCCCACCCCGCGGCTCCCGCGAACACGGCGCACGACACCCCGGCGTACGACACCCCGGCGTACGGCTCCGCGACGTACGACACCGCCGCGTACGCCGACGCTGAGCACCCTGACTGGCCGCCCCCGCCGGACGACGACGAGCCCTACGCCGACCCCGAGGCGGCCAGCGGCGAAGACCCGGGGGACTGGGACTCGTGGACCACACAGCGCCCGCGGCTGCCGCACCCCGCTCCGGAGGCGGACCCCGCCCACGCGCACGCGCACCCCGGGGACGACCCGCACCCCGAGCCCGCGCGCCGCCGGGACGACCTGGCCCCCGAGAGCGTCCGGCGCCCGGACGACCCGGCGCACGAGACGGTTCCGCACGCCCGCGCGCCGCAACCACCCGCGCCCCACCGCCCCCCGGGGGAGGAGCCCCACCACACCCCAGAGGAGCCCCACCGCACCCCGGAGGAACACCCCGCCCTCACTCCGGAGGAGACCCGCACCCTCGCCTCCTGGGACCGCGACCTGGACGCCCTTACCGAGGAGCTGCTGCGCGCCCGCGAAGGCGTCCGGGACGTGCCCCTGCCGACCACGCTCACCGCCTCGCAGCTGCTGCGCCTGGCCGCCGACCCGGACGGCCTCGCCCAGGAGCTGGCCCGCCCCATGCCGCGCCCGCCCCAGCCCGCGGCCCGCCGCGGCACCCGCTTCCACGCGTGGATCGAGGCCCGCTTCGAAGAGCTGCGCCTGCCGATGCTCGACCCGGACGAACTGCCCGGCGGCGGCCCCGGGGAGGCCGAGATCGCCGACGAGCGGGACCTGGAGGCGCTCAAGGAGGCCTTCGAGCGCACGGAGTACGCCCACCGCACGCCCTACCGCGTCGAGGCACCCTTCCAGCTGGCGCTCGCGGGCCGCGTCATCAGGGGCCGTATGGACGCCGTCTACCGGCTCGCGGACGGCGACGGCGTCGCGTACGAGATCGTCGACTGGAAGACCGGCCGCACCCAGCAGGGGGACCCGCTCCAGCTCGCCGTCTACCGCCTGGCCTGGGCCGAGCAGCAGGGCGTGCCCCTGGAGTCGGTCACGGCCGCCTTCCTGTACGTCCGCAGCGGCGACGTCGTCCGCCCGGCGAACCTGCCGGGCCGCGCGGCGCTCGAACGGATCCTGCGGGGTGACGCGGACGACACGGCCGCCGCGGACGGCGCGGCGGGCGCAGGCGACGGCGCCCGCGCCCACGGTGACGCCCACCGGCCCGGGGGCGAGCAGCCGCCCGGCCGGAGCACCCCCGTGGGCCGATAGGCTCAGGAGCATGAGCAAGCCCGTCAGCAGCGCTGCCACCGATGCCAGCGCCGTCAGCGCCGTGCGCGCGTACGTCGACGCCCACCGCGCCGCCTTCCTCGACGACCTCGCCGAGTGGCTGCGCATCCCGTCCGTCTCGGCGCAGCCCGAGCACGCGGACGACGTACGCCGCAGCGCCGACTGGCTCGCCGCGCACCTGAAGGCGACCGGCTTCCCCACCGCCGAGGTGTGGCGGACGCCGGGCGCCCCCGCCGTCTTCGCCGAGTGGCCGTCCGACGACCCGGGAGCGCCCACGGTCCTGGTCTACGGCCACCACGACGTGCAGCCCGCCGCCCGCGAGGACGGCTGGGACACCGACCCCTTCGAGCCGGTCGTGCGCGGCGACCGCCTGCACGCGCGCGGCGCGGCCGACGACAAGGGGCAGGTGTTCTTCCACACACTCGGCGTGCGCGCCCACCTCGCCGCGACCGGCCGCGGCGCCCCGGCCGTGCACCTGAAGCTGCTCGTCGAGGGCGAGGAGGAGTCCGGCTCACCGCACTTCCGGGACCTCGTCGAGCAGCACAGGGAGCGCCTCGCGGCCGACGCCGTCATCGTCTCGGACACCGGCATGTGGTCCCGGGACACCCCCACCGTCTGCACGGGCATGCGGGGCGTCGCCGACTGCGAGATCGAACTGCGCGGGCCGGACCAGGACATCCACTCCGGCTCCTTCGGAGGGGCCGTGCCCAACCCGGCCACCGCCGTGGGCCGCCTCGTCGCCGCCCTGCACGACGAGCACGCGCGCGTGGCGATACCCGGCTTCTACGAAGGCGTGACCGAACTCACCGACCGAGAGCGCGAGCTGTTCGCGGAGCTGCCCTTCGACGAGGCCGAGTGGCTGCGCACGGCCGCTTCGTACGCCCCCTACGGAGAGGCGGGGTACACCACCCTGGAGCGGGTCTGGGCCCGCCCGACGGCCGAGGTCAACGGCATCGGCGGCGGCTACCAGGGCGCGGGCGGCAAGACGATCATCCCGGCGAGCGCCATGCTGAAGCTCTCGTTCCGGCTGGTCGCGGGCCAGGACCCGGACCGGATCGAGGCCTCCGTCCGCGCGTGGGTGGCCGACCAGGTCCCCGCCGGAATCCGCCACACCATCACCTTCGGCGCCCCGACGCGCCCCTGTCTGACCCCGCTCGACCACCCCGCGCTCCAGTCCGTCGCCCGCGCCATGGGCCGCGCCTTCGAGCAGGAGGTCCGCTTCACCCGCGAGGGCGGCTCGGGCCCGGCGGCCGACCTCCAGGACGTCCTGAAGGCGCCCGTGCTGTTCCTCGGCGTCTCCATCCCGTCGGACGGCTGGCACGCCCCGAACGAGAAGGTCGATCTTGACCTGCTCCTCAAGGGCGCCGAGACCACCGCCTACCTGTGGACCGACCTCGCGGAGCACTGGCGCGACACAGACTGAAGGCAGACTGAACGCACCCGCGCGCCCCGCAGGGCCCCGAGCCGCCCCGCCCGCCCCACCGGGCCCCGTACGCCGCGAACCGACCCGCTAGCCGCACCCACGCTCACCGAACCACCCATTCCACCGGGGGAGTTGGAAGCACCAGTGACCACCTGGACCGACCGCGCCGCTGACCGTCCCGTCTCGCTCACCGCGCCGAGCGGCATCGACCGCGCGGCCCACCACCGTCTCGACGAGGCCTGGCTCGCCGCCGCGTGGAGCCACCCCACGACACGGGTCTTCGTGGTCTCCGGCGGCCAGGTCCTCATCGACGAGACGCCCGACGGCCGCACCGAACTGGTGATGACCCCCACCTTCGAAGCGCCCCTCACGGAGGCCCACCGCTACTTCCTGGGCACCGACGAGGACGGCGTGAGCTACTTCGCGCTCCAGAAGGACAGCCTCCCCGGCCGCATGGACGCCTCCGCCCGCGCCGCCGGGCTGCGCGAGGCGGGCCTGCTCCTGTCGCCGCGCGACGCGGGCCTCATGGTGCACGCCGTCGCCCTGGAGAACTGGCAGCGCATGCACCGCTTCTGCTCGCGCTGCGGCGAGCGCACCGTCATCGCGGCCGCCGGGCACATCCGCCGCTGCCAGGCCTGCGGCGCCGAGCACTACCCGCGCACCGACCCGGCCGTGATCATGCTCGTGACGGACGAGAAGGACCGCGCGCTCCTCGGCCGCCAGGTGCACTGGCCCGAGGGCCGCTTCTCGACCCTCGCGGGCTTCGTGGAGCCGGGGGAGTCCATCGAGCAGTCCGTGCGCCGCGAGGTCTGGGAGGAGGCGGGCGTCACCGTCGGCGACGTGGAGTACGTCGCCAGCCAGCCCTGGCCCTTCCCGTCCAGCCTGATGCTCGGCTTCATGGCGCGGGCCACGTCGTCGGAGATCAACGTGGACGGCGAGGAGATCCACGAGGCGCGCTGGTTCTCCCGCGACGACCTCCGGGCGGCCTTCGCCTCCGGAGAGGTGCTGCCGCCCTTCGGCATCTCCATCGCGGCCCGCCTGATCGAGCTGTGGTACGGCGAGCCGCTGCCGAAGCCCGGCACGCCCGCCTGACCCCGGGGCTCCGGGACGGCCCGGGTGTCCCGGGCACCCCGGGCACCCCCGGGCACGACGAAGCCCCCGGCCGGTGCCGGGGGCCCGCGTGCCGTGGGCGTGGCTCAGGCGGCCATGGCCTGCTTGACCTGGGCCAGCGACGGGTTCGTCATCACCGACTCCGTACCGGCCTCGGAGACCACGAGGACCGTGGGCACCGTCTGGTTCCCGCCGTTCGCCTTCTCGACGAAGGCCGCGGACTCCGGGTCCTGCTCGATGTTGATCTCGTTGTACGCGATGCCCTCGCGGTCCATCTGGCTCTTCAGCCTGCGGCAGTAGCCGCACCACGTGGTGCTGTACATCGTCACGGTGCCCGGCATGTCTCTCGTGCTCCTTCGCGGCTCGGGGTGCGTCCTCGCACTGACACGAACGTACGTGACCTGGCCACCATTCCCGCATTAGTACGACTAACGCTGCTCCCCTGTGGACAACCGGCTCACCCGCCTCGCCAGACCTGGCAGCATGGCGGGGTGACAGCAGCAACGCACTCCACCCTGTTCCCGCAGGCCCCTGACTCGGCCGACGCGGTGCTCGACGGGCTCGACCCGGAGCAGCGCGAGGTCGCCACGGCCCTGCACGGACCGGTCTGCGTGCTCGCGGGCGCGGGCACGGGCAAGACCCGCGCCATCACGCACCGGATCGCCTACGGGGTCCGCGCGGGCATCCTCCCGCCCGCCAGCGTGCTCGCCGTCACCTTCACCAACCGCGCCGCGGGCGAGATGCGCGGCCGCCTGCGCCAGCTCGGCGCCCACGGCGTCCAGGCGCGCACGTTCCACTCGGCGGCCCTGCGCCAGCTCCAGTACTTCTGGCCGAAGGCCGTCGGCGGCCCGCTGCCCCGCCTCGTCGAGCGCAAGATCCAGCTCGTCGCCGACGCCGCGGCCGCCTGCCGCGTCCGCCTCGACCGGAACGAGCTGCGCGATGTCACCGGCGAGATCGAGTGGTCCAAGGTCACCCAGACCGTCCCCGCGGACTACGCCGCCGCGGCCGCCAAGGCGGGCCGCGAAGCCCCCCGCGACCCCGCCGAGATCTCCCAGCTCTACGCCGCGTACGAGGACCTCAAGCGCGACCGCTCCGTCATCGACTTCGAGGACGTGCTGCTGCTCGCCGTCGGCATCCTTCAGGACCGCCACGACATCGCCGAGCAGGTCCGTTCCCAGTACCAGCACTTCGTGGTCGACGAGTACCAGGACGTCAGCCCCCTCCAGCAGCGCCTCCTGGAGCTGTGGCTCGGCGACCGCGACACCCTGTGCGTGGTCGGCGACGCCAGCCAGACGATCTACTCCTTCACCGGCGCCACCCCCGACCACCTCCTGGACTTCCGCACCCGCCACCCGGGCGCCACGGTCGTCAAGCTCGTCCGCGACTACCGCTCCACCCCCCAGGTCGTCCACCTCGCCAACGGCCTGCTCGCCCAGGCCAGCGGCCGCGCCGCCGACCACCGCCTCCAGCTCGTCTCCCAGCGCGACCCCGGCGCCGAGCCGGTCTACACGGAGTACGCCGACGAGCCCGCCGAAGCCGAAGGCACCGCCCACCGCATCCGCGCCCTGCTCGCCGAGGGCGTCCCGGCCAGCGAGATCGCCGTCCTGTTCCGTACGAACTCCCAGTCGGAGCTCTACGAACAGGCCCTGGCCGACGCGGGCATCCCCTACCAGCTCCGCGGCGCCGAGCGCTTCTTCGAGCGCACCGAGGTGCGCGAGGCCGGAGCCGCCCTGCGCGGCGCCGCCCGCTTCGGCGCCAACGACTCCCTCCTGGACGACGTGGTCGACCTGCCCTCACAGGTCAGAGCCGTCCTTTCCACCAAGGGCTGGACGACCGAGCCCCCGCGGGCTCCGGCGCCGTCCGCGAGCGCTGGGAGTCCCTGGCCGCCCTGGTGCGCCTCGCCGAGGACTTCGCCCGGGCCCGCCCCGAGGCCACCCTCGCCGACCTGGTCGCCGAGCTGGACGAGCGCGCCGCCGCCCAGCACGCCCCGACCGTCCAGGGCGTCACCCTGGCGTCCCTGCACGCCGCGAAGGGCCTGGAGTGGGACGCCGTGTTCCTGGTGGGCCTGGCCGAGGGCATGATGCCGATCGCCTACGCCAAGACCGACGAGCAGGTCGAGGAGGAGCGCCGCCTCCTCTATGTGGGCGTGACCCGCGCCCGCGTCCACCTCCACCTGTCCTGGGCCGTGTCCCGCTCGCCGGGCGGCCGCCCCAACCGCCGGGCGACCCGGTTCCTCGACGGACTGCGCCCCGGCTCCGGCGCGGCCGCGGGCCGTCGCCCGGCGGGCGGCGCCGGAGGCATCGAGCGGGGCACGGGCACGGTCGGCGGCCCCGGCGCCGCGGTCGCCCGCCGTAGCAGACGCACACCGGCCCGCTGCCGGGTCTGCGGGCGGACGCTCACCGAGGCGGGTGAGATGAAGCTCATGCGCTGCGACGACTGCCCGTCCGACATGGACGAGGGGCTGTACGAGCGGCTGCGGGAGTGGCGGGCGGTCCAGGCCGGACGCATGGGGCAGCCCGCGTTCTGCGTCTTCACGGACAAGACGCTGGTCGCGATCGCTGAGGCCGTGCCCGAGGAGGAGGGCGAGCTTGCCCGCATCCCCGGCGTCGGCCTGCGCAAGCTCCGCCGCTTCGGCGCCGACGTCCTGGCCATCTGCGCAGGTCAGGACGTTACCGAAGACGACGACAGCGACTGATTCAAACTCGTCGAAAAAATAGTTTGCGCATGCGCCAGCAATCCCCATAGGTTCTTAAGCACGGAAACAGCGGCTTCTCCGAAGCCCTGGTTCCGTGCTGTACTTAATAGTCCGCAGGTCCGGTTCCGGCCGGTCCCCTAGACGCCGAGAGGAGGCGATTCCAGTGATCAGCACCAACAAGAGCTTCATCCGCACCGCCAAACTGGCCGATCGCTCGATCGTCGCCTCCTGCCTGCTCGGCCTCTCGAACCCGGGCACCGGTCTGTCCGTCGGCAGCGCCGCCGTGCGTCCTGGTGCCTCCCTGTCCCTCGCCGGTCTGCCGATCCGTGAGGGCAATGAGCGACCGACCAAGGCACCGGCAGCAGTAGTGACGGCACAGGCGCAGGCCTATGCCTTCGCGGCAGCCGGTGCCGGATTCCGGAAGCAGACGACGCAGCACCACACGATGTGGGCCTTCCGTGGGCTCGAACCCTGGAGTGATCCAGCCTGATCTCGATCAGGCCGGCGCCTTCAGGGCCGCGGAACCCCACCCGGGATCCGCGGCCCTTCTGTTTTCCCTGAAACAGGGAGACGGAGCGAAGGGGTCACAGCACGACCCGGTACCAGCCGCCAGCCGGCCGACCAGGCCGGAACGACCAGACGAGGAAGAACACCACCGTGCAACTCGAAGCGCACGCCCCGTCCGTACCGCCTTCAGAGACCACGCCGCCGCCCGCACCCACGGAGGACCCGACCTTGACCCCCCTCACCGCGCTCACCGCGCTCGACGACGCCATCGAGAACCTCGGCGTACCCGTCCCCTGCCGCGCCTACGACCCGGAGGTCTTCTTCGCCGAGTCGCCCGCGGACGTCGAGTACGCCAAGTCCCTGTGCCGGACCTGCCCGCTCATGGAGGCCTGCCTGGCCGGTGCCAAGGAGCGGCGTGAGCCCTGGGGCGTCTGGGGCGGCGAGCTGTTCGTCCAGGGAGTGGTCGTAGCCCGCAAGCGGCCGCGTGGCCGTCCGCGGAAGAACCCGGTAGTGGCATGAGCACCGCCGGAACGATCGACCGACCCATGACGCACGACCCGAAGAAGCAGGCCCCGATGAAGGCACCCACCAGCGAACCCACCGGCTTCGCGACCCCGGACTTCACCACGAACGGCGTGACCCGCTCGCGCCAGAACAGGACCCGAGAAATGCAACTCATCCCAGAAGCCCTGGCCCGTGCGCATATGCACGAGCGTCTGCGTGAGGCCGAGCAGGAGCGCCCGGCCCTCCGCCTGATCGCGGCCCGCCGCATGCAGCGCCGCGCCGAGCGCGCGTCGCTCCGTGCCCGCCGCGCCCTGGCGATGGCGGTCATGCAGTAGCCGAACGGCGCGGCCGACGGCGACGCACGACCCACGCAGTAGGGAAGCTCCCGATGAGCTTCCCGACGACACCCCGCGGGGGCCGGTCCGAACGGACCGGCCCCCGCGGTGCGTTGTGCCCGCCGATCGTCCGGCGACGACGATAAGGTCACCGGGTGGACCAGCAGTCTTCCCCACCCGCGGACGCCGCGGCCCCCACGGACGCCGAGAACGCCGGGAGCGATGGGAACCTCGTGTGCTCCTGCTGCGGCGCCGTCGCCGACGGCCAGCCCCCCACCTGGACCTGCTCCGTCGAGAACGGCGTCCGCCGCTACTTCTGCGACACCTGCGCGCGCGACAACATCCGCGCGATCGAGGGCCGCCTCGACTCGGCCTGGTGGTGAGCCCCGCCGCTCACCCGGCTACGCTTCCGCCGCCCCCAGCGCCTCGTCCTGTGCCCCCTCGTCCTCGACGCCGCCGTCCGCCGCCTCCTCCTCCGGCAGGAATCCGGGCACCCACGCCTCCATCTCGGCCCGCATGCGCACGGTCGCGCCCAACTGGCACAGGACACCGATCGTGCTGAGCGTCACGCGGTGGATCAGGAGGTACGACGGCGGCAGGTTCAGCCGCTTGCCCAACTGGTAGGCGGGGGAGCGGGGGTCGGCCACCCGCGCCGCCTGGCTGCGCATCCAGCCCCGCGCGAAGGTGAACTCCTCCGCCAGCGCGGGCTCGATGATCGGCAGCAGATAGTCGAGCACCGCCTCCGGCTCCAGCTCGACGGACTCCTTGACGAAGCCCTCCTCGCAGAGCATGTCGTACACCGCGTCGGCCTCGCCCTCCACGGTCATGCGCAGTGCGTGGCCGATGGTCGGGGGCAGCCCGCCGGGCAGCCGGTCCACCGTGCCGAAGTCCAGGACGCCGAGCCGCCAGGTGTCCATGTCCCCGGGCTCGCCGGACTCTCCGGGGGCGCCGGGCAGCAGCCGGAAGTTGCCCGGGTGCGGGTCCGCGTGCAGCAGGCCCGTGCGGGCCGGGCCGGAGAACAGGAACCGCGTCAGGAGCTGACCGGCCCGGTCCCGCTGCTCCTGGGTGCCGTCGGCGATCACCTCCGACAGCGGCACCCCGTCGATCCACTCCGTGACCAGGACCTGGTCGCACTGGTGCACCACGTCGGGGACCACCACGTCCGGGTCGTCCGCGAACTCCCGGGCGTGCTCGCGCTGGGCCTGGGCCTCCAGGCCGTAGTCCAACTCCTCGGAGACGCGGTCGCGCAGCTCCGCGATGAGGGGCTTGATGTCCATGCCCGGGATCAGCGGCCCCAGGACCCGGGCGAAGCGGCCCAGTTGGTTCAGGTCCGAAAGCAGCGCCTCGCCCGCGCCCGGGTACTGGACCTTCACCGCCACGTCGCGCCCGTCCTGCCACACAGCCCGGTGCACCTGGCCGATCGACGCCGCCGCCGCGGGCTTGTCCTCGAACTCCAGGAACAACTCGCGCCAGTCGGCGCCGAGCCGCTCCGCCAGCACCGCGTGCACGGTGCTGGTCGGCATCGGCGGCGCCGCCTCCTGGAGCTTCGTCAGCGCGGCGCGATAGGGCCCCGCGACCTCCTCCGGGAGCGCCGACTCGAAGACGGACAGCGCCTGCCCGAACTTCATGGCGCCGCCCTTCAACTCGCCCAGCACCTTGAACAGCTGCTCCGCCGTGCGCTGTTGCAACTCGCGTCCGACGAGTTCCGCCGACTTGCCCCCGATCCGTTTGCCGAGCCCCCAGGTCGCGCGGCCCGCGATGCCGAGCGGCAGCGCGGCCAGTTTGGCGGTACGGGTGACCGCCTTCCGGGGAAGATCAGACATGCGCCCCTCCAAGTCCCAGGCAGCCGCGCCTTGTCAGGCGGTTACCCGGACATTGTCTCGTGCGGCACTTGATCCACGGAGGTCCGCTCCCCCTTTCGTTGCTCATTCGCCCGACAAGGGCACCGCGGGTGGGCGGGCGTGCGCTGCGTCCGCCACTGGTATCCGGGCGTGGACGTCAGCCAGCGGGTGTCCGTCAGGGCCGGTTCGGCGCCGTCGAGGAAGGCCAGGGCGTGCGCCGCGGCGAGCCCCGCCACCGTGGTCGACAGGGCCAGGTCACAGGCGGGCACATGGCGCTGGCGACCCGAGTGCCACTGCGCCAGCATGCGGGGCCAGGCCGCGTCCTCGTCCGACTGGTGCAGGGCGAGGCAGCCCGCGCAGGCCGTCACTCCCGGCAGGACCAGCGGGCCCACCACTCCGGTGCCCTCGATCACGCCCGCGTACAGATGGGGCGTCCCGGCGGCGACGAACTGCTCGGCGGTGGCGGGCGCCGGGGCGAAGGCGTCGAGGCCGTCGCGCGGGGTGAGGACGACCAGGGACAGAGGGCGTTCGCCGTCCTGCCCGCCCTCGGGGTGGCGCGGCGGTCGGCCCGGCGCCGCCCGACGCACGGCCCGGCGCGCGGCGGCGTCCCTGCGCTGCCCGACGGACTCGGCGGGCAGCCCGCCCGGGGCGACGTCCCACGGCTCGACGCAGCCCCCGTCCATCACGTCGACCTGCCCGATCCCGGCCCCGGACAGGACCGAGGCGACCAGGGCCCCCACCCGGCCGGTGCCCCGCACCCGCACGCGTGTGGCCCGGCGGGCGGCCACCTTGCGGATGCCGTCGGACGGCTGGGGCATCACCGTCGACAGGGCGGCGAGGTCGGGGCGCAGCCGGTCCAGGGTGTCCGCGCGGGTCCGCAGGGCGTCGGCCGCCGGGCCGCCGCCGGTGGCGTCGTCGAGCAGCCCGGCGTCGGCGAGGCGGCGCAGCAGCCCGTCCACATGCCCGTCCGGCAGGCCCATCCTGCGGCCCTCCGCACGCAGCAGCGGCAGTCCGCGGGTGCCGTCGAGGAGGGTGAGGAAGCTGCCCGTCGCCGTGTCGACCGGGGCGAGCACCCGGGCGTGCGCGGGCGCCACTCCGAACTGCACGGTGTTCAGGTCGCGCCAGCCGCGGCGCAGCGTGGGCTTGAGAATCGGATGCATGGTCGCCCCCCCGTGTCGTGCCCGCCCGGGTGCGAGCGGGCTTGTCCCCTGGTCGTGCTGGCCGATTGCCGTGCGCGGGACTGCCCGCACGGCTGCTCACATGGCCGCCCCGCAAGGCTGCCCGCACGGCCGCCCGCACGGCCGCCTGCAAGGCTGCGTACACGGCCGCCCGCACGGCGGGCCCGTCGGCGTCCGGTCAGCCCGGCCAGCTCGATCGATTCCGAGCATGCCCGGTCCGGCCGACGCCTGCGTCGCGTTATCCACAGGCGTCGAGTACTTGTCGTACTAATCCGCCTCGGCGGCTGCCCGGGGGGTGGATCCCCGCCGAACCGTCCCGGAGGCGGGACTTCCCCTATGCCAAGCGGGTAACGTCAAGGCGTGCCCGCCGACTCGTCCCCGGGCTTCACTGGGGAGACCCCACTGCACCGCGCCGGAAGTCCACAGCGCACCGCGACCGGCCCGCCCTCGGCCGGTACGGCGGCGAGCCCGGTCGAAGTGCGGCGGAGCGCCCGTCGGCGCAGGACGGTCTCGGCGTACCGGGAGGGCGACCGCACCGTCGTCCTCATCCCCGCCCGCATGTCCGAGGCGGAGGAGCGCCGCTGGGTGAACGTGATGCTCGACAAGCTGGCGGCGCAGGAGAGCAAGCGGGTCCTCGGCGACAGTGAGCTGGCCGAGCGGGCGAGCCGCCTCTCGGAGCAGTTCTTCGACGGCCGGGCGCGGCCGTCCTCCGTGCGCTGGGTCACGAACCAGAACACCCGTTGGGGGTCGTGCACGCCGTCGGAGGGCAGCATCCGCCTGTCGCACCGGTTGCAGGGCATGCCGGAGTACGTGGTGGACTACGTCCTCGTCCACGAGCTGGCCCACCTTCTGGTCCCCGGTCACGGGCCCCGCTTCTGGCGGCTGCTGGAGGCGTATCCGCGTACGGAGCGCGCCCGGGGCTATCTCGAAGGGGTGGTGGCCGCCGAGCGGCTGCCGCATCTGCCCGCGGCCCGCGAGGAGTGAGCCGCGGGCCCCGCGGCCGGGCCGGGGCGGGGCCGCCCCGGCGGGCGCGGGGGCGCGTGCGCCGGTTGTGTACCGGGTCTGTACCGGCTTCGTCCGTTGTCGGACTTTGCGGTTAGCCTGGCGCGACGCATTCACCATCGGGATGGGGGACGGTCGTAACGCATGGCCAGGGAATTCCAACGCGGCCACAAGGCCAAGATCAGTGACCTCACGGCCGGGACCGATCTGTACGTCGGCGTGCACATCGCTGCCCCCGGGCTGACCTTCGACATCAGTTGCTTCGGCCTGGACGCGAGCGAGCGGCTCTCGGACGACCGCTACTTCATCTTCTACAACCAGCCGAAGTCCCCGGAGGAGTCGCTTCAGCTCCTGGGGGCGCAGGCGGGCGACAACGAGTCCTTCCGCGTCACGCTGGACCGCATCCCGCCGCAGATCCAGAAGCTGTCGTTCACAGCCGCGATCGACGGCGCCGGGCAGATGTCGCAGATCACGTCGGGCTACATCCGGATCGTGGCGGGCGGCGAGGAGGTGGCCCGGTACGCGTTCAGCGGCGCGGAGTTCTCCACCGAGCGCGCCCTGATGCTGGGCGACTTCTACCTGAAGGACGTGTGGCGCTTCGCCGCGGTCGGGCAGGGCTTCGACGGCGGCCTCGACGCGCTGCTCAGGAACTTCGGCGGGGAGGTCGCGGACGACGAGCCCGCCGCGGCGCCCCCGGCGCAGGCGTCCGCGCCCGGCTTCGCGCCCCCGGCGGACGCCTCGGCGCCCCCCGCGTTCGCCGCCCCCGCCGCAGCCGCCCCGGTCCCCGCGGCGCCCGCCCCCGCCGCGCCCGCGCCCGCGGCCCCCACTCCTCCGGCCCCGGCCCCGGCCCCCGCCCCGCAGCAGCCCGCGCCCCCGCAGAGCGCCACCCCGCCGCCGCCCGCCGCCCCGGCGGTGCACTCCGCGCAGACCGTCGTGGCCCCCCTGAACCAACCGCCGCACCAGCCCGCGAGCCCGCCCGGCGCCCCCGTGCCGCCCCCGCAGGCCGACCCGTACGGCCAGCCGGGCGCGCAGCCGCAGGGCCAGCCCTACGGCCAGCCCGGCCAGCCCCAGCAGTTCGGCCAGACGCCGGGGCAGCAGCCCTCCGCGCCGCTCCCGCCGGGCTACGGCCAGCAGCCCTCGGCGGCCCCGCCGCCCGGGTACGGCCAGCAGCCGCAGCCCCCTGGATACGGCCAGCAGCCCCAGGCACCGGGGTACGGCCAGCCCGCCGCGCCCCAGCCGCCCGGGTACGGCCAGCAGCCCCAGGCGCCGATCCCCGGTCAGGCACCCGCCCCGTTCGGCCAGGGCGCCCCGGGCGTCCCGCAGGCCGCGCCCCAGGGCGCCGGAGTGGCCGCCGCGCTCCAGAAGTACCGCGAGGCCGGGACCGGCCAGCGCTGGACGCAGCAGAACGAGAAGCTGGTCCGCATCGACTTGAACGTCGGCGGCCAGCCCGTCCTCGCCCGCCAGGGCAGCATGGTGCTCTACCAGGGCAAGGTCGAGTTCAGCTACAAGGGCGCGGGCTTCGCGGGCCGCATCGTGGGCAACGCCACTGGCCAGGAGATGCAGCTGATGCGCTGCACCGGGCGCGGCCAGGTCTTCCTCGCCGAGCAGGGCACGCATCTGCACCCCATCGAGCTCCAGGGCGACGCCATCTGCGTCTCCGCGGAGAACGTCCTCGCCTTCGATGAGTCGCTCCAGTACGAGGTGCGCCGCATCGAGGGGCACGGCATCCCCGGGGGCGCGCTGTTCGTCATGCAGTTCCAGGGAGCGGGCACCGTCGTCGTGAAGACCCACGGCATGCCCGTCGTGCTGCCGGTGACGCCGACGACCTTCGCCGACTGCCACGCCGTGGTCGCGTGGTCCGCCGCCGCCCAGGCGATCGTGTCCAGCCAGGTCCGGCTGCGCGGCAACGCCTCCGCGGGTTCCACGGGGGAGAGCGTGAACCTCCAGTTCCGTGGCGCGCCCGGCAATTTCATCGTCGTCCAGCCGTACGAGGTCTGAGGGAGCCCGTCATGAACCAGCAGCAGCTCGCGGGCTACGCCCCGGCCCCGGTGGCCGCCCGCATGGAGAACCACGGCCACCACATGGTCAAGGTCGCCATGCAGACCGGACACGACCTCCTCGCCCGCGTGGGCTCGATGGTCGCCTACGAAGGGTTCGTGCAGTACGAGCCCAACCCGCCCGCCGTCCGCCAGGTCGCCCGCGAATGGATGACCGGCGAGGGCGCCCCGTTGATGAAGTGCTCCGGAGACGGCCTGCTCTACCTCGCCGACTACGGAGCGGACGTCGTCGTCATCAACCTGGCGGGCGACGCACTCTCGGTGAACGGCACCAACCTGCTCGCCTTCGACGCGAGCCTCCAGTGGGGCGTCGAACGGGTCAAGGGCCTCGCGAAGTTCGCGGGGCAGGGCCTGTGGAACGTCAGGATCTCCGGTCAGGGCTGGGTGGCGCTGACCTCGCGGGGCACGCCGATCGTGGTCGACTGCGGCCGCGGCGAGGACGAGACGTACGTGGACCCGGACGCCCTGATCGCCTGGTCGCCCAACCTGAAGGTGAAGGGCAAGCGGAGCTTCAAGGCCGGGTCGCTCATCGGGCGCGGCAGCGGCGAGGCCTACCAGATGGGCTTCTCCGGAGAGGGCATCGTCGTCGTACAGCCCAGTGAGGACAGCACCGACCGCCTCCGGATCCGGAGCTGAGGGGGAGCAACACACCATGCAGAGCTCGCTTTTCGCGCACGCCGAGCAGCAGTCCCAGGAGCGCTACACCGTGCAGAACCCGCAGCTGCTGCGGGTCGCCTTGGAGGGCCACGACGACGTGCTGGCCCGCAAGGGCTCGATGGTCGCCTACCAGGGGCTCGTCGAGTTCGACGCCGAGTACCAGAGCGGCGGTCAGCGGCGCGCCCGCGCGCACACGGGCGAGGGCCTGGACCTGATGCGCTGCCACGGCCAGGGCGCCGTCTACTTCGCCAACCTCGCGCAGTACATCCACATCGTGGACGTCGACCAGGACGGCCTGACCGTCGACAGCGCCTACGTCCTCGCCATGGACTCGTCGCTGTCCCACCAGGTGATCGCGGTGGACAGCCAGTACGGCATCTCCGGGTCCGGCAAGTACCAGCTCAACATCACCGGGCGCGGCAAGGTCGCCCTGATGACGTCGGGCCAGCCGCTGATGCTCCAGGTCACCCCGGACCGCTATGTGAACGCCGACGCGGACGCGATCGTCGCCTGGTCCACCGGCCTCAGGGTGCAGATGCAGGCGCAGACGCATTCCTCGGGCGTATGGCGGCGGCGCGGCAACACCGGTGAGGGCTGGGAGCTCAGCTTCATGGGCCAGGGGTACGCGCTCGTCCAGCCCAGCGAGATGCTGCCGCCGCAGCACGCCGCCATCGGGCAGGGCGTGGCCGCCCAGTTCGGCATGGGGCAGCAGGGCGCGCGGGGGCAGAACCAGGGCAACGTCTGGAACTGACCTCCAGCAGAACCATGTGCGCACCATGTGTAAGGGGCGGTCGCCCTGGCGACCGCCCCTTACACATCTCCGCATGTCGCCCCCCGCGTGAGGGGTGTGGCGTCACACCTGGAGGCGTGCCCGCGTGCCCTCCATAAGGCGGACGACGGACGTGTCAGCCACGTCCGCCACCTCGTCGTACGCGAACCAGCGCAGGTCGAGCGACTCGTCGCTGATCGCCGCGGTCGCGTCGGCGGGGGCGAGCGCGGCGAACTGCACGTCCAGGTGCTGGGTGCAGGGGCCCGGGATCGGGTGCCGGTCCAGGCGCACCGGGCCGCCCGGCAGCAGCGTCAGGCCCGGGACGCCGGACTCCTCCGTGGCTTCGCGCAGCGCGGCGGCGGCGAGCGTCGCGTCGCCCGGCTCGCAGTGGCCGCCCATCTGGAGCCACATCCGCAGCTTCCGGTGCAGCGTCAGCAGTACGCGCCCCCGCGACGGGTCGACCACCAGGGCGCTGGCCGTCACGTGCCCGTCCGTGCAGGACTTCCACAGGCCGTCCTCGGGGTGGGCCGCCAGGTGGTCCAGGTAGTACTGGCGCAGCTCGTCCTGGTCCTCGTACGCCTTCAGCGTGAGGACCGCGTCGTCGTGCAGGCTCACTTCGCGCCGTCGTCCTCGCCGTCACCCGGAGCGGCGTCGTCGCCCTTGGAGCCCTCGCCGCCCTTGGAATCCTCGCCCTTGGAGAGGTCAGGCTTGCCGGAGGAGGCGGCGCCGTCCGCGGCCTCGCCGAGCATCTTGTCCAGCTCGGAGAAGTCCAGCTGCTCGCGGTGCACGAAGCCGTCCGGGTCGTCCAGGTCGGTGGCCGTCGGGAGCATGTCCGGGTGCGCCCACAGGCCGTCGCGGCCGTCGACGCCACGCGCGTCCGTCAGGGAGGCCCACAGGCGCGAGGCGTCCCGCAGGCGGCGCGGGCGCAGCTCCAGGCCGATGAGCGTCGCGAACGTCTGCTCGGCGGGGCCGCCCGTGGCGCGGCGGCGGCGCAGGGTCTCGCGCAGCGCGTCGGCCGCCGACAGGCGGGGCTTCGCCGCGGCGTGCACCACCGCGTCCACCCAGCCCTCGACGAGCGCGAGCGCCGTCTCCAGGCGGGCCAGGGCGGCCTTCTGCTCGGGGGAGTCCTCCGGCTGGAACATGCCCTGCTGGAGGGCGTCCTGGAGCTGCTCCGGATTCTGCGGGTCGAACTGGCCGACGACGTCCTCCAGCTTGGAGGTGTCGACCTTGATGCCGCGGGCATAGCCCTCGACCGCGCCGAACAGGTGCGAGCGCAGCCACGGCACGTGGGCGAAGAGCCGCTGGTGGGCCGCCTCGCGCAGCGCCAGATAGAGCCGCACCTCCTCCATGGGGACGCTCAGGTCCTTGCCGAAGGCGGACACGTTCACCGGGAGCAGGGCGGCCTTGCCGGACGGGCCGAGGGGCAGGCCGATGTCCGTGGAGCCCACGACCTCGCCCGCGAGGACGCCCACGGCCTGGCCGATCTGCTGGCCGAACATGGCGCCGCCCATGGAGCGCATCATGCCGATCAGCGGGCCCGCCATGGCCTGCATCTCCTCGGGCAGGACGTCCCCCATGGCGGCGCCCACGCGCTCGGCGACCGGGTCGACCAGCTCCCGCCAGGCCGGGAGGGTCGCCTCGACCCACTCGGCGCGGCTCCAGGCCACGGCCGTGCCGGAGCCGGACGGCAGGGACGTGGCGTCATCCAGCCACAGGTCGGCCAGGCGGACGGCCTCCTCCACGGCGGTGCGGTCGGCGGGGCCGACGCTCTCGTCCTTGGTGCCGTCCGCGGTGCCCTGGGAGACCGTCTGGCGGGCGATGTCCTTGGCCATGTCCCAGTTCACCGGCCCGCCCTCGTACGACAGCATCTGGCCGAGCTGCTGGAAGGCGGCGCCCAGGTCCGTGGGGTTCATCGAACCGAACATGGCCGCGAACGGGTTCTCCGCACCGCCCGGGCCGCCCATTCCGGGCAGGCCGAAACCGAACGGGTTCCCAGGGCCGCCGGAACCCTGGCCCCCTCCGGGGGTGTCCTTCTTCTTGCCCTCGTCGCCGTTCTCCGGCTCCTCCGGCGGAAGGCCGAATCCGAATGGGGTGTCACTCACGGGTTTCCTCGGCTCGTAAGGCCACCGGATCTGGGTCCGGCGGCGGCTGCCCGACAACACCTCCCAGCCTAGACACCCCGGCGCGATCGGGCCTCGGTGCTTCGCCGCCCGGAGGGCTGCGGCAGGATGGATGCCACCTGGTACGTACGCGTCATTCACGTACGTACTGAAGACAACCGCTGGAGACGCCCGGTGAGTTCCCCAGATCCGCAGGTTCGCGCAGCGCGAAACCCCTCAGGCAGGACGCCGCCCGACGAGCGGACCGCCCCGGCGCCGCTGCGCGAGGCCGCGCCGTCGCCCGTGCGCGGGCCCGTCGTCGCCGTCACCGGCGCGGCGGCGGGCGTGGGGGCGCGCCTGACCGAGCGCCTGGCCGCGTCCGACGCGGTCAAGCAGGTCGTGGCGATCGACGAGCGCCGGGGGACTGCGCGCAGGCCCAGTGGCACGTCCTGGACGTGCGGGACCCGGCCATCGCCGAGAAGCTGCGCGGCGTCGACGTCGTGGTGCACCTCGCGCTCGACCTGGACCTGGAGACCGACGCCGCCGCCCGCACCGCGTACAACGTACGCGGCACCCAGACCGTCCTGACCGCGGCCGCCGCGGCGGGCGTGCACCGCGTCGTCCTGTGCACCTCGGCCATGGTCTACGGAGCGCTGGCCGACAACGAACTGCCCCTCTCCGAAGACGCCGAACTGCGCGCCACCGCGGAGGCCACGGGCGTCGGCGACCTCCTGGAGATCGAGCGGCTCGCCCGGCGCGCGCCCCGGGCGCACCCCGGCCTGAACGTCACCGTGGTGCGGCCCGCCATCCTCGTGGGCGGCACCGACACCGCGCTCACCCGGTACTTCGAGTCGCCCCGGCTCCTGGTGGTCGCCGGGTCCCGGCCCGCCTGGCAGTTCTGCCACGTCGACGACCTGTGCAGCGCCCTGGAGTACGCCGTCCTGGAGCGGGTCGACGGGGAGCTGGCCGTGGGGTGCGACGGCTGGCTGGAGCAGGAGGAGGTCGAGGAACTGAGCGGCATCCGGCGCATGGAGCTGCCGTCCGCGGTGGCCCTGGGCGCCGCCGCGCGGCTGCACCGCATCGGCCTCACGCCGTCTCCGGCCGGGGACCTGGCGTACACCATGTACCCCTGGGTGGTCAGTGTGAGCCGACTGCACGACGCCGGGTGGCGGCCGCGGTGGACCAACGAGGAGGTGCTCGCGGAGCTGCTGGAGGAGGTCTCCGGGCGCAAGACGGTCGCGGGGCGGCGGCTGGGGCGCAAGGACGCGACGGCGGCGGGGGCCGCCGGGGCGACCGTCGCCCTGTTGGGTACGGCCGCGCTGGTCCGCCGGGCGCGGAAGGCTCGGCGCAGGCTGTAGTGCCCCCGGGCTCCGGGGGCGGGCGTCTCCGGGACTCCTGTCCGGCGCCGAGGGGCGGGCGTCTCCTGGAGGGTGCCCACAGCGGGGGCGGCACGGCCAGGACGGAGCAGCACGGCCAGGACGGAGCAGCACGGACGGGACACACGGTCGGCGGGTTCCGTAGGGAACTCCAAGTTCGTCCCCCGCGTGCCGGGGGATCAGGGGATTCCTCGTTGTCAGTGCCGTACGGCACCATGGCCGCATGGCACGCAATGCGAAGGATCACCCCGGTGAGCTGGCGGCTGACGACCCGATCCGGCTGCTCGGCATCCGGGAGACGCCGCTGTCGCTCGACGAGGTCTTCAAGGCCGTGGGGGACGACGCCGCGGGCGGCACGGCGCTGTTCGTCGGGACCGTGCGGGACCACGACGGCGGCGCGGATGTCGACGCGCTGGCGTACTCCAGCCACCCCAGCGCCGAGGCCGAGCTGCGCCGGGTGGCCGAGAAGGTCGTCGCCGAGTTCCCGGTGCGCGCCCTCGCCGCCGTGCACCGCGTCGGTGACCTGGCCGTGGGCGACCTCGCCGTCGTCGTCGCCGTCTCCTGCGCGCACCGGGCGGAGGCCTTCGCGGCCTGCCGCAAGCTGATCGACGACCTGAAGCACGAGGTGCCGATCTGGAAGCACCAGACGTTCTCCGACGGCAGACAGGAGTGGGTCGGCGCCTGCTAGGGCGCGTCGGGGCACGTCAGGGCGTCACGGCCGGGGCCCCGCGGGGCCTCCGGTTGCGTAACCGCCCCCCTGCCGTGAGCGTTGTCGCAGCGGATGGTTAATCTGCTGATCAGTCAGTTCGCTGTCGCTCACGTTGTCGCTCAAGGGGTCGGGAGGTCGACATGGCGTCGCTTGCCTGGTTGCTGATTCCGCTGCTGGCGGCGGTTGGTGCCGGTCTGTGGGCCGTCCTGGCCAACCGGAACCGCGCCAGCGGCAAGACCGGTGACAACACCGAGCTGAACGGCTACGCGGCGTTCCGCAGGGCCATGGAGAAGACCCACTCGGCCGCTCTGGAGAAGACCCCTTCGGGCACCGACGCCGCCTGATCCCCGGCCCCGACCCTACGTAGCCGCCCCGCCCGTACAGGCTGGCCCCAGCTCGTACGGACCGGCCCCAGCCCGGACGGACCGGCCCCGGGGGTGCGCTCACAGGACCGTCCCGTACTGTCGTTCCATGCCACGCCGCACCGCGACGATGCTCGCCTCCACCCTCATGCTGATCGCGCTGCTCTGCGCGGGTGTGCTGATCAAGGTCCCGTACGCGGAGATGTCGCCGGGCCCGACGGTGAACACCCTGGGCGACCACGACGGCGAGCCGGTGCTGCAGATCTCGGGGCACAAGACCTATCCGACCAGCGGCCATCTGAACATGACGACGGTCCGGGTCACCAGCGCCGACTACAAGATGAACCTCGCCGAGGCCGTCTACGGCTGGCTCTCGCACGACAACATCGTGGTGCCGCACGACACGCTCTACCCGGACGGCAAGACCGAGCAGCAGTCGAACCGGGAGAACGCCGAGGAGTTCAGCCAGTCCCAGGAGAGCGCGAAGGTCGCCGCCCTGAAGCAGCTGAAGCTGCCGGTGAAGACCCAGGTGGTGGTCTCCACCGTCTTCAAGGACAGCCCGGCGGAGGGCAAGCTGCACGCGGGCGACGTCATCGAGAGCGTGGACGGCAGGAAGGTGACACGGACCTCGGACGTCGCGAAGTTCGTCACCAAGCGCAAGCCGGGCCAGCCCGTGGTCTTCACCGTCGTCCCCGTCAAGGAGGCGGCCGCCGCCGAGAAGTCGGGCAAGAAGCCGAGCAGGACCGAGGACGTCAGGATCGTCACGGAGAAGGCCGAGGACAGCGGGCCCGACCGGGCCGTCGTCGGCATCCAGGCCGGAACCGACCACACCTTCCCGTTCACCATCGACATCAAGCTCGCCGACGTGGGCGGGCCCAGCGCGGGCCTGATGTTCGCGCTCGGCATCGTCGACAAGCTCACGCCCGGCCCGCTGACCGGCGGCAAGTTCGTCGCGGGCACCGGCACCATCGAGGAGGACGGCACGGTCGGCCCGATCGGCGGCGTCGAGATGAAGACCGTCGGCGCGCGCGACAAGGGCGCCGAGTACTTCCTGACGCCGAAGGACAACTGCGCGGCCGCCGCCAGCGACGTCCCCGACGGGCTCACCCTGGTCAAGGTCGACACGATCAAGGACGCGGTCAGCTCCCTGGAGAAGATCCGCAAGGGCGACACCGACGACCTGCCGCGCTGCACCAAGAGCTGACCCGGCGGACACGACAACGACAGTAGCCGGGGACGGCCCACGCCACCCCCGGCCACCGAACACGGCCTGCGGGACCTGCTCGCGCACGTCGCCGCCAGCTGCCTGCTTCGCGCACGTCGCCGCCAGCGACCTGCTCAGCGCAGGTCGCCGTCAGCTGCCTACTCCGCGAACGTCGCGGCCAGCCACCTACTCCGCGAACGTCGCCGCCAGCGCCTCCGCGAGCCCCGGCACCAGGTCGGACCCCGTGAGCACCTCCGCCGGCGAGTCCTTCTCGCGCAGCCGCAGGGCCGACTCGCGCGCGCCGTCCCGCAGCACCGCGACCGTCATCCGCACCTCCTGGCGCTCGGGGTGCTTGGCCACCCAGTCGCCCAGCTCCCGCTCGCCGAGGTCCTGCGGAACGGACGCCTCCGCGGACGGCGGCAGCATCAGGCGCTCCACGGTCAGGGCGCAGCCCGCGACCGCCTCGGGCCAGGCGATGGTGCCGAGGAACTCGTCGAGGGCGGCGCCCGCGGGCAGCTCGTCCTGCTCGATGGGGGTCAGGGGCGCGCCGGACGCGTCGTCCGCCAGGCCGAGGCGGTCGGCGAGGCCGGGCTCCTGGGCGCGGAGCTGAGCGGTGTCCACGAGGGCGAAGAGACGGGCGGGCTGGTCCCAGCCGAGGGTCGCGACATAGTCGTCGATCTCCAGGACGGCTCGGGTGAGGGGGCTCGCGGCCATCGGTGGGCCGGAGGGGGAAACGTTGGGCATGCCCAATATCCTGCCTCGTTCAGACCCCGGAACGGGAACTGAGTAAAGCGTCGGTAAGTTGCATGAGTGGGCTCTACGATCGCGGGGCCTGTTTCAGCCACAGCTACAGCGAACTTCGAGGTGCGCACCTTGGCTTTCCAGATGCCGGACCGCGGCGGAGGCCCGACGGGGCCACGGATCAGAGTGGGCCGACCGTCCCGTCGCGTCCGGACCCTGCTGATGACACTGGGCGTCCTGGCCGTCCTTGCCATGGCGTTCGTCATGTTCGCGGGGTTCTGGACGGACTGGCTCTGGTACCGCTCGGTCCACTACTCATCGGTCTTCACCACCACCCTGTGGACCAAGATCGGCCTGTTCTTCGTCTTCGGCCTGCTCATGGCGGCCGCGGTCGGCGTGAACATCTGGCTCGCGCACCGGCTGCGCCCGCCGCTGAGCGCCATGTCGATGGAGCAGCAGAGCCTCGACCGCTACCGCATGGCGATCGCGCCGTACAAGAAGTGGCTGCTCATCGGCATCACGGCGCTCGTCGGCCTGATCGCGGGCGCGTCCGCCGCGGGCCAGTGGCGCACCTGGCTGATGTGGGTCAACGGCGTCCCCTTCCACCAGAAGGACCCCCAGTTCCACCTGGACGTCTCCTTCTACGCCTTCGACCTGCCGTGGTACCGCTTCCTGCTCGGCTTCGGCTTCGCGGCCGCGGTCCTTTCGGTGATCGCCGCCGCCCTGACGCACTACCTGTACGGCGGCCTGCGCATCACCAGCCCCGGCGGGCGGGCCACGGCCGCGGCCACCGGGCACCTGTCGGTGCTCATCGGCGTTTTCGTGGCGCTGAAGGCGGTCGCCTACTGGCTCGACCGGTACGGCCTCGCGGTGAAGTCCAGCGACTTCAAGGCGACGGACAACTGGACGGGCCTGCGGTACGTCGACGCGAACGCGTACCTGCCCGCGAAGACCATCCTGTTCTGCATCGCCGTCATCTGCGCGCTGCTGTTCTTCGCGACCCTGTGGCGGCGGACCTGGCAGCTGCCGGTCATCGGCTTCGGCCTGATGGTGCTCTCCGCGATCCTCATCGGCGGCCTGTACCCGGCGATCGTCCAGAAGTTCCAGGTCCAGCCGAACGAGCAGGCCAAGGAAGCCCCGTACATCGCCAAGAACATCAAGGCGACCCGCGAGGCCTACGGCATCAAGGACGTGAAGCCGGAGTCGTACGACGGCACGGGTGTGGTCGGCAAGGACGCCAAGGAGAAGCGCGACGCCGCCGACTCCGCCGCCAGCTACCGCCTGAACGACCCGAACATCGTCTCGCCGACGTTCCAGCAGCTGGAGCAGAAGCGTGAGTACTACCAGTTCCCGATGACGCTGGACGTCGACCGGTACGAGGGCCAGGACACGGTCATCGGCCTGCGCGAGCTGAACCTGGACAAGCTCGACAAGCGCAACTGGATCAACGACCACTTCGTCTACACCCACGGCTACGGCGCGGTCGCGGCCAAGGGCACGGAGACGGCGAAGGGCTCCAAGGGCGAGCCCGCGTTCACCGAGAAGGGCCTGCCCACCAGCGGCTCGCTCGGGGACTACCAGCAGCGGATCTACTACGGCGAGAAGACCAAGTCGTACGCGATCGTCGGCGGCCCCCAGAAGGAGCTGGACTACGAGCAGGCGGGCAGCCAGAAGACGTACAGCTACGAGGGCAAGAGCGGCGTCGACCTGTCCAACCCGATCAACAGGGCGGCGTACGCGGTGACGCTCAGCGAGCCGCAGATCCTGTACTCGGGCGCGATCGGCGAGGGCTCCCGGCTGCTGTACAACCGCACCCCCAAGGAGCGCGTGGAGGCCGTCGCCCCCTGGCTGACCATCGACGGAGACGCCTATCCCACGGTGGTCAAGGGCCGCGTCCAGTGGGTGGTGGACGCCTACACGACGGTCAACAACTACCCCTACTCGTCGTGGACGACGCTCGGGGACACCACGGCCGACTCCCTGTCCGACAAGGACAGTCAGCGCGCCGTCATCGCCCAGCAGAACCGCGTGAACTACATCCGCAACTCGGTGAAGGCCACCGTCGACGCCTATGACGGCACGGTCAAGCTGTACACGTGGGACGAGAAGGACCCCGTCCTGAAGACGTGGAAGAACGCGTTCCCGGGCACCGTCAAGGACAAGAGCGACATCCCCGCGGAGCTGAAGGAGCATCTGCGCTACCCGCAGGACCTGTTCAAGGTCCAGCGCCAGCTCCTGACGAAGTACCACGTCACCAGCCCCGGCCCGTTCTACAACGGCAGTGACGCCTGGCAGGTGCCGAACGACCCGGCGAAGCAGCAGAACAGCTCGGTGCCGCCGTACTACCTGTCCATGAAGACGCCGGGCTCGGACGCGCAGCAGTTCTCCCTGACGACCACGTTCACGCCCAGCAAGCGGCCCAACCTCAGCGCCTTCCTGGCGGTGGACGCGGACGCGAGCAGCGAGAACTACGGCAAGTTCACGCTGCTGAGAGTGAACAAGGGCGATCCCTACGGACCGGAGCAGGTCCAGAACAAACTGGTGTCGCTGCCCGAAGTGGGCAACTTCATCCGGGACATGAAGGGCGCGGCGTCCGACGTCCTCTACGGCAACCTGATGACGGTGCCGTTGAAGAACGGCTTCCTGTACGTCGAGCCGATGTACGTCCAGGGCCGCAAGTCGCCGTATCCGCAGCTGAAGAAGGTGGCCGTCTCCTACGGCTCGGAGAACGTCTTCGCGGACAACCTGGGTGACGCGCTCGACAAGCTCTTCAGGACCAACGGCGGCGATCCCGACGAGCCATCGGACGACCCGGATAAGTCAGGCAAGCCGGATAAGCCGGATGACGGTGACAAGCAGAAGCCTCCGGCGTCGGACAACCCCAGGCTCCAGGAGGCCATCGACGACGCTCAGGCGGCGATCGACGAGGGCAAGGAGGCCCTGAAGGAGGACGACTGGGAGGCGTACGGCAAGGCGCAGAAGAAGCTCCAGGACGCCCTTCAGCGCGCCGAGGACGCCCAGACCGAGGAGCCCGCGAAGAGCGACAAGGGCGGAGACAAGAGCGGCGACAAGGGCAGACGCGAGAACGGATAGCGGCTCGCGGGGTCCGGAGCGCGCGACCCGCGCACGGGCCCCGACCCCGCGCCGTGGTACGGTGAATCGCACAACGGCGCGGGGTGGAGCAGCTCGGTAGCTCGCTGGGCTCATAACCCAGAGGTCGCAGGTTCAAATCCTGTCCCCGCTACTCGAAGGCCGAAGGCCCGGAACCAAGGACGGTTCCGGGCCTTCGCCGTGTGCCCGGGGCCGCCCGCGTCCGCGCGCTCCGTGCGGCGCGCCCCTCGGGCGGGTGCTCATGCCGGTGTCCCATGCCAGTGCTGTGGGGTTCTTGCGAAGAGTGCGCCGGGCGGCGGCAGTTGGGAGAACCTGTGTTTCACTTATCTCTCTGTGGGCATGTCGACAAAACGCTGAAGTGACCTCACTGGCTGCGGTATACCAGATGTACCCAGGTTGCAGGTGGTGCGACGATGGACGTTATGGGGGACAAGGCAACTCTGTTGGAGACAGGGCGGTTTGCGCAGCAGGCCGACCGGGAGGACCCCGGTGAGGTCGCGGAGGAGATGCGGTACCGGATCGCGGCCGAGGCCGGTGACGTGGGCGCGATGAGCGTGCTCGGCAGCCTGCTGCTGCGCCGCGGCGACCTGGACGGTGCCGAATCCTTGCTGCGCGGAGCCACGGCGGCCGGTGACCGGGCCGCGGCCAACAACCTCGGAGTCCTTCTGCACCAGCGCGGGTACGTCGACGAGGCGGCCGGATGGTGGCGGATCGCCGCCGTCGCCGGGTCCGCCGCCGCCGCCCACGCCCTCGGCCGCTACCACCGCGAGCGCGGCGACGAGCCCGCCGCCGAGTACTGGCTGCGCCAGTCCGCGGAGCAGGGCCACACCCTCGGGGCGTACGCGCTCGCCGACCTCCTGGAGCACCGCGGCGACGTCGGAGCCGAGCTGTGGATGCGCACGGCCGCCGAGCGCGGCCACCGCGAGGCCGCCTACCGCCTGGCGCGCGCCCTCGACAAGCGCGCCGAGCGCGAGTGCCCCGGCGAGAGCGGCGCGCGGGAGCGGAGCGCGCGCCGCGAAGGGCCGCGCACCGGTGCGCGCGCCGACAGGACGACCACCGCTACGGAGAAGAGGGCCACCCCTACGGAGAGGGGGGCCGTCGCTACGGAGAAGAGAGGCGCCCCCACGGAGAAGGGCGCCGCGAGAGGCGAGAAGCCCGGCGGGAGGCCTGGAGCGAAGCCCGGCGAGAAGGCCGCTGGGAAGCCCGGCGAGAAGGACCAGGGGAAGGGCCGCGAGAAGGGCCGCGAGAAGAGGGCGCTGTCCCTCCTCGAAGAGGCCGAGCAGTGGTACCGCCAGGCGGCGGCCCGAGGCCACCGCAGGGCGGCGCTGCACCTCGGCGCCATCCTGGAGGGGCGCGGCGAGCTGAAGGAGGCCGGGCGCTGGTACCTGACGTCCGCCAAGGACGGCGAGCCGCGCGCCGCCTGCGCCCTCGGCTTCCTGCTGCGCGACGCCGGGGACACGGAGAACGCCGCCGTGTGGTGGCTCAGGGCCGCCCAGGACGGCGACGGGAACGCCGCCAACGCCCTCGGCGCGCTGCACGCCGAGCGCGGCGAGACCCAGACCGCCGAGCGCTGGTACCGCGCGGCCATGGACGCGGGCGACATCAACGGCGCGTACAACCTGGGCCTGCTGTGCGCCGAGCAGAAGCGCACCGCCCAGGCCGACCAGTGGTACCGCCGCGCCGCCTACGCGGGGCACCGCGAGGCGGCCAACGCACTCGCCGTGCTGCTGCTCCAGGGCGGCGACGCCGCGGGCGCCGAGCCCTGGTTCTCCAAGGCCGCGGAGGCGGGCAGCGTCGACGCCGCGTTCAACCTGGGGATCCTGTACGCGGGCCGGGGCGACGACGCCGCGGCCCTCAGGTGGTACGAGCGCGCCGCGGCGGCGGGCCACACCGAGGCCGCGCTCCAGGTGGGCACGGCCCGGCTGCGCGACGGCGACGAGCAGGAGGCCGAGCGGCACCTGCGGTGCGCGGCGGGCGGCGGCAGCGCGGAGGCCGCCTACCGGCTCGGCACGGTCCTCGACGCCCGCCGCCCCGCCGCCGCCGAGCCCGCGCTCGGCGAGCCCGCGGTGCGGAAGACCGAGTGCGAGGAGTGGTACGAGCGCGCCGCCGAGCTGGGCCACCGGCGCGCCCAGGTCCGCGTCGGCATGCTGGCCGCGGGCCGGGGCGACGTGGTCGAGGCCGCCCGCTGGTACCGCCAGGCGGCGGAGGCCGGGAGCCGCAACGGCGCGTTCAACCTGGGCCTGCTGCTCGCCCGCGAGGGCAGCGAGCCGGAGGCCGCCCTGTGGTGGACCCGCGCCGCCGACGCCGGACACGGCCGGGCCGCGCTGCGCCTGGCGCTGCTGTACGCGCGCCGGGGCCAGCTCGCCGAGGGGCAGCGCTGGGCCGCCCGCGCGGTCGACCTCGGCCCGCCGGAGGTCGCCGAGCGCGCGGCCCGGCTCGGCGAGGCGCTGCGCCAGGAACTCACGGCGTAGCGCCTTCGGGCATCCGCTTCTCCGCGCGGAGAGTCCGTACGAAGAAGCGGGGGACTCTGTACGGAGAAGCGGGGCACCCCTACGGGGAAGCGATTTGCGCTGGTCGTAGGCGTGGCGTACTGTTGGGTTCACCGACGCGGGGTGGAGCAGCTCGGTAGCTCGCTGGGCTCATAACCCAGAGGTCGCAGGTTCAAATCCTGTCCCCGCTACTCAGAGGCCGAAGGCCCGGAACCGATCAGGTTTCCGGGCCTTCGGTGTTTCACGAGCACTTGCGCGAGCACGTACAGGTAAGCCCCGGTCACCAGGTGACCGGGGCTTACCTGTGTCTACGTAGGTGCGTTGACGCCGTTAACGCGTCGCCGCGCAACTGGGGCACACGCCCCGGTATGTGACCTCCACGTCCGAGATCGTGAAGCCGAAGCGCTCCGAGTCCGGGAGGTTCGCCAGCGGATTGCCCGTCGGGTGCACGTCGCGGATCGCGCCGCAGTGGGCGCAGACCAGGTGCTGGTGCGGCCGGTGCGCGTTCGGGTCGTACCTCTTCGCCCTGCGGTCCGTGGAGACCTCGAGGATCTCGCCGAGGGAGACCAGCTCGCCGAGCGTGTTGTACACGGTCGCCCGGGAGATCTCCGGGAGCTTGACGACGGCACGCGCGTGCACCTCGTCGGCCGTCAGATGCGTGTGGTCCCCGTCGAGGACCTCGGCCACGACGCGTCGCTGCGCGGTCATGCGCCAGCCGCGTCCGCGCAGCCGTTCCAACAGGTCACTCATATCGCCAGCCTAACAGGTGAGGGGATCAGATCCCGAACGAGTGTGACTCTGGATGCTTACTTGACTTAGACAATGTCTATCGTAGGATCGAGTTCGGCAAACGCCACGGGACAGGACGTGTAAGGAATGACGCAGGAGGCGCACGTGACGCAGGGACCCCTCACCACCGAGGCCGGAGCGCCGGTCGCCGACAACCAGAACAGCGAGACCGCGGGCGTCGGCGGTCCGGTCCTCCTCCAGGACCAGCACCTCCTGGAGAAGCTGGCGCACTTCAACCGCGAGCGCATCCCGGAGCGCGTGGTGCACGCGCGGGGCGCGGGCGCGTACGGCACGTTCACGGTGACCGCGGACGTCACTCCGTACACGCGGGCCGCGTTCCTCTCCGAGGTCGGCAAGGAGACCGAGGTCTTCCTGCGCTTCTCCACGGTCGCGGGCAACCTGGGCGCGGCCGACGCGGTGCGCGACCCGCGCGGCTTCTCGCTGAAGTTCTACACGGAGGACGGCAACTACGACCTCGTCGGGAACAACACGCCGATCTTCTTCATCAAGGACGCCATCAAGTTCCCGGACTTCATCCACACCCAGAAGCGCGACCCGTACACGGGCTCGCAGGAGCCCGACAACGTCTGGGACTTCTGGGGCCTGAGCCCGGAGTCCACGCACCAGGTGACCTGGCTCTTCGGCGACCGGGGCATACCCGCGTCGTACCGCCACATGGACGGCTTCGGCTCGCACACCTTCCAGTGGCAGAACGAGGCCGGGGAGGTCTTCTGGGTCAAGTACCACTTCAAGACCGACCAGGGCATCAAGAACCTCACCGCCCAGGAGGCCGAGGTCCTCGCGGGCAAGGACCCCGACAGCCACCAGCGGGACCTGCGCGAGTCCATCGAGCGCGGCGAGTTCCCGAGCTGGACCGCGTACGTGCAGATCATGCCCGCGGCCGACGCGGCGACCTACCGCTTCAACCCCTTCGACCTCACCAAGGTGTGGCCGCACGCGGACTACCCGCTGATCGAGTTCGGCAAGCTGGAGCTCAACCGCAACCCGGAGAACGTGTTCGCCGAGGTCGAGCAGGCCATCTTCTCGCCCGCGCACTTCGTCCCCGGCATCGGCCCGTCCCCGGACAAGATGCTCCAGGGCCGCCTGTTCGCGTACGCCGACGCGCACCGCTACCGGGTCGGGATCAACGCCGACCACCTGCCGGTGAACCGCCCGCACGCGACCGAGGCCCGCTCCTACGGCCGTGACGGCTTCATGTACGACGGCCGCCACAAGGGCGCGAAGAACTACGAGCCCAACTCCTTCGGCGGCCCGGTCCAGACGGACCGCCCGCTGTGGGGCTCCACCGCGAACTTCACCGGCGGCACCGGAAACCACGAGGCGCCCTCGCACGCCGAGGACAACGACTTCGTGCAGGCGGGCAACCTCTACCGCCTGATGTCCGACGACGAGAAGCAGCGCCTGATCGACAACCTCGCGGCGGGCATCGCGGGCGTCTCCCGCGACGACATCGCCGAGCGCGCGATCAACAACTTCCGTCAGGCGGACGACGACTTCGGCAAGCGACTGGAGGCCGCGGTCCAGGCCCTGCGCGGCTAAGACCCCAGTCCCTCGTCGAGGACGGCGGGCCGGATCCCCTCGGGGGTCCGGCCCGCCCGCCGTGTCAGACGGGCTGCGCGGCGCGGCGGCTCGGTGCCCAGCAGCGGATGATGTCGCGGACGGACACGATGCCCGCGGGCTCGCCGCGGTCGAGCACGATCAGATGCCGGAAGCCGCCGTGGGACATGGCCTCGGCCGCGTCCTGAAGGGTCCATACCGGCCCGGCGAACACGACGTCGGTCGTCGTGTGCGCGCCCGCGGTCTCCAGGTCCGGGTCCTGGCCGCGGCCCAGGGAGTTGAGGATGTCGCGCTCGGTCAGGATGCCGATCCCGGTGTCGTCGGGGTCGAAGACGACCGCCGCGCCGACGCGGCGCGCCGACATCAGCCGGGCGGCCTGGCGGAGGGTGTGGGCGGGGCCGATGGTGAGGACCAACGTGCTCATGGCGTCGCGGACGAGCATGGGCGTGAGCCACCTCCTTGGTGAGCCCTTTGCCCTTGGCATGCCGGGAGCTGAGAACGGCATTGCCAAGAGAAGGGATTCACAAGTTCACAAGTGGGGGACTCTCAGGGTCGCAGCGAAGCGGAACGCCAACAAGGGGGCGCGTGGGGTCAGTTCACGGCGCCGGGCCGTCGGGCCGCCGGGGGCGGCGGGGCTGCGGGGCCGTGTGCGCGGGGCCAGGCGCGCGGTCCCGGTCACGCAGGCCAGGCGCGCGGTTCAGGTATGTGGTGCGGAGGCGTGGGGCGGGTGCGCGAATGAGGCACGCGGTCCAACGCGTGGGTCGGCACGCGGTCCGGACAGGCGAGGCAGACACGCCAGCCAGGCGCGGGGGTCGGGCGCGTAGTGCGGGTGCGTGGGGCGGGCGGACGGTGCGGACGCACGAGCCAGGCGTGCGAGCCAGGCGTGCGGGCCAGGAACGCGGATCAGATGCCCGGATCAGGCGCGTGGTGCGGACGCACGAGCCAGGCGCGTGGTGCAGGCGTGCGGGCCGGGCGCACGAGCCAGGCCTGCGGACCGGGCGCACGCGCTAGGCGTGCGGGGCTGGCGCGTGGGTCAGGTGGGTGGGTCAGGTGGGTGGGTTGAGGTACGCGAGCAGCTCCTCGTGGAGCAGGCCGTTCGACGCCGCCGCGTTGCCGCTGTGCGGGCCGGGGGTGCCGTCGAGGCCGGTGTAGCGGCCGCCCGCCTCCGTCACCACGATCGCGGGCGCCGCCATGTCCCACAGCGACAGCTCCGGCTCCGCGCAGATGTCCACCGAGCCCTCCGCGACCATCATGTACGGCCAGAAGTCGCCGTACGCACGGGTGCGCCAGCAGGCGCGCGTGAGGTCGAGGAAGCCGTCGAGCCGCCCGTGCTCCTCCCAGCCGCCGAGCGAGGAGTACGCGAACGACGCGTCGCTCAGCCGCCCGACCTTCGAGACGTGCAGCCGCGTCGCGGACGACAGGCTGCGGCCCGTGTACGCGCCGCTGCCCTTCGCCGCCCACCAGCGGCGGCCGAGCGCGGGCGCGGAGACGACGCCGACCACCGGCTGGTAGCCCCCCTCGCCCGCCTCCATCAGGGAGATGAGCGTGGCCCAGACCGGCACGCCGCGCACGTAGTTCTTGGTGCCGTCGATGGGGTCGACGACCCAGCGGCGCGGGCCCGTGCCCTCGATGCCGTACTCCTCGCCGAGGATGGCGTCGCGCGGCCGGGCGCGCTGGAGCTGGCCGCGGATCAGTTCCTCGGCGGCCTTGTCGGCCTCGCTGACCGGCGTCATGTCCGGCTTGGTCTCGACCTTCAGGTCGAGGGCCTTGAACCGGTCCATCGTCGCCGCGTCGGCGGCGTCCGCGAGGACGTGGGCGAGGCGCAGATCATCGTGGTAGTCGGGCATGGATGAACAGTATCGATCTCGATTCGCGCGAGCCACAGCGCGTATCGGGCGCCGCCCGCCGCACCCCTTGACAGCCCTTTCCGGCACGTCAACTCTGACCAGCAGAACCGCCTGGGCCGCCCCGGCCCGTGGCAGCGGGAGGCGACGATGCCTGCAGCGCGGGAATCACTGCTCGACGCGGCGTACACCGCACTGGCCCGCAGGCCGTGGGCGGGGGTGAGGATGGTCGACGTGGCGGCGGTCGCCGGGGTGTCCCGGCAGACGCTGTACAACGAGTTCGGCAGCAAGGACGGCCTCGCGCGGGCGCTGCTGCGGCGGGAGACCGACGCGTACCTGCGAGGCGTCGAGCGGGCCCTGGCGCAGGCCCGCGACCCCGTGGACCGGCTCGCCGCGGTGAGCGCCTGGACCATCGGCGCGGCCCGGGACAACGTCCTGGTGCGGGCCGTGCTCACGGGGTTCTGGAGCGAGCGGCTGCCCGCGCCGAGCCGGGCGGCGGTGTCGAGTTCGCCGGTGCCCGCGCAGCGCCGCGCGGACGCGGGCGTGCCCACCCCCGGGGAGCTGCTCGCGCAGGTGCGGGACCGGGCCGTGGCCGCCCTCGCTGAGCGCGGCCGCCCGTCGGAGGCGGAGGACCTGGCGCGGGCCTGCGAGAGCGCGGTGCGGGTGGCGCTCTCGTACGTGGTGGCCCCCGCGGGCCGCGACGACGAACCGGCCCAGCTGCTCCGGCGGGTGATCTCGGGCGCGGTGGGCCGCTGAGCGCCGGGCGGCCACCCGGCGCCCCTCACGGGAGCCGGAAGCCGCCCCTCGGCACCGCCCCGCGGCAGGTGACGGCGGCCCCCCGGCGGATCAGTGCGCCGAGCCCGAGAGCTGGAGGCCGATGACGCCGACGATGACCAGGGAGATGGAGACGATCTTCAGCGTGGAGACCAGGTCGCCGAGGAAGATCATGCCGTAGATCGCCGTGCCCGCGGCGCCGATGCCCGTCCACACCGCGTACGCCGGGCCCACGTCCAGCTTCTTCAGGGCGAGCGTGAGCAGTCCGAAGCTGCCGAGCGCGAAGCAGGCGAAGGCGATGGTCGGCCAGATCCTGGTGAACCCGTGCGACAGCTTCAGGCAGACCGCGAAGCCCGTTTCGAGGATTCCGGCGACGATGACCAGCAGCCACGCCATGGTTGTGCCTCCCGCATCCGTACGACCCGTACGTTCCGTGACCGCTTAGCCAAAGCTTGGAACAATCTTGGTGCGATTATGCACTTACCTCCGGGCCCGGGGCGTAAACAACGCGAAGATCGGGTCACCCGCAAGGGGCGGCGTATCAGGGACGGTCAGTCGCCGTCGTGGCGCTCGCGCGTGGCGAGCAGCCGCCGCAGCGAGTACAGCCGGGCCGGGTCCGCGTGCCCCTCGGCGACCCAGGCGTCCAGCGCGCAGTCCGGCTCGTCGTGGCTGCACGCGCGCGGGCAGTCCGCCGTGCCGGGCTCCAGGTCGGGGAAGGCGTGGATGACGCGCGAGGGGTCCACGTGGTGCAGGCCGAAGGAGCGCACGCCGGGGGTGTCGATGACCCAGCCGTCGTCGCCGGACAGGGGCAGCGCGAGCGCGGACGTCGTCGTGTGCCGCCCGCGGCCGGTCACCGCGTTGACGTGGCCCGTGGTCCGCCGCTGGTCCTCGGGGACCAGGGCGTTCACCAGCGTGGTCTTGCCGACGCCGGAGTGGCCGACGAACGCCGTGACCTTGCCCGCGAGTTCGGCGCGCACGCGCCGCACGGCGCTGCCGTCGGCCAGCTCCTCGCGGCTGGTGACGACGTAGGGGATGTCCAAGTCGCCGTACAGCTCCAGGAGTTTGTCCGGCGGCGCCAGGTCGGACTTGGTGAGCACGAGCAGCGGGCTGAGGCCGCCGTCGTACGCCGCGACCAGACAGCGGTCGATCATGCGGGGGCGCGGCTCGGGGTCGGCGAGGGCGGTGACGATGGCGAGCTGGTCGGCGTTGGCCACGACCACGCGCTCGTACGGATCGTCGTCGTCGGCGGTGCGGCGGAGCACCGAGGTGCGCTCCTCGATGCGCACCATGCGGGCGAGGGTGTCCTTCTTGCCGGACAGATCCCCGACGAGGGCCACCCGGTCGCCGACCACGGCGGCCTTGCGGCCCAGCTCGCGGGCCTTCATGGCGGTGACGGGCCGGTCCTCGACGAGCACGGTCAGACGGCCGCGGTCGACGGTGAGGACCATGCCCTCCGCCGCGTCCTCGTGCTTGGGGCGGATGCTCGTGCGCGGGCGGTTGCCCTTGCGGTTGGGGCGGGAGCGGATGTCGTCCTCGTCCGTGTGCTTGCCGTAGCGGCGCATCGTCTCGTACCGCCCGTCAGTTCTTCCCGAGCATCCCGGTCCACAGGTCGGGGAAGTCCGGCAGGGTCTTGGCGGTCGTCGCGACGTTCTCGATCCGTACGCCGTCCACGGCGAGGCCGATGATCGCGCCCGCGGTGGCCATGCGGTGGTCGTCGTACGTGTGGAAGACGCCGCCGTGCAGCGGGCGCGGGCGGATGTGCAGGCCGTCGGCGGTCTCCGTGACGTCGCCGCCCAGCTCGTTGATCTCCTTGGTGAGCGCGGCCAGGCGGTCCGTCTCGTGCAGCCGCAGATGGGCCACGCCGCGCAGCGTGGAGGGGGAGTCGGCGAGCGCGGCGACGGCCGCGATGCCCGGCGTCAGCTCGCCCACCTCGCTGAGGTCGGCGTCGATGCCGTGCACCGAACCGGAGCCGGTGAACGTCAGGCCCGCCTCCGTCAGCTCGCAGGAGCCGCCCATCTCCGTGAACAGCTGGCGCAGCGCGTCGCCGGGCTGCGTGGTGCGCGCGGGCCAGTCGGGGATCGTCACGCGGCCGCCGGTGACCAGGGCGGCGGCCAGGAACGGCTGGGCGTTGGACAGGTCGGGCTCGATGGTCAGGTCGCGGCCGAGGAGGGCGCCCGGGGTGACCCGCCACACGTTCGGCTCGCCGCCCGCCTCAGGCGTGTCGACCTGGGCGCCCGCCGAGCGCAGCATGTCCACGGTCATGCGGATGTGCGGCATCGAGGGCAGGGCGCTGCCCACGTGCCGCACCTCCACGCCCTGGTTGAAGCGCGGGCCGGAGAGCAGCAGCGCGGACACGAACTGGGACGAGGAGGAGGCGTCGATCTCGACCTGGCCGCCGTCCAGGGCGCCGCCGCCGTGCACGGTCAGGGGCAGGGCGCCGCGGCCGTCGTCGTCGATGCGGGCGCCGAGCGCGCGCAGCGCGTCGATCACGCCGTGCAGCGGGCGCTCGTACGAACGCGGGTCGCCGTCGAAGCGGATGGGGCCGTCGGCGAGGGTGGCGACCGGGGGCAGGAAGCGCATCACCGTGCCCGCGTTGCCCACGTCGACCGTGGCCGGGCCGTGCAGGCCCGACGGGATCACGCGCCAGGCCTCCCCGGAGCCGTCCGGGCCCACCCCTTCCTCGATGCCCACGCCCATGGCGCGCAGCGCGGCGGCCATCAGGAGGGTGTCCCGGGAGCGCAGCGGGCGGCGCAGCCAGCCGGGCTCGGCGGCGAGGGCGGCGAGGACCAGGGCGCGGTTGGTGACTGACTTGGAGCCCGGCACGTGGACCGTCGCGGCGACGGCTCCGCTCGCGTGCGGGGCTGGCCAGAGGGCGGTGTGCGTCGGGTTCACGGTCATGCCCCTCACTTTAGTGGCTGGCGGCAGCCACAGATCTTGATCAAAAGCGGAGGAACCCAGGCGAAACAGAGAAGCGAGGGGGCGCGCGGCGCCACGCGCGGGTGTCGGCGCAGTGGGCAAGAGGCGGGCAAGAGGCGGCCAAGAGGCGGGCAAGAGGCGGCCAAGGGGCGGCCGAGGGGTGGCGAAGGGGTGGCCGGAAGGCGCCGCTCTGGCTTCCGGCCTGGTGGGGCCCGGGGCGGCGGCCCCTCACACCGTGAGCAGCCAGCGGCCGCCCCCTATCAGCGAGCAGAGCGACACCGCGTGGAACAGAAACAGCCACATTCCGGCCGGGACGTGCGTCAGCCGCGACAACTGGTCGGCGTCGGAGTCCCCGGCCCCGCCGTGCCGCCGCTTCGCCTGGAGCTCGAAGGCCGGGCGCACGCCCCCGAGGAGCAGGAACCACACCACCGCGTACGCGAACGCCGCCTGCACGTCGGTGTCCGCCAGCCAGGAGACCGCGAGGAACACCCCGCCCGTGACGATCACCGTGAGCGCCCCGTACGCGTTGCGGATCATCACCAGCATCGCGATCAGGAGGGCCGTGGCGACCCACAGCAGCGCCGTGATGTGGCCCTCGCCGAGCAGCGCGGCGCCGCCGAGGCCGAGCAGCGGGGGAGCGGTGTACCCCGCGGCGGCGGTCAGGATCATGCCGAGGCCGGTGGGCTTGCCGCGGCTGACGGTCAGGCCGCTGGTGTCCGAGTGCAGCCGGATGCCGTCGAGGCGGCGGCCGGTCAGCAGGGCGACCAGGCCGTGGCCGCCCTCGTGGGCGATGGTGATGGCGTTGCGGGCCACCCGCCACACCCCGTGCGGCAGCACGGCGGCGAGCGCGACGGCGCCGGTGGCGAGCACCAGCCACTGCTCGGGCGCGGACTGCGTGCCGGTGAGCCGGTCCCACAGGTCGCTCAGGCTGGCGGAGGCGGAGGTGTGCATTGCTCGGTTGGCTCCCTCGGGTTGACCGCGGCATGGCAGTGTGGCATGTATGTGCGGACGGTATGCATCGAGTCGTAGGCCCGAGGATCTCGCGGGAATCTTCGAGATCGAGAAGTGGGAGCCCGAGGAGACCCTTGAGGCCGACTACAACGTGGCTCCCACGAAAGAGGTCTACGCCGTCCTCGACCGCCCCCTGAAAGACGCCGAGGACAAGCGTCCGGTTCGTCAGCTGCGCAAGCTGAAGTGGGGTCTGGTGCCGTCCTGGGCCAAGACGCCCGAGGGCGGCGCGCGGATGATCAACGCCCGGGCCGAGACCGTGCACGAGAAGCCGTCCTACCGGCGGGCCTTCGCCGCCCGCCGCTGCATCCTGCCCGCCGACGGCTACTACGAGTGGGTCACCGCCGCCGCCGAGCGGGACCTGGAGGTCGAGGGCAAGAAGAAGCGGCCCCGCAAGCAGCCGTACTTCGTGCTGCCCGCCGACGGCTCGGTGTTCGCGATGGCGGGTCTGTACGAGTTCTGGCGGGACCGCACGCTGCCCGACGAGCACCCCCTGGCGTGGTGGGTGACCTGCACGGTGATCACCACGGAGGCGGAGACGACGCCGCTGGCCGTGGCGCCCGAGGACGGCCCCCGCTCGCTGGCCGACATCCACCCGCGGATGCCCCTGATGCTCACCCCCGACCGCTGGGACGCCTGGCTGGACCCGGCGCGCACGGACGTCGACGACCTGCGCACCCTCCTGGAGCCGCCCCCGGCCGGGCTGATGCGGGCGTACCCGGTGTCGACGGCCGTCAGCAACGTGCGCAACAACGGCCCGGAGCTGCTGACGGAACTGGACGGTCCGGAAGAAGGCACACTCTTCTGAAGAAGGCACACTCTTCTGATGTGACCTCTCCTGATGTGACGCACGTGACGCAGAGCGAGACCGCGCGGCCGGTCGCACAGACCGTACCGACGGACGCCGGTGAGGCCCGGATCACCTGGCACCGGGCGAGGAAGCCCCGCCTCGTCCTCGCCGTCGGCCATGGCGCGGGCGGCGGCATCGAGGCCCGGGACCTGGTGGCGCTGGCCGCCGAGCTGCCCGCGCACGGCGTGACCGTGGCCCTCGTGGAGCAGCCCTGGCGGGTCGCGGGCAAGAAGGTGGCGCCCGCGCCCAGGACGCTCGACGTCGGGTGGCGCGGCGTGTGGCCCGCGCTCGCCGAGCCCGGCCTGCCGGTGATCGCGGGCGGCCGCAGCGCCGGGGCCCGCGTCGCCTGCCGCACCGCCGCCGACCTGGGCGCGGCGGCCGTGCTCGCCCTGAGCTTCCCCCTGCACCCGCCGGGCAAGCCGGAGAAGTCCCGCGCCGGTGAACTCCTCGGCGCGGGCGTCCCCACCCTCGTAGTCCAGGGCGGCAACGACCCCTTCGGCAAGCCCGCCGAGTTCCCCGACGACGCGGCGTACGAACTCGTCGAGGTCCCCTTCGGCGACCACTCGTTCGCCGTACCGAAGCGGGCGGAGATCGGCCAGGACGAGGCTGTGCGGCGGATCACGGACGCGGTCGCCGCCTGGACGGGCCGGGTGGGAATGTCGGGCGCGTGACGTCTGTTGTCGCCAACAGACCGCAAACAGTGTTCGTAGAAGAGGGGTACGCCCGCATGGGATCGACCATCTGCCCGAACCGCTCCAGCGCCCCTGACCTGGAGTGGAGCGTGCTGAGCGCGCCCAAGGCGACCCCTATTCGAGCGGCGCGCAAAGCAGGTGTTCGTCTATCCTCCGATGCGAGTGGGCCCGCTTTCGGGACCACCACGTCGTTGGAGGAGGTGGGTCCGGTCACTGGGACCGACGCAGGGACCGAGAACGGCCAGGCCGAGCAGTCAGGGCAGCGCGAGGAGACGGCCGCGGAGCGCACGGCCCGCTTCGAGCGGGACGCGCTGACGTTCCTCGACCAGATGTACTCGGCGGCGCTGCGCATGACGCGCAACCCGGCGGACGCGGAGGACCTGGTCCAGGAGACGTACGCCAAGGCGTACGGGTCGTTCCACCAGTTCCGCGAGGGCACCAACCTCAAGGCGTGGCTGTACCGGATCCTCACCAACACGTTCATCAACTCGTACCGCAAGAAGCAGCGCGAGCCCCAGCGCAGCGCCGCCGAGGAGATCGAGGACTGGCAGCTCGCCCGCGCCGAGTCGCACATGTCCACCGGACTGCGCTCGGCCGAGTCGCAGGCGCTCGACCACCTGCCGGACTCCGATGTGAAGAACGCGCTCCAGGCCATCCCGGAGGAGTTCCGCATCGCCGTCTATCTCGCGGACGTAGAGGGCTTTGCGTACAAGGAGATCGCCGACATCATGGGTACACCCATCGGTACGGTGATGTCCCGCCTTCACCGCGGCCGCCGCCAGTTGCGCGGCATGCTCGAGGACTACGCGCGTGACCGCGGCTTGGTCCCGGCCGGTGCCGGAGATGCGAACGAAGCGAAAGGCTCGGGCTCATGAGCTGCGGAGAGCCGCACGAGACTGACTGCAGTGAGGTCCTGGACCATCTCTATGAGTTCCTCGACCACGAGATGCCGGACAGCGACTGCACCAAGTTCGAGACGCACTTCGAGGAGTGCTCTCCGTGCCTGGAGAAGTACGGCCTCGAACAGGCGGTGAAGAAGCTGGTCAAGCGCTGCTGCGGCCAGGACGACGTGCCCGCGGACCTGCGGGCCAAGGTCATGGGCCGCATCGAGCTGATCCGCTCCGGGCAGACCGTGCCGGACGAGGACCTGGCGCCCGGGACCTGATCTGGCCCCTGGGCCTTGAGCTGGCCCCTGGGCCCTGAGCCGGGTCTCTTCCGCCCGCCCACCCGTTCTCAGCGGTACGCCGGGGGCGCCCCCCCCCGCAGCGGCTGAGGGGCGTCGCGCCCCCCCGCAGGGGCTGAGGGGCGTCGGCGGCGGCCGCGACGGGGTCGTGGCAGGGGAACGTTTCTTCTGCTTTCTCCTGGGGTTTCTCACCCGAAGGTGCTAATTCGCCGCCGCGAGCGCGGGCGCGCTCCGCGCCCGTTCTAGTCTCCCGACCTGATCCGCGGACCGGGAGGAGACGGCTATGCGCTCGGTGTCGGCACGGGCCCTCGGCTACATCCTGTGCGCCGTGCTCGGCGCCGCCGCCTGCGTCGCGCCCGCCCTCGGCCCGGACACCCCGTGGACCGCGGTCGCGCTGCTCGCCCTGCTGTACGCCGGGGGCGAGCGGGTCGCCCCGCGGTCGGGCCCGGCCGCCCGCACCTGCTTCCCCGTGCTGCTCGCCGGGGTGTTCCTGCTGCCGCCCGCCGCGGCGGCGCTCGTCGCCGTGCCCGGCGCGCTGCTCGCCCCCGTCGACCGGCGGCCCCGCCGGACCTGGCGGGCCGCCCAACTCGCCCTCGCCGCCTGGGCGTCCGGGCACGCCTACGCCGTGCTCGGCGGCCCCGAGGCCACGGCCGCGCCCGACTTCCCGTACGTCCTGCTGCCCGCCGCGCTCGCCGTGCTCGCCTTCTCCGGTGCGCTCACCGCCCTCGACGGCGGCATCCTCGTCACCGCCGAGCGGGTGCCCGCGCGGTCCGCCTGGCGCGGCCCGCTGCTCGGGCCGCTCGCCCCGGTCGGCGTGCACGGGCTCGCCGGGCTGATGATGGCGGTCCTCTGGAGCAGCCCCTACGGGCCCCCGGCCGCGCTCCTCGTGCTGCTGCCGATGGGCGTGTCCTGCTGGGTGTTCGCCCAGTACCACCGCGAGCGGGCCGCCCACCAGGCCACCATCCGCGCCCTCGTCCAGGCCGTCGACCTCAAGGACCGGTACACGCGCGGGCACAGCGAGCGGGTCGGCCGCGCCTCGGTGATGATCGCGCGGGAACTCGGCATGGACGACGAGCGCGTGGAGGTCCTCCGCTTCGCCGGGATCCTGCACGACGTCGGCAAGCTCGGCGTCCCCACCCGCCTGCTGCGCAAGGAGGGCCCGCTGACCCCCCGGGAGCGGCAGCTCATCGAGCTGCATCCCGAGTACGGGCACGAGATGGTGCGCGGCATCGGGTTCCTCGGCGAGGCGCGGGCGGCGATCCTGCACCACCACGAGCGCGTCGACGGCAGCGGATACCCCTACGGGCTCGTCGGGCGGCAGATCCCGGAGTGCGCCCGGGTGGTCGCCGTCGCCGACGCCTTCGACGCCATGACGTCCTCCCGCTCCTACCGCCCCGCCCGCCCCGTCCCCGCCGCCGTCGCCGAACTCCACCGCTGCGCCGGGAGCCAGTTCGACCCGGCGGTGGTGGACGCGTTGACGCGTGCGCTGGAGCGGCTGGGGTGGGAGGGGGACGTCACGGCGGGGAGCGGGGCGCCGGAGGCCGCGGGCTCGGCCGTGGCGCCGGGCGGTGGGTCCCGGGGGGTGGGCGCGGCCGACGGTGGGACCGCGCCGGTGGGGCAGGGGCTGGCGGGCGCGGGCGGTGACGCGGGGGCGGCCGGTGGCGGGGCCTGCGTGGGGCGGGACCCGGGCACGGCGGCCGCGGGCTCGACCGTGAGGCCCGGGGGCGGGGGCGGGGGCGGCGGGGCCGGGGCGGGGGCGTGGTGAGCGCGCGGGGCGCGGCGCGCTCAGTCACGGCGCGCTCAGTCACGGCGGTGCGCCGGGGCGCCTTCCTGCTGGCCGCCGTGGCCGTCGGTACGACCCTGTGGCGGGGCGTGGCGGAGCCCGGCACCGCCCTCGCCTTCGGCGCCCTCACGGCCCTCGGCGAACTCGCCCGGTGGGGCAGCGGCAGCAAGCGGGAGCCCGCGCCGCTGGGTGCCGCCGGGGCCCTCGCGTACGCCCTGCTCGGCGAGAGCGGCGGGCAGGCCACCCACCACGGCGTGCTCCAGGTGATCGCGGTCGTCGCGACCGCCGGGGCCGTCGGCGCCGTACCGCGCCTGGGCGGCGGCCGCGGGCCCGGGGCCGACCACGTCGCCCGCCGGATCCTGACCGCCGGATTCGCCGCGCTGTGCTTCCAGCCGCTGTACAACTCCGGGACGCTGGGGGAGCGGGTCGGGCACGGGCCCTGGTACCCGGCCGTCATCCTGGTGCTGCTCGCCCTCACCGCCCTGTGCGACGCGCTGCTGGCCGCCGCCGTGGCGCACGCGCGCACGGGGTGGCCGTTCGCCCCGCTGCTGCGGGACGAGCTGCGGGGCACGGCGGGGATCGCGTCGGCCGTGTGCGCCACGGGGGCCGTGATGGCGCTGGCCGTCGCCGCGGCGGGGCTGTGGGCGCTGCCGGTGTTCAGCCTGCCGCTGCTCCTCACCCAGCTGGGCTTCCGGCGCTACGCCGCCGTGCGCGCCACCTACCGGCAGACCATCGCCTCGCTCGCCCGGGCCACCGAGATCGCCGGGTACACCCCGGCCGGGCACGCGCGGCGCGTGGCCGAGCTGAGCGTGGCCGTGGGGCGGGAGCTGGGGCTCGGCGGGGCCGATCTGGTCGTCCTGGAGTACGCCGCCCTGATGCACGACATCGGGCAGCTCTCCCTGGTGGACCCCGTGCCCGCGGGCGCCACGGCGGGGCTGCCGCCGGGGAGCAGCGGCGGATCGCGCTGCTCGGCGGGGCCGTGGTGCGGCAGACCGGGGTGGCCTCCGCGGTGGCCGTGGTCGTGGAGCGGCAGGCGGACCCCTACCGGGAGCAGCCGGTCAGCGCGCGGATCGTGCGGGTGGTGAACGCGTACGACGAGATGGTGCGGGAGCGGGGGGCCCGGGGGGCCCTGGGGGCGCTTGAGCGGTTGCGGCTCGGTACGGGACGGGAGTACCAGGCGGAGGTGGTGGGGGCGCTGGCCCGGGTACTGGCCCGCTAGCCCTCGCGGGGGATCACGGAAAGCCGACGACAGCGAGAAGACACAGACCCAGCCCGTCCGGCGTTTGAGGACGGGGCGCGAAGCGCCCATCAGGCGGTGCCGGGCGCCCACGCCAGGAAGGGGCGCGTCCGCGTGGGCGTCTGGGCCCGGGGTACGTGGGTAACCCATGGGTAATGAGCGGCCGTCCGGCCGCACGTGGTTGGATGCGAAGAAGAGCGGGGACATCCCGACAAGAGCTGGCAGGCGGGAATCGTGAGGATCTTCGGCAAGGGACGGCACCGGCCCTCCGCCTCCTGGCGGCAGGCCACCGACAGGGCGTTCACGCTCATCGGCGACGGCCGCTACGAGGACGCGGGCGCGCTCCTGACGCGCGCCGCCGATCTCGAACCCTGGCTGTCGGAGTCCTGGTTCAACCTCGCGCTGCTGCACAAGTTCCGGCACGACTGGGAGCAGGCCAGGGCCGCGGGCCTGCGCGCCGTGGCCCTGCTCGACCGCTCGGCGGGCGCCCCCGACTGGTGGAACGTGGGCATCGCGGCCACCGCCCTCCAGGACTGGCCCCTGGCCCGCAGGGCCTGGCAGGCGTACGGCCTGAGGGTGCCCGGCGGGGTCGCCGCGACCGGCGAGCCGACGGGCATGGACCTCGGCAGCGCGGCGGTGCGCCTGTCGCCGGAGGGCGAGGCCGAGGTCGTGTGGGGCCGCAGGCTCGACCCGGCCCGCATCGAGGTGCTGTCCATCCCGCTGCCGTCCTCCGGGCGCCGCTGGGGCGAGGTCGTCCTGCACGACGGGGTGCCGCACGGCGAGCGCACGACGGCGGCCGGGCACGCGTACCCGGTCTTCGACGAGATCGAGCTGTGGGCGCCGTCACCGGTGCCGACGTGGGTGGTGCTCCTGGAGGCCGCGACCGAGGAGGACCGCGACGCCCTGGAGCGGCTCGCGGCGGACGCGGGCTTCGCCGCCGAGGACTGGTCGTCGTCCGTGCGGCTGCTGTGCCGGATGTGCTCGGAGTCGCGGATGCCCAGCGACGAGGGCGACGGGGAGCACCTGGACCCGCACGACCACAGTGAGCCGGGCCACCCCGGCCCGCTGGGCCACCGCAGCCCCGGCGCCCTGTGGGTGCCCGAGCGGGAGTGCGGGATCGCCGCCCCCGCGGGGCTGGTCCGGGGCCTCCTCGACGGCTGGGTGGCGGACAGCCCGGACTCGCGCGACTGGCGGGACCTCGAAGAGGTCTGCTAGCCGCCGGACGAGCGCGCTGCCGTGGCGGGGAGCTGCCCGTACCCTGTACGGGCAGTACACATCCCGAGGAAGCCCCAGGAAGAAGGCATACGGCGGATATGGCGCAGGACACTGAGCAGCAGCGGCCGGGCGGAGTGCTCCCGGTCGACGACGAGGGCTTCGTCATCGACACGGAGGACTGCGAGGCGCGCGAGACGGCCTACCGCGAGCGCGGCACGTACCGTCCGATCACCGTCGTCGGCAATCCGGTGCTGCACAAGGAGTGCAAGGACGTCACGGCGTTCGACGACGAGCTGGAGCAGCTGATCTGCGACATGTTCGAGAGCCAGCGCGTGGCGCAGGGCGTCGGCGTGGCCGCCAACCAGGTCGGCGTGGACCTCAAGGTCTTCGTGTACGACTGCCAGGACGACGAGGGCGTGCGGCACGTGGGCGTCGTGTGCAACCCGGTGCTCCAGGAGCTGCCCGCGGACCAGCGCCGCCTGGACGACTCCGGCGAGGGCTGTCTGTCGGTGCCCACGGCCTACGCGCCGCTGGCCCGGCCGGACTACGCGGTGGTGACCGGGCAGGACGAGAAGGGCAACCCCATCAAGGTGCGCGGCAGCGGCTACTTCGCGCGCTGCCTCCAGCACGAGACGGACCACCTGTACGGGTACCTGTACATCGACCGCCTCTCCAAGCGGGAGCGCAAGGACGCGCTGCGGCAGATGGCGGAGGGCACTCCACGCTACCCCGTGGTGCCCAACGACTGATATGCGACACGGATGAGGCGCGCGGGAAGCGCGTGACCGCAGCGGCCCCTGGTCGGGAACACCCCACTGACCAGGGGCCGTCGCCGTATGCGTGCAGAACCGGACAGGTCTGGCCCAGGTCCAGCCGCCGGTGATCCAGATTCAGTCACGTAAGGGGATGTTCTCGGCATGCTGGGGTAGTGAATGGCGCAAATCTGTTCCCTGAACGGTCAGTTGTGGTGCTGAATGGAAAGCGCGGGGATACGCAACGGCGCGCGCCCGGCACGGCGGGAGGGGTGCGCGTCTCAGGGCGGTCGAGAGGGGTTTGTTCGTGCCTGCTTCCTCACACAGCACTTCACAGTCGGATCGAACCGCACGGGTACCGGTACGCGTTCCGGCATATGCCGCGGAACGCGTACCGCGACAGCGCAGCAAGCCGGTCGGGACAGGACAGTCATCCGTACAGTCAGCTGTTCGAGCGCGGGCGGTATCGGTGCCGCCCGCGCTGGCCCTTCCGGTGGTGGAGTCGGAGTTTCCCCGGCATCTGCATCCGTATTGGCCAAAGCTTCAGGAGAGTTCACGTGCGTGGCTCCTCGAAAAGCGCCTCATGCCGCCCGACAAGGTCGCGGCATATGCCGACAGCCTGTGCTACACGGACTTGGTGGCGGGCTACTACATCGGCGCCCCGGACGAACTGCTCGCCGCCATCGCGGACTTGAGCTCCTGGTTCTTCGGCTGGGACGACCGGCACGACCGTGACGCGGTGCACGGCAGGGCGGAGCGCTGGGCCGGGCTCTGCCGCGCCCTGCACCGGACCCTCCAGGACCCGGCGGAGCAACTGCACCACGCGGACCCCCTGGTCGCGGGCTTCGCGGACTGCGTCACCAGGCTGTACTCGCACCTCGGGCGACGCTGGAACGAGCGCTTCGCCCGCCACTTCCACCCGGTGATCGACGCCTACGACCACGAGTTCGGCAACCGGCGCACCGGCACGGTGCCGAGCGTCGAGGCGTACATCGAACTGCGCCGCCTCACCTTCGCGCACTGGGTCTGGATCGATCTGCTCGAACCGACCGCGGGACGGGAATTGCCGGACGAAGTCCGCAGGCATCCCGCCTATCGCGAGGCGGCGCGCGCGACACAGGACTTCTCCGCCTGGTACAACGACCTCTGCTCGCTCCCCAAGGAACTCGCGGGCGACGAGGTGCACAATCTGGGAATCTCCCTGATCCACCACGAGGGGCTTTCCCTGGAAGAGGCGGTGAGGGAAGTCCACCGGCGCGTCAGCGAATGCGTACGGGACTTCCTCGCAGTCGAGCCGGACGTCCTGGAGATCGCCGATTCCTGGGGCGGAAAGGGTGCGGAGGGCCGCGAGGTGAAGGCCGCCATCGAGTCCTGCGTATTCAACATGCGGAACTGGTTCAGTTCCGTGTACTGGTTCCACCACGAATCCGGGAGATACCGCGTGGAAAGCTGGGCGGACCAGACCCTGCCGCCCTATGTGTCGGACCTGGAAATCCCCGAGACCCCCGGCAGCGAACTGGCAGGAATCGACCTCTCAGGTGGTGAAGAATGACCGTGGAATCCTCGGCGTCCGCCATAACGCCCGCCGCTTCCGCGCCCCCGCGCACCCCACCGCTCGCCGGGGGCGGAGCACCACTTCTCGGCCACGCCTGGAACCTGGCGCGGGACCCCCTCGGCTTCCTCGCCGCGCTGCGCGACCACGGGGACCTCGTCCGGATCCGACTAGGACCGAAGACCGCGTACGCGGTGTGCGATCCGCAGTTGGTCGGCGCGCTCCTCAAGAGCCCGGAGTACGTGGTCGGCGGCCCCCTGTGGGACACCCTGGAGGTGCTCCTCGGCAAGGGCGTGGCGACCAGCAACGGCCCCCTGCACCGGCGCCAGCGGCGCATGATGCAGCCCGCCTTCCGGCCCGAGCGCATCGCCGACTACGCGCGCGTGATGGAGCAGGAGGCGCGCGCGACGGCGGCCCGCTGGGAGCACGGGGCGACGGTGGACGTCAGCGCGGAGATGTTCCGCACCGCCGTGCGCGTCGTGTCCCGCTCCCTGCTGGAGGTCGGCTCCATCGGGGAGAAGGCGGACCGCATCAGCGATTCGCTGCACACCGTCTTCGAGGGCCTCTACCGCCGCATGGTGCTGTCCGTCGGGCCGCTCTACCGGGTGCCGACCCCCGCCAACCGGCGTTTCGAGCGCGCCCTCGCCGATCTGCACGCGCTGGTCGACGAGATCGTCGAGGAACGGCGCACGGGGGAAACGGCACGGAAGAGGACCTGCTCGCCGTATTGCTCACGGCGCGCGACGAATCCGGGCAGCCGCTCACGGACCAGGAGATCCACGACCACGTGGTCTCGCTCGTGGTGGCGGGCGCGGAGAATGTCGCCTCCACGCTGGCGTGGACCTTCCATCTGCTCACCGAACACCCGGAGCACGAAAGGCGGTTGGTTGAAGAGGTAAATTCCGTGACGGGCGGACGGGACGTCGCCTTCGCCGATCTCGGCGAGCTGCGCCACACCCGCAATGTCGTCACGGAGGCGATGCGTATCCGACCGGCGGCCTGGATTTTCACCCGGCGGTCGGTGGCCGAGACCAGCCTCGGCGGCTATCGCATTCCGGCCGACGCCGACATCGTGTACAGCGTGTACGCGATGCAGCGCGATCCGCGTTCCTTCGAGCGGCATCTGGAGTTCGACCCGGACCGCTGGAATCCGGAACGCGCCGCGAGCGTACCGGAGTTCGCGATGATGCCGTTCGGCGTCGGCAACCGTAAGTGCCCGGGCGACCACTTCAGCCTCGCGGAACTCGCCATCATCCTGGCGACGATCGCGCCGAAGTGGCGCCTGGCACCGGTCGGGGACACCGACACCCGCACCAAGGTCGGCATCACGCTGCACCCGCGCAACCTGGTCCTCAGGGCCGAGCGGCGCTGACCCCGCGCGGGCCCGGCGTCAGGCCGCCGAGTCGACGCCGGGCCCCCGGAACGTCCTCCGGTACGCGTTCGGGGTGGTCCCGAGGGCCCGGACGAACTGGTGGCGCAGCGCGGCCGCGGTCCCGAACCCGGACCGCGCCGCCACCGCGTCCACCGTCTCGTCCGTGCCCTCCAGCAACTCCTGGGCCCGCAGCAGCCGTTGGCGCAGCAGCCAGCGGTAGGGCGTGGTGCCCGTCTCCTGCTGGAAGCGGCGGGCGAAGGTGCGCGGCGACATATGGGCGCGGGCGGCCAGCTGGTCGACGGTCACCTCCCGGTCGAGGTGGCGCTCCATCCACGCCAGGGCGCCGCCGACGGTGTCGCACCGGGTGCGCGGCAGCGGCCGCTCGATGTACTGGGCCTGGCCGCCGTCGCGGTGCGGCGGCACGATCATGCGGCGCGCGATGGCGTTGGCGACCTCCGCGCCGTTCTCCCGGCGGACCAGGTGCAGGGCGGCGTCGATGCCCGCGGCGGTGCCCGCGGAGGTGATGACCGGGTCCTCGTCGACGTACAGCACGTCCGGCTCCACGGCGGCGCGCGGATAGCGGCGCCGCAGCTCCTCGGCGTGCCGCCAGTGCACCGCGCACCGCCGCCCGTCCAGCAGACCGGCCGCGCCGAGCACGAACACGCCCGTGCAGACGCTCAGGATGCGGGTGCCGCGCGCGGCGGCCCGGCGCAGGGCGTCCAGCAGGGCGGGCGGGAAGTCCCGGGTCACATAGGAGTCACCGGCCGGGACGGTGATGAGGTCGGCCTCTTCGAGCCGGTCCAGGCCGTGCGGCGTGGAGATGGTGAACCCGGCGTGCGTGCTCAGCGTGGGCCCCTCGGCCGACACCAGCGCGAAGTCGTACACCGGGAGGCCCTCGTCGCTGCGGTCGAGGCCGAACACCTCGGACACCACGCCGAGTTCGAAGGGATGCACGCCGTCGAGCGCCACGGCCGCCACATTGCTCAGCATGGCGCCCAGTGTGCCGGGCCATTGGCAGGAAATCGAGGGGGTGCGTCAGTTCTGCCACTCACGTGCGGGGACGGCCAGCGCGAGAGTGGTCGTCATGAACGCACACGACGCACTCGACACGCTGGCCGTCCTCGGGGTGTTCCTGCTCATGGCCCTGCCGTCACTGATCGGCCACGCCCACGACCGCCGGATCGACCGGCAGCTGCGGCGGGCCGAGCAGGGGCCGGATCAGAACTCGTCGTCGAACGACACCGAGCCCTCCACGGCGACCTGGTACGCCGACGGGCGCCGCTCGAAGAAGTTGGTCAGCTCCTGCACGCCCTGAAGCTCCATGAACGAGAACGGGTTCTCCGAGCCGTACACCGGCGCGAAGCCAAGACGCGTCAGGCGCTGGTCGGCGACGCACTCCAGGTACTGGCGCATCGACTCGGTGTTCATGCCCGGCAGGCCGTCGCCGCACAGGTCGCGGGCGAACTGCAGCTCCGCCTCGACGGCCTCCTTCAGCATGTCCGTGACCTGCTGCTGAAGCGCGTCGTCGAACAGGTCCGGCTCCTCCTTGCGGACGGTGTCCACGACGTCGAAGGCGAACGACATGTGCATCGTCTCGTCGCGGAACACCCAGTTGGTGCCGGTCGCCAGGCCGTGCAGCAGACCGCGGGACCGGAACCAGTAGACGTACGCGAAGGCCCCGTAGAAGAACAGCCCCTCGATGCACGCGGCGAAGCAGATCAGGTTCAGCAGGAAGCGGCGCCGGTCGGCCTTGGACTCCAGGCGGTCCAGCTTCTCCACCGAGTCCATCCACCGGAAGCAGAACTCGGCCTTCTCCCGGATGGAGGGGATGTTCTCCACGGCCGCGAAGGCGGCCGCGCGGTCCTCCGGGTCGGGCAGATAGGTGTCGAGCAGCGTCAGATAGAACTGGACGTGCACGGCCTCCTCGAACAGCTGACGGCTCAGGTACAGCCGCGCCTCGGGGGAGTTGATGTGCTTGTACAGCGTCAGCACCAGGTTGTTCGCCACGATCGAGTCGCCGGTCGCGAAGAACGCGACCAGGCGGCCGATCAGGTGCTGCTCCTCGGGCGTCAGCTTGGCCAGGTCGGCCACGTCCGAGTGGAGGTCGACCTCCTCGACGGTCCAGGTGTTCTTGATGGCGTCCCGGTAGCGCTCGTAGAAGTCGGGGTAGCGCATCGGGCGCAGGGTGAGCTCGAAACCGGGGTCGAGCAGGTTCTTCTCGGCGGAACTCATTACTGGCAGGCCTCGCAGGACTCGGGGTTCTCCAGGGAGCAGGCGACCGCCTCGGGGTCGGCGACCTGCTGGGGGACGGGGGTCGTGCCGGAGGCGGCACGGGCGATGCGCGTCGCGGGGCGCGAGCGCAGGTAGTACGTGGTCTTCAGGCCCCGCTGCCAGGCGTAGGCGTACATCGAGGAGAGCTTGCCGATGGTCGGCGTCTCCAGGAACAGGTTCAGGGACTGCGACTGGTCCAGGTACGGGGTGCGGGCGGCCGCCATGTCGATCAGGCCGCGCTGCGGGATCTCCCAGGCCGTGCGGTACAGGGCGCGCACGTCCTCGGGCACCCAGGTGAAGCCCTGCACCGAGCCGTTGGACTCGCGCAGCGCCTCCCGGGTGCGGGCGTCCCACGCGCCGAGCCGCTTCAGGTCCTCGACCAGGTAGGAGTTGACCTGGAGGAACTCCCCCGACAGCGTCTCGCGCTTGAACAGGTTGGAGACCTGCGGCTCGATGCACTCGTAGACGCCCGCGATGGACGCGATGGTCGCCGTCGGGGCGATGGCGAGCAGCAGCGAGTTGCGCAGGCCGACCTTCCCGATGCGCGCCCGCAGCGCCTCCCAGCGCTCGGGCCAGGCCTGCTCGGTGTCGTAGTGGTCCGGGTGCAGCACGCCGCGCGCGGTGCGGGTCTTCTCCCAGGCGGGCAGCGGCCCGTGGCGCTCGGCCAGGTCCGCCGACGCCTCGTACGCGGCCAGCATGATCCGCTCGGCGATCCTCGTCGACAGCGCCTTGGCCTCGGGGGAGTCGAAGGGCAGGCGCAGCTGGAAGAAGACGTCCTGGAGGCCCATGGCGCCCAGGCCCACCGGGCGCCACTTGGCGTTGGAGCGCCCCGCCTGCTCGGTCGGGTAGAAGTTGATGTCCACGACGCGGTCGAGGAACGTCACGGCCGTGCGGACGGTGGCGTCGAGCCGCTCCCAGTCGATGTCCCCGGCCGCCGTGTCGACGAACGCCCCGAGGTTCACCGAGCCGAGGTTGCAGACGGCCGTCTCGCCGTCGTCGGTGACCTCCAGGATCTCCGTGCACAGGTTGGAGGAGTGCACGGTGTGGCCGGGCTCGGCGGTCTGGTTGGCCGTCCGGTTGGAGGTGTCCTTGAAGGTCATCCAGCCGTTGCCGGTCTGCGCGAGGGCGCGCATCATCCGGCCGTACAGCTCGCGCGCGGGCATGGTCTTCTGCGCGAGACCGGCCGCCTCCGCCTTCTTGTACGCCGCGTCGAACTCCTCGCCCCACAGGTCGACAAGGTCGGGCACGTCGGAGGGCGAGAACAGCGACCACTCCTGGTCGGCGGCGACGCGGCGCATGAACTCGTCGGGGATCCAGTGCGCCAGGTTCAGGTTGTGGGTGCGCCGGGCGTCCTCGCCCGTGTTGTCGCGCAGCTCCAGGAACTCCTCGATGTCGGAGTGCCAGGTCTCCAGGTAGACCGCGGCGGCGCCCTTGCGGCGGCCGCCCTGGTTGACCGCCGCCACCGACGCGTCGAGGGTCTTCAGGAACGGCACGATGCCGTTGGAGTGCCCGTTGGTGCCGCGGATCAGCGAGCCGCGCGAGCGGATGCGGGAGTACGACAGGCCGATGCCGCCCGCGTGCTTCGACAGGCGCGCCACCTGGTGGTAGCGGTCGTAGATGGAGTCCAGCTCGTCAAGCGGCGAGTCGAGCAGGTAGCAGCTGGACATCTGCGGGTGCCGGGTGCCGGAGTTGAAGAGCGTCGGCGAGGACGGCAGGTAGTCCAGGCGGCTCATCAGGCCGTACAGCGCGGCGACCTCGTCGAGCGCGCGCTCGCTGTCGTCCTCGGCGAGCCCGGCGGCCACGCGCAGCATGAAGTGCTGCGGCGTCTCGATGACCTTGCGGGTGATCGGGTGCCGCAGCAGATAGCGGCTGTGCAGGGTGCGCAGGCCGAAGTAGCCGAAGCGGCGGTCGGCGCCGTCGGCGAGGGCGGCCTCCACGAGCCCGTCGAGGCGGGCGGCGTGCCGGGCGGCGAACGCGGCGGTGCGGTCGGCGATCAGGCCCTCGCGGTGCCCCACCGCGACCGACTCGGAGAACGACGTCACGCCCTGCGACGCGGCCTCCTCGCGGATGCCGATGGTCAGCAGGCGGGCGGCGAGCCGGGAGTACGCGGGGTCCTCGGAGATGAGCCCGGCGGCGGCCTCGGTGGCGAGTTCCCTCAGCTCCGCCTCGTCGGCCTTCGCCGAGCGGCCGCGCAGCGCGGCGGCGGCGACCCGGCCGGGGTCGGCGTCGGGGAGGTCGGCGGTGAGGTCGGTCAGGGTGCGCAACAGCGCGGTACCGGGACCGTCGGTGGTCGGCGCGGACCGCTCGGCGGTCTCGTTACCGGCTGCGGCCTGCGCTGACGCGGGCTCGGCGGGCGCGATGGTCACGTGGTGCTCTCCCTCGCTCGGCTCGGGGCCTGGCGGCGGGACGAGGGCACGCGGGCGCGACCGCGCGCGGCGGTGGCGTACTGCGCGTCCTTCAGCCCACTCCACGAGGCCCGGACATCTGGCGCCCGGACCGGGCGGTACGGGCGCGCTGTCGGCAGGTCCTCGGACTGATGGGTACGCAAAAGCGCACACGTACACCGTTGCGGGACAGTTCCGGACTTGCACCGGATTCCCCTGCGGCGACAGCGAGCACGAGCATACATCTTGTGCTGGCTTCTGGAAGCGCCCCTAGATGTTGTGTCGGAGGGTGACGCAGACCTCACCGGAAGGTGCCGTCGGGCGTCAACCGCGGGGGTGCGCGCGGCGGTCCGCACGGCGGCGGGCGCGGCGGCACACGGCCCCGGCCGCACCGCCGTTCACAGCGGTCTACAGGGGCCTACGGGGGTCTACAGGGGCCTACGGCGGCCTACGGCGGTCTACAGCGGCAACGCGTAGGCGAGCAGCGGAAGGCCGGGCAGCGGCTCCCAGTCCCGGCGCGGGGCGCGGACGAAGCCCAGGCGCACGTACAGCCGCTGCGCCGCGCCCATCGCGGGCTGGGTGGACAGCACCAGCGCCGTGCGCCCGGCGGCGCGGGCTCGGCGGGCGCAGTCGCGTACGAGGGCTTCGCCCGCGCCCCGGCCGCGCGCCTCGCGGCCGACGGCCAGCATGCGGATCTCGGCCTCGCCGTCCCGGCAGATCTCGGCGAGCGGCCCGCCCGCCGACGGCACGTACGTCACGCCGCCGAGCAGCCGCTCGCCCTCGACGGCCACCAGGACCTCGGCGGCGGCGTCCCGCCCGGCCACGTCCCGCAGCTGCTCCCGGTACCCGTCGGCCTCGTCGAAGGCCAGCAGACCGGCGTCCGCGTAGACCTCGGCCGTGAGGGTGCCCAGCGCCGCGTACTCGTCCGGCCGCACCCGTCTGATGGTGATGTCCATGCGCGGCAGTGTGCCCGAGGGCGGCGGTGGCGGGCCCCGTTTTCCCGCTTCCTCAGCCGCCGACGTGCGGTGGGTCCGTCGGCGCCTGGTCGCCGAACTCCGGCAGGTCGCCGCGCTCCACGGGGGCGGTGGGTGTGCTGGGTGTGCGGGGCGTGGCGGGCGTGCCCGTGTCGCCGCCGTCCGTGGGCAGGCCCATGGGGTCCGCGGGCCTCGGCAGGATCGCGTCGAGTTCGCGGTCGTCGGCGCGGTGGGCGCGCTCGGCGGCGGCGCGCAGCACGTCCCGGCCGACGGCCCCGCGGTCGGCGGAGACCTGGACGCGCAGCCCGTTCTCGGAGCGGGCGTATTCGTGCGCCTGGCCGGTCACGCGGTACCAGCCCGGACCGTCCTTCTCGCACCTGCTGGCCGCAGGCGGGACGGTGCGGCAGTTCGCGTCGTCGACGGTGCCGCGGTCGACGCGCAGGGCGATCCGCCCGCCGCCGCGCTTGTGCACGTACGTGACCTGGAAGCCGTCGGCGCCGAGCACGCCCGCGGACTGGGTCGCCGCCGTGTACCCGTCGGCCTCGGTCACGTACACGTGCTCGACGACGGTCTGCGCCGCCCGGGCCCGCGCCTCCAACTCGGCGCGGTCCGGGGCGGATCCCGCACCGGAGTCCTCCGTACCGCACCCCGTCAGGGCGAGCAGCAGGCACACGGGCGGCAGCAGACGTCGTCTCATGGGGCCATCCTCGCGTAGGGCGCGGATCAGTGCCCGGCGCCCACCTTCGGCAGCTCGGCCCGGACGCCCGCGTCCCCGGCGTCCGCCGTGTAGTCCTCGGGAGACGTCTCGTCGACGCCCTCGGGGGCCTTGAGGGCCCTCAGGACGACGGTGAGGACGACGGTCACCACCACGTTGAGGACGAACGCCGTCAGACCGATGTAGCCGATCTCGCCGATGCCGGGGATCTCCTTGGCGGAGCCGCCGAAGTGCTTCTGCGTCGGCGAGGCGACGCCGTACGCCGCGACCGTCCCGTACACCATGCCGACCGCCCACCCGGCGAGCAGCGCCCAGCGGTGGAACCACCGTGTGAACAGGCCGCCGACCAGCGCGGGCATGGTCTGGAGGATCCAGATGCCGCCCAGGAGCTGGAAGTTGATCGCCACCGTCTTGTCCATGCCGAGGACGAAGACGAGCGCGCCGACCTTCACCAGGAGCGACACCAGCTTGGAGACCTTCGTCTCCTGCTCGGGCGTCGCGTCCGGCCTCAGGAAGTCCTTGTAGATGTTGCGCGTGAACAGGTTCGCGGCCGCGATGGACATGATGGCCGCGGGCACCAGCGCGCCGATGCCGATCGCCGCGAACGCGACGCCCGTGAACCAGTCGGGGAACATGTCCTCGAACAGCTGCGGGATCGCCAACTGGCCGTTGTCGACCTTCACCCCGGCCGCGATCGCCATGAAGCCGAGCAGCGCGAGCAGGCCCAGCATCAGCGAGTACAGCGGCAGGATGGTGGTGTTGCGTCGGATCACGTCACGGCTGCGCGAGGACAGCGTCGCGGTGATCGAATGCGGATACATGAAGAGCGCGAGCGCCGAGCCGAGGGCCAGTGTGGCGTACGTCCACGTCCCCGCGTCGCCCGGCACGAGCGCGCCCACCGGCTTCCCGGTCGCCTCGTTCGTCGCGGAGAACTTCTCGTTCGCCGCGTGGAAGATCTCGTCGAAGCCGCCGAGCTTGATCGGGATGTAGATGACGGCCACCACGATCACGAGGTAGATCAGGGTGTCCTTCACGAACGCGATCAGCGCGGGCGCGCGCAGCCCCGACGAGTAGGTGTACGTGGCGAGCACGCCGAAGGCGATCAGCAGCGGCAGGTCCTTGACGAACCAGTTGGTGTCGTCGCCGCCGCCCACGCCCATCACGTCCAGGACGGCCTGGATGCCGACGAGTTGGAGCGCGATGTACGGCATGGTGGCGAGGATGCCGGTGACCGCCACGGCCAGCGACAGGCCCTTGGAGCCGAACCGCCCCCGGACGAAGTCCGACGTCGTCACGTACCCGTGCTTGTGCGAGACCGACCACAGACGCGGCAGGAAGGTGAAGATCAGCGGATAGACGAGGATGGTGTACGGCACGGCGAAGAACCCGGCCGCCCCCGCCGCGTAGATCGCCGCCGGGACGGCCACGAAGGTGTACGCCGTGTAGAGGTCGCCGCCCAGCAGGAACCAGGTCACCCAGGTGCCGAACGACCGGCCGCCGAGGCCCCACTCGTCGAGGCTGTGCTCGTTCTCGGCCTTGCGCCAGCGGGCGGCGAGGAAGCCCATGACGGTGACCGCGAGGAAGAAGAAGACGAAGACGGCGAGCGCGACGCCGTTGACACCGCCGCTCACCGGTCCGCACCGCCCCGCCGGGCCGTGCGGGCGCGCTGGTCGCGCTGCCACAGCCGGTAGGCGACCATCGTGAGCGCGGTCGATATCAGCACCCACAGCATCTGGTACCAGTAGAAGAACGGGATGCCGATGAAGGCCGGGTCGGCCTTGGCGTAGGAGCTGACCCAGAGCATGGCCACGAACGGCGCCGCGAGGCAGAGGGCCACGACCACGCGGACCGGCGTGACCGCGGGCTCTCTCCCTTCCGGCGCGACCGGCACTTCAGGCACGTCGGGCATGGCGCGGCTCCGTTCACTCAGTCGTCCCGTGATCACGCTCGTCTGATCACGCTCGTCCCGTGATCAACGTGCGGGAAATCTAAGTGACGGTCTCGCCTTTTGGAACCCCTGTCCGCATAACGGACAAGGGTGGTGAGGGCGGGGCAGGGGCCGAGGGCATGCCCTCTCAGCAGCAGCGGAACCCCTGCCGGGGGTCCGAGTCCTGCCGGTCCGTCCGCATCCGCTCGAACGCCCGGCGGCTCGGCACGGCGGCGTCCGGATGGTCCTTGCGCACGTGCGCCACGTACCGCTCGTACGCCGACTCGTCGGTCAACTCCCGTACGTACCAGCGGATTCCGCGCAGCGCGCGCAGCACCAGCCTTCCGGGCGGCCTCCCGCTCATGAGCGCGCGTCGGCGCTCTCGCGCTCCCGCGCCGCCGCCAGCTCCGCCTTCTCCTCCTTCGTCGGGAAGAGACCGGCGGGCGCCACCGTCCTGGACTCCACGAACGGGGCCTCGCTCAGGCGCGAGGCCAGCGGGTCGCGGACGTGCCGTACGCACACCCGGGCCGCGTCCGCGATCACCACGATGATCAGCAGCGCGAGCACCGCCGAAAGCACCCCGTCGACCGTGGAGTTGGTGACGACGGTGTGCATGTCGTCCATGGACTTGGCGGGCGGCAGGATCCTGCCGTCGTCGATGGCGTCCTGGTAGATCGAGCGCTGCTTGAAGAAGCCGACGCGCGGATCGCTGGAGAACACCTTCTGCCAGCTCGCCGTGAGCGTGACCGTGGCATCCCAGACGAGCGGGACGCCGGTGATCCAGGCCCACTTGAGGCGCCCGGACTTCACCAGGAGCGTGGTGCACACGGCGAGCGCGACGGCGGCCAGGAGCTGGTTGGCGATGCCGAAGATCGGGAAGAGCTGGTTGATGCCGCCGAGCGGCTCGTGCACGCCGACCCACAGGAAGTAGCCCCACAGGCCGGTCACGGCGGCGCTGGTGAGGACCAGGCCCGGCTTCCAACTGACGTTCCTGAAGGGCTTGTAGACGTTGCCCAGCATGTCCTGGAGCATGAACCGGCCCACGCGCGTGCCCGCGTCGAGCGCGGTGAGGATGAACAGCGCCTCGAACATGATCGCGAAGTGGTACCAGAAGGCCCGCAGCGAGTCCCCGGTGACCTTGGAGAAGATCTCCGAGACGCCGACGGCGAGGGTGGGCGCGCCGCCGGTGCGGGACAGCAGCGAGCTCTCCTCGACGTTCTTGGCGGCCTGCGCCAGGTCCTCGGGGGAGATGCTGTACCCGAAGTTCGCGACGGCCCGCGAGGCCTCCTGGACGGTGTCGCCGACGACCCCGGCGGGCGCGTTCATCGCGAAGTACAGGCCGGGGTCGATGATGGACGCGGCCACCAGGGCCATGATCGCCACGGACGACTCCATCAGCATGGAGCCGTAGCCGATCATCCGGACCTGCGTCTCCTTCTGGATCATCTTCGGCGTCGTACCGGAGGAGATCAGCGCGTGGAAGCCGGAGAGCGCGCCGCAGGCGATGGTGATGAACACGAACGGGAAGAGCGAGCCCGCGAAGACCGGCCCGTCGCCGCGCGAGGCGAAGTCGGTGACCGCGTCCATCTTCAGCGTCGGCAGCGTGACGACCACGCCGAGCGCGAGCAGCACGATCGTGCCGATCTTCATGAACGTCGACAGGTAGTCGCGCGGCGCGAGCAGCATCCACACCGGCAGGATCGACGCGATGAAGCCGTACGCCACCAGCCAGATCACCAGCGTGGAGGGCGCCAGCGTGAACGCCTCGGCCCAGGAGGACTCCGCGACCCAGCGGCCCCCGACGAGCGCGAGCAGCAGCAGCGCGATGCCGATGAGGGAGACCTCGCTGACCCGGCCGGGCCGCAGGACCCGCAGGTAGAAGCCCATGAGCAGGGCGATCGGGATGGTCATCGCGATGGAGAAGGTGCCCCACGGCGACTCGGCGAGCGCGTTCACGATCACCAGCGCCAGCACGCCGAGCAGGATGATCATGATCGCGAAGGTGGCGAGCAGTGCGGCGGCGCCGCCGAACGGTCCGATCTCGTCGCGTGCCATCTGCCCGAGCGAGCGGCCGTCGCGGCGGGTGGAGAAGAACAGGACCACCATGTCCTGCACGGCCCCCGCGAAGATCACCCCCGCGATGATCCAGATCGTGCCCGGCAGATACCCCATCTGGGCGGCGAGCACCGGCCCGACCAGCGGGCCCGCGCCCGCGATCGCCGCGAAGTGGTGCCCGAGCAGCACGCGCCGGTCGGTGGGGTGGAAGTCCACGCCGTTGTCGAGCCGTTCGGCGGGCGTGGCCCGGCGCTTGTCGACGCGCAGCACCTTGTACGCGATGAACTTCGCGTAGAAGCGGTAGGCGATGGCGTACGAGCCGAGCGCGGCGGCCACCATCCAGGCGGCCGACACCTCCTCGTCCCGGGAGAGCGCGAGCACGGTCCAGCCCGCGGCGCCGACCAGGGCGACGAGCGTCCACAGGGCGATGGTCTTCGGGTTCGCTGTGCGCACGGACCGTCCTCCCGTTGTCTGCGGTGACGGGAGGACGGTAGGCCAGGAAAGTGATCTGCGCTACGGGGCGGACGCGACTGGGTGCGGACGAGTTCCCGGGCGGGCCCCGGGACCGGCGCCGGGGTCAGTCCTGCGGCCGCTTGAGGCGGGCCACGAACTTGTACCGGTCGCCGCGGTAGACGGAGCGCACCCACTCCACCGGCTGGCCGCCGCCGTCGAGGGAGTGCCGGGACAGCATCAGCATCGGCAGCCCCACGTCGGTGCCGAGCAGGCCCGCCTCGCGCGGTGTGGCCAGGGAGGTCTCGATGGTCTCCTCGGCCTCGGCGAGGTGCACGTCGTACACCTCCGCGAGGGCCGTGTACAGCGAGGTGTACTTCACCAGGGAGCGCCGCAGCGCCGGGAAGCGCTTGGCCGACAGGTGCGTGGTCTCGATGGCCATCGGCTCGCCGCTGGCCAGCCGCAGCCGCTCGATGCGCAGCACGCGCCCGCCGGTGGTGATGTCGAGCAGTCCGGCGAGGGTGTCGTCCGCGGTGATGTACCCGATGTCCAGGAGCTGCGAGGTCGGCTCCAGGCCCTGGGCCTTCATGTCCTCGGTGTACGAGGTGAGCTGGAGGGCCTGCGACACCTTGGGCTTGGCGACGAACGTGCCCTTGCCCTGGATGCGCTCCAGGCGGCCCTCGACGACCAGTTCCTGGAGGGCCTGGCGGACCGTGGTGCGGGAGGTGTCGAACTCGGCGGCGAGGGTGCGCTCGGGCGGGACCGGGGTGCCGGGCGGCAGGGTCTCGGTCATGTCGAGCAAGTGCCGCTTCAGGCGGTAGTACTTGGGCACGCGGGCCGGGCGCACGGACTTGCCGGGGCCGGATCCGTCGCCCGGCGCGGGCGCGGGGGCCGCGGGGCCCGCGAGGAGGCCCGGCGACCCGGCGGGGGCCGTTCCGGGGGACCCCGCGGGGGCCGTGGACGTGCTCGCGGCCGCCGTCGCCGAGGCGCCCGCCTCGGCCTGGGTGCTGCCCGCCTCTGTGCCCATGCTCCGCCTTCCCGGCTCCTGCTCCGCTGTCACCGGCTCCTGTGCTGCTGCCGTCACCGGCTCCTCCGTCTGTCGCGGCTCACATCGTGGCACGGTCCGGTCCGAGCGGTCTTTGCCCGCTCAGGTGTCGGTCCGATAACGGAGGCGACTGCCCTTCTTATACACCCTTGACACCCCAAAAGGTCTAGGCCAAGCTCCCCCGTACTGGTCTACACCATTAAAGACCAGGTCCAGTCCCACGGGCAGTACTTTCGACTTTCGGTCCTCTTGGTCGCTGCGGGTGGGGGGTTGGCTGGCATCCAAAGGAGGATGACGTGAAGCGCAAGCTCATAGCGGCGATCGGTGTCGCGGGCATGTTGGTTTCGATCGCGGCCTGTGGTGACGACGGGGATGACAAGAAGGCCGGAAAGGACGGCTTCAAGGGCGAGACGCTGACGCTCTGGGCCATGGACGGTTCGACTCCGGACCAGTGGACCAAGGATGTCACGGCCGCCTTCGAGAAGAAGACCGGCGCCAAGCTGAAGATCGAGGTCCAGGACTGGAACGGCATTCAGCAGAAGCTGACCGCCGCCCTGTCGGAGGAGAACCCGCCGGACGTCTTCGAGATCGGCAACACCCAGACCGCCGCCTACGCCAAGTCCGGTGGCCTCGCTGACCTCAGCGACCTCAAGAAGTCCATCGGCGCCGACTGGACCGAGTCGGTCAACAAGTCCACGGTCGTCGACGGCAAGCAGTACGCCGCCCCGTGGTTCGTCCTGAACCGCGTGGTGCTCTACAACAAGAAGATCTGGGCCGAGGCGGGCATCAAGGACACGCCCAAGACCCGTGACGAGTTCTACGCCGACCTGAAGAAGATCGGTGAGAAGACGGACGCGGAGCCGATCTACCTGCCGGGCCAGAACTGGTACCACTTCGTCGGCCTCGTGATCGGTGAGGGCGGCGAGCTGGTCAAGAAGGACGGCGACAAGTGGGTCTCCAACCTGGACGACCCGAAGGTCGTCAAGGCCGCTGAGACGTACAAGAAGTTCCAGGCCCTGTCCAAGGCGCCGAAGAACAAGGACGAGGCCACCCCGCAGCAGGCCGAGGTCTTCGCCAAGGGCAAGACCGGCGCGTTCATCGGCATGGCCTGGGAGACCGCCACCGCCGTCAAGGCCAACAAGAAGATCGAGAAGGACATCGGCTACTTCACGATCCCGGGGGCCACGGCCGACAAGCCCGAGGGCGTCTTCCTCGGCGGCTCCAACCTCGCCGTCGCCGCCACCAGCGAGAAGCAGGAACTCGCCAAGGAGTTCCTGAAGATCGCGCTGTCCGACAAGTTCGAGGGCCAGCTCGCCAAGGAAGGCGGCGTGATCCCGAACAAGCAGGCCCTGGAGTCCAACCTCAAGGGCAACGCGGCCGCCGAGGCCATGTCCCCGGCCACCGCGGGCGGCGGCATCACCCCGCTGATCCCGGAGTGGGGCGCCGTCGAGAACGAGCCCAACCCGATCAAGAGCTACCTGACCGCGGTCATGAACGGCGATTCGCCCGCCGACGCCGCGAAGAAGGTCGAGGGCGAGTTCAACAAGCGCCTGTCGCAGAAGCAGTAAGGAAGCGCCCCGCCGGGGGCGGTGACACCAGGGTCGTGCCCGCGATCCTCACCTCGCCGCCCCCGGCGCATTCCTGTGTGACGTGCCGATGAAAGAGATGGCGAGCATGACCGTACAGACCGAACGGCCGCCCTCCGGCCCGCCGGAGGTAGTGAAGTCGGGCGGCGGGCGCACCGGGGCCCCGCGCACGCCCCGCGCGAAGGCCGCGGCCCTCGCGCCTTATCTGCTGCTGCTTCCCGCGCTCTTGGCGACCCTGCTGTTCCTCGGCTGGCCGCTGGTGAACAACGGGATCCTGTCGTTCCAGAACCTCAACATGAGACAGGTCATCCTGCATCTCACCGAGTGGAACGGCGTCGACAACTACAAGGAGATCCTCAAGAGCGAGGACTTCTGGCGCGTCACCGGGCGGTCGGTCGTCTTCACCGCCATCAACGTCGTGCTCATCATGGTGTTCGGCACCCTGATCGGCCTGCTGCTCGCCAAGCTCGGCAACAAGATGCGACGGCTGCTCCTGTTCGGCCTCGTCCTCGCCTGGGCCATGCCCGTCGTCGCGGGCACCACCGTCTACCAGTGGCTGTTCGCGCAGCGCTACGGCGTCGTCAACTGGGTGCTCGCCAAGATCGGCTTCAGCTCCATGGCCGACTACGACTGGTTCGGCAGCCAGTACTCCACCTTCTTCGTGATCATCACGCTGATCGTGTGGATGTCGATCCCCTTCGTGGCGATCAACCTGTACGCCGCCACCACGACCATCCCCAAGGAGCTGTACGAGGCCGCCTCGCTCGACGGCGCGGGCGCCTGGAAGCAGTTCACCTCGGTGACCCTGCCGTTCCTGCGGCCCTTCCTCTACGCCACGACCTTCCTCGAGGTCATCTGGGTCTTCAAGGCCCTCGTCCAGGTCTACGCCATCAACCAGGGCGGCCCCGACCGGCTCACGGAGATCCTGCCCGTCTACGCCTACATCGAGGGCTCGGGCAACCAGCACTACGGCATGGGCTCCGCCATCGCCATGCTGACCATCATCATCATGCTCTTCCTGACCGCGTACCACCTGCGCATCGTGCTCAAGCAAGAGGAGGACGCGTGAAGCGCTCCCGGTTCGGCCGCGTCTGGCCCAACGTCGTAGCCGTCGTCCTCTTCATCGGCTTCGTCTTCCCCGTGTACTGGATGTTCGCCACGGCCTTCAAGCCGACCGGCGACATCATCAGCGAGGACCCCGTCTGGATCCCCTTCGACGTCACCGTCGAGCACTTCAAGACGGCCGTAGACGCCGACCACTTCTGGCAGATGGTCCGGAACTCGGTGACCGTCACCGTCCTCGCGGTCGTCTTCTCCCTGGTCCTCGCCCTGCTCTCGGCCTTCGCCCTCGCCCGCATGCGGTTCAAGGGCCGCCGGGGCTTCATCATCGGCTTCATGCTGGCCCAGATGGCGCCCTGGGAAGTCATGGTCATCTCGATCTACATGATCGTGCGCGACGCCGACATGCTGAACAGCATGGTGCCGCTCACCCTCTTCTACATGGTGATGATCCTGCCCTTCACGATCCTGACGCTGCGCGGCTTCGTCGCCGCCGTGCCCAAGGAACTGGAGGAGTCGGCGATGGTCGACGGCTGCACCCGCATGCAGGCGTTCCGCCGCGTCATCCTGCCGCTGCTCGCCCCCGGCCTGATGTCCACCTCGCTCTTCGGCTTCATCACCGCCTGGAACGAGTTCCCCATCGCCATGCTGGTCAACAAGGACCCGGAGGCCAAGACCCTCCCGGCGTGGCTGACGAGCTTCCAGACCGTCTACGGCGACGACTGGGGCGCCACCATGGCGGCCTCCTCGATCTTCGCCATCCCGATCCTGCTCCTCTTCGTCTTCCTCCAGCGCCGTGCCGTCTCCGGCCTCACCGACGGCGCCGTGAAGGGATAACCGCACACCCATGAGCACCACAGCATCCGCACCCGACGCCCTCACGCGCGACGCCCTGGCCGTCCTCCAGCCCGGCTTCGGCGGCACCACCGCCCCCGACTGGCTGCTCCGCCGCATCGGCGAGGGCCTGGCCTCCGTGGGCGTGTTCGGCCGCAACGTCCACACGCCCGAGCAGCTGGCCGCGCTCACCGCCCAGCTGCGGGCCGAGCGCGAGGACGTCCTGGTCGCCATCGACGAGGAGAGCGGCGACGTCACCCGCCTCGAAGTGCGCACCGGCTCCTCCTTCCCCGGCAACCACGCCCTCGGCGCCGTGGACGACGTGGCGCTCACCCGGGGCGTGGCCGCCGAACTCGGCCGCCGCCTCGCCGAGTGCGGCGTGAACTTCAACTGGGCGCCGTCCGCCGACGTCAACTCCGACCCCGACAACCCGGTCATCGGCGTACGCTCCTTCGGCGCCGACCCCGACCTGGTGGCCCGGCACACCGCCGCCTACATCGAGGGCCTGCAGTCCTCCGGCGTCGCCGCCTGCGCCAAGCACTTCCCGGGCCACGGCGACACCTCGGTCGACTCCCACCACGCCGTCCCGCACATCGACATCGACCCGGACCTGCTGAACGCCCGCGAACTGGTGCCGTTCCGGGCCGCGCTCGCCGCGGGCACCCGCGCCGTGATGAGCGCCCACATCCGCGTCCCCGCCCTCGACCCGGACCTCCCGGCGACCCTCTCGCGCCGCATCCTCACCGATCTGCTCCGCGGCGAACTCGGCTTCGACGGCCTGATCGTCACCGACGGCATCGAGATGAAGGCGATCTCCGGCACGTACGGCATCGAGAACGGCGTCGTCCGCGCCATCGCCGCGGGCTGCGACGCCATCTGCGTCGGCGGCGGCCTGCACGACGAACTCACCGTGCTGCGCCTGCGGGACGCGCTCGTCGCGGCCGTCCGCGCGGGCGAACTCCCCGAGGAGCGGCTCGCCGACGCCGCCGCCCGCGTCCGCGCGCTCGCCGCCTGGACGTCCGGCCCCGGCGCCGCGGCCCGCGCGGGCGTCGCGCCCGACCAGGAGATCGGCCTGCGCGCGGCCCGCCGCGCCCTGACCATCACCCACAGCGAGACCTACGCGGGCCCCCTGACGGACGCTCCGTATGTCGCCGCCTTCACCCCCCTCGCCAATATCGCCGTCGGCGACGAGACCCCCTGGGGCGTCGGCGCCGAACTCGCCCGCCGCCTGCCCGGCACCGAGACCGGCTCCTTCACCGGCGACCGCGCGGGCGAGGAGGCCCTCGCGGCGGCGGGGGAGCGGCGCGTGGTCGCCGTCGTCCGCGACGCCCACCGCCACGCGTGGATGGCGGCGGCCGTCGACCACCTCCTGGCGGCCCGCCCCGACACCGTCGTCATCGAGATGGGCGTCCCCCAGTCCAAGCCGACCGGCGCCCTCCACATCGCCACCCACGGCGCGGCCCGCGTCTGCGGCACGGCGGCAGCGGAGGCCTTGACGGGGGCGTAGCCCCTGCGCGGGGAGCGGTACGCCGGTCCTGCCGGGAGGCGGTGTGCGCCCACCCCCGGGCCCGAGCCCGACGCGCTACCCGCACCAGAACACAAAACGGCGCCGGGCGCCCCACCGAAAGGGGGGGCGCCCGGCGCTGTCTGCTTACCGCCTTGCCGCGATACCGCCTTACCGCACGGGAGGCTAAAGCCCCTGCCACGCGGGCTTGTTGGCGTACGTGTGCCGGAAGTACTCCCCGAGCTTCAGCTTGGACGCGGCGGCCTCGTCCACGACCACCGTCGCGTGCGGGTGCAGCTGCAGCGCCGACGCGGGCACGATGGAGGCGACCGGCCCCTCGACGGTCGCCGCCACGGCGTCCGCCTTGCCCTCACCCGTGGCGAGCAGCACCAGGTGCCGCGCCTCCAGGATCGTCCCGATGCCCTGCGTGATCACGTGGTGCGGGACCTGGTCTATGTCCCCGTCGAAGAACCGCGCGTTGTCCACCCGGGTCTGCTCGGTCAGCGTCTTGATCCGCGTCCGCGAGGCCAGCGACGAGCACGGCTCGTTGAACCCGATGTGCCCGTCCGTACCGATCCCGAGCAGCTGGAGATCCACCCCGCCCGCCTCGGCGAGCGCCTTGTCGTACGCCTCGCACGCGCCCTGCACGTCCTCGGCACTGCCGTCCGGCCCCATGAACGCGTCCTCGCTCAGCCCGAGCGGCTCGACGACCTCACGCAGCACCACCGAGCGGTACGACTCCGGGTGCCCCACCGGCAGCCCCACGTACTCGTCGAGCTGGCAGATCCGCGCCCGCGCCACGTCGACGGCACCGGAGCGGACCTTCGCCGCCAGCGCTTCATAGATGGGCAGCGGGGTCGAACCGGTGGCGACACCGAGCAGGGCGTCAGGCTTACGGCGCACCAGGGCGGCCATGGCCTCCGCAATCAGCTCGCCGCCTGCCTCGGCGTCCGGGACGATGACAACTTCCACGCTGGGCCTGCCGATCTGAAGAGGGGACGGGGTCCGGGGAACGGGACGGATCCGGGCGGATCCAGAATGTGGTATAGACCAATCTAGCAGAGTGCCCCCCACTCCCGGAGCCCTCCCGCCCATGCTCGACCCTCCCCACCCCCCTCGCCCCCGGAACCACACCACCCCCGAGAACAGCCCACCCGGGACGGGGCCCATCCGCTTGGGGTGAGGCCCACCTGCCGGTGGCGAGGCCTATCCGTCTGGGGTGAGGCCCACCTGCGCGTTGCGAGGTCTACCGGCCGGTGACGAGGCCCACCCGTCCGGGGTGGGGTCCGCCCGTCCGGGGTGGGGGAGGCCCACCTGCCCGGGCGAGGTCTGCCCACCGGTGGCGAGGCCCGCCCGTCCGGGAGGTAGGCCTATCCGTCCGGGGGGTAGGCACGCCCGTCCGGGGCGTGGTCCGCTCCCTGAGCGCTCGGTCCACCTGCCCGAAGCGGAGCCCATCTGCCCGAAGCGGAGCCCATCTGCCCGAAGCGGAGCCCACCTGCCCGAGGTGGAGCCCACCCGGGGCGGGCCCCTCTACCAAGAGGTGCAGCCCCTCTCCCCGTGGGGGGCCGCCGACCCCAGGCGGGGCCACGCCCGCCCGTCCGGGGCGAGGCCCGCCCCCCTGAGCGCGCGGCGGCCCACCCCGGCGCCCCGACCACACCCCCTGGGGGCGCGCGCCCGGCCGGGAGCGAGCACAGTGGTAGGCATGACCGTGACGCCGTCCTCCCCGTACAGCGAGCAGCCCGGCCGCATCATGGCGCGCGAGATGGCCGAACAGCCCGACGTGCTGCGCCGCATCCTCGACACCGGCGCCCCCGAGATCCGCCGGACCGCCGAAGAGGTCGCCGCCAAGCGCCCCCGCTTCGTCCTGCTCACCGCCCGCGGCACCTCCGACAACGCCGCCCTCTACGCCAAGTACCTCCTCGAAGTCCGCCTCGGCCTGCCCTGCGGGCTGACCTCCATGTCCACCACCACCGCCTACGGCGCCAAGCCCGACCTGCGGGACGTCCTGGTCGTCACCGTGAGCCAGTCCGGCGGCTCACCGGACCTCGTGGCCTCCACCCAGGCCGCCCGCGAGGCCGGAGCCATCACCCTCGCCGTCACCAACAACCCGGACTCCCCCCTGGCCGCCGTCTCCGAACACCACATCGACATCCTCGCCGGACCCGAGAAGGCCCTGCCAGCGACGAAGACCTACACCGCCTCCCTGCTCTCCCTGTACCTCTTCGTCGAGGGGCTGCGCGACGGCGACGGCTCCGCCGCGGCCGTGCTGCCCGGGCTCGCCGCCGACCTCCTCGACCGGCAACCCGAGGTCCGGACGCTCGCCGCCCGCTACCGGTTCGCTGAACGCATGGTGATCACCTCCCGCGGCTACGGCTATCCCACTGCCAAGGAAGCCGCCCTGAAACTGATGGAGACCAGCTACATCCCCGCCCTCTCCTACTCCGGCGCCGACCTGCTGCACGGCCCCCTCGCGATGGTCGACAACATCTCTCCGGTCATCGCCGTCGTGACGGACGGCAGGGGAGGGGAGGCTCTCCAGCCCGTCCTCGACCGACTGCGCGGCCGCGGCGCGGACCTCGTGGTCATCGGCCCGAAGGCACAGGTCGAGCAGGCCTCCGCCGGTTTCGTCCTGCCGACGGAAGGCGTGGCCGAGGAAGTCCAGCCCATCCTGGAGATCATCCCCCTCCAACTCCTCGCCTACGAGGTCACCATCGCCCGGGGCCAGGACCCCGATGCCCCCAGGGCACTGGCGAAGGTGACGGAGACCCGATGACTGCGGTGGAGACCCGGTGACCGCGGTCGGTCGCCTACGGGTCGGGCGGTGACTCGTGACCGGCGGTCCCGGGGTTGGTGACCGGTGGTCTGGGGCTGGTGACCGGTGATCTAGGGGGCTGGTGACTGGTGACTGGTGCCCGGCTGAGGTGCGGGGCCAGCCGCCCTGCCGCCAGCCTCCCCTCTAGGCCCGGTGTCCCCACCAGGTCCAGCCTTCCCTCCAGGCCCGGTCTCCCCGCCAGGCCGCAGCCACCCCGCATCGGGTCACCGGCCGCCGCCAGGCCGCTGCCGCCTCGCCACCGCCCAGCCAGCCGCCACCGCCCCGCCGGACCGCAGCCCCCACGCCAGCCAGCAGCCCCCCACGAGCCCCCACGCCACGCCCGGCCGCAGCCCCGCCCAGCCAAGCCGCCCCCGCCGCCAGGCCAAGCGGTCTCACCCAGCCAGTGCCCCCGCTCCAGGCGCCCCGCCAGGCCGCAGTCAGGTCGCAGTCAGGCTCACGTCGGCCCTCAGGCCAGCGATCCCCCCGTCGCGTCGATCCACTGCCCCGTTACCCACCGCCCGTCCGGTGAGGCGAGGAACGCGACCACGTCGGCTATGTCCGCGGGCGTCCCGACCCTGCCGAGGGCGGACATCGCCGCCGCCCCCGCCCACGCGTCCTTGTTCTCCTCGCCGCGCAGCCAGTCCGCGTTGACGTCGGTGTCGACGATGCCGGGGGCGACCGAGTTGACCGTGATGCCGCGGGGGCCGAGGACCTTGGACAGGTTCCGCGTGAAGACGTCGAGGGCGCCCTTCGTCATCGCGTACGTCACGATGTCCGGCAGGACCGCGGCGCGGGAGACGCCCGACGAGATGTTGACGATCCGGCCGCCGTCGCGCAGCCGGTCCGCGCCGAGCTGCGTGATGAAGTACGGAGCCTTCGCGTTCACCGCGAACAGCCGGTCGAACTCGGCCTCGTCCGTGTCCGCGAACGGCCGTGACGTACCGATGCCCGCGTTGTTCACCAGGATGTCCAAGCCGTCCGCGTGCGCGTCGAAGGCCGACCACAGCTTCCGCGCGTCGCCCGGCGTGCCCAGCTCCACGCCGATGGTGAACGCGGAACCGCCCGCGCGCTCGATCTCCGCCACCGTCTCCTTCGCGGCCTGCGCATTGCTGCCGTAGTGCACCCCGATCCGGGCGCCGTCCTGCGCGAGGCGCACGGCGATGCCCCGCCCGATGCCGCGGCTGCCGCCCGTGACCAGCGCGGTCTTGCCCGCGAGTCGCCCCTCGGCCGTCCCCGCGGCCACACCCTGCTCCGACACGTTCTCCGTCAGCGCACCCATGGTCAGGCGCCCCCCAACTTTCTCTAGCGGTCGCTACACAAAGACCGTACCCGATCTCCGCCCCGCTTTTCTAGCGCCCGCTATAGAATTTTTCCCATGGCGACGAAACAGCGAGGCAGGCCCCGCTCCTTCGACCGCGAGACGGCCCTGGAGAAGGCGCTGCGCAGGTTCTGGGAGCACGGGTACGAGGCGACGTCGGTCTCCGACCTCACCCGCGAGATGGGCATCGGCGCCCCGAGCCTGTACGCGGCCTTCGGCGACAAGCGGACCCTGTTCACCGAGGTCCTCCAGCGGTACGCGGTGTCGTACGGAGCGTTCGGCGGGCGCGCGCTCGACGAGGAGCCGACCGCCCGTGCAGGCGTCGAGCGCATGCTCCGCGAGGCCGCCGCGGCGTACACGGACCCGGAGCACCCGCACGGCTGCCTCGTCATCCACGCGGCGACCAACTGCACGACGCCCGAGGTCGAGCAGACCCTGCGCGCGCGGCGCAACGCCAACATCGCCGCGATGGAGGAGCGCATAAGGGCGGACATCGAATCCGGCGAGCTTCCTGGGGACACGGACGCCGCGGCCCTGGCCCGCTACGCGGGAGCGGTCCTCCAGGGCCTGTCCCAGCAGTCGCGGGACGGCGCCACACGCGAGGAACTGGAGGCGGTGGCCCAGTTGTCGATGCGGGCCTGGCCCGCACCCAGGACGACATCCGGAGCGACGCCCGCCTCAACGTCGCAGTCGCCCCGAGCCAACGCCTGAGGCGGCGTACACGACCCGCGCCGCCAGCCCGACCCCACCGGTCGCCCCGCCGCGCCGTCGTTGCGCCGCCTCCCCGCGAGCGTCGCCCCCACGAGTGCCGCCCCGCGAGCCGCGGACCCCGGCCCTCGCGTCAGACGCGCCCCGCCCGGCAGAACGGGGAAGAGTCGGCAACAAACCTCGTCCCGCGCATAGACACGGCAGAATGGTCTAGTCCACAATGCGGGAGTAAAGCACCGCTCTCCCCGCACAGGAGAGCGGACCGAGGACCCGGCGCTCTCTGCCCTGACCGCGCCGGATTCTCCCGGGTCGGCGGCCGGTACCGCACATTCCAGCCGCTGGCGCACCTGAGGGCTGCGGTGTTGGGGACGGGTTGAGGGTCCCGCCCTGGCGCCGCGGCCCGTCGGGCACCCCGCGACGAGTCGGCGAGAGGCCCGCGGCAGTGGGCCCGCGGCCCCGCCCGAGCGGCCAGGTACGCTCGCACATGTGCCCTCCATGAACGACCTCGTACGTCAGCACACGGCCCTCGGCGACTCCGACCTCGAGTGGCTGCACCTGCTGGTCTCGGAGTGGCAACTGCTCTCCGACCTGTCCTTCGCCGACCTCGTCCTGTGGGTCCCCACCCGCGACGGCACGCGCTACGTCTCCGTCGCGCAGATGCGTCCCAACACCGGCCCCACCTCCTACCAGGACGACATGGTCGGCCACCTGGTCCCGCGCGGCCGCCGCCCGCTCCTGGACGCCGCGCTGGACGAGGGGCGCATCGTGCGCGAGGGCGACCCCGAGTGGCGCGAGGAGGTCCCCGTACGGGTCGAGTCCATCCCCGTACGCAGGGAGGGCCGTGTCCTCGGCGTCATCGCCCGGAACACCAACCTGCTGACCGTGCGCACCCCTTCGCGCCTGGAGCTCACCTACCTCCAGTCGGCCTCGGACCTGGCCCAGATGATCGCCGCGGGCTCGTTCCCCTTCGAGGGGCAGCAGGTCGACATGGACGCCTCCCCGCGCGTGGGCGACGGACTGATCCGGCTGGACGCGGACGGCATCGTGCAGTACGCGTCCCCGAACGCCCTGTCGGCGTACCACCGCCTCGGCCTCGCCGCCGACCTCGTGGGCCACCACCTGGGCCAGGCCACCGCCGAACTCGCCCCGTCCCGGGGGCCGGTGGACGAGGCGCTGATCAAGCTCGCCAGCGGCTGGGCGCCCCGCGAGTTCGAGATCGAGGGCGGCGACGGAGTGATCCAGCTGCGCGCCATCCCGCTCAAGCCCAAGGGGCCGCGCATCGGCTCGCTCGTCCTCCTGCGCGACGTCACCGAACTGCGCCGCCGCGAGCGCGAGTTGATCACCAAGGACGCCACCATCCGGGAGATCCACCACCGGGTGAAGAACAACCTCCAGACGGTCGCGGCCCTGCTGCGCCTCCAGGCGCGCCGCATCGACTCCGTGTCGGGCCGCGAGGCACTCGAAGAGGCGGTGCGCCGCGTGGGCTCCATCGCGATTGTCCACGAGACGCTGTCGCAGAACCTGGACGAGCGCGTGGAGTTCGACGACATCGCCGACCGGGTCCTCGCCATGGTCGCCGAGATCTCGCCCGGCAAGGTGACGGGCCGCCGCACGGGCCGCTTCGGCATCCTCGACGCGGAGGTCGCGACGCCCCTGTCGATGGTGCTTACGGAGATCCTGCAGAACGCCCTGGAGCACGGCTTCCGGCAGGGCGACACGGGCACGGTCGAGGTCGCCGCCCTGCGGGGCGGTACGCCGAAGGAGGCCCGCCTCCTCATCACCGTCCAGGACGACGGCGTCGGCCTCCCCGACGACTTCGACCCGCACAGCTCGGGCAACCTGGGCCTGCAGATCGTACGCACCCTCGTGGAGGGCGAGTTGGGCGGCACGTTCGACATGGTGCGCGCGCCGGAGCGCGGCACGCGCGTGGTCCTCGACATCCCGGTGCGCGCCGACAAGTGACATCGCCGCGCCCGGCGGCCCGGCGCGTGACCTCGCCGGGCGCAGAACGACCTCGCCGGGCGCAGAACGACCTCGCCGGTCGCCGCACGCGCACAGCGAGAAGCCCCGGACCATGTCGGTCCGGGGCTTCTCGCTCACGTTGCGATGCGCATCGGGGGTACTGCGCGGCTGCGGCTCGGGGGCGGGGGTTGCGTACGCGCTGCACGCGCCGCCGGGCTCAGGCTCGTGGGGCGTGGGCGTCAGGCGCTGGCCTGGCGCGCCCGGTTGCGGGCGGCGCGGCGCTTCATCGCGCGGCGCTCGTCCTCGCTGAGGCCACCCCAGACGCCGGAGTCCTGGCCGGACTCAAGCGCCCACTGCAGGCACTGCTCCATGACGGGGCAGCGACGGCAGACGGCCTTGGCTTCCTCGATCTGCAGCAGCGCAGGACCGGTGTTGCCGATGGGGAAGAACAGCTCGGGGTCTTCCTCGCGGCAAACGGCGTTGTGACGCCAGTCCATGGCTGCTACCTCTCCTTGGTCTTACATGCAAGATGCTTGTGAATGTGAACGCTTTCACGAATCCCTCCGCGCGGGAAGGGCCGACTCCCAGTTGCCTGGTGTGGACCTTGTGTGAGAGGAGGGGTTCTGGCTCTCTGTGGGGGCCGATGATGCGGGCCGTCCCGATCGCCAAGTAGAGATTCGCAAACCTCGGCTGCGGATACAACCCCTTCCGGAAAGTTTTTTTTGATTCCTCAGTGTCGACTGGGTCACAGCCGTACTTCCATGGGGTGGATCCTGGCCTAAACGTTCGAGTGAAAGGACTTTAGGCCCTTCCACTCACACAATCACACGCAGTGCACGGCGTACGCCTGTGAACGTCACGCTCGTCCGCAGCCCCAAGTGGTCACCGTCCATCTGGAGGGGCAGGGGCGCCTTGGAATGCAAGGTGAAGTCGGTCAGGTCGTGCAGCGAGACGGCGTTCTTGCCGCGCGGGCCGCGCTCGGGCGTCGAGCGCAGCAGCTGAGTGCCGTACTTCGCCACCGAGGCGGTCGAAAGACGCTTGAGTCCCAGCACGTCGAGGCCCGTGTCGAACGACGCCTTCGGAGACGCGTACAGCGGGCGATTGCCCAGGTAGGACCACGGAGAGGTGTTGCAGACTATGGACATCACCAGGTCGGTCACGGGCTCCTCGCCCGCCCGCTCCAGGGTGATCGAGCCGTGTCGGCGGTCGCTCTCCCCGAGGAACTGGCGTACCACCTGGCGCACGTAAAGGGCGTGCGTCGAGCGCTTGCCCCGCTCCCTGTGCTGCTCGACCCGGCCGACCACGCCCGCGTCGAAACCGAGCCCCGCCGCGAAGGTGAACCAGCGCGGCGGCACCGCCTCGTCCTCCGTGCCCGGAGTGCCCGAGACGCGGCCCAGGCTCACCGTCCGTTCGCCGCCCTCACGCAGCGCGTCCAGCAGGGCGCCCGTCGCCTCCACGGCGTCGTTCGGCAGCCCCAGGGCGCGGGCGAAGACGTTGGTGGAGCCCCCGGGGACCACGGCGAGGCGGGGCAGGCTCTCCGGAGAGGGGCCGTCGTGCAGGAGACCGTTGACGACCTCGTTGACGGTGCCGTCGCCGCCCAGGGCGACCACCAGCTCGATGTCCTTGCTCTCCGCCGCCTGGCGGCCGAGGTCCCGGGCGTGACCCCGGTACTCCGTAGTGACCGCCTCCAGCTTCATCTCGCTGGCGAGCGCGTGGATCAGCACGTCACGCGTGCGCGCACTGGTGGTAGTAGCCGCCGGGTTGACCACGAGTAGTGCACGCATGCGCAGCAGCCTACCCACCGGTCTTTACCCGGCCCAGACCGAGGTCTGGGCCAAGGGCCCCGCACGGGCGCCACCTGGTGCGTCCTGGTGCGCGGTACGCCCCGTGCGCACCGTCGTGCCGGGGCGCGCGCCCGCGCGGCTACCCTCGAACGGTGAGCACTGAGCCGAAGACCACCCCTGAAGCCCCGGCGTCGGGCCCGCGTCCCGGGCGCCTGACGGCCGCCGCGGCGCTCGCCGCCCTTGAGGGCCTCGCCCTCGTCGTCGGCGGTGCCTACATGCTCGTGATGGGCCTCGCGGGCAGCCCCGACAACCCGAGCCAGGCCGTGACCGGCGGTGTCACGCTGATCGTCCTGGCGCTGCTTCCGCTGCTCGCGGCGCGCGGCCTCCTGGGGCTGCGCCGCTGGGCCCGGGGGCCCGCGATCATCACGCAGATCATGGCCCTGCCCGTGGCGTGGCAGCTCCTCCAGGCGGACAGCGCGATGATCCCCGGCGGCATCGCGCTCGCCGCCGTCGCCGTCGCCGCGCTCGTCCTGCTCATCCACCCCGCCACGACCGAGGCCCTCGGCATCGGTCGCCCCGGTGAGGTCCCAGAGGGCGGCGGCAAGGGCCGCTGAGCGGGAGCCGCCGCGCTCCGCCTCCGGTGTCACTCCTCGAAGGCCCCCGCGTCACGGGAGCGGCCGGTACCGCGTCACGGGAGCGGCCATACCGCGGCCGCGCGCGGTCACTCCTCGACGAGGAGCTTCTCCCGCAGCTGGGCCAGCGTGCGGGCCAGCAGCCGGGAGACGTGCATCTGGGAGATGCCGACCTCTTGGGCGATCTGCGACTGGGTCATGTTCCCGAAGAAGCGGAGCAGCAGGATGCGCTTCTCGCGGGGCGGCAGGTCCTCCAGGAGCGGCTTCAGGGACTCGCGGTACTCGACGCCCTCCAGGGCCTCGTCCTCCGCGCCGAGGGTGTCCGCGACGGCCGGGGACTCGTCGTCCGTGTCCGGGACGTCCAGGGACAGCGTGGAGTACGCGTTCGCCGACTCCAGGCCCTCCAGGACCTCCTCTTCGGAGATCGCCAGCTTCTCGGCCAGCTCGTGCACGGTGGGGGAGCGGCCGTGCAGCTGCGACAGCTCGGCGGTCGCCGTCGTCAGGGCGAGGCGCAGCTCCTGAAGGCGCCTCGGGACGCGCACCGCCCAGCCCTTGTCGCGGAAGTGGCGCTTGATCTCGCCGACGACCGTGGGCGTCGCGTACGTCGAGAACTCCACGCCGCGGTCCGGGTCGAAGCGGTCCACGGACTTGATCAGGCCGATCGTGGCGACCTGGGTCAGATCGTCCAGCGGCTCGCCGCGGTTGCGGAAGCGGCGGGCCAGGTGCTCCACGAGCGGCAGGTGCATGCGGACCAGCTGGTTGCGCAGCTCCGCGTACTCCGGGCTGCCGTCCGCCAGCGAGCGCAGCTCGACGAACATCGCTCGCGCGCCGCTGCGGTCCTGTGGATCGTGTCGGCTGTGCTGCTCGTGCTCGCTCATCGTCCCGCCCGTCACCAGCCGCCGCCCTTCCGGGGAGCCGTCCCCCGTGCTGGACGCCCGGGGGACCCCCTGCGTGCGGCGCCTACTTGGTCCTGTCGCCCGCCGACCGGCCCGGACAGCTCGTCGAAGCCGCCCTCGGCGATCGGCTCTGCCTGCTCCGGCATCGCTGTCCCGTCGGCCGCCACGGGCGGACCGGACTGCTCCGGGTCCTCCGGGTGCGGCCTGGCCTGCTGCTCGGGGATGCCGCCGGGGGCAGGCCCCGGCTCCACCGGACCGCGCCCTCCCGGACGCGTGCCGCCCCTGCCGCGGGCGGGCAGACCGTGCTTGCCGTGCGCTCCGCGCTCTTCGTCCCGCACCGGCCCGTCCCCGTTCCTCACGCCGGCCCGGGTCCCGCGCCGCGCTTCTTGTAGAGGCTGATCGAAACGGTTTTGTCGTCGCCGACCGAGGAGTCCACCATGCCCGCCAACGCCGAGAGCACGGTCCAGGCGAACGTGTCCCGCTCCGGGGCGCGGCCGTCGGTGGTGGGCGCCGAGACGGTCACCTCCAGCGAGTCGTCGACGAGCCGGAAGACGCAGCGGAGCACCGATCCGGGCACGGCCTGCTGGAGCAGGATCGCGCAGGCCTCGTCGACCGCGATGCGGAGGTCCTCGATCTCGTCCAGGGTGAAGTCCAAGCGCGCCGCGAGTCCGGCCGTGGCCGTACGCAGCACCGACAGGTAGGCACCCGCAGCCGGAAGGCGGACCTCGACGAAGTCCTGGTTTCCGGGCTCGCCTGCGATCTGGGACACCCTCACCTCCAAGGTGGTACAAGCGTTTTCGGGGCTCCGGGGCCGCGCCGTGGCGGTCCGGACTGCGTCACTCGGGTAACGCACCTCGTCTTTCAGCGGTGACGCTACCGCGCTGCTCAGTTCCGTGTCCCAGGGCCCCGCCCCGTTGCTGTCACTCATAGTAAGCCTATGAGTACGGACAGTGGCTAGGGGTTGCGCGGGCCCAATTGGAAAGAACGAGCGTCGGGTTGACGTACCCAGGCGTCAGACGATCGAACCGTCGACAAAGCACCAACGCCAGCTCTCGCCCAGCTCGAAGGTTCGCATCACAGGGTGACCGGTCTCTTTGAAGTGTGCCGTCGCGTGCTGGAAGGGCGAGGAGTCGCAGCAGCCGACGTGCCCGCACTCCAGGCACAGCCGCAGCTGCACGGGGTGGCTGCCGACCGCCAGGCACTCCAGGCAGGTGTCGCTCAGGGGCGCGGGCTCGGGGCGGGGCAGCGCGCTGACGTGCGAGCACTCGTTCATGATGGCCAGGTTACGACGGGAGAGCGGACGGTGGAGGGCCTCGCCATGGACGTACTGCCCCTGGTGGCACTGATCGCGGCGAGCGCCGCCGTGGCGGGTGCCGCGCGCCGGACACCGGTGCCCGCGCCGCTGCTCCTGGTCGGCGTCGGGCTGATCGCCTCGTACGTCCCCGGGGTGCCCGACTACCACCTCGACCCGCACGTAGTGCTGCCCCTGGTGCTGCCGCCGCTGCTGCACACGGCCGCCCTGGAGAGCTCGTATCTGGACCTGCGCGCCAATGTGCGGCCCGTGGCGCTCCTGTCGGTCGGTTACGTTCTGTTCGCGACGGTGGTCGTCGGCTGGCTCGCGTACCTGCTGATCCCCGACCTTCCGCTGACCGCCGCGCTGGTCCTGGGGGCCGTGATCGCCCCGCCGGACGCCGTCGCGGCCACCGCCATCGCGCGCCGGGTGGGGCTGCCCTCGCGCCTCACCACGATCCTCCAGGGCGAGTCCCTGGTGAACGACGCCACGGCGATCACCGCCTACAAGGTGGCGCTCGCCGCGGCCGTCGGCGAGGGCGCGAGCTGGGCGGGCGGCATCGAGGAGTTCCTGGTGGCGGCGGTCGGCGGCGTCGGTGTGGGGCTGCTCCTGATGGTGCCGATCCACTGGCTGCGCACCCATCTGAGGGAGGCGCTGCTCCAGAACACCCTGTCGCTGCTCATCCCCTTCGTCGCGTACGCCGCCGCGGAGCAGGTCCACGCCTCCGGAGTGCTGGCCGTCGTCGTGGTGGCCCTCTACCTGGGGCACCGCTCCTGGCAGGTCGACTTCGAGACGCGGCTCCAGGAGGCGGCGGTGTGGAGGGTGGTGGGGTTCCTCCTGGAGTCGGCGGTGTTCGCGCTCATCGGGCTCCAGCTGCCCGTCGTCCTGCGGGACCTCGGTGAGTACAGCGTGGGGCAGGCCGTCTGGTACGCGGTCGCGGTCTTCGTCGTCGTGGTCGCGGTGCGCTTCGTGTGGTCGTATCCGGCGACGTATCTGCCGCGCCTGGTGTCGCGGCGGATCCGGGAGCGGGAGAGCGACATGGACTGGCGGCGGCCGCTGATCGTGAGCTGGGCCGGGATGCGAGGTGTGGTGTCGCTGGCGATCGCCTTCTCGATCCCGCTCGCCATGGACGACGGCGAGGACTTCCCCGCCCGCAACCTCGTGCTCTTCCTGACCTTCACCACGGTCATCGGCACGCTGGTGGTGCAGGGGCTCTCGCTGCCCTGGCTCATCAAGGTCCTCAGGATGCCCGCGCCCGACACGCAGGCCCGCACGCTCGCCGAGGCGCAGGCGCAGAACGCCGCCTCACAGGCCGCGGAGGCCCGCCTCGACGCATTGATGGCGGACGAGCGCAACCGCCTTCCAGGGCCCCTCCAGGACCGTCTGCGCACGGTTCTGGAGCGGCGCCGCAACTCCGTGTGGGAGCGGCTCGGGCAGTCCAACCCGGTGACGGGGGAGTCCGCGGACGACACCTACCGCAGGCTCGCGCGCGAGGCGATCGCGGCCGAGCGCGAGGTGTTCGTGCGGATGCGCGACGAGCGGCGCATCGACGACGAGCTGCTGCGGACCCTGCTGCGCAAGCTGGACCTGGAGGAGGCGGCCGCCTACCGGGAGGTTCAGGAGTGAGGCCCCGCTGAGCCGGGTTCGGGAGTGCCGGTGACGACGGCGGTGACCGTCGTCCCCGGAGCGAAGGCCCCCTCTTCGGAGAGGGCGGTCAGCGCGTACAGGAGCTTGGCGACGTAGACGCGCTCCACGGGGAGGCCGTGCCGGTCCTCGAAGTCGTCGGCGAAGGCGGTGAGCGCGTCGGTGGTGCGGGCGAAGCCGCCGCAGTGGAAGCGGTCGTCCACGGTCCAGTTGGCGGTGGGGGCACCGAAGGCGGCGCGCTGGAGGCCCCGTATCTCCGTGGCGAGGAACCCGCCCTTGAGGACGGGTATGCCGAGGGCCCGCTGCCGCGGGGCGAGGCCCGCGGCCAGGCCCGCGAGAGTGCCGCCGGTGCCGCAGGCCACGGCGGCGACGTCCGTGCGGCCGCGCAGCTCCTCGCCGAGCGCCGTGCAGCCGTGCACGGCGAGGGCGTTGCTGCCGCCCTCGGGGATGACGTACGCGTCCTCGGTGGCCGTCTCCCGCTGGAGCGCGGCGAGGACGGCGGGCGTCGTCTTCTGCCGGTACGTCGCCCTGTCGACGAAGTGCAGGCGCATGCCGTCGGCGGCGCACTGGGCGAGGGACGGGTTGAGGGGCTGGTGGGCCAGCTCGTCGCCGCGGACGACGCCGACAGTCGCGAAGCCGAGGAGGCGGCCCGCCGCGGCCGTGGCCCTCAGGTGGTTGGAGTACGCCCCGCCGAACGTGAGCAGCGCCCGGTGGCCCTCGGCCCGCGCGCGCTCCAGGTTGAGGGCCAGCTTGCGGTACTTGTTGCCCGGCAGGGCCGGGTGGATGCGGTCGTCGCGCTTGAGCAGGAGGCGGACGCCGTGCTCGTCGAAGCGTGGGTCGGCGACCGGCTGGAGAGGGGTGGGCAGGGCGGGGCGCAGCGCGGGCGGGTTCGGAGGGGGCGGCGGGGTGTCGGGCACCAGGCCATTGTCGCTCCGGGGCGACGCGGATTCCTGGTGAGCCCTGCGCCGTGGGGCCGCACGGAGGCGGCCGGGGCCGGGCGTGGGGGGTTGGTGGGGCCGTGGGAGTAGGTGCAAGGGGGGAACTGGGAGCGCGGTGGTCCGGGAGGGGCTACTTCAGCCGCTCGTGGATCCGGTCCCGCATGCTGTCCATCGTGAAGCCCTTCGGGTCTATCTTGCCGGGCTGCCACTCCAGGTGGCCGATCACCGAGCGGGCCGTCCACCCGTGGTGGCGGCAGATCGCGGCGGAGACGCGCTCGATGGCGTCGAGCTGGGCCTCGGGCCAGGGGTCCTCGCCGTCGCCGAGGTTCTCGCACTCGAAGCCGTAGAAGTGGCGGTTGCCGTCGGTGTTGGCCTCGTTGTCCGGCGGCAGTCGGCGCTCGGCGATGACGGCGCGCAGAACCTCGTCGTCGCCGAGGCCCGCGTGGTTGGCGCGGCCGTAGCCGACGAGGTGGACGCGGCCGTCCTTGGTGATCACGCCGTGGCACAGAGGGCCGGGCAGGCCCTCGTAGCCCTCGCGGCAGATGCGTACGGTGTTCTTGGCGCCGGACGTCACCGTGTGGTGGATCATCACGCCGTGCACCGGGCCCCAGGGGCCTTTGTGGTTGCGATTGTGCTCGCGCCAGTTGCCGACTTCGACGACGGTCACGCCTTCGTCCCGCAGCGCGTCCAGGAATCTGTTCGCGGACATGGGTGTGGCCATGGCCGCCTCCTTCGCGGGCGCGACGGCCGCCGGTCGCGGCCGCCTCGTACGCTGGTTGATACCGGAACATCAGGGCGCGAACCATCTGTTCGCGCCCTGTTCGGGCTCGCGTGCGAGTCGATCCGGTCAGCGCCCGCGCGGAGGCGGTGGCACGGTGCGGGTCAGGCCCGGAGGAAGCCGTCCCCGTGCGTCGCTATGTGCGCCTCAAGGGCGGACAGGGCCTGCTGGGTGGCGTCGGGCGTGCCGCTGCCGCGGCGCTCCGCGTAGTACGCCGCGCCCAGCTGCTTCAGCAGGTCGTTGCCCGCGCGCTGCGCCTGGACGTCGTCCAGCTTCTGCTTGCCCTGGGTGAGACCCTGCTGCACCTGTTCCCTGGCTCGGTCGAGGAAGCCTGCCATGTCGCTCTCTCCTGACGGTGTGCTGCGGATGGTGGGCCCATGGACGCTGGGGGTCCGAACACCGCGTTCGTGCCCCTCGTCCTCCTCAACGTGCCGCCGGATCTTGGAGTTCCCGCCGCCCCGGGGCAGGGGCGCGTGTACAGCGCGTGATACTCGGGCTGGAACGTGGCGGTGAAGCACGGCAGGAAGTGGAAGCCGTGCCCGGGATCCGGGGTGCGGCCCGCGTGGTCGGCGGCCCACTGCGGCGCACCGCGCGAGGGCCTGGCGTCCGCGCAGGCGAGCGGCCCCGCCCGACTAGCTGAGGAAATGCGTGCCCCGCTCCCCGAGTTCCGTGCGCGGCGGACCCGATCAGTAATTCCTCGGCCTGCGGAATCCGTTTGACTGCTGTTTGGCTGCCGCCGCCTGAAGTCAAGTGCTGACTCTTATGGTTGGCTTGAATCGTTCGCCCCGTAGCGAGGGTTCCGTTTGCCCCGTAGCGAGGGTTCCGTTCGCCCCGTAGAGGGGGATCCATCTCGTGACGCCGTGCGCGGCCAGGCTGCCGCCCGGTGTTCACCGGGCGCCGGGCGTTATCCACCGAACGTGGATGAACGTACGAATGATCCCGCCTGGTGCACCCCGATGTGCCCCGTCGGACCCACATCCATTCCCGCTCTTTTGTGTAATGGCGGCCGCACTCGCGGTGCTGAAAGGCTTGCGTGCGCGCATTCAGCACATCATCGGGAGGGCGTTGTCAATGTCGGTAGGCGAAGAGATCCGTACGGATGAAGGCAGGCCGCAGCAGAGTCTCGGCACTTCTGCCGCGCGGAATCTGGCCACCACCACCAAGTCCGTGCCGCAGATGCAGGAGATCAGCTCCCGCTGGCTGCTGCGAATGCTGCCCTGGGTGCAGGTACAGGGCGGTACGTACCGTGTGAACCGCAGGACGAGTTACTCGGTCGGCGACGGCCGGGTCACCTTCATCAAGACGGGAGACCGCGTCGAGGTCATCCCCGCCGAGCTCGGTGAGCTGCCGGTGCTGCGCGACTTCGAGGACCAGGACGTGCTCGCCGAGCTCGCCCAGCGCTGCCAGCAGCGGGAGTTCGAGGCCGGGTCGGTCCTCGCCTCCTTCGGCAGTCAGGCCGACGAGGTGTTCCTGCTCGCGCACGGCCGCGCCGAGCAGATCGGCACCGGCCCCTACGGAGACGACACCGTCCTCGGGACGCTCGCCGACGGCGCGTACTTCGGAGAGCAGGCCCTGGTCGACTCGGAGACCATCTGGGAGTACACGGTGCGCGCGGTGACCGCCTGCACGGTCCTGACGCTGCCGCGCCAGGACCTGGAGCAGGTCGCCGAGCGCTCCGAATCCCTGCGCGCCCACCTTGACCGCCTGCGCTCCATCCCCGCCCAGCGCACCAACGAGTACGGAGAGGCGGCCATCGACCTCTCCGCGGGCCACGTGGGCGAGGCCGTCCTGCCCGGCACCTACGTGGACTACGAGGCCCGCCCGCGCGAGTACGAGCTGAGCGTCGCCCAGACCGTGCTGCGCATCCACACGCGCGTGGCCGACCTCTACAACCAGCCGATGAACCAGACCGAGCAGCAACTGCGGCTCACCGTGGAGGCCTTGAAGGAGCGCCAGGAGCACGAGCTCATCAACAACCGCGAGTTCGGCCTGCTCAACAACTGCGAGTACGACCAGCGCATCCAGCCGCACGACGGCGTACCGAGCCCGGACGACCTGGACGAACTGCTCAGCCGCAGGCGCGGATCGAAGCTGTTCCTCGCCCACCCGCGCGCGATCGCCGCGTTCGGCCGCGAGTGCAACAAGCGCGGCCTGGTCCCGGAGACCATCGACATGGCCGGTCACCGCATCCCCACCTGGCGCGGCGTGCCGATCTTCCCGTGCAACAAGATCCCGGTGACCGAGGCGCGGACCACGTCGATCATCTGCATGCGTACGGGCGAGGAGGAGCAGGGCGTCATCGGCCTGCGCCAGGCGGGCATCCCGGACGAGATCGAGCCCAGCCTGTCCGTGCGCTTCATGGGCATCAGCGAGCAGGCGATCATCTCCTACCTGGTGTCGACGTACTACTCGGCGGCGGTCCTGGTCCCCGACGCGCTCGGCATCCTGGAGAACGTCGAGATCGGCCGCTGGCAGTGAGCCACCGCCCGTGCCCGTGGCGGGGCCGCCCGCGCCGGTGTCCCCTCCAGCGACGCCGGGTCCGCCCCTTCCGTACGCGCCCACAGGCCAAGGGTCGGCCACTGTCCGCCGCCACACCGGGGTGAGTCCATGACGGACACCACGGACATGACGGACTGTGCGCGCCCGGTGCGCGGGCACTCCCAGGGGCACGGGCTCGGCCGCACCCGCGGGTACGAGGCGGCGGAGATCCTCGCGGCGGCGCGGCGCTGCGTCGACCCGGAGCTGCGCGGGGCGGTGGAGTCGCTGCCCGGCTCCCTGCGCCGCGTCGCGCTGTACCACTTCGGCTGGGAGCGCGCGGACGGCACGCCCGCGGCGGGGAGCGCGGGCAAGGCCATCCGGCCCGCGCTCGTCCTGGCCGCCGTCCGGGCGCTCGGCGGCGACCCCGCCGCCGCGGCGCGGGCGGCGACCGCCGTGGAGCTGACGCACAACTTCACCCTGCTCCACGACGACGTCATGGACCACGACGCGACGCGCCGCCACCGGCCCACCGCCTGGGCCGTGTTCGGCGAGGCCGACGCGATCCTCGCCGGGGACGCGTTGCAGGCCCTGGCGCAGCGGCTGCTCGCCGAGGACCCCCACCCGGGGGCCCCGGCGGCGGCCGCCCGCCTCGCCGCCTGCGTGGTGGAGCTGTGCGCCGGGCAGCAGACGGACTGCGCGCTCGAAGCGCGGGCGCCCGACGAGGTCACCCTCGACGAGTGCCTGGCGATGGCGGAGGCCAAGACGGGGGCGCTCCTCGGCTGCGCCTGCGCGATCGGCGCGCTGTACGCGGGAGCGGATGGCGACACGGTGGCCGCCCTCGACGGGTTCGGCCGTCAGGCCGGGCTCGCCTTCCAGCTCATCGACGACGTCATCGGCATCTGGGGAGACCCCGCGCGCACCGGGAAACCGGCCCGCGCGGACCTCGTGGCACGCAAGAAGTCGCTGCCGGTGGTGGCCGCGCTCGCCTCCGGTACGGAGGACGGCGCGACCCTCGCCGCGCTGTACCGGCAGGACGCCGCCGACGGCGACCCGGAGCGCATGGCCCGGGTCGTCGAGGGCGCGGGCGGACGGGACTGGGCGCAGCTCCACGCGGCCGACCGGATGGCCCTGGCCCTGGGCGAGCTGGCCCGCGCGGTGCCGGACCCCGAGCGGGCGGGCGGACTGCTCGCCCTCGCGGAGTTCGTCACGCGCAGATCTCGCTGACCCGCCGGAGCACGTCCGGGCCGTCGCCCTTCACAAAACGATCACCTAGGCTGCAACCGGCGGAACGGGGGCGGGAGTTGATCTGAAGGGGTGGTGGCCGTGGGCGTGGCGATCCGGAGAGCGACCGAGGACGACCGGGCGGACGTGGTGCGTCTGCTCGACGAGGCCTTCCGGCGGGACCCGGTGAGCACCTGGCTGTTCCCGGACGAGCAGCACTGGCGGCAGCGGCACGGCGCGCTGATGGCCGCCTTCCTCGACATCGCGTTCGCCGAGGGGTTCGTGGACGTCGCCGAGGACGGCTCGGCCGCGGCGCTGTGGTGGTCCGTGCCCGAGGGCGCGCCCCATGAGGGCGGCGCCGTCGCTACGGAGACCGCCGACACTCCGGCGCAGCTCCGGGAGGCCGTCGACCCGGACAACGAACGCGTCGAGCTGGTCGGCCAGCTGACGTCCGAGGCCCACCCGACCGACCGCGCGCACCAGTACCTGCACCTCATCGCCGTACGGCCCGGGCGGCAGGGCGAGGGGATAGGGACCGCGCTCGTCTCCACGGTCCTCGACCAGTGCGACCGCGAGGGGCTGCACGCGTACCTGGAGGCGAGCAGCGAGCGCAGCCGCAGGCTCTATCAGCGCCTTGGCTTCACGGACGTCGGCCCGGCGGTGGAACTGCCCGGCGGGCCCCGGATGTGGCCGATGTGGCGGGAGCCGCGGGGTTCCTGAGCCAGGGTTCCGGTCCCCCCGGGTGACGCACCAGGGCGGGCGGCGTCGCGCCAGGGCGGACCGGGCATCGAGCGGGCCGCCGGTCCGGCGTTGGTCCGGCCAGTCCGGCGTCGGGCCGCCAGCCCTGCGTTGGTCCCACCAGCCCGTATTGGGCCGACGCGCCCCCCTAGACATCACTGCACTTGCAGTACTATAACTGGAGTGGTTCGCGGGATGGGGCGACCCGACCGTCGCCCGGACCGCGATCCCTCCCTGCCTCCTGCGGAAAGAGACCCAGCTTGCGCAAGCTCACCTACTTCGTCGCCGTGTCGATCGACGGCTTCATCGGCGACCCGGGCGGCGACGCCAACTCCTACATGAAGTTCGTGGACGACGAGTTCCTGCACTTCCTTAGGACGGAGTACCCGGAGACCGTCTCCGTCGCGGGGCGCCGCGCCCTCGGCTTCGACGACGTGCCCAACCAGAAGTTCGACACGGTCATCCAGGGCCGGAACAGCTACCAGCTCGGCCTGGACGAGGGCCTGGCGAGCCCGTACGGGCACCTGCGCGAGTATGTCGCCTCGCGCAGCCTCCGCGAGTCGCCCCACCCGAACGTCGAGATCATCGCCGACGACCTCGTCGGCGCGGTCCGCGCCCTCAAGGCGGAGGACGGCGACCTCGGCATCTGGCTGTGCGGCGGCGCACAGCTCGCGGGCCAGCTGTACGACGACATCGACGAGCTGGTCCTCAAGACGTACCCCGTGCTGCTCGGCTCGGGCATGCCGATGTTCGCGGGCGTGGAGAGCGCCGTCAGCGAGTTCGCGCTGACCGAGTCCCGGGTCTTCGGCAACGGCGTCGTCGTACGGCACTACGTACGCAGGCCCGCGAAGGGGTGACCGCTGGGCTGTCCGACCCTCCAGTACCGCCCTACCCTGGAGACATGGGCAGCGATGGACGCCGGTCCGTCCCCCGTGCGCAGAGCGAGCCCGTGTGCCCGAGCTGCGGACGGCCTGTCGGCACGGCCATCAAGCGACGCAAGGTGCTCGGGGCGTACGTCCCCGTGTGGGGCCCGGCGCCTTGCCGCAACCCCCAGTGCGACGCGTGTGTCACCGAGGAGCCCGAGGAGAAGGCTGGACCGGGCCGTGGGTTCAAGAGCAAGCGCCGACGCGGCCACCGGCCGGAGGGCGGAATTCCCGCCGAGGGCCGGGCCGAGGGCAGCGAGAGCGCTGACAGCGAGACCGCACGCGTCACATCTGAAGGCGCCAAAGCTGAAGGCACCGAGGCCGAAGGCGCGGAGGCGAAGGAGGCGAAGGAGGCGAAGGGCGTGCAGGGTCCCGGGCCCGGCGAGGGCGGCTGAGCCCAACGCCGGGCGCCCGGACCGGACTTCGGACGCGGCGGCCGGGCGCCGGGCGCTGCGCGGGCGGACGTCCTCGACGGCCGATTGTCAGTGGGCGCCGATACCGTTGGCTGCATGAGGTCGACGTGGGCGGCGACGCGGGTGACGCGGTGGGCGCGGTGGATGGCCACCGTGGTCATGGTGCTGGCCGTCGCCGGATGCGCCTCCGTGACGCGCGGGAGCGGCACGGCGGACGGCGAACCATCGACGCCCGGCACGCCCGTGGTGAGGACCGAGCGCGACCTGCCCGAACTGCCCCTGGACCGGTACGAGTTCAGCAGGCGGGACTACGGCCGTCAGGAGGCGGCGGTCCGCCGCCTCACACAGCGGTGCATGCGGTCCCACGGCTTCGCCGACTTCCCGTCCCGCTGGCGCGAGCGCCCCACCACCATGGCCGACACCCATGTCCTGACGGTGTACTCGACCACCCTGTACGGCACGCTCGACCTCGGAGAAGCCCGCCGGTCGGGGTACGGCGTGGTGCGTGACGCGCCCCGGGAGCGCGACAAGGAGCAGCAGAAGGGCCGCCTGATCACGCGGGACGAGTACGCCGTGCTGCGCGGCGAGCCGTCGGGCACCGCCGCGTCCCGGAAGGGCGGCTTCAAGGCCAACGGCCGCGCTGTGCCCAGCGGCGGCTGCGCCCAGTGGGCCGAGCGCCGCCTGTGGGCGGACGTGAAGGACGAGACCCGCATGGCGGGATACGTCGTCAACCGCCAAGCGGCCCTGGACAAGGCCGTCGCCCAGGATGGGCGAATACGCCGCGCCCTGAAGGCCTGGGCGGACTGTGTCGTCGACAAGGGCTACAAGCGGTACGCGAGCCCCGCGGCGGCCTTCAGGGACAAGGCATGGGGACGCGACGGCCGCGGGCGCACCGGGCGCACACCGCGGGAGCGGGGCACGGCCGTCGCCGACATCGAGTGCAAGCGCACGCACAACACGGTCGGGGTGTGGTCAGCCGTCACCGCCGAGAAGCAGCGCCGGGACCTCGCCCGCCACTGGTCCGCGTACGAGGCCGTGCGCGCCGACCAGGACCGGGTGCGGGCGGTGGTGCGACGGGTGCTGGGCGGGAAGGGGCCAGCGAGCGGGTAGCCCGGGCCGGTGGGGGAGGCGAAGCCCGCGCGAGGGAAGGCGGGGGAGGCGAGCCCCGTGCGGGGGAGGCGAGGCCCGTGCGGGGGGAGGCGAGGCCCGTGCGGGGGAGCGGCCGCGGACCCGCCCGCTCCGGAACCGGGCACGGCACCCCCGCCCCAGCGACCGGCACGGCGCACCCGGCCAGCCCGGTGACCGGCATGATGGGGGCATGACCCGACTCCAAGGCCCCGCCCGGTGACCGCCGCCCAGATCCCGGCCATACGCCCCGCGGACCCCACCGCGCCCCGGCCCTTCGACGCCGTCCTGACCGACCTCGACGGCGTCATCCGCTTCTACGACATGTCGGACGTCGCCGAGCTGGAACGCGCCGCCGGGCTGCCCGACGGCGCCACCGCCGAGGTGGCCTTCGCGCCCGAGACCGACCTGCCCCTGATGCTCGGGCGGATCGGCAAGGACCAGTGGGTGGAGTCGATCGCGGCGGGCCTCGCGGAGCGCCAGGGGCTGGCCCTGGACCGCGGCCGTGAACTCGGCCTCGCGCTCGCCGACTCCAAGTTCTGGGCCGACCAGACGGTCGTCGACCTGCTGCGCCGCGCCCGCGCGCACGTGCCGGTGTCGATCGTCACCAACGCCACGCCCTGGCTGGACGACGACCTGGCGCTGCTCGGTCTGACCGGGCTCGTCGACGACGTGGTCGGCAGTGCCGCGCTCGGCCTGGCCAAGCCCGACCGGCGCATCTACGAGCGGGCGGCCGAGCGCCTCGGCGTCGACATGACCCGCTGCCTGTTCGTGGACGACCGCCAGGAGAACGTCGACGCGGCGGTCGCGCTCGGCATGACGGGCGTGCGGTTCGGGAGCGCCGAGGACCTGCGCGCGGCCCTGGCGCCACTGCTGGGCTGACCGGGCCGGGGGCGGCGCGGCGGGGCGCCCCACCCGGTGTCCCGCGCGGGGGCGGCGTACGTCGCTGCTCCGGTGGCGCACCCGGCGCTCGGGGTGCGCGCCGTCACCACGACGTCCCGCCGGGCTGCCGGGTGATGGCGTTGACCCGGTTGAACAGGTTCGTGATGCCGATCCACAGGACGAGGGACGCCAGCTGCTCCTCGGTGAAGTGCTCGGCGGCCGCGTTCCAGACGGCGTCCGGCACCGGGTCGGGGGAGTCGGCGAGGCGGGTGCCCGCCTCCGCGAGGGCGAGCGCGGCCCGCTCGGCGTCCGTGAAGTACGGGGCCTCGCGCCACGCGGCGACGGCGAACAGGCGCTCGTCGGTCTCGCCCGCCTTCTTCGCGTTCTGGGCGCCGCCGATGACGCAGTAGCTGCACCCGTTGATCTGGCTGGCCCGCAGGTGCACCAGGTCCAGGACGGTCTGTGGGACACCGCCCTTGGTGGCCTCCTTGAGGAGGGTGAGCACGGCGGGCATCGCGCCGGGCAGCACCTGGGCCGGGTTGGGCATGCGCGCGGTCGTGGTCATGTCGTTGTCCTCCATGTCACAGCGATGGCGACGGGGCCGCGGTACCGCCGTGGGCGTGCTTCGTGATCTGCTGGTCGGCACTGCGGTGTCGGCCTGCGGCGCGCCCCCGCTCGGGCGCGTCACTGCTATGACGGATCACGACGAAGGAATGTGACGGATGGACGGAACCAGCCTTCTGGCGCGGCGTTTCGAAGAGAACCGGCCCCGTCTGAAGTCAGTCGCCTACCGCATGCTCGGCTCCCTGAGCGAGGCCGAGGACGCCGTCCAGGAGACCTGGCTGAAGCTCAGCCGCGCCGACAGCGACGGCGTGCGGAACCTGAGCGGCTGGCTGACGACGGTCGTGGGCCGCGTCTGCCTGGACATGCTGCGGTCCCGCCAGCAGCGGGGCGAGCAGCCCCTCGACGTGCCCGGCACCTTCGTACCCGACCCCGAAGTGCGCCCCCTGCCCGGCCGCGGGGAAGCCCACGACCCCGAGGAAGAGGCGCTGCTCACCGACTCGGTGGGGCTCGCGCTGCTCGTCGTCCTCGACACGCTGGGCCCCGCGGAGCGGCTCGCCTTCGTGCTGCACGACATGTTCGCCGTGCCGTTCGAGGACATCGCGCCGATCGTGGAGCGCGCCCCCGCCGCGACCCGGCAGCTGGCGAGCCGGGCCCGCCGCCGGGTGCGGGACGCGGCGCCGGTGCCGGACCCGGACCGGGCCAGGCAGCGCGAGGTGGTCGAGGCGTTCCTCGCGGCGGCGCGCGGCGGCGACTTCGACGCGCTGCTCGAACTCCTCGACCCGGACGTGGTGTTGCGGGCGGACGGCGGCGACGTCGGTGGCCTGTCGCGGCTCGTGCGCGGGGCCGCGTCGGTGGTCGCGGGGGCGCGCTCGTTCGGCTCGCTCGCGGGCAGCACCTATCTGGCGCTGGTCAACGGCCGGGTGGGGCACGTGTCGCTGCTGGACGGCAAGGCCTTCTCGGTCGGGGAGTTCACCGTACGGGACGGCAGGATCGTGGAGATCAACATCCTGGCGGACCGCGACCGGCTGAGCACCCTCGTCGACGAGGCGACGGTCGCGGCGCTCAGGGACGCCGAGGACGGGGGCTGACCCATCGGGGGGGCGGGCCCAGGGGGCGCGGGCTGGTGGCCTGCGCCCCCCCGCGTCCCTCTACGCCCCCCGTCCCTCTACGCCCCCCGCGTCCCCCTACGTCCCTCCCCCGGGGCACCCCCTCGCCCCCGACTCATGCCCTGGCGGCCCCCAGCCCCCAGGAACTCGACGGCCCCGGCCAGACACGCAGCCGTATCTCCAGCAGAACAGCCCTCAGCGCCCCCCGCCCCCCACCACCGGCATCACCCCGTCCGCCCCCGAACCCGCCGCACATACCCCCGCCAGTCCAACGGATCGTGATCCGTCCGCGGACGCGTCGGGGGGACGCCCCGCACGGCCTCGTAGTGGGCGAACGCGGTCTCCACCTCCCCCTCGCCGCGCGTGAGTCCCGGAAGGGCCCGCTCAAGGCCGTGCACGTGCGCCGCGGGGACCACGCCGTCGAGGACGTACGAGGAGCCGCGCACCACCGGTGCGTGCGGCACCGCGCGCAGCCTGCCCAGGGCGGGCAGCAGCGTGCCGAACACCTCGGCCGGGGCGGTCAGCGTGAACCGGTGCATCGGCTCGTGCACCCTCGTGCCCGCCCGCCGCAGCGCGCCCATCAGGACGAGCGGCGTGAGCAGCCGGAAGTCACCGGCGGTGCTGGACATGCTCTTGTCGAACACCGCGTGCGCGTGGCTCTGCCGCGGCCAGTACCCGCAGCGCGTCATGGTGACGACGGCGTCGGGCACCTCCCAGCCGTACAGCCCTTGCCGCAGCGTCTCCCGGACCGCCTCCTCGACGGCCTTGAAGAACGCGTACGGCATCGATCCGAGCTCGACGCCGAGGCGGAACTCCACCCCGGCGCCCGCCGGAGCGGGCTCCACGCGCAGCCCCACCGTCGCGAGGAACGGATTCGCGCCGGTGTCGATGACCTCCACGTGCTCCCCGGTGCCGAGGACCCGCTCCACGCAGATCGTGCTGGTCTCGCGGAAGTCGACGCCGACGCCGTACTCGTCGGCGAGCGTCGCCTCGATGACCTCCTTCTGCACCTCCCCGTACAGCGACACGGAGATCTCCTGCCGCAGCGGGTCCCGCCGCAGGCCGATCAGCGGGTCCTGCTCGGCGAGCTGGGTGAGCGCGGCGTGCAGGGCGCCCCTGTCTCCGGGGCGCCGGGGCACGACCACCGTCTCCAGGGTGGGGGCGCGAAGTGGCCCGCGCGCCGGTCGGGCACGGCGCGCGCGTCGCCGAGCACATCCCCGATCCGTACGCCGTCGAGTCCCCACAGCCGCGCGATCTGCCCGGCGGCCACGGCGTCCCGCCGGGTGTCCGTGCCCTGAGCGAAGACGCTGACGGCGGTGACCTTGGCGTCTCCGCCCTGGTCCCCGAGCGGCACCCGGTCACGGACGCGCAGCGTGCCCGAGAACATCCGCGCGTACGCCACCTTCTCGCCCGCACCGCCGCGCTCGACCTTGAAGACGGCGCCCGCCACGGGCCCGTCCGCGGCGCCGGACGCCGCGGGCAGCAGGTCCCTGATGGCGCGGGTCAGCGCGGTGAGTCCGGTGCCGGTGATGGCCGAGCCGAAGAGCACCGGGTGCGCCTCGGCCCGCCGGGTCTGCGCGGCGAGCGCCGCGCGCAGCTCGCCGGGCGCCAGCGCGTCGGCGTCGTCCTCGACGTACGCGGCCAGGACGGCATCGTCGTGCTCGGCGACCACCTCGGCGAGGCGCGCGGTGAAGGCGGGGTCGTCGTCGGCGAACGGCACGGCCCGCGCGGCGCGCGTGCCGACGTCGTGCACCGTGCCCATGGCGACGACGGACGGCGTGAGCCTCCGGGCGATGTCGGCGAGGACGCGCTCGCCGTCGGCGCCGTGCCGGTCGACCTTGTTGACGAAGACGAGCGTGGGGATCGCGAGGCGGCGCAGGGTGCGCATCAGGACGCGCGTCTGCGGCTGCACGCCCTCCACGGCGGACACCACGAGCACCGCGCCGTCCAGCACGCTGAGGACCCGCTCCACCTCGGCGATGAAGTCCGGGTGGCCGGGGGTGTCGATGACATTGACCGTGGTGTCGTCAAGCGCGAACGACACCACCGCGGACTTGATGGTGATGCCGCGCCGCCGCTCAAGGGCGAGCGAGTCGGTCAGGGTGGATCCGGCGTCGACGCTGCCGAGCTCGTCGACGACACCGGCGGCGTGCAGCAGCCGCTCGGTCAGGCTGGTCTTACCGGCGTCTACGTGCGCCAGGATGCCCAGATTCAGGATGCGCGACGGCGCGTGTGCGGGGGTGTGCGATGGCACTAGGCGTCATGTCCTCGTGACGGGGGTCGATTCCTTCCTGGTGGGACATGGACGTCTGGCGCATTCCGGGCTCCTGGGTCGGGAGGGGCGGGTGTCACCAGTGCAGCAGGGCGCCCGCGCGCACGGCAACCGATTTCTCCGCACCCCCCGCGGTCGACGGACAGGCATGGCGAAGGGGTCCCGCCGGACGTCCGGCGGGACCCCTTCGTCGTACGGAGCCGTGGGCGAACCGCCCGCGGGTCACGCCTTCTTGGTCTCCCAGAAGATGCGGTCGATCTCGGCGATGAGCTCCAGCGCCTTCTCGCCCGTCTTCGGGTCCGTCGACGCCTTGGCGGCCGACAGGGCCTTCAGGGTGTCGTTGACCAGCACGTGCAGCTGCGGGTACTTCTCGAAGTGCGGCGGCTTGAAGTAGTCGCTCCAGAGCACCGACACGTGGTGCTTGGCGAGCTCGGCGCGCTGCTCCTTGATGACCGTGGCACGGGCCTGGAAGTGCGGGTCGTCGTTGGCGGCCATCTTCTCCTGGACGGCCTTGACCGACTCCGCCTCGATACGGGCCTGGGCCGGGTCGTACACGCCGCAAGGCAGGTCGCAGTGGGCGCTGGCCTTCACCTTGGGGGCAAACAGGCGGGAGAGCATTGAGCTGTCCTTCCTCGTGATCGTCTTCTCAGGTGGGACATTACTCCGTGAGAGACCTGATTTCGCGAGTGCCCCCATGGGCTTACGACAAAAGTCCAGGGTCACACTGGGACTGGTGGAGGATTGGACCGGGAGGTTGTCTGATGCCGGAGATGACGGCAGACGGGCGGGAGACACGCGTGCCGTTCCAGTTGATCGAGGTCGACGGGCCGTCCATGGTGCCCACGCTGAATCCGGGCGACTGGATGCTGGTGCGGCACGGCGCGCGGACGCGCCCCGGTGACGTGGTGATCCTGCGGCATCCGCTCCAGCAGGACCTGCTGGTGGTGAAGCGGGCGGTGGAGCGGCGCGAGGGCGGCTGGTGGGTGCTCGGCGACAATCCGTACAACGCGGGGGGCGACAGCACCGTCTACGGAGTGGTGCCCGAAGAGCTGGTGCTCGCCCGGGTGCTGGGCCGCTTCCGGCCGCTCGGCAGGTTCCGCGAGGAGCGGGAGGCGGCCGGGCGGCGTCAGCTCTCGCTGGCCGCGCTGGTCTCCTGGACCTTCTCCGCCGTGCGCCCGGTGCTCGCCGACCGCTCGCTCTCCAGGCGCTTGCGCGCGCGGTAGGCCGCGACGTTCGCGCGGGTCGCGCAGCGGTCCGAGCAGTAGCGCCGGGAGCGGTTGGTCGAGGTGTCCAGGTAGGCGTTGCGGCACGGCGCCGCCTCGCACAGGCCGAGCCGGTCCACGCCGTACTCGGTGAGGTGGAAGGCGAGCCCCATGGCCGCGATCGCCGCGTACCCCGAGGTCGCGTTGGACGGGTGGTCCGCCAGGTGCATGTGCCACAGCGGGCGCCCGTCGTCGTCGCGGTAGTCGTGGCCCGAGATCTGCGGGCTCACCGGGAACTCCAGGAGCAGCGAGTTCAGCAGGTCCACGGCGAGCGTCTCGTCGCCGCCGTCCGCCGCCTCGAAGACCGACCTGAGCCGGGCCCGCACCGAACGGAAGCGCGTCACGTCCGCGTCGGTGGCGCGCCGGGCCACCGCGGATCCCTCACCGAACAGCTCCCGGATCGCCTCCACCGACGTCAGCGTGTCCTTGTTGCGACCCGGCTCCTCGGTGTTGACCAGGCGTACGGCATAGTCCGAGTAATAGGCCAGTTCCACTTGTAGTCCTTACGAGGGCGGGCTATCGTCGTCTGCGCGTCAGGTAACAGTCGTTTTTCCATCCTGGGTGTTACCTGCCGAGACTAGTCGAGCGTAGTACGGGACGGAGGTCTTCCGGTGACGGAGACGGCGAGCGGTACGGGCTTCGGGACCGACTGGCGGGCCTGGCAGGACAGTTGGGACCGGCAGCAGGAGTGGTACATGCCGGACCGCGAGGAGCGCTTCCGCGTGATGCTCGACATGGTCGAGGCGCTGGTCGGCCCCGAGCCGCGCGTCCTGGACCTCGCCTGCGGCACGGGCAGCATCACCGACCGCGTCCTGAAGCGGTTCCCGAAGGCCACCAGCACGGGCGTCGACCTCGACCCGGCGCTGCTCGCGATCGCCGAGGGCACCTTCGCGGGCGACGACCGCGTCACCTTCGTCACCGCCGACCTGAAGGACCCCGACTGGCCGTCCGCGCTGCCCCACGACGCGTACGACGCCGTGCTCACCGCCACCGCCCTGCACTGGCTGCACAGCGAGCCGCTGACCGCGCTCTACGGCCAGGTCGCCGGGCTCGTCCGCGACGGCGGTGTGTTCCTGAACGCCGACCACATGCCCGACCCCGCCACCCCGCGCATCAACGCCGCCGACCGCGAGATGCGCCACCGCCGCCAGGACGCCGCCAAGGCGCGGGGCGCCCTCGACTGGGCGGACTGGTGGGCGCTCGCCGCCAAGGACCCGGTGCTCGCCGAGCCCACGGCCAAGCGCTTCGAGATCTACGGGGAGCACGCGGACGGCGACACGCCCTCCGCCGAGTGGCACGCCCGCACCCTGCGCGAGGCGGGCTTCGCCGAGGCACGCACGGTGTGGGCCGCGCCGTCGGACGCGATGGTGCTCGCGCTGAAGTAGCTGCCGTAGCTGACGCGCGGAAACCCGTCACTACGGGGAGAGCCCGTCACTACGGAGGAAACCCGTCACTACGGGGAGGACCCGTCACTACGGGGAGGACCCGTCACTACGGGGAGGACCCGTCACTACGTAGAGGGGCGGTACGGATCGCCGATCCGTACCGCCCCTCTACGTAGTGCGCGGTCTTCTGTACTGCCCGGGGACCCGCTACAGCACCTTCGACAGGAACGACTTCGTCCGCTCGTGCTGCGGATCGGTCAGGACATCCCGCGGATTGCCGGATTCCACGACCACGCCGCCGTCCATGAAGACCAGACTGTCGCCGACCTCGCGGGCGAAGCCCATCTCGTGGGTGACGACGACCATCGTCATGCCGGACTCGGCCAGGTCACGCATCACGTCGAGCACGTCGCCGACCAGCTCCGGGTCCAGCGCGGACGTCGGCTCGTCGAACAGCATCAGCTTCGGGTCCATGGCGAGCGCGCGGGCGATGGCCACGCGCTGCTGCTGGCCGCCGGAGAGCTGCGAGGGGTAGTTCTTCGCCTTGTCGGCGAGCCCGACGCGCTCCAGGAGCTGCCCCGCGCGCTCCCGCGCCGCAGCCTTGGGCTGGCCCTTGACCTGGACCGGCGCCTCCATGACGTTCTCCAGGGCCGTCATGTGCGGGAAGAGGTTGAAGCGCTGGAAGACCATGCCGATGTCCCGGCGCTTCATGGCCACTTCGCTGTCCTTGAGCTCGTACAGCTTGTCGCCCTTCTGCCGGTAGCCGACCAGCTCCCCGTCGACGTACAACCGCCCGGCGTTGATCTTCTCCAGGTGGTTGATGCAGCGCAGGAACGTCGACTTGCCGGAGCCCGACGGGCCGATGAGGCAGAAGACCTCGCCGGACCTCACTTCCAGGTCGATGCCCTTGAGGACCTCGACGTGGCCGAACGACTTGTGGACGCCCTCGGCCTTCACCATGGCGGTCATCGGATGCCTCCCCCGCGGTTGCTGAGTCCCAGCATGTTGGCCTTGATCTTCTGCCAGGGGGTGTCCGGCAGGGTGCGCGACGAGCCGCGCGCGTAGTACCGCTCCAGGTAGTACTGGCCGACGCTGAGGATCGACGTCATGATCAGGTACCAGGTGGCGGCGAGGAACAGCGCCTCGACGGTCGCGCCGGACGACGTGCCGATGTCCTGGGCGTAGCGCAGCAGTTCGTAGTACTGCACCGCCGCGACCAGCGAGGTCGTCTTCAGCATGTTGATGACCTCGTTGCCCGTCGGCGGCACGATCACGCGCATCGCCTGCGGGATGATGATGCGCCGCAGCGTCTTGCCGTGGCTCATGCCGAGCGCCTGCGAGGCCTCCGTCTGGCCCTCGTCGACCGAGAGCAGACCGGCGCGGCAGATCTCCGCCATGTACGCGGCCTCGTTCAGGCCGAGGCCGAGCAGCGCCGTCAGGAACGGCGTCATGAAGTCCGACCACTCGTCCTGGTAGATCGGCCCCAGGTTGATGTACTCGAAGACGAAGCCCAGGTTGAACCAGACGAAGAGCTGGACCAGGACCGGCGTGCCGCGGAAGAACCAGATGTAGAACCAGGCGATCGACGAGGTCACCGGGTTCTTCGACAGGCGCATCACCGACAGGATCACGCCGCCGACGATGCCGATGAGCATCGACAGGACCGTCAGGATCAGCGTCTCGCGGACGCCCTTGACGATGCGCTCGTCGAAGAAGTTGTCGGGGATGGCACCCCAGTTGATGTCGCCCTGGGAGAAGGCGTAGATGATCGCGCCGAGCACCCCGAGGGCGATGACCGCCGCTACGTAGCGGCCGTAGTGCCGTACGGGGATGGCTCTGATGGCTTCCGGAGCGGCGCGTGGCGGCTCGTCCTGCGGGCCTGGCGCGCCCGACTTGGTGATGTCCGTTGTCACGGGTGTTGCCTTTCAGCGACGGAGCGACGAGGGGTACGGCTGACAGGCGTACGACTGCGGGGTGCACGTCTGCGGGGTGTGCTGCCGCGCGGTGCCTGGCCGCGCGGTGCGGGTCCGGCAGGGTGCGACCGGCAGCGATGCGACCGGCAGGGGTACGTCTGCGGTGTGTCCGTGTGCGCGGCGTACGACCGCGGGGCGTACGACTGCGCGGCGTACGTCTGAGGGGCGTACGTCCGCACGCGGTCGGAGGCCGGTCACGAACCGCCGTTGATCTTGGCCTTCTTGACCGCGCCTGCCTCGACGCCCCACTTCTTTATGATCTTCTCGTACTGGCCGTTCGCGATGATCGCGTCCAGGGCGGCCTTGATGGCGTCGCGCAGCTTCGGGTTGTTCTTGGCGACCGCGATGCCGTACGGAGCTGCCTCGACCTGCTCGCCGACCAGCTCGAAGTCCTTGCCGCCGCCGGAGGTCTTCACGGCGTACGCCGCGACCGGGAAGTCCGACGAGCCCGCGTCCGCGCCGCCGGAGCGCAGCCGGGTCTGGGCCTGCTGGTCGTTGTCGAAGGACTCGATCGCGATCTTCTTGCCGCCCCCGCACTTCTTCGACTCGGCCTTGGCCATGTCGTGCGAGACCGTGCCGCGCTGCACCACGACCTTCTTGCCGCACAGGTCGGACCAGGTCTTGATGCCCTGGGTCTCGCCCTTCTTGGTGTAGATGGAGACGCCCGCGACGAAGTAGTCGACGAAGTCGACGCCGGTGCCGACCTTCTTGCCGGTCTCCTCGTCGATGCCCTCCTGGCGGTTCTTGGTGTCGGTCATCGCCGACATCGCCAGGTGGTAGCGCTTGGAGCGCAGGCCGCCGAGCAGGGTGTCGAAGGTGCCGTTGTCGAACTCGAACTCCACGCCGAGCTGCTTGCCCATGGCCTCGGCGATGTCCGGGTCGATGCCGACGGTCTTGCCGTCCTCCTTGTCCTTGAACTCGACGGGCGGATAGGCGATGTCCGAGCCGACCTTGATGACGCCCTTGTTGCGGATGTCCGCGGGCAGCATGTCGGAAAGGGGCGCGTCGACGACCTTCTTGCCGCCGTCGCCCTTGTTGTCCCGCTGGTCGCCGCAGCCGGTCAGGAGCAGCGAGCCGGCGACCGCGATCGCGCCGACAGCGACGATCCGGGACTTCGCGGACTTCGCATCGGTCGTGCGACTAGGGGTGCCTGCGCTCATAGGGGTCCTCCGGCGGATGGGGAGTAGCCATGTGGGATGTGGGGTCGTGCACACACCTTCGGGCGTCGCGACCTCGTGTGATGAGGCATCTTGCCATTCGGACCGTCCGATTCTGGGGGCCCGAGATGTCAAAATCGGATAACGGGCGTTCCCCGGACCCCAACGGGCAGGGATGTCGCGGACATTGGCGGAGCGGGGCGAAACGCGGCAGTCGGTCGATAACCACCTCATCTCGCTATGCGGACCACCCAAATGCGCATTTCCCATTAAATGGGACATTTATTTTACGGCTCCTGCCGGAAACCCGCCGTTCATGTCGGACTGAGACAGATATGGCTCGTCGGCGGCAGGAAGCATCCGGTAGAAAAGACGGTTACACCCCTCATCCGGGGCTCAGGGCACGTGTGCGGCGTGCCCGCGCGTTCGTACGTACTTCCGTACCGCTTCGCCGCGAGGTGGAGTATCGCTTCGCCGTCAGGCGGAGAGCCGCTTCGCCGTCAGGCGGAGAGCCGGGGGCCGGGCAGGCCCATGGCTCCGGGGACCGACCGGTCCCCGGCGACAGCACGGACGCGGTGCCCGCCCCACTTCTGCACCAGGAAGTGGACCACCCTCAACCATGAAGACCTAAGGGGTCAGACACAGTGGCAGCGGAGATCGTCAACCCTCGCAGCGGTACGAGTACGGGTCCCGAAGGCGCCGACGAGCCCTTCGATCCGGCCTTCGCGCTGCATCGCGGCGGCAAGATGGCCGTCCAGGCGACCGTCCCGGTCCGGGACAAGGACGACCTGTCCCTCGCGTACACGCCCGGCGTGGCGAAGGTGTGCAGCGCCATCGCCGAGCAGCCCGAACTCGTCCACGACTACACATGGAAGTCGAACGTCGTCGCCGTCGTCACCGACGGCACCGCCGTGCTCGGCCTCGGTGACATCGGGGCGGAGGCCTCCCTTCCGGTGATGGAGGGCAAGGCCATCCTCTTCAAGCAGTTCGGCGGCGTCGACGCGGTGCCCCTCGCGCTCGGCACCACGGACACGGACGAGATCATCGACACCGTGGTGCGCCTCGCCCCGTCCTTCGGCGGCGTGAACCTGGAGGACATCTCGGCGCCGCGCTGCTTCGAGATCGAGCGGCGGCTCCAGGAGCGTCTCGACATCCCGGTCTTCCACGACGACCAGCACGGAACGGCGGTCGTCACCCTCGCCGCGCTGCGCAACGCGGCCCGGCTCACCGGCCGCACCCTCGGCGACCTGCGCGGCGTGATCTCCGGCGCGGGCGCGGCGGGCGTCGCCATCGCCAAGTTCCTCCTCGAGGCCGGGCTCGGCGACGTCGCGGTCGCGGACCGCAAGGGCATCGTCAGCCGGGACCGGGACGACCTCACGCCGGTCAAGCACGAGCTGGCCGAGCTGACCAACAAAGCGGGCCTCAGCGGCTCCCTGGAGAGCGCCCTCGCGGGTGCGGACGTGTTCATCGGCGTCTCCGGAGGTACGGTCCCCGAAGCCGCCGTCGCCTCGATGGCCCCGAACTCCTTCGTGTTCGCCATGGCCAACCCGAACCCCGAGGTGCACCCCGACGTCGCCCACAAGTACGCCGCCGTGGTCGCGACGGGCCGCTCGGACTACCCGAACCAGATCAACAACGTCCTCGCCTTCCCCGGCATCTTCGCGGGCGCCCTCCAGGTGCGGGCCTCACGGATCACGGAGGGCATGAAGATCGCGGCGGCCGACGCGCTGGCCGACGTGGTCGGGGACGAACTGTCCGCCTCGTACGTGATTCCGTCGCCGTTCGACGAGCGGGTGGCCCCCGCCGTGACCGCGGCGGTGGCCGCGGCGGCGCGGGCCGAAGGGGTCGCGCGCCGCTGACGCCTCGCGGCGGGCCGGTGGGTTCTGCTCTGCCCGCCTGCCCGCCTGCCCGCCTGCCCGCCTGCCCGCCTGCCCGCCTGCCCGCCTGCCCGCCTGCCCGCTTGCCCGCTTGCCCGCTTGCCCGCCTGTCCGCTTGCCCGCTTGCCCGCCTGTTCGCCTGTTCGCCTGTTCGCCTGTCCGCCTGTTCGCCTGTTCGCCTGTTCGCCTGTCCGCCTGTTCGCCTGTTCGCCTGTCCGCCTGTCCGCCGCCCCGCCCGCCTGTTGCCGGTTGCACCTGGGCGGGCGCCTCTGCTGGGGGTTGCCCGCCGGTGGCGGCTTGTGGGGTGCGCGGGGGCTGGGCAGGGGGAGCGGGCTGGGTGGCTGGGGAGCCGGGGAGCCCGGGGGCCGGGAAGCCGGGCGAGCTGGCTGGGCGGACGGGAGGGTCGGGGGCCGCGGCCGCCCCGCAGGCCGTCTGGAGGCTGCCTCGGGGGCGCAGGCGAGCGGGCTGGGTCACATCCGTGTCCCGTTCCTAAGGGCCGGGCGCGCGCATATGGTCAGGTGCATGTTCGCTGCCTACGCTGCCCGAATCGACCGTGACCAGCCGTTGCGTGGCCTGGAGTTGGGGGAGCGGCCAGCCCCCGAGTCCCGCCCGGGCTGGTCGACCGTGAACGTCAAGGCCGCATCGCTGAACCACCACGACCTGTGGTCCCTGCGCGGAGTCGGCCTCGACGAGGACAAGCTCCCGATGATCCTCGGCTGTGACGCGGCGGGCGTCGACGAGGGCGGCAACGAGGTCGTCCTGCACTCCGTCATCGGCCAGTCCGGCCACGGCGTCGGCCCCCGTGAGCGCCGCACCCTCCTCACCGAGAAGTACCAGGGCACCTTCGCCGAGCAGGTCTCCGTCCCCACCTGGAACGTGCTGCCCAAGCCGAGGGAGCTGTCCTTCGCCGAGGCCGCCTGCCTGCCCACGGCCTGGCTCACGGCGTACCGCATGCTGTTCACCAACGCCGGCGTGCGCCCCGGCGACTCCGTTCTCGTCCAGGGCGCCGGCGGCGGCGTCGCGACGGCCGCCATCGTGCTGGGCAAGGCGGCGGGCCTCAGGGTCTTCGCCACCAGCCGCGACGAGGCCAAGCGCAAGCGGGCCCTGGACCTGGGCGCGGTGGAGGCGGTCCCGTCCGGGGCGAGGCTGCCCGAGCGGGTCGACGCGGTCATCGAGACGGTCGGCGCCGCCACCTGGTCCCACTCCATCAAGTCGCTGCGCCCCGGCGGCACGCTGGTGATCTCCGGCGCCACGTCCGGCGACCGCCCCTCGCACGCCGAGCTGACCCGGGTCTTCTTCCTCGAACTCAAGATCGTCGGCTCCACGATGGGCTCGAAGGACGAACTGGAGGACCTGCTGTCGTTCTGCGCCCACACCGGCGTACGGCCCGTCATCGACGAGGTCCTGCCGCTCGACCGCGCCCGCGAGGGCTTCGAGCGCCTGGAGGACGGCGGCCAGTTCGGCAAGATCGTGCTCACTGTGTGACGGGTCCGGCTTCGGGTCGGGTTTCGGGCTTGGGTTCGCGGCACCCACCCCCTCTGGTGTCAACCACAGTTGACACCAGAGGGGGTGTCAACCTACGTTGACACCATGACCGAAGCAACGGATCTCGCCGAGCGCGCGGGCGACCGCGATCCACGGGTCGGGCTGCGGGCCGTCACCGCCCTGCGGCGACTCGTGGAGCAGCTTGAGGCCGTGCAGGTGCGCAGCGCGCGCCAGCAGGGCTGGTCGTGGCAGGAGATCGCCGCGGAACTCGGCGTCAGCAGGCAGGCCGTGCACAAGAAGTACGGGAGGCAGTGATGTTCGAGCGGTTCACCAAGAGTGCGCGTGCCGTGGTCACGGGGGCCGTCGAGCACTGCGAGCGGGAGGGCGCCGACGCGATCGACAACGGCCATGTGCTGCTCGCCCTCCTCGACCGCGAGGGCAGCCGTGCCTCCTTCGCCCTGGCCGCCCTCGGGGCCGACCGGCGCCGCGAGGAGATCACCCGGGCCCTGGCCGACGCGCGCCGCCGGGGCGGACTCACCCAGGCCGAGACCGAGGCGCTGGCCGGGCTCGGCATCGACGTCGACCAGATCGTCCGCCGCGTCGAGCAGGCCCATGGGGCGGGGGTCCTTGCGGGGGTCGGCGCCGGTCGCCCGCGCGGACGTCTCGCGACGCGCCTCGGACACCGCCCCTTCCAGCGGGAGGCCAAGGACACGCTGGTCCTCGCCCTGCGCATCGCCGTGGCCCGCGAGGAACGGGTCATCGGCGACGAGCACATCCTCCTGGCCCTGACGACCCGGCGGTGCGTCGTCGCCGAGACCCTCGCGGACCACGGGGTGACGCGGGCCGGGGTCGAGCGGGTGCTCTACCAGGCCTGAGCCGCCCGGCCGGTGCGCCTCCGGTGCGGGGTGGGCCGCCGACGTGGGGCGGGCCGACGGGGCGGGGTGGGCCGACGGGGCGGGGTGGGCCGACGGGGCGGGGTGGGCCGACGGGGCGGGGTGGGCCGACGGGGCGGGGTGGGCCGACGGGACGGCGTGGGCCGACGGGGCGGGGTGGGCCGCCCCACGTCGGCGATTCGCCGGGGCGCGGGGCGGCCGAAGGGTGGGCATGGCGTCAGGCGCGCGGCTGGTGCAGGCTGGCGGCGATGTGGGCGGCGGCCTGCGACAGCTGGCGGCGGATGTCGCGAAGCTGGTCCTCGGACACCCCGTGGTCGCGGGCCGCGTCCCGGATGTCATCCCGGAAGCGGTCCAGGAGCCGCTCCAGATCGCGGCCGGGCTCCCCGGACGAACGGATCGCATCCTCATCGGCCCACTCCGGGACGTACTCCACCGGCACCCCGTCGGGCTTCGCCATGAACAGGGGGTCCGACGCCGCCGCGCCCTCGTCCCGCCCGCCCTGCTCCGCAGCGTCGCCGTACGGGGAGGTGCCCTGCGTGCCCTGCGGGGAGCCGTCGCGCCGCTCGCCGTCGCCGTGCCGCGGGTCGTCCCGTCGTGTGCTGTCCTTTCGGGCGTCGCGGTCACGTGTCTCGCTGGTGCTCGCGTCGTGGGCCCAGGCCCGCGTGCCGTCCGGCGTGTCCTCGTACGCGGTGTCGCCGTCCTGCTCGTCCTCGGTCGTCGGGGCGCAGCCGAAGTCCCTGCTCAAGTCGACGACGAAGTCCTTGCCGAACTCTCTGCCCAGCTCGCCGAACTCCTTGGCCAGCTCGGCGAGGCCCTCACGGACCCCCGTCGGCCAGTCGCCGCGCGCGAAGTGGTCCTGCACCTGCTCCTGCACCCGTCGAGCCATGCGCTGCCACTCTTCCTGGGCCTCTTCGCGCGCCTTCTCCTGGGCGTCCCGCGCCTGGCGCCGAGCCCGCTGCGCCTCCTCGCGGGCCCTGCGGCTCTCGTCCTTCGCGCGCCGGGCCTGCTCCTTCCACTCCTGCCGCGCGCGCCGGAACTCCTCCTTGGCCTGGCGCCAGCCCTCGGTGTCCGTCCAGGCGCCGTCGAGGAAGTCGCCCGGGTGCGGGAAGCCGCTGCGGGGGGCGGACTTGCCAGCGGTCCGCGCCTGCTGGGCGGCCGCTCGCATCTCGCGGCGCACCTCGCCCGCCGCGCCCTGCACGCCGTCGCGGATCTCCGCGGCCAACTCGGCGACCGACTCACGGATCTCCAGCTCCAGGTCGGCCAGCTCGCCACTGCGGTCGGCCAGCTCGGCCCGCCCGGCGTCCGTGATCGCGTAGACCTTGCGGCCGCCCTCCGTGGTGTGCGTCACCAGGCCCTCGGCCTCCAGCTTGGCCAGGCGGGGATAGACGGTGCCCGCGGAGGGGGCGTACAGGCCCTGGAAGCGCTCTTCGAGGAGGCGGATCACCTCGTAGCCATGGCGGGGGGCCTCGTCCAGGAGCTTGAGCAGGTACAGGCGCAGACGGCCGTGGGCGAACACGGGGGGCATCTCAGAGCACCTTCTTGTCGGTCGGGGCTTCGGCGGTGGGGTCCGCCTTCGGCGCGTCGGTCGGGGCGTCGGGGGAGGGGGCGGCCGAGGAAGCCGGTGCCGAGTCCGCCGGAGGGGGATCCTGCGGTGGCGTCTCGGCCGGGGGCTTCTCGGGCCCGTACAGATCTTCCTCCACCTGCGGCCTGCGCAGCACGGCGATGGAACCGGAGATCGTCTTCGCCCGGAGGCGGCCGCCTCCGGAGCCCAGCCGACCCGTGATCTTCTTGGCGCCCCACTGGCCGGTGACTCTGAGGTCCTCGAAGTCGCAGGAGACCGAGCCGCTCGCCGTGTCAGCCCGCACGTCCGCGTCCACCGGGTGGGGGAGGCGGACGGCGATCTCGCCGGAGACGCTGGTGAGCCCGATGTCCGTGGGGTCGCCGACCGGGTCCAGGTCCACGATCATCGAGCCGCTCACCGACTGGGCCCTGACGGACGGCCCCGTGCCCTCGAAGACCGTCAGGTCGCCCGAGACCGACTCGAAGCGCAGGTCGCCGGTGACGCCCTGGGCCTCCACGTTGCCGGAGAAGGACTCCGTCCGCACCGGGCCGGTCAGGCCGACCAGGGTCGCGTCACCCGTGATGCTGCGGACCGCGGCGTGGTCCTCGATCCCCGTGATCACCGCCCCCGCGCTGATCACGCCGACCTCGACGCGGGTCCCGGCGGGGACGGCGAGGGAGACCACCGCCTTCCGTCGGGTCTCCCGCGACTCCCTGGGATCCAGCCATTCCAGGAGGCCCATCCAGGGCAGGTCCTCATACGCCACGGACAGGCTGTCGCCGGACTGTGTCACCGTGAGTGGAGGGCCGGAGATTTCGGATACCTCCAGCCTCGCCTCGTCTTCGTCGGTGCCCACGACGTTCACCGCGCCGCCCACCACGCGGACGCGCAGTGTCCGCACGGGCGCGTCGAACGTCAGCTGCTTCGGCTCGGCGACGGACCACTCGGGCATGGTGGCTGACCTCCCTTGACCGGGTCGGACGCGACGCGCCATATCGCGTCTCTGCTACACACGATATATCGCGGGTCCGGAATGTCAAGACCTATCTCTTCTCCGCCGTCGGCGGGCGCGGTGGGCCGTCGACATCCGTGCCGCCGGGCGATCCGTGCCGCCACCGGGCGCGGCTGGGCCTGCTGCGCCGCCGTCGGCGAGCGCGGTCGGGCCCCGGCGGCTGGCGGGCGGCCCCTCGGTCGGCTCATCCCTGCGCCAAACGTCAGCGTTTGTCCTAGCGTGGGGCCATGCCTTCCGAGCCGACCGCCGCCTCAGGCGCCGCCGAACCCTCCGGCAGTCCCCGGACCGTTGGGACCGCCGGTGCCCTGCTGCTCTGCCGGGCCCGGCCGGACGCCGTCGAGACCGTGACCCAGCTGCTGCGCGACCGGATGCTGCTCGCGCCCGCGGGGGCCGAGTGGAGCGTGCTCGTACCCGAGGGCAAGCCGTGGTCGCAGGGCGGCGAGCCGGTCGACCGGGTGCTCACCGGCTGGGCCACCGCGCTCGCCGTCGGCTCGCCGTGGCCCGTACTCGCGCTGTGGTGGGACGCCGAGCGCGCCGGATTCACGCTCGCGGCGGGCTTCCGGCGCACCGTCGGCTACATCTGGCTCGCGAACGGCACGCCCGTCGGCGAGGACGAGGCCATGCGGACGTTCGCCGCGCGCCTCGGCCTCGACCCCGTACTCGACATGCAGGCCCTGGACACCCTCACCCGGCCCGATACCGACGCCGACGCCCGGGCCCGGCTGCGCGGCCTCCTCGCCGTCCTGAGGCGCGCGGGCGTCGACCTGCCGCCCGGCCTGCGCCCCGGAGAGCCCGCCGACCAGCTACGGGAGGCGGCCCGCGCCGTGAGCGGCGTACGCCAGGTCGAGTGGTCGGGCTGGCGCGACGCCGTACGCGCGGAGCTCGACGCCGTCGAGAGCGGACCGCTCGGCCCCTGGCTGCGCGGGCCCCGGGCCCGGGCCCTCGCGGGCGCCCAACTGGCTGCGGGGCTGCCGCTGCTCGCCTGGTCCCTGCGGCGCCGTGGAGGCGGCGGCTGGACGGTGGCCGGACTCGTCCTCGTCGTACACGGGGCGCTGGGCCTCGCGTACGACCGTGCGCGGGAGCACGACTGACGCGAGGCCCGGCGCCCACCCCTCTGCGAGCGGCGGCAGAGGCTGCGCGGGCCGCTGGGTGCTCGCCCGTCTCCGGTGACACGACGGGCGCGATGCTCCGGCGGCCGCACCCGTGCCGCACATGCCCTCCCTAGGGCCGTGCGCGGCCTCCTCCCCGGGTACGGGCCCCTCCCCATGAGCGGGCCCCCTCCCGCGCACGACGCTGGTCCCGCCCGGCACGGCCCGCGTCCCGCTCCCGGTGTCCCTCCCGCAGTCCGCCCCCTCTCCGTAGAGGCCGCTCGGCGCTGTCGAGTCCGGACAGTGCCGCCAGTTCCGCCCACTGCTGTGCCGTCAGGTGCTTGGGCAGGTGGGCCGGGCCGAGCCCGTGCTCGCGCAGCCACGCCTGGAGTTCGCGGCGGGGGAGCCCCGGGCACGCCGTGCCGAGGATCTGCGGCAGGCCCCGTCCCTTGCCTGTGAAGACGCGGTGGACGAGGTCCTGGTAGCCCCGCTGGACGGTGGGTTCGACCAGAGGGCGCTCGCGTCGTGCGATCGTCATCAGGCCCCCGTCGACGTTGGGGCGGGGCCGGAACGCCGCCGCCGGGACGCGGCGGGCGAGCCCGAACTCGAACCAGGGCCACCACTGCGCCGTCATCATCGTCGCCCCGCCGACGCCCGCACGGCGCCGCGCGACCTCCCACTGCACGAGCAGGACGGCGTCGGTCCAGCCCGGCGACCGCAGGATGCGGCGCAGCATGGGCGTGGTCTCGTGGAAGGGCAGGTTGCCGACCAGGGTGTGCGGTGCCTTCGGGGCGGAGTACCGCAGGAAGTCGGCGTGGACGATCGTGGTGGACGGACGGGTGCGGCGGGCGAGGCGCTCGGCGCGGCGCCCGTCGATCTCGATGCCCGTCAGGGGCCTGCCGAGGCTCTCCAGGGGCAGGGTGAGGGCACCGTCGCCGGTGCCGATCTCGACGATCGGGCCCGGTGTGCGGGCCACCAGGTCGACGAAGGCGCCGATGGTGTCCCGGTCGACGAGGAAGTTCTGGCCGTACTCGTGACGGCCGTGGCGGGGCGTGGCAGGGGTGGTGCGGTGCGTGCGCACAGGATCTCCGCGGCTTCGAGGCAAAGCCGGGCAGCACGAAGAGCCGCCCGGCGCTGACGCGTAGAAGCGGCGGAAAGTCCCGCTCTTCGGAGAAGCGAAGTCGAGGTCAGGCCGCCGCTAGGAGCGGCGGGTCCTCGTCGCCGCACTGGCGGCGCAGCATGCGATTCCACACATGGGACGCAGCCTACGTCGTCCCCCAGAGAGGGCGGCAAGCGGTTTTCGTGCGCTACGGATTGGTGTGTCGTGCGCTAGGGATTCGTGCGCTACGGAGGGGCGGTGCTGCCCTGCCGTGCCTACGGAGGGGCCCCGGTGTCCAACGGGGGACGCGCGCGGCCCCACGGGATCACCGCGCGGCGCTACGGAGCCATGCCACGCCACTACGGAGCCGCGGCGGTCTGCCCTTCGTGAGGACTACTCGGAGGACTACTCTTCCTCGTCCTCATCGTCCATACGGGCCAGCCACGTCGCCAGACGCTCCACCGGAACCTCGAAGTCCGGGTTGAGGTCCACAAACGTACGGAGCTGCTCGGCCAGCCACTCGAAGGTGACCTCCTCCTCGCCACGCCGCTTCTCCAGTTCCTCGATGCCACGGTCGGTGAAGTACAACTCTCGCTCCTGCTGCGCGTACGTCGGGATTGCTTGCCTCATCGTAGGCCGACACGCCGGTGGGCCCGGCCCCGCGTCCATCAGGGACGCGGGGCCGGGCCCACCTTCGTACGGCCGGAGCGGTCGCCGGGGCCCGTGCGGGCCGCCGGGACTACGCCTCGAACACCTCGCGCACGAGCTGCTCCTGCTCCGCCTGGTGGCGCTTGGCCGAGCCGACCGCCGGGGCCGAGCCGTGCGGCCGCGAGATGCGGCGCAGCCGCTCGCCGTGCGGGATGTCGGCGCCGACCGCCAGGTCCAGGTGGTCGATGAGGTTCAGGGCGATGAACGGCCACGCGCCCTGGTTCGCGGGCTCCTCCTGGGCCCACAGGTACTTCTCGGCGTTCGGGTACTTGGCGATCTCCGCCTGGAGCTCGGCACCCGCCAGCGGGTACAGGCGCTCGATCCGGATGATCGCCGTGTCCGTCACGCCGCGCTTCTGCCGCTCGGCCTCGAGTTCGTAGTAGAACTTGCCCGCGCAGAAGACGACCTTGCGGACCGCGTTCGCGTCCACCGTGCTGTCGCCGATGACGGGGCGGAAGCCGCCCGTCGTGAACTCCTCCGTCTTCGAAGCGGCGGCCTTGAGGCGCAGCATCGACTTCGGAGTGAAGACCACCAGCGGCTTGTGGTGCGGGTTGTGCACCTGCCACCGCAGGAGGTGGAAGTAGTTCGACGGGAGCGTCGGCATCGCGACCGTCATGTTGTTCTGCGCGCACAGCTGGAGGAAGCGCTCCACGCGGGCGGAGGAGTGGTCCGGCCCCTGGCCCTCGTAGCCGTGCGGCAGCAGCAGGGTGACGCCGGAGGTCTGGTTCCACTTCTGCTCGGCCGACGAGATGAACTCGTCGATGACCGTCTGCGCGCCGTTGGCGAAGTCGCCGAACTGCGCCTCCCACATGACGAGGGACTCGGGCCGGGACAGCGAGTAGCCGTACTCGAAGCCCATCGCCGCGTACTCGGACAGGAGCGAGTCGTAGACGTTGTAGCGGGCCTGGTCCTCGGAGAGGTACTGCAGCGGGGTGTAGTCCTCGCCGGTCGTCTGGTCCACGAGGACGCCGTGCCGCTGGCCGAAGGTGCCGCGGCGGGAGTCCTGGCCCGCCAGGCGGACCGGGGTGCCCTCCATCAGCAGGGAGCCGATGGCGAGGGTCTCGCCCATGCCCCAGTCGATCGTGCCGTCCTCGACCATGGTCGCGCGGCGCTGCAGCTGCGGCAGCAGGCGCGGGTGCACGGTGATGTGGTCGGGGATGTTGACCTGGGACTCGGCGATCCGCTTGACGATCTCCTGGGAGACCGCCGTGTCCATGGCCACCGGGAACTCGGTCTGCGGGGCCGGGACCTCCGCGGGGGCCGGGGTCGTGGTGGCCTCGCGGACCTCCGTGAAGACCTTCTCCAGCTGGCCCTGGAAGTCCTGGAGGGCCTGCTCGGCCTCTTCCAGGGTGATGTCGCCGCGACCGATCAGGGACTCGGTGTAGAGCTTGCGCACCGAGCGCTTCTTGTCGATCAGGCTGTACATCTGCGGGTTTGTGAACGACGGGTTGTCGGTCTCGTTGTGCCCGCGGCGGCGGTAGCAGATGAGGTCGATGACCACGTCCTTGTTGAACGCCTGCCGGAACTCGAAGGCCAGGCGGGCCACGCGGACCACGGCCTCCGGGTCGTCGCCGTTCACGTGGAAGATCGGCGCCTCGATCATGCGGGCCACGTCGGTGGAGTACATCGACGAGCGCGCGGACTCCGGCGGGGCCGTGAAGCCGACCTGGTTGTTGATGACGATGTGGACCGTGCCGCCCGTGCGGTAGCCGCGGAGCTGCGACATGTTGAGCGTCTCCGCGACGACGCCCTGGCCCGCGAAGGCCGCGTCTCCGTGGAGGGCGACCGGCAGGACGGTGAAGTCCGTGCCGCCCTTGTTGATGATGTCCTGCTTGGCGCGGGCGACGCCCTCCAGGACCGGGTCGACCGCCTCCAGGTGCGAGGGGTTGGCGACCAGGGAGACCTTGATCTGCTCGCCGTCCAGGCCCGTGAAGGTGCCCTCGGCGCCCAGGTGGTACTTCACGTCGCCGGAGCCGTGCATCGACTTCGGGTCGAGGTTGCCCTCGAACTCGCGGAAGATCTGCGCGTACGACTTGCCGACGATGTTGGCGAGGACGTTCAGACGGCCGCGGTGGGCCATGCCGATGACGACCTCGTCCAGGCGCGACTCGGCCGCGGAGTCGATGACCGCGTCGAGCAGCGGGATGACGGACTCGCCGCCCTCCAGGGAGAAGCGCTTCTGGCCGACGTACTTCGTCTGCAGGAAGGTCTCGAACGCTTCGGCGGCGTTCAGACGGCGCAGGATGCGCAGCTGCTCCTCGCGCTCCGGCTTGGCGTGCGGGCGTTCGATGCGGTCCTGGAGCCACTTGCGCTGCTTCGGGTCCTGGATGTGCATGAACTCGATGCCGGTGGTGCGGCAGTACGAGTCGCGCAGGACGCCGAGGATGTCGCGGAGCTTCATCATCGACTTGCCCGCGAAGCCGCCGACGGCGAACTCGCGCTCCAGGTCCCAGAGCGTGAGGCCGTGCTCGGTGATGTCCAGGTCCGGGTGCTTGCGCTGCTTGTACTCCAGCGGGTCCGTGTCGGCCATGACGTGGCCGCGGACGCGGTAGGAGTGGATCAGCTCGAAGACGCGGGCGGCCTTGGTGACGTCGTCGTCGTGCGACGTGTCGATGTCCTTGAGCCAGCGGACCGGCTCGTAGGGGATGCGCAGCGCCTCGAAGATCTCGTCGTAGAAGCCGTTCTCCCCGAGGAGGAGGTTCGCGACGATCCGCAGGAACTCGCCGGAGGCGGCGCCCTGGATGACCCGGTGGTCGTACGTCGAGGTCAGGGTCATGACCTTGGAGATGCCCAGCTTGTTCAGGGTGTCCTGGGAGGTGCCCTGGAACTCCGCCGGGTAGTCCATGGAGCCGACGCCCATGATGACCGACTGGCCGGGCATCAGGCGCGGCACGGAGTGGACCGTGCCGAGGCCGCCGGGGTTGGTCAGGGAGACCGTCACTCCGGAGAAGTCGTCCATCGTCAGCTTGCCGTCGCGGGCGCGGCGGACGATGTCCTCGTAGGCCTGCCAGAACTCGAAGAAGTTCAGCGTCTCGGCCTTCTTGATGCCCGCTACAACCAGTTGCCGGTCGCCATTGGGCTTCACGAGGTCGATGGCCAGGCCGAAGTTGACGTGCTCCGGCTTGACGAGGGTGGGCTTGCCGTCCTTCTCGGCGTACGAGTAGTTCATCGACGGCATGGCCTTGATGGCCTGCACCATCGCGTACCCGATGAGGTGCGTGAAGGAGATCTTCCCGCCGCGGGCGCGCTTGAGGTGGTTGTTGATGACGATGCGGTTGTCGAACAGCAGCTTCACCGGGACCGCGCGCACGGACGTGGCCGTGGGCAGCTCCAGGGAGGCGTTCATGTTCTTCGCCACGGCCGCGGAGGGGCCGCGCAGCGTCACGTACTCGGGGCCCTGAGGGGCCTCGGTGGCCGGTGCGGCCTTCGCGGGCGCGGCCTTGGGGGTCGCGGGCTTCGCGGGCGCCGTGGGGGCCTTGGAGGGCGCCTCAGCGGGCTTGGCGGGGGCCTGCGCGGCGGGCGCGGCGGTGGCCGCGGGCTTCGCCGCGGGGGCGGCAGCCGTCTGGGACGTGGTGGGCGCGGCCCCCGCGGCCGCGTCACCCGCCGGCTTGGCCGGAGCGGCGGCCACGGTGGCGCCTACCCCTGGCTTGTAGTCGGCGAAGAAGTCCCACCAGGCACGGTCGACCGAATTCGGGTCCTGGAGGTACTGCTGATAGATCTCGTCGACGAGCCACTCATTGGGACCGAACGCGGCAGCGGGGTTCTTGCCCTGCGCTTCTTGGTCGGTCGTGGTGCTCGACTTACTGGGGGACTCTGGCGACACGGCGGCAACCGCCCTCTTCCGCTTCACAAGGTGATGGACAGCGGAAATAAAGGCTACGCCTCCAACCTCGTCCGGTGCAGACCGGGCCCGCCATCCGTCGTGTAAGTCACATCGGATTGGTGGTTTCGGCGCTGGAAATGGCGGGAAACAAGCGAGGTTTGCCAACGACTCAGCGCCGCGTGGAGACCCTCTGGAGACGGTCACGGCACGTCTGTACGCGTCATGAGTACGTCTGTACGCGTCCTGGGCACATCGGCACGCGGCTGCGGCGCTTCCGGGGCGCTGTCGCTTGCCCCCGCACCGCTTCCACGTCGAACTTTACGTCAACTTCAGTCTTCGGGCAGACCCGGAAGGCTGACCTGGATCCGGCACCCGCGAGCCGATTCGGCCACTCCGATGTGCCCGCCGTGGAGGTCGACCGCCCAGCGCGCGATGGCTAGCCCGAGGCCCGTTCCGCCGTCGCCGCCGGAGGAGGCGCCCGCGTGCGCTCCCCGGTTGAAGCGCTCGAAGACGCGGTGCCACTCCGACTCCGGAATGCCGGGGCCCTCGTCGAGGACCTCCAGGTCCAGGGACTCGGGGTAGGGGCCGCGCCGGGCGCGCACCGTCACCCGGCCGTGGGGCGGGCTGTGCTTGACCGCGTTGTCGATGAGGTTCGCGACCACCTGGTGCAGGCGTTCGGCGTCCGCGTGCGCCGTCAGCTCCGGGGGCGACACGTCCAGGTGCAGATGGACGTCCGTCCGCGTGTGACTGCCGGAGCCGGACGGCATCCCCTTGCGCGCGGAGGCCACCATGTTGGCCTCCTTCAAGACGCCCGACAGGTAGGGCCACACTTCGAAGCGCCGGGCTCTCAGCGGTACGACACCGTTGTCGAGCCTGGACAGGTCCAGCAGGGTCTCCACGAGGCGGCCGAGGCGCTCCGTCTGCTTCAGGGCCGTGCGCATCGTCTCGGGGTCGGCGGCCGAGACGCCGTCGACGACGTTCTCCAGGACCGCGCGCAGGGCGGCGATGGGGGTGCGCAGCTCGTGCGAGACGTTGGCGACGAGCTCCTTGCGCTGCTGGTCCTGGGCTTCGAGGTCGTCGGCCATGCGGTTGATCGTCGTGGCGACGTCGCCCAGCTCGTCGCGGCGGTCGGCTCCGCGCACGCGGCGCGTGTAGTCGCCGTGCGAGACCGCGCGGGCCACGGAGTTCATCTCGTCCAGCGGCGCGGTGAGGCTGTGGGCGACGAACTGGGTGATGAGCAGCGTGGCGATCACGGAGAACACCGTGATGAAGCGCAGCTCGGTCTCCGTCTTCGTGGCCACGATCAGCAGGCCGGTGGTGATGAAGACCGAGACGACGACCAGCGTGCCGAGCTTCGTCTTGATCGAGAAGGGCCGGAGGCCGCCGAAGGGGTTGCTCATTCCGAACCCTCCGCCCCGGTCGGAGCGCCAGGCCCGAGCGAGGCTCGGCGCGTCACGAGCCGCACTCCCCGCGGCGCCGACCGCCCCCTCCGGGGACGCGGCCGGGCTCCCCGGAGAGACGCCCGTGCCCCCTGGAGAGCTGCCCGAACCCTCCGGAGCGCCGCGTGTGCCGCTCAGGGTGTGGCCGACGGTGCTCGGGGCGTGGCCCGCGGCGCCGGGGTCCGGCGTCATGGCGTCGGGGTCTCCAGGGCGTACCCGACCCCGTGGACCGTGCGGATGCGTTCCGCGCCGATCTTGCGGCGCAGCGCCTTGATGTGGCTGTCGACGGTGCGGGTACCGGAGGCGTCGGCCCAGTCCCACACCTCCGCGAGCAATTGCTCGCGGGAGAGCACCGCGCGCGGGGTGTTGGCCAGGCACACCAGGAGATCGAACTCCGTGGGCGTCAGGTGCACGTCCTCGCTGCGCACCCGCACCCTGCGCTGCGCGTGGTCGATCTCCAGCTCGCCCAGGCGCAGGATTCCGCTGCGCGGCGTCGTGGCCGCGAGCGCCGCCCGCTCGACCCGGCGCAGCAGCACGTGCACGCGCGCCGCGAGCTCGCGCATCGAGAACGGCTTGGTCATGTAGTCGTCCGCGCCGACGCCGAGCCCGACGAGCATGTCCGTCTCGTCGTCCCGCGCCGTGAGCATCAGCACCGGCACGGGCCGCTGGGCCTGGACGCGACGGCAGACCTCCAGGCCGTCGAAGCCCGGCAGCATGATGTCGAGGATCAGCAGATCGGGCTGCCAGGCCTGGGCCGTGTCCACTGCGGCCGGGCCGTCCGCCGCCGTTTGCACGACGAAACCCTCGGCGCGCAGTCGGGCCGCGATGGCGTCCACGATCGTCGGGTCGTCCTCGACGACCAGCACCCGGCGCTGTGCTCCAGGCATCGCCGCCGTGGTGCTGTTGTGGGAGGTGTGTGTCTGCTCCATCGCCCCGCCCCTGACGTGATCGCTTGGTGTCCGGTCAGCAGAGTACGGGGCGTGACGGCCCCTCGGCTACGCAGCCCTTGTCGCGAGGTGCACCACGTCCGGTACGCCCCGGGCAACGGGGATCTCTTCCGTACGTACCTGATGGAATCCGGCATTCCGTAGAGCGGAGTCGAAAGTGGGTGACGGCTGCGCCGACCACACGGCGAGCACGCCGCCCGGGTTCAGCAGCGCCTTGCAGGCGGCGAGGCCGGTGGGGAGTAGAGACTGTCGTTGCCCGGCGTGACGGTCCAGTCGGGGCCGTTGTCGATGTCGAGGCACAGGGCGTCGTACGTGGCCGGGCGGGACTCCGGCGGCGCGGCGTTCGAATCGTTGACGCTTGCGAATGGGCCCGTGACATATGCGATCAGATCCACGTTCAGGATCTCGGTACGCGGATCGGCGAGCGCCTGCCGCGTGAGCTCCGCCAGCGGGCCCTCGCGGTGCCAGTCGATGACGGCCGTCTCGCGCTCGACGACGGTGATGCGGCCCCAGCGGGCGTCAGCGGCCGCGTGGGCGAGCGAGAAGCCCACGCCCAGGCCGCCGATCAGGACGCTCGGGCGCGGGGCGCCCTCGGCGCGCGGGAGGCCGTCGAGCGCGTCGTACGCGGCGTCGACGAGAAGCCGCTCGGAGCGGCCGTCGGAGGTGTCCATCAGGAAGGTGCCGTTGGCGATGATCTGGAGCAGATCTCCGTGGCGGCGCAGCACGACTTCGCCGTAGGGGCCTTCGCGCCGGTCGAGAACCACGGGGGGATCGGGTCGGTACGGAGTGTGCATGCGGGTCATCCTCTCGCCGACCCCTCGGACGGCCGCGGCCCGGCGTGCGGGACGCCTCGGAATGCGATGGGGTTGCCGTGAGTTCCTGTGAGACGCGTCTCACGTGGCGTCGGTCATAGACAGCGCGGGAACGATCAGTGAAGCGTGGCCGTGATCTCTTCGTGATGCAAGGCCCCCGACCGAAGGAGCGCCCCGGAGTGAACCGCACCGAACAGGTTTCTGGCGGGGGCGCCGCCGCGGGCGCCGGGAGCGACGCTCCGGAGGCTGAGGGCGATGCTCCGGGTGCCGATGGCCTGGTGACCCTGGACGCGGTGCCGCGTCAAGGGGGTGGGCGTCGCGCGCGGGTGGCCTCCGGCCGGGGTGGCGGCGAGGGGGCGGCCTGGGGCGGCCTCTCCGTAGAGGGGGGTGACTGTGACGCGGGCACGGTCTCTGGGGAGGGCGTCGTCTCTGGGGGAGGCGATGGCTTCGAAGAGGCGGTTCGTGAGGGGGCGGTTCGTGAGGGGGCCGGTCTTCGGGGAGCGGTTCGTGCGGGGAGCCGGGGGCGAATAGGGGGCGTGGATTCGGGCGGTGAGGGGGCCTTCGGGCGGGTGACTCAGGCCGGGCGGGCCTGCGACGCCGGTGGCGATGGACGTGACGCCGACCTTCACGCCGGTCGTGGCGCTGGTCGTGGCGTTGGCCGTGGCGTTGGTCGTGCGGTCGAGGCCGCCGAGCGGGCCGGTCGCGGGGAAGTGCCCGCCTGGCGTGAGCCGTCGGCCTCGGGCCCGCTGCCCCTCTCCGGGGCCGCCGCCACCGCCGCTTCGGCCTCCACACCGGCCGCGCCGCGCTCGTCCGGTTCCGCCACCGCGTACGCCGCCGCCCGCGTCGACGCCCTCCGGGCCCGGCTCCGTGGCCTTCGGCCCTGGCGGCTGTTCCCGACACCCGTAGGGACGCCCTTCACCTTTGGGTACGGGGTTGTCCTCGCCGTCACCTCGGGGCTCGCCGACCACGCGGACCCCGCGCTGATCTCGACGCTGCACCACGGATCGAGCACGGACGTCGCGCACCTCGCCGACCGGCCCCTGTTCGTCCTGGTCGCCAGCGCGCTGTGGATCGCGGGCGGGATCACGTCGCCGTACGCCATCGGATTCCTGTTCGTGCTCACCGCGCTGGAGCGCCGCGTCGGAAGCGTGCGCGCGGCGGGCGTCTTCGTCCTCGGGCACGTCGTCGCCACGCTCGCCACCGAGATCCCCGTCGGCCTCTCGGTCCTCGCGGGCCATCTGCCCGGCAGTTCGCTGCACCGGCTCGACTACGGCATCAGCTTCGGCGTGGCCGCGAGCGTCGGCGCGCTCGCCGGAGTGCTCACGCCGTGGCTGCGGTGGGTGCTCCTCGCCGGATTCGGCGCGATGCTCGTCGACGACCTCATCGCGTTCTACGACCCGATGACCAACTGGGGCCATCTGCTCGCCCTCGCCGTCGGCGTGACGACGTGGCCGCTGCTGCGAGGCGGGGCGGGGGCGGGGCGCGGCCGGGGCGGGGAACGGCGGGCTGCGGCGGCGTAGACGGCGGCAGCGCCGGGGTCACCCGCCAGCGCGGCTCGGGCGGTTCATGGCCTGGCGCCCATCGGCGCAACCCTGCCCGAGCGGTTCCTGGCGTCGCGTCGTCCAGCCGCGCGCCCCCGCCCAGGCCGTTCCCGCCCGCCTGAGCGGTCCGGTCTGCTTGAGCGGTCCCACCTGCTTGGGCGTTCCCGCCTCCTGCTCGGGCGGTCACGCGCCGCGCGGTACCGCACGGCCTTCTCGTCGCGTCGCACACCTTCACCTGCGCCGCCTCTCGTCTTCACCTGCGCCGCCCCTCGTCGTCCGCGGCTCCCACGCCGCGCCGCATACCTCTCCTCGACGCCCCCCCACGACATCTCGTCCGCGCGGCTCACGTGCCCACCTCGCACGCCCCCGCCGCACCCCGCACACCCCGCCGCGACCCTCTTCTCGATCAATCCCGCGAAAGAGTCTTGCGCCGCAAGATAATCCTCGACTATCTTGTACCGCATGACAAAGGAACTGCCTGCGTCGCACGACCAGCGCCGCAGTCAGCTACTGCGCGGGGTGCTCGACCTGTGCCTGCTCGCGCTCATCGCCGAGCGGCCTCGGTATGGCTACGAGTTCGTGGAAGCCCTCACCGAGAGCGGTCTCGAGCTGGTGAGCGAGGGGAGCATCTATCCCTTGCTCGCCCGCATGGAGCGAGCCGGGCTCGTCGACTCCTATCGCGCGCCGTCCGCCGCGGGCGGCGCGCCGCGCAAGTACTACCGCCTCACGGAAGCGGGCCGCGCCGAGCTGGCCGCGGGCCGCACCACCTGGAGCGCCTTCACGACGGCGGTCTCCAGGACCCTGCGAGGCACCACGGACAGGCAAGATCGTGACACGGGGGGCGCACGACATGACGAGCACGACGAACGAGTTCAGCGCGACGACTGACAAGTCGACGGACGCCTCGACGGGCATCAAGGCGCCGACACCAGACGGGGTGGGGCAAGGCGCGGCGCCGGAGGCGGAGAGCGGCGGGACACTGACGCGCGAGCGCGTCCTGGCGGTCTGCCGCAGCAACTGGGAGTACCGAGGCGTTGACGACGCCTCCGTGCGCGAAATGCTCGCCGAGCTCACCGCCCACCTGGAAGAGGCGGCCGCCGCAGGCCGGACACCGCAGGACGTGGTCGGCCCCGACGTGAAGGCCTTCGCCGCAGCCTGGGCCCGGGCGCGCACACCACTGCTGCAGCGAGCCCTGCGCATGGCGGCGCTGGCCCCGCTGGCCCTCGGTGCGCTCCTGCTGCTCACCCACCTGCTCGACCGGTCCCTGGTCCTGCCCGTCGAAGCGCCCCGCGTGGCGTTCTACGTGGTCCTGGCGGCCGCCGCGGTCGCCTGGGAAACGCGCCGGGGGAACCTCGGATTCAGAGGCTGGGTCATCGCGGGCATGAGCTCGCTCGTCATCTCCCAGCTCATCTCCTGGGGCATAGGTGACGACCCGCTGTTCCACCTGCCGCTGTGGGGCACGCTGCTGTTCCTCCTGCCCGGCCTGCCCTACGCCGTCCACGACATCCGCGCCAAGAGGGCGGAGACGCCGACAGGCTGACCCGGGCGAACGGAGGGCGGCGCTCAGGATTCGTCCGGCCCCTTACGCCGGGCGCTCGTCAGGAGGGACTCCACCCGCCAGCCCAACGACTCGTACAGCGCGCGCCCCTCCACCGTCCCCGCCAGGACGCCGACCTCCGCCCCCTGCTCGAACGCCGCAGTCGACAGCGTCCGCATGACCAAGCTGCCCAGACCCCGGCGACGGTGATCAGGCGACGTCTCGATCTGGTCGGCGACCGCCGTGCGACCCGTCGGCGCGATCTGACCGCGCGCCGCCCAACTGCCGTCCCCGGTGGTCACCATGGCGCGGATGACACCGCCCCGCGTCCACGTGCGCAGCCGATAGCCCTCCGGAACGGCCACACCTTCAGCGGCCGACCGGGCCAGCGGCACCGTCATCAGGAACCCGTCCTCCGGGTCCAGCCACCACTCAGGGCCAAGCCACGCGGCGACCCGGCCCGGGGCGTCAAAGACCTTCAACCACACATCCGCGCCCGTCACCGACGCGGCGACCTTGCGGACATCGCCCTCCAGCGCGCCCGCGTCCGTCACGCCGAACACATGACGCGACGGATGCTTCGCCAGACCGACATCAATCGTGTAGCCCCACGGCTCCACCACAGGCGGCGCGGCGCCCCGCGACACCACCCAGCCATCGACCCACGCCCGTACGACCTCGCTGCCCTCCACGGCCACCCCTCCTGCCGTCGGCCGACCGGTAACGATCACTTAGCGGGTGCGGCCATCACGTGTAATAGGTCTATTTGGAAAGTGCATATTACGAGGCGGTGATTTCAGGCCGATAGGGGTGATCGCTCAGAGCGAACACGGCCGAGGGAACATTCGGAGGCTCATAAGCATTGAGTCGGTACAGCTCAACTTGAATGCCGAAGGGGAGATCATGGCTGCTGAGTCCACTGCGTCCACACCGCTCGCTCTGCCCGTGCTGCCGCTCGACGACGAGGTCGTGCTGCCCGGCATGGTGGTGCCGTTCGACCTGTCCGATGCCGAGGTGCGCGCCGCGGTGGAGGCGGCCCAGGCCGCCGCGCGGTCCAGTGGGAGCAGTAGCAAGCCGCAGGTGCTGCTTGTTCCACGCATCGACGGGACATACGCGGGCGTGGGCGTGCTCGGCACGGTCGAGCAGGTGGGGCGCCTCGCGGACGGTGACCCGGGCGCGCTGATCCGCGGCCGGGGCCGGGTGCGCATCGGGGCGGGCACGACCGGGCCCGGCGCGGCCCTGTGGGTGGAGGGCGTCCAGGTCGAGGAGACGACGCCGGACCCGCTGCCCGGCGCCACCGCAGAGCTGGTCAAGGAGTACAAGGCGCTGGCCACGAGCTGGCTGAAGAAGCGCGGCGCCTGGCAGGTCGTCGACCGGGTGCAGCAGATCGACGACGTCTCGGCGCTCGCCGACAACTCCGGGTACTCGCCGTTCCTCACCACCCAGCAGAAGCTCCAGCTCCTGGAGGCCGAGGACCCGACGGCCCGGCTGCGCCTGGCCACCGAGCAGCTGCGGGAGCACCTGGCGGAGCAGGACGTCGCCGAGTCCATCGCCAAGGACGTCCAGGAAGGCGTCGACAAGCAGCAGCGGGAGTTCCTGCTGCGGCGCCAGTTGGAGGCCGTGCGCAAGGAACTGCGCGAGCTCAACGGCCAGGACGGCGAGGACGAGTCCGACGACTACCACTCCCGGGTGGAGGCAGCGGACCTGCCGGAGAAGGTGCGGGAGGCCGCGCTCAAGGAGGTCGAGAAGCTGGAGCGGGCCAGCGACCAGTCGCCCGAGAGCTCCTGGATCCGCACCTGGCTCGACACCGTCCTGGAGCTGCCGTGGAACGAGCGCACCGAGGACGCGTACGACATCAAGGGCGCCCAGGAGGTCCTGGACGCCGAGCACGCGGGGCTCCAGGACGTGAAGGAGCGCATCACCGAGTACCTGGCGGTGCGCAAGCGGCGCGCGGACCGGGGCATGGGAGTCGTGGGCGGCAGGCGCGGCGGTGCCGTGCTCGCGCTCGTCGGGCCGCCCGGCGTCGGCAAGACCTCGCTCGGTGAGTCGGTGGCGCACGCCATGGGGCGCAAGTTCGTGCGGGTCGCGCTCGGCGGTGTGCGGGACGAGGCGGAGATCCGTGGACACCGGCGCACCTACGTGGGGGCGCTGCCGGGACGGATCGTGCGGGCCATCAAGGAGGCCGGGTCGATGAACCCGGTGGTTCTCCTGGACGAGATCGACAAGGTGGGCTCCGACTTCCGGGGCGACCCGGCCGCCGCGCTGCTCGAAGTGCTCGACCCGGCGCAGAACCACACCTTCCGCGACCACTACCTGGAGGTCGAGCTCGACCTGAGCGACGTGGTGTTCCTGGCCACGGCGAACGTTCTGGAGGCCATCCCCGAGGCGCTGCTCGACCGCATGGAGCTGGTCCGGCTGGACGGTTACACCGAGGACGAGAAGATCGTCATCGCCCGTGACCACCTGGTGCCGCGCCAGCTCGACCGGGCCGGGCTCGGCGAGGGCGAGGTGACCATCGACGAGGGCGCGCTGCGCAAGCTCGCCGGGGAGTACACGCGCGAGGCGGGCGTGCGCAACCTGGAGCGGGCCGTCGCGCGGCTGCTGCGCAAGGTCGCGGCCCAGCACGAACTGGGCGACAGGGAGCTTCCGTTCACGGTCGGCGCCGACGAGCTGCGCGGCCTGATCGGGCGCCCGCACCACGTGCCGGAGTCCGCGCAGGACCCGGCGGAGCGGCGCACGGCGGTGCCTGGTGTGGCGACGGGACTCGCGGTGACCGGAGCGGGTGGCGACGTGCTGTTCGTCGAGGCCTCGCTCGCCGACCCGGAGACGGGGGCGGCCGGACTGACGCTCACCGGGCAGCTGGGTGACGTGATGAAGGAGTCGGCGCAGATCGCGCTCTCCTTCCTGCGCTCGCACGGCGCGGAACTGGAACTGCCCGTGGGCGACCTGAAGGACCGGGGTGTGCACATCCACTTCCCGGCGGGCGCCGTCCCCAAGGACGGGCCGAGCGCGGGCGTCACGATGACGACGGCCCTCGCGTCGCTGCTCAGCGGCCGACTGGTCCGCACCGACGTGGCGATGACGGGTGAGGTGTCGCTGACCGGCCGGGTGCTGCCGATCGGAGGCGTCAAGCAGAAGCTGCTCGCCGCCCACCGCGCGGGGATCACCACGGTGGTCATCCCCAAGCGGAACGAGCCGGACCTGGACGACGTGCCCGCCGAGGTCCTGGAGAAGCTCGATGTGCACGCGGTGACGGACGTGAGGCAGGTCCTGGAGCTGGCGCTGACGCCCGCTGAGACGCAGGTCGCTCCCCAGGTTCCCGCCGCGGCGTGACGGACGCGGCGGGAGGCGAGGGTCGGGGGCTCGTGGGCCCCGGACCCTCGCCGTACGCCGGGTCATCGAGGGGGATCAGGACAAGCGGGTGGATCGGGGTGCTGGGGTGTGGGGGAGAGGTGGCCGTCAGCCGTTGGCCAGAGCCTGGACGCGGTCGTAGGCGCCGTTGAACTTGTTGTGGTCGCCGACGATCGGACCGGAGGAGGTGTACTGCCACATGGTGTGGAAGCCCCATCCGGCCGGGAGTTCACCGGGGGAGGTGTTGTAGCGCGCGATCCACAGGGGGTTGGTGGAGCCGAAGCCGCCGTAGTTGCCCGTGCACTGCTTCCACCAGCTGGTGGCGGTGTAGATGACGGCGTCGCGGCCGGTGCGGGCCTTGTAGGTGTTCAGGAAGTCCCGGATCCAACTGACCATGGCGCTCTGGGACTTGCCGAAGCAGGCGGAGCCGTAGGGGTTCCACTCGATGTCGAGGGCGCCGGGCAGGGTCTTGCCGTCGCGGGACCAGCCGCCGCCGTTGTCCACGAAGTAGTTGGCCTGGGCGGCGCCGCTGGAGGTGTCGGGCGTGGCGAAGTGGTAGGCGCCGCGGATCATGCCGACGTTGTACGAGCCGTTGTACTGCTGGGCGAAGTAGGGGTTGCGGTAGGAGGTGGACTCCGTCGCCTTGACGTAGGCCCAGCGCACGCCGCTGGTCCACAGGGCGGACCAGTTGACGTTGCCCTGGTGGCTGCTGACGTCGACGCCCTCCGTCTGGACGGCACCGCCGCCGCTGGGTCGGCCGCCCTGGCCGTCGTGCTCGATGACGCCCTGACCCATGCGGGCGCTGCCGCGGGGCGGGACGTCCTCGGTGTCGGCGGCCTGGGCGGCGCCGGGCAGGGTGAGCAGCAGGGCGAGGGCGGACAGGACGGCGAGGAGGATGCCTGCGGTGGGGCGGGACGTGGCAGGTCTCTGCACGGGCATGTCGTGCCTCCGAAAGGCCTAGGAGTCACGTGTGCCGTGGGGCGTGGCCGTGAGTGGGCTCGTCGCCGTCCGGGGCGCACGGGACTCGGTGGGGGAACGGTCGACATGGCACCAGGTGGAGATGGCGTCGGAACCCCTGACGCCAGAGGCTGGTGTGAACATGTCATTAACGACGCTACGCACGTAGACCGGGGGAGGGAAGGGGCTCAGATGTCCGCCGATGGTCTACGCCTGCGAAATACTGGGCGAGCTGCGGCGATGGCCGCGGTCGGCGGAAACTTTCAGGATCGGGAAAGTGCGGCAGGGGTGCTGACATGCGTGAGGACGCGGACCACGGGGAGCGTTCCGGCGCGGAGGGGCCGGGGGCGAGCGGTGGTGTGGACCACGAGTTCCTCGCCCTTGAGCGGGAGTTGACGCTGCTGCTGCGCAGGGCGCGGGCGTCGTCCGGCGAGATGGCCCGCCAGGTCCATCCCGACCTGGAGCCCGCGGCGTACGGACTGCTCGCGTTCCTGGACGAGACCGGGCCGCGTCGGGCCACGGACCTGGCGGCGTTCATCGGCGTCGGGAAGGCCACGATGAGCCGACAGCTCAGGGCGCTGGAGCAGCTGGGCCTGGTCGCGCGGGAGCCGGACCCCGCGGATGGCAGGGCCTGGCTCGTGCGGCTGTCGGAGGAGGGGCGCGAGCGGTTCCGCACGGTGCGCAGCGCGCGGCGCGAGCGGTACGTCCGGCAGCTCGCCGGGTGGGACCGGAAGGAGGTCGCGGAGCTGGCCCGCCTGCTCGGCCAGTTGAACTCCCGTGCCGCGCTCTAGCCACACCGCGCTCTAGCCGCGCCGCGCTCCGCCCCCACCGCGCTCCTGCCACACGGCGCTCTGGGCGCGCCCGGCCCCGGACCCGCTCGGTCTCAGTCGGGCCCGGTCCCGGACCCGCCCGGCCTCAGATGGGCCCGGCCCCGGATCCGCCGGGCCCCGGAACCAGCCCCCGCCCCAGGGTCCCGAAAGGTACGGGCACCCCGCCCCAGGGCCCCGCAAAAGTACGGGCAGCGGCACGGGGTGCCGCGCCCCGGCTCGGGGTGCTACTTGGCGCCGAAGACGACGGCCAGGGGCTGGGCCTTCTTGTAGACCTTCGACGGCTCCGTCACGTGGTCCGCGCCCAGGTAGAGGCGCTGGCCCGCGTAGAGCACGCGGCGGTCCATGTCGAAGCGGGCCTCCATCTCGTAGCTGCTCGACGGGTGCTGGAGGACCTTGCGCTGCTTGAGCGTGGCCGGGTCGGCCTGCCAGACGGCGCCGCCCTCCTCGCGGATGATGTTGGCCTCCTGGTACGCGATGACCCTGCCGTCCTCGTCGACGTCGACCGGCACGAGGCGGCCCGCGTCGGAGCCGGGGGCGCGGCGCGTCTGCTTGCCGGTCCTCAGGTCGAAGGACACCAGGTCGTTCTTGGCCTCGGAGGTGCTGTTCGCGGGGTCGGACGTGGCGAGGTACAGGGCGTTGCGGTCCTTGCTGACGGCGAGCCGCGTGCAGCCGGTGACCTCGGTGGCCGGGCACTGCGCGGTGTACTTGCCGTGCTTGCCGCCGCCGACGGCGATCCGGCTGAGCGCTTTGCCGACGGTGGCGCTGTCGTCGACGGTGAGGAACTGGGAGATGCCGCTGCCGCCCTGGGCGTCGCCGTCGTCGGCGGCCAGGACCAGCGGGTCGAGGGACACGACGTGGACGTACTCGGTGCCGGTCGGCATCTTGTACGTCGACGTCGGCTTCTGTGTCGTCGGGGAGACCGTCTCGACCCGGAGCTCGGGGTGGTCGGTGTCGCCGCAGTCCCGGACGGCGAGCAGTTTGGTGGCGTCGCCCGCGTAGCCCTCGATGTCGCAGGCCTCGTCGGACGGCTTCCACAGGGGGGTGCCGTCGAGCTTCCAGGCCGCGCCGCCGCTGGTGCCCGCGGCGGCGACCGTGCCGCCGCCGATGGTCACCTCGTCGAACATCTCGGCGCTGCCGTATTCGTTCAGGCTCTGTTTGTGCCAGAGCAGTTCACCTTTGGTGAGGTCGACCACGCCGACCTCGTTGCAGACGGAAGGGTCGTCCTTGTCGTCCTGGAAGAGTATGGCGACCTTTCCGTCCTTGGTCGGCTCCGGGGACGCCCAGCAGACCTCGCCGCTGAGGGGTACTTTCCACTGGGACTTTCCGCCCGCGAGAGGGTAGCCGGATATGTTCTTGAGGCCGGTCTTGACGAAATTCCGGTCCGTCGTCCACATGCCCATGGCCCCGGCCATCTCGGGCACCTTCGGCTGGCCGATCCGGGCCAGCACCCTCGCCTCGGCCGCGGACGACTCCGTGCCGTCTTCCCCGCTGCCGCCTCCGCCGCCGCCGTCGTTCGAACCACAGCCGCTGAGCACCAGCGCGGCCGCGAGCGCCGAGCCCGCGATGGCCGCCATGCGCCGGGACATTTCATTCTCCTTAGTGCAGTGCTTAGTGCAGTGCGATGTCCGTGCGCGGGCGCAGGGCCGAGAGCGGCCGTGCGTGTGCCTCACGTGCAACTTCCGCAGATCCTTCCCCGGCGCGGAACGGGATTTCAAGAGCCGAATTCTGATACCTGGATCAGTTGAATTGTCCTGGGGATCAGTTCGGTTGGCGCCCGCGATAACACGCGATAACTCGCGATGAGGGGGAGTGGAGAATGTGAATGTATTGTCCGGGGCGTGCGGCGGTGAAACCTCGGCGATGCCGAATTTCGCCGAAGCCGCCGAAGCCGTGGAGGCCTTGCGGGGCCGCCGCCAGTCAGAGCTGCACGTACACGACCGCCGCGTCGTCGTGCCGCTTGCCGCGAGGGAACGCGGTGCCGTCCGGGTCCGCGGTCTCCAGTTCCCGTACACGGTCCACGAGTTCGTGCGGGCCGTCCTTGCGCAGCAGGGCGAAGCAGTCGGCCCAGCCGCCCGCGCGGAACGTCTCGACCCAGCGACCGGCGCCGTCCGTCAGCGCGGCGAGGGCGGTGACGCGGGAGCGGGGCAGCTCCCCGGTGAGGGCCAGGTCCGCCACCGAGGGGTCGGCGGCGGCGGTGAAGAAGCCGCCCTCCGCGTTCCGCAGGGCCTCGACGGCCGTCGCGTACTCCCGGCGCTTGGCCTGCCGTTCGGCCGAGCCGCGCGGCAGCGTCCGGGCCTCGGCGGCCAGGGCGCGGACGGCGGGCGGCAGCTCGTCGAGGCGCCGGTCGAGGACGGCGTCCACCGTGCCGTCGGGGGAGGCGAGGAGCAGCGCCGAGTCGGACAGGACGAGGTACTCGACGCGCTCCGCGTCCCACCGGGCGAGGACCACGGTTGCCTGCGGGGTGCGAGGGTGAGAAAGGTCACAGGTTTCGCGGTGGGCGTCGGCGGTGCGCGCGATGGCCGCCGACAGAATCTCAGGCAGCGTCAGATCCCGGAGTGAAACGGACAGTTCACCCAGTGCGCCGCCCAGGCGGGCGGTGAACCAGGGGACGGAATGCAGACATCCGTCATCGCCCGGCGGGGGCGTCACGCCGTCGAGGAGCACCAGCGATCCGCCCCGTCCCGACGCGGGCAGTGCTACCGATGCGTAGTCCTCGTTGGGGCGGTCCGGGTCGCCGGGCTCGGTGGCCAGTTCGATGCGCATTCGGCCAGTCTGCACGAGCCGTGCACGGCGGCCGGGGGCGGGCGCGGGGCGGGCGCGGACGGACCCCCGGGCCGCCGCGGGACATCACATTTCGGCCGGAATCAACGGCTCCAACGGGGTGTGGCGGCGCATCCTGCCAAAGCCGTCCACGGACGTCCAACCGACGCACCGCGCGCGGCCCGGACGGCACGCAGGGTGACTTGCCCGCCAACTCCCAGTCGATGTTCACTCCTTCAGGTGGCCAGGCAGGCGATGCGAGACTGCCGCGCACCGGCACTGGAATCGTCTGGCAACGTCAGGATCCGGGCCGGGAGCGCTCGCGTTGACGGATCGTCACCCGGGCCCTAGGGCAGACGAAAACAGGAATGCGAGCACCGGTGCAAGAAATGCGGCCTCGGCGCGAAGGCAGCCAGACGGCCCCGGGAGGGGCGGAGCCTGGCGTGACGCCCCCTGGCGATCAAGGGACCGCTGCCGCGGAGGGCGCGTCCCAGCCGTCGTCGTCGCCCTCGTCCTCGCCTGCGCCTTCGCCCTCGTCCTCGCCTTCGCCGGAAGGCCCGGTGCGCAGATCCGGCGGAGCCACCGGCGCCCCCACCCCCACAGAAGCCACCCCGGCCACCCCCGGCTCCGGCTCCGGCACCCCCGGCCCGGCCACCCCCGGCCCGGCCACCCCCGGCCCGGCCACCCCCGGCCCGGCCACCCCCGGCCCGGCCACCCCCGGCTCCGCATCCGGCACCCCCGCCACCCCCAAGCCCGCAGCCCCCCCACGCCCCAAGGCCCGCGTCCGCACCCGTCTCATCGTCGCCGTGGCCGTCGTCGCCGCAGCCGTGGCGGGCGCCGGTGCCCCCGCCATCGTGGCCGCGTCCGGGCAACTCAACGACTCCCAGAGCCTGGTGACGCTCTCCGAGCTGACCCAGCGGGCCGTCACGCTCAGCCACTCCCTGGCCGACGAGCGCGACGAGGTCACCGCGTACATCGCGGCCGGACGCCCCGACGGCAAGGGCCTCTCGGAGAGCCGCAGCGCCCGCGTGGACCGGCAGATCGAGGAACTGCGCGCGGCGGCGGCCGACGCCAGCACCAACAGCTCCGTCACCGCCGGGCTCCGCCGCGACCTCGCGGACCTCGGCTCCGTACGCCGTGCGTCGCTCACCGGCAAGAGCGGGCCGCTGGACGCCCACAAGGCGTACACGAAGGCCATCACCGAACTCCACGGACTCAGCCGGGAGCTGGCCGAGAAGCTGCCGCGGCGCGCGGGCTCCGGTGCCGCCGCGCTCGCCGACCTCGACCACGCCGTCGACCAGGCGGGCGCCGCCCGCGGCCTGCTGCTCGCCGCGCTCGCGGTGCCCCGGCCCACCGCCACCGGCGTCACGGACCCGGTCACCGGCCTGCCCACCACGGGCGAGTCCGCGCTCCAGCGGGAGCGCAGGGACGGCCTGAGCGCCGCCGCCCAGCAGGCGCGGGTGCGCGAACTGGCGGCGCTTGCCGACTTCCAGGACACCGCGCCCGCCAAGGACCGGGCCACGTACGAGTCGACGGTCACCGGCAGCGAGGTGACCACGGCCGAGCAGTACCTGGAGCGGCTCACGGACGAGCCCACGCTGTCCCCGGCCGACCGGCGTCTGAACCGGGGCAAGCTGGACACGGCCCTGTCGGCCCGCGTCGAGGCCATGCGCGGCGCCGAGAACGCGCTCGCCGCCGCCCGCACCAAGAGCCTCGCCGGGCTGCGCGACGACGACGTGACGGACCTGGAGCTGCGGATCGCGCTCGTCGGCGCCCTGCTCCTGCTGGCCGTCGGTGTCAGCATGGGCGCGGCGCGCTCGCTCACCCGCCCGCTCGCCGCGCTGCGCCTCGGCGCGGCCCGGGTGGCCGCGGCGCCCGCCAGTGAGGAGCCGGTGCGGTTCAAGGGCCGTGACGACGAGTTCGCGGCGGTCGTACGCTCCGTCAACGCGCTGCACGGCCACGCCGTCGCCGTCCAGGAGCGGCTGAGCACCCTCGAAGCCGACCGCAAGCACCTCATCGGGCAGCGCCAGACGATGGCGGACGCGCGGCAGGCGCTGGCCGAGGAGCGCGACGCGCTGCGCGCCGAGCTGGCCGAGGCCGCCGCGAACCTGGAGCGGGTGCGGCGCAGCATCCACGGCACGTTCGTGAACCTGGCGCTGCGCACGCTCGGCCTGGTCGAGCGGCAGCTGGCCGTGATCGAGCAGCTGGAGGAGCGCGAGCAGGACCCCGACCGGCTCGCCACGCTGTTCAAGCTCGACCACCTGGCCACCGTCACCCGCCGCCACAGCGAGAACCTCCTCGTCCTCGCGGGCGCGGACCACGGCCACCAGCACGCGGGCCCGGTGCCGCTGGTGGACGTCGTGCGCGCCGCCGTCAGCGAGATCGAGCGGTACGAGCGCGTCCGCATCTCCGCGCTGCCGCCGCACGCGCACCTCGCCGGGTTCGCCGCCGACGACATCAGCCACTTGGTGGCCGAACTCCTGGAGAACGCCACGTCGTTCTCGCCGCCCGAGTCCTCCGTCGAGGTGTCCGGGTGGCTCCTGGAGAACGGCGAGGTCATGCTCTCCGTGCAGGACGAGGGCATCGGCGCGAGCGTCGAGCGGCTGCGGGAACTCAACGCGCGGCTCACCGACTTCTCCGCCGACGACGCCTACGACCAGGAGGGCGGCGACGGCCTCGGGCTCGGCCTGTACGTGGTGGCCCGGCTCGCCTCCCGGCACGGGGCGCGGGTGCGGCTGCGGGAGCAGAAGCAGGGCGGCGTGACCGCGGTCGTCGTGCTGCCGAAGGGCATCCTCACCGACGCGCCCCCGGCGCCGGTGCCCGCCCCGCGCGGCGAGGCGCCCCGGGTGCGGCTGCCGGGCTCCCAGGCCGAGGCCAACTCCAACGAGCTGCCCGACCGCCTCGGGGGGCGCGACCCCCTGATCGACGCGGCCGAGACGACCCTCGAACTGCTCGCGCCGTCCGTCGGGACCGACCACCCCGACGCGGCGGAGCCGCACGCCCGGCCGGACGACGAGGTCCGCCCGGAGCAGTCGGCGCGCCCGAAGGCACGGGCACGGGACGAGGCCTCGTCGGGCGCCGCCGCCCTGCTGGACCCGGAGCCCCTGCTGGAGGCGGACACCCCGCCGCGACCCCAGGGCCCGAGCGGGGAGCGGGACGCCTCTTCGGGGAAGCGGACCGTTTCTCCGGATGCGCGTACGGAGCCGCGTACGGAATCCGGTGCGGAACTCCGCCGTACGGAATCCGGTGCGGAACCCCGTACGGAGCCGCCTACGGAACCCCGTACGACACCCGGTACGACACCCCGTACGGAGTCGAGTGCCGCGCCGAGGACGCCGGGAGCGACGGAGGACACCGTCGCGGCCACGGAGCCGGGCCCGCAGGTCTACACCGCCAAGGGCCTGCCCAAGCGGACCCCGAGGATCAGCCCGATCGCCGGGACCGCCCCCGGGCCTCGGAGCACGTCCGTCGACGCCGAGGACCTGCGGCGCCGCCTCGGCGGGTTCCAGAAGGGGGCCAGGAGCGGACGGCGCGACGTCGAGGCGGAACTCGCCGAGAGCCGCCGAGCCGAGGGTGCCGCCGCGGGCACCGAGAGCGCCGCACGCACCGCGAGTACCGCAGATGTTCCGGGGGACCCAGTCGAGGAGGCAAGCAGTTGACTGTGCCCATGCGCACGCCCGGTTCTTCCGTCGAGTCCGCAGAACCCGCCGAGTCCGCCGGGTCCACCGGGTCCGCTGAGTCCGCTGGGTCCGCCGAGCCCGGCGCGCCCGTGCGGACCGAGCCCGAGCCCGAGTCCGACGACGCCGAACGACCAGCGGAAGGGTCCGAGGCGGCCGCCGAACCCACGGTGCACGGCCTGAGCAGCGAGGCCCGCAACCTGCACTGGCTGCTCACCAACCTCGTCGAGGAGGTCCCCGGCATCCTCTCCGTCGCCGTCGTCTCGTCCGACGGCCTGCTGCTGCTGTCCTCCGACCCGGTCCGCAACGCCGAGCGCCGCCCGTCGCTGAGCCCGGCCGGGCCCCGGGGCTCCAGCGCCGACCTGGCCACCGTGGTGTCCGGGCTCGGCAGCCTCACCCTGGGCGCCGCCCAGCTGATGGACGGAGGAACGGTCAAGCAGACGGTCGTCGCGATGGCCGAGGGCAGCCTGTTCGTGATGGCGATCAGCGACGGCTCGCTGCTCGGCGTGCACGCGACGCCCGACTGCGACATGACCGTCGTGGCGTACCACATGGCGCTGTTCGTCGGCCGCGCCGGACACGTCCTGACGCCCGAACTCCGCAGCGAGCTGCGCGAGTCGATGGAGCGGGCGGAATGAGCACGGCGCCGCCGGGCAGGCCAGGGACGGCACCGAGGCTTCCGGTGCGGGGCGCGGACCGCAAGCCCGCCCGGGTGCGCCCCTACTCGCTCACCGGGGGCCGCACCCGCTTCGGGCACGTGCTGCTCGTGGAGACGTTCGTGGCCGCGTACCCGGTGCTCGAAGCCGCGGAGGAGCGGCCCGAGTTGGAGCGGGGCGATGTGACGCTCAGCTCCCGGGTGATGCCGGAGATGCGGGCCATCGTCGAACTCTGCCGCCGGATGCGTACGGTCGCGGAGATCTCCGCGCTGTTGAAGATGCCGCTGGGCGTGGTCCGCGTTCTCCTCAGCGACCTCGCCGACCAGGGAAAGATCCGCGTGTACGGGACGGGCGACGGCCCGCGCCAGCCGGACCGCGCACTGCTCGAAAGGGTGCTGAGTGGACTCCGCCGTCTCTGACCGCGACGGACTGAACGCGTTCCCCGGCGGTCCCGCCGCCGGACCGGGCGCCGCCGGACCGGGCGCCGCCGGACCGGGCGCCGCCGGTCCGGGCGCCGACGCCGAGGGCGAACCGCGCGCCTGGCAGACCGACCTGTCGCGGGCCCCCACCGCCGCGAAGATCGTGATCGCGGGCGGCTTCGGCGTGGGCAAGACGACCCTCGTCACGACCGCGTCCGAGATCCGGCCGCTCCAGACCGAGGCGCTGATGACGCAGGCCAGCGCCGACACCGATGACCTCGGCCCGACCCCGGCCAAGACCACGACCACGGTCGCCATGGACTTCGGCCGCATCACGCTCGACGACGACCTCGTCCTGTACCTGTTCGGCACGCCCGGGCAGCAGCGGTTCTGGTTCATGTGGGACGACCTCATGCGGGGCGCGATCGGCGCGGTCGTCCTCGCCGACACGCGCCGCCTGAGCGACTGCTTCCCCGCGCTCGACTACGTCGAGAGCTGCGGGCTGCCGTACGTGGTGGCGGTCAACCACTTCGAGGGCAGCGAGCGGTACGAGGCGGAGGACGTCCGCGAGGCGCTGACGGTGGCGCCCCGGATACCCGTCCTGATCATGGACGCCCGGAAGCGGATCCCCGTGATCGAGTCACTGCTGGCCCTGGTCGGGCACGCGCTGGACGTGACGCCCGAGTAGGCGGGGGCGGCCCGGAACCCGGTGCCGTGGGTGCTCTGGTGTGACCCGAGTGACGGAGGCGCCGCCTGCCGCCATGACCGACGTGAGTGACACGAGTGGTGTCAGTGACACGAGTGATCTGAGTGAGGAGAAGGACGTAATGCGGAAGATACTCATCGTCGGAGCCGGGCAGTCGGGACTCCAGATCGCGCTCGGACTCCAGTCGCAGGGGTACGAGGTGACGCTGATGTCCAACCGCACGGCGGACGAGATCCGTGCGGGCCGGGTCATGTCGACCCAGTGCATGTTCCACACCGCGCTCCAGCACGAGCGCGACCTCGGCCTGAACTTCTGGGAGTCCCAGGCCCCGAACATCGAGGGCCTCGGCGTCTCCGTCGCGGGCCCCGACTCCGCCCGCGTGATCGACTGGGTGGGCAGGCTCGACGGGTACGCCCAGTCCGTCGACCAGCGCGTGAAGATGGCCGGGTGGATGGAGACCTTCGCGCAGCGCGGCGGTCAGCTCGTCATCCACGGCGCGGCCGTCGGCGACCTGGACTACTTCTCCCGCACCTACGACCTGGTCCTGGTGGCGGCGGGCAAGGGCGAGCTGGTGTCGATGTTCGAGCGGGACGCGGAGCGCTCGCCGTACGACGCGCCGCAGCGGGCCCTGTCGGTGGCGTACGTCCACGGGCTCGGCCCGCGCCCCGAGCACCCGGAGTTCGACGCGGTCCGCTGCAACCTGGTGCCCGGCGTGGGCGAACTGTTCGTGATGCCGACGCTCACCACGTCCGGCCGCGCCGACATCCTCTTCTGGGAGGGCATCCCCGGCGGCCCGCTCGACGTCTTCCAGGGCGTCAAGGACCCCAACGAACACCTCGCGCTGACCCTCGAACTCCTGGAGAAGTTCCTGCCCTGGGAGTACGCCCGCGCCACGAAGGTCGAGCTGACGGACGAGGGCGGCACCCTGGCCGGGCGCTACGCCCCGACCGTGCGCAAGCCCGTGGGGCACCTGCCCGGCGGCGGCCTGGTCCTCGGCGTCGCCGACGTCGTCGTCGCCAACGACCCGATCACCGGGCAGGGCTCCAACTCCGCCTCCAAGTGCGCCGCGTCGTACCTCGACTCGATCGTCTCCCACGGGGACCGGCCGTTCGACGAGGAGTGGATGCGGGCCACGTTCGAGCGGTACTGGGCGACCGCGCGGCACGTGACGAAGTGGACCAACACGATGCTGGCTCCCCCCGCCGAGCACGTGCTCGCGCTGCTGGGGGCCGGGGTCGAGCACCAGGCGGTCGCCGACCGGTTCGCCAACGGGTTCAACGACCCGGCGGACTTCGAGGACTTCTTCTACGACGCGGAGGCGGCCGGGGCCTATCTGTCATCCGTGGCGGGGTGACCCTCTTCCTCCCACCCACCCGCCCGCCCTCATCGCGCTCCGCGCTCGTCCTCAAACGCCGGACGGGCTGGAACGCCTGCCGTCCCCCCGCCGTCGGCTCTCCCCGCGCCACCTTGGCGCGGGTGGGGTCAGCCCGACCAGCCCGTGTCCGTGCCCTCGCGCGCCCCGTCCGGCAGCCGCGGCGGCCGCCACTCCTCCGCCACCGGACCCCCGGGGTCGGGCCGCACGGCCCCCCGTACCGGATTGGCTCCCACCGGCGACACCTTCACCCGCGCCCCGGGGCGCGGGGCGTGCACGACGAGCCCGTCGCCGAGGTAGAGGGCGACATGCGTGGCCCGGGGGAAGTACACCACCAGGTCCCCGGGCCGCAGCTCCCGCAGCGGCACCCGCGGCAACCGGGCCCACTGCTCCTGGCTGGTCCGGGGAATGCCCCGGCCGCCGACCCGCCAGGCCCGCTGGGTGAGCCCGGAGCAGTCGTACGCCGACGGCCCCTCCGCGCCCCACACGTACGGCTTGCCGATCTGCTCCACGGCGTACCGCAGCGCCCGCGCGCCCCGCTCGGACGGCGCGCGCCGCGCTCCGGGCGCCCCGAGCGCGCCCGACGCGACGAACTCGCGCTGCGCCCTGGTGGCCCCGTCGTCCTCGGCCCGGCCGAGCGCGGCCAGTTGTTCCGGGGTGAGCGAGGCGAGAAGTTCCTCGACCTCCTTGAGACGGGCGCGCACCGAGTCGCGGGCCTGCTTCTGGCGTCGGGCCAGGGACTCCTGGGCGGCCAGGGCCCGCCGGGCCCGCTCGGCGAGTTCCCGGGCCCGCCGCTCGTCGGCGACGAGCCGGTTGACGGTTGCGGCGCGGTCCGCCGAGGCGCGGCGCAGCACATGGCGCTGGTCCAGGGCGCCCTGCGGGTCGCGGGCCAGCAGCAGACGGACGTACGCGGGGATCGCCACGCTGCCGTTCTGGTACTGCTGGCGGGCGAGGCGGCCCGCCGCGCTCCTGCTGGCGCCGGCCGAGGCGCGGGCGGTGTCCAGGCGCCGTTCGAGGTCGGCGGCCTCGCGGCGCCGTGCCTTCAGCTTCTCGTCGGTGGTGTTGTACGTCTCGGTGGACTCCTCGGCCTGGCGGTACAGGCGCTGAAGGTCCGTCAGGAGTTCGGCCACCGGGCGGTCGCCGGGGCCGGGGCCTGGGCCGGGGGCGGCGTGGGTGGCCGGTGGGGCGAGGGTCGCCAGGGTGGTGAGGGCGGTGAGGGCGGAGCCGGTGCAGGCCCAGCGCAGGAGTCTTCCTGACATGTCGTCACCTCCGGGCGCGGCGGGACTTCCGGCGCGCATCGCCGAGCATTCGGGGGTGGCGGGGGGTTCGCCTGCCGGGGGTGGGCGGTTGGCGGAGCGGGGTCACTCGTCTTGGGGGGTGGCGGAGTGGCGGGTTGCGTGTGCCTCGCGGTGCGCCCCAGTCCCACCCCTTCACCGAAACCAGGGGGCCAGCCCCCTGGCACCCCCGTTCATCGCGCTCCGCGCTCGTCCTCAATCGCCGGACGGGCTGAATCATCGCGCTGCGCGCTCGTCCTCAAACGCCGGACGGGCTCAATTCCCCGCACCGCGCACTCGCCCGTCAGCCTGCGGGCTGGCTGGATCTGTCGCGCTGACGCGCTCGCCCTCGAAGGCCGGGCGGGCTGGTGACGTCGCTGCGCGCTCGTTCTCAAACGCCGGGCGGGCTGGATCCCACCCACCCGCCCCGGAGGGGGCGGGTGGGTGGGACAAAGGGGTAGGCGGGCGGGGGAAAAGCCGGGCGGGGAGGTGGTGGCGGGGGCGCGGGGGTTTCAAGCCCGTCCGGCGTTTGAGGACGAGCGCGGAGCGCGATGGGGGCGGGTGGGTGGGACCGAGGGGCAGGCGGGGAGTGCCGGTGAGGGCGGCGGCACAGGGCGCCCCCGCCAGCGTCAGCGGTGGGACCAGGGCCACTTCAGGTCCCGGAACCCTCCGGAACCGGCGTCGCCGTCGGGGTCGTACTCGTACCGCCACCCCGGATGCAGCCCCACCCGGCGAACGGGGCCCGCGGCCACCCGGCGGTAGACGAGCACGGTCGGCTCCCCGCCCCCCTCGTCGGGAACCGGCACGCGGTAGACCTTCGGCGGATGCCCGGTGGCCCCGAGGAGCACCGGCAGAACGCGGCCGTCCAGCGGGCCGCCCACGAAGGGGGTGTCTTCACTCTTCACGCCCCCAGTGTCCCCCCGCACGCCTGAGCCACCACCGGCAGCACCCGCCGGGCCAGCTCGCCCACGGGCCCGTCGGCCCGCTCCAGGCGCAGGGCCCGCCGCACGGCGTCCGCGGTCTGGGCGTCGCGCCCGGCGGTCGCCGCGATCTGGGCCACGAACTGCTCGACCAGCCAGTCCCGCAGCTCACCGGCGGGCGGCCGCTTGTCCTCGTCGAGCCAGATGAGCGAGGCCGCCTCGACCGAGGTGATCCACGTCCGGACCATCATCCGCAGGCGCGGCCCCGGCGCCTCGGCCAGGTCGAGGTGGGCCAGGATGTGCCGGGCCGCGGACCGGCGCACGCCGTCGACGATGGCGGTGGTCCGCGAGGTCTCCACGACGCTGCCGCCCTGGAGCAGCGCGCTGAACCCGGCGTCGTGCTCGTCGACGAAGGCGAGGTAGCGGTCCAGGGCCCGCCCCAGGCGCCGCGTGAGCGGGCCGTCCTGCGGCTCGGCGAAGCACTGCTCCAGCTCGTCGGCCGCCGACCGCAGCGCGGCCTCGTACAACTGCTGCTTGCCGCCGGGGAAGTAGCGGTAGACGAGCGGGCGCGAGACCCCGGCGGCCTCGGCGACGTCGTCGAGGGAGACCTCCTCGGGCGCCCGGTGCGCGAACAGGGACAGGGCGGCGGCGAGCAGCTGGCTGCGCCGCTCCTCGACGGTCAGACGCCGGTACGCGCGGGTGTGCCCTACGGCTGCGGTCATGCCCGGCAGCGTAACCGCGCCGCCGTGCGTACGGACCGGCGCGGACCGGGGCGAACGGCGGGAAACCACTCGCCCGCGCCCCGCCTCCGGCCGTCCCGCCCGCGCCCCGCCTCCCGCCGGTCCGGCCGCCTACGCCAGCAGCCCCGACGACCGCCACAGCCTGCGGCCGACACCCCGCAGCACCCCGATGTCGTCCAGGAAGTCGGTGAGCCGCTTCGCCCCGGTCTGCATGACCTCCCGGCGGTGGCCGCTCGCCTTGACCTGCGCCACGGCCTCACGGCGGTCGAGGCCCACGTCGGAGTAGACCTGCGGGTTGACGAAGGCGATGGAGAAGACGCGGGCCGCCTCGCCGCTGCTGATGCGGGTCAGCTCCCGCTCCCAGCGCGGCGCGGTCACCATCTGGCGCCGCAGCTCCTCACGCGCGTACCGCACGTGGCGGGCCTCCTCCACGACGTGGATGCGGGTCACGCCGCGCACCAACGGCTGCACCCGCTCGTCGGGGAACGTCAGGCGCTGCATCCAGTCGAGGATCTCCTCGCCGAGCAGCGTGCAGGCGAACGAGCCGGGGGTGGTGGAGACGGTCTTCAGGATCCGGCCGAGGTTGTGGTTGAGGCGCGAGACGGGGTACGTCGGCGCGCCGTTCTTCTGGATCATGCGGGCGAACATCATGGAGTGGCGGCACTCGTCGGCTATCTCCGTGAGCGCGTACCGCACGTGCGCGCTGGTCACGGACTTGTCGTAGATGTGCCGTACGAGCATCTGCATCAGGATGATCTCGAACCAGATGCCCAGCGAGGCGAGCGAGGCGGCCTCGTGCCGGGCGAGGTCGAAGCGCTGCTCCTCGGACATGCGCTTCCACAGCGGGGTGTCGTAGAGCGAGACGAGCTCCGGCGGCCAGAACCACTTGCCGTCCTCGGCGGGGGCGTCCCAGTCGAGCTCCTTGTCCGGGTCGAAGGAGTGCCGCGCGGACGACTCCAGGAGGCGCACGGCCACCTGTTCGCGGTCCTTGAGCAGGCCGAGCGCGTCCCGCAGACCCGAGAGTTCGCTGTCTTCGGTCACGGTCGTCATGAGGGTCTCCTGCTCCTGTTGTGCGCTGCTGCGTGCTGTTCGAGTGCCCCGGCCAGGTCCCTGGCGAGCGCCACGGCGAGGGCTCTGGCGAGCGCCCTGGTGGGGCCCTTCGGGCGTTCTCCGGGGCATCCCCAGTGAGTTACCGGCGGTCACCTCTTATAAGACTGCGTGTCAGCAAGGTCGTCAATCCCTTGCGCACGACTTGTTGACCCGGCGTCTACCACCGTGTGAGCCTGCCCCTCAGCCACCCTTCGCGGCGGTCGCCCGGACAGACCCACCACGCCTGGGGCCGCCGACACCCGCGAGGAGCCGCCCATGTCGACGCGTGACCTGTACACCTCGGCACAGGAAAGCCCCGGCTGGCAGGTGCCCGCCACCGGCGCCGCCCGCTTCACCTGGGAGTACGACGACGGCCGCGAGCGCCTGCTGAACCTGTACCAGAAGGGCAAGGACAAGCAGTGGGACGGTGCCAGGCGCATCGACTGGGACCTGGAGGTCGACCCGTTCGACCCGCTCGGCACCCCCGACGAGGCCCTGTCGCTGTACGGCACGCGGTACTGGGACCGGATGTCGGCGCGCGAGCGCGGCGAGCTGCGCAGGCACTACGCCTCCTGGCAGTTCAGCCAGTTCCTCCACGGCGAGCAGGGCGCGATGGTCTGCGCGGCGCGGATCGTGGAGTCGGCGCCGGACCTCGACGCCAAGTTCTACTCCGCCACCCAGACCATGGACGAGGCCCGGCACGCCGAGATCTACGGCCGCTTCCTGCACGAGAAGGTCGGCCTGCTCTACCCGGTCAACGACAGCCTTAAGGCCCTCCTCGGCGACACGCTGCGGGACTCCCGCTGGGACCTGCCCTACCTCGGCATGCAGGTGCTCATCGAGGGCCTCGCCCTCGCCGCGTTCGGCCTGATCCGCGACACCACCGACAAGCCGCTGCCGAAGCAGATCCTCGCGTACGTCATGCAGGACGAGGCCCGGCACGTGGCCTTCGGACGGATGGCGCTGCGCGACCACTACCGGCAGCTCAGCGACGCCGAACTGCGCGAGCGCGAGGAGTTCGTCATCGAGGGCTGCTATCTGATGCGGGACCGGCTGCGGGGCGTGGAGGTCCTGGAGAACTTCGGCGTGCCCCGCGCGGAGGCCGAGGAGTGCAGCGAGCGCTCCGAGAACCTGCGGCTGTTCCGGAAGCTGCTGTTCAGCCGGATCGTGCCCTGCGTCAAGGACATCGGCCTGTGGGGCGAGCGCCTCCAGCGCGCCTATGTCGACATGGGGGTCCTGGAGATGGGGGACGCCAGCCTGGACGCGCTGATGGCCGAGGACGAGGAGGTCGCGGAACGCCTGGACGCGGAGCGGTTCGCCCGGGAGGAGCGGGAGCGCGTGGCGGAGGTCCACCACACGATCGCTGCGGCGGGTGACTGAATCCAGCCCGTCCGGCGTTTGAGGACGAGGCCGCCAGGCCGATCTTCGGGGGTGCCAGGGGGCGGAGCCCCATGGTTTCGGGAAGGGGTGCCCGCGCGCGGAGCGCGCTGATGGATGCGGCGGGGCGCCCCCCGCGAGGGCTAGTCGCCGAGCGCTGCCCGCATCACCGCGCGAGCCACCGGCGCCGCGCTCCCGCCCCCGCTGATGTCAGAACGCTCCGTCGCGGCCTCCTCCACCACCACCGCCACCGCCACCGCGGCATCCGCGTCGCCCGGCCGCTGCGCCCAGGAGATGAACCAGGCGTAGGGGGTGCCGGTGTTGCCGAGCCCGTGCTGGGCGGTGCCGGTCTTGCCGCCGACAGTCACGCCGGGGAGCGCGGCGTTGCGGCCGGTGCCCCGCTCGACGACGTCGGTCATCAGCTCCCGCAGCCGCATGGCCGTGCCGGGGTTCATGGCCTGGTACCGGGTGTCGGCGTGCGTCGAGGACACCGTGGTGCCGCCCGCCGTCGTGGTCCGGTCCACCAGGTGCGGCGCCCGGACGAAGCCGCCCTGGGCGACGGCCGCCGCGACCATCGCCATCTGGAGGGGCGTGGCGCGCGTGTCGTACTGGCCGATGGCGGACAGGGCGAGCTGGGCGCGGTCCATGGAGGTGTCGAAGGTGCTGGTGGCGACGGCCGACGGCACTTTCAGACCGGGGTCGTTGAAGCCGAACCTCGCCGCCGTCTCCGCGAGCGCGGCGAGCCCGGTGTCGGCGCCGAGCTTGGCGAACACGGTGTTGCAGGACCACTGGAAGGCGTACCGCAGGCTCGCGTCCGTACAGCCCTCGACCTCGTTCGACAGGCTGGTGCGGGTGCCGGGCAGGGTGTACGGGTCGGGGGAGTCGGTGGGCGCGTCGAGGTCGGTGACCTCGCCGGAGTCCAGCGCGGCGGCGGCCGTCACCACCTTGAACGTGGAGCCGGGCGGATAGGTCTGCCGCAGCGCCCGGTTGAGCATCGGCTTGTCGGGGTCGGCGTTCAGCCGGGCCCAGGCCGCCGTCACGGAGCGGCCCGTGCCCGCGAGGGACTCGGGGTCGTACGACGGCGTGGAGACGAGGGCGAGGATGCGGCCGGTGGCCGGTTCGAGCGCGGCCACGGCGCCCTTCTTGCCGCCGAGCCCGGCGTAGGCGGCGCGCTGCACGGCGGCCCTGATGGTGGTGGCGACGTCGCCGCCGGGGTTGCGGGAGCGGGTGAGGTCGTTCCACAGCGGAAGGGGCGCGAGCATCGGGTCGGTGCCGGAGAGCACGGGGTCCTCGGCGTGCTCCAGGAACGTCGTGCCGTACACCTGCGAGGCGAAGCCGGTCACCGGCGCGTACAGCGGGCCGTTCTTGTAGGTGCGTTCGTAGCGCAGTTGCTCGCCGGTGTCCTTGGAGCCGGTGACGGGGCGGCCGTCCACCAGGATGTCGCCGCGCGCCTGGCCGAAGCGGGCGATGGCCTGGCGGCGGTTGGCCGGGTTGTCGTCGTGGGCGCCCGCGTCGATGACCTGGACGCGGGTGGCGTTGACGAGCAGGGCGAGCAGCAGCAGCGCGCAGAACGCGGCGGCGTGGCGGATGTACTGGGTCACGAGGAGACCGCCTCCCGCACGCGTGGCACCGCCGTGCGCGCCGCGTCGCTGATCCGGATGAGCAGCGCCACGATGATCCAGTTGGTGACGACGGACGAGCCGCCCTGCGCGAGGAACGGCATCGCCATCCCGGTTAGCGGGATGAGCCCGGTGACGCCGCCCGCGATCACGAACACCTGGAGCGCCACGATCGAGGCGAGCCCCACGGCGAGCAGCCGCCCGAAGGGGTCCCGCAGCGCGAGCCCGGCCCGGAACCCGCGCTCCACCACCAGCGCGTACAGCAGGAAGATCGCCGTGAGCCCGGCGAGGCCCAGCTCCTCGCCCGCCGTGGCGAGGACGAAGTCGGACTTCGCGGCGAAGCCGATGAGGATGGAGTGCCCGAGCCCGAGCCCGGTGCCGAGCAGCCCGCCCGCGGCGAACGCGAACAGTGACTGCGCGAGCTGACCGGGGCCCCGGCCCGCGTCGATGGACGCGAAGGGGTGCAGCCAGTCGGCGACCCGGCTGTGTACGTGGGGTTCGAGCGAGCCGACGGCGAACGCGCCGACCGCGGCGAGCAGCAGCCCGACGGCGAGCCAGCCGGTGCGGCCCGTGGCGACGTACAGCAGGATCACGAACAGGCCGAAGAACAGCAGCGAGGTGCCGAGGTCGCGCTCCAGGACCAGGACGCCGACGCTGAGCAGCCAGATCGCCGCGATCGGCCCGAGCACCCGCCCGGTGGGCAGCTTCAGGCGGCGCCCCAGGGACCGGCCGGTGTAGGTGAGGGCCCTGCGGTGCGTGGCGAGGTAGCTGGCGTAGAACACCGCGAGCAGGACCTTCGCGAACTCGCCCGGCTGGATGGAGAATCCGCCGAACCGGATCCAGATGCGGGCGCCGTTCACCGCGGGGAAGAAGATCGGCACGATCATCAGGACGAGCGCGGTGGCGACGGACAGGTAGGCGTAGCGCTGGAGCGTGCGGTGGTCGCGCAGCAGGGCGACGACCACGATGAACAGGCCGACCCCGATCGTGGACCAGACGAGCTGGGTGGGCGCCGCCCGGTCGCCGGGCGTCTCCAGGTCGAGCCGGTAGATGAGCACCAGGCCGAGGCCGTTGAGGAGCACGGCGATCGGCAGGAGCAGCGGGTCGGCGTACGGGGCGCGCAGGCGCACCGCCAGGTGGGCGACCAGGGCGAGGACGCCGAGCCCGGCGCCGTAACCGGCGGCGCCGGGCGGGACGGAGCCGTTCCTGGCCAGGCCCACGTCGCAGTAGCCGTAGACCGAGAGCAGCACGGCGACGACGATCAGGGCGAGTTCGGTGCCGCGGCGCCGGGGGACGGGGACCTCCATGACCGGAACGTAGCAAGCGGCGGGGCTAATGTCCGGTTATGCCCCGTATGGGTTCCGGTGGGGCCCTGTGCGGTCCGGCGAGGTCCGGTGGGCTCCGGCGAGGTCCGGCGGGTTCCGGCGCGGTCCGGCGGGCGCCGGTGGCCCGGTGGCTCAGCACCAGCGCGGCGCGGGCCCGATGTTGGCGATGTAGTGCGCCGCGCCCCAGGCCCAGGTGCCGTCCGTGAGGAGGTACCAGCGGTCGTTGCCGCCCACGTGGTCGCCGCGCGTCTTGCAGAAGATGTGCACGACCTTGCCGTACGGCTCGTGGCGGATGACGCGGCTGCCCCGGGTCGGCTTGTCGCGCAGCAGCAGGCCGGACTTGGCGGTGATCCTGCCCTTGTAGGTGCGGGGGTGGTCGTTGTTGCCGTCGGCGGCGAGCGCCGGGCCCGCGCCCAGCGTGGTGGCGGCGAGCGCGCCACCGGCGACGGCTATGCCGAGGCGGACGAGGGCGGAGCGGGCGTGACGGGGCATGGGGACCTCCGGGTGAGGGGTGGCGTACGGCCGTTCCATAAGCCGCGATTCACGCTAAAAGCGACACGGCGTGCACGCAAAAGGTCACGGAGGGCGATGCGACCCGCCCGGTGTCAGCGGACGGGCCGGGCCGGGGGCCGCGTTCCAGGGCGCCCGGGGCTTCCGGTCAGCCTGTCTCGCCCCCGGAGGCGTCATCCCCCCGCGGCAGCGTCAGCGTCGCCACCGCGCCCGTGCCTTCGGCCACATTGGTGAACGTCAGCTCCGCGCCGACCACCCGCGCCTGCCCCAGCGCGATGGTCAGGCCGAGGCCGTGCCCCTTGGTCGTGCCCTCCGTGCGGAACCGCTGCGGGCCGTGCCGCACCAGGTACTCGGGGAAGCCCGGCCCGTGGTCGCGCACGGTGATCACCGGCCCGTCCACCGTCAGGGTCACCGGCGGCGCCCCGTGCTTGAGCGCGTTGGCCACCAGGTTCCCGAGCACCCGCTCCAGGCGCCGCCCGTCGGTGTCCACCACGATGTCGCGTACGACGACGACCTCCACGTCCGCGCCCGAGGCCCGCACCACCCGCTCGGCCAGCGGGGCGAGCCGCACCGCGTCCACGTCCACCCGCTCGTTGCGCGCGTCCAGCCGGGAGATCTCCAGAAGGTCCTCGGTCAGCGTGCGCAGAGCGGCGACCCGGTCCCGTACCAGCTCGGTGGGGCGGCCCGGCGGCAGCAGCTCCGCCGCCGCGTGCAGCCCGGTCAGCGGGGTGCGCAGCTCGTGCGCCACGTCCGCGGTGAACCGCTGCTCGCTCAGCAGCTTGCCCTGGAGCGACGACGCCATGGTGTCCAGGGCGCCGGAGACCGTGGCCACCTCGTCCTGGTGCCGGTGCGGGTCGCGGGTGCGCGGGTCGTTGACGCGCGCGTCCAGGTCGCCGGTGCTGATGCGCCGCGCGACCCGCGCCGTCAGGTGCAGCCGCCGCGTCACGCGCGTCACCGCGAACGAGCCGACGAGCAGCGTCGCCCCGATCGCAAGCACCGACGAGGCGACGATCGCCCGGTCGAGCCCGTCGATGGTGCGGGCGCCCTGCGCGTAGTCGACCTGTACGGCGATCGCGCGCCCGCCGTCCGCGGGCCCCGCCGCCCACACGGTCGGCCGCGCGTCGTGGTCGCCGACCATGGTGCCGCGCTCCCCGCCGACGGCCAGCTCCCGCAGGGCCTTCGGCAGGCCCGGCGGGTCGATGCCCGCTCCGGGGCCGAGGCGGCCGCCCGCCTCGTACTGCTGGGTGGCCTCCGTGAGCCGGGTGAGCGCGCGCTCCCGGGCCTGGCCCACGGTCTGGTTGGTCACGCCGACGTGCACGAGCACACCGAGCAGCGCCGCGAGCGCGCAGCACATCACGGTGATGAACAGGCCCGCCTTCCACGTCAGGGACGCGGTCCACGCGGGCAGGCGCAGCGGGAGCCGCGGCCTGCGGGGTCGGGTCATCGGCCGGTGCCTCCGCCCCCGCCGCCGTCCTCGGGGGCGTCCGGGCGCTCGCCGGAGCTGGGCCCGGGGGCCGGGCGCACCTCGGCGGGGCCCTCGGTCAGCGCGGGCGCCGGGCTGCGGACGCCCTTGGGCCGGGGCGCGTCCGACGAGCGCAGGAACTCGTCGCGGGTCGGCAGCATCGCCCGCTGGTGCCGGTCCCACGACCAGGCCGTGCGGTACTCGTAGCCGGGGATGTCGGAGACCGCGCGCAGCACCAGGTCGCGCCCGGCCAGCTCCACCCCGAGCACCGCGTCGGAGGTGCCCATGATCTGCGTCAGATGCCCCTTGTCCATGGCGTAGACCCGGATGGCCAGCTGCTCCTCGGGCATGCGGATGCCGATGACCACGTCGTCCTTCCCGTCGCCGGTGAAGTCGCGGTAGTACGCCTTGAGGACCGGGCACTCCCTGGCCTTGGCCGGGTCCTTGGCGCCGCAGTACTTCAGGGCGTCGACGGTCTCCTCGTACAGCGCCGAGGGGCCGGTGTAGTCGTCGGGGTGCGCGGCGGCCTGGGCCTTCACGATGGCCACCGGGTCCACCTCGCGCAGGTCGCCGCCGGGCACCTTCACGCCGTCGACCTGCTCGGTGTCCGCCGTGCCGTAGTCGCCGACCGGCGAGGACGCGGGCGGCAGGTCGGGCCAGAGCCGGGTGGGGCCGACCGCCGTGGGCGTCTGGCCCGCGCCGCGCAGGTCCCCCGGGTCGCCGCAGCCCACGACCAGCGAGGCCGCGCACAGCCCGAAGGCCGCGGCGGCGAGCGCGCGGCGGCTGCGGCTGCGGTTCAACGGGACTCCTGGGGCCTGGGGCGACGGGTGCTCGGGCGGGGCGGGGCCGGGACCCGGTGGGACCCGTCCACCGCGCGAGGTCGGCGTAGAGAAAGATGGTGTCGGCGCGGTGACCGTTCCTCCGTTCCCGACCGGGCCGCCACGCGTGCGCGGGGGCGGCTCGGGACGGCCGGTCGTGCCATACACCTTATGGGGTGGAAAGTCTTCCTTGTCGACCTGCCAGATCTTGTCGACCTGCCGGATCTGGGCGGGCTCGGCGGAGGGCGGTGTCGGTCGGACCGGTCGGGTGGGCCCGGTCAGCCCCGGCCAGGTTGGCCCGGTCAGGCGTCGGTGCGGCCGCGGCGCATCATGGCGAAGCCGAGGCCCCCGGCGCCCGCGGCGGCCATGCCTCCGCCCGCGATCAGGAACGCGGGGTTCCCGCCCTCCGGCACACCGTCCGCACCGGCCCGCACACTGCCTTCCGGGACAACGCCTTCCGACGCACCGCCTTCCGACAGGTCGCCCTCCCACGGGCCGCCCTCCGGGACCACCGTCGGGTGCGTGGGCGCGGAGGCGGTGGTGGACGGCGCGGGCGACGGCGCGTCGGCGAAGGCGCCCGTGGCCGCGGCGAGCAGTGCACCGCTCGCCAGCGCGCAGACGGCGGCGGTGCGGCGGAGGGCGGAGGCGCGGGGGCGGGTGCTCACGGGACGTTCCTTGCGCTCGTACGGCCGACGGGGCCGCTTTCCAGAGCGGGCCGACCGGCGGGCCGACCCGGGGGCCGATGACGTCCACGACGGTAGAGGCACCCCGTTGCGGCGATCCCGCAGGTTTGTCACAGCACGCCATAGCTGTGCGGTCAGTGCCGTTACGGGACGGGAGGGGCGGGCGGCCCGGACCCGGCCGGACCGGCGTACCGCGGGGGAGACCGCCGTCGACTTCCGCGTGCCGCCGTCAGGTTCTTGCCCGCGGCACCTCTCGGCTGCTCCCATGGTCATGGGGTGATGGGGATGAGCGGACTGCGCGTCGTACCGGCATTCAGGCACGGTCACGAGCGGCTGTACGTGTGCCGTGCGGACGGAGGGAACGTGGCCTGGTACGACCGGGACACCGCCCGCGTCAACCTGCTCAGCGCCGACCGCGAGGCCGACGTGCTGCACGTCCTCGCCCCCTTCCTCACCGGGAACGTCACGGTGGGCCCGCCGCCCGTGCCGACCCCCGCCGAGTTCGCCCGGCTCACGCTGCACCCGGACGACGACCTCGCGCCCAACCGGCCCGGCGAGGCCCTGCGCGTCTGGCTCGACCGGGAGCCGCCCCGGCCCGGCGGCTGCGCTCCGACCCCCGGCACCGCGCGCTCGCCGCGGAGACCGCCGTCGGCGACGCGCTCGACCGCTGCGAGGCGGCGGGCTGGCGCACCGTCCACTCCATCGGGCTGCCCGGCGGCGGGCGCATCCACCACCTGCTCATCGGCCCCGGCGGGATCTTCTGCGTACGCTCCGTCGCCGCCCGCAAGCAGCGGGTGCGGGTGGCCGACCCGATGGTCGCGGTGGGCAGGGCGCAGCCGGTGCCGCTGCTGCGGGAACTGCGCGGGGACGCCGGGCGGGCCTCGTTCGCGCTGACCGCCGAGGTGCGGGCCGTGCTGGTGCCGGTGGGGGCCGCGGGGGTGGAGGTGGCGGCGCCGCCGCGGGAGGTGCGGGTGCTGGCGGAGGACGAGGTCGTGGGGCTCGCGCGGGCCGGGGGCGTGCTGAAGCCCGCGGACGTGGAGGCGCTGCACGCGCTGGCACGGGACCGGCGCACCTGGTTCCACGTGTGACCACGGCGGCGGCGCGTCACCCGTCGTGTGACCACGGCGGCGGCGCGTCACCCGTCGGGCAGCGCCCGCGCCCGGGACGGCGTGAGCAGCGGTGCCAGCAGGTCGCCGTGGGCGTCGAGGCGGGCCGGGACGTCGGGGGCCAGGAAGGTCAGCAGGGCCGGGTCCCGGCGCTCCCGGCAGGACGCGACCTCCGCCCACGTCACCGGCGTGGACACGGTCGGCTCGGCCCGCGCCCGCAGCGTGTACGGCGTCGCCGTGGTCTTCGCCGCCGCGTTCTGGCTGAAGTCCACGAACACCTTCCCCGGCCGCAGGCTGCGCGTCATCCGGTGCACCACGAGGTGCGGCAGCTCCCGCTCGGCCTCGACGGCGAGCCGCCTGGCGTACGCGGTGACATCGCCGGACGGTGTGGGCGTGAGCGGCGCGAGCAGGTGCAGCCCCTTGCTCCCGGAGGTCTTCGCGCACACCTCGAAGCCGTCGGCGGCCAGCCGCTCCCGCAGCCACAGCGCCGCCTCGCACGCCTCCACGACGGTCGCGGGCGGCCCCGGGTCGAGGTCGAGCACCAGCCGGTCGGCGAGGCCCGGCGCCTCGGCCCGCCACTGCGGCGTGTGGAACTCCGTGACCAGGTTCGCCGCCCACATCAGCGAGGCCAGGTCCTGGACGAGGACCTGCCGCGCGGGCCCCTCGGACCGCGGCACCTCGGCCGTCCGCACCCAGGTGGGCGTACCGGGCAGCACGTTCTTGGTGAAGAAGCGCTGCCCGTCGGGGCCGTCCGGGAAGCGGAGGAACGACACGGGCCGGTCGCGCAGATGGGGCAGGAGCGCGTCGGCGGCGGTCGCGTAGTAGTGCAGGACCTCACCCTTGGTGAAGCCGCTCGCCGGGTACAGCACCTTGTCGAGGTTGCTGAGCGCGAGCCGCCGCCCCTCCACCTCCGTGATGGGCGTCATACGATGAGAATCCCACGAAGCGCGACAAAACGTGGCGAAAGGTGCATCGCATGCGCTCCATATGGAACGGCGCCATCTCCTTCGGCCTGGTCAGCATCCCGATCAAGCTCGTGAACGCCACGGAGAGCCACTCGGTCTCGTTCCGCCAGATCCACACGGAGGACGGCGGCCGCATCCGCTACCGCAAGGTCTGCGAGCTGGAGGACCGCGAGGTCCCGTCGGCCGAGATCGGCAAGGGGTACGAGGACGCCGACGGCTCGATCATCCCGATCACCGAGGACGACTTGGCGTCGCTGCCGATCCCGACCGCGAAGACCATCGAGATCGTGGCGTTCGTCCCCGCCGACCGCATCGACCCGCTCCAGATGGACACCGCGTACTACCTCGCGGCCAACGGCGTGCCCGCCGCCAAGCCGTACACCCTTCTGCGCGAGGCCCTCAAGCGCAGCCAGCGGGTGGCCATCGCCAAGTTCGCGCTGCGCGGCCGCGAACGGCTCGGCATGCTGCGCGTCGTCGACGACGTCATCGCGATGCACGGCCTGCTGTGGCCGGACGAGATCCGCGCCCCCGAGAGCGTCGCCCCGGACACGAGCGTCACGGTCCGCGACGCCGAGCTGGACCTGGCGGACGCCCTGATGGACACCCTCGGCGAGGTCGACCTGGACTCGCTGCACGACGACTACCGCGCGGCCGTCGAGGAGATGATCGCCGCGAAGGTCGAGGGCGGCACGACCGAGGCCCCGGCCCCCGCCGCCGAGCCCCGCGGCGGCAAGGTCATCGACCTGATGGCCGCCCTGGAGAACAGCGTCCGCGCCGCCCGCTCGGCCCGCGGCGAACCCGCGGAGCGCGCCACCGAGGCCGAGGTCACGTCCCTCCCGTCGCGCCGCACGTCCCGTACGACCCCCAAGCAGGTGGGCGGCAAGAAGTCGACGGCGAAGAAGACGACGGCGAAGAAGAAGTCGACGGCGACGAAGTCCACGGCGACGAAGTCGACGGCGACGAAGTCGACGGCCAAGAAGTCGACGGCGGCGAAGACGACGGCGAAGAAGACCACCACGAAGAAGACCGCCACGGCGAAGAAGACCACGGCCAAGCGCCGCGCGTCCTGAACCGCGGGGCACCGGAAATCCGGCGGGCGTCGCGCTCTGAACCGCGGGGCAGGAGGACATCAGCCCGTCCGGCGCTTGAGGACGAGGCCGAAGGCCGAACGACCGGGCGGCACCCAAGGCCACCGTCACCCGCAAGCACCGCAGACCGTCACCCGCAAGCGCCGCACACCGTCACCCGGCCGCGCCGCACACCGTCACCGCGAAGAGCCCCAGCTCCTCCCGGCGGCTGCGCACGTCCCCGAACCCGGCCTCCCGCGCCCAGCCCTCCGTCAGCGCCACGTTCCGGCACTTCATCACCCACAGCCGCCCCTCCCGGTTGGGCAGCACGTTCGCGATGAAGTCGAGCTGCGGGTGGTGCGTCTGGGTGGTGCAGATCAGGACGCCGCCCGGGGCGAGCAGCTCCCGCAGCCGCTTGAGGGAGGTCCGGATCGTGTCGTCCTCCAGCATCAGCTCGTACAGCCCGGACACGACGATGACGTCGGGCGCCCCGTCCGCGGGCGGCTCCGGGTCGAAGGCGTCCCCCGTCTCGTACGCGATGTTCGTCAGGCCGCGCGCCCGCGCGAGCGCCTCGCCCTGCCGAAGGCCCGCCACCGCGAGGTCCCGGCACAGCACCCGCACCCGGCCCGGCCCGTACGCGGCGGCCAGGTCCTGGAGGTAGCGGCCGGGCCCCGCGGCCACGTCAAGCACCCGCACCTCGCGGCCCGGGCGGGCGTCGACCTGCTCCCGCAGCACCCGCTGGAGCAGGGCGCGGCGGGCCCGGATGGCACGCCAGCCGACGGCGTTCAGATAGACGCGGTCGATCAGGCGGCCGACGCCGAGCGCCCCCTGCGCCCGGTTCACGTACACGTAGTCGAGCATCGTGCCGCTGTCGAAGCCGTGCCGGTAGCCGGTCCTGACGCCCTTCGAGGCCCGGCCGACCGTGCCCAACAGGCCCCGCATCACTGCCCACTTGAGGTTCCGCACTGGTGTCGTCATGCCCGCAAGGGTCGCCGCGCCGCCGCGCGCGGGGCATCCGTACGGCTACTCGGACGCCCCTGAGTACGCGGCCGGGGCGCCCGCGGCGGCGTACGGGGCCTGCTCGACCTCATGGCGGGCGGTGGCGGAATCCCCTGCTCGACCACGCGGGAACCGCGCCCGCAGCGGGCACCGGCCAATCCCGCACCAACGCGCCTGACCTGCGGCACAGTTGCTACTTTGATACGTGATCGACTCGCCAGGGCGATCAACAGGCCTACGCACCGCAGGAGGTCCCCGTGACCGATTCCGACCCCCAGCTCGACGACTCCGCGGCGATACGCGCCCGGATCGACACGAGCAAGCCGCACTCGGCGCGCTTCTGGAACTACTTCGTGGGCGGCAAGGACAACTACGAGAAGGACCGGGAGCTAGGGGACGAGATCAAGGCGATCTTCCCCGGCCTCGTGGACGTCGCCCGCACCAGCCGCCTCTTCCTCGGCCGCGCCGTCCGCCACCTCGCCGGGGAGCAGGGCATCCGCCAGTTCCTCGACATCGGTACGGGCCTGCCCACCGCCGACAACACCCACGAGGTCGCCCAGCGCGTCGCCCCCGACGCGCGCATCGTCTACGTGGACAACGACCCGCTGGTCCTGGCGCACGCCCGCGCCCTGCTGACCAGCACCCCCGAGGGCGTCACGGCGTACATCGACGCGAACCTGTACGAGCCCGAGGCGATCCTCGAAGAGGCCGCCAAGACCCTGGACCTGACCCAGCCGGTCGCCCTGATGATCCTCAACACCCTGGGCCACGTCGGCTCCTACGACCAGGCCCGCGACCTGGTCAACCGCCTCATGGCGGGCCTGCCGTCCGGCAGCTACCTGGTCATCAGCGACTCCACCTCCACCAGCGAGGGCATGATCGCCGCGTCCGACGCGTACAACCAGAGCGGCGCCATCCCGTACCACGTCCGCAGCGTCGAGGAGATCACCGGCTTCTTCGACGGCCTCACCCTCACCGACCCGGGCGTCACCCGCGTCACCGACTGGCGCCCCACCCCGACCGCGGACGCCACCCCCCAGGTGGACGCCTACGCGGGCGTCGCCCGCAAGCCGTAACCACCCCGCGCGGCGTCCGGGCCACCCCCCGGACGCTGCGCGCATACCGGTTCTGGAACACCCCCGCGGAGCTGGTAGTGTTCTACCCGTCACCGCGCACGACGCGGCGGACACGCCCCCGTAGCTCAGGGGATAGAGCAACGGCCTCCGGAGCCGTGTGCGCAGGTTCGAATCCTGCCGGGGGCACTCGCCGGATCACCTACCAGATGCGTATGTGACCAGGGCGGATGCCTCGATGAAACGGCCGAAGTCAGACTCACTGACTCCGGCCGTTTCTCATTGCCTCCCACGCGCTGCGAGTGAGGAGTGCGTGAGCCACGCACGGCTCCTCCCAACGCGTCCGACGCCGCCTCCACCCACCGTCGTCTCGACCTTCTCGCGCCGCCCTCGTCCTGGCCGATGCCGATGAGGCCCGCCCAGTGGCGACCTCCGGGGGCGGCATGCCGGACCACCTCTGCCACCTGGAGACCGGCGCGGAGCCAGTCCGTGATGCGTGGGGCGCGGCCGAGGAGAGGTCTTCTCCGCGAGCGGCCACGCGACCTTGCGCGGCGGGAAGCCCGAAGGCCAGTGGACGGGCCTCTTGGCGGAGGGGGGCTGGGGTGAAGGGGGGGCGAGCCGGGGCCCGTGCGTGGGGGCCCTGGCAGCGAGGTTGAGGAGGGCGTGCCCCTACACGCGCGGGGACCACATGACGCCCATGCCGCAGTATGGGGCGATGGGGAGCCACCCCCGTACGCGCAGGGACCACGCGCTTGGCGATGCAGGACAGGCGGATGACGTGGGGCCACCCCCGCACGCGCGGGGACCACGCGGTGATGCTCTGGCCGCCGCCGTCGGTCGCGGGGCCACCCCCGCACGCGCGGGGACCACACCGCGCTCGGCCTCGGCCTGGTCGCAGGTCTGGGGCCACCCCCGCACGCGCGGGGACCACGAGCCGAAGATGCCGCCCGAGGCCTACCGCACGGGGCCACCCCCGCACGCGCGGGGACCACACCAGCCGGTACGCGGCGGAGTGGTCGCGGGCGGGGCCACCCCCGCACGCGCGGGGACCACCCCCGACGATCCTGCCGATGCTCGGCTTCGACGGGGCCACCCCCGCACGCGCGGGGACCACGTGTGATCACGTGCCGCTCTCCGACATCGACCGGGGCCACCCCCGCACGCGCGGGGACCACTCGGGCACCCACAAGCTCACGACCATGTTCCAGGGGCCACCCCCGCACGCGCGGGGACCACAGGAGCTGACCAGGGGCGTTAGCGCGGCAGGTGCTGGGTTTTGCTCACCTTCGGAGAAACGGACATTTCTCTCCTCGGGTCTTTGGGTAGGGGAGCGCGACCCGTGCTTGTCGAGTGATTCAGCGTGCAAGTCAGGCTACGGCAGGCGCCGTCACCGTTTCGCCCGGCGTGGGCGCCCTGGAAGGTGGTCGTTCGGTTGGCCTCGTGTGTGAGGAACGTGTGGGTCGGTCGCTCGGCGGCCCAGTCATGGGGGAGGCGAAGGCGCAGGGGGTGGCTTCGCATCGTGCTGAGTTGCCGTCAACTGTGTTGCGTATGCGATGACTTAGGGGAAAAGTAGGCGCGAAGGGGCGCGTCGTGCGCTGTGGTGGTCTGGAGGTTGGGCATGGCCGGGACTTCAGGACCGGCGTTCGTACGACACCGGGGCCTCCGTCGACGTACAGAGCGCGTGCACCTCATTATCGGGCAGTTGCAGCGGGTGCTGGGGGGCCGGGATCGCGCGGTGAAGGCGGCAAGGGAGTGCGCTGCAGCAAGGCGGCGAACACCACGGGGCCAGCAGGGCGGGGTCACGGGGAACGGCGCGAGGACCGGTACGCCCGCGTGGGATATCTCTTCGGCCGGAGTGCGGTCGGTGACCTCGCGCGAGTTCGGCCGGAACGGTCAGCGGAAGGCGGCCAAGGTCCACGATGTGAGGGCCCTGCTCGAAGCCGCGCGCAGGGTGCCTGTGAGAAAGCGAGGCTCTTGATGGAAGCCGGGCGAGCGTGACCCACGACGTCATAGCCCTTACCCCCGCCATGCCCGACGCCAAGACGGTGGTGGCGGGGCTGCTCGCCGGTGGGCCCGATCTGGAGGTGCGGACGCTGGCCGAGGGGGCGGTCGTTCAGTTGTGTGCGCCGGACGGGCGCACGCTGGTGTCCGTCGAGGCGCCCGTGCTGGTGCACACGCCGGGGGAGGCCCAGCGGCTGCTCGGTGTGGACGTGTCCGTTCCGGACGGGCCGTTCTGGTGGACGGAGGCCCGTGCCTCCCTCGCCGTGGAGGAGGCCGAGCGGCTGGCGGGATCGTTCGCCGGGCGCCTCGCCACCGTGCTGGGCGGCAGCGTGTGGCCGCCGGGGGCCGCGCACACCGACGTCGTGACCGTCGCCCCGGACGGACCCCTAGGCGAAGCCCCGGGCCCCGCGGTCACGCCCCCCGCCGTCGACGCCCTCACCGACGAGGCCGCCGTCGTCATCCAGGACCGGCCCGTCATCGCCATGAGCACCTGGCTCTCCGACGCCCTGCGCGAGGCCACCGCCGCCGACCGGGCCCTCCAGATCGTCACCCCGCCGCACACCAGGCTCACCCTGCCCGCCCGCCTGGCCCTCCAGGGACACCCGAACCGCTGGGTCGTCCAGCACCCCGACCACGGCTACTACGACGGCCTCTCCGGCGCCGAACTCGACTGGCGCGACGGGGCGTTCGGTCCCATTCGCGACGACGACGGCACGGTCCGGCTGGCCGAAGCCTTCCGGCCCGCGCCCGACGCGGGCGAGCGCCAGCTCATCCTCGGCATCCGCACCCGCCACGACCCCGACGAGGACCTCGTTCTCGGCGGCGCCCTCGACACCGCCTTCCGCCACCTCACCGGCGCACCACCCGCGGGCTTGAGCACGGCCGAGCCGGTGAACCTGCCCTGGTCGCCCCGCCAGCTGACCGCCCTGGCCCGCCGCCGCGCACCCCGGCCCACCTGGCTCATGGCCGTCGGCGGGCCCGCCCGCCCCACCCGCCCCGCCCTCGCCACCCTCGACGTCACCCGCACCCGCGCCGGAGTCGAGGAGGACATCACCCTCGCCGTCGGCCACGGCGCCCAGGACCCGCCCCCCGCCGCCGAGGACATCGCGCGCCTCGCCGAGGCCCTCGCCGCCGAGCACGGCCTGGTGTCGCTGCTGACGTCGCTGCGTTCCGCCCGCCGCGACCTGACCGTGCCCGCGCGGTGGGAGGCCCCGCCGGTCCCGCTCGCGTTCACCCTCGGCCCCGACGCCGTACGTGACATCGGTCTCACCCGCGCCCAGCGCCCGCCGCTCGACGTCGCCCCCGCACGCCTCGGGCCCGCCGCCGCGCCCGCGCTGCACTACCCGCTCGGCGACGGCCGCGACCCCGCTGCCTGGGACGCGTTGCGGGTGCTCACCGGTCACCTCAAGGGGGAGTGAGGCCCCGCGGCGGGGCCCGCGGCGGGCCGGACGCTCGCGCGCGCGGGGCCCGCCCGGCTCCCCCGCAAGGGGCGGAAGTGGGGAAAACCCGGACGCGACGGCGGCTGTCGACCTACTCTCGAGTTGTGCCAGGCGCGCCCGGCCGGGTGCTTGTTGTCGACGACAACAAGGTCATCCGGCAGCTGATCAGGGTCAATCTCGAACTGGAGGGGTTCGAGGTCGTGACCGCGGCTGACGGTGCCGAATGCCTGGACGTCGTGCACCAGGTCCGGCCCGACGTCGTCACCCTCGACGTCGTGATGCCCCGCCTCGACGGCCTGCGCACCGCCGCCCGGCTCCGCTCCGACCCGCGCACGAGCACCCTGCCCCTGGTCGTCGTCAGCGCCTGCACGCAGTACGAGGTGGAGACCGGACTGGACGTCGGCGTCGACGCCTTCCTGGCCAAGCCCTTCGAACCCGCCGAACTCGTCGCGGTCGTACGGCAGTTGATGGCCGGTGACGGGCCCGGACGCGGACCCCTGGGCAGCGGGTGCTCCGGCGGCGGGGAGCGGGCGGGCCACGCCGGAGGCTGAACCGGCCGCCGCGCACCGGCGCCGCACCACAGCACACCGCGGCGCCCCGGCGGGAGCCGGTCCGGGCAGGTTGCTGCAAAAACCCACCGGAGACGGCGCCCCCGCCAGGGATACCCTTGTCCCGTGACCCCCGCCGAGCTCTCCCGCACCGTCCTGCGCGCCATGCGGTGCGCCGTGGACGCCGGTGAGCTTCGCGCGGGCGTGCCCGACCGGGCGCACGTCGAGCGCCCGCGCCCCGGCGGCACCGGGGACTACGCCACCAACCTCGCCCTGCGCGTCGCCCGCGAGGCGGGCCTGCCGCCGCTGCGCGCCGCCGCGATCCTCTCCGCCCGCGTCGCCGCCGAGCCCGGCATCGCGGGCGCCGAGGTCACCGGTCCCGGCTTCGTCAGCATCACCCTGGCCGGGGGAGCGCGGCCGGACTCGTACGGGACGTGCGCGCGCGGGGAGAGCGGTACGGGCACCTGGCGCCCGGCACCGGTCCGCTCGTGCGGCTGCACGCCCCGCACGAGCCGCGCGCCCTCGTCGTCGCCGACGCCGTCCGCCGCGTCCTGCGCTCCCAGGGCGCCGACGTGCGCCTCACCAGCGACGCCGCCCCCGACCCGGCCTGGGAGCGCGTCCTCGGCGTCCAGGTCGACGGCGTCGGGCGGCCCCCGGCGCCCGTGACCACCCTCGCCCCCGTCCCGGCCCCCACCGCCCCCGACCCGCTGCGCCTGGGCCGCGACGCCGGACGCTGGGCCCTGCTGCACCCCGCCGCCCACGACCACCCCCGCACCGGCGACGAGCACCTCGCCCAGCGCGAGACCAACCCCCTGTTCCGCGTCCGGTACGCCCACGCCCGCACCCGGGCCCTCACCCGCAACGCCGCCGCCCTCGGCTTCACCGGCACCCCCGGCGACGTAGCAGACGTAACAGCAGACGTAACAGCAGACGTAACAGCAGACGTAACAGCGACACACGTAACAGCGGCAGACGTAGCAGCGACGGACACGGCAGCTACAGACGCAGCAGCAGAAGAAGAGCTTGTCGGCGCCTTGGGCGACTACCCGTCCGTCCTCGCGCTCGCCGCCCGCCGCCACGAGCCCGACCGGCTCGCCCGGCACCTCGTCCGCACCGCCGACGCCTTCCTCGCGCAGGCGCACCGCGTGCTGCCCCTGGGCGACGAGAAACCCTCGGCCGCCCACCGCTCCCGGCTCGCCCTCGCCGAAGCCGCCGGGACGGTGCTCGCGGGCGGCCTGTCCCTGCTCGGCATCAGCGCGCCCGACCACCTGTAGACGAGAGAGCCCACCACGCCATGAGCCGTTCCGCCCACCCCGCAGGCCCCCGGCACGGAGACGTCCTGCCCGAGGGGCACTACGCCCCGCCGCCCGCCGACCTCAACGCCCTCGACCCCAAGGTCTGGGCCCGCACCGTCGCGCGCGCCGCCGACGGCACCGTCAGCGTCGGCGGCGTCGACGTGGTCCGCCTCGCCGAGGAGTTCGGCACCCCCGCGTACGTCGTCGACGAGGACGACTTCCGCGCCCGCTGCCAGGCCTGGCGCGACGCCTTCGGGCCGGACGCCGACGTGTTCTACGCGGGCAAGGCCTTCCTGTCCCGGGCCGTCGTGCGCTGGCTGCACGAGGAGGGGCTCAACCTCGACGTGTGCTCCGCGGGCGAGCTGGCCACCGCCCTGGCCGCGGGCATGCCCGCCGACCGCATCGCCTTCCACGGCAACAACAAGAGCGTCGACGAGATCGAGCGGGCCGTGCGCGCCGGGGTCGGCCGGATCGTGCTCGACTCCTTCCAGGAGATCGTGCGGGTCGCCCATGTCGCCGACGCGCTCGGGACGCGCCAGCGCGTGCAGATCCGCGTCACCGTCGGCGTCGAGGCGCACACCCACGAGTTCATCGCCACCGCCCACGAGGACCAGAAGTTCGGCCTCGCGCTCGCCGGTGGCCAGGCCGCCGAGGGCGTCCGGCGCGCCCTGAAGCTCGACGGCCTGGAGGTCGTCGGCATCCACAGCCACATCGGCTCGCAGATCTTCGACACCTCCGGGTTCGAGGTGGCCGCCCACCGCGTCGTGGGGCTGCTCGCCGAGATCCGCGACGAGCACGGGATCGAACTGCCCGAGATCGACCTCGGCGGCGGCCTCGGCATCGCGTACACCAGCGACGACGACCCGCGCGAGCCGCGGGAGATCGCCGACGCGCTGCGCGAGATCGTGACGCGGGAGTGCGAGCGGGCCGGGCTGCGGGTGCCCCGGCTCTCCGTCGAGCCGGGCCGCGCCATCGTCGGCCCGACGGCCTTCACGCTGTACGAGGTCGGCACCGTCAAGCCCCTCGAAGGCCTGCGTACGTACGTCTCCGTGGACGGCGGCATGTCGGACAACATCCGCACCGCGCTGTACGACGCCGAGTACAGCGTCGCGCTCGTGTCCCGGTCGTCCGACGCCGAGCCGATGCTCGTCCGCGTCGTCGGCAAGCACTGCGAGAGCGGTGACATCGTGGTGCGGGACGCGTTCCTGCCCGCCGACGTCGCGCCCGGCGACCTGATCGCCGTGCCCGCGACCGGCGCGTACTGCCGCTCCATGGCGAGCAACTACAACCACGCCCTGCGACCCCCGGTCGTCGCGGTGAAGGACGGCGCGGCCCGCGTCATCGTGCGCCGCGAGACGGAGGAGGACCTGCTGCGCCTCGACGTCGGGTGACACCCGGCACCGGCGTCGGGTGACACCCGGCACCGTCGCACCCGGTTCGTGGCCGCCATGTCTCACGATCCGGACTTTGGTCAGAAACACCGTTCCGGTGGGTGAGACTGGACCCACCGTACTTGGAGAAGGAAACGAGGTCGGATGATGCGTACGCGTCCGCTGAAGGTGGCGCTGCTGGGCTGTGGGGTCGTCGGCTCAGAGGTGGCGCGCATCATGACGACGCACGCCGCCGACCTCACGGCCAGGATCGGCGCCCCGGTGGAGCTCGCCGGGGTCGCCGTCCGGCGGCCCTCCAAGGTCCGCGCGGGCATCGACCCGGCGCTCGTCACCACGGACGCGACCGCGCTGGTCAAACGCGGGGACATCGACGTCGTGGTCGAGGTCATCGGCGGCATCGAGCCCGCCCGCACGCTCATCACCACCGCCTTCGAGCACGGCGCCTCCGTCGTCTCCGCGAACAAGGCGCTCATCGCCCAGGACGGCGCGGCCCTGCACGCCGCCGCCGAGCAGCACGGACGTGATCTTTATTACGAGGCGGCCGTCGCCGGGGCGATCCCGCTGATCAGGCCGCTGCGCGAGTCCCTCGCGGGCGACAAGGTCAACCGCGTCCTGGGCATCGTGAACGGCACCACCAACTTCATCCTCGACAAGATGGACTCCACGGGCGCGGGCTACCAGGAGGCCCTCGACGAGGCCACCGCCCTCGGGTACGCCGAGGCCGACCCGACCGCCGACGTGGAGGGCTTCGACGCCGCCGCCAAGGCCGCGATCCTCGCCGGGATCGCCTTCCACACGCGGGTGCGGCTCGACGACGTCTACCGCGAGGGCATGACCGAGGTCACCGCCGCCGACTTCGCGTCCGCGAAGCGCATGGGCTGCACCATCAAGCTGCTCGCCATCTGCGAGCGGGCCGCCGACGGCGGGTCCGTCACCGCCCGCGTGCACCCGGCGATGATCCCGCTCAGCCACCCGCTGGCCTCCGTCCGCGAGGCGTACAACGCGGTCTTCGTGGAGGCCGAGGCCGCCGGGCAGCTGATGTTCTACGGCCCCGGGGCGGGCGGCGCGCCCACCGCGTCCGCCGTCCTCGGCGACCTGGTCGCGGTCTGCCGCAACAAGCTCGGCGAGTCCACCGGACCCGGCGACTCCGCGTACACGCAGCTGCCCGTGAGCTCCATGGGCGAGGTCGTCACGCGGTACCACATCAGCCTCGACGTGGCCGACAAGCCGGGCGTGCTCGCCCAGGTCGCGACGGTCTTCGCCGAGCACGGTGTCTCGATCGACACCGTCCGTCAGACGGGCAAGGACGGCGAGGCGTCCCTCGTTGTCGTCACCCACCGCGCGCCCGACGCCGCCCTCAGCGGGACCGTCGCGGCGTTGCGTCGACTCGACACCGTGCGTGGTGTCGCCAGCATCATGCGGGTTGAAGGGGAGTAAGCAGCAATGACCCACCAGTGGCGCGGAATCATCGAGGAGTACCGGGACCGGCTGCCCGTCTCCGCCACCACGCCCGTCGTGACGCTCCGCGAGGGCGGCACGCCGCTCGTGCCCGCGCAGGTGCTGTCCGAGCGCACGGGGTGCGAGGTCCACCTCAAGGTCGAGGGCGCCAACCCGACGGGGTCCTTCAAGGACCGCGGCATGACCATGGCGATCACCAAGGCCAAGGAGGAGGGCGCGAAGGCCGTCATCTGCGCCTCCACCGGCAACACGTCGGCCTCCGCGGCCGCCTACGCCGTACGGGCCGGGATGGTCTGCGCGGTCCTGGTGCCGCAGGGCAAGATCGCCCTCGGCAAGATGGGCCAGGCGCTCGTCTACGGCTCGAAGATCCTCCAGGTCGACGGCAACTTCGACGACTGCCTGAACCTGGCCCGCGGCCTGTCCGAGAACTACCCGGTCGCCCTGGTCAACTCGGTCAACCCGTTCCGCATCGAGGGCCAGAAGACCGCCTCCTTCGAGATCGTGGACGCCCTCGGCGACGCCCCCGACCTGCACGTCCTGCCGGTCGGCAACGCGGGCAACATCACGGCCTACTGGAAGGGCTACAAGGAGTACGCCGCCGAGGGACCGGCCACCCGTACGCCCCGCATGTGGGGCTTCCAGGCCTCCGGCTCGGCGCCCATCGTGCGCGGCGAGGTCGTGAAGGACCCCTCGACCATCGCCACCGCGATTCGCATTGGCAACCCCGCGTCGTGGCAGCACGCGCTCGCCGCGCGCGACGAGTCTGGCGGCCTCATCGACGAGGTGACGGACCGTGAGATCCTGCGCGCCTACAAGCTGTTGGCGTCCCAGGAGGGCGTGTTCGTCGAGCCCGCCTCGGCCGCCTCGGTCGCCGGTCTGCTGAAGGCCGCCGAACAGGGCAAGGTCGACCAGGGCCAGCGCATCGTCTGCACGGTCACCGGCAACGGCCTCAAGGACCCGGACTGGGCGGTCGCGGGAGCGCCGCAGCCGGTCACGGTCCCGGTGGACGCGGCCGCGGCGGCGGAGCGGCTGGGCCTGGCCTGAGGGGGGCGGGGCCCGGGGGTTCTGGGCTTCTGGGAGGTTCTGGGGCTTCTGGAGGGGGCACTCGACCCGTTCCAGGGGCCTGTGCCGCGCTCCCCGCCGGTAAGGCGTCACACGTTCGGCCGTTCGTCCGGACGTGGCGCGACATCGGCCCCGCGGTTTGGCGCCGTGCCACCACCGGCGTAACGTTCGGCGCCTGGCCTGGTGCTATGGCCGGGGGGCCGGTCCGACCGGCCGGTCGCCCGGTGACGCCGGGCAAACCTCTCAACTCGGCACAGGGGGTGCACAGGGGGCTCGCGACACGCATCGTGCGCCTCCTGTGCGCCCTATGTCGCCGCAGAACCTTCCTTCGATAGGCTGTAGCGAACCCGCCCCGCCGCATATGCCGCGGTGCCGCTCGCCGAAGCGGCCTTCGGGTGCTGCCGTCCGTCAGTGGTCGAGGCCGGTCGAAGCTGGGCCAAGCCAGTGAGAGCTACTTGGAGCCAGTGGGAGCCAGCCGAAGCCGGTCGAGATCCGTCGGGGCGGCAGGTCCGCCACAAATCGCAGCTCAAGGAGAGTCATCGAGCGATGGCCGGTCCCGCGTTCCGCGCCGCCGCCGTCAGGGTGCGCGTCCCCGCCACCAGCGCCAACCTCGGCCCGGGCTTCGACGCCCTCGGCCTGTCGCTGGGGCTCTACGACGACGTGGTGGTCCGCGTCGCCGACTCCGGCCTGGGCATCGACATCGCGGGCGAGGGCAGCGACACCCTCCCGCGCGACGAGTCCCACCTGCTCGTACGCTCCCTGCGCACCGCGTTCGACCTGCTCGGCGGGCAGCCGCGGGGCCTGGAGATCGTCTGCGCCAACCGCATCCCGCACGGCCGCGGCCTCGGCTCCTCGTCCGCCGCCATCTGCGCGGGCATCGTCGCCGCGCGCGCCGTGACCATAGGCGGCGAGGCCAAGCTCGACGACGCGGCGCTCCTGGAACTCGCGACCGAGATCGAGGGCCACCCGGACAACGTCGCCGCCTGCCTGCTCGGCGGCTTCACACTCTCCTGGATGGACGGCTCCGCCGCCCACGCCATCAGGATGGATCCCGCCGATTCCATCGTTCCGGTGGTTTTCGTGCACGGGAAGCCCGTCCTCACCGAAACCGCCCGCGGACTGCTGCCGCGCACCGTCCCGCACGTGGACGCGGCCGCCAACGCGGGCCGGGCGGCCCTGCTCGTCGAGGCCTTGACCAGGCGCCCCGAGCTGCTGCTGCCCGCCACCGAGGACCGCCTGCACCAGGAGTACCGCGCCCCGGCCATGCCCGAGAGCGCCGCCCTGGTGGAGCGCCTGCGCGCCGACGGCGTGCCCGCGGTGATCTCCGGCGCCGGACCCACGGTCCTCGCGCTGGTCGACGACAGTGCGGCCGACAAGGTCGCACGCCTTGCGGGCGAGGGCTGGGCCGCCAACCGCCTGGCACTCGACCACGCGGGGGCGAGCGTGCTGCCGCTCACTCCCTGACACAGCGACACAGCGACACCAGTTACACAGCGACACCAGCGGCACGGCTACACCAGCGACACAGCTGCACAGCGACACAGGTGCACAGCGACACCAGCGAGACAGCTACAGAGCGACACCAGCTACACCAGCGGCACAGCGAGAGTCACGCGAATCCGGGGCGCCCCGGATTTGGAGAGGGGGAATGTTTGTTGGATCCGGTAGTGTTAACCTCAAGTCTGCACCCGACCCCACCATGGCGAGGTGCTTTGTGTCCCCGTCCGGGACATCCATCCTTCCGGGAGCCTCCCAAACTGCTTGGTGCATCGCACTGAGCGGTGCCGAGCACGCTCCGGAACCGGCGTGACCGAGCCGAGTGACCACGCACCTGAAGTGGCCCGGCATCGGGAAGCGCCACCATCTGTGAATTCTTCCGCCGCGTTGGCGGACCACCGCCCCGGCACGGTCCACACACCAAGGACCGCCGGACAGCACAACCGGTCGCCGAGCCAGACAGGCCGACGTCCGCTCCAGGGAAGGACCCTTCGTGAGCGACACCACCGATCTGATGGGCGTGACTGCCGACACGCCCGCCACGGACGCCTCTGCGGCGCCTGCCACCGGTGCTTCGGCCGGGTCCCGGCGGCGCCGCGGCACCGGCCTTGAGGGCATGGTGCTGGCGGAACTGCAGCAGGTCGCATCCGGCCTCGGAATCAAGGGCACCGCGCGGATGCGCAAGAGCCAGTTGATCGAGGTCATCAAGGAGGCGCAGGCCGCTGGGGGAGCCCCGGCCAAGAGCGCCGCCCCCGCCGCCGATGCCGCGGACACCAAGCCGAAGCGCCGCGCCACCTCCCGCGCGCGCACCGGCGACGCCGCCGACAAGGCGGAGAAGGCCGACAAGGCCGCCAAGGCGACGGACAAGGCCCCGGCCAAGACCGAGGCGGCCCAGCAGCAGATCGACATCCCCGGCCAGCCGTCCCCCAAGGCCTCGGCCGCGCTCGACCAGGGAGCCGCCCCCGCCGAGGACAAGGCGGGCGGCCGCACCCGCCGCCGCGTCACCGCCGAGGCGGGCAGCCCCGAGACCGTGACCGCCGAGGCCAAGGCCGACGCGGGCGCCGTCAAGACGGAGCAGCAGACCGACACCAAGACGGACCGCGCCGACAAGGCCGACCGCGGCGACAAGGGCGACTCCGGCGACGGCGGCGAGGGCCGCCAGGGCCGCCGCGACCGCCAGGGCCGCGGCCGCGACCGCGACCGCCGGGGCAACAAGGGCGACGACCAGCAGGGCGGCGGCAACCGCAAGGAGCAGGGCGGCGGCCGCCAGCAGGACGACGGCTTCGACGAGGACGGCGGCGGGCGCCGCGGGCGCCGCGGCCGGTACCGCGACCGCCGTGGCCGCCGCGGCCGCGACGACTTCGCGGGCGAGCCGCAGCTGTCCGAGGACGACGTCCTGATCCCCGTCGCGGGCATCCTGGACATCCTCGACAACTACGCGTTCATCCGTACGTCGGGCTACCTCCCCGGGCCGAACGACGTCTACGTCTCCCTCGCCCAGGTCCGCAAGAACGGCCTGCGCAAGGGCGACCACGTCACGGGCGCGGTGCGCCAGCCCAAGGACGGCGAGCGCCGCGAGAAGTTCAACGCCCTGGTGCGCCTGGACTCCGTCAACGGCATGGCGCCCGAATCCGGGCGCGGGCGGCCGGAGTTCAACAAGCTGACGCCCCTCTACCCGCAGGACCGGCTCCGCCTGGAGACCGACCCGGGCGTCCTGACGACCCGCATCATCGACCTCGTCTCGCCCATCGGCAAGGGCCAGCGCGGTCTGATCGTGGCCCCGCCGAAGACCGGCAAGACCATGATCATGCAGGCGGTCGCCAACGCGATCACGCACAACAACCCCGAGTGCCACCTGATGGTCGTCCTCGTCGACGAGCGTCCGGAAGAGGTCACCGACATGCAGCGGTCGGTCAAGGGCGAGGTCATCTCCTCGACCTTCGACCGCCCGGCCGAGGACCACACCACGGTCGCCGAGCTGGCCATCGAGCGCGCCAAGCGCCTGGTGGAGCTGGGCCACGACGTGGTCGTGCTGCTCGACTCGATCACCCGCCTGGGCCGCGCGTACAACCTCGCCGCCCCGGCCTCCGGCCGCATCCTGTCCGGTGGTGTCGACTCCACGGCCCTCTACCCGCCCAAGCGGTTCTTCGGCGCCGCGCGCAACATCGAGGACGGCGGCTCGCTGACCATCCTCGCCACCGCGCTCGTCGACACCGGCTCCCGCATGGACGAGGTGATCTTCGAGGAGTTCAAGGGCACCGGCAACATGGAGCTGAAGCTCGACCGGAAGCTCGCCGACAAGCGCATCTTCCCCGCGGTGGACGTCGACGCGTCCGGCACCCGCAAGGAGGAGATCCTGCTCGGCGGCGAGGAGCTGGGCATCGTGTGGAAGCTGCGCCGGGTGCTGCACGCGCTCGACCAGCAGCAGGCCATCGAACTCCTCCTGGACAAGATGAAGCAGACGAAGTCGAACGCCGAATTCCTGCTCCAGATCCAGAAGACGACCCCCGCGCCGGGCAACGGAAACGACTAACGGGCCGGGGCGCCTCCCGCTGGCGGGGCGCCCTGAGCGGGCTGACCCAAGGGGCCGCTGCCGTCGCACGACGGCAGCGGCCCCTTGGGCTCTCTCCGGCCGGTCACGGTCATCCGGGACAGTCCGCGGCCGCGGCGAAGAGATCTTGGCCACACGCCCAAGACGTTCTTGTGATCACTGCCCGTAGCGTCGGCGTGGAGGAAATCGCAGGTCGGGGGCGCTGTGGACGGCATGGCGTGCACGCAGCGTACGCAGTGCGCACCGGGGCGAGCACAGGGTGCTGTGCAACCCTTCTTTCGGATTTCACGTCTGACCAACGACGGAAGCCACGCCTGACCCTGAAAGCAGGGGGTAGCCGACCGACGAGGACTGAGGAGCGCATGACCGACGAGAGCAGGCCAGGGGACGCGAAGCCGAAGCACCGCGGCAAGCGCGGCCGGCGCCGCAAGCCGCGCAGCGCCCGCAGGAAGGCGCTCGTCATATCCGCCTGGACCGCGGCGGGCGTGGTCGTCCTCGGCGGCACCGGCCTCGGCTACGTCTACTTCAAGCTCAACGGCAACATCAAGGGCGTCGACATCAACGCCGCGCTCGGCACCGACCGGCCCGACGACATCGACAACGGCTCCCTCGACATCCTCGTCCTCGGCTCCGACTCCCGCTCCGGCAAGAACGCCAAGTACGGCAAGGACGAGGGCGGCGCCCGCTCCGACACCGCGATGGTCGTCCACGTCTACAAGGGCCACAAGAAGGCCAGCGTGGTCTCCATACCGCGCGACACCCTCATCACCCGGCCCGAGTGCCAGTCCCGGGACGACGAGAGCAGGACCGACCCGGGCGGAACCCGCCAGATGTTCAACACGGCGTACGAGGTCGGCGGCCCGGCCTGCGCGGTGAAGACCGTCGAGAAGATGTCCGGCATCCGCATGGACCACTACATCGAGGTCGACTTCACGGGCTTCAAGAAGCTCATCGACACCCTCGGCGGCGTGGAGATCACCACCAAGCAGCCGATCAAGGACAAGGACAGCCACCTCGACCTCCCGGCCGGTGCGCACAAGCTCGACGGCGAGCAGGCCCTCGGCCTGGTCCGCACCCGGCACGGCGTTGGCGACGGCAGCGACCTCGGCCGCATCCAGCTCCAGCAGGCCTTCATCAAGGCCCTGATCAACCGGGTCAAGGACATCGACCTCTTCGGCAACCCGAAGAAGCTCTACGACCTCGCGGACGCCTCGACCAGCGCCATCACCGCCGACTCCGACCTGGACACGGTCAAGGACTTGGCGAGCTTCGCCAACGGCCTCAAGGGCATCGGCGCGGGCGACATGAAGATGGTCACGATGCCCGTCCTGTACGACCCGGCGGACCGCAACCGCGTCATCCCCCTCGAAGAGGCCGACCAGCAGGTCTGGGACGCCCTCAAGGCGGACCGGCCGATCCCCAAGTCGGCCACGGAGAAGTCCGCGGGCGACAAGGGCGCCGCGGGCAAGGTCGTGACCAGCGACTGAGCCCGCGCGGCGGCCCGTACGAGCCCCGAGGCGGACCCGGGAATACTCCGGGGCCCACCCCGGTTTGGGCAGATGCGGCCGGTCCTGGCAGACTGGTACGTCGGCCCCGGTTCACGCACCCGCAGCCCGCGCGTGCGACCCGGCGCCCTCCCGAAACTAGGAGACACCTTGAAGCGCGACATCCACCCCGAGTACGTCGAGACGCAGGTGAGCTGCACCTGCGGCGCGTCGTTCACCACCCGCAGCACGATCTCCGGCGGCACCATCCGTGCCGAGGTCTGCTCCGAGTGCCACCCGTTCTACACGGGCAAGCAGAAGATCCTCGACACCGGTGGCCGCGTGGCCCGCTTCGAGGCCCGCTTCGGCAAGGCTGCCGGCTCCGCCAAGAAGTAGCGAGCCAACTGCGCCGGTCTCCGGCCGCCCTCGCCCAGGGGGTGGCCGGGACCGGCGTTTGCCGTCTGTCGCCCAAGCAGCCCTTCCCGCGAGACGACCTCGCGGACCGAAAATCCAGGAGCCCGAGATGTTCGAGGCGGTCGAGGAACTGACCGGCGAGCACGCCGATCTGGAGCGGAAGCTCGCCGACCCTTCGGTCCACGCCGACCAGGCCAACGCGCGCAAGCTCAACAAGCGCTACGCCGAGCTGACCCCGATCGTCGCGACGTACCGCACCTGGAAGCAGCTCGGCGACGACATCGACACCGCGCGCGAGCTGGCGGCCGAGGACCCGGACTTCGCCGCCGAGGTCAAGGAGCTGACCGAGCGCCGCGAGGAGGCCACCGAGAAGCTGCGCCTGCTGCTCGTGCCCCGCGACCCCAGCGACGACAAGGACGTCATCCTGGAGATCAAGGCGGGCGCGGGCGGCGACGAGTCCGCGCTGTTCGCGGGCGACCTGCTGCGCATGTACCTGCGGTACGCCGAGCGCGTCGGCTGGAAGACCGAGATCATCGACGCCACCGAGTCCGAGCTGGGCGGCTACAAGGACGTCCAGGTCGCCGTGAAGACCAAGGGCGGCCAGGGCGCCACCGAGCCCGGCCAGGGCGTCTGGGCCCGGCTGAAGTACGAGGGCGGCGTGCACCGCGTGCAGCGCGTGCCCGCGACCGAGTCGCAGGGCCGCATCCACACCTCCGCCGCCGGTGTCCTGGTGACGCCCGAGGCCGAGGAGATCGACGTCGAGATCAACCCGAACGACCTCAGGATCGACGTCTACCGCTCGTCCGGCCCCGGCGGCCAGTCCGTCAACACCACCGACTCCGCGGTGCGCATCACGCACATCCCCACCGGCGTCGTCGCCTCCTGCCAGAACGAGAAGAGCCAGCTCCAGAACAAGGAGCAGGCCCTGCGCATCCTGCGCTCCCGGCTGCTCGCGGCGGCCCAGGAGGAGGCCGAGAGCAAGGCCGCGGACGCCCGCCGTAGCCAGGTCCGCACCGTCGACCGCTCCGAGAAGATCCGCACCTACAACTTCCCGGAAAACCGCATCTCCGACCACCGCGTCGGCTTCAAGGCGTACAACTTGGACCAGGTGCTCGACGGCGACCTCGACGCGGTCATCCAGGCCTGCGTCGACGCGGACTCCGCCGCGAAGCTCGCGGCCGCGTAAGCGCCTTTCGTACGTATGGACCGGCTGGAGGACGCACAGTGAACCTGCTGCTCGCCGAGGTGGCCCAGGCCACCCAGCGCCTTGCCGACGCCGGCGTGCCCTCGCCGCGCAACGACGCCGAGGAGCTCGCCGCCTTCGTGCACGGCGTGAAACGGGGCGAGCTGCACTCCGTCAAGGACGCGGACTTCGACGCCCGCTACTGGGAGGCCGTCGCGCGCCGCGAGGCCCGCGAACCGCTCCAGCACATCACCGGCCGGGCCTTCTTCCGGTACCTGGAGCTCCAGGTGGGCCCCGGCGTCTTCGTGCCGCGGCCGGAGACGGAGTCCGTCGTCGGCTGGGCCATAGACGCCGTCCGCGCGATGGACGTCGTGGAGCCGCTCATCGTCGACCTGTGCACCGGCAGCGGGGCCATCGCCCTCGCGCTCGCGCAGGAGGTGCCGCGCTCGCGGGTGCACGCCGTCGAACTGTCCGAGGACGCGCTCGTCTGGACCCGCAAGAACGTCGAGGGCTCCAGGGTCAGCCTGCACGCGGGTGACGCCCTGACGGCCCTGCCGCAGCTCGACGGCCAGGTCGACCTGGTCATCTCCAACCCCCCGTACATCCCGCTCACGGAGTGGGAGTACGTTGCGCCCGAGGCCCGGGACTACGATCCGGACCTCGCCCTGTTCTCCGGCGAGGACGGCCTCGACCTGATCCGCGGCATCGAGCGCACCGCGCACCGGCTGCTCAGGCCCGGCGGCGTCGTCGTCATCGAGCACGCCGACACGCAGGGCGGCCAGGTGCCGTGGATCTTCACCGAGGAGCGGGGCTGGGCCGACGCGGCCGACCACCCCGACCTGAACAACCGGCCGCGCTTCGCGACCGCCCGCAAGGCGCTGCCGTGACCACGGCCGCGACGAAGAAGACGATGTACGAGTACGTGTGCGAGGAGGCCCGCTAGATGGCACGGCGATACGACACCAACGACGCGACCGACCGCGCGACGGGTCTGCGCGAGGCCGCGTCCGCCGTCCGCCGTGGCGAGCTGGTCGTGCTGCCCACGGACACCGTGTACGGCGTCGGCGCGGACGCCTTCAGCCCGGAGGCCGTCGCCGACCTGCTCGACGCCAAGGGCCGCGGCCGGAGCATGCCGACCCCCGTCCTCATCGGCTCCCCGAACACCCTGCACGGCCTCGTCACGGACTTCTCCGAGGCCGCCTGGGAGCTGGTCGACGCCTTCTGGCCGGGCGCCCTCACCCTCGTCGCCCGGCAGCAGCCCTCGCTCCAGTGGGACCTCGGGGACACCCGCGGCACCGTCGCCATCCGCATGCCGCTGCACCCCGTCGCCATCGAGCTGCTCACCGACGTCGGCCCCATGGCGGTCTCCTCCGCCAACCTCACCGGCCACCCCGCGCCCGAGGACTGCGACGCCGCCCAGGACATGCTCGGCGACGCGATCTCCGTCTACCTGGACGGCGGCCCCACGCCCGGCATCGTGCCCTCCTCCATCGTCGACGTGACCGGGAAGGTCCCCGTCCTGCTGCGCACGGGGGCCCTCGACGCGGACGAGCTGCGCAAGGTCGTCCCCGACCTTGAGGTGGCCAGTTCGACCGCCCCTGAGACGGGGCGTGGCATAGCGGGCCTGGCGGACCCGGTCCACGGGTACTCCGGTTCCCCGGCGTCTTCCGCATCCTCCACGTCAGCACCGGCAACGTCTGCCGCTCGCCGATCACCGAGCGGCTCACCCGGCACGCCCTCGCCGACCGGCTCGGCGACCCGGGCGCCGGGGGGCTCGTCGTGGAGAGCGCGGGCACCTGGGGGCACGAGGGCGCGCCCATGGAGACCAACGCCGAGACCGTCCTCGCGGACTTCGGCGCGGACGCCTCCGGCTTCGTGGGGCGCGAGCTGCTCGACGACCACGTCATCCGGGCCGACCTGGTGCTCACGGCGACCCGCGACCACCGGGCGCAGGTCATCTCCATGGGGCACTCGGCGGGGCTGCGCACCTTCACCCTGAAGGAGTTCACCCGGCTGGTGCGGGCCATAGACCCCGCGACCCTGCCCGACCCCTCCGGGGACGACGGGGTCGTCGAGCGGGCCCGCGCGCTGGTGCGGGCGGCCGCCGCCCTGCGCGGCTGGCTGCTCGCCCCGAGCGTCGAGGCCGACGAGGTGTACGACCCCTACGGGGCGCCCCTGCCCTTCTTCCGCTCCGTCGGCGGCGAGATCCAGCAGGCACTGGACCCGGTGGTGACGGCACTGACGGGCGTACCGGCGCGGTAGCCCTCGCGGGGGGGCGCCCCAGACCCACCCCTTCACCGAAACCATGGGGCTCCGCCCCTGGCACCCCCGTCCATCGGCCTTCGGCCTCGTCCTCAAACGCCGGACGGGCTGAAACTCTGCCGCGACCGGCAGGATCCAGCCCGTCCGGCGTTTGAGGACGAGGCGCGAAGCGCCAATCAAGCGGTGCCGGGCGCCCACGCCAGGAAGGGGCGGGTCTGGGGCGCCCCCGCGAGGGACACCGCGCGCACCGGCATCCCCGGCCCTACATTGGGAGAATGAGGACGCCCCCGGCGGCGGCGTACGCGGCGCTGCGCCAGCAGGACCCGGAGCTGGCCGAGGTCCTGCTCGGCGAGGCCACGCGCCAGTCGACCTCCCTCCAGCTGATCGCCGCCGAGAACTTCACGTCCGGCGCGGTCCTCACGGCCCTGGGCTCCCCCTGGCGAACAAGTACGCCGAGGGCTACCCCGGCGCCCGCCACCACGGCGGCTGCGAGTTCGTGGACGTCGCCGAGCGGATCGCCACGGACCGCGCGAAGGCCCTGTTCGGCGCCGAGCACGCGAACGTGCAGCCGCACTCCGGCTCCGCCGCGGTGCTCGCGACGTACGCCGCGCTGCTGCGCCCGGGCGACACGGTCCTCGCGATGGGCCTGACCCACGGCGGCCACCTCACGCACGGGTCACCGGCGAACTTCTCCGGCCGCTGGTTCGACTTCGTCGGCTACGGCCTCGACCCGGAGACCGGGCTCATCGACTACGACCAGGTGCGGGACCTGGCGCGGGCCCACCGTCCGAAGGCGATCGTGTGCGGTTCCATCGCCTATCCCCGGCACATCGACTACGCGGCGTTCCGGGCCGTGGCCGACGACGTGGGCGCCCATCTGATCGCCGACGCCGCCCACCCCCTCGGCCTGGTCGCGGGCGGCGCGGCGCCCAACCCGGTGCCGTACGCGGACGTGGTCTGCGGCACCACGCACAAGGTGCTGCGGGGCCCGCGCGGCGGCCTCGTCCTGTGCGGCGCCGAACTGGCCGAGCGCGTCGACCGGGCGGTGTTCCCGTTCACCCAGGGGGCGCGCAGATGCACACGATCGCGGCGAAGGCGGTGGCGTTCGGCGAGGCGGCGACGCCCGCCTTCACCGCGTACGCGCACCAGGTCGTCGCCAACGCGCGGGTGCTCGCGGACGCGCTGGCCGCCGAGGGCTTCGGCATCAGCACCGGCGGCACGGACACGCACCTGATCCTCGCCGACCCCGCGCCGCACGGGGTGACCGCGCGGGAGGCGCGGGGGCGGCTGGCCGCGGCGGGCCTGGTGCTCGACACGTGCGCGCTGCCGCACGGCGACGGGCGGGGGCTGAGACTCGGCACGGCGGCGGTCACCACGCAGGGCATGCGGGAGGCGGAGATGGCGCGGATCGCGGCGCTGTTCGCGGCGGCGGTCCGGGAGGAGGACACGGTGCGCGACCAGGTGACGGACCTCGCGGGTGGTTTTCCGCCGTATCCCGTCGGCGGGACGGCCGAGATCGCGCCGCTGTAGCGGTCTTGTGCAACGATCCTCGCTACCCAGGCGTCCCCAACCTTATGCACGCGAAGCTAGGGTGTGAGGCTGAGATGGCCAGCGATACCTGTGGGGAAGCCCGTGCGTGAATATCTGCTGACGCTCTGCATCACGGCCGCGGTGACCTATCTGCTGACCGGCCCGGTGCGGAAGTTCGCGATCGTGGCCGGTGCCATGCCGGAGATCCGCGCACGCGACGTGCACCGGGAGCCGACGCCCCGGCTCGGCGGTATCGCGATGTTCTTCGGCCTCTGCGCGGGCCTCCTGGTCGCCGACCACCTGCCCAATCTCAACGAGGTGTTCACGAAGTCGAACGAGCCGCGCGCGCTGCTCTCCGGCGCCGCCCTGATCTGGCTCATCGGCGTCCTGGACGACAAGTTCGAGATCGACGCGCTGATCAAGCTCGGCGGCCAGATGATCGCCGCGGGCGTCATGGTCGTCCAGGGCCTGACCATCCTGTGGCTGCCCGTCCCGGGCTACGGCACGGTCTCGCTGACCCAGTGGCAGGGCACCCTCCTGACCGTCGCCCTGGTGGTCATCACCATCAACGCCGTCAACTTCGTCGACGGCCTCGACGGCCTCGCGGCGGGCATGGTGTGCATCGCCGCCGCGGCGTTCTTCATGTACGCCTACCGGATCTGGTACGGGTACGGGATCGAGGCCGCCGCCCCGGCCACGCTCTTCGCGGCCATCCTCATGGGCATGTGCCTGGGCTTCCTGCCGCACAACATGCACCCGGCCCGGATCTTCATGGGCGACTCGGGGTCCATGCTGATCGGCCTGGTGCTCGCCGCCGGTGCCATCTCCATCACCGGGCAGGTCGACCCGGACGCCATGAAGCTGAACCTCGGCGGCAGCTCCCGCGACGCGACGCACGCGATGCTCCCGGTCTTCATCCCGCTGCTGATGCCGCTGACGATCATCGCGATCCCGTTCGCGGACCTGGTGCTCGCCATCGTGCGCCGCACCTGGAAGGGCCAGTCCCCGTTCGCCGCGGACCGCGGGCACCTGCACCACCGGCTCCTTGAGGTCGGCCACTCGCACAGCCGGGCCGTGCTGATCATGTACTTCTGGTCGGCGCTGATCGCCTTCGGCACCGTCGCGTACTCGGTGCACTCGACGAACATGTGGATCCTGCTGATGATCGTCGCGCTCAGCGCGGTCGGTCTGGTCCTGCTCCTGCTGCCCCGGTTCACGCCGCACACGCCCGGCTGGGCCGAGGGCTTCGTACCGCCGCGCTACCGCCGCAGGAAGGCGGCCCTGGCGGCCGAGGCGGCCGCTGCCGGGCCCGCCGACACCTCGTACGAGGAACGCGTGGCCACCGAGGCGTCCGGGGCGGCTGAGGCGGCTGAGGGCGCGGGGACGGCGGAGGCGACGGGCACCGCGGGGACGGCGGGGAGGAGCGGGAAGGCGTGGCGCGGGCCGCGGTCGGCGCGGGCGTCAACGGCGCGACGGCGATCGGCACCCGCTCGCGCTTCCAGGATTGGCGCAAGGCCGGTTCGTCGCGTTGACGCCGGGCGGCAAACCCGCCCAATACCAGACGAGTTGCCCGCGCGCATGCACAGACGCGCGGATTAACTCTCATGTGTGACAGCGAGCACACCGGACAGGTAAAGACCTCATCAAATAGTTTGTGATACGGTTCACGAGACCCGGCGACACCGCCGAAGGACCGTAGTGCGACGGTCTCTTGGCCTCAGGGCCTCGCCCGGCTCGGGTCTACGCTCGTCCATGACGACACCCTGCCCCCATCAGTTAGCGGAGTTGCCGCCATGCCGTCTCAAGACACCCGGACTCTCCTGGAGTCCGCCGTGCCCGCCGCTGCCACCGGCGCGATCATCGCCGTGGTCAGTGGCGTGGTCTCCGGTGGCAAGGGAGCCCTCGGCGCGGTCGTCGGCACCCTGGTGGTCATCGCCTTCATGGGGCTCGGTCTCGTCGTCCTGCAGCGGACGGCAAAATCGCTTCCGCAACTGTTCCAGGCGATGGGCATGATGCTCTACGTCGCCCAGTTGCTCCTCCTTCTCATCTTCATGGGGCTGTTCAAGGACACGACCTTGTTCAACCCGAAGGTCTTCGCGCTCTCCCTCGCCGTGTCGACCGTCGTCTGGATGGCGGCGCAGGCCCGCTCGCACATGAAGGCCAAGATCTTCTACGTCGATCCTGAACCTGAACGCGCCCCCGCGGCCACCTCCGAGAAGAGTGACAAGCCGGAGAAGTCCGGGTCTTCGACGTGAGAGGTAGGGCCGGGATAAATGCCCGTTCGAGATGCTGCTATCGTCCGGTGCCAACTGCGGCACTGCAGGCGCGGGCATCTGAGCTGACGCCTGCATCATCGCGAGGCTCGATGCCTGACAGCCGCCCCCACGTCCGAAACACCAGTCCGGTGCCGTTCCGCGGCCCTGCGCCGCGCCGACACGACAACGAGGTTGCCGTACCCATGCTTCACGCCGAAGGAGCCCGCGGTGAGTGCTGAACAAACTGAGCTCGCCTTTGACTGGAGCTGTCGGATCATGTCCGACAACGGCTGTGGCTTCCCGGCTCCGGGCCTGCACTCGTTCCTCTTCAAGCCGATGTTCGAGGTCGGCGGGTTCGAGTTCAACAAGGTCATGCTGCTCGCCCTGATCACCACGGCGCTCGTGGTCACCTTCTTCTACGCCGCTTTCGGCAAGGCGAAGCTGGTTCCGGGCAAGCTCCAGATGATCGGTGAGGCGGGCTACGACTTCGTCCGCCGCGGCATCGTGTACGAGACCATGGGCAAGAAGGAGGGCGAGAAGTACGTCCCCCTGATGGTCTCGCTGTTCTTCTTCATCTGGCTGATGAACATCTGGTCGGTCATTCCGCTGGCCCAGTTCCCGGTCTCCTCGGTCATCGCCTACCCGTTCGTCCTCGCGGGCATTGTCTACCTGGTCTGGGTGCCCCTGACGTTCAAGCGCCACGGCTTCGTCGGCGGCTGGAAGAACATCACCGGCTACGACAACTCGCTCGGCCCGATCAAGTGGCTCGTCGCGTTCATCGAGTTCTTCTCGAACCTCCTGGTGCGTCCCTTCACGCACGCGGTGCGACTCTTCGCCAACATGTTCGCCGGTCACCTGATGCTGGTGATGTTCACCGTCGCCTCCTGGTACCTGCTGAACAGCTGGATGATCCCGGCGGCCGGTGTCTCCTTCGTGATGACCATCGCCATGATCGGCTTCGAACTCTTCGTGCAGGCCGTCCAGGCGTACGTCTTCGTGCTCCTCGCCTGCTCGTACATCCAGGGCGCAGTCGCCGAACACCACTGAGCCCCTGCAACTCCCCCCAAGCGCCCGGTGGCCAACCCCCACCGGTCCATGAAAGAGAAGGAAGTAACGGCATGTCCGCGACTCTTGAGCTCGCCGCCCTCCAGGGTGACATCAAGGCCCTCGGCTCCATCGGCTACGGCCTCGCGGCCATCGGCCCCGGCATCGGCGTCGGCATCGTCTTCGGTAAGGGCACCGAGGCGCTCGCCCGCCAGCCCGAGGCCGCCGGTCTGATCCGTGCCAACCAGATCCTCGGTTTCGCCTTCTGTGAGGCGCTCGCCCTCATCGGCATCGTCATGCCGTTCGTCTACGGCTCCTGAGTGCCGCAGACGAATAGCCCCGTTCGACGAAAGGCACTGATGTGATCGCCAACCTGGTACAGCTGGCGTCCGAGGGGGAGGAGCAGAACCCGCTCATTCCCCGGGCCCCGAGCTGCTCGTCGGCACCATCGCCTTCGCCATCGTTTTCTTCTTCTTCTGGAAGAAGCTCCTCCCGAACATCAACAAGGTTCTCGAGGAGCGCCGGGAGGCGATCGAAGGCGGTATCGAGAAGGCCGAGGCCGCCCAGACCGAGGCCCAGAGCGTCCTTGAGCAGTACAAGGCCCAGCTCGCCGAGGCCCGGCACGAGGCCGCGCGGCTGCGCCAGGAGGCGCAGGAGCAGGGCGCCCAGCTCATCGCCGAGATGCGGGCCGAGGGCCAGCGGCAGCGCGAGGAGATCGTCGCCGCCGGTCACGCCCAGATCGAGGCCGACCGCAAGGCCGCCGCGCAGGCGCTGCGCCAGGACGTCGGCCAGCTGGCCACCGAACTGGCGGGCAAGCTGGTCGGCGAGTCCCTTGAGGACCACGCCCGCCAGAGCCGCACCATCGACCGCTTCCTCGACGAGCTCGACGCGAAGGCGACGAAGGCCGAGGCGGCTCGATGACAGCGCATGGAGCGAGCCGCGAGGCCCTGGTGGCCGCGCGCGAGCGCCTCGACGCGCTGACGGACAACACCGCGGTCGACGCGAAGCGGCTCGCGGACGAGCTGGCCGCCGTCACCGCGCTGCTCGACCGCGAGGTCTCGCTGCGTCGGGTCCTCACCGACCCGGCGCAGTCCGGGGAGGCCAAGGCCGAGCTCGCCGGGCGCCTGCTCGGCGGCAAGGTCGGCGGCGAGACCGCGGACCTGGTCGCGGGCATGGTGCGCTCCCGCTGGTCCGCCCCGCGCGACCTGGTGGACGCCCTGGAGGAGCTGGCCGACGTCGCCGACCTGACCGCCGCGCAGAAGTCGGGCGCGCTGGACACGGTCGAGGACGAGCTGTTCCGCTTCGGGCGGATCGTGGCGTCGAGCACGGAGCTGCGGGCCGCGCTCACCGACCGCGCCGCGACCGCGGCCGCCAAGAGCGAGCTGCTGCGCGGCCTGCTCGGCGGCCGGGCGAACGCCGCCACGGAGCGTCTGGTCACCCGTCTTGTGGCCGCGCCGCGGGGACGTAGCCTGGAAGCGGGACTCGAGTCCCTCTCCAAGCTGGCCGCGGACCGCCGCGAGCGCATGGTGGCCGTCGTGACGTCGGCCGTACCGCTCTCGGACCAGCAGAAGGAGCGGCTCGGCGCGTCACTCGCCCGGATCTACGGGCGGCAGATGCACCTGAACCTCGACGTGGACCCCGAGGTCCTGGGCGGGATCCGGGTGCAGGTGGGCGACGAGGTCATCAACGGCTCCATCGCGGACCGCATCGAGGACGCGCACCGCCGCATGGCGGGCTAGTAACTCAACAAGCAAGACCGAACGGCCCGAGTTGGGCCGTGCAGAGGATTCACCTCTTACAGGGGGAGTCCCCATCCCCCCAAGTGAAACTTCGGGCCCAACAAGGAGAGCAGGGAACCCAGATGGCGGAGCTCACGATCCGGCCGGAGGAGATCCGGGACGCGCTGGAGAACTTTGTCCAGGCGTACAAGCCGGACGCGGCCTCGCGCGAGGAGGTCGGTACGGTCACCCTGGCCGGCGATGGCATCGCGAAGGTCGAGGGCCTGCCCTCGGCCATGGCCAACGAACTGCTGAAGTTCGAGGACGGCACCCTCGCCCTGGCGCTGAACCTCGAAGAGCGCGAGATCGGTTCGATCATCCTCGGTGAGTTCAGCGGCATCGAGGAGGGCCAGTCGGTGCAGCGCACCGGCGAGGTCCTGTCCGTCGCGGTGGGCGAGGGCTACCTCGGCCGCGTCGTCGACCCGCTCGGCAACCCGATCGACGGCCTCGGCGACATCGAGACGTCCGGCCGCCGCGCCCTCGAACTGCAGGCCCCCACGGTCATGCAGCGCAAGTCGGTGCACGAGCCGATGGAGACCGGCTACAAGGCCGTCGACGCCATGACCCCGATCGGCCGCGGCCAGCGCCAGCTGATCATCGGTGACCGCCAGACCGGCAAGACCGCCCTGGCCGTCGACACGATCATCAACCAGCGCGACAACTGGCGCTCGGGCGACGTGAACAAGCAGGTCCGCTGCATCTACGTCGCCATCGGCCAGAAGGGCTCCACCATCGCGTCCGTGCGCGGCGCCCTGGAGGAGGCCGGCGCGCTGGAGTACACGACCATCGTCGCCGCCCCGGCGTCCGACCCGGCGGGCTTCAAGTACCTGGCCCCCTACACCGGCTCGGCCATCGGCCAGCACTGGATGTACGAGGGCAAGCACGTCCTCATCATCTTCGACGACCTCTCGAAGCAGGCCGACGCCTACCGCGCCGTGTCCCTGCTGCTCCGCCGCCCGCCGGGGCGCGAGGCCTACCCGGGTGACGTCTTCTACCTGCACTCCCGCCTCCTGGAGCGCTGCGCCAAGCTCTCCGACGAGATGGGCAAGGGCTCGATGACCGGTCTGCCGATCGTCGAGACCAAGGCGAACGACGTGTCGGCGTTCATCCCGACCAACGTCATCTCCATCACCGACGGCCAGTGCTTCCTGGAGTCGGACCTGTTCAACGCCGGTCAGCGGCCCGCCCTGAACGTCGGTATCTCCGTCTCCCGAGTCGGTGGTTCCGCGCAGCACAAGGCGATCCGCCAGGTGTCGGGCCGTCTGCGCGTGGACCTCGCCCAGTTCCGCGAGCTGGAGGCGTTCGCCGCCTTCGGTTCCGACCTGGACGCCGCCTCGAAGGCGCAGCTGGAGCGCGGCCAGCGCATGGTCGAGCTGCTGAAGCAGGCCCAGTACCAGCCGATGGCCACCGAGGACCAGGTCGTCTCCATCTGGGCCGGCACCACCGGCAAGATGGACGACGTCCCCGTCGCCGACATCCGCCGCTTCGAGAAGGAGCTGCTTGAGTACCTGCACCGCAAGGAGCAGGGCCTGCTCACCTCCATCAAGGAGGGCGGCAAGATGTCGGACGACACCATCACCGCCATCGGTGACGCCGTCGCCGAGTTCAAGAAGCAGTTCGAGACCTCGGACGGCAAGCTTCTCGGCGAGGACGCTCCGGCCGCCGCCAAGTGACGTAAGGAAGGGACCTGACTCATGGGAGCTCAGCTCCGGGTCTACAAGCGTCGCATCCGATCCGTCTCGGCGACCAAGAAGATCACCAAGGCGATGGAGATGATCGCCGCCTCGCGCGTCGTCAAGGCGCAGCGCAAGGTGGCGGCCTCCACGCCGTACGCGACCGAGCTCACCCGCGCGGTCACGGCGGTGGGCACCGGCTCGAACACCAAGCACCCGCTGACGACGGAGGCGGAGACGTCGACGCGCGCCGCCGTGCTCCTGCTGACCAGCGACCGCGGTCTGGCCGGGGCCTTCAACTCCAACTCCATCAAGGCCGCGGAGCAGCTGACCGCGCGCCTGGAGGCGGAGGGCAAGGAGGTCGACTCGTACATCGTCGGCCGCCGCGGTGTCGCCCACTACAACTTCCGCGAGCGCAAGATCGCGAAGCAGTGGACGGGCTTCACCGACCAGCCCGAGTACGCGGACGCCAAGGCGGTCGCCGGGCCGCTGATCGAGGCCATCGAGAAGGACACGGCCGACGGCGGTGTGGACGAACTCCACATCGTCTACACCGAGTTCGTCTCGATGATGACGCAGACGGCCGTCGACAGCCGCCTGCTGCCGCTCAGCCTCGAAGAGGTCGCGGAGGAGTCCTCGTCGAAGGGCGAGATCCTGCCGCTGTTCGACTTCGAGCCGTCGGCGGAGGACGTCCTCGACGCCCTCCTTCCGCGCTATGTCGAGAGCCGCATCTACAACGCGCTGCTCCAGTCGGCTGCCTCCAAGCACGCCGCCACGCGCCGCGCGATGAAGTCGGCGACCGACAACGCCGGGGACCTGATCAACAACCTGTCCCGGCTTGCCAACGCGGCCCGCCAGGCCGAAATCACCCAGGAAATCAGCGAGATCGTTGGTGGCGCGTCCGCGCTGGCCGACGCGACCGCGGGGAGTGACAAGTAATGACGACCACTGTTGAGACGGCCGTTGCCACGGGCCGCGTCGCCCGGGTCATCGGCCCGGTCGTCGACGTGGAGTTCCCCGTCGACGCGATGCCGGACATCTACAACGCCCTGCACGTCGAGGTCGCCGACCCGGCCCAGGACGGCGCCAAGAAGACGCTGACGCTCGAGGTCGCCCAGCACCTCGGCGACGGCCTGGTGCGCACCATCTCCATGCAGCCCACCGACGGCCTGGTCCGCCAGGCCCCGGTCACCGACACCGGCGACGGCATCACCGTCCCGGTCGGCGACTTCACCAAGGGCAAGGTGTTCAACACCCTCGGTGAGGTGCTGAACGTCGACGAGAAGTACACGGGCGAGCGCTGGTCCATCCACCGCAAGGCTCCGAACTTCGACGAGCTCGAGTCGAAGACCGAGATGTTCGAGACCGGCGTCAAGGTCATCGACCTCCTCACCCCGTACGTCAAGGGTGGAAAGATCGGTCTGTTCGGTGGCGCCGGTGTCGGCAAGACGGTGCTCATCCAGGAGATGATCTACCGCGTCGCCAACAACCACGACGGTGTCTCCGTGTTCGCCGGTGTCGGTGAGCGCACCCGTGAGGGCAACGACCTCATCGAGGAGATGTCGGACTCCGGCGTCATCGACAAGACGGCGCTCGTCTTCGGCCAGATGGACGAGCCGCCGGGGACGCGTCTGCGCGTGGCCCTGGCCGGTCTGACCATGGCGGAGTACTTCCGCGATGTGCAGAAGCAGGACGTGCTGTTCTTCATCGACAACATCTTCCGCTTCACCCAGGCCGGTTCCGAGGTGTCGACCCTGCTCGGCCGCATGCCCTCCGCGGTGGGCTACCAGCCGAACCTGGCCGACGAGATGGGTCTCCTCCAGGAGCGCATCACCTCGACCCGCGGTCACTCGATCACCTCGATGCAGGCGATCTACGTCCCCGCGGACGACCTGACCGACCCGGCCCCGGCCACCACGTTCGCCCACCTCGACGCGACGACGGTGCTCTCCCGTCCGATCTCCGAGAAGGGCATCTACCCGGCCGTGGACCCGCTGGACTCCACGTCCCGCATCCTGGACCCGCGGTACATCGCGCAGGACCACTACGACTGCGCCATGCGCGTCAAGAACATCCTGCAGAAGTACAAGGACCTCCAGGACATCATCGCCATCCTCGGCATCGACGAGCTGGGCGAGGAGGACAAGCTGGTCGTCTCCCGCGCCCGTCGCGTGGAACGCTTCCTGTCGCAGAACACGCACGTCGCCAAGCAGTTCACCGGCGTCGACGGTTCGGACGTCCCGCTGGACGAGTCGATCGCGGCCTTCAACGCGATCTGCGACGGCGAGTACGACCACTTCCCCGAGCAGGCGTTCTTCATGTGCGGTGGCCTCGACGACCTCAAGGCCAACGCGAAGGAACTCGGCGTTTCCTGAGTCCCGTGACTCCGGGGAGGGGCGGGCGCGGCCCCTCGCGGGGGACCGCGTCCCGCCCCTTCCCCTACGCCCACTAGAATTTGACCCAACACCCGGCTGAACCGCCGGGTGGTGACCCGAGGAGCCACCCTTGGCTGCTGAGCTGCATGTCGAGCTGGTCGCCGCGGACCGCAGTGTCTGGTCCGGCGAGGCCACCCTGGTCGTCGCGCGCACCACGTCCGGCGACATCGGCGTCATGCCCGGTCACCAGCCGCTGCTCGGTGTGCTGGAGTCGGGCCCGGTGACCATTCGTACGAGCGACGGCGGCACCGTCGTCGCCGCGGTGCACGGCGGATTCATCTCGTTCGCGGACAACAAGCTGTCGTTGCTCGCCGAGATCGCCGAGCTGTCCGACGAGATCGACGTCCAGCGTGCGGAGCGGGCGCTCGAGCGGGCCAAGGCGGAGGCGGACGCCTCCGCCGAGCGGCGCGCCGACGTCCGACTGCGTGCGGTGGCGGCGCGCTGACCCCAGCGCGCGGCGTAACGTGACTCAGCCGCGGCCGGGTCCGGAATCTTCCGGACCGGGTCGCGGCTGTGGCGATGCGGGTGCTTTTCCGGGGTGCGGTAGTGGTGCGGTTGCGGTAGTTCGGTCCGGGTCGGGAAGTCGTGTCGAGACTGTGGTGAGACGAGGAGGTCGGTGCCGATGATCCTCGTTCTGCTCGTGTGCGGACTTGCGTTGATCGCGCTGGTGTTGCTGGGGCTCTTCGTCTTCGGGCTGCGGCGCAGGCTGATCCAGCGGTCCGGCGGCACGTTCGACTGCAGTCTGCGCTGGCCCGCGCCCGATCCCGAGCAGGCGCCGGACACCTCCGGCAAGGGCTGGAGCTACGGGGTGGCCCGGTACAACGGGGACCGCGTGGAGTGGTTCCGGGTCTTCTCGTACGCGCCGCGGCCCCGGCGGGTCCTTGAGCGGGCGTCCATCGAGGTCGTCGACCGGCGTGCCCCGGACGGCGAGGAGGAGCTGGCGCTGCTCTCCGACGCCGTGGTCCTCGGGTGTCTGCACCGCGGGGTCCGCCTGGAGCTGGCGATGAGCGAGGACGCGCTGACGGGTTTCCTGGCGTGGCTGGAGGCGGCGCCGCCCGGCCAACGCGTGAACGTGGCCTAGCCCTCGCGGGGGCGCTGCCGGTGCGGCAGAGTTCCAGCCCGTCCGGCGTTTGAGGACGAGGCGCGGAGCGCCGATCACGCCGCGCGGGGCGCCCACGCCAGAAAAGGGCCGAGGAGACAGGGGGCGTTCCTGTCTCCCCGGCCCGGTTTAGGGAGGGGTTACTTCAGGCCCTCGTGGATCGCGGTGACCAGTTCGCCGTTCGCGGTGTCACCGGTGAACTCCCAGAAGAACGCGCCGCCGAGGCCCTGCTGCTTGGCCCAGGCCATCTTGGCGCGGATGGTCGCGGGGGTGTCGTACGCCCACCAGTTGGTGCCGCAGTGGGCGTAGCCGGTGCCGCCGACGGTGCCGTTGGACGGGCAGGAGTTCTTGAGGACCTTGTAGTCCTCGAAGCCCTTCTCGTAGGTGCCCGCGGCGGGCCCGGTGGCGGTGCCGCCCGGCTCCTTCTGCGTGACGCCGGTCCAGCCGCGGCCGTAGAAGCCGATGCCGAGCAGCAGCTTCTTGGCGGGGACGCCCTTGGCCTTGAGCTTGTTGATCGCGGCCGCGGAGTTGAAGCCCTCCTTGGGGATGCCCGGGTAGTCCGTCAGCGGGGAGTGCGGGGCCGTCGGGCCCTTCTCGTCCCAGGCGCCGAAGAAGTCGTACGTCATCACGTTGTACCAGTCGGTGTACTCCGCGGCGCCGCCGTAGTCCGCGGCGTCGATCTTGCCGCCGGGGGAGCCGTCGGCGGTGATCGCGGCGGTGACGAGGTTGCTCGGGCCGAACCTGGCGCGGAAGGCCTGCATCATGTTCTTCATGACGGCCGGGCCGGAGGTGTCACAGGTCAGGCCGCAGGCGTTGGGGTACTCCCAGTCCAGGTCGATGCCGTCGAAGACATCGGCCCAGCGCGGGTCTTCGACCAGCTTGTAGCAGGAGTCGGCGAACGCGGCCGGGTTCTTCATGGCGTCGGTGAAGCCGCCGGACCAGGTCCAGCCGCCGAACGAGTAGAGGACCTTGATGTGCGGGTACTTGGCCTTCAGCTTGCGCAGCTGGTTGAAGTTGCCGCGCAGCGGCTGGTCCCAGGTGTCGCCGACGCCGTCCACCGACTGGTCGGCCGGGACGGCCTTGTCGTAGTCGGCGTAGGCGTCACCGATGGTGCACTTGCCGCCCTGGACGTTGCCGAAGGCGTAGTTGATGTGGGTGATCTTCTCGGCGGAGCCGGACGTCACGATGTTCTTGACGTTGTAGTTCCGCTGGTAGATGCCCCAGTTGGTGAAGTAGCCCATCTTCACCTTGGCGCCCGGGTCGGGGTTGCCGCCGCCGGTGGTGCGGACCTTGACGGAGGGGCTGACCGGGCCGGTCTGGTCGGCGGTGTCACGGGCCTGGACGCTGTAGGAGTAGTCGGTGCCCGCGGTCAGACCGGAGTCGGCGTACGAGGTGCCGGTGACGGTGGCGACCTTGGCGCCGTCGCGCAGCACGTCGTAGTTCTTGATGCCCTTGTCGTCGGTCGCGGCCTTCCAGTCCAGTTTCACCGAGGTGTTGGTGATGTCGGACGCGGTCGGGGTGCCGGGCGCGGAAGGCGGGGCGTCGCCGGGCTGGCCACCGCCGTCGCAGCTCTCCCCGTTGAGCTTGCAGCCCGTGGGGTTGCCGTCGCCGGAGCCGTTGAACCCGAAGGAGACGGTGGCGCCGGGGGCGATCGAGCCGTTCCAGCCGAGGTTCTTGGCGGTCCAGTGGTTGCCGCTGTTGGTGATGGTGGCGTCCCAGCCGGAGGTGACGCGGGTGCCGGAGGGGAAGTCCCACTCGACGGCCCAGCTGTTGATCGCGGCGCTGCCGGTGTTCTTGATCGTCCACTTGCCGGTGAAGCCGGTGCCCCAGTCCTGGGTCTTCTCGTAGGTGGCCGTGGCGTTCGCGGCGGCCTTGGGGGCGGCGTCCGGCTGGGCCTCGGCGCTTCCCGAGAGCGCGACGAGTGTGGCGAACGGCAGGATCAGGGTGGTGAGTCCCGCTGTCAGGCGATGTCTGGAGGGGAGTGTGACGCGCAAGGAGTGCTCCTGGGTTAGTCCCGGTGGGGGTGATGGAACCGGTGGAACCCTGCGACGCCCGTGAGCACGGTGTGTTTGTCGTGTACAGCTCGTGTGCCCACCGCAGTGCCGCGAGAATAGAAAGGTCTGGACCATCGGTCAAGGGTCTGGACCAATAGCCGAAGACGGCGGTGAGTGGGCAGAGCCCGTCCGGCGTTCGAGGACGGGCCCGAAGGGCGACTACACCCCGAGCTCCTGCGCCAGCACCGCCGCCTGGACCCGGCTGCGCAGGTCCAACTTGCCCAGGAGGCGGCTCACATGGGTCTTCACCGTGGCCTCCGCCATGTCGAGCCGCTGGGCGATCTCCGCGTTGGAGAGACCCTCTCCCAGGCAGGAGAGGACCTCCCGCTCGCGCCGCGTCAGCGCGTCGAGGACCGCCGGATCCGCCGTGCTGCCCTCGCGCGGCACCCGGCGCGGCGCCGCGAACTCGGCGATCAGCCGCCGCGTGACGGCGGGCGCGATCAGGCCCTCGCCGCGCGCCACCGTGCGCACCGCCTCGATCAGCGCCCGCGCCTCCGTGTTCTTCAGCAGGAATCCTGAGGCGCCCGCGCGCAGCGCCCCGAAGACGTACTCGTCGAGGTCGAACGTCGTCAGGACGAGCACGTCCGCCAGGCCCTCCGCGACGACCTGCCGGGTCGCCGAGACGCCGTCGAGGCGCGGCATCTGCACGTCCATCAGGACCAGGTCGGGCCGCAGCTCCCGGGCCAGCGCCACGGCCCGCTCGCCGTCCTCGGCCTCGCCGACGACTTCGATGTCGGGCGCGCTGCGCAGGATCAGGACCAGCCCGGCCCGTACGGCGGACTGGTCCTCGGCGACGAGCACGCGGATCATTCGGTGACTCCTCTGTCTGCGGGGTCGATGGGCAGCCGGGCGTGTACGTGCCACACCTTGCCGCCGGGGGCGTCGGGGTCGGCCTCGGGGCCCGCCTCGAACGTGCCGCCGAGCAGCGCCGCCCGCTCCCGCATGCCGACGAGCCCGGCGCCGGAGCCCGGCGCGCGCGGCCCCGGCGTGTCCCCGTACGGACTGGTGACGCGCACGTGCAGGGCGCCCGGCCGCTGGGTGAGGGCCACGGTGACGCGTCCCGGCGGGGCGTGCTTGAGGGCGTTGGTCAGGGACTCCTGCACGATGCGGTACGCGGCCAGCTCCACCGGCGCGGGCAGCGGCTCGGCGTCCTCGGCGCGGGCGTCGTCGAGCTGGACGTCGAGGCCGTTGGTACGGGCGCCGCGCACCAGCGCGCCGAGGCCGTCCAGGGTGGGCGCGGCCGCGGGCTCGGCGTCCCGGTCGCCGCTGGAGTCGCGCAGGATGCCGATGAGGCGGCGCATCTCGGCCAGGCCCTCCACGCTGTTCTCGCGGATGACGGTGAGCGCGTCCCGCGTGGTCTTCGGGTCGTCCAGGGACAGCGCGGCCGTGGAGTGGATGGCGATCGCCGAGAGGTGGTTGGCGACCATGTCGTGCAGCTCGCGGGCCATGCGGGCGCGCTCGGCGGTGACGGCCTGGGCGCGGTCCTTCTCGGCGAGCAGCGCCGTCTGCTCGGCGCGCAGCCGGGCCATCTCGGCCGCCTCCCGGTGGTTGCGCACGATCGCGCCGGTCGTCGCGGGCGTGAACGACACCAGCGCGGTGACCGCGCCGACGAGCAGCGCCTCCGGCTCGCGGAACCAGGCCAGGAAGCCGATGGTCACCGCCACCGTGATCAGCCCGGTGGTGACCGGGATGCGCCGGGCGGCGGCGGGCGTGCCGTACAGGACGGCCGCGTACACGAGGTCGGTGAACATCACGACCGTCGCCAGGTTCCCCGGCGTGAACTGGTCGGCGACCAGCGCCAGGGTGCCGAGCGTCAGGGCGCACTGCGGTGCCGTGCGGCGCAGCAGTTCCAGGGCCGCCATGACGCCCAGCGGCAGCAGCACCCACCCGCTGCCGAGCGGCCGGTCCATCTGCATGTGCAGCCCGAGCGCCCACAGCACGACGCCGCTGGTCAGACTGGCGAACGCGATGCGCACGTCCACGACGTCGGGGCGGGCGAGGGGCAGCGGCATGACTCCATCCAACACGGCATCCGGCGCCGGGGCCTCCCTATGCCGGGTGACGTCCGGGTACATCGAAGGATGCAGCGGCACTTCGTCACTGGCGACGACGATCCGCGCCCGCCCGGCCGCGAGCCTGGAGGGGTGAGGGAGACAGCCAGCACGTCCGGGAGGAACGAGCCGTGATCGTCACGTTGATCATCGTCTGCGAGGTGGGCTTCTGGGTCCTGCTGGCCGCGGGCCTCGCCACCCGCTACCTGCTGCGGATGCCGCGCCTCGGCATCGCGATCCTGCTGTGCGAGCCGCTGCTTGAACTGGTGCTGCTGGTGGTGACCGCGCTCGACCTGAAGAACGGCGCGGACCCGAGCTGGAAGCACGGCCTGGCCGCGCTGTACATCGGCTACACCGTGGGCCACGGCCACCGCACCGTGAAGTGGCTCGACGGCCACGCCGCGCACCGCTTCAACGGCACGCCGGTGCCCCGCCCGCCGCGCTACGGCAGGGCCCGGGCGCTGCACGAGGCCAAGGTCTGGCTGGGCACCGTGGTGGCGGCGGCCGTCGCGAGCGGGCTGCTCCTGGCCGCCATGTGGTACGTCGACGACCCGGGTCGCACCTCGTCGCTCAAGGCGTGGATGTGGACGGCCTGGCGGGCCGCCGGGATCCACGGCCTGATCGCGCTGAGCTACACGCTGTTCCCCAAGCGGGCCCCGGCGCCGGGCCCCGACGAGCGGCCGCGGGACCTCACCAAGGTCGGCTAGCGCTCCCCGCCGGGCACCCACAGCACGTCCCCGACCTCCTTGTTCGCCGTCCTCGCGAGGATGAACAGGAGGTCGGAGAGGCGGTTGAGGTAGGTGGCGGTGAGCGGGTTCATCGTCTCGCCGTGCGCCTCCAGGGCCGCCCACGTGGACCGCTCGGCCCGCCGCACCACCGTGCACGCCTGGTGCAGCAGCGCCGCGCCCGGCGTACCGCCCGGCAGGATGAAGCTGCGCAGCTTCTCCAGGCGCTCGTTGAACCGGTCGCAGTCCGCCTCCAGCTTGTCGACGTAGAACTGCTCGACGCGCAGCGGCGGGTACGCGGGGTTCTCGACGACGGGGGTCGACAGGTCGGCGCCGACGTCGAACAGGTCGTTCTGGACCCGGGTGAGCACCTGGACGACCTCCTGGTCGAGGCCGCCGAGGGCGATGGCCGTGCCGATGACGGCGTTGGCCTCGTTGGCGTCGGCGTACGCGGCGATCCTGAGGTCGGTCTTGGCGGTCCTGCTCATGTCGCCGAGCGCGGTGGTGCCCTGGTCGCCGGTACGGGTGTAGATGCGCGTCAGATTGACCATACGGCCAGCGTAGCCAGGGCGGCGCCGGGGCTAGGTCCCGGCCGTCCGCACGACCCGCGTGCCGACGGCCACCGCGGCCACCGCGAAGCCGACGGCGACCAGGCCGCCGTACAGCATGTGCGCCGTCGCGTACTCGCCGACGTACGCGTCGCGGACCGCGTCCACCAGGTAGCGGAACGGCGTCAGGTGCGACAGGACGTCCAGCCACTTCGGCCCCAGGGCCATCGGCAGCATCAGGCCGGACAGCAGCATCGACGGCATGACGAGCGCGTTGACCATCGGTCCGAACCCCTGCGGCGTGGGCACCTTCAGGGCGAGCGCGTACGACAGCGAGGCCAGCGCGAAGCTGAGCAGCGCCACGAACGCGAAGCCGATGAGGATCCCGCCGAGCGGCGCGCGCAGCCCCATCACCAGGGCGGCGAGCACGAGCAGCACCGCCTGGAAGACGAAGAGCGCGGCGTCGCGCAGCAGTCGGCCGAGCATCAGGGCGAGCCTGCTGACCGGCGTCACGCGCATCCGCTCCACGACCCCCCAGTTCTTCTCCAGGATGATCGCGAAGCCGCTGTACGACGCCCCGAACAGGCTCAGCTGGAGCAGCAGCCCCGGCACGAGCACCTGCCAGGAGTCGCCGCGCGAGGACAGCGGCAGGTCGGTGAGCAGCGGGCCGAAGAAGAGCAGGTAGAGCAGCGGCATCAGGGCGCCGAAGAGCATCTGGAACTTGGAGCGCAGCGTTTGCCGGGCGTAGCGCCGGAACAGCAGGGCGGTGTGCTGGAGGAGCATGGCGGGTCCTGTCCGGGGTGCGGGAAGGGCTGGTGGCGGGGGCGGCGGGGCTAGACGGCCACGGGGGCGGTGTCGGCGGGGGCCGGGCCGCGGCCGGTGACGGCGAGGAAGGCGTCCTGGAGCGTGGCGTCGGGCGACCCGGCGTACCGCTCCTTGAGCGCGGCCGGGGTGCCGTCGGCGGCGACCACGCCGCCGTCGACGACGACGATCCGGTCGGCGAGGGCGTCGGCCTCGTCCAGGTAGTGCGTGGTGAGGAACACCGTGGTGCCGTGCCGGTCGCGCAGCGCGCGCACCAGCTGCCACAGGTCGGCCCGGCTCGCGGGGTCGAGGCCGGTGGTGGGCTCGTCGAGGAACAGGACCTTGGGGCGGTGGGTGAGCCCGAGCGCGATGTCCAGGCGGCGCCGCTGGCCGCCGGAGAGCGCGGCGGTGCGGCGCCCGAGCAGCGGGGCCAGGTCGAGGTCGGCCGCCAGCTCCTCGGCGCGCTCGGCGGCGCGCGCCCTGGTCAGGCCGTAGAGCCGCCCCTGGACGAGGAGTTCGTCGTGGACGGTCTCCTGCGGGTCGACGCCGCCCGACTGGGCCACGTACCCGATCTCGCGGCGGACGCCCGCCGGGTCGCCCAGCAGGTCGTGGCCCGCGACCGTGGTGGCGCCGCCGGTGGGCGGCAGCAGGGTGGTGAGCATCCGCAGGGTGGTGGTCTTGCCCGCGCCGTTGGGCCCGAGGAAGCCCAGGATCTCGCCGGGCTCCACGGTCAGGTCGATGCCGCGCACGGCCTCCACGGGGCCGCTCTTGGTGGCGAAGGTCCGGGCGAGCCCGGCCGTACTGATGATTGCCATGCCGACCACAAAAACAGAGTCACTGAAATTTTGCAATGCCACAAAGTTTTGGTGTGGCCCCAATTCTTCATGGGCTCCAGGGCGCCGCCTAGGATGGGCCCATGGCTGAGGGGCTCAGGGAGCGCAAGAAACGGCAGACCAGGCAGCGGATCTCGGACATCGCGACGGGCCTGTTCCTGGAGCACGGCTTCGCGGCGGTGACCGTGGCCGACGTCGCGGACGCCGCGGACGTGTCCGTGAACACGGTCTACAACTACTTCCCCGCGAAGGAGGACCTGTTCCTCGACCGGGGCGTGGACATGATCGACCGGCTGTCGCGCTGGGTGCGCGGGCGGCGCGTGGGGGAGTCGGCCGCCGACGCCGTCCTGCGCGAGCTGCGCGCGCTCGTCGAGGGCGTCTCACCCACCGTGGGGCTCTTCGCGGGGTACGCCGACTTCATGCGGGTCATCACCGACTCCGCCGCCCTGCGCTCCCGGCTCTGGGCCATCCAGCAGGAGAGCCTTCAGGACCTGGTCGACACGCTGCGCGCCGAGGCCGCCCCCGGCGCGGGCCGTCTGCCCGACCTCGTCGCCGGGCAGCTCAGCTGGGCGCACGCCACCGTCATGGCCTGGATCGGCGCCGAGATGATGGAGCGCCGCGACCCCGCCGACGTCTCCCGCGAGGCCCTCGTCCTCCTCGACGAGCTGGAGGAGCTGCTGAGCGAACGGGTCCTCAACTACGGCGTCCGCGAGGCCTGATGACCCCGCGCGGGCGGCCGCGGTGTGATGTCCGTCAAACGGTACGTGGCGTGCGTCTCTTCGGCGACACAGGGCCGCTCTTGGCCGCTAGTGTCCGCATACAGAGCGAAACGTAAACAGCGTGTAAGCGCTCCGTCATACGCCAGGCAAGGGGAGTCGTAACGTGGCACGAAAGCTCGCCGTCATCGGAGCCGGACTCATGGGGTCCGGCATCGCCCAGGTCTCCGCCCAGGCGGGCTGGGACGTGGTCCTGCGCGACGTCACCGACGCCGCGCTGACCCGGGGCACGGACGGGATCAAGGCCTCGTACGAGAAGTTCGTGAGCAAGGGCAAGCTCGACGCCGCCGACGCGGAGGCCGCCCTCGGCCGCATCACGACCACCACCGACCTGGACGCCGCCGCCGACGCGGACATCGTCGTCGAGGCCGTCTTCGAGAAGCTGGACGTCAAGCACGAGATCTTCCGGGCGCTCGACAAGCTCGTGCGCGACGAGACCGTGCTCGCCTCCAACACCTCCGCCATCCCGATCACCAAGATCGCGGCCGTCACGGAGCGCCCGGAGCGCGTCGTCGGCGCCCACTTCTTCTCGCCGGTGCCCATGATGCAGCTGTGCGAGCTGGTGCGCGGCCACAAGACCAGCGACGAAACCCTCGCCACCACGCGGGAGTTCGCCGAGTCCGTCGGCAAGACCTGCGTCGTCGTCAACCGCGACGTCGCGGGCTTCGTGACCACCCGCCTCATCACCGCCCTCGTCGTCGAGGCCGCCAAGCTCTACGAGTCGGGCGTCGCGACCGCCGAGGACATCGACACCGCCTGCAAGCTCGGCTTCGGCCACGCCATGGGCCCGCTCGCCACCGCCGACCTCACGGGCGTCGACATCCTGCTGCACGCCACCGACAACATCTACGCGGAGTCCAAGGACGAGAAGTTCGCCGTCCCCGAGGTGATGCGCCGGATGGTCGACGCCGGTGACATCGGGCGCAAGAGCGGGCAGGGGTTCTACAAGCACTGACGCGCGACACGTCCCGCCCGGCCGCCACGCCGGGCGGAACGGACCTCGCGGGGTACGTCACTGACGTGCTGTCACGCCCTGGGTCACCCCTCGGAGTGAATTCGGTATCGGTTCGCTTACAGACGGCAACTTCCCCGCCCGCGTCGCAGTCAGTTGCTGTGACATACGGACACGCCTTGTGACACGGGCGTCACAGGAGACGCGCACAGCACGGACGACACGGCCGGAACACGCACAACGGCACCACGGCACTCTCGGGGAGAGCATATGCACATCAGGGGCGACCAGGCCCAGCTCGTCGTCGGGGGACGCCTCGACGTACGCAGCGCGGCGGACGCCCGCACGGTCCTGCACTCGGCCGTCGACGACGGCGCCGGTGACCTGGTGCTCGACCTGTCCGAACTCGACTCGTGGGACGCCACGGGACTCGGCGTCATCATGGGCGCCCACCGCCGCGCCGGACGCTGCGGCCGCAGGCTCGTCCTGCGCGGCGTACCCCCGCAGATGCAGCGCCTGCTCGTGGCCACCCGGCTGCACCGCATCCTCGCCATCGAAGGCGGCATCGGCGTCGAAACGCTTCCGCGCGTCTGACGGACACGCCCGCCCGGCGCACGCGCGGGTCACGTCCGCGCGGCAGCCCGGCACGGCGTCGGCGCACGAAGGTGACGTACGACGGTGACGTGCGGGACGGGCGTGCGGAGTCGGCACGCGGGCTCACCGGCGTACGGGGCTGACGCGGGGGGCAGGCGCGGACAAGCGGTACGGGACGGTATCTGGCGCGCAATTCTCACGAGACTGTGACGTCTCGGGCTGGGCGGTACCCCGGCTTCCGCATGGATACTGAGGACGGTTTAGGGTTCGGTCGCCCGCCGATGGAGAACCCGAACGGGGGCACCGGACCAGAGCGGACAGCGCGGTGTGCCCACGGCCGGAGGGGGCTACGCACACGACGCATCTGGGGGGCTGGGACATGGACCCGACACACCGCGGACCGGAGGAGCACGGCCCCGAAGCCGTCGGCCCCGGTGGCCGCGACCACCACGACGGCACGCCCCGGGACACCCCGCCGCCGGACGCGGGGACACCGGAGGCCGACCTGACCGGCCCGCCCGAGGCCGCCCTGCCCGACGGGGGCATACCGGACCCCGCCACCCACGGCCCGCCCGGCGGCGAAGGCCCCGCCGCGACGGCCCTGGGCCACACCGCCCTGGGACACACCGCCCCCGGCCAGACCGCCCTCGGCCAGACGGTCCTCGGGCACACCGGCCCCGCCCCCGTACCCGTGCGCGTCACGCAGCTCGTCGCCGGGGAGCACCTGCTCACCGTCAACCCCGTCGACGGCAGCGAGATCGAGCCCTGTCCCCCCGGCGAGCAGCCCGGCCGCCCCCGCAAGTACACCGCGGCCCAGCGCGCCGAGCGCCACCGCGCCGCCCTGCCGCCCGTGCCCCCGGGCCCCGCCCTGCCCCGCCTGCCGCTGCTCGAACGGCAGGAGGAGCGCGAGCGCCTGGTCCGCCTCCTGGCCCGCGGCCGCTCCGTGCGCCTCACCGGACCCGCGGGCTCCGGCCGCTCCACGCTGCTCGACGCCGTCGCCGAGGACTGCGCGGACCTCGCCCCCGACGGCGTGGTCCGCCTCTCCGGCTGCCAGCGCACCGCCCAGGACCTGCTGTACGACCTGTTCACCGCCGTCTACGAGGCGCCCCGGCACCGCCCCGACCGCGCCCTGCTGCACGAACTCGTCGGCGAGATCGGCGCCGTCGTCGTCCTCGACGACCTCGAATTCGGCGGCGCCGCCCTGGAGGAACTCCTCGACGCCACGCCCGAGTGCGCCTTCCTCGTCGCCACCACGCCCGACGTCGCCGCCCCCGCCCGCGAGTCCCACCTCGAAGAGGTCTTCCTCGGCGGGCTCGGCCGCGGCGGCGGCCTGGAACTCCTGGAGCGCGTCGTCGGCCGCGTCCTCGCCGACGACGAGGCCGACTGGGCGGGCGACCTGTGGTTCGAGTCCGAGGGACTGCCGCTGCGCTTCGTGCAGGCCGGTGCCCTGCTGCGGCAGCGCGACCGGCTGCGCACCGACCCCGGCGCCTTCGACGAGTACGGCCACGACGGCGCCCCGTCCCTCGACGCCGCGGGCGTCCCCGACGTGCCGCTGCCGACGCTCGCGGACGGCGCCGCGCCCGCGGCCCTGCTCGCCTCCCGCCTGAGCGAGTCCGCGCGCGCCGCGCTGCGGTTCGCCGTCGCCCTCGGCGGCACCCTGCCGCACCCGGCGCACCTGCCCGCCCTCGTCGGCGACACCCACGCCGACGCGGCCCTCGCCGAGCTGGTCGACTGCGCCCTCGTCACCCCGGCGGGCGGCCACTACCGCCTCGCCGCCGGGGTGCGCACCCAGCTGGAGGCCGCCGGGTACGCCGCCGACGCCACGGCGACCGCGCAGGCCGCCGCCCAGCACTACGCCTGGTGGTCCGGGCACCCCTCGGTCGGCCCCGAGCGGGTCGCCGCCGAGTCCGACGCGATCCTCGCGGCGCTCACCGCCCTGGTCGCCGCGGGCAGCGGCACCCCGGGCGGCGGTGACCCGTCCGCCGCGGTGCTGCTCGCCCGCACGGTCGCGCCCGCCTTCGCCGCCGGGCTCGACTGGGGCGCCTGGGAGCGGGCGCTGCGCGCGGGCCAGGAGGCGGCGCGCACCTCCGGAGAGGTCGGCGAGGAGGCGTACTTCCACCACGAGCTGGGCGTCCTCGCGCTGTGCGGCGGCCGTCTCGACCGGGCCCGCGCCGAACTGGAGGCCTCCATCGGCCTGCGCGGCGCGCTCGCCGACAAGCGCGGCATGATCGCGGGCCGCAGGGCGCTCGCCCTGGTCGCCGACCGCTCGGGCGGCGTCCTGCCCGGCGGGCGCACGGCGGCGGGGGAGGAGGTCCCCGACGCGCGGTACGAGGAGTCGGCGTCGCCGCCCGGCGGGGTGCCCGCGGCGAGCGAGGCGGTCACCCTGCCGCAGCCGCGGGCCCAGGAGCCGGACACCATCGTGACGCCGCGGATCGTCCCGGCGGCGGGCCCCGCCCCGGGCCGCCGCGCCATCCTGCGGGGCACGCGCCGCAACCTGGTCGCCGCCGGTGCGGGCGCCCTGCTGGTCGCCGTGCTCGGCACGGTGGTGACGCTGGGGGCGACCTCCGGCGGCGACGACCGGCCCTCCGACAAGGTGCGCACGGACCAGTCGGCGAGCGCGGACGACGACGGCGGCGGCATCGGCGCCGACAAGCCCCGCGACGGCACGCCTCCGCCGCCCTCCGACCCCGGCAGGGACGGCGTGCCCGGCACCGCCGACGACCCGACGCCCCCCGCGGGCGGTGCGGGCCCCTCGCCCAGTGGCGGCGGCACCGGAAGCCCCTCGGGCAAGCCCAGCGGCAAGCCGTCCGGCAGGCCCAGCGACGGCCCGACGACGCGTCCGCCCACGACCCGGCCGCCGACCACGCGGCCGCCGACGACCCGGCCGCCCACGACGCGCCCGCCCACCACGCGGCCGCCGACGACCCGGCCGCCCACGACGCGCCCGCCCACGACGCCGCCGCCCACGACGACGGAGCCGCCGCCCGCCACGACGGACTCGGTGAGCGCCCCGCCGCCGTCGCGGACGGTCGTGACCGGCTCGCCGCCGGACGGGGCGCCGGATTCCCCGTCGGCCTGAGCGCGCGGGGACGGCAGCGCGTACGGCAGCGCGTACGGCAGCGCGTATGACAGAGGGGGCGGGCCATGGCGGCCCGCCCCCTCTCGCCGTACGACTCCTGTCAGAACAGCCGCAGCTTGTCGTCCTCGATGCCGCGCAGCGCGTCGTAGTCGAGGACGGCGCAGTCGATGCCGCGGTCGGTGGCGAGCACCCGCGCCTGCGGCTTGATCTCCTGGGCGGCGAAGATGCCGCGCACCGGCGCCAGGTGCGGGTCGCGGTTCAACAGCTCCAGGTAGCGGGTCAGTTGCTCCACGCCGTCGATCTCGCCGCGGCGTTTGATCTCCACGGCGACCGTCCCGCCGTCGCCGTCGCGGCACAGGATGTCGACCGGGCCGATCGCCGTCATGTACTCGCGGCGGATCAGCGAATATCCCTCACCCAGTGTCTCGATCCGATCGGCGAGCAGCTCCTGAAGGTGTGCTTCCACGCCGTCCTTGATGAGGCCGGGGTCCACGCCCAGTTCGTGCGTGGAGTCGTGGAGCACTTCCTCCATGGTGATGATGAGCTTCTCGCCCGCCTTGTTGATGACGGTCCAGACCCCGGCGTCGTCGCCCGTGCCCTCCTTGAGGGTGCACGGCGGGGACATCCAGTTGAGGGGCTTGTAGGCCCGGTCGTCAGCGTGAATGGAGACGCTGCCGTCCGCCTTGACGAGGATCAGGCGGGGGGCCGACGGGAGATGGGCGGTGAGCCTGCCCGCGTAGTCCACGGAGCAGCGGGCGATGACGAGACGCATGGTCGGCAACGCTACTCGACCCGAGGTGGTCCAGCGAATTCCGTGCCCCCGGGGAGCCTCCAGCGGCACGGTGGGCCGCTGTGGGACGCACCACTTGTCCACCGATGGACCCGTTCGATCCTGGCCAGTTATCCGCCCAATCTCCTGGTGCGGCACGGAGTGCTTGCCTACCGTATAAGCAGGAGGTCGTCGCGCGTGCACGCTGCGTATGCGAGCTCCTTCCCTGTCCGTAAACCCCTGCTCCCTGGGGGTGCGAGAGGAGAACCCATGTCGCTCGACGTCTCACCGGCGCTGTTGGAGCAGGCCGAGCGAGGCGAGGTCGACGAAGCCGCCTTCGTCGACTGCGTCCGGACCTCCCTGCCTTACGCATGGGAGATGATCAGCTCCCTGGTGGCCCAGTTGAAGGTCGACGGCGGAGAGTTCGCCGACAACCAGACGCCGCCGCCGGACGAGCAGGCGCGCGGTCAACTGCTGCGCGCGCTCGCGAGTGACGCGATTCGAGGTGCCTTGCAGCGCCACTTCGGGGTCCGCCTGGCGTTCCAGAACTGCCACCGTGTGGCGGTGTTCCCACTGGACGCCTCCGCGGACGACCGGCTGGCCAAGTTCACGTCCATCCGTGGCCAGTTGCTGAACCAGTCGCCCGAACTGCGGGACTGCTGAGGCCAGTCGCTGCCGCTCCGTACAGCGGGAGGTGTTTCGGTCCGGAGCGGCAGCCCTTTCTGGCGGGGGCGCCTTGTGCGGGGTGTGCCGGGTGGGGCCCGGCGGCCCCTCTTTTGGGGGTTCTCCTTGCCGTTTGAGCGGTGGTGGGGGCGGGTTGCTCGCGCGGTTCCCGCGCCCCTTCGGGGCGCTCATGCTGACGAGGCGGCTTCGAGCGGCTACGTCAGGTGTGGCAGGACCTCTGTGCCCAGGCGGTGGATGTTGTCTTCCGTGGTGGGGAGGTCGCCTGAGCCCTCGGTCAGGAGGGCGAAGCGGGTGATGCCCGTGCGTTCCGCCGTGGCGGCCAGGCGGTCCGCGCAGAGCTTCGGGGGCCCCACGGGGTGCAGGCGGCAGAGCAGGTCCGTGTAGGCGAGGGGGTCGCGCATGGCGCGGACGCGACCGTCGACCGTGACGTGGGCCTCCAGGCCCTGGCGCAGCCAGCCGGGCATGGCCTTCCGCAGGATCTCCGCGGCTTCGGTGCGCCGGTCGGCGATCTGCGCGACGCCCGCCGACACGTGCGCCGCGCGCGCCACCTCTTCCGGCGCGCGCCCGGCGGCACGCGCGTGCCGGGCCCACAGCGCCACCATGTCGGCCTTCTCCTCGTCGCCAACGTGCATCCCGAGCAGCATCGGCAGGCCGCGGGCCGCGGCGAGCCGGACGCTCGACGGCGACGTGCACGCCACGACCACCTCCGGGCCGGACGACTCCGTGACGCGCGGCACCACCGCGACGTCCCGGAAGGCGAAGCGACCGCCGGGGCCCGCCACGCGCGGCGCGCCGCTGAGCCAGCCGAGCAGCAGGTCCAGCGACTCCGGGAACCCCTTCTCGTACGCCTCGATGCCCGCCCCGAAGACCTCCAGGTCCACCCACGGCCCGCCGCGCCCCACGCCCAGCGAGAACCGTCCGCCGGTGGTGAGGTGCAGCAGCGCGGCCTGCTCCCCGAGGGCCACCGGGTGGGCGGTGGGCAGGACGCTCACGGCCGTGCCGACGCGGATGCGCCGGGTGCGGCCGAGCAGCAGCGCCGCGAGCGTGATCGCGGACGGACACGTGCCGTACGGCACGAAGTGGTGTTCGGCGAGCCAGACCGAGTCCAGGCCCGCCTCCTCGGCCACCTCCGCGGAGCGCACCGCGCGGTGCAGCGCCTCCTCGTGGCCCTGGCCCGGGAACTGGGCGGCCAGCACAAAGCTTCCTAAGCGCATGAACTTCCTGCCTCCTCGACACCGACGCAGGCACTCCCCATACCGGCAACAACGCCTGACACGTGCCAAAGGCACGGCTTCGCGTGCCGATTGGCAGATTTTCCGTACGCGCTCCGGGGTTCGGCGGGGGGTTGGTGGCGGACGCCTACCCCTCTGTACGGTGCGTAGGCTGGAGGTTCCCCCGTCCCGCGTTCACCGCGCTGCTCCCCGAGAGGTGTTCTGTGTCGCCGCGTCGTAACCGCCCCAAGGGCGCCGGAGGATCCCGGCCGGACGGTCCTGACTCGTCGGGCGCGGAGGCGTCCGGCCGCTACGGGGGCTTCCAGCGCACCGAGCGCTGGCAGGGCGAGGAGTGGAGCGTGCGCCACGTCGCGGGCGCGAGCGCGGCCGGGAAGACCTACCGGTGCCCCGGCTGTGACCAGGAGATCCCCTCCGGGCTCGCCCACGTCGTCGCCTGGTCCGAGTACGCGGGCGTGGACGAGCGGCGGCACTGGCACGCGGGCTGCTGGAAGGCCAAGGACCGCCGCGGCACCCGCACGCAGCGGTCCCGGAACGCGCCCCGGTACTGAGGTTCGAGGCGTCCTCCGTACGGACGTGCGGCGGCGCCCCGGCCGGGAGAGGCCGGGGCGCCGCGGTGGGTGCGTACGGTACGTACCGTGCGTGCGGGGCGGGGCGTCAGACGTCGCGGCGCTCCAGGAGCGCGTAGGCGCCCGCGACGGCGGCGGCCGTGATCACGACGAGCAGCACCAGCTGGGCGTTGCCCGAGCCGCCGTCCTCGCCGTCCGCCATGAAGATCTTGGCGAGGGACGTCGGGGCGTTGTAGTCCATCATCTTCTCGCCCACCTTGCGGGTGGCGTCCGAGATGAGCAGGAACGCGGGCAGGATCGCCGGGAGCAGGACGACGCCGAGCATCGTGGTGATGGCGCCCGCCGAGTGGCGCAGCATCGAGCCGACGCACAGCGCGAGCACGCCGAGCAGCGAGACGTACAGGGCGCCCTTGACGACCGTGCCGCCCCAGGCGATGTCGGCCGCCTCCGGGCCGCTGTGCATGCTCTCGGTGACCGCGCCCACGAACAGGATCGAGACGGCCGAGACGACGAACGCGAGCACGAAGAAGATCAGGATCTTCGCCGTGAGCACGCGGTGGCGCTGCGGGGACGCCGTGAAGGTCGTACGGATCATGCCCGTGCCGTACTCCGACGACGTGACCAGGACGCCGAGGGTGATCAGGCAGATCTGGCCGAGGACGAGGCCGATGAACGCGGGCACCGTGAACGGCACGTCGACGAAGTCGCGGTCCTCCGTCTTGGCGGCGATGAGCAGGCCGACGCCGACGACCAGGATCAGGAAGATGCCGATCGTCCACATCGTGGAGCGGACCGACTTGATCTTCGTCCACTCCGAGGCCAGGGCGTGCCCGAGGTGGGTCTTCTTGATCGGGATCGGGGACGTGTACGCGGCGTGCATCGCCTGCTCCCACGCGGAGGGCGGGGCGGGGGCGGCGGGCGGCGGAGCCATGGGGGCGGCGGCCACGGGGGCGGCGCCGGGCAGGGGCGCGCCGTGCGGGGCGCCGGGAGCGACCGGGGCGGGCGCGGCGGCCGCCGGGGCGGGGGCCGCCTGGGGGGCCGGTGCCTGCGGGGCGGCCGCGGGCTTGGTGAGCGCCGGGGCCGCGGGGGGCTGCGCCTGCGGGGCCTGCGCCTGCGGGGCCTCGGGGGCTGCCGGGGCCGTGGCCGGTGCCGCCGGGGCGGGCTGCGCGGGGGCCTGCGTCGGGGCCTGCTCGGGTGCCTGCGGCTGCTGCGGAGTCGGAGGCGTGGTCATCGGGATTCCTCGCTGTCGCGCTGGGTCATCTCGGGGGCGGCCGGGGCCTGCGGGGCCGCGGCGTACGGGTTCGGCTGCGCGCCCGCGGGCGGGACGCCGGGCGCGCCCTGCGGCGGCGCGAACGGCTGGCCGCCCTGCTGGGGCGGCGGCGGGGCGTACCAGCCCGGCTGGCCCTGCCCGGGCATCGGCATCGGGGGCTGCGGTTGCGGCTGCGCGCCGGGCGGCAGCGGCTCCTGGAGGCCCGCGCGCTGGTCGATCGTCGAGCGGTAGTCGACGGCGCCCTGCGTCATGCGCATGTACGCCTCTTCGAGCGAGGCCTGGTGCGGGGACAGCTCCCACAGGCGTACGTCCGCGCCGTGCGCGAGGTCGCTGATGCGGGGGAGCGGCAGGCCGGTGACGCGCAGCGCGCCGTCCGGCTCGGGCAGCACTTGGCCGCCCGCCTCGGTGAGGGCGGCGGTCAGCTTCTCGCGCTGCTGCGGCTCGGTGTCCGGGGTGCGCACCCGTGCGAAGTCGGCGGAGTTGGCGGAGATGAAGTCCTTGACGCTCATGTCGGCGAGCAGCTGGCCGCGGCCGATGACGATGAGGTGCTCGGCGGTCAGCGCCATCTCGCTCATCAGGTGCGAGGAGACGAAGACCGTACGGCCCTCGGCCGCGAGGGACTTCATCAGGTTCCGCACCCAGAGGATGCCCTCGGGGTCGAGGCCGTTGACCGGCTCGTCGAAGAGCAGCACCTGCGGGTCGCCGAGCAGCGCGGCGGCGATGCCGAGGCGCTGGCCCATGCCGAGCGAGAAGCCCTTGGAGCGCTTCTTCGCCACCTCCTGGAGGCCGACGACGCCGAGGACCTCGTCCACGCGGCGGGCCGGGATGCCGGAGAGCTGCGCGAGGCACAGCAGGTGGTTGCGGGCGTGGCGGCCGCCGTGCACCGCCTTCGCGTCGAGCAGGGCGCCCACCTGGCGGGGCGCGTTCGGCAGGTTGCGGTAGGGGTAGCCGCCGATCGTCACCTGCCCGGCGGTGGGAGCGTCCAGCCCGAGGATCATGCGCATCGTCGTCGACTTGCCCGACCCGTTGGGGCCGAGGAAGCCGGTCACGGTGCCGGGCCGCACCTGGAAGGAAAGGTTGTATACGGCTGTCTTGGCGCCGTAGCGCTTCGTCAGGCCGACTGCCTCGATCATTCTCCGCACCCATCGAAACCGTTCAGGACGTCGGGGCAGACGCCCCCGTAAGGGTTAGGAGGATATCCAGGCGCTGACGGTTCCGACCAAGCCTGAGCAAAGTCCCCGAGCGAGCGCGGTGGCGCGGAGGGCCGACGGCCGTCACCGGGTCCCAGCCCGCCCGGCGCTTGAGGGCGAGCCGCGGAGCGGCGATGGCGGACGGTGGGCCAGGCCAGCACCGCACCACCCGGCGGCGCGGGAGGGGCTGCTCAGGGCGCCCCCGCCAGATCACGCGTCGCGTTCGCGCAGGAGCACGTATCCCCCCACCAGGACCGCCGCCGTCCAGGCCACCATGATGCCGAGCCCGCCCCAGGGCCCGTACGGAGTGTCGTCGTCGAAGGGGGACTTCACCTGCATGATCTTGCTGCCCGCCTGGTCGGGCAGGAAGCGGCCGACCTTCTTGGTGGCGGAGACGTTGCCCAGGATGTTGGAGATCAGGAAGAAGAACGGCATCAGGATGCCGAGGGACAGCATCGGGCCGCGCAGCATCGCCGCGACGCCCATGGAGAACACGGCGATCAGGGTCATATAGAGCCCGCCGCCGATGACGGCGCGCAGCACCCCGGGGTCGCCCAGCTGCGCCCGGTGCTCGCCGAGCATCGCCTGACCGGCGAAGAAGGCGGCGAAGCTGGTGGCGATGGACACCGCGAACGCGAGCAGCGCGGCCACCGCGACCTTGCTGAACAGGAACGTCCCGCGCTGCGGCACCGCCGCGAGGGAGGTGCGGATCATGCCGGTGCCGTACTCGTTGGAGACGACCAGGACACCGAAGACGATCATCGCGAGCTGGCCGAGGGACATCCCCGCGAAGCTGATGAACGTGGGGTCGAAGGTGAGCTGGTCCTCGCGGTCGAGGTTGTCGAAGTCGTTCTTCGACAGGGCGCTGATGAGCATGCCGAGGGCGATGGTGACGACGGCCGCCAGGCCGAGGGTCCAGACCGTGGAGGCGACCGAGCGGATCTTGGTCCACTCGGACTTCAGAACGTGCGTCGCGGCCATGGGGCGTCAGTCTCCCTTCCGGCGCGGCTGCCAGCCCTCGCCCCAGCCCGGGCCACCGGGCCCGGCGGGCGGCGCCGCACCGGCCGCGGGCGCCCCCTGGTGGTCCGCGTGCGCGTGGTACTCCACCGACTCGGCGGTGAGCCGCATGAACGCCTCCTCCAACGACGCCTGCTGGGGGCTGAGTTCATGCAGGGTCAGCTGGTGCTGGGCGGCCAGCTCACCGAGCTGCTCGGAGCTGGCGCCGTCGACTTCGAGGGTGCCGCCGCCCGCCTCCACGGCGGTGACCCCGGCCGCGTGCAGCACGTCCAGGAGCCGTTCGCGCTGCGGGGAGCGCAGCCGCACGTACGACCGCGAGTTCTGGCGGATGAACTCCGACATGGAGGTGTCGGCGAGGAGGCGGCCCTGGCCGATGACCACCAGGTGGTCGGCCGTCAGTGCCATCTCGCTCATCAGGTGCGAGGAGACGAAGACCGTACGGCCCTGGGCGGCGAGGGATTTCATCAGGTTCCGGATCCAGTGGATGCCCTCGGGGTCGAGCCCGTTGACCGGCTCGTCGAACATCAGGATCTCGGGGTCGCCGAGGAGCGCGCCCGCGATGCCGAGCCGCTGCCCCATGCCGAGGGAGAAGCCCTTGGCCTTCTTCCGCGCCACGGCCGTCAGGCCCACGGTGTCGAGGACCTCGTGGACGCGGGCGCGCGGGATGCCGTTGGACTGCGCGAGGCACAGCAGGTGGTTGAAGGCGCTGCGCCCGCCGTGCACGGCCTTGGCGTCCAGGAGCGCCCCGATGTACGTCAGCGGGTCCTTGAGCTGCGCGTAGTGCTTGCCGTCGATGCGCACGTCGCCCGCGGTGGGGTTGTCGAGCCCCAGCATCATCCGCATCGTCGTGGACTTGCCCGCGCCGTTCGGGCCGAGGAAGCCCGTGACCATGCCGGGCCGCACGGTGAAGGAGAGGTTGTTGACGGCCAGCTTCTCGCCGTACCGCTTGGTCAGCCCGGTGAGCTCGATCATGTCGGCACCTCGATCATGCCGACACGCTAAAACGGGACAAAGCCCCCTGCCACTTGGCGTGACAGGGGGCTCCGTCTCGTTCACCCCCGAGAATCCCGCGCGGAGCGCTTAACGGCTCTGCTGCGCCGGGACCCCCCGAGAGATCGGCTCGTCCTCGGTGGGCGTGCCCGCGGCGGCCACGGCGGCACCGGTGAGCGTCGCCAGCATCTCGCGGACGTTGGTGAGCTGGGCGTTGATCGAGTCGCGGCGGTTGGTGAGGGCCGCCAGCTCGCGCTCGGACTCGCTGCGGATGCGGTCCGCCTTGGCGTTGGCGTCCGCCACGATGTCCTCGGCCTGGCGCTGCGCCGTCTCCACGGTCTGGCGGGCGCGGCGCTCCGCGTCCGTGCGCAGCTTCTCCGCCTCCAGGCGCAGCTGCTCCGCGCGGTGCTCGATCTCCGCGAGGCGCTTCTCCGCCTTGGCCTGACGCGAGGCCAGGTCCCGCTCGGACTGCTCACGCCGCTTGGCGAGGTTCGTCTCGAAGTCCGCGGCGGCCTGCGCGGCCTTGGCGCGGGTCTCCTCGAAGAGGGCGTCGGCCTCCTCGCGCTTGGACTGCGCGTCCTTCTGGGCCTCGGCACGCAGCGCGTTGGCCTCGCCCTTGGCCTTCTCGACGATGCGGACGCCCTCGTCCTCGGCCTTCGCCTTGCGCTCGGCCGCGAACGACTCGGCGTCGTTGCGCACCTGCTGGGCCGCCGACTCGGCCAGCTCGCGGTGCTGCTCCGCGGCGCGCCGGGCCTCCTCGCGCAGGTCCTTCGCCTCCTCCTCGGCGAGGCGGAGGATCTTCTCGACGCGGGCGCCGAGCCCGGCGTACGACGGCTCGGCGTCGGCGACCTGGGCCTGGGCGTTCTGCGTTTCGAGGTGGAGCTCCTCGATGCGCTTTTCCAGAGCAGTGATTCGGGTGAGAGCGGAGTCTCGGTCGGAGACGAGCTTGGAGATACGTTCGTCCACCTGAGCGCGGTCGTACCCACGCCGCACAAGCTCGAAGCCGTAGGGGGAAGTGTCGCTCATGGGGTTCCTGTCGAATGAGACCGGGTGAGGTGATAGAGGGAATCCTAGGGGGCGTTGCGGCGTGTCATCGAGCGTATGCCCGTTTGATCTGGAGAATGACACCCCTTTTGAGTGGCTAACCGGCAGACCGCTTGCCAGCGACAGGGCCGAAGGTCCCGCGTGAGCACGGAATGGGCTCCGTGGCTAGCCTTCTGACGGCTTGCCACCCGAACGTGTTGCCCCCGCCGCGGCCCCGGCCTTGACGCCCGCGTCCTTGCCGCCGCTCTGCGGGGCTTCAAACGATTCCAACGCCTCCAGCACGTCCTGGACACGGGAGATCTCCGCATTGATGTCCTCCCGGCGGCGGACGAGGACCTCCAGCTCGCGCTTGCCCTCGGACACGATGCGGTCGGCCTCCGCCTGCGCCTCGGCCCGCACCCGCTCGGCCTCGCGGGTCAGCTCGGCCTTCTTCTGCTCGGCCTCCTTGAGCAGCCCCTCGGCCTTCTTCACGGCCGCGATGCGGACCTTGCTGGCCTCCGAGTTGGCGTCCGACAGCAGCTCCTCGGCCTTCGCCTTGGCCTCCGCGAGCTGCTCCTCGGCCGCCTTCACCAGCGCGTCGCAGCGCTCGCCCGCGGACTTCATCGCCTCCGCGGACTCCCGCCGGGCCCGCTCGTGCAGCTCCTCTATCTCCGTCGTGACCCGGTCGCGGTGCTCCTCGGACCGCTCCCTTATCGCGGTGGCGTCCCGGCGCGCGCCGACCAGCAGCTCGTCCGCGTCCGTACGCGCCTTCTCCACCAGCGTGTTGCCCTCGACCGTGGCCTCGGCGACGATCCGCTCGGCCTCCTTGCGGGCCGCGCCGACCATCGTGTCGGCCTGCGCCTCGGCGTCCGTGGTCGCCTTCAGCGCCTTCTCCTGGGCGTCGGCGGTCAGCTTCTCGGCCTCGGCCGTCGCCTCCGTGATGAGCGTGTCGACCTGCTCCGCGGCCTCCGTGCGCCGCTTGTTGGCGGCCTGGCGGGCCTCGTCCAGGGTGCGCTCGGCCTCCTCGCGCGCCTCGGAGCGCAGCCGCTCGGCCTCCGCCGCGGCCTCCCGCTTGACGCGCTCGGCCTCCGTGCGGATGCGCTCGGCGTGCTGCTGCGCCGCGTTGACGTTCTCCGCGGCCTCGGCGCGCAGCCGCTCCGCGTCGCCCGTGGCGTCCGAGATCAGCTTCTCGGCCTTGGCGACCGACTCGGCCCGCACCCGCTCGGCCTCCGCGGCCGTCTCCGCGGTGAGCCGCTCGGCCTCCGTGACCGCCTCGGTACGCACCCGCTCGGCCTCGGCGACGGACTCCGCGCGGACCCGCTCGGCCTCCGTCGCGGTCTGGGTGCGGATCCGCTCGACCTCGGCCGCGGTCTCCACGGTGAGCCGCTCCGCCTCGCTGCGGGCCTCGCCGATCAGCGTGTCCGCCTGGCTCGCGGCGTCGCCGCGGATGCGGTTGGCGTCCTCGCGGGCGTCGGCGCGGGTGCGGGCGGCGTCCTGGTCGGCCTGCGCGATGGTGTCCGAGGCCTCCGTGCGCGCCCGCTGGGCGTGCTCCGCGGCGTCCGAGCGCACCCGCTCGGCCTCCGCCAGGGCGTCCGCGACCGTGCGCTCCGCCAGCGCCTTGGCGGCCTCCGCCGCCTCCGCGGCCTCACGGCGGGTGCGGCTCGCGTCCTCGCCCGCGCGCTCCCGCTCGGCGTAGGCGTCGGCGCGGACCCGGTCCGCCTCCTCCTGCGCCTCCTGCCGCGTACGCTCCGCCGCGTGCTCCGCGGCCGAGCGCAGGCCCGTGATCTCCTCCTGGGCCTGCTCGTGCATCCCGGCGACGGAGTCCCGTACCGACTGCGCCTGCGCCTCGGCGGCCGACACCAGCTCCGTGGCCCGCGCCTCGGCCTCCTCGACCAGGCGGCGCGCCTCGGCCTCGGCGTCCTCCACGCGCTTGCGCGCCGACGCGAGCAGCTCCTCGCTCTGCTCGCGGGCCCGCTCGCGCTCCTGGTCGGCCTCCGTGCGCGCGGCGCCCAGCGTCTCCTCGGCCTCGCGGCGGCGCCGGGCGGCCTCCTCCTGCGCGGCCGACAGGGCCTCGGCGGCCTCGGCGGCGACGCGCTCCGCGGCGGCCGCGGCCTCCGCGCGCACCCGGTCGGCGGTGTCCTGCGCCTCCGTCTTCAGGCGCTCCGCCTCGGCGGCGGCCTCCGAGCGCAGCCGCACCGCGACGGACTCGCCCTCGGCGCGGGCCTGCGAGGCGTCCGCTGCGGCCTCGGTGCGCACCCGCTCGGCCTCGGCGTCGGCCTGCGCCTGGAGGGCGCGCACCCGCTCGGCGGTCTCCGTGCGCAGCCGCTCCGTCTCCTCGGCGGCCTCGCGGCGCATGCGCTCGGCCTCGGCGCGCGCGTCGGCCAGCGTCGTCTCGGCGGCGGCGAGCCGCTCCTCGGCCTCGCCCTGGAGCCGGGCGAACTCCGCGTCCGCCTCCGCCTTGCGGGCCGCGACCAGCCGGTCGGTCTCCTCGCGCAGCGCGCGGGCGGCGGCCTCCGCCTCCGCCTTGACGGCCTCGGCCTGCTCGGCGACCTCCGTGCGATGCCGGTCGGCCTCCTCGCGGGTGCGCTCCAGGGTCTCCTCGGCCTGCTTGCGCAGGCTCGTGGCGCGCTCCACGGCCTCCGCGCGGACCCGCTCGGCCTCGGCCGCCGCGGCCTGGCGGGCCTCGTCGGCGTCGGTCTTGGCCTTGGTGATCAGCTCCTCGGCGGACCGGGCCGCCTCCTCGATCTGCTGGACCGACTCGCGCCGCGCCTCGTCGCGGATCCGCTCGCCCTCGGCGACCGCGTCGGCCCGCAGCTGCTCGGCCTCGCCGCGCAGGCGGCGCGCCTCCTCCTGGAGCTCGACCGTCTTGGCGCGGTACTCCTTGGTGTCGTCCTTCGCGGCGCCCTTGAGCTGCTCGGCGATGTCGTGCGCCTCGCTGCGCAGCCGGTCGGCCTCGGCCTCCGCCTCGGCGCGGACCCGCTCGGCCTCCTCGGTGGCGGCGCGCGTGGTCGCCTTCGCCTCCTCGGACGCCTTGGTCAGGACCTCCTCGGCGGTCCTCGCGGCCTTCGCGATCTCCGACGCCGTCTCCTCGGCGGTGATCGAGCGGGCCTTCTCGGCGGCCTGGGCGATCAGCTTCTCGGCCTCGGCGCGGGCGTCCTGGACCTGCTGCTCGGCCTCCGCCTTCGCGGCCTCGGCCTCCTTGGTGGCCTCGCTGACCAGGCGGGCGACCTGCTCCTTCGCCGTACGCGTGCGCTGCTCGCCCGCGGCCTCCGCGGCGGCGAGCTGCTTGGCCGCCGCGTCCTTCGCCTCGGCGACGAGCTTGTCGGCCTCCGTGCGCGCCTCGCGCAGCGCCGCCTCGGCCTCGCTCATGCGCTGCTCGGCGGCCCGGCTCAGCTCGGCGGACTGGCGGCGGGCCTGCTCCGACTCGGTCGCCGTGGACGAGCGCAGCGCCTCCGCGTGGTCGGCGGCCTCCTGGGCCTGCGTCGACGCCGCGTTCAACAGGCGTTCGGCGTCGGCGCGCGCCCGGCGCAGGATCGCCTCGGCCTCCGCGCGGGCGCTCTCGGCGTCGGACGCGAGCCGCTGCCGGGCCGTCTCCGCGAGCCGCTCGGCCTCGGCGCGGGCGGCGGCGAGGGCCTGGTCGGCCTCGGCGCGGGACTCGTCGAGCAGCCGCCGGGCCTGCGCCTCCGTGCGGGCCCTGAGCTGCTCGGCCCAGGCCACGTTCTCGTTGACGTGGGACTCGACGGTCTGGCGGCGCTCGTTCAGCTCCTGGTCGAGCTGCTGGCGCCGCGATACGGCCTCCGCGTGCAGCTCGGCCTGGAGGCGGGCCTGCTGCTCGGCGTGCTCCTGGAGGATGCGCTGGGTCTGGGCGCGGGCCTCGCGCAGCTCGCGCTCGGCGTCGGCGCGCAGCTGCTCGGCCTGGATCTGGGCGTTGCGCAGCAGCTGCTCGGCCTGGTAGCCGAGGTCCGCGCTGTCGTAGGCAGGGCGGGCCGCGAGGTTGCGGCGCGCCTCGTGCAGCTTGGCGCGCAACACCTCGACCTGGTAGCCGAGGTCCTCGGCGTGCTGGACGGCCTTCTCCCGCTCGGTCTTCAGCCGGTCCATCTCGGCCTCGAACCGCGAGAGATGGTCGGCCTCAGCCGGTCGCCGGCTGTCCTGGCTCTCGTAGCCCCGCACTGCGCGGTCCCATCCGTCCCCTGGTCGCAAGTCTCTTCGTGCGAACCCCGTCCGTCCTCACCGCACGGGGCCCCCGGGGAATGGTGTCAGATCAACAGCGGAGCTTGGGCTGCTGCCCCGACGCTCGTCCCCCGAAACCCGGACCCCGGCAAGCGACCGCCCGAGGTCCGGACGGCCGCCACCAACCCTACCGGGCCCGATTGGGGGCGGTCAGTGCTCCGGGTGTTCGGCGGGGGCGGAAGTGACGAGTTCCGTGAGGACTCCGTGGCAGTCCTTGGGGTGCAGGAAGGTGATGCGCGATCCCATGGAGCCGATGCGCGGCTCGTCGTACAGCACGCGCACGCCCTTGTCGCGGATCGCGGCGGCGTCGCCGTCCACGTCGGCCGTGCCGAAGGCGATGTGGTGCACGCCCTCGCCGTTCTTGGCGAGCCACTTGGCGACGGTGGAGTCCTCCCTGGTCGGCTCCAGGAGCTGGAGGTAGGAGGCGCCGCCGTCGGAGGTCTCGTTGATCTTCAGCATGGCCTCGCGCACGCCCTGCTCCTCGTTGACCTCGGTGTGGAACACCTCGAACCCGTACGTCGCGCGATAGAACTCGACGGTGGCGTCGAGGTCACGACAGGCGATCCCGATGTGATCGATTCGCGTCAGCATGTCTCAAGTGCAGCGCCTTCGGCCGTGATTACGCAACGTGCGCGCGATCACACTCGTCGCCCGATGACGCACGCCGTACCGCTCAGTACATTCGAGTGCACCTCCCTCTGGGGGAACCCCCAGACCCCCAACTCGTTCACTCCTCAGCCTCCGGCTGGAAGGGGCCCGCCACATGTCTGGAACGACCGGAACCACTTCGGTGATCGTCGCAGGGGCGCGCACGCCCATGGGGCGCCTGCTCGGCTCGCTCAAGTCCTTCTCCGGCGCGGACCTGGGCGGCTTCGCGATCAAGGCGGCGCTGGACCGGGCGGGCATCGGCCCCGACCAGGTGCAGTACGTGATCATGGGCCAGGTCCTGACGGCCGGTGCGGGGCAGATCCCGGCCCGCCAGGCCGCCGTCAAGGCGGGCATCCCGATGAACGTGCCCGCGCTCACGGTCAACAAGGTCTGCCTGTCCGGCCTCGACGCCATCGCCCTCGCCGACCAGCTGATCCGCGCGGGCGAGTTCGACATCGTCGTCGCGGGCGGCCAGGAGTCCATGACCAACGCCCCGCACGTGCTGCCCAAGTCCCGCGAGGGCCACAAGTACGGCGCGATCGAGATGCTCGACGCCATGGCGCACGACGGCCTCACCGACCCCTTCGAGTCCATCGCCATGGGCGAGTCCACGGAGAAGCACAACGTCCGCCTGGGCATCAAGCGCCCCGAGCAGGACGAGATCGGTGCCCTCTCCCACCAGCGCGCGGCCGCCGCCCAGAAGAACGGCGTGTTCGCCGCCGAGATCACCCCCGTCGAGGTCCCGCAGCGCAAGGGCGACCCGGTGCTCGTCTCCCAGGACGAGGGCATCCGCGGCGACACGACGGTCGAGGGCCTGGCCAAGCTGCGCCCGGCCTTCGGCAAGGACGGCACGATCACGGCGGGCACGGCCTCGCAGATCTCCGACGGCGCCGCGGCCGTGGTCGTGATGAGCAAGGCGAAGGCCCAGGAGCTGGGCCTCGACTGGATCGCGGAGATCGGGGCCCACGGCAACGTGGCGGGCCCGGACAACTCCCTGCAGTCCCAGCCCTCCAACGCGATCCTGCACGCCCTGAAGAAGGAGGGCCTCGGCGTCGAGGACCTCGACCTCATCGAGATCAACGAGGCCTTCGCGGCCGTCGCGGTCCAGTCAATGAAGGACCTCGGGGTGTCCACGGAAAAGGTGAACGTCAACGGCGGAGCCATCGCCCTCGGTCACCCGATCGGGATGTCCGGCGCGCGCCTCGTCCTGCACCTGGCCCTGGAGCTGAAGCGCCGCGGCGGCGGCGTGGGCGCGGCGGCCCTGTGCGGCGGCGGCGGCCAGGGCGACGCGCTCATCGTGCGGGTGGCCAAGGGCTGACCGGCCGCCTCCCGCAGCACCCGAAGTTCACGTACGCACGGAACGGAGCCGCAATGCAAGACGTCCCCTCCCTGGTGGCCCAGGCCCGTGAGGGCAGGCCCCGGGCCGTGGCCCGGCTGATCTCGCTGGTCGAGGGGGCGGCGCCGCAGTTGCGCGAGGTGATGGCCGCGCTCGCCCCGCTCGCCGGGAACGCGTACGTGGTCGGGCTCACCGGCTCGCCCGGCGTCGGCAAGTCCACGTCGACGTCCGCGCTGGTCAGCGCGTACCGGCGGGCCGGGAAGCGGGTGGGGGTGCTGGCCGTGGACCCGTCGTCGCCGTTCTCCGGGGGCGCGCTCCTCGGTGACCGGGTGCGGATGTCGGAGCACGCGTCCGACCCCGGTGTCTACATCCGCTCCATGGCGACCCGCGGCCACCTGGGCGGCCTCGCCTGGGCGGCGCCGCAGGCCATCCGGGTCCTGGACGCGGCGGGCTGCGACGTGATCCTCGTGGAGACCGTCGGCGTGGGCCAGTCCGAGGTCGAGATCGCCTCGCAGGCGGACACGTCGGTGGTGCTGCTCGCGCCGGGCATGGGCGACGGCATCCAGGCCGCGAAGGCGGGCATCCTGGAGATCGGCGACGTGTACGTCGTCAACAAGGCGGACCGCGACGGCGCGGACGCGACGGCGCGCGAGCTGAACCACATGCTCGGCCTGGGCGAGGCCCGCGCCCCCGGGGACTGGCGGCCGCCCATCGTGAAGACGGTGGCCGCGCGGGGCGAGGGCACGGACGAGCTGGTCGAGGCCCTGGAGAAGCACCGGGCGTGGATGGAGGAGCGGGGCGTGCTCGCCTCGCGCCGGGTGACGCGCGCGGCGCGGGAGGTGGAGACCATCGCGGTGACCGCGCTGCGGGAGCGGATCGCCGACCTGCACGGGGACGTGCGCCTCGGCGCGCTGGCGGAGCGGATCGTGGCGGGGGAGCTGGACCCGTACGCGGCGGCCGACTCACTGGTGGCGGGCCTGACGTCCCAGCAGCCGTGACGCCGCGCCGACCTTGGCGGGCCCCCGGGGCCCGCGGTCGCCGACGGGCGGGCCCCCACGAGGAGCGTTCACCCTTGCGAAGGGGGTAACGGGCGGGCAGGCGGCGGGAGCGGAATCCCGCGACGGCGCCGCGGTCGCCGACGGCGAGGACCGCGGTCGCCGACGGCGAGGAGCCCCACGAGGGGCGTTCCCCTCGTGAGGCACCGGTGCCGGGCGGGCGGGCAGGCGGGTGGGCGAGCGTCAGTCGTCCAGCGAGACGGTCACCTTGCCCGACCGCGGGTCCACGCTCCAGTGCCCCTCGGCACCGTCCCGGGAAACGGTCTCCACGTCCCAGGCGCCCCCACCGGCACGGTGGGAGTCGTCGTCGAGTTCGACGGACGTCACGCTGCCCTTGTCGGCGGCGGCCCGCGCCGCCTCGGAGGCGGACACCGAGGCACCCTTCAGCGCGCCCCGCGCCTCCGCCGCGTCCTCGTCGTCCCGCTCGGTGTGGGAGCCGAGCACCTTCCCGGTGCCGGGGTCGATCTCCACGCTGTACCAGGTGCGGCCGTCCTCGCCGAGGACGTCGACGTCCCAGACGAGCCCGCCGTCCTCGTCGTCCAGGTCGGCGGAGACCGCGGTCCCGGACGTGGACTTCAGCGCGGCGGCGATCGCCTCGGCGGCACTGACCTTGGCGGCCTTCGCGTCGCGGGCGTCCTCCCGGGCGTCCTCCCCGTCGTCGTACCGGTCGTCCTGCCCGTCGTCGTGCCGGTCCTCGTACCGGTCATCCGCGTCGTCGTCCCGCGGCGCGGCGCCACGGCGGTCGTCGTCCTGCACCCGCACGCTCGACTTGGCGCCCGCCGTCGACGACCCGTCGTCGCCGCCGCCGACCGCGAGGGCCGCCGTCGTACCGCCCGCCGCGAGGGCCAGGGCCGCGATGCTCGCGATGGCGATGTTGCGCTTCATGAGGTTCCTCCCGAGAGGCGAGTGGCTGGGCCCCGGTGAGGCGGGGCCGTCCGTTCCGACGACAACCACGCTGCCTGAGCGACCCTGAAGCCACCCTGAAGGACCCTGAAGAACGTTTCAGGTTCGGTCCGGCATCCTGAAGCCATGCGCCCTCCCGTCTCCCACCACCACCCCGAGCGAGACGCTTCGCGTCGCCCCTTTCGCCTCCTGATCGTGGAAGACGAGAAGCGCCTGGCCCTGTCCCTGGCCAGGGGCCTGACCGCCGAGGGCTACGCCGTCGACGTCGTCCACGACGGCCTGGACGGCCTGCGCCGGGCCACCGAAGGCGCGTACGACCTGCTCGTCCTGGACATCATGCTCCCCGGCATGAACGGCTACCGGGTCTGCTCGACCCTGCGCGCCGCGGGCAACGACGTACCGATCCTGATGCTCACCGCGAAGGACGGCGAGTACGACGAGGCCGAGGGCCTGGACACGGGGGCGGACGACTACCTGACCAAGCCCTTCAGCTACGTCGTCCTGGTCGCCCGCGTGAAGGCCCTGCTGCGCCGCCGCGCCACGGCCCCCTCGCCGGTGCACCGGGTCGGCGACCTGAAGGTCGACACCGCCGCCCGCCGCGTCTTCCGCGAGGAGGACGAGATCCCCCTGACCGCGAAGGAGTTCGCCGTCCTGGAGCAGCTCGTGCTGCGCGTGGGGCAGGTGGTGTCCAAGGCGGAGATCCTGGAGCACGTCTGGGACTTCGCGTACGAGGGCGACCCCAACATCGTCGAGGTGTACGTGAGCACGCTGCGCCGCAAGCTGGGCGCCCCGCTGATCAGGACGGTCCGCGGCGCGGGCTACCGTCTGGAGGATCCGCGATGAGGCCCTTCGCCTCCGTCCGCGCCCGCGCCACCCTCGCGGCGACCGCCGTCGTGGCGCTCGCCCTGGCCGCGGCGGGCGTCGCGCTGCTGCTCACGCTGCGGGCGAGCCTCGTCGACCAGGCCGACGGCCAGGCGGAGTCGGCCGCCCGCAGGGTCGCCGCGCAGCTCGCCGCCAACGTCCCGTACGGCGATCTGGACCTGGACGAGGACAACCCCGTCCAGGTCGTGGACGACGACGGCCGCCTCGTCGCGGTCAGCGACGACCTGGAGCGGATCAGCGGCACGGGGGTCGACGGCGTACGCCCTGACCGGGGCAGCGGCAAGAACGACGAGGACAATGACAAGAACGACGAGGACGAGGAAGGCGACGCCGACTCCGAGGGGCTTGAACCCGGCGACATCGATGACGACGTCCGCCTCAGCGGGGGCTCGGCGACGGTCGACGGCGACACCGAGGACTACCGCTTCGCCCGGGTGACCGTGAACACCGAGGGCAAGGGCGAGCTGACCGTCCACGCGGGCGCGCCGCTGACCGCCGAGGAGAGCGCGGTCACCACCGCGCTGACCGCGATGCTGATCGGCCTTCCGCTGCTGCTCGCCGTGATCGCGGCGGTGACCTGGCTGGTCACGCGCCGCGCGCTGCGCCCGGTGGACGCCATCCGCGCCGAGATGGCGGCGATCACGGCGTCGGAGGACCTGGCCCGCCGGGTGCCCGAGCCGGACACGCGTGACGAGATCGCGCGCCTGGCCCGGACCACCAATGAGACCCTGGCCGCGCTGCAGGCGTCCGTGGAGCGGCAGCGCCGGTTCGTCGCCGACGCCTCCCACGAGCTGCGCAGCCCCATCGCGTCGCTCCGCACCCAGCTCGAAGTGGGCGCCGCCCACCCGGAGTTGCTGGACGTGCCGGGCGCCGTGGAGGACACCGTGCGGCTTCAGGAGCTGGCCGCGGACCTGCTGCTGCTGGCCCGTCTCGACGCAGGGGAGAAGCCGGGCCGGAGCCGGGTGGATCTCGCGGCCCTGGCCCAGGAGGAGCTCTCGCAGCGTCCGGCCGACCGGATCGCGGTGACGGCGAAGCTGGAGAGCGTCGAAGTGGCCGGATCTCGCGGCCAGTTGGCGCGGGTGCTCGGCAACCTCGTGGCGAACGCGCAGCGGCACGCGCGCTCCCGGGTGGCGGTCACCACCCGCCGCGATGGGGCGTGGGCACTGCTGGAGGTGGCGGACGACGGGGACGGCGTGCCGCCCGCGGAGCGTGAGCGGATCTTCGAACGTTTCGTACGGCTCGACGACGCCCGCAGCAGGGACGAGGGCGGAGCGGGCCTGGGCCTGGCCATCGCCCGGGACGTGGCCACCCGCCACGGCGGCACCTTGACGGTCACCGAGTCCCCTGACGGCGGCGCCCTGTTCACCTTGCGCCTGCCGTCCGATGCGCAAGCGCCCCACAGGGGAGCGGGAGACCGCGCGACCAGCCACAACGGAGCGGCGGACTAGGACCCCCAAGAGCCCCAAGAGCCCGCGAGGATCCGTGAGGACCCGTGAGAATCCGCAAGGACCCGCAAGGACCCGCAAGGAACCCCCAGAGACCCCCAGAGAACCCTCAAGGCCCCCGAAGCGCCCCCAAGGCTCCAGGCAACCCCGAAAGAGCCCCGCACCGAACCCCGCTACGGCACAGCGCCCAGCGTCACGGCTTGCCGCGCAGGTCGCGGAGGTGCTCCGCGATGGGCGTGAGCGCCTTGTGGAGGTCGCTGAGCGCCTCCGGCGAGATGAGGTCGACGAAGTGCTGCCGCACCGAGGCCACGTGGTGGGGGGCGACGCGCTTCATGGTCTCCATGCCCTCGTCGGTGAGGACGGTGAAGAGCCCGCGCCGGTCGGACTCGCAGTTCTCCCGGCGGACCAGACCCGCGTTCTCCATGCGCGTGATCTGGTGGGAGAGGCGGCTCTTGGACTGGAGCGTGGCGGCCGCGAGGTCGCTCATGCGCATGCGCAGGTCTTCGGACTCGGAGAGATGTACGAGGATGTCGTAGTCGTTCATGGTCAGGTTGAACGGTTGGAGATCCTTCTCCAACTGGTACGTCAGCATCCTGTTGACCTCCACGTGGGTGCGCCAGGCGCACTGTTCCTCGTCGGTCAGCCACTGCGGGGCCGTCTCGGTCTCCATGGAATCGATTCTACCTAAGAAGTTGAATGGTGAACGAGTGTTGGGGTGTGACACGGCTCGCACCCCCGAGTGACCGAGGGGCACAGGCGTTCGCCGTCACACTCCGCAGACTACCGCTCACAGGCCGAAGCGACGCTGGAGGTCTCCTAGTTGTCCGGGAAGGCGCGGTGTCCCCGGCTGCTGTCCACGTTGGCCATGTTGGCCGCGCTGACCGGACGCGGCGGCGCCGCCGGAGCCCTGGGCGCCCGGTACTCCGGCCTGCTGCGGCAGCGCACCCGTGTCGACGTCCGCCATCAGCGCCTCCGAGGACTGGAGCAGCACCGTGCCCGCGCCCACGAACTCGAACTGGTGCTCCTCCCCGGACGTGCCGCCGATTCCCGTGAGCGCGCGCAGGCCGCCGATCACGCCCGTCATGTACTGGTGGTCGTAGTGGTGGCAGGGCGAGGGGCAGTCCGCCCAGCCGACGAGCGCCTGCGGGTCCACCCGGATCGGCGGCTCCATGAACACCACGGGACCGCTGGAGACCGCGACGAACTTGCCGGTGCCGATCAGCGTGAGGAAGCCGGGGACGATGGACTGCTTCAGCGCGAGACTTGGCTGAAAAGCAAGCAGGTTGCCCGCGCGGATCGTCAGGTTGCCGTCGTCCAGGTCGTAGGAGTTGACGTCGAAGGCGCGGTCGGCGAGGAGCATCTTGCCCTCGCCCTCGGCCACCACCCAATCGCTCGCGTGCAGCGGGGAGTGGAACGACGTCCGCACGAGGCGGTCCAGGCGGCCGTGCCCGATGCCGTTGAAGTCGATGCGCCCGTAGTAGGCGATCATCTTGCCCTTCTGGAGGAACCACTGGCTGCCGCGCAGCTCCACGCAGAAGGTGAACGCGTTGACGTTGTCGTCGCTCGGCAGCGTCGACGGGTCGAAGATCGCGGGCGTGCTCACAGCTTCTCCTCCGATGCCTGGACGTACACCACGCCGTTGCCGCTGAGCTCCAGCTGGAAGGCCTCACCGGAGCCGCGGCCCACCATGTCGCGCCAACTGAGCGCGGTGGACAGCTTGTTGCGCACGTCGCCGTGGTGCGCCACATACGACTGGGGGTCGACGTGGACCGGGCGCTGGGGGGTGATGGGCAGCTCGATCACGCCGCCGTGCGCCATCACGGCGACCGCGCCGTGGCCCTTGAGGGTCGTGGTGAACAGGCCCTGGCCCGACACCTGGCCGCGCACCATGCCCATCACGCCGCCCTGCGAGCCGAGGAACATCGTGCCCTGCTGGAGCGTGCCGTCGAAGGCGAGCAGGCGGTCCGCCTCCACGTACATCGTGTCCCCGGTGAGGGTGATCACGTGGACGTGGTGCCCGCCGTGCCCGAACATGACCGTGCCGGAGCCCTCGACGGTCATCAGCGGTACGGACTCGTTCGCCACGCGGCGGCCGATCATGGACATCAGGCCGCCCTGGCCGCCCGTCACGTTCGGGGTGAAGGAGACGTCCCCCTTGTAGGCGAGCATCGCGCCGCGCTGGCTGTACAGCTTCACGCCGGGCTGGAGGGTCGCCTCGACCATCTTCGCGTTGACCTCACGGAATGGCATGTCAGACGTCTCCCGCGATCGTGTTGCGCTCACTGGGCTGGACATAGACCAGGCCCTCGCCCTCGAAGCGGATCTGGAAGGCCTCGCCGCCGCCCTCGCCGAACAGATGGCGGAAGGTCACCCCGGACTGGAAGCTCTGCTTGAGGTTTCCCTGGTGCGCCACATACGCCCCGGGGTCGACGGTCAGGGGATACTGCTTGGTGACCCGCAGGACGACCGCCGGGCCGTCCGACATGATGGCCGCCTGGCCCATGCCCTCCACCGTCGTCGTGAACACGCCGTTGCCCTGGGAGGCGCCGCGCAGGCCCGTGAAGGTGGTGCCGGTGCGCAGTCCGGCCTCCGTGCACAGGAGGTTGCTCGACTCCACGTACAGCTTCTCGCCCTGGAGGTGGACCAGGCTGATCTCCGTGGCGCGGTCGGCGAACCAGCAGGTGCCGTGGCCCTTCACCTCCATCACCGTCATCTGCTCGTTCGTCAGCCGCCGCGTGACCATGCCGCGGATGCCCTCGCCGCCCCCCGTGAGCTTCTTGAAGATCATGGTGCCGTCGTAGGCGACCATCGACCCGTTCTTCGCCTTGACCGCGTCGCCGGTCATGTCGACCGCGAGCACTCTGCTGCCTTGCAATCGGAACGTAGCCACGACAGCGAAGGTATCGGCAGCGCTGCCCCGGGCGACAGGGCCGCCGACCCTGAACGCACCCGGGATCAACCCCGAGCCCACCCCCGAAAACCGCCCGCCGAGACCCTGATGCCACAATGGGGGACGCTTGTGCATCCGTTCACAAGATCGACCTCGATCCCGCTCCGAAGGTGACCCGTGGACATCAAGACCGCCTCCGCACTCCGCCGCCTCCGCCTGGTCTCGGTTCCCGAGGCCGTGTCCTTCCTGCTGCTGATCGTCTGCTCGGTGCTGAAGCGGACCACGGACTTCAACGCCGTGCCGGTGATGGGCATGATCCACGGTCTGCTCTTCGTGCTGTACGTGCTCTTCTGGCTCGACGCCTGGAACCGCACCAAGTGGGACGCCAAGACGGGCCTGCTCTACTTCGTCCTCTCGGTGCTGCCCACCGGCGGCTTCTTCGCCGACCGCAAGCTGAAGCGCGAGGCCGAGGCCGCGGTCATCGCCTCGCGCGCCCGCCGCGAGGGGGTCGTGAACGCATGATCGTCGCCTTCTCCGTGACGCCGCTCGGCGTCGGCGAGGACGTGGGGGAGTACGTCGCCGACGCCGTCCGCGTGGTCCGCGAGTCCGGCCTGCCGAACCGCACCGACGCGATGTTCACCTCCGTCGAGGGCGAGTGGGACGAGGTGATGGACGTGGTCAAGCGCGCCGTCGCCGCCGTGGAGGCCCGGGCGCCCCGGGTCTCCCTCGTCCTCAAGGCCGACGTGCGCCCCGGCGTGACGGACGGCCTGACCTCCAAGGTCGAGACCGTGGAGCGGCACCTGGCCGACGGCTGACGCCGCCGCTCGCCGCGCGGGCCCCCGCCGAGTCCTCGGCGGGGGCCTTTCGCTGTCCGGGCCGTGCTCCTGGGGTGGTTGAGCGATCGCTCAAGACCCTGCTATGTTTCCCTCGCAGCGGTTGAGCAGTCGCTCAAAGTAGTCGCTCAAAGCAGTCGCTCAAAGCAGTTGTTCAAGTGCGTGCTCGGGCAGTTGCCCTGCCGTGCTGACATGGGGGTTCGTTGATGAGTCTGTACATCGAGGCCGTGATCCGCGCCGATCTCGACCTCATCTGGACGCGCACCCAGGAGCCCGCCGAACACCAGCGCTGGGACCTGCGCTTCACGGAGATCGACTACCTGCCCAAGGTGGACGGGGAGCCCCAGCGGTTCCGGTACGCCACGCGCGTCCTGCCGTTCCTCGCCATCGCCGGGACCGGCGTCAGCGCGGGCGAGAAGCGCCGCCCCGACGGCACCCGCACCTCCGCCCTCCGCTTCGCCTCGCCGCACCCGCTGTCCCTGCTCGCCGAGGGCAGCGGCTACTGGCGGTACGTACCGACCGGCGACGGCGTCCGCTTCCTGACCGGGTACGACTACCGGCCGCGCTGGGGCCGCTGCGGCGCCCTCCTCGACCGGCTCGCCCTGCGGCCGCTCATGGGCTGGGCCACCGCCTGGTCCTTCGACCGGCTGCGCCTGTGGCTGGAGCGCGGTATCACCCCCGAGCGGGCCCGCGCCCACGCGGCCGCCGAGGTCGCCGTCCGCGCCCTGTGCGTCGCCGCCGCGGCGCTCGCCGGACCGCTGCCCGCGCTCGCCGCGGCGGCCGTCGCGCTGCTCGTGCCGCCACTCCCGGTGACGCCCGCGGCGCGCCGCTGCCTGCGCACGCCCCCGGAGCGGGTGCGGGCGCCGCGCCTCCTCGACACCCTGCCCGCCGCCCCCGCTCAGGAGCAGCCCGCGTGACCTCGATCTTCCGTACCGTCCTCGGCGCCGACTTCGACCGGCTGCACCCGCGGCTCCAGCGGCGCTTCTCCGTCGGGCTCGCCAGCGGCGAGGCCTGCGTCGGGCGCGGCGTCATGGACCGGATCTGGCACGGCCGCGGCTTCGTCAAGCCGTTCCTGGCGCTCGGCGCCACCCGGCACATCCTCGTCCCGCGCACCGGCCGGAACATTCCGTTCACCATCGAGAACGTGCCGTACGCCGACACCTTCGGCCGTGAGACGGTGACGTTCGTGCGCACCTTCCACTTCCCGGGGCGTCCCCGGCGCTTCGACGCCCAGATGATCCTCGCCCCCCAGGGCGACCGCGTCCTCGACTACCTCGGCACGCACCAACACCTCGCCAGCGACCTGCACTTCGAGGCGCGGCCCGACGGCTCCCTCGTCATCCGCTCCGGCGAGCACCGGTTCCGCGAGGGGCCCGTGGACGTGCGGGTGCCGGACCTCATCGGCGGCGACGCCGTGGTCCGTGAGTCGTACGACGACGCGGCCGGACGCTTCCGCATCAGCGTCCGCGTCACCAACCGGTACGTCGGGCCGCTCTTCGGGTACGAGGGGTCCTTCCGGGCCGACTACCGGGACGTGCGGGAGTGCGGGGTGCGGCCGGGGCTCAGGCCCGTGCGCGAGGAGGCCCGCGCGTGAGCACCGACACCCGCGTGAAGCTCCTCGACGGCGCGCTGCGCACCCTCGTCGAGCAGGGCATCGCCAAGACGTCCGCGCGGTCCGTCGCGGCGGCGGCCGGGGTCAACCAGGCCCTCGTCTTCTACCACTTCGGCTCCGTCGACGACCTGCTCGCCGAGGCCTGCCGGTACGCCACCGAGCAGCGCGTGGCCCGCTACCGCGGGCGGCTCGCCACGATCACCTCCCTCGGCGAACTCCTCGCCTTCGGGCGGGAGATGCACCAGGAGGAGCGGGACGCCGGGCACGTGGCCGTGCTCGGGCAGCTGCTCGCCGGGGCCCAGACGCAGCCGCGGCTCGCGGCGGCCACCGCCGCCGGGCTCTCCCTGTGGATCGAGGAGGTCGAGAAGGTCCTCGTACGGGTGCTGGGGGCGTCGCCGCTCGGGGAGTTCGTCGACACCGTGGGGCTCGCGCGGGCCGTGGCGGCGTCCTTCGTGGGGCTCGAACTGTACGAGGGGGTCGACGCGGACGGTGCGGAGCGGGCGCTCGATGCCCTGGAGGGGCTTGGGGGGCTTGTCGCCGCGCTGGACGACCTGGGGCCGGTGGCTCAGCGGGCGGTCCGCCACCGGTTGCGCCATGTGGCGCGGCCTCCGCGGCGTTAGCCCCTGCCGGGTCCTCGGGCGCGGGGTGTTCCCCCACCCACCCGCCCTTCCCCGTGGCCTGCGGCCCCGGCCCCCGCACTCGCCTGGGGCTCCGCCCCTTTCCCCCGAAATCGGCGCTCCGCGCCTCGTCCTCAAACGCCGGACGGGCTGAAACCCCCCGCCGCCTCCCACGCGACGGCGGGACCCCCCGCGAGGAGCGTCCGCCTCTCAGGCACCTCGCACGGGCAGGCGGATGGGCAGGGGATCTAGCCGCAGACGCCGACGGCGAGGGGACCCGCGGGGAGCGGCCCCACCCCCGCTGCCCCGCACGGGTGGGCGGGTGGGAAAGAGAACGCGCTGCAGCCGCCGACGGCGAGGCACCCCCGCGAGGGGCGTCCGCCTCTGAGGCGCCCCGCATGGGCGGGCGGGTGGGCAAGAGAACGCGCTGCAGACGCCGATGGCGAGGCACCCCCGCGAGGAGCGTCCGCCTCTGAGGTGCCCCGCATGGGCGGGCGGGTGGGGGAGGGAACGCGCCGCAGACGCCGACGGCGAGGAGACCCGCGGGGAGCGGCCCCGCCCCCTGCCCCGCACGGGCGGGCGGGTGGGGAAGAGGACGCGCTGCAGACGCCGACGGCGAGGAGACCCGCGAGGGGCGTCCGCCTCTGAGGCGCCCCGCACGGGGGCCCGCAGAGCGCCAGAGGCGAGCGAAGGGCCCACTCAACCGGACGCGCCTGGTTCGACACGTACGCGGATGTCCCGTTGTGTGTGGGTATCGGCATATTCATGGACCCCGAGCACAAGGAGGGCATCGTGCGGCCGGAGGGCTACGACTACGACACCCACAGCAGGCTCGCCGGTCCGCTCACCGAGCCGCCGAGCGGCGCTGGCACCGGCGCCGACGGCTACCGGGTGGAGTACCGGTCCCTGCTCTCCCGCGAGCCCCGCCGAATACGCGCGGTCCTCCTGATGACCCTCGCCCCGCTGCTCACCGGCGCCCTGCTGGTCTACCTGGTGTGGCCCACGCACTGGACGGAGCGCGAGGGCGGCGAGCGCTGGCTGGTGTGGCTGGACGTCACGATGCTGGTGGCGATCGGGCTGATCGAGTTGTTCATGCTGGTCAACGTGGTGTCGATCGCGCACGCGACGATGGTGGCCCGCGACCCGGTGCCCGTGCTGGCGGAGCCCGGCACCCGCGTGGCGTTCCTGACGACGTACGTACCGGGCAAGGAGCCCCTGTCCATGGTCCGCGCCACCCTCGAAGGCGCCGTCCGCATACGCCACGCGGGCCCGCTGGACGTGTGGCTGCTCGACGAGGGGGACGACGACGCGGCGAAGGCGCTCTGCGCGGAGCTGGGGGTGCGGCACTTCACCCGCAGCGGCGTACCGGAGTGGAACCGGGCGAAGGGCCCGCACAAGGCCCGTACCAAGCACGGCAACTACAACGCCTGGCTGGCCATGCACGGCGGGGAGTACGACTTCTTCGCCTCCGTGGACACCGACCACGTGCCGCTGCCGAACTTCCTGGAGCGGATGATGGGCTTCTTCCGCGACCCGGACGTGGCGTTCGTGGTGGGCCCGCAGGTGTACGGCAACTACGTCTCACCGGTCACCAAGGCCGCCGAGTCCCAGCAGTTCCTGTTCCACGCGCTGATCCAGCGCGCCGGGAACCGCTACCGGGCGCCGATGTTCGTCGGCACCAACAACGTCGTGCGGATCGCCGCCGTGCGCCAGGTCGGCGGGCTCCAGGACTCCATCACCGAGGACATGGCCACCGGCTTCGAGATCCACCGGCACCGGAACCCGGTCACGGGCCGCCGCTGGCGGTCGGTGTACACGCCGGACGTGCTGGCCGTCGGCGAGGGCCCGGCGTCCTGGACGGACTTCTTCACGCAGCAGCTGCGCTGGTCGCGGGGCACGTACGAGACGCTGTTCAAGCAGTACTGGAAGGCGCCGTTCTCGATGCCGCCCGGGCGCCTCCTGTCGTACACGCTGATGCTCGTCTACTACCCGATGACGGCCGTCAACTGGCTGCTCGGCATCCTCAGCTGCGTGCTGTTCCTGTGGTTCGGGGCGTCCGGCACGCAGGTCGCGGCCTCGGTGTGGCTGATGCTGTACAGCGACGCCGCCGCCCTCCAGATCGGCCTCTACCTGTGGAACCGGCGGCACAACGTCTCGCCCCACGAGCCGGAGGGCTCCGGCGGCCTCGCGGGCATGGCGATGTCCGCCCTGTCCGCGCCCATCTACGCCAAGTCGCTCGGCGCTGCCTGCCTGCGCCGCCCCTGCCGCTTCGTCGTCACCCCCAAGGGCGGCGACGCCACGTCCGACCGGCTGCTGACCTTCCGCGTCCACCTGTTCTGGGCGGTGGTGCTCGCCAGTTCCCTCGTCGCGTCGTTCGTGCTGGGCCACACGCACGTGGCGATGCGCACCTGGGCCGTGCTCGCCATGGCCATCTCGCTCGCGCCGGTCGCGGTGTGGAGCGTCACCGCGGTCCGCGACCGCAGGTCCCGCAGGGCCGCCCGGCAGGACCTCGAAGAGTGCGAGGGCGAGCCGGAGCCCGCCTTCGCCACCGGCACGACCACTGGAGGTAACTGACGCCATGGCCCCCCGGCTCACGCACGTGTCCAGGCTCTCCCAGCGCTCCAAGAAGGTCCTCCTCGGCGTGGGCGCGGGCGCGCTGCTCATCGGCCTCAACGCCCCGGCGGCGCTGTCCTTCGCCGAGGAGAAGTACCACGCGTACAAGATCTCCCGGCCGGGCTACAAGAAGAAGTACGGCTCCTGGAAGCAGGTCGACATCCCGGAGGAGTACCGCACCAACGCCATCCACGCGGCGCTCCTGCACACCGGCAAGGTGCTCATCGTCGCGGGCTCCGGCAACGAGCAGAAGAAATTCGACGCCGGGTCCTTCGACACCGTGCTGTGGGACCCGAAGAAGAACACCTTCAAGAAGATCCCGACCCCCGAGGACTTCTTCTGCTCCGGACACGCCCAGCTCCCCGACGGCCGCCTGCTGGTGGCCGGGGGCACCGCCCGCTACGAACTCCTCGACGGCGAGGTGGAGCGCGCGGGCGGCGGCATGCGCGTGAAGAACGAGAACCCGGACAAGCCGGTGGTCCTGAAGAAGGGCACCAAGTTCCGCTCCCCGTCGGGCGTCGAGTACGTCAGCAAGTTCGACGTCAAGGTCCCCAAGGCCAAGCGGGACTTCGAGATCACGTACTCCAAGGCCGGAGTGATGCAGCCCTGGAAGACGAAGGTCACCGCGAGCGAGGCCCGGGTCTTCGTGGAGGCGGTGCGCGAGGGCGAGCAGTCGGTCACGGAGAAGTCCGCGCAGTACGAGATCGAGGGCCTGACCGGCAAGGAGGCCGACAACACGTACGGCATCGCCGAGAAGCTCACCATGGACAAGCAGGACTTCCAGGGCATCAAGGCGGCGTACGAGTTCGACCCGAAGGCGGAGCGGTACGTGCCGGTGGAGCCGATGGAGAAGGCCCGCTGGTACCCCACGCTCGTCGGCCTGGAGGACGGCCGGGTGCTCGCCGTGTCCGGGCTCGACGACGTCGGCGTCATCGACCCCGGCGACAACGAGATCTACGACCCGAAGACCAAGAAGTGGACCGACGGGCCCAAGCGCTACTTCCCCACCTACCCGGCGCTGTTCCTCACCAAGGGCGGCAAGCTCTTCTACCCCGCGTCCAACGCCGGGTACGGGCCCGCCGACAAGGGCCGCAAGCCGGGCCTGTGGGACCTTAAGACCAACACCTTCACCAAGGTGCCGGGGCTCACCGACCTCGACCAGACCGAGACGTCGTCCTCCGTGCTGCTTCCGCCCGCGCAGGACCAGAAGGTGATGATCCTCGGCGGCGGAGGCGTCGGCGAGTCGGAGAAGTCCACCCGCCGCACGGCCGTGATCGACCTGAAGGAGGCCAAGCCGTCCTTCAAGACGGGGCCCGAACTTCCGCAGGGCACGCGGTACTTGAACAGCGTGATCATGCCGGACGACACCGTCTTCACCACCAACGGCTCCTCCGACTACCGCGGCCGCAGCGCCAGCAACATCCTCAAGGCCCAGTTCTACGACCCCAAGGCCAACGCCTTCCGCACGGCCGCCGAGCCGACCGTCGGCCGCAACTACCACTCCGAGGCGCTGCTGCTGCCCGACGGCCGGGTGGCCACCTTCGGCTCCGACCCGCTGTTCGACAACGAGCAGAACACCAAGCTCGGCCACTTCGAGCAGCGCATGGAGATCTTCACGCCGCCCGCGCTGCACAAGGCGGGCGAGGACCGCCCGGTGCTCGGCGCGGGCCCCGAGCAGCTCCCCGCCGACGGCCGCGCCACCTTCCGCACCGCGCACCCCGAGAAGATCGCCTCGGCCCGTCTGATGCGGCCCAGCGCCGTCACCCACACCACCGACGTCGAGCAGCGCTCCATCGCTCTGAAGGTGACCAAGGGGCAGGGCTCGATCACCGTGGACGTGCCCCGCGACGACGCGGCGCTGGTGCCGCCCGGCTGGTACATGCTGTTCGTGACGGACACCGACGGCGCCTCGTCCGAGGCGAAGTGGGTGCACGTCAAGTAGCCGGTGCGCGGCGGGCGTTCGCCGCGGCCCACCGGCGGCCACCCACCGGCGGCCGCTCACTGGGCCGCGACGAACGCCCCGTGCCTGAGCACCGGCACCTGGCTGCTCGCGTTCAGCTCCGTCGCGATCGCCACGTCGTCCGCGAAGCCGCCGTCGGCCAGTTCGCGCCCGGAGGAGCAGGCCGCGACGGCCGCGCCCACGTCGACGGACGCGGCGAACGCACTCGCGGCCAGCGCCGCCTCCGGCGACAGCGCCGTACGCTCGTGCTCGCGCAGCGCCGCGATCACCGCGCCCGCGCCGAGCAGGTCCTCAAGCGCCGGGCGCAGGCTGCCGTCGGGCCAGCGCTCGCCCGCGGCGATCACCCCGACGGGCCGCTCCACGGTGCCGTGGCCCTGTTCGGCGAGCCACCGCCCGACGGCGGAGCCGTTGCGCAGCGAGGCGGCCGTGACGGTCGCGGCGCCCGCGGCGGCCGCTATGGCCGAGCCGTTCGGCGAGGGCAGCACCAGGCGCGGCGTGAACGGCGCGCGCCGCAGGGCCGCCGGGGACAGCGACCAGGGCGCGGCCGCGGTGGCGGCGCGGCGGCCCACCGCGAGGTGGGCGTCCATCTGGCGGGCGAACGCCGTCGCGCTCTCGTCCCGCCACGGGTAGGGGAAGACTCTGGCGCCGGACTCCACGGCGACCGACACCGACGTGCAGAACGAGAGCACGTCCACGATCACCAGGCAGGTGACCTCCGGAGCGAGGTGCTTCGCCCCGGACGGACCCCACTCGAACCGCACGCCGTAGCCCTCTTGGGCGAAGTCGTCCCGCATGGGCAACGAGGCTGCCAGCCCCGGCCGTGCTTTGGCCAGTGTGATCAACGCGCCTGAGGGGTAAGGAGGTTGACCTCCACGCTTTCTCCACGCGCGCGGCAGCGGCCCAACAGCCGCGCTACGCCTTGGCGTTGCGTACGAGGCCGAGCGCGTAGTCCGGCCACCACTGACCGGCAGCGGGGCCGCCCCGGCAGGGGCCGTCCGAGTCGCCGGGCCGCTTGATCCACAGGTAGGCGTCGAGCAGCGGGTCGCCCGTGCGGTCCGTGGGCGGGGTGCCGAGGCCGCGGCCCGGCGGGTTGCACCAGGCGTCCTGCCGGTCGCCCGCGAGCGGGCCCCGGCCGTTGCGGCTGGTGTCCATCACGAAGTGCTTGCCGCCGACGGTGGCGGACAGGGCCCGGCCGTAGGCCTTGGTCGTCTCGTCGCTCTGGAAGTTGGAGACGTTCAGGGAGAAGCCGTCGGCGGCGTCGACGCCCGCGCGCCGCAGCGGCTCGGTGAGCTTGCGGGCGTCGGCGATCCAGCCCGGGTTGCCAGCGTCGAGGTAGACCTTGACGCGGGGCTGCCGCTTGAGGCGCTGGATCGCCTCCGACAGGAGCTGGTAGCGCTCCTCGTGGTACTGGCCGGGGGTGCAGCCGTCCACGATGTGCGGGATGGCGTCCGGCTCCAGGATCACCAGGGCCGGGCTGCTGCCGATGGCGTCGGCGAAGGCGCCGAGCCACTGCCGGTAGTACGCCGCGTCCCGGGCGCCGCCCGCCGAGTGCTGGCCGCAGTCGCGGTGCGGGATGTTGTAGGCGACCAGCACCGCCGTGCGGCCCTCCTCGGCCGCGCCCCGGGTGGCCTCGCGGATGTCGGGGGCCGGGTCGTCGCCCGCGGGCCACACCGCCATCGGCTGCTCGGCGATCCGCTTCAGCGCCTCGGCGTCCTTGGTGCGGCCCTCCCGCTCCCACTGCCGCACCTGCCGGGCGGCGGCGCTGTCCGGGTCCACCCAGAAGGTGCCGGGCCTGCCCTGTGCCGAGGCCCCGGCGTCCCGCTTCTCCCCGGCGGGCTTCTTCGCGGGCGCGGAGTCCGAACCGGACGAGCACCCCGCCGTGAGCCCGAGGGCCGCGAGGGCCGTGAGTGCCGTGAACGTGCGGAGCAGCCGGTGCATCCAAGACCCCTTGGGCGACGGTGACGGACGTCGCGCCAATCGTGACATAGGGCACTATTCGGTCCTGGGTGCGACACCGCCGGGGACGGGGCCTTCAGCCGCCCGTCGCAAGGGCCATGCCGAGCGGCGTCCGCTCGTACAGCACCTGGTGCCCGTACCGGCGCGACACCAGCAGGCCCGCGTCGCGCAGCGCGGTCAGCTGCGCCGACACCGACGACGGCGCGAGCCCCAGGCGGTGCGCGAGGGCCGTCGTGGTGGCCGGCTCCGCCAGGCTGGTCAGCAGGGCGGCCCTGGTCCTGCCGAGCACCCGGACCAGCGCCTCGGGGCTGTGCTCGTCCGGCGCCGCCCACAGCCCCGCGATGCCGCGCGCCGGATAGACCAGGGTCGGCTGCCAGGGCGGGTCGTAGCCGCTCACCACGTCCGGCCAGCTGAACACGCTCGGCATCAGCACCAGGCCCTGCCCCTCCAGGTGCCGCTGGTGCAGGCCCCGCCAGCGCGCGGTCAGCGTCCCCGACTCCCACGTCAGGCGCCGGTCCAGCTCGGGCAGCAGCGCCCCGAGGCCGACCTCCGCGAGCCGCCGCGAGTGGTACGCCACGTCCGCGTCGAGCAGCGCCCTCAGCCGGGGCCAGTGCGGCTCCACGAGCGCGTGCCAGGCCGCCTCCAGCGCGTCCGCCAGCTCCCGCACCGCGCGCGCCGGGTCGGTGAGCAGCCGCCGCCCGAGCGCGCTGTCGGCGGCGCCCGGGGTCTCCGCGAGCGCCCGCGCCATGTCGTGGCGGGCCGCCGCCGGGTCGGCCGCCCGGACCGCCGCGATCTCCTCCGCGAACGACGCCGCCGGGCCCAGCGGCGGCGGCCCCAGGAAGTCCGGGCTGTGCCCCCGGGACGGCATCAGCAGCCACACCGCCGCCAGATCGAGCCCCGCGCTCGTCTCCCGGATACGCCGCAGCCACTGCGGGTGGTACCCGTGCCGCGCGGGCCGCTTCAGCGTGCGCACGGCCTCCTGCGTCTCCCACAGCGGAGACACGGCGAAGCGGCACCGCAACAGGTCGGCTTCACCGAAGTGGAGGTGGAAGGGCATGGGGCGCGGCGGTTTCCTTCCCGGGGGTGCGTCTGGGGGAGCGGGGCGGCTGGATTCGGCCTGGGCCGAAACTCTAGGAGCGGCGGAACGGCTCCGCCAGGGTGATCCGCGTGACCGGGACGGACGCGACGGGAGGCGGGGCCGGAGTGGGTGCGACCGGGGCGGGCGCGACGGGATCGGAAGGGGCCGGGCTGAGCCGTACGGAGGCGGACGCGACCGGTCCCGGCGGCGGGACGCCGGTGGACGCGGCCGAGCCGGACACGGACGTGGCCGACGCCGTCGGAACGGGCGGGGCCGGGGCGGGCGCGGGCGGGTACCGGGCGGCCTTCGCCGTGCGGGAGTTCCGGGCCGTCTTCGCCGCGCACGCGCTGTCGTTGCTCGGCGTCGTCGTCAGCGAGATCGCGCTCACCGTCCTGGTGTACGACCTCACCGGCTCGCCGCTGCTCAGCGCACTCGCCTTCGCGCTCGGCATGCTGCCGTACCTCGTGGGCGGCACCCTGTTCGCCGGGATCGCCGACCGGTACCCGCCCCGGCGGGTCCTCGTCCTCTGCGACGCCGTCTGCGCCGTCTGCGCCGCCCTGATGGCGCTGCCCGCGACGCCGGTCGCCGCGCTGCTCGCCCTGCGCTGCCTGATCGCCGCCGTCTCGCCCGTCTTCAACGGCACCCGCATGGCGACCCTCGCCGACGTCCTCGGCGACGGGGACCTGTTCGTCCTCGGGCGCTCGCTGCTGCGGATGGTGTCGCAGAGCGCCGTGCTCGTCGGCTTCGGCCTCGGCGGGGTGCTGCTCACACTGGTGCCGCCGCGCGGGGCGCTCGTCATCACGGTCGCCACGTTCGCGGCGTCGGCGCTGCTGCTGCGCTGCGGCACCCGGCGCCGCCCCGCGCGCGGCGGCTCGGGGCCCGCCCTGATGCGGTACTCGCTCTCCGGTGCCCGCCAGGTGCTCGGCGACCGGCGCGTGCGGGGGCTGCTGCTCCTGCTCTGGGCGCCGCCGATGTTCGTCGTGGCGCCGGAAGCGCTGGCCGCGCCGTACGCGGAGCAGATCGGCGTCGGCACCGCGGGCGTGGGACTGCTGATGTGCGCGATGCCCGTCGGCACCATCGCGGGGGAGGTCTGGGCCGGGTCCGCGCTGTCGGCCGCGGCCCGCTCCCGCATCGTGCTGCCGCTGGCCTCGACGACGCTGCTGCCGCTGGTCGCGTACGCCTTCGCGCCCGGCCTCGCCTGGGCGGTGCCGGTGCTGGTGCTCGCGGGCGCCGGGGCGGCGTACACCCTCGGCCTCGACCGCTGGTTCGTCGACGCGGTGCCGCCGGAGCTGCGCGGGCGCGCCATGACCGTGCACACCGCGGGCCTGATGACGCTCCAGGGCGTCGGCATGGCGCTCGCGGGCCTGGCCGCGGAGTTCCTCGCCGTGAGCACGGTGGTCGCGGGGGCCGGGGCGCTCGGCACGGCGTGCTGCGCGCTGCTCGCGTGGGAGGTCCGGTCGACGGGACGCGCCGCGCGACGCCTCCCGGAACGCCCCGCGGCACGCGCCGCGGGGAACAAGTTGCCGAATCCCGAGACGAGGGTGACCGGCATGTGACCGGCGGCTAAGGTCGACGCTGTGCCGAAGCCCCTCAGCCTCCCCTTCGACCCGATCGCCCGCGCCGACGAACTCTGGAAGCAGCGCTGGGGGTCCGTGCCCGCCATGGCCGCCATCACGTCCATCATGCGCGCGCACCAGATCCTGCTCGCCGAGGTCGACGCGGTCGTCAAGCCGTACGGACTGACCTTCGCACGGTACGAGGCACTGGTCCTGCTCTCCTTCTCCAAGGCGGGCGAACTGCCGATGTCCAAGATCGGCGAGCGGCTCATGGTGCACCCCACCTCCGTCACCAACACCGTCGACCGCCTGGTCAGGTCCGGCCTGGTCGACAAGCGCCCCAACCCCAACGACGGGCGCGGCACGCTGGCCTCCATCACGCAGAAGGGGCGCGAGGTCGTGGAGGAGGCGACGCGGGAACTGATGGCGATGGACTTCGGGCTCGGGGTGTACGACGCGGAGGAGTGCGGGGACATCTTCGCCCTGCTCAGGCCCCTGCGGGTGGCCGCCCAGGACTTCGAGGAGCCCTAGCCCCCACCGGCGCGCGGCCCGGCGGCGTTTGAGGACGAGGCGCGGAGCGCCCAGGGCGGGGAAAGGGGCGGAGCCCCATACGCGAGCGGCCCACGGCGTGCCAGCGCAGGGGAGAAGGCCCACCCGAAGATCACGCAGGAGGGAGGGCTACGCTCGTGGACATGAAACGCAGCGTGCTGACCCGCTACCGGGTGATGGCCTATGTCACCGCCGTCATGTTGTTGATCCTCTGCGCCTGCATGGTGGTCAAGTACGGCTTCGACAAGGGCGAGGGCCTGACGCTCGCCGTCTCGCAGATCCACGGCGTGCTGTTCATCATCTACCTGGTCTTCGCCTTCGACCTCGGCTCCAAGGCGAAGTGGCCGTTCGGCAAGCTGCTGTGGGTGCTGGTGTCCGGCACCATCCCGACGGCCGCGTTCTTCGTGGAGCGCAAGGTCGTGCGCGAGGTCGAGCCGCTGCTGGAGGACGCCGCCCCGGCCGCGGCCAAGGCCTAGGACCCGCCCCACAGGCCGCCACGGGCCCGCCCGTGGCGGTTCGGCATCGACTTTTACTAGGACGTCCAAGTAAATTGGGGGCATGGACGCTCACGCCATCGAGGAGGGCCGCCGCCGCTGGCAGGCCCGGTACGACGCCGCCAAGAAGCGCGACGCCGATTTCACGACGCTCTCCGGTGACCCGGTCGAGCCTGCCTACGGGCCCCGGCCCGGGGACACGTACGAGGGCTTCGAGCGCATCGGATGGCCCGGCGAGTATCCGTTCACGCGCGGCCTGTACCCGACGGGCTACCGGGGGCGTACCTGGACGATCCGCCAGTTCGCGGGCTTCGGCAACGCCGAGCAGACGAACGAGCGGTACAAGATGATCCTCGCCGCCGGTGGCGGCGGCCTCTCCGTCGCCTTCGACATGCCGACGCTGATGGGCCGCGACTCCGACGACCCGCGCTCCCTCGGCGAGGTCGGCCACTGCGGCGTCGCCATCGACTCGGCCGCCGACATGGAGGTCCTGTTCAAGGACATCCCGCTCGGCGACGTCACGACGTCGATGACGATCTCCGGCCCCGCCGTCCCGGTCTTCTGCATGTACCTGGTCGCGGCCGAGCGCCAGGGCGTCGACCCGAAGGTGCTCAACGGCACGCTCCAGACGGACATCTTCAAGGAGTACATCGCGCAGAAGGAGTGGCTCTTCGAGCCCGAGCCCCACCTGCGCCTCATCGGCGACCTCATGGAGCACTGCGCCCGCGAGATCCCCGCGTACAAGCCCCTGTCCGTCTCCGGCTACCACATCCGCGAGGCGGGCGCGACGGCCGCGCAGGAGCTGGCGTACACGCTCGCGGACGGGTTCGGGTACGTGGAGCTGGGGCTGAGCCGCGGCCTCGACGTCGACGTCTTCGCGCCCGGCCTCTCCTTCTTCTTCGACGCGCACGTCGATTTCTTCGAGGAGATCGCCAAGTTCCGCGCCGCGCGCCGGATCTGGGCGCGCTGGATGAAGGAGGTGTACGGCGCCACGACGGACAAGGCGCAGTGGCTGCGCTTCCACACGCAGACCGCCGGGGTCTCGCTCACCGCGCAGCAGCCGTACAACAACGTCGTGCGGACGGCCGTCGAGGCCCTCGCCGCCGTCCTCGGCGGCACCAACTCCCTGCACACCAACGCCCTCGACGAGACCCTCGCCCTGCCCAGCGAGCAGGCCGCCGAGATCGCCCTGCGCACGCAGCAGGTGCTGATGGAGGAGACGGGGGTGGCCAACGTGGCCGACCCGCTCGGCGGTTCCTGGTACGTCGAGCAGCTGACCGACCGCATCGAGGCCGACGCCGAGAAGATCTTCGACCAGATCAAGGAGCGGGGGCTGCGCGCCCACCCCGACGGGCAGCACCCCATCGGGCCGATCACCTCCGGCATCCTGCGCGGCATCGAGGACGGCTGGTTCACCGGCGAGATCGCCGAGTCCGCGTTCCGCTACCAGCAGGCGCTGGAGAAGGGCGACAAGCGGGTCGTCGGGGTCAACGTGCACCACGGGTCCGTGACCGGGGACCTGGAGATCCTGCGGGTCAGCCACGAGGTGGAGCGGGAGCAGGTGCGGGTCCTCGCCGACCGCAAGGGGCGGCGGGACGAGGCGCGGGTGCGGGCCTGTCTGGACGCGATGCTCGTCGCCGCGCGGGGTGGGGGCAACATGATCGCCCCCATGCTGGAGGCGGTCCGTGCGGAGGCGACCCTCGGCGAGATCTGCGGTGTCCTGCGGGACGAGTGGGGGGTCTACACGGAGCCCGCGGGCTTCTGACCCTGCCGGGGGCTCCCCAACCCCGCCCCTTCCCGAAACCATGGGGCTCCGCCCCCTGGCACCCCCGTTTACCGGCCTGCGGCCTCGTCCTCAAACGCCGGACGGGCTCGATCGTCGCGCTCCGCGCTCGCCCTCAAACGCCGGGCGGGCTGAATCCCACCCGCCCGCCCCGGAGGGGGCGGGCGGGTGGGACAAAGGGGCGCCCGGGGGCACCGCCCTAGGCCCCGGGGCCAGCCACGGCGGTGAGACCGCCCAGCAGCAGCAGAGTGAACCGCCGGGCCCACTCGGCATCCACCGGTTCCCCCGACACCAGCGCCCGGTGCACCACCGCCCCGGCGATGACGTCGAAGATGAGGTCGGCGGTGCGCGCGGCGGCGCCGGGGTCCGGCTCGACCGGCAGCTCCCCGCGCTCCTGGGCGCGGGCCCGCCCCTGGAGGACGAGCCGCTTCTGCCGGTCCACGATGGACGCCCGCACCCGCTCCCGCAGCGGCTCGTCCGTCGTGGCCTCGGCGACCACCGCCATCAGCGCGGTCTTGGTCTCCGGGCGCCCCAGCAGATCCGCGAACTGGAGGACCACGCCCTCGATGTCGGAGGCGAGGCTGCCGTTGTCCGGCAGCTCCAGCTCGTCGAACAGCTCGGCCACCGCGTCCACGACCAGCTCGCTCTTGCCCGCCCAGCGCCGGTAGAGCGTGGTCTTGGCGACGCCCGCCCGCGTCGCCACATCGCCCAGCGTCAGCTTCGACCAGCCGAGGTCGACCAGCGCCTGCCGGGTCGCTTCCAGGATCGCGGTGTCCGCCTCGGCGCTGCGCGGGCGGCCGCCCGGACGGGCGGACGGTGTGCTGCGGCTCTGCATGCCCGCGACCATACCGGCGAGTACGGTGACGCTGGCCAGGTGCGCGTGAGGGAGATCACCCGACGCCCGGTGCCGCGCCAGGCGTTGGCCAGTTACGCTACGAGCCGTAGCGAAAGCGGAGTACGACGGCGCCCTGACCCTCGTACGACGGCGGACGCTGCGAGCGAAGCTCGACCCGCCCCTCGTGGGCGGCAACCACATCAGCGGGGTGGGGACCCCGCGACCAGGGCGCGGGGTGGGGACCCCGCGTGACGCACGGTCCGCCTCTGGACCTCAAGACCGGGCTCGTCCGGCGCTCCCGCGATCCGGCGGGGTGTTACGGACGGGCGCGGTTCGCGCGCGGCTTGGGGGAGGATGTACTCATGCAGCCACGGAACATGTCCATGAGCGGAGTCGTCGACCTCGCCGCCGTGAAGGCGGCCCAGGAGGCCAAGGCGAAGGCGGAGCAGGCGCGCGCCGAAGCGGCCAGGCAGGGCGGCGGCGGTGCGGTGACCCCCGCGAGTCTCGTCATCGACGTCGACGAGGCGGGCTTCGAGCGCGAGGTGCTCCAGCGCTCCACCGAGGTCCCCGTCGTCATCGACTTCTGGGCCGAGTGGTGCGAGCCCTGCAAGCAGCTCAGCCCGCTCCTGGAGCGCCTGACGCGGGAGTACAACGGCCGGTTCGTCCTCGCGAAGATCGACGTCGACGCGAACCAGCTCCTGATGCAGCAGTTCGGGGTGCAGGGCATCCCGGCGGTGTTCGCGGTCGTGGCCGGGCAGGCCCTGCCGCTGTTCCAGGGCGCGGCGCCCGAGGCGCAGATCCGCCAGACCCTCGACCAGCTGGTGCAGGTCGCCGAGGAGCGCTTCGGGCTCACCGGGCTCGTCGTCGACCCGGACGCCCAGGAGGCCCCGCGGGCCGCCCCCGCCCCGGCCGGTCCGCACGACGCCGCGCTCGCCGCGGCCGTCCAGGCGCTGGACGCGGGCGACTTGGGCGGCGCGATCCAGGCGTACCAGAACGTGCTCAACGACGACCCGGCCAACTCGGAGGCCAAGCTCGGCCTCGCCCAGGCCGAACTGCTCCAGCGCGTCCAGGGCCTTGACCCGGCCGCCGTCCGCAGGGACGCCGCCGAGAAGCCCGGCGACGTGGCGGCGCAGATCGCGGCCGCCGACCTCGACCTGGTCGGCGGGCACGTGGAGGACGCCTTCGGCCGTCTGATCGACGCGGTCAAGCGGACCGCGGGCGACGACCGGGACGCCGCCCGGGTGCGGCTGCTCGAACTCTTCGAGGTGGTGGGCGCGGACGACCCGCGCGTGACGGCGGCGCGCACGGCGCTGGCGCGGGTGCTGTTCTGACGGTGCTGTTCTGACGGAGCGGCAGCCCGCCGATACCACCTCTGACGGGTCCGCGCTGTGACCCGAGTGAAAATTCTGACCCGGCAACACCACAGTGGCCGCGCTTTACCAAATCTTGGTAAACGCGGCCACTGTTACTTGGAGTAAGAGCGGGGCGGTGATCTGCCCGCTTCTGTTCGTCAATATCCGGATCTTGCACGTCACTTGACAGCACCGTCTGTGGCTGATCGATATCGTGCGGTCGTGGTTCGGTTATCCCCCCGTTACCAGCGAGTAACGAACCCCCTTGTGCAGCCGCCGAGAATGCACCACGATCGGCCACGCTCGGTCCATTGCCCGCAGTCCGACAGCCAATCGGAAGACGGGACTTCTGGGTCCCCACCGGGCAGGCCCGCGGCGCCGTCGCGGGCCTGGGACAGGGGGGTCTCTGCCTCGTTCGCGGCAGGGCCTGTCCCGCGAGGTTGTGCGTGATGCGTCAGGCGCGACCAGTGGTTGTCGCTCGGGGGTGATCGCCGGTGATCGAGGCGCGACGCGTCTGTGACCACGTGGGCGCTCTCCTGGCCGAGGACGTAGCACTTCTCCCATCCCCGCCCCGCTGAACCGACCCCTCGGGAGCAGCGGGTCCGGAGATGTACGTCCGAGAAGGAGGAAAGTCATGGAGTCCGTGGCTCGTGGCGGAACCAGATGGAAGCGGTTCGCCGTGGTCATGGTGCCGAGCGTCGCGGCGACGGCCGCGATAGGCGTGGCCCTGTCGCAGGGCGCGCTCGCGGCATCGTTCAGTGTGTCCGGTCAGCAGTTCAAGGTGACCGCCAAGCAGCTCGACGGGACGGGCTTCGTCCAGTACGGGGCGATGGACGTCGGAAAGTCGGGCAAGCACCCGGTCGCCGTCGTCGGCCTGGACTCGGCGAAGATCACCAACCTGTGCCAGTCCGTGGTCGTCCCGGTGCCGGTGTTCGGCGACGTGTCGATGAAGCTCACGGCCGGTGGCGAGGGCGGTCCGCGCGTCGAGGCCAAGAAGCTCTTCATCGACGCCGACGACCTGCGCGCCAACGCGACGTTCAAGAACGTCGACATCGGCGTGTCGATCGACCGTACGACGAAGGGCCCCGGCCCCAACCCGCAGGACAAGGGTCGGTACGTCGAGGACTCGTTCGCACAGCAGGCGGACAAGGTGCGCTTCACCGACGTCAAGCAGCGCGCGTGGGCGACGAGTGCCGGTACCTTCAAGCTCTCCGGCCTGCACATGTCGGTCAAGAAGGGCAAGCACGAGTGCTACTGAGGCCCGCCGGGGCCACCCACGCCTCGCTCTGAGCCGCACTCGACGCGTTGATACGGCCGGGCGCGGGGGCGCCCACCTCTTCGCACACAAGTCGTCCCCGTGCCCGCATCCGCACACACAGAACCAAACGCCATTCCGAGGAGCTGTACGACATGAGCGCAGAAGCGCACGTGGGCCTTGGCAGCAGGCTGGGCCGGATGCGCCGATCGTTCCGAGGGTGGCGCGGTCAGCGCCCGTTCTGGGGTGGACTGCTGACGCTGCTCGGCGGCATCCCCATCATGTACTTCCCGTACGCGAACCTCACGCTCGGCACGATGACCATCCGGATGGCGACGACCGCCGGGGCCGGATCGCTGATCATCGGCGTGCTGCTGGTCGTGCTCGGCCTGACCATGTGGTTCCAGCCGCAGTCCCGCGTGTTCGCGGGCGTGGCGGCGATCCTGCTCGCCCTGGTCTCCCTGGTGGTGTCCAACTTCGGCGGCTTCGTCATGGGCTACCTGCTCGCTCTCATCGGCGGCGCGCTCGGCGTCTCCTGGGTGTCCGAGAAGCCGGTGCGGCGCTCGAAGCGGCGCGCGGCGGCCGACGCGAGCAGCACGGGGGGCGCCCTCCGCGCCGACGCCCAGGAGGCCGCGGGAGGCGAGGACCTGTCAGGAACGAGCCCGTCCAACGGGACGAACGGGAGGCGCCGTGCCGACTGACGAGGTGCACCGCGGGACCGATGCGGCCACGTCCCGCGGGAGGAGGGGACCGCGGCACGCGGCCCCCAGGAAGCCGCTGTTGACTCGTGTACCCGTGGGCAAGGCGATAGCGCTCGCGGCCATGCCCACCGCCGTCCTCATGGGCATGGGCCTCACCCCGCAGCTCGCACAAGCAAAGCCCGGCGTGCCGAAGAATCCCTTCCGGGACGGGCCCTGCGTGACCGCGCCGGAGTCGGCCGACGCGGAGCGGCACGGGAAGGACGACAAGGACGACAAGCGCGACGGCGCGGAGGGCGAGGCCGCCAACCCGACCCCGACGCCGAAGCCGTCGTCCTCCGCCGACGCGGACGCGGACGCGGACCGCGACGAGAGCACCGAGCAGGACACCGACGGCGACCGGGGCGACCGGGGCGACCGGGACGACGTACCCGAGAAGGCCGACGGCCCCGAGAAGGCCGAGCCGACGCCGTCCGCCGACGCGGACAGGAACGACGGCGAGGACGAGAAGGGCGCCGAGGACGACAAGGCGGAGGCCTCCGAGCCGGAGCCGTCCCCGTCCTCGAAGAACCCCCTCGACCCGCTGGGCGTGGGCGACGCGCTCAAGGACCTCCTCACGCCCGGCGAGAAGGCGGAGGACTCGGCGAAGCCGAAGCCGAAGCCGTCCGAGTCCACGAGGGACGAGGACAAGAACGACGAGGACAAGAACGAGGACGACGGCGAGGACACCGGCTCGCGCGACGGCAAGGCCGACGACGACAAGCCTCGCGAGGACGTCAAGGACACCGCCGAGGAGGCCACGGGCAAGCCCGCCCCGGAGAAGTCCGAACAGCCCGAGGAATCCAAGGAGTCCACCGACCCCGAGGACTCCGACGACCCCGGCGATCCCGAGGACTCCGACGACCCCGAGGACTCCGACGACCCCGTCGACCCCATGGCCCCCGACGCGGACGGCAAGAAGCCGTTCCCCTGCGTCGTGGAGAAGAAGGTCAAGGGCGAGGACGAGCAGTCACCCGCGCCGATCCCGAACCAGCCGTGGTACCTGGAGGCCAGCTCCCTGAAGCTCATGGGCGCCGACTACCAGGGCGTGGTGAACCTGACGATGCCCAACGGGCAGACCAAGCAGGCGCTGAAGTACGTCATCAACGACGGCACGGAGATCGGCGACCTGCACCAGATCGTCGACGGGCCGGGCGGCAAGAAGTACCACGTGCGGGCCGCCAGGGACTCGATCTCCACGATCACCGGCGGGGCCACGACGATGTACACGGAGCGGATCTCGGGCAACCTGTTCGGGCTGATCCCGGTGACCTTCGACCCGGAGCACCCGCCGCCCCTGAACATCCCGCTGATCTACTTCACCGACGTGAAGGTGCGGCAGGCGGGCCAGTTCGGCGGCGACCTCACCATCCCGGGCCTGCACCAGTCGATCACCGACTGAACTGAACTGGACTGAACTGAACTGAACTGGACCGCGGCCCGGTCCGCGACGGGACGACGTGAGGGAGGGCGCCCCCAGCCGGGGGGCGCCCTCCCTCACGTGCGCGCGGCAGCGCTAGTCGCGGCAGCCGTTGCCCAGGTGGTGCACCCGGACCATGTTCGTGGTGCCGGGGACGCCGGGCGGGGAACCGGCCGTGATGACCATGGTGTCGCCCTCGTTGTAGCGCTTGAGCTTGAGCAGCTCGGCGTCGACGAGCTCGACCATCGCGTCGGTGTTGTCCACGTGCGGGACGACGAAGGACTCGACGCCCCAGCTCAGGGTGAGCTGGTTGCGGGTGTCCTCGTCGGTGGTGAAGGCCAGGATCGGCTGGGCCGCGCGGTAACGGGACAGGCGCCGGGCCGTGTCGCCGGACTTGGTGAAGGCGACCAGGGCCTTGCCGCCGAGGAAGTCGGCGATCTCGCAGGCGGCGCGGGCCACCGAACCGCCCTGCGTACGCGGCTTCTTGCCGGGAACCAGCGGCTGGAGGCCCTTGGAGAGCAGCTCCTCCTCGGCCGCGGTGACGATCTTCGACATGGTCTTGACCGTCTCGATCGGGTACGCGCCGACGCTGGACTCGGCCGACAGCATCACCGCGTCCGCGCCGTCCAGGATCGCGTTGGCGACGTCGGACGCCTCGGCGCGCGTGGGCCGGGAGTTGGTGATCATCGACTCCATCATCTGGGTCGCGACGATCACCGGCTTGGCGTTGCGGCGGCACAGCTCGATGAGGCGCTTCTGCACCATCGGGACCTTTTCGAGGGGGTACTCGACGGCCAGGTCGCCGCGGGCGACCATGACGCCGTCGAACGCCATCACGACGTCCTCCATGTTCGCCACGGCCTGCGGCTTCTCCACCTTGGCGACGACCGGGACGCGGCGGCCCACCTCGTCCATCACGCGGTGGACGTCCTTGACGTCGTCGGCGTCGCGGACGAAGGACAGGGCGACCAGGTCGCAGCCCATGTCCAGGGCGAAGCGCAGGTCCTCGATGTCCTTCTCGGACAGGGCGGGCACGTTGACGGCCGCGCCGGGCAGGTTGATGCCCTTGTGGTCCGAGATGACGCCGCCCTCGACGACGATGGTCTTGACGCGCGGGCCGTCGACCTCGACGACCTTCAGCTCGACGTTGCCGTCGTTGATCAGGACCTGGTCGCCCTTGCTGACGTCGCCGGGCAGGCCCTTGTACGTCGTACCGCAGATCGACTTGTCGCCCGCCACGTCCTCGGTGGTGATGGTGAACTCGTCACCGCGCACCAGCTCGACGGGGCCCTCGGCGAAGGTCTCCAGGCGGATCTTGGGGCCCTGGAGGTCGGCCAGGACGCCGACGGCCTTGCCGGTGCGCCGCGAGGCGGCGCGGACGCGGTCGTACCGCCCCTGGTGCTCGGCGTGCGTGCCGTGGCTGAAGTTGAAGCGGGCCACGTTCATACCGGCCTCGATCAGCGAGACGAGCTGATCCTCGGAGTCGACGGCGGGGCCCAGCGTGCAGACGATTTTGGAACGGCGCATGGGGGCGATCCTATCGGTTTGTTTCACTGCGGAATATTCCATCTGGCGGAAGATACAAATGGGCGGGTGGCTGCTCAGTTGCCCATGCGGCGGAGCCGCTATCCGTTCTTCCTGGCCAGTGCGTAAGTCTGCGTGGCGATTTCCAGTTCTTCGTCGGTCGGCACGACCGCGACCTTCACCCGGGCGTACTCGGGCGAGATCAGCCGGGGCTCGTCGCCGCGGACGGTGTTGAGGTCCGCGTCCACCGCCAGGCCCAGTTCCTCCAGGCCCGCGACGGCCGCCGCCCGCACGGGCGCCGCGTTCTCGCCGACGCCCGCGGTGAACGCCACCGCGTCCACCCGGCCGAGCACCGCGTAATACGCGCCGATGTACTTCTTCAAACGGTGAATGTAGATGTCGAAGGCGAGCTTCGCGCGTTCGTCGCCCTCGTCGATTCGACGGCGGATCTCCCGCATGTCGTTGTCGCCGCACAGGCCGATCAGCCCGCTCTTCTTGTTCAGAAGCGCGTCGATCTCGTCGATGGAAAGGCCGCCGACGCGCGCCAGGTGGAAGATCACCGCCGGGTCGAGATCTCCGGAACGCGTACCCATCACCAGGCCCTCCAAAGGTGTGAGCCCCATGGAGGTGTCCACGCAGCGCCCGCCGCGCACGGCGGAGGCGGACGCGCCGTTGCCCAGGTGCAGGACGATGACGTTGACGTCCTCGGGCGCCTTGCCGAGCAGCTTCGCGGTGGCCCGCGACACGTACGCGTGCGAGGTGCCGTGGAAGCCGTAGCGGCGCACCCGGTGCTGGTCGGCGGTCTCCACGTCGATGGCGTAGCGGGCCGCCGACTCCGGCATCGTCGTGTGGAAGGCGGTGTCGAACACGGCGATCTGCGGCAGGTCGGGGCGCAGGGCCTGGGCCGTGCGGATGCCGGTCAGGTTCGCCGGGTTGTGCAGCGGGGCCACCGGGATGAGGCGCTCGATCTCGGCGAGCACCACGTCGTCGATGACGGTCGGCTGGGTGAAGTGCTTGCCGCCGTGCACCACCCGGTGGCCGATCGCCGCCAGCTCCGGCGAGTCCAGGCCGAGCCCGTCGGCGGCCAGTTCCTCGGCGACGGCCTTCAGGGCGGCCTCGTGGTCGGCGATCGGGCCGGTGCGCTCCCGCTCGGCGCCGTCGCCCACCAGCGGGGTGTGCTTGAGCCGGGAGGTCTCCTCACCGATGCGCTCGACCAGGCCCACGGCCAGGCGGCTGCTGTCGCGCATGTCGAGCAACTGGTACTTCACCGACGACGAGCCGGAGTTGAGGACGAGGACGCGGGTCGAGGTCACGGAGGGAGTGCTTTCTGTGGAGGCGGGGCGTCAGGAGCTGGGGGTCTGGGCCTGGATGGCCGTGATGGCGACCGTGTTGACGATGTCCTGGACGAGGGCGCCCCGGGACAGGTCGTTGACCGGCTTGCGCAGGCCCTGGAGGACCGGGCCGACGGCGATCGCGCCAGCCGAGCGCTGCACGGCCTTGTAGGTGTTGTTGCCGGTGTTCAGGTCGGGGAAGACCAGGACGCTGGCCTGCCCGGCGACCTCGGAGTCCGGCAGCTTGGTGGCCGCCACCGACGGCTCCACGGCCGCGTCGTACTGGATCGGGCCCTCGATCTTCAGGTCCGGGCGCTGGGCGCGGACCAGCTCGGTGGCCTCGCGGACCTTGTCGACGTCGGCGCCGGAGCCGGAGGTGCCCGTGGAGTACGACAGCATCGCGATGCGCGGCTCGACGCCGAACTGCGCGGCCGTGGCCGCCGACTGGACGGCGATGTCCGCGAGCTGCGCGGCGTTCGGGTCGGGGTTGACCGCGCAGTCGCCGTACACCAGGACCTTGTCGGCCAGGCACATGAAGAACACCGACGACACGATCGAGGCGTCCGGCTTGGTCTTGATGATCTCGAAGGCGGGGCGGATCGTCGCGGCCGTGGAGTGCACCGAGCCGGACACCATGCCGTCGGCGAGGCCGCCCTGCACCATCAGGGTGCCGAAGTAGTTCACGTCCGCCACGACGTCGTACGCCAGCTCCACCGTCACGCCCTTGTGGGCGCGAAGGCGGGCGTACTCCTCGGCGAAGCCCTGGCGCAGCTCGGACGTCCCCGGGTCGACGATCTGCGCGTCGGCGAGGTCGATGCCGAGGTCGGCGGCCTTCTTGCGGACGGCCTCCACCGGGCCGAGCAGCGTCAGGTCGCACACGCCGCGGCGCAGCAGCACCTCGGCGGCGCGCAGCACGCGCTCCTCGGTGCCCTCGGGCAGGACGACCCGGCGGCGGTCGGCGCGGGCCCGCTCCAGCAGCTTGTGCTCGAACATCATCGGCGTGACGCGGTCGCTGGACGGCGCCGAGACCCGCCCCAGCAGGTCGGCGGTGTCCACGTGCCGCTCGAAGACGCCGAGCGCGGTCTCCGCCTTGCGGGGCGTCGCCGCGTTCAGCTTGCCCTCCAGGGCGAACAGCTCGGCGGCCGTCGGGAAGGAGCCGCCGGACACGGCGACGACCGGGGTGCCGGGCGCGAGCCGGTCGGCGAGGCGCAGGATCTCCGGGCCCGGCCGCTCGTTCAGGGTGAGCAGCACACCGGCTATCGGCGGGGTGCCCGCGCTGTGCGCGGCGAGCGCGCCGACGACCAGGTCCGCGCGGTCGCCGGGCGTGACGACCATGCAGCCCGGGGTGAGGGCCTTCAGGAACGTCGGCAGCATGGCACCGCCGAAGACGAAGTCCAGGGCGTCGCGGGCGAGCCCCGAGTCGTCGCCGAGCAGCACCGTGCCGCCCAGGGCGTGGGTGACCTGCGCGACGGTCGGCGCGGCGAGGGCGGGCTCGTCGGGCAGCACGTAGCAGGGCACGGGGAGGCGGGCGGCCAGGCGCTCCTGGATGCCGTCGCGGTCGGCCGGGGCCACGCGGTTGGTGATCACCGCGAGGACGTCGCAGCCGAGGCTGTCGTACGCGCGGTAGGCGTTGCGGGTCTCGGCGAGCACCGACTCGGCGGTCTGGTCCTTGCCGCCGACGACGGGCAGGACGGAGGCGCCGAACTCGTTCGCGAGGCGGGCGTTCAGGGCCAGCTCGTCGGGGAGCTGGGTGGCGGCGAAGTCGGTGCCGAGCACCAGGACCACGTCGTAGTCGCGGGCCACCTGGTGGAAGCGGTCGACGAGCCGGGAGACCAGCTCGTCGGTGCCCTGCTCGGCCTGGAGCGTGGACGCCTCGTGGTAGTCCATGCCGTACACGCTCGCCGGGTCCTGGGAGAGCCGGTAGCGGGCGCGCAGCAGTTCGAAGAGCCGGTCGGGTCCGTCGTGGACGAGCGGGCGGAAGACGCCCACGCGGTCGACCTGGCGGGTCAGGAGCTCCATGACTCCCAGCTCGACGACCTGGCGGCCGTCGCCCCGGTCGATCCCGGTCACGTACACGCTGCGCGTCACGCGTGCTCTCCGTTTCTTCAGTGCCTTCGCTGGCGCGGATTCGCTGGTGAGAGGGGGGAGGGCAGCTCCGGCAGCGCCGGAAAAACACCCGATATTGTTGATTGTGCCCTCTTGACAATACCTCTGCGGCTGGCTAAGTCGCAGGCCGGACGACGGGCGGCGGCCCCCATGGGACCGTGGAACAATCGGACCGGCTCACAAGGAACAGCAGCGAGCAGGAGACACAGCGCGATGCGTATCGGAATTCTCACCGCGGGCGGCGACTGCCCGGGCCTCAACGCAGTGATCCGGTCGGTCGTGCACCGAGCGGTGACGAACTACGGCGACGAGGTCATCGGCTTCGAGGACGGCTACGCGGGCCTGCTCGACGGGCGCTACCGCCCGCTCGACCTGAACGCGGTCAGCGGCATCCTCGCCCGCGGCGGCACGATCCTCGGCTCGTCCCGCCTGGAGCGCGCCCGCTTCCGCGCGGCCTGCGACAACGCCAAGGAGCTGATCGAGAAGAGCGGCTTCGACGCGCTCATCCCGATCGGCGGCGAGGGCACGCTGACGGCCGCGAAGATGCTCTCGGAGGCCGGGGTGCCGGTCGTCGGCGTCCCCAAGACCATCGACAACGACATCTCCTCCACGGACCGCACCTTCGGCTTCGACACGGCCGTCGGCGTCGCGACCGAGGCCATGGACCGCCTGAAGACCACCGCCGAGTCCCACCAGCGCGTGATGGTCGTCGAGGTCATGGGCCGCCACGCGGGCTGGATCGCCCTGGAGTCCGGCATGGCGGGCGGCGCCCACGGCATCTGCCTGCCCGAGCGGCCCTTCGACCCCGCGGACCTGGTCAAGATGGTCGAGGAGCGCTTCGCCCGCGGCAAGAAGTTCGCGGTCATCTGCGTCGCCGAGGGCGCGCACCCCGCCGACGGCACCATGGACTACGGCAAGGGCGCCATCGACCAGTTCGGCCACGAGCGCTTCCAGGGCATCGGCACGGCCCTGGCGTACGAGCTGGAGAAGCGGCTCGGCAAGGAGGCCAAGCCGGTCATCCTCGGGCACGTCCAGCGCGGGGGCACGCCGACCGCGTACGACCGGGTGCTCGCCACCCGCTTCGGCTGGCACGCCGTGGAGGCCGTGCACCGCGGGGACTACGGCCGCATGACCGCGTTGCGCGGTACCGACATCGAGATGGTGCCGCTCGCGGAGGCGGTCACGGAACTCAAGACGGTCCCCAAGGACCGGATGGACGAGGCGGAGTCGGTCTTCTAGGCCCCCTGGCACCCCCGAGAATCGGCCTTCGGCCTCGTCCTCAAACGCCGGACGGGCTAAGAACTCTGCCGCGACCGGCACCAGTCAGCCCGTCCGGCGTTTGAGGACGAGCGCGGAGCGCGATGAAAGGGCGGGTGGGTGGGGAAAAGGCGTCAGCCCTTGACGGCGCCGCCCAGGGCGAAGCCCGTGCCCAGGCGGCGGGCTATGAGGACGTACAGGAGGATGACCGGCGTCGAGTAGATGACGGAGAACGCCGCCAACTGCCCGTAGACGATGGCCCCCTTGCTGCCGAAGAAGTCGTTGATGGACACCGCGGCGGGCATCTGGTCGGGCGACAGCAGCAGCATGAAGGGCACGAAGAAGTTGCCCCACATCATGACGAACGAGAAGACGGTCACGACGGCGACCCCGGGCCCCATCAGGGGCAGCACGATGCGCACCAGGGACTGGAAGGGGGACGCGCCGTCGGTCCAGGCGGCCTCCTCCAGCTCCTTCGGCACGCCGTCCATGAAGTTCTTCATCAGCCAGATGGCGAACGGCAGTTGGGACGCCGCGAAGAAGAAGATCGTGCCCCGCATGGTGTCGATGAGGTCGACGCGGACGAACAGCGCGTACACCGGCACCATGATCGCGGTGATGGGCAGGCTCGTCGCGAAGAGGATGGTGAGCATGAAGGGGCGGTTGAGGCGGGAGGGGTAGCGGGACAGGGGGTACGCGGCGAGGGCCGCGCCCACGACCGTGAGGAGCGTGCCGCCGCCGCACAGGAGCAGGCTGTTGCGCAGCGGCGTGAAGGTGATCTCCTCGGTGAGGACGGCGTCGAAGTGGTCGAGGGTCAGCCCGTCCGGCGTCTTCATGCCGACGTCGGCCCGGGGGTCGAGGGCGGACAGGACCACCCAGGCCAGCGGCAGCGCGAACGCCGCCGCCAGGATCAGCAGCCCCAGGTTCGCGGCGAGCGCACGGCTGCGGACACGGCGTGGCGCACGGCGTGGCGCGCGACGTGGTGACACTCAGACCTCCGTACGCAGCAGACGCATATAGACGAGGGAGAAGAGGGACCCCACGAGCAGGAGCAGCAGGGCCACCGCGGTGCCGTAGCCGATCATGCTCTTCTGGAAGGCCTGCTCGTACATGAACAACGGCAGCGTCTGGCTGTGGTTGCCGGGGCCGCCGCGGGTCATCACCCAGATCAGGCCGAAGACCGACAGGGTCTGGAGGGTGTTGAGCATCAGGTTGGTGCCGATGGAGCGGCGGATCATCGGCAGCGTGACGTGCCACAGGCGCCTCAGTCCGCCCGCGCCGTCGACCTCCGCGGCCTCGGTGATCTCCCGGGGGATTTCGCCCAGGGCCGCCGAGTACACCAGCATCGAGAAGGCCGTGCCGCGCCACATGTTGGCGAACGACACCGCGAGGATCGGCAGCGAGAACAGCCAGTTCTGCTGGGGCAGGTGGAGGACGTCGAGGACGGCGTTGAGCGTGCCGTCGCGGCGGAAGAAGGCGTACAGCAGGAAGCCCGCCACGACCTCCGGGATCACCCAGGCCGCGATGACGACCGCCCCCGTGAACGTGCGCACCGGCCTGGACGCCCGCCGCATCAGCAGGGCGAGGCCGAGGCCGAGCGTGTTCTGCCCGACGATCGACGACAGGAACGTGAAGACCAGCGTCAGCCAGACCGCGTTGACGAAGTCCTCGTCCTGGAACGCCGTGCGGAAGTTGTCGAAGCCGACGAAGCTCTCGTGGGCCTGGCCCGTCAACTGGAGGTCCGTGAACGCGATGTACGCGCAGTAGCCGATGGGGCCCGCGAGGAACAGCAGCATCAGCACGACGGCGGGCGAGACCGGCAGGGCGCGGACCAGGGAGCGGGCGAGGCGCGTGCGGCCCCGCGGCGCCGTCACCGCTCGATCACCTCGCCGTCCGTGACGGACCTGACCTCGTCGTCGTACTCCTTCGCCGCCTCGTCCACCGAGCCGTCACCCGTGGTGACCTTCTCCATCGCCTCCTGCATCGCCGTGGAGACCTTCGGGTACGCGGGGTAGGCGGGCCGGTAGTGGGTGGCGGAGACCAGGCCGGTGAAGAACTTGATGCCGGGCTGCGCCCGGATGTACTCGGGGTCCTTCGCGACGTCCTCGCGCACCGAGATGCCGGAGTTCGCGATGTACCACTTCTTCGCGTTCTCCTTGGTCTGCATCGTCTCGATGAACTTGAACGCCAGGTCGGGGTTGCCCGCCTTCGCGGGGACGGCCCAGGTCCAGCCGCCGGACATGCTGACCTTGCCGGGGGCCTGGCCGTCCTTGGTCGGCATGTACGCCAGGCCCAACTCCTTGGACCAGTCCGGCCATTCGTGCCCGGAGCCCTTCAGCCAGTCCTGCGGCAGCCAGGAGCCGTCCAGGTTGATGCCGAGCCTGCCCTTGGGCAGGAACTCGCCGCGGACGCGCGTGGCCATGTTCGGGTCGAGGGCGTCCTCGACGTCCGGGCCCAGCTTGTCCTCGTACACCGTTTCCACGAACCTCAGGGCGTCCTTGAAGCCCTGGCCGCCGACCACCCACTTCTTCGCCTTCGGGTCGTACAGCGGGTCCTCGCCGGTGCCGTACAGCAGCATCTGCAGGCCCTGCATGGCCGACGTCTCGCCGCCGGGCTTGCCCGTGTACACGTTCAGCGGGACGACGTCCGGGACCTTCCGCTTGATGGTGCGGGCGGCGTCGAGGATGTCGTCCCAGCTCTTCGGCTGCCAGTCCTGCGGCAGGCCCGCCTTCTTGAACACGTCCCTGCTGAACCACAGCCCGCGCGTGTCCGTGCCGTCCGGCACGCCGTACGTCTTGCCGTCCTCGCCCCGCGCCGCCGTCTTCGCCGTGTCGACGAACTTCGGCCACTCCTTCCACTTCTTCAGATAGGGGTCGAGCGGCTTCAGATACCCGCTGGTGATGTCGGAGTTGATGAGGAAGGTGTCCTCGTAGACCAGGTCGGGCGCGGTCTTCGGGGACCGCATCATCTGCTGGACCTTCGTGTAGTACTCGGCGTCCGGCGCCTTGATCGGCACCAGCTTCACCTTCTTGCCCGGGTTGGCCTTCTCGAACTGCTTCTTCACCGACTCCAGGTAGGTGTCCATGACCTGGATCTTGTTGTCCATGGACTGCTTGTACGAGACCCGTACGGTGTCCGGGTCGTCGCCGGAGCCGCCGCCGCAGGCGGTGAGGGTGGCCGCGGCGAGGGTTGCGGCGGTCGCCAGGAGGAGAGGGGCGGTTGCGGTGGGGCGCACGGGCACGACCTCCTACGGTCCGGGCGCGGCTGCGCTGCCGCGCGCGGCTACTGCGGGTGAACGTAAGCGGTTGCTGCGAACAAGGTCAATGCCCTTGCGGACGCCCTTTCCCCCACCCGCCCGCCCTCCCCTTCGGCGCTCCGCGCCTCGTCCTCAAACGCCGGACGGGCTGGATCGCGCGTTGCTCGCCGCCGTAGCCCCTCCGCGATCCGCCCACCCGCCCCTTGGCCCCACCCACCCCGTGGTCCCACCCACCCGCCCCCTCCGGGGCGAGCGGGTGGGATTGAGCCCGCCAGACCAAGCCCGCCCGGCGTCTGAACACGAGCCGCGCAGCGCGACGATCCATCCCGCCCGGCGTTCGAGGGCGAGCGTGTCGGAGCGATGGGTCAGCCTGTCCGGCGTTTGAGGATGAGCGCGCCAGCGCGACAGACCAACCCTGTCCGGCGTTTGAGGATGAGCGCGCCAGCGCGACAGACCAAGCCTGCCCGGCGTTTGAGGACGAGCGTGCGGCGCGACACACTCAGCCTGCCCGGCGTTTGAGGGCGAGCGCGTTAGCGCGACTGATCAAGCCCGTCCGGCGTTTGAGGACGAGCCGCGGAGCGGTGATGGACGGGGGTGCCAGGGGGCCTGGCCCCCTGGTTTTGGGTAAAGGGGCGGGTCTGGGGCGCCCCGCGAGGGACGCGGCGGTCAGTCCGACGGAACCCACCGGTAGACCAGCTCGGGCCGCCCGACCTGACCGTACTGGGGGCGCCGAGAGGCGCGCCCCGTGGCGACCAGGTGCTCCAGATACCGTCGCGCGGTGATCCGCGAAAGCCCGGTGGCGTCCGCGGCCCCCGCCGCGGTCACCCCCTGAGGCACGGCGTCCTGAAGCGTACGCGCCACCCGCTCAAGGGTGGGCCCGCTCAACCCCTTGGGAAGCGTCGCGGGCGCGGGCGCCCGCAGCGCGGCCAGCGCCCGGTCCACCTCGTCCTGCCCGGTCGCCTCCCCGGCCGCGGCCCGGAACTCCGCGTACCGCGTGAGCCGGTCCCGCAGCGTCGCGAAGGCGAACGGCTTCAGGACGTACTGCACGACGCCGAGGGAGACCCCCTCCCGTACGACCGCGAGGTCCCGGGCGGAGGTGACGGCGATGACGTCGGCCCGGTGCCCGGCGGCGCGCAGGGTGCGGGCGAGGGCGAGCCCGTGGCCGTCGGGCAGGTTCAGGTCGAGCAGGAGGAGGTCGAAGGGCTCGCGGTCGAGCGCCCGGCGGGCCTCGGCGGCGGTGTGGGCGACGGCGGTCGCCCGGAAGCCGGGCACCTTGTTCACGTACAGGACGTGGGCGTCGGCGGCGACGGGGTCGTCCTCGACGACGAGGACGCGGATGGCGGCGGTGTCGGTCACTGGTCGGCCCTCTCCTGCTCCGGCGGCGCGGCGTCGGCGCCCCCGGCGGCGGCCACATCGGCGCCCGCGTCGCCGGGCAGCGGCAGGCGCGCCGTGAACGCGGCGCCGCCGCCGTCCGGTTCCGACAGCGTCAGCGTCCCCCGTGGCGGCGTACCGTCTGATGGGCCAAGGCGAGCCCGAGCCCCCTGCCGTCGGGGGACTTGGTGGACCAGCCGCGCTCGAAGACGTGGGGGCGGTGCTCGGCGGGGACGCCCGGACCGGTGTCGGCGACCCGCAGCAGCAGCCCGCCGGGCTCCGCGCGGACGGTCACCGTGACGCGCGGCGAGGGGGCGCCCTGCGCCGCGTCGACGGCGTTGTCGACGAGGTTGCCGAGGATGGTGACCAGGTCGCGGGCGGGCAGCGCCGAGGGGAGCATGCCGTCGTCGACGCTGGTGTCGGCGGAGACGACCAGTTCCACGCCGCGCTCGTTGGCCTGGGCGGCCTTGCCGAGCAGCAGCGCCGCGAGCACGGGTTCGCTGACGGCGCCGACGACCTGGTCGGTGAGGGCCTGGGCCAGCTCCAGCTCGGCGGTGGCGAACTCCACGGCCTCGTCGGCGCGGCCCAGCTCGATCAGGGACACGACCGTGTGCAGCCGGTTCGCGGCCTCGTGGGCCTGCGAGCGCAGGGCCCGGGTGAAGCCGCGCTCGGAGTTCAACTCGCCGGTCAGCGCCTGGAGTTCGGTATGGTCGCGGAGCGTGACGACCGTGCCCCTGCGGTCGCCGCCCGACACCGGCGAGGTGTTGACGACCAGGACCCGGTCCGCCGTCAGGTGCACCTCGTCGACGCGCGGGCGGGTGTCGAGGAGCGCGCCGGTCAGGGGCGCGGGCAGGCCGAGGTCGGTGACGGCACGGCCCACGACGTCGCCGCGCGCGTCGCCGTCGCGGGAGCCTCCGCCGTGCGCGCCGCCGTCGCGTGAACCGTCGCCGCGCAGCCCCAGCAGCTCCCGCGCCCCGTCGTTGACGAGGGCGACGCGGCGCTGCCCGTCGAGCATGAGCAGGCCCTCGCGGACGGCGTGCAGGGTGGCCTCGTGGTAGTCGTGCATGCGGCTCAGCTCGGCGGCGTTCATGCCGTGGGTGCTGCGGCGCAGGCGGGCGTTGATGACGTACGTACCCACGGCGCCGAGCACGAGCGCCGCCGCCGCGACGCCGAGCAGCGCGAGCAGCTGCCCGCGCGCCTTCTCGCTGATCTCCTCGATGGTGATGCCCGCGCTGACCAGGCCCACGATGCGGCCGCCGTCCAGGACCGGGGTGACCACGCGCACGGACGGGCCGAGGGTGCCGGTGTACGTCTCGCTGAAGGTCCGGCCGCGCAGGGCCTCGGCGGTGTGGCCGAGGAAGCGCTCGCCGATCCGGTCGGGGTCGGGGTGCGTCCAGCGGATGCCGCGCCGGTCCATGATCGTGACGAAGGCGACCCCGGTGTGCCGCTGCACGCGCGTGGCGTACGGCTGGAGCGCGCGGGTCGGCTCCGGGCTCCGTATCGCCTCGCGGACCGAGGGCGCGTCCGCGACCGCGCGCGCCGCCGCCGTGGCCTGGCGGCGCGCCGCCTCCTCCGCCTGGTGCCGGTCACTGAGGTAGGTGAACAGGGCACATCCGGCCACCACGACCGCCACCAGGACCACCTGCATGGCGAAGAGCTGACCGGCGAGGCTACGGGGGCCGCGGGGGCGGCGGCGCAGGGGTGGACGGGGGGCCTGGGGCATGGGGCCAGTCTGCCGCGCCGCGCGCGCCTGGCCTAAAGCGATCGGTGGACGACGGCCCGGGGGAGCCCGGGGAACCCGTGCGCGAACTCAATGAACGTAACGGTGACCGGCCTCACACCCCGGGAGATAGTCACCCGGAATCGCCAGGACGTGAGCCGCACGACTCGCGAGGACGCAGTGGTCGTAGTCGCCCAAGGAGGCACCCGTGGCAGATGACAGGACGGCGGCGGAGGCCGCCGCCGGGACCGGCACCCCGCCCGCGAAGCGGGACCGCACCCACTACCTCTACATCGCCGTCATCGCGGCGGTGCTCGTCGGCATCGCGGTCGGCTTCATCGCGCCGGACTTCGCCAAGGAGCTGAAGCCGCTCGGCACCGGCTTCGTGAACCTGATCAAGATGATGATCTCGCCGATCATCTTCTGCACGATCGTGCTGGGCGTGGGCTCGGTCCGGCAGGCCGCGAAGGTCGGCAGGGTCGGCGGGCTCGCGCTCGCCTACTTCCTGGCGATGTCGGTGGTCGCGCTCGCCATCGGCCTGGTCGTCGGCAACATCCTGCACCCCGGGTCCGACATGGACCTCACCAAGTCGGAGAAGGCCGCGGGCCACACCGCCGCCGACAGCGCCGACGAGGGCCTGGTCGACTTCGCGCTCGGCATGATCCCCAAGACGATGGTGTCCGCCTTCACCGAGGGCGAGGTGCTCCAGACCCTCCTCGTCGCGCTGCTCGTCGGCTTCGCGCTCCAGGCCATGGGCAGGACGGGGGAGCCGGTGCTGCGCGGTGTGCAGCACATCCAGAAGCTGGTCTTCCGCGTCCTCGGCATGATCATGTGGGCGGCGCCGCTCGGCGCGTTCGGCGCGATGGCCGCGGTCATCGGCGAGACCGGCACGGACGCCCTGAAGGCGCTGGCCACCATCATGATCGGCTTCTACGTCACCTGCGCCCTGTTCGTCCTGCTGGTGCTCGGTACGCTGCTGCGCCTGGCTACCGGCGTGAACCTCTTCAAGCTCCTGAAGTACCTGGGCCGCGAGTTCCTGCTGATCCTCTCCACCTCCTCCTCGGAGTCGGCGCTGCCCCGCCTCATCGCGAAGATGGAGCACCTGGGCGTCAGCCGCCCCGTCGTCGGCATCACCGTGCCGACCGGCTACTCCTTCAACCTCGACGGCACGATGATCTACCTGACGATGGCGTCGCTGTTCATCGCCGACGCCATGGACCAGCCGTTGGGGGTCGGGGAGCAGATCTCCCTCCTCCTCTTCATGATGATCGCCTCCAAGGGCGCGGCGGGCGTCTCCGGCTCCGGCATCGCGGTCCTCGCCAGCGGCCTGCAGTCCCACAAGCCCGGCCTCGTCGACGGCGTCGGCCTCATCATCGGCGTCGACCGCTTCATGAGCGAGGCCCGCGCGCTCACCAACTTCGCGGGCAACGCGGTCGCCACGCTCCTCATCGGCACGTGGACCAAGGAGGTCGACCGCGACCGCGTCACCGCCGTCCTGGACGGCAGGCTCCCCTTCGATGAGCGGACCCTGGTGGACGACGACCACGGCCCCGCTGCCGCGCCCCCCGAGCAGGAAGCCCCCGCACCGGTGCCACTGGAGAAGTCCCCGGTGAAGGCGTAACCGCCTTGCCCCGAGCGCCGGACGGGCCGGAGACGGCCCGCCCGGCGCTCTCCGCTCCACGAGGCCCTGACGTCACGCGTCGGCGGGGCCGCGCTTCTTCTGACGCGGGGGCGTGGCCATCGCGCAGCGGCTGGGTCGGCCACGCGTGGTGCAGAGCGTCGCCGTCGGCACCGGCGACTGCGCGCGGGCCGTCGCCGGACCGCGCCGCGGCATGCCGGACCCGCGGGGCGTCCTAGAGGCGACCGGAGTGGCCCAGCACCCGGCTCTCATCGGCTGTGCCGACGTGCTTCGGGGCGAACGTGGCCGGGTCGGCCCGGGAAGACGTCGTCGGGGCGAAGCACGGCGAGGTCACGCTGAGGGAGGCGAGCCCTACGCCCTCGGCTCGGCGTACGACCCCGGTGATGGCCTCCATCCAGAAGTCATCAGGGGTGGAGCGCATGCTGACCGAGGGGAAAGGACCGGCCCAATCCCCGTCCCCGTCCGCTGACTTGAACGTGTATCCCTGCTCGACCCAGGCGTCACGGGCTTGCCGCACCAGCTTCCTGGCCGCCGTTCCGGGCACGTCCGTGAGCTGATAGGTGAGGCTCACCTGAAGGCGGTCGTCGTGCCCGTGGTCGTCCCGTGCCACGCAGGGACCGACCGCTTCCGGCCCCACCCGCTTCAGGGTCGGCTTGGGTGCCATGCCGTCGACCGCCTGGCGGACGATGTCCTGTGCCCGCTCGCGCGCTTCCTGCTCGTTCATCGTGTCCTGCCCGGCTTGCACATCGCCGTCGCCGTCGTCCTGCGCGCATGCCGTCACCCCGCACGCCATCACCAGCAGCGCGGCGACGCCGAAGAGCCTGCGAGCCTTCATGGTTTCCTCCGGTGGCGATCTCGGCCATGTTCCCCGTAGTGCCAGGTCGTGTGTGTGCCATCGCAACGCGGTGGTGATCGACTCGCTACGGTACGGCCTCGCGTGAGTGGCTGGCCCCGTGCTGGTCACTACGGCGGCTGAGTACGCGTACTCAGTGGTGGCCCGTTCGCGCTGAACCGGTGGGCCGGTTGTGAGGCGTGGTCGGCGGGCGCGTGTCTTCCGCATGGCGGAGCCCGGTCCCCGCGCGGGGAGAGGCGCGTGGGGACCGGGCCGTTCAGGGGGAGAGGAGGGGAGGGGAGAGGAGGGGAGGGGTCAGCGGGTGGTGCGTGCGGACTCCCGGTCGCGGTCCGAGCCGCCGCCGCGGCTCGACGCGTCCGCACCCGACTTGCCCGCCCCCGACTTGCCTGCCCCCGACTTGTCCGAGCCCGGCTCGCCCGGCCCCGACGCGTCCGGACCCGTCCCCTCCGGGTCGCCCCCGGCGACGGCGGTGGCGCCCGCGGACGCCGCCCGCCTCCGGCCCGGCAGCAGCAGTGCGACCAGCAGCGTGCCCGCGCCGAGGATCACCGCGCCGACCAGGCTGGTGTGGGCCACCGCGTCGGAGAAGGCGGTGCCGACCGCGTGCTTCATCTGCTCGGCGCCCTCGGCGTACTCGGCGGCGCGCGCCTTCAGTTCGCCCGCCTTCTGGGGCGAGCCGGTGGCCGCCGCCTGCTCGGCCAGCTTGCGGGCCTGCTCGCCGATGCCCGCGGCGACGCCGCCGCCCGCGCCGACGGAGTCCTGGGCCTGCTCCAGGAGGTTGGCGGGGAGCGTGCTGCCCGCGGTCTCCTCGGCGAGGCCGTCCGCGTACGACGTACCGAGCACGGAGCCGAGGACGGCGATGCCGAGGGAGCCGCCCAGTTCGAGGGAGGTGTCGTTGACGGCGCCGCCCACGCCCAGCTCCGACTCGGGGAAGGCGCCCATGATCGCGTCCGTGCAGGGCGAGACGGCGAGGCCCATCGACAGGCCGAGCACCACCAGCGGCAGCACGAAGTCCCCGTACGCCGAGCCGGAGTCCGTGGCGGTGAGCAGGGCCATGGCGGTGGTGCCGCCGACCATGCCCGCCGTCACCATCACCTTCGCGCCGAGCTTCGGCGTGAGGAAGCCGGTCAGCGCGGAGCCGACGAACACCGCGCCCGCCAGCGGCAGCATGCGCACGCCGGTCTCCAGCGCGTCGTACCGCAGGACGAACTGGAGGTGCTGGGTGAGGAAGTAGAAGGCGCCGAAGGCGGCGACGAAGAAGAGCGCCACGGCGAGGTTGGCGCCGGAGAAGCCGCGCTCGGCGAACTTGCGGACGTCCAGGACCGGCCGCGGGTGGCGCAGCTCCCAGAGGACGAACAGGGCGAGCCCGACGGCGGCGATCACGGCGGCGGCGACGGCGCTGGCGCCCCAGCCGAAGCCGGGCCCCTCGATGATCATGTAGATCAGCGCGCCGATCCAGACGACGGAGAGCGCCCCGCCCACGTAGTCGATCCGCCCGCTGTCCACGGCCTTCGACGGCGGTACGAGGACGAACGCGCCGACGATCGCGACCACGGCCACCGGCACGTCGATCAGGAACGTCGAGGCCCAGCCGTAGTGTTCGAGCAGCAGGCCCGCGATGAGCGGTCCGGCGGCGATCGCGATGCCGGAGGTGGCCGCCCACAGCGTGATCGCCTTGGCGCGCTCCTCGCGCGGGAAGGTCGCCGCGAGCAGCGAAAGCGTCGCGGGCATGATCATGGCGGCGCCGACGCCCATGACGCCCCGGGCGACGATGACGGCCGTGGAGCTGTCGGACAGCGCCCCGGCGAGCGCGCCCGCGCTGAGCACCACGAGCCCGAGCACCAGCGCCCCGCGGCGGCTGTACTTGTCGCCGATCGCGCCGAACAGCAGCATCAGCGCGGCGTACGGGACGGTGTAGGCGTCGATGACCCACTGCAGGTCGGAGCTGGACAGGTCCAGGTCGAGCGTCATGTCCGGCGCCGCCACCGTGAGCGCCGTGTTCGCCATGACGGCGATCAGCAGGCTCAGACACAGCACGAGCAGCGCCCACCAGCGGCGGGCATAGGGCCGGTCCATTCGCTCGACCGGCTCGTTGATCAGCAAAGGCATCGGGGTCCACCCCTCGGGAGCACGCTTGGGAACACGCCCGCAACGGCGTCTTGCATAACACTGTGTAATTGCACAGCACTGTGCAATGTACTGGATGACCGGCCGCGTTGCACATCGATGTGCAAAAACTCGGGGGCACGGCAGAATGACCCCATGACCCGCACGAAGCCGACGCCGAGTTCCGCCGCGCCCAGCGCCGCCCCGCGGGGTGCCACCACGGGCCGTGCGGCCTCCGCGCGCGCCGACGCCAACCGGCGCCGCATCCTCGACGTCGCCTTCGCCGAGTTCACCCGTGACCCCGACGCCTCCATGGATCAGATCGCCCGCGCCGCCGGGGTGGTGCGCCGCACGGTGTACGGGCACTTCCCGAGCCGGGACGCGCTGGTCACCGCCCTGCTCGACGAGGCCCTTGAGGCGGTGACGGCGGCGCACTCGGCCGCGTACGAGGGCGTGGACGACCCCGTGCGCGCCATCGCGGGCGCGATGCTCGGCGTCTGGCGCGTCACCGACCGCTACCGGCTGCTGCTCTCGCTCGCCCAGCGCGCCGTCACGATGGAGGGCATCCGCGAGCGGCTTGCCCCATGCACGCGGCGGGCGCCGCGATGGTCCAGCGGGCCCTGGACGAGGGCCGCTTCCGCTCGGAGCTGCCCGCCCGCGCGCTGGTGTACGTCCTGGAGAGCATTGTGCTCGGCCTGATGGAGGCGGTGAACGACGGCGTCCTCGGTACGCGGGAGGCGGGGCGCGCGGCGGCGCTCGCGTTCCTGACGGCGGCGGGGCTGCCGCCCGACGAGGCGGCGCGGGTGGTGACGGAGGCGGCGGGCGCGCTCGCCGCGCAGGGGGAGGCGGAGGCCCCCGCCTAGCCGGGGGGCGCGGCCGGGCGTCCGCTTCTGGCCAGTTGCTGCCAGGCCCTGTCCGGGGCTGTTCTCGAGATCGGCGATGGTACCTACGCTGCGGGGCGCTGCTGTACGAAGCGGTAGGCACCACCAACGCTCCGATCGGATCAGGAGGTTGCACTGGTATGGGACCGCGCGGATGTGACAGAGACGGTGGACGTGTCACGCGGGGCGGGGGCGGTGGGGGCTGGCGGAGGACGCTCACCGGGCTCGTCGCCGCGTTCGCCCTCGCCCTCGCCCTCGGCCTCACGGCCCAGTCCGGGACGGCCGTGGCCGCGACCGACGACGCCCCGCCCCTGAGCGGCCTGACCCTCACCTCGGTCAACAACGGCCGCAACCTGGACGTCCAGAACGGCAACACCGGCGACGGCGTCTTCCTCGTCACCAACTCCGCGCCGGGCTACCACCAGCGGTGGAGCGTGAACCCGCGCGGCGACGGCTCGTTCACCCTCGTCAACGACGCCACCGGCAAGTGCGTGTCCACGGGCCTGCCGCTGCGGCAGCAGCCCTGCTCCGGCGCGACCGCCCAGCGCTGGTACTTCCAGCCGGTGACCGGCGCCACCGACACGTTCATGGTCCGCAACACCGGTGACAATAAGTGCGTCGACGTCGTCCTCGGCGCCCAGCACGAGGATGCCTGGACCCAGACCTACGGCTGCAACGGCAGCAAGCCGCAGCAGTGGCGGCTGCCCGCGTCGGCGGCGGACGCCGCGCTGAAGGCCGCCGTGGAGTACGCCTCCCAGCGCTGCCAGCGGGACGCGGCGACCTGCTCGTGGACCAAGGGCACCCAGGCCCCGGCCGAGCCGCTGCCCAAGCAGTGCGTCTCGCCCGTCTGGTACAACGGCACCGAGGCGGCCGTCCCGTGGACGTTCACCCTCAACACCTCCCACGGCTGGGGCAGCGAGCTGGGGGTGAGCTTCAAGACCGACCTCGGCGCGGGCGGCGCGAGCCCCGTCCAGGCCGCCGTCAGCCTCACCCTCTCCGGCAAGGTCAGCTACAGCCTCAAGGAGGACCTAGGCAACAGCCTGACCATCACCGTGCCGCAGCGGCAGTACGGCTGGGTGGCCCTCTCGGAGCTGGCCACCAAGGTCACCGGCGAGTGGACCTTCGACGCGAACGGGTTCCCCTGGAAGGTCAAGGACACGGTGACGGTCCCCCTGAAGAGCGACGACCAGGGCCGCTCCAGCGTCTACCTGGCCCGCACCAGCGCGGAGTTCACGTCCTGCCAGGACTGACCCTGCCCGGCCTGGGCGAAGGGCGGGCCCGCACCGCGTGCGCGCCCACCCTTCGCCCTCTCCGCTACCGCACCTCAAGCCCCACGACGACGCCGTCGAAGTCGTAGCTGTTGGCGTCCACGGCCAGCGGGCTGCGACCGCCGCCCTGGCTGGCCCACGGCGTCACCTCGGGCTCGCTGTACCGGCCCCGGTCCACCGTCTTGATGGAGAGCCGGAAGTCGGTGAGCGTGGCGCTGGACGGCCAGCTCCGGGTGTCGAGGAAGAGCCGGTACTTGTCGGGGTCGTAGCCGTTGTCGTCCGTCGCGAGCGGCGAGTCACCGCCGCCCTCGCTCGCCCACGGCGAATACTGCACCGGCCCGTAGTGGCCGCTGCCGTCCATCGCCTGCGCGCCGATCCGGAAGTCCAGGTTGTTCAGTACGTCGCCGGGTACGGTGCTGAGGTCGATCAGCGCCGCGTCCGGGTCGTACCCGTTGGCGTCACCCGCCCACGGCGAGGAGCTGTTCCCGAACTTCACGTTCTTGGTGAACTGCTCCGCGCCGAACTGCGACGCGCCGCCGTTGTCGGCCAGCTGGATGCCCACCCGGAAGGTGGGCAGGGTCGCCGCCTGCGCGGGCATGGCGGTGAGGAACAAGGAAACCGAGGCCGCGGTGGCCGCGGCGGCGGACAGGACACCAGCTCGTCTTTATGGTCACAAATCGCCCCCACCGCCGCCGCCGGTCAGCCGCGCGCGGACCGTCTTGCCGCCGCCGTCCCGGGGGAACCAGCTCACGTCGTGGGCGAGCTGGCGTACGACGATCAGCCCCCGCCCGCCCTCCCCCATCGCGCCCGCGGCGCCCCCGGGGAACCCCGGGAACCCCGCGACGGCGTCCGACACGTCGACGACGAGCCCGCCGCCCTCGACGACCGCGAGCCGCAGCCACGCGTGCCGCCCGGGGACCCGCCCGTGCCGGGCGGCGTTGGCCACCAGCTCGGACACGACGAGCACGGCGTCGTCGATGTCGCCGTGCCATCGCCAGGAGGCGAGCCTCCGCCGCGTGTGCAGCCGCGCGAGCCGCGCGGCGGAGGGGGTCATGGGGTAACTGGCGGACCAGGTGTGGGTGGGGAGGAGGGGGGTGCGGGGTGTGGTGGGGGTTGTCATGCAACTACGGTCGCGGCCGTAGGCGTTCGACTGCAATCGAAAGTCCATTGAATATCCAGCGGGGCAACATTGGACTATGCCTGAATGCGCACAACCGCCTGCGCTCGCCGCACACGAGGTGTCACACTCCGCATGCGGTACCAGGTCGCAAGGGCAACGGACAGCAGGTGGTGCACATGGCAGCCAAGCGCGGACGCACTGGGCAGAGGCTCGAACTGGGGCTACAACTCAGGCAGCTGCGGGAGGAGGTGCAGCTCACGCGAAAGCAAGCGGCGCAAGGCTTGAAGATCTCCGAAACGTCGCTTCAGCGGATCGAGACCGGAGCGCTCAACTTCCGCAACGTGAGCGACCTGCGCAAGCTGCTGACAAAGTACGGGGTCACCGACGAGGAAGTCGTCAACTCCCTCGTCAATCTCAACCGGGAGTCCTCGGCGCAAGATTGGCTTACGCAGTATCGCGGCCCGTTGCCGCCAGAGCTGCCCAGCTTCGTCGGCCTAGAGCCAGAGGCTCGCAGCATGATGGCTTACCACCCGACGCTGGTGTACGGAATCCTTCAGACCGAGCGCTACGCGAGGGCACTGCACGAGGTGCAGAAGGCGGTCGAGGAGACGACGTCGGAGCAGATCAGCAGCAGCGTGGAGCTGCGTATGCGACGCCAGGAAGTCCTCACCCGCGAGGACCCCGTCAAGCTGCACGTCATCTTGGGCGAGGCCGCGTTGCGCTACCCGGTCGGCGGACCCGATGTGATGCGCGAGCAGTACGCACGCCTCCTAGAGCGGTCGGAGATGGAGCACGTGACGCTTCAGGTGCTGCCGTTCCGCTGGGGGTACCGTGCCACCAACGACTTCGCGATCCTCGATCTAGGGGACCGGTTCCCAGCAAGAGTCCAGATCGACAGTGCCTGGAACGCCGTCTCCACCTCGGACAAGCCGCGCGAAGTCGCGCGCTTCACTCGGCGGTTCAACGCCTTGGTGGCCTCAGCGCTGCCACCCGAGGACACCGCTGACTTCCTGCACCGGCTAGAACGAGAGTTGTGAACCATGGACATGCCCCTTAACGTGCCCGCAGAGGCATGGCGCAAGTCGTCGTACAGCGATGGTGTCCCCAACAACTGCCTTGAGGTTGCCGACCTCACCGCGTACCCCGCCGGAGGCGTCGGCATACGCGACTCCAAAGACCCCGACGGCCCGGCCCTGCACCTCAGCCACCCCGCCTGGAAGGCGTTCCTGACCTCACTCACCCCGGAGGCGCTCTCATGACCACACACCCCCAAGCCAAAGGCGCCTGGTTCAAGTCGTCGTACAGCGGCGGCACCGGGAACGGCTGCCTTGAAGTTGCCGACCTCACCGCGTATCCCACCGGAGGCGTCGGCATACGCGACTCCAAGAACCCCGACGGCCCGGCGCTGCTCCTCACCCTGCCCGCCTGGAAGGCGTTCCTGGCCACGCTCGGCGCGCAGCCGCACGGCGGCTAGGCATCGAGGCACGGTGAGGGAGGGCGAACCCGGCGCATGCCTGGCCTGCGGGCTCGCCGACGGCTCCGTTCCGTTGCCCGGCGGGACCCTCGCGCGCACCGCCCACTGGACCGTCGAGCACTGCGTGGGCCCCCTGGGCGTCGGCACCGCCGTGGTGAAGCCGCTGCGGCACGTCACCGGCGTACACGAGCTGACGCCCGCCGAGGCGGCGGAGCTGGGGCCGCTGCTGCGGAGGGTGAGCGCCGCCGTGCGCACGGCGGTCGACGGCTGCGAGCAGGTCTATGTGTGCCTGTGGTCGCACGCCGGGCGCGTGCCCGGTCACGTCCACTTCGTGGTGCAGCCCGCCCGCACCGCGGACCTGGACCGGCACGGCGCGTACGGGCCCGCGCTCCAGACGGCCCTGTTCGCCGAGGGCACGCCGCCGGACCCGGAGGCCGTGGTCGAGGCGTGCGCGCGGTTGCGGCGGGAGCTGGCGGAGCGGCGGGCGTAGGGGCGGGTCCGGGGGCGCCCGTAATCGCGTTGACGCCCTCGAACGCGCCCCGCCACGCTGGAGGCAGCCGCCGGACCCGCGGCGGCCCGGCGGGGGAGTGACGGCGTATGACCACACGCATCATGTCCGTGCACGAGTATGACGGGGACGGCGAGGGCGGCGACGAGCAGGCCGAACTGGAGCGCGTGAGCGAGCTGTTCACGCAGTTCGTGGAGGCGGTGGCGCGCCGCCCGCGAACCGACCGCAGCGACGCCCGCGGCAGCGCCCGCGGACGCGACGCTGAGCGCGACCTCACCGCCCGCCTGCGCGCCCATCTCGGCATGGAGCCGGGAGAGGCGCCGGTGGTGAAGGCGGCGTACGCCCCCTACGACCACCCGAACGTGCACCTGGCCCTGGAGCGCTGGTTCGCCGACCCGTCCCGGAGCCATGAGCTGATCGGCATGACCGGCTCGCACCACCGCGACCACTACACGCTGTCCGAGATCCTGGAGTCCGCCGACCGCTACGACAAGTTCGTGATCGGCGCCGTCGACTACGCGCACCTGCCGGTGTCCCCGGACACCGAACTCGCCTGCGTGTCCTTCGGGTTCTACCTGGGTGCGGAGCGCGCCGAGGACGGCACGGAGGAGCGCTACGTGGTCCTGCTGCGCGGCCCGGCCGACGCATACGGGCGCGACAAGGTGCAGCTCGAAGTGCTGGCCGCGTCCCGGGACACGGCCAAGCGGCTGCTGTCGGGCGTCGACGCGCTGGTGCGGGAGCACAACGTCCTCCGGGGGCAGGTGCTGTCCTTCGAGGGCGCGGAGTTCGGCGAGGGCCTCGGCCCGTTCCGCTTCCACCGGCGCCCGGACCTCGCCCGGGACGGCATCGTGCTGCCGCCGGGCCTCCTCGACCGCGTCGAGCGGCAGGTCGTCGGCGTCGCCCGGCAGCGCGAGCGGCTGCGCGCGGCGGGCCAGCACCTGCGCCGCGGCCTGCTCCTGTACGGCCCGCCCGGCACCGGCAAGACCCACACCGTCCGCTATCTGCTGTCCGGCCTGCCCGACTTCACGGTGGTGCTGCTCTCCGGCGTCACCATCGACGCGATCGGCCCGGCGTGCGCGCTGGCCCGGATGCTCCAGCCCGCCCTGGTCGTCCTGGAGGACTGCGACCTCGTGGCGGAGTCCCGCGACCTCGGCGACGGCGAACAGCCGCTGCTGTTCCAGGTCCTGAACGAGATGGACGGCCTCGGCGACGACGCGGACGTGGCGTTCCTGCTCACCACCAACCGCGCCGACCTCCTGGAACCGGCCCTGGCGCAGCGCCCCGGCCGCGTCGACCTCGCCGTGGAGATCCCGCTGCCCGACGCGGCGGGCCGCCGCCAGCTGCTCGCCCTGTACGGCGGCGGGCTCGGCCTCGGCGAGGAGCTGGTGGAGGAGGTCGTCGCCCGCACCGAGGGCACCACGGCCTCGTTCACCAAGGAGCTGGTGCGCCGCGCGGTCCTGGTCTCCGCCGAGCGCGACGCGGACGAGGTCACCGCGGACGACGTCCGCGAGGCCCTTGACGAACTGCTCTCCGACCGGGACGCCCTGACCCGCCGCCTCCTCGGCGTGGCCGACCCGGACGGCGACGACGAGTACGGCGACGAGGATGACGGCGGCGACGAGGGCGGCAGCGGGGGCGGCACCCACCACGGAGGCGGCCACCACGGCGGCGGTCACCACGGGGGCGCCCACAACGGCGGCGGGTTCTTCACCCGCGCCTCCTACCGGCCGCTCCGCTGACCCCCTCGGGCCCGGCCCCGGCCCCACGCTTACCTTTTCGTGAGTACCTGAGAAAATAGTCGGTACTTGTGGCCCCGATCGCGCACCCCAAGCATGGAGGGCATGCCACAGGACACCCCCGCCTCCCGTACCTCCGTCACCGTCATCGGCCTCGGCGCCATGGGCCAGGCCCTCGCCGGTGCCTTCCTGAACGCCGGTCACCCCACCACCGTCTGGAACCGCTCCGCGGGCAAGGGCGACGACCTGGTCGCCCGCGGGGCGGTCCGCGCGGCGAGCGCCGCCGAGGCCGTGCGGGCGAGCGACCTGGTCGTCGTGTGCGTCGTCGACTACGACGCGTCGCGGGCGATCCTCGAACCGCTCGCCGCCGACCTCGCCGGGCGCACCCTGGTGAACCTCACCTCCGACACCCCCGAGCGGGCCCGCGAGGCCGCCGCGTGGGCGGCGAAGGCGGGCGTCGACTACCTGGACGGCGCGGTCATGGTGCCGACGACCGTCGTGGGCACGCCGGACGCCCTGCTGTTCCACTCCGGCCCGCGCGCCGTCTACGAGCGGCACGAGGACACCCTGAGGGCCCTCGGCGGGCAGAGCACGTACGTCGGCGAGGACCACGGGCACGCCGCGCTGTACGACCTGTCGCTGCTCGACTACTTCTGGACGTCGATGGCGGGCCTGGTGCACGCCTACGCGCTGGCCACCGCCGACGGCGTCCCGGCCGCCGCGATCGCGCCCTTCCTCAAGGCCAACGCCGGTCTCGTGCTGTCCCTCGTCGAGGAGACCGCCAAGGGCGTCGACTCCGGGTCCTACCCCGGCGACCAGGGGAACCTCGCGATGGAGGCCGCGGGCATCGAGCACATCGCGCACGCCGCCGAGCACCGCGGCCTGGACACGTCGGTACTGCGCGCGGTGCACGCGCTGGCCGCGCGGGGCGTGGCGCTCGGGCACGGCGCGGACAGCTGGACGGCGACCGTGGAGGCGGCCCGCAAGCCCGGCGCCTGAGCCGTCCCGGGAGCCGGGCCTGGCGTTGACGCCGACGTCAGGGGTTAGCGTCGCGGTATGCGAATCGGCGAGCTCGCGCGGCGCGTGGGAACGACCACGCGCACGCTGCGCTACTACGAGTCGCGCGGTCTGCTGACCGCGCGGCGCGACGGCAACGGCCACCGCACGTACGGCGAGTCCGACGTACGGCTCCTGGAGCAGATCAGGACGCTCCAGGACTTCGGGTTCGAACTGGAGGAGACCCGGCCGTTCGTGGAGTGCCTGCGCTCCGGCCACCCGGAGGGCGACTCCTGCCCGGCGTCCGTCGCCGTCTACCGCAAGAAGCTCCGTGAACTCGACGCGCTCATCGGCGAGTTGGGCGCGGTGCGGACCCAGGTGGGCGCGCAGCTCGCGCGGGCGGAGCGGGCGATGGCGGAGCTCGCCGCTGACGCTGGGGCGCCGGAAGGTCCGGCGCCGCGGTGCGAACTGAGGGGTACGGGATGAGTGCGGTGCGAGGCGGCGGGGCCAGCGGGCTCGGCGAGGCGACCGACGCGGACTTCGGCTTCGAGGTGCTGGGCGGGGACCGGCCGGTCCTGGTGCAGTTCACGGCGGACTGGTGCGGGCCGTGCCGCCAGCTCGCTCCGGTCCTCGCGGAGATCGCGGGCGAGGAGGCGGAGCGGCTGCGGGTGGTGCAGGTGGACGTGGACCGCAATCCGGAGACGACCACGGCGTACGGGGTGCTGTCCACGCCGACGCTGATGGTGTTCCGCGACGGGGAGCCGGTGTGGCAGTCGGTGGGCGCGCGGCCCAAGCGGAAGCTGCTCGCGGACCTTCAGGGCGCGGGCGTGCTCTGACCTGCGGGACGCGGGCGCGCGCTGAGCCCCCGGCCACGGGTGGCGAAACGCGCGCAAGCCAAGAGAAAAGCCCCGGACGCATTGACGTCCGGGGCTTTTCTCTGCGTATAGTGGATTCTTTCGCACGCCCCTGCCCAATTGGGCATACGGGTACTGCGGGAATCTTTATACGAGCACTGTATCTGGCGAGGGGCTGAATTGTCAAGCAAGGAATTGCGGGAAGAGCAGCAATTCGTCTCCGGGCTGTACGCGCGCCTTGACGCGCTGCGCGCGGAGGCCGAGGCCGCCGTGCGGGATTCGCTGCGGCAGGCGGGGAACGGACTCCAGGCGCGGCTCGAACGCGACGTCCTGGTGGCCGAGCGGTCCGGACTGCTCGCCGCGTTCGACGCGGGCGAGAACGGGCTGTGCTTCGGGCGGCTCGCCTTCCGGGACGGGCGCGACCACCACATCGGGCGCATCGGCATCCGCGCCTCCGACGCCGAGCGCACCCCGCTGGTGATCGACTGGCGCGCCGACGTGGCGCGGCCCTTCTACCTCGCCACCGGCCACACCCCGATGGGCCTGCGCAGGCGCCGCCACCTCACCACCGAGGGCCGCACCGTCACCGCCCTGCACGACGAGATCCTGGACCTGAGCGACACCACCAGGACCGGGCACGAGAGCGCCGACGCCGACGAGGTGCTGCTCGCCGCCCTGGACTCCGCCCGCACCGGCCGCATGCACGACATCGTGCGGACCATCCAGGCCGAGCAGGACCGCATCATCCGCGCCCCGCACTCCGGTGTCCTGGTCGTCGAGGGCGGCCCCGGCACCGGCAAGACCGTCGTCGCCCTGCACCGCGCCGCCTATCTGCTGTACGCGCACCGCGAACTGCTCGCCAAGCGGGCCGTCCTGATCGTCGGGCCCAACCCGGCCTTCCTCGGCTACATCAGCGACGTGCTGCCCGCGCTCGGCGAGACCGGCGTGCTGCTCGCCACCCTCGGCGAGCTGTTCCCCGGCGTCACCGCCACCGGCACCGACACTCCGGCCGCCGCCGAGGTCAAGGGCCGCGCCGAGATGGCCGACGTCCTCGCGCGGGCCCTCGCCGACCGCCAGCGCCTGCCCGAGCCGGGCGCGCCGCTGGTCATCGCGCACGACGACGGCGACCTGATCGTCGACTGGGAGATCGCCTACGAGGCGCGCGCCGCCGCCCGCGAGGCCGACCTGCCGCACAACCTCGCGCGCGCCACCTTCGCCTTCCACGTCATCGACGCGCTCACCCAGCAGCTCGCCGACCGCATCGGCCACGACCCGTACGGCGGGCCCAACTTCCTCGGGCCCGACGACATCGCCCAGCTCGGCAAGGGCATCGCCGCGAGCCCCGAGGTGCACGCCGCGATCGAGGAGCTGTGGCCCACGCTCACCCCGCAGCGGTTCGTCACCGACTACCTGGCCGAGCCGGTGCACCTGCCGGACGCCGACGCCGAGGCCGTGCGGCGCGCGCCCGGCGCCCCCTGGACGCCCGCCGACGTGCCGCTGCTCGACGAGGCCGCCGAACTGCTCGGCCAGGACGACAGCGCCGCCCTCGCCCGCGCCGAGGCCGCCCGCCAGGAGCGGGTCGCCTACGCGCAGGGCGTCCTCGACGTGTCGTACGCCTCCCGCACGTACGAGTTCGAGGACCTCGACGACGAGGACGCCGAGGTGCTGCTCGCGCACGACATCATCGACGCCGAGCGGATGGCCGAGCGGCACGAGGAGGCCGACCACCGCAGCGCCGCCGAGCGCGCCGCCGCCGACCGGACCTGGGCGTTCGGGCACATCATCGTCGACGAGGCGCAGGAGCTGTCCGCCATGGCCTGGCGGCTGCTGATGCGGCGCAGCCCCACCCGGTCCATGACGCTCGTCGGGGACCCCGCGCAGACCGCCGAGGCGGGCGGCCTCGGCTCCTGGCAGGACATCCTCGGCCCGTACGTCGAGGACCGCTGGGAGTACCGGCGGCTCGGCGTCAACTACCGCACCCCCGCGGAGATCATGGAGCTGGCCGCCGAGGTGCCCCGCGCTGCCGGGCAGGACGGCTTCGAGCCGCCCAGCTCCGTGCGGTCCACGGGCGTGCGCCCCTGGGCGCGGCACGCCGCCGACCTGCCCGCGGCCGTCGCCGAGGCCGTCGCCGCCGAGGCCGCGCGGGCGTCCGGGCAGGGGCGGCTCGCCGTCATCGCCCCGCGCGACCTGCACGCGGCGCTCGCCGAGCACCTGCCCGGCGTGACCGCGGGCGGCGCCCCCGACCTGACCCGTCCGGTGGTCCTCATCGACCCCCGCCAGGCCAAGGGCCTCGAATTCGACGCGGTCCTGGTCGTGGAGCCCGCCCGGTTCGGCACGAGCGACCTGTATGTGGCGCTCACCCGGGCCACGCAGCGCCTCGGAATCCTGTACGGGGGCGAGCTGCCGAAGGCGCTGAGCGCGGCGGCGGGGTCAGACCGGGCGTAGCCACAGGGTCGCCAGCGGCGGCAGCGTCAGGGCCAGGGACGCGCCGCTGCCGTGCGCCGGGGCGGGGTCCGGCTTCACGGGGTGGGGGTTGCCCACGGCGCTGCCTCCGAACCGCTCGGCGTCCGTGTTCAGGACCTCCTGCCAGGCCGCGTACTCCTCCGGCACGCCGATCCGGTACCCGTGCCGGACCACCGGCGAGAAGTGGGACACGGCGAGCAGCGGCGGGCCGTCGGCCGCGTACCGCAGGAAGGCGAACACGTTGTCCTCCGCCGCGTCGCCCACCACCCACGCGAAGCCGCCGGGGTCGGTGTCCCGCTGCCACAGCGCGGGCTCCCCCGGTAGATCGCGTTCAGCTCCCGGACCAGCTCGCGCACGCCCCGGTGGTCCGGCTCCGCGCCGTACGCCGGGTCCAGCAGCCACCAGTCGGGTCCGTGGCTCTCCGACCACTCGGCGCCCTGCGCGAACTCCTGCCCCATGAACAGCAGTTGTTTGCCGGGGTGCGCCCACATGAAGCCCAGGTACGCCCGCACGTTGGCGCGCTGCTGCCACCAGTCGCCCGGCATCTTCGACACCAGGGACCGCTTGCCGTGCACGACCTCGTCGTGGGAGATCGGAAGCACGTAGTTCTCGCTGTAGGCGTACACCATCGAGAAGGTCATCTCGTGGTGGTGGTGCTTGCGGTGAATCGGGTCCTTGGAGACGTAGCCCAGCGAGTCGTGCATCCAGCCCATGTTCCACTTCAGGCCGAAGCCGAGGCCGCCGAAGCCGCCGGGGCCCACGTGGTGCGTGGCGCGCGTCACGCCGTCCCACGCCGTGGACTCCTCGGCGATGGTGACGACGCCGGGGGAGCGGCGGTAGACGGTGGCGTTCATCTCCTGGAGGAAGGCGACCGCGTCCAGGTTCTCCCGGCCGCCGTGCGCGTTCGGCGTCCACTGCCCGTACTCGCGCGAGTAGTCCAGGTACAGCATCGACGCCACCGCGTCTACGCGCAGGCCGTCGATGTGGAACTCCTCGCACCAGTAATTGGCGTTGGTGACGAGGAAGTTGCGCACCTCCTTGCGGCCGTAGTCGAACTCCAGGGTCCCCCAGTCCGGGTGCGCGGCCCGCGCCGGGTCCTCGTGCTCGTACAGCGGCCGCCCGTCGAACTCGGCGAGCGCCCAGTCGTCGCGCGGGAAGTGCGCGGGCACCCAGTCCATCAGGACGCCGACGCCCGCCTGGTGCAGCGCGTCGATCAGGTACTTGAAGTCGTCGGGGGTGCCGAGGCGGGCCGTCGGCGCGTAGAAGCCCGTCACCTGGTAGCCCCAGGAGCCGCCGAAGGGGTGCTCGGCGACCGGCATCAGCTCCACGTGCGTGAAGCCCAGGTCGGTGACGTACGCCGGAAGCTGCTCAGCGAGTTGACGGTACGTCAGTCCGGGGCGCCAGGACGGCAGGTGCACCTCGTACACGGAGAACGGCGCCTGGTGCACGGGTGTCTCGCCGCGCCGGGCCAGCCACGCCTCGTCGTGCCACACGTGGTGCGACTCCTCCACCACGGACGAGTTCGCGGGCGGCACCTCGGTGCGCCGCGCCAGCGGGTCCGCGCGGTAGGTCACGCTGCCGTCGGGCCGGGTGATCTGGAACTTGTACAGCTCGCCCGCGCCGAGCGACGGCACGAACAGCTCCCACACCCCGCTGCCGCCGAGCGACCGCATCGGGAAGCCGGTGCCGTCCCAGTAGTTGAAGTCCCCGACGACCCGCACGCCGAGCGCGTTCGGCGCCCACACCGTGAACCGCGTGCCGGTCGCCCCCTGGTGGGTCATCCGGCGCGCCCCGAGCGCGTCCCACAGCCGCTCGTGCCGCCCCTCGCCGATCAGGTGCAGGTCGAACTCGGCGAGCGCGGGCAGGAACCCGTACGCGTCCCGGGTCTCCCACCGCGCGTCGTCGTACGCGATGTCCAGCAGGTAGTCGTCCGGCACGTCCCGCAGCGGCAGCACCGCCGAGAAGAACCCGTCGCCGTCGTCCCGCAGCTGGGCCCGCACCTCCCCGACGACCACCGTCACCGCGCGGGCGTGCGGGCGCAGCGCGCGGAACGCGGTGCCGCCCGCCACGGGGTGCGCGCCGAGCACGGCGTGCGGATCGTGGTGCGTCCCGGCCAGCAGCCGCGCCCGGTCGGCCTCCAGGACGGGGGACGCGGCGGGTTCGGCGTGCTCGGGCACGGGCTCGGGGGCGGGGCCGGGGGCCTGTGCGGGGCCGGGTGCGGCGGCGGTCTCGGGTGCGGGTGCGGTGATGGGCTCGGCGGTGGGCTGCGCCTCGGGGTCCGGGGTGTTCCCGGGCCGGGCGGTGACCGCCTTGGCGGCCTTGGCCGTCTTCGCCGCGCGGGCCGTCTTCGCCGACTTCGCGGCCTTGGCCCCTTCCGCGGACCTGGCCGTCTTCGCTGGCTTCGCTGTTTTCGTCGTTTTCGCCGTCTTGGCGGCCTTGGCGGCCTTGGCGGTCCTGGCCGTCTGCGCGGCCTTGTCCGCCGCGGCCGCCTTGGCCGTCTTCGCCGCCTTCGTGGTCCGGGCCGCCTTGGCGGACGCGGCCCGCTTGGCGGGCTGCCCGCGCGGGGGCGTGGCCTCGGAGCCGCTGCCTGGGGTGTTCTCGGGGCTGTTACCGGGGCCGTTCTCGGGGGTGGGCGGAGGGGAGGGGGGACGGCGGGTCACGGGTGCGGCCTCCTGTCGGGAACGTGGGCGGCAAAGGGGGGGCGCGGGGCGGCGGCCCCTAGGGGGCGTCGTCGTCGGCGGGCGGCGCCGTCGCCTCCGCGGCGAGCTGGTCGAGCGCCGCGAGCGGCACCGGCAGCCAGTCGGGACGGTGCCGCGCCTCGTACACGGCCTCGTACACCGCCTTGTCCGTCTCGTGGGCGTGCAGCAGCACCGGCTCGGTGCGCGGATCGCGGCCCGCGACGTCGGCGTAGCCCGTGCAGTACGCGGCCCGGCAGGCGCTCGACCACTCCGGCGCCGGGGGGCGGCAGGAGCGGGCGGCGTAGTCGAAGGAGCGCAGCATGCCCGCCACGTCGCGGGCGGTCGGCTGCGGCATGCGGCGCTCCGCGAGCGGCCGCGCGGGCTCGCCCTCGAAGTCGATCAGCGACCAGGTGCCGTCGGGGGCGCGCAGGCACTGGCCGAGGTGCAGGTCGCCGTGGACGCGCTGGGCCGTCCACGCCGTGCCCGGCGCGGCGCCCAGGTCGGCGAGCGCCTCGTACGCGGTGCGCAGCCGCGGCGCGTACGGGCGCAGCGCCGGGACCGCCCGCGCGGCGGCCTCCAGGCGGTCCGCCATGCCCCGCGCCAGCGACTCGACCTGCGCGCGGCCGAGTGTCACCGTGGGCAGGGCCGCCGCCAGCGCCGCGTGCACCTCGGCGGTGGCGCGGCCGAGGGCGCGGGCCTCGGCGGTGAAGTCCTCGCCCTTGGACAGCGACCGGAGCGCCAGCTCCCAGCCGTCGGTGGCGCCGCTCAGATACGGCTGGAGCACGCCGAGGACCAGCGGTTCGGCGCCGCCGCTGTCGGCCGTCAGCCACGCGGCGGGGGCCGGGACGCGGTCGCAGCCCTGCCCGGCGAGGGCGAGCGGCAGCTCCAGGTCGGGGTTGACGCCGGGCACGACGCGCCGGAACAGCTTAAGGATCAGCGTGTCGCCGTACACAAGGGAGGAGTTGGACTGCTCCGCGCCGAGCGCGCGCGGCGCGAGGCCCGGCGGCAGCTCGGCGCGTTCGGCGCGGGCGAAGCGCAGCACGCCGAGCCGCCCCGGTATCCGCAGCCGCTCCAGGAGCAGCGCGGCCAGGCGCGGGTCGCCCAGCGCCTCGTAGGCGGTGCGGCCCGCGAGGGCGCCGCTCGTGACGTGCCCGATCAGGGCGGGCGCGAGCCGGGGCGGCAGCTCGGCGCGGGTGCCGACGAGCAGTTGGTAGCAGTCGGCGGTGTGGTCCCGCTCGGCGCCCGCCGACGGGGGCGCCAGCTGCTGGTGCGTCTGCTGGTGCATCTGCTGGTGCACGCGCACCAGCAGGTGCAGCAGGCCCGGATCGGCCCCGGGCGGCAGCAGTTCCGTCACCGCCACGGGTTCGAAGCCCGTGACGGGGCGGCCCTTGCCCGCGAACCAGCGCTGGCGCGGCAGCCAGGCGCGCAGCAGCGGGTCCAGCGACGCCAGGAGTGCGCCTGCGTCGGCACTGGGGCGGGTGGCGGCTTCCGACATGGTGTCGCGTCCTTTCCGCGCCGCGGACAAGGGGGTGGCGTGCCGGTGAGGGAGCGTGCCGTGTGCGGGTGCCCTGTGCGGGGTGATTCACGCCGGTCGACGGGCCGAGGTGCGGGCCGGTCGGCGCGGCGCCGTACCGGGGACCCTACGCCGGGTCCTCGCGCAGCCGGAACCAGTAGAAGCCGTGCCCCGCCAGCGTCAGCAGGTACGGCAGCTCACCGATGGCCGGAAAGCGCACCCCGCCGATCAGCTCCACCGGATGGCGCCCGCTGAAGGCCCGCAGGTCCAGCTCGGTGGGCTGGGCGAACCGGGAGAAGTTGTGCACGCACAGCACCAGGTCGTCACCGCCGTCGCCCTCCGCGCCGCTGGCCGGTGCCTCCCGCAGGAAGGCCAGAACGGCCGGATTCGACGAGGGCAGTTCGGTGTACGAGCCGAGCCCGAACGCCGGGTTCTGCTTGCGGATCTCGATCATCCGGCGGGTCCAGTGCAGCAGCGACGACGGCGACGACATGGACGCCTCGACGTTGGTGACCTGGTAGCCGTAGACCGGGTCCATGATCGTGGGCAGATAGAGGCGGCCCGGGTCGCAGGAGGAGAAGCCCGCGTTGCGGTCGGGCGTCCACTGCATGGGGGTGCGCACGGCGTCCCGGTCGCCGAGCCAGATGTTGTCGCCCATGCCGATCTCGTCGCCGTAGTACAGGATCGGCGAGCCCGGCAGGGAGAGCAGCAGCGCGGTGAACAGCTCGATCTGGTTGCGGTCGTTGTCGAGGAGCGGGGCCAGGCGGCGGCGGATGCCGATGTTGGCCCGCATCCGCGGGTCCTTGGCGTACTCCGCGTACATGTAGTCGCGCTCCTCGTCGGTGACCATCTCCAGGGTCAGCTCGTCGTGGTTGCGCAGGAAGATGCCCCACTGGCAGCCGGAGGGGATGCGGGGGGTCTTGGCGAGGATCTCGGAGACCGGGTAGCGCGACTCGCGGCGTACGGCCATGAAGATGCGCGGCATCACCGGGAAGTGGAACGCCATATGGCACTCGTCGCCGCCGTTCTCGAAGGCGCCGAAGTAGTCGACGACGTCCTCGGGCCACTGGTTGGCCTCGGCGAGCAGCACCGTGTCCGGGTAGTGCGCGTCGATCTCGGCGCGCACCCGCTTCAGGAACGCGTGGGTGCGCGGCAGGTTCTCGCAGTTGGTGCCCTCCTCCGCGTACAGGTACGGCACCGCGTCGAGCCGGAAGCCGTCGATGCCGAGGTCCAGCCAGAACCGCAGCGCGGAGACGATCTCCTCCTGGACGGCCGGGTTCTCGTAGTTGAGGTCCGGCTGGTGGGAGAAGAAGCGGTGCCAGTAGTACTGCTTGCGGACCGGGTCGAAGGTCCAGTTGGAGGCCTCGGTGTCGACGAAGATGATCCGGGCGTCCTGGTACTGCTTGTCGTCGTCGGCCCAGACGTAGTAGTCGCCGTAGGGCCCGTCGGGGTCGGTGCGCGAGGCCTGGAACCACGGGTGCTGGTCGCTGGTGTGGTTCATGACGAAGTCGATGATGACCCGCATGCCGCGCTGGTGGGCGCAGTCGACGAACTCCACGAAGTCCGCGAGGTCGCCGAACTCGGGCAGGACGGAGGTGTAGTCCGACACGTCGTAACCGCCGTCGCGCAGCGGCGACTTGAAGAACGGCGGCAGCCACAGGCAGTCCACGCCGAGCCACTGGAGGTAGTCCAGCTTGGCGGTGAGACCCTTGAGGTCGCCGATGCCGTCGCCGTTGCTGTCCTGGAAGGAGCGGACCAGCACTTCGTAGAACACGGCGCGCTTGAACCACTCCGGGTCGCGGTCCTTCGCGGGCGTGTCCTCGAAGGTGTCCTGGACGGGCTCGTTGACGATCATGGTGTGGGTGACCCTCCGATCAGCGGTGAGGACGGTCGCAGGACGAGTACGTGCGCGGGCGTGACGGCCGGGTCGAGCCGCACGTAGTTGGTCCTGCCCCAGTGGTAGGTCTCGCCGGTGAGCTCGTCGCGCACCGGCACGGTCTCGTGCCAGTCGAGGCCGAGCCGTGGCATGTCCAACGAGACCGTGGCCTCCTGGGTGTGGTGGGGGTCGAGGTTGGCGACCACCAGAACCGTGTGCGAACCGCTGTCGTTGTCTCCGGGGCGTCCGGTCTTCGAGTACGCGATCACCGGTTCCTTGTCCGTGTCGTGGAAGTGCAGGTCACGCAGTCGCGCGAGGGCGGGGTGGGCGCGCCGGAGCTGGTTGAGGCGGGTGATCAGGGGCGCGATGCCGCGGCCCTCGCGCTCGGCCGCCGCCCAGTCGCGCGGGCGCAGCTCGTACTTCTCGGAGTGCAGGTACTCCTCGCTGCCGGGCCTGAGCGGCGTGTTCTCGCACAGCTCGAAGCCGCTGTAGACGCCCCACGTCGGCGACAGCGTCGCGGCGAGCACGGCCCGCACGGCGAACGCGGGCGGCCCGCCGTCCTGGAGGTAGGCGTGCAGGATGTCGGGGGTGTTCACGAAGAGGTTGGGCCGCAGGTAGTGCCCGGTCTCGTGGGCCAACTCCGCGGCGTACTCGGTCAGTTCGCTCTTGGTGTTGCGCCAGGTGAAGTACGTGTACGACTGGTGGAAGCCGATCGCGGCGAGGGTGCGCAGCATCGCGGGCCGCGTGAAGGCCTCCGCGAGGAACAGCACGTCCGGGTCGGTGCGGTGGATCTCGGCGAGGACGGCCTCCCAGAACACGACCGGTTTGGTGTGCGGGTTGTCGACGCGGAAGATCCGTACGCCGTGCCCCCTCCAGAAGCGCAGCAGGCGGACCGTTTCCGCGGTGATCCCCGCCATGTCCCGCTCGAAGGACAGCGGGTAGATGTCCTGGTACTTCTTCGGCGGGTTCTCCGCGTACGCGATGGAGCCGTCCGCGCGGTGTGCGAACCACTCGGGGTGCTTGTCCACCCAGGGGTGGTCGGGCGAGCACTGCAGCGCGAAGTCCAACGCCACCTCAAGGCCCACGCGGGCGGCCTCGGCCACGAACGCGTCGAAGTCCTCGATCGTCCCGAGGTCCGGGTGGACGGCGTCGTGGCCGCCCGCCGCGGAGCCGATCGCCCAGGGCACGCCGACGTCGTGCGGGCCCGCCGACAGGGAGTTGTTCGGGCCCTTGCGGTGGGTGGTGCCGATCGGGTGGATGGGCGGCAGATAGACCACGTCGAAGCCCATGGCGGCGATCGCGGGCAGCCGCCGTGCCGCCGTGCGGAACGTGCCGGACCTCGGGGGCGCGCCCTCCTCGACGACCGCGCCCTCCGAGCGCGGGAAGAACTCGTACCAGGAGCCGAACAGGGCCCGCTCCCGGTCCACGCGCAACGGGTACGGCTCGCTGGACGTGACCAGGTCGCGCAGCGGGTGGCGGGACAGGACCGCGTCCACCTCCGGCGTCAGCGCCGCCGCGAGCCGCGCGGGCGCGGGGCGTTCCGGGTCGCGCAGGGCCGCCGCCGCGGCGTGCAGCGTGGCCTGCTCCTTGGGGGGTACGGCGGTGGCGGCGCGTTCGTGGAGGCGGGCGCCCTCCTCCAGGACCAGGTCCGTGTCCAGGCCCGCCGGAATCTTGATCCGCGCGTGGTGCCGCCAGGTCGTCACCGGGTCGTCCCACGCCTCCACCGTGAACGTCCAGTCGCCGGGCGCGTCCGGGGTGACCTCGGCGCCCCACCGGTCCGTGCCCGGCGCCAGCTCCCGCATCGGCGTCCAGGGGCCCGCGCGGCCGTCCGGGGCCCGCAGCACGACGTTCGCCGCGACCGCGTCGTGGCCCTCGCGGAACACCGTGGCGCGGACCTGGAAGGTCTCCCCGACCACGGCCTTGGCGGGCCTGCGGCCTCCCAGGACCACGGGGTGCACGTCCAGGACGGGGATGCGGCCGGTGACGGGGGGCGAGGGGGGCGCTGAGGGTGGGGCCTTGGCTGCGGGGGACTGCCGGGCGGGGTGGCGAGGTTGGGGCATGACCGCTCCTGTTCCGCGATGGGGGTCGGCGGAGGTGGGCGTGGAGAGGCTCCGTACGGGGCGTTGCGCCTGACGCCTGACGCCTGGCGGTTGGCGCTTGTGCCGGGGGAGCCTTCCCACCCCCTTCGGGTGGGCAATCCGCGGCTTTGTTAACTACTCGCCCGTAATCGACTGCGCAACCCCCGCGACCCACCGGGCAGCGCCTGCCCCAGGGGCGCGCCAACGGGGCGGTGCCCGCGGGGGCTTGGCGCCGCCTGCCGCGACGTTCGCTGGCCCACGGGTGACCGCCCCCTGCGGGGGCGCCCCACGGCCGCCGTGCCCCGCAGGGCGGGGTGACCGCTCCTTGCGGGGGTGTTTGTCCGTTGGCGTCTGCGGGTCGTCTTCTCCGGCGCCGCTGTCGCGGCGGTTGCTGGCCCACCCGCCCGCCCGTGCCCCGCAGGGCGGGGTGTCCGCTCCTTGCGGGGGTGTCCCGTCGTCGGCGTCTGCGGGTCTGTGGCCTGTACGGTCTCGTTTCCCACCCGCCCGCCCGTTGCTGCCTGGTTGCGGGGTGGGCGTCTCTGGTGGGGGTTGCTCGCCGTTGGCGTCTGCGGGGGCGCAGCCCTGGCCAGGGGCCACGGGCGGGTGGGCGGGAAAGCCTCGCCGCGATAGCGGCGTGTATGCGATGGGCCGCAATCGCCGATGGTGGCGTACCCCCGCGTGGGGCGATCACCTCTCGGTTGGGGGCCACGGGTGGGCGGGTGGGAGAGATCGCCGCGAAGCGGCGCAAGTGGCGACGGGCGGCAGTCGCCGATGGTGGCGTACCCCCGCGTGGGGCGATCACCTCTCGGTTGGGGGCCACGGGTGGGCGGGTGGGAGAGATCGCCGCGAAGCGGCGCAAGTGGCGATGGGCCGCAGTCGCCGATGGTGGCGTACCCCCGTGTGGGGCGGTCACCTGTCGGTTGGGGGGCACGGGTGGGCGGGTGGGAGAGGGGGGGCGTGCCGCTGCCAGGGGTGGGCATGGGGGTGCCCACCCCGGCGGCGACGGGGTGGGCGGCGGAGCCCCGGGACCCGCACAAGGCCCCGGGGCCAGCACTAGCGGATCAGGGCTTCACCTGGAGCAACCGGTTGGGCGACCCGAGCCCAGGGCTCGTGATCTTGCCCCGCACCGCCCGGTCCGTCAGGACCTGAGCGACCCGCGCGGGGGTCGAGGAGGGCCGCTGCCCCAGATACACCGCGGCCGCCCCGGCGACATGCGGCGCCGCCATCGACGTACCGGACAGCGTCGCACTCGCGGTGTCGCTCGCGTTGGACGCGGAGGTGATCCCGACGCCCGGCGCGAACAGGTCGAGGCTCAGCCCGTAGTTGGAGAACGGCGCCCGCGCGTCGACGATCGAGCTGGCCCCCACGGTCAGCGCCTGCGGCACCCGCGCGGGCGAGAAGCCGCTCGCGGGCAGCCCGGAGTTCCCGGCCGCGACGCTGTAGGTCACGCCGGACGCGATGGACCGGCGCACGGCCGCGTCGAGCGCGGCGTTGGCGCCGCCGCCGAGGCTCATGTTGGCGACGGCGGGCTTGCGCGCGGTCCGGGTGACGTAGTCGACGCCCGCGATGACCTGCGAAATCGTACCCATGCCCTGGTTGTTGAGGACACGTACGGCGACGATCCTGGCCTTCTTGGCGACGCCGTAGCGCGTTCCGGCGACCGTTCCGGCGACGTGCGTGCCGTGCCCGTTGCCGTCCTGGGCGATCGGGTCGTTGTCGACGAAGTCGAAGCCGGACCTGGCGCGCCCGCCGAAGTCGCGGTGGCTGGTGCGCACGCCGGTGTCGATGACGTACACCGTGGCGCCCGCCCCCGCGCTCCTCGGGTACGTGTACGAGCGGTTGAGCGGCAGGTTCCGCTGGTCGACGCGGTCCAGGCCCCACGACGGCGGGTTGATCTGCCGGTCGCTGACGCGCACCGTGGCGTCGCGGCTGATCGCGGCCACCGACGGGTCGGCGGCGAGTCGGTCCGCCTCCGCCGAAGTGGCCTTGACCGCGTAGCCGTTGAGCGCGGCGCGGTAGGTGAGGCTGATCCGGGCGCCGTACTTGTCGGCCAGGTCCCGGCCCGCCTCGGAGGCGGCGCGGGTGCCCGGCTTGAGCGTCACGATGTAGCCGTGCTCGGCGCCACCGGAGGATCCGGCGGACCCGGTGGCGGCGTGCGACGGCAGCGTGACGGCCGCCAGGGCGCCGGTCAGGGCGATGGCTATGACGGCCGCGGCCCTGCGCGGCTTCCTGTTTCGTGGCAGCTTCATGTGCTTGCGTTCCCTCCCCATTGGAGCGCGACAGTCCCCTCCCGAAAGCGACGTCATGCTCGGTCGCGCAGCGGCATGCGTCACGTCGCAGAGACTGACGTGCGACGCGATCCTCGAACAAGGCCCGCGGAGGGGTGAAACATCCCTTTACCCGCCCTTGCCAAAACGGCCGAAGTGCTACACGTGCAACCCAAGCCGAACCTTGGGTTCTTGCTAGTGAAGCCGAGGATTGACTTGGGTTCACGCGGTCCCGGAGGATCTCCTCAGGGCCCGGGCGGCAACCCGCCTCGTCCTCCCGCCGGTGTCCGGACAGCGGCGGGGGAGAGGGCGGGTGCCGACCCACCAGCGGGGCCAACCGGCCCTCCAGCAGGGCCAACCGGCCCATCAGCGGGGCCAGCCGGTCCACCAGCGGTGCCGACCGGCCCCCCGAAGCGCCGCCCGCCCGCGCCTCCCTGGCCGACGGCGACCCCGGGGCCGGTCCCGCGTTGACAGGGAGCGGGGCCGGACCTTGTAATGGGCGCGTGCCGCGTGGCTTTGGCCGAAGAGCAGTGGGCGGGCCATCGACCGGGCGAGCACCTTCACCAAGGGATCCGACCTTGCGTTCACAACCCGTGCCGCCGTACGGCGACGCCGTCACGCCGACGACGTGACCGCGCGCCCGGACCGAGTCCGCGCGCCCTCCCGTCTCCTCTGATCCTCTGAGCTTCCTTCTCTCGTGGCGGCCACGCGCCGGAGCGCGCTCCGCCACGCACACCTGTCTGGAGCGTTCCTTCCGCATGTCCGCCACGCCCGCAACACCCGCCACACCCACCACGCCCGCAACGCCCACGGCACCCGCCACGCCCGCCGAGCCCACCGCCCCCGCTCCCGCTCCCGCCCCCGTCACGCTCGCCGACAAGCTCGTCGAAGTCCACGACTGGCTCCGCGAGCAGATCGGCCACCTCCGCGCCGAGGCCGACGCCCACTTCGCCGCGCGCGCCGCGCACACCGGCCCCGGCGGGCCGCCCGCCCCGGGGCTCGGCCTCCAGATCCGGCAGCGCTGCCTGGAGTTCTGCGACGCGCTCACGTTCCACCACACCGCCGAGGACGACCACGTCTTCCCGGGCGTCGCCGCACACCACCCGCGGCTGCGCGCCGTCCTGGACCGGCTCGGCGAGGAGCACCGCGCGCTCGCCCGCCTCAAGGAGCGGCTCGCCGCGCTGGTCGGCGACATCGCCACCGCCGACGAGGACGAGTTCCGTACGAGGTTCGAGGCCCTGGCGCGTCAGCTCGTCGAGCACCTGAGCTATGAAGAGACCTGGCTGGTGCCGGTCCTCGCCGAGGTGCCGCTCCCGCCGGGCCCACCCACGCCCGACGACGGCCGGAACGAAGACCGCCGCGACAGTGGCCAGAGCTGAGAAGCCAAGAGCTGAGAGAGGTACGCCCATGCCCAACCCCGTACGCGTCAAGGACTTCGACCACCTGGTGCTCACCGTGCAGGACGTCGAGCGCTCCCTGGAGTTCTACTGCGGCACCCTCGGACTCGCCCCGGTGCGGGTGGACGAGTGGCGGGCCGGAAAGGTGCCGTTCCCGTCGGCGCGGGTGACGCCGACGACCATCATCGACCTCGTCGCGGGGGAGCGCGGCGCGTCCAACGTCGACCACATCTGCCTGGTGGTCGAGCCAATGGACTGGCAGGAGGTCGTCGACTCCGGCGTGTTCACCGTCACCGAGGGCCCCGTCGGCCGCTTCGGCGCGCGCGGCGACGCCCAGTCGATCTACGTGCGGGACCCGGACGGCAACTCGGTCGAGCTGCGCTGGTACCCGGAGGACCGGCTCGCCTGACCGGCGCGGGCACCCCCCGGCGGCCGAGCGCCGCCGCGGGGTGCCCGGTCACGCCGCCCGCACCGTGCGGCGTGGTGGGGCCGGGGCCCGCGCCACTACCGTCGTGAGCGACACGTGCGCCGTACGACAGAGGGGCCTTTGTGAAAGCCATCCGTCGATTCACCGTACGTCCCGTCCTCCCCGGCCCGCTCGCGCCGCTGGCCGAGCTGGCCCGCAACCTGCGCTGGTCCTGGCACGCCCCCACCCGCGACCTGTTCCACGACGTGGACCCCGAGCGGTGGGCGGCCTCGGGCCGCGACCCCGTGAAGCTGCTCGGCTCGGTCCCGCCCGCCCGGCTCGCCGCGCTCGCCGCCGACGCGGACTTCCTGCGCCGCCTCGGCGAGACCGTCGACGACCTGCGGGAGTACCTGACCGGAGCGCGCTGGTACCAGGAGCGGCAGGACGGCACGCCGGGCACCGAACTGCCGCGCGCCGTCGCCTACTTCTCGCCGGAGTTCGGCATCACCGCAGCGCTGCCGCAGTACTCCGGCGGCCTCGGCGTCCTCGCGGGCGACCACCTCAAGGCGGCCAGCGACCTCGGGGTGCCGCTGATCGGCGTCGGCCTGCTCTACCGGCACGGCTACTTCCGCCAGTCCCTCACCCGCGACGGCTGGCAGCAGGAGCACTACCCCGTCCTCGACCCCAACGAGCTGCCCCTGACCCTGCTCCGCGAGCCCGACGGCACCCCCGCGCAGGTGCGGCTCGCGCTGCCCGGCGGCCGGGACCTGTGCGCCCACGTCTGGCAGGCGCAGGTCGGCCGGGTGCCGCTGCTCATGCTGGACTCGGACGTCGAGGGCAACGACCTCGGCGAGCGCGACGTCACCGACCGGCTGTACGGCGGCGGCAGCGAGCACCGGCTGCTCCAGGAGATGCTGCTCGGCATCGGCGGCGTACGGGCCGTGCGCGCCTACTGCCGCCTCACCGGCCACCCCGAGCCCGAGGTCTTCCACACCAACGAGGGCCACGCGGGCTTCCTCGGTGTCGAGCGCGTCCACGAACACGTCCGCGCCGGGCTCGACTTCGACTCCGCCCTGGAGGCCGTGCGCGCGGGCACCGTCTTCACCACCCACACGCCCGTGCCCGCGGGCATCGACCGCTTCGACCGCGAACTGGTCGCCCACCACTTCGGCCCCGGCGCCGAACTCCCCGGCCTCGACGTCGACCTGATCCTGCGCCTGGGCATGGAGACCTACCCCGGCGGCGAGCCCAACCTGTTCAACATGGCGGTGATGGGGCTGCGCCTGGCCCGCCGCGCCAACGGCGTGTCCACCCTGCACGGCCGGGTCAGCCGGGAGATGTTCCAGGGCCTGTGGCCGGGCTTCGACGCCGAGGAGGTGCCGATCAGCTCCGTCACCAACGGCGTGCACGCCCCGACCTGGGTGGCCCCCGAGGTGATCCGCCTCGGCGCCCGCCGGATCGGCGCGCGGCGCATGGACCGCGCCCTGTCCGTCGGCGGCTCCGACCGCTGGGACGCCGTCGCCGACATCCCCGACGCCGACGTCTGGCGGCTGCGCCGCGAGCTGCGCGGCCAGCTGGTCGACGAGGTGCGCCGCCGCCTCAGGGACTCCTGGCGGCAGCGCGGCGCCGCCACCGCCGAACTGGGCTGGACCGACGAGGTCCTCGACCCGGACGTCCTCACCATCGGCTTCGCCCGCCGCGTCCCCTCGTACAAGCGCCTGACCCTGATGCTGCGCGACCCCGACCGCCTGATGCGGCTGCTCACGCACCCCGAGCGGCCGGTGCAGATCGTCGTCGCGGGCAAGGCCCACCCCGCCGACGACGGCGGCAAGCGGCTCATCCAGGACCTCGTCCGCTTCACCGACGACCCCCGGGTGCGCCACCGCGTCGCGTTCCTGCCGGACTACGGCATGGCGATGGCGCAGAAGCTGTACGCGGGCTGCGACGTGTGGCTCAACAACCCGCTGCGCCCCCTGGAGGCCTGCGGCACCTCCGGCATGAAGGCCGCCCTCAACGGCTGCCTCAACCTGTCGGTCCTGGACGGCTGGTGGGACGAATGGTTCGACCCGGACTTCGGCTGGGCCATCCCCACCGCGGACGGCTCCGCCATCGACGACCACCGCCGCGACGACCTCGAAGCGGCGGCCCTGTACGACCTCCTGGAGCGCCGCGTCACGCCCCGCTTCTACGAGCACGGACCCGAGGGCCTGCCCGACCGCTGGATCGAGATGGTGCGCAGGACCCTCACCCGGCTCGGCCCGAAGGTCCTCGCGGGCCGGATGGTGCGCGAGTACGTGGAGCGCCTGTACGCCCCCGCGGCGCGCGCCCACCGGCTCCTCGACGCCGGAGCGGCGACCGCGTTCGCCGCCTGGAAGGCCCGCGTCCGCGCCGCGTGGCCGCGCGTCGCGGTCGACCATGTGGAGGCCACGGCCGTCGGCACCACCGCCGAGCTGGGCGCGACCCTGGCGCTGCGGGTGCGTGTGCGGCTCGGCGAGCTGACCCCCGACGACGTCGAGGTGCAGGCCGTCGCGGGCCGCGTGGACCCCGACGACCACATCACCGACGCCACCCCCGTCCCCCTGAAGCCGACCGGTGCCCCCGGCCCCGAGGGCACCCTCCTCTACGAGGGCCCCCTGCCCCTGGACCGCACGGGCCCCTTCGGCTACACGGTCCGCGTCCTGCCGTCCCACCGCCTGCTGGCGACGGCCTCGGAACTGGGCCTGGTGGCGGTGCCGTCGGAGACGACCGGGGAGGAGGCAGGCGTCCTGATGCGGTAAGTGGTGCGGGCGGCATCCAGGGGAAGGACGCCCCGGATGCCGCCCGGCTGAAGAGGACCGAACGCGCGTTACTTGACGTTCACGCCGGTCCAGGCGGCGGCGACGGCCTTCTGCTCCGCCGAGTTGGCGCCGTAGAGATCACCGGCGGCCTTGAGGGTGTCCTTGCGGGCCTGCGCGTAGTCGGTCGTCGACGTGAAGTACGTCGTCAGGGCCTTGAACCAGATCTTCGCGGCCTTGTCGCGCCCGATGCCCGTGACCTTGGAGCCGTCCTTGGTCGGGCTGTCGTAGGTCACGCCGTTGACGGTCTTCTTCCCGCTGCCTTCGCTCAGCAGGTAGAAGAAGTGGTTGGCGATGCCGGAGGAGTAGTGGACGTCCACGTTCCCGGCGTTGCTGCTCCAGTAGTCGAGGGACGAGCCGTCCTTGGAGGGCTTGTCCATGTACCGCAGCGGCGAGCCGTCGCCGTTGATGTCGATCTTCTCGCCGACGAGGTAGTCGCCCTTGTCGGTGGCGTTGTTCGCGTTGAACTCCACCGCGGCGGCGAAGATGTCGCTGGTGGCCTCGTTGAGGCCGCCGGACTCGCCGCTGTACTCCATGTTGCCGGTGGCCGAGGTGACGCCGTGGGTCATCTCGTGGGCCGCGACGTCGATCGACGTGAGCGGCTTGGCGTTGCCCTCGCCGTCGCCGTACGTCATGCAGAAGCAGGAGTCCTGCCAGAAGGCGTTGACGTAGTTGTTGCCGTAGTGCACGCGGGACGTGGCGCCCTTGCCGTCGCCCTTGATGCCGTTGCGGCCGTGCACCTTCTTGTAGTAGTCCCAGGTGAGCCCGGCGCCGTAGGCGGCGTCGACGGCGGCGGTCTGGGTGTTGCTGGGCTTGCCGGTGCCCCAGACGTCGTCGGCGTCGGTGTACAGCTTGCCGCCGCTGGAGCCGTGGTTCAGGTCGTACGTCTTGTGGTTGCCGCGCCCGGAGTCGGTCAGCTGGTAGGTGCTGCCGCTCTTGACGGAGCCGACGGTGACCTTGCCGCTGTACTGGCTGTTGCCGGTGCCGTTCTCGACGGCCTGGTACTGGTACAGCTTCTTGCCGGTGGCGGCGTCGGTGATGACGTGCAGCTCGCTGGGCGTGCCGTCCTTCTGCACGCCGGTGACGACCGTCTCGAACGCGAGCGTGGGCTTGCCCTCGGCGGCCCAGATGACCTTGCGGGGCGCGTTCGCGTCGGCCTTCCTCGTCTCGCCGGTCGTGGCGGCGGTGGACTCGGCGGACTTCGCGACCGCCTTCGGGGCGAGCTTCGCGGTGGTGGACGCGACCTTGATCGAGGCCTTGGTGGCCTTGCTGACGCCGTCGACCGAGCCGTCCTTGGCGGTGTGGACGACCAGGTCGCCGCCGAGGACGGGCAGGCCGTCGTAGGTGCGCTCGTAACGGGTGTGGGTGGTCCCGTCACGGTCCTTGACGACGTCCTTGACGACCAGCTTCTCCTTGGCGCCCAGGCCGATCTTCTCGGCGGTCGCGGCGGCTCTGGCCTCCGCGCCCTTCAGCAGACCGGCGCGGGCCGAGGCGGAGAGCGGGGCGGGGGCGGACGCGAGCGCGGTGTCGGCGCTCTTGCTGAGGTCGGGCTGGGCGGAGGCACCGGTGGCGAGACCGGCGCTGAGCAGCGCTCCGGCGGCGACGGCGGTGGCTATGGCCAGGGTGGAACGCTTCCTCGGCAGGTGGGGGGTCACGCAAGCTCCTTGTGTGGGGATGCCCGGGTGGCATGGGGGACCACCCGGGCGGGAAGTGCTGTGCGGGTACTCGTGTGCCGTGCGGGGGAAGCGTTTCATTTGGGCCAGGTACATGTCAGGACCCTGTTTGAATGTTGGCCAAATTCTGTTCGTTGGCCGAAGATCAGGGTCCGCCATGCGAACGAACGGTGAACTGCGGCGCCGCCCCGGGGGGTTGGTGGTACAGGGCTCCCCGGAACGGCGCCCGTTCGAGGGGTGGCGGGGCCGGAAGGGACCGGTCCGCCTGGCGGTTATGGCCGAGAACCGACGTTGACAGCGGCCCAGGCGTTGGCGACCGCCGTGTACTCGGGGCTCGACGTGCCGTACAGCTCACCCGCCGCGGCCAGCGTTCCGGTCCGCGCCGCCGCATAGTTGGTGGTCGTGGTGAACTTCGTGGTGAGCGCCCTGAACCAGATCTTGGCGGCCTTGTCGATGCCAATTCCGGTCACGGGCTTGTTGTCGTACGTCGGCGAGTTGTAGGAGACGCCGTTGACGACCTTGGCGCCGCTGCCCTCGCTGAGCAGGTAGAAGAAGTGGTTGGCGATGCCCGAGGAGTAGTGCACGTCGACGCTGCCCGCGCGGCTGCTCCAGTAGTCGAGCGACGAGCCGTCCTTGGAGGGCTTGTCCATGTACCGCAGCGGCGTGCCGTTGCCCCGGATGTCGATTTTCTCGCCGACCAGGTAGTCGCCCACGTCGCTCGGGTTCTTGGCGTTGAACTCCACCGCGGCGGCGAAGATATCGCTGGTGGCCTCGTTGAGGCCGCCCGGCTCCCGGCTGTACTGCATGTTGCCGGTCGCGGACGTCACGCCGTGCGTCATCTCGTGCGCGGCCACGTCGATGGACGTCAGCGGCTTGGAGTTGCCCGTGCCGTCGCCGTACGTCATGCAGAAGCAGGAGTCCTGCCAGAACGCGTTGACGTAGTTGGTGCCGTAGTGCACGCGCGAGGTGGCGCCGCGGCCGTCGTTCCTGATGCCGTTGCGGCCGTGCACGCCCTTGTAGTAGTCCCAGGTCAGGGCCGCGCCGTAGTGCGCGTCCGCGCCCGCGGTCTCCGCGTTCGAGGGCTGGCCGTTGCCCCAGACGTCGTCGGGCCCGGAGAAGAGGGTGCCCGAGCCGGACGTGCCGCGGTTCAGGTTGCGCGTCTGGTGGTTGCCGCGCGCGGTGTCGGTGAGCGTGTACTGCGAGCCGGACTGCTGCGTGGTGAGCTGGACCTGGCCGCTGTACTGGGTGTTGCCCGTGCCGGTGTGCACGCCCTGCCACTGGCGCAGCTTCTTGCCGGTGGCCGCGTCGGTGACGACGTGCAGCTCGTTCGGGGTGCCGTCCTCCTGGAGCCCGCCGACCACGGTCTCGTACGCGAGCGTGGCCTTGCCGTCGACCAGCCAGATCACCTTGCGCGGGGCCCGGTCCGCCGTCAGCTTGGTGGAGCCCTCGGCCTTGGAGGCCCGCAGCGCCTGCTTCTCGGCCGTGGCGGCCTTGACCTCGGCGCCCGTGCGGACGCCCGCGAGGCGGGCCTTCGACGCGCGGTTGACGTCCTTGACCGCGCCCGCCTTGTCAGTGGTGACGACCAGGTCGCCGCCGAGGACGGGCAGGCCGTCGTAGGTGCGCTCGTAGCGGGTGTGCGTGGTGCCGTCGCGGTCCTTGACGACGTCGCGGACGACCAGCTTCTCCTTCGCGCCGAGGCCGATGCGGTCCGCCGTGGCGGAGCTGACGGCGTCGGCGTCCCGCAGCAGCTCGGCGCGCTGCGACGGGGTGAGCTTCTGCGGCAGGGCTCCGGCGTTCGCCTTCGTGGGGGAGGCGCCCGGGTCGGCCGACGCGGTGGTGGCCTGCACGGTGACGCCGAGCAGCGCGGCCGCGGAGACGAACGCGCCGATCGCGGTGGCGCGGCGGCGGATGGAGCGTCTGCGGGCTGTGGGGGATGTGGGGGATGTGCTCAACACGGACTCCTTCTGCGGGCCGCGGGTGTGCGGCCGGGGGGCGACCGGGCGGCGGGTGACCGTCCCGGGCAGAGCAGGGCAGTACGTGGTGCGTGAACCGGCGCCGGGCGGGGCGCCCGTGCGACTGGTGAGGGGAAGAGTGCCATTCGAGACAGGTACATGTCATGCACCTGGCGTACATTGGCTGGATTACGTTCGGTGTCGGTGGCCGGTGGTCCGGTATGCGGGCGCAAATGCCCTCGCGGGGGGCGCCCCAGACCCACCCCTTTCCCGAAACCATGGGGCTCCGCCCCCTGGCACCCCCGTGAATCGGCCTGGCGGCCTCGTCCTCAAACGCCGGACGGGCTAGAACTCTGCCGCACCGGCAGAATCCAGCCCAGCCCGCGACAATCCAGCCCGTCCGGCGTTTGAGGACGAGGCCGCCAGGCCGATTCACGGGGGTGCCAGGGGCAGCCGCCCCTGGTTCGGGAAGGGGCGGGTCTGGGGCGCACCGCGAGGGCTAGCCCGCCACGCTGTCGCGCCACGCCCGGTGCAGGGAAGCGAACGGTCCCGTGCCCGCGATGAGTTCGGCGGGGGCGCCGTCCTCCACGACCCGCCCGCGCTCCATCACCAGCACCCGATCGGCGATCTCCACCGTGGAGAGCCGATGCGCGATCACCACCGCCGTCCGCCCCCGCAGCACCGTGTCCATGGCCCGCTGCACCGCCCGCTCCCCGGGAATGTCCAGGGAACTGGTCGCCTCGTCCAGGATCAGCACCGCCGGGTCGGCGAGCAGCGCCCGCGCGAACGCCACCAGCTGCCGCTGCCCCGCGGAGATGCGCCCGCCCCGCTTGCGTACGTCCGTGTCGTACCCCTCGGGCAGCGACACGATGAAGTCGTGCGCCCCGATGGCCTTCGCGGCCCGCTCGATCTCCTCGCGGGTGGCGTCGGGGCGCCCGATCGCGATGTTCTCCGCGACCGTGCCGGAGAACAGGAACGCCTCCTGCGTGACCATCACCACCCCGCGCCGCAGCTCCGCGGTCGCCAGCTCGCGCAGGTCGACGCCGTCGAGCAGCACCCGGCCCGCGCTGGGGTCGTAGAAGCGGGCCAGGAGCTTGGCGAGCGTGGACTTGCCCGCGCCCGTCGAGCCGACGACGGCGACCGTCTGCCCCGCCGGGAGCGTCAGGTCGAAGCGCGGCAGGACCTCGCCGCCCGTGCGGTACGCGAAGCGCACGCCCTCGAACTCGACGGTGCGGCCCGGCCGGTCCCCGGCGCGCGGCGGCAGCGGACGCGCCGCCGACGGCGCGGGCTCGGGCACCGTGGGCGTCTGCGCGAGCAGCCCCGCGATCTTCTCCAGGGACGCGGCGGCCGATTGGTAGGCGTTCAGGAACATCCCGAGCCGGTCGATCGGGTCGTACAGCCGCCGCAGGAACAGCACGGAGGCGGCCAGCACGCCCAGCTCCAGGTCGCCCTCGGCTACCTGGTAGGCGCCCCACAGCACGATGCCCGCCACGGCCGTGTTCGCCACCAGGCGCGAGCCGACGACGTAGCGGGCCATCTCCAGCAAGGCGTCGCCGTTGACCCGCTCGTGCCGACGGTTCAGGACGTCGAACTGCTCGTCGTTGGCCCGCTCGCGGCGGAACGCCCGCACCGGGCGGATGCCGTTCATCGTCTCCGTGAACTTCACGATCACGGCGGCGACGGCCGTCGACCGCGCCCCGAACACCCGCGCCGCCCGCCGCTGGTACACCCGGATCAGCAGGTACAGCGGCACGAACGACGCCACCGCGAGGCCGCCGAGCCCCAGGTCGAGCCAGAGCAGCATCACCGAGATGGAGACGAACGACAGGATGACCGTCAGCAGTTCCTGGAGGCCCTCGTTGAGCAGCTCCCGCAGCGACTCCACGTCCGTGGTGGACCGCGAGATCAGCCGCCCCGACGTGTAGCGCTCGTGGAAGTCCACGCTGAGCGCCTGCGCGTGCCGGAAGATCCGCCCCCGCAGATCGAGCAGCACGTCCTGGTTGACCCGCCCCGACACCACGATGAAGGCGTACTGGAACGCGCCGGACGCCGTCGCGCACACCAGGTACGCGACGCCGATGGCGATCAGCTGGCCGTAGTCGTCGCGGCGGATCGCGGGCACGGCCCGGTCGATGGCGTACGCCACCAGCAGCGGGCCCGCCTGGATCACCGCCTGCTGGAGCAGGAGCAGCACCGCGGCGAGCGTGACGCGGCCGCGCCGGGGCGCGAGCAGCGAGCGCAGCAGACGGCCGGTGGCGCCCGGCGGAGCGGGCAGCGCGTCCCGGTCGAAGTCGTCGGGCTCCCCGGCGGGCTGTTCCCCGGCCTGCTTCACAGGTGGTTCCACGGACTGCCCGACAGGCTGCTCCACGGACTGTTCCCCGGTCTGCTCCACGGACCGCTCCCCGGTCTGCTCCACGGGTGGTTCCACGCTCACTCGGACGTCCCCCAGACATCAGCCAGGCGTACTCGGCGTTGTCCCGCAGCAGTTCCTGATGGGTGCCGACCGCCGCGATCCGGCCCCCGGAGAGCAGCGCCACGCGGTCCGCGAGCAGCACCGTCGACGGGCGGTGCGCCACCACCAGGGCCGTGGTGTCCTTCAGGACCCGCCGCAGCGCCGCCTCGACCAGCGCCTCCGTGTGCACGTCGAGGGCCGACAGCGGGTCGTCGAGGACCAGGAAGCGGGGCCGCCCCACGACCGCGCGGGCCAGGGCCAGCCGCTGCCGCTGGCCGCCGGACAGGCTCAGGCCCTGCTCGCCGACCTGCGTGGCGGCGCCCTGCGGCAGGTCGTGCACGAACTCGGCCTGCGCCACCGCGAGCGCGCGCTCCAGCTCCCGCTCACCGGCCGCCGCGTCGGCGCCCATCAGCACGTTCTCGCCGACCGACGCCGAGAACAGCGTGGGCTCCTCGAACGCCATCGCCACCAGCTCGCGCACCCGCTGCCGGGGCAGCTCCGCGATGTCCCGGCCGTCGAGCGTGATCCGGCCGCCCGTCACGTCGTGCAGCCGGGGCACGAGCGCGGTCAGCGTGGTCTTGCCGCTGCCGGTCGCCCCGACCAGGGCCATGGTCTCGCCGGGCCGGATGTGCAGGTCGATCCGGTCGAGTACGGGGGGCTCGCCGGGCGGTGCGTCCGGATACCGGAACGAGACGTTCTCGAACCGGACGCCGCCCGCGGCTGCGCCCCCTTCCCCCGCGGGACCCGGCACCGGCGCGGCGTCCGCCCCGGGCGCCGCGTCCGCCTCGGGCGCCGCGTCCGTCTCGCGTGCCTCGTCGAGGACTTCGAAGTACCGCTCCGTCGCCGTCGCCGCCTCCTGGCTCATCGCGAGCAGGAAGCCGATCGACTCCACCGGCCAGCGCAGCGCGAGCGCCGTGGACAGGAACGCCACCAGCGTGCCCGCCGACAGGTCGCCGTCGGCGACCCGCACCGAGCCCAGGACGAGCGCCGCGCCGATCGCCAGCTCCGGCAGGACCGTGATCACGCCCCAGGTCGCCGCGAGCAGCCGGGCCTTGGCCAGCTCCGTGCCGCGCAGCGACCGCGAGAGGTCGTGGAACGCCCGCGCCTGGCTGCGGTGCCGCCCGAAGCCCTTGATGATCCGGATGCCGAGGACGCTCTCCTCGACGACGGTCGTCAGATCGCCGACCTGGTCCTGCGCGCGCCGCGCCACCGCCGCGTACCGCCCCTGGATGTACGCGATGAACGCCACCAGCGGCACCACCGGGGCGAGCAGCACCAGACCGAGCGTCCAGTCCTGCGCGAGCAGGATGGCCACGCCCACCAGGATGGTGGCGCCGTTCACCACCAGGAACGTCAGCGGGAACGCCAGGAACAGGCGCACCAGCATCAGGTCCGTCGTGCCGCGCGAGAGCAGCTGGCCCGACGCCCACCGGTCGTGGAACGCCACCGGCACCCGCTGGAGGTGGCGGAACAGGTCGGCCCGCATCGAGGCCTCCACGCCCGCAAGGGGGCGCGCCACCAGCCACCGCCGGAAGCCGAACAGCAGCGCCTCCGCGATGCCGAGCAGCAGCAGGAGCAGCGCCCCGAGCCAGACGCCCGCCGGGTCCCGGTCCGCCACCGGACCGTCCACCATCCACTTCAGGATGAGCGGGAACACCAGGCCCGTACAGGACGCGACCACCGCGATGAAGGCCGCGCTGAACAGGCGCGTTCGTACGGGACGCACATACGGCCACAGCCGGGTCAGCGTCCGGGCGGCCGAGCGGCCGGGGGAGTCCTTGGCGGGTGCGGGTGTCGTGGGCATCAGGGGCGAGCCTACGTTTCACCACTGACATCGCCCAGCGAGTTTCGCCCCGGTCGAACTGGGCCGCTGGTCCTAGGACCGCGGCCGCGAACGGGGCCGGAACACACGTACGTGCCCCCGGCGACGAGTGCTCACCTCCCGCGGACGGGACGTGCGCGTACTCGCCGCCAGGGGCACGCGGTGCCGCGGTCCCGCCGAGGAGCTGTTCTCGGCGGGACCACGGTCGAGACCCATCTCGCCGCTGAGTGCGGCGAGCCGGACGTCGAGGGCCGGGCCGCGGTCGTCGCGGAGGGCTACCGCCGGGGCATATTGGGCTGGCCCTCCGGCGACGCGACCGTGGCTGGACTCCGGTCCTCAGGGACCGCGCACCCCCCGGGGCGCGGCCCGCTCAGTCCTGGGTCCTCACCCGCGCTCCCACAGTGCGGGTGCGTTCGGGGGCTCCCAGCCAGGCTGTGCCTGGTGCGGCTGGAGGCAGCGGTAGGTCGCGCCGTCGTACGTGACCGAGTCACCGGTCTCGTACGTGGTGCCCGCCGCCCAGGTGCCGGTCGGGTCGCCCGGGTCGGGGTCCTGGCCACCGCCGGTCGTCTTCAGCGTCAGCTGGTACTGCTGAAGCAGCGGGTTGATCGGCTGGTGGAACGTGGTGCCGCCGGAGCGGCAGTTGCCGGAGCCGCCGGAGGTGACGCCCTGCGCCTGGCTGCCGGAGATGTACGAACCGCCGGAGTCACCGGGCTCGGCGCACACCGTGGTGCGGGTGACGCCGCTGATGGTGCCCTCGGGGTAGGTGACGCTGGTGTTGTGCTGCGAGATCGTCCCGCAGTGCCAGCCGGTGGTCGAACCGGAGCGGCAGATCGAGGCGCCCACCGGCGACTGCGTCGAGCCCGCGACGCCCACGCGCTGGCCGCCCTGGCCCTTGACGTACGGGGTGGCCGTCCACTGCGAGTTCACCGCGACCCACGCCATGTCCCGGCCCGGGAAGATCGAGGCGCGGAAGGTGCCCTGGGCGACGCGGTTGTAGCCCTGCGTGGCGGTGCCCGCGCGGCCGCAGTGGCCCGCCGTGGCGAAGCCCTGCGTCGAGCCCTGCGTGATGGGGAAGCCGACGGAGCAGCGGCCGCCCATGTAGTAGGCGTCGCCGCCGACGAGGTCGTACAGCGGCCGCGGCCGGTCCTTGGTCCTCTCCACGCGTACGAGGCCGGAGTCGACGCCCGCCGCCGCGACGAGCTTTTGCGCGGCCGACGCCTTGACGGCGTTCACCACGACCGCGTTCGTGGTCACGTCGACGTACCAGACGGGGGCGTCCAGGGTCTTCGTCGACTTCGCCGCGCGGTCCAGCTTCGCCTTGGCCGCGTCGAGCTGGGCCACGGAGTGGCGGACGACCAGGGCGCGGGCGCCCTCGGCCTCGATGGCCCGGACGTCCTTGGCGTCGGTGGTGGCGACCGTGAGCGTGCCCGAGGTGGCGCCGCGTACCCAGGCGCCCGCGAAGTCACGGCCGAGTGCGTTCTGGAGCGCGCCCGCCTTGGCGCCCGCCTCCGCCTCGTTGACGAGGCGCGCCTTGGCCTGTGCGGGGGTCAGGCCAAGGTCGCGCTGCATCGCCTTGAGGACTTCGGGGACGTCTTGCCCACGGCGGCGGTGTCCGCGGCGGTGGCGGGGGAGAGGGGTTCGCCTGAGCGGAGGCGGAGCCGGGCAGTCCGGCGAGGACGAGTGCGCCTGCGGCGGCGAGCGCGGCGCCCGCTGCCGCGAGGCCGCGGCGGTTGGTGTTCCTACAGTGCTGGACGAACGGGGAGGCATGTCTGCTGAGCTGCATGATGGGGGTCTCCTCGGTGTCAATCGGGGAGGGAGGATCCACCAGGTCAAGCGGGGAAGCGGGATCCTCTCTCTCCGGTCGACCACACGGTAAAAGCCTCAACAGCCCCCTGACAGATGCCAGTTGCCCCCCTACACACACGTTATGGCCCCCGGCGGTCGCCTCGGCCACCCCTTCATCGCGCTGGCGCGCTGGCCCTCAACCGCCGGGCGGGCTCTTGGTCGGCTGCTCCCATCTCCCGCCCGCGGCTGGCTTCGCGCTACCGCGCTCGCGTTCCCCGCCCACCCGCCCCTTCATCGCGCTGGCGCGCTGGCCCTCAAGCGCCGGGCAGGCTCTGCGTCGGCTGCTCCCGTCTCCCGCCCGCGGCTGGCTTCGCGCTATCGCGCTCGCGTTCCCCGCCCACCCGCCCCTTCATCGCGCTGGCGCGCTGGCCCTCAAGCGCCGGGCAGGCTCTGCGTCGGCTGCTCCCGTCTCCCGCCCGCGGCTGGCTTCGCGCTATCGCGCTCGCGTTCCCCGCCCACCCGCCCCTTCATCGCGCTGGCGCGCTGGCCCTCAAGCGCCGGGCGGGCTTTTCGTCGGTTGCTCTCGTCTCTCGTCTGCGGCTGGCTTCGCGCTATCGCGCTCGCGTTCCCCACCCGCCCGCCCCTTCATCGCGCTGGCGCGCTGGCCCTCAAGCGCCGGGCGGGCTTTTCGTCGGTTGCTCTCGTCTCTCGTCTGCGGCTGGCTTCGCGCTATCGCGCTCGCGTTCCCCGCCCGCCCGCCCCTTCATCGCGCTGGCGCGCTCGTCCTCAAGCGCCGGACGGGCTGAATACCCCCGCCCGCCCGAAAAGGGCGGGCGGGTGGGAGAACGCGAGCGCGCCAGCGCGAAGCCACCCGCAGCAGGAAGACGGCCGTGGCTGGGATAGAGCCTGCCCGGCGTTTGAGGGCGAGGCGCGGAGCGGCGATGAAGGGCGGGTGGGTGGGGGAATGCGAGCGCGGTAGCGCGAAGCCACCCGCAGATGGGGGACGGCCGGGGCGGAGGCAAAGCCTGCCCGGCGTGTGAGGGCGAGGCGCGGTGCGGCGATGAAGGGCGGGTGGGTGGGGGATCGCGAGCGCGGTAGCGCGGAGCCACCCGCAGACGGGGGACGGCCGTGCGCCGGGGGTCGAGCCCGCCCGGCGTGTGAGGGCGAGGCGCGGAGCGGCGAAGGGCAGGGAAGGGGAGCGGGCGCCGCCCCTCAGGGGTGGAGTTCGGTCGAGTCGGGCGACGCCAACCACGCCGAGTAGCTGGCACTCCGCGCAGCCGCCTCCGCGTGCACGGCCCGCGCCAGCGCGAACACCGTGGGAGCCGTGTCGTGGGCGTACGTCTCCGGATGCCACCCCAGCACATGCCGCCAGTACAGCGGCGCCCCCACCAGCGGCCGCGTCACCACCCCCTGGGTCGGCGGGAACGTGGCCCGGCACAGCCCCACCGCCCGCCCCACCTGCACCAGGTGCACGCAGGCCGCGGTGTCCGTCTCGTACACCGACGAGGGCGTGAACCCGGCCCGCGCGCACGCCGCGGTGAAGCAGTCCCCGAAGCAGCCGTCCCCCGGCACGTCCGCCCAGGACGCGTCCGCCAAGTCGGCGAGGTCGATCTCGGTGGCCCCGGCCAGCGGATGCCCGGTGGCGAGCATGACGAACACGGGGTCGCGGGCGACCTCCCGCCACACCAGCCGCTCGTTCTCCGGCGGGCTGCTCGCCCCGCACGTGCCGACGAACGCGAAGTCGAGCCGCCCGTCGGCGACTTGGGCGGCGATGTCCCGCTCGGACCAGGAGGTGTAGGTGGACACCGGCTGGTCGGGGTGCGCGGCGGCGAGCCGGTCCACCAGGGCGCCGAGCAGCGGCCCGTGCGTGCCCCCGAGCCGGAACCCGCGCCGGTCCTGCCACACGCGGGTGAACCGCTCCGCCTCCTCCTGGAGCCCGCTGACGGCGGGCAGCACGATCCGGGCGCGCGCGAGCACGAACTCGCCGAGCGCCGTGGCCCGCACCCCGGACCGCCCGCGCTCGAACAGCGCGCCGCCCAGGGTCCGCTCGATCCGCTTCAACTGCGCGCTGAGCGCGGGCTGCGCGAGCCCGAGCGCGGTGGCGGCCTTGGTCAGGCTGCCCGCGTCGGCGATCGCCCGGATCGTCTTCAGGTGCCGCAACTCCAGGTCCATGCCGTGAGCTTCGTCCGCCACCGGCCCCTGGGCAATACCTTGGTACGTACCTGAATTGCCGTCATGTCCCGCCAGCCCCACGAAGCCCGTCCGGCGTTCGAGGACGGGCCGCGGAGCGGCGCTGGAGCTGGGTGCCAGGGGCGGCAGCCCCTGGTTTCGGGAATCGGGAAGGGGCGGGTTCGGGGAAACCCCCCGCCTCACCCCACCACCCGCAGCAGTACCACCGACCGCCCCGCCACCCCCAGCTCCGCCCCCGCCTCGACCACCCCGCCGGGCGCCCCCGCCAGCTCCCGCGAGGTGTCCACGACCACCTCGTACGCGGACGCCCACGGCGGCCCCGGCAGCGTGAACCCCACCGGCTCCGCCCCGGCGTGCAGCACCGCGAGGAAGCTGTCGTCGACGATCGGGGCCCCGCGCGCGTCCCGCCCCGGTATGTCCCGCCCGGACAGGTACATGCCGAGCGTCGAGGCGGGCGCGTACCAGTCGGCCTGGGTCATCTCCGTACCGCCCGGTGTGAACCACGCCAGGTCCCGCAGCCCGTCGGCGGAGTGCGGGCGGCCGGAGAAGAAGGCGCGGCGGCGCAGCACGGGGTGGCGGTGGCGCAGGGCGATCAGCCGGGTCGTCAGGTCGAGCAGGGGCCGCCACTCGGGGTCGTCCCGCAGGGCCCAGTCCACCCAGCCGACCTCGTTGTCCTGGCAGTAGGCGTTGTTGTTGCCGCGCTGGGTGCGGCCCATCTCGTCGCCCGCGACGAGCATCGGCACGCCGGTGGACAGCAGCAGCGTGGTCAGCAGGTTGCGCAGCTGGCGCCGCCGCAGCGCCCGTACGTCCTCGTCGTCGGTCTCGCCCTCGGTGCCGCAGTTCCAGGACCGGTTGTCGTCGGAGCCGTCCCGGTTGCCCTCGCCGTTGGCCTCGTTGTGCTTGCGCTCGTAGGAGACGAGGTCGCGCAGGGTGAAGCCGTCGTGCGCGGTCACGAAGTTCACCGAGGCGTAGGGGCGGCGCCCGCCCCAGGCGTACAGGTCGCTGGAGCCGGACAGGCGGTAGCCGAGGTCGCGCACGTCGGGCAGGGCGCCGCGCCAGAAGTCCCGCACCGCCCCCCGGTAGCGGTCGTTCCACTCGGTCCACAGCGGAGGGAACGCCCCGACCTGGTAGCCGCCGGAGCCGACGTCCCACGGCTCGGCGATCAGCTTCACCCGGCGCAGGACCGGGTCCTGGGCGATCACGGCGAGGAACGGCGAGAGCATGTCGACGTCGTGGAAGGAGCGGGCGAGCGCCGCCGCCAGGTCGAAGCGGAAGCCGTCGACGCCCATCTCGGTGACCCAGTAGCGCAGCGAGTCCGTGATCAGGCGCAGCACCTGCGGGCGCACGACGTGCAGGGTGTTGCCGCAGCCCGTGTAGTCGGCGTACCGGCGCGCGTCGTCCTGGAGCCGGTAGTAGCCGCGGTTGTCGATGCCCTTCAGGGACAGGGTGGGGCCCAGCTCCCCGGCCTCGGCGGTGTGGTTGTAGACGACGTCCAGGATCACCTCGATCCCGGCGGCGTGCAGCGCCCGCACCATCCGCCGGAACTCGCCGACCTGCTGCCCGGCGGCGCCGGAGGCCGCGTACGCCGCGTGCGGGGCGAAGTAGCCGATCGAGTTGTAGCCCCAGTAGTTGCGCAGGCCCCGGCGCAGCAGGTGGTCCTCGTGCGCGAACTGGTGCACCGGGAGCAGTTCGACGGCCGTCACGCCGAGGCGTACGAGGTGGTCGACCGCCGCCGGGTGGGCGAGGCCCGCGTAGGTGCCGCGCAGGTGCTCGGGGACGCCGGGGTGCAGCTTGGTGAAGCCGCGCACGTGGAGTTCGTAGATGACGGAGTCCGCCCACGGCGTCTTGGGGCGCCGGTCGTCGGCCCACTCGTCGTCCGGCGCCTCGTCGTGCACGACCACGCCCTTGGGCACGTACGGCGCCGAGTCCCGGTCGTCGCGGACGGTGTCCGCCACGTGCTGCTGCGGCCAGTCCCGGACGTGCCCGTACACCTCGGGCGGCAGCGAACCGTAGTCCTGCCCGGGGCCCGCGTCGACCGCGCGGGCGTAGGGGTCGAGGAGCAGCTTCGCCGGGTTGAAGCGGGCGCCGGTCCAGGGGTCCCAGCGGCCGTGCACCCGGTAGCCGTACCGCTGGCCCGGCCGCACCCCGGGCACGAAGCCGTGCCAGATCTCGTGCGTCAGCTCGGTGAGCGGGCAGCGCGTCTCGGTGCCGTCGGCGTCGAACAGGCACAGCTCGACGGCCTCGGCGCCGCCCGCCCACAGCGCGAAGTTGGTGCCCGCGACGCCGTCGGGCCCCACCCGGAACCGGGCGCCGAGCGGCGTGGGCGCGCCCGGCCACACGGTGCGCGTGGGCGCCGGGGCGAGCCGGGCGCGCCCGGCCGTGGTGGAGCGGGGCCCGGCACGGCCCATGGCACGCGCCCCCTGACTGCCTCCTGCTCGGGTGCGCTCGACACCTGTCAGCCTCCCGCGGCTCGGCTGGTCGACGCGCGCGGCCGGGGCGGGCGGCGTCCCGGCCGCGGCTCCCCGTACGGCGTCCTGCTCTACGTTTCTGCCCACCCGGTGCGTCGCACTCACGTTTCCCGGGGCGGGGCACGGTCGTTGGGTCCCACGTGAGACAGGCAACGAGGCGCGCGCGGCGCGCGACGGCGGCGCTGGCCGCGGCGGTGGCATGGGCCGGGCTCGGCGTCGGGGCCACGGGCTGCTCGGGCGGCGCGTTCGACGGGCTGCTCGGCAGGCCGCGGCCGCCCGCCGAGGCGATCCGGGTGACGCCCGGCGACGGCGACGAGGGGGTGCGGCCCGGGGAGCGGCTTGAGGTGCGGGTGCCGGACGGGCGCCTGGAGTCGGTACGGGTGGTGAAGTCGCAGGACGCGCAGGAGACCGAGGTGGCGGGCCGCATCGCCCCGGACGGCATGTCGTGGCGGCCGGTGGACGACGGCCCGCTGGCGCTCGCCGCCGAGTACACGGTGGACGCGGTCGCCCTCGACGGCCACGGCCGCCGCTCGGCGCGGCACACGACGTTCACCACGTACGTCCCCGAGGAGCGGTTCATCGCGTACGCGACGCCGGAGAACCGCGCCACCGTCGGCACCGGCATGATCGTCTCCCTGGAGTTCAACCGGGAGATCACCCGCCGCGCCGCGGTGGAGCGCGCCATCCGGGTCACCGCCGAGCCCGCCGTGGAGGTGCGCCCGCACTGGTTCGGCAAGGACCGCGTCGACTTCCGCCCCGAGAAGTACTGGAAGCCCGGCACCAGGGTCACCGTCGCCCTGGACCTGCGGGACGTGGAGGCCGCGCCCGGCGTGTACGGGCTCCAGCGCAAGACGTTCTCGTTCACGGTGGGCCGCAGCCAGGTCAGCCGCGTCGACGCGGCCGCGCACACCATGGAGGTGCGCCGCGACGGGGAGCTGATCTCCACCGTGCCGATCACGGCGGGCGCCCCGAAGACCACCACGTACAACGGGAAGATGGTGGTCACGGAGATGCTGGAGGTGACCCGCATGGACGGCCGCACGGTCGGCTTCGGCGGCGAGTACGACATCCCCGACGTACCGCACGCGATGCGCCTGACCACCTCCGGCACGTTCCTGCACGGCAACTACTGGGCGCCGGACGCCCCCGGCAACCGCAATGTGAGCCACGGCTGCGTGGGGCTGCGGGACGTGAAGGGCGGCAGCTCGAAGACGCCCGCGGGCTGGTTCTTCGACCGCAGCCTGATCGGCGACGTCGTCGAGGTCGTCAACAGCGATGACCGGACAGTGGCTCCCGACAACGGCCTCGGCGGCTGGAACATGTCCTGGGAGGACTGGAAGGACGGGACGGGCAAGGCACGCGAGCACCGGACCAAGTAGGACGCACCGGGCAAGGCCGCACAGGAGGGCCGTCGTGGGAGGCCAGCGGCCCGCACGACCGGAGCAGTTGGAACGGAACGGTGACATTGGCGGGGATCCATCGCTCCGAACCCTGTGGTTATCTGGCGCGGTGCGCGACACGCCGTTGGCCTGTTCGCGTCACCTGAGCTGGAGTGCGGGCCTGGGACGGGCCGGTGCGAGGGGAGAACATCGTGAACGGGCGACCGATATCGGGGGCGTCGGCCGACGCGCGGGGACGCGGACGGCGGCGGGGCGCCAGGGGACTGATCGCGGTGGCGTCGGGGGCGACGCTGCTGTTCGTGGCCGCCTGCGGGGGCGGCTCCGACTCGGGGGACGGCGGCAAGGGCAAGGACAAGGCGGACGACGGCAAGCCCTCGCGGGCCGTGGTGACGATAGCCCCCAAGGACGGCGCGGACGCCGTCGCCACCAGCGGCGCGCTGCGGATATCGGCCGCCGAGGGCAAGCTGACCGAGGTGACGGTCAAGGACCCGAAGGGCAGGGCCGTCCCCGGCCGGATCACCTCCGGTGGCGCGAAGTGGACGCCCGCGCGGCACCTCGCCTCCGGCACCCAGTACAAGGTGCACGCCATCGCGAAGGACGCGGACGGCCGGGTGTCCGCGAAGGACTCGGCGTTCACCACCCTCGTACCGAAGAACACCTTCCTCGGCCAGTTCACCCCCGAGGACGGCACCAAGGTCGGCGTGGGCATGCCGTTCTCGGTGCGCTTCACGCGCGGCATCACCGCTCCGAAGGACGTGGAGAAGGCCATCTCCATCAGGACCGAGCCGTCGGTGCCGGTCGAGGGCCACTGGTTCGGCAACGACCGCCTGGACTTCCGCCCCGAGAAGTACTGGAAGCCCGGCACCAAGGTCACCGTCAGGCTCGACCTGGACGGCGTCGAGGGCCGCCCGGGCGTGTACGGCAAGCAGCGCAAGACCGTCCGCTTCGAGATCGGCCGCAGCCAGGTCTCCGTCGTGGACGTCAAGAAGAAGCAGATGGTCGTCAAGCGGGACGGGAAGGTCCTGAAGAAGATCCCCGTGACCACCGGCAAGCCCGGCTATGACACGTGGAACGGCCAGATGGTCATCAGCGAGCGCCTCAAGGTGACCCGCATGAACGGCGAGACCGTCGGCTACGGCGGAGAGTACGACATCAAGGACGTGCCGCACGCCCAGCGCCTGTCCACGTCCGGCACGTTCATCCACGGCAACTACTGGGGCGGCGGTGCCTTCGGCAACTACAACGCCTCGCACGGCTGCATCGGCCTGCGGGACGTGCGCGGCGGCTACGACAAGAAGGTCCCCGCGGCCTGGTTCTTCGACCAGTCGATGATCGGCGACGTGGTGATCGTCAAGAACTCCGCGGACAAGGTCATCGCCCCGGACAACGGCTACAACGGCTGGAACATGTCCTGGGAGGAGTGGAAGGCGTAAGCCCCCGGCACTCCCGTGGGAGGGACCGGCGCACGTGTGACGAAGTGCACCGGTCCCTTCCGCATGAACGACCGCTAACGTGCCTCGCATGACAACTGTGCACCTCGAAGTCGCTGACGGCGTCGGTACGATCCGCCTCGACCGCCCGCCGATGAACGCCCTGGACATCGAGCTCCAGGACCGTCTGAAGGACCTCGCGGCGGAGGTCACCGACCGCGACGACGTGCGGGCCGTCGTGCTCTACGGTGGCGAGAAGGTGTTCGCGGCGGGCGCGGACATCAAGGAGATGCAGAACATGGACCACACGGCGATGGTTCTGCGCTCCCGGGGCCTCCAGGACGCCTTCACGGCGATCGCCCGCGTCCCCAAGCCGGTGGTCGCCGCCATCACCGGCTACGCGCTCGGCGGCGGCTGCGAGCTGGCGCTGTGCGCCGACTACCGGATCGCCGCCGACAACGCCAAGCTCGGCCAGCCGGAGATCCTGCTCGGCCTGATCCCCGGCGCGGGCGGCACCCAGCGCCTGCCCCGCCTGATCGGCCCGTCCAGGGCCAAGGACCTGATCTTCACCGGCCGCCAGGTCAAGGCCGACGAGGCGCTCGCCATCGGCCTGGTGGACCGGGTGGTGCCCGCCGCCGAGGTGTACGAGGAGGCGCGCGCCTGGGCCGCGCGGCTCGCCAAGGGCCCGGCGCTGGCGCTGCGCGCCGCCAAGGAGGCGGTGGACCAGGGCCTGGAGGCGGACATCGACACCGGGCTCGCCGTGGAGCGCACCTGGTTCGCGGGTCTGTTCGCCACCGAGGACCGCGAGCGGGGCATGCGCAGCTTCGTGGAGGACGGCCCCGGCAAGGCGAAGTTCCTCTGAAAACCGGCCAGTTGAAGCGGCGTCAGCCAAAGTTTCCCCGAAGGGGCGGATTGTCCGAGCCCTGCTCCACTTGGGGGCGCACCTCGTGCAAGACGTGCGGTGATCACGGGCCCGTCAGGGGTCGTCGCAGGTCAGCGGGGGTGTGAGGGGGCGCACGCTGCCGATGGCATATGACTCGACAGGCCCCCGGAAGGGAAGCTTCCGGGGGGCCTATTCCGGCGGAACGGCCCCGCCGCGGCGCCGGGGCGGCCATGATGGAGGGCATGGCGGGGCAGGAGGGTTTCGAACAGCCGCGGAAACGCACGGGGGCGACGGCGGCGCGCTGGTCCCCTGCGGTGGAGGACGAACACGCCCTGAAAGCCCTGGAGTTGTTCGGCAACCCGACCGACGGCGAGGTGTCGCTGCCGTCCCGCCCGGAGTCCGCGGCCATCGCCCGCCGTCTCGCGCAGGTCGTCGTCCTGCGCCACTGGGGCCTTGGCCCCAAGCTCACCGAGGACGTGGTCCTGCTCGTCTCCGAGCTGGTCGGCAACGCCGTGCGGCACACCGGCGCGCGCGTCTTCGGGCTGCGGATGCTGCGGCGGCGCTGCTGGATGCGGGTCGAGGTCCGCGACCCCTCGCGCGGCCTGCCCTGTCTGATGCCGGTGCACGAGCTGGACGTCAGCGGCCGGGGCCTGTTCCTCGTCGACAAGCTCGCCGACCGCTGGGGCGTGGATCTCCTGCCGCGCGGCAAGACGACCTGGTTCGAGATCCGCATCACCGACCGCTAGGGGATCGGGCCGCCCCCCCGCGTACGCGAAAGCCCCCGGGGCCGTGGGTGGCGGCGCTGTCGGGGGCCTTCGAGCGGCGGCGCGTACCGATAGGGGTGTGGTCCGCGACCGCGAAGAACGACGTGCTCGGGTCAATGAGTGTCGCTTCCTCGACTATGGCAGACGGGGGCCTCTGCTCCAAAAGTCCCTAAACGAACAAAGCGGGACATTCCCTCTCACTTTAGAGGTGAATCCTTGGTGAGATAGAGCACTCACCTTGTAAACGATGGTTAAACAGCGGCTGTGGAGGGTGATCGGGGGACCGAAGGGCGGGGCTTGGTCTGGACCGCGGCTCATGTCAATCAGCGTCTCGCGGCCCCCGCCGCCCTATAAATGGGTCGCGTGACTCCGACCGACCGCCGCGGTGCGCTGCGCACCGGCGCCGGGCTCGCCCTCGGGGGCCTCCTCACGGCGGGCTGTTCCGCCTCGCGGGACCCCGCCCCCCGGCCCACCCCCTCGCCGCGCTCGGTGCCGCAGCCCGCGAGGGTGCCCGCGCCGGGCCCCCGCGGCTTCGCGGACCTGCCCGTCCAGATCGAGCACAGCCCCCGGGGTCGCCGCGAGGTCGCGCTCACCTTCCACGGCCGCGGCGACCCCGCCCTGGCCCGCGCCCTGCTCGCCGAGGCGGAGCGCGCGGGCGCCCGCGTCACCGTCCTCGCCGTCGGCACCTGGCTGGACGAGCATCCGCGCCTGGCCCGCCGCGTTCTCGACGGCGGCCACGACCTCGGCAACCACACGCTGAGCCACCGGAACATCAACGCCCTGGACGAGGCCGCCGCGTACGCGGAGATCACCGGCTGCGCGGACCGCCTGCGCGGGCTGACCGGCGGCATCGGCAGCTGGTTCCGCCCCTCGCAGGCGCGGCGCGCCTCCCCGCTGGTGGCCCGCCTCGCCCGCCGCGCGGGCTACCCCCACGTCCTGTCGTACGACGTGGACTCCCTCGACTTCACCTCGCCCGGCGCCCCGGCCGTGACCCGCAAGGTCGCCGCGGAGGTCCGCGCGGGCTCCGTGGTGAGCCTGCACTTCGGGTACGCGGACACGGTCGCCGCGCTCCCCGCCGTCCTGGAAGAACTGCACCGCCGCGGCCTGCGCGCCGTCACGACCACGGAGCTGCTCACCTGATGCGAAACCTGACCCTGACCGCGCGCGCCGCGGCCCTGCTCGCCGCCACCGCCGCGCTGGCCGCCCTCGCGGGCTGCGGCACCGAGCGCGGCGACCGCGAGGACAAGGCCCTCACCACCAAGGCCCCGCCGAAGCCCGCCAAGCCCGCGGAGCCCGTCGCGCCGAAGAAGATCTACGGCCTGCCCGGCATGCCGCCCGTCCTCGACCCCAAGGACGTCTACCACGCCGACCGCCCGAACAAGCTCTCCCCGGTGGTCAAGGACTTCCCGTCCCGCGTCTACGTCCCCAACACCAACTCCAACACCGTCTCCGTCATCGACCCCAAGACGTACAAGGTCGTCGACACCATCCCCGTCGGCGTCCAGCCGCAGCACGTCGTCCCCTCCTGGGACATGAAGACCCTCTGGGTCAACAACAACCGCGGCCACACCCTCACGCCCATCAACCCCAGGACCGGCAAGGCGGGCAAGCCCGTCGAGGTCCACGACCCCTACAACCTCTACTTCACACCCAACGGCAAGTACGCCGTCGTCATGGCGTCCCTGGACCGCGAACTGGTCTTCCGCGACCCCCACACCATGGAGCGCAAGAAGACCGTCCCCGTCACCTGCTACGGCGTCAACCACGCCGACTTCTCCCTCGACGGCCGCTACTTCATCGTGTCCTGCGAGTTCAGCGGCGAACTGCTCAAGGTCGACACCGAGAGCATGAAGGTCGTCGGCCAGCAGAAGCTGCCCTTCAAGGGCGCCATGCCGCAGGACGTGAAGATGTCCCCCGACGGCAAGCGCTTCTACGTCGCCGACATGATGGCCGACGGCATGTGGGTCCTCGACGGCGACACCTTCGGCAAGCCGAGGCTCCTGCCGACGGGCAAGGGCTGCCACGGCCTGTACGTCAGCCGCGACTCCCGCGAGATGTACGTCTCCAACCGGGGCGAGGGCACCATCTCCGTCTTCGACTTCGCCCGGAACAAGGTCACCAAGAAGTGGCGCCTGCCGGACGGCGGCAGCCCCGACATGGGCGGCGTCTCCGCCGACGGCAACACGCTGTGGCTCTCCGGCCGCTACGACTCCGAGGTCTACGCCATCGACACCCGCACCGGCGTCCAGGTCGCCCGCATCCCCGTAGGCGGCGGCCCACACGGCCTGGCGGTGTACCCACAGCCAGGCCGCTACTCACTGGGTCACACGGGCATCTTCCGCTGAGCAGCGGCGGGCCGTAGGCGGAAAGCCCGTCCGGCGTTCGAGGACGAGGCGCGAAGCGGCGATGAAGGCGGGGTGCCAGGGGCGGCAGCCCCTGGTTCGGGAAGGGGTGGGTCTGGGGCGCCCCCCCGCGAGGGTGCCTACCCCCGTCGCCCCGTCAACCGCCCCAGCGTCACCTCAAGCTCCGCTCGGGCGACCCGCTCCGCCTCGTCCTCGTCGCCGGAGGCGACGGCGCGCACCAAGGCCTCGTGTGCCGCGTCGCCGTGGTCGGACTCCTCGCGGCCGATGTCGATGAGGTCGAGCAGCCCGATGAGCCCCTGCCGCAGCGCGGGTACGAACTCGGCGAACAGGTCCGTGAGGACGGGATTGTGCGCGGCGGCCACCACCGTGGCGTGCAGGGCGATGTCGGCGTCGATGAAGGCCGCGTCCGCGCCGGGCGCGGCGGCCCGGCGCGCGGCGAGCGCGGCGCGCATCGCCTCGACGTCCTCCGGGGTGCGGCGGGCCGCCGCGAGCCGGGCCGCCTGGACCTCGACGAGCGCCCGTACCTCGTACACGTCCTTGATCGCCGCGCGCCGCAGCCGCGTGGGCCAGTCCTCGACGGGCTCGGTGGCGAGGACGAAGACCCCCGCCCCTGCCGGGCCTGGACGAGTCCGGCACCGGCGAGCGCGCGCAGGGCCTCGCGGACGGTGGAGCGGCCGACGCCCAGCTCCTTGGCGAGGGTCGTCTCGCCGGGGAGGCGGGCGCCGACGGCCCAGTGGCCGCCGGTGATCTGGTCGCGCAGCCGCTCCGTGGCCTGTTCGACGAGGGGGCTGGGGCGCAGGGCGCCGAGAGGTGGCGCGGTGGACTTGGGTGGGGTCACCCCGCGAGTGTACTTGTCTGAGGAGTACTTGTCTGAGGACCTGAGGTCTGCCTAGGGTGAGGTGCGTGATCTCGTACCCCTGGAATCCCCAGCGCCCCAGCCCCATGCCCGCGCACCGCTACGCGCCGTACGAGGACCGCGTCGACGTCGTCGCGCTCGACGACCGCGCCTGGCCCTCGGCCCGGCTCACCCGCGCCCCGCTCTGGGTCCCCGTCGACCTGCGCGACGGCAACCAGGCGCTCGCCGAGCCGATGGACACCGCGCGCAAGCGCCGCTTCTTCGACCTGCTGGTCGGCAGGGGGTTCAAGGAGATCGAGGTCGGCTACCCGTCGGCGAGCCGGACCGACTTCGACTTCGTACGCCACCTCGTGGAGCTGGTCCGCTCCGGGGCCGTGCCGGACGATGTGACGCCCGTCGTGTTCACCCCGGCGCGCGCCGATCTGATCGACCGCACCTTCGAGGCGATCGACGGACTGCCCCGGGCCGTGGTGCACCTGTACATCGCGACCTCGCCGGTGTGGCGCGAGGTGGTCCTCGGCCGGGACCGCGCCGCGGTGACCGCCACCGCCCGCGAGGCCGCCGCGCACATGGCGCGGCTCGCCGACGCGCGCCCGGACGCCGACATCCGCTTCCAGTTCTCGCCGGAGACCTTCAACCTCACCGAGCCGGACTTCGTCCTGGAGCTGTGCGACGGGCTCACCGAGCTGTGGGACGCGAGCGCGGACCGCCCGGTGACGCACAACCTCCCGGCCACCGTGGAGATCGCCACCCCCAACGTCTACGCCGACCAGATCGAGTACCTGCACCGGCACCTGGCCCGCCGCGACGCCGTCATCCTGTCCGTGCACCCGCACAACGACCGCGGCACCGGCGTCGCCTGCGCCGAACTCGCCGTGCTCGCCGGGGCCCAGCGCGTGGAGGGCTGCCTGTTCGGCAACGGCGAGCGCACCGGCAACGTCGACCTGGTGACGCTCGCCCTCAACCTGTTCGCCCAGGGCGTCGACCCCATGGTCGACCTCTCCGACATCGACACGGTCCGCGAGGTCGTCGAGCACTGCAACCGCCTGCCGGTCCACCCCCGCCACCCGTACGCGGGCGACCTCGTGCACACCGCGTTCTCCGGCACCCACCAGGACGCCATCGCCAAGGGCCTCGCCCACCACGCCAAGCACGCCGCCGACCTCGGCGTCGAGCCGGGCCGGGCGCCCTGGCGGGTGCCCTACCTGCCGCTCGACCCGGCCGACCTCGGACGGTCGTACGAGGCCGTGATCCGCGTCAACTCCCAGTCCGGCAAGGGCGGCACCGCGTACCTGCTGCGCACGCACCACGGGCTCGACCTGCCCGCCGCCCTGCGGCCCGACTTCGCCCGCGTGGTGCAGGCCGCCACCGACGGCAGCGGGCGCGAGGCCCGCCCGGACGAGCTGTACGAACTGTTCCGCACCACCTACCTGGAGCCGGGGCACCCCGGCTCCGGCCACGCCCTGTCCGTCCTGGCGTGGGCCGCGGACACCACCCCCGACGGCGCCCACCGCTGCGTGTGCACGCTGACCGTCAACGACAGGACCGGCGACTTCGAGGGCACCGGCAACGGGCCGCTGTCCGCCTTCGTCGACGCGCTCGCCGCCGCCGGGATCACCGTCGACGTCCTCGACTACAGCGAGCACGCCGTCACGTCCGGCGACACCAGCGAGGCCGCGGCGTACGCGCACTGCCGCGTCGGCGGCGCCGGGGGCCGGGAGGTCTGGGGCGCCGGGGTGGACACGTCGCTGCTGATGGCGTCGGTGCGGGCCGTGGTGTCGGCGGTGAATCGAGCGGCGACATGAGCGCGGCCACCGCGTCCGACGCGGTACGGCGTCCGGTACCGGTGCTGCGCGCCGACGGCGTCAGCGTCGTCCGCGACGGGCGGCGCGTCCTCGACGGCGTCTCGCTCACCGTCGAGGCCGGTGAGCACTGGGCCCTGCTCGGCGCCAACGGCGCGGGCAAGTCCACCCTGCTCTCCCTCCTCGGCGCCCGTACGCACCCCACGCACGGCACCGTTCACGTCCTCGGCCGCCGCCTCGGCACCGTCGACCTGCGGGAGCTGCGCGCCGACCTCGGCCACGTCGACCCCCGCCACCCGCTGCGCTCCCCGCTGCCCGTGCGGGACGTCGTCCTCACCGGCCTCACCGGCAGCGTCGCCCCCGTCCCGCACCGGCGGCCGAGCGCCGCCGAGTACGCGCGGGCCGGTGACCTCATCGCCGCCCTGGGGCTCGCCGACCGGGCCGACGCCCGCTGGCCCACCCTCTCGCAGGGCGAGCGCGGCCGGACGCTGATCGCCCGCGCCCTGATGCCGGAGCCACGGCTGCTGCTCCTCGACGAACCCGCCACCGGTCTCGACCTGCCGGGGCGCGAACGGCTCCTGGAGGCCCTGGACGCCCTGCGGACGGCCCGGCCCGAGCTTGCCACCGTGCTGGTGACCCACCATCTGGAGGAGCTGCCGGTGGGCACGACGCACGCCGTGCTGCTGCGGGCGGGACGGGTGCTGGCCTCGGGAGGCGTGGGGGAGGTGCTGACCACGGGGCCGGTCAGCGCGTGCTTCGACCACCCCGTGCGGGTGGAGCGGCGCGGGGGGAGGTGGGGGGTGGCCTCGCGGGCCGCCGCCCCGGGCTGCCCGGACACCCCGAACTCCCCGGACACCCCGGACACCCCGGACACACGGACGCCGGACGGGGTGGAACGCTTCCCGTCCGGCGTCTGAGGTGTGGGCTCGCTACTTGTTCAGGCTGGCCCAGAACTCGTCGAAGGAGAGCAGCTTGTCGCCGTTCTGGTCCTTGGACTTGATGATGGCCTCGGCCACCGACTCGGTGACGTTCCAGTCCCCCATCTGCGCCATGGCGGACTTGTACTCCGCCGGAGTGATGTAACCGTCGCCGTCCGCGTCGAACCGGTCGAACTGCTTGCGTGCTTCCTCGATGTCCGCCACCGGGTCCGCCCCTTCTTCGTGCCGTACTGACGGGGGTTAGGGTAACGGCCGACCTCGGACCCGACTGCAAGGAGTACGGCTATGGCCAGCACATCGGCGGTGCTCGCGGGGATTCTCGCCGCGGCGGCGCGCGGGGAGTTCCCGGCCGCCGACGGGTCCACGACCGTCGTCCCGCAGCCGTCGCACCGCGACGCCGGGGTGATCGCGTTCACCGCGCACACGGTCGTCTTCACCGACGAGGACCCGGCCTGGGTGCGGTCGGCCGTCGCCGCCGTGGACGGCGATCCGCTGGCGGCGGCCATGAGCCCGCGCTTCCTCACGGCGTTCCAGGAGCGCACGGGGCGGGCGACCGACACGATCGACCTGCTGACGGTCGCCGACGCGGTGCCGGGGGCGCCGGACGCGGCCCTCGGACTGCGGGAGCTGGACGACCCCGACCATCCGCGGGTGGCCCGGGCGCGCAAGCGGCGTGACGACGTGCGGGTGTGGTCCTCGGCCACGGGCGGGGTCCTCGTCCTCGGCCGGGGCGTCGCCGGGCGGTGGGAGGCGGCGATCGAGGTGGCGGACGGTGCGCGGGGGCGGGGGCTCGGGCGGGCGCTCGCGCTGGCCTCGCGGCAGCTGGTGCCGGGGGGTGGGGTGGTGTGGGCGCAGCAGGCCGCGGGGAATGCCCGCAGTGTGCGGGCGTTCCAGGCCGCCGGGTTCCGCCCCGTGGGGGCGGAGGCCCTCTTCTCCGCGCGCTGAGGGGTGCCCTCGCGGGTGCGCCCCAGACCCGCCCCTTCCCGAACCAGGGGCGACTGCCCCTGGCACCCCGCTTTATTGGCGCTTCGCGCCTCGTCCTCAAACGCCGGACGGGCTAGAACTCTGCCGCACCGGCAGAATCCAGCCCAGCCCGCACAATCCAGCCCGTCCGGCGTTTGAGGACGAGGCCGAAGGCCGATTCACGGGGGTGCCAGGGGCTGGCCCCCTGGTTCGGGAAGGGGTGGGTCTGGGGCGCCACCGCGAGGGCCGCCCCGTCGTCAGGGCGTGGCCCAGTCCCGCATCGCGCTCTTGGTGTCGAAGTCCGCCACGTTCTTGTCGACCGGCGTCGACGTGTACTGGTGGATGAGCCAGTCGGCGCGGACGCGGGGCTTGCCCGCGGTGACGTAGTCGGCGATCCAGAGGCCGTCGCCCGCGTACGACGTCGTGTCCCGGTTCAGCCAGAAGTCGCGGTTGCAGTACAGGATCGTGCGGTGGTTCGGGCGGAGGCGCTTGACCTCCTTGATGAATCTGTCCTTCTCCGCGTTGGTCGCCGCCGTGTGGTCGCCCGTCCACTCCCAGTCGACCGCCAGGAAGTCGCCCGCCTTCTCCGGGGCCTTGCTGACGAAATACTCCGCCTGTGCCGTGATGTTGCCGGGCCACAGGAAGTGGTAGAAGCCGACGACGCAGCCGCCGTCGCGGGCGAGTTTGGTCTGGGCCGTCAGGCGCGGGTTGATGTAGGAGCGGCCTTCCGTCGCCTTGATGACGACGAAGGAGAGGCCTTCCGTGGAGAAGGACGACTGGTGGGAACTGACGTCGATGCCGCGCAGCATGCGGGTCCTCCAGGGTGGGGGAGCCGATCACGTGGGGGAGGGGAATGGGGGGTGTCCCGTGTCCGTGAGCGGTGAACGGTGAACGGTGAACTGTTGACTGTGCAGTGACCGTTCCCATGGTCAGCCGTTCCCATCCATACTTGGGGCGCTTCCCCCGACCCCCACACCCACGGGAACCCCTATGGCCCTCAGCCGTCGCTCCTTCCTCACCGCCACCACGGCCGTCGCACTGGTGTCCGCCGCTCCGCGGGCCACCGCCCGCGCTCTCGACGTACGCACCTGGATGGCGGGCGTCGACGCGGCGACGCCCTTGCAGCGGCTGACGATTCCGGGCACGCACGACTCGGGGGCGCGCTTCGGCGGGTGGTGGGTGGAGTGCCAGAACACCACGCTGGCCGCGCAACTGGCGTCCGGCATACGGTTCCTGGACATCCGCTGCCGGGCCTTCGAGGGGTCGTTCACGATCCACCACGGCGCCTTCTACCAGAACCTGAACTTCGACGACGTGCTCGGCGCCTGCCGGGACTTCCTGCGCGCACAGCCGTCGGAAACCGTGCTGATGCGGGTCAAGCAGGAGTACTCGGAAGTGAGCGACGCCGCGTTCCGGGCGGTCTTCGACGACTATCTGGACCGGCGCGGATGGCGGTCGCTGTTCCACATCGGGGACGCATGGCCGCGGCTGGGGGACGTGCGCGGGCGGGTCGTGCTGATCGCCGACAACGGAGGGCTGCCCGGCGGCATCCGCTGGGGCGACGGCGGCGTCTTCGACATCCAGGACGACTGGAACGCCGCCCCCGGAGCCAAGTACCCGAAGATCGAGGGTCAGTTCAGGAAGGCCGCCGCCCAGCCCGGGAAGCAGTACATCAACTTCGTCAGCACCGCGGCGGGGCTGCCGCCGCGGTGGAACGCCGATGACCTCAACCCGAGGGTGCACACCCTCCTGGAGAGCGCGGAGGGGCGCAGCTGGCGCGGGCTCGGGATCGTACCGATGGACTACCCCAACACCCGCGCCGGGCTCGTGGAGTCACTGATCGCGCACAACTGACGTGAGCGGCGACGTGACGTGTGGCGTGACGGGTGACACGGCGCGTGGCGCGACGGGTGGGTGCGTCAGCACTCGATGATGTTGACCGCGAGGCCGCCGCGGGCCGTCTCCTTGTACTTGACGCTCATGTCGGCGCCGGTCTCCTTCATGGTCTTGATGACCTTGTCGAGGGACACCTTGTGGGAGCCGTCGCCGCGCATCGCCATGCGGGCGGCGGTGACGGCCTTCACGGCCGCCATGCCGTTGCGCTCGATGCACGGGATCTGGACGAGGCCGCCGACGGGGTCGCAGGTCAGGCCCAGGTTGTGCTCCATGCCGATCTCGGCGGCGTTCTCCACCTGCTCGGGGGAGCCGCCGAGGACCTCGGCGAGGGCGCCCGCCGCCATGGAGCAGGCGGAGCCGACCTCGCCCTGGCAGCCGACCTCGGCGCCGGAGATCGAGGCGTTCTCCTTGAAGAGCATGCCGATGGCACCGGCGGCGAGGAGGAAGCGGACCACGCCCTCCTCGTCGGCGCCGGGCACGAAGTTCATGTAGTAGTGCAGGACCGCGGGGATGATCCCGGCGGCGCCGTTCGTGGGGGCGGTGACGACGCGGCCGCCCGCCGCGTTCTCCTCGTTCACCGCCATCGCGTACAGCGTGATCCACTCCATGGCGCGGGCCTCCGGGTCGCCCTCGGCGCGCAGCTGGCGCGCGGAGTGGGCGGCGCGGCGGCGGACCTTCAGGCCGCCGGGCAGGATGCCCTCGCGGGACATGCCGCGCGAGACGCAGGCCTGCATGACGCGCCAGATGTCGAGCAGGCCCTCGCGGATCTCCTCCTCCGTGCGCCAGGCCTTCTCGTTCTCCAGCATCAGGGCGGAGATCGACAGGCCGGTCTCGGCGGAGAGGCGCAGCAGCTCGTCGCCGGTGCGGAAGGGGTACTTCAGGACCGTGTCGTCCGGGACGATCGGGTTCTCGCCCTCCACCGCGTCCTCGTCGACGACGAAGCCGCCGCCTACCGAGTAGTAGGTCTTGGAGAGGACCAGCTCGCCGTCCGCGTCGTACGCGAAGACCGTCATGCCGTTCGCGTGGTAGGGCAGCGCCTTGCGGCGGTGCAGGACCAGGTCCTCGTCGAAGTCGAAGGCGATCTCGTGCACGCCGAGCACGTTCAGGCGGCCGGAGGCCTTGATCTCCTCGACGCGGTCGTCGGCCGTCTCCACGTTCACCGTGCGCGGCGACTCGCCCTCCAGGCCGAGCAGGACCGCCTTGGGCGTGCCGTGGCCGTGGCCGGTGGCGCCGAGGGAGCCGTACAGCTCGGCGCGGACGGCGGTGGTGTGGGCCAGCAGGCCCTCGTTCTTCAGGCGCCGGGCGAACATGCGCGCCGCGCGCATCGGGCCGACCGTGTGGGAGCTGGACGGGCCGATGCCGATCGAGAACAGGTCGAAGACCGAGATGGCCACGAGAGAACTCCAATGGTGGTTGGTAGACGCCGTCGTCTGCCGGGTGGTGCGGACGTGCTGGGCGGTGCGGGGGACCGCTCGGCGCGGTACGTGGTGCGGGGCACCCCAGCTCACTCTCCAGTGTGCGGGGTGCCCCGATGTTCGTACGGAGGAACAAAAGCGTACGGAACTACTTCAGGCCGGGGTACAGCGGGTGCTTCGCGGCCAGAGCGGACACGCGGGCCTTCAGGGCCTCGGCGTCGAAGCCGGGCTTCAGGGCCTCGGCGATGACGTCGGCGACCTCGTGGAAGTCCTCGGCCTGGAAGCCGCGGGTGGCGAGGGCCGGGGTGCCGATGCGCAGGCCGGAGGTGACCATCGGCGGGCGGGGGTCGTTCGGGACGGCGTTGCGGTTGACCGTGATGCCGACCTCGTGGAGGCGGTCCTCGGCCTGCTGGCCGTCCAGCTCGCTGTCGCGCAGGTCGACCAGGACCAGGTGCACGTCGGTGCCGCCGGACAGGACGGCGACGCCGTGCTCCTTGACGTCGTCCTGGACCAGGCGCTCGGCGAGGATGCGGGCGCCGTCCAGGGTGCGCTGCTGGCGCTCCTTGAAGTCGTCCGAGGCGGCGACCTTGAAGGAGACGGCCTTGGCGGCGATCACGTGCTCCAGGGGGCCGCCCTGGAAGCCGGGGAAGACCGCGGAGTTCAGCTTCTTCGCGAAGTCCTTGGTGCGGGCCAGGATGATGCCGCCGCGGGGGCCGCCGAGCGTCTTGTGCGTGGTGGAGGTGACCACGTCCGCGAACGGCACCGGGTTCGGGTGCAGACCGGCGGCGACGAGCCCGGCGAAGTGCGCCATGTCGACCCACAGGTACGCGCCGACCTCGTCGGCGATGCGGCGGAACTCGGCGAAGTCCAGCTGGCGCGGGTAGGCGGACCAGCCCGCGATGATCACCTTGGGGCGGTTCTCCTTGGCCAGGCGCTCGACCTCGGCCATGTCGACCAGACCGGCCTCGTCCACGTGGTAGGCGACCACGTTGAACTGCTTGCCGGAGAAGTTCAGACGCATGCCGTGGGTGAGGTGGCCGCCGTGCGCCAGGTCCAGGCCGAGGATCGTGTCGCCGGGCTGGGCGATCGCGAAGAGGGCGGCCTGGTTGGCGGAGGCGCCGGAGTGCGGCTGGACGTTGGCGTACTCGGCGCCGAACAGGTCCTTGACCCGGTCGATCGCGATCTGCTCGGTGACGTCGACGTGCTCGCAGCCGCCGTAGTAGCGGCGGCCGGGGTAGCCCTCGGCGTACTTGTTGGTGAGGACCGTGCCCTGGGCCTCCATGACCGCGACCGGAGCGAAGTTCTCCGAGGCGATCATCTCCAGGGTGGACTGCTGGCGGGTCAGCTCCGCGTCGACGGCGGCGGCGACGTCGGGGTCGAGTTCGTGGAGTGGGGTGTTCAGAAGCGACATCGGAAGTTCCGTCCTTACGCCGTGGTCAGCTGCCTGCGAACTCGGTGTACTCGTCGGCGGAGAGTAGGTCGCCCGGCTCCTCGGCGACGCGCACCTTGAACAGCCAGCCGCCCTCGAAGGGGGCCGAGTTCACCAGGGACGGGTCGTCCACGACGTCCTGGTTGGCCTCGACGACCTCGCCGGAGACGGGGGAGTAGAGGTCGGAGACCGACTTGGTCGACTCCAGCTCGCCGCAGGTCTCGCCCGCGGTGACCGAGTCGCCGACCGCCGGGAGCTGGGCGAACACGACGTCACCGAGCGCGTTGGCCGCGAACTCGGTGATGCCGACCGTCGCCACGCCGTCCTCGGTGGCCGACAGCCACTCGTGCTCCTTGCTGTAACGCAGCTGCTGGGGGTTGCTCATGGCGTGAATTCTCCTGTACGCGGGCGAGTGCTGATGCACGTGGGGAAGGGCCGTCTTACGGAATGAGACGGTTTGTACCGTTGCTTGTACGGTGCCGATGTGCCGCTGGTGTCACGTCCGGGGCCCGGCCGTCACACCTGGTGCCGGGTGTGTCACTTCTGGCGCTTGTAGAACGGCAGCGCCACGACCTCGTAGGGCTCGTGGGTGCCGCGGATGTCCACGGCGACGCCGGGGGTGCCGGGCTCGGCGTGGGCGGCGTCGACGTAGGCCATGGCGATCGGCTTGCCGAGGGTGGGCGAGGGGGCGCCGGAGGTGACCTGGCCCACGACCTGGCCGTCCGCGACGACGTCCATGCCCGAGCGGGGCACCCGGCGGCCCTCGGCGACCAGGCCGACGAGCTTGCGGGGCGGCGCGGCCTCGGCGCGCTCGGCGGCGGCCTTCAGCGCGTCGCGGCCCACGAAGTCCTCCGCGTGGGAGGTCTTCTCGAACTTCACGACCCGGCCGAGGCCCGCGTCGAAGGGGGTGAGACCGGTGGTCAGCTCGTTGCCGTACAGCGGCATGCCCGCCTCCAGGCGGAGCGTGTCGCGGCAGGAGAGCCCGCACGGCACGAGGCCGACGGGGGCGCCCGCCTCCGTCAGCGCCCGCCACAGCGTCTCGGCGTGCTCCGGCGCCACGAACAGCTCGAAGCCGTCCTCGCCCGTGTAGCCGGTGCGCGCGATCAGGGCGGGCACGCCCGCGACCGTGCCGGGCAGGCCCGCGTAGTACTTCAGGCCGTCCAGGTCGGCGTCCGTGACTGCCTTGAGGATGCCGGGGGACTCGGGGCCCTGGACGGCGACCAGTGCGTACGCGTCGCGGTCGTCGCGCACCTCGGCGTCGAACCCGGCGGCCCGCTCGGTGAGGGCGTCCAGGACGACCTGGGCGTTGCCCGCGTTGGCGACGACCATGTACTCGGTCTCGCCGAGGCGGTAGACGATCAGGTCGTCGACGATGCCGCCGTCGGCCTGGCAGATCATGGTGTAGCGGGCGCGGCCGACGCCGACGGAGCCGATGTTGCCGACGAGCGCGTAGTTCAGCAGGTCGACGGCCCCGGCGCCGGTGACGGTGATCTCGCCCATGTGGGAGAGGTCGAAGAGACCGGCCTTGGTGCGCACGGCGTTGTGCTCGTCGCGCTCACTGCCGTACCGCAGCGGCATGTCCCAGCCCGCGAAGTCGGTCATGGTGGCGCCGAGCGAGCGATGCAGGGCGTCGAGGGCGGTCTTGCGCGGGGTAGGGCTCATGAGTACTGGCTCCCAGGCATGGCATGACGGGCGAGGTCGTCCCTCCCCATCTGTCATCAAACCTGAGAGGTTCACCAGACCCACGCGTACCACGGGGCATGACTTGCACCTTGGGTGGAGCCACCGGGGCGGCCCGCTTTTCAGATGTGCCTCGCCCGCGCGGTACGGGGCCTGAGAGATTCAAGGGAGGAACTTGCTCCTTCGGCGTCCGGGGCGGCGGGGCCCGCGGAACTCTCCCGCGCGGATTCAAGCGGCCGGTATGGAGTTGGCGCGCACATCATTACACGCGCCCCCGCTTCACAACAGTCGCAACCTGGGAATGCTCCGCGGTGGCATTACCTTCTCTTTACAGTCAAGGGACAAGTACTGGGGATGAGTGACGTGACCAGCATGGGGAGGCGGATCACGGTGCACGGGAGCAGTGCTTACGCGACGACGGGCGGTGCGGCGCTGCCCGATGCCGTCGCGCTGCCGCCGGGGGTGGCCGTGGGGCGCCGCGAGGGGGCGGGACGGGGGCGGGACGCGCCGCGGGGGGTGGTCCGGGACCTCCGGCGGGGTGCGGGCGCCGGGCGGAGGCCGGGGCGGCTGGTCTTCGGCGCGCACGACGTGGTGGTGGTCTCCGGGCTGCCCGGCAGCGGCAAGTCCACGCTGATGCGGCGGGCGGTGGCCGGGCCGCGGGTGGACTCCCAGGACGCGCGGGACCGGTGGGCGGCGCGGATGCCGCGCTTCGTGCCGTACGCGGTGTACCGGCCGCTGGTGCGGGTCGCCCACTACGCCGGGCTGCGGCGGGCGCTGCGCGCGGGCTCCGGGGTCGTCGTCCACGACTGCGGTACGCAGCCGTGGGTGCGGCGGTGGCTGGCGCGGGCCGCCGTCCGGCGCGGGGGCGTACTGCACCTGCTCCTCCTCGACGTGCCCGCGCCGGTCGCGCTGCGGGGGCAGCGGGCCCGGGGGCGGGGGGTGTCCCGCTATGCCTTCGCCCGGCACCGGCGGGGGGTGGGGCGGTTGCTCCGGGTCGCCGAGGGCGGGGGGCTGCCGCCGGGGTGCGGGTCGGTCACCCTCCTGGACCGGGAGGGGGCGACGGCGCTCACGGAGATCGCCTTCGCCTAGCCCTCGCGGGGGCGCCCCAGACCCGCCCGGGGAACATCCGCCGCGAAGCGGCGGATCACGGACAGCCGACGACGGCGGGCAAGCGGGACGTTCCCACCCGTCCGGCGTGCGAGGGCGAGGCGCGGCGTTAGGGTCGGGAGATCCGTACGGCAGAGCAGCAGGGGTAAGGGCAGCATGGACTTTCCGGGGGAGTATCCGGCACAGGGGCAGGCGCACACGCACACGCACGGATGGCCCGGCAACGAACTCGAAGAGGTGCTCGCCGCCTCGCTCGGCGCCCCGCCGAGCGAGGCCACCGCCGCGCACATCGTCGAGACGCTGGGCCGCGGCCACGTGTGGATCCCGCTCCCCAACGGCGGCGGCCCCGACAGCACCACCCTCGACCTGCCGACGCTGGAGCTGGACGGCCAGGCGTACGTCCCGGTGTTCACGTCGGAGCAGCAGTTCCGGCAGGTCACCGACGGCCGGATGCACGCGACGGTGGCGCCCGCGGTGGAGTTCGCCCGCGGTCTGCACCCGCACCTGGGCATCGTCCTGAACCCCGAGGGCACCGTGACGGTGCCGCTGCCGCCCCCGGCCGTGGCCGCGCTGTGCCGCGTGGGGCGTACGGAGCTGGACGGCCCGACGACCGGCGGCCGGGTACGGCTGTTCGAGCCGGACTGGCAGGACGACCCGGTCGACTTCCTCGCCGCCGCGGGACGTGAGTTCGAGGCCATCGGCGTGGTGCGCACCGCGCGCCGCTGCCTGGCGGGCGTCGAGGACGAGGACCCGACGCTGTTCGTGGGCGTGGAACTGTCCGCGTGGGAGGGCGACGCCCGTGACCTGCCGCTCCAGGCGCTGGGCCGGGCGCTCGGCCAGGTGCCGGTGGCCTGGCCGGTCAACCTGGTCCTGCTGGACGTGGCGGACGACCCGGTGGCCCACTGGATGCGCGAGCGCGTCCGGCCGTTCTTCGCGCCGCGCTGACGGACGCGGAACGCCGACGGTTTTTCCGCGGTGCGAGGGGGCTTGGCCCCCGCGCACCCCCGCCCAGGGCCCCCGGCCCGCTTAAGCTGGTCCTATGACTCGGTCGGAGCACGGCCGTGGTGCCAGCTGGGTACGTCGGGTCCGTCGGGTCCGTCGGGGTATGTCGCGAAGGGGCGGTTACGGGTGAGTGCTTCGGGCACGGCCGCGGGGGCCGGGCAGGTCGAGCACATGCTGCGCCAGGTGACGCCGGGGCGCTATGACGCGTACGAGGCGCTCCTGCACGCCCTCGCGGACGGCAAGGTGTGGATGCTGCTCTGGCACGGCCAGGCCGGATCGCCCGACGCGCAGTACGGGAACATGGAGGTCGACGGGTACGGCTACGCGCCGTGCGTGACCTCCGCCCAGGAGCTGTCGGCCAGCGGCTGGAACCGCGGCTACGAGGTGGTGGGCGGAGTCGACGTGGCCCGCGCGCTCTACCCCGACCACTACGGCCTGTGGCTGAACCCGCACGCCCCGGGCGGCGGCGTCGGCATCCCCTGGCTGGACCTGCGCCGCATCGCCAGCGGCATCGACCTCCAGCCCGCGGGCCCGCTCCGGCTCACCGAGCCGACCATCGAACTCCCGCAGTTCTACGCCCTGTTGACGCAGAACGCGCACCGCACCCCGGCGGTCCGCTCGCTGCGCCGCGCCTGGGTGCAACCCTCGCTCGGCGCCCCGTACCTGGCGATCGGCCTGGACGTGTACGACACCTCGCCCGCGTCGGTCGACTCGGTGCGCGCCATGATGCGGCAGTCCATCGGCGCGGTGCCCGAGGGGCTTCCGGTGTCGACGGTGGCGATGGCCGACGCGCACGACCCGGTCGCGATGTGGCTGCGCGCCAACGCCCGCCCGTTCTACGACCGCGACCCCCATCCGGCCCCGGCCCCGGCCGGTGGATACGGATATCCCGCCGCGTACTGAGCGCAACGCCCGCATACCCCTCGTATCCCTGCGCGGCGATCCGGACACTGTCCGGATTCCGCTTTCGGCCGGACCCGCTGATCAGCGCCGATGTGCGCGATGTCCGCTAAGGGTGCGGGAGTGACCATATGGACGCCCGTGACTCCCTTGGCCCCCAACTGCCCCGTGTTCGCCCGGCGTTCAGCCCCGTCCGGATAACGGAACACCTCGATCAGCATCACGGTTGCGCATCCATTCCCCGACAAGTCTGGTAACAGATCACGGCCCCGTTGAAGACTCCCGCTCCAAGGGGCCTTCGCCCCTGTGTACGACGGACTGATCACGTCGCTACAGCGGCAAGTGCGGGCCGGTCACCGCCGGTTGAGAGGGGTCCCTGGCACGATGACGGCGCCAATGCATGACACACCTGCGGACGCGAAACCCACGGAGGACGTCGCCCCCGCAGCCGGTGCAGGGGTGAAGAAGGTCGAGGGTCGGTCCCTCAAGCAGATCGCCTGGAACCGGCTCAAGCGCGACAAGGTCGCCCTCGCGGGCGGCGTCACGGTCCTGGTCCTGGTCCTGGTGGCCGTGTTCGCGCCCCTGATCGTGAGCCTGCTCGGCCACCCGCCGAACGACTTCCACCAGGAGAAGCTCGACGAGCTGACCAACCTGCCCAAGGGCGCGCTCGGCGGCGTGAGCGGCGACTTCCTCTTCGGCGTCGAGCCGAACAAGGGCCGCGACGTCTTCAGCCGGATCGTCTACGGCGCCCGCATCTCGCTGCTCGTGGCCTTCCTCGCCGCGATCGTCGCCGTGGTCCTCGGCACCCTGTTCGGGATCATCGCCGGGTACTTCGGCGGCTGGGTCGACGCGCTGATCAGCCGCGTGATGGACGTGCTGCTCTCCTTCCCGCAGCTGCTCTTCATCATCTCCCTGGTCTCGGTGCTCCCCGACGACTTCCTCGGCCTGCAGGGCACGAGCGTGCGCGTGGCGATCCTGGTCCTGGTGATCGGCTTCTTCGGCTGGCCCTACATCGGGCGCATCGTGCGCGGCCAGACCCTGTCGCTGCGCGAACGCGAGTACGTGGAGGCGGCCAAGAGCCTCGGCGGCGGCAGACGGCACATCCTGTTCCGTGAGCTGCTGCCCAACCTGGTGGCGCCCATCACGGTCTACGCGACCCTGATGATCCCCACCAACATCCTCACGGAGGCCGCCCTCAGCTTCCTCGGCGCGGGCGTCAAGCCGCCGACCGCCTCGTGGGGCGGCATGCTGCGCGACGCCCTCGCGACCTATGAGCACGACCCGATGTTCATGGTCTTCCCGGGCGTCACGATCTTCATCACGGTGCTCGCCTTCAACCTCTTCGGGGACGGGCTGCGCGACGCGCTCGACCCCAAGGGAACCCGCTAGCAGTCCCCCTGACTTGCCCCTGCGCTGGTCAGGTGGCTCTTTCCATGGTTCTTCGGCAGCTATCCGCCAGGGACCGCGAATCTGGAAGGTTGCAGAAAATGCCCAGAGTTTCCCCCAAACGGCGGCTCGCCGCCGGTGCGGCCCTCGTCGTCGCGGCGCTGGTGACCACCACGGCCTGCGGCAGCGGCGACGGCGACGACGACAACGGCAAGGGCGCGGGCTACAACGCCGCGCTCAACAAGGTCGCCAACCCGTCGAAGAAGAAGGGCGGCACTCTCCGCTTCGTCGGCAAGCAGGACCTCGACTCGGCCGACCCGCAGCGCGCGTACTACGGCATGTCCTGGGACTTCATGCGGTTCTACACCCGGCAGCTGGTGTCGTACGACACCAAGCCGGGCAAGGCGAGCACCAAGCTCGTCCCCGACCTCGCCACCTCCACCGCGAAGATCTCGGACGACGGCAAGACCTACACGTACAAGCTGCGTGACGGCCTGACCTGGGAGGACGGCTCCCCGCTGACCTCCAAGGACATCAAGTACGGGATCGAGCGCATCTGGGCCAAGGACACCATCACCGGCGGTCCCGGCTATCTGCGCCAGGCGCTCGACCCCAAGGGCGAGTACCCCGGCCCGTACAAGGACCCGTCGAAGGACAAGCTCGGCCTGAAGGCGATCGAGACGCCCGACGACAAGACCATCATCTTCAAGCTGCCCAAGCGCAACGGTGACTTCGAGCAGTTCCTCGCGATGCCCTCCGGCTCCCCGGTGAAGGCGTCCAAGGACACCAAGGCCAAGTACACCTCGCGGCCGTTCTCCTCGGGCCCGTACAAGTTCGACGAGTACAAGCCCGGCAAGAAGATCGTCCTGGTCCGCAACGACAAGTGGAAGAAGGAGTCGGACCCGATCCGCCCGGCCCTTCCGGACAAGATCGACGTGACGATCTCCGCCAACCTGGAGGAGAACGACAAGCGCCTGATGGCGGGCGACTACGACGTCGACCTCAACGGCACCGGCATGACCCAGTCCGGCCGCGTCACCGCCATCCAGGACCACCGCGGCAACGTCGACAACATGCACACGTCGTTCGTGCGCTACGTCGCCCTGGTGCACACGGCGAAGCCGTTCGACAACGTGCACTGCCGCAAGGCCGTCTTCTACGCCACCGACTTCGCGAGCCTCCAGCAGACCCGCGGTGGCAAGCTCGCCGCCGGTGACATCGCCAACAGCACCTTCCCGAAGTCGATCCCGGGCAACAGCGACTACGACCCGTACGGCGTCCTGGCGCGCAAGGGCAAGCCGGACCTGGCCAAGGCCAAGGACGAGCTGAAGCAGTGCAAGAAGCCGAACGGTTTCAGCGCCAAGCTCACCGCCCGCAACAACAACCCGGGTGAGGTCGACACCGCCGAGGCCCTCCAGGCCCAGCTGAAGAAGGTCGGCATCAACGTCCAGGTCGAGTCCATCGACGGCGCCGACTCCGCCAGCATCACCGGCTCCCCGTCCGTGGTGAAGAAGCGCGGCTACAGCATGCAGATGTCCGGCTGGGGCCCCGACTTCCCGTCCGGCCAGGGCTACGCGCAGCCGCTGTTCGACTCGCGCTTCCTGCTTGAGAACGGCAACTACAACGAGTCGCAGATCAAGGACCCGAAGATCGACAAGCTCTTCGACAAGGCCATCGCCGAGGTCGACCCGGTCAAGGCCGGTGAGATCTACAAGCAGCTCGACAAGCGGATCCTCGACGACGCCGACTGGATGCCGTTCCTGTACGAGAAGAACATCACCTGGCGCGGTTCGAGGCTGACGAACGCCTACATGTCCGACGCCTACAACGGCCGTTACGACTACGTCTCGCTCGGCGTGGCGCAGAAGTAGCAGGCTCCCCGGCCGCGGCGGCCCACCACCGCCGCGGCCCCCCGCAGTTGACCGTCCGTCACACCGCCGCCGCATCCCGCCAGTCCGAAGGGCAGGTGATGGCCCCGGGCGGTGGCTCCAAGGCCCCTCACAAGGGGGTCTCGGAGCCACCGCCGGGCCGCGCACAGTGCTTGCTTATCTCATCCGGCGCCTGATCGCCGTCATCATCATGGTGCTGGTCGTACTGCTCGCGACCTTCACCGTCTTCTTCATGCTGCCCAAGTGGGCGGGACAGGACATCGCCGTCCTCTTCGCCGGGAAGCAGGCCGGAGCCGAGCAGCTCGAAGGCATCCGGACCAAGCTCGGCCTGGACGACCCCCTGATCGTCCAGTTCTGGGACTTCATCAAGGGCATCCCGATGGGCCGGGACTACGCCAACGGCAGCGACGTCACGCACTGCCCGGCGCCCTGCTTCGGCTACTCCTTCCGCACCGAGGCCCCCGTCTGGGAGACCCTCAAGGACGCCCTGCCCGTGACCGGCGCGCTCGCCGCCGGAGCCTGCGTCCTGTGGCTCGCCGCCGGTGTCGCCACCGGCGTGGTCTCCGCGCTCAAGCGGGGCACCGTCTGGGACCGCGCCGCGATGACCACCGCCCTCGGCGGCGTCTCCCTGCCCGTCTTCTTCACCGGCATGGTCGCGATGGGCATCTTCGTCCACAACCTGGGCTGGGTGAAGATCGCCGACAGCCTCAGTACGGACGACAGCATCGACGTCTGGTTCCAGACGCTGCTCCTGCCGTGGATCGTGCTCGCCTTCCTCAACGCCGCGATGTACGCGCGCCTCACCCGCGCCACCATGCTGGAGGTCCTCGGCGAGGACTACATCCGCACCGCGCGCGCCAAGGGCCTCGGCGAGACCGTCGTCATCCGCAGGCACGCGCTGCGCTCGGCGATGACGCCGATCCTCACCGTCTTCGGACTCGACCTCGGTGTCCTCATGGGCGGCGCCGTGCTCACCGAGTCCACCTTCAACCTTCCGGGCCTCGGCCTCGAAGCGGTCAGGGCCATCAGCTCCAAGGACCTGCCCGTGATCCTCGGCGTCACCCTGTGCGCGGCTCTCGCCATCGCCATCGCCAACCTCGTCGTGGACCTTCTGTACGCCGTCATCGACCCGCGAGTGAGGCTGGGATGACCGAACTGTCCAAGAGCGGCGCGGCCGTCGGCGAAGTGACCGCCGCCTCGTCCGCCCCCTCCGCCTTCCTCGAAGTGCGCGACCTCAAGGTGCACTTCCCCACCGACGACGGCCTGGTCAAGTCCGTCGACGGGCTCAGCTTCTCCCTGGAGAAGGGCCGCACCCTCGGCATCGTGGGCGAGTCCGGCTCCGGCAAGTCGGTGACCAGCCTCGGCATCCTCGGCCTGCACACCGCCGGGCAGTACGGCCGCCGCAAGGCCCAGCTGTCCGGGGAGATCTGGCTGAACGGCACCGAGCTGCTCAGCGCGCCCGCCGACGAGGTGCGCAGGCTGCGCGGCCGCGAGATGGCGATGATCTTCCAGGACCCGCTGTCCGCGCTGCACCCGTACTACTCGATCGGCCGCCAGATCATCGAGGCCTACCGGGTCCACAACGACGTCGACAAGAAGGTCGCCCGCAAGCGCGCCATCGAGATGCTCGACCGCGTCGGCATCCCGCAGCCCGACAAGCGCGTGGACTCCTACCCGCACGAGTTTTCCGGCGGCATGCGCCAGCGCGCCATGATCGCCATGGCCCTGGTCAACAACCCGGAGCTGCTGATCGCGGACGAGCCGACCACCGCGCTCGACGTGACGGTCCAGGCCCAGATCCTGGACCTGATCCGCGACCTGCAGAAGGAGTTCGGCTCCGCGGTCATCATGATCACCCACGACCTGGGCGTGGTGGCCGAGATGGCCGATGAGCTGCTCGTGATGTACGGCGGCCGCTGCGTGGAGCGCGGCACCGCCCAGCAGGTGTTCTACGAGCCCCAGCACCCCTACACCTGGGGGCTGCTCGGCTCCATGCCGCGCATCGACCGCGAGGAGACCGAGCGCCTCACGCCGGTCAAGGGCTCCCCGCCCAGCCTCATCAACCTGCCGAGCGGCTGCGCCTTCAACCCGCGCTGCCCCTACGCGGACGTACCCAAGGACCAGATCACCCGCAAGGAGCGCCCCGAGCTGACCGAGGTCGGCAGCGGGCACTTCTCGGCCTGCCACATGTCGCGCGAGGAGCGCACCCGGATCTGGACCGAAGAGATTGCGCCGAAGCTGTGAAGGACCAGGACATGACCATCCCCCAGCAGGCGAAACCCGCCCCGGAGGCCGAGCGCGAGACGCTGCTCAAGGTTGAGGGACTGGTCAAGCACTTCCCCATCAAGAAGGGCCTGCTCCAGCGCCAGGTCGCGGCCGTGCAGGCCGTCGACGGCCTCACCTTCGACGTGCGCTCCGGGGAAACCCTCGGCGTCGTCGGCGAGTCCGGCTGCGGCAAGTCGACGATGGGCCGCCTCATCACCCGGCTGCTCGAACCGACCGGCGGGCGCGTGGAGTTCGAGGGCCACGACATCACCCACCTGGGCACCGCGCGGATGCGTCCGCTGCGCCGCGACGTCCAGATGATCTTCCAGGACCCGTACTCGTCGCTGAACCCGCGGCACACCATCGGCACCATCGTGGGCGCGCCGTTCAAGCTCCAGGGCGTGAAGCCCGAGGGCGGCATCAAGAAGACCGTCCAGGAGATGCTGGAGCGCGTCGGCCTCAGCCCCGAGCACTACAACCGCTACCCGCACGAATTCTCCGGCGGTCAGCGGCAGCGCATCGGCATCGCCCGCGCCCTCGCCCTGCAGCCGAAGCTGGTCGTCGCCGACGAGCCGGTCTCCGCGCTCGACGTGTCCATCCAGGCGCAGGTCGTGAACCTCCTCGACGACCTCCAGGACGAGCTGGGCCTCACGTATGTGATCATCGCGCACGACCTGTCGGTCATCCGGCACGTGTCGGACCGCATCGCGGTGATGTACCTCGGCAAGATCGTCGAGCTGGCGGACCGCAAGGACCTCTACACCAAGCCGATGCACCCGTACACCAAGGCGCTGCTCTCCGCGGTGCCGGTGCCGGACCCCAAGCGGCGCGGCGCCAAGAGCGAGCGCATCCTGCTGCGCGGCGACGTGCCCTCGCCGATCGACCCGCCCAGCGGGTGCCGCTTCCACACGCGGTGCTGGAAGGCCACGGAGATCTGCGCGGTCAAGGAGCCGCCGCTGCTCTCCCTTGAGGGCTCGCACCAGGTGGCGTGCCACCACCCGGAGAACGCGGCCGACCAGGCGCCGGAGGACACCAAGCTGCTCTCCGCCGCCAAGGAGGCGATCGAGGTGGTGTCGGTCACCACCGCGGCGGATGAGGCTGCGCCTGAGGCCAAGCCGGTGGCCAAGGCTTCGGAACCGGCGCCGAAGGAGTCCCCCGAGGTGGACTGACCGCCCTTTTCGGCCTTCGGCCTCGTCCTCAAACGCCGGACGGGCTTTTCCCCACCCACCCGCCCTTTTCAGGGCGGGTGGGTGGGAGGCACGCGTGGGGTCGTGGTGCGCGGTGGTGTGCGCGGGCCGGGGGAGAATGACGCGTGCTTCAGGAATTGTTCACGCCTACCGTCCAGCACGGCCTGGACCTCGCCGGGATCTTCGTCTTCGCGATCTCCGGTGCCCTCCTCGCCGTGCGCAAGAACTTCGACGTGTTCGGCATCGCCGTGCTCGCCGAGGTCACCGCCCTGGGCGGCGGCCTCTTCCGGGATCTGGTGATCGGCGCGGTGCCGCCCGCCGCGTTCACGGACCTCGGGTACTTCATCACGCCCCTGATCGCCGCGCTCCTGGTGTTCTTCCTGCACCCGGAGGTGGAGCGCACCCAGCTCGCGGTGAACGTCTTCGACGCGGCGGGCCTCGGCCTGTTCTGCGTCGCGGGCACGACCAAGGCGTACGACTACGGGCTCGGCCTCACCGCGTCCGCGACCCTCGGCCTCGCCACCGCCGTCGGCGGCGGTGTGCTGCGCGACATCGTCGCGAACGAGGTGCCGTCCCTGGTGCGCTGGGACCGGGACCTGTACGCGGTGCCCGCCATCGTGGGCGCCGCGATCGTGGCGCTGTGCCTGAAGTACGACGCCCTGAACGGCTTCACCACCGGGGTCGCCATCGTCACCGCGTTCCTGCTGCGGCTGCTCGCGATGCGCTACCACTGGCGGGCGCCGCGGGCCTGGAACCGCCGCTCGTCGGCCGCCGAGGACACGGTGTGACCCCGGCGGCGTGACGGGTCAGCGGCAGTTGGGGCTGTTGCGGATGTCCACGGCGTACGGCTTCCAGCCGGACGCGATGCGACGGGTCTTGCGCGGCTTCACACAGGTCCAGTCGGTGGCGCCGCCGCGGTGGACGAGGTGGACCCGGGCGCCGTCGTCGGGGCGCGCGTTGATGACGGTCCTGGCCCGCTTGGCGCGGGCCGTGAGCGGCTTGTAGCCCATGGCCCGGTACATGCCGAGCCGGGTGCCGCCCTTGGCGAAGCAGATGTAGGGCCAGGGGCAGTGCGGCCGCCGTGCCTCGGCGGAACCGTCCGGTCCGCCGGGGTCGGCGACGGTGGCGGAACCAGCCGGTCCGCCGGAGTGCGCGAGGGCGGTGGGTGCCGGACCCGATGCCATCAAGCCGCCGCCGATGAGCAGGGCCGCCGTACCGAGTGCCAGGCGCTTGCCGTTGAGCATGTGCGTGGGTTCCTTCCCGCGTCGCTGGTCTGAGGTGCGCCTTCCGTGCTGGGCGGCGCGGGCGGGGGACCGCGCGGCCTGGGCGCACCACCGACTGTGCGCCGGGGCGCGGCACGGGGGACAGCGCGGCACGGCGCGCCCGCGTCCCACGGGAGGCCACGCCGTTGACCTGCGTGAACGCCCTCGGCCGTGGTGGCATCGCGGGACGGCGGGGCGGCTGATCGGCGGGCCAGTCGTTCATGGCGCGTGTCGATCGGTGGCCGGGACGGCGCTGGAACCGGTGCGTGCGGCGGCGTCATCCTTGGGGTGGAGGGCGCACGTCGTCCACGCGTACGCGCGCCGACGAGCGCGTGGCGGACGGCACTTCGGCGCCCCGGGGGATCGCGAACGCGTCAGGGGTGGATCATGTCGCGTTGGAAGGAGCTGCCCGCCTCCCTGGACCGGAGGGTGTGGCAACTCGTCGTACAGATGCGGGCGCTGAAGGACCACAGTGGGCTGACCCAGTCCGCGCTCGCCGCCAAGACGTCGTACAGCGGCTCCTCGTGGGCCCGCTATCTCAACGGCAAGGCGGTGCCGCCGCGCGGCGCCGTCGAGCAGCTGGCCCAGGTGTGCGGGGCGGACCCCGGCAGGCTGCTCGCCCTGCGGGACGTGGCCGCCGAGGCGTGGGAGAGCGAGGGGGCCGCGGTCGGGGCGGAGGTTCCCGCCGACGCGGAGGGGAGCGTCGACGACCGGAGCGTGGACGACTGGGGCACGCGGGAGGGTGACCCCGTAGGGGGCGGAGGAGCGGGCGGGTCCGGCGGGTCCGCCGGGCCCTCGTCCCGGCGGCCGGGACGGCGCGGCCCGCTGCTGGTGGGCGCGGTCTGCGCGCTGCTGCTCGCCGTGGTCGCGGTGCTGGTGGTCGCCCGCCCGTGGTCGGACGGGGACGCGTCGGGGGAGCCGCGGGGCCCGCGTCCGGCCACCGTGGCCTCGAACAGCCGCGGGGAGTTCCACTTCACGCCCGGCAAGGAGCACCGCTGCGAGACCCACCGCAAGGACGGCGACCTGTACGCCGGGTACAGCCTGACCGCGGACGCGCTGCTCGACCTCAACAGCACGAGCTGGGAGGTCGTCGAGGCCCAGTGCCTGCTGAAGAAGCGCGGCTACGACCCGGGCACGGTGGACGGCGCGTACGGCCCGCGCACCAAGAGCGCGGCCCGGAGCTTCCAGAAGTCCGCGGGCCTGGCGCCCGACGGCATCGTGGGCCCGGACACGTGGGGGGCGCTGCGACGGTGAGCGCGCACGGAGACCAGCGCGTGCGGCGGGACGGGCAGGGGGACGGGCGGAAGAACGGGCCGGGGAACGGCGCGCGGGACGGGGCCGCCGTCCGGCCGCCGCTGGAGTGCGCACGCCTCGCCGCCGAGCTGCGCGAGGTGAAGGAGCGCGCGGGCCTGAGCCTGGCCGCGCTCGCCCGGCGCACGCCGTACAGCAAGTCGTCCTGGGACCGCTACCTCAACGGCAAGCAGCAGCCGCCGAGACCGGCGGTGGTGGCGCTGTGCGAGGTGGCGCAGCAGCCGCCGGACCGGCTGCTCGCGCTGTGGAGCCTCGCGGACCAGGCGTGGAGCGGCCGGGCGCGGTCGGCGCCGGTGCCGGTCCCGCGGGCGGATGCGGCACCCGCGGAACCGGCACCCGCGCCGCCGCGACCCGCCGAGGGGGAGCCGGGGAGCGGCGCCGTCGGCGCGGGGTGCGCACGGCGCGCGTGGCGCTCGCGGGCGGCGGGCTCGCCGCGGCCGTCGCCGCCACGCTCGCGGTCATCCTGTCGGGCGGGACCCAGACGCCGGACGACCGGCCCGCGGGGTCGGCCGGGCCGCCGGTCGTGGGGTGCGGCGGCAAGGAGTGCGAGGGCGCGGACCCGCTGGTGATGATGTGCGGCCAGCAGGGCCTGGCGACCTCGGTGCTGACGCGGACGGCGCCCCGGGGGCAGCGCCTGGAGATCCGGCACAGCGCGGAGTGCGGGGCGCTGTGGGCGCGCGGCATGAACCTGAGGGCGGGCGACCGCATCGAGCTGTCGCTGCCGGGCGCGCGCACCAAGCACGTGGTCGCCCGGAACCCCGACACCTACGTCGCGACCCCGATGACCGCCGCCCCCGACGCACGCCGGGCCCGGGTGTGCCTGGTCCCGGCGGCGGGCGGCGAACGGGTGTGCTTCGGCCCGGTGGGCGGGGGACCGCTGGACGAGCGGACCGGCGGTCGGGGGTCCGGCTGAGGGAGATCAAAAAGCTACCGCTCAGTAATTGTGTGTTGTACGTTGCTGGCATGGCGGAAACAGCGGCGGCGCCGACAGCGGGCGCGACGATCGGCGACAGCGAATTCGACCGCGACACCGCGGTCACCCTCCGGGAGCCGGGTGTCTACGACACCGACCTCTCCGCGGGCTGGACCATCATCAACGCGGTGAACGGCGGCTATCTCCTCGCGGTCGTCGGCCGCGCCCTCGCGCACGCGCTGCCGCACGCCGACCCGTTCACCGTCTCCGCGCACTATCTGACGGCGTCCGAGCCGGGCCCCGCCGTCATCCGCACCGAGACCGTGCGCGACGGCCGTGGCCTGTCGACTGGGCAGGCCTCCCTCGTGCAGTACGAGCCGGACGGCACGGAGGTCGAGCGGCTGCGCGTCCTCGCCTCGTACGGCGACCTCGACGCGCTCCCCGACGACGTGCGCACCACGGCCGTGCCGCCCGCGCTGCCGCCCGTCGAGCACTGCTTCGGGCCCGACGACGCCCCCGACGACCGGCCGCTGCCCGGCAGTTCGGCGATCGTGGAGCGGCTGTGGCTGAAGCTCGACCCGGCGACGCTCGGCTGGGCCCTCGGGCAGCCGTCCGGCAAGGGGGAGATGCGGGCCTGGTTCGGCCTCGCGGACGGGCGCCCCGCGGATCCGCTGGCGCTGCTGCTCGCGGTGGACGCGCTGCCGCCGACCGCGTTCGAGATGGGGCTCTCGGGCTGGGTCCCGACGGTCGAACTGACCGCCCATGTGCGCGCCCGCCCCGCGCCGGGCCCCCTGCGCGTCGCCATCACCACGCGGAACCTGGCCGGGGGCTTCCTGGAGGAGGACGCGGAGGTCTGGGACAGCGCGGACCGCCTGGTGGCCCAGTCCCGCCAACTGGCCCGGGTCCGCCTGCGCTGACGCCGCCCAACGGCCGGGCCCACCCCACCCACCCGGCGCCCGTCGACCTGGCCCGAGGGGTGCGCGCGTGCCGGTGGTTGCCGACCTGGCCCGGCTGTGGGCAGTCGTTCCGCTGGGGCGGAACGGGTGGGCACAGCCCCGGGTGCCGGGTGCCCGTACGCGCGACCTGGGCGCCGGGCGCCCCCAGGCCCGGGGGACCCCGTCACCCCGTAAGGCACACCCCCGCGTACGACACCCCGCCCACGACCACCCACGCGCACAGCCCCACCAGGGCCACCCGCCCCCCGGTCCGCACGAGCGACCGCAGGTCCACCGCGCTGCCGAGCCCGAACAGAGCCGCGGCCAGCAGGAGTTCCTGGGCGACCCCGGCCGCGTCGAGCGCGCCGCCGGGCAGCCACCCCGTGCTGCGTACGCCGACCATGACCACGAAACCGGCGACGAAGAGCGGCACCAGCGGCGGCCGCCGCCCCGCCCCCGAGGCCTCGGGGGCAGCGGCCCGCGCCCGTACGGCCATCGCGACCGCCGCGACGAGCGGCGCCAGCATGGCCACCCGCATCAGCTTCACCAGCACGCCCTCGCCGAGCGCGTCGCCCCCGGCGGTCTGCGCGGTCGCCACGACCTGCCCCACGTCGTGCACGCTCGCCCCGACCCAGCGGCCGAACTCCGCGTCGCTGAGCCCCAACGGGCCCTGGAGCAGCGGCAGGACGGCGATGGCGAGGGTGCCGCACAGCGTCACCACCGCCACGGACACGGCCGTGTCCCGCTCCTCGCTCTTGGAGACGTCGCTGACCGCGCCGATCGCGGAGGCCCCGCAGATCGAGTAGCCGGTGGCGATGAGCAGCGGCTGGTCGCCGGGAAGGCCCAGACGGCGCCCCAGCCACCACGTGCCGAGGAACGTCGCCGCGACCACCGCGAGCACCATCGCGACCGTCGCCCAGCCCACCCCGAGCACGTCGTCGAGGCTGAGCTTCAGGCCGAGCAGCACCACGCCGACCCGCATCAGCCGCTTCGCGGCGAAGGTCAGGCCGGGGCGCCCGCGCCCGCGGATCCACGCGCGGGCGCCCGGCAGGTGCGCGGCGGCGAGGCCGTACACGATCGCGGCCGTCAGCATGGGCACGCCCGGCACCAGGCGGTGCGTCCCCCAGGCGAGCGCCACACCCGCGGCGGCCAGGGCGAGGCCGGGCCAGGGTCCGGGCCCGACGGCGCCCGCCGCGGCCTGGCCCACGGCGGGCGCGCTCCTGGGCGGGCGCTGTCCGAGCAGCGCCATCAGCGGTCGGCCGGGAGGTCGTAGACCCGCCGTACGCTGCTGCCGAGCCGGGAGATGTCCGCGCCGTAGACGTGCAGGGATATCGCGCGGCCCGCGCCCGCGTTCCACACGCGGTGGATGTCGCCGGGCGGCGCGAAGCCGCACACGGCGCCCGTGGGGTTGACCACGTCCTCCGTGGCGACGAGTTCGGCGGTGGTGTCCGGGCCGGTCGCCGGGACGAGCCGGTAGCGCCGCTCGTGCTCCTCGCCCTCGTGGACGCCGGTCACGCACCACGAGACGTGGTCGTGGATCGACGTGCGCTGACCGGGCAGCCAGACCAGGGCGACGACGGAGAAGCTGCCGTCGGACTCCGCGTGCAGCAGGTGCTGGCGGTAGCGCTCGGGGTCGCCCGCGCACTGCTCGGGGGTGAGCAGGTCGGGCGCGCTCAGGTGCGGGGCGAGCCGCTCGCCGACCAGGTACGCGGTCAGGTCGGGCGGCAGTCCGCGGCCGACGGCGTCCCGGATGTCGGCGACGAGCGCGTCGAGCCGCTCGGTGGTGCGGAGCGGGGCGGCCTGGGCGGATCCCTGTGCGGTGGGGGTGGTCATACAGGCAGCGTCGGACCGGACCAACCATCACGTCCAACGACGGTTTCTTCGTCAAGCCCCAAGAAGCCGTTATGGATCGCCCGGCGACCCCGGCGACCCCGGCGACCCCGGCGACCCCGGCGACCCTGGCGGCCCCGGTGGTCCTGGCGGCCCCGGTGGTCCTGGCGGCCCCGGTGGTCCTGGCGGCCCCGGCGCGGCGGCCCCCGGCTCAGCACCCCACCCGGTTCGCCGCGACCTCCTTCAGCGCGTCCAGGACGAGTCCGGTGGCCGGGATGCGCAGGTGCTCGCGGAGCACGTACGCGGAGACCTGGCGCCGCGACGCGGGGTCGAGCGGGCGGCCGGTGACCGACCGGTGGCAGAGGAAGTTGAGGACGAGCCCCGGCATCATCGCGATGCCCAGGCCCTCCGACACCAGGCTCTGGATGACCAGGTTGTCGTCGGTGGTGAAGGCGATGTCGGGCGCGAAGCCCTGCTCGGCGCACTCGTGCAGGAAGTTGGCCCGGCAGCGCAGGCACCCGGCGATCCAGCGCTCCTCCGCCAGGTCGGCCAGGCGCACCGAGCGGCGCCGCGCCATGGGGTGCCGCGTCGGCATGAGGACCGTCAACTGGTCCTCAAGGAGCGGTACTTCCACCACCTCGTCCGGCACGTCGTCGCGCAGGCCGGGATAGGTGAAGGCGAGGGTGACGTCGGCCTCGCCGTCCACCAGGCGCTTCAGCGACTCCGGCGGCTCGTACTCCTGGAGCTCCACCCTGATGCCGTCGTGGCTGCGGGCGAGCTTGGCCAGCGCCTCCGGTATCAGCGTGGCCGTGGCGCTCGGGAACGCGCACAGCCGGACCCGGCCGGTGCGCAGGCGCGTGATGGCGGTCATCTGGCGCTGGGCCGCCTCGATGTTCCCGAGGATCACCCCGGCGTGCCGGGACAGGGCCTCGCCCGCCTCCGTCAGGCGCATCCGGCGGCCCACGCGCGTGAACAGGACCGTGCCCACGGACCGTTCGAGCGCTTTCATCTGCTGGGTGATCGCGGGCTGCGTATACCCGAGCGAGCGGGCCGCGGCCGAGTAGGAGCCGGTGCGGACCACTTCGTGGAAGGACCTGATGTGCCGGGAGTCGAACACACGCGCATCATAAGCAGAATTTGGGGAGCGCTGAGGATCGTTTCGCGTCGCTTCTGGATCGCCTCGGGCCGCTGGCCGGACACGTGGTGCCGTACGCGTACGTGGTGCCGTACGCGATCCTTGGCGTGTGAAGTCCGACCGGCTGCTGTCGATCCTGCTGCTGCTCCAGACCCGGGGGCGGGTGCCCGCGCACGAGCTGGCCGAGCGTCTTGAGGTGTCCGTGCGCACCATCTACCGCGACGTCGAGGCGCTGTCCGCCTCCGGTGTGCCCGTGTACGCCGAGCGCGGGCGGCACGGCGGGATCGAGCTGCTGCCCGGCTACCGCACGGACGTCACGGGGCTGACCGCCGACGAGTCGCGCGCCCTGTTCCTGCTCGCCGCGCGGGGCGCGCACGCCGCGCTCGGCCTGGACGCGGCGCTCGGTACGGCCCTGCGCAAGGTGATGGCCGCGCTGCCCGCGCCGCACCGGCCCGCCGCGGAGCTGACGAGCCGCCGGATCCTGGTGGACGCCGCGCGCTGGGCGCGCGGCCCGGGCGGGGAGCTGCCCGTGGACCACCTCGGCACGCTCCAGGAGGCCGTCTTCGCCGACCGGCGGCTGCGCGTGCGCTATCTGCACAGCGGCGCGGAGGAGCCGCGCGCGTACACCCTGGACCCGTACGGACTCGTGGCCAAGGCGGGCGTCTGGTACCTGGTCGCCGACCGGCGGGGTGTGCCGCGGCTCTTCCGGGCCGACCGGGTGCGGGCGGCGGCGGTCACCGACGAGCCGGTGCGGCGCCGCGCCGGGGTGGAGCTGGCCGACGTGTGGGCGGAGCTGAAGCGCCGGGTCGAGCGGCGCTCGGGCGGCGGCGTCGAGGTGACGGCGCGGGTGCGCCGGGAGCGCTTCGAGCTGTTCCTGCGCCTGAACTCCGGCGTGCTCACGGCCGTTGACGAGGACGGGAGCGGGGACGAGGGCGGGGGCGAGGGCGCCGGGGACTGGGTGACCGTGCGCCTGGAGCTGGAGGCGGTGGGGGCGGCGCGCACGCTGCTGCCGTTCGCCGACACCGTCGAGGTGCTGGCGCCGCCCGAGGTGCGGGAGGAGTTGGCGCGGGCCGCCGCGGCTGTCACCGCTCTGTACGCCGATGAGCTCCGAAGTGGCCCGCGTTCAGGAAACGACTGAGCGCCGCCGTGAGTTCCGCGGGCGCGTCCTCCTGTACGAGATGTCCCGCGCCCTCGATCAGGCGCAGCTCGGCGCCGGGGATCCGGGCCGCGAGTTCATGGCCGCGCTCGACGGGGATCCAGGTGTCGTCGGTGCCCCAGCACACCAGGACGGGCGGTGCCACCTCGCCGTATCCGTCCTGGATCTCGTCGGTGTGGCGCTGGTCGTTCTGCGCGATCTGCCGGTAGAAGGCGGGCCTGCCCGCCTCCGTGCACCACGGGGCGACCAGGCGGTCGAGGACCTCGGGGTGCAGGCCGCGGTGGCTCGCCGAGCTGACGTACGCGCGCACCAGCGCCTCGTGCAGCGCGGGCGGCAGCTGCGCGAACACCTCCGCGTGCGCGCCGAGCAGCCGGTACGCGGGGGAGCCCCAGGGGGCGAGCGCGACTGGGTCGACGAGGGCGAGGCGGGCGTAGCGGGCGCCGTGCAGGAGGTGGGCGCGCAGGGCGACGCAGCCGCCGAAGTCATGGGCGACGACGGCGGGCGCGCGGTCCCCGTCCAGGCCCCAGTGCGCGAGCAGCCCCCTGAACACCCGGGCCTGCGCGGCGAGCGACACGTCCTGCCCGGCCCGCATCTCCGAGGCGCCGTATCCGGCCAGGTCCCAGACGTACACGCGGTGTTCGCCCGCGAGCGCCCTCGCGACGCCCCGCCACACGTACGAGGAGAAGGGCGTGCCGTGGACGAGGACGACCGGGCTGGCGTCGGCGGGGCCGAGCGCGGTCCAGCGGACGGCGCCGGACTCGGAGGCGAAGGTCTCGTCGAGGGTCCAGTCCGAGGGGCTTGTCATGGTCGTATAGGCTAGTCGCCCCTTACTGGTGCGTCGAGGGCGGCGCGTCGAGCCAGTGCTGGCGGCCCAGGCCGACGAGCCGCAGCTGCCTGCGCGCGGTGTCGATTACCTCCCGGACCTCCCGGACCTCCTGCTCGCCCTCGCCCTCGGCCCCGGTCCCGGCCCCGGCGGAGGTGTGGGCGGCGGCCTCCGTGCCCGCGTAGGTCTCCAGGAGTGCGGACGCCGTCATCACCATGTGGTCCACGTACATCCGCGCCAGCATGAGGACGTCGTCCGCGCTCCAGCCCGCCGCCTCCGGTTCCTTGGCGAACTGCGCCGCCACCTCCCGCGCGAACAGCGCCAGTTGCCCGCCGATCGCCTCCCGCACCGCCCGCACGCCGCCGTGCCGCTCGCGCGCGATGAAGCGCACGTGCGCCGGGTGCTCGCGCACGTACGAGGCGATCAGCTCGACGGCGGCCGCGATGCGCTCCTCGCCGTCGCCGGTGGCCGCCAGCATCGCGGCCAGCGTCGTGTGCAGACTGCCCAGCGCCTCCTCGACGAGGGCCACGCCCAGGTCGGCGGTGTCGCGGAAGTGCCGGTAGAAGGCGGTCGGGGCGACGCCCGCGGCGCGGGTGACCTCGCGCAGGCCCAGGCTGGACAGGCTCTGCTCCTCCAGCAGGCGCAGGGCCGCGTCCAGGAGTGCCTGCCGGGTCCGCTGCTTCTGTGCCTGGCGGGCGCCGACGGTGTGACTCATGCCATGCAGTTAACAACTGTTCTCCGAGTTTCGGAAGCCGTGCGACGAGTAGACTCATGGGTCAGTGAACAGTTGTAACCACAAGCGTTCACCGAAGAGAGGAACCCTCCATGCTCTTCCTCGTCGCCGCCCTCCTGCTGCTCGGCATCGCCATGGGCACCGTGGCGCACGTGCCGCCGACCGTCTCGCTCGTCGCCGCGCTGGTCATCGGCGTCTGGCTGCTGGTGTTCGCGGTCCGCGAGCGGCTGCGCTAGCGCCGGACGGGCTTGATCGTCCTTCCCCTGCCGCATCTGAGAGGCACCCTCATGGACCTGACCGCACCAGTCGGCCGCCGGGACACCGACGGCATGGCCGTCGCCTCCTTCGTCCTCGGACTGCTCGGGCTGCTCGTCCTGAACGTGGTCCTCGGCCCGATCGCGATCGTGCTCGCCTCGCTCGCCCTGTGGCGGGGCACCTCCCGCCGCGGCCGGGCGCTGTTCGGCCTCGGTCTCGGCGTCGCCGACCTCGTCGTCCTCGCCGCGCTCATGTCCGCTGACGGGACGGTGTCCTGGAGCGTCGCGCCCTGAGCGGGCCCGCCCGCGGTGCTCGCGAACCGGCCACGGCGGGGTCCGTCGGCCCCCCGCGGGGTCGGGGCGCGCGGGCCCGGCTCGTAGAATCGTGCCCACCATGGCCTACCTCGACCACGCCGCGACCACGCCGATGCTCCCGGAGGCGATCGCGGCCCTGACCGCGCACCTCTCCGTCACCGGCAACGCCTCCTCGCTGCACGCGGCGGGGCGCCGGGCGCGCCGCACCGTCGAGGAGGCCCGCGAGACGCTCGCCGAGTCGCTCGGGGCCCGCCCCAGCGAGGTGGTGTTCACCTCCGGCGGCACCGAGGCCGACAACCTCGCCGTGAAGGGCCTGTACTGGGCGCGGCGCGACGCCGACCCCGCCCGGGTGCGGGTCCTCGCCAGCCCCGTCGAGCACCACGCCGTCCTCGACGCCGTGGACTGGCTCGCCGAGCACGAGGGCGCCACCGTCGAGTACCTGCCGGTGGACGCGCACGGCCGCGTGCACCCCGAGGCGCTGCGCGCGGCCATCGCCCGCGACCCCGGCAGCGTCGCGTTCGCCACCGTCATGTGGGCCAACAACGAGATCGGCACCCTCCAGCCGGTCCGCGAACTCGCCGACGTCTGCGCCGCCTTCGACGTGCCGCTGCACGCCGACGCCGTGCAGGCCTTCGGCCAGGTGCCGGTCGACTTCGGCGCGTCCGGGCTCGCCGCGATGACCGTCTCCGGGCACAAGATCGGCGGCCCCTACGGCATCGGCGCGCTGCTGCTCGGCCGCGCCTACAGCCCCGTACCCGTGCTGCACGGCGGCGGGCAGGAGCGGCACGTGCGCTCCGGCACGCTCGACGTGCCCGCCATCGCGGCGTTCGCCGTGGCCGGGCGGCTCGCCGCCGAGCGGCAGGAGCGGTTCGCCCGGGAGGTCGGGGCGCTCCGCGACGACCTGGTCGCGGCCGTCCGCGCCGCCGTCCCCGAAGCCCTCCTCGGCGGCGACCCGGACCCCGCCGGGCGGCTGCCCGCCAACGCCCACTTCACGTTCCCCGGCTGCGAGGGCGACTCGCTGCTGCTGCTCCTGGACGCCCAGGGCATCGAGTGCTCGACCGGCTCGGCCTGCACCGCGGGCGTCGCGCAGCCCAGCCACGTCCTGCTCGCCACCGGCACCGACCCGGACCTCGCCCGCGGCACGCTGCGCTTCTCGCTCGGCCACACGTCGACGAAGGCGGACGTCGACGCCGTGGCCGCGGCGATCGGCCCGGCGGTGGAGCGGGCGCGGTCGGCGGGGCTCAGCTAGCGGCGGGGCTCGGCTGGCGGCGGGCCGCGGCTGGCGGCGGCCCTCAGCTGGCGGCGGCCCTCAGTTGGCGGCGGTGCTCGGCTTGCGGCGGGCCGGAGCCCCCGTGGCGCGCGCCCCGGCGCGGGCGAGCCTTGCCCGCTCCCGCCGCACCAGCCGTATGTACCGGTCCCAGTCCCAGTGCGGGCCCGGGTCCGTGTGGTCTGTGCCCTCGACCTCCACGTGGCCGATGATGTGCTCCCGGTCCACCGGGATGTCGTACCGCTCGCAGATCCCGGCCGTGAGCCGCGCCGACGCGGCGTACATCGCGTCGGTGAAGGACGCCTTCCGGTCCACGAAGCCCTCGTGCTCGATGCCCACGCTGCGCTCGTTCATCGACCTGTTGCCCGCGTGGTACGCCACATCCAGCTCGCGGATCATCTGCGCTATGTGGCCGTCCTTGCGGATCACGTAGTGGGCGGCCGCGCCGTGGCCGGGGTCCTTGAAGACCCTCAGCGCCGAGGCGTACCCACCCTGCACCACGTGGATCACCACGCGGTCGATCTCGTAGTCCGACGGGCGGTCGGCGCGCCGCCAGTTCTCGCTGGACGCCGCGATCCACTGGGCGCCCGGCGCGTCCACCTCGCCCTCCCTGCGCTTCTTCACCACCCCGGGCAGGCGCCACCACAGGCGGCCCAGCTCGTCCCGGAGCAGCACGACCGTGCCGACGCCCACCGCCGCGCCGCCGATCAGCAGGGCGCGCCTGCCCGGGCCGCGCCGCGGCTCCACCGGCTCGACCCGCTCGTCCGCACCGCCGCCACCGTTCTCCTCGTCCCCCATGTGATCGTCAACGGATACACCCCGGCGCCGGGTTCCCGCGGGCCCGTACCCTGTTAGGGCTATGACTTCGCAGACCCCGCAGCGCACCAGCCGCCCGCTCCGCGTCCTCGCCGCCATGTCCGGCGGCGTCGACTCCGCCGTCGCCGCCGCCCGCGCCGCCGAGGCGGGGCACGACGTGACCGGTGTCCACCTCGCGCTCTCCGCGAACCCGCAGTCCTTCCGCACGGGCGCGCGGGGCTGCTGCACGATCGAGGACTCGCGCGACGCCCGCCGCGCCGCCGACGTCATCGGCATCCCGTTCTACGTCTGGGACCTGGCCGAACGCTTCCGCGAGGACGTCGTCGAGGACTTCGTCGCCGAGTACGAGGCCGGGCGCACGCCCAACCCGTGCCTGCGCTGCAACGAGAAGATCAAGTTCGCCGCCCTCCTGGACAAGGCCCTGGCGCTCGGCTTCGACGCGGTCTGCACCGGCCACTACGCGCGGGTGATCGTCCGCGAGGACGGCCGCCGCGAACTGCACCGCGCCTCCGACATGGCCAAGGACCAGTCGTACGTCCTCGGGGTCCTGGACGACCGCCAGCTCGCCCACGCGATGTTCCCCCTCGGCGACACGGTCACCACCAAGGACGAGATCCGCGCCGAGGCCGAGCGCCGCGGCCTCGCGGTCGCCAAGAAGCCCGACTCCCACGACATCTGCTTCATCGCCGACGGCGACACCCAGGGCTTCCTCGCCGCCCGCCTCGGCAAGGCCGAGGGCGACATCGTCGACGAGTCCGGCGCCGTCGTCGGCACCCACGAGGGCGCGTACGGCTTCACCATCGGCCAGCGCAAGGGGCTGCGCATCGGCACCCCCGCCCCCGACGGCAAGCCGCGCTACGTCCTCGACATCTCGCCGGTGACCAACACGGTGACCGTCGGCCCCGCCGCCTCCCTGGACGTGACGTCCCTCACCGCCGTCAAGCCCCGCTGGTGCGGGGCCGCCCCCTCCGGAGCGGGCGCCTACACCGCCCAGCTCCGCGCCCACGGCGAGGAGACGCCGGTCACGGCCGAACTGGTGGGCGCCGAGCTGCGCGTCTCCTTCACGGAGCCGGTCCGCGGCGTCGCCCCCGGCCAGGCGATCGTCCTCTACGACGGCACGCGGGTGGTGGGCTCGGCGACGATCGCGTCGACGGAGCGGGCTGCGGCGGCCGTCTGACCGCGCGGGGGCCGTTTGCCTCCTGTCCTCCGCCATGAAGCGGGCGATCCCCGGGGGCGCCGAAGTGCAGCGCAGACAGCGAACGGGGCCGTATGCACCGCGCGCCCCGCCCGCGACGGCCGTCTGCCCTTCGGGGCTGGCCCCGTCGATCGAGGCGTCATAGTCTGCCTACGGCGGGTCACTACTCATCCGGTCAAGTGGTTAGCCGCTGGGTGGCGCATACGTGTACGCGAACGGCGGGAGTCTGTCTCTCGTCCCCCGGGAGGTCGATGGTGCTGCTGCGCTTCAGGGTGGCCAATCATCGGTCGTTCCGGGATGAGTGTGAGCTGTCTCTGGCCAGCGCTGACTCCGCCGACGGTTCTGCGCGCGCGACCGGTCTGCGCCAGGGGGACAGCGAGGTCCTGGCGGAGCCCGTGGTGGGAATCTTCGGGCCCAATGCTTCGGGCAAGTCCAATCTGCTGAGTGCTCTGCGTGATATGCGCGATGCCGTACGTATGTCTTTCGCGGACTGGACGAAACTGACCGAGGTGCCGCGGCAGCCGTTCAAGCTCGCGCCCGAAGCCGCTGAGGAGACGTCGCTGTACGAGGTCGATCTGGCTCTCGGTGTGAACAAGGTGCGTTTCACCTACGGCTTCGAGCTGTCCGACGAGCGGGTCGAGGCGGAGTGGCTGTACGCCTATCCCCGGGGCGAGCGCGTGATCTGGTTCGACCGGGAGGCGGACCGCCCCCCCGAGGACGGAGGCGAGTTCGTCTTCTCTGAAGACGGCCTCAACGGGGAGCGGGATCAGCTGGTCGGTTTCACTCGGCCGAACGCGCTGTTCCTCTCCACAGGAGCGGCTCTGAACGATCCGCAGCTGTCCGCGATCCACCGATGGTTCCTCGACAACCTGTGGCTGATGACCCCGGGCGAGGACGTGGCAGCCCGTACGGAATGGACCCGCCGCCTCCTGGCGGAGCACCGGACACGCGCACAGGCCGACGCCAAGAGGCGGGCCAGGGCGGAAACGGGTGGCAGATCCCACAAACGCCCTCAGCCACCATCACCCGCCCCTCCTAGCGACTATCCGGAGCGACTGGCGCAGCTCCTCGCCATCGCCGACCTCGGCCTTACGGGCGTGGACATCGACCGGGAGACGGGCGAGGTGGCACTGCGGCACCGTACCCCGGACGGTGGCGACGCCCCGCTGGACTTCCGGTCGGAGGAATCGCTCGGTACGCACGCGTGGTTCGCGTTCCTCGGACCTCTGCTCCATGTGCTCGACAACGGCTCCGCCCTGCTCGTGGACGAACTGGACTCCAGCCTTCACCCCACCCTCGCTGGCGAAGTCGTACGCCTCTTCCAGGATCCGCAGGCCAACCCGCGGGACGCGCAGTTGGTTTTCACCACGCATGACGCGACGCTGCTCGGCAGTGAGGTCCTAGACCGCCCGCTCGGCCGCAGCCAGATCTGGATCACGGCGAAACGCAAGTCCGGCGAGTCGGAGCTCTACCGCCTGACCGACGCCGACCCAGGGCCTGACGAGAACCTGGAGCGTGGCTACCTGCGTGGCCGTTACGGAGGCGTGCCCCGCGTGAGCGTGGGCGAGATCGTCCGTGAGCTGGCCTGGCGGGAGCAGGAGAAGGAGCGCGAGCGGGAGGCGGAGGCGACAGCGTGAGCAGGCGGAGCAGAGGCCGGCGCGACCGGCAGACGGAGAGCCCGCTGGTGGTACCGACCGCGACCCCCACGCCACCCCCCACCTCCCGCCGGGAGCGGGTCCTGTACGTGGCCTGCGAAGGCGAGTCCACTGAGCCGGACTACCTGCTGTACCTCCAGGCCCGTTTCGGGAGCGGGGGCGACGACTGGCCGCCGTTCCGCATCCAGCCGGTGTACAAGAAGAACGGCCTCAAGCCCGAGGAAGTCGTCGATGCGGTGAAGGACAAGGCGGCCGAGGACGAAGCCTGGGCGCTTTTCGACCGGGATCAGCACACCAAGATCCCACAGGCGGTCAATGAGGCGGCTGCGAGCGGCGTCGAGATGTGCTTCTCCCACCCTTCCTTCGACCTGTGGCTGCTGCTGCACTTCCAGGCGTTCGGGGGCGGCCAGAGCGGCAGAGGTGATGTCGTGATTGAGAAACTCCGCGCGGCCGACCCGGCGTTCCAGAAGTTCGACAAGCGGAACGATAAAAGCGTCAAGGGTCCACGGGCCGAAGCGCTGAAGGGCAAGGCCAACAAGGCCATCACCCACGCCAAGAGCCTGCTCGCGCAGTGCGAACACGGAGCGTGCAAGCCCTCGCAAGCTAAGATCGTCAAGCCGCGGAGGAACGCGGACGGCGTCGTCGTCGCGCGGCCGGGGCCGAAGCCCCCGCATCAGTGGGCGGCGCGTTCCGGACACGCGCCGGACTGCCCGGTCCTCGGCCGTGACCCGTCGACTGATGTGTGGCGGCTCCTGGTCAGTCTGGGGATCAAGGAGAAGGAGGGGGACTGACGTGTCGGGGGCGGCTTCCGGACGCGCGGACACCGGCGGTTTCCGCGCGGCCCCACTCGGCGTCTAGGCTGCCAGGGCACCCCCAGGGACACCGGGGGATGCCCCCTGGATTCCCGTTAGACGAAGGACCGGCGCGTGGCCCGACTCACCCTGCCCGAACTGGAACGGCACCTGTTCTCCGCCGCCGACATTCTGCGCGGCCGCATGGAGCCCTCCGACTACCGGGACTACATCTTCGGGATGCTGTTCCTCAAGCGCTCGTCGGACGAGTTCCAGCCGGAGTGGGAGCGGGTCTACGCCGAGGCGCTGAAGGCCACGGGCGGCGACGAGGAGCGGGCCAGGAAGCGCGCCGACGACCCCGACTCGTACCCCCGTGTGTACTATGTCCCGCCGCGCGCCCGCTGGTGGAAGGGCCCGCACCCCGACCCTGAACTTCCCGAGGGCTTCGCCCCCGGCATCTGTGAGCTCACCGAGCGGGTGGGGGAGCGCCTCGACGAGGCCCTGGCGGCCCTGGAGGCGGGGAACGAGCGCCTCGCCGGGGTGACCTCCCACATCACCTTCAACGCCCAGATCGGCAACCGTTCCCGCTTCACCACCACCGAGCTGCGCTCCCTCATCCGGCACTTCAGCGTGTACCGGCTGCGCAACGAGGACTTCGAGTTCCCCGACATGCTCGGCGCCGCCTACGAGTACCTGCTCGGCCGGTTCGCGGACAGCGCGGGCCAGAGCGGCGGCGAGTTCTACACCCCGCGCTCCGTGGTGCGCATGCTGGTGCGGCTCGTGGACCCCCAGCCCCAGGAGACGGTCTACGACCCCTGCATGGGCTCCGGTGGCATGCTGATCGCCGCCAAGGAGTACGTGGAGGAGCACGGCGGCAGGCCCGAGCAACTGGGCGTGTGCGGTCAGGACGTCAAGCCCGAGTCCTGGTCGATGGCCAGCATGAACATGGTTCTGCACGGCATCCGCGACTTCGACCTGAGGCACGGCGACACGCTCACCGAGCCGCTCCACATCGACCCGGCGACGGGCCGCCTGCGCACCTTCAAGAAGGTCCTCTCCAACCCCCCCTTCTCGCAGCTCTACGACCGCGAGTCGGTCGAGGCCGCCGAGGCGCGGCACGGGCAGCGCATGAAGTGGGGCTGGGCCCCGGAGAAGGGCAAGAAGGCGGACCTGATGTTCGCCCAGCACATGCTCGGCGTGCTGGACCGGGACGGTGTCGTCGCCGTCGTCATGCCCCACGGAGTGCTCTTCCGGGGTGGCAAGGAACGGGACATCCGGATGGAGTTGCTGCGCGACGACTGCGTGGAGGCGGTCATCGGCATCGGCCCCAACCTGTTCTACGGGGTCGGGGTCCCGGCGTGCGTCCTGATCCTGCGCCGCCCGCACCGCAAGGACCCGGGCAGCACGGAACCGGGCCGCGAGCGCCCGGACCGCCGCAAGAAGGTCCTGTTCATCAACGCCGACCGTGACTTCACCCCGGGCCGCAACCAGAACGAACTCGGCCCGGAGCACGTCGAGAAGATCGTCACGGTGTTCAAGGAGGGCCGTGAGGAGCCGGGCTACTCGGCGTTCGTGACGTGCGACGACCTTCTCGCCGCTGACGCCAACCTCAACATCCGCCGCTGGGTGGACAATTCACCGCCCGCCGAGCCGCAGGACGTGCGCGCGCACCTGTACGGGGGCGTGCCGGTCGCCGAGGTGGAGGGAAAGAAGGACCTCTTCGACGCGTACGGAGTCGACGCGGCGTCGCTGTTCGTGGTGCGGGACGACGACCCGGCGTATTACGACTTCCTGCCGGAGGGCCCGGAGGCGACCGCCGCCCGCATCCCCGGCCTCACGGCCGAGCGGGAGACGGCGCTGCGGACGGCGTACGAGGAGTGGTGGGCCGAGGGCAGGAAACTGTTCGCCCGGCTCGCGGAAGACGGCCGCCTGATGGACCTGCGCGCCGGACTCCTGAAGGGCTTCGCCCAGGCGATCGGGAGCGTCGACGTCCTCGACCGGTACCGGACGGCGGGCATCGTCGCCGACTGGTGGACGGAGTCCCGCTACGACATGAAGGCGCTGGCGGCCGGTGGGTTCCAGCGGGTCCTTGAGGGCTGGGTCGACTCGGCGGAGGCGATCGTGTCACCGGCGGCCGGGGCGACGGGCAAGCGCGCCACGGTGTCCGCCGCGGACCGCCGCCAGGCGATGGACCGGCCGGTGGTGCGGCTGCTGATCCCGGACTTCCTGGACGAGTACAAGCTCGCGGAGGCGGCCTCGGCGAAGGCGGACGCGGCGTACAAGGAGGCGGCGGAGGCGCTGGCGGCGGCGAAGCCGGACCCTGAGGGCGCGGATGACTCCGAGGATGCCTCGGGCCCCGGCGACGCGGATGGTTCGGAGGAGGCGGCTGCCGAGCCCGTTTCGCTGGAGGAACTGGTCCGCCTGGACAAGCAGTTCACGCTTCGGAAGAAGCAGCGTACGGCCGCGACGAAGGCGCGCAAGGCGCTGGAGGACGCCTTCGTCCCGCGACTGCTGAAGGCGGCGGAGGCGGTGCTTGAGGACGAGACCCGGACGAGGGAGGTCGTCCTGACCATCCTGGACGAGAGCCTGCGGGCTCGCCTGGAGTCGGCGGTCGCCGTGGGTCGGCGTGAACTGGTGGCGGCGTTCCGGCGGTGGGCGGAGAAGTACGCGGTGTCGTTGGAGGAGTTGGAGGGGGAGAGCGCTCAGGCCAAGGGGGAGCTGGGGACGTGGCTGGAGGAGTTGGGTTATGGGCGGCGGTGACGTTGAGCTGAACACATCGAGAGATGTGCCCCTCGGCTCGCTACTTGTGGGCATTGAAGGGGGAAGAGCCCCTCCGCAGAGGACACTCCGGCGGGTGATGGCGAGTGGGGTGTACTCAAGGTCAGCGCAATTCAGTCCGGCCGGTTCGTTCCGCGTGAGAACAAGGTGATCCGGAGAGCAGAGCTGATCCATAAGCGCTACGAGGTCAAGCACGGTGACCTGCTGATGACTCGCGCCAACACGGAAGAGCTTGTCGGTTTTGCCTGTGTAGCTCAGCAGCCCCCTCCAAGACTTCTCCTCAGTGACAAGACGTTGCGGCTCCACGTCGATACGACTGTGGCCGAACCTGAGTTCATCGCGCTTGCCTTGGGGCAGCTTGCTGCACGGCAACGTATCCGTGCGCTCGCGACAGGAACGAGTGCGGGCATGAAGAACATCAGCCAGGAGCAGATTCGCCAACTGCCGGTGCCGGATGTCGCGTTGGGCGAACAGCGCCGCATCGTCGCCGCGCACGCCGCGTTCGAGCGGCGGATCGCGGGGTTGGAGCGGGTGCGGAACAAGCTGCGTGTTGCCACGAATGCAGTTGTTGGCCGAGCACTGGACGTGCCGCACCAAGTGACTCTCGGGTCATGGATCGACCGCATTGAGGCTGGCCGCAGCCCTCTGGCCACGGACACACCCGCAGGCGAGGGGGAGTGGGGAGTGCTGAAGGTCAGCGCTGTCCAGGCGGGCGGGTTTGTAGCACAGGAGAACAAGGTCGTGCGGGAACGGCTGCACATCGATCCCGCTTACGAAGTGGCTCGCGGTGACTTGCTCATGACTCGGGCCAACACCGAGGAACTGGTCGGCCTTGCCTGTGTGGTTGATGCTCCCACGCGGCGCCTCATGCTGAGCGACAAGACGCTTCGGCTCGTTCCCGACGCCAATGTGGCCGATGCGGAGTTCATCGCCCTGGTGTTGTCCAGTCCAGCCGTGCGGAGCCAGATCAAGGTGGCGGCGACGGGGACCAGCGCAAGCATGAAGAACATCAGCCAAGAGGCGATTCGTGCCCTGCTTGTCCCCGATGTGCACAAGGGGGAGCAGAGCAGGACCGTGTCAGTGCTCAGGGCGGCGAGACGTCGTGAGGCGTTGCTGAAACAGCGGATTATTAAGCTCCGCACCATTCAGCAGGCCGTGGTCGAAGACCTCCTCGGGGGTCGGGCACCCGTCTCAGCCGCCTGATCCACTCAGAGGTGTCGAGTCCGACTTCACACTCCGTATGAGTGACAGCAGCGCGCCCCGGCCCGTCGTCACGACGACGGCCGGGCTGTCGCTCTCGCGTAGCGCCACGCCGTTCGCTGTTGCAGCCATCTCGATGCAGTTGTTACCCCCTTCATCGGAGAAGGACGACTTGACCCAGCGGAGGCCAGACACGTGTAACACCTCTCACAGCTCTTTGATGACGGTGCGGATGAAATCCCGGGACTTGGGGGCAGTCAACGCCACCTTCTCCACCAAGTCCAGCCGGGCCCGGAAGTGCGCGATCTGCGTGGGAGAGTCGAAGAAGATGGCACCGGTCGGAGAGTCCATCTGCACCGTGTCGAGGTGTCTGTTGGGGGCCTCCACGTAGAGTACGGAGGAGTCGCCGAGCAGAGGGAAGCCGCCAGCGGTGAACGGGATGACTCGCAGCGTGACGTTGGGCCACTCACTGGCTTTCAGCAGATGCCGGAGCTGGGCGCGGGCCACACTGCGGCCCCCGAGTTGCATCCTGATCGCCGCTTCGTGAATCACGCCGACGTACGGGACGGCATGTTCCCCAGCTACTACAGCTTGCCGGGCCATGCGATGGGCTACCCGTAGCTCGACTTCCAGCCGTGGCATGGGCGGCTCGGGGAGCTCGAAGATCGCGCGGGCGTGGTCCTCTGTATGGAACAGGCCCGGCAAATGGGCAATCTGAACGGTACGCAGGCACACGGCGTAGTCCTCAAGTGCGGAGACATCCAGGAAGCTTGGCGGGATCTTGCCCCGGTACTCCTCCCACCAGCCGGTTCTGCGGCCCCCGGTCAGCTCGGCCAGGGCGTCGACCAGAGCCGCGTCGTTGCACTCGTAGATGCTCGCAAGTCGGCGGAGCCGCTCTTCGCTGATGCCGAACCGCCCGGCTTCCACGTTGGAGATGACCGTGCGGTCAGTTCCGAGGTGCTCGGCGGCGGAAGACGCGGACAGTCCTGCTGCCTCACGGAGCCGGCGCAGTTCGGTACCGAAGCGGCGTTGAAGGATGGTTGGGGACTGTCGTGGGGCCATGAAGTCTCTCCTCGTTCGCGCACAGTGTGCCGATCCCGTGCTGAGCGGTCCACCACGGGCAGAAAGTTAACCCTTATGAGTAAGTAGGTAGCACAGTTATGTAGAGATCTCGTACTCTGTGATCCGCGCCGCTCATTCCGCCCCAGGTTGGGAAGCGCACCGCCCCACCCCGCCCGCCCAGGACGGCACAAGGCGCGGCAGAGTCACCGGCGCCGGGGGCACCAGGACGGCCCCAACAGCCCATAACGCAACCCCACTCACCCATCACGACCGCGCACCCCGGGAGGTGCCACCGTGACCCCAGACCAGGGCCCACCCCCGTCCGCGAGCAACGGGACCCCACTCAAGCCAGCTACCACCCCACCCCCTCCCACCCCCTACCTCCTCCCCACCCTCAACCCCCTCTCCGGTCAACCTCACCCCCCGCCCCTCCCCTTCACCTCCCCCTGGCACTACGAACTCCACTTCCCCCGCGACCCCCGAGGCCCCGGCATCGCCCGCCTCACCCTCCGCGCCGTCCTCGCCGCCCACGGGCTCGTCGACCTCACCGACCGCGCGGAACTCCTCGCCTCCGAGCTGACCACCAACTCCGTACGCCACACCCAGGGCCCCGCCTCCGTACGCCTCCAGTGACTGCACCCCGTACTGCGTGTCAGCGTCTGGGACATGGACCCCGAACTACCTGCCCTGCCAGGGCAGTCCTCACCTGCCGGGCCCCACGCCGACGGCGGGCGCGGGCTGCTGATCCTGGACACGGTCGCCGACCGCTGGGGCGGCTGCATGATCGGCGAGAGACCGCACGGGCCATGCGGGAAGACCCTCTGGTTCGAACTGGCCCTGCCCGCGCGGCCCCCCGCCGAGTGCCCGGCGTCCTCCTCGGCGCCCGCCTGACCAGGTCCGAGGGTCCCGTCTCGCCTATGCCATGACCGTGCCCCTGTCACATCCCACCACCGCGAGTACAGTTGTGCGCACGCCGCGCAATGGGGAGACGGGGCGGTCGTGACGGTGCGGCAACGGGCGGGAGTTCGGCAGTGGGGCGGCAAGGGCATCGGGTACTACCGGAGTACGAGAAGACCGAGCTGCCGCTGATCAAGCAGCTCGTCGACCTCGGCTGGGAGCACCTGGAAGGCGCGCCACCCGGCGCACCGGCCACCGACCCGCGCGCCTCTGAGCGGGAGTCGTTCACCGAGACCGTCTACCCGGATCGGTTCAGGGCGGCCGTCGCCCGCATCAATCCTGGCCCGGAGGGGCAGCCCTGGCTCGACCGGGTGCAACTCGACGCGCTGCTCGACCGTGTCCTCGGTACTGTCCGGGGGCCCGGCCGCGCAAAGCCCGGAGTCGCCGGGAACCTCCAGGCGACCCGGCTCCTGCGGGACGGCGTGAACGCCCGCACCCTGCCCGGTTGGGAGGAGGGCGACCCCGAGTTCGTACGACTCGTGGACTGGGACGGCGAGTACCCCGCAGCCCCCGGCGACCCGGACGGGAACGACTGGCTGGCTGTCTCCCAGTTCCGTGTGGAGCGGGAAGGGGCGGCGCCGGTCACCCCGGACCTCGTCCTCTTCGTCAACGGGCTGCCCTGGGTCGTCGTCGAGTGCAAGGCCCCGCTGACCGTTGGCAGCGACAGCAGGGCCGCCCTGGACGCCGCTGTCGCCCAGGTCTGGGACTGCGCGGGGGTGTACGCGTCCGCGCCCGTCACCGCCTTCACCCGCTTCGCCCAGGTTCTGGTCGCCACCGACCGGGACCACGCCGAGGTGGGCACGGTCACCGCCGAGCCCAAGTACTTCGGCCCCTGGCGCACCACCGCCCCCGCGCCCGCCGCCGGATGCGACACGGACATGGCAGTCCTGGCTGTCGGTCTGCTGACGCCACGTCATCTGACGTCCCTCGTGCGGAGCTTCACGACTGACCGGCACCAGAACGGCCGCACGATCAAGGTCATCGGCCGCTACCAGCAGTTCCGGGCCGTCATCTCGCTCGCCGACCGGCTGCGGGCGCGCCACCGGGCCATCGCCGCCGGACACCCACCGAACCCGCGCGGCGGGGTCGTCTGGCACACCCAGGGCTCCGGCAAGAGCCTCACCATGGCCTTCCTCGTACGCTATCTGAGAAGCGATCCGGACCTGCGCACCCACAAGGTCGTCGTGGTCACCGACCGGCGGGACCTGGAGAAGCAGATCCGCCGCTCGCTGACCGCCGCCGAGGAGGCGATCTACCGGTCCAGCACCGTGCGCGACGCACGCAAGAAGCTGGCCGTTGACGTTCCGGACGTCGTCCTCGTCATGCTCCAGAAAGCGAAGCGGGACGACAGCGCCGACGACGGTAGGGAGGAGAAGCTCGCCGAAGGCGTCGACGAACCCTCACACCTGCACAACAAGCCCGCCAACCACAGCTCCCGCATCGTCGTCCTCGTCGACGAGGCCCACCGCGGTAACGAGGGCTGGCAGCACGCCCGGATGCGCGCGCTGCTGCCGAACGCCGTCTTCGTCGGCTTCACCGGAACGCCGATCATCGCTGGCGCGCGCAAGCAGACCGAGCAGATCTTCGGCACCTTCGCCGACGTCTACACGCTGCGCGACGCCGAGCTGGACCGCGCTGTCGTACCGGTGCGCTACGAGGCGTGGGACGTGCCGTTGCAGGTCATCGAGCAGGCCGCCCTCGACGCCCGCTTCGACGAGGAAGTACCGAGCGACCCGGAGCAGCGTCGCCGTGTCCTGCGGAAGTTCGCCCGGCGCAAGGAGATCCAGGAGGCCGAGACCGTCATCGCGGCCAAGGCCGAGCACATGCTGCGGCACTGGGCCGTGAACGCCCTGCCCGACCGCTTCGCCGCCCAGGTCGTCGCCGTCTCCCGGCTCGCCGCCGTCCGCTACCAGGCCGCCCTGCTCGCCGCCCGCGACCGCTTGGTCGCCCAGCTCGACGCCCTGGACCCGGCGCTCGTACACGATCCGAACGCCGCCCTCCACGCGGACGCCGAGACGCTCAAGCTGCTCACCATCCTCCCGCACCGCGAGCTGCTGCGGTCCGTCGACGCCGCCGTGGTCATCTCCGAGCGGTCCGCGACCAGCCCGGGCAGCGACCCGGAAGGCTGGCGCCGCTGGAAGCTCAAGTCCCGCCAGGACGCGTACGTGGAGCGCTTCCTGCAAGGGCTCGGCGACCCGTTGGCCGCAGCGGCCGACCCCGCCTGGGAGGCCGATCCGCACGGTGGTCCGGGGCAGGGGTTCGGCGGCGGCTCCGCCGGGACCGAGCAGTGGCACACCGGCGCAGGCGACGGCGCGGCAGCCACCGAAGACGACGCGCATGGCAGCGAGGCGGCTGCTGAGGACGACGAGCCGCTGGCCTTCCTCGTCGTCCAGTCGATGCTGCTCACCGGCTTCGACGCACCAGTCGAGCAGGTCCTCTACCTCGACCGCGCCATCAGCGGAGTGAACCTCCTCCAGGCCGTCGCCCGCACGAACCGGCCCTACCCGCGGAAGGAGTGGGGCCTCGTCGTCGACTACGCCGGAATCGGCAGGGGCCTCGCCCGGCTGCTGGACGACTACGACCAGCGGCACCTGCGGGAGGTGTACGGATACGAACGCGTCAGCGCCGACCACCTCGACCGCGAGGACTACGGAGCGTTCCCGCAGGAGCAGCCCACGCGCGACGGGCTGCTGCTCCGGGCCGACGAGGCCGCCGAACGGCTCCTCACCGACCTGCACGCCGCCCTCGCGCGCTTCCTGGACGGTCACGGCTTCGCCGCGTACGACGCACAAGGCACTCTCACTCTTGATGACGAAGCCCGCCGCGAGGACCTGCTCGACGTCCTGCGCGACCCGATCGCACGCGGCGAGTTCGACGAACGCGTTCGCGACTTCCTCACCGCGCTCGGCGCGGTGCTGCCCAGGCCCGCCGCGCTGCCGTACGAGCGGCTCGCGGCATGCCTCGGATCCATGCAGTACGACGTACGCCGCCGCTACCTCGACGGCCGCGACGAGTTCAGCCCGCGCCGCTACGGCGCCAAGGTCCGGCAGCTCATCGCCCGTCACCTCCAAGCGGACCAGGCCGAACTCCGCGTACCCCGTGTCGACCTGAGCGACCCGGACTTCATGGAGCGCGTGAAAGCGAACTCCGACCCACGGGCGCGGATCGCCTACATGGAAAGCTCCCTGCGTACACGCATCACCGCGCGCCTCGCTGCGGACCGGGCCACGTACGAAAGGTTCAGCGAGCGCCTGGAAGAGATCGTGCGGCGGATGCGGAAGGACAGTGAACAGGCGGCGGCGGATCTGGCCCAGCTCGTCGGCGACGTCAACGACGCGGAGGGCGAGGCCGGAAACGCTGATGTGGCTGCCGGGCTCGACCCGCTCACCGAGGGGCCCGTCTACCGGGCGCTGGCCAAGGCGCTGGAGGAAGCCGGGATGCTGCCGCTGCCGACGGACCAGGAACTGCATCCTGTCGCCCGCGCGATCACCGACGAGATCGCGGGCCTGGTGAGCGTTCCGTCCTTCATGACCGATGCCGCCACCCGCAACGACGCCCGCAAGACCCTGCGTCTGAAGGTGGAATACCACCTTGGCTTGGACTGGGAGCAGACCGGCGACATCGCTGCTGAGCTGGTGCAACTGGCCGAGGCCCGGCGGTCCGACTTCCTGCTGCGCGGCGATCCCCGATCTCGGCGCTGACAGTGCCCCCGTGTGGCGGGCCCTGTCAGCGCCGAGTGATACGAATACTGCGTGAGCGTCACTGTGGAGTCGGCTATCGCCGAGCTGCCGCTGCCCGCGGAGTGGCAGTGGCAGGTGGTCGTGCGGCCACGGCGGCGGACCCTGGGCATCGAGGTCGCCGAGGACGGCGCGCTGCTCTTCGCCGTACCCGCGAACGCCGAGCCAGCCGCCGTCGCGGAGGCGGTGCGCTCCCGCCTGCCCCGCTTGGCCGCCGAGGTGCGGCGACGCGCGCTGAGCCCAGGGCCACCGGTGAAGGAGCTGGTCAACGGGGCGAGTTTCGCCTACCTGGGGCGTCGCTACCGGCTCAGAGTGCTCCCCGAACCCCACGCCCGGAAGGTCCGGCTCTATCAGGGATGGCTGGAGCTGCCCAGACCCAGCACCCGGCCGGAGGGAGCACAGCGGCTCGCGGACTGGTATCAGGACCGTGGCAGCCGCTGGCTGACAGCCCGCGTGATCCCGCTCGCCGGGCGAGCCGGGGTCTGCCCGGCCGCGGTGGAAGCGTGCGACCTGGGCGGGCGCTGGGGGCTGTGCCGTTCCGACGGGCGGATCGCTCTGCACTGGGCTCTGCTGCAGCTTCCACCGCCGCTCCTCGACCTCGTACTCGTCCATGAGCTCGCCCATCTGAAGGTGAGCGGGCACGGGGTGGCCTTCCGGCGAGCGATGAGAGCCGTACTGCCGGATATCGAGGCGTTGGAGCGACGCTTCGGGGAGGTGGAGGCGAGCCTGTGGCGGGGGGCCGTGGGCTGAGGTCCTGCCGGGTGGAAACGGCACACGCACGCAGAGCTGGCCGTCCCCCGACGCATACGGGAGAAGGCGATCTCCGTCGCGGCTCCTTGTCATGGAGCGAGCACGGGGAACGGCTGCTGAGGCCTCTTCTCCGCGGCCTGGGCGGTCCTTGAGAGACTGGCCCGATGACCGAGACCTCCGGCACCTCGAAGACTCCCAGCCCCCCTGACGGCCTGGACTGGATCCGCGCCGCGCCTGAAGACGAGGACGGTCCCGGTCCGTGGATCGAAATCGCTTTTGGCCCTGGCGACTGCGTGTATCTGCGCGAAACCAGCTCTCCCGACGCTGTCGTCACCACGACGCGGAAGAAGTGGGACGCCTTCGTGCTGGGCGTTCAGGCAGGCGAGTTCGACCATTTCGTGGAGACCGTGGGGGAGGAAGGGCCCGCGCGGTGACCGTCCACCGTGGCCGTCCTGCGCGACGGGTCAACCGACCTTGAGCACGATCTTGCCTCGGGTGCGGCCCTTCTCTCCGTAGGCGTGCGCCTGGGCCGCGTCCGCCAGGGGCAGCACGGTGTCGACCTCCGCCCGCAGCCGCCCCTCGGCCACAAGGCGGGCGATCTCCAGCATCCCGTGCCGGTCGGGCTCGACCACCGTCCAGCCGGTGCGCACGCCGAGCGCTGCGGCCCGGGCGGGGTCCGGGAGCCCTCCCGGGTCCGGGAGGGTGACCAGGTGGCCGCCCCGGCGCAGCACCGGCAGCGACCGGTCGCCGTACGCGCCGCCCACCCCGTCGAGGACGACGTCCACGTCCCGCACCGCTTCGGAGAAGTCCGTCACCGTGTAGTCGATCAGCTCGTCGGCGCCGAGCCCCCGGAGGAACGCGTGCTTGTCCGCGCGCGCCGTGCCGATGACGTACGCCCCGTGCGCCTTCGCGATCTGCACCGCGAGGTGGCCCACGCCGCCCGCCGCGGCGTGGATGAGGACCCGCTGCCCCGAGCGGAGCCCGGCGGTCTCGATCAGGGACTGCCAGGCGGTCAGCGCGGCCAGCGGCAGGGCGGCCGCCTGGACGTGGTCGACGCCGCTCGGCTTCGGGGCGAAGCGGCGCGCGGGCGCGGCCACGTACTCGGCGTAGCCGCCCGCCTGCTCCGGGAAGCGGGGCATGCCGAACACCTCGTCGCCCGGCTGGAACAGGGTCACTCCGGGGCCGACGGCCTCGACGGTGCCCGACACGTCGTACCCGAGGATCGGCGTGTCCCCCAGGTGCCGAACGCGCCCGCGGCACGCGTCTTCCAGTCGACGGGGTTCACCCCGGCCGCGTGCACCTTCACCAGGACCTCCGTAAGGCCCGGTTCGGGGCGGTCCACCTCTACGGGGACGAGGACATCGGGGGTGCCCCAGGCGCGGGGGCTGACGGCCCGCATGGTGGGGCGGTCCTGAACGGGCGTACGGGAGCTCATGGGTCGTGTCCTTTCTGGTGAGCGGTCACCAGAGTGAGCCCCGGAGGACGAGCGCGGTGCTGGCCGTATGGCCATCGTGTGACAGGATCTGGCCATGAGTTCCGCCGCCGCGTCCGACCGCCGTCACCGCGTCGCCGTCCTCGCCCTGGACGGCGTCTACCCCTTCGAGCTGGGCATCCCCTCCCGCGTGTTCGGCAACGCCGAGGACGCGGCCGGGCGCCCGCTGTACGAGGTCGTGGTGTGCACCGTGGACGGCCGCCCCGTGCGCGCCGACGCGGGCTTCTCCGTAGCGGTCGAGCACGGCCCCGAAGCCCTGGAGACGGCGGACACGGTGGTGCTCCCGCCCGCGGGCCCCTGCGACACGGTGTCCGCCGCCGACGGGATCCCCCAGCCGCTGGCCGCCGCGCTCGGCCGGGTGCGCCCGGGCACCCGCCTGGTGTCGTTCTGCAGCGCCTCGTTCGTCCTGGCGGCGGCCGGGCTGCTCGACGGGCGGCCCGCGACCACCCACTGGCAGGTCGCCGAGCGGTTCCGGCGCGCGTTCCCGCGGGTGCGGCTCGACGAGGACGTCCTCTTCGTGGACGACGGCGACATCCTCACCTCGGCGGGCGTCGCCGCCGGAGTCGACCTGTGCCTGCACCTCGTGCGCCGCGACCACGGCAGCGCCGTCGCCAACCACGTCGCCCGCCGCTGCGTGGTGCCGCCCTGGCGCGACGGAGGACAGGCGCAGTACATCGAGCGGCCCGTCCCGGAGCCGACCGTCGCCACCACCGCGCCCACCCGCGCGTGGGCCCTGGAGCGGCTCCAGGAGCCCCTGACGCTCGCCGAGATGGCGGCGCACGCCCGGATGAGCCTGCGCACGTTCACGCGCCGCTTCCGCGACGAGGCGGGCACCACGCCGGGCCGCTGGCTCACGGCCCAGCGCATCGAACTCGCCCGCCACCTCCTGGAGACCAGCGACCTGCCGATCGACCTGGTCGCCCACCGCGCGGGCTTCGGCACCGCCAACTCGCTGCGCCAGCACATGCGCTCCGTCCTCGGAGTGTCACCCGCCGCCTACCGCAGGACGTTCGCCGCGGCCCGGCCCGCACGGGGCGCCCGGGCCGCCCAGCCCGCCCGCGCCGCCTAGTCGGCGTCCTCGGCGACCACCTCCACTCCGTAGAAGCACAGGTGGTCCTTGATCTGCGCCACTTCGGGCTTCGGGTCCGGGTACGCCCACACCTCGTCCCCCCGGCCGTCCCCGCCCGGCAGCGACCAGTAGGAGGCCGTGCCCTTGAAGGGGCAGTACGTATGCGTGCCGGACGGCGTCAGGACGTCGGTGCGGACGTCCTCGGGCGGCAGGTAGTAGCGCACCGGGCAGCCCGTCTCGCGCAGCACCAGGGGGCGCCTGCTCTCCGCGATGACCTCGCCGCCGTGCACCACGCGCACGTGCCGGGTGTCCTGCTCGATGGTGATCCGGTGTCCCTCGCTCACGGTCAGGCCCTTCCTCGCCGGAGTGTCAGTGGCGGAACGTACCGTAGGCCGCATGAGAATCTGCGTCTTCCTCTCCGCCGCCGACCTGTCCGAGACCTACACCCGCCCCGCCCGCGAGTTCGCCGAGCTGCTCGGCAAGGGCGGGCACACGCTGGTGTGGGGCGGCTCGGACGTCGGCCTGATGAAGGTCGTGGCCGACGGCGTGCAGGAGGCGGGCGGGCGCCTCATGGGCGTCTCCGTGGACTTCCTCGCCGCCAAGGCCCGCCCCGGCGTGGACGACATGGTCATCGCCAAGGACCTCGCCGAGCGCAAGGCGCTGCTCCTGGAGAAGGCCGACGCGGTCGTCATCATGGTCGGCGGCACGGGCACGCTGGACGAGGCCACGGAGATCCTGGAGCTGAAGAAGCACGGCAGGACCACCAAGCCGGTGGTGCTGCTCAACACGGCGGGGTTCTACGACGGCCTGAAGGAGCAGTTCCGCCGCATGGAGGACGAGGGCTTCCTCCCCGTGCCCCTGACCGACCTGGTCTTCTTCGCGGAGGAGCCGGTCGGCGCCCTGGCGTACCTGGAGGAGTCGATGGGCACGCGCTGACCAACCCGGCCCGCCCCGGCAGGGAAGAGCCCGTCCGGCGTTTGAGGACGAGCCGCGAAGCGGCAATGAGGCCCCCACCCCCGGCGGCCCCCGCCACCCGCACGCCGTCCCAGGCCGGAATGCGACCATAAGCGCATGCCAACACATGTGATCACCGGCGCGGGCTCCGGCATCGGCGCGGCCGTGGCCCGCAGGCTGCACGCACGCGGAGACACCCTCGTCCTGCACGCCCGGGACGCCGCCCGCGCCAAGGAGCTCGCCGCCGAGTTCCCCGGCGCCAGCACCCTCGTCGGCGACCTGAACGACCCGGACAAGCTGTCCTGGGCCTTCTCGCACCAGACGCTCCCCGACCGCGTCGACTCGCTGCTGCACATCGCGGGCGTCGTCGACCTCGGCCCCGTGGGCGAGCTGACCCCCAAGTCCTGGCGCCACCAGCTGAACGTGAACCTGATCGCGCCCGCCGAGCTGACCCGGCACTTCCTGCCGCAGCTGCGCGTCGCCCAGGGCCACGTGGTCTTCGTGAACTCCGGCTCCGGCCTGCGCGCGCACGCCGACTGGTCCGCGTACGCCGCCTCCAAGCATGGCCTGAAGGCCCTCGCCGACGCCCTGCGCCACGAGGAGCACGGCAACGGCGTCCGCGTCACCTCCGTCTACCCCGGCCGCACGGCCAGCCCCATGCAGGTCAAGGTGCACCAGCAGGAGGGCAAGGAGTACGACCCCGGGCAGTGGATCGACCCCGAGTCGGTGGCCACGACGATCCTGATGGCCCTCGACCTGCCGCGCGACGCGGAGGTCAACGACCTGACGGTGCGGCCGGGGCGGTGAGCGAGGCGGTGAGCACCGAGGACACCGGCCACACCGGCCACACCGGCCCCGCCTGGGGCGCGGCCACCGGCGTCGGGTCCCTGCCCGGCGGCGACGCCCGGGAGAGCGCCAAGACCGTCACCGGCACCTTCGAAGAGCCGGGCCAGGGCATGCCGTTCCTCCCGGAGCTGCCCGCGCGCGGCCCCGGCGCCGACATGATCGGGCGCACGGCGGGGCTGCTCGTCGACCTGTACGCGCGTGTGGAGCCCAGCGGCTGGCGCGTCGGCGACCGGCCCGGGCGGGACACGCGGCGCGCGGTGTCCTGGCTGCGCGAGGACCTCGACGCCCTGGAGGAGTTCACCCAGGGGTACGAGGGCCCGCTGAAGGTGCAGGCCGTCGGCCCCTGGACGCTCGCCGCCGCCCTGGAGCTGAAGAACGGCGAGGCGATGGTCTCCGACCTCGGGGCCTGCCGGGACCTCGCCGGATCCCTCGCCGAAGGGCTGCGGGCGCACCTCGCGGACGTCCGCAGGCGCGTGCCGGGCGCCCGCCCGGTGCTCCAGCTCGACGAGCCCTCGCTCACCGCCGTGCTGCGCGGGCGGATCAAGACCGCCAGCGAGTACCGAACCCACCGGGCCGTGGACCGCCAGCTCGTGGAGAGCGCGCTGCGCGACGTCATGGCCGTCCACGACGGCCCGGTCGTCGTGCACTCGTGCGCGCCCGACGTGCCGTTCGCGCTGCTGCGCAGGGCGGGCGCCGACGCCCTGTCGTTCGACTTCGCGCTTCTCACCGAGCGTGACGACGACACGCTGGGCGAGGCCGTCGAGGGCGGCACACGGCTGTTCGCCGGTGTCGTGCCGGGCACGGACGGCCCGTTGTCAGACCCTGCCGGTAGCGTCATGGGTGTCAGGAAGCTGTGGCGCAGGCTGGGGCTGAATCCGGGGTCGCTCGCGGAGTCGGTCACGGTCACGCCGTCGTGCGGACTCGCGGGCGCTTCGCCCGCATATGCCCGCGCGGCGCTCGCGCACTGCGCCCGCGCGGCACGATCACTCGCGGACAACCCTGAGTAACTGGGTCTGAAGGCAACGGGAGGACGAGACGGTGGCTGTCGAACAGGAAGGCACGGTGCCCGCACGGGCACGCGAGCAGCATGCCGAGCTGGCCGAGCGCATCGAGGAGCACCGCTTCCGGTACTACGTGAAGGACCAGCCGGTCATCAGCGACGCCGAGTTCGACCGGCTCCTGCGCTCGCTGGAGGCCCTGGAGGACGAGCACCCGGAGCTGCGCACGCCGGACTCGCCCACCCAGAAGGTCGCGGGGTCGTACGAAACGGAGTTCACCGCCGTCCAGCACCGCGAGCGCATGCTGTCGCTCGACAACGCCTTCGACGACGAGGAGCTGGCCGCCTGGGCCGACCGCGTCGCCAAGGAGGTCGGCACCAGCGCGTACCACTTCCTGTGCGAGCTGAAGATCGACGGCCTCGCGGTGAACCTCACGTACGAGCACGGCAAGCTCACCCGCGCCGCCACCCGCGGCGACGGCCGCACCGGCGAGGACATCACGCCGAACGTCCGCACCATCGCCGACATCCCCGACCGCCTCAAGGGCGACCGGATTCCCGCGCTCGTGGAGATCCGCGGCGAGGTCTTCTTCCCCATGGAGAAGTTCGAGGAGCTGAACGCGCGCCTGGTCGCGGCGGGCGACAAGCCCTTCGCCAACCCGCGCAACGCGGCGGCGGGCTCGCTCCGCCAGAAGGACCCCCGCATCACGGCCACGCGCCCGCTGCACATGGTGGTGCACGGCATCGGCGCCCGCGAGGGCTTCGACATCGACTGCCTCTCCCAGGCGTACGGCCTCCTGCGCGAGTGGGGCCTGCCCACGACCACGCACAGCAAGGTCGTCGACGACCTCGACGGCGTCCGCGACTTCATCGCGTACTACGGCGAGAACCGCCACTCCGTGGAGCACGAGATCGACGGCGTCGTCGTCAAGCTCGACGAGATCCCCCTCCAGGGCCGCCTCGGCTCCACCTCCCGCGCCCCGCGCTGGGCCATCGCGTGGAAGTACGCGCCGGAGGAGGTCAACACCAAGCTGATCGACATCCGCGTCGGCGTCGGCCGCACCGGCCGCGTCACCCCCTACGCGCAGGTCGAGCCCGTCACCGTCGCGGGCTCGGAGGTCGAGTTCGCCACGCTGCACAACCAGGACGTGGTCAGGGCCAAGGGCGTCCTCATCGGCGACACGGTCGTGATCCGCAAGGCGGGCGACGTCATCCCGGAGATCCTCGGCCCGGTCGTCGACCTGCGCGACGGCAGCGAGCGGGAGTTCGTCATGCCCGCCGAGTGCCCCGAGTGCGGTACGGCGCTGCGCCCGATGAAGGAGGGCGACATCGACCTGCGCTGCCCGAACGCCCGCACCTGCCCGGCCCAGCTGCGCGAGCGCCTGTTCTACCTGGCGGGCCGCAAGAGCTTCGACATCGAGCACTTCGGCTATGTGGCCGCGGCGGCCCTCACCAAGCCCCTGGAGCCCGCCACGCCGCCGCTGACCGACGAGGGCGACCTGTTCGACCTCACCATCGACCAGCTCCTGCCGATCAAGGCGTACGTCCTCGACCAGGACAGCGGCCTGCCCAAGCGCGACCCGGAGACCGGCGAGGAGAAGATCGCCACGGTCTTCGCCAACCAGGAGGGCGGCGCCCGGAAGAACGCGCTCGCGATGCTGGAGAACATCGCCGCCGCCAAGGAGCGCCCCCTCGCCCGCGTCCTCACCGGCCTGTCCATCCGGCACGTCGGCCCGGTCGCGGCCGAGGCGCTGGCCCGCGAGTTCCGCTCCATCGACCGCATCGAGCAGGCCACGGAGGAGGAGCTGGCCGCCGTCGAGGGCGTCGGGCCGACCATTGCCGCGTCCCTGAAGCAGTGGTTCACCGAGGACTGGCACCGCGAGATCATCCGCAAGTGGCGGGCCGCGGGCGTCCGGATGGAGGAAGAGGGCGGCGACGAGGACCAGGGCCCCCGCCCCCTCGAAGGGCTCACCGTCGTCGTGACGGGAACGCTCAAGGACCACACGCGGGACGGCGCGAAAGAAGCCCTCCAGAGCCGCGGAGCGAAAGTCACCGGTTCCGTTTCCAAGAAGACGGCGTTCGTCGTTGTGGGGGAGAACCCCGGCTCGAAGTACGACAAGGCCATGCAACTGAAGGTGCCGGTTCTCGATGAGGACGGGTTCGCGGTCCTGCTCGAAGAGGGCGCGGACGCCGCTCGGGAACGCGCACTTCCGACCGAAGAATAGCGGTTGAAGGCCACCCGTTCAGCGCATACCAGATGCATACGGGTGGCCGGGTCGCATTCGGGCAACCGTAGACGACCGCTGCCCGTGGAAGCCTTCTGCGGCCTACTGTTGAGGTGTGCGCCTGCCGTGCCCCGCTGCGGACGGGGTGTCCCCCACTCACGGAGAGCGGGGAAAGGTTTTCGGACGCGGCTGTCTAGGACTTGATCCGCGTGGCGTGGGCACCGCCGGCTGTGAGAGGGACGGGAATGGAACCGACCGAGAGCGTCGCCCCGGACTCATGGCTGCGGTCGTGCCTGCGGCGCGGACTCGGCGCCTGGCGGGGCCGCCGTGCCGCACGGGAGACCAGGGACGCGGGTGGCGCCGAAGCCGCCGGTGACGACCGGGTCGAACAGCCTGGCGAGCGGCTCGGCGGGCTCCCCCGATCCGCCCCCGCGACCGCGCCTGGACCACCGCGGGCGGCGCACTCGACGAGGTCCCCCCGGCGTCCCTGGGGGGCTCTCCCGGCTGCGGAACGGGTGTTTCCGGCCCAGGTGGCGCCCCTCGGGGGGAGCAACGGTCATAGCGGGTAGGGCACTTGGTGAGGGACCGGAGCAGAGCGGACGGCACACGTCCGGGCGGGGAGCTGGAGGTCAGACAACCGGAGGCCCGGCGGAGGCTGGTGTGACGGCGAGTGCCGAGGACGCACGACGGAGTGCGGTGAGTGGGGCCGGGAGCGCGGCTTCCGCGCGTGGCGCGAGGAAGGGAGGCGGCGGGACCGGAGCGGGTGCGGGAAACGCGGCCTTCACGGGAGGCGCGGGAAGCGTCGGCGGTGCGGGAGGCACTGGAAGCACGGTCGGCGCGGGCGGCGCTGGAGGCAGAGGCGCGGCGCCCGGGACGCCGGGTGCCCCGGCCGGGCGGCGCGCGCGGTGGCGCCCCGGGCGCGGCCCCGAGCCGGAAGGGCCGGACGTCGGCGGGAGCGAGCCCGCGGGGCGCGGCGGCTGGCCGCTGCTGCCCGCTGCGGTCGTCACGGCCGCCGCCGTCGCCCTCGGCACCGGCTTCTTCCACGCCTTCACCGGCGGCCACCCGCTGTTCCCGTCCGGCACGGTCGGCTGGTCGTTCGCCATCCTGACCGGACTGATCGTCGGTCACCTGGTCGCGCTCGGCCGGGACCGCTGGTGGGGCGGCACCGGCTCCGGCGGCGCGCTGACCGTCGCGGTGCTGCTCCTGTACGGCTGGATGCCCGCGGGCATGGTCAGCCTCACCGTCGTCGTCCTCGTCGGCGTCGCCCGCCGCCACCGCTGGCGCCAGGGCGTGCTGCACGGCGCGGTCGACATCCTCGGCATCGGCGCGGGCGCGCTCACCCTGGCCGCGTTCGGCACGGCCCCGGCCGCCGACTCCCCCTGGAATCCCGAGAGTTGGGACCTGTACACGGCCCCGGAGGTGGCCCTGGTCGCCGTCGCGTACCTGGCCGTCACCCGCGTCCTGCTGTGGTACGTGCACGCCCCGCGCACCGGCGCCCTGCCCACGGTCACCCGCACCGCCCTGGTCCGCCAGGGCCTCCTCGGCGTGGCCCTGCTCGGCATCGCCCCGCTCATCTGCGTCGTCGCCACCTCGCTGCCGCTGCTGCTGCCGCTGTTCACGATCCCGCTGGTCGCCCTCGACTCGACGCTGTGGATCGCCCGGGCCAGAGCCGAGGAGCAGCTGCGCGACCCGCTCACCGGACTGCCCAACCGGCAGTGGCTCCTGGAGCGCACCTGGACGGCCCTCGACGACGCCGAGCGGATCGGCGCCCGCTCCGCCCTGATGCTGATCGACATGGACCGCTTCCGCTCGGTCAACGACACCCTGGGGCACCTCGCCGGTGACCGGCTGCTGCTCCAGATCGCCGACCGGCTGCGGCTCGCGCTGCCGCGCGGCGCGGAGGCGGCCCGGCTCGGCGGCGACGAGTTCGCCGTCCTGCTGCCCGTCGCCGACTCCACCACGTCCGCGCAGCGCGTCGCCCGCCAGCTCGTCGCCGCGCTCGGCTCCCCCCTCGACCTGGACGGGCTCACGCTGGTCCTGGAGGCCAGCGCCGGACTCGCCGTCTTCCCCGACCACGCGCTCGACGCGGAGGGACTCCTTCGCCGCGCGGACGTGGCGATGTACCAGGCCAAGCGGGACCGCACGGGCGTGGAGGTGTACGAGTCCAAGCGCGACTCCAACACCCCTGACCGGCTCGGCCTGTTGGGCGATCTGCGGCGCGCCCTGGACGCGGGCGACGTGGAGCTGCACTACCAGCCGAAGGTCCGCTTCGACGGCGAGGTCGCGGGCCTTGAGGCGCTGGTGCGCTGGGTGCACCCGGAGCGCGGCAAGGTCCCGCCGGACGAGTTCATCGCCATCGCCGAGTCGTCCGGCCTGATGCCGCACCTCACGGAGTACGTCCTGGAGTCGGCCCTCGCCCAGGTCGCGAGGTGGCGTTCCCAGGGCCTGAACGTCCCCGTCGCGGTGAACGTGTCCCCGCGCGATGTGCACACCCCCGGCTTCGCGGGCGCCGTCGCCGCGCGCCTGGCCCGGCACGGGGTGCCCGCGGGCGCCCTCCAGTTGGAGATAACGGAGCACGTTCTCCTGGAGGACCCGCAGCGCGCCGCCGACACGCTGGCCGGTCTCACCGGGCACGGCGTGAAGATGTCCCTGGACGACTTCGGCACGGGCTACTCGTCGCTGGTGCACCTGCGCCGCCTGCCGGTGAGCGAGCTGAAGATCGACCGGTCCTTCGTGGCCCGGCTTGCCGTCGACACCGAGGACGCCGAGATCGTGCGCTGCACGGTCGACCTCGCGCACTCCCTCGGCCTGCTCGTCGTCGCGGAGGGCGTCGAGGACGACGAGACCTGGGAGCGGCTGCGGGACCTCGGCTGCGACGCCGTGCAGGGGTGGCTGGTGGCCGCGGCGATGCCGCCCAGCGAGACCACCGCGTGGCTGCGGGCGCGGGGTGAGGGGGGCGCGCGGCGGGCCGTGGACCCGGCGGCGCCCGGGTCCACCGCGTCGTCGCCCACGCGGGCGGTGCCCTAGGCTGCGCCTGGCCTGGGCGGGGGCCTGCCCTGGGCGGTGGGCTTCCCTAGGCGGGGGCCTTTTCTCCCCGCCCGCCCGCCCCTCCACCGGGGCTGGCGCCCCGGGCCCCGCCGGTTCGGATGGGGCTTCGCCCCTTTCCCCTGATTGCCGCTTCGCGGCTCGTCCTCAAACGCCGGACGGGCTTTCAGACGCGGCTCGTCCTCGAACGCCGGACGGGCCGTCCGCGTACGGAACGTCCACGTCGCCCAGGCGATGAAGCCCACCCCCAGCCACACGTAGAAGTTGCCGACGACCGCGTGGAAGGGGTCCCAGTCCAGTTCGCGGTGCCAGTGGGGGACGTACCAGAGGATTCCGTACGGGAGCAGGGGGCGGGACGGGTCCCAGGTGCCGAAGCCGTCGATGCGGATCGGCCACGCGGCGAACAGCGCGAACAGGCCACCCGTCCACAGCCACGCCCGAGCCGTGCGCTGCCGCAGCGCCGCGTCGCCCGCGAGGACGAGCACCGGCGCGATCCACACCCAGTGGTGGGTCCACGACAGCGGCGAGCACACCAGGGTCAGCACCCCCACCACGCAGACCGCGACCAGCTCCCGGCCGCGCCGCGACGCCACCGCCGCCGCGCCGAGCCCCGCCACCACCAGGAGCCCGCACAGCGCGCCCCACCAGGGCCCGCCGATGCCCTCGGCGCCCTGCCCGAAGCGGACGAAGACGCCGTTGAGGGACTGGTTGGCCAGGTACTCGCGGCCGCCCGGGCTGCCCGCGAAGGCGCCGCCCCAGAAGTCCGCCGACGCCTGGGGGAGGGCCGCCCAGCCGGTAAGGACGGTACCGGCGAAGGCCGCCGTGGCGACCGCGGCGGCCCGGTAGCGCCGGGTGACCAGCAGATACACGATGAACAGGGCGGGGGTGAGCTTCAGGCCCGCCGCGAGGCCGACGCCCACGCCCTTCCAGGGGCGCCGGTCGGGTGTGGCCAGGTCGGTGATCACGAGCGCGAGCAGGACCAGGTTCACCTGGCCGAAGTCCAGGTTCTGGAGGATCGGCTCGGTCCACAGCGCCGCCCCGCAGACGGCGAGCGCGCAGCCCGCGGTGGCCGCGCCGGGGCGCCGCCCGGCAAGGCGCGCGGACGCCCACGCCGCGAGGGCGAGCGCGGCGATCGACACCGCCGCCACGACGCGGAACGCGGCGGTCAGATCGAGGCCGCCGAGTGCGCGGAACGGCAGCAGGGCGAACGGGGGGTAGAGGTAGGGCAGGCCGTGGATGCCGAACTTCCCGGTGTACAGCTCGTGCTCCGGGGCGTCGGAGGCGTCGAGGTAGACGCTCAGATCGGCCGGGCTGCGGTATGCGGCGTACGTGGGGTCCGTCACCAGGGTCCACCAGGCCCAGAGGGACACGGCGAGGGTGGTGGCGCCGAGGGCGAGTACGGCGTGACGGGGGAATCGGGGGTGCATGCGGGCATGCTCGGGGGCGCGTGCCGGGGCGCCCCGGCAGCGCACCGGGCGCGCGGACGATCCGCACACCACCTGGCCGAATCGTCGTACCGCCGGTGCCCTCGCGGGGGGGGGGGGGGGGGGGGGGGCCGCAGGTGATCGGCCTGGCGGCCTCGTCCTCAAACGCCGGACGGGCTGGATCGTCGCGGGCTGGGCTGGATTCTGCCGGTGCGGCAGAGTTTCAGCCCGTCCGGCGTGTGAGGACGAGGCGCGGAGCGCCAACCAAGCAGTGCCGGGCGCCCACGCCAGTTAGGGGCACCCGTGGCCGCCCCATAGGATTGACCCCAAATCCATCACGCTCACCCCAGAGGATCGCTGCATGCCTGGCATCACGCGCGAGGAGGTCGCCCACCTCGCCCGCCTAGCACGTCTGGAGTTGAAGGCGGAAGAGCTCGACCACTTCGCCGGACAGCTCGACGACATCATCGGCGCGGTCGCCCGCGTCTCGGAGGTCGCCGACCAAGACGTACCGCCGACCTCGCACCCGCTGCCGCTGACGAACGTCATGCGCGCGGACGAGGTCCGTCCGTCGCTCACCCCCGAGCAGGCGCTCTCGGGCGCCCCGGCCCAGGAGCAGCAGCGTTTCAAGGTGCCGCAGATCCTGGGGGAGGACTAACCGACCATGACGGACATCATCAAGCTCACCGCCGCCGAGATCGCGGCGAGGATCGCCTCCGGCGAGCTGACCGCCGTCGAGGTGACCGAGGCCCACCTGGCCCGCATCGACGCCGTCGACGAGAAGGTGCACGCGTTCCTGCACGTGGACCGCGAGGGCGCGCTCGCGCAGGCCCGCGCCGTGGACGAGAAGCGTGCCAAGGGCGAGAAGCTCGGCCCGCTGGCCGGTGTGCCGCTGGCGCTGAAGGACATCTTCACCACCGAGGGCATCCCGACCACGGTCGGCTCGAAGATCCTCGAAGGCTGGATCCCGCCGTACGACGCCACGCTCACCAAGAAGCTCAAGGCCGCCGACGTCGTCATCCTCGGCAAGACCAACATGGACGAGTTCGCCATGGGGTCCAGCACGGAGAACAGCGCGTACGGCCCGACGGGCAACCCCTGGGACCTGACGAAGATCCCCGGCGGCTCCGGCGGCGGCTCCTCCGCCGCGCTCGCCGCGTACGAGGCGCCGCTGGCCATCGGCACCGACACCGGCGGCTCCATCCGCCAGCCCGCGGCCGTCACCGGCACGGTCGGCGTCAAGCCGACGTACGGCGGCGTCTCCCGCTACGGCATGGTGGCGTTCTCCAGCTCCCTGGACCAGGGCGGCCCCTGCGCCCGCACGGTCCTGGACGCGGCGCTGCTGCACGAGGCCATCGCCGGGCACGACCCGCTGGACTCCACGTCCATCGACGCCCCGGTCCCGCCGGTCGTCGAGGCCGCCCGCAACGGCAGCGTGACGGGCATGCGCGTCGGCGTCGTCAAGCAGTTCCGCGGCGAGGGCTACCAGGCGGGCGTGCTCCAGCGCTTCGACGAGTCCGTCGAGCTGCTGAAGTCCCTGGGCGCCGAGGTCGTGGAGCTGGACTGCCCGTCCTTCGACCTGGCCCTTTCGGCGTACTACCTGATCGCGCCCTCCGAGTGCTCCTCGAACCTGGCCCGCTTCGACGCCATGCGCTACGGCCTGCGCGTCGGCGACGACGGCACCAGGTCCGCCGAGGAGGTCACCGCGCTGACCCGCGAGGCCGGTTTCGGCGACGAGGTCAAGCGCCGCGTCATGCTCGGCACGTACGCGCTCAGCTCCGGCTACTACGACGCGTACTACGGCTCCGCGCAGAAGGTCCGCACGCTGATCACGCGCGACTTCGAGAAGGCCTTCGAGCAGGTCGACGTGATCGTGTCGCCGACCACGCCGACCACCGCCTTCCCGATCGGCGAGCGCGCCGACGACCCGATGGCGATGTACCTGGCCGACCTGTGCACGATCCCGACGAACCTGGCGGGCAACGCCGCCATGTCGCTGCCCTGCGGCCTCGCGCCGGAGGACGGCCTTCCGGTCGGGCTTCAGATCATCGCCCCCGCCCTGAAGGACGACCGCCTGTACAAGGTGGGCGCCGCCGTCGAGGCCGCCTTCGTGGAAAAGTGGGGTCACCCGCTCCTGGAGGAGGCACCGTCGCTGTGAGCAAGGCACTGAGCAAGGCCAAGGGCTTCAAGAAGTCCAAGACCGGCACGTATCTGTCCATCGGCACCACCGCCTTCGGTGCGCTGAGCACGCTCAAGCAGGTCAGGAAGGCGCGCGCCGAGCACGACACGCTCCAGCTCGTGGACGCCGTCGTCTCCGCGGCCGCCATCGTCACGGGCATCGCCATCCTGGTGCGTGAGCTGAAGCGCATCGGCGACGACGACGTACTGCTCGGCTGAGAAGGAAGTTCCCCACACCGTGACTGCCACGACCACCCCCGAGCTGCTGTCGTACGAGGACGCGCTCGCGTCGTACGACCCCGTCATGGGCCTTGAGGTCCACGTCGAGCTCGGCACCAAGACGAAGATGTTCTGCGGCTGCTCCACCGAGCTGAAGCAGGACGCCAACTCGCAGACCTGCCCGACCTGCCTCGGCCTGCCCGGCGCCCTGCCGGTGGTCAACGCCGTCGGCGTCGAGTCCGCGATCAAGATCGGTCTGGCGCTGCACTGCGAGATCGCCGACTGGTGCCGCTTCGCCCGGAAGAACTACTTCTATCCGGACATGCCGAAGAACTTCCAGACCTCCCAGTACGACGAGCCGATCGCCTTCAACGGCTATCTGGACGTCCAGCTGGAGGACGGCGACATCTTCCGCGTGGAGATCGAGCGCGCCCACATGGAGGAGGACACCGGCAAGTCCACGCACGTGGGCGGCGCCACGGGCCGCATCCACGGCGCGTCCCACTCCCTGCTCGACTACAACCGCGCGGGCATCCCCCTCATCGAGATCGTCACCAAGCCGATCGTCGGTGCCGGGGAGCGCGCCCCCGAGGTCGCCAAGGCGTACGTCGCCGAGCTGCGCGAGCTGATCAAGGCGCTCGGCGTCTCCGAGGCCCGCATGGAGCAGGGCCAGATGCGCTGCGACGTGAACCTCTCGCTGCGCCCGCACGGCCAGGACAAGTTCGGCACGCGCTCGGAGACGAAGAACGTCAACTCGCTGCGGTCCGTGGAGCGCGCCGCGCGCTACGAGATCCAGCGGCACGCGGCCGTGCTGTCCTCCGGCGGCACGATCGTCCAGGAGACCCGGCACTTCCACGAGGACGACGGTTCGACGACGTCGGGCCGCGTGAAGGAGGAGGCCGAGGACTACCGCTACTTCCCGGAGCCGGACCTGGTGCCGGTGGCCCCGTCCCGCGAGTGGGTCGAGGAGCTGCGGGCCACCCTGCCCGAGCTGCCGCGCGTGCGCCGCAACCGGCTGCGCGAGGAGTGGGGGATCTCCGCCCACGACATGCAGTCGATCCTCAACGCGGGCGCGGTCGACCTGATCGTCGCCACGACCGAGGCGGGCGCCCCGGCCGACCAGGCCCGCAAGTGGTGGATGGGCGAGCTGTCCCGCAACGCCAACGAGTCGGGCGTGGCCCTGGAGGAGCTGGCCATCACCCCGGCGCAGGTCGCCCGGGTCTGCGCGCTCGTCGCCTCCGGCGACCTGAACGACAAGCTGGCCCGCCAGGTCATCGACGGCGTGCTCAAGGGCGAGGGCGACCCGGACCAGGTCGTCGAGAAGCGCGGCCTGAAGGTCGTCTCCGACGAGGGCGCGCTGTCCACGGCCGTGGACGAGGCCATCGCCGGGAACCCGGCCATCGCGGACAAGATCCGCGGCGGCAAGGTGGCCGCGGCGGGCGCCCTGGTCGGCGCGGTCATGAAGGCCACCCGAGGCCAGGCCGACGCGGCCCGCGTCAAGGAGCTGATCCTGGAGAAGCTCGGGGTCAGCGAGGGCTGACGCCTCCGCCGGAACGGAGTCGGGGCGCCGCACCGCCGGGTGCGGCGCCCCTTCGCGTGCCCGGGGCTACTTCTTGAGCGTGGGTTTGCCCAGGGCGACCACGCCGACGTCGCAGTTTCCGTTCAGGTCGGCGTACGAGATGCTCAGGCGCAGCCCGTTCTTGACGTTGAGGGACAGCTTCTTCGGCCCGGCCAGCAGGTCGACCTTGCCGCCGAAGAGCGACTTCCCGTCGATCTTGATGTCGAGCCGCGCGGAGTAGTCCTTGGAGTTGTCCTCGATGCCCGCGACGAGGTCGAGCTTCGACCAGGACCGGTCCAGGTTGTACTCGGCGTAGCCGCTGCACTCGTCCGGGGCGCTGACCAGCGCGTTGTCGTAGTCGATGCTGTCGATCGCGGCGCTCTTGACCGTCAGGCGGTCATCGCCGTCGACGGGGCTGAGCTGCGTGAGCGACTGCTCGTCCGCGGCCGCCACGTCCCCCGGCTCCGCGGACGCGCCGGTGCTGTCCCCGGGGGACGGTGCGGAGCCGCCGTCGTCCTGCCCGGAGTCGCCGCCGTCGTCCTTCGCCTTCTCGGTCACCGTCACGGTGGGCCCGGGGGCGGCCTTCCCGCCCTTCTTGTCGTCGTCGTTCGCCAGCGCCAGCGTCAGTACGCCGATCGCGCCCAGCGAGGCCGCGAGGGCGACGGCCAGGACGCGGACCAGGGTGGAGCGGGGCTTCCTGGGAGCGGGTGAGGTCGGCGCTGGTGGCGGCGCCAGGCGGAACGGTCCCGTCGTGTCGGGCTCCGGCACCCCCGCACCCGCGGTCGACGGCGCCTCAACCCCAGCCCCGGTTCCCGCCCCCGTCACCGTCGTCGGCGGCCCCTGCGTCACCGGCTCCGGGCCCGCGCCCGTCACCGTCGTGGGCGGCGGCAGCGTCGCGGGTGGCGGCGGCACGGCGTCCCGTGCGGAGGCCGTGCCGGGTGCGGCCGTCGTCGACACCACCACGTCCCGGATGTCCTTCACCCACGCCCGCAGACTCTCGGGCCGCCCCGCCGGGTCCGTCGCGCAGATCGCGAGGACCTGCTCCCTGCGGTCCGGGGCGAGGGCGGCGACCTGCGGCAGCTGGCCGTAGGCGAGGCGCAGCTGCTCCGGGGTGCTGGGCGGCGCCTGCCCGCTGAGCAGGAAGTAGGCGATCGCCCCGAACGCGTACCGGTCGGTGTTCGGGGTGCGCTTGCCCTGGAAGACCTCGGGGGCCGCGTACCCGGGCGTGAACCAGACCTGTGCCGTCTCGTGGTCCGCCGTCAGCTTGCTCAGCCCGAAGTCGACGAGCGTGGCCTGGCCGTGGGCGTCCACCATGACGTTGCCGGGGGAGAGGTCGCCGTGGATCACGGGGCGGCCCGAGGTGGTGGCGCTGCCGGAGTGCAGCCAGTCGAGGACGTCGGCGAGCTGCTCAAGCGCGCGGCTGACCTCGCGCCGCTCCTGGTGGGTGGCGAGGGTCCGCTCGGCCCGCCAGTCGCGCAGATCGAGTCCGTCGACGTGGTTCATGACCAGGACGAGCGCCCGTCCGGCGGCCGTCGAGGACTGGCCGAGGCCGTGGATCGGAGGCCCCTCGAAGTGCTCGCGCACGCCGACGACGCCCGGTCGCCCCACGAAGCGCAGGAGTTCCGCCTGCTCGTTCCACTTCGCACTGAGCCGTTCGAACTGGTCGGGCGTGAGCGTCGTGCCGGAGTCGAGCACCTTGACGACCACGGTCTCCGGCGCCCCGTCGAGCTGGATCTCCGCCCGGTAGAGCACGGCTTCGCCGCCCCGGCCGATGGAGTTGAGCAGGCGGTAGCGATCGGGGGCCGAGTCCGGCCCGATGTAGTGGCCTGTGCTGTTCAAAGTCCCCCCAGATACATGAAGTTGACGGGGCGACACTGTGCCGCCAGACGCCTCCAGGGTCAACGGACGAAGCGGGTCCACGCCTTGGTCCCTGGCTCACGCAAAGCTCTGACCCTGACGCCAATTCACCTCAAGGCCGTCCCGGGGCCTTCCCCTCGACACATGAAGTGAATAGCGTCCCGGCCGTACCTCAATGGATCGGTGGAGAACCATTGGGCATGACTGGGAGGTTGGGACGTGGCAGGAGAGCAGCGTGGAGCCGCACACGAGCGGGAGGCCCCCGAGCTGTCGCGCAGGCGGCTGATGGCGATCGGCGGGGGCGCGGTTGGCGCTGCCGCGGTGGGGTCCTTCCTGCCGCCGTCCCTCCAGGAGGCCGTCGCGGCGGGGCACGCGCCGCCCGCGGGCGGGCTCGGCGCCATCGACCACGTGGTGATCCTGATGCAGGAGAACCGGTCGTTCGACCACTACTTCGGCACCCTGCGCGGCGTGCGCGGCTTCTCCGACCGCAACGCCATCCAGCTGCCCAGCGGCAAGAGCGTCTTCGAGCAGCCGGGACCGCTGCGCACCGTGCTGCCGTTCCCGGTGCGCGAGGCCGCCGCCGCGCAGCAGAAGGACCTCCAGTACATCGGCGCCCTCGACCACTCCTGGACGGGCGGTGCTAGAGCGTGGCGCGACGGCTGGATGGACGGCTGGATCACGGCCAAGACGGCCGCCACGATGGCGTACTACACGCGCGAGGACATCCCGCTGCACTACGAACTCGCCGACACCTTCACCGTCTGCGACGCCTACCACTCCTCCATCCACACCTCCACCAGCCCCAACCGCAACCACCTGTGGAGCGGCAAGACCGGCTTCGAGGCCAGCGGGAAGCGCGCCGTCGACAACGACGCCTACGACGAGGGCCGCCACCCCGGCTACGGCTGGGGCACCTACGCCGAGCGCTTGGAGAAGGCGGGGATCAGCTGGCGGACGTACACGGAGTGGGAGAACTTCACCGACAACCAGATCGAGTTCTTCACCACCTTCAAGGCCATCGCGCGCAAGGCCCTGGCCAGGACGCCGTACACGTTCATGGAGGCCTTCTACGCCAAGGTCCGCGACGCCAGGGACGAGGCGGAGCGGGGCAAGCTGTTCGCCGCCCTGGAGGAGGGCGTCGGGACGCTGAGCAGGCGGGAGCGGTCGCTGTTCGAGCGGGGGCTCAGGCGCGTGCCGACCGGCACGCTCGCCGAGGAGTTCGCGAAGGACGTCGCCAAGGGCACGCTGCCCGCGGTCAGCTATCTGGTGCCCTCGGCGCTCGACTCCGAGCACCCGTCGGTGTCGTCGCCCGTCCACAGCGCCACCATCGTCTACAAGGTGCTCGACGCGCTCGCCTCGCACCCGCACGTGTGGCGCCGCACGGCCGTCTTCATCAACTACGACGAGAACGACGGCTTCTTCGACCACGTGCCGCCGCCCGTGCCCGCCCCCGACAACACGGAGGAGCGCTGGCAGGGGCTGCCCACCGGGCTCGGCGCGCGCGTGCCGATGCTGGTGGTGTCCCCGTGGACCGTCGGCGGCTACGTCTGCTCCGAGGTCTTCGACCACACCTCCGTGGTGCGCTTCCTGGAGCAGTGGACCGGCGTGCGCGAGCCCAACATCAGCGCCTGGCGCCGCCAGGTCGCCGGAGACCTGACCAGCGCCTTCGACTTCCACCGCGGCCACCGCCAGCCCGAGGTCGAGCGGCCCGGCGCCATCCCGCCCTTCAGCGGGCGCTGGCAGCCGCGGCCCCCGCTGAAGCAGTCCATGCCGAGCCAGGAGCCGGGCGTGCGCCGGGCGCGCCCGCTGCCGTATCAGCCGGACGCCGACGCCCGGCCCGCCAAGGACGGCACGCTCACGGTGCGGCTGCGCAACGGCGGACGGCGCAGCGCGCACTTCGCGCTCTACCCGTACGCCGGGGAGTACGCGATTCCGCAGCACCAGGACGTCCGGCACGAGGGCCGCTGGTCGGTGCCGCTGAAGGGCGACGCGTACCGGTTCACGGTCACGGGGCCGAACGGCTTCCGCCGCGAGTTCGCGGGCCGACGGGCCGGGACCGCTGCGCTCGCCTCGGCGATCACGGGGCGCGAGCTGCATCTGACGCTGGCCAACCGGGGCGCGAAGCCGCTGGTCTTCACCGTCAGGCCGCTCGGGTACGTGGACGAGGCGGACGCCCGGCGGCGCGGCCGGACCGTGCGGGTGCGGGCGGGCAGCAGCCGCACCATCGCCTGGCGGACGGGCGAGGAGCACGGCTGGTACGACATCGAGGTGACGGCGGCGGGCGACGGCGACTTCCGGCGGCGCCTGATGGGGCACATCGAGAACGGCCGCGCGAGCGTGTCGGGCTGAGCCCTGCCGCTCGATGCCCGCGATACGGGGGCGCACAGGTGAGACCTGTGCGCCCCCGCTCTGCGTGTGCCCGGCCTCCGGGCGCCGTGTGCGCCGGGTGAGTACGACCGTGCCTGCTGTGAGGATGGCCACGAAACGGACTAAGGATCTCCGGAGGCTGTCAGAGTGGCTGCGCATGGCCCATCCCGGTCATGTCGTCGCACAAGTGGCGACATGATCTTTACCGGCCCATGCGGATCAAGTAGTAGTTCCAGTAGTAGACGTGTTCTTTACGGGCCACCCCGACGCTTCCCGGCTGTTCCCGCTGAAGATCCGTGAATGACCCAGGGAGCCAGTCCGTGGCAGTACTCGCCCGGTGGTGCGTCAGGCACCGACTCGTCGTCGTACTGCTCTGGCTCCTCGCACTCGGCGCCACCGCGGCCGCCGCCGCGACCGCCGGATCGGCGTACTCCAACGACTACGAGGTCCCCGGCACCGAGTCCGACCGCGCCACGCGCCTGCTCGCCAGTGCCTTCCCCGACCAGGGCGGGGACAGCGACACCGTCGTCTGGCACACCGGCCCCGAGGGCAGCGTCCGCTCCGCCGCCGTCGAGCAGACCATGACGGACACCCTGGACGAGATCGCCGAGCTGCCCGGCGTGGCCTCCGTCACCAGCCCCTACGACGAGGGCGGCGCCGACCGGATCAGCGACGACGACCGCACCGCCTACGCCACGGTCACCTTCCGCGCCTCCCTCGACTCCCTGGACCCGGCGGACGCCCGGGCCGTCGTCGAGACGGCCAAGGCCGCCGAGACCGCCGACGCGGGCGGGGACCTGGAGCTGGCGCTCGGCGGCGGCGCCATCGGGCTCACCGAGTCCAAGAGCGCCAAGACCGCCGAGGTCGTCGGGCTCGCCGTGGCCGCCGTCGTCCTCTTCCTGGCCTTCGGTTCCCTCGCCGCGTCCCTGCTGCCGCTGGCCACCGCCGTCGTCTCCGTCGGCACGGCGTACGCGGGCATCGTGCTGCTCGGCCACGTCATGACGGTCGCCGACTTCGCCCCGATGCTCGGCACCCTCATCGGCCTCGGCGTGGGCATCGACTACGCCCTGTTCATCGTCACCCGGCACCGCAAGGGCCTCAAACAGGGCCTGCCCGTCGGCCTCGCCGCCGAGCGGGCCGTCGCCACCACCGGCCGTGCCGTCGTCTTCGCGGGCGCCACCGTCTGCATCGCCCTGCTCGGCATGCTGATCCTGCGCCTGAGCTTCCTCAACGGCGTCGCGATCGCCGCCTCGCTGACCGTGCTCCTCACGGTCGCGGCGTCCGTGACACTGCTGCCCGCCCTGCTGTCCTTCATAGGGCCGCGCGCCCTCAGCCGCCGCGAGCGGCGCGGCCTCGCCGAGCGCGGCCCCGAGCCCGAGGTGCCCACCGGCCTCGCCGCCCGCTGGTCGGCGTTCGTGGAGCGGCACCCGAAGCTGCTCGGCGCCGTCGCCGTCGTGGTCATCGCCCTGCTCGCGCTGCCCACGCTCTCCCTGCGCCTCGGCACCTCCGACCAGGGCAACAACCCGGCGAGCGCCACCACCCGGCAGGCCTACGACCTGCTCGCCGACGGCTTCGGCCCCGGCGTCAACGGCCCCCTCACCCTCGTCACCAAGGTCGGCGGCGCCCAGGACCGGCTCGCCCTCACGGGCCTCGACGAGACCCTCAGGACCACCCCGGGCGTCGCCTCCGTGAGCCCCGTGACGTACGCCGACGGCGGCGGCGCCGCGTTCCTCACCGTCGTCCCGGACTCCTCGCCCCAGTCGAAGGCGACCAGCGACCTCGTCGACCGGCTGCGCGGCGACGTCCTGCCCAGGGCCGAGACCGGCACCTCGCTCGACGTGCACGTCGGCGGCGTCACGGCGGGCTACGACGACTTCGCCGAGATCATCGTCGGCAAGCTGCCGCTGTTCGTGGGCGTCGTCATCGGCCTCGGCTGCGTCCTGCTCCTGCTCGCCTTCCGCTCGGTCGGCATCCCGCTGAAGGCCGCCGTGATGAACGTGGCCGCGGTCACCGCCGCCTTCGGGGTCGTGGTGGCGGTCTTCCAATGGGGCTGGGGCAGCGAACTGATGGGCCTCGGCAGAGGCGGACCCATCGAACCCTTCCTCCCCGTGATCATGGTCTCGGTGCTCTTCGGGCTCTCCATGGACTACCAGGTCTTCCTGGTCAGCAGGATGTACGAGGAGTGGCTGGAGACCGGCGACAACCGCGTCGCCGTACGCGTCGGCCTCGCCGAGACCAGCCGCGTGATCAACTCGGCGGCCGTCATCATGATCTCCGTGTTCCTGGCGTTCGTGCTCAGCGGCGACCGGGTCATCGCGATGTTCGGCATCGCGCTCGCCGCGGCCGTCGCCCTCGACGCGTTCGTGCTGCGCACCCTGCTCGTCCCCGCCCTCATGCACATGCTCGGCGGCGCCAACTGGTGGCTGCCGCGACGCCTGGACCGCTGGCTGCCCCGCATCAGTATTGAGGTGCCCGAAAGCCGGACACGTGCGAAGATCCCCGCACTGCGCGAGCCGTCCGCGGCCGACGCGCAGCAGCAGGAGGAGCTCAAGAGCGTCTAGCGCGCTAGAGCCCGTCCAGCCGACCAAGTCATCTGAGTCGTCTGAGTCATCTGAGTCAGCTAAGTCGTCTGAGCCGTCCAAGTCGTCTGAGGGAGCGGGATGTTCGCGATACCGGTGGGGGAGGGGGCCGAGCTGCGGCCCCTGGAGCCGTGGCAGGCCGAGGAGTTCCTGGAGCACGCGGGCCGGGCCGCGGAGTACGCCGGGCCCTGGGTACCGGCGGTCGCGAACGCGTCCGCGGGCCTCGACGCGGCCCGGGACGTCCTCCAGAGGTACGCCGACAAGCAGGCCTCCGACAGCGGCCGCCTGTACGGCATCTGGCTCGACGGCGCGCTCGTCGGCGGCGTGCTCTTCCGGATCTTCGACACCGCGGCGGAGACCTGCGAGGTCGGCGTGTGGCTCGAACCCTCCGCCACCGGCCGCGGCCTCGTCACCGCCGCCTGCCGCGTCCTCATCGACTGGGCGGTCGACCAGCGCGGCATGCACCGCGTGGAGTGGCTGGTCTCCTCGCGCAACGAGCCCAGCAAGAAGCTGGCCAAGCGGCTGGGCTTCGTCCGCGACGGGGTGCTGCGCGAGAGCTTCCCCTGGCAGGGGATCCGGCACGACATGGAGGTCTGGTCGGTGCTCGCCCCGGAGTGGCGCGCCAGCCGGGCGCCCGACGCGGGCGCGAGTCAAGCACGTTAAGGGGGTTCGTTGAGGGGGCTCCTTAAGGGGGCTCGTTAAGGGGGCTCTCAGACTCCGTCCGTACGGTGCTCAGGCATGGGAACGAGGACTGCCACCGACACGGATACGGGTACGGACACCGGCACCGACACCGGCACCGGCACGGATCCCGGCACCGAAGCCGCCGCTGAGCCGGATGCCGACGGGCCCGGGGCGGTGGCGTCGGAGCCGGTGAGGTCCGACGGGGTCGGGCAGGGCGCCGGGGCCGTCGTGGCCGCAGGGCTCGGCGTGGTCGGGCTCACCGGCGGCTGGGTCGGAACCATCGCGTCCGCGCGTGAGTCCGTGATCGGCCAGCTCGAAACCTCGCAGAGCGCGAGCGTCGCGCGACGGATGCAGGAGGTGTACGGGGACTCCTGGAAGGCCACGGCGCTGGTCGGCGGCCTGTTCGCACTCGCGGCGCTGGTGGTCGGCGCGGGCGTGCTGCTGCGCCCCGCGTTCGGCGACCCGCGGCGGGTCCAGGCGCCCTGGATCAAGTCGGTGGCGTGGGCGGGCGTGGCCCTCGGAGTGATCGGCCTCGTCCTCGCGGCCCTGAAGTACGCGGACGTACTGCTGAGCTTGCCCGGCTGAGCCCGTCCGGCGTTCGCGGACCGAGGCGCGGAGCCCCTGGTTCCGGGGAGGGCCTTAGGCGGGGGCGGGGGGATCGGCACCCCCGCCCCCGCCTAAGGCCCTCCCCGCCCCCCAAGATGCGGCACCCTCCCGATGCGCCCCACCCTCCTGGGAAACGACAGTGGACGCATCGAAGAACCAGCGCACCACACCCCAGGGGGACCCGATGTTCGAGTACGAACTGCACCAGCTCCGCACCGCCGAACTGGCCCGCGCCGCCGCCCGCCACAGCCTCGTACGCCAGGCCCTGAAGGCCCTCAAGGCCGCGCACGGCCGCGACGAGGCTCTGGCCCGCATGGCCGACGCCCGCACCGGCACGCCCCGCCCGACGGACGGCCCCGCCGACCGCTACACGCGCGCGGCGTGAGGCCCGCCCACCGGCTGCCACCCAGCGGCGGCCACGCACCCGGGACCGGGGCGCCCCACGGCGCCCCGGTCCCGCCCTATGAGCGGCCCCCCGGGGAAGGCGGTAGGAGGACCGGTGAGATCCCCCGCGCGACCCCCGGAACCCCGTCCACCGGCCGTGCCTCCGGTCGCCCCACCGATCCGCCCGGTGCCGCGAAAGCGCAGGTCTGTGCGATGCTCACCGCTGTGGAGACCAGGTCAGTGAGCCCCGTCTTCGTCGGCCGGGCCGACGAACTGCGCGCGTTGCACGACGCGCTCGCCCAAGCCGCCTCGACTCGGGAGGGCGAGCCGCAGGCCCTGCTGCTCGGCGGGGAGGCGGGCGTCGGCAAGACCCGGCTCATCGAGGAGTTCACGGCCGCCGCGCTCGCCGACGGCGCGGTCGTCGCGGTCGGCGGCTGCGTGGAGATCGGCGCCGACGGCCTGCCCTTCGCCCCGTTCTCCGGAGCGCTGCGCACGCTGCGCCACCAGCTCCCCGAGGCGTTCGCGGCCGCCGCGAGCGGCCAGGAGGAGGAACTGGCCCGGCTGCTGCCCGAACTGTGCGACGCGCCCGCGCGGGCGGAGGCGCCGGGCGGACGGCACGGCGAGGAGGGCATGGCGCGGCTCTTCGAACTCACCGCCCGCCTCCTGGAGCGCCTCGCCGCCGACCGCACCGTAGTCCTCGCACTGGAGGACCTGCACTGGGCGGACGCCTCCACCCGGCACCTGCTGTCCTACCTCGTCCGCACCCTGCGCACCGGCCGCCTCGTCGTCCTCGCCAGCTACCGCGCCGACGACATCCACCGCCGCCACCCGCTGCGTCCCCTGCTCGCCGAACTGGACCGGCTGCGCACCGTGCGCCGCGTCGACCTGGGCCGCCTCACACGCGACGAGGTGGGGCGGCAGATGGCCGGGATCCTCGCCACCGAACCCGACCGGAAGCTCGTCGACGACGTCTTCGAACGCTCCGACGGCAACGCCTTCTTCGTGGAGGAACTGGCCGTCGCCTCGCACGGCCGCGGCTGCGCCTCGCTTACCGACTCGCTGCGGGACCTGCTCCTCGTCCGCGTCGAGGAACTGCCCGAGGACGCGCAGCGGGTCGCGCGGATCGTCGCCGAGGGCGGCTCCACCGTCGAGTACGACCTGCTCGCCGAGGTCGTCGGGCTCGGCGAGGACGAGCTGATCGACGCGCTGCGGGCAGCCGTCGGCGCCAACATCCTGGTGCCGTCGCCCGACGGCGACGGCTACCGCTTCCGGCACTCCCTGGTGCGCGAGGCCGTCGGCGACGACCTGCTGCCCGGCGAGCGCTCCCGCATCAACCGCCGCTTCGCCACCGCCCTGGAGGCCGACCCGTCCCTGGTCGCCGCCGACCAGCGCGCCACCCGCCTCGCCAGCTACTGGTACCACGCGCGGGACGCCGAGAAGGCCCTGCCCGCCGTCCTCAACGCCTCCGTCGAGGCCCGCCGCCGCCACGCCTACGCCGAGCAACTGCGCCTCCTGGAGCGGGCCATGGAGCTGTGGGACGACGTCCCCGGCGCCGTCCGCACGCTGCTGCGCCCCGCCGACTGCGCCGAGGCCTACCCGGGCTGCGGCTGCGACCCCGCCACCACGCCGCTGCGCTATCTGGACCTGATGGCCGAGGCCGCGGTCGCGGGCCGCCTCTGCGGCGAACGCGAGCGCGCCCTGAAGATCACCAAGCGGGCCCTGCGCCTCCTCGACGACGACCCCGACCCGCTGCGCGCCGCCTGGTTCTGGGTGCAGCGCTCCCTGCTGGTGCAGAGCCTCGCCCGCGGCGACGGCTGGGACGAACTCGCCACCGCGCAGGACCTCGTGCGCGGCCACCCGCCGTCCGAGGTGCACGCCGAGGTCCTAGCCAAGGCCGCGGGCTGGTCCATGCTCCACGAGCCGGGCCCGGAGGCCTTCGCCGCCGCCGAACGGGCCGTGGAGTACGCCCGCATGGTCGGCGCCCCCGAGATCGAGCTGAACGCCCGCCTCACCCTGGGCGGCCTGATGGTCGACGCGGGCGACACCGAGGGCGGGCTCGCCGAGATGTACGCCGTCCGGGAACGGGCCGCCGCCGACCACGTCGTCGCCGTACTCTGCCGCAGCTACATCAACCTGCCCTCCGTCCTCGAAGGCGTCGGCCGCCACCGCGAGGCCGTCGACCTCCTCGACGAGGGCATCGGCCTCGCCCAGCGGTACGGAATGATCGAGTCCGAGGCCTGGATGTGGGCCAACCGCTCGGAGTCCCTGTACGCGCTCGGCCGCTGGAGCGAGGCCCGCGACTCCGCGGACCGCGCGGTCCTCAGCGCCAAGCCGCGCGGCGGCGGCTGCGCCCGGCTCGCCCACTTCGCGCTCGCCCGCGGCGACTTCGCCGACGCCGCGCGCCATCTCGCGGAGGCGCACCGGCACTTCGGCACCCACGACTCCATGCCGCAGAACACCCTGCCGCTGCACCGGATCGCCCTCGGCGTCGCCGCGGGCGAGGGGCGCATCCTCGACGCCCGCGCCGAGTTCGAACGGGCCATCGGCGCGGGCCTGCCGCCCGGCACCCAGCGCTACGCCTGGCCGCTCGTCCTCGCCGCCGCCAGCGCCGAGGCCGACGCCCGCGGCGTCACCATCGCCGCCGCGGGCCGCGCCGAGTCCCTGGACCGCATCCGCGCCACCGCCAAGTCCCTGGCCACCACCGTGCCCCTCTGGCAGGCGCACGAGCGCTGGGTGCGCGCCGAACTCCTGCGCGCCGAGGGCCGCGCCACGCCGGACGCCTGGCTGGACGTGCTCACCGCCGTCGCCCCACTGGAGCGGCCCTACGACCTCGCCCGCGTGCGGCACCGGCTGGCCGAGGCGCTGCTCACCGCCGGGTCCTCCGGCGACGCCGACCGGGACCGGGCCGCCGAACTCCTTCGCCAGGCGGGGGCCGTCGCCGAGCACCTGGGCGCCCGGCCGCTGGCCGACGCCGTCGCCCGGCTCGCCCAGCGCGCCCGGCTCTCCCTCACCGCCGCCCCGGAACCCGCCGACCCCGCCGATGCCCTCGGCCTGACCACCCGCGAACGGGACGTGCTGCGCCTGGTCGCCGCCGGACGCAGCAACCGCCAGATCGCCGAGGAGCTGTTCATCTCCCCCAAGACCGCCAGCGTCCACGTCTCCCACATCCTCGCCAAGCTGGACGTCACCGGCCGCGGCGAGGCCGCCGCCCTCGCCCACCGGCTGCGCCTGTTCCCCCGCGCGGAACGGATGGAGGGCGCGGCGAGCTGACGAAACGGCCTCGTCAGGGGCCCCGGGAAACGACCCGGCCGGTTTCCGGGCCGCTCGCTTACGCTGGAGTGAACGGACGTCGGCCTAGGGAGGCCCAGTGTTCAACGTGTTCGAGCAGCTCTTCGCGCCCGGGCGCAAACACACTGACGACGAGAAGAAGCGACTCGAACTGACCCGCGTGGACGTCGACGACGGAGACCCCGGACGCGGCCCGATCGACCTCACCTCCGGCAAGGTCGTAGTCCGCGTCCCCCAACAGCCAGCACCGGACACCACGCCAGGGGCTACGCCGGACGCCGACCAGTAGGGGGGCGGTGGCTGCCTTCCGGCGGGGGGAGGCCGCCCAGCAGGGGGGCGGTGGAGGCCGCTCGGTAGGGGGCGCTGGCCGCTGCCCCTGCACGCGGCGGTTGATGTCGCCGAGCAGGGGGCGCTGGCCGCTGCCCCGCAGGGAGCGACGGTGGCCTCCCGGCAGGATGCGCTGGCCGCTGCCCCGCGGGCGGTTATGGAGGCCGCCTGGCACGCAGCGGCGGGCGCCTCCGCGCGGGCGATGTCGTACGCCGCCCAGTAGGGGACGATGGCCGCTGCCCCGCAGGCGGCGGCCGACATCGCCCAGCAGGGAGCGCTGGCGGTTGTCCCGCAGGCGGTTGCGGAGTCGCCTGGCTGGCAGCGGCGGGCGCCGTCCCGCAGACGATGGGGACGCCGTCCCGCAGGGAGCGGCCGATGCCGCCCACTAGGGGGCCCTGGCGGTTGTCCCCGCGGGCGGCGGTCGAGGCCGCCCAGCAGAAGGCGCTGTTCGCCGTCTCGTAGGCCACTACGGAGGTCGTCCGGCAGGCGGCGGCGGGTGTCTCCCCGGTGGAAGCCGTGGGCCCCGATCAGGGCACCCCGGTGGCCTCCCGGCAGGCCGCCGTTGCCGCTCCCGCCACGAAGCGTCGCCCGCAGCCTGGCTCGGTGCTCTCCGGTGGGATGCCCGTCAGGCCGTCGCGGTGGGGCGCCGCATGGGCCCCGGCTGCGGGTCCGGAGGGGTCTACTTCACCTCCAGCTCAAGGATCTTGTCGTCGCCCTTCCGAGGGGTGCCCCGGGAGTCCGTGTTGCTCGTCACCAGCCATAGCTTGGCGCCGCCCGCGGAGACGACCGTGCGCAGGCGGCCGTACTTCTCCTTGAGGAACGCCTGCGGCTCGGGCTCGCCGTTCAGGCCGCGCACCGGGACGCGCCACAGCCGCTTTCCGCCCAGGCCCGCCATCCACACCGAGCCCTTGGCGTAGGCGACCCCGCTCGGAGAGGCCTCGGAGGTCTTCCACTGGGCCAGCGGGTTGTGGAAGCCGCCGCCCGAGTCGTCCTTGCCCTCGGCCTCGGGCCAGCCGTAGTTGTCGCCGGACTTGATCTGGTTCAGCTCGTCCCAGGTGTCCTGGCCGAACTCCGAGGCCCACAGGCGCTTGCGCTCGTCCCAGGCCAGGCCCTGCACGTTCCGGTGGCCGTACGAGTACACCGGGGAGTCGGGGAACGGGTTGCCCGGGGCGGGCTCGCCCTCCGGGGTGAGGCGGAGGATCTTGCCGCCCAGGGACTTCTTGTCCTGGGCGAGCCCGGTGTCGCCGGTCTCGCCCGTGGCCACGTACAACAGCTTGTCGGGGCCGAAGGCGATGCGGCCGCCGTTGTGGAGCATGCCCTTGGGGATGCCCTTGAGCACCGTGTCCGGAGCGCCCAGCTGCTGGCCTCGGGGCTTCTTCTCGTCGTACAGCAGACGGGCCACGCGGTTGTCCGACTCCGTCGTGAAGTACGCGTACACCAGGTGGTCCGAGGCGTACGTCGGGGAGAGGGCGAGGCCCAGCAGGCCGCCCTCGCCACCCGGCGCCACCCCCGGCACCGCGCCGACCTCCGTCTTCTTGCCCGTCGCACCGTCGACGCGCGTGATCGTGCCCTCGTCGCGGGACGACACCAGCAGGTCGCCTCCCGGCAGCGCGGCGAGGCCCCAGGGGGACTTCAGGCCCGTGGCCAGCGTCCTGGTGACTCTCGCCGAGCCCTTCTCGGGCGGTGGCTTGGCGGTGTCCCTGGGGCCCTGCGTGCCGGGGCCGGGGGCGCGGGACGTCGTGCTCCGGTCGAAGGGGGCGCCGCCGTCGTCCGACGAGCAGGCGGTGGCCAGGAGGAGCAGGGTGGCGGTGGCCAACGTGGCCAGCAAGGGCGGGTGTTGACGGCTCAGCGGGCTTTGCACGGTCGGTTCCCTTCAGCGCGGCGCGTTCTACCGTTCATACACCGCGCGAGCCCCACAGGTTCCACCACCCTGCCGACGGATCGCGGAGAGCCGAAGACGGCGAGTGCGACAGATTCAGCCCGTCCGGCGTTCGAGGACAAGGCGCGGAGCGCCGATGAAGCGGGGTGCCAGGGGCTGGCCCTGGTTTCGGGAAAGGGGCGGGCCCGGGGCGCCCCGCGAGGCCTAGTCCCAGGAGCCCTGCGCGTCCGGCAGCGCCGCCAGGTCCGCCAGATCGCGTGCCGTCAGGCACACCCCGGCCGCCCCGGCGTTCTCCCGCACCCACCGCTCCCGCTTCGCGCCGGGGACCGGCACCACGTGCGGCCCCTGCGCCAGCACCCACGCGAGCGCCACCTGCGCGGGCGTTGCCCCGTGCCGCGCGGCGACCCGGCGCAGGCCCACCACCAGGGGCTGGTTGGCCGCCATCATCTCGGCGGTGAAGCGGGGGTGCCGGGCGCGCAGGTCGTCCGGCTCGAAGCCCTGACCGGGCGTCAACGTGCCGGTGAGGAAGCCGTTGCCGAGCGGCATCGCCGCCAGTAGCCCCACCCCGCGCGCCGCGCACCACGGCAGCAGCGACTCCAGCGCCTCCGGAGACCACACCGACAGCTCGGCCTGCACGGCCGCCACCGGGAAGACCTGCTGGATCCGCTCCAACTGCCGGATCGTGGTGTCGTACAGGCCCGTCCCGGCCCCCCGGCGGCCCGCCCGCGCCCCGACCGCGCACAGGCCCAGCGCCCGCACCTTCCCGGCCGTGACCAGGTCGGCCATCGCGCCCCAGGTCTCCTCGATCGGCACCTCGGGGTCCGCGCGGTGCAACTGGTACAGGTCGATCGTGTCGGTCTGCAGCCGCCGCAGCGAGGCGTCGCAGGCCCGCCTCACATAGCCGGGGCGGCCGTTGGCGACGATGTGCTGATCGCCCACGAGCAGCCCGCACTTGGTGGACACGAACGCCTCCGCGCGCCGCTCCCTGAGCACCCGGCCGATCAGCAGCTCGTTGGTGAAGGGCCCGTACATATCGGCCGTGTCCAGGAGCGACGAGCCCAGGTCGAGCGCCGCGTGCAGGGCGCGCACCGAGGCGTCACCACGCTGCCGGGAGGCGGAGTACGCCCAGCTCATCGGCATGCAGCCGAGTCCGACGGCGCCCACCCCGAGCGCCCCGGCGCCGATCGTCCTGCGCTCCACCTGGCCGTGTCCTCCGCGTCTTCGGTGTCCTCGATGATCTCTGTCTGGGCGGCCCCCAACGTAACCTCTGCGTCCCGGCGCGCGGCGTGCGGCCTGTGCGCACTAGCCTCCTGACCATGACAACCGACGTATGGCTGCCCTACGAAGCGTCCAGCGTCGAGGGGCTGCCCGCAGCCTCCGACGCGGGTCTCACCTACCGCTTCTGGGACGGTGGGACGGAGTACCCCGCCGACCCGGCCGACTGCGTGTTCTACGTAGTGCCGTACATGGAGCCCGCGGAGACCGTCGTACCGCCCCTGGTGCACATGACGTCCCTGCGGGTCGTCCAGACGCTGACGGCGGGCGTCGACCACATGCGGTCCGGACTGACACATCTGGCACCAGGAGTGCGGCTGTGCAACGCCCGCGGCGTGCACGAGGCCAGCACCGCCGAGCTCACGCTCACCCTGATCCTCGCGTCCCTGCGGGGCGTGCCACGGTTTGTGGAGGGACAGCGGCTCCAGGAGTGGCGGTCGGGGTTCTACCCCGCGCTCGCCGACAAGTCCGTCCTCATCGTGGGGTACGGGTCCATCGGGGCCGCCATCGAGGACCGGCTCGCGCCGTTTGAATGTGCCCGGGTGGCGCGCGTCGCGCGCTCCGAGCGCACCACGGCGCGCGGTCCGGTGCTCCCGCTCACCGACCTGCCTCGCCTGCTGCCCGAAGCCGACGTCGTGATCCTCTCCACGCCGCTCACGGACTCCACGAAGGGCCTGGTCAACGCCGACTTCCTGGCCCGTATGAAGGACGGCGCGCTGCTGGTGAACGTGGCCCGGGGCCCCGTCGTCGACACCAAGGCGCTGCTCGCGGAGCTGGAGACCGGCCGCCTCACCGCGGCCCTGGACGTCACCGACCCCGAGCCGCTGCCGCCGGGCCACCCGCTGTGGCGGGCCCCCGGTGTCCTCATCAGCCCGCACGTGGGCGGCTCGTCGTCCGCGTTCCTGCCGCGCGCCAAGCGCCTGCTGGCCGCCCAGCTGCGCCGGTACGCCGCCGGGGAGCCGCTCGGCAACGTCGTCCTGGAGACCTGACCCGGTGGCCCCTGGCGGCGTACGGCAACCGGCTCATCGGCCCCAATCGGTAAGGGAGTTCAGCAAACCGGTCAGGATCGGTCCATATCCGGTGCCACGCGACCGTGCGGAACCGGGAGGACCGCTTATGTGCACGCTCCGCAGCGTGATGTGTGCACCTTGTGTTCACTTGGCCGTGGGTAGTCACGGAGCGTAGAGCGGACCTGTCCCTGAGTGACGAGGCTGGTGTATCGTCCCGACAGGGGCTGCGCCGCGTACCGATCGGCGCCGGGGATCTGAGTGACGAGACTGCGAGGGGGGCGACGGGCGATGCACGGCCTATGGGCGAACGAACCGACGCGGCGGGACCACCGCCCGCGACTCTCGCGCACGACAGCCCGCCGACGACGGCACTGCGCCCGGCGGCACCGACTGCTGCGCAGGGCCGCCCGGCGCCGCCAGCACCGGCCGGGGGCAGGCGTGTGCCGCCCGCGCGGTCCGGCGGGCACGATTCCGGTGCCCGGAGCCGTTCGCTGGCCGGGGGCCCTCGGGAGAGCGCGGCGGGCCTGCGGGTCTCCGCCCGCGCCCCCGCCGCCGCCCCGCCGTGGCACCCCGAGGCCCGGCCCCGACGCTCCACCACCCCGCGCCCCACGCGCGACGGCCCCGCACCCGGGGGCGCCGCCTGCGAGGGCCGCGTCGACGAAGACCGCGTCTACGACGGCAGTGCCTACGACGGCAGTGCCTACGGGGGCGCGCTCACGCAGGCAGCGCCTACGAAGACCGCGTCCACGAGGGCGGTGCCCACGAGGGTGGCGTACATGAGGGTCGCGCCTACGAGGGTCGCGCTCATGAGGACAGCGCCTACGAAGACTGCGCCTACGAAGGCCCTGGACACCAGTGCCCGGTACGCGAAGGCCCCGGACACGAGGACCCCGTACGCGAAGGCCCCGGACACCAGGAGCCCGTACACGATGGCCGTCCGCACGACGGACCCCCGCGCGACGGCCGCCCCCACGCAGGGCGTCCCCACGCAGGGCGTCCGCGCGACGGCCGCCCTCATGACGGACCCCCGCGCAATGGCCGCCCCCACGCAGGGCGTCCGCACGGCGGTCGTCCCCGAGACCCCTGGGGCGGGGCAGTGAGCGGGCAGTCGGCGTCCGCGACCGTGCTCGACGGAGGGCTCGGGCGGGCGCCCGCGCCTCCGCGCGCGCCGCTGGCCAGACGGCCCGCGCAGGGCGGCGGTGGCGGACTCGTCTGCCAGGTCCTCCTGCTCCTGGTCTGCGGCGGGTACGCGACGGGCTCCGCGCTCGGCTGGGGCTCGGACCGGCTCGCGCTCATCATGGGCGACTTCGGGCTGAGCGCCGCCGCGGCGGCCGCCGCCGTCTCCTGCTTCCTCTACTCGCGCACCCGGCGCAGCCGCTTTCGACCCGCATGGCTGCTGTTCGCGCTCTCCTCCGCGATGGCGGCCTGCGGCAACGGCGTCTGGGGCTGGTACGAGGTCGTGCTGCGCGCCCCCGTGCCGCAGCGCGGCTTCGCGGACCTGTTCTTCCTGTGCTTCGCGCCGCCCGCCATCATCGGCCTCCTGGTGCTCGCCAAGCGGCCGGTCACCAAGGCCGGTTGGGTGTGCCTCGCCCTGGACGCCTGGCTCATCGGCGGCTCGCTGCTCACGCTCTCCTGGAGCCTCGCCCTCGCGCACACCGCGCAGTTCGAGGGCCCGAGCGTGGCCCACGCGGCCCTGTCGCTGGCCTACCCGCTCCTGGACATCGCGCTGGTCAGCATGGTCCTGGCGCTGCACTTCCGCCGCTCGTCGGCCAACCGCACCGCCGTGAACACCGCGATCGGCGCCCTGGCGCTCACCGTGATGTGCGACGCGCTGTTCACCTCGCCGCTGCTGCACGCCACGTACCGCTCGGGGCAGCTGCTCGACGCGGGCTGGTTCGCCGGTTCGCTGTTGCTGGCGTACGCGCCCTGGGCGGCGTCGGGCCGCGGCCGTGCCGAGGGCCCCGAAGCCGACCGGGCGCTCGCGGTGGCGAAGGCACCGCAAGGGAGCCGCCCCGCCGCCCGCGGCAGCGGGCCCGCCGACGAGCGCGCCGACGGCGGGCGGTTCGCGCCCACGCGCCCCATCGCCGGTTCGCTCGCCGCGCTCACGCCCTACCTGGCCGCCGCCGTCTGCACGCTCGGCATCCTCTACAACGTGCTGAACGGCCGCAGCGTCGACCAGGTCGTGCTCTTCACCGCGGGCACCGTCGTCCTCGCGCTCGTCGTGCGCCAGGGCATCATGCTGCTCGACAACATCACGCTCACCCAGGAGCTGGCCCAGAAGGAGAACCACTTCCGGTCCCTCGTGCAGAGTTCCAGCGACGTCATCATGATCGCCGCGCCGAGCGGCATCCTGCGGTACGTCAGCCCGGCCGCCGCCGGGGTCTACGGCCGCGACGCCGACGAACTCGTCGGCTCCGAGCTGGCCACGCTGATGCACCCCGAGGACCTCGGCCGCGTCGTCCACGAGGTGCGCCGCTTCCTCGCCGCCAACCCCGTCGAGGAGCCGACGACCCGCATCGAGTGCCGCTTCCGGTCCGGCACGGGCGAGTGGCTGAACGTGGAGTCCACGGTCAACCGCCACCACGGCGGCCTCATCTTCAACAGCCGCGACGTCACCGAACGCGTGCGCCTCCAGGCGCAGTTGCAGCACAACGCCGAGCACGACCCCCTCACCGACCTGCCCAACAGGGCGCTCTTCACCCGCCGAGTCGCCGCCGCGCTCGGCGGTCGCAGAGTCACCGACCGGGGCACGGCCGTCCTCTTCATCGACCTCGACGGCTTCAAGGCCGTCAACGACACCATCGGCCACCAGGCGGGCGACGCCCTGCTCGTGCAGGCCGCCCACCGCCTCCAGGAGGCCGTCCGCGCCTCGGACACCGCCTCCCGGCTCGGCGGCGACGAGTTCGCGGCCCTGATCGTCGGCGACGGCACCCGCGACCAGGCCGCGCGCGAGAAGCACATCCTGGAGCTGGCCGACCGGCTCAGAATCAGGCTCTCCCAGCCCTACGACATCGACGGCAACGACGTCCGGGTCGCCGCCTCCATCGGCGTCGCCTTCGCCGAACCGGGCGTCGGAGCGGGCGAGTTGCTGCGCAACGCCGACCTCGCGATGTACCGCGCGAAGGCCGCGGGCAAGGGCCGCGTCGAGCTGTACGCGCCACAGATGCAGGCCGACGTCGCCCGCAAGGCCGAGCTGGCCACCCGGCTGCGCAGCGCGCTGCACGAGGGCGAGTTCGCGCTGCTGCACCAGCCCGTGGTCCACCTCGACACCGGCCGGATCGAGTCGGTCGCCGCCCAGGCGCGCTGGCGCTCGGCCCAGGGCATCCTCTTCACGCCCGCCGAGTTCCTGCGCGTCGCCGACGACAGCGAGCGCACCGCCGAGCTGGGCCGCTGGCTCCTCCAGGAGGCCGTCGAGCAGGCCGCCGAGCGCGGCCGCGCGGGCCACGCGGTGCCCGTCGCCGTGCGGGTCAGCGCCAAGCGCCTGGTGGACCGCTCCCTGCCGCTCGGCTCCCTGGAGGCGCTGCTCACGCGGCACGGGCTGCCGTCCGGGGCGCTCGTCATCGAGCTGGCCGACAGCGACCCGCGCGTGTCCCTCGACGACCTGGAGCGGCGCCTGGCGTCCCTGCGCAGGCTCGGCGTGCGGATCGCGCTCGACGGCTTCGGCAGCGGCTACGCGGCCATCAACGCGCTGCGGCGGCTGCCCGTGGACGTACTCAAGCTGGACCGCGGCCTGATCGAGGGCGTGGTGGAGTCCGCCCGCCTCTACAAGATCACTTCCGGTCTGCTGCGGATCGCCAACGACCTGGGCCTGACCTCCGTGGCCGACGGCGTCGACCACCCCGAGCAGGTCATCGCCCTGCGCGCCATGGGCTGCACGCACGGCCAGGGCATGGCCTTCTCCGGCCCGCTCGACGAGTTCCGGCTGCGCCGGGCGCTCGCGGTCGGGGAGTACCCGGTGCCCCGCGGCCCGGTGGAGCCGGTCTGCGTGGGCGGCCCCGCCGCCGAGCCCACGACGGCGTACGGGGAGGGCGCGACCGCCTTCGGCGCCGCCTACGGAGAGCCCGGCTCGGCGTTCGGGGGACCCCCCACGACCACGTTCGGGGGCACGGGCGCCGCCTGCGCCGCCGGATCCGGACCCTATGGGCGCTCACATAATGAGACGCCCATCCCACCTACTTGACAGGTGTGGCGCGCCAGGGGGAGGGTCAGAGCCATGCGCACCCGAATTCTCGTACTTGGAAAGCGCGTCGGCTGAAGCTGGGACGCCCCGGTCCGGACACCGGAGACCCAGCGCCCGCACCCGGCGCGCTCCCCTCGCTTGCCTCACGGCACGAGGGGTTTTTTGTTGCACTGGCACCCCCCAAACCCTGGCAAAAACCCTCAGCTTCGAGAAGAGAATGCCGATGACCGAGCAGGCCACCGGGGCCCACCATCCGCAGCCGCGGCCCCGATCCTCTGGACAGCAGTCCGCCCCCGTCGAGCACGTCACGGGCGCGCAGTCCCTGATCCGCTCCCTTGAGGAAGTCGGGGCCGACACGGTGTTCGGCATCCCCGGAGGCGCGATCCTGCCCGCGTACGACCCGATGATGGACTCCACCCGGGTGCGTCACATCCTGGTCCGCCACGAGCAGGGCGCGGGCCACGCCGCCACCGGATACGCCCAGGCCACCGGCAAGGTCGGCGTGTGCATGGCCACCTCGGGCCCCGGCGCGACCAACCTGGTCACGCCCATCGCGGACGCCCATATGGACTCGGTGCCGCTGGTGGCGATCACCGGCCAGGTCTCCTCCAAGGCGATCGGCACGGACGCCTTCCAGGAGGCGGACATCGTCGGCATCACGATGCCCATCACGAAGCACAACTTCCTGGTCACCAAGGCCGAGGACATCCCGCGCACCATCGCGGAGGCCTTCCACATCGCCTCCACGGGCCGCCCGGGCCCGGTCCTGGTCGACATCGCCAAGGACGCCCTCCAGGCGCGGACCACGTTCTCCTGGCCGCCGCAGCAGGAGCTGCCCGGCTACCGCCCGGTGACCAAGCCGCACGCCAAGCAGATCCGCGAGGCCGCCAAGCTGATCACCGCCGCCAAGCGGCCCGTCCTGTACGTCGGCGGCGGTGTGATCAAGGCCGGGGCCACCGCCGAGCTGAAGGTCCTCGCCGAGCTGACCGGCGCGCCCGTCACCACCACCCTGATGGCGCTCGGCGCGTTCCCCGACAGCCACCCGCTGCACGTGGGCATGCCGGGCATGCACGGCTCGGTCACCGCGGTCACCGCGCTGCAGAAGTCCGACCTGATCGTCGCCCTCGGCGCCCGCTTCGACGACCGCGTCACCGGCAAGCTGGACAGCTTCGCCCCGTACGCCAAGGTCGTGCACGCCGACATCGACCCGGCGGAGATCGGCAAGAACCGCGAGGCCGACGTGCCGATCGTCGGCGACGCCCGCGAGGTCATCGCCGACCTCGTCCAGGCCATCCAGGCCGAGCACACCGCGGGCCACCGGGGCGACTACACCGCCTGGTGGGCCGACCTCAACCGCTGGCGCGAGACCTACCCGCTGGGCTACGACCACCCGGACAACGGCCAGCTCTCCCCGCAGCAGGTCATCGAGCGCATCGGTCAACTGGCGCCCGAGGGCACGATCTTCGCGGCGGGCGTCGGCCAGCACCAGATGTGGGCCGCCCACTTCATCCAGTACGAGCAGCCCGCGACCTGGCTCAACTCCGGTGGCGCGGGGACGATGGGCTACGCGGTCCCGGCCGCCATGGGCGCCAAGGCCGGGCAGCCCGACCGGACGGTGTGGGCGATCGACGGCGACGGCTGTTTCCAGATGACCAACCAGGAGCTGACCACCTGCGCCCTGAACAACATCCCGGTCAAGGTCGCCATCATCAACAACGGCGCCCTCGGGATGGTCCGCCAGTGGCAGGCGCTGTTCTACAACCAGCGCTACTCCAACACGGTCCTGCACTCCGGTCCGGAGGCCGACGGCAAGCAGCCCAGCGCGGGCACCCGCGTCCCGGACTTCGTGAAGCTGTCCGAGGCGATGGGCTGCCACGCCATCCGCTGCGAGGACCCGGCCGACCTGGACAAGGTCATCGAAGAGGCCAACGCCATCAACGACCGCCCGGTCGTGGTGGACTTCATCGTCCACGAGGACGCCCAGGTCTGGCCGATGGTCGCCGCGGGCACCTCCAACGACGAGGTCATGGCCGCCCGGGGCGTGCGCCCCGACTTCGGCGACAGCGAAGACGACTGAGAGCACCAGGAAGAGGTACGACCGCCATGACCGTCATGTCCAAGCACACGCTCTCGGTCCTCGTCGAGAACACCCCCGGCATCCTCGCGAGGATCGCCGCCCTCTTCTCCCGCCGCGGCTTCAACATCGACTCCCTGGCCGTCGGCGTCACCGAGCACCCCGACATCTCACGCATCACCATCGTCGTGAACGTCGAGGAACTGCCGCTCGAACAGGTCACGAAGCAGCTCAACAAGCTGGTGAACGTCCTGAAGATCGTCGAACTGGAGCCGGGCTCCGCCGTCCAGCGCGAACTGGTCCTCGTGAAGGTCCGCGCCGACAACGAGACCCGCTCCCAGATCGTCGAGATCGTCCAGCTGTTCCGCGCCAAGACCGTGGACGTCTCGCCCGAGGCCGTGACCATCGAGGCCACCGGGTCGAGCGACAAGCTGGAGGCCATGCTCAAGATGCTCGAACCCTTCGGCATCAAGGAGCTGGTGCAGTCCGGCACGATCGCCATCGGCCGCGGCTCCCGTTCGATCACGGACCGCAGCCTGAGGGCCCTGGACCGCACCGCCTGACGTCCCGGACCCCGGAGCGTTCCGGATTCCGGATCCCCCTGACCTTCCTGACCGAGCCCGCCGTACGGTGGGACGCGACACCAGCACACAGAGGAGTTTCCCAGTGGCCGAGCTGTTCTACGACGCCGACGCCGACCTGTCCATCATCCAGGGCCGCAAGGTCGCGGTCATCGGGTACGGCAGTCAGGGCCACGCGCACGCCCTCTCGCTGCGCGACTCCGGTGTGGACGTCCGGGTCGGCCTGCACGAGGGCTCGAAGTCCAAGGTCAAGGCCGAGGAGCAGGGCCTGCGCGTGGTCACGCCCGCCGAGGCCGCCGCCGAGGCCGACGTCATCATGATCCTGGTCCCGGACCCCATCCAGGCGCAGGTCTACGAGGAGTCCATCAAGGACAACCTGAAGGACGGCGACGCGCTGTTCTTCGGCCACGGCCTGAACATCCGCTTCGGCTTCATCAAGCCCCCGGCGGGCGTCGACGTCTGCATGGTCGCCCCCAAGGGCCCGGGCCACCTGGTCCGCCGCCAGTACGAGGAGGGCCGCGGCGTCCCCTGCATCGCGGCCGTCGAGCAGGACGCCACCGGCAAGGGCTTCGAGCTGGCCCTGTCGTACGCCAAGGGCATCGGCGGCACCCGCGCCGGCGTCATCAAGACGACGTTCACCGAGGAGACCGAGACCGACCTGTTCGGCGAGCAGGCCGTCCTCTGCGGCGGTACGGCCGCGCTGGTCAAGGCGGGCTTCGAGACCCTCGTCGAGGCGGGCTACCAGCCGGAGATCGCCTACTTCGAGTGCCTGCACGAGCTGAAGCTGATCGTCGACCTGATGTACGAGGGCGGCCTGGAGAAGATGCGCTGGTCCGTCTCCGAGACGGCCGAGTGGGGCGACTACGTCACCGGCCCGCGCATCATCACCGACGCCACCAAGGCCGAGATGAAGAAGGTCCTCGCCGAGATCCAGGACGGCACGTTCGCCAAGAACTGGATGGACGAGTACCACGGCGGCCTGAAGAAGTACAACGAGTACAAGAAGCAGGACGAGGACCACCTCCTGGAGACCACGGGCAAGGAGCTGCGCAAGCTGATGTCCTGGGTCAACGAGGACGAGTAGGGCGTACGCCGACGGGGCCGGGACCGCTGTCCCGGCCCCGTCGGCCGTAGCACCGCCGCGGGGCCCCGCCCAAGGCCCCGCTCCTCGATCGCCGGAGGGGCTGATTCCGGCCACGCGCCTCGTGTGGGTGATCCTTCCGCTCCTGGGGAAGAGGCACCCGGCCGCGCCACTACACTGCACACCACAATCGCGTCAGGCCCACAGCGTCGTGCGTCTTCCACGCGGATAGCACCCTCCACCGCCTGCGGCCGTCGGGACGGCCGTCCGCATTGGACTTGTGAGGACTCACGTGAGCACTGCTGCCAACGGCAAACCGGTCGTACTCATCGCTGAAGAGCTGTCGCCCGCGACCGTCGACGCCCTGGGCCCGGACTTCGAGATCCGGCACTGCAACGGCGCGGACCGCGCGGAGCTGCTGCCCGCGATCGCCGACGTCGACGCCGTACTGGTCCGCTCCGCGACCAAGGTCGACGCCGAGGCCATCGCCGCCGCCCGCAAGCTGAAGGTCGTCGCCCGCGCGGGCGTCGGCCTCGACAACGTCGACGTCGCCGCCGCCACCAAGGCGGGCGTGATGGTGGTGAACGCCCCCACCTCGAACATCGTCACCGCCGCCGAGCTGGCCTGCGGCCTGCTGATCTCCACCGCCCGCAACATCCCGCAGGCCAACACCGCGCTGAAGAACGGCGAGTGGAAGCGCTCCAAGTACACGGGCGTGGAGCTGGCGGAGAAGACCCTCGGCGTGGTCGGCCTCGGCCGCATCGGCGCGCTCGTCGCGCAGCGGATGTCCGCCTTCGGCATGAAGGTCGTCGCGTACGATCCGTATGTGCAGCCCGCGCGCGCCGCGCAGATGGGCGTCAAGGTCCTCTCCCTGGACGAGCTTCTGGAAGTCTCCGACTTCATCACCGTGCACCTGCCGAAGACGCCTGAGACCCTGGGCCTGATCGGCGACGAGGCGCTGCGCAAGGTCAAGCCGTCGGTGCGGATCGTGAACGCCGCGCGCGGCGGCATCGTCGACGAGGAGGCGCTGTACTCGGCGCTGAAGGAGGGCCGCGTCGCGGGCGCGGGCCTGGACGTGTACGCGAAGGAGCCGTGCACCGACTCGCCGCTGTTCGAGCTCGACCAGGTCGTGTGCACGCCGCACCTGGGTGCCTCCACGGACGAGGCCCAGGAGAAGGCGGGCATCTCCGTCGCCAAGTCGGTGCGCCTCGCCCTCGCGGGCGAGCTGGTGCCGGACGCCGTGAACGTCCAGGGCGGCGTCATCGCCGAGGACGTGCGCCCCGGCCTGCCGCTCGCCGAGAAGCTCGGCCGCATCTTCACCGCGCTCGCGGGCGAGGTCGCGGTGCGCCTGGACGTCGAGGTGTACGGCGAGATCACCCAGCACGATGTGAAGGTGCTCGAACTGTCCGCGCTCAAGGGCGTGTTCGAGGACATCGTCGACGAGACCGTGTCGTACGTGAACGCGCCGCTGTTCGCCCAGGAGCGGGGCGTCGAGGTGCGGCTGACCACGTCGTCCGAGTCGCCCGACCACCGCAACGTGGTCACCGTGCGCGGCACCCTCTCCGGCGGCGAGGAGGTCGCCGTGTCCGGCACACTCGCCGGGCCCAAGAACCACCAGAAGATCGTGGCGGTCGGGGAGTACGACGTGGACCTCGCGCTCGCCGACCACATGGTGGTGCTGCGGTACGCCGACCGGCCCGGCGTCGTCGGCACCGTGGGGCGCGTCCTCGGCGAGGCCGGGATCAACATCGCCGGGATGCAGGTCGCGCGGGCCGGGGTCGGGGGCGAGGCGCTGGCCGTGCTGACCGTGGACGACACGGTGCCGCAGCCGGTGCTCTCCGAGGTCGCGGAGGAGATCGGGGCGACCTCGGCGCGGTCGGTGAACCTGGCGGACTAGTTCCGCGCGGGGCATTCAAGCCCGTCCGGCGTTTGAGGACGAGCGCGGAGCGCGATGAACGGGGCGCGCAGGGCCAAGGCCGCGGCCAGCAGCAAGGCGCCCGCGCCAGCGAGCGCGGCGGCGTGCATGCCGTCCGTGAACGCCGCGCGGGCCGTCCGCGCCAGGGCGGCCCCCGCCTCCGCGGGCAGCCGGTCCGCCAGGGCGAGCGCGCCGCCGAGGGTGTCCGGCGCGCCGGACGGCATCTGGTGGCCGTAGACCCCGGTGCCGATGGAGCCGAGGACGGCCATCCCCAGGGCGCCGCCGAACTCCTGCCCCGTCTCCAGGAGGGAGGACGCGGCGCCCGCCTTGTCCGCGGGGGCCGCGCCGAGGGCCAGGTCGGTGAGCTGCGAGGTGACGACGGTCGCGCCGCACGCGAGGACGGCCGCCGCCGCGAGCACCGTCCACAGGGAGTCCGTACCGGCGAGGGCCAGCACCCCGTAGCCGCAGGCCGACACCGCGAAGCCGCCCGCGACCACATGGGCGCGGTCGGCGCCGCGCTGCACCAGCGCCACCGCGGTCGGCGCGGCGAAGCCGATCGGCACCGACGGCAGCAGTGCCCACAGCGCCGCCTCCAGGGCGCTCTTGCCGAGGACCGACTGGAGGTACTGCGTCGTGAAGTACGCCGAGCCCATCATGGCGAAGGCCGAGACGAGGTTCAGGCCTACGGCGGAGCCGAAGCCCCGGCGGAACAGCGCGGGGGAGACCAGCGGGGACGCGGCGGTGCGCTGACGGCGTACGAACAGGGCGGCGAAGACGAGCCCCACGGCCAGCGACCCCAGGTACGCCGCGCGCACGCCCTCCGCGGCGATCTCCTTGAGCCCGTACACCACCGGCAGCACCGCGGCCATCGACAGCGGGACGCTCAGGGCGTCGAAGCGGCCCGGGGCCGGGTCCCTCGACTCGGGGATGAGCAGCGGCGCGAGCAGCAGGAGCAGCACCATCGCGGGCAGGTTGACCAGGAAGACCGAGCCCCACCAGAAGAACTCGACGAGGACGCCGCTGAGCACCGAGCCGAGCGCGATCCCCGCGACCATCACGCCGGACCAGACGCCGATCGCCCGCGCCCGCTGCCCCGGGTCGTGGAACAGCGTGCGGACCAGCGCCATCGTCGACGGCATCAGGGTCGCGCCGCCGATGCCGAGGACCGCGCGGGCGGCGATCAGCATGCCCGGGCCGGTGGCGTAGGCGGCGGCCAGCGACGCGCCGCCGAAGGCCGTCGCGCCGATCAGGAGCAGCCTGCGGCGGCCTATGCGGTCGCCGAGCGAGCCCATGGTCATGAGCAGGCCCGCGAGCACGAAGGCGTAGATGTCGAAGATCCAGAGCTGCTGGGTGCCGCTGGGGTCCAGGTCCGCGCTGATCGCGGGGATCGCGAAGTACAGGACCGAGACGTCCATCGAGACGAGGAGCAGCGGCAGCATCAGGACGGCGAGCGCCGTCCACTCCTTGCGGCCCGCGCGGGGCGGGGTGGTGGTGTCCATGACCCGGGACTGTACGAGCGTATAAAACGGTTGTCTAGTACGCCTGTCCAGTACGCGCGTCCCATACGTGTGTCGCATACGTACGTCCCATACGTTCGTATGGGACGGCTGTCTGTATCGGGGTAGGGTGGCCGCATGGGACACCGTGAGGATCTGCTCGAAGGCGCCAAGCGCTGCCTGCTGGAGAAGGGGTTCGTGCGCACCACGGCCCGCGACGTCGTCAAGGAGTCCGGCACGAACCTCGCGTCGATCGGCTACCACTACGGCTCGAAGGACGCGCTGCTCGCGCAGGCGTACATCGCGCTCGTCGAGGAGGTTGGCGACGGCTTCACGGGGGGCGGCGGGAGCGCGGCGCCCGGCGGGTCGCTCGAACGGTTCCAGGAGGTGTGGAGCGGGGTCATCCGGTCGTTCCCGCAGTCGCGCGGCATCTGGATGCTGAGCCTGGAGTTCATCACGCAGGGCGACCGGCTCGCCGGGGTGCGGGAGCTGCTGATCAAGGCGCAGGAGGAGGGGCGGGCCGGGATCGCCGCGCTGCTGCTCGGCATCGACGAGTCCGCACTCGGCGACGACGTGGTGGCCGCCGAGGGGCGGTTCTACACCACGCTGCTCAACGGGCTCATGATGCAGTGGCTGTTCGACCCGGAGTCGGCCACCACGGCCGAGCAGCTGACGGAGGGGCTGCGGCGGGTGATGGCGCGGGCCTCCGCCGCGTAGGGCCCGGCGGCGCCCCCGGGGCCCGTACGCGAGGCGCCCCCGGCCCCGTACGCGAAAGGGCGCGGGCGGCGCCGGGCCGCCCGCGCCCTCACGCGGTAACTCTCAGGCGCGCGCTACCACTTGATGCACGCGGCCGGGACGTAGCCCTCCTTGCGGGACGAGAACGGGCCGCCGTACAGCCAGCGGTCGCTGGTCTTGCCGCACAGCTTGTACTTCTGGCCCTTGAACGACTTGCCGTCGGAGCACAGGGCGCCCTTCTTGCCCTTGGCCCACAGGCCGACGGCCGTGGCGCTGAGCTTCGGGCTGGTGCGGATCTTCACGCTCTCCTTGGCGGGAACGTTGACGATGCTGCTGTCGCAGTTGGGCTTCGCGGCCGCCACGGCGGTGGGGGTCTGGGCGACGGCGACGCCGCCGACGAGCGTGGTGGCGGCGACGGCAGCGGTGGCGAGGGCGGGGCCCAACAGCCGGAACTTCATGGGGGGATGGCCTCCGTTGTGATGTGCCTGGTGCTGTGATGTGCCTGGTGCGCCAGTGAAGTACTGGGCGGGCAGCACCTTACCCGCCATGATCACGTCACCAGCGGGGCCGTGGCGGTCTGTTGCGCGGCTATCGCAGTCGTGACGCTTTCAGGACCATGTGCAGCAGCAGCCGGTCCTCGCCCTCGTCCAGGTCCAGTTTGGTGAGCTGCTCCACGCGCGAGAGGCGGTAGTAGAGCGTCTGGCGGTGGATGCCCAGCTCGGCCGCGGCGCGGCCCGCCTGGCCCGCGCGGTCCAGGAACACCTCGGCGGTGCGGGCGAGTTCGCGGTTGCCGGGGGAGAGCAGCTCGCGGCCCACCGCGTCCTGCGCGGCCCGCGCGGGCAGGGAGGTGAGCAGGCGGTACGGGCCGATGTCCGACCAGTGGGCGAGCGGCGCGAGGCGCGGCTCGGCGAGCGCCGCGCGCGCCGCCGCCGACGCCTCCGCCCAGGCCTCCGCCAGGTCCTCCAGGCCCCGGCGCCCGTCGGCGACCCCGGCCGCCGTGCCCGCGCCCGCCAGCGCCACCAGACGGGTGGCCGCCGTGACCGCGGGCGTGGCGGAGTCCGCCGACCGCAGGCGCACCAGGACCGCGAGCGACTGGACCACCGCGCCCGCCGCGCCTCCAGAGCCTTTGACGCCCCCAGCGCCCCCGGCGCCCGCCGTGCCCGCCGCGCCCCCAGCGCCCGCCGGAGTCCACGGCACCGTGCACACCGCCGCCGCCCCCGGCGCCGTCCGCACCGCGGGGCCGCCGTCCGGGGCCGTCGGCCAGGGGGCCACGCACACCACGGCGTGCGGCTCGTCCCCGCGCGGGCCGAGCGCCGTCCGCAGCGCCGCCACCGCCATGTCCCGCTGCCAGCCGCGCTCGGCCGTGAGCACGGCCCGGAACTCCCGGGTCAGGTCCGCGCCCGCCTGCGCCTCGTCGGCGAGCAGCGCGCCGATCCGCGCCGCCACCTCCATGGCGGCGGCGAGCTGCGCCTCCGTGGGGCCCGGGTCGTCGTCCAGCAGCCACACATAGCCGAGCGCGTACCCCCGGTGGCGTACCGGAAGGCAGATCCGGCCGCGGTACACGCCCGCCTCCGGGGTCGGCGGGATGCGGACCGGGCCGGTGGCGCGCGTGATGCCGAAGCTCTCGAACCAGGCGCGCACGGCCGCCGTGGACCGGCGCGTGAGGATCGAGCGGGTGCGGACGGGGTCCAGGTCCGCGGAGTCGAGGCCGCCCTCGCCGCCGCCGTGCGCGCCGAAGGCGATCAGCTCGAAATCGCGGTTCTCCAGCGTCGCGGGCGCGCCGAGGAGGGCCGAGATCTCATCGACCAGTTCCTGGTAGTCGCCTTTCACACAGCCCATTCTCGCGCAGTCACGCGCCCCCTTCAGACATATGTCTGAGATCTGGGACACGGATGCGTGACAGGTGTCGATAGCTCAGGATCGGAGCGATCCTTAGGTTTCACGGTGGTTATCCGTGCCGTACCGAATCTGTGACACAACTGGTCGGGGGCGGCACTCGCTCGTACTCCCGTGGAGGTGCCCGTGCTGGGTCCCGTGATCCTTGCCGCGTCGCGCAGTGACAAGATGCGCCGTTTCGTGTCGGCGGCCCCGGGCACTAAGCAGGTCGTCGACCGCTTCATCGCGGGCGAGACCGTCGACGAGGTCGTGCCGATCGTCGTGGACGCCGCCGACAAGGGCCTTGAGGTCACCCTGGACGTGGTGGGCGAGGACATCACCACCGTCGAGCAGTCCCACGCGGCCCGCGACGCCTACCTGGAGCTGATCGACCGCCTCAAGGACCTCGGCCTCGGCACCAAGGCCGAGATGTCCGTGAAGCTGTCCATGTTCGGCCAGGCGCTGGAGGGTGGCCACGAGCTGGCCCTCGCCAACGTCCGCCCGGTCGTCGAGGCCGCCACCGCCATCGGCACCACCGTCACCCTGGACGCCGAGGACCACACGACCCTCGACTCGATGTTCGCCATCCACGACGAGCTGCGGAAGGACTTCCCGGACACCGGCTGCGTGATCCAGTCGTACCTGTTCCGCACCGAGGACGACGCCCGCCGCCTGGCCGCCAACGGCAGCCGCGTGCGGATCGTGAAGGGCGCCTACAAGGAGCCCGCCGAGGTCGCCTACCAGGACAAGGCCGAGATCGACAAGGCGTACGTGCGGATCCTGCGCATCCTGATGGAGGGCGAGGGGTACCCGATGATCGGGTCCCACGACCCGCGCCTGATCGCCATCGCCCAGGAGCTGGGCCGCCGCGCGGGGCGCAAACTGGACGAGTACGAATTCCAGATGCTGTACGGCATCCGCAGCGAGGAGCACCTGCGGCTCGCCGCGGAGGGCCACCGGATGCGTGTCTACACCGCCTACGGCACGGACTGGTACGGCTATTTCATGCGCCGCCTCGCGGAGAAGCCCGCGAACCTGCTGTTCTTCGGCCGTTCCATCCTCACCAAGGGCTGAGCCCGCCCGGCCGCCAGAAACACCCGCACAAAGGAGTTACGGAACTCATGGACGCTGTGACCCAGGTCCCCGCCCCGGTCAACGAGCCGGTGCACGGCTACGCCCCCGGCTCTCCCGAGCGCGCCCGGCTCGAGGCCAAGCTCAAGGAGCTGTCCGAGAACCCGATCGAGCTGCCGATGACCATCGGCGGCGAGAAGCGCCTGGGCGGCGGCGAGCCGTTCGAGGTCGTGCAGCCGCACAACCACAAGGCCGTCATCGGCACCGGCCGCCACGCCACGCAGGCGGACGCGCAGGACGCGATCGACGCCGCCCTGGCCGCCGCCCCGGCGTGGCGCGCGATGTCCTTCGACGACCGCGCCGCGATCATCCTGCGCGCCGCCGAGCTGCTGTCCACGACGTGGCGCGAGACGCTGGCCGCCTCCACGATGCTCGGCCAGTCCAAGACGGCCCAGCAGGCCGAGATCGACACGCCCTGCGAGCTGGTCGACTTCTGGCGCTTCAACGTGAAGTACGCCCGTGACCTGCTCGCCGAGCAGCCCCCGGCGAACTCCACGGGCGTGTGGAACCGCCTGGACCACCGCCCGCTGGAGGGCTTCGTCTACGCGATCACGCCGTTCAACTTCACGGCCATCTCCGGCAACCTGCCGACCGCCCCGGCCCTGATGGGCAACGTGGTCGTGTGGAAGCCGTCCCCGACGCAGACGCACGCCGCCGTGCTGCTCATGCGGCTCCTGGAGGAGGCCGGGCTGCCCAAGGGCGTCATCAACCTCGTCACCGGCGACGGCATCGAGGTCTCCAAGGTCGCGCTGGCCCACCGGGACCTCGCGGGCATCCACTTCACGGGCTCGACGAAGACCTTCCAGTACCTGTGGAAGACCGTCGGCGCCAACATCGAGAAGTACCGCTCCTACCCGCGTCTGGTCGGCGAGACCGGCGGCAAGGACTTCGTCGTCGCCCACCCGAGCGCCGACCGCGCCATCCTGAAGACCGCCCTGACCCGCGGCGCCTTCGAGTACCAGGGCCAGAAGTGCTCGGCGACCTCCCGCGCCTACATCCCGGCCTCCATCTGGAACTCCGGCTTCAAGGAGGAGTTCGCGGCCGAGGTCGACGGCATCACCATGGGTGACGTCACCGACCTCTCCAACTTCATCGGTGCCGTCATCGACGAGCGCGCCTTCGCCAAGAACAAGGCCGCCATCGACCGCGCCAAGGCCGACGACACCTGCACGATCGTCGCGGGCGGCACCTACGACGACTCGGTCGGCTACTTCGTGCGCCCGACCGTCGTCGAGTGCACCGACCCGGCCAACGAGGTCTTCACCACCGAGTACTTCGGCCCGTTCCTCGCCGTGCACGTCTACGAGGACGACAAGTACGACGAGATGCTGGAGCAGATGGAGTCGGTGTCCGACTACGCGCTCACCGGCTCGGTCATCGCGAACGACCGCGCCGCCGCCGCGTACACGATGGAGAAGCTGCGCTACGCCGCGGGCAACTTCTACATCAACGACAAGTCGACCGGCGCCGTCGTCGGCCAGCAGCCCTTCGGCGGCGGCCGCGCCTCCGGCACCAACGACAAGGCGGGCGCCCCGCAGAACCTGATGCGCTGGACGCTGACCCGCGCCATCAAGGAGACGCTGGTCCCGCCGACCGACTACACGTACCCGCACATGGGCTGACGCCCCCCTGAATCCCCGCCCCCGGCTTGGGCCCCACCCCGGCCGGGGGCGGTGTCGTGTGCGCGGCCAACCATGCGGGGGGCCGTCAGACGGCCCGCCGCAGGAACCCGTCGACGAGTTCCGCGATCGGCTCCGCGTGCGTCTCCAGGGCGAAGTGGCCCGTCGGCAGCAGGTGCACCTCCGCCTCCGGCAGATCGCGCAGGAAGGCGGTCGCCCCGGCCCGTACGAACACCTCGTCGTGCGCGCCCCACACCGCGAGCAGCGGCACCTGGCTGTCGCGGAAGTACGCCTGGAAGTCCGGGTACAGCGCGATGTTGCTGCCGTAGTCGCCGATCAGGGCGAGCTGGATCGCGTCCTGCCCCTCGCGGGCCATCTCCGCGGCGTCGCGCTCCCAGGCGTCCGGGCTGAGCAGGTCGCGGTGGCGCTCGGGGACGCCGTGCGTGTACTGCCAGCGGATGCCTTCCAGGGAGCGGATCTGCCGCACGGGCGCGGCCGTCTCCTCGTTCGGGTCCTCGATGTACGCGAACACCGGCGCCCACGCCTTGGCGCCGAGCCCGTCCTCGTACGCGTTGCCGTTCTGCGTGACGATGGCCGTGACCCGCTCGGGGTGGGCGAGCGCGAGGCGGAGGCCGATCGGCGCGCCGTAGTCCTGCACGTACAGGGCGAACCGGTCGAGCCCGAGCTTCTCGGTGAACTCGGCCGTGACGTCGGCCAGTTCGGCGAACGTGTACGAGAACTCCGCGGTCGACGGCGTGGCGGAGCGGCCGAAGCCGATGTGGTCGGGCGCGATGACCCGGTAGCGGTGCGCGAGGCGCGGGATGAGGTCGCGGAACATGTGCGAACTGGACGGGAAGCCGTGCAGGAGGAGCAGCACGGGGGCGTCGGCGGGGCCCGCCTCGCGGTAGAAGACCTCGTGGCCGCGGAGGGTGGTGGTGCGGTGGTGGATACGGGTGCTCATCTCTCTAACCCCTCATTTTCATTTTAGTGGTTGGCGTGGGGTTCAGTGGAGCATGGCTGGGTCTAACCGGTCAAGATGTTTTAGGGAGTTAGGTGGAGAGGGGTGGGGGCAGGGGAGGACTTGAACCTGACGCCGGTGTCAGCTTCTACCGTTCCGGCATGACGCAGAGCACCCTTCTCACCCCGTACACCAGCCCCTTCGGCCAGCTCCCCAACCGCATGGTCATGGCCCCCATGACCCGGCACCGCGCGGAGGAGGACGGCACCCCGCCGCCCCTGGCCGCCGAGTACTACGCCCAGCGCGCCAGCGCCGGTCTCATCGTCACCGAGGGCATCTGGCCCAGCAGCCGCGGCCAGAGCGGCTGGCGCATCCCCGGCCTTGAGACCCCCGCGCACATCGAGGGCTGGCGCCGCGTGACGGCCGCCGTGCACGCGGCGGGCGGCAGGATCGTCGCGCAGCTCATGCACGGCGGCCGCCAGGGCCACCCGCTGTCCCGCATCGACGGCGACATCCCGGCCGGTCCCTCGGCCGTGCCCGAGCCGAGCCCGGTCCACGTCCGCGACGGCGGCAAGGCGGAGGCCGTCACCCCGCGCGTGATGACCCCCGACGACATCCGCACCGCCGTCGCCGACTACGCGGCCGCCGCCCGCAACGCCGTCACCGCCGGGTTCGACGGCGTCGAACTCCACGGCGCCAACAGCTATCTGATCCACCAGTTCCTCGCCGACAACACCAACCTGCGCGACGACGCGTACGGCAGGGGGTCCGTCGAGAACCGCATCCGGTTCGCCGTGGAGGTGGTGCGCGCGGTCGCCGACGCCATCGGCGCCGGACGGCTCGGCCTTCGACTGTCCCCGGGCAACCCGCAGTTCGGCATGTACGAGGCCGACCCGGCCCCCGTCTACCGCGCCCTGCTCGCCGAACTGGACCCGCTCGGCCTGGCCTATCTGCACCTCACCGACAACGACCGCTACCCCGCCCTCGACGACCTGCGCCCGCGCTGGCGCGGCACGCTCATCGCCAACGTCGGCGAGAACGGCGACCCCACCACCAAGGAGGCGGGGGAGGCCGTCCTCGCCGCCGGGCGCGCCGACCTGGTCTCGTACGGCAGGGGGTTCCTCGCCAACCCCGACCTGCCGCGCCGCTTCGAGGTCGGCGCGCCCCTCAACTCCGTGGACACCAAGCACCTGTACACGCTCGGCGCCAAGGGGTACACCGACTACCCCTTCCTGGAGGAGGCGCTTCAGACCTCCACGAGGACCTGATCGAGCGACTTGCGCACCAGGTCGGGAACCTGGCAGTCCGGCGCGGGATAGCCGACCGGAATCACCGCGAACGCCTTCTCGTTCGCCGGACGGCCGAGCACCTCCGACAGGAACCGCATCGGGCTCGGCGTGTGCACCAGCGCGGCGAGGCCCGACAGGTGCAGCGCCGACAGCAGCATCCCGACCGCGATGCCGACCGACTCGTCGACGTAGTAGTGCTTGTGCTTGGTGCCGTCCTCGCCCAGCCAGTACCGCTGCTGGAAGACGACGATCAGCGCGGGCGCGTCCGTCAGGTGCGGCTTCACCTCGTCCGTGCCGAGGGGGCGCAGCGCCGCGAGCCACTCCTCGCCGAGCCGCCCGTCGTACGAGATCCGCTCCTCCTGCTCGGCGGCCTCCCGGATCCGGCGGCGCACCTCCGCGTCCTGGACCAGCACGAACGTCCACGGCTGCTGGTGCGCGCCGGACGGCGCCGTCGCCGCGCACGCGATGGCGTCCCGCACCACCTGCGCCGGTACGGGGTCCGGCGAGAACTGCCGCACGGTGCGGCGCTCCCGCATCCGCTCCCTCAACTCGGCGGCCTGCGCGAGGGACTGGGCCTCCGGCATGCGCGCGGGGCGGTAGGGCACCGAGCGGTAGGGGCGCCCGTGGATCGGCGTCCACCGCTCGGCGCCGTGTCCGGTCTCCGGCTTGTGCTGTTCGGTATCAGACATGGGAACGAGTGTGCCGCGCGCCGTGGGCGGCGGACAGGGGGCGGGCTGTCCCGTCCGGGGGCTTTCCCCCACCCCGCCCCTTCCCGAAACCATGGGGCTCCGCCCCTGGACCCCCGTCGATCGCGCTCCGCGCTCGTCCTCAAACGCCGGACGGGCTGGAACTCTCCCGGCGCGGCGAAGTTCTCAGCCCCCGGCAGAAAACCGCCCGGCCGTCACGCCCAGTTCGCCACGATCAGCGTGAGCCCGGCGGTGAAGCCCGCGCCCAGCAGCGCCAGATACGCGCCGTAGAAGCGGCGCAGTCGATGCGCGAGGAAGCCGAACGCGCCGAACCCCAGCCCCACGGCCAGCGTCCGCGAGCCGCGCGCGGCGGCCGACTCGGCCAGCCAGTCGGACACCGGCACCCCCGCGCGGCCCGCCTCGGCCGCGTACACCTTGAACGGGACGCCGTTCCACGGCTGGTGCCGCACGGCGTCCGCCGACTCGACGGCCAGCTGCTGGCGGACCTCCGCGCGCATCCGGTCCGTGGTGAGCGGCTGCGGCAACTGGACGCCGGACGCGGCGAGTTGGAGGGCGAGGACGCCGCCCGCGAGGCTGCCCGCCAGGGCCGCGAGGGCCAGCTTCAGGGACCGGCGCGGCACCGCCACGCACGCGACGGCCAGCAGCAGCTCCGGCATCAGCGGCCAGCTCAGCGCCTCCGCGCCCGCCCACGCGAAGGCGAGCGGCAGACCCCAGCGGGACGTCACCCGGGCCGCGATCCGCTTGCGGACCCGGGAGTCGCGCAGCGGCTCGTCGACGGTACGGCGGTGCAGCTCCGTCACCGCCGCGCGCGCCTCCTCGGGCGTCACCGTCGGCGGCAGCGGATCACCGACGCGCACCCGCACCAGGGCCGGGCGCAGCCTGCCGTGCTTCGGCAGCAGCCGGTCCGTGCCCGCGATGCCCACCGGCACGACCGGCACCCCGGCCGCCTCCGCCAGGACCAGGGCGCCCCGGTGGAACGCGCCCACCTCGCCCGAGCGGGCTCGCGTGCCCTCCGGGAACAGCACCACCGCGTGGCCCGCCCGCAGGTGGTCCGTCCTGGCCAGCAGGTCGGTCATGCCGCCGCCGGTGCGGCGCACGGGGAAGCCCGCGGCCAGGCGGGCGCAGACGCGGCGCCGCCAGGGGGAGGCGAACCAGTAGTCGGCCGCCGCGGCGATCCTGGGCGCGTGACGGGAGTCCAGGGCGGCGAGCAGGGCGGCGGTGTCCGCGTGGGAGGTGTGGTTGGCGACCACCACGCAGCCGCCTTCCGGAAGGGCGCCCCGGCGGGTGATGCCGCCGGTGAGGGTGAGGACGGTGCGCCAAAGGACCCTGCGCCACAGGGCCCCGCGCCACAGGGCGGCCCGCGCGGGGGCGCCCCGGACCCGCCCCTTCCCGCAACCGGAGGCTTCGTCCCCGGGCCCCCAGTCATGGGCCTTCGGCCTGGTCCTCACACGCCGGACGGGCCGAGTTCTCCGGCTGGACTTCGTGATCATGAGGCCACCGCCATCGTCAGGAGCAGCGCCAGCAGCAAGGAGTCGATCCGGTCGAGGAGGCCGCCGAAGCCGGGGAGCCAGCTGCCCGCGTCCTTGACGCCCGCCTCCCGCTTGACCATGGACTCCAGGAGGTCGCCCAGGACGCAGCCGGTGAGGACGGCCGCCCACAGGGGCGCGGTGAACGCGCCGACGGCCGCCAGGGCCGCGGCGGTCGCCGCCGCCGCGCCGAGGACGCCCGCCCAGGTCTTGTTGGGGGACAGGGCCGACAGCGGCCGGGACAGGGGCCCCCGGCGGCCCAGGACCGTGCCGCCGCACCAGGCGCCCACGTCGCCGAACGCCACCGCCACGCCCACGGCCAGCGCCGTGCCGTCGAGGACGACCAGGCCGGTGAGGGAGACCGGGATCCACAGCAGGGCGAACAGGACGCGGCTCGCGCGGGTGAAGCCGCGCGCGGTGTCGCCGGTCAGCAGCGCGGGCAGCGCCGAGACGACCAGGAGGGCCGCGGCCGCGCGCAGGTCGAGCGCGACCGGCGCCAGCCACGCCGCCGCCGGGATCAGGACGGCCGCCGACGACAGCACCGCCCGGTCCGCGCGCGGCAGCCGCACCATGCGGGCGTACTCCGCCACCGCGACCACGCCGAGCCCGGCCGCAAGCGCGAACGCCCCCGCCCGGCCCGCCCACAGCGCCCCCAGGAACAGCGGTGCCGCCAGCGCCCAGGTCCGCCACCGCCTGCGCAGCTCGGCCCGCGCCCGCACCCGCGACGGCAGCGCCGCCACGGCCACGCCGCCCGCGCCGAGCACCCCGGCCACCACCGGCACCGCGCGCCCCACGACCTCTCCCGCCAGGACCGCCGCGCTCATCGGCTCCCCAACTCCCCCCACAGGCGCGCGCAGCGCACCGCCGCCGTCAGCGCCGAGCCCACCGCGATCACCGCCAGGACCGGCACCGCCCAGCCGGACGCCGCCGCCACGATCACCAGCGCGCAGCGCTCCGTCTTGCCCACGGGGCCGCCGTTGAGGCGGGGCGCACCGGCCGCCGCGCCCGCCAGGGACACCCAGGACGGCAGGGTCGCCGCGAGGGCGGCCGCGGCCACCAGCCACAGCGGGGCCAGCGGCAGGAAACCGGCGAGGACCGCCAAGTCCGCCACCCGGTCGCCCAGTTCGTTGACCAGGGCGCCGCGGCGCGTGCTGCGGCCGGTGTCACGGGCAAGGGCGCCGTCGAGGTTCGCGCACGCCAGGCGGGCCAGGAGCAGCAGGGCCACCGGGAGCGCCGCCAGGGGCGCGGGCAGCCAGGCCAGGGCCGCGGCGGCGCCCGCCGCGCACACCACGCCCGCCGCCGTCAGCGCGTCGGGCGACACCGCGCGCCGTGCGAGGGCGCCGCGGACGCCGGACAGCCTGCGCGCGTACCAGGGCTTGAGGGCGTACAGGCCAAGGCCCGCGGGGCCGCCCGAGGAGCCAGGGGAACCGTTCATGCCGTCGACTCTGCCGCCGTCCGGGCGACGTCAAATCGGGATGCGTACTCAGATGGCGCCTGAGTACCGTGACCCGGTGACCCCGCAGACCACCCTCCGCACGGCGCACACCGCCGACCTCGACCCGGCCGAACTGGCCGCCGCCCGCGCCCTGATGGACCTCGCCTTCGACGGCGACTTCACCGACGAGGACTGGGACCACGGCCTCGGCGGCGTGCACGCCCTCGTCCACGACGGCGACGGGCTGCTGCTCGCGCACGGCTCGGTCGTCCAGCGCCGCCTGCTGCACAACGGCCGCTCCCTGCGCGTCGGATACGTGGAGAACGTCGGCGTGCGGCCCGACCGGCAGCGGCAGGGCCTCGGTGGGCAGGTGATGACCGCCCTAGAGGGCGTCGTCGAGCGGGCCCACCACCTGGGGGTCCTCTCGCCGTCCGACGAGGGCGAGAAGCTGTACCTGGCGCACGGCTGGCAGCCGTGGACCGGCGCCGTCGGCACGCTCGGCCCCGAGGGCCCCGAGCTGATGCCCGACGAGGACCCGCCGATGCTGTGGGGCGCCGCCCCGGACCCGGCGCACCCGCTGCTCATCGACTGGCGCGACGGGGACGTGTACTAGGCCCCGCGTGCCCCGCGTGCCCCGCCCGCCCCGGCCGTCAGATGTCAGCCCTGCTCGGCGCCGTGCGCCCGCACGATCATCTTGCCCACGTTCTCGCCGCGCAGCATGCCGAGGAACGCGTCCACGATCCGGTCGAAGCCGTCCACCACCGTCTCGTCGAGCCCGATGCGGCCGCTCTGCAGGTGCGGCACCGCGAACTCGTACAGCTCCTGCCGCACGTCGTAGTAGTCGCGCACGAGGAAGCCCTCCATGCGCAGGCTCTTCTCCACGATCTCGGAGAGGTTGCGGGGCGCGGCGAGCGCCTGGGTGCTGTTGTACTGGGCGACGGTGCCGACGCGGACGATGCGGCCGCGGTCGCGCAGGCCCTCGATCGCCGCCTCCAGCTGCTCGCCGCCGACGTTGTCGACGTACAGGTCCACGCCGTCGGGCGCGTGCCGGGCGAGCAGCTCTGCGGCCGGTCCGTCGTGGTAGTCGAAGGCCGCGTCGTAGCCGACGCGCTCGGTGAGGTAGGCGACCTTCGCGGCCGAGCCCACGCTGCCGATGATCCGGCCCGCGCCCATGAGGCGGGCCAGCCGCCCGGTGGCCGTGCCGACGCCGCCCGCCGCCGCGGACACGAACAGGTCCTCGCCCTCGCGCAGCCGCGCGATCCGCGTCAGGCCGACGTACGCCGTCAGGCCCGTGCCGCCGAGGACGCTCAGGTGCGCCGACAGCGGCACTCCGTCGAAGCGCGGCACGCGGCGGACCTCGTCGGGCGTCACCAGCGCGTGCGTGCGCCAGCCCTTGCGGTGGAAGACGATCTCGCCCTCCGGCAGGTCCGGGGTGCGCGAGGCGGTGACCCGGCCGAGCGTGCGGCCCTCCAGGGGCGCGTTCAGCGCGAAGTCGCCGTCCATCATCTCGCGGTGGTACGGGTCCACGGACCAGTAGAGGTTCTCGACCAGGGCGGTGCCCGCGGCGGGCTCGGGGACCGGCGCCTCGACGAAGGCGAAGTGCGACGGCGTCGGGAAGCCGTGCGGGCGTGCGGTCTGCTGGACGGTGAGCGACAGGTCGGTGTGCGTGGTCATGGCCGCGACCGTACGGCGGGAATGCCCGCGCACGGCAGATGGTTCGGCTCATGGAACGCGCCGGACCATGAACGCCGCTCATAGGAGCAGGTGGAACGGGTGCGAACGCGTCAGAACGAGTGGCAGCGAGCAACACCGAGCAACAGCGGACAACGGCGAGCGCTCCATGGGGAGCGGTCGCGGGACGGGGAGTCAGAACCGGTGGCCGAACACGACCTCGCCCCGCACGAACTGCGGACCATCGTCGCCATAGCCGACACCGGCAGCTTCTCCGGCGCCGCCGGGTCGCTGCACCTGACGCAGTCGGCCGTCTCGCACTCGGTGCGCGGCACCGAGAAGAAGGTCGGCGCCGTGCTCTTCGAGCGCGGGCGCACCGGCGCGCGCCCCACCGCGGCGGGCGAGCGCGCCGTCGCCCACGCCCGGCGCGTCCTGCGGCTGCTCGACACCCTCGTCACCGAGGCGCGCGGCGCCGCCGAGGGCGGCGACGGCGGGGCCGCCCTCGCCGGGCCGCTGCGCATCGCGGCGTTCCGCAGCGCGGCCCTGCACCTGCTGCCGCCCGCGCTCGCGGCCCTGCGCGCCCGCCACCCCGGCATCGAGCCGGAGGTCCGCGTCGTGCGCGAGCTGGGCCGCGGCACCGCGGGCGAGGTCGCCGACGGGCGGGCCGACATCGGCATCGCCACGCTCGGCACCACCTCGCCGATCCCGCCGGGCCTCGTGGGCGGCACGCTCGTGGAGGAGCCGTACTCCTTCGTGCACCCGGCGGGCCACCCCGACCCGCGCTCGCTGCCGCTCGTCGACTGGGCCGAGAACTGCACCTCGTACACCCGCTCGTGGTGGGCGGACCAGGACTGGATCCCGCGGGCCACCGTGCAGACCGAGGACGACGGCGCGGTCCTGGCGATGGTGAGCGGCGGCCACGCCATGGCGATCATGCCCGCCCTGTCCCTGACCGGGGCGCCGCCGTCGGTCGAGGTCAGGGACCTCGGGCCCGGCCGTCCGACGCGTGCGGTCGGGTACGTCACCACGCCCGAGGGAGCCGGGACGCTGGCCGTGCGGGCGCTGATCAGGGAGCTGCGGGCGGCCGCTCCGACGGGGGCCGTCTCAAATAGTAGGAAGTCCGAGTAATTGTAGAGACAGGAAGCGGAACCTGGCTTAGCTTTGTAGGAGCCGAACGCGTCGCTTGATCAAGCGAGCGGCGGATGAGAGCCCGGCCCCGCGCAGGCGAACCCTGCGGCCCCGCTCCCCGCCCCTTCCGGCGTCTCGCACCTTCCGCAGCTCCGCGCTCCCGGATGCCCGAAATCTAAGGAGTCGATCCCTCATGGCCGAGACGACCGCCCGCCGAGTCCGCCACGCCTCCCGCACCACCGACGCCGAGCGCAAGAACGCCGCCGCCGCCCTCCAGCGCGCCCTCGACCGCCGGGACAACGGCGGCGAGACCGGTCACTGACCGCCCCGGACGATCTCGAAGCGGTCCACGCGCTCGCCGCTCTCGGCGAGCGCCGAGACCGTGAGCCTCGGCCGCGGCCCGGCCGCCGCCTCCACCGCGAGGAACGAGAAGCCGGTGTAGCGCACCCGCGACCACTCCACCGTGTCGGGGTCCGGCACCCGGGCCCTGGTCCAGTGGAACGTGACGATCGCGTCCCGGTCGCGGACGTGGCCCTCGTAGCTGTCCTTCACCCCGGCGGGGAAGCTGTACAGGTCCTTGCCCGCGCCGCCCGCGGTGACGTACACGATGCCGTCGCGCGTCGGGTCCGTCGACGCGCCGACGGGCACGGGCCTGCCGACCTCGCCGCCCTTGATGGCGTCGGTCCGTTCGTACACGTGGTTGTGGCCGTTGATCACCAGGTCCACCTGGTGCCTGGCGAACAGCGGCAGCCACGCGTCGCGCACCCCGCCGTCGGAGCCGTGCGTGGCCGTCGAGTACGCGCAGTGGTGGAAGAAGACCACGACGAAGTCGACGTCGTCGTCCGCGCGCAGCTCGCGCAGGCGCCGGTCCAGCCAGGCGGTCTGCCGACCGTCCGTGTAGCCCTTGTTGGCGGGGATCTCGTACGACACGTCGTTGGCGTCGAGCGCGACGACTCCGACGTTGCCGTACCGGAACGAGTACACGCCCGGCGCGTTCCGCGGGTCGAAGCCGTTGTCCGGCAGCGACCAGCGGGCGTACTGGCCGCCGTAGCCGTTCGGCGAGTACCAGGCCTCCATGTCGTGGTTGCCCGTCGTCACCATCCACGGCACCGACCGGGCGACGGTCTCCGTCTGCGCGAGGAACTGGTCCCACACGCGCGCGTCGTACCGGTCCGACTCCTTGCCGTGCCCGGTGGTGTCCGCGTAGCAGATGTCGCCCGCGTGCAGATGGAACGCCGGGTCCAGGCCCAGGATCAGCTGGTCGTTGGCGAGCGCGTCATAGCTGACGCCCTGGTCGCCGAAGGCCGTGAACACGAACCGCTCCGGGCGCGCCGGTGCCGTGCGGAACGAGCCGACCGTGGCCGCGCGCTCCGGTGACGCCGGGTCGAAGCCGTCGTGGCCGACGCCGTAGTAGTACGTCGTGCCGGGCTCCAGGCGGTCGAGGGCGGCGTGCAGGTAGTACTGCTCGACGGCGGGCAGCTTCTTCGACAGCGACGGCGTGTGCAGGTCCCGCACCTCCGCCGGGATCTTCCGGCCCAGGTCCCAGGGGGTCAGGCCGACGCGCACATACGGGGACCGCACCGCGAGCGGCACCTGCCAGGAGATCCGCATCTGGGTGCGCGGATCGGCGCCGAAGGCGAGGTGGCGGCCGAAAGGGGCCACGTGCCGACCGTCGACGCGCACCGGCCGCGCGCCCGGCGCCGCGAGGGGGCGCGCGCCACCCGCGCGCCCGGCGTACGCGCTGCCGGAGCTTCCGGCGAGCAGCCCCGCACCGCCCGCGACGCCCGCCGCCGCGAACGAACCGGCGAGCACGCGGCGCCGGGAGAGCCGTTCACGCAGGTAGGCGTGCTGCTCGGGCATGCTCATGCGCCGGGCGAGCCGCTCGGGTATGCCGACGTCGGGGGTCTCCATGGAGGGTGAAGTTCCCCGTTCCGCCCAACTCCCGCCGGGCGCCGGGGTGAACAGCGGCTGACCGCTCGGGAACCGTCCGTGGGCCACCCGAAGGGCTGTCCGCATCGCGGACACCACGTGTCATCCCCTGGGACTGGGAGTACGGTGCCGACATGTCTCGCAGCATCAATCTCGCAGTGATCCCCGGAGATGGGATCGGCCAGGAAGTCGTGGCCCAGGGGCTCAAGGTCCTCAACGCCGTCCTCCCGCAGGATGTGAAGCTGGAGACCAAGGAGTACGACTTCGGCGCCCGGCGGTACCACGCCACGGGGGAGACCCTCACCGACGCCGACCTCGCCGACCTGAGGAAGCACGACGCGATCCTGCTCGGCGCCATCGGCGACCCCTCGGTGCCCTCCGGGGTCCTGGAGCGCGGCTTCCTGCTGAAGCTCCGCTTCGCCTTCGACCACCACGTCAACCTCCGCCCCTCCAAGCTGCTTCCGGGCGTCGCGACGCCGCTCGCCGGGCAGCCGGAGATCGACTTCGTCGTCGTACGCGAAGGCACCGAGGGCCCCTACACGGGCAACGGCGGCACGATCCGCACGGGCACCCCGCACGAGGTCGCCACCGAGGTGTCGGTGAACACCGCGTACGGCGTGGAGCGCGTGGTCCGCGACGCCTTCGCCCGCGCCCAGGCCCGCCCCCGCAAGAAGCTCACCCTCGTCCACAAGAACAACGTCCTCGCCTACGCGGGACACCTGTGGACCAACGTCTTCAACGCGGTGGCCAAGGAGTTCCCCGAGGTCACCACCGACTACATCCACGTCGACGCCGCGACGATCTACCTGGTCACGGACCCCGGCCGGTTCGACGTGATCGTCACCGACAACCTCTTCGGCGACATCCTCACCGACCTCGCCGCGGCCGTCTCCGGCGGCATCGGCGTCGCGGCCTCCGGCAACATCAACCCCAGCCGCGAGTTCCCCTCGATGTTCGAGCCCGTGCACGGCTCGGCGCCCGACATCGCGGGCCAGGGCAAGGCCGACCCCACCGCGACGGTCCTGTCCGTGGCCCTGCTCCTGCGCCACCTCGGGTACGACGCCGAGGCGAGCCGGGTCGAGCAGGCCGTCGCCGCCGACCTCGGCGCCCGCGGCACCGCGCCTCGTACCACCGACGAGATCGGCGACGCGCTCGCCGTACGCGTGGCGGGCTGAACCGACAGCACCCCGCCCACCCGCGGGAGCCGCCGGGTTGCATCGGACACCCGGCGGCTTCTCGCCGCCCGCTACCGGGTGTCACCATCGGATCCCAGGGGCCGCGGACACCGCCGTTTCGACCACCCGGACCCACGAGCGATAATCGGACGTGGGGCCGCGACACGGCGCACGCCCGGACGTCGCCAGACGCGTCCGGCCTGAGCGCGGTCCGTCACACACGAACCGGTGAAGGACACGCAACCATGACGACGCCCACGATCGAGCTCAAGCCCTCCTCGACCCCGGCCTCCGCCGCGGAGCGCGAGGCGGTCCTCGCCAACCCCGGGTTCGGCCGCCACTTCACCGACCACATGGTGACCATCCGCTGGACCGAGGGCCGCGGCTGGCACGACGGCCAGCTCGTGCCCTACGGCCCCCTCTCGCTCGACCCGGCGACGAACGTCCTGCACTACGCGCAGGAGATCTTCGAGGGCATGAAGGCCTACCGCCAGCCCGACGGCTCGGTCGCCCTGTTCCGCCCCGAGGCCAACGCGCGCCGCTTCCAGTACTCCGCGCGCCGCCTCGCCATGCCGGAGCTGCCCGTCGACACGTTCATCGAGGCCTGTGACGCGCTGGTGCGCCAGGACATCGACTGGGTGCCCGCGCACGGCGGCGAGGAGTCGCTCTACCTGCGCCCGTTCATGATCGGGACCGAGGCCGGGCTCGGCGTGAAGCCCTCCAACGAGTACCTGTTCGTGGTCATCGCCTCCCCGGCCGGTGCCTACTTCCCCGGCGGCGTCAAGCCCGTCTCCATCTGGCTCTCCGAGGACCGCGTGCGGGCCGTGCCCGGCGGCATGGGCGACGCCAAGACCGGCGGCAACTACGCCGCGTCGCTGCTCGCGCAGGCCGAGGCCGCCGAGAAGGGCTGCGACCAGGTCGCCTACCTCGACGCCGTCGAGCACAAGTGGGTCGAGGAACTGGGCGGCATGAACCTGTACTTCGTGTACGGCGACAAGATCGTCACGCCCTCCCTGTCCGGGTCCATCCTGGAGGGCATCACCCGCGACTCCCTCCTCACCGTCGCCCGCGACCTCGGGTACGAGTCCGAGGAGGCGCGCGTCTCCATCGACCAGTGGCAGGCGGACAGCGAGTCCGGGGCGCTGACGGAGGTCTTCGCCTGCGGGACCGCGGCGGTGATCACTCCCGTCGGCACGGTCAAGTCGCGGCGCGGCGAGTGGACGCAGAGCGGCGGGGAGCCGGGGGAGGTCACCCTGCGGCTCCGAGAGGCGCTGCTGGACCTTCAGCGGGGGGTTGGCGAGGACCGCCACGGCTGGATGCACACGCTGGCGTAGGCGCCCAGCACCGCGTTCATCGGCGCTCCGCGCCTCGTCCTCAAACGCCGGACGGGCTTGATTGTCGCGCTGCGCGCTCGTCCTCAAGCGCCGGACGGGCTTTCCTCGCCCGCCCACCCCGATCGGGGTGGGCGGGCGAGGTTTTTCGTGGGGGCGGGGCCTAGGGGAATCAAGCCCGCCCGGCGTTTGAGGGCGAGGTGCGGAGCGCCGATTGGGTTTGAGCGGTGCTCTAAGGGGTGCGGCCAGGGGGTTACCTGAACCTGCCGGAAAGGTTAGAGTGCCGTTCAAACACGCGCCCCCGCGAGGAAAACGTGAGACTGACTCCCACCGAACGCGACCGCCTCCTTCTCTTCGGCGCCGCCGAGCTGGCCCGGGCCCGCAGGGCCAGGGGACTGCGGCTGAACGTGCCGGAGGCCACCGCCCTGATCGCCGACGAGGTGTGCGAGGCGGCCCGCGACGGCGCCCGCCTCGCCGAGGCCATCGCGCGGGCGCGGGCCCTCCTGGGCCCGGACGACGTGCTGCCCGGCGTCGCGGACATCGTCACCGAGGTGCACGTGGAGGCCGTCTTCGACGACGGGTCACGGCTCGCCGTGGTGCCCCGGCCGATCGGCGGGGAGAGGACGCCGCCGCCCCGGGCGCCCTGCTGCCGGGCCCCGCGCACGCGGACCCCGAGCCGGTCGCACGGCTCACCGTGCACAACACCGCCACCGTCCCGGTCTCCGTGACCTCGCACTTCCACTTCTTCGAGGCCAACCCCCGGCTCGACTTCGACCGGTCCGCCGCGTACGGCACGCGGCTCGCCGTCCCGGCCGGGTCATCCGTGCGGTTCGGCCCCGGCGAGCGCGTCGACGTCGGCCTCGTACCCCTCGGCGGCGACCGGATCGCGATCGGCTTCGCCGGGCTCGTCGACGGGCCCCTCGACGCGCCGGGCGCGAAGGACGAGGCGCTGCGCCGGGCCGCCGCCTGCGGATACCTGGGGGCCGACCGGTGAACCCGTACCAGTACGCCGCCACCCACGGCCCCCGCGCCGGGGACCGCGTCCGCCTCGGCGACAGCGGCCTGACCGTCCGCGTGGAGTCCGACGCGCAGAAGTACGGCGACGAATTCCTCGCCGGATTCGGCAAGACCGCACGCGACGGGCTGCACCTGAAGGCCGCCGCGGTGCGGGACACCTGCGACGTCGTGATCAGCAACGTGCTGGTGATCGACGCCGTGCAGGGGATACGGAAGGTGTCCATCGGCATCCGCGAGGGGCGGATCGCCGCCGTCGGGCGGGCCGGGAACCCGGACACCCTCGACGGCGTCGACGTCGTCGTCGGGACCGGCACCTCCATCGTCTCCGGCGAGGGGCTGATCGCCACGGCCGGGGCCGTGGACACCCACGTCCACCTGCTGTCGCCGCGCATCATGGAGGCCTCGCTCGCCTCCGGGGTGACCACGATCATCGGGCAGGAGTTCGGGCCCGTGTGGGGGGTGGGCGTCAACTCGCCCTGGGCGCTGCGGCACGCGTTCAACGCCTTCGACGCCTGGCCCGTCAACATCGGCTTCCTGGGCCGTGGTTCGTCGTCCCACCCGGCCCCGCTGGTCGAGGCGCTGGCCGAGGGCGGGGCGAGCGGCTTCAAGGTGCACGAGGACATGGGCGCCCACACCCGCGCCCTGGACACCGCGCTGCGCGTCGCCGAGGAGCACGACGTCCAAGTCGCCCTGCACAGCGACGGGCTGAACGAGTGCCTGTCCGTGGAGGACACCCTGAAGGTCCTGGAGGGGCGGACCATCCACGCCTTCCACATCGAGGGCTGCGGCGGCGGCCACGTGCCGAACGTGCTGAAGATGGCGGGCGTGCCGAACGTCATCGGCTCCTCCACCAACCCCACGCTGCCCTTCGGCCGCGACGCGGTCGCCGAGCACTACGGGATGATCGTCTCCGTACACGACCTGAAGACCGAGCTGCCGGGCGACGCCGCCATGGCGCGGGACCGCATCCGCGCCGGGACCATGGGCGCCGAGGACGTCCTGCACGACCTCGGCGCCATCGGGATCACCTCGTCCGACGCGCAGGGCATGGGCCGCGCCGGGGAGACCGTGCGCCGCACCTTCGCCATGGCCGGGAAGATGAAGGCCGAGCTGGGCCCGCTGGAGGGCGACGGGCCCGACGACGACAACGCGCGCGTCCTGCGGTACATCGCCAAGCTCACCCTCAACCCCGCCATCGCGCACGGCCTCGCCCACGAGGTCGGCTCCATCGAACCCGGCAAGCTCGCCGACATCGTGCTGTGGCGCCCCGAGTTCTTCGGCGCCAAGCCGCAGCTCGTACTGAAGGCGGGCTTCCCCGCGTACGGCGTCGTCGGCGACCCCAACGCCGCCACCGACACCTGCGAACCCCTTGTCCTCGGCCCCCAGTTCGGGGCGCACGGCGCGACCGCGGCCGAGCTGTCCGTGGCCTTCGTCGCCCGCGCCGCCCTCGACCAGGGCCATGACCTCATGCCCACCCGGCGCCGCCGCGTCGCCGTGCGCGGCACCCGCGGCATCGGCCCCGCCGACCTGCGCCTGAACTCCCGCACCGGCGCCGTCGACGTCCACCAGCGCACCGGCCTGGTCACCCTCGACGGCGACCCGCTGCGCTCCGAGCCCGCCGACTCGGTCCCCCTGAACCGCCTGTACTTCCTCTGAGGACGCCACCGATGACCCTGTACATGCCCCCGGAGTGGGCCCCGCACGAGCGCACCTGGATGGCCTGGCCCGGCCCCAACCCCACCTTCGCCACCCCCGACGACCTCGACGCGGCCCGCCGGGCGTGGGCGTCCGTCGCCCGCGCCGTACGCCGCTTCGAACCCGTCACCATGGTCTGCGGCCCCGGCCAGGCCGCGTCCGCCCGCGCGCTCCTCGGCCCCGGCGTGGAGCTGGTGGAGCGGGAGCTGGACGACGCCTGGATGCGCGACATCGGCCCCACCTTCGTACGCGACACGGCGACCGGCCGTCTCGCCGCCGTGGACTGGACGTTCAACGGCTGGGGCGCCCAGGAGTGGGCCCGCTGGGAGCACGACGCGAAGGTCGCCCGGCACGTCGCCGACCTCGTCGGCGCCCCCGTGCACAGCACGCCCCTGGTCAACGAGGGCGGCGGCATCCACGTCGACGGCGAGGGCACCGTCCTGCTCACCGAGACCGTCCAGCTCGGCCCCGAGCGCAACCCCGGCTGGACCAGGGAGCGCGTGGAGGCCGAGATCCACGCCCACCTGGGGACGCGCAAGGCCATCTGGCTGCCGCGCGGCCTCACCGCCGACTACCCCGGGCACGGCTTCGGTACCCTCGGCCACGTCGACATCGTCGCCGCGTTCGCCGCGCCCGGCGTCGTCCTCGTCCACAGCCAGCGGGACCCCGCCCACCCCGACTTCGAGGTCAGCCGGGAGGTCGCCGGGCTGCTGCGGGCCCAGACCGACGCCCGCGGCCGGGCCCTCGACGTCGTGGAGGTGCCCGCGCCGACCGCCCTCGCCGACGACGACGGCTGGGTCGACCACTCGTATATCAACCACTACCTGTGCGACGGCGGCGTCGTCCTGTGCGCCTTCGACGACCCGCACGACGAGCTGGCCGCGGGCATCTTCCGGCGGCTGTTCCCCGACCGGACCGTGACTCTCGTCGACGCCCGTACGATCTTCGCGGGCGGCGGCGGCATCCACTGCGTCACCCAGCAGCAGCCCAGGATCTAGGAGTACGGGAGTACGGATGGCCGGTGCGCGCAGGAACGCGCCCCCGCGCGAGGACGTCCTCGCCGCCGCCATGGAGATGATCGCCGAGCGCGGCCTGGAGAAGCTCACCATGGCCGCGCTCGGCCGCGAGGTCGGCATGAGCAGCGGCCACCTCCTGTACTACTTCGGCTCCAAGGACGAGCTGCTGCTGCGCACCCTGGAGTGGAGCGAGGGCCGCCTCGGGGCCGAGCGGCGCCGACTGCTCGCCCGCGACACCACGGCCTGCGAGCGCCTGGAGGCGTACGTCGACCTGTACGTGCCCCGCGGCCACCGCGACCCGCACTGGACCCTCTGGCTGGAGGTGTGGAACCGCTCGCTCGGCGCCGACGCGGGCGCCCGCGAACGGCAGGCCGCCATCGAGGGCGCCTGGCACCGCGACCTGGTCGCGCTGCTCGCGGAGGGCGCCTCACGGGGCGAGTTCCGCGCCGTCGACCCGGACCGCGTCGCCACCCGGCTGCGGGCGCTCCTCGACGGCCTGAGCATCCAGCTGGCCATCGGCCTGCGCGGCACGGAACGGGGTCAAGTCCTCGGCCACGCAAGGGAGTTCGTCGCCGATTCGCTCGGTGGCGGGAAGTAGCCGGGCCCGCGCGGGCGACGACGGGACGGGCGTGCGGGTGGTACGCCAGACGTCCGATTGACCCGTACCCGGTGGTGCGCTTGTATCCCTCGGGGGCCCTCGGTGTCGGGCCGGGGCAACGCGCTCTGGGGGGATCGATGTCCTGTGCCGGACGGGTGTGCCGAGGCGCAGCCAGCGGACGTGCCGCACGCGGCCCCGCGGCTCGGCGCACGACCACCGCCGTGGCCCTCGCGCTCGCCGTCACCGTCCTCGCCGGGGCCGCCCTCGCCGGGGCCGCCCTCCCCGTCGCCGCGCTCGCGACCGCCCACGCGGACGCGTCCGGCGAGCCGCCCGCGCCGCGCGTGGCGCGCCTGTCCGTGGCCGCCGACGGCGGGCAGGCCGACGGTCCCTCCGGCTCCCCGGTCATCAGCGCCGACGGCCGGGTCGCCGCGTTCACCTCCGCCGCCACCAACCTCGTCCCCGGCGACACCAACGGCCGCCCCGACCTGTTCGTACGGAATCTGCGCCACGGCACGACCCAGCACGTCACCGACCCCCACGGCGAGCCGTCCTCGCCCGCGCTCAGCGCCGGTGGACGCTACCTCGCCTACACCGCCCAGGACGGCGCCACGTCCGCCGTCATCGTCCGGGACCTGCGCACCGGCCGCACCGAGCGCGCCGACGTCGACCTGTCCATGGAGCACGAGAACGGCCACGCGCCCGCCCTGTCCGCCGACGGCCGCACCGTCGCCTTCGCCGTCACCAGCACCGAGCCGGGCGACACCGGCGGCGCCGCCGTCTACCTGCGCGACCTGCGCGCCGGGCGCACCGAGCGCGTCAGCTTCCCCGTCCCCACCGGCCAGGGCTTCCGCAGCTTCCGCGCCCCCACCCTCTCCGCCGACGGCCGCACGGTCGCCTACCAGTTCGCGCACGGCACCCCGCCGCGCGGCGACTGGTCCGACCTGTACGTCCACGACCGCGACACCGGCGGCGAGACCCAGGCCGACACCACCCCCGACGGCGCCCCCGCGGACGGCGCCGCCACCGACCCGCTGCTCAGCGCCGACGGCACCACGCTCGCCTTCACCTCCGGCGCGTCCAACCTGGTGCCGGGCACCGACCCCAACGACAGCGTCAACCCGTTCGTCCGCGATCTGCGCACCGGCACCGTCACCCGCGTCGACGCCGTCGACCCGGGGCCCGAGGGCGTGCTGTCCGCCGACGGGATCTCCGCCGACGGGACGAAGCTGCTGCTCGACACCTGGCCGGTGCTGACCACCGACGACGCGGAGTTCGTCCGCGACCTGCGCACCGGCGCCCACACCCTGGTCTCCCCGGACCGGGAGGGGCGCCCCGCCAACGCCGTGGCCGCGCGCATGGACGCCCGCGCGCGGACCGTCGTCTTCGCCGGGTCCGACGAGGAGCACTTCGTCGCCGGTGACACCAACGGCGTCCCGGACGTGTTCGTCCGTACGCCGCGCTAGGCACTGCCCGGCCCACCCAGCCCCACGGGCCACCCCGCGCCATCCCTGAACCATCCCTGAGGCACGCCAGAGCCATCCCTGAGCCACCCCTGAGCCAGCCCGCACGGGCCATCCATGAGCCACGCCAGGAGGCAGTCGATGACCAGCAGCACGACGCACCCGACCGGCGTCAGCAGAGCCGCGCTCGCGGCCGCGCTCACCGCCCTGCTCACCACCGGCGGCCTGAGTGCCGCCCACGCCGAGCCGCCCGTGGCGCCCGCGGGGGCGCCCCGCGTGGAGCGCGTCTCCGTCGCCGCCGACGGCACCGAGGGCAACGGCGGCTCCTCCCACGGCAGACTCTCCCGCAACGGCGCCTTCACGCTGTTCAGCAGCGCGGCCACCAACCTCACGCCGGAGCCCACGCCCCGCCCGCCCGGCCCGGTGCACCTGCGCGACAACGCCACCGGCGAGATCACCCGCATCCGCGAGTCCCTCCAGGACCCGGCCGTCAGCGACGACGGCCGGTACGTCACCTACCTGGGCTGGGGCAGCCACACCACCAACGTGAAGCTCGTCAACCTGGAGACCGGCCAGACCATGATCATCAGGCATGGCTCGTCCAAGGCCGGGTCCGGCCAGGCCGTGATGAGCGCCGACGGCCGCTACATCGCCTTCCGGCAGAACAGCGAACACCCCCAGGACCCGGACCGCGTCGAGGTCTACGACCAGGAGACCGGCACCTACGAGGTCGTCAGCGACGGCCCGCCGGTCTCCGACCGCGACATGGTGCAGCCCGCCATCAGCGCCGACGGCCGCTACGTCGCCTACCGCGACAGCAAGACCGGCGACGTCTGGCTCACGGACCGCCAGAGCGGCACCCGCACCCGCGTCGACGACGGCGGTTCCAGCCAGCTCGTCCAGCTCAGCGACGACGGCCGCGTCATCGCCGTCAACGCGGCCGACGGCGCCTACGTACGCGACGTACGCACCGGGGAGACCACCCGCTTCCCGGGCAAGCGGGCCGCCGCCCTCAGCCCGGACGGCCGCCGTCTGCTCTACCAGGACGCCGGGCCCACGGCCTACTCCGAGCTGCGGCTGCGCCATCTGCCGAGCGGCAAGGAGACCGTCGTGCACGGCCACGCGCGGGGCGTGCCCGGCGCGCTCGCCGACAAGGGCCGCGTCGTCTTCGACAGCGACGCCGCCGACGTCGTCCCCGGCGACACCAACGGCGTGCCCGACGTGTTCCAGTGGAGCGCCCGTTGAGGGGCCCGGCCAGTCGCCGCCGTGCGCTGACCCTGCTGAGCGCGGCCCTGGTCGCCGCGCTCGGCGCCACCGCCGTGCCCGCCGCCGGGGCCGGTCCGCGCGCGCCGGGCACCGAGCGGGTCAGCGTCACCGCCGACGGCGGCCAGGCCGACGGCCCCTCGGAGAACGCCGCGCTCAGCGGCGACGGGCGGCACGTCGCGTTCGTGTCCCGGGCGCCCGCCTTCGGCTGCGGCGGCTTCTTCGCCTGCCTGCGCCTCAAAGACCTGCGCACCGGCGAGGTCACCGGCGTCGAGCAGGACGGCTACTGGGCGGGCGCCCCGCTGCTCAGCCACGACGGCGGGCGCGTCGCCTACGCCGTGGGCCGCAGGTTCCCCCAGCCCTACCTGTACGACGCGGCCACCGGCACCGCCGAGCGCCTGTGGCCCGCGGACCCGCCCGGCTTCAATGAGCTGGGCGCCCCCGGCTCCCTCAGCCCGGACGGCACCCACGTCACGTACACCCTCGGCAACCGGCACGGCAACGCCTCCGCGCACCTGCTGTACGTCCGCGACACCGCCACCGGCACCGACGAGCTGATCTCCCCGCCGGAGGAGGGCCAGAAGCACGCGTCGTCGGTCAGCGGCGACGGCGGCCTGGTGGCCTACCAGATCCGCCGCGACGACGACCAGGCAGACGACCAGGCGGACGTCCTCCTCAAGGACCGCGGCACGGGCGCGCGCACCCAGGTGGACACCGGTCGCGGCACGGCGGCCCTGGTGCGGATCAGCGAGGACGGCCGCCGCGTCCTGTTCAACGCCGACGACGGCCTGTACGTCCACACCGTGCGCACCGGCGCCACCGAGCGCGTCGCCCCCGAGCAGGCCCTCTCGGCCTCCGCCGACGGGCGGCACGTGGTGGTCGCCGGGGACGCGGGCCCGCTCCTCGTGGACCTGCGCACGGGGAAGCGCACCCCGGCCGGACCGCCGGACGCCCGCGTCGGCCCCACCGCGGTGACCGCCCACGGCAAGGCGCTGGCGTTCAGCTCGGCCGCCGCGGACCTGGTGCCGGGCGACACGAACGGCGCGGTGGACGTCTTCGTACGCGAACTGAGCCCGTCCGGCGTTTGAGGACGAGGCGCGAAGCGCCAAAGAAGGGGAAAGGGGCGGAGCCCCATCCGAAGCGGGGCGCGGGGCGGCAAGCCCCGGGAGCCCAGCCAGGGGCCCGCATGCTGAGACGCCACACCCGCGCGCCGCGCGGGTGTGGCATGGTGCCTCCATGCTCGTGTTCGCCATGATTATTGGCAGCAGGCGCGCCGGTCCGCAGTGACCGCCCGTACGCACCCCGTACGGGTGGGCACCGTCGTCCCAGACCCGCGCGCAGACCTCTCGCACCCGCGAGGGGTCTTTTCGTTTTCCGGCCCACCCGTGCCGGGAGGCGGCGGCGCGCGGGATCATGAGGGCGGTGGAGCCGGTTCTTCCGGTAGACCGAGATCCGACACAGGAGCCAGACAGATGACGACGGAAACCAGCAGGCCCGACGACGCTTTCCACGTGTTCGACACCACGCTGCGCGACGGCGCGCAGCGCGAGGGCATCAACCTGACCGTCGCGGACAAGCTGACCATCGCCCGGCACCTGGACGACTTCGGCGTGGGCTTCATCGAGGGCGGCTGGCCCGGCGCCAACCCGCGCGACACCGAGTTCTTCGCCCGCGCCCAGGACGAGCTGACCTTCCACAACGCCCAGTTGGTCGCGTTCGGCGCCACCCGCCGCCCCGGCGCCAAGGCCGCCGAGGACCCGCAGGTCAAGGCGCTGCTCGACTCCGGCGCCCCGGTGATCACGCTGGTCGCCAAGTCCCACGACCGGCATGTGGAGCTGGCCCTGCGCACCACGCTCGACGAGAACGTGGAGATGGTCCGCGACACCGTCTCGCACCTGCGCGCCCAGGGCCGCCGCGTCTTCGTCGACTGCGAGCACTTCTTCGACGGCTACCGCGCCAACCCCGAGTACGCCAAGGCCGTCGTGCGCGCCGCCCACGAGGCGGGCGCCGACGTCGTCGTCCTGTGCGACACCAACGGCGGCATGCTGCCCGCCCAGGTCCAGGCCGTCGTCGCCACCGTCCTCGCCGACACCGGCGCCCGCCTCGGCATCCACGCCCAGGACGACACCGGCTGCGCGGTCGCCAACACCCTCGCGGCCGTCGACGCGGGCGCCACCCACGTCCAGTGCACCGCCAACGGCTACGGCGAGCGCGTCGGCAACGCCAACCTCTTCCCGGTGGTCGCCGCCCTGGAGCTGAAGTACGGCAAGAAGGTGCTGCCCGAGGGCGCGCTGCGCGAGATGACCCGGGTGTCGCACGCCATCGCCGAGGTCGTCAACCTCACCCCGGCCACCCACCAGCCGTACGTCGGCGTCTCGGCCTTCGCGCACAAGGCGGGCCTGCACGCCTCCGCGATCAAGGTCGACCCGGACCTGTACCAGCACATCGACCCCGAGCTGGTCGGCAACCGCATCCGCATGCTGGTCTCCGACATGGCGGGCCGCGCCTCCGTCGAGCTGAAGGGCAAGGAGCTGGGCGTCGACCTCGGCGGCGACCGCGAGCTGGTCGGCCGGGTCGTGGACCGCGTCAAGGAGCGCGAGCTGAAGGGCTACACGTACGAAGCGGCGGACGCGTCCTTCGAGCTGCTGCTCCGCGCGGAGGCCGAGGGGCGCGCCCGGCGCTACTTCCGCACCGAGTCCTGGCGCGCCATCGCCGAGGACCGCCCCGACGGCTCCCACGCCAACGAGGCCACCGTGAAGGTGTGGGCCAAGGGCGAGCGGATCGTCGCCACGGCGGAGGGCAACGGCCCGGTCAACGCCCTCGACCGGGCGCTGCGCGTCGCCCTGGAGCGGATGTACCCGGAGCTGGCCAAGCTGGAGCTGGTGGACTACAAGGTCCGCATCCTGGAAGGCAAGCACGGCACGTCGTCCACGACCCGCGTCCTGATCTCCACCTCGGACGGCGACGGCGAGTGGTCGACCGTCGGCGTCGCGGACAACGTCATCGCGGCCTCCTGGCAGGCCCTGGAGGACGCCGTCACGTACGGCCTGCTCAGGGCGGGTGTCGAGCCCGCCGAGTAGACGCGGGCGGCACGAACCGGGCCGGGCCGGGTTAGCGTGGAGTATGAGGCCCACCCGGCAGGCGGCGTCCCGGCTGACCGTCATCCTGTCCGGACCGCTCCTGGCCCTGGCCGCCGTCCTCGCGACGGCGCCCGCGGCCGGGGCCGCCACGGACGTCCAGACGGTGGCCGACGCCTTGCGCGAGAATCCCGTGTACGTCGACGAAGCGGCGGCGTCCCAGGTGTCCCAGGCCGACGCCGACGCCCTCGCCGACAAGATCAAGAAGGCCGACAAGCCGGTCTTCGTGGCCGTGCTCCCGGCGGACTTCCCGAAGCGCGACCTGTTCCGGAACCTGCGTACGGCGACGGGGATCACCGGCGTGTACGCGATCCGGCTCGGCGACGCCTTCGACGCGAAGGCGGACGGAGCGGCCCTGTCGAAGAACGCCGTGAGCAACCTCGCGGCCCTCGTCCAGGGCGAGAGCGCGACCCGGCAGCTCAACGACTTCGTGGACCGCGCCCTCACCCAGACCTCGGGCCGCGCGCCCGCCTCCTGGGGCGACACCGGCGGCGACGACGGCGCGCCCGTCGGGGCGCTGATCGGCGTCGGCGCGGCGCTCGTCGCGGGCGGCGCGGGCGCGTACGCGCTCACCCGGCACCGGCGCCGCAAGCGCGCCGAGGAGGAGCGCGCGGCCCTGGAGAAGCTGCGGGTCGTCGTCGACGAGGACATCACCGCCTTCGGCGAGGAGCTGGACCGGCTCGACTTCCACCCGGCGGAGCCCGGCGCGGACGACGCGATGCGCGCCGACTACGAGCGCGCCCTGGACGCGTACGAGAAGGCGAAGTCCTTCATGGCGGCGGCGGAGCGCCCCGAGCAGGTGCGGGCCGTCACCCAGGCCCTGGAGGGCGGCCGCTTCAGCCTGGCCCTGCTCGCCGCGCGCCGCGAGGGCCGCGCGCTGCCCGAGCGGCGGCCTCCCTGCTTCTTCGACCCCCGGCACGGCCCGTCGGTCAAGGACGCCGAGTGGACCCCGGCGGGCGGCGCGCCCCGCGAGGTCCCGGTGTGCGCGGCCGACGCGGTGCGCCTGGCCGACGGCGCCGACCCGATGGCCCGCACGGTGGAGTCCGAGTCCGGCGAGCGCCGCCCCTACTGGGAGGCGGGCCCGGCCTACGGCCCCTGGGCGGGCGGCTACTTCGGCGGCGGCCTGCTGCCGGGCCTGCTCGTCGGCACGATGCTCGGCACCATGATGTCCAGCCCCGCCTACGCGGCGGCCTACGGCTCCGGCTACGGCGACTTCGGCCCGGGCGCGGGCTACGAGGGCGGCGACGTGTCCGGGGCGGACTTCGACGCGGGCGACTTCGGGGGCGGGGACTTCGGAGGGGGCGGCGACTTCGGGGGCGGCGGGGACTTCGGGGGAGGGTTCTAGGACCGCGCGGGGCGCGGGCCGAGCGGGACGGCGCTTGACGGCACTTGACGGCACTTGACGGCACGAGAATGAAGCGAGACGATACGTATCGTCTAATTCTCGTCCCGCACGCACCGGAGGTCCCATGCGTCACCCCGTCACCGAGCAGTACGTGACCCCCGCCCCCGGCGTGCGCCTGTGGACCGAGCGCCGCGGCGCCCCGGACGCGCCCCCGCTGCTCCTCGTCATGGGCGCCGGGGCCTCTGGTCTCGCCTGGCCGGAACCCTTCGTGGACGCGCTGGCCGAGCACCACCGGGTGATCCGCTACGACCACCGCGACACCGGCCGCTCCACGGCCGCGTACGACGAACACCCGTACTCTGTACGGGACTTGGCGGGCGACGCGGTCGCGGTCCTGGACGCCCTGGACGTCCCCCGCGCGCACGTCGCCGGACTCTCGCTCGGCGGCCTGCTGACCCAGCTCCTGCTGGCCGACCACCCCGACCGCGTCCTGAGCGCCACGCTCATGGGCACGGCCGCCCTGAGCGCCCTCCCGTACGAGGCTCCGGACGGCACGGTCACGGCCGCGGCCGAACTGCCCCCGCCCGCACCGGAGGTCCTGGAGTTCTGGTCGCACTTCGGGGACGACCGCGACCCGGAGGCCGAACTGGAGTGGCGCCTCGCGCACTGGCGGCTCCTCGCGGGCGGCCGACTCCCGTTCGACGAGGACTTCTTCCGCGACCAGGAGCGCCGGATCATCGCGCACACGGGTACGCACCTCACGTCGACGGCACACGCCCGCGCGGACGCCTCCGGTCTGCTGCGCACGGAGGAACTGGCCCGCAACGAGGTGCCGACCCTGGTGATCGCGGCCCCGGAGGAGCCGGTGTTCCCGCCGCCGCACGCGCGGCACCTGGCCCAGGTCATCGGCCGCGCCCACCTGGCCGAGATCCCCGGCATGGGCCACGCCCTGCCCCCGGCCGTCCACGGCCCGCTGGCGGCGGCGGTCCTGCGGCACACGCTCGGCGCCGGGGTGCGCGCGTGACGCGTCAGCTCCGAGGCGGCCTGGGCGGGGACACCTCCCACCGGCCGGAGTGCCCGGGCGGCAGCCCCAGGTCCTCGCGGACGGCGGCGTAGTAGGCGCTGCGGGCGGCGCGCTGCCGGGCCAGCAGCGCGGACCAGGTCTCGGGCTCGCGCGCGCCCGAGCGCAGGAAGGCCTCCATCTCGATGACCACGACCACCCACTCCCGCGCCCGCTTCACCACCGCGGGCGCGCCGAGCAGCAGCAGCGCCTCACCCGCCGGGTCCCGCGCGTCGGCCGCGGCGGCCAGCTGCTCCTCCGCGTCCCGGGCGGACAGCGGGTGCGGATGCGGGTCGTTGCCCTGGTGCGCGGCGATCCGGTAGGTCAGCGTGACGGTCTGCTTCAGCACCCGCGCGTACTCGACGTACACCCCGAGCCGCCGCTCCTCCCACCGAGCGTCCCGCTCCCGCCGAAACCGCACCTGCTCGCCGCGCATGACGACGAAGAACGACCCCACGGCCCCCACGACCACCCCAATGAGCGCGGGCAGTTGAGCCAGAAACCCAGACATCACCGCACCCTATCCCCCCGCCCCAGGACCCACGCACGGCCGGGCCTGCCGCGCGGAGGGGGGCGAGTGCCCCTTCCAAAGCCCCGGTCACTTGGGGACAAGCCCGGCTTCCCGGCCTGTCTGGCGTTTGAGGAGGGCCGCGCTAGCGCGATGAACCCGTGCCGGGTCTGGCAGGCGGCGACGAGCCCGCTTTCCAAGCCTGTCTGGCGTTTGAGGAGAGCCGCGCTAGCGCGATGAACCCGCGTCCGGTTTGGCAGGCGGCGACGAGCCCGCTCTTCAAGCCCGCCCGGCGTTTGAGGGCGTGCGCGGCAGCGTGATGGGCCCGCGCCCGGTCCGGCAGGCGGTGACGAGGCCGCTTTTCAAGCCTGTCTGGCGTTTGAGGACGAGCGCTCCAGCGCGATGAGCCCCGCGCCCGGTCCGGCAGGCGGCGACGAGCCCGCTCTTCAAGCCTGTCTGGCGTTTGAGGAGAGCCGCGCTAGCGCGATGAACCCGTGCCGGGTCTGGCAGGCGGCGACGAGCCCGCTTTTCAAGCCCGTCCGGCGTTTGAGGGCGTGCGCGGCAGCGTGATGGGCCCGTGCCGGGTCGGGCAGGCGGTGACGAGCCTGCTTTTCAAGCCTGTCTGGCGTTTGAGGACGGGCGCGCGTTAGCGCGATGAGCCCCGCGCCGGATCAGGCAGGCGGTGACGAGCCCGCCTTTCAAGCCTGTCTGGCGTTTGAGGACGAGCGCGCTAGCGCGATGAGCCCCGTGCCGGGTCGGGCAGGCGGTGACGAGCCCACCTTTCAAGCCCGTCCGGCGTTTGAGGACGAGCGCGCCAGCGCGACAAACCCCACCGCCACCGCCACCGCCACCCGAAGACGAGACCCCCCGACAAAGCCGGTCCGGCGCTTGAGGACGCGCGCGGAGCGCGAACCACCGCCGAAGGCCCGGCCCCCCAGGGGGTGCCCCTAGGCGTTCTTGATGGCCGAGATGTCGAACCGCAGCTTGATCTTGTCGGAGACCAGCACGCCGCCGGTCTCCAGCGCGGCGTTCCACGTCAGCCCCCACTCCGACCGCAGGATCTCCGCCTTGCCCTCGAACCCCACGCGCTCGTTCCCGAACGGGTCCTTCGCCGAGCCGTTGAACTCCAGGTCGATGGTGATCGGCCGCGTCGTACCGAGGATCGTGAGGTCGCCGGTGAGCCGGTAGTCGTCCCCGCCCAGCGCCTCCGCCTTGGTGGAGCGGAAGGTCATCGTCGGGAACTCGTCCGTCTTGAAGAAGTCGGAGCTCTTCAGGTGACCGTCGCGGTCCGCGTTGCCCGTGTCGATGCTGTCCATCCGGACGTCGAGGGTCGCCGTGGACGCGGACGGGTCGGAGCCGTCCAGGTGCAGGGACCCGGTGAAGTCCTGGAAGGAACCCTTGACGTTGGTGACCATGGCGTGCCGGGCGACGAAGCCGATCGAGGAGTGCGCGGGGTCGATCGTGTAGTCGCCGGACAGCGCCGAGAGGTCCGGTCCGGCCGCGGCGGGCGCGGAGGTGGCGGGGGTGGTGTCGTTCTTGCGGTTGAAGAGACCCATGACGTGCTCCTGGGGACGAGTAGTTGAATGCTCAACGAGATTCACCGTAGCGCGATTCAGTTCAATATTCAACATCAAGCGGAGGGTGTCGAGTCGATTACGCGCCGAGTCGATTGCGTGCCGAGTCGATTACACGCCGAGCCGGGGGAGAGGCGAGCGGGGAAGGGGAATCGAGGGAATGTGATGGCGCCACGCGTGGTGCCACGGCGAGGGCTTCCGGTGATGGCGGATGCGGCTGCCACGTCGTGCCGGATGTGCCGGGCGCTCACTCGTCGGGCGTCGCGAGCCTCAAGCTGACCTGCCGCGAAGGGGTGCGCGGGGGCGACGGGCTGCGATGTCGGGGCGCGGGGAACTTGCCATGGTGCCACCGTGGTGCCATAGTGATGCCATGAATCTCACGCCGTATGTCGACCAGCTCCGTCAGGAGCTCGCGGTCGCCGCCGAGGCGGGCGGGGAGGACGCTCGCGCGGTCGCCGAGCGTCTGATCGCGCCGCTGGAGTCGGCCACGCGACTCACCATGCTGAACGTGCTGTCCGCAGCCATGGACGAGATTACCCGAGACCTCGCTCCCGGCTCGGTCGACGTGCGCCTGCGCGGGGGAGACCCGGACTTCGTGGTGACGCCGCCGCCCGTCAGCGAGGCGTTCGAGGCGCCGGTCATGGAGGTGCCCGTGGCGCGCCCCGCCCCGGCCCCCGCCCCCGACGCGGAGGAGGGCGGCACCGCGCGGATCAACCTGCGGCTGCCGACGCACCTGAAGGCGCAGGCCGAGGAGGCCGCCGCCGCGGAGGGCCTGTCGGTCAACGCCTGGCTGGTCCGCACCGTCGCCGACGCCCTCAAGGCCGGGGACGCGAGCCGCCAGACCGCGCACCGCGGCGCCCAGGGCGCAGGACACAGCTTCACGGGATGGGCGCGGTAGCGCTGCGCGAACCGCCGATACTCGTCTGCGGCGCCGTCGTGGCTGAGCGCGCCCACGCGGCGGAAGCCGCACAGCGGCACGGCCCCGCGCCCCTCCGGGACGCTCCGGCGCCGCACCCACCACGCCCGCTCAGGACCCCCACGCCGAGGACAGCACCATGCCCACCTTCGACACCGCCAAGCCCGTCTACGTCACGGTGATCCTGGAAGTCGGGACACTGCGGATCACGGCCGACGACCGCACGGACACGGTCGTCGACGTCCGCCCCACCACCGAGTCGCGCGCCGCCGACGTGCGCGCCGCGGAGCAGACCCGGGTCGAGTACGCGAGCGGCAAACTGCTGGTGAAGGGCCCCAGGGACCGCTCCCTGTTCGGCAGGGGCTCCTCCGTCGACGTGACGATCGCGCTGCCCGAGGGCTCCCACGCGCAGGTCACCACGTCCATGGCCGACCTCACCACCGAGGGCCGCCTCGGCGAGGTCGCGTTCAAGACCACCAGCGGCGACGTCCGCATCGCCCGGGCGGGCTCGGTCCGCGCGAACACGGGATACGGGGAGGTCCTCGTCGACCACGCCGAGGGCCCCGTCGACATCACCACCGCGTCCGGCGCGGTGCGCCTCGGCACGGTCGGCGGCACGACCCTGGTGAAGAACTCCAACGGGACCACGGAGATCGGCGAGGCCACCGGCGAGCTGCGGGTCCGCTCCGCCAACGGCTCCGTCAGCATCGGCCGCGCCCACGCCGACGTCACCGTACGCACGGCCAACGGCCCCATCGAGGTCGGCGAGGTGGCCCGCGGCACCGTCGTCCTGGAGACCGGCACCGGGCGGCTCGGCATCGGCGTCCGCGAGGGCACCGCCGCCTGGCTCGACGTGCGCACCAAGTCCGGGGCGGTGCGCCAGGCCCTCGGCTCCGCCCAGGGCCCCGGCGACTCCGGCGAGACCGTCCAGGTGCGCGGCCGCACCAACTTCGGCGACATCGTCGTCCACCGCGCCTGACCGGATCCTTGCGGCGGCCCGGGGGCCCGCGCGCCCGCCGGGCCGGGCGCGCGGGCGGCGGACGACGCGCCCCCGACGGCCCCGGCGACCTCGCCCGAGGCGCCTCGCGGAGCGTCCCGGACCCCGCCCCCGGTTGTCGGCCCCCGCCAATTCGGTGGCACGGCGAAACGGCGCGCCCCCCTCCGCCGACCGCACCCCGACTAGGCCCCGGCCGCCGCGCGGCGGCCGGGCCCGGCGGGGAAAGTCAGGGGCCGCTAGGGGGCGTAAGCTGCGACATCGCGGTCCGGGCGGAGCACCCCGCTCCACCGCGGAGTGTGAGCCGAGTCTCATTCGGCGGCCTTGTGGAATCCCTACAGCCGAATGGGCCTCTGAGCAGTGGCTTCGGCTGTACCGCACAAAACTTCTGTCCGGGGGTGCCAGGAAAACGGTCCGGAGACTGTGCAGAGTCGACGGTCCGTTTTCCTCGGTCTCCTTCGTAAGGTCGAGAGCATGACCGTTTTGGACGAAGCTGGATCTTCGGCGGGGGAGCCCACCGACGCGCGGGGCCGAGTGGCCGAATTGGCCGAGATCCGTGCCCGGGCACTGGCGGGACCCAGCGAGAAGGCGACCGAGGCGCAGCACGCCAAGGGCAAGCTGACGGCACGCGAGCGCATCGCGCTGCTCCTCGACGAGGGCTCGTTCCAGGAGGTCGAGCAGCTCCGTCGGCACCGCGCCCAGGGCTTCGGCCTGGAGGCCAAGAAGCCGTACACGGACGGCGTCATCACCGGCTGGGGCACCGTCGAGGGCCGGACGGTCTTCGTCTACGCCCATGACTTCCGGATCTTCGGAGGTGCCCTCGGCGAGGCGCACGCCACCAAGATCCACAAGATCATGGACATGGCCATCGCGGCGGGCGCGCCCCTGGTCTCCCTGAACGACGGCGCGGGCGCCCGCATCCAAGAGGGCGTCTCCGCCCTCGCCGGGTACGGCGGCATCTTCCAGCGCAACACCAAGGCCTCCGGTGTCATCCCGCAGATCTCGGTGATGCTCGGCCCGTGCGCGGGCGGCGCGGCCTACAGCCCCGCCCTGACCGACTTCGTGTTCATGGTGCGCGACACCTCGCAGATGTTCATCACCGGCCCGGACGTGGTCCGCGCGGTGACCGGTGAGGAGATCTCCCAGAACGGCCTGGGCGGCGCCGACGTGCACGCCGAGACCTCCGGCGTGTGCCACTTCGCGTACGACGACGAGGAGACCTGCCTCGCCGAGGTGCGCTACCTCATCGCGATGCTCCCGCAGAACAACCGCGAGAACCCGCCCGTCACCGCCTGCGACGACCCCGTCGACCGCCGCTCCGACGTGCTGCTCGACCTCGTCCCCGCCGACGGCAACCGGCCGTACGACATGGCGAAGGTCATCGAGGAGCTCGTCGACGACGGCGACTACCTGGAGGTCCACGAGCGCTGGGCGCGCAACATCATCTGCGCGCTCGCCCGCCTGGACGGCCAGGTCGTCGGCATCGTCGCCAACCAGCCGCAGACCCTCGCGGGCGTCCTGGACATCGAGGCCTCGGAAAAAGCCGCCCGGTTCGTCCAGATGTGCGACGCCTTCAACATTCCGATCGTGACCCTGCTCGACGTGCCCGGCTTCCTGCCCGGCGTCGACCAGGAGCACGGCGGCATCATCCGCCACGGCGCGAAGCTGCTGTACGCGTACTGCAACGCGACCGTGCCGCGGATCTCCCTCATCCTGCGCAAGGCCTACGGCGGCGCGTACATCGTGATGGACTCCCAGTCCATCGGCGCCGACCTGACCTACGCCTGGCCCACCAACGAGATCGCCGTCATGGGCGCCGAGGGCGCCGCCAACGTGATCTTCCGCCGCCAGATCGCTGCGGCCGAGGACCCCGAGGCCATGCGGGCCCGCATGGTCAAGGAGTACAAGGCCGAGCTGATGCACCCGTACTACGCCGCCGAGCGCGGCCTGGTCGACGACGTCATCGACCCCGCCGAGACCCGCGCGGTGCTCATCAACTCGCTGGCGATGCTCCGCAACAAGCACGCCGACCTGCCGTCCCGCAAGCACGGGAACCCGCCGCAGTAGCGGCGCGCCACAAGGAGACGCCCACCATGACCACACCCGACATCCGCGTCGAGAAGGGCCACGCCGAGCCCGAGGAGGTCGCGGCCCTCACCGCGATCCTGCTCGCCCGTGCGGCCGCGCAGCCCGACGCGCCCGCGCGCCGGGGGCGCGACAAGGCCGGTTGGCGCCGCCTGGAGCGCACGCCGGGCTTCCGCGCCCCGCACAGCTGGCAGGGCTAGCCCGGCCCGGCCCGGAAACGCCTGTGGGCCCCGTACTCAAGCGAGTACGGGGCCCACAGCCATGTCACGACAACGATGGGAAAGCGCTCCGCGCCACCGTCCACCCCTTGACGGGGAGTCACGGGCGGGCGGGTGGGAGAAAGTAAACACCCACCCACCCGCGCCCGGAGGACTACCGCAACCGAGCCATCAGCGCATGCTCGACCAGGGTGATCAGCGCGGACTTCGCGTCGGCGCGATGCCGTGCGTCCGTCGTGATGATCGGCGTGTCTGGCCCGATCTGAAGGGCCTCCCGGACCTCGTCCGGGGTGTACGGCTGGTGTCCGTCGAAGCCGTTCAGGGCGATCACGAACGGAAGCCCCGAGTTCTCGAAGTAGTCAACGGCGGGGAAGCAGTCGGCGAGCCTCCTCGTGTCGACCAGGACGACCGCGCCGATGGCACCGCGCACGAGGTCGTCCCACATGAACCAGAAGCGGTCCTGTCCCGGCGTACCGAACAGGTAGAGGATCAGGTCCTGGTCCAGGGTGATGCGGCCGAAGTCCATGGCGACCGTCGTGGTCGTCTTGTCCCCGGTGTGGGTGAGGTCGTCGATGCCCGCGGAAGCGGACGTCATGACGGCCTCGGTGCGCAGCGGGTTGATCTCGGAGACCGCCCCGACGAACGTGGTCTTGCCCACGCCGAAGCCGCCCGCCACCACGATTTTCGCGCTGGTGGTGGAGCGGGCTGTTGCTCCGCCGCTAGAGCTTGCGAAGTCCACTGAGCACCCTTTCGAGCAGTGTCACGTCTGGCTGGCCGCCGGCGGACTCGTCACCGCCGGGCTGATGGATGGCGACGAGACCGGCCTCCGCCAGGTCGGCGACGAGGATCCGGGCGACGCCGAGAGGAATGGAGAGCAGCGCCGAGATCTCGGCCACTGACTTGATCTCGCGGCACAGGTTGCAGATCCGCTGGTGCTCGGGCAACTGCCCTTGCAACTGGTGCGGTTGCGCGGTGGTGTGCACCAGCGCCTCGATGGCGAGCTGGTACCGCGGCCTGGTCCGCCCGCCCGTCATGGCGTACGGACGCACCAGCGGATTGCTCGCGGGAGGCGCCGGATCGGGAGCGCGGTGCTGCTGCGGCCGCGGTTGCGGCTGCGGCGCGTGCTGCACGCGCGGTGCGTACGGCTGCTGGTCGTACGGCTGCTCGTACGGGCCGGGCGGGGCCGGTGCCTGCGGACCCGGCTGCCGGTACGGCGGCTGGCGGCGATGGCTGGGCGCGGAGGGGAAGTTGTACCGGTTCTGCGAACCGTCACCCTGGCCCTGGCCGTGGCCCGAGGGCCAGTGGGCCGATGACGAACCGTCTGGGGGTGTTGCAGCCACGTACTCCTCCTCCGAAACTGTGCCCGGCGCCATCACTGTGGAGCCGCGTCCCGAAACCTTACGGCCCCGGGACGCGAATACGCACCGTCTGTCTGTTAGTTGAGCAGGCTCCCCTGAAGCTCCGCGCGCAGGTCCGGAGTGAGGACGGTGCCCGCACGGTCGACGAGAAGTGCCATCTCGTACCCAATGAGGCCGATGTCCGCCTCTGGGTGGGCGAGTACGGCGAGGGACGAACCGTCCGAGATGGACATGATGAAGAGAAATCCTCGCTCCATCTCCACAACGGTCTGGGTCACCGAGCCGCCCTCGAAGATCCGGGAGGCCCCGGCGGTGAGGGACGTCAGACCTGACGCGACGGCCGCGAGCTGATCGGCTCGGTCGCGGGGGAAGCCTTCGGACATCGCCAGAAGGAGTCCGTCGGCGGAGACCACCACGGTGTGGGACACCCCGGGGGTGTTCTCCACGAAGTTGGTGATCAACCAGTTCAGGTTCTGCGCCGCCTGGCTCATCGGGCTCACACTAACGCTCCTGGTTGTAGGTGCTATCAGGGCTGAAGCCCTGGCCATTCGTGTCACTGCCCGCGCTGCGGCCCCGCTGGACGCCGCGGCGCAGGTTGCTCAGCCTGCCCCTGACCTCCTCGGGGTCGCGGGAGACCTGGGGGCCGCCCTGCGGGGACTGTTCCGCGGTGCCCTCGACCAGGTTGGCCTTGGGCACCCGCCGCGGCAGGCCGGACGAGGTGACTCCGCCCGCCTTCGGCTCCTTCAACTGCTCGGCACGGTGCCAGCGCTCGTCGTTGGCCGAACGCCAGCCGCTGCCGCCGGGCCCGCCGTTCGGGCTCGCGCCCTCCTGGCGGTCCTCGCCCTGCGCGGCGGGGACGTCACCGCCGCCGTTCGGCACGGAGCTGCCGCGGCGCGGAAGACCCGCGTCGGTCAGCTCGTGCACGACCGGGGACGGCGGCGCCTGATCGGTCGGGGTCACGGTCTCCGGGGCCACCGGGGTCGCGGAAGCAGCTCCCGGACCCTCGAAGCCTACGCGCTCCCGGTCGTCCGCGTCAGCGGCCGAGCCGGGTTCCGCTTCCGGAGCGTACTCGCCCTGGTAGCTCTCCTGGTAACCGTCGCGCAACGGCCAGTCGTCCTGGTGGGACCGTTCCGGATAAGAGAGGAACGGTTCCTGCACCCCGCCCGCGTGCGCGTCCTGACCGCCGTGGACGGACTCCGCATGCGCGCCGTCCTGGTAGCCGTCCGGCGTCGGGTAGTACGGCTCCTCGTACGCGGGCGCACCCTGGTCGTAGGTCGGCTGTCCGTCGTAGGACGCCTCGTAACCACCCTGGACCTGGTCGTAACCGGGCGTCTGCGCGGGGTCGTACGCGGCCTGCTGCGGGTCGTACGCCGACTGCTGTCCGGCGAATCCGTCGACTGCGGCGTGCCCGTCCGCTCCGCCACGGCCGTCGTAGCCGTGCTCGTACGCCGCCGGGGACCCGGGCTGGACCTCGTCGCGGAAGAGCGGTCGGCCCGCCGCCGGGTCGGGCTGGCCCGGCTGCGCCGACTGGGCCTGCGCCTCAAGGGCGGCACGGCGCTCCTCGCGCAGCAACGAGCGGCCCACCGGGTCGAGTTGGCCGTCCTGCCCCTGCTGGCCGTCACCGGAGTAGCGGCTGTCGTCGAAGCCCAGCTCGGCGGCCGTGCGGATCGGCTCGGTGGCCGTGGCCTGCTGCTCGGGGATGATCTGGGAGACCGTGAACTCGGGGTCCTGCGGCTGCTGCTGGCCACCGCCGCCGTGCGTGATGTTCTCCGGCAGCATGACGAGCGAGGTGGTGCCCGCCTGCTCGCCCGAGGGGCGCAGCTGGACCCGGATGCCGTGCCGGTCGGACAGGCGGCCGACCACGAACAGGCCCATGCGCTGCGAGATCGCGGCGTCCACGGTCGGCGGGTTGGCCAGGCGGTGGTTGATGTCCGCGAAGTCCTCGGCGGTCAGGCCGATGCCCTTGTCGTGGATCTCGACCATCACGCGGCCGTCGGGCAGCCGGGTCGCGGTGACCTTGACCTTGGTCTGCGGCGAGGAGAACGTCGTGGCGTTCTCAAGCAGCTCGGCGAGCAGGTGCACGAGGTCGGTCACGGCCAGGCCGTGGATCTCGGCCTCCGGCACGCCCTCCAGCTCGATGCGCTCGTACTGCTCCACCTCGGAGGAGGCGGCGCGCAGCACGTCGACGAGCGGCACCGGCTGGTCCCAGCGGCGGCCCGGCTCCTCACCGGAGAGGACCAGCAGGTTCTCGCCGTTGCGGCGCATGCGGGTCGCCAGGTGGTCCAGCTTGAACAGGGACTCCAGCTGGTCCGGGTCGGCCTCGTTGTTCTCCAGGTCGGTGATGAGGGACAGCTGGCCCTCGATCAGCGACTGGTTGCGCCGCGACAGGTTGGTGAAGATCGCGTTGATGTTGCCGCGCAGCAGGGCCTGCTCGGAGGCGAGCCGGACGGCCTCGCGGTGCACTTGGTCGAAGGCGCGGGCGACCTCGCCGATCTCGTCGGTGGTGGTGATCGGGATGGGCTGCACGCGGGTGTCGACGCGGCCCGGGTCGGTGCGCGAGAGCTGGTCGACCAGCATCGGCAGGCGCTGCTCGGCGATGCCGAACGCGGCGGTGCGCAGACTGCGCATGTTCTGGCTCATCTGGCGGGCCATGAACCCAGCCAGGACGAAGGCGGCGAGCAGCGCGACCACGACCGCGGCGCCGGTGATGAAGGCGTCGGTCTTGGCGTCGTCGGCGATGCCGGAGGCCTCGGACACGGCCTTGTCGGCGAGGTCCGCCTCGATGGTGCGGTACGCGTCGAACTTGGCGGTGGTCACGGCCCACAGCGCGGGGGCCGTGATGCCCTTGCCCGCCAGCTCCACGCGGGCGCTCGGCTGGGTGCTCTCCAGCGAGGCGATCAGGTTGATGGCCTTCTCGCCGTCGGGCATCGGCACGTACTTCTCGCCCTTGGCGCGCGCGTCGGCCTCGCCCTTCTCGGCGATCCGCTCGGCCTCGGCCGCGAGCTTCTTCTTCGCGTCGTCGAGCTTCTTGATGTCGGAGGGCGTGCCGCCGCCCGTGTACTCCTCGATGGCGATGCGCTCGAGGTAGGCGTACGAGGAGAAGGTGACGCGCTGCTTGGACAGCTCGTCCGGCGACGGGCCCGGCTTGACCAGCAGGTGGGTGCCGATGGAGCGCTCCAGGGAGAGCGCGGCCTTGGCGAGGGACACCGCGTAGACGGTGCGGCCGTAGGAGGTGATGTTGCCGGTGCCCAGGCCCAGCTCGTTGGCGAACTCCATCAGGGGGTGCTGGATGGCGACGTACGCCTCCTCGGTCCCCACCCCGGGCAGTTTGCTCGTGTAGGCGGCTTCGCGCAGGCCCGTCAGCTTGGGCTCGACCTTCTTGAAGGCGGCGAGGCGGCGCTTGAGGCCGTCCTTCTGAGGCATGTCCTTGGCGGCGTCGGCGAACGCCCGGGCTGCCTCGTCGGTGGCCTCGCGGGCCTTGGCCACCGCGGGGTCGTTCTTCTTGCCCCGCAGGAGCGGCGCGGCGGACACGTCGCGCTCTTCGATCAGACGGTTCCCGTAGTCGAGGGAGGCGCGCACCAGGCGGGCCGTGGCCTCGGCGTCGCGGGCCTCGTCCCAGGTGTCGATGGCGGCCTTGACCTGGAAGCCGCCCATGACGAGGCCGACGAGCACGGGTATGAGGAGGATCGCGTTCAGGCGGGTCGGCACACGCCAGTTCCTGGGTGACCACCGACTCCCGGAGGCGGCTCGGGGCCCGCCGTCCGGTGCGTCCGCGGACGGCGCTGCTGCGCGCGGCGGCGGGGTGAAGTTGCCCCGCGTGTCCCGGTCCGGGGGTGCGGGGCTCGTTTTGCTTCGCCTCACTCGACCAACAACCTCTCGGCGGCGGCTCCTGCGCTGGTGCCGCTGTCGTCTCCAAAGGCCCGTGCTACTGGGCAGTTCAGCGCATTCCAGCACGTCAGGTGGTGCTCTTCCAAACAGTAGGAAGGAAGCGTTCCGAGTGGTGTAAGCCTCAGATAAATCGGTCATAAAGAGCGAGCCCCGCCAAAAGGCGGGGCTCATGTGAGCACAGTGATACGAGCCGACCGCGTGGGGTTGCGGGGTCGGCTGAATTCTCTGTCGAAACGTTATGAACACGGCTGGCGCCCGTGTCAAAGGACACAGATCGTTCCGTGCGATATACGGCAACTTCCGTATGACCTCGCCTACTTGAGTCGTGCCATAAGTGCGTGCTCGACCAGTGTGATCAGGCCACTCTTTGCTTCCGCACGCTGTCGGGCGTCCGTGGTGATGATCGGCGTGTCCGAACCGATCTGCAGCGCCTCGCGGACCTCTTCGGGGGTGTAGGGCTGCTGGCCGTCGAAGCCGTTGAGGGCGATGACGAAGGGCAGCCCGGAGTTCTCGAAGTAGTCGACGGCCGGGAAGCAGTCGGCCAGGCGCCGGGTGTCGACCAGCACGATCGCGCCGATCGCGCCGCGCACCAGGTCGTCCCACATGAACCAGAAGCGGTCCTGACCCGGCGTGCCGAACAGATAGAGGATCAGGTCCTGGTCGAGCGTGATGCGGCCGAAATCCATCGCCACCGTGGTGGTGGTCTTGTCCCCGGTGTGGGTGAGGTCGTCAATACCGGCTGACGCCGACGTCATCACGGCCTCGGTGCGCAGCGGGTTGATCTCCGAGACCGCGCCCACGAACGTGGTCTTGCCCACGCCGAAACCACCGGCCACCACGATCTTGGCGGAGGTGGTGGAGCGGGCCTCGGCGCCGGAGTCCGGGTAGCCGCCCGCACTAGAGCTTGCGAAGTCCACTGAGCACCCTTTCGAGCAGCGTCACGTCAGGCTGGCCACCGGCGTTCTCGTCACCGCCGGGCTGGTGGATCGCCACGAGCCCGGCCTCGGCCAGGTCGGCGACCAGGATGCGGGCGACGCCGAGGGGCATCGAGAGGAGCGCGGAGACCTCCGCCACCGACTTGACCTCGCGGCACAGGTGGCAGATCCGCTGGTGCTCGGGGAGGAGCCCCATCAGCTGGGCCGGGTCGGCCGTGGTGCTCACCAGCGCCTCGATGGCGAGCTGGTAGCGGGGCCGGGTCCGGCCGCCGGTCATCGCGTACGGACGCACCAGCGGCTGGTCGCCCTCGATCCCGTAGTCGGCATGTGTCGCACCGTACGGGTCGTGAGAGGCGGTAGGCGGGGTCATGGATCCTCCGGGCGGGACAGCAGTGGTCTGCGTTCCGTCTGACTGAAGCCGGGTGGGGGCATGAGTGGCGGCCGGACGGTGGATGGTTGCGGTCGGTCGGGCGGCACCCGGCCGGTGGGGCGACCGGGGCGGGCCGGGCTAGTGCAGCAGGCTGCCCTGGAGCTCGGCCCGCAGGTCCGGGGTGAGGACGGTGCCCGCCCGGTCCACGAGCAGCGCCATCTCGTACCCGACGAGGCCGATGTCGCACTCCGGGTGCGCGAGCACCGCGAGCGACGAGCCGTCCGAGATGGACATGATGAACAGGAAGCCGCGCTCCATCTCCACCACGGTCTGCGTCACCGCCCCGCCCTCGAAGATCCGGGACGCCCCGGCGGTGAGGGAGGTCAGGCCGGAGGCGACGGCCGCGAGCTGATCGGCGCGGTCGCGCGGAAAGCCCTCGGACATCGCCAGAAGCAGGCCGTCTGCGGAGACCACGACCGTGTGGGACACCCCTGGGGTGTTGTCCACGAAGTTGGTGATCAACCAGTTCAGGTTCTGTGCCGCCTGGCTCATCGGACTCAACTAACGCTCCTGCTGGTGAGTGGGGCGAGGGTAACTGCCGGTCTGGCCGGTACCGGCCTGGCGACCCTGCTGGATGCCCCGACGGAGATTGGTCAGCCGACCGCGCACGTCGTCGGGCGCGCGCGAGACCTGCGGACCAGTGCTGTCCTGCGACTGCTGTGCGGTGCCCGCCACGAGGTTCGCCCGTGGTACGCGGCGCGGCAGCCCGGAGGTGGTGACGCCGCCCGCGGAGGGCTGCCGGACGCGCTCGGCCTGGCGGCCCAGCTCGTCGTTCGGCGAGGTGCGCCAAGCGGTGGTGCTGGTGGTGCTGTTGTTCGTGAAGCTTCCGGTGTCCGCGAAGCTCCCGGTGTCCGTGAGGTTCGCGGGGCCCGTGGTGTCCGCGGTGTTCGCCGGGGCGGCGTTGCCCACGCCGTGGGTGGCGCCGCGGGCCGGAGCCGCCGCGCCGCCCGGGCGCTGCGGCAGCGGCGCGTTCCCCGGGGACTGCGGGCGCGACGGGGCGCCCTGGCCCTGCGACGGGCGGGAGCCGCCCAGCGGGCGCCGCGGAAGCAGCGGCTCGCGCTGGGGCAGGCCCTGCTCGCGCGGGGACTGCGGCGACTGCGACGACTGCGGGGTCTGCTGCGGGGGCGTGCCCTCGGGGGAGCGCTCGCCGCGCCGCGGGAGCCGGGCGGCACCCGGGCGCTGCGGCAGGTCGGGGCGGTCGGGACCGGCGCCCCGCTCCTGCTCGGCCTGGCGCTGGGCCTCGGCCTGCCGCTCCCGCTCCGCCTGGCGCTCCTGCTCCGCCCGGCGCTGGGCCTCGGCCTGGCGTGCCTGCTCGGCCTGCCGCTCCTCCTGCGCCTGGCGCTCCTGCTCGGCCTGCTGCTGCGCCTGCTGCGAGAACCAGTTGGTCTCCAGCGTGTCGTACAGCGGAGTACGGCCGTCCAGCGGACCGGACGCGGGCGGCAGGGACTCCTGCCCGGGCTGCTGCTGGGGCTCGTGCGGCTGGTGCTGCTCGGGCGCGCCCGGCAGCTGGGCCTCGGGGCGCGGCGCCTGCGGCTGCTGCGGGATGCCCTGGTCCAGGTCGGCGCGGGGGGCCTGGCCGCGGCGCGGCGCGGGCGGCCGCGGCACGTGCGCGCCGCCGTCGGTGGCGTCCGTGCCGACCTGGGCGCCCTGGCCGAAGTCGCCCTGCCCGAAGTCGCCGCTGAACTCGCCGGTGGCGTGCGGGATCTGGCCCGGCGCGCCGGGGGTGGGGCCGCCGAAGACGTCGGAGCGGACGAACTCGCCGGTGCCCTGCACGCCGCCGGGGACGCCGGGGTCGGCCGAGCCGGGGGGCGGGCCGTCGTAGTCGGGGCGCGCGAACTGCGCGGTCGAGCCGGGGCCCTGACGCTCGTCGGTCAGGCCCGCGGGCTGCGGGAACTGGCCGGTGGACTCGTGCTCCTCGTGGCCGCGGGGCGCGTCGAAGGGGTCGCGGGAGACCTGCGGCAGGGCGTTCTCGTCGCTCCAGCTCGGCACGCGGGGGGCGGAGCTGGCGCCGGGCAGCTCGGCCCGGGGCCCGCCACGCGGCGGAAGCTGCGGCCTGCGGCCCTGGCCCTGGTCGGAGCCCGCCGGGCCGTCGGCGTTGTTCGTACGCTGCTGGGGCACCGGGGGCTGCGGCAGGCCGCCGCCCTGCGGGAAGCCACCGGGAGCGGCCGTCTCGGCCCCGCGCGTCCCGCCCTGGGAGCGCTGCGGAAGCTGCGGCGCCTGCGGGCGCCCTGCGGCGGGACCGGCCGGACCGCCGGGAGCCCCGGGGCCACCGGCGCCCGAGGGGCCGCCCGTGCCCGCACCGGCGAGGCCGCCCGGCGCCACCGGCGAACCGGCCGCGGGGCCGCCCGCCGACGGGCCCTGGGCGCCGCCGCGCGCGGGCAGCGCCGCCCGCGGACCGGAGCCCGCGACCTGGCCGCGCTGCGCTCCGGCGCCGGGACCGACCTGGTTGCCCTGGCCCGCCTGGTTGCCCTGGACCTGGTTGCGGGCGCGGGCCGCGCCGCTGAGACCGGCCGCCACGCCGCCGCCGCGCCGGGCCGCCGCGGGGCCCGCGGGTGCCGAAGGGCCGCCGGTCGGGGCGGGGGCGCCCGGCTTGCCGGGGGCCTTCTTGCCCTGGGCGACGTCCACGGGAAGCATGACGAGCGCGGTGGTGCCGCCGGAGTCGGACGGCCGCAGCTGAATGCGGATGCCGTGCCGCTGGGAGAGGCGGCCGACCACGAACAGGCCCATGCGGCGGGAGACCGACACGTCCACGGTGGGCGGCGAGGCGAGCCGCTCGTTGATCGCGGCGAGGTCCTCGGGGGAGAGGCCGATGCCGGTGTCGTGGATCTCGATGAGCACGCGGCCGTCGGGCAGCGCGTGTCCGGTGACCTTGACCTTGGTCTGCGGCGAGGAGAACGAGGTCGCGTTCTCGAGCAGCTCGGCGAGGAGGTGCACGAGGTCGTTGACGACGCGGCCCGCCACGTCCGTCGCGGGCACCGAGGCCAGCTCGATGCGCTCGTACTGCTCCACCTCGGACGCGGCGGCGCGGAGCACGTCGACGAGCGGCACCGGCCGGGTCCAGCGGCGGCCCGGTTCCTCACCGGCGAGGACGAGGAGGTTCTCGCCGTTGCGGCGCATGCGGGTCGCGAGGTGGTCGAGCTTGAACAGCGAGGACAGCTGGTCCGGGTCGGCCTCGCGGGACTCCAGCTCGGAGATGAGCGAGAGCTGGCGCTGGATGAGGCCCTGGGAGCGGCGCGAGAGGTTGGTGAACATCGCGTTGACGTTGCCCCGGAGCAGGGCCTGCTCGGCGGCGAGGCGGACCGCCTCGCGGTGCACGTCGTCGAAGGCCGCGGCCACCTGGCCGATCTCGTCCCGGGAGTGCACACCGACCGACTCCACGGACGTGTCGACGTCCTGCGGGTCGGACTCGGAGAGCTGCTTGACCAGCTCGGGCAGGCGGTCCTGGGCGACCTTGGTGGCGGTGTCCTGGAGGCGGCGCAGCGAGCGGATCATGGACCGGGCCACGACGAAGGCGCCGACGAGCGAGACGCCGAGCACGAGCAGGATGAGCGCACCGCTGATGATGGCCTCGCGCTCGGACTCGTTGCGCAGCTCGCGGGCCTTCTGCTCCATCTCGTTGAGGAGCGTGCGCTCGATGCGGGACATCTCCGCGATCTTGGTGGTGTCGGAGTCCACCCAGTCCTTGTAGGACCGCTTGCCGCGGAGCTTGATGCCGTCGGGCTGCTCCAGGACGCGCTTGGCGTAGGAGTTCGCCGACTCGATGGAGGAGTTGCCCTCGCTGATGGGCTTCAGGAGCTTCTCGTCGTCGCCGGTGTAGATCCGGCTGAAGGACTGGAGCTCGTCGCCCTCCTTCTCGAAGGCGGCGTAGGCGTAGCGGCGGTCCAGCTCGGAGAGCTTGCCGTACTCGCGCTTGTTCGGGGGCAGCGCGGCCGCGATGACGGCGCGCTGGATGGAGGCGTACTCCTTGGCGGACGAGAACGACGCCAGCGCGCGGGTGCGCTGGATCATCTCGGGGTTGCTGGTCGCCTTCGCCATGTCCTCGGAGAGGCCGAGAAGCTGCTCGATGAGCTGGCTGTAGGCGTCGACCGTCTGCGAGATCGTGTTCTTGTCGCGGTACGCGGTCTTGCGGACGTCGTTGATCTTCTGGAGCTGCCGGGTGATCTGGACCGTGCTCTGCCGGACGCCCAGCAGGCCCTTGTCGCCCTCGTTGCCCTCGAAGTTCTGCGTGGTGGTGAGGAAGTTCTTGTAGGCGTGGTCCGTCTTCTCGCGGACGCCCTTGACGGTGAAGTCGGTGGCGTTGGCGCCGTGCGCGAGGGGGCCCGCGGACTGGTCGCGCTCCTCCTGGAGGGCGGCGGCCAGCTCGGTGGCCTTCTGCGTCATGTCGGTGAGCAGCTTCATGTTGTCGAGCTGCTCGATCTCGTCGAGGGACGAGTTGATGCGCAGGGCGCCGAGGGAGGTCGCCGTGATGACGGGGAGCGCGAGGAGCGACACCAGACGGGTCGAGATGCGCCAGTTGCGCAGGGCTATTCGGGGGCCGGGACCGGGGGTGGCCTTGCCGCCCGACGCCTTGGGGTCGGTGGTGGGCACACCGCCGCCCGTCACTCCCCGACCGGCGGCCCCGGGGCCGCTGTCACCGGACTGCACCGGTGGGGGGTTCTGGGCGTGCTGGGGCGAGGAGCCGCGGTCACTTCCGCCGCGCTCCGGCTCCGCCGCAGCGCTGCCATCCCTCTTGAAACGTCCCTGCACTAGCGTCGCAACCTCTGGACCAGGCGTCCTGCCGTGTGCACGGCGGGACGGTGTCGGCGTCGTGGGGCGCCAGGGCACCCCATGGTGGTCGTGAGACCGGCGCTGCCCCCCTTCCCGCCGCTCTCGGCGCTGCGTTGCGCCCTTGTGCGCCGGTTCCATGCCGCGGCGGTCCCGGGAATTCCAGCACAGTGCCGGATCTCCAACAAGGCCCGTGGGCAACGCGGGGGCGGTGGTGACCGGGTGTGATTGGCGCGTTACGAGACGTAGAAAGTGAAGTCGGCTATATCGGACTTTCCCGTACGAGACGTGCGTGGCGTTCCGGTGTCCCAGTCTTCATGATCAGGAGCGGAATGCGCGCTTCAGTGGCGCATTGTCCGTTTTCAATGGGCGGACCACCAGCCGGAATTGACCGTTTTGCCCGCACCTCCGTGAGCAAACTCACACGAAGATCATGGCCTCTTCTCGCCATTGGTCGGGAATTGCATGTTTAGCCTGACGCTTTACAGGGATGGCGAATCCGACAACCCGGCGTCCCGCACGGGGCGCCCCGACCGACAGGGCCAGAACGGCAGATGAAGTCTGTGAAGTCGACGCTGATGTTCCGCAACATAGCCAACCCGCGCCGCACCACCCTCGCGCACCTCAAGGACGCCGACGAGGTCAAGCCCGCGGCGGAGCAGCCGGAGCACCCCGTGGAGCTGCCCACCCAGACCGCCAACCCCAAGCGCACCATCCTCACCGAAGCCCCGTAAGCGGAGCGTGTGAGCCCGTCCGGCGATCGAGGGCGCCTGAGAACGTCTGAGGACGCCTGAGGTCGACCGAGCGGCGAGTGAGGGCGAGCCGCGAAGCGGCGAAAAAGGGGGAGAGGGGCGAAGCCCCATAGACTGGATCCACCCAGATCCCCCGCACAAGCAAAGGGCACTGTCCACGTGCGTATCGCCAGATTCTCCATCGACGGCAATGTCGCCTTCGGCGCGGTCGAGGGCGACAAGCCGGACGAGCTCGTCGTCGACATCATCAAGGGCAGTCCCTACGCCGACTTCGAGCTGAGCGGCGTGAAGGTCCCGCTGAGCAAGGTGCGCCTCCTCGCCCCCGTCATCGGCCACAAGATCGTGGCCTTCGGGCGGAACTACGCGGCGCACGCCAAGGAGCTCGGCAACGAGGTCCCCGAGGCCCCGTTCGCCTTCTTCAAGCCCGCCACGTCGATGATCGGCTCCGGCGACGCCATCCAGTACCCGCCGTTCTCCGAGGAGCTGCACCACGAGGCGGAGCTGGCCGTGGTGATCGGCCGGATGTGCCGCGAGGTGCCGCGCGAGCGCGTACGGGACGTGATCTTCGGCTACACCTGCGCCAACGACGTCACCGCGCGTGACGTGCAGAAGCGCGAGAAGCAGTGGGCGCGGGCCAAGGGCTTCGACACCTCCTGCCCGCTGGGCCCCTGGGTCGAGACGGACCTCGACCCGGGCGACCTGACGATCCAGTGCACGGTCAACGGCCAGCAGCGCCAGCTCGGCCGCACCTCCCAGATGATCCACTCCATCGAGGACCTGATCGTCAACATCTCCGAGGCCATGACGCTGCTCCCCGGCGACGTCATCCTCACCGGCACCCCGGAAGGGGTCGGCCCCCTCCACGTCGGCGACGAGGTCGCCGTCACCATCGAAGGCATCGGCACTCTCACCAATAAGGTGATCAAGCGTGGCTAACGCGAATCCCGGCAGCGCTGTCCGGGTACGTTTCTGTCCCTCCCCGACCGGCAACCCCCACGTGGGCCTGGTCCGCACCGCCCTGTTCAACTGGGCCTACGCCCGGCACAACGAGGGCACCCTGGTCTTCCGCATCGAGGACACGGACGCCGCCCGCGACTCGGAGGAGTCGTACGAGCAGCTCCTGGACGCCATGCGCTGGCTGGGCTTCGACTGGGACGAGGGCCCCGAGATCGGCGGCCCGCACGCGCCGTACCGCCAGTCGCAGCGCATGGACATCTACAAGGACGTCGCCGCCAAGCTCATCGACGCCGGTCACGCCTACCCCTGCTACTGCACCACCGAGGAGCTGGACGCCCGCCGCGAGGCCGCCCGCGCCGCGGGCAAGCCGTCCGGCTACGACGGCACGTGCCGCGACCTGACCGCCGAGCAGAAGCAGGCGTACGAGGCCGAGGGCCGCAGCCACATCATCCGCTTCCGCATGCCGGACGAGGCGACCACCTTCACCGACCTGGTCCGCGGCGAGATCACCGTGCAGGCCGAGAACGTCACCGACTACGGCATCGTCCGCGCCAACGGCGCCCCGCTGTACACGCTGGTCAACCCGGTCGACGACGCCCTGATGGAGATCACCCACGTCCTGCGCGGCGAGGACCTGCTCTCCTCCACCCCGCGCCAGATCGCGCTCTACAAGGCACTGATCGAGCTGGGCGTCGCGAAGGAGATCCCGCAGTTCGGCCACCTGCCGTACGTCATGGGCGAGGGCAACAAGAAGCTCTCCAAGCGCGACCCGCAGGCGAGCCTGAACCTCTACCGCGAGCGCGGCTTCCTGCCCGAGGGCCTGCTGAACTACCTGTCCCTGCTCGGCTGGTCCTTCTCCGCCGACCAGGACGTCTTCACGATCGACGAGATGATCGCGAAGTTCGACCTCGCGGACGTGAACTCCAACCCGGCCCGCTTCGACCTGAAGAAGGCCGAGGCGATCAACGCCGACCACATCCGCATGCTGGACGTGAACGCGTTCGCCGCGGCCTGCGAGCCCTGGCTGAAGGCCCCGCACGCCCCCTGGGCCCCCGAGGACTTCGACGAGGCCGCCTGGGCGGCGATCGCCCCGCACGCCCAGACCCGCCTCAAGGTCCTCTCCGAGATCACGGACAACGTCGACTTCCTGTTCCTGCCGGAGCCGGTCTTCGACGAGGCCTCCTGGACCAAGGCCATGAAGGAGGGCTCCGACGCCCTCCTCACCACGGCCCGCGCCAAGCTGGAGGCGGCCGACTGGACGTCCCCCGAGTCCCTCAAGGAGGCCGTCCTCGCCGCGGGCGAGGAGCACGGCCTGAAGCTCGGCAAGGCCCAGGCCCCGGTCCGCGTCGCCGTCACCGGCCGCACGGTCGGCCTGCCCCTCTTCGAGTCCCTGGAGATCCTGGGCAAGGACCGCGCGCTGGCCCGCATCGACGCGGCCCTGGCGAAGCTCACCGCGTAAGCACCGCGGGTGCGCGCAGGCACCCCCCGAAGGGCCCGGAAGCCGCATCGGCTCCCGGGCCCTTCGGCGTACCTTCGCCCCGTGACGGCCGGGGCCGTGGTCGTGGACACCGCGGTCTGGGACATCGACGCTGTGTTCTTCGGGGGATAACCCCCGAGCCCCCAGCCGGTCGGGGCGGGGCCGCTACCGTCGGTGTCATGACGATCAGAGCCGTGGTCTGGGACATCGATGACACGATCTTCGACTACGCCACCGCCGACACCGTCGGCATCCGCGCCCACCTCACCGCCGAGGGCGCCCTCGCCAGATACGGCACGGCGGAGCGCGCCCTCGCCCTCTGGAAGGACCTCACGCGGCGGCACTGGGCCCGCTTCGGCGCCGGTGAGGTGGACTTCGAGGGCCAGCGCCGCGACCGCGTGCGCGACTTCGTGGGCGCCGCCCTCGACGACGCCGAGGCCGACGCCTGGTTCCACCGCTACCGCGCCCACTACGAGGCCGCCTGGGCCCTGTTCCCGGACGCCCTGCCGGTCATCGACGCCCTCGCCGGGGACTTCCGGCAGGCGGTCCTGTCCAACTCCGCCCTCGCCGTGCAGGACCCCAAGCTGCGCGTCCTCGGCGTGCGCGACCGCTTCGAGGCCGTCCTGTGCGCCGCTGACCTGGGCGTCTCCAAACCCGAGCCGGAGGCCTTCCACGCCGTCTGCGCCGCGCTCGACCTCGCCCCCGAGGAGATCGCGTACGTCGGCGACGAACCGGAGATCGACGCGCGCGGCGCCCGCGACGCCGGACTGCTCGGCATCTGGCTCGACCGCAACGGCGCGTCCCGGGAAGGGCCGTCGGGCGTCCACCGCATCACGGGCCTCACGGAGCTGCCCGCGCTGCTGCGCCCGCATACCCGTTTTGGAGCGCCGTCCACCTTCGGGTAATGTTCTTCCTGCGCCGCCCGAGAGGGCCGAAAGGTCCGGCCGGGAAGCGCAACCGGAACAGAACCCCTCCCGGGGGTTGCGTTCCAGTGGCCTATGGTGTAATTGGCAGCACGACTGATTCTGGTTCAGTTAGTCTTGGTTCGAGTCCAGGTAGGCCAGCTCGCAGAGCTCTTCTGCACCTGCGGATCCTGTCCGCAAAGCCCCCGTTGTGTAGCGGCCTAGCACGCTGCCCTCTCAAGGCAGTAGCGCCGGTTCGAATCCGGTCGGGGGTACAGATCCTTCCCGCGAGGACAGTGAGGGTAGCTCCCCCTGACCTCGATGCAGGATCGCTAGGGCCCCCGTTGTGTAGCGGCCTAGCACGCCGCCCTCTCAAGGCGGTAGCGCCGGTTCGAATCCGGTCGGGGGTACAAACTGGTCTAAACCATCATTGGTCTATGGTGTAATTGGCAGCACGACTGATTCTGGTTCAGTTAGTCTAGGTTCGAGTCCTGGTAGACCAGCTCGGATCTGCGGCGGTCTACCGCCCGCAAGATCCTCGCCCCCGTTGTGTAGCGGCCTAGCACGCCGCCCTCTCAAGGCGGTAGCGCCGGTTCGAATCCGGTCGGGGGTACCAGACGGCCCTCCCCTCGCGGGGAGGGCCTTTTGCGTCGCTCCGCCACCGGTGGCCGCCGGTGGATACGGAAGTGCCCCAACTCCCGCCCGCGACTGCGGCGTTGGAGCCGCGAGGGGAGTGGGGCACGTCGTACGGGTCGCACGGACAGTCGTACGGAGATCAGCGCGCAGACGGCGTCAGTTCGCGCGGCGCAGGGCGTCCGAGAGGCGGCTGGCCGCGTCGATGACCGCCTGGGCGTGCATCCGGCCCGGGTGCCGCGTCAGGCGCTCGATGGGGCCGGACACCGAGACGGCGGCCACCACGCGGTTGGAGGGGCCGCGCACCGGCGCCGAGACGGACGCGACGCCCGGCTCCCGCTCGCCGATCGACTGGGCCCAGCCCCGGCGCCGTACGCCCGACAGGGCCGTCGCCGTGAAGCGGGCGCCCTGCAGGCCCCGGTGCAGCCGCTCCGGCTCCTCCCAGGCCATCAGGATCTGCGCGGAGGAGCCCGCCTTCATCGTCAGCGTCGACCCCACCGGGACCGTGTCCCTCAGGCCCGACAGGCGCTCCGCCGCCGCCACGCAGATGCGCATGTCGCCCTGGCGGCGATACAGCTGCGCGCTCTCGCCCGTGACGTCCCGCAGGTGCGTGAGCACCGGGCCCGCCGTCGCCAGCAGGCGGTCCTCGCCCGCCGCCGCGGCCAGCTCCGCCAGGCGCGGGCCGAGGATGAACCGGCCCTGCATGTCCCGCGCCACCATCCGGTGGTGCTCCAAGGCCACGGCGAGACGGTGCGCCGTGGGTCGTGCGAGCCCCGTGGCCGCGACCAAGCCCGCGAGGGTGGCCGGACCGGACTCCAGAGCGCTCAGGACAAGGGCCGCCTTGTCCAGAACGCCTACGCCGCTAGAGTTGTCCATGCAACGATACTCGCGTCTCACTCTGTGAAACGCAAGTTCAAAATTCCCAGGAACCCGCCACCCTGTGAGGAGCGCGGGCCGCGGACCAACGGACCCGCGGCCGACGCCCCGGCGCGAGCTACGAGGGGTACGGCGTCGGCGAACTCTCATTCTCTAGTTGGGTCGGCGCACGACGCCGGTCGGAGGGAAAGCGATGGGTAGGACACTCGCGGAGAAGGTCTGGGACGACCACGTCGTCCGGCGCGCCGAGGGCGAGCCCGACCTCCTCTACATCGATCTGCACCTGCTGCACGAGGTGACCAGCCCGCAGGCCTTCGACGGCCTGCGCCAGGCGGGGCGCACGGTGCGGCGGCTCGACCTCACCATCGCCACCGAGGACCACAACACTCCGACCCTCGACATCGACAAGCCCATCGCGGACCCGGTCTCGCGGGCCCAGCTGGAGACGCTGCGCAAGAACTGCGCCGAGTTCGGAGTGCGGCTGCACCCGCTCGGCGACGTCGAGCAGGGCGTCGTCCACGTGGTGGGCCCCCAGCTGGGACTGACCCAGCCCGGCACCACGGTGGTCTGCGGCGACTCCCACACCTCCACGCACGGCGCGTTCGGCGCCCTCGCGTTCGGCATCGGCACCTCCCAGGTGGAGCACGTCCTCGCCACCCAGACGCTGCCCATGGCGCGCCCCAAGACCATGGCCATCACCGTCGACGGCGAACTGCCCGAGGGCGTCACGGCCAAGGACCTCATCCTCGCCATCATCGCGAAGATCGGCACCGGCGGCGGCCAGGGCTACGTCCTGGAGTACCGCGGCCCGGCCATCGAGAAGCTCTCGATGGAAGCCCGCATGACCATCTGCAACATGTCCATCGAGGCGGGCGCCCGCGCCGGGATGATCGCCCCGGACGACACCACCTTCGCGTACCTCAAGGACCGCGCCCACGCCCCCCGGGGCGCCGACTGGGACGCCGCCGTGGCGTACTGGAAGACCCTGCGCACCGACGACGACGCCGTCTTCGACGCCGAGGTGTACATCGACGCCACGAGCCTGTCGCCGTTCGTCACCTGGGGCACCAACCCCGGCCAGGGCCTGCCCCTGTCGGCCGCCGTCCCCGACCCGGCTTCGTACGAGGACGCTTCGGAGCGCCTCGCCGCCGAAAAGGCCCTGGAGTACATGGGGTTGACCGCCGGGCAGCCGCTGCGCGAGATCAAGGTGGACACCGTCTTCGTAGGCTCCTGCACCAACGGCCGCATCGAGGACCTGCGCTCGGCCGCCGCCGTGCTCGACGGCCGCAAAGTCGCCGACGGCGTACGGATGCTGGTCGTGCCCGGCTCGGTGCGGGTGGCGCTCCAGGCCGTCGAGGAGGGGCTGGACAAGGTGTTCACCGCCGCGGGGGCCGAATGGCGGCACGCGGGCTGCTCGATGTGCCTGGGCATGAACCCCGACCAACTCGCTCCCGGCGAGCGCTCCGCGTCCACCTCCAACCGCAACTTCGAGGGCCGACAGGGCAAGGGCGGCCGCACCCACCTGGTCTCGCCCCAGGTGGCCGCCGCCACCGCGGTCACCGGCCGCCTGGCCTCGCCCGCCGACCTCACCGACACCCCCGCGACCGCCGGAGTCTGATCAGCCATGGAAGCCTTCACCACGCACACCGGCCGGGCCGTCCCGCTGCGCCGCAGCAACGTGGACACCGACCAGATCATCCCCGCCCACTGGCTCAAGAAGGTCACCCGCGACGGCTTCGAGGACGGGCTCTTCGAGGCCTGGCGCAAGGACCCCGAGTTCGTGCTCAACCGGCCCGAGCGCCGGGGCGCCACGGTCCTGGTCGCGGGCCCCGACTTCGGCACCGGCTCCTCCCGCGAGCACGCCGTCTGGGCGCTCCAGAACTACGGCTTCAAGGCCGTCATCTCCGCCCGCTTCGCCGACATCTTCCGGGGCAACTCGCTCAAGAACGGCCTGCTCACCGTGGTTCTGGAGCAGCAGGTCGTGGACCGGCTCTGGGCCCTGACCGAGGCCGACCCGACCGCCGAGATCACCGTCGACCTGCGCGACCGCCAAGTCCGCGCCGAGGGCGTCACGGCGGACTTCGAACTCGACGAGAACGCCCGCTGGCGGCTCCTGAACGGCCTGGACGACATCAGCATCACGCTCCAGAACGAGGCCGATATCGCCGCCTACGAGGCCGGACGCCCCGCCCACAAGCCGAGCACGGCACAGCTCCAGGGGCAGGTCTGACGGTCCCTCGCGACCCGCCGCGGGCCCGGCCCGCACCCGATGTACCCCCAATCGTGGACGGTTGGGGGTACATCTGCGTCTGGCTCCGGAATGACCCGGATGACCTGAACGGGTGGACCCAACTGCCTTGATCTGTAGGGTAGAAGAGGCCGGAAATCCCCTTGCACCCATCGGGTGCGGGTATCCTCAGGAGGGCGCCGAGGGAGGGTAGTTACCCCCTGCGGAGGCGACAACTCGCCCCAGATGGCACAATCGGTGCATGGGACGCGACGACCAACTCAAGCTCTACGGACTCGTCGCCGACCAACTGAAGGAAGCGCACTCCCGGGTGCGCGCACTGCAAGTCCCGGAGGGCGTACGGATGGCGCTGACCCGGAAGCTGCTGGTCATTACGGCCGCGGCCAAACACGATCTGCCCGATGCGGCAAGGCGTCTGGAGCGACTGATGGCGTCCCTCGACGAGGTCGACGAGGGACGAATCCCCGAAGGCGACTGAGCGACAAGGCTCAACGGGCCTGCGAGGAACTCCTCAACAGCTCAGGACGTTGCGGCACAAGGGTGATTAGCCCGTTTCGTGTTTGATTTGCGGTATATATCTGCCTAACGTGCGAAAAAGCCTGGCGCATTCGCTCAGGCAATGTCTCCGAAGGGGAAGACGTGAACAAGGCGCAGCTCGTAGAAGCGATTGCCGACAAGCTCGGCGGCCGTCAGCAGGCCGCCGACGCCGTGGACGCGGTCCTGGACGCCATCGTCCGTGCCGTCGTCGGCGGTGACCGGGTTTCGGTCACCGGCTTCGGCTCGTTCGAGAAGGTCGACCGCCCCGCCCGGTACGCCCGCAACCCGCAGACGGGGGAGCGCGTCCGGGTCAAGAAGACCTCGGTGCCGCGCTTCCGCGCGGGCCAGGGCTTCAAGGACCTGGTGAGCGGCTCGAAGAAGCTCCCGAAGAACGACGTCGCGGTCAAGAAGGCCCCGAAGGGCAGCCTGTCCGGCGGCACCAAGGCCACCGTGAAGAAGGCCGCGGCCAAGAAGGCCACGACCGCCAAGAAGGCGACCACGGCGAAGAAGGCCACCGCCGCCAAGAAGACCACCGCGAAGAAGACCACGGCGGCGAAGAAGGCGACCACGGCCAAGAAGGCCACCGCCGCGAAGAAGACCACCACCGCCAAGAAGGCCACGACGGCCAAGAAGGCGGCCCCGGCCAAGAAGGCGGCTCCGGCGAAGAAGGCGACCACGGCCAAGAAGGCCGCCGCCAAGAAGGCCCCCGCCAAGAAGGCCACGGCGAAGAAGGCGCCCGCGAAGAAGTCCACGGCGCGCAAGACCACCGCCAAGAAGACCACGGCCCGCAAGCGCTGAGCGGCGCCACCAGGGCACGAGGTACTCACGCGCCGGGCCGGGCTCCCGCAGGGGAGCCCGGCCCGCGGCGTGCCCGGACGCGCCCCGCGCGGGGCGCGTCGGTCAGAACGTCTGGAGCGTGACCAGCGTGATCCGGCGGGCCTCGCCCTCGCCGGTCACCTCGATCCGCACCCGCTGGCCCGGACGCAGCAGCCGCAGGCCGCCCGCGTCGAACGCCGGGGCGTCGAACGGCACCGGCGTGCCGTCGTCGAGCAGCACGCTGCCGGTGCGGGTGTCGGAGTCGTACGTGTACGCGGTGGCCTGCATGCGCAGCAGCGTACTCAGCGCGGCGCGCGGGCCGCGGCGCAGCCCGCCGTCCGGGGCGGCGGCCCCGGGCCGGGTGCGCGGCCCGCGTACCCGACGCGTGCGCCCGGCCGGGTGCTCAGTGCCGGGTGCTCAGTGCCGGGCGCTCAGTCCGGGATGAGCAGCCCCGCGGCCACGGCCGCCGTGTGCGGGCCGAGCCCGAGGGCGAGCGCGGCCCGCAGGTCGTCGCCGGTGTCCACGTCCTGGCGGAGCGACGCGACGTCCACGAGCGGCAGCTCCCTGGCGCCGGACGCCGTGTGCCGGGCGCGGGAATCGGCGCCGAATCGGGGGTCCAATTCCGAGCCGGGGGCGGCGGTCAGGAGTGTCGTCCCGATTCCGGCGGCGTCCGGGAGAAACGCGCGCGGGAATTCCGCGGCGGCGTCGAGCGCGCGGACCAATTCGGCGGGGCGCAGCGCGGGCAGGTCGGCGTTCAGGGCCGCGACGGGCGCGTCGGGCCGGGCGCCGCGGGCCAGGTCGGCGCCGTGCGCCAGGGCGGCGTTGAGGCCCGCCGCCGGTGCGTCGGGGACGGGGCGGGCGCCGAGCGCGGCCAGGGCGCGGCCCGCCCGGGCGTCGTCCGTGACGACCACCACATCGCGCACCGCCGCGCAGGCCAGGGCCGCCGCCACGGTGTCCTCGGCGAACGCGAGGGCCAGCGCGGGGCGCAGACCGTCGCCCGCGGCCGGGGTGAGCCTGCTCTTGGCCCGTGCCAAGGGCTTGAGCGGTATCACCAGGGTCCACTGCACGGGCGGCTCCGTCCTTCGCGTCGGCGCCCATTGTGGCCCCCGGGGCGCGCCCCAGGGGGTGCCGGGGTGGGCGAACGGGCCGGTCAGAGGGGGCGTGCGGGCTCGTGGGGCGGTGCCGGGGGACGCGTGGGCGTACGGTGTTCTCGACAGGACGGCAGCCTGGGGCGACACTTGTGCGGCCGACCAGGCTCATGGAGGAAGGTGTCCGAGTGTCCCGCCGCAGAATCGGCTTCTGGTACCGCCTGGCAGCGGTGATCTGCAAACCGCCGCTGTTGGTTCTGTTCAAGCGGGACTGGCGGGGAATGGAGCACATTCCGGCCGACGGCGGCTTTATCACCGCCGTGAACCACAATTCGTATCTGGACCCGTTGGTCTACGCCCATTTCCAGTACAACACCGGCCGGGTCCCGCGATTCCTCGCCAAGCACAGCCTGTTCCGCAAGGGCTTCGTCGGGGCGGTCATGCGCGGCACCGGACAGATCCCGGTCTACCGCGAGACCACCGACGCGCTCAGCGCGTTCCGGGCCGCGATCGACGCCGTCGAGCGCGGCGAGTGCGTCGCGTTCTACCCCGAGGGCACCCTCACCCGCGACCCCGACCTGTGGCCCATGACGGGCAAGACGGGCGTGGCGCGCGTGGCCCTGCAGACGAGGCGGCCGGTCGTTCCCATCGCCCAGTGGGGCGCCAACCACGCCCTTCCGCCGTATGCGAAGAAGCCCGCCCTGTGGCCGCGCAAGACGCACCACGTGCTGGTCGGCGAGCCCGTCGACCTGGAGCGCTTCTACGACAAGGAGATGACCCCCGAGCTCCTGAAGGACGCCACGGAGGCCATCATGGCGGCCATCACCACGCTGCTTGAGGAACTGCGCGGGGAGAAGGCCCCGCCGAAGCGCTACGACCCCCGTGAGGCGCGGATCGCGCAGCGCCGGAAGGCACGGCAGTCCGCCGTCGCCAGCGCCGACGGCACCGCGCCCAGCAGCACCAGCACCACCAGCACCGACAGCGCCGACGGCGCGAGCGAGAGCGCCAGCGGCCTTACGGGGCAGGGCAGTTCGGCCCGTACCAAGGGCGGAGCGGCCCGTACCGAAGGCAGCGCGGAGGAGAGCAAGTGACCCGAACCCTGAAGGCCGCCGTCTTCGGAACCGGCTCGTGGGGGACGGCCTTCGGCATGGTCCTCGCCGACTCGGGCTGCGACGTGACGCTGTGGGGCCGCCGCGCCGAACTGGCCGACGCGGTCAACTCCACGCGTACGAACCCGGACTATCTGCCGGGCGTCGAGCTGCCCCGGAACCTGCGCGCCACCGCCGACCCCGCCGAGGCCGCCGACGGCGCCGACTTCACCGTGCTCGCCGTGCCGTCCCAGACGCTCCGCGGCAACCTCGCCGCCTGGACGCCGCTGCTCGCCCCCGACACCGTCCTCGTCTCCCTGATGAAGGGCGTCGAGCTGGGCTCCGCGATGCGCATGAGCGAGGTCATCGAGGACGTCACCAAGGCCCCCGCCGAGCGGATCGCCGTCGTCACGGGGCCCAACCTGGCCCGGGAGATCGCCGCCCGGCAGCCCGCCGCGTCCGTGGTGGCCTGCACCGACGAGTCGGTCGCCCAGCGCCTCCAGGCCGCCTGCCACACCCCGTACTTCCGCCCGTACACGAACACGGACGTCGTCGGCTGCGAGCTGGGCGGCGCCGTCAAGAACGTCATCGGGCTCGCCGTGGGCATCGCCGACGGCATGGGGCTCGGCGACAACGCCAAGGGCTCCCTCATCACCCGCGGCCTCGCCGAGACCACCCGGCTCGGCCTCGCCATGGGCGCCGACCCGCTGACCTTCTCGGGGCTCGCGGGCCTCGGCGACCTGGTGGCGACCTGCTCCTCGCCCCTGTCGCGCAACCACACCTTCGGCACCAACCTCGGCAAGGGCATGACCCTGCAGGAGACGATCGCGGTCACCAAGCAGACCGCGGAGGGCGTCAAGTCCTGCGAGTCCGTGCTCGATCTGGCCCGCAGGCACGGCGTCGACATGCCCATCACGGAGACGGTCGTGGGCATCGTCCACGAGGGCACGCCGCCCGTGGTGGCCCTCAAGGAACTGATGTCCCGCAGCGCCAAGCCGGAGCGCCGCTGACCCTCCGGCCACGGGCGGCACACTGACGGAGCCATGGCCAAGGGGTACCCTCGACCCGATATGAGCAGCGAGAACCTCTCCCAGAGCCCCCGCAAGCCGCGTGTCGCCGTCGTGTTCGGCGGTCGCAGCTCGGAGCACGGCATCTCCGTGGTGACCGCCGGTGCCGTCCTGGGCGCCATCGACCGGACCAAGTACGACGTGCTGCCCATCGGCATCACCGCGGACGGCCGCTGGGTGCTGACCGCCGACGAGCCCGAGCGGATGGCCATCACCGACCGCCGGGTGCCGGACGTCGCCGACCTCGCCGAGTCGGTCGAGGGCGGCGTGGTCCTGCCGCTCGCCCCCGGCGACCGCGCCGTCGTCCTCAGCGAGCCCGGACAGGTGCCCAAGGCGCTCGGCGAGGTCGACGTGGTCTTCCCGGTGCTGCACGGCCCCTACGGGGAGGACGGCACCCTCCAGGGCCTCTTGGAGCTGTCCGGCGTGCCCTACGTGGGCGCCGGTGTGCTCGCCTCGGCCGTCGGCCAGGACAAGGAGTACATGAAGCGGGTCTTCACCTCCTTCGGGCTGCCCGTCGGCCCGTACCTGGTGGTCCGGCCGCGCGAGTGGGAGCGCGACGAGAAGGCCGCCCGCGCGCGGATCGCGGACTTCGCGGGCGAGCACGGCTGGCCGCTGTTCATCAAGCCCGCCCGCGCGGGCTCCTCGATCGGCATCACCAAGGTCGACTCCTTCGAGGGGCTGGACGAGGCCATCGCGGAGGCCCAGCGCCACGACCCGAAGATCATCGTGGAGGCGCTGCTCCGCGGCCGGGAGATCGAGTGCGGCGTCCTGGAGTTCGAGGACGGCCCGCGCGCCAGCGTCCCCGCCGAGATCCCGCCGGTGCAGGCGCACGACTACTACGACTTCGAGGCCAAGTACATCGACTCGACGCCCGGCGTCGTGCCCGCCCCGCTGACGCCCGAGGAGACCGCCGAGGTCCAGCGGCTCGCCGTCGAGGCCTTCGAGGCCACATCCTGCGAGGGGCTGGTGCGCGCGGACTTCTTCCTCACCGAGGACGGGCGGTTCGTGATCAACGAGATCAACACGATGCCCGGGTTCACGCCCATCTCGATGTATCCGCAGATGTGGGAGAAGAGCGGGGTCTCCTACGAGGAACTCGTGGACCGCCTGGTTCAGGCGGCGCTTCGCCGGTCTACCGGGTTGCGCTGACGCGCGGGTTTGCGCTGGCGCGCGGCTTGGGGGCTCTCGCTTTCGGGGGATCTGCGGGCTCGAGTGGGCTGGGCGCGCAGTTCCCGCGCCCCTTCGGGGCGCGCTGCCCCGCGCCGGGGCGTTGGACGTACTGGCGTGGGCTCGTTGTTACGCGATGCCCTTGGGGATGGCCTTCTCGATGGGGGCGGCGAAGTCCGTCAGGGGGCCTACGCCGTCCTGTGTGCGCTCCTCGGGGATCGTCACCTCCACGTACGCCTTGCGCAGCGTCGTGGTGAAGCGGAACGAGCCGTCGTCGCGCTTCTGGAGGAGCCAGCCCACGCCGTTCACCGTCACGCCGTCGGCCTCGGGGTCGTTCATCTTCGCCGGTCGCGGGACGCCGCAGCGCAGTATGATCGCCGGGTCTCCCCACCCCGCGGTGAGCGGCGACGCGGGCTTCGGGTCGTGACGGGCCAGCCCGTTCACCTTCCGCGGCAGTTCCCCGTCCAGGTCCCGGCACAGTCGTGCGACGCCGGAGCCCGGAGAGGGAACCGCGGCCGTCCCGCCGTCGTCCGTTGATGAGCAGCCCGCACACGCGATCAACAGCGCGAGGGAGCAGGGGACGAGCGGGGAGCGGAGCCGGCGGGAAGCGTTCACCGGCCAAGGGTAGACGGGGGCTACAAGTGGACGACCGGGCAGGTCAGCGTGCGGGTGATGCCATCCACCTGCTGGACTCTGGCGACCACCATCCGGCCGAGTTCGTCGACCGTGTCCGCCTGCGCGCGCACGATCACGTCGTAGGGTCCGGTCACGTCCTCGGCCTGGATCACTCCCGGGATCTTGCCGATCAGCTCGGCGACGGTCGACGCCTTGCCGACCTCGGTCTGGATCAGGATGTACGCCTGTACCACGGAACCTCCAGGGCGGCCACGAGGATCATGTGGGGAGAAGGGACGCCACGGTACCGCGTCGCCGCTCGCCACGGGGAGACCCGGGGGAGCCGCGCCGCGCACATCACGGCGGACGGACAACAGAGGTTGACGGTCACGTCGACCGTACCGACGACAGGGACGGCTCGCGACCGCAAGCGGACCGCGGCGACCGTGGCAGAAGGAGCAGCACGCGCATGAAGGGCACCGTCGGCGAGTTGGGGGAGTTCGGGCTCATCAGGGAGCTCACCTCGCGGCTCACCTCCACTCCGGCCGTACGCATCGGCCCCGGCGACGACGCCGCCGTGGTGGCCGCCCCCGACCGCAGGGTCGTGGCCAGCACCGACGTCCTCCTGGAAGGGCGGCACTTCCGGCGCGACTGGTCCACGGCGTACGACGTGGGCCGCAAGGCCGCCGCGCAGAACCTCGCCGACATCGCCGCCATGGGCGCGGTGCCCACCGCGATCCTGCTCGGCCTGGTCGTGCCCGCCGAACTGCCCGCGACCTGGCCGACCGAGCTGATGGACGGCCTGCGCGACGAGTGCCAGGTCGCGGGGGCCGCGGTGGTCGGCGGCGACGTCGTGCGCGGCGACACCATCACCGTCGCCATCACCGCGCTCGGCGACCTGCGCAACCACGAGCCGGTCACCCGCGCCGGGGCGCAGCCCGGCGACGTCGTCGCCGTCACCGGCTGGCTCGGCTGGTCCGCCGCCGGGCACGCGGTGCTCTCCCGGGGCTTCCGCTCGCCGCGCGCCTTCGTGGAGGCCCACCGCAGGCCCGAACCGCCCTACCACGCGGGCCCCGCCGCCGCCGGGCTCGGCGCCACCGCCATGACCGACGTCAGCGACGGCCTGATCGCCGACCTCGGGCACATCGCGGAGGCCAGCAAGGTGCGCATCGACATCCGCTCCGGGGACGTCGACGTGCCCTCGCAGATGAACGACATCGGGCAGGCCGTTGGCGTCGACCCGCTCCAGTGGGTGCTCGGCGGCGGCGAGGACCACGCGATCGTCGCCACGTTCCCGCCGGACGTGAAGCTGCCCGCGCGCTGGAAGGTCATCGGCGAGGTCCTCAACCCCTCGGCCATGCCCCAGGTGACGGTCGACGGCGCCCCCTGGACCAGCAAGGGCTGGGACCACTTCGGGGACAACGGGGACGCGGAGTGAGTACGCCGCCGGGTGCCGGGGCGGGCGCGCCGCCGCGGGTCCTCACGGTCGCGGGCTCCGACTCCGGGGGCGGCGCGGGGATCCAGGCCGACCTGAAGACCATGCTGGCGCTCGGCACCCACGGCATGAGCGTCCTCACCGCCGTCACCGCGCAGAACTCCCTCGGCGTCCAGGGCGTCTGGGAGCTGCCCGTGGACGCGGTGCGCGCCCAGTGCCGCAGCGTCGTCGACGACATCGGCGTGCAGGCCGTGAAGACCGGCATGCTGGCCTCGGCCGAACTGGTCGAGGCCGTCGCCGAGTTGCTCGCGGGTACCGACGCGCCCGCGGTCGTCGACCCCGTCGGCGTCTCCAAGCACGGCGACGCGCTGCTCGCCGCGTCCGCGCTCGACGCCGTCCGCACTCAGCTGCTGCCGGTCGCCACCGTCGCCACGCCCAACCTCGACGAGGTCGCCCAACTCACCGGCGTGCGCGTCGAGTCCGAGGACGGGATGCGCCGGGCCGCCGCCGCCCTGCTCGGGTACGGGCCCACGTGGGTCGTCGTCAAGGGCGGCCACCTGCCCGGCGGCAGCGCCGCCGTGGACCTGCTGACCGACGGCGCGGAGGAGCACTGGCTGCGGGCGCCGCGGCACGACAACCGGCACACCCACGGCACGGGCTGCACCCTCGCCAGCGCCATCGCCGCGCACCTCGCCAGGGGCGCGTCCGTGCCGGACGCCGTGACCGCGGCCAAGGAGTACGTCACGGGGGCCATCGCCGCCGGGTTCGCGCTCGGCGGCGGGATCGGGCCCGTGGACCACGGGTGGCGGTTCAGGGGCGGCGCCCGGCCGTCGTAGGCCCGCTCTCCGTGGGGGCGGGGGTGGGGAGGCGGGTGCCCGCCGGGTGCGGCTCGGGGGCGTCGGGGGTGCCGGGGGTGTCGGGGGTGCCGGGGGTGGGGCGGTCCAGGGAGTCCGGGTAGCTCGGGTGGTCCGGGTGGTCCGGGTAGTCCGGGTAGTCCCTCAGGTCGATGTTGGTCGCGGCCTTCTCCGTCATGCGCTTGAAGAAGCCCGCGAGGAAGCGGGAGCTGAGCATCCGGTACGCCCGGTCGCGGCTGCGGATCTTCCGCTCGGTGGGCGGCGCGAGGAACGGGCCCGCGTTGCCCGCGATCTTCTGGCAGCCCTTCGCGAAGTCGGTGACCTCCGCCTCGTACGCGGCGAACGCCGTCCGGTGGTCGCCGTGTGCCAGGGCCAGCTCACCGGCCAGGACGTACGCCCCCACCAGGGCGGCGCCGGTGCCCATGCCGCCCATCGTGGCGCCGTACCCCGCGTCTCCGAGGAGGGCGACGCGCCCCTGGGAGAGCCGGTCGACGTGGACCTGCGCGATGGCGTCGAAGTACAGGTCGTCCGCGTCCTCCAGGGCCCTGAGGACCCCCGGCGCGTGCTTCCAGGGCACGTCGGCGAAGCGCTCGGCGAGGATCCGCTTCTGCCCGGCCACGTCGCGCCGGTCGTAGGCCAGCTCCTCGGACTGGAACAGCAGGAACGCGCTCGCCGCGTCCGGGGCGAGCCCGTGGTGGGCGACGCCGATGAGGCGGCCCGGCACGCTGCACAGGCGCGTGGTCCGTTCGAGGCCCAGGTGGTTGGGCATGTCGAAGCCCGCCACGTAGTAGCGCAGGAAGCGCACATACCGCGCCTCGTCCCCGAAGACGAGGCGGCGGGTGTGCGAGCGCAGCCCGTCCGCGCCGACGACCAGGTCGAAGCGGCGGGGCGCGCCCCGCTCGAAGGTGACGTCGACACCGTCGGCGTCCTGTTCGAGGCGCGCGATGGAGTCCCCGAAGACGTACTCCACGGAGTGCCGTGTCCGCTCGTACATGATCTTGGAGAGTTCGCCGCGGAGGATCTCCACGTCGCCGCTCATCAGGAACGCGGGCAGGTCCACCCTCTCGCGGTCGTCGGCGTCGACGATCGTCTGGCGGCCCATGCGGGTCTGGCGGCGGTGCACCTCGTCCCAGATGCCCATGCGGCGCAGCACCGTGCGGTGGGCGTGCCCCCGGAAGTCGACCGCGAAGCCGCCCTCGCGCAGTGCGGGCGCCCTCTCCACGACGGTGACGCGGGCGCCGTACCGGGCCAGCCACAGGGCGGCCGCGGGCCCCGCGACGCTGGCTCCGGAGACGAGCACGTCGAGGTGGGCGAGGGGGCGGGGAGCGGGCTGCGGGGGGTGCGTCGATGTCGTCATGCCCCACAGGGTGGGTGGGGGTGCTGACCGGGGGCCTACCGTCGGCTGACGGTTGCTGACAGGGCTGGCGGGGCCTGGCGGGGGCTGGCGGGGCTGCCGGGGCTGGCGGAGCCTTCAGGGGTTGCCGTGGGCTGGCGGGTGCCGCCTACGGCTCGTCCAGCGCCGCCGCCCCCTCCTCGCGGCCCCGCTCGAAGGCCTTCTCGTACGCCGTCCCGCCGAGCCGGTCACGGGCCGCCGCCGCCAGGGGCGTCACCTCGGGGTCGCCCGCGATCAGCGTGCCCCGCAGCCCGGCTGCCGCGCCCAGGAGGCGGGCGACCTCCTCCGGAGCGGTCGCGGCGGACGCCAGGGCCTCCGCCACCTCGGCCTGTTCGCGCGCGCCCCTGAAGCCGGTGGCCAGCTCCCTGGCCTGCGCGAACCAGTCGAGGGCCTCGTCCCGGCGGCACTCGGCCAGGGCGGCGCGGCCGAGCCCGATGAAGATCCGTGCCGTCTCGGTCCTGCTGAACCAGGTGGCCGCGCACGCCTGCAGGGCCTCTTCGTAGAGACGGCGCGCGCGGGCCGTGTCTCCTTGGAGGCGGGCCACGTCCCCCAGCCCCCGCAGGCCGGTCGCCACCTTGTCGCGCGTGCCGATGGACCGGGCCAGGTCGCGGGCCTGCCGGAAGTCCTCGGCCGCCGCCTCCAGGGCGCCCTGGTGCAGCAGGACCGAGGCGCGTCGGTGCAGCAGGTCGCTGATCTCCTCCGGGGCGGCGAGTTCGCGTACGGCGAGAAGGCCCTCGTCGAGCAGTTCCAGGGCGCGGGTCCGCTCGCCGCGCCAGTCGGCGAACATGCCCAGCGCGTCCAGGCAGTTGGCCGCGCCCCAGCGGTCGCCGTTGTCCCGGAAGGCCGCCAGCGCCCGCGCGACGCGCGCCTCGGCGGCGCCGGGCCGCCCCGCGAACAGCTCCTGGAACCCGACCCCGAGGTCCAGCAGTGCCCGCCCCCACGGGGTGGCGCCGACCTGCGTGCGCACCTGGTCCTCCACGGCCGTGCGCGGGCCGCCCGCGAGTGACCACAGCACGATCAGGAAAGGGAGCTTGAGCGGACGCTCAAGCGCTGTGAGGAGGGTGTGGACGCGCGCGAGCCGGTCGGGCCCGCCCGGGGCGTCGCCCTCGTCCCACACCGTGTTGATCAGGCACAGGACGTATTCCTCCGTGAGGCCGTCCGGCACCTCGTCGCCCACGGCGGCGAGCAGCCCGGTGGCGAGCCGGGACCGCTGGCCGTAGAGCCCGCGCAGCCGCCAGTACCAGGACAGGGCCGCCATCAGGCGCAGGCCCGCGCGCGGGTCGGTACCGGTCAGGCGCCGCAGGGCCGCGTCCAGGTTGCCGTCGTCGGCGGCGAGCCGGGCCAGCCAGGGCAGCTGCTCGCCGCCGTGCAGGTGCGGCGCGCCCCGCTCGGCGAAGCGCAGGAAGTACGCGGCGTGCGCGTCCCGCAGCCGGTCCGCCTCGCCCGCGGCGTCGAGCCGCTCGGCGCAGAAGGCGCGGATGGTCTCCAACATGCGGTAGCGACCACCGGCGGCGCCCGCGCCCCCGTGCTCCACCGCTTCCGCGCCCTCCGCGCCCCCTGCGACCTTCCCGCTCCTCACGATCTCCGTGACCTCCACGACCTCCACGAAGGACTTCTCGACGAGCGAGGCCAGCAGGTCCTCGGCGCCCGGCACCCCGCACACCGCCTCGACCGCGTCGAGGGTCGCGCCGCCGGTGAACACGGTGAGCCGCCGCGCCAGTTCCCGCTCCGCCTCGTCGAGCAGCTCCCAGCTCCACTCCACGACCGCGTGCAGCGTCCGGTGCCGGGGCGCCTTGGTGCGGTCCCCGCGCGACAGGAGCCGGAACCGGTCGTCCAGGCGGGCGGCCAGCTCGTCGAGCGTGAGCGTGCGCAGCCGGGCCGCGGCCAGCTCGATGGCCAGCGGCAGGCCGTCCAGGGCGGCGCACACGGCGTCGACGAGCGCGGGGGCGCCGGTCTCCGCGGGGGCGCCGGTCTCTCCGGGCGCGGGCGGTGCGAAGTCCGGCCGTACGGCGCGGGCCCTGTCTACGAAGAGCCGTGCCGCGGGCCCGGCGGCGAGCGGCGGCACCGGGCACAGCACCTCTCCGGTGATGCCGAGCGCCTCCCGGCTGGTGGCGAGGATCCGCACTCCGGGGCAGGCGGCGAGCAGCAGCCCCACGACGCGGGCCGCGTCGTCGACCACGTGCTCGCAGTTGTCGAGGACGAGCAGCGGCGCACTGTCCTCCAGGGCGGTGATCAGCCGCTCCATGGGGTCGCCCCCGCGCGTGCGGAAGCCGTCGCGCACACCGAGGGCGCCGAGGATCGCGTACGTCACCTGGGAGCCGTCGGCGAGCGGCGCCAGCTCCACGAAGCACACGCCGTGCCCGTCGTCGGCCGCCGCCCGCTTCTGCGCCGCCTCCACGGCGAGCCGGGTCTTGCCGGTCCCGCCGGGCCCGGTGAGCGTCACCAGGCGGGCACCGGCCAGCAGCTCCCGGACGCGGTCGAGGTCCCGCTCGCGCCCCACGAGCGGGGTGAGCTGCGCCGGGAGGCGACCGGACGTCCGGGCGGGTTCCGTACCCCGCAGCAGCTCCAGGTGGAGCGCGGACAGCTCCGCGGAGGGATCGGCACCCAGCTCCCGCGCGAGCGCGCCCCGCGCCTCCTCGAACACCGCGAGCGCCTCGGCGGTGCGGCCGCCCGCGTGCAGCGCCCGCATGAGCTGCCCGTACAGCCGCTCGCTCAGCGGCCGTTCGGCCAGCAGCCCGCGCAGCTCCGGTACGAGTCCGGGGCCGCCGCCGGTCGCGAGGTCGGCGTCGATCCGGTCCTGTACGGCGGCGAGGCGCAGCTCGTCGAGCCGGGTCACGGCCGCGTGCGCACCGGGCAGGTCGGCGAGCGCGGGGCCCCGCCACAGGCCGAGCGCCGCGCGCAGCAGCCCGGCGGCCCGCCCGGGGTCCCCGGCGGTCAGGGCCTCGCGGCCGTCGCTGGCCAGGCGCTCGAAGCGGTGGGCGTCGACGTCGTCGGGGGAGACGGCCAGCCGGTACCCGGCGGGCGTCGCCTCGATGGCGGCGCCGTCCGGGCCCAGGCGCCCGCGCAGCCGGGACACCTGGGACTGGAGCGCGTTCGCCGCCCCGGCGGGCGGCCGCTCTCCGTAGAGGCCGTCCAGCAGGCGCTCCACGGGGACCGGGCGGCCCGCGTCCAGGAGGAGCAGCGTCAGCAGCGCCCGGGGGCGGGGGCCGCCGGGGGCGACGGGGGTGCCGTCGGGAGCGCGGACGTCGAGGGGTCCGAGGATGCCGAAGCGCATCCGCCCGATTCTGGCAGGGCGGGTGCGGGCGGCGCGGCGCTGGTCGGGGGTCTCTGGAGGGACGGGGCGTGTGTCAGGGGGACGGGGCGTGTCTCTGGAGGGCCGGGGCGTGGGGGCCGGAGGGGCCGGGGCGTGGGTGGGCGCGCGAAAAAGCCGGTCCCCGAGGGGACCGGCTTCTCAGTAACCGGCCAGGTGGCCGCGCGGACCGAGCGTCAGCGCGAGACCTTGCCGGCCTTGATGCACGAGGTGCAGGCGTTGAGCCGCTTCGGCGTCCCGCCGACCACGGCACGCACGCGCTGGATGTTCGGGTTCCAGCGACGGGGCGTACGGCGGTGCGAGTGCGAGATGTTGTTGCCGAAGCCCGGCCCCTTGCCGCAGACGTCGCAGTTGGCAGCCACGGGTCACTCCAAAGACTTCAGATGCACTTACGGTTAAACCCGGCATGCCGGGATCAGTGCGATGATCTGGGTGGCGTTGCCAGGGGAATGGCCCGATGAGTATCGGGCAACCGGAGCAGCATACAACGACCGCTTCGGTAGAACGAAACTACCATGCCTCGCCCGGGGCCCGCCCCGGGCACCCCTCCCACCCCTGCTTCACCCCAGGTCTACGCTGCGTCCCATTCCCGGACGCTATCTAGGAGGCGACTGTTGCCGCAGAACCTCGACGCTGCCGCGGTCCGCGCCTGGAGCACTCGCGCACTGGACGCGCTGGGGCAGGCCCGCGAGGAGATCGACGCGATCAACGTCTATCCGGTCGCGGACGGGGACACCGGGACCAACCTCTATCTGACGCTGGAGTCGGCGGCCCAGGCGGTCGACGCGGCGTTCTCGGGCCTCGAACCGGCCCGGCCCTCCCTGGCCCAGGCGGTGCGGGCGATGGCGCACGGGGCGCTGATCGGGGCCCGCGGCAACTCCGGGACGATCCTCGCGCAGCTGCTCCGGGGGATGGCCCAGGTCCTGGCGGCGGCCCCCGACGCCATGGGTGGCCCCGACGCCGCGGGCGCTCCGGAGGGGGCGGCCGTCTCCGGCGGTGACGAGCCTCACGCCGACGGCGTCCGCCTGGCGCTCGCCCTGACCCACGCCGCCGACGCCGCCTACCAGGCCGTCGCGCACCCCGTGGAGGGCACGGTCCTGACGGTCGCCAGGGCGGCGGCCGACGCCGCGGGCGCGGCCGGGGGCGACTGCGGGACGGTGGCGCGGGCCGCCTACGACGGTGCCCGCGCCGCCCTCGCCGCCACTCCGGAGCAGCTGGCCGCGCTCGGCAGGGCGGGCGTGGTGGACGCTGGCGGCCGGGGCCTCGTGGCGGTGCTCGGCGCGCTGGTGGGGGTCCTCGCGGGGGAGAGCAGCGTGGGGTCGCGGGCGGGAGGGCACGGGGCGCGGGGCCTGCCGGACGGCGTCCCGTTCTTGGGGGCGGCCTTGTCCGGGGGGACCGCTTCCGGGGGTGCCGCTTCTCCGGGGGCGGCCTTGTCCGGGGGAGCCGCTTCCCGGGGTGCCGCTTCTCCGGGGGCGGGCGTGCTCTCGTACGGGGGGGTGTCTTCGGAGGGGGCCGCTTCCCCGGGGGGCGCCGTGTCCTCAGAGGGCTCCGTGTCCCCGGGGGGTGCCGTGGAGCAGGGGGTGGCCGTCTCACTGAACGGCGCCGTGCCCCAGGGGACGCCCGTCACCTGGGACGGTGCCGCACCCCCGGAGCGCAGCGAGCCCCCAGAGCAGCCGGAGCACCCCGAGCCCTCGGGGCCCGCCGCCCCTCCGGAGCCCACCGCACCCTCGGAGCGGACCGCCTCTCCGGAGGCCACCGCACCCCCGGCGCGGACCGCCCCTCCAGAGGCCACCGCACCCCTGGAGCGCACCGCACCCCCAGAGCACACCTCTCCCCCGAACCCGCCACCCCCCTGGAGTGCGCCGACCCCCACCCCGACCCCGCCGAAGGCCCCGGCCCCGGGCCCGCCTTCGAGGTGATCTACCTCCTGGAGGCGGACGACGCCGCCGTGGACCGGCTGCGCGCCCGGCTGGACGCGCTCGGCGACTCGCTCGTGGTCGTCGGCGGCGACGGCCTGTGGAACGTGCACGTCCACGTGGACGACGCGGGCGCGGCCGTGGAGGCGGGCGTGGAGGCCGGACGCCCGTACCGCATCCGCATCACCCACTTCGGGCTCGGCGACGCCCACACCGCGCGCACGGCCAAGCCCCGGCGCGAGCGCGTCCAGCGCGGCATCGTCGCCGTCGTACCGGGCGAGGGCCTGGCCGGGCTGTACGCGGAGGCCGGGGCGACGACCGTGCCCGCGCGCGCGGGGAGCCGCCCGCGAGCGGCGAACTCGTCGAGGCGGTGCGCCGCGCCCACGCGCGCGAGGTGGTGCTGCTGCCGAACGACCCCGAGCTGCGCCACACCGCGGCCGCCGCCGCGGCCCAGGCCCGCTCCGAAGGCGTACGCGTCGCCCTGATCCCCACGCGCTCGCCCGTGCAGGGCATCGCGGCGCTCGCCGTGCACGAGCCCGACCGCCGCTTCGACGAGGACGTCGTCGCGATGACCTCGGCGGCGGGCGCGACCCGGTACGCCGAACTGGCCGTCGCCGAGCGGCAGTCCTGGACGACCGCGGGCATCTGCCAGGCCGGGGACGTCCTCGGCCTGATCGACGGGGACGTCGCGGTGATCGGCGCGGAGGTCGCGGCGACGGCGCGGTCCGTCCTGGACCGGATGCTGGCCGCTGGCGGCGAGATGGTCACGCTGGTCCTCGGCGACACGGTCACCGACGCGGTGGCCGACGGCCTGGAGAAGCACGTGCGCGACGGCCACCTGGCCGTGGACACGGTGGTCTACCGGGGCGGCCCGCAGGCACCGCTGCTCCTGATCGGGGTGGAGTGACCCGCCGCCGGGCCGAAGGGACCGCCCCCGCGGCGGACTTCCCCCGCCCACCCGCTCCTCACCGGGCCCCTGGCGTGACCCCGGCGGATTGTCAGTCCCATGGTGTCCAATGGATCTCGTGCTCGCGCTCCAAGAACCGCTGAAGAACGCCCTCGGCCAGGCCACCGCCAAGGTGATGGCCGAGCACCTAGGCCTGCACACGGTCGGTGACCTGCTCCACCACTACCCGCGGCGGTATGCCGAGCGGGGCGAGCTGACCCGCCTCGCCGACCTCCCGCTCGACGAGCACGTCACGGTCGTGGCGCAGGTCGCGACGGCCCGCGTCCTGAAGTTCAACGCGGGCCGCGGCCAGCGCCTCGAAGTCACCATCACCGACGGCAGCGGCCAGCTCCAGCTCGTCTTCTTCGGCCGCGGCATCCACAAGCCGCACAAGGACCTGCTGCCCGGCACCCGCGCGATGTTCGCGGGCAAGGTCTCCGTCTTCAACCACAAGACCCAGCTCGCCCACCCGGCGTACCAGCTCCTGCGCACGGACGGCGAGTCCGCCGCCGAAGCCGTCGACTCCTGGGCCGGGGCCCTCCTGCCGATCTACCCGGCCACCGCCAAGCTGGAGTCCTGGAAGATCGCCAAGTCCGTGGACGCGGTCCTGGACCGGGCGCGGGAGGCCCTGGACCCGCTGCCGCCCTCCCTGCGCGAGGGCCGCGGCCTGCTCCCGCTCCCCGAAGCCCTGGTGAAGATCCACCGCCCGCGTACGAAGGCCGACATCGCCGCCGCCCGGGAGCGGCTGAAGTGGGACGAGGCGTTCGTGCTCCAGGTCGCCCTGGCCCGCCGCCGCTTCGCCGACGCCCAGCTCCCCGCGGTGGCCCGCCGCCCGGCCCCGGACGGCATCCTGGCCGCCTTCGACGCGAAGCTCCCCTTCACGCTCACGGACGGTCAGCGCCGCGTCTCCGAAGAGATCTTCACCGACCTGGCGACGGAGCACCCCATGCACCGCCTCCTCCAGGGCGAGGTCGGCAGCGGCAAGACCCTGGTCGCCCTGCGCGCCATGCTCGCCGTCGTGGACGCGGGCGGGCAGGCCGCGATGCTCGCGCCGACCGAGGTGCTCGCCCAGCAGCACCACCGGTCCATCACGGAGATGATGGGCGAGCTGGCCCAGGGCGGCATGCTCGGCGGCGCGGAGCAGGCCACCAAGGTCACGCTGCTCACCGGCTCCATGGGCGCCGCCGCCCGCCGCCAGGCGCTGCTCGACCTCGCGACGGGCGAGGCGGGCCTCGTCATCGGCACGCACGCGCTGATCGAGGACAAGGTGCAGTTCCACGACCTGGGCCTGGTCGTCGTCGACGAGCAGCACCGCTTCGGCGTGGAGCAGCGCGACGCCCTGCGCGGCAAGGGCCACTCCCAGGGCGAGAAGCGCACGCCGCACCTGCTGGTCATGACGGCCACCCCCATTCCGCGCACGGTCGCGATGACGGTCTTCGGCGACCTGGAGACCTCCGTCCTCGACCAGCTCCCCGCGGGCCGCTCCCCGATCTCCAGCCACGTCGTCCCGGCGCAGGACAAGCCGCACTTCCTCGCCCGCGCCTGGGAGCGCGTCCGCGAGGAGGCGGAGAACGGCCACCAGGCGTACGTGGTCTGCCCCCGCATCGGCGACGAGGAGGACGACCCGAAGAAGGCCGCCAAGAAGAAGTCCGCCGAGGACGAGGCCGAGAAGCGGCCCCCGCTCGCCGTCCTGGACGTCGCCGAGGAGCTGGCCCACGGCCCCCTCCAGGGTCTGCGCGTCGAGGTGCTGCACGGCCGCATGCAGCCGGACGACAAGGACGCGGTGATGCGCCGCTTCGCCGCGGGCGAGACCCACGTCCTGGTGGCCACGACGGTCATCGAGGTCGGCGTGAACGTGCCGAACGCGACCGTCATGGTGATCATGGACGCCGACCGCTTCGGCGTCTCCCAGCTGCACCAGCTCCGCGGCCGCGTCGGCCGCGGCTCCGCCCCGGGCCTGTGCCTGCTGGTCACGGACATGCCCGAGGCCAGCCCGGCCCGCGCCCGGCTGAACGCGGTCGCGTCCACCCTGGACGGCTTCGAGCTGTCCCGCGTCGACCTGGAGCAGCGCCGCGAGGGCGACGTGCTGGGCCAGGCGCAGTCCGGGGTCCGCTCGTCCCTGCGGATGCTCGCCGTGATCGACGACGAGGAGATCATCGCCGAGGCCCGCGAGGAGGCCACCGCCGTGGTCTCCCAGGACCCCGCCCTGGAGCACCTGCCCGCCCTGCGCAACGCCCTCGACGCCCTCCTGGACGCCGAGCGCGAGCAGTACCTCGACAAGGGCTGACGCCCGGGGACGACATATCGTGAGGTCAAGCCCCCAGGCCAGGCTCCAGCCCCGGCTCCGGACCAAGCCCCGGGGCAAGTCCCGCGAAAAGTCCGGGCCAGGCCCCAGCCCAAGCTCCACCACAGGCCCCAGACCAAGCCCCACGACCGGCCCCAGCCCCCAGCCAAGCCCCACCCCCAGCCGAAGGACGCAGACACCCCCATGACCCGCGTGATCGCCGGAGCGGCCGGTGGCCGCCGCCTCGCCGTCCCGCCGGGGAACGGCACCCGGCCCACATCGGACCGCGCCCGCGAGGGCCTGTTCTCCACCTGGCAGGCCCTCGAAGGCGCCCTGGACGGCGCCCGCGTCCTCGACCTGTACGCGGGCTCCGGCGCCGTCGCCCTGGAGGCGCTGTCCCGCGGCGCCGGGCACGCCCTGCTGGTCGAGGCCGACGCCCGCGCGGTCCGCACCATCAGGGACAACGTGAAGGCGCTCGGCCTGCCGGGCGCCGAGGTGAGAGCGGGCAAAGCCGCGCAGATCATCCGTGACGCAACCCCTGATGCCCCCTACGACCTGGCCTTTCTCGACCCGCCGTACGCGGTGGGCGACGACGATCTTCGGGAGATCCTGCTCACACTCCGCTCGGGAGGCTGGCTCGCGGACGACGCGCTCGTCACCGTTGAACGCAGTACCAGAGGCGGCGAATTCACCTGGCCCGACGGGTTCGAGGGACTGCGGTCCCGTCGCTACGGCGAAGGCACGTTTTGGTACGGTCGCGCCGCCTCTGCGTGCGACGAACCAGAAATCGCGCCATGATCCGACCGGAGAGCGAGGGACTTCCGTTGCGCCGCGCCGTCTGTCCGGGGTCGTTCGACCCCATCACCAATGGACACCTCGACATCATCGCCCGCGCCTCCAAGCTGTACGACGAGGTGTACGTCGCGGTGATGATCAACAAGTCGAAGAAGGGCCTCTTCGAGATCGACGAGCGGATCGAGCTGATCCGCGAGGTCACCGCCGAGTTCGGCAACGTGCGCGTCGAGTCCTTCCACGGACTGCTCGTGGACTTCTGCAAGCAGCGCGACATCCCGGCCATCGTCAAGGGCCTGCGCGCGGTCAGCGACTTCGACTACGAACTGCAGATGGCCCAGATGAACAACGGCCTCTCCGGCGTCGAGACCCTGTTCGTGCCCACCAACCCCACCTACAGCTTCCTGTCCTCCTCGCTGGTCAAGGAGGTCGCGGCCTGGGGCGGCGACATCGCGCACCTGGTGCCCCCGGTCGTGCTCGAAGCCCTCAACAAGCGCCTCGCCAAGGGCTGATCAGGGGCTACAGTCGTCCCGTCCGTCTCCCCAACCCCTGTAGAGAGTGGCGAGCCCGCGGTGGACGTACAGAAGAAGCTCGACGACATCGTGGCGGCGGTCGGCAGCGCCAAGTCCATGCCCATGTCCGCCTCCTGCGTGGTCAACCGCGCCGAGCTGCTTGCGATGCTCGAAGAGGTGCGCCAGGCCCTGCCGGGCTCCCTCGCCCAGGCCCAGGAGCTGATCGGCGGCCGTGAGCAGCTGGTCGAGCGGGCCCGGCAGGAGGCGGAGCGCATCATCGAGAGCGCGCACGCCGAGCGCGGCTCGCTGATCTCCGACACCGAGGTCGCCCGCCGCTCCCAGAACGAGGCCGACCGCATCCTCGCCGAGGCCCGCGCGGAGGCCGAGGAGATCCGCGCCGAGGCCGACGACTACGTGGACAGCAAGCTGGCCAACTTCGAGGTCGTCCTCACCAAGACCCTCGGCTCCGTCGGCCGCGGCCGCGAGAAGCTCCTCGGCACCGGCCCGGGCCTCGACGAACACGGCTACGCGGACGAGGACGCCCCCGAGCGCAGCCACGACCCCGAGACGCTGCGCCGCGACGCCGACGCGTACGTCGACGCCAAGCTCGGCGCCTTCGAGGCCGTCCTCGCCAAGACCCTGGAGGCCGTCGGCCGGGGCCGCCAGAAGCTCCAGGGCCGCGCCCCCGCCGACGACCTCGCCGACCTCGCCGAGCTCGGCCAGCACCCGGCCAAGGGCCCCTCGTCCGACGCGGACTACCTCGCCGACCTGGCCGAGACCCCCGAGCCGCCCCGCCCCCAGAGCCCCCGCGCATCCCCGCCCAGGAGCCCTACGCCCCGCCCCGGCCCGCCCAGGACCCCTACGCCTACGACGCCCCGGAGCCGTACGGCCAACAGCCCCAGCAGCCCGGTTACGGCCACCAGGACGAGTACGCCGCGCAGGACCCGTACGCCTACCAGCAGCCCTACGGCCAGCAGGACCCCTACGGCTACCAGCAGGACCCGTACGCGTACCAGCAGCAGGGCTACGCGGCGCCCCCGCAGCACCCCCAGCCCCCGGCGTACGGCGGCGAGCAGCCCGCCGCGCCCGCGGTGCTCGACGAGACCAGCCTCTTCGACACCACCATGATCAGCGCGGAGCAGTTGCGCCGGTACGAGCAGGGGCGGTAGCCGGGGCCGGGCACCGGATTGGGCCGAGAGCGCCCGGTCCAGTATCCTGGCTCTTCGGTCGCGCGTATGCCCGCGATCAGAGCTGCCCGCTCGGGCCCCGGTTCCGGGGCGTCCGCGCGGCGGCCTCCTTGCCACACCCCTGGATCTCGAAAGCAGGAAGAGCCCTGAGTACGCGCCTCGACCACCGCAACCCCCTCGTGTTCGACACGCACGAGCTGGGTCGGCGTCCCGGTGCCATGCAGCGGCTGACCCGCACCATCGACGCTCCCGGCGCCCCGGCGCCGTTCGGCGTCGAGGGCGTCGTCGGAGTGCCGGCAGGCGCCCCGGTGGAGCTGGAGATCCGTCTGGAGTCGGTCATGGAAGGGGTGCTTGTCACAGGCACCGCCCGTGCGTCGGCCGAGGGGGAGTGCGTAAGGTGTCTGGAGCCGGTCGAGCTGGAGCTCGACGCGGACTTCCAGGAGATGTTCTCGTACCCTGACGCCGACGACCGGGGCCGCGCCGCGGAACCGGCCGACGACGCCGAGGAAGACGAGGACAGGCTCTTTCTCGAGGACGGCCTGTTCGACCTCGAACCCGTGCTGCGTGACGCGGTGGTGCTCGCACTGCCGTTGCAGCCGGTGTGCCGGGAAGACTGTCAGGGTCTGTGCTCCGAGTGCGGAGCGCGCCTTGCGGACGACCCGGACCACCACCACGACGCCGTCGACATCCGTTGGGCGGCACTGCAGGGACTCGCTGACTCCATCCAGGGCGGCGAGAAGGACGAGATGAGCGGCGGCGCGACTCGATCAGCGCGCGCCGACGAGAAGCAGGAGAAGTAGCCGTGGCTGTTCCGAAGCGGAAGATGTCGCGCAGCAACACGCGCCACCGCCGGTCGCAGTGGAAGGCTGCGGTCCCCACCCTGGTTGCGTGCGAGCGCTGCCGTGAGCCGAAGCAGCAGCACATCGCGTGCCCCGCTTGCGGCACCTACAACAAGCGCCAGGTCCTCGAGGTCTGAGCGGCTGGTGAGAGGCGCTGTGTCTAGCCCGAAGAAGGCGGAAGACGCCAAGATGCAGGCAGACAGCAACAACGCGGCCTCGTCCCACACGCTTCTGGAAGGGCGGCTCGGCTATCAGCTTGAGTCCGCCCTTCTGGTGCGTGCGCTCACCCACCGCAGCTACGCGTACGAGAACGGCGGCCTGCCGACGAACGAGCGCCTGGAGTTCCTCGGGGACTCCGTGCTCGGCCTCGTCGTCACGGACACGCTGTACCGCACCCACCCCGACCTGCCCGAAGGCCAGCTGGCCAAGCTTCGGGCCGCGGTGGTCAACTCGCGTGCGCTCGCTGAGGTGGGCCGCGGCCTCGACCTCGGCTCCTTCATCCGGCTCGGCCGGGGCGAAGAGGGCACGGGCGGCCGGGACAAGGCCTCCATCCTCGCCGACACGCTTGAAGCGGTGATCGGCGCGGTCTATCTGGACCGGGGACTCGACGCGGCGAGCGAGCTGGTGCACCGGCTCTTCGACCCGCTGATCGAGAAGTCCTCGAACCTCGGAGCGGGCCTGGACTGGAAGACCAGCCTCCAGGAGCTCACCGCGACGGAGAACCTCGGCGTGCCCGAGTACCTCGTCACGGAGAGCGGCCCCGACCACGAGAAGACCTTCACTGCTGCCGCCCGCGTCGGAGGCGTCTCGTACGGCACCGGCACCGGCCGCAGCAAGAAGGAAGCGGAGCAGCAGGCAGCGGAGTCCGCCTGGCGGGCCATCCGCGCCGCCGCGGACGAGCGGGCCAAGGCCGACGCCGCCTCGGCCGCGCCGGACGCGGAGTCCGCCTGACCGACCGCTTTCCAGGGCGCCCACCACCGCGGTGGGCGCCCTGGCGTTTCTCCGTCCCGCTGGTCGCGGGGCGGGCCGGGCGGGCGCGGTCCCCGGCGCGGGCCCCGGTAACGTGGGGACACTGCCCAGCCCGTCCACCCCGGAGGCCCCCGCCATGCCCGAGCTGCCCGAAGTCGAAGTGGTACGGCGCGGGCTCGCCCGATGGGTGGCCGACCGGACCGTCGCCGACGTGGAGGTCCTGCACCCTCGCGCCGTACGGCGTCACCTCGCCGGAGCCGACGACTTCGCGCACCGGCTCAAGGGGCAGCGCATCGGGACCCCGAGCCGCCGCGGCAAGTACCTGTGGCTGCCGGTCGAGGACAGCGGCACCGCCGTGCTCGCCCACCTCGGGATGAGCGGGCAGCTCCTGGTGAAGACCGGGCAGGCCCCGGATGAGAAGCACCTGAGGATCCGGGTCCGCTTCGCCGACACCGTCGGCACCGAGCTGCGCTTCGTGGACCAGCGGACCTTCGGCGGCCTCTCGCTGCACGACACCGCCTCCGACGGCCTCCCGGACGTCATCGCGCACATCGCGCGCGACCCGCTGGACGAGCGCTTCGACGACGACGCCTTCCACCGGGCCCTGCGCCGCAGCCGCACCACCATCAAGCGCGCCCTGCTGAACCAGTCACTGATCAGCGGCGTCGGCAACATCTACGCCGACGAGGCACTGTGGCGCGCGCGACTCCACTACGAGCGCCCCACCGCCACCCTCACCCGCCCCCGCACCACCGAACTCCTCGGCCATGTGCGGGACGTGATGAACGCCGCGCTCGCCGTCGGCGGCACCAGCTTCGACAGCCTGTACGTCAACGTGAACGGCGAGTCCGGCTACTTCGACCGCTCCCTGGACGCGTACGGCCGCGAGGGCGAGCCCTGCCGCCGCTGCGGCACCCCGATGCGGCGGCGGCCCTGGATGAACCGGTCCAGCTACTTCTGCCCGCGCTGTCAGCGCGCGCCGCGGCTGTCGTAGTCCCGCTGGGCGGCGAGCACGTCGTCCTGGTGGCCCTCGACGAACCGGATGAGGGCGAGCAGCCGCTCGGCGACCTGCTCGCCCAGCGGCGTCAGGCGGTAGTCCACGCGCGGCGGGTTGGTGGGCCGCGCGTCCCGGTGCACCAGGCCGTCCCGCTCCAGCGCGTGCAGCGTCTGCGACAGCATCTTCTCGCTCACGCCGTCGACGCGGCGGCGCAGCTCGTTGAACCGGAACGTGCCGTCGCGCAGCGCGCCGAGCGTGAGCGCGCCCCAGCGCCCGGTGACGTGCTCCAGCGTGGCCCGGGAGGGGCAGTTACGGGCGAACACGTTGTACGCCAGGTCCAGGTCCGAGGCCTTCTCCGTCCCCTGGGGACAGTCGCCTGCGGGCGAGCCGTCTCCGGGTGACGTGCGTGCGGGGGAGTCCATGCCCACAGCGTACTCCTGGGCAGCGCTAACCATCAGCTTGCGCTATCCAAAAGTTAGTGCTTTCCTTTCGTGCGTCTCCCCCGTGCCGTGCCGCGCCGCATCACCGCGGCGTCGGTGAGCACGGCTGCCTCAGAGGAGTACCCCCGCCATGTCCAGCCCTGTCGTCGCCATCGCCTACCACTCCGGGTACGGCCACACCGCCGTCGTCGCCGAGGCCGTGCGCGCCGGTGCCGTCGAAGCCGGTGCCACCGTCCACATGGTCAAGGTCGACGAGATCACCGACGCCCAGTGGGAGCTCCTGGACGCGGCCGACGCGATCGTCTTCGGCTCGCCCACCTACATGGGCACCGCGTCGGGCGCCTTCCACGTCTTCGCCGAGGCCTCCTCCAAGCGCTGGTTCACCCGCGCCTGGCAGGACAAGATCGCGGCGGGCTTCACCAACTCCGCCTCCAAGAGCGGCGACAAGCTGCACACGCTCCAGTACTTCCAGACGCTCGCCGCGCAGCAGGGCATGCACTGGGTGAACCTCGGACTCCTCCCCGGCTGGAACTCCAGCGAGGGCTCCGAGAACGACCTCAACCGCCTCGGCTTCTTCTCCGGCGCCGCCGCCCAGACCAACGCCGACGAGGGCCCGGAGGCCGTGCACAAGGCGGACATCGCCACCGCCGAGCACCTGGGCCGCCGCGTCACCGAGACCGCGCGCGTCTTCACCGCGGGCCGCGCCGCCACGGCCGCCTGAGCCGGGGGCACCTCACTGCGCGAACCCGGGGCCGACCTTGGGCCGCCGCGCGGGCCCGGGGCGGTCTCAGAAGCCGAAGTCCTGCGTCCACCACGGGCCGCCCGGCGCGAAGTGCGCGCCGACGCCCAGGGTCCGGTAGTCGCAGTTGAGGATGTTGGCGCGGTGGCCGGGGCTGGCCAGCCAGGCGTCCATCACGGACCGCGCGTCGGCCTGGCCGCGGGCGATGTTCTCCCCACCCAGGTCCCGGACGCCCGCCTTCTCGGCGCGCTCCCAGGGCGTCGCGCCGTCCGGGTCGGTGTGCGCGAAGAAGCCGCGCTCGGCCATGTCGGAGCTGAACCGCTCGGCCAGCGCGTCCAGTTGGCCGTCGGCGCGCACCGGTCGGCAGCCCGCCTTGGCGCGCTCCTGGTTCACCAGGGCGAGCACCTGGGCCTCCGGCGAACCGCCCCCGGCCGGGGGCTTCGCCGCCGCGGGCGGCTCCTCGGGCTTGCCGGGGTCCGTACGGGAGGGGGCCGGGGCCTGGCCGCCCCTGCCCGGGGCCTCGGCCTCGTCGCCTCCGCCCTTCCGCGCGCCCTCGCCCCGGCCCTCGGCGCTGGGGGAGCCCGGGGCGTCCTCGGCGCGGTCGCGCGGCTTCGACGGCCCGGCCGAGGGCTCGCGCGACGACGGCGACGACGGCTTCGCGGACGGCTCGGCACGGGACCCCGACGGCTCCGGAGCCGGGGCGGCGTCCCCGCGTCCCGCACCGGCGCCGCCGGGAGAGGACTGGCCGCCGCCACCCAGCTGGCCGCCCTGGACGTCGAGGCCGGTCGGGGAGCTGGCCGAGCGGATGGCGCCGGAGTCGTCGCCCCCGCCCACCCAGGAGCCGCCCCCGCCCGGCAGCAGTCCGGAGGCCACCGCGACCGCGCCCATGGCGACGGCCGCCGAGACGCCGAGCAGGCCCGTGCGCACGGGGGTCACGGCCCGGCCCCCGCGGCGGTGCGAGGCCGGGCGCGGGCGCGCCGGGGCGCCGGAGCGCGGGTGCAGCTCGGGGTCGTAGAGCGACTCGGCGTAGCGGGACTCGGAGGGGTTCGCGCGGCCGGTGGCGGAGCGTCGGTGGCGTCCCATCTCCTGGCCTTTCGTCTCGTCCAGACGCCCGGTCCTGTTTCCCCGGCGTCGTCCTGACGGCTCGCGTGGCTCGCCCGTACGGGTGAGGCGTGTCGAGTCGCGACTGTACGCGATGGCGCGAGGGGGCGACGTGCCGCGCGTGGTTTTGGCCAGTTAGCGTGCACCTCATGAACGAAGAAGTCCGCCTCACCGCGTGGGTGCGCGGCCGGGTGCAAGGCGTGGGATTCCGCTGGTTCACGCGGGCCAGGGCGCTGGAGATCGGCGGCCTGAGTGGCTTTGCTCTCAATCTCGACGACGGCCGGGTGCAGGTGGTCGCCGAAGGTTCACGCGCCCGTTGCCAGCAGCTCCTCGACTGGCTTCTGGAGGGCGACACTCCCGGCCGCGTCGACGGGGTGACTGAGATCTGGGACACGCCGCGCGGCGGCTACGACTCGTTCGCGATTCGCTGACGAAGGCCCGCCGGGGCCGCTGTCCCAGGGGGGTGCCGGGAGTGGTCCCGGCACCCCCCTGGGACCGGAAATGCCTGGTGGTTGCCAAGAAACGCTTGCCGTGGCAGGCTCCGGCAGGAATGATGATCTCCACACCCCCAGGGTTCCGGGGAGAGGCAGCGCCGCTGTTGCGAAGGCCGCGCGCCCCTCGGTGACCCGTCAATACGGGGTGTGATCGTGTTGACCGTCAAACTTTTTGGTGAGACGCTGGAAGCCCCGCGCACCTTAGCTGTTTGGCATGTGAGAACGGCCAAGTAAGACCCAGCGAGAACCAAAGAGTGCCAAGCACCGCGGGTGCGATTCCCTCACGACCCACACCGATTCAGTCGGTCACGCAGTGTGGAGGACCATCCATCATGGCAAAGGCGCTTCTCGGTTACGTCGGCGGCAGCGATCCGCGACTTCTCGCCGAGATGCGACGGCTCCAGCAGCGCGTCCAGGACCTGGAATCCGAGCTGGTCAGGATCCAGGCGGAGAACGACGCGCTGACGGCTGCCGCTTCTCACGACTCGCTCCTGGAGAGCATCGACGTACCCAAGGCGGAGCCTGCGCTCACCTGACCCCGCTCGCCGAGCCCGGTGGTGTGGAGCACCACCGTCCGCGCACAGCCCCGTCCGCGGACGCTCGACGCGACCGATCCCTCGGCGCGCCGAGGTCAGGCTGCCCGTGTCAGCCGCTCGACCTATGAGATCTGCGACCTATGAGATCTGCAAGGGACGCTTCGGCGTCCCTTCTTCTTGCCCGTTTCCCGCCCGCCCCCGCGGGCTCTTCCCCGCCCGCCCCCCGCGGGCCCGGACGCCCCGGCGGGCGTCGCGCGTTCTTCGTCCGTCCGACCCCTGCGCGGGGCCGTTCCTTAACTCTGATGTGCCCTGCACGTTCCGCCGTGAAACTGCCCGCACGTTCCTCGGCGGACCGGCGGTGAGAGGTAGAGTCCAACGGCGTGCACCTCAAGGCCCTCACACTGCGTGGTTTCAAGTCCTTCGCGTCGGCCACGACGCTGAAGTTCGAGCCGGGCATCACCTGCGTCGTCGGACCGAACGGCTCCGGCAAGTCCAACGTCGTGGACGCGCTGAGCTGGGTCATGGGCGAGCAGGGCGCCAAGTCGCTGCGCGGCGGCAAGATGGAGGACGTGATCTTCGCGGGCACCACGGGCCGCCCGCCGCTCGGCCGCGCCGAGGTCTCCCTCACCATCGACAACTCCGACGGCGCGCTGCCCATCGAGTACGCCGAGGTCACCATCACGCGGATCATGTTCCGCAACGGCGGCAGCGAGTACCAGATCAACGGCGACACCTGCCGCCTGCTCGACATCCAGGAGCTGCTGTCGGACTCCGGCATCGGCCGCGAGATGCACGTCATCGTCGGCCAGGGCCAGCTCGACTCCGTGCTGCACGCCGACCCCATGGGGCGGCGCGCCTTCATCGAGGAGGCCGCGGGCGTCCTCAAGCACCGCAAGCGCAAGGAGAAGGCGCTCCGGAAGCTCGACGCGATGCAGGCCAACCTCGCCCGCGTCCAGGACCTCACCGACGAGCTGCGCCGCCAGCTCAAGCCGCTCGGGCGGCAGGCCGCCGTGGCCCGCCGGGCCGCCGTCATCCAGGCCGACCTGCGCGACGCCCGCCTCAGGCTGCTCGCCGACGACCTCGTACGGCTGCGGGAGGCCCTGAGCGCGGAGGTCGCCGACGAGGCCGCGCTCAAGGCCCGCAAGGACGCCGCCGAGGCCGAGCTGAAGGCGGCGCTCCAGCGCGAGGCGGTCCTGGAGGACGAGGTGCGGCGGCTGACCCCGCGCCTCCAGCGCGCCCAGCAGACCTGGTACGAGCTGTCGCAGCTGGCCGAGCGGGTGCGCGGCACGATCTCGCTGGCCGACGCCCGCGTCAAGAGCGCCACCTCCGCGCCCCCCGAGGAGCGCCGCGGCCGCGACCCCGAGGACCTGGAGCGCGAGGCCGCCCGCGTCCGCGAGCAGGAGGCCGAGCTGGAGGCCGCCCTGGAGGCCGCTCAGCACGCCCTCGACGACACCGTCGCGCACCGCGCCGACCTTGAGCGGGAGCTGGCCGCCGAGGAGCGGCGCCTGAAGGACGTGGCGCGGGCCATCGCCGACCGCCGCGAAGGGCTCGCGCGGCTCGGCGGGCAGGTCAACGCGGCCCGCTCCCGCGCGGCGTCCGCGCAGGCCGAGATCGACCGCTTGGTGGTGGCCCGCGACGAGGCGCGGGAGCGCGCGGTCCTCGCGCAGGAGGAGTACGAGCAGCTCAAGGCGGAGGTCGACGGGCTCGACGCGGGCGACACGGAGCTGGCCGAGCGGCACGAGGAGGCCCGGCGCGCCCTCGCCGACGCCGAGGCCGGGCTGACCGCCGCCCGCGAGGCGGCCACCGCCGCCGAGCGGAAGCGGGCCGCTGTCGCCGCGCGGCACGAGGCCCTCGCGCTGGGCCTGCGCCGCAAGGACGGCTCGGGCGCGCTGCTCGCCGCCAAGGAGAGCCTGACGGGCCTGCTCGGCCCCGCCGCCGAACTCCTCTCCGTGGCGCCGGGCTTCGAGGTGCCGGTGGCGGCGGCGTTCGGCGCGGCGGCGGACGCCATCGCCGTGACGACGCCCGCCTCCGCCGCGGAAGCGATCCGCCTGCTGCGCAAGCAGGACGCGGGACGGGCCGCGCTCGTGCTCACGGGGCCGGGAGGGGGCGACGGCACCTCCGCCGCGGACGCGGCGACCGGCGCCCCCGACGGCGTACCGCGGCAGCCGCTCGCGCCGCAGACGCCGTACGACGGCCATGGGCCCCGAGGCGAGGGGCCGCCCCGGGCCGCCGAACTCGTGCGCGGGCCCGCCGAGTTGATGCCTGCCGTGCGGTGGCTGCTGCGGGACGTCGTGGTGGTGGGGACGCTGGAGGACGCCGAGGACCTGGTGTACGCGCACCCGGAGCTGACCGCCGTCACCGCCGAGGGCGACCTGCTCGGGGCGCACTTCGCGCACGGCGGCTCCGCGGCCGCCCCGAGCCTGCTCGAGGTGCAGGCGTCGGTGGACGAGGCCGCCGCCGAGCTGGCCGAACTGGGCGTGACCTGCGAGGAGTTGGCGCGCGAGCAGGAGCGCGCGGGGGAGCGGCGCCGGGCGGCGGCCGCGCTCGTGGAGGAGCTGGGGGAGCGGCGCCGGGCCGCCGACCGGGAGAAGTCGGCGGTGGCGCAGCGGCTCGGCAGCCTCGCGGGCCAGGCGCGCGGCGCCGCGGGGAGGCGGAACGGTCCGCCGCGGCCGCCGCCAAGGCCCAGGAGGCCCTGGAGAAGGCCCAGTCGGAGGTGGCGGAGCTGGCCGAGCGGCTCGCCGTCGCCGAGGAGGCCCCGGTCGAGGAGGAGCCGGACACCAGCGTGCGCGACCGGCTCGCCGCCGACGGGGCCAACGCCCGGCAGACCGAGATGGAGGCCCGGCTCCAGGTCCGTACGCACGAGGAGCGCGTCAAGGGCCTCGCCGGGCGCGCCGACTCGCTGGACCGGGCGGCCCGGGCGGAGCGGGAGGCCCGCGCCCGCGCCGAGCGGCGCCGCGCCCGGCTGCGGCACGAGGCGACCGTCGCCGAGGCCGTCGCGTCCGGCGCCCGGCAGCTGCTCGCGCACGTCGAGGTGTCGCTGGCGCGGGCCGACGAGGAGCGGGCCGCGGCCGAGCGGGCCAAGGCGGAGCGGGAGCGGGACCTGGTCGCCGCGCGGAGCGCGGGGCGCGACCTGAAGGCGGAGCTGGACAAGCTGACGGATTCGGTCCACAAGGGCGAGGTACTCGGCGCGGAGAAGCGGCTGCGGATCGAGCAGCTGGAGACCAAGGCGCTGGAGGAACTCGGTGTGGAACCCGCGGGGCTCGTCTCCGAGTACGGGCCCGACCAGCCCGTGCCGCCCTCGCCCCCCGCCGAGGGCGAGGAACTGCCCGCCGACCCGGAGCACCCGCGCAACCAGCCCCGGCCGTACGTCCGCGCCGAGCAGGAGAAGCGCCTGAAGGCGGCCGAGCGGGCCTACCAGCAGCTCGGCAAGGTCAACCCGCTGGCCCTTGAGGAGTTCGCGGCCCTGGAGGAGCGTCACCAGTTCCTCAGCGAGCAGCTGGAGGACCTGAAGAAGACGCGGGCGGACCTGCTCCAGGTGGTCAAGGAGGTCGACGAGCGCGTCGAGCAGGTCTTCACCGAGGCCTACCGGGACACGGCGCGGGAGTTCGAGGGCGTCTTCTCGCGGCTCTTCCCCGGCGGTGAGGGGCGGCTGATCCTGACCGACCCCGACAACATGCTCACCACCGGCGTCGACGTCGAGGCCCGCCCGCCCGGCAAGAAGGTCAAGCGGCTCTCGCTGCTGTCCGGCGGAGAGCGCTCCCTGACGGCCGTGGCCCTGCTGGTGTCGATCTTCAAGGCGCGGCCCAGCCCGTTCTACGTGATGGACGAGGTCGAGGCGGCGCTCGACGACACCAACCTCCAGCGACTCATCCGCATCATGCAGGAGCTCCAGGAGGCGTCCCAGCTCATCGTGATCACGCACCAGAAGCGCACGATGGAGGTCGCCGACGCCCTGTACGGCGTGTCCATGCAGGGGGACGGGGTGTCCAAGGTGATCAGCCAGCGCTTCCGGTAGGCGCGCTGGGCGCCTCTCCCGGGCCTGTAGCGGGCGCGCCCTGGCCGCGCCGGGCACCTCAGATTCAAGTCTTGAAGTCAATGAGTGATCAGTCCGTTGAGCACTCCTTCATAACGCCCTATTGACTTCGAAACTTGAAGGCATAGTCTCTGCAACGTTGCTTTTACCTTCAGGTGGTGGGCGGCGCGAAGTTGTGCGCCACTTGAAGGGCTCGCCCCCACCCCGGCAGCGACGCCGGTGGCCCGAGGAGTACACGTGACAAGGACCACGCAGGCACCCGACCCCGGGGCCCCTGATTCCGGAGCCCGGGAGGCTCAGCCCGACCACCTCGGGCACGTCATCTTCATCACGGCCGCCGCCGCGATGGGCGGCTTCCTCTTCGGCTACGACAGCTCCGTGATCAACGGCGCGACCGTGGCCATTCAGCACCGGTTCGACGTGGACGCCAACCTCCTCGGCTGGATCATCGCCACCGCCCTGCTCGGCTGCGCCCTGGGCGCCGCGATCGCGGGGCGGCTCGCGGACCGCATCGGCCGCATCCGGGTGATGCAGATCGCCGCGGTCCTGTTCGCGGCCAGCGCCGTCGGCTCGGCCCTGCCGTTCGCCGCCTGGGACCTGACGATGTGGCGCCTGATCGGCGGCGTCGGCATCGGCATGGCTTCCGTGATCGGCCCGGCCTACATCGCCGAGGTCGCCCCGCCCGCCTACCGCGGCCGCCTCGCGTCCTTCCAGCAGGCCGCCATCGTCATCGGCATCGCCGTCTCCCAGCTCGTCAACTGGGGCATCCTCAACATGGCCGACGGCGACCAGCGCGGCAAGCTCGCCGGGCTCGAGGCCTGGCAGTGGATGCTCGGCGTCATGGTCGTCCCGGCCCTCCTCTACGGGCTGCTGTCCCTCGCCATCCCCGAGTCCCCGCGCTTCCTGATCTCCGCGGGGCGCGCCACCGAGGCCCGCAAGGTGCTCGCCGAGGTCGAGGGCAGGGGCGTCGACCTGGACGCCCGTGTCGCCGAGATCGAGCAGGGCATGCGCAGCGAGCACAAGTCGACGTTCAAGGACCTGCTCGGCGGGAGGTTCGGCTTCCTGCCGATCATCTGGGTCGGCATCGGCCTGTCGGTCTTCCAGCAGCTCGTCGGCATCAACGTGATCTTCTACTACTCGAACCAGCTCTGGCAGTCCATCGGCAAGGACCCCTCCAGCTCGTTCCTGTACTCCTTCGAGACCTCGATCGTGAACATCGTCGGTACGGTGATCGCGATGGTCCTGGTCGACCGCATCGGCCGCAAGCCGCTGGCCCTAATGGGCTCCGTGGGCATGGCGGCGGCCCTGTTCACCATGGCGTGGGCGTTCTCGTACAAGACCGGAAGCGGTGACGACGTCTCGCTGCCGCACGCCCAGGGACTGGTCGCGATCATCGCCGCCAACGCGTTCGTGCTCTTCTTCGCCTTCTCCTGGGGCGTGGTGGTCTGGGTGCTGCTCGGCGAGATCTTCCCCAACCGCATCCGCGCCGCCGGTCTGGGCGTGGCCGCCTCCGCGCAGTGGCTCGCCAACTTCGCGATCACCAAGACCTTCCCGAGCATGTCCGAGTGGTCGCTGACCGGCTCGTACATCATCTACGGCGCCTTCGCGGCGCTCTCCGTCCCCTTCGTCCTGCGGTTCGTCAAGGAGACGAAGGGCAAGGCCCTGGAGGAGATGGGCTAAGTCCCCGCTGCCCCCTCCTCTGCGGAAAGCTGCCCCGGCCCGAGGCGTCAGTCCTTGAGCCGGGGCAGTACGTCGTCCGTGAACAGCCGCAGGCTGCGCCAGCCCTCGTCCAGCGGCATCCCGCCCACCAGCGGGTGCAGGATCAGGCTCGGCGCGCCGCCCGCCGCCAGCGCCACGCACTCGTCCGGCGTGAGGACCCGGTACACGCCCTCCGCCCGCAGCTCCGCGGCCGTCGTGGCCGCCGACCGCACCGCCGAGCGGATGTCCTTCGACTGCCAGGAGGCGTAGGTGCGCGCCTCGTGCAGGAAGTGCTCCCCGTACGCCGCCCAGGCCCGGTCCGGGTCCTCGGCGAGGTGCAGCAGCGGGGTCTCGGCGGCGGGCATCATGGTCCAGCCCTCGGTGCCGTACTCCACCAGCTTCTGCTCGTAGTAGGCCGCCAGGTCCGGCAGGTGCGCGCTGGGGAAGAACGGCAGGCCGAACCGCGCCGCGCGCCGGGCCGCCGCCCGCGACGAGCCGCCGACCAGCAGCAGCGGGTGGGGCCTGCTCCCCGGCCGCGGCGTGACCCGCACCCGGCGGCCCCGGAAGGTGAACTCCTCGCCCGTCCACGCCGCGAGCAGCGTCTCGACCAGCTCGTCCTGGAGCGCCCCGCGCCGCGCGAAGTCGACGCCGAACGCCTCGTACTCCGCGCGCCGGTAGCCGATGCCCACCACCGTCACCAGGCGGCCCCCGCTCAGCAGGTCCAGGACGGCGACGTCCTCCGCCAGGCGCAGTGGGTCGTGCAGCGGTCCGATGGCCGCCGAGACGGTCACCCCGATCCGCCGGGTGGCCCCGAACACCGCGCCCGCGAAGGCGAACGGCGAGGGCAGCCAGTTGTTGGCGGCGCCGTGGTGCTCCTCGGTCTGCACGGTGGTGACGCCGCGCTCGTCGGCGTACGCGGCCATCTCCAGGGCGGCGCGGTAGCGCGCCCCGAGCGCGTCGGCCGCCGGGTCGACGAGGTTGAAGCGCACGACGGACACGGGCATGGGAACGTCCCCCTCCACCGGGGCGGCGGGGCGCCCGGCGAAGGGGGACGTTAGCTGACGCTGCGTCAGATGAACAGGGTCGTACGGGGGTCGGCTCAGGCCTTGGCGGGGACCGGCTCGGCCTCGGCGGCCGGGGCGGTCTCGGTCAGCGGCTGGCGCGGCAGGACCCCGTACAGCACGCCCGCGACCACGATGGTGACGAGCCAGCCGAGGCCGTTGCGCCCGATCCAGGAGGAGGCGAGGGGGCCGGTGAACCAGTCGACCTTGGTGAACAGCAGGCCCACCACCAGTGCGACGCCCCAGGCGGTCATGGCCTGCCAGGCGAAGCCCGCCCGGTACCAGTAGGCGCTGGTGCGCGTGGTGTCCATCAGGGCCGCGCCGTCATAGGTCGTGCGGCGCAGCATGTCGATGCCGAAGACGCCGATCCAGGCGGAGAAGGCGACCGCGAGCAGCGTCAGGAAGGAGATGAACGAGCCCATGAAGCTGGTGGCCACGTTCATCAGCAGATAGCCGAAGACCAGGCTGATGATCGCGTTCACGCTGACCGCCCAGGCGCGCGGGACCTTGATGCCGAGCGTCATGGCCGTGAAGCCCGCCGAGTACATCGACATCGAGTTGATCAGGAGCATGCCGATCAGGGCGATGATCAGGTACGGCACGGCGATCCAGGTCGGAAGCAGCTCGCCGAGGAACGAGACCGGGTCGGCGGCGCTGGACAGGTCCGGCGTGGAGACGGCCATCACGGCGCCCATGAGCACCATCGGCACGACGACGATGGCGGCGCCGCCGACGGCGTGGCCGACCAGCGGCTTGCTCGGCGCCGTGCGCGGCAGATAGCGGGTGAAGTCGGGGCCGGTCGGGACCCAGCTGATGCCGCCTGCCGCGATGGTGCCGATGCCCGCGATCATCATCGCCGTGGAGCCCGCGGGCTTGTCGAAGACCGCGGACCAGTCCGTGTTCTTCAGCAGGTAGACCAGGACCAGGACGCTGAACGCGCCGAAGAGGTACGTCGACCACTGGCTGCACACGTGCAGCACCTTGCGGCCGAGGCCGGAGATCAGGAACGTGGCGGCGACGAAGGCGAGGAGCGTGATGACCTTCAGGGCCGTGTTCGACGTCACGCCGAAGCAGATGTCGAGGACCGTGAGGATCGCGTACGCGCCGGTGACCGCGTTGATCGTCTCCCAGCCCCAGCGGGCGACCCAGATCAGCGAGCCGGGGAAGAGGTTGCCGCGCTGGCCGAAGACCGCGCGCGACAGCGTCATGCCGGGGGAGCCGCCGCGCTTGCCCGCGATGGAGACCAGGCCCACCAGGCCGTAGCTCAGCACGGGGGAGACCAGGGCGACGATCAGGACCTGCCAGAAGTTCAGGCCGTTCGAGACGATGAGGCCCGCGCCCATCGTGAGGAGCAGAACGCTGATGTTGGCGGCCACCCAGGTGGGGAACAGCTCACGGGTCCTGCCGTGGCGCTCGGAGTCGGGGACCGGCTCAAGTCCCTGGTCTCCAGGGCGCCTTCGTGTTCGGCGGATTCGGCGGTGGTGCTCATGAGGGGGAGTTCCGTGCCTCTCGCTCGGCCCGCGTCGACGTTGTCGCGGCCGGTGGGGGTTTGTTCGGATGGACTCTACGCGCGTTGACGCAGCCTCTTCCATCGTACTTTAGTCCGAGTAATCACGGCTAGTGGCCTATGTCCCTTGGAGGAAAGCACAAGGAGGGTCCGTTCGGGGCCCATGACTGATACTGGTCGGGTTATGGAAATCGTCATCCTCGCTGTAGTCATCGCCGTGGTCGTCCTCGGCGCGATCGGCGGGCTCGTCGTCGGCAGCCGCAAGAAGAAGTCGCTGCCCCCGGCCCAGGCCCCGTCGAGCACGCCCACCATCACCGCACCCCCGGCCGAGCCGCACGTCGGCGACGAGGCCGAGACGCCGCGCGACGAAGCGCGCCGCACGATCGAGGAGGTGGACCTGCCGGTCGCCGAGCCCTCGGCGTCCGCCCCCGTCGTGACCGAGGAGCCCGAGGCCCCCGAGGCCCCGGCCGCTCCGGAGATCGAGACCCCCGAGCCCACCGCGGGCCGCCTGGTGCGCCTGCGCACCCGCCTGTCCCGCTCGCAGAACGCGCTCGGCAAGGGCCTGCTGACCCTGCTCTCCCGGGAGCACCTGGACGAGGACACCTGGGAGGAGATCGAGGACACCCTCCTCACCGCCGACGTCGGCGTCGCCCCCACCCAGGAGCTGGTCGAGCGCCTGCGCGAGCGCGTCAAGGTACTCGGCACCCGCACCCCCGAAGAGCTGCGCGCCCTGCTGCGCGAGGAACTCCTGACCCTCGTCGGCACGGACCTCGACCGCACCGTCAAGACCGAGTCGGGCCTGGAGACCCCCGGCATCGTGATGGTCGTCGGCGTCAACGGCACCGGCAAGACCACCACCACCGGCAAGCTGGCCCGCGTCCTCGTCGCCGACGGCCGCACCGTCGTCCTCGGCGCCGCCGACACCTTCCGCGCCGCCGCCGCCGACCAGCTCCAGACCTGGGGCGAGCGCGTCGGCGCCCGCACCGTGCGCGGCCCCGAGGGCGGCGACCCCGCGTCCATCGCCTTCGACGCCGTCAAGGAGGGCATCGCCGACGGCGCCGACGTCGTCCTCATCGACACCGCCGGGCGCCTGCACACCAAGACCGGCCTCATGGACGAGCTGGGCAAGGTCAAGCGCGTCGTCGAGAAGCACGCCCCGCTCGACGAGGTCCTGCTCGTCCTCGACGCCACCACCGGCCAGAACGGCCTGGTGCAGGCCCGCGTCTTCGCCGAGGTCGTCGACATCACCGGCATCGTCCTGACCAAGCTCGACGGCACCGCCAAGGGCGGCATCGTCGTCGCGGTCCAGCGCGAGCTGGGCGTGCCGGTCAAGCTGGTGGGCCTCGGCGAGGGCGCCGACGACCTCGCGCCCTTCGAGCCCAAGGCGTTCGTCGATGCGCTTATCGGCGACTAGGCGCTCGCGCTTGGCGTGTGCCGTGTTGGGCGTGTGCCGCGGTGTGTCGTCGGTTGTCCGCGGCTGCGTTGTGGTTGGGCGCGCCGTTCCCCGCGCCCCTTCGGGGCGCGCCTGTACCGCGTACGCGAGAAAGGGCCCCGCTCCCCGGGGTGCAGCCGGGGGCCGGGGCCCTTTCGTGTGCGGCGCCGGAGCCTCACCCCGGCGACCGGTGCGCCACGTACGCCAGGGTGCCGAGGAGCAGGCGGGCGTGCGGCGGGTGGGTCGCCGAGTCCGGGTCGGGGGCGCGCAGCCAGCGGACCGGACCGAGGCCGCCGCGGTCCGACGGGGGTGCCGTGATGTACGCCCCCGGGCCGAGGGCGCCCAGGTCGAGGGCCGCGTCGTCCCAGCCCATGCGGTAGAGCAGCTGGGGCAGCTCCGCCGCGGCGCCCGGCGCCACCAGGAAGTGCGTACGCCCCTCCGGAGTGGCCGTCACCGGGCCGAGCGGCACCCCCATCCGCTCCAGCCGCACCAGCGCCCGCCGCCCCGCCGTCTCCGCCACCTCGATGACGTCGAACGCGCGGCCGACGGGCAGCATCACCGCCGCGCCCGGGAAGTGCCCCCAGGCCCGCGTCGCCTCGTCGAGCGTGGCCCCCGCCGGGACCTCCGGCGCGAAGTCGAGCGGATGGGCACCGGGGGCGGCGCAGTCGGGGACGCCGCAGGAACAGCGGCCGTCCTGGGCACGCGCCCCGGGCACCACCGCCCAGCCCCACAGGCCCGTGTACTCGGCGACCGCCGTGCCGCACTCGGAGGCGGCCGCGCGGCGCCGCCGCACCGCGGCACGCGGCTCCTTGTACTCCCGGGGCTGCCCCGGGTTCCGGTCCCGGTCCTCCTTGGCGGCCTGCCGCGTGCCGCGGTCCGTGTCCCTCGCCCACCGGGAGCCGGAATCCCCCGTCTCTCCGGCGGTCCCTCTGGTGCCGGAACGGTCACCGGAACGGGGCTCTTTGGTCCCCCGGATGCCGCCGATCGTGAAGCCCATGCCCCCTCCAACGGGTCGAGTGCGCCCTGGTTACGTGACGGATTCGGAACGTGACCCTGCGTCTGTGTCGTCGTTTGCCTGTCGTTCGGACGTCTCAAGGCGACTCTTGCCGAGTTCTGCCGCCTTCTGCCGCCCTGTGCCCACGGCGCTCGGGGGCTTCGTGGGTGGTACGCCCCGCGCCCCGCGCCCCTGTGTGCTCCGCTCCGCCTGCTGCCGGTTGTGGTGTGTCAAGTGAATCGCGTGCGGCGGGTCGGGAGTTCATTCGAAGGGGTGGCGAATGGTGGCGTTTCTGCGAACGCCCTCGCCGGAGGGGTGATCGTAGGATTACTTTCGGTACATGCCGCCGGAGGCTCGCGCACCCGTGGGTATGCCGGAGGCAAGTCGGATTCCCGTTCGACGAGTGGCATTCTCCGGACGGACCGCCGTAACGGGCGGCATTCTGTTAGGGCTTGACGTGAACCGCGTACAAGTGTCTTGAAGGATGGGGGCGTTCCAGTGGGCGGCAGTGGCGGAAGCGGTGCGAACGCTGAGAAGCGCCCCAATGAGATGCTCAGCTCGTGGTTCGTGCGCAGCGGCTGGTCCAAGGGCGAGCTGGCGCGCCAAGTGAACCGCAGAGCACGCCAGTTGGGCGCGCACCACATCTCGACGGACACCTCCCGGGTCCGCCGCTGGCTCGACGGTGAGAACCCCCGCGAGCCCATCCCGCGCATCCTCTCCGAGCTGTTCTCCGAGCGCTTCGGCTGCGTCGTCGCCGTCGAGGACCTCGGCCTGCGCGCCGCCCACAAGGCGCCCTCCGTCTCCGGCGTCGACCTGCCCTGGACCGGCCCCCAGACGGTCGCGCTGATCAGCGAGTTCAGCCGCAGCGACCTGATGCTGGCCCGGCGCGGCTTCCTCGGCACCTCGCTCGCCCTGTCCGCCGGGCCCTCCCTGATCGAGCCCATGCAGCGCTGGCTGGTGCCGGGCCCCTCCGCGCCCCAGACGGCCGAGCCGGACCCGCAGCAGCTCGCCTCGCGCCGCCCCGGCCGCCTGTCCAAACCCGAGATGGACCTCCTGGAGTCCACCACGGTGATGTTCCGCCAGTGGGACGCCCAGTGCGGCGGCGGCCTGCGCCGCAAGGCCGTCGTCGGCCAGCTGCACGAGGTCACCGACCTGCTCCAGGAGCCCCAGCCCGAGGCCACCGCCAAGCGCCTGTTCCGCGTCGCCGGTGAACTGGCCGAGCTGGCGGGCTGGATGAGCTACGACGTCGGCCTCCAGCCCACCGCCCAGAAGTACTTCGTCCTCGCCCTGCACGCCGCGAAGGAAGCGGGCGAGCGGCCCCTCGGCTCGTACATCCTCTCCAGCATGAGCCGCCAGATGATCCACCTCGGCCGCCCCGAGGACGCCCTGGAGCTCATCCACCTCGCGCAGTACGGCAGCCGCGACTGCGCCAGCCCCCGCACCCAGGCCATGCTGTATGCGATGGAGGCCCGCGCCTACGCCGGAATGGGCCAGCCGGGCCGCTGCAAGCGCGCCGTGCGGATGGCCGAGGACACCTTCGCCGACGCCGACGACTGGGACGAGCCGGAGCCCGACTGGATCCGCTTCTTCTCCGAGGCCGAGCTGAACGGCGAGAACGCCCACTCCTACCGCGACCTCGCCTATGTGGCGGGCCGCAGCCCCAGCTACGCCTCGCTCTCCGAGCCCGTCATGGCGCGCGCCGTCGAACTCTTCCAGCAGGACCCCGAGCACCAGCGGTCGTACGCGCTCAACCTCATCGGCATGGCCACCGTCCACCTGCTCCAGAAGGAGCCCGAGCACAGCGTCAAGCTCGCCCGCGAGGCCCTGGCCATCGCCAAGAAGGTCCGCTCGGAGCGGGTCAACACGCGCCTGCGCAAGACCGTCGACAACGCCGTCCGTGACTTCGGCGACGTACCGGACGTCGTCCAGCTGACCGAGCAGCTCGCCATCGAGATGCCGGACACCGTGGAGGCCGTCTGACGCCGTCCGCCCCGGCCGCCCGCACCCCCTGGACGGCCCGTGACGGCACGGCCCTCCCGGCCACTCCCGTGACCGCCCCGACCACCGCCCAACCGCCCGCCCACCGGTCCTCGTACCAGTCCTCGCACCGGCCCCGATGGCGGCCCCCACCGCTCCGGCCGCGGCAACCCATCCCGAACAAGTCCGACTCGGCTCCCCCACGCCAGGTCACCCGGATGGTCGCCGCGGCCGGGCAGTTTTCCGCCGCGGAGCTTCGGGAGGATATGTCCCGAACCCCGCGCGCACCTCGCAGTTCATGCACGCGTAACACGCCCGACCGCTTCGTCACCGCGGTGAAACACCGAGCGGCACTGGCCGAAACCGCGCTGGGACACCCTCGTGCGACATGACCGGCCCACCGCCCCCACCCCGCACGGGCCGCGTCCGCCGACTTCCGACGACGAGGTGACGCCGATGCCCCCAGGCAGCACGCTTGCCGCAGACGCCCCCCAGCTCTCCGCGGCCAACACCGGGTTCATGCTCATCTGTTCCGCCCTCGTGATGCTCATGACGCCCGGGCTCGCCTTCTTCTACGGCGGCATGGTCCGCGTCAAGAGCACCCTGAACATGCTGATGATGAGCTTCGTCAGCCTGGGCGTCGTCACCGTCCTGTGGGTGCTCTACGGCTTCTCCGCGGCCTTCGGCACCGACCACGGGGGCCTCATCGCCTGGAACTCCGACTACGTCGGCCTCAGCGGCATCGGCCTGACGGAGCTGTGGGACGGCTACACCGTCCCCGTGTACGTCTTCGCCGTGTTCCAGCTCATGTTCGCGATCATCACGCCCGCGCTGATCAGCGGCGCCCTCGCGGACCGCGTGAAGTTCACCGCCTGGGCCCTGTTCATCGCCCTGTGGGCCACGGTCGTGTACTTCCCCGTCGCCCACTGGGTCTGGGGCACCGGCGGCTGGGCCTTCGAACTCGGCGTGATCGACTTCGCGGGCGGCACGGCCGTGCACATCAACGCCGGTGCCGCCGCGCTCGGCGTGATCCTCGTCATCGGCAAGCGCGTCGGCTTCAAGAAGGACCCGATGCGCCCGCACAGCCTGCCGCTCGTCATGCTCGGCGCGGGGCTGCTCTGGTTCGGCTGGTTCGGCTTCAACGCCGGGTCCTGGCTCGGCAACGACGACGGCGTCGGCGCGCTGATGTTCGTCAACACCCAGGTCGCCACCGCCGCCGCCATGCTCGCCTGGCTGGTCTACGAGAAGCTGCGGCACGGCGCGTTCACCACGCTCGGCGCCGCCTCCGGGGCCGTCGCGGGCCTCGTCGCCATCACCCCCTCCGGCGGCTCCTGCTCCCCGCTCGGCGCCCTCGCCATCGGCGCGATCGCCGGAGTGCTGTGCGCCGTCGCCGTCGGCTGGAAGTTCAAGCTCGGGTACGACGACTCGCTCGACGTCATCGGCGTGCACCTCGTCGGCGGCGTCGCGGGCTCCCTGCTCGTCGGGTTCTTCGCCACCGGCGGCGGGCAGTCCACGGCGCAGGGCCTGTTCTACGGCGGCGGCCTCGGGCAGCTCGGCAAGCAGGCCGCGGGCGTCGGCGCCGTCCTCGCGTACTCCTTCGTCGTCTCCGCCGTGCTCGCCCTCCTCGTCGACAAGGCCATCGGGATGCGCGTCAGCGAGGACGAGGAGGTCGGCGGCATCGACCAGGTGCAGCACGCCGAGACCGCGTACGACTTCAGCGGCGCGGGCGGCGGAGTCGCGCCGCGCACCGCGGCCGCCGTGCCCGGCCCCGTCCAGGAGACCGCGTCGGCCACGCCTCACACGCCCCCCAAGAAGGTGGACGCATGAAGCTCATCACCGCCGTCGTCAAGCCGCACCGGCTCGACGAGATCAAGGAGGCCCTGCACGCCTTCGGAGTCCAGGGCCTGACCGTCACCGAGGCCAGCGGCTACGGACGCCAGCGCGGCCACACCGAGGTCTACCGAGGCGCCGAGTACACCGTCGACCTCGTACCGAAGGTCCGCGTCGAGGTGCTGGTCGAGGACGACGACGCCGAACAGCTCATGGACGTGATCGTGAAGGCCGCCCGCACCGGCAAGATCGGCGACGGCAAGGTCTGGAGCGTCCCCGTGGACACCGCCGTACGCGTACGGACGGGCGAACGCGGGCCGGACGCGCTGTGACGGCGCCCAGGACGCCGCACGGCGACCTGGTCCCGTAGGACGCGCTGACACACCGCGAGGAACTGAGGAACAGGAGCCGCCGGTGACGAGTGTGGACGAACGAACCGAGAAAGAAGACTCCGGACCCAGCGGCTACGCGGCGGCCCGGCTGCGCCTCCTCCAGGACGGGGCGCGGTCCGGGCCGCCGCGCCGTTCCGCGCTCGCCGGGCTGACCGACGGCTGGCTGCGCGGCCTGTTCGACGCGGCCCTCGCCGACCTCGGCGGCACCAGGCCGCGCGGCGCCGCGCTCGTCGCCGTCGGCGGCTACGGCAGAAGCGAGCTGTCGCCCCGCAGCGACCTCGACCTGCTCCTCCTCCACGACGGCGGCGCCGACCCCGGGACGCTCGCCGCCCTCGCCGACCGGCTCTGGTACCCCGTGTGGGACCTCGGGCTCGCCCTCGACCACTCCGTACGCACCCCCGGCGAGGCCCGCGCCACCGCCGCCGCCGACCTCAAGGCGCAGCTCGGCCTGCTCGACGCCCGGCACATCGCCGGAGACCCCGCGCTCACCACCGGCCTGCGCACCGCCGTCCTCGCCGACTGGCGCGACCAGGCCCCCAAGCGCCTGCCGCACCTGCGCGAGCTGTGCGAGGAGCGCGCCCGGCGCCACGGCGAACTCAGCCACCTCCTCGAACCCGACCTGAAGGAGGCCCGCGGCGGCCTGCGCGACGCCACCGCCCTGCGCGCCGTCGCCGCGTCCTGGCTCGCCGACGCGCCCCGCGAAGGCCTCGCCGACGCCCGCCGCGCCCTGCTCGACGTGCGCGACGCCCTGCACCTGGCCACCGGCCGCGCCACCGACCGGCTCACCCTCCAGGAACAGGACCAAGTCGCCGCCGCACTCGGCCTGCTGGACGCCGACGCGCTGCTGCGGCAGGTGTACGAGGCCGCCCGCACCCTCGCCTACGCGGGCGACGTCACCTGGCGCGAGGTGGGCCGCGTGCTGCGGGCCCGGAGCGCACGGCCCCGGCTGCGCGGACTGCTCGGCGGCGGCGCCCGGGCCACCGCCACGGAGCGGTCCCCGCTCGCCGAGGGCGTCGTCGAACAGGACGGCGAGGTGGTGCTCGCCCGCGCCGCGCGCCCCGAACGCGACCCGGTGCTGCCGCTGCGGGCCGCCGCCGCTGCCGCGCAGGCGGGCCTGCCGCTGTCCCGGCACGCGGTGCGCCACCTGGCCGCGGCGGTCCGGCCGCTGCCCACCCCCTGGCCCGCCGAGGCCCGCGAGCAACTCCTGACGCTGCTGGGCGCGGGGCGGCCGACCGTGCCGGTGTGGGAGGCGCTGGAGGCGGAGGGCCTGATCACCCGCCTGCTGCCCGACTGGGAGCGGGTGCGCTGCCGTCCCCAGCGCAACGCCGTGCACACCTGGACCGTCGACCGGCACCTGGTCGAGACCGCCGTCCGCGCCGCCGCCCTCACCCGCCGCGTGGGGCGCCCCGACCTGCTCCTGATGGCCGCGCTCCTGCACGACATCGGCAAGGGCTGGCCCGGCGACCACGCGGTCGCGGGGGAGACCATCGCGCGGGACGTGGCGGCCCGCGTCGGCTTCGACCCGTCCGACACCGCCGTGCTCGCCCGCCTCGTACGCCACCACCTCCTCCTCGTCGAGACCGCGACACGGCGCGACCTCGACGACCCGGCGACGGTGACGCAGGTCGCGGAGGCCGTCGGCTCCCCGGGCACCCTGGAACTCCTGCACGCGCTCACCGAGGCCGACGCGCTCGCCACCGGGCCCGCCGCCTGGTCCTCCTGGCGCGGTTCGCTCGTCGCGGACCTGGTGAAGCGGGTCGGCGCGGTGCTCGCCGGGGACGAGCCGGAGGGCGGCGCCGACGAGCCACCGGCCCGCGCGGAGCAGGAGCGGCTCGCCGTGGAGGCCCACCGCACGGGCGGGCCGGTCCTGTCGCTGCGCGGCCACGCCGAGGAGCCGTTCGAGGGGCTGGGAGTGGAACTGCTCATCGTGGTGCCGGACCAGCCGGGCGTCCTCGCGGCCGCCGCCGGGGTCCTCGCCCTGCACCGCCTGACCGTCCGCGCCGCCGAACTGCGGGCGCTCACCCTGCCGGAGGAGGTCGACGGCACCGGCGGGCCGGTCCTGCTGCTCGACTGGCGGGTGGCCGCCGAGTACGGCTCCCTGCCCCAGGCCGCCCGGCTCCGCGCCGACCTCGCACGGGCCCTCGACGGCTCCCTGGACATCGCGGCCCGCCTCGCGGAACGGGACGCGGCCCACCCCCGGCGGCGCGGCGTCACACCCCCGCCGCCCCGCGTCACCGTCGCCCCCGCGGGCTCCCGCCGCGCCACGGTCATCGAGGTCCGCGCCCAGGACGCCCCGGGGCTGCTGCACCGCATCGGGGTCGCGCTTGAGGGGGCGGGGGTACGGGTGCGCAGCGCGCACATCAGCACGCTCGGGGCGAACGCGGTGGACGCCTTCTACGTCACCGGGGCGGACGGGTCACCCCTGCCGGGGGAGGAGGCGGCCTCGGTGGCCCGAATCCTGGAGGAGACGCTGAGGAGTTCCAGCCCGTCCGGCGTCTGAGGACGAGCCGCGAAGCGGCGATGAACGGGGGTGCCAGGGGGCTGGCCCCCTGGTTTCGGGAAAGGGGCGGGCCTGGGGCGCCCCCGCGAGGCGAAGCCCCGGCTGGCGACAGGTGGGGACACCCCGCTTGCCGGGCCGGATACCCTGGAGGGCGACGCAAACCCGCTCCCGACTCCGAGGACCGACGCCGCCGTGTTCGACACTCTCTCCGATCGCCTCGCAGCCACCTTCAAGACCCTCCGGGGCAAGGGTCGGCTCTCCGAGGCGGACATCGACGCCACGGCGCGCGAGATCCGTATCGCCCTGCTGGAAGCGGACGTGGCGCTGCCGGTCGTCCGCGCCTTCATCAAGCAGGTCAAGGAGCGCGCGGCGGGCGCCGAGGTCTCGCAGGCCCTGAACCCCGCCCAGCAGGTCATCAAGATCGTCAACGAGGAGCTGATCGGCATCCTCGGCGGTGAGACCCGCCGCCTCCGCTTCGCCAAGCAGCCGCCGACCGTCATCATGCTCGCCGGTCTCCAGGGCGCCGGTAAGACCACGCTCGCCGGAAAGCTCGGCCGCTGGCTGAAGGCGCAGGGCCACTCCCCGCTGCTCGTGGCCTGCGACCTCCAGCGCCCGAACGCCGTGAACCAGCTGAGCGTCGTCGCCGAGCGCGCGGGCGTCGGCGTCTACGCCCCGCAGCCGGGCAACGGCGTGGGCGACCCGGTCCAGGTCGCCAAGGACTCCATCGAGTACGCGAAGACCAAGGTCCACGACGTCGTCATCGTCGACACCGCGGGCCGCCTCGGCATCGACCAGGAGCTGATGCAGCAGGCCGCGGACATCCGCGACGCCGTCAGCCCGGACGAGGTCCTGTTCGTCGTCGACGCCATGATCGGTCAGGACGCGGTCAACACGGCGGAGGCGTTCCGCGACGGCGTCGGCTTCGACGGCGTGGTGCTCTCCAAGCTCGACGGCGACGCCCGCGGTGGCGCGGCCCTGTCGATCGCGCACGTCACCGGCCGCCAGATCATGTTCGCGTCGAACGGCGAGAAGCTGGACGACTTCGACGCGTTCCACCCGGACCGGATGGCGTCCCGCATCCTCGGCATGGGCGACATGCTCACGCTGATCGAGAAGGCCGAGCAGACCTTCTCGCAGCAGGAGGCCGAGAAGATGGCCTCCAAGCTGGCCTCCAAGAAGGGCCAGGACTTCACGCTCGATGACTTCCTGGCCCAGATGGAGCAGGTCAGGAAGATGGGCAGCATCAGCAAGCTGCTCGGGATGCTGCCGGGCATGGGCCAGATCAAGGACCAGATCAACAACCTGGACGAGCGGGACGTCGACCGCACGGCCGCCATCATCAAGTCGATGACGCCGGGCGAACGCCAGGACCCGACGATCATCAACGGCTCGCGCCGGGCCCGTATCGCCAAGGGCTCCGGTGTCGAGGTCAGCGCGGTGAAGAACCTGGTCGAGCGGTTCTTCGAGGCCCGCAAGATGATGTCCCGGATGGCCCAGGGCGGCGGCATGCCGGGGATGCCCGGGATGCCGGGCATGGGCGGCGGTCCGGGTCGGCAGAAGAAGAAGCAGAAGCAGGCCAAGGGCAAGCAGCGCTCCGGCAACCCGATGAAGCGCAAGCAGCAGGAGCAGGAGGCCGCCGCGCGGCGCGCCGCGGCCGAGGAGGCGGCGGCGGGCGGAGCGTTCGGGCTGCCGCAGAGCGGTCAGGGCGGCAAAGACTTCGAGCTGCCGGAGGAGTTCAAGAAGTTCATGGGCTGAGCCCGGCTCGTTCCGTACGTCACCTGGGGCGTCCCTTCCGTCGGGAGGGGCGCCCCAGGCGTTTCCCGCGCGGGTGCCGGTGCCGCTCTTGTGTCGTAACGTCCGCTTATGAGCAACCCCGTGCCGCCGCGCCAGAAGCCCGAGCAGCCCTGGCGCTCAGAGGGCGCGCCCGAGCCGGAGCCGGGGCCGCCGCCGAAGCGGAAGATGCCGGGCGGCTGGCCGGGGCTCATCCTCACCGCCCTGATCGTGTACCTGATCGCCAACCTCGTGCTGTCGTTCTTCAACGAGGGCGACGAGCCGACGATCTCGTACACGGAGTTCAGCAAGCAGGTCGACGACGGCAACGTGTCGAAGATCTACTCCAAGGGCGACGCCATCCAGGGGCAGCTCAAGAAGGAGCGCGAGGACCCGGACGGCGGAGGGAACTACACCAAGTTCACGACGCAGCGGCCCGCGTTCGCCGACGACAAGCTGTGGGAGGACCTGACCAAGAACAAGGTCACGGTCACGGCGGAGCCGGTGGTGCGGGAGCGCAGCTTCCTGGCCAACCTGCTGATCTCGCTCGCGCCGATGCTGCTGCTGGTGGCGCTGTGGATCTTCATCGCGCGGCGGATGGCGTCGGGGATGGGCGGCGCGGGCGGCATGCTGGGCCGCAAGCAGCCGCCGAAGCCGGTGGAGCTGGAGCCGGGCGAGAAGCGGACGACGTTCGCGGACGTCGCGGGCATCGACGAGGTCGAGGGCGAGCTGAACGACGTCGTCGACTTCCTGAAGAACCCCGAGGCGTACCGGAAGATGGGCGCGCGGATGCCGGGCGGCGTGCTGCTCGCCGGGCCGCCCGGCACCGGCAAGACGCTGCTGGCGCGGGCCGTGGCGGGCGAGGCGGGGGTGCCGTTCTTCTCGGCGTCGGCCTCCGAGTTCATCGAGATGATCGTGGGCGTCGGGGCCTCGCGCGTGCGGGAGCTGTTCGCGGAGGCCCGCAAGGTCGCGCCCGCGATCATCTTCATCGACGAGATCGACACCATCGGGCGGGCGCGCGGCGGCGGCAGCGGCATGGGCGGGCACGACGAGCGCGAGCAGACCCTGAACCAGATCCTCACCGAGATGGACGGCTTCTCCGGTTCGGAGGGCGTGATCGTCATCGCGGCCACCAACCGGGCCGACATCCTGGACCCGGCCCTGACCCGGCCGGGCCGCTTCGACCGGATCGTGAACGTCTCGCCGCCCGACCGCGGCGGCCGCGAGGCCATCCTGAAGATCCACACGCGGGCGATCCCGCTGGCCCCCGACGTGGACCTCGCCCAGGTCGCCCGCACCACTCCGGGCATGACCGGCGCCGACCTGGCGAACCTCGCCAACGAGGCCGCGCTGCTCGCCGTGAAGCGCCAGCAGACCGCCGTCACGCGGGCCGACCTCTCCGAAGCGCTGGAGAAGGTCCAGCTGGGTGCCGAGCGTCCGCTGGTGATGCCCGACGAGGAGCGGCGCCGCACCGCGTACCACGAGAGCGGGCACGCCCTGCTCGGCATGCTCCAGCCGGGCGCCGACCCCGTCCGCAAGATCACCATCGTGCCGCGCGGCCGCGCCCTCGGCGTCACGCTCTCCACGCCGGACGCCGACAAGTACGCGTACACCGAGGAGTACCTGCGCGGCCGCATCATCGGCGCCCTCGGCGGCATGGCCGCCGAGCAGGTCGTGTACGGGGTGATCACGACCGGTGCCGAGAACGACCTGGAGCAGGTCACGAACATCGCGCGCGGCATGGTCGCCCGCTGGGGCATGAGCGAGCGCGTGGGCCGTCTGTCGGCGCTGCCGAACGACGCCCAGCAGGCGTACGGCCTGGCCGCCGCTCCGGAGACGCTGGACACCATCGACGGCGAGATGCGCCGCATCGTGGACGAGTGCTACGAGAGCGCCTGCCGTCAACTGCGGGACCACCGCGCCCAGTTGGACGCCCTGGCCGAGGCGCTGCTGGCGAACGAGACCCTGGAGGAGGCCGACGCCTACCGGGTGGCGGGGATCACCCGCCTCTCCAAGGAGGGCTGAGGTGTGGGGGGCGTCTCCGTAGGGGGGCCTTGTGGGCTGTCTCTACGGAAGGGCCGTCTCTACGGAGGGGCCGTCTCTACGGAGGAGGGCTGTCTCTTCGTAGGGAGGCGTCCCCTGGCTTGGGCGGTCTGTGTGTCGGTCTGTGTGCCGGTCTGTGTGCCGGTCTCTCTGTCGGTCTCTCCGTAGGGGCGGTGTGCGCGCGGGAGGGCCGGGGCGGGCGACGGGTGCGTAGGGGGTGGCTACGGTCTAGCGCGTACGGGCGATGAGGTAGCGGAACACGTTGGGCATCCACACCGTTCCGTCGCGGCGCTGATGCGGATGCAGGGCCTCGGTCAGCTCCTTGTCGACCTGCTCCTGGTCCGTCGCGCCGACCGCCGCGTCGAACAGGCCCGTGGACAGCAGTCCGCGTACGGCGCTGTCCATGTCGGCGTACCCGAAGGGGCAGGCGACGCGGCCCGAGCCGTCCGGCTTGAGGCCCGCGCGCTGCGCGACCTCCTCCAGGTCGTCGCGGCACGCGGGGCGCCAGCCGCGCGGATGCCGCAGCGGATCGGCCAGCTTCGTCGCCACCCGCAGCACCGAAGAGGTGGCGCAGCGCTCCGGAGGGCCCCATCCGGCGAGGACCACCGCCGCGCCGTGCTCGGCCAGGGGCGCGGCCGACTCCAGGAGGGCCGACAGCTCCTCCGCGTCGCCCGTGGCGCAGCCGATCGGCTGGAAAGCGGTGACCAGGGTGTACTCCGGTGCGTCGAGGGCGGTGGCCGCCTCGGGGGCGCCTTCGACGAGCCGGGTGCCGCGCGGGGCCGCCGCCGGGTCGGGCAGCAGCCGCTCCCGGGCGAGCGCGAGGCGTTCCGGCGCCGACGGTTCTACGCCCGTGACGGCCGCGCCGCGCGCCGCCGCCATCAGCAGGGCGAGGCCGGAGCCGCAGCCGAGGTCGAGCAGCCGGGTGCCGCGGCCCACTTCGAGCCGCTCGTACACCGCCTCCACCAGCGGGACCAGCATCCTCTCCTGGATCTCCGCCCAGTCGCGCGCGCGTGCGCACCGGTCCACGCGCGGGGGCGCGCCCGCACGCGGAAGCTGTGACTGCACGAGCGTAGGTGTCATCGAAAGCGCCCCAATCCGCCGAGAGTCGGCGATCTGATTCCGACGATTCGTCCGCCCCCAAGACGTGCGGTCGCACTTCCCCCGTATGCCAGGGAACTCCGCTTCCGTCGTGGCGTCCAGAGGTTGTCCGGCAATGCTTGCGTGCCCCCGTCGTGCGCCCCCGCGAGGCGGAAAATCCCCGGCCCTTCCGGCGGCCCGGACGTAGCATGCGCGCCATGGCAAAGGCACCCGTACTCACGCCCAGGGCGGACGACTTCCCGCGCTGGTACCAGGATCTGGTCAGCAAGGCCGAGCTCGCCGACAACGGCCCGGTGCGCGGCACCATGGTGATCCGGCCGTACGGCTACGGCCTGTGGGAGCGGATGCAGCGGGACCTGGACGCCCGCATCCGCGAGACCGGCACCGAGAACGCGTACTTCCCGCTGCTCATCCCGCAGTCCTACCTGGCCCGCGAGGCCGAGCACGTGGAGGGCTTCGCCCCGGAGCTGGCCGTCGTCACGCACGGCGGCGGCAAGGAGCTGGAAGAGCCGGTCGTGGTCCGGCCCACGTCGGAGACCATCGTCAACGAGTACTTCGCCAAGTGGGTGCAGAGCTACCGGGATCTGCCGCTGCTCATCAACCAGTGGGCCAACGTGGTGCGTTGGGAGCTGCGGCCGCGCCTTTTCCTGCGGACGTCGGAGTTCCTGTGGCAGGAGGGCCACACCGCGCACGCGACGTACGAGGAGGCGCGCGACTTCGCCGCGCGGATCCAGAGGGACGTGTACGGCGCGTTCCTGCGGGACGTCCTCGCCATGGACTTCGTGCTCGGCCGCAAGACCGCCAAGGAGCGCTTCGCGGGCGCCATCAACACCCTGACGCTGGAAGGGATGATGGGCGACGGCAAGGCCCTCCAGCTCGGGACGAGCCATGAGCTGGGGCAGAACTTCGCCCGCGCCTTCGACACCCGGTACCTGTCCAAGGACGGCACCCAGGAACTGGTCTGGCAGACCTCCTGGGGCGCCACGACCCGCCTGGTCGGCGCCCTGGTGATGATGCACGGCGACGACGACGGGCTGCGCGTGCCGCCGCGCCTCGCGCCCGTGCAGGCCGTGGTCCTCGCCGTCAAGGACGACCCGGAGGTGCTCGCCGCGGTCCGCGAGACCGGCGAGCGCCTTACGGCGGCGGGCGTGCGCGTCCGCGTCGACGACCGCACGGACACGCCGTTCGGGCGGCGCGCCGTCGACTGGGAGCTGAAGGGCGTCCCGGTGCGCGTGGAGATCGGCCCGCGCGACGTGCGGAACGGCACCGCGATGCTGGTGCGCCGCATCGGGGGCGGCAAGGAGCCGGTCGCCCTGGACGCCCTCGCGGCCCTGGTGCCCGCCGCCCTCGACGCCGGTCAGGAGGCGCTGCGCGCCGAGGCGCGGGCCCGCCGCGAGTCCCGTACGGCCGATGTGACCAGCGTCGACGCCGCCGTGGAGGCCGCGGCCGCGGGCGGCTGGGCGCGGATTCCGTGGGCGGCGCTCGGAGCGGAGGGCGAGGCGCGGCTCGGGGAGCACGGGGTGACCGTACGGTGTCTGGTCACGGAGGACGGGGCGGTGCCGGACGCCGAGGACGCACCCGGTAACGTCGCCCTTGTGGCCCGCGCCTACTGAGATCCCGGGTTCCGGCTCGGCCGCCTCTCCGGGGTGTCGGGGCGCGTGTACGGGTGCCGCGGGACGCCGTTCGCCCCTTACGCTCCGGCGTGCGCGGTTGACCTAAGCGCCGGGGCGTACGCGCCACTACGTACCGGCTTGATGTGAGCTGCGAGGCTTCTCCGCAGATCAGCGCACCCGCCCTCGTCCGGACGCATCAACGGCAACTGACGGGTAAGTGCAAATTATTTGAGATGCCCCGGAATGGAACCCGGAGGCACCCCGGCTCGTTGTCACGACGTGAGCACGACACCACCTGTTCTCGCCGCAGAGCTGGCACAGGCGTGGGCCGATATTCAGCGGCACCACCCTGAGCTGCCGGACCTAGCCGCGCCCGAATCCCTGATCGGAGAGTCGTCGTCCGCCTGTGGCGCCGAGCTCTCCTTCGAGCGACTGCTGCATGAAGCAGTCCACGGCATCGCCGCCGCCCGAGGTGTGCGCGACACCTCACGCGCGGGCCGCTATCACAACCGCAGATTCCTCGCGATCGCCGAGGAGTTGGGCCTGGACCATCCCGAGGAGCCGCATCCGAGCAGCGGCTTCTCCCTGGTCACGCTCAACCCCGAGGCGAAGAAGCGCTACCGCCCCACCATGGAGCGGCTGCACCGCGCCCTGAAGGCGCACACGGCCGCGACCACCGCGGACACCTCCCGCACGTTCCGCGGCCCCGCCGCCCGGCACGGCTCATCGGGCGGCGGCGTCCGCGTGAAGGCCGTCTGCGACTGCGGGCGCAACGTCCGCGTCGTGCCGTCCGTGCTGGCCCAGGCGCCGATCATGTGCGGCGGCTGCGGCAAGCCCTTCCGCATCCCGGAGGTGGTGGGAGCGGGCATGCGCTGACTGGGCACCAGCGGGCCCCACCCCACAGGGCACCCTCTCGCCCCACCCACAAGCCCCGCCCGGACCCCACCCGGCCCCCGGACGGGCCACACCCGCACCGACGGGGCCCCACCCGGCCCCGACGGGGCCGCACCCGGCCGCGAACGGGCCACATCCGGCACGGACCGGCGCACGACCGGCCGAGGGCCGCACACATCCAGCACCGGACGGGCTCCTCACAGCCCGTCCGGCGTTTGAGGACGAGCGCGCCAGCGCGACCAACGAGGCCGCGGGGCAGCCCACCGCCAAGGGGCAGCGCCAGCCCCGGCAGGAGGCGCCCCCGCCAGGGACGGCGCCAGCGTGTGGCACAATGGCTAGCTGTACTCGACAGCCGCACAGGACCCCTCTCTCCTCCGGCTGACGCGTCCATCGGGCCACTCGGGTACCGCAACCCCACGCGGCATCTCGTTGTGCCCCACCACGTCAAACCAGGAGAACCCACTCCCGTGGCAGTCAAGATCAAGCTGAAGCGTCTGGGCAAGATCCGTTCGCCTCACTACCGCATCGTCGTCGCCGACTCCCGTACCCGCCGTGACGGCCGGGCCATCGAGGAGATCGGTCTGTACCACCCGGTGCAGAACCCGTCGCGCATCGAGGTCAACGCCGAGCGCGTGGCGTACTGGCTCTCCGTCGGCGCCCAGCCGACCGAGCCCGTTCTCGCCATCCTGAAGAAGACCGGCGACTGGCAGAAGTTCAAGGGCGAGCCCGCCCCGGCGCCGCTGCTGCAGCCGGAGCCGAAGGCCGCGCGTCCGACCTTCGACGCCGTGAGCACCGAGGACGAGCCCAAGGGCGAGGCCATCACGCAGAAGGCCAAGAAGGCCGACAAGAAGGCGGACGAGGCCAAGGCCGAGTCCGCTGAGTCGACCGAGGCCTGAGCATGCTCGAGGAGGCTCTTGAGCACCTCGTGAAGGGCATCGTCGACAACCCCGACGACGTGCGGGTCGCTTCGCGCAACCTGCGCCGCGGGCGCGTCCTCGAAGTCCGGGTCCACCCGGACGACCTGGGCAAGGTGATCGGCCGCAACGGCCGTACCGCCCGCGCCCTGCGCACCGTCGTGGGTGCCATCGGCGGCCGTGGTGTCCGCGTCGACCTCGTCGACGTCGACCAGGTCCGCTGAATCGCACGTAGCACCGGCTCGGGCCGGGGAGGGCTTCTGGGCCCTTCCCGGCCCGCGCTCGTTGGGGCCGCGCCCCAGTCGTAGGTAGGGACAGGAGAGACACCAGTGCAGCTCGTAGTCGCGCGGATCGGCCGCGCCCACGGCATCAAGGGCGAGGTCACCGTCGAGGTGCGCACCGACGAGCCGGAGCTGCGGCTCGCCCCCGGCGCCGTCCTCGCCACCGACCCCGCGGGCAGGGGACCGCTCACCATCGAGACCGGCCGTGTGCACAGCGGCCGCCTGCTGCTGCGCTTCGCGGGCGTCAGCGACCGCAACGGCGCCGAGGCGCTGCGCAACACCCTGCTCATCGCCGAGGTCGACCCCGACGAGCTGCCCGAGGACGAGGACGAGTTCTACGACCACCAGCTGATGGACCTCGACGTCGTCACCGCCGACGGCACCGAGGTCGGCCGCATCACGGAGATCTCCCACCTGCCCTCGCAGGACCTGTTCATCGTGGAGCGGCCCGACGGCAGCGAGGTCATGATCCCGTTCGTCGAGGAGATCGTCACCGAGATCGACCTGGAGGCGCAGCGGGCCGTCATCACCCCGCCCCCCGGGCTCATCGACGACCGCGCGGAGATCGCCTCCGCACGGGACGCCGACGGCGACTCCCGGAGCGAGGGCGACGCCTGATGCGGCTCGACGTCGTCACGATCTTCCCCGAGTACCTGGAGCCCCTGAACGTCTCGCTCGTCGGCAAGGCCCGCGCGCGCGGGCGCCTCGACGTCCACGTGCACGACCTGCGGGAGTGGACCCACGACCGGCACAACACGGTCGACGACACCCCCTACGGCGGCGGCCCCGGCATGGTCATGAAGACCGAGCCCTGGGGCGAGGCCCTCGACCAGGTGCTCGCCGACGGGTACGAGGCCGGGCAGTCGGCCCCCGCCCTGGTCGTCCCCACGCCCAGCGGCCGCCCCTTCACCCAGGAGCTCGCCGTCGAGCTGTCCGAGCGCCCCTGGCTGGTCTTCACGCCCGCGCGCTACGAAGGCATCGACCGCCGCGTCATCGACGAGTACGCGACCCGGATGCCGGTCTACGAGGTGTCCATCGGCGACTACGTCCTCGCGGGCGGGGAAGCCGCCGTCCTCGTCGTCACGGAGGCCGTGGCCCGGCTGCTGCCCGGTGTCCTCGGCAACGCCGAGTCCCACCGGGACGACTCCTTCGCCCCCGGAGCGATGGCCAACCTCCTGGAGGGGCCGGTGTACACCAAGCCGCCCGAGTGGCGCGGCCGGGGCATCCCCGAGGTCCTGCTCAGCGGGCACCACGGCAAGATCGCGCGCTGGCGCCGCGACGAGGCCCTGCGCCGCACCACCCGGAACCGGCCCGACCTGATCGAGCGCTGCGACGCCTCGGCCTTCGACAAGAAGGACCGGGAGATGCTCTCCATCCTGGGCTGGGAGCCCGAGCCCGGTGGCCGATTTTGGCGCAGGGTGAAGGCCGTGGAAGAATAGACCGCTGCCGTCCGTCCAGCGTGCGCCCCTGCCACAGGGGGACACGACGCCCGCCCGACGCGACCGGCCGCCTTCCGCACCGCGAGCAGTCGCGCCTCCCGCGCGCCTCACGCACGTACGGAAGCACCGAACTCATCACGACATACCGCTGATGACCTGTGGCATCAGCGAGGAAGCAGACGATCATGTCCCACCTGCTCGACTCCGTCGACGCCGCGTCGCTGCGCAGCGACATCCCGGCCTTCCGCCCGGGTGACACCGTCAACGTCCACGTCCGCGTCATCGAGGGCAACCGCTCTCGTGTGCAGCAGTTCAAGGGCGTCGTCATCCGCCGCCAGGGCGCCGGTGTCCGCGAGACCTTCACGGTCCGCAAGGTCTCGTTCTCCGTCGGCGTCGAGCGCACCTTCCCGGTGCACACCCCGATCGTCGAGAAGATCGAGCTGGTCACCAAGGGCGACGTCCGTCGCGCCAAGCTGTACTACCTGCGCGACCTGCGCGGCAAGGCCGCGAAGATCAAGGAGAAGCGCGAGAACTGAGCCGTCGCGCGGCCCCCGGGCCGAGCACCGGCGAGGGTCCACAGACGGGCCGGATAGCATCTGGCCCCGATGGACACCGAAGCGCAGCACGCGGAGCGCGACCGCTCCTCCCGCCCCTCCGACTCCGACCCCGCTCCCACGCGGGAGCCGGACTCCGAGGGCACGGAGGAGCGGTCGCGCTCCGTTTTCGCGTCCTTCGTGGCGTGGCTTCCCGGCGGTCGCCTCACCCTGAGCGCCCTGCTGACCGCCGCCGTGCTGCTGCTCGTCAGCACCTTCGTCGTACAGCCGTACGAGATCCCGAGCGGCTCCATGGAGCCCACGCTCCGCGTCGGTGACCGCGTCCTGGTGAACAAGTTGGCGTACCGTTTCGGGTCACAGCCGCGCCGGGGCGACGCGATCGTCTTCGACGGAAGCGGGTACTTCGGAGACGCCGACTATGTGAAGCGGGTCGCGGGCGTCGGCGGGGACCGCGTGGTCTGCTGCGACAAGCGGGGGAGGATCAAGGTGAACGGCGTCTCCGTGGACGAGCCGTACCTGTACCCCGGGGACGCCCCCTCCACCGTGCGGTTCGACGTCGTGGTGCCCGACGGTCACCTCTTCGTCCTCGGCGACCACCGCAGCGAATCCAGCGACTCCCGCGACCACCTGGGCTCGCCCGGCGGCGGCATGATCCCCGTGGACGACGTCATCGGCCGGGTGGAGTGGATCGCCTGGCCGTTCGGCCGCTGGACGTCCCTGGAGCGCCCCGACGTGTACGCGCGCGTCCCCGGGCCGGGCGGCGGGCATGGGTAGCCGCGGGCGAGCCAAACCCACCCACGGGGCCGACACCGGACTGCCCACCGGCACCCGGCCCACCACGGGGCCCGCGCTGCCCGGCCGGGCCGAGCGCCGCAAGCTCGCCAAGAAGGTCAAGCGCCGCAGGCGCCGCTCCGCGATCAAGGAGATACCTCTCCTCATAGGCGTCGCCCTGCTCATAGCCCTGGTCCTGAAGACCTTCCTGGTGCAGGCCTTCGTGATCCCCACGGGCTCCATGGAGCAGACCATCCGCGTCGGCGACCGCGTCCTGGTGGACAAGCTCACCCCGTGGTTCGGCAACAAGCCCGAGCGCGGCGACGTCGTCGTCTTCAAGGACCCCGGCAACTGGCTGGAGGAGGAGCGGGGCACGAAGAAGGACGACCCCGTCGTCATCAAGCAGATCAAGCAGGGCCTGGCCTTCATCGGGCTGCTTCCCTCCGACGGCGAACGTGACCTGATCAAGCGCGTCGTCGGCGTCGGCGGCGACACCGTGAAGTGCTGTGACAAGAACGACAGGGTGACCGTCAACGGCGTCCCGCTGAACGAGCCGTACATCCACCCCGGAGACAAGCCCTCCGCCTTCGACTTCGAGGTGAAGGTCCCCCGGGGCGGCTCTTCGTCATGGGGGACCACCGGTCGAACTCCGCCGACTCCCGCTTCCACCGCAACGAGAAGTTCAGCGGCACGGTCTCCGAGGACTCGGTGGTGGGCCGCGCCCTCGTCATCGCCTGGCCGCTCGGTCACTGGCGCGAACTGGAGGCGCCCGACACGTACGCGTCGGTGGCCGACGCGCCCGCCGGGTCGGTCGCGTCCACAGGTACGTCGCATAGGGTGGCCCCTGGCGATCGCAATGGAATGACCGGGCTCCCGACCCCTGCGGAACTCCCGCTCGTTATGGGAGTGGTGGGCCTGCATCGCGCACGGGGCAGGCAGCGGCACGGACTGAGGAGTGGATGTGGGGGATGTGGCGGTCGGCGCACGATCCGGACACGATGGGCCCGAGGAGCCGCCGAGGCGCTCCGAAGAGCCGCCCCCCGCACCCGCGGCGGACGGGGTGAGCGCGGCGGCTGACACGGCGTCCGGGGCGACCGGGGGCGGCAAGACCCCCCTGGGGCTCCCGGGGTGCCGGGTGCGGCCCCGGTGCCGGAGGACGAGCGGCGCGCTCCGCGGGAGGCGGGCGGCGAGCCGCCCGAGCCGCCGAAGCCCGCCAAGGGCAAGAAGCCCAAGTCCTTCTGGAAGGAGCTGCCGCTCCTCGTCGGCATCGCGCTGATCCTGGCCCTGATCATCAAGACCTTCCTGGTCCAGGCCTTCTCGATCCCGTCCGACTCGATGCAGAACACGCTCCAGAAGGGCGACCGCGTCCTGGTGGACAAGCTCACGCCGTGGTTCGGGTCCAAGCCCGAGCGCGGCGAGGTCGTCGTCTTCAAGGACCCGGGCCACTGGCTGGACGGCGAGCCCACGCCCGACCCGAACGCGGTGCAGAAGGTGCTCGGCTGGATCGGCCTGATGCCGTCCGCCGACGAGAAGGACCTGATCAAGCGCGTCATCGGCGTCGCCGGTGACACCGTGGAGTGCAAGGGCACCGGCCCGCTGAAGGTCAACGGCAAGGCCCTGAACGAGCCGTACGTCTACCCGGGCAACACGCCGTGCACGGACGACGACCAGGGCGGCCAGTTCAAGTTCACCGTCCCCCAGGGCAAGATCTGGGTCATGGGTGACCACCGGCAGAACTCGCTGGACTCCCGCTACCACCAGAACCAGCCGGGCGGCGGCGCCGTCCCCGTGGACAACGTGGTGGGCCGCGCCTTCGTGATCGCCTGGCCGCCCACCCGCTGGGCGACGCTGCCGGTCCCGGACACGTTCGACCAGCCGGGCATCAGCCAGGCGCTGAGCGCGGCACCGGCCGCCCTCGGCCTCGCGGGCGCCGTGCCGGTGGTGCTGTGGCGGCGCCGCCGGGCCGCCGTGAGCGCGGAAGCCGCGTCCGGCGCGAGGGTTTCTGGCTGACGTACCGCCGGGTAGTCTGCCGTCCCAGATCGCCGATCTTCCACGGCCCCCGGTGCCGCGGCGCGCCCGCCGACGCCCCGCGCCGGTGCGCCGCCCGGCACGGGGGCCGTGAGGACGTCTCCGAGCCGGGGGAGCCAAGGGATGAGCAGCGCAGGCCGTACCGACGAGGGCCACGGAAGGCTCGGCAGCGTGCTGTCGTCCGCCGCCGTGGCCCTCGGCTGTGTCCTCTTCCTCGGCGGGTTCGTCTGGGGCGCCTTCGTCTACAAGCCGTACACGGTCCCCACCACCTCCATGTCGCCGACCATCGGCGCGGGCGACCGGGTGCTGGCCCAGCGCATCGACGGTGACGACGTGCGCCGCGGGGACGTGGTGGTGTTCCGGCAGAAGTCGTGGGGCGACCTGCCGATGGTGAAGCGGGTCGTGGCCGTCGGCGGCGACAAGGTCGCCTGCTGCACGGACGGCGAGCTGACCGTCAACGGCAAGCGGATCGCGGAACCGTATCTGCCCAAGGGCGCGGAGCCGAGCGGCATCCCCGCCACCACCGTGCCCAAGGGCCGCCTCTTCCTGCTCGGCGACGAGCGCAACGGCTCCCTCGACTCCACCGCCCACCTCGACGAGGCGGGCAACGGCTCGGTGCCGCGCCGCGCGGTCGAGGCCCGCGTCGACGCCGTGGCCTGGCCCCTGGACGGCATGCTGGACCGCGCCTCCGGCTTCGACGCCCTGCCGGGCGGCACGTCCGAGCCGGGGCCGCTGCCGCTGCTGGTGGGCGCGGTGGTGGCGGGCATCGTGCTGGTGCTCGGCGGGGCCGCGTACGGGCCGATCGCCCGGCGGGCGCGGCGCGGTGGCGCGGGCGGCGGGCGCCGTGGGGCGACGGAGGCGGCCGGTGTCGGCTGAGGGGGCGCCTGACCACGGTGTACGCACGGAGCCCGGCGAGGCCTCCGCCGACGCGGCGGTGGGCGGGCGACCGCTGCGGAAGGTGGCGCGGGTCGTGCTGCTCGACGGGCGGGACCGGATCCTGCTGATGCACGGCCACGAGCCGGGCGACCCGGCCGACGACTGGTGGTTCACGCCGGGCGGCGGCGTGGAGGGCGACGAGACCCGCGAGCAGGCCGCGCTGCGGGAACTCGCCGAGGAGACCGGCATCACGGACGTCGAGCTGGGTCCGGTGCTGTGGCGGCGGGTGTGCTCGTTCCCGTTCGCGGGGCGGCGCTGGGACCAGGACGAGTGGTACTACCTGGCCCGTACGGAACAGACGGCCACGCGCGCGACGGCCCTCACCGACCTGGAGCGGCGCAGTGTCGCCGGAGCACGTTGGTGGACCTGCCGAGAACTGGCCCGGGCGCATGAGACGGTGTATCCGACCAGACTCGCCGAGCTGCTCCGCAAGCTGCTCGACGAGGGTCCTCCGAACAGACCGGTGACCCTGGACACGGAAATCGTGTAGGGGCTCCCGGGGCTGGCGCACAATAGGGGGACGCACGGCTGAAGGGGAACATGCCATGAGCGCCGAGGACCTCGAAAAATACGAGACCGAGATGGAGCTGAAGCTCTACCGGGAGTATCGAGACGTCGTCGGCTTGTTCAAATACGTGATCGAGACCGAGCGCCGTTTCTATCTCACGAACGACTACGAGATGCAGGTGCACTCGGTCCAGGGCGAGGTGTTCTTCGAGGTCTCCATGGCGGACGCATGGGTGTGGGACATGTACCGCCCGGCGCGGTTCGTCAAGCAGGTGCGCGTACTGACGTTCAAGGACGTGAACATCGAGGAGCTCAACAAGAGCGATCTCGAACTGCCGGGCGGCTGAGTTCGCACGGCCGTCCGACCGGGCTCGCCCGTGAGGGTCGGGGATGCCGCCGGGTCGTTCACGCTCACGGGTGAGCGAGTTATCCACATCGGCTGAGCGGTCCACCAAGATCCACAAGGTTCGGCCCGCCTCGCGACCGTTGGTGTCGGAGGTGGTGCCGACATGAACGCACGAGAAGCACTCGGCAAGTACGGCGAGGAGCTGGCCGCACGGCGGCTGGCCGAGGCCGGTATGACGGTCCTGGAGCGCAACTGGCGCGGTGGCAGGGCGGGCGAGATCGACATCGTCGCCCTGGACGGCGACGCGCTGGTCGTCTGCGAGGTGAAGACCCGCAGGCAGTCGTCCTTCGAGCATCCGATGGCGGGCGTCACGCCCGCCAAGGCCCGACGGCTGCGCGGCCTCGCGGACCGCTGGCTCCAGGAGCACGGAGGTGCCCCGCCGGGCGGCGTGCGCATCGACCTGGTGGGCGTCCTGCTGCCCGAGCGTGGCGCGCCCGTGGTGGAGCACGCGCGGGGGGTGGCCTGATGGGATTCGCGCGTACGTGTTCGGTGGCGCTGGTCGGCGTCGAGGGCGTCGTCGTCGAGGTGCAGGCCGACCTGGAGCCGGGCGTCGCGGCGTTCACCCTGGTCGGACTGCCCGACAAGAGCCTCACGGAGAGCCGTGACCGGGTCAGGGCGGCCGTGGTCAACTCGGGCGGGGAGTGGCCCCAGAAGAAGCTCACGGTGGGGCTGAGCCCCGCGTCCGTGCCCAAGGGCGGCAGCGGCTTCGACCTCGCCGTGGCCTGCGCGGTCCTCGGCGCCGCGGAGCGGATCGACCCCCGGGTCCTGGCCGACATCGTGATGATCGGCGAGCTGGGGCTCGACGGCCGGGTGCGCCCCGTGCGGGGCGTGCTCCCCGCCGTGCTCGCGGCGGCGGACGCGGGGTACGAGCAGGTGGTGGTGCCGGAGTGCACGGCTGCGGAGGCCGCGCTCGTGCCCGGCGTCTCCGTCCTCGGCGTGCGCAGCCTGCGCCAGCTCATCGCCGTGCTCGCCGACGAGCCGGTCCCGCACGAGGAGCCGGACCACGCCGGGCGCCCGGACCCGCTGATGGCGGGCCTCAGCCTGCCCGGCGGCGGGCTCGACGTCTGCACCGGCGGCCTCGGAGCGGCGGACGGCGACCACGGGCACGACCTGGCGGACGTCGTGGGCCAGCGCTCGGCGCGCACGGCCATGGAGGTGGCCGCCGCCGGAGGACACCACGTCTTCCTCCAAGGGGCGCCCGGCGCGGGCAAGACCATGCTCGCGGAGCGGCTGCCCGCCATCCTGCCCCGGCTGACCAGGGCGGAGTCCCTGGAGGTGACGGCCGTCCACTCGGTCGCGGGCCTGCTGCCGCAGGGCAAGCCCCTGGTGGACATCCCCCCGTTCTGCGCGCCGCACCACTCGTCGAGCATGCAGGCCCTGGTCGGCGGCGGAAAGGGAATCGCCCGCCCCGGAGCGGTGTCCCTGGCGCACCGCGGCGTGCTCTTCCTGGACGAGGCCCCGGAGTTCAGCAGCCACGCCCTGGACGCGCTCCGGCAGCCGCTGGAGTCGGGGCACGTGGTCATCGCCCGCAGCGCGGGCGTGGTGCGGCTGCCGTCCAAGTTCCTGATGCTCCTCGCCGCCAACCCCTGCCCGTGCGGCCGCTTCAGCCTCACCGGCGACGCCTGCGACTGCTCGCCCGCGAGCGTCCGGCGGTACCAGGCCAGGCTGTCCGGCCCGCTCCTGGACCGCGTGGACCTGCGGGTCGAAGTGGAGCCGGTGACCCGTGCCGAGCTGACGGCGCAGGGCGCGCGGGGCGAGTCCACCCGCGTGGTGGCGGACCGGGTGCGGGCCGCCCGGGACCGAGCGGCCGCCCGCTTCGCCGACACCCCCTGGCGCACCAACTGCGACGTGCCCGGCCATGAGCTGCGCACCCGCTGGCGCCCGCTGCCCGGCGCCATGACGGCGGCGGAGCTGAGCCTGGAGCGGGGCCTGCTCACCGCCCGGGGCCTGGACCGGGTGCTGCGCGTCGCCTGGACCGTCGCGGACCTGGCAGGTCACGACCGCCCGGACGAAACGGACGTGGCCCTGGCCCTCCAGCTCCGCACGGGCGTGCCGCGCGGGGTGCCCATGGTGGTGGGGGCGCAGCCATGAGCGAGGACCTCGGGCGTGATCGGGGCGCCGGCGGCGTGGGGGACGAGGGCTTCGGCGAGGGGGCGACGGCGGCGGGCCCGGGGGCGCCGTGCGACCGGGGCGATGAGCGGCTCGCGCGGGTCGCGTTGACGCGGGTGCTGGAGCCGGGGGACGCCGTGGGCGGGCGGTGGCTGCGGGAGTGGGGAGCCGTGGCGGTGCTGCGGCGGCTGGTCGACGGGCAGCGGATGCTGCCGGGGGTGAGCCCCAAGCGGTGGGAGGGGCTGCGGACGCGGGCCGGGCGGGTGCGGGCGGAGCGGGACCTGGAGGTCGCGGCCGAGGCGGGGGCACGGTTCGTGACGCCGGACGACACCGAGTGGCCCGCGCAGCTGGACGACCTGGGGGACGCCCGGCCTCTCGGGCTCTGGGTGCGCGGGCGGCCCTCCCTGCGGATCTGGGCGCTGCGCTCGGTGGCCGTGGTGGGCGCCCGGGCGTGCACGGAGTACGGAGCGCACATGGCGGCCGCCCTCGGCGCGGGCCTCGCCGAGCGCGGGTGGGTGGTGGTGTCGGGCGGCGCCTACGGGGTGGATGGCGCCGCGCACCGGGGTGCCCTGAGCGCGGGCGGCGCCACCGTCGCGGTGCTGGCCTGCGGGATCGACCGGCCCTACCCTCGCGGACACACCCAGTTGATCGGCCGCATCGCGGAACAGGGGCTCGTGGTGGGTGAGTTGCCGCCCGGTGACCACCCGACGCCCAGCCGGTTCATCCAGCGGAACAGGGTCATCGCCGCCCTCACCCGGGGCACGGTCGTCGTGGAGGCGGCCTACCGCAGTGGCGCCCTGGTCACGGCACGCGGCGCGCAGGACCTCGGGCGGTTCACGATGGGCGTGCCGGGACCCGCCACCAGCCGCCTCTCGGCAGGGGTGCACGAACTCCTGCGCGCGGACGGCGTGCTGGTCACGGACGCGGCCGAAGTCATCGAGCTGGTCGGGGACATGGGGCAGCTGGCCCCGCCGCGGCGCGGGCCCGTCGTGCCGCGCGACCTGCTCGACCCCGGTGCCGCCCGCGTCCTCGCCGCGCTGCCCGGCCGCGGCGGCGCCACCGCGGCGGAGGTCGCCGTGGAGGCGGGGACCAGCGTGGACGACGCCATCGGTCGGCTGTACGAGCTGCGCTCCTTGGGGTTCGTCGAACGTCACGGCGACGGCTGGCAGTTGACACGCCAGGCAATCGCGTCCGACTTTCCGACGGGGGGTGAGCCGTGACGGCGCCTGTTCCGCCGGATGGATGACGCGGCGGCCGTACCCCTGACGGCCTGCGGAAACCGTGCAGTTGGCGCCGGGTGTCCAGGACGTGGCGCAAGGGTTACGGCACCGGCGGGCGTCAAGCGGAACGTATCTGCGTACGCGTGATCCCCTACTCTTCGCTCACTGCGACGCTTCAGTCACGCTACGCTCGCAACGAATCCGGTGCAGACAGGCAATCAGACGGACAACCTCATTCACTTCACGCAAACCCACAACCGCACTAGTTCCGGCAACCTCCCAGGTTCACGGCAGAACGGCTCAAGGCAACGCATGCCCCAGCACACCTCCGGGTCCGACCGGGCGGCAGTTCCCCCGCCGCCCGTAGCGGCGAGCGGGAGCGGCCCTCCGCGCCCTCGTCGCTGGACGAGCTGTGGCGGTCGTACAAGGCGACGGGTGACGGACGGCTGCGCGAGCAGCTGATCCTGCACTACTCGCCGCTGGTGAAGTACGTCGCGGGCCGCGTCAGCGTGGGCCTGCCGCCCAACGTCGAGCAGGCGGACTTCGTGTCGTCGGGCGTGTTCGGGCTGATCGACGCGATCGAGAAGTTCGACATCGAGCGGTCGATCAAGTTCGAGACGTACGCGATCACCCGGATCCGCGGCGCGATGATCGACGAGCTGCGCGCGCTCGACTGGATCCCCCGCTCGGTGCGACAGAAGGCACGCAACGTCGAGCGGGCCTACGCGACGCTTGAGGCGCGGCTCAGACGGACGCCGTCGGAGGGCGAGGTGGCCGCCGAGATGGGCATCGCGGTGGAGGAACTGCATGCCGTGTTCAGCCAGTTGTCCCTGGCCAACGTCGTCGCCCTGGAGGAGTTGCTGCACGTCGGCGGCGAGGGCGGCGACCGGCTGAGCCTGATGGACACCCTGGAGGACACCGCCGCGGACAACCCCGTGGAGGTGGCCGAGGACCGCGAGCTGCGGCGGCTCCTCGCCCGCGCCATCAACACGCTGCCGGAACGCGAGAAGACCGTGGTGACGCTGTACTACTACGAGGGGCTCACGCTCGCCGAGATCGGCAACGTGCTCGGGGTGACCGAGAGCCGGGTGAGCCAGATCCACACCAAGTCGGTGCTCCAGCTGCGGGCCAAGCTGGCCAGCTTCGGGCGCTGATCGCACCGAGCCGCCCCCCCGCCCCGGGCGGCTTCGGGCGGGCCCCTGGGCGGCCCTCGGACGGATGCGCGCGCCAGGCGCCGCCCCTGCCAGGCGGAGCGCCCGCTTGGCGGGCTCCCCTGGCGGGGGCGGCGTCCGTAAAGTGGGAGCGTGCCAAGGATTCGAGCGGCCTCTGTGGCCGAGCACCGGTCGATGCAGCGCGGCGCCCTGCTGGACGCCGCGCGCACCCTGCTGTCCGAAGGCGGGACGGAAGCGCTGACGTTCCCCGCGCTGGCCGAGCGCACCGGGCTCGCGCGGTCCTCCGTCTACGAGTACTTCCGCTCGCGCGCGGCCGTCGTCGAGGAGCTCTGCGAGGTCGACTTCCCCGTCTGGGCGGCGGAGGTCGAGGCGGCCATGGAGCGGGCCGCGACGCCCGAGGCGCAGGTCGAGGCCTATGTGCGGCAGCAGCTCGCGCTGGTGGGGGACCGTCGGCACCGGGCCGTGGTGGCGATCTCCGCGAGTGAGCTGGACGCCGGGGCCCGGGAGAAGATCCGGGCGGCGCACGGCGGCCTCGTGGCCATGATCGTGGAGGCCTTGGAGGGGCTGGGGCACGAGCAGCCGCGGCTGGCCGCGATGCTGCTCCAGGGGATCGTGGACGCCGCGGTGCGGCGGATCGAGCTGGGGGTGGCCGAGGAGCCGGAGGCCATCACGGAGGCGGCGGTGGCGATGGCCCTCGGGGGCGTCCGAGGCTGAGCCCCCGGCCCCGCCCCGCCTCGCCCTGTCTCGCCCCGTCCGGCCCCGCCCCGCCCTGCCTCGCCCTGTCCGGCCCCGTTCCGCCTCGCCCGCTCCGGCGTGGCTGGGGACGCCCCTCACGGCCCCCGACCAGGGGCACCCCCACCCGCGCCCTCCAGAGGCGTCGACCCCGCAGCCCCAGGGGGCACCACCCCCGCGGCTCCCCAAGGGGCACCCCCGGCGGCCCGCACCGGCAGCAGCCGGGACGGCCCCCCGTTCAGAAGCCACGGCGGCAGCAGGGCCAGTGGGTTCAGATAGGTGTCCGCTCTGCGCAGGCCCCAGTGCAGGCAGGGGGCGGGGCAGTGGCGGCGGGCGGTGGGGTCCAGGGTGCCGAGGGGGTCGCCCGCCCGGACCCGGGTGCCCTTCTCCACCGCCGGGCGGAGCGGTTCGTACGTCGTGCGCAGGGGCGGGGAGCCGGTGCCGGGCAGCTCCACCGAGACCACGCCCCGGCCCGCCACCCGGCCCGCGAAGGACACCCGGCCCCCGGCCGCCGCCCGCACCGGGGCGCCCGGCGCGGCCGCAAGGTCCACGCCACGGTGGCCGGGGCCGTACGCCGACGCCGGGGGCTCCCAGCCCCGCAGGACCACCGGGCGCGACCCCACCGGACCCACCGGACCCACCGGCCAGGCGCCGCCCACCGCGGGCACCGGCGGCGGGGCGGGCCCCACCGCCGCCCCCACCGGACCGATCGGCACCGCGCCCGCCAGGAGCAGCACCGCCAGGAGCAGAGCCGTCGCCGCCACCGCGCGCCCCGGCCACCCCCAGCGGCCCAAGCGCCCCAAGCGGCCCAAGCGCCCAAGGCGCCCAAGGCGCTCCCGGCCCCGCACGTTCCCCGGACCACCCCCGCGCGCACCGCGCGTCACACTCGTACACGTCATGCGACAAACCGTCCCGCGTCGCCCCCGTTCCGCGTGGATCATGGCCGGGAACTGTGGACTACCAGCCGGTTGTGGACAGCGGCGTCACCCGCTGCCTCGCGGGTCCCGTACACTTCATGTGGCGATCCGGGTCACCGGGTCGACTTCGCACGCCCCGCACCGGGCTCTCGCAGCCGACGGTGTCAGCGCCTTTCGGTCCCGCACGCGAGTGCGTGGCACGGCGCTAGGCCGGGCGTCAGGAAACAACCGAGAAAACACCAAGGAGTACGGCCATGGCCGTCGTCACGATGCGGGAGCTGCTGGAGAGCGGCGTCCACTTCGGTCACCAGACCCGCCGTTGGAACCCGAAGATGAAGCGCTTCATCTTCACCGAGCGCAACGGCATCTACATCATCGACCTGCTCCAGTCGCTGTCGTACATCGACCGCGCCTACGAGTTCGTCAAGGAGACCGTCGCCCACGGCGGCACGGTCATGTTCGTCGGCACGAAGAAGCAGGCGCAGGAGGCCATCGCCGAGCAGGCCACCCGCGTCGGCATGCCCTACGTCAACCAGCGCTGGCTGGGCGGCATGCTCACCAACTTCTCGACCGTCTACAAGCGCCTGCAGCGCCTCAAGGAGCTTGAGGCCATCGACTTCGAGGACGTGGCCGCCTCCGGCCTCACCAAGAAGGAGCTGCTGGTCCTCTCCCGCGAGAAGGCCAAGCTGGAGAAGACCCTCGGCGGTATCCGCGAGATGCAGAAGGTGCCCAGCGCCGTCTGGATCGTGGACACCAAGAAGGAGCACATCGCGGTCGGCGAGGCCCGGAAGCTCAACATCCCGGTCGTCGCCATCCTCGACACCAACTGCGACCCCGACGAGGTCGACTACAAGATCCCGGGCAACGACGACGCGATCCGCTCCGTCACCCTGCTCACCCGCGTGATCGCCGACGCCGTCGCCGAGGGCCTCATCGCCCGCTCCGGCGTGGCCGCCGGTGACGCGAAGCCGGGCGAGAAGGCCGCTGGCGAGCCGCTCGCCGAGTGGGAGCGCGACCTGCTCGAGGGCGAGAAGAAGGCGGACGCCGAGAAGGCCGACGCCGAGGCCCCCAAGGCCGAGGAGAAGGCCGCCGAGGCTCCGGCCGCGGACGCCGAGCAGGCCTGACGCGCCAGCCCGGGCAGCACCTGCTGCTGACGGCGGGGGCCCGCGCCACACGCGCGGCCCCCGCCGTTCACCCGTAGATCTTCGACTGCGAGAAAGACTTCCGAGAATCATGGCGAACTACACCGCCGCTGACGTCAAGAAGCTCCGTGAGCTCACGGGCGCCGGCATGATGGACTGCAAGAAGGCGCTCGACGAGGCCGACGGCAACGTCGACAAGGCCGTCGAGGCGCTGCGCATCAAGGGCCAGAAGGGCGTCGCCAAGCGCGAGGGCCGCTCCGCCGAGAACGGCGCGATCGTCTCCCTGATCGCCGACGACAACACCACCGGTGTCATCGTCGAGCTGAAGTGCGAGACGGACTTCGTCGCCAAGGGCGAGAAGTTCCAGGCCGTCGCGGCCGCCATCGCCGCGCACGTCGCCAAGACCAGCCCGGCCGACATCGAGGCGCTGCTCGCCTCCGAGATCGAGCCCGGCAAGACCGTCCAGGCGTTCGTCGACGAGGCCAACGCCAACCTCGGCGAGAAGATCGTCCTGGACCGCTTCGCGCAGTTCTCCGACGGCTATGTGACCGCGTACATGCACCGCACCATGCCCGACCTGCCCCCGCAGATCGGTGTCCTGGTCGAGCTGGACAAGCCGAACGCCGAGGTCGCCAAGGGCGTCGCCCAGCACATCGCCGCCTTCGCCCCGAAGTACCTCTCCAAGGACGACGTCCCGGCCGAGGTCGTCGAGGCCGAGCGCCGCGTCGCCGAGGAGACCACCCGCGCCGAGGGCAAGCCCGAGGCCGCCCTGCCGAAGATCGTCGAGGGTCGCCTCAACGGCTTCTTCAAGGACGCCACCCTTCTGGGCCAGCCGTACGCGCTCGACAACAAGAAGTCCGTCGAGAAGGTCCTCCAGGAGGCCGGTGTCACCCTGAAGCGCTTCTCGCGCATCAAGGTCGGCATCTGAGTCCGTCCCACGATCGCCGGTAGACCCCGCTAGGGTCGACCGCGGTCGACGCGTACCGACCGATGTACGCGACCGCTGCGCGCACGCGCACGCGACGGACGACCGCAAGATCTGACGAGGAGGCCATTGCCGCGCATGGGATGCACACCACCCCACCGGCAATGGCCTCTTCGTATGTGCACCACAAGGAGAACACCATGACCAAGGCCGACACCAAGAGTGACGACGGCAAAGTGGCCGGGCGCTTCCTGCTGAAGCTGTCCGGCGAGGCGTTCGCCGGAGGCGGCGGACTCGGCGTCGACCCCGACGTGGTGCACAAGATCGCCCGGGAGATCGCGGCCGTCGTGCGCGACGGCGCGCAGATCGCCGTCGTCATCGGCGGCGGCAACTTCTTCCGCGGCGCCGAACTCCAGCAGCGCGGCATGGACCGCGCCCGCTCGGACTACATGGGCATGCTCGGCACGGTCATGAACTGCCTCGCGCTCCAGGACTTCCTGGAGAAGGAGGGCATCGACTGCCGCGTGCAGACCGCCATCACCATGGGGCAGGTCGCCGAGCCGTACATCCCGCTGCGCGCCGTGCGCCACCTGGAGAAGGGCCGCGTCGTGATCTTCGGCGCGGGCATGGGCATGCCGTACTTCTCCACCGACACCACCGCGGCCCAGCGCGCCCTGGAGATCGACGCCGAGGCCCTGCTCATGGGCAAGAACGGCGTCGACGGGGTCTACGACTCCGACCCCAAGGCGAACCCGGACGCGGTGAAGTTCGACTCCCTCGGGTACGGCGAGGTCATCACCCGGGACCTGAAGGTCGCCGATGCCACCGCCATCACCCTGTGCCGGGACAACAAGCTCCCCATCCTCGTCTTCGAACTGCTCGCGGAGGGCAATATCGCCCGGGCGGTCAAGGGTGAGAAGATCGGCACACTCGTCGGCGACCAGGACACCCGCGCCTGAGCCGAGGTCGTTCCTCGCGGAGCGCGAGCCGCGGCGCTCCGGGAGGCTCCGGGAGGCTCTGCGGGGCCCCTGGAGGGCCCTCCGAGGGATGGACAAAGCCCTGCCGGTCGGACACCGTGCAGGAAAGAGACGCGACGCAGCCGGCCGATCCGTGGAAGCCGGGCCCACTCAAGACACGCAGGAGCAAGTGGTGATCGAAGAGACCCTCCTCGAAGCCGAGGAGAAGATGGAGAAGGCCGTCGTGGTCGCCAAGGAGGACTTCGCCGCGATCCGCACCGGCCGTGCGCACCCGGCGATGTTCAACAAGATCGTGGCCGACTACTACGGCGCGCTGACGCCGATCAACCAGCTCGCCTCGTTCTCGGTGCCGGAGCCGCGGATGGCGGTGGTGACCCCGTTCGACAAGACGGCCCTGCGCAACATCGAGCAGGCGATCCGCGACTCCGACCTCGGCGTCAACCCGAGCAACGACGGGAACATCATCCGGGTGACGTTCCCCGAGCTGACCGAGGAGCGCCGCCGCGAGTACATCAAGGTCGCCAAGGGCAAGGCCGAGGACTCGAAGGTGTCGATCCGCTCGGTGCGCCGCAAGGCCAAGGACGCCCTCGACAAGGCGGTCAAGGACGGCGACATCGGCGAGGACGAGGGCCGCCGCGCCGAGAAGGACCTCGACGACCTCACCTCGAAGTACGTCGCCCAGGTCGACGAGCTGCTCAAGCACAAGGAAGCCGAGCTGCTCGAAGTCTGACCCGTCGCGGTCTGCCGAGTCGAGCGACGTCTGAACTAGGCCTGAGGAATCCGATTCCGTGAACGACACTTCCTGGGGGGCGCCGTCCAGAGCCGGGTACTGGGGGGCATCCGACCCGGGACCGGTCCAGGGTGCTGCCCCGGTGGGTCCCGTACGCGATGCGCATGCCCTGAATCCATCAGAGACTCAGCCCATGCCCATCGTTCCCGACGTAGCCGCGAGCGGCGGACACCAGGACGACGACCGGGGGGCTGCTCAGCCGAGCGGCCCCCTGTTCCGTGAGGAGCCCGCACAGCCCCCGCACCAGCCGCAGGAGCCCATGTCCGGCGCACCACAGCCCTCCGCCCCGCAGAAGAAGAGCGCGGGCCGCGACCTGGGGGCGGCCATAGGCGTGGGCGTGGGGCTCGGGGCGGTGATCGTCGCCTCCCTGTTCATCAAGAAGGCGGTGTTCGTCGGCGTCATAGCGGTCGCCGTCGTGGTCGGCCTGTGGGAGCTGACCTCCCGCCTCCAGGAGCGCAAGGCCATCAAGGCGCCGCTGGTGCCGCTCGCGGTGGGCGGCGCGGCGATGGTCGTCGCGGGGTACGTGCGCGGGGCCGAGGGCGCCTGGGTCGCGATGGCGCTCACCGCGCTCGCGGTACTCGTCTGGCGGATGACGGAGCCGCCCGAGGGCTATCTCAAGGACGTCACGGCGGGCGTCTTCGCCGCCTTCTACGTGCCGTTCCTCGCCACCTTCGTGGCGCTGATGCTCACCGCCGACGACGGCCCGCAGCGGGTGCTCACCTTCCTCGTCCTGACCGTGGTCAGCGACACCGGCGCGTACGCGGTCGGCTGGCGCTTCGGCAAGCACAAGCTGGCGCCGCGCATCAGCCCCGGCAAGACCCGCGAGGGCCTGCTCGGGGCGGTGGCGTTCGCCATGGGGGCGGGCGCGCTGTGCATGCACTTCATGATCGACGACGGCCAGTGGTGGCAGGGGCTGCTGCTCGGCCTCGCGGTGGCGGCGAGCGCGACGCTCGGCGACCTCGGCGAGTCCATGATCAAGCGCGACCTCGGCATCAAGGACATGGGCACGCTGCTCCCGGGCCACGGCGGCATCATGGACCGCCTGGACTCGCTGCTGCCCACGGCGCCCGTGGTGTGGCTGCTGCTCGTGGTGTTCGTCGGGTCGGGGTGAGCGCAGCCACTGGTACGAGGTGAGCGCAGCCACTGGTACGAGGCGAGCGCACCCGCTGACCTGCGGTTTCGTTGGTGAGGGGCCCGTTGTCCACAGGCGGCGGGCCTCTCGTCGTATCTCTGGGACAATGGAGTCACCATGCCCAAGCCCGGAGAACTCACTTTCGTCGCCCCCCGCGGAGCCAAGAAGCCGCCGCGGCATCTCGCCGACCTCTCGCCCGCCGAGCGCAAGGAGGCCGTCGCCGCCGTCGGCGAGAAGCCGTTCCGCGCCAAGCAGCTCTCGCAGCACTACTTCGCGCGGTACGCGCACGACCCCGAGCAGTGGACGGACATCCCGGCCGGTGCGCGCGGCAAGCTCCAGGAGGCGCTGCTGCCGGAGCTGATGTCGGTCGTGCGGCACATCAGCTGTGACGACGACACCACCCGCAAGACCCTGTGGCGCCTGTTCGACGGCACGCTCGTCGAGTCCGTCCTGATGCGGTATCCGGACCGGGTGACCATGTGCATCAGCTCCCAGGCGGGCTGCGGCATGAACTGCCCGTTCTGCGCCACCGGCCAGGCGGGCCTGGACCGGAACCTGTCCACGGCCGAGATCGTGCACCAGATCGTGGACGGCATGCGCGCCCTCAGGGACGGCGAGATCCCGGGCGGTCCGGCCCGGCTGAGCAATATCGTCTTCATGGGCATGGGCGAGCCCCTGGCGAACTACAACAGGGTGGTCGGCGCCATCCGCCGCCTCACCGATCCCGAGCCCGACGGCCTCAGCCTTTCGCAGCGCGGCATCACGGTCTCGACGGTCGGGCTGGTGCCCGCCATCCATCGGTTCGCCGACGAGGGCTTCAAGTGCCGCCTGGCGATCTCGCTGCACGCCCCGGACGACGAGCTGCGCGACACCCTGGTGCCGGTCAACACGCGCTGGAAGGTCCGCGAGGTCCTCGACGCCGGATGGGAGTACGCGGCCAAGTCCGGGCGGCGCCTGTCCATCGAGTACGCGCTGATCCGCGACATCAACGACCACGCCTGGCGCGGCGACCGCCTCGGCCGCCTGCTCAAGGGCAAGCCGGTGCACGTCAACCTGATCCCGCTGAACCCCACGCCCGGCTCCAAGTGGACCGCCTCCCGCCCCGAGGACGAGAAGGCGTTCGTGGAGGCCATCGCCGCCCACGGCGTGCCGGTCACGATCCGTGACACCCGTGGCCAGGAGATCGACGGGGCGTGCGGGCAGCTCGCGGCGGCCGAGAGGTAGTCTGGGCGGGCGTACGGACATCTGCGTACACCCGCCTGCGTACGGGCGTCCGCACCGTCCGATGTCCGCACGTACCCGCACGTTCCCATACCCGCACGTTCCGACATCTGCATATTCCGACAGGGGAGCGCCACAGCGCTGAGAGTGCGGCATCCGACACGGGTGGCCGCAGACCCTCTGAACCTCGCCCGGGTCATTCCGGGTAGGAAGTTCGGTCTTCACTCAAGCTGTTGCGCCCTGCCCGGCACCGGATCCACGGTCCCGGGCGGGGCCGCGTCTCTTCCTGGTCCACTCCAGGAGGAATCAACCAGTGAGCATCACCAAGCGGGCCTCGGCCACCGCGGCCGCGGTCGTCGCCGGGCTCGTCGCCGTCAGCGCCTGCGGCTCCGGCGACAGCGGGTCCGGCAAGGACTCCAAGAGCGTCACGCTCGTCACGCACGAGTCGTTCAACGTCTCCAAGGACGTCCTCAGGGCCTTCGAGAAGCGCTCCGGGTACAAGGTCCGCGTCCTCAAGGACGGGGACGCCGGGGCCGCCGTCAACAAGGCGATCCTCTCCAAGGACAACCCGCAGGGCGACGTGTTCTTCGGCGTCGACAACACGCTCCTCTCGCGCGCCCTGGACAACGGGCTGTTCCAGCCGCACGTGGCCAGCGACGCGTCCCTCGTGCTGCCGGAGTACCGGCTGCCCAAGGGCGAGAAGCGCGTGACGCCCGTCGACACCGGCGACATCTGCGTCAACTACGACAAGCAGTACTTCGCCGACAAGAAGCTGGCGCCGCCGAAGACCCTCGACGACCTGATCAAGCCGCAGTACAAGAACCTCCTGGTCACCGAGAACGCGTCGACCTCGTCGCCCGGCCTCGGCTTCCTGCTCGGCACGGCCGCCAAGTACGGCGACGACGGCTGGCAGGACTACTGGAAGAAGCTCAAGGCCAACGGCGTCAAGGTCGTCGACGGCTGGACGCAGGCCTACGACCAGGAGTTCTCCGGTTCGGCGGGCGGAAAGAAGGCCAAGGGCGACAGGCCGCTCGTCGTCTCGTACGCCTCCTCGCCGCCCGTCGAGGTCATCTACGCCAAGAAGAAGCCCAAGGAGGCCCCGACCGGCGTCGCGACCGGCACCTGCTTCCGGCAGATCGAGTACGCGGGCCTGCTCAGCAACGCGGACAACCCCAAGGGCGGCAAGGCACTGCTGGACTTCCTCTCCAGCAAGCGGTTCCAGGACGACATGCCGCTGCAGATGTTCGTGAACCCGGTGCGGGAGGCCGCGCAGGTGCCGAAGGTGTTCCGCGAGTACGGCGTCGAGGTCGACAAGCCCGAGACGATGGACCCGAAGAAGATCGCCGACAACCGTGACGCGTGGGTCAAGACGTGGACCTCGCTCGTACTGAAGTAGCGGAAGCGGCTGACGCGAAGTCCCCGGCGGGCGGGGCGCCCGCCCGCCGGGGCTCTCCCGGGGCAGCGCGGCGCGGCTCGGCCTGATGGCCGTGCCCGTCGCGTTCTTCGGGACCTTCTTCGCCTACCCGGTGGCGGCGATCGTCGCGCGCGGCCTGAAGGCGGGCGGCCAGTGGCAGTTCGGGCGGATCGCCGACGTGCTCGGCGACGCGGGCGTCCGGCACGTGCTGTGGTTCACCACCTGGCAGGCGCTCGCCTCGACCGCGCTCACGCTGGCGCTCGCGCTGCCCGGCGCGTACGTCTTCGCGCGCTTCCGCTTCCCCGGCAAGCAGCTGCTGCGGGCCGTCGTCACCGTGCCGTTCGTGTTGCCGACCGTCGTCGTCGGCACGGCCTTCCTCGCGCTCCTCGGCCGCGGCGGACTGCTCGACGAGGTGTGGGGCGTGCGCCTGGACACCACGGTGTGGGCGATCCTGCTGGCGCACGTCTTCTTCAACTACGCCGTCGTCGTACGGACCGTGGGCGGCCTGTGGTCCCAGCTCGACCCGCGCCAGGAGGAGGCCGCGCGGATGCTCGGCGCCTCCCGGCTGACCGCCTGGCGCACGGTGACGCTGCCCGCGCTCGGCCCGGCCGTCGCCGCCGCGGCCCTCATGGTGTTCCTGTTCACCTTCACCTCCTTCGGCGTGGTGCAGATCCTCGGCGGGCCGACGTTCGCCACGCTCGAAGTGGAGATCTACCGGCAGACCGCGCAGCTCCTGGACCTGCCGACCGCCGCCGTGCTCACGCTCGTGCAGTTCGCGGCGGTCGGGGCGGTGCTCGCCGTGCACGCGTGGACGGTGCGGCGGCGGGAGACCGCGCTGCGGCTCGTCGACGCCTCGCGGACCGCGCGGCGGCCGAGCGGCGCCGGGCAGTGGGGGCTGCTCGCCTTCGTCCTCGCCACGATCGTCGTGCTGGTGCTGCTGCCGCTCGGGGTGCTGATCGAGCGCTCCCTGGACGCCCCCGGCGGCTACGGCCTCGACTACTTCCGGGAGCTGGGCTCGGCGGAGAGCGGGGCGTTCCTGGTGCCGCCCATCGACGCCGTCGGCAACTCGCTGCGGTACGCGGCCGTGGCCACGGTCATCGCGGTCGTCGTCGGCGGGCTCGCCGCCGCCGCGCTCACCCGGCGCGCGGGACGGCTCGTACGCGGCTTCGACGCGCTCCTGATGCTGCCGCTCGGGGTGTCGGCGGTGACGGTCGGCTTCGGCTTCCTGATCACCCTGGACGAGCCGCCGCTCGACCTGCGGGCCTCGTGGATCATCGTGCCGCTCGCCCAGGCCCTGGTCGGCGTGCCGTTCGTGGTGCGCACCATGCTGCCGGTGCTGCGCGCGGTGGACGGGCGGCTGCGGGAGGCGGCGGCCGTGCTCGGGGCCTCGCCGCTGCGGGTGTGGCGGGAGGTGGACCTGCCGATGGTGCGGCGGGCGCTGCTGATCGCGGCCGGGTTCGCGTTCGCGGTGTCGCTCGGCGAGTTCGGCGCCACTGTGTTCATCGCGCGGCCCGACAACCCGACGCTGCCGGTGGCCGTCGCGCGACTGCTGGGACGGCCCGGCGACCTCAACTACGGGCAGGCGATGGCCCTGTCGACGATTCTGATGGTGGTGTGCGCGGTGGCCCTCGTCCTGCTTGAGCGGCTGCGCACGGACCGTACGACGGGAGAGTTCTGATGACCGCCGCCGAGCCCGGCGCGCACGCCGGGGCCAGGACCGCCGCCCCCGAAGAGGCGGTCGCGGGCGCCCGGTCCGCCGCGTCCCCTGAGGCGCTGCTGCGGATCGAGGGCGCCACGGTGCGCTTCGGCGCGCGGTCCGCGCGCCCGGCCCTGGACGGCGTCGGCCTCGACGTCGCCGAGCACGAGATCGTCTGCGTGCTCGGGCCGAGCGGCAGCGGCAAGTCCACGCTGCTGCGCGCCGTCGCCGGGCTCCAGCCCCTCGACGGCGGCCGGGTGCTGCTCGGCGGGCGCGACCAGCGCGGCGTGCCCCCGCACAAGCGGGGCGTGGGCCTGATGTTCCAGGACCACCAGCTGTTCCCGCAGCGGGACGTCGCGGGCAACATCGGCTTCGGCCTGCGCATGCACGGCGTCCCCCGCGCCGAGCAGGCCCCGCGCGTCGCGGAACTCCTCGACCTCGTCGGGCTCCCGGGCGCCCAGAAGCGGGCGGTGGCCTCCCTGTCGGGCGGCGAACAGCAGCGCGTGGCGCTCGCCCGGGCGCTCGCCCCCCGGCCGAGGCTGCTGATGCTCGACGAGCCGCTGGGCCAGCTCGACCGCTCCCTCCGCGAGCGCCTGGTGGCCGAACTGCGGGAACTCTTCCAGGAGTTGGGCACCACCGTGCTCGCGGTGACGCACGACCAGGGCGAGGCCTTCGCGCTCGCCGACCGGGTCGTGGTGATGCGGGACGGGAAGATCGCCCAGTCGGGCACGCCCCTTGAGGTGTGGCGCGAGCCCGCCGACGAGTTCGTGGCGCGCTTCCTCGGCTTCGAGAACGTCGTCGACGCGACCGTCACCGGCGGGCGCGCGGACACGCCCTGGGGCCCGCTCCCCGTGCCGGACGGGACGGCCGACGGGCGGTGCCGGATCCTGGTGCGGCCCGCCGGGGTGCGCGTGGCGGGGGCGGGCGAGGGGCTCGCGTGCGTGGTGACGGGGCGCACGTTCCGGGGCACGCACGTCGCCGTGCGCCTGGAGCCCGTGGGTGGCGGACCGCTGCTGGAGGCGGCGTGCGGACTGCGCGAGGCGCCCGCGGAGGGGCAGAGCGTCGGCGTGCGCTTCACGGCGGAGGACATCGTCGTTCTCCGGCGGCCCGGCACGCCCTAACCTCGGGGCATGTCGACTCTGCCGTACGAGCGCTACTGCGCCGAAGTCCCCGGCCAGTTGGAGGGCCTGCGGGCGGTCCTGCGCGGGGCGGACCTGTCGGTGACCGTGCCGACCTGCCCCGACTGGACCCTGGACCAGCTGGTGCGGCACGTGGGCGGGGCGGTGCGCACCGTGGAACTGCACGTGCGGACGCGGGCCACGGCGCACATCCCCGACGCCGACGTGCCCGGCTTCACCGGTCCCGAGGGCGACGACCCGGCCGCGCTCGACGCGTGGCTCGCCGACACCGCCGCGATGTTCGCCGAGACGGCCGGGGCGGCCGGTGCCGATACGCCCGTGTGGTCGTGGGCGGGGCAGGCCACCGCCGGGTTCTGGGCGCGGCGGATGACGCACGAGGTGGCCATCCACCGGGCGGACGCGGCCATCGCCGTGGGGGCGCCGTACGCGCTCGCCCCGGAGGTCGGCGCCGACGCGCTCGACGAGTGGCTGGAGATCGTGCACTACGTCCAGCACGTGCTGCGGGCCGAGCAGGCGCGGGGGCTGGTCGGGGACGGGCGCGTGCTGCGGCTGCGCGCCACCGACACGGACCCCGGGCTGGGGGCCGACTGGGCCGTGACGCTCGGGCCCGACGGGGTCGCCTGGCGGCGGGCGGGGGACGCGGCAGGGGACCTGGCGGGGGACGCGGCGGGGGACGTGGTGCTGCGGGGGCCCATGACGGAGGTGCTGCTCGCCTTCTACCGGCGGCGGGGGCTGGCCGAGGGGCGGGTCGAGGTGGACGGGGACCGGGGGCTGCTGGAGTTCTGGCTGGAGCGGGCCTCGTTCGGGTGACGGGGGTACGGACGCTGGCCCGGGGGCCCGGCGGTGGGGCGGGCGCCGGGCGCGCTCGGCGGCTTGGGTGGGCACGGCCCAGGGCTGCGGGGGGCGGCCGCCAGGGGCTAGTCGGCGAGGTCCAGCAGGGCGGTCGCGGCGGCTTCCGGGGTGGGGACCAGGGCGATGCGCGTGGACATCGCCCGGCCCGCCGCGAGGGACTGAAGCAGGGGCCAGGCCGGGTAGCGGACCGTCCAGTGGTCGTGGTCCACCAGGACCATGGGGGTGGGCTTGCCGCGCGACTCGTAGTAGTTGGGGGTCGCGTTGTCGAAGATCTCCTGGACGGTGCCCGCCGCGCCCGGCAGGAAGACGACTCCCGCGTTCGAGCGGGCCAGGAGGCCGTCCTCGCGGGTGGCGTTGGCGAAGTACTTCGCGAGGTGCGAGGCGAACGCGTTCGGCGGCTCATGGCCGTAGAACCACGTGGGGATGCCCACCGAGGTCCCTCCGGACGGCCACCGCTCCCGCACCGCGAAGGCGGCCCGCGCCCAGTCCGTCACCGACGGCGCGAACGACGGCGCTTGGGCGAGGAGTCCGAGCGCGCCGTCCAGCATGTCGTCGTCGTACACGGCCGCGTACGCCCCGAGGTTCGCGGCCTCCATCGCGCCGGGGCCGCCGCCGGTCGCGACCGTGAGACCGGCCCGGGTGAGGGCGCGGCCGAGCCGGGCCGCGCTCGCGTACTCCGCCGAGCCCCGGCTGAGGGCGTGGCCGCCCATGACGCCCACCACCCGCTGCCCGAGGAGGAGTTCGTCGAGGGCGTCCGACACGGCGTCGTCGTGCACGGCGCGCAGCATCGAGGCGAAGACGTCGCCGTCGGCCTTGGTGCGCTGGAACCAGGCGTACGCGCGGGCGTCCGGCGTCGCCTCGTACCCACCGTCGGACAGGCCCGCGTACAGGTCCTCGGGGGCGTAGAGCAGCGCGCGGTAGGGGTCGAACGGGAGGCCCGGCACGGGCGGGAAGACCAGCGCGCCGGTGGCCCGCACGCGGGCGGCGGCCTCCTCCGCCATGGGGCAGCCGAGGAACACGGCGTCCGTGGTGTCCACGGTGCGCAGGACGTCCGTACGGGCCGTCAGGTCGACCGCCTGGACGCGGTGTCCGGCGAGTGAGCCGTCGCGGGCGACGACCTCGTCGAACTCGGCGAGCGTCTCGATCTCGCGGTCGGCGTGGTGGCGGCGGGCCGATGCCTCGGACGCTTCGTGCGCTGCGGTCGCTTCGGAGGGGCGCATCCGCCCATGCTAGGCATCGGGCGGGAGCGGGGTGGTCCGAGCGGGGCGGTCGGGGCGGGCCGGTCAGCCCTCGGCCTGGGTCAGCCCTCGGCCTGGGTCGGGTCCATCCACATGATTTCCCAGGTGTGGCCGTCCAGGTCGTCGAACGCCCGGCCGTACATGAAGCCGTAGTCCTGGGTGCGGCCCGCCGTGGCGCCCGCCGCGAGCGCCTTGTCGACCAGCTCGTCGACCTTCTCGCGGCTCTCCGCGCTCAGACACAGCAGGACCTCGCTGGTCTTCGTCGCGTCGGCGATCTGCTTCGTCGTGAACTCCTCGTAGTGCTTCCTGCTCAGCATCATCGCGACGATCGTGTCGCTGATCGCCACGCAGGCGGCGTCGTCCGTGGAGAACTGGGGGTTGATGGTGTAGCCGAGGGCGGAGAAGAACGCCTTGGAGGCGGCGACGTCGCTGACGGGCAGGTTCACGAAGATCATCTGCTGGCTCATGGTGGGCTCCTGCGTGGTGGGTGCTGTGCGGTGTGTGCCGTGTGCTTACGCAGGGGTAGACGGACGGCGGGTTCGGAACTCATCGCTGGGCGGCGGAAAAACTTCCGGCGGGGTGGGCGGGGCCCTCGCGGGGGCGCCCCAGGCCCGCCCCTTTCCCGGCTCAGGTGGCCAGGGGAGTCGCCGCCAGGTGGGCGACCGTCCAGGTCAGGGGGGTGAACAGGGCCAGGAGCGCCGCGGCCCGCAGGGTGGCCGCGCCGCGCAGCAGGGTCAGGGGGGCGCCCAGGCGGCGCAGCGCCGCCGCCGTGGTGGTGCGGGTGCGGTGGGCCTCGGCGGTGGCGGTCGCCAGGGTGAGGACGGCGCAGCCCGCGACGACGAGGGCGCCGAGCGTGGTGAGCGGGCCGACGTGCGCGCCGGTGTCCGTGGCGTACAGGGTGCTCGCCGCGTACGCGCCCGACGCCACCGCGCACACCACCCCGAGCGGCTGGCCGATCCGCCGGGCCTCCTGCATCAGGACCCGCCCGGCGAGCAGGCGCATCGCCCCGGGGCGTACGGCTTGCAGGACGCGCCCGCACACGTAGGTGAGCCCGGGGCCGGTGACCGCGAGGCCCACGGCGGTCAGCGCCCAGCCGACGAGGACGCCCCCGGGGCCGCCCGCGACGCCGCCCGGCATGCGGGGGCCGGAGGCGGCGTCGGCCCGGCCCGCGTACATCTCCACGGCGAGTCCGGCCGCGAGCAGCGCGATGCCCCAGGGGAGGCCGCCCGGCGCGGGCGACGGGGCCGGTGCCTCGTCGTCGTGGGCCCTGCCGGGCCTGGCCGGGCGCGGGCGCAGGGCCAGCGCGGTCGCCACGGACGCCACCAGTGGGACGAGGGCGAGCAGCGTGAGCGCGGCGGCGAGCGGCAGCGGCCGGTCGGCGGCGAGGAGTTCGGCGGCGGCGCCGTCGAACGGCAGGCCGGTGAGGTCGCCGCGCAGGTGCAGGAAGAACAGCAGCGCCACCATGGAGCCGAGCGTGCACGCCACGGCGGTGGTTGTGGCGGAGACGGCCATGAGCCTGCCGGGGCCGAGGCCGATCGCGGCGAGGCCGGGGCGCGGCCGGGTGCCGGGGTCGGTACGGGCCACGGCGACCGCGAAGTAGACGGTCGCGGCGAGCGGCAGCGCGCACCAGGCGAGGCGGACCGCCGCGCCGGTGGACGCGGGGTGGCCCAGCGCGTAGCCGAGCGCGCACAGGAACAGGAACCCGGTCCCGGCCGAGGCCGCGGCCACCAGCAGGCGGCGCAGCAGGACGAGCGGGTGGGCGCCGCGGGCTAGACGGAGAGCGAGCACGCGGCCCGACCTTCCGCACCGGAGCCGTTCGCGTGGTCGGCACCCACGCTGGCGGCGTCGCCGTCTGCCGGGGTGGCGCCCTCGGCCCGGGGGGCGCCCTCTGCTCGGGGTGCGCCCTCTGCTCGGGGGACGCCGTCTGCCCGTGGGGCGCCGTCTGCCTGGGTGGCGCCTTCCGTACGGGTGGCGCCCTCCGCCCGCGTCGTGCTGTCCGTGGCGGGGGCCCTGCCAGCGGAGGCGGCGGCCCCGCCCGCGCCAGCAGCGCCGTTCGCTCCGGAGGTCTCCCCGGCACCGCCACCCGCACCGGCAGCCCCACCCCCGTCGGCGGCCCCACCCGTACGCGCTCCCTCCGGAACCGGTGCCCCCTCCGGAACCGGCGCCCCCTCCGGCAGCCGCACCGTGCTCACCCGCCGCCCGTCCAGCAGGGACACCGTGCGGTCGGCGAGGGCGGCGACGTCCGGGTCGTGGGTGGCGAGGACGACCGTGATGCCGTGGGAGCGGGCGGCGGTGGTCAGGGTGCGCAGGACGTGGGCGCGGTCGGCGCGGTGCAGGGGCGCGGTGGGCTCGTCCGCGAACAGCACGGACGGCGTCGCGGCGAGCGCGCGGGCGACGGCGACGCGCTGGCGCTCGGGCTTGGTGAGCGCGTGCGGGCGGCGCCGCGCGCAGTCGCCGATGTCGAGCCGCTCCAGCCACTCCAGGGCGGCCCGCTTGGCGGTGCGGTGGGAGGCTCCGCGCAGGAGCAGGGCGAGCGCCGCGTTCTCCCAGGCGGTCAGCTCCGGCACGAGGTGGGGCTCGGGGTCGATCCAGGCGAACCGGTCGCGCCGCAGCCGCTCGCGGACGAGGGGGCCCATGGTGTGCACGGGGGTGGAGTTGAACCACACCTCGCCCTGACCGGGCGCCAACTGGCCGGACAGGCACCGCAGCAGGGTCGTCTTGCCGCTGCCGCGCGGGCCGCCGACGGCGAGGATCTCGCCCTCGCGGACACCGAGCGAGACGCCGGTGAGTGCGGGAGTGCCGTTGAGCGTGACGTGCAGGGCACGTGCCCACAGCACGTCGTTGTCCGGCGGGGCCACCATGGCGTACACCTCGGTTCAGATCAGATTGTTTCCCCCGTACGGGGGAACGAAGGCCGGGCCGATCGGTCACTGGGCACGGTAGGTATTCGGCGCGGGCCCCCGGACAAGGACGCGGCCCGGGTACGGCCATCTCACTCGGATGGACGTACCCGGGCCGCGCCGGGGTCCGGCTCAGATCTTGGTCCAGGCCTCCGTCAGGACCTGGCGGACGATGGACTCGATCTCGTCGAACGTGGACTGGTCGGAGATCAGCGGCGGGGAGAGCTGGATGACGGGGTCACCGCGGTCGTCGGCGCGGCAGTACAGGCCGTACTCGAAGAGCTTCTTGGAGACGAAGCCGTAGAGCACGCGCTCCGACTCCTCGTCCGTGAAGGACTCCTTGGTGGCCTTGTCCTTCACCAGCTCGATGCCGTAGAAGAAGCCGTTGCCGCGGACGTCGCCGACGATCGGCAGGTCGTGCAGCTTCTGGAGGGTCGTCAGGAAGGCGGACTCGTTGTCGAGGACGTGCTGGTTGAGGCCCTCGCGCTCGAAGATGTCGAGGTTGGCGAGACCGACGGCGGCGGAGACCGGGTGGCCGCCGAAGGTGTAGCCGTGCAGGAAGGTGTTGTCGCCCTTGTAGAACGGCTCGGCGATGCGGTCGGAGACGATGGCGGCGCCGATGGGGGAGTAGCCCGAGGTCATGCCCTTGGCGCAGGTGATGATGTCGGGGACGTAGCCGAACTTGTCGCAGGCGAACATCGTGCCGAGGCGGCCGAAGGCGCAGATGACCTCGTCGGAGACGAGCAGCACGCCGTACTGGTCGCAGATCTCGCGCACCCGCTGGAAGTAGCCCGGCGGGGGCGGGAAGCAGCCGCCCGCGTTCTGCACCGGCTCCAGGAAGACCGCGGCGACGGTCTCCGGGCCCTCGAAGAGGATCTGCTGCTCGATCTGGTCGGCGGCCCAGCGGCCGAAGGCCTCCGGGTCGTCGCCGTGGATCGGGGCGCGGTAGATGTTGGTGTTCGGCACCTTGTGGGCGCCGGGGACCAGCGGCTCGAAGGGGGCCTTGAGGGCCGGGAGGCCGGTGATGGACAGGGCGCCCTGCGGGGTGCCGTGGTAGGCGACCGCGCGGGAGATGACCTTGTACTTCGTGGGGTTGCCGGTGAGCTTGTGGTACTGCTTCGCCAGCTTCCAGGCGGTCTCGACGGCCTCGCCGCCGCCGGTGGTGAAGAAGACCTTGTTCAGGTCGCCGGGCGCGTGGTGGGCGAGTCGTTCCGCCAGCTCGACGGCGCTCGGGTGGGCGTACGACCAGATGGGGAAGAAGGCCAGGTCGGCGGCCTGCTTGGCGGCGACCTCGGCCAGCTCGCGGCGGCCGTGCCCGGCCTGGACCACGAAGAGGCCCGCGAGACCGTCGAGGTACTTCCTGCCCTGGTCGTCGTAGATGTAGGTGCCCTCACCGCGCACGATGGTGGGCACGGGCGCGTTCTCGTACGACGACATGCGCGTGAAGTGCATCCACAGGTGGTCGTACGCGGTCTTGCTGAGGTCCTTGCTCACGGCTATCGGGTTCCCCACATATAGGTCTGCTTCTTCAGCTTGAGGTAGACGAAGCTCTCGGTGGAGCGCACGCCGGGGAGCGCGCGGATCCGCTTGTTGATGACATCGAGCAGGTGGTCGTCGTCCTCGCAGACGATCTCCACGAGCAGGTCGTGCGAGCCCGCGGTCATGACCACGTACTCCGCCTCCGGCATCGCGGCGACCGCGTCGGCGACCGGGTCCACGTCGCCCTCCACGTTGATCCCGACCATCGCCTGGCGCCGGAAGCCCACGGTGAGCGGGTCCGTGACGGCGACGATCTGCATCACGCCCTGGTCCAGGAGCTTCTGGACGCGCTGGCGCACGGCCGCCTCGGAGAGGCCGACGGCCTTGCCGATCGCGGCGTACGGACGGCGGCCGTCCTCCTGGAGCTGCTCGATGATCGCCAGGGAGACGGCGTCGATCGTCGGCGAGCCGCTGGGTCCGCGGGGGCTGCTGGGGTCTGCGCTTCGACTGGCCACGTCTTCACTGTGCACGACGTCTTGACAGTTTCGCAAGGGCTGACCAATGAAATTCGTTGCTCAAGGGGTGGTGGAAGCACGGATTTCGCAGTCGTGGATGGCTGGGTATGTTGAAAGCGTCGGTGTACGGACTAGGGTGGGTGTCTCATCCACTGGACACTGACTGGAGGGCCGGAAGTGAGCACCGAGCTGCGCCGTCTGCGCAACTACATCAACGGGGAGTTCCGGGACGCGGCCGACGGACGGACCACCGAGGTGATCAATCCGGCGACCGGTGAGGCGTACGCGACAGCGCCGCTGTCCGGGCAGGCCGACGTCGACGCCGCCATGAAGGCCGCCGCCGACGCCTTCCCGGCCTGGCGCGACCTCGTGCCCGCCGAGCGGCAGAAGGCCCTGCTGAAGATCGCCGACGCGTTCGAGGAGCGGGCCGAGGAACTCATCGCCGCCGAGGTGGAGAACACGGGCAAGCCGATCGGCCTGACCCGCACCGAAGAGATCCCGCCCATGGTCGACCAGATCCGGTTCTTCGCGGGCGCCGCGCGCATGCTGGAGGGCCGCGCCGCCGGTGAGTACATGGAGGGCCTGACCTCCATCGTCCGCCGCGAGCCGGTCGGTGTCTGCGCGCAGGTCGCGCCGTGGAACTACCCGATGATGATGGCCGTGTGGAAGTTCGCCCCGGCCCTCGCCGCGGGCAACACGGTCGTCCTGAAGCCGTCCGACACCACCCCCGCGTCCACGGTCCTGATCGCCGAGATCATCGGCTCGATCGTGCCGAAGGGCGTCTTCAACGTCATCACCGGCGACCGCGACACGGGCCGCATGATGGTCGAGCACCCCACCCCGGCGATGGCCTCCATCACCGGCTCCGTGCGCGCGGGCATGCAGGTCGCCGAGTCCGCGGCCAAGGACCTCAAGCGGGTGCACCTGGAGCTGGGCGGCAAGGCGCCCGTCGTGGTCTTCGAGGACACCGACATCGCCGGTGCCGTCGCGGGCATCTCCGAGGCGGGGTACTTCAACGCGGGCCAGGACTGTACGGCCGCGACCCGCGTCCTCGTCCACGAGTCCATCCACGACGAGTTCGTCACCGCCCTCGCCAAGGCCGCCGCCGACATCAAGACCGGCCAGCCGGACGACGAGGACGTGCTGTACGGCCCGCTCAACAACCCCCACCAGCTCGCCCAGGTCGAGGGCTTCATCAACCGCCTGCCCGCGCACGCCAAGGTCGAGGCGGGCGGCCACCGCGTCGGCGAGAAGGGCTACTTCTACGCCCCGACCGTGGTCTCGGGCCTGAAGCAGGACGACGAGATCATCCAGAAGGAGGTCTTCGGCCCGGTCATCACCGTCCAGTCCTTCACCGACGAGGCCCAGGCCGTCAGTTACGCCAACGGCGTGGAGTACGCCCTCGCCTCCTCGGTGTGGACCAAGGACCACGCCCGCGCCATGCGCATGTCCAAGGCCCTGGACTTCGGCTGCGTCTGGATCAACACGCACATCCCGCTGGTCGCCGAGATGCCGCACGGCGGCTTCAAGAAGTCCGGCTACGGCAAGGACCTCTCGGCGTACGGCTTCGACGACTACACGCGCGTCAAGCACGTGATGACGTCGATCGGCTGACGCCTCAGCCCCGCGCGGGGCTGACGTTCTGAGTCGTCCGAGGGGCGGGCGGTGGACACCTTGTCCATTGCCCGCCCCTCGTGGGTGAAGTGAGGCTGGGCGCATGACAGTTGCCGCACGTCGTCGTACGTTCCTCAAGGGCATCGGCGCGGCGGGGGCGCTCGGCGCCCTCGGTGCCGTGACCGGCTGCGGGGTGCCCGCCGCGTACATCGAGCCCTCCGACCGCGCCGCCGAGGACCGCTCCGGCCGCGAGCGGAAGCTGACGTTCGCCAACTGGCCCCTGTACATCGACACCGACGACCAGGACCGCACCAGGCGGCCCACCCTCGACGCCTTCGAGAAGCGGACCGGCATCGACGTCCGCTACACCGAGGAGATCAACGACAACGACGAGTTCTTCGGCAAGATCAGCCCCTCCCTGATGAACCACCAGGAGACCGGCCGGGACCTCGTCGTCATCAGCGACTGGATGTGCGCGCGCTTCGTCCGCCTCGGCTGGGTCCAGGAGATGGACCGCGCCCGCCAGCCGAACGTCGCCAGACACCTCGACCCGCTGCTGCGCTCCCCGCACTTCGACGAGGGCCGCAGATCGTCGGTGCCCTGGCAGTCCGGCATCACCGGCATCGCGTACAACAGGCGCAGGCTCGGCCGCGAGATCCGGCACGTGTCCGACCTGTGGGCCGACGACCTGAAGGGCCGCGTCACGCTCCTGTCCGGCCTCGACGAGGCGTTCGCGCTGCTGATGCAGGGTGACGGCGTCGACATCGGTAAGTGGACCGCCGACGACTTCCACCGGATGTGCGACCGGGTGGAGAAGCACGTACGCGGCCACCACATCCGCCGCTTCACCGGCAACGACTACATCAAGGACCTCGCCAGCGGCGACGTCCTGGCCTGCCAGGCCTACAGCGGCGACGTCATCCAGCTCAAGGCCGACGACCCGGACATCGAGTTCGTCGTCCCCGAGGAGGGCGCGGAGCTGTGGGCCGAGTCCCTGATGATCCCCAACCTCGCCCGCCACAAGCGCAACGCCGAGCGCCTGATCGACTACTACTACGAGCCCGAGGTCGCCGCGCGCCTCGCCGCCTGGGTCAACTACGTCTGCCCCGTGCCCGCCGCCCGCGACGTCCTCGCCTCCGCCAAGGACAGGGAACTCGCCGCGCTCGCCGAGGACCCGCTGGTCTTCCCCGACGACGCGATGCGCGGGCGGCTCGCCATCGCGCGCGACATCACGCCCGAGGAGCGGCCGGAGTTCGCCCGGCGGTGGAACGCGCTGGTGGGCCTGTAGGGCTCAGCGGCCGCCGCCCGCCGCCCGCTGAAGGATCGCCGCCACGACGTCGGACTTGGCGTCGGCGTAGTTCTGGACGTACTCCCAGGTCCGCTCGGACAGTGCCCGCTTGGTGGCGGCGTACAGCGCGCGGTCGTCCTCGTGGGCGCGCAGGTGGTCGCGGAACAGGAGCATGCGGTCGGCTTCGGGGCAGCCCGCCGACAGGACGTGCAGGTTGACGGAGTCGGCGCCGTCGTCGGCGGCGGTGAGGCGCTTGCGCAGGACGCGGTGCTCGTACCACTCCGGCTCGCGGATGGCGAGGGTGAAGCCGAGGCCTTCGAGGGCGGGGAGGTAGTCGGGTTCGGCGCCGGAGTCGGGGACCGTCAGGAGCATGTCGATGATCGGCTTCGCGGGCAGGCCCGGCACGGACGTCGAGCCGACGTGCTCGACGCCGTGGGCCAGGCCCCCGAGCGCCGCCCGCATCCGCGCGGCCTGGCGCGCGAACGCCTCGGGCCAGCGCGGGTCGTACTCCCGCAGCGTGATCCGGCCGTTGAGCTTCGGGGCGGCGCCGACGGTGGCCGCCTCGATCTCCTCGGCGGTCATGGGGGCGCGGGGAGTGTCCTGCTCGGGCACGGTCGGCTCCTGTCGTCGCGGGTGGGCGGCGCGCCCCGCACGGCCTCGGGGGCGCGGCGACCCCAGTAGACCAAAGGCCCGTCGCCCGCGTCCGCCCTGTCACGGGCGGGCGGCCACCACCACGTCCCACGCGGCGAGCGCCCGCTCCGCCACCTGCTCCAGGGCCGCGCGCGAGGCCCCGTCGCGGGCCTGGAACGACATGCCGTGGAGTACCGCCGAGTAGAAGTCGGCCACGGCGGCGGCGTCCGCGCCCTCGGGCAGGTCGCCGTCGCGGACGCCCTGCTCCAGGCGGCGCACCAGCAGCTCCCTGCCGGACTCGCGCAGCTCGGCGAGGTGCCGCTGCACGGGGGTGTTGGGCGCCGAGCAGTTGGTCGCCGCCAGGACGATCATGCAGCCGGGGGGCTTGCCGGGCTCGGTGTAGGCGCGGGCCTTCTCGCGCAGCAGCGCCTCGACGGCACCGCGCGCGGTGGTGTCCTCGTCGGAGGCGCCCGCCATGTACGACCCCTCGGTGGTGGCGTACAGCGCCACCGCCTCGCGGAACAGCTGCTCCTTGGAGCCGAACGCGGCGTACAGGCTGGGCGAGGCGATGCCCATGGCCGAGGTGAGGTCCGTCATCGACGTCGCCTCGTACCCCTGCTGCCAGAAGACCTCCATGGCCCGCCGCAGGGCCTCGGTCCGGTCGAAGCCGCGCGGGCGTCCGCGTCCGGCCATGGCCGCGCCTCCCTCGTCTCGTCTCTCGGCCCGGCAGCGACTCGCTGGCGACGCGTGTCCGTACCGAATTTCTGTAGTGACCGACAAATATAAGCCTTGACGTGGGGGTGCGCCCGTGTGAAAGTTTCCGTGCCGATTCTGTGCCGATCGGCACAGAAATAGAGGCGGCACACCACCGACGGATCATTGGGGTTGGGATGACGGACCTTCAGGGCAAGGCGGCGCTGGTCACGGGCGGCAGCCGGGGCATCGGGGCGGCGATCGTGAAGCGGCTCGCGCGCGACGGCGCGGATGTGGCGTTCACCTATGTGAGCGCGGCGGGGAAGGCGAAGGCGGAGGCCGTGGCCGCCGAGGTGACGGCCCTCGGGCGGCGGGCCGTGGCCATCCAGGCCGACTCGGCCGACGCCGACGCGGTCAGGGAGGCCGTGGGGCGGGCCGCGCGCGAGCTGGGCCGCCTGGACATCCTCGTCAACAACGCGGGGATCTTCCCGCACGGCCCGTTCGAGGAGGTCGCCCTCGACGAGCTGGACCGGGCGCTCGCCATCCACGCGCGCGCCGCCTTCGTGGGCGCGCAGGCCGCGCTCGCGCACCTGCCCGAGGGCGGGCGCATCGTGAGCATCGGCTCCAACCTCGCGGACCGCGTGCCGTTCCCGGGCATCGTCCTGTACAGCATGAGCAAGTCCGCCCTGAGCGGCTTCACCAAGGGCCTCGCCCGGGAGCTGGGCCCGCGCGGCATCACCGTCAACCTGGTCAACCCGGGCTCGACGGACACGGACATGAACCCGGCCGACGGCGAGTCGGCGGACTTCCAGCGCGGCCTGTCCGCCCTCGGCCGCTACGCCGCCCCCGACGACATCGCGGCCATGGTGGCGCACCTGGTGGGGCCCGGCGGCAAGGCCGTCACGGGGGCGGAGTTCACGGTGGACGGCGGGACCAACGCCTGACGCTCCGCCGGGCCGCCCAGGGGCTCTCGGGGGCTGCTGGGGCGGGGCCGCCGCGGCCGCGGCGCGGCTGGGCGCGCCCCGCGGCGGATCCGCGCGCCGTCACCGCCCCGCGCCCCCGCGGAGCGCGATCACCTGGCCTCGGCCGCCAGCGCCGCCGCGTACGCCGCCGACGTCGCCGCCGCGGCCGTCCGCACGGCCGCGGTGAGCCGCGCGTGCGGCGTGCCCGTGCGGGCCGTCACGGACACGGCGGCGAACGGGGTGCCGGTGGCGTCGACGACCGGCGCCGCGTACGCCAGTTCGCCCAGGCGGTACTCCTCGTGGGCCGCCGCGATGCCGTCCTCGCGGACGCGGGCCAGCTGGGCGGCCAGGCGCGCGGGCGAGGTCACGGTGCGGGGGGTGTAGCGGGGGAGGAGGGTGGCTGGGGCGGACAGGGCGGACAGGGCGGATGGGGTGGCTGGGGCGCCGGGGGCGGCTGCGGCGGTTGATGCCGTGCCGGGGGTGGCCGCGGCGGGCGGTGCCATGCCGAGGGTGGCCGCGGCGCCGGATGCCGTGCCGGGAGCGGGCGGTGCCGTACCGGGAGCGGGCGGGATCGTGCCGGGGACCGTAGGGACCGTGCCGAACGCGCCCTTCGCGCCCGCAGCCAGCAGCACCTTCCCCGCTGCCGTCGCCCCCAGCGGCAGCTTCTCGCCGCTCACCAGGAACAGCGCGACGCCCCCGGACTCCACCGCGACGTCCGCGTGGCCGCCCGTGCGCGCGGCCAGCGCCCGCAGCGACGGCAGGGCCGCGGCGAGCAGCCCCCGCGGGCACAGGGCCGCCTCGCCGAGCACCCGCATGCGCGTGCCGAGCCGGTACGAGCCGTCGGACGCCCGCTCCAGGCCGCCCCACGCGACCAGCTCCCGCACCATCCTGAGCGCCGTCGGCAGCGGCAGGCCCGTGCGCCGCGCGACATCGGTGAGCCGCAGCGTGCCGGGCGCGTCCGCGAACGCGTCGAGGACCGACAGGACCCGCCCCGCCACGCTCTGCCCCATGCCGTCCCCGCCTTCCGCCGTGCCGTCGTCGTACGCGGGCGCGGGCGCCGCCCGGTGAGCCCGCGCCCCTCGGGGATTCCACCCAGTGGAAGCGGCCCGTTGCCGCCCCGCGCCGCCGCGCGTGAGGGTCAACGCATGACTCTCGGACTCTCTTCCGACCAGCTCCTGTCCACCACCCGCGCGGTGCGCCACCGCCTGGACCTCACCCGCCCCGTCGCCCGTGAACTCCTCGAGGAGTGCGTGGACCTGGCGGTGCAGGCGCCCACCGGGCGCAACCGGCAGCGCTGGCACTTCGTCGTCGTCACCGACCCGGACCGGCGCGCCGCGCTCGCCGACGCCTGGCGGGCGGGCGTGGCGGACCCCGGCGCCTCACCGGCGCTGCGCGCGAGCGACGTACGCCGGATGAACGTCGCGCCCGGCGTCATGGACCGGGTCTTCTCCGGCGCCGCCCACCTCCACCGGCATCTGCACGAGGTCCCCGCCCTGGTCGTGCCGTGCGTCGAGGGGCGCACCGACGGCGCGCCGGTGGTGCACCAGGCGGGCACGTGGGGCTCGATCCTGCCCGCCGTCTGGAGCTTCATGCTCGCGGCGCGCGCCCGGGGCCTCGGCACGGTCTGGACGACCGGCAACGTGGCCAACGAGCGGGCGGCCGCCCGCGTCCTGGGCATCCCCTACGGGGAGGTGATGCAGGCGGCCCTGATCCCCGTGGCGCACACCCTCGGCACGGACTTCCGCCCGGCCCGGCGGGTGCCGCGCGCGGAGGTGCTGCACTGGGACGCGTGGTGACGGGCCGGTCAGGGGCGGGTGGGGGTGCCGCCCTTGAGGGCCGCCGTCACGATGCGCTGGACGACGGCGTTCATCTCCTCGCCCTTGGCGTCGGTGGAGTTGACCGAGTACACGAGGACGGTGTCCAGGTTCCGGTCGGCGGCGATGATCGAGTTGTAGCCGTGGCGGCTGCCGGTCTTCAGCCACAGCTCCTTCCGCTCCCCGGCGGGCGTCGTGTACGTGAACCGCTGAAGCCCCGCGCTCATCGTGGCGCCCTTGATGCCGGACGGCACGGTGAACATCTCCTCAAGCTGCGGGCGCGGCACGATCCGGCCCTTGAACAGGGCCACCGTCAGGCGCTCCAGGTCGGCCGTCGTCGAGATCAGGTCGCCGCCAGCCATGCGGTCGCGCTGGTTCCACTCGGTGACGTCGACGAGCCGGGTGCCGCCGCCGGGGGCGGGCACGGCCTGGTAGCCGCGGTTGTGCGGGCCGTGGACGCGCGGGTCGGTGCCGGGGAAGGAGGAGCGCCACATGCCCGCGGGCCGCAGCACGCGCCGGGTGGCCTCGTGCTCGTACGACTGCCCCGTGACCTTCTCGATCAGCAGGCCGAGCAGGGTGTAGTTGATGCCCAGGTACTCCTGGACGGCACCGGGGGCGTGCGCGGGCCCCTTGGCGATGGACGTGGCGGCCACCTCCTGCGGCGTCAGCGTGTCGAAGCGGTGCGCGTACAGCTCGTCGAAGGTCGTGCCGAGCGCGCGGCCGGGCTTCAGCCCGCTGGTGTGGTTGAGGAGCTGGCGTACGGAGATGGGCTTGTCGAAGGCCTTCGCGTTCGGCGCGAACACCTGCGGCAGATAGTCCTGCACGGGCGCGTCCAGGTCGACCTCGCCCTCGGCGGCGAGCTGGAGGACGACGGCCGCCGTCACGACCTTGGTGACGGAACCCGCCCGGAAGCGGCCGTTCGGGTCGGCCGGGCGCCCGGTCCTGATGTCCCTGACGCCCGAACTCCCGCGCCAGGAGCCCTCGTTGCCGCTGACGCGGACGAGCGCGGCGGTCGCGTCGGCGTTCGGGAGCCCGGCGATCGCCGCCCGCAGCGCCTTGGTATCGGGGCCGGGGGAGTCGGCGACGGCCGCCGGTGCCCGGTCGGCGGCGGTGGCGGGCCCGGTCGCGGTGAGGCCGAGGACCACGGCGGCGGCGAGTGCGGCGCAGGCGGCGGTACGGGTGCGCATGGGCTGCTCCAAGGTGTTCGCGGGAGTGATGGCTCCATCCTTGGTGGCGCCCGCCGTGGGGGGGATCGTCGTCAGGGAGGGGACGCTCCCTGACCGCCCCCGAGGGTCAACCGCCGGTGAGGTCAGGGCAGTCGAAGGGTCTCCCCCTAAGGGTGCCGCGGCCGAAGGCCCTCCCCTGAGGGGCTACGGCTTGCGCCCCACCGCGCCGAACTGCGGCACCGGCTCCGCCTGCGGATGGCGCCAGCGCGAACACGACTCCACGCCCGGTTCGAGCAGCTCCAGGCCCTCGAAGTAGGACAGGAACTCGGCGCGGGTGCGGCCGGTGATCGGCGGCGTCGCGTTCGCGTTCCAGAAGTCCATCGCGGGCTGGTTGTCCGCGCCGCCGACGTCGGCGTCCAGCGTCGGGTGCGTCATCACCAGGTAACTCCCCGACGGCACCGCGTCCATGAGGGTGCGGACGACGTCGTGCGTCTGCTCCGTGTCCGGGATGAAGTTCAGGATGCCGAGCAGCATCACCGCCACGGGGCGCGTGAAGTCCAGGGTGCGCCCGGCGGCCTCTATGATCGCGGCGGCGTTGCGGGCGTCCTCGTCGATGTACGTCGTCACGCCCTGGGGCGCGCTGGTGAGCAGGGCGGCGGCGTGGGCCAGGACGATCGGGTCGTTGTCGACGTAGACGACGCGGGCGTCGGGCGCGAGGCGCTGCGCCACCTCGTGGGTGTTGTCGCCCGTGGGCAGTCCGGTGCCGATGTCCAGGAGCTGGCGGATGCCCAGGTCCCCGACGAGGTGGGCGACCGCGCGGCCGAGGAACGCCCGGTCCGCGCGCGCCACTTCGCCGATGCCGGGGAACATCTCCGTGACGCGGTCGCCGACGGCCCGGTCCACCTGGTAGTTGTCCTTGCCGCCCAGCCAGTAGTTCCATACGCGGGCGTTGTGCGCGATGTCCGTACGGATCCTGCCGGTGCTGTCTGCCGTCACTCGTGCGGTTCCTTCCCCGTCTTCTGGGCCCGCCCGCCGGGCCGCCCGGTCAGTACGGCGGCGAGGGTGTCCACGCGGTTGGAGGTGATCGAGTCCACCCCGTGAGACATGAGCTTAACGATGGTGCGCCGGGTGTCGGCAGTCCACGCCGAGATCAGCAGCCCACGGGCGTGCCAGTGGTCGACCAGCTCCCGACTGACCAGGCCGAAGCGGTAGTTGAGCCAGCGCGGGGCGATCGCGTCGAGCAGGGCGGGGCGCGGCGGGGCGAGCGTCGTCCAGGTGAGGGCGATCTCCGCGGCGGGGTCGGCGGCGCGCAGCGCGAGCATCGCGGCGGGGCCCGCGCAGTAGGCGACGCGGTCGGCGGCGCCGTGGTCGACGACGGTGCCGACGACGGCGCGGGCGGTGCGCGGGGTCGCGTCCGGCAGGTCGATCAGGACCCGGCGGCCCTCGGTCTCCTTCAGCGCCTCGTCCAGGGTGGGCACCCCGCCGCCGGTCAGGCCGTGCAGCTCGGCGGCCGACAGCGCGGCGAGCGGCCGCTGGTGCCCCCACAGGCGGTCGAGGGTGGTGTCGTGCAGCAGCACGGGGACGCCGTCGGCGGTCAGCCGGACGTCGATCTCCACCGCGTCCGCGCCCCGCGCGTAGGCGGAGCGGAGGGACGGCAGGGTGTTCTCGCGGACGCGGTAGGGGTCGCCTCGGTGGGCCACGGCGGTCACGGTGCGCATGCGCCCATTGTGGCCGCCGCCGTGGCCGTGGCCCGCCGTCGGTCCGTCGGGTCCGTCGGGTCCGGTGGGTCAGGCGGACAGCCAGGACTCCGTGTACGCGTCGATCTCGGCGGCGATGCGCGCCTTGCCCGCGTCGTCGAGGAAGGACGCCGCGACGGCGTTCTTCGCGAGGGCCGCGATGCCGCGCTCGTCGAGGTCGAGGAGGCGGGCGGCGACCGCGTACTCGGTGTTCAGGTCGGTGCCGAACATCGGCGGGTCGTCCGAGTTGATCGTGACGATCACCCCGGCGTCCACGAACTGCCTCAGCGGGTGCTCGTCGAGCGCGGCGACGGCGCGGGTCGCGACGTTCGACGTCGGGCAGACCTCCAGCGGGATGCGGTGCTCGGCCAGGTGCGCGAGGAGCTTCGGGTCCTTCGCGGAGCTGGTGCCGTGCCCGATCCGCTCGGCGCGCAGGTGGGTGAGCGCGTCCCAGACCGTCTCCGGGCCCGTGGTCTCGCCCGCGTGCGGCACCGAGTGCAGGCCCGCGGCGATCGCCTGGTCGAAGTACGGCTTGAACTGGGGGCGCGGTACGCCGATCTCGGGGCCGCCGAGGCCGAACGACACCAGGCCCTCCGGGCGCAGCCCGTCGGTCGTGGCCAGTCGTACGGTCTCCTCGGCGGAGGCCAGGCCCGCCTCGCCGGGGATGTCGAAGCACCAGCGCAGGACGACGTCCAGCTCCGCCTCCGCCGTCTTGCGGGCGTCCTCGATGGCGGCCATGAAGGCGCGCTCGTCGATGCCGCGGCGGGTGGAGGAGTACGGGGTGATGGTCAGCTCGGCGTAGCGCACGTTCTGGCGGGCCAGCTCGCGGGCGACCTCGAAGGTGAGCAGCTGGACGTCGTCCGGGGTGCGGATGAGGTCGACGACCGACAGATAGACCTGGATGAAGTGCGCGAAGTCCGTGAACGTGAAGTAGTCGGCGAGGGCCTCGGGGTCGGTGGGCACCTTGGAGTCCGGGTGCCGGGCCGCCAGGGCGGAGACGATCCGGGGGAGGCCGAGCCGACGTGGTGGACGTGCAGCTCCGCCTTGGGCAGACCTGCGATGAAGCTTGCCGCTTGGGCTGTGGTGCGCGAGTCGGTCACGGTTCCTCCCCGGAACAAGGTTTGATCGGCTGATCGGGTGACCCCAGGGGGTCCGGATCATCGTAGGTCGCCCTGGACCCGAAACCACGCGCACCCGCCTGCCTGCCGGGCGCCCCGGAGGGCGGTCAGCTGGTCACGGCGGGAGAGCGCCCCGCGCCAGGGGTGTGCCTGGCGAAGCCGGGGGTGACGGGTGGGCGGGTGGGAGAGGAACCCCTGGCTCAGCGCAAGCGTGCCCGCGCTTCCATCAGGGCGAAGCCCAGCAGGTTCAGCCCCCGCCAGCCCTCGGGCCCCGCCGCCCGCGCGCCCTCCGCGTCGAGGCCGACGCCCCACACCCGGTCCAGCGGGCTCGCCTCCACCAGCACCCGCTCCCCGGTCCCGACCAGATAGGCCCGGAGCGCGTCGTCGGAGGCGAACTTCCGCTCGCTGCCCTCCACCACGATCCCGAACCGCTCCCGCTCCCAGACCGCCTGGTCGAAGCCCCGCACGCGCCGCCCCGCCCGCTTCGCCTCGGCGGGCGTCCGCGCCGCGAGCGCCGCCCGCTCGGCCTCGGCGTCGCCGAAGAGGCGGGCCTTGGCGGCCATCATCCAGTGCTCCGCCGTCGCGTAGGCCACGCCGTCGGCGGTGAAGGGCGACGGACACCACTGGCTGAGGCAGCTCGCGCCGAGCGTGCCGTCCTGCCGCGGGGTGTGCCCCCAGAAGTACACGTACTTCAGCGCGCGCCCCGCGCGCACCGCGGCCGTCAGGGACTCCATCGAGCGGATGTCGGCCGTGTCGGCGCGCGGGCCCGCCCCCGTGATCTCGTTCATACACGCCACCCTGGCACGCACCACGGACACTCCGTCCCCCCTTTTCCGGGTCGACTCGACACCTGGTCGACAGATTCCGTCGCGTAACCAAAAGGCAACTACGGAATCACTTGTTGGACCCTCGGGCCTCTGTCAGGATCGGCACTCAAATCGATCTGGAACGACGCAGGCCCCCGGGGTCCGGGCGGTCCGCGGAGGAGAGCGGCATGCACACTTTCCAGGCGCGGGAGCACTTCGCGGACGGCGCGCAGTACATCGCGGGGCGGCTCACCCACGGCACCTCGGGCGACCGCCACGCCGTCGTGGACCCGGCGACGGGCGAGGAGGTCCTGACGTACGAACTCGCGGGCGCGAAGGACGTCGACGCGGCCGTCGCCGCCGCGGCCGAGGCCTTCCCCGGCTGGGCGGGCGCCAGCCCCGGCGAGCGCTCCGACGCGATGCACCGCTTCGCCGCCGAGCTGTCGGCCCGCGCCGAGGACCTCGCCCGGGCCGAGTCCCTCCAGTGCGGCAAGCCCATCAAGCTGAGCCGCGAGTTCGACGTCCCCGGCACCGTCGACAACACCGCGTTCTTCGCGGGCGCCGCCCGCCACCTGACGGGCCAGTCCGCGGGGGAGTACGACGGCGGCGACCACACCTCGTACGTGCGCCGCGAGCCCATCGGCGTCGTCGGCTCCATCGCGCCCTGGAACTACCCGCTCCAGATGGCCGCCTGGAAGGTGCTCCCGGCCATCGCCGCCGGGAACACCATCGTCCTGAAGCCGTCCGAGCTGACGCCGTTCACCTCGCTGATGTTCGCCGAGGCCGCCACCGCCGCCGGGATCCCGGACGGGGTCGTGAACATCGTCACCGGCGCGGGCCGGGACGCCGGTGAGCACCTGGTGGGGCACCCGGGCGTCGCCATGACGTCGTTCACCGGCTCCACCGGCGTCGGCAAGCGCGTCGCCGAGATCGCCACCGCCACCGTGAAGCGGCTGCACCTGGAGCTGGGCGGCAAGGCGCCCTTCGTGGTGTTCGACGACGCGGACCTGGAGGCCGCCGCGCACGGCGCCGTCGCGGGCGCCCTCATCAACGGCGGCCAGGACTGCACCGCCGCCACCCGCGCCTACGTCCAGCGCCCCCTGTACGACGCCTTCGTGACCGCGGTGGCGGACCTGATGGCGACCGTGCGCGTCGGGGACCCCTTCGACCCGGCCACCGACCTGGGGCCGCTGATCTCGTTCGCGCACCGCGACCGCGTCGCCGGGTTCGTCGACCGGGCCCGCTCGTACGCCCGCGTGGTCACCGGCGGCGCGGCGCCCGACCGCCCCGGCGCGTACTACCAGCCCACCCTCGTCACCGACGCCGCGCAGGACAGCGAGGTCGTGCAGGCGGAGATCTTCGGGCCGGTGCTTGTCGTGCTGCCCTTCGACAGCGACGACGAGGGGCTGCGGCTCGCCAACGACACCCCGTACGGGCTCGCCGCCTCCGCCTGGACCCGCGACGTGTTCCGCGCGGGCCGCGCGACCCGCGAGATCAAGGCCGGGTGCGTGTGGGTCAACGACCACATCCCGATCCTCAGCGAGATGCCGCACGGCGGCTACAAGGCCTCCGGCTACGGCAAGGACATGTCCGCGTACTCCTTCGAGGAGTACACGCAGATCAAGCACGTCATGTTCGACAACACCGCGGCCGCCAGGAAGGACTGGCACCGCACGATCTTCGGGGACCGATAGCCACCTCCGGGCCGGGGCGCCGCGAGACCGGGCGGCGCCCGCCCCTCACCCTCCCGCAAGGGACCCTCCCGAAAGGGCAACCAGACGCATGGAGCCGTACGAGCCCGACAGCCTCTCCCCGGCCCAGCGGGCGGCCATGCACCGAAGCCTGCGCGGCGCCCTGACCAGCGGGCCGACCGGCGCCCGCGCCGCGCTCACCCGCCGCTCGCTGCTGCGCGCCTCCAGCGGCGGCCTGCTCGCCGCGGGCGGCGCGGCCGCCCTGAGCGGCTGCGGCATCCCCGCCGCGGGCAAGGGCACCGGCGGCATCGCCGCCGAGGACCGCTCCCGGGAGGAGAAGCGCGTGAACTTCTCCAACTGGACCGAGTACATGGACGTCGACGACGACGAGCGGCGCCCCACCCTTGAGGCGTTCACCCGGCGCACCGGCATCACGGTCAAGTACACGGAGGACATCAACGACAACAACGAGTTCTTCGGCAAGGTCAAGCCGCAGCTCGCCGCGGGCCAGGACACCGGCCGCGACCTGATCTGCGTCACCGACTGGCTCGCCGCCCGCCTCATCCGCTTCGGCTGGGTGCAGAAGCTGGACGCCGCCCAGCTCCCGCACGCCTACGCCAACCTGTCCGCCCAGTTCCGCTCGCCCGACTGGGACCCCGGCCGGGCGTACTCGTACCCGTGGACGGGCATTTCCGCCGTCGTCGCGTACAACAAGAAGGCCACCGACGGCAAGGAGATCACCTCCGTCTCGCAGCTGCTCGACGAGCCGAAGCTCAAGGGGCGCGTCGGATTCCTGTCCGAGATGCGCGACACCGTCGGCATGACGCTGCTCGACATGGGCAAGGACCCCGCCGACTTCACCGACGACGACTTCGACGCGGCCATCGCCCGGCTCCAGAAGGCCGTCGACCGCAAGCAGATCCGCCGCTTCACCGGCAACGACTACACCTCCGACCTCGACAAGGGCGACCTCGCCGCCTGCGTCGCCTGGGCCGGGGACGTCGTGCAGCTCAAGCTCGCCAACCCCGACATCGAGTTCGCCGTCCCCGACAGCGGCTACGTCACCTCCACGGACAACCTCCTGATCCCCAACAAGGCGCGCCACAAGCGCAACGCCGAGCGGCTCATCGACTACTACTACGAGCCGGAGCCCGCCGCCCGCCTCGCCGCGTACATCAACTACGTCTGCCCGGTCGACGGCGTCCGCGACGAGCTGGCCAGGATCGACCCCAAGGCCGCGCGGAACCCGCTGATCCTCCCCGACAAGGAGATGGCGGCGAAGTCCCACGCCTTCCGGTCGCTCACGCCGAAGGAAGAGACCGCGTACGAGGAGAAGTTCGCCCGGCTCACGGGTTCCTGAACACCCGGTCCCCCGCCGTCCCGACCGCTCACCACCCCTGGGAAGAACTCATGACCGACACCAGCGGCGATGTCCGCCTGACCGGGATCAGCAAGAGCTACGGCTCGTTCACCGCCGTCCACCCGCTCGACCTGACCGTGCCCCAGGGCTCGTTCTACGCCCTGCTCGGCGCGTCCGGCTGCGGCAAGACGACCACGCTCCGCATGATCGCGGGCCTGGAGGAGCCCACGACCGGCGCCGTGTGCCTCGGCGACCAGGACGTCACCGCGCTGCCGCCCTACAAGCGGCCCGTCAACACGGTCTTCCAGTCGTACGCGCTCTTCCCGCACCTCGACATCTTCGAGAACGTCGCCTTCGGCCTGCGCCGCCGCGGCGTCAAGTCCGTGAAGAAGCAGGTCGGCGACATGCTGGACCTGGTGCAGCTCGGCGAGCACGCCCGCAAGAAGCCGCACCAGCTCTCCGGCGGCCAGCAGCAGCGCGTCGCCGTCGCCCGCGCCCTGATCAACCACCCCAAGGTGCTCCTCCTCGACGAGCCCCTCGGCGCCCTCGACCTGAAGCTGCGCCGTCAGATGCAGCTCGAACTCAAGCGCATCCAGACCGAGGTCGGCATCACCTTCGTGCACGTCACGCACGACCAGGAGGAGGCCATGACGATGGCCGACACCGTCGCCGTGATGAACGGCGGCCGCGTCGAGCAGCAGGGCGCCCCCGCCGACCTCTACGAGAACCCGCGCACCACGTTCGTCGCCAACTTCCTCGGCACGTCGAACTTCATCGAGGCCGAGGTGGACTCGGTCAGCGGCGGCGACGTCGTCCTGACGGCGGGCGACGGCAAGCTCGCCCTGCCGAAGGAGCGATGTCGCGCCGCCACCGCCCCCGGAGGCAAGGTGCTCGTCGGCATCCGCCCCGAGAAGATCGCCCTCACCCACGCCGACGACGCGGGCACCGTCCCCGACGGACGCAACCGCATCACCGGCCGGATCACCGAGTCCAGTTTCATCGGCGTCTCCACGCAGTACGTCGTGGACAGCCCCGTCTGCGCGGCCTTCCAGGTGTACGCCCAGAACGTCGAGCGCGACCCCCGCCTCGCCCCCGGCGCCGAGGTCGTCCTGCACTGGAACCCCGCCCACACCTTCGGCCTCGACGCCGCCCAGGACGCCGACGCGGGCGTCGAGAAGGTGGAGGAGGACGCGTGACGGCCCCCGCCCCCACCGCGGCCCCCGCGCCCGCCGCCGACCAGGCCCCGCCCCCGGCGGCTCCCCGCAGGCGCGGCCGCCTCGTCCCGTACTGGCTGCTGCTGCCCGGCATCCTGTGGCTGCTCGTCTTCTTCGCGCTGCCGCTGGTCTACCAGGCGTCGACGTCCGTGCAGACCGGGTCCCTCGAAGAGGGCTACAAGGTCACCTGGCACTTCGCCACCTACTGGGACGCGCTCGGCGACTACTGGCCGCAGTTCCTGCGCTCGGTGCTGTACGCGGGCGCCGCCACCGTGCTGTGTCTGCTGCTCGGCTACCCGCTGGCGTACCTCATCGCGTTCCGCGCGGGCCGCTGGCGCAATCTGATCCTGGTCCTGGTCATCGCGCCGTTCTTCACCAGCTTCCTCATCCGCACCCTGGCCTGGAAGACGATCCTCGCCGACGGCGGCCCGGTCGTCGGCGCCCTGAACGCGCTGCACGTCCTGGACGTCACCAACTGGCTCGGCGCCACCGACGGCGACCGCGTCCTCGCCACGCCGCTCGCCGTGGTCTGCGGACTGACGTACAACTTCCTGCCGTTCATGATCCTGCCGCTGTACACGTCCCTGGAGCGCATCGACCCGCGCCTGCACGAGGCCGCGGGCGACCTCTACGCCCGGCCGTCCACGACGTTCCGCAAGGTCACCTTCCCGCTGTCGATGCCCGGCGTGGTCTCCGGCACGCTGCTCACCTTCATCCCGGCCGCCGGTGACTACGTGAACGCCGACCTGCTCGGCTCCACCGACACACGCATGGTCGGCAACGTCATCCAGACGCAGTTCCTGCGCATCCTCGACTACCCGACGGCCGCCGCGCTCTCCTTCATCCTCATGGCCGCGATCCTGTTCATGGTGACGTTCTACATCCGCAAGGCGGGGACGGAGGATCTGGTCTGATGGCCCTCGTACGGTGGCTGCGCCGGAATCTCGTCGTCATTTTCGGCCTCCTCACGCTCGCCTACCTCCTGCTGCCCAACGTGGTCGTCACGGTCTTCTCCTTCAACAAGCCGAAGGGCCGCTTCAACTACTCCTGGCAGGAGTTCTCGACCGACGCCTGGAAGGACCCGTGCGGCGTCGCCGACATGTGCGGCTCCCTCTCGCTGAGCCTGCGGATCGCGTTCTGGGCCACGCTCGGCGCGACCGTGCTCGGCACGATGATCGCCTTCGCCCTGGTGCGCTACCGGTTCCGGGCGCGCGGCGCGGTGAATTCGCTGATCTTCCTGCCGATGGCGATGCCCGAGGTCGTCATGGCCGCCTCGCTGCTCACCCTGTTCCTCAACATGGGCGCGCAGCTCGGCTTCTGGACGGTCCTGATCGCGCACATCATGTTCTGCCTGAGCTTCGTGGTGACGGCCGTGAAGGCGCGCGTGATGTCCATGGACCCGCGCCTGGAACAGGCCGCGCAGGACCTCTACGCCGGGCCCGTGCAGACGTTCCTGCGGGTCACCCTGCCCATCGCCGCGCCCGGAATCGCCGCGGGCGCGCTGCTGGCGTTCGCGCTGTCCTTCGACGACTTCATCATCACGAACTTCAACGCCGGATCGACCGTGACCTTCCCCATGTTCGTCTGGGGATCCGCGCAGCGGGGCACGCCCGTTCAGATCAATGTGATCGGCACGGCGATGTTCCTCGTCGCCGTCGTTCTCGTCCTCGCGGGAATGCTGATCGGCAAGCGCCGCGCCAAGAAATCCCGTTAGGGAATCCGAAGGAGTTGGAAATCATGGCCCGAAGCGCCATGAACCGCTGGACCACATCCCTGAGCGACGCCAAGCCGGTCCCGTACTGGCTCGACGACCCCGCCAAGCCCGGCCCCGAACCCGCCCTGGTCGGCGACGAGCGCTGCGACCTGCTCGTCGTCGGCGGCGGCTACAGCGGCCTGTGGACCGCCCTCATCGCCAAGGAGCGCGACCCCGGCCGCGACGTCGTCCTCGTCGAGGGCCGCGAGATCGGCTGGGCCGCCTCCGGCCGCAACGGCGGCTTCTGCGCCGCCTCCCTCACCCACGGCCTCCCCAACGGCCTCGCCCGCTGGCCCAAGGAGATCGCCAAGCTGGAGGAGCTGGGCGCGCGCAACCTCGACGAGATCGAGGCGGCCGTGAAGCGGTACGCCATCGACTGCGACTTCGAGCGCACCGGCGAGATCGACGTCGCCACCCAGCCCCACCAGCTCGCCGAACTCCACGAGACGTACGAGGAGCTGGCCGCCCTCGGCCTCACCGGCACCGCCGAGCTGCTCGACCGGGACGCCGTGCGCGCCCAGGTCGACTCGCCGACGTTCCTCGGCGGCTTCTGGGACCGCGACGGCGTCGCCCTGCTGCACCCGGCGAAGCTGGCCTGGGGCCTCAAGCACGCCTGCCGCGACCTCGGCGTCCGCATCCACGAGCACACCCCGGCCCTGGACCTGGCCTCGACGGGCCCCGGCATGGCCGTCCGCACTCCCTATGGCCGCGTCTTCGCCCGCCAGGTCGCCCTCGGGACGAACGTCTTCCCGTCCCTGGTCAAGCGGGTGCGCCCGTACACGGTCCCGGTCTACGACTACGCCCTGATGACCGAGCCGCTCAGCGCCGACCAGCTGGCCGCCGTCGGCTGGCAGGGCCGCCAGGGCCTCGGCGACGCCGCCAACCAGTTCCACTACTTCCGGCTCTCCGCCGACAACCGGATCCTGTGGGGCGGGTACGACGCCATCTACCCCTTCGGCGGCAAGGTGCGCGCCGAGTACGACCAGCGCCCCGAGACGTTCGCCCGGCTCGCCCGGCACTTCTTCACCTGCTTCCCGCAGCTGGAGGGCCTGCGGTTCACGCACGCCTGGGGCGGCGCCATCGACACCTGCTCGCGCTTCTCGGCCTTCTTCGGCACGGCGTACGCGGGCCGGGTCGCCTACGCCGCCGGGTACACGGGCCTCGGGGTGGGCGCCACGCGGTTCGGCGCCGACGTGATGCTGGACCTGCTCGCGGGGGAGCGGACCGAGCGCACGGCCCTGGAGATGGTGCGCTCCAAGCCGCTGCCGTTCCCGCCCGAGCCGTTCGCCTGGACCGGGATCACGCTCACCAAGAAGGCCCTGGCCCGCGCCGACGAACGCGGCGGGCGGCGGAACCTGTGGCTGCGCGCCCTGGACCGCGCGGGCCTCGGCTTCGACAGCTGACGCCCCGCCGCCGGTGCCGCCCGGCCGCCGGTGCCGCCCGGCCGCCGGTGCCGCCCGACCGCCGGTGCCGCCCGGCGGCCGACCCTCTGACCGGCCCGAACGGGACCGCCGGGCGCACCGGCGTACGCCCTCACGCGCCGTGACGCACTTCACTACCAACAAGTAGGCACGACTCGCGTAATGCCCGGGCCCCGACCCGCTCTTCCTCGTGGCGGACCAACCGTCACACACGAAAGGAAGGGCTCCATGAACGGCTCGGGTGCGAAATCGGCGGTCGAATGGCTGGTGTCGGTGGCTCCGGACCCCGACGCCTGCCGCTGGGAGTGGGAGCGCAACCCCCTCGGGGTCGCGCTGCTCCCGGCGGGCAGGCTCTGGGACGTGCTCATCCTCCCCGCCGAACTCGGCTATCCCACGCTGGACGTGCTCACGCGGGTGGTCGACCGGCCGGGCCCGGTGCTCGCCGACTTCGGGGACGCGCGGATGGGCTTCTTCGTGCCGCCGGGCACGGTGGCGCGCTGGGTGGGCACGGGGGTGCGCGGCGCGGGCCGCGGCACCTGGATCGTGGTGCCCTACCCGGGGCGGTCGACGGGCGCGGTGCGCTGGCTGATCCCGCCGGACGGCTCCGGGACCCTCGTCGACCCGGCGCTCCTGGAACTCGCGATGCACGAGGCGGCGGCGACGCTGGCGCGCGAGGACCAGGAGCGACCGGAACGCCCCGGGGCGCCGGGCCCGTACGGGCCACCCCGGTGGCCGGACGACCCGGAACGACCATCCTGACCGCCCCACCCTCCCCCTCGGCCCACCGCACTCACCCCCTCACCGACCTCCCCGCCCGCTCTCCGCCCGCTCTCCTCCCGCTCTCCACCCGCCCTCCCTCCGTCCCCACTCGGCACCTGACAGGGCCTTGACAACCGGATTGGTCTGGACCAACTTGGCTGTGTCCTGCTCTCCACCACCCCCACTCCCGGAGGCAGTTGTGGCACGCACCCGCACCCGTTCAGGCCGCACCGGCGCCCGCCCAGGCCGCCCCCTCAGAATCCGCACCGCCGTCGCCGCGCTCGCGCTCGCGGCGTCCGGCACGCTCGCCGCCCAGCTCCCGGCCACCGCGTCGGGCGACCCCGCCGCCACCGGCACCCCCGTCACATCCCCCGCCGCCAAGCCGCTGCCCGCCCACGTCCTCGTCGGCTATCTGCACACCAGCTTCGCCAACGGCTCCGGCTACACCCGGCTCGCGGACACCCCGGCGAGCTGGGACATCATCGACCTCGCGTTCGGCGAGCCGACCTCGCCGACGTCCGGCGACATACGCTTCGGCCTCTGCCCCAAGTCGGAGTGCCCGAACGTCGAGACCAAGGACGAGTTCAAGGCCGCCGTCAAGGCCAAGCAGGCCCAGGGCAAGAAGGTCCTGATCTCCATCGGCGGCCAGAACGGGCAGGTCCAGCTCACCACCACGCAGGCCCGCGACAAGTTCGTCTCGTCGGTCTCGGCGATCATCGACGAGTACGGACTCGACGGCCTCGACATCGACTTCGAGGGCCACTCGCTCTCGCTGACCTCGGGCGACACCGACTTCAGGAACCCCAAGAGCCCGGTGATCGTCAACCTGATCTCCGCCGTGAAGTCCCTCAAGGCCAAGTACGGCCCGGACTTCACCCTCACCATGGCGCCGGAGACGTTCTTCGTGCAGCTCGGCTACCAGCACTACGGCCCCGGCCAGTGGGGCGGCGACCCGCGCGCGGGCGCCTACCTGCCCGTCATCCACGCCCTGCGCGACGACCTGACCCTGCTGCACGTCCAGGACTACAACTCGGGCCCGATCATGGGCCTCGACAACCAGTACCACCAGATGGGCGGCGCCGACTTCCACATCGCCATGACCGACATGCTCCTCACCGGCTTCCCGGTGAAGGGCAACACGGCCAACGTCTTCCCGCCCCTGCCCCCCGAGAAGATCGCCATCGGCATGCCCGCGTCCCCCCACGCGGGCAACGGCCACGTCCCGCCCGGCGAGGTCAACAAGGCCCTGGACTGCCTCACCAAGAACACCAACTGCGGCTCCTACAAGCCCCACGGCAAGTGGCCCGCCCTGCGCGGCCTGATGACCTGGTCGATCAACTGGGACCGCTTCAACAACCAGGAGTTCTCCCGGAACTTCGACGCGTACTTCGGTCAGTCGAGCAGCTGAGCCCACAGCCCGCGCAGCAGCGCGCCGCGGTCGCCCGCCAACTCCCGGAGCACGGCGGGCAGGTCCAGCGCGAGCGACCGCACCCGCGCCGCCGTGCGGCCGTCCCACCGCCGCACGGCGACGCTCGCGCGCGGCGCGCCCGGACCGCCGGGGTGGATCAGCACGCACGTCGGCGTCTTACCGGACGGCTGCCGGGCCAGCGCGTGGGCGTACAGGAACGCCTGGTACAGGTCGCCGGTGGCGAGCTTCCTGCCGCCCGGCGAGGCGTCGTACAGCTTGTACTTGACGTCGACGGGGCGGCACAGGGCCCCGCCGTCCCGGGTGAGCAGGGCGTCCGGGCGGACCTCGCTGTAGGGGCGGTCCGTCCGCTCGTCGTGCAGGACGTGGGAGCGCCCGGCCTGGCCGTGGACGCGCCAGCCCGTGCCGCTCGCGGCCTCGGTGAGCAGCCGGGTGGTGAAGTCCTCGAACAGGGTGTTCATGTCGACGAGGAAGGCGCGGGAGGCCAGCGGCCCGTGCGCGAACAGGCCCGCGATCCCGCCGCCGGTGAGCAGCAGCGCGGCCCAGCGGTGGGCGGGCCGGTAGTGCTCGTTGTGCCGGTGGTAGTCGAGCCGGGCGAGGGCGGAGCGCGGGTCGCCGAGCGGGCCCGGGGCGAGCCCGGCGAAGCGGGCGGCGGCGCGGCGGGCCCGGGCGCGCACGGCCGGGTCGGCGGTGGTGCGGGCGGCCAGCTCGGTGGCGGCGGCGCACAGCCGGTTGTCGAGGACGTCCGCGTCGTGCTCGTCGTACCGGCAGGCCAGCTTGTCCAGGCGGCCGAAGTGGCGCAGCGCCTGCCGGTCGGGCAGCAGCCGCCCGCGCACCGACGGCAGGTCCGCCTCGACGGGCACATAGTCGTGCCGGACGCCGTGGCCCAGCAGCCGCTCGGCCTGCTCGGTGACCAGGAGCGCCACCAGGTCGCGCAGGTGGGGGGCGCCCGCGGCGGCCGAGCGGGCCGCGGCGAGCGGCGGGCAGGTGCCGTCGGCCGCGTACGCCAGCATCCGCAGCACGTCGAGGTCCTCGCCCAGGTACTTGGGCCGCACCCGGATCTCGCAGGCGTCGAGCCGCACCACGCCCACGTGCTGATGCGCCGTCACCTCCAGCCGGTCGCGGGCGAGTTCGCGTACCGCGAGGCGCCCGGCGAGCGCGGCGTCGGCGCAGCGCGCGCGGTCGGCGGGGCCGAGCCGGACGCCCTCGACGACGGCGGTCTCGTACTCGCGCAGCCGCACCACGGGTACGGGCGCCGCGCTAGTCCGTGCCACCGCTGACCTGGAGTTCCGTGTACAGCGCGGTGACCAGGCCCTCGTCGGTGAGGTCCCGCAGGGTGTGCGTCTCGGCGTCGACCAGGGCCTCGCCGAGGAAGGCCGCGAGGAGGGTGTAGTCGTCGTACGCGTACTCCTGGAGCAGCGGCAGGATCTCGCCGCGGATGATGGCCGCGAGGTCCGCCGCGGAGTCGACGGGCTCGCCTCCCGGCAGGAAGTAGGCGTGCCCGATCTGCTTCTCACGGTCCAGGTGGGTGCGGATGCGCTGGTTGAGGGCGTCGAGCAGGTCGGCGAGGTGCAGCTGCTCCACGTGGCAGCCCTGGAGCGGCGCGGAGCTGGGCAGCAGCTCGACGAACGCGAAGCGGCGGCGGACGGCGGCGTCCAGGGCGCGGATGGAGCGGTCGGCGGTGTTCATGGTGCCGATGAGGTACACGTTCGGCGGGATGGCGAAGGGCCGCTGGCTGAGCGGCAGGGTGACCGTGCGGCCGCGCTTGTCCTTCTCCAGGAGCGTGATCAGCTCGCCGAGGATCTTGGGCAGGTGGCCGCGGTTCAGCTCGTCGACGACCACCAGGTACGGGTGTCCGGGGTCGGCCGTCGCGCGGGCGCACACGCGCTTGAACACGCCGTCGGTCAGGTCGAGCGTCAGACCGCCGACGCCGCCGCCCCTGACCGGCCGGAAGCCCTCGACGAAGTCCTCGTAGCCGTACGTGGGGTGGAACGTGACGGTGGTCAGGCGCCCGGCGTCCGTGAGGGCGTCCAGGGTCGTTGCGTAGGCGGCGGTGCCCGGCTCCGCGTACGGGTCGACGCCGGGCAGGCCGCCGGAGAGTTCGCCGAGCCAGCGGGCCGCGAACCGCAGCGCCGTGTAGGTCTTGCCGGTGCCGGGCGGCCCGAACAGGACGACCTGGCCGCGGCGTTCGAGGGCGTCGGCGACGGTCTGCAGTTCGGCGTCGAGCGGCCGCGCGGCGGCGGGCCCGGTGAGCGCGTCGGTGTCGGCGTCCTCGGCGGTGTCCGCCGTCTCGGGCGCGGCGCCCGTCCGGCCGCGGCGGATCCGCTGCCACAGCGCGGCGGGGACGTCCTTGACGGTGACGGTCGCCCAGGACCGCTCGGGCTCGTCGAGCCGCTGGGCGTAGCCCTCGTCCCAGGCGACGGCGACGGTGTGCCGGTGGTCGGGCAGGTCGGCGCGCCAGGCGTAGCCCTCGTCGGTGACGCGGCCGACGCCGAGGACCTGGCTGGCGCCGGTGTTGGCGACGACGAGGTCGCCGGGGCGCAGGCCGAGCAGCTTCCACACCTCGTTGGCCTTGGCGGAGATCTTCGCCTTGTAGCCGTGGTAGCGCTCGCCGTACGCCGCCGTGAACGCGGCCTGGAACTCGTCCTTGTCGGCGTAGGCGCGCAGGTCGCCGACCTCGTCCCAGCCCACCGCGATGTGCCCGCCGGTGCGGCACCGCTCCCACAGGCTGCCGTCGCGCCCGGCGGCGACCTTGACGACCTGCTGGGCGCGGTGCGGGTCGGCCCACCAGAACAGGAACGTGACGACCTCGTCGTAGGTCCATCCGGCGAAGCGCGCGTCGGCGTCGATGACGCTCTTGAGCCGGTCCATGAGCGCGAACCGCTCCAGCTTGGGCACGGGCTCGCCGGTCAGCCGCCGTACGAAGTGCGGCACCCAGGTGGTGGCGTAGACGGCGAGCGCCGCGTCGGGCGCGTACACCCGCAGTGTCTTGGCGATGAGCGCGGGCCCGGAGCGGATGGCGTCGATGGCGTCGATGTCGGACATCCGGCCCTCGCGGGCGGCCGTCACGGCCTCGACGATCCCGGCCCGCACCGCCTCCCAGGCCTCCTCGACGCCGCCGTAGCGCGAGTCGTGCCACCAGCGGCTGTCCTGTTCGCGCCAGTACAGGAGGTGCTTGCGGGCGGAGCCGCCCGCGATGGAGCCGAGCGCGTTGCTGCCGAACTCCAGGACGTAGCAGTACGGCTTGGTCTGCGCGCTGTCGCCGAGGCCGAGGGCGTACCGGTCCAGGGGCAGCGTCGGCCAGTCCTCCCAGGGGAAGGCGCGGCGGATCTCCTCGGCCTGGGCGTTCATCTCGGCGAGCCGGGGCGCGTGCCGCTCCCGGTCGAAGGCCGCGAGGGCCTCGTCGAGCGGCCAGGGGCGCAGCGTCTCGGCCTGCGTCGGGGAGACGGGCCTGAGCACGCAGGAGCAGACGCCGGTGAGGGGCTGGCCGCGGCCGCCGAGCAGCCCGATGGACTTGGCGTACGCGGCGCGGCCCGCGGTGTCCTGGGAGGGCGCGGAGTCGATGAGGCGGCGCCAGAGCAGCCCGTCGGGGTCGGGGAAGCGGGGCAGGCTCGCGGGGTCCGTCAGGTGTCCGCAGCCCGGGTCGTGGTGGATGAGGCGGCCGTGCTGCGGGAGCAGGACGAAGCCGGGGGAGCGGGTGAGCGCGTAGTCCCCGCGCTCGTAGGTGACGGCCACCTGCTCCGATTCGTCGGCCATGACGCCCCCTTGCCCGCGGTCCGCTTCGGGGCCGACTCCGCTTCGGTGGCGGCCCGCTTCTGGTGCGACCCGTTCCCGGGGCGGGCCGCTGGCGGCCGCCCCTAGCTCCGGGTCGACTGCCGACCGTATCGCGTGTGCAGCAGGGTCGTGGTCAGGAGCAGCATTCCGCCGAGCAGCCAGCTGGCGGCCACGTCCGCGGGCCAGTGGTAGCCGCGGACGGCCAGGCCGAGGCCGACGCCGGAGTTCAGCAGGGCGCAGGCGGCGAGCAGGGCGCGGCGGGCCGCCCGGCGGGCGAGGAGGGGCAGCAGCAGGAGGGCGGCCGCGCCGTAGGCGACGGTGGCGGTGGCGGTGTGGCCGGAGGGGTAGTAGCCGGTGCCGTCCATGCCCGGTGGGGCCGGGCGGGCGAGCGCCGCCTTCAGGGGCACCACGAGCGCGGGGACGGCCGCCATGGCGAGCGCGGCGAGCAGCGGCGCGAGCCACCAGCGGAACGCGTCGGCGCGGTGGGCGCGGTGGGCCGCGTACGCGAGGACGGCGGCCAGGACCGGCAGGGCGACGGTCATATTGCCCAGGTCGGCGAGGAGTTCGGCGAGCGGCGTCGGCAAGGGGCCGTCGATGAGGGCGCGGCCGAGGCGTTCGTCGAGGCGGCGCACGGGGCCCTTGGCGGCGATCTGCCAGGTCAGCAGGGCGAAGAGGGTGGCGCAGAGGCCGAGGCCGAGCAGGAGGGGAGTGGTCGGCCGCCCCGGAACAGGGGGGGTGGTTCCGAGGCGGCCGTGGTGACCGGGCTGCCGCGCGCCCCGGGGGGTTTGGGGCGTGCGGCCATCCGATCGGTGAGGAGTTCCGGAGCCAGTGGCTCCAGGGGTGTGCGCGAAGGCACGACCAGGGCGGGGCTGGGGATGCTCCGTCCCGGTGCTGCTCACGGTGGCCCGTGAGCGGGGTGTTTCTCTCATCTGCGGAAACCGTACGTCAGGAGATCGGGGCCCAACAGCCACAACGGCATCCCGTCATGGGGCTCCCACACCTTCTTCACAGGCCCTGACCGTCACTTCGGGTCATGGGTTCCGTACCCCGCGAGGTACCGCCACGTCAGGCGGCGTGCGGGGGAGTGGGCGGGGGCGTGCGGGGGCGCGGACGGCGTGGAGCCGGGATCTTCCCGGTTTGGGAGGATCCCGGCTCCAAAGGTACAGACCAGGGTGCGACCGGTGCGGCGAACGCGCCGGTCAGACGGCCCTGGACCGTCGCTGACCGGTCGCGACCCGTCGCGACGACGCCCTCAGCGCGACGACGGCCTCAGTGCGACGACGGCCTCAGACCGTCGCGAACGCCGCCTCCAGCACGTCCAGGCCCTCGTTCAGGAGGTCGTCGCCGATGACCAGCGGCGGCAGGAAGCGCAGCACGTTGCCGTAGGTGCCACAGGTCAGGACCAGCAGGCCCTCGGCGTGGCAGGCCTTGGCGAGCGCCCCGGCGGCCTGCGGGTGCGGCTCCTTGGTGGCGCGGTCCTTGACCAGCTCGATCGCGATCATCGCGCCGCGGCCGCGGATGTCGCCGACGATCTCGTACTTCTCGGCGATGGCGGCCAGGCGGGCCTTCATGACGGCCTCGATGTGCTGGGCCTTGGCGTTGAGGTCCAGCTCCTTCATCGTCTCGATGGCGCCGAGCGCGCCCGCGCAGGCCACCGGGTTGCCGCCGTAGGTGCCGCCGAGGCCGCCCGCGTGCGCGGCGTCCATGATCTCGGCGCGGCCCGTGACGGCGGCCAGCGGCAGTCCGCCCGCGATGCCCTTGGCGGTGGTGATCAGGTCCGGGACGATGCCCTCGTCCTCGCAGGCGAACCACTGGCCGGTGCGGCAGAAGCCGGACTGGATCTCGTCGGCGACGAAGACGATGCCGTTGTCGTTCGCGAACTTCACGATCTCCGGCAGGAAGCCCTTGGCGGGCTCGATGAAGCCGCCCTCGCCGAGCACCGGCTCGATGATGATCGCGGCCACGTTCTCGGCGCCGACCTGCTTGGAGATCTGGTCGATGGCCTGCGCGGCGGCCTCCGGGCCCGCGTTCTGGGGCCCGGTCGGCCAGCGGTAGCCGTAGGCGACCGGGACGCGGTAGACCTCGGGTGCGAACGGGCCGAAGCCGTGCTTGTACGGCATGTTCTTCGCGGTCAGGGCCATCGTCAGGTTGGTGCGGCCGTGGTAGCCGTGGTCGAAGACGACGACCGCCTGGCGCTTGGTGTACGCGCGGGCGATCTTCACCGCGTTCTCGACGGCCTCGGCGCCGGAGTTGAACAGCGCGGACTTCTTGGCGTGGTCGCCCGGCGTCAGCTCCGCGAGCGCCTCGGCGACGGCCACATAGCCCTCGTACGGCGTGACCATGAAACAGGTGTGGGTGAAGTCGGCGAGCTGGGCGGAGGCCCGGCGCACGACGGCTTCGGCGGAGGCGCCGACGCTGGTCACCGCGATGCCGGAGCCGAAGTCGATCAGGCGGTTGCCGTCGACGTCCTCGATGATGCCGCCGCCCGCGCGCGCCGCGAAGACGGGCAGGACGGAGCCCACGCCACCGGCGACCGCGGCGGTGCGGCGGGCCTGAAGCTCCTGGGACTTCGGCCCGGGGATGGCGGTGACGACGCGGCGCTCCTGGGGAATAGCGGACATGAGAGCTCCTGGGGTGGCTTGGGGGTGGGTCGTGCGGACGTCCTCGGGCACGGCCGCCCTGCGGCGGCCTTCGGCGGCTTGGGGACGCTTTCTGGGTCTTTCTCCGCAGGTTAGGGGCGGGGGCGGGGAGCGGGCATGCTCCATGCGGTAGTTGTTCCGCGTGGCGGTTGTCCGCCGTGGACATAGCGACCGTTCCCCGTGGCCGCCGCGGCCCGGCGGGCCCCGCGTGGCGTGATCGGCGCGCACACGGCCCCGGGGCGGTGGGCGGGCACTAGATTGAGCCGCGAACCGAATGGACAGGGCAGGTCAGGGGGCAAGGCGATGACAACCGACGGCACGCAGGACGCGCGCGGCACGCATGCCACTCCGGTGCCGCGCCCGGCGTCGCCACCGGCCGCCTTCGCGGCGGGGGCGCCCGGGGGCGCGGTGCCGCCGCGGCCGACCCGCGCGCCGGGGGCGCCGCCGGGGGCCGGGGGCGACGCCTTCCTGACCTGGCTGCGTACGGCGCGGCCCAAGGCCGCGCCCGGGATCTGGCGGTTCGGGCACGCGCCGCGGCCGGAGGTCGAGCCGGAGGTGGTGCCGACCCGGCAGCTCCTCACCGGCGCGGGCATCGCGTTCCTCGTGGGCTGGCTGATCTGGTCGCTGCTCAACAACGGCTACCTGGGCGGCTGGTGGATCGTTCCCCTTGAACTGTTCACCCCGGACTCCTGGCGCTACAGCGACAGCAAGCTGGTCAACCTCGTCGTCTGGGACGGCTACACCCTCCTCGTCGTCCTCGCCATCATGATCGGCGTCGGCAAGGTGGGCCGCTGGGGCGAGGTCTGGCGCCGCTTCGTCGCCCCGCGCCTGCGCCGCCGGGAGCCGGTCGAGCAGCCCCCGCCGCCCGAGGAGGACCCCGCCCAGTGGCCGAAGCTGCGGGCCGGTGGCGCCGGGGCCGCCGCCGACCGGCTCGCCGCCGACGCCCATGCCGGGCTGATGAAGGACATCGACGCCGCGCGCATCGCCCGCGCCTGGCGCTCCGTGCGCTCGGGGAACAACTCGCTCGCCGCCTTCACCGACGCCGTCGTGCGCGACGGCGCCGCCGCATGCCCGCACCCCTCAGGGGACCGCGACCTGCCCGCCCGCACCGCCCGGCACGACCTGGCCACCGCCCAGGTCCGGCTCGGCACCACCGTCGACGACCCCCGCAACCCCTACGCCTACCGCGGCACCGGCCTCGCCGTCGGCCCCGACCTGATCGGCACCTCGCTGCTCGCCGTCGGCCCCGCCGGGTCCGGCAAGACCGGCACCGTCGTGTGGCCCATCGCCGAGTCGCTGTGCCTCCAGGCCCTGGCCGGGCGGGCCGCCGTCGTCGTGGTCGGCGCGGCGGGCGCCGGGCTCGGGCCCGCCGACGCCTACGACGTGGTGGTCCGCATCGGCCACCCCGACTCGGTGTACGACCTCGACCTGTACGGCGGCGCCACCGACCCCGACGAGGCCGCCGCCGTGCTCGCCGAGGCGCTCGTCGGCGACCTCGCCGACCCGCACCCCGGCGCCGACAGCCGCCGCTCCACCACCGTCCTCGCCCAGCTGCTCGGCCCCTACCACGCGGTGCACGGCCGCTACCCCTCCGTACCCGACCTGCGCGCCCTGCTCGACGGCGACCCCGCGCCGCTCGGCGCGCTGCGCAAGGCGCTCCAGGAGGCCGGGCGCGAGGGTCTGCTGCGGGAACTCGACGCCCGCGAGCGGCAGTTGGGGCACCCCGGGGACGTCGGCGCCGTCCTGGCGGACCGGATCGCGCTGCTCGACCGGCCCGCGTTCGCCGCGTTCTTCGACACCTCGGGGCGCAGCACGCCGTTCTCGCTGCGTGCCCTCGACCACCCGGTGCGGGTCCGCATCGACCTGCCCGAGCGCGGCCACGCCGACGCCTCGCGGATCCTCGCCCGGCTCGTGCTCGCCCAGTTCACCTCCAGCGCCGCCGCGCGCGAGGACCGCTCCCTGTTCGCCTGCCTCGTCCTCGACGACGCCACCGGCACCGTCACCCCGGAGGCGGTGCGCCGTGTCCAGCGCCTGCGGTCGGCCAACGCGGGCGTCGTCATGACCCTGCGCACCCTCGACGACGTACCGCGCCCGCTGCGTACGCCGCTGCTCGGCGCCGTCGGCTGCCGCATGGCCCTGTCCGGGCTCACCCCCTGGGACGGGCAGGACTTCGCGGAGGTCTGGGGCAAGGAGTGGACGGAGACCCGGGACGTCACCGACCGCCAGATCATCGCCGAGACCCCCGCGGGCAAGGCCTTCCACATCCTGCGCCGGGTGATCACCGGCAACGCGCCGACCGCCCGCGCGGTCACCGTCCGCCAGGTCGAGCGGGAGCGCTGGTCGGCGTCCGAACTGGCCCACGCGGTGCAGCCGGGGCACGCGGTGCTGTCCCTGACGGATGTGCGGGGGGAGCACGCGCCGCCGCTGCTGGTGGATCTGCGGGGGTGACGTGGGCGCCGGGGCGCCGGGGCACGAGGAGTGTCGAGGCGCTGGAGGGGCGCGGGGAGTGTCGAGGGTGCTGGAGGGGGCGTGGGCGGTGTCGAGAGCGCCGGGGGCGCGGGGAGCGCCGGGTGTGGCGCGCGCCCGGCCGCACGGCGCGAGAACAGGGGCACCTATACCTGGCACGGCTCCCGTGGCGACCGTACGGTGAGGCAGAATCGACGGTGGCCGTCATACGCGACGGCCAAGGGATCACGTAAGCCCTCTCGGTAGCCCCCGCCCAGCCCCCGCCCAGCCCCCGCAAGCCCTCCGGTCTCCGGCCGCCCCCGGCCGGGCCCCGCCGTCGTCCGACCTGAAGGTCCCATGCCCCCCACGCTCGCCTCGCTCGTCGGCCACTCCGCGCTCAAGCTCACCGTGCGCGCGGGCGAGGACCGCCTGGACACCCCCGTGCGCTGGGCCCACGTCAGCGAGCTGGCCGACCCCGTGCCGTACATGGAGGGCGGCGAGCTGCTGCTCATCACCGCCCTCCAGCTCGACGCGGAGGACCCCGAGGCCATGCGGCGCTATGTGAAGCGGCTCGCGGGCGCGGGCGTCGTCGGCCTCGGCTTCGCGGTCGGCGTGAACTACCCCGACATCCCGAAGGCCCTCGTCGACGCGGCCGCCAAGGAGGGCCTGCCGCTCCTCGAAGTGCCGCGCCGCACCCCCTTCCTCGCCATCAGCAAGGCCGTGTCGGCGGCCATCGCCGCCGACCAGTACCGGGCCGTCACCGCGGGCTTCGCCGCCCAGCGCGAGCTGACCAAGCAGGCGCTCGGGGGCGGCGCCGAGGGGCTGCTCCGCGCGCTCGCCGGACAGGTCGACGGCTGGGCGGCGCTGTACGACGCCTCGGGCGCCGTCGTCGCCGCCGCGCCCGAGTGGGCCGCGCGCCGCGCCGCCCGCCTCACCGGCGACGTCGAGCGGCTCCGCGAGCGGCCCGCGCCCGCGAGCCTCGTCGTCGCCGGGGCCGACGACCGCGTCGAGCTGCACACTCTCGGCGCCGGGCGGCGGCCGCGCGCCGCGCTCGCCGTCGGCACCGCCTCGACGCTCGGCACCGCCGAGCGCTACGCCGTCCACTCCGCGATCGCCCTGCTCACCCTCACCACCGAACGCTCCCGCTCGCTGCACGACGCCGAGGCCCGCGTCGGCGCCGCGGTCCTGCGGATGCTGCTCGCCGGTGAGCCCGACCACGCGCGGGTCGTCGCCGGGGATCTGTACGGGGAACTGCTCGACGCCCCGTTCCGGCTCGCCGTCGCCGAGGCCGCCGAGCCCGGGGCCCCTGCCCCCGCGGGGGCCGATTCCGCGGGGGCGGGGGAGCACGGCTGGTCCGCGCCGCTCGTCGACGCCGTCGAGACGGCCGCCGCACGCTTCGGCGAGGCGCTGCTCGTCGTGCCGGACGGCGAGCGGCTCGTGCTGCTCGTCGCGGACGGGGGCGCGGCGCAGCGGGCCGCCGTGGAGTACGCGGCCGGGGTCGACGCCGGGCGCGACGGCGCCGCGGGGGCTGCCGCTGCCGGGCGGCCGGAGGCGGGGGAGGAGCCCAGGCTGCTCATGGGGCTGTCCGCGCCCGCCGGTACGGTCGCCGCCGCGCCCGCCTACAAGCAGGCCGAGCAGGCCCTGTCCGTGGCCCGGCGGCGCGGGCGGGTCCTCGTCGAGCACGAGGAGCTGGCCGCCGGTTCCGTCCTTCCGCTGCTCGCGGACGACGCGGTGCGGGCCTTCGCGGACGGGTTGCTGCGGGCGCTGCGCGAGCACGACGCCACGGGGCGGGGCGACCTGGTCGCCTCGCTGCGGGCGTGGCTGTCGCGCCACGGGCAGTGGGACGCGGCCGCCGCCGACCTCGGCGTGCACCGGCACACCCTGCGGTACCGGATGCGGCGGGTCGAGGAGATCCTCGGGCGGTCCCTGGACGACCCGGACGTACGGATGGAGCTGTGGCTGTCCCTCAAGGCCACGGCGGCGTCCACGGACTGACTTCCGGCGGCCGCGTCTCGTGGGGGTGCGGGTGCGTCGGCGCCTGCCGCTGCTCGTCGCTTGCCTTGCCCACCCGCCCGCCCGTGCCCGCCTTGTGACCGGTGGCCGCCCCTCGCGGGGGTGCGGGTGCGTCGGCGTCTGCGGCTCCTCGTCGCTTGCTATTCCCCACCCGCCCGCCCGTGACTGCCTCGTGACCGGTGGCCGCCCCTCGTGGGGGTGCGGGTGCGTTGGCGTCTGCCGCTGCTCGTCGCTTGTCTTGCCCACCCGCCCGCCCGTGACTGCCTTGTGACTGGTGACCGCCCCTCGCGGGGCCGCGCGCCGTCCGGCGGCTGCGGCTCTCGCTCGTTTCTCCTTCCCGCCCGCCCGTGACTGTCTCCCAGGTGGTGGTCGCCTATTGCAGGGGCACCCTCCCGCACTCGCCAACGGCGACCAACCCCGGCAAGGAGCCCCCACCTCCCCCCTGCCCCGCACGGGTGGGCGGGTGGGAGAAAGGAACCGAGACGGGCCCGCGGGTGCCGACGGTGGGCAACCACGGCGTGGGGGGTCGGCCTCCCGGCTGCCCCGCACGGGTGGGCGGGTGGGTGAAAGGAAGCGAGACGGGCCCGCAGGTGCCGACGGTGGATAGCCGGGGCGGCGGCCTCCCGGCCGCCCCGCACGGGTGGGCGGGTGGGCGAGGGCGGCGGAGGCGCCCGCACAGGCAAGGGCGCTCGCGCCAGGAAGCCGCCCTGACATTCCGTCCTGTGCCCGGCCAGGAGTACTACGCCCCGGACAAACCCCCAGGTAGGCCCCCGGCCCTACCGTGGTGCTCGTACACCCCCGCAAGGACGAACCCCACGGAAGGGCCGGGATTCGCATGACTTCCATCCACGCCTTCTGGCTCGCCGGTCGCCAGACCACCGGCGAGACCACCCTCGACGTCACGTCCCCGTGGGACGGCCGACTCGTCGGCAGGGCGGCGGTGCCGACCGACGCCCAGGTGGAGGAGGCCGTCGCCGCCGCGTACGCCGTCCGCGAGGAGTTCGCGGCCACCCCGGCCCACGTCCGCGCCGCCGCCCTCGACCACGTGAGCCGCAGGCTCGTGGAGCGCACGGAGGAGATCGCGCAGCTGATCTCCGCCGAGAACGGCAAGCCGATCAAGTGGGCGCGCGGCGAGGTCGGCCGCGCCGTCTCGGTGTTCCGCTTCGCCGCCGAGGAGGCCCGCCGCTTCAACGGCGGCGAGGCCCAGCGCCTGGACACCGATGCCGGAGGCCAGGGCCGCCTGGCCCTGACGCGCCGCTTCCCCAAGGGCGTCGTCCTCGGCATCGCGCCGTTCAACTTCCCGCTGAACCTGTGCGCCCACAAGGTTGCCCCGGCCCTCGCCGTCGGCACCCCGATCATCCTGAAGCCCGCCCCGGCGACCCCGCTGTCCGGCCTGCTCATCGGCGAGCTGCTCGCCGAGACGGACCTGCCCACCGGTTCGTGGTCCGTGCTGCCGGTCGCCAACGACAAGATGCCCGCCCTCGTGCAGGACGAGCGCCTGCCGGTCATCTCGTTCACCGGCTCCGACAAGGTCGGCTACGCGATCATGGACTCGGTGCCGCGCAAGCACTGCACGCTGGAGCTGGGCGGCAACGGCGCGGCCGTCGTCCTCGGCGACTTCTCGTCCGACGCGGACCTGGACTGGGCCGCGAGCCGCATCGCGACCTTCTCCAACTACCAGGGGGGCAGTCCTGCATCTCCGTACAGCGCGTGATCGCCGACGCGTCCGTGTACGACCGCCTCGTACCGCGCGTCGTGGAGGCCGTCGCGGCGCAGGTCACCGGCGACCCCTCGGACCCGGCGACGGAGGTCGGCCCGCTGGTGAACGAGGACGCCGCCAAGCGCGTGGAGACCTGGGTCGACGAGGCCGTCAAGGCGGGCGCGACGCTGCTGACCGGCGGCGAGCGCGACGGCGCCACGTACGCGCCGACCGTCCTCACCGACGTACCCGCCGATGTGACCCTCGCCCGCGAGGAGGTCTTCGGGCCGGTACTGACGATCACGAAGGTGGACGGCGAGCAGGCCGCGTTCGACGCCGTGAACGACTCCAAGTACGGCCTCCAGGCGGGCGTGTTCACGCACGACCTCCAGGCCGCGTTCCGCGCCCACCGCGCCCTGGAGGTCGGCGGCGTCGTCATCGGCGACGCGCCCTCCTACCGCGCCGACCAGATGCCGTACGGCGGCGTGAAGCAGTCCGGCGTGGGCCGCGAGGGCGTCCGCTCCGCCATGGACGACTACACCTACGAGCGCGTCATGGTCCTCACGGGCCTCGCCCTGTAGCCGCCGCGGTCCCACCGGGAGCGCCGCGCGACGCCGAACGGCCGGAGCCCGCTGTGCGGGGGCTCCGGCCGTTCGTGCGTCCCGGCACCGCCGCCCGGCACCGCCGCCCGGCACCTGATCACCGCGCCAGGGCTGGTGACCATGCCCGGAATCGGGTACCAACGATCCAGTAGCACCGGTCAGTAACTATCGAGACCCATCCGGGGACTATCCAGACCCATCCGGGACGAACATCCGCTTTCCCGGCCATGATCCCGACTCGCGGCGAGGTGAGCCTCATGTCCGCAGCACACTCCACCCAGCCCAAGGTGTCCGAGCGCGAGGCGCGCCGGGTCGCCGAGGCCGCTCGTGAACAGGACTGGCGCAAGCCGAGCTTCGCCAAGGAGCTGTTCCTCGGCCGGTTCCGGCTCGACCTGATCCACCCGCACCCCCTGCCCGCCGCCGAGGACGCCCGCAGGGGCGAGGCGTTCCTGGCCAGGCTGCGCGACTTCTGCGAGACCGAGGTCGACGCCGCCCGCATCGAGCGCGAGGCGCGCATCCCCGACGAGGTCATCGCGGGCCTGAAGGAGCTGGGCTGCCTCGGCATGAAGATCGACACCAGGTACGGCGGCCTCGGCCTCACCCAGGTGTACTACAACAAGGCGCTCGCCCTGGCCGCCTCCGCGTCCCCGGCGATCGGCGCGCTGCTCTCCGCGCACCAGTCGATCGGCGTCCCGCAGCCCCTGAAGATCTTCGGCACCCAGGAGCAGAAGGACACCTACCTGCCGCGCTGCGCCCGCACGGACATCAGCGCGTTCCTGCTCACCGAGCCCGACGTCGGCTCGGACCCCGCCCGCCTCGCGACGACGGCGGTCCCCGACGGCGACGCCTACGTCCTGGACGGCGTGAAGCTGTGGACGACCAACGGCGTCGTCGCCGACCTGCTCGTGGTGATGGCGCGGGTGCCGACGTCCGAGGGCCACCCGGGCGGCATCACGGCCTTCGTCGTGGAGACCGCGTCCGACGGCGTCACCGTCGAGAACCGCAACGCCTTCATGGGCCTGCGCGGCCTGGAGAACGGCGTCACCCGCTTCCACCGGGTGCGCGTCCCCGCCGCCAACCGCATCGGCCCCGAGGGCGCGGGCCTGAAGATCGCCCTCACCACGCTCAACACCGGCCGCCTCTCGCTGCCCGCCACCTGCGCGGGCGCCGGGAAGTGGTGCCTGAAGATCGCCCGCGAGTGGTCCGGCGCCCGGGAGCAGTGGGGCAAGCCCGTCGCGTACCACGAGGCGGTCGGCGCGAAGATCTCCTTCATCGCGGCGACGACCTTCGCCCTGGAGGCCGTGCTCGACCTGTCCTCGCAGATGGCCGACGAGGACCGCAACGACATCCGCATCGAGGCCGCCCTCGCCAAGCTGTACGGCTCGGAGATGGCCTGGCTGATGGCCGACGAGCTGGTGCAGATCCGCGGCGGCCGCGGCTACGAGACCGCCGAGTCCCTGCGGGCGCGCGGCGAGCGCGCGGTCCCGGCCGAGCAGATCCTGCGCGACCTGCGCATCAACCGCATCTTCGAGGGCTCCACGGAGATCATGCACCTGCTGATCGCCCGCGAGGCCGTCGACGCCCACCTCAAGGTCGCGGGCGATCTCATCGACCCGGACAAGACCCTCTCCGACAAGGCGCGCGCCGGGGCCGCGGCGGGCGCGTTCTACGCCCGCTGGCTGCCGAAGCTGGTCGCCGGAGCGGGTCAGCTGCCGCGGTCGTACGCCGAGTTCCACCCGGCGGGCCACGCCGACCTGTCCGGGCACCTGCGCTTCGTGGAGCGGTCGGCGCGGCGCCTGGCCCGCTCCACGTTCTACGGGATGTCGCGGTGGCAGGGGCGCATGGAGACCAAGCAGGGCTTCCTCGGGCGGATCGTGGACATCGGCGCGGAGCTGTTCGCGATGAGCGCGGCGTGCGTGCGGGCGGAGCTGCTGCGCGCCACCGAGGACCACGGGCGGGAGGCGTACCAGCTGGCGGACGCGTTCTGCCGCCAGGCGCGCATCCGCGTCGACGAGCTGTTCGGGCGGCTGTGGACCAACACCGACGACCTGGACCGCCGGGTCGTCAAGGGCGTCCTCGCGGGCACGTACACCTGGCTTGAGCAGGGCATCGTCGATCCCAGTGGCGACGGCCCCTGGATCGCCGACGCCACCCCGGGCCCCAGCACCAGGGAGAACGTCCACCGCCCCCTCCGCTGACGCCGGTCCCTCGCGGGGGCGCCCCAGACCCGCCCCTCCCCGAACCAGGGGGCCAGCCCCCTGGCACCCCCGCGAATCGGCCTGGCGGCCTCGTCCTCAAACGCCGGACGGGCTGAGACGCTGCCGCACCGGCAGAACTCAGCCCGCCCGCGACGATCCAGCCTGTCCGGCGTTTGAGGACGAGGCGCGAAGCGCCGATCAGGCGGTGCCGGGCGCCCACGCCAGGAAGGGCGCACGCCACAATGGGGGGATGAGCGAAAGCCCCGCACCCCTCGCCGACCCGCACCTCGTCTTCGACCCCGTCGCCGCCGACGGCCCGCGGGACATCGTCGTCCTCGGCTCGACGGGTTCCATCGGCACGCAGGCGATCGACCTCGTCCTGCGCAACCCCGACCGCTTCCGCGTGACCGCCCTGTCCGCCGCGGGCGGCCGTGTCGCGCTGCTCGCCGAGCAGGCCCGGCGGCTGCGGGTGCGCACGGTCGCCGTGGCCCGCGAGGACGCGGTGCCCGCCCTGCGGGAGGCGCTGCGGGAGGAGTACGGGGCCGGGGAGCCGCTTCCCGAGATCCTCGCGGGACCGGACGCGGCGACCGAGCTGGCCGCCAGCGAGTGCCACACGGTCCTCAACGGCATCACCGGCTCCATCGGCCTCGCCCCCACGCTCGCCGCCCTGGAGGCGGGCCGCACCCTCGCGCTCGCCAACAAGGAGTCGCTGATCGTCGGCGGCCCGCTGGTGAAGGCCCTGGCCAAGCCGGGCCAGATCATCCCCGTGGACTCCGAGCACGCCGCGCTGTTCCAGGCGCTGGCCGCGGGCACCCGGGCCGATGTACGCAAGCTGGTCGTGACCGCGTCCGGCGGCCCCTTCCGCGGCCGGACCAAGGCCGACCTCGCCGACGTCACGCCGAAGGACGCGCTCGCGCACCCCACCTGGGCGATGGGCCCGGTGATCACGGTGAACTCGGCGACCCTGGTCAACAAGGGCCTGGAGGTCATCGAGGCCCACCTGCTGTACGACATCCCCTTCGAGCGCATCGAGGTCGTCGTGCACCCCCAGTCGTATGTGCACTCCATGGTCGAGTTCACCGACGGCTCCACGCTCGCCCAGGCCACCCCGCCCGACATGCGCGGCCCCATCGCGATCGGGCTCGGCTGGCCCGAGCGGGTGCCGGACGCGGCGCCCGCGTTCGACTGGAGCACGGCCTCCACCTGGGAGTTCTTCCCGCTCGACACCGAGGCGTTCCCGTCGGTGGGGCTCGCCCGGCACGTCGGGAAGCTCGCCGGAACGGCTCCGGCGGTGTTCAATGCCGCCAACGAGGAGTGCGTGGACGCCTTCCTGGCGGGCACGCTGGCCTTCAACGGCATCATGGAGACGGTGACGCAGGTCGTCGCCGAGCACGGCACGCCGCGCTCGGGAACCTCCCTGACCGTGGCGGACGTCCTCGAAGCGGAGACCTGGGCGCGGGCCCGGGCCCGTGAACTGACCGCTACGACGGACCGGACGACCGCGGAGGCCCGTGCATGACGACCTTGATGATGATTCTCGGGATAGTCGTCTTCGTGATCGGGCTGCTCTTCTCGATCGCCTGGCACGAGCTGGGCCATCTGTCGACGGCGAAGATGTTCGGCATCCGCGTGCCGCAGTACATGGTCGGCTTCGGCCCGACGATCTTCTCCCGGAAGAAGGGCGACACCGAGTACGGCGTCAAGGCCATCCCCCTCGGCGGGTACATCCGCATGATCGGCATGTTCCCGCCGGGCCCCGACGGGAAGCTGGAGGCGCGGTCCACCTCGCCCTGGCGCGGCATGATCGAGGACGCCCGCTCGGCGGCGTTCGAGGAGCTGAAGCCCGGCGACGAGTCGCGCCTCTTCTACACGCGCAAGCCGTGGAAGCGCGTGATCGTGATGTTCGCCGGTCCCTTCATGAACCTGGTCCTGGCCGTGGTGATCTTCCTCGGTGTGATGATGACCTTCGGCATCAGCACCCAGACCACGTCCGTCGGCAAGGTCTCCGACTGCGTCATCGAGGCCAGCGCCAACCGCGGCACCTGCGAGAAGGGCGACAAGCCCGCCCCCGCCAAGGCCGCGGGCCTCAAGGCGGGCGACAAGATCGTCGCCTTCCAGGGCAAGGCCGTCGACGACTGGTCCACGCTCCAGTCCCGGATCCGCGACACCATCGGCCCGGCCACGATCACCGTGGAGCGTGACGGGAAGCGCGTCGACCTGCACGCCAACCTGATCAAGAACCAGGTCAGCAAGACCGACGGGGACGGCGGCTACGTCGAGGGCAAGTACGTGTACGCCGGGTTCCTCGGCTTCACCCCCGCCTCCGGCATCGTCCAGCAGTCCTTCGGCCAGTCCGTGGACCGCATGGGCAACATGATGGAAAACGGCGTCGAGTCGATCCTCGCCCTGCCCTCCAAGATCCCCGACCTGTGGGACGCGGCGTTCGGCGACGGCGAGCGCAAGCAGGACTCCCCGATGGGCGTGGTCGGCGCGGCCCGCGTCGGCGGCGAGGTGTTCACCCTGGACATCCCGCCGGAGAACCAGATCGCGATGATGCTGTTCCTGCTGGCGGGCTTCAACCTCTCCCTGTTCCTGTTCAACATGCTGCCGCTGCTGCCCCTGGACGGCGGGCACATCGCGGGCGCGCTGTGGGAGTCGCTGCGGCGCAACGCGGCCAAGGTGCTGCGCCGCCCGGACCCGGGCCCGTTCGACGTGGCGAAGCTGATGCCGGTGGCCTATGTGGTGGCGGGGATCTTCATCTGCTTCACCATCCTGGTCCTGATCGCGGACGTGGTGAACCCGGTCAGGATTTCCTAGGCGTTCTTTTCGGCGCGATTTCGTCGGCGTGCGGAGTTTGCGGCGGCCGGGCACCCTCGGGGCCCGGCCGCCGTCGTGTGTGCGGGCGCACCCGCCAACGGGTGTACATCGGGGCGTGATGTGCTTGGGCCCCCCGGGGTGCCGTAATCTCGAACCCGCGAACAAGCGACGTAGTAGCGATGCCGCGAAGCCCGGAGCCCGCCGCACTCGGGACCCTTGATCCACACTTTGGGGATGCACGCCAGATGACTGCCGTTTCTCTCGGAATCCCGTCCGTTCCGACCAAGCTCGCCGACCGCAGGGTCAGCCGCAAGATCCAGGTCGGTTCCGTGGCCGTCGGCGGGGACGCGCCGGTGTCGGTGCAGTCGATGACGACGACGCGTACGTCGGACATCGGGGCGACGCTCCAGCAGATCGCCGAGCTGACGGCGTCGGGCTGCCAGATCGTGCGCGTCGCCTGCCCCACGCAGGACGACGCGGACGCGCTCGCGACGATCGCGAGGAAGTCGCAGATCCCGGTGATCGCGGACATCCACTTCCAGCCGAAGTACGTGTTCGCGGCGATCGACGCCGGGTGCGCGGCGGTGCGGGTGAACCCGGGCAACATCAAGCAGTTCGACGACAAGGTCAAGGAGATCGCCAAGGCCGCGAGCGAGACCGGCACGCCGATCCGCATCGGCGTCAACGCGGGCTCGTTGGACCGGCGACTGCTCCAGAAGTACGGCAAGGCCACCCCGGAGGCGCTGGTCGAGTCCGCGCTGTGGGAGGCGTCCCTCTTCGAGGAGCACGGCTTCCGGGACATCAAGATCTCGGTGAAGCACAACGACCCGGTCGTCATGGTCAACGCCTACCGGCAGCTCGCCGCCCAGTGCGACTACCCCCTGCACCTGGGGGTGACGGAGGCGGGCCCGGCGTTCCAGGGCACGATCAAGTCGGCGGTGGCCTTCGGTGCCCTGCTCTCCGAGGGCATCGGCGACACGATCCGCGTGTCGCTTTCGGCGCCCCCGGCGGAGGAGGTCAAGGTCGGCATCCAGATCCTGGAGTCGCTGAACCTGCGCCAGCGCCGCCTGGAGATCGTCTCCTGCCCGTCGTGCGGGCGCGCCCAAGTCGACGTCTACAAGCTGGCCGACGAGGTCACCGCCGGTCTTGAGGGCATGGAGGTGCCGCTGCGGGTGGCCGTCATGGGCTGCGTCGTCAACGGCCCCGGTGAGGCCCGCGAGGCGGACCTCGGTGTCGCGTCGGGCAACGGCAAGGGGCAGATCTTCGTCAAGGGCGAGGTCATCAAGACCGTGCCCGAGTCGAAGATCGTGGAGACCTTGATCGAGGAAGCGATGAAGATCGCCGAGCAGATGGAGAAGGACGGCGTCCCCTCGGGCGAGCCGTCGGTCTCGATCGCGGGCTGACCCCTTTCGCGCACGCCGACTGATGGATCCCCTCAAAGTGAGTGGCGGGCCAGGCCAGCGGGGCCTTGGTGCGCATGGGGGGACCCAGCGGCTCTCGTGACCGGCCAGCACCCGGACGCCCGCGGTGGCGGACTCTGTCCGCAGGGAAGGATGGCTTCCATGCCCGTAGTGACCTTTCCCTCGCTGTTGTTCGAGCCGGACCGGCCCCAAGGCGGGGCGTCTGGGGAAGGACTCGAACGATGGCGCACTCACCACACCGACGCTGGAAGGGCTGCTGCGCGCTGTGCGCACCGCACACGGTGCGTGGCGTCGGCCGCTCGGAGAAGGACCCGGCAGCCGTCCGGCGCCAGCTCGGCAGGTCCCGTCGCCTGACCCGCCGGGACCTGGGTGACCAGAGCTGATCTGCTGCTCTCGGACCGCGGCCGCTCCCTCATCGAGGCGTCGGCCGCAGTCCGACCGGCTGGAAGTGGGGCCGCCTGCTGGCGGCGTCCGCGGGACTGGGCCGAGGCCGGGGACTCCTCGAACTCGCCTGTTCCGTTATCTGCTTGAGTGTCACACGTTCTGGGGTGGGTGTTCGCCTGGAGAACGTGACAGGGGTGGGTGCTCGCCCGGGGAATGTGACAGGGGTGGGGGAGTGTCACGATTTTCGGGGCATGTGTTGTCGCGGGCCTGGCTCCGGGGGCGTCCACGGCGTCCTCGTCGATGGCGAGGCGCAGCCGTACCTCCGCCCATACGCACTTGCCGGGCTGGCGAGGCGTGACGCCCCACCGGTCGGCCAGGGCGTCGACGAGGAGCAGCCCCCGTCCCCCCTCGTCCTGGTCTGCCCTGGTTGACCGCGCCCCCGGCAGCCGCTCCCCGCGCGCGTCGGACACCTCCAGCCGTACGGTGTCCGCCGTCGCGGCGACCCACAGGTGAAAGTCCCGCCCACGGACGCGCCCGTGCCGCACGGCGTTCGCGGCCAGCTCGGCGGCGATGAGCGTGACGGTCTCGTTGACCGGGCCGTCGTACGGATGCCCCCACGCGTCAAGCCGGTGCGAGACGAGCCGCCGGGCGAGCCGGGCGCCGCGCGGGGTCGACGTGAAGCGCATCGCGAACTCGTGTGCGGGCACGGGCAGTTGGGTAACGGTGCGATCTGAGCCAGTTGCCGGTTTCATGCCGCACACGCTCGCGCACGCTGCGTAGCCTTGACCAGCGGGCGGGCTGTGACGCTCGCAGGTTGTACGCGTACACGGTGCGGTTGTACGTGCGTGAGGCGTAACCGGTGCCGGGGTGAGGGCGGTGAGCAGAGTATGAGCGATGAAGACATGTCAGTACAGGAGGACCTGGAAGAGCCATCGGGAATGCCGCGCACGTTCGGGCGGGTGATGAGGCGGTTCCGGGTCCTGGCGGGTATGGAGCGTGCCGAACTCGGCGCCCGTACCGGCTACTCGGAGTCGACGATCGCGTCCTTCGAGCAGGGCAGACGCATCCCGCCCCCGGCGTTCATCGTGCGCGTCGACGAGGTGCTCGGGGCGCGAGGGGTGCTGGCCGAGATGACGGAGGACCTGGAGCGGGCGCAGTATCCGGTGTTCTTCCAGAGCGCGGCGGCGCTGGAGAGGAAGGCGGTGGGTTTGCACGTGTTCGCCGTGCAGGCTGCGCCGGGACTGCTTCAGACGAAGGACTACGCGGAGGCGGTGTTCACCTCACGGCGGCCCGCGCTGGACGCGGAGACCGTTGAGCAGCGCGTGACGGCGCGGCTGGCCCGGCGGGCGATCTTCGAGCGGAAGCCCGCGCCCACGATCAGCTTCGTGCTGGAGGAGTCCATCTTGCGCAGGCGGCTGGGCGGGCGGGCAGTCCTGCGGGGCCAGTTGGAGCGGATTCTGCTGGTCGGGCAGGGGCACAATGTGGAGATCCAGGTCATGCCGGATGCCTGTGAGGAGCACGCGGCGCTTTCCGGTCCCTTCACCTTGATCGAGACGACGAAGGGGCGCAGGATCGCCTATGTCGAGGCGCACAGGCACAGTCATCTCTTCACCGACCGCTCGACGGTCAGGGAACTGGAAGACCAGTACGGTGTCCTGCGCGCTCAGGCTTTGTCCCCGCGTGAATCACTGGCCCTCGTAGAGAAGTTGCTGGGAGAGACATGAACGTCGAAGAGCCGTCGCGTCTGGCGTGGTTCAAGAGCAGCTACAGCACAGGCCAGGGTGGCGAATGCGTAGAGGTCGCCCTTGACTGGCGCAAGTCCAGTTACAGCAGCGGCGCCGGAGGCGAATGCGTAGAGGTCGCCCTGGACTGGCACAAGTCCAGTCACAGCAGCGGCGAGGGCGGTGAATGCGTAGAGGTCGCCACCTGCCCCACCGCCATCCACATACGTGACTCCAAGCAGACACCCGGCGCCGGTCCCACCGTCGCGGTGGGGCCCGCGGCCTGGGAGGCGTTCCTCGGATTCGCCGCCCGGCCGTGAGGTGAACGCACTTACACTCTCCGGGAATTGACAGAGGCGTGAGACGGGGAGGGCGGCGTGGACGCAGAACTGGTGCTGCTGATGGAGAGCGGTGTGGCCGCGTTGGGTGGGCTCATGGCCACAGACACGTACATCCGGCTGCGCCCCCGTCTGGCTCGCATCCTTCGACGCGGAGGAGACGACGGGACTGTGACGGAATTTGAGCGGCTCCGCGCCGAGTTGGCGGACGCGGTGGCTCGCGGCGACGAGGCCGCACGGCGAGTGCTGGAGGAGGAGCTGCGCGGGCACGTACGGCAGCTGCTCCAGAGCGACCTGGAGGCCGCGCGGGAACTCGCTGCACTCCTCCAGGAGGAGCGGTCCAGCCCTGGCCAGAGTGCCCCCGCGTCGGGCGGGGTCACCTTCAGTAACAACACGTTCCATGGCCCCGTGCTCGGCTCCGGTACGCAGTTCAACGCGCTGTGAGGTCGGAGAGACGCATGGCGAAGCCGAACCATCTCGACGGGGTGCACATCGAGGGCAACCACATCAACGGCCCTGTCCTTGGACAGGGCGTCCAGATCTACATCAACGGCGCGTCGGCGACAGCCCCGGCCACCGGGGCCGAGGCACGGCGCGCTGCCGGACGCCTGATGCTGCACACCTGGATGAGCAAACTGTGTCAGGGGACGTGGGGGGTGTGCACGGCTGCACCTGTGCCCTTGCTCTTTGTCTTCGCCACTTGCCTTCGCTTCACAGGCTTCAGCGACGCCCTCATGAAAGGCTGGTCGGCGGTGCTGGCGCCAGCCATTCTGGCGTTCTGGTGTGGCGACGTGGCGTTCTTCTGGCTGCGTCGCCGCTGGGAGGCGCGAGGTATCGCATGGCTGACCAGTTCTGAGGCCCAGCCCACATTCACGCAGGTGGCGTGGCGAGTGTTCGCGAATGCAGTGGTGCTTTGCGTGCCCTTGTTCATGATGGAAGGGGCTCCCCTCTGGTCCCACTGGCTCTGAGCCCCATGTTTCGTCGCAAGGCGCCCTACGGCCGCCGCCAGGTACAGTGCGGAGATCAGTAGACCGTATGGTGAGGCCCCCGCTCGTGTTGACTCAGACCACCACCAGGGTCCTCGAACCGAGTGACCTCGACGCCGCGCTCGCCGTGCTCGACCGCGAGCCGGTCGCGAACGCCTTTGTCACGGCCCGGGTGCGGCTCGCGGGCCTCGACCCCTGGCGCCTCGGCGGCGAGATGTGGGGCTGGTACCAGGACGGCATGCTGGAGTCCCTGTGCTACGCGGGGGCCAACCTCGTCCCGATCTGCGCGACCCCGCGCGCCGTGCGGGCCTTCGCCGACCGGGCCCGCCGGGCGGGCCGCCGCTGCTCCTCCATCGTCGGCCCGGCCGAGCCCACCGCCCAGCTCTGGAGGCTGCTCGAACCCTCCTGGGGACCCGCCCGCGAGGTCCGCTCCCAGCAGCCGCTCATGGTCACCGACCGGCTCCCCGACGACGTCACGCCCGATCCGTACGTCCGCCGCGTCCGCAAGGACGAGATGGAGACGATCATGCCCGCGTGCGTGGCCATGTTCACCGAGGAGGTCGGCGTCTCCCCGCTCGCCGGGGACGGCGGCCTGCTCTACCAGGCCCGCGTCGCCGAACTCGTCGGCTCCGGCCGCTCCTTCGCCCGCATCGACGGCGAGGGCCGGGTCGTCTTCAAGGCCGAGATCGGCGCCGCCACCGACCGGGCCTGCCAGGTCCAGGGCGTCTGGGTGGCCCCCGAGTACCGCGGCCAGGGCCTCGCCGCGCCCGGCATGGCCGCCGTGCTGCGCTACGCCCTCGCGGACGTCGCGCCCGTCGTGAGCCTGTACGTCAACGACTTCAACGCCCCGGCGCGCGCCGCGTACCGGCGGGTGGGCTTCCGCGAGGTCGGCGCGTTCATGAGCGTCCTGTTCTGATCCCTGCGCTGATCCGTACCGGTTCGGCCCCCCGCCTGATCGGTACTGACTCCACGAGGCGCGAAGTAGGGTGCGCGCATGACTGACGACGTCATGATCGGGCCCCTCGACCTGGCCGCGCGGGTCGACGAGGCGCTGCGCGTGCAGGCCCTCGCCTTCGGGCTCGGCGACGACGAGGTGGCCGTGCGGCGGCAGATCGTGCTGCGGCACCTCACATCGCCGGGCGCCCGCGCGCTCGGCGCGACCACGCCCGACGGGCGGCTCGTCGGCTTCGTCTACGGCATGCCCAACGACCGCGCCCACTGGTGGTCCACCGTCGTCGAGCCCTATCTGCGGGCCCAGGGCCTGGACGGCTGGCTCGACGGCTCCTTCGTGATCACGGAACTGCACGTGCGGCCCGGCTACCAGAACCAGGGCATCGGCCGCGCCCTCATCACCGGCATCACCGACACCGCCGCCGAGCCCCGCTCGATCCTCTCCGCCATCGACACCGAAAGCCCCGCCCGCGCCCTGTACCGCTCCCTCGGCTACCAGGACCTGGCCCGGCAGGTCCTCTTCCCCAGCGCCCCCAAGCCGTACGCCGTCATGGGCGCCCCCCTGCCGCTGCGGCGTCCCACCGCCCCCTGACGGATTTCCGCCCGCGCCCGTGCCCCGGCTAACCTGCGGCCATCACCCTTCTCTACCAGGAGTTCAAGATGGCCCAGGTCCAGCGCATGTCCCGGTTGATGGTCAAGACACTGCGCGACGACCCGGCGGACGCGGAGACGCTCAACCACAAGCTGCTCGTCCGCGCCGGATACGTGCGCCGCACCGCCGCGGGCATCTGGACATGGCTGCCCCTCGGCAAGAAGGTCTACGAGAACGTCGCGCGCGTCGTCCGCGAGGAGATGGACGCCATCGGCGGCCAGGAGGTCCTCCTGCCCGCCCTCCTGCCCAAGGAGCCGTACGAGGCCAGCGGCCGGTACGAGGAGTACGGTGACCTGCTGTTCCGCCTGAAGGACCGCAAGGGCTCCGAGTACCTGCTCGGCCCCACCCACGAGGAGATCTTCACCCAGGTCGTCAAGGACCAGTGCGCGTCCTACAAGGACCTGCCGGTGATCCTCTACCAGATCCAGACCAAGTACCGCGACGAGGCCCGCCCCCGCGCGGGCGTCCTGCGCGGCCGCGAGTTCCAGATGAAGGACTCGTACTCCTTCGACACCACCGACGAGGGCCTCGCCGAGGCCTACGCCCTGCACCGCGCCGCCTACCAGCGCATCTTCGAGCGCCTCGGCCTCGACTACCGCATCGTCTCCGCGGTCTCCGGCGCCATGGGCGGCTCCGCGTCCGAGGAGTTCCTGGCCCCGCCCCCGCGGGCGAGGACACCTTCGTCGACTGCCCCGCCTGCGACTACGCCGCCAACACGGAGGCCGTCACCTTCGCCCTGAAGCCCGTCGAGGGCGCCGAGCACGGCCCGGTGGAGGAGCTGGACACCCCCGACACGCCCACCATCGAAACCCTCGCCGAGCACCTGGGCGTCCCGGCCTCCGCCACGCTGAAGAACCTCCTCGTCAAGGTCGACGGCGAGATCGTCGCCGTCGGCGTCCCCGGCGACCGCGAGGTCGACCTCGGCAAGCTCGCCGAGCACCTGGCCCCCGCGGAGGTCGAGCTGGTCACGGCCGAGGACTTCGAGGGCCGCCCCGACCTGGTACGGGGCTACGTCGGCCCGCAGGGCCTGGAGAAGGTCCGCTACCTCGCCGACCCGCGCGTCGCCCCCGGCACCGCCTGGATCACCGGCGCCAACAAGCCGGACACGCACGCGAAGAACGTCGTCTGCGGCCGTGACTTCGAGGTCGACCAGTACCTGGACGTCGTCGTCGTCGAGGAGGGCGACCCCTGCCCGTCCTGCGGCGCGGGCCTGAAGCTCGGCCGGGCGATCGAGATCGGCCATATCTTCCAGCTGGGCCGCAAGTACGCCGACACCTTCCAGCTCGACGTCCTCGGCCAGAACGGCAAGCCGGTCCGCGTGACCATGGGCTCCTACGGCATCGGCGTCTCCCGCGCCGTCGCCGCGCTCGTCGAGCAGTCCGCCGACGAGCACGGGCTGTGCTGGCCCAAGGAGGTCGCCCCCGCCGACGTCCACGTCGTCGCCGCGGGCAAGGCCCTGCAGACCGAGCTGGCGCTCGACGTCGCGGAGCAGCTGGGCGCCGCGGGCGTGCGGGTACTCGTGGACGACCGCGCCGGGGTGTCGCCCGGCGTCAAGTTCACCGACGCGGAGCTGATCGGCGTCCCGAAGATCCTCGTCGCGGGGCGGCGCTCCGCGGACGGCGTCCTTGAACTCAAGGACCGCCGCACGGGGGAGCGCGAGGAGCTGACGGTCGCGGAGGCCGTCGCCCGCCTCTCGGCGTAGCCCACGCTTCTCAAACGCCGGACGGGCTGGATACAGCCCGTCCGGCGTTTGAGGACGAGGCCGGAGGCCGATTTTCGGGGGTGCCAGGGGGCGGAGCCCCATGGTTTCGGTGAAGGGGCGGGACTGGGGAGCCCCCGGCAGGGCCTACAGCCAGCTCGCGAACTCCAGCAGCAGCTCCGCGTCCTGCGCCCGCCCCACGCGCAGTGCCCGCACGCCGGACTCCACCGCCCGGAACAGCGCCCACCCCCGCAACCGCTCCTGATCCACCTCCAGCGACTCGGCCAGCCGCTTCAGCCGCCGCCGCGCCACCGCCGCCCCCGAGGGCGAGGCGATCAGGTCCTCCACCCGGTCCCGCACCAGCCGCGCCAGGTCGAACGCGCACTCCCCGACGACCGGATCGGGCCCCACGGCCAGCCACGGCACGCGCTCCGCGGCCAGCACCTTGCTCTGCCGGAACGTCCCGTGCAGCAGCCGCGCCTCACCGGGGTCGGCGAGCAGCGCCTCCCGCGCCGCGAGGGCGGCGTCGACGAGCGGCGCGACCTCCGGGTCACGGGCGGCCCGCAGCGCGTCCGCCTGCCGCCCCGTCCGCTCCGCCACCGTCTCGAACCGGTGGTCCGACGGCGGCGCGACCCACAGCCGCCGCAGCGTCCCCGCGGCCTCCAGCATGGACTTGGCCTCCGGCAGGGAACGCACGGACACGTCCCGCTGGAGGCGCTCCACGAGCAGCACCCCGTCGGCGTCGGCGGCGGCGTCGCTGTCGGCGTCCAGCAGCCGCGCCGCGCCCAGCCCGCCCCAGTGCGCGAGCGCGGCGCGCTCGCTGAGCGGCCGGGAGCGCGGCGGCACCAGCTTGAGGACGGCGGGCGTGCCGTCCTTGAGCCGCACCAGCAGGACGAGGCTGCTGCGGCCGCCGGGCACCTGGACGCGCTCGACGGTCAGCTCCCGCCGGGCCACGGCCCGCTCGGCCAGCTCCGGCAGCGTCCGCAGCCAGTCGTCGGTGTCCGCGTCGCCCGGCACCTCGCCAAGGGCACGGACGAGGCGCGGCGGCGGTTCGAAAGCCATGCGCGAGGTGTTCCTTTCCCAGCGCAGTCCCGCTGCCCTGTGTACGTGTGCGGTGTACGGCCCGTTCGGTGGGCCGAGGGAAGGCTACGCTTCCGCCGCCCCGGCACGCCGCACCAGGCCGGGCCACGGCGTCGCGCCCGCGCGGTGCCGTGGAGTGCCCCTCCCGGCGCCCGGACCGCGGGTCACGTCCCCGGCTTCGCCTTGGCGGCGCGTTCGGGCAGGCCGGGGAAGGGCACGCTGTCGCCGCGCCAGCGGGCGGCGCGGACCGCGGCCTCGCGCAGGGCGTCGGCGGCGGCCGCGCGGCGCGCGGTGTCGGCGGCCCGCACCAGATCGGCGTACGCGCCCGCGACCCGCTCCTCGATCTCGGCGGCGAGCCGGGCCGCCGCCTTGGGACCCGGCACCGGGAAGGGCAGCGCGTACGCGGCCTCCGCGGGGTCGGGTTCGCCGCCCAGCTGGCGCACCGTGCGGCGCAGGGCGTCGCGGCGCGCCCGGTGGGCGTCGTAGGCCGTGCGGGCCTCGCCGCGGCGGGCGTCACCGACGCGGCCGCCGACGACCCCGTACCCGTACACGGCCGCGTGCTCGGCGCGCAGCGCCGCCCGGGTGGCCGCCAACTCGTCCTCGCGCGCGGTCACTTGTGGTCCTCCGTCAGCAGATAGGCGTGCGCGGCGCCCGCCGCCGCGATGGACGCGAGCAGCCGGGCCAGCTCCGCGGGCGCGTCGGCGAGCTGTCGGCCGCGCCGCCCCGCGAGGTCCCGCTCGGCCGCCGCGAGGAGGCGCAGGGCCGCCCGCTCCTCGCCGGGCACGGATGCGGACGGCGAGGGGACGCCCGTCGCGGGCGCCGCCGTGGGCAGCCCCTCGGCGAGCGCCTTCTCGTGCCGGGCCACCTCCGCCCGCAGCGGCCGCAGGCGCGGCGCGAGGGGGGCGTGCGCGGCGAGCACGGCGTCGTACGTGGCGCGCAGCACGGCGCTGTCGCGGGCGGCGCGCGCCCGCAGCCGCGCGTCCGCCGCGGGGCGGTCGTCGGCGGAGCCGGAGTCGGAGCAGCCGGTGAGCAGCGCGGCCCCGGCGGCGCCCGCAGCCCCGGTGAGCAGGCTTCTTCGGCGCGGCAGGGGCCACGAAGGGGTGAGTTTCGACGGCACGGCGGACGTCCTCGGGAGGTGGGCCGCGAACGGCACGGGGGTGGGAGCGGCGTAACGCCGGTGATCACCGTACCTGCGCCCTGTCCTCGTACGGGTGAGCGGCTCGGCCCTCGGGACCCCCGCGGCAGGCGGACGGCGGCCAGTCGCCCCCGAGGGCAGGGGAGGGCAGTGGACGGCAACACCCTCCGAGACCGGATACCCTTTGACCTGACACGCGACGATCCCACAACAGCACACGCGGCCGAGGAGTCACCCGGATGAGCACCACCCAGAGCGAGAGGCTGCGAGAACTGCTGGAACCGCTCGTCAGCTCCCAGGGTCTCGATCTTGAGGAGATCGAAGTGGCCTCGGTCGGACGCAAGCGAGTGCTGCGAGTCGTCATCGACTCCGAGGACGGCGTGGACCTGGACACCATCGCGGATGTGAGCCGCGCGCTCTCCGCGAAGCTCGACGAGACCGACGCCATGGGCGACGGCGAGTACGACCTGGAGGTCGGCTCCCCGGGCGCCGAGCGCCCCCTGAAGGAGCGCCGCCACTACGACCGCGCCGTCGGGCGGCTCGCGAGGTTCCAGCTGACCGAGGGCGGCGACCTGGTCGCGCGCATCCTGACGGTGGACGACGAGGGCGTCGACCTGGAGGTGCCCGGCGTGAAGGGCCGCAAGCCCACCGCCCGCAGGCTCGCCTTCGACGCGATCGACAAGGCGCGCGTGCAGGTCGAGTTCAACCGCAAGGACAAGAAGGACATGAAGGAAGAGGAGGAGGCGTAGCCGTGGACATCGACATGAGTGCCCTGCGGGGCTTGGTACGGGAGAAGGAGATCTCCTTCGACCTGCTGGTCGAGGCGATCGAGTCGGCCCTCCTCATCGCCTACCACCGCACCGAGGGAAGCCGCCGCCACGCGCGCGTCAAGCTCGACCGGGACACCGGGCACGTGACGGTCTGGGCGAAGGAGGACCCGGAGGACATCGAGGAGGGCCAGGAGCCCCGCGAGTTCGACGACACCCCGTCCGATTTCGGCCGGATCGCCGCCACCACCGCCAAGCAGGTCATCCTCCAGCGCCTGCGCGACGCCGAGGACGACGCCACGCTCGGCGAGTACGCGGGCCGCGAGGGCGACATCGTCACCGGCGTGGTCCAGCAGGGCCGCGACCCGAAGAACGTGCTCGTCGACATCGGCAAGCTGGAGGCCATCCTGCCCGCGCAGGAGCAGGTGCCGGGCGAGGAGTACCCGCACGGCATGCGCCTGCGCAGCTACGTCGTACGGGTGGCCAAGGGCGTCCGCGGCCCGTCGGTGACGCTGTCGCGCACCCACCCGAACCTGGTCAAGAAGCTGTTCGCGCTCGAGGTCCCCGAGATCGCCGACGGGTCGGTGGAGATCGCCGCCATCGCGCGCGAGGCCGGGCACCGCACCAAGATCGCGGTCCGCTCGACCCGCTCGGGCCTGAACGCCAAGGGCGCCTGCATCGGCCCGATGGGCAGCCGGGTGCGCAACGTCATGGGCGAGCTGAACGGCGAGAAGATCGACATCGTCGACTGGTCCGACGACCCCGCCGAGATGGTCGCCCACGCGCTGTCCCCGGCGCGCGTCAGCAAGGTCGAGATCGTCGACCTGAGCGGCCGCTCCGCCCGCGTGACCGTGCCGGACTACCAGCTGTCGCTGGCGATCGGCAAGGAGGGCCAGAACGCCCGCCTCGCCGCCCGTCTGACCGGCTGGCGCATCGACATCCGCCCGGACACCGAGCAGCCGGGGCAGGGCGGCCAGGGCGCCGAGGGCTGACCGGCCCGGAGGGCGGCGCCGCCCGACCGGGAAAACCGGTTGCGCCGACCGCCCTCTTCCTGGTCACGTACTGATCAAGACAACGGCCGTTCGATTTTTGCCCCACAGGGGTGAGGTCGGTACGGGGAGGTAGACTTAAGCGTGTCTGGCCGGACGCATGCCCGCGCACGCCCTGAGCGCACCTGTGTGGGGTGCCGGGAGCGAGCGGCCAAGAGCGAGCTGCTGCGGACCGTGGCGGTCGAGGGCGTCTGCGTCCCCGATCCAAGCGGTACGCTGCCCGGCCGGGGTGCGTATGTACACCCCGCCCTGGCCTGTCTCGACCTGGCGGTCCGCCGCCGGGCTTTCCCCAGGGCCCTCAGGGTCCAGGGGCCGCTCGACACGGCGGCCCTGCGCGGGAATGTCGAGACAGCCGAGACCGTTGCCCCGCAGGCAACACCGTAAGAAGCGCCGCACGGATCCGCCGTGCGGCCCTGGTACCTCGCGAGTCGGAAGTAGGTCGAGATTGCGATGAGCACTCGATGAGTACGCGATGAGTACGCCCATGAAGTAGCGACGGTCCGGCGGTAACCCGGACCTAAAAGGAGCGAAGTGGCTAAGGTCCGGGTATACGAACTCGCCAAGGAGTTCGGTGTGGAGAGCAAGGTCGTCATGGCCAAGCTCCAGGAACTCGGTGAATTCGTACGTTCGGCGTCCTCGACGATCGAGGCGCCGGTAGTACGCAAACTGACTGACGCATTCCAGCAGGGCAACGGCAGCGGCAAGGCCGCGAAGCCCGCCCCGCGCAAGCCCGCCGCGAAGCCCGCGGCACCCTCCCCCGCGCAGGCCGCCCGTCCGGGTCCGGCCGCGCCCAAGCCCGCGGCGCCCAAGCCCGCCGCCGCGGAGGCCCCGGCGAAGCCCGCCCCGGCCGCCCCGGCGACCCCGGGCCCGCGCCCGACGCCGGGCCCGAAGCCGCCCGCGCCCAAGCCGGGCCCCGCGGCTCCGGCCCCGTCCGCGCCCGAGTTCACGGCGCCCCCGTCCGCCCCGGCGGCCGCGGCCCCGTCGTCGAACGCTCCGGCCGCCCCGCGCCCCGGCGCCCGTCCCGGCGCGCCGAAGCCCGGCGCCCGCCCGGCCGCTCCCGGCCAGGGCCAGGCCCGCGGCGACCGTCAGGGTGCCCCGCGCCCCGGCGGTCAGGGCGGCGGAGCTCCGCGTCCCGGCGCCCGCCCCGCGGGCCCGCGTCCGGGCAACAACCCCTTCACCTCCGGCGGCTCCACCGGCATGGCGCGCCCGCAGGCGCCCCGTCCCGGCGGCGCCCCGCGCCCCGGTGGCCCCGGCGCCCCGGGCGGCCCCCGTCCGCAGGGCGGTCAGGGCGGCGGCCAGGGCGGCCCCCGTCCGCAGGGCCAGGGCGGCGCCCGTCCGTCCCCGGCCGGAATGCCGCGCCCGCAGGCGCCGCGTCCGGGCGGCGGCCCCGGCGGTAACCGCCCGAACCCGGGCATGATGCCGCAGCGTCCCGCCGCGGGCCCGCGTCCCGGCGGTGGCCCCGGTGGCGGTCGCGGTCCCGGCGGCGGTGGCCGTCCGGGCGGCGGCGGCCGTCCCGGCTTCGCCGGTCGCCCCGGTGGCGGTGGCGGCGGCTTCGCGGGCCGTCCCGGCGGCCCGGGTGGCGGCGGCGGTCGTCCCGGCGGTCCCGGTGGTGGCGGCGGCTTCGGCGGTCGTCCCGGCTTCGGCGGCCGTCCGGGTGGTCCCGGCGGCCGTGGTGGCACGCAGGGCGCCTTCGGCCGTCCCGGCGGTCCCGCGCGGCGCGGTCGCAAGTCGAAGCGGCAGCGGCGCCAGGAGTACGAGGCCATGCAGGCCCCGTCGGTCGGCGGCGTGATGCTGCCGCGCGGCAACGGCGAGACCGTTCGCCTGTCGCGCGGTGCCTCCCTCACCGACTTCGCCGAGAAGATCAACGCCAACCCGGCGTCGCTCGTCGCGGTGATGATGAACCTCGGCGAGATGGTCACGGCCACCCAGTCCGTCTCCGACGACACGCTCCAGCTCCTCGGCGACGAGATGAACTACACGGTTCAGATCGTCAGCCCCGAGGAGGAGGACCGCGAGCTGCTCGAGTCCTTCGACATCGAGTTCGGCGAGGACGAGGGCGGCGACGAGGCCCTGGTCTCCCGTCCGCCGGTAGTGACCGTCATGGGTCACGTCGACCACGGCAAGACCCGCCTGCTCGACGCCATCCGCAAGACCAACGTGGTCGCGGGCGAGGCCGGTGGCATCACCCAGCACATCGGTGCCTACCAGGTCGCGACCCAGGTCAACGGCGAGGACCGCGCGATCACCTTCATCGACACCCCGGGTCACGAGGCGTTCACCGCCATGCGTGCCCGCGGTGCGAAGTCGACCGACATCGCGATCCTCGTGGTGGCGGCCAACGACGGTGTGATGCCCCAGACGATCGAGGCGCTGAACCACGCCAAGGCGGCCGACGTGCCGATCGTGGTCGCGGTCAACAAGATCGACGTCGAGGGCGCGGACCCGACCAAGGTGCGCGGCCAGCTCACCGAGTACGGCCTGGTGGCCGAGGAGTACGGCGGCGACACGATGTTCGTCGACATCTCCGCGCGCCAGGGCACCAACATCGAGCAGCTGCTCGAAGCGGTCATCCTCACCGCGGACGCCGCGCTCGACCTGCGGGCCAACCCCGACCAGGACGCGCAGGGCATCGCGATCGAGGCCCACCTGGACAAGGGCCGCGGTGCCGTCGCGACCGTCCTCGTCCAGCGCGGTACGCTCCGCGTCGGTGACACGATGGTCGCCGGTGACGCCTACGGCCGCGTCCGCGCGATGCTCGACGACAAGGGCGAGAACGTGGAGGAGGCGGGTCCGTCGACCCCGGTCCTCGTCCTCGGCCTCACCAACGTCCCGGGCGCGGGCGACAACTTCCTGGTGGTCGACGAGGACCGTACGGCCCGTCAGATCGCCGAGAAGCGCGCCGCCCGCGAGCGCAACGCCGCGTTCGCCAAGCGCGTCCGCCGCGTCTCCCTCGAGGACCTGGACAAGGTGCTCAAGGCCGGTGAGATCCAGCAGCTCAACCTCATCATCAAGGGTGACGCCTCTGGTTCCGTCGAGGCCCTGGAGTCCTCCCTGCTCCAGCTCGACGTGGGCGAGGAGGTCGACATCCGCGTGCTGCACCGCGGCGTGGGTGCGGTCACCGAGTCGGACATCGACCTGGCCATGGGCTCCGACGCCATCGTCATCGGCTTCAACGTCCGCGCGGCCGGACGTGCCGCGCAGATGGCGGAGCGCGAGGGCGTCGACGTCCGCTACTACTCGGTGATCTACCAGGCCATCGAGGAGATCGAGGCGGCCCTCAAGGGCATGCTCAAGCCGGAGTACGAAGAGGTCGAGCTGGGCACGGCGGAGATCCGCGAGGTCTTCCGCTCGTCCAAGCTGGGCAACATCGCGGGTGTCATCATCCGCTCCGGCGAGGTCAAGCGGAACACCAAGGCCCGCCTGCTCCGCGACGGCAAGGTCATCGCGGAGAACCTCAACATCGAGGGCCTGCGCCGCTTCAAGGACGACGTCACCGAGATCCGCGAAGGGTTCGAGGGCGGTATCAACCTCGGCAACTTCAACGACATCAAGGTCGACGACGTCATCGCGACGTACGAGATGCGCGAGAAGCCGCGGGCTTAGCGTCTGCGGGGCGGGGGTTGCCCGGGGCTTCGCCCCGGGCGGCCCCCGCCGTTTTGTCGGCGCTCCGCGCCTCGTCCTCAATCGCCGGACGGGCTAAGAATCTCGCCAGGTCGGCCAGGTTCAAGCCCCTCCGGCGATTGAGGAGCGGGGTCTGGGGCGGAGCCCCAGGTCGGGAACGGGTAGGGGCGGCGGGGGCGAGAAACCCTGTCGAGGGAGCCGTGCGTTCGTTGTACGGTTCTGAGTGATCCCGCCGATCACCGGCGGGCACCGACCCCGGACCGGCGGGACATCCGGCACACACATGTATGTGGGGACTCTGTCCTTCGACCTGCTCCTCGGCGACGTGCATTCGCTGAAGGAGAAGCGCTCCCTCGTCCGCCCCATCGTGGCGGAACTCCAGCGGAAGTACGCGGTCAGCGCCGCCGAGGTGGGCCACCAGGACCTGCACCGCAGGAGTGAGATCGGCCTGGCGCTGGTCTCCGGCGACGCGGGGCACGTCACCGACGTACTGGACCGGTGCGAACGGCTCGTCGCCGCCCGGCCCGAGGTGGAGCTGCTGTCGGTCAGACGGCGCTTCCACGGCGACGATGACGACTAGAACGCCCCAGCATGACCAGGTACGACCAGCACGACCCAGCACGACCCAGAACGACCAGCGACGAGCACAGCACAGAAGGAGACGAGCAGTGGCCGACAACGCGCGCGCCAAGAGGCTGGCGGACCTCATCCGAGAGGTGGTGGCCCAGAAGCTGCAGCGCGGGATCAAGGACCCGCGGCTCGGCTCGCACGTCACCATCACGGACACCCGGGTCACGGGTGACCTGCGGGAGGCGACCGTGTTCTACACGGTCTACGGCGACGACGAGGAGCGCGCGGCCGCGGCCGCGGGCCTGGAGAGCGCCAAGGGCGTGCTCCGCTCGGAGGTCGGGCGCGCGGCGGGCGTGAAGTTCACGCCCACGCTGACGTTCGTCGCGGACGCGCTCCCGGACAACGCGCGCACCATCGAGGACCTCCTCGACAAGGCGCGCGCCTCCGACGCGAAGGTCCGCGAGGCCTCCGCGGGCGCCGAGTTCGCCGGTGGGGCCGACCCCTACCGCAAGCCCGGCGAGGCCGAGGGCGTCGAGGGCGTCGAGGGAACGGACGGCGACGCCGCCTCATGACCAAGCGCACCACCACCACGCCGGACGGCCTGATCATCGTCGACAAGCCGTCCGGCTTCACTTCGCACGACGTCGTCGCCAAGATGCGCGGCATCGCCAGGACCCGCCGCGTCGGCCACGCCGGGACCCTGGACCCGATGGCGACGGGCGTCCTCGTGCTCGGCGTCGAGCGCGCCACCAAGCTCCTCGGCCACCTCGCGCTGACCGAGAAGGAGTACCTGGGCACGATCCGCCTGGGCCAGTCCACGGTCACCGACGACGCCGAGGGCGAGATCACCTCCTCCGCGGACGCCTCGGGCGTGCGGCGCGAGGCCATCGACGCGGGCATCGCGAAGCTCAGCGGCGACATCATGCAGGTGCCGTCCAAGGTCAGCGCCATCAAGATCGACGGCAAGCGGTCGTACAAGCGGGCCCGCGAGGGCGAGGACTTCGAGATCCCGGCCCGGCCGGTGACGGTCTCGTCGTTCCGGGTGTACGACATCCGCGACGCCGTCGCCGAGGACGGCACCCCCGTGCTCGACCTGGTCGTGTCCGTGGTCTGCTCCTCCGGCACGTACATCCGGGCGCTCGCCCGCGACCTGGGCGCGGACCTCGGCGTCGGCGGCCACCTCACGGCGCTGCGGCGCACCCGCGTCGGCCCGTACAAGCTGGACGCGGCCAGGACCCTCGACCAGCTCCAGGAGGAGCTGACCGTGATGCCCGTCGCGGACGCCGCCGCCGCGGCCTTCCCGCGCTGGGACGTCGACGCCCGGCGCGCCAAGCTGATCCTGAACGGCGTGCGCATCGAGATGCCCGACGAGTACGCGGGCGCGGGTCCGGTCGCCGTCTTCGATCCGGAGGGCCGCTTCCTGGTCCTGGCCGAGGAGTCGCGGGGCAAGGCGAAGAGCCTGGCCGTGTTCGCCTGAGGGTCCCTCTCGCCGCCGGGCGGGCCGCGGGTCGTCGTGGAGCGGCGCCCGCGGTCCGCCGCGGTCCGCCGCTCCACGCTTCCCCCTCACTGCCCCCCTCCCAAGGTCTATCCACCCCCGCCGCCTTCTTCACCCCTACGGGCAGGCGCTCGGAGTGAACCGAGGGAGCGGAAGGGGGCGCGTTCGGCTCGCGTTCTGTCCCGCTGATCACTGTCGACTTACGGTCAAAGGGACTCGACGACCCGACGGGACGGGTCGCGCTGGGGAGGTTCGAGCATGGCGGGACGGGGCCCGCGGGCCCGGGGCGGCGGGGACCGGGCCCGGGGCCAGAGCGGCCGGAGCGGGGCGGCGGCGGGCCGGGGCGCGTGGCGGGAGCCCGAGCGGTCCCTGGTGCGCGTCTGCGACCTGGCGGGGCGCCCGCGCGGCGCCGGATTCGCCGCCGACGACCTCGGCACCGTGATCACCAGCCACGAGGCGGTCGACGGCCTCGCCCGGATCGTCCTGCACGCCCCGGGGGAGCGCACCTGCGTCGTCGCCCCCGACGCGGTGGTGCCGCTGCCGGAGGCCGACCTCGCGCTCGTCCGCACCGAGGGCCTCGGCCTGCGGCCACTGCCCGTCACCACCCGCCCCACCGTGCCCGTCGGCACCTATGTGCGGCTCGCCGCGGGCGGGTGGCGCGAGGCGCGGATCCTGGACTGCGCGTCGGTGACGTACGCGGCCACGGACCGCTTCCACGTCCTGGACGCCGCCCTGGAGCTGGCCATCGGCACGGACGGCGCCGACGCGCTCCGGCTCGGCGGCGGCGCCGCGGGCGGGCCCGTCCTCGACGCCGCGTCCGGCGCGGTCCTCGCCGTCCTCGCCACCGCGGTGGACGCCCCGCACCGCGCCGCCGGGTTCGCCGTGCCGCTGCGGGACGCGGCCGCCGCCGACCCGCGCGGCCCCCTCGCCGACCTCCTCGCCCGCAACACGGCCACCGTGCCCGCCTACGGCCCCGACCTGAACCTGGCGGGCGCCCTGCACCTCACGGCCACCTGCGTGGGCTCCGACGGCCCCCCGCCGCCCCGCCACGAACCGGTCGAACGGCCCGACACGGCACGGGAGTTCGCGGCCTTCACCACCGGCCCCGCGCGCGTCCTCGGCCTCGTCGGCGACCCCGGCGCCGGCCGCACCACCGAGCTGGCCGCGCTCGCCGCCCGCCGCGCCCGCGGCCCCGAGCCCGCCCCCACCCTGTGGCTGCGCGGCGCCGACCTGCGCGACGCCGACACCTCCGTGGCCGACGCGGTGGCGCGCGCCCTGGAGCGCGCCGGGCGCATCGTCACCGCCTCCGAGGACGCGCGCACCGCCGACGGCGGGCTCGGCGACATCTCCGCGGGCCGCGTCGCCCGCCTCGTGCGCGACGCCGGACGGCCGCTGCTGCTCCTGCTCGACGGGCCCGAGGAGATGCCGCCCGTGCTCGCGCACCGGCTCGCCGAGTGGAGCGCCGGAACGGCCGGGTGGCTGCGGGACACCGGCACCCGCCTGGTCGTCGCCTGCCGCCCCGAGTACTGGGAGCAGGCCGGGGCGCTCTTCCCCGCCGGGCTGCTGCACCCCGAGCCGGAGGACGAGGCCCGGGGCGGCTTCGGCGCCCCGCTGCCCGGCTGTGTGCGCCTCGGCGACCTGCCCGAGCGGGAGGCCCGCGCCGCCCGCACGCGGTACGGCATTCCGGACGGCGCCCTCGCCGAGGCCGACGCCCGGCACCCGCTGGCCCTGCGGCTGCTCGCCGAGGTGCGGGTCGCGGCGCTCGGCGCGCCCGCGGGGCGGCCGGACCGCGAGGAGGTGTTCGCCGCGTACGTGGACCTGGTGAGCCTGCGGATCGCGGTGCGGCTCGCCGCGGCGGGCGGGCTGCGCGGCACGGCCGTGCGGCGGCTCGCGGCGAAGGTCGCCGGGCGGGTGCACGAGGCGGCGCGGCGCTGCCTGGGCCCGGGGCAGGGCGAGCTGGACCGGGCCGCGTTCGAGGAGGTCTTTCCGTGGGGGAGCCTGCCGGGCGGGGCCGCCGACGGCTGCACGGGCTGGGCGTCGGCGGTGCTCGCGGAGGGCCTGCTGGTGCCCGCGGGCGCCGGGTACCGCTTCGCGCACGAGGAGGTCGCCGACTGGCTCCAGGGCACCCACCTGGACGTGGCGGGCGCGCTGGTGTCGCTGGTCCACCGCTACGCGGACCCCGACGGCGCCGAGGCGGCCGCGCGGACCCTGCCCGTGCCCCGGCACCGCATCGGCCCCGTGCTCCAGGCGCTGCTGCTCCTCCAGCGGCAGCGGCCGGGGGAACTGGCCGTCCACCTGGGGGAGCTGGCGGGCTCCCTGGAGGCCCTGGACCGCTGCCCGCCCGGGGAGGACGGCCGGGTGGCCGACGCCCGCTGGTGGGCCCGGCACCTGCTCGGCGAGACGCTGCTGCGGGTCGGCGACGCCCGGCCGTATCTGGGCGTGCTCCAGGCGCTCGCCGCGGGGCGCCGGTTCGCCCCGGACTTCTGGACGCGCCTGCCGCTGCCGGAGGCGGACCGGTACGACCTGCTGCGGGCCGTGGTCGTCCACGACGGGCCGCCCGGCACGCCCGGCCGCGCCCTGGACGCGGTGGCCGAGCGGCTCGCCGCCGACCCCGGCGGCGTACAGCGCCAGCTCACGCGCTGGTTCACCGACGACAGCCCGCTGCGCGCGACCCCGCACGCCACGGTCGCCTCCGCCGCCCAGGCCCTGCTGCACACGCACCGGCACCGCGCCATCGACGACCTCACCGAAGCCCTCGTCGACTGCGCCCACGCGCGCGGCGACGAACTGCTCGGGGCGCTCGCCGAGGACGAGCCGTCCGCGGTGTGCCGGGCCGTCGACCGCTGGGCGCACGACGACCGGCCCGACCGGCGCGTGGCCGCCGCCGCGTACGGCCTGCGCGCCGCCCCGCACGCCACCAGCGAGGCCGACCGCGCCCTGCTGCGGTACGCGGCCTACGCGCTGCTCTCCCGCCCCGGCGACGAGGCCCTGCACGGCAGCGCCCTCGCCCTGCTCGTCCGCGACCCGCAGACCCGCGCCCGGCACCTCCCGGCCGCCCTCAGGCACTTCACCGCGGGCGATCCCGGGCTGCCCGCGAGCGCCCTCGCCGCCGCCCTCACCACCCACCCCGAGACGGTGCTCACGGCGTTCCGGGCCCGCCTGCGCGCCCCGGACGGCGCCGCGAGCGACGTCCTGCGCGGCCTCGCCGACGTCACCGCGCCCGCCCTCGCGCACCGCGTGGCGCAGCTCGTCCAGGAGCACGCGGAGCAGTCCCCAGAGGCCGCCGAGGCCGCCGCGGCCTACGTCGACCTGCGGCTCGAACAGGGGCCCGGGGTGCGGGGCGCGCTGTACCCGCTGGTCACCGAGTTGTTGGAGAGCCGGGCCGTGGGCGTGCGGCGGGCCCTCGCGCCGGTGCTCGCGGCGCCCGGCACCGAGGCGTCCGCGCCCCTGCGCGCCGAACTGCTCGACCTGCTGCTCGCGCGGGAGCACGAGCCCGCCGTCGTGGAGGAGGCGCTGCGCGCGGTGTGCGCCCGCCCGGAAGCTCCCAGCGGAGCCGCCGCCGACCGGGACGACCGCGCCCTGGTGCAGCGCATCGGACTGCTCCTCGGCCGCACCCCCGAGGGCGCCACCCGCTTCGACCGCGCCCTGGTCGACCAGGCCCGGCGCGCCCCGGGCTTCGCCGCCCGGCTCGCCCGCTGGATCGCCGCGTCGCCGAGCGAATGGGACGTCCTCGTCGGCCCGAGCGCCCGCCGCACCGTCGAGGGCGTCGCCGAGGCCGTCCCGGCGTGAGCTGCGCCACCCCGGCCGATGCGGGCGACAACCTGTCGGCATGGCACTCTTAGACCTGCGCAATCGGCAAGGGAACGTACGGACGTACGCGACGTACACGGGTTCGGCGAGGAGCGAGGACAGTGCAGCGCTGGCGTGGCTTGGAGGACATTCCCCAGGACTGGGGGCGCAGCGTCGTCACCATTGGTTCCTACGACGGCGTGCACCGAGGGCACCAGCTCATCATCGGCCGTGCGGTGGCCCGCGCCCGTGAGCTGGGCGTGCCCGCCGTGGTCGTCACCTTCGACCCGCACCCGAGCGAGGTCGTCCGCCCCGGCAGCCACCCGCCGCTGCTCGCCCCGCACCACCGGCGCGCCGAGCTGATGGCGCAGCTGGGCGTGGACGCCGTGCTGATCCTGCCGTTCACGACCGAGTTCTCGAAGCTGTCGCCCGCCGACTTCGTGGTGAAGGTCCTCGTCGACAAGCTGCACGCCAGGGCCGTCGTCGAGGGCCCCGACTTCCGCTTCGGCCACCGCGCCGCGGGCAATGTGGAGGTCCTCGCCGAGCTGGGCGAGACGTACGACTACGAGGTCGAGGTCATCGACCTGTACGTCAGCGGCGAGGCGGGCGGCGGCCAGCCGTTCTCGTCCACGCTGACCCGCCGCCTGGTCGCCGAGGGCGACGTGGCGGGCGCCCGCGAGATCCTCGGCCGCCCGCACCGCGTCGAGGGCGTCGTCGTCCGCGGCGCCCAGCGCGGCCGCGAGCTGGGCTTCCCGACGGCCAACGTGGAGACGCTGCCGCACACCGCGATCCCCGCCGACGGCGTGTACGCGGGCTGGCTGCACGCCCAGGGCGAGGCGATGCCCGCGGCGATCTCCGTGGGCACCAACCCGCAGTTCGACGGCACCGAGCGCACGGTCGAGGCCTACGCCATCGACCGCGTGGGCCTCGATCTGTACGGGCTGCACGTGGCCGTGGACTTCCTGGCCTTCGTACGGGGACAGGCGAAGTTCGAGTCCATCGACGAGCTTCTTGTCGCCATGGGGAACGACGTCAAGAAGGCCCGGGAACTCGTCGAGCGGTTCGAGGCGGAGCGGGGCTGAGGCCCTAATCACGCCCTGGAACTTCCTGGAGACATCGCCGGGTCCATCGACGTGCTTCAGCGGGCCATGTCACACCTCGATCAGTTCTTGGGCGAGATCCCGGAGTTTCCCAGGTAGGGCCCACCTGGAGAGTGACCCACCGGACAGGCCCTGGTCGCGTATGCGCCGTTCGATCGAGCGTTCGCGCAGGTCTGTTGAGCAGCTGGTCATGGCAGCGGTGGCGGTGGCGGTGGCGGTGTGGAGCGTGTTCCCCGTGTGCGGCGGTTGAGCCGCAGCAGCGCCGCGCTGGTCATGTCCGCGGCGCGGCGTAGGTCGTCGGCCAGGGCAGCGATGCGTGAGGCGTCGAGCACGGAAGCTCCGACCGCGGCGACGATGCTCCCGTCAGGTGCGTACACGGGTGCGGCCGCGGTGTGCACCCCCAGAGTGTCGAGGCAGCCGAAGGCAAGGCCGCGGTCGCGGGCCCGGGTGAGGAGCCGTCCCCATTGGCGGGCGGAGTACGGCGTCGGTGGTTCCGTCCGGGGGGTGTGGATGGACATGATCTGTTCGGCTACCGATCCAGAGGGCAGCAGGGTCCCCGAACCGCAGGGGAGAACCTCGTTGACCTCGCCGAGGATCCCACACACGATCATGGCGCGGTCGGTCTCGGCGACAGTCAAGCCGATGCTGGTGCCCGGCGCGTTCGAGGCCAGTTGCCGCAATGGATGACCCGCTGCCAGGCGGAGCGTCCGCGCGGAAGACTGCCACGACTGGCCGAGCTGGAACATGCGGGAACCCATCTGGTAGCGACCGGCGTGACGGCGTACGGCGCCAAGCGCGAGGAGTTGCTCCAGCAGCCGGTGCGCGGTGGCCTTGGGCAGGTTCGCGCCGACCGCCAGCTGGGTCAGACCGGCCTCCCCGACCCGGCTGAGTTCTTCGAGCAGCGCGAACGCGCCCTCCAACACCCCACGCCCGCCGCCTCTGTGCGCTTCTGGTCTGCCGCCCACCGCCGCTCCCTGCTTCTTCGATGGGCCCGGCGCTCACCGCCGTGCCGGGTACCTGGGGTGCGTGTCGGTCCGCTCAGCGGACCGAAGCCTGGCCGTGCTGCTTGCGCTCGGAGACCCTCTTTCACGCAAGACCCGCGCGCTCCATCAATTGCACTCGACCAAATCCGAGAGGGCAACGCCATGGAAAGCACGCCGTTGCCGACGAAGGAGCACGGGAGTCTGCACACGGTACGATCCCGCGCCGGCACACGACATCTCGTTGGCCTCACCACACGCGCCCTCGCGGTGCTCATCGCCCCGACTGCCACGGCGCCTGCGGCGTCCGCTCAACCGTCGATCAACTCACCGGCCTCTTCGCAGAACAAGTCCTGGTACTCCCGCGACAAGGGCGCCGAGCACCATGACGGGTTCGAGGACCCAGCAGGGGCCGCAAGCAGATCGTCTCTACGGGGGCCGCCGGGATGGCGGCACACCGGGCGACGCGTGCAGCCGCCATGAGGGGGCAGCGAGCCCGTGGCCGGACTCCCGCAGCAAGGTGCGCGCGTTCCGCGTCGAGAGCTGATCCATCCACGCCATCCACGCCATCCATGGCAGTCATCCCAGCCATCCCAGCCATCAAGGAGGAGTTATGACCGCACTCACCCTCGCAAGAGGTCTTCGCCCGGCGCCGGGCAGCAGCAGCCTCGGCCGCTACGGACCGCTGCGGCTCGTCGTGTCGCTCGTCGTCGCGGCCTGCCTGACCGTGCTCTTCGGCCCCGCCACGGCGTCCGCCGCGACGGGCACCTGGACCGACCAGCGCGCCTTCGGCGGCAGCACGAGCGCGAGCCCGGCGCTCGCCGAGTTCAACGGCCGCCTCTACGCGGTATGGAAAGGCACGGGCGACGACCAGCGCATCTTCTTCGCCTCCAGCCCCGACGGCTCCACGTGGACCGAGCAGCGTCCGCTGGTGGGCGGCACCAGCACCGCTCCCGCGCTCGCCGAGTTCAACGGCCGCCTCTATCTGGTCTGGAAGGGGATCGGCGACGATCAGCGTGTCTTCTACGCATCCACGGCGGACGGCTCCCGTTGGACGGAGCAGCGTCCGTTGGTGGGCGGCACCAACACCAGTCCGGCGCTCGCCGAGTTCAACGGCCGCCTCTATCTGGTCTGGAAGGGGATCGGCGACGATCAGCGCGTCTTCTACGCATCCACGGCGGACGGCTCAGCCTGGTCGGACCAGCAGACGCTGACCGGCGCCCGCACCGACAGGGCCCCGACTGCGACCGCGTTCGGCGGGCGGCTCTACGTGGCCTGGAAGGGCGCCGGTGAGGCACGCGTCCACCACGCGACGAGCTCCGACGGCCTGGTGTGGGACCAGCGCGGCCCGCTCGGCGGCGTCGGCGGTACAAGCCACGGCCCCTCCCTGACGGTCTTCCACGGCGCGCTCTTCGTGGCGTGGAAGGGAGCGGGTGACGACCCGCGCATCTTCTACAACGCCAGCGCGAACGGCGGGACCTTCGGCTCCCAGGCCACGTTCGGCGGCGGCACGAGCAACGGCCCGGCGCTCGCGCCCTTCGACAACCGTCTGTACGGGGCGTGGAAGGGGCAGGGCGGCGACGGGCGCCTGTTCTTCTCGTCCAGTGCCGACGCCCGTCCCTGAGGCGAGCGTCGGGCGCTGCCTCTGCCAGCATCTCGTGCGGCAGCGGAGCAGGTCCCGGATCGGCGAGTGACCGCTCCCGTCCCGCTGGGCCAGGCCAGCGGGACGGGAGCGTGTTCGCGACGGGCGGGACGGCGACTTCTGTCCCACGGGCAACACGCCACCTCTGACCTGCGGCATCGAGGTTGAAGAACACCTGCTTAGTCGCCGGACGGGCTGTTCCCTCCTGCCGCCGCCCAGTGGCAGGCCACCTGCGTGATGCCCGCCCCCGACAGGACCGGCAGGTCCTTCGTCCGGCAGTCCCGCGCCACCCCGGCGCGCTCGGCCTCGCCCCCGGCGAGGATCTGGCAGCGGGCGTGGAACCGGCAGCCCGACGGGACGCGGGACGGATCCGGGGGCTCGCCGGTGAGGACCACCGGCTCGCCCTCGGCCTCCGGCAGGACGGACAACAGGGCCTGGGTGTACGGGTGCTGAGGCGCCGTCAGGACCTCCTCCACCGCGCCGGTCTCCACGATGCGGCCCAGGTACATCACCGCCACGCGGTCCGCGATGTTCCAGGCGAGCCCCAGGTCGTGGGTCACCACCAGCGCGGACAGGCCCAGTTCGTCCCGCAGCCGCAGCAGCAGCGCCAGGATCTCGCCGCGCACCGACGCGTCCAGGGACGCCACCGGCTCGTCCGCCACGATGAGTTCCGGCTCCAGGACGAGCGCGCCCGCGATGACCACGCGCTGGCGCTGCCCGCCGGACAGCTCGTGCGGGTAGCGCAGGAAGAACCGCTCCGGCGGCCGCAGGCCCGCCCGTGACAGGGCGTCGGCGACGGCCGCCTGCTCGTCCCCGGCGTACCCGTGGATCCGCAGCCCCTCCGCGACCGCCTCGTACACGGTGTGCCGAGGGTTGAGCGAGCCGCTCGGGTCCTGGAGCACCAGCTGCACCCGCTTGCGGTACGCCTTCAGGGCGCGGCCCCGGTAGCTGAGCGGCCTTCCGGCGAACGTGACCTGGCCCGACGTCGGCGGGACCAGGCCGAGCAGGGACCGCGCGAGCGTCGTCTTGCCGCAGCCGGACTCGCCGACCAGCGCGACGATCTCACCCGGCCGGATGTCCAGGTCCACGCCGTCCACCGCCCGCGCCGGGTCCGCGCCCCGCCTCCCGGGGAAGGTGATGTGCAGCTTCGACGCGGACAGCAGCGGCGCCCCGCCGTCGGGGCGCGCGTCCGGGGTGAGGGTGGATTCGGTGGTCATGCGCGTCTCCTCGCGGCCGGGGACCTGGGTGTCACGGCGTACGAAGCCGCCTTCTGGCCGTACGGGGCCGTCATGGCGTCCCCTCCACCGCGGGCGCCGACGCCTGCTGGGCGGGGACCTGGGCCACGTGGACGCAGGCCGCCTGGTGGGCCGGGCCCGCCGCGCGCAGGTGCTGGTCCTGACTGGCGCAGGTGTCCAGGGCGACCGGGCAGCGGGGGTGGAAGGTGCAGCCGGACGGCAGCGCCGAGGGGTCCGGCGGGTCGCCCGGCAGGCCCTGGGGCGCGAACCGCGAGCCGAGGTCGCCGATGCGGGGAACGCCGCCGACAGGGCCTTGCCGTACGGGTGCTGCGCCCGCTCGTACACGTCGCGGGCCGGGCCCTGTTCGACGACCCGGCCCGCGTACATCACCGCGAGCCGGTCGCAGGTGTCGGCGAGGACCGCCAGGTCGTGGCTGATCATGATGAGGCCCAGGTCCTGGTCGGCCACCAGCTGCTCGATCAGGCGGAGGATCTGCGCCTGGATCATCACGTCGAGCGCGGTGGTCGGCTCGTCGGCGATGATCAGGCGCGGGTCGCAGGCGAGCGCCATCGCGATCATCACGCGCTGGCGCTGGCCGCCGGACAGCTCGTGCGGGTAGGCGTCCGCGCGGGCGCCCGGCAGGCCCACGTGTTCGAGCAGCTCACGGGCCTTCTTCTTGGCGGCGCCCGGGGTGGCCTTCTTGTGCAGCAGGATCGGCTCGGCGATCTGGTCGCCGATGCGGTGCACCGCGTTCAGGGAGTGCATGGCGCCCTGGAAGACCACGGAGACGCCCGCCCAGCGGACCGCGCGGACCCGGCCCCACTTCATCGTGAGCACGTCCTCGCCGTCCAGCAGGATCTCGCCGGTCACCCGCGTCCCCGCGGGCAGCAGCCGCAGCAGGGCGAGCGCCAGCGTGGACTTGCCGCAGCCCGACTCGCCCGCCACGCCCAGCTTGTGCCCCGCGCCCACGGTGAGGTCGACCCCGCGCACGGCGGCGGCCCCGGACGCGTACGTCACTTCGAGGTTCCTGACGTCGAGCAGCGGCTGCCCGGCGGCCGACTGGTCTGATGCGGTGGTCAACGGGACACTCCCAGCCTGGGGTTGAGCACGGACTCCACGGTCCGCCCGCACAGCGTGAACGCGAGCGCGACCACGGCGATGGCGATGCCGGGCGGCGCCAGGTACCACCAGTCGCCCGCGCTGACCGCGCCCGCCTCACGGGCGTCCTGGAGCAGACCGCCCCAGGAGACCGCCGTCGGGTCGCCGAGGCCGAGGAACGCGAGCGTGGCCTCGGTGAGGATGGCGTCGGAGATGATCAGGGTGGTCTGCGCCAGGACCAGCGGCATCACGTTCGGCAGCACGTGCCGCAGCATGATGTGGGTGTGGCCGCCGCCGAGCGCCTGAGCCCGCTCGATGTACGGGCGGGACTCCACGGCGAGGGTCTGCGCGCGCACCAGGCGCGCCGTCTTCGGCCAGGTCGTCACGCCGATCGCCACGATGATCGTGGTCAGGGAGCCCTCCATCACGACCGCCAGGGCGATCGCGAGCACCAGCGTGGGCATCACCAGGAACCAGTCGGTGACGCGCATCATCACCGTGCCGTACCAGCCGCGGTAGTGCCCGGCCGTGATGCCGACGACCGTGCCGATCGCCACCGACAGGAACGCCGCGAGCAGCCCGATGGTCAGCGAGATCCGCGCCCCGTACACGAGCAGCGCCAGCAGGTCGCGGCCGAACTGGTCGGTGCCGAGCGGGAACTCGGCGCTCGGGGACTCCAGGGCCTTGCCCGGCGCGCGCGTGACGCTGTCCGCGTCCGAGCCGACGAGCAGCGGCGCGAGGACCGCCGCGAGCGCGATCAGGACGAGCACGGCCAGGCCGAACAGCCCCGACCGGTGCGTGCGGTAGGAGCGCCAGAAGCGTAGCGCGGACTGGCGGCGGCGGGCCCGGGCGAGCGCCCGCCTGCTCTTGGCCACCGGCGCTCCGGGCGCGGCGGACACCTCGGCTGTGTCGGTGGTCATCGGCCCACCCTCGGGTCGAGCAGCGGATAGATCACGTCGGCGACGGTGTTCATCAGGATCACCGCGACGGCGAAGACGAAGAACAGGCCCTGCACCAGCGGCAGGTCGGGCACGCTGAGCGCCTGGTAGAAGAGGCTGCCGAGCCCCGGCCAGGAGAACACGGTCTCCACCAGGATGGCGCCCGCGACCACCGTGCCCAGGTTCACGAACATCAGCGTCACCGTGGGAAGGAGCGCGTTCGGCACGGCGTGGCGGCGGCGCACCAGGTCGTCCCGCAGCCCCTTGGCGCGCGCGGTCGTCAGATAGTCGCTGCCCATCTCGTCCAGGAGCGAGGAGCGCATCACGAGCAGCGTCTGCGCGTACCCGACGGCGACCAGCGTGAGCACCGGGAGCACCATGTGGTGCGCCACGTCGGCGACGTACGCGAAGCCGCTCTCGTCGCCGCTCTCCATGCCGCCCGTGGGGAACATGTCGGGCAGCGGCCCCGCGCCCACGGAGAACGTGATGATCAGCAGCAGGCCCAGCCAGAACGACGGCACCGAGTACAGCGTGAGCGCGAGCCCGGTGTGGAAGCGGTCGCCGAGGCGGCCGTTGCGCCACGCGGCGCGCGTGCCCAGCCAGATGCCGATGACCGTGTAGAGGACGTACGCCGTGCCGGTGAGCCACAGCGTCGGGCCGAGCGCCTCGGTGATCTTGTCCATGACGGGCGCGTGGAACTGGTACGAGGTGCCGAAGTCCCCGGTCAGGACGTTTCCGCAGTAGTCCGTGAACTGCTTCCACATCGGGTCGTCGAGCCCGAACTCCTGGCGCATCGCCGCCAGTTGCTCGCTCGACACGCGGCGCCCGCCGGTCATCTGCTTCACCGGGTCGCCCGGGATGAGCCGGAACAGGAAGAAGCTGGTGACGAGCACGGCGAACATCGACACGAGGGCGCCGCCGAGCTTCCCGGCGACGTACGTCAGGTAGGCGGCGGTGTCCCGCGCCCGCGGGCCCCGGCCCCGGGGACCGGCCCCGGTGGCCGGTCCGCCGGGCCGCTCCGCCTCGGCCTCGGCGGCGAGGATCGCCGCCGGATTGCTCTCGCTTGCGGTCATGCGCTACTCGCGGTGTTGTGGGTCATCCGTTGTTCGCGGTCCTCTGCGGTCGAGCGGCGGCTGGTCAGCGACGGCTATTCACGGTCCTCCGCGGTCGAGCGGCGGCGCAGGGCGATCAGGGCCCCGCCGCCCGCGAGCACCACCGCGGCGGCGGCGATACCGATGATGACACCGGTGGAGCCGCCGTCATCGGAACCGCCGTCCCCACTCGCCGGGACCGCCGACCACCAACTCCAATAGCCGTCCTGGCCGTAGATGTTGCCCGCGGCGGACGGCATGGTGGTGATGGACTTGATCTGGTCCGTGCGGTAGGCCTCGACGGCGTTGGGGTACGCCATCACGTTCATATAGCCCGAGTCGTACAGCCAGGACTGCATCCGCTTGACGAGCGCGGCCCGCTTGGCCGGGTCGTACTCGGCGAGCTGCTTGTCGTACAGGTCGTCGAACTTCTTGTCGCAGATGAAGTTGTCGGTGGCCGCGCTCTCCTTGGCCTTCTCGGGCAGCGCCGGGCAGGTGTGGATGCCGAGGACGAAGTCCGGGTCCGGGTTCACGGACCAGCCGTCGAAGGCGAGGTCGTACTCACCGGCGTACCACGGCACCGACACGTCGTCGAGGCAGTTCACCTTGAGCCCGATGCCCAGCTCGCCCCACCACTCCTTGAGGTACTTTCCGACGGCCTTGTCGTTGGGGTCCGTGGCATGGCACAGGATGCGGAAGTTCAGCGCCCGGCCGTCCTTGCCGACGCGCTTCCCGTCGCCGTTCTTCTTGTAGCCCGCCTGGTCGAGCAGGGCGGCCGCTTTCTTCGGGTCGTACTTCAGCTCCTGCTCGGGGGACGGCTTCCAGGCGTAGTCGGAGAACCGCGGCGGAATGTAGCCCGCGCCCTCCACCGCGTTCCCCTGGAAGACCTTGTCGACGATCGTCTTGCGGTCCACGGACAGGAAGAGCGCCTGGCGGACCCGCTTGTCGAGCAGCGCGGGATGGCCGTCGCCGAACTTCTTGCCGTCCCTGGTGCGGGCCCCGGGGTTGGTGGCGATGGCGAAGAAGCGGCGCCCCGGCCCGTTGTTGACCTTGATGTCGCTCTGGCCCTTGAGCCCGTTGGCCTGCGCGGGGGTGAGCGCGGGCTGCCCGGCGACGAAGGACACCTCGCCCTTCTTCAGGGCGGCGACGGCCGCGTCCTGGTCCTTGTACGTCTTGAAGACCAGCTCGTCGAACTTGGGCGCCCCGCGCCAGAACTTCTTGTTGGCCCGCAGCTTCACGTACTGGTCGGTCTTGAAGTCGGTCAGGACGAACGGCCCGTTCCCGACGACGGGGAAGTCCTCGTCGTTGTTGAACTTGGAGATGTCGTCGACCTTCTCCCACACGTGCTTGGGCACGATCGGCACGTCCAGGGCCGTCATCGTCGACTGCGGCTTCTTCAGCTCGATGACGAGCTTCGTCGGCGACGGCGCCGTCACCTTCTTGAAGTTGGTGACGAAGTTCGAGTTGGCGGTGGCCGTGCCCTCCTTGGACATCATCTTGTTGAACGTCCAGGCGGCGTCCTCGGCCGTGGCCTTCTTCCCGTCCGACCAGGTGGAGTCCGACCGGATGGTGTACGTCCAGGTCAGCTTGTCCGCCGACGGCTGCCACTTCTCGGCGAAGCCCGGGACGACGTGGTTGTCCTTCGGGTCGTAGTTGGTCAGGTACTCGTACGTCAGCCGGTGGATGCTGGTGCTGAGCAGCCGCTGGGCGATGAACGGGCTGAGCGAGTCGACGCTCTGCGCCACGGCCACCGTGAGCGTCTTCTTGCCGTCGTCACCGGCCCGCGCCTGCTGCGGGGCCGGGTTGAGCGGTGTCGCGAGACCCGCGGTGAGGACGAGGGCGGCGAGGGCGCCGCCCGCGAGGGCGAGCCGGGGGCGCGGGGAGCGGCGGGGCCGCCGGGCAAGGGGGGCGGGACCGGCGGGGCCGGGGCGGGGGGAGCGGGTTCTGCCGTGCTGATCTCGTGTGTCCATGGCTCGGTGACCTCGCGTCATCGCTCGCGCAGAGATGGCTGGTTACGGCTGCTGGATCAGTGCTGGATCAAGGGGGGCGGGCTGGTTGATGTGTGTGTCTACCAGCGCCAGTCTGCGCGCGTCAACGGCAGGTGAACCCCATGTGGCCTGCGGAAATAACGAGTTGGCCGGGATTTCATCCGCATTGGTCAAGACCACTGACGCACCCCTGGCCAGGGGGTGGCGGTGGTCCTGGCCGTGGGGTCGGCCCTGCTGTGGCCTGGGGCGCGGGTGCGGCGGGTGTGGCGGGCGGACAAGGCGAAGGGCCCGCGCCGGGGTGGCGCGGGCCCAGATGGGTGAGGTGCCGGTTGGCCGTGTGTCCGTACGGCCGGATGGCTGAACGCCGGGTGCTGCGGCGTGCGGCCCGGGGCTACTGCTGGGGCGGGGCCTCGGGGGTGTCCGCCGCCGGGTGGGGCGGGTGGGGGGTCTGGGGTGGTGGCACGGGGGCGCCGAGGGCTCCGGGGGCTCCGGTGGGCTGGCCCGGCTGGGCGGCCGGGGTCGGGGCCGGGGTTCCCCAGCCCTGGCCCGGCTGCGGGTACGGCTGGGGGGCCTGGGGCGGGACTCCGTACGGCTGCTGGGGCGGTGCGGCGGAGGGGTCGGGGGCCGCGTAGGGGGGCGCCGCCTGGGCGGGGGCCGCCTGCTGCGGGACCGCTGTGCCCGGCGCGTACCCCTGGCCCTGGCCCGGCAGCGGTGGAGCCACCCGCGGCGGCGGGTTGCCGTCCGACGTCCACAGCCCCTGGGCCTGCTGCGCCCGCGTGAAGTCCTCCGCGACCATCGCCGCCAGCGTGAAGTACGCCTCGCGCACCTTGGGCCGCATCATGTCGAGGTTGACCTCGGCACCCGCGGCCAGGTGCTCGTCGAAGGGCACCACGACCACGCCGCGGCAGCGCGTCTCGAAGTGCGCCACGATGTCCTCGACCTTGATCAGCTTGCCGGTCTCGCGCACTCCGGAGATCACCGTGATGGACCGCTGCACGAGGTCCGCGTACCCGTGCGCGGCCAGCCAGTCCAGCGTCGTGGACGCGCTGCTCGCCCCGTCCACGGACGGCGTGGAGATGATGATGAGCTGGTCGGCGAGGTCCAGCACCCCGCGCATCGCGCTGTACAGCAGGCCCGTGCCCGAGTCCGTCAGGATGATCGGGTACTGCTTGCCGAGCACGTCGATCGCGCGCCGGTAGTCCTCGTCGTTGAACGTCGTGGACACGGCCGGGTCGACGTCGTTGGCGATGATCTCCAGACCGGACGGCGCCTGCGAGGTGAAGCGCCGGATGTCCATGTACGAGTTGAGGTACGGGATCGCCTGGACGAGGTCGCGGATGGTGGCCCCGGTCTCGCGCCGCACGCGCCGCCCGAGCGTACCGGCGTCCGGGTTGGCGTCGATCGCGAGGATCTTGTCCTGGCGCTCGCTGGCGAGGGTCGAGCCGAGCGCGGTCGTCGTGGTGGTCTTGCCGACGCCGCCCTTGAGGCTGATCACCGCGATGCGGTAGCAGGAGAGGACCGGGGTGCGGATCAGCTCCAGCTTCCGCTGGCGCTCGGCCTCCTCCTTCTTCCCGCCGAACCGGAACCGCGAGCCGCCGCCCACGGGCCTGCTGCTCTTCGTCCGCTGCTTCTTGTTGCTGAGCAGCCGGTCGGAGGACAGCTCCACCGCCGCGGTGTAGCCCAGCGGGGCGCCCGGGTTGGTCCGCTCCCGCTGGTCGTGCTGCACGGGCTGCGGCCAGGCGGCACCGGCGCGGGGGTCCAGCGGGGGCTGGGGGGCGGCGGGCTGGGGTTGGGGCTGCGGTTGGGGTTGGGGCTGCGGGGCGGAGTCCGGCGCGGGGGCGGGCTGAGCCTGGGCCAGGGGCTGTGCCTGGGGGTCGGGCTGCGACTGGGGGGCGAACGGGGCCTGGGCGTGGGGCTGCGGCTGCGCCGGGGGCTGGGGCTGCTGTGCCCATGGGCCCGGCTGGACCGGCTGCGGGGCGGCGGGCTGGGCGCCCTGCGCGGGCGGCAGGGGCTGACCGGTCTGGGCGGCTGGCTGGACCGGCTGGTGGGGCGGCTGCGGCAGCGGCTGGGGGAGCGGGGGCTGCCCCGGCTGCGGCTGGTACCCGGCGGGCAGGGGCAACTGCCCTTGCGGCTGGGGCGCGACCGGCTGCTGGGGGGCCGGGGGGTTCTGGGGGAAGCCGTAGCCGCTGGGCTGGGGGGTGCCGGGGGTGGGGAAGCCGTAACCGCTCTGGGGTGCCGGGGGCGTCTCGGCCGCGGGGGCGGGGGGCGGCGCGGTGGGGGCGGTCCAGGGCTGCGGGGGTGCGGCGGGGGCCTCGGCCTCGGCGGCCTGCGGAGGCGTGGGCGGTTGCGCGGGCGCGGCGTCCTGCGCGGGCTCGGCGGCCGCCTCGGCTTCGGCTTCGGCGGTTTGCGGGGTGGCCTGTGCGGTTGTCTGCGCGGCTGCCTGCGGGGTGTCCGTCGGCGCGGGCGGCTGCGCGGCGGCCTGCGTCGGGACCGGCCACTGCGGCGCGGGCGTGGGCGCGGCGGGCTGGAACGCGGGCGGCAGCGGAGGCAGTCCGCCCTGTGGCGCGGGTGGCGCGGGCGGCGGGGTCCAGGCAGGCGGTGCGGCTTCCCGCACGTCGGCGTCGGCGTCGGCCGTGGCGGCTTCCGCGCCGGTGGTGTCCTTGGCGGTTGCGTCGGCGCTGGTCGCGTCAGCGGAGTCGGCCGCGGGGGTGCTGGGCCCGTCGGTGCTGGCCACGTCGGCTGCGCTGGTGCTGGCCACGCTGGCTGCGCTGGTGCTGGCGGCGTCGGCCGTGTCGGTGCCGAGGGCGCCGGTGGCCTCCGAGGCGCTCACGCCCCGCCCGTCACCTTCGCCATCCGCGCTCCCGTCCGCGGCTTCGGCGTCCGCGGCCGCGACCGTCCCGTCCGCGTCCGCGTCATCCGCGTCGTCACGGTCAGCGTCACGGGCCTCGGCGGTCGTCGCTCCCACGCGCGGGTCGACGGTGTCCCGGCCGTCAGCGTCATCGCCCCTGTCACCGTCGGCGCCGACCCCCTGGGCCTGGCCTTCGGCGCCATCCTCACCGGCCGCGCCCTCGGCGCTCGGGTCGCCCTGCTCACGCTTGGAGTCACCCTCGTCCTCGGCCTGGGCACGCGTGGCCATCTCCCGCCTCAAGGCGGCCGGGGAGAACCGCATGGTGGCGCCGCTCTCCAGATCACCGCCCCCAAGACTCGTGACAGCGGCCTCGGATGTGTCACGCCCGGCGTTCTCGTCGTCCCCGGACGCCACGGAGGGCACGGGCGAACCGATGGGCTCACCCGTGGGCGGCGGCGGAGTCGCCCAGTCCCGCTGCACCGCCTCACTCACCGCGAGCTTGGGCACGGCACCGGCGGAACCGGTCGCGGCCTCCGGTGCGCCCCCGACCACGGGAGCGGACACGGGAAGCGGAGGCACGGCCACAGGCGAGGCGGCGTACGCCGTGTCCGATGCCGCACCGGCCCCCGATGCACCGGCACCCGACTCCGAAACCGCGTCGACGGCGGACTCCGCCCCGGACGCGACCCCGGCGTCGGAACTCGACGCCGGATCCGCCCCGGACCCCGAGGCGTCCCCCGCGCTTCCGGAGGCGTTCTGCGTGTACCAGGCGGGAGGGGCGTAATCGATGGTGAACTCGCCCGTCGTCTCGGCAGCGGACTCCGCGTCGGACTGATCGTCGACGGGTGTGTCCCAGCCGCCGCGGATCTCGTCCCGATCGCTGTTCACAATGCCTCCTGATGTGGTCGAGCACGCTCGTGCCGTGGTGGGGGGCGACCGTTCCTGTCGTCCGATCCGCCTGGCTCTCCCCGTGTGAGGGACGCGCGCGTCCCGCTCGCGGGTTCTGGAGTCGCGCCCCGTCCCAGCCTAATCACCAACAGCATGAGCACGGCAGGCCAGTCCGCCCCACGCTCTCCGGCAGACGAAGCCCCGCTCCACTCAACCCCGTTCAGCCGCACACCACGACGGCACGCAAACCGGTCAACATCCGGATAACACCGCAAAAACCAAGCAACTCCCCGAACCGGCTGAAGTCAACGAACCGGCCGAAGCCAACGAGCCGAGCGAACTTGACGGAGCGAACTCGACGGAGCGAGCGAACTCAGCGAGCCGACCGGCTCTCAGCGAGCCGGGCACCCCCGGCAACGCAGCCACCCCAATGAGCCCGACCACCCGGCGGATTCGCTGAGCCTGCTCAACCCGCTACACCCGCTGAATCCACAAACCGCTTTGGACCCGCTAGACCCGCCAGACCCGCTCAACCCGGCAAGCCCAGCCCGCGCCTCCGCCCCCGCCCCCCCGGAACCCCTCAGTCCATCCTCCGAGCCGCCCCCAACAACCCCACCTCCGCGTCGGTGCCCTGTGTCACCACGTACTGCCGATCGCGCTCGGCGCACCACAGCGTCACCCCGTCCGCGAGCGTCGGCAGCGCCTCGACCTCGCTCCGTGAGAGGCCCAGGGCCCGCCCGACCTGCGTGGCCTCGTCCGGGGAGATCCGCTGCACGCCGACGAGCCGCGCCTGCCGGATGAGCCGCGGGGCGACCGGACTCACGTACGGCAGCAGCGTGAGGACGGACTGCCAGGGCCCGGAGACCACCCGCCCCCGGGGCGGCCGCATCCCGCAGTCGCGGACCACGAGCACGGGGTTCCCGGCGGACGCGCCCTGCGGTGGCACCCGCCCCACGTCGTGCACGGACATCCCGCTCGGCCCGACCCCGAGCGCCCGCACCAACTGGGCCCAGGACGCGGCCCGTCCGGTCTCCACGGCCACCCGCGCCCCCGTGGCGGCGGCCCGCAGCGCGATCACCTGCGCGGTCCAGAGGCCACCGATGAGGAGAACGTCGTGCGGGGTGGGCCGGTTGACGCCCAGGACGGCGGGCTGGCGCTGGGAGTCCAAGCCGATGACGACCCCGTCGTCCCCCAGGCGGAGCGCCAGCTCCTCGACCTCGTCGGCGCTCAGCACGTGCCGCCCGTGGCGCGGGCCGAGCAGCCCCAACGCGCGGGTCACGGCGGCCATCAGCGCGCACCTCCCAGCGGCAGCGTGGCGAGCATTCCCGGAAGCTGCTCGCGGTCGAGCCGGGCCAGCGCGACCCCGGCCTGCCGGGCGCCGGACTCCAACGCCTGGCGGGCCGCGACGAGTTCGGTGCCGCCGCGCCCGGTCACGCGCACGTGCCCGGACATCGACACGTCCCGCCCCTGGCCGGGCCGCAGCGTCAGGCTGAAGGTGGTGGCGAGCGTCGGAACCGCCGTGAGCAGCGTGACGAGCTGCGCGAGCGACGGGCCGCCGGTGCCGCCGAGCCGTGGCCAGCGGCGTATCCAGTACGTGGTGTGCCGACGGTTGTCGCAGCGCCAGGAGCGTGTGGACTCCTCGGTGCGCCGCTCCGGGGCGTCGGCCCGCCCCGACTGCGCGGTGACCAGGGGGTTGGCGCCCGCCGATGTGGCGATGGCGGCGATCAGGTCCTCCTCCGTCAGCACCGTCGTACGGAACCCCTGCCCCGTCAGTCGGCTCGCCAGCTGGTCGGCGGCGCGGACCACGCACTTCTGGGCGCCGACGAGCCCGCCGCCGCGCGCCGCGACGGCCTCGGGGCACAGCTGGGGGTCCAGCTTGAGGGCGATCCAGGTGATCCGGACCGACGGGGATCCGGTCTGCGCCTGGAGCGGCGCGTAGTTGCTGACGGCGACGGACTGCTGGGGGAGGTGCAGCGCGGGCGCGGGCTGGGTGTGCAGCACGACCTGGGCGGACTCGAGGCGGATGCCGTCTACGGAGAGGGCGTCCCGCACCAGGCCCAGCGGCAGGGGCTGGCGCCGGTGCGCGACCCGCAGTGCCGTGCCGTCCGACTCGACCTGGAGGACCGCCGTCACGAACGTTCCGTCCCCGACCATCCCGACCTCCCGGCGGTCGCGGCCCCGATGGGTGAACGTCCGCAGGGACGGGTCGCATTCGAGCGCCGGGGCGAACGCGGGATCCGTGCCCGGAGGCACGCGGATCCCGGCCGCCCGGCGTCTGCGGGCGCGCAACGCCTGGGCCGTGCCCCACAGTTCGGGCAGGGACCGCCCGTGCCGCCGGGCCACGGCGAGCAGCACGAGCGCCCCGGCGACGACCGCCGCGGGCACCAGGAGCAGCGAGTCGGCCACCCAGGCGGCGAGCAGCAGGGCGGCCGCGACCTCCAGCAGTACGAGGCGTTGCAGACGGAACGGGCCCAACCGGCGGGAGCGCGAGCGCAAAGGGGGCGCTATGACGGCTCCGGCGCGCGGCGCGCCCGGCGCGACGGCCCCCGCCGCCCCGCCCGTTGGCTCACCGTTCCCCGCGCGCGCCCGGGTCCGCGTCATGGAAGCCATCAGCCCAACCCCCCGAAAGTACGCCGAAAGTACGCCGAAAAGACACCGAATTGCCCTGACAGGCACGGCTCTTGAGGCTCCGGAACCTAACCCGCCACACACAAGCGATTACATAACATGCATAGTAGGGGCTGGGTCTGACAACGGAGGGCTAGGGCCACGCGCCGCCCGCGCTGACAGGGGGATTCGCACAGTCATGGCATCACGGCGCGACGAACTCAACGCCTACACCTTCGCGAAGCGCCGTACGCTCGCGGCCTTCCTCCAGCCCTCGCCGTCCGGCTCGGAGGAGGGCGCCCCGCGCCCGTTGCGCGGAGTGGTGCCCGGACTCGTCGTCGGGGTGGTCGTCCTCGCGGTGTTCGGCGCCTGGGGGATGTTCAGACCGGCCGCCAAGCCGGGCTGGGACACCCCGAAGGAGCACGTGATCATCGCCAGCAAGTCCACCACGCGGTACGTCGTGCTCAAGACCGACGGCAAGCGCCAGCTCCACCCGGTGCTCAACATGGCCTCGGCGAAGCTCCTCCTCGACGCGGACAAGGGCGACGTCATCAAGGTCGACGAGTCCGTCCTGGACAGCGGCAGGATTCCGCACGGCGCGACGGTCGGCATTCCCTACGCCCCGGACCGCCTGCCCTCCGCCGAGGAGGCCGGTTCCGCGAAGCGCTGGGCCGTGTGCGAGCGGCCGGTCCAGGGCGGCGGGGCCATCCAGAAGGCCGCGTTCGTGCTCGCGGACCGCGAGCGGGACAGGACGGACGGCCGCGAACGGCTCGGCGGCGGCGAGCTGTTGTACGTGGCCGGTCCGGACGGCACCCGCTATGTGGTCGACGCCCACGGGGAGGCGTACCGCATCGCGAGCGACTCCGAGGTGCTCCTGCGGACGGTGGTGGGCTCCGGCCGCGAGCCGCAGCGCGTGTCCCGGGACTGGCTCGCCACGCTGCACCGGGGCGACCGGATCGTCTTCCCGAAGGTGGACGGCGTCCCCGGAGCGGAGGCCCACGTCCCCGGCCTGCGCGACCGCCAGGCGAACAGGGTGGGCATGGTCCTCAGAGCGAGGGACGGCGACACCTGGCGGTACTACGTGGTGCTGCCCCGGCGCGTGGCGCCCGTGTCCGACTTCGTCGCGCACCTGCTCATGAGCAGCCCCGAGCTGAAGGACGTGATGAGGAGCGGCAGCGCCCGCAGCGTCCACGCGGCCTCCATCAGGCCCGGCGCCGCCTTCGCGGCGGGGTACGACTGGCCGGACCAGCGCCCGAGGCTGCCCAACGAGGCCTCCACCACGCCCTCGACCAGGGCCAAGAACCGCGCCACGGTGTGCAGCGTGCTGCGCGACGTGGACGCCGACGGCACCACCACGCTGAGCACATGGCAGGGCCGCGGCTTCCCCGCGCCTCTGCCCACGGGCTCCTCCAGCGCGTACGTGACGCCCGGCTCGGGCCAGCTCTACCGCCAGTTCACCGGCAGGGACACCAAGTCCGGCGGCGTCTTCCTGGCCACGGACACGGGCCTGCGGTACGCGATGCAGTCCAACAGCGACAGTGCCACGGACGACGCGGGCATCGGCACCACCAAGAAGCAGCGCGAGCAGCAGGAGCAGGAGGCGCGGCAGGCCCAGACGCGCCTGGGGTACGCGGACGCGGAGGTGAGCCGGGTCCCCGCGGCCTGGTCCAAGTTCCTGCCCACGGGCCCGCGCCTGTCGACGGCGGCGGCGCGTCAGCCGCAGGGTTCCTGAGCGAGCGGAGGACCGCCCACGATGACGCCGCCGACCGCACGCCGCGCCGCGACTGCCGCCGCGGCGCTGATCGCCACCGCCGCCGTTGCCGTACCTCCGGCGGCCGCCGCTCCGTCACCCTCGGACCAGTGCCAGTTCCCGAACAGGCCGTACGCGGGCCGCCCCTGGTCGCTGCAGCGCGTCCTCCTCGACGAACTGTGGCGCCAGTCCACCGGCAAGGGCGTCAGGGTGGCGGTGATCGACACCGGCGTGGACGTCCGCAACCCCCAGCTCAAGCGGGCGGTGGACGCCTCCAGCGGCCAGAACTTCCTCGACCGGAACCTCAAGGACGACAACGGCAACAAGATCGACCGGGGCAAGAAGGACGGCACCTCGGACTCGGTCGGCCACGGCACGCGCGTAGCGGGCATCATCGCCGCCCGCCCCGCCAAGAACACGGGCTTCGTGGGCCTGGCCCCCGGTGCGACGATCATCCCCATCACGCAGAACGACGCGGAGGGCCACGGCACGACCGAAACGCTGGCCAAGGCCATCGACCACGCGGTCGACCAGGGCGCCGACGTCATCAACATCTCCCAGGACACGGCCAACGCGGCCAAGCCCGCCCCCCAGCTCCAGCAGGCCGTGAACAGGGCGCTCGACAAGAACCGCGTCATCGTCGCCTCCGCGGGCAACGACGGCCAGGGCGGCAACGTCAAGCCCACGTACCCCGCGTCGTACGAGGGCGTCCTGGCCGTCGCGGCGTCCGACCGCAACAACGAACGCGCCCCCTTCTCCCAGTCCGGCGAGTTCGTCGACGTGGCGGCCCCGGGCGTGGACATGATCTCCACGGTCCCCATCGGCGGCCACTGCTCCGACAACGGCACGAGCTTCGCCGCGCCCTATGTGGCCGCCGTCGCCGCCCTCCTCAAGGCCAAGCACCCCCAGTGGACCCCCGGCCAGATCACCGCCCAGATCCAGCAGACCGCCGAACGCTCCATCCCCGGCCGCGACCGCCTGGTCGGCTGGGGCGTCGTGGACCCGGTCCGAGCCCTCACCGAAGACGACCACCCCATCAACCACCCCCAGGCCCAAGAGGGCCTCCAACGGGGCAAGCCCCCACCCCCGCCAAACTCCACCTGGGCGAAACAGCCTCAGAGCGCACGGCCCGCGTCGCCACGTACGTCGTGGCAACGGCTGCGGTGGTGGTGGCGGGCTTGGGAGGAGTGGGAGTCACGGTGCGCGACGCCCGACGCCGCCGGTCCCAGAAGGAGCCGCAAGCCTGAGACGGGGCCGCCCCGCCCTTTCACGGCTTGGGTGACTCGGAAGACGCAGGGCCGACGGCCCGCTTGGGGTGACAGGCCTTGGACCGCTCCACTTGGGCGGTGTAGGCCTTGATGAGCTTCTTCATGGTGGGGGCGTCTTCACGGTCGGGGGTGAAGGACTGGATGATGGTGAAAAGGCGCTGATCTGGTTGATTCGGGTCGGTGCAGCCCACCGTCCTACCAGCTGCGCCGATGCCTGAGTAGAGATACCGGTCAGTCATACCGTGGGCCTTCCGTCGTGCGCTGGAAGGGGCCACCTCGAGGAGCCTGGAAGTCTTTGACAGCCACTCCTGCTCAGTGAATATCGCCACTTTTCTGTTATCGATGGTAACGGTGCACCGCTCGGTCCTTCCATCGGGGAATGTTCGCTCGGTGGATACGTGATCCCCCGGGGGTAAGAACGGTTCTAGTAGCTCTGATTTTACGGGAACGCCACACAAGGAGGCAGGAATGGCATAGCCACTCTCCTCATTGCCTTCCGAACAGGCTGAAATAGAGACACTCAGGGAGACCGCCATCGCTCCTACAGTGAGCCTCTTGATGAGCTGTCGCCAAACGATCCGTCCGCGCCGTGTCCTCAAGGTAGGATCCCTTTCCATGCGAGGAATTCCCCTCAAATATCCGTCTTGAGATCTGGCGCCACACTGTTAACGCCGGGTTCCGATAGTATGAATCCGCGCCGTGCCGCTTCATGTGCCTGTTGCCCAATGTCGGGGAGGTCGGTCCTGCGATGCTTTTCAGCCGCGAGTTCGGCCGCCTTCTCGGTGTACCTGATGTTGTCCCTCATTCCTGAATCCCATCTTTCACCCATGATCAGCCCGGCATCGCCCTTGGCTTTCCCCTCGGCATCCGCGAACAGCTCGGTAAGAACCGCACCGCTCACCGTCTCCGCCACACCGCCGATCACCGCCCCACCAGCCGGGCTGGCGATATAGGACGTGCCCACGCCGATACCGGTCCCAACCCCACCTGCGATCCCGTCCTTCCACCGCGCCACGGACTCTTCGAATGCCTGGTCCTTCTCGGCCGCTTCCCCGGCAACGGCTTCCGCGCGTCCTTGTGCCAGGATCCCCGCCACTTCACCGGACCCTTCCGCCACACTCTCCACCACGAATCCCGGATTTTGGGCGTACCGCATGCTCTCGGGAAGTGAGGGGTCGAGGTGGTAGGACATCAGATTGGCCATGTAGGATTTCTGGCCCACCTGTACCGCCGCGTATCCCTCTTCGTTCTGGCCGACGGTGAAGAGGAACCGTGTTACATCCCGGCTGTGGAATTGCGCCGGTTCGCCGACGATGGGGTAGAGGCGATTCGTGTCACCGTCCGAGTCGTTGGTCATGGCTCGGTTCATGTCGGGCAGGTACTCGCTGGCCATCTGGCCGAAGCTGTCCGCCATGTAGCCGTGCTGGGTCAGGCGCTCGTTGTCCTCGGAGACCGAGGTGACGACGCGCTCCATGAGCCGGGCCTGGTCCGCCGCGTGGGGCGGGGTATCGGCGGTGGGGAGTTCCCCGGCCGGATGGCCGGTCGTACCCGCTTCCAGCGCGAGCGCCAGGTTGTTCCGTCCCGCGTTGCTGGGCTCGCCGTCGGCGTTCTGCTCGGGTGGCCAGTGCCGTTGTTCGAAGAGGTACTGGAAGTTCGAGACGTCATCGCCTTCTCCGTCGCCCTTCGATGAGAACGTGTCGTTGAAGAACGGAGTGGCCGCCCCCGGGTTGTTCGACAGGCCCTTGAGGAACCCGGTAAAGGGATCCGAGCCCGTGTCGCTGCCCGTGTGGTTGAGGTGGGGAGCGTTGGAGGTGTGCTGCCAGGCCCCGTGGGTGCCGTTGTCGGTCAGTTTCTTCTCCGTCGCCATGAGTTCCGTTCCGTACTGCCGCAGGAAACTGTCGTCGAAGTCACCCCACCGCATGAGGTTGCTCATGACCTGGAAACCGAACGGACTGCTCGCGGTACGGACGGGCTGGCTGCTCTGATCCACCATCTGACGGGTCCAGTCCGTCATCCCCGAGGAATCACTCTGGGTGGCGGTGGCGAGCGTGACGCTCAGGTACTTCTGCAGGTCCCCGAACTTGTCCAGGCGTTGGTCCCGCAGATCGGGATTGCCGCCGGGCTCATTGATACCGGCCCAGAACTCCAGCACTCCCCGCGCCCCGAGCTTCGTGGCGAAGCGCTCCGCGAAGAGGGGGTCACGTGCGTATGTCTTCAGACCGGAGTGGAGCTTGTCGAACTCCTTGGCCGTCAGATCCTCCGGGTCCTTCTTGGCCAGCTTCGACAACTCATCCGCCTTGGCCATGGCATCGGCCGCGCTGTCCCGGTCCTTGTACTTGGCTTCGGAGAAACCGTGCGTACTCTGGTCGGCGATCGCCTTCAGCGCTTTGCTGGCGGACGTGTCACTTTCGGTGGCGTCATCAAGGATCCGCTGCACTTCGTCGCGCAAGGCGGTCACGGCACCCTCGTCATGGTCGGGAAGATCGGTACCCTTCCCGGCCCGGTCGGGGTGAATGTTCATCCGTACGGTGAAGCCTCCGCCGCCCGTAGTCGTCACCGTCAGATTCTTCTTCAGGCCGCGCTCGATGGCGTCATGGAGCTGACGGTGGAAGCGCTTCAGCTCATCGCGCGTATCGAGCAGGATCCGGTAAATGGACGTGGCCTGCGTATGCGCGTCCTGGAACTCTCCGGCGGTCTTGCCGATGAACTCCTTCGAGACGGTGGCGTTGACACCGACCCACCTGGCCCGGTTCGCAGTGGTCCGCAGCCCGCGATCGGCGTCCTCCTCCAGCTCCTTCAGGTGGTCCACCATTCTCTTCCAGTCGCTGACGGCGTCATCGAGGAGCGAGAAGTTGGCGGAGTGCAGCGCTTCGAAGTCCATCGATCAGCTGTCCTTCTTCTCTTCGGGCGGCAGGTACACGGGGTTCTTCTTGCCGGGTTCGCCAACCCGTTCGTCGAAACCGGCGTCCAGTACGTCGATGCGGCTGAGCTGACGGCGGATGAAGACCTCGTCATCGGAGTGCAGCTTCTTCGTGACGCGCATGTGGTTCGAGATGTGCGCGCAGGCGTCACGCAGGGAGTTGAGCTGTTCCTCCCAGCGCTTCGCGACGTGCTGGAGGCCGCCGCCGAGCGCGAAGCCCTGCCGTGTCAGATCCCCCGCGGCGCATTCGCTGCTCGGTACCGCGATACGCCCCTGCTTGCTCAGCCGCTCGAACAGCCCGAAGGCCCGCTCGCCGATCTTCGCCAGATCAGCCTGGCGAACCGTCAGATCGCCGTACTCACCTGGCGCCGCTCCCGGCCCACCGCCCATGCCGGGTTCCACCTGGTTGAGCCGCATCCGCGTTCCCTGACGCTCCGTGGCCTGCGCTTTGAGCTGCTCCCACTCTTCCCATGCCATGGGCGTGCGCCTTCTTCCGGTGTGTTCCGGTGTGTTCCGGTGTGTACGGACGTGTTCCGGGGCCGCTCGCAGCGCAGGCCCGGATCGAGGGGTGCCCGTTCGGGTGAGGGCAGCCGTCGTGAGAGGTGCGGGGTGGCGGGCGTCCCTCCCACCGGACGTACACAGTTTGCGTATGCGTTCGCCAGGGGGCTCCGCTCTACCGTGCCCCTTCAGTAGCGCATCAACCGGGGCGCTCGACACCGCCGCGCCTACGTGCCGACCGGCGCGTGACTGGTTCGCCCTGGCCACCGAAACCTCGCCTCCACTGGTGGTGCGCCACGGCCAGCCGGTCTCCGACCGCAGGCTCACTCATCCTGCCGAACCATGGGGCTGCCAGGGGGAGTTGGCGCCTGACTGTCTGAGTACGCGTACTCAGACGGCTGAGTAGCGGACACGCTGTCCTATCGCCCCCGATGCGGCAAGCTGCGACGCACGAACGAGTGACTGGAGCCACTCAAGGGGACTTCGGCAGGCGTGGACGCGCAGTACGGCCCAGCTGGCTGCCGAAGCGCCCGGAGCCCCGGATTGAGTAAGGTCCAAGGTGGCTCAACCACCCTTGCGTGGTCTTGGGATTGGCTGAATCGCGATGGCTGCGATGGGTGCCGTCTCGGGGTTCGGGCCGCGCTGGCGGCGCCTGCGCGCACTCGGTGGTGGGTCTCGCCGTACCTAATGGCTAGTTTGCAACTGCCGTGGCGCAAATGCTTATTGGATGTCACTCTGGGTGTGGCTAAAGTTACGAGCGCGTGCCGCGCGTCAGGCCGACCGTCAAGGGGCACATGCAGTCACGCCTGGAGGCCAGTGGGGAACGGGGAAGGCGGCTTCGTGCTGAGGGGGCATGGTGCTTGAGGACGGGTACAGGAACGCGCCGCGGCCGTCGTCGGACGCCGACCTCAAGCGGGGCCTGGAGGCGCTGAAGAAGTTCCGGCGGCGCATCGACACGCTGCTCACGGAGTTCGAGGGCTCGGACGGCGGCGCGTCCAAGGTCGGCCACCAGAAGATCGCCCGCGCCTCGTTCAGCGGACCGGGGGCGCCCTTCCCCGAGGCCGACGGCCTCTACTCCCAGTACGACCGGGTCCACGAGCGGCTCACCTCGCTGTCCAAGATGCTCGGCCAGCAGATCGAGGCCATGGGGATCGCCGTGCACGGCGCGGATGTGGGCTTCGACAACCTCGAGGACGAGCTGCGGCAGCGGTTCTGGGCGATTCAGAATTCCGTGGCCCGTTCGCAGGTACCGGTTGGTCGTGAGCAGTCCGGTACGGCTGATGGGCGCGGCGGCCATGGCAGCGACAAGTCCGAGTACGGGTGGTAGCTGTGAGCTTCGAGGGGCACCGCCTCAATGACATGATCGATCTGGTCGAGCAGGCGAATCCAGCCGACTTGGAGAGCGCGGGCGAGGCACTTCAGCGGGCACGCGACGCCATCGCCGCGGCGGCCAGGGAACTGGGCGACCACATCGATCGAGTGGACTGGGAAGGGGAGGCCGGGCGGGCCTTCCGCAAGTGGGGCCAGAACCTCGTCAAGAACACGCACACGCTGTCCGACTTCGCCCACGCGGCCAGTACGCAGATCGCTTCGGCGGGAGCGGGGCTGGCCTCAGTGCGCAGTGCGATGCCGCCGCGGGACACACGTACGGATCCCAAGACCGTGGACGACATTCCCGCGCCGAAGCGGGTGGAAGGCAACGCGGACTACGACGCGGCCCTCAAGGCTGAGAGGCACCGTCAAGAGGCGATCAACCAGATGAACCGGTTGGCGTCCTTCTATCGGGTGTCTCAGCACGAGATGGCGGGGCAGGAGCCGCCTACGTTTTCGGCCATGCCGGATGTGGGGGTGCCGAGGCCCAAGCGGAGAGGCGTCACAGGCGAGGAGGGTCCGGAAACCGTGCCTCCCGCTGCTCCTGTCGATGGCGGCCCGGTGGGCAGTCGGCAGGTCCCTGAGGCTGGCGGGTCGACGAGGCCGGTCCCTGAGGGAACGGTGCTCCCTGAGGAAACGGGCTCGTCCTGGCCGCCTCGTAGCGAAGCGCGCATCCCCGACCCGTCCCCGGGCCAGTCAGCTGACTCAGCGCCTGATCGGCTCAACAACACTGTTCCAGAAGGTAGGTTCATCCCCGACCGTCTGGCGATCGACAGTGTCGATACGTTGCCTCCGCCGACCAACAGCCCGGGCCCAGGTTCGCCGCCTCCTGCTCCTGCTCAGACGCCCGGTGGAGGACCGCCGCCCACTGCGTTCGATGGTGGCCCTGCCCCGTTCCAGGCCGTTGGCCCTCCTCCGCGAGCGCTTGGTCGTGGCGGGGATGCGTTTGGTCGTGGCGGGGATGCGAAGTCCGGCCTGCCTGCCCCTTCCGCACCTGGCCGAATGGGTTCGAGGGGCCCAGAGCGCACACCGGAAGCATGGGGTCGCGGTCTTTCAGGGCCGGTGGGACGTGGACCGGTAGCCGAAGGCAGAGGCCTCCCCAGTCCGACGGCGCCCGGGCAGCCGCCTGTGGGCCGCGGTATCGCTGGCGGATCCCCGCATCCCGGCAGCATGCCCCCTGGCCGTCCCGGAGTTCAGGGAATGACCGGAGCCCCGCGCGCCAATGGCGTTGTAGGAGGGCGGCCTGGGGATAGCCACGGGCAGGCAGGACCTGGCGTCGGCGCGCAGCGTGGGGCCATGGGAGCCGTGCCTCACGGTGCAGGCGCCAGGGGGCAGATGCCTCGTCGGCCCGTCAGCAACCCTGATGGTGTGGTCGGTACTCCCGTGCGGCGTGGGACGGCGGTTGGCGGCCGTAGCGCTGGATTCACCGTGGGCGGCGCCGGGCTGGTTCGTGGGCCTGTGGGCAACCGCCAACGTTCTGAACAAACGAGTGACGAGGTCTCGCAACGGCCTGACTATCTGGTCGAGGACGAAGAGACACATCTGCCGGGCGATCGGCGGCACGTGCCGCCAGTAATCGGATAGTGGTGAGTGAGGGCGTGCGGGACGTGGAGTCAGGTACTGGCCGACGTGGCCTGGGGGCAGCGCTGTTCGCAGGGCGCGCAAGGCGATGGGGCGTCTCCGCCAGTGTGACGGCCAGCGCCCTCGCTCTGATGTCCGTGGGACTGGCACCGCATGCCGTCGCCGCTGATGCTCAGTCGAAGCAGTGGTACTTGGACGCGATGGACGCCGAGAAGCTGTGGGAGGTCAGCACCGGCAGGGGCATCAAGGTCGCAGTGGTCGACAGCGGTGTTTCCGTCACGCCCTCGCTCAAGGGGCGTGTACGTGCTGGCAAGGACGTGACGGGCCTCAGCGGCGGGGCGCTGGACGACTATGACGGCCACGGGACCACCATGGCGGAACTCATCGTGGGTTCCGGCCGGGGCGGGGGCCTCAAGGGCCTGGCACCTGGGGCCGAGGTCGTTTCGTTCCGTACCACACTGGACGGCGCCAAGGGCAACCAGGAGAGCGACAGCGCCGAAGCCATTCGGGCCGCGGCGGACAGCGACGCCCAGATCATCAGCATGTCCATCAGCGATGACCTCATGTACACCGCAGAGCAAGAGGCGGCGGAGTACGCCGCCTCAAAGGGCAAGCTGATGTTCGCTGGCGTTGGAAACGACGCCCAGAAAAAGAACTACATCGGCTACCCAGCGGCCTATCCCCATGTCACCGGAGTCTCCGCTGCCGACAAGAACGGCAAGGTCGCCAAGTTCTCAGAGTTCGGCAAGTACGTGGACCTGGCCGCCCCGGGAGTGGACTTCCCCCGGTGGTGTGACGCGACCTTCCGGGCCTACTGCGATGACGGGGGCGGCGGTACCAGCTCCGCCACCGCCCTGGCCTCCGCGTCCGCCGCTCTCATCTGGGCCAAGCACCCCGACTGGACGGCCAACCAGGTTCTTCGCGTGTTGATCGACACGGCGAGCCGGAGCTGGCCCAAGGACAAGCCCAGTGACTACTTGGGTTACGGATTGGTCCGGCCTTCCTGGCATCTGCTGAAGGGGAAGGGGCGCCCCGGCCCCGCGGACGTCGACCCCATCAGCGGCAAGAAGACCCCCGGCGTCGGCACATCGCCGTCCGCTTCTCCGAAGGAACCCTCGGCGCCCGCGTCGGAACCCCCCGAGAAGGCCGCCGACAGCAAACCCGCCGCATCCGTGTCCACCGCGCAATCCGATGACGACGACAAGCGGCTGTGGATCGTCGTCGGCGGCGCGGCCGCCGCGGTCGTCGTCGGTGGTGCGGCCTTCGCGCTGGTGCGGAATCGGCGCAGTACCTGAGGAACCCCGGCGCGGACCGCGCGCCGGGGCGTCTCGAATGGCAGCTCGACAGCTCACGTAGGGAGAGCCCACTCATGGCCGACGGCCGGAAGCTAAACGACAAAGAGGTCGCGCTCCTCGAGAAGGAGATCGTCGACAAGTACGACTCGGTGCAGAAGCAGCTCAGGCGCCTGCAGGGAACGCTGGACACCATGGAGGCCAACTGGCGCGGCATCGGCGCGCACGCCTTCGACAAGAAGCAGACCGAGATCAACCAGCACATGCAGGCGATCGGCCGCATCCTGGTGGACTTCCTGGACGGCATCAGCGCCAACCGCAAGGACAAGGACCGGCTCGAGGACGAGGTCCGCGCCACGATGAACAGCATCGACGTGGACTACGGCGGCAAGCACTCGGCCATCAGCAGCTACTGAGCCGAACCGGGCCGTTCTCCGGGTCGCCGCGTGCGGCCCGGCCGCATTCACACCGCACACCACCAGGGGATGGGACACGCATGGCAAGCGGCAACTTCGACGAACTCGCGGTCAAATACGGCGGGCTCGACGCGATCACCACCGAACTCGGCATCCAGGCCAAGCAGTTGGAGTCCGACCTCGCCGACATCAAGCGGGCCGTGGCCAAGGTCGCCGAGGGCTGGGAGGGCGAGGCCCACCGGGCGTACGTCCTGAAGCAGAAGGAATGGGACGAGCACGCGTCGGCGATCCACCGGGCCCTCATGCAGATCGGCCAGAAGGTCGGCCAGGCCGGTGGTGACTACCGGGGCGGCGACCTGAAGGGCGCCAGCTACTTCCAGTGAGCCGCTGAGCAGCAACGGCGGCGGAACACGGGGGACACGAGGAACGCGGGGTGGGCATGCGCGGGAGATGCCCACCCCGTGGTGTTTCCGGTATTTCCTGCGGTGCTTCCTGTGGGGCTTCCCTCGGTGGCTTTCGTTGTGTCTGAGAGTCTGAGAGGCGGACGAATTTGGGGGAGCCTCGCGGCGCCCAGGGAGCAGCACCCCCCCGGGCGCGGCGTCGCGCCTCGGACACCCGCCGCCCCCCCGGGGACAGGCCCCCGCGCCCCTACTCCGCCGCGATCCCCCCATTACGAGGCGACGGCTCCAGGTCGAACTCCCCGTCCCGCGCCCCCAGGACGAACGCGCGCCACTCCGCCTCCGTGTAGCGCAGCACGGTCTCCGGTTCGAGGGAGGAGCGCATGGCCACGGCGCCGCCGGGGAGGTAGGCGATCTCGACGCGCTCCTCGTGCGTTTCGGTGCCCGGTGCGCTGTGCCAGGTGACGTCGGAGATGTCGAGCGCGTACAGCTCGTTCTTCTCCCGCTCCTTGCGCGCCTTGACCTCCTCCTCGGACTCCTGCCCCTGGGCCTGCGTTTCGTTCTGTGCCTCGGCCATGGTTGCCTGGCCCCTTCCCGGCGTACGACGTACGACTGAATGCGTACGGATGAACACGGTGAACTGTGCGCACACCCTACTTCGCGCTCAGTCACTCATGGCTGGCCCGTGACCAAACCCGTCTGGACCAGTGGCTTGCCCCGCTTGCGGGAGACGAACACGCCCCGGCCGACCGGCATCGGGCGCGGGCGGACGCCGCCGAGGATCTCGCCCTCGGCGGGGTCGCCCGCCAGGACCACGCCCTGGGCGCCGAGTTCCAGCATGCGCTGCATGAAGGACTCGTACGCCGCCCGCCCGGCGCCCGCGCTGGAGCGGGCGATGATGAAGCGGACGCCCACGTCGCGGGCGAAGGGCAGGAGTTCGGTGAGCCTGGCCAGGGGGTTGCCGCTGGACGTGGAGACGAGGTCGTAGTCGTCGACGATGACGTACACCGTGGGGCCCGACCACCAGGAGCGGTCGCGGAGTTGCCGCGCGGTGACGTCGGCGGTGGGGGTGCGGCGCTGCATCAGATTGGCGAGGGCGTCGACGTGGTGATCCATGGCGTTGGACATCGGCACGTACTCCGCCAGGTGCGTCGCCGGGGTCGCGTCGAGGAGCGAGCGGCGGTTGTCGACGACGAAGAGCTTGCAGGAGTCGCCGTCGTAGCGCTCGGTGAGGCGCTGGATGAGCAGGCGCAGCAGATTGGACTTGCCCGACTCGCTCTCGCCGAGGACGAGGAAGAACGGGTCCTGCTCGAAGTCGACGAAGACCGGCTCCAGATTGGTCTCGTCGAGGGCGAAGGCCACGCCCCGGTCGGGGAAGGCGTGTCCGGGCGGCAGCTGCTCGGCGGGCAGCTCGCGGGGAGCAGCCGGACCGGGGAGCGGGCGGCAGCGTCCAGTGGCGGGCGACGGCGTCGGCGAGGGCGGCCGTCGCCTCGGCGAGGTCCGCGTCCGACGAGACGCCGTCGACGCGCGGGACGGCCGCCATGAAGTGCAGCTTCTGCGGCGACTGGCCGCGGCCGGGCACCCCGGCGGGCACGTTCGCGGCCACCTTGCGGTCGAACTCGGAGTCCATGGTGTCGCCGAGCCGCAGCTCCAGGCGGTTCACCAGGTGGTCCTTGAGGTTGGCGCGGACCTCCATCGAGCGGGACGCGGCGAGGACCAGGTGGATGCCGTAGCCGAGGCCGCGGGCGGCGATGTCGAGGACGTACTCCTCCAGCGACTCGTACTCGGAGCGGAAGTTGCCCCAGCCGTCGATCACCAGGAAGACATCGCCCCACGGCTGGTCCGCGGCCGAGATGTCGCCGCGCGTCCGCCGCGCCCTGAAGTCGGCGATCGACGCGATGCCCGCCGTGCGGAAGTACTCCTCGCGGCGCGACATGACGCCGTACACCTCGGCGACCGTGCGCCGCACCCGCTCCGGGTCGAGGCGGGAGGCGACGCCGCCCACATGCGGCAGGCCCGCGACCGCCGACATGCCGCCACCGCCGAAGTCGAGGCCGTAGAACTGCACCTCGTGCGGGGTGTGGGTGAGCGCGAAGGACGCGATGAGCGAGCGCAGCAGCGTCGACTTGCCGGACTGCGGGCCGCCCAGGAGCTGCATATGGCCCGCCGCGCCCGCGAAGTCGCACCACAGGGGGTCGCGGCGCTGCTCGTACGGCTTGTCGACCAGGCCGAGCGGTACGACGAGTCGGCCCGCGCCCTCGTAGCCGGGCTGGGTCAGGCCCCGGCCCGGCACGTCCGTGAGGCCCGGAAGCAGCGCGTCCAGCGACGGCGGGTTGTCCAGCGGCGGCAGCCACACCTGGTGTGCCGCCGGGCCGCGCGCCTCGACGCGGCGCACGATCACGTCGAGCACGGTGTCGGCGAGGGCGTCGTCGGTGTCGGGGCCGGTGGCGGCCCGGGGGTCGGGCACCGCGGTCGGCGCGTAGGTCACCGGCACCTCGGCCGCCGTGAACAGCACCGGCCGCCGGTCCACCGGCAGCGGCCCGCCGAGCGCCGCGGCCCGCTCCGCACCCGAGCGGTACACCCCGGACACGTACGCCGCCTTGAACCGCACCATTTCGTCCGTGCCGAACTTCAGATACCCCGAGCCGGGGACGTTCGGCAGGTGGTAGGCGTCGGCCACGCCGAGCGCCGCGCGGGACTCCGCGACGGAGAACGTGCGCAGGCCCACGCGGTACGACAGGTACGTCTCCAGGCCGCGCAGGCGACCCTCCTCCAGGCGCTGCGAGGCGAGCAGCAGATGCACGCCGAGGGAGCGGCCGATGCGTCCGATCTGCACGAACATGTCGATGAAATCGGGCTTGGCGGTGAGGAGTTCGCTGAATTCGTCGATGACCAGGACGAGGGACGGGATGGGCGTCAGGGGCGCGCCCGCGGCCCGCGCCTTCTCGTAGTCGTGGATGTTCGCGTAGTTGCCCGCGTCGCGCAGCAGCTCCTGGCGGCGGTTCAGCTCGCCGCGGATGGAGTCGCCCATGCGGTCCACGAGGGCCAGGTCGTCCGCCAGGTTGGTGATCATGGCGGCGACGTGCGGGAGCTGGGCCATGCCCGCGAAGGTCGCGCCGCCCTTGAAGTCGGCCAGGACGAAGTTCAGGGTCTCCGAGGAGTGGGTGACGGCGAGGCCGAGCACGAGGGTGCGAAGGAGTTCCGACTTGCCGGAGCCGGTCGCGCCCACGCACAGGCCGTGCGGGCCCATGCCCTCCTGGGCCGCCTCCTTCAGGTCGAGCATCACGGGGCGGCCGTCCTCGCCCACGCCGATCGGCACGCGCAGCCGCTCGGCGAGGGAGCGGGGGCGCCAGGTGCGGGCCGTGTCCACGGAGGCGGCGTCGCCGAGGCCGAGCAGGTCGGTGAAGTCCAGGTTGGCGAGCAGCGGCTGGTCGTCGTCGCCCCCCGAGGCGACCCGCAGCGGGGCGAGCTGCCGCGCCAGCGCCTCGGCGGCCTCGTACGAGAGCGTGTCGGGCGTCCCCTCGTACACCAGGCCGTGCCCGGACTCCATGCGCAGGGCCTTCGGGCGTACGACGATCGACAGGTCGCCGCGCGCCCCCGTCAGCTCGCCCGGCACGACCTCGATGACCGTCACGCCCTGGAGGCCCTCGGCCGTGGCCAGGGCGGAGTCGGCGGTGAGGCCGACGCCGTCGAGGACGACGACCACGTGCGGCTCGTCCGGCACCGGCGTGCCGGACGGCTGGAAGCGGGGGCGGCCGGTGAGGCGGGCGCCGAGGAGCCGTTCGAGCTCCGCCGGGTCGCCGCTGATCAGGCGGCGCGTGCCCGCGCCGTCGGCCGCGTCGGGCGCCTGGCAGTGCGGGAGCCACTTCGTCCACTCCCAGGCGGCGGCCGCGTCCGGCCCGGCCGCGACGGCGACGACCAGGTCCTGCGGGGAGTGCAGGGAGGCGAGCGACGCCGTCAGGGCGCGGGCCAAGGCGCGCACCGCGTCGGGCTCGCCGCTGAGCGTCAGGTGGTAGAAGGCCCGCAGCGACACGGCCATCGGCAGGTCCTCGACCGTGCCGTGCACGGCGAGGAAGCGCTGCATCGCGCCCGCGGTCAGCGGTTCGAGGTCGTCGACCGGCGCCGTCTCCGGGGCGCGCAGTGGGGTGGCGAGCGCCTGCGGCCCGAGCCCCACGCGCACCTGCCCGAAGTCCTCGTCGCCCGGCCGCCGTTCCCACACCCGGCTGCCCTCGGCGACCAGCGCCCACAGCTGCTCGGGCGAAGGGTGCAGGTAGTACTGGGCATCGCGCTGCGCCCGCGCCGCGGCGAGCGCGGACCGTCGCGTTTGCGCCAGATACCGCAGATAGTCACGGCGCATATCGGCCAACTGGCCCTGGGTGCCGCGCCGGTGGCGTACGAGCATCGCCACCGCCATGGCGATCGTCGACGCGATCATCACCATGCCCATGATCCGCATGAACGGGTGCGCCGTGGGCATGAAGAAGAACACCACGGACCCGCCCATGCCCAGCATGGGCAGCAACTGCATGAGCGCGCCCTCCTGCTGCCCGCGCGGCAGCTCCGGAGGCGGTTGCAGAACGACCTCGTCCGTGGGCACCTCGGACGGCAGAGCGCGCGGCGGTCGCTTGACGACGATGTGGCTCACTGCCCACCCATTCCCTTGCCGGAGTGCGGAAATGCCCCTGTGACCTTGTGGGAATGCCCCTGTGGCCTTGCGAGGGCGAATGTCGGCCGAGTCGTGATCCTACTGACACGGGGCGCGCGGTGGGGGCGATAGGGTGCCACTGGTCCGCGTGAGCATCTGCGAACTGAGCGAAGGAAGCGGGCCGTTGGCGGTGGCCCCGGGGGCGGGCCCGGCCGGGTGGGCGTCCGGTTTTCGGCCACGGCGGGCTGTGACCGTGTCGGCTGCGGGGCAGCATGTCGGCCATGGCGACGCTGTGGCCACGACGGCCACGACGGCCACGACGGCCACGGTGGCCACGATGGGTCACGGCGGCCACGACGGGTCACGATGGTCACGACGGGTCACGGTGGTCACGACGGGCCACGGCGGTGACCGGCCCGCGCGGCGGCCCGGACTCGCCGCCGCCCGGGCCCGAACGAGCCAGCGGCGAGCCAAGCTTGAGCCAAGGGGGAACAGCGGGTGAGCGTGACAACTTCTGCGGCCGCCGGGGCCAACGGCCCGGGGCAGGGGCCCGGAAGCCAGGGCGGCCACGGGGGCCCCGGGGGCCACGGGGGCCCTGGAGGACAGGGCGGGCACGGCGGGCCGGGCGGTCCCGGCCCGGCGGGCGAGGGCACCGCCCCCGCCGCCACCAGGTCCGGCGCGGGCCTCGGCTTCTGCCGCGTCACCATCGTCGCCCCCGACAGCCGCATCGACGTGGCCCTGCCCGACGACGTCCCCGTCGCCGACCTGTACCCGGAGATCCTGCGCCTGTCCCGGCAGCGCCCCGAGGAGGGCGCCCCCGTCGGCTACCACCTCGTACGCCGTGACGGCGCCGTCCTCGACAGCGCGCGCTCCTTCGCCGCCCAGCGCATCCTGGACGGCGAACTGCTCACGCTGCGGCCCTTCGCCGCGTCCCTGCCGCCCGCCGTCTTCGACGACGTGTCCGACGCCGTCGCCACCGCCGTCACCCGCGACCGCTCGCTGTGGAACGCCGAGCTGACCCGGCTCGCGGGCCTCACCGGCGGCGCCGTGCTGCCGTTCCTGCTCGCCTTCACCGCCTGGTCCGCGGCGCCCCGGCACGACGCGCACGGCCTGCCCGGGATCCTCGCCGCCGTCGCGGGCCTGCTGCTGCTCACCTTCGCCGCCGTACGCGCGCGGATCTACGACGACCGGGCCGCGTCCGTCGCGCTCGGCGTCGGCGCGCTGCCGAACGTCGCCGTCGCGGGCTCGGGGCTGCTGCCGCTGACCGACGGGCAGGGCGTCGGCAAGCTGCAGTTCCTGCTGGCCTGCGCCGCCGTGCTCGTCGCGGCGGTGGTGCTTGTCCTGGTGTCACCGCGCGCGGACGGGCCCTTCGTGGCGTGTGCCTTCGCCGCCGCGGCGGGCCTGCTGGCCACGTTCGTGGCCAGCCTGAGCGAGCTGACGCCCGCCGAGACAGCGGCGCTGTGCGCCCCGTTCGCCGTCGGCGCGCTCGCCTTCCTGCCGGGCCTCTCCATGCGCTTCGCCCGCCTGCCCATCGGCTACGAACCGCCGCACGCCGCCCGCCGTACGTACGACCCCGACGCCCCCGACCCCGACCCGGCGCCGCAGGACCCGGTCGACGGCGAGCGCGTCGCCGCCCAGGCGCGGCGCGGCCACGAACTGCTCATCGGGCTCGTCGGGGGCTGCGCCCTGCTGTCCGTGGGCGCCGCGGCGGTCCTCGGCTTCGGCGACGACGTGTGGGGGCAGCTGCTCGCCCTCGCCACCGGTGTCGCCATGCTGATGCGGGCCCAGCTCTTCCGGTACACCGCGCAGGTCGCGGCCGCCCTCGCGGCGGGCCTTGCCTGCCTGGTCCTGCTAGGGGTGGGGCTGTGCCTGAACCCTCCGGAGCACCTGATGCGCGAGGCCCTCAGGGGCGACAGCGCGGCGCTCGACGTGCGCACCATCTGGCTCGTCGCCGCCATCGCGGCCACCGCGGCGCTCACCACGGCCGTCGGTCTGATCACCGCCCGCAGCGGCGTGACGCCCTTCTGGGGCCGCTTCCTGGAGATCGCGGAGGTCTTCGTCCTGCTCACGCTGGTGCCGCTGGCGCTCGCGGTCTTCGACGTGTACGCCTCCGCGCGCGCCATGACGAGTTGACCGCGCGCACGGCGGTGCGCCGACAACCGCGTACGAGGGCAACTGCGCACCGTCCGCCCGGTGGTTGAGCCGCCGACGCCGTGCTCTACGGTGACCCCGGAACGACCACAAGAGAAAGGCGCCCCAGCGTGACCGACGGCCCATCCCCTTCACGGTTCACCGAGTCCGCTCTGGCGGTGGAGCGGGCGCGCAGGACGCGCCGCGCGCGCATGCTGGCGGGCCTGGCGGGTCTGCTGGCCCTCGCGCTGTGCGCGGGCGGCTGGATGGTCTGGGCCGCGGGCGACGACGGGTCGGACGCCCAGGACGCGAAGGCCGTCCAGCAGGCCCCGGACGAGATCAGGGACACCGTCGAGACCATCCCGGACTCCCCGGCGGGCAGCCTCGTCGTCGACTACCGCGAGAAGCAGTTCGACGAGCGCTTCGGGCGCGACGCCACGGTGGCCGCGCCCGGCACGTGGGCCACGGACAAGACCTTCGTCCGGGGCGTGGGCCGCACGCTCAAGGGCTTCACGTACGGCAAGTTCGACGAGGCCTGGACGACCGACCTGGGCGGGCCGATCTGCGACACCACGCGCCACGTCACGGCGGACGGCCGCACGGCGGTGCTGGTGCAGGAGCGCCCGGAGAAGTCGGAGAAGCCCAAGGAGCCTGAGAAGTCCAAGAAGGGCGACAAGGGCGATAAGGACAAGAAGGACCGGAAGTCCAAGGGCAAGGACAAAGACAAGGACAAGGGGAAGAAGCGCAAGGGAGGCAAGGGAGGCAAGGACGGCAAGGACGGCAAGGACAAGGGCAAGAAGGACAAGCCCTCCCGTCCCGCTCCGCCCGCCCCCGAGACCTGCGAGAAGCTCGTCTTCGTCGACCTCGACACCGGCAAGAAGCTCTGGGAGGCCAAGCTCCCCGACGCCAAGGCCGCCTTCGCGCCGAACACCAACGTCACCATGACCCGCGGCACGGTCGCCGTCGCCTGGGGCCAGGGCTCCATGGGGTACGACATGGCGAGCGGCAAGCGCCTGTGGGGCAACGCGCGGCCGTCGGCCTGCGGTGACGCCGGGTTCGCCGGGGGGCGCGCACTGCTCGCCCTGCGCCGGTGCGAGCGCGGTGACGACCACACGTACCGAATCCAGAAAGTGGACCCGCGCACCGGGGAGCCGCAGTGGACGTACAAGGTCTCCCCTGGCATCCAGAACGTGAACCTGGTGTCCGCCGAGCCCGCGGTGATCGCCGTCGCGGCCGGTGACTCCGGAGCGACGGACCTGATCACCCTGGACGACCGGGGCGCCTACCAGGCCACCATCGACCTGCCGAAGGGCCGCTACGAAGACGACTGCTTCCGCATGCTGTACGGGACCGTGGAGACGTGCGACGCCATCGCCGTCGGCCGCGACCAGCTCTTCCTCGCCACGAAGGCGGAGGGCCTGGAGGCGAACTGGATCGTCTCCTTCGACCTGGCCACCGGGAAGACCGTCCGGAAGTTCGACTCGAAGGGGCGCGCCGCCATGTACCCCGTACGGGTCAGCGGTGACCGGTTGCTCGCCTTCCGGGGGAGCATCGACGGCGTCGCTCCGGACGCGGTCGTCAGCCTGGACCCGAAGACGGGCAAGGAGACCCCGTTCATGCTGTTCAGCGTGCCGGACGACGCGGGGATCGTGGAACCGGGGGAGGCCGACGTGGTCGTCGAGCGGGGCCGGGTGTTCGTCGCGCCGCGCGAGCTCAGCGCCGAGGACAGCGGACCCTGGAAGGGCGCGGCCTTCGGCGCCGTCGGCGTCGAGGGCTCCTGAGGCCCCGCTCCGAGGCCCCGCCCCTGATGCCCCCGCCCCGGGGGCGGGGCCGCGCCCGCAAGCCCCCGGCTCACCGGCCCACGGGCGCCCACGGGGGCCCCACGGGAGGGCCGCCGAGCACCGGGCGGAGGCCCCCGCTCTTGTACTGGTACGCTGTGTAACGCCCGCATGTCTGCGCACGTCCCAGGCCCCCGGCCCATGGACCACGCCCTGCGGCATCCCGCCCGTCAAGGGTGGACCCCCACCCCTCCCGGGTGGACCCGCCTGTCCAGGCGGACCCCGCCCGTCCGGGCGGACCTCGCCTTCCGAGTCCCGGAAGCACCCCTGAGAAGAAGACCAGGGGCACTCGAAGGCACCGAAGACATCACAAGGAGTACGCGTGTCGCTCGACGCCGCCACGAAGAAGCAGATCATCAGCGAGTTCGGCACCAAGGAGGGTGACACCGGCTCCCCCGAGGTCCAGGTCGCGCTCCTGTCGCGCCGGATCTCGGACCTGACCGAGCACCTGAAGACGCACAAGCACGACCACCACTCCCGCCGTGGTCTGCTGATCCTGGTCGGCCAGCGCCGCCGCCTGCTGCAGTACCTGGCCAAGAAGGACATCCAGCGCTTCCGCGCCCTCGTCGACCGCCTCGGCATCCGCCGCGGTGCGGCGGGCGCCAAGTAAGTCGCCGTGAAGGGAGCGGTTCCCACTCGAAGCACTCGAAGGGGGCCGCTCCCTTTGCTGTACGTGCGCGGTGTCACCGGTGCTTTGTAGTCTGGTGACGTCCGACACAGCCCCGTGAGCGGCCCGGCCGCACCATCGGCCACGGACCGCACAGGGGCACAACACAACCGCATAAAGGGCACAACCGCATAAGGAGAGGCGCACCCAGCCGCCGCCGGTCCTCGGTAGTGGTCTCCGGGATACGCGCGTACGAGTCCCCGGGGGCTTCGATCGAAGACCGGCCCGCACCCACGGCGCGCTTCTCCGCACCGCTCACAACCGCTCCCACGCCACACGGGCAGGAGCGGACCCGGGCCACACGGGCCCAGGGGTGAAAAGACGATACGTAGGAGAAACCGCTAGTGGAGAACGAGACCCACTACGCCGAGGCCGTCATCGACAACGGCACCTTCGGCACCCGCACCATCCGCTTCGAGACGGGCCGCCTCGCCAAGCAGGCCGCGGGCTCCGCCGTGGCGTACCTGGACGACGACACCATGGTCCTGTCGGCCACCACCGCGTCCAAGAAGCCCAAGGACCAGCTCGACTTCTTTCCGCTCACGGTCGACGTCGAGGAGCGGATGTACGCCGCCGGGAAGATCCCCGGCTCCTTCTTCCGCCGTGAGGGCCGCCCCTCCGAGGACGCGATCCTCACCTGCCGCCTGATCGACCGCCCGCTGCGCCCCTCCTTCAAGAAGGGCCTGCGCAACGAGATCCAGATCGTCGAGACGATCATGGCGCTCAACCCCGACCACCTGTACGACGTGGTCGCGATCAACGCCGCTTCCTGCTCCACGCAGCTCGCGGGCCTGCCCTTCTCGGGCCCCATCGGCGGCACGCGCGTGGCCCTCATCAAGGGCCAGTGGGTCGCCTTCCCGACGCACACCGAGCTTGAGGACGCCGTCTTCGACATGGTCGTCGCCGGTCGCGTCCTGGAGGACGGCGACGTCGCGATCATGATGGTCGAGGCCGAGGCCACCGAGAAGACCATCGAGCTGGTCAAGGGCGGTGCCGAGGCGCCGACCGAGGAGGTCGTCGCCGCCGGTCTCGAGGCCGCGAAGCCCTTCATCAAGGTCCTGTGCAAGGCCCAGTCGGACCTCGCCGCCAAGGCCGCCAAGCCCGAGGGCGAGTTCCCGATCTTCCTCGACTACGAGGACGACGTCCTGGAGGCCCTGACCGCCGCCGTCAAGCCCGAGCTGGCCCAGGCGCTGACCATCGCGGGCAAGCAGGAGCGCGAGGCCGAGCTGGACCGCGTCAAGGTCCTCGCCGGTGAGAAGCTGCTGCCGGAGTTCGAGGGCCGCGAGAAGGAGATCTCCGCCGCGTACCGCTCGCTGACCAAGTCCCTGGTCCGTGAGCGCGTCATCAAGGAGAAGAAGCGCATCGACGGCCGCGGCGTCACGGACATCCGTACGCTCGCCGCCGAGGTCGAGGCCATCCCGCGCGTGCACGGCTCCGCCCTGTTCGAGCGCGGCGAGACGCAGATCCTGGGCGTCACGACGCTGAACATGCTCCGCATGGAGCAGCAGCTCGACACGCTGTCCCCGGTGACGCGCAAGCGCTACATGCACAACTACAACTTCCCGCCGTACTCCACCGGCGAGACCGGCCGCGTCGGCTCCCCCAAGCGCCGCGAGATCGGCCACGGCGCCCTCGCCGAGCGCGCCCTCGTCCCGGTCCTGCCGACCCGCGAGGAGTTCCCCTACGCGATCCGCCAGGTGTCCGAGGCCCTCGGGTCCAACGGCTCGACGTCCATGGGCTCCGTCTGCGCCTCCACCATGTCGCTGCTGAACGCCGGTGTGCCGCTGAAGGCCCCGGTCGCGGGCATCGCCATGGGCCTGATCTCCCAGGAGATCGACGGCGAGACGCACTATGTGACGCTGACCGACATCCTCGGTGCCGAGGACGCCTTCGGCGACATGGACTTCAAGGTCGCCGGTACCAAGGAGTTCGTGACCGCCCTCCAGCTCGACACCAAGCTGGACGGCATCCCCGCCTCCGTCCTGGCCGCCGCCCTGAAGCAGGCCCGCGACGCCCGCCTGCACATCCTCGACGTGATGATGGAGGCCATCGACGTTCCGGACGAGATGTCCCCGAACGCGCCGCGGATCATCACCGTCAAGATCCCGGTGGACAAGATCGGCGAGGTCATCGGCCCGAAGGGCAAGATGATCAACCAGATCCAGGAGGACACCGGCGCCGACATCACGATCGAGGACGACGGCACCATCTACATCGGTGCCGCCGACGGCCCGGCCGCCGAGGCCGCCCGCGCCACGATCAACGGCATCGCCAACCCGACCATGCCGGAGGTCGGCGAGCGCTACCTGGGCACCGTCGTGAAGACGACGACCTTCGGCGCGTTCGTCTCGCTGCTCCCGGGCAAGGACGGTCTGCTGCACATCTCGCAGATCCGCAAGCTCGCCGGTGGCAAGCGCGTGGAGAACGTCGAGGACGTCCTCGGCGTGGGCCAGAAGGTCCAGGTCGAGATCGCCGAGATCGACTCCCGCGGCAAGCTCTCCCTGATCCCCGTGATCGAGGGCGAGGACGACGCCGAGGGCTCCACCGAGGCGAAGGACGACGCCGCCAAGTGACGTCCCGTAGCTTCAAGGCGACGGCCCGCATCTCCTCGGAGGCGCGGGCCGTCGCCCGTACCCAAACGTTGATCAAGGGCCAGAACGGGATCGGCACGGTCCGCAAGACCACCCTCCCCGGCGGCCTGCGCATCGTCACCGAGACCCTCCCGTCGGTGCGCTCGGCGACCTTCGGCATCTGGGCCCACGTCGGCTCCCGCGACGAGACGCCGTCCCTGAACGGCGCCACGCACTACCTGGAGCACCTGCTCTTCAAGGGCACCAGGAAGCGCAGCGCCCTGGACATCTCCTCCGCGATCGACGCGGTCGGCGGCGAGATGAACGCGTTCACGGCCAAGGAGTACACCTGCTACTACGCGCGGGTGCTCGACACGGACCTGCCGCTCGCCATCGACGTCGTCTGCGACATGCTGACCGGCTCGCTCATCGAGCAGGGCGACGTCGACGCCGAGCGCGGCGTGATCCTCGAAGAGATCGCGATGACCGAGGACGACCCGAGCGACTGCGTGCACGACCTGTTCGCGCACACCATGCTCGGCGACACCCCCCTCGGCCGCCCGGTCCTCGGCACCGTCGACACGATCAACGCGCTCACGGCCGACCGCATCCGCCGCTTCTACAAGAAGCACTACGACCCCACCCACCTGGTCGTCGCCGCCGCGGGCAACGTGGACCACCAGCGGGTCGTACGCCAGGTCCGCGCCGCCTTCGAGAAGGCGGGCGCCCTCACGCGCACCGACGCGACCCCCGTCGCCCCGCGCGCCGGTGCCCGCCGCCTCACCACGGCGGGCCGCGTCGAGGTCATCGACCGCAGGACCGAGCAGGCCCACATAGTCCTCGGCATGCCCGGCCTCGCCCGGACCGACGACCGCCGCTGGGCCCTCGGCGTGCTGAACACCGCGCTCGGCGGCGGCATGTCCTCGCGGCTGTTCCAGGAGGTCCGGGAGAAGCGCGGCCTGGCCTACAGCGTGTACTCGTACACGTCGGGCTTCGCGGACACCGGCCTCTTCGGCGTGTACGCGGGCTGCCGCCCCAGCCAGGTCCACGACGTGCTGAAGATCTGCCGCGACGAGCTGGACCACGTCGCCGAGCACGGCCTGTCGGACGACGAGATCGCCCGGGCCATCGGCCAGCTCGCGGGCTCCACCGTCCTCGGCCTGGAGGACACCGGCGCGCTGATGAACCGCATCGGCAAGAGCGAGCTGTGCTGGGGCGAGCAGATGTCCGTGGACGACATGCTCGCCAGGATCACGGCGGTCACGCCCGACGAGGTGCGCGCCGTCGCCCGCGACGTCCTCGGCCGCCGCCCGTCGCTCTCGGCGATCGGCCCGCTGAAGGACAAGCAGGCGGCGCGCCTGCACGACGCGGTCGCGTAGGTTCGGATGAGGCCGTGTACGCCCGGTGCCCGCGCCGGGCGTACACGGCCTCGGGTCCGCCGGGCCCTCGGGCCCCGTCGGCCTCGTACGTCTCACAGGTCTCGTACGTCTCGTAACTCCCGTTAGGAATCAAGGACATGAGCAAGCTGCGCGTGGCGGTCGTCGGCGCCAAGGGGCGGATCGGCTCCGAGGCGGTCCGGGCCGTCGAGGCCGCCGACGACATGGAGCTGGTCGCCGCCCTCACCCGGGGCGACAAGCTGGAGACCCTGGTCGAGTCCGGCGCCCAGGTCGCGGTCGAGCTGACCACGCCCGGCTCGGTGATGGGCAACCTGGACTTCTGCGTGCGCCACGGCATCCACGCCGTCGTCGGCACGACGGGCTGGACCGACGAGCGCCTCGCACAGCTGCGCACCTGGCTGGAGGCGTCCCCGGCCACCGGCGTGCTCATCGCGCCGAACTTCTCCATCGGCGCGGTCCTCACCATGAAGTTCGCGCAGATCGCCGCCCCGTACTTCGAGTCCGTCGAGGTCGTCGAGCTGCACCACCCGAACAAGGCCGACGCCCCGAGCGGCACCGCCACCCGCACCGCCCAGCTCATCGCCGCCGCCCGCGAACGCGCGGGCAGCGCCCCCCAGCCGGACGCCACGGAGACGGCCCTGGAGGGCGCCCGCGGCGCGAACGTCGACGGCGTGCCCGTGCACGCGGTGCGCCTGCGCGGCCTCCTCGCCCACCAGGAGGTGCTGCTCGGCGGCGAGGGCGAGACGCTCACGGTCCGCCACGACTCGCTGCACCACAGCAGCTTTATGCCGGGCATCCTCCTCGGCGCCCGCCGCGTGACCCGGACCCCGGGCCTCACCTTCGGCCTGGAACACTTCCTGGACCTGAACTGACCTGACTGGCTTGACTGACCTGACCCCATGCGCGCAAAGATCACCTACGCCGTCACGGCCGCCGTCCTGGTCGTCTACTTCGTCCTGGTCGGCAGCCGCGGCGTGCTCCTGATACAGCACGGCACCGTGCTCACCGTCTCCTTCGGGGTGGCGGTGCTGATCCTGCCGGTCATCGGCCTGTGGTTCCTGTGGCAGAACACCCGGTTCGTGCGGCGCGCCAACCGGCTCGCCGCCGAGCTGGAGGCCGAGGGCGGCCTGCCCGTCGACGAGTTGAAGCGCACGCCCAGCGGCCGCATCGACCGCGAGTCCGCCGACGAGGTCTTCGCCAGGCGCAAGGCCGAGACGGAGGACACCCCCGACGACTGGCGCTGCTGGTTCCGCCTCGCCGTCGCCTACCACGACGCCCGCGACACGCCCCGCGCCCGCAAGGCGATGCAGCGGGCCATCGCCCTGCACGAGGGCAAGCCGCTGAACGCCTGACGCGAAGCCTGGGGCGGACCGGCTACGCCGTACGGCGGTACTCGTCGGCCCACACCTCGACGGTGTCGGCGGCCCGGTCGAACGCCGTGTCCCGGGCGAGGAAGTCGGCGTTGCGGTCGGTGAGCAGCACGGTCCGCTCGTCCGCGGGCCGGTCGCTGCGTACGAGGAGGAGGGCCTGTCCCTGCACGGTGCGGGGCAGGCCGAGCCAGCGCACCGGCTGCTGGACCGTGCGCACGGAGGCGACCCGCGGCCACGGCACCGTCCGGGTGCGGAAGAAGGTCACGTGGCGCAGCCCGTGGGCGCTCACCCAGGTGCCCATCCGCAGCAGCCGGACCGCGGCGCACATGATGAGCACGGCCAGGCCCGCGCAGGCCGAGGCACCGGGCAGGGCGCCCGCGAACGCGATGATCACGGTGGCGACGAGGACGTACGAGGCGAGGAGCAGCAGCACGGCCGCGGCTCCCACGCGCCAGGGGCCCGGGCGGTACGGCCGCCGCCAGTGGTCGCGGTCGTCGAACGGGAGCGCGGCGTCGGCCGCCGCCTCGTCGAAAGCGCGGTCCGCGGTCAGGAAAGGCAGGGGCACGGCTGGTCCTCACTCATCCACGCACGGGTTGTGCCCGGTGAGGCTATCGAGCCGTGTCCCCTGCTACCAGCCTTGGGGGGCCAAGGGAGTGGGGGCCGCGTCAGCGACCGTCAGCGACCGTCAGCGGCCTCGGACTGCTGGGTCCTGGCCGGTGACTGGTCGGGAGACATCGCGGGCATCCCGAACAGCAGGGAGCCCACGAGACCGGCGACCACGGTGAGGCCTATGAGCGTGCGGCCCACGATCTGACCGGCCGTGGCGCGCTCACGGGGCGGGGGAGTGACGTTGCTGCGGAACTTGTCGGCTTCGGCGATGAAGGCGAACGGAACGGGCTCTCGCCGACGGAACATGGGGCGCGCTTCTCCTCACGGGTCTCGAACGGAACGGTGTCACCAGAACAGACGCTCGAAACGGCCAAAAGGTGCCCAGTTTCGGCAAATTCACCGAAGAATGTCACGAGGGGTCGCCGAACGGCTGATTGTCGCGGGCGGCCGGGGGGCAGAGGGAGAGGCCGGGGGCAGGGGGAGAGGCCGGGGCAGCGGCCGGGAGCAAGGGTGCCGGGACGCCCGGTGGCGGGGGACTGTCAGTGGCGGGGCCTAAAGTGGGCGGCGCCCCACGACGCACAGGGAAGGACCCCGCCAGTGAGCGACACCCCAGCCGAAGACCTCAAGCCCAGCTTCCGCAGCGATGTCACGGTCGAGCTGGTCAAGCACGCCGCGACCGACCAGGACGTCCTGTGGGCGGCGCGGGTCTCGACCGCTGGCGAGCAGTCCCTCGACGAGCTGAAGAAGGACCCGGAGCGCTCCAAGGGCCTGATCAACTATCTGATGCGGGACCGCCACGGCAGCCCCTTCGAGCACAACTCGATGACGTTCTTCATCAGCGCCCCGATCTTCGTCTTCCGCGAGTTCATGCGCCACCGCGTGGGCTGGTCGTACAACGAGGAGTCGGGCCGCTACCGCGAGCTGCAGCCCGTGTTCTACGTCCCCGACGAGTCCCGCAAGCTCGTCCAGGAGGGCCGCCCCGGCAAGTACGTCTTCGTGGAGGGCACCCAGGCGCAGCACGAGCTGACCGGCCGCGTCATGGAGGACTCCTACCGCCAGGCCTACGAGTCGTACCAGGAGATGCTCGCCGCGGGCGTGGCCCGCGAGGTCGCCCGCTCGGTCCTGCCCGTCGGCCTCTTCTCGTCGATGTACGCCACGTGCAACGCCCGGTCCCTGATGCACTTCCTCGGCCTGCGTACGCAGCACGAGCTCGCCAAGGTCCCGTCCTTCCCGCAGCGGGAGATCGAGATGGTCGGCGAGAAGATGGAGCGGCACTGGGCCGAGCTGATGCCGCTGACGCACGCCGCGTTCAACGCCAACGGCCGCGTCGCCCCCTGACTTGCCGCCCGGCGACGCGCGGGCGCGAGTGAACTGAGAGAGCGGGCCCGAGTGGACCGAGAGAAGTGTCCGTATTGCGGCACTTCAAGAAGTTCATCTAGCCTGATCAAACGGACCCGGCACTGCTTGAACCCCCGAGCAGGCAGTGCCGGGCTCCCTTTGCGTCAGGTTCGTGTCAGGTGCCCCACGTCACCCGAGGGGCGACCCCGCGCTGAGCAGCGAGTAGCGTGTTACCCATGGCTCCGACCTCCACTCCGCAGACCCCCTTCGGGCGGGTCCTCACCGCCATGGTCACGCCGTTCACGGCGGACGGCGCACTCGACCTCGACGGCGCGCAGCAGCTCGCCGCCCACCTGGTGGACGCAGGCAACGACGGCCTGATCGTCAACGGCACCACCGGCGAGTCCCCGACCACCAGCGACGCGGAGAAAAACGAGCTCGTACGGGCCGTCCTCGAGGCGGTCGGCGACCGCGCCCACGTCGTCGCGGGCGTCGGCACCAACGACACCCGGCACAGCGTCGAGCTCGCCCGCGCCGCCCAGGACGCCGGTGCCCACGGCCTGCTGACCGTCACCCCGTACTACAACAAGCCGCCGCAGGACGGCCTCCACCGGCACTTCACCGCGATCGCGGACGCCACGGACCTGCCGGTGATGCTCTACGACATCCCCGGCCGCAGCGGCGTACCGATCAACACCGAGACGATCGTGCGCCTCGCCGAGCACCCCCGGATCGTGGCCAACAAGGACGCCAAGGGCGACCTCGGCCGCGCGAGCTGGGCCATCGCCCGCTCCGGCCTGGCGTGGTACTCGGGCGACGACATGCTGAACCTGCCCCTGCTCTCCGTGGGCGCCTGCGGCTTCGTCTCCGTGGTCGGCCACGTGGTCACGCCCGAGCTGCGCGCGATGCTCGACGCGTACCTCAACGGCGACGTGCAGAAGGCGACCGAGGTCCACCAGAAGCTGCTGCCGGTCTTCACGGGCATGTTCCGCACCCAGGGCGTCATCACCACGAAGGCCGCCCTCGCCCTCCAGGGCCGACCGGCCGGACCGCTGCGCCTGCCCCTCGTGGAGCTGTCCCCCGAGGAGACGGAGCAGCTCAAGATCGATCTTGCCGCTGGCGGGGTACAGCTCTAACCACAGACTTCATAACTACATATGTATGACGCAGGCGGCCCGCCTGCACCCACACAACTGCTACTGCACGAACGTCACGCGCGCCACGTGCCCCGGAGGCACGTGGCGCGCGTGGTGAGGAGAGTCTTTTGAGTCATCCGCATCCTGAACTCGGCGCTCCGCCGAAGCTCCCCAAGGGCGGCCTGCGGGTCACCCCGCTGGGCGGCCTCGGCGAGATCGGCCGGAACATGACGGTCTTCGAGTACGACGGGCGTCTGCTGATCGTCGACTGCGGAGTGCTCTTCCCCGAGG